>NZ_CM192969.1:0-5094381 GCF_041475645.2 Xanthomonas sp. NCPPB 3569
ATGGATGCTTGGCCCCGCTGTCTGGAACGTCTCGAAGCCGAATTCCCGCCCGAAGATGTCCATACCTGGTTGAAACCCCTGCAAGCCGAAGATCGCGGCGACAGCATCGTGCTGTACGCCCCGAACGCCTTCATCGTCGACCAGGTTCGCGAACGGTACCTGCCGCGCATTCGCGAATTGCTGGCGTATTTCGCCGGTAATGGCGAAGTCGCGCTGGCGGTTGGTTCGCGTCCGCGTGCGCCGGAGCCGGCTCCGGCACCCGTGGCGACGCCGAGTGCGCCGCAGGCTGCACCGATCGTGCCGTTCGCCGGCAACCTGGATTCGCATTACACCTTCGCCAACTTCGTCGAAGGCCGCAGCAACCAGCTGGGTCTGGCGGCGGCGATCCAGGCGGCGCAGAAACCCGGCGACCGCGCGCACAACCCGTTGCTGCTGTACGGCAGCACCGGCCTGGGCAAGACCCACCTGATGTTCGCGGCCGGCAATGCGCTGCGCCAGGCCAACCCGGCCGCCAAGGTGATGTACCTGCGTTCGGAACAGTTCTTCAGCGCGATGATCCGGGCGCTGCAGGACAAGGCGATGGACCAGTTCAAGCGCCAGTTCCAGCAGATCGATGCGCTGCTGATCGACGACATCCAGTTCTTCGCCGGCAAGGACCGCACGCAGGAAGAGTTCTTCCACACCTTCAACGCGCTGTTCGATGGCCGCCAGCAGATCATCCTGACCTGCGACCGCTATCCGCGCGAAGTGGAAGGCCTGGAGCCGCGGCTGAAGTCGCGCCTGGCCTGGGGCCTGTCGGTGGCGATCGACCCCCCGGACTTCGAGACCCGCGCGGCGATCGTGCTGGCCAAGGCGCGCGAGCGCGGCGCCGAGATTCCCGACGATGTGGCCTTCCTGATCGCCAAGAAGATGCGCTCCAACGTGCGCGACCTGGAAGGGGCGCTCAACACCCTGGTGGCGCGTGCCAACTTCACCGGCCGCGCGATCACGGTGGAATTTGCCCAGGAGACGCTGCGTGACCTGCTGCGCGCCCAGCAACAGGCGATCGGCATCCCCAACATCCAGAAGACCGTGGCCGACTACTACGGCTTGCAGATGAAGGATTTGCTGTCCAAGCGGCGCACCCGCTCGTTGGCGCGCCCGCGCCAGGTGGCGATGGCGCTGGCCAAGGAGCTCACCGAGCACAGCCTGCCGGAGATCGGAGACGCCTTCGCCGGCCGCGACCACACCACGGTGCTGCATGCCTGCCGACAGATCCGCACGCTGATGGAGGCCGACGGCAAGCTCCGAGAGGACTGGGAAAAGCTGATTCGCAAGCTCAGCGAGTAGGCCATCGGCTGCCATCGGCGCCAGGCTGGAAAAAAGCGTGGAAACGTTGGGGTCAAATGCGGGAGAATCTGTGGATAACGTTGTGCCGCAGTCCGGCGCGGAAACTATCCACAGGTTTTCCGACCAGCTCAGGCGCACTAGTCCAACGCGTTTCAGATGCTGAAATGTCTTTGGAAACAAACAGTTATGGTGGTTATCCGCTGAAAACGGCCCTACCATCACCACCAAGCTTTTGATTTATTCCATATCTTTTAAAGCATAGGGGCACGGAACCACATGCGTTTTACACTGCAGCGCGAAGCCTTCCTCAAACCATTGGCACAAGTGGTCAATGTGGTCGAACGCCGTCAAACCCTCCCCGTCCTGGCCAACTTGCTGGTACAGGTCAAGGATGGACAGGTGTCGTTGACCGGCACCGACCTGGAAGTGGAAATGATCTCGCGCACGCTGGTGGAGGACGCGCAGGACGGCGAAACCACGATTCCGGCGCGCAAGCTGTTCGACATCCTGCGCGCCCTGCCCGACGGCAGCCGCGTGACCATTTCGCAGACCGGCGACAAGGTCACCGTGCAGGCCGGGCGGAGCCGTTTCACCTTGGCGACGTTGCCCTCCAACGACTTCCCGTCCGTGGACGAAGTCGAGGCGACCGAGCGCGTTGTGGTGCCCGAAGCCGGGCTCAAGGAGCTGATCGAGCGCACCGCGTTCGCCATGGCCCAGCAGGACGTGCGCTACTACCTCAATGGCCTGTTGTTCGACCTGCGCGACGGCTTGCTGCGCTGCGTGGCCACTGACGGACATCGTCTGGCGCTGTGCGAGATGGAATTGGAGAAGGCCGGTGGCGCCAAGCGCCAGATCATCGTGCCGCGCAAGGGCGTGACCGAGCTGCAGCGCCTGCTGGAAGGTGCCGATCGCGAGGTCGAGCTGGAAGTGGGCCGCAGCCATATCCGCGTCAAGCGCGGCGATGTGACCTTCACGTCGAAGCTCATCGACGGGCGGTTCCCGGACTACGAGGCAGTGATTCCGATTGGCGCCGATCGCGAGGTCAAGGTGGATCGTGAAGCGCTGCGCGCGTCGCTGCAGCGTGCGGCCATTCTGTCCAACGAAAAGTATCGCGGTGTCCGCGTGGAAGTGTCGCCGGGTCAGTTGAAGATCAGCGCGCATAACCCCGAGCAGGAAGAGGCGCAGGAAGAGATCGAGGCCGATACCAAGGTCGACGATCTGGCCATTGGCTTCAACGTCAACTATTTGCTCGACGCGCTTTCGGCGTTGCGCGATGAGCACGTGGTGATCCAGCTGCGTGACGCCAACTCATCCGCATTGGTGCGTGAGGCCAGCAGCGAAAAGTCGCGTCATGTGGTGATGCCGTTGCGTCTCTGACGCTCCGTTCCACGTGGAACACGGGAAGCCCGGCGGATGCCGGGCTTTTTGTTTGCGCTGTGCAAAGGCTTGCTGTGTTTATCTCAGGCAGGTCTGGCTGTCGCCACCAAGTCCATCGCAGCCTGCGCCATTGCTATGGCTAGTGTTCTGAGGCGATGTGCTCCCCGATGCAATCGTGGGTGCTATGCGTTCACTGCGTTTGATCGACCAAACGCGCTCCGCGCTCCCGCTCAGTGTTCTTGTGTTCGCCGGACATCGGAACCAACCTTGAGACCAAGACACATCGCATTACAGAATTCTAGGGTGCCGGTTGGCGACAGCGTCGAGCTGGTCATAAGCAAGACCCAACTCCCCACCACGAGTACACGCCCGGCACTTGGAGGAAGGGGCACCAGGCACGCATGCCCGGCATCACGAGTTCGCAACTTTCCTCACACACACGCGCGGGCTAAGCACCTAGCGACTTTAGTCAGTCCCAACCAGTCTCGACCCAGCCCGATCCAATCCGGTTTCTTTGCCCGGCTTTCGATCTCCCTACCGGCTAAACTGTAGATATGCGAGAGCAAGTCTAGAAAAGGAATGTCGTCTCTAAAGAGAACTTTTGTTTGAGGATGCCGGCTTATCCGAGATGTGTTGAGGACCGAGTCTGGCCGCCAGCGTCTACGTCGCGCATCTCATCCGGATGAAGTTAACGTGTTCAGCTTTCCGCGTTTTTGACTTATGCACATCGCACTTTGCTTTTAAATCTATAAATAACTTAAGAGCTTTGTGGTGATGGTAGACGCAGATTTCGCGGGAAAATAGGTTAAGTTGCTGTTTTGAAAAGAGATTGATAGGGCGAAACCCTGTGCTTATCGTCCCGATTTGTGGCTCACAAGCTGTGGATAAGCAAGATTGTTTCCATGGAGCCTGTTTTTATCCACATGTTATCCCTGCCTGTGCAGCCCTTCCGCGCGGCTCTGTCTGCACAGGTTTCATGCCGATCCCGTATCCTTCGACCCGACCGGCATGCCGGATTACAGCCCAGAGCACACCGATCGATGCATGTAGTGCGGTTGTCCATTCATCGGCTTCGCCGGTTTCAAACCGTCGAGCTTCATCCGTCCAGTGCCCTGAATCTGCTGACTGGCGACAACGGTGCGGGCAAGACCAGTGTGCTGGAAGCGCTGCATCTGATGGCCTACGGCCGCAGCTTCCGCGGGCGCGTTCGTGACGGCCTGATCCAGCAAGGCGCCGACGACCTCGAAGTCTTTGTGGAGTGGAAAGAAGGCGACAGCGCGGCGGGCGAACGGACGCGTCGAGCTGGCCTGCGTCATAGCGGACAGGAGTGGACGGGACGTCTGGACGGTGAGGACGTGGCGCAGCTGGGCTCTCTTTGCGCTGCGCTTGCGGTGGTGACGTTCGAGCCAGGCAGCCACGTGTTGATCAGTGGCGGGGGCGAACCCCGCCGTCGCTTCCTGGATTGGGGTCTGTTCCACGTGGAACCCGATTTTCTAACCCTGTGGCGCCGCTACGCCCGGGCGCTCAAGCAACGCAATGCGTTGCTGAAACAGGGCGCGCAGACGCGCATGCTCGACGCGTGGGACCACGAACTCGCCGAGTCCGGCGAAAGCTTGACCTCCCGGCGTACGCGCTACCTGGAACGCCTGCAGGAACGGCTGGTTCCAGTGGCAGACGCGATCGCGCCGGCGCTGGGGCTGACGGCGCTGGCCTTCGCTCCAGGCTGGAAGCGCCACGAGCTTTCGCTGGCGGATGCTCTCTTGCTCGCTCGCGAGCGCGACCGTCAGAACGGTTACACCTCGCAAGGCCCGCACCGCGCAGATTGGATGCCCAGCTTTCAGGCACTTCCGGGCAGGGACGCGCTTTCCCGGGGACAGGCCAAGCTCACCGCCCTTGCCTGCCTGCTCGCACAGGCCGAAGACTTCGCCTTCGAACGCGGCGAATGGCCGGTCATCGCCCTGGATGATCTGGGCTCGGAGCTGGACCGGCACCATCAGGGGCGCGTGCTGCAGCGGCTGGCGTCCGCCCCGGCGCAGGTGCTCATCACCGCAACGGAAACCCCGCCTGGCCTTGCAGATGCTGGCACGATCTTGCAGCAGTTCCACGTGGAACACGGCCAGATTGCGCCACAGGCAGTGCCCGACTAAGCCACAACGGCCGGCACGGGCCGGCTGGTATAATTCGTCCGCTATCCCCCTTTTCTCACGGCGCGGAGCGGCTATCGCCGCCTTCGCCCGTGTTGTGGAGCCAACGGCACGCGCATGACCGACGAACAAAACACCCCGCCAACACCCAACGGCACCTACGACTCCAGCAAGATCACCGTGTTGCGTGGCCTGGAAGCCGTCCGCAAGCGCCCCGGCATGTATATCGGCGATGTCCATGACGGCACCGGTCTGCATCACATGGTGTTTGAGGTGGTCGACAACTCGGTGGACGAAGCCCTCGCCGGGCATGCCGACGACATCGTGGTGAAGATCCTGGCCGATGGCTCGGTGGCGGTCTCCGACAACGGGCGCGGCGTGCCGGTCGACATCCACAAGGAAGAAGGCGTCTCGGCGGCCGAGGTGATCCTCACCGTACTGCACGCCGGCGGCAAGTTCGACGACAACAGCTACAAGGTGTCCGGTGGCCTGCACGGCGTGGGCGTTTCGGTGGTCAACGCGTTGTCCGAGCACTTGTGGCTGGATATCTGGCGCGACGGTTTCCACTACCAGCAGGAATACGCGCTGGGCGAGCCGCAATACCCGCTCAAGCAGCTGGAAGCCTCGACCAAGCGCGGCACCACGCTGCGCTTCAAGCCGTCCGTGGCCATCTTCAGCGACGTCGAGTTCCATTACGACATCCTGGCGCGGCGCCTGCGTGAGCTGTCCTTCCTGAATTCCGGCGTCAAGATCACCTTGATCGACGAGCGGGGCGAAGGCCGTCGCGACGATTTCCATTACGAAGGCGGCATCCGCAGCTTCGTGGAGCATCTGGCGCAGCTGAAGTCGCCACTGCACCCGAATGTGATCTCGGTGACCGGCGAGCACAACGGCATCATGGTGGACGTGGCCCTGCAGTGGACCGACGCCTACCAGGAAACCATGTATTGCTTCACCAACAATATTCCGCAGAAGGACGGCGGCACCCACTTGGCCGGTTTCCGTGCGGCGCTGACGCGTGTGCTCAGCACCTACATCGAACAGAACGGCATCGCCAAGCAGGCCAAGGTCGCGCTCACCGGCGACGACATGCGCGAAGGCATGATCGCGGTGCTTTCGGTCAAGGTGCCCGACCCCAGCTTCTCTTCGCAGACCAAGGAAAAGTTGGTCAGCTCTGACGTGCGCCCGGCCGTGGAGAACGCCTTCGGCGCGCGCCTGCAGGAGTTCCTGCAGGAGAACCCGAACGAAGCCAAGGCCATCACCGGCAAGATCGTCGATGCCGCGCGCGCACGCGAAGCCGCGCGCAAGGCGCGCGACCTGACCCGCCGCAAGGGTGCGCTGGACATCGCCGGCCTGCCGGGCAAGCTGGCCGACTGCCAGGAAAAGGATCCGGCCCTGTCGGAACTGTTCATCGTCGAGGGTGACTCGGCAGGTGGCTCGGCCAAGCAGGGTCGCAACCGCAAGAACCAAGCGGTACTGCCGCTGCGCGGCAAGATCCTCAATGTGGAACGTGCCCGCTTCGACCGCATGCTGGCCTCCGACCAGGTCGGCACGCTGATCACCGCGCTGGGCACCGGCATCGGCCGCGACGAGTACAACCCGGACAAGCTGCGCTACCACCGCATCATCCTGATGACCGACGCCGACGTCGACGGCTCGCACATCCGTACCCTGCTGCTGACATTCTTCTACCGGCAGATGCCTGAGTTGATCGAGCGCGGCTACATCTACATCGGCCTGCCGCCGCTGTACAAGCTCAAGCAGGGCAAGAGCGAGCTGTATCTGAAGGACGACGCGGCCCTCAACGCCTACCTGGCCAGCAATGCGGTCGAAGGTGCCGCGCTGATTCCGGCCACCGACGAGCCGCCGATCACCGGCGAAGCGCTGGAAAAATTGTTGATGCTGTTCACCAGCGCCAACGAGGCGATCGCGCGCAACGCCCACCGCTACGACCCGGCTCTGCTCACCGCGCTGATCGACCTGCCGCCATTGGATGTGGAAAAGCTGCAGGCCGAAGGCGACCAGCACCCGACCCTGGATGCACTCCAGGCAGTGCTCAACCGCGGCACCCTGGGTACCGCACGCTATCAGTTGCGCTTCGACCCGGGCAGCGACAACGCACCTGCCACCCTGATGGCCATCCGCCGCCACATGGGCGAAGAGTTCACCCAGGTGCTGCCGATGGCTGCGTTCGAAAGCGGCGAGCTACGTCCGCTGCGTGAGGTCTCGCTGGCCTTGCACGACCTGGTGCGCGAAGGCGCCCAGATCGTGCGCGGCAACAAGAGCCACCCGATCACCAGCTTCGCGCAGGCCCACGCCTGGTTGCTGGACGAGGCCAAGAAGGGCCGCCAGGTACAGCGCTTCAAGGGCCTGGGCGAAATGAATGCCGAGCAGCTGTGGGAAACCACGGTCAACCCCGACACGCGTCGTCTGTTGCAGGTGCGCATCGAGGACGCGGTGGCCGCCGACCAGATCTTCAGCACCTTGATGGGCGATGTGGTCGAACCGCGCCGCGACTTCATCGAGGACAACGCGCTGAAGGTGTCCAACCTGGATATCTGATTCACCAGCACCGGCCAGCACGTCGCAACCGCGGCGTGGCGGCCGGTGCGGTGTTCGCAGGACGACGATGCGCACCGATCTTCCACCGCCCCCGGCGCCACGCATGGTTGTCGGCACCCCGCCGCTCCTGCCCGTGCTCGTGGGTTTCTGGGTCGACGTACTCATCGCCGCCGGCCTGCTGTTGACCCTCAACATTGCCGGCTTTGCGTTGTGGGGCGCGGTGCGTGGCTTCGGCCATGTACAGGCAGCCAAGGCGCAGGGCCTGACCCCCTCGCCCACCGAGGTCATGGCCGCCATCGGCCAACCCGGCGTGATGGTGCAACTGCTCACCGCGCTGGTCAGCACGGCCACGCCAGCGCTGCTGCTGTACTACTGGCGTCGCCGCGCCACCGCTGCCGAACGGACCGCTTCACGGGCTGCCGCACGCCGCGCCTCCACCTGGGGCTGGACCGCGCTGATCGCCGCTGCCGTGTTCCTGCTCAGCAACCTGGTCAGCGTGGCGGCCTCGGCGCTGGGCATCAAGCCGGTGCCCACCAACCTGCCATTGATGGAAGAAGCGCTCCAGCAATGGCCGCTGGCACTGACGGTGTTTGCGGTGGTCATCGCACCGGCTTACGAAGAACTGCTGTTCCGTCGCGTGCTGTTCGGGCGCCTGCTCGCTGCCGGCCGCCCGTGGCTGGGCATCGTGCTGAGCGGGGCGACGTTCGCGCTGGTGCACGAAGTACCCGGCATCAGCGGTAACGGCCCGGCCGCGATCGCGCAGCTGTGGCTGGTGTACGGCAGCATGGGGGCCGCGTTCGCATGGCTGTACTGGCGCACCGGCACGTTGTGGGCGCCCATTGCCGCCCATGGCATCAACAACGCCACGGCCCTGGCAGCGCTGTACTTTTTCGGGCTCGGCTGAGCCCAAAGCGGTCAACTACGAGACTCCAGCCGCAGCGGGGCGGCGCCTGGGCAACGAATGGATCCGCACGCTCTGGACGACCGATCGCTCCGTCCTGGCATGCGCGATCGGCTGCACGGAACCGTTTGACGAAAAGTTAAGACGAGCCTGCCAGAATGCCCCCATGGTTCTAGGGGGATCGAATGAAAGCTAGGCTGTTGATCGTTGTTGCCGTGCTTGCACTGACGGCGTGCGCCACCACAACTTCGCCCACCGGCCGCCGACAGGTGGTGGGCGGCGTATCGCAACAGCAATTGGACCAGTTGGGCGCGCAATCCTTTGCGCAGACCAAGGCCAAGGAAAAAGTCAGCACCGACGGCAAGCAGAACGCCTACGTGCAGTGCGTGGTCAACGCACTGGTAGCGCAGTTGCCGCCGCAATGGCGCCAAACCAAGTGGGAAACCGCGCTGTTCGTGGATAACGAAGCCAATGCCTTCGCCCTGCCTGGCGGCAAGGTCGGTGTCAACACCGGCATCTTCACCGTCGCCAAGACGCAGGATCAGCTCGCCGCCGTGCTCGGACATGAGATCGGCCATGTGATTTCGCGCCATCACGAAGAGCGCATCACCCGTCAGCTCGGCGCGCAGACGGGCCTGGGCATCATCGGCGCACTCGCCGGCGCCGCCTATGGCGATGGGGCGGCCAGCGCAGTCAATCAGGTTGGCGGTATGACCGCCCAGACAGTGTTCCTGCTGCCCGGCTCGCGTACCCAGGAAAGCGAAGCCGATGTGGTCGGCCAACGTCTGATGGCCCAGGCCGGGTTCGATCCGGCGCAGGCGGTGACGCTGTGGCAGAACATGATGGCCGCCAGCGGCAATCGCCAACCGCAATGGCTGTCGACCCACCCCGACCCTGCCAACCGCATCCGCGAGCTGCAGGCCGACGTCGCCCAGCTCGAACCGGTGTACCAGCAGGCCAAGCAAAGCGGGCGCATACCGCGTTGTGGCTAGAGCTGCTAACGACATCCGTACGGCCACCGCTAACCCGTACGAACACCGGTTCCATGCAACGCGTGGCTGCCTATCCTGGTGGCACGGGCGCTGCCACACTGGTCACGGTCTGTTAGCGACGCTAAGACATCCGTTCCCGCTTCTGATTGCCGCAACACAACATGGAAACCGTTTTCGGGAACTGAGACTTTCTGCTAAGTTTGCCGGCTCAGATTTTTCGTACAGCGCCCATTCCGCTTTTCGTACCGCCCGACGGCGGATCGTCCGAGGTGAAACATGAAACTGCTCAACCGCAAGCAAGCCCTGTTGTCCCTGTTCATTGCCGCGTCGCTGGGTGGGGCTGTCGTCACCGATGCGGTCGCGCAGTCGGACCGTTCCTCCGAGCGTGCCAGCCGCAAGTCCAAGAGCGGTAAGGCCGAGGAGCTGTACCCGCAGTCGACCCGCCAGGCACCGACGATCAAGCCGTCCTCGAAGTTGAGCAGCAAGCTGCAGAAGCTGATCGAAACCTTCAACAAGGGCGAAGACTACCCAGGCGTGCGCACCCAGACCGATGAGATCCTGGCCAACAGCGCTGCCAACGACGCCGACAAGGCGCTGGCCGCGCAGCTGGCCGCGCAGGCTGCCTACAATCTGGACGACACCGCCGGTGCCAAGAAGTACCTGCAGCAGGCCATCGGCCTGAACGCGCTGGACAACAACGGCCAGTTCCAGTCGATGCTGATGCTGGCGCAGTTGCAGATGCAGGACGACCAGCAGGCCGAGGGTCTGGCCACGCTGGACAAGTATCTGGAAGAGAGCAAGTCGCAGCGTCCGGAAGATCTGATCCTCAAGGGCCAGGCGCTGTACCAGACCGAGCGCTACAAGGAAGCGATCCCGGTGCTGAAGCAGGCCATCGCCGCCTCGCCCGAGCCCAAGGACAGCTGGAACCAGCTGCTGATGGCGTCCTACGCCGAAGCTGGCCAGACCGGCGAAGCCGTTGCTGCCGCCGAGGCGCTGGCCGCCAAGACGCCCAACGACAAGAAGGCTCAGCTCAACCTGGCCAACATGTACATGCAGGCCGACCAGATGGACAAGGCCGCAGGGGTGATGGACAAGCTGCGTGCCTCCGGTCAGTTGACCGAAGAGAAGGAATACAAGCAGCTGTATTCCATCTACGCCAACACCGAGAACAAAGAAAAGGACGTCATCGCCGTCATCAATGAGGGTATGCAAAAAGGCATCCTCAAGCCGGATTATCAGACATACCTTGCCCTGGCCCAGTCGTATTACTACAGCGACGATGTACCGAAGGCGATCGAAAACTGGCAGAAGGCCGCACCGCTTTCCAAGGATGGCGAGACCTATTTGAATCTGGCCAAGGTGCTGCATTCGGAAGGTCGCATCCCGGAGGCCAAGCAGGCCGCACAGCAGGCGATCGCCAAGGGTGTTAAAAAACCCGAAGACGCCAAGAAGATCATCAACCTGAAGTAAAAAAAGAAAATAAACCCCCGAAATCCCTGTGTTTTTAGTGGTTACAGGACTCGGGATTGGTATAAGCTTGGGAGTTCCTGCGGTGTCAAAGCCGTCCGAAAACCTGGGGATCATCACAGTGATCCGGGCCCCCACTGAAAGAGCCATTGGCGCATGACGGAACAACTCGTTATCCACAGGCATGACTACGATGCCGGGAACCAGGGTCTGAGCTGGGCCCGCATTATCGGCATTGCTTTTGTAATTGCTTTGCACCTCACTGCACTGATGATGTTGCTGATCCCTGCAGTGGCGCCGAAGGCTCCGGCAGAGAAGGAGCGCACCACCATGGTCACCTTGGTGGATGCACCGCCTCCTCCGCCGCCGCCGCCGCCGCCGCCGCCGCCGCCGGAAGACAAGCCGCCGCCGCCGGTCAAGAATCTGTCGCCGCCGAAGCCGTCACCGGTTCCGCCGCCGCCGGAAGCTCCGGTGGTCGACGTTCCCGAACCGCGTCCGAGCGATATCGTCACGCCGCCGAGCCCGCCGAGCCCGCCGGCTCCGCCGAGCGACATTGGCGCCAGCGTCGATATCTCGTCCAAGAACATGAACCCGCCGAAGTACCCGCCGGCTGCATTCCGTGCCGGTGTCCAAGGTGAGGTCATCCTGATCGTGGATGTGGATGCCAGCGGCAACGTGACCAACGTGTCGGTCGAGAAGTCCAGCCGCAACCGCGACCTTGACCGTGCCGCGATGGACGCAGCACGCAAGTGGAAGTTCAACGCCTCCACCGTCAACGGGCAGAAAGCCGCCGGACGCGTCCGCGTCCCGGTCAACTTTGCTCTGAACTGATCCCACGGGCCGGCCACGGTCGGCCCAGGATCCTGTCTTCCTTTCGCTCCACCCTTCATCACCACACACAACAAAGGTAAGCGTCATGCTGCAGGAATTCTTTATCGCCGCCGCTGCAGGGGGCTCCAATCCGTCGGCCGCTCTGTCGCAGATGGGCTTCGAGCACTTGATCACCGAAATGACTTCCAGCCCCGGCGACTTCGCCGTGTCCTGGGTCGTGTTGATCACCCTGATCGCCATGTCCGCTGCCTCCTGGTACTGGACCGTCATCAACATCTTCCGCGCCACCCGCCTGAAGAGCGCGGCTGACCGCGTCACCACCGCGTTCTGGGATGCCCCGAATGCACAGGACGCCATCCGCGCCATGGAAGAGCAGCCGGCTTCCGAGCCGTTCTCGAAGATCGCGCTGGACGCTGCCCAGGCGGCTGCGCACCACCAGCGTGCCGAAGGCAGCACCGGTGGCCTGGGCGAGAGCCTGAGCCGTTCGGAGTTCGTCGACCGCGCCCTGCGTCAGGCCGTGACCCGCGAAAGCACCAAGCTGCAGTCGGGCATGACCCTGCTGGCCACCGTCGGTGCGACCGCGCCGTTCGTCGGTCTGCTCGGTACCGTGTGGGGCATCTACGGCGCGCTGATCAAGATCGGTGCAACCGGTTCGGCCTCCATCGACGCCGTTGCCGGCCCGGTGGGTGAAGCGCTGATCATGACCGCGATCGGCTTGTTCGTCGCTATCCCGGCCGTGTTCGCGTTCAACTTCTTCTCCAAGGTCAACAGCTCGGTGATCGCCAAGTTCGACACCTTCGCTCACGACCTGCACGACTTCTTCGCCACCGGTTCGCGCGTTCGCTAATCCGGTCGTCAAGAACGCCTTCGCAACGATTTAGACGGAGCCCGTTATGGCCTTCAGTAGTGGAAACAGCGGTGGCCCGATGGCCGACATCAACGTGACGCCCCTGGTGGACGTCATGCTGGTGCTGCTGATCATCTTCATCATTACGGCACCGCTGATGTCCCATAAGGTCAAGGTGGAGCTGCCAGAGGCCAACTTGATCCAGAAGGAAGATGCGGAGAAACGCGCCGCGCCGATCACTCTGGCCGTCAAGGAAGATGGGTCGCTGTACTGGAACGACGAGCCGATCTCCAAGGAAGCCCTGGAGTCGCGCCTGTCCACCGCTGCACAGCAGACCCCGCAGCCGCCGCTCAACCTGCGTGGCGACCGCACGACCAAGATGCGTACGATCAACGAGATCACCAAGATCGCGCAGGGTCAGGGCATGCTGGACGTCGGTTTCGTTGCAACCAAAGTGAAGGGGCAGTAAGCCATGGCATTTAGTACTGGTGGAAGCCGTGGGCCGATGGCCGACATCAACGTCACGCCCCTCGTGGACGTGATGCTGGTGCTGCTGATCATCTTCATCGTGACCGCGCCGATCATGACCTACCCGATCGCCGTGGATCTGCCGCAGCGGGTGCTCAACCCGCCACCGCAGACAACCGAACCGCCGCCGCCGATCGAGTTGCGTATCGACGCCAGCAACCAGGTGTTCTGGAACAACAGCCCGACTCCGGTCGACGTGTTGCAACAGAAGATGGAAGAAGTGGTGCAGGCCGATCCGACCAATCAGCCGGAACTGCGCATCGATGCAAATCCGGATGCGGAGTACGAGGTGATGGCCAAGGTGCTGGCCGCTGCGAAGAACTCGCAGATGAAGAAAATCGGCTTCATGCAGCAGTAAACGTATCTGCAAGACCGCTACACAACAGTCATGACGCGACTGCAACGCCACCGGAAACGGTGGCGTTTTTTATGCGTGTCATCTGGCGATCGGGCTGCGATATCGGCGGCAGCCATGGGATGGATGGCGAGGATGAAGAAGAAGCCGTTGTGGGCGTGCGGCCTATCGCGCGCGCCGGGCCCATCGCACATCAGTCCGATGCCGCTGCCATATCAAAGCAGGCGATGACTCTTGCCCCACGTGTCCCGAGGTAATGCCGAGCCCGTACGATCTGCCAGCGACGGCAAATTACCAGTGACCTGTTTGCGATCGCAGCAAACGAAGCCAACGCAATCTGCCTTCGACACACATACAAGCCGATGAGCGAATGCTGGTTGGGCACGGTGGATCTTCATCGCAAGTCGCTGTGGCCCAAGACCTCGCATTGCCATCTGTCCCTTTCCGCATGCATGGATTTTCTACGCGGACATCGATGGGTGCCGCATGCCGGAATGCGCAAGCTGCGGGCGCCCGTCTTGTCGGCTGGTGAATTGCGGGAGACCACTGTGTATCTGTTCGACCAAAGACGGGCAATTCGAACTCTTCTTACAGACACACGCCACCACCAGCGGAGGTGTCCGCACTTGTGGTGGCCGCTCCAGCCTCTTCCCTATTGCCGCAGCGAGCGTATGCTCGGTCGTGCAGCACCCACGATCACAGAACCGGAGGCAGTCATGGCTTTCAGTACGACAGGGAATCGGGGACCGTTGGCGGACATCAATGTCACCCCGCTGGTGGATGTCATGTTGGTGTTGTTGATCATCTTTATCGTCACCGCACCGATGGTGACGCGGACAATCGCGGTGGATCTGCCGCAAGCCACCCACCAACCGCGCGTGCCCCTCGAGCCGCCTGCACCGATCGCAGTGCGGCTGGATGCCGACGGACAGTTGTTCTGGAACGCCAGCCCGGTGACGTTGCAGCAACTTCAGTCCAGGTTGATCGAGCAGATGCAGGCAACTGCAGGAAATCAACCGGAACTGCGCATCGCCGCCAGTGCGGACGCCGAGTATGCCGTGATGGCCAGCGTGCTGGCGGCTGCAAAGAACGCGCAAGTGCAGCGCATCGCCTTCGTGCAGTAGTGTTCCTGCAGGCGCGTACTGCGCTTGGCCACGTGCACTGCATGCAACATCGCGCGATGCGGTTGCCCAGGCGCCTATCGCGTCTTCGGACGCGATAGGCATGGGAGTTCATCAAGGGTGTTCCTCACCGGCAGCAATTGACCATCGCGACCCAAGTGCTCGTCGTGACGTTCCTGCGCAGCATCCACTTACGCGATGGTCGTTGTCGCCAACCCAGGCATCGATCACCGATGCCGACGTTACCGCATGAACTCAAGCGCTAACGTGACCGCTACGCAGAATGTCCACGTACGCGCGCACGCTTGCATCCAGTCCCTGATACAGGGCTTCGCTGATCAAGGCGTGGCCGATCGACACTTCCAGCACGCCCGGCACAGCGGCGAGAAAATCGCCCAGGTTGGCTTGCGACAAATCGTGCCCGGCATTGATGCCCAGGCCTGCGGCATTGGCACGCTGGGCGGCGTTGGCGAACAGCGCCAATGCGGTATCGGCTTGGCCGTTGGCGTGCGCGTGGGCATAGGGGCCGGTGTACAACTCGATACGGTCTGCACCGAGCGTGGCTGCGCGGGCGATGTCCGGGTTACCCGCATCGACGAACAGGCTGACCCGGCTGCCCAGCCGCTTGAACGTTGTGATCAGCTCGGCCAGCTGCGTGATGTCCTGCGCAAAATCGAAGCCGTGATCGGAGGTCAGCTGCCCGTCGCCGTCCGGCACCAGGGTGATCTGCTGCGGGCGCGTGGCACGGCACAATTCCAGCAACCCCGGGTAGCCTGCGCGCGGTGGCGCGAACGGATTGCCTTCGATATTGAATTCCACCGCTTGCGCGCGCGTGAGCGCACCGAGCGCCAGCACGTCGTCGGCGCGGATATGCCGCTGATCCGGGCGCGGATGCACGGTGATGCCGTGCGCGCCTGCGGCAATGCAGGCGCGTGCGGCCTGCACCACGTCCGGGTCGGCGCCGCCGCGCGAGTTGCGCAGAACGGCGATCTTGTTGACGTTGACGCTGAGCTGGGTGGTCATGCGCTGATCAGGCCTGCGGCTCGCTGTCGCGTGCGGCGGCCAGGGCGGCCGACTTGCGTGCTTCTGCCAGCTCGCGCAGGCGGCGCAGCTCGGCCGGGTCGATCATGCTGCTGGTATCGCGCTGGGTGTCGCCCATGCGCGAGGCGAACCAGCCGCGCGTCCACAACAGCAGCAGCAACAACGCCACCAGCAGCGAAACCACCAGCAACCACACGTGCGGCGTGCTGAAAGCCAGCACCAGCGCACCCAGTGCCATAAGCAGAAACAGCCAGTGCATGACGAGCTCCCCGTTGAGTGGCGGCAGTGTAGCGCCGCACCCGGCGCGGTTCCACGTGGGCACCGCGCCGTTGGTCAGAGCAGCGGCGACAGCAGCCTGGCGAAGGCTTCCGGCAGGCGCGAGCGCCATAACGGCCGGTGCCGCGCGAATTGCACCTCCTGCGCCTGCTGCAGATCGGTGCCGATCAGCCCGGCCATCTCTGCCGCCACTGCCTGGTCGCGGAACAGCATCGACAACTCGAAATTCAGCCGGAAGCTGCGGCTGTCGAAATTGGCGCTGCCGACGATGCAGACATCGTCGTCGGCCAGCAGCGCCTTGGTGTGCAGCATGCGCGGGCCGTACTCGTAGATGCGGACACCGGCTTCCAGCAACTCGTCGAAATACGAGCGCGCCGCGTAGGTGACCAGGCGCGAATCGCTCACGCGCGGCACCAGCAGGCGCACGTCCAGCCCGCCGAGCGCGGCCGAGGTCAGCGCCATGCGCGCCGCTTCGCCGGGCACGAAGTAAGGAGTGACCAGCCACACGCGATGCTTGGCTTCATGGATGGCGGCGACCATCAGGCGGTGGATCGCTTCCCACGACGAATCCGGGCCGGACACCAGCACCTGCGCATCCACCGTGTCCTGCGCGCGGGTGGGCATATCGTCCGGCCATAGCTGCTGGCCGTGGAAGGCCGCGCGGCCCTGGCCGGTGGCATAAAGCCAGTCCTCCAGGAACACCAGCTGCAGACTGCGCACCACATGGCCTTGTAGGCGCACGTGCAGATCGCGATACGCCTGCTTGCGTACCTGCTCGTTTTCGTCGTCGGTGACGTTGATGCCGCCGGTGAAGCCGATGCGGCCATCGATGACGATCACCTTGCGGTGGGTGCGCAGGTTCAACCACGGCCGCTTGAACGGCTTGAGCAATTGCGAGGGATGGAACCAGGCGGTTTCCACCCCGGCTTCGCGCAGCGTGCGCAAGGCGCGTCGGGTCATTGCCGAGGAGCCGATCGCATCCAGCAGCAGCCGCACCTTGACCCCGGCACGGGCACGTTCCATCAGCGCATCGCAAATCGCAGTGCCGCTGTGGTCGGGCTGGAAGATGTAGTACTCCAGATGGATATGGTCGCGTGCGCTCCGGATCGCTTGGATGATGGCGGCGTACGTGGCAGCACCATCCACCAACCAGTGCACTTCGGTGGCGCTGCTGGGCGCCAGCCCGGTGGTGGACTGGGCGATCTTGGCCAGCTCGGTGCAATCGGCATCCGGCGGACAGACGCTGCTGTAGCTCTCCATGCCCGAGCGCGAGCGCCCGCGCCGCAGCCGCTGCCGCTTGACCTTCTGCGGGCCCAGCCAGTAGTAGATCAGCAGCCCCAGGTACGGCAGTGCCGCCAGCGACAACACCCAGCTCAGCGTGGCCACCGGTTCGCGCTTCTGCAGCACGATCCAGCCGGCGATCCACAGCAGGTACAGCACATAGGCGGCCAGGAGGAGCGCTTCGAGGTGGGGAATGGTGGCCAGCCACTCCCACGCGCCCTGTGCAAGTGCGGGCATGCGCGGATTCTACGGGGCGCACGCGGCGTTGCGATGATCGCAGGCGGCCCATGTGCCCGACGCGGCGACGGCCCACTGCCCCCATTGCCGCGACTAGCGCCTTGCACATCCTGCGCCCACCAGGCAGGAACGGCAGCCCCTGCGCTGTTGACGTCGGCACCTTGCCCCTGCCCGTCGCACCTGCCTGGCACCCACTGGCCTTCGATAGCTCACGCTACATCGAAGAGCGATAAAGCGCGCTGCGCTGCGGTGACAGCGCAAGCCGGCCGTGCCGACACGCTAGGATGAGCGCCGGAATGCAAGGCTGCCGCGCGAAGGCTGATGGATGTCCAGGACAACTCGCCTGTTTGAACTGCTCGGCCTGCTGCGCGCACATCGATTGCCGGTGTCGGCAGCTGCGCTGGCGTGCGAGTTGGGTGTATCGCAGCGAAGCGTCTACCGGGATATCGACACCTTGCGCGCGCTCGGTGCGCCGTTGGAGGGCCAAGCCGGCGTTGGCTATTGCCTGAAGCCGGGCTTCTTCCTGCCATCGCTGGCGTTTTCGCAGGAGGAACTGGATGCGGTCATGCTTGGCCTGGATTGGGTCAAAAAACGGGCCGATCCTGCCTTGGCCAGAAATGGTGAAAGCGCCCTGGCGAAGATCCTGTCTGCCAGAAAGCACGGCGATGGCGCCGGCACGGACATCGCGCCGTCGGCGATTCTCACCGCCGCTTCCACATCCGAGTCGGTCGATCATCCGCAGACCGCCATGTTGCGCGACGCCATTCGGCGGCAATGCAAACTGGCGATCGACTATGTCGATGCGCACGACACGCCGTCCGAGCGCATCGTCTGGCCGATCGCCCTGGTGTATTTCGACGACGTGCGCGTCTTGGCAGCCTGGTGCGAGCGCCGCTGCGCGTTCCGGCATTTTCGTGTCGATCGGTTGCAGGTACAGGCACTGCTGGAAACGCGTTACCCGCAGTCGCGCCAGGCGTTGGTGAAGCAATGGCGACAACAGGACCGCGACTGGCGTTCGTTACTGACAGTTTCTGACACGGCGCAACGCTAGCGTGTTGGCCGCTTCCCTTGCGCGGAAGCCAGACCAAGGAGACTGACATGGTTGCGTTTTCACCCGATGCGCTCGCTGCATTCCTGGACAACGAGGACACCTCGGCGATCGTCATGTTGAACCTGATTCGCTTCCAGCCCGATGGCGGACGGCAGCGCTATCACCAGTACCTGCGGCTGGCCGAGCCGATCCTGGCCCGGTTCGGCGCGCAGATTGTCTTCAGCGGCGACGGCCTGCCGGTACTGACCGCGGGCCAGGCACATCCGTGGGATGCGGTCACGCTGGTGCGGTATCCGGATCGATCCGCCTTCAAGCAGATGATTGCCGATGCGGCGTATCAGCAAGCCTTCGAGGTTGGACGTTCGGCCATTGCGCAGATCGTGCTGCAACCCTTCCACGGCATCACGCTGTAGCCATCTGCCGGACGTGCTGCAGCGCGTGGCCGGCGCTGGCGCCATGGTTAGGTGCTGCTGCCGGGCGCGTTGCATGCGCGTCGGTGGTCGAGGCCGCTGCGGGTGGTGCAGACAGATCCGGCAGGATCAAAACAAGTCCAGCTGCGGCGTGTCCGGTTTGGGTGGACGGAACTGCGTGGTATCGAGCCTGGGCAGCCGACCGAATCCAAGCCGCCGATACGCGATGGAAAAACGCTGCGCAATCAGTTCTGCAAACGGGCCCTCGCCAACCATGCGCTTGCCGAAGCGGCTGTCGTAGTCCTTGCCGCCGCGCATCTGCTGGATCAGGCTCATGACATGCCTGGCACGATCGGGATAGTGCAGCTCAAGCCACTCGCGCCATAACTGGGTGAGTTCGTGCGGCAGGCGCAGCAACACGTAGCCGGCCGAACGTGCGCCGTGGGCTGCGGCCGCGTCCAGAATGCGCTCCAGTTCCTTGTCGTTGATCATCGGGATGACCGGAGCGACCAGCACGCCCACCGGTACGCCGGCAGCGTGCAGTGCCTGCATCGCGCGCAGTCGTGCATGCGGCGCGGCGGCGCGCGGCTCCATCTTCGCCGCAAGGCGATTGTCGAGCGTGGTGACCGAGAAATACACCGACACCAGGTTGTGCTGCGCCATCTCGGCCAGCACATCGATGTCGCGTTCGATCAACGCCGCCTTGGTCACGAAGCTGACCGGGTGGCGGGCCTGCGCAAGCACTTCCAGGCATTGCCGGGAAATGTGCAGGCGCCGCTCGGCGGGCTGATAGGCGTCGGTATTGATCCCCAGCGCGATCGGCGAGCACTGGTAGGACGGGCGTGCGATCTCGGCGCGCAGCAGGGCCGCCGCATTCGGCTTGGCGAAGATCCGCGTTTCGAAATCCAGCCCTGGCGACAGATCCAGATACGCGTGCGAGGGCCTGGCAAAGCAGTACACGCAGCAACATTGTATGGAACCTACAAATTTCGTTCACTTGCTCGAGCGAGCTTGGAACGGGGAACTGAGCTCGAATCGGTCAAAGTGCGCAAGATTGGCCTAGCTTGCGGCTAGCCTAGAGGTGCCATGGGAGACCTGTAAGGTAGGTTGGGGGGATTTGAAAATTGCCCTGAAGCAGCGGCCGGATAAATCAGCTGCACGTGCGAAAACAGGTTTCTGAAGAGGTAGCCGCATTTTTCCTAGGCGACGGCCAGGCTTAGGCCATGATTGCCTAGCCACCGCTCGTGTACACCGCCGAAATCTTGAATAACGATAAGTTTCTGAATTTATTGAGTTTGATGATTGCAGGACTTGCTTCTTTTACCTCCTAAAGCGTCGACTTTTCCGTCGTCAGATGTACGACGAAGATAAATTTGGCTTCAATTGAACACCATGCTGAAAAAAGCGAGGTTCGACAACCGGTCCGTTGCCGGCCTGATCACGTAAGGACATGCCCAACTGACTCGGCAGGCCAAATTTCGTGAAGCTGGCTACAACCCAGTCGCGGAGGGATCAGGTAACGCACTCCTTCGTTTTCCTGAGATACAGGGATTTGCACCCGTTCGCCACATGTTTGAGGCGCGAGTGTCACGAGGGGTCTAGGACTGGGGCCAGACGAGATGGGGTGGCTGGTCCAAGGGGGACAGACCACTTGCGGTCCCGCCAAGCGCTTCGGCAAGCTAAACTGCCAGAGGTCAGCGCAGGCCCCACTATTCGATTCAACAAAGCACCACGATTCTCACAGCCGGCTACGTTCGCCATTGGGCTATGTGATAGCTCGGTTTCCCGGCAGTGCTCCACTCTCGAACGGACCTGACTGTCAGTTCTTCGGTCTGCTCCAGCCTATAAATCGAAGTGGCCGTGTACCAAAGGCAGTCGTCCCATCCGCCGTCATCCCCCTGAAATGAAAGATGGTGAAGGAAACGGCGATCTTCACGATCATCATCGGCATTGATATCCAGCTGGCGTGTCGCTGCGGCCGCGATGCGTTTTGCATCCACCCGTGTTGTCACCAGCACCACGAAGCCCCGCTTTCTGAGGTCCTCGACGACCGCATCGATGGCAATCGAAAAAGCAAAGACGGGGATATGGTGATAGGCCATCGAAGATAGGGCGTGAGAAAAAGGCGCTAGTGGATGCAGCCAAGTAAAGCGGACTTCGTCGAGACGAGGGCGCAGCCCGAGTTGGATCCTAACTCTATCGCGATTGTATGCAACGCCTCAAATCAAACGGAGTCGCTACGTTGTAACGATCACCCACCCAAGTCAGCACAATCAACCGCGCAGGCGCTTGGGACGCGTATTGCTCTTCTTTGCATCGTGTGTCCTGCGTGCCTTTTGTTGCCCCTGATCGGCCAGTTCAATGCTGGTCCACGACCGACGTTTTAATCATGCAATTTTCACGCTCAAAGCCCTGATACGCCCAGGGTTCCGTAGACACTCGAGACCCTCGTTGCGCGTAGCGCCGTTCAAACTCTACAGGGGATAGGTTGCCCGTTGAACCATGGCGGCGTTTTGGGTTGTAAAACATCTCGATGTAGTCGAACGCCTCGGCGCGTGCGGCGTCCTTGGTAGGATAGATCCGCCGCCTGATCCGCTCGCGTTTGAGCAGGCCGAAGAAGCTCTCCACCGGGGCATTGTCGTGACAGTTGCCGCGCCGACTCATGCTGCACACCAAGCCATGGGATGCCAGGAAATTCTGCCAATCATCGCTGGTGTAGACCGATCCTTGGTCTGAGTGAATCAGGCAACCCGATCTGGGTTTGCGCCGCCACACCGCCAACAGCAGGGCCTGCACGACCAACTCGGTGTCGGCCCGATCACGCATCGCCCAGCCGATGACTTGTCTGGAAAACAGGTCGAGCACAACGGCCAGGTACATCCAGCCTTCATGCGTGCGGATGAACGTGAAATCGCTTGCCCACACCGTGTCCGGCGCGGTTACCTCGAACTGCCGATCAAGCAGGCTGGCCGCCGCTGTGCATTCGGCCCCGCCGTGGAAGCGGGGTTTGCGAGCATAGCCCACCTGCGCTCGCAATCCTTCCGAGCGCATCAGCCGATGCACGCGATGTCGACTGCAACGCTCGGCCAGATCCCGTAGATCCTTGGTGATCTTGCGATGCCCATGAACACTGCCACTGGCCAGCCATTGGTGCTTGATTAATCCCAGCAGGCGTTCGTCTTCCTTGGCGCGCTCACTCTTGGGCGACTTTAGCCAAACGTAGTAACCGGCCCGGTTCACCCGCAACACCCGGCACATCGCGCACAGCCTAAATTTCCCGCGATGGGTTTGCATGAAGGCGTACTTTGCCTTTACCCCTTGGCAAAGTACGCGGCGGCCTTTTTTAGAATGTCGCGCTCCTCGGTCACTCGGCGCAACTCGGCCTTCAGACGCCGAACCTCGGCGCTCTGGTCCACCTCGGCGCGCTGCACGACGCCGGGCTTGCCGAACTTGCGCAGCCAGGCATACAGGCTGTGCGTGGCGACACCCAGGCGCTCGCCGACTTCTGCCACTTTGGACCCACGATCGGTCACTTGGCGGACCGCCTCGACCTTGAACTCATCTGTATACCGCTTGTGGTGATAACGCTGGAATACTGGAAAAGCCTATTTGCAATCTCTTACATGCGAAGCTGAACGTTTCTGGAGCTAGCCAGCCTCGTCGCTAGTTTGAAATTGTCTAACGCTAGACTGGCCTTATACGCTCTTGGCCATCATGAACCGCATAGTCCGCCAACTTGGTCGCCTGCTTCGGCTCCCCGCGCTCGCGGGGTTGCTGATAGCTGTGATTGCCAATCCGGTGCTGGCTGCGGTGGGTGACGTTCACGAGGCGGCGCGCGGTACCGCAGATCATCTTCACAATGCTGACCAGCACACGCTGGCAGACGAATCTTCCCGCGACGGCAGTCCTCAGGGCGGTGATCTGCTCGATGCGCTAATGCACGCCGCGCACTGCTGCGGCCACCTGACTGCGGTTACGCCTGCGTTTGTTGGTGCTCCGAAGACGGCGGCGACTGCACTCGTACCCCAGACCGCTGCGACGCTCGCAATTGCGTATCCGGCCACGTCCGAGATCCGTCCTCCGATAGCGCTGTAACGACTTCGCCGCCAGTGCTGGCGGGTTTCGTTACACAACATCTATCGGAGAATTCCCATGTGGTTGCGATTGGTGGCATTGGCCGCCTTCGCGGTCGTGCCTGTGCTTCATGCGCAGGAACGACCGCTGTCTCAAACATTGACGTTGGACGATGCCGTCCAACGTGTTGCCCAAACACACCCCGATTTACGCCTGGTCGATGGCCAAGGCAGTGTTCTGCAGGCCAACTTGGCTGGCGCGAGCCTGCGACCGGCGATGGTGCTCGGGGCTACGATCGAGAACGTCGGGGGTACCGGCCAGTACCGCACGTTCAACCAAGCTGAAGTGACCGTCACGCTTTCGGGTGTCCTTGAGCGCGGCGGCAAGCTAGATGCGCGCCGGACATTGGCACTGGCGCGTATCGATAGCCTTGCACCTCAGCGCGAGATCGCACGTCTAGATCTGCTGGCTGAAACCGCTCGGCGTTACCTAGCCATCACGGCTGCCATCCGCCAGCGTGAGATCGCGGAACTAGATATCGAGCAGCGCAAGCGCACGGTCGATGCGGCACGCCGTCGTCTGGAGGCTGGCGCTTCGCCGGAGTCGGTGGTACTGACTGCGAAGGCGGCGCTTGCCGAAGCTGAGCTTGATCGCGACCGGGCAGCGCAGGCAGAGCGAACCGCACGGCTGAACTTGGCAGCCTTGTGGAACCAGCGCGAGGGCGTCGCTGGAACGGTCTCCGGGGATCCGATGGTCATGCCGGCCTTGAGTGCGTTTCAGCAGCTCAGCGACTACCTGGAGTCGAATCCGGAGGTCGCACAGGTAGCCAGCGAGGCCCGCATTTTGGAAGCGCAGGTACGTCTGGCGCGGACCGAGGCGACGCCAGACCTGCAATGGCAAGTTGGCGGCCGGCTGTTGCGCCAAACCAACGATGCGGGCGTGATGGGCAGCCTGAGTATTCCGCTTGGCGCACAGCGTCGTGCCGAACCCGGCATCCGCGCCGCTGAAGCCCAGCTTGCGCTCAACGGTGTCGAACGACAGGCGCTATTGGTGCGCCTACTGTCGACGCTATCGGCGGCACACGGAGACTACGCCACATCGCGCCTGGAAGTCGAACGGCTCAGCTCCGATGTCCTGCCTCGCCTCGCCGATGCAGAGCGAGCCGCCGATCGCGCATGGCGTGCCGGCGCGATCAGTTACATGCAGTGGGCAATGCTGCAGGACCAGCGCATCCAGGCGCGTAGGCGTCAGCTGCAAGCAGCCATCGCTGCCCAATCCTCCCTCATCGAAATCCAGCGCCTGACCGGCCAGCCCCTGGTGGCGGCCGCAGGTTCGACTGCCAAGGACACCTCGCAGCCATGACCACGCACCGCACCACTATCGCCACCACGCTCATAGTGTTGGCCGTCACCACACTGTTGACCGCCTGCGGTGGCAAACCGCCTGAAGTAGGCGCTGAAGGCGCGGCTGCACCACAGACCGAAGCCGCGCAGAAGGACGGCGAGGGTCACGAGGAGGTGTCGGAAGCGACCACCATCCCGCGCGACGAGGCCGACTCCAACGGTGTCAAGGTCGTCACCGTCGGCGCGGGCACCATCGCAGTCGAACTCGAAGTGCAAGGCCAGATCGCAGCGATCGATGGCAGCAACGCTCGTGTCACCGCACGCTATCCCGGCCGCATTCGGTCGCTTCGGGCCAATGTGGGTGATCGTGTCCGCGCAGATCAGGGGCTTGCCAGCATCGAAAGCAATCTGAGTCTCTCGACGTATTCGGTATCCACGCCAATCAGTGGCGTGGTGCTGTCGCGACAGGCCCAGGTTGGTGGCGGTGCGGCAGAGGGGCAGATGCTGTTCGAGGTGGTCGACCTGAGCAAGGTCTGGGTCGACCTCAGCGTGTTCGGTGCACAAATGGCCTCGGTGCAGCCGGGAGCAGAAGTGGTGGTGACGCGCTTGTATGACAGCTTCAGCGCCACGACACGCATCGACAACGTACTTCCCGGCGCCAGCGCCGCGAGCCAGAGCGCGATCGCACGCGCCACCCTGAACAACCAGGACGGCCAGTGGCGCCCTGGCGTCGCGGTGACCGCCACGGTGGCCATTAGTCGCCGCGACGTCGCGCTGGTCGTGCCGCGTTCCGCATTGCAGAGGATGGATGGCAAGGATGCGGTATTTGTGCGTAACGGTGAGACCTATACCGCGCATCCGGTCAAGCTCGGCCAGAGCGATACGCAGCGTGTCGAAATCCTTGAAGGTCTGAAACCCGGCGACGAGGTCGTCGCGGAACAGAGCTATCTGATCAAGGCGGACATCGAGAAGTCCGGCGCTGCGCACGAAGACTGAGGAGACCACCATGCTCGAGCGCATCATTCGAACCTCGATCGCCAACCGCTGGCTTGTCATGACCATGACGGTCGTGCTGATCGCCATCGGTGTCTGGAGCTTCAACCAGCTCCCGATCGACGCCACACCCGATATCACCAATGTCCAGGTACAGGTCAATACGGCCGCGCCTGGCTACTCGCCCCTGGAGGCCGAACAGCGCGTCACCTATCCCATCGAAACGGCAATGGCCGGCTTGCCGAAGATGGAGAACTTCCGCTCCATCTCGCGCTACGGCCTGTCGCAGATCACCGTGGTGTTCAAGGATGGCACTGACATCTACTTTGCCAGGCAGCAGGTCGCCGAACGCTTGCAGCAGGTGAAGTCGCAGATTCCTGCCAATATCGAACCCACGCTGGGGCCGATCGCCACCGGCATGGGGGAGATCTTCTCCTACACCATCGATGCAGACCCCAAGGCGAAGAAGACCGACGGGACGCCCTACACCGCAACTGATCTGCGAACACTGCAAGACTGGGTGATCCGTCCGCAGTTGCGCAATATTCCGGGCGTGACCGAGGTGAACACGTTGGGTGGTTACAAGCGTGAGGTGCATATCACTCCGGATCCATCGCGACTGAGGTCGTTGGGCCTGACTCTGGACGATGTGGTCAAAGCCTTGCAGCTTAATAACCAGAATGTCGGTGCCGGATACATCGAACGCAATGGACAGCAGTTCCTTGTGCGTATTCCAGGCCAGGTTGCAGACATCTCGCAGATCGAGCAGGTCGTACTCGCCAGACGCGAGGGAGCAGTCATCCGGATGCGTGACGTCGCAAAGGTCGCCGATGGTGCCGAGCTGAGAACCGGTGCAGCGACCCAGAACGGACATGAAGTCGTGCTAGGCACGGTAGTGATGCTGATCGGCTCCAATAGCCGCGACGTGTCGCAAGCCGCGGCGGCCAAGCTCAAAGATGCTGCCAAGAGCCTGCCTGCGGGCGTTACCGCCACACCTGTCTACGACCGAACCAAACTGGTCGATCGCACCATCGCCACAGTTGCAAAGAACCTGACCGAAGGTGCAGTGCTGGTCATCGTCATCCTGTTCCTGCTGCTGGGCAACTTCCGCGCAGCGCTGATCACTGCGCTGGTTATTCCGTTGGCGATGCTGTTCACGCTAACCGGCATGGCGCGCGGCGGCATCTCCGCCAATCTGATGAGTCTCGGTGCACTGGACTTCGGCCTGATCGTCGACGGCGCGGTGATCATCATCGAGAACTGCCTGAGTCGCTTCGGGCATCGCCAGCACGAATTAGGGCGCCAGATGACGCTGGCAGAGCGCTTCGAGACCACCGCCAGCGCGACAGCCGAGGTGATTCGTCCCAGCCTGTTCGGCCTGGGCATCATCACCGCAGTATATCTGCCAATCTTTGCGCTTACTGGCGTGGAAGGGAAGATGTTCCACCCCATGGCGATCACCGTGGTCCTCGCACTCACCGGTGCGATGGTGCTGGCGTTGACCTTCGTGCCTGCGGCAATCGCCCTGATGCTGGGCGGCAAGGTCGAGGAGAAAGAAAATTGGTTGATGGGCTGGCTGCGCCGTCGCTACGAGCCGCTGCTCGACATGAGCCTGCGGCGAGGCAAGTGGGTGGCGGTCGGCGCGATCCTGCTTCTAGCCTGCAGCGGCGTGCTGTTCACTCGGTTGGGCAGCGAGTTCGTGCCTAACCTGGACGAGGGCGATTTCGCGATGCAGGCGATGCGCATCCCCGGCACCAGCTTGACCCAGTCAGTGAATATGCAGCGCCTGCTGGAGCAGCGGCTGCTCAAGGTGCCGGAGATCGAGAGAGTATTCTCGAAAATCGGCACCGCCGAAGTGGCCTCCGATCCAATGCCACCGTCGATCGGCGACACCTTTGTGATGGTCAAGCCGCGTGATCAGTGGCCGGACCCTGACAAGCCCAAGGCCGAGTTGGTGGCGCAAGTCGAGCAACTCGTCGCCAGGGTGCCGGGCAACAACTACGAGTTCACCCAGCCGATCCAGATGCGCACCAATGAGCTGATTTCCGGCGTGCGTGCGGACGTTGCCATCAACGTCTACGGCGACGATCTGGCGACATTGCTCAAGATTGGGCAGCAGATCGAAGCGGTCGCCAAGAAGGTCACGGGCGCGGCTGACGTACGCGTCGAGCAGGCCAGTGGGCTTCCCCTGCTCGAGGTAGTACCGAACCGGCTGGCGCTAGCCAGTTATGGGTTGACCACCGACGACGTGCAGAGCACGGTGGCGACCGCGGTCGGCGGTGAGGTCGCCGGGAAGCTGTTCGAAGGTGACCGTCGCTTCGACGTCGTGGTGCGCCTGCCGGAGTCCTTGCGTCAGGATCCGGCGGCACTCGAGTCGCTGCCGATCCCGCTTGGCCCGGCGAGCGATCCGCAAGCTTCTGGGGTATCGGGTCCAAGAACGATCCCGCTGAGTTCGGTCGCCAAGGTGGTCGCCAGCGAAGGGGCCAACCAGATTAATCGTTACAACGGCAAGCGCCGTATTGCGGTGACGGCCAATGTGCGTGACCGCGATCTGGGTGGTTTCGTGTCTGAGCTGCAGGGCGTGATCAATGCCAATGTGCAGCCACCATCGGGCTATTGGATCGAATATGGCGGCAGCTTCGAGCAGTTGATCTCTGCGAGCAAGCGTCTGGCAATCGTTGTACCGGCCACTCTGGTGATCATCTTCGCGTTGTTGTTCTGGGCATTTCGCTCGGTCAAGGACTCGGCCATCGTCTTCAGCGGCGTCCCATTGGCACTGACGGGCGGCATTCTCGCGCTCACGGTCCGCGGAATTCCGCTGTCGATCTCGGCGGGCATCGGATTCATCGCGCTCTCCGGCGTTGCTGTGCTCAACGGCCTGGTACTGATCAGCTTCATTCGTGGACTTCGTGAGCAGGGGGAACCTCTGGAAAGCGCCGTACGTGAGGGTGCGCTCAGTCGACTACGACCGGTGTTGATGACCGCGTTCGTCGCCTCACTCGGGTTTGTCCCGATGGCGCTCAACGTTGGTGCCGGTTCGGAGGTCCAGCGACCGCTGGCCACCGTGGTCATTGGCGGAATTGTGTCATCGACGCTGCTGACCCTGGTCGTGCTGCCGGTGCTGTACCGATGGGCACACGACCGTACATCGCGGCGTAAAGCCGAAGCCGCCTAAACCTCTGGTGTATGCCACCCGTCATGAAACTCCATGACGGGTGGTCCACGCTGCGCAACGGCCGTCCAAACTGGCGGCCAGGAGACAACTCATGAGTGGTAATCACGACCACGTCGGCTCCGATGTCCGTTTCGAGCGGCCGCTGTGGTGGGCGCTAGCGCTCACCACAACCCTCCTCGTCGCGGAAGTGATAGGCGGGCTGATGACCAACAGTCTGGCTCTGCTGTCCGACGCCGCTCACATGCTGACCGATGCTATTGCGCTAGGCGTGTCATTGATAGCGGTACGCATCTCGAAGCGACCGGCCGATGCCAGGCGCAGCTACGGCTATGGGCGCATGGAATCCCTTGGCGCGCTGGTCAATGGCTCGCTGCTGTTCGTCGTCGCAGGCTACATCCTCTGGGAGGCAATAGGCCGTTTCACTCAGCCGCCAGAAGTAGCCTCGACCGGCATGCTCATCGTCGCCGTCGTGGGACTCGTGGTCAATGTGATCGCGATGCGATTGCTAAAGGCTGGCAGCGGCGATTCGCTGAACCTCAAGGGCGCGTATCTCGAAGTGTGGAGCGATATGCTCGGGTCGGTGGGCGTGATCGTTGGCGCAGTAGTGATCAAGTGGACCGGATGGACGGTGCTTGATTCGATCGTCGCAGTCCTGATCGGGCTATGGGTGCTGCCGCGCACCTGGGTGCTGCTGCGCTCGGCGCTGCACGTGCTGATGCAGGGCGTGCCACAAAATCTGGACATGGGTGTGCTGAAACGGACAATGCTTGAGCACCCGCAGGTGATGGATGTGCACGATCTGCATGCGTGGTCGTTGGCGTCGCGGCAGGCGATCGTCACGGCGCACCTTTTAGTCGCGCCGAACCCGGTGGACCTTGACCAGGTCCGGCGTGAGGTCGCCAGCGCTGTGTACGCGAAAGCAGATGTTCATGAGCTGACGCTGCAAGCGGAACGCGTCCCGTGCAGTGAGGAGGACCAAGGCCATGGCCCGGTTCATTGACTCGCTCCGAAGCGTATGGATGACAAGACATGGAACGGCTGAGGGCGGATGGCGCCCATTGATTGGCAGTGATTGGCTGGTCTGGGGCGTTGCGATCTATGTGTCGCTCGCGCTGAACCAGGCATTCTGGCGTGCGACCGCAGCAACCGGGGCGTTCGACGACGCTGGTGGCTGGCGCAGTGCCGCAAGCCTGGCCCTGCTGATGGTCGGTCTCAACGTGGTGCTGGTGCGGCTGATCTGCTGGCGCCCGATCACCAAGCCAGTGCTCAGTTCTTTCGTGCTGATCGCCGTCGCCACCTCCTACTTCTCCGATCGTTACTCGGTTTATTTCGACGTCAGCATGGCGCGGAACATCCTCAAAACCGATGCAGCCGAGTCCAGGGAGCTGCTCACCTTCGCATTGCTATGCCATGTGTTGCTCTATGGGCTGCTCCCGCTGGCATTGATCTGGACCGTACGCCTTAAACGCACGACGCGATTGCGCGCCATTTCCCTAGCGTTGGGCTCGACAGCGCTCGCAATGCTATTGGTGGTGGTTGCGGCGCTGATCAGCTTCAAGGACATCAGCGCATTGATGCGCAATAACCGCGAACTGCGCCATTTGGTGACACCGGGTAACGTGATCGTTTCCATGGGTCGCATCGCCGCAAAGGATTTTTCGCCGGGTGCGTCCGGCCCGCGAAAGGTGATTGCACCAGATGCACGTCAGACCGGGCACGAGGCCGAGTCAAAGCCACACGTCCTGGTGCTGGTGGTGGGGGAGACCGTACGCGCAGCCAACTGGGGGTTGAACGGTTATGCCCGCCAGACGACACCTGAGCTGGCTACGCTCGACGTCATGAACTATCCGGACGTGCGCGCTTGCGGTTCGAGTACCGAAGTCTCGTTGCCCTGCATGTTCTCAGCCAGAGGACGAGCAAGCTACGATGAGGATGAGATCAAACGCTCAGAGTCGCTGCTGCACGTTCTGGCGCGCGCGGGTGTCGAAGTTTTTTGGCGTGACAACCAGGGTGGATGTAAAGGCGTCTGCGAGGGGCTACCGTTCGAGAAGGTGAGCCGCAGCGATGTATCCGAAGCTTGCGCCGACGATGCCTGCGGTGATCGACTGCTTCTGGAAGGGCTGGATAAGCGCGTGCGTTCGGCGCGCGAAGACATGGTGATCGTCCTGCACCAGTTGGGCAATCACGGACCGAGCTACTACCTGCGGTACCCGGAGCGCCTTCGCCGCTTTCGCCCCGATTGCCGCAATGCCGACCTCGGCGAATGCACGCAGCAGGAAGTGGTTAACTCCTACGACAACGCCATCCTGGCGACCGATGAACTCGTCGCGCAGGCCATTAAGACATTGGCGTCCATCGATGAAGTCGACAGTGCACTCTTATACGTGTCAGATCATGGCGAATCATTAGGCGAGCGTAACCTCTATCTACATGGGTTGCCTTATGCGATTGCGCCCGACACCCAGATGAAGATCCCGATGGTGGCCTGGCTGTCCCCAGGTCTCACCAAGTGGCGTGGTTTGGAGATGCAATGCGTGAGGCAGCGAGCGCTTAAGCCGGCGACGCACGACAACTTGTTTCATTCGGTGCTCGGCGTGATGGACGTCTCGACTAACGTGTATTCCAAGGATCTGGATCTGTTCGGTGGTTGTACGGCTCCGAGGGCAGCTGGTGTTGCGCCATGACCCCCTCTTACACACAACATCCAGCCCTTCGACTCACATGGAGGTGGTGGGCCGTTGTTGCGCTGATCGCGACGACACTCGTCGCAGGCATTGGCATGCGTCGTCCGTAGCCGCCGGACGAGCCACGGTTCGTGCTTGCGGCTCGAACCATGGTGGAAAGCGGCGCATGGCTTTTGCCGATGCGAGGCAGCCAGTTGTACGCGGAGAAGCCGCCGCCGTTCATGTGGCTGCAGGCGGCCGCCTTTAAGGTAGTCGGCTCGTGGGACGTCGCATTCCTGCTGCCATCGCTGATCGCCGCGCTACTGACGCTCTGGTTCACTTACGATATCGCTAGGCGTTCGTGGGGACGCGAGGTGGCAGGCTACGCCGCGCTGGCATTGTTCGCCACGGTGCAGTTCGGGCTGATGGCCAAACGGGCCAAGATCGACATGGTACTGGTGGCAATGACTACCGGAGCACGGTGGGGACTGTTGAGCCACCTGCTGAAGGTACCGGACTGGACGGGGTGATACGCCCAGGCTTTCCTAGACATCCTGTATGCCTGGCTGCGCAAGTTCGGCAAGCCCGGCGTCGTGCAGCGCGCCGAGGTGGACCAGAGCGCCGAGGTTCGGCGTCTGAAGGCCGAGTTGCGCCGAGTGACCGAGGAGCGCGACATTCTAAAAAAGGCCGCCGCGTACTTTGCCAAGGGGTAAAGGCAAAGTACGCCTTCATGCAAACCCATCGCGGGAAATTTAGGCTGTGCGCGATGTGCCGGGTGTTGCGGGTGAACCGGGCCGGTTACTACGTTTGGCTAAAGTCGCCCAAGAGTGAGCGCGCCAAGGAAGACGAACGCCTGCTGGGATTAATCAAGCACCAATGGCTGGCCAGTGGCAGTGTTCATGGGCATCGCAAGATCACCAAGGATCTACGGGATCTGGCCGAGCGTTGCAGTCGACATCGCGTGCATCGGCTGATGCGCTCGGAAGGATTGCGAGCGCAGGTGGGCTATGCTCGCAAACCCCGCTTCCACGGCGGGGCCGAATGCACAGCGGCGGCCAGCCTGCTTGATCGGCAGTTCGAGGTAACCGCGCCGGACACGGTGTGGGCAAGCGATTTCACGTTCATCCGCACGCATGAAGGCTGGATGTACCTGGCCGTTGTGCTCGACCTGTTTTCCAGACAAGTCATCGGCTGGGCGATGCGTGATCGGGCCGACACCGAGTTGGTCGTGCAGGCCCTGCTGTTGGCGGTGTGGCGGCGCAAACCCAGATCGGGTTGCCTGATTCACTCAGACCAAGGATCGGTCTACACCAGCGATGATTGGCAGAATTTCCTGGCATCCCATGGCTTGGTGTGCAGCATGAGTCGGCGCGGCAACTGTCACGACAATGCCCCGGTGGAGAGCTTCTTCGGCCTGCTCAAACGCGAGCGGATCAGGCGGCGGATCTATCCTACCAAGGACGCCGCACGCGCCGAGGCGTTCGACTACATCGAGATGTTTTACAACCCAAAACGCCGCCATGGTTCAACGGGCAACCTATCCCCTGTAGAGTTTGAACGGCGCTACGCGCAACGAGGGTCTTGAGTGTCTACGGAACCCTGGGCGTATCAGCGGCAGTATTAATCTCGACGCAACATTTGGGTCGCGTTGTTGTTCAGGAGGTCCCTAGGTTTGGATTACCGCCCTATCCCCGATAGACGAAGGGGTCCGCCGTCAATATCCTCAGGCGGGCGGAAAGACGAGTTTGACGGCTTGCGACGCAGTCAGGCACAGGACTGAGGTCAACTGGAAGAACTCGATGACATCCAGCCGGCGAGCTCCGGCCTCAACCGCAGAGATACGCTGCTGTGGCCAGCCTAATGCGCGGGCCACCTCACTCTGCGACAGCCCCAACGTCTCGCGGCGGTCCCGTAGCCGTTCCACCAGCTTTCGATAGTCATCGCGATAAATGGTTTTGGACGCCACTGTCGTCACCGGGCTTGGACGACTGAGGAATCTATGACCCACCTACCGATTACATGAAAAACATGTAGCCAACTCAGGAGGCCACTGGTAGCATCATCGGCTTACTCGCGAGAGGTGCGATGGTATGTGCAGCCACTCAACCGACTCTGCCGCCCGCCGCCTGCGATTTGGTGCCCTATGCACAGTCGCTGGGCTTGGTACGCCTTGCCGCCTGGTATGCGCTTGAACTGTCCACCTCAACCGTGGCGCCCTTCAGCACCGGGACGGCGCTAAGCCAATCGCTGTTAGGGCGCTTAGAGGATGCAGGAGCGATACGGGTCTCCCATAGCCCAGGACCGGGCATTCGGCGCTCGCTGTACGAGCCGCTGGCCTGGTTCTACCCCACCGACTGGGGCAGCCCGCACGATCTCCAAGTCAAACTCCATTCCACTTTGATCGATCTGGCTGCACGCCCCAATGCCTTGCACGCCAAGTTGGAGCTATGGGGCGAACTTGCTCATGCCGAGATCGAAACCTACCTAACCCACTTACTACGCCGCCACACGCTAGAGCCAGCCGGTGCGCGCTTGATCATGCATGTAATGGCCGATGAGTGGGCCAATCACAGTTTGGCGCGAAAGCGCTACCTGGCCTGGTACGGAGCCCGGGGTGCGGCCGCCGCATTCTTGCGAACGGGCATGAATCAAGAAGCGGCACGTAACGCGATGATAGAGGAGATGCGCCGCCGAGCGCGTTGGCTCACTTCTCGATCGGCCAGTAACACACTGGCACGTGATGATTACTGCTTTTTACCGGATCCGAATTGGAAGCGGCCTATCCTTTTGGACGTCTTTCTGAGCATGTTGCTGCCAGAGGGGACGTCATATTGGTCCGACGTGCCACAGCACAGGCATGGGCCTACGTCCACCGCAGACCAGACACTGCTCTGATCGAGGTTCGGATGTGGGACGAGAAATCCAACGCAGGTCCGCATATCCGTAAGGGGCAGCAGCGTACCTTAGAGAGAAAAAATGACGATGCCAATTGAACGCACGCGCAACCTTATCCAGGCTGGGGCGTTTCTTAAAGAACTTTCGGCTAACGCCACCGTACCTAGAGCGATCCGAACTGAGGCCTATAGACTACTGCGTCACTTCCCTTCAGTGTCGGACGTTGAAGCGATTGCGGCCAATGAAGCGCATCTGCTACAACTCTCAGGGTCAAGGCTGATAAGGAACTATCTAGTTACCGCGTTCGATCCTGACTGGATTCGCGGGTATAAACATGGTCCACACATAGGAGGCTAGAGATGATCTGATCAATGGGGTCGGAGGATGAGACAAGCCATATCGGCTCCGCTGGCGGTATTCAAAAATACGTCGTGGTTTGCCATTTTTGAAGTATTGCCCGAGTTACGACGCCCCCTCTCTCTATCCGTCTGACGCAGGGCCGGGTTTTTTTACTTCCCCCAATGTACTCGCGCTCCTATTGATACTACTAGATACGAAACTTGGCGGATTTGACTCGGCGTAGAATCCGATCCAGTATCAGATCCGCTTCATGGAGGAGGTCTTCTTCATGAGCCAATTGCCAGGCGACTCTGCTTGCCTGCGGACCATAAAACGCCAAGGAGGGGGCCATGGCGACATTTCCGATGTACCCGCAGTACGTACCAATTATTAAATGGCAGAAATATGAGCAACGTGCACTATTGGAGCTCACTGCAGCGGTAATTCCAAGAGCACTGCCATGTGTGGAGGTTCGCGACTCAAAGCAGCATGAGTCCATGCTCGATTGCTATGCCAAGGTCTGGAGGTACCCTGCACTGGTCGACTATGCCAGTCCGGAAGGCGTGTTAACAAAGACCCGACTAAAGGAATTGAATCAATTCCTGAAGCAGGTTCATGGCTCAGGCAAGCTTGCAATGCCAGTACTGAATCCAGTGACGGCCGCACATGACCTGACTGTAATTGCGCCGAACCTGGGCGATCGCAAGGTCGCGCTCCGCCTGCGGGCAGATCTGCCGGGGCTGGGTTTGGGCGTCGCCTTGGTGCGCAATGCACTCGCCGTGCCTGGCTTAGCGGCAAAGGTGGACCGCCTCATTGTTGATCTTGGCCGAACCCCGGCGACCAGCGTGGCGGACCGCACGACCCTGGCAGCGACTTTGAATGCTCTCAAGGGGCTGGGTCTCGCACACCTTCACCTGGCGTCGGGCTCCTTCCCCGGCTCACTCGCCAACATCGTCGGCGCCGGCGAGGTCGACCGCAAAGACTGGGAGCTTTGGCAACAGGTGCAAGCGCTTGCTCCCTTGGCCCTAGTCGGCTTTTCGGACTACGGCCCGCTCAACCCGGACTGGACGGAAGAAGTCCTTCAGCGCCGCGGCAGCCGTGTCACCATCCGCTATGCTCTGGACGACAAGTGGCGCATTGTTCGAGGAACCAAGGCAACCCGGCAGGAGTCAATTTCCATCTCTGAAATCCTCGTCAACATGTACCCGCATGAATTCCAAGGGGCAGCCTTCTCTTTCGGCGACAGGCTTATCGCGGACCGAGTTGACCCGGCGATCCCGGAGAAAGAAGAAGAGCAGTGGCCATCTACACATTACCGAGTACTGGACACACCACATCAGCTACGTGCTGAAGAAACAGTATTAGTGCAGTGATGAGACGCTGCCCGCGCGGGCGAGCAGCGCTGCGCGAATGTGCTCTCTGATCTCATCCAACTCAAATGTTTGGACGATATGCTGCTGTATCAAATACAAGCTTTTGCTACGCCAGCCCTTGATCAGCCCTTCTCTACGCAGGACCTCTAGTGCCTCCTCCCTGTTCAGGATGGAGGCCAACGATGTAGCTTTGTGCCGAACATTCAGGCCTGCCTCGCGCAGACGCCTGAAAGTACCGGTCTGCGAATCAACTACCATCGCACCCCACCAAGGCGGAAGGAGCTCCATCGCCCTCGCAACATGGCAAGGCGCCATGACCAAGGTGACTCGGTCGAAGACCCAGCCATAGCGAGAACCCTGGTTGATCAAGCGAGCAAGACTGTCCGCCTCACTTTTGATCTCAAAGCAGTGCATCTGCTCGACCAGTACTAGATCGGCCCGCACTTCTCCGCCGTGCAGACGCAACTCCTCAATCAGTGACACCTGATTGATTTCGGCCTCCTTGGCCAGATGGCCTGCCAAGGCCTGCTTGATCTGAAGCTCTCTCATCGTTGGTTAGGCGAGAATGTACAGCGGGAGCATAGCATGGCTATACTTATATGCAATTAGCATGGCACTATCTGCATGAAACGGCTAAAGCAACCGCACGTCCTGGCTGGGGCGCTGAAAGAAAAACTTGCTCTGGGCGGGCTTACCAGTAGTTCTGCTATTGCTAGGGCATCCAACCTGGGTCAGCCACAGGTGTACCGAAACCTTTTTGGCAAGCCCAAGAAGGTCAGCAGGACAATGCGGCAGCTATGCGAATATGCAGAAGTTGATGCATACGAGGGAACGGCAGACCCTAGCGATTCCAGGGTGCTGATGGAAGCCTTAGCGACCGTCTGGGACGGCACTGACGCTCATGCAAAGCGTTTGGCGAAGCTGCTCTTTGCCCACCAGCAAGCCCATATGTAACAATCTGCCGCGGCCCAACGGAGGCCAAGGATGAATAAGAACACGCCAACAGTGACAGTGAAGAGTGCGTACGACGCGCTCTGTGCGGCCGGGTTTCCCAAGAGCTTTGTCGCACGCCTGTTGCCAGAGTGGTGGGACAACGCACTTTTCAAGACAAGCACTGGAGCGATCCAGTTCGCCTCGATTCTCAAGCAGCGGCTTGGCCTGGACGTACGCTTTGCCGAAAGCGGCGAGCTGGAGGTTGTTGCCAAGAGTAAGCCAGTTCGCTACAAGAAGCGCGTAGCAACTCAGGAATCTGAGTTGCACGTATGCGCCAGCTTGGCCATGGCGTTGGGCAGGCTGGCTCGGTTCTGCATGGATGAGCCGAGTGACTATCTCCCCAAAGATCCCACCAAGCTAGCAAAGCAAATCCAGATCAAGAGCGGTGCCAACGCCATCACCTTTTCGGTTTTACTTGAGTTCTGCTGGGCGCAGGGCGTCCCTGTTTTGTTCCTGAAGGATCTTCCCCGCGGAAGCAAGCGCGTTACTGGAATGGCGCTCCAGATTGATGGCAATCCGGTGATCGTCCTGGGCTACCAATCCGATCAGAACGCTCGCCAACTGTTTGTTCTTGCACATGAACTTGCCCACCTTTGCCTCGGGCACGTGGCTAGCACTGGCGTCTTGGTCGACGAGGGGATGGATCCCATTACAGACGCCATTGAAAGAGACGCCTACCGCACAGAAGACGCTGAGGAGCGCCAGGCCGACCAGTTCGCCCTTTGCCTGTTGCGCAATGGACACTCGCGACTATCTATTGAAAATTCTGGCCCCGTATCTGCCGCTCAGTTAGCCAACTTGGCCGTCAAGAGAGGCAAAGAGCTGGGTGTGGATCCGGGACACATCATTCTCAGCTATGGGCGCGAGCACGACGACTGGATGCTTGCTACCACAGCACTTGGCTACTTCCCCGACCAGTCCGATGCAACCAAGCAGATCAAGCGGCAGTTCATGGCGCACTGTCAGGTTGACCGGTTGTCTGACGACAACCGGACGTACCTGCTCAGCATGCAAGGATTCTGATGAGCGCAACCCACTATCTGATTGACAGCGATGCTGCCAAGGCTCTGTGCCAGTACGGATTGATGGAGGACCTGGCGACGGCACTAGGTCTGACTCTGGCGGACTTCTGCATCTTGGCCCAGTTGCGTTATCAGCTCCACTTGGCCAAACCGACCAAAGCACTGCACAAGCTCGGTAGCCAGATGGCTATGGAACAGGCAGTCCGCCTCGCTGCTGAAGCTAGTGAGGTAGTCGTGCTGCTTGAGTCGGCAAACTATGCGCTCCTGGAGGGCACTCCAGACATTGACGGTGGTGAGCTGGCACTGTTTGCGGCGATCTGCGATGACAACAATGCAGGTCTTGTTACAGGTGACAAGCGTTCCTTGATCGCACTGTGCAAGGTTGAGGGGCAGGTCCAAAGCAACTTCAGCTGGGCGCAAATTATGTGCCTGGAAGAGGCAGTGGCGATTCTGATCAGACACTTTGGGTGGGAGTATGTTTCTGAGCGAGTCAGGCGACAACCTGACGTCAACATCGCCATTTCAAACATCTTCGGAAGATCCGTACCAGCAGGTGAGGCGGCCATCTCCGAGGGACTCCATAGCTACCTCAATGAACTTCGAGTCAATACCTCGGGCAAATACGAATCGCCCTACCTTGCAGGACTATCTCTCTAATACCTATCTCGATCACGATGACGTTCAAGTTTCCAGTGGGCCCGGCTTTAGGGCATTGGCAACATCTGCGGAAAGCAAGCAGATCTGACCGTCAACGGTAATCCCGCCACTTCTAGGGAAACTCTGAACAATCCATCGTGATCTGCCACAATCGATCAACGACCCGAGTAGACGATTTCGATGCAGCTGACCTTCGGCGACGCGGAGTACAACGGCAAGCGCAAGCGGACGCGGCGTGAGGTGTTCTTGGCCGAGATGGACCAGGTCGTGCCGTGGAAGGACCTGCTGGCGCTGATCGAGCCGCACTACCCGAAGTCGGGGCAGCCGGGGCGACAGCCGTATCGGCTGGAGACCATGCTGCGCATCCACTTTTTGCAGCAGTGGTATGCACTGAGCGATCCATCGGCGGAAGAAGCGCTGTACGACACGGTGTCGATGCGCCGTTTCGCCAAGATCGGCGGGCTGGATGAGGTGCCGGACGAGACGACGATTCTCAACTTCCGCCATCTGTTGGAGCAGCACGATTTGGCGCGCAAGCTGTTCAATCGGGTCAACGCGCACCTGTCGCGCAAGGGGCAGAGCTTGCGCGGCGGGACGATCGTGGACGCCACGATCATCGCTGCGCCCAGCTCGACCAAGAACAAGGATGGCGAGCGCGATCCGGAGATGCACCAAACCAAGAAGGGCAACCAGTACTACTTCGGGATGAAGGCGCACATCGGGGTGGACGATGACTCCGGGCTGGTGCACCACGTGGAGTGCACGGCGGCCAACGTGGCCGATATCACACAAGCGCACAAGCTGCTGCACGGCAAGGAGGACACGCTGTGCGCGGACAGCGGCTACACCGGGCTTGAGAAACGCGAGGAGATGAAGCGCAAGCGCAAACTGCGCTACCTGATCGCGGAGAAGCCCTCGAAGCTGAAGCAGATTAAGAACAAGCGCGAACTGAAGTTGGCCAAGCGCTGGGAGCACACAAAAGCCAGCCTGCGTGCAAAGGTGGAACACCCGTTTCGGGTGATCAAGCGCCAGTTTGGCTACGTCAAGGTGCGCTATCGCGGTTTGGCGAAGAACACCGCACAGATGCTGATGCTGTGTGCGCTGTCGAATCTGTGGCTGAAGCGCAAAGAGTTCATTACCGCCGCGGGGTAGGTGCGCCCGTAATCGGGACGATACCCCGAAAAAGCGCCAAAAACGGCGAAAAACCGAGGATCTGAGCGCGGTCACCGCGACCGATATGGCTTACCACATCCTCCGATCGCGTTGTTCAGACCTTCCTTAAGTTTATGCGTGGCGACGCGCTGCGATCACGTGGGCGATCAACGCACGCACGCAATGCGTCCTGACGTGCGGAATAGATGGTCCGATGCAGGTAACAGCATCTTGTCGCGTTCGCTCGCATTGCTGCATGGCACACACATTCTGCGCGCTTGACCGAGCGTCTTCCGGCGGGTGCGCGTGATCGATGGCGCGATGCGTGCCCGCATTGCCGCGATGCCAGACGATAACGCCGGGCCATGGCGAACGACTCAACGCTCCGAAGCGCCGCTCTCGTCATAGCCGCGCGGAGTGAACAGATCCGGCTGGATCAGCTCGATAAACGCACGTGCTTGCGGCGACAGATACTTGCCTTTGCGTACCACCACGCCGTAGCTGCGGGTCGGGAAAAAATCCTTCAGCGAGCGCGTGGCCAGCTTGTCGCGGTCGGCGTCGGTGAGGCAGATCGCGGTGACGATGGAAATGCCCATGCCCATCGCCACGTATTGCTTGATCACCTCCCAGCCGCCCACTTCCAGTGCCACGGTGTAGGGCACGCGCGCCTGCTGAAAGACCAGGTCGACCAGGCGGTAGGTCACCTGCCGGCGCGGCGGCAGGATCAATGGATATGGCGACAGATCCTGCAACGCGACCTCGGCCTTGCCGGCCAATGGATGATCGGGCTGGGTGATCAGCAATTGCTCGAAACGGTAGACCGGCGCGTAGTTGAGGTCGGCCGGCACGTCCAGCATCGAGCCGACCGCCAGATCCACCGCATCCTCGCGCAGCAGGTCGGTGCCATCGGCGCTGATGGCGTTGTGCAGGGTCAGCCGCACGTCCGGATGGCGCGCGCGGAAGTTGGCCACGATGCGCGGCAGCAGGTACAGGATGGTGGAGCTGTTGGCGGCGATATTGAGCTCGCCGGCATCCAGCCCGCGTACCTTTTCGCGAAAGCTCGCTTCCAGCCCATCCAGGCTTTCCACCAGCGGCTGCGCCATGTCGTACAGCAACTGGCCCTCGCGGCTGGGTGCCATGCGTCGCCCGGAGCGTTCGAACAGCGGCACGCCCAGATCGCGCTCCAGTGCCTGCAACTGCAAGGTCACCGCCGGTTGGCTGACATACAGCGCCTCAGCCGCACGTGAGACAGAGCCCAGACGCACTGTCTGGCAGAACGCGCGCAGCGGCTTGAGTCGATCGGATTTGTAGGAAAATCGAGGGGTTGGCGCCATGTGGTCGCGCTGCGCTGGTCTAATATAAGTCAGGCTTATTTACAGCATTGATAAAACTGCTTTGTCAAATAGTTGCATCGGGCGCACGGTGCAGGTCCGGATGCACAAGGACCCCCACATGGCTGCCACCGCGTTTGCTCCCCGTCCCACCGACCACGCCACGCCCGGCATTTCGTTGACCACTCAGATCGCCAGCCAGGCAGAGCTGCTGCCGGCCGCCGCGCTGGCCCTGCTGGTCTCGCTGCACCGGGCGATCGAGCCCGGCCGCCAACAGCGCCTGGCCCAGCGGCGCCAGCGCCAGGCCGCCTTCGATGCCGGTCAGCTGCCAGACTTCCGGACCGATACCCAGGCCATCCGTGCCGGCGATTGGCGCGTGGCCCCCCTGCCGGCGGCGCTGCAGGACCGCCGCGTCGAAATCACTGGCCCGACCGACCCGAAGATGGTCATCAACGCGCTGAACTCCGGCGCCAAGGTGTTCATGGCCGACTTCGAAGACTCCACCGCGCCGACCTGGCGCAACCTGCTGGCCGGCCAGCGCACCCTGGCTGCGGCGGTGCGCGGTGACCTCAGCTTCGATGCGCCCAACGGCAAGCACTACGCCCTGCGCCCGGAGGCCGAACGTGCCGTGCTGATCGTGCGCCCGCGCGGCTGGCACCTGGACGAAAAGCACGTGCTGATCGACGGCCAGCCGCTGGCCGGCGGCCTGTTCGATGCGGCGCTGTTTGCCTTCCACAACGGCCGCGCGTTGCTGGCCAAGGACCGTGGCCCGTACCTGTATCTGCCCAAGCTGCAGAGCATGGAAGAAGCCGCACTGTGGGACACCGCGCTGGCGCATATCGAAGCGATGCTGGGCCTGCCGCATGCGCAGATCAAGGTCACCGTGCTGATCGAAACGCTGCCGGCGGTGTTCGAGATGGACGAAATCCTCTACGCGCTGCGCGAGCGCATCGTGGGCCTGAACTGCGGGCGTTGGGACTATATTTTTTCCTACCTGAAAACCTTTCGTGCGCACCGCGACCGCGTGCTGCCCGAACGTGGCCAGGTCACCATGACCCAGCCATTTCTGAAGGCCTATTCGGAGCTGTTGATCAAGACCTGCCACCGCCGCGGCGCGCATGCAATGGGCGGCATGGCCGCGCAGATTCCGATCAACCACGATGAAGCGGCCAACGAACAGGCCATGGCCCGCGTGCGTGCCGACAAGTTGCGCGAAGTGACCGCCGGCCACGATGGCACCTGGGTGGCACATCCGGCGCTGATTCCGGTGGCGATGAAACTGTTCGACGAACACATGCCCACCGCGCACCAGCAGCATGTGTTGCGCAACGACGTGCAGGTGACGGCCGACATGCTGATCGCGCCCTCGCCGGGCAATGTCACCCGTGCCGGGTTCGAAGGCAATGTCGAAGTGTGCGTGCGCTATCTGGCGGCGTGGTTGGACGGCAATGGCTGCGTACCGATCCACCACCTGATGGAAGACGCCGCCACGGCCGAGATCAGCCGCGCGCAGCTGTGGCAATGGTTGCATCACGGCCAGCACCTGGATGATGGCACCGCCATCGATCACCACCTGCTGCAGGCGACCTTGCGCGCGCTGCCCGCACGGTTGGGAACCGCCACCGCGCTGCCCGGCGCTGCACGGATCGATGAAGCGATCGCCTTGCTGGAGGAGTTGAGCGGCGCCGACGAACTGGCGGACTTCCTCACTGTCCCGGCGTACCGCCTGATCGATTGATCTCACCCTGCGGCGACGCCTCGCCACCGGCGTTCCGCAGTTTCCCCTTCAACGCACAACACCGCCCGTTGCGCACGCATGCGCAACGACGGCCTTGCCATGCCGCACGCCTGCCATTTTTCCTCGTTCCATCCGCCGTACCTCCAGGAGAACGCAAGATGAGCACTACACTGCAAAGCGCCGAACAACTGCAGCAGGACTGGTCCAACAACCCGCGCTGGAGCGGCATCACCCGCAATTACAGCGCTGCCGATGTGGTGCGCCTGCGCGGCACCGTGCATGTCGAGCATTCGCTGGCGCGGTTGGGTGCAGAAAAATTGTGGACCTCATTGCATGCCACGCCGTTCGTCAATGCGCTGGGCGCGCTGACCGGCAACCAGGCCATGCAGCAGGTCAAGGCCGGGTTGAAGGCGATCTACCTCAGCGGCTGGCAGGTTGCCGCCGATGCCAATCTGGCCGGGCAGATGTATCCGGACCAATCGCTCTACCCGGCCGATTCGGTGCCGGCGGTGGTCAAGCGCATCAACAACACCTTGCTGCGCGCCGACCAGCTCCATCATGCCGAAGGCAACGATGCCATCGACTTCCTGCAGCCGATCGTGGCCGACGCCGAGGCCGGTTTCGGTGGCGTGCTCAACGCCTTCGAACTGATGAAGGCGATGATCGAAGCCGGCGCGGCTGGCGTGCACTTCGAAGACCAACTGGCCTCGGTCAAGAAATGCGGCCATATGGGCGGCAAGGTGCTGGTGCCCACGCGTGAGGCGATCGAAAAATTGAATGCCGCGCGCCTGGCCGCCGATGTGCTGGGCGTTCCGACGGTGCTGATTGCCCGCACCGACGCCGAAGCCGCCGACCTGATCACCAGCGATGTGGATGCCAACGACCAACCGTTCACCACCGGGCAGCGCACGGTCGAAGGCTTCTTCAAGACCCGCAATGGCCTGGACCAGGCGATCAGCCGCGGCTTGGCGTATGCCCCGTACGCCGATCTGATCTGGTGCGAAACCGGCAAGCCGGACCTGGAATTTGCGCGTGCGTTTGCGCAGGCCATCCATGCCCGGTTCCCCGGCAAACTGCTGGCCTACAACTGCTCGCCGAGTTTCAATTGGAAGAAGAATCTGGACGATGCCACCATCGCCAAGTTCCAGACCGAACTGGCGAGCTATGGCTACAAGTTCCAGTTCATCACCCTGGCCGGCTTCCACGCCTTGAATTACGGCATGTTCCACCTAGCGCACGGCTACGCGCGCCGGCAGATGAGTGCATTCGTCGAATTGCAGCAGGCCGAGTTCGAGGCGGCGGAGAGGGGATTTAGCGCAGTCAAGCATCAGCGCGAAGTAGGCACCGGCTATTTCGATGCAGTGACGCAGGCGATCCAGCAGGGGCAATCGTCTACCACCGCATTGCGTGGCTCCACCGAAGAAGAGCAATTCCATAGCGACAAGGCGGCCTGATGGCTGGCAGTACCGCAATGCCGGTCGTACATGACGCTTTGCATTGTGGCAGCCCGCGGGCGCCGGGTTGATGCAGCTGCCTCTGCCGCACCGGACGTCGAGGACAGATTCAGCAGGCGCCACCTTGCGCCACCCTGGGAGGGGGAGGGCTCGGAAAACCGAGCCCTTTTTTTCGCCCGATACCCGTCAATTCGTCTCTTTTTTCATGAGAAATAGTGTGATCTGGTACTGAACAAAGGGGTCCTGTAGGATTTGTCGATAGGCTAATGTTGCAGACTGGCCTAAGGGAAAACCGATGACTTGCCACAACACCGCAGGCGCACTCGAGCCAACGGGGAACGTTGCCAAAACGGTCCCCGACGGGCTGCATGCGCTGATGACTGCCGAGGAACTGGGGTTTTTGCCCGTTTCGGCCGTTCGCGCGAGGTGTCCGCGGGCCAGTCGCTGTTCGAGCGCGGTGCGGTGGGCACGCAGATGTACATCGTCGTCAGCGGCCAGATCGACCTGGATTTCGGCGAGGACCTGATGCTCAAGCATCTGGGTCCGGGCGAGTTCTTCGGCGAGCTCGGCCTGCTGATCGGCGATCACGCGCGCAGCGCCGGTGCCAGCGCCTCCACCGACAGCCGTCTGATCGAGCTGGCACACGAGGATTTCCAGCGCCTGGTCGATCAGGACCCCTCGATGGTGGCGCACTTCCTGCGCCGCTCCATCGTGCGGGTGGTCAACAACGAACAGTTGCTGATCCGCCAGCTGCGCCGGCGCAACCACGATCTGGAAGCGGCGCTGGATAACCTCTACGTCACCTCGCACCAGCTCAACCACACCGAAGAACTGAGCCGGACCGACGAGCTCACCGGCCTGCACAACCGGCGCGGGCTGGCGTTGCACCTGCAGGAATGCCGGCGTGCCGGCCATGTACCGGGCGTGGGCTTGATCCTGATCGATTGCGACCGTTTCAAGCGCATCAACGACGAGTTCGGTCATCTGGCAGGCGACCGCGTGCTGCAGAACGTGGCGCATGCCCTGCGTTCGGTGATCGCAGAAGGCGACCTGGCCTGCCGTCTCGGCGGCGATGAATTCTGCGTGCTCGTCGCACAAGGCACCAGCGAGCTGGTGCACCACATCGGCGAATGCATCGTGCGCGCGGTGGAAGCGCGGCTGTGCAACGGCCAGGGCGAGCAAGGCTGCTCGGTCAGCGTAGGCTCGTGCATGATCGATGCGGACGCGGCCTGGAACGACTGGTACACGCTCGCCGACAGCGCCTTGTACGAGGCCAAGCGGCAGGGCGGCAATGTGCTGTGCATGCAGGAGACGCTGGCCCTGGATCAGCCGCCTGCAACCGGTCACCGCTGAGCAATGAGCAGCCGCACCCACGCACGCAAGGATGCGTCGTCGGAAGCGATCCAGGCGCCGCGGCTGCGCACCTTGCTGTTGACCGATCTCTGCGATTCGACCGCGCTGGTCGAACGTATCGGCGACAACGCGGCGGCGGCCTTGTTCCGCGAGCACGACCGCCTGGTGGTCAAGCTGCAGCAGCACTGGCGCGGCCGCCTGATCGATCGTTCCGACGGGCTGCTGCTGCTGTTCGATCGCCCCATCGATGGCCTGGGTTTCGCGCTGGATTACGCGCGCGGGCTCAAGACGATGGGCGATGCGCATGCGCTCGCGCTGCGCGCACGCCAGGGCCTGCATGTCGGCGAAGTGCTGACCTGGCGCAACAGCGACGAAGCGATCAGCATCGGCGCCAAGCCGCTGGAAGTCGAAGGCCTCGCCAAGCCTACCGCCGCTCGCCTGATGTCGATGGCCCGGCCCGGGCAGATTTTGCTCTCGGCGGTAGCCGAGTGGTTGACCCATCGCGCCGCGCGCGAACTCGGCAACCGCGCCGACCGGTTGTTGTGGAAATCGCACGGGCGCTGGCGCTTCAAGGGCATGCCCACCGCGATGGAGATCTACGAGGTCGGCGAAGTCGGCCTGACTCCCCTGCGCATGCCGAAGAATTCGGCAAAGGCCTGGCGCGATGTGCCGCTGTGGCGCAGGCCGGCCGCGTTGGTGGCTGAGGTGGGGGTGGTGCTGGGGATCGGTTTCGCAATCTGGCTCTTTGCACGGCCGCAACCAGCGCTCGCGTTTGCAGAACGCGACTGGGTGGTTGTCGGGACGGTCCGCAACCTAACCAGTGACGTGATGCTGGACGGAGCACTCGATCAGGCACTTCGGATCAGCCTGGAGCAGTCGCGATACGTCAACGTTCTCAGTGAAGACAGAACACTGAAACTGTTAGCACTGATGCGCAAAGATCCCGCCAAAGATCCGCTGGACCGCAAGAACGCGTCGGATGTCGCATTACGCACCGGTGCCAGAGCGGTGTTACTTCCTTCTGTGGGTTACGTTGGGGGGCGCACACGTTTCGTCGTGGAAGTGGTCGACCCGAAAACTCAGCAGACTGTTGCTGTAAGTACCGCATTCGGCTCAAATCCGTCGATTCTTTCTGCTGTTGATACAGTGACGGGCGAACTGAGGACGCAGCTCGGCGAAAACCGTGACAGTATTCGACAAAACAGTCCTGCCTTGCCGGATGTCACCACATCTAGTCTCGATGCGTTGCGCGCTTATGCACTAGGACAACAACGATACTCGGAAGGGAAATACGGTGCTGCTTTGGATTTCTTCCAGAAAGCAGTCGATATCGATCCGCACTTTGCGCTGGCCTGGCTTGGTCAAGTGCGCGCCCATTTTGCCAATGTCGATTACAAGAAGGCGACCGAAACGCTCAGAGTTGCTGAGCAATTCAAGTCCAGGCTCCCCCCGCGCGAGGCGCTTTACGTAAAAAGCTGGGGCGTGCAGATTCTCGATCCAGCGCAGGCGGCCGATTCCTGGATACAGATGGCGGAGTTGTATCCCGACTATGCACCTGCCCAGGCGAACGCAGCGATGGATTTGTTCGTCGCTAATCGGTTCGCTGACGCTCTGCCGTACGCGCGTGCTTCGGCGCAGGGGAAGTACGATCTTTCCAGCGTATCGCTCGATATGTATGGGCGTATCTTGCTGGCTCTTGGTCAATACGACCAAGCCGATCAGGCAGTGAGAAAGGCGGTCGGATCAGGATGGAATGGCGCGCTGCTGCGTCAGGCTGCTGTCGCGGCTGCGAAGCGCGACTACTCGGGCGCACGCGACGCGCTTGCTCGAGTCGACAAGACGAATTTCCATGCCGACATCACGCGAACCACTATCGCTCTTGATGAAGGGGATCTGCACGCGGCGGTCGCGCATGCCCAAGTCGGACTGAGCGCAGGATTGAACAGGAGAGGAACTGATCGGATCAACTATTACGTCCCGCTAGCGACTGCGTTGCTTGCCTCCGGGCAGCGACCAAAGGCCGCGGAGGTCGCCGAAGAGGGCGCAAGGTTGGCATTGCGGGATTTAGGGGCAGATGTCCCAATCGATAGGATCGACAACCTGTCCACCGCATTGGCTGCCGCGCTCATCATGGCCCGCGCCGGCGATACCCAAGGTGCCGCTAAGGAAGGTCTGAACAACGCGATCGGAGGATGTGGTAAGCCATATCGGTCGCGGTGACCGCGCTCAGATCCTCGGTTTTTCGCCGTTTTTGGCGCTTTTTCGGGGTATCGTCCCGATTACGGGCGCACCTACCCCGCGGCGGTAATGAACTCTTTGCGCTTCAGCCACAGATTCGACAGCGCACACAGCATCAGCATCTGTGCGGTGTTCTTCGCCAAACCGCGATAGCGCACCTTGACGTAGCCAAACTGGCGCTTGATCACCCGAAACGGGTGTTCCACCTTTGCACGCAGGCTGGCTTTTGTGTGCTCCCAGCGCTTGGCCAACTTCAGTTCGCGCTTGTTCTTAATCTGCTTCAGCTTCGAGGGCTTCTCCGCGATCAGGTAGCGCAGTTTGCGCTTGCGCTTCATCTCCTCGCGTTTCTCAAGCCCGGTGTAGCCGCTGTCCGCGCACAGCGTGTCCTCCTTGCCGTGCAGCAGCTTGTGCGCTTGTGTGATATCGGCCACGTTGGCCGCCGTGCACTCCACGTGGTGCACCAGCCCGGAGTCATCGTCCACCCCGATGTGCGCCTTCATCCCGAAGTAGTACTGGTTGCCCTTCTTGGTTTGGTGCATCTCCGGATCGCGCTCGCCATCCTTGTTCTTGGTCGAGCTGGGCGCAGCGATGATCGTGGCGTCCACGATCGTCCCGCCGCGCAAGCTCTGCCCCTTGCGCGACAGGTGCGCGTTGACCCGATTGAACAGCTTGCGCGCCAAATCGTGCTGCTCCAACAGATGGCGGAAGTTGAGAATCGTCGTCTCGTCCGGCACCTCATCCAGCCCGCCGATCTTGGCGAAACGGCGCATCGACACCGTGTCGTACAGCGCTTCTTCCGCCGATGGATCGCTCAGTGCATACCACTGCTGCAAAAAGTGGATGCGCAGCATGGTCTCCAGCCGATACGGCTGTCGCCCCGGCTGCCCCGACTTCGGGTAGTGCGGCTCGATCAGCGCCAGCAGGTCCTTCCACGGCACGACCTGGTCCATCTCGGCCAAGAACACCTCACGCCGCGTCCGCTTGCGCTTGCCGTTGTACTCCGCGTCGCCGAAGGTCAGCTGCATCGAAATCGTCTACTCGGGTCGTTGATCGATTGTGGCAGATCACGATGGATTGTTCAGAGTTTCCTTAGATTGCTAAGGGAGTTTTCGGGATATGCACGATCCAATTAGAGATTTCATTGATCGATATAAGCAAGTGCGTGCCGAACATCTGAATTCTCAGTACTTATTCAAGCGCAAAAAAGGCAATTCAAAGCTCTCGGAGCTTGACTTTATTGCGCAGGATGAAGAGTTCTACAGAGCGTATCTATTGGACGCGCAAGGCGTTGCCAAACTGCGCAACGCCACTATTACGCCTGCTCGGTGGACAAGTCTTATCCTTGCTGTAAAGAATCGTTCCGAGATGATCAATGCTAAGATCGACTTCTTAAATTACATGCACACATTTCTCGCAATTTGCGTGCCTCTCTTTATTCTTGCTGGTCAGTTCTTGGATAAAGCAAATTGGGGCGCAGCGGCAATCTGTGTATTTTTTATCGTCTGGCTATTTAAATTGCGATCTGAGCTTCGGGTCGAGCTTTCAACAGCTAAAGAGCTATCAAACGTTTTTGAGCAGCTTTCAAAGGGCGCAGTCTAACAATTCATTCAAGTCGAACTGGCTTCGCCGGTCGGCTTAGTTTAGGCGTTAGAACTCATGGACACATTTGGTTTGCCGCCTAGGGTTATGGGAAGATTCGTACCTTGCTAGCGACTCAAGTAGCTTAGCCGGGGAAATTTGGAATGCTTTGCAAAACGAGGTGCAAAATGGGTGCATGGGGCAATGATTGCTAATAACTTAAGGCTGGTAATCATTCTTATGATCTCCTTGTCTGCTTGTGCTGCTCCTGGCCAAGGTATGAAAGCCAAGAAGACGAAGGAGGTCGGTAATGCTATAGTTCGTTCAATCGAAGCTTATCGTATTGAAAGGGCTGCTTATCCCAAGTCGATTGATGAGCTTGGCAATTATAAGGAAATCATGACGGATGTTGATTCCGCAAATATAAAGTTATTTTTTGTCTCAAATTCGCCTGATAATTACGAGTTGATAATCAAGTATTTTGGCCCAGGCAGTAACTTATGCGTCCATCGATCTACAGACGCCCAAAACGTCTGGAATTGCACGGGTAGCTACTGAACAGAGGTCACCACCCAGGTTTGCCACTAGCTGTGCTAATCATCAAAAATCCAAGCTGGGCCTAAGGTTTCCCCACGTGGCCCCCTGCGAGATTACACTGGTGCGCCACGATTTGAAGAAGTGCGCCCATGAGGGATGCTTTAAGAACGGAGTCAGGTTGGCTTGAAAGTCCAATCTGACTCCGTTTTTGGCTGCCTACATTACATCGGCGCACGGTTCAAATGGCGGAAAGAACTTGCCGTTTGCTCCACACGCTGATCCAATGCGCCTTAACTTTGGTGTTAGAAAAAACTGGAAATTTGATTAAAATTTTCTTGGGTTCCACGTCCTACGGCCTGTTCGACTTGAGAGCTCACACTGTTTCAATTTTATGTGGAAACGGAGAAACGGAGAAACGGGGTCGGGTTTACTTCTTGAGATAAGGGCTCAAGGGTATCTTCCGCGGGACGCATCGGTACGGCGGCACTCTCACGTCCATATCAGCGCTGTGCTCTTCCCAGCAGTCGATATCCCGACAAACCTGCGGCCGGGCCCAACGCGCCGATCGTCACGCCGGGCTCGCTCACCTCTCGCCGCGCAGAGGAGCACACAGATTGAGTCGCCAGCTGTTGTATCGCATCTCACGCTAGACCACCTCGACCGCCTGCTACGCCCGCTCGTTGCTCATGTAAGAATGGGGTCAGGCTTATAAACCTGATCCATTAATCCACTCGGCCTACTCGCCATGAAATTCGTCTACATTTTTTGCATGCTGATTGCCGGTTTCTTGCTCGGCGCCGGTGGATTGATACGCTGGGGCGCGTTTCTTGTCGCGCCCGAGAAGCGGCCGTTTCGTTCGACTTGGGACCGGAGGGGATTTTTCATGGCGGCCGCCGGCATCGCCGGGATGATCGTAAGTACAGCAATCTATGAGGCTTCTCGCTGATCGCGGACCGACAGCCTGTGCACGAGCTCAGTTACAAGCCGCTCGTTTGGCTGCCAGGAAAGAGGTTCGCTAAAACGGTCGATAGTAGGAAGTTGCTCGCCTGCGACAACGCATGTACCAAACCCGAGTGTCGTCGCGGCGATGTGCACATCCCCATCGCGCTCGATGACGCATTACACGGAGCCAGGTAACCGCAGAGGAATTTCAGAGTTCCTCGTAGACATCGTGATGACGGGGAAAATCACGCATGCAATCCATTGCAGCTTCAGCACTCAAATATGAAACAGTCGCCATGACGGTGACAGACCGCCGCGACGGCAGCGCACCCGCAACGCTACGGTGTGCCATTGATGGGAAAGGCCACTGTGGCGGCGGCGCATTCACAGAATGTGCGATGGATGAGCAGGCATTTATCCTCCGCCCCCACTGGACTGGATTAGCGCCTAGCGTCCCTTCGCTTTGCGGCTAGCCGGCCGTGCCAAACCCTCACACCGCGCGCGGTCGGCATGCTACCCTGACCACCGCCATTCTGGCGAAGACGGAAAACCAGGTGACCAGCCGACGCCATAGCAAGCGGTGTCGAGAGCTGTCTCGTTGAGCCACGCCTAGCGCAATTCGCCCAGAGACACTCATGTCATTTCAACCATTACCAGGGAGGTATTCATCATGAAGCTACGTTCCATTGGCGCCACTTTTGCACTGGCTGCGGCTTTTGGCCTTGGCCTGGGCGCCCCAGCTAACGCCCAGGCGGCGGACCCTTGCTCGGTTTTTCTCTGCATGGCCGCCGTGTCCGGCTTCGGCAAACCGAGCGCCGAATGCGCAGCGCCGATCGCAGCCTTCCACGCCATCCAGATATGGGACCCGCACTTCGATTCGGGGGCCACAGCGGCGGCGCGTCGGACATATCTGATGACATGTCCAGGTGTGGTGCCGGTGAATCAAGCCACGCTGGAAGCCATCATCGGGCAGTGGGGCTACACACCTTGACGGGGTTGCCCGCTGACCCAGGATTTCGCTTCTGCCACCCCCCTGTTATGGACATCGCACAACACAACACACGCACCTTTATGCGCCATTGAGCTCCCACGCCTCGATCAGTGGGAGGTGAACGCAGTAGCGTTGTATGTTCGTGCACAGGGCGCACCGGGGGCACAGTCTGCCCTGTTTTGCTCGCTCAGGTGGCTGTGCTCCCAGTGAGCGTGGCAGACGCTGCGATTATCTAAAACGTAAAAGAAAGGGTGCCGGGTTCACCTAAAAAATTAACCTGACCCCGTTATCGCCGTTAGCACTACAGTAATTGGCCGCCGGCAAGGGCTCTATGAGGACTGATGGTGCGCGGTAATGCCGCGAGTGCTGAGCGATCTCCCGCAAAAAAAGCATTAGGCAAAGGCTCTGTCCACCAATTCAGGACTATCCTAGATAACTATGACTGCCAAACGAAACGCGGCTCGCATCCTGATCTGGTCCATCGCACTCACCGGGGTGCTTGCGGATTGCATGCTGTTTGCTAGTGGAAGGCCACCACGAGTACCGCCTGTTACCTGTGCACAGCTACCCGCAAACCTAAAGAAAATGGGCGATGCTCTTGCTCCTCAAGCGGCAGCTGCGGCGATGGCTACGCATGGCTTGGAGTCAGCTGCGCTGAAGCGCGCAATGCAGCCCGGGGACACGGTGCACGAGTTTGCGACCGATGTGACTGGTGGGTATCTGGTTCTGCGGGGAAACTGCTATGTCGGTGAAGCTGTAAATTGGATACGTTAAGACATTGATGCTATTCAAGTTCTCGATGCTTCGATGTGCAATTTAGGTTCAATGTGAGGCCGCACAACATGCATCGCTTCGATATCCTCGCAAACTCTGTGCTGATCGGGCATACCGCCTTTGAATCAGGCGATCCTCCTATGGGCGTTGCGTTCGGTAGATTTTTCCCAATAGCCGCCTATGAGACCGTGCAGCCGGCCATCATCCAACGAGAGGGAAGAGAAGTGGAGGGCATGGACTTTGCTGTACGAATCGCCAGCGACGGGCGAGTGATCGAGTGCCTAGCAGTTGGCATCACCGACTGTTCTGCGGATTTCGGAGCAGAAGGCTTAGAGGTCGCTGTGCTCGGAATTGGATATCCGCTGTACGCTGAGCTATTTCCTCAGCACGTTGCCGCGTACGAACAGCAGTTCAAGTAGCCGGACTGTGATGGATCGTACGGCAGTAAGATAGGCATCTCATCATCTCTCATCACGCTCCATCTTGCCGCTACGCGGACGCTCGCTGGAATAACTTGGCTTGACCATCGGCAGCAAAAATCACATCTGCCTACGTAACGGTGAGCTGGTAGTCAGCGGGGGCGACGGGGTCAGGTTCACTTCATAAGCCACCCAACTCGTTCCCAGCGGTCTCCTAACGACTAACCCACAAACGCCTGCCGATGATCGCGAACAAAATCATCGAAAGTGCGCGGCCGCTTACCGGTCAGCCGCTCGATCTCGAAGGTGGGATCGATGTCGTGATGGCCTGCCACCACGTGTGCGAATTGCACGGTCAGGCCCTTGGCCATCCAGGGTGAGTTGCCGGTCGCACGCATCAGCACGCGGAAGACCGGTGTGGGCAGGTCTAGATAGCGCACCTTGCGCCCGATGCCTTTCGAAAGGCGCGAGGTTGCATCGCTCATATCGAGCGTCTCCGGTCCGGTGAGGAAATAGGTTGCGCCTGCGTGGCCTTGCTCGGTCAACACCGTCGCGGCCACGCGCGCGATGTCGCGTAGGTCGATCCACGACACGCTGCCGCGGCCGGCGGCCATTGGGAACACGCCCTTGGCGATCGGATCCTTGAACCACAGGAAGTTCTGCATGTATGCGGTGGGCTTGAGGATGGTCCACGCGATGCCTGACGCACGCAGGTGGTGGTCGATCAGCGCATGCGATTTCGCCCACGGCACCGGTGAGCGCACGTTGCAGTCGGATGCCGACACTTTCACGATCCGGCCGATGCCGGCACGCTTAGCCGCATCGATGGCGGCGGTTTCCTGGGCCACCTGATCGGGTGTGGGCGGGGTGATGAGAAACAACGTGTCGCAACCCTGCATCGCGTTTTGCAGTGTGTCCGGCGTGTCGAAGTCGCCCAACACGGCGTCCATGCCCTTGCGCTGCAGATTCTCCACTTGCTCCTGCTTGCGGCACATCGCGCGAAACGGCGTGGCGGCTTCCTGTAAGAGCCTGCACAGTTCGCCGCCGATACCACCCGTGGCACCTGAGACCAGAATCATGATTGCATTACTCCTGCAGTTTGACGATGGAACTGGAAGTGCTGGGCGCATCACCCAGATACTCCGAGATGACAGCGCTCATCTGCTCAAGCGTGCGGACGGCATCGCGGATGCGATCGATGCCGACCTTTTCCGCAATTGCTTGATCGACGGGGGCCACGGCGTTTTCAGCGCCGTTGACGGCCTTCATGCCTGCGCGTGTCAGGACAACGAGCTTGGCGCGCAGATGGTGCGGATTCGGCTGGAACTCGACCAGTCCATGTTCGGCAAGCACATCGACGATGCGCTGCACTGCCTGCCGGGTGAGTCCCATGTTGCGTGCGATGGAAGCGTAAGCTCCCCAGCCTGACAGACACCGCATAAGTGGATATTTCTGGCATCGTTACCTCAGCCAGGAGGTTCTATGCGCACCTCAAAGTTCACCGAGACGCAGATCGTCGCGACGCTCAAGCAGGCCGACGCCGGCGTGCCGGTCAAGGACGTCTGTCGCCAGGTTGGTATCAGCACAGCGACGTACTACCAGTGGAAGAGTAAGTACGGAGGCCTGGAGGCTTCGGAGCTGCGGCGGGTCAAGGAGCTTGAGTCGGAGAACGCCAAGCTCAAGCGGATGTACGCCGAGTTGGCGCTCGACAATGCGGCCATGAAGGATCTCATCGCAAAAAAACTCTAGGGCCGGCGCGCAAGCGCGAGGCCGTGCGGTACCTGATCGAGGTACACGCGCGGCCGCTGCGTCGGTCCTGTGCATGCGTCGGGCTTGCACGTGCGGCGTGGTATGCGCCACCGCTCGACTGGACAGTACGCGATGCCGAGTTGATCGCGGCGATCGCACGTGTCGTCGAAGACCGCCCCAGTCGCGGCTTTTGGAAATGCAGCGACGTACTGCGCAGGACGCGACCTGACTGGAACCCGAAGCGAATCTATCGCGTGTACAAGGCCATGCGGCTCAACCTGCGCCGCGCTGCGAAGCGGCGGCTTCCCAAGCGCGAGCGTGTCGCGCTGTATGTCCCAAGGTTGCCTGATACCGTCTGGTCGGTCGACTTCATGAGCGACGCTCTGGCGTGCGGCCGACGCTTCCGCACCTTCAACGTGGTCGACGACTTCAACCGCGAGGTGCTCCACATCGAGGTGGATACGTCGATCAACTCGCATCGTCTGGTGCGCGTGTTCGAGCAGATCAAGCACGATCATGGCCTGCCGCAGGTCGTGCGTTCCGACAACGGACCAGAGTTTCTGGGCGACGCATTTACCAGCTGGCTGAAGGTCAATGGCGTGGCGATCCAGTACATCCAGCCCGGCAAGCCGAACCAGAACGCCTTCATCGAACGTTTCAACCGCACCTTCCGGGAAGAAGTGCTCGACCAGCACCTCTTCACCCGCCTCGACGATATCCGCGAAGCTACCCATTGGTGGATGATCGATTACAACGAACAGCGGCCCCATGACGCGCTCGGCGGCCTAACGCCGACCGAGTACCGCAACCAACACGCCAGAAGGTCTACTTTTGGACTGTCTGCTTGACGGGGGAGCTTACGTCAGGCTGGGGAGCTTACGAAGTGAGCTGCGTGTGATGTGGTTGCCTTGAGGCAGGCCATATAGCGATCAGTGAAAAACCAGCTCAAGATGCCACTGGTGGTGAGCGAGTCTGGCTGCCGCTCTTGCTGGATAAGCCCGCACTTGCACCTTGCGCACCGCTGCCCTGGCTCTGCCATCACCAGCTGCTGCCCTGGTTGGTCATGGGCTCCAGTTGGGTGTCGGTCTTCGCGCCGTCCTTGCGGTCGCTGCCACCGGCAGCGTAGCCGCCCGAGAGACTGATGCCCTTGGCCTCATAGTTGCTGGTGTTGGTGATGTCGCTCACCGTCAGCGTGCCGGTCTGCAGACGATTGGCGCCGGCATCCAGCGCCGCCCGGGTGCTGGCGATCACGCCACCCTTCAGGTCGGTGTTGCCGCCTACGCGGATGTTGAAGCCGCCGTTGCCGGCCTGGATCCCGCTTTGCTCGGTGACGCTGGCGAAGTCACCGTTGACCTTGTTGCTGCTGTAGCTGGCGCTGGCACTGAAGCCCACCCCGAAGGTTACGCTGCCGCCCACCGCCTTGTCCTTGCTGGCGTAGGTGCTGGTGTCCTGCACGCTCTCGATGTTGAGATCGCCGCCGATGTCAGCCAGCACGGTGTTGGCCGAGAGCATCGCGCCTTTCAGGGGTAATCCCCCCGCTTTGAGCGTTCGCCAAAAGTGGAGCTAGGCGGCCATCGCCAATTTCATTGCTGGCGTGATACCGCCGAGCGCCATGTTGGGGCGCTCATGGTTGTACGTCCATAGCCAGCGCGTGGCCTTGTCCTGAACCTGCTCGATGGTGTCGAACAACGTTGTGGCCAGCCAGGCGTAGCGGACGGTGCGGTTGTAACGTTCGACATAGGCATTCTGCTGCGGCTTGCCTGGCTGGATGTGCTCGATCCGAATCCCGCGCTGCTGTGCCCAAGCTAGCAGCGCGCCGCTGATGTACTCCGGGCCGTTGTCGCAGCGAATGGCGTTTGGCTTGCCGCGCCAGTCAATGATCTGTTCCAACGAGCGGATCACCCGGGCCGATGGCAGCGATAAGTCGACCTCGATGCCCAGACCCTCACGGTTGAAGTCATCGAGCACATTGAACAACCGGAAGCTGCGGCCGTCGGCCAGCTGGTCGTGCATGAAATCCATCGACCAGACCTGGTTGATCGTCTCCGGCACCGCCAACGGCTCTGGCCGCTCGCGCACCAGCCGCTTCTTCGGCTTGATCCGCAGGTTCAACTCCAGCTCCCGATAGATGCGGTACACCCGCTTGTGATTCCAGCCAAAGCCCTTCACGTTGCGCAGGTGCAGAAAGCACAGGCCGAACCCCCAATCACGATAGGTTGTGGTCAACCGCACCAGCCAATCGGCAATCCGGGCGTTCTCCTCGCTGGCCTTGGCTTGATAGCGAAAGCAGGTCTCGCTCACCGCAAAGGTCCGGCAGGCATGCCGGATGTTCGTGTGGCCACCATCTACGGCCCATCGGGCCATCTCCCGGCGTTGAGATGGCCTCACCATTTTTTTGCCATCGCCTCCTTCAGCAGGTCGGCGCTGAGCTGGGCATCGGCGTACATCTTCTTCAGGCGCCGGTTCTCGTCCTGCAGCTCCCTGAGCTGGGACATCAGCGATGCGTCCATGCCGCCGAACTTGCTGCGCCACTTGTAGAACGTCGCCGAGCTGATGCCGTGTTCCCGGCACAACTCCGGCACGGGCGTGCCGGCCTCGGCCTGCTTGAGGACGGCAATGATCTGGCTGTCGGTGAAGCGGGATGTCTTCATGGAACCTCCTCGGAAAAGGGTACGAGAAAATTCCACTTCTGGCGTCAGCTAACCTGTGGGGGGGATTACCACAGCACCCAGCCCTGCCGCAAGACCCGCACCCACCGCTTCACGCACGCCATCGGGCAGGTTCTTGGTCAGTTCGTTGAGCATGGGCGCGGCCGTCGCGGCCGTGGCTGAGCCCAGCGCACCTTGCACGCCGCCGCCCAGCAGGCCGATCGCCGTGTGCGCGGCCACACGGTACTCCCCGCCTTCGTCCCATTTGGCCGCTTCCTCTTCCTTGCCCTGCAGGCGCAGTTGATTGGCTTTGGTGGTGGCGTAATCACCCACGAACTTACTGGCCTGCTGCCCAAACGTCGCCGTGATCTCCGCCCCGGCACTGACTTGTTGTTGCAGCTTCTGCCCGTCCCAGCCCTTCACCAGGCCGTTGGCGCTATCGCCAGTGAGCACATCGCGGTTGAGTGCCACCAGCACATCGCTGACGCTCTGGCCGGTCTTGGCCTGCTGGCCGGCCTGGTCGGTGATGACCAGCGTGCCGCCGCTGATGCCGCTGGTGGTGAGCGAAGTCTCGCTGCCGCTCTTGCTGGAGTAGCCGGCGGCCGCACCTTGCGCGCCGCTGCCCTGGTTTTGCCAGGACCAGTTGCTGCCGTTGTTGGTCGTTGGTGACGTTTGAGTCTCGGTTTTGGCTCCGTCCTTGCTACCGCCGGCAGCGTATCCACCCGAGAGGCTGATGCCCTTGGCTTCGTAGCTGCTGGTGTTGGTAATGTCGCTCACCGTCAGCGTGCCGGTCTGTAGGCGATTGACGCCGGCATCCACCGCCGCCTGGGTGCTGGCGATCACGCCGCCCTTCAGGTCGGTGTTGCCGCCCACGCGGATGTTGAAGCCGCCATCGCCGGCCTGGATGCCGCTTTGCTCGGTGACGCTGGCGAAGTCGCCGTTGACCTTGTTGCTGCTGTAGCTGGCGCTGGCACTGAAGCCCACCCCGAAGGTCACGCTGCCACCCACCGCCTTGTCCTTGCTGGCGTAGGTGCTGGTGTCCTGCAGGCTCTCGATGTTGAGGTCGCCGCCGATGTCAGCCAGCACGGTGCTGGCCGAGAGCACCGCGCCTTTCAGGTTGGTGTCGTTGCCGCTGATGAGGGTGGCGGTATTGCCGGCCGACAGGTGGCTGTTGCGCTGGGTGATGTCCTCGCCATCGGCCTTGCCGCGCGATCCGCTGGCACTGGCGGTCACGCCGGCGGCAAAGCCGTCTGCGCCATAGGTGATCGCCACGCCAACGGCCGCACTCTTGCTCTTGCTCGTGCTGTGTTGCTCGAAGGTGTCCTGCGCCGCTTCTAACGTGATGTTGTTGTCCGCAGCCAACAGCAGGTTGTTGCCAGCCTTGATGTCGCTGCCGCGCACCAGGATGTTGCTGTCTTCGCCCCCGCCGGTAGCGATCAGGTTGACGTTGCCGCCGGCCTGCAGGGTGGAGCCCTTGGAGGTGGCGCTGCGCTGCTTGGTCTCGCTCTCGCTCTGGCTGCCGCCGACGGTGACCGCGATGCTGACATTGGCTGCTTGCGCAGCTCCCTTGGCGGTGTCGGCGTTCATGACGCTACTGGCGGCTTGGCCTGCACCGTAGGCGCTGTAAGCGGCAGACGCACCAGCCAGGGCCTGCATACGCGTGTCGCCCTCGGCCTTCTTGCCAGCCTCGCCACTGTTGACCGCCGCTTGGGCTAGATTGAGCGCGGCTGCGCTCAACGTCACCGACAAGCCGCCTTGCTTGAACGCGGTCCGCTGCTCGCTGCTCGAGGTGTCATGCACTTCGGTAATGGCGATGTCCTTGGCCTTGGCGGTGATGTCGCCCTGCAGCGCCATCACATCGCTACCGGTGATCGCCAGTGTGTTGCCGGCGACCAGGGTGACGTTGCCCTCAAGGCTGCCGAGCGTGGTGCCGGTATGGCTCACATCGTCGATATCGGCCTCGGTCTTGACCGTCTGCTTGCCGATAGTGAAACCGATGCCGCCGCTGCCGAACAGCCCGGTCTTGACCGTCTTCTTGTCGTGCGCCTCGCTGTGCGTGCTCTGCGCTGTCTCAAGGGTCAGGTTGTTGCCCGCTGCCAGCACCACATCACCGGTGCCAACAATCTGCGTTCCTTGGGAGAGCAGGTCGTTGCCGGCGGCGATACGCACGCTCTCGCCACTGAGCGAACTGGTGACCGCCAGGCTGTCGTGGGTTTCGTCGTGGGTGGTGACAGTCTTGCCGGACAGCGCGCTCTTCTTGCGGGTTTCCTTATCCACCACCGCATCATGCTGCTCCTGCGTAGCCAGCAACTTGATGTCGTTGCCTGCCGCCAGGGCGATGCCGCCGGTCTGGCTGGCGACTGCGGTGGACGCCAGCGTCAGGTCGCGGCCAGCCTGCATGACGATGTTGTCGCCGGCACCGAGCTGGGTGCCGCGTACGGTCTCGTCCATGCTCGACGCAGCCAGCGAATTGCTCTTGGTGACGGTGCTGCGCTCCTGCGAGCTGCTATCCACGGCCGCGATGCTGTTGATGTCGCGCCCGGCCTGCAAGGCCATGGCCTTGCCTGCGCCCACCTGCGCGGCCGTTAGATTCAGGTCGTTGCCTGCCGCCAGCACCACGTTGCCGGCGCCCTGGATGATGGTGCCAACGTGGGTAGTCTCGCTGCTGCGCTGGAAATTGCGGTCGTTGGCGGTGGTGTTGGTGCTGCGCGAGAGCGTCTGCGTGCCGACGTTGAGGTTGTTGCCGGCCACCAGCTGGGTCACGCCATCGGTGCCGGCATTGCGAATCTGCGCGGCCTGCAAATTAACGTCGCGGCCCGCCACCACCGACAACACGCCGCTGCCGTTGGCGCCGGTGACATACAGGCCGGCGACGCGCTCGAGCTGGGTGGTGCTGTACTGGTGGAAGCCGTCGCCTTGCAGCGTTTCCACGGTGGAGGCGACGGTGACATCGCCAACGGCCTGCACGCTCAGCGCATCCACGGCGGTGACGGTGGCCCCTTCGATGCGGATGTCGCTGGCCGAGCGCAGCCCTACCTGGTTGCCGCTGATGCTGCCGCCCAGGTGCTCGATGCGGCCGGCGTCGATAGACACCAGCTGGCGGCCGGCAATGGTGCCGGTGTTCTTCAGGCCACCGGCCAGGGTGACATCGACATTGGCGCCAGCCAGCAATGCGCCGCCGGCCTCCAGATCGCCGGGACGCAAACGTAGATAGACCTGCGGCACGAGCGCGGTGGTGGTGGTGCCATCGGGTAGGGTGACGGTCTGCTCCACCAGCCAGACGATGTCGCTGGTGAGCTGGGCCATCTGCGCATCGGTCAATGCAACGCCGGGGCGTAGATTCCAGGCCTTACCGATGGTAGCGCCGGCATCCAGCAATGCCTGGTACTGGGCTTCGTCGCTCTTATAGCTCTCAAGGAAGCGCCGGCCGGTGAGCTGGCCGATCTGCTCGCGCACCAGCTTCTGCTCGTAGTAGCCATCGCCTAAACGTTTTTGCAGGCTATCGGCGGAGTAGCCCATCTGGTTGAGCAGATAGTCCGAGCCCAACCAGCTGCGGTAGTCGGTGAACTGCGGGTCGGTTTCGACCAGATAGGTGCCGCCAGATGGCCTGACGGTAAACAGACTGCCGGTGGGCGCGCGTGTATCGGGTGTGCCCATGACAATCCGATCCGGCGAGCCGCCGGCGGCAGTGACCACACGTGTGCCGCCGACCGGGCCATTGTTGGCGACGTTGCCAACCGCGCCGGAACTGCCGCCGCTGGCCGTTGATGTCACCGCAGCAAGTGCGCGATCGGCCGCATTGGCCGCGACGCTGCCCGGGCCGCGCACATTGCCGGTACCGGAACCGCCTGGTGCTGTCTGTGGTCCGTGCAGGTTGAGGTTGGCCACCGCCGCGCCATCCTGCACGTTGGGCGCATCGCGACCCTGATTGAGGTTGCTCAGGTCGCCGACATCGATGGTCAGCGTGCCGCCACTGGTAATCGCGCCACCCACCTGGCCGATCTGCTCGGAGATCGACGGGTTGCTCCAGCTGCGCGTGGTGCCGTTGTAGGCCGTGGTCACGTTGCTGAAGCTGTGCGTCCGGAACAACGTGTAGGCCAGGTTGGTCACATCGGCAGTGCGCGTCAGCCCGCTGATGCCCAGGTCGCCGCCGGCCGCGATGCGCGCGTATTCGTTACGCAAGACATCGGTGCCGATACGCATTGCACCGCCGGCATGGATCACGGCTTCAGGACCCGCGCCGGCTTGCAACACGTCTTCGACCACGGTGCGGGTGGCCATGCGATAGCGTTCGTTGTCGCCCAGCCTGCCGCCGCCGGTGCCCTGCGGATTCATCAGGATGTGATCTGGGTCGGTATAGGCGAACTGCGCCATCAACTGCACGCAGTTGGTGGTGCAGGTGCCATAGGCGTTGGAGTAGTTGAGCGTGTCGCTTGTGTAACGGAACGCGGGTGAGCCGGGTTCGATTTGCGACAACTCGCGGAACGGATCGTCCGCGCCGACGGTCACCTGGTCTGGATTTGCCTGGTTGTCCTGGCGGCCGGTGTAGTAAATGGTCAGCGTGCCTGATTGGGAATTCAACCGCGACCGCTCGCCCGTGGCTCGATACAGACCGCCGCGTGCGAAGAAATACGCGCTGGTCTGCGGGGTGACGCGAATGACCGCGCGCCGCACCTGGTAGCCATCCGGGGTGATGTAGGGTGTGTCCTCCAGAATATCCTGGGGGTTGAGGTAGTACACCTCGGTGGCGCCGTAGTTGCTGGTGGAGCGAATATTGGACGTGTCGTTCGCGCCATTGTTGCGCCAGGTCGGCTGATCCAGGCGCACTGGTGCCAATGTGGTGGTGGTCTGGGTGACCACGACGTTCTGGCGGATGTTGTTGATGGTGGTGGCGTGTAGATCGAGATCGCCGGCTACCTCGATGGTGGAGCCGAGGTTGTCGATCTGGCGCGCGATGCCGGTGGCCAGGCGATTGCCATCCAGCGTGCCACCGATGGCAGCGTCGCCATCGCTGTAGATCAAGCCGCGATCGGTATTGCTGAGCTGGCCGACACCCAGGTCCAAGCGCTCGCGTGCCGCCACGGTGGCAACACGGGTGACGCCGGAGATGGTTTCGGCACGGTTGAGCAAGTTGCCCGCGGCGATCGCAACGTGGTCGCCGTAGATGCGCCCGGTGCCCACGTTGTCCAGCGTTGCTGCCTGCAGATGGGTGAGGCCACCGTCGATCAGGCCGCGGTTGACCAGCTGGCCGCCGGTGACGATATGGGTCGTGCCCTGGCTGGTGATCTGCCCGCTAACGGCGTTGTCGACGTTGCGCGCAGCCAAATCAATGTTGCCAGCACGCAGGATGCCTTGATTGGCGATGTCGCCGTCGGTATAGATGGCGAGGGTGCCATTGGCGATCATTTCGCCGGTGTTGGTCAGCCCTTCGCGCAGGGTCAGGGTGAGGTTGCTCTGCGACTGCAGCTGGCCATCGCCGCTCAGGTTGCGCGCGGTCAGGTGCTGGCTGCCGTCCGAGCGCAGCAGCCCGGCGGTATTGGCAACGGCATCGGCACGCATGTCCAGGCTGCCGCCAGAGGAGATCTGCCCGCCGGTATTATTGAGCGAAGTGGTCACCTGCAGAGTGCCTGCGCCATCGGTGACGACTTGTCCCTGACGGTTGTCCAGCGCCTGCGTTTGCAGTTGCAGCTGGCCCGCTTGCAGACCAAGCGGGTTTGCGCTGTTGCGCGTGTTGCGGTTGTCCACGCTGGATGCGTTCAAGGTCAACAGGCCGCCGGCAGCGACCAGACCGGCTTGATTGTCGAGCGCCCCCCCCAACGTGAGGTCGACGGCCTGGCCGCCCTGCACCCGGCCGCCTGCGTTGTTCAGCGCCGCCGCCGTGAGGGCAAGGTTGCCCGCTGCACTCAGCGCACCTGCGCCGCTGTTATCGACGCTACTGACAGCAATGCGTGCATCGCCCTGAGCGAACACCGCGCCGCCACGGTTGTCCAGCGCACCACCGTCCACCTGCAGGCGTCCAGCCGCCAGGATGCCGCCATTGGCACCTGAACCGGTGTTGGTGATGGATTGCCCGTTGGTCTGCAGCAGCAATGCGGCCTTCGACTGCAGTCGCCCGCCTGCGTTATTGAGCGCTCCGCTGCGCACCTCGAGTGTGCCGACTTGGCTGCCAATGGTGCCGCTGGTGTTGTCCAGCTGCTGTGCGCGCGTGTCGACCACGACGTTACCGCCGATGATATTGCCGGCGCGGTTGGACAGACCGGTGCTTTCCAGACGCAAGGCATTGGTGGCCTGGATGGTGCCATTGGTGTTGCCGATGGCGGTGTCGGTGACCACCGTGAGGTCGGTGCCTGCGACGACGGTGCCTGCCGTGTTGTCGAGCGTGCCGGCCTCCACCTCAAGCCGTCCTGCGCTGGACACGACACCTTGCGTGCGGTTGTCGAGTACGCCATCCACGTCCAGCTGCAAGACGCCACCGGCCGCATGCAAGGTGCCGGCCTGATTGTTGACGCTGGCGGCAGCGATGCGGCCGTCGCCGCCAAGCAGGATCTTGCCTTGCTGATTCTGCAGCGCCTGCGCAATGGTCAGCGACGACTGCCCGTTACCGGCAGCCTGCAGCGTGCCTTGGGCGTTGATGACATTTTGCGCGCCAAGCGCCAGCAGCCCGTTGCCGCCAATGGTGCCGCTGCTGTTGTTCAGCGTGCCGGAGACATCGAGTTTGAGCAGTTGGTCTCCACTGGCCGACAGTTGTCCGCCCGCCGTGGTGAGGTTGCCGGTGGCGACCATGATGGTGCGTGCCGAGGTGTTGGCATCGGTCAGGTCGGTGTTCTGCCCGGTCACGCGCAGCGTGCCGTTGCTGACGATCTTGCCGCCAGTGCCGGCGAATGTCTGCGCGGCGATCTGCACCTGCCCGATGCCCGCGTGCTGGATGGTGCCTAGCGTGTTGTCGAGCAAGGTGCTGCTCAGCAACAGGTCGCCATTGCCGGCGAGTGTGCCGCCTGCGTTGTTCAGCACGTTGGCCTGGACACTGCTGGCGCCGGTGCCGCTGGCGACAATGCGCCCGCCGCGGTTGTCCAGTGTTTGCACCTGTAGATCCACGCGATCGGCGCCGACGGTCGCTTCGCGGTGGTCGACATCGGTTGCCGTCAAGGACAGAGCACCGCTGCTGGCGATGGTGCCTTTGCTGCCATCCACACGGCCGGCGACGATGTCCATGCCTTGCGTGCCGGAGTGGCTGAGCGTGCCTTGCTGGTTGATGAGGTGGCCTGCGCCAACGTGCAACGTCGCGCCGTTGCTGGCGATGCGGCCACCGGTATTGTCCAGTTGCCCGGTGACATCGAGACGGCTGTCGGCGGTGCCGGCGGCACTGAGCGTACCGGTGCGGTTGGAGAGGGCGCCTGCTTGCAACGCGAGAGCGCCATTACCGGCGATGGTGCCGCCGTCGTTATCCAATGCACCGGTCACATGCAGATTCATGACGTCGTTGCCGGTGGCGCTCAGAATGCCGCCGGCGGTACGCAAACTATCCGCGTTGATGTCGATGCGCTGCGCCTGCATGGCGCTGCCCGGGCCCAGATCGAGCGCGCCGCCGCGTAGCTGCACGTTGCCCAGGCTGAGCACCTTGCCGCCGGCGCCTTGCAGCGCATCGGCCGTCACGGTCAGCGTGCCGCTGCCGGCATGCTCGATGGCGCCAGCACGGTTATCCAGTGTGGATGCGCTGACGGTGAGGTCACCGCTGGTCGCGAGGCGGCCACCCTGGCTGTTGTCCAAGAGTGCGGCTGCACGCACCTGCAGTGCCGCGCCATTGGCGGCGAGAATCTTTCCGCCGCGATTGAGCAGGCTGCCAGCCTGCAGCAGGACTGCTGCATTGCCGGAGATCGTGCCGGCGCTGTTGTCCAGGGGGCCGCCCACGGTCACGCTTGCGGCTTGGCTACCTGCAGCCAGGACCGAGCCGCCCTGATTGCCAAACGACCCTGCGTCGATGGTGACGCCGGCATTGCCTGCAAGGCTGCCGGCACGGTTGTCCAGGTGATCGCGTACGCTCAACTGCAACGCCTGATTGCCCTGAGAGACGAGGCTGCCGCCGGCCGTGCTGAGCGCATCGGCGTCGATGCGGATCTGCTGTGCAGAGGTGCTGCCTGCGGCAAGATCGATGTTGCCGCCTGTCACCGTCAACCCGCCGTTGCTGATCAGGCGGCCAGCGCGTCCTTCCAGCGCGTCGGCAGCGATGCTCAGCAGGCCGGTGCCGGCGTGTTGAATCTGGCCGACTGCATTGCCGAGCGTGCCGGCGCGCAGGGCCAGGTCGCCATTGCTGCCGATGCTTCCGTTATCGCCATTGTCCAGACGGCCGGCAACCTGCAGCGCGGCGGCCTGCGGCCCGGTCGATAGCAGTGCGCCGCCGCGATTATCGAAGGTGTCGGCCTGCAAGGTCAGTTGCGTGGTGCTCACTGCTGCATTGCGATGATCCACCGTACCCGCGCGCCAGGTGAGCGCACCCAGGGTGGCGATACTGCCACCGGCGCCGGACCAGTCCTGCGCAGCCAGTGTCAGCCCTTGCATGCCTGCGTGCTCGATGTGGCCGGCCGCGTTGACGACACTCTGCGCATCGAGTTGCAGTGCTGCGGCATTGCTGGCGAGCACGCCTTGCGTGTTGTCCAGTAGGCCACGTACCTGCATGGCCAGCGTGCCAACCCCGCCATGACGCAACTCGCCACTGCGATTGCTCAACGACTGCGTCTCCAGCCGCAATGCGTTTGCTACGCTGAGGCGGCCGGCATCGTTCACCAGTGCGCCCAGCTGCAGATCTGCATCGCCATAGACAGTGAGCGTACCGGCACGGTTGAGCAGATCGCCGCGTGCGCTCAGGGCGGTCACGCCAAGCCGGCCGCCGCTGTTGTCCAGGCCATCGGCTGCCGACAGCGACACATCGCCGCCCGCATTGATGCGGCCGCCATCGTTGTCCAGAAGACCTGCGATCGTCAGCGCGCCAGCCGCCAGCGGTGCGACTACTGGAGCCTGGCTGTTTGAAGGAGTCGTGATGGTGCCACTTCCTCCATTGCTACCGTTGTTATCGGGCGTTCCGTTTCCGGTGTTGCCGCCTGTTCCGGGTGACGTTCCACCACTGGTCGGTGCAGTTGCGACCGCACCGAGGCTGCCATCTGCGCGGTTGGTGACGCTGCCAGCAGTCACGCCCAGCGCCTGGAGACCGGTCTGCTCGATGCTACCGCCCTGATTGCGTGCCGTTGCCGCATCGATCTGCAACCGCTGCGCATTCAAGGTACCGCCACGGTTGTCCAGATCGGCCGCCGTGCTGACACGCAGCTCGCGCGTGGCACTGAGCGTGCCGGCATTGGCGATGCCGGCAGTGGCTGCGACACGGGTGTCCTGCTGCGATTGCAATGTGCCGGTGTTTTCAAGCCATCCGTCGACGGTGACCACCAACTCGCCGGCGCGCGCGCCGATGATGCCGGCGTTGCGCACGCCGACGCCATTCTCATTGCCGACCAGCCAGATCTTGTTGGCGAACATGCCGCCGAGTGCGCCAACATCCAGTGCGAACGTGGGTGCCGGGCCGCTGGCCGCTTGCGGGGTGACACGAGACTGGTCTGCACTGACCACATTGTTACCGAGACTTGCCTGCAGCTGGTTGGCCCAGATGCCGGCATTCACCTGCAGCGAGCGGGTGATCAGATCGGTGTAGTCCGCACCGCTGGTATCCAGGCCAGCACCAGCAACCTGGATAGCGCCGCCATTGACCCGATAACCTTCCAGCGCGCCGTTGGACAGGAGCGGCGTGCCGGTGGTCAGCGTCACCCGGCTGGCGTTGAGGAACCCGCCGCCATCGACCTGGATGCCGGCGGGATTGGCGATGATGACCTCGGCGCGTTGGCCGGCGACTTCGACATAGCCATTGAGTCGACTGGCCGGTCCATTGACCTCGTTGAGGATGACCCGCGCGCCGCCGGTGGCCAGCCACGGATTGCCCTGCACCCAGCCGCCCAATTGGGTCTGGGTCTGACTGCGGGCGTTATTGAGAATCGCGCCTTCGCGGCCCACATCGAACTGCGAGTAGCGGTTGCGCGAGACGCCTGCGGCAGAGGGCGTGGTGATGTTGACCAGCGGCACCCCATTGGGCGCGGTCATGACCGTCGGGCGTTCGCTTCCGGGCGCAGCGGGATCGCCGACGATGCGCCCAGCCGACTGCGCCTGCGCGACGTGAACCAGGCTGACACAGCCGAGCGCGCAGAGCATGGCAAAGCGCAGCGGTGCGATGCTGGCGTGATGCGCGCGAGGAGTGCTGGCACCTGTACTGCCACCTGGAGCACGTACCAGCTCCGACGCCACTTGCCAGGCGCGCAATGCGCGATTGAAGACCAGACGGTAGACGCGATTCATGTCACTAATCCTTGTGGATGTTTAATAACGCCAGGACAGGCTGAAGCCGACGGTGGTGTAGTCGGTCGGGAAATTGGCAGGCTTTTCGAGTGCGGACCCTAGGAAGGTGTCCATCGAGAAATGCTGCCAACCACCGCGCAGGCCCAGACTGATGCCGGCCAGGTGATCGCCGGCCTGAAAGCGCGTGGATTGACCGCCGATGTGCCCGTAATCGGCACCTAGATACGCTTCCAGCCCGCCGCCGACTGCCAGGCCCAGGTCATTGCGAAGCGACCAACCGCGATCGCCGCTCAAGGTCGCCTCGCCATCGAAACCACGCACGGTGAAGCGCCCACCGATCGCGAAGCGATCCTGCGGTGCCATCGGTGTGCGGTTCCATTGCGCGCGCCAGGACGCGCTATAGCGCAGGCGCTGGTTGCCGATCTGAAACGGCATCACCACCTGCGCATCGGCCACGATGAGCTTGATACGTGAGGTGCCCTCCAGCGGGATCGACGGATCGAACGCGTGTGCGAGTTCTTCCGGGGCGCGCAAGGCGTCGAATGCACCGGTACCGCGCCGATAGGCCAGGCTGGCATCGAACGTGACCTTGCCGAAAAACTGGCGATGGTTCAGGCCCAGCTCCCAACCGGCGGTGCGCCGCCGTTGCACCTCGATCTCGGTGTCGTCGATTGCGCTGGTCGACTGCCGCCACCAACCTCGGCCATAGGCCCCGAACTTGATGGCCGCGTTGCGGAACAGCAGGCGGTCGATGCGCGCTTCTGCATTGCGACTACGGCCGCTGTAGTCGTAGGTCTCGATGGCACCGGCAACGGCTTGGCTGTAATCGTAGGAACTTGCAGTTGCGCCGAACAACCAATAGCCGTATGGAACGTCGTAGTGCACGGTCCAGCTGTCGGTGTCCTTGCCGGCGGCATTGAACACGCCTTTGCCGAGACTGACGTAGAACAACTCGTTGAGGCCGAGCGGATTGTCCAGCGAGAGCGTACCGTTGGCCTGCAGTTGGCCGGTCGCATCGCTGCCGGCATCGTCCAGGCTCAGACTGGCCCGGATGCGTGAACGCTGCTGCCAGGCGATGGCCAGATCGCTTTCGCCCGGTCCTGTGCCGCTCCCTTCGGCGGGTGCAATCTGGATATCTGCGGTGACGGTCGGCACGCGCTGAAAGTTTTCCAGACCTTGCTCGATGTCGCGCAGGTTGAGCAGCTCACCAGGACGTGCTGGCACTGCATTGGCAATCGCGGCCCGCGCTGAGTCAGGCGCGCTGAAGCGCGCGGTGTGCAGACGTCCGGGCACGAGCGACAGCGTCAGGGTGCCGCCGGTGAGGTCCTGCGGTGCCGCCAGTACCCGCGTGGTGACATAGCCGCGTGCAATCACCGCGTTCTGCACTCGTTTCATCACCAGATTGATGCCGTCGGTCCCGAGGCAGCGCCCGGTTGCCGGATCATCCTTGGTGCTGGCCGAGGTCAAGGCCCAGCGAAAGTCGTCCGCATCGGGACCAACGAGCACGATGCGCTCGATCAAGAAGCAGGGCGCTTCGGTCTTGGGCAGGCGTTCGGTGCCGTCGTCAGCGGCGCGTTCGAGGCGCACATCCGGCCGCGCTTCCTGTTGTTCACGCAAGACGCGCTCACGTTCTTGCTGGCGCAAGAGTTCTTGCGCCGCAGGGTCGGTGATCTGTTGAGCGGAGACCTGCTGTGTGGCGCCTGCGATAAGCACAGCACACCACGTGGCGCGCAAGCGCACCTTTCCTTTTATGCCACTATCCATTTGCAAATGACCGCCTGACCGGTAACCGCTATCACCGACGCCGACGCGTCGCCCCTAACGATATTTTAATGGGCCGAGCCTGCTATGACTGTAGGGAGAACCCCTACGTGCCGGCCAGAAAAGCACCGTGTCCAGACATGACCGGCAGAGGATGTATGTCTCGGGGGGAGCATCAAATTCGACCAAGTTTTAAAAATTTCCGTGGATTGATTTCAAAACAATCGAAGTTTTAAATAAATAAAACACTATTTAAAAAAATCATGGGAATACACCTGTTTTTAGCGCAGCGACTAATAATGGCTCCAACTGTGGAAGCAGCGGGCGAAAACTGAGCTTCGAAGATGGTGGGGTCTTGCAATGAACGCTTAGCGTGCAGCGCCTCGGCGTCGTGGCTTCCTGTGTACGTAATGGCTGGTTGAGTCGATTGGCGTCAGCCCACGCGACAGCACTGTGCCGCTTACAACGTCTCTGTCGTCGCTCGCTGGCCAAGGAGGTTGCCCTATGGCTCACGTCGCATGTGGACGTGTTGGCTGCAGCGCGCCCTAAGACACATCGCTGAGCTCGCAATGTGATCTGCATCCACTTGCTTCCTCTACACCAGTGCGCAGCTTGCACGACCTGCTTACGGTGGCGCTTGTCACGCCGTGGCGCGTGCGCAGGCTAGCGGCGCTTTGATGCCCCGCTGACACACCACAGCCGCGCTTGTTTGATTTTCGTCAATTCCACCGACACATGAAATTCGCAGGGGGGGTGCTTGACTGCATGGGTCAAGAATCGTTGCGGAGTTGCGCATGAGTGCAGTCACGGGTGGTAGGGGCGATCGGGCAGCGTGCCGGCAGGCGTCAATACGGCAAGGTTCGGTACGGATAGGTAATGGCGCGGCGAGTGGCGAGCAAGGGCTTGCACCACTGCTAGACGGCAAGCTTGCGCTGGCTCCACCTGTAACGGTGCCCCTGCGCGCCGTTATTCGCTAGCGGGGGCACCATGCGCATCTGTGTTCTCAATGAAGCACTGAAGGACTCCACCGGGCTGGAGCGGCGCTGCGTGGCGGCGCGTGAGGCCGGCTGCGATTACGTGGTGATGGCCGCACCCTTCGAGCGCGATGCCGACGGACGTTTGATCGAGCCGGCGGCCGGTGCGCAGACGCAGGCGCAGCGCCTGCACGAGGCAGCGCAGGCGGCGCGCCACGCGGGCGTCAGGTTGTTGATCGATGTGCGCCTGGACGAAGTGGGCGGTGCCAGTGCGGTGGTACGCGATAACCCGCAGTGGTTCCGCGCGCGCAGCACCACGGTCCCGGACCCGCGTCAGCCGCGTGCGACGCCGGAGGTGGCCGAAGCCCGCTTTGCCTATGCGCAGGAAGGTGCGGCGCTGGTGGAGTGGTGGAGCGCGCGCCTGTTGGAGTGGGTGAGCCAGGGCGTCGGTGGCTTCCGCCTGTTGCAGCCGCAGCAGGTCCCGGTACAGCGCTGGCGCGAGTTGATTGCGCGCGTGCACGCGCAGGCGCCGGACGTGGTGTTTGCCGCGTGGACCCCAGGCCTGGGGCTGGACGCATTACAGCAGCTGGCCGGTGCCGGGTTCGATGCGGCGTTTTCGTCGCTTGCCTGGTGGGATGGCCGTGGCAGCTGGTTCTTCGACGAAGACAGCGCACTGCGCGCGCTGGCCGCGCAGGTCGTCGCGGTGCTGGATGCGCCCGATGGCAAGCGCGCCGCGGCGCCCGAGCAGCATTGGCAACTGGCGCTGGCATTGGGCGGGGCATGGTTGCTGGACGACGCGCACCTGGCGGCATTGCCATCGTCGATCCGTGCCACCGATGGCCTGCCGACCAGCAATGCGGGCATGCGGTTGCGCCCGTTGCTGCGTGAGGCGACCGGGCTCACCGCGGTGGCGATCGAGCCACTGGGCGGCTTGCCCTCCTTGTTATTGATCAATGGCGACACCCGGCATGTGGTGCCGGTGCCGGCCTCAGACCTGTTGCGGCTGCTCGGCGATGCCGAAGCCTTGGTGGCCGAAGATGGCCGCACCTTGTCCGGGGCTACGCTGGAAGCGCTGGAGCCGGGCGAAGTACGCGTGTACCGCAGCGTGCCGGCGCGCCATGTGCTGGCAGTGCCGCGCATGCGCCCGCGTGCGCAGGCCGCCGGCACCTGGCCACGCGTGTGCATCGAGTCGGTGACGCCATCGGTGGATAACGGCCGTTTTCCGGTCAAGCGCACGGTGGGCGACCGCATCTGTGTTGAAGCCGACGCGTTCTGCGATGGACACGACCGCATTGCGGTGGCGGTGCTGTGGCGTCCGGCCGATGCCAAGGCCTGGGCCAGTGCGCCTATGCGTGCGTTGGGCAACGACCGCTGGCGTGCGGAGTTTCCGCTGGAACGCATCGGCACCTACGAATTCCGCGTGGAAGCCTGGCGCGATGTCTTCGCCACCCTGCACGCGGATCTGGAAAAGAAACGCGCTGCCAACACGGTATTACCGGTCGATGTGCAGGAAGCGATTGCGGCCGTGCAGGCCGCACAGGCGCGCAGCGACGGTGCGCTGGCCGAGCGCCTGCAGGCAGTGCTGACCCGTATCGGTGCGCAGAGCGAACCCTTGCAGCAGCTGGCCATCGTGCTGGAGCCGGACACCGCGCAGGCGATGGCGCTGGCCGACGACAAGCCGTTCCGCTCGGAATACCCGGTCACCTTCCGGGTGGAATTGGAGCGTCGCGCGGCGCACTTTGCCAGTTGGTACGAACTGTTTCCGCGTTCGCAAAGTGGCAATGTCAGCCGGCATGGCACGTTCGACGACGTCATCAAGCGGCTGCCGCACATCCGCGCGATGAACTTCGACGTGCTGTACATGCCGCCGATCCATCCGATCGGCCTGAACAACCGCAAGGGCCGCAACAACTCGGTCACGGCGGTGGTAGGCGAGCCCGGCAGCCCGTATGCGATTGGTGCCAGCGATGGCGGGCATACCGAGGTGCATGCCGAACTTGGTGGGTTGGCGGGCTTTCGCCGGTTGATCCAGGCCGCGCGCGCGCAGGGCCTGGAAGTGGCGCTGGATTTCGCGATCCAGTGCGCGCCCGACCACCCGTGGTTGAAGGAGCACAAGGACTGGTTCACCTGGCGCGCGGATGGCTCGATTCCGTACGCAGAGAACCCGCCCAAGAAATACCAGGACATCGTCAACGTCGACTTCTACGCCAGCGGCGCCGTGCCGGACCTGTGGAACACGCTGCGCGACGCGGTGCTGTTCTGGGTCAACGAAGGCGTCACGCTGTTCCGGGTCGACAACCCGCATACCAAGCCGTTCCCGTTCTGGGAATGGTTGATTGCCGATGTGCGCGGCCGGCGCCCGGATGTGGTGTTCCTCTCCGAAGCGTTCACGCGGCCAAAGATGATGTACCGGCTGGCCAAGTGCGGCTTTTCGCAGTCCTATACCTACTTCACCTGGCGCAACCACAAGCACGAGCTGCAGGCCTACGTGGAAGAGTTGAACGAGGGCGTGCCGCGCGAATGTTTCCGCCCGCACTTTTTCGTCAACACGCCGGACATCAATCCGCTGTTCCTGCAGACCAGTGGGCGCAACGGCCATCTGATCCGCGCCGCGCTGGCCACCACGCTTTCAGGGTTATGGGGCATGTATCAGGGCTTCGAGCTCTGCGAAGCCACGCCGCTGGCGCCGGGCAAGGAAGAGTACCTGGACTCGGAGAAATTCCAGCTGCGCGCGTGGCCTGAACGGGCGCCCGGCGACATCGTCGATGAGATCACCCGCTTGAACCAGCTACGCCGCATGCATCCGGAACTGCAGTCGCACCTGGGCACGCGCTTCTACCAGGCGCACAACGACCAAGTGCTGTACTACGGCAAGTTTTTGGATGCGGGTTACCTGTCGCGCAGCCGCAGCATGGTGCTGGTGGCGATCAATCTGGACCCGCATGCCGGGCAGGACGCCGATATCGAAATCCCATTGTGGGAGCTGGGCCTGCCCGATCACGCCAGCGTTGCCGTGGACGATCTGTGGGACGGGCACCGCTTTGAGTGGCACGGCAAGTACCAACACATCCGTCTAGAGGCAACGCGACCGTTCGCGTTATGGCGCATCCGCGCAGGAGAGGTCGCATGAATGCAGTGGCATCGTTACAAGCCGACGCAGAGCAGTCTGCGGTGGTTGCCGACCAGCGTTGGTACAAGGACGCGATCATCTACCAGGTGCACGTCAAGTCGTTCTTCGACTCCAACGACGATGGCATCGGCGATTTTCCGGGGCTGATCTCCAAGCTGGATTACATCGCCGAACTTGGCGTGGACACCATCTGGTTGCTGCCGTTCTATCCCAGCCCGCGCCGCGATGACGGTTACGATATCGCCGAATACATGGCGGTGCATCCGGACTACGGCAGCATCGAAGATTTCGAGCAGCTGGTGGCGCAGGCGCATGCGCGCGGCATCCGTATCGTGACCGAGCTGGTGATCAACCACACCTCCGACCAGCATCCCTGGTTCCAGCGCGCGCGCAATGCGCCGGCCGGTTCGCCCGAGCGCGACTTCTACGTGTGGTCGGACACCGACCAGCAATACGAAGGCACGCGGATCATCTTCTGCGATACCGAGAAATCCAACTGGACCTGGGACCCGGTGGCCGGGCAGTACTTCTGGCACCGCTTCTACTCGCACCAGCCGGACCTGAATTTCGATAATCCAGCGGTGTTGGAAGCGGTGCTGGAAGTGATGCGTTTCTGGCTGGATCGCGGCGTGGATGGCCTGCGCCTGGATGCGGTGCCATATCTGATCGAGCGCCCGGGCACCTCCAACGAAAACCTGCCCGAAACCCACGCGATCCTGCGCAAGATCCGCGCCACGCTGGATGCCGAATACCCGGACCGCATGCTGCTGGCAGAAGCCAACATGTGGCCGGAAGACACCCAGCAATACTTCGGCCAGAACGCCCACGAATGCCATATGGCGTTCCACTTCCCGCTGATGCCGCGCATGTACATGGCCATCGCGCGCGAAGACCGTTTCCCCATCACCGACATCATGCGCCAGACCCCGGAGATTCCGGAGAGCTGCCAGTGGGCGATCTTCCTGCGCAACCACGACGAGTTGACGCTGGAAATGGTCACCGATTCGGAGCGCGACTACCTGTGGCAGACCTATGCCGCCGACCGCCGCGCCCGCATCAACTTAGGGATTCGTCGCCGCCTGGCACCGTTGCTGGAGCGCGACCGCCGCCGCATCGAGCTGATGACCTCGTTGCTGCTGACCATGCCCGGCACGCCGGTGCTGTATTACGGCGACGAGATCGGCATGGGCGACAACATCCATCTGGGCGACTGCGACGGCGTGCGCACGCCGATGCAATGGTCGATCGATCGCAACGGCGGTTTCTCGCGCGCCGACCCGGCGCAGCTGGTGCTGCCACCGGTGATGGATCCGCTGTACGGCTTCCAGGCGGTGAACGTGGAAGCGCAGATCCGCGACCAGCATTCGCTGCTCACCTGGACCCGCCGCGTGCTCAGCGTGCGCAAGCGCTACCAGGCCTTCGGCCGCGGCAGCCTGCGCTTCCTGTACCCGGGCAACCGCCGCATGCTGGCCTACCTGCGCTGCTATCAGGACGAAACCGTGCTGTGCGTGGCCAACCTCTCGCACACGCTGCAGGCGGTGGAGCTGGATCTGTCCGAGTTCGAAGGCCGCGTGCCGGTGGACATCATCGGTGGCGGCAGCTTCCCGCCGATCGGACGGCTGACCTATTTGCTGACGGTGCCGCCGTTCGGGTTCTATGCCTTCCAGCTGGTGAGCGAAGGCACGCTGCCGGACTGGCATGTTCCCAGCCCGGTACCGCTGCCGGATTACCGCACGCTGGTGCTGCGCAGCGATGCCGACGAAAGCGCTGCACTGCTGCCGCATCTGCCCACCCTGGAAGGGGAGATCCTGCCGGCCTGGCTATCGGCACGGCGTTGGTTCTCGGCCAAGGACCAGGCGCTGCGCAGCGTGCGCATCGCGCGCCGTACGCCGCTGCCGGGCGATGAGCCGATGACGCTGCTGGAGCTGGAGGTAGAGCTGGAAGACGGCCGCCACGAGCGCTACATGCTGCCGGTGGGCATCGTGTGGGAGCGCGAGCAGCCGAGCACGTTGGCCGAGCGGCTGGCGCTGGCGCGTGTGCGCCAGGGCCGCGAGGTGGGGTATCTCACCGATGCGTTTGCGCTCAAGCCCATGGTGCGCGGCGTGATCGATGCGCTGCGCAGCAACGCAGTGCTGGATTTCTGCGATGGCGACGATGCCTCGCAACAGGGGCAGGTCTGCTTCGAAGCCACCCCGGCACTGGCAACGCTGGACATCCCGCAAGATCCGGAAATCCGCTGGTTGTCGGCCGAACAAAGCAACAGCTCGCTGGTGGTCGCCGACAAGGCCGTGTTCAAGCTGCTGCGGCATGTGGCCGTGGGCGCGAACCCGGAGATCGAGATCGGCCGCCGCCTGACCGAGATGGGCTACGCCAATGCCGCGCCGCTGCTGGGCAGCGTCAGCCGCATCGACGGGCAGGGCACCGTCACCACCATCGCGTTGTTGCAGGGCTTCATCCGCAACCAGGGCGATGCCTGGCGCTGGACGCTGGACCATTTGGCGCGCAGCTTCGACGAATACGCCACCGCGCAGACCGACGAAGCGCGCGCCGAAGCGGTCGCCGGCTACGACGCCTTCGCCGCGGTGGTCGGCAAGCGCCTGGCCGAGTTGCACGAAGCGCTGTCGCGCGCCACCGACGATGCCGACTTCGCGCCGCAACGCATCGACCTGCCCACCGCCAACGATGTGGTGGCCGGGGTGGGACGCCAGGTCGAGGAGATGTGGGACACCGTCAATGCACGCCTGTCCGGCAGCGAAGACAGTGCCGAACGCGAGGCGCTGGAAGCGGTGCTGGCGCAGCGCCCGCAGCTGGATGCCTTGCTCGCGAAGGCGCCGAGCGTGCTGGCCGATTCCCTGCTTACGCGCGTGCATGGCGATTTCCACCTGGGCCAGATCCTGGTGGCTTTCGACGATGTGGTGCTGATCGACTTCGAAGGCGAGCCGGCCAAGCCGCTGGCCGAACGCCGCGCCAAGGCCAGCCCGCTGCGCGATGTGGCCGGCTTCCTGCGCTCGCTCGATTACGCCAGCGAAGTATCGGCACGGGGCGAGGAGGGCACCGCCGCCCGCGCGGGGGTCGGGGTGGACACGCATCTGGACGAATTCCTGGTGCAATTCCGCCGCCGCTCCACACAAGCCTTCCTGGACGCTTACCATGCCGTGCTCGACGCCAGCGCCCATCCGTGGATTGCGCCGGCGGCGTTCAATGCAGCCACCTTGCTGTTCCTGGTGGAGAAGGCTTGCTACGAAGTGCGTTATGAAGCGGCCAATCGTCCTGGCTGGTTGATGGTGCCGATCGAAGGCTTGCGACGCATCCTGCAACGCGCACGCGCCGGTGCAGGAGACACATGATGAGTGGAGTAATGACAGCAGTGAGCAATCGATGGGATTCCGGCGTGGTACGCGCCCTGGCAGAGGCGCGCCACGGCGATGCGTTTGCCGTCTTGGGCGCACACCCGTCCGACAACGGGCGGGTGTTGCGCACCTATCTCCCCGGCGCCGACCGCGTCAGTGCGGTGCTCGACGACGGGCAGGTGATCGCGCTGGATGCCGGCCCGGAGCCGGGCCTGTTCGCCGGCGAGTTGCCGGCCCAGGGCGGATATCGGCTGCGCATCGGCTGGCCCGGTGGCGAGCAGGAAACCGCCGACCCCTACGCGTTCGGCCCGCAGCTCAGCGATTTCGACCTGCACCTGATCAGCGAAGGCCACCATCTGCAACTGGCGGACGCATTGGGCGCCAACGTGGTGGAAGTGGACGGCGTGCGCGGCACGCGCTTTGCCATCTGGGCACCGAATGCCTCGCGCGTGGCGGTGGTGGGCGACTTCAATAGCTGGGACGCGCGGCGCCATCCGATGCGGCTGCGGCACCAGGCCGGCGTGTGGGAGTTGTTCGTGCCCGACGTTGGCCCCGGCGCGCATTACAAGTACCAGCTGCGCGGCCCGCACGGGCACGAACTGCCGGCCAAGGCCGACCCGGTAGCACGCCGCGCGGAGCTTGCGCCGGGCACGGCGTCCATCGTGGCCGATCCCACGCCGCATCAGTGGAGCGATGACGGCTGGATGGCCACGCGTGCGCGCCGCCAGGCCCACGACGCGCCGATGAGCATCTACGAGATCCACGCCGGCTCGTGGTTGCGCGAAGCGGATGTGGATCTGGATTGGGATGGCCTGGCCGACCGCCTGATTCCGTACGTGGCCGATATGGGCTTTACCCATGTCGAGTTGATGCCGGTGAGCGAGCATCCGTTCGGCGGCTCCTGGGGCTATCAGCCCTTGGGTCTGTTCGCGCCGACCGCGCGCTTCGGTACGCCCGATGGGTTTGCGCGCTTTGTCGACCGCTGCCATCGCGAAGGCATCGGCGTGATCGTCGATTGGGTGCCGGCACACTTTCCGACCGACGCGCATGGCCTGGCGCACTTCGATGGCACCGCGCTGTACGAACACGCCGACCCGCGCGAAGGCTTCCACCGCGACTGGAATACGCTGATCTACAACCACGGCCGCCGCGAGGTGTCCGGATTCCTGATCGCCAGTGCGATGGAATTTCTGCAGCGCTATCACGTCGATGGCCTGCGCGTGGATGCGGTGGCCTCGATGCTGTACCGCGACTACAGCCGCAATGCCGGCGAGTGGATACCCAACATCCACGGCGGGCGCGAGAACTACGAGACCATCGCGTTCCTGCGCCGGCTCAACGCGGTGGTGCGCGAGCACACCCCGGGTGCGGTGATGATTGCCGAGGAATCCACGGCCTTTCCCGGTGTCACCGCCGACGTGGCGCACGGCGGCCTGGGCTTCCACTACAAGTGGAACATGGGCTGGATGCACGACACCCTGCATTACGCCGGGCTGGATCCGATCTATCGCCGCTACCACCACGGCGAGCTGACTTTCAGCATGGTCTATGCGTATTCGGAGCGCTTTGTGCTGCCGATCTCGCACGACGAAGTAGTGCACGGCAAGGGTTCGTTGCTGGGCCGCATGCCGGGCGACGACTGGCAGCGCTTCGCCAACCTGCGTGCCTACCTGGGTTTCATGTTCACCCACCCGGGGCGTAAGTTGCTGTTCATGGGCTGCGAATTCGGCCAGCCCAGCGAATGGAACCACGACGCCGGCCTGCCGTGGCACTTGCTCGACGACCCGCGCCATCGTGGTGTGCAGACGCTGGTGCGCGATTTGAACCGGCTGTATGTGCAATACCCGGCGCTGCATGCGCACGACGACGATCCGTCCGGGTTCGCCTGGGTAGTAGGCGACGATGCCGGCAACAGCGTGGTGGCGTTCCTGCGCAAAGGCAAACGCGGCGACGCACCGGTGCTGGTGGTGATCAACTTCACCCCGGTCGTGCAGCACGGCTACCGCATCGGCGTGCCCCAAGGCGGCCAGTGGCGCGAGGTGTTCAACAGCGACGCCGGCCTCTACGGCGGCAGCAACCTGGGCAACGGCGGCAGCGTGACGGCCGAGCAGCAATCCATGCACGGGCACGCACAGTCGCTGCCGCTGTTGTTGCCACCGCTGGGCGCCATCGTGCTGACGCCGTATGGCTGATGCCGCCTGCGCCTACCATCGGGCTACTGGCCCGGTGGTGGGCGGCAGCTGCGTCATGCATCCGGCTCTCCTCGACGGGGTAGGTCATGCGCTGGCATCGCTTGCATTGCTGTGCTCCCACTCGGTTGCGATGGCATCGATCCCTGCAGGCCGACAACCGCACAGCAACACATCCGGCAGCAGGTCGTCTTGATGATCATGCCCAAACGCGGTGACGGCGAGACGGGCACCGGCGCGCGAATCGGTGTGATCTCCGATACGCACGGCCTGCTCCGGCCCCAGGCGCTTGCCGCGCTCGAGGGCTGCACGCAGATCATCCATGCCGGCGATGTGGGCACGCCACAGGTGCTTGAGGCGTTGCGGGCACTGGCACCGCTGCACGCCATCGCAGGCAATATCGACGACAAGCCGTGGGCGAGGGGTTTACCGCAGACGCTGGATCTGCAGATCGAGGGCGTGCGCATCCATGTGCTGCACGATCTGAAGACGCTGGCACCGCAGGTGCAGGCCGACGTCGTCATCAGCGGCCATTCGCACAAGCCGCTGGTGCGCATGCACGATGGGGTGCTGTACCTCAATCCGGGCAGCGCCGGGCCGCGCCGCTTCCGTCTGCCGATTAGTGTGGCCTTGCTGTGGCTGGGCGATGGCGCGCCACGCGCGCATGTGCAGCAACTCGCGGTGGGCTGAGTCCGCTGACTCGGCATGCACACCGGCGGGGCCATGCTCGTGGGCCACGTTGTTGCAGGGAATTCCCATGAATACACGTCGCCAATTCCTTTCTGCTGCCGCGGCCGGTACCGCGGCATTGGCCGCTGCGCCGTTGATGGCGCAATCGTCGGCGCCGGGCAGCGTGATGCCCACGCGCGGAAACACCGAGGCGGGCGCATTGCCGACCAATCCGGTCGTCAAGGGCGCACGCTACCGGCCGCGCAGCCGTCTCGGCTTCGGTGGCGTGGCCATCGGCAATGGCTTTGCGCCGGCCACCGACGCACAGAGCGAGCAGACGCTGGCGGCGGTATGGGAATCGGGCGTGCGGTATTTCGATACCTCGCCCTGGTACGGGCTGGGCTTGTCGGAGCGACGTACCGGCCATCATCTGCACACCCATCCGGCCGACGAGTACGTGCTGTCGACCAAGGTCGGGCGCCTGCTCACCGCGACCGACACGCCGCCCAAGACGATGTGGCAGCGACCTTCGCCGTTCGACTATCGCTACGACTACAGCGCCTCCGGCGTGCGGCGCTCGATCGAAGACAGCCTGCAGCGTCTGGGGGTGTCGCAGATCGACATCGCGTATATCCACGATCTCTCGCCAGAGAACGAAAAGGACCTGGGCATGCCGTGGGAGCAGCGCTTCGCCGAGGCGGTGAAGGGCGCGATGCCGGAGCTGACCAAGATGCGCAAGGAGGGCCTGATCAAGGCCTGGGGCTTTGGCGTCAATCGTCCGGAGCCGGCCCTGCGTGCAATCGAAGAGGCCGACCCGGACATCTTCCTGCTCGCCTGCCAATACTCGCTGCTCGACCATGCGCAGGCCTTGCATGACACCTTCCCGAAGATCGCAAGGCACGGCGCCTCGGTGGTGGTTGGTGCACCGTTGTTGGCGGGTTATCTGGCCGGGCGTGAGCGTTATCTCTACGACGGCACCATTCCATCGTGGGCGCCTGCCAAGCGGCAGAAGGCATTGGCCATTTGCGACAAGCATGGTGTGGATCTACGCACGGTTGCGCTGCAATTTGCCGCGGCCCCGCAGGTGGTGTCGGCCGTGATTCCCGGTGCACGCACGGCCGAGCAGGCCCGGGCCAATGCGAGCTCGATGCAGGTGGCGATTCCGTCGACGCTGTGGGAAGCGCTCAAGCGCGAAGGTGTGATCGAGGCAGACGCACCGGTGCCCGCTGCACGGTGAGGCCTGAGCGCGCGCGCCACGCGCGGTGTTCGAGCGCCCCAGGCAATCAAAACGTCCCGCGTTGAATGAAGGGCGCGTGTTGATACAACACGCGCTCGCCACCGCGCGGATCCAGTTCCAGGCGGCTTGGCGTATCGAACACCAGTGTTTCGCGCCGTTTCAAGGAAAATGGCTGCCAGTGCGGCGCACCGCGACGATTGGGGTCGCCATGCCGCGCAAACGCAATCAGCGCCTCGCTCATTTGCTCGGCCATGCGCTGCGCATCGGCACCATCGCCGGTGCGCGAGCCCGGCTGGCGCACGTTGTCAAATACCAGCGGAATATCCAGGGTATGGAAGGCGCCGAACTTGCCGCCATCCAGGGGCGAACCCCAATCCAGTTGATAGACCCAGGTCGGCGCACCCTGACGGGCACGCGCGTCGGCTTCTTCCACAGCGCCGCGCCACGAGCGGCCGGCGGTGGTGGCTGCGAAGAACACCTGCGACGGCGTGTACTGCGGATAGAGCCGCCGATATTCGGCGATGACCACCTGCGGCAACAGGTCCACGTATTGCTGCGCCTCCAGCCTGGCCGGCAACTCGTCCCAGCTCAGCGCGAAATTCTTCGCATCGTGACCGAGAAAGCCGCGCGTCTCATCGCGCGTATTGCCGATCACCATCGGGATGCGCGCCGACTGCACCGGCGCAGTGGGCCAGAACGGATGCACCGGCACGTTGCGCGCATCCAGCACCGGGCCGAAATACAGCGCGGTGTTTTCCACCCGCGACGGGTCGCGCACTTGCGCGGCGGCGAGCAGTTGGGCCACAGGCAACGTGCGCATGCGCGCGATCTCATCTGGCGAGATCTTCAACGCGTCCAGCAGCAGCTGCGCGCGCTGGGTGGCCGCACGCGGCCCGGCCACGGTGACCTGTTGTCCGCTCATGGTCCAGGCGCGATGAAATAGCCCGCGCGCGGCCGGCATCGCCATCAGCGTGGCGATTTTGGCGCCACCGCCGGACTGCCCGAACACCGTGACATTGCCGGCGTCGCCGCCGAATTCGGCCGCATGCTGGCGCACCCACTGCAGGGCCTGGACCAGGTCCAGCTGCCCGGCATTGCCGGAGTCGGCAAAACTGGCATCGCCCAGCTGCGCCAGCGACAGATAGCCGAAGACGTTGAGCCGGTGATTGACGGTGACCACCACCACGTCGCCGCGCTTGCACAGGCGCACGCCGTCGTAGAGCGGGTCGCTGCCGGAGCCGGTGGTGTAGCCGCCGCCGTGGATATAGAACAACACCGGCCGCTTGCCGCCATCGCGCAGACCGGGTGTCCACACATTGAGGAACAGGCAGTCCTCACTGGTGGGCTCGCTGGCCTTGAGCTGTGGCGCCGCTGCACCGAAATCGTTGGCGTCGCGCACGTGCTGCCACGGCGTTTCCTGCAACGGTGCCTGGAAGCGCTGCGGGGCGGTGTCGCCGCCATACGGGATGCCCTTGAACACGCAGATACCCTGGTCGCGATAGCCGAGCAGCGCGCCGCCACGCACGCGTGCCAGCGGCGCGCCCTCGTCGCGTGGCGGTGCACGTACGGCCGTGGCAGCGAAGCCGGGAAGCGTTGCTGCCGCTGTCGCGAGCAGGCCACCACGCAGCAGCGTGCGGCGCCGCGTATCAGGGAGGGCTTGTGTGGTCATCGCGCCATTTCCTTCGCGGGTGCGGGTGACGCGAGCTTGGCCACAGGCGGCTGCGGCTTGGTGACATGCGCGATCCAGGCTTGCGCCAGCTGCGGCCACGCGGACACGGTGAGGCCACTGCCGCTGGCGGCACCGAAACCATGGCCGCCCTGCGGGAATACATGCAGCTCGCTCGGCACCCCGGCGCGCAGCAGCGCAGCGTGCATCAGCAGGCTGTTGTGCACCGACACCACGGTATCGTCCTGTGCATGCAGCAGAAAGGTGGGCGGCGTGCGCGCGTCCACGTGCCGCTGCGGCGAATAGGCCTGTACCTGCGCCTGGCTCGGGGCGCTGCCGAGCAGACGGTCGCGGGAGCCTTTGTGCGCGTTGGCGCTGTCCATGTCGATCACCGGGTAGATCAGCAACTGGAAGTCCGGTCGCGCGCTCAGTGCATCGGCCGCGTCGATGGGCGAATACACCTGCGCGGCGTAGCGCGTGCCCAGGCTGGCGGCGACATGGCCGCCGGCCGAAAAGCCCATCACGCCCACGCGCTGCGCATCGATGCCATAGCGGGCCGCGTTGGCGCGGATCAGCCGCAAGGCACGTTGCGCATCGGCCAGCGGCACGTCGGCGCCGTTCGGGTGGCCTTCGCCCGGCAGCCGGTAGCGCAGCACGAACAGGGTGATGCCGGTGGCGTCGACAAAGCCGGGCACCAGCGCGCTGCCCTCGTTGTCCAGCACGATGCGCTGGTAGCCGCCGCCAGGCGTGACCAGCAGGGCGGTGCCATTGGGCTGTTTGGGCCGGTAGACCACCATGTAAGGCGTACTGACCTGCTGGATGTAGCGGTCCGGCCGCGCCGGATCGCTGCTGCGCTCGACGATGCGCTGTGGTTGCGGCAACGCGGTATCCCCCGGTGCCAGCGGCGTCGGCCACAGCGCAATCCGGCTGGCCTGTTCGGCGGCAGTGTCGGCGCTCGGTCGTTCGGCCGGCACCGGGCCGGCCAGCAGCGCGCTCACCACGACCGCCGCCAGGCCACGCCGCGTGGCGCGCAAGAGCGCGTTCGAAGCACGCGTTTGGCGTGTCTGTTCCATTCACCCCTCCCAGGGTCACTTCGTCGCCGCGACCACAATGCCGCAGTGCACATTGCCAATGACACCGGTTTACCATATACAGCACACCGTGCCGCTGTCGATTGGCAGTGCAACAAAACACCTATCGGGGAGATACCCTTGAGCAACGACGCCGCCACTCCGCCATCGTCCACATCCACGCTGTCCGCCATCGCCCAGCGCTTTGTGGAAGCACGCCGTGCAGGGGTATCGCTGCCTGACTTTCCCGGGCAAATCCCCGACGATCTGGTCACCGCCTACCAGGTGCAGGACATCGCCATCAGCCAGTGGCACGACCATGTCGTCGGCTGGAAGGTGGGGTATATCGCCGCCGAGCGCCGCGACGCGTCCGGCGACGAACGCCTGCTCGGCCCGATCTTCTCTCAGAAGGTCTGGAATGCTACCGGTGGAACAACCGAATTCCCGATCTTCGTCGGCGGCTTCGGTGCGGTGGAAGCGGAATATGTGCTGGTGCTCGGCGCCGATGCCCCAGCCGAGCAGACCCACTTCACCCCGGAACAGGCCGCGCAGCTGCCGGCGACGTTGTTCATCGGGGTGGAGATCGCCAGCAGCCCGCTGGCCACCATCAACCAGTTGGGCCCGCGGGTGGTGATTTCGGATTTCGGCAACAACAACGGCCTGATCCTGGGCCCGGAAGTAACCGATTGGCTGGCGCGCGACGAGGCTGCGCTCACTGCGCAGACGCTGATCGACGACCAGGTGGTCGGCACCGGCGGGGCCACCACGCTGCCGGGCGGCCTGCGCGCGGCCTACGCATTCGCGCTCAGCCGTTCGGCACAGCGCGGGCGCCCGCTCAAGCGCGGTGATCTGATTGCCACCGGCAATGCCACCGGCATCCACGACATCGAAGTGGGGCAGCTTGCCCTGATTCGCTTCGCCGGCATCGGCGACATTTCCTGTACGGCCGTGTCCGCCAGTTAACCGCGGACCCCGTGACCAGACGCTTGGGAGGGCGCCAATGATCACACGCAGACATTTTCTTGGTGCCGGGCTCGGCGCCGCTGCTGCTGCCCCCTGGTGGGGTGCCGGCGCCACCACGCCGATTCCCGGCGGGCAGTTGCTCACAGCCACCGATGTGCACGTCGGCGATTACCCCACCGTGGAAGCGGTGCGCTGGTTCGGCAAGCAGCTGGAACAACGCACCAATGGCCGGCTCAGGCTGCGCCAGTACCACTCCGGCCAACTGGGCCGCGAATCGGAGGCGATCGACATGGCGCGCTTCGGCGCCATCGACATCACCCGCGTGTATTCGGGCGCGTTGAACAACACCTTCCCGCTCACGCAAGCGCTGTGCCTGCCGTACGTCTTCGATTCGGTACCGCATCTGCGTCGCGCCATCGACGGGCATGTCGGCGACAGCGTGCTGCGCAGCTTCGAGCAGCGCGACCTGGTCGGTCTTGCCATCTACGATTCGGGCGCGCGCTGCTTCTACAACACCAAGCATCCGCTGCACCGCCCGGAAGATCTCAAGGGCCTGAAACTGCGCGTGGCCTCCTCGGACATCTTCCTCAAGCTGATGCGCATGCTGGGCGCCAACCCCACGCCGATGTCGCTGGGCGAGACGTTCTCGGCGATGGAAACGCACATGATCGACGGTGCGGAAAACAATATGCGCAGCTTCCAGTCCAGCCGCCATTTCGAAGCGGCGCATTACTGGTCGCAGAGCGAGCACTCCTACGCGCCGGACATCCTGGTGATGTCGCGCAAGAGTTTTCAATCGCTGAGCGCGGCCGATCGCGGCCTGGTGGTGGAACTGGCGCGCGCGTCGGTGCCGGTGATGCGCGCGTTGTGGGATGCCTCCGAGACGGTGGCGCGCAAACAGGTGATCGACTACGGCGTGAAGCTCAACCAGGTCGACATGCCGGCGTTCCGCGCCGCTGCCGCGCCGCTGCTGGCCGAATACCGCAAGCAGCCGGAGATCGAAGCGCTGTACCGCCGCATCCGCGATTTCGCATAGAGGTGTCCCGATGACCGAACCCGAAACTGTTGCCGTCACGGTCGCGCCGTTGCAGCGCGCGCTGGACCGCGTTTCCGACATTGCCATTGGCGTGGCCTCGCTGGCGCTGCTGGGCCTGGTGGTCGTGCAGGGCTGGCAGGTATTCACCCGCTACGTGCTCAACGACTCGCCCAGCTGGACCGAGCCGGTGACCCTGTTGCTGCTGAGCACCGCACTGAGCCTGGGCGCGGCGGCCGGCGTGCATACCAATCGCCACTTCGGCTTCTACCTGCTGGGCGAACACGTGCCGCCGCTGGTGCGCAAGATGTTCGAAGTGATTCGCCCGCTGATGATCCTCGCCATCGGTGCGGTGCTGGCGTGGTGGAGCGCGGCGCTGCTGATCGATGGCCTGGATATCAAGATGGCCGGCGCGCAGATGCCTCAGAGCATCAACTACCTGCCGCTGTCGATCGGCGGTGCGCTGATGGTGCTGTTCGCCCTGTACAAGTTGTGGCGTGTGCTGCGCCCGGTCCATGTCGGAGGAGTGCGCTGATGGGCATCGCCATGTTGTTGGGCACCTTCGTGGTGCTGCTGCTGATCGGCGTGCCGGTGGCCTACGCCCTGGGCGCGGCGGCACTGGCCACGCTGCTGTATCTGGACCTACCCACGGTGGTATTGGTGCAGCAGATTTCCGCCGGTAGCGGCTCGGCGTCGCTGATTGCGATTCCGCTGTTTATCTTCGCCGGCGAGCTGATGCTGCGCGGTGGCATTTCCGAACGCTTGATCGCCTTGGCTTCGTCCTTGGTCGGGCGTGTCCGCGGCGGTCTGGGCCAGGTCAGCGTGCTGTCGTCGCTGTTCTTCGGTGGCGTCTCCGGCTCGGCGATTGCCGATGTCTCGGCGGTCGGCGGCACCATGATTCCGCAGATGATCAAACGCGGTTACGACCGCGATTACGCGGTGAACGTGAGCATGACCGCCGCGCTGGTGGCCTTGCTGGTGCCGCCTTCGCATAACCTGATCCTGTTCTCGGCCGCGGCCGGTGGCGGCTTGTCGATTGCCGATCTGTTCGCGGCCGGCATCTTCCCCGCGTTGTTGATGACCGCCGCGATGATGGTGACCGGCTATGCAGTGGCGCGTCATCGCGGCTACGGCACCGAAGCCTTTCCTGGGTGGCGTGCGGTGGCCTTGCGCCTGATCGGTGCGCTGCCCGGCCTGGGGTTGGTGGGGTTGATCTTCATCGGGATTCGCGCCGGCATCTTCACCGCGGTGGAAAGCGCCGCCATTGCCGTGGTGTACGCCTTGATCGTCACCGCATTGCTGTATCGCCAGTTGCGTTGGGCCGAGTTCTTCGCCGCCGTCACGCATGCCGCGCGCACCACCGGCGTGATCCTGTTCGTGATCGCCACGGCGGCCGTGTTCGGCTGGTTGCTGGCCTATCTGCAGGTGCCTGCGGCGGCGGTGAAGTTCCTGCAAGCCATTGCCGACAGCAAGAACATGGTGCTGTTGATGATCGTGGTGATGCTGCTGTTGCTGGGCATGTTCATGGACCTGGCGCCGAAGATCCTGATCTGCACACCGATCTTCCTGCCGGTGGTGAAGGCCTACGGCATCGACCCGATCCACTTCGGCCTGGTGATGGTGCTGGCCGGCGGTATCGGCCTGATCACCCCGCCGATCGGCTCGGTGCTGTTCATCGGCACCTCCATCGGGCAGATCACCATCGCGCAAAGCATGCGCACGATCTGGCCGTTCTGGCTGGCGGCGTTGTGCGTGCTGTTGATCGTGGCGTTTTTTCCTGAGTTGTCGCTGTGGCTGCCGCGCGCCCTGCGCGCCTGAGCCTGGGCGATTGCGTGATTGCGTCACTGGCAGACGGGTGATCGGTACGGCTTGTTCGCGTGGTATCGATCGCCTGCCCTCCACAGGCAGGCGCGTCGGGCATCGCTGCCGGCGGGAGGGCTCTACCGCATCTGGTTAACCGGTGGCATGACGCACCATCGTGGTAACGCCCGGCATCCGGGACTAGGAGAGAGCATGCGTGTGCGTCCCGTTTCATCCCGATGGCGTTGGCTGATGGCCGGCGGCTTGCTGCTGTGCGCCGGCCTGAGCGCGGCGGCCGACTGGAAGCGCGGCATCGAACACCAGCGCATCGCCGACCAGGGCAACGGCAGCTTCCTCAATCCGGTGCTGGCCGGCGACCATCCCGACCCGTCGGTGCTCAAGGATGGCGACGACTACTACCTCACGCTGTCGTCGTTCGATGCGTACCCGGGCCTGCCGATCTGGCACTCGCGCGACTTGGTCAACTGGCAGCCGCTGGGCCACGCCATCACCCAGAATGTGGGTGCGATCTGGGCGCCGGACCTGATCAAGCACGGCAAGCGCTACTACATCTATTTCCCCGCACGGCGGGGCGACCAGGGCGGGCGCAGCAATTTCGTGGTGTGGGCCGACGACATCGCCGGCCCATGGAGCGCCCCGATCGACATCGGCCTGGGCAAGTACATCGACCCCGGCCATGCGGTGGGCGAAGACGGCAAGCGCTACCTGTTCCTGAGCGGCGGCGATTACGTGCAGCTGTCCGATGACGGCTTGAAGGCGGTCGGCACGCCCAAGCATGTCTACGACGGCTGGAAATACCCGGAAAGCTGGGACGTGGAGGGCTACTCCCAGGAAGGCCCCAAGATCACTCGCCACAACGGCTGGTACTACATGACCACCGCCGTGGGCGGCACCGCCGGCCCGCCGACCGGGCACATGGTGATCACTGCGCGTTCGCGCTCGATCCACGGCCCCTGGCAAAACGCGCCCAACAACCCGATCACCCGCACCAGAAGTGCGGATGAGCCGTGGTGGTCGCGCGGCCACGCCACCCTGGTGGAAGGCACCGACGGCCGTTGGTGGATGCTCTACCACGGCTACGAACACGGCTACTGGACGCTGGGTCGGCAGGCGCTGCTGGACCCTATCGAATGGACCACGGACGGCTGGTTCGTCGCCAAGGGCGGCGATCTGGGCACCCCGCTGAAAAAACCCAGCGGGCAGGCGCTGCAGCACGGCATGGCGTTGTCGGACGATTTCCGTGCCGCCAGGCTGGGCCCGCAGTGGGCGTTCTTCAACCCGGCTGCCGACGAAGCCAAGCGCCTGCAGGTGGGCAATGGCGTGCTGCGCCTGCAGGGCAAGGGCACCGCGCCGCGCGATGCCTCGCCGCTGACGGTGATCGCCACCGACCCGGCCTACCAGTTCGAGGTGCAGATGACCGTGTCGCCGGGCGGGCAGGGCGGGGCGCTGCTGTTCTACAGCGACAAGCTCTACGCCGGCGTCGGCAGCAATGGCGAGAACTTCGTCATGCACCGCTACGGCGAGGAACGCCCCGGTACGCTGGCACCCAGCGCCAACGGCGGCACGCTGTGGCTGCGCGTCACCAACAACCGCCACATCGTCACCATCCACAGCAGTGCCGACGGCAAGACGTGGACCAAGTACCCGGTGCAGATGGAAGTGTCCGGTTACCACCACAACGTGGCCGGCAAGTTCCTGGCCCTGAAACCGGCCCTGTATGCCGCAGGCCCCGGCCAGGTGGAATTCCGCAACTTCCGCTACCGCGCCCTGGACTGACCGTTCTGCATCGGCGGGCATGTCGTGGCGCTGCCTGCCGTGGCAGGCCCGGCACGGCGGACCCGGTGCAGCGGCAGGCTTCGCTCAGGTCTGCCGGCCGTCTGGCCGGTAGAATCCAATCAACTTTACTGGTTGACCGCTATGCCCGCCCGCAAGATGCCTGAAGAGGGAATGCCTGGCCTGCCGAAGGGCCGGGTTGCAACGATCAACGACATCGCGCGGATGTCGGGCGTGTCCAAGAAGACCGTCTCGCGGATCATCAATAACTCGCCGTTGGTGCGGCAGGACACGCGCGAGAAGGTCGAGGCGCTGATGCGCGAGGTCGGCTACGCGCCGGATCCGCTGGCGCGCGGGCTGGCGTTCCGGCGCTCGTTCCTGATCGGCATGGTCTACGACAACCCCACCGCGCAATACATCGTGGACATGCAGTACGGCGCGCTGGACGCGCTGCGCGGTTCCAGTTTCGAGCTGGTGGTGCACCCCTGCGACAGCCGCAGTCCCGGTTATATCGAAGGCGTGCGCCGCTTTGCGCAGGCGCAGAAGCTGCACGGCGTGATCCTGGTGCCGCGCGCCTCCGAAGACCAGGCACTGGCCGACATGCTGGCCGAGATCGGGTGCCGCTACACCCGCATCGCCTCGATCGCGCTGGACACCACCTCGCAGACGGTGATCACCCACGACCGCGACGGGGCAGCGGAGGCGGCCGATTACCTGCTCTCGCTGGGCCACCGCGACATCGCCCTGGTCACCGGCCCCAGCGCCTACCGCTCCTCGATCGAGCGCACCTCCGGCTTTGCCGACGCGTTGGCCCGTCGCGGCATCGAACTGCCGCCCGAGCGCATCGTCGAAGCCGGCTACACCTTCGAATCGGGCGTGGCCGCCGCCGAAAAGCTGCTGCTGGGCAAGAAGCGCCCCACCGCCATCTTCACCGGTAACGACGAAATGGCCGCCGGTATCTACAAGGTGGCGCTGCGCGCCGGCATCAGCATCCCGCGCCAGCTCTCGGTGATCGGCTACGACGACAGCTCGCTGGCCTCGCGGCTGTGGCCGCCGTTGACCTCGGTACGCCGCCACACCCGTGACACCGGGCGTACTGCCGCGGCGATGCTGATCCAGCCCGACAACGCGCCGCAGCTGCCCACCGCCAGCGTGCGCCCGCACCTGATCGTGCGCGACTCCTGCCAGCCGCCGGAAGATTGAGCGCCGCGCGCCGCGCGCCGCGCCTTAGCCGGCGCTACGCGCCACCTCTTCGCAGGAAGAAGGAACACGCTGCGTTCGGCCAACGGCTGGCCCCCATCCGCCCTACGGGCACCTTCCCCCGCAGGCGGGGGAAGGCAGTCCGCGGTCGCGGCTGTAAAGCCCCTCTCCCTGCGGGAGAGGGGTTGGGGTGAGGGTACGGCGGCAGACAGCCACCTGAGCACCCAGGCACGCACTGACCGCCGGCAACCTTCACGTGCAGATTGCGCCTTGCCTCCCAACACAAGTGCGTAGCCTCCGGACCCTATCCGGCGCTACGCGCCACCGTCTCCCGATGGCAGAAGGATCAAAGCCCCTCTCCCTGCGGGAGAGGGGTTGGGGTGAAGGTACGGCAGCAGACAGCCATCCGAGCACCCAGGCACGCGCCGCCCGCCGGCAACCTTCACGTGCAGATTGCGCCTTGCCTCCCAGCACAGCGCGCAGCCTCGGACCCTCATCCGACGCACGCGCCACCGTCTCCCGACGGGAGAAGGATCAAAGCCCCTCTCCCTGCGGGAGAGGGGTTGGGGTGAGGGTACGGCGGCAGACAGCCATTTAAGAGCCCAGGCCGGCGCCGATCGCCGGCAACCTTCACGTGCAGATTGCGCCTTACCTCCCAACACAGCGTGCAGCCTCGGACCCTCATCCGGCGCTACGGCCCCCTTCTCCCGACGGCAGAAGGAAGTGGACAGTCCTCGCCGCCCCACACCGTCTTTCGTGCACTGCGCAATGACACCGGTTAACCAGAGTCGGTAGACTAGCCCCCTGCAAGCCCATGTTCCCCCTCGCTTGCCTTGGAGAAGTGCCATGTCCCTGTACTGCAAAACGCACTACGCCACCCATCCCGACGCCATCAAGGGCGCCAGCAACGACGCGCTGCGCGAGCTGTACCTGCTCGATGGGCTGTTCGTGGACGACGCGGTGACGCTCAAGTACACCCACTATGAGCGCTTCGTGCTCGGTGGCGCCGCCCCGCTGGGCAAGACGCTGGAACTGCCGAAACAGACCGAGCCGGCATCGGCCGCCGGGCATCCGTTTCTGGAGCGTCGCGAGCTGGGCATTCTCAATGTCGGCGCAGGCACCGGGACGGTGACCGTGGACGGTACTGCCTGCATGCGCGCTTTGAGACCAAGCAACTCTCGATCAAGGATGCGGTGGCACTGGAGCGCGGCGCGCTGGAAACCAGCAACGAGCGCACCATCTACCAGTACATCGTGCCGGCCACCTGCCCGTCCTCGCAGCTGTTGCTCGGCCTGACCGTGCTCAAGCCCGGCAGCGTCTGGAACACCATGCCGCCGCATCTGCACGACCGCCGCAGCGAGGTGTATTTCTATTTCGACCTGGGCGCCAACGACCGCGTCTACCACTTCATGGGCGAACCCGATGCGCAGCGCCACATCGTGATGCAGAACAACGAAGCGGTGGTGTCGCCGCCGTGGTCCATCCACATGGGCGCCGGCACCAGCAATTACGCCTTCATCTGGGCAATGGGCGGCGAAAACCTGGATTACACCGACATGCACGTGCTGGATATCTGCCAGCTCAAGTAAGGCCTGCATCCATGCGCCTGCATGCAGACGGCCGCGGCCATGACACCGCTGTGTTCAAGCCGGGGCCAGCAACGCCGGCGCGATGCAAGGGCTTGTGGCGCAACCCCACTCATAAGACGCAATCGTCCGCGCACTGCGCGGCTCACAGCACACCACCGCACACCCAGCAGGAGCGATAAGGTAATGAGCAATCCGTTCAGTCTCGAAGGCAAGGTCGCACTGGTCACCGGCGCCAACACCGGCTTGGGCCAGGGCATTGCGCTGGCATTAGCCGAAGCCGGTGCCGACATCGCTGCCGCCGGCATCCAGGCGCCCACCGAGACCGAAGAAAAGGTCAAGGCGCTGGGCCGCCGCTTCATCGCCATCGAAGCCAACCTGATCAGCATCGAGCCGGTGCAGCGCATCATCGACGAGACCATCGCCGGCCTCGGCGGGCTGGATATCTTGGTCAACAACGCCGGCCTGATCCGTCGCACCGACGCAGTGGATTTCAGCGAGCAGGATTGGGACGACGTGCTCAACGTCAACCTGAAGTCGGCCTTCTTCATGGCGCAGGCCGCAGGCCGTCACTTCATCGCCCAGGGCCGCGGCAAGATCATCAACATCGCCTCGATGCTGTCGTTCCAGGGCGGCATCCGCGTGCCGTCCTACACCGCCAGCAAGTCGGGCATCGCCGGCATCACCCGCCTGCTTGCCAACGAATGGGCCAGCAAGGGCGTGACCACCAATGCCATCGCACCGGGCTATATGGCCACCGACAACACCGCGCAGCTGCGTGCCGACGAAGACCGCAACAAGGCCATCCTGGACCGCATCCCGGCCGCGCGCTGGGGCGTGCCGGCCGACCTGGGCGGTACCGCGGTGTTCCTGGCCAGCAGCGCGTCGGACTACGTCAACGGCGCCATCATTCCGGTCGACGGTGGCTGGCTGGCGCGCTGATCCAGATCGCACGGCGATGACGCGCACCCTCCAACGCGCGCCGCCGCCCATGGTGTTGCTGCGCTGTGGTGTCCTTCTCCCGCTTGCGGGAGAAGGTGCCCGAAGGGCGGATGAGGGTCGGCCACACGCACATCAATCAACTGCCAATGTGCTTCGCGGCAATCTGCCTTCCCGACTGCATCAGCGCCTTGATCACTGCAACGAAACAATGCGCCGGCAGTTGAAAAAACGGCAACCAAAGGCACGCATCATCGCGACCTGGCAACAATCCTTTTAAGGATCTTCCCCAACCCAATCGGAGCATTCCCATGAAAATCGCACTCATGAATGAGTTTAGTCAGGCCGCCAAGAACCCGGTGATCCTGCAGCAGCTCAACGACGTCGCCAGCGAGCAGGGCCACAGCGTGTTCAACGTCGGCATGGACGGCGACAACGACCACCGCCTGACCTATATCCATCTGGGCATCGTCGCCAGCCTGCTGCTGAACTCCAAGGCGGTGGACTTCGTGGTGGCCGGCTGCGGTACCGGTCAGGGCGCGATGATGTCGCTCAATGCGCACCCGGGCGTGTTCTGCGGCTACTGCATCGAGCCGACCGACGCCTACCTGTTCGCCCAGGTCAACAACGGCAACGCGCTGTCGCTGGCGTTTGCCAAGGGCTACGGCTGGGGTGCGGAAATCAACGTGCGCTACATCTTCGAAAAGGCCTTCAGCGGCGAGCGCGGCATGGGTTACCCGGCCGAGCGTCGCGAATCGCAGCAGGCCAACGCCGGCATCCTGACCCAGCTCAAGCAGGCCACCGCCAAGTCGTACCTGGACGGCCTGCGCGCCATCGACCCGGAGCTGATCAAGCAGGCCGTCGGCGGCGAGCGCTTCCAGCAGTGCTTCTTCGACAACGCGCAGGATGCAGAAATCCGCAACTTCGTTGCCGGCGTGCTGGGCAAGACCGAGGCGGCGGCTGCGTGAGTCACGCTGCACGCGCATGCCTGATCTTGTTTACAGAGCAGGCATGTGCCAGTACCACGATGCAGTAGATCGTCTGAGCTTCATGCATCGCAAGCCCAAGCGGGCCCTTGATGGAGAAAGGCGTTTCATCAGGGGCATCGCTTGATCCGGCAATGTCGACCTCTGACGCCTCGGTGACTGAAGTGCCACTACGCGCACGCAGGCAACACGCCTGCACGCACGTCGCCCCGCTTCCAGCGGGGCGAAAAGGCAGGGCTAGCGCGCCATTGGCGCGTCCGCCTTCGAGCGCCCACGCCGCATGGTGTGGGCGTGGGCTCGGGCGCGGAGCGGGGGTTGGGGTGGGGGTACGGCGGAAGACAGCCAATCCAGGCAGCTAGGCGCACGCGCCGAACCATCGACGAACGGTCACACCATTGCATCGCTCAGCAACGGCATCAACGCGTCGCTCTGCCGAGCCCAGTGAGCGCGCAAAGCGCAGTTGCATCGCCCAAGACCACGCATGCGCCCCATGCGTCGATACGGATCGCAAACCGCAACAACAGCAAGTAACCGCACGTGCACTCAGCGGAGCCCCTCATGCATCGACTGCTTATCGCCATGCTGTTGCTCTGCACCGGCATCGCCCACGCCGCGCCACAGCGCATCTTCATCGCCGGCGATTCCACGGCTGCCGAATACGGTGCCGAGCGCGCCCCGCAAGCCGGTTGGGGCCAACTGCTGCAGGACTGGTTCGATCCGGCGCAGTGGCAGGTGCACAACCATGCCAAGGGCGGCCGCAGCACGCGCAGTTTCATTGCCGAAGGGCGGCTGGATGCCATCGCAAGAGAACTGCAGCGCGGGGATGTCTTGCTGATCCAGTTCGGTCATAACGATGCCAAACGCGAAGACCCCACGCGCTACACCGATCCCACGACCGATTACGTGCAGTTCCTGCGCCGCTATATCGCCACTGCGCGCGACAAAGGCGCCACGCCGATCCTGATCACGCCGGCCGCCCGGCTGTTGTACGACTTCGGCGCGTTGCTCGACACGCACGGTCGCTACACCCTGGCGATGCAGCAACTTGCCGCGCAGGACCAGGTGGAGCTGATCGATCTCAACGCCAGTTCCAGCGACTGGATCCGCGCGCTCGGCGAGCAGGCCGCCAAACCGTATTTCCTGTTCGTGCCCGAACAGGGCAAGGCCGACGGGACCCACTTCAGCCGTGCCGGCGCGACCGCCATCGCCTGCCTGGTAGTGCAGGGGTGGGTGCAACTGCAGCCGACGCTCAAGGCGCAGCTGCGGCGCGACGCCGATTGCGGTGCTGCGCCCGACACCGCTGCGCAACGCGCCGCACAACCGCATCCGTCGTTGATCGCACACGAACGCGATCTTGCGCGTCGCCAACCGGGCCCACACGGTGGCGCCGGCCCGACCACCGCCTATCCGTTTTTTGCCGACGCCCCGGATCTGACGTTCGTGCTGCGCAAGCGGGTGCTGCACAAAGGCGCCGGCATCGGCCTGCATCTGCACGACAAGGACGAGATCTACTACATCGTCAGCGGGCGCGGCTTATATGCGCTGGACGGCAAGCAATACCAGGTCGTTGCCGGCGATGCATTGTTGACGCGGCCGGGCAGCACGCACGCCCTGCAGCAAACCGGCGAAGAACCGCTGGTGCTGTTGCTGGCGTACACCGCATCCAAGTAAGTCTCGCGCCAAGACAGCGCGGCTGCAACGAAGCGCTGCGTTTTTTCATTGGGGCTGCGTTGCAATCAGGCATGGCCAGCGTGCGGGTCGCCTGCTTCCACGTGCAGAAGGCTGCGGCGGATCAGCGACAGCAGACAGCCAATTGCGCCGGCCCACAAACCGCGTCAGTGGTGTTCGCCGCCGACATCCGGCGGTGCACGCGTTCCAGCCGTCAGGCCTTGTCCACCCCGTAGTGCGTCAGACCCAGGCGCGCCAGTTCGGCCGAACGGCGGTAGTAGACCTCTTCCCAACCATCCACGCGTTGGCGGTCGGTGTCGCTCATGGCATCGAGAATGTCTTCGATACTGAGCAGATTCGGGTCTTCTTCCAGACGCTCGAACACTGCGCCCAGGCCTTCGATGGCCTGGCGCGCTTGCGCGGCGCCCATGGCGGCCAGCCCCCGCAATGCATCGCTGCGGGTCGCCGCATCCCAGCGGTCGAAATAGCGGGCGTAGCCGCTCTCGTTCATGTCCGCATCCAGCCGCGCCAGCGCGATGAGTTCGCGCTCGCCCGGCGACAGCGCATCCATGCGCCCGCGCGATTGGCTGAGCTTGGCCTGCACACGGGCAGCGCGGCGGCGCCACAGCAATTCGGGCATGTTGAGCAGGCCTTCCGGGGTGGGGGGCGCCACTGCGGGCCAGTTCACTCCGAAGCCGTCTTCGGTGATCTGCCATTGCGCGCGTTGTGGCGGCGATGCCTTGAGCAGGAGCCGATGCGCCTGGATGGGCTCGTCGATGCGGATGCCGTTGGCCAGGGTGAACAGCAGGCGGGTGTCGTCCAGCTCCAAGCGCCGGATGCGCAGATGCGTCAGGTCCATTGAGCGAAGGCGATGTGGGGAGGTTCGACCTTAGTGCGCGTTGGCGGTGGTGTCGAGTCGGTGCAGGCTACGTCGCGGCAGCGTGCCCGCGGCACCGCGGCGTACGGCGGTTGGTGCCGCGCCAGCGGAGCCGCGACCTCACACGTCGCCGTCGCGGCTCCAACCCTCGCTGCTGCCGCGCTGGATCACCCGATCGCTCGGCAGCACATCACCGGCCGGCACCTGCGGCTGTTGTGCAAGCTCGGCGTAGATCGGGGTGAAGTCCGGCGCGGTGGCCTCCATCAGCTGCGCAAAACTGTCGATGACGAAATAGGTCTTCTGGAAGCTGTCGATGCGGTAGCGCGTGCGCATGATGCGTTGCAGGTCGAATCCGATGCGGTTGGGTGCCGGCGATTCCAGCGAATACAGCGATTCGCCCTTGGACGACACGATGCCGGCACCGTAGATGCGCAGGCCCTGCGGCGTGTCGATCAGACCGAATTCCACGGTGTACCAATACAGCCGGGTGAGGTTCTGCAGCGCGTCCGGGCCGATGCCGTGCGCCTTGACCCCGCCGCGGCCATAGGCCTGCATGAAGTCGGCAAACAGCGGGTTCATCAACAACGGCACGTGGCCGAACAGGTCATGGAACAGATCCGGTTCGGCGATGTAATCGATCTGATCGGGCCGGCGGATCCACCAGGTCACCGGGAAGCGCCTGTTGGCCAGATGGTCGAAGAAATCCAGCTCCGGCAGCAGGCCCTGCACGCCGACCAGGGTCCAGCCGGTGGCGGCCTGCAACACCTGGTTGAGCGCATCGAAGCGCGGGATGTGCGTATCGCCCATGCCCATCGCGTCCTGCGCCTGCAGGAACTCGTCGCAGGCCCGACCGACCAGCAGCTCGCGCTGGCGCCGATACAAGGTGCCCCAGGTGGCGTGATCGTCGGTGCTGTAGCCGTCCCAGGGCTGCTCCACCACCGCGGTGGTGTAGACCGGCACATAGCCCTTGTCGGTGAGCTGGTTTTCGACGCGTTGCGGGGCGTTCTTCATGCAGCGGCACTTCCCGGGTGATCAGCCGTCACCTTAGCCGGACGCGCGCGCAACGGGATTGCGAATCTTGCGTGCCATAAGCGGATTGGCGCAAGATTCGTGCGTCTTGGTCTGCTGCTGCGCAACATATGGATCAACCCATCGCCCTGGACCGCACCGATTTGCGCCTGCTCGCCCTGCTGCAGACGCAGGGCCGCAGCAGCAATGCGGAGCTGGCCGTGCAGGTCAATCTGTCGGCATCGGCGTGCCTGCGCCGCACCCAGCGGCTGGAGGCGGCCGGCATCATCGCCGGCTATGGCGCGCGCCTGGACGCGCGCGCGCTGGGGCTGGGTTTGCAGGCGTTCGTGCGCGTGCAGCTGGAGCAGCACGGGCAGGCCGACATCGAGCATTTCGCCGAGGGCGTGCGCGGCTGGGACGAGGTGGTGGCGTGCTGGGCGCTGACCGGCGACATGGATTACCTGTTGCAGGTGCAGGTGCGCGACCTGGAACACTTCTCGCGGTTCCTGCTCGATCGCCTGCTCAATGCCACCGGCGTATCGGATGTGAATTCCAGCTTCGTGCTGCGCACGGTGAAGGCGCCGGAAGGTCTGCCGTTGTCGCATCTGGCCTGAAGTGCAGATCAGCCATGTGGCGATAGCGCAGGGCGCCGCGCGCAAGCCGCAGCCGGCAAGGGCGCCGCGCGCGGCCGCTTCCCAGGCGAACGCAGAAACGTGCTGCTTGCCACATAAACGATAACGATTTACATTTGCGTCACATCTTGGCCGCGTCCGGCCATGTCGTTCGTGTCGCATCGCCAGCCCGCGCAGGGTCAGCCAGCCGGTTCGAGTGGACGCCCGCGTGTGCCTGTGCCTTTCCCTGTTGCGTGACGCGCTGCGTCCGCAGCGATCGACGAGAACGCCCCATGTCTGCTGCCATCGCTCCCCTTGGCCTGTTGTCTGCTGCGCTGCTGTGCGCGCTGTCGACCTTGGCTCCCGCTGCCCATGCCGCCGACGCCGCCGATGCGACCAACGCCACGACGCTCGACCAGGTCAGCGTCAATGGCACGGTGAGCCGCGCGCAACCGGCCACCACCACGCGGCTGCCGCTGACCCTGCAGGAAACCCCGCAGTCGGTGAGCGTGATCGGGTTGCAGCGCCTGGAAGAGCAATCGCTGTTCAGCATCGACGATGTGATGCGCAATGTGACTGGCGTCAACGTGTCGTTCTACGACACCCAGCGGCCGTTGTATTTCGCGCGCGGTTTCCAGATCACCGACTTCCAGGTCGATGGCCTGCCCACCTACAGCGGCGCCACCAATCAGGAATACGACACGGTCTTCTACGACCGCATCGAAGTGATCCGCGGCGCCAATGGCCTGCTCACCGGTGCGGGCATTCCCTCGGCCACGGTGAACCTGTTGCGCAAGCGCCCGGGCAAGGACTTCGACGCCTCGTTCGGAGTGAGTGCGGGCACCTGGGATTTCCGCCGCATGCAGGCCGACGTCAACGCGCCGCTGACCGAAGACGGACGCTTCCGCAGCCGCGTGGTGGCCGCCTGGCAGGATCGCGATTACTACTACGACCGTTACCACGACAACAAGATGTCGGGCATGGCGGTGCTGGAAGGCGACCTGACCGACAGCAGCACGCTGACCGTGGGCTACCAGCGCCAGGACAACAGCCCGGTCGGTTCGACCTGGGGCACGGTGCCGTTCTTCGCGGCCGACGGCTCCTTCGCCAACCTGTCGCGCTCGACCAACATGGCGCCGGAATGGACACGCTGGCAGCGCGACACCAGCACGGCATTCGCCAACCTGGAACAGCGCTTCGGGCAGGACTGGTTGCTGCGCGTCAACGCCGCCCACACCAAGGGCGCCGTGCAGAGCCTGCGCGTCTACGGCACCGGTTACCCGGCCGCCGATGGCAGCGGCGTGTTTCTGCGCGCCAACGCTGGCGAAACGCAGGACACGCGCGATAGCGTGGACGTGTACCTGTCCGGCGGGTTCGCCTTGTTCGGCCGCCAGCACGACGTGGTGATCGGCGGCAGCTGGCAGGACCTGCAATCGACCACCTATACCCTGGCGCAGACCTATCCCGACGACTGGACCACCTGCGGCAGCGAACGGTGCTATTTCATTCCCAACATCCGTAACTGGAATGGCGACGCGTCCGCGGTGAGCTACACGCGCACCGGCGCCCGACGCGACGCACGCACCACCCAGCGCGGCGTGTATGCCTCCACGCGCTTGCGGCTGGCCGACCCGCTGTCGTTGATTGCCGGCGCGCGGCTGAGCTCCTGGGAAACCCGCACCCAGGCGTTCAATGCCAGCGGCCGCTACACCGGCACCAGCGGCCGCTATGAAGTCAGCGACGAAGTCACCCCGTACGTCGGCCTGGTGTACGACATCGTGCCGGAGGTGTCGGTCTACGCCAGCTACACCGAAATCTTCAACCCGCAGAACTACCGCGACAAGGACAACACCCTGCTCGCGCCGGTGGAAGGGTCCAACCTGGAAGCCGGCATCAAGGCGCAGTTGTTCGATGGCCACGCGATGACCACCGCCGCCGTGTTCGAAGCCAAGCAGGACAACTACGCGGTGCGCGACATGACCCAGCCGGAAGCTTCGCTACCAGATGGCAGCTCGGCGTACATCGGCGTGGATGGCACCAAGAGCCGCGGTTGGGAAGTGGACTTCAATGGCGAAGTGTTGCCCGGTTGGACCATCAACGCCGGCTATACCCACGTCAAGGTGACGCGCGCGCCCACCGATGCGATCTACGCCAACCTGCCCGAAGACTATCTGCAACTCTCCACCCAGTGGCGCCTGCCGGGGACGTGGGACCGGTTGAGCATCGGCGGTGGCGTGAGTTGGCAGAGCGCGGTACGCGGCTTCAATATCGCACGCCCCACCGGCGACGGCACCGGCGCCACCACGCCGGTCACCGTGGTGCAGAACCCGTACGCGCTGGTGCATTTGAACGCCAATTACCGCATCAGCGAGCAGTGTACCGCCTCGCTGGCGGTTCGTAACGCGTTCGACAAGACCTATTGGGCGAATCTGGATTATCAGAACTACGGCGAACCGCGCTTTGTCAGCGTGTCGCTGCGTTGGCGGTATTGAGGTCGTGGGCGATGCAGACGCCTGAGTGAGGCATGCGGCCGAGCGACGCGCATTACGGCGCGATGCGTGCGGTGTGGTGACCGGGACGGCATCGCGAGCAGGTCGCTCCTGCAAACGCGGTGCAACCACGTAGCAAGCGCAGTGCAACCACGCGGCAAGCGCAGTGCAGCGACGCAGGTCTTCGTCGTCGAGCCTTCGGCCACGACGCCATCTCGATGACGTTTGGCCCTCAACTGCCACGACTCGGCCAAGCCCGCCGTCCGCACCAGCCACCACGTCGGGTGCAGGCCCCACGTGGGGTGCATTCATTGCGACCAGGCACCCACCAGCACGCCCCTTGGCCCACACGCATGCCGCAACAGCGAGGGCTGCGGCACAGGCCATTGTAGAAGCGGCCCCGGCCGCGATGCCGTCCCGATGACATCTGGCCCGAGCACCCACGACATCCAGCGGACCGACTGTGCAGCTGCATGCGACTGGCCGGCAGGCGTGCGCCACAGGCATCGCCGGCGGAGTCCTTGCGTGCATGCGCGCCCCGCCCACGGCCGCATCCGGCCGCAATCCATTCCTCCAGCGCAGCCGCCTTACGGCGCCACGCAGCCCTCATCCTTGCCACGCAATTTTTCCCAGCGCGAGCGTTGTTCCAGGCAGCGCTCGTACGCCTGTTGCTTGGCCGCCTTGGCCTGATCGGCGGCGGTCCGGACTGCGCTGCTGCGCGCGGCCTGCAGTTGCGCAATCTTGGCGCGAATCTGCGGCATCACCGCCATTGCGGCGCGCTCGCCTTCGAGGATCGCCGCACCGCGCTGGTTGAAATCGGCCGAGCCGATATCGTTGACCTTGGGGCGAATGACCACGTCGGCACGTTTGAGTTCGGCCTCGCCCAGGCGCTGGCCCATGATCGAGATCGACTGGTTCACCGTGCCCAGCAGGTCCCCCGGATTCTTGCCGCTGGCCTTGCTGGAAATATCCACCGCCACCACGAATTCGGCACCCAACTGGCGCGCCGCATCCACCGGCACCGGGCTGACCACGCCGCCATCGACGAAGTGATAGTTGCCGATGGTCACCGGCTCGAATACGCCCGGGATACTGCTGGACGCGCGCACCGCCTGGCCGGCATTACCGCGCACGAACACGGTACGTTCGCCATCTTCCAGACGCGTGGCGACCGCTGCGAACGGCTTGCGCAGTTTTTCGATCGGCTTGCCGCCGAGCTGTTCGTTGACGTAGTCCTGCAGTTTCTGGCCTTGCACCAAGCCACCGGAAAACAGCCGCACATCGCGGATGCTGGTCTGGTCGAGCGCGACGGCCTTTTCCTGCATTTGGAACGCATCCATGCCGCTGGCATACAACGCGCCCACCACGCTGCCGGCGCTGGTGCCGGACACCACCACCGGCGCAAAGCCGTTGGCCTCGAGCATCTTGATCACCCCGATATGCGCAAAGCCCTTGGCCGCACCGCCACCGAGCGCCACGCCGATCTTGATGGGCTTGGGGGCTGCGGCCGAAGGTGCCTGCACCACCGGCGCCGGTGTCGCCGGGCGCGGCTCGCCCCCGCAGGCGCCGAGCAGACCGAGCATGGACAACAGGGCGAGCGAGCGGGAGCAGCGGAGCGCGATCATGGCGAGAACGTCGATGGGAAAGGCGAGGGAGAATACACGCGCGCTGTCACTGCTGCGCTGGTGTGGCGTGAGTGGAATTCATTCGGAACAGCATCTTTTGCAGGCGTTGCACTTCCTTCTCCCCGCGGGAAAAGGTGGCGCGTAGCGCCGGACGAGGGTATGAGCGGCACCTGATGCCGTCCCATTCCACCTGTGGCTTCGCCCGGACCCTCACCCCAACCCCGCCTTGCGGCGCGTGGGCGCTCGAAGGCAGGCGCGCCGATGGCGCGCTCGCCCTGCCTTTTCGCCCCGCCGGGAGAGGGCTCCGGTTCCGTGCGGCGATGGACGTGGCTGCGGCCAGGGTGCCGTCATTGCACCAACGGCCCGGTCGCCTGCCTTCTCCCGCCGGGACAGTTTCCTGCTTCATGGAGCAGGAGCTGGCGCAACGCGCCGGACCAGGGTATGCCCCAGCACATGCCAGATGCCTGGAGCGACAAACGCCGCCATGCGCCTTCAGAAGCGCCACGACGCGTGCTTCGCCCCCCGAATCCAAATCGCCATCACGCCCGCCCGCCGCGACACCCGATCAAAACCGGTTATCGCCATCCAGCAACCGCCCCAGGCCGCCCAACACCGAGCCTTCGCCGCGCTGTTGGCCGCCGGCTTGCGGGGCGGCCTGCAGCATGCGGCCGGCCATGCGCGAGAACGGCAGCGATTGCAGCCAGACCTTGCCCGGGCCGGTGAGGGTGGCCAGGAACACGCCTTCGCCGCCGAAGAACATGCTCTTCAGGCCGGCAACGCGGCGCACGTCCATGTCCACGCCGGCGTGATAGGCCACCACGCAGCCGGTATCCACGTCGATGCGCTCGCCCGGGCCCAGCTCGCGTTCGACGACGGTGCCGCCGGCATGCACGAACACCCAGCCGTCGCCTTCGAGCTTCTGCATGATGAAGCCCTCGCCGCCGAACAGGCCGGTAAGGATCTTGCGTTGGAAGGCGATGCCCAGCGACACCCCGCGCGCGCCGGCCAAAAAGCTGTCCTTCTGGCAGATCAGCTGGCCGCCATGCTCGGACAGGCGCAGCGCCAGCACCGTGCCCGGGTAGGGCGCGGCGAAGGCGACCTTGGCCTTGCCGCTGCCGGCGTGGGTGAACACGGTGGTGAACATGCTTTCGCCGGTGACCACGCGCTTGCCGGCCGACAGCAGCTTGCCCATCAGCCCGCCGCCACTTTGACCGGCATGCGAGCCGTCGCCGAACACGGTGTCCATCTGCACCGCCGCGTCCTTGTACATCAGCGCACCGGCCTCGGCGATGGCGCTCTCGCCCGGGTCCAGCTCGACTTCGACGAACTGCATGTCGTTGCCGACAATGCGGTAGTCGATTTCATCCGCGCGCCCGTGCATGCCGGTCAACGGCGGCGGTGCGCTAGCGCCGCCCTGCAGTTCGGTCAGCTGACGGGCCGGCGTCCAGCCATCGAGCCCGTCGCGCCAGGCCAGCGCATCGGGGTGGCGCTGCGCGTGCGCGCGGGCGCTGGCATCGTCGAGGGGGCCGAGACGGTCGGCCTGTCCGGGGTTATGGAAATACCACTGGGCCATCGGGACGACTCCTGTCTGTGTGTGCGGCGAGTCTAAGCGCAGGCGCGGCGGCGGCGTCCCGTGTCCAAGGTCATGCCTGGAAAGCGTGGTTGTGAGGAGGTCATGCGCGCATCCGGCGCGCGCTTGGCCATCGCGCTGCCGAGCATCGTCGGCAGCTCGTGCAAGGACACGCCCTGCGCGAACTGCGGGCGGAGTGTCGGCTACTCGCCCACTGTCGCCCAACAGCGCTCGCCATCGCGCTGCACCCGCACCGGGCCGTCGAACACGGCCGACAGGCTGGCATCGGTGAGCAGCGCCTCACGCGTGCCGTCGGCCACCACCTTGCCGGCGCGCAGCAGGATCACCCGTTCGATCTCGGGCACGATTTCTTCGATGTGATGGGTCACCAGCACCAGCGTGATGCCTTGATGGGCGAGGTGCCGCATCGTCTCGAGCAGGTGCTGGCGCGCCACCAGATCCAGCCCGGTGGACGGTTCGTCCAGCAGCAACGCCTGCGGGCGATTGACCAGCGCACGCGCAATCAGCACCCGGCGGGTTTCCCCGGCCGACAGTTCGGCAAATTGCCGGTCCACGAGCGGCAATGCGCGCGCCAGCGCCAGCGCTTCGCGCGCGCGTGCACGCATGTCGTGACTAATCTCGCGATGTGGCGGCACCACAGAGCTGGCGAAGAATCCGGAGAGCACCGCGCTTTCCACATCCAGCCCTGGCATGTCGGCCAGGTTGACGCTCAGATCGCCGGTGACGATGCCCAGTTGCGAGCGCAGGCGATCCACCTGCCAGCGCGTTTGTCCCAGCACCTTCACGGCGGGCTGGCCGTCGCCGCGCGCCAGCGGGTACAGCTCGTGCGTGATCAGCTTGATGAAGGACGATTTGCCGCAGCCGTTGGGGCCCAGGATCGCGGTGTGCTGCCCCAGCGCAATGCGCAGACTCAGCGCATGCAGCACCCGCACCTGGCCGCGCATCACGCTGGCCTGGTCGAGTTCGATCAGCGGGGCGGCGTTGGCGACAGCAGCAGAAACAGCAGCGTTTTCGGTAGCAACAGTCATACGGGTGACAGCAGACGGAAGTGGGGACGGGGTCTGAATCGCTTTAGAAATGTAGGTGCAACCCTACGCATCCGAAGGGTGAAGTTTGCCGCGATCGCCCCCATCATGTCTGCATCGAATGGGGAGCGCTACTGTGGAGATGCCGATGTTGTCCGATCCGATCATCGACTTTCTGACTTCCGGCGTGGCAGGGCTGGGCGTGTGGGGCATGCTGGCGGTGCTGCTGGTGTTCACCCAGCTCACCATTTTTGCGGTGACCTTGTACCTGCATCGCAGCCAGGCGCATCGCGGTGTGGATTTCCATCCGGTCATCGCGCATTTCTTCCGGTTCTGGACCTGGTTGACCACCTCGATGATCACCCGCGAATGGGTGGCGATCCATCGCAAGCATCACGCCAAGGTCGAAACCGAGGAAGATCCGCACAGCCCGCAGACCAAGGGCATCTCGCAGGTGTTCTGGCGCGGCGTGGAGCTGTACCGCGAAGCACGCACGCAGCGCGCCGATATCGAGCAGTACGGCAAGGGCGCGCCTAGCGACTGGATCGAGCGGCATCTGTACACGCCGCACGCCAACGCCGGCCCGATTGCGTTGGGCGTGATCAACACGGTGCTGTTCGGGTTGCCCGGCATCGCGTTGTGGGCGATCCAGATGGCGTGGATTCCGTTCTGGGCAGCGGGTGTGGTCAACGGCCTGGGCCACTGGTGGGGCTATCGCAATTTCGAATCGGCCGACACCTCCACCAACCTCACCCCGTGGGCGCTGTGGATCGGTGGCGAAGAATTGCACAACAACCATCATGCCTTCCCGAGCTCGGCACGGTTTTCGATGCGGCGTTGGGAGCTGGATATCGGTTGGATCGCGATCTGCGGCCTGCAGGCACTGGGCCTGGCCAAGGTGCTGCGGGTGGCGCCGTCGCTGGATATCCGCCCCAATATCGCCGTGCCCGATGCCGACACGCTCAAGGCGCTGCTCTCGCACCGCTTCCAGGCTATGACCGACTACCAGCGCAACGTGCTCAAGCCGGCGTTGCGCGAAGAGGCGGCTGCCACCGGCGCCAAGCTGCGCGAGTTGCTGCCGCGTCGTTTGCGCAAGGGCCTGGTCGACGATGGGCGCTGGCTCAAGCCGGACGCGCGGGCGCAGTTGCAGGCCTGGGTGGCGCAGCGCCCGCGCATGCGCACGCTGGTCGAGTACCGTGCGCGGCTGACCGCGGTGCTGGAAGCGCGCAGCCACGATGCGTCCGAGCGGCTCCGGCAATTGCAGCAGTGGTGCCATGAGGCCGAGGCCAGCGGCAATGCCGCGTTGCAGGCGTATGCGGCGCGGCTCAAGGGGTATGCGCTGAGTGGTGCGTAACCCGGGCGGCAGGCGCGCTGTGATGCATGTACATCGGGCGCGTGGCGCGATCGTGCGGGCCGTGCTGGGCGTGTGGTGCGCCTTTCTGCCGGCGGTTGCTGCGCAGGCCCAGGTGCAGGACAGCCAGCAATATCTGCAGCGCATGGATACCGATGGCGATGGGCGGGTGAGCCTGGACGAATATCTGGCCTGGATGAGCTATGCCTTCGACCAACGCGATACCGATCACGATGGCGTGCTGCAAGGCGATGAACTGCCGGGCCGCCGCGGCAAGCCGATCACCCATGCGGCGCATCGCGCCACCCTGATCGCGCGCTTCGCGCGGCAGGATGCCAATGGCGACGGCTACCTGAGCGCACGCGAATTGCTCGCGCCGCCCCGCTGATGCGCACCTTCGCGCGTGGCTGACGCTGCGTTCGGCAAGCTCGGCCGCATGTTCACTCTCGACCAGGTCAGCCGCCGCTACGGCCAGGCCATCGCACTCGATGCTGTCTCGCTGACGTTTGCCAGCGGCATCACGACCGCATTGATCGGCCCGAGCGGCGCCGGCAAATCCACCGTGCTGCGCATGCTGGTCGGGCTGGAGTGGCCGGACAGCGGCACGGTCGCGTTCGACTGCACGCCGTTGCAGCGCGCCAACCTGCAGGCGCAACGGCAACGCATCGGCTACGTCATCCAGGAGGGCGGCTTGTTTCCGCATCTGGACGCGCGCAGCAACGTGACCTTGCTGGCACAGACGCTGGGCTGGACGCGGGAGCGCATCGATGCGCGTCTGGATGTCTTGTGCGCCTTGTGCCAACTGCCGACGGAGTTGCTGGCGCGCTACCCGGCCGAACTCTCCGGCGGTCAACGCCAGCGTGTGGGGCTGATTCGTGCATTGATGCTGGACCCGCCGGCCTTGCTGCTGGACGAACCGCTCGGCGCGCTCGATCCCATCGTGCGCTACGACTTGCAGGCGCAGATGCGCGAACTGTTCGCGCAGTTGGGCAAGACCGTGGTGCTGGTGACGCACGACGTGGCCGAAGCGGCCTATCTGGCCGACCACCTGGTGCTGATGCGTGCCGGGCGCATCGTGCAGCAAGGCACTGCGCGCGAGCTGCTGGAGCAGCCGGCCGACGCGTTCGTGCAGCGCTTTCTCACCGCCCAGCGCAGCATTGGCGATGCCGCATGATGGCGCGTGCGCTCATCGCTGCGGTGCTGCTGATCTGCAGTGTCGGCGCGCAGGCCGCGCAGGTCGCCATCGGTTCTAAGAATTTCACCGAAGCGGTCATTCTTGGCGAAATCGCCACCGCTGCCGGCAAGCGCGATGGTGTGGACGTGCAGCACCGCGCGCAACTCGGTGGCACGCGCATCCTCTGGCGCGCGCTGGAGACCGGGCAGATCGACGCGTATGCCGAATACACCGGTACGCTGGCACAGGAGCTGCTGCAATTGCCCAACGCCAGCCAGGCCGAGCTGCGCGCCGCACTCGATGCACGCGGGCTGGCGATGACCGATTCGCTGGGTTTCCAGAACACCTACGCCTTCGGAATGCAGCGCGAACGTGCGCAGGCGTTGGGCATCGCCTCGTTGTCGGATCTTGCACGACATCCCACCCTCAAGATCGGTCTGAGCAATGAGTTCATGCAGCGCGCCGATGGCTGGCCGGGCGTGCGCGCGGCGTACGCGCTGCCGCAGGCCGCGACCGGGCTGGATCACGACCTGGCCTATCGCGCGCTGCAGAGCGGCGCCATCGAGGTCACCGATCTGTACAGCACCGATGCGGAAATTCCGTATTACCAGTTGCAGGTGCTGCGCGACGACCGCCACTATTTCCCCGATTACCAGGCGATTTTCGTGTATCGCAAGGATCTGGCGCAACGCGCACCGGCGATGCTGCAGGCCTTGCGTGAGCTGCAAGGACGCATCGACGAAGCGACCATGCAACGGCTCAATGCACAGGTCAAACTGGAGCGGCAGTCCGAAGCCGCGGTTGCCGCGCACTGGTTGGGCGTGACACCGGCATCGGAGGCGGACTCGCGTGTGGAGCGTTTGCTGCGGCATACGCGCGAGCATCTGGCGTTGGTGGGTATTTCTTTGGGTCTGGCGTTGCTGCTTGCGCTGCCGCTGGGCGTGCTGGCGGCGCGGCGTCCACGCCTGGGGCAGGTGGTGTTGTCGTTGACCGGCGTGCTGCAGACGCTGCCATCGTTGGCGGTGTTCGTGTTCATGATTCCGCTGTTCGGCATCGGCGCCAAGCCGGCGATTGCCGCGCTGTTTCTGTATAGCCTGCTGCCGATCGTGCGCAACACCCACGCCGGGCTGAACTCGATCCCACGCGAACTGCGCCAGACTGCCCGCGCCATCGGATTGCCCGCGTGGACACGCCTGTGGCGGGTGGAACTGCCGCTGGCCCGCCGCACGATCGTGGCCGGCATCCAGACCGCGGCGGTGATCAATGTGGGCACCGCCACGCTGGGCGCGCTGATCGGTGCAGGCGGCTATGGCCAACCGATTCTCACCGGCATCCGCCTGGACGATCTCGGCCTGATCCTGGAAGGCGCCATTCCCGCCGCGGTGCTGGCGCTGGTGGTCCAGGCCCTGTTCGAAGGACTGGAGCGTTGGGCAACGCCGCGTGGCTTGCGGATCAGCCAACGCGGCTGAGCGGCAGGGCAAGCCTGTTCACGGCTACGCCCATGCGGTTCACGACCACATCGATGCGTCGGAGCGGACCTGGCCGCGATGCGGCATCCCGGTGACGCCATGGCGCGGCCAGGTCTGCTCCTGCACGCAGGCGCCGCTTCATGCGCCTGGCAGCGCCTCAATCACCCGTGACAGTGCATGTTCGGTGACACTCAAATGCGGCGCAATCCGTAGACGTCCGTGCCGCCGGGTGCAGATCACCCCGAGCGTGGTAAGGGTTGTCGCCACTGCGTCCAGCGTATCTGCCGGCGGCTGCAGTGCGGTGAGATGCGGCGCATGTCCGCGCGTGCACCAGCTGCCCAAGCCGCGCGCCTGAAGGGCGGCGTTCCAATGCGTGGTCAACTCGCCCAATGCGGCTGCGATGCGCGCCGGCTGCCACGCGTTGAGTTGTTGCAAGGCCACGGTGGCCATTGCGACTCGCAACGGGTCGGCAACCCCGCCGGCATCGAATCGGCGCGCACCGCTGCGGTACCGCGGCGCGCTGGCCACCGGGAATTCCCAACTGCTGCCTGCATCGCGGCCGATCCAGTGTTCTTCGATCGGCAGCCCGTCTGTGCGCCACTGCGGCGCGACCCATAGCCACGCCAATCCCATCGGCCCGAGCAACCATTTGTGCCCGACGCTGACCACGAAATCCGGTTGCCAGCGGTGCAGATCGGGTGGCAACACCCCCAGGCTCTGGCTCAGGTCCAGCACCAGGGCCGCTCCGCGTGCATGCACGGCGGCACTGATGCGGTCCAGATCCAGCATTCGCCCGTCCAGCCAGTACGCATGCGGCAAGCTCGCAATCCGCAGCGCAGGCGTGTCGGCAATGGTCTGCAGCACTGCATCGGTCAAGCTGCCGCCAGCGGTGGTGGGCACCGCCACAAGATGCGCGCCGGTCTCTGCGCAGCGGCGCTGCCAGATCAACAGATTGGAAGGAAATTGCCCTTCCAGCACCAGCACTGCGTCGCCGGCCTGCACGGGCAGATTGCGCGCGGCCGTGGCCAGGCCGTGCGCGGCCGAGGGCACCATGGCCACCGCATCGGCATCGCCGTCCAATAACGCGGCCGCAAGTCCGCGCACCTGCTCGATCTGCTGTAACCAGGTATCGAATGGCAACCGCCACGGTGCGGCCATCGCATCCACCGCGTCATGCGCCACTGTCTGCATGGCGCGCAACAGCGGACCACGCGACGCCGCATCCAGATAGATGACCCCGGGAGGCAGCGCAAATGCCTGCTGACGCTGGGCCCAATCGAAGGGCCCAGCAAGCGTACTGGACAGAGATGGCGATGACATGCCCACAGCTTACCGCTGGCTGCCACGCTGCCGACACAGCACGTTCACGGGCGCTCCCCAAGCATATGGCGATGTCTGCACTCTCTCCTCTGCTGGGCCACCTCCAGCAACAGCAGTTGACGCTGCTGGAACGCTACGCGCAGACCCGCGCGCTGAGCGACCGTCTCGCCGCACCCTTGAGCGCCGAAGACGCGATGGTGCAGAGCATGCCGGACGCGAGCCCGAGCAAATGGCACCTGGCGCACACCACCTGGTTTTTCGAACGCTTCGTGCTGCAGGCCGATCCGGCGTATCGCGTGTTCGAGCCGGCCTGGGATTTCCTGTTCAACAGCTACTACCAGAGCGTGGGGCCGATGCATGCGCGGGCCCGCCGCGGCGTGCTCTCGCGTCCCTCGTTGCAGCAGGTACGCGACTACCGTGCTGCGGTCGATAGGCAGATGCAGCAGCGCTTGCGCGAAGGCCTGCTCGATGCCCAGGCCTGCACCGTCGTGCAGCTCGGTATCCAGCACGAGCAGCAACACCAGGAGTTGCTGCTGACCGATATCAAGCACGCGCTGTGGAGCAACCCGTTGCAGCCGGCCTATCGAGACCTGCCCGCGCCGCCTGCGGCTGTTGCCAGCCCACTGCGCTGGCATGCGCGCGACGAGCAGATCGTCCAGATCGGTGCGCCCGCATGGCCACAGGCCGACAGCTTCGCCTACGACAACGAATCGCCGCGCCATCGCGTACTGGTCGGTGCGCATGCGCTGGCCAGCCGTGTGGTCACCAACGCCGAGTTCCAGCAATTCATCGATGACGGCGGCTACCGCAGCGCTGGCGCCTGGCTCAGCGATGGTTGGGCGATGGTGCAGGCACACGGTTGGCAGCATCCCTTGTATTGGGATGCCGATGGCCGCGAGTTCACGCTGGACGGTTGGCGCACGCGCGACCCGCACGCGCCGGCCTGCCACCTGAGCCTGTTCGAAGCCGATGCGTTCGCGCGCTGGGCCGGTGCGCGCCTTCCCACCGAAGCCGAGTGGGAGCAGGCCGCGACCGGCGTGCCGGTACAGGGCAATTTCGTCGACACCGATGCGCTGCATCCGCGTGGCGCCGATGCCGTGGACACCGGTATCCAGCAGCTGTTCGGCGATGTCTGGGAGTGGACCGGCAGCGCGTATTTGCCGTATCCAGGCTTTACCCCGTGGCCCGGATCGCTGGGCGAATACAACGGCAAATTCATGAATGCGCAATGGGTCTTGCGTGGTGGCAGTTGCGCCAGCCCGGCCAGCCATCTGCGTGCCAGTTACCGCAACTTTTTCCCCTCCGATGCGCGTTGGCAATTTGCCGGCGTGCGCCTAGCCAAGGATCTGCCTTGAACGCCGCCGCCCATGCCATGCAACGCGCGCACGCCGCGCTGACCGATCTGCGCCCGCAGCCGGACGACATCACTGCCGATGCCCTGGCGGGGTTGTCGCAAACGCCCAAGACGCTGCCGTCGAAATATTTCTACGATGCGCGCGGCTCGCAGCTGTTCGAAGCCATTACGCGGCAGCCGGAGTATTACCTCACCGGCACCGAGCTGAGTTTGCTGGAAGCCAGCATGGGCTCGATCGCTCAGGCGATCGGCGCCGGCGTGCATGTGGTCGAATACGGCAGCGGCAGCGGCCGCAAGACCGAATTGCTGCTGCAGGGCCTGCGCGATGTGGTGGCCTACACGCCGCTGGAAATCTCCCGTACCGCGCTGCTGGAAAGCACCGCGCGGCTGGCCCAGCAATTTCCGCAGATCCAGATGTTGCCGGTGTGCACCGACTTCACCAAGCCGCTGCGCCTGCCCGATGCGCAGCGGCCGGCGCGGCGGCACGTGGTGTTCTTCCCCGGCTCCACGCTCGGCAATTTCGCCGATGCGGCCGCGATCGAATTGCTGGACGCGATGCGCCAGACCATGGGCAGCGATGGTTGCGCCCTGATCGGTATCGATCTGGACAAGGACGCCGGGCTGATCGAAGCGGCCTACAACGATGCAGCCGGCGTCACCGCCGAGTTCACCCTGAACCTGCTGGCGCGGCTCAATCGCGAGATCGGGAGCGATTTCGATCTGGACGGTTTCCGTCACCACGCGGTGTATGTCCGTGAGCGCGGCCGTATCGAAACCTTCCTGGTCAGCCAACGCGCGCAGCAGGTGCGGGTCGGCGGCAAGGACATCGCGTTTGCCGAAGGCGAAGCGATGCAGGTCGAATACAGCTGCAAATACACCGACGCGCGTTTTGCCGAACTGGCTGCCGCAGCCGGGCTCAAGGTCACCCACGGCTGGAACGATGCCAAGGATTGGTTCGGCCTGCGCCTGCTGCGCCCAGTGTGATCCTGCGGGGTCGGCGTGCAGCCGCCGGATGATGCGCAGGTTTCCGCGTTGATCCGGCACCTGCTTGCGCAACGTCGTCCCGAGCAGTCGATCTGTACCTCGGAAGTCGCGCGTGCGTTGAGCAGTGACGCGGCGGTATGGCGGAGCCTGATGCCCCAGGTGCGTGCGGTGGCCGCAGCTGCCGCAAGCGCTGGTGTCGTGCGTGTCACCCAGCAAGGCAGAACCGTGCAACTGCCCGATGTTCGCGGACCGATTCGACTGATGCGCGGGCCGCATTTCGACTGAGGTTGGCCTGCGTACAGGAGTGGTCAGTGACCAGGCCATGCGGGTGTATGCTGATCGGATCCTCTCGGCCTTTACCTATCGAGCCCCCATGGACGGGTTCACGGCGTGTCCCGCGAGCGGTGAGGGCATCGCGCCCGCGAGATCTTCGCGTCCGCCGCAAGGACCAGTCGAGATGGTCGATAGATGCATGGTCTCGAATGAAGCAGCCAACCAACTGTCTGGTGCTGTGTCCGCGCCAAGGATGTCGCAGCCGTGCCCGCTAAAACCATGCTGAGCGGTGCATCAGGCCGCCTGCACCACATGCAACGCCTTGGGATTGCGCCACTGCGCCAGCAGCGCCGCTTCGCGCGCCTTGGCTTCCTGCAGATGCGCATGCTTGACGTGGCCATAGCCGCGAATGTGTTCCGGAATGCCGGCGATCTGCGCGGCCAAACCCACGTTATCGGCATCCAGCCGTTCCAGCAGCATGTCCACGGTGGCACTGTAATCGGCGATCAGCTGGCGCTCGCCACGCCGTTCTTCGCTGTAGCCGAAGACGTCGAACGTGCCGCCACGCAGGAACTTCAACCGCGCCAGCAGCTTGAAGGCGGTGAACATCCACGGCCCGTACTCGCGCTTGATCAGGTTGCCGTGCGCGTCTTTCTTGGCCAGCAGCGGCGGCGCCAGATGGAAGCGCAGCGTGTAGTCGCCCTCGAACTGTTGCTGCAACCGGCGCTGGAAATCGCCACGCGTATACAGCCGCGCCACCTCGTATTCGTCCTTGTAGGCCATCAGCTTGAAGGCGTAACGGGCCACTGCCTCGGTCAGTGCGCTGCTGCCGGGCACGCGTTGCAGCTCGTGCGTGCGTACGCGCTCGACCAGGCTGCGATAACGGTGCGCGTAGGCGGCATCCTGGTAGTCGGTCAGGAACGCGACGCGACGCGCGATGGCCTCGTCCAGCGAGTGCGCCAACTGTTCGTCGTCGAGCGGGGCGGCCGGTGCAGCGACCTCGCCATGCAGCGTGCTGCCGTCGGTCTGCGCCAGCGCACGCGGTGCGCTCTGGCCGCTGAGGTCGTGCTCTTCCCAGCTGCCTGGTCCGCGTGCATGCGGTGTCTCGCCATGCAGATGTGCAGGCGCGTCGGCATCGGCCAGACCCGCAGCGCGTTGCACCGCCGGCAGATCGATCGCCGCCAGGCGCCCCCAGGCGAACGCCTGCTGATTCATCGCCACGGCGGCACCATTGAGTTCGATCGCGCGCATCAGCGCCGCATGCGACAGCGGCACCAACCCGTGCTGCCAGGCGTAGCCGAGCACGAACAGATTGCTGGCGATGGCGTCGCCCAGCAGGGCGGTGGCCAGCTGCGTGGCATCCAGCAACAACGGCTCCTGGCCACCGAGCGCAGTGCGCACACCGGCGATGATCTCGGCAGCGGGAAACTGCAGGTCCGGCTGCGTGGTGAATGTGCCCGGCATGGCTTCGTAAGTGTTGAGCACCACCTGGGTGCGGCCATCGCGCACCTTGGAGAGTGCCCAATAATCGTTGACCACCACCATGTCGCAGCCCAGCACCAGGTCCGCTTCGCCGGCGGCGATGCGCACGGCATGGATGTCGGCGGGCTGGCGTGCGATGCGGATATGCGTGGTCACCGCGCCGCCCTTTTGCTCCAGGCCGGTCTGGTCCAGCACCGTGGCGCCCTTGCCTTCCAGGTGCCCGGCCATGCCGAGCAGCGCGCCGATGGTCACCACGCCGGTGCCGCCGACGCCGGTGATCAGGATATTCCACGGCCGTTCCAGCGCGGTGCGCTTGGGCGGTGAGGGAAGCGTGTCCAGCAGCGTGCTGGCGTCGCGCCGCTTGCCCTTGCGCGGGGCACCGCCATGCACGGTGACAAAGCTTGGGCAAAAGCCCGAGACGCAGGAATAATCCTTGTTGCAGTTGGACTGGTCGATCTGGCGCTTGCGCCCGAATTCGGTTTCCTTCGGCAACACCGACACGCAAAAACTTTTCTCGCCGCAATCGCCGCAGCCTTCGCACACCAGCGAATTGATCATCACCCGCTTGGGCGGATCGATCAGCTTGCCGCGCTTGCGACGGCGGCGTTTTTCGGTGGCGCAGGTCTGGTCGAAGATCAGGATCGACACGCCCTTGACCGTGCGCAGATGCTGCTGCACGGCATCCAGTTCACCACGATCGTGAAACGCGACCTCAGGCGGAAACAGGTCGCGTCGCCGCGTCCATTTGCCGATGTCGTCGCTGACCACCGCAATCTCATGGATGCCTTCGGCGCGCAACTGATGCGCAATGTCGGGCACGCTGAGCGTGCCGTCCACCGGCTGCCCGCCGGTCATCGCCACCGCATCGTTGTAGAGAATCTTGTAGGTGATGTTGACGCCGGTGGCGACCGACTGCCGGATCGCCAGCGAGCCGCTATGGAAATACGTGCCATCGCCCAGGTTCTGGAACACGTGCGGGGTGTCGGTAAACGGCGCCTGCCCCGACCACGTCACCCCTTCGCCGCCCATGTGGGTGAAGGTGTCGGTGGCGCGGTTCATCCAGGTCACCATGTAGTGGCAACCGATGCCGCCCAGCGCGCGCGAGCCTTCCGGCACGGCGGTGGAGGTGTTGTGCGGGCAGCCGGAGCAGTAATGCGACACGCGCGGGAACTGCGCACGTGGTAGCGCCATTTCCGCTTCCTTGGCGTCCATCCAGCGCAGCCGCTGCTGGATCGAATCGGTATTGATCGTGCTCGATGGCAGCAGGCGCAGGATGCGTCTGCCGATCACCGCCGCGATGGTGGCCGGCGTCAGTTCGCCGGTGGACGGCAGGATCCACGCGCCCTGCTCATCGTACTTGCCGACAATGCTCGGCCGCGCACCGGCGCTGGCCGGCCAGTTGTAGAACAGCTCCTTCATCTGGCGCTCGATGAAGGCCTTCTTCTCCTCCACCACCACGATGTCTTCAAGCCCCTGCGCGAACGCGCTGATCCCCACCGGCTCCAGCGGCCAGGTCATGCCGACCTTGTACACGCGGATGCCGATCTGCGCGCAGGCCTGCGCATCCAGGCCCAGGTATTCCAGCGCCTGCAGCACGTCCAGGTAGCTCTTGCCGGTGGTGACGATGCCCAAGCGTGCGTGCGGCGCATCCAGCACCACCTTGTCGATGCGGTTTGCGCGCGCAAAGGCTTGCGCGGCGGCAATCGCATAGCGATGCAAGCGCATCTCCTGGTCCACCGGCGGGTCTGGCCAGCGGATGCTCAAACCGCCCGGCGGCAGCTCGAAATCCTCCGGCAGCACGATGGTGCGGGCGAACGGGTCCACGTCCACCGAGGCGGACGATTCCACCGTTTCGGCAATCGTCTTGAAGCCGATCCAGCGCCCGGTGCAGCGGCTCATCGCCCAGCCGAGCAGGCCCATGTCCAGGATGTCCTGTACCCCGGCCGGGTTGAGGATGGGCATCATCGCGCTGACGAATTCGTCTTCCGACCCGTGCGGCAGGGTCGAGCTGCGGCAGGCATGGTCGTCGGCGGCCAGCGCCAGCACGCCGCCAAACGGCGAGGTACCGGCGGCATTGCCGTGCTTGAACACGTCGCCGCTGCGGTCCACGCCCGGCCCTTTGCCGTACCACATGCCGTAAACGCCCTGCACGTTCGCGCCGGGGAAGAGGTTGGTCTGCTGGGTGCCCCACACCATGGTGGCGGCAAGGTCCTCGTTCAGGCCTGGAGTGAAGGTGACCTTGGCCGCGTCCAGGTGCTTGCGCGCCCGCCACAGTTCCAGGTCCAGCCCGCCTAGCGGGCTGCCGCGGTAGCCGCTGATGAAGCCGGCGGTCTGCAGCCCGGCGTCGTCATCGCGCAGGCGCTGCAGCAGCGGTAGCCGCACCAGCGCCTGCACACCGGACAGGTAGATGCGCCCATCGGTGCGCGTGTACTTGTGGTCCAGCGTGTAGTCCGCATCCACCCGGCCGAGCTCCGGCGTGTTGGCAGAGTCGGGAGAAGAAAGCGCAGCGGTACTGGTCATGGCGTGCCCGGAAAGGGTGGCTGGGCCCCGGTGCATGTCATCTGAAACTATCTGACGCACCCGACGGATTCCAAAACGGCGGCGCAAAGTGTAACAGTCAGCTTTTCCGCACCTATCCCTGTGCGGATGCGCAGCCGACGCGCTGCGGGTAGGATGGGGATGGGAAGGGGTCGTTTGCTGTCAGGGGAAAACACAGTGAAAAGGAAATACGCGTGGGCCGCTCTGGCCCTGCTCGGAGGGGTGTGGTCGTTGGCGCAGGCGCAGAGCTTGCCCAAGCCCAAGGAGTTCTATTTCGACGAAGACCGCGGTACCACCAAGGCCGTGGTGGCCGTACAGGGCCAGGGCGATGCAGTCGTCGACCGGCTGGCGGCGATGGTGCAACGCGACGCCCGTGCGGCCGATCCGCGCGCGCAATTGGCGGCGCTGGCTTATGCGGGCGGGCGCACCCAGTTGGGCGATGAGTTGTATCAGGGCGCGCTGGCGCTGGTCTCCAACGGCAGCCAGCAGTACCGGGCCATCACCTGGAACTATGGGTGGGACCTGCTGCGTGCCGACCAGCCCGACAAGGCGCTGCAGCAATGGGCCAACTTGGCCAATGGCCGTCCGGCCACGCCAGAATGGCTGCCAACCACGGCTGCACTGGCGCTCTGGCGTGCCGGGCGCAAGCAGGAGGCGGTCGAGTGGTATGCCGCAGCCGTGCGCACCTGGCCGGACCGTTGGAGCAGCACCGCCAACTACGCCAGCCTGTTGCCGGAATGGCGCGAAGCCGACCGTGCCAGCCTGGCCGAGGTCTTCGCAGCCTGGCAGGCCAACCCGCCAGCGTTTCGGTAATGCCTCGCCGCGCTGCGGGAGTTCCTGCAGCGCGGGTCGTGCAGTGGATCGACGGGCTGCCGCCGTTTGCCGATAAACCAGGCGCCATCTGGTGCGCCGGCCCGCCGCTTACCTGAAACCAAGACGTCTGACCTTGATGCCGTTCGCTCGGCGAAAGGCTGATCGGGTCTGCCTGTCGCAAGCACCGGCTTGGCACCTTGGCTTGCTGACGTTGCGGGGTCGATGCGGGAGAGCAGAGCATGGGTCTGCGGCGTGGCTGCAGGGCCCTTGCCCGCCCAACCATCGCAGGACACGCCTGCAAGGACGTCCCTGTAGGCTCCGTGGGGGCCTCCATGCCGCCAAGGGTCCTGTGACGGTGAGCGCGCAAGGACCGGTTGAGGTGGTCGATGCGCAGAGTTAAAGAAACAGCCGGTCGAATGGCTGACGCTGCGTCCTTGCTCTTCAATCAAGTCACCAACGCGCTGTCTAGTGCGGTGTCCTGGCCGATTGCGGGGCCGTCGGTGGCATCGAGGCCGCCATCGAACTCCCAGGGACGGGTTCACGGCGTGTCCCGCGCGCGGTGAGCGTACCGCGCAGCCGACGCTGCGAATTTGCTGCAGGGTTTGTCCGCGCACCATCAAACACGGTGCAATGCCGTGTTTGTCCGACGCATCGTCTGGAACAGCGCAGGCGCCGCGTCTTAGCTACGCTGGCTTCGGCATAGGGAAACCATGCGGTAGTGGGAATTGCGCAGTGACCGAAGCTCGGGTGGCGTGCGCCTCGGATCAGCCAGGCCAACGCATCGTCCGATGCGCGTACCGTGCGCTATGCGATCCTGTGCATCGCATTCCAACGGACACGATCGCGCATGGCGGTAGATGCATTTGCCTTGATTCTGGCCATGTTGGGGCTGGGCCTGCTGTTCGCCCGCCTGCGGGTGTTGCCGGACAACAGTGCCGATGTGCTCAACCGCATCGTGCTGTACATCTGCCTGCCGGCATCGGTGCTGACCTATGTCCCGCGCCTGCATCTGGATGCTTCGCTCGGTGGGGTGATTGCCACGCCATGGCTGCTGACCGCCATCATCGTGCCGTTGCTGTGGGGCTGCAGCCGCCTGTTGCGCTTCGGCCGCGCCGAATACGCCGCGCTGCTGATGTGTGTGGTGTTTACCAATTCCAGCTTCATCGGCTTTCCGATGGTGCGCGCGCTGATCGGCGATCACGCACTGCCGTATGCAGTGGTCTACGACCAGTTTGGCACCTTCGTGTTGCTGTCCACGTTCGGGCTGTACGTACTGGCCCGGTACAGCGGCGATACCCCGCCGACCGCACGGCTGATCGTGATGCGCGTGCTGCAGTTCCCGCCGTTGTGGGCGCTGCTGTTCGCCTTGACCCTGATGCCCGAGCAACCGCCGGCCTGGATCGGCGCGGGCCTGAAGAACCTGGCCGATGCGATGTTGCCGCTGGTAATGCTCTCGGTGGGCTTTTCGCTGCAGTTGCGCCTGCCTGCCGACGAACTCAGGCCATTGGCAGTGGGCCTGGTGTTCAAGCTGCTGTTGATGCCGGTGCTGGCCTTGCCATTGTCCTGGGTGCTGGGCCTGCACGGGCAGATGTTGCAGACCAATGTGCTCGAATCGGCCATGCCCACCATGATCACCGCCGCCGCGCTGGCCATTTCGCACCGGCTGGCGCCACGCCTGGCTGCAGCGATGGTCGGCTACAGCATCCTGCTGTCGTTGCTGACGCTGCCTGCGTGGGCCTGGCTGCTGGCGCGGCTGGTGGCATAAGGCGGTAACGCTGGCGGCAGCCAGAGCCCACTCGTACCGCGCGTACGCACGCACGCGCTTGCGCTTGTCCGAGCCGTGGTACGCCAACAGCTGCACCATTGGCGCCATGCTGCAGTGCGACGGCGCGGCTGAGCCAGACGCGTGGACGATCCTGCGCCGTGCCAGGCTCCCATCGTTGCCACGCACAGCGGCGGCACCAGGCCTTGCGCTCATCGGCTGACGGTCTGTGCTGTCGTTGCCTGCCCCGCAGCAGTGCGTTTAACGCGTTTCGACTACTTCCTCACCTTGTCGCGGTGTACGCTGCCGGCCTGCTCCCGGAAGCGAGGCGTGCATGAAGACAGTCCTGGTGGCCGCCTCCAAAGGCGGCGTCGGCAAGACCACGATCGCCACCAACCTGGCCGCACATGCGGCGTTGCAAGGCCAGCGCACCGTGCTGGCGGATGCCGATCCGCAAGGCTCGTCCACCCGCTGGGCAGAGCGCCGCGCCAGCCTGGAAAGTGCGGTCTTGCCGATCGACGCCACCAAGCGCCGCAGCTGGCAGAGCGCTGTGCCGGACGGCACCGATACCCTGATCGTCGATGCGCCGGCCGGTGCCATGGCCGATGACTTGAGCGGATTTCTCGACCACGTCGATGCCATCGTGGTGCCGGTGTTGTCCTCGGCGCTGGATATCGAAGCGGTGGTCGGCTTTCTCAACACGCTGGCCAAGGTGCCGCGCGTGCATCAGCGCAAGCTGCCGGTGGGCCTGGTGCTCAATCGTGCCCGTCCCTGGACCCAGACCTCGCAACAGGCCGCCGACATGATCGGCAGCTGGCCGTATCCGCTGGTGACCCAACTGCGCGACACCCAGGCCTATGTGGTGATGGCCGGCCTGGGCCGCAGCTTGTTCGACTACCGCTCGGCGCAGGTGCGCGACCATCAACAGGACTGGGAGCCGCTGTTCAAGTGGCTCAAGAAGTCCTAGAACCGGAAAGTTCCCATGCGCGAATTGATCTTGTTGCGACACGCCCACGCCGAACCGGCCGACACCGGCCAGGCCGATTTCGATCGCCCGCTGTCGCCGCACGGCATCGCCGAGGCCGAAGCGGCCGGGCGTTGGCTGCGCGAGCAGCGGCTGGTGCCCGACCGGGTGCTGTGTTCCCCGGCCCGCCGCGCCCGCGAAACCCTGGAGGCGGTACTCGAGCTCACCGGCTACATCGAACAACGGCTGGACGAACGCATCTATGAGGCCACGCCCGGCACCCTGGCCAGCCTGGTGGACGAACATCGCGAGGCCGAGCGCCTGCTGCTGGTGGGCCACAACCCTGGCCTGGAACGGCTGGCAGCGCTGATGCACAGCGGCCAGACCGGCGATTACCGCGGCATGCCCACCGCCTCGATCGCGTTGCTGGCCTTGCCGCTGGACGCCACCATCGAGCCGGGCATCGCCCGCCTGACCGCCTTCTGGTGGCCTTGATCCGTGTCATCGTCGCTGCGCTGGTACGCCTGGCTCGCGCTCTGGGTCGTTTTCCCCTGCATGGCGCAGCAGAAGGTGCAGTCGATCGACCCGGCGCAATCGCGTTTCGGGTTCGAGATCAAGACACGCTTCGGGATGAAGATCGAGGGGTTCTTCCCGCGTTTTCGCGGTGACGTGGTGACGTTGGCCGATGGGCGGCAACAGGTGCGCTTCCGGCTGGACGCCACTCAGGTGGAGATCCCCGGCAAGGACCGGTACACCAGCTGGATGCGCGGGGAAGATTTTTTCGACGTTGCGCAGTACCCGGTGGTCGAATTCGAATCGCTGCCGTATGTCGAGGAAGTGGTGAAGCAGGGCGGCGACATCGTCGGCAACCTGACCATCCGCGGAATCACGCATCTGGAAACGCTGCATGTGGTGCCGGCCGAATGCACGCGGCCGGGCTATGATTGCGACGTGATCAGTCGAGGGACGGTCCTGCGTGGACGTTACGGAATGAATGCGTGGCAGATGGCCCTGGGCGACAGGGTGACGTTCATTCTGCGTGGGCGCCTGCAGGAGGCGCGGCGCCCGTGACGTATCTGTTGAGGGTTTGCGTGCTGGCAACGTTGTTGCTCGGCACCGGATGCGCCAGCCTGTCACAAACCGAACGCAACCGTGCCGCCGGTGTCGCCGCTGCGGCACGCAGCACCGTGGTCAATTGCAGCCAGGCCAATCGCTGTGCGCAACCCTCGCCGTTGCGCGCGCTGGGCGGCGAGGCGATCACCGCCTCCACACCGGCGGCGCCGCGGCATTACGCCACCATCGTCGACCACGGCGAAGAATCGCTGGTGGCCCGGCTCAACCTGATCCGCAGCGCCACCCGCAGCATCGATCTGCAAACCTACATCTTCGATAAGGACGACAGCGCCCGCATGGTGCTGGATGCACTGGTGGACGCCGCCCAGCGCGGGGTCAAGGTGCGCATCCTGATCGACCAGTTGTCGGCGATCGCCGATCTGCAGATTCTCGGCGCGCTGGCCAGCAGCCATGAAAACCTGCAGCTGCGCATCTACAACCCCACCTTCGGCAAGGTCAAACTCAATTACTTCGACTACGCCGGCAGCGTGCTGTGTTGCTTCCGCCGCTTCAACCAGCGCATGCACAACAAGCTGCTGGTGGTGGACGACGTGCTGGGCGTGGTCGGGGGGCGCAATTACCAGGACGACTATTACGACTGGGATAGCGAGTACAACTTCCGCGACCGCGACGTGATTCTGGCCGGGCCGGAAGTGCGCGCCATGGCCGCCAATTTCGATGCGTTCTGGCGCGCCCGGCGCAGCGTCCCGGCCGAACGTCTGAACGATGTCGGGCGCCTGCTGCTGGAGCAGGGCGTGCCGACGATGCCGCCGGCACAGTTCCGCCGGCCCGACCGGGTGGCGCGGGTGGACCATGAAGCGCGCGACCCGCAATTCGTGCGCGATGCCTTCGTGACCCCGGCCATGCCGGTGCAGCGTGTGCTGTACGTGGCCGATCTGCCGCAAAAACACCGCCGGGAGCATGCGGCCAAGGCGGTGTCCACCGCGCCGGAACTGGATGGCCTGATTGCCGGCGCGCAGCAGGAAGTGCTGTTGCAGACCCCGTACCTGGTGTTGTCCGACCAGGCGCAGGCGATCTTCCGCACGTTGCGCAAACACCCGCAGCCGCCGCGCATCGTGGTGTCGACCAATAGCCTGGCCGCCACCGACAACCCCATCGTGTATGCGCTGTCGTACAAGTTCAAACGCCGCAACATGCGCGAGCTGGGCTTCAACGTGTACGAGTTCAAGCCATTTCCGCTGGATGCCCCGGTGGATTACGCCAACCTGGTGCCGGACCCGCTCAACCCCGCGTCCGACGTCAATCAGGACAGCCGCGCCAATCGCCTGATCGGCGGCAGCGCAGCGGGCAATGCGATGCGCGGCAGCAGCGGCCCGGAGGGCAACGCCAGCGCGAGTGCCGGCAGCGTGCTGCGCGGCAGTGGTGGCGGCCGTGCGCCGGGCGGGAGCGAGGTCGATCGGCGCGTGTTGCGTACCGAAACGCGGCCATCGTTCCTGGGCACGCGCGCGGTCAACAAGCCGCTGCCGGTGACCCGCGCCGGTGCGCGCATGGGCTTGCATGCCAAGTCGTTGGTGGTGGATCGCCGCATCGGCGTGATCGGTACGCACAACTTCGACCCGCGCAGCGAGAACTACAACACCGAAGCGGCCGTGGTGATCGACGATGCGCGCTTTGCGCAGGCGTTGGCCGCCAGCATCGAGCGCGATATCGCCCCGGAAAATGCCTGGACGGTGGCGCCGCGCGAAAAGCCGCCGGTGTTGGGCGGGTTGAACTACAGCGTGGGCAAGGTCTCCGAAGCCTTGCCGGTGCTGGACTTCTGGCCATGGCGCTACGCCACCAACTACGAGTTCCAGCCCGGCCCGGAGTGTCCGTTCCCGCTGAAGCGGCAGGACCCGCGGTTTCGCCAGTGCTATGTGGCGGTGGGCGATTTCCCGGAGGTCAATGTCGGCCCGAAGTGGCTGCTGGTGCGCATGCTGACCGCCTTCGGCGCCGGGCTGGTGCCGATCCTCTGATCGGCTGGCGTGCCGCACGGGTGGCAGCAGCGGATGCCTGGTGATTGCACGTTGTGGCTGGATGGGCACAGTTGGCTACAGATCGACTCTAAATACACCGGAAATCGCCGAAGCGGCTGCAGTTGCCGCGGGCGGGGGGAGCGCAATGCATCGGCGCCGCCAGCGCATGCTGTCGGCCGCCAGCACTCCTGCCCAGTTGCATCGCACCCCAGGCGCCTGGATGCTCTTGCGCTTCCCGCTTCCCGCTTCCCGCTTCCCGCTTCCCGCTTCCCGCTTCCCGCTTCCCCATTCCCCATTCCCCATTCCCCATTCCCCATTCCCCATTCCCCATTCCCCATTCCCCATTCCCCATTCCCCATTCCCCGCCCATGACCTTCCGCGAACCTGTCGATCTAGCCGCCCTCAATGCCGCCAGCCGCGATACCTTGATCGCGCATCTGGGCATCGTCTTTACCGAAGCCGGTGACGACTGGCTGCGCGCCACCATGCCGGTGGATGCGCGCACCAAGCAGCCCTATGGCCTGCTGCACGGTGGCGCCTCGGTGGTGCTGGCCGAAACCCTGGGCAGCAGCGCCGGCAACCTGTGCGTGGATATGTCGACCCAGATCTGCGTGGGGCTGGAGATCAATGCCAATCACCTGCGCGCGGCCACCCAGGGGCTGGTGACCGGCACTGCGCGGGCGGTCCATGTGGGGCGCAGCACGCAGGTCTGGGACATCACCATCGAAAACCCGGCCGGCAAGCGCGTCTGTGTGTCGCGGTTGACCCTGGCGGTGATCGCGCGCAGCGATGGCTGAGTTCGCCCGGCAGCGGCATGCATGGAACAGCGTCATCCGCTGCCGGCACTGCGCGGCGGCCACGCTGCTGTCACAATGGTCGCGCCTCCTTCCCCCGTTACCGGTTCCGTTCGTCGAATGAGCGAGTCATCCCTGGACGCCACGCGCGACGCTGGCGGCGCGTTGCGTTGGTTCCGGTACCTCTACCGGGTGCCACTGTTGTTGCTGCATCTGTGCCTGGGCCTGCCGGTCACCATGCTGTGCGTGGTGGTACCGGCGCTGGCGCGGATCCGCATCGGGCACGACGACACCCTGGAGGAGCGGATGATCCGCTGGTGGCAGGGCACCTTGATGCGGGTGTTCGGCTTTCGGCTGCGCCGCTTCGGGACGCCGCTACCGGGCGCGACCCTGTTCGTGGCCAACCACGTCAGCTGGGTGGATATCTCCATCCTGCACAGCCAGCGGGTGATGGGGTTTGTGGCCAAGCGCGAAATCGCCGGCTGGCCGCTGGTGGGCTGGCTGGCGACCAAGGGCCAGACCATCTTCCACCAGCGCGGCAATACCGAATCGCTGGGCGGGGTGCTGCAGGAAATGCTGTTGCGCCTGCAAAGCGGCAAGCCGGTGGGGGTCTTTCCGGAAGGGCGTACCCGTGGCGGTACCGAAGTGGGCCCGTTCCATGCGCGCATCTTCCAGGCAGCGGTGGAAGCCGGCGTGCCGGTACAGCCGGTGGCGCTGCGTTACGGGCTGCGCGGCAATGCACAGGCGGTGGTGGCCTTCGGCGAGCGCGAGAGTTTCTTCGCCAATATCGTGCGCCTGCTGGGCGAGCCGTCGCGGCTGGCCGAAGTGCATTTTCTCGAGCCGATTCGCGCGCTGGACATCGAAGGCCGCCGTCGCATGGCCGAGACCTCGCGCCAGCGCATCGTCGCAGCGATGGAGTCCTAGCCGACGATGCGCACGCGCCTCTCCCCTGCGGCCAGCCGCAACGCCGGTGCGATGCGCGCATGAATGCCTCCGATTACTTGCCGCCGCGCTGGCTGCGCAACCCGCACGTGCAATCGGTGCTGGGCAGCAGTGCCTTGCGGCGCATCCGCAGCCGCCAGTTGCTGGCCGCCAGCGGCGCGGTCACCAGCGAACACATCCTCGATGGCGGCGACGGTGTGCGCCTGCAGGGCTGGATGAGCGTCCCGCCCGGCGATGCACCGCCACGCGGCACCGTGCTGTTGCTGCATGGCTGGGAGGGCAGCGCCGATTCCAATTACATGCGCCTGACCGCCGCGCGCCTGCTCGGTCTGGGCTACCAGGTGTTCCGGCTGAACTTCCGCGACCACGGCGGTACCCACCATCTCAATGTGGACCTGTTCCACTCCGACCGCATCGAAGAAGTGGTCAATGCCGCCGGCGATCTGTGGCGGCGTTTTCCTGCGCCGCAGTTGCTGGCTGCAGGGTATTCGCTGGGCGGGAATTTCGCGCTGCGGCTGGCGCTGCGTGCGCCCGCCGCCGGCCTGCCGCTGGCGCGCGTGGCGGCGGTGTGCCCGTTGCTGGACCCGGCCGCCACCATGACCCAGCTGGAAAAGGGCCCGCAGTTCTACGACTGGTACTTCCGCCGTAAATGGCGCGAATCGCTGCTGCGCAAGCGCAAGCTGTTCCCCGAGCAGCACGGGTACGACGACGCCACCCTGGCGCTGGACATGCGCGGGCTGATGGCCTGGCTGGCGGTGAAACATACCGGGCACGGCTCGCTGGAAGCGTATTTCGATAGCTACTCGATTGCCGGCCAACGCCTGGCCAACCTGCAGGTGCCGGTCGACATCCTGATGGCCGAAGACGACCCGGTGATTCCGTTCGCCGATTTCGCCGCTTGGCAGTTGCCGGCGCATGCGCAGCTGGAAATCGCGCGCTGGGGCGGGCATTGCGGCTTTCTGGAAAACGCCCGCGGCGACGGTTTTGCCGAACGCTGGGTGGCTGAGCGGCTGGCCGCTGCCCGGTAGCTCGGCGCCGCAGCGCGCATCGTTACAATAGCGGTTTGTCCGGGACCCGCCACCGCCATGCAAGACGCCATTCTTCAAGCCCTGCGCCGCAATGCGGCCGACGATGCGGTGGCGCTGGCCCGCGAGTGGGTCACCAACGCGCCCGATCACGCCGCCGCCCACCGCTGGCTGGCGCTTGCGCTGCAGCAGCAGGGGCAGCCGGCGCTAGCGCTGGATAGCATCGATACCGCGCTGACGCTGACGCCCGAAGATGCCGACCTGCACCTGCTGCGCGCCGGCGCCTTGCTGGCCACGCGCGATCTGTCCGCCGCCGATGCCGCGCTGTCGCGCAGTACCGCGCTGGATCCGAATCAGTTCAATGCCTACGTGATGCAGGCGCATCTGGCGGTGGCCCGCGGCGATCTGGACGAGGCCGAGCGGCTCAGCCGCACCGCCGCGCGCCTGGCGCCGGAACACCCGCAATTGCTGGCGGTCGATGGCGTGGTGGAAATGCGCCGGGGCCACAGCGACCGCGCGCTGGCGCTGCTGACCCGCGCCGCCGAGCAGCTGCCCGACGATGCACGCGTGCTGTTTTCGCTGGGCTTTGCGTATCTGCAGAAGGAGCATTTTGCGTTCGCCGAGCGTGCCTTCGAGCGCGTGATCGAGCTCAATCCCCCCGGCACCGCGCTGCGCGCCTTCATTGCGCAACTGGCCCAACGCCAGGGCCGCCTGGACGATGCACTGGCGGCGATGCAGGGCGTGCTCGAGCAGCCCGGCGGCGATCTGCCGGCCATGCGCCGGCTGGCCGGCGAGATGGAGCTGCAGGCCGGGCGTCCCGACCAGGCCGCCGCGCACCTGCGCCTGGCGCTGGCGCACTGGCCGGCCGACCGCCGCACGTTGCACGCGCTGCTCACCGCCTGGGAGCGGCTGGGCGCGGTGGACGATGCGCGCGACACCCTGGATGCGGCACTGGCCACCTCGGCCACTGCGCACGACCTGTGGCTGGCCCGCCTGGCGGTCGAGCCGGTCGGTGGGCCGCAGGCGCAGGCCGTGATCGAGCGCTGGCTGCTGGCCATGCCCGAACACCTGCCGGCCCTGGAAGCGCTGATGCGCGTGCACGACATGCAGGGCCAGGCCGACGCAGCGGAGATGGTGGCGCGTCAGATCGTGGCGGTGGAGCCGGGCCGCATCAGCGGCGAGCAGCGCATTGTCGAAGCCTTGCTGCAACGCGACCCACCGGCGGCGATCGCCTGCGTCGAATCGTTGATCGAATCGCTGCCTGCACCGCAGCAGACCGTGCTGCGGCCATGGTTGGGCAATGTGCAGGACCGCGCCGGCCAGCCCGATGCCGCCGTGGGTACCTGGATGCAGTTCCACCGCGAACAGGCCCAGCATCGGTTGCCGTTGCCGCCGCAGGCAGCCAAGCAGCCCACGCAGTGGCCTGCGCTGGGCAGCATTCCCGACACCGTCACCGCACGCCCGCTGTTCGTGTGGGGCACGCCCGGCTCGCATGTCGAACGCCTGGTCGCGGTGATGGGCGCGGCCACCCCGCTGGTGCGCGGCGACCGCTATGGCACCACGCCGCCGTCGGATGCGCTGCAGAGCTACCGCACCCTCGAACAGCTGGCCTCCGGCGAACTGGCACCGACGGCGCTGGTGGAAGGCTGGAAGGCGCAACTGCCGCGCCGCGGCATCGACGATGGCAATGTCATCGACTGGTTGCTGTGGTGGGACAACACCTTGCTGACCGCGCTGCGCCCGCACCTGCCCGAGGGCCGGCTGGCGATTGCGCTGCGTGACCCGCGCGACATGTTGCTGGACTGGCTCTCGGCCGGTGCGTCGGCGCCCCTGGCGCTGCAATCGCCGCAGCAGGCCACCGACTGGTTGCTGATCGCACTGGAACAGCTGGCCACGCTGCACGAGCGCGACCTGTACCCCCACCGCATCATTCGGCTGGACGGGATCGAAAACGACCCGCAAGGTATTTCGACGGCCCTGGAACAGGCGTTCGGGCTGAGCTTCCCACTGGTCGAACCGCGTGGCCCGGCGCGGTTGGCCTCCGGCCGCTGGCGCGATTACCGCGGCGTGCTCGGCGCGCAGTTCGATCTGCTCACCCTGATCGCGGTGCGCTTCGGCTACCCGCAGGACTGAGGCGCCATCAACGCGGTCGCGCCCACGGCAGGTGGGCGTGGCCGCAGTCGCGTCGTCGCATCGTGTGCAGGCGCGGCACGTACGCGGCGGTAAACCCGGCCGAGCGCATCAGAAGGTTCCATGGCGGCGTCTTCCGCTGTGGCGCAGACCCAGGCACCCTGATCCGTATCGCTTCCCTCGGAGATCCGCCATGCGTCTGACCAGCAACAGCATCGAAAACGGCAAGCCCATCGCGGTGGAATTTGCCGCCGGCACGCCGGAGGGCTTTGCGCCCAACCGCAATCCGCACCTGGCCTGGAGCGAGGCGCCGGCAGGTACGCAGTCGTTTGCGCTGCTGTGCCTGGACCCGGACGTGCCGACCGTGCCCGACACCGTCGGCCGCGACGACCTGCAGATTCCCGTCGAGCAGCCACGCACCGATTTCGTGCATTGGGCCATGGCCGATATCCCCGCCGATGTGCATGAGATTGCGGCAGGCAGCTGCAGCGACGGCTTCGTGGTCAAGGGCAAGCAGCAGCCAGCCGGCCCGGCCGGTGCCCGGCAGGGCCTGAATTCCTACACCCGGTGGTTCGCCGGCAATGCCGACATGGCCGGCGACTACCGCGGCTACGACGGCCCGTACCCGCCGTTCAACGACCTGCGCGTGCACCGGTATTTCTTCCGCGTGTTCGCGCTGGACGTGGCCCAGCTCAGCCTGCCCAACAGCTTCACCGCCGCCGACGTGCTGTCGGCGATGCAGGGGCATGTGCTGGCCGAAGCGGCGTTGCACGGCACCTACACCTTGAACCCGTCGCTGCGCTGAGTGATCGCGCCGATGGCGGCGCTCGCTCCATCCCCCATGACGCCAGCCACGTTCGGCCGGCGTCGCAGCACAGGCAATCCCCCTTGAACGCATTCCAGATTGGCAATCAAACCGGCCTCGAGAGCCTGGTTGCGGTCGAGATGCCCGAACCAGTTGCAGGGGCTGGTGAGGTCATCGTCGCTCCGCGACTGGTGGGCTTGATCAACCGCGACCTGCAGATCCTGAAGGGCACCTACGGCGGCAAGCTTGCGCCCGCGCGCGTTCCGGTTGCCGAGGGTGTGGGCATCGTGACCTGCGTCGGCGCAGGCGTCAGCCAGGTCGCGCCAGGCGACCGTGTCGTCTGTGGGCACTTTCCCACCTGGCTGGATGGCAGGTTCCGCGCCGAGATGTTCGCCCACGACCTGGGCGTGACCCACGACGGCTGGCTGGCCGAAAAGGTGTCGCTGCCCGCCAGTGCCCTGATCAAGGTGCCTGCGTCGCTGGAGGACGAGGATGTCGCTGCGCTGGCATCGGCCGCGGTGACCGCCTGGCACGCCCTGGTGGAAGTGGCCAGGATCAAGGCCGGCGACCTGGTGCTGTGCCTGGGAACCGGTGGCGTCTCGATGGCTGCGCTCCAACTGGCCAAGCTCCACGGTGCCCGCGTCGCCATCACCTCGTCCAGCGACGACAAGCTCGAGCTCGCACGCCGCCTGGGCGCCGACATCACCGTCAACTACCGCACCCACCCCGACTGGGCCGAGGCGGTGATGCAGCTGTCCGGCGGCGGCGCGGACGTCGTCATCGAGACGGGCGGGCAGGACACCTTGGGCCAGTCGATCAAGGTGGCGGCCGCGAATGCGACCATCGTGGTGATCGGCGTGACCCCCGGCGCGGCCTCGCCGATTCCCGACTACGTGGCGTTGATCCGCAAGAACGTGACCATTCGCGGGATCGCCAACGGAAGCCGGGCGATGTTCGTGGACCTGCTGCAGGCGATCGAGCAGCACCGCATCAAAACCCTGCACAGCAAGACGTTCCGGTTCGACCAGGCGCCCCAGGCCTTGGACTATTTCGCCAAGGCGCAACACGTGGGCAAGGTCCTCATCCGGTTCTGATGCGGGTAGCGGCGTCGCAGGGTGCGCGGCCCAATGCTGCAGCCGCGCTAGCTGCCGGCCTCGATCATCTGGTCGAGCACGTACACCGGTTTGGTACCAGGCTCGCTGCCGGCCGGGTAGCGGGTCACGCGTAGCAGGGTGCGTATGCCGTCTTCATGGTCGAAACCCTCGATCGTGCCCTCGTAGGGCTACCATGATGTTGCGGCCTGTACGGTGGCAGGTGCGTCCGGGTCGTGCTCGCGCACTTGCAGGCAGCGCCGCGCGGGGTCGGAAACGCAGGGCATGGTCTCTGCGGCGACTTCGATCAACAGCGTCTGCCCCGGCCCGCCATAACCGGTGTCCGCAGTGGGCGTGCCGCCGAAGATCAGCACGGTGCCGTCGCTGCGGGTCAGGGTCAGGCGGGGCGCGGCTGCTGCGTTGTCCATGATCACTGCGAAGCGCCCGGACAACAGGTCGCTGGCCGCGCGCTCCTGCGCCATCCGGCGTGCATCGGCGCACATTCGCTTGCTCGAGACCACCCGGCCAATCTGCACGTGCGCCTCGGCCACGCGGTAGGTGGCGCCCAGCGCGTTGCAGGTCTGGCTGACCTGGATGCGCTGATCGCTGAAATCCAGTTGCACTGGCGGCACGCCGTCGACGAACAGGCTGCGCAAGGCCGTGCCATGCGCATCGCTGGCCGCTGCAGGTGCCAGTGCTGCGCGCGCAGGGCGGCGCGTAACGGGACATTGTCCGTGTCAGAGGGAGCGGCGACCGGCGCCCGCGCAGCAGCGTGGCTGGAGCCGGGCGGCTCCGGCGATGCACCCGACCCGCAGGCCGTCACGCCCGCCGCCAGCAATGCTGGGGCCAAGAACACGGCACGCATGCGCAGCTCCCGGTGATCGATGCGTCAGTGATACCGCCAGCGTGCGCCCGCGGCAATGACCGGCGTCACGACGTGGACGCCCCGGAGCGCCAACCAACGACCGCGCGCACTGCCAGGCGGGCGCGGGCGCTGCCCGGAATCGGCTGCTGTCGCCGGTCCGCTGCAGTGCCCAGCGTGCCGTCCACAATCTCTCGGGGGCGGCGCTTTGCGTTCCTGGCGCCTGGCCCGCATGGCGCAACCATCGCGACCTGCAGGCCAGGTAGGGGCGGTCGGGTGTCAGCCCGCAGCCGCCGGCAGCCACAGCAGCAGGGCGGCGCCCAGCAGCATGCGGTACACCGCAAACACCGTGAACCGGTGCTTCTTGATATAGCCCAGCAGCCACTTGACCACCACAAAGCCGGTGATGGTCGCCGCCACGAAGGCCACCGCCACGTCAGTCCAGTTTTCGGTGCCGAAACCGCCTTCCTTGTACATCTCCAGCAGCGCGTAACCGCTGGCCGCAAACATGGTCGGAATGCCCACCATGAACACGAAATCCGCCGCTGCCGAGCGCTTGCTCAGGCCCAGCAGCATGGCGATGAAGATTGTCGAGGCCGAGCGCGACGTACCGGGAAAGACACCGGCCACGACCTGCGCCAGGCCCACTGCAATGGCCACCTTCCAGGTCACCACATCGCGCTCGGGCAGCTTGCCGGCGAAGTGTTCGGCCACCAGCATCCATACCCCGCCGATCAACAATGCCCAGGCGACCGGTTGGAGCGTTTCGGGCAATTGCCAGCCGGCCTTGCGCACGACCAGTCCGACCACCGCGGTGACCAGGAAGGCCACGCCGACCTTGAGCACGTAGTCGCGGTTGGCGCGCTCGCCCAGGCCGGTGGCCAGGCCCCACAGGCGCTGCCGCAGCGCCAGGCAGATGGCCAGGATCGCGCCGGCCTGGATGACGATATTGAAGAAGTCAGAACGGCGTCCGAGCCATTGTTCGGCAATCAGCAGGTGGCCGGTGCTGGAGATCGGCAGAAATTCGGTGAGGCCTTCGAGAATGCCCAACAACAGGGCGGAAATCAGATCGGACATCGGACTGGGCAGGGGTGAGGGAGGCGCCAGGATAGTGCATTGCGGCATGCACCACATTGGTGCGTTCGGTTTTGCGTTTTGCACTTAGATGGTGCGGTACAGGTGCTACGGTCGCGAGCGATGTCAGCAAAATCAAGGGCTTGTGAAGCGCGATCGCTTGGCACGGTCCCTGCTGTAGTACCGCCCACGAGCCACTTAACTCCTGCTGAGGTTTCTTCCGATGTCCGTGGAAAATGTTGAAAAGCTGATCAAGGACAACAAGGTCGAGTTCGTCGACCTGCGCTTCGTCGATATGCGTGGTGTACAGCAGCACATCACCTTCCCGGTCAATATCATCGAGCCGGCGCTGTTTGAAGAAGGCAAGATGTTCGACGGCAGTTCGATCGCGGGCTGGAAGGGCATCAACGAGTCGGACATGGTGTTGCTGCCGGACGCGGGCACCGCGTACCTGGATCCGTTCTTCGCCGATCCGACCCTCGTGCTGACCTGCGACATCCTCGACCCGGCCACCATGCAGAGCTATGAGCGCGATCCGCGCGGCATCGCCAAGCGCGCCGAGGCCTATCTGAAATCCTCCGGCACCGCCGACCAGGCGTTCTTCGGCCCGGAGCCGGAATTCTTCATCTTCGATTCGGTGCGCTTTGCCAACGACATGGGCCACACCTTCTTCCAGGTGGGTTCGGAAGAGGCGGCCTGGAACACCGGCGAAAAATACGACGGCGGCAACAGCGGTTACCGCCCGGGCGTGAAGGGCGGCTACTTCCCGGTCCCGCCGACCGACAGCCTGCACGACCTGCGCGCGGAAATGATCAAGACGCTGGAGCAGGTCGGCATCGAAACCGAAGTGCACCACCACGAAGTGGCCACCGCCGGCCAGTGCGAGATCGGCACCAAGTTCAGCTCGCTGGTGCAGAAGGCCGACGAACTGCTGACGATGAAGTACATCATCAAGAACGTCGCCTACCGCAACGGCAAGACCGCCACCTTCATGCCCAAGCCCATCGTGGGCGACAACGGCTCGGGCATGCACGTGCACCAGTCGCTGGCCAAGGGCGGCGTCAACCTGTTCACCGGCGACGGCTACGGCGGCCTGTCGCAGCTGGCGCTGTGGTACATCGGCGGCATCTTCAAGCATGCCCGCGCGATCAACGCCTTCGCCAACTCCGGCACCAACAGCTACAAGCGCCTGGTCCCGGGCTTCGAGGCGCCGGTGATGCTGGCCTATTCGGCGCGTAACCGTTCGGCCTCGTGCCGCATTCCGTGGGTCACCAACCCGAAGGCGCGCCGTATCGAAATGCGTTTCCCCGATCCGTTGCAGTCCGGCTACCTGACCTTCACCGCGCTGATGATGGCCGGCCTGGACGGCATCAAGAACCAGATCGACCCGGGCGCCCCGAGCGACAAGGACCTGTACGACCTGCCGCCGGAAGAAGAGAAGCTGATCCCGCAGGTGTGCTCCAGCCTGGACCAGGCCCTGGAAGCGCTGGACAAGGACCGCGAGTTCCTCAAGGCCGGCGGCGTGATGAGCGACGACTTCATCGACGGCTATATCGCGCTGAAGATGCAGGAAGTCACCAAGTTCCGCGCTGCGACCCACCCGTTGGAGTACCAGCTGTACTACGGCAACTGAGTTCCACCGCGGTGATGGCGGAGGCCCCCCTCCCACCTCCGCCATCGCCGCACATGTTCGATCGATCCAGGGCTCCGGCCGTGGATCGCAGGGGTAACGAGAGAACACATCGTTCGCGGCGCGCGGGCCTGACCTCTCCCACGAGGCGGATGCATGGCATCTGCTGGGGTCCGCGCAATCGCGAACGATCGGATGCCGGGGTAGGCATCCAGGTGACTGACACCGCCGGGCGGCGCAATGCCGGCCGGTTCTTTCCACCATTCGGGGTATGCGCATGAAATTGATCACCGCCATCATCCGGCCGTTCAAGCTCGACGAGGTCCGCGAGGCCTTGTCTGCAGCTGGCGTGTCGGGCATCACCGTGACCGAGGTCAAGGGCTTCGGGCGCCAGAAAGGCCACACCGAGCTGTACCGCGGCGCCGAGTACGTCGTCGACTTCCTGCCCAAGATCAAGATCGAAACGGTGGTCACCGACGACCGTCTGGACGCGGTGGTCGAAGCGATCCAGAACGCCGCCGGCACCGGCAAGATCGGCGACGGCAAGATCTTCGTCACCGCGATCGAGCAGGTGGTGCGCATCCGCACCGGCGAGATCGGCGCCGATGCGCTCTGACCCCACCAGCCCCGGAGTTCGTATGAAGACAGCTCTTTTTGCCGGGTGGAAAGCCCGGTTCTACAGCGTGTGCATGCTGATGCTGTTCAGCGCGCTGATGGTGGGCGGCATGGGCAGTGCGCATGCGCAGTCCACCCCGCAGGTCACCCCGCTGCCGACCGAGCCGGTCACCACCGAACCGCTGCCGTCGGCGCAGCCGGCCACCCCGCCGGCCGCCGCCGCCGAAGCCGCACCGGTGGTGGAAAAGGGCGATGTCGCCTGGATGCTGACCTCCACCCTGCTGGTGCTGATGATGGTGGTGCCGGGCCTGGCGCTGTTCTACGGCGGCATGGTGCGCGCCAAGAACGTGTTGTCGGTGCTGATCCAGGTCGCCACAGTCTTTTCGCTGCTGACCATCCTGTGGGTGTTGTATGGCTATAGCCTGGCGTTCTCCGGCGAAGGCGCGTGGATCGGCAACCTGGACAAGGCGCTGCTCAAGGGCGTCACCATCGAAACCCTGGCGGCCACCTTCACCAAGGGCGTGAGCCTGCCGGAATACGTGTTCGTCGCGTTCCAGGCGACCTTCGCCGGCATCACCGGTGCGCTGATCGTGGGCGCCTTTGCCGAACGCGCCAAGTTCGCCGCGGTACTGCTGTTCTCGGTGATCTGGTTCACCTTCGGCTACCTGCCGCTGGCGCACATGGTCTGGGCCACCGGCGGGTACCTGTTCGGACTGGGCGCGCTGGATTTTGCCGGCGGCACCGTGGTGCATATCAATGCCGGTGTTGCCGGCCTGGTCGGCGCCTATTTCGTCGGCAAGCGCGCCGGGTTGGGGCGTGAGGCGATCAAGCCGCACAACGTGACCCTGACCTTCGTCGGCGCCTCGCTGCTGTGGGTGGGCTGGTTCGGCTTCAACGCCGGTTCCAACCTGGAAGCCAATGCCGGTGCGGCGCTGGCCTTCCTCAACACCTTGCTGGCCACCGCCGCCGCCATCCTGGGCTGGTCGCTGACCGAGAAGATCATCAAGGGCAAGTCGTCCGCGCTGGGCGTGGCCTCGGGCATGGTCGCCGGCCTGGTCGGTATCACTCCGGCCTGCGGCACCGTGGGTCCGTTCGGTGCGATCGTGATTGGTCTTGCCGCCGGCGTGCTGTGCGTGTGGGGCGTCACCGGTCTGAAGCGCCTGCTCGGTGCCGACGACAGCCTGGACGTGTTCGGCGTGCATGGCCTGGGCGGCATCATCGGCGCCATCCTCACTGGCGTGTTCTCGGCGGCCTCGTTGGGCGGCCAGAAGGGCGGCGATTACGACATCGTCCACCAGGTCGGCATCCAGGCGCTGGGCGTCGGGATCACGGTCGGCTGGATCGGCGTGGTGTCGGTGGTGGGCTTTCTGGTCGCCAAGCTGGTGTTCGGCCTGCGCGTCAGCGAAGAAGCCGAGCGCGAGGGCCTGGACATCACCTCGCACGGCGAAGCCGCGTACGAGTCCTGAGCATGCACACCCGCGGCCGCGCTGCCGCGGGTGGCGCCACGACCCGGCCGGGATCGCCCAGCCGGGTCCGTTTTTTCCCGCCGCCCGTTGGGCGCGGAACCACTGCCGAGGTGCCTGCATGACCAGCCCCACGCCCATGACTGCCGGCGCGGATGCACGCTGGATCGGTGCGACCCGCCTCCGTCCGGCCTACATGGTGTCTCCGTACGCTTCGCTTTGCGCGACATCGATGCATGGCGCTGCCGTTTGCACTAAATTGATGCAATGGTGACGTCCTCTTCCATGCCATCGCTGGACAGCCTGGGCACACCGGTCGCCTGGGCCGACCGCGAGGGCCGCGTGCTGGGGGTTAACCCGGCGTTTGCCCGCTGGCTCGGGGTCAGCGCACGGCGGTTGGTCGAACAGCCCCTGGCCGCGCTGGAAGTGCAGGGCGACGCGCTGGCGCGCTTTCTGCTCAACGACGAGCGCGACGTCTTGCGTCTGCACCGGCTGGCGCTGGGCCTGCCCAACGACGCGCCGCGCTTTGCCGAGGGCTGGCTGTCGCGGCTGGACGATGGCGGCTGGCTGCTGGAAACCCACCCGGTCGACGAATTCCCCGCGCTCGATCCCACCCACGCCCTGCCCAACGCCTTGAGCGCTGCGCTCAAGGGGCTGGCGCACGAGCTGCGTAACCCGCTGGCCGGGCTCAAGGGCGCCGCGCAGTTGCTGGCGCGCCGCGCGGCCGGGCGCGATGAAGACGAACGCGAACTGATCGAGCTGATCGGCACCGAGATCGAGCGCCTCAACACCCTGCTCGAACGGCTGCTCTCGCCCACTCCGGCGCGCCCGCACGATCGCCTCAACATTCATGTGGTGCTCGAACGGGTGTTACGCCTGGCCGAAGCCGAAGGCGGCTGGTCGGTGCAGGTGCAGCGCGATTACGACCCCAGCATTCCGGACATTCTGGGCGATGGCGACCGTTTGACCCAGGCGGTCTGGAACCTGGTGCGCAACGCCTTCCAGGCCGGCGCCACGCGCGTGACGCTGCGCACCCGCGTGGAGCACGGCCAGCGCATCCGCGACCGCGTGCATGCGATGTCGCTGCGGCTGGAGATCATCGACGACGGCGGCGGCGTGCCGGAAGAACTGGCCGAGCACCTGTTTCTGCCATTGGTCAGCGGCCGTGCCGAAGGCAGCGGGCTGGGCCTGGCGCTGGCCCAGCAGGTCTCGCGCGAACACCACGGCACGCTGACCTATCGCTCGCGTCCGGGCCATACCGTTTTCACCCTGCTGCTGCCCGAGCTGGCCGGCGATCACGACAAGGAGCATCCACATGGCTGAGGCCGCCGGCGTATCCCACATCTGGGTGGTCGACGACGACCGGTCGGTCCGGTTCGTGCTGTCCACCGCCTTGCGCGATGCAGGCTACGCCGTGGACGGCTTCGACAGCGCCGCGGCCGCGCTGCAGGCGCTGGCCATGCGGCCCACGCCGGATCTGCTGTTCACCGACGTGCGCATGCCCGGCGAAGACGGCCTGACCCTGCTCGACAAACTCAAATCCAAGCACCCGCAGTTGCCGGTGATCGTGATGTCGGCCTACACCGATGTTGCCAGCACCGCTGGCGCCTTTCGCGGCGGCGCGCACGAGTTCCTGTCCAAGCCGTTCGACCTGGACGATGCGGTGGCACTGGCCGCGCGCGCATTGCCGGACGCCGATGCCGGCGTCGAAGAGATCCTCGCCACGCGGCTGGCCGAAGGCTCGGCCTCGTTGATCGGCGACACGCCCGCGATGCAGGCCTTGTTCCGCGCGATCGGCCGCCTGGCGCAGGCGCCGCTGTCGGTGCTGATCAATGGCGAAACCGGTACCGGCAAGGAGTTGGTGGCGCGCGCGCTGCACAACGAATCCCCGCGTGCGCGCAAACCCTTCGTCGCGCTCAACACCGCCGCCATCCCGGCCGAATTGCTGGAAAGCGAGTTGTTCGGCCACGAAACCGGCGCGTTTACCGGGGCGACCAAACGGCATATCGGCCGCTTCGAACAGGCCGATGGCGGCACGCTGTTTCTGGACGAAATCGGCGACATGCCATTGCCGCTGCAGACCCGGCTGCTGCGCGTGTTGGCAGAGAACGAATTCTTCCGCGTCGGTGGGCGCGAATTGATCCGCGTCGATGTGCGCGTGATCGCCGCCACCCACCAGGACCTGGAAGCGCTGGTCGAACAAGGCCGCTTCCGCGCCGATCTGCTGCACCGCCTGGATGTGGTGCGCCTGCAATTGCCGCCGCTGCGCGAACGGCGCGGCGACATCGCGCAACTGGCCGAAAATTTCCTGGCCATGGCCGGGCGCAAGCTCGACATGCTGCCCAAGCGGCTCTCGTCGGCCGCGCTGGAAGACCTGCGCCAGTACGACTGGCCGGGCAATGTGCGCGAACTGGAAAACGTGTGCTGGCGCCTGGCGGCGCTGGCGACGTCGGACATCATCGACGTGGTCGACGTGGACGCCGCACTGGCGCGCGGCGGCCGTCGTCACCGCAGCGGTCGCAGCGACGGGCAGTGGGACGACATGCTTTCCAGCTGGGCCGCGCAACGCCTGAGCGAAGGTGCCCAGGGCCTGCACGCCGAAGCGCGCGAGCGCCTGGACAGAACCTTGCTGGAAGCGGCGCTGCAACTCACCCAGGGCCGCCGTGCCGAAGCCGCCGCCCGCCTGGGACTGGGCCGCAACACCGTCACCCGCAAGCTGGGGCCGGGCCGCAAGCGCCGCTGATCAGCCCGCACGCGGAGGTGAGCCCTCTCCCACCTGCGTGAGAGGGCGTGAGGGGCACCTGCAAAAAGCCGGACTACGCGCAGGTGTTTGAGCCACACAGCGAAACAGGCGAGCTTGACGAGCATCGCGGCACGCGTGCATGAACTCTTCGTTGTTTGCTCGCACGCGCCACTGCCTCGAGTCAGGCGGCGCGCGACGCCGCCATCCGTCCTTCGAGCAGCTTCCCTCGCACGCGGGAGAAGGCAAGACGGTCGGGCAGGGCGGGCATCGCGCTTTGCAGTCGAGTTCCTCTCCCGGCTGCGGGACAGGGGCGGTGCGAGCACGTTTGCGCATCTCCGGCCAGCGACACCTAGCCCGTAAACTCGTGGGCTGTCCCAAGTGCATTTCATGACACGTGAACATGCACCCGCATAGGTTTCCAGCCTGATCAGGAGAACTGCTCGATGCGTTACCGGTCGCCCACGATCGTTGCCCTCACCGCGCTGGCGCTGGCCGCCTGCAGCAGCACGCCGCCGCCGCCCAAGGCGCCTCCGCCGCCAGCAGCGCGGGTAGTGCCTGCGCGCCCGGTGCAGCAAGCCGAGGCGGCGCTGGCATCTGCCTCGGGCAGCCTGGTCAGCGGTCGGGTAGTGCTGGTGCCGGCGCTGCAAGGCATTCGCCTCACCGGCACCATCGGCGGCTTGCGTCCGGGCGCCGTGTCCGGATTCCATGTGCACGAACGCGGCGATTGCAGCGCAGCCGACGCCAGCAGCGCCGGCGCGCATTTCAACCCGGCCGGTTCGCCGCACGGGCGTGCCGGTGGCGGCGCGCATCATCTGGGCGACATGGACAATCTGCGTGCAGACGCCGAAGGCGTGGCGCATCTGGACATGATTCTGTCCGGCATCAGTCTGGGCGATGGCGCCCCGACCGACGTGATCGGCAAGTCGCTGATCGTGCATGCCGACCCCGACGACTATCGCAGCCAGCCCAGCGGCAATGCCGGTGCGCGCCTGGCCTGTGGCGTCATTCGCGTCACCCAATGGGGCACGCCCCCTTCGCAGCCCTGAGTCGGGGCATCAACGGCTGCAGTTGCGGCCTTTCTTCAGGAGTACTCCATGCGCATTGTTCCGACCACCTTGTTTCTGGCCACCGCCCTGGTGCTGACTGCGTGCAAGCGCGATGAACCAGCGCCGGCCGAGCCGGCACCCGCACCGCAGGCCAGCACGCCGGCCGCAGCGGCGCACGGTGGCGAACACGCCGCCTCCATGGTCACCGAAGCGGCAGCCACCACCACCGCGACCGCCGAGCTCAAGCCGACCAAGGGCAATGACGTCAAAGGCACGGTGACGTTCAAGACCGTCGACGGCGCGCTGCGCGTCACCGGCCAGCTCAGCGGCCTCAAGCCCAATACCGAGCATGGCTTCCATATCCACGAAAAGGGCGATTGCAGCGCACCGGACGGCAGCAGCGCCGGCGGCCATTTCAACCCGTCCCAGTCCGATCACGGCAATATCAGCGCCGACCCGCACCACGGCGGCGACATGCCCAACATCACCGCCGACGCGCAGGGTAACGCCACCATCGACGGCCCGGTCTCCAGCAACGTCAATCTGGGCAAGGCCGACCAGTTCGATATCGCCGGCCACGCGGTGATCGTGCATGCCGACGCAGACGACTACAAAACCCAGCCCACCGGCAACGCGGGCGGCCGCCTGGCCTGCGGCGTGATCACCACCGACAACGCGCAGGCGGCGACCAAGTAAGCGCGCTGCGTTGCGCCATGGTCCAGGCTGCGGCGCAACGCTTCAATCGCAGATCAAATTTGTTGAATGCTCACCCGGCGCTGAGTCACGTCAGCGCGATGAGGTAAGGCAGGGGGGCGATTAACTCGCCCTAGGGAAGGTCTGAACAACGCGATCGGAGGATGTGGTAAGCCATATCGGTCGCGGTGACCGCGCTCAGATCCTCGGTTTTTCGCCGTTTTTGGCGCTTTTTCGGGGTATCGTCCCGATTACGGGCGCACCTACCCCGCGGCGGTAATGAACTCTTTGCGCTTCAGCCACAGATTCGACAGCGCAAACAGCATCAGCATCTGTGCGGTGTTCTTCGCCAAACCGCGATAGCGCACCTGACGTAGCCAAACTGGCGCTTGATCACCCGAAACGGGTGTTCCACCTTTGCACGCAGGCTGGCTTTTGTGTGCTCCCAGCGCTTGGCCAACTTCAGTTCGCGCTTGTTCTTAATCTGCTTCAGCTTCGAGGGCTTCTCCGCGATCAGGTAGCGCAGTTTGCGCTTGCGCTTCATCTCCTCGCGTTTCTCAAGCCCGGTGTAGCCGCTGTCCGCGCACAGCGTGTCCTCCTTGCCGTGCAGCAGCTTGTGCGCTTGTGTGATATCGGCCACGTTGGCCGCCGTGCACTCCACGTGGTGCACCAGCCCGGAGTCATCGTCCACCCCGATGTGCGCCTTCATCCCGAAGTAGTACTGGTTGCCCTTCTTGGTTTGGTGCATCTCCGGATCGCGCTCGCCATCCTTGTTCTTGGTCGAGCTGGGCGCAGCGATGATCGTGGCGTCCACGATCGTCCCGCCGCGCAAGCTCTGCCCCTTGCGCGACAGGTGCGCGTTGACCCGATTGAACAGCTTGCGCGCCAAATCGTGCTGCTCCAACAGATGGCGGAAGTTGAGAATCGTCGTCTCGTCCGGCACCTCATCCAGCCCGCCGATCTTGGCGAAACGGCGCATCGACACCGTGTCGTACAGCGCTTCTTCCGCCGATGGATCGCTCAGTGCATACCACTGCTGCAAAAAGTGGATGCGCAGCATGGTCTCCAGCCGATACGGCTGTCGCCCCGGCTGCCCCGACTTCGGGTAGTGCGGCTCGATCAGCGCCAGCAGGTCCTTCCACGGCACGACCTGGTCCATCTCGGCCAAGAACACCTCACGCCGCGTCCGCTTGCGCTTGCCGTTGTACTCCGCGTCGCCGAAGGTCAGCTGCATCGAAATCGTCTACTCGGGTCGTTGATCGATTGTGGCAGATCACGATGGATTGTTCAGAGTTTCCCTAAGTTTCTTTAGCTCGGCGATTTCCTGGCGCAGCACCTTGATGGTTGATGAACTTGGAGCTGCCTTTTTTGCCTTTAGAACTGCCATGCGAATCGCAGGGTACTGACAGCCGTCGTAACCAATAAGGGTGCGGCTTACTCCCGCTTCGAGTGCGACATTGGCGATGGAGACTAAGTTGTAAGTTTTACCGGCACCAAGCTTCGAATCTAGACTTGCGCGAAGTTTTGGGTGGGCTGGCTCACCCTCGCGCAGCCTCTTCAGGGCATCTTCTAATTGCCGTTGAGTTGAATCTTTCATCGACCGCTCCGCTTTCCAGAAACGCTGTCCCAGGATGATCTAGACCGAGTTCGGCTACGGCCCCGTCATTCGTCGTGTCGAAGAACATGGACCGGTACTGGTCATAGGCGATCGCCCAAGGCGCAACCGCCACGTCGGACCGCGTCCCTTGAGCGAGCCTTGGGCGGTCTCGGAAACGGCCCGTGATCGCCCATATCGGTAAAGCAGCGAACAGTGCGTACGGATGGCCTGAGACCAACGCTTTTTTTTTAACGCTCCCATCTGTATCCCAAAGCTTTCATCGTTCGAGCCATCTGAAGGATAAGTAATCAAAATGTGTCAGTGACCTCCTCCCTGCATTAGATACTAACAGAACTGAAAAATTCGGTTTTTGGTGGGCAGGTAAATCGGGCGGCAAACTCGGCCGGCGGGACATTGCCAACCAAGCAGTGCGTCCGAATCAGCCTTCCCGCCGCAACAGCACGAATATCCACCAAAAGTCATAGCGTACTAGCACGGCAGCGATCTCCTCGATCCGCCAAAGCAGTGGCGCATCCCCATTGTCCCGAGGCTGGTTGTATCACCCCGGTCGGTTTTAGTTGATGAAGGTACAATCCCAGCGAATTCCGACGCGATAACGATCGACCAGGTTGCCCACGAGCATCTTTCGCTGCGTGGGCCTGAGAAATTTTTGACAGCACGTCCTGTAACATCACCTTTTCCAGGCTCAAATCGCCGATCAGCTGCTTGAGCTTCTGGTCATCTTTGGGGGCCCTTTCCCAGTTGGGCGATGCCGGCTTGGAAGTTCGAATACGAAAGCAAGACGCTAAACCTTGATCCCAAGGGACAACTTGTCGTTGGACTGGGAGGCGCGGCGGACTTGCTGATTGATGCAGCACTGGCGGGACTAGGGATTGTCTACCTCTTTGAGGACTAGTTAAAAGCATGTCTGACCAGCGAGAGCTCGAAGGCATTCTCGATCCTTGGTGGCAGAGTTTTCCAGGACCGCTCCTGTACTATTCTGGCCGATCCTTCATGCCCACTCCGCTGAAAGTGTTCATCGAATTCATCCGGTCCACGGAGGTATCTGCGCCAATACACCTAGCTTGAAAGCCCCTTTTGAAGCCAGCTTTATCGCTTATAGCAGTTAGGGAAACTCTGAACAATCCATCGTGATCTGCCACAATCGATCAACGACCCGAGTAGACGATTTCGATGCAGCTGACCTTCGGCGACGCGGAGTACAACGGCAAGCGCAAGCGGACGCGGCGTGAGGTGTTCTTGGCCGAGATGGACCAGGTCGTGCCGTGGAAGGACCTGCTGGCGCTGATCGAGCCGCACTACCCGAAGTCGGGGCAGCCGGGGCGACAGCCGTATCGGCTGGAGACCATGCTGCGCATCCACTTTTTGCAGCAGTGGTATGCACTGAGCGATCCATCGGCGGAAGAAGCGCTGTACGACACGGTGTCGATGCGCCGTTTCGCCAAGATCGGCGGGCTGGATGAGGTGCCGGACGAGACGACGATTCTCAACTTCCGCCATCTGTTGGAGCAGCACGATTTGGCGCGCAAGCTGTTCAATCGGGTCAACGCGCACCTGTCGCGCAAGGGGCAGAGCTTGCGCGGCGGGACGATCGTGGACGCCACGATCATCGCTGCGCCCAGCTCGACCAAGAACAAGGATGGCGAGCGCGATCCGGAGATGCACCAAACCAAGAAGGGCAACCAGTACTACTTCGGGATGAAGGCGCACATCGGGGTGGACGATGACTCCGGGCTGGTGCACCACGTGGAGTGCACGGCGGCCAACGTGGCCGATATCACACAAGCGCACAAGCTGCTGCACGGCAAGGAGGACACGCTGTGCGCGGACAGCGGCTACACCGGGCTTGAGAAACGCGAGGAGATGAAGCGCAAGCGCAAACTGCGCTACCTGATCGCGGAGAAGCCCTCGAAGCTGAAGCAGATTAAGAACAAGCGCGAACTGAAGTTGGCCAAGCGCTGGGAGCACACAAAAGCCAGCCTGCGTGCAAAGGTGGAACACCCGTTTCGGGTGATCAAGCGCCAGTTTGGCTACGTCAAGGTGCGCTATCGCGGTTTGGCGAAGAACACCGCACAGATGCTGATGCTGTTTGCGCTGTCGAATCTGTGGCTGAAGCGCAAAGAGTTCATTACCGCCGCGGGGTAGGTGCGCCCGTAATCGGGACGATACCCCGAAAAAGCGCCAAAAACGGCGAAAAACCGAGGATCTGAGCGCGGTCACCGCGACCGATATGGCTTACCACATCCTCCGATCGCGTTGTTCAGACCTTCCTTAGGCATTGATAGTGTGCATTGATGGAAAATTGTTTCGCAATATAGAATCGTGCCTGTGCATAAATTCGACTCAACGAATGCGTGGCTCTTTTCAGCTCTATTTCGCGCCGTGCAAGATTCTCATCAAGCTGCGCTTTCTCATAAAGCGGGATTACAGTCATCTTGATCGTTATTAGGGTTGTTATTAGAAGCATCGGTTGAGTGATTAAGCTTATTCTTTGAAGCCAGAGGTCGAATCTAGAGGCCCCGGAGGATGATTCCAGTGGACGGCGGGAACGTACGAGTGATGTGCGACGGCTCATATCGGCTCTTGCTAGAAATTGCAGGCATTCTTCCACGGGACGACCTCTATGAAATTCGGCACAGAGGCACAGCGAAGAAAACGGGGTCAGGTTGAAGAAAACGGGTCGAAGACGGGGGGCAGGTTCACTTACGAGGTTCCTCTGCACTTCGGAAACTGGCTGCAACCTAGAAAGTTCTCGCCGGTGCGCCGGTTTCTTCTCTGCACAAGCGTGCTGCCGCAACGTGGGCAGCTTGGAACGACAACGGCCGCGGGGGCAGTGGAATCAGCTGGAGTAAAGACAGGCTCGATGCGCGCGGGTGTCACCGCCGGCTGCGCTGTGGCTTGCTGCTGCACCGCTTGGATCATGTCCAACAACTGTTCGCCGCCGATCAATTCGATCGGCTTGCCTTCGGCAAAGCGCTCAGCGTCTTTCGTATAACTACCGATGCAAGCGATCTTCACCGCGTGGGCCTGGTGATGAGCGAGCAGGCCATACATTTCGCGCACGACACTGACGCCGACCTGCTGGCGCTTCCATTGCTTGCATTGCACCAGCGTGCGGCGGCCGTCCTTGCGCAGGATCAGGTCGATGCCGCCGTCTGGGCCGCCCAGGCCGGTTTCTTCGACGTGGTAGCCCTGGCGGCGGAAGGCGTCGGCGACCAATTGTTCGAACTGGCGCCAGCCGCGTGCTGCCAGGCTTTCCAGAGTGGTACGGGTGTCGAGGAAGCGGCGGCGGCGGCGAGCGCCGAGGTAGGAGACCAGCGCGGCGAGCCAGCAAACGCCGAGCAACATACAGGCCAGCGGGGCGAACAGCGCGTCTGATTGCTGGGCGAAGCCCTGCGCGAGTAGTCCGCCATGCTGCGATAGCCACCAGGCGATGCCATAGCGCACCGTGAGATAGCCAACGAGGCCGACGACGAGCGCCAGTGGCCACGGCAATGCGGCCAGTGCGTCGAATGTGCTGCCTCTGTGTCTGCGTCCCATGCAAGAACCCCCGTTCCAGTCCCGACCATAGCCGCTGGCAGCGGGTTTGTCAGCAGCACATGCGCGCGCTTGCGAACCAGGTCGCATCGCGTGCGTCCTTCACTGCTATGCAATAGGTCAGTGTCGAAAGATTGAGTTCGCTTGCCCCGCGCAGAGTGCACGTGCGTGGGACTGCGATGGGATCGACGGGCATCAATCCGTTTCGATCTAGCGGGCATCGCCGTGGAGAGGCTGCACCGTCTGGTTGGCACCCGGTCTTCGGATGGTGTCGCGATCGTCGCGATGCTCGGCATGTGCCGCACGAAAAGAGCGCAGCCTAGCGCGCCATCTAACCGGCATCCTGTGCCCGAGAGATTCCTGGCTCAGCGGACGACGATCGACGCCGGCCCTGCACCGTGATGCGACGAGCCTTTGATCGCGCGACCGAGCGACATCGCCCGCCCGGTCACGCGGCGCGTCCTCGTCAGAGGGCAAGGACGCGCGAGCAAGGCTTACTTGATTTCCACCGCCCCCGCATCGCACACCGCGGTATCACGCGCAACACCACGCTGGTCGATAGTGCGGCAGTTGCTGCCGAGATTGCGTACCGGGCGGCCGCCGGCAATTGGGTCAGCGTGGGGCCGCCGTTGGCGGCCGGTGCGCCCAGCAGCGGGTCGGCGGCGCGTGCCAGGCCGGCGGTGAGGCAGCTGTAGAACAGGCCGCCCGCAGCCGAGTACTCGATCAGGTTGTTGCCGGTGCTGCTCTGGTCGCTGCAGAAAGTGCGCTCGGTTTTGGAGTAGAAGATGCTGTTGCGGATGTCGAAGCCGCTGCCGAACAACGTCGACCCTGGCGTGTTCTCGGCAAAGGTGACGTTGTTGAAGCGCACCGTGGTCTTGCCCTGGTCGCCATTGGACGGCTGCCAGCCCACATGCTGGATCGCCGCGCCCACGCCCTTGGCGTAGTTGCCGTAGAAGGTGCTGTTGCTGACATTGCAGGACGGGCCGTAGCAGTCCATGTACAAGGCGCCGGCATTGCTCTTTTCGGCGCGGTTGGAGATGAAGCTGGTCTCTTCGACGTTGATGATGCCCGGCGTGGTGATGGTGGTGCCGGAATGGGTGGTATCGCCGAAGCCCAGGCTGATGCGCGCACCGCCGGCCGGGCCGCCATAGGCGATGTTGTTGGCGAAGGTGGAGTAGCGCACGTCGATGGTGTCGGGCGCATACGCCCACAACGTGGCGCCGCCGCCGCTATTGGCCGCGGTGTTGTTGCGCACCACCGTGCCGCACACCGAAAGCGTGGCGCCACCGGCAGCGGCATTGAGGTAGCCGGCAAGCGAGGCGCCGTCGGTGTCGATCGCGCCGCTGTTGCCGAACTGGTCGGCATCCGGGAAGCCGGCCGGCGCATTGATGGCCTGGTTGCCGACAAACTCGGAATTGACGATGGTCAGACGGCTGAGCTGCGTGTAGAGCGCGCCACCCAGCCAGGAGGTGTTCTTGGAGAACGCGCTCTTGACGATGGTCACGTCGGTATCGCTGCCGGCGAAAATGGCACCACCGCCGATGCTGCTGCGGTTGCTCAGGAACTGGCTGTTGATCACTTCCAGCTTGCCGCGGTAGCTGACCTTGATGGCGCCGCCGCCCCAGGTGCCGGGCGCGTACTGGGTGTTGGATGCCGGCTGCACGGAGCTGCCGTTCTGCAGTTTGAGATTGCGCACCGACAGCGCATTGCCGTTCTGTACCTGGAAGATGCGCGCGGCCTGTCGGCCATCCAGGGTGATCTTGCCCTGGCCGTCGATCACCGTGGGCGTGCTGGCAGTGATGTTGATGGTCTGGTTGATGGCGATGCTGGCCGCACGCGTGCCGCAGTTGAAGGTGACATAGCCACCTTGCGCCACGGCGGTAGCGAGTGCGCTGGCGGTACAACTGGCGGCCGTGCCGTTGCCGACCACCGCGCCGACATTGGCGTGCGCCCACGGCTGCGGCGTGGTGCATTGCGCCACCGATGGCACGGCGGCGATAGCGCCACTGGCGGTGACCAGCGCAAGAAGCCCCGCCGTCACGACGGTGGCGTGAGGTGTTGAACGTATGGTGATGTTCCTGCTTGAGAAAGGGGTCGAAGGAAGCGCAGAGCCAGTTGCACGTACGCAACGTCAACGGAATCGATGACAGGTGTATTGCAAGCCGCAGCGTCGCGATCGAGGCGTGGCATGGGTGCGATCACACGCATCGTGATTCCAACCTAAGTTCCAGAGCGCCACGCGTCGATGCGGCGCCATCGCGCGGGCGCACATCGCTTCGCGCATGCGGAAGCTGGCGACTGCAGCGATCGACCGATGTTGCAGCGCTGCATGCAATCGCTACATGCAATCGCTGCATGCAGTGCGCCGCCGCATCGCGCGTTACCATGCTGCACTCTCGATCCTGCTGGTATCTCGGCAATGCCCGATGCACCCCGCACCCACAACGGCACGCCGGCCAGCCGCTTCCAGCTGCCTGCCGGCCCGTGGGAGTCGGTCTTCGAGGCGCTGTGCGCGTGTTTTCCGTCGATTAGGGCCGAGCGTTGGCGCGATCGCTTCGCACGCGGCCTGGTGCGCGATGCCAATGACCAGGCCTTGGCGCTGTCAGCGCCGTATCGCCTGGGTGCGGAGATCCGCTATTTCCGTGAGGTCGCCGATGAGCCGGTGATTCCGTACGTCGAGACAGTGGTGCACGCCGACGCGCAGTTGGTGGTGGCCTGCAAGCCGCACTTCTTGCCGGTCGCACCGGCCGGCGCTTACGTGCGCGAGACGTTGCTGACGCGACTGGTGCAGCGGCTGGACAATCCGGCGCTGGAGCCGTTGCACCGCATCGATCGCGAGACCGCGGGGCTGGTGCTGTTCTCGGCCAACCCTGCCACGCGCGGGGTCTACCAGGCGCTGTTTCGTGAGCGACGCATCCGCAAGCATTATCTGGCGGTGGCACCACCGCTGCCTGGGCTGACGTTTCCGTCCTGCACGACCGGTTTTATCCCGAGCTGGAAGACCAGCGGCCCGATGATCCGGAGCGGCCGCTGCAACTCTTCGCACAGACGCTGGCATTCGATGATCCGATGACCGGTGAGCCAAGGCACTTCACCGCCACGGTGGGGCCGATGCACTCTAAGGCGGGCTGACCGAAGGAGCCGGGCATGCAAGTTGATCCGATGCGCGATGGTGTTGCGGTCTCTCGTGACCGGCGGTCGGTCAGCGTGCTGCGGGCCCTGCTCTGGCTTGCGCTGGCCGTATTCGCCGGTGAGTTCGTGCACCATGTGTATCTGAAATATGCCGCGCTGGATTCGCCGGCATATGGCATGTTCCTGACACGCCGCGGTTGGTTGTGGTGTCACCTCGGCGGCGGTGCGGTGGGCATTGCGCTTGGCACGTTGCAGTTCGCCACGCAACGCTTGCGCAATCAGCTATGGGTGCATCGCTGGGTTGGGCGGGCGTATGTCGCCGGCATGCTGGTGGCAATGATCGGCGCAACCGTACTGATTGCCACTTCGCCCGCGCCGACGGTGATTCGCGTTGCCTTCGCGGCGACGGAAGTGGCATGGGTGGGGGTGGCATGTGCCGGCCTGCTGGCCATCGGCCGCGGGCAGCTCGACCGGCATAGGCGCTGGATGGTGCGGGCCTACTTGGTGACCCTGGCGCCGGTGGTGTTCCGCATCGCGCTCTACGCAGCGGTCGGGGCTGGGGTCGTGCCTTCGCCCGGCACGATCGCCGCGCTGCTCTGGGCGAGCTGGGCAGTGCCGGTGCTGATCCACGTGGCCGCCACCAGCGTGGCACGGACCAGGCCCTGGCGCAGGCGCATCGCTGCGCCCCGCCAGGTGCCGCGCTCGTCATCGACGCGCGGCTGAAACGCGCTCGGTATGCCTCAACGCACCTTGTACAACACCGCCGCACCCGGCCGGGGCTCGAACATCGGCACGGTCTGCTGCTTGAGCGCGGTGCCCTTGGCGTCCCACACCAGGGTCTCGGTGGGGTATTCGTCCTTGCGGGTCATGCTGTCGATCTGTTTGGCGATGACGGTGGATCCGGCTTTCACTTCCGGGTTCCAGGCGAACACGCCCAGGCGGCCGTAGAACACGGCCGGTGCTGCGGCGTCCAGGCGACGGTCGGGGCACATCACCAGGCCGCGTTCCAGCATCACGCGCAGCGCGCCGACCGGGACGGCCTTGACGGTGGGCGTGGTGCGTTCGGTGCTGTGGCCGGGGCAGACATTGGCCGAGCGGGTGAGCATGTCTTCGACCACCTGACGGTCGGACTGCGCCAGCGCCGGCAGCGCAGCGGTGGACAAGGCAAGCATGGCAAGGGCGGATTTCCAGGGCATCTGACAACTCCTCATGAGATGAGACTCCAACACGGCAGCCCATGCACGCGCGGGCTGCTGCCAATGACACGCCCGGATGCTAGCAACCGCTGCGTTAAGCACTGCGAAGGCAGGCAGCGGGGGCGACGCCGTGCAGGCAATACGCTGGCCCTGCGCGTGTTCCATGCCGGGCGGCCGCGCCGCGCTGCAGAACGCAACGGCCGCTGACGCGCCTGGCGGCTGTCAGGAGTCTCCCGATTGAGCGGCAGCAGCGGCCCGGGTAGCGTGCGCGCACGTACTCAGACGGACACCCCATGGAACGCGCCGACCTTATCGCAGCAGTGCTGACCGGCATGCGGCGCGCCGAAGATTTTCGCGCGCAGGGCGCGCTCTACAGCACCGCGCACAGTGAGCAGATGCAGGTGGACCACGGCAAGGCGGCCGACGCCGAGCTGGTGCTGTCGATGTTTGCGTTCACCCCCGAACACCTGAAGTTGCTTGGCACCGCCGGCATCGAAAACCTGGGCGAAATCGTCTGCCACGCATGGGCCTTGAACGGTGGCAACAACGAGGCGCTGATCCGCTGGTTTCGCCAGCCCGTGAATGCCCTCGATGGCCAGACGCCTGCGGCAATGGTGCGCGACGGGCGCATCCAGGTGCTGTTGCTGGTGCTGCGCCAGCAGGTGGAATGGGAATTGCCGCGCTCAGCCTGATGCCCGATGGACACCACCGCGCATGCGATGTGGCAGGCGCGGTGCGGTTGCATCAGGCGGTGCACGCGCGCAGCGCTGCGTGCACCGCAGTGATCTCAGCCGCTCACCGCCTTGGTCGCGCCACTGCGTACATTTCTGCGGCGATCTTCTTCATCAGCGCGTCGTTGTCGTCGCCCTCGGCGTAGAGATCGAAGTGGGTGCGGCCTTCCAGATAGCGGAAATCGCTCTTGGCGCCCAGGCCATCCAGCACCGCCTGGAATTTACGCGCCGCGCCATCCAGATAGAACGTGTCGGCGGTGCCGACGATCAGGTGAATCTTGCCGTCCAGGTCGGGCTTGAGCGTGGGCCACTGCGCGGCCACGCGCGCGGAAATGTCGTAGTGGGTACGCCAATAGGCCACCACGGCCGGGTCCACCTTGCCGGTGTCGCGGTCGAACAGCGGCAGCGGCCGGCCGTCGGCGCCGCGCGGCGAAAAGACCCACTCGAACGAGGTGAGCTGGCCGCCGTACGGACCGAGCACGCGTTCGAGCTTGGCGAAGGTTTCCAGATCGGCCAGCACCTTGCCGTGATCGCGGATCAGCGGGAACTGGCTGCCATCGGCGCGGCGGTAGACGTTGGCGTTGGGCGCGTACAAATCCGGACCGGTGAAGTCGCGGAAATCGCTGGAATCCGGCGAGGTGGACCAGGTGCCGCCGAAGAGTTTGGGGTAGCGCGTCTGCAACCACAGCGTGGCCCAGCCGCCGGACGAATGCCCGTTCAAGAAGCGGCCACTGGCCTTGCCGTCCATCTTGTACTGGCGCTCGAGCGCGGGAATCAACTCTTCGGTGAGCGCGGTGCCCCACGGGCCGTTGTTGACCGAATCGGCGAACTCGTGGGTGCCGGTGGGCGTGGACTGATCCAGGAAGACCCAGATCATCGGCGGTATCTGATTGGCCGCCATCAGGCGCCAGGTGGAGGCAATGCTGCCGGCGAAGCGGTTGTAGTTACCGCTGAAGCCATGCGTGACATACACGGTGGGATAGCGCGTGGCGGCCTTGGCGTTGTAGCCGGGCGGCGTCAGCACACGGGCGCGCAGCGACACCGGCCGGCCCCAGAACGCGCTGAGCGATGGGCTCACCATCGAGGCATCGGCGCTATGCAGCCTGGCTTCGGGCACGGCGTCGCGTACCGCCTGCGGCGCGCGCGGCGAGACCTGCCACGGATCGTCCGAAACCGGCACCTGCTTGCTCAAGGTCAGCGCCGGCAGCGGCTTGCCCTGGGCAAGGGTCACGGCGGTGACCTCGCTCAGCAGGTCGCCGCCATCGCGGCCGCTGTAGCCGTAGCTGTGGTCCGGGTCCAGCACGGCCTGGAACAGATAATCGCCGGCCGGCAGCGCAGAAAAGCCACGCGGGAAGGCGATGTTGTCCAGATCGATCTGCACGCTGCCGCCCGGCGCAAGCGCGGTGACATCCTGCGCGGCCACCGCGGTGGCGGTGGGACGGAACGGGTTGGTATCCACGTCTTCGACCTTGCCGTCCTTGGCCTGCGCCTGCGCGTCCTTGGCCAGGGTGGCGAACACCAGCAGGCGCCCGGACGTGGCCTGGTCGGTCGCCCCGCCCAGGGTGACGCGCAGCAGGCGATGCGCCGCCAGCGGCTCGGCGGCGTGTACGGCATAGGCACACAACAGGCCGACGGCCAGGCCCAGGCGTGGGGCAAGACGATGCAGGGACATGCAGATCCTTTGAGACGCAGATGGATGGAGTGGGCGCAATGGCCCTGCGCAAACTGTAGCCAGTTCCAGGCTGGACGCGTACTGCAATCGCGAGGTCTGGTCTCCGTATCCGACCTGCATGGCGTGGAGGGCTCCTCAGGCGGAGCGAGCAACGGGAGTGGTCGCGAATCAGCAAGTCCGGTGCGGGGTGGGCATCCAGAGCTGCCGACACCGGCCGCCACGCAGCCCAAATGAGCAACGCCGACGCGCCAAACAGCCTGGACCTATGGCTGGACGCGTACGGCGTCTGTGAGCTACGGGAGCAAGGCCATACAATTGCTCCCCCACCTGCTGCTCACCGCATTCCAAGCGCGCCATGACTTGGTTGATCCACTGCGCGCGATGCCTCTTGCGTAGAGGCCTGCACGACCCGCTGATTTGCAACGTCGGGTTTCTGCAGGCTTTCGGCCAAGGGGTGCTCGACGGCCTCGGCTTTGTCACATGTGTGCGCAATACATCCAGGTCGTTCCCGGGGTTTTTGTACGCCGCAAAAACATTGCCGTTCGTTTGACTGGGAATGATGTCCTGGATCTCGGGTAGAAGTGGGCGATTGAATTTGGCCTGGACCGCGAGGGCACCGGCAATGCGTTGCTTGTCTTGCTGGTTGGTGTAGACGCCCGCCTCCGGGCCGAGCTTGTCGAGCCCCGCCAATGCGTGCTTGAACAATGGGTCATCGCGCAGCCGCGCTTCCTGCTGCGGATCAAGGGGATTCCACCTGCGCTCTACAACTCCTGATGGGTGATCAATAGCTGAGCTGGATCGTCAGGGCTGCCCTGGCGAGATTGATTCTTCGCCACATTCAAATACGCGCATCGGGATATTCCTGCAATCCAAGCCTCTCCAATGGGCCATCAAACTTCACTGGAATCACCGGCAATTGCAGGCCCCCAAGCGCTTCAAGTAGTGCGTCGACTGAGGTTCGATGTGAGCATCGCCGTATTCGCGTCCAAACTCCACACTGCATCACGCAACGACGTCGTTGAGACGATTTGCCGGGTTTGCGATGGGATGGTCTTCAACGATGACTACACCAGCGACGTGGCGAGCTGGTGGCGTAAGTGTGGTGTTCCCGCACACACGCATGTCGTCATCGAACGCAATCGATCATCTGCCGCGTGGCGTTATGCACAGGTGCCGTTGCGACTGTCCATCCAAGGCGCAAGCGGCAGCCGGCGAACGGCCGCTGTCGGTCCCTTGCATCACACATGAAGGAGCGATCGAAATGACACACAAAACCAACTCTCGCGGTGCCTTTGCGGCAGGCGGCCTCTCCCTCGTGGTGGCCGCGTTGTGTATGGATGCTGCCATCGCAGCACCGGTCATCGGGAAGGAAACGGTCACGCTGAACCATGTCTTTGCCACCTTGCAGACCGGCCAGGAAGACAGGAAACCCGAAGACATTGCGGCGTGTCGCAAGCAGGTTGCGGCAGCCAGTTCCAGATATCTGGGAATCGCGGTCACCAGCAAATACTCCATCGACGCACAAACGCTGATCATGAGCGCCTCGTCGTCGCTTCCCTCACCCGTCGCGACACAGCCGCTGATGTTGACGGTGCCGTTGTCCCCGTTGGGTTTGTCTGGCGAGTATGCCTTCGGTGCATTTCGACCGAGCGTTTTGCCGAATACGTATGTGCTGTTTTCGGTCGGGCTGAATTTCAAGGGCCCCAAGTCTTCGGTGCTCGTCCTCAACAGCGACAAACCCTATAACTGCCTGGTCACCAGCGATCCGGCACCTTTCAATGGAACACTGAGCACGCAGCTGGGCAAAGACCAAGGGCGCTGATCTCTGCCAGATGCCGATTGCCGCCGAACGCGCTGGTTAAATAGTCGACGCGTTCGGTGGCGGTGCGCGCGATGGGCAAGGTGACAGCGATTTTCGGTAATGGTTTCTGCAGGACAGCCGGATTACTTGCAGTGCTGTGTGGCAGACACAGATCCACGCATCAGCGATACGGCCCCGGCCCACGCCAGACCGGTTCGCCCTGGCGGTAGACCTCCATCATGTTGATGACTTCGCGCGCGTCGCCGATGGACTTCAGTTCCGGCGAATCCGGGGGCAGCAGGCGGCATTTGCTGGAGCCGCGTTTGAGCGCGACATCCAGCGGGCAGATCATGCGTTGCTGGGTGCCGGGCAGGATGATGGCGATCTCCTGCATGCCTTGTTCTTTCCAGGCGCGCAGCTGGGTTTCGCTGCGCACGTCGTAATAGACCTGGAATCCGCCGATGTCCAGGCTGGGCTGGGCGTTGTTGCGGTCGTTGCGGCGGCCCTGGCTGATGGTGGGGGTATTGGCCATGCCGTCTTCGGCGCCGTCGGCGGGTTCGTCGAGCATGCCTGGCGGGCGGCCGGTCCAGGTGTCCGGGCGGCGCTGGGCAGATGCCGCCGGCGGTGCGGGCGGTTGCGGCGGGGTGGGCCGTTGCTGGCGACGCGGCTGGCGGCGTTCGACCAGGCTGCCCTGTGCGGTATCGCCCTGCGGCGGCACCGGATTTTTGGCTTGCTGCACCAGCGTGGACTGCACCGGCGAGGCCGCCGGTGGCGGCTGCACGGGCGTGGCTGTCGGAGGGACCGGGGTGGGCGAGGGCACCGGCTGATCGGGCTGGGAGGTGTCGCCGACAAAATCCACCTTGATGCGTCCGCCGCTGGCCGAGCCCTGCGGTGGCGTCATGGTGGGGGTGGAGGCCGACAGCAGGATCAGCAACATCAGCACGTGCAGCAGCGCGCTGATCAGCGCGGCAATCCACGGTTCGATGCGTTCGATCAGCGGTTCGGTGCGGGGCAGCCAGTCGCTGGCATCCAGATGGACGTGCAGCACCTGCAGGGCGCCGTCGCGTACGCGGTAGACCAGCACGTACGGGGTTTGCTTGACCACCCATTCGCGGGTGCCGGGCACGCGGCCAGCGCGACCACGGCCCGGTTGCTCGGCCAGGGTGCGCGTGGCGTCCAGCACCTGTCGCGCCATTGCGGCAGCGACGGTCGGGTTGAGCGCGTGGTAGTGATCCTGGGCGTGTGCAAGCTGCGTGGCGGCCGGGACGGTCCAGTCACGCCGTAACATCAACGCCCCATCTGGCGAACAGTGCGCTCACCTGTGCCGGAGCCGTCAACGCGCCCTGATCTGCAGCGGCAATGCCGTCCTGCACCGCGGCCTGGAAGCTGGCATCGGCCACGACGCGGACCACGTCACTCCATCCAGCCGTCTCGGGCAGCGTGTCGATCAGCATGTGGGCGTCTTGCTTGATGGCGGACATGGCACGGCGATGGGGGAGCACTGCGCAAGTCTACCCGGGCCGCTCCTGTTCGCGTGTGGCAGGCGCAGGCGCCGGCGTGCGGCGTTCACCGGCCAGGCGGCAAGCGCCTGCGCGGCAGCGGCCTGGGTGACGTACAGCCGTTACCGCAGGCTCGGTGCCAGGCGACCGGCGGGGCCGCCGCCTGCAGAAAGTGACACTTGGCACCTTGTTCGTGCCCGCGGCGGGTTTCATTCTGCGTGGGTCGCTTCACTCATCCGCAAAGGACTCGCCATGCCCGCCGCTGCCATCGCACCCCTGACGCCGTATCTCTCGATGGCCGCCATCGGCTACCTCTACTACCGCCGCATCCGGCGCAGCTTCGGCCGGCAGCAATGGAAGCCGGTGGCCACGGCGGTGCGCAGCGCGGTGCTGCTGATCGCACTGGCAGCACTGGCGTTCGCGGTGTACGGGTTGCCGCAGGTGCGGCTCGGCATTGCCGCAGGCGCGCTGGTGGGCATCGGCCTGGGTGCGCTGTCGCTGCGCTACACGCATGCCGAATGGGTGGAAGGCCAAGGCTGGTACACGCCCAATCCCTGGATCGGCGGCGGTTTGACGCTGGTGCTGCTGGGGCGCCTGGCCTGGCGCTGGGCCGATGGCGCGTTCACTGCCGGTGCGGCGGCGGCCGGTTCGCAGGCCAGCCCGCTGACCCTGGGAATTGCCGCCGCACTGGTGCTGTATTCGCTGGTGCACGTCAGCGGGCTGTGGTGGCGGCTGCGGCAGCTGCGCACTCGTGCAGTCCTGGCAAGGCCGGCGCTCTAGGCGCGGCCACCGGCACGCGCGCTCACACCTGCGAGCGGAACGGGAATACCAGTTTCTCGCCAAGCTTCTGCCGCAACGGCCGCGCGCGCCAGCGCTCCAGCGAATACTGCTCGGCACGTTGCAGATCGCGTTCGAACACCTCGGTCATGCGTGCGGCCAGCGTGCGGTCGTAGACGTTCAGGCTGGCCTCGTCGTTGAGGCGGAACGAGCGGATGTCGAAGTTGGTCGAGCCCACCGACACCAGCAGGCCGTCGATGATCAACAGCTTGGTGTGCAGCATGGTGGGCTGGTATTCGTGGATTTCGATGCCGGCCTGCAGCAGCGGCTCCCAGCTGGCCTTGGATGCCAACCGCACCGACACCGCATCGATATGCTTGCCGGGCAGCAGCACGCGAATGTGCACGCCGCGTGTGCGTGCTTGGAGCAGCGAGCGGGTGATCAGGGCGTCGGGTACGAAATACGCTGCCGCCAGGTCGATGGTGCTGCGTGCGGCGGCGATGGCGATCAGATACATCAGGTGCATGCTTTCGCTGCCGCCGGCCGGCGAGGCCACGAACAATTGCGCATCGCTGTCGCCGGCAGACTCCAGCGCCGGGTAATACTGCGCGCCGTTGACCACACGGCCGGTGGTCTTGATCCAGTTGTCGTTGAAGGCGGTCTGCACCTGCGCCACCACCGGGCCCTCAATGCGGTAATGGGTGTCGCGCCAATGGTCCGGGTCCTGCGCATCGCCCATCCACTGGTCGGCCACGCCGACCCCGCCGGTGAAGCCGATGCGGCCATCGATCACCAGCAACTTGCGGTGGGTGCGGTTATTGACGCGGTGCAGGTTGTACCAGGCCAGGGGGCGGTAGCGATGCACCTCCACACCGGCCTCGGTCATGGTGTCCACCAACGCATGGTCCATCTTCAGGCTGCCGCCCCAGTCGATGGTGACCCGCACCTCCACGCCCGCACGCGCGCGCTCGGACAAGGCGTCGCTGAACTCGCGGCCGATCTCGCCCGACCAATAGATATAGGTTTCGAAGGTGATGGTGTGCTGCGCGCTGCGGATGGCCTCGAGCATGGCCGGAAAGATCTCGCGGCCGTTATTGAGCACGTCGATCCTGTTGCCGGGCAGGATGGCCGGTCCCAGCAACACCGACATCTCGCGTTTGAACTGCGGATCGGCAACGTCGTACAGGTGCTTGGGGATGTGCTCGAGCTTTTTCTCCGGCGTGGCGAAGTTGAGCAGCAGCAGCCCTACCAGCAAGGTGACCGCCACGGCGGCCACGATGATCCATGTCATGCATCCCACTCCGAAGTCCCGCCACTGCGGGCGCAAGCGGCCGGCATTTTGGCAAGGCCGGTGGCATGGGGTTTGTGAAGGGGCAGCAGTGCAGCAGCTGGCGTGTACGCGATCTGCTGCTTGTCACTCCACCACATGCAAATAGGTAGGCGGTACATGCGGCGTCAGCCAGACGCCGTTGTCGGCCTGGTAAAACACCCAGCCGTCTTCGTGCATCTGCAGGCTGTGCACACACAGCACAGTGGGTACGCCATGACGTGCGCCGACCGTGGTGGCGGTCTTGGGATCAGCGGACAGATGCACATGATGGCGTTGCCCGGGCTGCAGGCCTTGGGCAAGGATCGCCTCGAGAAAGCGGGTCGCGGTGCCGTGGTACAGCATTGACGGCGGTGTGCGCGCCACATGCGTCAGGGCGACGGCCGCAGTGGAGTGGCCTTGGACTGCGCGGATTTGCCGACCATCGGCAGACAGCGCAAAGCGCTGCTTGTCGCTGCTGGAGACCACTGCACGGATCAGGCCTGCATCCAGCGCCGTCCCAGCGGCAGTGGCGGCAGTGATCAGGGCATCGATGTCGGCCCATCCTTCGCGATCCAGTGCCAGCCCGATGGACTGCGGCGCATGGCGAAGGACATAGCTGAGGAACTTGCTGGTTTCGGTGTGCAGCGAACGCATATGCAGTGCTGGGGTATGGTGCGTGGATGCGAGTCTACTGCCGCGCGCTGCGGCAGGGCGCACTCGCTGCACGATGCGCGACATGCGACATGCGACACGTGGCTGCGGGCGGCGCCCGCGCAGGCGCACATCCTCATCCACTTCCGCGTCTGCCGCATCACGGTGGCGGGCTGTCGGTCGACAGGGCAATGCCGCGTTGCGCCTCGAGTTCGGCCAAGCGGGCGCCCAGGGCCTGCCGGATGGAATGGTAGGCGCTGGCACCCATCACCAGGCGCCGCGGTGGCGGGGCGTGTTCGGTGCTGGCGATCATCGCGTCGACCATGCGTTGCGGGTCGCCCGCAATGACCCAGCTGCCATCGTCCAGTGCGCGGCTGAGCGCCCCGACCGGCGTGTCGGCGTAGTTGGCAGGGATGTCGGTACGCACCAAGGCGGCACCGAAATTGGTGCGGGCCGGGCCGGGCCGGGTTCGGCCAGGGTGAAGTGGATACCGAAGCCGGCCACTTCCTGCTGCACAGCCTCGACGAAGCCTTCGATGCCCCACTTGCTGGCGTGGTACAGGCTGAAGCCGGGATAGGCGATCTGCCCACCTTCCGATGACACCTGCACCACGTGCCCGCCGCCCTGCTGGCGCAGCCGCGGCAACACTGCCTGGATCAATGCGATGGAGCCGATGAGGTTGGTGTCGATGATCGCGCGGACCTGCGCCTCGGTGGCGGCCTCGGCCGCGCCCAACGTGCCGTATCCTGCATTGCTGACCACCACATCGATGCGGCCCAGTGCTGCGAATGCCTGCGCCATCGCTGCGTGCACGGCTGCAAAGTCGCGTACGTCCAGCTGCAGCACCGTCGCTGCATCGCCATACCGGGCCTGCAGATCGGCCAGCGCCTGTGGTGTGCGGACGGTGGCAACGATCCGATCGCCGCGCGCCAGCACGGTCTCTGCCAGCAGGCGGCCGAAGCCGGACGATGCGCCGGTGATGAGCCAGGTCTTGGACATGGGAGTGGCCTTGTTCGCTGAAGGAAGGCGCACTCTAGGAAACGGGCATTGCTGGGTCTATGCCATAAAATTCGAATGACTTGATGCGGTTTTGCCACCAATGTCCAAGCCCAGCTTCAACGATCTGGTCGCCTTCACTGCGGTGGCCACGCACCGCAGCTTTCGGCGCGCCGCCGCCGAGGTGGGCTTGGCGCCGTCCTCGCTCAGCCATGTGATCAGCGCACTGGAGCGCAATCTCGGCGTGCGCCTGTTGCACCGAACCACCCGCAGCGTGTCGTTGACCGAAGCCGGCGAGCGCCTGTACGCAAGGCTGGTGCCGGCGCTGCAGGAGATGGACCACGCGTTGCTGGCGCTGGACGATTTCCGTGGCGGGCCCACCGGCACGGTACGCATCAACGCACCGGAAGTGGTGGTGCAGGTATTGCTGCAGCAGGTGGTGCCGCACGTGCTGGCGCGCCACCCGGCGCTATCGGTGGATCTGGTGAGCGAAGGCCGGCTGGTGGATATCGTGGCTGCAGGATGCGATGCCGGCATTCGCTTCAGCGAGTCGGTGCCGCAGGACATGGTGGCGGTACCGTTCGGTGGGCCCACGCGTTTCCTCGCCGTCGCGGCGCCGGCCTATCTCGCGCGCGCCGGGATTCCACCAACGCCCGATGCCTTGCACCGGCATGCCTGTATCCGCCATCGCATGCCCAGCGGCAGGCTGTACCACTGGGAGTTCGAGCGCCGTGGCGAGGAAGTGGTGATCGATGTGCCCGGGCGGCTCACCCTGGACCAGATCGCGCCGATGCGCGAGGCGGCCGAAGCCGGTCTGGGCATCGCCTACGTGCCCGAGTATGCGGTCAGCGTGGCCCTGCAACGCGGCACGTTGGTGCCTGTGCTGGAAGCATGGTGTCCGACCATTCCGGGGCTGGTGCTGTACTACCCGGGGCATCGGCATCTTCCGCCGGGTCTGCGCGCCTTTATCGAGACGCTCAAGGAGCTGCTGCCGCAGCACGGCTGAAGCGCACGGCACGGCTTACGACCATGGCGCTGCCTGCGCTACCTGCGCGATCACGCGTGCGCCAACGCGCGGCAGCCAACGGCAGAGCGCGGGTGTGTGCAGTGCTATGGTTCGCGCATGCGTGCGGCCGCCGCCATCCGGTTCACTGCCACCTTGCTGCAACCGGCAACCCCGGCCGATGCCACCTGGCTGTTTCTGCTACTGCCTGCAGCAGCGAGCGACGCGTTGCCCACGCGCAGCATGGCGAGCGTCACCGGCACGCTGGCCGGGCACCCACTGCAGGCGACGCTGCAGCCGGACGGGCGGGGCGGGCACTGGCTGACGATCGAACGTGCCCTGCAGCAGGCAGCCGGTGTTGCCGCCGGCCAGACGGTGGCGCTCGTGTTGACGCCGGTTGCCGAAGAGCCCGAGCCGGTCGTGCCGGACGATCTGCACGCAGCGCTAGCCGCGCATCCGGCCGCGCGTGCGACCTGGAACGACATCACCGCGGTGGCGCGGCGCGATTGGATCTTCTGGGTCGTGTCCGGCAAACAGGCCCAGACGCGGGGCAAGCGCATCGCCACCGCTTGCGCCATGCTGGCTTCGGGCAAGCGACGTGCGTGCTGTTTCGATCGCTCCGGCAAGTACAGCCACGCGCTGGCGGCACCCACGCCAAAAGCGGGCTGAAGCAGGCGGTCAGGTGGGCGATTTGCCGCCACCCATAAGCCAAAATGCTTACATGCGTCACACAAGCGCGCACCTATACTCCGGGGCTGTCCCACCGAAGAGGTTCTGACCGCATGAGCGCACCCCCATCGTCTCCGATCGCTGCCGGTTCTGGCACGGCTGCCGGCAGCCTTCGCCGCTCGGTGTCCAACACGCTCAAGGGCTCGGCCGGCAACCTCGTCGAGTGGTACGACGTCTACGTCTATTCGGTGTTCGCCACCTACTTCGAGTCGCAGTTCTTTTCCAAGGAAGACAAGAACGCCACCATGTTCGTGTGGGCGATCTTTGCGATGACGTTCTTGATGCGCCCGATTGGCGCCTGGTATTTCGGCCGCTTCGCCGACCGTTATGGCCGCCGGCTGGCATTGACCATTTCGGTGTCGGTGATGGCGCTGTGCTCGTTCGTCATTGCGATCACGCCCACGGTGGCCACGATCGGCATCGCTGCGCCGATCATCTTGTTGGTGGCGCGCCTGCTGCAGGGCTTTGCGACCGGTGGCGAATACGGCACCAGCGCCACGTACATGTCCGAGGCGGCGATTCCCGGCCGGCGCGGCTTCCTGTCGTCGTTCCATTACGTGACGCTGGTGGGCGGGCACGTGCTGGCACAGACCACCTTGCTGATCATGTTGCATTTCTTCGATGCCTCGCAGGTCTCCGAATGGGGCTGGCGCGTGGCGTTCGGGCTGGGTGGCATCGGCGCGTTGGTGGTGTTCTGGCTGCGCCGCACGATGGACGAGTCGCTGAGCTCCGAATCCATCGCCGATTCGCGGACCGGCAAGGCCAAGGCTTCCGGTTCGATGCGCGAATTGTTCGTCAATCAGTGGCGCCCGCTGCTGTTGTGCTTCCTGATCACCGCCGGCGGTACGATCGCGTTCTACACCTATTCGGTCACCGGGCCGAAGATGATCCAGACCGCGTTCGCCGGTGGCGACGTGATGGCCGGCACCATCATCAACCTGGTGGCCCTGACCGTGCTGATGCTGATGCAGCCGGTCGGCGGCTGGTTGTCGGACATCGTCGGGCGCAAGACCTTGCTGGTGTTCTTCGGCATCGGCGGCGTGCTCTACACCTGGTTCCTGGTGATGGAACTGCCCAAGCAGACCGATTGGCTGACCGCGTTCGCGATCCTCACCGTGGGCTTTGTGATCCTGACCGGCTACACCTCGATCAATGCAGTGGTGAAGGCGGAATTGTTCCCCACCCACGTGCGCGCGCTGGGTGTCGGCCTTGGCTACGCGTTGGCCAATTCGGCCTTCGGCGGAACCGCGCCGTTGCTGTACCAGGCCTCGTTGAAGACCAACCATGTGACCGAGTTCGTGATCTATGCGACGGCGGTGATCGCGGTGTCGTTGGTGGTCTACATGTTCTTCCTGACCAACAAGGGCAGCAACTGGCTGGACGACGAAGCAGCGATGCATCAGCGCAAGCGGTGATGCGTGCGCGCGGGCAGAGCCCTTCCCTTCTCCCTGCGGGACATTGTCCCCCTTCATGGGGGAGAAGGTGCCCCGAAGGGGCGGATGAGGGGCGCCTCAGGTGATTGGCATACCGAGCGTGGTAAACGCGTCGCCACGCGCCGCCAAAGTGAAGCATCGATGCTGCGGTCGTGCATTGGTAGCCAAACCCTCAGCTCAACCCCCGCTCCGCGCCCCGGTCCGCACTAGCAGCGCGGGCGCTGCAAGACACGCGCGCCAATGGCGCGCAAGCAGTGCCTTATCGTCCCGGCGGGAGAGGGGCTAACGCGGGCGGCTGTTCTGCGCCGTCCTGATGCTGCGCTGTTGTCTTCGCAAACATGCTGTAACGCAGCCCAACCAACCCCAACAACGCTTCATCGCGATGCGCGCCTGCCGGCACCTTGCCCACGCGCGTCAGTGATGCATCCAGACGGTCACGCAAAGAGTCGGGACCCGGCAACGGACGCTTCCGTGCAACCTGCTGCCGGTAGTACGCGGCCACATCGCGCAAAATCGCGTCCACCGCATCGCGACTGGACGCCGGCAAGCCATGCCGTGCACGGCGCAGCTGCAGGATGTTCAAGCCCACGCGCACTTCGTTGAGCATATCCACCGAAGCCAGGTCGCTACCTTCCGGCGTCAACGCCAGCCGTGGCGCAAGCAGACCAAGCAGATCCAGCATGCGTGCGGCAAAGTGCTGGCGATCCTGCGCACCGTGTCCGTCGGCGGCATCGGCCAGCGTGCGCCAGCCCTGGCGCACCAGCCGGCGCGCGCTCCATTCGGCACCGACCGAACGAAACAGACGCGTGAGCACCACGGCAAACCCGATCCCCAGCACCATCGCCACTGCCGCATTGACAAAGCTCTGCAGGTTGGCGCTGTAGGTGTTCTGCAGGCTCAGCAGCGCGGTGAGGTTCACCACCAGCGGCAAGGCGATCAGCATGCTCCTGGGGCGATGCAGCAGCGCCCCCAATGGCAGGAACACCGCCGCCAGCACCAACACCAGCATCGAAAAATCGTGGATGGCCGGGAAGATGCCGAACTGATAGATGCCGGCAACCACGCTGGCCACCACCGCCCAGGTCAGGAACGACAGCATGCTCGGCGCGGGGTCGTCTTGCGCGGCGAAAAACGCAGCAGTGACTGCGGCCATCATCGCGCCGTTGCCGCCACCTTCCCAGCCGATGCCGATCCACAGCACGCAATACGCCATCAGCGCGAAGCCGGCGCTCAGCGCGGAAAACGCGGCCATGCCGAAATCGATGTGGCGCGTGGCGTGTGCCGCAACCGGAGTGTCAGCAATCTCTGCAGACGGCTGGCCCGATGGTTGCGTCGATGCCCCAGGCGTTGACGAGGGCAACGCGCCGGCGTGCGGCGCCGCGTCGTCCCGCGCGGGCAAGGCCTGCTGCGCAGCGCGACGGCGCGAGAAGCCCAGGCGCTGCAGCAACGCGCCGGGCGTTGCCGAGTGCGCCGTGGCATCACGCGCTGCAGCGTCGGTTGGCATGGATGCAGCAGGCGCTGCAGCAGACAGCGTACGCAGCGCGCCGGGCGCGGTGCCTTGCACCAGCGCCTGCTGCAACGCGCGGCAGTCCTGCCACAGGTCGAGCAGCTCCTTGAGGCGCAGCAGCAGGCTGTCCAGCAGCAGGCGATCGATGTCCTGATCCACCACTGGGCGCACTGCCTCGATGCGCGCACGCAGTGCCTCAGCCTGACGGGCGGCATCGGCATCGGCACTGCCGGTGCCAGCGACATGATCCACCCACGCAGCGACATCCTCCAGCAATGTCGCTACCTCCGAGCCGGGCGCAGCATCGCCGCGCCGCAGGGCGTCCAGGCGGTCGGCAATCGACGACAGCACCGGCAACAGCATCAGCATGCGTGCGCGCAACTGTTCCAGCGCAGGCGCGGCGCCGGCATGGCGTGGGTCGTCGTGGCGCACGAAGGCAATCAAGGCCTCGAACTGCACCAGATCGGCCGCCAGCCGATTGCGCGGCGCCTGCGACGGGCCGCGCTGCAGCACCTGGCGGCACCACTGGGCCGCATCCTGCATCCAGTTGCCGATCCGCGCGGTCACCATCGGTTTGACCGAGGCCGGGAACAGCAGCGACGCGAACAGCACCGCCATCACCGTGCCCAGGATGATCTCTTCGCTGCGGGCCACCACGGTGTCGAAGATGCCTTCCGGCGAGGTGACCGCCGGGAAGCCGATGAAGGCGGTGGTGTAGCCGGCCAGCAGGAATGCATAGCCGCGCGGGCCGCGATTGAGCAGCGCCAGGAACAGGCAGGCCGAGAGCCACAGTGCCATCGCCGCGCTCAGCAGCAACGGCGTTTCCACCAGATTCGGCAGCATCACCAAGGTGGCCACACCGGCCAGCAAGGTGCCGAGCACGCGGTACACGCCCTTGGCACGGGTGGGGCCGAGCAGCGGTTGCGAAACGATGTAGACCGTGGCCATTGCCCAGTACGGTCGCGACAGATTGCCGGCAAGCGCGACATACAGCGCCGCGATCGAGGCGGCAAAGGTCTTGGCCGAAAACAGCCAGGCCTGGCGATCGCGCAACAACGGGCTCATCGTGCAGCGGTCGCGTCGGTGCGCCCGGCGTCGGCCTCCCAACCGCCGCCCAGCGCCAGAAACAGCTGGATCTGGTCCTGCGACACCTGGGCCTGTGCGTTGGCCAGGGTCATGTCGGCGCTGGCCAGGGTGCGCTCGGCGTCCAGGCTGGACAGGTACGGCGTGCGTCCGCCCTGATACAGGCGCCGGTTTTGCGAGGACGCCAGCTCGGCCTGTTGCTGCGCCTGTTCCAGCAGATGCAGGCGGTCCAGATCCTGCGCATAGCGCGACAAGGTGGTCTGCACTTCGCGCAGGGCCTGCAGCACGGTGTTGTCGAACTGCGCCAGCGCCGCGTCGGCACCGGCTTCGGTGGCGCGCACCCGCGCACGCGCACCGCTGGAGGGCAGCGTCCAGGAAATCAGCGGACCCAACGACCACGCGTGCGTGGCCGGCTCGCCGAAATCCGCCAGCAGGCCGGTGGCGCCGATCGAACCACCCAGGCGGATGTCCGGGTACAACTCGGCAGTGGCCACGCCGATGCGTGCGGTGGCAGCGGCGAGCCGGCGCTCGGCCTGGCGCACATCCGGACGGCGCGCCAGCAGCGCGCGGCCATCGCCGATCGGGATCGGCTGCTGCACTGCCGGCGCGTGCGCGCAGCTGTCCACGCCGGCCGGCACCTGGCCGGGCGTCTTGCCGAGCAGCGCGGCCAGTTGGTAACCGGCGGCCTGGCGGCGCGCGCGTAGCGGCGGCAGCGCCGCTTCCAGCATCGCGACCTGTGCGGTGGCGCGCGCCAGGTCCGGTGGCGTACCGCGACCGGCCGCGATCAGGCGCTGGGTGATCTGGCGGCTGTGTTGCTGCAACTGCAGCGAATGCTCGGCCACCTGCAGCTCATGGTTGGCGTGGCAAATCTCCACGTAGCTGCCGGCCACCTGCGCGGCCACGCTGACGCGCGCCAGATCGATCGCCGCTTGCGCCACTTGGGTATCGGCATGTGCGGCTTCGGCGCCGCGTTGCAGCTTGCCGAACAGATCGAACTGGTACGACACGCCGAACTTGCCATCGGCCAGGTTGAACACCGGCAGCTTTTCTTCCTGCAAAAACGCCTCAGCCGACACCTGCGCGCGGCTGACGCCGGCTTCCACCTCGTAATCGAAACCGCCGGCATCCATGGCCTGTTCGTAGAGCGCAGCGGCGCGGCGCAGATTGGCACCGGCGACCTTGAGCTCGATGTTGTCGCGCAGGGCCTGCTCGATCAGGCCATCCAGCACCGGGTCCTGATACAGCGCCCACCAGCGCGCCGGCAACGCGGCGCCGGGTCGTACCTGGTCGTTGCCGGTATCGAGAAATGCGGCATTGGCGGCCGGCCGCCGGTACGCCGCATCGTCGGGCACGGCGTAGTTCGGGCCGACCGTGCTGCAGGCACCGAGCATGCTCAGCAGTGCGGCCAATCCCAGCGGACGCAACATCGCGCGGTTCATGGCGCCGCCTTGGCCTGCACACGGGCAGGCGCGGTCACCGGGGTTGCGTGCGTTGTGTCGGGCAGGATGCTCACCGTGGCAGTGCGCCCTGCGATCAACTGCACATGCGCAGGCACGTGGTCCAGCACGATGCGCACCGGAATGCGCTGCGCCAGCCGCACCCAGTCGAACGCAGGCGTGACATTGGGCAATGCGCCGGCGCTGCCGCTGCGGTAACGGTCTTCGATACCGGCGGCGATGCTCTGCACATGCCCATGCAGCGTGAGCGGCTCGCCCATCAGCTGCACGTCCACGCGCTGGCCGGGGTGCACGCCCTGCAGGCGGGTTTCTTCGAAGTAGCCATCGACACGGAACGAGCCGGTGTCCAGCACCGCCACCACCGGGCACCCGGCGGTGACGTAGTCGCCCACGCGCACGGTGCGGTCGCTGACGCGGCCCTCGGCCGGGCTGCGCACCTGGGTGCGGTCCAGGTTGAGCTGGGCCAGATCAACCGCCGATTGCGCGGTGGCCACTGCGGCCTGCGCCTTTTGTACGTTGGAGCGGCGCACTTCGGCATCTTCGGCGGCGACCAGATCCTGCAGGCTGCGGTCACGCGCGATCTCGCGGCGCAGCTGGGTCAGCGTGGCCTGGCGTTCGGCCAGTGCGGCGCGCGCCTGTTCCAGGGCGATTTCGTAGCGCGCGCGGTCCACCACCAACAGCAATTGCCCGCGCCTGACCGGCTGGTTGTCTGCCACGGCCACCGATTCCACCAGCCCGGAGACATCCGGCGCCACCTGCACCACATCGGCGCCCACGTGCGCATCGCGCGTCCACGGCGCCTGCATGTAATAACGCCACAGGTGCTGCAACACCAACGCGGCCACCATCACCATCGCCAGGGTCAGCAGTGCCGGCCCCGCGGTCTTGATTAGCTTTTTCACGATTGCATCCAACGGGTAAGGAAGAACAGGCCGCCCAGCAGTGCGATGTACAGCGCCAGGTTGAACAGCGCCGGGTGCCAGATGTAGCGGTAGGCGCCGGCGCGGGTCAGCAGCGCGGCGATGCCGCTGTTGAGCAGGTAGGCCAGCGTCATCAACGCCAGCAAGGTGGGTACGAACACACCGTAGAGACTGAATTCGCCGTACATCGGGCACATCCTGGAGAAGGAACCACAACGCCCGGCGCAGCGCGCAGAGCATCGGAAAAGGCACAACGGGCGTCGCGCGCGACGCCGGCAGCCGACTCAGTCGGCCTGGCTCAGCCGCGCATGCGCCTGCGCGATCTGCTCCCACAAGGTCAGCACCACCTGCACGTCGGCGTCGCTGAGTGCGCCGAATACCTGCGCACGCAGTGCATCCAGGCGGATCTCGATCTGGCCGACCAGCGCCTGGCCTGCATCGGTGAGCCAGAGCTGGTTGGCGCGGCGGTCGCTGCTGTCCGCCTGGCGGCGCAGCAGGCCCTGCGCGGCCAACTTGTCCAGCAAGCGCACCAGCGAGGGGCCTTCCATGCCCAGTTGCTGGGCCAGCGCCACCTGGCGGATGCCGCCGCCGGAGCGCCCGATCATCAGCAATGGTCCGGTGCAGGCGCTGGACAGGTCGAACTCGGCGAACGCCTGATCGGCCAGGCGTTGCCACTGACGGGCAGCCACCAACAGGCCGGAACTGAGCCGGGCGCGTGGAGAAAGAACAGGCTTCATAATAGATAGGATGCTATCAATTCATAAATGAATCAATAGTCACTGAATATTTGCAAGCTGGCGCAACCGCCACTGGGGCGGCCGGGCCGTCCTCAGGTACCATGCTCGCCCCTTTTGGGTGCATCCGCGCATGAGCCAGTCCAACCAGCCCGATTCCTCCGTCACCCAGACCCAGGCCGAAGAGGCCGTGCGCACCCTGTTGCGCTGGGCGGGCGAAGATCCCACGCGTGAGGGTCTGCTGGACACCCCGCGCCGGGTGGCCGAAGCCTACGGCGACTGGTTCAGCGGCTATCGCGAAGAACCGCGCGAATACCTGGAACGCACCTTCGAGGAAGTGGCCGGCTACGATGAGTTGATCGTGCTGCGCGACATTTCCTATGAAAGCCATTGCGAGCACCACATGGCGCCGATCATCGGCAAGGTGCACGTGGGCTATCTGCCGCGTGGCAAGGTCGTCGGCATCAGCAAGCTGGCGCGCGTGGTGGAAAGCTACGCGCGCCGCTTCCAGGTGCAGGAAAAGATGACCGCGCAGATCGCCCAATGCATCCAGGACGTGCTGCAGCCGCTTGGCGTGGGCGTGGTGGTGGAAGGCGCGCACGAGTGCATGACAACCCGCGGCATCCACAAGCGCGGCGTCAGCATGGTGACCTCCAAGATGCTGGGCAGCTTCCGCGAAGACGCGCGCACCCGCGCCGAATTCCTGCAGTTCATCGCCGTGGGCGGCAAGCGTTGAGGCAGTCGCGGCAGCGCCCATGAAGCACCAGGCACGTATCTCCGGCTACCGGCAACTGCGCGAGCAGCCGGTATGGAAACTGCTCGCCGCCGACCACGCCCCCGAACTGATCGGCCTGCTGCAGACGGTGCTGATGGATGGCGAACGCCGCCTGCCGTCGGCCGTGTTGCACGAGCGTTTGCAGCGCCAGCTCGACGCCTTGCGCGCCGACGAGCTGTCGCGCGAACTGCCGCGCACCGCACAGGCGTATCTGGCGCATTGGCTGGCACAGGGCTGGCTGGAACGCCGCCTGCCCGAAGGCGCAACCGAAGAAGAATACGAACTCTCGCGTGCCACGACCCAGGCCATCCGCTTCATCGCCGGCCTGCGCGAAAGCAGCAGCAGCGCCACCGAAAGCCGCCTGTCGTTAGTGATCCAGCAACTGGTGCAGCTGGCCGGGCAGACCGAAGCCGATCCGGAGCTCCGGCTGGCCGCGCTGCGCGACGAACGCGCGCGCATCGATGCCGAGATCGAACGCGTGGCTTCCGGCCGCGTGGCCGCGCTGGACGGCAAACGCGCGCTGGAACGCGCGCGCGACCTGATCCATCTCTCCGACGAGCTGGCCGAAGATTTCCATCGCGTGCGCGACGACTTCGAGCAGCTCAACCGCCAATTCCGCGAGCGCATCATCGACGACGAAGGCGCGCGCGGCGACGTGCTCGAACAATTGTTCGACGGCGTGGATGTGATTGCAGACAGCGAGGCCGGGCGCACCTTCGAGGCGTTCTGGAGTCTGCTCAACGACACCCAGCAAAGCAGCCAGCTCGACCAGGCGCTGGATGCGCTGCTTGCCCGTGGCTTTGCCCGCAAGCTCGATCGCCGCGAACGCGCCTTCCTGCGCGGGCTGACCGGCACGCTGCTGGAGCGCGGCGGCGAGGTGCACACGGTGATGCAGCATTTCGCGCGCAGCCTGCGCGGTTTCGTGCAAAGCCGTGGGTATCTGGAACAGCGCCGGCTCAATCAATTGCTCAAGCAGGCGCAGGGCGAAGCCCTGCAATTGCGCGAGAGCCTGCACGCCACCACCGCCACCGGCTATACGCAGGCGCTCAGCAGCAGCCGTCTGCGTTCGTTGTCGCAATGGCGGCTGCACGACCCGCGGCTTACCCAGGTCGATGGACGCGTACAGGCCGCCGATGCGGCCGAGATCTCGCTGGACAGCGTGGGCGACCTGGTCGCGCAGTCGGAGATCGATGTGCGCAGCCTGCGCCGCGACCTGCATGATCTGCTCGGCCAACGCCCGCGGCTGACGATCGGCGACGCCCTGCAACAACGCCCGGCCGTGCAGGGCCTGGGCAGCGTGATCGGCTACCTGTCGCTGGGCACGCGCCACGGCATGGTGATCGAAGGACAGATGGAAACGGTGCAATGGGAAGGCAGCGACGGCGCCGTGCGGCGCGCGCGCATTCCCTTGGTGTGGTTTACCCGGGAGAAACGCAATGAACTGGTCTGAGGACACCGGCCTGGACGCCGACGAGAGCACCGGGGCGGCGTCCATCGACGAGCGCATGCCGATGACCCACATCTCCAGTGCCGAGCCGCGCGGCGAACTGTTCTTGGGCGATACCGGCACGCTGCCGTTCGACGCGCGGCGCGCACTGTGCCAGTTGCTGGCAGGGCCCAGCATCGACGCGCAACGGCACGGCGCGCTGTGGCCGGCGTTATTGCGCAACGAGGTGGCGATCCGCCAGGTGCTGTGCGAGCTGTTTCTGGAGTTGGTGCTCGACCGCGAGGGCGGGGTGGCCTTCACCCGCCAGGCCGACACCGCCGAGCTGGAATCGCCCACCTTGCTACGCAGCGCGCCGCTGACGTTTATCGAGTCGGTGTTGCTGCTGTTCCTGCGCCAGCAACTGGCCGAGGCCGATACGCGCGGCGAGCGCGCGGTGGTGGACGAGGCGCAGTTGGTGGAGGCGTTGTCGGTCTACGAGAAGAACGTGTCCACCGATCGGGCGGGCTTCGCGCGGCGGGTGATGACGGCCATCGGCAAGATGCGCGACAACCAGTTGCTGTCGCGCTTGCGCGGCAGCGAGGAGCGCTATGAAGTGTCGCCGGTGTTGAAGCTGTTGTTCTCGGCAGAGGATGTGCAGGCGTTGGTGGTGGCGTATCGGGAGCTGCGTGAGGGGGAGGTTGCGTTGGATTGATGTCTCTTGCATCTCCCTTCTCCCCTCGGGACATTGTCCTCCTTCATGGGGGAGAAGGTGCCCGAAGGGCGGATGAGGGTGCGGTGTCAGGCGGTGTGTGGTGCGTGCTGAGTGATCTGGGTTTGCTTGGTCGCGGGGTAGAGCTTTCACGCCCTGTCGGGCGCGAGTCACTTTTCTTTGCTTGTGCAAAGAAAAGTAACCAAAAGAAAGCACACCCCGTCCTCGCGCCCTACGCGCCTTCGGCGCTGCGGGTGCGCAAGTCCGGCAGAAATTTTTGTAAGGGACATCCCTGTCCCTTACAAAAACGTCGCGCATCCATGCGCGCCGCCCTGCGGGTTGTATCTGCCGGCCTTGCCGCTGCGGTATGGGGCCGCGAAGTGCAAACTGCTTACGCAACAGCAACAGCAACAGCAACAGCAACAGCAACAGCAACAGCAACAGCAACAGCAACAGCAACAGCAACAGCAACAGCAACAGCAACAGCAACAGCAACAGCAACAGCAACAGCAACAACAACAACAGCAGCAACAACAGCAGCAACAGCAACAGCAACAGCAACAGCAACAGCAACAGCAACAGCAACAGCAACAGCAACAGCAACAGCAACAGCAAGGGTCTGCATCAGCAACACGATGTTGAAAGCAGCAAAGCAGCAAAGCAGCAAAGCAGCAAAGCAGCAAAGCAGCAAAGCAGCAAAGCAGCAAAGCAGCAAAGCAGCAAAGCAGGGATGTCGTGATGCAGTGACTAGGAAGGAGTGATGGTGGTCGTGATCGGCCGATGTGGACAGGGTTAGTGCTGCAGGTGCTCGAAAACCCGTAGCTTTCGTCGCACTGGTGCGACCTCCACGCCAGCCGGTGCAAAGAACCTGCTTCTCTGTAGGAGCGACCCCGGTCGCGAAGCCGTCCACGCATTCCATCCGTTGCTCAAACTTGACCCGCATCACCGCATCACCGCATCACCGCATCACCGCATCACCGCATCACCGCACCCCAAAGAAAGCTTCACCGTTCGTAATGGTCTGTCCTTGGCGTCTCTGTCGTTCTGTTTTGGTGAGTGAGCAATGAATTCCCAGTCCAACCTGTCGCCGGCGTCGCCGGGTGCTTCCTTGTTTGCCGAGACGCTTGCCGAGCAACGTGCGCAGCAGTTCCGCATGCGCCGCTTGCAGGTGCACAACTGGGGCACCTTCAACGGGCTGACCGAAGTGCCGATTGCGGAAAAGGGCTTCCTGTTCGTTGGGCGTTCGGGTTCGGGCAAGTCCACCTTGCTGGATGCGATGTCGGCACTGCTGACGCCGCCGAGCATCGTCGACTTCAACGCCGCCGCGCGCGAAGCCGAGCGCAGCGGGCGCGATCGGAGTCTGGTGTCGTATGTACGCGGTGCGTGGGCCGATCAGCAGGACAGCGCGTCCGGCGAAATCGCCACCCAATACCTGCGCAAGGGCGCGACCTGGACCGCGCTGGTGCTGGAATACGCAAATGCGCACGGCGAGGCGGTGAGCCTGATCCGCTTGTTCTGGATCGCCGGCAGCGGTAACGCGGCAGCCGATGTGCGGCGGCACTACATGGTCGCGCCACGCCGTTTCGACGTGGCGACCGAGCTGGATGGCTTCGATCTGGACCTGCGCAAGCTCAAGGCGCGATTGGGTGAGGAAGTGGCGCATTTCGACGGCTTCGCCGGCTATGCCGAACGCTTCCGGCATGCGCTGGGCATCGGCAACGAGATGGCGCTGCGGCTGCTGCACAAGACCCAGTCGGCCAAGAACCTGGGCGATCTCAATGCGTTCCTGCGCGGCTTCATGCTGGATGAGCCGCGCACTTTCGAAGCGGCCGATCGGCTGGTGGAGGATTTTGCCGAACTCGATGGCGCCCACCATGCGGTGGTCACCGCGCGGCGCCAGGTGGAAACGCTGACCCCCGCGCGCGAGCACCATGCGGCGCTGATGGCGTTGCGCCACAGCGTTGGCGAGTTGCGCGAGCTGCAGTTGGGCGTGGACAGCTACCGCGAGCAGCAGCGGCTGGCCCTGCTGGATGAGCGCTTGCAGGAGCTCGATAACCAGGACCGTGGACTGGCCGGCGAAGAAGGCCAGCGCCGCGAATCGCTGGATAACCACGAACAAAAACTGGTTGGCTTGGAGCGCGAGCAGCGTGCTGCCGGTGGCGAGCAGATCGAGGAACTGGAACGCGAGCGTGCGCGTGTGGAGCGCGAGCGCGACGAACGCCTGCGTCGCCGTGCGCAGATCGAACAGGCCTGCCGCCAGCTCGGTACCGCCCTGGCGGCCGGCGCCAGCGGCTTTGCCGCACAGGTCGCGCATGCGCAAACCGTGCTGGATAACGGCAAGCACGACGCCAGCGCGCTGGACGAGGCGATCGCCGAGCGCATGGGCGCGCGGCGCGACGACGAACGCCGCTTTGCCGAGATCCGCGCCGAACTGGATGCGCTGAAGCGCGCGCCATCGAGCATGCCCGCACCGATGCAGACGCTGCGCGCGCGCTTGTGCGAAGACACCGGCATTGCCGAGGCTGCGCTGCCGTTCGTGGGCGAGCTGGTGCAGGTGCGCGAAGACCAATCGGCCTGGCGCGGCGCCATCGAGCGTGTGCTGCACGGCTTCGCGCAGTCGCTGCTGGTGGACGAGCGGCATTACGCGCAGGTCAGTGAATGGGTCAACCGCACCCATATCGGTACGCGCCTGGTGTACTTCCGTGTGCGCCGTAACGACGAGCTGCACTCGCGGCGGGTCGATCCCGGCGCGCTGCCCGGCAAGCTGCAATTGCGCGAGCACGCCTTTACCGAATGGTTGCGCAACGAGCTCACCCGCCGTTTCGACTACGCCTGCGTGGACAACGCCGCCGCACTGCGCAACGCCGACCGCGCGATCACCCGCGAGGGCCAGGTCAAGCACCCGGGCGATCGTTACGAAAAGGACGACCGCCACGCCGTCAACGACCGCAAGCGTTGGCTGCTCGGTCACGACAACCGCGACAAGCTCAAGGTGTTCGAGCGCGAAGCGCAGGCGCTGGCCCAGCGCATCGCCAGCTGCGATGCCGATGTCGCAGCGCTGCGCAAGCAGCGTGAGCAGGACCAGGAGCGCCAACTGGCTGCCCACACCCTGGTGGAGCGCGACTGGGACGAGATCGACGTCGGTCCCAAGCTGCAGCGCCTGAGCGATATCGATGAACAGTTAGTGCAGCTGCGCGAAGGCAACAGTGGCCTGCGCGCGCTCGGCCAGGCCATCGACACCGCACGCACCTTGCGCGACCAGGCCAAGCGCACTTATGAAGATGTGCGGCTGGAGCGCGCGCAACTGGCGCGCGAGCGCGTGCGGCTCGAACAGCAGCATGCCGCATGTGCGGGCCGCGCCGGCAGCGCTACGCTCACGCCCACCCAGTTGCAGGGCCTGCGGGAACGGCTCGCCGCCTTGACGCCGCTGTCGCTGGACAATCTGGAAGCGCATTTTCGCGTGGTCGAACGTGGCCTGGCCGAGCAGCTGGCCGACAGCCAGGGCCGCGACAGCCGGCTCAGCGCGCAGTTGCTGGAATGCTTCCGCAAGTATTGCCAGCAGTGGCCCGAAGACAGCGGCGATTTCACCGTGAGCCTTGCCAGCGCCGACGATTTCCTCGCGCGCCTGGACCGGCTGGAAAGCGATGGCCTGCCGCGGCACGAGCATCGTTTCTTCGATTTGTTGCAGACCCAGAGCAAGAACAACCTGCTGGCCTTGCAGCGCCACACCGCCGAGGCCCACAAGGGCATCAAGCAGCGCATGGACGAGGTCAACGCCAGCCTGGAGCAGGTGCCGTTCAACCGCGACACCATCCTGACCATCGAGGTCGGCGACCGCCGCCTGGCCGAAGTGCAGGAATTCCAGCAGCAGTTGCGCGCAGTGCTGTCGCATCAACAGACCGAAGACCGGGCCCTGGCCGAAGCGCAGTTTTCCACCTTGCGCGCGCTGGTGGCGCGCCTGGGCGCGCAGGAACCGGAGGCACGCCGCTGGCGCGAGCAGGTGCTGGACGTGCGCCTGCATGTGGAGTTCATCGGTGTGGAGCTGGACGCCCAGACCCGTGCGCAGGTGGAGATCTACCGCAGCGGCGCCGGCAAATCCGGCGGTCAGCGCCAGAAGCTGGCAACCACCTGCCTGGCGGCCGCGTTGCGTTACCAGCTCGGCGGCGAAGACGGCGAACTGCCGCGCTACTGCGCGGTGGTGCTGGATGAAGCCTTCGACAAGGCCGACAACGAATTCACTGCGCTTGCGATGAATATCTTCGAGAACTTCGGCTTCCAGATGGTGGTGGCCACGCCGTTGAAGTCGGTGATGACCTTGGAGCCCTTCATCGGCGGCGCGTGCTTTGTCGAAATCAGCGGCCGCCACAACTCCGGCGTGTTGCTGATCGAATACGACGAGCAGGCACAGCGATTGAAGCTGCCCGAGCGCGCGCGTGGCGATGAGCCGGCAGTTGCCGATGCCGTTGATGCTGCGCCGTCGATCGAGGCTGCGGGCGAGCCTGCAGGAGTGCAGGGCGCTGTCAGCGCAGATGGCATGGCAATTGACGGCGCCGCAGTGCCCACGGCATCGCCTGCCACCGATGAGACCTTGTCCGCGGCGCCGGAAACGCAGACCGGTCAGCGCACGCCGGCAGTCGCGACGGCGAACAAGCAGAACAGGAACGCCAAGACCGCCAAGACCGCATCTTCCACGCGCGCTGCGGCACAGTCGCAAGCAATGCAGACCAAGAAATCGACTTTGCGCACTCCAGCTTTGGCTAGCAAGGCGGCATCCGACAAACGCGCATCGGGTGCGTCGGCGGTGCCTTCGGCAGCTGCATCCAGGTCCAGCGTCGGCAAGACCACTCGGTCTTCGAAAACACCGGGCAAGCCGATTGCGGCCACAAACGCATCCAGCGCCACATCCGGGAAGGGCGCCACCGCCTCTGCGGCGGTGAAAACTGCCGCAGCCAAGCCACGTGCAACAGCTGCATCGACCGGGCAGCCAGTACGCGGTGCCGGCAAGACAAGCTCCAAGCGCGCGGCGACGACTGCTTCACCGGCCAAAACGCGCGGCGCCAAGCCAGGCACGGCGCAGTCGCGCGGCAAGCGCTGACCATCGGGCACGGGCGACGCCATCTGCGCGGTGGCGTCACCCATCGAGCATCTCGCATCGCCAGCACGTTGCGATTACTGCTGCAGCAGATCCCAGCCCATCTTGCCGATCAGCACGATCACCAGCACCAGGAACAATTTGCGGATCAATGGCGTGCCGCCGCGTAACGCCATCCTTGTGCCGGCCACCGCGCCGGCCACGTTTGCCGCCGCCATCGGCAGGCCGATCGCCAGCATCACCTGTCCACTGGGCAAGAAGAACGACAACGCCGCAAGGTTGGTGGCCAGGTTGACGACTTTTGCCGCCGCCGAGGCGCGCAGGAAATCCAGCCCGAAAAAGCGAATGAACAGGAAGATCAGAAAGCTGCCCGTCCCCGGGCCGAAGAACCCGTCGTAGAAGCCGATCGCCGCTCCCATCGCCAACGCGGTGGCCAGTTCGCGCCGGCCGATCCGACGTGGCCGATGCAGCGCGCCGAAGTCCTTCTTGATCAGCGTGTAGATCAGCATCGCGATCAGCAGCACCAGAATCAGCGGCCGCACCGCCTGCCTGGGCATCAGGCTGACGGCGGTCGCGCCCAGGAACGAAAACGTAAACGCCGCCGCGGTGGCATACAGCACCGGCCGCCACGGAAAGCGCACCGTGCGCGCGTATCGCCACGCCGACGCAGCGGTGCCGAACATTGCGCTGAACTTGTTGGTGCCCAGAATCAGCGATGGCGCCTGCTGCGGCAGTGTCGCAAACAGGCCAGGCAGCTGGATCAATCCGCCACCACCGACCGCCGCATCCACCAACCCGGCCACGAAGGCAATGCACAGCAGCCACGGCAATTCGGTGGGAATCAATTCCAGCAAGGCCACGCTCCGCACAATAGGGGCCACAGCATAGCGAGTGCACCGAGGTCGCGCGCCGCAGTAAAAGCCAACGGAATCGCGGCAGGTGTAGCCGCGTCGGCAGTTGCAGTATCAGCATCAGCAGTAGCGAGCCGATGCCTGCCCCGTGTCACCCACGCATACCCAATGGAGACCGTGCAACATCAGGTCACGGCATCCAAAGCCCCTCTCCGTGCGGGAGATGGGTGAGGGTAGGGGGCGAAGCCTCGTGTTGTTCGATAAGAGGCTGCTAAACAACGCCCCAATCCCCAATCCCATCCCCCACAATCCCCGCATGCCAACCTCCACACCCACCGACCCCTGTCCCTGCGGCCGCCCCGCCAACTACGCGCAGTGCTGTGGCCCTTACCACGCCGGCGCCGCCGCGCCTGACGCTGAGACCCTGATGCGCGCCCGCTACAGCGCCTACGTGCGCCGCGATGCTGCGTACCTGCTGGCCAGCTGGCACCCGTCCACGCGCCCGGCCGCGCTGTCGCTGGACGAAGGCGGGCGCACCACCTGGCTTGGCCTGACTGTGCAGCGCACCCTCGAGACCGGCCCCGAGACGGCCGAGGTGGTCTTCCTGGCGCGCTATCGCATCGGTGGCGGCAGCGCGGTGCGCATGACCGAACACAGCCGTTTCGTGCGCGAAGCCGGCCACTGGTACTACCTCGACGCGCGCTGAGCACGACCCGGGCCAGTCGCTACCGCAGCCCAAGCAACCCCAACCACGTCTTCACACCCGCGCAGCCAACCGACTCGTCCGCATCCCAACGCGCAGCCCTGAAGCCCGGTTCAGCCCGACGAACGGCATCCAGACCCGCCATTTGTCGACGCCGCGTTCGCAGCCGATCGCCGAAGCTTGCCGCGCAGGCGAACTCCGCCGCGGGGGACTTGGATCATGGCAACCTTCAATCTCTGGCAATGGGCGATTCTGGCGGCGGTCGTGTTCGCGGTCGTGCTGCCGGCGTGCGTGGCGACCGCACTGATTCGCTTCGGCCCGCGCCACGACGCGCCGCGCCACGCGCGCACCCGCCGAGTGACCGAAAACGCCCCCTCCGCGCCGACCCTGTCGATGTTGACCGGAATTACCGGTGAGGGCAGCTGAGCCAGTCGGGCCGGCGGCACCATCGCTCGCATCGAGCCGCCGACCACCCCGGAACGCCTCACCTATCGCCATCCTGCACGCCTGCCACCATCCAGGTTGGCTATGCTCGGCGGCTCGACTTGCCGCGCAGGAGCATCCCACTGCATGACCTCTGCCCACCCGCCGGCCATCGCGCCATGACGCTGTCCCGGCGCGCATTGCCGCTCGTGTTGGGGCTGCTGCCGCTGGCAGCCTGTGCCGATCCGGCCTTCGACCGTTGCCTGGCCGGCCTGCAGACCCAGGCCGCTGCCAAGGGCGTGGACGCTGCCAGCTTTCAGCGCTTCACCGCCGGGCTGGCGCCCGATCCCAGCGTCCTGCCACTGCTGGACGCGCAGCCCGAATTCACCACGCCCATCTGGGATTACCTGGCCAGCCTGGTCGACAGCCAGCGCGTCACCGATGGCCAGGCCATGCTGGTCACCCACCGCGAACTGCTCGGCCGCCTGTCCGAACAAACCGGCGTGGACCCGGCCACCATCGTGGCGGTGTGGGGCGTGGAGAGCGATTACGGCCGCGTCACCGGCAAGCGCCCGCTGCTGGTGTCGCTGGCCACGCTGTCGTGCGCCGGCCGCCGCCAGCCGTTCTTTCGCGGCGAATTGCTCGCCTTGCTCAGCCTGCTGCAGCAAGGCGATCTGTCCGCGGACGGACTCACCGGCTCCTGGGCCGGCGCGTTCGGGCAAACCCAGTTCATGCCTTCGACCTACGCCCGCATCGCCGTGGATGGCGACGGCGACGGCCGCCGCGATCTGGTGACCAGCATCCCCGATGCACTGGCCTCCACCGCCAACTATCTGGTCAAGGCCGGCTGGGAACGTGCCCGTCCGTGGGGCATGGAAGTCACCCTGCCGCGCGGCTTCGACGCCAGCAAGGCCGGGCGCACCCGCCGCCAACCGCTACAGGCCTGGCAACGCGCCGGCCTGCTCGGCACCGACGGCAAACCGCTGGCACCGACCGGACTGCCGGCAGAAACGCCGGCCGCCTTGCTGCTGCCGGCCGGTGCCACCGGCCCGGCGTTCCTGGTGTTCCGCAATTACGACGCGATCTACGCCTACAACGCCGCCGAAAGTTACGCGCTGTCCATTGCCCTGCTCGCCGACCGCCTAAGTGGCGGCCCCGGCCTGATCGCGGCCTGGCCTACCGACGACCCCGGCCTGGGCCGGCCCGAACGGCGCGAGCTGCAGCAGTTGCTGCTCGCCCGTGGCTACCCGATCGGCGAGGCCGACGGCATGGTCGGCAGCGCCACTCGCCGCGCCATCCAGGTCGAGCAGACCCGCCTGGGCCTGCAACCGGCCGACGGCCGCCCCGGCCAACGCATCCTCACCGCGCTGCGCGCCGCCCCGCCGGTGGCCGGCGCCGCCGCCATCCGCGCCACCGCGTTCAAGCTGCCGGCCGCATACCCGGCCTTCGCCCAATCCCCCAGCGTCCACAAGGCATCCCCCATGTCCGACACCACCGGCCTGACCACAGGCGATTTCCACGGGTTTCCGTCGCTGCTGATCGAAACGCCGTTCTCCACCGCCGCCATCAGCCTGTTCGGTGGCCAGCTGCTCTCGTTCGTGCCCAAGGGCGGACAGGACGTGATGTGGCTCTCGCCCATCGCCAAGCAGCCGCCCACCCCGATCCGCGGCGGCGCGCCGGTGTGCTGGCCGTATTTCGGCCGCCAGGACCAGACCGGCGACGTCCCCGCCCACGGCTTCGTGCGCACGGTGGCCTGGCAACTCACCGAAAGCCGCCGCGAAGACGACGGCACCGTGGTACTCACGCTCACTCCGCCGCGTTTCGACGACCTGGCGCTGCGCCTGCGCATGACGCTGCGCATCGGCCGCACGCTGGAGCAACGCCTGATCACCGAAAACACCAGTGCCGCTCCGGTGCGCTTCACCCAGGCGCTGCATAACTACTTCCGCGTCGGCGACGCGCTCAAGGTCAGCGTGCAGGGCCTGGACGGCCTGGACTATCTGGATAAATACGAGAACTACGCCACCGCCCACCGCCAGCAAGGCGACTGGAGCCTGCGCGACCCACGCGATCCTGGCCGTAGCGACCGCATCTACATCGACGCCGGTGGCCGCTACACGCTCACCGACCCGGTGCTCGGCCGCCGCATCGTCATCGCCACCGAAGGCAGCCGCTCGCTGGTGGCCTGGAACCCGGGCGAAGAGGCCGGCAAGAAGATGGCCGACGTGGGCGAGGGCTGGCGCGACTATGTCTGCCTGGAAGCGGCCAACGCCGGCCCGGACGTCATCGAACTGGCTCCCGGCGCCAGCCACACCCTGACCCAGACCATCAGCGTCGAGTAACCGATCGCCGGCACCAGCCACGCCACCCACGCCAGCCACGCCACCGCGCTGCCTTCTCCCGCCTGCGGGAGAAGGTGCCCGAAGGGCGGATGAGGGCCGGCAGCCATGCCAGGCACTGCGAACCAGAGGCCAGGCTGCGCGGGGCCACGCAGCGCAACCAATGCACCGCCGGTAGCTGCCCTCCCTGTGCCGCTACACTGCCGGCCTCATCACCCCGGGCCGCGCGATGTCCCTCTCTCCCGATTCCGCTCCCGTCCCGGGGCGCCGCCGCGCCGCGCTGATCTTCATCTTCATCACCGTCCTGATCGACGTGCTGTCCTTCGGGGTGATCATTCCGGTACTTCCGGATCTGGTGCGCCACTTCACCGGTGGCGACTACGTGGTGGCTGCCGGCTGGATCGGCTGGTTCGGCTTCCTGTTCGCTGCCATCCAGTTCGTCTGCTCGCCGTTGCAGGGCGCGCTCTCCGACCGCTTCGGTCGCCGCCCGGTGATCCTGCTCTCGTGCCTGGGCCTGGGCCTGGACTTCGTCCTGATGGCGATCGCCCACAGCCTGCCGATGCTGCTGCTGGCGCGGATCATCTCCGGCGTGTGCTCGGCCAGCTTCTCCACCGCCAATGCCTACATCGCCGATGTCACCCCACCGGACAAACGCGCCGGCGCATTCGGGATGCTTGGTGCTGCCTTCGGCATCGGCTTTGTTGCCGGCCCGTTGATCGGCGGTTGGCTGGGCAGCATCGGGTTGCGTTGGCCGTTCTGGTTTGCCGCCGGGCTTGCCCTGTTGAACGTGCTGTATGGCTGGTTCGTGCTGCCCGAATCGCTGCCCGCCGAACGCCGCACCGCGCGGCTGGACTGGTCGCACGCCAATCCGCTGGGCGCGCTCAAACTGCTGCGCCGCTACCCACAGGTGTTCGGCCTGGCGTCGGTGGTGTTCCTGGCCAACCTGGCGCACTACGTCTATCCCAGCACTTTCGTACTGTTCGCCGGCTACCAGTACCACTGGGGCCCGCGCGAAGTGAGCTGGGTACTGGCCGGTGTCGGTGTCTGCAACATCATCGTCAACGCGTTGCTGGTCGGCCGCCTGGTGCGCCGGCTCGGCGAACGCCGCGCGTTGTTGCTGGGGCTGGGCTGCGGGGTGATCGGCTTCATCATCTATGGGCTGGCCGACAGCGGCACTGCCTTCCTGGTCGGTGTGCCGATCAGTGCGTTGTGGGCCATCGCCGCCCCGTCCGCGCAGGCCCTGATCACCCGTGAGGTCGGCGCCGACGCGCAAGGTCGCGTGCAGGGCGCGCTCACCGGTCTGGTCAGCCTGGCCGGCATCGCCGGCCCATTGCTGTTCGCCAATGTCTTCGCCTGGTTCATCGGCAGCGGTGCGCCGCTGCATCTGCCGGGCGCGCCGTGGTTGCTGGCCGCTGTGCTGCTGGCCGCAGGCTGGGGCATGGCCTGGAAACGGGCGGCGCGCGGCGCCGGCACCGCACCCGCGGCGCAGCCGTGAAGCCAACCTATTCAGCTTGCGCTCGCGTCTGCTTTTTCCGATTTGCGCAGGCACTGCTAGGCTGGTGTCCTTCGTGCCGCGGCACCGCCTTGAGCCCCTATGGTTTCCGACGTCCTGGCAGTTCCGCCATCGGCTGCGCTCGCGCTGCGCCATGCCACCCAGGATGCCCATCGCCTGGTCGAAGCGGTGCCGCTGATGCAGGCGTTAGCGCAGGGGCAGGTCGATTCGGCGGCCTATGCGCAGATCCTGCGCCGCCACCACGCCTTGCTGGCCGGCTTCGAAACACAGTACGGCAACTGGCTGACCACCCTGGTCGGCAACGGCTGGCAGTACCGCCGTCGCGTGCCGGCACTGCGCGATGACCTGCACGCGCTTGGCCAGCAACCGGATCTGCCGGTCGCACTGCCCGCCAGTGCCGAGGATGCCGCGCGCTGGGGCATGTTGTACGTCATCGAAGGCTCGCAGCTCGGTGGACGGGTGATCGCTCGCAGCTTGCGCAAACAGCAGCCCGCGCTGGCCGGCGCCCTGCGCTATTTCGAGATGGCCGACGACGACCCGGCCGGCTGGCGCCGCTTCCAGGCAGCGCTGGACCGACGCCTGGCCACCCCATCCGCACGCGACGCCGCCATCGACGGCGCGCAGGCCATGTTCGCCCACTTCCATGCTTGCCTCGCAGCGGAGCCACAGCCGTGAATCAGCCCACTCAACCTCTGGATATGGATGTCTGCGCGCGGGAACCGATCCATATTCCCGGCCTGATCCAGCCCTACGGCGTGTTGCTGGTGATCGAACCGGCCGATGGCCGCATCGTGCAGGCCAGCAGCACCGCCGCCGACCTGCTCGGCGTGCCGATGGATGCCTTGCTGGGCATGCCGTACACCCAGGTGCTGGAACTGCCCGACGCGCAACCATTTGCAGTAGACGATCAACCGCAGCACCTGCTGCACGCCGATGTGCGCTTCCCGCAGCGCAGCGCGCCGACCGATCATCCCTGGGTCGCCGCCTGGCATCTGTATCCGGAGCAGTGGCTGATCGAAATCGAGCCGCGCGACGCGCGCCTGATGGATGTCACCCTGCGCGAAGCGCTGCCGCTGTTGCGCAGCATCGAGCGCGATGCGGGCATCGACGAAGCGGCCGTGCGCGCGGCCAAGGGCCTGCGCAGCATGATCGGCTTCGACCGGGTGATGGTGTATCGCTTCGACGAAGAGTGGAATGGCGATGTCATCGCCGAAGCGCGCCAGCCCGAACTGGAGGCCTATCTGGGCCTGCATTACCCGGCCAGCGACATCCCCGCGCAGGCACGCGCGCTGTACCTGCGCAACCGCGTACGCCAGATCGCCGATGTGCGCTACCAGCCGTCGCCGATTCAGCCCACCTTGCATCCGCGCCTGGGCACGCCGGTGGATCTGAGCGATGTCAGCCTGCGCAGCGTCTCGCCGGTGCATCTGGAATACCTGGCCAACATGGGCGTCAGCGCCACCCTGGTGTCCTCGATCGTGGTCAACGATGCGCTATGGGGGCTGATTTCCTGTCACCACTACAGCCCGCACTTCACCAGCCATGCCATGCGCGATGCCACCGATGCGGTCACCCGCGCGCTGGCCGGGCGCATCGGCGCGCTGCAGGCAGTGGGGCGGGCGCGGCTGGAGTCGGTGCTGCTCACCATCCGCGAAAAACTGATCACCGACTTCAACGACGCCGAGCACCTGACCGTCGACATGCTCGCCGACATGGCCCCGGACCTGATGGACGTGGTCGATGCCGATGGCGTGGCAATCTTCCACGGCAACGAAATCAGCCGTCATGGCAGCGTGCCGGATGCAGAGGCGTTGCGCCGCATCCGCGAACACATCGAATCCGAGCACCACGACGCCCTGCGCGAGGATGCGGTCGGCGCCCTGCATGTGGACGCCATCGGCGAGGTGTTTCCCGAGCTGGCCGACCTCGCGCCGCTGGCAGCCGGTTTCATCTTCGTGCCGCTGATGCCGCAATCGCGCAGCGCCCTGTTGTGGACGCGCCGCGAGCAGGTGCAGCAAGTCAAATGGGCCGGCAACCCGCAGCTGGCCAAGCTGCAGGACATCCCCAATTCGCGGCTGTCGCCACGCAAGAGTTTCGATCTGTGGCAGCAGACCGTGCGCGGTCGCGCACGGCGCTGGTCGGCGCTGCATCTGGAATCGGCGCGCAGCCTGCGCGTGCTGATCGAACTGATGGAACGCAAGCGCTTCCAGCAGGATTTCACCCTGCTCGAAGCCTCGCTGTCACGGCTGCGCGACGGAGTGGCCATCATCGAGCGTGGCGCCAACACCGCTGCGCACCGGCTGATGTTCGTCAACCCGGCGTTCGCCGAACTCAGCCAGACCGAAGTGGCCGACTTGATCGGTTGCGACATCCTCGCCCTGCTGGCCGACGATGCCGCCCGCAGCAAGGTCGAACTGCTCGAAGAGGCGCTGCGCCTGGGGCGCGCCGCCTACGTCACCTTGCCGCTGCGCACCCGCGATGGTGCACCGGTGTATCGCCAGTTCCATCTCGAACCCTTGCCCAGCCCCAGCGGCGTCACTGCGCACTGGCTGCTGCAGTTGCGCGACCCGGAGTAAGAACGCTGCGATCACCGGCATGCGGCCAGCCCATGCGCCTGCCGCACCGCTTGCTCCATCCGCGTGCAGGCGTGCTAGGGCGCTGCTGTCGTCCGCAAGGCCAGCAATGTGACCGTTCCGGCCACCAGGCCCCAGAACGCCGCGCCGATCCCGCCCAGCGTCAGCCCGGAGGCGGTGACCAGGAAGGTGATCAACGCCGCTTCGTGTTCGCTGTCCTCGCGCAATGCCGCCGCCAGGCTATTGCCGATCGTACCTAGCAGCGCGATCCCGGCAATGGCCATCACCAGTTCACGCGGGAAGGCCGCGAACACCGCGGCCACGGTCGCACCGAACAACCCGACCACCACGTAGAACACACCCGCGCTGACCGCAGCGGTGTAGCGCCGCGCCGGATCTTCATGCGCTTCGCGACCCATGCAGATCGCCGCAGTAATCGCCGCCAGATTCAACGCAAAGCCGCCGAACGGCGCCAGCACCGTATTGACCGCACCGATCCAGCCGACCGTCGGTGAGATCGGCACTGCATAGCCGGACGCCCGGATCACCGCCACGCCCGGCACGTTTTGCGAGGCCATGGTCACCACGAACAATGGAATCGCCAGGCCGAACAGCGCCGCCCACGATAGCGACGGCATCACCAGCACCGGATGGGCCAGTTGCAGCTGCACGGCCTGCAACCGCAGGAGCCCCCCGCCGGCAGCGATCGCAATACCCACCAACAAGGTCGCAATCACCGCATAGCGCGCAAACCAGCGCCGCCCGCCCAGATAGGTCGCCAACATCGCCAGCGCCAGCAGCACCTGGCTCTGCATCGCCACAAAGAGGTCCAGGCCGAAGCGCAACAGCACGCCGGCCAGCATCCCGGAAGCAAGCGAAATCGGAATCCGCCGGATCGCCCGTTCGAATAATCCCGAAAACCCGGCCACCATCCCCAATACCGCGGCCACCACGAACGCACCGACCGCCTCGCCTAACGGCACTCCGGCCGCACTGCCGATCAGCATCGCCGCGCCCGGCGTGGACCAGGCCGTGACCACCGGCACGCGGTAGCGCAGCGACAAGCCGATACACGTCACCCCCATGCCGATGCCCAGCGCCCACATCCACGACGCCATCTGCGCCTGGTCGGCGCCCAGGTGGCGTGCCGCCTCGAACACGATCACCGCAGAACTGGCGAACCCCACCAGCACGGTGACAAAACCGGCAGCAATTGCAGGCAGGGAGAGATCGCGAAGCAGATTGCGGGAAGCGGGCATGAGGGCGCTCTGTGTCTGGTACATGCATTTTCATCGAGCCAACCCGCGATCGATACCGCAGCGTTACGCCTTTGGGTGTCGATCAGTGAGCTTGCAGCCCGCGTGCGTGGGGGATGCGGCTGGAGTGCGCAATCGCGCGCGGTATCTGCGTGGATCGGAGTCGATGTCATGCCAGTGTCAAAAAGTGCTTGCACTTCTGCGTGGTCTCGATAAACTGCGCGGCCTCGCTCAGGACGGCGGCGCTTCTCGAAGCATCGCACTAAGAACGAGGCGAATCGGAAACATCACAAGGTGTTGACGAAACGAAAAAGCCGGCTATGATGGGCGGCTCGCTATACGGAAAGACGCTTCGGCAGATTGAAGTGCAGCGGCGGCAACTTCCTCTTCACGAGGGGTTGACGAGGATGAAAAGCCTGCTAATATGGCCGGCTCGCTTCGCAGAAAACCTTTGGGTCGAAGCGAAGCAGCGTCAGCCACCTCGAAATGAGGTGTTGACGGCAAGAAAAAGTCCGCTATAATGGGCGGCTCGCTTCGACGGAAACGACGAAGCTGACGGGAACGGCGCTGAGGCCACTCCCCAAGTTCTTTGACAGTGTGCGCAGGTAATTTGTGCGGACGCCTGCAGGAAGGATGATTGTCCATCTTGCAGACGTTTAATCAAGCAACATATTAATTGCTTTGCAAGCGATAAGTTGCCAGTGGTTGGACTTCTGCAGCTAAAGTATTTGCCTTCGGGCATGTAATTTTAAGTGAAGAGTTTGATCCTGGCTCAGAGTGAACGCTGGCGGCAGGCCTAACACATGCAAGTCGAACGGCAGCACAGTAAGAGCTTGCTCTTATGGGTGGCGAGTGGCGGACGGGTGAGGAATACATCGGAATCTACTCTTTCGTGGGGGATAACGTAGGGAAACTTACGCTAATACCGCATACGACCTACGGGTGAAAGCGGAGGACCTTCGGGCTTCGCGCGGTTGAATGAGCCGATGTCGGATTAGCTAGTTGGCGGGGTAAAGGCCCACCAAGGCGACGATCCGTAGCTGGTCTGAGAGGATGATCAGCCACACTGGAACTGAGACACGGTCCAGACTCCTACGGGAGGCAGCAGTGGGGAATATTGGACAATGGGCGCAAGCCTGATCCAGCCATGCCGCGTGGGTGAAGAAGGCCTTCGGGTTGTAAAGCCCTTTTGTTGGGAAAGAAAAGCAGTCGGTTAATACCCGATTGTTCTGACGGTACCCAAAGAATAAGCACCGGCTAACTTCGTGCCAGCAGCCGCGGTAATACGAAGGGTGCAAGCGTTACTCGGAATTACTGGGCGTAAAGCGTGCGTAGGTGGTGGTTTAAGTCTGTTGTGAAAGCCCTGGGCTCAACCTGGGAATTGCAGTGGATACTGGGTCACTAGAGTGTGGTAGAGGGTAGCGGAATTCCCGGTGTAGCAGTGAAATGCGTAGAGATCGGGAGGAACATCCGTGGCGAAGGCGGCTACCTGGACCAACACTGACACTGAGGCACGAAAGCGTGGGGAGCAAACAGGATTAGATACCCTGGTAGTCCACGCCCTAAACGATGCGAACTGGATGTTGGGTGCAATTTGGCACGCAGTATCGAAGCTAACGCGTTAAGTTCGCCGCCTGGGGAGTACGGTCGCAAGACTGAAACTCAAAGGAATTGACGGGGGCCCGCACAAGCGGTGGAGTATGTGGTTTAATTCGATGCAACGCGAAGAACCTTACCTGGTCTTGACATCCACGGAACTTTCCAGAGATGGATTGGTGCCTTCGGGAACCGTGAGACAGGTGCTGCATGGCTGTCGTCAGCTCGTGTCGTGAGATGTTGGGTTAAGTCCCGCAACGAGCGCAACCCTTGTCCTTAGTTGCCAGCACGTAATGGTGGGAACTCTAAGGAGACCGCCGGTGACAAACCGGAGGAAGGTGGGGATGACGTCAAGTCATCATGGCCCTTACGACCAGGGCTACACACGTACTACAATGGTAGGGACAGAGGGCTGCAAACCCGCGAGGGCAAGCCAATCCCAGAAACCCTATCTCAGTCCGGATTGGAGTCTGCAACTCGACTCCATGAAGTCGGAATCGCTAGTAATCGCAGATCAGCATTGCTGCGGTGAATACGTTCCCGGGCCTTGTACACACCGCCCGTCACACCATGGGAGTTTGTTGCACCAGAAGCAGGTAGCTTAACCTTCGGGAGGGCGCTTGCCACGGTGTGGCCGATGACTGGGGTGAAGTCGTAACAAGGTAGCCGTATCGGAAGGTGCGGCTGGATCACCTCCTTTTGAGCATGACGTCATCGTCCTGTCGGGCGTCCTCACAAATTACCTGCATTCAGAGATGCGTATCGGCACAGGCCGGTATGCGAAAGTCCCATCATGGGGCCTTAGCTCAGCTGGGAGAGCACCTGCTTTGCAAGCAGGGGGTCGTCGGTTCGATCCCGACAGGCTCCACCATTTGAGTGAAACGACTTTGGGTCTGTAGCTCAGGTGGTTAGAGCGCACCCCTGATAAGGGTGAGGTCGGTGGTTCGAGTCCTCCCAGACCCACCACTCTGAATGTAGTGCACACTTAAGAATTTATATGGCTCAGCGTTGAGGCTGAGACATGTTCTTTTATAACTTGTGACGTAGCGAGCGTTTGAGATATCTATCTAAACGTGTCGTTGAGGCTAAGGCGGGGACTTCGAGTCCCTAAATAATTGAGTCGTATGTTCGCGTTGGTGGCTTTGTACCCCACACAACACGGCGTATGGCCCCGAGGCAACTTGGGGTTATATGGTCAAGCGAATAAGCGCACACGGTGGATGCCTAGGCGGTCAGAGGCGATGAAGGACGTGGTAGCCTGCGAAAAGTGTCGGGGAGCTGGCAACAAGCTTTGATCCGGCAATGTCCGAATGGGGAAACCCACTGCTTCGGCAGTATCCTGCAGTGAATTCATAGCTGCTGGAAGCGAACCCGGTGAACTGAAATATCTAAGTAACCGGAGGAAAAGAAATCAACCGAGATTCCCTGAGTAGTGACGAGCGAACGGGGAGCAGCCCTTAAGCTGGAATGGCTTTAGAAAAACAATCTGGAAAGATTGGCCATAGAAGGTGATAGCCCTGTATTTAAAAGGGCCACTCCAGTGAAGACGAGTAGGGCGGGGCACGTGAAACCCTGTCTGAATAGGGGGGGACCATCCTCCAAGGCTAAATACTCCTGACCGACCGATAGTGAACCAGTACCGTGAGGGAAAGGCGAAAAGAACCCCGGAGAGGGGAGTGAAATAGATCCTGAAACCGTGTGCGTACAAGCAGTAGGAGCTCGCAAGAGTGACTGCGTACCTTTTGTATAATGGGTCAGCGACTTACTGTTCGTGGCAAGCTTAACCGTATAGGGGAGGCGAAGGGAAACCGAGTCTGATAAGGGCGCATAGTCGCGGGCAGTAGACCCGAAACCGGGTGATCTAGTCATGGCCAGGGTGAAGGTGCCGTAACAGGTACTGGAGGCCCGAACCCACGTCTGTTGCAAAAGACGGGGATGAGCTGTGATTAGGAGTGAAAAGCTAATCGAACCCGGAGATAGCTGGTTCTCCTCGAAAGCTATTTAGGTAGCGCCTCATATGTATCCTCTCGGGGGTAGAGCACTGTTATGGCTAGGGGGTCATCGCGACTTACCAAACCATTGCAAACTCCGAATACCGAGACGGACTGTATGGGAGACACACGGCGGGTGCTAACGTCCGTCGTGAAAAGGGAAACAACCCAGACCCACAGCTAAGGTCCCAAATTCACTGCTAAGTGGAAAACGATGTGGAAAGGCATAGACAGCCAGGAGGTTGGCTTAGAAGCAGCCACCCTTTAAAGAAAGCGTAATAGCTCACTGGTCGAGTCGGTCTGCGCGGAAGATTTAACGGGGCTAAGCAGTGAACCGAAGCTTGGGGTGCATAAAACTTGTTTTATGCGCGGTAGAGGAGCGTTCCGTAAGCCTGCGAAGGTGGATTGAGAAGTCTGCTGGAGGTATCGGAAGTGCGAATGCTGACATGAGTAACGATAATGCGGGTGAAAAGCCCGCACGCCGAAAGCCCAAGGTTTCCTTGCGCAACGTTAATCGACGCAGGGTTAGTCGGTCCCTAAGGCGAGGGCGAAAGCCGTAGTCGATGGGAAGCAGGTTAATATTCCTGCACCTCGCGTGAGTGCGATGGAGGGACGGAGAAGGTTAGGTGTACCGGGCGTTGGTTGTCCCGGGGAAAGGCGGTAGGTTTGGATCTTTGGCAAATCCGGGATCCTTTAAGACCGAGCACCGAGACGAGCCTTTTTGGCGAAGTCACTGATACCACGCTTCCAGGAAAAGCTCCTAAGCTTCAGCTCACGAAGACCGTACCGTAAACCGACACAGGTGGGTAGGATGAGAATTCTCAGGCGCTTGAGAGAACTCGGGTGAAGGAACTAGGCAACATGGCACCGTAACTTCGGGAGAAGGTGCACCCTTTTTGGTGGCTCGTGCGAGCTATAGCTGAAGAGGGTCGCAGAAACCAGGCCGCTGCGACTGTTTATCAAAAACACAGCACTCTGCAAACACGAAAGTGGACGTATAGGGTGTGACGCCTGCCCGGTGCTGGAAGGTTAATTGATGGGGTCAGCCGCAAGGCGAAGCTCTTGATCGAAGCCCCAGTAAACGGCGGCCGTAACTATAACGGTCCTAAGGTAGCGAAATTCCTTGTCGGGTAAGTTCCGACCTGCACGAATGGCGTAACGACAGCGGCGCTGTCTCCACCCGAGACTCAGTGAAATTGAAATCGCTGTGAAGATGCAGCGTTCCCGTGGCAAGACGGAAAGACCCCGTGAACCTTTACTATAGCTTTACACTGAACGTTGAGTTCGTCTGTGTAGGATAGGTGGGAGGCTATGAAACTGTGGCGCTAGCTGCAGTGGAGCCATCCTTGAAATACCACCCTGTCGTGCTTGACGTTCTAACCTAGGTCCGTTATCCGGATCAGGGACCGTGTATGGTGGGTAGTTTGACTGGGGCGGTCTCCTCCTAAAGAGTAACGGAGGAGCACGAAGGTACGCTCAGCGCGGTCGGACATCGCGCACTGTGTGCAAAGGCATAAGCGTGCTTGACTGCAAGATCGACGGATCAAGCAGGTACGAAAGTAGGTCTTAGTGATCCGGTGGTTCTGTATGGAAGGGCCATCGCTCAACGGATAAAAGGTACTCCGGGGATAACAGGCTGATACCGCCCAAGAGTTCATATCGACGGCGGTGTTTGGCACCTCGATGTCGGCTCATCACATCCTGGGGCTGTAGTCGGTCCCAAGGGTATGGCTGTTCGCCATTTAAAGTGGTACGCGAGCTGGGTTCAGAACGTCGTGAGACAGTTCGGTCCCTATCTGCCATGGGCGTTGGAAGTTTGAGAGGGGCTGCTCCTAGTACGAGAGGACCGGAGTGGACGAACCTCTGGTGTTCCGGTTGTCACGCCAGTGGCATTGCCGGGTAGCTATGTTCGGAAGCGATAACCGCTGAAAGCATCTAAGCGGGAAGCGCGCCTCAAGATGAGACTTCCCGGGGCACAAGCCCCCTAAAGGAACCATGTAGACTACGTGGTTGATAGGTCAGGTGTGTAAGTACAGCAATGTATTGAGCTAACTGATACTAATGATCCGTGCGGCTTGACCATATAACCTCAAGTTGCCTTGGTCCCAACGAACGTTGGTAGATCATCAAATGCAAGCTACGTCACAAGTTAACTATGCGAGGCTGAGCGCCGTAGGTGCTTCCATACGCAAACGCTTGCACACCCGTGCTCACGTTTGAGGAAGCAGCAACTGGCGACGCTCCAACCGTCTCCCTGGTGAAATTAGCGCTGTGGAACCACCCGATCCCATCCCGAACTCGGAAGTGAAACGCAGCTGCGCCGATGGTAGTGTGGCTCAAGCCATGCAAGAGTAGGTCATCGCCAGGGGCTTTACCCCGAAACCCTCAGTCCGCAAGGACTGAGGGTTTCTTTTTTTGCGCCCAAATTGATACAAGACCCAGTCGGGGATGGCCTCAGGGCGCCTGAAAGCCGGCGGCGACCCAGGTGCTGCAGCAGCACAGCACATGAGATAACCGCCGCAAATCGCCTGGCGGTGGGGAGTTAGTCACCCCACAGCACCGCGCTCATCCAGCCGCCTCGCCCGCTTACCCTGCGCCGCTTGCCAGTCGGCGCCGACATCGCCTTCGTGGTAGCGGTCCAGGGCCAAGGCGCCCGTATGGCCGCGGCTGCGAATGCCCCGCAACACAAAGCACGCGCTCCCCGTAACCTGCGGGCCACCGGCACTGAGGGTTTATCCTTGGCCGCCAAACCGCCTGGCCAGTGCCAGGCGCGCCAGGCGGCAGTCGCTGGAGCCGATCACCGCACGATCAACGGCTGGTCGAGCAGGCTCATGCAGGCATGCATGAGCAGTCCCAGGTACTGGCCCACCAAAGGCGTGGCTCAGCATTACATTGCTACGCCATGGACCGCTTCCACGCCATGCAATCGAAGGAGCGATTACGGCAAGCCGTAAACGCCAAGGGCCGCCGCTGCGAGAGATCAGCAGCGTCATATCGAAACGAATCGTGCACCCATTCAGCGTTAGTCCACGCTGTGGAGTCGACGTGGTGCTTACATCGGGCAGACAACGCACGAATAGCCCCGCGATGGCGCGCCGACCGTCGCACTAATTGCATTTGAGTGTTTCGACCCCATTAGCTGCCTTGCCGGTACGTTGCCGGCGCTTGCTGGATGCGCTGATGCCTGAGTTGCCCGAGGTCGAAACGACGTTGCGTGGCCTGTCGCCGCATCTGGTCAGGCAGCGGATCCATGGCGTGATCCTGCGTCGGCCCGATTTGCGTTGGCCTATTCCCGAGCAGATCGAACGCTTGCTTCCCGGTGCCACCATGACCAACGTGCGCCGACGCGCGAAGTATCTGTTGATCGATACGGATGCGGGCGGCAGCGCGCTGTTGCATCTTGGGATGTCCGGAAGTCTGCGGGTACTACCTGGCGATGCGCTGCCGCGGGCGCATGACCATGTGGATATCAGTCTGCAGAACGGGCGCGTATTGCGTTTCAACGATCCGCGTCGCTTTGGCTGCCTGCTGTGGCAATCGGGCACACAACCCCATGAATTGCTTGCTGCGCTTGGTCCAGAACCATTATCGGACGCATTTACTGGCGATTATCTCCACGCACTGGCACAGGGGCGGCGGGCTGCAGTCAAAACCTTTTTGATGGATCAGGCCGTGGTTGTCGGGGTTGGAAATATCTACGCTGCCGAAAGCCTGCATCGGGCGGGCATCAGTCCGTTGCGCGAGGCGGGAAAAGTGTCGCTGGAGCGCTATCGGCGTCTGGCTGACGCGGTGAAAGACATCCTGGCGTATGCGATCCAACGCGGCGGAACCACGTTGCGCGACTTCATCAGCCCGGATGGTGCGCCTGGCTATTTCGAGCAGGAACTCTCTGTGTATGGGCGCGAGGGCGAGGCCTGCAAACAGTGCGGACGGGTGTTGAAGCACGCGACGATCGGCCAACGCGCCACGGTGTGGTGCGGGAGCTGTCAGCGCTAAGCGCGATATCGGGCCGACGCGGTGGTTGAGCACGGGCACTATCGGGATGTGTCCCGTCGTTTAAGCCAACTCACACCAAGCGACTCCGGCTCACTCCCCATATGGCGCAACTGCGGGCGTGCTAAGCGCGCCTGCTCTGCGCAATGCTGTGACGATCGACGTGGCTCTCCTTGGGCAACGCAGTTGTCGGCTTGCACTGTCTGGTTGTGACGCATGCGGTCGGGGCGCCCGCGACGAATGAATCGATCGCTGTGCCGCACCCGTAAAGCAGCCACCCAGCTGCAGGAATCTTCGCGTTCGTTACGCTCGCTCCGATGCCGGCATCGGACCTGCGCTCCATCCTGCATGCATGTCCGAGCGCATGTTCCGACCAAACGGAAACCCGCTTCTGCTCGAGTCCGTCGAGAAGTGCTCGGCGTGCTGCGTGGCCAGGTCTCCAGGCAGGCATCGCCTGAAGTCGCACGCAGCTTGCAGCGGAGTTGCAGCAAACAGCCGCAAGCAGCGGTGTTCTGGCGTCGACGCAGGCGGCGGGCCACAATCGCAAGGTCCTCCTATGGAAGCGCTGTATGTCCAGCTCGCGACAACTTGTCATTGCCCTGGTGCTTATCGGTGCAAGTGCGCTGGTAGCGATGCCGTCGACTGGCGCGGTGACGCCTTCTGCGAGCGATGCGGCTGCCGTAGAGCGCCTCCAGTTGAAGACCAGCGCGATAGAGCTGAGTGTCACGCCGGCATTTGGCGGGCGCGTGCTGTCGTTCAATCTGCGCGGCCAGCCCAACGTGTTGAAGGTCGGTGCGGCGGTGGAGCAACAGCCTGCCCCCGAGGTGTCGGCCACTGCGGGAGATATTCCCTATTTTGGTCATGATGTATGGGTCGGGCCGCAGAGTCAGTGGTGGCTGCATCAGCAGCTCAATGCCGAGCGTCAGGCGGCGGCCGCGGTGTGGCCGCCGGATCCGTATCTGTCGCTGGCGCAGACGCGCGTCAGCGTGCGTCGTCATGACGCGGTGGAACTTGAAGGCGTGCCCAGCCCGCTGACCGGGGTGCAATTGCGCAAGCAGATCAAACGTTCTGCAGCGCGTGCGGACACTGTCGACATCCAGGCCAGCGCGCGCAATATCCGCGCGCAGCCAATTGCCTGGGACCTTTGGTTCAATACGCGGGTTGCGGCGACGACGCGGGTGTTTGTGCCCGTTGCCGCTGCTGCGGATATTCGGCTGCAGCCACCGCGCGAGCCTGGCACGGTGGCGCCGCGTTATCAGCAGGAGCGTGGCCTGCTTGCGCTGCGCGCCGATGCGCGCCCAGATGGATTGATCCAGCGCGGCAAGCTATTGCTGCAGCCGTCGGCAGGATGGATGGCCGGTTTCGCAGGCGGGCAGGTCCTGGTGATTCGCTTCGCGCATCAACCGCTGTCGGCGATCCATCCCGAGCAAGGCCAGGTGGAGTTGTATCTGGATGCGCCAGCCCAGCATCCGGAACAGGGATTGCTGGAAATGGAGGTGCACGCGCCGTATCGGCAGCTTGCGCCAGGTGCGCACATGCAGGCACAGGAGCAGTGGACGCTGCTGCGCTACACCGGGCCGGATGAGGAACAAGCGCAGCGGCGGTTCCTTTGCAGCAACGCCAACGCGCTCGCGCTGGCCAATGCGTGCGATGCGCCGCCTGCACCTGGCTGAGATGCGCATTCACGTCGATGCCGGGCTGTGGCTATGATGTCGCCCATTCCCTGACCAGATCGATGCGCATGCAACGACGCCACTTCCTGAAGAATGCTGCTGCCGCATTGGCCGCGCTCGGTTTGCCGACGTTGCCGCAGTGGGCGCTGGCGGCCAAGGCCGTTGGTCTGCGTCGACTCGGGCAGCCGCAGCCGTTCGACTATGCCTGGTTGAAGGGACAGGCGCGCGCGCTGGCGAAGGCGCCTTACAAGACTCACAAGCAGCTGCTGCCGGGGCCGCTTGAGGCGCTGAACTGGGATCAGTACCAGTCCATCCGCTACCGCCAGGACCACGCGCTGTGGGCCGATGGCAATGGCAAATTCCAGGCGAAGTTCTTCCACCTGGGGCTGTATTTCCATACCCCGGTGCACATCTACGACATCGTCGATGGCAAGGCGCAACAACTGGCCTACGATCCGGCGGCCTTCGATTACGGCAGCAGCGGGCTGGGCGGCAAGCAATTGCCAAAGGACCTGGGCTTTGCCGGTTTCCGGCTCAACACACGCAAGGACACCGAGCGCGACTTTTCGGCATTCCTGGGCGCAAGCTATTTCCGTGCGGTCGGCAAGGAAGGCCAGTATGGGCAATCGGCACGTGGGCTGGCCATCGATACCGGTACTGGCGGGCCGGAAGAGTTTCCGGATTTCATCGCCTATTACCTGGAGCAGCCGGCGGATGATTCGGACACGGTGGTGGTGTACGGCTTGCTGGATTCGCCCAGCGTTGCCGGCGCCTACCGTTTCGCCATCACCAATGGCGATGTGTTGCTGATGGATATCGACAGCGCGCTGTACCCACGCAAGGCGATCGAGCGGCTGGGTATCGGCCCGTGCACCAGCATGTACCAGGTCGGCGAAAACGATAACCGGATGGACTGGGATTGGCGTCCGGAAATCCACGACACCGATGGCCTGGCGATGTGGACCGGCGGCGGCGAATGGATCTGGCGCCCGCTATGCAACCCGCCGCATCTGCGTTTCAACATGTTCGTCGACGAGAACCCGCGCGGTTTCGGGCTGCTGCAGCGCGACCGCAACTTCGACCATTACCAGGACGATGGCGTGTTCTACGAAAAGCGCCCGTGCCTGTGGGTGGAACCCAAGAGTGGTTGGGGCAAGGGCTCGGTGCAGTTGGTCGAGATTCCGACCGTCGACGAGACCTTCGACAACATCGTGGCGTTCTGGAACCCGCAATCCAAGCCGCAGCCGGGGCAGGAATTGCTGATGGGTTACCGGCTGTATTGGGGCGCGCAGCCGCCGGCCAGCTCACCGTTGGCGCATTGCGTGGCCACCCGAACCGGCCTCGGCGGCATCGTCGGGCAAAAACGCAGCCATTTCTCCTGGCGCTTTGCGGTGGACTTTGCCGGTGGCGAACTGGCCGCGCTGGCGAAGGATGCAAAGGCCAAGGTGGAGGCGGTGTTGCAGGTGTCGCGTGGCACCACTGAAATCGTGTCGGCGCGTCCGCTGCACGAGCTCAAGGGTTACCGGGCGATGTTCGACCTGGTGCCGCCGGACGAGGGCACCCAGCAGATCGATATCCGCCTGTACCTGCGCGCCAACGGCAAGCCGCTCACCGAAACCTGGCTGTACCAGTGGACGCCGCCGCCGCCGAGCGAGCGCAAGATCTACTGAGAAGCGCCGAACCAGGCGGCCGGGCGACGCTTGTTGCGGGCATCCGGTTGCCCGCGCTGTCGCGTGCGGCGCCAGGGGACGTGTGGCCGGCATGCAGCATGCGGCTGGAGCACTACCTGTTGGTGGACTTGTCTGCGGGACGATCGTCGCTGCGTCGCGCACTCAGGCCGGCGCCGAGGTGCCGACCAGGTGCAGTCGTCCGCGCGGACGTGTGCAGACCAGCTCCACGCGGAAGCAGGTGCCGTCCTTGCCGCTGATGATGCGTAATTCGCCTTGATGGGCCTTTGCGATCTGCGCCGCCATATGCAGGCCCAGATCGACATCCGGTAGCGCACGTCCGCCGGTATGCACATGGGTGGAAGCATGCAGCACATCCAGCCGACGCGGATCGATCCCATCCAGATTGCAGACTTCGATGCGTAGCCGGCCATGTTCGGTGACCGCGACGGCCTTGATCAGCGAACTTTGCGGCCCTTGCACGACGGCGTTGATCATTAGGCTGCCGAACATCTGCGCCAGCCGGATCGCATCGCCGTGCACGGGCTCGTCGATGGCCACGTGCGTGGACAGCACCTGGTTGGGGTAGGCGGCGCGGGTTTCGTCCACGACCTGGGAAAGTGCATCGAGCAGGTCGCTCCCGTCGCCATAGTCCAGCTGCAACCAATCGAGTTCGATGCCGCGAGCGAAATCGCAGGCGAAATCAATCAGTTCTTCCATGCGCCGCAGGCTACGCTGCAGCGAGCGGATGGAGCTGCCGTAGCGATGGTTGAGTTGGTCGATGGACAGCGTATCCACCACCGCATGCATGGACTGCAACGGGTTGCGCAGGTCGTGCCCGAGAATGCCGATGAATTCTTCGCGCAAGCGCGCCGAGGCGCCAACGCGACCCAGTTCGCTGCGGGCGCGCCGCGATTCCTGCGCGCTTTCTTCGGCGCGTTGCTCGGCCTGGATCTGTGCGGCCAGCAACTGTGCGAGCAGTTCGACCTTTTCCACCAACGGTGCGTCCATGACGCGCGGCTGCGGGTCCAGCGCGCACAAGGTGCCGAATACGCTGCCGTCGTCGAACTTGATCGGCACCGAGACGTAGCTCTCGAAGCCGTAGAGTCGCGGGGAGGGGTGATCGCGATAGACCGGGTCATCCGACGCATGGCCGAACCACACGGCATTGCCTTTCACCCGCACGCTGTCGCAGAACGTGGTGGCCAGCGGCAGCTCGTCGCCGGGCTGCAGGCCAAAGGACAACGCATCGTGCACCTGGCAGGTGATCCAGCGCGTCTCGGTGACGCGGGCGACGGCGGCAAATCCCATCCCGGTCAGGCGGGTGAGGACGCTCAACACGTCGGCGACCGAGGAGAGCCGGCCAACACGTGCGATATCGGCGCGTAATGCGGGAGGCAGTGGATCCATGAGTGCCTCCAAAGAGTAGACGATTGCCAGTTTACAGGACCGCGGTTGCGCCCGGTTGTGCGCCGCGCCGCTGTCTGCCAGACGCCACGATACGCCTGTCTGACGGCGTCCGCGACGCTTGCGTGAGCGCATGCCCGCACGGGTTTAGCAGCGCCTGCAAAGCGTATAGAGCGTGGCCGTTGGTCGCGCGCGGCTGTCGACGAAGCGGTGCCGCACTGTGTGCTGACGTAGGTTCTAGCGGCTGGCGTCAGCGCGACGGTGACGCGCTTGGTGCTGTCGAATGGCCAACTGCGATGTGCAAGCCCCCGCTCTCCAGCGCGATACCGCAGCGCGAACGAGGATGTGCGCGAATGCTGCTCCGGGGCACTGCTGTGCTGGATGCACACCGGCAGCGCGGATGGCTGCGGGTGCATGACCAGCCCCGGCGCTAGGCGACGGGCAGCGGCAAGGCGATCTGCAGCGGATCGATGCGGCCTTCGCCACGCATGATCTTCTTGAACTCGGCCCGGCTGACCGACACATAGCGCTCGTTGCCGCCGATCTCCACCTGCGGGCCATCCTGCACCGCGTGCCCGTGCACATCGACGCGCACGGTCATGGTTGCCTTGCTGCCGCTGTGGCAGATGGTCTTGATCTCTTCCAGCTCGTCGGCCCAGGCCAGCAGGAACTGGCTGCCTTCGAACAACTCGCCGCGAAAATCGGTACGCAAGCCGTAACACAGCACCGGAATCCGCAGACGGTCGACCACCTCGCTCAACTGCCAGACCTGGGCGCGGCTGAGGAATTGCGCTTCGTCCACCAGCACGCAGTGCAACGCGCCGTCGTTGTGGATGTCGCGTTCGACTAGTTGTTGCAATTCGGTGCCGCGCTCGAAGATACGCCCGTCCGCGCGCAGGCCGATGCGCGAGGCGACCACGCCGCTGCCGGCGCGGTGATCGAGTTTGGGCGTGAGGATCAGCGTGCGCATGCCGCGCTCGCGGTAATTGTGCGCCGATTGCAGCAAGGTGGTGGTCTTGCCGGCATTCATCGCCGAATAGTAGAAATAGAGCTTGGCCATCGGGCGATTTTACCGGGCCGGGCGGCAGGATGCGGCGCCTGTGTGTGCGGCGCTGGCGTGGCTGGGCCGGGGCAATGCCTGCCATCGAGCGGGTGGGAGCGCAGCCCCCGGTGATGGGCAAGGGCCAGCGGCACTGGAGACATGAATCCGTCGCGTCGGCCAGCCGCAAGCAGCCCCGGTACAATGGCGCGCTCTGTCGGAAGCCACTATGTACGGTCTCAATCCCCCGCAAAGCGCCGCGGTGCTGCACTGCGAAGGTCCCTTGTTGGTGCTGGCCGGTGCCGGCAGCGGCAAGACGCGCGTGATCGTGGAAAAGATCGCGCATCTGATCGCCATCGGCCGCTATCCGGCCAAGCGGATCGCCGCGATCACCTTCACCAACAAATCGGCCAAGGAAATGCGCGAGCGTGTGGCCAAGCGCATCCGTGGCGACGGCGCCGACGGCCTGACCATCAGCACCTTCCATGCGCTGGGCTTGAAGTTCCTGCAGATCGAACATGCCGCCGCCGGACTGAAGCGCGGGTTCTCGATCTTCGACTCCGATGACGCGGCTGCGCAGATCAAGGACCTGATGCACGGCGCCAAGCCCGATGCGATCGAAGATGCCAAGAACCTGATCTCGCGTGCCAAGAATGCCGGCCTGTCGCCGGAGCAGGCGATGGCGGCCGCACGCAGCACCCGCGAGAAGGAAGCGGCCAGCTTGTACGAGCGCTACCAGGCGCGGCTGACCACCTTCAATGCGGTCGACTTCGACGACCTGATCCGTCTGCCGGTGCAGATCCTGGAAGCCAACGAAGACATCGTGATGGGCTGGCGCGAGCGCATCGGCTACCTGCTGGTGGACGAGTGCCAGGACACCAATGATGCGCAGTACCGATTATTGAAGATGCTGGCCGGGCCGCGCGGCAACTTCACCTGCGTGGGCGACGACGACCAGAGCATCTATGCCTGGCGCGGTGCCAATCCGGAAAACCTGCAGCAGATGGCGCGCGATTATCCGGCGCTGGAAATCATCAAGCTGGAACAGAACTACCGCTGCTCCAATCGTGTGCTGCGTGCGGCCAACGCGTTGATCGCGCATAACCCGCACGAGCATTTGAAGACCTTGTGGAGCGACCAGGCCGACGGCGAGCGCATCCGCGTGTGGGAATGCCGTGACAGCGAGCACGAGGCCGAAAAGGTCGCTGCGGAGATCTCGTTCCTGGGCACCGCCAAGCAGGTGCCGTGGAGCGATTTCTGCATCCTGTTCCGGGGCAATTTCCAGTCGCGGCCGCTGGAAAAAGCGCTGCAGCTGTTGCGCGTGCCGTATCACCTCACCGGCGGCACCGCGTTCCTGGAGCGGCAGGAGGTCAAGGATCTGCTGTCGTGGTTGCGGTTGATCGTCAATCCGGACGACGACGCGGCGTTCCTGCGTGCCGTGCAATCGCCCAAGCGCGAAGTGGGTGCGACCTCGCTGGCGCGTCTGGCCGAGCTGGCCAGCGCCAAGTCGGTACCGATGTCGCGCGCAGCCGAGTCGATGGGCGCCTTGCAGCATTTGCCGCCGCGCGCGGCCAACGGTTTGAGTGCGTTTACCGACATCCTGCGCGACATGCGCGAGCACTCGTCCAGCATGCCGGCCGGCGAGCTGGTGCGCCTGCTCGCCGACAAGTCCGGTCTGCTCAACGACCTGCGCAATCAGTCCAAGGACGAAACCGGCTTCCAGCGGCGCAAGCGCAATCTGGACGAGCTGGCCGAGTGGTTCGAAGGTGGTCCGCGCGGCGCCAGCGCCAGCGATCTGGCTGCGCAGTTGGCGTTGCTGTCGCGCAACGACAAGGACGATGGCGGCAACCAGGTGCGCATGATGACCATGCATGCGTCCAAGGGATTGGAATTTCGCTATGTCTTCATCGTCGGCTGCGAGGACGGCGTGCTGCCGCACGAAGTGAGCCTGGAAGAAGGCAATTTGCAGGAAGAGCGCCGCCTGCTGTACGTGGGCATCACCCGCGCCAAGGAGCAGTTGTGGATGAGTCACAGCAAGCTGACGCGCAAGTTCGGCGAGCATGTGCGACTGAAGCCGAGCCGGTTTTTCGATGAGATTCCGGCCGAAGAACTGCAGCGCGATGGCGCCGACCCGGTGGCCGATGCCGAGCGCAAGAAAGAACGCGCCAGTGCGGGATTGGCGGCGATCCAGGCATTGTTCGATTGAGTTCCACTGAGTCGCGCGGGCAGCGTGGTGCCACCTGCATGAAGGGGTGAGCCTGGCACGCAACACGGTGCTGGGCGTGGGCCGGATGCGCTGCTGGTGCGTGCGTAGCACACATCGGTTGCGAAGCGTGCCTGGCGCTTAGCCTTCTGAGCCGGCTCCACTGCACGGCATCGCCTGTGAAAGGACAGAGCGCATCGTGCAATGACCTGCCATGCGGTGGCAGAAGAAGTACATCAGGGCTCAGCGTTGCAGCTCGACATGCGCACTACGCGCTGAGGCACGCGACCTGCCACAGAAGCGGAGCAGCCTGGTATGCAGGCCCGGCATGATGGCTCGCGCTGTCGTTCGCCGGCCCAAGCCCGAAGCGCCGCCGGCCAACGATGCAAGCCGGCAACGCGCCGATGGCCGCAAGACGCACCGGTGGTGCGTGACGATTGCACCGCCCAACCTGCGTGACATCACCGACCTTGCGCGCCATGCAGCGTGGCCATGCGTGCTGTGGTCAGGCTTGTCAGTGCCATTGCCGCACGGCAGTCTGAGGCTCCCGCCAACGGAGTGCACCGTGACCGTCATCCTCGAAACCGCTCGCGTGCGCTTGCGTCTGCTTGACCCCGAGCGTGATGCAGAGGCGATGCTGGCACTGGTCAACGATCCTGCCTTCATCGCCGGCATCAACGACCGCGGCATCCGCACCCGCGAGCAGGCGCGCGAGCATGTGCGCGAATGGGCGCAGGCCCATCAGCAACAACACGGCTTCGCGCACTGGGCGCTGGAAACGCGCGAGGCAAGCGCCTTCATGGGCACCTTGGGTCTGTTGTGCCGCGAGACCTTGCCGGTGCCGCATATCGGGTTCGCGCTGTTGCCCGCGTATCGCGGCAAGGGCTATGTGACCGAAGCCGGGCGCGCGGTGCTGGAGCATGCACGCCAGCGACTGGGATTGACGCAAGTGTGCGCGATCGTTTCGCCAGGCAATGCGGAGTCGATCCGCGCGCTGGAAGCGCTGGGGCTGCGCTACGACAGCTTGCGGGTGCTGAGTCTCGGCACCGAGGCCGTGGCGTACTACACGATCGACCTCCGCCCCGGTGGCGTGGACAGCTGAGCGGCGCTGCGTCACCCTGCCGGCTGTTTTCCACCGCACAGGGATGCCTGCATGGCACTGTTGGTCAACGCCTATTCCACGCTGCGCGCGCCGCTGTGGCCGGACTTTCTGCCAACCACTGCCGTGCAGCATCGCGACCACGCCGACCCGGAACTGGCCGCGCATCTGCATGGGTTTGTCGGCTACGTGAATCAGGCCGGCGATGGGCAGATGACGCAATCGCGCTATCACCTGATGCGGCATGTGCAGCGGGTGCGCCAGCACTTCAGCTTCGAGGTGGACGATGCGGCATTCGGCGCGCTGGCGCAGTGGGCCGAGCAGGCCAATGCCGTGTGTTTCCTGGCCGATGGCAGCGTGCGCGACCCGCAGGGCCGGGTGCTGATCAGCCAGGGCGAGCCGCTACTGGATGCGCAGGCGCAGCTGCCCTATCCACCGGACGCGCTGGAGCGCCGCGCGCGGCAGCACGACCAGCTGGCAGCGCTGGGCATCCGCGTGCCACCGAGCCTGCCACCGGTGCCGGGGGAGGCCGAGGCCCGCCTGCGGACGCCGGACAGCATTGCCGCGCGCATGCTGGGGTTGTTTGCGGTGGCGCTGCGGGCGGAAATCCTGGCCGCCGGCGATACGCCGCCGTCGCTGACCGACATGGCCGAACGCCTGCCGGGACTGCAGGCCGCCGTGTCACCGCAGGAACAGGCATTTTTCGAACACGCGCAGCCGGATGCGCAGCAACTGGCCAACTTCGGCTGGCGCTACGAAAGCCTGGCGCTGCTGCAATGGGCAGTGGGCATGACCGACACCCTGCCGCTGCCCACCGCTCTATGCGATGTGCCCGGCGTGGCGCAGCGCGCGCTGGAGCGGGCCGAGACTCCCACAGCACCGCCGCCAACGCTGCGCCCGGTGCCGGAGCTGCTGGATGCGCTGGACCGCCACCTGCGCCTGCACTGGGCAGTGCGCCAGGCCGGGCAAACCGGTCAGACGGTCCCCGCCGGCATCGTGCCCGGCGTGGTGTACGAGCGGCATTACGCGCTCAACTGGCTGCTGCACTTCGAAGACGCCGACTGGGACGAGGTGGATACACCGACCTGAGCGTCGCGAGCGCCGCTGCGACCTCGGCGCTGCATGGGGCTTGGCGCAATGCATCCGCCTGGCGTTGCGTCTTCGCGCCTGCCCCAGCGTGTGATTCTCACATGCGCTAGCCGAGGAAGGACATGGCATGGGTCAGCGAGCGATCGGTCTGCAGATCCAGTAAACGGCCGTGCGCGTCGTGGAACAGCAGATGGCCGGACTGCTCGCGCACCTTGACCGCGATGCCCGCAGGCCAGTCCAGCGACGCAACGATGCCGCCGTCCTGGTGGCGCACCACCAGATAGCGCGAGCCATGCGGCCAATGCAGGCCAACCAGGAATCCCGCTTCAAGCGCCACCACGTTTGAGCCATCCGGCGTGCCGGATGCGGCGCTGCGTTCGTGCAAACGGCGCTGACGGGCGCTGCCGGAGTGCTGGTAGTGCAGCCAAATGTCGCCATCGGGATCGGCGCGCACATCCGCTTGCTGCACGCTGCCCAGCCGATGCGCGAGCAGCGGCGTTTGCGGCTCAACGCGCAGGGACTCGCGCGCCTTGAGGCGTCGCGCAGGCAGGCTGTAGGTCCAGTCTTCCAGGTGCTCGCGGGCCTGCACGAGATACACCTCGCAATCGCTGAAGAATCCCGCCGCAATCACCGGGCCGGGCAGGTCACCGACGTGCCACAGCACGCGGTGCAGATCCTTGTCGGTATCGACGACCAGCAGCCGGTTGTCGACCACGATGCTCCAGCCGATTCCGCTGTAGCTGGGCGCGGCGTACTGCAGCGCGATCTGGCCAAGGTCGCGCACCGCATGGGTGATCAAATCCAGCCGATGGACGGTGGACACGCGCTCACGCGGTGCGATTGCCAGGGCGACCTGCCCACTGTCGGCGATGACCACACCGAATGCAGGCGCCGGGTAGCGCCGCAGCAGGCGCCCGTGCGCGTCCACCACCGCCGCACCGGCTTCGCCCAGGGCCAGAAGATAACGGCGACCCGGGAGTGCAGCCACATCGTGGATGGCCGCCAGACCGGCCTGCGGTGCCTGCAGTCGCAGGGTGGTGGCGCCGTCCCATAGTTTGGATTGGCTGGCCGTGACGTGTGGTTTGAAGGCGGGAATATCGGCGCTGAGCAGTGGGTCGTTGGCCAGTTTCAGCAGCGTGGTCAGATCGCCGACCGACAAGCTGTTGCGTGCGAGGGCATGATCGGCGGCAATCGCCGGCAGCAACTGCCGTGTCAGCTGTTGCAGCCAGCGGTTGGGGGACGCATCCACCAGCAGCGCTGCTGCCATTTCGCTGCGCGGTGCCGGATCGGCGGTGGGGTCCGCAAGCGCGGCGATGCGGTCGGCGTACTGTTCCAGCGTGTCTGGCAACAGCTGCGCGCGCTTGACCAGGGCGCGTGCGCGCAGCGTGCTGCCGGCCTGTTCCGCGGCCAACAGCCACTGCGCGGCCCGGTTGCGCGCAGTGTGCAGCGGCCACACCGCGTCCACGGCGGCCAGCCAGTCGCCGGCCTGCACCAGTGCCTGGCCCCATTCCAGCCGCAGCGCGTCGGCCAGCGCGCGCTCGGTGCCGTGCAGCAGCTGGATGGCGGCGGCAAAGGCGCCATCGCGGCGCGCCACCTGCACCGCACGCGCGTGGTCGCCGGACAGCATCAGCAGCCGGATGATCATCGCCGCCGACATGTCCCAGCCCAGCGCCAGCTCCGCGGCCTGTTTGTAGCGAGCGTGCTTGACCAGATAGTCCAGCGCCTCCTGGCGCGCATTGAGCAATTCGGCCAGCACGAACACCGCACGATCGATCTGCCCCTCTCGGTCCAGGCGCGCGAAGGCGCTGCGATAGGTCGCGCGCAGATGCGCCTGCAGCTCTTCGCCCAGGCCGATGCTGGTGCCGGCGCCGCGCGTGCGTGACAGACTCAGGTCGCTGCGCCGCTGGGGCACCCCGAACGCCTGCCCCAACGACTCGCCCACGCCATCGAGCGGCAGCGCGTTGCGCAAGGCTTCGTCCAGATCGCCAGTGTCGAACTGGCGCAGCATCCGGCGCATGTAGGCGCCCTGGTGACGTCCGACCAGGCTGGCCATCCGCGAGGCAACCAGTGCGCGGGCAAGCCGCGTGCGCCACGCCGACACGGATGCTGCGTCCCGGCGTGCCGGCACGGCAGCGTTGTGCCCGGTGGCTGCGGATCCCTGCGATGCCGGTGCGTGCTCGCTGCCCAGGGTGCGCTGAGCGCGCGCCAGCAGGCGTTGCCACAGCGTGTTGTTCTCAACGCCGGGGCGCTGCGTCTTCAGCGCGTGCAGAAACGCATCGCGCTCGGCGCTGGCTGGTGGGACGGCATTGCCCAGCAGTTGCCGCAGCGGTTTGCCGCGCAGCCGGTCCACCTCCAGCGGTGGCTCGCCCGGGCTGCAGTCGTAGGGCATGTGCAGCGGGTAGCCGGACACGTCGATCGCCTCGGATGGATCCAGCGCCACCGCGTGTTGCCACTGCAAGGCGATCACCTGGGCGCCATGGACCAGGCCGATATCGGCGGAGGGTAACTGCGCCGCCTCGGCGGCGGTCAGCGCGCCGGAGAACAGGCCGCCATGCACCTGGCACAGCACCAGGCCGGGCGCCTGCTCGCAAACCAGCGCACGCGGCGCAGCGAAGCACAGCACATCGCCGTCGGCAAAGCGCAGCGCCCGGCTACCGGGTTGCCAGGCGCGTACTAGCCTGGCCAGGCGTTGGTCCGGGCTGAGCCACGCTGCCGAGAACCACAGCGCCGATACCATCTGGCTGCCATGCCACAGCGGGTACCGCACGCTGGCGCCCGCGTTGTCCGTGCGTGCGGAACTACTCATGGCCGGGTTGCTCGGCCTGGCCCTGCACGACCATCAGCGGGGTCAGCCCGCCATCGCCCAGGATCCACGCCTGCCCCTGCAGGGTGACCAGTGCAACCCGCGCGCCATCGCTGGACACCGCCGCGGCGCTGATCTCGCTGGCGGCACGATGCAGTGTCCGCCGGCCGCTGGCCCCGATGGCGAGCAGCGCGCGACGATCGGCGCGCAGTACCAGCAGCAGGCTGTGCTGCGGTGCGTCCGGGTCGCCGATCAGGCCAATCGGTCTGTCGCCGGATGCCACGATCGCCTCGAATTCCTGAAAGCCATCGGCCGGCCCCCCGTGCAGCACCCGGTACGCCAGCGAGCGGTCGCCACCGGCCTGACGGCTTGCCAGTTCCAGGGCAATGGCGCCACGCCATTGACCCTCCTGGGGCAGGCTGCGCAGCAACACGACCGGCGGACGCGACCCCAGCGCCAGCTGCAGGACCAGGTCCTGCTTGCCAGCGCGGTGCAGGCGTAGCAGCCGCAATTCGCCAGCGGCATGAGTGGCGTAGACCGCGTGTTCGGCATCGCTTTGCGCCAACGCCACCACCTGCCCGGCGATCTCGCTGCCTTGCGCAACCCGCTGCCGCCGGTTGGTATCGCGCGTCCACGTCATCAGCCGGCTGTGCTGGTCCCACAACAGGAACCGCTGCGGCATGCCGCCGCTGTTGAGCCACACGCACGGACGCAGCCGCACCTGGCCGGGCGCGGGGCAGATGCTCTGCCCGCCGGCCTCGATGGAGCCGCGCATGCCCTCGAGATTCCAGAACCCGGCCTGCTCCCGTATAGCGACGATGCCGCCCACGTGCCTGTTCTGCGCCGCGAGGCACAGCGGCTGACCGCCCTGCGCCCATTGGTGGTAGCGCGGCGCCACCCGTTTGGCGATGTCGGCGGGCTGCACCTTCACCATCGCGCTGCGGCAGCCGTCTGCCAGCAGCAGCGCGACATGGCTGCCGTCCGGGCTGAACAGCGGCGCATGGCGCAGCGAAAACTTGCCCCTGACCACGTGTGTCGCGGTGTCTGCCTCGGCAGGGCGTTGCATGTCGATGAAATGCCCGCGCAGCAGCTGCCTGGCGGCCATGCTCGCAGGCACCGGCAACAGGCTGCTGCGGGTGCCGTGGCGCGTCTGCAGCATCACCTGCAGATGCGCATCGGCCGCAGGCGCGATGCCGGCCTGGTGGTGGAACGGTGCCGCATGCACCGGCTGCGCGCCGATCCACCAGCACTCGCTGGTGGTGGGCGTCGCGCTTGCCAACTGCGTGGCCCAGGCCAGCGCATGCTGCAGGCCGGTCGCCTCGAACGTGCGGCCCTGCAGCAGCTGTTGCAGCCGGGCGGGGCTGTCGGCGTCGTGCAGGTCGCCGGGCAGATGCGCCAGGCCCCAGACAAAGCGCGCATTGGCGGACTGCGCACGGCGTGCCAGCAGGATCCACAACGCAATCTGCGCCAGACGCGGCGCCCCCCATTGCGCCGGACCGGCATCGAAGATCGCCACCAGACGGGCATCGCGCGCGCGCCTGCATGCGGGGCACCAGGAACAGGTGTTCGGCGTGTGCGGCACGGCGCAGGAATTCCTCCGGCAATGCGTCGGCAAGTGCCCACTCGCTCAGCAGCAGATGCGTGTAGCTGCCGCGTCGGCGCAGGTCGTCGATGCCGTCCGGCTCGGCGTCTCCGTCGGCGCGGCGCAGGCTGTCGCGGCCGAGCAAGGGGTCAAGACGCAGCAGCCAGGTGCCGAGCTGGGAGGCGATTTCCGGGTCGAACCAGTCCAGCCACAGCCGCCAGGCCTGTAGCGGGGCGGGTAGCTGCAGCGCGGCACTCACGCGGCCTCCCAGTGCTGACGGATCTGCGCCACGACCTCGGGACGCGCCGGCAGCAACCGATGCAGTGGCAGCACCAGCGCAGGTGAGCGCAGCAGCAACAACGGCTGCAGCCCGTACTGGCGGCGCAGCGCACGCTCCAGCAGTTCCAGCGCAAGGTCGGGGCGTTCGGCGGTGGGCAACCACAGGCCGGCGGCGTCCGCGCGCGGTGCCACGTATTGCACACCGTTGGCCCAGGGCAGCTGCGTTGCAGGGCCGGTCAGCAGCACGGCGTGCGCCGTGGCGCTAACCAGCAAGCCCGCGCCGTCGGGCACGCGCTCCCATGCCGCCAGCAACGCGCGTGCGGCATCGCCCACGCCGATCACCCCCTGCGGGGCGACCGGCACCGGCTCGTCCTGCCACGACCAGTTCACGCGCCGCTGCCGATCTGCTCGATCAGGCGCGTGCGTTCGTGGGCCAGCTCGGCCGGCAGCGAGGCGGCCGTGAAGTTGGCATCGATCTCGCGCAGCAAGGCTTCGGCCATGGTGCGCAGGGCCGGAGTGTGCGGATCCTGCAGACAGCACTGGGCGGCCTCGACCAGCCGCGCAGTGCGCGAGAGCGGTTGCAGGGCGGCCTGTTCGACGGCCGCGCGCAGGGTGGGATTGGCAGCAGCGGCCAGGGTGCCGCGCAGCAGGTCCTGTGCGCTGGTTTGCTGCTCGCGTGTCGGCAGCACATAGAACAGCGGCCACAGATCGGCCTCGCTGGCCTGGGTGCGTCCGGCCAGCACGCAGGCGGCGGCGATCAGCCGCTGGGTCTTGACCAGGCGGCGGTCCGAGAGCTGCATGCCGGCGCCGCGCAATGTCCGGATCGCCGCGGCCAGCGCCGTGCGTGCGCCATCCATGTCCACCATGCGTGCCTGCGCGCACAACAGGTCCAGGTCGGCCAGCCCGGCGGTGTGTTGCAGCGGTGCGCGCTCGGCCTGCCAGCCGCCGGCGAGCAAGGCCTCCAGCTGGTGATCGGCCACCGGGTCGACGAACAGATGCAGCAGGAAGCGGTCGCTGAAGGCCGCCAGCGCATCGTCTTCCGGCAGCGCGTTGGCCGCGCCCACGCACAGGCGCAACGGGCAGTGCAGGTCGGTCTGGCCACGCCGGAAGCGGCGCTCGTTGAGTAGGCCCAGCAAGGTATTGAGGATGGCGGTGGAACCCAGGAAGACTTCGTCGAGGAAGGCGATCTCCGCCTCCGGCAACATCCCGGTGACATCGATCTGCACGCTGCCCTCGCGCAATTTGCGCAGGTCCACCGGGCCGAACAGCTCGGCCGGTTCGGTGAAGCGACCCAGCAGATATTCGAAATAACGCCCGCCCAGCGCGGCGGCGACGCGGCGCACCACCGCGCTCTTGGCGGTGCCCGGCGGGCCGATGATCAGCAGGTGTTCCTGGGCCACCGCTGCCAGCACGATCAGTTCGGCCAGTTGATCGCGTTCGATCAACCCGCTGGTGGCGGAGTGGACGGTGGCGCGAACACGCGCGGCGGCATCAGACGGGGCTTGCATGCGGTCGATCCTTCGAGAGAACGCGCGACCGGCCGCTGCGCGGACGATCGGTGGTGGGCAATGGAACGGGCAGCCCCGCTTAACGAGGCTGCCATGGATGTGCGGGTATCCTGCCCGCTCACCGAGCCAGGGAGGCAATGCAATGACGATTGGTCAGTATTCGGAATTCTATCGTGGCAAGCGGGTGGTGGACTTCAGCGTCGATCAGCCGGCCAGCGGCGGCGATGTGGTGTACCGGCTGCGGCAGGAGTACGAAGGCGAGGACACCCAGGCGGCGCTGCTCGACAGCCTGCTGGCGCAGGTCGATCCGGCCAGCATCCAGGCGTTGATCATCGGCTCGTGGCGCGAATCGCATGATGAAGGCCCCAGCGGCTATCTGCAGCGCTTGATCGAACGCCGTGACGAATTGCCTGCGCTGCGCGCGCTGTTCGTCGGCGACATGACCTACGAAGACTGCGAGATCTCCTGGATCATCCAGACCGACTACACGCCTCTGCTGGCCGCGTTTCCGGCGCTGCAGTCGCTGCGCGTGCGCGGCTCCTCGCAATTGAAGCTGACGCCGTTTGCGCATGCGCAGCTGCAGGAACTGGCGATCGAATGCGGCGGTCTGCCATCGGCGATCGTGCAGGCGATCGCCGCCTCCACGCTGCCGGCCCTGCAGCGCCTGGAGCTGTGGCTGGGCGTGGAGGATTACGGCTTCGATGGCGACCTGGGCACCTACCAGCGGTTGCTGGCGGCGATCGGCCCCGAACGGCTGCGCTATCTGGGCCTGCGCAACGCCGCCAACACTGATGAACTGGCCAGCTGGCTGGCGACCCAGCCATGGCTCGGTGGCCTGGAGACCTTGGACCTGTCGCTGGGCACCATTGGTGATGCCGGTGCGCGCGCGCTGGTCGAAAGCACCCAACTGGGCCAGCTGCAGCGGATCGATCTGAGCCATCACTACATTTCTGCCGACTGGCAGGCCCGGCTGGCAGCGCTGCCGGTGACGGTGATCCTGGAGGATCCCGAAGAGGAAGACGAGGACGAGCGCTACGTCGCCGTCTCCGAATGAGGTGAGCGTGCCTTGGGTCGTGGTGGGGCCACAGGACAGCCGCAGGATCGCGGCCCTGCAGCAGGCATTGCAGGCGCAGGGACATCCTGCGGCGGCGGTGTTCGACTATCTGCAGCTGCTGCAGACGCCAGCGCCGCTGCAGGACTGGCTGGCACGCCACCCGGCCGCGCGGGTCAAGCTCGAATCGCCCGGGGAGGCGCCTGAGGTGCATCAGGCGCTGGTGCTGCGCGGCTGGCGTCGGCTGGGAGCGCAGGGCGCGGCGCCGGCACCGCTGGCGCATGGCGAGCTGGCCCATCAGCAGCTGTGGTACGCCGGGTTTGCGGACCTGCTCGCGTCGCTGCCGGCCGCGCAGTATCTGAACCCGCCGGCCGGCCTGCTGGCGATGACGGACAAACTCGCCTGCCAGCAGCGCCTGGCTGCCGCAGGCGTGGCTGTGCCTACGCTGCTGGGCAGCGTGAGCAGCTATGCCGAGATGCGCGCTTGCCTGCAGGCCAGCGGCTGCAGCCAGGCGTTTCTCAAGCCGCGCTATGGATCGTCCGGCGCCGGCGTGCTGGCGTATCGCTGGCACCGCGACGGGCGTGAGATCGCCAGCGGCTCGGCCGAGCTGGTCGTGGAGCAGGGCCGCGTGCGGGTGTTCAATGCGTTGCGCCAGCGCCACTACACCCAACGCACCGAGATTGCGCCGCTGGTGGATGCGATCGCCGCGCAGGGCGCTTATCTGGAGCGGTGGATTCCCAAGCCGCGCGCGCCCGGCTTGCCGGGCCATCACTACGACCTGCGGGTCGTCGCGCTGGATGGCGTGGCGCGGCAACGCGTGGCACGCGCCAGCCGCGGCGCGCTGACCAATCTGCATCTGGGCAATACGCGTCTGCCAGCGCAGGCGTGGCAGGGCGCGGACGTGGACGCGCTGGTGTCGGCCACGGTGGCGCAGGCCGCGCGCGTGTTTGCCGACTGCCGCATGATCGGCTTCGACCTGATCCAGCGCGACGGGCGCTGCCACGTGCTGGAAGCCAATGGGTTCGGTGACCTGCTGCCGGAGCTGCGCTGGCAGGGGCGAACGACCTACGAAGATCAGGCGGCACTCGGCACGGTTGCTACCCATGCCGATGCCGGCGACGGGAGACGACGGCATGGCTGAGCAATTGCCGGACATGCACGCCATCGTCGGTGCGCGCGATATCGTGTTCATCACCCTGGATACGCTGCGCTACGACGCCGCGCAGCGCTGCTTTGCGCGCGGCGAACTGCCGGTGCTGGCGCCGTATCTGCCGGCCGATGGCTGGGAACGGCGGCATACCCCGGGCAGCTTCACCTACGCCGCCCACATGGCCTTCTTCGCCGGCTTCCTGCCCACGCCTGCCCGCCAGGGCCCGCATCCGCGCCTGTTCGCGCTGGCCTTCGATGGCAGCGAGACCATCGTGGCGCAGACCCAGGTGTTTGCCGACAGCGGCGACATCGTCGATGGCCTGGCGCGCTGCGGTTACCACACGCTGTGCATCGGCGGCACCGGATTTTTCAACAAGCGCAACGCACTCGGTCGGCAGCTGCCCGGCCTGTTCCAGGAGAGCCACTGGACGCCGGACTTCGGCGTGACCGCGATCGACTCCACCGAGCATCAAGTGGCATTGGCCTGCGCGCGCCTGGGCGACCCGGCGTTGCGCGACACGCGCTGCTTCCTGTTCGTCAACGTCTCGGCCCTGCACCAGCCCAACCGGCACTATGTCCCCGGTGCGGCCAGCGACGATTTCGAAAGCCATTGCGCCGCGCTGCGCTATGTCGATGCGGCATTGGCGCCGTTGTTTGCGGCGCTGCGCGCGCGCGGCGGTGCGTTTGCCATTATCTGTTCCGATCACGGCACCGCCTACGGCGAGGATGGTTACCATGGCCATCGTCTGGCCCACGAGGTGGTGATGACCGTGCCTTATGCCCATTTCCTGGTCACCCCATGAGCTTGCCGTCGTTGGCCGATCTGCTGCGCTTGCCGCCGTATCAGGCGTATTCGTATTCGTACCCGCATAAAACCAGTTATCGGCCGTTGCAGCCGGCGGTGCCGTTGTCGCAGGTGTGGGCCGACGAGCGCCGGCAGGCGCTGTTCCTGTATCTGCACATCCCGTTCTGTTCCTATCGTTGCGGGTTCTGCAACCTGTTCGCGCTGGCACGGCCAGCGCCGGCGCAGGTGGAGGCCTACCTGGCGCAGATGGAACGGCAACTGCAGGCCACCGTGCAGGCGCTGGGCGCGCACCGTTTCGTGCGCTTTGCGATGGGCGGGGGCACGCCGAGCTATCTGGACGCGGCGCAATTGCGGCGCGTGTTCGACATGGTGGCGCGCCACGCGACGATCGCGCTGGATACCATCCCGGCCGGGATCGAGGTCTCGCCGGAAACCGTCGATGCCGAGAAGCTGCAGGTGTTGCGGCAGGCCGGGATCGACCGCGTCAGCATGGGCATCCAGAGTTTCAGTGCCGCCGAGGTGAGCGCGCTGGTGCGGCCGCAGCAGCGCGAGACGGTGGAACGTGCGATCGACATCATTCGCGCGCAGGGCATTACCACGCTGAACCTGGATCTGATCTACGGCATCGCCGGGCAGACCGTGGAAAGCTTCCTGGCCTCCATCGACAGCGCGCTCCAGCATGCGCCCGAGGAGCTGTATCTGTATCCGTTGTACGTGCGGCCGATGACCGGGTTGGGCCGGATCGAGGCCAAGGCCGGCGGGCGACGCAGCTTCGTGCTGCAGCCCGAACCACTGGACGAACGCCTGGCGTTGTACCGGGCCGGGCGCGACCGGCTGCTGGCAGCCGGCTACACCCAGATTTCGATGCGCATGTTCCGCGCCCCGCATGCACCCGATGGCGACGCGCCTGTGTACTGCTGCCAGAGCGATGGCATGGTCGGCATCGGCTGCGGTGCGCGCTCGTATACCGCCGGGCTGCATTACTCCAGCGAATACGGGGTGAGCCGGCGCTCGGTGGCGGATATACTCGAACACTATCTGCAGCGCGACCCGGCCAGCTTTGCACGCGCCGACTACGGCATTGCGCTGGACGCCGACGATGCGCGGCGGCGGCATGCGATCCAGTCGCTGCTGGTGGTGCCAGGGCTGGATCGCGATGACTTCCGCCAGCGTTTCGGCATGGACTGCCTGGATGCCTTGCCGCAGCTGCAGGAGTTGCTGGCGCTGGGGCTGGCGCAGTGGCAGGGCAGCCTGCTGTCGCTCACCGCCGCCGGCATGGAGCGCGCCGATACCATTGGCCCGTGGCTGACCTCGGCGCCGATCGTCGAGCGCATGCAGCAGTACCAGGTCGGGTAGGCGGCCGATGCATCTGTCGTTGCTCTATCGCGGCCGGCTCAGCAGCTGCAATTACAGCTGCGATTACTGCCCGTTCGCCAAGACCTACGACAGCGCCGCCGCACTGCGTCGCGACGCGCAGGAGTTGGCGCGGTTCGTCGCCTGGGCGCAGGCGCAGACGCGGCCGTTGTCGATCCTGTTCACGCCCTGGGGCGAAGGCCTGGTGCGGCGGCATTACCGCGAGGCGATGGTGCAGCTGAGCCAGCTGCCGCAGCTGCGCCGCGTGGCGATCCAGACCAATCTGTGCGTGGGCCTGCGCTGGCTCGACGCGGCCAATCTCGACCGCCTGGCATTATGGTGCACCTACCACCCCAGCCAGGTGACGCGCGCGGCCTTCCTGCAACGCTGTCAGGCGTTGCGCGAACGCGGCGTGCGGCACAGCGTGGGCATGGTGGCCGCGCACGCGCACATGGACGAGATCGAGGCGCTACGCGCAGCTTTGCCCGACACCACGCCGATGTGGCTCAACGCTTTCGATCCGCGGCCGCCCGACTACTACACGCCCGAGCAGGTGCAGCGTTTGAGCCGGATCGATCCGCACTTCGGCTACAACCTCATTCCGCCACCCAGCTTCGGTGCGCCCTGCCTGACCGGTGAATCGGTGCTGTCGGTGGATGGCGACGGCACCGTGCGGCGCTGTCATTTCGTCGATGCGCCGCTGGGCAATCTGTACGACGGCAGTTTCGCGGCGCAGTTGCGTACCCGCAGCTGCCCCAACACGCGGTGCGACTGCTTCATCGGCTACGCGCATCGGCCTGACCTGCCGTTCCAGGCCGACTACGCGGGCGGCGTGCTGGAACGGGTGCCGGCGACGGCGTGATCCGGCCAGTACCGACCGCCGGGGCACCCCGACATGGCTCACAGCCTGGCAGGCGGTGAGCCAAGGACCTGCGCACAGTCACCGCAGTACGCGCGTGGTCGGTGCTGCAGCAGGCATCGGTCGCGCGCGGTTGGCGGCTGCGCGGGCCGCTCGCTCCTCTCGCTTACTCGCCCACGCGGGCGCGCAGTTCGCTGACTTGCTCGCGCAGTTCCTGCAGCTGCTCTTCCAGGCTCTGCACCCGCGCTTCCAGGGCAGCGGTGTCGGCGCCGCGCGGCGCGCTCTCGCGCGTTGCAGCTGCGGCCTGCAGCGCGTCGAGATCCAGCGCGCCGCTGAGCAGATGCATGTAACGATCTTCGCGCTGGCCGCTGGCACGCGGCAATTGCACCGCCAGGTCACGCTGGATCAGCCGCTCCAGGTGATGGCGCACATCGTCGGCATCGTTGAAGCGCGCCAGCCGCTCGCTGCGTGCGTACAGCTCGCCCAACGTCTGCGGCCCGCGCAGCAGTAGCAGTCCGATCAACGCCACCTGCTGGCGGGTCAGGTCCAGCACGCTGCTCAGCTTGTGCTCGTAACGTTCGGCGCGCGAGGAAAACTGCTGGCGCACCAGTCCCAGCGTTTCCAGCTGGCGCAACGCGTGATGCACCACGCCGGTTTGCAGACTCAGCACCGGCTCGCGCGCGGTCTTCTGGTTGGCGGCTACCTGCGCGGCGTTGACGGTGAGCGGGTAGGCGTCCGGGGTGGTGGCCTCTTTTTCGATCAGGCAGCCAAGCACGCGGGCCTGGGCGGTATCGAGCACGGGGATGGACGATGTCTCTGTCATGCGGCAGCTCCTGGGCAATCAGCAGGGAAGGATATGCCGATCCCGTGCCTGGCGGTCTGCGCGTCGTTGGCCGTGCAACGCCGCGCTCGGGCCGTGTGGTGATGGTGCTGCGGCCATCCCCCGCTGCGTGTGTCCCGGCGTCATCGACCAGCGTGTTGCTGGCCGGAGGGCGCCAGGTCCGCGTGCCCCGCAGCGGGCGAGCCAACCGTGCAGGCAATGGAGCGATGTCGCATGCCGCAAGCCCCGCAACGCGCCAGGTCGGCCGGCGCGCGCGTCGGCGGCGAAAACGAGCAGGGCAGCACCACGCGAACCCGCTAAAATCGCGGGCTTCATTGCCGCTCCTGCTCTGGTGGATGCCATGCGCCCCTCGCTTTACGCACCGTTATCCCTGCTCGCCTGCACCGCGCTGGCCTTGAGCGCCTGCAAGCCCGGCCAAGAGGAGACGGGCCAGCGTGCGCAAGCCGCTGCCGTGTCCGCCAACGCGGCAGCCAGTGCCACTTCGGCGAAACAGGCCTCCCCGGCCGCTGCTGCAGCCATCCCGGCCGGCGACGAAAACCTCAACGCGGTGCTGTGGATGCAGCGCTCGGAGGAATACCGCGCCGTGGCCGAGCAGACCTACCGCGCCGCTGCCGACAAGCTGGATGCCGCGCTCAAGCAGCCCAACTGGGACGCGCTGGTGCCGGAAGAGCGCGGCAACGCCGCCACCGGCCTGAAGCCGGCGGTGGTGCTGGACGTGGACGAGACCGTGCTGGACAACTCGCCCTATCAGGCGCGCCTGCTGCGCGATGGCAAGGAATACGACGAGCTGAGCTGGGACCAGTGGGTGGCCGAGAAGAAGGCCACCGCCATCCCCGACGTGGTGGATTTCGCCAAGGCCGCCAACGCCCGCGGCATCACCCTGATCTACATTTCCAACCGCGCGGTGCACCTGAAGGACGCCACCTTGGCCAATCTGCGCAGCGTGGGCCTGCCGGTGGCCGACGACAGCGTCTTTCTCGGCCTGGGCACGGTGGTGCCCGGCTGCGAGCAGAACGGCAGCGAAAAGAACTGCCGCCGCCAGCTGGCCGGACAGAAGTACCGCGTGCTGATGCAGTTCGGCGACCAGTTGGGCGACTTCGTGCAGGTCACCGCCAACACCGGCCAGGCGCGTGGCGCGTTGTTGCAGCAGTACCACGACTGGTTCGGCGAACGCTGGTGGATGCTGCCCAACCCCAGCTACGGCGGCTGGGAGCCGGCGCAGTTCAATAACGACTATGCGCAGCCCTGGCAAAAGCGCCACGACGCCAAGCGCGCTGCGCTGGAGGTGGCCCGATGAGCCGCGCGCGCTTGCCGCTGGCCGCGCATGAGCGGCTGATCTTCGCGCTGGATGTGCCCAGCCACGACGAGGCGATCGCCTGGGTGGACCGGCTCGGCGATTCGGTGTCCTTCTACAAGATCGGCATGGAGTTGCTGGCATCGGGCGAGTACTTCCACGTGCTCGATGCGCTGGCCAAGCGCGACAAGCGCGTGTTCGTGGACCTCAAGTTCTTCGACATTCCCGCCACCGTGGCCGGCACGATTCGCCGCCTGGCGCAGTGGCCGGTGAGCTATTGCACCGTGCACGGCTGGCACGCCGGCATGCTGCAGGCGGCCGCCGACGCCAACCATGGCGACATGCGCCTGCTGGCGGTCACCGTGCTGACGTCGATGGGCCGCCCAGACCTGGCGGCAATGGGCATCGACCGCGAACCGGTGGACGTGGTGGTGGAGCGCGCGCTGGCCGCACAGGCCGCCGGGATCGATGGCGTGATCGCTTCCGGCCAGGAAGCCGGCCCGATCCGCCGTGCCACCGGTCCGGACTTTTCGATCGTGTGCCCGGGTATCCGCCCCGGCGGCCCGGTCGGCGACGACCAGCAGCGCACCGTGGGCGTGGCCCAGGCCTTTACCGACGGCGCCGACGCGATCGTCGTTGGCCGCCCGATCCGCCTGGCAAGCGACCCGGCAGCGGCGGCGAACGCCATCCAGGACGAGATCCGCGCGGCGGTGACGCAGCACCGGGACCGAGTTGAGCCGCTTGGTTGAACCCCTCGTCACGGCGTGGCGGCTGATGGTGGGGGAATCACCTACAGCGGGTAGGAGACGATCTGCTGTTGCAACGCAGGTGAAATCGCGAAGCTGGAATGGCGGGCGACCTTGGCGGTGACCATCTCCTGCAAGCGTTCAGACGCGGTGTCTCTGCACAACGTCGACCAGGAACGGTATTGAGCGGCGTTTCTTTCGTCGCTCACTGTCAGCACGGGCACCGATTTTGCATACTGCGTCATGCGGGTTTTGTTGCGTCGAGTGAGTACTGTCGTCGGTGTGTGCATCACGCTCGGTGCCTGTTCTCTGGTGGCCAATGTTCCAGAGTTGTTCCGCTACGACGAGCCGACCGATGGCGCGATAACGCGCCTGCGGATCGTCGGTGACGATGGCAACACGGTGATCTATCCAGGCACGACCTGCGACCAAACTAATGTTCCCGGCTTCGGTCGGGCAGCGCGCGCACTGGTACTTGGCGGCCAGGATTTGGGCATGCCGCGACTGAGCGATACGCCCAAGCATCCACTGGAACTGGCGGTGCGCGCGGGTCAGCCCATGGTCGTGGGCTTCAAGGCAGGCGCTGTCACCAATCCACCATGTCCCAAGGCGCCTCCGGGCTATCGTGCGATATGTTCGCCACCGCCCGGCCATGGCCCGACGTGTGTGAGCACGCGGACCTTCGTCCCGGAATCAGGCGTCGACTATGAGGCGCATCTGGACTTCGGCTCCGGGCGCTGCCGTCTGGACGTCTATGCGTTGACCAAGGACGCACGCGGTGCGGTTGAGCGTCACGCCATTGATGCGCCGCCGCCCAGCTGTCCGTCGTCGAAAGAATGACTGCTTGGCAAACAGTGTGCGTCCGGCGTTTGCTGGCGTGCCCAATCAAGCGTCCGTCAGTGCGTCACAGACCAATGCCAGCGCAGCGGGATGAGACCCCATCCGCCTGAGCCGCTTCGGTCAACGAGCCAACTACCATATCTTCCAAAATCAATAAGTTGCATCCGCTTACTTAAAGCATTGCTTTAACGTGAAAGTCTCGTTAACATGCCGGCGTCCGATGTCAGTCGGAAGCTGTGCCACTCATTGTCCACCGGGCTTGTCCCGGTTTTCGAAGGGATCGGGCCTTATGCCCGATCCTTTTTTTTGCACGGCGTTTGCGCGCCGCCAATGGCCGCTTTCTCGATGAGTGCGTGGCATCGGCACGCAGCGGGCCCGTGCGGCTTGCCGTGGCGCCCGCCAAGCCGGCTCCGCATCGCCGACAACCAGCGCCTCTCATCGGATGTTCTGAGAACAGCGGCGAGGGCAGGTGGAACATTATCGGCAGTCCACCGAGCGCACGCGGTGCCCGGGACTGAAGGTGCCGACTTCAGATGCCGGTGGCCCGACCGCCGGCCCGTTACGGCACTGCCGCTGCCTTGCAATAGCGGTCGATGAAGTGCTGGTGGCTCGGCATCACATCCACGCAGTGCGAAATGGTCTGCGCCACGCTGGCCAGGAAGCCTTCGGCGTCGCGGTCGGGCACCTGGTCCACCAAGGGGTGATACCCCTGCGGCAGGATGCCCTGGCCCACCAATACCTGCACCCAGCTGATCTCGGCGAACATTTCTTCGGCATTGCGATAGAAGCGCCCGCTGTCGCGGAACAGGTCCAGCGTGGCCTGCAACTCGGGGGTGATCGGCATCTGGCGGCAGTGCCGCCAGAACGCGCTGTCGTCGCGTTCGGTGGCGTGGTAGTGCAGCAGCAGAAAATCGCGGATGCGGTCGAACTCGAACGCCAGCCGGTCGTTGTAGCGCTGCACCAGCACCGGGCTGATGCCCTCGCGCGGAAACAGCTCCAGCAACTTGGAAATGCCGGACTGGATCAGATGGATGCTGGTCGATTCCAATGGCTCCAGAAATCCGCTGGCCAGGCCCAGCGCGACGACATTGCGGTTCCAGCACTGCTTGCGCCGGCCGGTGGTTAAGCGCAGCGGGCGCGGGTCGGCCAGCGGCTTGCCATCCAGATTGGCCAGCAGCGTGGCGGCGGCTTCGTCGTCGCTGATATGCGCGCTGCAATACACATAGCCGTTGCCGGTGCGGTGTTGCAGCGGAATGCGCCACTGCCAGCCGGCTGCGTGCGCGGTGGAGCGCGTGTACGGCGTGGGCGGGCCCACCTTTTCGCAGGGCACTGCCAGCGCGCGATCGCACGGCAGCCAATGGGTGAAGTCGTGGTAGCCGGTGTGCAGCGCTTGCTCGATCAGCAGCCCACCGAAGCCGGAGCAATCGATGAACAAGTCGCCATGCACCGTCTGCCCGGACGCCAGCTGCAGCGACTGCACATGGCCGCTTTCCGGATGCAGTTGCACCTGCTCGACCAGCCCTTCGATGCGGGTGACGCCGCGCTGCTGCGAATACCGGCGCAGAAAGTGCGCGTACTGGGTGGCATCGAAGTGGTAGGCGTAGGCGATGTTGGCCAGTGGCGAATTGGCCGGCACATCGCCGGCCGAGGTCATGAACTTGCCGCGCGCAGCCGCCACGGTATTGAGCGTGTACGCACCCAGCGGTTGCGCTTTGCCGCGCGCGTGTTGCTTGATCCAGTATTGGTGAAACGGCAATAGCCCCAGCGGGTGCCCGATCTGGCTGCCGAAGCCATGCATGTACGTACTGCCGGGGCGTTGCCAGTCGACGAACTCGATACCGAGCTTGAAGCTGCCCTGGGTCTGGCGCACGAACTCGGCCTCATCGATGCCGAGCAGGTTATTGAAGGCCTTGATATGCGGCACGGTCGCTTCGCCCACACCGACGGTGCCCAGCTGTTCGGACTCGATCAGCTGCACCTTGAAGGTGGGTCCGAGCACGCGCGCAAACGCGGCGGCCGCCATCCAGCCGGCGGTACCGCCGCCGACAATGACGATGTTGCGAAGTGGAGCGGGAATCATGCCGATGCATTCCTGAGCAAGAACAGCGGACGAATACGCGAACGGGGCCAGTTGGCCCCGTTCGACAGGCCACATGCCCATCCCGGCGCATGTGGCAAGGTACGTCAGAACTTGGCGCCGATCTCCAGCACGACACTGCGTGGCACGTAGTTGATCTCGCCACTGGTATTGATGGCGATGTCCGGATCGAACTGCCCGTTGCTGCCGAAGCCGTTGTAGGCGTACGCGCTGTAGTTCTTGAAGTTGAACGCATTGAGCAGGTTCACGCGCGCGTTGAGCTTGAAGTCGCCGACCACGGTGAATTCCTTGGTGGCCTGGAAGTCCACCGTGCGGTAGCCCCAGATATCGCCACCCACCAGAAACTTGCCGCTGCCCGGCGGGGTGACGCCGACCTGCTGGCAGGTGGCGCCATCGGGATCGGTGAAGCCGAAGCAGGCGATCGTGTTGATCGGCTCGGGCGTGGCCAACACCAGCTTCGCACCGAAGGTCACGCCCCACGGGCCGTCGATCGAGCCGGAGGCGACGAAGCGATGCGCGGCCACCGCGTCGGATTTGACGAACGGGTAGTCGTGGATCGTGGCCTTGTCGAAGCCGTAGGGCTCATCGATATTGCGGTTCTGGCGCGCGCTGGTGTGGGTGTAGGACAAGGTCAGGCCCCAGCCGGATTCCTTGGTGTACGGCTTGTCGGCCGACAACAGCACCTGGCTGTTGCGCTGCTCCAGGCCGTTGCTGCCCAGGATGGTGTTCTGGTAGCCCGGCACCGGCTCGCCCCACGGCACGTTGCCGTTCTGGAAGTAGGAGCCATCCGGATAGCGGTTGATCAGGCCCATCGCAAAACCGTCGTAGCTCAGGATGCGCTGGAAGGTCACATCGGTCAGCCAGTCGCCCACCTGGTTGGTGATGCCGATGCTGTACTGGTCGCTGTACGGCGTCTTGAGCTTGTTGTTGAACATGAAAAGCTCGGCGCTGCCGGACACACCGGGAATGGTGTTGAGCTGGTCGATGCCGTTGAGGTAGCGCGGGTCGAACGCCACGCAGGTGCGGTCGGCGCGATAGCATTGCTGGGTTGCCGGATTTTCGAAATACACCGCTACCGGCGACAACGCCGCCTTGCTGGTTTCCAGCGCCAATTGTTCGAACAGGTTGCGATCGTACGAGCGCGCCGCACCACCATGCACGATGGCCGCTTCGTCGCCGAAGATGTCATACGAGAAGCCGAAGCGCGGCGCCCAGGCATCCTTGAAGTTCTTGCGGTTGTTGCCGGTGCTGATGTAGTCGGCCACGTTGATGCCGCTGGGCAGCAGGCGATTGGCCCACGGCTGGCCGGGATTTTCCGCGTCGTTGGCGTACAGCGCGTCGACGAAGGCCTGCGAGGTGACGAAGTTGGTGTAGGCCGGGGTGTCTTCGTAATCCCAGCGCACGCCGATGTTGATCATCAACTTGTCGGTGGCGGCCCAGTCGTCCTGCAGATAGATGCCGTACTGCTTGGACGGCGAGACCACCGTGGCGCGCTGGCCGGGCGTGGTGTACGGCGCAATGAAGTCAACGCGATACGGCGTGGATTCCACGCTGCCACCATTGACGCGATAGCTGAACTGCGGATTCAACGCCGCCGAATCCTGCGAGGTGAGCTCGATGTCCTTGTAGTTCACACCCATCTTGATGGTGTGTTCGCCATGCCACTGGAAACTGGTGAAGGTCAGATCGTTCTGGATGAACCAGCCCTTCTGGCTCTTGCGCTGCGCGTTCTTGCCGCCAGCCGAACCGGTGGTGAGGAACGTGCGCTCATCGATATCGGTGGAACCGGCACGTGGCTGGAAATAGGTGTAGACGATGCCGTTGCCCAGGGTGCGCGGGGTTGGGTTGTTCTCCGAGTTTTCGGTGCCGACGATGACCTCGTTGAACCAGTTGTCGGCACTGTGCTGCCAACGCAGGTTGGTGCGCTTGTCCTTGTTGATCTTGTCGGTGGCTTGGGCGAGCGTGTTGGTACCGCCGACGTTGGCGGTCTGCGTCTCGTCGCGGTAGATCGTGCTCAGTTCGATGCGATCGCGATCGGTGGGCTCGAAGTCGATCTTGCCGAACAACAGGTCTTCCTCGAACGGCATGTTGGCCGGGCCATATTGGCTGGCCAGGTTGGCCGGCAACTGGCTGACGAAGGCCGCCGCCTCGGAGCTGGGCTGCACGCTCTTGGGCGCCACGTTTTCCTTGCCTTCGTAGGCAACGAAGAAATGCATGCGGTCCTGGATGATCGGCCCGCCCAGTGCGAAGCCGTATTCCTTGGTCTGCGAATCGATCTTGCCGTTGGCTTCTTCGTCGGGCCGCTTGTCGCGCAGGTCCTGATCGGTATAGCGATAGAACGCTTCGCCGTGGAATTCGTTGGTGCCCGACTTGGTGGCTGCGGTAATCGCCGCGCCACTGATCTGGCCGTACTCGGCCTTGTAGTTGGAGGTAATGACCTTGTATTCGCCGATCGCCAGCTGCGGGAATGGATTGCCCTGCGTATCGCTTTGACCGGCGACGCCGCCGCTACGCACGTAGCTCTTCTGGCCCACGCCGTCGATATACAGATTGCCGGCGCTGGCATTGGATGCACCGCCGCGCAGCTTGGTGTTGCCGTTGCCGTCGACCTGAAACACCATGCCCGGCACGGTATCGGCAAACTCCAGGAAGTTACGCGTGGCCTGCGGCAACTGCTGGATCTGGCGCGCGCTGATGGTGTTGCCCACCTCGGAGGTCTTGACGTCGCGGATCATCGGCGCGCTGACCGTCACCGTATCCAGCGTGGTCGCATCGCCGGCCGGCGCGGCGGCCGTCTCGGTGCCCAGATCGACGATGGCGCTGGAGGCCACCGACAGGGTCACCGTGCGGCTGATGCCGTTGGATTCGACCTTGTAGGTGCCCGGCTGCAGCCCGACGATGGTGTAGTTGCCGTTCGCATTGACCGGCGCGCGTCGCACCGAGCCGGTGGCGATGTTGGTGACGACGACTTCGCTGCCGCTCTGCGCGGAAGCGACCTGGCCGCGCAACGTGGCGTTGCTGGACTGGGCCATGGCCGGTGTGGTTGCGAACAACGAGGCGGCCAGGGCGCAGCACAACAGGCTGCGCGCCGGCAGGGTGGAGACGGTGCGGTGATTCTTCATGACTTTCCCCCTCCCAGGGGTAAAGCGCGACGCAGTGCAGTGACTGGCGCGTTGGGTTGGTGCTTTGGTGTGAAACACAGGGACAACAGGCAACAACAGCCGCAAGGGCTGCAAGAACAACAAGGGTCTGCGGGGACGGGTGCTTGCTCCTTCAGGCACGGGTCGAGACGGGTGAGGCAATGGCGGCGCGTGGCCGATGCAGCGCATCGGCAATCACCGGGCCATGCAAAACCAACGATGCACCAGGATTGGTGCCGTGCACGATGGCCAGCACAGGCGGCGTCCCTGTGCTGGCATCGCTGGCGACGCTGGCGCTGCTAGCGACTTACCAGATGATGCGTGCGCTCAGGAACAGCGTCCGCGGCGAGGTGGACAGCGCACCGTACTGGTTGATGCTGGCACGCGGGTTGTAGACGCCGTCCTGGCCCCAGTCGATGGCGTACTGGTCGTAGTTGCGGAAGTTGAGCGCATTGATCAGATCCCCGCGCACCTGCACGGTCAACGCTTCGGTGACATGCATGTCCTTGGACAGCGACAGATCCAGCTGCCGCGTGCCGAAGATGTCGCCGCCGGCGATGAACTTGCCGCCCGGTGCATCCACCGAGACGATGCGGATGTTCTCCGACGGCTGGCCGCCGTACTGGTCGTAGGACACCGCCTCATTGCGCGGCGGCACCGTGGCCAGGGTCAGCTTGGCCGAGGCGCTGATGCCCCAGAACAAATCGTAGATGCCGGTCAGCACCAGGCGGTGGCGCGGCACTGCGTTCAGATCCAGGAACGGGTAGTCGGCGATGGTGGCCGCATCGAACCCGTAGCGATCGTCGTTGCCGCGGTTGCCGCGCGCGCGCGAGAACGTGTAGGCCGCCGTCAGCCCCCAGCCGCTTTCCTGGGTATAGGGCTTGTCTGCCGACAGCAGCAACTGGCCGGTCTTGGTTTCCACGCCGTTGTTGCCAATCAGCAGCGAACCGAAGCCCGGCGGATTCTCGTTCCACGGCTGGCCGCCATTCTGGAAGAAATCGCCATTGGGATAGCGGTTACCCAAGGTGAGGATCAGACCGTCCTTGCTATGGATGTAGGACAGCGTGGCCGAGGTGTTCCACTCGCCCAGCCGCGTGCGCAGGCCCAGCGAATACTGGTCGGAATAAGGCGTTTTCAGATCGTTGTTGAGCAGGTCGATCTCGCCGTTGCGCACGCCCGAGTTGACCAGGCTGCCGAGGCTTGCCGGATCGCTGAGGTAGGCCGGGTTCCAGTTGATGCAGGTGCCCGGCGCCGGCGTGCAACCTGGCGCGGCTTCGGCAAAGCGCAGCGTGTACTGCGCCAGTGCCGACTTGACCTGCTCCAGCCCCAGGATGTCGAACAGGTTGCGGTCGTAGCTGCGCCCGGCACCGCCGAACAACACCAGCGATTCGTCGCCGCGGAAATCGTAGGAGAAGCCCAGGCGTGGCGCGAAGTTGTTGTTGTCTTGCTTACGGTTATGGCCGTTGCTGATGTAGTCGTTGATGTTGACGCCGCCCTTGGCCAGCTGCTCGGCGTAGGTGGCGCTCACCGTCGGGTCGGTGCCGGGACCGTTCAAGGCCGCCACCACTTCCGGCGGGGTCACGTTGTCCAGGTAGGATGGAATCTTCTCGCCATCCCAGCGCACGCCCAGGTTCAACTGCAGCTTGTCGTTGACGTCCCAATCGTCCTGGATGTACAGGCCCAGCTGCTTGCTCTTGGTCGTCACCGACGGCGCCGCACCGGCAAACGGCAGATTGAACTTCACCTGGTACGGAATCGCCGAGGTTCCCAGGCCATCGGCCACCGCGTAGTAGAACGACGGATTGACCGCCGAGTTTTCGCTCTGGGTCAGCTCCACTTCCTTGTACTTCACGCCCATCTTGATGACGTGGCTGCCGTGCCAGTCGATGCTGTTGAAGGTCAGGTCGTTCTGGAAGCTCGGGCCTTTCTGTCCCTTGCGCTGGATCGCCAGGCCGCTGGTGGCGTTGTCGCGGATCAGCACATCGTCTTCGGCCACGCCGCGGGTATAGATATTCTGGTTGCCCAGGGTGAAGGCATTGGGGTTGAACAGCACGTCTTCGTAGGAGACACGCGCCTCGTTGACGTAACGTTCGCCGAAATGCTGCCAGCGCAGGTCGTAGCGTTCTTCGGTGTTGAGGTTGTTCTTGCCGGCGATGGCGGTGTTGCGGTCGCCCACGTCGTCGCGGCTCTTCTCGTCGCGGTACTTGGCGGTCAATTCCAGGCGATCGTTCTCGCCCACGTCCCAGTCGATCTTGCCGAAGTACAGGTCTTCCTTGAACGGACGGGTGACCGAACCCAGGCGGCTCTGCACGCCGGCCGGCAGGTCGTCGCTCAGCGCGCTGAAGCTGTCCGGCACCGAGACCGGGTTGGCCGACACCTCGAAGCCCTTGCCTTCGTAGCTGACGAAGAAATGCGCCTTGTCCTTGACGATCGGCCCGCTGAAGGCCATGCCGTATTCGTCCTGGTGGGTCTGGCGCTTGCTGCCGTCGGCATTGGGCGCACCGGCGCGCTCGTCGGCCTGACGCGCGCGGAAATCGGTATTGGTGGTGCGCCCGAAGATCTCGCCGTGGAACTCGTTGCCGCCGGACTTGGTGGAGGCCACGATCGCCGCCGACCCCACCTGGTCGAACTCGGCCTTGTAGTTGGAGGTAATGACCTTGTATTCGCCGATCGCCAGCTGCGGGAACGGGTTGCCCGCGCTCTGCTCCTGGCCGGAGACGCCGCCGAACAGATAGCTCTTCTGGCCCACGCCGTCGATGTAGACGTTGACCGCCGAACTGGCCTGCGCGCCACCGCGGATGCGGCTGTTGCCGTTCGGGTCGGTCTCGAACTGCATGCCGGGCACGGTGTCGGCGAACTCCAGGAAGTTGCGCGTCAGCTGCGGCACCGTGTTGATCTGCTTGAGCGACACATTGGTGCCCACTTCGGAGGTCTTGACCTCCTGCAGCGAGGTGGCGGTGACCTTGACCGTGTCCAGGGTGGTGGCGGTGCTATCGGCGGGCGTTGTCGCCTCGCCACCACCGCCCAGATTCAGGCTCACCGACGAGGCCACCGACAAGGTCACCGTCTTCTCCGTGCCCGGGCCGGCATCCACCTTGTAGGTGCCCGGCGGCAGGCCAACCAGGGCATAGCTGCCGTCCGGCCCGGTCGCCACGCGTCGCGTGGTGCCCGTGGCGACATTGGTGGCGGTCACCGTGGTGCCTGCCTGGGACGCGGCGACTTGCCCGCGCAAGGTGGCATTACTGGACTGGGCCATGGCCGGACTGGCGGCCAGCAACGAAGCGGCAAGGGCGCAGCACAGCAGGCTGCGCGCCGGCAGGGTGGAGACGGTACGGTAGGTCTTCATGACTTCCCCCTCCCAGGGGTCAGGCGCGTACCGGCAGCGTGGTCGGCGTGGCGCAGGGTGACGCGTTATTTCAAGGACGAACGAGCAGCGGTAGCGGCAACGCTAGAGTTATAAAAAACATAAGAAACCGTAAAGAATTCGTGAAGATGCGACGTAGTGCATAGACGTCAATGGCCTGGCGTGCCGCGGGCGGCGCTGGAGGCACGCACGATCAGCTCCGGAACCATCTGCGAAAACGCCGGCGGCGCAGCGTCTGCAGGCGGTGCAGGCGCATCGACCAACTGTTGGCCCAGCAACAACTGCAACGCGCGCGCGCCCAGGCCGGCGATATCCACCCGCATCGTGGTGAGCGCAGGCAGCACGTAGCGCGCCATCGGCACATCGTCGAATCCGGCCAGCGCAATGTCCTGCGGCACCTTGAGCCCGGCATGGCCGAGCGCGAACAGGCAGCCCAAGGCCATCATGTCGTTGGCGGCGAACACGGCGTCGGGCCGCGTGTCCCGGGCCAGCGCCTGGCCGGCGCGGTAACCGGATTCTTCGTCGAAATTGCCGGGCAAGACCCAGGGCTGCGCGGTCGGATCCAGCGCCAGTTCGTCGCGATACCCGCGCAGGCGCTCATGCGCATCGAAGTTGTCGTCCGGCCCGGCGATGAAGGCGATGCGGCGGTGGCCACTGTCGCGCAGATGCCGGGTCATGACCCGCGCGCCGCCGTAGTTGTCCACATTGAGCACGGGCCGCTCGCTGGCGCTGCCGGCGCAGTTGAGCAGCACTGCCGGCAGGCCGCCGGGCAGCGCGTCTTCATGCACGCCCGAATCGCCCAGCGACGGCGACATCACCACCACCCCGTCCACGCGCCCGGGCAGGCGCTCCAGTGCCCGGCGCTGCGCCTGCGGGTCGCCGTGCGAGCTGGACACCAGCAGGTGGTAGCCCTGCTCGCGCGCCACCTGGTCGATGCCGCGGATCAATTCGGAAAAGAATTCGCCATGCAGGTCCGGCAGCACCACCCCGATGGTGTGGGTGCGCCGGCTGCTGAGGCTGCGCGCGGCGTGGTGCGGGATGTAATTGAGCGCACGCGCCACCTGCAAGACCCGCTCGCGCACCGATTCGGCCACGTGCTGATGCCCGTTCATGGTGCGCGAGACCGTCGCCACCGACACCTGCGCTTCGCGCGCAACGTCCTTGATGGTGACGCTGCCGCCTTCGGACCGTGGCCGACTCATGCTGTGGCGTTCTCCAGGTCAACGCGCGTGGCGCCGCGCGCCGGGGTGAGGCGCGCAGAGTGCTGGCACCAAGCGGCCGTGTCACGCAGGCACATGAATGACATCAGCGCCATCTGATGAAGACCCCCAAGCGAGATGCAGCGCACGCTAGCAGGAACTGCAAGCGCTTACATGATGCGCCGCAGCATTGGGCCAAACGCAAGCGGCGCAAGGGTTGACGTCCGCTCGCTGGACAAGTTTGTCCGAATAAGACATCAGCAGCCAATGTCGGACACTGGTCGACAACGTGCCAGGAACTACGAAAACGTAACATCTGCACACCATACCGCGGCGCACGGTTCGCGCCCGCCTTGCCGCCAATGCCTCCAGACAGCAAGATGCGCCGATCGATCAGGGGGAACATCGTGCGCATGTCGCTACCTACCGTCCGTGCAGGGCGGTTCCACTTCGCCGCGTGGCTGCTGCTGGCCGCGCTGTGCGTGAGCGGCTGCCAGCGCAACCAGACCGCGCCAGCACTGCCCGGCGCCAAGGCCGAGCCGGCCGCGGCGATGCAGGCGATGACCCTGCCGCTGCGGCGCAATGATCTGGTGGCGTATGCCCGTATCCGGGTGACGCCTGCGCAATACACCCAGCTGGAAGCGGCCTGGCGCAGCGGTGCCAGCCGTTGGCCGCTGACCGAACTGCCGCTGCCCAATGAAGTCGGCGCGCTGCTCGGGTCGTTGTCGGCGCCCGATGCCGAACGCCGCCTGCAGCAGGCCTTCGATGCGCAGCTGGCCGGCCAGGCCCAGGGCATCGCGCAGGCGGCGCAATCGCTGGGCCAGTTCGGCGTGCAATACTTACGTAGCCGCAACGACTACCAGCCCGAGCAGCGCGCCCATTACGTGCAGTTGGTCGACGCCTTGAGCGCGTGGGCCGCCACCGCGCCACTGGCCGATCGCCCCCGCGCCAAGGCCAGCATCGCCGACCTGGCGACCGCCGCGCGCGCCACCGGCATCACTTCCGATGCCGACCTGCAGCGGCTGGGCATGGAAGAAAGCCTGCGCCGGCTTGGGCCGTTCTGGGAAACCTGCAAGAAGGTGCTGGAGCGCTACGACCTGTCGATCGACAGCAGCCTGGACGCGCTGCGGACCGGCTTGATCAAGCAGGATGCGGATACCGCCCAGGTCCGGCTGCGCTATCCGCTGGCCGCCCACGATATCGATCTGAGCGTCGCGCTGATCAAGCGCGAGGGCCACTGGTACCAGCTGCAGACCCAGAACGAAGTGCAGGCGTTGCTCGATGCCCAGGCCGCGCCCTTACCTAGCGCCGCTGCAGTGCCCGACACCGCAGCGGCCGCGCCGGCGAAGCCTGCCGACCCCGGGCAACGCCCGGCTGGGCGATAATGACCGTGATGCCAGAACAGAATCCCCTGCCGTTCCCGGACGGCCAGCCCAGCCCGCCCGGCACTGCCGCAGCCGACACCACCGGCGCCACGACGGCGGCATTGCCGCTCGCCGAGCCGGTACCGCCAGCAGTTGCGCCCTCGATCGCCCCCGGCGTTGCCGCTGCGCGCAGCGCCAAGCGCCCTTGGTGGGCGCGCCTGCTCGGCCGCCTGGCAGACCCCTGGCTGAGCCTGACCATCGAGCCGGACCAGCCCGGTCGCTACGACGACGGCCGCCCGGTGGTATACGTGCTGGAAGACTACGGCATGTCCAATGCGCTGATTCTGGACAAGGCCTGTCGCGAAGTCGGCCTGCCGTCGCCGCTGGTGCCGTTGCCGGGCGACCCGCTGGAACGCAAGCGTGCCTACCTGGCGCTCTCACGGCGCAGCAGCAGCAATTCGCTGATTCCCGAGCAGCGTGGCGGCAAGACCCATTCCGATTCGCTGGCCAAGTTGCTGCAGGCCCACCGCGTGCGCGCCGACCTGGACGTGCATCTGGTGCCGGTGTCGATCTTCGTCGGCCGCGCGCCGGACAAGCAGAGCGGCTGGTTCGCGGTGCTGTTCTCGGAAAACTGGGCGCTGGTCGGACGCTTCCGCCGCCTGCTGTCGGTCTTGCTCAACGGCCGCACCACCATCGTGCGCTTCGCCCCGCCGATTTCGCTGCGCCAGACCATGGCCGAAGGACTGCCGCCCGAGCGCACCTTGCGCAAGTTGCAGCGCGTGTTGCGCACGCACTTCCGGCGCATCCGCGAAGCGGTGATCGGCCCGGACCTGTCTACCCGCCGCTTGCTGGTGGACCAGGTGCTGGCCGCCGAGTCGGTACGCGAAGCCATCGCCATCCAGGCCAAGCGCGACAACTCCAAGCCGGTCGATGCCTGGCGCAAGGCACATGCCTACGCCTGGGAAATCGCCGCCGACTATTCCAGCCCGGTGGTGCGCTCGGCCAGCTTCCTGCTGACCCACGTGTGGAACCGCATCTACGCCGGCGTGCTGGTGCATCACCTGGACAAGCTCAAACAGGCCGCGCCCGGGCACGAAGTGGTGTACGTGCCCAGCCACCGCAGCCACATGGACTACCTGCTGCTGAGCTATCTGCTGTACGAACGCGGCATCGTGCCGCCGCACATTGTGGCCGGCATCAACCTCAACCTGCCGGTGGTGGGCACGTTGTTGCGCAAGGGCGGCGCGTTCTTCATCCGCCGCTCGATCAAGGGCAACGCGCTGTATTCGGCCGTGCTCAGCGAATACGTCGCCCAGTTGGTGGCCGGCGGCTATTCCATCGAATACTTCGTCGAAGGCGGGCGTTCGCGCACCGGGCGTTTGCTGCAGCCCAAGGGCGGCATGATCGCGATGACGCTGCGCGCGTATCTGCGCCAGCCGCGCAAGCCGGTGCTATTCCAGCCGGTGTACATCGGCTACGAAAAGTTGATGGAAGGCAACAGCTACCTGGACGAGCTCACCGGCCGGCCGAAGGAAAAGGAATCCATCTGGGGCCTGCTGTGGTCCATTCCCAAGGTGCTCAAGCAGAACTACGGCCAGGTGGTGGTGAATTTCGGCGAGCCGATTGCGCTCAACGACGTGCTGGCCAAGCACGCGCCCGATTGGGACGGCCAGCCGCTGCCGGAAGACGAAAAACCCACCTGGCTGGCACCGGCGGTGGACATGCTGTCCACGCAGATCCAGACCCGCATCAACTGCGCCGCCGACGTCAATCCGATCAACCTGCTGGCGCTGGCTTTGCTGTCCACGCCCAAGCACGCGATGGGCGAAGCCGACCTGATCGCGCAGATCGAGCTTTGCAAGAAGCTGCTGGCCGAAATGCCGTACTCGGACCGCGTCACCGTCACCCCGCATACGCCGGCGCGCATCATCACCCACGCCGAAGAGATCAACGTGCTCACGCGCGTGTCGCATCCGCTGGGCGACGTGCTCAGCGTCAGCGGCGACACCGCGGTGTTGCTGAGCTACTTCCGCAACAACGTGCTGCACCTGTTCACCGCCTCCTCGTGGGTGGCGTGCTGCTTCCAGAACAACCGCCGCATGAGCCGCGCCGGTCTGTTGCGCCTGGGCCGCACGGTATACCCGTTCCTGCAGGCCGAGCTGTTCCTGCCGTGGAGCGAAGACCGCTTTGCCGAGCGCATCGAACAGACCATCGACATGTTCGTGCGCGAAGGCCTGCTGCTCAACGTCACCGACGACGACGGCGGCATCCTGGCACGCAACACCGGGCAGACCGACGAAGTGTTCCGCCTGCGTGCGATCGGCCATTCGCTGCAACAGGCCTTCGAGCGCTATTACATCGCCATTTCGGTGCTGGTGAAGAACGGCCCTGGCGTGCTCGGCGCCGGCGAACTGGAAAGCCTGTGCCAGCAGGCCGCACAGCGATTGAGCCTGTTGTATGCACCGGCCGCGCCGGAGTTCTTCGACAAGACCCTGTTCCGCGGCTTCATCCAGAAATTGCGCGAGTTGCGCCTGGTGTGGCCGGACGAAAACAGCAAGCTGATGTTCGACGAGCGCCTGGATGCCTGGGCCAAGGACGCCAAGTTCATCCTGGGCCGCGAACTGCGCCACACCATCGAACGCGTCAGCCCGGCGGCGGCCAAGCCGGACGTGGTGGTGCCGCCGCAGTAAGAGCGACTGACAAGACGTAGCGAGCAGTCGTCGGGTGGGTGTGGACGGCGCGCAGGAACCAGAGCGCACGTGGTACATGCCGTACCGGGCACCGGCCGCGCCCGCCTGGCGGCTGCACAGTCGTTTTGCTGGATGCTCTAAGCCGTTGGCGAATGCCTTCACGTCTTGCAGGGCGCGTGGGTCGCGTGGCGAGGCGTCTGTGGACGAGGCGCCGGCTGCCTTCACATAACGGTTCCGTTCGCTTCATCGGGCGCTTGCAGCGCTCCCGTTAGCATCGCGGTTTCTTTCATTGTGATCGGCTGCGTTGCACCACCGGCGTGGCCGACAGGAGACTTGCATGCGCGCAGCCATCCACACCCAGTTCGGCAACCCGGCCAAGGTGCTCGAACTTGGCGAACGTCCCACACCGCAACCCGGCAAGGGTCAGGTCCGCATCGCGATGCGGCGTTCGCCCATCCATAACCATGACCTGTGGACGGTGCGCGGCAACTACGGCTACAAGCCCACATTGCCGGCGATCGGCGGCAGCGAAGGGTCGGGCGTGATCGATGCGCTGGGCGAAGGCGTCCAGGGTCTGCAGGTCGGCCAGCGTGTGGCTGCTGCCGGCGTGCACGAGAGCTGGGCCGAGTACTTTCTGGCCGAGGCAACCGGTGTCGTTCCGCTGCCCGATGCACTGGACGACGACCGCGGCTGCCAGCTCATCGCCATGCCGTTGAGTGCATTGATGCTGATCGAATTCCTGCAGGTCAACAAGGGCGATTGGATCGTGCAGAACACGGCCAACGGCGCGGTAGGCAAGACCGTCGCCATGCTGGCGGCGGCACGCGGCATCAACGTGATCAATCTGGTGCGTCGCGATGCCGGCGTGGACGAACTCAAGGCATTGGGCATCGGCAATGCGGTGTCGACCGCGCAAGACGGTTGGCAAGCCAACGTGCGCGCGCTGGCCGGCGATGCGCCGATCGTGCGCGCGGTCGACTCGGTCGCCGGCAAGGCGGCAGGCGAGCTGATGGGGCTGCTTGCCGAGGGCGGCGAGTTGATCTCGTTCGGCTCGATGACCGGCGACCCGCTGGAGATTGCCAGTGGCGATGTGATCTTCAAGCAGGCGACCGTGCGCGGCTTCTGGGGCAGCAAGGTCATGGCCGCCACCAAGTCCGAGGACAAGCGCCGCATGATCGGCGAGCTGTTGAAGGCCGCGCTCGACGGCAGCCTGGCACTGCCGGTGGAAGAGGTGTTCGATCTGGCCGATGCCGCCAAGGCGGCGGCCGCCAGTGCCGAGGCCGGACGCAGCGGCAAGATCCTGTTGCGCGCCGGCTGAGCGCTGTACGCAGCAGTCTGGCTGAGCGCTGCACGCAGGAGTCTGATTGGCTCGCCTTGGCGCTTCCTTCTCCCGCTCGCGGGGGAAGGTGCCCGAAGGGCGGATGGGGGCAAACGCAGTGAGAGTTGGTCAACGTCTGCGGGCGCCCAGTCAGGCGCTCACGTGCGCGCAGCGCCACGCCAACGCCACGCTTGGCTCAACCAGCGATGGCCTGCCCCGCACCCCATCGCCACTCGCATGTCACGCGGTCTCCGTCCCACCAGTCAATCTGTTCACCGCCAATGCAGGAGCGCGCCGTAGCGTGCCTGGCCGTGCGGGTAACGCCTCATCGCGCCCAGGTGCGCTCCTACGCAGGGGTGTTGGCGCGCGCAGCAGGCAGACGCGGCGATCAGTGCACGGCCTTAACCAAGCGAACGCAACCGCAGGCATGGCCTCACGCCGGCTCGTCAGGCACCAGTTCCATTTCCAGCCGTGTGATGCAGTCCTTGAGATGCAGCTTGCGCTTCTTCAGGCGCTTCATCTGCAGCTCGTCCTCCATGTTGGCGGGCACGCGCTGGATCTCCTCGTCCAACGCGCGGTGGGCGCGTCGCAACTCGGCGATCTCGGCGGGTGAGAGAGTTTCCACGGCTCCGAGCATACACAACCACGGGCCGGCCGCGTCACCTGTGCTTGCCAAGCCGCCCGGGGCTGCGACAATGCCTGCGCGCCGTTGGGGAAACGGCGGCGCGCCTGATCCCATCATTGCCGCGCGGCCATGGCCGTCGAGAAAGGAGTCTTTACGATGCGTTTGCGTTCTTCCCTGCTGGCCCTGAGCCTGCTCACCGCCGCCAACCTGGCCAGCGCCGCCGACGTCGCCAAGTACGACGGCTTTTTGTGCTGCAACCTGCGCACCGACGGCAGCTGGATCAGCGACAGCAACTACGCCGAAGACGGCAAGCGCATGCTTCCCGTAGGCACCCCGGTCAGCGTCACCGGCTTCGGCCGCAACCGCGTCAACCTCAAGATCGCCGGCGAAAAGCAGTCCATCGGCAACGATTACAGCCGCGACCTGGACAACACCGCCTTCGCCGCCCGCTATGTCGTCACCGCCGACCCCAAGCTCAAGCTGGCCACCTTTCCGCCCAAGATCCGCCAGGCCATCAATGACGGCAAGCTCACCGGCGGCATGACCCGTGAACAGGTGCTGATGGCGGTCGGCTACCCGATCAGCAGCGAAAACCCGAATCTGGACGCCTCGCTGTGGCGCTACTGGCGCGACAGCTTCTCCGAGTACCAGGTGCAGTTCGGCCCCAGCGGCAAACTGGTCAAGGTCACTGCGGACCCGCAGTTGATGAATTTGATTTGGCTGCCGTGAGTATTAGTTGCAAATATCGTCGCGTCGACTTACTTCGCGTGCTAGATGCAATTGGGGATTGCTGATTGAGTTAGAGTGTTGCTAAAGACAAGGGTCGCCTAAAAATTTTCCTCGTTCCTACGACTTTCAAACAGGAGCATTAAAGTAAAGGGCGCCACGGATGCTATCGGGAGATAAATGTGAACACGGTAATCAATCAAAATGGCGAGCCCGCAGGTGGCGACCTCATTGCTCGCGTTCCAAAAGAACACCTCAAGTCACTGTTCTACCTTTTCTCTGGAAAGCCAGACTCACGTATTAAGACTTTTAATGATGCCATCCAGATTTCCAAACAGGATGTTCTGGAATTGCATGACTGTATATCTGCAAAACTGGCGACCCACGATATCGATGCGGTAATTGCTACAGTAAAAATTGGTTACGAGGGTTCCCAACTTAGTGAGTTTGGAACATGGGCAGAATTTTCAGAGCATAACTTCGTAGAGCCAGAAAAGATTGAAGAGATTGTCGTTAAGTGGGACTTTTTAGTTAATGTGCGAGAGTTCGCAAACCCCCAACGACACACCCTGTTGTTCCGAGTTTCTCGTGAGATGAAGCCATCGCAGTTATTTCATATGCTTGGCGCGGGAAATCACGATGAGCTTGATCAAGTGGATGTCATGTCGTGCCCAGCATTTTGTCGTGTAGATTTCATTAATGCGCATATAAGTAAAGAGTTAATCAACGTCGTAAGTGATTGGTACTCGGGCAGGAAAGAGCCTGAGCTCATTGAGCCATTCCTGTACAAGATTAAGAAGAAAAAAAGCTTGGTCGTTGTATTTCTTGATCAGTGGCTTCTTTTTTCATGGGCGATGTTGGTTTCTTCGTTCTTGTATTGGAAGTTTAATGTCAATTATTCCGGAAATCCTCCAATTGGATTAAGCATAATTGCGCTATTCATATCCATTTATTCGCTTCGCCCCGTGAGCAGAATATCTGGGATTCTGGTCGGCCGAGTATACAAGGCGATCTCAGAAATGGAAGGTAGCCGAGTTGTATTTGAATTTACCTCTGGAGATAGGAAGAGGATTTCACAGCAAAAGAAAGATAATCGTAAAAACGGTGTCAGATTTATTGTCGCCAGTTCTTGGAATGTGGCGCTAAACATAATTGCAACTATCATCTGTGCCTACTTCGTATCCAAGGGTGCGCATTAAACGGTTGCAAAGAAACAAGCTTAATTGTGTAGTTATCAAAAATTATTGTTTCTAGGCTCAATTAATCCTTCATATTTTAAAGTTTTGAAAGAAATTAACTTCGATCTAGGGCGAGATATATGGCGACTGACGTAGGGGATGACGCAAATCGCGACGAGGTAGATCCTGAATACAGGCAGTGGCTTGTCGTCGCCGAGCAAAAAGCTCAAGAAGACTATGATAAGACTGTGCTTACTTTATCTGGCGGCGCGTTAGGAATTTCCTTCGCATTTGTCAAAGACATTGTCGGCCAAAATCCGATTCAGAACTCATCTTGGCTTGTTGCAGCCTGGATATTATGGGCGCTAAGCACGTCGGCAATGCTTGGTTCTTTTTTTGTCAGTCGGCTTGCATTACGTAGAGCAATATTGCAGTGCGACGATGGAACCATTTTTTGCAACCCTCCGGGAGGGTTTTACACGCAGCTTACCCGCTGGCTCAACGGGAGTGGAGCTGTTCTGTTTTTACTTGGAATATGCTTTATGGCGGCATTTGTTAAAACGAACCTCACAGAACGAGAGAACCCAAATAACAGACAAAAAATCACCCAGCCGACCACCAAGCAATCCACAACCCCAGCGCCCTCCAGCTCGCAAAGATGAGGGATACGCAAACGACAACAGAACTACTCGAGGCTATGAGCCGCCGCCGCCAAAGCGTAAGTAGGAACAGACTCTTGCTGCGCTGGTGACTCGGGCCAAGCTTCATGCATGGCAGATTAGGGGGGCTGGATTTGCTTCAGGACCTGTTCGATTTGTTCTGCTAATAACTCAAAGCAAAATTCCAAAGCGTCCGGTGTCACCGTCACTTTGTGAGGGTTAGACGCGTCTGCAGAATACTTAGCGCACACCAGCGCCGCTAAAAAGCGCAAATGATCGCGCGTTTGCAGCAACCGAAGCTGCGCGTTTTCCGGCAACAGGTAATACCCGAACAGAGACTGCTCCATGCTCACTCCTCCGGAACAGGCTCCCGCCGCACGATGCGGCGGGATGCCGGGAGGTTAGCAACCGCAGACAGTCGGCGGGCTTATTTCCCTTGCGGGTGTTGTATTCGCCGCCCTCCCGGCGTGGAGACGCCGAGCATGTGCCCGAACATCAGGCACAAAAAACCACCGCTTGACGGGGGTGGCACCGCTGTCTACGGAGTTGCTACGCTCCTCGAAGGAGTGTGCTACTGACGCATGGATGAGTCAAGATGCAGGCCTGGAACCTTGCACTGTTTCGGCTATCGATGCCGTGTCGCGGGGAGGTGGATAGTAAATATCCGGATATTTAAGCGCCGCGGAATGCCTGATTAAATCGAATGCGTCAGCGGATAAAACGGAAAATGCTGTGACTGTCAAACCTATTGTGGGCGCGAAGAGCATTTTGAACCCATCCGATGTCGGGCCAGCCGTTATGACTGGCACCACACAAGCCCGGCGCTAGAATTTCCCCTCGGCCAAGTGGCCGCAAGACATTGAAGCTCTCATGCAACGACACCCGGACCTGTATCCCAACGACGATAACGGCAACACCCTCTGGCACATTGCCCAGCAAGGCGTGGACCTGTCGAAGCCGCGCGAGATTGCGTTCTCCGTGGTCTTCCCCACGAAGGAGTCGGCACTGGAGTTCTCGGTGATGCTGCTGCGCTTCGAGCAAAAGGTGCGTTGTTGCCACTATCCGGAAAACACCGCGTTTCCGATGGACGTGACGGTGTATCCGACCATGGTGCCGTCGCACAAGGCGATTTCGGCATTCGAGGAGGAGCTGGCCGTGGAGGCCAAGCCCCTGGGGGGCCTGAATGACGGCTGGGAGTTTTCCGTGGATGACAAGGACGCCTGACGCAGCCCGTGTGCGAGAGCCGGCGATGCAGTCACTGCATCGCTGAGCTCGTTACAGTTTTTTCCGAGTCACGACGCCACCGCATCAGCGCTGCGACTGCGGTACGCGGCGCAGCTTTGACACGTCATAGCCCATGGCGGCGATGCGTTGGACAGCCTGCTGATAGTCGGCATCGGACACCTGCGGGGTACGCGCCATGTACCAGACGTAATCGCGCTTGCTGCGCGCCACGATGGTCTGCGCATACGCCGCATCCCGCCAGGCGATCACGTATTCGGCCTTGAACGGCCAGAAGAACTGCATGCTCCATAGCGCACCATTGCCTTCCTTCGCCACCCGGCCGATCGGATGCATGGACTTGAGCGGCTCCTGGAAGCTGCCCTTGCGGTAGGTGAAGGTGGTCTGGATGCGGCCATCCGGCCGCAGCGCATAGCGCTCCACGGCATCATAGGCCTTGCGCTCCGGCCGGGTGGGAATATGCGCGATGACGTACCAGTCGCCCATGAAGCGCGGCACGTCGACGCTGTCTGCGCGGGGCAGGGCGGCACGCGACTCGCTCCCACTTGCACTCCCGTAGACCGCTAGCGTCAGCAACAACAGCATCGAACCACCTCGCATGGCAACCTCCACCAGAAAGAACCCGTAGATAGACCTACGGCGTTGCTGTGCGTCCGGATGCAACCCCATGCGATGCAGTTCCGGACTGAGTGCACGCTGGCGTGGTGTGCCAGCGGCACGACCGTAACGCTCGACATGTCATGGCGGTGTTGAAGCGCCAGGCCGACGCCTTGCGCATGCCAGGAAACGCGCGATCACGGAGTGGTGAGCGCCGGGTCGACGATCAGCCGCAACGAGGATTACGACGCGCTTTGAAAGCGCAACGGTGACAGGACGTGCCGTTCAGTGCCGGCGGTCGAGCCATGACTGACTGGTCGGAGTTTCGGCAGTCGGTAGCCCGACGGCATTCACCAGGGCGATACCGCGTCTTCCCCATATGGATGAATCGTCGCGATCCTTCCATCCGCGTCGTGTTCCAGCGGTGCCATCTTGATGCTGCGCAGATGCGTCTGCCCGCCCGACAAGACAGCATCGTGATAGAACAGATACCACTGGCCGTCGAACAGGCAGATGGAGTGATGCGTGGTCCAGCCGACCACCGGTGCGAGCAGCACGCCCTGGTAGGCGAATGGCCCGTACGGGGTATCGCTGGTGGCGTAGCAGATGCGGTGGGTGTCGCCGGTGGAATACGACAGGTAATAGCGGCCGGCATGGTGGTGGACCCAGGGCCCTTCGAAGAAGCGGCGGGCGTGGTCGCCTGCGCGTAGCGGGGTGCCGTGTTCGTCGAGGATGATGATCTCGCGGGTGGGTTCGGCCAGTTGCGTCATGTCCTCGCGCAGGCGGGCGACGCGCGGGCCGAGTGCGGGCGCGTCGTCGCCCGGTTCCTGATGGTCCGGCGCATAGACGTTGTCGCGGTACTGCTGCAGCTGGCCGCCCCAGATGCCGCCAAAGTACAGGTAATGTGCGCCGTCGTGGTCGGCAAATACTGCCGGGTCGATCGAGTAGGTGCCGGCGATGGGTTCGGCTGCGGCGACGAACGGGCCTTGCGGGCCATCGCCGACCGCCACGCCGATCTGGAAGATGCCGTCGGCCCGCTTGGCGGGAAAATACAGATAGGTCTTGCCGTCGCGCTGCGCGGCATCCGGTGCCCACATCTGGCGCTGTGCCCACGGCACGTCGCGCACGTGCAGCACTTGCCCGAGGTCTTCCACCGGTGCACCGGGATGGGCCATGCGGAAGACGTGGTAGTCGGCCATGTCGAAGTGCGAGCCGTCGTCGCTGAAGGCAACGCCGGCATCGATGTCGTGCGAGGGGTAGATGTACAAGGCGCCGTCGAACACGTGTGCGGAAGGGTCGGCGGTATAGAGGTGGGTGACCAGCGGTGCGGAAATGGCGGTGCGCGCCAGCGCCTGCAGTGCAGCGGTGTGCAGTTCATCGGACATGCGCGTACCTGTGCATGAGGTGGGAGGAAGAGGGCGTCAACTGGTGGCGAGCGCGGCGCTGCGTCGGCGCAGGCCCAGCTCGTGTTCGATGCGGGTTTCCAGCGGCTTGTCGATCTCGTACAGCGCCAGCAACGCGGTGCCGAGCAGGAACGGGATGGACGCATACACGCTGATGGCCAGACGAATGCCGTTTGTCACGGCATCGCTTTGCAGCGGCAGGGCCGCGTCGTAGCCATAGAACGCCAGGATGCCGGCGACCAGCGCGCCGCCGACGCTCAGGCCTATCTTCAGGCCGCACAGCATCGCCGAGAAGATGATCGCGGTAGCGCGGCGGTGGTTCTTCCATTCCGAGTAATCGGCCACGTCGGCGATCATCGCCCACAGCAGCGGGATGGTGATGCCGTAGAAGAAGCCGTGCAGCACGTAGGAGGCGAACACCCAGGCAATCGCAGTCGGCGGATACACGTAGAACGCCAGCAGGAACAGCGTGGAGATTAGCAGCGCGCCGCCGAACACGTTGCGCTTGCCGTAGCGATCGGCCAGCCGCTTGGAGAAGCCGATGCCCACGATCATCGCCAGGATGCCGCCGGCGCTGAACACGCTGAAGGCCGAGGTGGGTGCGTTCTGCGGCCATTGCAGCGCGCTCAGGCCGGCGCCGGTAAGCATGCTGTTGATCGCAGCGATGAAGCGGTTGAAGCCGGCGTTGTCGAGGAACAGCGTCAACGCGTTCGCGTCGAGGGTGTACTTGAAGTAGTAGATGTACATCCCGCCCTTCATGGCGAGATTGATGAAGACCAGGATGGTCAGCGACAGCATTACCAGCCAGGGTTTGTTGCGGACCAGATCGGTGAGGTCCTGGCGCACGCTGCTGCGTTGTTCGCTGATCGGCAGCACGCGCTCGCGGGTGGTGAAGAAGGTGATCAAAAAGCACAGCGTGCCGACGGCGGCGAACAGCGCCATGGTGTTGCGAAAGCCCTGTGCCTTGTCGCCATTGCCCAGGATCAGCACCAGCGGCAGCAACAACACCTGGATGATGAACTGTGCAAACGTCACCGCCAGGAAGCGGTACGCCGACAGGCTGTTGCGCTGCTCCATGCTGCCGGTGAGCACGCCGCTCAACGCCGAGTACGGCAGGTTGTTGGCCACGTACACCAGCATCAGCAGCGTGTAGGTGGCGAAGGCGTAGGCGATCTTGCCCTGCTCGCCGAGTGCGGGTGTGTTGAACGCGGCCAGCGACAAGGCACCGAACGGCACTGCCGTCCACAGGATCCATGGGCGGAACTTGCCCCAGCGCGTGCGGGTGCGGTCGGCCAGGATGCCGACAATGGGCGTGAACACGAACGCGCCGAGCATGCCCACCACGAAGATCAGGGTGGCAGCCACACTCGCCGGGATGCGGAACACATCGGTATAGAAGAACGCCAGGAAGGTGACCAGCGTCTGGAAGATCAGGTTGGCCGCCAGGTCGCCCAGGCTGTAGCCGATCTTTTCGCGCAAGGAGAGCTGTTGTGAGCGATCGTTCATGAGGTGGTGCGGACTCGAAGAATGCTGCGGAAAACGCCGCGGCGCGCATTGCGCCACCGGTCGCCGCTGGGAGGAACGGCGACCGGTGACGACAACACTCAAAAGGTACCGCGGATGCCGAGCATGACGGTGCGCCCGGGCTCGTACAGGTCGTAGGTGGCGTTGGGCCAGGCGAAGGTCGTGCGCAACGGTTCGTTGGTGATGTTGGTGACGTTGAGCGTGATCTGCGGCTTGGACGGCAGCCAATCCAGTGCGTAGCTCGCCGACATATCCAGCTGGCCGCGCGCGTCGGCGTTGAGGCGCGCATACGGAATGCCGTTCTGGTTGGCGCCGGAGATCACCATGTCGTCGTTCCAGGTGTAGGACAGGCGGATCGAGGCGGCATCCTTTTCCCAGTAGACGGTTCCGTTCCAGAGATTGGGTGCGACACCGACGGCCACCGCCGGCACGCCTTCGCCTTCGGACTGCTGGTTGACGTGGGTGTAGTTGAGGCTGAAGCCCAGGCCGTCGAACAGCTTGTCCAGCGGCTGGACCCAGATGGCCTCGGTGCCGCGGATATTGAGCACACCATCGGCATTGACCTGCGTCTGCACATCCACGGTGGCCGCATTGGGGCCGCCGCGCTGGGCCAGGCCGGCCTGCTGGATCGGCAACAGGGTGTCGTAGTTCACGCCCAGGTCGTTGAACGGGATGCGGCGTATGCCGTTGACGGTGAAGCCGGTGATGCGCTTGTTGAACAGGGTCAGGCCCACATAGCCTTCGCCGCCGGTGTACCACTCGCCGCCGAAGTCCACATTGGTCGACAGATACGGCTTGAGGTTCGGATTGCCCTGCGTGGCGGTCTGCGCGGAAGGGTCGCTGAAATTGGTGTTGGGCAGCATCGCGCTGGGATCGGGGCGGGTCAGCGTGCGCGAGCTGGACAGGCGCACGACCACCTTGTCGGCCACGTCCCACGCCACGTTGAACGAGGGCAGGGTTTCCTTGTAATCCGAATCCAGCACCTGCACGCTGCGGACACCGTTGATGGTGACCGGGCCGGTAATGGTCTGGTCGGTGGTCACATAGCGCACACCGGCGTTGAAGCGCATGGTGCGGTTCCAGACGTCGGCTTCGGCATTGGTCTCGATGTAGAAGCCCAGGTTTTTTTCGCGGATGCCGCCGGTCGAAGCGCCGGTGTTGGCCGAGTTGCTCTCCGGTGCGGCATCGCGCAGAGCGTAGTAGTTGGTGTCGGCCAGGAAGCGGGAGAAGTCGGCCGTGATGAAGCCGTCTGGGCCGGGTTTCAGATAACTGGCCAGGGCCGAGTTCGGGATTGCCGAGCCGGCGCCGCCATTGCACACGTTGCCGCCGTTGCCGCGGCACACCACCTGTTCCCAGGCGGTGCTGTTGTCGAAACCGCGGATGGTGCGCTCGGCCATGTCGTAGGACGCGCCGATCTTGACGTTGCGCTTGTCCTCGTCGAACTGCAGATCGGCGCGCGCGCCGCGCGTTTCGGTCTGGCGCTTTTCGTTCTGGATATTGACCCGGCCGCCCGTCCAGCCCCAGCCCAGATTGGGGTCGTTGAGATCGAGCGGGCTGGTGATGCTGGGGCGGTCGCCGCCTTCGTTGCGGTAATCCACGGTGGTGAACGGCGAGGTGACCAGGATGCTGGGCGATTCGCGCGCTAGCCAGCTACGGGTGGCATTGGCCTGCACATTGAGCTTGATGTCCTGCTCGGCGCCAAACAGCAGTTCCGCACCGGGATTGACGCTCCAGAACTTGACGTTTTCATGGTACGGGCGCGCTTCCAAGAAATATTGCGCATTGGCGAAGGTGGCGCTGGTCACCACGTTGTTCTGATCCACCTGCATGCCGAGCGGGATCATGTTGCCGTTGCGGCCGATCAGATTCATGCTGATCCGCTCGGTGGTGCGCTCGGCTTCGGAGTACAGCGTGTCCAGGTAAAAATGCATGTTGTCGGACGGGCGCCATTCCAGCGACATCACCGACGCATCGCGGTCGCGATCACCACTCATGTAGACGCGGCGGCCCAGACGCGGGATCAGCGCATCGCTGATCTGGTCGATGTTCAGGCCCGGGTTGCGCGCCAGCAGCCAGGCGGCGTCGATGGTTTCGCCGGTGGTGAGGCCGCTGCCGGCAGTGGCGGGCACCGTGTCGGGAATGCGCCAGTTGCCGCCGCCATTGACGTTGCACGCCGCCGGTTGGTTGGTGGCTGGCGTGCCTGCCGGCGGCGCGAGGCCGCACTGGGTGTAGGTGAGGCCGGGGTTGGTCCAGCCCACGCTTTCGAAACCGCGCACGCCGAGTTTGCTGCGCACCGACGCCACGCCGAACAATGCGCCGAAGGTGCCGGCTTCATTGGTCCAGCTGCCCATGAAGGCGCCGCGTGGGGTGGTTTTTTCGCTGGTGCTGTTCCAGTCGGCCTGCGCCTGATAGGTGAAGTGCACACCGGGGCGATCGAACGGGCGCGCGCTGCGCATGTCCACGACGCCGGAAACGCCACCTTCGAGCATGCTCGCAGTGGGTGTCTTGCTCACCGTGAGCTGGGTGAAGAATTCGGTGGGGAACAGATTCAGATCGACTTCACGGTTCTGGTTCTGCGCATTCAGGCCGATCGAGGCGGTGGCGATGCTGGCGCCGTTGAGCGTGGTCTTGGTGAAGCTGGTGCCCAGGCCGCGGATGGCGATATTGAGACCTTCGCCATTGACGTCGCGCGCCAGCTGCACGCCGGGAATGCGGTTGAGCGACTCGGCGATATTCATGTCCGGAAACTTGCCGATGTCTTCGGCAAACACCGTGTCGGCAAAGCCGACCGAATCGCGCTTGGCGTCGGTGGAGAACTGGATGCTGCGTCGGTAGCCGGACACGGTGACGGTATCCAGCTGGGTCACCGCATCATTATTGCCGGCAGTGGTGGGTGGGGTTTGCGCCGTGCCCTGGGCATCGGCGGACTGTGCCCAGGCGGCAGTGCCGGACATGCCCAGCAGGATGGATCCCAACGCGCAGGACAACGCGGTTCGTGCGTAGCTGTTCTTCACCGTAATCCCTTCCCTAACAGGTAGCAGATGTCCCACGCATCGCCCCTGCGCAGGGAGTGTCGCTGCCGCTGCGCGGCGATGGTGCGATGGGGGAGACGGACGATCAGTGCATTTGATGTTAGCGCTAACAAATTCGGAACATCACGCTGCAGGGCAGCATAGAAGCGTGGACGTGTCGGCAAGCCGCCGGCCAACCCACGCCGTCGCGCCAGAGGCGCTTGCGTACGGGAGCGCAGTGCTGCACTGCGCGATGGATTTATCGCGATGCCGTGGTAATGGTAGCGCTATCATCCGTGGCGCAAGGCCACCTTCGTGCAGGTGCAGTGGTCGATGAATCGAACCGAAGAACACGCCAGCGACGGGCCCGGCCGGCACCTGACGGGTGCACGCACGCACCACATCGGCCAAATCGGCCAACCCGTGCAACACGCCGGCGCGCTGGCGCGCCTGCACAGGCTACGCGCATGAGCGAGCTGCCCGCCGCGGCGCCGGAGGCTGCATCGGCAAGACTCGGTCGGGTGCGCTGGCGGGTCTGCGCCTTGCTGTTGGCCGCCACCACCATCAACTACGTGGACCGCCAGGTATTGGGCGTGCTGGCGCCGTTCCTGCAGACCCAGATCGGTTGGAACGAAATCCAGTACGGCTATATCGTCACCGCATTCCAGGCGGCGTATGCGCTGGGCTTGCTGTGCAGCGGTGCCGTGATCGACCGCTTCGGCACTCGGCTCGGCTATGCGCTGGCGATCGGCCTCTGGAGCCTGGCGGCGATGGGGCACGCCCTGGCCACCAGCGTGGTGGGGTTTGCGATTGCGCGGTTTTTCCTGGGCCTGGGCGAATCGGGCAACTTTCCTGCAGCGCTCAAGACGGTGGCCGAATGGTTCCCGCGCCGTGAGCGCGCGCTGGCCACCGGCATCTTCAATTCCGGCTCCAATATCGGTGCCATCGTCGCCCCATTGCTGGTGCCGTTGATTGCCACCGCCTGGGGCTGGCAGGCGGCGTTCCTGTTCACCGGCGTGCTCAGTGCCACCTGGTTGGCGGTGTGGTGGTTCAGCTATCACCCGCCGGAGCAGCAACCCCGGTTGTCTGCCGCAGAACTGGCGCATATCCGCAGCGATGCGCATGAGCCGGTGCAGCGCCGGCTGTCCTGGTTACAGGTGCTGCGGCATCGGCAAGCCTGGGCGTTTGTGCTGGGCAAGTTCATCACCGACCCGATCTGGTGGTTATTCCTGTTCTGGCTGCCGAAGTTCCTGCATGCCGAATATGGCTTGAGCCTGCTGCAGTTGGGCGTGCCCCTGATCGTGATCTTCGTGCTGGCCGATATCGGCAGCATTGCCGGTGGTTGGGTGGCCGGGCGTTTCATCGCGCGTGGCTGGAGCGTCAATCGCGCACGCAAGAGCGCGATGCTGATCTGCGCGGTTTCGGTGGTACCCATCGTCTTTGCCGCACGCGCCGACAACCTGTGGCTGGCGGTTGCGCTGATCGGGTTGGCGACCGCCGCGCATCAGGGCTGGTCGGCGAACCTGTTTACGCTGCCTTCGGACATGTTTCCGCGCCACGCGGTCGCCACCGTGGTGGGCATCGGCGGCTTTGCCGGTGCGGTGGGCGGCATGTTGATCGCCACCTTCATCGGCTTCCTGTTGCAAGCCACCGGCAGCTATGTGCCGGTGTTCCTGATGGCAGGCTCTGCCTACCTGCTGGCATTGGCCGTCGTGCACACGCTGGTGCCGCGGCTGGAGCCGGCGCAGTTGCCTGCCGATCCAGCGCCGACATCATCCTGAGGTGAGCTTATGCACATGCGCGCAGTAACACTGGGGCTGTTGATGGCGGCGGGCATGGCTGCGCCAGCACACGCGGCACCGCTGGCAGCGACCGCGTCCAAGTTCCTCGGAAGTGCGTACGGCGCGCAGCAGGCACCGGGGTTTGCGCAGTACTGGAACAAGCTCACCCCGGAAAACGGCGGCAAATGGGGCAGTGTGGAGGCCGTGCGCGACCAGATGGACTGGAGCACGCTGGATGCGGCATACCGGTTCGCGCAGGCCAATCAGATGCCATTCCAGATGCATGTCATGGTGTGGCGCAACCAGCAGCCGGAGTGGATCAAGACCTTGCCGCCGGCCGAGCAGCGCCGCGAGATCGAGCAATGGTTTGCCGCCGTTGCGCAGCGCTACCCGGATATCGCGCTGCTGGAGGTGGTGAACGAGCCCCTCAACGATCCGCCCAGCAAGGCCGATACCGGCGGCGGCAATTATCTGCAGGCGTTGGGAGGCAGTGGCGACAGCGGCTGGGAATGGGTGCTGCAATCGTTTCGGCTTGCGCGCCAGCATTTTCCGCACACCAAGTTGATGATCAACGACTACAGCATCACCAATAGCGCGCAGGCGACGCAGAAGTATTTGCAGATCGTGCGGCTGCTGCAGGGTGAAAACCTGGTCGATGCCATCGGCGTGCAGGAGCATGCCTTCGAGACCACGCCGGAGGTGGCGATGTCGGTGCATCGCGACAATCTGGATGCATTGGCCGCCACCGGCCTGCCGATCTACATCACCGAGTTCGATCTGGACGGGCCGACCGATGCGCAGCAGCTGGCCGACTACAAGCGGGTGTTCCCGCTGTTCTGGGAACACCCGGCAGTGCATGGCATCACCTTGTGGGGCTTTCGGCCCGGCTTGTGGCGCAGCAAGGAAGCGGCGTATCTGATCCGCGCCGACGGCACCGAACGTCCCGCGCTCACGTGGCTGCGCGATTACGTTGCGGCCCATCCCGGGACACCTGCACCATGACAATGGCCGATGCGCGCCGCGCCCACAGAGGTCTGCGTGGTGTCCCGGCCTCGTGCCGATGGCCTCACGTTGGCGCGCGGGCTGCATGCACTACGTGGCTGGTCGTCGTGCTGATCGGGCTGACCACCGCCGCGCGACAAGGCTGTTGGGCGTGTCTTTTGACGCCGCTGTCCGACTCGCCTGCCTGTCATGCAGGTGCAACAGTCGCCGGCCTCGGCGGCATGGCGATCGCCCTTTTCATTGGTTTCGTTTTGCAGGCCATCGGCAGCGACATTCCGATATTTTTTTGCGGCGGGTGCGGCCTACTTCCTGGCGCTGGCGCTGGCGCTGGCGGTGGTGCACCGCCTGGTGCCACGGGGCAGCCGGCGCGAGTGGAGCAACCGGCCTAGACGCGGTTCACAGGTGTCTGCGCACGTTGGCGTCGATCCGGCGCACGTCAGCGTACCTGGCCTTTCCGTGACTGCCTTGCTCACTTATCGAGGATGCAAACATGTTGAAACTTCGTTACCCACTCACGCTTGTGCTGTTGCTGGGCGCTTGTGCGTCCGCTGTTGCCGGGCCGATCGCTGCCGGCAAGCAGCGCGCCCTGGGCAGCGCCTACAGCCCACAGCAAGCGCAGGGCTTCACCAACTACTGGAATGCCGCTGTTCCCGAAAATGCGGGCAAATGGGGCAGCGTCGAAGCGGTGCGCGGCCAGATGAATTGGGGCCCGCTCGACGAGGCCTATCAGCTGGCCAAGCGCAACCATATGCAGTTCCAGTTCCACGTGGGTCTTTGGGGTGCACAGCAGCCGACGTGGGTGCGCACCCTGCCGCCAAACGAGCAGCTTGCTGCGATCGAGCACTGGTTTGCCGCCATTGCGCAGCGCTACCCCGACATCGATCTGATGCAGGTGGCCAATGAGACGCTGCCGAACCACAATCAGCCCGACAACCGTAACGCCAATTCGGGCAATTATCTGCAGGCGCTGGGCGGTACCGGGGCGACCGGCGTGGACTGGGTGCTTGAGGAATTCCGCCTGGGACGCAAGTATTTCCCGCATACCAAGCTGATGATCAACGACTACGGCATCACCGGCGATACGGCCGCTGCCAAGCAGTATCTGCGGACCATCCAGCTGTTGCAGCAAGAACACCTGATCGATGCGATCGGCATCCAGGGACACTCCTTCGAGACGTCCTATGCATCGGTGTCGGTGCAGCGCGGCAACCTGGACCTGCTGGCCACCACCGGGCTGCCGATCTACATCACCGAGTTCGACCTGGACGGGCGTACCGATGCAGAGCAGTTGGCCGCTTACCAGCGCATCTTCCCGCTGTTCTGGGAGCACCCGGCCGTGCGTGGGGTGAACCTGTGGGGCTTCCGTCACGGTCTGTGGCGCGACAGCGAAGGTGCGTATCTGATTAATTACGATGGGAGCGAGCGCCCGGCATTGACCTGGCTACGCAGCTACGTTGCCAGCAAGCCCTGAACAGGCTTCCTCCTCACTGTCCATAGGGCTGATATCGATCATGCGTTCTTCCGTGTTGTCCTTGCATCCCGATCGTTTGCTGCCGGCCGATCCCGGCACGCGCGCGATCGCCCGCCGCCTGTACGCACAGGTGGCAACGCTGCCGATCATCAGCCCGCATGGCCACACCGACCCCGCCTGGTTCGCCACCAATGCAGCGTTCGCCAACGCGACCGAACTGTTGTTGGTGCCAGACCACTATGTATTCCGCATGTTGTACAGCCAGGGCATCGACCTCGATGCCCTGGGCATCCCGCGCGCAGATGGAACCCGCGCAGCAGTCGACCCGCGGGCGGCATGGCGCGTGTTTGCCGAGCACTACGCGTTGTTGCGCGGCACGCCGTCGGCGCTGTGGCTCAATCATGTGTTCCACGACGTTTTCGATTTGCGTGTCCGCCTCGATGCCGGCACCGCCGATCACTATTACGACCACATCACCGCCGCGCTGCAAACGTCGGCATTCCTGCCGCGTGCGCTGTTCGAGCGCTTCAATATCGAGGTGATCGCCACCACCGAATCGCCGCTGGATCGGCTGCAGCACCACGCGGCCATTGCCGCCAGCGGTTGGCAGGGGCGGGTAGTGACGGCGTATCGCCCTGACCCGGTCGTGGACCCGGAGCACGAGCAGTTTGCCGGCGCGCTGGAGCAGTTTGGCGCGCTCACCGGTGAGGACGTGCTGACCTGGGATGGCTACCTGCGTGCGCATCGGCAACGGCGCGCGTTCTTTGCCGCGCATGGCGCCACCTCGACCGATCACGGGCACCCCAGCGCCGCGACCGCCGATCTGTCGCGGGCCGAGGCGCAGCGCCTGTTCGATACGGCGGTGCGCGGTGCGGCCACGCCGGAGCAGGCAGAACTGTTTCGCGCGCAGGTGCTGACCGAAATGGCGGCAATGAGCCTGGACGACGGCCTGGTGATGCAGCTGCATCCGGGCTGCTTCCGCAATCACAACCGGCAGCTGTTCGAGCGGTACGGACGCGACAAGGGTGCCGATATTCCGATGCGCACCGACTATGTGCATGCGTTGAAGCCCTTGCTGGACCGGCATGGCAACGATGCACGCTTGCGCCTGATCGTGTTCACCCTGGACGAAACCAGCTACAGCCGCGAGCTGGCGCCATTGGCCGGGCACTATCCCTCGCTGCTGCTCGGCCCGGCGTGGTGGTTCCATGATGCGCCGGAAGGCATGTGGCGCTTTCGCGAGCAGACCCTGGCCAGCGCCGGCTTCTACAACACGGTGGGCTTCAACGACGATACCCGCGCATTCCTCTCGATTCCGGCGCGGCACGATGTGGCACGGCGCGTGGACAGCGCCTTCCTGGCCAAACTGGTTGCCGAGCATCGGCTGGACGAGGACGAGGCAACCGAGGTGGCGATCGACCTGGCCTACCGCCTACCCAAGCAAGCGTACAAGCTGTGAGGTGGCGCAAACGGAGGGCGGCAGCACCGACGTGTGCGCACGCCGCATGACTACATCCTGCGCAGCGGCAGGGTCGGTGAACTGATGCGTGTACATGCGATGCACAACATCACGCGACTACGGCGCGTGGCTGACGCAGCCCGTGCCTGCACGGCCATTATCTTGCTCTGCAGCGCATTACCCATCATCGCAGCACCGCACGCTGCCAGCGACGCCTCGCGCGAACGTATTTCGCTCAATGCGCAGTGGCGCTTTCAGCGCGGCGACCCACCCGCAAACCATGAAATCCTGGACTACGATGTACGGCCACAGGTGGTGCGCAGCGGCGATGGCAAGGTGGCCGATGCGCAGCCGGAGCAAGCGCAGCTCACCGAAGCGTCGGCCGCGCGCGTGCTCAAGCCGTGGATCCTGCCGACCGCCAACGGCTTGATCGCAGACCCGGCCCAACGCCACACACGCCCCCCAGGCAATCCGGGCAGCACGGTGGCGTATGTGCAGCCGCACTTCGACGACAGCGCCTGGGAAACCGTGGACCTGCCGCACGACTGGGCCATTGCCGGGCCGTTCCTGGCAGACGGGCCCTACGGTGGCATGGGCCGGTTGCCGAGCTGGGGCATCGGCTGGTATCGCAAGAGCCTGGACATCCCGGCCAGCGATCGCGGCCGCGCGTTGTTTCTGGATCTCGATGGTGCGATGTCGTACGCCACGGTCTGGCTCAACGGCAACCTCGTCGGCGGCTGGCCTTACGGGTACAGCTCCTGGCGCGTTGACCTGACACCGTATGCGATTGCAGGCAAGCGCAACCAACTGGTCATTCGCCTGGATAACCCGCCCGAGTCGGCGCGTTGGTATCCGGGCGGCGGGCTGTATCGCAACGTGTGGCTGACCAAGACGGCGTCGTTGCATATCGCGCACTGGGGCACGCAGCTGACCACGCCGTACGTCTCGGCCGATGCAGCGCAGGTGCAGCTGACCATCACCTTGGACAACGCCGCCCGCAGCGCCGGCCAGGCGCAGGTGAGCACAGCGATCTATCTGCTCGACGATGCCAGCGACCAGCCCAGCGGCGAGGCGGTCGCACGCATTCCAGCGCAGCCGATCACCGTCGCTGCCGGCGGCACGGCGCAGCTGCAAGGCAGCACCCGGATCGACGCACCGCGGCTGTGGGGGCCTCCACCCACGCAGCAGCCGCATCGCTATGTGGCCATCACCGAAGTCGGTCAGCAGGGGCACGTGGTGGATCGCTACGAAACCCGCTTCGGCATTCGCAGCATCGTGTTCGACGCCGACAAGGGCCTATTGGTCAATGGCGAGCACGTGCCGATCCGCGGGGTGAACAATCATCATGACCTGGGCGCGCTCGGTGCGGCGTTCAACAGGCGCGCCGCCGAGCGGCAGTTGCAATTGCTGCAGCAGATGGGCGCCAACGCCATTCGCATGAGCCATAACCCGCCTGCGCCCGAATTGCTCGACCTGACCGACCGCATGGGTCTGCTGGTGGTGGACGAGGTGTTCGACAGTTGGGAGATGAAGAAGACCCCGCTGGATTTTCATCTGGTGTTTGGGCAGTGGCATGCCGCCGATCTGCGCGCGATGCTGCGCCGCGACCGCAATCATCCCTCGGTGATGTTGTGGAGCGTGGGCAACGAGGTTGGCGAGCAATACACCGGCGAACAGGGCGCGGCGATTGCGCGCACGCTGCGCGCGATCGTGCATGCAGAAGACCCGACGCGCCCGGCGACGGTGGCGATGAACTACGCCTCGCCTGAGATGCCGCTGCCCGCTGCGCTGGATGTCGTCAGTCTCAATTACCAGGGGGAAGGCATCCGTGATGCAGCCGAGTTCGAGGGCACCGAGCGCATCCGTAAACCGCCGCAATACCCCGGGTTTCATGCACGGTTTCCACACACGGCCATTGTCAGCAGCGAAACGGCCTCGGCACTGAGCAGCCGTGGCGTGTACCTGTTTCCGGTCACTGCCGACAACAGCGCACCGGTACGCGATGGCCGTGGCGGCGATTCTGTGGCGCATCAGGTCAGCGCGTACGAACTGCATGCGGTGGACTTCGGCTCCAGCGCGGACAAGGTGTTCGCTGCGTTGGATCGGCACCCGTACGTGGCCGGCGAGTTCGTCTGGACCGGTTTCGATTACCTGGGCGAGCCCACCCCGTATTACAGCTCGCGCAGTTCGTACTCGGGCATCTTCGATCTGGCCGGCTTCCCGAAGGACCGTTACTGGCTCTATCAATCGCGCTGGCGTCCGGAAGTGCCGGTGGCGCATCTGCTGCCGCATTGGAGCTGGCCAGGGCGCGAGGGACAGGTCACGCCCGTGCATGTGTTCACCTCCGGCGACGAGGCCGAGCTCTTCGTCAACGGCGTCTCGCAAGGGCGCAAGCGCAAGGCGCCACTGCAGTACCGGCTACGCTGGGACGCGGTGGTGTACCAACCGGGCGAATTGCGGGTGCAGGCCTACAAGGATGGCAAGCCGTGGGCCAGCGAGCGCGTGCAGACGGCAGGCCGCGCCGCGCGCATGCAGCTGACGCCGGATCGGGGCAGTATCCGCGGCGACGGACAAGACCTGAGCTTCATCACCGTGCGCCTGCTCGATCGCGACGGACGTCCCGCACCGACCGCGGGCGACCGCCTGCGCTTCCGCATCGAAGGCCCTGGCGAGTTGGTGGCCACCGACAACGGCGACCCTACCAATCTGGAAACGTTCGCCTCTTCGCAGCGTCATGCCTTCAATGGGCTGTGCCTGGCGATCGTGCGTGCCAAGGCCGGGGCGCGTGGCACGATCACCGTGCATGTGGAATCGGACACGTTGCAAGCCGCACAGACACAGGTGGCGGTGCAGTGATGCGATCCAGTGCAATCGAAACCTGTGGCCTCTCAACGGACCTGCACATGCACATCAACCGCGCCAACCTCACCAAACGCCTGGGATTGCTGATCGCCGGGCTGAGTGCAGTGTGCACACTGCAGGCCTTCGCCGCGTGCGGGACGCCCGGCAGCTCGCTCAAGCAGGCGTATGCGCAAGGGTTCCTGCTCGGGACTGCCGTCAATGCCGATATCGTCTCCGGCAAGGACGCAGCCGCTGCTGCGCTGGCGGCCTGTCACTTCAATGCGGTTACCGCGGAAAACGTGATGAAGGCCGAAGTGGTGGCGCCGCGTCGTGGCGTGCAGGATTTCAGTGCGGCCGATGCATTCGTGGCCTACGCACGGCGCAATCGGCAGTTCGTGGTCGGTCACACCCTGGTCTGGCATAACCAGACACCGGAGTGGTTCTTCACCACCGCCGATGGTCGGCCCAATACGCCGGCACAGCAATTGGAGCGCATGCGTGCGCATATCGCAGCGGTGGCCGGGCGCTACACGGGCAAGGTGCAGGCCTGGGATGTGGTCAACGAAATCATCGACGAAGACGGCAGTTACCGTTCGACCAACTGGGTGCAGCGCGTGGGCGACGGCGACACGGTGGTCCGCAATGCCTTCACCTTCGCGCAGCGCTATGCACCGGATGCGCAGCTCTACTACAACGATTTCAATGCATGGCGGCCGGCCAAGCGCGAGGGCATCGTGCGCATGGTCAAGATGTTGCAGCAGGCCGGTGTCCGCATCGATGGCGTGGGCATGCAAGGCCATTGGGGACTGAACTACCCCAGCCTGCGCGATATCGAAGACGCCATCGATGCGTACGCTGCGCTTGGCGTGAAGGTGATGATCACCGAGCTGGACATCGATGTGTTGCCGCTCACCAAGGAAGGCCAGATCATCGGCACCGGCATGGCGCACAAGCAGTTTCAACTGCCGGAATTCAAGCGCTTCCTCGACCCCTATCGGGATGGGTTGCCTGCCGACGTGCAGGCGCAATTGCGCGACCGGTATGCCGAATTGTTCGCGCTGTTCTGGCGCAAGCGCGACAAGATTGCGCGCGTCAGCGTGTGGGGCGTGAGCGATGACATGTCGTGGAAGAACGATTACCCGGTGCCTGGACGCACCAACTATCCGTTGCTGTTCGATCGCAATCATCAAGCCAAACCGGCGTTGGATGCGGTGTTGGCGGTGCCCACCGCGGCCGCTGCACGCTAGCGGCTGCCGGCAGATGCGCTGCCGACAACCACGCCCAGGTGGCAGGCGAGCACGGCCGATGTTCAATGCGGCATGGATGGCTCGACACACCGCATTCCTGCGTGCCGTGCACGTCACAGCTGCATGCGCTCGAAGTGGTGTGGGCCGCGATCGGCAGTTGCCTGCACACGCATGATGGCATCATGCACCCAACCACGAGACAGGACTGACCGATGCGCTTGCCGCCTTATCTGCTGTTGGCCGTGCCGTTGCTGGCGGTGCTTGCTGCTTGCACCAAGCAGACGCCACCGGCGCCGCGTTTTGCCACCATCGGCCAGCTGCAGACATTGGACCGCCGCTTCAGCGATGTGGTGGCAAGCGATGCGCGCATCGAGAAGCTCACCGAGGGCTTCACCTGGTCCGAAGGCCCGGCATGGGTGCGCAACGGCGGCTATCTGCTGTTTACGGATGTGCCGGAAAACAAGCTGTATCGCTGGTCCGAACAGGACGGCCTGTCGGTCTTGCTGTCGCCCTCCGGCTACACCGGCCCGGAGCTGCCCACGCTGCGCGAAGCCGGCGCCAATGGCCTGTATGCCGAGCCCGACGGCACGGTGTTGCTGGCCGATTCCGGCACGCGCATCCTGGCCAGGCTCGATCCGGTCACGCGCAAGAAGACACCGCTTGCGACCACCTTCGAAGGCCACCGATTCAACAGCCCTAACGATGTCGTGCGGCGCAGCGATGGCGTGGTGTTCTTCACCGACCCGCCCTACGGGTTGAAGGACCTGGATCAATCGCCGGTCAAGGAGTTGCGCTTCAATGGCGTCTATCGCCTGGACACCGATAGCAGCGTGCATCTGCTGGACGATGGCCTGAGCTTTCCCAACGGCATTGCCCTGTCGCCGGATGCGCGCACCTTGTACGTCTCCAACTCCGATCCGCAACGGCCGATATGGATGGCGTATGCACTGGATGCGCAAGGCGCCGTCACCGGCAAGCGCGTATTCGCCGATGCGTCGGACCTGATTGCCAAGGATGTTCCCGGCCTGCCCGACGGCATGGCCGTGGCCGCCGACGGCACGCTGTTTGCCACCGGCCCTGGCGGCGTGATCGTCTTCGATCCCGCCGGCCAACGCCTGGGCCGCATCGCCACCGGCGAGGCCGTCTCCAACTGTGCCTTCGGCAACGATGGCCACACGCTGTACATGACCTCGCACGCGATGCTGGCGCGCGTGCGCGTGAAGTCGCTGGGCCTGCAGTTCGCGCGCTAGACGATCGCGGCGATGCCGCGGCATCGCTGCGTGCTGGACACGCACCCGTCTGGCCGCGTGCGTGTCTGACCGCAGCGCCGATCGCTTCGTGCGACCGCTGCATCGGTTGCGCTGCGTATTGCGTGGCCAGTCGTTGAGCCGCCACGCACCGCTCCGGCGCAGATAACCACAGCATCATGACGCGAGCCCGCACTGCGCCTACTCGCCCGTCGCGCCGCCCTCGCTGCGGCCTTGTAGGGGAGGAGCGCGTTGCCCGCGTGCCCGCAGCTCCGACCGCCGGCCGCAGCGCCCGCGAGCCAGGCCTTGCACCCGGCACGCCGCACCACCGTTAGCGACCGCAACCGTGGTGCGGCGCGTCAAAACAGGCATGCACCGAATCGATCCGACACCGCGCAGCGCCTGCTGCGCCAAGGCGTGCCGCTGTCCAGGCAATCGCCATGCTTGAGCCTGTTGCAAAAAGGTAATCATCGCTATACGGTAGTTTTCACTACTGTCATGTGCGGGTTGCCCGCGGGATTGCGGCAATGAACGAAGCTTGCGTTTCCCGGTTGCTGCGCACACTGGCGTGCGTGGTCGTCGCGGCGCTGCCGCTGATGCCTGTGCTGGCGGCAGCGTCCTCGCCGGTACAGGGTCTATGGCTGACTGCGGCCAAGGACGCCGTCATCGCCTTTGCGCCATGTAGCAATGCCGCCGGCGCGATGTGCGGAAAGGTGGTGTGGGACAAGGACGCCGGCACGCCGAAGGACACCTGCGGTGTACAGATTGCGCGCCTGGAGCGCGACGACAACGGCACCTGGCGCGACGGCTGGGCATTCGATCCGCGCAGCGGCAAGCGCTACAAGGCCACGCTGCGCAGCAAGGGCGACAGCTTGACCCTGCGCGCGTTCATCGGCGCCGAAGTGCTCGGCGAAAACATGCTGTTCACCCGCGTGCAGGCCTTGCCGTCCACGCCGGTGTGCGCCAGCCACTAGTTGCGGTCAGCGCCACGAGCGCGCAGCACCGACCGCCGCGATCGCGGCGGTTCTCACTCACATCCACCGGGGGACTCCAGATGGCGAAGATCCATGTCGGCGCGGTTGTCGCGTGCGGGTTGCTGCAAGCTGCGGCCTGCCTAACGGCGCAGGCCCAGCAAGCCGAACCGGCCAGCGAGGGCAGCGTGGCGACCTATCAGTTCGACAACCAGATCAAGCTGATGAGCGAACAGCGCACGCGCGGCATCTCCGATTCGTTGCTGCGGCCCTCGGCCAAGTGGAGCACGCAGTTCGTGCATGCCAGCGGACTGGTCGCGTTGCTGGAAGTGGCCGGGGTCAGCAAGAAGCAGTTCGTCAATGGCGACGGCCTGGGCGTCACCTTGGCGGGTGGTTATCGCTTCGGCGATCCGGACCGCTGGCACGCCGGCGTGGGCTTGGCCACCGAGCGATTCCCGGGCGCGCGCTTCATGGCGCCGCATGGCATCGACCTGGAAACCGGCACGCCGACCGATGTGCGCACGACCAACTACAACAGCGATTTTGCCGTGATTGAGCTGGGCTACGGCATCGTCGAAGGGGGCGTGCTGTATGTGGTGTCCAAGACCTATCGCGGTGCCGATACCGGCGGCGTGTGCGGGCAGATCCTGCGCTTCTCGATCGATCCGACCGCCGCATTGCAGTGCTACGCGCGCGGCGAACAGGACCCGCACGCGTGGTGGGACGCGTTCTGCGCCACCGCCGCTGCCGTGGTGCAGGGCGATGCGGCGCTGCGCCGACGCGTGGTGGCCGTGTGTTGCTCGACCCAGGGCGAAGGCACCGTCTGCGTGGACCACAACGGCCAGGCGCTCGGGCGCGCCATGCTGTGGCTGGACATGCGCGGCCAGGCGGCCATCGCCCGGCGTCTGCAGGGGCGTTGGCTCACTGTGCGCGGCTACGACCCGTTGCGCCTGTGGCGATGGTTGCGCCTGAGCGGCGGTGCGCCTGCGCGCAGCGGCAAGGACTGCGCCGGCCACATCGCCTATCTGCGCGACCACCAGCCCGTGCGGTATCAGCGCACGCACAAGTTTCTCAACGTGCTCGATTACATGAACCTGCGCCTGACCGGCCGGTTCTGCGCCACGCCCGATTCGATGCTGACCACCTGGGTCACCGACAATCGCGACCCGCACCATATCCGCTACGACGCCGGCCTGCTGGACATGGTCGGGGTGGAGCGCGACAAGTTGCCGGACCTGGTGCCATCCACTGCGGTGCTGGGGCCGCTGCTGCCGCAGGTGGCCCAGGCCCTGGGCCTGTCGCCGCAGACTGTGGTGGTGGCCGGCGCGATCGACACCTCGGCAGTGGCGGTGGCCGCGGCGGTGGAGGATCACGCCGCGCACCTGTACCTGGGCACCTCGTCATGGCTGGGCGCGCATGTGCCGCGCATGAAAACCGACGTGCGCAGTACGATCGCCGCGGTGCCGTGCGCAGTGGAAGGGCGCTATCTGGCGATCGCCCTGCAGACCACCGCCGGTGCCAACCTGTCCTTCCTGCGCGACCGCATCCTGTTCCATGCCGACGAACTGCTCAGCGACGAGCAGCGCCCGGACGTCTATGAAGTGCTCAATCGCATCGCCGCACGCGTGCCCGCAGGGTCCAACGGGTTGATCTACATGCCCTGGCTGTTCGGCGAACGCACGCCGGTGGAAGACCCGAGCCTGCGTGCCGGCCTGATCAATCTCTCGCTGATGCATAGCCGCGAGGACATGATCCGCGCGGTGATGGAAGGGGTGGCGTTCAACACGCGCTGGATGATGGAGCCGTTCGCGCGCCTGCTTGGCTGCGACCCAGGCACGATCGCTGCGGTCGGCGGCGGCGCCCAGTCGGACCTGTGGTGCCAGATCATTGCCGATGTCAGCGGCCGGCCGATCCGGCAATTGCACAATCCGATCCAGGCCAATGCGGTCGGCGCGGCCTTCATCGCCGGGGTCGGCCTGGGCCGGCTCGGCTTCGGCGACCTGGCGGCATTGCAGCGCCCCCGGCGGGTCTACGAGCCGGATGCGGGCACGCGTGCGCTGTACGACGACCGCTACGCGGTATTCAAGGACCTGCAGCGCACCTTGGCGCCGATCTACCGACGGCTCAATCCCTCCACGCCTGCTCCCGCCCCGGAGGTCGCCGCGCATGTTTGCCCTTGAACAACGCCAGCGCGTGGTTGCGCTGTGCATCGAACTGTCGCGCCGCGGCTATCTGGCCGGCACCGGCGGCAATGTCGCCGTGCGTATCGATGCCGAGTGTTTCGCCGTCACTCCCTCGGCGATCGACTACCTGAGCATGCAGGCCGAGGATATCTGCATCGTCCGCACCAAGGACCTGCACCAGCTCGACGGCACGCGCGCGCCGTCGGTCGAAACCGGCCTGCATGCGCAGGTGATGCGGCGGCGCCCGGACGTGGGCTGCAGCATCCACACCCACCAGCCGGTCGCCAGCGCCTGCACCCTGCTGGGCGCGCCGTTGGAGGTGACGCAACCGGCGTTGCGCCGGCTGCTTGGTGCACGGATTCCGATCGCCGGCTACATGCCGTCGGGGACCGGCTTGCTGGCCCGCCTGTTGGCCCGGCAGCTGCGGCCCACCGTCAACGCCTATCTGCTGCGCAATCACGGCGTGGTCTGCTGCGGGACCAACCTGGAGGCGGCCGTCACCGTGGTCGAAGCATTGGAACTGGTCGCGCGCAGCCACCTGCAGGCGCAGATCCAGGCACGTGCGGCGCGCGAGCCCGACCTCGCTGCGGGCCTGCAGCGGGTGCTGACGGCGCTGGATTCCAGCCGGCACACGTCCGGCGCGTCCTCCCTTTCCCAGACATGATGGCACCGACAATGAGCGTGACTTCCGCGATTTCGCAATGGCCCGACGTGGACCAGCTGTATCGCCGCTTCGATGCGTTGGTCAAACAGCCGATGCGGCCGGTCCGGCGCGAGGGCATGGACAAGGTGATGCGCTACTTCGAGCAGCGTTGCCAGGGCTCCAAGCAGTTGGGCGACGCCGCGCAGCGGGTGATTCCCGGCGGCGTGCAGCACAACCTGGCGTTCAACTACCCGTTCTCGCTGGCGATGCGCAGCGCCGAGGGCGCCTACCTGACCGACGTCGACGACAACCGCTACATCGACTTCCTGCAGGCCGGCGGCCCGACCTTGCTCGGCTCCAATCCGCCGGCCCTGCGCGCACGCGTCAACCAGGTGCTGGACCAGTGCGGGCCGGTGACCGGACTGCTGCACGAATACGAGGTCAAGCTGGCCGAGCTGGTCTGCGCCAGCATGCCGGCGGTGGAGATGGTGCGCCTGCTCGGTTCGGGAACCGAGGCGGTGATGGGCGCGGTGCGCCTGGCACGCGCGTATACCCGCAAGCGCTGGATCATCAAGATCGGCGGTGCTTATCACGGCTGGAGCGACCAGTTGGTATACGGCCTGCGCCTGCCTGGCACCGGCCGTATGGAAGCGATCGGCATTCCGCGCGGCGCCACCGCGCATACCCAGGAATGCCTGCCCAACGATCTGGACGCGTTGCGCCGCAAGCTGCAATTCAATCGCCTGCGTGGCGGGACCGCTGCGGTGCTGCTGGAGCCGCTGGGGCCGGAGAGCGGCACCCGCCCGGTGCATGCGGACTACAACCGGCAGGTGCGCGCGCTGTGCGACGAGTTCGGTGCGCTGTTGATCTTCGACGAAGTGGTGACCGGTTTCCGGTTGGGTCCCGGCGGTGCGCAAGGCTACTTCGGTGTTGCACCGGACATCACCGTGCTGGGCAAGTGCCTGGCCGGCGGCTACCCGATGGCCGGCGCGATCGGTGGCCGCCGCGAGGTGATGATGAGCCTGGTGGGCGGCATCGGCACGACCGCGCGGCGCGCCTTTGTCGGCGGCACGCTTTCGGCCAACCCGCTGTCTTGCGTTGCCGGCTATTACGCGTTGCTGGAAGCCCAGCAGCACGATGCCGCCGGCCGCGCCGGCCGCGCCGGCGATCGCCTGCGCGCCGGACTGGAGGCGATCATCCAGCGCCGCGGATTGCCGTACGTGGTCTACAACATGGGCTCGATCGTGCATCTGCAGACCTCCGGCGTGCTGCTGCTGGACACCGGCAACCTCTACAAACTCTGGCGCGTGCGCAACGAAGCCAAGGCGCGCAAGCACATGATGGAAGAGATGGGCGCGGCGTATTCGGCGCACGGCCTGATCACCCTGGCCGGCAGCCGCATCTACACCAGCATGGCCGACACCGATGCGGTGATCGACGAGGCCCTGAACCGTTTCGACGATGTCTTCGCACTGGTCTGAGCCGATGAACGCCACCGATGCCCTGCGCGACACCTGGCTGCAGACCCGCGAACGGCTGCAGGCCTCCCACTTGCTCGGCGACGATGACGCGGCCTTGTCGGTGCGTTGCCCGGGCGCCACGCAGATGTGGATCGGCAGCGCCACCGCGTCGACGCCGCGGCTGCTGGACTGGCGCGAGGATGCCGCGCTGGACGCCGCGCAGCGCCTGCATGCACAGGTCTATGCGCAGCGTGGCGACGTGGGGGCGGTGGCGTGGTCGGCCGGTGCGTTCGGCCACTGCCTGGCGGAGGTCGGCGGCGTGTTGCCGCAGGTGTTCGACGAACAGGCGCGGCATCTGGGGCCGATGCCGCCGCCGGTGCGCGCGGCCGACGCGGCGGCGGTGCTGGCCAGCGGGATCGGCAACGCCGTGCTGGTGGCGCGGCGGCCGCTGTGCCTGGGCACCAGTGCGCGTCGCCTGGCGCTGAACCTCGGGTTGTTCGAAAAGTGCGCCAAGGCGTATGTGCTGGCGGCGGCCACCGGAGGACCGACCCGGCAGCTGCCGTGGTGGGTGCGTCGCATCGCCAACGGGCGTCTGCGCAAGGACCAGGTGCGTGCGGCGGCCGCATTCGCCGATGGCGCCCTGCCCACCGAAAGCACGGCTTACTGAAGGCATCGCATGCGCAGCCCTCATCCACCCGCAGTGTCCGCCGCGGCCGTTCCCGCCTCGAAGGGGTTGCCGTCCGGTTTGTCGATCGGTTCGATCGCCCTGCTCATCCTGGGCGTGCAGCCGATCCTGCTGGGAACATTGGTCGAGCAAAAGCTGATCACCCTCTCCGGCGTGGGCATCGTGGCGATGGGAGAGATCGTCGCGCTCGGCCTGGGCGTGGCGCTGGGCGATGCGCTGTTGCCGCACCGCTGGCAGCGTCAGGTCGCGGTGCTGGCGACGCTGGTGGCGGCGCTGCTGGATCTGGCCACCACGCAGGCGGTCGGCGACACCGCATTCGTGCTGGTACGCGCCGCTGCCGGCCTGGCGGAAGGGCTGCTGCTATGGGTGGCGACCCTGACCATCGTGCGTGCGGCCAAGCCGGATCGGGTCACCGCGGTGTTTATGCTGACCCAGGCGGTGGCGCAGATCGCACTGGCGAACCTGCTGGCGCTGTGGGTGCTGCCGTCCACCGGCTGGAAAGGCGGTTTCGTGGCGCTGGGCGCGGTGACGCTGTGCGCGGCGCTGCTGGCCCCGTTGCTGCCGGCAAGGTTGTCTGCCGTGAGCGCAACCGCGCCGGCGCGCCGCGTGCGCTGGTCGCCGACAACCCTGTTGCCCTTGCTGATTGCCTTCGCGCAAATGGCCGCGACCGGCGCGCTGTGGGCGTACCTGGAACCGTTGGGGCTGCGCGCCGGCCTGGATGCCAGGGCGGTGCAGGCGCACACCTCGCTGGTGCTGGCGATGCAGATCGTCGGCGCGCTGGCGGCGATCTGGTGGGTGCGCCGGCTCGGTCACGCACGTACCCTGGTGGTCGGCAGCCTGGTGCTGGCAGCGGTGGCGGCCAGCATGGCGCGTGCGGCGCCGGCCGGCACTGCCGCGTTCACGGTTGCCTGCGTGGGCTTGGGCCTGGTCTGGATGTTCCTGATGCCGTTCCACGTGGGTCTGGCGTTCGGTGCCGACGCGCATGGCCGGGTGGCGGTGCTGGTGCCGGCGGTGCAGTTGCTGGGATCGGCTGCCGGCCCCTTGCTCGCTTCGCTGTTGCTGCAGCACGATGATCCGGCTCCGGTACCGGTGTTCAGTCTGGCCGCCGCATTGCTGGCGGCGGTGCTGGCGGCGGCAGCCGGCCGCGACCAGCGCCGCCGGGCGCCGCCGACCGCAGCGCAGCCGAACAGGGGGGATCGATGATCGACAGCGTGTGCGGGATGGTCCGCAGCGTGCCGGCGCGTCTGGCACGCCGGTCGCGGATGCGTTTGCAGTGTTTGCGCGTGCAGCGGGGGCGTGTGCGTCATGCACGCTGACCTGGACGCGTCCGCCGAGGACATCGCGGCAGTCTTCGCTGCCCAGCAGCCGGTGGCCGCTGCCTGGCGCAGTTCCACCGCCGCACAGCGGCGCGAGCGCCTGCGCGCGTTGCGCAGCGCGCTGCTGGCACGGCGGCAGGCCCTGTATGCCGCCTTTGCCGGCGACTTCGGCAAACCGGCGCTGGAGGTGGAGCTGAGCGAGCTGTTGCCGGTGGTCGACGAAATCGCCGCCGCCATCGCCGGGCTGCCGCGCTGGATGCGCCCGCGCAAGGTGGCGCCCACGTTGCTCACGCTGGGCACGCGCGCGCAGATCGCCTATCAGCCCAAGGGGCGCTGCCTGATCATCGGGCCGTGGAATTATCCGGTTGCCACCGTGCTCGGGCCGCTGGTGTCGGCGCTGGCGGCAGGCAACACCGCCATCCTCAAGCCGTCCGAATTCACCCCGCAGGTCAATGCGGTGCTGCGCGCGCTGCTGGCCGAGGCATTCGACCCTTCCGAAGTGGCGATGGTGCAGGGTGGCGTGGCCACTGCGCAGCGCTTGCTGGCCTGCCCGTTCGACCATGTGTTCTTCACCGGCTCGCCGGCAGTGGGGCGTCAGGTCATGGCCGCCGCCGCCGCCCAGCTGGCCTCGGTGACGCTGGAGCTGGGCGGCAAATCGCCGGCCATCGTCGACCGCAGCGCCAACCTGGAGCGCGCCGCGCAGGTGCTGGTGTGGGGCAAGCTGGTCAACGCCGGGCAGACCTGCATCGCGCCCGATACGCTGTTCGTGCATCGCGAGGTCCGCACGGCGCTGCTGCAGCGGTGCCGCGAACTACTGGCGCAGCGCTACGGCAACAGTGCTGCGGCGGTGGCCGCCAGCCCCGATCTGGCGCGCATGATCCATGTCGGCCATGCGGCGCGCCTGGCGACCCTGATCGATGAAGCGCGCGCGGCCGGTGCCGAGCTGGTGGCCGGCGGCGAGCATGACGTAGCGCAGCGTTTCATCGCCCCGACGGTATTGGCTGATGTCCCGGAACACGCGCGCATCGCGCAGGAAGAAATCTTCGGCCCGGTGCTGCCGGTGGTGACCTTCGACCACATCGACACGCTGCTGGCCGGGCTCGACGCCGCCGCCAAGCCGTTGGCGCTGTACCTGTGGAGCAACGATGCCGCACAGGTCGCCCACGTGCTGGCGCGCAGCAGCTCCGGCAGCGTGGTGGTCAACCACTGCCTGCAGCAGTTCATGCACACCGGCTTGCCGTTCGGCGGCATCGGCCAGTCCGGGATCGGCAGCGCGCATGGCGTGCATGGATTCAAGGCGTTTTCGCATGAGCGTGCGGTGTTGCGCGGCGGCCGCCTGCTGATCGCGCGCGCCTTCTTTCCGCCGTATCGGGGCTGGCAGCACCGCGTGGCCACCGCATTGACCGCCTGGCTGGCCCGCCGATGACGCGTGCGGCACAGATCGCCCGCGACGCAGCGCGTATGATGTGGCCCTGGCAAACACCGGCCGTGCAGGCGCATGGCGTGGCGGTGGCATGGCGCTACTGCAGACGATGGACGCCGCCTGGCCGGCGCGATGCAGCAGCGATGCAACGGCGCAGGTGCAGTCGCGGTGGTCTGGCCGACGCATCACTCCGTGTTCGAGGAATTCCCTGCCCATGTCCACGACCAAGTCCCGTCCGCGCGCGCCGCTCAAGGCGCCCGCGCCCAGGCTGACCGGCAACAAGCTCCCGGCCCAGCATCGCGCGACCGAGACCTACGAACATATCTTGGCGGTGACCGCGCAATTGCTCGGCGATGTCGGCGTGGAACGGCTGTCCACCAATCTGGTCTGTGCGCATGCCGGACTGACGCCACCGGCGTTGTACCGCTACTTTCCCAACAAATATGCCTTGTTGTCCGAGCTCGGCACGCGCCTGATGCAGCGGCAGAACGCGCTGGTGCCCAAGTGGATCACGCCGCAGGCTATGTCCGGTTCGCGCGACCAGGTGCAGCAGGCGCTGACCGGCCTGGTGCTGGACACCTACCGGGTGACCAAGGCCACCGAGGGCGGGGTCTGGATCCTGCGCGCGCTGCGTGCGGTGCCGGCCTTGCAGCAGGTGCGGCTGGACTCGCATGCGCAGGTCACCAAGGCGCAGGTGCGCATGCTCGCCGATTTCTTTCCCGATGCAGACCCGCGCCAACTGCGTCTGGTCAGCCGCATCGTGGTGGACCTGATCTATGCGACCGTGGAGCTGCTGTTCGATGTGCGGCTGAGCAGCCGCGCGGTGGCCGAGACAGTCGGCACGATGATCGCCGGTCACGTCGAGCAGTTGCGCGATGCAACGGCCGATGCGCCGACGGGCAGCGCTGCGGAGCATCGGCGGCGTGCGTCACAGGCGCGGCGTTCAACACGCGCCGGGTGATGGGCCGGCAGCGACCGCGTCGTCAGGGCATGGATGGGCGCACTTTCCAGGCGCAGGGGTAGCTGGCCGGTTGTCATGTGACTGCCTGCAGGCGCTGGATGGCGCGGGCAGGCACGCGCCACAGGCAACGCTCAGGGCACCGGCGGTAGCACGAGCAGATCCTGCAGTTCCGGTCCGCCGCCGCGGTTGCCGCTGCCTGCGGCGATGTAGAGATCCTCGCCCACCTGTGCCGCCTGCGTGCCGTGCCTGCCGCGTGGCAAGGCCGGACCGGTGTCCCATCGCGCGGTGGCCGGGTCGTAGAACTCCACCTCGGCATGGCCGGCGACCTGGGCCGTGCTTTCGCCGCCCAACAGCATGACCCGGCCGTGATACGCGATGGCCGCCGCGCCCGCGCGCGGGGTCGGCAGCGTGGCATCGGCCACCGACCAGGTGGCCTGGCGCAGATCGTAGATATCCAGCTGCGGAATCGTTTGCGACAGCGTGTCGCCGGTGTCGTGCGAAGAGCGGCGCCCGCCGCCCGCGTAGAGCTTGCCGTCGAGCACCACGGCCTGGAAGTGGTCGCGCGCATGCGGTGCATCGGGCAGGCGCGTCCAGCGCTGGGTCCGCGTGTCGAAGGCATCCAACCAGGGCACATAGCCGCTGTTGTGGCCACGCGTATTGCCGCCCACCAGATACAGCACCCCGTCGTGCGCGACGGTACCGGCCGAACCGCGGCGGCGATCGGCAGGAATTTCTGCGCCCACCTGCCAGCGGTCGGTGGCCGGGTCGTAGATCAGCAGATGCGTCAACGCCGCTTCGTCGGGATAGTCGCCGGTAAACCCGCCCACCAGATAGAGCTTGCCTGCCCAGACCGCCGCCTGGGCGTGGTTGACGGCCAAGGGCGGCGCGCTGCCGCGCGACCAGCGCCGGGTGCGGGTATCGAAGATATCCAGCGGGCGTTCACCGCGACCCCCGAGCACATACAGGCGCTCGCCGATGGCGACCATGCTGTTTTCGTGGCGTGCATGCGGCTCGCCCTGCGCCTGTACCGCGCGCCATTGCTGCTTGCTGGTTGGCCCGGCTGATTCGAGGTCACTGGCCTGCCCGCGGGCAGGCACGCTTGCGGTCACCACGAGCAGGAACACCACGCAGAACGACATTGCCAAGCGATGCATCGGTGTTCCTTCGGTTGCCGAGAGCCGCCAGTCTACGCACCGATCGACGCACCGCCACGGCAGGAAGCGGACGCAGCCGCGACGCATCTAGCGATCACGACAGTGCAGCGCTGCCATGGTCGGCGATGGCAGTGGTCGATCAACTGCACTGACGCAGTGCCGCCGTAGGCGCAGCGCGCTTCATCAAACGCAGCGTCTTGGCCGCATGCGAGTGACCAGGTGGACGCCGCCTCTTCACGTCCGACAGCAGCGCGTATGCAAACACTACCGCTACCGCAATGACAGGAGACCTGCGTGACGCGTTCCTCGACAACTTCCCGTTCGGCGACAACGCCGCCCAAGAGCGTCGCCGCTGCAGCGGCGCGTGGGCTGCGCCTAAGCGCGCAGCACGGCCGTGGCGGTACTGCCGTTGGTGTGGCGCGTGCGCGCGACCTGTCGGCGCAAACCTCGCTGTCTGCACAGACCATTGGACGCATGCATGCGTACTTCGCGCGACACAGCGTGGACAAGCGCGGCAAGGGCTGGGCGGATGCCAAGGCGCCATCGGCTGGCTACATCGCCTGGCTGCTCTGGGGCGGCGATGCAGGCCAGCGCTGGGCAGCGCGTGTGTACGCGCGCCTGCACCAGGCAAGCGCGACCAAGGGCGCCAGCAGTGGAGATGGCTCGAAAAAGACTGCTGTAAAGAAGACCGCAACCAAGCAAGCGGCGGCAAAAAAAACGGCGACCAAGACGTCGGCAAAAAAGACAGCTGCGAAAAAGACCACGCCGACCAAGCGCGCCACGAAAAAAACGGCGGCTGCAAGCGCCTCCGCCAGAAAGACTGCATCGTCCAGGGTCGCAAGCAAGGCAACCAAGAAAGCTGCAGCAAAGAGCCGCGCGGCTGAGAAGAAAGGCGCGACCAAGAACGCGTCATCAAGGCGCACTGCGGCGAAGAAGAGCACCTCCACAGCTGCGAAAAAGCGTGCAGGCAAGACGTCCGCGCCCTGGAACACGTCCAGCCCGAAGGGCGCTTCGCGCTCCAAGCCACTGTCGCCATCGCAGAAGACCCAGGCACGCAAGCGCGCAAAAGCCGCGGGCCGCCCATATCCGAATCTGGTGGACAACATGGCCGTCGCCAGCAAGCGCAGCACGACCAAGCGAGCGAACAAGTCCAGCGGCACGAAAAAGCCTGCGGGAAAGAAATAGCGGTATCGGTCGCGCGCCTTTGTGCGTGCTGGGATCAGAGGGTGTGCGGCACATGCCCGACTTTGCATGCCGCTGGGTCTGAGATAGTGCCGACTAGACTATGGGGCGGTGACGTTTGCTGTCGCCCCGGCATCGGTCCGAGCAGTACTTCACCGCATCCCAGACACGCTCCCACTTCTTGCGCCAGCGGAACGGCCGCCCGCACTGCACGCAGACCTTCTCTGGTAGATCCTGTTTTTTTCGCATCGCCATAGGCTGGGAGGAACTGGGAAATACGTCGATGAAGCGGGATGCAAGCATAGCGATCTCCAATGCAAAACGCCGTCTCGACTCGGGCGGCCAACACAACTGCGGCGCAGCCGCCAGACGGGCGCGGTGTGTGCTCGGAATCGGCATGGCCCACTCCTACACTGCGGTCTGAAGGCCTCGTCCGCATCACCGGGCGACCGCTCGCTACGTTTTGCTAGCCGCGCTTCATGCAGGTAGCTGCACAGAGCACGGTAGTACATGGAGTGGGAAGACCGCCGCATACGCTTTGCTATAGTGCGCAGCAAGCGGTGTGGCGGCACGTCTCCGGCATCGCAAGGCGCCACGCTCACACTCTCAAACAAGGACGTTCGTGAAAGCATTGTTGCTGGTCGTGTCGGCGCTCTTGTACGTTGCCGCACTCTGCCTTCCTGCACTGCATGGCGGTACCGAACATGTGAGCGGTGTCGTGCTGCTCATGCTCGGCTGGATCCAGGTGCTCGATGGCCAATGCGTCGCCTGGTTAGCCAACCTGTTGTTCTTCGGTGCGTGGCTCTGTTACCTCTTCAAATCCGATAGGACGGCATTGGGCCTGCTGCTGTCGGCATGCCTGATCGGCATGGATACCTTTCGTGCCACCCGCTATCTGAAAAACGAAGCCGGGCACGAAGTGATGATCGACCGGGTAGGCGCAGCCTTCTACGTGTGGGAGCTGAGCTTTCTGGCACTGGTGATCGTGGTGCTGGTGCGGCTGTCGAAGAAACGTGGCGTCAAGCGACCGAAGACGGTTTGATCCTGCAATCGCCTTTTGAAGGCGAGTGTGCGAACGAAGCTGCCACTCCCATTGAGCGCCCACACATGTGGCAAGCAAGTGCAACCGCACGTTGCTCTTCGCGCTGACTGCGGTGGTCATTGCCTGTATCGCTTCGAATGCGGAAGTTGCCGCCCGGGGTGCATGCGGCGGGGCGGCAAGCTGGCGCTGGCGTTGGGTGACCTCTTCAACTGCTGCGTTGGCTGCTATCTGCACCAGCTGAGCTGGTAGGTCAGACACATTGGCTGTGCAATTGCCGTCGCCGGCGTGCGATTCTAGGGTCCAGACCCGACGGAGGTTGGTCATGGACACCAGCACCAACGTAGACACGCAAACCATCCCGACCCTGCCGAGCCGTTCGATTCCGCAGACAGTAGCGTTCTATCGGCAGCTGGGCTTTGTCGGCGATGCGCATCCGCACGATGCAGGTTACGCAATCCTGCGACGTGGCGAGGTGGAACTGCACTTCTTCGCGCATCCGGATCTGGATCCGGCCGCCTGTTATGCAGGCTGCTACATCCGGGTAGGCGATGTGGATGCCGTCCACGCAGCGATGAAGCACGCCGCCTTGCCCGAGCGAGGCATTCCCCGGCTCGACCCGGTTGGCGACAAGCCGTGGGGCATGCGTGAGTTCGCCATTGTCGATGAGAGCGGCAATCTGCTGCGGATTGGGCAGGTGCTCGCGTCAGGGTGATGCATTGCATGCGCGAGGTGACGGCAATGGTCGCCCGCCTGATGGCACCCGCGCGCGCAATGAGATGGTGCCGTGCAGCGTCTTACACCTCACCCATCGATCCAAGTGCCCGTGTCACTTCCGTCGGGGTGGCCGTACCGAGCGCGGCATAAGCCGCCTGCAAGGACGCACAAAAACGCGCGTCTGCGGACAGTGATCCGAACACCGCCTCCAGTGTCAGGAAGGTAGCGACATCATGACCTGCATCGCCAGTGGCGTTGCGTCCAAGCGCGCTGAGCGCATCGTGCATTGGGTCGGTCAGCGGGACGCCGTTGTGCGCCTGCCTGCGGACGAAGTGCAGCCACGCCGCAACGGCCAGGCATAGGCGCTGGATCGGTCGGCCGGTAGCGAGTGCATCGCCGATCGTGCCGAGCAGTCGCACCGGGATTTTCTGCGAGCCATCCCAGGCAATCTGCGTGAGCAGGTGACCGATGGCGGGATTGCGAAAACGGGCCAGGATGGCGTCGCTGTAGCGTTGCGCATCGAAGCCCTGCATGGCCTGCAGGGTGGGCGCGATCTCCGCGCGCATCAACGTTTCCACGTACGCGGCAAGTTCGCGGTGACGCATGGCCTCGGCCACGGTTTCCAGGTCCAGCAGGCTGCCGAGATACGCCAGCGCCGAGTGCGGCGCGTTGAGCAGACGCAGCTTGGCGCGCGCGTAGCCGGCGATGTCTTCGCTCAGGGTGACGCCAACGCGCTCGAATGCGGGGCGCCCATTGCAGAAGCGGTCTTCGATCACCCACTGGCTGTAGCGCTCGCGCTGGATCGGCCAGGCATCGCGCACGCCAAGATGATCGTGTACGCGCATGCGCAGCGCGTCATCGGTGGCAGGCGTGATGCTGTCGACCATCGAGCGCGGGAAGGCTGCGTGCTGCGTGATCCATTGCGCAAGCGCCGGGTCACGCTGCGCGGCGAGCCGCACCACCGCGCGCTGCAGCAGCGTGCCGTTGTCGGTCAGGTTGTCGCAGCTCAGCGCAGTGAACGGCGCGGTGCCGTCGTGCCTGCGTTGCTGCAGCCCGGCGACGAGGTAGCCGATGGCGCTGCGCGGGCGCGCGGGATGGGCGATGTCGTGCACGATGTCTGGATGCGAGAGGTCCAGCGTGTCGCCGGCCAGGCAATAGCCCTTCTCGGTGATGGTCAGCGTGACCAGGCGCACTGCCGGGTCGGCAAGGCGCGCGAGCACGGCAGCGTGTTCGTCTGCGGCGCAGAGCACCTCGCCGATGGCCCCGATGACGCGTAATTGCGGGTGTTCGTCGAGCAGGGCGAGGGTGTACAGACCATCCTGTGGGCGCAAGGCATCGCGCACCTGCGGGCGATCAGCGAAACGGCGCTGATGGCCCAGCTGGGGTCTTCGGCTAGCAGGTCATCGATGTAGACGGCCTGGTGAGCACGGTGGAAGGCACCTGCGCCCAGATGCACGATGCCGATGGTGGGGCTTGCCGGGTCATAGCTGGGCCTTGAAACCACCGGCGGCAGCGTGGCCAGGGTGTCGAGCGAAAGACGTGGTGCGTGCATCGTGTCGCCTGCGAGGTAGGGGTGTTTGGAGGGGCTGCGCCGAACCATCGCCCTGATCCGCCCCGCGCCCCGGCCCGCGTCGTGCGACGAGGGCGCTCCGAGGCACGCGCGCCCACGGCGCGCAAGCGATGCCCCTTCACCCCGGAAGGAGAGCGGCTTTCGGGTAATCGCGGCCGAAGGACTTGTCGATCCACGGCCGCATGGCGAGCGTGTCGGCTGCTGTTACTTGTCGGTCACGGTAAAGCGCTGCCTGGCGCGGATATCTGCACTGGAGGCGCCGATCTGCACTTCATAGGCGCCCGGGTCCACCGCATACGCCTTGCGTTGCGCGTCGTAAATGCGCAGCGCGTTGTTTGCGTTGAAGGTGAAGTGCAATTCGCGCTGCTCGCCCGGTTGCAGGGCGATCCGTTGGAATCCATGCAATTCCTTGCCGGCACGTTCGCGTTGCGGGGCGAGCGGATGCAGATACAGCTGCACCACCTCGTCGCCCGCGCGTTGGCCGGTGTTCTTGACCGTGACGGTGGCAGTGAGCGCGCCATCGGCTGCGATGGTGGTGCGGTCCAGGCGCAGACCGGAATAGGCGAACTGCGTGTACGACAGGCCGTGGCCGAACGGATACAGCGGCGTGCCGCCGAAGTAGCGGTAGGTGCGGCCGCGCATGGCGTAGTCGTCGAACGCCGGCAGGGTTTCGCTTTGCTTGTAGAACGTCACCGGCAACCGGCCGCCCGGATTGGCATCGCCGAACAAGACGTCGGCCACTGCCGAGCCGCCGCGCTGGCCCGGATACCAGGCCAACAGGATCGCCGGCAGGTGCTGCTGCGCCCAATCGATGGCCAGCGCCGAGCCGGTGGTCAGCACCGCCACCACCGGCTTGCCGGTGGCTTGCAAGGCTTCGAGCAGGTCGCGCTGCGGCTTGGGCAGGCGCAGGTCGGTACGGTCGCCGCCGGCAAATCCGGGGTAGTTCACCTTCATTTCCTCGCCTTCGACATCGCCGGTCAGGCCGCCGACGAAGACCACCACATCGGCGCTGCGTGCCACGTCCAGCGCCTCCTGCAAGGGCGGCTTGGCCCCGGGTTGCCGCCAGGCCAGGCGCACGGCGGCACCGCGCTCGGCTTCGAAGTATTCCAGCCGCAACTCGTAGGCACGGCCGGCCTGCAGCTGCACATCGACGCCATCGGCGTGCAGGCGGTCGGTGGTCGCCCAGCGGTCGATCACCGGCTTGCCGTCCAGGTACAGGCGCACGCCGTCGTCGGCGGCCGCTTCCAGGTGGTAGGCGCCGGTGGTCGGCGGGACCAGTTGGCCGCTCCAGCGGATGCTGAAGTTGTCCGCCGGCACCGCTTCGCCCGGGCCGGCTTCGCCACGCGCCAGCAGGTTGTCGGTCGGCGAGCCGCGGTCCCATTTGAAGCCGATTTGCGCATCCACGCGCACCAGGGCCGGCTTACCGGACAAGTCGCGATTGCGGAAATACTCGCCACGCAAACCGCGTTCGGGCGAGGTGGCCGACGGCCGCAGGTATTGCGGCTCGATCAGCGGCGTGGCGGCCGGATCGTCGCGCCCCTCGACCAGGTCGGCGCCGCGCGCGTACAGCACCTGCGCATTCGGGGCCGCGGCTCGGATGCCTTGCAGCACGGTGACCGGCGCGGCCGGCGTGCCGTAGTAATTGCCGAGCAGCGCCATGGTGTCGTCGGCGGTGGGGCCGATCACCGCGATGCGTTTGAGCTTGGCGCGCGACAATGGCAACAGGCCATCGTTCTTCAGCAGCACCAACGATTCGCGCGCGGTGCGGCGCGCCAGCGCATCGTGCGCCGGCGATTGGTTGACCGATGCGGGAATCTTCGACCACGGCAACTGCCCGGGCGGATCGAACATGCCCAGGCGCATGCGCGCGGTCATCAAGGTCGTCAACGCGGTGTCGATCTGCGCTTGGTCGATCAGGCCCTGGCGGACCGCCGCCGGCAGGGTGGAATACTCCTCCCCGCATTCCAGTTCGGTGCCGTGCTTGACCGCCAGCGCGGCGGCTTGTTCGCGGGTGGCGACGATCTTGTGGTGCTTCCAGATATCCACGATCGCCCAGCAATCGGACACTACGTAGCCCTTGAAGCCCCATTGCTGGCGCAGCACATCCTGCAGCAGGAACTTGCTGGCGCTGGCCGACTCGCCATACACGCGGTTGTAGGCGCCCATCACCGCATCCACCTTGCCGTCCTTGACCAGCGCCTCGAACGCCGGCAGGTAGGTCTCGTACAGATCGCGCTGCGAGGGACGCGCATCGAAGTGGTGACGATCGGCTTCCGGGCCGCTGTGCACGGCGAAATGCTTGGCGGTGGCGTCGAGCTTGCGGTAGCGCTCGCCCTGCGCATTCTTCGGCGCATCGGCGCCTTCGCCCTGCAGGCCCTGCACGAAGGTCACGCCCATGCGCGCGGTGAGGAAGGGATCCTCGCCGTAGGTCTCCTGGCCGCGGCCCCAGCGCGGATCGCGGAAGATATTGATGTTCGGCGACCAGAACGTCAGCCCTTGATAGCGTTTGTGCTGGTTCTGGCGCAGGAACTGATGGTGCTTGGCACGCGCCTCGTCGCTGATCGCGGTGGCGACCTCGTGCATCAGCGGCAGGTCGAAGGTGGCGGCCATGCCGATCGCTTGCGGGAACACCGTCGCCCCGCCGGCGCGCGCCACGCCATGCAGCGCCTCGTTCCACCAATCGTAGGCCGGCACGCCCAGGCGCGGAATCGCCGGCGCGGCGTTCTGCATCTGCGCGGCCTTTTCTTCCAGTGTCATGCGCGACACCAGATCGGCCGCGCGCGCCTCGAAAGAACGCTGCGTGTCCAGATACGGTGGCGGCGTAGCGGCCTGGGCAGCGCCTGCAGCGCACCCCACTGCGAGCAGGACACCGTGCGCGAGCGAACGAAGCGGAGCGGGCGGATGCGAAGGCATGGTCAGTCCTGTTGAGGGCGGTCGGGGTGCGATTGGGCGAACGGCCCGATCGTGCTGCCGACGAAGCCGCCGGCCTGTGCGGTGCTGAGAAAGCTGGCGTCGTCGTTGCGGCGTAGCGATTGCCAGCCGCGGCCATCGGCATCGAAGGCGAAGCTGTAGGCACCGCCATCGCCGCTGATTTGCAGCCGCAGCTGCGCAGTGGCCGGGATGCGGGTCTGCGCCAGCGTGGTGGTGACCGCGCCATCGCGCTTGTCCAGGAACACCTGCACGGCGTTGCCATCGCGACGAATGCCGAGCGCGTACCACGCGGTGGAATTCTGAAATGCGGCCAAGCCTGCACTGATGCCTGCCTGGGCCGGCACCTCCAGTGCGGTGCTGGCGGTGAAATGCAGATGTTGCTGGCGGCGTGCGAGAAACGCGGGCGTTCCGCTACCGTCCAGCCCTTGTGCGTTGGCGTGCAGCGTCAACCAGCCTGCCCGCGTACGCAGGTCGGCCACATCCTGCTTTGGCACGCGCACGGTCAGCCATTCGCGCTGCAAAGTGGCCTGATCGAAGTCGTCGTGCCAGACGAAGTTGCCCGACAACGGCGCCTGCGTGGCACCTGCCTTCATGCCAGTCGGCGCCTTGGCGATGTAGGGGATTGGCTGCCCGGCCGGCAGGATCGAGGGCCAGCCATCGCGCCACTGCACCGGCAGCAAAAACGTTTCGCGCCCGGTGTTGTAGCGATCGCCCGCGTAGGGACGGCTTGCGAGAAACACCGCCCACCACTGTCCGTCGGGCGTATCGACCAGATCCACGTGGCCGGCATTGCTGATCGGGTGCGCGCGCTCGGCCGGCAGATCGCGTTGGGTCAGGACGGGGTTGTTCGGTGCGGGTGCATACGGCCCCCACACGTTGCGGCTGCGCAACACCACCTGCGAATGCTGCGGCCCGGTGCCGCCCTCGGCACACGAGAGGTAGTACCACCCGTCGCGTTGATACAGGTGCGGGCCTTCGATCCAGATCGGCTTGCTGGCCAGATCCACGCCGCCATTGAGCAACACCTTGCGCGGACCGACCGGCGCATTCTTTGCGATATCGAAACGCTGCATCCAGATCGCGCGATGCCCCTCGTACAACGGCGTGCCTTCCGGCGGGCCGTTGTTGAGCAGGTACGCGCTGCCATCGGTATCGAAGAACAGGGACGGGTCGATGCCGTCGATGCTGGGCAACCAGGTCAGTGCCGACCATGGGCCCGCCGGATGGCTGGCACTGGCGATGAAATTGCCGCCGCTGTCGACCGAGGTGCCCACCACGTAGAAGCGCCCGTCATGATGGCGGATGCTGGCGGCATACATCCCGCGCGACATGCGCAGCCCGTCGTAATCGAGCTGCTCGCGGCGTTCGACCACGTTGCCGATCTGCGTCCAATGCACAAGATCGGTACTCTCGAACACCGGGATCGCCGGAAAGTACGTAAACGTCGAATTGACCAGGTAATAGCGCTCGCCCACGCGGGTGATACTGGGATCGGGATAGAACCCAGCCAGCACCGGATTGCGGTAATGCCCGGCCGGCAGCGGCGTGGCGAAGACCGCATCGTCGCCGCGGTACTCGAACCAGTCGAACGCGACATCCGCAGACGTTTGCGCCTGCGCCTGCGCGTTCGCAGGCGCCGCCAAGGCCACCAGCAGGGCCATACACGTGGCAGATAACGCGCGCATCACCAGTCCCACATCGCGCCGTCTTCCAGTCGCGCGATCGGCAGCTGCTTGGGCACGTAGGGATACTTCGCTGCAAGCGCTTCGTCGATGTCCACGCCATGCCCCGGTGTCTCGCCGCAGTGCAGGCGGCCATCGCGGAATTGGTAGTCGTGCGGGAACACCGCATTGGCCTCGTCGGAATGGAACATGTATTCCTGGATGCCGAAGTTGGGCACCCAGGTGTCGAAGTGCAAGGCGGCGCCCATGCACACCGGCGACAGGTCGGTGGCGCCGTGAAAGCCGGTGCGCACCTGATGCAGCGCGGCGAAATCGGCCAGCCGGCGCACATGGGTGATGCCGCCGGCATGGACGATCGTGGTGCGGATGTAGTCGATCAGCTGCTGCTCGATCAGATGCTTGCAGTCCCAGATCGAATTGAACACCTCGCCCACTGCCAGCGGCGTCACGGTGTGCTGGCGGATGAGCTCGAACGCACGCTGGTTTTCCGCCGGGGTGGCATCTTCCAGCCAGAACAACCGGTACGGCTCCAGGTCGCGGCCCAGCCGCGCCGCTTCGATCGGGGTGAGCCGGTGATGCGCGTCATGCAGCAGTTCGATCTCGTCGCCATGGTCGGCGCGCAGTTGCTCGAACAGGCGCGGCACGACACCGAGGTAGCGCGGCGTGGACCACACGGTTTCGGTGGGCAGCTCGCTTTCGGCCGGTTCGTACGGCTTGCCGCCGACAGAAATGCCGTAGGTCTTCTTGATGCCGGGCACGCCGCATTGCGCGCGGATCGCGATAAAGCCCATCTCGCGGAAGCGGCCCACTTCGTCGCTGGTTTCGGCAATATCGCGCCCGTTCGCATGCCCATATACCAGCGCCCCTTCGCGTGAGCGTCCGCCAAGCAGCTGATACAGCGGCATGCCGGCCATCTTGCCCAGGATGTCCCACAACGCCACATCCACTGCGGCAATCGCGCTCATCGTCACCGGCCCGCGCCGCCAGTACGCGCCGCGGTAGAAGAACTGCCAGATGTCTTCGATGCGTCCGGCATCGCGACCAATCAGGTTCGGCACCAGGTGTTCCTGCAGGTAGGCGGCCACTGCCAGTTCGCGCCCGTTGAGCGTGGCATCGCCTACGCCGGTGACGCCCGAACGCGTGCGGATCTTCAAGGTGACGAAATTGCGCCCCGGGCAGGTGACGATGACGCGCGCCTCGACGATCTCGCGGTCGCGGGCAGAACCTTGCAGCGGTGCAGGGGAGTCGGAAGTCTGTGACATCGTGATCTCGCTCAGGGGGAAGAGGTGGCAGTGATGGGAAGTTCGAACGGGCCAGCCGGCAGGCCGCTGCGGTCGTACAAGGTGCACACCGGGCTGTCGGCCCAGCAGTAACGCACCCGCGTGGCCTGCACGCCGGCGGGAACACCCAGGCTGATCTCGCGCCCGGACAGCGTGGCACTGGCATAGCGGCAGCTGCCGGCCGCATCGCCGCAGAGCTCGAAGCCGATCGGCGCGTCGTTGCCGTAACTCACCAGCGTGATGTCGACATCGTCGAAGCCGATGCGCACGCTCTCGCCGGCGCGGCGTGCGCTGCGCGGCACCGGCCCGGAAGGCGCAATCGTCTCGCCATACACCACATGCCGCGCGACGCGTGCCAGGCGCCGGCCCAGCTCCTGTTTGTTGGCCGGATGGATGTCGTAGCGGTCGCCGATATCGATCGCCACCGCCAATCCTGCGTGCGCGTCGTTGGCGACGAAACGCCGCTGCGCTTCGCGCAATTGCGCCCAACCGCTGTCGGTCGGCTGGGTAGGCGGTGCGCCGTAATTGGCCAGCTGCACCACCAGCAACGGCAGGACTGCGCCGAAGCGCTGCCGCCAGTCGCGCTGCCAGGCCGTGAGCAAGGCCGGATAACGCGCTGCATCGCCGGTATTGGATTCGCCCTGGTACCACAGCACGCCACGCAGGCCCAGGTGTTCCAGCGGCGCGATCATGCCGTTGTACAAGGTGGTCAGCCCGGCCGCCGACGACCACGGTGCGCGCGGAGGCATGCCCACTGCCTGCGGCACGATGCGGTATTGCCAGGGCGCGTCCAGCGCCACGGTGCTGCCATCGGCAAATTGCAGTGCGCGCGATGGCGCGTCGCCCAGCAGCCCGCCGCGTCGATAGGTATTGAGCACATTGAGCACGATGCTGTTGCGCCCGGCATGCAGCCGTCCGCGCGGCAGCGCGTAGCGACGCGGCTGGTCCGCGCCATAGCTGCTGCCCACGCCGCGTCCGTTGACCCAGGTCTGATCCAGCTCGTCCACTGGCCCCAGCAACAACGTGGCGTCCTGCGCGGCCTGTGCCGGTGTCAGCTCCACGCTGGTGCGGTACCAGACCATGCCGTTGAAGCCGACCAGTTGCGGCACGCCCCAGTCGTCCCATGCGCCCAAGGCCGGCGGCGCGTTCTGCCAGTCGCCGGGCGCATCCGGCTGCCACGGCTCGCCTTCGCCATGCGCATGCCACCAGGTTTCCCACAGCGCGGCCCAACGCGGTGCGGCCGCGACCGGATCGGTTGCATAACGTGCCAGCACATCCAGTGCCGGACCATCGTCGCCAGCGGCACGCAAGGCCTTGTCGCCGATCCAGGCCTGCAGTTGCGAACCGCCCCACGATGCATTGATCAGCCCCATCGGCACGTCGACTTGCTTCTGCAACTCGCGTGCGAAGTAGTAACAGGCGGCCGAAAAATCCTTCACCGTCTCCGGTGTGGTGGGCTGCCAGGTTGCAGTGCCGCCGAAACCGCGTTGCGGTGTCGGGCTGGATTGCGCAGGCACCTTGAACATGCGGATGCTGGGGTGGTCGGCATCGGCAATCTCGCTGCGCGAATCCAGCGTGCGATGCACCTGCAATTCCATGTTCGATTGCCCCGAACACAGCCAGACATCGCCGATCAGCACATCATCGATCTGCTGCATCGCACCGTTGCCCGTGCTGGCCTTCAGGCTGTACGGGCCGCCGGCAGCGTGCGCGGGCAAGCGCGCTTCCCAGTGACCTTGCCGGTCTGCGCGAGCCTGCACCTGCGCACGCTCCAGTTGCACGGTGACCCGCGTGCCCGGCGCCGCATCGCCCCACAGGCGGATCGGCGCATCGCGCTGCAGCACCGCATGGTCCTGAAACACCGGATGCAGCAGCGGCGCATCCGCTGCGCTGGCAAGGTATGGCAGCAGCAACGCCGACAGCGTGCCGATCACTCTCTTTACGCGATATGCGCTCACTTCGGATTCCCCGGTGCATACGGAAATGTCAGTGCCTGGTAATACGCCAGCGGCTGCGCCGGCGGGCTGACGCCTGCAGGCAGCGAGCGCCCGGACACGCTCTGGAAATAGGCGATGCTGGCATCGCGCCACCACTGCGCCTCCCGTTGCTGGATCGCCAGGAAATCGGCGACCTGCTGGTAGCGCTGTGCATCGATCTTCCCGGCCAGACCCTGCCAGGTCGTGCGCATCGCAGTCACCTCGGCCACGCCATGGTCGTAACGCCACACCAGTTCGTCCCACAGCGGCCTGCCGGAGGCCATGCGGTGATCCCACGGCACATGATGGAACCACAGCAACAGCTGCTCGGGTACGCGCTGCACGTCGCCGAACACGCGCGCCACCGGCGGGGCATATTGCGCAACGGCATTGCTGCCGCTGGCACTGCGGTCGAAGCCAATACCATTGCGGTCGGCGCGGTGGTAATACACCGGGTCCCAGTCCGGACGTTCGCTGCCTGTATCCCACGGCGCCGGGCCGTAATGGTGGCCGCGCCCCATCAGGTGGTGCAGGCCGAGCGGGGTCATGTAATCCACCACCGCCTCGCGCGAGCGCAGCATCATGGAAACCACCGGCTCGACCACCGCCGGATCGTTGGAAAACGTCATGCGCGCCCATTCCTGCGCAATCGCGCGCGGCGACAGCTGCGGGTCCCACGCCAGCCGCCCGTATGCGTACCAGTTGGCCTGATCGAAGATCGAGCCGCTCCAGTTGCGATCGGCGCCGATATTGGCCACGCCGGCGATACCGGTCAGCCGTGTGCGTTTGCTGTCGGTAAACAAGCGGCCATCCACTGTCTTTGCAACGGTCGAGCCCTTGCCGCGCGTATAGGTGTCCGCTTGCAAGGTCTCGGAAAACAGCGGGCCCAGATAGGCCAGGTGGGTGGAAAAGCCCAGATATTCCTTGGTGATCTGGAATTCCGGCATCAATGGCGTCTTGCGCATCGCACCGAACAACGGGTGAAACGGCTCGCGTGGCTGGAAGTCGATCGCCCCGTTTTTCACCTGCACGATCACGTTGTCGGCAAAGGCGCCATCCAGCGGCACGAACTCGCTGTAGGCCTGCTTGGCGCGGTCGTCCGGCTGCTCATGCGAGTAGACGAAGGCGCGCCACATCACCACCCCGCCATGCGGCGCCAGCGCATCGGCCAGCAGGTTCGCGCCATCGGCGTGGCTGCGTCCATAGTCCTGCGGACCGGGCTGGCCTTCGGAGTTGGCCTTGACCAGGAACCCGCCGAAATCCGGAATGCGTGCATAGATGGCGTCGGCGGTGTCGCGCCACCAGCGCTGTACCTGCGGGTCCAGCGGGTCGGCGGTGGTCAGGCCACCGATTTCGATCGGCGCGCTGAAGCGCGCGCTGAGGAACACACGAATCCCGTACGGACGAAACACCTTCGCCAGGGCGGCCGCCTTGTCAAGGTAGTCCGGCGTCAGGCTCCAGGCCTTGGCGTTGACGTTGTTGAGCACGGTTCCATTGATGCCCAGCGATGCATTGGCACGCGCGTAGTCGGTGTAGCGCGGATCCAGATAGCCGGGCAGCGTCTGCCAGTTCCACAGCGAAGCGCCGGCATAGCCGCGTTCCACCAGACCATCGAGATTGTCCCAATGATTGAGCATGCGCAGCTGCAAGCGTGGCGATGCGCGCACATCCACCGCTGTGAGCGACTGCCCGGTCTGCAGCAGACGCAACAGGTGGAATGTGCCGTACAACACGCCGATATCGCTGCCGCCGACAATGGCGGTGACCTGATGCCCATTTAGGTCGGCGCGACGAATCAGGTAGCCATCGCGGCCCAACTGGCATGTATCGAGCCGCAGGGCGGCAATCTGTGGCGCGCTGGCGGCGCCCAAGACGATGGCGCCATCTTGCGTCACCGCGTCCACGCGTGGCGGTGTGCTTCCCAACAATCCCTGCAGGCCGCGCGCCAGTTCATCGCGTGCTGCGTGCACGGTGGGCGATTGGCCGACGATGACCAGTTCGCTGGCGTTCTGGCGCAATTGCGCGGCATTGGCCAGCGGTTGGTAGCGCAACCATAGATCGTAGCCATCTTCTGCGTGCGCGTTGATGGTGACCAACACGCCGCTGCATAACAGTGCCAGCCACATGACGGCCTGCAGCGTAAATGCGCCGACACCCGTGTCATGCCGCGGCATTGCAGACCGGCTCATGCGGCATGCTCGAGCGTCACCGGCGCAGGCAGGCGCATATCGCCGCTCTGCCTGCTTCCCGGTACCATGGCTCGCACCGGCATACCTGCACTCGGCGTCCGCGTTACCGCAGCAGCGCCCGTGCATCCCGCAGCTTTCGCACGCATTTGAAGAGGCCACGCTTGGAGAAGGTCAGGAAATCGGTCCGCCGCACCAGCCGCGCGACTACCATCGACGAGGTGGCAGCGCTGGCAAAGGTCTCGCCGATGACGGTCTCGCGCGTGGTCAACAACACCGGAAGCGTGCGCGATGCCACCCGCGAACGGGTCATGCGCGCGGTCGACAAGCTCGGCTACACGCCCAATCTTGCCGCCAGCGCATTGGCGGCCGCGCAGAGCACGCGGATTGCGTTGATCTACAGCGATCCCAGCGGCGCCTACTTGCGCGAGTTGCTGCTGGGCGTGTTGCGGGTGGCATCGCGTACGTCGATCCAGCTGGTGATCGACTGCTGGGACGACCTGGACGCCGATGCCGAACGCAAGGCGGCGCGCAAGCTCGCCAAGGGCGTTGCCGGTGTGATCCTGCCGCCGCCGTTGTGCGAATCCAGGGCCGCAGTGCTGGAGTTGGTGCGCGCCAAGGTGCCGGTGGTGGCGATCGCCTCCAACCATTTCAGCCCGGATGTCGCATGTGTGCGCATCGACGAATTCGCTGCAGCCAAAGAGATCACCGAACACCTGATCGCACAGGGGCATACGCGCATCGGCTACATCGCCGGGCATCCGAATCTGTCGGCCAGCACGCGGCGCTTCGAAGGCTTTCAGGCGGCGTTGGCCGACGCCGGGCTGCGTCTGGATCGGCACCTGGTGCAGCCGGGCGATTACACCTACAAATCCGGCCTGGTCGCCGCGGAGAAGTTGCTGGCGCGCAAACGTCGCCCCAGCGCCATCTTCGCCAGCAACGACGACATGGCCGCCGCGGCAATCTCGGTCGCGCACCGGCGCGGTCTGGATGTGCCGCGCGATCTGTCGGTGGTCGGGTTCGACGACACCTCTGCCGCCACTGCGGTGTGGCCGGAAATCACCACCGTGCAGCAGCCCATCGCCGCCATGGCCGATGCCGCGCTGGACATCTTGCTGAAGACGATTCGCGCCAAGGAGCGTACGGCAAGGATGGTCGATCATGTGGTCGCGCACCTGCTGGTCAAGCGGGATTCGGTAGCCGCACCGACAGCGGACGATGCGGCCGAGTAAACGTAGCGATCAGACCACTGCATGCCGCAAGCCGGATGTGGTCGCCTCGCAGGCTTGCATGCAACACACCAAAATTGCCGGTGTGCGCTCATGTGTCTGGTGAGCACGCATCACGTCGGCAGCCAGTGCTGGCCGCCGCAGTGTGGTCGCAGGCCCACCGTCGCCATGCAGACAGTCATGGTACGCGCCAGGTGAGGCGAAGCGCGTGCAGTGGCAATGCTCAACGCGTCAGATACTGATTGATCAGGTTTTCGTACGCTTCCTGGCGGCCGCTGATCTGCCGGGGCGCATTGCCGGCCGCATGCTTGGCCAGATCCGCCAGCGTGGTCTTGCCTGCGGCAAAGTCCGCGCCCGCGCCGCTGTCGAAGCTGGCGTAACGCTCGGCGCGCCACTGTTCCAGCGGCGAGGCGGTCAACAGCGCGTTGGCCACTTCCAGCCCGCGGGCGAACGCGTCCATGCCGCCGATGTGGGCCAGGAACAGGTCCTGCGGGTCGGACGATTCGCGCCGCACCTTGGCATCGAAGTTCAGCCCGCCCGGTGCCAGACCGCCCTGCCGCAGCACCACCAGCATGGCGCCGACGGTGTCGTACAGATCGGTCGGGAACTGGTCGGTGTCCCAGCCGTTCTGCGGGTTGCCGCGGTTGGCATCGATGCTGCCGAGCAGGCCGGCATCGGATGCCACCTGCAGATCGTGCTCGAAGCTATGGCCGGACAAGGTGGCGTGGTTGGCTTCGATGTTGAGCTTGAAATCCTGGTCCAGGCCATGCTGACGCAAGAAGCCGATTACGGTGGCGCTATCGAAATCGTACTGGTGCTTCATCGGCTCCATCGGCTTGGGCTCGATCAGGAAGTTGCCCTTGAAGCCGATCGCGCGACCGTAATCGCGTGCCAGGGTGAGGAAGCGCGCCATGTTGTCCTGCTCGCGCTTCATCTGCGTGTTGTGCAGGCAGGCATAGCCTTCGCGCCCGCCCCAGAACACATAGTTTTCGCCGCCCAGCTCCACCGTGGCCTCGATCGCGGCCTTGACCTGCACCGCCGCACGCGCCACGACATTGAAGTCCGGGTTGGTCGAGGCACCATTCATGTAGCGCGGGTGCGAGAACAGGTTGGCCGTGCCCCACAGCAGCTTGATGCCGGTGTCGGCCTGGCGCTGCTTGGCAACGCCCACCATGTGCTTGAGATTGCTCTCGTATTGGCCAATGTCATCGGCATCCGGCGACAGGTCGATGTCGTGGAAGCAGTAGTACGGCACGCCGAGCTTGGTGACGAACTCGAACGCCGCATCGGCCTTGGCTTCGGCACGGTTCAACGCGGTATCGCCCACATCCCACGGATACGCACGCGTGCCCGGGCCGAACGGATCGGCGCCATTGCCGCAGAAGCTGTGCCAGTAGGCAACGGCAAAGCGCAGATGCTCGGCCATGGTCTTGTCGCCGATGGTCTTGTTGGCGTCGTAGACCTTGAACGCGAGCGGGTTGTCCGAATCGCGGCCTTCGAAACCGATCTGGCCGATGCCGGGGAAATATTCTTTCGCGCCGATGTACACGGTGTTGCTCATGGGGTGAACTCCTGCAGAAAGGGGGTGTCATGGGGGAGGGGGTTGGCATCGACACACTGCGACGCCGGCACGCGCAACGACTAGTGGCGCCGCGTCGCTGCAGCGCATCTGTGCATGCGTGTACCGCTACGCACTGCACAGAATGTTAGCGCTATCAAAAAGCCGACTGAAAAAAGCCGCGCCATATAGCGAAGCCGAAGGTGTCATGCCGATCCCAGCTGAAACGGTCTTGCAGACTTTACCCAGCCCGCCGCCGAAAGGCTTGCTGCGCTGCGAGATGCGAGCTGTTGCGTGGCGGCGGGGTGCGGTGATGTCTGGTGGGTTGGGGCGTACGACCCTCACCCGCCCTTCGGGCACCCTCTCCCGCGCGCGGGAGAGGGGACTTGCAGAGCGATTGGACGGTCGCGTCTTCTTCGGCGGGCACCCGCGCGCCCGCACGGGCGGCGGGACCGTCAAGAGGGAGTCGCCAAGAACAGGAGATCGCCAGGAGAGGGCACTGACGCAGGAGATCGCTAGCAGAGGACACTGACGGAAACGGGCTGGGTGGAAGCGCTCCCCCCTTGGACGAGGGCTTGCTTCCTTCCCCCGTTCACGGGGGAAGGTGCCCGAAGGGCGGATGGGGGCAGCCACCTCCGGCCTCACGACCAAGTCTCAACCCCAATCCCCCCGGCAGCTACAATGGGCGGCTCATGACCGCTGTCCTGCCGCTGCCGCAACCCCTGGCCGACCCCGCGCCGCGCACCGCGCGCCCGCGGTTGCCGTCCGATCAGCTGCGCCTGGGCAAACGGCTGCAGCGCCAGGTGGGCCAGGCGATCGCCGACTTCGGCATGATCGAGGCCGGCGACAAGGTGATGGTGTGCTTGTCCGGTGGCAAGGACAGCTACACCTTGCTGGACATGCTGCTGCAGTTGCAGCGCAAGGCGCCGGTGCCGTTCACGCTGGTGGCGGTGAACCTGGACCAGAAGCAGCCGGAGTTTCCCGCCGAGGTGCTTCCCCGCTATCTGCGCGAGCAGGGCGTGCCGTTCGACATCGTCGAGCAGGACACCTACTCGGTGGTCAGCCGGGTGATCCCGGCCGGCAAGACGATGTGTTCGCTGTGCTCGCGGCTGCGGCGCGGCGCCTTGTACGCCTACGCGCAGGCGCATGGGGTGACCAAGATCGCGCTCGGCCACCACCGCGACGACATCGTTGCCACGTTCTTCATGAACCTGTTTCACCACGCGCGCCTGGCCGCGATGGCGCCCAAGCTGCGCAGCGACGACGGTGCGCATGTGGTGATCCGCCCGCTGGCCTATGTGCGCGAAGCCGATATCGCCGCCTACGCACAGCTGCGCCAGTTCCCGATCATTCCGTGCAACCTGTGCGGTAGCCAGCAGAACCTGCAGCGCCAGCAGGTGGGCCGCATGCTGCAGCAATGGGACCGCGACCATCCGGGGCGGGTGGAACAGATTGCGCGCGCGCTGGGCGACGTACGGCCCGAGCAACTGGCCGACCGCGCCTTGTTCGATTTCCTGGCGCTGGGCCGCCGCTCCGACGCCAGCGCGCCCGATCCCACCGCCTGGCACGCCGCCGGCGACAGCACACACGATAGCGACTGACGCGCCCGTTCGGTCGCCGTCGGTCTTCCACCTCCACGTTTGTCTTCTTCGGTCCAACGCATGTTCTTTCGCAATCTCACCCTGTTCCGTTTTCCCACCACGCTGGATTTCTCCGAGATCGACACGCTGCTGCCGCAAGTGCAGCTCAAGCCGGTCGGCCCGCTGGAAATGAGTTCGCGCGGTTTCATTTCGCCGTTCGGCCGCGACGAGCAGGAAGTGCTCTCGCACCGTCTGGAAGATTTTCTGTGGCTCACCGTCGGCGGCGAGGACAAGATCCTGCCCGGCGCGGTGGTCAACGACCTGCTCGAGCGCAAGGTGGCCGAAATCGAGGAAAAGGAAGGCCGTCGCCCCGGTGGCAAGGCACGCAAGCGCCTCAAGGACGACCTGATCCATGAGCTGCTGCCGCGCGCCTTCGTCAAGAGTTCGCGCACCGACGCCATCCTGGACCTGCAGCACGGCTACATCGCGGTCAACAGCTCCAGCCGCAAGAGCGGCGAGAACGTGATGAGCGAGATCCGTGGCGCGCTCGGCAGCTTCCCGGCGCTGCCGCTCAATGCCGAAGTGGCTCCGCGCGCCATTCTCACCGGCTGGATCGCCGGCGAGCCCTTGCCCGAAGGCCTCAGCCTGGGCGAAGAGTGCGAAATGAAGGACCCGATCGAAGGCGGCGCGGTGGTCAAGTGCCAGCACCAGGAACTGCGCGGCGACGAGATCGACAAGCACCTGGAGGCCGGCAAGCAGGTCACCAAGCTGGCGCTGGTGCTGGACGACAATCTGTCGTTCGTGCTCGGCGACGATCTGGTGATTCGCAAGCTCAAGTTCCTCGACGGCGCCCTGGATCAGCTCGAACACAGCGAGGACGACGGCGCACGCGCCGAACTCGACGCACGCTTTGCGTTGATGAGCGCCGAGATCCGCCGCTTGTTCCTGTTGCTGGAAACCGCGTTGAAGTTGAGCAAGGCCGAGTAACCGGTTTTCCAACTGTGGCGGCGTTGTCAGGCGCGATTCGATACATGAGTGAAAAGCGGTGAGTCGACGGTGCGGTGGGCTCACTGCGCGCAGGACACGCCGTGAGCCCTCTCTGAGAGTCGATGGCGGCATCCGCACCGCCATCGGTCCCGCCAGCGGTCAGTACACCGCGCCAAGGCGTTCTTGCGCTGCTTTCGTGAAGGGCATACGTGGGATGTGTCCTGCGACGGTGGTGGACACGGACCGGGCGCGACGCAGATCGGCTGCTCTGCGACTGATCCATCGGTTGGCCAATCGCGCCCAGGCAGGGCATCGATCACGGTCTGGCCATCACCGCGTGCGGCAGTCAACGCGTCTCACCGCCTGACACATCGCGGCGGTATCCTGTGCGCATGTTCAAGCCCGTCCGCCGCCTGATTGTTCCGCCCTCGCAGGTTGTCGAACGCGACTGCGTGCACGTGCAGCTGGACGGCCGCGATATCGCGGTGCTGCGCGTGCGCGACCCGCGTGCGCGACGCATCAAACTCAGCGTCGACGAGCGCGGCGCACGGCTGACCTTGCCGCTGCGCGCAAGCCTGATTTCCGGCGAACGGTTTCTGCATGCGCATCTGGACTGGCTGACCACGCAGCTGTCGCGGTATCAGCAGGTCGATGCGTTTCCTGCGCTTGAGCGTGGCGTACCCGGGCAACTGCCGCTGCGCGGCGCGTTGCTGCCGTTGAGCTGGCACGAAGGGCGCTACGCACGCATCGATATCACCGACGACGGGGCGCAGTTCCATGTGCCCACCCGTGTGGGCGATGCCGGCTTGCGCCGCACCTTGAAGGAATTCTACGAAGCGCAGGCGCGCGCCGATGTTGGTCGCTGGTTGCCGGGTTATCTGCCCGGCCTGCCGCGCGCACCGGCACGACTGCGGCTGAAGGTGATGTCATCGCAGTGGGGCTCGCTCGCACCGGATGGCTCGATGGCGTTGGACCTGGCGCTGGTGCTTGGTCGCCCTTCCGCGTTCGAATACGTGCTGGTGCACGAGCTCTGCCACCTGGTACAGGCCAACCACTCGCCCGCGTTCTGGGCCGAAGTGGAGCAACGTTTTCCCAGTTGGCGCGAAGAGCGCAGTTACTTTCACGAACACGGCCGCCAGCTCAAGGCGCAGCTGCGGCGGCTGCTGCAGGCGCAGTGACCCAGGCGTAGCGCGCGGCTGCGATGACGTGCCTTCGCGGCAGTGGCAAGGCTGCGGCAACAGCAACGGGCGATCGGTGCGGCCGGCATCAGCGAGTGGTCAACGCTGCAGCGAAGACGCCGCTAGCGCCACGCGTAGGAGGCAGCCCGGGCAAGTTGCCGGCAGGCCAGCGGCGACAGCCAGGCAACGCGTTTTGACAGGGCGTGTTCTGCAGCCGCAACGCCTGCGTCCAGGGTGCGCGCCGACATCCAGTGGTCGGCGTGACACGCCGCTGCCCACGCCTGGTCCAACAGGACGCGATCGCCTGCATCCAGGTCGGCAGCGGCGCGCACGGCCTGGAGAAAGGTCCACGGCGCATGCCACCGATCGAAGGATTCAAGTGCGCTCACGACACGGGCAGCATCGGCCATGGGTCTAGTTCGCCTGCACGATTCGCCTCTGCGCATCACACATGGCGCACATCATCCAAGAAGCCATTGATCACCGCCGCGACTGCTTCGGGCATTTCCATGTGTACGTGGTGGGTGCCGGGCAGCAGCTGCAAGCGTGCATCGCGCATCATCGCCACGCGGTGGTCGCGCAATGCGTCCGGGAAATACGGCTGCGCGGGCGTGGCGAAGATCGCCTGGGCGGGGCAGGCGATGGAGGCCAGCAGCACGTCGATCTGCGCTTCGGTCATGCGGATGGCGGTGGGCAGGGTCAGGCGCGGGTCGCTGCACCAGCTGTAGCCACCTTCCACCACGCGGACGCCGCGTTCGACCAGCAGCCGTGCAGCCGGTTCGGTGAGTTGGTTGGCCATCATGCGCGCGCGCACAGGCATCTCCATCGACGGAAACACCCGCAGCGGCCGCTCTGCCAACGTGCGTGCCGAGGCGACGGCATCGCGCAGGCGGGTGGCGGTGGTTTCCACGGGCTCGGCCAGTGCGCCCAGCGCCTCGATGGCGATCAAGGCTTCCACGCGCTCGGGCGCAGCGGCGGCCAGCAGGCTGGCAATGCCGCCTCCCATCGAGTGGCCGAGCAAGGTGAAGCGCTGCCAGCCCAGGGCATCGGCGACCTGCAACAAGATGGCGATCGCGCTGCTGAGCGTGTATTCGGCGCCTACCGGCAGCCAAGCGCTGTGGCCATGGCCCGGCAGATCCAGCAGCACCAGATCCAGCTCCTGCGCGGGCAGATGCGCGCTCAGCGGCACGAAGCTGGCCGCATTATCCAGCCAGCCATGCAAGGCCAGCACCCGGCGCGGGCCGCGATCTTGGTTGCGCAATCCGGTGACCCGGCCGATGGCGAGGTCGCACGCAAACGGCTCCAACCTCACGCGCGGCGCGCCACGGCGGCCAGCGCGTGCGCGTGCGCGTCGCTGGCGTTGAGGCAGGGGATGTAGCTGAGCGTGGCACCACGTTCGGCCAGCGTTTCGGCAAAGCCCAGCGCCACTTCTTCCAAGGTTTCCAGGCAATCGGTGGCAAAGCCCGGGCAGACCAGGTCGAAGCTGCGCACACCGCCTTCGGCCAACGCCCACAGCGTGGGTTCGGCGTACGGCTGCAGCCAGCGTTCGGCGCCGAAGCGCGACTGGTAGCCCATCTGCCACTCGTCCGCTCCCAGTCCCAGCGCTGCCACGATGGCCTGCGCGCTGCGTTCGCACTGCTGCGGATACGGGTCGCCGGCATTGGCCACGCGCTGCGGCAGGCCGTGGAAGGAGAACATCAACTTCTCGCTGCGGCCATGCACCTGCCAGTGCGTGCGGATCGACTCGGCGATCGCGGCCACCCAGCCGGCGTCCGCGCAGTAGTCCTGGATCACCTCCACCGCGATCTCCGGCGCGCTGGTGCGCCACGCATCCACCACGTCCTGGATCGAGGCGGTGGTGGTGGTGGAATACTGCGGATACAGCGGCAGCACCACGATGCGCTTGATGCCGCGTGCGCGCAGCCCTTCCAGCGTCTTGCGCAACGCCGGCTCGCCGTAGCGCATGGCCCATTCCACGTGCCAGTCGGGCATGACCGCTTGCAGGCCTTCGGTCAGGCGGCGCGTGTAGACCGCCAGCGGTGAGCCCTCCGGCAACCACACCTTGGCGTATTTTTCGGCCGATTTCGGCCCGCGGATCGGCAGGATCACCCCGTACAGCAGCGGCTTCCAGAACAGTGGTGGAATCGCGACCACGCGGCGGTCGCTGAGGAACTCGGCCAGGTAGCGGCGCACGGCCGGGGCGGTCGGCGATTCGGGAGTGCCCAGGTTGACGACCAGCAGGGCGGTATCGGGTGTCGTGTTCATGCGCACCATTCTGGCAGAGCCGGGCAGCGCTGCCGACAACAGCGCAACGATCGCTGCGATCGGCCCTGTCTTGTATGCCGGTTGCGCTCACCACCGATTCATTGCGCCGGCACTAACGTCGCGGCATTGCTATCTTTAACGGATTCTTCCTTGGAGCTTGTCATGCCTCGTTTGTCGCGCCTGGCCCTGTTGTTGTCGCTGACGTTGGTCGCCGGCCATGCCGTCGCCGGCCCGGAAGAAGACCAGCGCGCACGCAATGCGGTGCGGGTGCTGACCGAGATCATGAAGATCCCCGAGCAGGCCATTCCGGACAAACTGCTCGACGAGGCGCGCGCCATCGTGGTCATTCCCGACACGCTGAAGGCCGGCCTGGTGATCGGTGGCCGCCGCGGCCACGGCCTGATGTCGATGAAGAATCCCGACGGCAGCTGGTCGCAGCCGGTGTTCGTCAAGCTCACCGGCGGCAGCATCGGCTTCCAGGCCGGCGTGCAATCGTCCGACGTGGTGCTGGTGTTCCGCAATGACCGCAGCCTGGACAACATCGTCAACGGCAAGTTCACCCTCGGCGCCGACGCCGGCGTGGCCGCAGGCCCGGTCGGGCGCAACGCCGCCGCGGCCACCGACGGCCAGCTCAAGGCCGAAATCTGGTCGTGGTCGCGTGCCCGTGGCCTGTTCGCCGGCGTTGCGCTGGATGGTGCGGTCCTGCAGATCGACGATGCCGCCGACCTCAATGCCTACGGCAGCGGCGCGACCCCGCGCATGATTTTCGAAGGCCGCACCAACGAACGTCCGTCCACCGATGTGATCGCCTTCCGCGACCGGCTGGAAGAGGCGACCTACACCGCACGCGCCAATCGCAGCACCGACGCCGCCGCCGATGGCGCGCCGCCGGCACCGCGTCCGCAGACCCCGCCACCGGCGCAGGCACAGCAACCGGCCAACGTGCCGCCGCCGGCCAGCGAAGCCAGCACCGTACCGATGCAGCCCAGCACCACGCCGCCCGCCCAGCAAGGCTTCCAGCCGGTTTCGGAGGGCGAAATCCACACCGAATCCCTAGACGGCAACCGCTGACGCACTGTCATCCCCCTGCGCGGTGCGCTGGGGTATCCTGCGCGTTCCATCTTTCAAGCAAGCGAGCAGATCATGGGCGGTTTCAGCATTTGGCACTGGCTGATCGTGCTGGTGATCGTGTTGCTGGTGTTCGGTACCAAGCGGCTCACCAGCGGTGCCAAGGATCTCGGCAGCGCGGTCAAGGAATTTAAGAAAGGCATGCACGACGACGACAAGCCGGCCGGCAAGCTCGGCGACGACTCCCGCACTGCCGAGCAGGCGCGTGAGGCGCAGGCCGAACGCGACCGCGACGCGCGCTGATCCGGAGCGGCGTCGGTGTTTGACATAGGTGTTGGCGAACTGACGCTCATTGCGGTCGTCGCCCTGGTGGTGCTCGGCCCCGAGCGTTTGCCCAAGGCGGCCCGGTTTGCCGGATTGTGGGTGCGCCGTGCCCGAATGCAGTGGGATTCGGTCAAGCAGGAACTCGAACGCGAACTCGAGGCCGAAGAGCTCAAGCGCAGCCTGCAGGACGTGCAAGCCTCGCTGCGCGAGGCCGAAGACCAGCTACGCACTACGCAGCAGCAGGTCGAGCAGGGCGCCCGCGCGCTGCACGAGGACGTCGGCCGCGATATCGACATCCGCGCCAGCGCCACGCCGGTGGCAACGCCGCTGGAACTGGCGCATGCGGAGTTGTCTGCCAGCCCCGATGTCGATACGGCAGCAGGCGCAACCGAAGCGGCTGGAGCTGCACACACCGCGCCGGTGATCGCGCAGGCTCAACCCATTGCGCCAGCGCCGCAGCAACCCTTGGTCCCGGCTCCCCACGACACGAGAGTGCCCGCGCCGCACGCCGCGCATCTTGCCAGCGCGCCCGAGGCGGTCGCCGTCGCGCCAGTCGATGTGGGCACACCGGCCGCGTCGATACCCAACGCGCCAGCCAAGATCCAGGAGAAACAGCCGTGAGCCTGTTCGACGACGCACAGGCCGAAAGCAGTCTGATCGAGCATCTGGTCGAATTACGCGCTCGCCTAGTCCGCGCGCTGATCGGCCTGGGCGTGGTGTTGCTGGCCCTGCTGCCGTTTTCGCGGGCGATCTATTCCTGGCTGGCCGCACCGCTGATCTCGCAACTGCCGCTGGGGCAGACGATGATCGCGATGAATCCAGCCGGCGCCTTCTTCGCTCCGCTCAAGCTGACCTTCTTCGTGGCGGTGTTCTTCAGCGTGCCGTGGCTGCTGTATCAGGCCTGGGCATTCGTGGCGCCGGGGTTGTACCAGCGCGAAAAGAAGCTGGCGTTTCCACTGCTGGCCTCGGCGGTCGCACTGTTCTACATCGGCTGCGCGTTCGCCTATTTCCTTGTGTTGCCGGCGGTGTTCCACTTCCTGACCACGTTCAAGCCGGATGTGATCGCCATTACCCCGGATGCCAATTCGTACCTGGATTTCGTCCTGGCCATTTTCTTCGCCTTCGGCGCCAGCTTCGAGCTGCCGGTGGCCTTGGTGATTCTGGTGCTGCTGGGCTGGGTCAGCCCCAAGCAGCTCAGCGAAGGCCGCGGCTACGCCATCGTCGGCATCTTCATCCTGGCTGCCGTGCTCACCCCGCCGGACGTGGTCTCGCAGCTGATGCTGGCCATCCCGATGTGCCTGCTCTACGAGCTGGGCATCATTGCGTCTCGTGCGGTAGGGCCGAAGGAAAACTAGATGTCATGGAAAGCTCACAGAAAGCGCCCGTGAGGGACATGGCTGTTCTGTGCAGTCTCGCTGAGTTACCCGACGGCTCGCTGAGGGTGATTCTCGATGACGTCCGCAAAGGTCACGGGCCTGGCACGTGGGTATCCGAGAGCCTTTTTACCTTCAACGACTATCCTTCTGGTTGCCTCAGCGACTTGGCATCAGTGCCTGAGGCGGAGCTGGCAGACGTTGGTTATAACGTGTTGGCGCGCTTGCTTGCCAATAACAGGCTTGGCACCTAACAGCTCAGGCCTCTAGGGAAACTCTGAACAATCCATCGTGATCTGCCACAATCGATCAACGACCCGAGTAGACGATTTCGATGCAGCTGACCTTCGGCGACGCGGAGTACAACGGCAAGCGCAAGCGGACGCGGCGTGAGGTGTTCTTGGCCGAGATGGACCAGGTCGTGCCGTGGAAGGACCTGCTGGCGCTGATCGAGCCGCACTACCCGAAGTCGGGGCAGCCGGGGCGACAGCCGTATCGGCTGGAGACCATGCTGCGCATCCACTTTTTGCAGCAGTGGTATGCACTGAGCGATCCATCGGCGGAAGAAGCGCTGTACGACACGGTGTCGATGCGCCGTTTCGCCAAGATCGGCGGGCTGGATGAGGTGCCGGACGAGACGACGATTCTCAACTTCCGCCATCTGTTGGAGCAGCACGATTTGGCGCGCAAGCTGTTCAATCGGGTCAACGCGCACCTGTCGCGCAAGGGGCAGAGCTTGCGCGGCGGGACGATCGTGGACGCCACGATCATCGCTGCGCCCAGCTCGACCAAGAACAAGGATGGCGAGCGCGATCCGGAGATGCACCAAACCAAGAAGGGCAACCAGTACTACTTCGGGATGAAGGCGCACATCGGGGTGGACGATGACTCCGGGCTGGTGCACCACGTGGAGTGCACGGCGGCCAACGTGGCCGATATCACACAAGCGCACAAGCTGCTGCACGGCAAGGAGGACACGCTGTGCGCGGACAGCGGCTACACCGGGCTTGAGAAACGCGAGGAGATGAAGCGCAAGCGCAAACTGCGCTACCTGATCGCGGAGAAGCCCTCGAAGCTGAAGCAGATTAAGAACAAGCGCGAACTGAAGTTGGCCAAGCGCTGGGAGCACACAAAAGCCAGCCTGCGTGCAAAGGTGGAACACCCGTTTCGGGTGATCAAGCGCCAGTTTGGCTACGTCAAGGTGCGCTATCGCGGTTTGGCGAAGAACACCGCACAGATGCTGATGCTGTTTGCGCTGTCGAATCTGTGGCTGAAGCGCAAAGAGTTCATTACCGCCGCGGGGTAGGTGCGCCCGTAATCGGGACGATACCCCGAAAAAGCGCCAAAAACGGCGAAAAACCGAGGATCTGAGCGCGGTCACCGCGACCGATATGGCTTACCACATCCTCCGATCGCGTTGTTCAGACCTTCCCTAGCGTGGCGGGGCCTTCAATTCAGCCAGCCGACGTTTGCTGACTTCATTGTCGCCCCACAATCCGGACTTATCGTCGCGGTCATGGAGAATCCCTATGACTTGCCTTGGGTCCTTATCGGCATCGCCACCGGCATTTTTTCAGGTTCATTGCATACAGCAGGCAGGTTCCGTCTGCTGATTCAGATGCTGGTACTCGCTCTTGGCACCTTACTGTGCTGGCGCCTGACGTCTCTGTCAGTCGCGTGGTCCTACGAACATCCCTTCAACCCCAACGATGGAGCAGCGAGGGCAGTTGCCCACTTGTTCGGCTGGATCGTCGGTCTTGTGTTTTTGATCTTGCCGAGTTTCTTTCTCACGCTGTTGGTACGCACCTCTTATGTGCGTCGCAAGAGGCGAGGCAGGTAGCAACATCCACGCAGCGCAATCGGTTTTCCATGCAACGTGCGATCGCGATTAAGTGCGCTCCTAAGGCTCGCAAGATCAAGCTGCAAACACATCCGGCCGGGATGGCGGGGCTGGTTGGGCGGCGGCGCCGTCGTGGGTGAACATCTGCTTCCATGCGGCGTAGACCGAGCCGGCGAATACCGGCATCAGCACCGCCATCAGCAGCAGCTGGGCCAGCCACATCGCCACGGTCTGGCCGGCGATCAGGCCGACGATCAGCGCGACGATCATGACCGCGAAATAGATCGCGAAAATGGCGATGAAGGCCAGCACGAAGAACACCAGCATCGCCGGCAGGTTGTGCAGGCTGGCGCGCAGGCTTTCGCGCAGCGCGTGGCCGCCGGTGCTGCGGTCGAACATCACCTGCGGCGGCATCACGAACAGCGCCAGCGTCATTGCCGCGAAGGTGGCGATGGTCAGCAGCAGCCACAGCAGGATGCGCCCGGCCGGCAGGCTGGCGGCCAGCTGCTCGATCTGCACCGGATCCGGCTGCGCGCCGGACTGGCTGATCTGGTTGATCTTGACCATCACTTCGGACAACTGCTGCAGCCCGCTGGCGCCGATCATCGCCAGCAGCAGCACGCCCAGCAGCAGGCCGGCGATCAGCTGCGGCAGCAGCGACACCAGCAGATGCGGCGCGCGGCCGTCCTGCAGGCCGTGCAGCAGATGCGACGGTTTGGCGACGCGGCCTTCGTCCACTTCACGGATGGCCCACAGCAGGCCGCCCATGAACAATGGCCCCGCCAGCACCAGCAGGAACTGCAGAGCCGGACCCAACAGCGGCACCAGCACCGAGAGCGACACCACCAGCGAGGCGGCCACGCTCCAGATCACCCCCATCGAGCCAAGCGCCAGCGGCGCCCGCTTCAACAGCGAGAAACCGGTCAACAGCCACTCTGCGCCGGCAGATGCCGGCACCTTACGAATTTCGCTCATTCCCATTCCGGATCGATACGCGCGCCGGACCATCCGGCGTCACGCGATTATCGCTGCTTTTACGTGTGCGCGGCGGGACGAGCGCTCACGGTTTGCAACCGGCGTGCATGATGCACGAAGCGGCGCAACAGCTTGCGGGCGATGGGGGCGGCGGTGACCTCGCGGGCGACCGTGCGGGCGCAACGCCCGTGGCGGGCGATGCAGTCGGCACGCGCCTGCACATAGCCGCGCATATGGTGGGTGGCGAATTCGGGGTGGAACTGGACGCCCCAGGTGGCCCGGCCCCAGCGGAAGGCATGGCAGCGGTCCTGCCGGGAGTGCGCCAGCACGATGGCGCCATCCGGGGCACGCACGACCGTCTGCAGATGGGTGGCATGGGCCGGGAACTGCGGCGGAAGCCCTGCGAATAAAGGATCCTGCTCAGCCGGCGGGTGCAGCTCCAGCGCGATGGTCCCGGATTCGCGCCCGGCCGGGTTGTAGTCGACCTCGCCGCCCAGCGCGTGCGCCAGCAACTGGTGCCCGTAGCAGATGCCCAGCAGCGGCATGCCCTGATGGGCGGCATGGCGCAGCCATTCGGCACTGCGTTCGCTCCAGTCGGCGCGGTCGGTGACGAAGGCCGCCGAACCGCTGACGATGATGCCGGCAAAGTCGGCCGGATCGGGCAGCGCGTCGCCATTGGCCACGTCGATGGCCACCGTTTCCTGCTCGGCCAGCCCGGCCGCCACGCGGATCCAGTGCGGAAAACGGCCGTATCGCCTCATCTCCGGCACGGGCTGCCCGGTTTCGATGATCAGGAACGGCAAAACGGACATGCGCGAAGATCCGGACACGACAGATGTCCCCGATTGTAGGCGGCAGCGACGCATCTTTTTCAAGCTGCGCTCCAAGACGCGCGCTGCCGGTCATTGCCAAATGACATGTGCTGATTCCCTCGCAGGGAGATGCCGATGATGGTAGCGGTGGTCGTCGACGGGTGCATGCCCTGATATCGGCCGAAAAACGCACCGCTGCAATGACAGTGCCCGCGCGCCGTCGCTGTGGTCAGGTCGAGGCGAGGTTCGGCTGGATTAGGATGGAAAAACATCGAATCGTGCATAACCACCCGAAGACGGTGCTTGACGGCTGCGCAGCACGTCGCCGCGCCGGCGTGCTGCATCCCATACGTTCAATCCTTCAATGCGTTGGGGCCATCGGCCCAACGCGCAGCGCGCGTCGCACACGTCGTCGATGCTTCGTATCGAACAAGTCGCTCGCGGGTAGATTGACTAAAAATTTCGGGCATGAAGACCCATGCCGCCAATCCAAATGCGTTCCGCACAAACCCGCCTTTCGCTCATGAAGAAAAGCCCAGGCTAACGAAGGATCAGGCAGCGGCCAGCACTAGCGGCACGCATCAACGGCTTGGACTGCCGCCTAGAAAACGGCGGAGGATGGAGTCGGATGACCCAGGGGCATCGACGCGCGACAGGCAGCCCTTGACGGCAAGTGCCGTAAAAAAGAGCAACGCGATGCCAGCGAAGGTGCACGCGACGGGCGCTTTCGGCACTGGCAGCCGGCGACCGTCAAAAACGAGTGCATCGAGACCGAGCGGTACCCGGACAAGGTGAGCGCCGACGTCGGCGCCTCTTCGTCGCATCGTCGGCCGCAACGACCGACGCAGCATGGTTGGGACGCGCGGGAAAATGTTCGACCGAGCGAACGGCAACCCGACCGAATCGGAGGAAAACGATCGCGCGAAGAGCAAGAGCCCGCTCGGCAGTCAAAGCGGTCAGTCCATGGCACCAGGCTGACATCCGAACTGCGTAGGGCCGAAGAGCAGCTGGACGCGGCGGCACAAAAACGGCTACAGGCGCAGCGACAGCAACAGCAGCGGCAGTTGAGCGAGCTCCATGGAATCGGGCGTAATCACAACGCCAGCCTGTGCGTGTCGATGGCATACGACAACGAGCTGGCGCATTGCATGCGCGGCGAGATGGCGTTGCCCTTCCTGGAAGAAAGTCTCCATGCGCAAGTCAACGCCAATCGGCTCGACAAATACCTCCAGCTGGTTGCCAATGCACAGCGCGCCAGGGGAGCAACCTCGCGCGATCTTGGTCGTTGCACCGAGCTTGCGGCGCAGTACCTCTACCAGACCGGGTGGTTCGAAGGCGCATCGCTGAAGCAGCTGGCGCATGTGGGCAACAAGCTGAGCAAGCACCCGCACCAGCCCGCGTGCATGGAGGCAATTGGGTGGATCGCCGGGCAAGTCGATCAGGCCGATGATCTGCGGGGGCTAGCTGGCTACCCGTCCGCCCTGCTCCTGAACGCCTTCGCAAAAAATACCGACAGCGGTCGGTGTGAACGCGCGGTGGCGCGTGTGGCACGTCACCTGCTGCGTGATGACCAAGCCCGGCAGTCTCTGAGTGCGCAGAATATCAGCCTGGCACTCAATACCTTCAGCAAGTGGTCCGATCATCCGGATTGCCAGGACGCGGCGCATCGGCTCGCCGCACGTGTCGCCAGCGACAGCCGGTTGCGTTATGCGATGGATGCGCAGAGCGTGGCGACCACGCTCAACGCCCTGAGCAAATGGCCCGACACGGCAGTTTGTGGAGGCGCCGTCGGCGCGCTGGCCGAGCGGCTGGCGGACGAGGTCCGGTTGCGCAAGGACCTCAGTCCGCAAGAACTGACCAATGCGCTCAACGCCCTGAGCAAATGGCCCAATTCGCCGGTCTGTGCGGCTGCCGCCAGTGCGCTGGCCGGGCGGCTGACCGACGAGCCCGCGTTGTGCGCGGCCCTGGATCCCATCAATGTGGGGCAAGCGCTCAACGCCCTGAGCAAATGGCCCACTTCGCCGGTCTGTGCGACCGCCGCCAGCGTGCTGGCCGGGCGGCTGGTGGACGACTCTACGTTGTGCGAGGCCTTGCAAGGGCGAGGCGTGTCCAATGCGCTCAACGCCCTGAGCAAATGGTCCGACGACGCGGTCTGTGCGGCCGCCGTCGCTACGCTGGCCAGGCGGCTCGCCGACGATCCCGAGTTGCGCGAGGACCTGGACCCGCAAGGCGTGTCCAACGTCCTCAACGCGCTGAGCAAATGGCCCGATACGCCGGTCTGTGCGGAGGCCGCCAGTGCGCTGGCCGAGCGGTTGTTAGACGAACCCGATTTGCGCCAGGCCCTGGATCGCCAAGGCGTGGCCAACGTGCTCAACGCGTTGAGCAAATGGCCCGATACGCCGATCTGTGGGCAGGCCGTCAGTGCACTGGCCTGGCGGCTGGCCCACGAGCCGGAGTTGTGTACGGCCCTCGACGCGATCAACCTGACCCAGGCGCTGGGTGGCGTGAGCAAATGGCCCGACGACCAGGTGTGTGCGTCCGCCGGCAGCGCGCTGGCCGCGCGGCTGGCATGCGAGCCCGATGTGTGCGAGGCCCTGAAGCCGCAAGAAGTGGTCACCGCGCTGCATGCCCTGAGCAAATGGCCCGACGACGCGGCGTGTGCGTCCGCCGCAAGCGCGCTAGCCAAGCGGCTCACCGACCCTGACATATGCGCGGCGCTCGACTGGCTCCTGATGACCACCGCGCTCAAAGCCTTGAGCAAGTGGTCCGACAATGCGAGCTGTGCGGCCGCCGCCAGCGCACTGGCCCAGCGGCTGGCCGACGAGCCCGGGTTGCGCCAGGCCCTCAACGCGCAATGCGTGGTCGTCGCGCTCAACGCCCTGTGCAAATGGCCCGACATGGCCGATTGCGCCGAGGCCGTCAGCGCGCTGGCCGGGCGGCTGGTCGACGAGCCCGACCTGCGCGAGGAACTTGGCCCGGTAGACGTGACCAACGTCTTGAATGCCTTGAGCAAATGGCCGGGCACCGAGGTCTGTGCGCACGCCGCCCGCAGGCTGGCAGGGCGCCTGGTCGGCGATCCCCTGTTACGCAAGGCCTTCAATGCACTGGACGTGGCCAATGCGTTGAATGCCTTGAGCAAATGGCCTGACACGCCGGCCTGTGCAGCTGCCGCCAGTGCGCTGGCCGAGCGGCTGGCCGCCGATCCCGGGTTACGCAAGGATCTCAATCCATTAGACATGGCCAACGCGCTCAATGCCCTGAGCAAATGGCCCGGCACGCCGGTCTGTGCGGCCGCGGCCAGCGCACTGGCCGCACGGGTGGTTGCCGATTCCAGGTTGCGCAAGGCCTTCGACGCGCAGCAAGTGTCCACCGCGCTCAACGCCCTGTGCAAATGGCCCGAGACGCCGACCTGTGCCGCCGCCGCCAGCGCGCTGGCCGAGCGGCAGCGACGCGAGCCTGAGTTGCGCGACACGCTCAAGGCGCGAGAAATGACCAACGCGCTTAACGCCCTGAGCAAATGGCCCGACACGCCGGCCTGTGCGGCCGCCGCCAGCGCGCTGGCCGCACGGGTGGCCGCCGATCCCTGGTTGCGCGACGGCTTCGACGTGCAGCAAGTAGCGACTGTGCTCAACGCGCTGAGCAAGTGGCCCGACAACGCGGCCTGTGCGGCCGCCGCTGGCGCGCTGGCCGAGCGGTTGGTCGATGAACCGGAGTTACGCCACGCCCTGACCGCGCATGGCGTGGCCACCGTGCTCAACGCCCTAAGCAAATGGCCCAACATGCCGGTCTGTGCGGCCGCCGCCAGTGCGCTGGCCGAGCGATTGGTCGACGAACCGGAGTTACGCCACGCCCTGACCGCGCATGGCGTGGCCAGCGCGCTCAACGCGCTGAGCAAATGGCCGGACATGCCGGTCTGCGCGGCCGCGGCCAGCGCGCTGGCCGAGCGGTTGACCGACGACTTCGAACTGTGCGCGGCGCTGGACGCTTCCAACCTGCCCCAAGTGCTCAACGCCGTGAGCAAATGGCCGCACCTGCCGGTCTGTGGCGAGGTGGTCGACGCGCTGGCCGAGCGATTGGTCGACGATCCCGAGTTGCGCAATGCGCTCGACCCGCTCGGGGTGGCCAGTGCGCTCAACGCCATGAGCAAATGGCCCCAGATGCCGGTCTGCGCGGCTGCCGTCGACGCGCTGGCCGCACGGCTGGCCAACGAACCCGGGTTGCGCAGGGATCTGGATCCGCAAGGCGTCGGCAACGCACTCAACGCCCTGAGCAAATGGCCCAACACGCCGGTCTGCGCGGCCGCCGCCAGCGCGCTGGCCGAGCGGCTGACCGACGATGCCCGCTTGCGTCATGCCTTCCACCCGATCAACGTGAGCCAAGCGCTCAATGCCCTGAGCAAATGGCCCGGCACGCCCGTCTGCGAGACAGCCACCGACCTCTTGGCTGCGCGGCTGTCCAACGATGCCGCGTTGCGCAAAGGCCTGGACCCGCAAGGCGTGGCCGTCGCGCTCAACGCGCTGAGCAAATGTCTCGCCAGGCCGGCGTGCCAGTCGGCATTCGTGCTGCTCGCCGAGCGCGCAGGCTCGGCCGAGCAGCCGTGGCGGCAGTTCCAGATGCGTGGGATCGCGGTGATGGCCAACGCGATGTCCCGGCTGTTGCAGCTGGACGATGAGGACGATGAACAGTTCCAGACGTTGGGTGTCGCCAAGCTGCAGGCGATGGCCGGTCACCTGGACCTGCACCGCGAGCGGTTTGCGTCCGCCTCGGCCGCCGATATCGGCGTGCTCTTCAAGGCCCTTGCATCGGCGCGGCTGCAACGCCAGATGCGTCCGCTGGGGGAGCCGGCGCTGGAGCGGGTGTCGGCCCTCATCGGGGACGATGGATTACGCCAGACCAGCCTCGAGGGGGTCGGCAGCCTGTGCATGGGACTGTTGCCGCTGATCCGCAGTCCGGAGCTCAGGTCCCGCCATCGGGGCCAGGCATTGCGCGTGTTCGATGCGTTGCAGCCCATCGTCGCGCGCAAGATCGACCTGTATCTGCGCGGCGGCGAGGAGGGCGCGTCGGCCGACGTCGAAGAACATGCGACACGCTGCCCGGCGCTGACCTTCTACCAGGTGCTCAAGGCCTACGCGGTGGTGAGCCGGCAATGGAAAGCGCGCCATCTCGACGGCCCGCGCAAGCAACTGCGCCAGCGCCGCGACGAGCTGGTGAAGTGGGTGGACCTGACGCTGGCGCGCACGCGCGAGGCGATCGAGGCGGACCTGGGCGAGATGAGCTGGAACCTGATCGCGCAGATCGAGGCCGGCGAGCAGGTGTTCGACGCCCTGGACCTGCGCATGGCCAAGGAAGCGCCGACGATCACCCAGGCCCATCCACCGACCCGCTTCGACCTGGACAGTGGGCGCTTGAGCATGTCCACGGTTCCCGGTCGGCCGGTGGCGCCGGCACCGGGCCGCGGCAGCACGACCCATGTGGTGGTCGATCTGGTGGGCAAGGAGCTGTCGACCAATCGGTCCGAATCGGACAAGCCGTACTCGCTGTTTGCGCGCCTGACCGGGCTGCCGCTGGTGGAGGTTCAATTGCCTGGTGAGCTATCGACCTTCATGCTCGCGCGGACGTTCAACTACAACGGCGAGCCCTGGCGCTTCGACCTGTTCGGCGGCAGTCGCGCCGCGCGCAGCAAATCCGGCAGCAGCAGTCTGGTGATGTCCCAACGCAAGGAGTCGGCGTCGCTGTTGCCGGCATTCCGCTATGCCGACACCGCCCCGGGCAGCAGCCTGATGCAGTTGGCCGCCAAGCTCGCTCCGCAACGCGAGGACTGGTCGCGCATGCAGCGCTCGCTGCTGGAGATGGTGCCCAGTGACCATGTCGTGGAGGGCACGCTGCGCCTGGGCGTGTTCGATGACGTCGAGGGCCCTGCGCATCCGTTCAAGCCGTTGGCGGTGGATGGCACTGCGCTGGCGCTGTGCCCCAACGATGGCTGCGGTTTCCTGAAACTGGAGGTGGCCTTGTCCATTCCGGCCTTCCGCAAGCACTACGAGGCCTGGCACGCCGTGCAGGCCAACCAGGCCACCGAGGAGCAGCGCGACCTGGTGGCCAAGGACAAGGGCCCTTCGCTGATGCCACCGCAGGCGCTGCACCATTACCCGCGCGATGCCGCGGCACTGGAAGAGGCGCACGCGGCGATGCAGGGCCGGTTGCAGACACTGGAGCCTACGGGCGATGACCCGTTGTGGGTGTACCGGCCGCTGATCAGCGGCGGCTACCAGGGCCAGCGGGTGCGGGCGGTGCCGTCGGCCGACGACAAGGTGCATCTGCCGCAGCAGCGCAGCCAGGCCTTCGACCTGGCCGGCGGCCCGTTGCTGCTCGGCAAGCCCCCCTACGACAAGGAGAATCTGCTGCCGGTGCCCGAGCAACGCATCGCCACCATGGCCAAGGGCGACGCCACCGCCGCGTTCCTCTCGCAGTGCTTCGGCATCCAGTACAGCTACACCGGTTTCGACGATCGCTCCGGTGTCGATCCGCAGATGCTGCACAGCAAGGGCATGCTGGTGGTCGTGCCCGAGAAGCAATGGCCGGCCGCGTTTGCCGACACCGACCTGGCCTGCTCCAAGGAAGATCTGAAGACGCTGTCGTGCTGGACCAACGGCCGCGACCGCGGTGCCTTGCCGCGCGACATCCTCAGCACCGGCAGCCTGCGGCTCAAGGACATCGTGGAGCCTGGGCGCCTGGGCGCACTGCCGATCGACGAGTTGCGCAAACGCGACATGGACACCGACGGCGACGACGCCTTCATCTACGCAGGCTACCCCAAGCTGGCCGCGCTGATTTCGCAGGTGATGGACCGCAAGGCCACGCTCGGTCGGCAAAAGTCCTTTAAGCCGCCGAAGACCGCCACGCCGGCCATCGACCCGGCCACCGGCCACTACCAGCCCGGGCGGCTGGCCGAGATCATGGCGCTCAAGCGCGGTCAGCGCATCACCTCGGCGGCGGCCACGCTGGCGGCGCGTTTCATGGCGCAACCGGACGCGCTGCGCGCAGCGATGGCGCGCGAGATGATGTTCGGCACCTACGATGGCATCGAGCGCGAGTTGCGCAACGGTTTGCGCGAGCTGCTCGAAGAGCCGGCCCGCGATCCGCTGGTGTTGGCCACGCTGCGCGTGCAGGCACGCGAAGCGATCGAGCGCGCGCATCTGCCCGAAGCGCGGGAAGCGGCCGCATTGCTGCACGCGCAGCTGCTTGCGCTTGAGACGGACCCGGCCGCCGACAGCGCCGCGCCGGCGTTGCCCGAGGCCGTGGCCGAAGCGTTTCCCGGCCTGGCCAAGGCCTACGCGGCCGCTTCTGGCGTCGAGGCGCGCATCCACGCCATCCTGGACAACTACCCGGTGCGCCGGCTATCGCATGCGCAGTTCCCGGCCGGGCAACCCGGGCTGGTCCCCGGCGAGCCGGAACTGACCATGCGCAACCTGTTCACCATTGCGGTCAAGGTCGGCACCGATGCGCTGAAGTCCGACACCGGCACGGCGTTGTTCGCCAAGATCGTGGAGGCCTGCGAACGGTCCGAGCGCAGCTTCGCCGAGCGGGTCCGCGTCCCGCCATACAGCAGGGCGACCGCCCGGGCCATGCAGGACGGGCGCTTCGATCCCGAACAGACCAAGCTGCTGCTGCAGCGCATGCCGTCGATGGCCGCCGGCGTCATGGAAGACGCGCTGGAGGCGCTACAGCAGGCCGGCTGGATCGCCCGCGCGCAGCCTCCGGCCGAGCGGCTGCGCGCCGTGCAGCCGCAGGACATTGCGGCTGAGGCACAGGCCTTGCTCGAGCGCGCTCGCCAGATGGAGCCGCAGGTCACCGACATGCTGCAGCGCATTGCCGCCCGCCATGGTGGGCAACTGGCCGGCACGCAGCATCAACTGAAGTCCTACGGTTCGTTGCAGGAAAAGCTCCAGCAGCGGGTGGCACTGAAAAAGCAGACGCTGGAAGAAGCGGCGGCGGGCGTCAACGATGCGCTGCGCTACAGCGTGGTGCTGGAACCGCAGGACTTCACCGCCGGTCTGCGCGCCACGCTGGCTGCACTGGACGATGAGGGCCATGCACGGGTCAAGCTGACCAATCAATTCACCGATTACCCGCCAGTCTTCAAGGCCATCAATGTCACGCTGCGCAGCCCGGAGGGTGCGCTGTGGGAGATCCAGTTCCACACGCCGGAGACCTTCGCGCTCAAGGAGCGCTTCCACGATCTGTACAAGCGCGCCCATGCGCTGGCGGTTGGCGGGGCGTCGCGGGCCGAGCAACGCACCCTGCAGGCGCCTGCACTGGAGGCCTTCAAGCGCGTGGCCTCGCCGCCAGGATGCGAGGAGATCGACAACTGGCAGGAAGAGACCGTGCCGGCGTTGCCAAGCGCCACGCCCACGCCCGGCGCCGAGCAGGCTGCCGGCACTGCAGACCCATCGTCGGCATCCGCTGTGTTCGACACCGCCGCAAGCAAGCAGGCGGCGCTGACCCCGGTGCTCGACACGCTGGCCGAAGGCTTGGGCGCGCGGCTCTGGGGCAACGTGCGCTACGACGCCAAGCAGGGTCGGATCGAGCAGGTGCAACAGGCCCCGTTCCAGAAATCGGTCGCCTCGATCAAGGACAAGATCCGGCGCCATCTACGCGCCGGCATGACTACCGAACAGGCCGCGCAGAGCGTGGGCGATGCGCTGCGCTATGCGCTTGAGCTGCCGCCCGAGGGCTTCGTGATCAAGGTGCTGGCGGCACAGGACGCACTGCGTCGGCAAGGAATCACGTGCGTGAAGCTGAAAAATTACTTCACCTCGGGAGACGGCACCTACCGGGGCATCAATGCCAGCTTCACCGACGCCGAGGGCTACGCGTTTGAAGTGCAGTTCCACACGGCCGAGAGCTTCAACGCCAAGGCGCAAACGCACCTGCCGTACAAGCGCATGCAGTTGGCGCAGACACGACTGGACAGGGAGCGGCAAAAACCTCAACCCGATCCGGTCAGGCAGGCAAAACTGACGCAGGAGATCGCCGCGCACCAAAAGGCCATGCACGAGATGACCGCCAAGGTGCGCAAACCCGCCGGGGTCGAGCGTCTGGGAGCGCGCGCATGAGGGCCAATCCATCTTCCGCAACGTGGACAAGTGCGACAGTTGGAAAGATCGAGCTGCGGGCCAGATGGCGTCTGCACCATGACGGCACGAGCGCCGAGTTGCACTGGTGCGGCAACCTCGAGCGCGTGCGGCGCGCATTCGCGGCCGGGTGCGTCGGTCGCCGTCATGGCGATCGAGCGCTTGGCGTACGAAAACGGCGTGGAAACCGGACGTGTTTCTGCGTGCGTGCCCACCGACAACGTGCCTGAGCGAATGGGCGATCGGCAGGGATCGGTCCCACCGTGCGCAAAAAATTTTCTACGCAATCCCCGACCCTCGATGCCTTGCGGCCGCGAGAATCCCCCCGATCATGCACGCGCGTGCCGCCCGCCAACCACGCCCAAGCGGCGTGCTCACCAGCACGGAGGATTCGCTTACTCCCGCGGCGGCAGCACCGACAGCACTTCCTCGATGGTGGTCAGCCCGGCGGCGACCTTCTCCAGGCCGGTGCGGCGCAGCGTGCGCAGGCCTTCGCCGCGGGCCGCCTGGCTGAAGCTGGCTAGTTCGGTGTCTGGACGGATCAGGGTACGCAGGCGCGGGGTGACCGGCAGCAGTTCGTACAGGCCCACCCGGCCCAGGTAACCGGTGCGGCGGCATTCCAGGCAACCGACCGGCGCGTGCACGTTAAGCGTCTCCGGCAGCGCTTCGCCCGGCTCGCGAATCGCCGCCCAGTCGGCGTCGCTGAGCGTGTGCGGGCGCTTGCAGTGCACGCACAACGTGCGCACCAGCCGCTGCGCCAGTACGCCGTTGAGGGTGGAGGCCACCAGGTAATGCGGCACGCCCAGATCGAGCAGGCGGGTGATCGCCGACGCCGCATCGTTGGTGTGCAGCGTGGACAGCACCAGGTGCCCGGTGAGCGAAGCCTGCACCGCCATCTGTGCGGTTTCCAGGTCGCGGATTTCGCCGATCATGATGATGTCCGGGTCCTGGCGCAGCAGCGTGCGCACGCCGCTGGCGAAATCCAGGTCGATGTTCTGCTGCACCTGCATCTGGTTGAATTCCGGCGCGATCATCTCGATCGGGTCTTCCACGCTGCACACGTTCACGTCCGGCGTGGCCAGGCGCTTGAGCGTGGAATACAGCGTGGTGGTCTTGCCCGAGCCGGTGGGGCCGGTGACCAGCACGATGCCGTGCGGTCGCTCGACCAGCGCGCTCCAGCCGGCGGCTTCTTCGGGGCTGAAACCGAGCTGCTCGATGCTCTTGAACGCCGAATCCGGGTCGAAGATGCGCATCACGCACTTTTCGCCGAACGCGGTGGGCATCGTGGACAGGCGCATTTCCACCTCGCGCCCGCCCGGCGAGCGGGTCTTGATGCGGCCGTCCTGCGGGCGGCGGCGTTCGGCCAGATCCATACGCCCGAGCACCTTGATGCGGCTGACCACTGCGGTCATCACCGACGGCGGCACTTCCAGCACCTTGTGCAGCACCCCGTCGATGCGGAAGCGCATGCGCCCGGCCTCGCGCCGCGGTTCCAGATGGATGTCGCTGGCCCGCTGTTCGTAGGCGTACTGCAGCAGCCAGTCGACGATATGCACGATGTGGTGATCGTCGGCATTGACGTCGCCGGCACGGCCCAGTTCCACCAGCTGTTCGAAGCTGGGCAGGCCGGCATTGGGTTCGGTGCTGCGCGCATCGCTGCGCGCGCCGCGCACCGATTGGGTCACGCCGAAGAACTCCATCGTGTAGCGATGCAGGTCCAGCGGGTTGATCAGCGCCAGCTCGATACGGCGCCGGCTCAAGTGCTGCACGTCGGCCAGCCACTCCAGCGCCAGCGGCTCGCTGGTGGCGATCAGCACGCGCTCGGCATCCAGCGCCAGCGGCAGGATGCGATGGCGTCGCGCATACGCATGCGAGACCACGCCGGTGACCGCGGCCACATCGATGCGGGTGGGGTCGATGCGCAGATAGCGCAGCCCGGTGCGGGTGGCCAGCCATTCGGTCAGCCGTTCCAGGCCCAGCTCGCCGGCCGGCGGCTGGGCGGCATGCAATTTCAGATTGGCCAGCAGCACCAGCGGATGCACATCGCTGGCGGTGCGCGCGCCGCCAGCGGAGAACTGCACGCGCTCGTGTTCGTGCGGTACCACCATGCCGTCGGCCAGCAGGGCCGCGGCCACCGGGTCGAACATCAGCCGGCCGCGCGGCAGCAGTGCCACGGCGTTGTCCGGATCGGCGGTGCGCCGCTGTTCCATGCGTGTTCTTCCCCAGCAGCGGTGCTGCGCGGCAAAGCGCCGCGGGTCGGCCGGTATACTAGCGCACCCCTCCCGTACGGCCCTTGCTGCATGTCCGATTCCCGGCGCGTTCCAATCACTTTCCAGGGCCTGATCCAGACCCTCAACCAGTACTGGGCCGAGCAAGGCTGCGTGCTGATCCAGCCGCTGGACCTGGAAGTGGGTGCGGGCACGTTCCACCCGGCCACCTTCCTGCGCGCGCTGGGACCGGAGCCGTGGAATGCCGCCTACGTGCAGCCCTCGCGCCGCCCCACCGATGGCCGCTACGGCGAAAACCCCAATCGCCTGCAGCGTTATTACCAGTACCAGGTGGCGATGAAGCCCAACCCGGACAACATCCAGGACCTGTACCTGGGCTCGTTGAAGGCACTGGGCATCGACCCGTTGGTGCACGACCTGCGCTTTGTCGAAGACAACTGGGAATCGCCCACGCTCGGCGCCTGGGGCCTGGGCTGGGAGGTCTGGCTCAACGGCATGGAAGTCACCCAGTTCACCTACTTCCAGCAGGCCGGCGGGCTGGAGTGCAAGCCGGTGCTGGGCGAGATCACCTACGGGCTGGAACGGCTGTGCATGTACCTGCAAAGCTGCGACAACGTCTACGAGCTGGTGTGGACCTACGGCCCGGACGGCGCCGCAGTGACCTACGGCGATGTGTACCACCAGAACGAGGTGGAGCAGAGCACCTACAACTTCGAACACGCCAACGTGGCCGAGCTGTTCCATCGCTTCGACGCCTGCGAAGCCGAAGCCAAGCACCTGGTCGAGGTCGGCCTGCCGCTGCCGGCGTACGAGCAGGTCACCAAGGCCAGCCATGCCTTCAACCTGCTGGATGCGCGCCGCGCGATCAGCGTCACCGAACGCCAGCGCTACATCCTGCGCGTGCGGGCGCTGGCCCAGGGCGTGGCGCAGGCGTACTACGCGCAGCGCGAGAAGCTGGGGTTTCCTGGTGTCAAACGCTGATGCCGGCGCCTTGCTGATGCAATGCCCTTCCCCCGCATGCGGGGGAAGGTGCCCGCAGGGCGGATGGGGGCGGTCCGCCATCCGACCTGGCACCACCCTCATCCGGCGCTGCGCGCCACCTTCTCCCGCCAGCGGGAGAAGCACATCCTCCAGTCACCTTCGTCCGTTGACGGCAGAAGGAACAAGCAAGGTCCACCTGACATGAGCGAACACTTTCCCCTGCTGATCGAACTGGGTACCGAAGAGCTGCCGGTCAAGGCGCTGCCGGGCCTGGCGCAGGCCTTTTTCGATGGCGTGCTGAGCGGTCTGGAAAAGCGCGGCGTTGCCATCACCCGCGGCGATGCCAAGCCGCTGTCCACCCCGCGTCGTCTGGCGGTATTGCTGCCGGGTGTGGCCACCGAGCAGCCGGAGCAGCGCTCCGAAGTGCTGGGGCCGTATCTCAACATCGCCCTCGACGCCGAGGGCAAGCCGACCAAGGCGCTGGCCGGTTTCGCCGCCAAGGCCGGGATCAACTGGACCGCGCTGGAGCGCACCAGCGACGCCAAGGGCGAGCGCTTCGTGCATCGCGCGGTGACGCCGGGCGCGCGCACGGCCGACTTGCTACCGGAGATCCTGCGCGAGGCCATCGCCGCGATGCCGATCCCCAAGCCGATGCGCTGGGGCGCGCACGAATATGCCTTTGCACGGCCGGTGCAGTGGCTGGTGCTGTTGTTCGGCAGCGAAGTGATTCCGGCCGAATTGCTGGGCGTGCGCGGCGACCGCATCACACGCGGGCATCGCTTCATGCATGAGGGCGCGGTGTTGCTGGCGGCGCCCGGCGAGTACATCGATGCGCTGCGCAGCGCACATGTGCTGGTGGATCCGGACGCACGCCGTGCCCGCATCGTCGACGAAGTGCAGGCGGCCGCCACGCAGGCCGGCGGCAGCGCACGCATCAGCGACGACAACCTGGAGCAGGTGGTCAACCTGGTCGAATGGCCGGCGGCAGTGCTGTGCAGTTTCGAACGCGATTTCCTGGCGGTGCCGCAGGAAGCGTTGATCGAAACCATGGAGATCAACCAGAAATTCTTCCCGGTGCTGGATGACGGCGGCAAGCTCACCGAGCAGTTCATCGGCATCGCCAACATCCAATCCAAGGACGTGGCCGAAGTGGCCAAGGGCTACGAGCGCGTCATCCGCCCGCGCTTTGCCGACGCCAAGTTCTTCTTCGACGAAGACCTCAAGCAGGGCCTACAGGCGATGGGCGAAGGCCTGTCCAGCGTCACGTATCAGGCCAAGCTGGGCAGCGTGGCCGACAAGGTCGCGCGCGTGGCGGCGCTGGCCGAGGCGATCGCACCGCAGGTCGGTGCCGACCCGGTGCAGGCGCGTCGCGCTGCGGAACTGGCCAAGAACGACCTGCAATCGCGCATGGTCAACGAATTCCCGGAATTGCAGGGCATTGCCGGGCGCCATTACGCCAAGGCCGCCGGCGAGCCCAGCGAAATTTCGTTGGCCATCGACGAGGCCTACCAGCCGCGGTTCGCCGGCGACGACATCGCGCTCTCGCCGTCGGGCAAGGTGCTGGCGATTGCCGAGCGGCTGGATACCTTGGCCGGTGGCTTTGCGGCGGGGTTGAAGCCGACCGGCAACAAGGATCCGTTTGCGTTGCGGCGGAATGCGCTGGGGTTGGCGCGGACCATCATCGAGAGTGGGTTTGATCTCGATGTGCGCGGCGCACTGGCTGCCGCTGTCCATTCTTCCAGTACTGCGATCTTGTTTACCAAGGCAGCCAAGCAACAAGCTGACGCCGCCGTTGCCGAAGGTAAGGGTGTCAAAGTTGCAGAGGTACAGGTTGGGGGCGGTCACATGGCAAATGACCACGAAACCGCGGACGAAATCTTCGACTTCATCCTCGATCGCCTACGCGGCTACTACGCAGATAAAGGCGTCCCTGCCACGCACTTCAATGCCGTCGCAGCCTTGTTTTCCGCCGCGCCCGAAGGCGCCCCTTCACCGCACGGCGTAGGAGCGCACCTGGGCGCGACCCTTGGGTCCCTCTACGACTTCGACCGCCGCATCGACGCCATCGGCATCTTCGCCCAGCTGCCCGAGGCCGAAGCGCTGGCCGCAGCGAACAAGCGCATCCGCAATATCCTGCGCAAGGTCGAGGGCGAGATCCCCGGCGACATCGACACGACCTTGCTGCGCGAACCGGCCGAAGAAGCGCTGGCCGAAGCGGTGGAAGCAGCCATTGGCGACACCGGCGATGCCTTGCATCGTCACGACTATGTCGCCGTGCTCGCACGCCTGGCACGCCTGCGTCCGCAGGTGGATGCGTTCTTCGACAGCGTGATGGTCAATGCCGACGACCCGCAGCTGCGTGCCAACCGCCTGGCGCTGCTCAAGAAGCTCGGCGAGCGTCTCGGCAGCGTGGCCGCCATCGAGCATCTGTCCAGCTGATGTCCAGGCCGGCGGGCGCGCTGCACTGGCAGACCGCCCGGGCTGCGTTGGCGCGGCGCGACCTGGGCGTGGCAGCGTCTGCACTGCAGGCGCTGCTGGAGGCCGAACCGACGCATGTGGCTGCACGCGTGTTGCTGGCCGGCACCGTGTTGGCCAACGGCCGCATGCGCGACGCAGTGACTCAGCTGCAGCTGGCCGCCCGCGATGTGGGTGACGACGTGGCGATGCGTTGCCGTGTGGCGCAGGCCTTGTTGCGCGTGGGCGAACATCACGTGCTGCATGCGCTGCTGCGGCATCCCTCGGTGATGCAGTGCCGCGACGGCGCGACCTTGGCCTTGCTTGCCCACGTGCACCAATCCCTGGGCGAACACGTCGAGGCATTGGCGATGATGCAGCGCGCGCAGACTTGCGGATTCGATGGCCCGGACTTCCGTTTTTTTCTTGCGGTGCAACTGCAGTTCAACGGTCGCCTGGATGACGCCGCGCAGGCGTTGGAGCAGACCCTGGCGCTGTCGCCCGGCTACGGCCGTGCAGCGCTCACGCGTGCGCGGCTGCGCCGTCAGACCCCCGGCAGCAACCATGTCGCGCCATTACGTCAGCAGTTGCAGCTCGCCAGACCCGACAGTGAAGATCGTGCCGGGCTGGCGTTTGCGTTGTACAAGGAGCTGGAAGACCTTGGCGACACCGCTGCAGCCTGGGACGCGCTGCAGCACGGCAATGCCGTAATGCATGCACGTCTGCGCCACGATGCCGATGCCGAAGCCGCGCTGTATGCGCAACTGGGTGCGTTGGCTGCGCGGGGCGTGTTCGCAGCGCAGCAGGCTGGTAACGGACAAGGTCCGCAGCCGATTTTCGTGCTCGGCCTGCCGCGTTCGGGCACCACGGTGCTGGAGCGCATGCTGGGCAATCATTCGCAGATCGTGTCGGCCGGCGAGTTGAACGACTTCGGTCATCAGTTGCGCTGGGGCGCCGACCAGGCCGGCCGCAGTCTGCTCGACGCGCAGTTGCTGCAGGCGCTGCCCACGCTGGATTACGCACAGATTGGTGCGCGATATCTGCAACAGACCCAGTGGCGTGCCGGATCGGCGCGCTGGTATATCGATAAATTGCCGGCCAATGCGGTGGCGATCGGCGCGATTGCGCGCGCACTGCCGGGCGCGCCGATCGTGCACCTGGTGCGCGAGCCGATGGCGGTATGTTTTTCCAATTACCGCGCGCTGTTCGGCGATTCGTATGCCTACAGCTACGACCTGCACACGTTGGCACGTCACTATCAGGCGTATCACGGTTTGATGGCGCAATGGCGCGCGGCATTGCCGGGCCGGGTGATCGATGTGGACTACGCGCAGATGGTGCGCGATCCCTCCACAATGCTGCAGCAGCTGATGGCACATTGCGGGCTGGACGTCGAGCCGGGGCAGATCGACATCACGCGCAATGCCGCAGCGTCTGCCACGCTGAGCAGCGTGCAGGTGCGCGAGGGCGTGCACAGCCGCAACGTGGAGGAATGGCGCCGCTATGCAGTCCAGCTGGAGCCTTTGCGGCAGGCGTTGTCGCAGGCAGGTCTGCTCGATGCTGGCGTGCATTGACAGCGGCCATTAGGTCTTGGGCGGCGCACCAGGCGCGCTGCGAGCACGTTTCATCGGCCTCCAGTTCGATGCGCACCGAAGCACTCGCCCCGATGGACGGCGGTTGCGCCAGCCGGGTCTGCTTGCGCAACGCCATCACTGCACGCTCTGGCCTGCAGGCGGGCAACACTGCCGCAGCTGCCTCGCAAGTCCAAAAACGCCAGCGGCAGCCGTGTTGGCTGCCGCTGGAGGTACGCATGCACAGTGCTGTGAATCAATGCGCGCCGAAGCGCCAGTTCAATTCCAGCATGTAGGCGCGGCCGTAGCCGGTGTAGTTGAAGATGTTGTAGTACGGGTAGCTGGTGTAGGTGCGGTCACGCGGCGGGCGGGTATTGGCGATATTGTTGACCGTTGCCGTCAGCGAGATATCGTCGCTGATCGCGTAGTCCAGCGTTGCATTGAACGTGGTCCACGCGCCGACCTTGCGTGCTCCTTCCACTGCGTAGCCGTCGGTACTCTGCTGCGACAGAAAGTTCGGGGTGCGGCCGTAGCGCTGGCCGAACAAGGTGGTCGTCCACGCATCCTTCTGCCAGGTGACCGAGGCATTGGCGATGGTGCGGAACTCGGAGGAGAAGAACGGTTCGCTGAGCAGGTCGCGTACCGGGTCCTGGGGGAATTGCTGGCTTTCGTGCTTGAGGGTCACGTTGTACTGCGCGTCGAACACGAACAGGCCCCAGGATTCGGTCGCCAGGTTGTACGTCGCCTTGGTGAGCACACCGGAGATTTCCTCGTTGGAAATATTCACCGGATTGATGCGGATGCTACTCAGGCGATTGGGCACAGGTGCATCGGGCCCGGTCCGATCGATCCGCGAAAGCGCGTCCACGCAGGTAGGCGAATTGATGTCCAGGCTGCCCAGGCGGCACGCCGATTCGGTTTGCAGCAGATTGTCGGTGCTCAGATCGCTGACCTTCTGGTCGATCTTGATATTGTAGTAGTCGGCATTGACGCTGAAGCGTGCGCTTGGCGACCACACCACGCCGGCGCCCCAGGACTTGGCCGTGATCGACTTCAGATCGCGATTGCCGGCGCGGCGTCCTGAAATCGTGGTGCCAGCGTAGGTGCAATCGGCGATCGGCACGCCCGGTTCTTCCACCGCGCAACGGTAGTAATCGTTGACGCCCTGGAAGAAGCCGCTGTCGCCGGCAAAGCTGAAGGCCATGTCCGGCGCCTTGAAGGCGGTGGCGTAGTTACCGCGGAACAACAGCGAGTCGATCGGGCGGAATTCCAGTGCAGCCTTGTAGGTGAATTTGGAATCCCCACCGCCTCCCTGGTTCTTGTAGTCGTCGTAGCGACCAGACAGGTTGGCGGTCAACGTGCTCAGGATCGGGATCCGCGTTTCGAAGGCTGCCGCCCAGTTGTCGCGCTTGCCGCTGCCTTGGGTGCCGGTCAGCTGGTAGAAGTCGCCGGCGATGACGCGCGGGTCGGTCGGGTTGGTCCAGTACTGATTGCCTGCCTGCAACACGCCGGCGATGCCCACAGCGCCGGCAGGCAGGTTGAACAATTCGGTATTGGTCAGCTGCAGGTTGACGTTCTGGGTCCAGGTTCTGGACTTGGTACGGATTTCGTCGTTGAAGCTGCGGTACTGCGCCGGCGTCAATGCGCGATAGAAGTTGGCATCGTTGGGCGAGTAGATCGGGTAGCCGTAATACTCGCCTTGCGGTGCGCCAAGGAATTGTTCGCGGAAGAAGTCTTCGATGCGATCGGCCAGCGGCCATTGCTGGCGACTGTCGATGCGGTATTCCGAACGGGCGTAATAGGCGTCGTAGGTCCAGTTGCTGGCGCCCAGGCCGCCCTTCAGGCCAATTGCGATGTTGTAGGAATCGGCGGTCTGGCGCTGATTGTTGAAATTCAGATTGCCGGTTTCTTCCGGCGCAAAGATGCGCTGATAGCTTTCCAGCTGCTGGCTGTCCTGGTTGTAGAACAGACCGCCGGTGTCAGAAGAGGACTGCCAGAACTGCGAGCCACTGTTGACTTCGACCTTGGTGCGGTTGAGCAGCAGGGTCGAATACAGTTCGGCGTTGTCGTTGAATGCATAGCTCAGGTTGGCATAGCCGCTGGCGCTGCGCTCCTTGTTGAGGATGCTGGCATAGCCAGGCTCGGCACGGCTGCTGCAGAAATTGCCACGGTTGGCACGGTTGTCGTATTGCACCGAACCGTTGAACAGCGCGCCCAGCGCGGCGCAGTTGTCGGCACCGGGGTCGATGTAGGTGCGCGGTGTGTTGTGCAGCGCGATGCGCGAGCCGTAGCGCAGGGTCGGGTCCGGGTTGTCGTTGGTGGAATCGAAATCGCGCCGCTGAAAACCGTAGATCGGGTCCTGATTATTGAGCTGCAGCCCCCACACGATATTGGCGCCGCCGATCTCGTTGCCGCCAGTGAGCTGAAAGCGCTGGTTGTTGCCGCCGCCACCATCGTAGGTGCCCATGCGGTAGTTCATCTGCACGCCGTCCATGCGCTTTTTCAGGATGATGTTGACCACCCCGGCGATGGCGCTGGAACCGTAGATCGAGGACTGGTTGCCGGGCGCCACATCGATACGCTCGACCATGCCGACCGGCACGCTGGCCAGATCGACGAAGTTGCTTTGGCCGTTGTAGAGCAGCGGGTAGTCGGCCATGGGCCGGCCATCGATGAGTACCAGGGTGAAGCCCGGATCCAGCCCGAGCAGGCTCAATGACTTGGCGCCCGGAGTAAAGCCGCCACTGAACTGACTGTCCTGCACGGAGCCAGTGGCCATCGGCTGCGAGCGCAGCACGTCGTAGACGTCCTTGAAGCCGCGGCGCTGGATGTCCTGGGCAGTGATCGAAAACACCGGGGTCGCGGTTTCGATCTGGGAGCGGGGATCAACGAACCTGTCACGGTGACCTTGTCCAATTGGGTCACGTCACCTTGGTCCTGCGCCATCGCAAGCGATGGCATCGTTAAGGCGGTGCATACGGCGGTAACCAGCAGACGACGCTTCATGAAACGAACCTCTCTCTCAAGGTAAACGGGCAAGCAGCAATTGGGGGGCCGCTCGCAATCAGTGCCAACGAAACGTTAACAACACGCCGAATGTGACCACGTCACTCGGTCCCCGTATAGTCGGGTTTGCTTAGATTTTTTGTCCCTTCACGCCGAGGCTGGGTATCCTTTGACGATGCTTAAAGTCGCGTTTGCTCTTTCCTTGCTGTGCACCCTGTTCGTTCCGCTGCAAGCGGTTGCTCGGGCAACCATCGACAAGATCGAAATCAAGGGCTTGGATGGCGGCGACGACGCCGAGATGATCGAGAACATCCAGGTCTCCCTGTCTCTGTATGAGGCCGTGGGCAAGGAGCAGGGCGAGTCGCGTCTGGAATATCTGTTGGCACAGGCCGAGCGGCAAACGCGTGAGGCGTTGGAGCCGTTTGGCTACTACTCACCGACCATTACGCTGGCCGCACCGCGCGCCGGCGACAAGGTGACCGTGGTGATCACGGTGGATCGCGGCGAGCCGGTGCGGGTACGCACCTCGCATATCTCCATCACCGGCTGGGCCGAGCAGGACCGCTATCTGGGCCAGGACCTCAAGCAGTTCGAGCCGCGCGAGGGCCAGGTCTTCAGCCATCCGCAGTACGAAGCCAGCAAGGTGCGCATCACCCGGCGCCTGGCCGAGCGTGGTTACTTCGATGCCGACTTCACCCAGCGCCGCGTTGCGATCACGCGTGCCGAGCATGCGGCCGACATCGATCTGAACTGGGACAGCGGCCGCCGCTACGACATGGGCAAGGTGCGCTTCGACTACGACTACTTCCGCGACGGCCTGTTCGACCCGCTGGTGTACTGGGAAGAGGGCAGCTACTACCACGAAGGCAAGCTGGACCGATTGCGCGAGTCGCTGACCAAGCTGGATTACTTCAGCACCATCGACATCCAGCCCAAGCCCGAAGAGGCAGACGACCAAGGCCGCGTGCCGGTGGACGTCAAACTTACCCGCGCCAAGCGCACGGTCTACACCGCCGGCTTGAGCTACGGCAGCGAAAGTGGCGCCGGTGTACGCGGTGGCGTGGAGCGGCGTTACGTGAACTCGCGCGGCCACAAGATGGACACGCAGCTGGATTACGCGCAGAACCGCAAGAGCCTGACCACCAGCTACCGCGTGCCGGCGTTCCGGTGGCTGGATGGCTGGTACACCGCCTCGGCGCGGCTGTACGACGAGCAGACCGAGTACATCGACCTGCGCAACGTCAAACTCACCGGCAGCCGCAGTGGCCAGATCAACGAGCGCTGGAGCGCGATCGCCTCGATCAACGCCTTGCGCGAGCGGTGGCGTTTCAGCAGCGGCGACGATTTCGAAGGCGCGGTGTACGAGACGTCCACCCTGATCTATCCGCAGTTGCAGGCCAACTACGTCAATGTCGACGACCGGCTATTTCCGCGCAGCGGCGTGTCGGCGCAGATGTTCATCCGCGGCGGCGCCGAAGGTGCCGGCTCGGACACCAACTTCGGCCAGCTGTATGGCCAGCTGCGCTGGTTCCTGGGCGCCGGCGACAACAGCCGGTTGATCCTGCGCGGCGAAGGTGGCACCACCTGGACCAGCGACCTGGTGGCGATGCCGCCGAGCCTGCGCTTCTTCGCCGGCGGCGCGAACAGCATCCGTGGTTATGCGTTCCGCGAAGTCGGCCCGCGCACGCCCAAGCCCGACGAATTCGCGCTGGGTGCCAAGAACGTGGTCACCGCCAGTGCCGAATACGAGCATTACCTCAAGGGCGGCCCCTGGGGCGGCGCGGTGTTCGTCGATGGCGGCAGCGCCTTCGATGACCGGCCCGACTGGCATACCGGTGTCGGCTTCGGCCTGCGTTGGCGCTCGCCGGTGGGCCCGGTGCGGGTGGATATCGCGCATGGCTTGAACGACCCCGACTCGCAGTTTCAGCTCTACATCGATATCGGGGCCAACCTGTGAGCACGCCCACGCCGCCCTCCGCGCCGCGCCGCGCACGCTTCTATCGCCGGCGCCGCTTCTGGGTGGGCTCGGGCCTGACCGTGCTCGGGCTGGTGCTGCTGGCCTTGATCGCGATCTACTGGCTGCTGCAGACCGTGGCCGGGCGCGATGTGTTGCTGGCGCAGGTCACCGCGCGCCTGCCGGTGGGCGCCACCTTTACCTACCGCGCCGTCGAAGGCCCGGTGGCCGGCCCGCTGACCCTGCGCAATGTCGACTTCAAGTATCAGGACATCCACTTCACCGCCGAGCGCGTGTATCTGGAGCCGGACCTGCGCCCGTTGCTGGGGCGCAAGCTGCAGCTGGACGCGGTGCAAGTGAGCAATGCCACGTTGAACCTGGGCAAGAGCGAGGAACCGTTCACCCTGCCCAGCTGGCCCGAGTCGCTACCGCAGATCAACGTGCCGCTGGCGATCCAGGCCGACAAGATCGATGTGCAGAACCTGCGCATCACCCAGCTGCAGCAGCCGATGATCGTGCTGCACACCGTGCAGGGCGGGCTCGAGGTCGCCACCGGCGAGCTGCGCACGCGCGATCTGGTGATCGACACCGACATGGGCGACTTCCGCCTGCACGGCGATTACCTGCCCAACGACGACTACCGCGCCGACCTGACCGCCACTGCCGTGCTACCGGCCGCACGCGGGCGCACCCCGGCCAGCCTGGGGCTGGTGGCCCGCGGGGATCTGGACAAGATGGAAGTGGCCATTGCCGGCCGGGCGCCGGCGCCGCTGCAGGCCAGCCTGGTGTTCACCGGTCGCGACGACCCGACCTGGGCGTTCAAGGCGGTGACCGAGGCGCTGGATACCTCGCTGTTGATTCCGGCCGCGCAGGGGCAAGCCAATCCGCCTGCCACGCCGATCGCGCTGAACCTGGAAGCCTCCGGCAAGGGCGGCAACGCCGATCTGCACGGCAGCATCAAGCAAGGCGAACTGAGCGCTACGCTGCAACCCTCGCATGTCCGCCTGGCCGAGCAGGTCCTCACCTTCGAACCGTTGGTGATCGACACCTTCGAAGGCCGCACGCAACTGCGCGGCACCGCCGATTTCCGCGATACCCAGAATCCGAGTTTCCGCTTTGCGGTCAACGCCAGCGGCCTGCGCTTCACTCCGGCCGCGGATCCGGCCACACCGGACGCGCCGCTGGTGCCGGTGGAGCTGAAAGACGCACGCCTGGGCGTGGCCGGCACCTTGAAAGCCTGGGCTGCGATCGGCCACGCCGCACTGGAGCGCGATGGCCAGCAGGCCGAGCTGGTCTTCGACAGCCGTGGCAACGACCAACGTGCACAGCTCAAGCAGGTGCAGGCGAAAACGCCGGGCGGTGCGCTGGATCTCACCGGTGAAGTGGCCTGGGCGCCGGAGCTGCAATGGGATGTCAGCGCGCAACTGGCCAAGTTCGACCCGGGCTATTTCGCGCCGGGCTGGAACGGCAACCTGTCCGGCAAGATCGCCTCCAAGGGGCGGCAATTGCCGGCTCCTGCCGGCGGTGTCTCGCCGGGGTTCGAGGCCACTGCGGACATTCCCAGCCTGGCCGGCCAGCTGCGTCAACGCGCGCTGTCGGGCAACGGCAAGTTCGCGTTGCGCGGCGAACAGGGCGAAGGCGAGCTGCAACTGGCGCTGGGCAATAGCCGCATCACCGCCAAGGGCAAGGTGGGCGACCAGCTCGATATCGCCGCGCAACTGCAGCCGTTGCAGCTGGACGATGTCTTGCCTGGTGCCACCGGCATCGTGCGTGGGCAGCTGCAGGTCAGCGGTACGCGCGACGCACCCGACATCACCGCCGACATTGCCGGCAACGGCCTGCGCTGGGACACCTATAGCGCCCAGAGCATCAGCCTGCGTGGCCGGCTACCGTGGCGCGGCAGCGATGGCCAACTGGCCTTGCAAGGTACCGCCATCGAAGCCGGTGTGGTGCTCGACAGCGTGCGTGTGCAGGCGCGCGGCGCGGTGGAGGCCTTGCGGCTGGACGCGGACATCGCCAACAGCATGGCGACTGTCGCCCTGCAGGGCGATGTGCGTCGCAACGGCGAGCGGTGGCAGGGTCAGCTCGCGACCTTGCGCATTGCCCCAGCCAAGGGCGATGCCTGGGCGCTGCGCCAACCGTCGCAGTTCAGCACCGATGGCGCGGCGTTTACCTTGTCCGACACCTGCCTGGGTGCGGCCACCGGCGGCGCGCTGTGCGCCAGCGCCAACTGGCCGCGTGAGGGCATGGTGGTGCACGGCGACGCATTGCCGCTGTCGCTGGTGCAGCCGTGGCTGCCCAAGCAGGAAGGTCGGCAGATCTATCTGCGCGGCGAACTGTCGCTGGACGGTAGCTTCAAGCCGCGCGGCAACGCCTGGGAAGGCAGCCTGCGCATCGCCTCGCCCGAAGGCGGCATTCGTTTGGGCGAAACCCGCTACGCCGCAGTGGCCGGCAACCCCAATCGCGGCGAGTTGCTGCGCTACGACCAATTCAGCGTGCAGGCCGATTTCAGCCAGCAACAGATCCAGGGCAAGCTCGGTATCGGCTTCCAGGGCGCCGGCTTTGTCGATGCCAAGTTCAATACCGGCTGGGATGCGTACGCGCCGCTCAACGGCGAGCTGTATCTGAATATGTCGCGGCTGTACTGGCTGGAGCTGGTGATTGCCGACGTGGTGCGGCCGAAGGGGCTGGTCGAAGGCCACGTGAGCCTACGCGGCACCCGCGACAAGCCACTGCTCGGCGGCGACGCCACTCTGAGCGATTTCACCGCCGAATATCCGTCGATGGGTTTGACGCTGAGCGAGGGCAAGGGCCGCTTCGATGCGCTGCCGGATGGCTCGGCCAAGATCACCGCCTCGGCCAAGTCCGGCCCCGGCACGCTCACCGTCGATGGCGGGTTGTCGTGGTTCGGGACCAGCACGCCGTTGCTGCTCAATATCCGCGGCGACAACGTGCTGGCCTACAACACCAGCGAGTTGCGCATCATTGCCAATCCGGACATGCAGTTCGGCATTAGCGACAACACCATGCAGTTGCGCGGCAAGGTCACCGTGCCCGAAGCGGACATCGACCTGGAACGCCTGGACCGTGGCACCTCGGTGTCCGAAGACGTGGTGGTGCTGGACCCGGTGGACCCGGAACAGACGCCCGCATCGCCCTTGGATATGGACCTGGCGATCGTGCTCGGCGACAAGGTCAACATGAGCGGCTTCGGCCTCAAGGGCGGGCTGAGCGGGCAGATGCAGATCCGCGCGCGCCCGGGCCGCGAAATGACCGCCAATGGCGGGCTGGATGTGCGTGGGCGCTACAAGGCCTATGGCCAGGACCTGACCATCACCCGTGGCCAGCTGACCTGGAACAACAACATCGTCTCCGACCCGCGCGTGAGCCTGCGCGCCGAACGCAAGATCGGCGATGTCACCGCCGGCATCGATGTCAGCGGCCGCGCCGAATCGCCGCGTGCCGACGTGTGGTCGGAACCGGCGATGTCGCAATCCGAAGCGCTGTCGTACCTGGTGCTCGGCCGCGGCCTGTCCACCGCCAGCAGCGACGAAACCCAGCAGGTCAGCGCCGCCTCGGCCGCACTGTCGGCCGGCAGCAGCCTGATCGCCTCGCAGATCGGCGCCAAGCTCGGTCTGGACGACGCTGGCGTCAGTCAATCCAGCACGTTGGGCTCGGTCGTCGGTTTCGGCAAATATCTCTCGCCCAAACTCTACGTTGGCTACGGCGTGTCGATGGTCGGCGGCGGCTCGGTACTGACGCTCAAATACCTGCTCAGCCGCGGCTTCGATATCGAAGCCGAATCCAGCACCATCGAGACCAAGGGCTCGGTGAACTGGCGGCGGGAGAAGTAGGCGGCTTCGCGCTGGCAGAAACTGCTGGTCGTTCTGCTGCGCCTGCGGCCGTTAGCGTGCAGCGCTTGTTGCATGGATAGACGATTAAGCCAGCTGCATCTGCTTTACCTGCGCTGCGCACCGGCATCGATGCGCGTTGGATTGTTTCGACTGATGGAAAACGCGCCATTACGCACTCTTTATGTTCGCGCACTGGCGTGCGGATAGCGCCTTTATGCCCGCCAGGCCTACCTTGGCACTCCCGCACTGTGGTGCGTTGAGCCGAACACGATGTGTATCCTGATTTTGCGCGGTCCTCAGGCCGATCCGGCGCCGTTGATGCCGATGCCATTGCCTGCGTGTGCCGGGCGTGCATTGCGCACGTTGGCGTGTGCCGATGTGGATAGCTTGATTGCCGAGCTGCATGCGGCCGGTGGCAATGCCGAAGTGGAGCTGGTGTTGCTGGATTCGGGCGATCTGCCGTTGTCCGAGCGCAGTTGCGCGCGCGCCTTGCGCGCTGCCGTGGACGCGTTGCCCACGCCGTATATCGAGCTGCATTCCGATGCGGCGCAGGAGTTGGAGCCGTGGCTGCATGCGCAGCATGCGCCGTTGGCGGTGGTGATTGCTCCGCACGATGCGCCGCGTGCATATGCGATGTCGCTCGGCATTGCCGCGCGGTGCCTGCCGCCGATGCACGCGCCGCTGCGCGTTGCTGCCTGAGGAGGCGCGATGTCGATCATGATCATGCGTGGGCCGGAGGCGGCGATGCCGCTGGTGCGTGGGCCGCAGCCGTTGCCGCGCGCCGTCATTCGCCAATTGGTGGCGTGTGCCGGGGACGCGGGCAAGACGGTGGCATTGCGTGCCTGTGGCTCGGAACAGGAACTGCTGGATGCGCTGCGTGTGGCCGGCCAGGCGCGGATGGAGATCGCGCTGATCGATCCGGGCAGTTGCGTGGGCAGTGCGCGCTTGCATCGCGTGCTGAGCGAATTGCCTTACCCCTATGTCGAAACGCACGACGACAGCGTGGACCGTCCGGAACGCTGCCTGCCGCACGGTCTGGGGCAGTGCATCGCCACGGTGCGTGGGTATTGTGCGCAGAGCTATCTGCTGGGGCTGGAGATCGCGCTGGAACATCTGGGCTGCACGGAGATTCAAGGCGATGTCCACGTCGGGACCTGAGCGGCGCCAGCTGCATTACTTCGCCGATTACGAGGGCTACTGCGACGGTCGGCCGGTGCTGTGGGGGCAACTGGCACATAGCGTGGACGTACCAGCCGATGGCGAACTGGATGCAGCCGCGCTGGTGCGCGCACTGCGCCGGCGTGCGGCCGAGGCGCACGGCCTGGAAGCGGGGCAGATTCGCTTATGCCAGGTCACGCGACTGTAGTTGCGAGCTTGGAGCAGAAAAAGCTACGCGCACCGGCAGGCGCGCGCAGCGTGCTCGGCCAGATGGCGGCTCGCTGTCGGTGGGTCGCCACGTTCTGCGTTCAGCGCGAGGACGTCTGTTGATCGCTGTAGATGATGCGTTGCCGCGTTGCCGCCGACTTCGTGGCACGCCTGCAGTTGCACCTGAACAACCGGCAGCGCCGACGAAGACACCGCCGCCCGAAGGCGGAGGTGTCGTTCCGACAGGAACCGGTTATGGCCGCCCTGCAGATCCTGCTTACTTGGCTGCTGCGTTATCCGGCACGAACTTGGTCAGCTGGTTGGCTGTTGCCGCGACACCGAAGTTGTTTCGCGCATAGCCGGAGCCCCAGTACAGCGCACCGTTCACGATTGCCGGCGCGCTCATCACCGAGCCACTGGCCTTGTAGTTCCACAAGGTGGCACCGGTATCGCTGTCCAGGGCAACCATATTGCCTGCCATCGATCCGGCGAACAGCAGGTTAGGTGAGACCGAGATCGGACCCTGCGCGCCGGCCGGCACCGTCGGATTGACGGGGTTGATTCCCGGTGCCTTCACTTGCCACAGGATCTTGCCGGTAGCCGCATCCAGTGCCGCCCACGAACCGGCGTTGTGGCTGACGGTGTTGTCTGGGCCCAGCGTGTAGGTGGTGTTGAGGTTGTTGTTGATGCCGACATAGATGCGCGACTTGTAGGGATCAAACGCGGCGCCCCACTCGATACCACCGGTGGTGCCGCCCGGACCAACTTGGGTGGACCATACCTTGGCACCGGTCTTGGCGTCGAAGGCCCAATAGATGCCACTCTTCTGTCCGGCGCCGACCAGTTGTTGCAGCTTGCCGTTGCGCGGCACCGCAAACAGTTGCACGCCCGCACCGCCAAAGTCGTAATCGGGGCCGGTCAGGTTGGTTGCCTGGGTGTTCGGGCACAGGCCATTGGTCGGGGCAAGGATGCACGACAGATTCCAGGCATCGTAGCCCTGGTTGCGGTTGGCCCAGACCAGCTTGCCGGTGTCCAGATTGAGCGAAATCACCGAATCGACGTAGTTGTCCGGTGCCATGCAGTTGAGTTCATCCTCGACGGTCAAATCACCGCCGCGATAGGAGCGCGCATTGGACACGCAGTTACCGACGCTGGCGGGAATGTTGTAGTTGTTGCCGGTGCCGAAATAGATGCGGCGCGCGATCGGGTCCACCGCGACCTGGCCCCATGTCGATGCACCCGTGTAGCCTTCGGGCGCGTTGTAGAACTGCCAAACCTTCTTGCCGGTGTTCACGTCCAGCGCCACCACGCTGCCGCGGAATGAGAACCGATGGGTGGGATCGAGACTTTCATAATCTCTGGAGGACACCCCCAGGTACACGCGGTTGCCGTACACCACCGGGGACGAGGTGATCTGTGCCTGTGGATTGGTCTCTACCTCGCTCTTCCACAACAACTTGCCGGTTTTTTTGTCCAAGGCCAGCACGGTGCCGCCGGCCATGTCGCCCAGGATGATGCTCTTGGGGGTGATGGCAGGCGTGGTACGCGAGAGCGAATTGCTCTTGTTCGTATAGTCCGACAGCTTGGCCTGCCAGTTCGGCTTGCCGGTTTGCGTGTCCACGCTATACAGCGTGCCGCCCCAGTCGGGCACGTACAGGGTGCCGCCTTCGATGCTGGGCGTGGCCGAGATGTCGCCGGTGGTGGTCAGCGTCCACGCCGGCTTGAGCGTCTTGGCAGTGGTGCGATTGATCTTCCATTCGCCCGGTGCGAAACGCGAGTTCAAGTAGCCGCCACCGGCCACGGTCCAGTTGCTGGGGCTGGCAAAGGGAAGGTCTTGACCGAAGCTGCGCCAGACCTGGCCGGAGCGTGCGAATGCCTCGGTATCCAGGGCCGATACCGGCTGCTGCGCGGTGGTGGCGCCAGACTGCGCGAAAGCCACGGCACTGGCGAGCAGGCAAGGAACGAGCGTCAAACTGCGAAACCGCAAACGGCGTTTGGGATTGATCATCACGGCATGTCCTAGATGGAAGGAAGCGTTGGATCCCCCCGGATCTGCCGACGAACGATGGACGATTGACGTGACCGTGCAACACCTGCGCGGCGCTGCATTCAGACAACGGTCGGGTCCGTTTGCATCTGGTGCGACCAGCTTGAAAAATTTGCGTTCAATCGGTTCGTTATTCGCACTAATCGTGATGATTCATCACTATTTCCTGGGTTGCGATAGAAAACTTGATTGATGCGGTCTTGAACCGAGATGCACCGATGACGGCGGTTTGCAAGAAGTAACCAGGAGATATTGCGCAACCTTGTGTGGGTGCTTTGCCACGGATGGGCGCGATGGAAAAGTGCGCCAGGAACACCCGGTGCGCGATATCGGCGGTCGATTGCCGCGTCCTGCGGTATGTAGCCAATGGGGCTGAAGGGCTCAGCGCTGTGGCCGATTGCGCTGCGCGCTGCGAGTCGTGCGGCGTGTGGAGGCGGCGAGATGAGCGATGCGGGTGTGGTCGTACCCTCATCCGCCCCTTCGGGGCACCTTCTCCCGGCGGGAGAAGGGAATGGCGCGTTGCCGATGCGGGCACTTTGCGGCGGCATACGGCCATGCGGATGCGCGCTGGATGCGCAGGCGAGCGCGACAGCAGGTGTTCGCGCTGCGCCGTGCGGGCATTGCCGCTGTGACTGCGCTCAGGCTGCGCGTCGCGCGATCGTGATGGGGCATCCATCCCGGCACGGAAGCAACAGCCTCGCGATGCATGACGCATGACGCATGACGGCCTAGACGACACCCACCGCGTGCCTCACGCAAATCGTCTGCGTGCGCTTACACCCGCTCCGATGCGCGCCATGCATGTTGCACTGCGGCGGCATCGATCGCCGCCAATTGGGCGATCGCATCCTGCACAACCGCAGGCACGCTGGCATCCACGTCCACCGACACCACGTCCGCTTCGTCCAACGGCAGCTCCAACGTCTGCAGCTGGCTGTCGAGCAACGCGGCTGGCATGAAGTGGCCTGCGCGGGCGCTCAGGCGTGCGGCGATCACGTGCGGGGCCGCATGCAGGAACACGAAGCGCATCGGCACGCCGCTGTTGCGCAGCAGCTGGCGATGCGCGCTGCGCAAACCGGAAAAGGCCAGCACCACCGATTCGCCGGCCTGTACGCAATCGCGCAGCGTGGCCGATAGCAGTTCGACCCACGGCAGGCGCATCGCGTCGGTGAGCGGTTGACCGGCTGCCATCTGCGCGCGTGCTGCCACGCTGTGGTAGTCGTCGGCATCCAGAAAACGGAAGCGGTAATGCGCTGCCAGCGCCTGTGCAATGGTGGTCTTGCCGCTGCCCGACACGCCCATCACCACGATGGCAAGCGGCGAAGCGGACGCGGGCGTGGCATGTGTGGCGGTGTCCATCACGTCAGGTTATATCTCTGGATCGATTCGGCATTCGAATGGATTTCACGTTGGCGACAGCCGACGCGTGGTGTAGCGTCGGCGCTCCTCGCCAGGTGCGCGGGCACCCAGCGTAACGGCGTGCTCGGCCGGGTACAACGCATTTGAAGGTGTGTCGATGACGTCATCGCCCGCAACGTCTCCTGCATCGGCGCGCCTGCGCTGGCGCGAAAAGCTGGGCTATGGCGCCGGCGATCTGGGCCTGAATCTGTACTGGGCCAACATCTCGGCGTTCTTGCTGATCTTCTACACCGACACCATGCACCTGCCGGCGGCTGCAGTCGGCACCATGATCTTGTTGACCAAGATCGCCGATGCGATCGCCGACCCGGCGATGGGCGCACTGGCCGACCGCACGCGTAGCCGGCTTGGCAAGTTCCGCCCGTATCTGCTGTGGGGTGCGCTGCCGATGGCCGCTGCCGGCGTGCTTGCCTACACCACGCCGGACCTGGATCAACATGGGCGTATGTGGTGGGCCACGATCACCTTCCTGCTGATGATGCTGGCCTACACGGTGGTGAGCATTCCGTACTCGGCATTATCCGGCGTGATCACCGCCGACAGCCAGCAGCGCACCGGCCTGATCAGCCTGCGTTTCATCGGTGCGTTCGCAGGGACCACCTTGGTCAACTACTTCACGATGGACCTGGTGCGCTGGTTCGGCGCAGGCAACGATGCGTTGGGATGGCAGCGCACGATGCTGCTGTACGGCGCGGTGGCGCTGGCGTTGTTCGTCACCGTGGCGCTGACCACGCGCGAACGCGTGCAACCGCCGCCGCAACAACGCACACCGATTCGTCGCGACATCGCCGACCTGCTGCAGAACAAACCGTGGTGCGTACTCTTTGTGCTGTCTTTGATCATCATGATCACGATCACCATGCGCGGCGGTGCGGGCGTGTACTACCTCAAGTACTACGTACAACGCCCGGATCTGGTCGGCCTGTTTCTGGGCAGCTACTCGGTGGCCCTGGGCGTGGGTGCGGCCATCACGCCGCTGCTGACGCGGCGCTGGGACAAGCGCCAGCTGATGTTCTGGCTGATGGTGCTTGTCGGCCTGCTGAGTTGTGCGATGTTTTTCGTACCGGCCGATGCGGTGTGGGCGGTGTTCGTCTTGAACATGCTGATCGGCCTGGCGCTTGGGCCGAAATCGCCGTTGGCGTTTTCGATGTATGCCGATAGCGCCGACTACACCGAATGGCGCACCGGCCGCCGGGCCACGGCGATGACGTTCGCCGCTGCGACGTTTTCGCAAAAGCTCGGTGGGGCGTTGGCCTCGGCCGGCATTGCCTGGGTGCTGGCTGCAATGGGCTATGTCGCCAACACCGCGCAGTCCACCGGGTCGTTGACCGGCATCGTGCTGCTGCTGACAGTGATTCCGGGTGCGGTTGCGCTGCTGGCGGCCTGGACCATGCGTTTTTATCCGCTGGACGATGGGCTGTTGAACCGCATCCAGCACGAACTGGCCGCGCGCAAGCGCGACGAACCGGAGCACCCCTGACCGTGTCTGCAACGCCCCACGCCACGTCCGATGCGCTGTCCAGCTTGATGGCGCCCAGCGCCGATGGTGCGCGCTATACGCTCTACAGCCCCACCGCAATGCCCAATGCCGGCGGCTTCCTGTGGAACCGCCGCATGATGGTGCAGCTGACCTGCCGCGGTTATGCCACCGGCCAGTTCATGCAGCCGGAACCATCGAAATACGCGCATGCACCGATGCTGGAAGCACGCAATTTCATGATGCCGGAGCAGCCGTACTACGCGCATCATCCCGGTCGGTTCTTTTATCTCAAGGACGAAGACACCGGCGCGTTGTATTCGGTGCCGCACGAGCCGGTGCGCGCGCAGCCGCAAGCGTTCGAGTTCTCTGCCGGCAAGCACGATGTGCGCTGGCGGGTGCGCCATGACGACATCGTGGTGGAATTGTGCGTTTCCCTCCCCACCGACGATGCGGTGGAGCTGTGGGAATGTCGTGTGCACAACGTGTCCGGGCGCGCGCGCAGGCTGAGCCTGTATGCCTATTTCCCGGTCGGCTACATGTCGTGGATGCATCAGTCCGGCGGTTACGAGCCGGGCTTGGGCGCAATCGTCTGCCGTAGCGTGGCGCCGTATCAGAAGGTGGACGACTACTTCCGCCAGCGCGATTTCAAGGATTGCACCTTCCTGCTGCACGAGCAGACGCCGGTGGCCTGGGACGCGCAGCAGATGGCATTCGAAGGCGAGGGTGGCCTGCACGCACCCTCGGCGGTGCAGGCCGAGCAGCTGGGCAACCACGATGCGCATTACGAAACGCCGGCCGCCGCGTTGCAATACCGGCTGACATTGGAAGCCGATGCGGCCAGCGTGTATCGCTTCGCATTCGGGCCGGCCAAGGACGATGCCGAAATTGCCGCATTGCGGGCGCGCTATCTCTCCGAAGCCGGTTTCGCCCAGGCGGCGCGTGAATATGCGGACTATCTGCAGGCTGGCCGTGGCTGCGTGCAGATCGCCACACCCGACGCGGCGCTGGACAACATGGTCAACCATTGGTTGCCGCGCCAGGTGTTCTATCACGGCGACGTCAATCGCCTGACCACCGATCCGCAGACGCGCAATTTTCTGCAGGACCACATGGGCATGGCCTACCTGCAGCCTGCCACCGCACGCGCGGCGCTGTTGCATGCCCTGTCGCAGCAGGAGCCCAGCGGCGCAATGCCGGACGGCATCCTGTTGGTGGAAGGCGCCGAGCTCAAATACATCAACCAGGTGCCGCATACCGACCACTGCGTGTGGTTGCCGATCTTCCTGAGCGCGTATCTGTCCGAGACCGGCGATACCAGCATCCTGGAGGCGATCGTGCAAACCCATGACGGGCAGCGCCTGAGCGTTGCCGAGCGCCTGGACGCGGCCATGCAGTGGCTGCTGGACGCGCGCGATGCACGCGGGTTGAGCTTCATCGCCCAGGGTGACTGGAACGACCCGATGAACATGGTCGGCTGGCGCGGCAAGGGGGTGTCCGGCTGGCTGACCGTGGCCACCGCGTACGCGCTGCGGCTGTGGTCGGACATCTGCGCTGCGCACGGACGCAGCGCAAAGGCCGACAGGTTTGGCGAGGCGGTGGGCGCGGTCAATGCCGATGCCAACCGTGAACTATGGGACGGCAACTGGTACGCGCGCGGCATCACCGACGACGGGCTGCGCTTCGGCATCGCCGACGATGTGGAGGGGCGCATCTATCTCAATCCGCAGAGTTTCGCGCTGCTGGCCGGCACTGCCGATGCGCAGCAACGTGCGGCGCTGCTGGAGGCGGTGCGCGAGCAGCTGCACACGCCGTATGGCCCGGTGATGCTGGCGCCGGCATATACGCACATGCGCGATGACGTGGGGCGGCTGACGCAGAAGTGGCCGGGCGCGGCGGAAAACGGTGCGGTGTACAACCACGCGGCGGCATTCTATTTGTACAGCCTGTACCAGATTGGCGAGGCCGACCGCGCCTGGGAGATCCTGCGCGCTTTGCTGCCGGGGCCAACCCGCGAGGATGTACTGCAACGCGGCCACCTGCCGGTGTCGTTGCCCAACTACTACCGTGGCGCGTGGCATCAATACCCGCGCACAGCCGGGCGCTCGAGCCAGCTGTTCAACACCGGCACGGTGGCGTGGGTGTATCGCTGCGTGCTGGAAGGCTTGTTCGGGTTGGTCGGACAGGGCGATACGCTGGCGATCCGTCCGCAGCTGCCGTCGCACTGGCCGCACGCGCGTGCCAGGCGCCAGTTCCGTGGTGCGGACTTCGATGTCACGCTGACGCGCGAGCCGGGCCGCACCGCGATGGAGGTGCGGGTCGATGGCGAGCTCTGTCCGGAACAGCGCATCGGCAACATTGCGCGCGGGCAGGTGTATCGGGTCGAGGTACGGCTGCCCGAATGAGTCCGCGGGCCATCGCCGCCTCAGCGTTGGCGGCGGCGATGGCCGGCTGAAAGCGCCAGAGCGCGCTCGCGACGCGCTCCAGGTGGCGCGCGTCAGCGTGCCGGCGCAGGCCCCAGATAGGACACAGGCACCGGCACGGTGCTCAGCACGAGCTTCTCAAGGACGATGTTGTCGTCGATCCGGAAGACCTTGATCGTGTGCCGACCCTTCGCCAGCGTGCCCATCTGCGCCGATACGAACACCGCATTGTCCCGCACCGCGGTTGCCCAGGCTTTTTCGGCGGGCGTGTTCTGTGCCCCGCCGGTGGGGTGCAGTTCCCAATTGACGGTGGTCACCGGACCGTCGTCGATGGAGACGCCGAGGCGGAGCGGCCCGCGGTTGGACGTGTCCAGTGTGGGCGCAAGATACAAGCCGAGCGTCGCAGGGCCCGGCGTGGTGACGACCACGTCGTACTCCACTGCGACACGGTCTTCGGCCGTGGTGGCAGGCTGCCCCTGCGGCAGCGCGACCAGGGCGCCTTGGGTACGTCCCAGCGCGGGGATCGCGGTCCATTGCAGCCCCTTGTTGGCGATGACCCGCGAATACTTGGGCGCTTCGAGCGATAGCACCCCTGGCGTTTGCGGGGCCGGCGGGGCGAACGCGATGGAGCGCGCGATCCGGTCGGGCGGCGTGTCGCCGCCAACGCGGCTGATCGAGGGCATGGACTGCTGGGTCGGGTCGTTCCAGATCACATAGCTCATGTGGACCTGGTTCATCATGCCGTCCCATTTGCCGCCGTTGATCGTGTGGTAGCGCTGTGTCAGGGCTTTGTCGCGCTCGAAGGTGGTTTCGACCATGTCGGCGAAGTAATTGGCACGTGCATCGTTGCGTGCGGCCAGGCGCTTGTTCCATGCGGCCGCGTAATAGAGCTGGTAGAGATTGGACACTGCCGCGATCGGGTATTCGATCAGCTGGTAATAGGCGTCTTGCTGGTCGGCAGGCAAGCTTGCCTTGACGCCGAGCATGCGCTGCTCGAGCGCCTGCCATTGCGCCACGATGGCGCCGAACTCACCGCCATCCAGCTCGGCTGGCGCACCTTCGCCCAGGGCGAAGCTGTCCTGATCGACCAATTCCGGCTTTCGCCGTGCAACCAGCATGCTGTAGCGGGTGATCAGCTCTCCGATGCGTGCGGCATGCGCGGCGTCGAACGATTCCTGCGCCCATTGCTGCGGGTACGCCGCAAGCGCGCCGGGCGTCATCGCTTCCGGATTCCAAGCCATCTTCAGGAAAAAACTCAGTGGATATTCCATCGGCTTGATATCGCCGACGTTGACCACCCACAGTTGCCGTGCGCCGCGCTGATAGGCCAGATCCATCTGCTGCCAAATCTTTTCGACCTGATTGGTATTGATCCATTTGTAGTTGCGCGGCACCCCCACATAATCGAAGTGGTAGTACACGCCATACCCGCCGGCGCGCTGCAGGTCGGTGACCGGAAGACGGCGGATCTGGCCCCAGTTGTCGTCGGAAAACAGCAGCGTGACATCGTCGGGGACCTGCATTCCGTGGTCGTAGTAGTCCTGCACTTCCTTATAGAGCGCCCACACCTGCGGCGTCTGCGCAGCCGGCGCCTTCGTCACATCGGCAATGATGGCGCGCTGGTCCGCCACAACCTTTTCCAGTAGATGGCTGGCCGTGCTCTCGGCCATCGGTTCGTCGCCATCGCCGCGCATGCCGACCGTCACCAGGCTGTCGTAGCGCTGGCCGCCGCCCTTGGACATCATCCGCGCGATGCCGCCCTTCCAGAACGCACGCAGGTTGGCGGCATTGCGGGTGTAGTCCCAGGGACCGCCGCTGTTGGGGATGCTCTTGAGATGCCACTCCTTCTGCGCACGCATCATCGGCTCATGATGGGAGGTGCCCATGACGATGCCCATCTGATCGGCCAGCACCATGTTGTTGGGATCATCGACATTGAATGCCTTGCCCCACATCGCCGGCCACAGATAGTTGGCCTTCATGCGCAGGCCCAGCTCGAAGACATGCGCGTACATCTTCGCGTTGACCCCGCCGAATTTCTTCATCGCCCAGCCCTTCAAGGCCGGGTCTTCGTCGTTGATGAAGAAGCCGCGGTAGCGCACCTTCGGCGCATCGGACACGCTGCCGCGGGTGATGAACAGGTTGGAGCGATGCGCCGTTGCGACGTCGGCAAACCAGTACCACGGCGACACGCCAATCTTCTCCGAGACATCGTAGGTACCGAAGACCGCGCCACGGCGATCGGCGCCGACGATGACAAGCGCCCGATCGATCTGCGGCGTGGGGCGATCGACGACAATCTGCGTGTACGCCTCCCAGCGCTGCAGCAGGGCGCGCCTGTCGATTTTGCCGGCGGCGATGAGCGCGTCGATGATCGGGCTGTGGCCGAGCGTGCCCACGATCACGGCCGCTCCGCGGACGCCTGCCAGATCGGTGCTCACGCCACTGCTGTGGCCGGCAACCCGTTGCAGGTCGGCCGCGAAATTGTCGGCCACCGATCGCACGGCGGAATCGGCCGAGGCATCGACCACGACCGTGGCCGGCAGCTCCGAGCGGATCAGCGCAAACGCACCGGCGCTGTCGCGTTCGCACACCGACACCGGCGTGGTACACGCCCAGGCACCGTCGGCGGCGAAAAGGCCGGCAACGATGATCAGCAGGGATCGCACGCCCGACGGCGCAATGGACGAGGTCTGGCTTCTGGCTTGAACGGACATGGGCTCTCCACACCTGCGGTGCTGGTTTCTGGATGGGTGCGACACACGGATCGACTGCACTGCCAGGCGACGGGCGCGGCCGATGCACGCATCGGTATGCGCGGCGCCTGCACGCCGGGACGCATTCCATCGCGTGGTGATGAATGCGCATCGCGGTGGCTGCCGTCGTTGCACTGCAATAGTCAATCGCATCGCGCGGTGGCGCAGGCGATAGCGATGCGGGGAAGAGGCATTGCTGCAATGCAAAACGCCATCGCGCAACGAAACGCTTGGAGCATCGTCCGATTCAAGGTGGACAGACAGTATGGTGTGTTAGCGCTAACATCAAGCCTGGAGTCCGCAGGTCGTGTCTGTCGCTTGCATGTGTTCGCCGATCGCGGCGCTGGCAGCGGTGCGATTCGACGGTGCTGGCATGGTGGAACAGGCCACGGGCGCCGCAGCGGTGGTCGCACACCAACCACGGATATGCCCGCAGTTCGCGCGGGCATGTGCGCGCGTCTTCGATGCCAATGCCTGGCAAGGTGCCGGCCGCGGATTCCCCAAGGCCTTGCTTAGCCCGGCAGGGTTCGTGGCGCATGCCGATGCAACCCACGGCCGACGTCGCCCGACCCGGATGCTGCGCCTGCAACGCCAACGTGCGTGACTGCGTAAACTCCACCGCTGGCGCTGCGCCACGTCGGAGGACATGTTGGTCTCGAGCTGGATCCTGTTGCTGGTGTCCCTGGGTTACGCAGCCCTGCTGTTCGGGGTGGCGTGGTGGGGCGATCGCCGTCCGCTGTATCCGGAGCGGCCGTGGCTGCGGCCGGCGGTCTACAGCCTGGCGCTGGCGGTGTATTGCTCGTCGTGGACCTTCTACGGCGCGGTCGGCTCGGCGGTGCGCAATGGCATCGGCTACCTGCCGATCTACCTGGGCCCGCTGCTGTTGCTGCTGTTCGGCTGGCGCATCATCGAGCGGCTGGCACTGATCGCGCGCGCCGAAAATACCGTTTCCATCGCCGATTTCATCTCCTCGCGCTACGGCCGCTCGCGCCGGCTGGCCGCGTTGGTGGCGGTGATCGCGCTGATCGGCATCGTTCCGTACTTGGCGCTGCAATACAAAGCGGTGGCGATGAGCCTGGAAGTGTTGACCGGGCATAGCAGCGCCGGGCGCGGCATCTTCGCCGACCCGGCGTTGTATGTGGCATTGCTGATGGCCTTGTTCGCCACCTTGTTCGGCACCCGCCAGGTCGACGCCACCGAACACCACCGCGGCATGATGCTGGCGATCGCGCTGGAGTCGGTGATCAAGCTGGTTGCCATCGTGGCGGTGGGGCTGTTCGCATGGCTGTGGTTGAGCGAGCACCAACTGCATATCGCCGATTCGGCGCGCACGCTGTTCGAGCACACGCCGTCGGTGGGCTTCATTTCGCAGACATTGCTGAGTTTTCTGGCGGTGATCTGCCTGCCGCGCCAGTTCCATGTGGCGGTGGTCGAATGCAGCGATGTCGGCGATATCCGCCGTGCGCGTTGGTTCTTCGGCGCCTATCTGGTGATCATCTCGGCGATGGTGGTGCCGATCGCCTCGGCGGGCATCGCGTTGTTCGGCAAGGGCAGTGCGGTGGTCGACGATGCGGTGGTGCTGGCCCTGCCGCTGAGCCAGGGCAACACGGTGCTGGCGCTGGTGGCGTATGTGGGCGGGTTTTCCGCGGCCACCGGCATGGTGATCGTGGCCAGCATCGCGTTGGCCACCATGGTCAGCAACGACCTGGTGATGCCGGTGCTGCTGCGTCGCCGTGGCAGCGCCGATGCGCGCGCGGCGGTGGCCTCGCGCGTGTTGTGGATCCGACGTGTTGCGATCCTGCTGCTGGCGCTCATTGCCTACGGATATCACCGCAGCGTGGCCAACGACACCACGCTGGCCGCGTACGGATTGATGGCGTTTGCCGCGGTAGCGCAATTTGCGCCCGGTGTGATCGGCGGGCTGTATTGGCGTGGCGCCAGCCGCAAGGGCGTGGAGACCGGCATGGCGCTCGGCTTCATGACCTGGATCTACACGCTGCTGCTGCCGGCGGCCACGCGCGCCGGCTGGCTGCAGGCGGACTGGCTGGTGGACGGGCCGTTCGGTATCGCCTGGCTGCAGCCGCAGCAGCTGTTCGGCATGCGCGGCTGGGACCCGCTGGCGCATGGCACGTTCTGGTCGCTGCTGATCAACGTGGGCGCGATGATGCTGGTCTCTGCGCGCTGGCGTCCGGGCGTGGACGAACGCCTGCGTGCCGCGCCGTTCCTGGATCCGTACGCGCAGCGCCCGGCGGTGGCCGGCGAGTGGCCGGGGCATGTGCGGGTTGGCGACCTGCAGGCGCTGGCCGAACGCGTGGTGGGCGAGCGGCATGCGCGGCGCGCGTTCGTGGAGCAGGCGCAATTGCTGGAACGCGAACTGCAGCCGACGGTGGTGGCCGACCGCGCCTGGGTGCAGTTCACCGAACGCCTGCTGGCCGCCTCCATCGGCGCCGCCTCCGCACGCCTGGTGCTGACCAGCCTGTTGCGCGGTTCGGGCATGGAACTGGGCGAAGTGGTGGCGGTGCTGGACGAAGCCGGCCAGGAGCTGCGCTTCAATCGCGAGATTCTGTCCACCACGCTGGAAAACATCAGCGCCGCGGTCAGCGTGGTCGACCCGGACATGCGCTTGACCGCCTGGAACCGGCGTTATCAGCAGTTGTTCGGCTATCCCGATGGCATGTTGTACGTGGGCCGGCCGGTGGCCGACCTGATCCGCTACAACGCCGAGCGCGGCGAACTGGGCGAGGGCGATATCGAAGACCAGATCGATCGCCGGATCCGGCATATGCGCGCCGGCTCGCCGCATGTGTTCGAACGCACCCGCAGCGACGGCAAGGTGATCGAGATGCGCGGTCAGGCGCTGCCGGGCGGTGGCTACGTCACCAGCTACAACGACATCACCGACTACAAGCGCGCCGAACGCGCATTGCTGGACGCCAACGAAAATCTGGAGCAACGCGTGGCCGATCGCTCGCGCGAGGCCGAGCTGGCGCAACAATCCAAGACCCGCTTTCTGGCAGCCATCAGTCACGACGTGTTGCAGCCGCTCAACGCTGCGCGCCTGTTCGCCTCGGCCTTGCGCGAGAGCCTTCAGCACAACGAAGAGCAACGGCATCTGGCCGAACGCGTGGATGCCTCGCTGCGTGCGGCCGAAGAATTGCTCGACGGCCTGCTCGACGTCTCGCGCCTGGATGCCGGTGGGTTGCGTCCCACGGTCGAGGATTTCGACGCCAGCGCGCTGATGCACGAGCTGGCCGCGCAATACGCGCCGGTGGCAGCCAGCCGTGGTCTTCGGCTACAGGTGCATGTGCGCGCGATCTGGGTGCGCAGCGACCGCCGCCTGCTGCGCCGGGTGATGCAGAACTTCCTGGCCAATGCGTTGCGCTACACGCGCCAGGGCCGCATCGTGCTGGGCATGCGTGGGCGCGGGCAGCAGGTGGAGCTGCAGGTGTGGGACACCGGCCCGGGCATTCCCGAGCACCACATGCGGCAGATCTTCGAAGAATTTCGCCGCTATCAGCAGCCCTTCGATTGGGGCGAGCAGGGTCTGGGCTTGGGTCTGTCGATTTGCCAACGCATCTCGCGCCTGCTCGACCACGACCTGAGCGCGCGCAGCCAGGTCGGTCGCGGCAGCATGTTCTCGATCCTGTTGCCGCGTGTGGCGCCGGTTCCGGTGGCACCGCTGTTGCCGGTGACGGCTGCACGTGCATCTCCCAGCGGCGATTCGCTGGCCGGCCTGCGCGTGCTGTGCGTGGACAACGACCGCGAAATTCTCGATGGCATGCGCGCGCTGCTCGGCCGCTGGCAGGTGGAAGTGATCACCGCCAGCACCGTGGACCAGGCGCTGGAACGTGCGCGCGAACAGCCGGACCTGATGCTGGTGGATTACCACCTGCACGACCGCATGGATGGCCTGGACACGCTCGATGCCGTGCAAGCCGCCGCGCCGGCGCCGATCGCCGGCGCCCTGCTTACGGCCGACGGTCGCGACGAACTCAAGCAGCTTGCGCGCGAACGCGGGTATCGGTTGCTGACCAAGCCGGTGAAGCCGGCGTCGCTGCGCGCGTTCCTGAGCGCCTACCACGATGCAAAGACACGCTGAAAGGTGCACCTGTGCATCGCGACATGCGGGGATGCACGCCGCAGCGATCACGCATTCCATGATGCCGATCGCGTGCGGTTCGCACGCCCACGCAGCGTAGGAGCGCACCCGGGCGCGATGGCGGCTTTACCAGGAAAACCCGCCGCGCCCAGGTGCGCTCCTACGGCTACGCCGCACCGCCCAGGTGCTCGTAAAGAATCACGCTGCCGACGATCACCAGGATCAATCCACCCAGGATTTCGGCGCGCTTGCCGATCAGATTGCCGAGCGCGCGGCCCAGCATCACGCCGGCAGTGACCATGCTGAAGGTGCACAGGCCCACCACCACCGCCACCACGCCGATGTGCACATCCAGAAACGCCAGGCTGACGCCGACCGCCATCGCATCGATGCTGGTGGCAAAGCCGGTGGTGGCCAAGCCCAGCAAGCCATGCCGTTTTGGCGTCTCGGAGGCTGCATCTTCGGCATCCTCCGGCCCGTTGCGCAGGCCGGCCACGATCATGTGGGTCCCCAATGCGCCCAGCAGCACGAAGGCGATCCAGTGATCGTAGGCAGACACATAACTGGCTGCGGCACGGCCCAGCAGCCAGCCGATCACCGGGGTGATCGCTTCGATGCAGCCGAAGATCAGGCCGGCGCGCAGTGCATCGCGCCACTGCGGCTTGCGCATTGCCGCGCCCTTGCCGATCGCCGCGGCGAACGCATCGGTCGACATCGCAAAACCGATCAACACAATGGAAAAAGGAGACATCGACACTCTCGGGTTGGGCACGGTCACAACGGCATGCGCCCGCGCCAACCGTCGTCGTGCACGCATGCCGCTGGTCTCGCCAAACCGAAACTGGTTGCCTGCACCACGGCGCACTGGCCGAGTATGTTGATGCAGGCGCTTTCGATGCACGAAAGCAGGCTACTCCCCAAGGGGCGCGCAGTGTACCAACGCATTGCCGCGTTCGGTGCGTTTGCACTGCACGCGAAGGTCGGTCTGATCTTTATAGCCGTGGCTATGCGGGCGCATCCTGGTCGCCCTGCGGCGGTGTTCCATCACCCCGCAGCAAGGCGCGCACCACGTCCATTTCCGCGTCGCGACCGTCTTGCAGATCCTGCGCCGTGATGTGCACGGGCACATCGGGCAATACGCCGCGATCCGGTTGGGCGCTGATCGGAAACTGCCCAACCACTGGCAGGTCCACTTCGATCTGCGAGTTGGGCAGATGCAGGAAGAAAAAAGCACTGCCGTTGATGCCACGCAGGTTGCCGCCGGTGGGCTGGCCGACCAGCGTGGCCAGGCCGTTGCGCTGCACCTGTTGTGCAAACTCGAAGGTGGCCGAGCTGTTCTCGGCACTGGTCAACACGAAGACCTGGCCGGCGAAGTGCGGCGTGCGCAGTGGCAGGTACGCTTGCGCCGCTGCGCCGCGTGGAGAATCGAGTGCGTAGAAACGCGCGTCGTAGGCGCGCGCACGCGTGCCCCAATCGCGGAAGGAGCGATCCCAGGTCGTGACAGACGATGCCAACGCATCGGGCAGGCGCCGATAGCGCACCAAGTTGCGCACGGGCGGCACGGCCACTTCGCCTGCGGCCAGATAACCAAGCAGCACGCTGCCCACATCCAGCCCGCCCTCGTTGCCACGCAGATCGATCACCAGCGCACGCACGCGGCGCTCGGCAAGGCGAGCGAAGCTGCGCGCCAAGAAGGCGTGCCAGTCCCAGCGGCTCTCATAGAGCGCCCAGTCCGGCATGCGCAGGATCGCCAGATCGGTCGAATCCATCGTCAGCGTCCATGCCGGTGCTGCGCTGTCGCGTGCACGCTGGGGCGCCATTGCATTGCGCTGCGCCGCGTCGATGCCGCTGACCCGCAGCGCGCGTGGCGCGTTCGCTCCCGGCGTGCGGACCTGCAGCATCGGGTTGGCGGAAATCTGTGGGAACAGCATCGGCAGGTACACATCGAATGCCTCGATGCGTGCAAACGCCTGCAGCTCCATCTGGGCAACGCGCTTGGCATCGTTGCTGCCGTCCGCGCGTGCCACGCTCATCAGGGCCGCCAGAATCTGCGCGCTGGCAACGCCATCGATCGACAGCACTTCAGTGCCGGGGACCAGGCCGGGCTGATCCGAGCCATTGCGGCTGATGACCATGCGGCCTTGCAGCCAGCGGAAGTGAAACGGGAGCAGCCGCTCGCCGGGGAACAGGGCCTGCTGGATCGGCGCGGGTTGATTGACGAAATTGGGGAAGCTGTGGCCGCAGCGCACGCTGGCTGTCAGGCGCGAAATGGCCAGATAGGCCTGGCCGAGCGTGGCGCCGTGTGCCAGTTCGGCGCGCAGCGCGGCGAAGCGTTGCGCAACCTGCGGCTCGGTAGCGTAGCGGTACAGGCCCGGATGCAACGCCGCATAGGCCTGTTGAAGCACATCGACATCGGCCAGCAGCGCCGGGCCCGACAGCGGGCTGTCCCTGCTCAACGGCGGCGTTGGCGGGGCGGCCCACGCCGGGCACATGGGCAAGCACAGCACGCACCATGACAGGACGCGCCACAACGGCAATGGGTGGGGGCGGATGCGCGGGGACATGGCAACTCCTTGGCAAGAGTCGAGACAATTCCCAACCGCACGGCGGCATGCGCCTCAAATGCCCAATCGCCAAGCGATTTTCAGGATATGGGACGTTGCGTGCGCCGGTAATCGCTGGGCGTGCAGCCAACCTGCGCCCGAAACACCCGGTTGAAGCTGGCCTTGGAGCCGAAGCCGACCGCCAGCGCGATGGACAGGATGTCCTCGTTGCCCGCCAGCAAACGCCGTGCCTCGGCAATGCGCAGCGCGTTGACGAAGGCGCTGAAGCTCAGCCCCAGCCCCTCGTTGAGCGCTCGCGAGAGGTAATTGCTGTTGGTGCCAATGCGGCGCGCCAGCTCGGGCAGGGTGAGGTTCGGCTCGCGCCACCAGCCGTGCGCGCCGACTTCGGCGGCGACGCGTTGACCCAGTGCCTGCCAGTCCTTCTCCGGCGCCGCGGGCTGTGGGCAGGCGGGCGCGGGCAGGTCCGACACAGGCATTTGCGGGTCCAGCATCTGCGCCGCGTCGCGCTGCGGATAGTGCGCGCGCGCATGTCGCCAACCTTCCAGCCCCAGGTAGTAGACCAGGGCGGCGGTGGCCAGATACCGCGGGAACTCGTCGAAGTACGACAGGCGATGCCATAGGCGGTCGCTGGCGGTAAAGCCCAGCCGCAACGCCACCAGCAACGAAGCGGCCAGCAGAAAGCCGCGCAGCCACGGCAGCCGCAGTTCCTCGCGCGCGCTGCTGTGGTGCTCCAGCCAGCGTTGATAGGCCAGGTACTCGCGCCAGGCCAGCGCCAGGTACACCGCCAGCGAGGCCAGCACCAGGGCATCTTGCAGCGGGGCGATCCAGGGTACCTGGACAGCGGCGTTCCAGGCCCACTTGCGTTGCAGCGGCCAGGTGAACAGCCAGGTGTAGTAAGCGCCTTGCAGCAGCGCCGGCAGCAGATGCAGCGCCCAGCGCGGTGGCAACTGCTGGCGATGCCAGTTGGCGCACGTAGAGCCACACCAGCGGGCCGATGGCCAGCTCCCAGAACAGCGGTGCGTAGGTAAGGTCCGGGTAGGCGTCGTAGGCGCCGGCATAGCCGAGCGTGTAGGGCGTGATCAGCGCCACCACCACCAGCAGCAACGCCGCCAGGCAGCGGTTGGCGATGCGGTTGACCGACGTCAGCAGCAACAGGCCCGCACCGAGCACGCCATGCGCGCTGCCGAGCAGCAGGATGGTGCTCCACATCCCGAAGGTGATGCTGGACATGCGATCCCGCGTGGTCGATCGCGCCGAGTATAGAGGCCAACGGCGGCGGCGGCGTTCCGGCCACGGTGGCGCGGCCTTCGCTCGGTGTGCGGCTAGTGCAGCGCGCCGGAAATCTCGGCGGTTGCCGCGCACAGGGCCTGCAACGCCGCTTGCGGGCTCACCAGCGCAGGGCGCCGTTCGATGAAGGGCACCGTGAGCGTGTAGGTGGCGCTGCCGCGTTGCAGGATCGGGGCAGTCAGGTCGACCACGCCCACCACCGCCTCGCTGGGCTGCATGGCATAGCCATCGCGGCGCGCCTGCGCGGCGGCGGCCAGGAACTGCGCGCGCTCGAACGGCACATCGCTGGCCTCGAGCATGTCCAACCAGCGCGCCTGCACCTCCGGCTGCTGGAAGGCGAACAGCACCAGCCCGGAGCTGGAATGCGTCAACGGGCGACGATGCCCCGGGCGTACCACCAGGCCCAGGTCGCTGGGCACGTCCATTTGCGCGATCACCACGATCTGGTCGCCGGACGGCGCAACCAAGTGGCACGGCTGGTAGATCGCATCGGACAGGCGCCGCATCACCGGCAGTGCGGCCTCGCTGATGCTCTGCACGTGCGGCTGCTGCATCCCGAGCATGAACAAGCGGTTGGTCAGCACGTAGTCGCCTTCGCCATCGCGGGTGAGGTAGCCGCGCTCTTCCAGCACCTGCAGCATGCGGAAGATTTCCCCGCGCGAGCGCCCGATGCCCTGCGAGATCGCGCCCATGCTCATCGGCTGCGCCTGGCGGGCGAGCAATTCCAGGATGTCCAGCCCCTTGTCCAGGGCGGGTGCGCGGTACTTGGCGGGTGCGGTGCTCATCCGTTTGCGGGTCCAGGCAAGGTGCGGCGCGCCAGGGTACAGGCATCGCAGGCACGGCGGCGGTGGAAGTCTCTTCGTGCAAATATAAACAAAGATTTTATATTTGCATGACGCTGGCCTGCGCAGTACGCTCGCTCGATTGCAACGCAAGCGCCACAGCCTTGGGAGGGGAACGGTCGCATGCATCACAGTGACATTGCCGCGTCGCCGCGCGGCAACCTGGCGCGCACCGCCATGGTTCCCCTGTTGTTGATCGTCAGCCTGTTCTTTCTATGGGGCATGGCCAACAACCTCAACGACATCCTGATCAAGCAGTTCAAGAAGGCGTTCGAGCTGACCGACCTGCAGGCCGGGCTGGTGCAGAGCGCCTTTTACATGGGCTATTTCGTGTTTGCGATGCCGGCGGCGATGTTCATGCGCCGCTACAGCTACAAGGCCGCGGTGGTGCTGGGCCTGCTGTTGTACGCATGCGGCGCGTTCCTGTTCTATCCGGCCGCGCAAGTGCACACCTACTGGCTGTTCCTGCTGGCGCTGTTCGTGATCGCCAGCGGGCTGGCATTCCTGGAAACCACGGCCAACCCGCTGGTGACCGTGCTAGGTCCGGCCGATGGCGCGGCGCTTGAACCTTGCGCAGGCGTTCAACCCGCTGGGCTCGATCACCGGCGTGCTGGTCGGCCAGCATTTCATCTTCTCCGGCGTGGAGCACACCCCGGCCGAGCTGGCCGCGATGGCGCCGGCCGCGCGCGAGGCGTTTTTCGCCACCGAATCGGCAGCCGTGCAGACGCCCTACCTGATCATCGGTGCGGTGGTGGTGCTGTGGGCGATCCTGATCGCGCTGGTGCGCTTTCCCAGCGGCGCGCCGGAGGCAGGCACCGGCGCCGCGCCCAGGCGCGCACGCTTTGGCGAATTGCTGCGTAACCGCCTGTTCGTGTTTGCGGTGGTGGCGCAGTTCTTCTACGTGGGCGCGCAGGTCGGCATCTGGAGTTACCTGATCCGCTATCTGCAGGACGCAGTGCCCGGCACGCCGGAGAAGACCGCTGCGACCTATCTCACCATCTCGCTGGTGCTGTTCATGGCCGGCCGCTTCATCGGCACCGCGCTGTTGCGCTATCTGGCACCTGCCAAGCTGTTGGCAAGTTTTGCCGTGATCAATCTGGTCCTGTGCGCGGTGGCCATCGCACTGCCGGGGTGGACCGGCTTGTATGCACTGGTGGCGGCGAGCGTGTTCATGTCGGTGATGTTCCCGACCATTTTTGCGCTGGGCCTGGACGGCATGCACGACGATGCCCGCAAGCTGGGCTCGTCCATGCTGGTGATGTCCATCATCGGCGGTGCCCTGCTCACGGCGGTGATGGGCGCGGTGTCGGATATGGCCGGCATCCACTGGGCGATGGTTGTGCCGGGTGCGTGCTTTGCGGTGATTTTGTCGTTCGCGTTGCGCGCCCGTCGCGTGGCGCCCGTGGTTGCAGGAGCCTGAGCATGCCGCGTCTTTGCTATGTGTTGGACCTGCACGACGATGCGGACTTGATCGCCGAATACGAGCGCTGGCATCAACCCACCGAGGTGTGGCCGGAAGTGGTGGCTTCCCTGCAGCAGGCCGGCATCCAGGAACTGGAGATCTTTCGCAGCGGCGACCGGTTGGTGATGCTGATGCAGGTCAGCGAGGACTACGATCCGGCCGCCAAGGCCGCGCGCGATGCAGCCGACCCGCGTATCCAGGCATGGGAGCAGTTGATGTGGCGGTTCCAGAAACCGCTGCCCGGCAGTGCGCCGGGCGAGAAATGGCGGCAGGCCGGGCGGATCTTTGCGCTGAGTGAGGCGATCGACGCGCAGCGCTAAGAGCGCCCTCATCCGCCCTGCGGGCACCTTCTCCCGCAGGCGGGAGAAGGGCGTGCTCCGCGTTGGGCCAGGCGTGGCGGGTTTAGGCAGCCAGCCATTGGTTGTTCTGCACGGCCGAAAGCTCAGGCCCAGACGTGTCAATCCGAATTGCCGAGCGGTCCCGGACCGCTTCCTTCTCCCGTGCGCGGGAGAAGGGTGTGCTCCGCGTTGGTCCAGGCGTGGCGGGTTTAGGCAGCCAGCCATTGGTTGTTCTAGAAGGCCGAAAGCTCAGACCCAGACGTGTCAATCCGAATTGCCGAGCGGTCCCGGACCGCTTCCTTCTCCCGCGCGCGGGAGAAGGGCGTGCTCCGCGTTGATCCAGGCGCGGCGGGTTTAGGCAGCCAGCCGGTGGTTGTTCTAGAAGGCCGAAGCTCGGGCCGAGACGTGTCAATTCGAATTGCCGAGCGGTCCCGGAACCGCTTCCTTCTCCCGCGCGCGGGAGAAGGTGCCCGAAGGGCGGATGAGGGGACGCGCGCTCAGGTCTTCGCGCTGGCCGCCAGATCCTCTACCCAGAAGCGTCCGCCCGGATAGCTGAACTCCGCGATCGAGGCGGCGTGCATTTCTGCGGAGAAGCCCGCCGCTTCCGGGGCGAGATAGCGGCCGTGGCGAATGCGCACCGGGTCCAGGAAATGCTGGTGCAGGTGGTCGACGAACTCGATCGCGCGGTCTTCCATCTTGCCGGTGATGGCCACGAAATCGGCCATTGCCAGATGCTGCACCAACTCGCACAGACCGACACCGCCGGCGTGCGGAAACACGCGCACGCCGAACTTGGCGGCCAGCAGCAGGATGGCGAGGTTCTCGTTGACCCCGCCCACGCGCGCGGCATCGATCTGGATCAGGTCCACCGCACCGGCCTGCAGCAACTGCTTGAACACCACCCGGTTCTGCGTGTGCTCGCCGGTGGAGACCGGCACCGGCGCGATGCCTTGGCGGATGGCGGCATGGCCGAGCACGTCGTCCGGGCTGGTGGGTTCTTCGATCCAGGCGATGTCGAATTCGGCCAGCTGGCGCATCCAGTCGATCGCCGGGCCCACGTCCCAGCGTTGGTTGGCATCGACGGCCATGGCGATGTCCGGGCCGATCGCTTCGCGTGCCAGGCGGCAGCGACGGATATCGTCGCGCACGTTGGCGCCGACCTTGAGCTTGATGGTGCGGAAGCCGTCGGCCACCGCTTCCTTGGCCAGCCGCACCAGCTTTTCGTCGGAGTAGCCGAGCCAGCCAGGCGAGGTGGTGTAGGCGGGGTAGCCCTGTTCGATCAGCGTGGCGATACGTTGCGCGCGCTGCGGCTGCGCATTGCGCAGGATCGCCAGCGCCTCGTCGCGGGTGAGCACGTCGGTGAGGTAGCGGAAGTCGATGGTGTCGACCAACTGCTCGGGCGTGAGTTCGGCAATGAAGCGCCACAACGGTTTTTTCGCCGCGCGTGCGGCCAGGTCCCATGCGGCGTTGATGACAGCGCCGATGGCCATGTGCATCACGCCCTTTTCCGGGCCCAGCCAGCGCAGCTGCGAATCGTTGGTGAGCCGGCGCGCGAACGCGCCCAGATCGGCGATGACGTCTTCCACCCGCAAGCCGACCACATGCTCGGCCAGTGCTGCCACCGCAGCGGTCTGCACGTCGTTGCCGCGGCCGATGGTGAACACCAGGCCGTAACCGGCCAGGTCATCGGCCGCATCGGTGCGCAGCACGACGTAGGCCGCCGAGTAATCGGGATCGGGATTCATCGCGTCCGACCCATCCAACTCGCGCGAGGTGGGGAAGCGGACGTCGTGGGTTTCGAGGGCGATGATGGTGCGCATGAAAATCCTGGGCGGTGAAGGGTGGAAGAAGAACGGACCGACAAGAACGGAAACAGGGAATTGATCTAGCCCATCTCCTATCGGGAGAGGGGTTGGGGTGGAGGGTGCGAACGCGTAGCGACGGTTGTGTTGACGCATGGCAGGGCCCCTGCGTTTGAAACTCGAATCACTGAATCGATTGCACGACAAACTGCGTATCGCCATCGAAGCGCTACAACGTTTGGACATTCAATGCGGGCGCCCACTCGCTAAAGACCTGCTGATGATTCGTTAGCACCAGCATCGAGGTAGCAAACCAACAAACAGCGGCATTGCGTCGATTTGCGCGACGACGTGGCACCTCACCCTCACCCCAACCCCTCTCCCGGTGGGAGAGGGGCTTGAGCTGCAGCGCGTACCCATGGTTGCTCGGCGACGTCTACGGTTGTTGTTCGGCTTTTGCTGCAAAAGAAGGGTCTGGGTGGTGGAGCGCAACGCGTCAACACGCTTTCAATTCGGTAACCCTCTCCTGCCGGCACGCAACCTCACCCCGCATCGCGTGGATGCGCCACCACCGGCTGACGTTGGCGACCCAGGCCTTCGATCTCCAGCTCCATCACATCGCCCGGCTTGAGGTAGACCGGTGGCTTCTGGCCCAGGCCCACGCCCGGCGGCGTGCCGGTGCTGATCACATCGCCGGGCATCAGCGTCATGTAGCGGCTGATGTGGCTGACCAGTTCGGCCACGCCGAACACCATCGTGCGGGTGCTGCCGTTCTGGTAGCGGTGACCGTTGACCTCCAGCCACATCGACAGGTTCTGCGGGTCGGGGATCTCGTCGCGGGTGACCAGCCACGGGCCGATCGGGCCGAAGGTGTCGGCGCTCTTGCCCTTGACCCACTGGCCGCCGTGTTCGAGCTGGAATTCGCGCTCGGACAGGTCGTTGATCACCGCATAGCCGGCGACATGGTCCAGCGCTTGGTCCACCGACACATCGCGCGCCACATCGCCGATCACCACGCCCAGCTCCACTTCCCAATCGCTCTTCACCGACCCGCGCGGAATGATCACCGTGTCGTTGGGACCGCACACCGCGGTGGTGGCCTTCATGAAAAGAATCGGCATCTTGGGCACGTCCATGCCCGATTCGGCGGCGTGGTCGGCGTAGTTCAAGCCCACACAGATGAACTTGCCGATGCGGCCTACCGCAGCGCCGTAACGCACGTCGCCTTCGATCACCGGCAGCGCAGAGACATCCAGCGCGCGCAGCTTGTCCACGCCGGCATTGGTGAGATGCTCACCGGCGACATCGTCGATCACACCGCTGAGGTCGCGGATGCGGCCTTCGCTATCGATCAGGCCAGGGCGTTCGTGGCCTTCGGCGCCAACACGTACGAGTTTCATGCAGTCTTCCTTTGCAGGGGAGGAGTGGAGCGGCCAATTACACGTCGCAGGCGGGTGCGGAAGGTGCGCTCGGAGGAATATGGATGATGCATGCTGCAAACAGCGGTGACGCCAGGTGTGGAAGAGCGTTTTTTGTCAGCGCGCAACGCGCGATAAAACCCTGGCGAGCGTGAGTGCGCCTGGCGGCTGCACTCTCGTTCGCCAGCGGTGCTCAGTTCGACCAGCCGCCATCGATGATGTGGGTCTGGCCGGTGGTGAACGACGATTCGTCCGAAGCCAGGTACACCACCAGCTGCGCAATCTCGCGCGGGTCGCCCAGGCGGCCCATCGGCTGGCGGTCGGTGAAGCTCTTCCACACCGCCTGTTCGTCGCCGCCCAGGGCCTTGACGCGCTGGCCCAGCGACGGCGTCTTGATGGTGCCCGGGCAGATCGCGTTGCAACGCACGCCCTGCGCCACGTAGTCGGCCGCAATCGCCTTGCTCAGCCCGATCACCGCGGCCTTGGTCACGCCGTACACGAAGCGGTTCGGCACACCCTTGATGCTGGAGGCCACCGAGGACATGTTGATGATGCTGCCGCGGCCGCGTTCGAGCATGCCCGGCAACACCGCCTTGCAGGTGTAGTACATCGCATCGACATTGATCGAGAACGAACGGCGCCATGCCGGCTCGTCGCAATCGAGAATGCTGCCCTGATGCACGAAGCCGGCGCAGTTGAACAACACATCGAACGGGCCATGCGCAGCGATCAATGCATCGATTGCTGCAGCGTCGGTCACGTCGAGCAGGTGAGTGGTGATGGCGTCCGATTCGGTGGCCAGCGCCTGCAAGGCCGCAGCGTCGATGTCGGTGGCGATCACCTGTGCGCCGGCGCGTGCGCAGGCCAGCGCGCTTTCGCGACCGATGCCGGCCCCGGCGGCGGTGATCAGGCAACGCTTGCCCTGCAGGCGGGTGTTGGGAGTGGTGGAGATCGAGACAGTCATACCGATGAGGTTCCGTGGGTGGGGGCCGCCGGCCGTGGCAGACGATAGAACGTGCGTGCGTTGTCGCCGAAGATGGCTGCCGCGTGCTCGGCGGCATGCCGGGTGACGAGTTGCTGGGCAAGCGCGAACCAGTGCGCGTAATCGGCGCGCAAGGTCAGCACCGGCTAGTCGCTGCCCCAGAGCAGCCGCTGCGCGCCGAAGCGGGCGAACAGGTGCGCCACATACGGCTCCAGCGCGTCCACGCCCGCGCCGCGCGCGGCTTCGGTCAGCAGGTCGGAGAGTTTGCAATGCACATTGGGATGCTGGGCCAGTGCGGCCATGCCGGCGGCCCAGGCGACGAATTCGCCGGCCGCAATCTGCGGTTTGCCGCCGTGATCGACCACCACGCGCAAGCCCGGATGGCGCTTCAGGCGTGCCTGCAGTGCCGGTACATGGGCGGCACGAATCAATGCGTCGAAGGCCAGATCGTGCGCCAGCAGGGCATCGAAGGCGGCATCCAGGGCAGGACTGGCCAGCCAGTGCACGTCGGCGATGTCCTGCACCATCGGGCGCAGGCCCTTGAGCACGCCGCCGCCGGCGCGCACCAAGGCGCCGATGCGTGCAGCCGCATCGGGTGCGGCGAAATCCACCCAGCCCACCACGCCGGCAATGCGCGCATCGTCGCGGGCCAGCTCGAACAGGTAGCAGGTCTCGGCCTCGGTGGTGGCCGCCTGCACCACCACCACGTGATCGACATTGGCCGCGTCCAGCGCAGCGCTGACGTCATCCGGGCCGAAGTCGCGGTACAGCGGCGCCAGCTCCGGCGTCAGCCAGTGGTAATCGCCACGGGCCAGGTGCCAGAAGTGCAGGTGCGCGTCGACCCGGCTCATGGCGTGGGCAGCTCCGCTGCGAGCAGACCCTCATCGCGCAGGCGTTGCCACAGTGCCGATGGCACCGGAGCGGCAAGCCGCGTGGCAGCCGATCGCACTTCGGCCACGCTGCGCATGCCGGCCACCACCGTGGTCACCGCCGGGTGCGCCAGCGGGAACTGCAAGGCAGCCGCACCGATATCCACCTCGAACGCCGCGCAGGCCGCGTACAGCCGCTGCGCATGCTGCAGCGTTGCGGTGTCGACCGGGGCGTAGTTGTAGGTGGCGCCGGGGCCGCGTGCGTCGCTCAGCAGGCCGGAGCTGTACGGGCCGGCCGACAGGATCGCCACATTGCGTTGCTGCGCCTGATCCAGCAGCGCACGCGCGCCGTGCTGTTCCAGCAAGGTGTAGCGGCCGGCCAGCATCACGCAGTCGAGCGGAAAGCGCGGCAACACCTCCAGTGCCACGTCCTGCTCGTTGACGCCCAGCCCGATCGCCCCGCAGGCACCGGCCGCCTTCAGCTCCGCCATCGCCGGCAAGGCCTCCTCCAAGGCCTGGCGCAGGACGTTGGCGTGGTTGTCGCCGTGGGTGAGCGCACCGATGTCGTGCAGCAGCACGTCGATGTAGTCGGTGCCCAGGCGCTGCAGGCTGGAGTCGAACGCGCGGCGGACGCCGTCGGCGCTGTAGTCGAACTCGGCACGCCGCCCGGCCACCGCAAAGCCATCGCGGCCGGCAACGGCGTGGGCATCGTCGTAGACGCAACGGCCAACCTTGGTCGACAGCGTGTAATCCGCGCGCGGCACGCCGGCCAGGCCACGCCCCAGGCGCGCTTCGCTCAGCCCGTAGCCGTAATAGGGCGCGGTATCGAAATGACGGATGCCGGCCTCGAACGCGCCTGCAACCGCTGCCAGTGCGTGCGCTTCATCCACTTCCGCATACAGGTTGCCGATCGGGGCCGCACCGAAGCCCAGTGCAGACAGCTGCACGTCGGTGCCGCCCAGGCGCTGCCGTGCCACGCCGCTCATACGCGCCGCTCCACGAGCAGGGCGCAGGGGCGGGCGCTTGAAGAATCCGTAGAACAGAAGCTGAGCATTGCAACGTCCACCATCCGGCAGGTGCCGGACTGTTCGTATATGAATATGGCAATCATCAATGAACAGATCACGCTGCAGCGCAGCATAGCGCTGGCCTGGGTGTGCGCATCGTCGTCGAGGCCGGCGGCGCTATGTCGGATTTCGCACATGGCATGACCAGTTCCTATAACGCCCCGTCTGCGGTTGCGGCATGAAAGCCGGTGCGGCTAGATACCTGCCTTCTTCGACGAACCTGGCGCATGGCAGACACGACACGGCGGGATTTGTTCAAGGGGCTGGCTGCCGGCGCACTGGTCGCACCGCTGGCGGCTGCGCCCCAGGCGTCGGCGACACGGTGCGCACGCACGCCACAGTGGGCGCGCGGTGTGGAGGGGCAGCGCAAGGCGGATCTGGGCGACGGCACCTATCTCAATCCCATCGTGGCCGGCGATCACCCCGACCCCACCATCCTCAAGGATGGCGACGACTACTACATGACGTTTTCGTCGTTCTTTTCCTACCCGGGCATCGTGCTGTGGCATTCCACCGATCTGGTCAACTGGACCCCGATCGGCCCGGCGTTGCATCAGGAGCTGGGCACGATCTGGGCGCTGGACCTGTGCAAGCACAACGATCGCTACTACATCTACATCCCGGCCAATCCGGACGACACCGGCTGGTCGATCTTCGTGATCTGGGCCGACGACATCCGCGGGCCGTGGAGCGCACCGATCGACCTGAAGATCGCCGGCTGCATCGATCCCGGTCACGTGGTCGGCGAATACGGCAAGCGCTATCTGTTCGTCAACGGCATCCGCAAGATCCGCCTGCGCGATGACGGCCTGGCCACCGACGGGCCGCTGGAACCGGCCTATGCGCCGTGGCGTTATCCCGACCACTGGGTGGTGGAGAATTTCGCGCCCGAAGGCCCCAAGCTGACCTGGCACGATGGCTGGCTGTACCTGGTCACCGCCGTTGGCGGCACCGCCGGGCCGGTGACCGGGCACATGGTCATCGCCGCGCGTTCGCGCTCGGTGCATGGGCCGTGGGAGCACTGCCCGCGCAATCCGCTGGTGCGCACCCAATCGGAGCAGGAGCCGTGGTGGTCGCGCGGGCATGCCACGCTGGTGGAAGGGCCGCGCGGCGACTGGTGGATGGTCTATCACGGCTACGAAAACGGCTTTCGCACGCTGGGGCGGCAGACCTTGCTGGAGCCGATCGAGTGGACGGCTGACGGCTGGTTTCGCGCCACTGGCGGCGATCTGTCCAAACCACTACGCACACCGGCACGCGTGCCTGCCGGCGGCATGGCGCCGGCGACGGGGTTGGCCTTGTCCGACGATTTTTCCAGCGACAGGTTCGGCACCCAATGGAGCCTGCATGCGCCCAAGCCCGGCGAACAGGCGCGGGTGCGGCGTGCGCACAAGGCGCTGACGCTGGCCTGTGCGGGCAGCTCGCCGATCGACAGCACGCCCCTGACCTGCGGCGTGCCCGATCGCGCCTACATGGCAGAGCTGACGCTGGAACTGGTCGGCAATGCCGAAGGCGGCATGGTGTTGTTCTATAACCACAAGGCCTTCGTCGGCATCGGCTTCACTGCCGACACCATGAAGACCTACGAATATTCGGAAGAACTGGTGTGGGCACGCGCGCCCAATACGCATCGGCGCATACGCGTGCGGTTGACCAACGACCACCAGATCGTGAGTTTCGACTACTCCTTCGACGACGGCCGGCAGTGGACGCGTCACCCCACCCGCATGGAAGTGTCCGGATTCCATCACAACGTGTTCGGCGGTTTTCTGAGCCTGCAACTGGGCGTATACGCCGCGCAACAAGGCCACGTGGTGATGCGCGACTTCCGTTATCGCGCGCTGGGCTGAGTGGCGCGGCACGCCACGCACCGACACCTTCAGACGGCGAGGCCCGGAGGGACCTCGCCGTCAGGCGGAACAGCGGCGATCAAAACGGTGCGTGCAGCGTCAGCAGAAGGCGGGCGGTGCGCAGAAGCGGAAGATGCGCGTGCAACACGCTGCTTCCGTCCACCGGCCGCTTCCGTTTGGCAGCGACACAGTCGCTTTGTCGCCGGCGGTTAACCGCAGCAGTAGCAGACGTTGCCCTGGCCCAGGTCGCCGCCGAATTCCGGACACTCGGCTTTGCAGGCCCATGCACTACACGATTCGACTTTCGGCTGTGCGTTATCGACCGCCATCACCTGGAAGGCACCGAACCCGGTACTGGCCAGAAAGGTCGCTGCCATCAACGCACTACGCAAGCTTACCCAACGCTTCTTCATGCATTACTCCTTCACCGTTGCAAAAGCCGCTGGCGCGTCCGTGCGGCGCAAGGCGGCAACGAGGTCCTGCACCCGCTCCGTGGTATCGAAAATGCCAAGATGCGAATGACGCACGCGCCCCTTCCCATCGATGGCCATCAGCAGCGGCACATTGCGTGCGCGGAACAGCATCAGCGCGCGACGATCGGTCAACGTGACCACCGGGAAATCGAAACCGTGCACATGGGCGTAGCGCGCCGCCTGCGCCGCATCGCAATGGCACACGCCCAACAGCTGCGGCCGGCCGGGAAGGTTGGCCTGCAGCTCCCGCGCTGCCCGCAGCACGGTCGGTGCCGAGCGCTGGCAGTACGGGCAGGTGGTGGTGAAAAAGAACAGCACCTGTGCCGGCCCCTGCGACGCACCGAGCAGATGTCGCCGGCCATCGCCATCGGTCGCTTCGATACGCGGCACGTACATGCCGTCATACGGCGTGCTGATGCGCGTCTGCAGCCACTGCTGCTGCACGCGTAGCTGCCGGTTCTGCCACGCCAGCACCGCAATCAATGCACAGGCCACCAGCAGGCCCATCCAGAGCCAGGGGAAACGTCGCGCCATGCCAGCTCCAAAGCGTCCTGGGTGCTCGAGCCTTGCCCAGGCATTAGCTCATGGTCAATGGTGATATCGACAACTGCGATGTCGCACGGTATGCGGTTGTGGATGCGATCACGCCCCCGCGCTTGGGCTTGTCACTGAAGCAGGGTGTCGCGATCGGCATTTGCGCAATCAGCGCATCGTGGAAGGGTGCAATGCGGCGTTGGCATGGGCAAGCGCGTGGAAGCTGGGATGACGTTGCGCGAGCGCGCACAACGTTTTCGCCACCACTAGCGAGCGCGACCTGAGCGTGCCGGTGGTCTTTCTGATACTGCCGATGTACTGCCGAATGGCCGACAACAAGGCACTGAGCGATTTCAAACTCTGGGGCCGACGGCAACCCGGCTGCCACCGCGCGCAAGCTGGTTATGCTGCTAAATGACGGCAGCAGGAGCTCCACCGCGTTCGCCGCCACCGGCTGGACCCAGGACAATGTCGCCGCCTTTACCGCACCGGCCACGCCGCCGAACGGACGCAAACCGCTGCCCGCACTGGGTCGATGGCGATGGGCCGGCGCGATTCACGCTTAATGCCTACTTCGTCTGGCAGCAGGAATTTCCTGCCAAGGTCAGAGTGCAGATCCGCCACACCTCTATATCCAGCCTGTCCATTAACGTCCCGCAGCCCAGCAGGGAGTGGCTGGAGTCATATGCAAAGACACCTGTATCGAACCGACGACCCAGGCCAGCATGCAGCGTCGTGAGGACAAGGACGGTCTGGAATGGACCAACCTGTGCTACGTGCGCACGAACGGCAACCACTGGAACGGCCCGATCAAGCAGGCAACAGCCTGCGTTGAGGCCGGCATGCTGGCGCAGGCACGATTGCACCGGCGCGCGCAGCGTTTGCTGCCCGCCGGCATCGAGACGGTGGCGCTGCTTCCACGCACTCGCCGTCGCTGCGGGCCGTGCCCGGCGCGTCGTACAGCACCAACCAGGTGGGAATCTTGCCCGCCAAGTTGCCTGGGGGTCCGGCTGACCATTCGCAAGCAGGCGGCCAGCGCCATCCCGAGCGTGTGCCTGGATGGCGAACTGAAAAAGTCGACCCGCTGACCTTCCAGTTCACGCAGGCCAACTTCGAGCCGATGCGCGAGTTGCACGTGCTGTTGGTGCGCGCGCCGGAATAGGGGCACGGCCTGAAAAGTGCAGGAACGCGCTGCGCGCGATACCGCACTACCGATAACGCCCTCGCGCCCGGGTGCGCTCCTACCGCGGTGCCGGAGCGTGCGATGTAGTGCAGCGCATCGGGTGACTCGGATGGATGCCGGGTCAGGCGCAGGCGCGCACCCGGGCGCGATGAAGTGTTCCCTAGACGCCCAACGCAGGACGTCCGGCGCGACTCATTCCTCTTCCGGCGGCGGCAGCACGATGCCGTCGGCATCGATGGCGAGTTTGCCGGCCATCAGCACTGCCTGGGTGCGATTGGTGACGCCGAGCTTGCGCAGGATCGCGGTGACGTGGGCCTTGATGGTGGCTTCGGACACGCCCAGGTCGTAGGCGATCTGTTTGTTGAGGCGCCCGGCACCCAGCATCTGCAACACGCGAAATTGCTGTGGCGTGAGATCGCGCAGACGCTGGCCAACCTCGCGTTCCTCGCTATCGGTCGGCGGCAGGTTTTGCGCTTCGGCCGGGATCCAGCGCTCGCCATCGAGCACGGTGGCCAGCGCGCGCCCGATGGTGTCCGAATCGGCGGATTTGGGAATGAAGCCGAACGCACCGTGGTCGATCGCGCGCCGCATCACGGTGGGCTCTTCGCGTGCGGAGACCACCACCACCGGCAACTGCGGATGCAGCGAGCGCATGTGCACCAACGCGCTGAATCCCTGCGCGCCAGGCATGTTGAGATCCATCAGCAGCAGATCGGCGTCCGGCTGCGCATCGGCCAGGGTGTATAGCGCATCCACGTTATCGGCTTCGAATAGTTCTACCCCCGGCATCACGCGCTGCACCGCCCCGCGCAAGGCTTCACGGAACAGGGGATGGTCGTCGGCGATGAGCAGGGTGGTCATTGGGGAGCCGGGAATCGGGAGTGGGGAATCGGGAAATCAAGAGCAGCCCAGAAGCAGGCAAGCAAGCAGCAACTAACGAGGGCACAGGCAGCACACGACAACAAAAGAAGTAACGAACGAATTGAGTGGGGTGGCGTTGGAGGAAATCAGTTGACGACGATGGCAGCGCAGCAAGGAGATTCGCTTCCGACGAATCCCCATCCCCATCCCACGCTCAGCAACCAGGGAACCGCTCTACCGATTCCCTACTCCCGATTCCCCATTCCCAGCGCGTCAGCGCGCCAGGCGCTCGTTGACCAGCGAATCCACCACCGACGGATCTGCCAGCGTGGAGGTGTCGCCAAGCTGGTCGGGCGCGTTCTCGGCGATCTTGCGCAGGATGCGGCGCATGATCTTGCCCGAGCGGGTCTTGGGCAGGCCCGGCGCCCACTGCAGGTGGTCGGGCGAGGCGATCGGGCCGATCTCCTTGCGCACCCAGCTCACCAATTCCTTGTGCAGGTCCTCGCTCGGGGTTTCGCCGGCGATCAGGGTGACATAGGCATAGATGCCCTGGCCCTTGACGTCATGCGGGAAGCCCACTACGGCCGCTTCGGCGACCTTGGGGTGCGAGACCAGCGCGCTTTCCACTTCGGCGGTGCCGATGCGGTGCCCGGAGACATTGATCACATCGTCCACGCGGCCGGTGATCCAGTAGTAGCCGTCGGCATCGCGACGGCAGCCGTCGCCGGTGAAGTAGCTGCCCGGATAGGTGCGGAAGTAGGTGTCGATGAAGCGCTGGTGGTCGCCATACACGCTACGCATCTGGCCCGGCCAGGAATCGAGCAGCACCAGGTTGCCTTCAGTGGCGCCTTCCAGGATCTTGCCTTCGGCATCGACCAGCGCCGGCTGCACGCCGAAGAACGGCAGGGTGGCCGAGCCTGGCTTGAGATCGACCGCGCCGGCCAGCGGCGAAATCAGGATGCCGCCGGTTTCGGTCTGCCACCAGGTGTCCACGATCGGGCAACGGCTGTCGCCGACCACCTCGTAATACCAGCGCCAGGCTTCCGGATTGATCGGCTCGCCAACGCTGCCAAGCAGGCGCAGGCTCTTGCGCGAGGTCTTCTTGACCGGTTCGGAGCCGTCGCGCATCAGTGCGCGAATCGCAGTGGGTGCGGTGTAGAAGATGCTGACCTGGTGCTTGTCGATCACTTCCCAGAAGCGCGAGACGGTCGGGTAATTGGGCACGCCTTCGAACATCACCGCGGTGGCGCCATTGGCCAGCGGGCCGTAGACGATGTAGCTGTGGCCGGTGACCCAGCCCACGTCGGCCGTGCACCAGTAGATGTCGTCCTCGCGCAGGTCGAACACCACTTCATGCGTGTAGCTGGCAAACAACAGATAGCCGGCGGTGGTGTGCAACACGCCCTTGGGTTTGCCGGTGGAGCCGGAGGTATAGAGGATGAAGAGCGGGTCTTCGGCGTTCATGCGCTCGGGCGTGCACTCGGCCGGCTGGCCGTCGACCACGTCGTGGAACCAGCGATCGCGCGGTGCCTGCATCTCCACCGCGCCACCGGTATGACGCACCACCAGCACGGTTTCCACCGTATTGGTGCCGGGAATCTTCAGCGCTGCATCGACATTGGCCTTGAGCGGAATCTTCTTGCCGCCACGCAGGCCTTCGTCGGCGGTGATGATCAGCTTGCTCTGGCAGTCGATCACGCGGTCGGCGATCGAGTTGGCAGCAAAGCCGCCGAACACCACCGAATGCACCGCACCGATGCGCGCGCAGGCCAGCATGGCCACGGCGGCGTCGACGATCATCGGCTGGTAGATGGTGACCCGGTCGCCCTTCTTGACGCCCAGGTTGCGCAGCGCATTGCCCAGCTTGCACACGCGCTCATAGAGCTCGCGATAGGTCACCGGGTACGAGGCCGCGTCCGGGCTGTCGGGTTCGAACAGCAGCGCGGTCTTGTCGCCGCGCGTGGCCAGCTGGCGGTCCAGGCAGTTGACGCTGGCGTTGAGCTCGCCGTCGCCGAACCAGCGGATGTGGAAGTCGTCCAGCGCATAGCTGACGTCCTTGATCTGGGTCGGTTGCTTGAACCACTCCAGCCGCTGCGCGGCCTTGCCCCAGAACTGTTCGGGGTGTTCGATCGATTCGCGGTACAGCGCGGCGTACTGCTCGCGCGTCACGCGCGCATCGGCGGCGAACGCGGGATCGACGGGATAAACATCAGCCATGGCACCCTCACTTGCGATGAACTTGTCGGAAGAGGGCGTTGCGGCTGCCCTCGGTAGGCAATCAGTGTGCCGCATCCATTCTGTCCCGGCGGTCAACGGCGCCTTAGACCATGGTCGTAACCCGGATGAGTGGGGCAACGCACATGCCAGGCGTGATGCGGTGCGACCATCGATCATCTTGCGGAATGCTGCGTTGCAGCTACGACCAAAGGCGAATAGGCTCCGAAGCGCGGACTGCCTCACGCTCCGCACAGCATCGCCATCAAGCGCGAGGCCTTCATTGGGGAGAGGGTTCCATGAAACACCGTATTGCACCGCTGGTGCGCCATCCGTTGGCGGCCGCCTTGTTGGTCGCCACCTTATTGCCGGGCGCTGCGTTCGCCCAGACGTCCAAGGAAAAGGCACTGGAAGCGCGCATCGCCGAGCTCGAGCGTCAGGTCCAGATGCTGGTGTCCGCGCAGCAACAGCAGCAGGGCCAGATCGCGCAGACGCAGACGCAGGTCACCGAAGTGCGTACCTTGCAGGCGCAGACGCCGCCGGCACCGGCGGTGCCTGCCGGCAAGAAGCCGATCCAGCTGACCAGCATCACGCCGAACGCGTTGCCGGGGACAACGTTCCGTTACGGTGGTTTCATCAAGGCCGACTTCATGACCACCCGCACCAGCGACGGCGCACTGCCTGAGGGTGCGGTGGGACGTTACCTGTATATCCCGACGCAGACGCCGGTCGGCGGGCAGGCGTCCAGCACCGATACCGACTTCCACGCCAAGTTCTCGCGCTTCAATCTGGGCGTAGACACCGTCACCGAAAACGGCGACAAGCTCACCGCCTTCATCGAACTGGATTTCTTCGGCAACGCGCTGGCCAACCAGGTCAACAATCTGTATGGCGGCACCTTGCGGCATGCCTACATGAGCTGGAACAACTGGCTGGCCGGTCAGACCTGGTCCAACTTCATCGATCCCACCATCCTGCCGGAAGCGGCCGACATCGTCGGGCCGACCGACGGTGCGTTGTTCAGCCGTCAGACCCAGATCCGGTATACCCGCGGCGCTTTCAGCGTGTCGGCCGAAAACCCCGAGACGCTGACCACCCCGTACCAGGGCGGCAATACCATCCTGGCCTCCGACCATGGCGCGATGCCGGACCTGACCGCACGCTACAACTGGAAGGGCACCTGGGGCACCTTCGGTCTGTCGGCCATCGCGCGCCAGTACCGCACCCGCAGCGCGCTGACCAACGACACCGACTTCGGCGGTGCCATCGCCGGCGGCGGCCGCTGGATCATCAACTCCAAGAACGATCTGCGTTACCAGCTCAGCTACGGCGAGGGCCTGGGACGCTATCTGGGCCTGGGCAACGGCTCGGATGTGGAGATCGACATCGACGGCAATATCCAGACCGTCACCACGGTTGCCGGTTGGGTGGCCTGGCGCCACGACTACAACGCCAAGCTGCGCAGCACCCTCATGTACTCGCGGGTGAATTACGACCATTCGCTGGCCAATACCGGTGGGCTTGCCAGCAAGTCCCAGCAAAGCATTCGCGCCAACGTGTTCTATTCGCCGTTGCCGAAGGTGGATGTGGGCGCCGAGCTGATGTACGGCCGCCGCGAAGCCGAAAACGGCGACAGCGGCGACATCTCGCGTCTGCAGTTCACCACCAAGTACAGCTTCTAGCGTTCTGCCACTGGCGGCCTGTTCCACTGCGGTGGAACGGGCATCGCCGCCTTCATGTCTTACCAGCGCTCTACCAGGAGACAGACCATGACCGTCTCGAATGACGCGTTGATCGCCAAGATCGATGCCAATCCGAAGTACCACGCACTCAAGCGTCAGCGCAATACGCTGGGCTGGACGCTCACCGTACTGATGTTGCTGGCCTATTACGGCTACATCGGCCTGATTGCCTTCGACAAGGAATTCCTTGCCAAGCCGATCGGTGCCGGGGTGACCTCGATCGGCATTCCGATCGCGATCGGGGTGATGGTGTTCACCATCGTCATTACCGCCATCTACGTGCGTCGCGCCAACAACACCTACGACCAGCTGACCGCGCAGATCCTGGAGGAAGCCCGCAAATGAGCAAGACTTCGCGCCTTCTCCTGATCCTGGCCGGCCTGATGCCTGCCGGCATTGCGCTGGCCGCCGGCGGCGACCTGGGCCAGGTCGACAAGCAGCCCACCAACTGGGTGGCGATCGCCATGTTCGGCTTCTTCGTGCTGGCCACCCTGTGGATCACCAAATGGGCAGCGGCCAAGACCAAGTCGGCCGCTGACTTCTATACCGCTGGCGGTGGCATCACCGGTTTCCAGAACGGCCTGGCGATCGCCGGCGACTTCATGTCGGCGGCCTCGTTCCTGGGCATCACCGCCGCGGTGATGGCCAACGGCTACGACGGCCTGATCTATGCGATCGGCTTTCTGGTCGGCTGGCCCATCCTGACCTTCCTGATGGCCGAACGCCTGCGCAACCTCGGCAAGTACACCTTCGCCGACGTGGCCGGTTACCGCTTCGCGCCGACGGCGATCCGCAGCTTCGCGGCGTCCGGCACGTTGGTGGTGGTGCTGTTCTATCTGATCGCACAGATGGTGGGTGCCGGTGCGCTGATCAAGTTGCTGTTCGGCCTGGACTACTGGGTGGCGGTGACCCTGGTCGGCGTGCTGATGATGATCTACGTGTTGTTCGGCGGCATGACCGCAACCACCTGGGTGCAGATCATCAAGGCCGTGCTGCTGCTGACCGGCGTGACCTTCATGGCCGTGGCGATCATGTGGCATTTCAACTTCAGCTTCGAGGCGCTGTTTGCCGAAGGCGTGCGGGTGAAAACCGCGGTCGCGGCCAGCGGTGGCGCTTCGCCTGAGGATGCGGCGAAAGCAGGCCTGTCAATCATGGGACCGGGCGGTTTCGTCAAGGACCCGATTTCGGCGATTTCCTTCGGCATGGCACTGATGTTCGGTACCGCCGGCCTACCGCATATCCTGATGCGATTCTTCACCGTTCCCGATGCCAAGCAGGCACGCAAGTCGGTGCTGTGGGCCACCACCTGGATCGGCTACTTCTACATCCTGATCTTCATCATCGGCTTCGGTGCGATCGCGCTGGTGCTGACCAACCCGCAGTTCGCCGATGTTGCCACCGCCACCATCCATGGCGGCAAGGGTGCGGCCAACATGGCGGCGGTACTGGTCGGTAACGCGGTGGGCGGCAACGTGTTCATGGGCTTCATCTCGGCAGTGGCCTTCGCCACCATCCTGGCGGTGGTGGCTGGCCTGACCCTGTCCGGCGCATCGGCGGTGTCGCATGACCTGTACGCCACGGTGATCAAGAAGGGCAACCCGGCGCCCGGCTCCGAGCTCAAGGTCTCGCGTGCCACCACCCTGGTGCTGGGCGTGATCGCCGTGCTGCTGGGCATCGTGTTCGAGAAGCAGAACGTGGCCTTCATGGTGTCGCTGGCCTTCGCCATCGCCGCCTCGGCCAACTTCCCGGTGCTGATCCTGTCGCTGCTGTGGAAGAACTGCACCACCCGCGGCGCGGTGGTGGGCGGCTTCCTCGGCCTGATCTCCTCGCTGGTGCTGACGATCCTGTCGCCGTCGGTGTGGGTGGACACGCTGGGCAATGCGGCCGGCTCGGCGCCGTTCCCGTACACCTCGCCGGCGCTGTTCTCGATGACGATTGGCTTTGTCGGCATCTGGTTGTTCTCGGTGCTGGATCGCAGCCCGCAGGCAGCCAACGAACGCGCCGCCTTCAAGGCGCAGCAGATCCGTGCCGAAACCGGCCTGGGTGCCAGTGGCGCTTCGGGTCACTGATAGATGGGTTGATGGTTGATGCGACCGCACAACGCCGGCCCAGTGCCGGCGTTGTGCGTTTTGGCGCCGCCGCCGCTGTTCTGGCGGCCCGGCCAGTGACGTGTGCGAGATACCCGCGCGGCCCTGGCCCCGGTGGCCCCGGTGGCCGCGTGTTCGTGGTGGTGCGCACGCGCACGCGCAGTGCCCTATGCAGGCCGAGCGCCGGCATTTCGTGGTTGTCCCGACGCCGGGAAACACCTGCAATAGACCCCGGCCGACACATGTTGGACATGTCTTTCGTTGCGTGCGCCATCGCTGCGCGCCGGTAGCAAACCGCCATCTGGTCGAAGAAATTAGGTCATGGAAAGTGACTAAGTTTTTCGCCAAGCCGACCGCCAATTGCGGCCGGCTTGCGCTCCCTCGCGGCCATTGATCCGTTGAGCGAGTGTGCTGTCCGGCGAGTGCATCGATGGTGTCGACCCGTCGGTCCTTGTCGTTGGGGATGCACCTTCCTTCACTCTGGACAATGAGACATGACCACTTCCTGTGAGATTCATAGGCTGGCCCGTGCGTGCCGGCGCCTCGGAACGATTGCGTTATTTGCAGCATTGCCACAGTGGGCGATGGCCGCGTGCGGCGACTCCAGCGCAACCAAAATGAACGCCATCCTGTTCAATGGCGCCGACAAGACCACGGTGCTGGCGCATCGCGGCCTATGGGGAAAATACGCCGGGATCGCCGATCTGCCGGAAAACTCGCGCGGCGCGTTGCAGGCTGCCAACGATCAATGCATGGATGGCGTGGAGCTGGACGTCAAGCTCACCAGCGATGGCGTGCCGGTCCTGTTGCACGACTACAACCTGGCCGCACCACCACCGTGTGGCAGCAGCATCCCGGCGTCAAATACGACCCGATCACCAACCAGGGCGTGAACCCATCAGTGCTGGTGACACCCTGGTCGCAGGTCAGCGCGCTGTTCCTGCTGAGCCCGGACCGCAACACCATTACCGGCTATCACGTGCCGCGCGTCGATGACGTGTTCGCCTATTACAAGCAGCACAACCTGCGCACTCCGATGGTGTTCGACATCAAGGATGCGGCGACGGTACGCGCTGTCCGCAAAGCGGCGGAAGGCGCGTTCGGTGTGGCCTCCGGCAGCTATGTCGCCGCCAAGGTCAATGCAACGCTGTACACCAGTCGCGATGCCTACCGTGCCGACGGTAGCGGCATGGTCGGCATTCCGGTGTTCACCACCAACATGCTCGGCAAGATCAACGTGCGCCAGACGATCTCGGCGTGGATGAACGACGGCCAGCAGACGATGGAGATCAACGTCAAGCAGCTCGGTGGCCTGTTGCAGAGCGATGCCGACTTCATTCGTGAGCGCGGTTATCGCGTCGGTGTCTTCCAGGCCATTCCCGACGGTCCGTCTGCCGGCAAGTTCTATCAGAACAGCGGTGCCTGCTGTTATGCCTTGTCGGATCTGTACTTCGCCTACGCCGGCGGCCGCGACACCGCCGACAATCGCGGCAACCTGGATTTCATCGTGCACGACGAGGCATTCGGCCTGATCACCACCGATGACCCGAAGGCGGCCATCGCCTATCTGCGTGCGCGCGGCAAGCACGAATAACGCGTGCATCTGGCCGACCCGACGGCGGCGCCGACTGCCGTCGGGTCTTGTCTAACGGAGGTTGTCGTATGTTTTCCAGACGTTTCTTGCTCGCTGCGCTGGCGGTGAGCCCGATCTTCTGCGTGGCAGCGGCGCAGGCCGCCACTACCGCATCCGATAGACGCAGTCACCAGGCAACGGTGCTGCAGATCGGCAAGCAATCGCTCGATGCCCAGCAATACCGTGTGCTTGCGCTGGCTGGCTTGCCGCAGGATTTCGATCCCGCCGGTGCAGCCGACCCGGCATTTGTACGCGAATTCGCCGATCGCCTGTTGCTGGTGGAGCAGGCTCGGCGTGTGCATCTGCAGGACGATCCGGTCGTGGCCGCGCGCATCCGTCAGGCAACCGATGCGATCCTGGCCAAGGCCGTGCAGACGCGTGCGCGCGACAGCGCGCAGATCGATGCTTCGCAGATAAAGGCGCAGTTCGATGCGCATCCACACGATTATGATGAAGTGCACTTGAGCCATGTATTCGTGGCGTTGAAGCCGCAGGGCGCCGCGCGGCGCGGGACGCCACTGACCGATGCGCAGGCGCTTGCCCGGGCGCAGCGCCTCAAGCAACAGCTGGAGTCCGGCACACCGTTTGCCGAATTGGCGATGCAGCAGTCCGACGATGCCAGCACTGCGGCCGAAGGCGGCGCACTGTCGCCGATGTTTCTGCGCAACGTGGCGGACGCGTTTGTCGCGCCGGTGCAGGACCTGGCGGTGGGACAGGTGTCGGCGCCGGTGCGTGGCCCGGAGGGTTACCACCTGATCCGTGTCGATGCGCGGCGACCGGCAACCCTGGACAGCGCACGCGGACAGATCGAAGTGCAATTGCGCGACCAGGCGGCTGCCAACGCACTGGAGCAGTTGCGTCAGGCCAACCCGGTGCGTTTCGATCACGCCACGCTGGAAGCGGCATTGCGTTGAGGCGGGGTGCGATGACAAGCCGACCGCAAACGGCGCATCGGTCTGGCGATCGATCAGGCTGGCCATGGCCGGGCAGGGTTGCTGCGATCGTGCTGGTGCTGGCGGTCATAGGGTCGCTGCACGCGTTGCATGCACCCGACACACCGCGTGTCGAGGATCGAGCCATGCTGCCGAGCGCGCCTTCGGGCGCTGGCCGATCGCGACAGCCATTCAATGGCGCATCGCCCAGCTTGTTCGACACCGCCATGCAGCAACTCGCCTGCCGCGAACGTCAGCACCAACAGGCTGCGCAGATCGCGCGCGGTGGGGTGATGGTCGCAGGGTTGCCTGGTCGGGCCGGATGCGTGGCAGACACGCCCTTGCAGATCGAGGCGATGCTACGGACCGCCGCCGCGCGTGGCGATACGGCTGCCCAGCGCTATCTGCTGGCGCAACGCGCTGCCGACCTGATGCAGCGTGCTGTGGCGGCCGCGCCTGCAGGCACGCAGCCAACGTTGTCGCCGGATGCAGAGCGCGAGGTGGCTGTCATCGTGAGCGAACTGGAGGCGCTGGCATTGGCAGGTCACCGCGATGCCATCGATACCCTGGCGCAGGTGGTGGAATCGCCGCTGCTGCATGCGCCCGACCCGGTGTATGCAGCGGCGTGGCGACTGGCTGCACGCCAGCCGCCGGGGCAGCCGCTGGACGCAACTGCGCCGCTGCAGGCCGAAGACGAGATGTTGGACGCGCTTACCCAACAGCAGCAGCAACAGGCACGCAATTTGGCGATGGAACTGTTCGACGATTGCTGCCGCCCTCTGCGGCAACTAGGAGATCGCAGCAACGCGCCGGCTTACCAGAATGCGCATCTGCCGTCGCAGCCAGGACGCTAGCCGCGCTGGCGATGCGGGTGCAGCGCCTTGCTCAGCCGAAATAACGCGCCTGCAACGGCAAGCTGGCCGCGCCAATCGCGCAGGCATCGGCAGGCGCCTCGGCCGGAAGCAGCACCGGCAGGCGCGCCTGGTCGCCGCGTGGCAGGGTGGCGATCTGCACTGCGGCGATCAGGCGTTGCGCCAGATCGCCCGGCAGGCGACCGCCGAACACGATGGCGTCGGGGTCGCACACGGCGGTGATGGCCGACACGATCGACGCGACCCCAGGTACGCTGCCGGCAATCCAGCGCTCGATCGCCGCCCAGGCCGGATCGTAGGCCGCCAGCAGGCTGTGCACATCGGCAAACGCCAGGCCGTCTTCGGCCAGCAGTTCGCGCAGCACTTCCAGGGTGGCCGGCTCCCGCTGCGGCGCCGGCAAGATGTCGGCGAATGTGCCGGCGTTGCCACGTGCCCCACGCATCACCTGGCCATCGATGACCAGGCCGCCGCCCAGGCCGTCACCTACAGACAGATAGGCAAAGTCGCGATGGCGCCGGCCAACCCCCAGCATCGCTTCGCCGGCGGCGGCAACGCTGCCGTCGTTATCCATCCACACCGGTTGCCCGAACGCCTCGGCCAGCCATGGGCACAGTGCGATCTGGCCCAGGGCGCGCAGCGGTTCGGGCCGATGGATGAAGGCATCCTCGCCGGTGAAGTACCCGCCCGGCGCCACGCCGATACCCAGGCGCGCGCCGGCTGTGTCCACGCGTGCCAGCAGCGCCGCATCGGCGGCCTGCAGTTGGGTGAGCACCCCGTACAACGTGGTGTCGGTCAGCGCGGCCTCGCTGCAGGCGAGCAGGGCACCGGAAAAATCCACCAGTGCCAGGGCCAGCGCATCGGTGGCGATGGAGATGCCCAACGTGTGCCCATGCGCCGGATTCAGCGACACCGCCACCCCGGGCTTACCGCGCCCGTGGCGTGCCACCGCCTCGCCCATCTGCACCATGCCGCGCGCGTGCAGACCTTCGATCAGGCGCACCGCAGTCTGCATGGTCAAGCCGGTGCCACGGCTGAGGTCGGCACGGGTGAGCGCACCGGCCAGACGCAGGCGGTCGAGCATGTCGCGCTCGTTGCGGCTCAGGCTGGGAAAGGCAGGCGACTGCGGCGGCAACGCGACTGCGGCGGATGACGGCATGGCTAGCGGTGTCATGGGGGTCGGGCAAGCTTACCCATATCAACCGGGAGGATTGCTTCACGCTAAGTGATTGAATTGGCGGCGGCTGTCCGGCGCAGGTGCCCGCCTCGCGCTTTCGGTGACAGGCGGCGGTCGCCGGACCGGCCGCGCCCGCGCGTGACCGCCGGCCGCTCGCCACCGTTCGCGGGCAAGCGCGTCCGTTGCGCCGATCCAGTGCGCCCGCGCAATGGGCGGCACCGATAACGCGCACGCCAGGACCGCACGCGCCTTCCCGACGACACAACCGCAGCGCGTGGCGGAATGCCCCGGTTCTGCCACGCCGGGCTCCACCGTCCTGAGGGCGACACATGGCGCGGTACCATTGGTGGTTTGGACCACGGTCCGCGCCATGAAGATTGCCTCCTGGAACGTCAACTCGCTCAATGTGCGCCTGCCGCACCTGCAACAGTGGCTCGCCGCGTTTGCGCCGGATGTGGTGGGCATCCAGGAAACCAAGCTGGAAGACCACAAGTTCCCCGATGCGGCGCTGGCGGCACTGGGCTACCGCAGCGTGTTCTGCGGCCAGAAAACCTACAACGGCGTGGCGATCCTGTCGCGCTCGCCGGCCGTTGACGTGCAGATGGGCATCCCCGGGCTCGACGACGTGCAGCAGCGCGTCATCGCCGCCACTGTGGATGGCGTGCGCATCATCAATCTGTATGTGGTCAACGGCCAGGACGTGGGCACCGACAAGTACGCCTACAAATTGCGCTGGCTCGCCGCAGCGCACGACTGGATCGCGCAGGAGCTGCAGCGGTACCCGCAGCTGGTGGTGCTGGGCGACTTCAACATCGCCCCGGATGCGCGCGACGTGCACGATGCGACGGTGTGGAACGAGCACCACATCCTCACTTCGACCGACGAGCGCGCCGCGTTGGACAAGCTGCTGGCACTGGGCCTGCACGACGCATTCCGGTTCCACAACCAGGACGCCGAACACTTCAGCTGGTGGGATTACCGCCAGGCCGGTTTCCGCCGCAATCTGGGCCTGCGTATCGACCTGACCCTGGTCTCGGAAGCCTTGCGCACGCGCGCGGTGGAATCGGGCATCGACCGCGAACCGCGGACCTGGGAGCGCCCCAGCGACCATGCGCCGGCGTGGGTGCGGCTGGCGGAGGTCGGCGCATGAGCGAGCGGCATCTGCGTCGTAGCACGCACAAGGTGGGCGATGTCACGCTGGGGCCGGTGCATCGCCTGAGTTGCCACTGCGGTGCAGTGCAGATCGATCTGGATCTGCCGCATGGCCTGCTCGATCCACGCCGCTGCGATTGCTCGATGTGTCGCCGTCGCGGCGCCATCGTCGCGTCGGTCACCCTCGATGGCCTGCATGTCGTACAGGGCGAAGACGTGCTGCGGCTGTATCAATTCAATACGCAGACGGCAGCGCACTATTTCTGCGGCGTGTGCGGCATCTACACCCATCACCGGCGCCGCTCCAATCCCAACGAATACGGCTATAACGTCGGCTGCCTGGAGGGCGTCAATCCGTATGCGTTGAACATTGCCGTGCCGGTGGAAGACGGCGTGCATCATCCGGCCGATCGCATCGCCGCCAAAGGTTGAAACGACAACGCCCGGGCGGGCCCGGGCGTTGCGTGACGCGAGAACTGTATGAGGCGCTGCGTTAGCGCAGGCGGCCGCGGGTCACCAGGTTGACGATGGCCAGCAAAATCACCGCACCCACCAGCGACCACACGAAGGTCCACAGCGTGATGGCCTGGTTGATGCCGCCGCCAAACAGGAAACCGGCGATCAATGCACCCACGATGCCGACCACCACATTGAGGATGATGCCCTGCTGCGCGTCGCGGCGCATGATGATGCTGGCCAGCCAACCCACGATGCCGCCGACGATCAACCAGATGATGATGCCCATGTTGCCGATCTCCCTGTTCGCGTGCACCGGAAGTGGTGCATGGGCGCCATTCAACGCAGCCGCGCGTGAAGCAGCTGTCGAGCGCGATGAACGCTGTGGCCGAATGTTCGGCTTGGTGTACGGCGCGTGACAGCGCACGCAAGTTGGCAGGTTGGCCCGGTGCAGCTGTGGCTACGCCCGCACCGCCCTGGCGATCGTGGCGAGCCGCAGGCACGTCAGCTGCTGGGCCCGGCGTTGGGCATCGATCCGGCAGTGGTGCCATTGCAGCGCGATGCACGCGGGCGTCCTTCGCTGCACGCCGCGCTACCCGACCGCGATACCGGCTGGAGCCACAGCGGTGAGTATCTGCTGGTGGGGCTGGGCCAAGGCGTGCGACTGGGCGTGGATCTGGAGCGCATTCGCGCGCGGCCGCGTGTGCTGGAAATCGCGCAACGCTTCTTTCATCCCGACGAGATCGCCTTGCTCGCTGCGCTGGCGCCGGATGCACAACACGCGTTGTTCTTCCGGCTGTGGTGCGCCAAGGAAGCCTTGCTCAAGGCCCATGGGCATGGCCTGTCGTTCGGCTTGCACCGGCTTGCGTATGCGCTCGCACCCGACGGCGCACTGCGCCTGCAGTGGTGCGATCCGGAACTCGGCCAGGCCGCACACTGGCAGCTGCACGAATGGTGGGCTGCTCCAGAGTGTCGCGCGGCGCTGGCGTTCTATCCTAAAGCCGACGCATGAGCCTCAATCCCCGCTCAGCTCGCGCAACGTCACGGTCAGGGCCAATTTGTGCATTCAACTCAACTTGGGCCAAGAATTAAAAATCTGCCGTCGCGGCAGTTCTGCGCTGGCAGGCGTGGAAAATATTCAACATCGGCATCTAACTTAAAAGATTTGGATCAATGGGTCTGGATACTCCGTCCCAATTTTCTTTCATGGCGAAACATCAAATTCACATGTCACTCACTCAACTAGCGGCCGCGCGGCCTTGCTGCGCTACCAAGCTGTAGTACGGCAGCAGCAGTGGCTCGCATACGAGATTTCACCAGTCTCAGGATCTGCGCCAGCTGAGGTTGAAACTGAGCCTGTCTGGCGTCGAATAGGTGGTGAGCTGACATCATTATTATTCTTTGACAGTAAGCACGGCGACATCAAATCCACGTTACGCCCTGCGTGTTTCACACCTTGGGTTAGGCAATCTGCCTGCACGGATTTTATAAGCAAGGTGCGTGAGCTTTGTCTGCAATGGTTAAATATTCTAAATGGAAACAGGGTGATTGATATGAATACAGGTAGCACGCGTAACGACGTGGATGGAGAGTCTGCTGATTCGCTTCGAGCGGATCTCGCCAATCCAGACATTGGAACATCGCTTCTTGGATTTAAGCAGCGTGGTGCAGCTGCGGCTGCGCGTACACTGCAGGATAAGATATGGCAAGATCTCCCAGTTAGCGTGCTTGATTACATTCCATTCGATGAGCACATTGCTATTCTTGCTGGCACCAGCACCTATGACTGCTCCCCTGGATTTCAATCAGCACTGAGTGATCTTCAGGCTCGCCCTTCAGGTGGCCGGCTTTTCATTCCAAATGGAAGATATAATTTAAATTCACAACTCAATTTTACTGGAAATAGTATTGAAATTTCCGGCGAGACTGAAGAGGGCGTCGTAATTTTATCACGATCAGCCGGGCACACATTCAATTTCATACTGAATGGGCCTATTGCTGGCACGCCCTCTAGCAAAGCTTTCGACTCTTGCACCATACGGAATATTTTTTTCTACGCTGCGGCCAACTCTACAGGCGCAGCTATAAATGTGGAATATATGCAAGAAAATGGAGGGCAGTGTCCGATGTTGGTGGAAAATATTCGGATCGCCAATGATCTTGAAAATAGCCTTGCATTTAAATATGGAATTAGGACGGCAAAAGCGGGCGATATGCTGGTTTGCAAAGTATTTATCGGATTTTTCGGAAATCAGTCTACGGCTTGTATACGCATGGAGCACGCAAATAATGGGCCGACCTACAATTTAAGATTCGAACATTTGGATTTGAATGGCGCTGTTTACGGAATCTGGGGGACCGGCTGGATGGAGTCAGTATTTGTCGGTGCAGGATCGTTAATTGTCGGCAGTGACGAATGTCTGGTTTTTGAATCCGCGGGTGCGCCTTATGGGAATCCCCATTTGTACATTACTGGCGTACATCTCAATGGTAAGAAAAATACGATCAGGACAGATGGTTGGCGGACTATATACGTAGTTGGTTGTGATATTTATTCTGGCGTTGGTTTCGGCGACTTGGATGGTCGTTTGGCTCTGTTCAATAATGCAGATTGGGTTTGCATAACAGGAAATAAGTTTGAGCAGGGGGCGCTATCTGTAAAAAAGAAGGGCTCGGGCTAAATGATGTTCGTGGATATTGCGTAACTGGGAATAACTTTTACAACATCAATGGAACGCCAGTCGCAGCTTTTGGCGCCACCACGGATCGGGGTACGATCACAGGTAATAACATCTGGACTGACAGTTCTGTCGCAAGTAGCGGCGTTTACTTACAAGGTAATGGAAACCATTGCACGATTAGTGGGAATACCATCCGCGGCTATGCCACAAGCATTAATGTGGCAGCATCCGGGGCCCCTACCCTGGTGACAGGAAATATCCTCCGAGACGCAAATACTGGGGTTTCGGGACGTGCTGACACTGATGCACGCAGCAATCAAATCTTGGGAATTTCTACGCCATTCAATCAAGTGGGAAGGCGTGAATTTTTTGCTACAGTCGTAGTGAACCCTCCTTCCATAGCGGCTGGCGCGAGAGCTACAATTTTATTGAATATACGTGGAGTTGTGCTTGGTGATTTTGTCGCTTTTTCGGCGCCATATGACATAAGTGATCTTACAATTACTGCCAATGTCCAGGCTAATTCATTAGTGGCGTTGTACATTAAGAACGACACTGGTGGTGCGAAAGACCTTCCTTCCGGGTCGTGGAATTTCCATATTTATAGCTAATCATAAATCGCATCTTAGTGCGATGAAGTAGCCGCTTTACCCGCTCCCGGGTGGAAATCCCCGGGCGGAGTCTATATTAGGAGGACGTCTAGTTTAGCTGTCGAGATCAAAACGTACAGGTCGAGCTAGCCGGTTTAGATTGCTTGCGAATTTTATATCCGAATATGTAGCGAGCAATTTTCGAGTAGAGGGATTACGCCTCCACCGCGCCGGCGCGGCCGTCCTCGACCACGAAACGTTTGAGCGTGTTGACGCTGGCCTGGCGATCGCGCCGATCGGAGATGCCTTGCAGTCGTGTTTCCATCTGGCCTGGCGTCAGCGTCACCGAGACATAGCCGCGGGTTTCGCCCTCGACGTAGCGCACGTGCGGGTTGAGCGCCATGGTCTGATGCAGTTCGGCATTGGGCTGGCCGTCGGAGGTGACCGAGGTGCCGACGAATTCGGTGGCCAGCGTTGCCGACGCGTCGTCGCCCGGATCGGCCTTCAGGTCGGTGACCCAGTACGAGTGGATGTCGCCGCCCCAGAACACCGGGTTGCGCAGGCGCGTGTTCGCTATTGCATCGAGCATGCGCTCGCGCGTGGCCGGGTAGCCGTCCCAGCCATCGGTCCAGTGCCCGACCACGCCGTCGCGCCCTGCCTGCCGCATCGGTGCCACCAGCAGATCCTGCGCAATGACGTTCCAGCGTGCTGGCGACTGCGCGAAGCCGCCATGCAGCCAGCGCTCCTGCTCCCAGCCAAGCATGGTGCGCTGCGGGTCGGTGCGCTGTCGGCCACCACATGGCCGCCGCGCCAGCCATTGGCCTGCGGGCAGGGTTGCTCGCTGCGGTACTGGCGGCCATCGAGCACGTAGAAACGCGCCAGCTGGCCGTAATCGAACGACCGGTAGATGCGCATGTCCGCGCCGTGCGGGCGATGCCGCGCACGCAGCGGGAAATGTTCGTAGAAGGCGCGGTAGGCGGCAGCGCGCCGGGCCAGAAAGGTGTCGACCGGAATCGCCGGGTCCTGCGACCAGCGATTGGCGTAATCGTTTTGTACCTCGTGGTCGTCCCAGGTCGCTACGCAGGCGCTGCCGGCGTGCAGCGCCTGCAGATCCGGGTCGGTGCGATACAGCGCATAGCGATTGCGGTAGCCGGCCAGATCCAGGCATTCGCCGCTGCCGTGCGGGCGCACGATCTTGTTCGCCGCCTCGCCGTGGTTGCTGTACTCGTAGATGTAATCGCCCAGGAAGAACACCAGGTCCGGCTGTTCCGCGGCCAGGTGGCGGTAGGCGCTGAAATATCCCAGCTCCCAGTGCGAGCAGGAGACGAATCCGAACCGCGCTGTGTCCGGGGTCTGGTGCGCCGCCGGCAGGGTGCGCGCGCTGCCGATCGGGCTGCGCGCACCCAGCGCCTGGAAGCAGTACCAGTAAGGGCGATCGGCCGCCAGACCGGTGAGCTCCACGTGCACCGCGTGGCCCCAGGCAGGGCTGGCGACGGTCCCGCCCTGGCGCACGATGGTGCGCATCTGCGGGTCGCAGGCCACCTGCCAGCGCACCGGCACCGCGGTGTGCAGGCCGCCGCGTCCGTCCGGGTCCAAGGGACGCGGTGCCAGCCGCGTCCAGAGTACGAAGCCATCGGCCAACGGGTCGCCGGCCGCCACGCCCAGGGTAAAGGGATCGGCACTGTCGGCGGCGCGTGCGAAAGGGCTGAGCAGCCCTGCCGCAGCCAGGCTGGCGCCAGCGATGAGTAGGCGCCGGCGGCTGCGATCCACGGCGGCAGGAGCGTTGTCGGAGGCGGGCAAAGGGACTGCGGAAGATGGGTTGATCAAGGACATGGGCACACGGGCGATCTGGCGAACGCGACCATAGTGCGACGGGCCGATGTCCGTTCAATGGCAGCGACACGGCTACCGCTGCCGGTGCAGGCTTGCCTGCACCATCGATAGCGGACGGCGGATACGGGAAGTGCCGCGGCGGCGGATGATCCTGCCCACAGCGCTGCGCATGAGCCGATGCAGCCGGGGTCTGTCGTGGCTGCAGGTCCTGCGCCAACGCCACGCCTGACGATCGTGCTGGGCAAGTTCACGTACGCCAGCGTCCTGTCCAAGCCCCGGGCATCGCCAACGCGCCCGACACGCCCGCACCTCCGCATCATCCAGCTGCGATAATTGCAGCATGAACGATGCCGCACTCGCCCCCGATGTTTCCGCCGCGCTCGAGCGTGGCCTGCAGTCCCAATCCCTGGACGCGGCGTTCGCCGCACCGCTGCTGCGCTACCTGGCCTTGCTGGTGCGCTGGAACAAGACCTACAACCTGACCGCCGTGCGCGACCCGCGCGAGATGGTCACCCGCCATCTGCTCGACTCGTTGGCCATGCAGCCCTATATCGCCAGCGGTACCCTGGCCGACCTGGGCACCGGCCCCGGCCTGCCTGGCATCCCGCTGGCGATCACCCGCCCGCAGCTGCAGGTGACGCTGGTGGAAAGCAACGGCAAGAAGGCGCGCTTCATGCGCGAGGCCTTGCGGCATCTGGAGCTGGGCAACGCCCGCGTGGCCGAATCCCGTGCCGAAGCGCTGGACGAACCGGCCGCCTACGACCACCTCACTGCGCGCGCGCTGGACACGCTGGCCGGCATCATCGCCGTCGGCGGCCACCTGCTGCGCCCGGGCGGCAGCCTGCTGGCGATGAAGGGTGTGTACCCGCACGACGAAATCGCCGCATTGCCCGCCGGTTGGACGGTGGGCGAGGTGCATCCGCTGCAGGTCCCCGGCCTGGAGGGCGAGCGGCACCTGGTTGTGGTGCGCAAGGGCTGAGCCGTTCGGTCTTAAAGCGCCCTCACCCCAACCCTCTCCCGCAGGCGGGAGAGGGAGTGAACACCGCCCACGACAAGCGCACCGCATCTCTTCCCTGGCCGAGCAGGCCAACTCGCTTCCCACGCCTTCGGGGGAAGGTGCCCGCAGGGCGGATAGGGGCAGCCGGCGGCATTTCCGGCCACGCCAGGGCATCGACGCGCGCTCTGCCACAGGCGGCAGAGGGAGTGAACAGCATCCCCGACAAGCTCGGTGCCTGCCCTTGCTGGATAAGCACATCAGCCCTTTCCCCCGGCCCTCGACGAGCAAGCCAGCGTCCTTCCCCCGCCTGCGGGGGAAGGTGCCCGCAGGGCGGATGGGGGCAGCCGGCGGCATTCCCGGCCACGCCAGGGCATCGACGCGCGCTCTGCCACAGGCGGCAGAGGGAGTGAATAGCATCCCCGACAAGCTCGGCGCCTGCCTTTGCTGGATAAGTACATCAGCCCTTTCCCCCGGCCCTCGACGAGCAAGCCAGCGTCCTTCCCCCGCCTGTGGGGGGGAAGGTGCCCGCAGGGCGGATGGGGGCAGTCCCCCTGACACGCCCGTCAGCATCAGGGCAGCACCGACACCCCAGCCCATGCGCCTACGCCAGCCCGCGTTGGGACTTCCGGCCCATGGCAGCGCGGCCTAGGGCTGCGATGATCGGGCGTTCGCTCCAGATCAGGCATTCCGCACGTGACCTCTCCGCTCGCCACCGCCCTTGCGCTCGCTCTGCTGGGCGCAGGCTTCGCCGCCACCTCGGCGCAGGCCGCCACGCCTGCCGCCCCCGCCACGCTCACCGCCGAGGCACCTGCCGACGCACGCTTCCGCGCCATTTACGAGAAAGAGTGGGCCTGGCGCCAGGCCGAGACGGGCCAGGCCGACGAAGACAGCGACACCACCGGCGACAACACCCATCTGCCCGATGTCAGCGCGGCCGCGCAGCAGGCGCGTCTGGTGGTCTGGGACGGCGTCCTCAAGCAGCTCGACGGCATCGACCCGAAGCAGCTCTCGCCCGCCAACCAGATCAACTTCGCCATCTACCGCCCGCAGGTGGAGAACCTGGCGGCCGAAGTGCGCCTGCGCGCCTACGAGATGCCGTTCAATTCGGACAGCTCGTTCTGGTCGAATCTGGGGTTCATGGCGCAGCGGCCGATGAAGACCGCTGCCGAGTACCGCGCCTACATCGCGCGCCTCAACGATGTGCCGCGCTATTTCGATCAGCAGACCGCCAACATGCGCGCCGGCCTGGCACGTGGATTCAGCGTGCCGCGCGCCGTGCTCGACGGGCGCGACGTCTCCATCGCCACCGTGGCCGATGTCAAAGACCCCACCGAATCCACCTTCTACGCGCCGTTCAAGCAGCTGCCTGCGCAGATCCCGGCGGCCGAGCAGGCGCAACTGCGCGAACAGGCCAAGGCCGCATTGCGCACCGCCGTCCTTCCGGCGTACAGCAAGCTGCTGACGTTCTTCCGCAACGACTACATGCCCAAGGCACGCACCACGCTGGCGGCCGAAGCATTGCCCGACGGCAAGGCGTTCTATCGCCAGCAAATCCGCGAATACACCACGCTGGAGCTGAGTCCCGAGCAGATCCACCAGATCGGCCTGGATGAAGTGGCGCGCATCCAGACCCAGATGAACGCCATCATCAAGCAGGTGGGTTTCAAGGGCAGCTTCGCGCAGTTCCTGACCTTCCTGCGCACCGACCCGCAGTTCTACGCCAAGACCCCGCAGGAGTTGCTCGATCGCGCCGCGTGGATTTCCAAGCGCGTGGACGGGCAGGTGGGCAAGTTCATCGGCACGCTGCCGCGCGGGCGCTTCACCATCAAGCCGGTGCCCGACGACATCGCGCCGTTCTGGACCGCCGGCCGCGGCGGCGCGACAACCTATTGGGTCAACACCTACAACCTGCCATCGCGGCCGCTGTACAACCTGCCGGCGCTGACCTTGCACGAGTCCTCGCCGGGTCATTCGCTGCAGGGGTCGCTGGCGCTGGAGCAGGGCGAGCAGCCGGCGTTCCGTCGCGAAAACTACATTTCCGCCTATGGCGAAGGCTGGGCGCTCTACACCGAAAAGCTCGGCCAGGAGATGGGCATCTACGAAACGCCGTACGAAGAATTCGGCCGGCTCACCTACGAGATGTGGCGCGCGTGCCGGCTGGTGATCGACACCGGTGTGCACCATGACGGCTGGAGCCGCGCGCAGGCGCTGGCCTATCTGCGCGACCGCACCGCGCTCAGCGAACACGAAGTCACCACCGAGGTCGATCGCTACATCTCCTGGCCCGGCCAGGCGCTGAGCTACAAGCTGGGCGAGATCACCATCGTCAAGCTGCGCGCCGAGGCAGAAAAGGAGCTGGGTGACCGCTTCGACAGCAAGGCCTTCCACGATGTAGTGCTGCGCCAGGGCTCGGTCACCCTGCCGGTGCTGGAGCAGCAGGTGCGCGCCTTCATCGCCGAGAGCAAGGCACGCCCGATAGACGCCAAATCGGCCGGTCGCGCGGCGCCGTGATGCTGGGTTGCATTGCCGACCGCCGGCCAACCTTCTAGTGCGGTGAGGGCATCGCGCCCTCAGGGCCTTCGCGCTTGCTGCAGGATCCTTGCCCGCCCACCATCGCGGGACACGCCGCAAGACGTCCATGTAGGCTCCTTGGCGGCATCCATGCCGCCAGGGGTCTCACGACGGTGGGCGGGCAAGGACCAGTCGCGTTGGTCGGTGTGCAGCGTTTTCAACAAGCAACCAGCAGACCACGGGACGCGGCTCTCGCTCTTCAGTAAGAATCACCAGCCAACTATCTGGTGCGATGTCCTCGCCGCTTGCGGGACCGTTGGCGGCATGAACGCCGCCATCGAGCCCCATGGAGGGGGTCACGGCGTGTCCCGCGAGCGGCGAGGGCACCGCGCGCTCGACGCACCGTGCTTGCAGAGTTCCCGAGCACACCCAAACAACACGCGCCGCCCATGCAATTGTGTAACCACCCCGGCCTCTATACGCATGCGCCCATGCTGCTCCGTCGCGCCCGCCTGTCGCACCCATTGCTCCGCCTGATGGCGTTGCTGGTGCTGGTCATGGGCGTGCTGGTCGCACCGGTCGCCTGCGCACTGGGCGATGTGCACGCGCTGGCGCACGACCAGGCCCACCTGGACGACACCGCACCGCATGGCCATGACGGTGCCGACGAAGGCGATGCCGGCGAACGCGACGGTGCAGGTTTGCTGCATGCCTTGATGCACAGCGGCTACTGCCACGGGCACAGCCCGGCCATGTTGCCGGCGTTGGCCTGGGGCCCGTTGCCTGCGCGCACGCACGGGCAGCCGCCCGTATTGACTACCGCCTACCGCTCGCATCTGAGCGAGACCGGATTGCGTCCTCCGATCGCGGCCTGATGCATCGCCGGCAGCCGCCGGCCTGTCCATCGATCCCGATTCCGGAGACACCCTCATGTGGTTGCGACTGACGGCGCTTGCCGTCTTCGCGGTCGTGCCGTGCGCCAAGGCGCAGGACCTGCCGCCCAAACCCGTGCTGACCCTGGACGACGCCATTGCACGCGTCGCCCGCCAGCACCCCGATCTGCGCCTGGCCGATGGCCAGCGCGCGGTCCTCACCGCCGAAGCCGAGCGCGATGCACTGCGTCCGCCGTTGCGCATCGGTGCCGAACTGGAAAACGTGTTCGGCACCGGCCCCACCCGCGCGCTGGACCAGGCCGAACTCACTGTCACCCTGGCCGGCGTGCTGGAACGCGGCGGCAAGCTCGACGCGCGTCGCACCCTGGCACAGGCCCGCATCGACGCGCTGGCGCCGCAGCGCGCCCTGGCCCGGCTGGACGTCCTGGCCGAGGTGGCGCGCCGTTACCTGGGCATCGGCATCGGCATCGCCGCGCAGCGGCACGCGGCGGCGCTGGACACGCTGGCCCAGCGCCAGCGCACCGTCAGTGCTGCGCGCCAACGGCTGCAGGCCGGCGCATCGCCCGAATCGGCGCTGCTGACCGCCCAAGCCCTGCAGGCGCGCGCAGAACTCGAACGCGACCGCGCCCAGCAGGAACTGCTCGCCGCACGCCGCCAATTGGCCGTGCTGTGGGGCGAGCGCACGCCGGACTTCGGCGCCATTACCGGCGACCCGTTGCAGCTGCCGGCCATTCCCGAGTTTGAGGTGCTGGCGCAGCTGCTCGATGCCACGCCCGAACTGGCGCGCTTGAACGGCGAGCAGCGCGTGCGCCAAGCCCGTGTGCGGCTGGCGCGCAGCCAGGCGCGCCCGGATCTGGACTGGCAGGTGGGCGTGCGCCGGCTCGAAGGTAACGATGCCACCGCGCTGCTCGGCAGCGTCTCGCTGGCACTGGGCAGCGCTGCCCGCGCGCAGCCGGAGATTCGCGCGGCCGAAGCGGAGCTATCGCTGCTGGACATCGAACGCCAATCGCAGGCGTTGGTGCTCTACGCCACGCTGGCCGATGCGCATGGCCGCTACCGCGCTGCACAGCTGGAGGTGGCGCGCATACGCGAGGATGTACTGCCGGCGCTCGCACGCGCCGATGCCGCCGCCGAGCGCGCCTATCGCGCCGGTGCCACCAGTTATCTGGACTGGGCACAGCTGCAGGCCCAACGCAGCGAGGCACGCCAGCAGCAACTGGCCGCCGCATTGGAAGCGCAGACCGCGTTGATCGAAATCCAGCGCCTGACCGGGCAGCCGTTCGTGCGCGATCCTGCCGCGCAGGTGACGCCATGAATGCTGTTTCGGCACTGCGTTTTCAGGCCGCGCGTGGGGGCCTTGTTGGAATCGCCGCATCTGCAGTGATGTCGGCATCCAGCACGCGCCAAACGCTGCTCACGCCAGGCGCACCTTCTTCGCAACCCACCTCTATTCGTTCGCCCGACCCAGCGCGTCGGCGCCAACCAGGATCATCTTCGATGACACGTTTCATGATTGCGCCGCTGCTGCTGGCGCTGGTGCTCTGTGGCTGCAGCCGCAACAGCGATAAGGCGCACGATGACCACGCAGGACATGCCGCCGAAGGCGAGGCGGGCGCCGCTGCACACGGCGAGGAAGCCCAGGCCGGCACGCATGGCGGGCGCTTGCTCAGCCAAGACGGCGACAGCGTGGAGCTGGCCATCGCCGAAGACGGCACGCCGCCCACCTACCAGGCCTGGCTGTACCGCGATGGCAAACCGTTGCCGGCCGCCGCCGGCAAGGTGGAAGTGCATCTGACCCGGCTCGGCGGCGTCACGGAAGTGCACCAATTGACGCCGCGCGACGACGGCAGCCTGCTGGCCGACAGCACAGTCGGCGAGCCGCATTCGTTCGATGTGGACGTGCGTGCCACCGTGCAGGGCAAGACCCACCGCTGGCGCTATCCCAGTTACGAAGGACGCACCACCATCGCGGCGAAGGTCGCGCAGGACGCAGGCATTCGTGTGGCCGCCGTCGGCGCCGGCAGCATTGCCGATCAGCATGAAGTGCAGGGGCTACTGACGCCGGCAGAAGGCGCGCAAGCGCAGGCCACCGCGCGTTTTCCCGGGCCGGTACGCAGCTTGCGCGTCAACGTGGGCGACCAGGTGCGCGCCGGCCAGGTGCTGGCCACGGTGGAGAGCAATCTGAGCCTGACCACCTATTCGGTGAGCGCACCGATCAGCGGCACCGTGCTGGCGCGTAATGCCAGCCTGGGCAGCAACGCAGGCGAAGGCCAGGCGCTGTTCGAAATCGCCGACCTGTCCACCTTGTGGGTGGATCTGCACATCTTCGGCGCCGACGCCGGGCACATCACCGCCGGCGCACCGGTGACGGTCACGCGCATCAGCGACGGCGTCGTGGCGCAGACCACCCTGGAACGCGTCCTGCCCGGCACGGCGACGGCGAGCCAGAGCACCGTGGCGCGCGCGGTGCTGCGCAACAGCGATGGCTTGTGGCGACCGGGTTCTGCGGTGAAGGCGCGGGTCACGGTGGCGCAGCAGCCGGCGGCGATGGTGGTGCCGGCCGGTGCGTTGCAGCGGTTCCGCGATTGGGATGTGGTGTTTGTACGGGCGGGCGATGTCTACGAAGTGCGGCCGGTGAAGCTGGGTGCGCGCGATGCGCAGCAGGTGGAAGTGGTCTCGGGGCTGGTGGCAGGTGATGCGGTGGTGGTGGAGCAGAGTTACCTGGTGAAGGCCGATATCGAAAAGTCGGGGGCTTCGCATGATCATTGAGCGCGTTGGGGTGGGCGGCATTGCGTTTTCGAGTCGGGGCGAATGTCGGATACGGAGATGCACGCCAGATCCAAGGCTTTCGCGCCCTGTCGGGCTAGAGCAAAGGCTTTCGCGGCACGAGCAAAGGCTTTCGCGCCCTGTCGGGCACGAGTCACTTTTTCTTTGCTTGTGCAAAGAAAAAGTAACCAAAAAGAAAGCACACCCCGTCCTCGCGCCCTACACGCCTGCGGCGCTGCGGGTGCGCAAGTCCGGCAGAAATTTTTGTAAGGGACGTCCCTGTCCCTTACAAAAACGTCGCGCATCCATGCGCGCCGCCCTGCGGGTTGTATCTGCCAGCCTTGCCGCTGCGGTATGGGGCCCCGAAAGCCAACATCATCAACAGCAACAGCAACAGCAGCAACAGCAGCAACAGCAGCAACAGCAACAACAGCAACAACAGCAACAACAGCAACAACAGCGCTGGTGTGTGGGTGGTGGTTTGTTCGGGGTGTTGCGCGGCTGCGCGGTAGGGAGGCGGCGCTCTCGGTCGGGGGCAGGGCGAGGGTACCGACCGGTGCGGTGCGGTGCCGGGTGTGCACGGAGGGGCGTGCCATGCTGACCAACATCATCCGGTTTGCGATCGCGCAGCGTTGGTTGATGCTGGCGTTGACGGGCGTGCTGATCGCCATTGGCGCGTGGAGTTTTTCGCGCTTGCCGATCGATGCAACTCCCGACATCACCAACGTGCAGGTGCAGGTCAATACCGCGGCGCCTGGCTATTCGCCGCTGGAATCCGAACAGCGGGTCACGTTTCCATTGGAGACGGTGCTGGCGGGCTTGCCGGGGCTGGAATCCACGCGCTCGCTGTCGCGCTATGGCTTGTCGCAGGTGACGGCGGTCTTCGCCGATGGCACCGATCTGTATTTCGCGCGGCAACAGGTGGCCGAGCGTCTGCAGCAGGTCAAGTCGCAATTGCCTGCCGATCTGGAGCCGCAGCTGGGGCCGATTGCCACCGGCCTGGGCGAGATCTTCATGTACACGGTCGAGGCCAAGCCGAATGCGCGCAAGCCCGATGGCAGTGCGTGGACGGCGACCGATCTGCGTACCTTGCAGGATTGGGTGGTGCGCCCGCAGCTACGCAACGTGCCGGGCGTCACCGAGGTCAACACCATCGGCGGGTATGCGCGGCAGATCCATATCACCCCCGATCCGGCGCGCCTGGTCGCGCTGGGGTTCACCCTGGACGAGGTTGCCCAGGCAGTGGAGTCCAACAACCGCAACATCGGCGCCGGCTATATCGAACGTAACGGCCAGCAATTTCTGGTGCGGGTGCCGGGGCAGGTGGACGACATCGCGCAGATCGGCGCGATCGTGCTGGATCGGCGCGCCGGCGTGCCGATCCGCGTACGCGATGTGGCGCAGGTGGGCGAGGGACGCGAATTGCGCACCGGCGCCGCCACCCAGGACGGCAGCGAAGTGGTGCTCGGCACGGTGTTCATGCTGGTCGGTGCCAATAGCCGCACCGTGGCGCAGGCCGCAGCGCAGCGGTTGGAGGTGGCCAATGCCAGCTTGCCGGCGGGGGTGCAGGCAGTGCCGGTGTACGACCGCACCGCATTGGTGGACCGCACCATCGTCACCGTCGCCAAGAACCTGATCGAAGGCGCGTTGCTGGTCATCGTGGTGTTGTTCCTGTTGCTGGGCAACGTGCGCGCAGCCCTGATCACCGCGGCAGTGATTCCGCTGGCGATGTTGTTCACGCTGACCGGCATGGTGCGTGGTGGCGTGTCCGGCAACTTGATGAGCCTGGGTGCGCTGGATTTCGGCCTGATCGTCGATGGTGCGGTGATCATCGTGGAGAACTGCCTGCGCCGCTTTGGCGAAGCGCAACTGCGGTTGGGGCGCGTGCTCGAACGCGATGAGCGTTTCGAGCTCACTGCCGAGGCCAGCGCCGAGGTGATCCGCCCCAGCCTGTTCGGCCTGGGCATCATCACCGCGGTGTATCTGCCGGTGTTCGCGCTCACCGGCATCGAAGGCAAGATGTTCCACCCGATGGCGATCACCGTGGTGCTGGCGCTGACTGGCGCGATGCTGCTGTCGCTGACCTTCGTGCCGGCTGCGATCGCGCTGCTGCTCGGCGGCAAGGTGGCCGAGCACGAAAACCGCGCGATGCGCTGGGCGCGCGGCGTCTACGCGCCATTGCTCGATCGTGCGCTTCGGCACAGCCGCTGGGTCGGCATTGCAGCGCTTGCAACGGTGGCGCTGTGCGCGGTGCTGGCCACCCGCCTGGGCAGCGAGTTCATCCCCAACCTGGACGAAGGCGATATTGCGCTGCATGCCTTGCGCATTCCCGGCACCAGCCTGGAGCAGGCCATCACCATGCAATCCACGCTGGAAAAACGCATCAAGCAGTTTCCGGAGGTGGCGCATGTGTTCGGCAAGCTCGGCACCGCCGAAGTGGCCACCGACCCGATGCCGCCGTCGGTGGCCGACACGTTCCTGATCATGCATCCGCGCGCGCAGTGGCCGGATCCGCGCAAGCCCAAGGCGCAGTTGCTGGCCGAGATCGAGGAGGCGGTGAAGCAGTTGCCCGGCAACAATTACGAGTTCACCCAGCCGATCCAGATGCGCATGAACGAGCTGATCTCCGGCGTGCGTGCGGATGTGGCGATCAAGGTGTACGGCGACGATCTGGACACGCTGGTCACGCTCGGGCAGCGCGTGCAGGAAATCGCCAGCGCGGTGCCCGGTGCAGCCGATGTGAGCCTGGAACAGCCCACCGGTTTGCCGATGCTGGCGGTGGTGCCCGATCGCGCCGCACTGGCCGGCTACGGGCTCAATCCCGGCGTGGTGCAGGACACCGTGGCGGCGGCCGTGGGCGGGCAGGAAGCCGGGCAATTGTTCGAAGGCGACCGGCGCTTCGACATCGTGGTGCGCCTGCCCGAAGCCCTGCGCCAGGACCCGACCGCGCTGGCCGATCTGCCGATCCCGCTGCGCGGCGATGGCGAACGTGCCGATGCGGACGAGTCCAGCCGCGCGGCAGGCTGGCGCAGTGGCGAGCCGAGCACCGTGCCGCTGCGCGAGGTCGCCAAGGTCGATACCGTGCTTGGGCCAAACCAGATCAACCGCGAAGACGGCAAGCGCCGCATCGTGATCACCGCCAACGTGCGTGATCGCGATCTGGGCGGCTTCGTGGCCGAGGTGCAGCAACGCGTCAAGGCGCAGGTCAAACTGCCCACCGGGTACTGGATCGGCTACGGCGGCACCTTCGAGCAATTGATCTCTGCCAGCCAGCGCCTGGCCTGGGTGGTGCCGGGCACCTTGCTGCTGATCTTCGCGTTGCTGTACTGGTCGTTCGGCTCGCTGCGCGATGCGCTGGTGGTGTTCAGCGGCGTGCCGCTGGCGCTGACCGGCGGCGTGGTGGCCTTGGCCCTGCGCGGGCTGGCCTTGTCGATTTCCGCCGGCGTGGGCTTTATCGCGCTGTCGGGCGTGGCAGTGCTCAACGGCCTGGTGATGATCGCCTTCGTGCGCAGCCTGCGTGCCGAGGGCATGCCGCTGGAGCAGGCACTGCGCGAAGGCGCGTTGGCGCGGCTGCGACCGGTGCTGATGACCGCCCTGGTGGCCGCGCTGGGCTTCGTGCCGATGGCCTTCAATGTCGGGGCCGGCGCCGAAGTGCAGCGCCCGCTGGCCACGGTGGTGATCGGCGGCATCGTCTCTTCCACCCTGCTCACCCTGCTGGTGTTGCCGGTGCTGTATCGCTGGCTGCATCGGGAGCGGGCGCCACGCGTCGCATCGCTCTCCACGCAGCCGCACGGGAGCACGCCATGAGCGATGCCTGCTGCGGCTGCGGCAAGACCCTGGATGTGGCCGCCATGCAGGCGCGCCAGCGGCGCGTCCTGTGGTGGGTGCTGACGATCAATACCGGCAGCTTTGCGCTGATGTTGGCCGGCGCGCTGCACAGTGGCGCGGCCTCGCTGCTGTCCGGCAGCCTGGACAATCTGGGCGATGCACTCACCTATGCACTCAGCCTGGCTGTGGTTGGCGCCAGCCTAACCGCCAAGGCGCGGGTGGCCCTGCTCAAGGCCGGCATGATCCTGCTGGCAGCGCTGGCGGTGGCAGCCGAGATCGGCTGGAAACTGGCCCACCCGCAGCTGCCGCTGTTCCAGAGCATGGGGGTGGTGGTGGCGCTGAACTTCGCTGCCAATCTGGTCTGCCTGCGCCTGTTGTGGCCCTACCGTCACGGCGACATCAACCTGGCGTCGGCCTGGGCCTGCTCGCGCAACGATGTCTACGAGGGCGTTGCGGTGCTGGCGGCCAGCGCAGCGGTGTGGGCGTTCGGCAGTGGCTGGCCGGACCTGCTGATCGCAATGGCCTTGCTGCTGTTGTTCCTGCGCTCGGCCTGGCAGGTGGCGCGTGGTGCCTGGGCGGAACTGCGCCGGGTCGCTGCGCCAGCGCACGCCGAAGGCGGGTGATCGTGCCTTGGCACGGTTGCCGGTGGGCGCCGGCAACCGCGGCTGGGCAGGTAGCGTAAGTGCTTGCGGCACATAGGAAAGCCGTGCATAATGCGCGGCTCGCTGTGCCCGGATCGCTCCGGATGGCGGTACCCAGCGCAATGGGGTTGCCGGCCTGTTCCAGCGTAAGTTCTTGATTCCCAACGTTGCGTGACAGCCCTGGCGCTGTCGGGGCCGCCGCTCCCCAGGCTATGGGTGGCAATTCATTTATCGAGGTGCGTAATGTCCCGCGTATGCCAAGTGTCCGGCAAGCGTGTGCAGACGGGTAACAACGTCTCCCACGCAAACAACAGAACCCGTCGTCGCTTCCTGCCCAACCTGCACGAGCGTCGCTTCTGGGTTGCCAGCGAAAACCGCTGGGTGAAGCTCCGTGTTTCCGCGCATGCATTGCGCACCATCGACAAGAACGGCATCGATGCCGTTCTGAAAGAGCTGCGTGCGCGCGGCGAAAAGGTCTGAGGAGTAAGCAGTCATGGCAAAAGGCAAGCGTGACAAGATCCGTATGATTTCCTCGGCCGCTACCGGCCACTTCTACACCACGGACAAGAACAAGAAAAACACTCCGGGGAAGATGGAAATGATGAAGTACGACCCGGTCGTGCGTAAGCATGTGATGTACAAGGAAGGCAAGATCAAGTAATCCACCGATTACGCGATCTGCATTCAAGCAAACACCCGCCAAATGGCGGGTGTTTGCGTTTGTGGATGTCGAATTCCGTATTGGTGCGTGCAGGTACCGCTGGCGGTGTCATTGCCGATATCGTGCAGCTAAGTCAAGCCGGCCAAGGCCAAGGTCAAATGGGCAGCGGCGCGTGACAGCGCCCCTCTCCCCTCGGGGCGACAAGGCACGGCTTGCGTACCGACGGTGTGCGTGCCTTGGAGCGCTCGCGCCGCTGGCGCGGGCCGGGGCGCGGAGCGGGGGTTGGGGTGAGGTACGGGCGAAGCCGCAGGGACACGATGGACACGAGGCTTCGCACGTACCCTCATCCGGCCCTTCGGGCCACCTTCTCCCCCATAAAGAAGGGGACAATGTCGCAATGGGAGAAGGGAGCAATACGGCAAGCTCGCCGTGCAACGGCGCAGTCACAGCCCACGCGCACGCAATTGCGCATCCAATCTCGGATACACCCGACGCGCATTGCGCTCGAACACCTTGCGCTTGTCGGCCTCGGAAATCGCCAGCGCATCGATGTAGCGTTTGGTGTCGTCGAAATAGTGGCCGGTCTGCGGATCGATGCCGCGCACCGCGCCGACCATTTCCGAGCCAAAAAGGATGTTGTCGATGTCGATCACCTCGAACAACAGGTCGATCCCGGGCTGGTGATACACGCAGGTATCGAAGAACACATTGCGCATCACATGCGTGGACAGCGCAGGCTTGCCCAGCATGTCGGCCAGGCCGCGGAAACGGCCCCAGTGATACGGCACTGCGCCGCCGCCGTGCGGAATGATGAAGCGCAATTGCGGAAAATCGGCGAACAAATCGCCTTCGAGAAACTGCATGAAGGCCGTGGTGTCGGCATTGAGGTAATGCGCGCCGGTGGCATGGAAATTGGCATTGCAACTGCCGGAGACGTGCACCATCGCCGGCACGTCCAGTTCCACCATTTTCTCGAAGAACGGGTACCAGGCGCGGTCGGTCAGCGGCACGCCATTCCAGTGCCCGCCGGACGGGTCGGGATTGAGATTGCAGCCGACGAAACCCAGTTCGTTGACGCAGCGTTCCAGTTCGGCGATTGCGTGTGCGATCGGCACGCCTGGCGATTGCGGCAGCTGGCACACGCCGATAAAGGTGTGCGGATACAGCTGTACCACGCGCGCGATCAGGTCGTTGCAGTGGCGCGTCCACACCTGGCTCACCGCTTCGTCGCCGATGTGATGTGCCATGGTGCTGGCGCGTGGCGAAAAAATCGTCATGTCGGCGCCGCGCTCGCGCAGCAGGCGCAGTTGGTGCAGCTCGACACTTTCGCGCAGCGCATCGTCGCTGATATGCGGATACACCGGCGCCGGCAGCGTTGCGTCGGTGTAATGCGCAATCTGCGCCTTGCGGAACGCATCGTGCGCGGCGGGTGCGGTGGTGTAGTGGCCGTGGCAGTCGATGATCATGGCGATGGTGTGCGTGCTGCAGCGGAAGCGGCGCGCCAGCGACTGCCTGGGCGCCAGGTGGGACGGTCCGTTGGACGGAAGCTGCAGGTCGCAACGGCAATGGTGGTCCCGATGTGCAGGTGGGCACGGGTCACGGCACTCTGCCTGTCGATGGTCTGCTTGAGCGGCACACGCGCGCACGCGCCGCTGCGATGGCGGCCGCGGCGGCTTGGCGATGCAGCGGAGCGTTCAGCCATACAGCTCACCATCGAACAATTTGCGCGCCGTGCGGAGCACCGCGGCACCGACCACGGCGCCGTGCGCATCGAGATCGATCAGGCAGCTGCTCGCACCGCTGGGGTGTTCGACGTCCAGCCGCTGGCTACGCCCGCCGGGCACCTGCGCCAGCGCGTGCGCGGGCGATCCGGGCAACAGGCAGGCGGTGGCGACGGTGACCGCACCCAGCACGCCAATGGAGGCATGACAGCGGTGCGGGATGAACGAGCGCACGCTGATCGCGCCGCCGGCGCGCGGTGCGGCGACCAGCATCATTTTCGGCACCGTGGCGTCGCGCACGTCGCCCAGCTGCATCACCGGACCTGCCTGCAGGCGCAGCGTTTCCAGGCGCGCCCTGAGCGCAGCATCGGCGTCGAGCGTGGCGCGCTCTTCGTAACCGCTGATGCCGACATCGCTGGCGCGCAGCACCACGCACGGCATGCCGTTGTCGATCAGCGTGACCTGCAGGCCCTCGAGCGTGTCCACCGCATGCCCGCTCGGCAGCAGCGCGCCGCACGAAGAGCCGGCGATATCGGCGAATGCCAGCGCAACCGGCGCGGCCGTGCCGGGGACGCCGTCGATGCGGGCATCGCCGTCGTAACGCACCGTGCCATCGGGCGTCTGCACGGTGGCGGTAGCCAAGGTGCCGGTGTTGCGCATGAAGATGCGCACCTGGGTCTGGCCGTTGCATGTGGGGAGCAAGCCACGTTCCAGCGCGAACGGGGCAACCCCGGCCAGCATGTTGCCGCAGTTCTGTGCATCGCTGACCTGCGCCTGTTCCACCGCGACCTGCAGGAACAGATAGTCCACGTCGGCATCGGCACGCGCCGAGCGCGACACCACGGCAACCTTGGAGGTCAGCGGGTCGGCGCCGCCCATGCCGTCGATCTGGCGCGCATCCGGCGAGCCGTAGGCGCGCAGTAAGAACGCGTCGCGCGCGGCGGTGTCGGCGGGCAGATCGTCGGCCAGAAAGAATCCACCCTTGGAGGTGCCACCGCGCATCCACATGGCGCGCACGCGCTCAGACATAGCGCAGGCCTTTGGCGGCCAGGCGTTCGCGCATCGCATAGATGTCCAGGCCCAGTTCGCCGCGTGCCAGGCGTTCGCGCTTGAGCAGCTCGCGTGCCTCGCGCGCCTGCGCCTCGGTCAGCACATCGGCAGCGCTGGCACGCGGCACCACGCAGACGCCATCGTCGTCGGCCACCACCACATCGCCGGGCTGGATCAGTTGCCCGGCGCACACCAGCGGCACGTTGACCGAACCGAGCGTCTCCTTGATGGTGCCCTGCGCGCAGATGGCGCGGCTCCACGCAGGGAATTGCATGGCGGTGAGATCGCGCACATCGCGTACGCCGGCATCGATGATCAGGCCGCGACATCCGCGCGCCTGCGCCGAGGTGGCCAGCAGGTCGCCGAAGTAGCCGTCGCAACAGTCGCTGTTCGGCGCGACCACCAGCACATCGCCTGCCTGCAGTTGCTCGATGGCCACATGCATCATCCAGTTGTCGCCGGGCGGAATCGACACGGTGACCGCGGTGCCGGCGATGCGGCAACCGGCGTAGATGGGACGTAGCCGATGGTGCAGCAGGCCGCTGCGGGCCTGCGCTTCGTGCACGGTGGCCACGCCGGCCTGCGCCAGCCCGTCGACGATGGCCAGCGGCGTGCGCTCGATCCGGGTAACGACCTGGCTCATCCATCCATCCTCGTTAAGAGTGCGCCGAGTCTGGCTGGGCAGAGTCAACCGCCTCAAGATTCATTTGAGGTATGCATATTGGTTTTGCTTATAGTTAGAGCATGCAGCCGATCCCGGAACCGAATCTGCGTCACCTGTACGCGCTGGTCGTGGTGCACCAGGCCGGTAGCATCAGCGCGGCGGCGCCGCGGGTGAATTTGTCGCAACCGGCGCTGACCCAGGCCGTGGCGCGATTGGAGCAGCAACTGGGCGTGCGCCTGTTCGACCGGCACCCGGGTGGCATGTCGGCCACCGAGGCTGCCGGGTTGCTGGTGCCGCGTATCGAGCGGGTGCTGGCGCATCTGGGCCGGGGGATCGGAGTCGCGCGGCGTGCGCTGCGCCTGCCCGCGCGCCCTGGGCTGGAGCGGCGGGTGTCGCTGGGCCAGCTGCAGGCCTTGGTGGCGGTGGATGTGGCAGGCAGTTACGCGTTGGCGGCAGTACGCGCTGGCGTTTCGCAGCCGGCGATCTACCGCGCGGTGCAGTCGCTGGCCGATGTGATCGAAGTGCCGCTGACGGTACGCCGCGGCAAGACCATGCAGCCCACGCCGGTGGCGCTGCGGCTGTTGCGGCAGGTGCGGCTGGCGCTGGCCGAGTTGCGTGCCGGGTTGGACGAGGTGGCCGCATTGCGTTCGCAGCACGCCGGGCGCCTTACCCTGGGGGTGATGCCGCTGGCGCGCGCCATCCTGTTGCCGCAGGTGCTGGCGCGGTTTGCGCGTGCGCATCCGGGGGCCAGCGTCCAGGTGGTCGAGGGCCCGTACGCCCAATTGCTGGCGCAGCTGCGCGAGGGCGGCCTGGATCTGTTGATCGGTGCGCTGCGCGACCCGTTGCCGGTGCGCGATGTGCTGCAGGAGCCGCTGTTCGACGACGAACCGGTGATCGTGGCGCGTAGCGGCCACCCCTTGGCCGGGCAGGGCTATGCGTTTGCGCAACTGCGCGATTACCCCTGGGTGATCGCTGCCGCTGGCACGCCGGTGCGCGCGCGCTGGGAGCAGCTGTTCGGCGACCACCAGCTGGAGCCGCCGCCGGTGCGCATCGAATGCGGCGCCGAGCTGACCGTGCGCGGCCTGCTGCTGGAAGGCGACTGGTTGACCTTGATGTCGCGCGACCAGTTTCTGTTCGAGCGCCGCGCCGGCCTGCTCGAGGAGATCGGCAGCGCCGGGCCGCTGCTGCGCCGGCAGATCGGCATGACCACGCGCGCCGACTGGTATCCCACCCGGATGCAGTCGGCCTTCGTGCAGACGTTGCGGCAGGTCTGCGCCGAACGCGTGCAGCCGGCCGATGCGCAGGGCGGGCCGTTTCGCTATTGCCCCCCTGTCTGTGCGCCACCGCCGTTGCGTTTGCGCGCGGCCAAGTCAGAATCGGATTCCTGATGAGAACGGACCACTGATGCTGCCCGATTGGGTCACAGGCACCTGGCTGCTGGCGCTGGACTGGGCGATCCGCCTGGCAGCACTGCTATGGATTCCCGCCCGCACCACGCCGGGCGCGGCGCGCAGCTGGCTGCTGCTGATCGGCTTCGTACCGGTGGTCGGCCTGCCGCTGTATCTGCTGTTCGGCCACCCGTGGTTGTCGCGGCTGCGGGTGGAGCGGCAGGCCACCGCTTCGCAGGTGATTCGCGAACAACAACTGCCCCTGCACGCCTTGCGCTGGATGCCGCAGGCAGACACCAGCAGTGCCGAAGTGGTGCCGCTGATCGAACGCGAGGGCGATTTCATGCCCACGCTGGGCAACGCGGTGGAATTGCTCGACGACTACGCGCAGTCGTTGCAGGCCCTGATCGCGGCGATCGATGCGGCCGACAAACGCGTGCACCTGCTGTATTACCTGATGTTCGACGATGCGGTGGGCGAAGCGGTGGTGGCGGCACTGGAACGCGCCAGCGCACGCGGCGTGCGTTGCCGCGTGCTGCTGGACGCGGTGGGCGCCAAGCGTGGCCTGCGCCGCTACCGCAAGCGCCTGCAGGCCGGCGGCGTGCAGGTGCTGGCAGTATTGCCGGGCGGTTTGCGCTGGCGTCGCAGTGGCCGCATGGATCTGCGCAACCATCGCAAGATTGCGGTGCTCGACAACCGGGTGGCGTTTGTGGGGTCGCAGAACCTGGCCGAAGCCGGCTTCATTGATGGCGTGCCCAATCGCGAATTGGTGGCACGCGTGCGCGGGCCGGTGGTCAATCATCTGGAAGCGGTCTTCGCCAGCGACTGGTTCACCGAAACCGGAGAGCGGCTGGACGTGTGGCCCGATGCGCCGGTCTGCGAAGCCAATATCGCCACGCAACTACTGCCCAGCGGGCCGGCGTACCCGTTCGAAAATGCGCGCGATGCGATCAATGCGGTGATCCATCTGGCGCGGCGCAAGGTGGTGCTGGTCACGCCGTACTTCGTACCCGACGAAGCCTTGTTGAGCGCCTTGCGCATCGCTGCGGTGTCGGGAGTGGATGTGCAGTTGATCCTGTCCGAGCACAACAACCAACGCCTGGCCGCGTGGGCGCAGGAGGCCTATTTCGAAGAGCTGCTGCGTTGCGGGGTGAAGATTGCGCTGTATCGCCCGCACTTTCTGCATGCCAAGCACCTGAGCATGGATGACGACATCGCGCTGGTGGGCTCGATCAACCTGGATATCCGCTCGTTCGCGCTCAACGCCGAGATCGGCATGCTCTGCTATGACACCGGCGTGGTGCAGCGGTTGCGTGAGATCGAGCAGGATTACCTGGCCAATGCGCGGCAATTAACGTTGGAACAGTGGCGTCGCCGCCCGGCCTGGCGCCGCAGCCGCGAGGGCATTGCGCGGCTGGCCGATGCGTTGATGTAGGGCGCCTGGGTCAATCCAGGCGCATGACCTGGAAGACGTTGCCCTCCGGGTCGCGGCCGTCGTACAGCTGGTACGCAAAGCCGGGGTAACGTTTGAGCTCGCCCACATGCACGCCCGCGTGTTGCAGCTGCGCGCGATGTGCGGGCAGATCGCTGGCGATGGCGAACACCAGCTTGGTGGTCGTGCGTGTCGCATCCGCGACAGGGCACGGCGCAGGCGTCGATGGCCGCTGTCGGTAGGCGTCGCCCACCCGGTGCAGCGCCAGCTCGATGCCGCCAGCTGCAAGCACCACCCACGCGTCGGCAATCTCCTCGGTGACGGCGAGCGCGAAATGGGTCTGGTAGAACGCCTTGATTGCCGCCACATCGTGGACGTAGAGGATGGGCCTGACCAGGGCGATGGACATGTTGGGGATTCCCCAATGGCGCGTGCCGATGCTGACCCGCCAATCGTAAGTGCTTGGCAGGCAGGGCGTGTGGGAGGCGTTGGCACACACCGCGCTTGCGATGCCGTGGAAGACAGCCACTGCCGGTGACGGCCTGCGGGTGTGGCCGATGCATCGCCTACAATGTCGACATGAATACACTGCGTGATCCCGGCGATGCCGTCATCGCCATTGTCGGCGGCGGCGCGTCCGGTGTGCTGGTTGCGCTGCAGCTGCTGCGCCAGGCCGCAGCGCCATTGCAGATTGTCCTGATCGAGCCGCATGCGGCGCTTGGCGAAGGTGTGGCGTATTCCACCGCGCGCAGCGAACACCTGCTCAATGTGCCGGCTGCGCGCATGAGTGCGCTGCCGCAGCTGCCCCACGACTTTGTCGATTACCTGCGCGCGAACGCCTGTTGCCCCGAACTGGACGATGCACAGTTGCCGCTGCAGTTCGTGGGGCGGCGGCACTATGGCCCGTACTTGCGCGACCGCCTGCAGGCGGCATGTGCGCACAGCCCGGCGACGCTGCGTGTGCACTGCGCACGCGTGCAGGCCCTGCAACCCAATGCCGATGGCGCACTGTTGCAGCTGGACGATGGACAGCTGCTGCAGGCGAGCGTGGTGGTCTTGGCAGTGGGCAATGCGCTGCGACCGCTGCCGCTGCGAGGTGCCACCGGGCTGTCGCGCGCGCAGCGTGTCGAAGCCTGGGAGACCGAGGCGGTGGCAGCGCTGCCACCGGACGCGGCCGTGTGCATCGTTGGTTCGGGCTTGAGCATGGCCGATACCGTGGTGACGCTGGCAGCGCAGGCGCATCGGGCAAGCGTGCATGTGGTGTCGCGGCATGGCTTGCTGCCGCTGCCGCAGGCACATGGCGGCGTGGCGCTGTTCGATCCGCAGCCGCTGCTGACAATGCCGCTGCGCGCGCGCATGCGCACACTGCGCCAGCATGCGCGCATCGCCGCCGCGCAGGGCCTGCCATGGCAGAGCGTGATGGAACGCATCCGGCCGTTGAGCCAGGCGTTATGGCAGACGCTGTCGGTTGCCGACCAGCGCCGTTTTCTGCGGCATGTGGTGCGCTACTGGGACGTGCATCGGCATCGCATCGCCGCAACGGTGCATGCGCAGCTGCAGGCGATGCAGGCACGCGGTCAGCTGCAGGTACATCGCGCACGGCTGGATGTGGCCTTCGAGGTGGGCGCTTGCGTGCGCGTGAGTGCCGGAGCCGCCAGCGCCGGACATGCCTTGCAGCTGGATGTGCAGACCCTGGTCAATGCCACCGGGGTGGAAATGCGGGTGCAGGCGATGGGCAACCGGCTGCTGCAGCAATTGCTGGGACAGGGCATCGCAGTGGCCGGTCCACACGGGATCGGCGTGGACACCGGCCCCGATGGCAGCCTGATCGATGCCGATGGACGGATGCAGCCGCAGTTGCGGGTGATCGGCAGCCTGCGCATCGGCACGCTGTGGGAAAGCCTGGCGGTACCGGAGTTGCGCGAGCAGGCCGCGGCGATTGCGCGGGATGTGGTGTTGCTGCTGGAGCGCTGATAGGCGTGTGGAGATTGGAAATGTAGCTTGGCTGCCGTCTCCGTCCTTGACGCTGGCCTCTTCGATGGGCAAAGGTGACGCATAGCACCGATGAGGGGGCGAGCAAAGCCTCGGATGACCCGCAATGCGTCGGCTGCGCCTCTTGCCCTCACCCCAACCCCTCTCCCGCAGGCGGGAGAGGGGCTCTGCCACGGCGAGCATCCGTCTGCGCTCTTGCAGGCTGGAAAGCAAGCAGCGTCGCGCCTTCTCTGGCGAGCGGCAGAGCAATCAGCGTCGGCCTTCTCTGGCAGGCGGCAGAGCAACCACTATCCTGCCTTCCCCCGCCTGCGGGGGGGAAGGTGCCCGAAGGGCGGATGAGAGGCAGCAATCCCAACCGCTTCATCGCAATCTCAGCCGCAGCGACGCCACAACCGGTAAAATGCGCCGGTGGATGTCTCTCATTTGCTCGATCATTTAAACCCCGCCCAGCGCGAGGCCGTTTCCGCGCCGCCGGGGCATTACCTCGTGCTGGCCGGCGCCGGCTCCGGCAAGACGCGCGTGCTGATCCATCGCATCGCCTGGCTCAACGAAGTCCAGGGCGTGCCCAACCACGGCATCTTCGCGGTGACCTTCACCAACAAGGCGGCCGGCGAAATGCGTCACCGCACCGACCTGCAGCTGCGCAATGGCAGCCGCGGGATGTGGATCGGTACATTTCACGGGCTGGCCCATCGCCTGTTGCGTCTGCATTGGCAGGACGCGCGGCTGCCGGAAGGTTTCCAGGTCATGGACAGCGACGACCAGTTGCGGTTGGTCAAGCGCGTGGTACAGGCGCTGGAGCTGGACGAGAGCAAGTATCCGCCCAAGCAACTGAGCTGGTGGATCAACGAGCAGAAGGACGAGGGCCGCCGTCCGCAACATATCCAGCCCGAGCCCAACGACGATTGGACCGAGGTGCGCCGGCAGGTGTATGCGGCCTACCAGGAACGCTGCGACCGCTCCGGGCTGCTGGATTTCGCCGAGTTGCTGCTGCGCGCGCACGAGTTGCTGCGCGACACGCCCGCATTGCTGGCGCATTACCGCGCACGCTTCCGCGAGATTCTGGTGGACGAGTTCCAGGACACCAACGCCATCCAGTACGCCTTCGTACGGGTGCTGGCCGGCGAATCGGGCAACGTGTTCGTGGTGGGCGACGACGACCAGGCCATCTATGGCTGGCGCGGTGCCAAGGTCGAGAATGTCCAGCGTTTCCTGAAGGATTTCCCTGGCGCGCAGACCGTGCGGCTGGAGCAGAACTACCGCTCCAGCGCCAATATCCTGGGCGCTGCCAATGCAGTGATCGCGCACAACCCGGACCGTATCGGTAAACAGTTGTGGACCGACTCCGGCGATGGCGACCCGATCGATCTGTATGCGGCCTACAACGAAGTGGACGAAGCGCGCTATGTGGTCGAGCGTGCACGGCAGTGGGTGCGCGACGGCGGCAGTTATGGCGAAGTGGCGGTGCTCTACCGCAGCAACGCGCAATCGCGCGCGCTGGAAGAGGCGCTGATTTCCGAGCAGTTGCCGTACCGTGTGTATGGCGGCATGCGCTTTTTCGAACGTGCCGAAATCAAGGACGCGTTGGCTTACCTGCGCCTGCTGACCAATCGCAGCGACGACGCTGCGTTCGAACGCGCGGTCAACACGCCCACGCGCGGCATTGGCGACCGGACGCTGGATGAGGTGCGCCGGCTGGCACGTGCCAGTGCGCTGTCGTTGTGGGAAGCGGCGATGCTGTGTACGCAGCAGAACACGCTGGCCGCACGCGCACGCAATGCGCTGGCCACCTTCCTCAGCCTGATCGGCCAGCTGCATGCCGAAACCGGGCAGATGGAACTGGCCGAACGCATCGACCATGTGCTGATGCGCTCGGGCCTGCGCGAGCATTGGGCCAAGGAAAGCCGTGGCGGGCTGGATTCGGAATCGCGTACCGAGAACCTGGACGAACTGGTGTCGGTCGCCTCGCGCTTCACCCGCCCCGACGACGAAGACAGCCAGGGCATGACCGAACTGGTCGCCTTCCTGGCCTATGCCTCGCTGGAGGCCGGCGAAGGCCAGGCGCAGGCTGGCGAAGAAGGCGTGCAGCTGATGACGCTGCATTCGGCCAAGGGCCTGGAATTTCCGATCGTGTTCCTGGTCGGTCTGGAAGACGGCCTGTTCCCGAGCGCGCGCTCGTTGGAAGAGAGTGGGCGGCTGGAAGAGGAACGGCGTCTGGCGTACGTGGGCATCACCCGCGCGCGGCAAAAGCTGGTGCTGTGCTACGCCGAATCGCGCCGCATCCACGGCCAGGACAACTACAACGTGCCCTCGCGCTTCCTGCGCGAGATTCCGCGCGACCTGCTCAACGAAGTGCGCCCGAAGGTGCAGGTTTCGCGCACCGCATCGCTGGGCGCGGCGCGCGGCGGCCCGGTCCATGGCATCGTGGAGACCGCGCCGATCAAGCTTGGCGCCAACGTCGAACACCCCAAGTTCGGCGGCGGCGTGGTGGTCGATTACGAAGGCGCCGGTGCGCATGCGCGCGTGCAGGTGCAGTTCGACGAGGTCGGCGCCAAGTGGCTGGTGATGGCCTACGCCAATCTGACCGTGGTGTAGTCAGGGGTCGCTCGCCTGCGCGTGCGTGTTCTTTGGCAGGCGAGGGCGTAGGGCGGTTGTACTGTGCATGCAGCAAGCGGGGCCGGCCGCTACTGCACCGCATGCGCCAAGCGAGATCGCATGACCATCTTCGACAGCTGATCGATGGCGGAAGCCTCTCGCTGTTGCGCTGTTGCGCGCCTACATTTCCCAGCTGAAGCGTGAGTTGATCTGCTTGCCGTTCACGGTCAGGGTCGACTTGTTGGCGAGCACGACCAGGGTAAAGGGCGGCACGCGCGCGTCTTCTCCTGTGTAAATCAGGCGGAGGATTCTGCGTTTGGTGTCGAACGTCTTGACCTGGAAATTGCCCCGCAACAACACGCCCTTGCTGTCGCCAGGTGCATTGAAACGAAGACTGGCGATCACTGGTCGGGTGACGTGACCGATTTCGAAGTCTATCCAGTATCCGCCGCCCTCGAACGAAAGTGAGGAGGTTGCGTTGGCAGGTGTGCTGACGCATGCCCACAGCAATAACGCAACGCAGGCAGCTACACATCGTGTCATGACGTCGTCCTTGAACGTGGTCGTGCCGCAAGGGCACGGTCAGGAGTATCGATGCTGGCGCCAAGGCATTGCAACGGATGCGGCAAGCAATGGAATGGCGACACACCTACCTCGCGCGCCAGGCCGATGCTCGAATTCTCCATGGGCGGTTTCCACTCCAGTGCTGAATGCGCCAATCGCTTTAGGGAAACTCTGAACAATCCATCGTGATCTGCCACAATCGATCAACGACCCGAGTAGACGATTTCGATGCAGCTGACCTTCGGCGACGCGGAGTACAACGGCAAGCGCAAGCGCAAGCGGACGCGGCGTGAGGTGTTCTTGGCCGAGATGGACCAGGTCGTGCCGTGGAAGGACCTGCTGGCGCTGATCGAGCCGCACTACCCGAAGTCGGGGCAGCCGGGGCGACAGCCGTATCGGCTGGAGACCATGCTGCGCATCCACTTTTTGCAGCAGTGGTATGCACTGAGCGATCCATCGGCGGAAGAAGCGCTGTACGACACGGTGTCGATGCGCCGTTTCGCCAAGATCGGCGGGCTGGATGAGGTGCCGGACGAGACGACGATTCTCAACTTCCGCCATCTGTTGGAGCAGCACGATTTGGCGCGCAAGCTGTTCAATCGGGTCAACGCGCACCTGTCGCGCAAGGGGCAGAGCTTGCGCGGCGGGACGATCGTGGACGCCACGATCATCGCTGCGCCCAGCTCGACCAAGAACAAGGATGGCGAGCGCGATCCGGAGATGCACCAAACCAAGAAGGGCAACCAGTACTACTTCGGGATGAAGGCGCACATCGGGGTGGACGATGACTCCGGGCTGGTGCACCACGTGGAGTGCACGGCGGCCAACGTGGCCGATATCACACAAGCGCACAAGCTGCTGCACGGCAAGGAGGACACGCTGTGCGCGGACAGCGGCTACACCGGGCTTGAGAAACGCGAGGAGATGAAGCGCAAGCGCAAACTGCGCTACCTGATCGCGGAGAAGCCCTCGAAGCTGAAGCAGATTAAGAACAAGCGCGAACTGAAGTTGGCCAAGCGCTGGGAGCACACAAAAGCCAGCCTGCGTGCAAAGGTGGAACACCCGTTTCGGGTGATCAAGCGCCAGTTTGGCTACGTCAAGGTGCGCTATCGCGGTTTGGCGAAGAACACCGCACAGATGCTGATGCTGTGTGCGCTGTCGAATCTGTGGCTGAAGCGCAAAGAGTTCATTACCGCCGCGGGGTAGGTGCGCCCGTAATCGGGACGATACCCCGAAAAAGCGCCAAAAACGGCGAAAAACCGAGGATCTGAGCGCGGTCACCGCGACCGATATGGCTTACCACATCCTCCGATCGCGTTGTTCAGACCTTCCTTAGCCAATCGCCAGATTGCAAGGTTCTGTAAGCCACTTCGAGCCGGCAAGCCAAGGCGATTGGTGCATCGCTCGATGCATACCGCGCGATATCCATGCCACCCTGTCGGCAGTTCATTGCATAGGCACGCGGCGGCATGCAGACCGAAAAACAGAAAATGCTGGCTGGCGAACTCTACAACGCCACCGATGCGCAACTGCAGGCCGATCAGGCGGCGGCTGCGGCGTGGATGGCACGCTATAACGCCACTGGCGCGCAGCCAGCCGCACAGCGGCACGCATTGTTGGTCGAGCGGCTTGCCGAGGTGGGTGCCGGTGCGGTGATCCTGCCGCCATTTCATTGCGATTACGGCTACAACATCCATCTGGGCGCGGGCGTGTTCCTCAACTTCAACTGCGTGATTCTGGATATCTGTCAGGTGCATATCGGCGAAGGCACGCAGGTGGGGCCCGCCGTGCAGTTCTACGCTGCCGACCATCCGCGCGATGCGGCCGGACGCGCCAGCGGGCTGGAATTCGGGCAGCCGATCCGCGTCGGGCGCAATGTGTGGATCGGGGGCGGGGCAATCATCCTGCCGGGCGTCAGCATCGGCGACGACGCGGTGATCGGTGCCGGTGCGGTGGTCACGCGCGATGTGCCGGCCGGTGCGACCGCCGTGGGCAATCCGGCACGCGTGCGCGTACCCCGGGGTGCTGCCGATGACGCGCCCACCGACTGAAGGCAACGAAGAAGAACCGTTACAAAAAGCTGTCGCGCAGCCGTCAGGCGGACACGGCCAGTGTGCAATGCAGCGCACACGCGAACAGGCCAGTTGTGAGCACGCTACTGGCGCGATGGAGATGGTCGCTCGTCAGCCAGGTGAGCCGCTTCAGGCGCGACCGTCCGCCAGGTGCAAGATTGATCTGTATCAAGGTCTGCGTCGCTGAGTGCTGCCAATCTCAAGTCGCCGGCGCCGCAGCCGGTCCATCCGGGAGGTCATCATGTACAAACGAATCCTGATCGCCATCGATGCGTCCGAGCTCTCGCATCGCGGTTTGTTCCAAGGCCTGGAGCTGGCCAAGGCAACCGGTGCGAAAGTGGATATCGTCACCGTGTCCGAGCCATGGGCGATGGGCATGTACGACGCAATGGGCTGGAGCGTGGGCTATGAGGCCAGCCCGGAATATCGCACCGAGCGCGAAGCGGCCGCTGAAAAGATCCTGCGCCCGGCGTTGGAGCTGGCCGCCGCTGCCAACATCAAGGCCACGCCGCGGCATGTGCTGGATCGCTTCGCCGCCGAGGGCATCGTGCAGACCGCCAAGGACTGCAACAGCGATCTGATCATCATGACCTCGCACGGCCGCCGCGGCATGCAGCGCATGCTGCTCGGCAGCCAGACGGTGGAAGTGCTGACCCACAGTGCGATTCCGGTCCTGGTGATTCGTTGATGCCGATGCCATTGCCTTGCCGCACCTAGGTGCGGCCCTGGGCGCGATGTGGCGTCCAGGTCATGCACGTCGCGTCCGGGTGCGCTCCTGCGCAACTCAGCGTGCTTCGCTCTCCATCGGCTCCAGTTGTGCCGCAAAGCGCGCGGCCGGCCGGGCGAGCCGGCGCAGTGCTTCGGCATGCACCAGCGGAGAGCCGTGCGTGGGTGTGGCCGCGCCGCCGCGGATGGATGCGTGCTCGGGTTGTACGTGCTGGCTCAGTTCGCGCATGAAGCGCCACATCGGCATGTAGTGGCCACGCCGTGGCGCAGGAAGATGCGGCGCAGCGCGGCACTGGCGACGCCACTGCATGGGCGGCATGCCGAAGCGCTGCTGAAACGCGCGCTGAAACTGCCGCTCGGAGGCAAAGCCCATTTCGTAGAGCAACCAGGTCAGGCTGCACTCCGGGTAGGCCTGCAGGTAGCGGTGCGCTGTGCTTAGCCGCTGCTCGCGGATATAGCTGGCCACACCGCCACGCGACTGAAACAAGCGGTACAGCGATGCACGCGATAACGCGAACGCTTGCTGCAACGACTCGGTGCCCAATTCCGCCTCGCCGATGTGCTGCTCGATATAGGCCAGCAGATCGATCATCAGCGGCGCTTGTGCCTCGCCGGCCGGCGGTACGTGCGCAACGATGGCGCTGTAATAACTGCTGCTGCTCATGCGGATGCTGCCTGCGGCCCACTCCCCGGGGCCTGTCCCCTGGTCAACCGAGAAAAGCAGTGCCAACCCATCACGCCTCTTTCACAAAGTCGGCGCTGGATCACGCATCCGTGCCCGTCTGCGCCCGATCGCGGCGATTGAGACGATTTGTCGGGTGAGCGCACAGGCGCATTTCTATCCTCGCCGCAACGCTGAGAAAGCGTCATCGCACGGCCTGCCGCTTCGGTCCGGGTGGTGCGTGGCGGTCGTGGGCTAGCCCACGGCAGCGGCGTCGCACGCAGGCCGCAGGCATACCGCCGGGCCGGCGACATCCAAGCCACATGGCGGCGCACGTGCCCTGCACGCCGGCGCAACGGGCAAGCTCAATCGGAGATCAGGCATGGCCAGCAGTCAGAAGTTCATTGCCCGCAATCGGGCGCCACGAGTGCAGATCGAATACGACGTGGAGGTCTACGGTGCGCAGAAGAAGGTACAGATTCCATTCGTGATGGGCGTGATGTCGGATCTGTCCGGCGCCAATGCCGGCGAACTGCCTTCGCTGGACGAGCGCAAGGCATTGGAGATCGATGTCGACAACTTCGACAGCCGGCTGCAGTCGATGCGTCCGCGTGCGCAATTCAAGGTGCCCAACACGCTCACCGGCGAAGGCGAGCTGGCGGTGGATATCACCTTCGAAAGCATGGACGACTTTTCGCCGGCTGCCATCGCGCGCAAGGTTGCGCCGCTGGCCAAGTTGCTGGAAGCGCGCACGCAGCTGGCCAACCTGGACACCTACATGGATGGCAAGGCCGGTGCAGAGCAGCTGATTGCCAACGCCATCCGCGACCCGGCGTTGCTGCAGTCGCTGGTGTCGGCCGCCAAGCCTGCCTCCGAACCGGAAGGAGCGTAACGCCATGTCCGCGACCGAAGCCGCATTGGCCACCAGTGGCACCGAAACAACCGAGCAGGGCGACTTTGCCGCGCTGCTCAACCGCGAGTTCCGCCCCAAGAGCGAGCGCGCCAAGGAAGAAGTGGAATCGGCGGTGCGCACGCTCGCCGAGCAGGTGCTCAACCGCAGCGATGTGGTCAGCGAAGACGTGTCGCAGACCATCAAGGCCTACATCGCCGAGATCGACCGCGCACTCACCGAGCAGCTCAACCAGATCCTGCATCACGCCGATCTGCAGCAGCTCGAAGGTGCTTGGCGCGGCCTGCATTATCTGGTCAACAACACCGAGACCGACCAGCAGCTCAAGATCCGCGTGCTGAACATCAGCAAGAAGGAACTGGGCAAGGTGCTCAAGCGCTACAAGGGCACCGCCTGGGATCAGAGTCCGATCTTCAAGAAGGTCTACGAGCAGGAATACGGCCAGCTCGGTGGCGAGCCGTATGGCTGCCTGGTCGGCGATTACTACTTCGACCAGAGCCCGCCGGATGTGGAACTGCTCAACGGCATTGCGCAGGTAGCCGCCGCCGCACATGCACCGTTCATTGCCGCCGCCGCGCCCAAGTTGATGGGCATGGACAACTGGAGCGAGCTCTCCAACCCGCGCGATCTGGCGAAGATCTTCTCCACGCCCGATTACGCCGCATGGCGCTCGCTGCGCGAATCGGAAGATTCCAAGTACATCGGCCTGGCCATGCCGCGCACGCTCTCGCGCCTGCCGTACGGCGCGGCCACCAGCCCGGTGGAAGAATTCGATTTCGAAGAAGACACCGCCGGCGCCGATTCCAACAAGTACACCTGGCAGAACGCGGCCTACGCGATGGCGGTGAACATCAATCGCTCGTTCAAGCAGTACGGCTGTTGCTCGCGCATTCGCGGTATCGAGTCTGGCGGCGCAGTGGAAGGCTTGCCCACGCATACCTTTCCTACCGACGACGGTGGCGTGGACATGAAGTGCCCGACCGAAGTGGCGATCACCGACCGCCGCTCGGCCGAGCTGGACAAGATGGGCCTGATGCCGCTGGTACATCGCAAGAATTCGGACATGGCCGCCTTCATCAGCGCGCAGTCGCTCAACAAGCCCGATGAATACGACGACCCGGACGCCACCGCCAATGCAGCGTTGGGTGCGCGCCTGCCGTACATGTTCGCGTGCTGCCGCTTTGCGCATTACCTCAAGTGCATCGTGCGCGACAAGATCGGTTCGTTCTCCGATCGCGAACAGATGCAGAGCTGGCTGACGCGCTGGGTGACGCAGTACATCGACGGCGACCCGTCCAACTCCAGCGAAGAAACCAAGGCGCGCAAGCCGTTGGCTGCCGCCGAAGTGGTGGTGGAAGAAGTGGAAGGCGCGCCGGGCTACTACAGCTCCAAGTTCTTCCTCAAGCCGCATTACCAGCTGGAGGGCCTGACCGTGTCGTTGCGGCTGGTCTCGCGCCTTCCCTCGGCCGCCAAGGCCTGATCCGACGCATTCGCGTCACGCACGACGCCACTGCGCGTCGCGCCATCTCGTGTTGTCACTCTCATTGAAGGAGCAGTTCCATGGCGTTCGACATGCATATCAAGTTCGGCAGCGGCAAGGTCAAGATCGAAGGCGCGTCCAACCACAAGAAGCACAAGGGCGAGATTCCGATCCTGGCCTGGTCGTGGGGCGCGAGCAATTCCGGCGACCTGCACACCGGTGGCGGCTCGGCCAGCGGCGGCAAGGCGCATATCCAGGACATCTCCATCACCAAGTACGTGGACGGCTGCTCCAACGCGCTGCTGGATGCAGTGTGCACCGGTGCACGGGTGGAAAACGCCTGGCTGTACGTCACCAACGCCACCGGCGAGCAAAGCGACTTTCTCACCCTGGAATTGAGCGAAGGCGTGCTGATTACCTCGCTGTCGACCGGCGGCTCCGGTGGCGAAGACCGCCTGACCGAAAACGTGACGCTGCACTTCGGCAAGTTCAAGTACGGCTTCCAGCCGCAGGACGACAAGGGCACCGCGCAGGGCGGGGCGAAGGAATTCACCTACGACATTCAGGGTGTGGCCAAGGCCTGACGCGGGCGCAGGCCACCACAACGCCTTCGCCACGCAGGTGCGTTTGGCGACGCGGTGCGGCACGACATGCGTGTACATCGCTCGCTCTGCGCCGCCCATCGGAAGTTGACGCTGTGACGTTGGCTGCCTCCGATGGCGGCAATGCAATGACTGGCGGTGCCGCGCACGGCACTGCCACCTTCTTCGATAAGGAACCGCGCGATGGATGCCACCGCACAGACCCTGCTTGCCCAAGGCGAGCCGGCGCAGGCGTTGCAGCAACTGATCCAGCAGGTGCGCCGGCAACCGGCCGACGCAGCGCAGCGCGTGTTCCTGTTTCAGTTGCTGGCCGTACTCGGCCAGTGGTCGCGCGCCGCAGATCAGCTGCGCGCCTGCGCTGAGCTGGATGCCGCCACGCAGCCCTTGGCGCAGACGTACCTTGCAGTGCTGCAGGGCGAACAGACGCGCGCTGAGGTGTTTGCCGGCGCGCGATTGCCGCATGTGATCGGTGAGCCGGCCGAATGGTTGGCGATGCATCTACACGCGCTGCAACTATCGGCGCAAGGGCATGGCGAACAGGCCGCGGCGTTGCGGGCGCAGGCGTTCGCGTTGGCACCGGCCAGTGCCGGCGTGCTCGATGGCGAACGCTTCCAGTGGCTCGCAGATGCAGACACCCGTTTCGGGCCCTGCATCGAACTCATGCTCGACAGCGGCTACGCCTGGGCACCGCTCAGCCACATCCAGCAGTTGCGCATGCAAGCGCCGCGGGATCTGCGCGACACCGTGTGGGCGCCGGTGAGCGTGCTATGGCGCAACGGTGGCCAGGCCTTCGGCTACCTGCCGGTGCGGTATCCCGGCAGCGAGCATCTGGATGCCGGCGAGCTGCAATTGGCGCGCCGCACCGAATGGACGCATGGCGCGCAGGGCGAGATCGGCCTGGGCCAGCGCATGTGGAGCACCGAGTTGCGCGAGATCGCGCTGCTCGATGTGCGCGATGTGCAATTCGACGCGGGCTGACACGCCATGGCCGAACTCACCACCACCGAACGCCTGCAGCCCTCGCTGCTGGACCGGCTCACCGATGTCGCGCCCAGCCAACGCGAAGAGAGCCGCGAGCAGCGCGTGATTTCGGCCACGCGCCTGCGCGAGTGCGTGATTCGCGATCTGTCGTGGTTGCTCAATGCCGTGAATCTGGAAACCAGCCGCCCGCTGGAAGCGCACCCGCAGGTACGCAGTTCGGTGCTGAATTACGGCATCCCGGATCTGGCCGGTGTTGCAGTGACCGGTATCGATGCGGCCGCGCTGCAACAACGCATTCGCGAGGCGATTCTGGCGTTCGAACCGCGCCTGATTCCCGAGACGCTGCGCGTCAGCGTGCATGCCGATGCTGCGCGCATGGACCGGCGCTCGCTGTTGTTCACCATCGAATCGGAGATGTGGGCGCAGCCGTTGCCGTTGAACCTGTACCTGAAGACCGCGCTGGACCTGGAAACCGGCCGGCTCGATATCGTCGAAGGGCACGGCTGACCTCATGGACCCGCGCCTGCTGCCGTACTACACCCGCGAGTTGCAGCACGTGCGCGACATGGGCGCGGAGTTTGCGCGCGAGTATCCCAAGATCGCCGGCCGGCTCGGCCTGGATGCATTCGAATGCGCCGACCCGTACGTCGAGCGGCTGCTGGAAGGCTTCGCATTCCTGGCTGCGCGCGTGCAACTCAAGCTGGACGCGCAGTACCCGGTGTTCACCCAGCACCTGCTGGAGATGGTCTACCCGCATTATCTGGCACCGCTGCCTTCGATGGCGGTGGTGCAGTTGCAGCCGGACCTGAAAGACAGCGGGCTGGCAGCAGGCGTGGCCGTGCCGCGACAAAGCGCGTTGCGCAGCCTGATCGGCGCCGGCGAACGTACCGCCTGCGACTTCCGCACCGCGCATGCGGTGACCTTGTGGCCATTGCAGCTGGCCGAGGCCAAGTATCTGGAATCGCCAGCCGCATTGGCCGCTGCCGGCATCGCCTTGCCGCCCGGGCGCGTGGTGCGTGCCGGCGTGCGTCTGCGCTTCGAGCTGGTGGGTGGTGCGCAGACGCACGCGCTGGCGCTGGATCGGCTGCCGCTGTTTCTGGCCGGCGCCGATGGCTTGCCCAAGCGGTTGTACGAACAGCTGCATGCCGATACCACTGCGGTGGTGGTGCGTGGCAGCGGTGCCGGCGGTGGCACGCTGGAGATGACGTTGAGCGCCGATGCCGTGCAGATGCGCGGCTTTGCCGACGACGATGCATTGATTCCCTACGACGGCCGCTCGTTCAGTGGTTACCGCTTGCTGCAGGAATATTTCGCCTGTCCGGAGCGCTTTCTGTTCGCAGAACTCACTGGACTGCGCGCGCCATTGCGGCGGTTGCAGGGCAGCAGCTTCGAGGTGGTGGTGTTGCTGCAACGCAGCCTGCCCAGCCTGGCTGCGGCAGTGGGCGCCGAGCATTTCAAATTGTTCTGCACGCCGGCGATCAACCTGTTCCCGCGGCGTGCCGATCGCATCCATCTGCAAGCCGGCCTGCACGAATACCACGTGCTGGCCGACCGTACCCGGCCGATGGATTTCGAGATCCATCACCTGGGCGAGGTGGAAGGCTTCGGCGATCGTCAGGAGCCGGAGCAACGCTTCACCCCGTTCTACGGGGGCGACGCTCGCACCTGGCATGCGCGGCATGGCGCGTTCTACAGCATGCGCCGCGAGCCGCGCATGCTGTCGGCACGGCAGCGCCGTGATGGCGCGCGGTCGAGCTATGTGGGCAGCGAAGTGTTCGTCAGCCTGGTCGATGCCGACGATCAGGCACGCAGCACGCGCCTGCGTCAGCTTGGGCTGCAACTGTGGTGCAGCAACCGCGATCTGCCGCTGCATATGCCGGTAGGCAAGGGCGCCACCGATTTCACCATGGACAATGGCGTGCCGGTACAGAGCGTGCGTTGCGTGGCCGGACCAACCAAGCCGCGCCCGGCACTGTCGGATGGGCAGACCGCGTGGCGCCTGCTCAGTCAATTGCAGCTCAATTATCTGTCGCTGTTCGAAGACGGCGCCGACGGCGCCGCTGCGCTACGCGAGATCCTCACCTTGTACTGCGACCCGTTCGATGCATCCGCGCAGCGGCAGATCGAAGGCGTCAAGCAGGTGAGCGGCACACCGATCGTGCGGCGCATCCCGGTGCCTGGCCCGATCACCTTCGGCCGCGGCCTGGAGATCACGCTCACCTGCGAGGATGCCGCCTTCGAAGGCACCGGCGCGTTCCTGCTGGCTTCGGTGCTGCGGCACTTCTTTGCGCGCTATGTCTCGGTGAATTCGTTTACCGAGACCGTGCTGCGTACCACCGAACGTAACGAGGTGGCCCGATGGCCAGCCCAGCCCGGCACGCGCCCGCGCCTGTGAGCGCCGCGGCTGCTGCGCTGGCGCAAGCGCTGCAGACCCGGCCACAGGATTTCACTCCGTTCGCGGCTCTGCGCGCGATCGAGCGCTGCCATCCGCTGCAGCCGCGCCTGGGCGAATCGGCGCGCGCCAGCGACGATGTGCTGCGGCTGCGGCATGCGCCGTCACTGGCTTTCGCGCCACGTGCGCTCGATCGCTACACACCGGCAACGCACGATCAGCCTGCCGCGCTGTACGGTCTATTTCTAGGCCTGTTTGGGCCGAATGCGCCATTGCCATTGCACCTGACCGAATACGCCATCGAACGGGCGCAGCAAACCAAGGACGGCGCCTTCGCCGCGTTTGCCGATGTGTTCCATCACCGCATGCTGAGCCTGTTCTACCGCGCTTGGGCGCAGGCACAGCCCAGCGTGCAGGCCGAGCGGCCGGCGAGCGACCAGTTCCGTGCCTGGCTGGATGCATTGGTTGGTATTGCCAGCCCGCATCTGCGCGACCGCGACGCCTTGCCGGACGACGCACGTCGTTACTACGCCGGCCGTCTTGGCACCGCCACGCGTACGCCGGAAGGCTTGCGTGCACTGCTGCAGCAGGTGTTCGAATGGCCGGTGCAGGTGCAGGAATTCATCGCCGAATGGATGCGCCTGCCGGCCGATGCGCACTTGCAACTTGGTCTGGGCCCGCGCAACGCGCAGCTGGGCGTGGACAGCGTGGTGGGCGCACACGTGCGAGGCGCCCAGCAACGGGTGCGCATCTGTCTGGGGCCGCTGCCCCGCCTGGTGTTTCAACGCTTCCTTCCGGGAGGCCAGGCGCTCAGGCAGCTCACCGCCGCAGTACGCAGCTATCTGGGCGACGAATTCGGCTGGGAACTGCAGCTGTTGCTCAAGGCCGACGAGGTTCCCACCCCGCAGCTGGCGCGCAATAGCCGGCTGGGCCTGGACACCTGGCTGGGCCGCCGCGCCTGGAGCATCGCCGACGCCGACGAGGTGCTGCTGCGCCCATCGGGCTGACGCGCACCGCTCTCCCTTTCGCTCACACGCAACGTACCGACTTCGAAGGACGCATCATGGCCGAGATCTCCCGCAGTGCCCTGTTCGGCAAGCTCAACCCGCTGGCCTATCGCGGTATCGAAAGCGCCACCGTCTTCTGCAAGCTGCGCGGTAACCCCTACGTGGAGCTGGTGCACTGGCTGCATCAGTTGCTGCAGCTGCAGGACTCGGACCTGCACCGCATCATCAAACACTTCCAGCTCAACCCCTCCACGCTGGCGCGCGATGTCACCGCCGCACTGGATGGTCTGCCGCGCGGCTCCACCGCCGTCACCGACCTGTCGGCCAATGTCGAAGAAGCGGTCGAGCGCGGCTGGGTGTATGCCTCGCTCAGCTTCGGGGAGGCGCAGGTGCGCACCGGCTACCTGGTGGTCGGCATGCTCAGCGAACGTGGCTTGCGTAATGCATTGCTGGCGATCTCCAAGGAGTTCGACAAGCTCAAGCCTGCAGTGTTGGACGAGCACTTCGCGCAGATCGTCGCCGGCTCGCCGGAAGGCGGCCTGCTGCCCAGCGATGGATTTTCGCTGGGTCAGTCCGCTGCACCGGGCGAGGCCAGCGGCGCCATCGCCCCGGCCGCGATGGGCAAGCAGGAAGCGCTGAAGAAATTCACCACCGACCTCACCGCACAAGCGCGCGAGGGCAAGCTCGATCCGATCATCGGCCGCGACGACGAGATTCGCCAGGTGGTCGGTATCCTGATGCGCCGCCGCCAGAACAACCCGATCCTGGTCGGCGAGGCCGGTGTCGGCAAGACCGCGGTGGTGGAAGGCTTCGCCCAGCGCATCGCCCGTGGCGATGTGCCGCCTGCATTGAAGGACGTGCAACTGCGCACGCTGGACGTGGGCCTGTTGCAGGCAGGCGCCAGCATGAAGGGCGAGTTCGAACAGCGCCTGCGCGCGGTGATCGACGAAGTGCAGGCCAGCCCCAAGCCCATCATCCTGTTCGTGGATGAAACCCACACCCTGGTCGGCGCCGGTGGCGCGGCCGGTACCGGCGATGCCGCCAACCTGCTCAAGCCGGCGCTGGCACGCGGCACGCTGCGCACCGTGGGCGCGACCACCTTTGCCGAGTACAAGAAGTACATCGAGAAAGATCCTGCACTGACCAGGCGCTTCCAGGCCGTGCAGGTGGACGAGCCGGACGAAGCCAAGGCGGTGCGCATGATGCGCGGCGTCGCCTCGACGATGGAACAACACCACCGCGTGCAGATCCTGGACGAAGCGCTGGAAGCGGCCGTCAAGCTCAGCCACCGCTATATCCCCGCGCGCCAGCTGCCGGACAAATCGGTGAGCCTGCTCGACACCGCCTGCGCGCGCGTCGCGGTCAGCTTGCACGCCACGCCGGCCGAGGTGGACGACAGCCGCCGCCGCATCGAAGCGCTGGACACCGAGCACGCCATCATCGAACGCGAGCGTGCGATTGGCATCGTGGTGGAGGAGCGTGCTGCTACCTGTGCCGGCCTGCTGGAAAGCGAGCACGGCCGCCTACGTGATCTGGAGCAACGCTGGGGTGCCGAAAAGGCGTTGGTCGACGAGCTGCTGTCGCTGCGCGCACGACTGCGCAGCAGCAATGCGCCGGTGGAAGGCACCGGTAGTGCGTTGGAAGCAGAGGCCGAGGCTGACACCGATGCCGATGCCGCTGTCGCACAGGCAGCGTCTGGCGACACTGCCGTACTCGAAGCGCCAATACGCGTGGATCGCGACACGCTGCTCGCACGCCTGCAGCTGGTGCAGGCCGAACTAGCCGCCTTGCAAGGCGAATCGCCCTTGATCCTGCCCACGGTCGACTACCAGGCGGTGGCCGCCGTGGTCGCCGACTGGACCGGCATCCCGGTCGGGCGCATGGCGCGCAACGAGATCGACACCGTCCTGCGCCTGCCCGAGCTACTGGCCAAGCGCGTGATCGGCCAGGACCACGCCATGGAGATGATCGCCAAGCGCATCCAGACCAGCCGCGCCGGCCTGGACAACCCGGACAAACCGATCGGCGTGTTCCTGCTCGCCGGCACCTCCGGCGTCGGCAAGACCGAAACCGCACTCGCACTGGCGGAAACCTTGTACGGCGGCGAACAGAACCTGATCACCATCAACATGAGCGAATACCAGGAGGCCCACACCGTCTCCTCGCTCAAGGGCGCACCCCCGGGCTATGTCGGCTACGGCGAAGGCGGCGTGCTCACTGAAGCGGTGCGACGCAAGCCCTATTCGGTGGTGCTGCTGGACGAAGTGGAAAAGGCCCACCCCGACGTCCACGAACTGTTCTTCCAGGTGTTCGACAAGGGCTGGATGGAAGACGGCGAAGGCCGCCGCATCGACTTCCGCAATACCTTGATCATCCTCACCAGCAACGCCGGCACCGACCTCATCGCCAGCCTGTGCAAGGACCCGGAATTGATGCCGGATCCGGAAGCCATGGCCAAGGCGATCCGCGAGCCATTGTTGAAGGTGTTTCCGCCGGCATTGCTTGGACGATTGGTGGCGATTCCGTATTACCCGCTCAGTAACGCCATGCTCGGGCAGATCGTGCGGCTGCAGTTGAACCGCATCAAGCAGCGGATCGAGGAGCGCTACAGGATTCCGTTCGAGTACGACGATTCAGTTGTTGAGCTGGTGGTGAGCCGGTGTACCGAAAGCGAATCAGGCGGGCGGATGATTGATGCGATTTTGACGAACTCTATGTTGCCGGAGATTAGTCGGAAATTTCTAACACGGGTGATATCTGGAAAGCCGGTCCAGCAAGTGAAAGCTACTACAAGTGGAAGAAATTTACTTTCAAGTGTGATTTGATTGTTGCAATGAATATTTTGTTGAATTTCTACTATAACGCGTGAGGGGTTGTGAAATGGTTATGGCTTATCGTGTTGAGAGAGCATTTTCATACAAAATAAGAGTTAACTCAAGTACTAATCGCATAGTTACATTTGGTGGCATGGGCGACAGGTTTGGCATAGATATAAGCTTTGGAAATCCTAATCATTCAGAATACTACACAGCTGAACACAAGGACGAGAAGGGGTTGCGTCTTGTTACATTTCAGATGAATGAAAAATTCTGGAGCGCTATAAAGTATCTAAAAAAAATTGGAAAAGAGCACGGCCACGCTGCTGGTAAGAGATGGCTGGAAGGGAAGAAAAGTTTAAGGAAGGTCTGAACAACGCGATCGGAGGATGTGGTAAGCCATATCGGTCGCGGTGACCGCGCTCAGATCCTCGGTTTTTCGCCGTTTTTGGCGCTTTTTCGGGGTATCGTCCCGATTACGGGCGCACCTACCCCGCGGCGGTAATGAACTCTTTGCGCTTCAGCCACAGATTCGACAGCGCAAACAGCATCAGCATCTGTGCGGTGTTCTTCGCCAAACCGCGATAGCGCACCTTGACGTAGCCAAACTGGCGCTTGATCACCCGAAACGGGTGTTCCACCTTTGCACGCAGGCTGGCTTTTGTGTGCTCCCAGCGCTTGGCCAACTTCAGTTCGCGCTTGTTCTTAATCTGCTTCAGCTTCGAGGGCTTCTCCGCGATCAGGTAGCGCAGTTTGCGCTTGCGCTTCATCTCCTCGCGTTTCTCAAGCCCGGTGTAGCCGCTGTCCGCGCACAGCGTGTCCTCCTTGCCGTGCAGCAGCTTGTGCGCTTGTGTGATATCGGCCACGTTGGCCGCCGTGCACTCCACGTGGTGCACCAGCCCGGAGTCATCGTCCACCCCGATGTGCGCCTTCATCCCGAAGTAGTACTGGTTGCCCTTCTTGGTTTGGTGCATCTCCGGATCGCGCTCGCCATCCTTGTTCTTGGTCGAGCTGGGCGCAGCGATGATCGTGGCGTCCACGATCGTCCCGCCGCGCAAGCTCTGCCCCTTGCGCGACAGGTGCGCGTTGACCCGATTGAACAGCTTGCGCGCCAAATCGTGCTGCTCCAACAGATGGCGGAAGTTGAGAATCGTCGTCTCGTCCGGCACCTCATCCAGCCCGCCGATCTTGGCGAAACGGCGCATCGACACCGTGTCGTACAGCGCTTCTTCCGCCGATGGATCGCTCAGTGCATACCACTGCTGCAAAAAGTGGATGCGCAGCATGGTCTCCAGCCGATACGGCTGTCGCCCCGGCTGCCCCGACTTCGGGTAGTGCGGCTCGATCAGCGCCAGCAGGTCCTTCCACGGCACGACCTGGTCCATCTCGGCCAAGAACACCTCACGCCGCGTCCGCTTGCGCTTGCCGTTGTACTCCGCGTCGCCGAAGGTCAGCTGCATCGAAATCGTCTACTCGGGTCGTTGATCGATTGTGGCAGATCACGATGGATTGTTCAGAGTTTCCCTAACGTGTCTGAGACGAATAATGCACGAAAGGCATCGTCGGTAGACAGTAGATCGATCAGGTTGCTTGCAACAGCAGGTTCAAGCTTCAGTATTGGCATCGCTGGAACTTCAGTGGGATGAAGTAACACATAGCGGCTCTAAGAGGGCTGGCTTGAGCGGTATCACGCATTGGCTCAAGTTAGGCAGCGGTGGGGCGTTATCCCTGGAGCAGAAATATCTGCACACGGTTACCTCAGATCGCTGGAGAAGATGATGCTGGTCAAGCGTTGCGCAATTGTCGTGCTGGAGCCGCGTGAGACCGTGTCTTACACATTGGACAGTCTTCTACGAGGCGGCAATGGGCTGGACCATTCGATGCAGTGGTTTGCGCTCGCGCCGCATCTCGATGCCCCGGTGGCCGTGTCAGAAACTCAGCGGGCGTTGCTGGGTGAGCTTAGTCCCTCGCACTGGAGGACTCGCTTGCCATACGACAGTGAAGCGCTTGACGGCTTGATCGCGCAGGGCCTGGTGCTGGAGGAGCAAACGCAAGGCAGTAGGTTCGCTCAAGCCGATTCGCGTCTGAGGGCCTCGCACTGGCATCCGCTTGCCGCGGTGCTGCACGCATTTACGCGATGGGATGGGGTAGATGCGGTCAAGAACACCCGGGATTCTGGCACCGATACAGCGGTTGCAATGCGGCGTGTCTTGGGGCCTGCGCCCCCGGAAGTGTTGCCGGCAAATGACCATCGAACACTCATCGGCCTGCCGCCGATGGTCGCAAACGATTTCGATGACCTGCTGGGACGGCGTGTCACTTGTCGTAATTTCGATCAGAGCAGGCCCGTTCCTCTACCGACGTTCGCCCACATGTTGCAGCGGGTGTTCGCTGCTCATGCCAAGGTAAAGGTGGGCGATGACCTGGTTTTTCTTAAAAAGAATGTGCCCTCCGGTGGTGGCTTGCATCCTATCGAGGCCTACATTTTGGTGAGGAACGTCCAAGATCTGGAATCTGGCGTCTACCACTATCGTGCAGATAGTCACGCCTTAGAGCGTATGTCAGGTCTTGAGTGCTCCGATGACTTCGTCATGCAGGCTGTAGGACAGCAACACTGGTTCGCAGACGCGCATGTGCTGGTTGCCTTGGTGCCGCGCTTTGATCGAACCTTCTGGAAATACAGACAGCATGCCAAAGGGTATCGCGTGGTTGCGTTGGAAGCCGGGCACTTGTCGCAGACGCTGTATCTGGCGGCAACCGACCTCGGTTTGGGGGCGTTTATCACCGGTGCGGTGAACGAAAAACATCTCGAGCGCGCGCTTGGGTTGGACCCGACTTCGGAAGGCGTTCTCGCCGTATGCGGCTTTGGCTGGCGCGCCACGACCATGGTGACGGCAGAGCTGGATCCTATGGGTGCGATTTGGTCCGCAGCGACTTGAGACGTATCGGACAATCGCGTGAGGCCAGTCTGCTCGCTTTCTCGCTATGTCCGAGCGTGTGCCGTTGACGTATTGGTAGCTGCCCTTGATACACCCGGTTTGCCCGCCGGTATCTGGCGCCGCTTGCTGACAATCCGAGCAGCGCTCCGGTTTTGCGTAGCACCTGCGAAGGCTGACGGCAGAGTGCCGTCGGCCTTCGTGTCCCGGCTAAAGCAAGTGCCGCGCAGGCTTACTTCCGAATCGCCTGCGTATGCGTCTTCAAGGCCTCGCTCAGGCCGTTGATCTTGTCCGCGCCTTCCGGGACGGTGATGCTGGAGCCTTCCAGATCCGCACCGATCGGTTGCACGCGGCCGCCCAGGCATTGGCTCAGGAAGCTTTCGGTCACTGCGTTGAAGGCCTTGCTGTTTTCCGGGCGGCGGAAGCCGTGGCCTTCGTCGGGGAACAGCACATAGGTGACCGGAATGTTCTTGGCCTTCATCGCGTTGACGATCTGGTCGCTTTCGGCCTGTTTGACGCGCGGGTCGTTGGCGCCCTGGCCGATCAACAGCGGCTTGCTGATCTTGTCGACATGGGTCAGCGGAGAACGGTCGGTCAGCCACTGCTTGCCGGCTTCGGTGGCGGGGTCGCCCATGCGCCGGGTCAGCTGCTTGTAGAAGCTGGCCCAGTACGGCGGCACGGTGCCGAGCAAGGTGTTGAGATTGGCCGGGCCCACGATATCCACGCCGCATTTGAAGGCGTCCGGGGTAAAGGTCATGCCGACCAGCGTGGCATAGCCGCCGTAGCTGCCGCCCATGATGGCGACATCCTCGGGTTTGGTGACCCCTTGCTTGACCGCCCATTGCACCGCATCGAGCAGGTCGTCGTGCATCTTGCCGGCCCACTCGCCATTGCCGGCATTGGTGAACGCCTTGCCGAAGCCGGTGGAGCCACGGAAGTTCACCGACAACACCGCATAGCCGCGGTTGGCCAGCCATTGCTCGTACGGTCCGTAGCCGTAGCTGTCGCGCGCCCACGGGCCGCCGTGCACGAACAGCACCAACGGCACCGGCTTGTCGGCCTTGCCGTCGTGGTTGGCATCGGCTTCGGCCGGCAGGGTGAGGTAGCTGATCAGCTTGAGGCCGTCGCGTGCGGTCAGCTCCTGTGGCCACATCGGCACCAGCGGCTTGCCCTCCAGTGCCGGCCGCGCGGAGAACAGCTTGGTCAGCTTGCCGCCATCGGCGCGATCGTAGCGGTAGTAGGTCAACGGGGTTTCCGCCGCGGAATAGCCCACGATCCAGATGCGATCATCGAGCGTGCGCGCGGCCACGCTGGCATCGCCGTCGCCCAGGGATTTGAGTTTCTGCAGATCCGCGGCAATGCCGTTGTCCAGCGGCTTCCATTCTTCGCGCAGGTAGTCGGTGGACACCGCCTGCACCGCCCCGGTCTTGGGGTCGTTCAAGGTGGCGCCGACGTCGGCGCGCGGGCTTTCGAACAGCAGCGTGCGTGTATTGCTGGCCGTGTCGATGGCATACAGCGCTGCGGTATCGCGGTTGCGCGAATCCTGCATGTACAGCGTCTTGCCATCCTCGGTCAGGCCTTCCGGCGCGGTGTTGCTGACATCCTCGAACGGAATGCGGTCCACGCTCTTCCAGCGGTTGCCATCGGGCACCAGCAACTCCCTGCCGGCATCGTCGGTGGCGCGCGTGGCGTAGCGCAGCTGGTAATCGCCATCGAGCAGGTACGCATCCAGGCTGTCGGTGTTCTTCTGTACCAGCGTGCGCTTGCCGGAGGCCAGGTCCACGCGATACAGGTCGTGCCACTTGGCGTCGCGGTCGTTCATGCCGACCATGATCGATTCGGGATGCTGCGCGCTGACCCGATACACCTCGGCATTGGTCTTCTTGAACGGGGTGAGATCCTTGCTGCTGCCATCGGCCAGATTGACCGAGAACAGGTGAAAATCTTCATCGCCGCCGTTGTCGCGCAGGTACAGCAAGGTATTGGGTTGATAGGTCCAGAAGTAATTACGAATGCCGCGTGCGGTGTCCTTGGTGATTGCGCGCGCCTGGTCGGGTGCGTCCACCGGCGCAACCCAGACATTGAGCACGCCCTCCAGCGGCGCCACCCAGCTGAGGTACTTGCCGTCCGGGCTGATGCTGACAGTGGCCCGCTCGGGATTGCCGAACAGCGCATCACGGGTGATCAGCGCAGGCGCCGCCACGGGCGCTGTGGCAGCCGGTGCAGGTGCTGCCGCTTTCTCGGCAGCGGGCGCAGGTTTGTCGCTGCACGCAGACAGCGCGAGCAGCATGCTGGAAACAAGAAGCAGGCGTTGCATGGGCACTCCGGTGGCAAGGCGGCCAAGCCGGCCGATGTGCCACGCTAGCGGCAGCGTGCGCGCAGGCGAACGTGCCGTTGGTCACCCTGCCATGCGCCGCTACGCAGACGCGGACACAAATTCCACCAGCGCCGCACCGTCGTCCACCAGATCGCCTTCGGCCACCAGATACGCCTGCACGGTGCCATCGCTGGGCGCGTGCAGGGTGTGCTCCATCTTCATCGCTTCCAGCACCACCAGCGCCTGCCCTCGGGTGACCGGCTGGCCCACTGCTGCGGGCAGGGACACGATGCGCCCGGGCATCGGTGCGGTGAGGCCGCCGGCGTCCTGGGTAGGCTGGTCGGCTTCTGCCAGTGCATCGTGGTGACGGAAGACGGCCCGCTGCGTGGCCCCGATCAGGGTCAGCGTGGCGCCGTCGCGCAGCACCTGTGCACGCCATTGCCGGCCGTCCATCTCCACCCGCAGGCCCGTCTCATGCCGCTGGTAGCGCAAGGCATGTGTCTCGTCTGCATTGCCGACCTGCCAGCCATCGGCATCCGGGCGCACCGCGAGTTGGCGGCGCTCGCCGTTCGCTTCCAGCACGATGCGCTGCGCCGCATGCGCACCGATGCGCCAACCATCGGTGTGCTGCCACGGCGAATGCGGATCGGCCGGATCAACGGCCACTGCCAGCACTGCGTCGGCCATCAACACCGCTGCCAGGCACCACCAGGCGGTGTCGGGGCTACGCGCCTCCGGAAACAGCACGGCGTGTTCGCGCTCGATCAACGCGGTATCCAGATTGGCCGACGCGAACGAATCGGTCGCGATCAGGCGCGACAGGAATGCACTGTTGGTGGTGACACCTACCGCGTGGAATTGCGCCAACGCCGCGCGCATGCGTGCCAATGCAGCCGGGCGGTCGGTATCCCAGACGATCAGCTTGGCGATCATCGGGTCGTAATAAGGGCTGATGGTGTCGCCTTGCTCCACGCCCGCATCGATGCGCACATGCGCGCTGGCAGCAGGCATCCGCAACTGACGCAGCGTGCCGGTGGATGGTAGAAAACCGCGCTCGGCATCTTCGGCGTACAGGCGTGCCTCCAGCGCATGCCCGTGAATGCGCAACTCATGCTGCCTGCGCGGCAAGCGCGCGCCAGCGGCGACCCGCAACTGCCATTCGACCAGGTCGGTGCCGGTGATCAACTCGGTCACCGGGTGCTCCACCTGCAGCCGGGTGTTCATTTCCATGAAATAGAAATCGCCGTCCGGGCCGGCGATGAATTCCACCGTGCCGGCACCGACATAGCCCACCGCCTGCGCCGCATCCACCGCTGCCTTGCCCATCGCTGCGCGCCTGGCTTCGCTCATGCCGGGCGCAGGCGCTTCTTCCAGCACCTTCTGGTGGCGGCGCTGCACCGAGCAGTCGCGTTCGAACAGGTACACCACCTCGCCATGCGTATCGCCGAACACCTGAATTTCGATATGCCGCGGCCGCTGGACATATTTTTCCACCAGCACGTGTGCATTGCCGAATGCCGACTGCGCTTCGCGCTGGCAACTGGCCAACGCGTCTTCGAAGGCCGCGCTGGCATCCACGCGGCGCATGCCCTTGCCGCCACCGCCCGCACTGGCCTTGATCAACACCGGGTAGCCGATGGCATCGGCCTGCGCACGCAGAAATGCCGGTGCTTGTTCGTCGCCGTGGTAACCCGGCGTCAGCGGCACGCCGGCCCGCTGCATCAGTGCCTTGGCCGCACTCTTGTCGCCCATCGCGCGAATCGCCGCTGCCGGCGGGCCGATGAAGACGATGCCAGCGTGCGCACAGGCCTCGGCAAATGCCGCGTTTTCAGACAGGAAGCCATATCCGGGATGGATCGCCTGCGCACCGGTGGCGCGTGCCGCTTGCAGGATCGCTTCGCCACGCAGATAGCTCTGCTGCGCGGGGGCGGCGCCGATATGCACCGCCTCGTCCGCCATGCGCACATGCCGTGCATTGCGGTCTGCGTCCGAGTACACCGCCACCGTTGCAATGCCCAGCGTGCGGCAGGTGGCGATGACCCGGCAGGCGATCTCGCCGCGATTGGCGATCAGGATCTTGTCGAAGGGCGCTTGCGTTGCTGCGGCGATAGGGTCGCGCTGGGTCATCGAATCAGTCTCTGCACGTCGCCGTAGCGGCGGGTCGTCTTACGAAGATAAACGGCTTGTCTGTTTGCATCTGGACATCGAGCGCGAGCAGGTTGCCTGTTACACGGCACGGTGTCGCTGCAAGCCAACTGCGCGAACCTCCACGATTGCCGGCCCGCATATCACAACCTCACGCCACAGCCTGCACACCGGCGGCGGGCGCCGCAGCACGCACAAGTGCGGCGGCGGTGCCCCAGTACTCACATGCGAAACACACCAAAGCGCGTGGGTTCGATCGGCGCGTTCAAGGCTGCCGACAATCCCAGGCCCAGCACGCGGCGCGTATCGGCCGGGTCGATGATGCCATCGTCCCAGAGCCGTGCACTGGCGTAATACGGATGTCCCTGCTGCTCGAACTGCGCGCGGATCGGCGTCTTGAATGCTTCCTCGTCTTCGCCCGACCACGCGCCACCCTTGGCTTCGATGCCATCGCGACGCACGGTGGCCAACACGCTGGCCGCCTGTTCGCCGCCCATCACGCCGATGCGGGCGTTCGGCCACATCCACAAGAAGTTCGGCGAATAGGCGCGCCCGCACATGCCGTAGTTGCCCGCACCGAACGAGCCGCCGATCACCACGGTGAACTTGGGCACCTTGGCGCAGGCCACCGCCATCACCAGCTTGGCGCCGTCCTTGGCGATGCCGCCATGCTCATACTTGCGTCCGACCATGAAGCCGGTGATGTTCTGCAGGAATACCAGCGGAATGCCGCGCTGCGTGCATAGCTCGATGAAGTGCGCGCCCTTGAGCGCGGACTCGGAAAACAGGATGCCGTTGTTGGCAATGATGCCGACCGGGTAGCCATGCAGATGCGCAAACCCCGTCACCAGCGTACTGCCATAGCGCGGCTTGAATTCGTCCAGGCGCGAATCGTCGACGATGCGCGCGATCACTTCGCGCACATCGAACGGCTTGCGCGTGTCGGCAGGAATCACGCCATACAGTTCGTCGGCGGCATAGCGTGGTGGCAACGGTGCCTGCAGCGCCAGCGCTGCGGCAGGTTTGCGCCAGTTGAGCTGGGCGATGATGGTGCGCACGCGCGCCAGCGCCTGCAGATCATTGTCGGCAAAGTGATCGGCCACGCCGGAAATGCGCGTATGCACATCGGCGCCGCCCAGGTCTTCAGCACTGACTACTTCGCCGGTGGCGGCCTTCACCAGCGGCGGGCCACCCAGGAAGATGGTGCCTTGCTCGCGCACGATCACCGTTTCGTCGCTCATTGCCGGCACATAGGCGCCGCCGGCGGTGCACGAGCCCATCACGCACGCAATCTGCGGGATGCCGTTGGCCGACAGGTTGGCCTGGTTGTAGAAGATGCGTCCGAAGTGGTCGCGGTCGGGAAACACTTCGTCCTGCAACGGCAGGAATGCACCGCCCGAATCGACCAGATAGATGCACGGCAGCCGGTTTTGCTGCGCGATCTCCTGCGCACGCAGATGCTTCTTCACCGTCATCGGGTAATAGGTGCCGCCCTTGACGGTGGCATCGTTGGCCACTATCACGCATTCCACGCCGGACACGCGGCCGATACCGGCCACCACGCCCGCGCACGGAACCTGGTCGTCGTACATGCCATGCGCGGCCAGGGGAGCGATTTCCAGCAACGGGCTGCCCGGATCCAGCAAGGCATCGATGCGCTCGCGCACCAGCAGCTTGCCGCGTGCGGTGTGTTTGGCGCGTGCGGTGTCGCTGCCGCCACGGGCGGTCTGGGCGAGGGTGCGGCGCAGGTCGTCGATCACCGCGCGCATCGCCGCAGCGTTGTGTTGAAAACTCTCGCCGCTGACCTGCAGCTGGCTATCGATCACGCTCATGGTGGCTCCGTCAGGCGGTGCGTTCGAACAACTCGCGGCCGATCAGCATGCGCCGGATTTCCGAGGTGCCCGCGCCAATCTCGTACAACTTGGCATCGCGCCACAGGCGTCCGGTGGGGTATTCGTTGATGTAGCCGTTGCCGCCCAGCACCTGGATGGCCTGACCTGTCAGCCAGGTTGCCTTCTCGGCGGCGTAAAGGATGGCGCCGGCTGCATCCTGGCGGGTGGTGCGCCCGGCATCGCAGGCGCGTGCCACCGCATAGACATACGCGCGGCAGGCATTGAGCCCCACGTACATATCGGCCAGCTTGGCCTGCATCAACTGGAAGGTGCCGATCGGCTCGCCGAACTGCTTGCGCTCGTGCACGTACGGCAACACCACGTCCATGGCTGCGGCCATCAGCCCCAGTGGCCCGCCGGCCAGCACCACGCGTTCGAAATCCAGCCCGGACATCAGTACACGCACGCCGCCGTTGAGCGTGCCGAGCACGTTTTCCGCCGGCACTTCGCAATCGGTGAATACCAGCTCGCAGGTGTTGGAGCCGCGCATGCCCAGCTTGTCCAGCTTCTGTGCGGTGGAAAAGCCCGGCATGCCCTTCTCGACGATGAAGGCGGTGATGCCGCGCGCGCCGGCGTCCGGGTCGGTCTTGGCGTACACCACCAGCACGTCGGCATCCGGGCCGTTGGTGATCCACATCTTGCTGCCGTTGAGCACAAAGCGGTCGCCGCGCGCATCGGCGCGCAGCTTCATCGACACCACGTCCGAACCGGAGCCGGCTTCGCTCATCGCCAGCGCGCCCACATGCTCGCCACTGCACAGCTTGGGCAGGTAGCGTTGCTTCTGCTCGTGGCTGGCGTTCTTGCGTAGCTGGTTCAGGCACAGATTGGAGTGTGCGCCATACGACAGCCCGATCGCGCCGCCAGCACGCGAAATCTCTTCCATCGCCACCACGTGCGCCAGATAGCCCATGCCGCTTCCACCGTACTCTTCTTCGACGGTCAGGCCGAGCAGGCCTTGTTCGCCGAGCAGGCGCCAGAGCTGGGCGGGGAACACGTTATCGTGGTCGGCTGCCGCGGCCAGCGGAGCGATATGGTGGCTGGCGAAGGCGGCCACGCTTTCGCGCAGCAGGTCGATCTCTTCGCCAAGCTCGAAGTTCAAGGACGGCACATGCATGCAACAACTCCACAGGGATCGGGATGTGCCGGGTGGGAGCGGGCGGGCCGCGCGGCGGATGCGGCCAGACTAGCGGTCCGCGACAAAAAAGTGAACTAAAATTCAACTATTGAACACAGAATCACACCATGGCTTACCGACGCTCCGCCCTGATGGAAGAACGCCTGGCCGGCAACCGCGAGCGCATCCTGCACGCGGCCCGCGTCTTGATCGCCGAAGGTGGCTACCGCAATGCACCGGTCACCGCGGTGGCAGCGGCCGCGGGCGTCTCGACCGGGCAGATTTACCGACATTTCCCATCGAAAGCCGAACTTTTCGTGGAAGTTCTAAACGAGGCGGTACAGCGCGAGATGGCCATCCTGCGTGCCATTGCGGCCACCCAGGCCAGCGCAGCCGAACGTCTGCGTAGTGCAATCGCTACCTTCGTGCGGCGGGCGCTGGCCGGCCCGGCGCTGGCATACGCCTTCATCGCCGAGCCGGTGGAAAGCGAGGTCGACGCCGAGCGCATCCGCGGCCGCCGCCAGTTCGGTGAGGTGTTTCGCCAGCTGCTTGCCGAAGGCGTGGCGGCCGGGGAGTTTCCGCAGCAGTCGCTGGACGCCGCAGCTGCCTGCATCGTCGGCGCGTTCACCGAGGCCCTGGTGGGGCCGATCGCCCCCAGCCGTGGCGATCCGCATCAGGGCGAGCAACTGGTCGAAGCGATCTGTGGCTTCTGTCTGCGTGCGGTAGGGGCAGCGCAAGCGGGCAGCTGACAGTGCACTGACCACGCACAGAGATGTGCCTCCCAGATGCAGCCAACTGTGCATATACTGTGCACCTACCCTGCCGGAGCCGTGCGATGGTCGCCGTTCTCAATCCCCTGGCCTTGACCGAACGCCTGCGCGTGCCGGACCGGACCATCCTGTCGCCGTCGGCCATGGCCGGCCTGCTGGATCTTTCGCAACAGGAACTGGCCGAGCTGGCCGGCGTGCATCGCAACAGCCTGCGCGTGCACCCGGAAAGCCCGCGCGTGCAGGACTTGCTGCGCAATTTGTCGCGGCTGCTGGTGGCGATGGCGCAGGTGCAACCGGACGAGCGCCAGGTGGTGTTCCACCTCAAGAACACGCCGATTCCGGCGTTCGAGTTCGCCACCTTGCTGGAAGTGGTCAAGCAGGGGCGCACCGACGATGCGCTGACCTATCTGCGCACGGTCGCCGCAGGGGCGGCCGGTTGAAGCTGAGCGCCCCGGCGCACTGCACGCTCTATCGCGCCTTTACCCCGCGCTGGGCCGCCGAACCGCTGAGCGGTGCCGGTGCGGCGCGCTCGGGTGGGCGTTTCAATCGCTTCGGCCAGCCGGCGCTCTATCTGTCGCTGCAACTGGAAACCGCCGCGGCCGAATATGCCCATGCCGCCCCGTTCCTGCCACCGTTGACGCTGGTCAGTTACGCCGCCGATCTTCCGGCATTGGCCGATCTGCGTTTGCTCGATGCCAGCTGGGATGCGGTGTGGGCCGACTGGGCCGACGACTGGCGCAAGGCGCTGGTCAACAAGATCGAACCGGTGAGCTGGGTGCTCGGCGACCTGCTGCGCGAAGCAGAGATTCCTGGCGTGATCTTCCCCAGCATGGCGCGGCCGGCAGGCGTCAACGTGGTGCTGTTTCTGGACATGCTGCAGCCCGAGCGCGTGCTGCAAGTGCTCGACGATGGCCGCCTGCCGCGCGATGGCCGCAGTTGGGGTGATCCGCCGACCGTTGAGCTCGGCGATCCGGTCGACCGGTGACGCGTGTTCCTTATGCTGGTCGTGGCCGCCGGGTCGGCATGCAAACGCACGCAGCAGACATCTGACAGCTGCGGCTCACCTTCAACCAATCAGCACCTGCACCACACCCGCCAGCACCGGTGCGGCCACTGCGGCCGGCACGATCGCGCCGCGCCGATACGGCAGCAGCCACAGCGACAACACCGCCGCACTGGCGGTCAACGTGCCCAGCCATAGCACTGCGCCGATGCCCCAACCCTGCGCATGCACCGCCAACGCGAAGGTGAGACACAGCAGCAACCACCCCACCACACGCAGTTGGCGCGACCGTGTGGTGCCCAGCAGGCGGCCGCGCAACTGCTGCTGATGCTTGTCCATCGCCAGGCACAGCGCAGCAAACCCGGAAAAATTCAACGCCAGCAACAGCAGCACGCTCATGCGCCTTCCTGGAGCGGCGCGGTCGGCGGTGCAGGCGTTGCGGCAACAGCGCGCGCGCGTCGTGCCGAAGCCGGCTGCGGCGCTTTCCAACGTTGCAAGCGAAAGCCGGCAATGCCCAGGCACAGGCCCAGGAACAGGCACACCAGATCCACACCGGCCAGTGCCCATTGCCCGGCCGGCAGCGTCACGCCCAGGTGCACATCGGTGGTGAGTGCGTTGAGCACCGGCACCAGCGCGAATAACGCCGCGCCCAGATACAACTGCCAGCTCCACATCGCACGCCGTGGCCACGCGAATGCCGCCAGCAATGCCGTGGCCCACGCAGCAAAAAACACATTGGCCTCCATCGCTGCGCGCGCATCCAGGTTCACCGGCAACACGCGGTTGGCCCAGAAGAAACTGGCGAAGGCGATCGGCAAACCGGCCACGGTGCCGATATTGAGTGCGTCCACCAGGCGCAGGCCGAAGCCGATGCGCCCGGCTTTCAAATGCTTGGGGCGTTCTTTCACCGCCCACATCACCACCCCGCTGGCCACCATCAGGCAGCCCAGCAGGCCGGAGCCGAAAAACAGCGCGCGCAGCCATGGCCCGGCGAAATGGGCCAGATGCAGACCCACCATCACCCCACGCGTCTGGCTGGCACCGCCCGGCGGCCCGCTGCGTTGCAGGCGCTCGCCACCCACTGCATCGAACAGGATGGAGGGCACGTCGGTGGACAGGTTGTCGGCAAATTGGCTCACCCCGACGGCAGCATGCGCATCGTTGGGCAGCGACACCGCAACGTTGCCCGCCTCGCCACCACGCCAGTCGCTGCGCGCACGTGCCACGAACTGCTCCAGCGGCAGCATGCGCGCCGGTATGCCCGCTGCCTTGCGCGTATCGGCCACACGATTGGCCGCCTCGTCGTAGAAGCGCATCTCATCGCCTGCATAGCGCGCCTTGATGCCCCACGGCAGGTACATGAACATCAAGGTCACGATGCCGGTATAGGTAATCATCGCGTGGTACGGCAACGCGGTCACCGCGCTGACGTTGTGGAAATCCAGCCACGACCGCAGCCCCTTGCCCGGGCGGAAGGTAAAGAAGTCCTTGAAGATTTTCTTGTGCGTGATCACCCCGCTGATGATCGCCACCAGCATGAACATCGCGCAGAACCCCACGATGTAGCGCGCCCACATCACCGGCACGTAGTGCAGGTCGAAATGCAGCCGATAGAAGAATTCGCCGCCCAGCGTGTCGCGTGCAGCGATGTCCTTGCCGGTGGCCGGGTCGATGATGGCGGTGCCGTACAGTTGCCGGCGCTCTGCCGGTTTGCCGTCGGCGGGTGCGGGATTCTGCCAGTACATGCTCACCACCGGAGTGCGCGGATCCGGCAAGGTGATGTTCCAGCTCACCGCATCGGCTGCGTGTGTTTGCAGATACTGCTCGGCGCTGCGCAGTGCGGTGGCGGTGCTCACGGTAGTGGTGGGCAGTTCCGGGCGCATCCAGCGGCTGATTTCGTCGCGGTAATAACTGGCCGTGCCACCCATGAAGATCAGCAGCAAGACCCAGCCGACCAGTAGCCCGGTCCAGGTGTGCAGCCACGCCATCGATTGGCGAAAACCCTGCTTCATGCCGCGCTCCGTTGCAGCCACGCGGCCAGCGCAAACAGCAGCGCCGCCGGCACCGCGATGCCGGCCCAGGCACGCCACACGCTGGCGGTGGCGAAGGCCCACAACGGCGCACACGCGCACACCACGATCCCGATCAGCATGCTGGTCAATACCGCTTCGCTGCGCGGCATCGGCAACACCAGCGCCAGCGACAGATTGGTGGCGCTGGCCAGCGCGTAGCCGCCGAAGATGGCTGCCAGCGTGCGCGCAAGCACGCCCAGCCAGGGGCGCTTGAACCAGCCAAGCGGCAGGGGCGATGCGCTGGACATCACGCCACCGCGCGCAATGGACGTGGAGCAAGCGCCACAGCGCAGCGCCACGTTGCCAGGCCGGGTGGGCCGGCAACCGCAAGTGGTTCCCGCCTATGCCGTAGGACGCGCAAGCCAGGCGTCGCCGCGGCGCAGCAGCGACGCCTGTTCCATGCGTGCACGGGAGCTATGCCGACCATGCTTACTCGGCCAGGAAAGTCAGCGTGCTGATGTGATGCACCATCGATACCTGCTTGCCGGCGATCTCGCGCTTCACCGGTTCCTTGTTGGTGGCCACCAGGATGTGGCGGCCCGCCCGCAGCGTGGGCAGCGTCACCTGGCCCTTGGCATCGGAGGTCAGCGTCTTCTGCCATTTCTGCGGGTCGATCACCGTCACGTCCACCTTGGGCAGTGGCTTATTGCGATACAGCACGGTCAGCGTATTGCTGTTGGCAGCGGTGGGGACCAGTTCGAAATCGAGCTTTGCAGCCGCTGTGGTACGGCCGGCGCGTGCGTAATAGCTCACCGTCTCGAAACCGCCGGCTTCGCCCTTCCATGGCTCGAACACGCTGTCGTCGCTCAACCACGCATCGCCGCTGCCGGCCAGCGGCGCGGTCAGGAACTCGGTCCCGCGCTGCAGTGGACCGGCCTTGCCGGCAGTGCCGAATACGCTTGGTTTGACGACGCGCTTGATCTCGTCTTCGCCATGGTCCAGCGCGTCCTGCGCCGGCTCGCCGAAGAAGATGCGCACCGGGCCGCTGCCGTCGCGCTCGATCCAGATTTCGTGGGCCTGGGCAGACAGGCTGATGCTGGCCAAGGCCAGGCAGGACAGCAGGAAGGATTTCATCGCGGCGACTCCTCAAGGACGAGACCGGCGAGGCGAGAACCGCGCCACCGTGGTTGTTGGGAATGATACGCAATTCCCACAACGCAGACCAATGCGCGGTATGCGGCGCTGCGGCAATTGACCCGCCGAGGCGAGCGTGCCCACGCACAGAAGCATCCACCCACCGGGCACGCAGCGCCCATCGCTGCGAAAACTGTCATGCAGGCTGGTCAGACTGGCGCAAAGTGTGCTCTATACTCCGGCGCTAGCAGAGGTCTTCGACCAACAGCCAGGGGTGAGCGCGTGCGGAATTACGACCTCGAGTTCCTGAAAAAATTCTCGATGGTGATCGGTTTACTCGTGGTGATCACCCTGGGCCTGATCGCCCTGGCAGCGTATTTGCAACGCGCTATCCCCGACGAAGTCTCGCCCACTGCCGCAAAACGCGTGCTGCAACGCATTGCGCCTGCCGGCGCGGTCTATGCCGGTGCCACTGGCGCGTCCGCGCAGGCCGCAGCCCAGGCCGCAGCGCTGGCCAAGGCCGCCTCGCAGTCCGCTTACGGCGGTACGACCGACGGCAAGACCATCTTCAACAACCTGTGCACCGCCTGCCACACCACCGGTGTCGGCAAGGCGCCCACGCTGGACCATTCGCATTGGGATGCACGCATCGCACAGGGCAAGGACACCTTGTACAAGCACGCGATCGAGGGCTACACCGGTCCGGATGGCGGCATCATGCCTCCCAAGGGCGGCAACCCGGCGCTGACCGAAGAGCAGGTACGCGCCACCGTCGACTGGATGCTGGGCAACCTCAAGTAGGGCTTGGCAAGTTGGCGGGGGAGGATGGGGCTGCGATTTCCCGCCTGGTACCGCGCATTGGCTGCGTGGCGTATCCGATCCAACGCGTCGCCTGCAGAGGTGACCTAGGCGCTGCAGCACCGCATCAGTGCACGCGTTAGCCGCATCGCGGTTGCGCAGCGCACGTGCCTGGCGGTCATTCCCCCTGGTTTGCTAGCCTGTTTCCGCGCTTTTTCGTTATCACGCGCCGCCTTCCGGGCGGCGTTTGCGTTTGATCCACTCATTGGAGTCGTTCGATGTCGCCTCGCCCGCTGGTTGTGCTCGGTTTGATTGGTCTGTTGGCCCCGTTGCTGTGCAGCGCTGCCGATGGTGCCGCGCAGCGGCTCTCGATTGCCGACGTGCAGGGCGAAGACAGCCGCAGCCCATACGACGGACGCGTGGTGGAGGTGGAAGGCATCGTCACCGCCGATACGCGCGTGGGGCTGGCCGGCCTGTTCGTGCAGCAGCCCGGGTTCGAACCGCGGCGCTCGCATGGCCTGTTCGTCACCGGGGCCGGCAATGCCGAGCTGGCAGTGGGCGACCGCGTGCGCATCGTCGGTACCGTGCGCGAGGTCTCGGCAGGTGGCGAGGCGAGCCTGACCAGCGTGGACGCCAGCAGCATCGAGCGGCTTGCCAGCGGCCAGCCGGTGCCGGTGCGCATGCTCAGCGGCCCACCGGCCAACTGGGAAGCGCTGGAAGGCGAACACGTGCGTATCGCCTCGCTCACGCTCAATGGCAGCGACCGCCTGGACACCTATGGCGAGCTGGTCGCCGCGTTCGGCGGACGTCTGTGGCAGCCGAGCGAGGTCGCGGCTGCCGGCACGCCGGCGTTCGCGCAGGTGCAGGCCGATAACGCACGCCGTCGCGTGTTGTTGGACGATGCGCGCAACGGCCGCAGCCCGAAGACGGTGTCGTATCTGCCGGCCGATCCGGTGTTGCGCAGCGGCAGCTTGCTCAAATCGGTCGATGGCATCGTCGATCAACGCTACGACGGCAACTACCGCATCCAGGTGCTGAGCCCGCTGACCTTGCCGGCGATGCCCACAGCCGTTGCACCGCAGGTGGGCGGCGATCTGCGTATTGCCTCGTTCAACCTCGAGAATTTCTTCAACGGCAATGGCCGTGGCGGTGGCTTCCCGACCAAGCGTGGCGCACGCACGCACGAACAGTTCCAGGCGCAGCTGGCCAAGCTGGTCGCCACCATCGTGCCCTTGGGCGCCGACGTGGCTGCGCTGATGGAAGTGGAAAACGACGGCAACGGCGCCGATGCGGCGGTATCGCAACTGGTGGCCGCGCTCAACGCCGCCGGCAAGGACAAGGATTGGCAGTTCGTCGATACCGGCAGCGGCCCGGGCGAGGATGCGATCCGGGTCGGCATCCTCTATCGCAGCTCGCAGGTCACCCCGGTCGGCAAGCCGGCCACGCTGACCGGCGGGCCGTTCGAGAACCACAGTCGCGTGCCGCTGGCACAGGCGTTCCGCAGTGTGCGCGGCGCCACCTTCGTGGTGGTCGCCAATCACTTCAAGTCCAAGGGCTGCGGCAACGCCAGCGGTGCCGACGCCGATCAGCAGGACGGCCAGGCCTGCTGGAATGCCACCCGTACCGAATCGGCCAAGCGGTTGCACCAGTGGCTGCAGACCGACCCCACTGGGGCGCAGACCAAGCTTGCCGTGCTGCTGGGCGACTTCAATGCCTATGCGATGGAAATGCCGATGCGCAGCCTGCGCGCCAGCGGCTGGCAGGACGCGTTTGCCGTGGCCGGCGTGAAGCAGCCCTACAGCTACGTGTACGACGGCCTGAGCGGGCGGCTGGACCATGCCTTGCTCAGCCCGGCGATGGCCAAGCAGCTGCGTGGCGCGGCCGAATGGCATATCAATGCCGATGTCATGGACGCGGCCGGCTACCCCAAGCGCAACCTGCCCGGGCCGTGGCGCAGCTCCGATCACGACCCGGTGTTGCTGGGTTTTTCGCTGTAGCGCTGCCAATCATGGCTGTGCAGGCTGCGTGCGTGCCTGGGCAAATCGGGGACGGGCGTGCTGCTGCAAACCGGGCGCTCATCGATGATTGCGTAGGCCGCCGTCAAGCCAGCGGACGCGGCGGACGAGGACGCGAAGGTGATCACGGCGGCAGCATGCTGCACGCCGACGCCGACGTGGTGCACGGCATGCATTGAGGTGTTCGAGCGCCAGCAGGGCGCGCATCGACCGGCGGATGCGTGTGCAACTTCACTTCCGCCTGGCGCCGCTCCAGCAATGGCGCCGTACGCCGAACGGCCGCTAGTTCGCGCACGCCCCATGTCGGCGACGCAGCCGCAGATTGAGCAGATGCGTGCTGGCCAGCAGCAGGCTGCCGGCGACCGTGACCGCTGTCTCCAGCGCATCGCCGACCAGACCGCTCGCTCCAATCACCAGCCCGGCTAGTCCGCACAGCGCCAGCACCCAGACCGGCGCCGGCAGCGCGTGCCGGCGATGCGTACTCCATAGCGCGTAGCCGCTCATCGGCACCGCCGCCGTGGCGAACACCACATGGACCCACTCGGCCCGGCTCCAGGCGCCCAGCAACGGCAGCGTGGCCGCCAGCAGCGGTAGGGCCAGGCAATGCAACAGGCACAACCCGGACAAGGCGATGGCCGAGCTGTCCAGCAGGGAGGCGGTGGCGCGCATTAGAAGCATCCAGTCGATTATTGTTATAGAGTAACACTTCTCTCCCGCCAGGCTCTCAGGATGTCTCTGTCCCCCAAGCGCGATGCGCGCCTTCCCGTCACCGTATTGTCCGGCTTCCTGGGTGCGGGCAAGACCACCTTGCTCAATCGCATCCTGCACAACCGCGACGGCTTGCGGGTGGCGGTGATCGTCAACGACATGAGCGAGGTCAACATCGACGCGCAGCTGGTTCGCGAGGGCGGCGCGGCGTTGCGGCGCACCGAAGAGACGCTGGTGGAATTCAGTAACGGCTGCATCTGCTGCACGCTGCGCGACGATTTGCTGCAGGAAGTGCGGCGGCTGGCCGAGCAGGGCCGCTACGACTATCTGCTGATTGAATCGACCGGTATTGCCGAGCCGATGCCGGTGGCAGCCACCTTCGCGGTGCGCGATGCCGATGGTTTCAGCCTGTCGGACATCGCCCGGCTCGACACCATGGTGACGGTGGTGGACGGCAGCCGTTTCCTGGAGGACTTCGGCTCGGCTGCCACATTGGCCGACCTGGGCCAGCAGGCCGGCCCGGACGACACGCGCGGGCTGGTGCAGTTGCTGGGCGAACAGGTGGAGTTCGCCGATGTGCTGGTGATCAGCAAGTGCGACCGCATCGACGCGCCGCAGCGGCAACGCCTTCGCGCCGTGCTGCGTGCGCTCAACCGCGACGCGGCAATCGTGGATGCCGCACACGGGGACGTGCCGCTGCAGCAGCTGCTGGACACCGGGCGTTTCGATTTCACCCGTGCGCAGCTGGCGCCGGGCTGGATGCAGGAGCTGCGCGGCCAGCACACGCCCGAGACCGAGGAATACGGCATCAGCAGCTTCGTGTACCGCGCACGCCGGCCATTCCATCCACAGCGCTTCGCGCGCATGGTGCACAGCGGCTTGCCGCAGGTGATCCGCAGCAAGGGCTTCTTCTGGCTGGCCAGTCGCATGGATTGGGTGGGCGAGTTGTCCAGCGTGGGCGGCGCCACCCAGACCAGCGCGGCCGGGTTCTGGTTCGCTGCGCGCCACCGTGTGGAGGCGCAGGCGGTCGGCCAGCCGCTGCAGACCAGCATTACGCCGCTGCCCTACACCGATATCGGCTGGCAGCGGCAACAGACGCAGTGCTGGACCGCGCCACTGCCGCAACCGCACGAGGTGGGCGATGCCAACGAATACGCCGCGATGCAGCGGCTGTGGCATCCGCTGTGGGGCGACCGCCGGCAGGAGCTGGCGGTGATCGGCGTGGACATGGATGCACCGCGTACACGCGCCGCGCTGGACGCGTGCCTGCTCAGCGACCAGGAACTACGGCAGGGGCCGGCGCAATGGCAACTGCTGGACGACCCGTTCCCGCACTGGGCGCGTTGACGCCAGCACTGCTGCTGCTTGCCAGGCGAGTTGCTGCCATCGGCAGCCTCATCGCGCTGGCGACATCCAAGTTTGAGGTCAACGGCGCGCCGTGTCGTGGCTGGCGCCGAGGCCTACGCGGGCACTAGCGCCCGCGCATGCTTGCGCGCAACGAGGAAGTGCTCAATAGAAATAGCCGTTTTCGAACTGCTCCTGTTGGGCATCACGTTCGCTCTGCTCCATTCGCGCACGCTCCTGCGCGGTCGTGGGAATGCTGTCCATCAAGCGTGGCGCACCCATCCGGTGCAACTGGTCGTCGGTGCGCTTGACGATCTCTTCCAGTGCCAGCACGTTGGTGTAGCCCTGCATCATGCGTTCCAGGCGTTCGATCTTGTCGGGCTCAGCACCGCTCTCCTTCAAGGATTCCAGGCGCCGCTGTGCGCGCGTGTAATACCTGGCCATCTTGGTCATGTCGATATTCTCGCGACGGACCGCAAGCAACGCACGGCGATTGGACTGCATCACATCCTGCTGGACCATGGCCAGCCGACTAGTGGTGGTTCTCGGTGCAGCGATCTTCTCCAATGGCGCCAGCGCCGCCAACATTCCATCGAGCTGCCGATCGCGCACGGCGTCGCGCTCGGCGATCAGGGCTGCACGCATCTCGAACACCGCTCGCTCTTCCGTGCCGGGGGCGCGGCGCTCTTTGTAGAGACGCTGCCTGATGCGGTGGCACTGCTCGTTCAGCGCGGCCAATTCCAGATTCATGTTGCGCACCGGGCGTGGCCGCCTGGACGGCGAGGGCCGCGCCGGTATCGCCGCGCTCGGGGATGCAGCCGGCGCCGGCCGCAGCGGAGGCGTTGGCTGCTGCGACTGCCGTAGCTGATCGCGCCGGGCTGCACTTGGAAGATGTTGTTGCCACGGTTGCCCGGGGCCGTCTTGAGGTCGCTGGGGGCGCTCTGCAGTGCGTGTTGTCGGCAGCGGCTGCTGTCTGAGCGTTGCGGTCTGCCTCGGTGCCCCACTGCGCGGCGCTGGCTTTGCGGTAGGCGCCTTCCATCGTGCCTCGACGCCCGCCTGCGGTCGCGTTGAGGGTGGGCTTATTTCGCGCCTGGCACCGTGATTTGCGGGTGCGGGTGCGGGTGCCGGTGCCGGTGCGATCTGCGTAGGCTGGCTCTGCGCCGTTTTTGTGGCTGGCGCTGTCATGCACATCAACGGCAGCTGTTTGCGTAGCGTTGCCAGCGACTTGCGTGCCGATGCCAGCATGCCTTGCCGCAATTTGGCCGCGCCCTGCGCGGTGCCGGCCTTGGGCGCGTAAGACAGTGGGTGCAACGACGGCGTGGCCGCAGCGGACGTTGTCGGATCGGTGGCTGCCGGATTGAGCGGCTCCGGGGCAACCGGATGAGTGCTGCGAAAGAACGAAGTCAGGCGCATCACAAACTCCCGCGGGAATGCACGCTCATGCTAGCGACCGCCAAGCGGCGCGGAAGGCCGATGGCGAACCGACGTCGCGCAGGCCGAAAGCCAGCGTCAACCCAGACCGATTCCCCAGGCGATCGCCGCGATGGCCGGTGCGGCCAGTGCCAGCCCCAACCAGCCGCGCGGGCCCAGGCGTTCGGCAAATCCTAATTTGCCCACCAATGCCCCCAACACGACCACACCCAGATTCATGCTGGCAAAGACGGTCGCCGGGCTGTGCGGCAGCAGCTGGTGCGCACGTACGTAACAGAGAATGTTGCCGAAATTGAGCGCACCCAACAGCACGCCGGCTAGCATGCTGCGCGTGCTCAGGCGTGCGCCACGTGTCCAACGCACGCTCTGCACGCCAAGCATCAGCAAGAAGGCCAGCGCAAAGCACAACGTCAACGAGGTCAGCGATGGTGTCCCGGCCTGCGCGATGTGCTTGAGCAGCAGGTCGATGAGCGCAAAGCCCATCCAGACGCCAATCAGCCAGGGCAGGCCGGTTGTGCTCGGCAGTGGATCGGTCGCGACGTGCTGGCGGGGGCGTCGCACGATGCACACGATGGCCACCATGCCTAGCGCAAGACCTGCCAGCTTCCAGCCATTGACCGGTTCGCCGAAAACGGTGAAGGCGGCGGCCAACGAGAGCACCAACGACAAGCGTTGCGCAACATCGGTGCGCACGATGCCGGCCACCGCGACCGACCGCGCCAGCACCAGGAAGATGGAGGGCAACGCCACGGCCAACAACAGCAATGCCAACCAGGGCGCGGTCGTGGAGCGCAGCGTGTCCAGCGCAGGATGCAGGACCAGCCAGGCCAGGAGTGCAGTAGTGGCGTAGTTCCAGGTAATGGCCTGAAACACGTCGATCCGGTGGCGTGGCGCAAGCTTCAACAGCACCGACACCAGGACACTGCAGACAACGGCAAACAGCAGAAAATGCATGGGCAACGCAACGAAGTGTGCAGGCAGGGCGATGAACGCGGCCGGCGGGGCGGCTATTATGCAGGCATGTCCAATCCTTCATTCCCCACCGAATCGGCTGCGTTGACCTTGGAGGGGCCGGTCGGCCCGCTGGATGTCGCGGTCGATCTGCCCGAGCCGGATGTTGCCGCACACGCGGTCACCGCCATCTTCTGCCATCCGCTCTCCACCGAGGGCGGCAGCATGCACAACAAGGTCGTCACCATGGCCGCGCGCGCGCTGCGCGAGCTGGGCATCACCGTGGTGCGCTTCAATTTCCGCAGCGTCGGCAATTCTGCCGGTGCGTTCGACCATGGCAATGGCGAGCAGGACGATCTGCGCGCGGTTGCCGACTGGGTGCGTGCGCAGCGGCCAGGCCATACGTTGTGGTTGGGCGGTTTCAGCTTCGGCGCATATGTTTCGCTGCGCGCCGCCGGCTCGCTCGAACCGCAGGTGCTGATCTCGATCGCGCCACCGGCCGGGCGCTGGGATTTCAGCGACATCCAGCCGCCGGCGCAATGGTTGGTGATCCAGGGCGATGCCGACGAAATCGTCGAGCCGCAAGCGGTCTACGACTGGCTGGACACGCTGGAACAGCAACCCGAGCTGGTTCGGATGCCCGATACCAGCCATTTCTTCCACCGCAAATTGATCGACCTGCGCGGTGCGATCCAGCATGGTGTCCGGCGCTGGTTGCCGGCCGCCGTCTGACCGCGGCACGGCCCACGCGTATCGCCAGGCGATGCGCTGTTGAGCGGTCCGGGCAACAGCCGGCGGCCCGCGGAGAATGCAATGAGTGAGATGACCCCGTCGCAGCGCTACGCCGCCGGCGTACAACGCGGCGATTGGCGCGCCGACCCTGCGCAGCAGGCGGCCCTGGCGGAGCTGGACCGCATCCACGAGGCGCTGGTGGACAGCGCGCAGGATGGTTGGCTGGACCGGCTGTCGGCATTCTGGAAGAAGCCCGAGCCGGTGCGCGGCTTGTACTTCTGGGGCGGTGTCGGACGCGGCAAGACCTTTCTGGTCGATCTGTTCTACGACGGCCTGCCGATCAAGCAGAAATACCGCACCCACTTCCACCGTTTCATGCGCGGCGTGCACGAGCAGTTGCGCGAACACGCCGGTCAAAGCGATCCGCTGGCACGCATCGCCCAGCAGTGGCGCGAGAACCTGCGCGTGCTGGTGCTGGACGAATTCTTCGTCACCGATATCGGCGATGCGATGCTGCTGGCACGCTTGCTAGAACGCCTGTTCGCCGAAGGCGTGACGCTGGTGACCACGTCCAACACCGCGCCGGAAAACCTCTATGCCAACGGCTTGCAGCGCGACAGTTTCATGCCGGCGATCGGGTTGTTGCAGAAGTTCTGCGTGGAGCTTTACGCCGAGGGCACCGAGGATTACCGCATGCGCGCGCTGACGCGCTCGCCGGTGTATCGCGCGCCATTGGATGCACAGGCCGACGACTGGCTTGCGCAGCGTTGGGCCGAGTTGAGCGGCAACGCCGAGGCGCGTGCCGGCAATATCGAAATCGAAGCGCGCAAGATTCCGGTGCGCGCACGCGGCAAGAGCATCGCCTGGTTCGATTTTGCTGCGCTGTGCGAAGGTCCGCGCGGACCTAGCGACTACATCGAGATTGCGCGCGAATTCACCACCGTCTTGCTGGGCGGCATTCCGCACTTCGACCGCATGAACGAAGACGCCGCGCGCCGCTTCGTCAACCTGATCGACGAGCTGTACGACCGCCATGTCAATCTGGTCTGCACTGCGCAGGACGCACCGCCGTCCTTGTACAGCGGCCAGCGCCTGGCCGGTGCGTTCGAGCGCACCGCTTCGCGCCTGATCGAAATGCAGAGCGCCGATTACCTGGCAACGGCGCATCGCGCGTGAGCGGATGATCGGTAGGCGAGGGCCTGCGCGATTGCCATTGCCGTGCATGTGCGGCAGTGGCACTGCACTGCCGGTGGAGTGATCGCTCAACATCGGCTGACGACGAGGGTCGGGGTTGTTGCTGGTGCGTCTTTCAATTCCTTCGTGGATCTAATGAGGCGCCGCGGGGGCTGCCGTGCGTATCCGGCCATCATGATGCGTGCAGCCAACATGTCACCGGCGGCTGGCCTCTTGCTTCCAGCGCTGACGCTGCAGCGCGACTGCGAAGGTCGCAGCTCCCAGTCAGCGTCCGAAGTTCTGCCGCGATGGCCGGTGGTCCCTCACGGAGCCAAGCCGCAGAGGGCATTCAGATAAATCGCTTGCAATTAGATCGTGCACTATGTAAATTGCAGCCATGGACACCACCGCCCGCACCGATGCGCTGCTGCAGCTCGACAACCAGCTGTGCTTTGCGTTGTATTCGGCCAACCTGGCGATGCACAAGCTCTACCGCGGCTTGCTGAAGGCGTTGGACCTGACCTATCCGCAGTACCTGGTCATGCTGGTGCTGTGGGAGACCGACGAACGCAGCGTGTCGGAGATCGGTGAGCGCCTGTACCTGGATTCGGCCACGCTGACGCCGCTGCTCAAGCGCCTGCAGGCGGCCGGGTTGGTGACCCGCACGCGGGCGGCCAGCGACGAGCGCCAAGTCATCATCGCGCTGACCGAGACCGGCCGCGCGTTGCGCAGCAAGGCCGGCGCGGTACCGGAACAGGTGTTTTGTGCATCGGCCTGTTCGTTGGACGAACTGCGTCAACTCAAGCAGGAACTGGAGAAGCTACGCTCCAGCCTTGGCGCCGGATGAGCTCCTGGCGCGTCCCTTTGCAACACGTCGTACACGATTCAATCGTCAACTATTGAACCCCTCATGCGCCCCTAGCGCTCACCCTGGAGAACCACCATGGCCTCACCCGAAAAAGTCCTCTACACCGCCCACGCCACTGCCACCGGCGGCCGCGAAGGCCGTGCCGTGTCCTCGGACAAGGCGCTGGACGCAAAGCTGTCCACCCCGCGCGAGCTCGGCGGCGCCGGCGGCGACGGCACCAACCCGGAGCAGCTGTTCGCGGCCGGTTACGCTGCCTGCTTCATCGGCGCAATGAAGGCCGTGGCCGCACAGGACAAGCTCAAGCTGCCGGGCGAAGTGAGCATCGACAGCAGCGTCGGCATCGGTCAGATCCCGGGCGGCTTCGGCATCGTCGTGGAACTGCGTATCGCCGTGCCGGGCATGGACAAGGCCGAACTGCAGACGCTGGTCGACAAGGCCCATCAGGTCTGCCCGTACTCCAATGCGACCCGCGGCAATATCGACGTCACCCTGACCCTGGCGTAATGCAGGTCAGGCCGTGATGCGCAGCGCGTGTCACGGTTTCCACAACGGCCCGGCGAATGCGTCGGGCCGTTGTGCGTTGTGGCTTGAGAAGATTGCTGGCTCGCGCGCGCGTCTCCAGGCAGGACGCGCCAGCGGGCACTTCGGCGTCGCCCGTGATGGCATGTGCCGCCCGCAGCGTACGCACCGTGTTGCATGGCGAGCGCAACGAGCAGACGCGCGCCAGGCAATACAGGCCGCTTAGCGCGTCGCCGTTGCCACCACGCTAGTGGAGGCCGGCGCATCCGGTGGCTGCGGATGCGCGTTGAGCTCCAGCATCTGCAGGCGCTCGCCATTGAAGCGGTACTCCAGCGCTTGCTGCACCGCGTAGAGCGCTTGCGCCTGCACACACAGGCTGCGGGCCTGGGCCTGGAGCGCGTCGCTGCGGCCCTGCATCTGCTGCTGCATCTGTGCATCCAATTGGTCGCCGCGGCGCTCCATCTGCGCAGTGCGTCCGGTCATCACCGTCCACATCACGCTGCGGGTGAGGCTGCCGGCCAGCGCTTCGGCGGCATGTTCGACCTTGGCTTCGAAGCGCTCGTCGAACAGCGCCTGCTCCCATCGCCCGCGTCCGAGGGTGCCCGCCACCTGTGCCCGTGCTGCCGTGCGCAATTGCTCGACCTTGCGTTGCTGGCGCGCGCTGCCGGACAGCACGTGCACCACGCCATCGAGCGCATCGAAGGTGATGTCGACCACCGACTGGGCGACCGCCGCCACCGCCGGCATCAACGCGCGTGTGCCTTGCTCCAGCTCGCGCAGGCGTTGCGCGTCGGCGGCGCTGACCGGCTGCGGCTGGCGATCCACGTTGAGCTCGCCACCGTGGAAAAAGATCTCGCGCGGCAGGCCCTGTTTGCGGCGCAGCCAGATGCCGCCGGTGTCTGCCAGCACATCGTAGGAGGTGCTGACATCGCATTGCTGCGAAGACAGCCGCGGGGCTGTGGCCTGGGCCTGCGCGGTGCAGGCCAGCAGCAGCCACAACGGTGCGAGAAACACGGTGCTGCGCATGGGAGTGGCCTTGGAATCGGGGTCTGCAGCATTGCGCGCGGTGCAGGTCGCCGCCATGGGAAGGAAGTCAGGGTGCCGTTGGTTCCCCCGACAGGCAGTGGCGGCGAAGCGTGAACCCGGTCGAGCATCGGCGCACTGACAGCATTCAAACGACTAGCTCACTTGATTCTCACGGCTGATGGTGTGAATTATGTTGCACAGCAGCATCGGAGCCACGCAATGCTCGACCCACGCATCGAAAAGGTAGACCTGGCGCTTACCGAGATCGCCCAGGACCCATCGGAAAAGGTGGCGCTGTGGCAATGGGCATGCCGCGAGATGCTGCACGAGACGCTGATCGGCATGCACCAGCTCTCCCACCTGGCCGGCATCGCCCGACAGGTGGCCAACGACTGGCGCGAGCCGGTGGATGTCATCGCACCTGCGAAGCCCTACCTGGCCGCCTCGGCGCTCGCCGACCGCCGTCTGCCACAGGTGCTCGACGGCTTGGGCAGCACACACGACGACAACGACCGCGCCACCCTGTGGCGGTTGCGTTATGCGAGCCTGATCGCCTCGACCCTGCAAGGCATGCAGGCGCTTGCCGAAAAGCACCGCATCGACCGCCAGGCGATGGTGATCGGACCGTTGAACTAGCGGCAATCGGTCCGCGCCCTCGGAATCCTGCGTGTCTTGCACTTAGCAGCCGACGTTTACGCGTCCGGCGGGACCGGCGCGCGCGATCGAACAGCATCACCGGATCATCTTCAACCCCAGGTTTCTACACGGATGGTGCATGACGGTCTGGTCTTGCGCGCAGGTCGCCGTGCGGCGCAGCCGCATTCCACCGTCTGCCAACAACGTCTCGCGCATGCGGGCCGCCGCCGGCCTATCAGGGCGATGACGGCGCAGCGACGAAAACGATCAGGCAGCTGTTCGTCTGAATCGAAGTGCGTTCATCTCGCTCCCACAACAGGCGGGCGCCAACCGCGCCGATACCAGAAAGTCTGCCTTGCATTGGTTCGGGCGCTGGTGACAAAACGCTTCAGCCTTGCGTGAGGAGTTGGCGCCCAACTCAGGGGCGGGCGACCCAATGCATCCAGGCGTGCTGCGTCTTTCAGGATTGCTGACGTCGTGCGCGGGGAGACCGGCTGTGCGTCATCCAGCCCATAGGCTTGCCGTGCAGCATCGGCGGCCAGAGCCTTACGCGTCCGCGGCGCGAGCTCCTGCAGCCGCTGACGCGTACGTTCGGCCAGATCGGGGCCGATGACCGAAATGGTGCCACAGCGATGGCGAGGTTCGGGCGGAGCGAGAATGCCACTCTCCACGCCGCGCAGGTGGGCATGGAACTCGGTCTGCGGATCCTCGATTTCGGCCTGCAATGCGTTGGTCCTGGCCAGCGCATCGATTGCCTGAGGCTTTTGGAAGCGTTCAATCACATCGGTGGATGTTCCGTATGTTCCGACCCAGCGCGAATCCCTGAGCAGAACCGCCGGACCATCTGACCACGAGTCGAGAACGACGGCGGATTCCGTTGCCTCGGCCGAGCCCGGGGGCTGGTACAGCGCGTACATATGGGCCCGCTTGTGATCACAGATGTTCATCATCTGCCCGCCAACCTCCATGCAGACCGCATGCCGGCGCGTGTTGATCGCCGCGTTTTGGTCACAATTGCCTGCGCCGACAGCCAGCGCGCAACCTGCCATCAAATTGATGTCGTGTTTACCGGGCCAGTAACACAGGAAACTGTAGGACAGGTAGCTATAGGTGGAGCTAAGCCCGTTGCTGATCCGAAAATCGCTCTCGGAATTACCTCGGCCATGATGCAAGGCCAGCCGCACCTCGTGCACCGTCTCCGTCGCATCGGCCAGGCGTTGACGGTCGCGAACGTCTTCGATGGGTCTGCCGCTGAGGCGCATGCCGAGTTGGTAGGCGGCTTGCTGAACTTCGTGCGGCTGCAGGGTCGGTTCCCGGGAGCGCCGCCGCCTTGCACGGGGAACGCCGAGTCTCGCCAAGCCCTGCAGGCTAGGCGGCACCGATGGATCGGGTAAAGGCGTGGGGGCGGTGATCTGTTCTGAGGCAGGGCTTTCGGGATGCTCCGGTGACGCTGCCACGCTCGACCCCGACATTGCCGGCTTTGAAATGCATAGTCCCATGTCGCTCTCCGATCATGAACCCCGCACCCAGTGTGGCAACGTGCGCGGCGAACGTTGCTGGTTCGCCGAAGTCGTGTGTGGGATCACGAATGAGTGGCGCCGGCGCCCCACGCATCGCATTGCCACTGGAATGGAGATCGCAAGAGCGAGCGGGTGGAAAGAGCGCGGTCAATCGCGTTAGGCGAGGGCGACCACGGCCTTGCCGAAGTTCTTGCCGCGCAATACGTCGATCAGGCCCTGCGGGGCGCTGTCCAGGCCGTGCAGCACGTGCTCGCGGTACTGGATCTTGTCTTCGCGCAGCCATTGGCCCATTTCACGCAGAAAGGCAGGCATCAGGCGGATGAAATCGTGCTGGATGAAGCCGCGCACCGTCAGGCGTTTGCGCAGCACCTGGCCCATGAAGTCGGGCAGGCGATCCGGGCCGGGGTGGGCTTGTCCGCGGCTGTTGTAGGTGGCGATCACGCCGCAGACCGGGATGCGTGCGAAGTCGTTGAGCTGCGGCAGCACCGCATCGAACACCTTGCCGCCAACGTTTTCGAAATAGATGTCGATGCCGTCCGGCGTCGCGGCGCGCAACTGCTGTGCAAAGTCGTCGGCGCGGTGGTCCAGCGCCACGTCCACCTGCAGCGTGTCACGCAGGTAGCGTACCTTCTCTTCGCCACCGGCAATGGCGACCACACGCAGGCCCTGCAGGCGTGCCAGCTGCGCCACCGTGGCGCCGACCGGGCCGCTGGCGGATGCGACCACCAGCGTTTCGCCCGGCTGCGGCTTGCCGATTTCATGCAGGCCCGCGTACGCGGTAAAGCCGGGCATGCCATACACGCCGAGCGCGGCGCTCAGTGGCAGGCTATCGTCCTTGGGCAGCTTGCGCAGGGGTGTGGTCGGGGTCAGCAGGGTATGCGTCTGCCAGCCACCGGACAGCACCAGCAGATCGCCAGGATGATAGTCGGCGTGATTGGACGCGATGACTTCGCCAACGGTGCCGCCTTCCATCACCGCATCGATGGCCACCGGCGCGGCGTAGGACGGGCCCTCGTCCATGCGGCCACGCATATACGGGTCCAGCGACAGGAAGCGATTGCGGACCAGAATCTGATCGTGGCCGGTCGGTGCGACGGCGACCTCTTCGATGCGGAAGTTGTCGGCGCTGGGTTCTCCGTGCGGGCGCGATGCCAGCACGATGCGGCGGTTGATGATGGAGGTCATGGGGAATGGCTCGCGAGCAGTCCGCGCGTGCGCGGTCGGGTGAGCGCAGCCGCCGGTGCGGCTGCGCGAGGGAATGCGGTCAGGGACGCAGCAGAGCGCATGCTCGGCAAACAACGCGACCTGCCCACCGATGCACTAACGGGATGCCGATGATTCCGGCGCGCTGGCGCTGTCCAGTTGCGCAATCTGATCGGCACTGAGCGCCACGCGTGCGGCTGCCAGCACATCGTGCAACTGGGTCACGCTGGTGGCGCTGACGATCGGCGCGGTCAGGCCGGGGCGTGCGATCAGCCAGGCCAGCGCAATCTGTGCGGGCGTGGCGTTGTGCGTCACGGCCAGATCGTCCAGCGCCTGCAGGATGCGCAGGCCACGCGGGTTGACGTACTGCTTGACCACCGATGCGCCGCGCGCGCTGCTCTTGCCGGCATCGTCAGCGCTGCGATATTTGCCGGTGAGAAAGCCGCTGGCCAGCGAGTAGTAGCTGATCACGCCTAGTTCGCGCTCGCGCACCAGCGGCTCCAGTTCGGCTTCGTAACCGGCGCGATCGTAGAGGTTGTACTCCGGCTGCAGGCTTTCATAGCGCGGCAGCTTGTACTGCTCGGAAATATCCAACGCATCGCGCAGGCGCGCAGCGCTGTAGTTGGACGCGCCGATCGCACGCACCTTGCCTTGTTCGATCAACCGGCCGAACGCGGCCAGCGTGGCTTCCAGCGGAATTGATTCGTCGTCTTCGTGCGCTTGGTACAAATCGATCACATCGGTCTGCAGACGCGTCAGCGAATCTTCCACTGCCGCTGCGATGTTGTCCGGCGACAGGCCGGGATGCTCGCTCCACTTGGCCACCTTAGTGGCGATCAGCACCTTGTCGCGCTTGCCGCTGCGCGCAAGCCAGCGCCCGATGATGGTTTCCGATTCGCCGCCGCGATTGCCGGGCACCCAACCGGAGTATGCATCGGCCGTATCGATGAGATTGAAGCCGGCATCCACGAATGCATCGAGCAAGGCGAACGATGTCGCCTCGTCGGCACTCCAGCCGAACACATTGCCGCCGAAGACGATCGGTTGAACCTGCAGGCCGGAGCGGCCCAGTGCGCGGGGTTGGGTCATCGTGGATGCTCCTGATTCGAACTGGCAACAGGATAGTCACGCATACCGATGTTGCGTGTGACATCTGCGTGGATTCAGCGTTCCGCCGATCGTCCTCAGCAGCTCACAGGATCTGAACATGTCGGCGACGGGAAGGCCGCATCAGGCCTTGCGCGAATGCACGGCGGGCACATGGCAGGTCCCGGAGCGCATGCTAGGCTCGCGCTACTTTTTCCCCGGATGAGGGTGCTGCGATGATCCGCAACAAGCTGGCCTGTGCATGTGTGATGGGAGTGGTGGTGGCGATGAGCGCGCCGCTGGCGATGGCAATAAAGCCCGCCGACAGCGCGACCTTGCCGGCGCCCGACGCCGCATTGCAGGCGGCCATCGATGGCAACTGGCGCGACCGCGTGTACGTGCAGCGCGATCAATATCGCCACCCCGGTCAGACGCTGGCGTTCTTCGGCATCAAGCCGACTCAGACCGTCATTGAAATTACGCCGGGCGGCGGCTGGTACTCGGAAATCCTGGCGCCGTACCTGCGTGAAAAGGGCAAGTACGTGGCCGCGGTGGTCGACCCGGCATCTGCACCGGAAGGCCGCAGCCGCGAGTACGCGCAGCGTGCGCGCGATGAGCTGGAGAAGAAGTTCCATGCCAAGCCTGAGGTGTATGGCAAGCCGTCGCTCGTGTCGTATGTGCCCAAGTCGCCGTCCTTCGGCGTGGACAACTCCGCCGACCTGGTGCTGACCTTCCGCAACGTGCACAACTGGCGCATGGCCGGCAATGCCGAGGCGATGTTCGCCGGCTTCTACAAGGTGCTCAAGCCCGGCGGTGTGCTCGGCGTGGTCGAACATCGCGCCAAGGCCGATGTGCCGGCCGACGACAAGAGCGGCTACGTCGGCCAGGCACAGGTGATTGCAATGGCCGAAGCCGCCGGTTTCACCCTGGTGGGCAAGAGCGAGGTCAACGCCAACCCGCGCGACACCAAGGATTACCCGGGCGGTGTGTGGACGCTGCCGCCCAGCAATAGTCATGACAAGGCCGACGATGCCAAGTACCAGGCCATCGGCGAGAGCGACCGCATGACCTTGAAGTTCGTCAAGCGCTGACCCCCGACCTGCATGCCGACGCGTTGCGCGTCGGCATGCAGATGTTGGACGTCATCGGGTCGGTGCAGCGCCTTGCGCAACAGGATTGGCAATGTTGGTGTTGTTGAACAAACCCTACGGTGTGCTCTCGCAATTCAGCGACCGCTCGCAACCGCCCAAGCGCACGCTGGCCGAATTCGGCTTGCCGCCCGATGTGTACGCCGCAGGCCGTCTGGACCATGACAGCGAAGGCCTGCTGTTGCTGACCGACGACGGTGCATTGGCGCATCGGCTGACCGACCCGCGCCACAAGCAGCCCAAGACGTACTGGGTACAGGTGGAAGGTACGCCACACGCCGAACAACTGCAGGCGTTGCGCGACGGGGTGGTGCTCAACGATGGCCTCACTCGGCCGGCACGGGTGCGCATGCTCGACCCGGCACCGCAGCTGTGGCCGCGCGAGCCTCCGGTGCGGGTGCGCAAGACCGTGCCCGATGCCTGGCTGGAGCTGCAGATCACCGAAGGCCGCAACCGTCAGGTACGGCGCATGACCGCAGCGGTGGGCCTGCCGACCTTGCGCCTGGTACGCGTGGCCATCGGCCACTGGCGGCTGGACGCGCTTGCACCTGGGCAGTGGCGCGCTGAAGAGACGGCCAGCGCGCGCCCGGGCCGTGGCCGGCGCTGAGGTGCTGCGTCTCTGGGGTGCGCGGCACGCGTGGCATGGCGCCACGGCGTGTAGCCGCCGACAAAACGAGCGCATCGCCGTCGGGCGCGCTGAGCGGAGCGTGTGACCGGGGAGATCGCTGTTCTTGTCTCCCGCTTCATCCAAGCCACGCATGGCCGACCGTTGTTCGTGGCGCTGATGGCTGCACCTTTACCTGATCTAGACGACACGGCGTGGCTCCATCGATCGCTGACATCGGCGCACTGTGCTGCGCGCCGCCATGCACGCCACCAACAAAAAACGCCACGGCACAAGGCCGTGGCGTTCGAGGTCAGCTTCGCGCGATGGCTTATTCGATGCCGTCGCTCGGGGTCACCGCACCGCGACGCTGATAGGCCGCGCGGCGTGCGTTGGCATTGCTGGCATGTTCGCGATCCAGGCGATGCACGTTGCCGCCCAGCACCTGCTGGTCCCGCTGGCGCTTGCGATACACCGCATAGCCGATCAGGCCCAGGCCTGCGACCGCGGCGGCAACCGTCACGGCCGGGTTGCGCTTGACCAGCTTGCTGGCGGCCTTGCCACCGGTGCGCACTGCGCCGAGTGCGGCGCCGGTCTTCAGCCATTCGCTTGCGCTTGGTCCGAAATGACGCAGACTGCTGCCAGCGTTGCGTGCCTGATCGCCCGCATTGGACGCGGCATGACGCAGCTGGTCGCCCGCAGTGCCAGCCAGTTCCAGGGCACGCTCCAGGGCGCGTTCGGTGATCACAGTCAGCTTGCTCATCGGAGGCGTTTCCTTTCTGAGTACGTGATCTGCAGTCTGTGCGCTGATGCGTATAGGCGGCGTTAGCGGGGCTGGGTGCCGTTTGGCTTACGGTTAGGTAGCGTGCCGCAGGAGATTCGAGCATCGGTTTCCTTCACCGCCGCCGCCGGTCCGTGCGTCTCAGGTGTCGCATGGTTTGGCTCGGTGGTTGCTGCAGCGGTCCACGCCGGAGTGGATTTGGAGCGCCTGTCTGTTTCACCGCCACTGCGGGTCGATGCGTTTCAGGTGCCACGTGGTTTTGCCCGGCGGGTTGCTGCAGTGGTCCGCGCCGCAGTGAATTCGAGCGCCTGTCTGTTTCGCCGCCGCTGCGGGTCCGTGCGCTTCAGGTGCCGCGTGGCTTTGCTCGGCGGGTTGCTGCAGTGGCTTGCGCCGCAGTAAATCGCGAACGCCTGTCTGTGTCACCGCCGCCGCGGGTCGGTGCATTTCAGGTGCCACGTGGTTTTGCTCTGTGGGTCGCTGCAGCCGTCCAAGGATCGTCCGGCCACGGATGCCTGGGATACCGCCCCTTCATCTCTTTTTTGACGTCCGGATACGTATTGGCCCAGAAACTCTTCAGGTCCTGGGTCACCTGCAACGGCCGCCCGCCCGGGGACAGCAGGTGCAAGGTCAACGGGATGCGGCCGTCGGCGATGCGTGGGGTTTCGGCCAGGCCGAACAGTTCCTGCAGCTTGACCGCCAGCACTGGCGGTAGCGGTTGGCCGGCGTGGTCGAGGGCGTAGCTGATCGGTCGCTCCATGCCCGAGGGCACGTTGATGCGGGTGGGCGCATGGCGGTCGATCGACTGGCGGCGCTCCCAGGGCAGCGCGCTCTTCAGTGCTTCACCCAGGCTGGCTTCATCCAGCGCGTCCAGACGGGTCTTGCCGGCGAAGGCCGGGCGTAGCCAGGTGTCCAGCGTTTCCAGCAGCGCCGCATCGGAGAGATCGGGCAGCGCCAGCTCCGGCATCCATGTCCGCAGCGACTGCACGCGGGCGCGCCACTGCTGCAGATTGTCGGTCCACGGCAGGGCGTCCAGGCCGAGTTGACGCACTGCGTCGGTGAGCGCGGCTGCCGCGTGTGCCGGGTCGACGCGGCCGGCCGGGCGGCTGTCGAGCACGATCCGGTCGAAGCTGGATTGGCGGCGGGCGACCAGGGCGCGCTTGTCCGCGTCCCACTGCACCACGTCCTGCTGCACGAAGCGCTCGGGCAGGCTGCGACGCAGGTAGGCTTCGTCCACCGGCGCGGCGCGCAGCAACAGCGCATCCTTGGCTTCGTAGCGCAGCTCACTGGCCACCAGCCACGGTTCGCCGCGCAGATCGCTGTGCTCGAACAGGCGCGCGCTGCGGCCGTTGGCGAGCAGGTAGCGCAGCGGGTCGGCGGGGTGGCGGGCGGCGATGCGATCGGGGAAGGCATGCGACAGCAGGTCGCCGAGTGCATGCGCCTCCACGCTGGAGGGCGGGGCGCTGTCGCAGCGCAGCCGACGTCGCCATTGTTTGGCGGCGCTGTCGATGGCCGCCAGGCCACCGCGATTGGCGTCGGCCGCGTTGCGGCCCTGACGAAACGCCGCCAACGCCCGCCAACGCGCGGCCAGCCCATCGCCGCCCTGGCGCAGCGGATCGCGGGCTTCCAGCAGCGCGGCCAGGTCGCAGGCCAGCGCCACACGCGAGGCATCGCCGGCCTGCGCCAGCATCGCCGCCAGGCGTGGATGCGTGCCCAGCGCGAGCATGCGCCTGCCGAGTGCGCTGACGCCGCCGCTTGCGGTGAGCGCGCCCAGCCGCTGCAGCAGCTCGTGCGCGGCCGCCAGCGCGCCACTGGGCGGCGCATCGACAAAGCGCAGCGCGCTGCTGCCCCAGGCGGCCAGTTCCAGTGCCAGGCCGGCCAGTTCCACCTGGGTGATTTCGGCGCGGCGCTGCGGTTCCAGCCGCTGCGACTGCGGCCACAGCCGGTAGGCCCAGCCGCTGGCCACGCGCCCGGCGCGCCCGGCGCGCTGGTCGGCCGAGGCCTGCGCAATGGTGGCCACGTCCAGCCGCGAAAAGCCGCTGTTGGGGTCGTAATGCGGCTCGCGCGCCAGCCCGCTGTCGATCACCACGCGCACGCCGGGCAAGGTGACCGAAGATTCGGCCACGTTGGTGGCCAGCACCACGCGGCGGCGGCCTTGCGGGTCGGGCTGCAGTACCTGGCTTTGCGCCTCCACCGACAGCTCGCCGTGCAGCGGCAGCACGTGCACCGCCGGATCCAGCGCATCTTGCAGGGCGCTATGCACGCGCGCAATCTCGCGCTGGCCGGGCAAGAACACCAGCACGTCGCCGGGATGCGTGGACAATGCGTGCTCCACCGCGCGCCGCGTCTGCGGCTCCAGCGCTTCGTCGCGGCGCGCCGGAAAGTGCGTAATCTCCACCGGGAAACTGCGCCCGGCACTGCTCAGCCGCGGCGCTTCCAGAAAGCTGGCCAGGCGTTCGCCATCCAGCGTGGCCGACATCGCCACGATGCGCAGGTCCTCGCGTACCTGGGCCTGTACATCCAGCGCCAGCGCCAGGCCCAGGTCGCCGGCCAGGTGCCGTTCGTGGAATTCGTCGAACAGCAGCGCGCCCACGCTTTCCAGCATCGGGTCGTCCTGGATCAGCCGGGTCAGGATGCCCTCGGTGACCACTTCGATCCGGGTACGCGCGGAGGTCTTGTTCTCGAAGCGGATGCGGTAGCCCACCGTCTCGCCGACCGGCTCGCCGAGCTGGCGGGCCATGAACAGCGCCGCGCTGCGGGCGGCCACGCGGCGCGGCTCCAGCATCACGATCTTGCGGCCGGCCAGCCATGGCGCGTGCAGCAGTGCCAACGGCACCTGGGTGGTCTTGCCGGCGCCGGGCGGCGCTTCCAGCACCAGCCGCGGATGTGCGGCGAGACTGTCGCCAATCTGCGGCAACAGCGGGGAGATCGGAAAAGCGGGGTCGGTCATGCGCGGGAAGGATACATTTCTGCTGCATAGAGTGCGACAGAGACCTGTGCGCCACTGCCGGCAGCCCGCTGCGTTCTGGCTCACCCTCATACAGCGCACGAAACGCTCCACGCTGCAGCGAAACATCGGGTGCGAGATACGTAATCGCAGCGCTAAATCGGAAATCCCCGTATCCACTTCGGTCAAGGTCTTTCCACAATCAGCAGGCCACTCCGCCAATCCAGAGACGCTATGAACGACTACGGTTCTTATCGCTACCTGCCTGCCGATGGTTGGTACGCTACCTATCCCCAAGCGACCGATACCGACCAAGTGCGCGTCTTCCAACGTGTGGCGCTATGGCGGGTTGCCCCGCACGGTACCATCGTGGGTCTGATCTCCTCGCCCGACGGCGACCAGGAGGACATCGAGTCGCAGCTTCTCAGTGCCCCGCGCGGACAAGGCGTCCACTACATCCACATGGATGATATGACCGAACAAGAACGCGAGCAGATCCGCAACAGACGTTTCAGCTGATCGCACCTGCTGCGTTTTGGGCGCCGTCACGCGTAATCTGACGCCTACGGTACGGATGGCGCACGGTCATTCGTACCGTGGTGGTGATTTAGGTCGTGCGTGCGGTTCTCAACAATGCTCTTGCGCCGGACAAAGGCCATCCGCTGGACAATCGCCAGCGGCCAAGCGCGTGCGCTGAAGATCATCCCGCTTCGCGCATCCGGGCGGTCAGGCCCTTGAGGAAGGCGCGCAGCAGCTGGTCGCCGCAGGGGCGGAAATTCTTGTGGCCGGGTTGGCGAAACAGTGCGGAAAGTTCCGGCTTGGACAGCGGGAAACCGGCGCTGGCGAAGATGGCGTGCATGTCGACGTCCTTCAGTTCGAAGGCCACGCGCAGCTTCTTCAACACCAGGTTGTTGCCGACGCGGGTTTCCAGCGGGCGTGGCGGCTGGCTCTCGTCGCGGCCGCGGAAGCGCAGCACCAGGCCATCCAGAAAACGCGCCAGCATCGCATCGGTGCAGGGCTCAAAGCCCGGCTCGTCTTCCTTCTTCAGCCAGGCCTGTACCTGCGGCTTGTCGAGCGCGAACTCGGGGTCGGCCAGGTGGGTGATGTCCACCACCTTGTCGTCGCTGAGGTCGAGCATATAGCGGATGCTGCGCAGTACATCGTTGTGGATCATGACCGTTCCGGTGCCCCGGCCTGTCGCCGGAAAGGGGCCATTCTACGGGGCTTGAGTGAAACCGGTCTGACACGGTGCGCAGCGGGTCACCCGCGCTGGCAGTGCGATGGAAGCGCAGACCATCGTGCAGAAGGGTCCAAACGGCCTGCATTGCGGCACGACGCAGCGCTCAGCTGCCGCGGTAGGTGGAGTACCCGTACGGGGAGAGCAACAGCGGCACATGGTAGTGGCCGTCGTCGGCGATGCCGAAGGCAATCGGGATGCGGTCCAGGAACGGCGGGTCGGCCAGCGCCATGCCGGTGGCCTGCCAGTAGCGTGCCAGGTCGAATTCCAGCCGGTAGCGGCCGGGCTGCAGCGCGAGCGCGGCCAGGTCCGGGCAGCGGCCGTCGAGATTGGTGACGCCCTCGAAGCGCAGCGTATCGCCAGCGAACAGCCGCAGCGGCACGCCGGCGGCGGGGCGGCCGCTGGCGGTGTCCAGCACGTGCGTGGACAGCGTGCTCATGCCACCGCCTGGGTGCGCTGCGGCCATTGGCCAATGAATTCGGGTTGGTCGTAGGCCAAGTACTGGTCGACGATGGCCTGGCGGTCGTCCAGGAACAACTGGTCGGCCACTGCGCGGGCCAGCCGCGGCAGTGCCACCTTCAGCCCGGACAGTGCCGCGGCCGACGGGCCGTGATTGATCAGCGCCGAATAGTTGAAGGCGAACAGCCCATGCAGCAGCGCGGCATCGTCGGGCGTGCGTGGCAGCAGTTCGAACCCGGGTCCCAGATAGGGATGTGCGTCCAGCACCGGATTGGCCTGGCCAGGCGGTGGCCGATAGCGGTCGCCCCAGCAGGCGATGCGCCCGGACAGCGCGGCCAGTTCCGGACGTAGCCGTGGATCGGTGACCAGGCCGGTGGCGATGGCAAGGAAATCGAAGCGGTTTTCGCGCTGCGGCGTGCGCACGACGATCTCGCCGTCGCGCTCGGCCACGTCCAGCCACGGCGCGCCAAGGTGCAGCGCGAAGCCGGCATGCGCACAGGCGCGCTGGAAGGTGTCGTTGGTGGGTGGTTGGTTGTGCGCGAAGAAGCTGGCCATCATCCGATACTTGTCTGCATCCGGCAGTGCCAGAAAATGCGGAATGATGCCGGCCTGTTCCATGTGCCGGAACGGATTGATGCGCGGCAACTCGCTGCGGCGCACGAACACCTCGGCACTGGCGACGCCTTGTTCGAGCGCAAAGCAGGCGTTGTCGAAGGCCGAGGCGCCGCCGCCCAGAATGCCCACACGCTTGCCGGCCAGTGCAGCGAAATCGATGTGGCCGGAGGTATGCGCGTAGCGATGCGCGGGCAGGGCGCGGCTGATCCACTCGGGCACCACCCACTGGCCGCCGCCCTGGATACCGGTGGCCAGGATCAGCTTGCGTGTGAGCAGAGGGGCGCCCATCGCCAGATGCAGGCGATGGATGCCCGGTGCGAGGTCCGGCTCTACGCGGACCAGGCGGGTGGCGTTGCGCACCGGCAAGCGCAGCGTTGTGCGATACCAGCGCAGATAATCCATCCAGCGCGCGCGCGGGATCTTGTCCAGCGCGTCCCATGCGGCGCTGCCGTATTGCGCTTCCCACCACGCGCGGAAGGTGAGCGATGGCACGCCCAGATCGATCGAGGTGATGTGCTTGGGCGTGCGCAAGGTCTGCATGCGTGCGTAGGTCACCCACGGGCCTTCCTGGCCGGCCGGGTTTTCGTCGATCACCAGCACGTTGTGCACACGCTCGCGTTGCAGCGCGAACGCCGCTCCCAGGCCGCTCTGCCCGGCGCCGACGATGATCACGTCATACACATGCCCGCCCGGATGCACACGCGGTTGCACCCAGGCATCGCCGCCGTGGGCCAGGCATTGCAGGTCGTGGGCGAGGGTACGTTCGAGGTGGGCCAGGCTCATGGCAGTGCCTCCAGGCGCAGGTGCACGATCTTGCCGATTTCGGCAATGGCGGTGGCGATCTCTGCGTTGCGCGATGCGTCCAGGCGCTGCTCCAGCGTGGCCAGGATGCCGGCCGTGTCGTGCAGCCGCACACAGATCACGAATGGAAATCCGAAACGGTGGCGATAGGCCTGATTGAGCGCGTGGAAGCGCTTGAACTGGTCTTCGTCGAGCCGGTCCAGCCCGGCCGAAGCCTGCTCTGCGGCCGATGCGGCAGTGAGCGTGCGGTCGAGCGTGGCCTTGCCGGCCAGCTCGGGGTGGGCGCGGATCAGTGCGACCTGATCTTGCGGCGATGCGTCGTAAACAACCTGCATCAGGCCGCGGTGCACATCGGCGAACGGCCGTCGCCGCAGCGCACGTTCGATCACCCACGGCGAGTGCTCGAACAGGTCGCGATAGCGCGTCATGAAGGCGGCATCGTCCAGCCCGGGGTCGTCGACCACGCTCATGCGTGCGTGCCTTGCAGCGAGACATGCGCGGCCACCACTTTCCAGCCGTCGGCAAAGCGCACCCAGCTCTGGCTCTGCCGCCCGCGTGCAGTACTGCCGTCTCGAATGAATTCGGCGTGGGTGGTGGCGAAATCGTGGCCGAAACCATGCACCTGCACATGCGTCAGCCGGCGCTGCGGCGAGCCACCGCGGCCGCTGCGAAATGCGCGGATCGCATCGATGCCGTACAACACTTCGCCCACGCCATAACGCACGGTGCTGGGCGCTGCATGGAACAGCGCATCCATCGCAGCGATGTCGTCGCCCATCAGCGCTGCTTCATAGGCATGGAAGGCGGCCGTCACTTGCGCGATCACCTCGGGCAGATCGGTGTCGGCGCTTGCGATGCTCATGCCGGATGCACCTGCAGCCAATGGCGCGCAATATCGATGCGGCGCGCAATCCAGGCATCGCCGCTGGCCAGCACATGATCGACAAAGCGCGCGAGCGCTGCCGCACGCGCCGGCTTGCCGACGATGCGCCCGTGCAGGCCGATCGAGAGCATGCGCCCGCCTTCGCTGCGCAACTGCTCGAAGCTGTCGCGCAGATAGCGGAAGAACGGCTCGCCATCGGCAAAACCGTTGTAGGCGACGAATTTCATGTCATTGGCATCCAGCGTGTACGGCACGATCAACTGCGCGCGGCCGTGGCGGCTGTCGTAGTACGGCACGTCGTCGGCGTAGCTGTCGGCGTCGTAGACAAAGCCGCCTTCTTCGGCGATCAGGCGGGCGGTGTTGGGGCTGGTGCGCCCCTGATACCAACCCAGCGGGCGGCTGCCGGTGACGCGGGTATGCACGGCGATGGCCTGCGCGATATGCGCGCGCTCGGTGGCCTCGTCCACGTGTTGATAATCGATCCAGCGCAGACCGTGGCTGGCGATTTCCCAGTCGGCTGCCTGCATCGCGGCCACCGCGTCCGGATTGGATGCCAATGCCTGCGCCACACCGAACACGGTCACCGGCACGTTGCGTGCGGTGAACAGCCGATGCAGCCGCCAGAAGCCGGCACGGCTGCCGTATTCGTACAGGCTTTCCATCGCCATGGCGCGGGCGCCGGGTTGCGCTTGCGCGCCGACCATGTCCGACAGAAACGCCTCAGAACCCGCATCGCCATTGAGCACGCAGTTCTCCGCGCCCTCTTCGTAGTTGATGACGAACTGCACGGCGATGCGCGCGCCGCCGGGCCAGTGCGCCGCAGGCGGGCTGGCCCCATAGCCGAGCAGGTCGCGCGCAGCGTTCATGCCTGCGCTTCCGCATGCCAGGCGGCCAGTGCCGCTTCCACCGCCAGGCCGTGCGTGCAGGCATAGCCTTCGGCGCGCAGTACCGCTTCCAGTGCGGCCAGGGTGATCAGCACCTTGTGCTTCATCGCGTTGTAACCCATCGCGCCGATGCGCCAGATCTTTCCCTGCAGCGGCCCGAACGCGGTGCCGATCTCGATCTCGAAATCCTCGCGCATGCGCCGGCGTACCGCCTCGCTGTCGATGCCGGGCGGTATCACCACGCCGGTGACATTGGTCATGCGATGCGCATCGTCGCCAAAGACCTCCAGCCCCAACGCGCGGATGCCGGCGCTGACCGCGCGCCCGGCCGCCGCATGGCGCGCGAAGCGCGCATCCAGGCCTTCCTGCAAGGCCACGCGTGCGCATTCGCGTGCGCCGTACAGCATGGTGGTGGCTTCGGTGTGGTGGTTGAGGCGCTTGTCCGACCAGTAATCCATGATCATCGCCAGGTCGAAATAATTCGAGCCGATGCGCGGGCCGCTGCCGTTGGCGATGTCGTCGCGCACGATGCCGCGTTCAACATGGCGACGCGCGAAGATGGCCGCGGCCGCGCGCTCGGACACGGTGATGGGTGCCGAGCCGGATGGCCCACCCAGGCATTTCTGCAAACCGCCGGTGACCACATCCACGTCCCAGCGATCGCTGGCGATGGGCATGCCGCCGATGGTGGCGGTGGCGTCCACATAACTCAGCGCGCCGGCTGCGCGGCACAGCGCACCGACGCCATCGAGCGGCTGCGCCATGGTGGTGGAGGTATCGCCGTGTACGGTGGCCACCAGCTTGGGTGCCACGCGCTCGATGGCCTCGGCAATCGCGCCCAGCGGCAGCACCTGGCCCCACGGCGCATCCACGCTGTGCACCTCGGCGCCGAGGCGGCCCAGGATTTCGGTGAGCAACAAGCCGAAGCGGCCGAAGTTGAGCACCAGCACGCGCTCGCCCGGGCTGACCAACGAGACCAGCGCCGCTTCGATACCGGCGCGCGCGGTGCCATCGACCAGGAACGTCCAGCGATTCTCGGTGCCGAACAACGGCCGATAGAGCGCCATCACCTCGTTCATGTAGGTGGTCATTTCCGGATCGAACTGCCCCAGCAGATCGGCCGCCATCGCACGCAGCACGCGCGGATGCGCATTGACCGGGCCCGGGCCCATCAACAGGCGCTGCGGAGGATCGAGTTCGCCGAAGGTGTGCAGCTGACGCAGATCAGGTGACAAGGGGATCTCCCAGGTGGTCGATAAAGTGGCGCATGACCGCCAAAGCGATCTCGGCATCGGCCGGATCGACATGTTCGTCCGGATGATGGCTGATCCCGCCGGCGCAGCGCACGAACAGCATCGCCGTGGGACACAGCGCTGCCATCACCATGGCATCGTGGCCCGCACCGGAGACCAGGTGGCGCGGTGCGATGCCTTGCGCGGCAACCGCGTGTTCCAGGCGCGTGATCAGTGCCGGGGCGCAGGGGCTGGCGGCCAGCGTCTGCAGTGGCTCGATGGCGATGGCGACGCCGCGGTGGATGGCGATCTGCGCCAGTGCCTGTTGGATCTGCTGCACGGCGGCGTCGCGGCTTGCATCGCTGCCCGCACGTACGTCCATCGAGCAGTCCACACGCCCCGGCACCACGTTGGCGGCGCCGGTCGCCACCTGCAGCTTGCCGACGGTGGCGACCAGGTCGCTGCTGCCAGCGCGGGCGATCCGTTCGATGGCCAGCAGCGCTTCGGCCGCGGCGCTCAAGGCGTCGCGGCGCAGCGCCATGCTGGTGGTGCCGGCATGTCCGGCGCGACCTTCGAAGCGCAGGGCGAAGCGTCGTTGCGCGGCGATGGCGCTGACGATGCCCAGCGGCACTCCTTCCGCTTCCAAGACCGGGCCTTGTTCGATATGCGTTTCCAGATACGCCAGCACGCTGCCCGGGGCGCGGGCGGCGTGGTGCACGTGGGCGATGTCCAGGTTCCACGCGGCCAGCGCGCTGGCCACCGTGATGCCGGCGGCATCGGTGACCGCCAGCGCGGTGGGGTCGAGGGTGCCGGCCACCGCGCGGCTGCAGAACATAGACGCGGGAAAGCGCGAGCCTTCTTCGTCGCCGAAGGCGATGACCTCGATGGCAAACGGCAGCCGGCGTCCCTGCGCATGCAGCGCGGCGACGCATTCGATGCCGAGCAGGATGCCGAGCGGGCCGTCGTAGCGCCCGGCATCGCGCACGCTGTCCAGGTGGCTGCCGATCAGCAGCGCCGGTGCGTCTGGCTGCGTGCCGGCGTATCGGCCCACCAATGTGCCCAGGGGATCGATGCGCACCTGCATGCCGGCCGCCTGCATCCAGGTGCCTACCTGTTCCACCGCGGCACGGTGGGCAGGACCAAGCCAGCCGCGGAATAGCCCGGTATCGCTGTCGCTGTAGGGCCCAACGCCCAGCGCGTCGCAGCGTGCCACCGCACGCGCACCGCCAGGAGCAGCGAGGTCGGGAGCGACTTGGCGGGACGGCAGGGCAGCGGGCATCGACGGACCAACGGGGGCTCGCGGAGGGCGCAAGTGCAGTCCGGGAGCAGGTGGGAGAGGTGGCGCCTCGACTATAGGGAGGCAGTCCTGTCGCCATCAAAGAGTTTTTTCGCGGGCTTGGGCTGCAAAAAATGCAACGCGGGCTTGGCCCGCTGGCATGGGGCTGCCGGCGCAGGCATGCCCCTGCGAGGACTGCATCCTGCGAACGCGTGCGCGTGCCAGCGGCCCGTAGGTCACGTCTTGCCCGCACCCGTCGTCAGCAACGCAGCGGACGCACCGCACCGCCGCGGGTGCCTGCATCACGCGCAGGCCATGCGAACACCCCGTGCGAAGGAAAACGTCGGGAAAAAGCGCGCACGTGGGCGGAGACGGCTGGTCGTAGAGTTCGGGAGGATCGCACTGCAACTGCATCTGCTGATCGACTGCATGGCGCTGCTGCGGTCAGGCGCGCGTTCGCGCGCGTGCGGCAGCCAACGGCATGACCGGGCTGCCTGGCGCCGCTCAACCGCCGTCCGCACATCCAAGGTCGTGCCGTAATGCAGCCACGCACTCGTCCACGAACGTGCGCACCTTCGACGAGCCGCGGCGGCCTTCGACATAGACCACGTGCACCGGTTCGGGCGCGATCTCGAAGGCATCCAGCACGCTGACCAGCGTTCCGTCCTGCAGGTGTTGGCGAACCTGGTAGGACGGCACTTGTGTGAGGCCCCACCCATCCACCGCGGCAACGATGGCGGCGTTGAATGCGCTGACGCTCAGGCGCGAGGCAACCTCCACCTCATGCGCACGTCCATCCAGACGGAACGCCCACCTGGGCGCGCGTTCTGCCGCAGCGGTGGAAATCGTTGCGTGCTGCGGCAGCATGTCCGGGTGCTGCGGTATGCCGTGTTCTGCAAGATAGCCGGGCGAGGCACACACCATGCGACGGACGCTGCCGACCGGGATGGCAGTCAGCGACGAATCGGGCAACGTGCCGATCCGGATCGCCACATCGATGCCTTCTTCCAGCAGCGGCACGACACGGTCCACCAGCAGGGCACGGGCGCGCATGGCCGGATAGCGGCCGAGGAAGTGCGCCACGACAGGTGTCACATGCAGAGCGCCGAACATCTGCGGCGCAGTCACGGTGAGCAAGCCGCTGGGAAGCGCATGCAGGCCGGCGGCGCGGCTTTCGACATCCTCCAGCTCGGCCAACAGGCGCCGGCAGTCGCTTGCATACTGCTGCCCTGCCGCGGTGAACCGCATGGTGCGTGTGCTGCGCACCACCAGCAGCACGCCCAGCCGGGATTCCAGCTGAGCGATGGTGCGCGTGACCGTGGCGGTGGAAATGCCCAGATGGCGCGCCACACCCGCAAAGCTGGTGTGCTCGGCCAGCGCGGCAAACAGCGTCATTTCCTGGATGCGGTCCACCTGCGCCTCGTCTTCGACAATCACCTTCGACCGGGCACGCAGCCTAGCAGCCCGATGTGATCAACCCCTGGATGCCATATGCGCCATGCAGCGCATGCGAACGCAACAGTGGTTGCGGCATTGCGCGCGATGCAATGCTCCATTGAACGCCAGGGTGGTTCTCGTGCCAGGCCGGCGCACCTAGCATGGCCGACATTGCACACGCGTTGCCGCACCCGCATCTGCGCCGCCCCATCCATCAACACCCGCCGGCAACATGCGCCGTCGGTGGACGCGCGTCGCTCCATCCTGCGCCTGTGCTGGGTTGGCACCGCACTGTTGCTGGGGGCCGGCAGATTGCGTGCAGCCGACAGGTGCGGCGCCCACACCCCATTACTGACGGAGGCAGCATGTCCCACGACGCCACCCAGCGCATCAGCTATCGCACCGAGCAGGTTGGCGATGTCGAGGTGTTCTATCGCGAAGCAGGGCGCAAGGACGCGCCGGTCCTGTTGCTGTTGCACGGGTTTCCCAGTGCCAGCCACATGTTCCGCGACCTGATGCCGTTGCTGGCAAGCCAATACCGTCTGATCGCCCCGGATCTCCCCGGCTTCGGCATGACCAAGGCACCGCCGCGTGGGCAGTTCGATTACACCTTCGATGCGCTCTACAAGGTGATCGAAGGCTTTACCGAAGCGTTGGGACTGACGCGTTACAGCCTGTACCTGTTCGACTACGGTGCACCGGTCGGCTTCCGCCTTGCGGCCGCGCATCCGGATCGGGTGAGCGCCATCGTCAGCCAGAACGGCAATGCCTACCTGGAGGGCTTCAGCGACCAATGGGACGCCTGGCAGGCCTACTGGCGGGAGCCGAGCGCCGCCAATCGCGAGGCCTGCCGCGCATCGTTGTCGGCGCAGACCATTCGTGAGTGGCAATACGGCACCGGTGTCGCGCCCGGCACACTGTCGCCGGACGGCTACACCCTGGATATCGCCTACATGGCGCGCCCGGGCGCCGAAGAGATCCAGCTCGACCTGATTCTGGATTACCGCAGCAATGTGGCGGCGTACCCCGCATTTCAAGCGTATTTTCGTGCCCATCAGCCGCCGTTGCTGGCCGTGTGGGGCAAGTACGATCCCGCCTTTATCCCGGCCGGCGCGCAGGCCTACCGCACGGATCTGCCAAGGGCCGAAGTGCATCTATTGGAGACAGGGCACTTCGCCTTGGAGACGCATGCGCTGGAGATTGCGCACTACATCGGTGATTTCTTGTCGCGGACCCTCGCGCCGTCGGCATGACGCGGGCCGTGGCCGATGCCGTCGTGGACGCTGCATCGCCATCGTGCGCCGAGGTCCGACGGCGGCGGCCTGACACAATGTCCGCTACCTGCTGCCGTCCTGGCGCGGCGTTGCACTGCCTTGAGCAAGTGTTTGGTCGCCCAGTGTGAGATGGCGGGCACTCACACTGGAGCAGACGGCAGCGGGCTCAGTCTGCCGACAGCGAGCCAAGGGTGAATCCGGAAACCGCATTGACCTTGCCGCGCCACAACACGCCACGGTTGCTGGGCAGCGGCTGGCCGCCCGGTGAGAAGCAACGCGCATCGATCAGGTGGATGAACTGCGGCGGCGTGCTGCTCTGCTGCGTGTCGTCTTCGGCATCGTAGATGCTGGCGTGGCTGGCAAACGCGCGACGGATATCCTCTTTTTCATCGGCATCGCCCGGATAGGCAGCAGAGAACTCCTGCGCGAACGCTTCGAAATAGCGCTTGCCGCTGACCAGCTGGCCGGAAATGACGATGCCTTCGACAAACAGGGTGACGCCGAACTGCACGTCCGAGGTGTTGGCAATGCCGACCAGCTTCTGCAGATACCAATCCACGCTCTGGCCATCGAACGCCAGCTTGACGTCTTCCAGCGACGGTTGATGTTGATCTTGGTCTGTCATGTTGCTCTCCTTGAGTGGATTGGACGACGCGTTAGCCGTAACGCAGATGTGGATGGCGCGCCCTTGGCGTGCTTAAGCATGGCACACGGATCGCCAAAGTTGCCGTGGTTGGGTTCGCTATCAAGGCTCCGGCACCGCGGTCCTGCGACACGTGGACGCTTTCATCCAGTGCGCGCGCCTGTCGCGCGTTGGGCGAGCGGCCGCAGCGGAACGACCACTGTGGTCACCACGCCGCCACTGCTCCATCCGAGCGCGGATCGCTGGCGCCACTCAGGACGCCATCTTGCTCGCGCACCAAGGCACCGGCATGTCCCATCACCGCACTGTACGCCGGCAGTAGTTCCACCGCATGCCCGGCATTGCGCAGGGCCTGCACCACGGCCGGGTCGAAGCGGTCTTCCAGCTTCAACGCCGTGCTGTCTTCGCCCCAGGTGCGGCCCAGCAGCCAGCGCGGTGCGCTGACCGCCTGCTGCAGCGGCATGCCGAAGCGGGCGTAGCGGGAGAACACGGCGGCCTGGGTTTGCGGTTGGCCTTCGCCGCCCATGGTGCCGTAGGCCATCACGCGGCCGTCGTCGAAGGTGGCCAGCGCCGGGTTGAGCGTGTGGAAGGGCTTGCGTCCCGGGGCAAGCGCATTCCAGCCATCGGGGGCGAGGCGGAAGCTGCAGCCGCGGTTCTGCCAGGTGATGCCGGTGCGCGGCAGCACCAGGCCGGAGCCGAATTCGAAATAGGTGGACTGGATGCAGCTGACCGCGCGGCCGTGCGCGTCGATGGCGCCGAACCAGACGGTGTCGCCTGCCTGCGAGGGCTGTGGCCACGGCAGTGCGGCGCGCATGTCGATGCGTGCGGCGAGCGCATTGAGCGCGGCGCTGTCGTCGAGCAGGGCTTGTGCGTCGAGCGTCATCCAGGCGGGGTCGCCGAGGTGTGCGTCGCGGATCAGGAAGGCCTGCTTGCTGGCTTCGATCAGCCCGTGCAGGTGTGCGTAGCTGTCTGCGTCTTCTGCCTCCAGGCGATCGAACAGTGCCAGGATCAACAGCGAGGCAAGCCCCTGCGTGGGCGGCGCGTGGTTGTAGAGGCGCGCGCCCTGGATGACAACCGATAACGGCACGCTGGCGTCGGCGCGATGGGTCGCCAGGTCGTGTGCGCCGAGCGGGCTGTCGAATGCCTGCAGGTCTGCGGCGATGTCGTGGGCAATCGCGCCGCGATAGAAACTCTCCAGACCTTCATCGGCGAGCCGCTGCAAGGTGCGCGCGAGCTGCGTCTGGCGCAGCAGTGCGCCTTCGCGCAGCGGCGCGCCGTGCGGCTCGAAGATCTCGGCATAGGCGCCGGGTTGTGGACGCAGTTCTGCGCGCTTGCTGGCAGCCACCTGCGCGCCGCCCAGCGTGACCGGTACGCCGGCACTGGCGTGATGGATCGCATCGCTCAACAGGCGTTGCAGCGACACGCTGCCGTTTGCCTGCTGCAGGGCCAGCGCCCAGCCGGAGACGGTACCGGCCACGGTATTGGCCGCGCCAGGCCCGCGCCACGGAATGTGGGCGTGGCCGCGATAGAAATCCAGTGTGGCCGCCTGCGCCGCGCGGCCGCAGGCATCGATGGCATGCACGCGGCCATCGGGTTCGTGGATGAGCCAGAAGCCATCGCCGCCGATGCCGGTCATGTGCGGGTAGACCACCGCCAGGCAGGCAGCGGTGGCGACGGCCGCTTCGATGGCATTGCCACCGTCGCGCAAGACATCGCGTCCGGCCTGTGCGGCAAGATGGTGCGGTGCGACCACCATGCCGCGGCGCGCGCGCAAGGTATGCAACATCAGCGTGGCTCCGGCGGTGGGCTGAAGGCGAGCAGGCCGTCGCGCTCGAGTTGCGCGGCCAGCGCAAACAGGCGGTCTTCACGGCCGGGCGCGGCGATCAGTTGCACGCCCAGTGGCAGGCGCCCGGGACGCGGCAACGGTGCGGCCAGCACCGGGCAGGCGGCCAAGCCGAGTGGCTGGGTGAAGATGCCCAGATTCGCGCGTGCAGAGACCGGCAAACCGTCGATCTGGATGGTGTCCTGGTCGATGCGTGGCGCCACGCAGGGCGTGGCCGGCGCCATGAGCACCTCCACCTGGTCCCACAGCGCGTGCATGGCATCGGCAAACCACTGCGCGAAGCGGTGCGCGTCGGCCACTGCGCTGGCGGGCAGCTGCAAGCCGGCAAGCAGGCGGTCGCGGGTGGCCGGGTCGAACTGCGCGCCGTGCGCGGTGAGTGCGCTGCGGTGACGATGCCCGCCTTCGGCGGCGGTCAGGACGAACGCAGCGGCGCGCGCGCGTTCGGCCTCGGGCAGGTCGATCGACGAAACGCTGTTGCAGGCGGTGAGCAGGGCCTGCAGCCCGGCCTCCAGATCCGGATCCAGATTGCGTTCAAACCAGCCGCCCAACCGCGCGACGCGCAGGTTGCCTGCATGGCACGCAGGCAGCGGCTGCCCGCGCAGTACGTCATAGACGCGGCGCAGGTCGGCCACCGAGGTGGCGAATGGGCCGACCACATCCAGCGCATCGACAAACGGGAACACCCCATCCACGGGGACGGCGCCGTGCGTGGGGCGCAGGCCGTAGATGCCGCACAACGCGGCCGGCACGCGGATGGAGCCGTTGGTGTCCGAGCCAAGCGCGAACGGCACCAGCCCGGCGGCCACCGCTGCCGCCGAGCCGCCCGATGAGCCGCCCGCCAGGTGCTGGAGATCGTGCGGATTGGCGGTGGTGCCGTAATGCGCGTTGACGGTGGCGAAGCCGTACGCGAATTCGTCCATGTTGGCGGTCCCCACCAACACTGCCCCGGCGTCGCCGAGCCGTCGCACCACCGCCGCATCGCGGCTGGCCGGCGGGCAGTGCGCGCGCACCGCGGCGCCGGCGGTGGTGACCTGCCCGGCGACATCGAACAGGTCCTTGACCACGAATGGCACGCCGGCCAACGCGCCCCCGTCGCCGCCCCCGGCAAGCGCTGCCTGCACGCGCGCCGCATCGGCCGCGGCACGCGCCGGCAGCAGGCGGGTGATGGCGCACAGGCGGTCGTTGGCCTGGTGGATGCGTGCCAGCGTCTGGGTGGCCAGTCGCGCGGCCAGCGCGGGCTGGCTGCGCGTGGTGCCGACGATGGAGGCGATCTGACCGCGTGGGCCGCCGCCATCATGTGCCGTTGCAGGCGGCGCATGGAAGCTGGCCAGCAACTGCGTGTGCCCGCGCAGCACTTCGGTATTGCGATCGACGCCGGCCTGCCACTGCGCTGGAAGTTGCATGGATCACCTGTTGGAAAGCGGGGATTAGGGATTGGAGAGGTGAGATTCGCTTGTTTGCTTGGCGTACGGGGTGTGCAACGTGCTTGCCGATGCGTTGGGAGCTGAAACGGAGCCGTCGGGTTTACGCGTCACCGTGAAAGCAGTCGCTGTTACCGCAAGGATTGCGGACGTGCAGCTTCGGACCTTCAATCTCATCATGCAGCAGCGGTATGACGCGTCCAGCTTTGCAAATGCGGGCCGGGGCGCTGGCGCAGTTGAGGCGAGGGTGCCACGGTGTTTCGAGATGTCTCAGGCTTTTGCTCCCATATTGCTCACCAGCGACTCAACCGATGCGGCACTGTCATCCACACACCGCACCTTCATCGGCCCTGCGGGCCCCTTCTCCCGATGGCAGCAGGGGGAGCGGTAATCCCACCGCCGGTGGCTGCGGCGCGGTGAGGCGGTCGACCAGCAACTGCTCGAATGCCGGCACGTCCACCGCATGCACCACCGTCTGCGCCTGCTCGCCCAGCCCGGGCTGATACCCCGGTGCCCACGACACGATGTCGCCGTACCCGGCATCGAAGGCGGTGTTGGTGTCGACGTACAGCGTTTCGGTGCGCGTGGCCAAGTCGGGGCGCAGCCACACGGCGGTGGCCAGTTCGTCCCACATCGGAAAGCCCGGCTCGCGGCGGCGCAGTGCGTGGCCAATCGTGGTGTCGGCCGCACTCATGCGCGCCAGCAAGTCGGCGCTGAGTTCGGTCGCGGTGGAGGGGTCGACCGGCACCATGGTGATCTGCCGCCACGGCGCACGCATGACGATGCTGGCCGCTTCCGGGTCCCAGCGGATATTGAATTCGCGTCGCGGCGAATTGACGAACTCGCGCGCGAATTGCTGCGCGCTCACGCTGTTGCGTTGCTGCCGTGGATTGAGGCTGCCGCCCATGTAGACCAGCTCGCGCGCCAACCTGGCAAAGGATGGGTCCAGCGATTGCGCCAGTGCCAGGTTGGTCAACGGGCCGGTGGCAATGATGCTCACCTCGCCCGGGTACCGACGCACCATGCGCAGCATGAACAACGCGGCCGGCTCGTCTGCGGGACGCACCACGCTGGGATTACCCAACGCCAGATCGGGCACCACATCGTGGGCGTGATAGCGCGGCGCGCTTTGCACGGTGTCGCCGTCCACCCAATGCTTGGTCCATGCGCCCTTCCAGACGAGTTTGCCGTACAGCGCTTCCCAGCGTTCGGTGGCCAGCTCGCTGTTGAGCAGCGGATGCACCGGGCCGGGGTGCACTGGAATCTGCGGATGGCCAGCCAGTTCCAGCAGGCGGCAGGTATGCGCCAGCACCTCATCGCGCCAGATATTGCCGCTGACGGCACTGATGCCCAGCACCTGCACCTCGGGCGATTGCAACAGCAGCAGCTGCGCGGGCGTGAAGCCGTCGATGTCGTCTTCGAGAATGACGCGGCGCTTGGATGAGGGGAGGTGCGGGTCGGTCATTGCGTTTTTGTCGTGGAAGGTTGAAGGCATTGCACCGGCGATGGAGAGCGGCATTTGTAGGAGCGTGCCTACGCGCGACGGGGCGTTACCGGTAAAGCCCGTTCGCGCTCGGGCGCGCTCCTACCTTGCATATGTCATGTCGTTGTCGGCGCTATGTGTGTCGCAGCAACAGCGTGCGCTCGTACTGGGCCAGGTCGGTCTCCAGCTGCCATTGCAGCCGAGCCTTCTGGCTGCCGTGGCGGAAGGCTCGACAGGCAGCATCATCTGTTTCGCGCTGCAACGCACTGGCGCAGGCCTGCGCACCTTTACCGTCGGCATCCCACAGGCTGGTGCCCGGCAGGAAGCTGTAGGTGAGGCCATTGCGGGCCAGTCGTTTGAGCGTGGGGTAGTCGATGCCTTGCTCCTGCATCGCGCGTTGGTACTCGTGGGTCATGTCCGCACGCGAGACGCCGGCATCGTCGGTGGACAACACCACCGGCACGCCGGCACCCAGATACAGCGCCAACGGATGCGCTGGGCCCTTGACGCCCAGGATCACATCGTTGCTGGTGAGGTTGATCTCCACCGCGATGTGCTCTTCCCGCATGCGTTGCAGCAGTGCTTGGGCATCGTCTTCGTACGGCAGGTCCACGCCGTGACCGATGCGGCGCGCCCCCGCATCCACCGCCTGCCGAATATGCGAGCGCAGCTGTGCCGGTGGCACCAGCCCCAGCGCCAGCTCGCCGGCATGCAGCGACAGCGGCACGCCGCGATAGCGCGTTGCAAAGAAGCGGAACATCGCCATGTGCCGCGCGTAATCGGCCAATGCCACGGGATTGTCTTCCGGCGCGACGATGTTCAGCGCCACCGCACGGCTGCCGCCGGCCGCGATCAGCGCATGCGCCAGCGCCATCTGCCCGAACACCATCGGCTGCGGCAGCACGCGCAACACGTAGGGAACATAGCGGTAGTCGACCGTGCAGCCGGGGCGCGCATCGGCCTGGTCGCAACGCAGGACACGCCGGACCTGCGCGTCGATGTCGGCAAGATCGCGTTGCGCGGCCTGCACCAGTGGCGCAAGGTCGGGCTGCAACGCACGCAGATTGGCTGCGTCGTCTTCGCCCTTCCACGGCAGCGATTGCATGCGCGTGGCAGCCTGGTCCAACTGCGGCGGGTTGGCGATGATCTCCACATACGGCACGCGGTCGCGTGCGGCCTGCTCCAGCACTGCGGCGACGGTGTCGGCGACACGGCTGCGCACCACCGCGTCGAACTTGCCGAAGGTGCTGAAGAACTGATCGTGGCCGCTGGGGTGCGTTGGGCCGGGCAGGAAGTTGCGCATCGACAGCGAATTCACCATCCGCCCGTACAGCGCGGCGTTGCGTGTCGCCAGGCCGCGCGCCGACTCCTGGCCGGCCCCGCACGGCGGCGCGCGCAGGCTCAGGTCGTCCAGTTGCACGCAGGCGCCATCGTCGCTGGCCCATTGCAGATAGTCTTCGGCATACACCGAACCGGACAGATGGTTATGCAGGTCGCCACCTTTCGGCATGGCCTGTAGCCAGGTGCGTAGCTGCGCCGGCTGCGCGGCCGCCTCGCGGAACAACTGCGCCACCTGCTGTTCGCGTTGTTGCGCAGGCGTAGGCGCTGGTGCAGGCCGTGCGTGCACGGCAGCGGGCAAGCACGCCCACACGCTCAGGATCAGACAGCGGCGAAGAAAGGGCATGCAGGAGACTCGTTTGGAGAGACGGTGGCGTACGACAGCCGGCGACCACATAGCTTGCCTGCCAGCGCGATCCGAGGCCACCACATACGCGCCGGTCAGCAAGCCTGGAACACTGGAGGCACGCATCATTCCAGCGCATAGCGCAGCACGAACAAGCCCGCGATCGCCCAGGTGGCCGGGTGCACGTCACGCCAGCGGCCGCTGCCGAGTCTGAGCGCGGCATAGGTGATGAAGCCGAACGCGAGCCCCGTCGCGATCGAGTAGGTCAGCGGCATGGCGAGCATGCAGATGGCGGCCGGCAACGCGTCGCCCACATCGTCCCACTGGATCTGCGTGCATTCGCGCAGCATCACCGAGGCCAGGTAGATCAGGGCCGGGGCGGTGGCGTAGGCCGGCACCATCGCGGCCAGCGGCGAGAACAGCAGGGCAAGCAGGAACAAGGCGGCAACCACCAGCGCGGTGAGGCCCGTGCGCCCGCCCACCTGCACGCCGGCGGCGCTTTCCACATAGGCGGTGGTGCTGGAAGTGCCGAGCAGCGAGCCGGCCAGGATGGCGGAACTGTCGGCAAGTAGCGCGCGGTCGAACTGACGGCGCTGGGCGGGCGTGTGCAGCAGGCCGGCGCGTTGCGCCACCCCCATCAGCGTGCCGGTGGCGTCGAACATTTCCACCAGCACGAACACCAGCACCACATGCAGCACCGCAGCGAGCGCACCACCGCCGCCATGGCCGTGCAGGGCGCCGACGATATCCAGCTGCAGCAAGGTGGGCGCCAGGCTGGGCGGCAGCGCCACGACGCCTTCGTAGCGCACCAGTCCCGACACCAGCGCCGCTGCGGTCACCGCCAGGATGCCGAGCAACATGGCGCCCCGCACGCGGCGCACTTCCAGCACGCCGATCAGCAGCAATCCGGCCAGTGCAAGCAGCGGCTCGGGCCGGTGCAGATCGCCCAAGGTCAGCAAGGTCTGCGGATGGGCCATCACCAATCCGGCCTTCTGTAGCCCGATCAGTGCCAGGAACAAGCCAATGCCCACCGCAATGGCGCTGCGCAAGGTGGACGGAATGCCGTCCACCAACCAGCGCCGCGCGCCAGTGACGGTGAGCAGCAGGAACACGCAGCCTGAGATAAACACCAGCCCCAAGGTCTGCTGCCAGCTGTAGCCCAAGGTACCCACCACGCTGAAGGCGAAGAACGCATTCAAGCCCATGCCTGGCGCCATGCCGATGGGGTAGTTGGCCAGCATGCCCATCAGCAGCGAACCCAGTGCTGCAGCCAGGCAGGTGGCCACGAACACCGCGCCGTGATCCATGCCGGTGGTGGCCAGGATGTCGGGGTTGACGAAGACGATGTAGGCCATCGTCAGGAAGGTGGTGGCACCGGCCAGCATTTCGGTGCGCACGGTGCTGCCGTTGGCGGCGAGCGCAAAACCGGGCCAGCGCATCAGCAGGCGCTCGGGGCGTGCAGCCGGTTGACGGCAGGACAAATGAACATCGGCAGACATCTCATCGATACGGGGCGAATGGCGTGGCAGGGCCCGCATGCGGGCGGCCCATCTTGCCCTGTCGCGTTGCGCTTGCCACGGACATCGGGCACGGATTGCGCCGCAGGAGCGCACGCACACCGTAGCGCGGCAGCGCCCATCGTTGCGGCGCATGTCGCGGCGCTGATGCACGCATGACGGCACACAAGCGGTGAGCGATGGCGCGCTCGGTTGCGCGTCATCGTGAAAGGCACGCGAGACATCAGGCTGCGCGAGGTGACTGAACGACTGCAGTGGCACCGCGAACACTGCGTTCAAAGATCCAGCACCAACCGCGGCGTGCGGCTGCGCGAGCAGCACACGGTGATCTGCCGATTGGTGGCGCGTTCGGCGTCGCCGAGCACGCTGTCGCGGTGATCTGGCGTGCCAGCCAGCACGCCGGTCAGGCAAGCACCACACATGCCTTGTTCGCACGACAGCGGCACCTCGATGCCGGCATCGAGCAGGGCGCTGGCGATGCTGCCATCGGCCGGTACCTGCACCACGCGGCCGCTGGCGGCCAGTTCCACCTCGAACGCACTGTCGGCATCGTGGGCGAGGCTGGGCGCGGGGGTGGCGAAGTGTTCGCGATGCAGTTGCGCCGCCGTCCAGCCATGCGCCTTCGCCAGCACGGTGAAGTGGTCCATGAACGCGGCCGGTCCGCACAGGTACAGCTGATCGCGCGCACGCGCCTGGCCCAGTTCCTCGGGCACATGCACGCGTGGGCTCTGCCCGCCATCGCTCAGATGCAGGTGCACCTGCCCATGCGTAAAGCCCTGTTGCAGCCGCTGCGAAAACGCCACATCCGCATGCCGGCGCGCGTAGTAATGCAGCACGAAGGGCTCGCCGCGCGCCTCCAGTGCTTCGGCCATCGACAATAGCGGGGTGATGCCGATGCCGGCGGCCAGCAGCACGTGGCGCTCGCCCGGGTGCAGCGGAAACAGGTTGCGCGGTGTGGAGATGCGCAGGCGGTCGCCAGGCGCGAGCTGTTCGCACAGATGCCGCGACCCGCCGCGCGAGGCGTCGGCCAGCTTGACGCACAGCAGATAGTGGTCGCGCACATGCGGCGCACTGGCGATCGAATATTGCCGAATCAGGCCATCCGGCAGATGCAGGTCGACGTGCGCGCCGGCCTCGAATGCCGGCAATTGCGCGCCCACCGGTTCCAGCCGAATGGCGCGCTGGCGGTGACCTTGGTCGACGACATCGGCAACGCGCACCTCATGCAGGCTCATGCGGGTGTCCTCGGCCGTCAGCGCAGGAAGAAGTCGCTATAGCCCTGGCTGCGCAGCCCGCGGCGATAGGCGATGGAACTGCGATCGGCGGGAATGTGCACTTCCAGCAGCGGGTCCAGCGGCAGATACTCCGGCCGTTGCGCTTCCACCATGGCGCGGTCTTCCTCGAACACGCGCAAGTTGAATGCATGCACGTCTTCCACCGGCAGATGGGTGTCGAAATTGCGCGCGATCGGCACCAGCAGCCGGGTCTTATGCTTGGACACCGGGCTGGCGGCATTCATGATCACCAGCCGCTTGCCCGGCACCGGGAAGTGGATGGTGAGCGTGGCGGTGAACGGCAGATGCACCTCGAAATGACGCAGCCACTGGAAGCTGGGGTCCACCTCCGGCAGCGGCATGTCCACCGAATAGTTGGCCACCGTGCTCAGGTAATCGGCATTGAAACCGGTCGGCGTCTCGGTGGTGGTGTAGGCCGGCACTTCGCGCTTGTCCGGCTGGGCGAAGGTGGCGGTGTGCACGAAGGCGAAATGCGCCACGTCGATGAAGCCCTCCAGCTGGCGCGCGGCGCTTCCGGCGATGTCGAAGGCCGGGCACACGATCTGCTGAAAGCCGTCCTCGTCCCAACCCGGCATCGGCGGAATCTGCACCTCGGCCTCGTTCACCCCGGCCGGCTTGGCCAGGCACACCCAGACCAGGCCGTAGCGCTCGGCCACCGCATAGGTGTGCAGCCGCATCTTGGCCGGGATGTTCTGGCTGGGGCTGGCGGGGATATGGTTGCAACGCCCGCCCGCGCCAAAGCGCAGCCCATGGTAGGCGCACACCACGCCGCCGCCATCGGCCTTGCCCATGCTGAGCGGCACGCCGCGGTGCGGGCAGACGTCGCGTGCGGCCACCAACTCGCTGCCCAGCCGGTACAACACCAGCGGCTCGTCCAGCAGGGTGGCCTTGAACGGCGCCTCGCTCACCTCGCTGCTCAGCGCCACCGCATGCCAGTGCTGGGCCAGGCGCTGCCAATCGGCGGCCTCGAAGGTGCAGTGCAGCGGCAGGGCGGGAACGGCGACATCCATGGGGCGGTCTCGGGCACGAGGCGGGAGCGGTGCCGGATTGACTCTAGGAAGCCAGGGGTGTGTGATCAAACATCGATTTTCAGCCTAGCCATTGCAAAAAATGCAACGCCAACCGAGCCCCGCCGCATGCTGACCTTTTCGCGCTTTACCCGGTATTTCATCGAAGTGGCCCGCTGCGGCAGCATCCGCAAGGCCTCCGAAGTGCTGCACGTGTCGGCGTCGGCGATCGACCGGCAGATCCTCAAGGCCGAGGAAGAACTGGGCGCGCAGCTGTTCGAACGCCTGCCCGGCCGGCTGCGGCTGACCGCTGCCGGCGAGCTGTTGCTGGTGGACGTGCGCGGCTGGGAGAAGGCCTACGCACGCACGCTGGAGCGCTTCGACGAGCTCAAGGGCCTGCGCCGCGGGCATGTGGAGATCGCCATGATCGACGCGCTCAGCGAAGGCGTGGTGCCGGCGGCGGTGGCGGCGCTGGTGCAGGAGTACCCGGGCATCACCTTCAACCTGTCCACCGCGCGCAACCAGCGGGTGATGGAAATGGTGACCTCGGCCGATGTGGATATCGGCTTGCTGTTGGACCCGGTCAGCAGCGTGGATCTGGAAGTGCGCGCGTTCGCGGATATTCCGCTAGGCATTGCGATGCCGGTGGGGCATCCGTTGAGCAGCCGCACCGAGCTGCAGCTGAGCGAGACGCTGGAGCATCGGCTGCTGCTGCCGGCCGCCCCGTTGATCGTCGGCGAGCACGCCAAGGTGCTGTACCAGCGCCAGCACATCGACGTGAAGCGGCTCACCCACTGCAACGACGTGCGCACGCTGCGCGGCCTGGTGCGTGCCGGCGCCGGCGTGGGACTGATGTCGTGGCTGGATGCCGCCCCGGACGTGGCCGACGGGCGGCTGGCCTTCGTGCCGTTTCGCCAGCACCTGACCAAGCCGATGACACTGGCGCTATGCGTGGCGCCGCAGCGGCAACTGTCGCGTTCGGCGCAACTGGCGATCCAGGCGCTGGCAGCGAAGATCGATGCGATGGCGGTGCCGGCGGTGGAGTAGCCCTCTCCGGCCCTCATCCGGCGCTGCGCGCCACCTTCTCCCGCCAGCGGGAGAAGGGAGATCGTCAATGCCGCCTTCCCCCGCCTGCGGGGGAAGGTGCCCGAAGGGCGGATGGGGGCGGTCGGTCTGCACAATCAACGAGCTGCCGACCTGGGCCTGGCCATGCTGCGCCCGGGCGTTCAAGCCCCACCGGCACGCTTCCCTGAGCGGGCGCTGCACGCCACCTCTCCCACCAAAGGGAGAAGCGAGGGGCAGCGGAGCTAACCTCTCGCTCGTTACACTTACGCGGCTCACCCCACACGACACCCGCAGCATGCAATTGATCGATATCGGCGCCAACCTCACCCACGACTCGTTCGATCGCGATCGCGATGCGGTGCTGCAACGCGCACGCGATGCCGGCGTGGCGCAGCTGGTGATTACCGGCGCCAGCCGCGAGCATTCGCCGCTGGCCCTGCAACTGGCGCAGCAACACCCCGGATTCCTCTACGCCACCGCCGGCGTCCATCCGCACCACGCAGTGGAATTCACCGCCGAATGCGAAGCGGAAATGCGCGCCCTGCAGGCGCATCCGCAGGTGGTCGCAGTGGGCGAGTGTGGGCTGGATTACTTTCGCGACTTTGCGCCGCGCCCTGCGCAGCACAAGGCCTTCGAACGCCAGTTGCAGCTGGCCGCCGACAACGGCAAACCGCTGTTTTTGCACCAGCGCGACGCGCATGAGGATTTCATCGCCATCATGCGCAGCTTCGAAGGCCGCCTGGGTGCGGCGGTGGTGCACTGCTTCACTGGCACGCGCGACGAGCTGTTTGCGTATCTGGACCGCGACTACTACATCGGCATCACCGGCTGGCTCTGCGATGAGCGTCGCGGTGCGCATCTGCGCGAGCTGGTGCGCACTATTCCGGCCAACCGGTTGATGATCGAAACCGATGCGCCGTACCTGCTGCCGCGCTCGCTCAAGCCGATGCCCAAGGATCGTCGCAACGAGCCGATGTTCCTGTCGCATATTGTCCAAGAGCTGGCGCGCGATCGTGGCGAGGATGTCGCGGTGACCGCCGCCAACAGCACGGCCGCGGCACGTGCGTTCTTCCGCTTGCCAGAGCCTGCCAGCACCACGAGCGGCTAACACCATGTCGCACTCGTGGCCGCAACGGCGCGCCGGTACCGCAGCGCGCGCGCCGCATGCCGTGCCGGGCCGGCCGTACCTATCGGCGGCGAGCGTAGTGCGGTTGCGCATGGATCTACCTGGATCGGGCCGCGCGGCAGTTACGCCGCCAGCAATTCCCACCCTTGCGCATCGCGCAGGCGCAGGCCGGGTTCTGGCGCGTCCACACTGATGCGCAGGCCGTCGGCCCAGGGCAGTTGCCGTTGTTGCGGAAACCATCGCCGGCGCTGGTCGACCACGATCAACAGGCCGTGGTCATCGCCCAAGGCTGCAAAGCCCTCCAGTGGCGGGGCGAAGGGTTGCAGGCCGAAGTGATGCGCCAGGCTGCGCGTCACCACCTCGACATTGTTGCTAGGCAAGCCGATTTCGCTCAGGCACAGCAGTTCTTCGCCGCCGAACTGGCCTTCACCGGCTGGTGCATCCTGCAAGGCATTGCGCGCGATCAACTCCAGCACTGCGCCATCGGGTCCGGCGAAGTACACCGAGTGCGACTGCCACGCGCCGTCCAGGGCGAAGTGCTTGCGGCCGTGTGGATCGCTCAGCAAGGTGGCGCGTGCGCCAATCCACTGCGCAGCGGCTTGGAAGCGCGACGGGGCCACATTGAAGGCCAGATGCACGCTGCCCACCGGGTGCTGCGCCTGCACGCACTCCAGTGTGCTCCAGCCGATGCGCACCGCATTGCCATGTACGGGCAACTGCAGCACATCGCGGTAGAAGCGCAGGGTCAGGTCGGGGTCCAGGCAGGGCAGTACCAGATGACGCAGATGCATGGCGGCAATGTCGTTGGGAAACCGGCATTGAACGACCTCAAGCGCAGTTGAGGTCAAGCGCTTCATTCTGCGCCTGGTAACCTGCGGTGAGTGAGTGCCAGCCTGCAGGCTGACCTTGCGGACTTTTGTCTGAATTGCTGGTATCTCCCAATTCCAAGATTCACAGCCATTCGCTGCCCGACAGGTCGCTTCATGGCAGGCCAGGCCTTCGCATCCGCAAGCGGGATTTCCGTCGGCGTGGATGCGGCATGCGCATCATTGCCTATGCTTTAAAAAAGCATGGGAGACGTAAAATGGGAAACTGTCTACGCATACCCTCTGCACACATGGCGCCAGAGGTGCGCGAGCATGACACCGCCGACGCGTCCACCAGCAACCCCATGTCGCATGCAGGAAGCCTGACTGCCGGGCCGCAGGAGCACGGCGCCGTCGAGAGTTGCGCCGGAAGCCGGATTGCCGATATGTGGCTGTCATCCCTGGAGCGACCGGCCCGCAGATCTTCCGGGAGTAGAAGCCAATCCACTGCCCAGTCGCGCCTCCAGTCGAAGGCGGAGGAGTTGGCCGGGAAACGCCGATCGATGCTGCAACGCGCGATCATGCTGGATGACCAGTGGCGGCGCCTTCAGGAACGCTGCGCGGGAAGCAGCGCCGGCAGCCGGCAAGCATCCAATCTAAATATTCTCAAGGGAATCATTTCCCGGGACAAACAGGCGTTGGAGAGTATCGGCGATGAAGGTGGCGATATCAGTGATCGTAGCCTTGACCGAATTGATCGCAACCTGCGGAAGTTTGAGAAAAAAATCAGCAATCAAAAAAAATTGGAATCACATCTTGCAAGAGCCAACGATTTCCTGGACCGGCTGAAACGCCTGAAAAACGAACTCTCAACTCGAGGCGATGACCAGGAACTTTTAAAAAAAATCGATTTGAACATACACGGTCTGGAAGCCATCTTGAATGAACTGACGGGTATCGATGCCAATGGTACCGGCATCGAATACAGCGGCTACCGCGGGAATACGATGGCGTACTTCGATAGTGTAACTGCAGCGCTCGAAACGATGCTTCGAAGTCAAGATCCCGGCTATCAGGACTACATGCGACCCGCGCTGGCGGCTGTCCTCAAGGATGGTTGCCCACCAAGCAGGCGGAGGGCAGTAAGCGCGTCTTGAGCACATGCTGGCGACAACGGTGGCATTTCTTGAAGAGCGAGCCTGCAGCGTTTCGATGGTCTGCATGGGACGGCGGTGGGTATTCCGAAGCGGAGCGAGGTACATGCCGGCTTGGTTTTACTACACGAACAACAACCCGAGACCGCCCCAGACTTCGAGGGTCTGGAAAATGACCGGCTTCTACTCAGACGATGTCTGCAGTGAGCGCCGGCCCTCCGCGGTCGGTGCATGCAGTCGGCAATGAGCTAGTGCTTAGGGGCAACATCATTCCAACGGCATCAGGTAAAAACGTCGCTGTAGCGTGAGTCGTGCTGCCAGCGCTAGAGCAACCTTGCCAGCGCCCACAAATGCCGCACCAACGGTGTGGTTTCCAATCCGCCCGGCGCGGCCGCCAGGGCCAGCCGCGCCAGCGGCATATGACCTTCGATATCCAGATAGCGCACGCCGGGCCGCTGCAGCTGCGCGGTGGAGGCAGGCACCACCGAGACGCCCAGCTCGGCGGCCACCAGATTGATGATGGACGACATCTGCGGCGCCTCCTGGGTGATGCGCAAGGTCACGCCGGAGTCGCGGCAGGCGGCGAGGATTTCGTCGTACAGGCTCGAGCCGAAACTGCGCGGAAACAGGATGAAGGGTTCGCCAGCCAGCGCCGCCAACGGCGCACTGTTGCGCGTGGCCAGGGGATGCGCGGCGGGCACGGCGATCTTCATTGGTTCATCGGCAAAGCGCAGCAACTGCAGATCCGCTGGCGTGCTCAGCCCATAGCGCACGAACGCCGCATCCAGGCGGCCATCGGCCAGCCCGACCAGCAGGCTGGCGGTATTGGTCTCTTCCAACAGCAACTCCACCTGCGGCCACTTGCGGCGGAAGTCGCGAATCAAGCGCGGCACCACCGGGCTGAAGGCGGCCGAAGCAGTAAAGCCCAGGCGCAGCCGTCCGGACTCGCCACGCGCCACCCGGCGGGCGGTTTCGGCGGCGCGTTCCACATCGGCAAGCACGCGGCGCACCTCGCCCACGAACGCCTCGCCGGCCGGTGTGAGCTCGGCGCCGCTGTGGGTGCGCCGAAACAAGGGCGTGCCCAGCTCGCGTTCCAGGGTCTGGATCTGCTGGCTGAGCGGCGGTTGCCCAATGCCCACGCGCGCGGCAGCGCGGGTGAAGTTGCCCTCTTCGGCAACGGCGAGGAAATAGCGCAGCTGGCGCAGCTCCATCCATCTGTTCCAGATATGGCAACTGCCACCATCATATATTGGACAGGGGGTGCGGACGGGCGAATACTCGCCTTCCCACGTTGCACGCGCATGACTGTGTCCTCCTCCGATCCTCGCTCGGGCTTGTTGCCTGATCCATCTACGCCCGGCAGTGGCGCCGACGCACCGGCAGCGGTGCGTATTCGCCTGGCGCTGTTTCTGGCCGGCTTTGCGACTTTTTCGCTGCTGTACAGCGTGCAGCCGCTGCTGCCGGAATTTGCGCATGCCTTCAAGGTGGACGCAGCGACCGCCTCGCTGCCGTTGTCGTTGGCGACCGGCGCGCTGGCGCTGGCGATCTTTTGTGCTGGCGCCGTGTCGGAGAACCTGGGCCGGCGCGGATTGATGTTCGTGTCGATCGCGTTGGCGGCAGTCCTCAATCTGATTGCGGCGTTCCTGCCGCACTGGGGCGCGCTGGTGGTGGTGCGTACCTTGTCCGGTATCGCGCTGGGCGGGGTGCCGGCGGTGGCGATGGTGTACCTGGGCGAGGAATTGCCGGCCAGCAAGATGGGGGCCGCCACCGGCCTGTACGTGGCCGGCAATGCCTTTGGCGGCATGAGCGGGCGCATCGTGATGAGCGTGCTGACCGACCACACCGATTGGCGCACCGCCTTGGCGGTGTTGAGCGTGTTCGATCTGCTGTGCGCGCTGGCGTTCTTCTGGTTGCTGCCACCGTCGCGCAACTTCGTGCGCCGGCACGGCATCAACCTGCGCTTCCATCTGCGCGCCTGGGCCGGGCATCTGCGCGATCGCAACCTGCCGTTTTTGTTCGCGCTGCCGTTCCTGTTGATGGGTGTGTTTGTGTGCCTGTACAACTACGCCGGCTTTCGCCTGGGCGGGCCGGAATTCGGCCTGAGCCAGAGCCAGATCGGCATGATCTTCAGCGCCTATGTGTTCGGCATCGTCAGTTCCTCGGTGGCCGGCGCGGCGTCGGACCGGTTCGGGCGCGGGCCCGTGGTCACCACCGGCATCGTGCTGTGCGTGCTCGGCATGGCGCTGACCCTGGCGCACGTGCTGGCGTTGGTGGTGGCCGGCATCGTGGTGGTGACGATCGGGTTTTTCATCGCGCATTCGGCCGCCAGCGCCTGGGTGAGCCGGCTCGGCGGGGCGCATCGCAGCCATGCGGCCTCGCTGTATCTGCTGGCGTATTACGCCGGCTCCAGCGTGATCGGCGCGCTGGGTGGCTGGTTCTGGCAACACGGCGGCTGGGCCGCGTTGGTCGGCCTGTGCCTGACGCTGTTGATGCTGGCCCTTGCGTCGGCGCATGTCCTGCGACAACGCGCAGACGACGCGCGACCCTATGGGCGCTTTGCACTCCATCCTGCGCGAGGTGAGTGATGCAGATCGAGCGACTCGATCATCTGGTGTTGACCGTGGCCGATGTGGACGTCACCTGCGCGTTCTATGCACGCGTGCTCGGCATGCAGGTGATCAGCTTCGGCGAGGGACGGCGTGCGCTGGGGTTCGGGCAACAGAAAATCAATCTGCATGCGGCCGGGCGCGAGTTCGAACCGAAGGCGCAACGACCGACACCCGGCTCTGCCGATCTGTGCCTGATCACCACGACCCCATTGGCGCAGGCAGAAGCAGAGTTGGTTGCCGCCGGCGTGAGCATCGAACAGGGCCCGATCCAGCGCACAGGCGCCACCGGGCCTTTGCTATCGGTGTATTTCCGCGACCCGGACGGCAATCTGATCGAGGTCAGCAATCTGCTGTAACGGCGGGCTGCTGCGTCATCTGCGCAGCGCGGTGGGGATGTGCCGCTCGTACCTGCGCCAGCGCCCGTCATCGCGACGGCGCACTGCGCTTGCCGTGCATGCGTTGCGGCGTGATCAGCGCTGACGGATCTTGCGCGAGGGTGGCCAGCAATCGCGCGCGGCGGCGTTCCAGGTCGGCCAGCTGGCGCTCGATCAACTGTAGCCGTTGGCGATACGCCGGCAGGGCTTCCGGGCACAACGGCGCGCCTTCCACCAGCCGCATGCAATCGGGAAACCGGCGGATGTCTTCCAGGCTGAAGCCGGTACCGATCAGGCGCTGAATCTGCCGTACCTGCGTCACGCAGCTGGCCGCAAACAGCCGATAGCCATTGGCGCTGCGCGAGGAGGTCAGCAAGCCCTGGGCATCGTAGTGGCGGAGCGAGCGCACGCTGACGCCAGTCAGCTGCGCCAGCGCGCCGATGCGCATGTCAGCGTTGGAAGAGGTGGCCATCTGCCAAGCATACGTGGCACGCAGCGCTTGACCCTCACATTGGTGTGAGGCCCGACGATGCCGTCTTCCCTGTCCTGCAAGGCATCTCCATGTCCGTTCGACCCGCTTCACTTGCCAGTGCCCGCTGGTGGCAGCGCGCGCTGGCGAGCCTGCTGCTGTGTGTCTGCGCCATCGCGTCAGCAAGCCCATCTACCACCGCCAACCCGCGCAGCTACCAGGTCGCTGCTCCAGATGGCGTGGCCCTGGCCGTGCAGGAGCACGGCGCCACCGACGGCCCGGCCATCGTCTTCGTGCACGGCCTGCTCGGTAGTCGCATCAATTGGGATGCACAGCTGGCCGACCCGCAGCTGCAGGGCTACCGGTTGATCACCTACGACCTGCGCGGCCACGGGCTGTCCGGCAAGCCGGCCGCCGCGTCGGCGTATCAAGAGGGTATGCGTTGGGCCGACGACCTGGCTGCCGTGTTGAAGGCGGCCGATGCGCGCGAGGCGGTCCTGGTGGGCTGGTCCCTGGGCGGCGCGGTGATCAGCAACTACCTGAGCCGATATGGCGATACCGGGCTTGCCGGCGTGGTGTACGTCGACGGTGTGATCGAACTGCGCGCCGAGCAGCTGGGCACGCATCCGGCGGTCTATCGCGACCTGGTTTCGCCCGACCTGCGCACGCACCTGCAGGCGGTGCAGGATTTCCTGCGGCTGTGCTTTGCCACCCAACCGCCGGTGCCGGTGTTCGAGACCTTGCTGGCCAATGCATCGCTGGCCTCGTGGGACATGCAGCGTGCCGTGCAGGGCATGTCGATCGATGTCGCCGGCCTGCAGCGCACGCACCTGCCGGTCCTGCTGATGTACGGCGTGCGCGATGCCCTGGTCGCCACCGAGCCGACCTTGGCGCGTGCGCGCCAGCTGCAGCCGCGCGCGCAGACCGTGCTGTATCCGGATGCCGGGCACGCGCCGTTCCTGGAGGACAGCGCGCGCTTCAATCAGGATCTGCTGCGCTTTGTCGAACACAGGCGCGCCGCGCCTTGAGCTCGGCTGCCACGGCGTGGCCGACCGCGCGGACGGATCGCACCAACTGCGCAGCCACAACGGGATGCCGTACCGTCTGCGTGCTGCATCCAGGGCGGCGCGTTGCGCGTATTCGGTCTGTCTCTTCACTCGTCGACGACGGTGTGATGTGCACAGCTATGTGCGACCAAGCGCGCCGGTCTGGCGGCCGACACGGCGCCGCAGCGGGCCTGGCACGTGGCGCTGGCGCAACGTGCTCCCATGGCTTTCCGGAACGACCACATGACCGCTGTCCCTGCCCACGACGACCACGCGCTACAGGACTTTATCGAGCGCCATCAGCGCCTGTTCGTGCTGACCGGTGCCGGCTGCAGCACCGATTCGGGCATTCCCGATTACCGGGATCTGCAAGGCGGCTGGAAGCGTCCACAGCCGGTGACATTCCAGGCGTTCATGGGCGAGCTGTCCACGCGGCAGCGCTATTGGGCGCGCAGCCTGGTCGGCTGGCCGCGCTTCGGTCTGGCGCAACCCAATGCCACCCATCACGCGCTGGCTGCGCTGGAAGCGCGCGGCCAGTTGGAAGTGCTGCTCACCCAGAACGTGGACCGCCTGCACCAGGCCGCCGGCAGCCAGGCGGTGATCGATCTGCACGGCCGGCTCGATGTGGTGCGCTGCATGGGCTGCGAGCGCCGCATGCCACGCACCGAATTTCAACTGTTGCTCGAGCAGGCCAATCCCGGCTGGGCAGCGCTTGAGGCCGCGCAAGCACCCGACGGCGATGCCGATCTGGACGATGTGGCCTTCGAGCATTTCGTGGTGCCGCCGTGCCCGGCGTGCGGTGGCGTGCTCAAGCCGGATGTGGTGTTCTTCGGCGAGAACGTGCCGCGCGAGCGGGTGGAGCGCGCCTTTGCGCATCTGCACGCTGCCGACGCCGTGCTGGTGGTGGGCTCGTCGTTGATGGTGTATTCGGGGTTTCGTTTCGTGCAGACCGCCGCGCGCAATGGCTTGCCGATCGCCGCGCTCAACTTCGGGCGCACGCGCGCCGACGCGCTGCTCACGCTGAAGGTGGAGCAGTCGTGCGCGCAGGCGCTGGCCTTCCTGCACGCGCCGCCGGACCTGCCGCGTGGGCGCAGCGTCAATGACGCCAGTGCGCGCTCTGCATGACGCAGTGATCCATCGCAGCGGTTGTGCCGGCGCGCGCGGCGCAGTGCAATAAGCACCCCATGTCAGCTGTGGATGCCGCCTTGAGCCAGTTGTTCTCTCCCATCTCCTTCGGTCCGCTCGCGCTCGCCAACCGCATTGTCATCGCGCCGATGTGCCAGTACTCGGCACAGGACGGCTGCGCCAGCGACTGGCACCGCATCCACCTGGGCACCTTGTCGCAATCCGGCGCTGGCTTGCTGATTCTCGAAGCGGCGGCGGTGGTGCCGGAGGGGCGCATCAGTTACGCCGATCTTGGGTTGTACGACGACGCGACCGAGCAGGCCCTGGCCGAGGTACTGCAATCGGTACGACGCTGGTCGCCGATGCCGATCGGCATCCAGCTGGCGCACGCCGGCCGCAAGGCGTCGACCGATCTGCCGTGGAAAGGCGGCGAGGCCATCGCACCCGATCACGCACATGGCTGGCAGACCGTGTCTGCATCGGCGCTGCCGTTCCGCGCGGGGCAGCCAGCGCCGCAGGCACTGGACGAGGCGGGGATCGATGCGGTGGTGGAGGCCTTTGTCGCATCGGCAAAACGTGCCGAACGGCTGGGCCTGGAGCTGATCGAATTGCACGCCGCACACGGTTATCTGATGCATCAATTCCTGTCGCCGTTGAGCAATCAGCGCAGCGATGCGTATGGCGGGTCGCTGGAAAACCGCATGCGGCTGACGCTGCGCATCTTCGATGCGGTGCGTGCGGCAGTGTCGGAAAAAATCGCCGTTGGCGTGCGTATCTCGGCCACCGATTGGGTCGAAGGCGGTTGGGATGTGCAGCAGAGCATCGCCTTGTCGCAGGCGCTGGATGCACGCGGCGCGCATTACATCCACGTCTCCAGCGGCGGGCTGGATCCACGCCAGCAGATTCCGCTACAGGCGGGCTATCAGATTCCGTTCGCGCAGGAGATTCGCGCGCAGGTGAACACGCCGGTGATTGGCGTAGGCTTGATCACCGAGCCGGCGCAGGCCGAGGCGATTTTGCAGGAAGGCCAGGCCGACGCGATCGCGCTGGCGCGTGGCATCCTGTACGACCCACGCTGGCCGTGGCATGCCGCCGCGGCACTGGGCGCCTCGGTCACGCCGGCACCGCAATACCTGCGTTGCGAACCGCGCGATGCGCGGGGCGTGTTCGCCACCTGATTTGCACCTGACGTCATACCGAACAAGGACACCGCATGCCGATAGGATTTCTGGGCTTGGGCACGATGGGCCTGCCGATGGCGCACAACCTGCTGCGTGGCGGGTTCGCGTTGAGCGTCTGGAACCGTTCGCCCGAACGCGCCCAGCCGCTGCGCGAGGCTGGCGCCACGGTGGTGGAGCAGCCGCGCGATGCCGCGCACGGCCCGCTGCTGTTTTCGATGCTGGCCGACGACAACGCAGTGCGCCAGACCTTGCTGGAGTGCGGCGTACTGGATGCTTTGCCGGCAGGCAGCGTGCACGTCAACATGGCCACCATCTCGGTGGCGCTGGCACATGAATTGACCGCGCTGCATGCCGAACGCGGTGTGGCCTACGTGGCCGCGCCGGTGCTCGGGCGTGTGGACGTGGCCGAAGCCGGCAAGCTCAATATCCTCGCCGCCGGCGATGAAGCGGCCGTGGCTCGCGTGCAGCCGATGTTCGACGCACTGGGGCAGAAGACCTGGTACATCGGTTGCGCACCGGAGCAAGCCAATGCAGTGAAGCTGGCGGCCAACTTCTGCCTGGCCAGCGCCATCGGCGCCATGGCCGAAGCCAGTGCGCTGGCACGCGGTCATGGCGTGGATGCCACGCAATTTCTGGGCATGCTCACCAGCACCTTGTTCGCCGCGCCCGCCTACCAGGGCTATGGCCGGCTGATCATGCAGCGCCAATACCTGCCGGCGGGTTTCACCGCCACGCTGGGGCGCAAGGATGTGGACCTGGCCATCCAGGCCGGCGCCGACAAGCAGGTGCCGATGCCGTTGGGCGAACTGCTGCGCGCAGGGCTGGACGAGGCCATTGCGCATGGCGACGGCAATGCAGACTGGGCGGTCCTGGCGGAAGTCTCGGCGCGGCGGGCAGGGCAGGTGGCCTGATCCGCGTTGCGCAACGCGGATTGAGCCCTGCGCAGGGCACTTCGCGTCGCGCCACGGCGGCCCACCGCTTGCTCACCTCAACATGCAGCAGACCTTCTAAAATGCCGGCTCGTTACAGCCGCCGCTCCAGGGAGGATGCGATGCGACACCTGCATATCACGCTCGGTTCGACCGAGCGCGCGCCGCGCGCATTGGCGTGCGCCGGTGGCACACGATGACCGACGCACCGGTCATCAACCAGGGCCCGGTGGGCCCTGACCATCCCGAGCACCCGGACCATTACCTGTTCGCACAGATCCGCGAAGCGGTCAGCGTGCTGGACGCCGAGTTGGGCAAGCCGGTGGACCAGGCGAGCGAGCGCATGGCCGCGCGCCTGCTGCCGCTGGCCAAGCAGCATGGCTTCGATCAGGTGGACTACGTGGTGCTCAGCCGCCATCTGGGCGAGGTCGGCGAGAACGTGTTCCTGGTACGTGGCGAGCTGTCCGATCCCGCGCATCTGCGTGCACATATCACCACGCAGGAAGCCATGGAAACATCGGTCGACGCATCGCTTGCGCAGCTGGACGAAATCAACCGGCGGCTGATGCTGCGTTTGCCGCCGCGCTGAGAGCCGTTACCAGACCTGCGTGGCGGTGCCGCGTCACCGGCCATCGGCGCGTGATGCGCTTTGCTGCCGCGCTGCACGTCGTTTTGGCCGCACGTCATCGTGCAGCACGAGCGCAACGCGACCACGGTCAGCGTTGAACATCGGCTGGACGGCACACCGTTTCTTGCACCTGTTCGCACTGCAAAAGTTACCGACGCAAGCACTGCGTCGGTGATGTCGTGCATTGGCTATCATGCGCCGATGCGCTCCGACTACATCCTCACCCTGTCCTGTCCCGACCGCACCGGTATCGTCTATCGCGTGACCGGGCTGCTGTTCGACCTGGCCTACAACATCCTCGACGCGCAGCAATTCGGCGACGACGAAAGCGGGCGATTCTTTCTGCGCGTGCATTTCCACAAACCGGCAAAGACCGACATTGCCGCGCTGGAGCAGCGCTTTGCCGTGCTGGCCGACGAATTCCAGATGACATGGCAACTGCACGACGCACGCCGCCGCGCGCGCCTGCTGGTGCTGGTGAGCAAGCAGGGCCATTGCCTCAACGACCTGCTGTTCCGCATGCACAGCCGGCAATTGCCGGTGGACATCGCTGCGGTGGTTTCCAACCACACCGACTTCGCGCCGTTGGCAGCCTCCTACGGCATCGCCTTCCACCATCTGCCGGTAAGCGCCGACACGCGCGCCGCGCAGGAAGCGCAGCTGCTCGCCCTGGTCGATGATCTGCAGATCGATCTGGTGGTGCTGGCGCGCTACATGCAGATCCTGTCGCCGCAGCTTTGCCGGGCACTGGCCGGGCGCGCAATCAATATCCATCACAGTTTCCTGCCCAGCTTCAAGGGCGCGCAGCCGTATCACCAGGCGCACGCACGCGGGGTCAAGATCATCGGCGCCACCGCGCACTACGTCACCGAAGATCTGGACGAAGGCCCGATCATCGAACAGGACGTCGCGCGCGTGGACCACGCCATGACCCCACGCGACCTGATTCGCCTGGGCAGCGACACCGAATCACTGGTGCTGGCGCGCGCAGTACGCCGCCACGTCGAACACCGCATCGTGCTCAATGGACATCGCACGGTGGTGTTTCGTTGATACCGGGAATGGGGAATGGGGAATGGGGAATGGGGAATGGGGAATGGGGAATGGGGAATGGGGAATGGGGAATGGGGAATGGGGAATCGGGAATCGGGAATCGCAAAATCAAAGGCTAGGGGCTTGCCCGGACGGTTCCGTTTCGCAAGCCGATGTGAACCAAAAGCTTCAAACGCGAAGTAGAAAAGACAAACAACGCCCCGCTCCTGCTCTCCCGATTCCCCATTCCCGATTCCCCATTCACGGCTCAAAGCGATACCCCGCCCCATAGACCGAGCGGACCCAGTCCTCGCCGCCGGCATCGGCGAGCTTGCGGCGTAGATTCTTGACGTGGCTGTCGACCGTGCGGTCGGTGACGATGCGGTGGTCGGCGTAGAGCCGGCCCATCAGTTGCTCGCGCGAGTACACCCGCCCGGGAGCGGCGGCGAGGGTGCGCAGCAGGCGGAATTCGACCTGGGTCAGGTCCAGGACGCGGCCATGCACGCTGGCGCGACAGGCGTCTTCGTCGATCTGCAGGCCCGGTGCCGGTGCGCCGTGCGGGTCGTGACGATGACGGCGCAACACGGCCTGGACGCGCGCCACCACTTCGCGCGGGCTGAAGGGCTTGCAGATGTAGTCGTCCGCGCCGATCTCCAGGCCCAGCAGGCGGTCGATTTCCTCCACGCGCGCAGTGACCATGATCACCGGCACCGCGCTTTCCTTGCGCAGGTCGCGGCAGATGTCCAGGCCGCCGCGGTTGGGCAGCATCAGGTCCAGCAACACCAGGTCCGGCTGCTGCGCGCGGAATGCGCCCAGCGCTTGCGCGCCATCGGCAATCCAGTCGTGCGAATAGCCGGCCGCATGCAGGTACTCGCCCAACACCGCGGCCAGGCGCGGTTCGTCCTCGACGATCAGCACATGCCCGAGCGGGGACGCGCTGCTCATGCGGCCAGCGCCGGCAAGCGCAGCACCATGCGCAGCCCGCCCAGTGCGGACGCCTCGGCGTGGATCGAGCCGCCGTGTGCTTCGGCAATGTTGCGGCAGATCGCCAGCCCCAGGCCGCTGCCGCCGTTGGCACGATTGCGCGAGGCCTCGGTGCGGTAGAAGCGTTCGAACAAACGCGCGCGCTTGTCCGCATCCACGCCCGGCGCGCTGTCTACGACCACCAGCTCCAGCACCGCGCCGCGGCGCACGCAGCGCACCTGCACCGTGCCGCCGGCGTCGGTGTAGCGCAGCGTGTTTTCCAGCAGGTTGCCCAGCAGTTGCTGCAGACGGCGCTCGTCGCCGTCCACCTGCAGCGGGCCGGCATCGATCTGCGCCTGCAGCTGCAGCTGCGCGGCGGCAAAGCGCGTGCGCAAGCCGTCCAGCACGGTTGCCAGGATGACCGCCAGATCGAGAGGAGCGCGCCGATACGCCAGCGCACCGACATCGGTCAGCGACACGTCGTACAGGTCTTCGATCAGCTTGCCCAGCTGGCCGACCTGCTGGTGCAGCGACCCCAGCGAGTTGGGTGTCATCGGCCGGATGCCGTCCTGCAGCGCTTCCAGTTCCGCGCGCAGGACCGCCAGCGGTGTGCGCAGCTCGTGGGAGATGTCGGCCATGAAGTCGCGCCGCGCGCGTTCGTTGTGCTCCAGCGCTTGCGCCAGCAGGTTGAAATCGCGCGCCAGCTGACCCAGTTCGTCGCGCGCGGCGGCGTCGATGCGGGTGGCGTAGTCGCCCGCAGCCAGCAGGTGGGTGGCTTGGGTCAGGCCACGCAGGCGCCGCAGCAAGGTGCGCGACAACAGCCAGCCGAGCAGTGCGGCGACCAGCAGGCAGGCGCCGCCGATCGCCCACCACGCGCGTTGCTGCGCGGCGTAGAAGCGCGCGTCCGCCGCCGCCAGCGCCTTCTGGAACGGCAGCATCGCCATCCAGCCGACAGTGCGGCCACCAACCACCACCGGGCGCAGGATGTCGTGGCGGCCGACCTCCGGATTGCCAATCACCGGCCTGTAGTCCTGGTCGAGCAGTGCGAAGCGAAACACCGCACCGGTCTGGTCGGAAATCGGCGGTGCCTCGCGCGGCGGGCCGGGGCCACGCTCCGGGCGCATCAGCACGAACCAGGCATCGGGGTTGTCGCGCACGAACTCCCAGTTGCCGTGCCGCGCGTATTCGGCCCTGACCCGCGGCAAGGTCTCCTGCATGCGCTCCACGCCCTGTTCGTTGAGGTAGTCCAGGAATTGACGTTTGACGAAGGCCTGCACCGCGATGCCGTTGATCAGCAGTACGGCCACGCACGCGGCGAGGATGGCGAGAAACAGCTTGGCGGTGATACCCAGTTTCATCGAAGAGGTGATGCGAAGCGCGGTAACCGCAGCTGCTGCGTATTAGCCGGGTCGGACCAGGGGAAATCAAGCGAATCGACGCCGCTGCCGGCAATCTCCAAATTTGCTGCACATTCGCGCCGTAGCGTGGCCACCTTCGGATAAACCGTGAGTTCGCCGCATGCTGCCCGTCGCCGCCCATCGTTTTCGCACTGCGTCCCTGCGCTGGCTGCTGCTCGCGGCCGTGGCCACGCTCATGGCCGCGTGTTCCTCCAGGCAGCCGCCGCAGATGCCGCAGACGCAGGTCGGCGTGCAGACGCTGAAGGTGCAGCGGCTGGCCGTGGACCAGACCTTGTCCGGCCGCACCGTGGCCTACGTCACCGCGGACGTGCGCCCGCAGGTCGGCGGCATTCTGCGCAAGCGGCTGTTCACCGAAGGCCAGGACGTCCAGGCCGGGCAGGTGCTGTACGAGATCGATCCGGCCAGCTACCAGGCCGCATACGACACCGCCAAGGGCGATCTGGCGCAGGCCGAGGCGGCGGTGTTGTCGGCCAGGCCCAAGGCGCAGCGCTACCAGACCCTGGTCGGGCTGGATGCGGTCAGCAAGCAGGATGGCGACGATGCGTTGGCCACGCTGCGCTCGAACGAGGCGGCGGTGGTCGCGGCCGAGGCGTCGCTGCAGACCGCGCGCATCAATCTCGACTACACCCGCATCACCGCGCCTGTGTCCGGCCGCATCGGCACATCCAGCTACACGCCGGGTGCGCTGGTCAGCGCCGGCCAGAGCGAGGTGCTGGCCACCATCAACCAGCTCGACCCGATCTATGTGGACCTCACCCAGTCCAGCGCCCAGCTGCTGCAGTTGCGCCGCCAGCTCGATGCCGGCCAGCTCAAGGCGGTGGATGGCAAGGCCGAGGTGACGCTGCAACTGGAGGACGGCAGCACCTATGCGCACACCGGCACGTTGGAGGTGGTGGATGCCGCGGTGGATACCGCCACCGGCACGGTGAAGCTGCGCGCGGTGGTGCCCAATCCCGAGCGCGTGCTGCTGCCGGGCATGTATGTCACCGCGAAGCTGTCGATGGCCGTGGACGAACAGGCCATCCTGGTGCCGCAGCAGGCGATCAGCCGCAACAGCAAGGGCGAGGCGGTGGCCATGGTGGTCGGCAGCGACCACAAGGTCGCGCAGCGGGTGCTGACCACCGGCGATGCGATCGGCGACAAGTGGGTGGTGCGCCACGGATTGAAGGCTGGCGACAAGGTCATCGTGCAGGGCCTGCAGAAGGTGTCAGTCGGCGCCGAGGTCAAGGCCGTGGAAGCGAGCCAGGCCGCTGCGGCCGGCACGACCGCCAACGCCTCGCCATCCCCGCAGGACACCGCTGCGGCGGCGCCCAAGGCCGACTGAGGAACCGCCATGGCCCGTTTCTTCATCGACCGTCCCATCTTCGCCTGGGTCATCGCCATCGTGATCACCCTGGCCGGCGCGCTTTCGATCCTGTCGTTGCCGCTGGAGCAATATCCCAACATCGCCCCGCCGACGATCAACGTCAGCGCCACCTACACCGGCGCCTCGGCGCAGACCGTGCAGAACTCGGTCACGCAGATCCTCGAGCAGCAGATGACCGGGTTGGACCATCTGCTGTACATGTCCTCCAGCAGCAGTTCCGCCGGCACCGCCTCCATCACCCTGACCTTCGACTCCGGCACCGACCCGGACACCGCCCAGGTGCAGGTGCAGAACAAGGTGTCGCAGGGCGAGGCGATGCTGCCGGAGGCGGTGCAGAGCAATGGCGTGACCGTCACCAAGTCCATGGGCAGCAGCATGTTCATGGTGCTGGCCTTCACCTCCGAAGACGGCAGCATGGACAGCACCGACATCGGCGACTACATGGTGTCCACGCTGCAGGATCCGATCAGCCGCATCAACGGTGTCGGCGGAGTCAACGTGTTCGGCTCCGAGTATTCGATGCGGGTGTGGCTGGATCCGGAGAAGTTGCGCACCTACGCGCTGATGCCCGCGGACGTGAGCACCGCGATTTCGGCGCAGAACGCCGACGTCTCCTCCGGCGCGCTGGGCGCGTTGCCGGCGGTGCAGGGCCAGCAGCTCAACGCCACGGTCACCTCGCGCAGCAAGCTCAAGACCCCGGCGCAATTCGAGGCGATCGTGCTGAAGTCGCAGCCCGGCGGCGCCACCGTGTATCTGCGCGACGTGGCGCGGGTGGAGCTGGGGTCCAAGTCGTATGCCTCCAGTTCCAAGTACAACGGCAAGTCGGCCTCGGGCATGGGCCTTGAACTGGCGACCGGCGCCAACGCACTGGATGCGGCCAAGGCGGTGGAAGCCAAGCTGGAACAACTCAAGCCCTACTTCCCCACCGGGCTCAAATACGAGATCGCCTACGACACCACGCCGTTCGTGCGCATTTCCATCGAGGAAGTGGTCAAGACCCTGCTCGAGGCAATCGTGCTGGTGGTGTTGGTGATGTACCTGTTCCTGCAGAACTGGCGCGCCACGCTGGTCCCGGTGATCGCGGTGCCGGTGGTGCTGCTGGGCACCTTCGGCGTGCTGGCGTTGCTCGGCTATTCCATCAACACGCTGACCATGTTCGCGATGGTGTTGGCGATCGGTTTGCTGGTCGATGACGCCATCGTGGTGGTGGAGAACGTCGAGCGCCTGATGAGCGAGGACGGCATGTCGCCGCGGCAGGCCACCCACACCTCGATGGGGCAGATCTCCGGCGCACTGGTCGGCATCGCCCTGGCGCTGACCGCGGTGTTCCTGCCGATGGCGTTCTTCGGCGGCGCCACTGGCGAAATCTACCGTCAGTTCTCGGTGACCATCGCCGCAGCGATGCTGTTGTCGCTGCTGGTGGCGTTGACCCTGAGCCCGGCGTTGTGCGCCAGCCTGCTCACGCCGGTCGCGCACGGTGGACAGGTGTCGCGCAAGGGCGTGCTCGGGCGCTTCTTCGCTTGGTTCAATGCCCGCTTCGACCGCAGCGCCGATGGTTATGGCCGCGGCGTGGGCAAGTTGATCGGCCATCGCAAACTCGGCGGGCTGGTCTATCTGGTGCTGCTGGTGGTGATGGCGCTGTTGTTCTGGCGCCTGCCCAGCTCGTTCCTGCCCGACGAAGACCAGGGCATGCTGATGGTGATGTTCACCACGCCGGCCGGCGCCACCCAGCAGCGCACGCAGCAGTCGATCGATCAGGCCACCAGCTTCATCCTCAAGCAGCCGGAAGTGGCGGGGATGATGACCATCTCCGGCTTCAGCTTCGCCGGCAGCAGCCAGAACTCGGGCATGGGTTTCATCAAGCTCAAGGATTGGGCGCAGCGCGACGTGCCTGCGCAGGAGATCGCCAACCGCATTACCGGCGCGATGATGGGCACGCTGCCGGATGCGCAGGTATTCGCGCTATCGCCGCCGGCGATCAACGGCCTGGGGACCAGTTCCGGTTTCACCTTGCAGTTGCAGGACGTGGCCGGCAAGGGCCACGACGCGCTGGTCACCGCGCGCCAGCACCTGCTGCAGCTGGCCAACGCCGACAAGGACCTTACCGCCGTGCGCTTCAACGGGCTGGAAGATGCGCCCACTTACCGCGTGCAGATCGACGACGCCAAGGCCGGCGCGCTGGGTCTGACTGCTTCGGACATCAACGCTACGCTGGCCACGGTGATGGGCGGCAGCTACGTCAACGATTTCCTCAACAACAACCGGGTCAAGCGCGTCTACGTGCAGGGCGAGGCGAGCGCGCGCATGCTGCCTGCCGACATCGGCCGCTGGTACGTGCGCAACAGCAGTTCGGAGATGGTGCCGTTTTCGGCGTTCTCCAGCAGCGCGTGGGCGTATGCGCCGCAGGTGCTGAGCCGCTTCAATGGCGTGGAGTCGATGGAGATCACCGGCAGCGCCGCCAGTGGCATCAGTTCCGGCGAAGCGATGAACGGCATCGCCGCGCTGGTGGGCAAGATCGGCAAGGACGTGGGTTACGCCTGGTCGGGCATGTCCTACCAGGAGCAGGCCGCCGGCGCGCAGACCTGGATGCTGTACGCAGTGTCGCTGGTGTTCGTGTTCCTGTGCCTGGCCGCTCTCTACGAAAGCTGGTCGATCCCGATCTCGGTGATGCTGGCGGTGCCGGTGGGCATCGTCGGCGCACTGCTGGCAACGTGGCTGCGCGGGCTCTCCAACGACATCTATTTCCAGGTCGGCCTGCTGGCGACGATGGGCCTGGCGGCCAAGAACGGCATCCTGATCGTGGAGTTCGCCAAGGAACTGGAAGAGAAGGGCCAGCCGCTGATCGAAGCGACTCTGCATGCCGCGCGCATGCGCTTGCGCCCGATCGTGATGACCTCGCTGGCGTTTCTGCTCGGCGTGCTGCCCATGGTGGTCAGCAGCGGCGCCGGTTCCGGCGGACGCCATTCGCTGGGCACCGGCGTGTTCGGCGGCACGCTGGTCTCGACGCTGCTGGGCATCTTCTTCGTGCCGTTGTTCTACGTGGTGGTGCGCAGCGTGTTTCCTGGTAGGGCGTCTGATCGCGCGACAGCCGCCGAGACGTTAGAGGTGGCCCCGTGATGCGTTACCGCGTTGCAAGTGTGGCAGTGGCCTGCGCCATCGCCTTGAGTGGTTGCGTCAGCATGGCGCCGCAGTACGCGCGCCCGGATGCGGCGGTGCCCAGCGTGATCGGCGACACCGGCAGCACCGGCAACGCAGGCACCGGCATGCCGAATGTGGCCGCCCTGGATTGGCGACAGGTGGTGACCGATGCGCGTCTGCAGCAGGTGGTCGCGCTGGCGTTGGACAACAACCGCGACCTGCGCGTGGCGGTGCTCAATATCGAGCAGGCACGCGCGCAGTACCGCATCCAACGTGCAGACCTGTTTCCTTCCGTCGATGCCACCGTCTCGCACACCGCGCAGCGCGCCGCGGCAGCGACCAGTTTCACCGGCGCGCCGCAGATCATCCGCAGCGCCAGTGGCCAGGTCGGCATCAGCAGCTGGGAGCTGGATCTGTTCGGCCGCATCCGCAGCCTCAAGAACCAGGCCCTGGAAAACTATCTTGCCAGTGAGCAAACCCAGCGCAGCACGCGTCTGAGTCTGGTCGCTGAAGTGGCCAACGACTGGTTGACCGTCGCCGCCGACCAACAGCGTCTGGCGCTCGCGCAACAGACCCTGGACAGCCAGCGCCAGACGCTGCGTCTGACCGAGCTGCAGCACGACAATGGCATCGTTTCCGGCCTGGATCTGGCGCAGATCCAGACCAGCGTGGAAAGCGCGCGCGCTGATGTGGCCAACTACACCACCCAGCTGGCGCAGTCGCGCAATGCCTTGAATCTGGTGGTGGGCACCTCGGTGCCGGCTGCATTGCTACCTGCCAGCGATGCGATCGAGACGGGCGTGGCACTGGCGCCGCTGCCGGTCCAGCTGGAATCGCGGGTGTTGTTGCAGCGCCCGGACGTGCTGTCGGCCGAGCACACGCTCAAGGCCGCCAATGCAGATATCGGCGCGGCACGTGCGGCCTTCTTCCCCACCATTTCGTTGACCGCCAATGCCGGGCGCGGTAGCGATGCGTTGTCCAGCCTGTTCGATGGCGACCATACCTGGTCGTTCTCGCCCAGCGTGAGCTTGCCGATCTTCCGCGCCGGTGCGTTGAAGGCCGAACTGGATGTGACCACCTTGCAAAAGGACATCACCATTGCGCAGTACGAATTGGCGATCCAGACCGCCTTCAGTGAAGTGGCCGATGCGCTCGCCGAACGCACCCAGCTCGAAGAACGCAGGCATGCGCAACAGGCGATGGTGGCCGCCGCACAACGCAGCTTCCACCTGTCGGATGCGCGCTATCGCAGTGGCGTGGACAGTTACCTGGTGGCGCTGGATGCGCAGCGCACGCTCTACAGCGCACAACAGACACTGATCAGCCTGCGGCTGACCGAGGCGAGCAATCGGGTGACCGTGTACAAGGTGCTCGGCGGTGGCGCCGATGCGCAATCGGTCGTGGTATCAACCCAAGCCCCGGCCCCGCAACGCTAGCGCCGGATGCAGCGCGATGGCCGGCGCACGCACCGGCCATCGCACCGCAGATCAACCGGTCTTACCGGGCCGCATTCGCATTCATCACTGCATTGCGGTTGGCATCCAGATACTGCGCCGGGTCGCGCATGCCGGTGGTGTGGCATTGGCCGGTGGTGTGGCCGCGATTCACACCGCCCGGCAGCTGCGCATTGACCTGCTCCACCGTGCCGTCTTCCGGATCGTTCAAGACCAGATCCGAGGCGGCGTTGCAGTAGTCGTTGGTGTACCAGTTAGTCTTGGCGAACGAGGTGGTGTAGTAGTTGACCTTGGCGCGCGCGTCGGCGGGAATGCCGGCCAGCCACGCCTTGGCGCCGTCGTAGGTCATGTCGCTATTGGTGCCGCAGCCCACGCCGAACCACGAACCCACCGCGGCCAGCACGCCGGACAGATTGGTGCCTTGATACGGCGTGCCCACCGATTGCATCACTCGCCCACCGCTGGCGTTATCCAGCCCGCTCCAGTAGTAGGTATACAGGTGCAACGCGGCCATGCCGCCCTGGCTGTGCGCGACCGTGGAGAACGACGACCATTGGCTGGCGAACTGCGCGATGCGCTGCGCGAACTGGTCGTTGCTGCGGTTCTGCTTGGCATCCAGGAAGGTCGATGCATTGGTGAATTGCGCCTGCGGCCACACACCGTTGGAGCAATAGCCGTGCACCAGCACCAGTTGCGACGTGGCGGCCTGGGGCTGTGCCGTCGCCATCGCGGAAGCAAGTGCAGTGGGGCGCGGGCCCATGCGCATGCTCTCGTCGATCGCCGTGCTGGCGCGGGCGATACTGGCGCGGCGCAACGCCGGCACGTGTAGCGGCAGCGTGCCGGCCTGCACCAGCGGAATGTAATGGTCCGGGTCTTCGATGCGCAGGCTGCGCAGCGTAAACGGTGCCCGCGCACCGGCACGCGCAATCCAGCGTTCGTCCAGACTCAGTGGCAACTGGCCCTGCTGCGGCGTCAGCATGCCGCCGATCCATGCCACTGGCACATCCTTGCCCTTGGCATCGGTGCCCCATACCTGGCCGAACACGCGGTAATGCGACGGCGCGTTGCCACGCGCCGCGACCGGTAGCGCAATCGTCAGTCGCGTGCCCTCTGCAGCGCGCGCCCAGTGCATTGCCGAGCAGACGCAACGACGTATCCACCACCGGCACCACATGCTCGCTGGTCCGCACGAACGGCTGGCCAGCTTGGTCATGCCCATGCACGACGACCTGCGCAATCCAGGTGCCCTCGCTGGTCGGTTGGAACGTGCCGCCGTACACGCCATCGCCAGCGGCGCCATCGTCGTGCTTGCCGTCGTCGGCCATCGGCATGCTGCGCACACCGCCTTGCGGATCGATCACACGCAGGCTTGCCTGGTCGATCGTTCCGGCTTGTGCCGTCAGCAGCGTGGCGCCGCGTACATCGTTGCCGCTCAGCAGCGCGTTGAGCGTCAGCGACTGGCCAACCTGCTGCTGACGCGTGCGCAGGTACGAAGCAAGCTGCGTGCGCGCATCGCCTTCCATCAGCACGTAGCCCCGCTGCGCCACCGGCGAGGACGACTGCAGCGTCAATGACCATGCGCCGTTGCGCGCGGAATCCACGGCGTAGCGCATACCGCTGGTGCCATGCTCGGCGGTGCCCAGCAGCGTGCGCTGCGCTTGCAGCGGCGTCGCCACCGCGGCGGTGCGCGCGCCGGCAAGCTCAGGTGCAGCCACCGCCACATTCCAGGCCTGATCGCCTGACAGCACCATGAAGCGCAGGCGTCCGTTTTCCACCGGCAAGTTGCCTTGCCAGCGTGCGGATCGACCGGCCGGTGCCAGTTCCACCGGCAGCAATGCACTCTTGGACAAGATCGCCGACTCGGCCGGATCTGGCGCACGCATCTGCGCGAACTCTTCCGGTGGGCCAGCCAGTTGTTTGGGCTGCAACTCGGCCGCCGCAAGCGGCGCACAGAGCAGTGAGAGGGAGCACAACAGCGACAATAGCGACGGCTTCGGCATGGCAAGATCTCTCCGTGAGCATTGCAGAAGCGATGCCATCGCGCATGGCAACGACATCGGATGCAGCGCCCCCTCGCCGCGATTCGTCGATGGTTATACCGCGCTCTTGTGACAGGTCTGCTGTGCGCTGCAACACTCGCGGCGCTGCGCGCAGGTGGCCGAAATCAACGAGCAAGCAGGGCGATCGGAATGGCGGGCGCGGCCTTGGTGCAGGCAGAAGCACGCAGCGCATGCAGACACAATTCTGCTTCAATCTCGCGCACTGCCGCCGTAGAGGCCAGATTGCATTGGCCAAAAGGAATGCAGCGCATTCGGTTACTCTCATCCTGGCCAATCTCGCCGCGGACTCATGGCCCGACCAGCAACGGTGTGACCGCCTCGAGTCCGCGTACACGAACATACAGACAGATCTGGTTTACGCCTGATCCGCAGGCCCGGAGCTAACCCGATGCTGCGGCGCATTGCGAGAGCGATACTGCGCAACCCATTCCACCGACTGGGCGATGCCGCCGAACGGAAACAGGTGCAGGCGGACATCTCCATGCGCTTGCGTCAGGCGGCTGACGAGGCGACCGACAAAGCGATCCGGCCCCGCGTTGCCGAACAATTTGCCAATGGAGATGCCATGGTTCGAGAGCACCGACGCGCAGGCGCCGACGCCGCAGCGTGCCGCATAGCGTGCGAGGACGGCGACGCTGGCCGGACCAGGCACGCCCACCCGCACCGGATGGCTCATGCCACGCGCGCGCAGCGCCTCCAGCCATGTCACCACGAGGTCGGCATCGAACCCGAACTGCGTCACGATCAGGGGCGCCATGCCGCGCTCCTGGATGCTGCGGCACTTGCGTTCCAGTACGTCCCATTGTTCTGTCGTGCGCATGATCGAATGTCCCTCCGGATGACCCGCTACGCCGACGCTGCGGATGCCTGCGCGTTCAAACACACCGGTCTCGATCAGCGACACGCTGTCGGGAAACGGGCCCTTCGCAGTAGCGGGATCGCCCGCGATCACCAGGCAGCGGGTGACGCCGGCCTCATCGACCAGGCGCGCGACGGATGCCTGCAGTTCCTCGAGCGCGCCGATGCGACGCGCGGATAGATGCGGTACCGGTTCAAAACCCAGGCCGCGCACCGTCCGTGCTGCGGCCAGCCGCGCAGCCTCGTTCTGGCCTGGCAAGTAGGGAATGAACATGGCGCAGCCAGGCAGGATACGCGGCGCCGCGTCGGTCAGTGCGCCGATGTCCTTGATGCTGACCTCCAGCGAATAGGCGTCGGTAACGATGCTCGCCAGGTGTGGCGTGTCGGTAGAAATCACGGGTCTTGCGGTCTTGTCATGATGATTGGGTGGCATCGCCGCGACGCGCTGATCGGGCCGGACGCAGCGCGGAATCCACGTGTGGTTTCCGCGGCACTGGCGAAAGGCTCAGTCTTCCGGCGTGTCATCGCCGTAGAACTTCACGCCGAGTTGAATACGCTTGCGACCACTGTCCACACGATGCCGATTGGTGTCGCGCAGGGAATAGACGCAACCGCAGTATTCCTGTTGATAGAAGTGTTCGCGCTTGCTGATCTGAATCATGCGCGAGGCGCCACCGCCCTTGCGCCAGTTGTACTCCCAATACATCAGGCCGGGATACCTGGCCGCAGCGCGAATGCCGCAGTCGTTGATCTGCTGCATGTTTTTCCAGCGCGAGATGCCCAGCGAACTGGTGATCACCGGAAAGCCGTGCTCGTGGGCATACAGCGCCGTGCGTTCAAAGCGCATGTCGAAGCACATGGTGCAACGCACGCCGCGCTCAGGCGCGTTTTCCATCCCGCGTGCCCGCTCGAACCAGTTGTCCCGATCGTAGTCGGCATCGATGAAGGGCACGCCGAACTGCTCGGCAAAGCGCACGTTCTCGTCCTTGCGCAACTCGTATTCCTTGCGCGGATGAATGTTGGGGTTGTAGAAAAAGATGGTGTAGTCGATGCCGGAGGCCAGCATCGCCTCCATGACCTCGCCAGAGCACGGCGCGCAGCACGAATGCAGCAAGACCTTGGCGTGGCCATCAGGCAGTGGCAGTGGCATGCGTTGGGCAGTGGAATCCATCAGTGGGGTCCTTGCGTGGAGGCAGTGGCATTGGCCGGCGCACGCGCCAGTTCGATAAACGCGCGCAGGTAATCGATGCCGATGTCCGCCTCGCGTGCGCCCAGGTAGATCTGCTTGGGGATGCCGCGCGCACCCAGCCGCACCGGCACCACGTCCATCCTGGCCGCATATTCCTCCACCAGCCAGCGCGGCATGGCGGCCACGCCGCGGCCGCTGGCCACCATCTGCATCATGATGTCGGTGGTTTCGATGGCCTTGTGGCGCCGCGGGGTAACGCCGGCCGGCAACAGGAACTGGCTGTAGATATCCAGGCGCTCAAGATCCACCGGGTAGCTGATCAGCACTTCGCGCGTGAGCTGCTGTGGCTTGACGTAGGCCGCCGATGCCAGCGCATGGCGCTTGGCCACGACCAGCACCTGCTCATAGTCGAACACCGGCTCGAACCTGAGCCCTGGCTTGAACAACGGGTCGGGTGTGACCAGCAGGTCGATCTCGTAGCCGAACAAGGCACCGATGCCGCCGAACTGGAACTTCTGCTTCACATCCACATCCACATCCGGCCACGTGGCCAGATACGGCGCCACCAACTTGAGCAGCCACTGGTAGCAAGGATGGCATTCCATGCCGATGCGCAGCGCACCGCGCTCGCCCTGCGCAAACTGCCCCAGCCGCTCTTCGGCCAGATCCAGCTGCGGTAGCACCCGGTTGGCCACCGCCAGCAGGTACTGGCCGGCCTGGGTCAGGCGCAGGCTGCGGCCCTCGCGCAACCAGATGTCGGTGCCCAACTGCTGTTCCAGCTTCTTCATGCTGTGGCTCAGCGCCGACTGGGTCAGATTCAGCACGCCGGCAGCGGCTGTCAGCGAGCCTTGCTGCTCGACCTGCTGGACGATGGTGAGATGGATGCGCTCAAGCATTCAATGATCCGAATTCATGGATTGTTGAAATAACACCATTTTACTTCATCGAATGCGAGCCCTAGCATCGGGTTCGTTGTTCAGTCGCTGCCGCTCGACGGTTCGGACCAGGGCCCGGCCCATGGGCCGGACCGCCATCTTCCGGCGCGCTGCACGACATCCCACCGTCAAGGTTTCCCAGCATGACTGTCAAACACCCACTCCGCGTCGTTGCGGTCTCCGGCGGGATGCAACGCCCCTCCAAGGCTGTCGCCCTGGCAGAACACCTGCTGGAGTTGATCGCCGATCAGGTGCCGTGCGAGCGCCATCTGGTCGAAATTGGAGCGTTGGCACCGCATTTTGCTGGCGCGCTCTGGCGGACCCAGGTGCCTGGCGCGGTGGAGCAGGCGCTGCGCCTGGTGGAGCAGGCCGACATCCTGGTGGTGGCAACCCCGGTCTACCGCGGCTCCTTCACCGGGCTGTTCAAGCATTTCTTCGATTTCATCGATCAAGACGCGTTGATCGACACCCCCGTGCTGCTCGCCGCAACCGGGGGCAGCGACCGCCATGCGTTGGTGATCGATCATCAGCTCCGCCCGCTCTTCAGCTTCTTCCAGGCACGCACCCTGCCGCTGGGCGTCTACGCCACCGACCGCGACTTTCTCGACTACCGCGTGCACAACGAGGCGCTGGCTGAGCGGGCCAGGCTGGCGGTACAGCGGGCATTGCCGTTGATCGAGCTGACCCGGCATGCGCGGTCCATCGCCGCGCAGGGCGTGGCTGCAGCCTGAGGGCCCAGCTCGCGATCGCCAGGAAACCGGAGCAGCAGGCAAGCGCGCACTGCTCCAATTCCCGGCCTGCATGCCGCCGGCATTCGCCGTTACGCAGCGCATGCGCGTTCCCATCTCAGAAACAAGGCAGCAGTTCGCAATGACTCACGCATTGAATTTCGCCATCAAGAGCCTGCGCTTCGATGAGGACTACCGTCCCTCGGCCACGACGCGCAATACCACCAATTTCGCCAACCTGGCCAGGGGTCAGCGACGTCAGGAAAACTTGCGTAACACGCTGGCGATGATCAACAACCGCTGCAACGACCTGGCGCACTGGGATAACCCCGGCCGTGACCGCTATGCGCTGGAACTGGACATCATTTCGGTCGAAATGCAGATCGGCGAACGCGCGCTGGACGATGCGTTCCCGTTGATCGAGATATTGAAGCCCACCATCGTCGATCGGCACACCGGTGCGCGCATCGACGGCATTGTAGGCAATAATTTCTCTTCCTACGTGCGCGACTACGATTTCAGCGTGCTGCTGCCCGCGCACAACCAAGACGCGTCCGGCTTCAACATTCCGGACGATTTTGGCGACCTGCACGGCAAGCTGTTCAAGCACTTCGTCCACTCGCCCGCGTACTGCGCGCATTTCCGGAAGTCGCCGGTCATCTGCATCAGCGTCTCCACCAGCAGAACCTATCACCGCACCGGCAACCAGCATCCCATCCTGGGGATCGAATACCGGCAGGACGCGTTTTCGTTGACCGATCAGTATTTCGAAAAGATGGGCCTTAAGGTGCGCTATTTCATGCCGCCCAACAGCGTTGCGCCCTTGGCGTTCTACTTCTTCGGCGACCTGCTCGGCGACTACACCAACCTGGAGCTGATTGGCACCATCGCCACGATGGAAACGTTCCAGAAGATCTACCGGCCAGAAATCTACAACGCCAACGCTGCAGCGGGGCCGACCTATCGGCCGAGCCTGAAGCATCAGGATTATTCGTCCACCCAGATCGTCTACGACCGCCAAGAGCGCAGCCAGCTCGCCGTGACGCAGGGCAGATTCACCGAAGAGCATTTCATCCGGCCCTACGGCAGCCTTCTTGCGCAGTGGGCGTCCAGCCACGCTTCCTAATCAACCAGAACCCACGATATCCCACATCATGACCAAGCTGCTCCCCACCTCAACCGCCGGTAGCCTGCCCAAGCCGTCCTGGCTTGCCCAGCCCGAGACCCTGTGGTCGCCCTGGAAATTGCAGGACGCCGAACTGATCGAAGGCAAGCAGGATGCATTGCGGTTGGCGCTGCAGGAACAGCAGCACGCCGGCATCGATATCGTCAGCGACGGCGAACAGACCCGTCAGCATTTCGTCACCACCTTTATCGAACATCTCAGCGGTGTCGATTTTGAAAAGCGCGAGACGGTGAGGATTCGCGACCGCTACGACGCCAGCGTGCCGACCGTGGTCGGCGCGGTCAGCCGCCCAACGTCGGTGTTCGTGGACGATGCCAAATTCCTGCGTCAGCAGACCCGCCAGCCGATCAAGTGGGCGCTGCCGGGCCCGATGACGATGATCGACACCCTCTTCGATGCGCACTACAAAAGCCGCGAAAAACTGGCATGGGAGTTTGCCAAGATCCTCAATCAGGAGGCCAGGGAACTGGAAGCCGCCGGCGTGGACATCATCCAGTTCGACGAGCCGGCCTTCAATGTCTTCTTCGACGAGGTCAACGACTGGGGTGTTGCCACCCTGGAACGCGCGGTGGAAGGGCTGAAGTGCGAGACCGCCGTCCACATCTGCTATGGCTACGGCATCAAGGCCAATACCGACTGGAAGCAGACGCTGGGCTCGGAGTGGCGCCAGTACGAAGAGTCGTTTCCCAAGCTGCAGACATCCTCGCTGGACATCATTTCGCTGGAATGCCACAACTCGCACGTGCCGATCGATCTGATCGAACTGGTCCGCGGCAAGAAGGTGATGGTCGGTGCCATCGACGTGGCAAGCAGCACGATCGAGACACCGCAGGAAGTGGCCGAGACGCTGCGCAAGGCGCTGCGCTTCGTCGATGCCGACAAGCTCTATCCCTCCACCAACTGCGGCATGGCACCGCTCGCCCGGCACGTGGCGCGCGGCAAACTCAGTGCACTCAGTGCAGGCGCGCAGATCGTGCGTGGAGAGCTGTCGGCTTAGTCCCGCTGCCACGGCAGTGCGCCACGTGCCGTCGGGCGGGCCTGGCATGCGCGCGAACGCAGCAGATGGCGGTCGTGTATGGCGTCCACTTCATCGCCAGCGGTTGCGCACGGGCGTCGCCGGAGCCTGATCGCTCCGGCGCCATGCAGGGCGCAACGCTCATGGCCCACGCATCTCATCGCAGGCTGCAGGATGCCCTTCCGGCCTTCAGCCGCTGCGTGCAACGCGACGGCGTGCATGCCAGGCCGTCAGTAGCGGCACCAGCAACGAGGTGACGATGACCGCGCTGGCCACCAGCGCTGTCGCAGCCGGCGCCGCGGGTGCGAACTGCGGCGCCATGCCGGCGATCAGCGCCGGAGTGGCCACGGCGGCACCCGCCGTGCTGGAGGCGGCCACCCCGGCCGTGCCGTTGCCGCCGCCGATCCAGCGGTCGGCCAGCAGCAAGGGCAGCCCGGTGATCGCGATGACTGCCACGCCCAGCAGCACCCCGCTTGCGCCGGTACGCGCGATTGTCGACAGATCCAGCGTGTTGCCGAGCGCGAAGCCGAAGAAGGGCACCAGCGTCTTGGTCGCCTGCGCGAAGAACTGCCGCAATTCCGCATCGAGGTTGCCCAGCGCAAAGCCCAGCAACAGCGGCAGCACCGCACCGACGAACAGCCGTGGGTCGAAGCTGGCCAGGCCGCTGGCACCCAGGATCAGCATGGAGATCAGCGGGCCCGATTCCAGCGACATCAGCACCACCGCACCTGCGTCTTCGCTGCTGCCGTATTGCTGCATCAATGCGGCGTACAGCCCGCCGTTGGTCATGTCCATCGCAGCCACCAGCGCCAGGACCGACAGCCCGGCCAGCGGCCCGCTCGGCACACCGCCGATGGGAAGCAATGGGGCGCACAGCATTGCGACGAGCCAGGCCACCGCGATCTTGGTCAGCACCAGGCTGCCCGAACGGCGCAGCACCCGTCCGGAGGCGCGCAGCTGGATGCTCGCTCCCATGCAGAAGAACCACACCGCCAGGATCGGAACGGTGCCGCTGATCAGGCCGTTGCTGAAAGACCCCAAGGTACTGCCGGCCTGCGGCCAGAGCGTGTGGCAAAGCGCCCCGAGCAACAAGGGGGCCAGCATCATCCCGCCAGGAAGCCGCTCCACTGTGGCCTTGATGCGCATCTGCGTTCCAGTGAGCGCGTCACCACGCGCGAGGCTGGCAGCATCGCGCAGGCGCGTGCGTACATGCAGATCCCGGCGCGAACGCACGCAGCCGCACACGAATACGCCGGTCATGACCGCCGCAGCAGCCATGACCGGCGCTGCCCACCTTGCTCAGTAATTGACCTGCAACTGCAGACGCAGCAAGTCGCCTTCCACTACCGGATACGGCGCGGTGCTGACGTCGGTGCGCTTCATCTTCGAATAGGCGAACACCAGTTCCAGCGCATCCATCGGCTGCCATTCGACACCGGCTTCCACTTCGTCCAGGCGCATGCGCGGGGCATTGGTGTCGAACTTGGAGCCGCCGCGGTAGGTCTGCCATTTCAGGTAGGGCAGCAGCGTGCCGTAGTTGAAGTCGTGCTTGAACATGGCCTGCACATAGCCACCGCTCAACGAGCGGGTGCGGATGCGGCGCTGGGCCACATCCAGTTCCGGGCCACGGCCCACCGTCCACTCCGCCTGCAGGCCGAACGGCTGCGGGTAGTAGATGATGTGCGCAGCCACGCGCTGGTCGGTATAGCCACTGGGCTCGGTAATCGCCGGGGTAAAGCTGCGGCCACCGATGTTCACTGCCGCCGCAGTCGGTACGAAGCGCCCGCTGTACGCATCGGCGCCCACTTCCAGGTACTGGCCGTTGGCGAACTTGAACGGGTAGGTGGCGTGCACCACCGCGTGCATGCTGTCGTTACGCTCGGCACGGTTGGCGCCCTGGCCGTTGTACACACCGGCACCGATCACGCCGTAATCGCCCGAGCCCTTCAATCCCGACTTGACCAGGTCCTGGAAGCGGCCCTTGGCCACGGTAGGGCTGTAATAGAACACCGCACCGATATCGCGTTCGTCGCGCAGGCCCGAGTTGAGTGCATCGGCACGGTCCAGCGTGAGGCGGTTCTGGCTGGACTGCAGGTTTTCCCAGCCGTACGGCATTTTCGACTGGCCCACGCGCACGCGGTACTCGCGCTTCTTGTCGAAGAAGATATCGGCGTAGGCATCGCGCAGCTGGGCGAAGTTGGAGGTGGTCGAGCCGGTGGGCGTGCTGGCAAAGTCGGGCTGGAAATACAGCGACACATGCTCGTTGAGATCGCCGCTCAGTACCAGGCGCGCACGCCGGATGCCCAGGCTCTGGTCGTTGCCGATGAAGCGATCGCCCGGCGCGCGCAGGTCTTGCGCATCGCCACCGATGCCCTGGTTGTAGCGGATCTGGGTGTAGCCGCGCAGGCTGAGTTTGTCGTACCACTTCTTGCCGGCGTCGCCGGACTTGGCCGGCGCTGGCGTTGCAACCGGCGCAGGCGCAGGTGCGGCCTGGGCAACGGCTGTGTCGGCGGGCGTGGTGGCGCCCGGCGCGGGCGGGAGCGGTTGCGCAGGCGTTGCCGGCATCGCCGACGCCGGCAGCTTGCCGTTTTCGTCCACCTGCACGAAGGTGCCCAGCTTGTCGCGACCTGGCGCCGGCTCGGCGAAGATCTGCTTGGTCTTGCGGTCGACGTACAGCTCCAGCTCGGCGGCCAGCGTGCTGCCGCTGGCGGTCGCGCTGAGGGCGCACAGAACAGTGGCGAGATTGCGTCTTTTCATTGGTCCGGCTCGTGCAAGGGAAACGGGTCGGCGGCTGCGTCGATCCGGTGCTGCCAAGAGGGCGGCTGCACGGCGTGGAAGCGCCTGCCAGGCGCCGGTCGTCCTGACGTAGCGGCAATGGCAGCAGTTATATTTAGATTTGATGTCAGTTTGGTGACGCTGCCTGGCTTCGCTGCCGCGGGCCTTGTGTCACGGTCGTGTCGCGGCGATGGCAGTTATGCGACCAATGTGAGGCGCCCAGCTGCGCGCAATGTGGTGAAGGCGCTCGTACAGAACTGCCTGCGGGAACGGGCGGCCGCAGCACGACGAGATTGCGCGCGCGCCATCCATGTTCCGACGTTGTGCATCGCCGATGGCTGCGCGGCAGTACCTGCTGGATTCGCCGGCGTGGGGCGCGGCTGCGCCACCCTTGCGTCTGGGCGAGCACCTGAGCGGCACAAGCAGGTGAGCGGCAGCGGCTCGGTCACCTTGCCGAGTCTTGCGGTGGCGGTGCATCGCGCCGTGTCCAGGCTGTGCAGGTCTTCAGCGTGAGCAGCTACGCGGGGTCACGTCGGCTCGATCACTGCACCACGCATCGACCAACGGCGATGCGCGCGGTTGCTGAGCGGCTGTTGGCAGCGCCACTGCCGATCGCCTCAACCGATGCCGCTGGACCAACGCACTGGCGAACTTCCCGACACACCCGGCCACGCCGATCAGCCGGCCATCGCCGACGGTCGCATGGGGTGAAGCCGCACGGAGGTCGCCGTGATCCCAGGCGGTCACGGCGCACCTGCGCAACGCTGCGCCAGCGATCGCGTGCCGAACGCCCCGCCAGCGCCGTGGTCCCAGCGGTGGCTCAGCGCACTGCGAGTGCCGACGCCACCGCGTCGCGCAACGGCGTGGTGGGGCGGCCGATCAACCGACTCAACGTATGGCTATCGTCGAACAGGTCACCGCCGCGCGAGGCCGCCGAGCACTGCGCCAGCACCTGCGCAAAGCCGGCCGGCAGGCCGATCTGCACCAGCGCTGCCGCGTAATCGGCTTCCGGCAGGTCGTGATAGGCCACCGGCTTGCCCGACTGCTGCGCCACCTCGGCGGCGTAATCGGCCATCGTGAAAGCGGTATCGCCTGCCAACTCGTATACCTGCCCGGCCTGTGGGGCATCCGAAGCCAGCACTGCTGCAGCGGCCGCAGCATAGTCGGCGCGCGTGGCGGCGCTGATCCTGCCTTCGCCCGCGCTGCCGATCACTGCGCCATGGGCGACTTCCGCGGCGATCGAGCCAGTGTAGTTTTCGGTGTACCAGCCATTGCGCAGCAATGCGTACGGCACGCCGCTCTCGCGCAGCAGCGCCTCGGTGGCCACATGCTCGGCGGCCAGCGACAGCGTGCTGGTATCGGCATGCAGGATGCTCGTATACGCCAGCAATTCCACCCCGGCGCGCTTGGCCGCCTCGATCACGTTGCGGTGTTGCGGCACGCGCTGGCCCACTGCATTGGACGAGACCAGCAACACGCGGCCTACGCCGGCGAAGGCCGCGTCCAGGCTGTGCGGGTTCGCATAGTCGGCCTGACGTACCGCGATGTCGCGTTTTGCGAACTCGGCAAGTGACGCGGTATCCCGGGCCGTTGCTACGATGCGGTTGGCAGGCAGATGGCCAAGCAGCGCTTCGACAACCAGCGCACCCAACTGCCCGCTGGCGCCGGTGACAAGAATCAGGGGGGATGCAGATGTCATGACGGGCTCCGGTAGGTTTGCATAAGAGATTTGGTCTACTATCTAGACCTAACTGGTCGCCCGCATAGTGTCAGCCCCGCGCGGGCTCCCGCAAGTAGGCAGTTTTGCTCCCCCTGGTTACCGTGAGATACCCCACGTGAATGCGATTGCCCTGTTCCCGCTGCCGCCTTCCCTGGAAGGACCCTTCGACGCTACCAAGTGCCCGGTACGCGATGTGCTCGACCAGATCGGCGACAAGTGGACCCTGCTGATCCTGCTGACGCTGATCCCCGGCCCATCCCGCTTCAGTGCCATCCAACGCGCCGTGCCGGACATTTCCAAGCGCATGTTGACCCAGACCCTGCGCAATCTCGAGCGCAACGGCATGATCACCCGCAAGGTCTACGCCACCAAGCCGCCGAGCGTGGAATACGCGCTCTCCAAGCTGGGCATCGCGCTACTCGGCCCAGTCTCGCAACTGCTCACTTGGGCGGGCGAGAACCACGGCAGCATCCGAGCAGCCCGCGAGCGATTCGATCGCGCGCAGCAGGCAGCAGTGGCGTTGGATCCCGACGAAGCGATGGCATAGGCGCACGCTGCGTCAGCGCGTTCAAGCGAATGCGCTGACGTGGTGCAGCGGCGCTCCAGTCGTGCGCTTCGGCTGGCCCTGACTGCAAAATGCGCTCGCAAACGTCCGTGCTTGCACCTCTCTCATGTGCGTTTGACGCTTGAGTCAAGCCGCGTTGTGAAGTGGCTTCAGCGCGAATGGTTATGCCGCATCGCCGAATTCGCGAAGATGCGGCACATACGCTGAGAGGACAGACACACAGAGGCACTCGGAGACGATGAGCCACTCCTGCATCGCGCCTAACGATGCGGTGACGTGCAGGAAGTGACCTGCAGTGCGATCCCGCCAGCCGCCGGAAACGACTTTGTAGAGGACGTGGCCTGTAGTGAGTGGGCTTTCCCAATACTCAAGCATGTCCCCCTCGTCCATCACCTGGAACGCCCGAACGAAAGGAAAGTGGAGCTCAAGGTAGCGATCGACCCCTTCCGGCGCCGCCACAACAATGCGCAGGCCAGAGCGAGTGCTGGTGATCTCGATGACGTCTGAGCCCTCATGCCACTGGATCTCGGAGCCGAAAGGTTCTAGAGATGTCTGCATGCGGCCCAATGCCTCAATGACTTGCTAGCCGGCAACACTAGGGAAACTCTGAACAATCCATCGTGATCTGCCACAATCGATCAACGACCCGAGTAGACGATTTCGATGCAGCTGACCTTCGGCGACGCGGAGTACAACGGCAAGCGCAAGCGGACGCGGCGTGAGGTGTTCTTGGCCGAGATGGACCAGGTCGTGCCGTGGAAGGACCTGCTGGCGCTGATCGAGCCGCACTACCCGAAGTCGGGGCAGCCGGGGCGACAGCCGTATCGGCTGGAGACCATGCTGCGCATCCACTTTTTGCAGCAGTGGTATGCACTGAGCGATCCATCGGCGGAAGAAGCGCTGTACGACACGGTGTCGATGCGCCGTTTCGCCAAGATCGGCGGGCTGGATGAGGTGCCGGACGAGACGACGATTCTCAACTTCCGCCATCTGTTGGAGCAGCACGATTTGGCGCGCAAGCTGTTCAATCGGGTCAACGCGCACCTGTCGCGCAAGGGGCAGAGCTTGCGCGGCGGGACGATCGTGGACGCCACGATCATCGCTGCGCCCAGCTCGACCAAGAACAAGGATGGCGAGCGCGATCCGGAGATGCACCAAACCAAGAAGGGCAACCAGTACTACTTCGGGATGAAGGCGCACATCGGGGTGGACGATGACTCCGGGCTGGTGCACCACGTGGAGTGCACGGCGGCCAACGTGGCCGATATCACACAAGCGCACAAGCTGCTGCACGGCAAGGAGGACACGCTGTGCGCGGACAGCGGCTACACCGGGCTTGAGAAACGCGAGGAGATGAAGCGCAAGCGCAAACTGCGCTACCTGATCGCGGAGAAGCCCTCGAAGCTGAAGCAGATTAAGAACAAGCGCGAACTGAAGTTGGCCAAGCGCTGGGAGCACACAAAAGCCAGCCTGCGTGCAAAGGTGGAACACCCGTTTCGGGTGATCAAGCGCCAGTTTGGCTACGTCAAGGTGCGCTATCGCGGTTTGGCGAAGAACACCGCACAGATGCTGATGCTGTTTGCGCTGTCGAATCTGTGGCTGAAGCGCAAAGAGTTCATTACCGCCGCGGGGTAGGTGCGCCCGTAATCGGGACGATACCCCGAAAAAGCGCCAAAAACGGCGAAAAACCGAGGATCTGAGCGCGGTCACCGCGACCGATATGGCTTACCACATCCTCCGATCGCGTTGTTCAGACCTTCCCTAGCTGCAAGCAGCACGAGTTGCCAGATGAGCAGCAGCACAGTGGGATAGAAGGTCAGTGCGAACCCCAGCGCCCTGGCGCCAGCACCGCCACTGTAGGTTGCGAAGAAGATCAGCCTCCCAAGCAAGAAGGCACAAGCGCATGCTGGAACTGCGGCTTGGATAGCGGGGCGCGTGCTCAGCAGGGCGGCGACGTAGACCGGGAGCGCAAACGCTAGCTGCTCCGTCGTGTTTTGAAGTAAGGATTGCAATGTCCTGGCACGAGCAGTGCCATCACTCAGCGCGCTCCCGTCGATGTCTGCGGGCGTAACGAAGCGGTGCTTGGCCATGCGCGCGATGGCGAGGAACATTGCCGCAGCGGGCAACAATAAGCCGGTGCCTGCGCGCTCTGGTGCGTCCCAGCTCAAGAACGCCCGTGATGCCAGAAACACAACGAGTAGAGAAGCAAGAAGTCCCGATGCCATGCCGATGACCACTCCTCGTTGCTTTCTGTCTAGATGCACCATGGCTCTCTCTGCCGGCGAACGTTCGAGGTCACCTTGGCGCAGGCTTCAGGCATTGATGCGCCTCAGACGGTAGGTCATTTCTTCTGCGATTTCCGGGTCACTGCATTTCGCAAACTCTTCAATGACCGCAATCGACTGGGGTGTATCAATATCAGCGAGCGCATGGCTAAACCATTTCGCGATGACGCCTGGCTCGGAACACGTGTACTGAAACATCTGAAACCCATTGGCAAGTACCTGTCGAATGTACGTAACGCTGGATGGGCTACGAAGTAGCTGGATCTCTCGCGTGACCTCTTGATGGAGTTCATGCCCAGACAGCACGAGCAGGCGATTGAACAGGTCAACCTTCTGCTCCAGATCCGGAATGCTTTGAGCGAGAGAAAAGAGATCGTAGGTGGCTTGCCAATCGTTGTTGGCGATGGCTGTGGCCATCTCGCGCAGGACCCTTTCTTTGATCGCGGCCGACGGTTGGCTCATGTCGGATTACCTGCGCCTAAGGTAAGCGGGCTGCGCGACCTGGATCTTGACCGAGCGGGCAGCTTACCCCAAGCAGGCTTGCATGCGCGCATAGCTAGGATCTACGAGGCTGCACCGATGGAGCCAGTCTCCTTGTAGCAGCCCAAGAGCGTGTGCTCGAACTGAACAATGGACACGGTCTTGTAATCAATCGTCTGGATGCGTGAGGCGGCCAGCGTTATCAGTGATGGCTCTGCATCGACAAGCCGCTGTTTGACTCCGAGGCTGAGCGGAAGTAGAGGGAAGACCCGCTGCGCGTCTCCGATCGCGATGAAGTCGTGAAGAGGTGCACCGCTAGTGCATTCGTACACGCTGAACCAGCGAGGACGAAAGTCGCCAACCTCTCTGAGCTCCGAGCCACACTCGCTGCAGAATTTTGGCATGAGACTAACCCTGAGTTGAGCCAGATTGCGTAGCCACGTTGGCTTGTATGAATTGCTAGGCACTTCCGCCGTGCCGCTCGGACCACCCCTTCCAGTAGTTGGAGCTTGCCTGAGCGAGCGATGCAGCGGGTAGTGTCTGGCCGGTATCGAGCGCGAGCTCCAGCGACCGATAGGCAAGCGTGAGTGTACCTAGGGTGGTGTAGATGGCCAGCGGTGCCTCACTGACAATCGAGAGCAGCTCGGGTGAGCGCTCGGCGATTTGGTGTGGGTCTTCCAGCACGGCGCCATCATGATCTTCGAGCTTGAAAAGGCTGCAGCCCCTTAGCATGAGCACGAACCCATCGCCCTCCGGCTGGAAATACCTGCGCAGGTAAGGGAGTGAGACGGAGAGAACCAGATCACCGGGCACGGTTCCCTCGGCCCGATCCAGGGAGCCGTCGTGGAGATAACCCCAAGCCGCCGTATTACGCATGAGCCACTTGATACCTGAGTTAAAGCCGACCCGCCAGGCAGGTCGGGCTTGGTGAATGCTAGGCGCCGCCGAACGAGTGGAAGCCCTCTCTGACTCTGCCCCGACTATCTCCGCCAGCCAGATGGTGTGCCCACCCGAGCCGGCACACTCGACGGCGAAAGCAGCCTCACGGACTGGCTGAACCGCGCCCACCAGGATGACTCTTCCAAGGTCCGCCGGTCTGGGGAAGGCCGCTGGCTGGGTAATCCCCCCACAGGTTAGCTGACGCCAGAAGTGGAATTTTCTCGTACCCTTTTCCGAGGAGGTTCCATGAAGACATCCCGCTTCACCGACAGCCAGATCATTGCCGTCCTCAAGCAGGCCGAGGCCGGCACGCCCGTGCCGGAGTTGTGCCGGGAACACGGCATCAGCTCGGCGACGTTCTACAAGTGGCGCAGCAAGTTCGGCGGCATGGACGCATCGCTGATGTCCCAGCTCAGGGAGCTGCAGGACGAGAACCGGCGCCTGAAGAAGATGTACGCCGATGCCCAGCTCAGCGCCGACCTGCTGAAGGAGGCGATGGCAAAAAAATGGTGAGGCCATCTCAACGCCGGGAGATGGCCCGATGGGCCGTAGATGGTGGCCACACGAACATCCGGCATGCCTGCCGGACCTTTGCGGTGAGCGAGACCTGCTTTCGCTATCAAGCCAAGGCCAGCGAGGAGAACGCCCGGATTGCCGATTGGCTGGTGCGGTTGACCACAACCTATCGTGATTGGGGGTTCGGCCTGTGCTTTCTGCACCTGCGCAACGTGAAGGGCTTTGGCTGGAATCACAAGCGGGTGTACCGCATCTATCGGGAGCTGGAGTTGAACCTGCGGATCAAGCCGAAGAAGCGGCTGGTGCGCGAGCGGCCAGAGCCGTTGGCGGTGCCGGAGACGATCAACCAGGTCTGGTCGATGGATTTCATGCACGACCAGCTGGCCGACGGCCGCAGCTTCCGGTTGTTCAATGTGCTCGATGACTTCAACCGTGAGGGTCTGGGCATCGAGGTCGACTTATCGCTGCCATCGGCCCGGGTGATCCGCTCGTTGGAACAGATCATTGACTGGCGCGGCAAGCCAAACGCCATTCGCTGCGACAACGGCCCGGAGTACATCAGCGGCGCGCTGCTAGCTTGGGCACAGCAGCGCGGGATTCGGATCGAGCACATCCAGCCAGGCAAGCCGCAGCAGAATGCCTATGTCGAACGTTACAACCGCACCGTCCGCTACGCCTGGCTGGCCACAACGTTGTTCGACACCATCGAGCAGGTTCAGGACAAGGCCACGCGCTGGCTATGGACGTACAACCATGAGCGCCCCAACATGGCGCTCGGCGGTATCACGCCAGCAATGAAATTGGCGATGGCCGCCTAGCTCCACTTTTGGCGAACGCTCAAAGCGGGGGGATTACCCCCGGAGCCGACCGCATGCAGGCAAGAAAAATCACCGAAGCGGTAACCACCAACACATTTGCTCCACTACTGCCTAACACCGGAATTAAGCCGACCCGCGAAGCGGGTTTGGCTTGAATGAATTATTAGGCAGCAGTCTAGTCCTCATGACTATAGAAGGTATAGCCAGATGGCTTGCGGCCTAATATGCCGGCCAGAAAACAGACTGGGAAAGACTCCTCAACTGTCAGAGTCGGGGCGGAACCACAGTTGGTAGCTGCATAGGTGCCGCCAGACTGCCACTCCAACAGAACAAGGCCCTTAGCCTGCTGCTCTGCAGCTGACAGGTCTGCGGCGCGAACAAGTCTGGTAGTGAAGAACCCAACAACCGGCGTGCCGTCGAATGGTAAGTCGATTCCCCGGCCGGAAAGCATGACTTTGAAATGCTGCATTGCTTGGTCTGCTGCCTAACGGTTGAATTAAGCCGACTGGCGAAGCCAGTTCGGCTTGAATGAATTGTTAGGCTTGTCGTTTGCGCGCGGCCTTCAATCTTGCAGCGCAACCATTCAGCTTTTGGTGCGAGTAAGCGCAAGAAAGGCCAACGAAGCCACGCCCGCTATCACCAGAGACAACGGTACCCACAAGAGCATTCCCAGTCCCATGAGCCACCAAATAGCTTCGCCTGCACTTTGAGAACCAATCCCCATCGTACCTGCAGGCGCCTCGCCGCGCATGACTAGACGTGAGGCTTCCCAGTAGTGCCAGGGAAGGTAAGCCAGCGCAGCAAATAGGATGGTTGCGAAAAGCCCTCTAAGAAATCTTTCCATTTTCAGCTCGCCAACTCTTCGATTGGGCCTAACACCTGAGTTAAGCCGCGCCGCGAAGCAGTGTCGGCGTGTACGAATTGTTAGGCCACATTAGCCCGCACAGTACTGCTCTGAACTAGGAAGCTCGCCGGCTAGCCAGCACTTGCGAATCTTGTAACTTGCTCGGTTGAAAGCGCGGAGATCTTCATCGCCGGCCATAGGCCGCACTAGCTCAGTATTCCCAGTTTGCTTGTCTATTCGGGAGACACCCGTAACGTATCCCAGCTGCTCAAGACGCTTAGTGCCTATCCGCCGGTACTCCGTGCAGATGAACTCATAGTCGCACAGCTCTTCGGTCTCAGACTGCTTCCGGATGCCGATGTAATGCCGGTCGAGATAGTCCGCTGCCTGCATGGATGTACCCGAATGTGGCCTAACATCTGAGTTAAGCCGCACCGTGAAGCGGCATCGGCTTGGACGAATTTTTAGCCGCCTACTCCTGAGCGGCGAGCCCGATAGGTCTTAGGGTAGCGCGCCTTGAAGTTTGGCAATGCCGTGTAATCAATCAGACCAATTGCTTTCTCCCTCACCGTGGGTGATTGCGTTGAAAGGTGACGGGCAAAAGCCTGGTCGCCCCAATGCTCGAGCAGCGCGCTCACAGAGCAGGCATGCGCCTCTGCGCCCGCGCCAATGATACTGGATCGCTGCAAGTAGCCAAGGAAACGCGTCAGACCCTTCTCTGAACCAAACGCTGCGGATAGGCCTTGACGATAGTTGTAGTGATCGAACGCAGCAGCCTGAGGGCACAAGTCGGAGCACGCTTCCGCGTCACCTCCCGCGATCTGCAGCGCCCACTTTGAGCAGGTGCTTTGCGGCTCTGCGGCTGATGCTGCACCGGCGAGTAGAACAAGAACTACGAGTACAAAGTTGCTCTTCATGACGGCTAACACTTGAAGTAAGCCGTGCCGCGAAGCGGCATCGGCTTGAATGAATTGTTAGGGCGATGGTACGACAAGTTCCACCTCGGCGCCGATTGATTGCAGCGCATGTCGTATCGGTTGGACGAGAGCTGGGTTCTGAAGCGGTAAGTCTGTCTCTGCACCAGCAAGCACAGCTTTGACAAGTCGCTTTGCTTGCACGTGACCTAGAGAAGACGACCGACGAAGCATTGCAACCAGAATGTTGCGGGTGTGCGCGAGATCATCCGTCCAAGCTTGCGACCGGTCCCATGCTGTCACTCGCAGGATTGTCGTATTCATGGTCAGCGGCCTAACGCCTGAGTTAAGCCGCGCCGCGAAGCGGCGTCGGCTTGAATGAATGGTTAGGCCGATGTCGTAGGTGGCCGGAGTAGCGATTGAATGTACAGCGAACTAGAACCATCCCAGCCGCAGATGACGCATTGCCCCAAGATGAACTCATGTGAGCACTTGGGAGTGCCATAAAGAACATGGGCGCACTCTGGGCAAAGTGATGACATGCTCGAAGCAGTGGCGACATATCGAATCTGGCATTCATCGCATTCCTTCGAATCTCTGTCCATTGTTGCCTAACGCCTGAATTAAGCCGACCGCGAAGCGGGTTCGGCTTGAATGAATTGTTAGGCCTCAGCAGGAGATGCCCAGCTGCTGCCTGCCAGCAAATGCTGTGGAATTGTAGCGATGACCGCATCTGGACCCTCTACATCCCAGGAGATGACACAGCAACCGCAGCCATCTGGCTCTGGCACAAAGGCGAGTGATGGAGTACGCGCAGCAAGCCACGCCTCGGCGGCCTCTAGGTAACCCTCACGGTCAAGCAGAGCGCAAATTGTCGCCCGGATTGTTTTCATAAGGCCTAACACCTGAATTAAGCCGACCCGCGAAGCGGGTTCGGCTTGTATGAATTGTTAGGCCCGCTGGATCTCACCGCCAGAAACAGAGGTAATGAATCTGCCGTCTGCCGACAAAGTGATTGATCCGAAGAGCGGACCACGAGAACCAAAGGGTCACTGGAAAGTGGATCAATGTCTACCCTTTGCTCCGGACTGCTGCGCAAGCACAAGGTTAGCTCCGTCCAATGACGATCCTCTGGGGTAGCGCTGTCACCGTCTGAGTCGATATCGCAACCTACGCCCCACAGGTGCTCCGCAACTTGAAAGTAAGGTGGCCGAGGGCCCGGTGCGATGATTTGCAGTGAGTAGTCCATTGCTGTTTGGCAGATCTCTGGGGAGTTTTTTGCGGGCCTAACACCTGAGTTGAGCCGCGACGCGAAGCGGCGTCGGCTTGAATGAACTGTTAGGCCTACGGCCCGTGAGAAACAAACTGCAAAGGCTCTCTCTGCAAAGACCATTCTGGCATATAGACGCGGCCGAACGGCTCGGCCAGCAGCATGACACCAGACTCCTCAACGCCGATTGACTGCATCTCCGACTGCGTAACAACGATCAGCTCGATGGTACCGGGTGTCTGGCCGCTCTCCAACAACACGGAGTCTCCGATCTTCATGGCTGTTCCGTCTGAGTAGGTAAACACCTGCCTTCCCTCCGCGGCCTAAGACCTGAGTTAAGCCGCGCTGCGTAGTGGAGGCAAAAGACTGGCAGGCTTTCTCTGCCAGACTTTTGCCTCCACTACGCAGCGTCGGCTTGGACGAATTGTTAGGCGCCAACTAGTAGAACGCCCCGGCGAGCCAGAGCTAGCACCACGGTGATTACCGCTGCCAAAGAGGGTAACCCGACTGCAAACAAGAACCCCAGCGGATCTACTCGGCGGTGTGGGCCAGGCAACGCGGTTCTGGAGATCGGGTAGCCAGTGCCTAGTTGCACTGCGACTACCACCACGCAGAGAGCCACAAACAACAAATCTCCGAAGTCCTGGGCCAGGCCAAGGGCGGCTAGGCCAACCACAGCCAAGATACTTGCGGCGGCCACACCAATAAACAGCTTTGTTGGGGGAGCCGGCTGACTATCCATTGGTGCCTAACAACTATCGGACCACCGAAATGCGGTGTTGCGGGGAGTATCTTCGATTGCTGGCGCTTTGTGAACGGGGAAATCCTAGCCGGGGTTACGGGATTGCACGATGGCAAACGGCCGCGACCATACGGATACTTTCAGTGTTATCCAGCAAGGACGCAGGCGTATGAGATACACCCCCAAAAACTAACGGCGTAACAGCACCTCCACCACTTCGGCTACTCGATCAGGTGCGAGACCGCCTGCGGATTCGGCACTACAGCCTACGCACCGAGCAGGCGTATGTCAGTTGGATACGGCGCTTCATCCTGGCCGGCGGCAAGCGCCATCCGGCGCAGATGGGGCAGGCGGAAGTCGAGGTGTTCCTGACGCGGCTGGCCACTGATGGCCGGGTGTCTGCGGGCACCCAGAACTAGGCGTTGGCTGCGCTGTTGTTTCTTTACCGCGAAGTGCTGCGCATCGAGTTGCCGTGGATGGAAAACCTGGTGCGCGCCAAGCTGCCCAGGCGGATTCCGGTAGTGCTTTCGCGCGAGGAGGTTGCACGTTTACTGGCGGTGCTGGAAGGGCCGTGCTGGCTGATGGCCAGCCTGCTGTTGATGGAATGCCTGCGCCTGCGCATCAAGGACGTGGATGCCGCGCGTGGCGAGATCGTGGTGCGCGATGTCAAGGGCGGCAAAGACCGCCGGGTGCCGTTGCCGCACAGCCTGCGAGAGGCGCTACAGCGGCAACGCGAACGCGCACTGTTGGTGCATGCGGCGGATCTGGCGGCCGGTGCCGGTCGGGTCTTCTTGCCGCACGCGTTGGCGCGCAAGTATCCCAATGCCGACATTGAGCCGGGGTGGCAATATCTGTTCCCGTCTGTGCGCCGGTCGCAGGATCCGCGCAGCGGCCGGCCTGGCCGGCACCATGTCTCTGAAGAAATTCTGCAGCGTGCGGTGCAGTCGGCACGGCAGCAGGCTGGCATCGTCAAGCCGGCGACCTGCCACACCTTGCGGCATTCGTTCGCCACCCATCTGCTGGAGGCCGGCCACGATATCCGCACCGTACAGGAACTGCTGGGGCACAAGGACGTGAGCACCACGCAGATCTACACGCATGTGCTGGGACGCGGTGCGTCGGCGGTTTGCAGCCCCTTGGATGGGTTCGGCCTCATGGGCAGCGATGGGTGAGGCGGCTTTGCCGGCGGTGGTGCGTCCGCTCTTGGGTCGCAGGTGCTGCTCCGCTGCCGATGTGCTGCATGCAGACGGAACTATCAGCCGACGCTAGTGCAGTCGGCCGAATGTCTCAACCATCCAGCAACGCCTTATCCCGTACCGCACCCTTATCCGCACTGGTGGCCAGCAACGCATACGCCTTCAGTGCAGTAGTGACCTTGCGTGGGCGCACTTCCACCGGCTTCCAGCCTTTGGCATCTTGCGCTGCGCGCCGCAGCGCAAGTTCCTCGTCGGAGATCATGAGGTTGATTGAACGCTGGGGAATGTCGATCAGGATCCTGTCGCCGTCGCGCACCAAGCCAATCGCGCCGCCTGCGGCAGCTTCCGGTGAGGCGTGGCCGATCGACAGGCCCGAGGTGCCGCCGGAGAAGCGGCCGTCGGTGAGCAGGGCGCATTGCTTGCCCAGGCCCTTGGATTTGAGATAGCTGGTGGGGTAGAGCATTTCCTGCATGCCGGGGCCGCCTTTAGGGCCCTCGTAGCGGATCACCACCACATCCCCGGCAACCACCTCGTCGGCAAGAATGCCCTTGACTGCTGCGTCCTGGCTCTCGTACACGCGGGCATTGCCTTCGAAGACGTGGATGGATTCGTCCACGCCGGCAGTTTTCACCACGCAGCCGTCGCGCGCGATATTGCCGTACAGCACGGCCAGGCCGCCTTCCTGCGAGAACGCGTGCGCGACATCGCGGATGCAGCCGTCGCTACGGTCGGTATCCAGGCTGTCCCAGCGCGTGGCCTGGCTGAAGGCGATCTGGGTGGGAATGCCGGCCGGGCCAGCCTTGTAGAACGTGTGTACTACTTCATCGTCGGTCTGGGTGATATCCCATTGCGCGATGGCTTCGGCCAGCGTGCGTGCGTGCACGGTGGCCGCATGTGTATGCAGCAGGCCGCCGCGCGCGAGCTCACCGAGAATGGCCATGATGCCGCCGGCACGATGCACGTCTTCGATGTGGTACTTGGGCGTGTTCGGCGCGACCTTGCACAGCTGCGGCACGCGTTTGGACAGGCGGTCGATATCCTGCATGCCGAAGGCAACCTCGGCTTCCTGCGCGGCAGCGAGCAGGTGCAGGATGGTATTGGTCGAGCCACCCATGGCGATGTCCAGCGTCATCGCATTTTCGAAGGCTTCAAAGGTGGCGATGCCGCGTGGCAGGGCGGTGGGGTCTTCGCCGCCATACCAACGGTGGCACAGTTCCACCGCCACGCGTCCGGCACGCAGGAACAGCTGCTCGCGGTCGGCGTGCGTGGCGACAACCGTGCCGTTGCCGGGCAGCGACAGGCCCAGCGCTTCGGTCAGGCAGTTCATCGAGTTGGCGGTGAACATGCCCGAGCACGAGCCGCAGGTGGGGCAGGCGCTGCGCTCGAATTCGGCCACCTTTTCGTCGGAGGCGCTGTCGTCGGCGGCGATCACCATCGCATCGATCAAGTCGAGCTTGTGCTCGGCCAGCTTGGTCTTGCCGGCTTCCATCGGGCCGCCGGAGACGAACACGGTGGGGATATTGAGCCGCAGCGCGGCCATCAACATGCCGGGGGTAATCTTGTCGCAATTGGAAATGCACACCAGCGCGTCGGCGCAATGCGCATTGACCATGTATTCGACCGAGTCGGCAATGATCTCGCGGCTGGGCAACGAATACAGCATGCCGTCATGGCCCATCGCGATGCCATCGTCCACGGCGATGGTGTCGAACTCCTTGGCCACGCCGCCGACGCGTTCGATCTCGCGCGCGACCAGCTGCCCGAGATCCTTCAGGTGCACATGCCCGGGCACGAACTGCGTGAACGAGTTGGCGATAGCGATGATGGGCTTGTGGAAGTCGCCATCCTTCATGCCGGTGGCACGCCACAGGGCGCGGGCGCCGGCCATGTTACGGCCGTGGGTAGAGGTTTTGGAACGGTACTCGGGCATGGCGAATTCGACGGCTGATTGGCGAGCGGTGGCTGGCAATTAGAGCGCGTCGTGACTGTTGCTGCTGCAACCGTCACCGCACGCGCAGGTCCGCACGGTAGCACGCACGCCGGTGTGCACTCGAAGTGCAGCGGCGGGCGCTGCCGGCATGCCGTGCAGTTGCCGCTCATCGGTCATCGCCTTGCAGCCCGCACATGCGCGGCGCCGTTGGCCTGTCATGTAATGCGATGTAAACGTATGCGTCCGGGCATGCAGTGGCGGGAGTGCGAACCGGCGCGCAGATCCGGGCGCCGGGGCGCAGCCACCATCGACAGGGACCGCTGCGGCCGAGGGGAGCTGTGCCGGCGAGGATCTTTTCAACGGCACCGCAGGAGGCGCCCCGATGTCCGACCATCCATCTCCACGCCGCGCACTCACGGCATCATCCCATTCCACTGCGCCACCGGTCGCTGGCGGCATCAGCCGCCGGCGTGTGCTGCAAGGCGCGGCCGGCGCCGCCGTCGTGGCCGCCACCGGCTGGGCAGGCCGTGCAGCCGCGCAAAGCGCCAGCCTGCCGTTCGCTGGCCTCAACCTGTCCGGCCTGGCCTCCAATAGCTATGTGGAGAACGCCGAGATCGGCACGCATTACCGCGCCATCACTGCCCAGCATGTGGCTGCGGCAGGGCGCTGCCCGCTCTTCCGCCTGCCGACCACCGCCGCGCGCTTCACGCGTGGGCAGGGCGCGCCGTTGAACGAGAGCTACTGCACGCAGGTGCAGGACGCGCTGGACAACATCGCTGCGCGCGGCAAGCGCGCCATCGTGGAGTTGCACGATTACATGCGGCTGCCGCAGCGGGTGGCGGCCAAGAGCGGGTATCGACGCGATGCCAGCGGTGCAGTGGTCGACGCGCGCGGCAACCGCGTCGGCGATCTGGCGGCGGCCGGGCTGTGGGCCGACACCTACCCGCTGCGCAACTTCAATTACGTGGGCTATCTGGACAGTCGCGATCAGCTGCTCAAGCTCTACGAATACCGGGTGATCGGCACGCCGGGGTGCACGCTCTACAACGACGCCGGCTTGCCGGATCTGTGGGCGCGCATCGTCAACCGGTTCAAGCAGCACCCGGCGGTGTTCGGCTGGGGCGTCATGAACGAGCCGTACCAGGGCGCCGAGCGCAATGCCGATGGCAGCGTGCTGTCGATGGCCGCACATTGGCAGAAGACCGCCACCGCCTGCTCCAAGGCCATCATCGACCGCGATCGAAACCATTTCGTGTTCGTGTGCGGCAACGGCTATGCCAGCGCCCGGCGCTGGCAGGACGATTCGATGGACCTGTTCGACATCCCGGACCCGTACGATCGCATCGTGTACGAGGCGCACAACTATCTCGACAGCAACGGCAGCGGGGGCGGCAACTGGATCGGGTCCGGTGGACGCAACGAGGTGATCCAGCCGGACACCGGCATCGACATGGTCAACCCTTTTATCGAAGCGCTGCAGCAGGCAGGCAAGCGCGGTTACCTGGGCGAGCACGGCTATCCGGCCGGCAACCGCAGCGCGGAGGTCGCCACCACGCGCATGCTGGCGCATCTGCAGGCCTTCAACATTCCCAGCACGCAATGGTGCTTCGGCCCCGGGTGGCCGGATGACGACGTGCTGGGCATGAGCCGCGACGTGGGTGCGGACATCCAGGCCAAGTCCAACCTGGCTGCCGTGCAGGCGTTCTTCGACGTGCGCCTGTCCAGCTACATTCCGCCCCGCTAGCGGGTATCGCCGCCGCTGCCGGGAGGTGGCGGCGGTTTACACTGCGGCATGCACATGGACATTCCCTGCCGCGCCGGCTGCGCGGCCTGCTGTATCGCCCCCTCCATCAGTTCGGCCATTCCCGGCATGCCGCATGGCAAGCCGGCGGGGGTGCCGTGCGTGCAACTGGACGGGCAGGGGCGCTGCCGCCTGTTCGGCCTGCCGACGCGGCCAGCGGTCTGCACCAGCCTGCGTCCGTCCCAGGACATGTGCGGTGCATCGCGCGCCCAGGCGCTGGCCATGCTGACGGCACTGGAGCACGCCACGCAGCCGTAGCCGCGCACACGCCCGGTACCGTCACGCACGCGCCAGACGCACTGCCTGTGCTGCGGCTCAGCCGGCGGGTGAGGCGCCCAGGTATTGATCCTTGAGCCGCACGTAATGCTGCGCGGAGTAATGCAGGCTTTCGATTTCCTTGTCGCTGAGCGTGCGCGCCAGGCGTGCAGGATTGCCCAGCCACAGCTCGGCCTCGCCAACCACCTTGCCCGGGCCCACCACCGCACCGGCCCCGACAAAGCCATAACGTTTGACCGTTGCACCATCGAGCACGCAGGCGCCCATGCCGATCAGGCACAGGTCCTCGATGGTGCAGGCGTGCAGGATGGTGCCGTGACCGACGGTGACGTCCTCGCCGATCACGGTGGGGTAGCCGGCCTTGTTGAACGGGCTGTGGTGACTGACGTGGATGATGGTGCCGTCCTGCACGTTGGTGCGCGCGCCGATCTGCACATGATTGACGTCGCCGCGAATCACGGTGCCCGGCCAGACCGAGACGTCATCGCCCAGGCTCACCTTGCCGATGATGGTGCAGGCAGGATCGACGTAAACGCGGGCACCCAGCTGCGGGGTGTGGTCCAGGAAGGAACGAATCGGGGTCACGGCATCTCCGTCAAGTCAGCGTGCCGCCCACTGCGGACACGCCGCGGATGATACCTGCGCTGCGGTTGCTGCTGCGGCAGCGCGCCGCGCTGCAGTAACCAACGCACGAATGCACTGCGTGCAAGGTCGTTGGCAGACGTGGCCGGGTCGGTCGATGTGCAATGGGTCGTGTCGCGTCGCCAGAGATTCCAACGCCGCGAACGGCAAGCCACGCGATGCATGCGAAGACATCGCAGCGCGGGCCAGGCGCATCTACGCATTTCCGATACGCGCACAGCGCTGCGGTCATCGGCCTTGAACCGGCTGTGCAATCGGCTAGCGTGCGCAGGCGGTCGCAACACATCGCGCATCGGTGATTGCATGCATCGTGGCGCCGCCGCGCCGCCGCGCCGCCGGTCTCGCACACTGCGTCGTTCAACGGCGCCTGCAGCGCCTTCGAACCAACCCTCTCTCATCACAGGACATGCCAATGCCTCAGCACACTGCATCGTTCGGGCATTTCGCGCTGGAGCGCATGACGCCGTTTCAGTGGAGGGCCGTCGCGGTATGCGTGTTGCTGACGATGCTCGACGGCTTCGACGTGATGGCGATGGCGTTCACCGCACCGCATGTGTCGGCGGACTGGCAGCTGTCGGGCAAGCAGCTGGGCATGCTGTTCAGCGCGGGCCTGATCGGCATGGCGCTTGGCGCGCTTGGGTTGGCGCCGCTGGCCGACCGCATCGGCCGTCGCGCGCTGACGCTGGCGTGTCTGGCCATCCTGACCGTCGGCATGGGCTTGTCCGCGCTGGCCAGCACTGCATGGCAGCTCGGAGCGCTGCGGCTTCTGACCGGTCTGGGCATCGGCGGCATGTTGGCCTGCGTTGCGGTCACGGCAGGGGAGTTTTCCAGCCCCCGTTGGCGCAACACCGCCATCGTGCTGCAGGTGACCGGCTACCCGGTCGGTGCCACGCTGGGGGGCACGATTGCCGAACTGTTGATGCAGCAGTGGTCGTGGCCGGCGGTGTTCGTGCTCGGGGCGGTGGCATCGTTGCTGTGCGTGCCGTTGGTGCTTGCATTCCTGCCCGAGTCGCTGGAGTTCCTGATCATGCGCCGGCCACCCGATGCCGTCGCGCGCTTCAACGCCGTGCTGGCGCGGATGGGAATGCCGCCGCACGACGCATTGCCGCCGCTACCGCCGCAGTCAGCCACGCAGGTACAAGGTTATCGGGCCCTGTTTGATGCTGCCATGCGGCGGCACACGCTGCTGATCGCGCTTGGTTTTTTCTCGCTGATGTTCGCGTTTTACTTCGTGATCAGCTGGACGCCGAAACTGCTGGTGACCGCTGGCGCGTCGGCCACGCAGGGCGTCACGGGCGGGGTGCTGTTGAATCTTGGTGGCATCGGCGGCGGCTTGCTGTTCAGTGGCTTGGCATCGTGCGTGCGGCTGTCGCGCCTGACCATCGGGTCCCTGTTGCTGATGGGCCTGGCGATGCTGGCCTCCGGCCTGTGCAGTACGCAGTTGAGCTGGGCGCTCGCCTTCGCCCTGCTTACCGGGGCCGCGATGTTCGCGGCGGTGGGCGGCATGTACGCCATCGTGCCGATCGTCTTCGACGCTGCGGTGCGCTCGACTGCGCTGGGCTGGGCGATCGGGGTGGGGCGCTTCGGGGCGATCCTGTCGCCGTTCTGTGCCGGGGTACTGTTGGACGCCGGATGGTCGCCGGCCATGTTGTATCTGGCCTGTAGCCTGCCGTTGCTGTTCGCCGTCGTCGCCGTGCTGGCGATGCGGCTGCCGAACCGCTGAGCGACCCAGGAACAGCCGTGTCCGGCATCACATCCTGACCCTGCGTAGACCCGGCCGCGGGCCAAAGAAATCGTGCCAGGTGCCGATAACACCGCAGACCGCCAAGTCGTGGCGGGCTTCCCTGGACATTGTGCAAACCAGCGCCGGCATGCTCAGAACCATCGACTCAGATCAACTCCGCCCCGGCATGTACGTGTGCAAGCTGCTGGGCGCGTGGGTGCACCATCCGTTCTGGAAGACATCGTTTCTGGTCGATTCCGATGATGTGGAGAAGATCCACGACAGCCGCATCGAGCAGCTGGTGATCGACACCGAGCGCGGGCTGGATGTGGAGGTGCCCACGAGCTCCGGTGCGTCCGCCGCACCGGCCGTGCCGCCGAGCCCGGCGCCTGCCCCGGCACCTGCGGCGCCCGAACCGCCGGAGCCTGCCGCCGCGCCGCGTGGCGTGCGCACCAACAGCGTGACCGCACAGGTCGGCATCGAAGCGGAGGTGGTACGCGCACGCCGCATCTTCGAAGACGGCCGCGACATGGTCGAGGCGATGTTCCGCGATGTGCGGCTGGGGCGCACCGTCGACACGGAAGCGGCCATGCCGCTGGTGGAAGCCATCAACGACTCGGTGCTGCGGCATCCGCAAGCCCTGATCAGCGTGGCGCGGCTCAAGACCGCCGACGACTACACCTATCTGCATTCGATGGCCGTGGCGGGGCTGATGAGCGGTTTGGCGCGCCAGCTCGGCCTGCCCGAATCGCAGGTGGTGGAAGCGGCGATGGGCGGCCTGCTGCACGACATGGGCAAGGCGGTGACACCGTTGGAAATTCTCAACAAGCCTGGCCGGCTCACCAACGAAGAGATGGAGATCATGCGCCAGCATCCGCTGGACGGCCATCGGCTGCTGGTGGCCGGCGGCGTGCAGAACGCGGTGGTGCTGGAAATCGCGCTGCATCACCACGAAAAGATGGATGGCAGCGGCTACCCGAATCAATTGGTGGGCGAGAAGATTTCGTTGATGTCGCGGATGGGGGCGGTCTGCGATGTCTATGACGCCATCAGCTCGGACCGCCCCTACAAACGCGGTTGGGATCCGGCCGAATCGCTCAAGCAAATGGCTTCCTGGAAGGGCCATTTCGACCCGGTGGTGTTCCAGGCCTTCGTGCGCCGGCTGGGCATTTATCCGGTCGGCTCGCTGGTGCGGCTGGAGTCGCAAAAACTTGCGGTGGTGATCGAACAGACGCCCGATGCGCTGCTCAAGCCCAAGGTGCGCGTGTTCTATTCGGCCAAGCTGCGCAGCCACGTGTTGGTGCAGGACATCGACCTGTCGCGTCCGGACTGCCATGACCGCATCGCGCAGATGGAAAGTCCTGCCGACTGGGGCTTCCGCGATCTGGAAAAGCTCTGGCTGCCCTGAGCGGGCTGCACAGGCATTGAGCCGGTAGCCGTCGCGATCATGCGCACGGTGCATTGTGCGTGCCGATCACCGTGACACCCCCCTGGACAGAAGCGTCACGCGTCCATGCGATGCGCTTGCGTCCTGGCTGTGCCCGTGAGCGCCAGGCCCGCGAGCGATGTCGCTAGCGAGCGCGACCATGCTGCGCTGCAGCTTGGCAATGTAGTTATGATCAATAACTATTCCGGAACGCAATCACTTGCCGACCGGAACCATGTCTCAGCCTTGCCCGGATCACCGCCGCCCCCCCATCCGCCGCAGCGCTGGCCCGCCGTTGCACGCTGCGTGCGTGGCAGGGTGGCGTGGCTGACACGCCGGCGGCGCGTGCACCGGCAGCGCGTCCGACCACATCGGCAGGCCCGGTGGCGTCTACAATGCCGTGCACGCCGTCGATCGGCGTTGCGGATGCGGCGCATTGCGCGTACCGGTCCGCCCGCTGCCTCAGTCGCGAGAACCGCCATGCCCGTCACCGCCCTTGCTGCGCCCTTGCCCGATGCCGTCACCACGGTGGATCAGGCGCGGCTGCTGCGGTTGCTGGGGTATCGCATCACCCGCACCGAGTTGATGGTGCGGCGGATGTTTCAGGAGTGCGTGGCCGCGTTCGATCTCAAGCCGGTCGACTTCTCGCTGCTGATGCTGGTGGATGGCAACCCGGGCATCAACCAGCGCCAGATCGGCGATGTGCTGCACGTGTCGCCGCCGAATCTGGCGATCGTGGTGGCCAGGCTGGTCAAGCGTCGCCTGCTGCGGCAGGTGCGTGGGCGGCAGGACCGGCGCATGCAGCACCTTTCGCTGACCGCGGCCGGTGCCGCGCTGCTGACCGCCGCCGAGGCCGAAGTGCTGCGCATGGAACAGCAACTGAGCGCCGTGCTCGGTTCCAGCGAAGCACCGTTGTTGCGCGCCCTGGACCGTCTGGATCGTCTGGACACGCCGTACCCGCCTCCGTCGGCGGCCTGTCGCCCGGCAGCGATTCTCAACGAACGTTTCCACTGCGCGTGCTGTGCGTCGCGCGGCGCGCGCGCTTGCCTGACGTTGGTGATGTGGCACGCACCGCGGTTCCTTTCCAATGCGGGAGATCTCTGCAGTGATTGAATCATCGGTGACGCTTGGTGTGGGTGTGGCGGCAGGTTGGCGGCTGCGCGCGTTGCTCGGCCTGGCGGCAGGCCTGGCGACGGGCGCGGCGCCTGCGCAAAGTGCGCCACAGAGCGCGGCGCTGACCAATGGCATCAATACCGGGGGCACCAGTTTCCTGGATGGCTTCACCAGCACCACGCCAGGCCTGGCGGTCGTCACCTACCTGCGGCACAACGCACTGGATGCCATCAAGGACGCCCGTGGCAACGATATCCCGGTGTTCGACAACCCGCGGATCGATTCCACCGTGCTGCTGACCCAGTTCGCTTACGTCACGCCGTATCGATTATTCGGCGGGTCGCTGGGCATCACTGCGCTGGTGCCGCTGGTCAATCTAGATGCGTCTTTCGGCCGCAACAGCATTGCCACGCTGCGCGACAATGGAGCCGGCGTGGGGGATGTGACGTTCGGGCCGTACCTGCAAATGCCACCGGTGATACGCAACGGGCGAGCGGTGTTCTCGCAGCGGTTCGAATTCGACGCCGTGGCACCGATCGGCAAGTACGACGGCCATCGCGATCTCAACCAGAGCTCCGGTTACTGGTCGCTTATTCCAAGCTACGCATTCACGGTGCTTCCCACGCCCCGTTGGGAAGTCAGTGCACGCATCAACTACATCTACAACTTTCGCAGCGAGCGCCGTCCGAACTTGCCGCCAGGCTTCGACTTCCGCAATGGTCAGGCAGGCGACGCGGGATGGATCAATTTCGCCACGTCCTGGGAAGTGGCACCGAAGCTGCGGCTGGGCATCAATGCGTACTACCTGACCCAGTTCCGCGACAACCGCACAACGACCAGCGTGTGCCGGATAGCCGTCAACGCGCGTTCTATGCAGGGCCGGGTGGCGTGTGGGCTTTTGATGCAAAAAACATCGTGTTCGCCAACGTCTATCTACCGGTGGAAGTCAGGAATGCCGCGTCCGGCAACAACGTCAATTTCGAGTATGTCCATGTGTTCTAGCGCCGGCACGGCTGGCTCCTTCGGAGGATGGCAATGAATTTGCAGAACAAGACGATCGTGGTGACCGGCGTGGCGTCGGGCATTGGCGCGGAGGTTGCACGGCTGGCGCGGTTTCACGGCGCCAAGGTGATCGGCGTCGATCGCATGCCCGTGCAGATGACACTGCACGGCTTTCATCAGGCCGATCTCGGCGACCCGGTATCCATCGATGCCTTGGTGAAGGCCTTGCCGGATCACATCGATGCCCTGGCAAACATTGCCGGCGTGCCGGGAACCGCGCCGCTGGATGTGGTGGCGCGGGTGAACTATCTGGGCTTGCGCCACCTGACCCAGGGGCTGCTGCCACGCATCGTTTCTGGCGGTTCCATCATCAATGTCGCCTCGATCCTGGGCGCCGAATGGCCGCAGCGTCTGGAGCTGCACAAGCAGCTGGCGGCAACTGACAGCTTCGACAGCGGCAGCGCGTGGCTGGCGGCGCATCCGGTAGCGCACGACACCTGCTACCAATACTTCAAGGAGGCGTTGATCGTGTGGACTTTGCTGCAATCGCGGCCCTGGTTCGCCGACCACGGCGTGCGCGTGAACAACGTGTCTCCAGGTCCGGTGTTTACCCCGATCCTGGGCGATTTTGCCGCCATGCTCGGCGAGGAACGGGTCAAGGCAGACGCCAAGCGCATGACCCGCCCGGCGTATGCCGATGAAGTGGCCGAGGGCATCGTGTTTCTCGCATCCGACGCTGCCCGCTGGATCAACGGCATCACCCTGCCGATCGATGGCGGGCTGGCTTCCACCACGCTGTAATCCCTACACGCTTTAGCAGGAGGCTAGACCATGAATGCTCTTTCCAGCGCAACCGCCGCTGCGACCGACACGCCCGCGTGGCATGGCTGCATCTTCAATGGCGACTGGGTGCCCGGTCGCGGTGGCAGCTTGCCCATCCACGAGCCGGCAACCGGCGCCTTGCTGCATGAAGTCGGCAAGGCCGACCTGGCCGATGTCGCCGCTGCCATCGCACAGGCCAAGCAAGCGCAGCGTGCCTGGGCCGCAACACCGCCGCGCGAACGCGCGGCCGTGTTTCATCGTGCTGCGCAGGCAATGCAGGCACGCAGCGCCGAAGCCACCTTGCTGATTGCGCGCGAAACCGGCGGCATCCTGCCCAAGGCCCAACGCGAGGTGGACGAATCGGTGGTGTTCTACCAGCAGGCCGCTGCCATGCCGCTACAGGCCAGCGGCCAGATGTTGCCGACGGCATCCGGCCAACTCAGCCTTGCACGCCGCCTGCCGTTGGGCGTGATCGGGGTGATTTCGCCGTTCAATTTCCCGTTGATTCTGTCGCTGCGCTCGGTGGCGCCGGCGCTGGCGATGGGCAATGCGGTGATTCTCAAACCCGACCCGCGCACGCCCTACACCGGCGGTGTGATCATCGCGCAGGTGCTCGAAGACGCCGGCCTGCCGAAGGGCTTGCTGCACGTGTTGCATGGCGATGCGCCGATTGGCCAGGCGCTGGTGGAATCGCCGGATGTTCCCATGATTGCGTTCACCGGTTCCACGGCCGCCGGCCGCCGCATCGGCGAAATTGCCGGACGCCACCTGAAGAAAGTCTCGCTGGAACTGGGGGGCAACAACGCAGTGATCGTGCTCGACGACGCGGATCTGGACAAGGCTGCCTCGGCGGTCGCATTCGGTGCGTATATGCACCAGGGCCAGATCTGCATGGCGACCGGGCGTGTGCTGGTGCACCGCAGTGTGGCGCAGGCACTGACCCAACGGTTGGCCGACAAAGCGCGCCATTTGCCGGTGGGCGACCCGGTCAGCGGCACCGTGGCGTTGGGCCCGATCATCGACCAACGCCAGCTGCAGCGCGTCGTCGACATCGTCGGCGATAGCGTGGCAGCCGGCGCGGTCGTGGAAGCGGGCGCCACCCACGAAGGCCTGTTCTACGCGCCCACGGTGTTGTCCAACGTGCGCCCGGGCATGCGCGCGTTCGACGAAGAAGTGTTCGGGCCAGTGATCAACATCACCGTGTTCGACATCGACGACGAAGCGGCCGAGCTGGCCAACCAGGGCGAGTACGGGCTTGCGGCAGGCATCTTGTCGGCATCGGTCGCGCGCGCGCTGGCCCTGGGTGAGAAGTTGCACACCGGCCTGCTGCATATCAACGACCAGACGGTGGCTGACGAGGTCGTCAATCCATTCGGCGGCACCGGTGCATCAGGCAACGGCACCAGTGTGGGCGGCCCGGCCGATTGGGAGCAATACACGCACTGGCAGTGGCTGACCATCAAGAGCGACGTGCCGCAGTATCCGTTCTGATCGCAATGGCTTGGTGATGGAGTGGCTGGTTCTGCCTCTCCATCGCTGCAGGACGACGGTCTGTGCTGAACCTATTCGCCTTGGTCACTTGTGTAGGCCTGGCATGGCTTTTCTCAGACGCAGCCGGAAGCTTGGTGAGTCGAGCGTGCGGTGCCTCACCGCTCGCGGAGCACGCCGTGCATCCATCCATTGAGCCTCGATGGCGGCATCCATGCCGCCAACGGTCCCGCCATCGGCAAGGCCACCGCACCAGGACGTTTGTCGGCAGTTTGATGCGGGATGCTCCTGATACGCAGGCGCCGCTGCACTGCGAGCGGGCGTCGCCTGTCGATTGCACTGACAGACCGGACCACTCGACTGGTCCGTAGCCGCTCACCGTCGCAGAACCATTGCTGGCATGGACGCCGCCACGGCGCTTGCATGGACGTACTTGCAGCGTGTCCTGCGACGATTGGCAGGCAAGGGCCTGCAGCAAGTCTGCAAATGCTTCTCTCTACAACGCGCACAGCGATTGAGTGACGTCGTTCGGTTGGTCGCTTCTGCTAACCGGCGCGAAAGCGCGTCGGCGAGCAACCGGCGTGCCGTGCGAAGTAGCGGCTGAAATAGGCAGCGTCGAAAAATCCAAGGCTGGCGGCAATCTGTTGCACGCTCAGGCTGGTGTAACGCAAGCTGCGGCGTGCTTCCAGCATGATCCTGCGCTGGAGCAACTGCAGTGCAGAGGCGCCAGCCAGGCGCTGGCACAGCGCGTTGAGGTGACCGGGCGTCAACCCAAGTTGATCGGCATATCGCGAAATCGGCCAGTGGGCGCGGTAGTGCTGGTCGATCAAGCCTTGATAGGCGCGCAGATGGCGCAGCGCCGGGTCGGCCTGCGGGCTGATTGCTGCGGCATGCCGGGCGCGTTCCAGTGCCGTACGCGCCATCCAGATGACCAGCTGCGCCGCGGCGGCCTGCGCTGCGATGTCATAGCCGATCGAACGGCGTGCGTGGTCCTGCGCAATGCTGCCAAACAATACATCCAGCCATTGGCGTGCAGGCTGCGCGTGCACAACGGCTGGCGCGGCCATGACCTGTTGCAGGAATGGCGCAGCGTTCAGCGCAGCCCTGACCAGCGGCATGCACATAGTGATGACGTGCCCACGCACTGCCGAGTCGAAGCCAAAACCATGCACGCAAAGCGGCGGAAGCCACACCACGCTGGCACCGCGCAGGCGTTGGGTGCGCCCGTCCAGCTGCAGCGTGGCCGGCCCGCGTTGCACATAGACCAGTTGCGCCAAATCCTCGTGTCGGTGCGGCACGATCTGCCAGTCGTGCAGCCGGCTGCGTGCGGCAATCGATTCCCAATGCAGCAATTCCGCGGCATCGGCGTGTTGCTCGCCGTACAAGCCGAAAGCGGGGACGGCGGCGGGGTCGGGCACGGATGTGGCCATCGTCGAAAAGTCCAAGCACTGCACGCAATCATCCCTTCAATGCAGCGCTTTGGCTACCGACACTGCACGCATCGTCATCCAGGCCAGGAGCAATGCATGCGAACGCAGGTTGCGATCATCGGCGCCGGCCCATCCGGCCTGTTGCTGGGCGAACTGTTGCGGCTGGCTGGCATCGACTGCGTCATCATCGAGCGGCAAACGCCCCAGCATGTGCTGGCGCGCATCCGCGCCGGGGTATTGGAGCAAGGCAGTGTGGAACTGCTGCAGCGCGCCGGCGTCGGCGAGCGCTTGCAGCGCGAGGGCCTGCTGCATCACGGCTTCGAATTGTCCCTGGACGGTCAGCGCGAGCGCATCGATCTGCTGCGCGGCTGCGGACGTGGCGTGACGGTCTACGGGCAGACCGAGGTCACCGCCGATCTGATGCATGCGCGCCAGCGCAGCGGGGCACCGACGTACTACAACGCGCAGGACGTGACCCTGTGCGGTGTGGAAGGCACCACGCCTGCCGTGGAGTTCAAGCAGGACGGCCAGCGCAAGCATCTCGCCTGCGACTACATCGTCGGCTGCGATGGTTATCACGGCGTCAGCCGAGCCAGCATCCCCACCGAGCGGCTGCGTCTGTTCGAGCGCGTGTACCCGTTCGGCTGGCTTGGGGTGCTGGCCGATACCCCACCCGTGCACGACGAACTGATCTACGCACGCCATCGGCGTGGGTTTGCACTATGTTCGATGCGCTCGCCCACCCGTACGCGCTATTACATCCAGGTACCGGCCAGCGCGCAGGTGGAGGCCTGGAGCGATCAGGCGTTCTGGGACGAATTGCGTGCACGGCTGCCGTCCGCGTTGGCGGCGCAATTGGTCACCGGCGCATCGATCGAGAAGAGCATCGCACCGCTGCGCAGCTTCGTTGCCGAACCCATGCAGTACGGTCGCCTGTTCCTGGCCGGCGATGCTGCGCATATCGTGCCGCCTACCGGCGCCAAGGGGCTGAACCTGGCGCTTGGCGATGTGGGCGTGTTGGCGCAGCTGTTCGAGCGGTGGAAGACAAGCGGCGATGCCAGTGTGCTGGAACAGTATTCGACATTGGCCTTGCAGCGGGTGTGGAAGGCCGAACGTTTCTCGTGGTGGATGACCACGCTGCTGCATCGCTTCGATGACGAAGACCCATTCACGGCGCGGCTGCACGCAGCGGAGCTGGACTATCTGCTCGGTAGCGAGGCGGGACGCGCAACGCTGGCGGAAAATTATGCAGGTCTCCCGTTGACCGCGCTGGCCGATTGATCGGGCGTCGGTGATTGCTTAACGCCAGATACCGCCTGACGAATCTCCATCATCGCGCACGGTGGCAGTACGGATTCAACGCCGCCTTGGCTCCAGAAATGCGATGCGTGCGCACAACAGGCTTCCACAAACCGGCTTGCATGACACCCGTCAGCGCACATGCTCCGTGTCAGCCGACGCCCGCTCAATCGCAACATCCGGTCCATCCAGCACGCGGGGGCACAGCACGCGGGTGGCCACCATGCCGGTGATGTTTTTCTCACCAACTGCTGCGCAAGTGCCCAGGTGCATTTCCAGGCGTCTAGCGGGCCAATCAACGGCACCGGTAGGGTGGCGATGACGCGTTCATGCAGCTGTGCACACGCACGCGTCTTCCCCCCGCTCAACGGACACGTTGCTGGCATCTCCGATGAGCGCAATGCCACTCTCCACCCAGGAGTACTCCATGAAGAAGTTGCTCTCCCGTACCTTGTTGCTGGTCATGTTGGTCGCGCCAATGGCCGCGTTCGCGCAGACTGCGGTGACGGCCAATCCGAATCATCAGAAGATGCTGCTCGGCAGCACCTGGTATGAAACTGCCAACAAGCGGCTAGTCTACGATTTCTGGCGCACCGTGTTCGAAGCTGGCCAGGTGTAGTACGCGCCGATGTACATGGACAAGAACTACATCCAGCACAATCCGAACGTGGCCAATGGACGCGATGCGTTTATCGCCTTCCTGACCGCGTTCGTGAAGCCGACGCCGGTGCAGCCGCGGGTGCAATTGCCCTTGGTCGCCATCACCGCCGATGGCGATCTGGTCACCCTGGTGTCGGTGCGCACCTTGCCCAACCCCAACAAGCCCGGCACCACGTACACCACCACGTGGTTCGACATGTTCCGGATCGAGAACGGTCTGATCAAGGAACATTGGGACTCGGATACCATCGCTGGCCGTGCCAGCACCGGCGGCCAGCAACCACTGCTGCACACCAGGCTGCGTTGCCTAGCCCTGCGTGTGTCCTCGACGTAGAGGATTCGCTCGTCACAGCGCCCACCTCATGGTGGGCGCTGTCGTGTTGGCGACACCCGTGTCAGCTGATGCGGAACCCCATCGTCGCTTCCACTGCCTGCTGCCAGCCGGCGTACAAGGCCTCGCGCTTGTCGTCGGCCATGGCCGATTCGAAGCGGCGATCCACCGCCCATTGCTTGGCGATTTCCTCGCGGCTGCCCCAGAACCCGGTTGCAAGACCTGCCAGATAGGCCGCACCGAGCGCCGTGGTTTCCGCGACTTCCGGGCGGAGTACAGGCACATTGAGGATGTCGCTCTGGAACTGCGCCATGAAGTCGTTGGCGATGGCGCCGCCATCGGCACGCAGTTCTTTCAGTTCGATGCCGGAATCGCTCTGCATCGCGGTGAGCACGTCGCGGGTCTGGTAGGCCATCGATTCGACGGCTGCGCGCACGAAGTGTTCCTTGGTGGTGCCACGCGTCAGCCCGAACACCGCGCCGCGGATGTCGCTGCGCCAGTACGGCGCGCCCAGGCCGACGAAGGCCGGCACGATGTACACGCCGTCGTTGTCGCCGGCACGCTCGGCGTAGGCTTGCGAATCGCTGGCCTTGCCCAGCATGCGCAGGCCATCGCGCAGCCACTGCACCACCGAGCCGGCGACGAAGATGGCCCCTTCCAAGGCGTATTCGACCTTGCCGTCGATGCCCCAGGCAATCGTGGTCAACAAACCGGCCTTGGAAGCCACCGCCTTGTCGCCGGTGTTCATCAGCATGAAACAGCCGGTGCCGTAGGTGTTTTTCGCCATGCCAGGTTCGAAACAGGCCTGGCCGAACAACGCGGCCTGCTGGTCCCCGGCAATGCCGGCGATGGGCACCTGCTCGCCATAGAAATACTGGGTCTGGGTCATGCCATAGACCTCGCTGGAGGAGCGTACTTCCGGCAGCATCTGCGCCGGCACGTCCAGCATGGCCAGCAGTTCGGCATCCCATTCCAGGGTGTGGATGTTGAACATCATGGTGCGCGAAGCATTGGTGTAGTCGGTGACGTGCACCTTGCCGCCGGTGAGATTCCAGATCAGCCAGCTGTCGATGGTGCCGAATGCCAGCTCGCCGTTTTGCGCGCGTTCGCGCGCGCCTTCGACGTGGTCGAGGATCCACTTGACCTTGGTCCCGGAAAAATACGCGTCGATCAGCAAACCGGTCTTGTCGCGCACCATCTGCTCATGCCCGGCTTCCTTGAGCTGGGCGCAGATGTCCTTGGTCTGTCGCGACTGCCACACGATGGCGTTGTAGATCGGCTGGCCGGTGGCCTTGTCCCACACCACCGCGGTCTCGCGCTGGTTGGTGATGCCGATCCCGGCGATCGCGCGCGCATCGATCTGCGCGTTGTTGAGCAGCTCGGTGATGGTGGTATAGACGCTGGTCATGATCTCGCGCGGGTTGTGTTCCACCCAACCCGGCTGCGGAAAGATCTGGCCGAATTCGCGCTGCGCCACGCCGGCCACCTTGCCCTGGCGGTCGAACAACATCGCGCGTGAGCTGGTGGTGCCTTGATCGATCGCAAGGACGTACTGCTTTTCCATCGAAGATTCCTCGAACAATGCCGGCATTGGCGCACGGCGAGAAAGGTCGGTGCAGGCGATGACGACGCGTGGCCGTCAGGGTTTGGCCACAGATAACGTCACGCGTGGCCAGGGTGATCGTTGACTTCGCTCAGCACCATCACAGCGGATCGTGTGGTTTGCCGCCACCCTGCAGATGGCGCACCCGCGCCGGCAGGAATGGCAGGATCAACCACTGATAGGCCAGCGCGCCGATCGGCCCACCGATCAACGGGCCAACGATCGGGATCCACCAATAGTTGTCCTTGGCCGGCAACGCGGCCTCGCCCCAGCCGGCGAAATACGCAAACAGGCGCGGGCCGAAGTCGCGCGCCGGATTCATCGCCCAGGCTTCCAGATAGCCCATCGACGCGCCTAGCGTGGCGACCAGCAAGCCGATCATCAATGCGCCGGAGTTGGCAGTCGGTGCGGCCTCGTTGAACTGCTCGGTGATGGCGAAGATGCCGAAGATCAGGAACGCGGTGATGATGATCTGGTCGACCAACGCGTGCATCGGCGTGACCGCCAAACCCGGTGCGGTGAAGAACACCCCGGCCGCGCCGCCGGCTTCGCGGGTGAGCTGCTGCACTTGGTTGAAGTGATCGATCACCGGCCCGTACAACTGATAGACGATGGCCGCGCCCAGGAATGCGCCGACGACCTGAGCGACCCAGTAGGGCACCACCTTCTTCCAGGAAAAGCCGCGGAACAGCGCCAGTGCCAGCGTGACCGCCGGATTGGCGTGCGTGCCGGACACCGAGCCGGTCACGTAGATCGCCAGCGTCACCGCCAGGCCCCAGGCGATACACACGCCCCAATAGGCGTTTTGATAGGGGCTGGGGTCGTACAGGATGTACATCGCCGCCACCGAATCGCCGAGCGCGATGATGATGAACATGGCGACCGCTTCGGAGATCAACTCACCCACGAGTTGCCGGCTCATGCGCGCATGCCCGCAAGGTCGATGATGCAGATAACAGCGTGCAGCACGCTTGCTTGCGCGCAGCGGTGGTCGGTGATGCTCATCTGGGGTGCCCTCCACGTGACTTGGGTGATGCTGGCTGAAGCGCCGTAATACGTTGCCGGACGACCCGTCCTCGCCGACAACGCGGTGTGTTCAAGCAGAAGCGACGTCGCGTTGCCGGATCGGTTGCGTCTGCAGATAGTCTTCCAGGCGCTGCCGCGCGGCCGCATCGATCCGCAGGCCGAGCTTGCTGCGCCGCCACAGAATATCGTCGGCAGCCACCGCCCATTCGTGTTCACGCAGGTAATCCACCTCGGCCTGATACAGGTCCGCGCCGAAGTGCGTGCCCAGATCGGCCAGGCTTTGCGCATCGCCGAGCAGTTGTTCGGCGCAGGTGCCGTAGTTGCGCACCAGCCGCTGCGCGGTCGCTGCCGGTAGCCACGGGCGCGCGCGGCCGACGCGTTCCAGCAAGCTGGCGATATCGCGCTGCTCGCCGCCCGGTAATGCTTCGCCACGCGCGGTCCACGCCGGCTTGCGTGCGCCCAGCGCGTGGGTCAGCCGGTCCACCGCCTCTTCGGCCAGCTTGCGATAAGTGGTGAGCTTGCCGCCGAACACGTTGAGCAACGGCGCACCCTCGGTGACCACTTCCAGCTGGTAATCGCGGGTCACTTCGGCTGCGTTGTCTTCGGCGTCGTCCAGCAACGGGCGCACGCCGCTGTAGTTCCACACCACATCGGCGGGGGAGATCTGCTGCTGGAAATACAGGTTCACCGCATCGCACAGATACTGCACTTCGGCCGCATCGATCTTCGGCGCGGCGGGGTCGGCCTCGTAGTCCACGTCGGTGGTGCCGATCAAGGTGAAGTCGTGCTCGTAGGGGATGGCGAACACGATGCGCCGGTCCGGTTGCTGGAAGATGTATGCATGGTCGTGATCGAACAGCTTGGGCACCACGATATGGCTACCCTTGACCAGCCGCAGTGCGTGTTCGTGCGGCACCGCGGCCACGGTGTCCAGGAACGACACTGCCCAGGGGCCGGCCGCATTGGCGAGCGCGCGCGCCTGCACCGTGCGGCGGCGGCCCTGGCGGTCTTCGAGCTCGGCATACCAGAAGCCCGCATCGCGCCAGGCACCGACGCAACGCGTGCGGGTGTGGATCTTGGCACCGCGCCTGGCGGCGTCCATCGCGTTGAGCACCACCAGCCGCGCGTCCTGTACCCAGGCGTCCGAATACACGAAGCCGGTGCGCAGCGACTCCTGCAGCGGCGCACCGACCGGGTGCGTCCGCAGCGATAGCCGGCGCGAGCGCGGCAGGCTGCGCTTGCTGCCGCCCAGATGGTCGTACAGGAACAGTCCGGCGCGAATCATCCAGGCCGGACGCAGGTGCGGTTGATGGGGCAGCAGGAAGCGCAACGGCCAGATGATGTGCGGGGCCAGCCGCAGCAACACTTCGCGCTCGGCCAGTGCCTTGCCGACCAGCGCGAATTCGTACTGCTCAAGATAGCGCAGGCCGCCGTGAATGAGCTTGGTACTGGCGCTGCTGGTGTGCGCGGCCAGGTCGTCCTGCTCGCACAGGCACACCGACAAACCGCGCCCGGCCGCGTCACGGGCAATGCCGACCCCGTTGATGCCGCCGCCGATTACCAGAAGATCGTACATCTCGCCCATCGGTGCCTCCGTCCGGGTGCGCTGACGAGCGAACCCAAGTTGTCATGTTCGAACATATTCGAACATCGAACCTTGCGGCGGCGTGAAGACGGTTGGCGCCAACGCGACCAGGGACAGGCACGCAAATCGGCTGTGGAAACGGAGATTAAATGCGGCTTATTGACGAACTCGGTGGTTCTTGGCGGCCATCGCATAAAAACGATCAAAAACGAACATCCGCCTCAGTCGGTTGCGTTCGCGTCCGCCAGGTGCACCCGGGTGCCGGCCTCGGCCAGCACACTCGCCAGCTCCTGCGGCGGCGGCCGGTCGGTGAACCAGTCGTGCACCTGTGCAAGTGCGCCCAGCCGCACCATGGCGTTGCGGCCGAATTTGCTGTGGTCGGCGGCCAGCAGCACATGCCGCGAGTGCTCGATGATGGCCTGCGCCACCCGCACTTCCTGGTAATCGAAATCCAGCAGGGTGCCGTCCAGATCGATGCCGGAAATGCCGATCACCCCGAAATCCACTTTGAACTGGCGGATCAGCTCCACCGTCGCCTCGCCGGTCACGCCTTGGTCGCGCCCGCGCACCACACCGCCGGCCACGATCACCTCGAAGCTGGGGTTGGCGCTGAGCATCACCGCTACGTTGAGATTGTTGGTGATCACCCGGAGTCCGCGGTGCTGCAGCAACGCGCGTGCGACTTCTTCGTTGGTGGTCCCCAGGTTGATGAACAGCGAGGCATCGTCGGGAATGAAGCGCGCAACACGTGCGGCGATGTGCTGTTTTTCGCGGGCCTGCAGCGCCTTGCGTGCGGTGTAGGCCAGATTCTCCACGCTGGAGGGCATGCTGACGCCGCCGTGATAGCGGCGCAGCACGCCGGCATCGCAGAGCAGGGTCAGATCGCGCCGGATGGTCTGCGGCGTCACCTCGAAGCGCGTGGCCAAACCTTCGACCTCGGCAAAGCCCTGCTGCCGCACCAGCGCCACCAATTGCTCCTGGCGCGGGTTCAATGCCGGCGCCGGGACAGTCCTGTAGTGAGTCGACTCCATGCGCAGATGATCGCGCATACGCGTGAGGATGCAAACACGGCCGCGTGCACGCAGCGCGCGATATGGGCTTGCGGGCGAACATCGGCCTGAAGCGGTGCACGCTTGACGATTGCCGGATGCGCTGCGCCCAGGCTTCGCGTTCCTGGACGCATCCGATTGCCCAGCAGGCTCGGCCAGGGCTCGGTAAGAATCATCGCCCTCGATGTGTGCTGCTGAAGCGCCAACGAGAAGTTGCCAGCATGCGTGGACACGGCAGTGGGTTGGCCGATGCAACGCGGGCGCCGCAAACGCGTTCCTTGCTGAAGCCCAGTATCAACCGCAGCCGCCAGACGATACGCGCAGCGATGTGCGCCTGCCGCTGCACCCCGGCGAGATGTGAACACGCAGGAGTGGCTGGCCGCCAAACGGCTGGACGGCCGGATTCAGCCCAGCGCGCTGCGATAGCCGGTGTCGATGCTGATGCTGCCGCCTACCGCACGCGACACGCAGGCACACAGCTTGCGATTCTCCCGGCGCTGCTCGTCGCTGAAGAACACGTCGCGGTGATCGATATCGGCGGAACTGTCCAGCACGTCCACTGCACACAAACCGCATTCGCCACGGCGGCACTCGGCGATCAGCTCCACCCCGGCATCGGCCAATGCGTCCAGCATCGATTCGTTTTCAGCCACCGGCACTTCCAGGCCCAGCTCCGGCAACTTCACCACGAACGCCTGCGCCGGCACCCGCCCGCTATTGCCGAAGGTTTCGAAGTGCAGGCGCGCACGTGGCCGTCCGGCGGCGTGCCAGTGCTGGCGCACCGCTTCGAGCATGCCCAGCGGGCCGCACACATACACCTCGGCATTGGGCGACAGGCGCGCCAGTTCGGCAGCCAGATCCGGCGGGCCGGCGCTGTCGTCGCATTGCAACTGCAAACGTTCGCCCAGCAGTGCTTCCAGCGTGCCGACATACGCCATTGCGCTGCGCGAGCGGCCGGCGTACAGCAGACGAAACGCGCGATGCCGGCGCGCCAGCCGCTGCGCCATGCCGATGATCGGGGTGATGCCGATACCGCCGGCGATCAGCAGGATTTCCTCGCCGCTTTCGTCCAGCGCGAAATTGTTGCTGGGCGGGGACATCTCCACCACGTCGCCCGGCGCAAGCGTCCACATCTGCAGCGAGCCGCCGCGGCTGTCGGGCATTTGTCGTACTGCAATCTGGTAGTACCCATCGGCACGCGGTTCGCCCACCAACGAATACGAGCGCACATCGTCGCGGCCATGCAACTGCAAACGGAAATCCACGTGGCTGCCCACCTCGAAGCTGCGCGCGGCGGTACCGGGATCGAGCACGATTTCGCGCACGCCCGGGCAGGCGTCGGCAATACTGACCACGCGGGCGCGATGCCACTGGGTGTCTTTACGCATGAAGGGCTCCAGGCAATGAGGTCTGTGGGCCGGCGCCGGCTGCGACGGGGCTGCAATGCGTCGCTGTGATCGATGACAGGGCGGTCCGCATGCGACGTGCTCAGCCCACCATGCGCAACGACAGATCCTGCGCGCGTTGTTCCTGCGCGATCAGGCGGTCGATCACGCGTCGCGCCCACATGCCGCCGGCATCGACGTTGAGGTTGTAGAAGGTGTGATCCGGGTGCGCATCGATGGCGCGTTGCTGCGCTTCCAGCACTGCTTCGTCTTCGCCGAAGACGCCTGTCACGCCCTCGCGGGTGAGCGTGGTCAGCGACTGGTCGTGCAGCGCGTAGTTGCGCATGAACGCCCAGAAGTAATGGCAGGTGGTGTCGGTTTCGGGAGTGATGGTGTTGAGCACGTAGCCGTTGACGCCCTGGCTGCGATCGCCCTCGGGCGCACCGGTGCCGGCGATGGCCACCCCCACATCGATGGCGATGGTGGAGGGCGCCTCGAAACGGATGATCTGCCTGCGATCGACCTTGCCGCGGTAGTCCAGTTGGCGGGCGATCTGGCTGGCCCAGAACGGCGGCGGGTCGATATTGCGCATCCAGCGCGACACGATGACGCTGCGATCGCCATGCACCACATCGAATGGCGCTTCGGCCACTTCGTCCTGGCCGATGCTGGAGCCGTGCACGAAGGTCTCGTGGGTCAGGTCCATCAGGTTGTCCAGCACTAGCCGATAGTCGCATTTGGCGTGGATGGTACGGCCATCGCCGGCCCACGCCGGATCGTGCGACCAGTGCAGGTCGGGGATCAGGCGCGTATCGGCCTTGGCCGGGTCGCCCGGCCAGATCCAGACGTAGCGGTGTTTTTCGGCCACCGGGAAGCTGCGCACGCAGGCCGAGGGATTGATGGTGTCCTGCGAGGGCATGTGCACGCAGCGCCCCTGCGTGTTGTAGACCAGCCCGTGATAGCCGCACACCACATCGTCGCCGCGCAGCTTGCCCATCGACAACGGCACCAGCCGATGCCAGCACGCGTCTTCGAGCGCAACGACTGTGCCGGCGGTGGTGCGGTAGACCACCACGTCCAGGTTGCAGAGCTTGCGCGGGCTGAGCACGTGCTTGATCTCATGGTCCCAGGCAACGGCATACCACGCGTTGAGGGGAAACAGCGGCTTGGACTGCGACATGACCGTGACTCCTGGGTATGTAGGCAACCTGGATGCGACGCGGCTTGCGCCGGCCTGCAGCTAGTTAGCGCGCATCGCAACGCTGGCGTCCGCTTGCGAGCGAAGTTATGTATACACCGGAGACAATGTGGGCGCGCCACTGGTCTGGCGAAATTGTGCGAATATCGATTCGAGTCACCGATTATCGGATTGACCGTCCCGTCGGCTGCGCCTACCGTGACCCCACGCTCGCTGTGCTGAAGGGAACGCAATGGCCGAAATCGTCGCTCTCGCCGACGCGGTGTCGCAGCTGATCGCCGATGGCGACTGCGTGGCGATGGAAGGCTTCACCCATCTGATTCCGCAAGCGGCCGGGCACGAAGTCATTCGCCAGCGCAAGCGCGCGCTGCGTCTGGTGCGCATGACGCCGGACCTGATCTACGACCAGTTGATCGGCGCCGGCTGCGCGACAGCGCTGCGGTTTTCCTGGGGCGGCAATCCCGGCGTCGGCTCGTTGCACCGGTTGCGCGATGCAGTGGAACACGCCTGGCCGCAGCCGCTGCAGATTCGCGAACACAGTCACGCCGATATGGCCAATGCCTATGTGGCCGGTGCGTCGGGGCTGCCGTTTGCAGTGTTGCGCGGGTATGTCGGTTCGGATCTGCCGCGCGTCAACGACAGCATCAGGTTCCTGCAGTGCCCGTATACCGGCCAGACACTGGCCACCTCGCCGGCCGTCAATCCCGATGTCACGGTGATCCACGCCCAGCAGGCCGATCGCCGCGGCAACGTGCTGCTGTGGGGCATTCTGGGTGTGCAGAAAGAGGCCGCGCTGGCAGCGCGCAAGGTGATCGTGACGGTGGAAGAGATCGTCGACAGCCTCGATGCGCCACCCAATGCCTGCATCCTGCCGCGTTGGGTGGTCGATGCGGTCTGCGTGGTGCCCGGTGGCGCCGCGCCCTCGTATGCGCATGGCTATTACGCGCGCGACAACCGGTTCTATCTGGCCTGGGATGCGATCGCGCGCGACCGTGCGACGTTCCAGGCCTGGATCCAGGCGCATATTCTCGACACCGACGACTTCGCCGGTTTTCAGCGCGTGTATGCACGGTCGCAGCAGCAGGTGGCCGCATGAGCGCCTACAGCACCAACGAAATGATGACGGTGGCCGCTGCGCGTCGCCTGCCCGATGGCGCGGTGTGTTTTGTCGGCATCGGCTTGCCGTCCACTGCCGCCAATCTGGCGCGGCTTACGCATGCGCCCGACGTCACCTTGATCTACGAATCCGGCCCGATCGGTGCGCGCCCGCAGGTTTTGCCGCTCTCGATCGGCGATGGCGAGCTGGCCGAAACCGCCGACACCGTGGTCTCCACGCCAGAGATCTTCCGCTACTGGTTGCAGGGCGGGCGCGTGGACGTGGGCTTTCTGGGCGCGGCGCAGATCGATCGCTACGCCAACCTCAACACCACCGTGATTGGCTCCTATGACGCACCGAAGACGCGGCTTCCCGGCGCCGGTGGCGCGCCGGAAATCGCGGCCAGCGCCAAGCAGGTGTTCATCATTATGCGCCAATCCACACGCAGCTTCGTTTCACGCTTGGACTTCATCACCACGGTCGGGCATCTGGACGGGGGCGATGCGCGCGCGCGTGCTGGCCTGCCCGGCGCCGGCCCGACCGTGGTCGTCACCGACCTGTGCGTGATGGAGCCCGACCCTGTGACCCGCGAACTCACCGTGACCTCGTTGCATCCCGGCACCACGCGCCAGCAGGTCAGCGCGGCGACCGGGTGGCCGATCCGGTTCGCCGCCGACCTTGCACACACCACGCCGCCCAGCGGTGCCGAGCTGGACGCCCTGCGCGCGCTGCAGGCACGCACCGATGCGGCACATGGCGCGCAGGCAGCGGGAGCCCAGGCATGAGCGAGGTGTATCTGATCGATGGCATCCGCACGCCGATCGGCCGTTACGGTGGCGCCTTGTCCAGCGTGCGTGCCGACGACCTGGGCGCAGTGCCGATCGCCGCATTGCTGGCGCGGCAGCCGCAGCTGGAGCCGGCCGCAATCGACGATGTGTACCTGGGCTGCGCCAACCAGGCCGGCGAAGACAATCGCAATGTCGCGCGGATGAGTCTGTTGCTGGCCGGCGTGCCGTCTTCGGTGCCGGGCAGCACGCTCAATCGCCTGTGCGGCTCGGGCTTGGACGCGATCGGCACGGTGGCGCGCGGCATGCGTGCCGGCGAACTGGATCTTGCCATTGCCGGCGGTGTCGAATCGATGTCGCGCGCGCCCTGGGTGATGGGCAAGGCCGACAGCGCCTTCGCCCGCACCCAGCAGCTGGAAGACACCACCATGGGCTGGCGCTTCATCAATCCGCGCCTGCAAGCCGTCTATGGCATCGAATTGATGGGTGAAACGGCAGAGAACGTGGCACAGCGGTATGCCATCGCGCGCCAAGACCAGGATGCGTTTGCCCTGCGCAGCCAGCAGCGCGCAGCGGCGGCGCAGGCGGCCGGTTTTTTCGATGGCGAAATCACCCCGGTGGCCGTGGCCGCGCGCAAGGGCGGCGATGCCTCCACCGTCGAACACGATGAAGCGCCGCGTCCCAACACCACCGCCGAGATGTTGGCCAAGCTCAAACCGGTGTTCCGCCAGCCCGGTACCGTGACGGCCGGCAATGCCTCCGGTCTCAACGATGGCGCCGCTGCCTTGCTGCTGGCCTCGGCGCAGGCCGTGCAGACGCATCGGCTGACGCCGCGTGCGCGTGTGCTGGGGTTCGCCTCGGCGGGCGTGGAGCCGGCGTACATGGGCATCGGCCCGGTGCCGGCCACCGAGCGTCTGCTGGCGCGCTTGAACCTGCGCATCGCGCAGTTCGATGCGATCGAACTCAATGAAGCCTTCGCCGCGCAGGCGCTGGCCTGCACGCGTGCATTGGGCCTGGCCGACGATGCCGCACACGTCAATGCCAACGGTGGCGCCATTGCGCTTGGGCATCCGCTCGGCATGAGCGGCGCGCGGCTGGCGCTGACCTTGCTGCGGCAGCTGGAGGCGGGCAACGGGCGGTTCGGGCTGGCCAGCATGTGCATCGGCGTGGGGCAGGGCGTGGCGTTGGCGATCGAGCGCCTGTGAACCGGCCGTTGCAACCTCCCTCGTCCTTCCCTCGCACCCATGTCGTTCGAGTCGTCTTGCTGCCGACGGAGATTCAAGATGCGCGATCCCACCGCTGAGCAACCTGCCATCGCCGCCGAACCGCTGCTCGGTTATCGCCGCAGCCGGCCCGGTACGCAGCCGGCCTACCTGCATCCGGCATACGCTTCCACCACCCTGCGCGGGCCCACGCGTGCGCCGATCGACCTGCCGGTCACGCTGTCGGAAGTCACTGGCCCGCGCCTGGACCGGCTTACGCTGGGCGCGCACGCGGCCGATCTCACTGCCGGTTTCAGTGGCGCGCCGCTGGGCGAGCGCATCATCGTCTCCGGCCGCGTGCTCGACGAAAACGGCAGGCCGGTCCGCAACAGCATCGTTGAAGTGTGGCAATGCAATGCGGCAGGCCGCTACCAGCACGCTGGCGACCAGCACGACGCACCGCTGGACCCCAACTTCCGCGGCACCGGCCAGGTGCTGACCGATGCGCACGGCCGCTACAGTTTCAAGACCATCAAGCCGGGCGCGTATCCGTGGCGCAATCACTACAACGCCTGGCGGCCGGCGCACATCCATTTTTCGTTGCACGGCGATGGCATCGGGCAGCGGCTGGTCACTCAGATGTATTTCCCCGGCGACCCGCTACTGGCGCACGACCCCATCTACAACTGCGTCGACGATGCGTTGGCGCGTGAACGCATGGTGTCCAGTTTCGACTGGGAAAATGCGGTCAGCGAATACGCATTGGCCTACCGCTTCGACATCGTCTTGCGCGGTCGCAAGCAAACGGTCTGGGAGTGACACGATGAGCCTGCATGCAACGCCGTCGCAGACCGTCGGCCCATATTACCGGCTTGGCTTGGAGCCGCTGTATCGCCAACAGATCGCACCTGCGCAGGCAGCGGGCGCGCATGTGCAGATCAGCGGTTGCATCTTCGATGGTGCCGGCGCGCCCGTGGCCGATGCGGTGCTGGAAGTGTGGCAAGCCGATGCTGCCGGCATCTATGCGCATGCGGCCGACCCTCGCTGCCAGGCGCACGACCCCAGCTTCGACGGCTGGGGCCGCGTGCCGACCGACGCGCACGGGCGTTTTTCCTTCAGCACCATCAAGCCGGGCAGGGTGGCGGGCCCGGACGGCAAGCAGCAGGCAGCGCATCTGACGGTGCTGGTGTTCATGCGCGGCCTGCTGCGCGCGGCGTCGACGCGGCTGTATTTCGCCGACGACCCGCAGCTGGGCAGCGACCCGATCCTGGCGCTGGTGCCGGCTGAGCGGCGCGCCACCTTGCTGGCCCAGCCGCTTCCAGGTGGTGCCTACACCTGGGACATCCACATGCAGGGTGAAGCGGAAACGGTGTTCTTCCGCTATTGATCCGCATGCCGATCTTGAAACGCCGTCTGTGTGCGGGGACCGCGCTGCATCCTGCCGGCACGCTGCCGCGCCAACAGCGCCAACAGCGCCAACAGCGCCAACAGCGCCAACAGCGCTACGCGCGCGAGTGCACAAGCGCCCGCCGCCACAAAACCGCCCAGGTCTCTCCGGCGGCACGCAATGCGCCATGACGGCGCACGCACACGCCTCAGGGGCGGCGGTCCGCGTGGCAAACGCGCGTGCACGCACCGCAAGTACGCATGGCCTCATCCACATCACCCCGGCAGTGGCAGGCGCGCCGCATGCATTGCCCTTTGGTCTAGTTGGCACCCTGGGACATCGGTGCGATGCTGCCGGCACGCCTAGAGATGCAATGCATGAGCGCGACATCTTCGTTGTTGGGATCCTTGTTCGGCGCGCCTGCGTGCGAGGCCTTGTTCGACGATGCCGCGCGCGTGCAGGCGATGCTGCAGTTCGAGTCCGCACTGGCGTGCGCCCAGGCGCAGTGCGGGGTGATTCCCGCCGAGGCCGCGCAGGCCATTGCCGCTGCCTGCGATGTGCAGCACTACGACCTGGCCGCGTTGGCGCAGGCCACGGCGCTGGCCGGCAACCCCGCCATTCCGCTGGTCAAGGCGCTGACCGCGCAGGTGGCCGCGCACGACAACTCCGCTGCGCGCTGGGTGCACTGGGGCGCGACCAGCCAGGACGTCATCGATACCGGCACGGTGCTGCAGCTGCGCGCTGCGCTCGATCTGTTGCTGCCGCGTCTGCACGCCCTGTGCGCCGATCTGGCGGTGCTGGCCGAAAGCGAGCGCAACACCGGCCTGCCCGGACGCACCCTGCTGCAGCAGGCCGTGCCGGTCACCTTCGGGCTCAAGGTCGCCGGTTGGCTGGACGCCCTGCAGCGTGCGCAGCAGCGCCTGCACGGCTTGCGGCGCGATGCCCTGGTGCTGCAGTTCGGCGGCGCGGCCGGCACCCTGGCCTCGTTGCAGGGCCGTGGCCTGGAAGTGGCGCAGGCCTTGGCGAGCACGCTGGCGTTGCCGCTGCCTGCGCTGCCCTGGCATACCGCGCGCGACCGCATCGTCGAGGTCGGCTGCGCCTTCGGCCTGCTGGCTGGCACGTTGGGCAAGATCGGCGGCGACGTGGTGTTGCTGATGCAATCGGAGGTGGGCGAAGCGTTCGAGCCGGCCGCCACCGGCAAGGGCGGCTCGTCGGCGATGCCGCACAAGCGCAATCCGGTCTCCAGCGTGGCAGCGGTGGCTGCGGCCACCCGCGTACCGGGCCTGGTCGCCACCTTGTTCAGCGCCATGGCACAGCCGCACGAGCGCGCGGCCGGCCAATGGCATGCCGAATGGGACACCTTGCCGCAGATCGTCTGCCTCACCGCCGGCAGCCTGGCGCAGATGCAGCTGTGCCTGTCCGGCCTGGAACTGGATCGCACGCGCATGCAGGCGCATTTGGACAGCCACGGCGGGCTGCTCTACGCCGAGGCGGCGGTGTTCGCGCTCGCGCCACACCTAGGCAAGCCGCAGGCGCACGCCCTGGTGGAACAGGCAGCGCTGCGCGCGCAGGCACAGCAACGGCATCTGCGCGAGGTGCTTGGCGAGCACGCGCAGGTGAGCGCGGTGCTCACGCACGCGCAACTGCAGGCAGTGTTCGATAGCGCAAGTTGGCGCGGCATGTCCTCGGTGTGGATCGACCGCGTGCTGGCTGGATCTTCTTCCTGTTGACGGTGCCTCGATGGCTTATCTCCAGTTGCCCACGCATCGCCTGCATTACCGCCTGGACGGCACCGAAGGACGCCCCTGGCTGACCTTCTGCAATTCGCTGGGCACCGATCTGCACATGTGGGACGTGCAGATCGAAGCCTTCGCCCCGCACTACCGCATCCTGCGCTACGACCGCCGTGGCCACGGGTATTCGGAGACGCCGCCCGGCCCGTATGGCGTGGCCGACCTGGGTCGGGACGTGCTGGCACTGTGGGACGCGCTGGAGATCGCACAAAGCGATTTCTGCGGCCTGTCGATCGGCGGGCTCACCGGCCAGTGGCTGGGCCTGCATGCACCGCAGCGCTTGCGCCGGCTGGTGGTATGCGCCACCGCCCAGAAGATCGGCAATGCCGCCACCTGGGAAACCCGCATCGAACAGGTGCGCAGCGAGGGCCTTCCGACGCTGATCGATGCCACGCTGCAACGCTGGTTTACCCCGGAATTTGCCGTCAGCCACGCGCAGCGCCTGGACATGATCGCCGCTGCCTTCGTCTCCACTTCGCCGGCCGGGTACATCGCCTGCTGCCAGGCGGTGGCCGATGCCGATTTCCGTGGCGCGCTGGATGGGTTGAACCTGCCGCTGCTGGCGCTGGCCGGCGACGACGACCCGGTGTGCCCACCGCCTGACCTGCGCGAGATCGCCTATGCCGCGCCGGACGGTCATTACGCCCAGGTGCCCGGCCGCCACATCTGCAACCTGGAATCGCCGGCCGCGTTCAATCAGGCGGTGCTCGGCTTTCTTCAGGGCCAGTGAGCTTTCCCACCTTGCAAGGACCTTCCATGCACGAAGACGAACGTTATCAAGCCGGCATGCGCCAGCGCCGGCGCGTCCTTGGCGATGCACATGTCGACCGCGCGCTGGCCGCGCGTAGCGACTTCACCGAAGAGTTTCAGGACCTGATCACCCGCTACGCCTGGGGCAGCATCTGGACCCGCGACGGCCTGCCGGCCCACACCCGTTCGCTGATCACCCTGTCGATGATGATCGCGCTAGGCCACGATGAAGAATTCAAGCTGCACGTGCGTGCGGCGCGCAACAACGGCGTGACGCCTGCGCAGATCAAGGAAGTGCTGCTGCAGGCGGCGATCTACTGCGGCGTGCCGGCCGCCAACCACGCGTTCGCGCTGGCCAGGCCGATCCTGGAAGAGCAAGCCGCCGAGACCGGCGTAGCATCGACGGCGCAACCTCGGTAAGGTCGTTTCAGTGCGGTGGACAAAACGATGGCGCTCAGCGTCCGGCGCGCGTGCTCGGTACTCGGTGCGGCGTGGACCACCCGTCCACCGTGGTGCCTGGCGCGCCATCCACAGTCGCTTGCCGACTGCGCGCACGCATGTGTTGGCCACGCTCAATCCACTGTAACCGGAGACATCGCATGCTGCGTCGCCTGGTCTGCCTGCTGTTGTCGTCCTTGGTCACGGTGGCGCTGCACGCACAACCGCAACCCGGGCCCGGCACCGTGGTGTCGCAGGTGCGGACCGACGATGGCCAGACGCTGGCCGTGTGGTCGCGCGTGCCCGCGCAGCCGCGTGGTGCGATCGTGCTGGTGCACGGCCGCACCTGGAGTGCATTGCCCAACTTCGATTTGCAGGTGCCTGGCGAACCGCGTGACGCGCGCTCTGTCCTTGCGGCGCTCGCGCAAGCCGGGTTTGCTGCGTACGCGGTGGATCTGCGCGGCTACGGCGGCAGCCCACGCGACCGCACGGGCTGGAATACGCCCGCCCGTGCAGTGGCCGATGTCCGCAGCGTGCTGGCCTGGGTCGCGCAGACCCATCCCGATGTGCCGCCGCCCGCACTGCTGGGCTATTCCAACGGCGCGCGAGTGGCGTTGCTGCTTGCCCAGCAACAACCGCAGGCGATGTCTGCACTGGTGTTGTTCGGCTTCCCGGACGATGTGGATGCACCGCCCGCGCCGGAAGTTCCGGCAGCTCGGCCCGTGCGCGCACCCACCACGGCCGCTGCGGCCGGTGAGGACTTCATCACCGCCCATGCGGCACCACCGGCCGTGCGTGCGGCTTACGTCGCCCAGGCGTTGGCAGCGGACCCGGTGCGCACCGACTGGCGCGCGATGGAGCAGTTCGCCTTCCATCCCGAGCAGGTCGCAACGCTCCCGGTCTTGCTGTTGCGCGGCGTCGACGACCCGATCGCCACCCAGGCAGACAATGCTCATCTCTACGCACGTCTGCGCAGCGAAGATCGCAGCTGGGTGACCTTGCCGCACGCCGACCACGTGGCCCAGGTCGAAGACAGCCACGCAGCCTGGGTGGACGCGGTGGTGCGCTTTTTGCGCCGGCCGCGCTAAGCGCAGCGGACGGATGACTGCGCAGCCGCGAGGCGGGCGCGGCGCATGTTCGACCTGGCGCCTGCCAGTCGCAACTCCGGCGCCTGCACACATCCCGCGCCAGTGACGGATTGCGACGCTTCATCGCCGCTCCGAGCCGGTAGGCCCGCAGCACCGGGTGGCAGTCAATTCGCACCTGGCGTGCACGCGCGTTGCAACCCGTCGCCTGCCTAAGCGTCGTCCCACGCCAGATGCGCGCTTGCAAGTGCTTGACCTGTGCGATCGATCGCTGCACCGCCAGCGCAACGCAACGCAAGCGCCAGGTTGCATGCTGCGCCGGCACCGCCTTGTCAGGCTCTAGCTCAACAAGGTTCCCAGCCGTTGCGCTGCCCGCTTCAGCGGTTCCAGCAACTGCGTTTGCATCGTCTGCAGGCTCACCCGCCCGGCCTGGGCGCCGATGTTGAGCGCGGCGATCACTTCGCCGCGCAGGTTGCGCACCGGCACGGCGATCGAGCGCAGGCCGATTTCCAGTTCCTGATCGGTCAGGCACATGCCTTCGCGGCGCGTGCGCGCCAGCACCTCCAGCAGCGCCGAGGCCTGGGTCACCGTGCGGTCGGTCCGCGGACGCAAGGTGGTACGTTCCAGATACGCCTGCAAGGTGTCGCCGGGCAGCGCGGCCAGCAATACCCGCCCCATCGAGGTGCAATAAGCCGGCAGGCGGGTGCCCGGCCGGAGCCCGATCGACATGATGCGCACCGTTTCCGACCGCGCCACGTACAGCAGGTCGTCGCCATCCAGCACGCCCAGCGAACACGATTCGTGCAACTGGTCGCGCAGCCCGTCCAGGACCGGCTGCGCGGCCGCGGTCATCGATGACGCCGCCGCGTACGCGCCGCCGATCCCCAGCACGCGCGGCAGCAACACGTAGCCACGCCCTTGCTCGCCCACATAGCCCAGCTTGGCCAGCGTATGCAGCACGCGCCGGACCGCCGCGCGCGAGATGCCGGTTTCCAGGCTGATCTGCGACATCGTCACTTCGCGCGCGTGCTGCGCGAACACGCTCAGCACCACCAGCCCGCGGCCTAGCGAGGTCATGAAGTCCGGATCGCCCTGGGCGGCGGCGATCTGCTGCATCAATTCATGCGGCAGGCCACGCTCGCTGCCGGCCGCAACCACGGCGGCGGGACGTTTGCGGCGGCTGGAGGCGGGCTCGGGCATTAGGAGTGCGGTAGCGGACAGGTCCGTGCATGGTAAGCGCTCGCGCCATGGCATGCCCCGGCTCACACTCTGCGCGTGGGCATGTAAGCGCTTCACCCTGCTTGCCGCATAATCGTCGCTGGTTTGTGACGGATCGGTGCGCTTAGTCCATGAAAACCCCCAACGGCCTGCAGCCGCTGATCGACGACGGCGTCATCGACGAAGTGTTGCGACCACTCAAGAGCGGCAAGGAAGCCTCTGTCTACGTGGTGAGCGCAGGCGCCGAGATCCTGTGCGCCAAGGTCTACAAGGACATGGCGCAACGCAGTTTCCAGGCGCGCGTGCAGTACCAGGAAGGCCGTAAAGTGCGTGGCAGCCGGCAGGCGCGTGCGATGGGCAAGGCCACCAAGTTCGGCCGCAAGGAAGCTGAAACCGCCTGGAAGAACACCGAAGCCGACGCGCTCTACCAATTGGTGGATGCCGGCGTGCATGTGCCCAAACCGCGCGGCTATTTCCACGGGGTATTGCTGATGGACCTGGTCACCGATGACGCCGGTCACAGCGCACCGCGGCTGGGCGAGGTGGACCTGGAACCCGAGCAGGCGCGCGCCTTCCACACCAGCCTGATCGGCGATGTGGTCAAGATGCTGTCGCTGGGACTGGTGCACGGCGATCTGTCCGAATACAACGTGCTGGTTTCGCCCGATGGCCCGGTGGTGATCGACTTTCCGCAGGTGGTCAGCGCCGCCGGCAACAATGCCGCGCGCGACATGCTGCTGCGCGACGTGCACAACCTGCGCGACTGCCTGGGCCGTTTCGCGCCCGAGCTGCTGGACACCCATTACGGCGAAGAGATGTGGGCGCTGTTCGAAAAGGGCGAACTGCGTCCGGACAGCGTGCTTACCGGGCGCTTCAAGTTCGATACCCGTCGCGCCGATGTACGCGCCGTCCGTGCCTCGATCGAAGATGCGCGCCAGGAAAACCTCATTCGCCAGCAAGGCCGCGAAGCGGCTGCCGAAGACAACGACTAGGCAGCGCCACTGGCCGCTGCGCCGGCCGCCAGGTCCGCAACAGCAGCGCATCGGTCGCGATGCAATGCAGCAAATTCAACGCGCGCGCTGCGGTACCGGCACTGTCGTCGAGCGGCCGATCTACGCGTGGGTGGTCACTTTTCCCAGCAATTCCGGACTTTTTGCACTTGTGCCCGGCCCACCGGCCTTTCCGTCAGCACTAGTTAACGATTCGAATAGTGATGGTTCATAACAATCTGGCAAGCTCGACCATCGCCTATCGGAGAGTTCGTCATGTCGTTTGATCCTGATGTCGTGCGCCTGTTCGCCCAGCTTCAAGAGGCGGCGCAGCCGCCCATGGAAACCCTGCCGATCGAAGGCGCGCGCGCGATGATGCGCGCGGTGGGCGCGCAGTTCGGCTTCCCCCGCATCGAAATGGCCGAGGTACGCGATCTGCAGGCCGATGCCGCTACCGGTGCGGTGCCGTTGCGCTTGTATCGCCCCACCGGGCTCGCGGCCGGCCCGGCCCCGACCTGCCTGTTCGTGCACGGCGGCGGCGGTCTGGTCGGCGATCTCGAGTCGCATGACGATGTGTGCCGGCACCTGGCGGCGCGTGCCGGCTGTCAGGTGCTGGCGATCCATTACCGCCTCGCCCCCGAGCACCCGGCGCCGGCCGGCGTGGAAGATGTCATCGCCACATTGCATTGGCTGGTTGCGCACCCGGACACGGTCGGCGCCGATGTGCAGCGCCTTGCGATCTGCGGCGACAGCATCGGCGGCGCCATGGCCGCGGTTGCCGCACTGGCCGCGCGCGATGCCGGCATCGCCTTGCGTTGCCAACTGCTGGTCTATCCGCTGACCGACGCGCGCCAGGACAGCGGCTTGTATCCATCGCGCTCGCTCAACGCCGGCTTGCCACCGTTGACTGCGGCAGCGGTGGAATTCTTCAACCGCCATCTGCTGCCCGATATGGCGGTGGCCAACGACTGGCGTGTCTCGCCGATGCTGGCGCCGGATGTCGCAGGCGTCGCGCCTGCGCTGGTCGTGGTCTGCGACCGCGACATGCTTTACGACGAAGGCCGCGCCTATGCCGAGCGCCTGCGTGCGGCGCGAGTGGAAGTCACCCTGCACAGTTTCCCGGGCATGATCCACGGCTTCATCAACATGGGCAGCGTCTTGCGTGCTGCCGGTGAAACGCTGGACCTGGCGGCGTTGACGCTGCGCCAGCGCCTGCTGCCCGCGATCGAACGCAGGGCAGCCTGACAACCTGTGGCAGCCGTGCCGTGCCGTGCCGAGGCGCACGCGCTGCCGCAACTCCGGCGGTGTCACTGCAGCGGCGGTGCGGGTGTCACGGCGTGCTCGCCCGCCTCGCAAAAAGAACACCTGGATGCAGGCATGCGCCGGCCTGCATGCCGGCGCCGATGGGCGCTGCGCACCACGCGGAGTGTCGCAGTCGGCATCGGTTGCTCGTCGGCAGTTCGCAGTTAACATCGAATCGGCTAGCGCATCGCAGCCCGGTGTCGATTGAACGCACCGCTTTCAACCTCGCCCTGCAACCGGCCCGCGCACGCGGCGCTCAGAAATTGAAGCGGAACGTGGTCATCAAGACGTGGTTTTCCCGATCCACCGCACGCGTGTTGACGAACTGATGCAGGTAACCGACGTCGGCGTTGGCAATGGCATTGAATTTCCAGTTGATGCCGACAAACACCCGATTCTGATCGAGTCCGCGCTGCGCGCCCCATCGCGTCTGATCCAGATTGACGAACACTTCGTCGAACGCCACCCACGACAATTGCGGACTGAAGCCGCTGGGGCGCACCGCGCGGATCATTTGCCGCACGCGATACCCTTCATCGCTGAAGCCTTCGCGGTGACGCTGTTCCAGGCGCGTGCGGCTGGTAATGGTGATCTCGGCAATCGGATCGAATTGATATTGAAATTGCCCCCACCAGCGATTTTCGCGGTTGGATGGCTGCCCGGCCGGATGGCTGATGATGGTGTCGTACCCCATCCAGACGCTGGCCTTGGGGTTGAGCCGGTAGAACACCGCCGGGCGCAGGATCAATTGATCGAACTGCTCGCCTTCTTCGCGCCAGCGCGGATGCACATCCATGCTCCAGTACAGGTTTTCGACCGGCAGCTTGCCTTGCGCATAGACGCTCAGCCAGTAACGCCCGTCTTCTTCGGTCTTGGCATGCGCCGGCCAACTGCATGCCGCTGTCAACAGCAGCAGGGCGCAGACGCTGCGGAAGAGTGCCGGCAACAACGTGCGAGATGCGTTCATGTGTCGAAATGTGTAGTCGTTGGCAAATCATAGCAATAACGCTTGAGCCCGCTTCAACCGTTCGGTCGGCTCAGGGCGCCTTTGCTCGTCCGCATGTTCGCGCATCGGGACACGCCATCGCTTCGCGATGACTGGCGCGGTCACCGCTGCCTTTACGGAATGGATGCCCCGACGATCGCTGACGACGGGCAGCGATCGTCGCGTCGATCACGCCACCTGGCTGCGGCGCGCGCGCTCCAGATGCACCAGCAGCAGCGAGATCGCCGCCGGCGTCATGCCAGGAATACGCTGGGCCTGGCCGATGTGTTGCGGGCGCACGCGTTCGAGCTTTTGCTGCACTTCGATCGACAGCCCGCGGACGCTGGCGTAATCGAAACCGTCCGGGATCGGCGTGGTTTCGTGACGTTGCTGACGCGCGATATCGTCGCGCTGGCGATCCAGGTAGCCGGCGTACTTGACGCTGATTTCCACCTGCTCGGCCACCTGCGTATCGGCCACGCCGGGCCCCAGGGTCGGCACCCGCATCAAGGTGGCGTAGGTGAGTTCCGGGCGCTTGATCAGATCCAGCACGTTGGTTTCGCGGCTGACCGTCACGCCCAGGGCGTCGGCCACCTCGCGGCCCAGCGCATTGCCCGGTGTGGCCCACAGTGCAGACAACCGCGTCGTTTCGCGTTGCACCGCCTCCTGCTTGGCCGCAAAGCGCGCCCAACGCGCGTCGTCCACCAGGCCCATCGCACGCCCGACGCCGGTCAGGCGCGCATCGGCATTGTCCTCGCGCAGCTGCAACCGGTATTCGGCGCGACTGGTGAACATGCGGTACGGCTCGGTGGTGCCGTGGGTAATGAGATCGTCGACCAGCACGCCCAGGTAGGCCTCGTCGCGGCGCGGCGACCACGCCGGCAGCCCCTGCACCTGGCGCGCTGCGTTGAGCCCGGCCAGCAGACCCTGGGCGGCGGCCTCTTCGTAACCGGTGGTGCCGTTGATCTGCCCGGCGAAGAACAGCCCGCCCACTGCCTTGGTTTCCAGCGAGGCCTTGAGCCCGCGCGGGTCGAAGAAGTCGTACTCGATGGCGTAGCCGGGGCGGGTGATGTGCGCGTTCGCAAAGCCGTGGATCGAGCGCACCAGCGCCAGCTGCACATCGAACGGCAGCGAGGTGGAAATGCCGTTGGGATAGATCTCGGCCACCTCCAGGCCTTCGGGTTCGACGAAGATCTGGTGGCTGGTCTTCTCGGCAAAACGCACCACCTTGTCTTCGATCGACGGGCAGTAGCGCGGGCCGATGCCTTCGATCTGCCCCGAATACAGCGGCGAGCGATGCAGCGCGTTGCGAATGATCTCGTGGGTTTGCTCGGTGGTCTGGGTGATCCAGCAGCTGACCTGGCGCGGATGGTCGCTGACCTGGCCCATGAACGACATCACCGGCAATGGGTCGTCGCCGGGCTGCTCGGCCATCACGCCGTAATCGAGCGTGCGCCCGTCGATCCGCGGCGGGGTGCCGGTCTTGAGCCGGTCGATCGCGAACGGGCGCTCGCGCAGGCGCGCGGCCAGCGTGGTGGCCGGCGGATCGCCCATGCGCCCGGCCGCGTACTGGGTTTCGCCCACATGGATCTTGCCGGCCAGGAAGGTGCCGGCGGTCAGCACCACCGACGGCGCTTGGAAACGCAGCCCGGTCTGGGTGATGACCCCACGCACGCTGTCGGCTTCGCTGGCGCCGTGATGAATGATCAGATCGTCCACGGCCGCCTGGAAGACGGTCAGGTTGGGCTGGGCCTCGACGATGCAGCGGATCGCAGTGCGATACAGGTTGCGGTCGGCCTGGCAGCGCGTGGCACGCACTGCCGGCCCCTTGGAGGCGTTGAGCGTGCGCCACTGGATGCCGGCCAGATCCGCTGCGCGTGCCATCGCCCCGCCGAGTGCGTCGATCTCCTTGACCAGGTGGCCCTTGCCGATCCCGCCGATGGCCGGGTTACAGCTCATCGCCCCCACCGTCTCGATGTTGTGGGTGAGCAGCAAGGTGCGCGCCCCTGCGCGTGCAGACGCCAGGGCGGCCTCGGTGCCGGCATGACCGCCTCCGATCACGATGACGTCGTAGCGATAGAAGGAGTCGGACATGGGCGTGGACCAGGAGCGGAAAAGGAAAAACGGCTGCGGAAGTATCGGCTGAAGGGCGGGTCAGGTCACTTGTCCGCTAAAAATGTGACGTAAATCACATTATGCGCAAGTGACCCTCAAGTTGGCATGTTTCGTGCGGATATCCCTACTGCACCCGTCGCGGCATTGCGACATGGGCGCAAAGGCTGGAATTGGAACAGGGGCCAGCCGCGCGTGCGATGGGGTAGCGTAAGGGTCGGTAGTCGGGGGACTGCCGACCCTTATTTTTTCCGATTCCTGCCAGTCGGCGAGCCCTCCGCTGCAGCGCCCGCCAGGCAACATCGAAACAAAAAACAGAAAGCCCCGGCATGCCGGGGCTTTCTGCTTTTGTAGGCGCCGATATCCGACAGGGCCGGAACAGGGGGGATCCAGATTTCCCTGTCGGACATCGACATAAGTCGTTCAGTGGGGCTGGCGCGGTCAAAAAATGACGTGGCGGGTCACACAGAGCACCTAGCTTGCGGCCAATCGTCAGCTGAACGCAAGCCCCCAATATCGCCAAATGTGGGCCAGGTCGCAGTCAGCGTCTTACGGAATCTGTTCGCGTGTGTTTCGCGGAGCGGTTTGCCGTTGGATCTCGCGAATGACACGCGGCGGAGCGCCGATCCGCGGTGGCGGCCGCGACGGCGGAGCGCCGGTCGCCGGCGGGCGATTGGGTTGCTGCGGCCGCGAGCCGCCGGGGCGCTGCCCGTTGTTGAACGAGCCGTTCGGGCGCGGCGGACGGTACTGCGGACGGCGATCGTACTGCCGGTAGTAGTAGCCGCCACCACCACGATAGACCGGGTACACCGGGTAGTCGTACAGGCCGATCGACCCGGCGCCATAGCCATATGGCAAACCATACGGGTTGCCGTAGAAGTACGGGGAGTAGCCGGGCGGATAGCGATACTGCACGGCAGGCGCACCACGGTAATAGCCGCCCGACCCACCGCCGGTGTAGTCGTAGGTTGCGCAGCCGCTCAGGGCCAACAGCCCGGCGGCGAAGATCAGACGGAATTTCATGAATGGTGCCCTCCTGCAACCATGGTGCCACTGTCGAACCGATGCATTGAATCGGTCCTTAATTGTGTGGCATTGCGATGCTTCGTCATCGATCCAGCATGCGCGGCGGCACTGCGTGCGACCCGTGAAGAGGAGGCGATACGTTAATCTTGCGGGCATGATCGAGACGGTCCCCCTTGCCCATTCCGACGTCCTGCAGGCTGCCGCGCGGATTGCGCCGCACTGCGCGCCGACACCGTTGCTGACATCGCACGGCCTGGATGCGCTCAGCGGTGCGCAGTTGTTCTTCAAGGCCGAGCATTTGCAGCGCAGTGGCGCATTCAAATTCCGCGGTGCCTGCAATGCCGTGTGGTCGCTGCCGGATGAGCTGGCTTCGCATGGCGTGGTCACGCATTCATCCGGTAACCACGGCGCGGCGCTGGCGCTTGCCGCACGTACGCGCGGCATCGGCTGCCATGTGGTGGTGCCCGAGGGCGCGGTAGCGGCCAAGCTGGCCAATATCTCCCGGAACGGCGCCACGTTGTGGCGTTGCGCGCCGACCATCGCGGCGCGGGAACAGATGTGCGCCGAGGTGCAGGCCGGCAGCGGCGCCACGCTGGTGCACCCATATACAGATCGCGCAGTGATCGCCGGGCAGGGCACCGCCACGCTGGAACTGCTGCATCAAAGCGGCGGGTTGGACGTGCTGGTGGCGCCGGTCGGCGGTGGCGGGCTGGCGGCCGGGGCCGCGCTGGCGCTGCGCTGCACGCCGGGCTGCGCGCTGGTGCTGGCCGAGCCGGCCGGTGCGGCCGATACCGCGCGCTCCCTGGCGGCCGGTCAGCGGCTGGTCGATTTCGTGCCGGACACTGTGTGCGACGGTCTGCGCGGTAGCTTGGGCGCGCCCAATTTCACGCTGCTGCAGCACGCCGGTGCACAGGTGATCACGGTCGACGATGCCGCGGTGGTGCAGGCGATGCGGCTGGTCTGGCAGGTGCTCAAGCAGGTGATTGAACCATCGTCGGCGATCACCCTGGCGGCGGTGCTGGCCGAGCCGGCGCGGTTCGCCGGGCGGCGGGTGGGGCTGATCCTGTCCGGCGGCAATGTCGATCTGGACGCCTTGCCTTGGGCCGCGGCGTGAGCAGGCGCTCGCGCGGGCTCGGCCTGTGGGGCTGGGGCTGGCGGTTGTGCATGCTGGCGCTGATCTGGCTGGTGGCGGTGGCCGGCTGGATCGTATGGGTCGGCGACCGCGATCAGGCCGCGCCGGCCGATGTCATCATCGTGCTGGGCGCGGCGGCCTACGATGCGCGCCCTTCGCCCGTGTTCGAAGAACGCATCCGGCATGCGCTGGATCTGTACGGGCAGGGTTACGCGCCGCGGCTGCTGTTCACCGGCGGTTTCGGCAACGGTGCGCGCTTTGCCGAATCGCAGGTGGCCCGGCGCTATGCGCTGCGCCACGGCATTCCGCCGGAAGCGATCGTGATCGAAACCGCATCGCGCACGACCCGGCAGAACCTGGAACAGGCGCGCACGTTGATGGAGCGGCACGGCATGCATCGGGCGATCATCGTCAGCGACCCGCTGCACATGGCGCGCGCACTGCGATTGAGCCAGGAGCTGGGCGTGGACGCGCTGGCCTCGTCCACGCCGAGCACGCGCTTTCGCAGCTTCCACACCAGCTGGCGCTTCCTGTTGCAGGAGGTGTATTACTTCCACCGCGATCTGGTGGTGCAAGGGCCGTGACCGCAGGCCTATGATGCGGCTTTCCCAGCGGGCAGGTTCGAGCATGAGCGAGACCCATCGGCAACACGCCATTGGCCTGGTCCAGGCCTACTACGCGGCATTCAACCGTGGCGACTGGGACGGCATGTTGGCGTTTCTGGCCGAGGACGTCGCCCACGACCTCAATCAAGGTCCGCGCGAAATCGGCCGCAACGAATTTGCCGCGTTCCTGCAGCGCATGAGCGACAGTTACCGCGAGCAATTGCGCGACGTGGTCGTCATCGCCAGCGACGACGGCACCCGGGTCGGTGCCGAGTACGTGGTGCATGGCGTGTATCACACCACCGACGAAGGCCTGCCGGAGGCCACCGGGCAGCCCTATGTGCTGGTGGGCGGTGCGTTCTTCGAGGTGCGCGGCGACAAGATCACCCGCGTGACCAACTACTACAACCTGCAGGAATGGATTGCGCAGGTATCGCGCTGAGCGTATCGACCAGCGCTGCGTAGAAGCGCACCTGGGCGCAATGAGGCGTTACCGGCAATGCCTGGTCGCGCCCGGGTGCGCTCCTGCGTGATTAGTGCGGTATCGCGGCCGGAGCTACGCCGATGTAGGAGCGCGCTTGCGCCCAATGAGGCGTTACCGGCGATGCCGGTCGCGCCCAGGTGCACTCCCACGTGGTGGGCGGGGATTACAGCAACACGATCCCGATCACCACCAGGATGAAGATGCCCCACTTGAGTACCTGGTACAGCGGGTTGTTGCGTTCCTTCAGCGCCTTGGCCTTGAGGCGTGCGGCGTAGAAATAGCGGAACACGCGGTTGATGCCGCCGGTCTTGTCGCCTTCCTGGTTGGGCGAGGCGCCGGCCGAGAGCAGGCTGCGGCCGACGAAGCGGTTCACCGCCGCTGCCCAGCGCCAGCGCATCGGGCGTTCGATATCGCAGAACAGGATGATGCGGTCCTGGTCGGTGTCGTTGCGCGCGTAGTGGATATAGGTCTCGTCGAACATGGTCCACTCGCCATCGCGCCAGCTGTGGCGCTGGCCGTCGACGTCGATGAAGCAACGGTCGTCGTTCGGTGTGGCCAGGCCCAGGTGCAGGCGCATGGAGCCGGCGAACGGGTCGCGGTGCGGGCGCAGTTCGCTGCCGGGCGGCAGCTCGGCGAACATCGCGGCCTTCACGGTGGGAATGGACTTCAGCAAGGCGGTGGTCTGCGGGCACAACTCGGATGCCGACGGGTGCGCGGTGCCGTACCACTTCAGATAGAAGCGCTTCCAGCCACGCCGGAAGAACGAATTGAAGCCGATGTCGGTATAGCCTTCGGCAGCGCGGATCTTCTGCATCTGCTGCAACGCCACCGCTTCGTCGCGGATCAGTGGCCAGCTCGCGCGCAGCGGCGCCAGCTCGGGAAATTCCTTGCCCGGATCGATGAACGGCGTGGTCGGCACGCGCGAACACAGGTACATCAATGTGTTGATCGGGGCCATGAAGGTGGAATGGTCCAGCAACTGCCGGCTGAGCCGGTGCCGCACGCGACCGCGGTAATGGATGTAGAGCGCCGATGCGATGAACAGCGCGATGAGGAGCCACTTCAACATGGGGGAGGCCGATTGGGGGCGGGGAGCCGCAAACGTAAGAGCGGCTTCCAACACGTGCACGCGCATTGCTGCGCGGTGTCGGTAGCCACCATCGAACAGATGAGCCGCAACCAAGGAAGTGCGGCCGGTCACTTCAGAATTCTAGCAAGTGTCACCGCCGAGCCTGACGGCCGAGCATTGGCATGGGCGCAAGACTCTGTGTCTCACTGGCAGTGGATGCGCGATGGCCGGCGTTCTGTACCGCCGCTCAGTCGATGCGGCGGCGGATCGGGATGGCGCTGACCGGGACGCTGGCGACGTCATGCCCATGTTCGCGGATGGGCGCGCCCGGTGCCGGCGCCCAGGCATGGGCGTAGATCACTTCCCAGGAGCTGGGCAGGGTGCCGTCCGGCCGCCGCAGCGGTTCGTAGGCAGCGCTGGCGGCCGCGAAGCGACCGCGTCCGGTCAAGGTGGCGCGGCGGTTGCTGAGTGCATTGGTTGCCCCCATCGCACGCAGTTCGCGCATCAGCGCGGGCAGGTCGTTGTAGGTCAGGGTGAACAAGTCGCGGTCCAGCACCGGGTCGCGGAATCCGGACATCAGCAAGGCGTCGCCGAATTGGGCGATCGGCGGAAAACGGCTGACGTGCGGGGCCGGGTCGGTCTGCGCAAAGGCCTCGCGCAATTCGATCAACGTTTCCGGGCCGAAGGTGGAGCACAGCAGCAGCCCACCCGGGCGCAGCGCGCGGCGGAAACCGGCGAACACGGCCGGCAGGTCTTCCACCCACTGCAGGCACAGATTGCTGAAGATCACATCCACGCTGCCGTCGGCGACCGGCAGCGCGCGCGCATCGGCGCACACCTGCGTGAACGGCTTCCACCAGCCCGCGCCCTTGCGCGCCTGGCGCAGCATCGGCATGGCCTGATCCAGCGCGATCACCTGTGCCTTTGGCCAGCGCTTCTTGATTGCAGCGCTGGCATGGCCGGGGCCGGCGCCGACATCCAGCACCACCTTGGGCACCTGCTCGCCCAGGTAGTCGAGCGATTCGAACAGGCGGGTTTCCGCTTCGCGTTGAAGTGCGGCGGCGGCGGTATAAGTGCTGGCGGCACGCGCAAACGCGCGCCGGACGTGGCGGGGGTCGAAAGTACTGGTCATGGCAAGGCTATTGTCGCCCCTGGCAGGGGCGGAGGGAATCGATCGGGCCTGCAAGGCGCCGCGCTAGAACGTGCCGGGATAACTGCCGCCATCGATCAACAGATTCTGTCCGGTGATGTAGCCGGCCTGCGCACTGCACAGAAAGGCGCAGGCCGCGCCGAACTCGTCCGGCTCGCCAAAACGCGCCGCCGGAATGCCCGCACGCTTGCGTTCGGCGACCTCGTCGACGGTGCTGCCCTGTTGCTGCGCGAGGGCGGCGAAGTTGCCGCGCAGGCGGTCGGTGGCGAACTGCCCGGGCAACAGGTTGTTGATGGTGACGTTGTCGGCCACGGTACTGCGCGCGAGCCCGGCGACGAAGCCGGTCAGGCCGGCGCGCGCGCCATTGGACAGGCCTAGGATGTCGATCGGCGCCTTCACCGCGCTGGAGGTGATGTTGACGATGCGGCCGAAGCGGCGTGCGCGCATGCCATCGACGGTGGCGCGGATCAGTTCGATCGGGGCGAGCATGTTGGCGTCCAGCGCGCGTAGCCAATCTTCGCGTTCCCACTGGCGGAAATCGCCAGGCGGCGGGCCGCCGGCGTTGTTGATCAGGATGTCGACCTGCGGACAGGCCGCAAGTGCCGCGCTGCGTCCTTCCGGCGTGGCGATGTCGGCCACCACGCTGCGCACCTGGCCGGCGCCGGGCAGTGCGCGCAAGGCATCGGCGGCGTGCTCCAGTGCCTCACGGCCGCGCGCGGCGATCACCACATTGACGCTTTCGCCGGCCAATGCACGTGCGCAGCCCAAACCCAGCCCCTTGCTTGCGGCGCAGACCAGCGCCCAGCGGCCAGCGATTCCCAGATCCATGCGAGATGTCCTCGATCAGCGATGTCGCATGATCGACGATCGGCTCATGGCACGGACGCAACGAAGCGTTGCAGCGCCTCGCTGACCTGATCTGCATGACCCAGAAACGGCGCGTGACCACCGCCGGCAATGGTGAGCGCCTGCGCGTGCGGGCTGAGCGCGGCGGCGGCATGCATGCCGGCGGCAGGCACCAGGCGATCGCGTTGCCCGGCGATCCACAGGCTGGGGCGTGCGAGTTGCGGCAGGGCGCGGCGCAGATCGGTGCGTTCGAGCAGGGTGAGGCCTTGCTGCAACGCCTCCGGTGCCGGTTCACCGCGCGCGGTGAGCGTCTCGCGCAGGCTGCGCAGTTCGCTACGTGCGTGCGCCGAGCCGAGCGTGTCCAGCGCCAGGAAACGCTCCAGCGTGCCGCGATAGTCGCGCGACAATTCGACACCGAATTGCACGAACACCTCGCGCTGGACGGCACTTGGCCAATCGTTGCTACGCACGAAACGCGGGGTGGCGGCAATCATCGCCAGCCCGCGCACCTGCGGCAGGGTGGCGGCCGCATGCAACGCAAACAGCCCGCCCAGCGACCAGCCGAGCCAGACCGCCGGCGGCGTGGCGGCCGCAATTTCTGCAACCACATAAGGCAATGCCAACGGCGTGCTGTCGTCGCGACTGAAGCCGTGCCCGGGCAGGTCGACCAGATGCAGTTGATACTGCGGTGACAGGCGCTCTACCAGCGGTGCGAACACGCCGCCGTGCAGTGCCCAACCGTGCAGGAGAACCAGCGCAGGCCCGTGGCCGATGACATCGATATGCATGCGCGCATTGTCGCCGATTGTGGCGTGCCGGCATGCATCGTGGAACTGCGCGCTGGTGATGGGGGGCATGCAGATCCGATGTTGGGTGCAGCGCCCAGACGTCAATGCGTGGCGGCTGCACGCAGTGCGGCGATCTTTGGAGCCAGCAACGCCCATTGCGCACGCGCATGACCGCAGCGGTGCCAGCGCGCCGGCCAATGCCAGCGCCGTGCGCGCCGCGCCTGGATCGCCGCAGCCAGCCAATCGGGATCGAAACCATCCCAGACGCCAGCCATGCTGCGCAGATTGCCGATCAGTACCGGATGCACCTCATGCAACAACATCGTGCGCAACTGTTCCAGGGTGAAGGGCGAGGCAGCCAGGACGCGCGCAACGCCGTCTTGGTCGCAACTGTCGTTGTCCAGATACAGCCGCGACAAGGCTTCCCACACGCGCCGTTGCGCCACCGTGTCTGGGCCAGTCATCGCGAGTGACATGTCAGTACCCGGTTGCGACTGGATGCCGGCGCGCACCGGTTGCGCGGCTGGCCCACTGCAGGAAATCCATCCCGCAATGCACGCTCAGCGCGCCGTTGTCGCCTGCCATGCAGCTGTCTCGTGCAATCGCTGCAGTGGTTGAGTGGCCCACGCGTGTCTGCGTACAGGCCAGCCACGCACTGCCACGTGCCTCAGGCAGAGGCACGCAGCGGCTGCCGACTGACCACATCGCGCGCCTGCACGATGGCCTCGATCAATGTCTGCACCTGCTGTGGCGTATGCAACGCAGACAAGGTGATGCGCAAGCGCGCCTTGCCTTCGGGCACGGTGGGCGGACGAATGGCGCCCACCATGAAACCTGCCTGTTCCAGTGCAGCCGACATCGCCATCACGGTTGCTTCCTCGCCGCATAGCAGCGGCTGGATCGGCGTGTCGGAGGCCATCAGTTCGAAGCCGTGCTTGCGCGCGCCATCGCGGAACGCACCGATCAATTCGACCAGGCGCGTACGCCGCCAATCGTCGCGACGCGCCAGGCGCACCGCCGCCAGGGTGGCCGCGACCTGCGCCGGCGGCAACGCAGTGGTGTAGATGTAGGGACGCGCGGTTTCGGCCAGATGGCGCACCAGCGCTTCTTCGCCCACCACCACCGCGCCGTAGCCACCGAGCGCCTTGCCCAGCGTGACCAACTGCAACGGCACTTCGGCCACGCCCAAGCCGGCATCGGCCACGCAACCACGCCCTTGCGGGCCGAGCACGCCCACACCGTGCGCGTCGTCCACATAGAACAGCGCTTGCTGCATGCGTGCCACCAGGCTCAAGGCGCGCAGCGGCGCGACATCGCCATCCATGCTGAAAACGCCGTCGGTGGCCAGCATCGCTGCGCCCTCGGGCGCGCCCTTGAGCTGGCGCATCGCGCCTTCCACGTCCAGGTGCGGATAGCGCCGCAGCCGGCAGCCGGCCAGCCGCGTGGCATCGAGCAGGCTGGCGTGATTGAGCCGGTCCTGCACGCAGACGTCGTCTTCTTCGCTGAGCAATGCCTGTTGCACGGCCAGATTGGCGATGAAGCCGCTGCCGAACAGCAACGCCGACGGATAGCCCAGCCAGTCGGCGATTTCGCGTTCGAGCGTTTCGTGCGCGGTGTGGTGGCCGCAGATCAGATGCGAGGCGGTGGCGCCGGCACCATCGCGGGCAGCGGCATCCTGCAGCGCGGCGACCACTTCGAACTGTTGCGACAGGCCCAGGTAGTCGTTGGAACAGAAACCGGTCAGCCAACGGCCATCGATCTCCAGCCGCACGCCATCGCGCCTGCCCACCTGTCGCCGCACCCGCACCCGTTCCTGGGCCACACGCAATTTACGCAGCGACGAAATCCGTTCGTGCAGATCGGGGCGAGCCATGGGGGCGTTCAACGGCAGGGAAGGCCGGCTAGCGTAGCGTGCCGGGCTCGGGGCGCCCAGCCGCCACCGACGACCGGTGCCCGGCACCGGGTCAGGCGGCGTGCTCGCAGGCCGCGCTGCGGGTGATCTCCGCATGGACGGTGCCGGGGTGATCGTGCTCGGCCGCATCGACGGTGATCTGCATCGGACGCAGGCCCAGGCGCTGGAACAGGGCCTGGTCGCGCTCGGTGTCCGGGTTGCCGGTGGTGAGCAGTTTTTCGCCGTAGAAAATCGAATTGGCACCGGCCAGGAAGCACAGCGCCTGCAGTTCGTCGCTCATCGCCTCGCGGCCGGCAGACAGGCGCACCATCGATTTCGGCATGGCGATACGGGCCACGGCGATCATGCGCACGAACTCGAACGGATCCAGTTGCTGGGTGCCATGCAGTGGCGTACCGGGGACCTGCACCAGCTGGTTGATCGGCACCGAATCCGGATGCGCCGGCAGCGTGGCCAGCGCCAGCAGCAGGCCGATGCGGTGTTCGCGGGTTTCGCCCATGCCGACGATGCCGCCGCAGCAGGTCTTCAGGCCGACATCGCGCACATGCTCCAGCGTGTTCAGACGGTCCTGGTACTGGCGGGTATGGATGATCGAGTCGTAGTAATCCGGCGCGGTGTCCAGATTGTGGTTGTAGTAGTCAAGTCCGGCATCCTTGAGCGCACGCGCCTGGCCGGCGTCGAGCATGCCGAGCGTGGCGCAGGTTTCCAGGCCCATGGCCTTCACCTCGCGGATCATGGCGGCCACCTTGGGGATGTCGCGCTCCTTGGGCGAGCGCCAGGCGGCGCCCATGCAGAAGCGCGAGGCGCCGGCGGCCTTGGCCTGGCGCGCCTTGGCGACGACCTCTTCGGTCTCCATGAGCTTCTGCGCGCTCACGCCGGTGTCGTAGCGCTGCGCCTGCGGGCAATACGCGCAGTCTTCCGGGCAACCGCCGGTCTTGACCGAGAGCAAGGTGGACACCTGCACTTGCGCCGGGTCGAAGTGCGCGCGATGCAAGCTGGCCGCGCGATGCAGCAGCTCCGGAAACGGCAGATCGAACAACGCCTGCAGCTCTTTGCGATCCCAGTCATGGCGGAGGACAACAGACATCGGAGTTTCCTGACAGTCAGCGGCTTGGAAGCCAGGCAGTCTGGTGAGCATGGAAGAGGCTGTCAACTTCAATCAGGTCCGATCGGTTTACAGATGGCCGCAGCGGGTGCTGCGGCTGTTGCTGCCGAGCCTGTGTCTGGTCTGCGCCGAGGCCGGCACGCCCGACGGCGATCTCTGCCCCGCATGCCGCGCCGCCTTGCCCGACCACGGCCACGCCTGCCTGTGCTGCGCCACCCAACTGTTCGCTTCCGACGCGGTGGCGCTGTGCGGGCAGTGCCTGCAGCACCCACCACCGCTGCAGCGGGTGCATGCCTGTTTTACCTATCGCTGGCCGGTGGATGGGCTGCTGCGGCGGTTCAAGTTCCATCAGGACCTGGCGGCAGGCCGCCTGCTCAGCGAACTGATGGCTCGGCGCTGCGTGGGGCTGCCGCGCCCGCAGGCGTTGGTGCCGGTAAGCCTGCACCGGCAGCGCCTGCGCCAGCGCGGTTACGACCAGGCGCTGGAGCTGGCCCGACCGCTGGGCCGCGCGCTGCAGCTGCCGTGCCTGCCATTGCTGCGACGCGTTCGCGCGACCGCACCGCAATCCGAACTGGATGCGGTCGAGCGGCAGCGCAATCTGCGCGATGCGTTCGAGGCCCGCGGCGCCTTGCCGGCGCATGTGGCCTTGGTGGACGACGTGATGACGACCGGCGCGACACTCCACGCCGCGGCGAAGGCCTTGCGCAAGGCGGGTGTTCAACGGGTGGATGCCTGGGTCTGCGCGCGGGTGCCTTGACCTGGCCTGCCGGCACCGGGTGCGCGCGGCTTCGCCCGTACCCTCACCCCAACCCCTCTCCCGCAGGAGAGGGGCTCGCTGGCTGACAGGACAGCGCGGTGGAAGGCGATGCGGCTTCGGTGGGTGGACGGCGCAGGGCTAGACGAGGAGTCGAGCGGTCAAAGATGCCCGCACGCTTCGAACCCTCACCCGTAATCCCAACATCTGGTCTGTAATCGACGGATCCCCGATCCCCGATCCCCGATCCCCGATCCCCGATCCCCGATCCCCGATCCGCGATCCCCAATCCCCAATCCCCAATCCCCAATCCCCAATCCCCAATCCCCAATCCCCAATCCCCAATCCCCAATCCCCAATCCCCAATCCCCAATCCCCAATCCCCAAGCTACCGCCCCGCCACCGCCACTGCGATGCCGACGAAGATCGCCAGGCCAACCCAGTTGTTGTGCAGGAAGGCGTGGAAGCAGGGGCCGCGCTCGCGGTGGCGGGCGATACGGAATTCGTAGGCGACCAGCAGCGCCGCAACGGCCAGACCGGCCCAGTACGCCACACCGAGATCGGCGCGCAGGCCGACCAATCCCAGCGTCGCGGCCATCAGCGCATACAAGATGCCTTGCGCGATCAGATCGAATCTACCGAACAGGATGGCGGTGGATTTGCTGCCCATGCGGATGTCGTCGTCGCGGTCGACCATGGCGTACCAGGTGTCGTAGGCGGTGGCCCACAGGATGTTGGCGGCATATAGCAGCCAGCCCAGCAACGGCACGCTGCCTTGCACGGCGGCGAAGGCCATCGGGATGCCCCAGCCGAACGCCATGCCCAGATAGACCTGCGGCAGGTGGGTATGGCGCTTGAGATAGGGGTAGCTGGCGGCCAGGAAGACGCCGGGCACGCTCAGCGCCACGGTGAGCCAGTTGAGCGTGAGCACCAGTGCGAAGGCCACCAGCATCAGCACCACGAACACCCAGAGCGCCTCGCGCCCGGAGACCGCGCCGGTGGCCAGCGGGCGCGATTTGGTGCGCTCCACGTGCGGATCCAGCCAGCGGTCGGCGTAATCGTTGATCACGCAGCCGGCCGAACGGGTCAGCCACACCCCGGCGGTGAACACGAACAGCGTCCACAACGGCGGCAGGCCATCGGCCGCCAGCCACAACGCCCACCAGGTGGGCCAGAGCAACAACAGGCTCCCGATCGGACGGTCGCCACGGACCAGCTTCCAGTACTGGCCCAATCGCTGCGGCCACGTCAGCGCGCGCGCTGTGGGCAATTGTTCGACACCATGCTTGCTCATGCGGCAAAGGGTAGCAGCGCGGCTCGGCCGTGGTCATGTGGACGCGGGGTGGGCGCTGTGCGGGCGGCAATCCTGGCAATGCCCTGCCTGCGCGATGGCCGGCTGTTCATGGGGTGCGGCTGGCCGCAGCAAGCAATGCTGCGAGCGGCCGGGGGCCGGGCGTTGATGCGGGCGGGCTGCGGCAGGCGGTGTGGTTGCCACGCAAGCTTGGCAGTGAGCGCGCTCAGGCGCGTGCTCAAGCTGACTGTCAGGTGGGGACGCTGAGCAGGCTTGCGTCTGGCAACGGCCGCTTGAGATGGCCACACGGCTGTACGCGTGGCCCTGCGCGCTTGAACCTGGGCACCCGGTGTCGCACAGCGACCGCCCGGGCCGAGACGCCGGCGTCATCACGTCTGGAGCGACGCCGCGGCTCGCCAAGACCCGCGGCGCCCGGCCCCATCACGCGCACGCCGGCTGTTCTGGCATAATGCGCGGCCAGGCGCTCGTAGCTCAGCCGGATAGAGTAGTGGCTTCCGAAGCCATTGGTCGGGGGTTCGAATCCCTCCGGGCGCACCAGTTCAGTTCCAGAGCTTGTGCTGGGATTTAAAAAAAACCCTCGAGAGATCGGGGGTTTTTTGTTGCCTGTACAGCGAACGGTCCACTCGGATCCATTGGCATCCAGGCTGATCGGGCATAGATGGGCGCATCCGCCCTCAACGCAGCCACGCAGAAGAGGGATGTCCCATGCAGTCAAGCGGCTTCATGGAACGCTTCAACGACAGCGACCAACGCGGCGTCCTAGAGATGCACGGGTTCCGCAGTTTGAGCGAAGCGAACAAACAGACCGCCGCCGTGTGGCTGGTTGCCGGCAGCCAATAACCACTGCATGGACGCGGCGGGCAAACACCCGCCGCGTTCTGCGATCAACATCATCAGCATGCCTATCCATTCTCAACTGCGGGAGTGGCCTCGCCGGACGCCAGGGCCTAACGGATGCCCCATTCCCCGAGCAGTACACGCGCCCGCCGCTCGATGAAGCGGTTCGCGTTGGCCTGCGCCTGCTCGGACTCCTGCTTGGCCTCCGCTTCCCCGATGACACCCTCATGCGCTTCGTCAAGCTGAGCCATCGCCCACGTGATCGCCGCATCCTGCGCCGCTTTTCCCTCCACATCGTGCATGGAGATGTAGGCCTTCAGTGGCGGCCACATTTCCACACGCCCGTTGAGTTCATTCCTGCTGCGCAGCAGCCTCTCCCTGGACAGCCCCAGGTCGGGATTTTGCAGCGCTTCCTGCAGCAGGCCCAGCGCCGTCTCGGGGTCCTGCATGTGCATGAGCTTATGCTTGAGCATCTCCGCAAACGCGGTCTTGACGTCTCCTCGCACGGCCGGCCCGGAACCACCCACCTGCGTCATGCCGTCCAGGTTCAGTCTCTTGGGGGTGTGGTCGCTCAAGAATTGGCCGAAGCTGCTGCGGAATTCGGGTGATCGAATGGCCTCGGCCACCACCTGGTCCAGCAGGGGCATGTCGGCCGATGTAATGGCTGCGCCGAAGATCCTGGCATTTTGCGCCAGGCCCTGCGCCCACTTGTCAAAACGCTCGCCCAGGTCGGCATCGACACTGCGCAACACGCGCGTGAACTCGGGGACGCGGTTCCATGACGACCCGGCCTGCTGCGCCGCCGGCACGGGCGCGCGTTGTCTCCGCTCGGCCAGCCGCTGTGCCGCGCGCTGTGCCTGGCGCTGCGCGCGCTCCGGGTCGCGGATCTGCAGCAATTGGTCTGCCAGATGATCCGGCACCTTGATATCGCATTGAGCGGGCAGTCGGGCCAGCGACTGTGGAAGGGTCTGCAGGCCCGTGTCGCGCAGGTCCAGCAGTTGCAATTGGGCCAGATCCGCCACGCTGTCGGGCAGCTGCCGGAGCGCGGCGCAACCTTTCAGCGACAGTTCCGTCAAGCCGCGCAGTTGACCGATGTCCTCAGGCAAGTGCGCCAGGCGGCGGTTGGACGACAGATTGAGTTTTTCCAGCCTATGCAGCTGGGTGAGGCTGCCAGGAAGCCGCTCAAGCTTGGAATTCGATGCCACCTCCAGTGACCTGAGGCCCCGCATGAGGCCGATGTTCTCAGGCAACTCGTGAAAATGCGAAGAGTGCGGCATACGCAACTCGGTCAAGTGGCTCAGTTCAACGATGCTGGCTGGCAGGCGCGCATAGTGCCCGCCTGCCAGCGTGAGGCTGCGCAGACCTTGCATGCGCCCCAGGTCTGCGGGCAACTCGTCCAACGGAGCCAACGCCAATTGAAGGGTTTCTAGATTGGACAGGCGCGTCAACGAGGGTGGCAACTTTTTCAGACCGTGCGCGCCAACGACCTGCAGATGGCGGAGCTGGCGCAGCTGTCCCAGGTTGTCTGGCAGCGACTGAAGCCCGGTATGCACCAGCGTCAATTTCTGTAGGGCGTCGAGCCGGCCGATCGCATCGGGGAGCGTCGTGGCAGGGAGGCCGTAGTCGAGAACAAGTTCGGTGCTGCGGCGGGTCGCTGCACGGCGGATTTTGTCTGCCACGCTTTGCAGCACCTCCCGCGACGTATCCCTCTGCCCGTCGTGCAGGTTGTAGCCCGTCCGGACCCGCTCTGCCATCGGTAGGCTTTGCGCCAGCCATTCGTCGATGTCGCGCTCGATACTGCCCGGTGGTGCAGAAGAGGCGCCCGCGAGTGCCGCCGGCTGACTCGACGGATGCAACGGCGATCGGAAAAGGCGCCCTTGCGCGGCATTTCTTGGCGTCGACGTGTCTGCCGCTGACGTGCTTTCGCGCCGTCGCGGCCGCGCGAGCAGAGGGCTTAGCAAGCCCTCCGGTTGCGAAGATTGCCGTGAAGGCCTGTCTTCAGCAGGCGCTTGATCGGCGGTATCCGTTCGCGGGCGAGAGCGTAGTAGGCGATTGACATTGAACATGGAGGTATCTCCTGCGTAGTCGGCTGAGTGCAGCGTTCCCGAAGCCAGGCTACGGCGATGCAATTGCAATCGCTGCACCAAAGCGAAGCGATTGCATCGCCTGACGAATCGGGCGCTTTCTTGCAAGCGCGTCCCTGTGCTGCATACCTGCTCACCGACAGCGGGGCATGGTCCGGCGTTCGATCGCATCGGTCTTCGACGTGATACACGCGGTGGCGACAGGCGATCGAGGAGGTGGTGCGGCGCATCTCTTGCGATGCAGTATTCACGCGCGTCGATCGTCTTCCTTGCAAGGACGTAGATGATCCGGGGAGAGCGCCCGGCATCCCCTCGCCTGTTCGCCGGAAGGCACGTCACCGCCACAGCGGCGGCTTAACGTGCATGCAGGCGCTTAGAGGCACGCGCTGCGAAGCCGCTAGGCGATAGGCAAACGCATCATCGCAGCGCGCCCTGCAGCACGTCGTGGCGGATCGATCGGCCTTGCCTCAAGACCTGCCCTCTCGAGCGCCAACGCCGGCTGCAAGACGTTGAATGGATTATCGCCCTGTACAGGTTATCGACGACGTATTCTGATGTTCCTCAGATTCTGGCGCATGTCTCCCTCGAAGTTGTTGGCAATGTTCGTGGGAATAATTTGCTTGCCCACCGGAACGCCGCCCGACTTCTCCAGATTTTGGTGGATTTGTCCGTTTTGCTGCTGGTCCAACTTGTATTCTTCGTAATGCAGGCCCGCCAATACGGGCGTCTTGAGAATTTCCACCCATTTACTGATGCTGGTGCCGGCGGCATAGCCTTTTAAGAACTCCCCGGCAGTCGGACGCTGTGTCGCCGTTTTACCGGTGCCCTTGGCGACGCCGCTGGCCGTTCCCTTTGCAGTTGCCTTGGCCGCGCTCTTGCCTGCTTCCTTGGTCGCGGCCTCGGCGACCCCCTTGGCCCCGATTCTGGCCGTGGGTCCGCCGACTGCTCCGACGACTGCCCCGGCCATATTGATGCCGGCCAGCTTCAACGCCAGCGACATGTCGCCACCTTGAATCGCGGTGTCGACCACCTGCGCCGCCTGCGCCTCGCTCTCCAATGCAATCGACGCCGCATCGGCAATTTCGCCGATGATGGGGATCCCGTTCAATGCGCTGAGCCCCACGGACATCCAGTCCAGGATCTTGCTGTCCCACTTGAGGAACTCATGCAGGCCGTGTTGGAACGTGCCAACGTCCTTTTTGGGCTTCTTGATCGCCGGCGGATCGTCCTTGCCCACCAGCATGTCTGCGACGGCCTTTTGCTGATCGGGCGAGCTGGCCTCGTGCGTGGCCGGCGTATCCACGGTCTTGTTGGCTGCACTCATGTGGTCATAGAACTGCCGGAAATCGTTCTGGCTGATCTTGCCCGAATCGACGACATGGCCGCCGCCGAAGAAGTGATGGGGCTTCTTGTAGCCGGTGATCGAGTTGTTCAACAAGCCGAACAGCAACGGATCGTTCAACAACTGCGTGGCGGCCTGCTTCACTGCGGGGTCGGCTTTGTCGTCCTTGGAGATCGCGTCGAGCTTGTCGCGCGTGACCTCCTTACCGTCGCCGTAGAACGCGTCTTGATGACTGTTGATGGTATCCAGCGTCTTCTGCTCGTCCGCCGTCAGGTGAATCTCGGAGCTGGATTTCTGCAGGAAGTCCGGCGTACTCATCGAGCCGGAATCTCCTGCAAACTCCTTCCACTCGTCGGGGTGATCGCGAAAATATTGGGCAGCCGCGATCACCTGGGGCGGGCACTTGCCGGTCTTGCTGTCGCCATCGACGATCTTGGCGAATTCGTCCTCGCTCAGGTTGTCGGGCAGATAGTCGGAATAGCGATACAGCTCGCGCAAGGCATCGCTTTTGGTCATGACCGACGCCTTGGTTTTGTCGGGGCTATCGGATGCGATGTAGTTCTGCGTGTAATCCTTGGCCTTCTTGTCGTTGTATTCGGCAATTTGCGGGTGATGGGAGGAAAAGTCCGTCAGGTCCTTCGCCTTGATCTTGCCGCCGCACTTGCCGTCCTTCTGCGAGCCGATGGCAAAGAACAGCCGCGGATCCTTCTGCAATCCTTTAAGCGCTTCCTTCAAGTCAGATTGCGTCGACGGGTCGTTGATCTTTGCGTCCAGCTGATCGAAGGACAACGAGTCGACCTGGTCCTTGTGCCGATCCAGGACCGAAACAATTTCCAATTCGGATTGATTGAGCTGGCCGTCGTTCCAGGTGACCGTCGAGCCCTCCGCAGCTGGTGGCGGGTTGGAACCCTTGATGTTCTTGGGGTTGAACTCATCGTTCTTGCCGCCGAGCTCCTTGACCTGCGGATGCGAATCGGAGAAATCCCAAAGATCCTGCGCCTTGATCTTGCCGCCGCACTTGCCGTCTCCCTGCGAACCGATCGCAAAGAACAGGCGCGGGTCCTGCTTCAGTCCCTGCAATGCGGCCTTCAGGTCGGCGGGCGTGGAAGGGTCGTTGATCTTGTCGTCGAGATTCTTGTACTCGAGCGGCATCTGATCCTTGTGGGCATTCAAGGTCGAAACGATCTGTAGCTCCGATGGAGTGAGCGTGCCACCGTTCCAGGTGACCGTCGAGCCTTCCAGCGCCGGCGGCGCATCCTTGCCCTTGATGTCCTTGGGATCGAAGTCGTAGCCCAACGATGGCCACGAGGTGCGTTTCTCGATCGGCTGGTTGGCTTGATCGTCCGATGCCGAGGAGGAGGTGCTGGTAGCGTCGCTTGGCGTATTTGCCGGCGTATCGCCCGGCGCAGTCGTGGAGGCACTCGTTGGCGTGTTGGCCTGGAGGGCTGCCAGCAGCTGGTAGACCATCAGGAAGATGTCATCCATCGTCGATGGCAGATCGGAGTCGTCCGTGGACGCATCCGACCCGAATAGCTCCGACGGATCCGACTCGTTGAGAGGAGTGCCCAGCAGTTGGCTGGGGTTACTCCCGGTAGAAAACGTATTGAGCGACATATAGGCAGCCTCGCAATAGCGGAATTGGCAGAGTACCTGCGTATAAGCATTGTCTTATACGGCCGCACGGGCGCGCCCATGCGGTGTAGTCGTATGGTGCCAATGTGCACACTGTGCATCTTGATCGACGAACTATTTTGGCGAAAAAAGCGCAAAGACCGATGTGTCGATGTCCTATTCAGGAACTGCTCGGTCGCGCGCAGCGGACCGGTAGACGCGTGCCCCCGTTGTGGCCTGCGAAAAACATGACGATCGAGTTAATACGGCGTTGCGTGTGCGATGCCGATAGCGTCGCGTGCTTCGATCGACACCCGCGCGCGTGTGCGCCCGCACGTCCCGCCGGTGGCGATCTGCTCAAATCATCCGCGTTCGGCGTCACGTTGCCGATGCCGTACACCGCATGCTCGGACCGTGAGCGCCGTGGCTATTGGCTGTGTGCGGGACAAGCTTTGGCGCCGAGACCTGGATCCAGCGGCAAACACCAGGCGCTGCCAGACACTGCTCACACAGCGTGTCGTGACGTCGCACACCAATGCGTGGCAAGAATTGGTGTCATACGCCTTGTTCGGAATATCCGGCTGCTCCGGGTGGAAATACACGCATGATCGTAATGGAGATCGCTGGAATCGAATTCGATGATGTGCGCAGCGAATTAATACCGATGTCATGCGCCGTGCGCATATAAGTCGCCAGGTTGCGAGGCCTTTCTGCATCGCCTGTAGGTAAAGCTGGCGCGCCGGATGACTCGCCGGATCGAAGTCGCCTCCGCTTCGCTTGTGTCCGCTCCGAAAGTGTGGCGCAGGTTTTGGTTAGCCGATTAGCCGTGCCCCAGCTTCGTGTGCAGCGCAGGTGGTTCGCCGTGCTTCGCTCGGGTGCGAAGCACGGCGCAAGACAATCTTGCCGCACACAATTGGTGCATTGGCACGACATGTTGGTGCATGAGTCCTACATCGAATATGTCCTCACGGAGTACCTCTGATGACGTTGGAATCGCACAATCGAAAATCAGCGAATACCGCTTTCTTTATCGGCCTGAGCGCATGTCTCGGCTTGCCGGGAGAGCTTGCGCAGCGGCTCGGCGAAGGCGAAACCATTCTGGGGCCAGCCGGCATGCTGTGCCGTGTGCATACGCAGGGAGAGCAAGACGAATTGATGGCCTTTCCGTAAGTGATCTTGCCCCTGGCGGCACGTGAATTCGGTGGCGACGAGGTGGTGACCCTGCTCTCGCTGCAGGAGCAGCTGCTGACCGAGTACGGATGGCGGCTCACGCTCTCGGACCTCGGCCTGCTATGCGTGTGCCCGCTGTTGCGCGTGCGCAGCCCTGAAGAGGTGGCCGCTGCACTGGAACTTGGGCAGGTGGTCGCACGTGTCGTGCTCGACGCGCTGGCGATCCAGGTCGATACGAAGGCCGAGGTGGCATCATGAGGCTCCCCAGCCATATCGGGACCGCCTCCAGTAGCCGTGCAACGTCGGGTCTTGTTCCGGCACCACCAACGCAGGCCGAAGAGCGCGCTGCCGGTCCAGAAGAGCGCGCACTCTCTGGGCCGCTTGCCGGCTTGTCCTCTTCCGGCGCGGCGTTGCGCGGTCGCCGCGCGTCCTCACGTCAGACGACCACCCATGCAGACGAAGAGGCGGACGCACTCGGTCGGTCGCATCGGTCCGAGTCGTCGCAGTCGTCGCAGTCGTCGCAGTCTTCGGATACAACGTTCTACAGCGCGCAGACCGCAGCCCCGCACGCGGAGTTGGAACCACAGCATGGGGCGGTCGCTGCGGCCACCTATGAGGCGCGCAGTGCTGCAGCCGTCGCCGAGGCGAAAGCGCAGCTACGCGCCGCGCTGGAAGATCTGCCATTTGCTGCGCCCTCACAGGAGCAACGTGCATTGCAGGCAAGTTACCTGGAATGGGCGGACGCACGCGTGCAGGAACGCGTTACGGCCTTCGGGCCGGATGCCGGGTACCAGATCATTGGCGATATGAAGTCGGCAGGCGCAACGGCAACGCTGCCGATCGCCTACGAATGTCTCAGGGCCTTCATCACTGGCGCGATGCGCAACCCGGTCGGTCTGGCCACGGGCGCGGCCTACGCCGGCGCACGCCCGCCTGACGCCGAGCAACTGAGTACGGCGGTTCTTGCTGGTGCGGCGGCGGGAATGGCGTCCTATACCAGCGATACGCTGCTGCTTCCCGCAATGGACCGGCGCGCGCGCGCCGGCAACTTGCCGCGCTTCAAGGCCATCGACCCGAAGGTCCTGGTGCCCGATCCGCCGCCGGTCGTTCTGGAAGTGACCGCGGAAGGCAAGCGATTCGCGCGTCCGGGCGAGAACACGGCGCACACGGTGGCCGAGCTCAAGGCCCAGGCCCACGACCGCCGCCAGGCGATCGCCAATCGCCAATCGACCCTGGATGACAAGTCGGTTGATACCTTGTTGCTCAAGCCAGTAATCAATGCAGGGTTCAATGCCGCGCGTCGGACCGGCAGTGACCCGGGCTTGCTGACGCCGGTCGGCCAGTTGGGCTTGAGCGCGCTCGCCATCGGCGGAGCTGGCATCGTGCAAAAAGCAATGCTGGAGACGAGCAAGGCCTTGGCGCACACCGGCCAGATGAACGTGCCGGATCTGCTTGGCGGAAAGCAACGCTTGAACCTGTTTTCGCTGGCTCTGCCCGACAAAACACGTCGGCCCGCACAATGGTCCGACGCTGTCCATTTCCCGCTGCGTTATCTGCTGGAAAGCGGAATGGAAGCCTTTGCGTTGGCAAAGCAAGGTTTCAACAGCGCCAATGCGGTCGTCGATACGGTACGTGACGTCTTTGCCCGCCACATGCTCAGCAATATCATGGCCAGCTTCGGCTCGCTTGGGGCCTCGCGCATGATCGTCGCACCGTTGCGTGGAGGGAGCCATATCCGTGTTGCTGGCGAACCAGTCAATTCCGTGCCTGTTGTCTTGCAGCAGACCGTCCAAACCCTATTCAACGATACGTTCTGGAATGCGCTCAAGGCCAGGAACGGTACCAACAGCTCCCCGGCAGCGCGACTGGATAACGCGCGTGCCACCCGGGCAGCCGAGCGTGAACGCACCATCGCACAGACGCTTGAGGCCCTGGCAGAGCCCATCGACCAGACGATCGCCGCGCTTTCCGGGCCCACATCTGCCCAAACGCGTGCCATGGAGGAGGGGGTGGGCGCTGCACCTGGGCCTGGGACGCTTGGCCAGGCATTGCGGACGGCCCTGGAGACATTGCGCACGGAGATCGGCGCGCAGTCTCCCTCGATTGCGACCATCGATGCCGTACGCACCGCGCTGCGTGATGTTTGGAGGGACACGTTTAGCGCAACGCCACGCTACAACGTGACGCAGGCGCTGGATGATCAACTGAAAACGCTCAAGCGTGCGTTGCATGAACGCGAGCAACCGCGTCGGTGGGACACCGGGCGAGCATGAGCGCTCAGCCATCGCGTTGATCCTGGTGCGTCTTGCACACCGCCGCCACAGACGTAGTTGCCGTCGCGTCTGTGGCGTGGTGGTGGCGGCCGGAAGATGAGCACCCACCAGCAGAGATAGAGCGATGCCACTGCGCAACCTGGTCGTAGTGGCAGTGCCTGCCGCCGTGCAATGATCTTGCTGTGACGCTGGTTGGCGGACTGGGCAACGCGGCCCGCATCGATGCCATTGCGCAACTCGCACTGGAAGGGAACTCGTCAGAAAGTCGTCGTGTGTCTCTGCAGCGTCAAACGCATGGGGGTACCCGCCGCCGTAGCAGAAGTGCGCGGCAGGGCATATCGATCACGCAGCTGCGATCTTGCGGGGCAGGTGTGCGACGGTTGCCTGCAGGGTATCTGCAGGGAAAGATCCAGGCGCGTCACACCCGACATGCTCAATCGAGCTGCATTCAGTGCGAGCCATTGGTGACATCGTCCAGACAACACGCAAGGCTGGTGGAATTGGCTGGAAAGCCTGGTCGTGGTGCCATGGCTGACCAGCGTCGCTGTTGCCATGATTGGCCCAGGCGGCAAGATGCTTGCCAGCCTTGGTCAGGCGCGTAACCACAGATAGTTCCCCGTCGCGATTCCTTCGAACATTTCGTCGTGCGCAACGAAGATATTATTGTTCCAGTAACGACCATGCTCGGCGTAGTGGGCAAGCAGGTCGCATATCCATGATCCATCCACATCATCGTCCAGCGGCACGCGCACGATCAGGACGATGACGCCGGCATCATTCAGTCCAAGCTGTGCCTGGTCTTGCGCGTACACGGACAGATTGGCTTCCAATAACAGCCGGTAAACCGTCAATGTCCGTCCGGCAGGGGGCAGCCCGTAGGAGATGCGCAGATACAGCGCCTGCTCTTGCACTTCATCGTCGGGCTGTGGCGTCGGCTCGTGGAGGTAGACTTCAAACCCTTCTACCCAGAGCACACGCCTGCTGAGCACAGACTGCACATCCGGTAGGTCCAGTGCCTCGCACATCTGTCGAACGATGGTTTCGAATCGTGCGCTGCTCATCGGCGGTGGTACATGCGCAGGACCCCCTACAAGTCCTGCGCATGCCAATGTCGATTACTGGCCAACGAGCTGCTTGGCGTTGTCGCCGGCCTTGCCGATGAACTTATTCAACGCCACGTTGAAGTCCAGATCGTTCTTGAGCATGGTGATCTTGTTGTTCAGCGATTTCTGTGCCTCGTCAGAAGCGGTCAGGTCGCTGATCAACGAACTCATCTGACCGTTCGCGCCAGACAGTGCACTAGCACCAGAGATTCCACCGGACACACCCCCGGTGTAGCCATCCATGCCCTGGCCAAAACGCGATCTGATTGAACTTATTTGCGGAAATAGTTCCATACCAAGCCTCCTTCATATTGCATGTAGTGATGCGCCTGCTGGCGCGTTGTGCTTGGTCGAAGTGACCAAGAAATCGATTTACTTACGACAGGCCGGCGATGTGCGCGACGATGTTCCGCGCCGCGGTCATACCGTCATGCAAGACATTGAAGTCGTTGCGTGAGGTCTGGTCGCTCGCCGCGGACCAGTGCATGCGAATCTGTTGCGCGGTGGCATCGAGCGCTGCCTCGAGGTTGCGCAGCCGCTCGCCAGACGGATCCGCCGCCTTGGTCTGCAAAATCTTGCTCATATCCTGGGTGACCGTCTCGGTCATGGCATCGAACATAGTGGCCTCTCATTGCGCCGCCTGCTGCGGCAGGGATGTCATGTGCTTGGTACCGTCCGGCGTTTCGACATAATGCAGGCCGTCGGCGAGCAATGCCGCGTCGTAATTGTCCGGCGGTTTGATGGACGGGTCTTGCTGGCTGATCTCCACGTGCAGCGCACGGACCTCAGGGCCCAGGTCGCTGCGGACATCGGCAATGCGGCGGCTTGCGCGTTCTGCGTAGTCGCTGCTGCCGGACACCGAGAAAACGCCATTGCCCTGGTAACGTACGCTGAGAGCGGGGTCAGCCAGGGTATCGCGCAGCGTCGCCACGACCTCGTCCACCACGGCCACGTTGACGGCAACGCCTGGATGATAGCGATGCACCTGCGCACGCAAGCGCGCAGCATCGGCGCTGCTGGGGACAAGGCCTTCGATCAGCACGCGCGTGCCGACGCGTTGGGCGTGCGCCTCGCGAAAACCGAGTTGTTTCAACAAGGCGTTGGCCTGGTTGACGGCATTTTCTGGGCGCTGCGGGGTGGCGGCATCGGAAAGAAATGCCGATTGCAACGAGGGGATCAACGCTGCGGCAGAAAGCGCTAGCATGGCACCCACCGCTGCGCGCAGGACTTTGCGCCTGGACGCGGGCGGCGCTGGCGTGGGGGCTGGGGAAAGCAGCCGCTCCAGCAGCGCCACATCGTCGGGCCAATCGGCAGCAGCCTCGCCAACACACAGCACCAGGGGGCCGAAGCGAACCGGCTGAAACGCAACAAAAGACGTTTCTGGCAGCGTGTCGCTGCTGTAACGGATTTGACCGTCATGGTCTACCTCGAGCATGAGTGAGCAACCAGGCCAATCGTCTATTCGGATATCGGTTTGGGGATCGCTCCCCAGGCTGTAACGACCTTGTGCCAAATCTAATCGTGCGCCTGCGTGGGTTCCTGTCAGTACGCGAAGCTGCATGGTCATGGGCGAACCTCCTGAGCCACCTGGTGTGGTTGCTCAATCAGCAGTGTGTTCAGACGTGTGATGGCATGTGTACGATCGGCCTGCCTGCGCGGCTTTTCCGCATTCAGCAGTATCAACGGGAGCAAAAGGTGAAAATTGCGGAGTGCTGGCACCGGTTCCAGCTCCGACGGCATCAGCTCCATCAAGCGCTTCCGCAACGCCTGTAGATTTTCGGCCGTGGTGGCCCTGCCGGTCGAGCGAAAATGCTCCCGCATCAACCTCCAGACCGTCGTGGTCAACGAGGCGAGGGCAGGGTATGAAACGCCGATGGCGCGTAACTCGACAAGCGCAGCGGCAAGCGCGTGTCGCCTGACCATCGGATCGGCGTCGCGCGTCATCACATAGCGATCGAGAATTCCGTCGATGCGTGCACGCACGCCGTCGCTCAGATCTGCCGGTGCGGCAGCCTGCCACGGTCCTGTCTGCGGATCGTCGGCATGCGCGTTGCGGCCACCGCCATGCTGATCGCCCTGGCCCTGCTCACGCCCCTGGGCCGCAACGACGGCCACGCTCACCCGTCCGCGCAGTACGCACTCGCGTTTGGCTTCGATCTCTTCCTGCTCGGTGGCTTCGAATTCATCCTCCTGGCCGTCCAGCGACCGGATCCCGCGTCGTCGCCTGCGCGGTGGAGCTGGGCGCAGGCGCGGTGCTCGTGCCGCAATGTCGGTAGGCGACCCCGCGCTGGTGCCTGCCGCATCGGCATGATGATCGCCATGGTGATGCGAGCCGCCATGCTCGATGGAAACCGAGGGCCCCAAGGTGCCGGGCGAAATGCGACGGATCATGGGAATGCCGCCTGCATCAAGGCCTGGCCGAACTGCATGATGGCCGAGGCACCCCACGGTGCTGTGACGGCAATGGCAGCCACCACCACCACCAGCTTGAGCGCGAACGAGATCGATGCGTCCTGCAGCGACATCACCGCCTGGACGAAGGCGATCAGCAGCCCGGCCAGCGCAGCGACACCGACCACCGGCAAGGACACCTTGAGGCAGAGCAGCAAGGCTTCGGAGGTAAATCGCACTAGATCGTCGTGGTCCATGGCGTCACCGATAGCTCAGAACCAGGCCATGAATCAGCATCGACCAGCCGTCCATGGCGACGAACAGCAGCAGCTTGAACGGGATCGCCACGTTGGTCGGGGTGACCTGCGAAAGGCCCATCGCCATCAGCGCGTTGGCCACCACCAGGTCGATGACGATGAACACCAGATACAACAGAAACCCGATGCGGAAGGCTTCGGTCAATTCGCTGAGCGTGAAAGCCGGTGCCAGGACGAGCAGGTCGTCCGACTTGAGCGTGGCAGCCTTGTCCTTGGGCCAGATCTGCTGTGCGGAACGCATGAAAAAGGCCTTTTCGCGCTCGCGTGTGTGCTTGAGCAGGAATTGCCGGAACGGCTCCCGGCAGGCGTCGAGCAGCACCACCACGCGGCTGTTGTCCGATCCGGCGCCGTAGTTCTGTGCGGCCTTGAACGCTTCCATGCCCACCGGCGCCATCACAAAGCACGACACCAGCAATGCAACGCCATTGAGGACCATGTTCGGCGGCACCTGCTGTACACCGATCGCATTGCGCAGCAGGCCGAGCACGACCACGATCTTGGTGTAGGAGGTGACCACCATCGCTGCGAAAGGCAGTAAGCCCAGCATGATGACCACCAGCAGCAGCGAGCCAACGTCAGGCATCTGCATGCGTGCTCTCCGACATGCTGAGGATCTGCACACCCAGATGTTCGCCCACTGCCAGTAGCCTGCCGGTGCCGATGGTCTGGCCGTAAACCACCAGGCGGATGTCGGCTTGATCGACGGGCACCGACAACTCCAGGATCTGCCCTGGCTGCAAACCCGACAAGGTCGATAGAGACAGCGCAAGTTGATCCACTTCCAGTTGCACCGGCAGTTCCAGTTCCGCCACATTGCTGGTGGACGGTGCGACGTCGGGCTCAAACGTATCGTGCTGCATGGTGGGGGTGGCCTCCAGAATCATCTGTTGCAGTTTCAAGCGCACCGGAGCGCGCAATACCGCGCCTCCGGCGATACCCCAGAGCAGCTCGCCGCTGGTGACCGCCGCCGAGGCGGTGCAATGCAGCAAGACATCGCCAGGCCGCAGCGACTGCAGCAATGCCGCCGATGCGGTGCGCCCGCCGATGCGCAGGCGCGTGTTGACGCGCAGTGCAGCCAGCCAGGCTGGCAGCTGCGTAGGCCCGGCAAGTCCGTCGACTGCAGCCTGCAGCGTGGCCAGCAGCGACGCGCTTGCCGTCAGCGCAATCGCGTCCAGATCGCCCAGTGTGATGCCGATGCCGTGGCAGTGGTCCGGCGCTGCATCGCGCTCGAAGCCGATCACCTCGGCAGCGCCCAGGCCGAGCGGCGCAAGCGCGCCCAGGCGATCGGCCAGCAACATTCCTGCGAGCGAAACGCGGAGAGCGTCGTCGTCCTCGTTCAATAGCGGCGCCAGGCCGTCGCGCGCGGCAATCCGCATATCCATCTGGCCGGTGTCCAACTGCAGTCGCAGGCGGGCCGCATCATTGGGTGAGATGCGACGGCAATGCGTGACGAAGCCGCAGTGGCGTGCCGCGCGTGGGTCGCCGAACACCCTGCCCAGCTGTGTGCGCTCGGCCGCAACGCGCGTCAACGCCTGGGAGAGTGCACGTGCCGGTGGAGCCTGGCTCTGCTCGGTTAGCAAGATGGAGTTCCTCCAAATGGCTTTCTGTCGCCAGTGCCGCGTTAGACAACCTCGATGCTGATCTGGAGCGTGCTGCTCAGCGTGGACGTCAGCGCAGCCTCCAGACGCTGCCTTCCGCACCAAAGTACCTCGCGCGCGTCAGGCGAACGGGTATTGAAGCGAAGCGATAGCTGGTCCGGCGAAAGCCGCAAAAACAACGTGGTCTGTGCGACGACCTCTTGATCGATATCCAGCCAGGCTTCCCAGCTGCCTGCGCTGCGCACTGGCGTGGCGTTGCAGAACTCGGCCACGCGCAGCGCGATGTGGTCGATTGCCATCTGGGCGCGTTGGGTGCGTATCCACTCGGTCGCGATCTGTCGCCCTACCGTGCCATCGTCGTTGCCTTGGGACGGCGCCAGGTGTTTCGGCCCTTCGATACTTGATGGCGTGTCCGTTTGTATGGGCGCGCCGTCATGCGCCTCGGTGAAGCTCTCCTCGGCGTCAGGTTCCGGTCGATCTTCGTCGCACTGCGGTGGCAACACCATGCAGGGAAGCGCGAGCTGGGCGCTGCGCAGGCGCTGACGCAGTTGCAGGAAGCTGGAGCGCTGCGCCGACCGAGCCGGCGTGGCTGCAGCCGCCGGCCGCTGCAGTGCGCCGCTGACCGGCAGGATGCGCACAGGGCGGAGCGGCGGCTTGCGCATCACACCACCACTCTGCCGATCGGTTGCAGTTGCACCTCCGAGCCCAACTCCTGGAACGAGTAGACCTGCAGCCACGTCAACCGTGCTTCGATCATGCGGCGCACATAGCGGCGTACGTCCATCGACGCTACCACCGCCAGCGGATGCTGCGCCTGATCGCCGACGATGCGTTCGACCTGTTCGACAAGCTGGTTCGCCTGCTCGGGCGGAAGTGCCAGGAAATTTCCGGCCGCGGTCGCGCGAATCGATTGCCTGATCAGTTGTTCCACCGCATGGTCGAGCATCACTGCAGGTAGCTGCCCAGTGCCTGCGGTTGCGGTGTGCGCAAGATAACGGCCCAGATCGCAGCGCACATACTCGGTCAACATCAGAAGATCCTTTTCCTTCGGACCCCATACCACCAGACTTTCCAGGATGCTCTTGATATTGCGCACCGGAATCCGTTCTTCCAGTAGGCGTCGCAACACATCGGCTATGCGCTGGGCGGGCACTGCTTTGTTCACCTCCGCAACCAGCCCGGGGTAGTCCACGGCCACCTGTTCCAGCATCCACTGGGTTTCCTGGATACCGACGAACAAGTGCGCGCGTGCATGCAGGGGTGCGATGGCCTGCCGCGCCAATGCTGCCTGCATGTCATCGGTGTTCTCCAATTCGGCGCGTGTCTCGGGGACATCGTGAATCAACACCTCGTATTGCATGTCGTGCAGGGACTCGCTCTGCCAGATCGCGATCCCGGGAAACGGCAAACCCAGCAACTCGACCAATTGGCGGCGCTCGCTTTCGATCGCCTGGTCCAGCCGCGCAGGGTCGAGCTGAGCGGCCAGCTGCGGCGACAGCCGCATCGACAAAGGCGAGGCGAAATCGGGGGCGTTCTTGCGAATATGCGGCGCCTCGCCTTTGGCACCTTTCCGGCTCGTCGACGGCAACTTGCGCTGATCGGTACCGCTGATGTCGCGTTGCTTGCGCCAGATCGTATAACCGCCGGCGCCGACGGCCGCTGCCAGCAACAGGAACAGCGCGGCCGGAAAGCCAGGGACGAACGCGAAGCAGGCCAGCAGCACGCTCGCTGCCATCAGGGCACGCGCGTTGCTGGTGAGCTGGCGGCCGATATCGAGCCCGAGCGAGCTGAGCCTGGTCTCGTTCTCGTTGGCCACGCGGGTGATCATGACGCCGGCAGCCACCGATATCAGCAGTGAGGCGATCTGCGACACCATGGCATCGCCCACCGACAGAATCGCAAAGCGGTTAGCGGCGTCGCCGGCCGTCATGCCGTGGTACGTCACGCCGACCACGATGCCGGCCAGGATGTTGACCATGGTAATGACCAGGCCGGCGATCGCATCACCCTTGACGAATTTCATGGCGCCGTCCATGCCGCCGTGCAGTTGGCTTTCCATGGCCAGCCGCGCGCGTTTGCGGCGTGCCTCATCTGCGGTCAAGTTGCCGCCACGCAGGTCGGCATCGATACTCATCTGCTTGCCGGGCATTGCGTCCAAGGTGAAGCGCGCACCGACTTCGGCAACGCGTTCGGAGCCCTTTGCGATCACGATGAACTGCACCGTGGTGATGATCAAGAAAACCACCAGGCCCACCACCAGATTGCCGCCGACCACCAACTCGCCGAAGCTCTCGATGATATGGCCCGCCTCGGCATGCAGCAGGATCGACTTCGTCGAGGCGATATTCAGCGACAACCGCAGGAGCGTGGTGAACAGCAGCAGGGAAGGAAACGACGAGAGCGAGATCGAGTCGGGCACATACATCGTGACCATCAGCAGCACCACGCTCAGGGTGATGTTGATGCCCAGCAGCGTATCGATCATGGGCGTTGGCAGCGGCAGGATCATCAGCCCGATGACCGCCACCACCAGGGCGGCGATGGCCACTTCGCCGCTATAAGCGAAATATCTCGTCGCGCGAACGCGGTCTCCTAGCATGGCAGGGCTCCATCGCCGTCGTCGTGGTCGCGACCGAGCTCATCGACCCAGCGCAACACCACCGCAACCGTTTCGAACAAGGGCTCGGGGATTGCATCGCCCAATTCGACCTGGTACAGCGCACGGGCAAGTGGCGGATTGGCGACGATCGGGATGCCCTGGTTATGCGCAAGGGCACGCAGTTCCAGCGCACCATCGTCCACGCCCTTGGCAACGACCTGCGGTAGGCCGAAGTCATCGGGCTCGTAGGCCAATGCCACTGCGTAATGGGTCGGGTTGACCACCATCACCTTGGCCTTGGCCACGCGTTCGCGTGGGTCGCCGAAGACCAGTTCCTTGGCAAATTCCTTACGCTTGCCCTTGATTTCGGGGTCGCCTTCGCTTTCCTTGAATTCGCGCTTCTGCTCGTCCTTGCTCATTCGCTTGTCGCGGATGAACAGCCAGTGCTGCACGCTCCAGTCTGCTGCGCCCACCAGTACGAACAGCAGCACGCCCAGTGCGAAGAGCATGCCCAGGGTGTGCCAGGCAATCTGGGCAATGTCGAGCGGTGTTTCGTAGGCAAGCCCGATGATCATCGGCATGAGGGCGCGGATACCGACCCACAGCACCACGCCAATCAAGATGGCCTTGATAATCAACTTCAGTAAGTTGATGAGACTTCGCAACGAAAAGAGTTTCTTGACCCCGGCAGCGGGATTGAGGGAATCGAACTTGGGCGCCACCGGCTTGAGCGAGGCATTCAGGCCGGTCTGGAACGCACCGCCTGCCACGCCAGCTATCAGGCATGCAGCCAAGAATGGCAGCATCAACAGCAATCCCTGGATGCCGAGATGGCCGAGTGCGCGGTTTATTGCGGCTGCATCGCGTGTATTCTCCGGGAAATCGAAGCCGATCGTCATCAATGCGCGCACGTGATCAGCGAAGTAATCGCCGGCCGATTTCATCACCAATAACGCGCCGAAGAGCACTGCGGCTGCAGTGACGTCCGGGCTGACCGGCACTTCCCCGTCCTTGCGCGCATCCCGCAGTTTCTTCTCGGTCGGCTTCTCGGTTTTTTCTTCCGACATTGCCCGCTCCTTCCGCGATCGCTGCGCCCCCGATTGTGGGCAGCTGTGGTCGAGCGATCCGCGTGCCAGGCGAATGTGTGGATAGCCTGGCGAAGCCGGAATGATTTGTTCGCCAGCGAATTCCGATATTCGCTTCCGAAAGCATCTGGCCGCCGTGGCGCGCGTAGCTTTCCCCACGTGTACGGTCCGCATTCCATTAAAACGAGGTGCAGTGTGGAGAAGATTCAATGTCCCGGGTCGGTCGTGAGTGGGCTCATCGAACTGATCACGGTCGGACTCACCAATGACAAGATTCAGGACGCTGCCGCGGTCCTGTCCGCAGTCCGGGTACTGCGGCCAGACCTGAAAGCGCTCGACACCTTCGATGCATGGATTTCGATCAAGCGCGGCAATTACGTGGAAGGCGCGCGCCTGCTGCGCGAGCTGGAGGGCGACGCCGGCTCCAAGCCGCTGTGCAAGGCTTTGTACGCCTGCTGCCTGTTCGCGATGGGCGACCAGTCGTGGCATGGCATTGCAGACGGGCTGATCGAAGAAGACGCCGATGCCGACGCCGTGGCCCTGGTCAAGGCGCTGTCCGGACGAAAAACCCCAACGGCCGCGCCGGCGGAAGCGCCGGCTGAATCTTCAGCACCGATGGAAGTTCCAAATTCGCAATACCTGCGTGCCTGAGTGACGCCAGTCCCGACCCCATAGGAGTATGCGATGACGCTCATTCCTCCTGTCCAAGCGATTGCCGGCGCCAGTGCTGCCGCCACCCAGGCGCTGTCGCCGGTGGCAGCCCCAAACCAGGCGCTGGTGAATCGCTTTCAAGCGCTGATGCAGTCCTCCAGCCCGTTGCCGCCCGCCATGCAGCGGGTGGGCAACCCGAGCATGATGAGCCGGGTGGTCGATGTGCAGAACGATGGCGTGCGCACCATCGCCGAGCATATCGATGCCTTCAGCATGCAGGCACCGACCATGGGGCTGCAGGAAATGGCAGCGCAGCAGATCAAGTTGATGCACGAGCTGACCATGGTCGGCTTCAACCTCAATGTCAGCGTCGGCGTGGCGCAGTCGGGAAAGAACGCCGTGCAGACACTGGTCAAGAACCAATAGCATGCGCGCGCTGAGATGCCTGTTGGTGCTGCTGGTGGCGCTGCTGCTGTCTGCGTGCAGTCAGCAGCTGTATTCCGGGCTCACCGAAAATGATGCGAACGACATGCTGGAGGTGCTGCTGCATGCCGGCGTAGACGCGTCCAAGGTCACTCCGGACGATGGCAAGACCTGGGCGGTGAACGCACCGCACGATCAGGTGTCCTATTCGCTGGAGGTGCTGCGCGCGCACGGCTTGCCGCATGAGCGGCATGCCAATCTCGGGGAGATGTTCAAGAAGGACGGGCTGATCTCCACACCCACCGAAGAACGCGTGCGTTTCATCTACGGCGTGTCGCAGCAGCTATCGCAGACCTTGTCGAATATCGATGGGGTGATCTCGGCCGATGTGGAAATCGTGCTGCCCAACAACGACCCGCTTTCGACCTCGGTCAAACCGTCCAGCGCTGCGGTGTTCATCAAGTTCCGTGTCGGTAGCGACTTGACCAGCCTGGTGCCCAACATCAAGACAATGGTCATGCACAGCGTGGAAGGACTCACCTACGAAAACGTCAGTGTGACGCTGGTGCCGGGTGGAGCGGAGAGCGATGCGCAGTTCACCGTATCGGCACCGCCGAAATCTTCACCGTGGCCGTGGTTGGCCGGATGTGCGTTGGCGTTGGGTCTGGCGGTTGCGGCGGCGCTGTATCGGTGGCCAAACCCGCAGGCGGGCCGTTGGGGCGGCTGGCAACGCCTGCGCGAGTTGACGAAAGGCAAAGCCGGGTAAGCACGGGATGGACAACACGCGGATCGACACTGCAGCACGATGTGTTCAGCGTTGGACGGACGCGTTGGCGCATCTGGCCGAATCGCTGGACCCCGCACGGGTGGCGCATTGGCTTGGCCCGGTGGCAGCGTCGGGCTGGGCAGTGGCGCCCGTGTACTGCCGTAAGCGGGTAATCCAGGCGTGGTCGGGGTGGTCGGGAGTATCGCTGTCTGCACTCGGCCTGCAGGCGAACCAACTCGCCCTACTGACGCCCGCGCAGTTGGCCCAGGTCCTGATCGCGCGGGCACTGTTTTCGCGCGGATTGGCCGTGCGTCGTTGTATCGAGCGCGAACGTCTGGACTGGCTCGAACAGTGTGTGGGGCCGGCCGTGCTTGAGCATGTGCGCCAGAACGCGTCCGCCGGCCTACCCGTGCCCTTGTTGCCACGCGATGCCGATCAGGCAGCGTGGGTCGGCGACGGGTGGCGTCGGATGCAGGCCGATGGCGTCTGGTCCAATCCGGTTGTTGCCAAGCTGCTGGCGCTGTCCTTGCCGTTGGACGCCGCGCAGGTGGCCACCGTCGCAGCAGACGGGGCGAGCGATGCCTTCCTGAGTGCGCTTCCCACCCTGATGCCGGAGGCGTCATGCGTCTGTGGTTGAGGTCAACGCCCGATGCGATCGGCCTGGAGTGCGATGTCATTCCGCGCGAGGCGCTGGCCTCGGTGTTGACGCTGGATGCTGCCACTGCCGAGGTGCACGCACGCTGCGAGCAGGCCCTGAGCCAGGCGCAGACACGGGCACAGACGCTGATCGACGAGGCCAAGCAGCAGGCCGAAGCGATCCTTGAGGATGCGCGCCAAAAGGCCGAGCGCAGCGCACGCCTGGGATATGCAGCCGGTCTGCGACGCCAGCTTGATGAGTGGAACGAATCCGGCCTGCGCCATGCCTTTGCCGCCGAAACGGCCGCGCAGCGGGCACGTGAGCGCCTGGCCGAGATTGTGGCGCGCACCTGCGAACACATCATCCTCGGACACGACCCTGCGGCGCTGTATGCGCGTGCGGCGCAGGCGCTGGAAGGTGCCCTGGACGAGGCCAAGGCCCTGCGCGTCAGCGTGCACCCCGACGCAGTGGACGCTGCGCGGCGCGCCTTCGACGCGGCCGCCACCGAGGCGGGCTGGACCCTGCAAATAGAGCTGTGCGGCGATGCCGACCTGGCCGTAGGCGCCTGCGTGTGCGAATGGGACACGGGCGTGTTCGAGACCGATCTGCGCGATCAGCTGCGCAGTCTGCGGCGCGTCATTCGTCGTGTATTGGCTGCACCGGAGGAGCTCGCGGATGCTGGCTGAGACGCCCCTGCTGGAGACAACGCTCGAGCGCGAGCTGGCCACGCTCGCGTTCGGTCGTCGCTACGGCAAGGTGGTCGAAGTCGTCGGCACCATGCTCAAGGTGGCCGGCGTGCAGGTCAGCCTGGGCGAGGTGTGCGAGTTGCGCCAGCGCGATGGCAGCGTGTTGCAGCGGGCCGAGGTGGTGGGCTTCAGTCGCGATCTGGCGTTGCTGGCGCCGTTCGGCGAGCTGATCGGGCTATCGCGCGAGACGCGCGTGATCGGATTGGGCCGCCCGTTGGCGGTGCCGGTCGGACCGGCCTTGCTGGGGCGCGTCCTCGATGGCCTGGGCGAGCCGTCGGACGGGCAGGGAGCCATCGCCTGCGACACCTGGGTACCGATCCAGGCGCAGGCACCGGACCCGATGCGTCGGCGGCTGATTGAACACCCCATGCCGACCGGCGTGCGGATCGTGGATGGCCTGATGACGCTGGGCGAGGGCCAGCGCATGGGCATCTTCGCCGCAGCCGGCGTCGGCAAGAGCACCTTGATGGCAATGTTCGCGCGCGGCACGCAGTGCGATGTCAACGTGATCGTGCTGATCGGCGAGCGTGGGCGCGAGGTGCGCGAGTTCATCGAGCTGATTCTTGGCGAAGATGGACTGGCGCGCAGCGTGGTGGTCTGTGCAACCTCGGATCGTTCGTCGATCGAGCGCGCCAAGGCCGCCTATGTCGGCACCGCCATCGCCGAGTATTTCCGGGATCGTGGCCTGCGCGTCCTGCTGATGATGGACTCGCTGACGCGCTTTGCCCGTGCGCAACGCGAGATCGGTCTGGCCGCCGGCGAGCCGCCCACACGCCGGGGCTTTCCGCCATCGGTGTTCGCCGAGTTGCCGCGCCTGCTCGAACGCGCGGGCATGGGCGAGAGCGGCTCGATCACCGCGTTCTACACCGTGCTGGCCGAGGACGAGACCGGCAGCGATCCGATCGCCGAAGAAGTGCGCGGCATCCTCGATGGGCACTTGATTCTCTCTCGCGAGATCGCGGCCAAGAACCAGTATCCGGCGATCGACGTGTTGGCCAGCCTGAGCCGGGTGATGAGCCAGATCGTCCCATCAGACCACTCCCAGGCCGCCGGCCGGTTGCGGCGCCTGCTCGCCAAGTACAACGAAGTGGAAACGCTGGTGCAGGTGGGCGAATACCGCGAGGGGAGCGACGCCGTTGCCGACGAGGCGATCGATAGGATCGATGCGATCCGCGACTTTCTCAGCCAACCGACCGACCAGCTCAGTGCGTACGAAAGTACGCTGGAACAGCTGGCCAGCGTGACCGACGATGCGTGAGCCTGCCCACACCTGGTCGGTGCTGCATCAGCTCAAGGTGCGCCGCAGCGAGCGCATGCAGGAACGCCTGAGCGAGTGCAGGCGTGCGTTGGAACACTGCGACCGCGAACTTGCCAGGTGCAGACAGGAAGCAGAGGCTTGCACCACACGCTTGGCCGATTGCGATGCCGCACTGATGGACAAGGCAGGTGTGGGGGCGTCGATCGACGTTGATACGATCCTCCAGCATGAACGCTTTCGCACCGTGCTGGTCGAGGCCTGTCGCGCTGCGGAGCAGGCGCAGGCAGCGGCGGATCAGTCGTTGCAGAGCGCCCGCGACGAACTGGCGTCCGTGCAGCAGGCACTGAGCAAGCTGCAGGCACAGGCGCAGGTATACGCAGACAAAGCCGCCAGTGCGCGCCGCGCCCGACAGGCGCAACGCGACGCAGCAGAAGAGGAAGACGCAGTCGAGGCACTGGTCGCGCTGCGTTCGCACCGCGCCACGCAGAGGGGCGCGCGATGAACGACGCCACCGATGCCTTGCTGGCCATTTCCTCGCAGGGCGTGTCGCTATTGGCCCTGCTGGCACTGTGCGGGGTGCGTGTGTTCGTGATGTTCATCGTGCTACCGGCAACGGCGCAGGACAGTCTTCCCGGGATTGCACGCAACGGCGTGATCTACGTCCTGAGCTCGTTCATCGCCTATGGGCAACCGGCCGATGCGCTGGCGAAGATCCAGACGGTCGGCCTGGTCGGGGTGGTGTTCAAGGAGGCCTTCATCGGTCTGCTGATCGGGTTCGCAGCATCGACGGTGTTCTGGATCGCCGAGAGCGTTGGCCTGCTGATCGACGACCTTGCCGGCTACAACAATGTGCAGATGACCAATCCGCTCAGCGGCCAGCAAAGCACGCCGGTGTCTACGGTGCTGCTGCAACTGGCCATCGTGTCGTTCTACGCATTGGGCGGCATGTTGCTATTGCTGGGAGCGTTATTCGAATCGTTTCGCTGGTGGCCGCTGACCCAGCTTGGGCCGAACATGGGGTCGGTTGCCGAATCGTTCGTGATCCAGCAATCGGACAGCATGATGACCGCCGTCGTCAAGCTGTCCGCACCGGTGATGCTGGTGCTTGTGCTGGTGGATCTTGCGATCGGCCTGGTGGCGCGAGCGGCCGACAAACTCGAACCGTCGAACCTGAGTCAGCCAATCCGCGGGGTGCTAGCGTTATTGCTGCTCGCCTTGCTGACCAGCGTCTTCGTCGCGCAATTTGGCGAAGCACTTGGGTTCCTGCATTTCCAGCAGCAATTGCACGATGCCGCCAACGTCGGTGGTAAGGGAGGCGCGAGGCACTGATCTTTATTGAGACATTCCCGGCTTTGCACTTCCTACACTGGTCGTTACCGACTTTTTCACTTGCCTAGCAGAGGGAACGCCATGGCTCCTGCCTGTACCACCGCCCACCGCCGACGTGCTCCAATGGCCGCCGTCCTGATGCTCAGCCTGCTGCCGCTGCTGTCGCCACATGCCGACGCCGCCCAGGTCCCGTGGCATTCGCGCACGTTCAAATACGTCGCCGACAACAAGGATCTCAAGGAGGTGCTGCGCGATTTATCCGCCAGCCAGTCCATCGCCACCTGGATCTCGCCGGAGGTGACCGGCACGCTGAGCGGGAAATTTGAAACATCTCCACAGAAATTCCTCGACGACCTGGCGGCCACCTACGGCTTTGTCTGGTACTACGACGGCGCCGTGCTCAGGATCTGGGGTGCGAACGAATCCAAGAGCGCGACCTTGAGCCTGGGGACTGCATCGACGAAGTCGCTGCGCGACGCACTTGCGCGCATGCGCCTGGACGATCCGCGCTTTCCGGTGCGTTACGACGAGGCCGCGCATGTGGCGGTGGTCTCCGGACCGCCAGGGTATGTGGATACCGTTTCGGCCATTGCCAAGCAGGTCGAGCAGGGCGCGCGTCAGCGCGATGCCACCGAAGTGCAGGTGTTTCAGCTGCATTACGCGCAAGCGGCCGACCACACGACGCGCATCGGCGGTCAGGATGTGCAGATTCCAGGCATGGCCAGCCTGTTGCGCAGCATGTACGGCGCACGCGGCGCGCCGGTCGCGGCGATAGCGGGGCCTAGCGCCAACTTTGGCCGGGTACAGCCGATCGGCGGTGGGTCCTCCAACACATTCGGCAATGCGGCACAGGGTCAAGGCGGCGGAGCCAGCGGCATCCTCGGGCTGCCTTCGTCCTGGTTCGGCGGCGCCTCGTCGTCCGATCGCGTGCCGGTCAGCCCGCCGCTACCCGGTAGCGGAGCTGCTGCGGCTGCGGGGTCGCCCGCCAGCGTCTGGCCGGAACTCAGTAAGGGACGGCGCGATGAATCCACTCCCATCGGCGTCGGTGGTGGAGCAGAGCTGGCCTCCGATGCGCCGGTGATCGAAGCCGACCCGCGTACCAATGCCATCCTGATCCGCGATCGGCCCGAGCGGATGCAGAGCTATGGCACCCTGATCCAACAGTTGGACAATCGGCCCAAGTTGCTGCAGATCGATGCCACCATCATCGAGATCCGCGATGGCGCCATGCAGGATCTCGGTGTCGACTGGCGCTTCCACAGCCAGCACACGGACATACAGACCGGCAACGGCAGTGGCAGCCAGTTGGGCTTCAACGGCGCATTGAGCGGCGCTGCCACCGATGGCGCGACCACCCCGGCTGGGGGCACTTTGACGGCCGTGCTGGGAGACGCCGGACGCTACCTGATGACGCGCGTGTCGGCGTTGGAGACGACCAACAAGGCCAAGATCGTGTCTTCGCCCCAGGTGGCGACGCTGGACAACGTCGAGGCGGTCATGGACCACAAGCAACAGGCATTCGTCCGGGTCAGCGGATACGCATCGGCAGATCTCTACAACCTCTCCGCCGGGGTGTCGTTGCGGGTATTGCCCAGCGTGGTGCCAGGCTCGCCGAACGGTCAGATGCGTCTGGATGTGCGTATCGAGGATGGCCAGCTTGGATCCAACACCGTGGACGGCATTCCGGTCATTACCTCCAGCGAGATCACGACCCAGGCTTTCGTCAATGAAGGCCAAAGCCTGCTGATTGCAGGCTACGCCTACGATGCCGACGAGACCGATCTGAATGCGGTGCCGGGTCTGTCGAAGATTCCGTTGCTCGGTAACCTGTTCAAACACCGGCAAAAAAGCGGGTCCCGCATGCAACGGCTGTTTCTGCTGACCCCGCACGTGGTGTCGCCCTGATGGTTCGCGAACAACCATCGGTGGGCGATCAGAGGTTCGCTGTGATGGCCTGACATTGGGCGCATGCCATCGGCCGAATCCTGCAGGAATTGTTTGAGGGATCATCAGGCGGGCCAAGTGATTGGTGCGGATGGGTATCGACCCAGGGCGCCTGAGACCGCCACCTGGATGGGCATCGGTGTTGCCTGGAATCAGCATGTGTCACTCGCACATGTTGGTTCTGATGCGATGCCCAAGCCTGCCTGGGCGATCACCTGGCAGGCTTCTCGCCTGCGCAAGACAAGATCCTGCCAGTCAGCTCGGCATCTGCGCTAGACGGCACGAGGGCAGAGCGGCGTCTACGCTCTTGACTGGCAGCGATTGCGCCCGATTGCAGCGACATGCCTGGGCCGGCAGCAGTGTGCATGGCCGGTGCGAAGGTATGGAGGCTCTAGTCGAGCGACGATGGCGTGCGATTGAACGTTCAACCAACGTCACGCCAGCAGCGAAAGCCCACTGGAGAAGGCGTGTCTGGAACAAGAATCTGGTGATCGCGTGCCGCGTTGAAGCCGGAACGGCCCTGCTCGCATGCCGATGGCCGTATGTCAGGCACTTGCGGCGCAAAAGAGACAAGCGCGTGCCGATGTGGGTGGCGAAGGCTCGCGGTTACAGCAAGAGTGGTGCCTGCAGGCTGACGCATGAGGCGGCAGCCTGCAGGTCGTGGCCGGTAGGGGCGACCAACAGTTCGTTACTGCATCGATCCGGTGTCGCTCGCAAGGCTGACGCCGAGGCCGCCACCAAAGTCACCGCCGGCCCCGCCGCCGAAGCCACCACCATTCTGTGCCTGCAGAATGTCTCCGACGATATTCATCAGCATCTGCGTGTACTGCGACGGGGAGCCATTGGACTGCCCAGCTTGCTGGGCATTATTGCTCTGCTGCAGCAGGGCAATAATGAGCTGTGTCAGCAACTGGTCGAGCTGCTTTTCCGAGATGCCCTGGTTGCACTGATTGGTTTGGTTGCCCCGGCTCCAATAAGATTGCGGGCCCTGGTTCGAGCCAACCTGGAAGAAGGACGAGTTGAAGCCGGTCTGCGCCGCTGTGTTCAAAGAATTAACCATGACGATTCCTCTCTGATTAACTGGGGTTTGGTTTCGCTCAACGGCCATGCTTGCGCAACGGCCGTTGCCGGGCGTGTTTTACGCCCCGACGGAACAGTAGAAGCGGCAATCGATCGTCGCCAGAGAGTTTGCGAAATTGCGCTTGTGCGTGCGAAGGAAATAAACGACAAAATGATTTCGCAGCGAGCGCAAATCCAGAAGTCGTCGTCAGTTGGCGTTTTTTCGCTTGCATGTTAAGTGTTTCGTCGGTTTCGAGTAAATCATGTACAGGTGGCGTTATGTTGCCGCCGTCGAGCGCCGTGGGTCGTTGTATGCCGGCGCTCTACTCACCTGGAGACCTGTATTCAACCGAAATCGAGGTAACGACAAATGATCGGTTCAACGATCGTCTACCGGCATGTCGATAAAGTATCCAATTTCCAGTTTGAGTCCGCGCCCGGGCCTTTACCAAAGCGACACATGCGCGCGAGAAGGTCCGGATGTGGTCGTCGAGCAGGCGCCGGGTCACAGCGCGTTCTATTTGCAGCGGTATTGGCGTGCGCATCGCCGTTCGCACGCGCGGATTGCTTTGAAGAGGCTGCCGGATATCAGCACGTGAACCCTTGGGTGCTGCGTGCCATTGCCTGGCAGGAATCGCGCGGTCGTGCCGACGCGATCCATCGCAACAACAACGGCACGGTGGATTATGGAAAGATGCAGATCAACTCCATCCACCTGCGGCGATTATCCAGCTATGGAATCTCCAGGGATGCGTTGATGCATCCGTGCATCAGTGTGTATGTCGCGGCATGGCGCTTGCGCGAAATGACCAACAAGTACGGAAACACCTGGGCCGCGGTAGGGGCCTACCATTCCGAAACCCCAGGTGAGCGCGATAAGTATGCGCATGCCATCCATTCGATTCTGCTAAGTCGCGGCGTGATTGATTAATAGCGCGTGCGCCACTGCAGGAGGGCGTAGGTGTAGCCGGATTTGCGCAGGAATTCCCTGGTGGGATGGCGTAGGACTGTACAAAGCGGCGGAGCGCCGCGACGGAATTATCTGCGGACAATAGCGCGTATGTTTTAGTTACTGCGCATACGGTGACTGAAATGATCATCGCCATAGCAGCATCCGTCATCATGTGTCGACAATGTGCGTAGCGCGGCTGGATACCCGCTGTGCAAAGACCAGCTAGCCGAGACCTGAGCTGAGAATTGGCATGCGCAGCCTAGCTCTCGATCGATTCCCGCTGTACGCCGCTGCCGGTCGGTTTTTAGCACTTGCTGGAGGCTGCGCATGGAGCCGCCAACAGCTGTCGCACACGCACTGCGGGTAAGCCGTCAGTGCGTGTGCGACCACCATGTGCTTGCACTCGCCGATGGCTGCGCGATAGCCGGCGCGACGCACGGTCGCGCTCACTCAGTTCGCATGCGAGCGGCCTCGGCTTCGCGAACTGCCGCTGCAGCCTGCCAGGTGCCGGCAATGACCTTGTACTGCATGCCGGCGGCCATGCCCGCCAACGTATTGGAGAGCAATGCGCTGCGTGCCGGCGACAAACCGAGCCAGTGGCCAATCATGTTGACTGCTGTACCAAATGCGATGTTGGAATTGATGGCGGCCGTGCGCGCCACAGAATGATCCATGACCCGCTCATAGTCTTCGCGCTTGGCCTTCCAGCTTGGTTCCCAGATCTGCTGCGTCCCGGCTTCGTCTGCTTCGTGTTGGGTGACATTGAGCCAGTCGGCTGTCTCCAGACCGACATTCAAGGCCGCGTTCACCGCCGCTTGCTGAAAGACGACCCTGGTCGCCTCTCCCATGTTGAAGGGCGACATCAGTCCTGCCCAGCGCTGCCTGGCCGATGCAAAGTCTGGTGCCTCCAGCTCATTGGATGCCAGGTTGGTCAGGACGTTGGCCATGCCGTAAAACCTGCCTGCACTGGTGACGTGGGGATCGCTGACGCCACCGTTGGTTGGTGCCCGCATTCCCACCATGCGGAATGTCGCCTGGATGGCGTCACGGGCCGCCGCATAAGGGGCGACCTTGAGCTCACTGGCCAGCAGTCTGGCCGCCATCTCAGGTCGGCCAGAAGCCTTGCCCGCAGCGCCGATGGCGATATTGCTCAAGATGCCGGCCAGCGCGAGCCGGGTCACCAGATCCGAATAGTGCTGCTGTTCTACTCTCTTGTGATGGCGCTCGTCCTCGGACAGCGCTTCCCATTGTTCAAGATTCAGGTTGTGGAAGCCTCGGGCAGCGGCGTCGGGATTGCGGTTCTCGCGGTTGCGCCGCAGCGTATGCAGCGCCAGATGCAGCGTGCCCGACACTGCCTGCATGGCGACGACCGCTTCGGGTGGGAGCTGGCGAAACGCGGCAAACAGCGCTTCGCCGATCAACTAGCGCACGAACGTGGTCGGGCCCACGGAGGTGGTCTGGTGCACGAGATGTCCCAGCGCAGCGCCCAAGTATTGTTTGTCGAAGCTGATCGGCAGGACACCGCGCGCCGCAGCGGCGACCTCTGTCGCGGTGGGTCCAAGGAGGGTCGTGACTCCATGTGTTGCACCTGCCCCGACTGACGCAGCCAGCGTGCCCAAGCGCGCAGCGGCCGTCGCCGAGGTGGATGCCTGCGCTTGGGAACCGTGTTGTGCAGCGTATTCGGTGCCAAGCGACGGCGGGGCTGATGGTTCGAAAGAGTCTTCAGCGTCATAGAATCGCTCGCTACCGCTCTGTTCCCTACGCAGCGAAGCATGCAGCTGCGGACTGCCTTGGGACGGTAGGTCTGCGTCGCTGGCGGTTTCATACTCGCTGTCGCTTCCCGTGCTATTGCGTCGTGCCGAAGGTCTGGACGGCAGGCCGGAGAGAGGAGACCCGATCTCGTGCGTCGATGTATCGCTGCCTCGTTGTGCCGGCATCTCGATCACGACGTCGCCACTTGTCGCTTGCGATTGCTGGGAGGTACTGGCTGAAGGGATCTTCATCACGGCATGTCCTCGCATTGATGGGGTATCGGCACGCTTCGTCCAGGCGTGCAGGGTGATTGATCGATGGCGCCGGACGATGGGTCCCGCAGCAAGACGGGCGTGGTGGCGAGCGTCGTGATTGCAGCGTCGGGATCGCCCTTGGCAGTCGGACGCGTCGACCGGAGAATCAAGCGTGATGTGTGGCACGCCGACCCGGCATGGTGCATATGCTGCGCTCAGCTGCCCGTGCAACTGGAGCGTGACTTCTTCGCTCGCACTCGCAGCGCCAAGGCGTTCCTGCTATCCACGGCAACCCTGCGCGGTATGTGTCATCAGTTTCCGGCGAACTTAAAATTCGCATAAATCCACGGAATCTCGACGCGTGCTTGGCGAAGCGATCATTCCAGATCCGAACAATCAATTCGTACGTGCGGGTCAATTATGTTTTCTGCTGCGGCGGTCTTTGCGCGGGCAAAGACGGGTGCGCGCGTACCGGCAGCGCTGCGACATGGGTTGTAGTAGACATTGGTGCACGTACGGAGCGATGCCGCAACGGTGGGGGTAGATTGCGTGAGCGATCGCCCAGGGCGCGTGGTGTGGCCGTAGAGCAGGCGACAGCATCTCCGAGCACCAAGTCCGCGAAGCCAACAAGGTGCAACCGCACCAAGGTGCCAGGCAGCTGCCTTGGCCGCGTTTTCCTACCACCGCTGCGATCTATCTGCTTGCTGCCCATATCCTTACTCGCAAGCAAGGTACCTCCTGCCTAATCCTGCGGACCGGGTCGAGCCTGATTGAGTGCGGTGAATCGAGTGAATGCGTCGGTCCGTGGCTAGGCTGCTGTCGAGCGATGCCTTGCTGAGATCACGGAATAAAGGGGCAGCAGTTGGCTATTTTTGGAAGGTTGCAAATGCAGTTGACGCACCTTGAGTTGACCGGCATCCGAAGGTCTGACGTTTCGCAAGCATCAGTAGATTCAAAGCAGTCGGCCCGCCGCAGGGTGAGTGCGACGGGCCGAATGGCGTTCAAGGGTTACAGCGTTTTGAGGAGCGCTTCGCGCATCGCTAGGTGGCGTGCCGCGATGCCAATGCTGCAACGGTTGGCAGCAGCTCAGGTAATAAGCCAACCTCCAGATCAGAGCATGTCCGGCGGCGCGGCGGTGGCCTTGGAGTGCTGCTTGCCGCGTGCATGTTCGATGGCAGTGCGCAGCTTGCGCGCAGCTCCGGTCACGGCAGAGGCCGTCGTTTCGGCGCTGTTGGTGGCCGCGATCGGCGGCAGGCCGGCGACGTGCGCCTCGATGCTGCAGGTTCGATCCGCCGCGCCGCCGCGCTGGCCGTTCTCATCACGCAAATGCACTTCCACACGGGTGATGTCGTTGGCGAAATGCGCCAGCTGGGCGGTGCAGGTCTTTTCGACATGCGCCACAACGGACGGATCGTGCGGCACGTGCTTGTCGGTCTGGATCTGAATCTGCATAGAGGATCTCCTTCGCGGTCATCCGCTGCGTCTGCCGCAGCTGTGACTCGATTCTGCGTCAGCGGCGTGTTGTCGCAAAGTGACAGTGCGGGATGCCCATTCATGCCCTAGCAGGGTCCCTCTCCGTCATCGCAGCGGTGCAGCGAGATCGTCCAGTCGGGCGGCAGACGCAGACCTGCCGCGGCTGAATCAATGGCGCCGGCGATCGGCTCGATCAAGGGCGGTGCCTTAAGATGCCGGCACCCGCGGGTGCCCGCGCCTGTTCGATGCCTGCCTGTGTCCGAATTCCGATTTACCTATGGTGCCCGCCAGGGCCTATTGCGGCGTCTGTTGTTGCTTGCCGCGCTGTGGATGGTCTGTAGTGGCACGGCTGTGGCCCAGGACGAGGACACGGTGCTGGAGACCGCGCAGACCCAACTGGACAGCATGCAAAAGGTGCTGACCCAGGCCGAAGCGGGGATGGAAAAATCCGACACCGACCAGTTGCGCAAGCTGGCCGACGATGTCACCGGCGCGCAGCGCCAGGCCCAGGACCTGGCGCGCGCGCTGGAGCCTCCGTTGAAGGAGCTGTCTGTCCGGCTGGCCGGGCTTGGCGAAGAGCAGAAGACCGACCCACCAGATCTACGCGACCAACGCCGCGCGCTCACGCGCGAGCGCAACGGCCTGGATGCCGAGCTCAAGCGGGCGAACTTGCTGGCACTGGATGCCAAGGATCTCGCCGACCGGCTCGAAGGCGAGCGCGCCCAGCGCTTCAGCGAGAAGCTCTCCGCGCGCGCTGCCTCGCCCCTGTCGCCTGCGCTGTGGAATGAGATCGCGCAGGAATGGCCCGACGATCGCACGCGCCTGCAAGCGCTGTCCGACAAGGCCGTACAGGCGGTGCGCACCGGCATGGCGACCAACGGTATTGCCGGTCTGGTGATCGGGACGCTGGCGGCATTGATGCTGGCATTTCCGTTGCGCATCTTCCTGCGTCATCTGGGGCGGCGGTATGCAGCCTCGCGTGCGCCCGGTGGCCGCTTGCGGCGCTCCGGCCTTGCACTGTGGTTTTTGTTGGTGGGCACCCTGACGCTGGGCATGGCGGCATGGGCGCTGGCCGAGAGCATCCGCGCACTGAGTGAGCTGCCGACCGATCTGGAGCAACTGCTGAGTGCATTTGTGGTGATCAGTTGCGTGGCGGCCTTCGTCGGTTCGCTCAGCGCCAGCCTGTTGATGAAGCACCAGCCCACCTGGCGTCTGTTCCCGTTGGACGATGCCACTGTCGATCGTTTGCGCGTGCATTGTCTTGCCACGGCCGCGGTGAGCTGGTTCAGCGGTATGGCGATCAGAATCAACGACGTGGCGCGCAGCAGCGGCGCATTGACCATCGCTACCGATGCGGTTGCGGCGCTGTTGTATGCGGGGTTGATCCTATCGGCACTGGCTGGCCTGACCCTTTCGTTGCGCGCGCATGCCGCAAACGTGGGTGTGGCCGATGCGGACAGCAGCGCACCGCCACCGGTGGTGTCGCGTGGCGGCGGTTACATCGTGCTGATCCGTCTGCTGGGCCATCTGGCGGTGATCTTCGCGTTGGTGGCTGCCTTGTTCGGCTACATCAATCTGGCACTGTTCGTCGAGCAGCAGATCATCTGGATCACCCTGGTATGCAGCGTGCTCGCGCTACTGGTGATGTTTGCCGACGACCTGACGACCTGGGTGTTCAAGCCGGAGAGCCGTTTCAGCCGTGCGCTGTCGCATGCACTGAATGCTGGCAACGGGCGGTTGGTGCAGGTGGGCTTACTGATCTCTGCGGCAGTACGCGTGCTGCTGGTGTTGCTGGGCATTGCCGCATTGGTGACGCCCTACGGCGCCAACCTCGCCGCAGTGACCGGCTGGTTGGAAAACGTTTCGCACGGCATTGCAATTGGTAAGGAACTTGTCATCACGCCCGGCGACGTGGCCAGGGCGCTGTGCGTGTTCCTGCTGGGCATGGGCTTGGTCCATGTCGTGCAGAAGTGGCTGCTCAACACCTATCTGCCCAAGACCGAACTGGATGCGGGAGCGCGAAATTCGATCAGCACGGTGGCGCGTTATCTGGGCTGGTTGATCGTGGTGGTGTGGGGGCTCACGGCGCTGGGTCTGGATTTGAAGCGATTGGCGCTGGTGTTGAGCGCACTGTCGGTGGGTATCGGTTTTGGTCTGCAGGCGATTACGCAGAACTTCGTGTCGGGGCTGATCTTGCTGGCCGAGCGGCCGGTGAAGATCGGCGACTGGGTGCGTATCGGCGATCAGGAAGGCGACGTGCGAAAGATCAGCGTGCGAGCCACCGAAATCCAGGTGGGCGACCGCTCCACGTTGATCGTGCCCAACTCGGAGCTGATCACCAAGAGCGTGCGCAACATGACGCTGTCCAATCCGATGGGCCGAGTGCAGTTGCAGTTCTCGGTGCCGCTGGAAACCGACGTGGCCAAGGTGCGCGACATGTTGCTGGCCTTGTTCGCCGAACACGAGAAGGTGTTGGCCGAACCGGCGCCGTCGGTGTTCATCGATTCGCTGGCCGGCGGTCACGTCAACTTCAATTCGTTCGCCTACGTGAGCAGCCCGCGCGATTCGTATGGCGTGCGCAGCCAGTTGTTCTTCGCGCTGCTGCAGCGCATGGCGACGGTGGGCATTGCGTTGCAGTCGCCACAGGAGATCCGCTTCAGTCGTGCGGGTGCCGCCGTGGCGCGCGATGCGGGAGACGGCGCGCCTGCATCGGATGACTGAGCCGGCGAGGTCGGCGAGGGCCGCGCAGCGGCGAGGCGATCGGTGTGCCCATTGCGCAACCAGGCCCGACTCTCGATGGACGTAGGCGGGCACATAAGGAGCGGTCTGCCACCGGGATGTCCTTGACCAGGGCCAGGTCGTCCACGCTGACGTCTTCGGTGTAATCCAGCCAGGCACGGATCTCCAGGTCGTCCACCGCATGTTCCAGGCCCACCGGCATGCGGATGCGCCCGGCGGCGTCGGGCACGACCCATTGCTGGGCCAGCACGACCTTGCGTTCGGAGGACACCGCTTCCACCCAGAACGCGCGCGTGGGCCGGCGCTTGGCGTAGAGCTCGAGCATGTAGCGGCCGGCAGCGGTCTTGCGCGCTGCCTGGGTGAGCATGATGGGCTGACGTACGCGCGGACGCGGGCCCTGCTGGGTGGCTTCCAGCGGCGCGTCGACGGCGATGCCGCGGGTGAGATCCGGGTCGCGATACAGCTTCATGCTCTGGTGGCGGTCCACCACCAGTGCGCACCAGTCGCCATCGGCCGAGCCGTCCTCGAACGCAGTGCAGCGGTCCACATAGGCCAGCGTGCCCTTGGAATGCGTGCGGTCGAACTGACGCGAGGTGTTTTCCAGGTACACGGTTTTCAGGTTGGTGTCCTTGTCGTATTCCAGCAGCACCGGTGGGCGTACCTGTTGCACGCCAGCCACCACATCGCCATTGCCATTGATGCGCAGCATGCGCGTACTGCGTCCGGTCCACAGCGTGCGCGCGTAGGCCAGATAGCGTGGATAGTCCTTGCCGCTGTCGCGGCTGGCGGCCACGCTGGCACTGGGCGGAGCATCGCTGGCCAGCAACGAGCGGCCGAAGCCCAGCGTGCGCATGCCCGGTTCCAGCAACTGCAGCAGCGTTGCGCCCGAATCGAGCGTGCTGCCGGCGCGCGTGACGATCTGTTGCGGCGCGATACCGCCGCCCAGGAACAGCAGCAGGTTCTCGCGCTTCTGCTTGGCCAGCACCTCGCTCAGGTCGTTGGGCATGGCCAGATGATCGGAGGCGATGACGATGAGGGTGTTGTTGCCATACCGGCTGTTGCGGATGCGCGCGACCAGTTCGCCGATCAAGCGGTCGCTGCATTTGATCGCATGCAGCAAGCCGATATCGCCCAGTGCGCTGTCGTATTGCTGGCCCTTGCACGCCAGTGGCAGGTGGCCGGCCGGATGGTGGGTGTCCATGGTCAGCGTGGTCAGCATGAAGGGTTGGCCGGCACGCGACAGCGTCTGGAAAGTTTCCCAGGCATCGTCCAGCAGGACATCGTCATGTACGCCCCATGCGGAAAAATGCTTGGGCGCGACCCCCCGGTCGTGGAAATAGTGCACGTCATGCAACACGTCGAAGCCATGGCTGGACAGGAAACGGCCCTTGCCGGCGAAGCTGGCATCGGCGCCGCCCACGTAATGATTACGGTAGCCCTGATCCTTGAGGTAATCGCCCAGGCAGCGCGCTTCGGGCAGGAACATACCCATGCGGTCCATGCTGTTTTCATCGCCCGGCGCGGTGGTGAGCGGCACGCCGCACATCGAGGCGACCATGCCGGCGATGGTCCAACCGCTGCCTTCGGTGGAGGCGAGATTGCGCACGTCCACCGCTTCGGTCGCAAGCGCACGCAGATTGGGCATCAGGCCCGGAAACACCTGTTCGTCGAAGTAGGTGCGCTCCAGGCTTTCGCCATAGATCCAGACGATGTTCTTGCGCTTGTGTAGCGGTTGCTGCGGCACCTGGTATTCCGGCACCACGGTGGCGTAATCGACCGGGCGCAGCTGGTAATACAGGCGCTTGCCATCGCGATACAGCGGGCTTGCGGCGATGCCGACCAACAACATGCCCACGAAGCCCGCGAACACGGCGCCGCCACCACGCGGACGCTGGAAGCGTCGTACCCGCACCAACAACAGCGGGCTCAGCGAGAGCAACAGCATGCCAACGAACACCGCGATATAGCCGGAAAAGTCGCTGACGCCAGCGCCGTCCATGTCGGCGCGCAGGTGATACAGCGTGGCTGCATTGATACCGTCGCCACTGAGCCGGTCGACCAATCCCCAGGCGCTGAGCAGCAGCAGAAAGAGCGACAGCAGGCCAGCCTTGAGCCACGCCAGACGCGGCGAGGCGACCAACAGCCACAACAAGAGCAACAACGAAACCAACAACATCCAATGCATGCGCAGCGTCCGTGGGGGAATGACGCGAGCGCGTACCTCACGCTTTGCTCGCCATGTCCTGTGCGCCACCTGCAATGTGACACCCGGATGACCGACTATGCCGCGCGCAAGCTGACTGAAATGTTTGTTGAAGCCGAGATGGGCCAGCCGCTTCCTTGGCTGATGCGCTCACGTAGGACGTGCATTCGCTGTGTGCATCGCATTATTGCTGGGCATTCCGAACGCACGCACGCTGCGTGAAAGGGCGATGGTGCAGGCGCTGGCGTGGTCTGCATCACCGTAAGAGCCCGCCTGCACCTGGCTGCTGGTCGTATGGCCGGCGATGGTGCGAGGACGCTTGGTGCTTCGGCGCAACGTGAGTGCATGGCACTGCCCTGGACCCTCACCCCAACCCGTCTCCCGCGGGAGAGGGCTTGTTGCAGGTGGCTGCCGAGACGTGTGGTTCACCCGGGTATCACCCGTTTCAGGCAGGTCAGGCCGGCAATGCGCTCCATCCTTGCAGGTTATGCAGCACGAGTAACGGCAGCCGTGCAGCACGACTCAGGACTGGCATGCAGCAGGATGCTTGCGAGATGATCGAGCGCAGCGCTAGCGGTGCCCGCGCTCTTCGCGCGCACGTACGCGGCGGTCGAACAGCAGCGCACTGACCACGATGCCCAGCCCCAGCACGACCCCGAGCAGGAACAGCACCATGGCAATGGCCGGGTAGCCCCACAGCTTCAAACCGGTTTCGATGCGCATCATCTGCGCCGACGCCATGATCAGCGCGGCGGTGACGATGCCCGCCGCCACGCGGTTGGCGATCTTCTGCAGGCTTTCCATCAGATGCGATTCTTCCAGCCCGGTGACGCGCATCTGCAGGCGGTTTTCCGCAGCCAGCGACAGGATCTCGGACATGCGGCGCGGTCCTTCGCGCACCAGATGCTGCAGTTCCATCGCCTCGCTGGCGAGGTTGGCGGCGGACAGGGACTTCTTCAGACGCGCGCGCATCACGTGCTGCAGATGGCGCTCGACGATGCGGCGCGTGTCCAGCGTGGGCGACAACGCGCGGCACACGCCTTCCAGATTCAGCAAGGTCTTGCCGAGCAGGCTCAACTCCGGCGGCGTCCGCAGGCCGGTCGAGGTGGCGATGCGCACCAGATCCAGCACCACCCGGCCTTCGGAGGTGGCATCGTGCGCTGCATAGCGCGCGATCATCTGCCCGGTTTCGCGCTGGTAGCGCTCTTCGTCGTAATCCTCCAGCCGCGTGCTCAGCGCAATAGTCTCTTCGGCCACTTCCTCGCCGCGCCCATCGACCGCGGCAAACAGCAGCTTGAGCAGGCGCTCGCGCAGCCGCGGCGGCACATGCGCCACCATGCCCAGGTCGAAGATGGCCAGGCGCCCGTCTTGCAGCACGCGCAGATTGCCCGGATGCGGGTCGGCATGGATTTCGCCATGCACGAACATCTGGTCCAGATACCCTTTGACCAGTTCCGCGGCCAGCTCGTCCATCGGCTGTTCGGTGCGACGCAGGCCGGAGATCTTGTCCACGCGCACGCCTTCGGCCAGCTGCATGGTCAACACCTTGCGGCTGCTCAGGTCCCACACCGGTTGCGGCACCCACAGCAAGGGGAACGGCTTGAGGTGCTTGCCGAAGCGCGCCAAGGTTTCGGCTTCGTCCTCGTAGTTGAGCTCGGCGCGCAGGGTCTTGCCGAATTCGCCCAGCCAGTCGGCAAAGCGCACCCGCCGCCCGATACCAGTGAGGCGGTCGGCGGCGGTGGCGAAGCTCTTGAGCACGTCCAGGTCCGAACGGACCTGCGCGGCCACTTCGGGCTTCTGCACCTTGATCGCTACCGGCGTGCCGTCGCGCAGCGCAGCGCGGTGGACCTGCGCCAGCGAGGCGCAGCCCAACGGGACCGGGTCGAAGTGCGAGAAGGCCTTGTTGACCGACACGCCGAGTTCTTCCTCGATGATCTGGCGGATGCGCTCCACCGGCACCGAGCTGGTGTTCTCCTGCATGCGCTCCAGCGCGGTGGCGAACTCCGGCGGCACGATGTCCGGGCGCGTGGACAGCATCTGGCCCAGCTTGACGAAGGTGGGGCCTAGCGATTCCAAGTCGGAGACGAACTGGTCCGGGGTGCCTTCTGCGGGCACTTCGTATTCGTTGATGGCCGCCGGATCCAGGTTCATGCCAGCGAACACGCCCGAGCCGCGATAGCGCAACAGCAAGCGCAGGATCTGCGTGCGCCGGCTCATGCCGCCAATCACGGCATGATCGGCCGGGCTTGCAGCCGGGGCGCGGTGCGGGTCGTTGTGACTCAAGGCCATCTCCGGGGCGTCATGCAGGCGGCGAGTGTGGCCAGCGACGGGTCGTCGCGTGGTGAATCCGCGCCCGCCCGCACACCGCAGGCAAGCCTGCCCGGGGCAGGCACGAACGGCCGCAAGCGCAGGCATAGCGGTGCTTGCATCGCCCCGCCAACAGCATGCAACGACCGCGCAATGGCGGCTCATCACCCCACGCGGGTGCGGGATCGGCGAGAATTCGCGACCACCCTAGAAGGACCTTGCGCATGGCCGGTGCCAGCCTGTTCACCCTGCTCGACGACATCGCCACGCTGCTGGACGACGTTTCCATCCTGACCAAGGTTGCGGCCAAGAAGACCGCAGGCGTGCTGGGCGACGATCTGGCGCTCAACGCGCAGCAGGTCACCGGCGTCACTGCCGACCGCGAACTGCCGGTGGTGTGGGCGGTGGCCAAGGGCTCGCTGGTCAACAAGATGATCCTGGTGCCGGCGGCCTTGGCGATCAGCGCGCTGGAAGCCTGGCTGCGCGGACGCGGCTACAACGTCCCGTTGGTGATGCCGCTGATGATGATCGGTGGCGCCTACCTGTGCTTTGAGGGCGTGGAAAAGCTGGCGCACAAGTTCCTGCACAACGACGAAGAAGAAGCGCAGCGGCATGCCGAACGCACCCGCGCGCTGGCCGACCAGAACGTGGACGTGGTGGCGTTGGAAAAGGACAAGGTGAAGGGCGCGATCCGCACCGATTTCATCCTCTCGGCCGAGATCATCGTGCTCTCGCTGGGCGTGGTCTCGGAGGTGTCCTTCGGGCAGCAGGTGGCGGTGCTGGTGGCCATTGCGCTGGCGATGACCATCGGCGTCTACGGCGTGGTCGCCGCGATCGTGAAGCTGGACGACCTGGGCCTGTACCTGACCAAGAAGGGCGCCGCGCTGGCGGCCCTGGGTCGCGGCATCCTGGTGGCGGCACCGTGGTTGATGAAGTTCCTGTCGGTGGCCGGCACGCTGGCGATGTTCCTGGTCGGCGGCGGCATCCTGGTGCACAACGTCCCGGCGCTGCATCATCTGGTAGTGGATCTGGCCAAGTCGGCCGGCGGCATGGGCTGGCTGGTCGAAGCGCTGGGCAACATGCTGGTTGGCGTGGTCGCCGGTGCCGTCGTGCTGGGCGCGGTGATGCTGTTTCAGAAGCTGCGCGGGACCAAGCCCGCGCATTGATGCATGCGCGCCGCCAGACAAGCCTGCACGGGAATCACTGCGCGGCGACCGCTCGGGCACGCCGGGCGTTCGCGGCCGGTCGCCGCTAATCCGCGTTGATCACCCGGTTCTTGCCGGCCGCCTTGGCGTCGTACATGGCGCGGTCGGCGCGGCGGATGACCTCGTCCTGGGTCTCGTCGGTTCCGCGTAGCGCCACGCCGGCGCTGAAGCTGATAAACACGCGCACGTCGTCATGCAGCAGCGAGCGCTGCGACAGGGCGCGTTGCAGGCGGATCACTGCCGCGCTGGCTTCGAAAATGGTCGAGTCCGGCAGCAGCAGGACGAATTCCTCGCCGCCGAAGCGGGCGATGGCGTCGGTGGTGCGCAACACCGCCTTGGCCACCTCCACGGTGTGGCGCAGCGCCGCGTCGCCGCCGGCATGGCCGTGGGTCTCGTTGAGGCGGCGGAAGTCGTCCAGGTCCAGCATCGCCACGCACAAGGGCTGGCCACTGCGCTGGGTGCGCACGGCCTCGCGCTGGAACAGTTCTTCGAAGCCGCGCCGGTTGAGCGCGCCGGTCAGCTGGTCTTCGCGCACCAGGCCGGCGACGTCCTTGAGCTCCTGTTCGAGGGATGCGATGCGCTGTTCGGAATCTTCCACCTGCCGGCGCGCCGCGAGCAGTTCGTCGCGCGCCGCCAGGGCCTGCGCCTGCACGCCGGCGGTGTCCTGCAGCAGATCCTGCAGCAGCCGGTTGAGGTCGGGAATGCCGCGCGCCTCGCCGATCGCCTGCGAATACCCGGCCACGCGGTCGTGGTATTCGCCCGTGCTGGTGGCCATGCCGTCCAGCCGGTCGACGAAGGACACCATCATTTCGCGCATGGCGGTCTTGGATTCGGCGATGCCCTGCTTGAGCAGGCCCTGCTTGTAGGTCACCTCGCGCAGGGTGCCACGTGCCTGTTCGATGGAACCGACGTCCAGCGGGCCGGAAATCAGTTGCCGCACCACCGAGATCTGGCCCTGCAACCAGCTGCGATCGTCGAGGAGTTCGCCGACGTTCTCCAGCAATAGGTCGAACAAGCCCAACAAGAGGTTCTGTTGTTCGCTGGCATCTTCGGCGCGCAGGCCGATCTGGTGGCTGAGTTCGCGCAGGCGTTGTTCCAGCGTGATCAGCTCGTGTCCGGGGCGCCAGTGGCGCAGCGCCGAGGCCAGCGTTTGCGCCTCTTCGGCCAGCTCCGGGCTGCGTTGCAACAGCGTGGCCAGCGCATTGCCCAGCGCGTGGCGCAGCAGGTCGCGCAGCTGCTCGGCCTCCGTGCGGCCTTCGGCCAGCGAATCGCCGATGTCGATGGTGCGGATGTATTTGTCGATGAGCTGGCGCAAGGCACGGCCATAGCCGGGCCAGTCGCCGGCCGCATAGGCCGCGCTCAGGCGCACGCCCATGTCGCCGAGCTCGCCATGCAGGCTGGCGATGCCTTCGGCGAACGCGAGCAGCAGCGCCTCCGGATGCGCGGCATGCGAAAACAGCCGTATCAGCAATGCAGTGGCAGCGGCCGGATCGTGTGCGCCGGACTTGGCCTTGGCGGGCACCAGCTGGTGCGCGGCCATGCCAGGACCGCTGCGCTCTCCCTTGATCACCGTCGGCAGGGCAGCGGCAGGGCGTGCGGTGTCCGTGCCGCCCCAGGGCAACAGGCGGCGCAGCCCGCCACGGGGGCGGCTTGGGTGTTCGGGCTGGTCTGCCATGCGCCAGGGTCTCGGAATGTCTTGTGCTAACGCTCGATATCGGCGCGCAGCGGGGGCGCTTGAGCAAGCCGGGCCGTAGCGCGCACCGACGGCCTGCAGGCCAAACGCGAAGCGCGGTCGCGATCAACGAAGTGAGGCGTCGATGAACCAGTTACCCAGATGAGGGCGAGCGCGGCCGAACGTTCCCGTATTCGGTGCATGTCACGGCACACGCACCGATACGGGGATGTCATTGCACTGCAATGTGGCGCTTATGCCTTGCGGCATGCGCAACTGTGCGTAAAGGAATGTGGGCTGTCGCAGAAAAGTCAGCACGTGTTCACGCATATTTTATTTGGTCGGGGTGTAGATTCCTCTGCAAGGGCGACGTGGAGTCCGCGCGTTGCCCACGCTCCTCACTCGTAGCAAGTCGTCTGGCTGAATCGGCAGACGGCGGTTTTCGCTTCGCCGTTTTTCCGTCTCCACCCACATTACGACGGACGTTTAGATGGTTGCCATGATGCCGCTTCACGCCACTACCGCACGCGTAGAGCGCAGTACGCTGCTCCCGACTCTGAAGAAGAGTGGGCGCCCGCGCGATGCGCGTGGCCGCTTCATTCGTCACCACGAGCGCTTGCCGGTTTCGTTGGCAGATACGCGCGGCGCCTTGTTCGTGGTGTCGGAAATGGCCGACTTCATCAAGGCCGGCGGGTTGGGCGACGTGGCGGCCGCGCTGCCGCGCGCGCTGCGCCATCGCTACGACGTCCGCGTGCTGATCCCCGGCTACCGTGCCGTGCTCGAGCGCGCAGGCAAGGTGGAGATCGTGGGCCGCGTGTTGGCGCATGCCGCGCTGCCGGCCTGCGACATCGGCCGCATCGTGCAATCGGACGGGCTGCCGATCTACATCCTGCTGTCCAAGGAACTGTTCGAACGCGACGGCTCGCCCTATGTGAGCACCAGCGGTTCGGAGTTCGAAGACAACGCGATCCGCTTTGCCACCTTGTCGCATGCCGCCGCGCAGATCGCCGCCGGCCACGCCGGCTTGGGTTGGAAGCCGCGCCTGCTGCATCTGAACGACTGGCCATGCGCGCTGGCGGCCGGCTATGTGCGTTGGTCCGGCGGCACTACCCCGTGTTTGCTGACCATCCATAACCTGGCCTACCAGGGTCTGGTGCCTTATTCGATGGCCGCCGCGCTGGGCATCCCCGCCGAGCGGGTGGCCGAGCTGGAGTTCTACGGGCAGATGTCGTTCCTGCGCGGCGGCATCGTCAATGCCGACCACGTCAACACGGTCAGCGTCAGCTACGCCAAGCAGATCACCGGCCCGGCCCAGGGCTGCGGCCTGGACCGGCTATTGGCCGGTCGCGCCGCCAAGGGCGCGCTCACCGGCATCGTCAACGGCATCGACGCCAGCTGGGACCCGCGCACCGACGAATACCTGGATTCGCACTTCAGCGTGAACCAATGGCAGGGCCGGCAGGACAACGCGGCGCAGGTGCGCAAGGCGTTCGGGCTGCGCGAAAGTACCGGCCCGCTGTTTGCGGTGGTGTCGCGGTTGGTGCACCAGAAAGGCCTTGATCTGATTTGCGAGGTGGCCCCGCAGATCGTGGCCGCTGGCGGCCAGATCGCGGTGATCGGCGGCGGCGAGCCGGAGATCGAACGCCAGGTGGCCGAGCTGACCCGGAGCTACCCCGGCCAGGTAGGCGCCTTCATCGGCTTCGAGGAAGGCCTGGCCCGGCGCATGTTCGCCGGTGCCGACTTCCTGCTGATGCCCTCGCGCTTCGAGCCCTGCGGCCTGAGCCAGATGTATGCGCAGCGTTTCGGCTGCCTGCCGATCGCGCACGCGACTGGCGGGCTGATCGACACCGTGGACGATGGCGTGACCGGTTTCCTGTTCCAGCATGCCAGCGTCGAAGCCCTGCGCCGCTGCCTGGAGCGCGCCTTCCGCACCTTCCGCCTGCCCAGCCTGCTGTCTGCGATGCGGCGCGCAGCCATGCTGCGTCCCAGTGGTTGGGACGTGGCAGGCAAGAAATACCTGTCGCTCTACGAACACACCGCGGCAAACGCGCCCGCGCTCGCGACGGTGTCATGAGCGAACGGCAGGGCGGGCAGGAGCAGCGCACGGAAGCAGACGGCGTGACCACGGAAGGGATCTCGGAAATGTCGCAGACCCTGCAAGCCCTGGCCGACGGCCTGCCGGCCGATGCCTTTGCAGTGCTTGGACCGAAGCCGCTCGCCGATGGACGCCGTCAGGTGCGCGTGCTGGCCCCGGGCGCCGAGGCGATGGGCTTGATCGACCCGCGTGGCAAGCTGCTTGCGCGCATGCAGGCCAGCGCCATCGATGGCGTCTTCGAAGGCATCCTGGCGGTCGATGGGCCCTACCGGCTGCGCATCGTGTGGCCAGACAGGGTGCAGGAAGTCGAAGACCCGTACGCGTTTGCGGCCACGCTGGATGAATCGCTGTTGCTGCAGATCGCTGCCGGCGATGGCCAGGCCTTGCGCCGTGCGCTGGGCGCGCAGCATGTTCACTGTGGCGAGGTGCCGGGCGTGCGCTTTGCGGTGTGGGCACCGCATGCCCAACGCGTGGCGGTGGTCGGCGACTTCAACGGCTGGGACACGCGACGGCATCCGATGCGGCATCGCATCGGTGGCTTTTGGGAACTCTTCCTGCCGCGCGTGGACGCCGGCGCCCGCTACAAATATGCCGTCACCGCAGCCGATGGGCGGGTGCTGCTCAAGGCCGACCCGGTGGCGCGGCAGACCGAATTGCCACCGGCAACCGCCTCGGTGGTGCCCAGCGCCACCACATTCGCCTGGACCGATGCGGCCTGGATGGCCAGCCGAGACCCCGGCGCGGTGCCCGCGCCGCTGTCGATCTACGAGGTGCATGCCGCCTCCTGGCGCCGCGACGGGCACAACCAGCCGCTGGACTGGCCGACCCTGGCCGAGCAGCTGATTCCTTACGTGCAGCAGCTCGGCTTCACCCATATCGAATTGCTGCCGATCACCGAACACCCGTTCGGCGGGTCCTGGGGCTATCAGCCGCTGGGCCTGTATGCGCCCACCGCGCGCCATGGCAGCCCGGACGGCTTTGCGCAGTTCGTCGATGCCTGCCACCGCGCCGGGATCGGCGTGATCCTGGATTGGGTCAGCGCGCACTTCCCCGATGACGCACACGGGCTGGCGCAGTTTGACGGCGCCGCACTGTACGAGCATGCCGACCCGCGCGAAGGCATGCATCGCGACTGGAATACGCTGATCTACAACTACGGCCGGCCGGAAGTGACCGCTTACCTGCTCGGCAGCGCGCTGGAGTGGATCGACCACTACCACCTCGACGGCCTGCGCGTGGATGCGGTGGCCTCGATGCTGTATCGCGACTACGGCCGTGCCGAAGGCGAGTGGGTGCCCAACGCGCAGGGCGGCCGCGAGAACCTGGAGGCGGTGGCGTTCCTGCGCCAGCTCAACCGCGAAATCGCCAAGCAGTTCCCCGGCGTGCTCACCATTGCCGAAGAATCCACCGCCTGGCCGGGCGTGACTGCTGCGATCAGCGATGGCGGCCTGGGCTTCACGCACAAATGGAACATGGGCTGGATGCACGACACGCTGGGCTACATGCAGCGCGATCCGGCCGAACGTGCGCAGCACCATAGCCAGCTCACCTTCGGGCTGGTGTACGCCTTCGACGAACGCTTCGTGTTGCCGCTCTCGCACGATGAAGTGGTGCACGGCACCGGTGGCCTGCTCGGGCAGATGCCGGGCGATGACTGGCGCCGCTTCGCCAACCTGCGCGCCTACCTGGCGCTGATGTGGGCGCACCCGGGCGACAAGCTGCTGTTCATGGGCGCCGAGTTCGGCCAGTGGGCCGACTGGAATCACGACCAGTCCCTGGATTGGCACCTGCTGGACGGCGCGCGCCATCGTGGCATGCAGCACCTGGTAGGCGATCTCAACGCCGCGTTGCGCCGCACGCCGGCGCTGTATCGCAGCAGCCATCGCGCCGACGGCTTCGACTGGAGCGTGGCCGACGATGCGCGCAACAGCGTGCTGGCGTTCGTCCGCCACGATCCTGCCGGCGGCGCACCGTTGCTGGCAGTGAGCAACCTCACCCCGCAACCGCATCACGACTATCACGTGGGGGTGCCGCGTGCCGGCCTCTGGCGCGAAATCCTCAACACCGACAGTGCCCATTACGGTGGCAGCAACCTCGGCAACAGCGGTCGCCTGGCGACCGAGCCGGTGGGCATGCATGGGCATGCGCAACGTCTGCGCCTGACCCTACCGCCGCTGGCCACGATCTATCTGCAAGCGGAGAAATAACGATGAACCAGCGCAATGCAATCACACCGGCCTGGGGCGCCTGGCCGGCGGGTGAGGGACAGGTGCGCTTTGCGCTCTGGGCTCCGACAGCCAAGAACGTGGACGTGGTCTTCGACAACGGCGTGCGCAGCGCGCTGCAGGCCGGACAGGACGGCTTTTCCAGCGCCCTCATCGGCTGCGCTGCCGATGCGCGTTACCGCTACAGCGTCGATGGCGGCGAGCCGGTCCCGGACCCGGCCTCGCGCTGGCAGCCCGAAGGCGTGCACGGCCCCAGCGCGGTACAGCCAACCGACGGCTATACCTGGCAACACACCCAGTGGCAGGGGCGGCCGTGGGACGAGGCAGTGATCTACGAATTGCATGTCGGCACCTGCGGCGGCTATGCCGGTGTGCAGGCGCAACTGCCGCAGCTTGCGGCAATGGGCATCACCGCCATCGAACTGATGCCGTTGAGCGCGTTTCCCGGCGCGCACAACTGGGGCTACGACGGCGTGTTGCCGTATGCACCGGTGGAAGCCTATGGCACCCCCGACGAACTGAAGGCGCTGATCGATGCCGCGCACGGGCATGGCCTGATGGTGTTGCTGGATGTGGTCTACAACCACTTCGGCCCGGACGGCAATTACCTGCACAGCTATGCCGCGCCGTTCTTCAACGAGGACAAGCCCACCCCGTGGGGCGCGGCGATCGATTTCCGCAAGCCACCGGTGCAGCGCTATTTCCTCGATAACGCGCTGATGTGGCTGCACGAATACGGGTTCGACGGCCTGCGCCTGGATGCGGTGCATGCGATATCGCCCAATGCGTTCCTGGATACCTTGCGCGAGACAATCGAGGCCAGCCTGCCGGCCGGGCGGCATGTGCACCTGGTGCTGGAAAACGAGGCCAACCAGGCCTCGCAACTGCAGCGCGGCTATACCGCGCAGTGGGACGACGACTTCCATAACGCACTGCATGTGCTGCTCACCGGCGAAGAGGAAGGCTATTACGCGGCGTTCGCCGACAAGCCGACCGAGCACCTGGCGCGCGTGCTGGGCGAAGGGTTCGCCTACCAGGGCGAGCCGGATCCGCGCGGACATGTGCGCGGCGAGCCCAGCGGTGCGCTGCCGCCGCATAAATTTGTGGTGTTTGCGCAGAATCACGACCAGATCGGCAACCGCGCGCGTGGCGAGCGGCTGAGCGTGCTGGTGTCGCCGCAGCGCCTGCGCGCGGCGTTGGCGCTGACCGCATTGACGCCGATGATTCCGCTGTTTTTCATGGGCGAACCGTGGGGCGCCAGGCAACCGTTCCTATTCTTCACCGACTTCGGCCCGCCGTTGGACGAGGCGGTGCGCGAAGGCCGCCGCAAGGAGTTCGCCCACTTCGCCGCGTTTGCCGATGAAGCCCAGCGCGCCACCATTCCCGATCCGAACAGCCATGCCACGTTCGCGGCATCGCGTGCGCCGATCGCCGATGCCGCGCATGGCGAAGGCGCGCAGTGGGCAAGCTGGTTTACAGCGCTGCTGGACGTGCGGCGTCAGTGGCTGGTGCCGGGCCTGGCGCAGGCGCACGCCGTGCGTGCCAGCGTGCTTGCCGATGGCGCGGTGACCGCCACCTGGGAGCTGCCGGGCGGGCTGTGGCATATCGCCTTCAATGTCGGCACCCAGCCGGTGCCGTTGCCGCCGCTGCGCGGACGCGTGGCGCATGTCGAAAACGTCGCTGCCGATGCGCAGCAATTACCGGTCGACGGCTTCATCGCCTGGCACGAGGCGCAGGCATGAGTGCGCGCGATGCGGGCGGGGACGACCTGGGCACCCTGGCCGCCGCGGCTGGGGTGATGGTGGATTGGGTGGATGCCAGCGACCAGCCGCGGCAGGTCTCCGAGCAATCGGTGCATGCGGTGCTCACCGCATTGGAATTGCCGGCCGCCACCGCGGCGCAACGCGCCGACAGCCTGCGCCGCTGCCAGGCGCAGGCCAGTGAACCGGCGCCGCTGTTGACGGTGCAGGTGGGCCAGCCGCTGCCGTTGCGCGTGGCGGCACACGCCAGTGGCCGCTGGAGCGACGACAGCGGCGCCAGCGAAGACGCACGCGCCGATGCGCAAGGGCGCCTGTGCGCACCGCAGCAGTTCGGTTACTGGACGCTGCAGATCGGCGCGATCACCCAGCAGGTGGCCGTGGCGCCGCCACGTTGCTTCAGCGTGGCCGATGCCTGCGGCCAACCATCGCCGCGTGCGTGGGGCATGGCACTGCAGGTGTATTCGGCACGCAGCCTGGATGACGGCGGTATCGGCGATGCCGCCGGCACGGTGGAATGGTTGCGGCACGCGGCCCTGGCCGGCGCCGACGCCCTGGCATTGAGTCCGGTGCACGCCGCGCGCCCGGTGAGCGGCGGTTACAGCCCGTATTCGCCCAGCGACCGGCGCTTTCTCGATCCCTTGCACGCCGCGCCGGTGCGCATCCTGGGCGAACTGGCGCTGGATGCAATCAGCGCGGTGCCCGGCCTGCGCGAATGTTTCGATGGCTTGCACAACGCTGCACTGATCGATTGGCAGGCCTCGGCGCACGCCAAGTGGGAATTGCTGCGCCAGTTGTATACGCGCGTATCCCCCGATCATGCCGATCTGGTCGCCTTCCGCAACGCCGGCGGCGCAGCGCTGGAGGGCTTTGCACGCTTTGCCGCGCAGGATTTCGGCGACAACGATCCGCAGCTGCATGTGTTCACGCAATGGCTGGCAGCGCGCAGCTGGTCCGATGCGCAACGCGAGGCGCACGAGCGCGGGATGAAGATCGGCTTGATTGCCGACCTGGCGGTGGGCTTCGACCCCAACGGCGCCGAAGCCGCCGCCGCCGCCGACACCGTATTGCGCGGCCTGGTACTGGGCGCGCCGCCGGATGCCTTCAATGCCGATGGTCAGCATTGGGGCATCGGTGCGTATTCGCCCACCGCGCTGCGGCGCAGCGGCTACGCGCCGTACATCGCGCTGCTGCGCGCAGTGCTGCGCGACCGCGGCGGCATCCGCATCGATCACATCCTGGGCCTGATGCGGCTATGGGTGGTCCCCGATGGCGCCAGCTCCAATGAAGGTGCGTATCTGACCTACCCGTTGCACGATCTGCTCAACCTGCTGGCGCTGGAATCGTGGCGGCACCGGGCGATCGTCATCGGCGAGGATCTGGGCGTGGTTCCGCCAGGTATCCGCGAAGAACTTTCGCGGCGTGGAGTGATGGGCATCGATGTGTTGATGTTCACCCGCAACGACGATGGCGCATTCGTTTCGCCGGCGCTGTGGCGGCCGGACGCGATCGCCACCACCACCACGCACGACCTGCCCACGCTCACCGGCTGGCGCGCCGGCCGCGATATCGAATGGCGGCGCAAACTGGAATTGATCCAGCCCGCGCAGGCCAGCGATGATGCCGCCGCGCGCAACAAGGATGTGGCACGGCTGGATGCCGCTGTCGAACTTGCCGGCCTGAGCAGTGCGCGCGACCCGCTACTGGGCGCATTGCGCTTCACCGCCACCAGTGTCTCGCCGCTGGCCTTGTTGCCGGTGGAAGACGCGCTGGCCCTGGACGAACAACCCAACCTGCCGGGCACCGTCGAAGTGCATCCCAACTGGCGTCGACGCCTGCCCGATCCCTTGCCGCATGCGCGCCTGAATTCGGCGCTGCACGGCTTTGCCGAGGCGCGCCGCGTCGCGGCCGTTTCGGAACCGCATCCATGATCGATCTTCGCGCCACCGCCCGCCTGCAGCTGCATGCCGGCTTCACCCTGCACGATGCGATCGCGCAGGTGCCGTACTACGCAGGCCTGGGCATCAGTCACCTGTACCTGTCGCCGATCGGCACGGCCGTGCCGGGCTCCACGCACGGCTACGACAATATCGACCCGACCGTGGTCAATCCCGAACTCGGCGGCGAAGAGGCCTTGGTGGCGCTCTCGCAGGCCGCGCGCGAACACGGCATGGGTCTGATCGCCGACATCGTGCCCAACCACATGGCCACGCATGCGCAGAACGCGTGGTGGTGGGATGTGCTGCGCAACGGCCGCAGCGCCAAGCACGCCGACTGGTTCGACATCGATTGGCGCGCGCCCGGGCGCGACGGCAAGCTGTGGCTGGCGGTGCTGGATCGCCCGTATGCGACAGCGCTGGCCGAAGGCCTGATCACGCTGGTGATCGAAGACGACGGCAGCGCCGCCTTGGCGCATTACGACCAGCGTTATCCGATTCGTCCGCAGACGCTGGACATCCCCGAAAAGGGCGCACGTGCGCAGTGGCTGCGCGACTACAACGACGGCGCCAAGCGTGGCGATGGCCGCCTGCACAAGTTGATCGAACGCCAACCGTATCGCCTGAACTGGTGGCGCGTGGGCAACGACATGCTCAACTACCGCCGCTTCTTCGATATCACCTCGCTGGTGGCCTTGCGGGTGGAATTGCCGGCGGTGTTCGACGCGGTGCACGCGTTGCCGCTGCGGCTGGTGGCCGAAGGCCATCTGGACGGCTTGCGCATCGACCACGTGGACGGGCTGACCGACCCCACCGGCTATGTGCGCAAGCTGCGCAGCCGGCTGGATGCGGCCGGCCGCACGCGTGGGCTCAAGCCCGGCACGCTGGGCCTGTACCTGGAAAAGATCCTCGCACCGGGCGAGTACCTGCCCGCCGATTGGCCGTGCGATGGCACCACCGGTTACGACTTCATGGACCAGGTGGGCGGGCTGCTGCACGACGCGGCCGGCTTCAAGCCATTGGCGCGTGCCTGGCAGAAGCTGAGCGGACGCAGTGGCGATTTTGCGCAGGAAGAACGCACCGCCCGCGACGAGATCCTGCGTGGCCCGCTGCAGAGCGAATTCAATCGCGCCGTGGGTGCCTTGTCGGCGTTGGCGCGGCTGGATCCGCCCACGCGCGAGTTCAGCCCGCAGATGCTGGCGCGCGGCTTGTGCGTGCTGCTGCGCTGGTTCCCGGTGTATCGCACCTATGCCGGCGCCAAGGGCATCACCGGCAGCGAAGCGGAGCGTTTGCGCGCCACCGCGGCAAAGGCGCGCGAGGGGATGCCGGAATCGATCGTGGCGGCCGTGGATGCGATCGAGCGGTGGTTGCTCGACGATGCCGGCGCAGACCGGGCGCAGATCGCCTTGCGGCGCATCCTGCGCCGTCGCGTGGAGCAGCTGTCCGCACCGCTCAATGCCAAGTCGGTGGAAGACACCGCGTTCTACCGGCATGGCGTGCTGCTGTCGCGCAACGAGGTCGGCAGCCATCCCACCCATTTCGCCAACGACGCGGCCGAGTTCCACGCGCAGAATCTCGAGCGTGCCAAGCACTACCCACGCGCGTTGCTGGCCACCGCCACCCACGACCACAAGCGTGGCGAAGACCTGCGCATGCGGTTGGCGGTGTTGTCCGAGCAACCGCGCTGGTGGATCGAGCAGAGCGCCCAGTTCGATGCGCTGGCCGACGCGCTCCAATCGCCGGCCCTGGCTGGCGGCGACCAGCAGATGCTATGGCAGACCCTGGTGGCGGCGTGGCCGATCGGCCTGGGCGCCGACCAGACCGAGCCACTTGCCGGCTACGCCGAGCGCATCGCGCAGTGGCTGCTCAAGGCGGTGCGCGAAGCCAAGCTGCACACCAGCTGGACCGACGGCTCGCCGGCCTATGAGCAAGCCGTGCAGGCCACCGTGGAGCAGGTGCTGTGCAGCCGCGCCGGGCTGCCGTTGCGGCGCGCGCTGCTGCGCGCCAGCAACCACATCGCTGCCGCGGGCGCGCGCAACAGCCTGGTGCAAACCACCTTGCGCCTGACCGTGCCCGGCGTGCCCGACCTGTACCAGGGTACCGAAGGCTGGGATCTGTCGCTGGTGGATCCGGACAACCGCCGTCCGGTGGATTACGCCCAGCGCCAGCAGTGGCTGCAGCAGGCGCGCGACTTCACCGGGTTGCTGCGCAGCTGGCGCGATGGCGCGGTCAAGGCACGCCTGACGGCGCTGTTGCTGCAGTTGCGCGGCGAATTTCCAGCGCTGTTTGCGAAGGGCGACTATCAGCCGCTGAATGTGGCGGTCAGCGGCGATGCGCAGGTGCTGGCATTCCGTCGCCAATACCGCGGTCAGTCGCTGGTGGTGGCCGTTACGCGGCTGGGCGCCGGGGTTGAGGGCGAGGGCGATCTGCCGTTGCTGGTGGCGCCTGCCGCCTGGGGTCAGGCGTCGTTGGCATTGGGCGAGGGCACATACCGTAATGTGCTCGACGGCAGCACGCTGCAGCCGCAGCGCGGCCGTGTGGCGCTATCCACGCTGTTTGCACGTGCGCCGGTGGCAGTGTTGCTGTCCCAAGACAATTGACCCCCGAGAGAAACGTACGCAATGAATGACATGGAACGGCAGGCGCGGCTTGCCCAGTTGGCACGGGAAATTTGGGAGGCGGAGGGCCGCCCGGACGGGCACGCGGACCGCCATTGGGCCATGGCCGAGCGGCTGGTGGAGGCCGAAGAGCGCGCCGCCGAACAGGCCGCCGAATACGCGGCCACACCGATCGCTGCACGCCAGTAACGGCGTGTCTGGCAGCGTGCATGGGTCGGCCTGCTGCGGGCCGGCCCATGTGCGACGGATCGCTCCGCCAGTGCAAAATCGCGCACCGTTTGCGTTCACCGTTCTAAGGAGTCACCGATGGCCACTCGCAAGTTCACCCAGCGCTCGCGCATTCGCGAAGGCCGTCCCAACCCGCTCGGCGCCACCTGGGATGGGTTGGGCGTCAACTTCGCGCTGTATTCGCGCAACGCCACCCGGGTGGAGCTGTGCCTGTTCGACGATCGTGGCCGCGAACAGGAGCGCATTGCGCTCCCGGAATACACCGACGAGGTCTGGCACGGTTATCTGCCCGACGCACGGCCCGGCCAGTTGTACGGCTACCGCGTGCATGGGCCATATGCGCCCGATGCCGGGCACCGCTTCAACCACAACAAGTTGCTGCTGGACCCGTATGCCAAGCAGATCGTTGGCGAACTCAAATGGGCGCCGCACCTGTTCGGCTACACCATCGGTCATCGCGACAAGGACCTGAGCTTCGACCGCCGCGACAGCGCCGCGTTCATGCCCAAGTCCGCCGTGATCGACCCGGCCTTCACCTGGGGCCAGGACCGCCCGCCGCAGACGCCGTGGAACCGTACGGTGATCTATGAAGCGCACGTGCGCGGGCTGAGCATGCTGCACCCGGCGGTGCCGCCGGAAGAGCGCGGCACCTTTTCGGCGCTGAAGACCGACGAATTGATCGACCACATCAGCTCGCTCGGCGTCACCGCCGTGGAATTGCTCCCCGTGCATGCGTTCGTCGACGATCAATACCTGCTGGAAAAAGGCCTGCGCAATTACTGGGGTTACAACACGCTGGGCTTTTTTGCGCCGCAGGCGCGCTACATGTCCACGCGCACCGTGGCCGAGTTCAAGCAGATGGTGGCGCGCCTGCATCACGCCGGCCTGGAAGTGCTGCTGGACGTGGTCTACAACCACACCGCCGAAGGCAACGAGCTCGGGCCCACGCTCTCGTTCAAGGGCATCGACAACGCCAGTTATTATCGCCTGGCCGACGATCGTCGCTTCTACATCAACGACACCGGCACCGGTAACACCTTCGACCTCACCAACGTCGGCGCGCTGCGCATGGTGATGGATTCGCTGCGTTACTGGGTGCAGGAAATGCACGTGGACGGCTTCCGTTTCGATCTGGCCAGCATCCTGGGCCGCGAACGCTATGGCTTCGATCCATCCGGCAGTTTCCTGGATGCGGTGCGCCAGGACCCGGTGCTCAGCCAGACCAAGCTGATCGCCGAGCCGTGGGATATCGGACCCGGTGGCTATCAGGTGGGTAACTTCCCGCCCGGTTGGGTGGAATGGAACGACAAGTTCCGCGACAACGTGCGCGCGTTCTGGCGCGGCGACGGCGGCCAGCTGGCCGAGTTGGCCACGCGCCTCACCGGCTCTGCGGACCTGTTCAATCACAGCGGCCGCCGCCCCACCGCTTCGGTCAATTTCGTCACGGCGCACGACGGCTTTACCCTGCGCGATCTGGTCAGCTACGAAGGCAAGCACAACCTCGCCAACGGCGAAGACGGCCGGGACGGCAGCGACCACAACATCTCCTCCAACTATGGCGTGGAAGGCGAGACCAACGATCCGGCCATCAAGCAGCTGCGTCGCCAGCAGATGCGCAACCTGCTCGCCACCTTGCTGTTGTCGCAGGGCACGCCGATGTTGCTGGCCGGAGATGAGTTCGGCCATAGCCAGAACGGCAACAACAATGCGTATTGCCAGGACAACGAGTTGACCTGGATCGACTGGACTGCCGCCACCAAGGCCGCAGCCGCCGACCAGGCCGCATTCGTGCGCCGATTGATCCGCATCCGGCAGCGCTACCCGTTGCTGCATCGCGCGCGTTTCTTCGACGGCAAGTTCGACGAAGCGCTGGGCCTGAAGGATCTGACCTGGCTGGCGCCCAATGGCACCGAGATGGATGAAGCCGGCTGGCACGACCCGGAAGCGCGCGCGCTGATGCTGCGCCTGGATGGCCGCTCGCCGACCACAGGCCTGCGCGAGATTGCCGCCAACGTGACCTTGCTGATGCTGATCAATGCCGCCTCCACCGCTGTGTCGTTCACGCTGCCGGCCATGCACGACGAACATTGGCGCGTGCTGGTGGACACCGCACGCCACGGTGGGCGCGTGGTGGCCGGTGGCAGCGAATGGAAGGCCCCGGCGCATTCGCTGACGCTGCTGGCGGTGGAGCGCGATCGCATCGTCAGCAGTGCGCGGATCGTCTCCGAAGGCGCGCGCTGATGGCGAGGGTGGCCTGATGGATGTCTTGTTGGCAGGGGCGACCGGCCTGGTCGGCAAGCACGTGCTGCAGCAATTGCTGGGCGATACGCGTTGCACCGGCGTGGTCGCGATCACGCGGCGGCCGCTGGCGCAGATCCATCCCAAGCTGCGCAACCAGGTGATCGACTTCGAACGGCTCGAGCACTGGACGGCACCGCGCATGGAAGCGGCCATCTGTGCGTTGGGAAGCACGATGAAACAGGCCGGCTCGCGCGAGGCGTTCTATCGTATCGACCACGATTACCCGCTCGCCATCGCGCGCGCCGCCTGCGCGCAGGGCACCTCGGTCTTCGTGCTGAACTCGGCGGCCGGCGCCAATACGCAGTCGCGCATCTTCTACAGTCGCGTCAAGGGCGAGCTGGAGCGCGACCTGCGCGAGATCGGCTTCCCTTCGCTCACCTTCGTGCGCCCCGGCCTGATCGGCGGCGAACGCGAAGAGCGCCGCACTGGCGAACACATCGGCAGCGTCGTCCTCGGCGCACTCGGCCCACTCCTGCCGCGCCGGTTCCGCATCAATCCGGCCGAACGGATTGCCGCGGCGATGGTGTCTGCCGCGCTGGCACCGGCGCGGGGTGAGCACAGCGTCGAGGCAGCGGAGTTGGCTGGCTAACGCTTTCGCGTCGCTTCGGCGTGGGGAGGTTGGCTACAGGCGGAAGGCCACCGTGTCGTCGAGTGTGCCCGTGCGCCACGACGTGTTATCCGTTATCGATGAAGCTTGGTCGCGCGCGGGCACGCTTCTACGGATCGGCCTGCAGCTGAGCGGCATCCTCGCGCCCGCACAATGCCGTGCTCTTACTCCCAATGACTGGCCGCCATCCCTCAGCACCTGCCTTTGCCAGCGACGGGTGTGACCGATGAAGCTTCGTCGCGCGCAGGCACGCGCCTACGGATCCGCGAACAGCCGATCGGTATCTCCGCCAGCATGGATCGTGCTTAAACCCCCAGCGACTGCCCGCCATCCACGGCCAACACTTGCCCAGTGATCCAACTGGCCTGCGGCGATGCCAGAAACAACGCGGCATCGGCAACATGCTGCACCTGCCCGAAGCCACCGAACGGGATGCTGTCGCGGATGCGTGCGTAGAGCTCCGGCTCCTCGCGGCTGCGCGTGTCCCACAAGCCATCGGGGAACTCGATCGATCCAGGCGAGATTGCATTGACGCGAATGCGCTCGCGCGCCAGCTCTGCAGCCAGTGTGGTGATGTAGTAGTCGAGAGCGGCCTTGGCGGTGGAATAGGCGATCGCGCGCGGGGTAGGGCGTTGCGCATTGATCGAGCTGATGTTGAGGATCACTGCTGCATCGCTGAGGCGCAAATACGGCAGCGCGGCGCGGTTGCAGCGCACCGCGGCCATCAGGTCGACATCCAGGCCGGCCTGCCAGCTTGCATCGTCGTTGCCATGTCCGAAGCCGGAGGCGTTGTTGATCACCACGTCCAGGCCACCCAATGCCTGCGCGGCGGCCTGTACATAGGCATCGATCTGGGCGGCGTCTGCCAGGTCGCAGGCCAGCGTGTGCACCGGGGTGCCATGCGCTGCCAGTGCGTCTGCAGCCTGAGCAAGACCGGCGGCGTTGCGCGCGCAAATCGAAACATGTGCGCCACCACGCACGAAGCCTTCTGCGATCGCCAGGCCAATGCCACGGCTGCCGCCGGCGATCAGGACACGTTGCGGGCGTATTGCGGGGGTCGGCATGGCGGGCGCTCCATTGGAAACCAGCATTATCAGACAGCCAGGTAATGCACCGCCGCTGCGTATATCGCTGACGTCGGCACCTTCCATAAAATAGTTGTGTACGCCCCGCACCTGTAGGTCTGGCTCGACCAGAGCAACGTCACCGGGCTGGCGTTCCAGAACAGCTGTCCGTCGGCATCCAGCCGCAATGCGACCGGTGCAGACGGCTCGAGTGGTACGCGCGGTTGGTTGGTGGCTTGCGGCAGATCCACCTCGATTGGTCACGCACCGCATTGCGCAGCGCTGCAGAAAACAGGCATGCGCAAACGCGCGCATCATCACCGCGAACGGTGGCGACCGCTGTCATGTCGCTGCCATGTGCGATCGGCGTTGCATGCCCCGCGTGCCTCATCACTGCCGGCGATCAGCTCATGCGTTTTTGCTTGCTCGGCGCTAACCAAACGTTTACACATCGGCGGCGCGCTGCGGGCAAAACGTGCGAGTCATTCAGCGGGATTTGCACATGGAAACCCATATCACCGTGATCGGCGCCGGCTTCTGCGGCACCGCGCTGGTCCGTGCGCTGGCGCAGACGGCCGATGCGCAGGTGCGTATCACCCTGGTCGGCGTGGCCGACACCTTCGGCAGCGGGATCGCCTACGGCGCAGCGCGGCCAGAGCATCTGCTCAACGTGCGTGCCAAGGACCTGGGTATCGACGCACAGGCGCCCGGCGCTTTTGCCGATACCTTGCACCTGGGCGAGAGCGGCCGGCTGGAATTCCTGCCGCGGCTGGCGTACGGCGACTATCTGCGCAGCGAACTGGATGCAGCAGTGAGCAGTGCGCAGGCGTCGGTCATGCGGTTATCGCAGGAAGCGGTGGCGGTGGAGCGCGTGCGCAAGGGGTTTCGTGTGTTTCTGGCCAATGGCGATGCCTTCCAGAGCGATCGCGTGGTGCTGGCGGTGGGCGCACTGCAACCGCAGGCGCTGGCGGGTATCGGCCCGCGCTTGAGCGTGCATCCACGTTACATCGGGTGGCCGTGGCAGGGCGATGCGTTGGCGCGGTTGTCGCCAGACGACGATGTGTTGATCGTCGGTACCGGGTTGACCATGGTGGACGTGGCGCTGACCTTGCACACGCGCGGTCATCGCGGCCGCCTGCTGGCGATTTCGCGGCGCGGGCTGGCACCGCAGGCGCATCTGCGCCAGCCCGGCGCTGCATTGGAATTGCCGCCGCATCTGCAGCGTGCGCTCAAGGACGCCGACCTGCGCGGCCTGCTGCGCGGGGTGCGTCAGCTCAGTGCGGTGGTCGACGATTGGCGTCGCGTGGTGGATGCGCTGCGCCCGCATTTGCAGCCGCTGTGGCAGCGCCTGGAACTTCCCCAGCGTGCACGCTTTTTGCGCCATCTGCGCCCGTACTGGGAAGTGGCGCGCCATCGCGTGGCGCCCGGTGCGGCCGAACAGCTGGCGCAACTGCAGGCATCGGGCCAGTTGCAGATCGTCTCTGCGCGCTTGCTGCGGGCGCGCTGGGTGCCAGATGGCGTGGAGGCGGTGATCCGCCCGCGTGGTGCTGCCGACGCGCAGACCGGTCATTACGATGCAGTGATTCGCGCCACCGGACTGGATACCGACATCGATCGCACCAGCGATCCCTTGATCGCCGGCATGCGCGAAGCCGGTCTGTTGCGTGCCGATCCCTTGGGCCTGGGCGTGGACACCGATGCGCAACTGCGTGTGCGCGATAGCGCCGGTCAGATCGTGCCGGGACTGTATTGCGTCGGGCCACTTTTGCGGGGGCGTTACTGGGAAATCACCGCCGTGCCCGAGCTGCGCGTGGCCACGCGCGCATTGGCCGACCGCTTGTTGCTGGGCGCAACGCCAGCATTACAGCCCACGCCCGAGCACGTGCCGCGCGAGGTCAATGCGCGTTTGTAGGTGTGGCAATTGACGAGATCCTTGACGATCTCGACCGCGTATCGCGCCGCCTGCGCGTGCGCCGTGATGGCCGACATCTGGATCTGTGCGCGGCGTCCGCCGGCAAGCGCACTCATGCCGCGCGATGCGTAGTGTCGCGCGCGCACGCAGGCCGAACTGGGGCATGTTGGCGTTCCTGGGCGCATGCACGCCCGAGCCATCGCATCCCTCTCTGCCTGGAGTCCACCATGCCACGTCTTGTTCCTGCCGCGCTGTTCGCCACGCTGTGCGCGTGTGCATTGCCTGCGCTGGCCACCGAATCGCTGAATAACCGTGCCGAAGTTGTCGCTGCCCTGGACGCCGGCTACGACGTCAGTGTGAGCACCGACCTTGCACGGTGCACGCCCGAAGAAGGCACGCCGGCCACCCAGACCCGCGGCGGCCGCCACATCGATGCCTATCGCATCACCGCAGACGGCACCCTGGCCTTTTCCGATGCGCATTTCACCGTGGCCAACGACGGCAAGCCGATCCAGCAATTCATGCGCTACCAATTGCGCCCGGATGACACGCTGCGCTTCACCACCTACATGTACGACTTGCCGGGCCTGCAGCAACGCGGGCCGGTGTTGGCATATCAGTGCAAGATCAATGCAGGTGTGCGCTTCCATGCCGATTGAGCATGGCTGGCAGGACATCCGCTGAGGCGGTTGGCCAGCGCTTGCGGTTGCGTGCACCCGGCAACATCGGCAGCAGTGGGTGCGACCTGCGCAGATGCCATCAACGTCGGCGTGGCGCGTCATTCACTCGGGTGCTGTCGTGGCGTCGTGGCGCCGGTTGCTGTCCACGGCGACAGCAATCGGAGCTGCACCCGCACCACCCGCCTGCCAACCGCCGCCCAGCGCCTTGAAGGTCGCAACCGCACTGCGCGCAGCCTCGGTGCGCGCCTGCACCTGCGCGTCGGAGGCGCGTAGCAGGCTGTCATCGGCATTGAGCACTTCGATCAGGCTGACGGTCCCTTTTTCGTAGGCCAGCGCAGAGGCGCTGCGCGCCTTGCCGAGTGCATCCACGCCCTGCGTCAGCACCGCTGCTTGCTGCTCGCGTTTGATCAGTGCGATGAACGCATTTTCGACGTCTTCGGTGGCGCGCAGTACCGCCAGGCGGTAGGCCGCCAGTTGTTCGGCTTGCTGGCCCTTGGCCTGCGCGATCTGCGCATTGATGCGGCCGAAGTCGAACAGCCGCCAGCGCAGGCCTAGCACGCCGGACGATTGCGCGGCGTCGCTGGTAAACAGGTTCGCACCGGAGATGGCCGTGGCGCTGCCAAGCAGGCCGCTGAGCGAAAATTTGGGGTAGTACTCGGCCATCGCCACGCCGATGCGCGCGTTGGAGGCGGCCAGCCGGCGCTCGGCCACGATCAGGTCGGGCCGGCGCCGTAGCAGGTCGCCGGGGGTACCGCTGTCGGCGATCTGCGGGGCCGGCGGAATGGGTCTGGTCGCCGACAGCTCGGTGCGGTGCGTGCCGGGCGGCACGCCAAGCATCACGTCCAGCGCGTTCATTGCCGCAGCCAGGCCTGCTTCCAGAGGCGGCACGCCGGCTTGCGCCTGCGCGAGCGCGCCCTGGGCCTGCTGCAGTTGCAGCTCGGCGGCCAGGCCCTTGCCGTGCAGCAGCGTCACCATCGAGAGCAGGCCCTGCTGGGTGGTCACCTGGCGCCGGGCCACGTCCAGTCGCGCCTGCAAGCCGCGGACGCTGATGTAGATATCGGCGGTCTGCGCGGCAACTGCCAGACGGGTGGCGGCAGCACCTGCTTCGGTGGCCTGGTAGTCGGCCATGGCCGCCTGGCGGCCGCGGCGCAGGCCCCCGAACAGGTCCAGCTCCCAGCTGGCACCCAGGTTGGCTTCGTAGATGCTGGCGTAGCGATCGAAGTTGGGGGTGCTGTCGAGCACCTGGCCCAGCGGTGTTTCCAGCGACTGGTAGGCGCGCGTGCCGCTGCCGCTGATGTTGCCGGCCGGCAGCAGCGCGGCGGTGGCGGCACTCAGCCCGGCGCGCGCCTGGGCCACGCGCGCCCCGGCTTGGGCCAGGTCCAGGTTTTGTGCCAGCGCCGCGTTGACGTAGCGGCTCAGGTCCGGATCGTTGAAGCCGTCCCACCAGGTCGGCAGGTTGGCGGGCACTGCGGCCTGACGCTGTGCGATGTCTGCCTGACCGATGTAGCGGTCCGGCAGTGGCGCTTCCGGCCGGGCGTAGTCGGGACCAACCGCGCAGCCTGTGACGAGGCTGGCGGCAACGAGCGCTGCGAGGGTGCGGAGTGACGACATGGCGGGGCCGAGTGACGGATGGTGAGTGACTATAGTACGAAATAGTCACTTTTGTAAGTCGCACACGACGGCGCTAAGCTGTCGCGATGAGCAAAGCATCCAACTATCCCGTGTCGGGCCGCGGCCCGGCCGACCATGATGTCCGCGACCAGATCGTCGTGGCCGCCACCGAGCATTTCAGCCGCTATGGCTACGAAAAGACGGCCGTGTCCGACCTGGCAAGGGAGATCGGTTTTTCCAAGGCCTACATCTACAAGTTCTTCGAGTCCAAGCAGGCCATCGGCGAGATGATCTGCTCGCACTGCCTGGGGGAGATCGAGGCCGAAGTACTGGCCGCGGTGTCTGCTGCGGCGTCGCCGCCAGAGAAATTGCGTAGCCTTTTCAAGACCATTATCGAGGCGAGCCTGCGGCTGTACTCGCGCGAGCGCAAGTTGTACGAGATCGCCACCTCGGCCGCGACCGAGCGCTGGCCGCCAGTCATCGCGTACGAGGGCCACATCCAGGCACTGCTGCAGGAGATCCTGGTGCAAGGGCGCCAGAACGGTGATTTCGAGCGCAAGACGCCGCTGGACGAACTGACCCAGGCCACCTATCTGGTGATGCGTCCTTACATCAACCCGGTGCTGCTGCAGCACAGCCTGGATCATGCCGGCGACGTGCCGCTGCTGTTGTCCAGCCTGGTATTGCGGAGCCTGTCGCCATAAAAACCGTTTGTGACTATTGACTGATTTAGTCACAAGTCTCAGGATGCGAGCCTTCATCCGATCGCTCCGGGATTGCCATGCGTCGCCGCCGCCTTGTCGCCTCTACCCTCCTTTGTGTCCTGCCGCTGGCGCTGAGCGCCTGCGGTGGCAAGGCGCAGACCGATCCACGCACCGCCGCACCGCTGGTACGGGCGGCCACGGTGGGCGACGCCAGCAGTGCGGCGCGCAGCTTCTCCGGCACGGTCGCGGCGCGGGTCCAGAGCGATCTGGGCTTCCGTGTGGCCGGCAAGGTGTCCGAGCGGCTGGTCGATGCCGGGCAGCGCGTCAAGCGCGGGCAAGCGCTGATGCGCATCGACCCGGTGGATCTGCAGCTGGCTGCCCGTGCGCAGCAGGACGCGGTGGCCGCCGCGCGCGCCCGCGCGCAGCAGACCGCCGAAGATGAGGCCCGCTACCGCGACCTGCGCGGCACCGGCGCCATCTCGGCCTCGGCCTACGACCAGATCAAGGCCGCCGCCGATGCGGCCAAGGCGCAGCTGAGCGCCGCCCAGGCTCAGGCCGACGTGGCGCGCAACGCCACCGCTACACCGACCTGCTGGCCGATGCCGATGGCGTGGTGATGGAAACGCTGGTCGAGCCGGGCCAGGTGGTCGCGGCCGGGCAGACGGTGGTGCGGCTGGCGCACGCCGGCCCGCGCGAGGCGGTGATCCAGCTGCCGGAAACCCTGCGCCCGCAGGTCGGCTCGGTGGCCCAGGCCACGCTGTTCGGCAACGCCGCCGTCAGCGTGCCGGCCACCTTGCGCCAGCTGTCCGAGAGTGCCGACCGGCTCACGCGCACCTTCGAGGCACGCTACGTGCTGGACAGCGCGCTGGCGCAGGCGCCGCTCGGCACCACGGTCAGCGTGCGCGTACCCGGCGGCACCGCCTCGGCGAACCAGGCCGGCCTGCAGGTACCGCTGGCCGCGCTGTTCGACGCCGGCAAGGGGCCGGGCGTGTGGGTGATTGCCGGCAACCCGACCAAGGTGAGCTGGCGGCCGGTCACGGTGCTGGGCCTGGACGATGACCACGCCAACGTTACCGGCAAGCTGGCACGCGGCGAGCGCATCGTGGCGTTGGGGGCGCATCTGTTGCGCGAAGGCGAGCAGGTCCGCATTGCCGGCGAAAGCGCGGCCGGTCGCAGCACGGCCAGTGCTGGCAGCACCGTCAAGGCGACAGGAGCGCAACCGTGAGCGAGGGCCGATTCAATCTGTCGGCGCTTGCCGTGCGCGAGCGCTCCATCACGCTGTTTCTGATCTTCCTGATTTCGCTGGCCGGCCTGGTCGCGTTTCTCAAGCTCGGTCGCGCCGAAGATCCGGTATTCACCATCAAGGTGATGACGATCGTGACCGCCTGGCCGGGCGCCACGCCGCAGGAAATTCAGGACCAGGTGGCCGAGAAACTCGAAAAGCGCATGCAGGAGCTGCGCTGGTACGACCGTACCGAAACCTACACGCGCCCGGGTCTTGCGTTCACGACGCTGACCTTGATGGACAGCACCCCGCCTGGTGAGGTGCAGGAGCAGTTCTACCAAGCGCGCAAGAAGGCTGGCGATGAAGTGGCCAACCTGCCGGCAGGCGTGATCGGGCCGCTGATCAACGACGAATATGCCGACGTCACCTTCGCGCTGTTCGCGCTCAAGGCCAAGGGCGAGCCGCAGCGCTTGCTGGCACGCGATGCCGAGACCCTGCGCCAGCGCATCCTGCACGTGCCAGGCGTCAAGAAGGTCAACATCATCGGCGAGCAGCCCGAGCGCATCTTTGTCGAGTTCTCGCACGAGCGTCTGGCCACGCTGGGCGTCAGCCCGCAGGACGTGTTTGCCGCCCTCAACGCGCAAAACGCGTTGAATGCGGCCGGCTCGGTGGAAACGCGCGGGCCACAGGTGTTCATTCGCCTGGATGGCGCGCTCGACAGCCTGCAGAAGATCCGCGACACCCCGTTGGTGGTGCAGGGCCGCACGCTGAAATTGTCCGATATCGCCACCGTCGAACGCGGCTACGAAGATCCGTCCACCTTCATGATCCGCAGCGGCGGCGAACCGGCGTTGTTGCTGGGCATCATCATGCGCGATGGCTGGAACGGCCTGGATCTGGGCAAATCGCTCGACGCCGAAGTCGGCGCAATCAATGCCGAACTGCCGCTGGGCATGCGCCTGAGCAAGGTCACCGACCAGGCGGTCAACATCGACGCGTCGGTCGGCGAGTTCATGACCAAGTTCTTCGTCGCGCTGTTGGTGGTGATGCTGGTGTGCTTCGTCAGCATGGGCTGGCGGGTGGGCATCGTGGTGGTGGCAGCCGTGCCGCTGACGCTGGCGGCGGTGTTCGTGGTGATGCTGGCCACCGGCAAGAATTTCGACCGCATCACGCTGGGCTCGCTGATCCTGGCGCTGGGCTTGCTGGTGGACGACGCCATCATCGCCATCGAGATGATGGTGGTGAAAATGGAAGAAGGCTATAGCCGCGTTGCCGCCTCGGCGTACGCGTGGAGCCACACCGCTGCGCCGATGTTGTCCGGCACCCTGGTCACCGCGGTGGGCTTCATGCCCAACGGATTTGCCGCCTCCACGGCCGGCGAATACACCAGCAACATGTTCTGGATCGTGGGTATCGCGTTGATCGTGTCGTGGGTGGTGGCGGTGGTGTTCACGCCCTATCTGGGTGTCAAGATGCTGCCTGACTTGAAAAAGGTCGAAGGCGGCCACGCGGCGATGTACGACACGCCGCGCTACAACCGCTTCCGCGATGCGCTGGGTCGCGTGATTGCCCGCAAGTGGCTGGTGGCCGGTTCGGTGGTGGGACTATTCGTGCTGGCTGTCGTGGGCATGGGCATCGTCAAGAAGCAGTTCTTCCCGATCTCCGACCGCCCCGAAGTGCTGGTCGAAGTGCAGCTGCCGTACGGCACCTCGATCAACCAGACCAGCGCGGCGGCCGCCAAGGTGGAAGCCTGGCTGTCCAAGCAGAAGGAAGCGAAGATCGTGACCGCCTACATCGGTCAGGGTGCGCCGCGCTTCTTCCTGGCGATGGGCCCGGAACTGCCGGACCCCTCGTTCGCCAAGATCGTGGTGCGTACCGACGACCAGCACGAGCGCGATGCACTGAAGCTGCGCTTGCGTGAAGCGATCGCGCAAGGCCTGGCATCTGAAGCGCGCGTGCGCGTGACGCAATTGACCTTCGGCCCGTATTCGAAGTTTCCGGTGGCCTACCGGGTGAGCGGTCCCGACCCGACGGTGCTGCGCGGCATCGCTGCGCAGGTCATGCAGGTGATGCAGGACAGCCCGATGCTGCGCACCGTCAATACCGACTGGGGCGTGCGAACACCGACCCTGCATTTCAGCCTGGACCAGGACCGCTTGCAGGCAGTGGGGCTGACCTCGACCGCGGTTGCCCAGCAGTTGCAGTTCCTGCTGACCGGCGTGCCGATCACGCTGGTGCGCGAGGATATCCGCAGCGTGCAGGTGGTGGCGCGTTCGGCCGGCGATACCCGCCTGGATCCGGCCCGCATCGCCGACTTCACGCTGGCCGGCGGCAACGGCCAACGCGTCCCGCTGTCGCAGGTGGGCAAGGTGGATGTGCGCATGGAAGAACCGGTCATGCGGCGCCGCGATCGGGTGCCGACGATCACCGTGGGCGGCGATGTCGACGACCAGCTGCAGCCGCCGGATGTCTCGGCGGCGATCACCCGGCAACTGCAGCCGATCATCGACAAACTGCCCGGTGGATATCAGATCAGGGAGGCGGGCTCCATCGAGGAATCCGGCAAGGCGACCACCGCGATGCTGCCGTTGTTCCCGATCATGCTGGCGGCCACGTTGCTCATCATCATCCTGCAGGTGCGTTCGATCTCGGCGATGGTGATGGTGTTTCTCACCAGCCCGCTCGGCCTGATCGGCGTGGTGCCGACCTTGATCCTGTTCCAGCAGCCGTTCGGCATCAATGCGCTGGTGGGGTTGATCGCGCTGTCGGGCATCCTGATGCGCAACACGCTGATCCTGATCGGTCAGATCCATCACAACGAAGCCGAAGGATTGGATCCGTTCCATGCATTGGTGGAAGCCACCGTGCAGCGTACGCGTCCGGTGATTTTGACGGCACTGGCAGCGATCCTGGCGTTCATCCCGCTTACCCATTCGGTGTTCTGGGGCACCCTGGCCTACACCCTGATCGGCGGCACGTTGGCCGGCACCGTGTTGACCCTGGTGTTCCTGCCGGCGATGTATTCGATCTGGTTCAAGATCCGGCCCGATCCCGGTAGCGGGAATAACGCACCGGAAATTGCCCGGCGTGCATGACGCCCCTCTGCGACGGTGGCCACGCTGCCGTCGCAGCGCGATGTCGCCCTCCATCGCCACCGCCTTCCAGGCGCACGCGCTGCAGGCAGCACGCGTATCGCCGATGTCTTTCTCTTGATCGAAGGAACCGCAATGCAACAGCAGACCGTTGTGCTGATCACTGGCGTGTCGTCCGGCATTGGCCGTGCCGCCGCAGAACACTTCGCCCGAACCGGCTGCATCGTTTACGGCAGTGTGCGTCACCTGGCCGGTGCCACGCCGTTGACGGCCGTGGAGCTGGTGGAAATGGATATCCGCGATGCCGCGTCGGTGCAGCGTGCGGTCGATGGCATCATCGCCCGCGCGGGCCGCATCGATGTGCTGGTCAACAACGCAGGCACCAATCTTGTCGGTGCCATTGAAGAAACCAGCGTCGATGAAGCGGCCGCATTGTTCGACATCAACGTACTCGGCATCCTGCGCACCGTGCAGGCCGTGCTGCCGCACATGCGCGCACGCGGCCAGGGCCGCATCGTCAATGTCAGCTCGGTGCTGGGGTTCCTGCCGGCGCCGTACATGGGTGTGTATGCCGCTTCCAAGCATGCGGTGGAAGGGCTGTCGGAAACGCTGGATCACGAGCTGCGCCAATTCGGCATTCGCGTGACGCTGGTGGAGCCTGCGTATACGAAAACCAGCCTGGGCAGCAATTCGCCGGTGGTGCAGGCCACCATCGCCGACTACGACCGCGAGCGCGGCGTGGTGGCGTGGACAGTCACGCACAGCATCGACACCGCGCCGGGACCGCATGGCGTGGCCGCCACGGTGGTGGAGGCGGCGCTGGGCAGGTGGCGCATGCGCCGCACACCCGCCGGGCAGGCATCGCTGCTGAGCAAGCTGCGCCGGTTCCTGCCCGCCAGCGCGGTGGACCGCAGCCTGCGCAAGCAGCTCGGGCTGCGATGAGATGCGTCAGGGCGTCGGTGCGGCCGAAAACGCGAGGATTGGGCCGTACCGCGTGATTGCATCGTCCAGGCGCGCATGTCGCCATATGGCGATTCTGCGGCGCCAGGTGATGCTGGATTCACCGAGGATGCCGGCTTGGCCTCACAATAGGCGGCCAGTTCCCCACCACCGATGTCGCCATGCGCAAGACCTACCAGCTCAACCTCGAAGGCAAGAACCGCGATCGTCTGCTGGAATCCAGCAAGCACGATATCCGCAAGTACATCCGCCGCGAGCGCCGCAAGGAGCTGCCGGCCGGCGCGGACTACTGGGACTTCGACATGCGCTTCGGTGTGGATGAAGCCAGTGCCGTGGCGCTGCCGCCGGCCGAGCTGATCCGCTCGATCAACGCACTCGTTGCCGACGGTGGCGAGCAGTTCTTCGTCGAAATCCTGCGCAAGCCGGGCAAGCGCACGCCACGCGCGCAGAGCGATCATGCGCTCGGCGATGGCGAGCTGGATTTCGAGCAGGATTGAGGTTTCGCCCTCGTCCCGTCGGCGGTGCACCGCTGCGGGACGAAGGTTCCTGGCGCAATTTCTGACCGCATCGCATTGGACGGGTGAGGCGCCGGGCATCGCCGATGGCAACTGGCGGGCTACAGGAGGCCTGCGGTGCCCTGCGGTTGGCGAGCGTTCCTGAGCGGTGCGCCGATGACGCGACCCCCGGCCAAACCTGCTGGTGCGCGATAGCGGGCACTTACCGCTCGGACGCAGCGGTTCGCGCGGGCCGTGGCTAACTGACTGCCGTTGCGCCTGCGCGTTGCGTTTCGTTGGGCGGTTGCGCCTCACGCATGTTGTGCGCATTCGGCTGCCAGGCCCGGCGGTTGCTGGTCAGTCCGCGCCGCAGTGCGACGGTGTGGGCACCGTCATCACGCGCCGGTGCCACGACTGCCCGCGACGGTGCGTCCGCTACTTCAGCCCGGCTTGTCAGCCTGCGCCTGCGCCGCGGCGCGTAATTTGTCCTTCTTGCTCGGCCGCTTGCCCTTGATGCCGCCGTTGTCATCCGCTGCACGCACCGCTGCGCCGAGCGCATGGTCGGAGGCAGGCGCCTGGACCGGGGTCGGCTCGAAACCTTCGACCACACTGGTCGGCACGCGCAGGCCCTGGCGTTTTTCGATCAACCGCCACTGTTGGGCGCTATCTGCGGTGACCAAGCTGATCGCCACGCCGCTGGCACCGGCGCGTGCGGTGCGGCCGATGCGGTGGGTGTAGTCGACAGTGGAGCGGGGCAGATCGTAATTGAGCACCGCCGGCAGGGCGTCGACGTCGATGCCGCGCCCGGCCAGGTCGGTTGCCACCAGCACCTGTACCTCGGCCTGTTTGAAGGCGCGCAGCGTGCGTTCGCGACGGCCCTGGCTCAATTCGCCGTGCAGCGGCAAGGCGGCGATGCCGGTCTTGCTCAGTTTCTCTGCCACCTTGTCGGCGCTGTGGCGGCTGGCGACGAACACCAGCAGTTGCGGCCACGCGTGTTCCAACAGCAGGTGACGCAGCAGCTGGGTACGCTGGCCGGCATCCACTGCGATGGCGCGTTGCGCGATCGCCGGTGCGTGTTCGGGCATGGCATCGATGGTGATGCGCAACGGATCGCGCAGCCGACGCTTGGCCAGCGACGCGATGGCGGCTGGAAAGGTGGCCGAGACCAGCACGCTTTGCCGCTGCGCCGGCAGCAAGGCCAGGATGCGATCGAGCTCGGCGCCAAAGCCCAGCTCGAGCAGGCGATCGGCTTCGTCCAGCACCAGCGTGCTTACCTGCGAGAGGCGCAGCGCGTTGTGCTCGACCAGATCCAGCAAGCGGCCGGGCGTGGCCACCACAATGTCGGCGCCGCCACGCAAGGCCAGCAACTGCGGATTGATCGAACTGCCGCCAGTGGCTACCACCGTCTTCAGGCGACGCGGAAGATGCGCGGCCAGCTGGCGCAGCGTGTCGTCCACCTGCGCGGCGAGTTCACGCGTAGGCACCAATACCAGCGCACCCAGCACGCGTGGGGCACTCTCGGGTGCCAGGCAGCGTTGATGCAGCAATGGCAGCGCATAGGCCAGGGTCTTGCCCGAGCCGGTCTGCGCCATCGCAATCAGGTCGCGCCCGGCCAGCATCGGCGGAATCGCCTGCTGCTGGATCGGCGTGGGCGTGCGCACGCCGGCCTTGGCCAGCGCGGTAGCAAAGAACGGCTGTAGCTGCGGCGACAGCGAGAGATCGGAAAAGGGCATGCGCCCATTATCCAGGCATTCGTGCCGCAATGGCCGGTGGTGCCGCACGCCAGGCTGCTGTCGGGTAATGCCTCGATGGTCCGTGATGAGACGATGGCGACAGCAGCCATGTCTGGTAGCCCAGCGCCGTCGATCGAAGACGACTCGCATGCGCTGGGCAAGCGCATTGCATGGGACGCCCGCCCACTGCGCAGCGCTCACAACCCTGCGCACCGACACCTCCACTGGCCCTTGCACGCCAATCGGCAATGGATCTTTTGCAGCATAGATGCCGCAGAAGAGCAGAGCCGGCTGCGCTCACCTGGCGGTGAGCGAGGGGGTGTGCGAGCTGCTCAGTTGGCCAACGCCAGATCGTCCAGCAAGGCGCGCAGGAAGCGCGCCGCTTCACCGCCGGTGGCGGCGCGGTGATCGAAGGTTAGCGACAGTGGCATCACCTTGTGCGTTTCCACGCCGCCCATCACCGGGGTGAGCTGGTAGCGCGCACGGCCGGCGGCCACGATCGCCACGCAGGGCGGCACGACCACCGGCGTGGCGTAGCGACCGGCGAACATGCCGAAGTTGGACAGCGAGATGGTGTAGCCGCTCAGTTCGGACGCGGCGATGCTGCGGCTTTCCACCTGCTGGCGCAGCCGGTTGACGCCTTCGCGAATGCCGTGCGCATCCAGCATGTCGGCGTTGCGCAGCGCCGGCACGAACAGGCCTTCTTCGGTATCCACGGCAATGCCGATATCGACCTGGTGGTGCAGGGTACGGCTGAGGGCGTCGCCGTCGAACCAGGCGTTGAGTGCGGGCACTGCCTGGCAGGCGCGCACGATGCCGCGCACCAGACGCACGGTGACATCGTTGCCGGGCTGCCAGGCATGCAGGTCGGCGTCGTCGTTGAGCGTGGTCGGCACCACCTTGGTGTGTGCATCGGCCATCACGCGTGCCATGTTGCGGCGCACGCCCCTGAGTTGCTCGGGCTGGCCCTTGACGCTGGTGCCGGGCGATTGGGTGCGCATCGGCTTGCCGCTGGCAGAGAGTGTGGAACGCGCCGAGCTGCCCTCATCCGCCCTGCGGGCACCTTCTCCCGCAGGCGGGAGAAGGGTCGCCGTTGCCGGTCGATTCCTGCCGTCGGCAGCCATGTCAGCGGCTCTGCCACCTTCACCGAGCGGACCACCTCTCCCACTGTCGCCGAGCAGGCCACCTCTCCCGCTTGCGGGAGAGGTCGGCGCGCCTTGCGCGCCGAGTGAGGGCCGCGCGGCCGAGAGTTGCGCGGTCCCGGCCGCTGCGGCCTGCTGCACATCGGCCATCGTTACCGTGCCGTCCGGCCCGGTGGCTTGCACCTGTGCCAGGTCCACGCGCAGCTTGCGTGCGAGCGCCCGCACCACCGGCATGGCGCGCACGCCGCCGACAACGATGGCCTGTTCAGTCTGTACCGCATTGGAGCTTTGCATCGCACCGACCACGGTGCCGGCATCGTCGCGATCGCCGCTGCCCGTCTCACCGGCATCGGCAATCTCGCCGCCGTTGTCGGAGGCCACCACGCGCGCCGTGGGGCCGGCCGCGCTGTCGCCGGTGCTCGGTGTGGGTGAGTGCGTCGGCGCCGGCCCGTGCGAATGGCCGGTGTCTTGCCCGTCGGCGCGTTGCGGCTGCGAGGCATCGAGCGCGAACTGCGCCAGCACCGAGCCGGTCACGATCACATCGCCGGCGGCGCCGGCGAGCTTGACCACGGTGCCGGAAAACGGCGAGGGCACTTCGACCACCGCCTTGGCGGTTTCCATCGACACCAGCGGGTCGTCCAGGCGCACGCTGTCGCCCTCCTTGACGAACCATTCAACGATGGTGGCGTCGGGCAGGCCTTCGCCCAGGTCGGGCAGGTGGAAATTTTTGTTGTCGCTCATGGCAGGTTCTCTTGCGCGGCAGGCAGCTGCGGCGTGGTGTCGTCGAGGAGTTCAAGGTCGGCGGCCGGCAGCCAGCCCTGCGTGCCGTCGGCACGCTCGGACCACCACCAGCCACCGTGTTCGTGATGCAGCAACACGTCCTCGCCGGTCTGGGCATCGAGTTCGCGTGCGTCGTAATCGCGCAGGGCTTCGGCCCGGCCGTCCCCCGACGGGCGCAACCAGGCCAGCGGCGCCCAACCGGCGCGGCCGCTATCGGTGGTGACCCAGGCAAACGCCGGCCATTCTTCGTCGCGTACTCCCACGCCGACCTGCTGGCCGGCCTGGAAGCGGACCGGGTTGGCGTAGGCAGCGCGATGGTCGCAAAGCAGACGGGCGCGCATGTCAGCCGGCAGCCACCGCGCGACGTGCCGCGGTGACGATGCGCTCCACGCTCGGCAGGAACTTCATTTCCAGCCGGAATAGCGGGATATGCGTGTCGTAACCGGTCACGCGCTCGACCGGCGCCACCAGGTCGTACATCGACTGTTCGGCCAGGCGCGCGGCAATTTCCGCACCGAAACCGGCGGTGCGCGGGGCTTCCTGCACGATCACGCAGCGGCCGGTCTTGGCCACCGATTCGGCGATGGTCTCGAAGTCCAGCGGGCGCAACGTGGCCACGTCGATGACTTCGGCGCTGATGCCTTCGCCAGCGAGTTTGTCGGCCGCTTCCAGCGCCTCTTTCACTTGCGCGCCCCAGGTGACCAGGGTCACATCGGTACCGTCGCGCAACACGAAGCACACATCCAGCGGCAGCGCTTGCCCATCGTTGGCCACCACTTCCTTGTACTGGCGGTAGATGCGCTTGGGCTCCATGTAGATCACCGGATCCGGGTCGCGGATCGCGGCCAGCAGCAGGCCGTAGGCGCGCTGCGGCGAGGACGGCAACACCACGCGCAGGCCCGGCACGTTGGTGAAGATGGCTTCGTTGGCTTCGCTGTGATGTTCCGGCGCGCGGATGCCGCCGCCCCACGGCACGCGCAGCACCATCGGGCAATGCAGGCGGCCACGGGTGCGGTTGCGCAGGCGTGCGGCGTGGCAGATCAGATGGTCGACCATGGGATACACGAAGCCGTCGAACTGCGCTTCGGCCACCGGCTTCATGCCTTGCGCAGCCAGCCCGACGCTCAGGCCGGCAATGGTGGTTTCGTCCAGCGGCGTATCCAGCACGCGGTCGCTGCCGAAGCGTTGCTGCAGGCCGGCGGTGGCGCGGAACACGCCGCCGTTGATGCCGACGTCCTCGCCCAGCACCAGTACCGCGGGGTCGTGTTCCAGCTCCCAGGCCAAGGCCTGGGTGATGGCTTCGATCAGGGTAATGGGCGAACTCATGGCGATCTCTCCGCGCGTTGCCGCAGCGTTGTAAGGGGCACTGGCGTGCTGGGAGGTGTCGGCGGGCACATGGGTGAGCTCATCCATGGCGCGACTCCAGCGCCATCACCTCGGCGCGCTGTGCCAGCAACTCGGCCGGCGGGTCGCCGTAGAGGTAATCGAACATCGCTTCGACCGGCTGCACCGGCGTGTTGAGATAGGCGTTGACCTCTTCGTCCACGCGCGCGCTGCATTCGGCCTTCCAGGCGTCTTCCTGGGCGTCGTCCCACAGACCCTGCGCGGTGAGATAGCGGCGCAGGCGCAGCAGCGGTTCGCGCGCCCAGCCCTGCTTGACCTCTTCTTCGCCGCGATAACGCCGCGCGTCGTCGGCGGTGGTGTGGTCGGACAGGCGATAGGTCAAAAACTCGATCACCGTGCCGCCATCGCCGGCCAGTGCGCGCACGCGTGCCTGACGCATGGCTTCGAGCACGGCCACCAGGTCGTTGCCGTCCACCTGCAGGCAATGCAGGCCGCCGGCCAGGCCCTTCTGCGCAAGCGTCTGCGCGCCGGTCTGCGCCGAGCGCGGCACCGAGATCGCCCAGCCGTTGTTGATCACGCACAGGATCAGCGGCAGCTTGTAGGCGCCGGCCGAATTGAGCGCGGCATAGAAGTCGGTCTTGGAGCTGCCGCCGTCGCCGCAGCAGGCCACGGCTACTTGCGCTTTGCCCTGCAGTTTGAACGACAGCGCCGAGCCGGCGGCGTGCAGGCACTGGGTGGAAATGGGCACGCAGATCGGGAAGTCGATCGCCGCATCGGCATCGCGCGGATAGTCGCTGCCGCGCTCGTCGCCGCCCCAGTACAGCAGCACATCGCGCGGGCGCACACCGCGTTCGAACATGGTGCCGTATTCGCGATAGCTGGGTGCGAACACATCGCCGCTGCGCATCGAAGCGCCGATGCCCACATGCGTGGCCTCGTGGCCGATGCAGGCCGCATAGGTGCCCAGCTTGCCGGTGCGCTGCAAGGCCACCGACTTGGTGTCGAAGGTGCGCACGAACAACATGCGCTTGAACAGGGCGAGTAGCTGTTGCGGGTTGGCGGCGTCGGCCGGAAGGTCGTCGCGGACCCATTGGCCGTCCGCGTCCATGTATTGCAGATAGTCGATCTGGAACTGCGCGGCTACGCTCATTGCGACGACACCTTCATCAAGAAGTTTCAAATGATATGAGTTGCCATGTTAAGGACGGCGAAGCAAAACGCTGTCCTGCACCGCAGCAGACCATCATGCTGGCTTGCACAAAAAAAGGGCGCGGACCAGGCCGCGCCCTTTGTCGCAGTAGAAAACTGCGACGTGTTGCACTGCGATCAGCGGCGCCCATCACCTCCGCCGATCGGGGTGACGATCAGCGCAGTGTTGTCGGCTGGATTGGCATCGGGCGAGCTGGACGTAGCCGTGGCTTGCACCCGCACCGCGCCTTCGGCCGGGACGGGTTTGGCCGCGACCGTCAATTGGAAGGCTGCCTGGACGCCGGGCAATACCACCGCCGCCGTGCCGCACACAAAGCGGGCGCTGCGCAGCGACTGCACCTGCTTGTCGCAACGCCATCCCTGCGGCGGTACCAACTGCGACAACGCCGACACCGTATTGCCTTCGATCACCAGGCTGGGGCCTTGCGCCGGTGCGGCACCGACGTTGCTCACCAGCACACGATAGGTGGCGTTGAAGGCGGTGGTCGGCAGGCTGGCAGGGCCGTCGAAACGTACCGCCAGGTCGCTGCGGGGTTGCGGTCGTGCCTGCACCGTGACGGCCGCAGTGTCGGTGTTGTTGTCCGATTGCGGATCGGGCGATTGCGAGGCGACCGACCCGGCCAGCATCAAGGTGCGGCCTGCCAGTTCCGAGCCAGTATCGAGTTGCACCGCAAAGCTCTGCATGACGCCAGGGTTCAATGCGGGCAGATTGCAGGTGAACGTGGTCTGCGTGGCATTGGTCTGGTTCTGGCAAATCCAACCCGTCGGAGCCGTGATACGTGCCCGCACCGGCAGGTCGAACACCAGCGCCAGGGCCGTGAACGGTGCCCGATCCGGCCCGCGGTTTTCCACATCCACCGTGTAGTCGATGCGCTCGCCTTCAGTGACCTGCGCGCGTGCCGCCGTGACCGCCACGCCCAGGTCCGCGTTGACCTGTTTGCTCATGCGCAACAACACCACGGTGGGATCGTGATCGGACAAGCGCGTGGGCGTATTGGCATCGTTGCGCGCGGTGCCGGGGAAGTCGGCATTGATGCGCGCATGGCCTACCAACAACGAGGCGATCTGCGGCGAACGCATCAGCGCCTCGTTGGCCAGGATGTGATCCAGCGACTGCACGTTGCCGTCGAAGGCGTACGAATAGCTCTGGTCGGGCGTGTTGAACCAGGTCAGGTCGGTGTAGTCCGGGTTGACCAGATCGGCACCATCGCCGCCCACCACGGTCTGCGCATCCGGCGCCGGTTTGCCGGTGACCGTGCCCATCGCATCCACATAGCCGTCGTTGAATTCGAAGGCGTTGAAGTCGCCCATCACCAGTACTTTTTCGTCAGGGTTCACTTGCTGACGCGTCTGCAGCAGGCGCGCCAGATACTCGGCCTGCGCCTGGCGCTTGGCGCGGATGCGCATGCCGGCCGCATCGTCGGTCTCGGCGCCGTTGAGCGAACGCTGGTGCACCACGATGGCGGTCAGCGGCAGCGTGCGGCCATCGGCCTGATGCACGTTGGCGGTGAGCACCAGCGGTGGGCGGTCGTTGAGCAGGCTCACGCCGCCGCCCGGCTCGGTCCAGGTGGCGGTCTTGCCTTCCTGGGCGATGGAGAGCACTTCCACCCGCGGCACGCCGCCGGCGACCCAGGCGGTCTTTACCAGAAAACCGACGTCGATGCCGCCCACGTCGTTGCCTTCCTGCAGGTAGGCCACGTATTGCGGATTGGACTGCCCGCCGGCCACTGCGTCGGCATTGATGCGCGCCGCCAACGCCTGCAATACGCTCAGGCTTTCCACTTCCACCGTGCCCAGGATATCGGGCAGATGCAGATAACGGCGGATCGCCAGCGAGGCCTTGTTTAGGCGGGCCTGAAAGGCGGCCGGCGTGAGCACCGGTTCGCCGATCGCCGGGTCGTTCTGGTCGTCGAAGAAGCGCTCCATGTTGTAGGTGGCCACGGCCACGTCGTCAGCCTGCGGCATCGGTGCCGGACGCGGTTTATCCGCATCGTTACAGACCACCTGCGGGGTACGTTCCGGGTATAGCGTGTAGCGGCGGAAGCTGTAATCCAGCGGGCCGACCACGTTGAACACCATGCAGCCGGAGGCCAGATCCAGGCGCTCGGCGCCGACGCCGGCACTGCCGACCGCGATCACTTCCGGGTTGGTATTCCAGCGCGGCACCCCGGCTGGCGAACCGGCCGGCAGCGGGTCGGGCAACTGCACGCCCGGCTCGCGGAAGGCGCGCGGCACGCCGGTGACCACGGCATGGAACACGCCATTGCTGGTCGCCGTGGCATTGGTCTCGTTGACGCTGCCGCCGGTGGGGGTATTGACGGTGAGGCTGGCGGCGGCCACGCGCATGCCTTCCAGTGCTTCGAGCTGGTCATAAGCGCCGTTGCGGTTGGGAAGGTCGGGGCGCAGGATTATCGGCGACGGCAACGGGTTGCCGGTGGAATCGGCCAGTACGGTGACGCTGCCGCCGATCTCGGTCAGCGGTGGCTGGGTGGGGTCGGCGGTGGGTACGTATTCGATCACCGTGCCTTGCACGCGCACGCGGTTGCCGATGGCGGCCGCTTCCGGCGGTGCGCTGCCGGTGTAGACGTACACGCCTTCGGAGGTGGACGGGTCGGCGTCGGCCTCAATATCCGGCGCCTGCAAAAAGAACCCGGCGCTGCGGCGTGCCGTCACGATGCCCGAGGTGGCCACCACCTGGCCCTCCAGCGGCGAGCGCGCACCCTTGCCCTGGATGGCGTGGATCGGCAGCAGGCTGAAGTCGTCGTTGAGGATGATGCCGGTGGCACTCAGCGTTGCCGGCAGCGCACCGGTGAGGCCGCTGATCTGCAAGCGGAAGCTTTCATCCGGCTCTGGCGCGGTGTCGCCCAGCACATCGACGGCAATGGTGGTGCTGCGTTCGCCGGCGGCGATGCGCAGGCTGGTGGCGGGCAGGGCGACATAGTCGCTGCCGGCGGTGGCGGTGCCATCGACGGTGGCGGCGGTGAAGCTCACCCCAGCCGCACCGGCCGGCTGGCTCAGGCTTAGCGTGAACACCAAGCTGCGGGTGCCGGTATTGCCTTCGGCCTGGCTGACATCGGCCATGGTGGCAATCGGCTGGCCGCCGCCGCTGCACAGGCGCGCGGGGCTGGCGGCACTGCGCGGGGCCGGCGCGCCGGTAGCGAAATCGGCTGCGTTGTTGTCGGTGTCGGTGCAGCCGTCGTTGCCGCGCAGGACCGCCAGCGTGTTGCTGGGGGCCGGCGTGGGTGCGTTGCCTTCGGCGCAGCTGGCCGTGCTGCCATAGCCGACCAGGTCGGCATTGCCGGTAGGGCAGGTACCGCTCAGCGCGCCCGCCGTGGTACTCAGCGCCACCTTGCCGGCGGTGCCGCTCATGGCCAGCGTGCCGGTGGCGTCGGGTGCGGGCAGCGCCACGCTGCCGCCGCTGCCGTCGGCCTGCTTGATCAGGTAATAGCCGCCGGCCGCGACAGTGCCCGCCAGCGGGGTGACCTGCCAGCTGCTGCCGGCGGCGGAGGCGTACTGCACCGACCAGCCATCCAGGCTGACCGGGGCACTGCCGATGTTGTGCAGCTCGATGAAATCGCTGCGGAGGGTGGCGCCGCTATTGCCGCCACCGCCGTAGACCTGGCTGATGACGACCTGGGCATTGGCGTGACCGGCCACGGCCAGCGCACACAAGAATACGGCTGCACGACGCTGCAACACATGCATGAGATGAGAGTCCCCTGATCCTTGAGACGTGAAACGCTCCCCTGGTCCGGCCACGTCCCTGGCCGGCAGCGCCGTTCGATTCTGCATGAATTTGCAGACCTAGATTGACGATACGGTGACAGCGGCGCAGTGGCTGAGACCCCACCGCGCGCCTGCTGAGTGGTTCAGAGGTGAACGAAGCGGGCTCGACGCTGAGGCCTGCGCGTGCCAATCGTGCATACGGATTTTCTACGAGGCACCTGCGCAGGTATCTCGCTGGCCCAGATCCCCTCAAGCAATCCCGCCGGGGCTGCAAGCAGCCAGCCAGGGCCGGCGATGGCCGTGGCCCAATACGCTTCGTCATCTGCAATCTGCAATCTGCCATCCGCCATCCGCCATCCGCCAATCCCGAATCCCGAATCCCGAATCCCGAATCCCGAATCCCGAATCCCCGCCGCCGCTGCGCTACCCTGCGTGGCCCGATCTTCAGCGCGATGCCATGCCCGTCGACAAGAACCTGCGTGACCTGGAACCTGGCATCCACACCGACCTGGAGGGGCGGCTGACCTACGGCGGCTATCTGCGGCTGGACCAATTGCTGTCTGCGCAGCAGCCGCTGTCCGAGCCGGCGCATCACGATGAAATGCTCTTCATCATCCAGCACCAGACCTCCGAGCTGTGGCTGAAGCTGCTGGCGCACGAGTTGCGCGCGGCCATCGTGCATCTGCAGCGCGACGAAGTCTGGCAGTGCCGCAAGGTGCTGGCGCGCAGCAAGCAGGTACTGCGGCAATTGACCGAGCAGTGGTCGGTGCTTGAAACGCTCACCCCGAGCGAATACATGGGGTTTCGCGATGTGCTGGGGCCCTCCTCGGGCTTCCAGTCGCTGCAATACCGCTACATCGAGTTTCTGCTTGGCAACAAGAATCCGCAGATGCTGCAGGTGTTCGCCTACGACCCGCACGGTCAGGCGCGGCTGCGCGAGGCGCTGGAAGCACCCAGCCTGTACGAGGAGTTCCTGCGCTATCTGGCGCGCTTCGGTCACGCGATTCCGCAGCACTACCAGGCCCGCGACTGGACCGCCGCACATGTGGCCGACGACAGCCTGCGGCCGGTCTTCGAGCGCATTTACGAAAACACCGACCGCTACTGGCGCGAGTACTCGCTGTGCGAGGACCTGGTGGATGTGGAAACCCAGTTCCAGCTGTGGCGCTTCCGCCACATGCGCACGGTGATGCGGGTGATCGGCTTCAAGCGCGGCACCGGCGGCTCCAGCGGCGTGGGATTCTTGCAGCAGGCGCTGGCACTGACGTTTTTCCCGGAACTGTTCGACGTGCGCACCTCGGTGGGCGTGGATAGCCGCCCACCGCAAGGCAGTGCGGACGCTCGGAACGATTGAGCAGGGCGCCCAGCCGAGCGGGAGCGAACACGTCTGATGAGGGGTCGAACCGAGCAGCGCGAGCAGCTGAGCAGGGCAAGCGGCTCGGCGAGGCGAACGCTGCGCAGCGGTAAGGTGGAGTGCGCTGGAGCCCCTCTCCCGGCGGAGCGATAAGGCATTGCTGGCGCGCACGGGCGCGCGTGGATTGGCGCGCCCGCGCCGCCAGCGCGTGCCGGGGCGCGGAGCAGGGGGTGGGGTGAGGGTACGGGCTTCATCCTCTTGGATCAGCCTTGGATCAGCCAGCGCCGAGGCTGGTCCCGCAATCTGCGCTACCCAGTGAAACCGCACCCTCATCCGCCCTACGGGCACCTTCTCCCGGTGGGAGAAGGGAAGGCGGGCATATTCTCAAAGCCCCTCTCCTTTCGGGAGAGGGGTTGGGGTGAGGGTGCGCTTCAGCCTTATGGCTCAGCCAGCACCGAGGCTGGTCCCGCAATCGGCACCAGCCAGTGATACCGCACCCTCATCCGCCCTTCGGGCACCTTCTCCCAGTGGGAGAAGGGATGGCGGGCATGGCCGCCACCTTCTACCGGCGGGACAAGGGGGACGGTGCGGCGACGCAGGAGGTAAGGGCGGTGGGCACTGCCGACGCAGACGCCCCGTACCATCCTGGGGCCTGGAAAAGGTCTCCGCCCCGCTGACGGCAGACCCATCGCACCCGCCAAATCCCGCTTACGCCACCCACGGTCATCAGGCCGCTGACTCCGGCGAATTTGACGCGTACATGACGTCTAAGTGATCCTCGCGCGTCGCCCGGGCTCGCCTCGGTGCACCCAGCCATCACTGAATACGCAAGGGACCTCTATGAGCGTTGACGCGACCGCGCCGACATCCGCCTCCAAACCGCCGCAGCCGCCGGCGCCTCCCGAGTTCCCCACGTTGCTCGGCCACCCCCGGCCGTTGTGGCTACTGTTCATGACCGAATTCTGGGAGCGCTTCGCGTTCTACGGCATTCGCTGGGCGCTGGTGTTGTACATCGTGGCGCAGTTCTTCAATGGCGATGCCACCGGCCAGGCGCCGGCGGGGCGGACCTATGGCGCCTACCTGGCGCTGGTGTATGCGGCGGCGATCTTCGGCGGCTACGTGGCCGACCGCGTGCTCGGTTACCAGCGCTCGATCCTGGTCGGGGCGGCCGTCATGGCGACCGGCCTGTTCCTGATCGCCATTCCCGACCACACCATGTTCGAGATCGGCCTGGCCACCGTGGTGGTCGGCAACGGCTTGTTCAAACCGAACATTTCCACCATGGTCGGCAAGCTGTATTCGGTGGCCGATCCGCGCCGCGACAGCGGCTTCACCATCTTCTACATGGGCATCAACCTGGGCGCGATGATCTCGCCGGTGTTGACCCAGTTGCTGGCCGAAAAGGTGTTCGGCACCCAAGCCATGCCGTCCTACAAGATGGTGTTCATGGCCTCTGGCGTGGGCATGCTGATCAGCCTGGTGTGGTTCTGGTTCGGCCGCGTCCAGCTCAAGGGCATCGGCGCGCCGGCGCCGAACGCGCAGGGCATGGGCCGCTTGCTGATGGTGCTGGTGGGCTGCCTGCTGGCGATTCCGGGCGTGTACTTCCTGCTCGCGGTCGGCGCGGATGTGTTGCAGATCGTGCTGACCGTGCTGTTCATCGGCCTGTCGGTGATGCTGCTGGTGGAGGGCATCCGCGAAGGCAAGGTACAGCGCGATAAGGTGATCGCGATGCTGATCATCTTCGCCTTCAACGTGCTGTTCTGGATGTTCTTCGAACAGGCCGGCAGCTCGTTCACGTTCCTGGCCGACAACATCGTCAACCGCAACTTCGGCAGCTGGACCTTCCCCACCGCGTGGTTCCAGTCGGTGAACTCCATCGCCATCATTGCGCTGGCACCGGTCATTGCGTGGATCTGGGTCAAGTCCGGCCGCTTCAATCCGTCGATTCCACGCAAGTTCGGCCTGGGCCTGCTGTTCAACGGCCTGGCCTTCCTGCTGCTGATGTTTGCGCTGTCCAGCCTAGTCAACGACGCCGGCAAGATCCCGTTCTGGACCTTGTTCATGGTCTACGTCATCCAGTCGGTCGGCGAGCTGTGCCTGTCGCCGATCGGTCTGTCGATGGTGACCAAGCTGGCCCCGGTACGCCTGGTCGGTTTCGGCATGGGTGGCTGGTTCTTGTCCACCGGCATCGGCAACAACCTATCGGGCATTTTCGCCGGCCATGTCAGCGGAAACGAAGGCATGAGCGTGTCCTCGGCGCTGGGTGGGTATACGTTCGGGTTCTGGGCGCTGGTGGGCGCCGGCGCGTTGCTGTTCCTGATCGCGCCGCTGATCAATAAATTGATGCATGGTGTGAAGTGAGGAGAACAGCGATGCCGATCAAACCCCTTGTCTGTGGCCTGCTGCTGAGCGGTCTGTTGAGCGCCTGCGGGCAGACCAGCAGCCCGCAGGAGGCGCCAAAGCCGTTGGATACGTCGATGCAGAAGCCGCCCAGCGCCGATCCCAGCCAGCCGGTGTCCTCGGGCAACACGCCGACCGCGGCCGACATCGCCGCGGCCGCTGCGCTCAATGCGCAATACGACCCCTCGCGCGATCCGGCGGCCGATCTGGAGACGGCCAAGGTCGAGGCCAAGCGCGGCGGCAAGCGCATCGTGCTCAATGTCGGCAATGCCGCCTGCGAGCCCTGCAAGGCGCTGGACGAGTTGATGGGCGGCGATGCGGAGCTGCGCAGCTTCCGCGACGCGCACTTTGTGGTGGTCAAGGTCAATCGCGATGCAGCCAACGAGAACGCCGCCTTCCTGTCGGCGTTCGCCCAGCTCAACGATGCCCCGTCGCTGCTGGTGCTGGACAGCGACGGCAAGCTACTGACCACACAGTCCGGCCCGGAGTTGCGCAAGGGCGAGGGCTTCGACCGCAAGAAGCTGTTCGACTTCCTCAAGCAGTGGGCGCCACCGCAGGCCTGATTCTGCGCGGACGCGTCAAACAAGAACCCCCGCACTGCTGCGGGGGTTTTTGTTTTGCATCGTGTCGATGGCGATCGCCCTTGCGCGAACGCGGCCGGTTGCTTCGACGCGCGCAGACTGGCGCACCGTGATGATGTCTTGCTGTCGAAGTGGCGCACGCCGGCATGTGAGGCTCCGCGGCGATGCGCGCTGTGCGAGCCACCCCAGCGCCGCTGCCCATCGCGCGCTTACTACCGATCGAAATCCCGCCGACAGCGCCGCGGCACGGCCATCGATGCCAGTGCTGCGCCGGCGCTGTGCACCAGCATCCATGGCAACTGGAGCAGATCCTGCGCAGCGCCAAGGCACCGCGCATTCGCTCCCAGCGTGGCGCTGCTCAGTCCTTGCTGGCCATGCGCGGAAGACCGTCCTTGGCCAGCCGGTCGATCAGCTTTTCCAGCACTTGCTGTTCTTCGGCGCTGAACACCGACATCAGCCGTTGTTCCATCTCGTTGACCAGCGGCGCAACGGTCTCGTAGACCTGTCGCCCGGCCGGCGACAACGCCAGCATCGAGCGGCGGCGATCATCGCCGTGGGTCTCGCGGCGGATGAAGCCCCGCTCCAGCAGGCGCGCCACGGCGCGGCTCACTGCGACCTTGTCCATCGCCGTGCGATCGGAGACCTCGCTGGCCGACGAACCCGGATACAGCGCCAGGATCGTGATCACCCGCCACTCGGGAATCGCGATGCCGTAACGATCGCCGTATACCTTGGCAATGTTGCTGCTGATACGGTTGGACAGCACGCTCAGGCGATACGGCAGGAACTGCTCGAGGTTGAGCAGCACGGGATAGTGCGGCGGGTGGGGGCTGTCGAGATCGCTCATGTTGCACTGTGTCTTGATTTTGGTTTCATTTGCAACTACAAACCGAGGGTGGCCTGCGCATTCTCGCGGGTCTTCTGCTACTCCGCATAGCCCTGCGGCCCCCCAAGCGTGGAGAAAACGAAGATGAGCGCACAACCGAACACCACCGCAACCCGCCCCGATCCGGGCATGCAGGTCACCACCTTCGACAATCCGATGGGCATCGACGGCTTCGAATTCGTCGAGTTCGCCGCACCGGCCGGCCAGGGGGAGCAGCTGCACGATTATTTCCGCAAGATGGGCTTCAGCGCGGTGCTGCGTCACCGCAGCCGCCCCATTACCGTCTATCGCCAGGGCGGGGTCAACTTCCTGCTCAACGAAGATCCCGATTCGTTCGCCGCCGATTTCGCCGCCGCGCATGGCCCCTGCGCCTGCGGCTTTGCCATCCGTTTCCGTACCCCGGCCGAGACCGTGCTGCAGACCGTGCTGGGCAACGGCGGTGAAGCGGTACAGAACAAGCCCGACACCCGCGCGGTGCCGGCGCCGGTGGTCAAGGGGATCGGCGATTGCATGCTGTACCTGGTGGACCGTTATGGCGAGGCCGGCAGCATCTATGACGCCGAGTTCGAACCGATCGAAGGCGCCGACCAGCACCCGGCCGGCTTCGGACTGACCTTCATCGACCACCTGACCCACAACCTATATTTCGGCAACATGCAGCGCTGGTCGGACTATTACGAGCGCCTGTTCAACTTCCGCGAGATCCGCTACTTCGACATCAAGGGCGCCAAGACCGGGCTGGTGTCCAAGGCGATGACCGCGCCGGACGGCATCGTGCGCATCCCGCTCAACGAATCGTCCGACCCCAAGAGCCAGATCAACGAGTATCTGGACGCGTATCAGGGCGAAGGCATCCAGCACATCGCCTGCTTTACCGACGACATCTACACCAGCGTGGAAAAGATGCGCGCCGCCGGCGTGAGTTTCCTGGATACGCCGGATACGTATTTCGATGTGGTGGACCTGCGCATCCCCGCGCATGGCGAAGACGTCGAACGCCTGCGCCGCAACAAGATCCTGATCGATGCCGACCCCGACACCAAGCAGCGCAAGCTGCTGCAGATCTTCACCACCAACTGCATCGGCCCGATCTTTTTCGAGATCATCCAGCGCAAGGGCAATGAAGGCTTCGGCGAAGGCAATTTCCAGGCGCTGTTCGAGAGCATCGAGCGCGACCAGATGAAGCGTGGGGTGCTTTGAGGGCGGGGATTGGGGATTCGCTATTCGGGATTGGTGTCAGGCGCTGCGGCTTGGTTGTTAACGCCAGGTTGCATCGTTGATGCCAAAGCGTGATGTGGTTTGAGGGCCAGGGTTGGTGAGTCGCGATTGACCTCGGGGGCTGCAGTCTGGCCGCCAGTCGCGTTAGCCGAGGTGATGCGAATCGTAGGTGCATGAGGGCCGGTTAGATGGTACGAAGCGTGAAGTGCATCGAGGGCCAGTCATGTTCCGGCGTGGTGATGCAAGACGTGACCTTTCCGGCCATATCCCAGGGCAATCTGACTGATCAACGCAGTAAAGCCGCATGTGATCGAAGCCCCTCTCCCCGACGTGAGAGGGGTTGGGGTGAGGGTACGGTGGAGCGATGAAAATCAAACCGCCGTTACCCACGTTGCACTCGCCCACGCACGCGCATTGCGTCGCGATATGACCGACGCAGAGCGTGCACTATGGCGCGGTCTGCGTGGGATTCAGCTCCAAGGCTTCAAGTTCCGAAGGCAGCATCCGATTCCGCCGTACATCGCAGATTTTTGTTGCATTGAAGCCAAGTTGATTGTCGAGCTGGACGGATCGCAGCATCATGCAGTCGGCGATCAGACAAGAACGCGGTGGCTGCAATCGAAGGGCTGGGCGGTGCTGCGCTTCTGGAACAACGATGTGTTGCTTTCGCTGGATGCTGTGGTTGAGGCGATCTCCACGATAGTCGCGCCGCCGTACCCCCACCCCAGCCCCTCTCGCGGAGGGAGAGGGGCTTGAGCATTGCGCTTCTCTAATATCGCACCTCCCTGCAACGGTGGTGCCACAACCGAAGAGCCTACGCCCATGCATGACCAGACTTCCTACATGACCGGCTTCGGCAACGAGTTCGCAACCGAAGCGGTGGCCGGCAGCCTGCCGGTCGGGCAGAACTCACCGCAGCGCGTGGCGCATGGCTTGTACGCCGAGCAGTTGTCCGGCACCGCCTTCACCGCGCCACGCGGCGAGAACCGGCGCAGCTGGCTGTATCGCATTCGTCCAGCGGCCGTGCATGGCCGTTTCTCGCCGATCGAACAGTCCCAGCTCCACAACGACTTCGGCAGCGGCCCGGTGCCGCCGGACCAGATGCGCTGGAGTCCACTGCCGTTGCCGGCCACGCCCACCGATTTCGTCGATGGCCTGTACACCATGGCCGGCAACGGCAGCCCGGAGGCGATGACCGGCGTGGCCGTGCATCTGTACGCGGCAAACGCGTCCATGCACGGGCGGTTCTTCTACAACGCCGACGGCGAGCTGCTGCTGGTGCCTCAGCTCGGCCGGTTGCGGGTCTGCACCGAACTGGGCGTGCTCGAACTGGAGCCGCAACAGATCGGCGTGATACCGCGCGGTGTGCGTTTCCGGGTGGAACTGCTCGATAGCCAAGCGCGTGGCTATGTCTGCGAAAACTTCGGCGGCCTGCTGCGGCTACCGGATCTGGGGCCGATTGGAGCCAATGGCCTTGCCAATCCGCGCGATTTCGAGACCCCGTGTGCGGCGTTCGAGCAGTGCGACGGCGCGTTCGAGCTGGTGGCCAAGTTCCAAGGCTATCTGTGGCGGGCGGATATCGATCACTCGCCGCTGGATGTGGTGGCCTGGCACGGCAATTACGCGCCGTATCGCTACGATCTGCGCCGCTTCAACACCATCGGCTCGATCAGCTTCGACCATCCCGATCCCAGCATCTTCACCGTGCTGACCTCGCCCAGCGACACGCACGGTACCGCCAATATGGATTTTGCGATCTTCCCGCCGCGCTGGCTGGTGGCGCAGCACACCTTCCGCCCGCCCTGGTTCCATCGCAACGTGGCCAGCGAATTCATGGGCCTGGTGCACGGCGTCTACGATGCCAAGGCCGAGGGTTTCGCGCCCGGCGGTGCGTCGCTGCACAACTGCATGAGCGGGCACGGCCCGGATGCGGCCACTTTCGACAAGGCCTCGCAGGCGGATCTGTCGCGCCCCGACGTGATTGCCGACACCATGGCCTTCATGTTCGAGACGCGTGCGGTGTTGCGCCCAACGCAGCAGGCGCTTGACGCCGCGCATCGGCAAGCCGATTACCAGCAGTGCTGGTCCGGACTGCGCGCCGCGTTTCAACCGCCGACGCAGGAAGACGCAACCTAGCGCGCTCAATACCCCGCAAGCAGTGGCAGGTGGTGCGGACGTTGCGCAGGCGCGAAGTGCCTGGAGTGGACGGCGGCTAGCGGCCTGACCGAGTACCAGCCGCCTCCGCCTGGCCGAGCAGCAGGCTTATCAGCTGCGCTCATGCCAGGCCGCAGCTACGGTGCTGCAGCTGCGCTGTCTGCGCGTCGGCGCTGTGATTGCCATTGGCGTTGCCGGTGCGCAGGCTGCTGTCGTTGCGGTAATGCGGTAATGCGGTAATGCGGTAATGCGGTAATGCGGTAATGCGGTAATGCGGTGATGCGGCGATCAGCGCTAGCCCTCGCTGCGTGTTGCGATTCGGCAAGCGCCAGTTGGCGCGCGCTGGACAGGACTGCCAGGTCACGCGGCTTGCAATGTCTCCGGCAGCAGCTCGCCGATCCGTGCGCGGACGCGTTCGGCATAACTTGCCGACGTGATCTGCGGCAGCGCGTGCAACGCCTCGGCGATGGTCGTGCGGATCTGATCGTCGTCGCGCGCGGCGTGCAGTTGCCGATGCAGCGCAACGGCGAGGTCATTGCGTTGCAACTGCAGGATATCGAGCAGGTACAGGCGAGCATTGGTCGCTGCACGGCGACGCAGGCGCTGCAGTTCTTCTTCGCTGGGCCCAGCGTCGGATAGGGCCGCAGGTGCGTGGTCCGCGTCGGGCAGCGCGGCAGTGGCTGCCGTGCGCGTTTGACCCGCAACACCGCCTGCAGCGCTACCAAGATCCAGATACCCCATCGCGCACAGGCTTTGCAGCAAGCCGGTACCGTCGCTGCCCAGCAGCATGGCGAGCGTCGCCAGGTCGCGCTGGCCGTCGGCCAGGATCAACGCGCGCTTTTGCAGCAGCGTCAACGGGCTGCGGTGCGATTGCAGCGTGGTTAGGGCGAGCTCGGTCTTGCGTGGGATCATGGCGACGGTCCTGCGGAGCCAATAGCGTGACGCCCGCCAATGAAGCGCCGATGACATGGCGGCGACGGTGTGTCGCCACGCTCTCCACATGCTCGCGATGGCGGCTGTGTACGCTGGAGCGCACCTCCAGGGAACGCACGCATGACATCCAGATCATTGGCACTGATGAGCGCATTGCTCGTACTGGCCGGCTGCAACCGCGCCGATCAATCGCCCGCACCGGCCGCGTCCGCCAGCGCCGACCACGCACCGGTTGCGGCCGCTGACGACCAACCGGCGGTCACTGTGCCACCGGCCACAGCGCCAACAGGCACATTTCCATCGCACACCCAGCCGGACCCCGCTGCGCTTGCGCGCATGGACGGTTACGGCGACTTGCGCTTCGGGATGGATGCCAGCCAGGCGCGGGCTGCCTGGGGTGGCGATTTGCAGGGCGAAGCGGCAACCGATGATGGCTGTTACCTGCTGCGCCCACGGTGGGCCAGCGATGCGCGTCGCTTCGGTTTCATGTTCGAAGGCGGGCAATTGGTGCGCGTGCAGACCGGTGAACCGAAGGAGACGGCGCCGGGCGGCGGCAAGGTGGGCATGACGTTGGCGCAGCTGCGCGCGTTGTACCCCAACGGCCTGACCGAGCAGCCGCATAAGTACATTTCAGGCGCGCTGACGCTGCGTCTGCCCGACGCTGACACGCAGACCGCGCTGGTGTTCGAGACCGATGCAGACGGCAACGTCACCAGCTGGCGCGTGGGCAAGCCGCCGCAGGTGGATTACGTCGAAGGCTGCGGCTGAAACGCAACGTGCGATGGTGGTGGCGTCTTGCGCAGGCATTTGCATCCTGCGCTAGGGGAGGGCGTGCAATTGCTGCTGCGATACGACAGCTCGCCGCCATCTAGATCAGCTGCGCAATGGCGCGTGCGTCACGCTGCGGCAACGTCGACCAACATGGGCATCACCCTGATCGGCCCAAGCGTCGCGACCGGTGAGCGATGGCGTGCGGTCGCAGCAGTGCTCTGTGCAACGGCGGTACAGCGCTGCCCGTGATTGTTGAGCTGCGCAACACTGCAGGTGCATGCCCATGTGCGGTTGGCGAACGCACGCAGCGAGCGCGCGTGAATCGATGCCCCATGTGCTGATTGCCGCGCCAGTCGGTCGTGCCGTTGAGAAGGTCTTGATCAGCAACCGGACCTTCCCGGGAAACGATCCACGCCGAGCAACAACGCCTCAGTCACCCTCAGACGCAGGCCCCGGATGCTGCTTCTCGCTTTCTTCGTTCTCGCCAACGTCGCCTTTGACCTGCGGCAACCCCTCCTGCTGCGCATCGCCGTGGTTGGGCACTTCCGGGCGGTTTTCCATCATCAACGACAGCGCTGCCTTGGCCATCAAGTGCGCGCTGATCGGTGCGGTGATGAACAGAAACACGGTGATCAGCAATTCGCGCGGTTGCGGATCCACACCCAGAAACAGGTGGTAGCCCACCGAGGCCAGCAGCACGCAGCCCACGCCCAGTGTGCTGGCCTTGGTCGGTGCATGCAGGCGCTTGAAAAAATCCGACAGCTTCACCAGGCCGAAGGCGCCGATCAGGATGAAGAACGTGCCCGCCAACAACAAGGCGCTGAGCAGGTATTCGGTCAGCGCGATCATTCGACGATGCTCCGCCGCAACACGTACTTGCTCAGCACCACGGTGCTGCCGAAGCCGAGCATTGCAATGACCAAGGCCGCCTCGAAATAGATCGGCGAATCCAGGTACATGCCCAGCAGCATCAGTTCGGCGATGGCGGTGACCGAGAGCGTATCCAGCGCCAGGATGCGGTCTGGCACGGTCGGCCCGCGCAGCAGCCGCCACAAGGCCATCAGGATGGCCAGGCCCACCGCATGCATGCAGATCACGATGGTCGATTCGATGAACATGTGGCCGGTCATGGAAAGATCTCCATCAGGGGCTTTTCGTAGCGGGTCTTGATCTCGGCGATCAAGGCCTCCGGATCGTCCAGATGCAGCACATGCACCAGCAGATATTTGCGGTCGTCCGATAGCGCGGCCGAGACGGTCCCCGGCGTCAGCGTAATCATGCTGGTCAACGCGGCGATGCCGTGAATGTTGGCGATATCCAGCGGCACCCAGATGAAACCGGGATGGATGCGCGCTTCCGGCCCGAGCACCTGCGCTGCGACCTTGATGTTGGAGCGCACGATGTCACCCGCGGCGACCAGCAGCATGCGCGGCACCGAGCGCAGCGAGCCGATCTGTGCGAACTCGCGGTCCAGCCGCGCTGCAAAGATCGGTACCACCACGCCTAGCAGCATGCCCAAAACCCATTGCTGCGGGCCGAAGCTATCGCTGAGCAGCAGCCAGAACACGAAGACCGTCACGCTCAAGGGCGGCGAGGGGAACAGGCGGCGACGCAGTGGCAGAGGTGTATTCATGGCTGCCTCCGTTGCGGCGTGGTGGCGCGTACCTGGTCCACATACGCGCCGGGATCGCGCAACTGCGCGGCGGCCGCGTCGGTGTAATGCATCAGGGGACCTGCGGCGCCGGTCATCGCAACCAACCCGCCGAGTAACAGCACCGTGGCGGCGGTCTCCACCGGACGCATGCGGCCACGTCGCGGCGGCTGCAGTTCCGGCGCAGTTTCCGCCGCGGCCGGCACCCGCCAGAACAACCGCACGCCGGCGCGGGTGAGGCCGATCACGATCAGCAGGCTACTGCCCAGCACCGCAGTCCACACCGGTCCCACCAGCCCCTCAGGCACGTGTTGCAGCAATGCGGCCTTGGCCAGAAATCCGGACAGCGGCGGCAACCCGGCCACCGCGACCGCGGCAATCATGAACATCGTGCCCGGAATGGCTCGCCCGGGCAGCGGCGCCACCACTTCCTTGCGGTCGCTGGCACTGCCGCGGCGGCGGCGGATCAGGTCGGAAATCATGAACAACGCAGCGGCCACAAAGCTGCTGTGCGGCAGGTAATACAGCCCCGCGCCCAGCGCGCCGGCATCGTCCAGCGAAAACGCGATGAACAAGGTCGCTGCCGAAAACACCACCAGGTACGACACCATCACCCGCAGCCGTGATGCGGCCATCACCCCGAACGCGGCCATCAGCAGCGTCGCGATGCCCAGCCACAACAGCGCATGGCGACCGAAGCCTTGCAGTGCGCCGGCGCCGAACCACAACGACGATACCCGCAGCACTGCGTACAGCCCCACCTTGGTCATGATGGCGAACAATGCGGCCACCGCCGCCGGCGCTCGCGAATAGGTTTCCGGCAGCCACAGATACAGCGGCAACAGCGCGGCCTTGCTGCAGAACACCAGCAGCAACAGGCCGAGCGTGGCCTTGGCCAGCGGCACATCCTGCGCCGGCAGATCGGCAATGCGCTGCGACAGCTCGGCCATGTTGAGCGTGCCGAACACACCGAACAGCAGGCCCAGCGCAATCAGGAACAACGTCGATGCGCACACGTTGAACACCACGTAATGCAGGCCCACCCGCATCTGCAATCCGCGCCCGCCGCTGAGCAGCAGGCCGTAGGAGGCGATGAGCATCACCTCGAAGAACACGAACAGGTTGAAGATGTCGCCGGTCAGGAACGCACCGTTCAAGCCCATCAACTGGAACTGGAACAATGCATGGAAATGCGGTGCGCGCCGGTCCCAGCCTGCGCAGGCATGCAGCAGGCACGCCGAGCCCAGGATCAAGGTCGTCAGCAGCATCCACGCCGACAAGCGATCGCCCATCAGCACGATGCCGATGCGCGCCGGCCAGTCGCCGAGCAGATAGACCAGGATCTGGCCGTTGGCAGCGCGTGCGAACAGGGCGATGACCGCCGCGGCCAACAGGGCGATGCTGACCCACGCCACGCTGCGCTGCACGCGCGGCCCATAGCGGCGGTGTTCGACGAATAACGATGCCGACGCGCCCAGCATCGGGATCAGGATGGGCAGGATCAGCAGATGGTTCATCGCCGGGCCTGCCGCGTATCCGTGCCGGTGGCGGCATCTTCGTGCGCATCCACATGGTCGCTGCCATTGTCGCTACGGCTGCGGATCGCCAGCACCAGGCTCACCGCGGTCATCGCAAACGCAATCACGATGGCGGTCAGCACCAAGGCCTGCGGGAGTGGGTCGGTGTGGTGCATCAGCTCGGCCGGCACGCCGTCGCGCAACACCGGCGCCTGGCCGCTGCGCAAGCGCCCACCGGCAAAGATCAGCAGATTGGTCGCATACGACAGGAAGGTCATGCCCAGGATCACATCGAAGCTGCGCGCACGCAGCAGCAGATAGATCGCCAATGCGGTGAGGACGCCGATTGCGCTTGCCACTGCCAATTCCATCAATGCTGCTCCGCGGTGCGTGTCGAACGTTGGGTGGGGTCGATCTCGCCGCGCTGCGAACTGCGCGTACGCGAGGGTTTGATCGTGCCCATCATCGACAGCATCAACATCGCCGCACCGAACACCACCAGGTACACGCCGGTATCGAAGCCCAGCGCACTGGCCAGTTCCAGTTCGCCCAATAGCGGCAGCGGAATTTCCAGGTGCCCGCTGCTCAGGAACGGCAGCCCGAACACCAGCGAGCCGGCACCGCTGACCAGCGCGCACAACAAGCCGATGCCGATCAGGCGGATGTAGTCGAAACCAAAGCGCGACTCGACCGAGGCCGTCCCCTGAATCACGTACTGCATCAGCAATGGCACCGCCAGCACCAGCCCGGCAATGAAGCCACCGCCCGGCGCGTTGTGCCCGCGCAGGAACAAAAACAGCGACACCGTCAGTGTCAGCGGGAACATGATCTGCGCCAGATCGGCCGGCACCGGCAACTTGATCGGCGGCCCCGGCATGGTGCGCTCCGGTGCCATGCGCGTGCGGCGCAGCAGGGCGTGCACCACCAGCCCGGCGATGGCGAAGACGGTGATCTCGCCAAAGGTATCGAAGCCGCGGAAATCCACCAGGATCACATTGACCACATTGCGCCCATACGCTTCGGGCAAGGCGCGCTGCAGCAGTTCGCCGGCGACCGAATGGCTGGGTTGGGTCATCAGGGTATACGCCAACGCCGCCAGACCCGCACCGCCGGCAATGGCAAGTGCGGCATCGCGCAGCTTGCGCAGCCGCGCAAGTTCGGGCAACGAGCGCTCGGGCAGATAGTTCATCGCCAGCAGCATCAGCACCAGCGTGACCATTTCCACCAGCAACTGCGTCAGTGCCAGATCCGGCGCCGACAGGAACACGAACGTCAGGCTGACCGCCAGCCCGGTGCCGCCAAGCACCAGTACCGCCAGCAGGCGCTGCTGGTACAGGAAAAGGCTGCCCAGGGCGCACGCGATCATCAACAGCCACACCATCCATCCCAGCGCCGGCATTGGCATGGGGGCGGGCCATTGCGGCAATGCACCGCCTTGCAGGAACGGCACCAGCGCCACCACGACGGCGCTCAGTACCAGCAGCATCAACATGCGCTGCAGGTTGCCGTTGGTGACTGCGTCGGTCATGCGTGCGGTGGCAGCGAACAAGGCGCGCAGGTTCCATTGGAACAGCGCCTTGCCCGGCGAACGGTTCTGGATCGCGTAAAGATCCAGCGTGCGGCGCAACGCGATGTACAACAATGCACCGCCGACGATGCCGGCAACGCTCATCGCCAGCGGCAAATTGACGCCATGCCACAGCGCCAGGCTGTAGTCGGGCAGCCGGTCGCCCAAGATCGCGGTGGCACCGGCGCGCAGTACGGGCGCCACTGTCCACGCCGGCACGATGCCCACCGCCACGCAGGTCAGTACCAGCACGTCGACCGGAATCCGCATCCAGCGCGGCGGCTCGTGCGGCGTGGTGTCCAGCGCGCGCGGGCCTTCGCCGAAGAACGTGTCGTGCACGAAGCGCAGGCTGTACGCCACGCCCAGCAAGCCGGCCAGCAGCGCAGCGGTGCTGGCCAGGATGCGCATCAGTTGCGGCGCTTCGGTATCCAGCGCAACGGCGAAGAACATTTCCTTCGACAAGAAGCCGTTGAGCAGCGGAATGCCGGCCATGGCCAGCGAGGCGGTGATGGCCAGCGCGCTGGTCACCGGCATCAACCGGCGCAGATTGCCCAGCTTGCGCATGTCGCGCGTGCCGGTCTCATGGTCGATGATGCCGGCGGCCATGAACAACGACGCTTTGAAGACCGCATGGTTGATGAGGTGAAACACGCCGGCCACCACAGCCATCGGCGTGGACAGGCCGAACAGCATCGTGATCAGGCCCAGATGCGAAATGGTCGAGTACGCCAGTACGCCTTTGAGATCGTGCTGAAAGATGGCATGCCAGGCGCCCAACAACACCGTGATCGCGCCGATGCCGGTCACCGTGTAGAAAAACAGATCGGTACCGGCCAGCGCCGGATGCAAGCGCGCCAGCAAAAACACGCCGGCCTTCACCATCGTGGCCGAATGCAGATACGCCGACACCGGCGTAGGCGCCGCCATTGCGTGCGGCAACCAGAAGTGGAACGGGAACTGCGCGCTCTTGGTGAAGATGCCCAGCAACACCAGGCCCAGCGCGTACGGATACAGCGGGCTGGCGCGGATCACATCGCCGGCGGCCAGGACGGCATCGAGCTGAAAACTGCCGACGATGCGGCCGATCATCAACACGCCGCCCAACAACGCCAGGCCGCCGCCGGCAGTCAGTACGAAGGCCATGCGTGCGCCTTCGCGCGCGTCCTTGCGGTGCGACCAGAAGCCGATCAACAAGAACGAGCTGATACTGGTGAGTTCCCAGAACACCATCAACAACAGCAAATTGCCCGACAGCACCATGCCGAGCATCGCGCCCATGAACAGCAAGAGATAGGCAAAAAAACGCGACGCGCTATCGCGTGCGCTCAAGTAGTAATGCGCGTAAAGCACCACCAGCGCGCCGATGCCCAGCACCAGCAGGGCGAACATCCAGGCCAGGCCATCGAGCCGCAGCGAGAACATCAGGCCAATCTGCGGCAGCCACGCGTGTTGGCTGGCAATCACTTCGCCGCGCAGCACCGCTGGCGTCGCCAACGCCAGCACCAGCAGCCCGGCCAACGGCGCGGCCGCAGCCAACCACGCAGTGATCGAACGGGATGCGCGCCAGAGCAGCGCAGCGGCGGCGGCCATGACAAATGGCAGCGCCAGCAGAATTTCCAGCGAGAAAGGCATGCAGGGAACACAAGATTCGCGAGCAGGCCCGAGAGCTTAACAAACCGTTGACTGACGTCCGCGTCAACGCCGCCAGCGCGCATCGCCCGTGATCGGCTTCACCCCGCCATCGGCCTCACTGGGCTGCCCATCGCCATGCCGCACTCGCTGAGGTGAGTACGAAGCGTCCTGTGCCGCGTCGAGACACGGCGTGTGCGAACTCCCAGGCCGGCTGCCTGGGTAAGTCGCGCAACGCGGTATCCGCACGCCATAGGGCGCTTCCCGGAGGATTGGCCGTCAGTGGCACGGAGCGCGCGCCGCGCGGCTTGCCGTGGCGCCAGCCAAGCCGGCGGCATGCAACACCCGCACCGCACCGCTGGCGGCCAACGCACATCATCTGAAGATGCGTAATACGCTCTAGTAGCGCCAGCCCAGCTGGCGATACGCCTTGGCCAGCACCCAGATCGGCCCGATCAGCAGATAGGTGAGATCGGTCAGGAAGCTCGGTTTGCGGCCTTCGATCTTGTGGCCGACGAATTGGGCAATCCAGGCCAGCACGAACACCGTCAGCCCGGTGGTCAACAGACCGGCAAGCCCGATGCGGCCTTCGATCAACCGGCACAGACAGCCGAAGAAGAAAAAGATCCCCAGCATGCCCAACCCCAGCGGGCGCGACAGCCGGTTGTAGTACGACCACGCCGCAAACATCGACAGCGCGGCCCACACGCCGCTGCTGAACCAGCTGCCGCCGACCGGGATGCACCACAACAGCGCCACCACCGACCACAGGATCGCAGGCACCGCCAGCACGTGGATCTGCTGATTGGTCGCGTTTTGATGGTCGTCTGAATAGCTGGCGAAATAGCGCTCGATCGGTCGCGCGGTCGTGGTGCTTTGGCTCATGTTCCCTCCCAGGAATGACCCAAGCATACGCGCGCGGATGGCGCCATGGCAGATGTATCCCCCGTCACGCCTTGGCGGCGCGACGAGGGTGCACCGTCAGTTCACCGAAACTGCGCTCCACGCCGCCGCTACCGCGCGGTATTGCGTGGACGTGCTGCCGTACAGATCGGTGGCCGCGCTCAGCGTGGCCCGACGGGCCGCCGCGTAGTTGGTGGACGAGGTCATGTAGACCGTCAGTGCGCGATACCAGATGCGGCTGGCCGCGGCACGGCCGATCGCGGTGAGCGCCGTGGAGCCGCTGCAGACCAGACTGGTCGGGGTCAGGTTGTAGCTGGTGCCGGAACCGAATCCGCTCGGCACCACCGTCCCTTCGGCCAGCAGATAGTAGAAATGATTGGCCACGCCCGAGCTGTAGTGCACATTGAGCGAGCCCAGGCTGCTGCTGTAGCAATCGGGCGATTTGCCATCCAGGCTAGGCTTGAACATATAACGCAACGCCAGTGTGCCGGTGCTGTTGTTGGGGATGATCTTCTCGCCAATCAGATAATTGCCCGGCTCGGCACTGTTGGCAGCGGAGTACTCCACCATGGTGCCCATGATGTCGGACGTGGCTTCATTCAGCCCGCCCGATTCGCCCGAGTAGGTCAGCGCGGCGGTCCGGCTGGTCACGCCATGGGTCATCTCATGGCCGGCCACATCCACCGACACCAGCGGCGTGAACGTGCTGCCGTCGCCATCGCCGAAGGTCATGCAGAAACAACTGTCCTGCCAGAAGGCGTTGTTGTAGCGGCTACCGTAATGCACCCGGCTCCGTGCACCGGCGCCGTCGTTTGCGATGCCTGTGCGCGAATGCGTAGTGCGGTAATAGTCCCAGGTCAACGCCACGCCGTAATGCGCATCGACCGCTGCGGTGACCGTATCGCCGGTGGTGCCGCTACCCCAGGCATTGTCGGCATCGGTGACCAGCGTGCCATTGCCGGAGGTGCTGTTGCGCATGTTGTAGGTCGCACCGCTGCCGCGACTGAGATCGGTCATCTCGTAGCTGGTGCTGCTGCAGCGCGTCGTGTTCACCGTCACGCTGCCTGCATACAACGAACGTCCTGTACCAGCGGTGCTGGTGCCGCCGCTACACGCGGTATGCACCGTATCCCAGGATTCGAGGATGCGCTGGTTCACCGCATCGACGATGTAATGCATCTCGGTCGGTGTCTGGTCGGGTTTGACACCGCTGTAGATCACCTCGTACACCAGGCGCGGCGCGCCTTGGCGTGCATACAGCGCCAGACTTGCACGTGGCGCAGCATCCTGCGCCACATCGAATTGCGATCCGGCCACACGCAATGCGGTTGCCGCATCGATACCCGGCACCAGGCTCGGACGCACCGTGGTGTCCATTGTCTGGCTCAATTCACGCATCACCCCACGGCGCGAGTGCACGACCACGTCGCCACCGATCACGGGCAGTCCCTGATAGGTACGATCGAAGCGCACATGCTCGGTGCCGTCGGCATCGACGATGCTGTCGCGTGCGATGAAGGCGTCGGCCGGCGCGCGATTGGCCAATGCCGACGCGTTGTTCCCCAATAACGATTGCGCGCGCGAAACGGCGGCATTGGCCGACAGATCCGCAGCGGTTGCGGCAGCAGAAAACGTGAGCGCGCAGCAGATTGCCGCGCCCAGGACATGGAATTGCATGACGACTCTCTCCAGAAAACGTGCAATGCAAAGACCGGCAGCCCCCCGACGGCCGGTCGCCGATGGCACCTTGGGTGCCGGCAGCTACGCTTGCACAGTCACGAACTGGACAGTAGTAAAAATTACTGATGTATTGCGTTCTGTGCGCCCGGCCACTTTCCGCTGTGGCGTACATCGCAGAGGTGCAGCGGATGCATGGTGTCATTGGCCGCTGCGGCCATGCATGCGCGCAACGCAGTGATTTCAGGCCGGGTTGCGCCGCATCGTTGCGCCGACGCAGGGGCGCTGCGGTATCCCATCGCCACGCGCTGGCCGTCGAACGATGGTCAGTTTGCGCGATGTCATCACTTCCGCGGCGCATGCGCAAACAAAAACGCCGGCCAATATCCTGGCCGGCGTTTTCTTGATCTATCGCTGAAAGATCAGCGAACTCCCATCGCAACCTTTTGCTGTTCTTGCTGGGCCTGTTGCTGCTGCGACTGACCAGCCAGCAACTGCGCGCTGGTTTGCTCAAGTGGCTGGGCAGGTTGGTTCAGGTCCACCGCCGCCCGGAAGCCCGGCGTGGTGCCCACGACGAACGCCTTGCCGTCCTGCACCGTCACGTTCTGCAGCTTGTCGGCGCTGTCGATCCCATTCTGCTTGGCCTGCAGCGTGACATGTGCCGCGGTCTCGTTGGAGATCATGCTGGGCAGCTTGCTGCGGATTGCGTTATGCAGCGCGTGGTCGGGATGCGATGCATCGTTGAGCGAAGGCCCCTTCGGCGCAGCAACCTGCGCCTCGCGGGTCTGCACCGGTTGCGCAGACAACGCTGCCCGCGTGTCGCGGCCAACAACACCGTCCTGCTGCAGCCCATGCTGCTTCTGAAACGCCATCACCGCCTCGCGCGTGTTGTCGCCGAAACGCCCATCCTCGGCCAGCCGGTTGCCCTGCGCATCGCGCACGCCCAGGCGGTTGAGGTCCTGCTGCAGCTTTCCCACATCCTGACTGTTGTCGCCATGCCGCAAGGCACCTGTGCCGCTTGCCGGTGCTGCATGGGTGTTGTGCGCACCTGCATCGTGTTGGCGACCCTGATTCCAGAAGGTCTCGGGGCTGGTCAGTTTTCCGTTGGCATCGCGCAATTGGTAATGCACATGCTGGGCATATTGGCTTGCGCCATTGGGTCCACGTCCCCCCATCGTGCCGATGGCATCGCCTGCCGACAGCGTCTGACCTTCTTTGACCTTGACGCCATCCAGATGCAGGATCTCGTGCGAGTTGCCTTGTGCATCGCGAATCTTGACGGTGCCGTAGCTTCCGCCTGCAAAGGTCACCGTCCCGGCGATCGGCGAATGCACGGTTGGATGCTGCAGATTGCGTCCTGCCTGACCGCCCTGATAATTGAAGTCGGTGCCGCCGTGGTCGCGCGCGCTGCGGTGCTCGCCGTAATGCCCGGTGACATGCGGCGCGGTGCCGCTCTGCGGCGGAAGCATGCGCTCCATGGTGGCCTGGAACGACTGCGCGTTCGAACCGGCATGCGGTGTTTGCGCCGGTGTCGCATGCTGCGCAGGCGCAACAGTCTGTCCGAGCTGACCGTGTTCGAGCTTGTGCATCACATCGGGCGTGAGGTCGCGCTGCCAGCGCGCGAAGCGGCTTTCGCGATCAGCCAGTCCATTCGGCGGGTCGCCACCGTTGATCGCAACGCCTGCTGCATGCGCATCTTGCCTGGCCGCTTGCGGCACATTGTGCTGCCAGTACCAGGTTGCGATCCGCGACGCATTTTCCGGTTGCGCGGCCAGTTCGGGGTGCGCGACCAGGTCGAGTTTCAACGCTTCGCCGGCCTCGCGATACTGATCCTTGCCGGTGAGCTGGATGTAGCCGCGACCACGGTAAAGATAACCATCGCCGGGCTCGTTGTTGCCCATGCGCCCGCCATACATCAACTCGGCAAGTTTCTCCGGCTGGCCGCGCAATGCCTCCAGGCGCGCTTCTTCCAGCGCCTCCGGTCCTTCGCGCAGTGCAGAACGCACTTTCGAACTCACTTGCGAGGGGCCGCGGGTGTAGCGGAACCCTTCTTCCAGGCGGTTGAGTCCGCCCGATTCGTGGCCTACCTGGGCCATGAAATTGGCCAATTCGGTTGGCCGGGTGATTCCCGCTGCATAGTCTGCCTGCAGCAGCCCTGTCTCGCGATCGGTTGCCATGGTGTAACTCCTCATTTCTCAGCAACATCAAAAACGGACCCATCCTTGTCCGTGTAAGCCATTACTTCCTTTTAATTTTGCTTATGGGCTCCAGCCTCATCCAGCGCGGCGACTTTCTTGAGCGTGGCGGGGTCGAAGTCCTGGAACGTCACCGTTCCAAAATCCTTGTCGGTTAATTCCAGGGTGTTGTGTTGTTCGGTCTCGGTATCGGAAAGATCGCGCACAACCTTGTCCAGCAACCAGGTTTGCTTGTCTGCCGAATACTTGAACGTGAAGTCGTCGGCCCAGCGTTCGCGCGACCCGCCTGAAATGGAGATGGTGAATTGCCTGGGCTGGACGCGCGAAAACGCATACGGGTCGCCTGCCAGACCGCCGCAGCGGGCACAGGGCACGATGCGATCATTTTCAGCGGCCTTTTGCAGGCGGCCATCGGCGTTCTGGGTCAGCAGCAGGACGCGACGTGGCTGCCCTTCGCCGAGCTTTTCATTACCGGTTGCCGGCGGAGAAATCACCACAAGTGCGTCCGAATGTCCGGCGCCAGTCAGATCGCCGCGTTGGGTATCCAGCGCCTTCGATCCTGCTGGAACGAAGGAGTCAATCGTTGCCATGGGTACAGTCCCTTGTGTCGGTGTGGCAGGGGGTGACGCGGCCGCGGCGGGTGATTGAGCCGCGGTCGTCGGTGCACTGGCCGGCGTGCCAGGCGCATCGGCGGCCTGCGGACCGTTACACGCGGCAAGCGCTAATGCCAGCACGGGGATGAGCAGTCTGAAGCGGGGCACGGCCGTCTCCTGATGTGGGGGAGTTGCATGGCGCGGTGTTGCCTGCGCCGTTACAGCGACTGGTCGTCGACCTTGACCAGGGTCCAGCATGGGCGCTGGGCGAAGTGGTAGACCTGTTGATCGCCGCTGTCAGGTGTGCGGACCAGCACCTGACGACCGCCTGCATCCTCGGACACCGCCACCTCGCGTCCCGTGGAGCGGGCCACGTCCAGATTCGGGATCACCGGCCATTGGACGTCGGCCAGCGCAACCTGGCGAGTGATTGGCGCCGGTTCCGGCTGCGCATCCGGATCGATCCGGATCATGGTCAGCGGGTCGGCCGTGGCTTTCTCCTGGGCCGCGATGTCTGCACTGAAGCTTTTTAGAAATGCAGAAAAGTCGGTCGTGGGGCAGGCTGTCGGCTGAGCGGGCGTGGCCGCCGCTGTAGCAGGCGTTGAGGCGGCAGGCGCGGCACTCGCTGCCTCTGCTGTCGCCGCGGGCATTGCCGCGCCTGCTGGCTCTGCTTGCGGTTTGCAGGCAACCAGCGCCAGGCTTAGTGCGATGGCATGCAGGGACGTTCGTAAAAGGGCCAACGGATCCTCCTGATCGTATCGGGCGATGTGCGAGCGGGCGGAATGGTATCCGCGCATTGCGTGCAAATGCGTGAAGGCTTGCGGGGCGAGCGTGCAGCGGGCCGGCCGGCACGCGGCAGGCCCGCACCCCGGGAGAATGACCGGCGTGACAGTGGCCGGTGCTCAAACGAATCCAAGACCGATGATGGTCATCAACACAGGCCAGGTACCGCATCTCGATCCATCGCAAAGTCGTCAGTGATGGATGGATTACCTTGAAATCACCCGTTGGCGCGAACAACTAAATTCCGCTCGAAAATACATCCAGTGCATACGCACTCACCCAGCCTTGCGCGCAATTGCCAACGGATTGTCCTGGTGCAGCCGCGTGGCAGCCCTCACCACTTTCAGGCTTGATCTGCTTGATCGGCCTGTCGCCATAGGTTTTGCACAATGCGTTGTTCTTGCACTTTGCAATGGTGTCCGCTCGAATTGCGGTGACGTAGTAATAACGCGGGTTCTGTCCGGCGCGGCCGATCGCCTGGACGCAGACGAGCTGACCTTGGGTCAGGTTTGCCGTAGCCGTTGCGCTGCTGCCGGTGGTGGGCACCACGTTCAATAGATCTACTCCGTTCACCTGGGCGACTCCGGCGAAAAATCCCTCATTGCCGCAATCGGGCGAAAACTCCACGTCATAAAAATCACCACGATCGACATTGCCTGCTGTGCATCCCTTTGCAGCCTTCGCATCCGTGCAGCTGACGCCAGCGGCCTGTATCAATGCGCCAAGTCTGTCGGTGACCTGCGAGACCGCAGCTGTGTTGTTTTTCACAGATGCTACCGGCGCTGCTGCTGGAGCGGACGAGCTTGCAGATTGGCCGGCCGTGCAGGCGCTTAGCGCGAGCAACAAACTGGACAGTGCCGCATTGCGGAAGGCAGGCAACGTGCGAAAGAAGTGACTTGACCGAGCCATTGCGACCTCGTTGGGCAAGAGCGCACACCATCGTGGCGAGCATGGTGGAATGAATTAGATACGATTGTGTGCAGTGCCCGTCATGAAGTTTCACGCACCACCGCCAGCTTGGCCTTGGTTGGCAGGCGATGGGCTCGGAGCACGCCGATTATTTCAGCGCTTCAGTCATGGCGGCGTCTGCGTACTGCGCCGACTCGCCCCCTTCAATCGGGGGCAGGCCATCAATCCACCGAAATGTCCGCCAGCCGCTGCAGCGCTTCGGCATATTTCGCACGCGTGCGATCGATGACGTCGGCCGGCAGGCGCGGGCCGGGCGCGGTCTTGCCCCAGTCCAGGGTTTCCAGATAATCGCGCACGAACTGCTTGTCGTAGCTCGGCGGGCTGGTGCCCGGCTCGTATTGGTCGGCCGGCCAATAACGGGAGGAATCCGGGGTCAGCATCTCGTCCATGATGTACAGACGGCCATCGGCATCGGTGCCGAATTCGAACTTGGTATCGGCCAGCAGGATGCCGCGTTCGGCAGCAAAATCGGCGGCAAAACGGTAGATGCGCAAGGTGGCGTCGCGCACCCGTTCGGCCAGCTCGGCACCGACCGTCTTGACCATTGCATCGAAGTCGATGTTTTCGTCGTGGTCGCCAACCGCTGCCTTGGTCGAAGGCGTGAAAATCGGCTCGGGCAGTTTCTCGGCCTGACGCAGGCCGTCGGGCAATTCGATACCGCTGATCTTGCCGGTACGCTGGTAATCCTTCCAGCCGCTGCCGATCACATAGCCGCGGGCGATGGCTTCCACCGGCACCGGCTTGAGCTTGCGCGTGACCACGGCGCGCTTGGCGTACAAGGCCCGGTCGACACCCTCGGGCAATACCTGCTCCACGCGGATGTCCACCAGGTGGTTGGGCATCAGGTGCTCGGTCTTGTGGAACCAGAAGTTGGATACCTGGCATAGCATCTCGCCCTTGCCGGGAATCGGGTCGGGCAGCACCACGTCGAACGCAGACAGGCGATCGGTGGCCACCATCAACAGATAGTCGCCGGGGGGCGCATCGGCGGGCAGGCGGTCGCGGGGAATATCGAAGACATCGCGGACCTTGCCACGGTGACGCAACGGCAGGCCGGGCAGATCGGATTGCAACAGCGTGGTCGACACAGGCACTCCTAAGGACGTCGCTATGACGCTGTCCCCGGGACCCGGCGGGCCCGCGGGTAGGCAGCGGGCCGCGTAGTGTACGGCGCTTCGCCGCCGCCCGCAGAATTTATTGGAGCCCGCGCGGTAGGGCCTGTGCAGGCGCCGTCAGCCAGGCCGGGCGGGCGTTCGGGTAAGATCGCCAGCCCGCCTCCCGCCCCCGATCGCCCCATGTCCTGGTACGGAAAACTGCTCGGCGCATTGGCCGGCGCCTTGCTGTTTCGCGGGGCGCCGGTGGTGGGGCTGATGATCGGGCTGGCGATCGGCCACGCGGTCGACGCCGGCTGGTTCAAACGGCGCGCGGAAAATCCGTACGAAGCGCTGGGCCTGGAGCCGGATGCCACCACCGCCGAGATCGACCTGGCCTATCGCCGGCTGATGTCGCGCTACCACCCGGACAAGGTCGCCAACGCCGACCCGGAAGCCCGCCGCCAGGCCGAGAAGAAGGCCAGCCAGATCAACGCCGCCTACGACCGGATTCAGCGGCTGCGCAGGCGCTGAGCGAAGGGGCGCACCGACATCTGCTGCGTCCAGCAGTGCCGGGCGTCAGCGCAGCGTGTTGTTCCCCCGGAAAGGCCTCACCCAATAAAACGCCTGATCGTCACGATCAGGCGCCGCGGGCACGCACGCACCCGGCTCTCAGAACCTGTAGGTCACGGTCAGGCGTAGCGCATTGGTCGAAAGATCGGTATCGGTACGGCGCAGATCGGTACCGGCCGGATTGACGCGCAGGAAGGGGTTGGTGGGTGGTGCGGAGCCGGGCCCGACGCGCACGCGGGTGTCGTCGTCCTGCAGGCGGGTGAACAGGTATTCCACGCCGACCGAGACCTTGTCGCTCAAGCGCCGCTGCAGGCCGATGCCGGCCTGGTAGCCATCGGCACTGTCGCCGCCACTGCCGGTGAAGCTGTTGGCGGTATTGCTGCTGGCAAAGCGGTGGTCGAATTCGCCACGCGCCAGACCGGCGGTGATGTAGGCCAGGTAATCGCCCTGGGTGCCGAAGGCGTAGCCGATGCGGCCGCGCAACGCCGCGGTGCGGTTGAGCTGGCGGGTGAAGGTGTAAAACGCGGGCGTCGTGCTGAAGGCGCTGACGCTGTCGCGGACATCGTTGCGGGTGTATTCGGCGAGCACGCCATAGACCCAGTTGCCGGCCTGCCAGTCGTAGCCCAGCCGTGCGCCGTATTCGGCACCGCCCTTGTCCTTGCTGCAGCCGCTGGCCGGGGTGCGCCCCGCCGCTGCGCCACCGCAGAAACCGGGCGAAAACGCATCGGCACCGGTCGCGGTGCTGACCTGGTCGCCGTCGCGGCCATCCAGATTGGTATCGAAGCCGAAGCGGCCACCGGAGACGCCGGCCGGATCGGCACCACCGACGTTGGCACCGATGGAAAAACCGGACCAGTCAGCGGGGCCGGATTGCGCCCAGGCCGAGGGCGCCAGGACGAGAAGGGCCAGAGTGGCGGAAGCGAGCGGGGTGGGTTTCATGCGATCTCCTTGCATCTGGCGCGGCGCGCCGGTCAGGTACGTACGCGCTCGCGTTCGCTCCGGATGCACGTGGGCTGACGTTGGGGGCGGCATTGCACAGCGGTAGAGCCGCCGGCGCCGCGGCAGGTGCGCGATCGCGCAATGACTGCGAGCTGCCGGCCCTAGCCTGCGGTGGTAGCGGCGGCCTGCCCGCGGCGTGCGCCCCAAGCGCCCAGCGGCGTTCGGCTTTCCTCGCCGGGCCACGGTTGCGACAATGGCGCTCCTGCATTTTTTTCCGAGCTGCCCATGCAACCGACGGCGATCGCCCCGTCCATCCTGTCCGCCGATTTCGCCCGTCTGGGCGAGGAAGTGAATAACGTGCTCAAGGCTGGTGCCGATTGGGTGCACTTCGACGTGATGGACAACCACTATGTGCCCAACCTCACCATCGGCCCGATGGTGTGCCAGGCGCTGCGCAAGCACGGCATCACCGCGCCGATCGACGTGCATCTGATGGTCGAGCCGGTGGACCGTATCGTGCCGGATTTCGCCGACGCCGGTGCCACCACCATCAGCTTCCACCCCGAAGCCAGCCGCCACGTGCACCGCACGATCCAGCTGATCAAGTCGCATGGCTGCCAGGCCGGGCTGGTGCTCAACCCGGCCACGCCGGTGGACATCCTGGATTGGGTGCTGCCGGAGCTGGACTTGGTCTTGGTGATGTCGGTCAACCCGGGCTTCGGCGGGCAGGCCTTCATCCCGTCTGCGCTGGACAAGCTGCGCGCGATCCGCCGCAAGATCGACGCGACGGGCAAGCCGATCCGGCTGGAGATCGATGGCGGGGTCAAGGCCGACAACATCGGTGCGATTGCCGCCGCCGGCGCCGACACCTTCGTCGCCGGCTCGGCCATTTTCAATGCGCCCGACTATGCGCAGGTGATTGCGCAGATGCGCGCGGCGGTGGATGCCGTGCGATGAGCCGGCCTGCGCCGCAGATCCGCAGCGCCACGCCTGCGGATGTGCCGCTGCTGCATGAACTCATCACCGCGCTGGCGGTGTACGAGCGCGAGCCGGATGCGGTCAAGGCCAGCCAGGAGGAGTTGCGCGCCAGTCTGTTCGGCGAAGGGGCCACCGCGCATGCGTTGATCTGCGAGCGCGACGGCCAAGCGCTTGGATTTGCGGTGTATTTCTTCAACTACTCCACTTGGCTGGGCCGTAACGGCTTGTATCTGGAAGACCTGTTCGTGCGGCCGGAAGCGCGCGGCAACGGCGCGGGCCTTGCGCTGTTGCGGCACTTGGCGCAGCTGGCCGTGCAGCGTGGTTGCGGGCGGTTCGAATGGTCGGTGCTGGACTGGAACCAGCCGGCCATCGACTTCTACAAGGCAGTCGGTGCGCACCCGATGGAGGGCTGGACCGTGTACCGGCTCGACGGCGAGACGGCGAGCGGCTGGCCGCGTTTGCGGCGGGCGGCTGAGCCGGCTGCGTCGGGAGGTCAGCATCCCGTAAAAGGAAGCCGCTCCCGAGGAAGCGGCCTTCAAGAAAACTGGAGGCTGATCCTGCCTCCGCCCGTCGTCCCTGCTATGGCCTTCTACTCTCCTGGTTATCGATGACACCGCAATGACAGTGTGCCGGCGGCGCCCATTCACGATCTGCCCATTGGCCCGCTGCTAGCCTGCGGACATTCCCCTCACGGCATCGGCAGCGCGCATGGCCCCGTCCCACTGGCGTCTGATCCTCAACGGCAAGTCCACCGATAATCTGGACCTGCGTGAGGCAGTGGGAACGCTGCGCGAGCGCGGCATCCAGCTCGATGTGCGGGTCACCTGGGAAGACGGCGATGCCGAGCGCTACGTGGGCGAGGCGGTGGCCGATGGCGTGCACACGGTGGTGGCCGCTGGTGGCGACGGCACCCTGAGCGAAGTGGCCGCCGCGCTGGCGCACCACGAAGGCGATGCGGCCACGCTGCCGTCGCTGGGCTTGGTGCCGCTGGGCACTGCCAACGATTTTGCCACCGCCGCCAACGTCCCGATCGTCCCGCTGGAAGCGTTGAACCTGATCGCCGAGCGCGTCGCGCAGCCGGTCGACCTGCTGCGGATCGACGCCGACCATGGCCCGCACTGGTGCGCCAATGTGGCCAGCGGCGGCTTCGGTACCCAGGTCACGGTGGAAACCGACGAAGGCCTGAAGAAAATGCTCGGTGGTCTGGCCTATCTCATCACCGGCATGTCGCGGCTGGGCCGCATCGACCCGATCAGCGCCCGTTTCAGCGGCCCGGAGTTCAGCTGGGAAGGCGAATTCATCGCACTCGGGCTGGGGAACGGGCGCCAGGCCGGTGGCGGCCAGGCGCTGTGCCCGGAGGCCCTGATCGACGACGGCCTGCTCGATGTCACCATCGTCCCGGACCTCGACGGCGAGGTGGCTGCCACCCTGGGCACCCTGGTCACCGGCGGCAAACAGGCCGCGCTCGAACGCGTGGCCGTGCGCGCCCGCGTGCCGTGGCTGGAAATCGTGTCCCAGCAACCGCTGACCTTGAACCTGGACGGCGAACCGGAAACCTCGCGGCACTTCCGCATCGAATGCGTCCCGGCGCGGCTGCGGATGCATTTGCCTGCCGACTGTCCGTTGGTCGGTGGGTGAGTGCGGGGAATCGGGAATCGGGAATCGGGAATCGGGAATCGGGAATCGGAAGAGCGTGATCGGCCCGCGCTGATGTGCGGTCGTCCGGTTGATGCATGCGCGCGAGCCCATGCAGTGCCATGCCTCCACCATGAACGAGTCCGGTAGCCCCGGACAATCGCATGCCAACCCAAGCGGCGCCGGCTCAACGACGGCTAAAGGGGGCGCTGCGGCTCAGCGGAGCAACGATCGGCGCAACGCTCCGGCTAAAGCGGAGCAGCGCTGCGGCTGAAACGGAGCGACGATTGGCGCAACGGGTTGGCTGCAGCTCAGACGAAGTAGGGCGGCAGAAACGGAGCAATGACAAGCACGCGGCCCTAAGCCCCTCTCCCGCCGGGAGAGGGGTTGGGGTGAGGGTCCCTGCGCCGACACTGGTGCCGCTGCCACGACCCAGGCCGCACGGGAAATCAACCCGTGCAGCGCGCAACACCCGACGCCTGTCGCCAACCGCAGGTTATTCGTGCCAGATATCAGCCGGTGCGCAAGGCTACGTCCGCCAACCCCCTTCCGTGCTTCGCATTCCGAAGCGCGTTGGCCGCGGCCTGCTGCCCTCGGCCGACACTTGCGCTACAGTACTCGCGTGTCCCGCCTGACGACTCCACGCTCCTTCTCTTCCGCTCGCCGCTGGTGGCGATGGTGGCCCGTTGCCGTCGTCCGCCCCGCCACAGAGTCCCGGAAGGAAAGTCGTCTTGATCACTGCAGAGCAGTTCCAGCGCCAGGCCGCTGAAGGTCACACCCGTATCCCCGTTGTCCGCGAAGTGCTGTCCGACCTGGACACGCCGCTGTCGGTCTATCTGAAGCTCGCCGACGGCGCCTACACCTATCTGTTCGAATCGGTCGAAGGCGGGGAGCGCTTCGGGCGCTACTCCATCATCGGCCTGCCGGCGCGGCGCGTGTACAGCTTTCGGGGCCACACGCTGGAGGTCAGCGAACACGGTGAAGTCGTCGACACCCGGCAGGTCGCCGATCCGCTGGCCGAAGTCGATGCGCTGCGCGCCGAACATTCGGTGCCACAGCTGGATGGGCTGCCCGGTTTCACCGGCGGGCTGGTCGGCTGGTTCGGTTTCGAATGCATCCAGTACATCGAGCCGCGCCTGGGCAGCGGCGACAAGCCCGACGAACTCGGCACGCCCGACATCCTGCTGATGCTCTCCGAAGAGCTGGCGGTGTTCGACAATCTCAAGGGCCGTCTGTACCTGATCGTGCATGCCGACCCGCGCCAGCCGCAGGCCTATGTGCGCGCCAACCGGCGCCTGGACGAGCTGGCGCATCGCCTGCGCCAGGGCGGCGCCGGGTATCCGCAGGCGCAGATTTCCGACGCCATCGACGAAGCGGACTTCCATTCCTCGTTCACCCGCGAGCAGTACCACGCCGTGGTGCGCAAGGCGCAGGAATACGTGCGCGCCGGCGATATCTTCCAGGTGGTGCCGTCGCAGCGCCTGCGCGTGCCGTTCCGCGCGCGCCCGGTGGATGTGTATCGCGCGCTGCGTGCGTTGAACCCGTCGCCGTACATGTATTTTCTCGATGTCGGCGGTACCCAGGTGGTGGGTTCGTCGCCGGAAATTCTGGCGCGCCTGCGCGATGGCGTGGTCACTGTGCGCCCGATCGCCGGCACCCGCCCACGCGGCGCAACGCCCGAACTGGACAAGGCGCTGGAAGAAGAATTGCTGGCCGATCCGAAGGAGCGCGCCGAGCACGTGATGCTGATCGATCTGGGCCGCAACGATGTCGGGCGCGTGGCCGAACCGGGCACGGTCAAGGTGGGCGAGCAGTTCGTGATCGAACGCTATAGCCATGTCATGCACATCGTCAGCGAAGTGACCGGCACCTTGAAGGCCGGCCTGAATTACAGCGACGTGCTGCGCGCCACCTTCCCGGCCGGCACCGTCAGCGGCGCGCCGAAGATCCGCGCGCTGGAAATCATCCGCGAACTGGAGCCGGTCAAACGCAATGTGTATTCCGGTGCGGTCGGCTACATCGGCTGGCATGGCGATGCGGATACCGCCATCGCCATCCGCACGGCCGTCATCCAGGACGGCCATCTGTATGTGCAGGCCGGCGGCGGCGTGGTCTACGACTCCGATCCCGACCTGGAATGGCAGGAAACCATGAACAAGGGGCGCGCGCTGTTTCGCGCGGTGGCCCAGGCGGCCAAGGGCCTGTGATGGACGGGCAGGGTAGCGCGACCCGCATCAGCTTTCGCAACGACTACAGCGAAGGCGCGCATCCGCGTCTGCTGCAGGCCTTGGCGCAGGCCAGCGCCGAGCAGCACGCCGGCTACGGCACCGATCGGCACACCGCGCGTGCGGTTGCGTTGATCCGCAATGCAGTCGCGCAGCCGCAGGCCGACGTGCATCTGCTGGTCGGCGGCACGCAGACCAATCTGATTGCGATCAGCGCGTTCCTGCGCCCGCATCAGGCAGTCATCGCCGTGGACGCGGCGCATATCGCCACGCACGAAACCGGCGCCATCGAAGCGACCGGGCACAAGGTGCTCACCGTGCCGGCGCTGCACGACAAGCTGACGCCTGCATTGATCGCGCCGGTGCTTGCGGTGCACAGCAACGAACACATGGTGCAGCCGCACCTGGTCTACATTTCCAACAGCACCGAAAGCGGCACGATCTATACTCGCGCCGAACTCGAAGAATTGTCTGGCTTCTGCCGCGCAAACGATCTGCTGCTGTACCTGGATGGCGCGCGCCTGGGGGCGGCGCTGACCGCCGATGGCAACGATCTGGATCTGCCCACCATTGCCGCGCTCGCCGATGCGTTCTACATCGGTGGCACCAAGAACGGCGCGCTGCTCGGCGAAGCGCTGATCATCGTCAATCCCGCATTGCAGGCCGATCTGCGTTACCTGATCAAACAGCGTGGCGCATTGCTGGCCAAGGGTATGGTGCTCGGTTCGCAATTCGCAGCGTTATTCGAAGACGGCCTGTTCTTCGAACTGGCCGCGCACGCCAACGCCATGGCGCAACACCTGCGCGCGGGACTGCTGGCCGCTGGCGCGCAGTTCACCAGCGATTCGCCGACCAATCAACAGTTCATCGCCGTCAGCGCGCAACACGCTACGCAGCTGGCACAACGCTACGACTTCGAGCGCTGGGAAGTGCGCACCGATGGCAGTCAGGTGATCCGCTTCGTGACCTCGTGGGCGACCACGCCCGAGGCGGTGGATCGCCTGTGTGCGGATTTCGCAACACTGCATCGCAGCGTGTACTGAGCATGCACGCCATTCACCCAAGGAGAGGACACATGAAGCAACTGACGCGTTGGATGCTGGTGGCGTTATGCGCATTGCCGCTGCTTGCTGTGGCGCAGGTCAACAGCCTGCCATCGCAGCCGCATTTGCTGGTGAAGGGGCAGGCGGAAAGAACGGTCATGCCCGACCGCTTTTTCGTAACGATCAACTTTCGCGCAGTGGACATGCAGCCAGAACTTGCACGCAGCGCATCCAGACGGCTGCCGAACAGATCCTCGCCGCCTTGAAGACGCATCATGCCCTCAAGGACAGTATCGAAGCTTCGTCGCTGCAGATACAACCGTTCTATTCCTATGTGCCGGATGGCAGGCAAAAGTTTGAAGGCACTGAAGTCAAGCGTGGAATCGGTGCGGCATTCCAGTCGCTGGAAGATGCACGGCAGCAGTTTCTCGGTGAAATGAAAACGAGCAGCGAGATTCAGCTATCGGGTATCAAGACGTCCTACAGCAAGGAGGCCGAGATACGTGCGCAACTCAAGCGCGACGCCGCTGACCAATCGCGCAAATCGGCCGCCGAACTTGCCAAGGCGTATGACGTCAGGATTCAGGGGCTTTACACGATTTCCGAGGTCGCTCCGAACTTCGCCTACGGCATTCAGGCAGGCAGTTGGCCGATGCAGGTCGTCAATGTCTCCGGATCGCCGGCGCCGCCAGCGCCTGTTGCTGATCGAAGTGCAGTGGTCGAGTCACTCGAAGCCAGCAGCATCACCCTTACCGAAAACATCTATGCGGTCTTCCTGATCGCGCAATGAGTCCTTTGCCATGCTGCTGATGCTCGACAACTACGACAGCTTTACCTACAACCTCGTGCAGTACCTGCAGGCGCTGGGCGCCGAGGTCACGGTGGTGCGCAACGACGCCATGAGCGTCGACCAGGTCGCCGCGCTCAAGCCCGAGCGCATCGTCATCTCGCCCGGTCCCTGCACGCCCAACGAGGCCGGGATTTCGCTGCAATTGATCGAGCAGCTGGGTCAGACCACACCAATCCTGGGCGTGTGCCTGGGCCATCAAAGCATCGGCCAGGTCTACGGTGGCGATGTGATCCGTGCCGGCAACATCATGCACGGCAAGACTTCGCCGATTCGCCATGAAGGCAAGGGCGTGTTTGCCGGACTGCCGGACAGCTACGAGGCCACGCGCTATCACTCGCTTGTTGTGGACAAGACCACCTTGCCGGACGCACTGGAAGTCACCGCCTGGACCGAAAATCCGGATGGTTCGATGGAAGAGATCATGGGCCTGCGCCATCGCCAGTTTCCGGTCGAAGGCGTGCAGTTCCATCCCGAATCGATCCTGACCCAGCACGGACATGCCTTGCTGAAAAACTTTTTGCAGCGTTGATTGCGATGCGTCTTTGCCACCGTGACGTAGCGCACTGCGGCATCGGTGCAACGACATGCGAAATCGCAATGTCGCCCGACGCGCGCCGTGCCGCGCACCGTGTTTGAACACCGCGCCACCTTCCACAGCATCCGGATCACGATGAGCACACCCGACGACAGCATCCATTTCTACGAGCCGACGCAGGGTCACGGGCTGCCGCACGATCCGTTCAACGCCATTGTCGGCCCGCGTCCCATCGGCTGGATCGGCTCGCGCAGCGCCGAGGGCATTGCCAATCTGGCGCCGTACAGCTTTTTCAATGCGTTCAACTACGTTCCGCCGATCGTCGGCTTTGCCAGCATCGGTCGCAAGGACAGCCTGCGTAATATCGAAGCCACCGGCGAATTCACCTGGAATCTGGCTACCCGGCCGTTGGCAGAAGCAATGAACGCCAGCGCGGCGATGGTGCCTGCGGAGGTCGATGAATTCGATCTGGCAGGCCTGCAGGTGGCGCCATCGCGCCTGATCGCTGCACCACGGGTCGCTGCCAGTCCAGTCAGTTTCGAATGCCGGCTCAGCCAGCTGCTGCCGCTGCAAACCGCTGCCGGTCACGCCATCCAGACCTGGTTGGTGCTGGGCGAAGTGGTCGGCGTGCACCTGGCCAGGTCGGCGCTGCACGAGGGCATCTATGACCCGGGTGCAGTGCAGACGATTCTGCGCGCAGGCGGGCCGGCCGATTACTACGAAGTGCAGCCGCAGGCGCGTTTTCGCATGACACGTCCAGGCCAATGATCGTCGCCGCTGCAACGGCAGGCGCGTCGCCTGGCGCTTGCGCTTTCCTGCACTGATCGCGCGCGTCGCAAGCCGCCTGCGTCTCCATCCATCACGTTCTGCCACGGTTGTTTCCATGCCCATCACGCCGCAAGAAGCCCTGCAACGCACCATCGAACACCGCGAAATCTTCCACGACGAAATGGTCGAGTTGATGCGGCAGATCATGCGCGGCGAGGTCTCCGACATGATGGTCGCGGCCATCCTCACCGGGTTGCGGGTCAAGAAGGAGACCATCGGCGAAATCGCCGGTGCGGCCACGGTGATGCGCGAGTTCTCGCGCCGCGTGGAGGTGAGTGATCGCAGGCACATGGTCGACATTGTCGGTACCGGCGGCGACGGTTCGCATACCTTCAACATCTCCACCTGCGCCATGTTCGTCGCCGCTGCCGGCGGTGCCAAGGTCGCCAAGCATGGCAATCGCAGCGTCTCGTCCAAATCCGGCAGTGCCGACGCACTGGAAGCATTGGGTGCGGTGATCGAGCTGCAGCCCGAGCAGGTTGCCAGCGCATTGGCGCATACCGGCATCGGCTTCATGTATGCGCCAGTGCATCACCCGGCCATGAAGGTGGTGGCGCCGGTACGGCGCGAAATGGGCGTGCGCACTATCTTCAACATCCTCGGGCCGCTGACCAATCCGGCCGGCTCGCCGAACATCCTGATGGGCGTGTTCCACCCCGACCTTGTCGGTATCCAGGCGCGCGTCTTGCACGAGCTCGGCGCCGAACGCGCATTGGTGGTGTGGGGGCGTGACGGCATGGACGAGCTCTCGCTGGGCGCCGGCACGCTGGTTGGCGAATTACGCGATGGCCAGGTGCGCGAATACGAAGTGCACCCGGAAGATTTCGGCATTGCCATGTCGGCCAGCCGTAACCTCAAGGTGGCCGACGCTGCGCAATCGCGCGCGATGCTGCTGCAGGTCTTGGACAACGTGCCCGGCCCCGCGCTGGATATCGTGGCGCTCAACGCCGGTGCTGCGTTGTACGTGGCCGGCGTTGCCCACAGTATTGCCGACGGCGTGCTGCGCGCACGCGCGGTCATCGCCGACGGCTCCGCGCGCGCGCGGGTGGACGCCTATGTCGCCTACACCCGCCAGCTCGCCGTGCAATCCTGAGCCATGCCGGCAACCGCCACGCAACGGCCATCACCCGCCAGCATCCTCACAGTCGCGCTGGCATGCTGCGTGCTGGCGCGCAGCCGCACGCCGGTGCGGCCGTCTTGACCGATAATGCCCGCCCGCCAGGACCCGATACGATGAGCGACATCCTCAACACCATTCTTGCCCGCAAGGCCGACGAAGTCGCCGAGCGCAGTGCGCGCGTGCCGCTGGCCGAGCTGATCGCGCGCAGCGCCGACCTGCCGCTCACGCGCGGATTTGCAGCTGCCATGCAGGCCAGCATCGCCGCCGGCGACCCGGCCGTCATTGCCGAAGTGAAGAAGGCCAGCCCGTCCAAGGGTGTCATCCGGCCGGATTTCCAGCCGGCCGATATCGCGGTCAGCTACGAATTCGGTGGCGCCACCTGCCTGTCGGTGCTCACCGATGTGGATTTTTTCCAGGGATCGGATGCCTATCTGCGCCAGGCGCGCGATGCCTGCACGCTGCCGGTGCTGCGCAAGGATTTCACCGTCGACCCGTATCAGGTCTACGAAGCCCGCGTGCTCGGCGCCGACTGCATCCTGCTGATCGTCTCCGCGCTGGAAGACGCCCAACTGGCCGATCTATCGGGCCTGGCCATGCAGCTGGGCCTGGACGTGCTGGTGGAAGTGCACGATATCGACGAGCTCGAGCGTGCGGTGCAGGTGCCGGTGCCATTGATCGGCATCAACAACCGCAACCTGCGTACCTTCGAAGTGACGCTGCAGACCACGTTGGACATGCGTGCCGCGGTGCCGCGCGATCGCGTGCTGGTCACCGAGAGTGGCATCGTCACCCAGGCCGATGTGCACCTGATGCGCAGTCACGATGTGAACGCGTTTCTGGTCGGCGAGACCTTCATGCGCGCGGCCGAACCCGGCGAGTCGCTGCGTCAGCTATTCTTCGCGCATGACTGAGTCGTATCCCGTACCGCGCGAAGACGCACCGCTGGTGGTGTTCGACTTCGACCACACCTTGTACGACGGCGATTCCGGCAGTCATCTGTTTGCCTGGCTGATCAAGCGCAACCCGTTGCGCTTGCTGGTTGCGCTGTTGGCCTCGCCCATTCTCGGCCCAATGGTGGCGATGCTGCCAACCCGGCGGCGCGGCGTATCCGGCTATGTGTGGATCGCCACGTTCGGCCTGCACCGCGCACGCGAGTTCAACCGTTTCATCGACGCATACGTGCTCAAGCATGAAGCGCAGATCCGCCAGCGCCTGCTCCCGCATGCCTTGCAGGTCTTCACCCAGCACCGCGCTGCCGGCGACCGTGTGGTGGTCGCCACCGGCGCACCGCCGGAGTTGGCGCGCGCCATTCTGGGTTTCGTGGCCCATCAGGACGTGCCGGTGATCGGCAGCCTGGTCGGCCCGCGCCTGGGCGCCGTCACCGCGCGACGTCACTGCCATAACGAAGAAAAGATGCGCATGCTGCGCGAGCGCGGCTACGCCGATATCGCCATCGCCTACTCGGACAGCACCGCAGATCTGCCGCTTTTGAAGGCCGCGCGCGCACCGGTGGTGGTCAATCCCAAGGCCAATCGCGAAGCGCTGTTCCGCCAGGTACTGCCGACAGGCACGCCCATCCTCAACTGGGGTTGCCGCGACCGCGGCGGCAAGGCGCTGTAGGCGAGCGCACCATCCGGGCAGACAGGTCGTTTCGCGCGGAGCGAAACCAGTGCGCAGTCCAGCTTGCGATTTCGAATCTGGGCGTCGATGTGCGCAGGCAAACCGATGCGACCTGTAGCGCAACCAATTTTCAGGATCGTGACGCAGTCGCGATGCAGATCGTGCGGTTCGACTGCTCGAAGACGCTCTTATAAGAGGTATCGCGCAGAAGTGTCGCTGCAGGGGCATGAAAGTGCCGATGTCGGCACCGTCGCGATCGCTTCAAACGGAGCCAAAACCGGCATGCAGCCAGTGCACACGGCACCGGCTGCACAGCGCCATCAGCGGGTGCCGTACAGCACGACGGTCTTGCCGCGGGCGTGCAGCAGGCCGTCGGCCTGCAACTTCTTGAGCACGCGACCGGCCATTTCGCGCGAGCACCCGACCAGGCGTGCCAGCTCCTGGCGTGAGACACGCAGCTGGGTGCCCTGCGGGTGGCTCATCGCTTCAGGCTCTTTGGCCAGGTCATGCAGCGTGCGCACGATGCGGTCGGTCACGTCGAGGAAGGCCAGGCGGCTGGCTTTCCTTGTGGTATCGAGCAGTCGTTTTGAAAGCTGAACACCGATCGCATACAGGATCTTCGGCGCATCCGGCGACAGGCTGGTCTGGAACAGCTGCTGCAGCCGCTCGTAGCTGATCTCGGCAAGCTCGCACTGGGTGCGGGTGCGCAGGATCACCTCACGGGTATCGGATTCGATGAATAACCCCATCTCACCGACGAATTCCCCGCTGCCGAAGTAGCCCAGCACCAACTCACGGTCGTCATCTTCCTCGGCGATGATGCTCACCGAGCCGCTGATCACGTAGTAGAGGGTGCCGGCCGGGTCTCCTGGCCGGAACACATCGGTCCGGGTCGGATAGCGCCTTCGGTGGCTGTGCGCCAGGAAACGCTCGATGGTGCCCGCGTCCAGCGCCAGGGAAGGGGTAGCGTTACGTACCGTCGTAGTGACAACCGTCGTATTTCCTGGGCTCATGGTAGTTCCGCGTGTGATTCCTGAAGCTTAACGGCATGAGTCATGCAAGGTAAACCACTCTTAACATCGGCATTTCGTTAGCTGGGATCTTTGGCTCATAATTGACTCCTTTCCCGCTTTCCATAAGGACAGACCGACGTGGTCAAGCCGTTGCCTCGTCTGAGGCTACAGGGGTTCAACAACCTCACCAAGGCGTTGAGCTTCAACATCTACGACGTCTGTTATGCGCGTACCGAAGAGGAGCGTCAGCGCTACATCGAGTATATCGATGAGCAATACGACGCCGATCGTCTGACGCAGATCCTGACCGATGTGGCCGAGATCATCGGCGCCAACATCCTCAATATCGCACGTCAGGACTACGATCCGCAGGGCGCATCGGTGACGATCCTGATCTCCGAAGAACCGGTGATCGACAAGAAGCAGGCCGGCAAGGAGTTGATCTCCGATGCCGTGGTTGCTCATATGGATAAGAGTCATATCACTGTCCATACATATCCGGAAACGCATCCGCAGGAAGGCATCGCCACGTTCCGCGCCGACATCGACGTCGCGACCTGCGGCGTGATTTCGCCGTTGAAGGCGCTCAACTACCTGATCGAGAGTCTGGAATCAGACATCGTGATCATGGATTACCGCGTGCGCGGCTTCACGCGCGATGTGAAGGGCAAGAAGCATTACATCGATCACAAGATCAACTCGATCCAGCAATTTCTCGCCAAGAACGTGAAGTCGCGCTACGAGATGTTCGACGTCAACGTCTACCAGGAAAATATCTTCCACACGAAGATGCACCTGAAGGACTTCGACCTGGATCAGTACCTGTTCGAAGAGCGCGCCAAGAACCTCTCGTTCAAGGAGCGCATGAAGATCGAAACCCTGCTCAAGCGCGAAATCGAAGAACTGTTTCACGGACGCAACCTGAGCGAATAAGCGCAGGAGCCTCCTGTTGCGTGCTTGCTTGCAAGTGCGCAAACGCCACAAGGCGGGACGGCCCGCCACGCGACGACCTCGCGTTCCACAGCCGACGGCGGCCCAGTGTGCAAACACTGGGCCGCTTTTTTTTTGTCTGTTTTTTTCTGTGAGGAGTACTGCAATGCCCTGGATCCATCTGTTGCTGGCCGGCCTGTTCGAGATCGGCTTTGCCATGGGACTGAAATACAGCGACGGCTTCACTCGCCTGTGGCCGACCGTGCTGACCATCGGCCTTGCTGGCACCAGCCTGTGGTTTCTGACGCAGGCGCTGAAGACCATCCGGTTGGCACCGGCTATGCGATCTGGACCGGCATCGGCGCCCTGGGCGTGACCATTGCCGGTATCGCGCTCTTCGGCGATAGCGCCTCTTGGTCGCGCTTGGCGTGCATCGGTCTGATCGTGGCTGGCGTGATCGGGCTGAAGCTGGTCGGGTAGTCAGTCCCCCAGCGTTTGCGGCGCAAACCCCGGACTCCGACTCGGAGTCTGCCTATCCCCACGCGCTCGGCCGTGCCTGCATCCGCAATGCGGGCACAGCCCCGGCGTTCGCTGCGCAAGCCTTGTGCCCCGACTCAAGGTCTGCTTCTAACCCACGCCTCCGGAGCGCGCCCTCGACAAAGGGGCCCTCCAGATGTCGTGCTGGGGAGGAATGGCTCGCTGTGTCGGGCGCACGGGGTGCGGTTAGATTCCGGTCGCCGGTCGCCGGTTCCCAGCGCCAATTTCCAATTCCCGACTAGAGGCGGTAGGCAACCGTCTTCATCAGCTTGGAGGCCAGGGCCATCGCGCTGGGGATCGGAGCGGGGAGCGGGCGGGCGCCGGCCTGCTCGGCCTGGTCTGCATGGCGGGCCTCGTCGATCTTCATCACGCGCAGGATGGCCCGGCTGCGCTGGTCGCTCTGGGGCAGGGTTTCCAGGTGCTCGTCCAGGTGCGCTTCGACCTGGCGTTCGGTCTCGACCACGAACCCCAAGCTCCAGTCGTCGCCGCGCAGCCCGGCCAGCGCGCCGAGCGCGTAGCTGCCGGCGTACCACACGGGGTTGAACAGGCTGGGGCGGCTGTCCAGCTCGTGCAGGCGGTCGGCGCACCAGGCCAGGTGGTCCGTCTCTTCCTGTGCAGCTTCCAGCAGGTGATGCTGGGTATGCACGTCGCGGGCGACGGCCGCCTGGCCAAAATACAGGCCTTGCGCGCACACCTCGCCGACATGGTTGATGCGCATCAGGCCGGCCGCGTGGCGGCGCTGCTCCGGGTCCAGAACGACGTCGGGTGTGTCGGCAGCAGGATTGGGGCGCTCGGCCGGCGGATTGCCGAAGACGGTATCCAGCGCGCGCTGGGCTTCGACCAGCAGCCGGTCGAGCGGACTATGCAGGCGGGTGGGGGAGATCTGGGTCATATGGCGATTCTGGCCCCGCTCCGCCGTGCTGCCAACCGCCATGGTGCAGTCGTTGCTGCAACTTGCGCCGCCGACGAACGTCCCGTACAATCCCGCCTCTTCTGTTTCGCCTTCACAACGCGTGGCAAAGTTCCAGTGGTCATCGGCCGCTGCAATCCGCCCGACCACTCAAGAGTTTTCTCATGACTACGTTCACCGCCAAGTCCGAGACCGTCCAGCGCGACTGGTATCTCGTTGACGCCGCCGGCAAGACGCTCGGCCGTCTGTCCACCGAACTGGCCCGCCGCCTGCGCGGCAAGCACAAGCCGGTTTATACCCCTCACGTCGATACTGGCGATTACCTCGTGGTGATCAACGCCGAGAAGATCGTCGTCACGGGCAACAAGCTGAAAGACAAGAAGTATCACCGCTTCACCGGCTACATCGGTAACTTGAAGACCGAGAGCCTGGAGCAGGCGCTGCAGCGCCACCCGGAGCGCGTGATCGAAATCGCCGTCAAGGGCATGCTGCCGAAGGGCCCACTGGGTCGCACCATGTACCGCAAGCTCAAGGTCTATTCGGGTGCCGAGCATCCGCACGCCGCCCAGCAGCCGCAAGTTCTGGATATCTAATCATGGCTATCACGCAAAACTACGGCACTGGCCGCCGCAAGTCCTCCACCGCTCGCGTGTTCCTGCGCAAGGGCACCGGCAACATCACCGTCAACGACCGTCCGCTGGACGAATTCTTTGGTCGTGAGACTGCGCGCATGATCGTGCGCCAGCCGCTGGAACTGACCAAGAACACCGAAAGCTTCGACATCATGGTCACCGCTTCGGGCGGCGGCACCACCGGCCAGGCCGGTGCGATCCGTCTGGGCATCGCCCGTGCGCTGGTCGAGTACGACGAAACCCTGAAGTCCGAGCTGCGCAAGGCTGGCTTCATGACCCGCGACGCTCGCGAAGTCGAGCGTAAGAAGGTCGGCCTGCACAAGGCCCGTCGCGCCACCCAGTTCTCCAAGCGCTGATCCATCGCGTCTGGCGCATCCCGGTTCGCCGGGATGCCTGCTTCAAAAGCCCGGCCATGCCGGGCTTTTGTCGTTTGGGATCCGGGTGTCCGCTCTGTACGAGCGCGTGGCCAAGATCGCTCTGGAAACTGAGCGCAATGCGCATGCGCGCCGTGCGTGATGTGCCGCCACCGGCACGGGGCAACAAAAAAGGCCCGATCTTTCGATCGGACCTTTTGTGTTTGGCTGCCCCGGATGGATTCGAACCACCGAATGCCTGAGTCAGAGTCAGGTGCCTTACCGCTTGGCGACGGGGCAATAAAACGTGTTGGTCCAAGATTATTGCATGCCGGTGAGGGCGTGAATACCTTGGTGGCTATGGGTGGACTCGAACCACCGACCCCAGCATTATGAGTGCTGTGCTCTAACCGGCTGAGCTACATAGCCTAGGGAGCCGGCAATTCTCACGATGCGCCGTGCTGTTGTCAAGCATTTCGTTTTCAGCTTGTGAGCCGGGCGTCGCCGTGGCAGAGTCGGTGGCAGTAGATTTTCAGGAGTCCGCATCGTGATCGATCCGGACGGTTTCCGGCCAAACGTCGGCATTGTGCTGATGCGGCAGGACGGTCAGGTGTTCTGGGCACGACGTGTGCGCAGGGACGGCTGGCAGTTCCCGCAGGGTGGCATGAACACCGATGAGACGCCCGTTGAAGCCATGTACCGCGAGCTGCGCGAAGAAACCGGGTTGTTGCCCGAGCATGTGGAATTGCTCGGCGCCACGCCTGGCTGGCTACGCTATCGGCTGCCCAGCCGGGCAGTGCGCCGCAATGAGCGGCAGGTGTGTATCGGACAGAAGCAGGTCTGGTTCCTGCTGCAGTTCACCGGCGACGAATCGCATCTGAAGCTCGACCATACCGACACTCCGGAGTTCGACCATTGGCGCTGGGTGGATTTCTGGTATCCGGTCGAGCACGTGGTGATGTTCAAGCGCGGTGTCTATGCGCGCGCGCTGCGTCATCTGGCGCCGCTTGCGCAGAGCCTGGCCGGCTCGGCAGCAGTGGGTGCGATGCCCGAGCGTGCGCTGGAGGCGTGGTTGCCAGGCAGCAGCGCGGCGGGGCACGACAGCCCACGCAAGCGGCCACGCAAGCGCAACGGGGCTCGCGCGTTGCGGATTAATAATGATTAACGGATGGAATTGACACCTATTCTCGTTTGCGGTGCAATCAGCTCCGGTCCTTTCCGGATCGTCAACGTCCGACCGATACTGTGTACGTCTGCATCTGTAATGGGGTCACCGACCACCAGATCCGCGAAGCGGCCGAGAATGGCTGCGCGAGCCTTGCCGAACTGACCATGCGCACCGGCTGTGGTTCCAATTGCGGCTCGTGCCTGGAGATGGCGAGCGATCTGTTGAACCAGGCACATGCCACGCGCGCATTGCCGTTGCCGCTCTTGGGGCTGGCTAGCGCTGCCTGAGGCAGGAACTCGGGACCGAGGTCCCGACGATGGCTGGTCCGCGATGTCCACGCGGTACCTGATGCCAGGTGTATCTGCCGGCCGGCACCGCCGATGCCAGTAGCATTCTGCATCTGGTGCCAGCTGCAGCGAAGTGGTCGCCCGTAGACGGACGGCACACGAATGCAGTCGGTTGCCCCGCCTGATCTGTCGTGGCAGCTGGCAGCTGGCAGCGGCCAGGCGCCTGGCATCTCCTTGCAGCGCGCGGCGCGTCCCGCAACTGATCACGATTCGCGTTCCTTCATGCCCTGCGCCAACGCGCTAAAGTGCGGCCGGCTCACTGTCTCGGAGACATCGCATGAAGGGCGATACCAAGGTCATCGAGTACCTCAACAAGGTGCTCTACAACGAACTCACTGCGATCAACCAGTACTTCCTGCACGCCAAGATGCTGAAGAACTGGGGCCTGAAAGAACTGGCCGAGCATGAGTACAAGGAATCCATCGACGAGATGAAGCATGCGGACAAGCTGTCCGATCGCATTCTGTTTCTCGAAGGTCTTCCCAATTTCCAGGCCTTGGGCAAGCTGCGCATCGGCGAGAACCCCACCGAGATGTTCCGCTGCGATCTGGCCCTTGAGCGCGAGGCGGTTGTCGTGCTGCGCGAGGCGGTGGCGTATGCGGAGACCGTCAAGGACTACGTGAGCCGCCAGTTGCTGGTGGACATCCTGGAGTCCGAAGAAGAGCACATCGACTGGCTGGAAACCCAGCTGGACCTGGTGGCGCGCATCGGCGAGCCGAATTACCTGCTGACCAAGCTGGACGACTAAACGCGCCTCTGGTCGGGGTTGTCTTGTCTGGCCCTGACTAGCGGGTACGCGGTGCTGCTGCCGGTCGGTGTTCTCAGCGATTGTTCGCTGATGGTGTGCTTCTACAGATTCTGTTGCCGGGTGAGCGCGCGGCTTCGTCCGTACCCTCACCCCAACCCCTCTCACGCAGGAGAGGGGCGCTGGTGCCCTTCCGGGAATGGAGAGGCTTGAGCATCCTTGCGTGTGAGAAGGCGTTGAGTATCAGGGCGATTTGAGCATCTTCTGTGGCCGGGTGAGCGCGCGCGGCTTTGCCCGTACCCTCACCCTAACCCCTCTCCCGCAGGAGAGGGGCGCTGGTGCCCTTCCGGGAATGGAGAGGCTTGAGCGTCCTTGCGTGTGAGAAGGCGTTGAGCATCAGGGCGATTTGAGCATCTTCTGTGGCTGGGTGAGCGCGCGCCGCTTTGCCCGTACCCTCACCCCAACCCCTCTCCCGCAGGAGAGGGGCTTTGGTGCTCTTCCGGGAATGGAGAGGCTTGAGCGTCCTTGCGTGTGAGAGGCGTTGAGCACCAGGGCGATTTGAGCGTCGCGTTAACGACTGCAGATGCTCGGTGCACAGAGGCCAGATGGTCGGCATAGCGCTGTCGGCGCTTGCTTGGTGACGCTTGCTCTCGGCGACGTTCCCATTCCTGGTGATGCTTGCTCGATGATTCGCCGCTCTTGTGGGTGGCGGCCTGCAGGCGCGCCAGCAGCCTGGCAGGACGACGACGCGCCGCCAGATGTAGCGATGATCCCGGATCCGCTCACCGAGCTGTCAGGGCAACCGTGGCCGCATGGCGTTCGTGGTCAGGGCGGCTCTACCCAAGCGTGTGCGCGGTCCGGATTACATCCCTAAGCAGTTCGAAGCAGGTGACGGCGCCGGGTTTCTTCTGATGCTTCGACAGCGCTGATTGCGATTACGGATTTGCGGTGCTGGCGGTGGCTTGCAGGCGGGCGACCTGGCCTAGCAGCGCCAGGCGGGCGCGGGCGTATTCGGCGATGACCAGGGCGACCATCACCGAGGGGCGTTCGATGGTGCCGGTGCGGGCGGCCAATTCGATGCGCCGGGCCGCGTTGGACACCGCCTGCGCACCGACGTTGGCGCTGGAAGACTTGAGGGTGTGGGCGAGGTCGCGCAGCTGCATGCTGTCGCGGTTGGCGGCGGCCGCTTCCAGTTGTTCGATGATCAGCGGTGCGTCTTCCAGGAACAGCTGCAGGATGGTGATGGTGTCCGCGCCGGCCACTTCGTACAGCTCGTCGATCACGCTGTTGTCCAGGATCGGCAGTGCGCGTGCCTGCGCAGCGGCGCTGGCGCTTTCGGGATCGTGGGTTGCCTGGCCGGCGCTGCTTGGGCCGGGCAGCAGCGCCTGGCGCGGCAGCCAGCGCTGCAGACAGGCGTCGAGCTGTTCGCGTGCGACCGGCTTGGAAAGATAGTCGTCCATGCCGGCGGCCAGGCAGCGTTCGCGGTCGCCGGCCATGGCGTTGGCGGTCATGGCCACGATCGGGATCGGGCGGCCGCCGCTTTCGGTTTCCATGGCCCGCCAGCGCCGAGTGGCGGCGTAGCCATCCAGCACCGGCATCTGGCAATCCATGAACACCATGTCGTAGCGGGTGGATTCCATGCTGGCCAGTGCGGCTTCGCCATCGGTGGCGGTGTCGGCCTCGAAGCCAAGTACGGCCAGCAGCTTCTGCGCGACCAGCAGATTCACCGGGTTGTCTTCGACCAGCAGGATGCGCACCTCGCGCGCATTGGCCATCGGTGGCGGCAATGGCTCGGGGATCATCGCCGCCGCCAGCGTGGTGACGTGGGCGGGCTTGGGTTCGGGCGGCAGCACCAGGGCGCGCAGGGTTTCGTCCGGGCTCTGGCGCGGCACCAGGGTGGCATGATCCTGCAGTTCGGCCGGTACCGGTTCTTCGCCGTACAGCCAGATCAGCCGCGCGCTGTTGGCGTTTTCCGGGCGGGCGAGCGCGCGGTGCACCGCGCGCGCGCTGTAGCGCAACGTGTCGTGGTCGGCGATGACGCAGCGGAAGCCTTCGCTGTCGCTGTGCCGGCGCACGCGTTCCAGCGCTTCCTGGGTGGTTTCCATGAGCACGTGCGACACCCCCCAGCTGTCGAGCAGGCGCTTGAGGCGTTGCGACAGGCGCGCGTCGGAGCTGATCACCATCACGCGTGCGGCGTCGGCGCCGCTGGCTTGCTGGAGGTCGCCGATGACCTTGAGCAGCGGGATTTCGAACCAGAAGGTGGAGCCGCGCCCGGGTTCGGATTCCACCCCGATGCGACCGCCCATCAGGTCGATGATGCGTTTGCAGATCGCCAGGCCCAAGCCGGTGCCGCCGTACAGCCGCGTGGTGGAGGCATCGGCTTGTGCAAAGGAGCGGAACAGGCGTGCCTGCTGGTCCGGGGCGATGCCGATCCCGGTGTCGCGCACCTGGAAGCGCAGCAGATGCTGGGCGCGCGTTTCGCCCAGGCGGCGCAGCTGGATATCGACGCTGCCGCGTTCGGTGAACTTGATGGCGTTGCCGATCAGATTGCCCAGCACCTGGCGCAGGCGGATCGGGTCGCCGCGCACCAGCAGCCGCACCGACGGTTCGATATCCAGGCTCAGGCGCAGCTGGCGGCCTTCGGCGGTGCGCTGGAGCAACTGGATGACGCCGTCGAGCAGCTCGCGCAGGTTGAAGGTGGTGATTTCCAGTTCGAGCTTGTTGGCCTCGAGCTTGGAGTAATCGAGGATGTCGTCGACGATGCGCAGCAGCTGCAGCGAGCTGCCGGTGGCGGTCTGCAGCATGTCGCGCTGATCAAGGCTGAGCTGGCCGCTGGAGATCAGCTCCAGCATCGGAATGATGCCGTTGAGCGGGGTGCGGATCTCGTGGCTCATGGTGGCCAGGAATTCGCCCTTGGCCAGGGTGGCTGCCTCGGCGGCCTGTTTGGCGCGCAACAGTTCCTGTTCGAGTTCGCCGTGACGCCGCAGTTCCTGCTGCAGGCGTTCGCGGGCCAGGTCGGCCTCTTCCAGGCGCTGTGCCAAGGCACGCTGCGCCTGTGCGGCCCGGTGGGCGGCAAGCGCGGCGCACAGCCCGCAGACCACCGCCAGCACTGCCGAGACCGCGCTGACCGCGCGCCAGGGGCCTTGCAGCGACGACCACTGCAGACCTGCGCCGAGGGCGGCCGCCAGCGCGGCCAGCACTGCCAAGATGCTCCAGGCGCGGAGACCTGCTGCCCGCTCTCTCACTCAGAGCACCGCGCTCGTGAAGTCGAAGTCCAGTTCCTTGCCGACGGTCTGCACCAGGTTGCCCTGGATGAAGTCCACGCCGCTCATCCACATCGCGGCCGCTGCCTGCGGATCTTCGATGCGTTGGCCGATGATCTGCAGGCCGCGCTGGTGGGCGATGTCGATGACGCCGCGCAGTTCGTCGCGTACCGCCGCATTGCCGTGCGCATCGGCGAAACGGTTGGCCATGCGTACGAAGCTCAGCGGCAACTGGGCCAACAGTGCATTGGCTTCGTCGCCGGGCTCGAACTGGCTGAGGCAGAACTGCACGCCGGCCGGCATCAACTTGGCGCAGAACTGCTCTACGGTGACGGCGTGGATCAAGGCATCGTCCAGGCGCAGATCCACGATCAGCGACTGGCCGGCCACGCCACGTTCGGCCAGTGCCTTGAGCAGCCAGTCGGCGAATGCGTCGCGCGCCAGCGTGCGCGGCGATTGCGACACGAACAGGCGCAGCGGCGGGCTGGCGTGCTGGTACAGGTGCAGCAGGCCCAGCGCATGGTCCATGACCTGCTGGTCCAGATCGGCGATGCGACCGGCGGCTTCTGCGGCAGGAATGACCTGGCCTGCCGAGAGCAGGGTGCCATCGGCCTGGCGCAGCCGCAGCAGCACCTGGTACTGCGCGGTGTCGCCGCCGGCCACGGCCACGATCGGTTGATAGGCCAGTTCCAGCTGTCCTTCGACCAGCCGCAGTTGTTCCTGCTGTTCGGCCTGGCTGGGCGCCAGGTAGGTCTGCACGCCGTCGCTGCGCAGGCGTGCCTGCAGCGCGGTGCGTTCGACCGCTTCCAGCGCGCTGCCGGTGTCGTCGAAGCCCAGGCCCAGCGGTGCCACGCCGATAGCGCAGCGCACATGCACGGATTCTTCTTCGCGCACCGGGAAGGCGTTGGCCGACAGCCGCTGGCGGATCTCCAGTGCCTGCTGTTCCAGGCTGGCTTCGGGCATCTCGACGGCCAGCAGCAGGAAGCTGTTGTCGTTCAGGCGCGCCAGCGGATAGGGCTGGGCGGCGCTGGCCAGGCGGTGCCCGGCCTGGGTCATCAGGCGCTCGTAGGCGGCATAGCCGTAGCGCTCGCGCAGACCGAGCGCACTGGCGATCTCGATGAAGAACAGGCCGCCGGACTGCTTGCGCTCCAGCGCGTCGGCGAGCAGGTCCATCACGTGGCCGCGGGTGGGCAGGCCGGTTTCCGGATTGCTGCGCACGCTGACCTGTTCGCCGACTTGCTGCAGCGCCTGCTGGCGTGCGCGGCGGATGCGGTTGGACACCGCAGCGATCAGATGGCGCGGGCGGATCGGCTTGGTGAGGAAGTCGTCGGCGCCGCTGTCGAGCACTTCGAACTGGCGCTCCGGGTCCGGGTCGCCGGTCAGGAACACGATCGGCAGCAACTGCTGACCGGGCTGCTGGCGGATCAGCGTGGTCAGGCGGATGCCGTCCAGCTCGGGCATGTGCAGATCCATCAGGATCAGATCCGGGTGATAGTCCTGGATCGCCTGCGGCACGCTGGCGGCGGTCATTTCGACCTGCGCATGCATGCCGGCGCCGTGCAGCACGCTCTGCGCAAACAAGGCCTGCGAGCGGTCGTCCTCGACGATGAGGACGCGGTAGGGCGCATCGGCGGCGACAGTGTCCTCGCCGTCGTGCGCCGCGGTGGGCGCTGCCGATGTGGGTGACGCCGTGGGCGCCGGTGCTGCGGCAACCCGTGCGCTGCCGCTGGCCGCCACCGCGCGCGGCGCCGCCACGGCCGCGGCCGGGTGGGCCGCCGCTGCCGTGGCAGGCGCAGGAATGATCGCCGCGCTCACCGGCACGGCGGTGTCGGCCGGCGACGCAACCTCATCGGCCCAGCGACGCCAGTGGTCGGCCGGCGGGGTCTCGGCGCGAAGTGGACGATTACGCGTGGCGGTGTCGTCACGCGTGGTGGAAGAAACCGGATCTCGGGCGGCCATCGATACTCCCTACAGTCGCTGTGATTATGCGATGAACTTCACGGTAGCGGGGAGCTGCGTGCAGTTGGCGTGGCGGCGGGGCGCATCGGCGCAACCAGCCGACGCATGCCGCGCCACAGCAATCGCCAGACCCACCACACCACCAGCCCCGCCAGCAGGCTGGAGCCCACCGCAAGACCCAGTGCCAGCCAGGGGTGCGCCAGTGCCAGTGCCAAGGCCGTGGTGGCGATGGTGTCTTCGGCCAGGGAGGCGACCCAGTTGCTGGCCGGTTCGGGCGAGGTGTTGAGCAGTGCGCGGGTGCCGGCCTTGAGCGTGTGGCTGGTGAGCGCCACGCCTGCACCGGCCGCCAACGCGCCTGCGCCCAGGTCGCCGTCGGGCGAGAGCGTTGCCGCGGCCAGGAAGGCACCGGCCGGCACGCGCGCCAGCGTCTGCAGCAGGTCCCAGCCCGAGTCCACGCCCGGAATCTTGTCGGCGAAGAATTCGGCCACCGCCAGCGCGCCGGAAGTACCCAGCACCCACCACGACTGCGCCGGATGCAGCGCCGGCGGCAAGTCGATCCAGCCCAGCAGGCCGGCCAGGCCGACGCCGAACACGGTGAGATAGACCCGGATGCCGGCCAGCCAGGCCAGCAGGATGCCGATCACGAACAGATGCGCTTGGCTCATGGCGCGGTTCCCTGCAAACAATTGCAGAACTATCGCAGAACTTTGGGATAACCGCCGGTCCAGCGCCAGCGCGACGATTGTCGGGGCTCTGGCACACTACGCCGCCCATGATTGCGCCGGCCCGTCCGGACCCGATGCCCATGAGACCAGCCGCACGCGTACAGATCGTCCAACGTGCCTCCGGCGGTGGCCGTTCTAGTGGCCGCTGGTGGTGGCTGGTGGTCGCCATCGTGTGGCTGGCGTCGCTGGGTGGGGTGTGGTGGATGGCCACCCGCACGGCCGCCCCGCGGCTGGTGGAGGCCGAGGCAGCGCTGCAGCAGGCGCGACGCAGCCAGGCCCAGCAACGTCGGCAGATCGAGCAGTTGCAGCAGCGCCAGGTCAATCTGGCGATGTCGGACAAGATCAGCCGCGCGGCCAATACCGAAGTGCAGGCCTCTCTGGCCGAGCGCGACGAGCAGATCGCCGCGCTGCGCGCCGACGTGGCGTTCTACGAGCGGCTGGTGGGCTCCACCGCACAGCGCAAGGGGCTCAACGCGCACTCGGTGCAATTCACCGCCGAAGCCGGCGGCACCTGGAATTACAGCGTGGTGCTGACCCAGAACCTCAACCGTGGCGCAATCAGCCAGGGCCAGCTGCGCTTTGCGGTGGAAGGCGTGCGCGCCGGCAAGCTGGTGACGGTGAGCTGGAACGAGTTGCACCAGAAGCCCGATGCTGCCGGGCAGCCGTACTCGTTCCGCTATTTCCAGCAGCTGGACGGTAGCGTGATCCTGCCGAAGGATTTCACCCCGCAACGTGTCAAAATCTCCCTGAGCGGCGATGGGGCGCCGGTCAGTCAGACATTCGATTGGAAAGTCGCCGGCAACGGCGCGGGGGAGTAGCTCATGTTCGGAAACAAGTCCAACCGTGGTGCGCAGACCGTGGTCGATACCTTGATCGGGCCGCAGGTGGTCATCCGCGGCGACCTGATGTTCAGCGGCGGGCTGTATGTGGAAGGCCGCATCCTGGGCAAGGTGATTGCCGAAGACGGCGCCAGCGCGACCCTGACGGTGGCCGAGCAGGGCAGCATCGAGGGCGAAGTGCGTGCGCCGGTGGTGATCATTAACGGCCAGCTGATCGGCGATGTGCATGCGGCCGAGCGGGTCGAACTGGCCGCCAATGCGCGCGTGCAGGGCAATGTGCATTACCAGGTGGTGGAAATGAGCGCCGGCGCACAGCTCACCGGGCGACTGATCCATGCCGCTACGGCCGGCGCAACCGCGGCGCTGCCAGCGCCGGAAGCCAGCCGTGCCGAGCCGGTCACGGCATTGCAGGCCGAAACCGCCGACGCCTGAGTGACGCATGCGCGGTGAATGCCGTGGCAGCCGATGCGGCGGCCTGGCTTGAAGTGGGGCCGTCTGGCCCCCATGCTGGCGCCATGAGTACGCTCGTTTCGCTTCCCACTGCCGCCCCGGCGCCGGACTACCAGTCCATCGGCCGGCCACTGAACTTTTCCGTGGCCGCTGCCGCCAAGGTGCGCGAGCTGATCCAGGAAGAAGGCAACGCCGACCTGGCATTGCGCGTGTACATCCAAGGCGGAGGGTGTTCCGGTTTCCAGTACGGCTTCGAGTTCGACGAGAACCGCGCCGAGGACGACCTGGCCGTGGCCACCGATGGCGTGACGCTGCTGGTGGATCCGCTGAGCCTGCAATACCTGATGGGTGCCGAGGTGGATTACACCGAGAGCCTCACCGGCGCGCAGTTCGTGATCCGCAATCCCAATGCGAAGACCACCTGCGGCTGCGGGAGCAGCTTCAGCGTCTGATTGCATCGGGATAGATGCGGATTGTTCGACGCATCTGGGTAAACGCGCATTGCTGGCGCCTAGCGCGTGTTCCTGTGGTGCATCTGTATTGTTGACAGGCTGATTGCCGAACGTGCGATCGATCGCGGCAGCGTTGCGCGCTGTGCGCTAGATGTTGACCCGCTGGCGATGCGGTGGGCGCGGCGCAGATGGCGGGACTGGCCGGGTTGGCTTGTTTGTCCGCGGTGTGCGCTGTGATGAGGGCGGTGCATCGCTTGCTGCGCGGCTGCAGCGCGTCGGGCAACTGCCGGCCGCCATCACCAGAATGCGGCCAATGCGAGCTGCGTAGCGCGCGAAGGGCGGCCGCTGGTCTGGCATGCGTGTGAGCGCCTTCACGTTGAGCAATGACTGCGGCAATCCTTCAGGACGATGGCAGCGCTGTGCGCCTTATAGAGACGCGTAAAACGGCGAACCGGCCGCGTAGTTGCGAGCCACGTGCGTCCTTCAAGGCGCCTGCGCCACGCGCGGCGCCGTAGGGTGCTTCAGTACGACGACAGCGCTGCAGCGAGTCGCTGGCTATCGATCGCGAGGCACGCACATGATTGCTTGGGTTGCGCCTGCACGCGCGCATAACGCGCTACGACATTTTCAGCGCTGCAGGTTTCGCAGCGCGCGCGTCGGCTTCGTGCGTGAGTGATGGTGCATAGATCCAGATGACCATACTGCGTGCGTGCTTACCGCTGGCGCCACGATATGCGCGTTTTCTCCAGGCATTGCCGCTTGTCCACGCTGATCCACCGCAGGCGTGTGCGACACCGTGCTGATGCGCATGCCATGCGTTGCGTCGATTCCAAGCCGTTGCGCAGTGACCTCTCCCGCTCCTTCCGCACCTCGATCGGGCACCGGTACCGATCGAGTGCCGAGTGATTGCTGCGCGTCTGTTCCGTCCTTTCCCCAGAGAGCATCACTTCATGTTGCAGACCAACTCCCGATCGGTGTTTGGCCTGGCGGCCCTGTTGGGCATTGCCAGCGCAGTGTTTGCGCCCGGCGCGCAGGCCGCGCCCGCGCGCGGTACCTTGCTTGGACAAGCAGCGCTGACGCCTCGGTCGTTGCTTGACCCTGCAAGGGGTTTGCAGGTGCGGGCGTATCCCAGGCCCGCACCTGCATGGTTCTTCCCTGCCACCGCTGCAATGCATTGCCGTGATCATTGGCGAAGGTGCGTGTGCTGACATGGCCGCACCTGCGCGCGGTCCGGTGATGGGGCCGCGCGAGCTGCCGTGAACCACATCCATACCGGCGGCCAGCGCGGGCGGCGTCCGCGTCTGAACACGCACCGCAGGCGCGCTCGGTAGAGTGCGTGCGACGGTTGCAGGCGCTGCCGATTATCGTCAGGCTTGCGCCGATGTCAGAGTCTCTTTTTTCATCTTCCGGTTTTGCCTTCACCCACGCGCCGCTCGATCGCGGCGATGTGTTGCGTGACGATCCCGACGCCCTGGCGCGTCTGTGGCCACAAGGCCGTGTGCTGTTGATCGACGCCAAGGGCGCGGCGCTGGCCGATGCCGATGGCCAGCCGCTGCTGCTGGATGGCGCCGAACTGGGCGACGGGCCGGAGGCCGCGATCTTCCTGGGTCTGCGCGATGCGACGGGCTGGTTTTGTGTGCCGGCCGACAGCGTGCCGGTGCAGGCGCCGCAGCGCATCGATCTGCGCCAGGCCGCTGCCGACTGGCCTGCCGAGATCGCCACCGCCTTCGCCTATGCGCGCGCGATGTTGCACTGGCAGTCGCGTACGCGCTTTTGCGGCGTCTGCGGCGGTGCGATCGCATTCCGGCGCGCCGGCTTCATTGCGCACTGCACGCAATGCCAGACCGAGCATTACCCACGCGTGGACCCGGCCATCATCGTGGCGGTCAGCGATGGCGCGCGCTTGCTGCTCGGGCGTCAGGCCAGTTGGGCGCCAGGACGTTATTCAGTGATTGCCGGGTTCGTCGAACCGGGCGAGTCGCTGGAGCAGACTGTGGTGCGCGAAGTATTCGAGGAAACCCGCGTGCATGTGCAGGACTGCCGCTACCTGGGCGCGCAGCCGTGGCCGTTCCCGGGCGCGCTGATGCTGGGCTTCACCGCGCGCGCCGCGGCGACCGAGGTGCCGCAGGTCACCGGTGAACTGGAAGACGCGCGCTGGGTGAGCCATGCGCAGGTCAGCGCCGCGCTGGCCGGCGAGGGCGACATCGGGTTGCCGCCGCGGATCTCCATTGCGCGGGCATTGATCGAGCAGTGGCATCGTGCGCATGGCTGAGCCTGGCCGGCTGTTGCGGTGTTGCAGCGGCGCTCGCGTCCGCTCGGCTAGACTCGGCTGAGGAGGCCTGCCCATGTTCACCACCCTGGTTGCCGTCGTCGTCGCACTCACGCTGGGCCATCTGGTGCCGGCGCAGGTGGCCAAGCTGCGCAATTTCGCCTGGTTCGGCCAATGGCTGCGCCGGCTGGACAGTTACGCGGCCGGGCGCGGTGCGTGGCAAGGGCGCTATGGCGTGCTGCTGGCCGTGCTACCGGCGCTGTTGGTGTTGCTGGTGCAATGGCTGCTGGACGATGTCTGGCACGGCTTTCTGGACCTGCTGTTCGGCGTGGCGGTGCTGGCCTGGACCTGGGGCCCGCGCGATCTGGATCGCGATGTGGAAGCGGTCATCGACGCCGACGAGCCGCACACGCGGCGCGAAGCGATCTCGCACCTGCAGGCCCCCGGCGGCAGCGTGCACGAAGACGCGCCATCGCTGGTGGAAGCGGTGGTGGTCAATGGCCTGCGGCGCTGGTTCGCGGTGCTGTGGTGGTTTTTGCTGCTGGGGCCGTTCGGCGCGGTGCTGTATCGGCTCACGGCCCTGGCGGTGGAAAGCCCGCTGGCCGTGTTGCTGCCGCCCCGCAATCTGGCCGGCGCACGTTGGCTGCTGGCGGTGCTGGAATGGCCGGTGGCGCAGTTGATGACGATGTCGATGGCGCTGGTGGGTAACTTCGACACCGTGTTCCGCGCCTGGCGCGAGGCGCACGGCAATCGCTGGTCGTTGGAACCGCATTTTCTGGGCGCGGTGGCGCGTGCCAGCGTCAGCGCCGAGCTGCGCGAGGAAGCGCACGACTACACCGATTCGGGCCTGGTGCCGGTGTGGCGCCGCCTGCCGGAAGTGCGCGATGCGATGAGCCTGGTCTGGCGCGTGCTGCTACTGTGGTTGGTGGTGCTGGCGTTGTTGGTGATTGCCGGGTGGGTGCGATAAGCGGTGCACGCATTGCCAGTTGTGAGCACTGCAGAAGACTGCGCGCAGCGACTTGTGAAGCACCAACTGATCACGCAGCTGTTCCCTATCGGGCCTGCATCAACGCGATTCGAATATCGCGTTCAATCTGCGCAGTTGTTGGAGCAACGATCTGATCAGAGGCGGTCTCTTAGTCGTTACTGCAACCAGTAATGGAAAGCTCAAGCGCACCTTCTCTGACATCAGCGAAGATCCGACTTCCATCGGTAAACTGGATAACGAGCTCCCCGGATCGGTGACGCCAGATCGTTTGAACGATCTTTCCGGCGAGCAGCGCGGTAGCGCGGTCAGCTTCTTCTTCCAGCGTCACTGTGTTGTCCTTTCCGGCCTAACCCGGCGCCAGCAGCGTAAACGGGTACCACGGCAGGTTCCTTGCGATCCAGTACGCCGGCAAGGCCCATAGCCAAAATTTCGGTGCGGACATCACGGCCACCACCGGGGCGAACCAGCGCGCGCGCCAGCCGGCTTTCCAGGCGATCAGGCCGGGCAGGGTGAACAGGCCCAGCACCGCTGCCGGGTTCATCGCGAAGGCGCCGGGCAGGTCGAAATGCACCAGCGCATACAGCGCGCGCGTCATGCCGCAGCCGGGGCAATAGCAGCCGGTCACGGCACGGAACACGCAGGGCGGGAACGGGCTGTTGCCCGCATTCGGATCGAAGCGATACAGCAACGACACGCCAAGGGCGGCCACGCTGGTGGCCGCCCCCAGTCCAAGCCAGTGGCGTGGACGCAGTTCCATTACTGCATGTGCTGCAACTGCTGCATATAGTCCATGTAGCCCTGCATGCCGCCGGTGGCCACCATGCCGATGTTGATCAGCAGGCCGATCGCGGCCAGCACGCTGGTCACGATGCACCAGGTCTTGGCGGTGTTGGAGGCGCGACGTGCGCCGTCGATGTCGCCCTGGTTGAGCAGGCCGTTGACCTTGCTGGAAAACACGATCGCCACGATGCCGGAGATCAGGGCCGGGCAGCACAGGCAAAAGCCCAGCACGGTGGAAACGATCGCCCAGATCAGGTGATTGGGCACCGGGCCGGGGGCGGCGCTGGACGAGGGATGGATCGGCGGTGGCATGGCACTCATGGTGAAGCTCCTTGGGTGGTAAACAACAGCGAACTGATGGTGAGTGGGGTTGGATTATCGGGCGCCATGCGCGGCGGTGATGCGCCCGGTGTGCGCTGACGATGGCCGGATGGCCTGCGTGCAAGGGGTGGCGCGCGTGTGAGCCGGGGCCCGCGTGTCGGTCGCGGCAGCGGCCAGTCGCGCTACGCGACGCCGGATCTTTGCTCGCGCCAGCGAACTGGCGCTCCACCACTGAGCAGCGGACGCACGCAGTGGCCTGCCCATCGCTGCCGGCACAGCCAGCCGCTGGAATGCGCGACGCCCGCCGGTCACGGCAGACGCCTCAGGCGCGATGATGTTGAGCACAATGACGTCCCCCGGTACGGCCGGCCGCGTCCGCTTGGCGGCAGCGACGGCAAAGCGTGCAATGGCGCACAGGCTACTCGCGGCGCGCCATGGACGCAAAGCCTGCACCCGCTGGGCTCAGGGCTGATCCTGCCGCAGCGCGCGCACCTGTTGTTCGAGCAGCGCGGCACTGGCCTGATCGCCGGCAACCGCTGCCCCTGCCACCACTTCGATCCGCGCGCGCATCCGCCGCGGCACCCGCATGCGGCCCAGGCGCGTGTCGCGCCGGCTCCACATGCTCGACCACATGCCGCGCAGCGCCATCGGAATGAGCGGCACGTTGCGGCGCTGCAGAATCTTTTCCACGCCGGACTTGAAGGGTGCAATTTCGCCATCCTTGGTCAATGCGCCCTCGGGGAAGATGCACACCAGCTCGCCATAGGCCAATGCGGCATCAATGCGATCGAAGGCCTGCTGCATCAAGGCTGGGTCTTCGCGCGCGCCGGCGATCGGAATGGCCTTGGCGGTGCGGAAGATCCAGCGCATCACCGGGATGCGGAAGATCTTGTAGTACATGACAAAGCGCACCGGGCGCGGAATCACCGCTGAGAGGATCAGCGCGTCCATGTAGCTGACGTGGTTGCATACCAGCAGGGCGGCGCCCTCGTCGGGCACGTGCGCGTCGATGTCGCGCGCGCGCAGGCGGTACAACACGCTCACCAGCACCCAGCTGAGAAAGCGCATCAGGAACTCGGGCACCAGGGTGAAGATCCACAACGCTACCAGCGTGTTGGCGATCGCCAGTGCCAGGAACACCTGCGGAATGCTCAGGCCCGGCAGCGGAATCCGCACCCCGAACAGCACCACCTGCGGCAACTGCAGCGCGATGCCGATCACCGCCGCGGCCACGATGAACAACGAGTTCTGGATATTGAGCCCGGCGATCACGCGCGACAGCTCGGCCTTGGGTGTGCGGCTCTGGATCAGCGCAAACAACGGCACCACGAACAGGCCGGTGAACAGGCCGATGCCGACCAGGTCGATGATCAGCCGCACGCTGCCGGGCTGCTGCACGAACTGGCCGATCGACAGGCCGGCGACCGGCGCCGCGCCAGGCCGGGCGAAGTACAGGTCCAGCAGGAAGGCGCTGATGCCGAACGCGCCCAGCGGCACCAGGCCGATTTCCACGGTGCGGCCGGACAGCCGTTCGCACAGCAGCGAGCCCACACCGGTGCCGATCGAAAACAGCGCCAGCGCGAATACGTAAAGGTCTTGCTGGCCGCCCAGGTTGAGCTGCGCATAGGTGGGCAGCTGCGCGGTCAGCACGGTGCCGATGAACCAGAACCACGACACGCCCAGCACCGAGTTGCGCACCGCCAGCGTGCGCCGGGTCAGGCGCATGATGGCGCGCGATTCGGGAATGGGGTTCCAGTTGATCTTCAACTCGGGCGCGCCGGCATCCACGCGCGGTACCAGCCGCGCCACCAGGTTGCCGGTCACCGCAATCGCAATCACCGCAGTGGCCGCAGCCTCCGGCCCATGACTGCCGGCGATCTGGAAGATCAGCCCGCCGAAGATCATACCGCACAGGATCGAAATCGAGGTCCCCATTTCGACCAGGCCATTGCCGCCGGTGAGTTCTTCCGGCTTCAGCACCGAGGGCAGGATCGAATATTTCACTGGCCCGAACAGCGTGGACTGCAGGCCGGTGCAGAACAGCGCAACCAGCAGGATCACCATGTTCTCGGTGATGAAGCCCACCGCAGCCAGCGACATGATGGCGATCTCCATCGTGGTGGTGATCACGATGAGCTTCTGCTTTTCCAGCTTCTCGGCGATCTGCCCGGCCAGCGCGGAGAACAGGAAGTACGGCAGGATGAACAAGGCCGGCGCCAGGTTCGTATACAGCGTGCGCTGGGCGGCATCGATGCCGAGATAGAACAGCAGGCCGATGATGGCCTGCCGATAGACGTTGTCGTTGAACGCGCCCAGCGCCTGGACAGCGAAGAACGGCAAGAAGCGGCGCTGCCTGAGCAGGGCGAACTGACTGTGACCGGACATGCAGTTTCCTTTGCGAACGCGCGCAGCCTAGCAGGCTTCCATGGCGTGCTGGTGGATGGCGGCTGCGCTCAGCGGCTTCTACGTGCTGGTGGCCTGCGTTGCGCGAGCTGGGCGCGCAGCAAGGCCACGAAGGCGCGTGCGGCCGGGCTGGGGTCGGGCCGCCACACTGCGTAGGTCAGAAAGCGGTAGCGCTCCTTCAAGGCCACCGTGAACACGCCGCGCATGGCCTCGGCCATGGTCTGCGGGACGATGCCCACGCCGAGGTTGGCAGCGACCAGTTCGCGCACCAGATCGGCATGGGTGACTTCGTACTGCTGGCGTTGCCGCAGGCCCCCCTGCGCAAACGCAGCATCGATGATGCCGCGCACGCCGGCACCGGGAACCAGCCCGGCCATCGGTTCGTCATCCAGCTCGGCCAGCGCCACCCGCTTGCGCGCGGCAAAGCGGTGGCCGGGCGCCACGATCAAGGCTAGCGCCTCTTCATGCAGCAGCAGGCGCTGCGCCGGCACCGCAAGCTGCGGGCCGACACCGACCAGGGCGACATCTAGCCGGCCTTCGCCCAGATCGTGCAGCAAGGCCTCGCTCATGGCGGTGCGCAGATGCACGTCCACCCGCGCATGCGCGCTGCGGAACTGATGCAGCAACGCTGGCAGTTGCACGGTGGTGAGCGAGGAAATCTGCCCCAACGCCAGCCGCCCACGCACGGTGCCCAGGGCCTGCGCCATTTCCTCGTGCAGGCGCTCGGCAGCGCGCAGGGTCTGGCGGGCGTTGTGCAGGAACACCTCGCCGGCGGTAGTGGGCCGCACCTGGCGGGTGCCGCGTTCGAACAGGCGTGCGCCGAAGGTCTCTTCGATCTTGGCGACCTGGTGACTGAGCGCCGATTGCACGGTGTTGCAGCGGCGCGCAGCAGCGGTGAAGCCGCCTTCTTCGGCGACGGCTACGGCAAATTCCAATTGGCGCAAGGTCAGCATGCAATCTCGAAACACGATGGCAACGGTGAAAACAATACATTGGAAAGATGCCTGCCGGCTGCCCACACTGTGCGCATTCCTTGACCAGGCAGCCGCCATGCAGACCGAGCCTACCTCCCACCCGCCCTTGCCCCGCCGCCTGGTGCTGCTGATGGCGGCCGCCACCGGGTTGGCGGTGGCGAGCAATTACTACGCCCAGCCGCTGCTGGAAACGCTGGCGCAGGCGTTCGGCATCCAGGTGCGCAGTGCCGGTGCGGTGGTCACGGCGGCGCAGCTGGCCTACGCGGCGGGGCTGCTGTTGCTGGTGCCACTGGGCGACCGGCTGGAGCGACGCGGCCTGATCGTGGGCCTGTTCGTCCTGAGCGCGCTTGGGCTGTTGGTGAGCGCCAGTTCGCACAGCTTTGCGATGTTGTTGGTGGGTACCATCGTGACCGGCGCCAGCTCGGTGGCGGCGCAGATCCTGGTGCCGTTTGCCGCCACGCTGGCGGCGCCTCACGAGCGTGGCCGGGTGATCGGGACGGTGATGAGCGGGTTGCTGCTGGGGATCCTGCTGGCGCGCACCGCCGCCGGCGTGCTGGCCGGCGTTGGCGGCTGGCACACGGTGTACTGGATCGCCTCGGTTGCGTTGTTGCTCACCGCCGGGCTGTTGTGGCGCGGGCTGCCGCGCCATCCCGGCAATGCGCAACTGGCGTATCCGCAGTTGGTGGGCTCGGTGCTGACGCTGCTGCGCGACGATGCGGTGCTGCGTTCGCGCGCGGTGCTGGGCGGGCTGATCTTTGCCGGCTTCAGCATGTTCTGGACCACGCTGGCGTTTTTGTTGTCCGGGCCGAGCTATGGCTACGGCACTGCGGTGATTGGCTTGTTCGGCCTGATCGGTGCGGCCGGTGCACTGGCGGCCAATCGCTCCGGGCATTGGTCCGATCGCGGCCATGGTGACCGCGTGAGCTGGGGCGGGCTGGCGATGTTGCTGCTGTCGTGGGGCTTGCTGGCGTTTGCGCCGCAGTCGATCGCGTTGCTGATCGTCGGCGTGCTGCTGCTGGATATCGCAGTGCAGGGCGTGCATATCGCCAACCAGAGCGTGATCTACCAGCGCAACCCGGCGGCGCGCAATCGCATCACCTCGGCCTACATCACCTGCTATTTCATCGGGGGTGCGGTGGGGTCGACGTTGGGCACGGCGGCGTATGCGCAGGCCGGGTGGATGGGGGTGGTGATCGGCGGCGCGGTCCTGGCTGCAGCGGCATTGGGTTGGGTGGGGCTGAGCGTGGCGCGCAAGCAATGGAAGTGAGCGCAACCGCTGGCGACAACGCAGCGAACGCACGAAGCCGGCGATTGCGCGGCATCACCATGTTCCACATCGCTTACCGTATCGAGGCTGCATGGGCGGCGCGGCGTCCACCCGTGCCGCTGACGGCCAACCCCCGAGAAACGCCCTGTGGCGCGCCGATACCGCGTTGCATGGCAAGCCTGGGCCGCAGCGCACGCCTTGTCTCGACGCGCCACGACACGCTTCGCACTCGTCTCAAGGGACATGACACGCCTTAGGCCTTGGCAGTCGCCAGACGCGGCGCGCGCTCTGCCGGTGCCGTTGTCACTGCCAGCGCGGCAGCGCGCAACTTGGGCAGCAGGCGCAGCGTCAATGCCAGCTGGTCGCGCACCAGGCGTTGCTTGGGCGGTAACTGCACGGGGTGATGTTCCAGCGCCTCGGCGGTGGCCAGTTCTTCGCTTTCGTCATGCGCCGGCAGCGGTTGCCGTTGGCCAAGGGCGCTGGCGATCTCGCTCAGTGCGCGCTGCAGATACTCGCCGGCGTGCGCGATGGTGGCATCGTGTTCGCCCTCCAGCGCGGCGCGGTGCGCGCCCAGTGCCGACAGATAGCCGAGCAAGGTGTTGGACAGCGCCAGGAAGCGAAAGCCCGCATCCAGATTGCGCCGATAGCGGCCGGGTTCGCGCAGCATGTTGGATAACGCCACCGACAACGCGGCATCGGCGTTGTGCATGTCGCGGCGCGCAATGCGGTAGGGCAGGTCGTCGCGCTTGCCGCTGGCGTACTGCTCCAGCACCTGGGCCAGATATCGCGCGCAGCTGGCCAGCACCGTGGCCATCACCTGGTTCAGCCGGCGGCCCTGCCAGTCCGGCAGGATCAGGAACGAGGCGGCCGCGGCAATCGCGCAACCAATCAGGGTGTCGATCAGGCGCGGCCAGATCAGCACGAAGCCATCGCCCAGCAGGTTGAAGCAGAACAGCGCCATCACCGTGATGCCGGCGGTGGCCAGCATGTAGCGATCGGTGCGGGTGATGAAGAACACCAGCGCGCCGGCCAGCGCCAGCAACAGTTGCACTTCGGTGCCGGGGAACAGCTGCATCAGCGCCCAGGTGGCGACCAGGCCGATCAAGGTGCCGGCAATGCGCTGCACCAGCCGCAAGCGCGTGGCGCCGTAGTTGGGCCGGCAGACGAATGCGGTGGTGAGCAGGATCCAGTAGCCGTTGTCGGCATGGATGGATTGCATGATGGCGTAGCCCACCAGCAGCGCGATGGCCATGCGCAGGCCGTGGCGGAACAGCACCGAGCCGGGTGTGAGTTGCTGCACCAGCCGCGCACCCATTTCGCGCAAGGTATGCGGCGAGGAGTCGCGCAGCCGGGTGTCGAGGTTGTCGCTGGTGGAATCGGATTGCGCCGCTTCCGACAACCTGCGTTCGATGCTCTGCAGGTTGGTCACCAGCAGTTCCAGCGCGCCGAGCAGGCGGGCCAGTGCGGGGTCGGCGCGCGCGTGCAGATAGTCCAGCGATTGGCGCAGGTCTTCGGTGGCCAGGCGGCTGCTGTCGCCGTAATCGAACGGATGGCGCAGGCGAATCGCCTCGCCCAACGCCGCGCACGCTTTGCCTTGCAGGGCGAGCAGGCGCTGGCAGCGATACAGCACGTCGCTGTGGAAGAACGCGTCGGTCAGCGCCTCGTAGGGATAGTGCGAGGAGCTGGCGCGCTCATGGAAGTCCTGGGCCATGTAATACAGGCGGAAATACAGGCCCGATTGCACGCCCGGCCGCCCCGAGCGGCCGAAGCGGCTCATGATGGCGGTCTTGGCCGCATTGAGCGCGCCAACCACCTTGGCGTTCTGCTCGGCCAGCGCCAGCCGGCGTGCATGCAGGTCGCTCTGGCGCACCGGTTCGAACAGATCGGCCTTGAGCTTGAGGTAGCGGCCCAACTCGAAAAACAGCCGCGACAGCCGCTCGCGCACTGGGCGATTGGCGAACAAGATGGTCCACAGGATCGACAGCACGCCGTACCAGGTGGCACCGATCAGCAGCAGCGCCGCGCCGTGCCAGGCGATCAGCGGATCGTGGCTGCCATGCTGGTCCATGCCGATCATGGCGTAGATCGACAAGGCCACCGTGGCCTGCGCGATCGAGGCATAGCGCTCGCCCAGCGCACCGAGCAGGGTCAGCGAGAACGTGGCCAACGCCATGCCCAGCACGAACGGTAATGGGTACGGAAACAGCACCACCACGGCGGCGGCTGCGGCGGCGAAACACAGCAGCGAGAGCAGCACCGATTTGATGCGGCCCAGCCAGTTGTCGTCGGTCTCGGCAATGGCGCTGGCAATGGCGCCCAGAAACAGCGCCGGCACCGCAGTGAGCTGTTGCCAGTGCCAGCACACGCCCATCGCCACCGCCAACGCGATGAACACACGCAGGCCATAGCTGGCCTTTTCATGAGCCCACAAACGGCTTAAGCGGGTTTCGAAGGAGGGAGTGGCCACGGTCTCTACAAGGCGGGGAGCCCGGGCATTATTGCCGCAGCTACGCGCCGGCGGTGTGGACGACGGCTAGTTCTTTGTCAGTAGCCGGCAGCTGTGCGGACTGGAGCGGAGTGCACGATTGCGCCGCAACCCCCGCTGCAGGCGCTGCGCGCAGCCATGCGAACTGCGCGTCCGCCCAGCTGCACGGCCGTCGTTCGCGCTTGGCGACCTTGCAACCTGTGGCTGCGCGCTTGAACAGCGCCTTGTCGGTGAGTACCAGCAAGCTGTTGCGCTGTTCGGCCGATACCAAGGGGTGTTCGAGCTTGCCCCCTCCGCCCTTCAGGCAGCTTCCCCCGCCGGCGGGAAAGGACGCGGTTCAGCCCTGCGCCTGCCGCTCGCGGGCGATGGCCCGCCAGCCGATGTCGCTGCGCTGGAAGGCGTTGGGCCAGTGGATCGGCTCGAGGCCGGCATAGGCGTTGCGCTGGGCGTCCCGCACGCTGTCGCCCAGCGCCGCAACGCACAGCACGCGGCCACCGGCGCTGATCACCTCGCCGGCGGCATTCAGCGCAGTGCCGGCGTGGAAAACCTTGGCGCTGGCCGGCACCGCGTCCAGCCCGGTGATGACCTCCCCGGTGACCGGGGTGTCCGGGTAAGGCTTGGCAGCGATGACCACGCCCAGCGACGGGCGCGGGTCCCACTGCGCGTGCGCGCCATCGAGCTTGCCGTCGATGGCCGCGTCGAGCAGATCGACCAGATCCGACCGCAGGCGCAGCATCACCGGCTGGGTTTCCGGGTCGCCGAAGCGCACGTTGAATTCGATCACCTTCGGCGCGCCGTGCGCATCGATCATCAGCCCGGCATACAGAAAGCCGGTGAACGGCACGCCGTCGGCGATCATGCCCTGCACGGTCGGCTCGACCACCTCGCGCATCACCCGCGCATGCACCTCGGGCGTGACCACCGGCGCCGGCGAGTAGGCGCCCATGCCGCCGGTATTGGGGCCGGTGTCGCCGTCGCCGACGCGTTTGTGGTCCTGGCTGGTCGCCATCGGCAGGGCATGTTTGCCATCGACCATCGAGATGAAGCTGGCTTCTTCGCCATCGAGGAATTCCTCGATGACCACGCGTGCGCCGGCATCGCCGAACGCATTGCCCGAGAGCATGTCGCGCACCGCCTCTTCGGCCTCGGCCAAGGTCATCGCCACAATCACGCCCTTGCCGGCAGCCAGGCCATCGGCCTTGACCACGATCGGCGCGCCTTTCTCGCGCACATACGCCAGCGCGGCGTCCACGTCGGTGTGCACGGCGTAATACGCGGTGGGGATGCCATGGCGGGCCAGGAAATCCTTGGCGAAGGCCTTGCTGCCTTCCAGCTGCGCGGCCTTGGCGGTGGGCCCGAAGATGCGCAGGCCGGCGGCATGGAAGCGGTCGACCACGCCCAGCACCAGCGGCACTTCCGGGCCGACCACGGTGAGCGCGACGGCTTCGCGCTGCGCCAGGGCGAGCAGCCCGTCTAGGTCGTCGACCTTGAACGCGACATTGCGGCATTTGGCTTCGGTGGCGGTGCCGGCGTTGCCCGGTGCCACCAGCACCTCGCTCACGTGCGCGGACTGCGCGATCTTCCAGGCCAGGGCGTGTTCACGGCCGCCGGAGCCGATGACGAGGATTTTCATGCCTCAATTCCTAACAGTTTCAATGCTGGTTTTGCTAAGCCCTTCAAGCTTGAAGAGATGGCAATCGCATTCGCAAGGATTGACAGCCCCTTCTCAAGTTCATCAATTTTTGGGAAATTTTTTCGATTGTTTTTACTGCGGCAAGATCAAATGTGGTTGCTTTGAATTTACTAAAAACTCCAGGGTTTCCGACAAATTCATAGTCCTCTATGGCTGCGACCAATTCGCGCAATTGCCTTACCAGTTGGATTTTCTGTTCGCGAGGAATGTCGGACTCTACAAGTAGCCGGATTGCCTCTCTCAAGTTGTCTACAGCTTCAGTGAGAATTTCGGTCGAAATCGGTGAGTCACTTAGCTTGCCCTCAATAAGCGTTGCCTGGAGCTCTAGGTAGCTCAACGTGTGATCGTCAAAGGCTTTTCGGAATCCCTCCCAGTGTGTGCCAGGATTCGTCAGCGCAGCTAAAATCTGTGTTCGCCAATGATTAGTCGAGCGCGCGCTTACTTTTGAGGAAATCGACTCAATTTCTTGCTTTGCGCTATCAGTAAGCTGGTAGATGAGGCCTATCTGGCGCAGTACGTCATTGTTGTCAGCGCTAGGAAATATCTGCTTCCAGCCTGTGTAGAAGTCTACTCCCGATCGATGGCCCGTTATCTTGACGAGGATTTCATAGAGTGCTGAAGTTGAAGAGGCTGGCATTGAACGAATCCTTTTCCTTTCTTAATAGCTCTGAGCGAAACCAATCAATGCCGGAAATGGCGCACGCCGGTAAACACCATCGCGATGCCGTGTTCGTCGGCGGCGGCGATCACCTCGCCATCGCGCATCGAACCGCCGGGCTGGATCACCGCCTTGATGCCGGCCGCAGCCGCAGCATCGATGCCGTCGCGGAACGGGAAGAACGCATCCGATGCCATCACCGAGCCGGCCACGGTGAGCTTGGCTTCCTCGGCCTTGAGTGCGGCGATCTTGGCGCTGACCACGCGGCTCATCTGCCCGGCGCCCACGCCAATGGTGCGGCTGTCCTTGGCATACACGATCGCGTTGGATTTGACGTACTTGGCCACGCGCCAGGCAAACAGCAGATCGCCCAGTTCTGCCTCGTTGGGCGCACGCTGGGTGACCACGCTCAACTCGCCCAGCGACATGCCGCGGTTGTCGGCCGACTGCATCAACAGGCCCGAGCCGATCCGCTTGGTGTCGTAGTTGTTGAGGCCATTGCCGTGCGGAATCTTGAGCACGCGCACGTTGGCCTTCTTGGTGGCGTAGTCCAGCGCACCGGCTTCGTAGTCGGGTGCGATCAGCACTTCGACGAACTGGCGGTCCAGAATGGCCTTTGCCGTCGCTGCGTCCAGGGTCTTGTTGAACGCCAGGATGCCGCCGAACGCGCTGGTGGGGTCGGTGGCGTAGGCCAACTCGTAGGCATCGCCGCAGCCCGCGCCTACTGCCACGCCGCACGGGTTGGCGTGCTTGACGATCACGCAGGCCGGCGCATCGAACTGGCGCACGCATTCCCACGCCGCATCGGCATCGGCCAGGTTGTTGTAGCTGAGTTCCTTGCCCTGCAACTGCTGGAAGGTGGCCAGCGTGCCCGGCACCGGGTACAGGTCGCGGTAGAACGCGCCGGACTGGTGCGGGTTTTCGCCGTAGCGCAGGTCCATCACCTTGACGAAGTTGGAATTGATCTGCGCCGGGAACGGGCTGCGCGTGGGCACTGCCTCGGCGCTGTCGGCCACGGCCGAGAGATAGTTGCTGATCGCCGCGTCGTACTGCGCCACGCGGTTGAACGCGGCCACCGACAGCGCAAAGCGCTTGGCCGCTGACAGCCGCCCGTCGTTTGCCTCCAACTCGGCCAGCAGGTCGGCGTACTGCGCCGGATCGGTGGCCACGGCCACGCGCGCGAAATTCTTGGCCGCGCTGCGCAACATCGCCGGGCCGCCGATGTCGATGTTTTCCACCGCATCGGCCAGGGTGCAATCGGCCTTGACCGTGACCGACTCGAATGGATACAGGTTCAGCACCAGCAGGTCGATCGGCACGATGCCGTGCTCGGCCATCACCGCTTCGTCGACACCGGCGCGTCCGAGCAGGCCGCCGTGCACCAGCGGGTGCAGGGTCTTGACGCGGCCATCCATCATTTCCGGGAAACCGGTCAGCTCGGCAACGTCTTTCACCGGCAGGCCGGCTTCGCGGATCGCCTTGGCGGTGCCGCCGGTGGACAGCAGCTCGACGTTGCGCGCCACCAGCGCGCGGGCCAGATCGATCAGGCCGGTCTTGTCGGAAACGGAGAGCAGGGCCCGGCGCACGGGCAGGAAATCAGAGGCCATCGGTGGGGGATGTCGTTGCGGAGCAGCCGATATTGTAGGCTGCGCCAGCGCTCGAATGGACTCAACACCCCGTATGGCTTCGATCTATGCACTGAAAGGACGCTTCCAGGCGCTGCTGCGGCCGATGGTGGGCGCGCTGTATCGCGGTGGCATCACCGCCAATCAGGTCACGCTGATCGCTGCGGCGGTGTCGCTGATGGTGGCGGCAGTGGTGTTGCGCGGCGGCCCCAGCTGGCCGGTGCTGTATCTGTTGCTGCCGGTGTGGATGCTGGTGCGCATGGCGCTCAATGCGGTGGACGGCATGCTGGCGCGCGAGTTCGGCCAGCAGTCGCGGCTGGGCGCCTACCTCAACGAGCTCTGCGATGTGGTGGCCGATGCGGCGTTGTACTTGAGCCTGCTTGGCGTGCCCGGTGTGAGCGCAGCCTGGCTGTGGATCTTCGCGCTGCTGGCCGCGCTGACCGAATACGCCGGCGTGCTCGGCCTGATGGTCGGCGCCAGCCGCCGCTACGACGGTCCGATGGGCAAGAGCGACCGCGCCTTCGTGATCGGCGTGCTGGGCGTTGGCCTGGCCTGTGGCTTGCTCGGTGCGCGCGGCGTCACCTGGGTCGCCATCGCCTTGAGTCTGGCCTGCACGGCCACGGTGTGGCGGCGGGTGCGCGCCGGGCTGGCGCAGGCGCCCGCAGGCACCTAGCGATCCAGTCCTGCAGCAATGCCGCTGGCCGCGCTGCTCTGTGGTGATCCCTGCGATTCAACCTTTCGATCTTTCAGGATGCTTCGATGCGCACAGTGCTAGAGCGCGAGTTCGTCAGTTTCGATGGTGTGCCACTGTTCTACCGGCATTGGCCGTTGCACGATGCCGCTGCGACCGGCACGCCGAAGGCGGTGGTGCTGCTGCATCGCGGCCATGAGCACTCTGGCCGTGTGATGCATCTGGCCGAAGAACTCGACATGCCCGACGCGCAGTTCTTCGCCTGGGACGCACGCGGCAACGGCCGCTCGCCCGGGGTGCGTGGCGATGCGCCGGGCTTCGAAGCGCTGGTGCGCGATCTGGACAGCTTCATCGCGCATCTTCGCGCCACCCACGGCATCGCGGTGCAGGACATCGTGGTGATTGCGCAAAGCGTGGGCGCGGTGGTGGCCGCCACCTGGGTGCACGATTACGCCCCGCCGCTGCGCGCGCTGGTGCTGGCATCGCCGGCGTTCAAGGTGAAGTTGTATGTACCGTTTGCACGCGCCGGGCTGGCGTTGCTGCATGCGTTGCGCGGTAACTTTTTCGTCAACAGCTACGTCAAGCCGCAATGGCTCACCCACGATACGCAGCGCGTGGAAAGCTATCGCACCGATCCGTTGATCACCCGTCCGATTTCGGTGCGCGTCTTGCTCGGCCTGTACGCGGCCGCCGATCGCGTGGTGGACGATGCGCAGGCCATTACCGTGCCGACCCAGTTGCTGGTCTCCGGTTCGGATTTTGTGGTGCATCGCGGCCCGCAGGACCGCTTCTACGAAAACCTGCGCGCGCCGATCAAGCAGCGTCACTGGTTGCCGGGGTTCTTCCACGACACCCTGGGCGAACGCGATCGCGCGATGGCCGTCGCGCATATCCGCCAGTTCGTCCAAGCGCGTTTTGCGCAACCGCCGGTACGTGCCGCGCTGCGCGATGCGCACCGTGCCGGGCCCAGTTTCGAAGAGGCCGAACGGCTGGCCTGGCCACCGCAGCGCAATAGCCTGCAGGACCTGCGCTGGCGTGGCGTGCGTGCCGGCCTGCGCCTGGGCGGCAAGCTCTCCGAGGGCATCGCGCTTGGGTTGCAGACCGGTTTCGATTCCGGCAGCACGCTGGATTACATCTATCGCAATCAGGCACGTGGTCGCGGGCCGCTGGGCCGCATGATCGACCGCACGTATCTCAACGCGATCGGTTGGCGCGGCATCCGCATCCGCGGCAGCCATCTGGGCGAATTGCTGCGCGATGCAGCGGCGCGCTTGCGTGGCGCCGGCAAGCCGGTACGCGTGCTGGACATCGCCGCCGGGCATGGCCGCTATGTGCTGCAGGCGCTGGGCAGCGGCGTACAGCGTGCCGATGCGATCGTGCTGCGCGACTTCAGCCCGCTCAACGTGACCCAGGGCACTGCGTTGATCCAGACGCTGGGCGCTGGCGACATCGCGCGTTTCGAGCAGGGCGATGCGTTCGACCCGGCAGCGCTGGCAGCAGTGCAACCGGCGCCGACGCTGGCGGTGGTATCGGGCCTGTACGAGCTGTTTGCCGACAACGACCAGGTCGCGCGCTCGCTGGCTGGCCTGGCCGCGGCGGTGCAGCCGGGCGGTTATCTGCTCTACACCGGTCAGCCCTGGCATCCGCAGCTGGAATTCATTGCGCGCGCACTGACCAGTCACCGCGATGGCGTGGCCTGGGTGATGCGCCGGCGCAGCCAGCAGGAGATGGATGGCCTGGTGGAAGCGGCGGGCTTTCGCAAGGTGGCGCAACGCATCGATGCATTCGGCATCTTCACCGTGTCGATGGCGCAGCGAATCGACGCATGAGCCAAGTTGCGCGCCCATTCGGCCGTGCCGCGCTGTGGCTGGCGTTGCTGGGGCCGTTCTTCTTCCTCAGCTACGGCCTGGCCAACACGCTGGCCGGGCGGGCGGCGCAGGTGCCATCGGTGGTGTTCGGCTGGGAACACGGCGTGCCGTTCTGGCCGTGGACCATCGTGCCGTACTGGTCGATCGATGTGTTCTACGCGGTCTCGTTTTTTGTCTGTCGCACGCGTCGCGAGCTGGACACGCATGCACGACGCCTGCTCAGTGCCCAGCTGATCTGCGTGGCGTGTTTCTTGTTGTGGCCGTTGCGCTACAGCTTCGTACGGCCTCAGACCGAGGGCGTGTTCGGTTGGCTGTTCGCGGTGCTGCTGGGCTTCGACAAACCCTTCAATCAGGCGCCATCGCTGCACATCGTGCTGTTGGTGGTGCTGTGGGTGCGCTATGCGCAGCATCTTTGCGGGGTGTGGCGCTGGCTGCTGCATGGCTGGTTCGCACTGATCGGGGTGTCGGTGCTGACCACCTACCAGCATCACTTTCTCGATATTCCCACCGGGCTCGCGGTGGGCTGGCTCTGCGTGTGGCTATGGCCGGAGCGGATCGCCGCACCGTTTGCGCAGGCACGGTGTGCACGCGACCTGCGTCGCTGGCGCCTGGCCGTGATGTATCTGGCCGGCGCGTTGGTCAGCGCTGCGCTGGCGCTGTGGAGCGGCGGTGCAGCCCTGTGGTTGCTGTGGATCACCCTGGCCTTGCTGCTGGTTGCGTTGAATTACGCTCTGCTTGGCCCGGGCGGATTCCAGAAGCGCAGCGATGGGCGCCTGAGTCTTGCCGCGCGCTGGTTGTATGCACCATACCTGTTGGCGGCCTGGTGCAACTCGCGACTGTGGACGCGGCGTGCGCCGTCGCCGCGCGCGGTCTGCGATGGCGTGTGGCTGGGGCGGATTCCGTTGCCCGGCCAGCGCGACAAACGTGCCGCGGTGGTGGACGTGTGTGCAGAGCTCTCGTTGTACGCCGCGCAGGCGCAGGATCGTGTGGTGCCGATGCTCGATCTGGTCGCACCGTCGCCGGCGCAGTTGCGCGAGGCCGCGCAGGCGATCGCGCAGGCGCAGGCGATCGGGCCGGTGCTGGTGTGTTGTGCATTGGGCTATTCGCGCAGTGCTGCCAGTGTGGCCACCTGGCTGGTGCGCAGCGGTCGCGCCCAGGACGCGGCTGCGGCCATCGCACAGCTACGCACCGTGCAGCCGTCGATCGTGCTCGGGCATGCGCATCGCGCGGCTATCGTGGTGGCATGCGATGTTCATGACGGCGACAACATCCCCGAACGGAGAGTGCAATGAATCCCTCCCCGCTGACCTTGGCGACCATGCGCGCAGCGCTGCGCCAGGGTGCAGCACTGGACCGCTTTTCACTGCTGCTGCTGGCGGCGGCCATCGGCTTGCTCGGTGTTGCGCAGGCGCCGCCCTTGGTTGAGTTGAGCTATGCCATCAGCGTGCTGGCCGGTGTGGTGCAGCGCTATTGGGCGTTTCGCGTGGGCCTGGATGCCGACCTGCTGGCGGCCTCCATCGCGCATCTCGAACGCTGCGGCGGCACCGAGCAAGACGCCGCGCACCAGCTCGATGCGGCCATGCATGCCATTGGCCTGGTGGCGAAGCGTGCACCCACCCGCGACTGGGCATCGCGCTGGACCGGCATGCGCCGCCTGCTGCGTTGGCAGTTGGCAAGCGTGGTGGTGCAACTGCTGTTGGTGGCTGCGGCGCTCGCCCTCAGGATGTTCAGATGAACAACGCACCCGATTCCGCCCAGCGCGAACCGCGCCACGCCACACCCGCGCAGCGGGCGCTGTGGCAACGGCTGCAGGGCTATCGTTTTGGCCAGGACGAAGCAGCGTTTGCCGCCTTTGTTCGGCGCGTGGCCAAGCAGGCACAGTGCACCACCGCGCAAGCGCAGGCCTTGGTGGAGGAGTACCGACGGTTCTGTTTTCTTGCCTGCACCGACTCCCACGACGTCACCCCCAGCCCGTTGGTCGACCAGGTCTGGCACACGCATCTGACCGACACCCGCGAGTACTGGCAGCAGTTCTGCCCGCACGTGCTGCAGACCACGTTGCATCATCAACCCGGACGCGGCGATGCCGGTGAGGACGCGCGGTTCCAGGCGCAGTACCGCCAGACGCTAGAGCGTTACCGCACGCAGTTTGGCGAGCCGCCGGCGCAATGGTGGCCTGCGGCGCGACCTCAGCAATCGACGTTGCATCCGCCGCACGAGGACGCTGCCGAACAGACCTTGCAGGCCTTGCGTGGAGCGCCGCAATTCGCTGGGCCACAGTGCGGTGTGCCGTATGCCGTCGTCGCGTGGGCAATCATCGCGGTGGCAGTGGGCATGGCCTGTCGCTCGGCCAATGGCGGGGCGCTGTCGCCGCTGCACTGGCGCGGCGTGTATTTCCTGCCGCTGTTCATCGCGCTGATCGGTCTGGCCTGGTCGATGGCGGCATGGTTGCGACGGGTGCTGCGCCGCGGTCGCACCGCGGCAGCAGTGGATGCCAGCGAGCTTGCATATCTGGGCGGCGGTGCCGATCGCGTGGCCGACCTGTGGTTCACCGAGTTACTGGTGCGCAATGCGGTGTATCTGGAGCGCGATGCCACCGAACCGGCGCGTTACTGGGTACGCTGCCACCGGCAGATCGCAGTGCCGCCTGCGCTGCAGCCGGCACTGGAAGCGGTGCGCACCACCGAAGACCCGGTGGGGGCCTTGCGCGCGTTGCGTGCGCTGGCCGCACCGCTGGAGCAGCGCTTGATCGACAAGGGCCTGTGGCTGAGCCAGGCGTGGGCACGCGTGGTGCGTCTGGCATGTACCGTGCCGGTGGCGCTGGTATGGCTGCTTGGCGTGTGCAAGCTGGTCATCGGCGTGCAGGGCAACCATCCGGTGGGCTATCTGCTGTGTCTGATGGTGCTGACCACCTTGCTGGTCCTGGGCTTTGCGCTGGTGCGCGTGCGGCGCACGCTCGGCGGCGAAGCCCGCCTTGCGACATTGCGTCAGACGCGGCGACGCGATGCCGCGCGCACCGGCGGCGATCCAGGCGAGGTGGTGGCGCTGTACGGCACTGCGGCACTGATCGGAACCCCGTGGGCCGACTACCACAGCTTGCGTGCGCCGCACGGTCACGCCGGTGGCAGTGGCAGCAGCTGCGGCGGGGGCGGTGGCGACAGTGGCGGCGATGGCGGTAGCAGCGATGGCGGCGGCTGTGGCGGCTGCGGCGGAGGAGGCGACTGATGCAACACCGACAGCAACAGCGGCGGCTGCACTGGGCGCGCGTGCTGCGCGGGCGTGGCGCCACGCCCAATGGCGTGTCGTGGGTGGGCATCGCATGTGCGGCGCTGGCCGGGCTGATGTTCTACATCGGCTTGAGCGCGCCTGCGCGCGAAGGAGCCATGCCACTGCTGCTGGCGGTGCTCGGGCTGCAGGGCCGGCTGTGGTGCAACCGCATGGATGGTGTGCTGGCACGCCAGGCGCGCATGGTCTCGCGCGCCGGTGAGGTCTACAACGACGCGCCCGATCGGTTGTCCGATGTGCTGGTCTGCGTGGGCCTGGGCTACGGACTGCAGTCTGGCCTGCCGTGGGCTGCGCACCTGGGGTGGGCGGCGGCGCTGTGCTGCGTGGCCACCGCGTATGTGCGCATGCTGGGCCTGGCCTGCGGCACGCCAGAGCCGCGGCAGGGGCCGATGAGCCGCGTGCAACGCATGCAGTGGTTGTCGCTGGCAGGCGCGCTGGCCTTGCTGCTGCAATGGATGGGCCAGCCGCGTCTTGCGGCCTGGTTGCTGATCGGAGCGCTGGCGGTGTTGATCGTCGGTGCCTTGCTGACGGTAGCGGTACGACTGCGCACGATCGTGCGCACCCTGGAGCAGAGATGATTGCCCGTTTGATCGCGCGCGGCTGCAGCTGCGCCATTCGTACCCTGACCGGCGCGCGTGCGTTGTGGCGCGGTTGCGCGCCCTCCAACGAACGCCGCGTGTATTACGGCAACCACGCAAGCCACGGCGATTTCGTGCTGATCTGGTCATCGCTGCCGGCCAGCCTGCGCCGCGAAGTGCGCCCGGTGGCGGCGGCCGACTACTGGCAGCGCACCGCACTGCGGCGCTATCTGATCCATGCGGTCTTCAACGGCGTGTTGATCGAACGCGACCCGGCGCAACGCACGCGCGACCCGATCGCATGCCTGTGCGATGCGGTGGATGCCGGCGATTCGTTGATCCTGTTTCCCGAAGGCACGCGCAACCCGGATGAGGGGGTGCTGCCGTTCAAGAGCGGGCTGTATCACCTGGCACGGCAACGCCCGGAACTGGAGTTCGTGCCGGTGTGGATCGATAACCTCAAGCGCGTGATGCCCAAGGGCAAGTGGTTGCCGTTGCCGCTGCTGTGTACCACCACCTTTGGTGCGCCGTTGCGCCTGGATGCGGACGAAACCAAGGATGCGTTTCTGGCGCGTGCACGTGCGGCGTTGCTGGCGTTGTCGCCGGATCAATTGGAGACCCGCGCATGAGCCTGTATGTGTATAGCGGGCAGTTGCAGCAGTCTTCGATGCATCAGCAGACGGTGTGGCTGTTCAGCGGTATCGCGCTGGTGCTGGCAATCGCCACGCTGATTTCCGAAACCCTGCGCTGGCGCGCACGCGAACGCCCCAGCGCCGTGCTGGATAACCTGGTCGCCCGCATCCGTGCGTGGTGGGTGATGGCCGCGGTGGTCGGCCTTGCGTTCGTGTTTGGTCGCGCCGGCGTGATCGGCTTGTTCGCGCTGGTGTCGTTGTTTGCGCTGCGCGAGTTCATCACCTTGACCCCGACCCGGCGTGGCGACTACTACGCATTACTGGCCGCGTTCTACATCGTGCTGCCGTGGCAATACGGCCTGGTGTGGACCGGCTGGTACGGCATGTACACCTTGCTGATTCCGGTCTACGCGTTTTTGGTGTTACCCATCCTGGCCACCATCGGCGGCGACACCACGCGTTATCTGGAACGCACCGCCAAAGTGCAGTGGGGCCTGATGATCTGCGTGTTCTGCATTTCGCATGTGCCGGCGCTGTTGAACCTGGACATTCCCGGTTATGCCGGGCGCAATCTGCTGCTGATCGCCTTCCTGGTGATCGTGGTGCAGTCCTCGGACGTGCTGCAGTACGTGTGGGGCAAACTGGCCGGGCGCCACTTGATCGCGCCGAAATTGTCGCCGTCCAAAACGGTGGAAGGATTCATCGGCGGCGTGTTGTCGGCCAGCCTGCTCGGCATGGCGCTGTGGTGGATCACCCCGTTCGCGCCGTGGCATGCCTTCGGCCTGGCGTTGGTGGCCAACCTGATGGGATTTTTCGGCGGGTTGGTGATGTCGGCGATCAAGCGCGATCGCGGCATCAAGGATTGGGGCCACATGATCGAAGGTCACGGCGGCGTGCTGGATCGCCTGGATTCGGTCTGCTTCGCCGCGCCGGTGTTTTTCCACCTGATTCGCTATGGCTGGGCGTGATCGCCTGCAACATTGCTCGTCAGAAGATCGCAACATGTGCATCGCGTGCCGTTGGCACCTGCAGCATCGGATCTGCGCAGCGCGTCGGTCGGCCGCCGCGTCTGGCCAACCGGAAGGCTGACCCGCACGAAACCACGCCGTGACCGGGAACCCGTGCCCGCACCGTCTGGCAGAAGCACGCTTTTACGATTCCCGATTCCCGAATCCCGAATCCCGGGCCTACGTCAGCCCGTACTCCTTGAGCTTCTTGCGCAAGGTCGCCCGGTGAATGCCCAGCAGCGCCGCAGCGCGGCTCTGGTTGCCTTCGCAATGGTTGAGCACTTCCACGAACAACGGGATCTCCATCTCGCGCAGCACGATTTCGTAAACATCGTCCGCGTCGCTGCCGTCCAGGTCGCGCAGATAACGGCGAACGGACTGGGCCACGTGTTCGCGCAGGGGCGACTTCGGGGCGCCACGACTGGTGTCAGGACGAGAGGGGGCTGCGTTCAAAGGAGGTTCCCAGTGTCACGAAGCCGGGACGCGTGGCCGGCGAGGGGGAGTGAGTCTAGCGCGTGACCTGATCGCTCGCCACGCCCATGTGGCGGTCGCGCCCGTTCACCGGAAGTCGAAACTGAAGGCGGCAGTGCTCGCGGCCGGCTCGCGCACCCGAAACGCGACCTGCACTGCCTGACCTGGCGCCAGCGTGTCCTGCACAGGCGGCGATGGTCCCAGATACTCCTGCGGCGACAGGATGCGGGTGCCGATCACCCGGCCGTCGGCATCGGACAGCGACAGCTGCAGCCACGGCCAGGCCTGTGCCCAGCGCGCGTCGTTGCGGAAGCTGGCCTGGATCTGCAACACCCCGGCCATACCAGGCAGCGGGCGCACGTCGCGGTTGAGCAGGGTCAGCGCCTCCGGCTCGCGCCAGACCGGCAGGCTGCAGCGCGCCAGCGTGCAGGCCGTGCCGACCAGCGGCCGCCAGCGGGCGTTGGCGGCCAGGTGCGCGCGGTCGGCGATGACGATCTGCACTCCGAGCACGCCGACCAGCCCGACCAGCCCGACCAGCAGCGCCCACTGGCGCCCGCTGGCGCGCAGCCGCGGCCGGGCGATGCCACGCCGCGCAAAGGCGGGCGCGGCCAAGGCGGGAGTGGGCAAGGGCTGCAATTGCGCAGCGGTGGTGCGGGGCGGCGCGACGCCGGCATCGGACGGCGCGTCCTCGCCTGCCGATGCGCTGCCCGTGCCGAGTTCGGTGGTTGCCGGGTCGGGATGGCTGGAGGGCTGGCCCGGCTGCAGCCTGCCTTCGGGTGTGTTCGCCGTCTGCTCGCTGGCGCTGGTGTCGGCTTGTGTCGCGGCCGCCGCTGTCGCCACAGCCGCTGTCGATCCCGCCGGCGCTGCTGGCGTTGCGACTGGAGCCTCGCCTGCCAGCGGGCTCGGCGTACCCGCTGCATCCCGAGACGACAGGTCTGCAGGCGCTGACGCACGGAGCGCGCGTTGCTGCGCGGAATGCAACGGGGCAGGTGCAGTCCGCGCGGTGTGGTCCTGGAGCGCGTCAGCACCGGCCGCGGCCAGCCCGTCGTCGCCCGCTTGGCCATCGCTGGCGGCCGACACCGGGCGAGATGGATCGAGCATCCCATCAGGGACGTGTCCGGTTGCGGGCGCGGTCGCCGAAGCGGACGGCATCGCGCTGCCGGGCGCGGGCAGTTGCGGCTGGCCGGACACCGGCGCCTGGAGACCAGCGTGCCCGGGCGCAGCCGCTGCGCGCTGCGGCGATGGCGCCACCGCTGCAGCAGGCGATGGCACGTGCGGCGCCGGTAGCGCGTCCACCTGCGGCGGTGTTGCCGGCGGCAACGCGGGGCCCGCGGCCGGTGCGGCCTGCTCCCACGGCTCCCCAGGCGGAACCACCGGGGTCGGAACCAGCGGCGGAGCAGCCGGCGTCGCACGCAGGAACGTGGCCAGGGGGCGGCGCGGTGGCGGAGTCTCGGACATCGGCAGGCGTGCAGCGGGAAGACCCCTATTCAACCACGCGCACGTCCACCGGCGAACCTGTGCCGATGGCGATGCGATCGAGCCGCAGCGCGCATGCCTGCAGGTGTTCGTCTCCGGCCCACACGGTCATGGCCCCGTCTGCGCCGATGTCGACGCAAGGCGCGCAGCGCATGCCTTCTCCGATAACGGCCGCCTCCACATCTACGCAAGCCGACCAATACGGCCAGGCGCATCCAGGATCAGGAGACGACAGCTAGCGGAAACACGGCCTTGGAATTTCGGCGCCGATCACGTCAGCTCGCCGATTCCCGATTCCCGATTCCCGATTCCCGATTCCCGATTCCCGATTCCCGATTCCCGATTCCCAATTCCCGATTCCCGATTCCCAATTCCCAATTCCCAATTCCCAATTCCCAATTCCCAATTCACCGCCTGCGCCGCGTCTTGCCTTCGGCCAGCAACAGATCCAACAGGCCGGCGCGCTGGCGCGGCGTCAGGGTGTCGAAACGCGTCAGCAGCACGCGTTGCTGGTCATCCAGGCGGCGGTACTGCGCCGGTTCTTCAGCGATGGCCGACACCGGCGGGCCAAACACGCGGTCGCCGCGGCCGGTGGCCAGGTATTCGAACGCCATGCCGCTGCGCCTGGCCAGGCCGATCAGGTTTTCCACCGACGGTGCGGTGCCTTCGGCCATCTCCCATTGCGCCACCGCGCTGCGGGTGACACCCAGCTCGCCGGCCAGGGCTTCCTGGGTCAGCTTGGTGAGGCTGCGGGCTTCGCGTACTCGTTCGTACAGCTTGCTCACACGGCACCGTTGGAGGGCAGGCAGGGGCCGGAGATATAGCCCTAGCAGCGCCCGGAGATAGTTCGTATGACTTTCATATAGCCATATGTTTGCGATACTGTCTGTCGATCCATGATGGTCCCATCACAGCGAACTCAAGGAGGATGTTCATGGTCGAGCCCGCCGTTCGGAAATCCGATCCCCAGTGGCACCGTTCGCCCCCGTCCGCCGCGCCCGCAGACGCGCCGTGGCCGGCCCATTCGCCGGTGGACCCTGCAGTCAGGCGTTTTCGTGGTGCGGCCCGGTATGCGATCTGGCGGCGTGGCGCCGAGTGGACTGCCGTGGCCGATGGTCCGCACTGGTCAGCAGCGCTGGCACCGCGCGTCTGGGCGCTACGCCAGCGGCACTGGCCGCTGCTGGCGGTGAGCGCGCTGATGTTTGTGGGGGCCGGCGCTGTGGCGCTTGCAGGTGTGCAGGCGTGGTCGCCCGTGGCCTGGACGGCGTTGCTGGCGGCCGAGGTGCTGCTGCGGGTCTGGGTGGCCCGGCAGGCCGGGGCCGTGGCGCACGGCGGCGCTGCACCGCAACGGCTGGCAACCGGTGACCCGGTTGCGGGCGATCAGCGTGGCCGATGCAGTGACCACCGCGCAGATTCGCGCCGGCCGGCCACAGCGCTAGCCGGCGTGGACGATCAGCCGGATCAGCCGGATCAGCCGCGGCGCACGCCGTCGATCCGCATCCAGTCTTCGTCGCGTTCGCAGCGCAACTGTTCGAACCAGGGGGCGTAGCGTTTCAGCAAGTCGTCTTCCTGGCCGTGCAGGATGCCCGACAGCGCGATCCGTCCGCCCGGCGCCACGCGCGCGGCCAGGGTGTCGGCCAGGGCGTCCAGGGCCGAGGCCAGGATGTTGGCCACCACCACCTGGTAGGTCTGCACCGGTTCGTCTTGCGGCATGTAGACCGTCAGCTGCGCGTCCACGCCGTTGCGTTGTGCATTGTCGGCGGTCGCCAGCAGCGCCTGCGGGTCGTTGTCCACGCCGACCGCGCCGCTGGCGCCCAGCTTCAGCGCGGCGACCGCCAGGATGCCCGAGCCGCACCCGAAATCGAGCACGCTGCGGCCCTGCAGCTCGCCGCTGCCGGCCAGGCTGTCCAGCCAGCGCAGGCACAGCGCGGTGGTTTGATGGGTGCCCGAGCCGAACGCTAGGCCCGGGTCCAGCCGCACCACGGCGGCATGCGGGCTGTCCGCGGCTTCGGGCAGCGCGTGATTCCACGGCACGATAAAGGTGCGTTCGCCAAACTGCATCGGCTTGAACAGGTCCATCCAGGCGCGTTCCCAGTCGCTGTCTTCGACCATGCGAAACGCCACCTGGCTCCAGTCCAGGCCAGGATCGAAGGCTTCCAGCGCTGCCAGCACCACCAGCGCGTCGCTGTCGCCATCGAACAGCGCGGTCATTGTCAGCCGGTCCCACAGCGGCATTTCGCCCACACCGGGTTCGAGAATGGCGCGCTCGTTGCTGGTATCGGCATCGGCGTCGAGCATGGTCACGGCCAGTGCGCCCACATCGTCCAATGCGTTCTGGAAACGGGGAAGGGTGACCTCGGAACAGGAAAGCGTCAGTTCAAGAAACGGCATCGTGGCGTTGGGCAATTCGAAAGCACGCATCCTAGACCATTCGTGCCGGCGTGCCTGCCGCACCGCAGGCGACGGCATGACGCAGGCGCCGTCGACCTGGGCGGTGTGTCTTCCCCATGCAGGCGGTGAAATATGGCCTTGCCGATCAAGATGCGTCCGCTGCCAAGCGGACGGCGTGCTGCTGGCGAATGGACAATCGCTTGGTGTGGCGCTGCATGGACGCGTATCTGCGGTTGGATGTGGTGCCCTGCGTGCGGAGGGCGGTAGGCCGATGCCGCCGCACTTGACGCTGAACCGATGATGCTGCCGAGCGATCGAGCACGGGCTTGTCGACGGCCGCGTCGAGCAACCGGGACGAGACGTTGCTTCCTTGCGCAAATGTGCAGTCGCGTGCGCAGGCAGCTGCCTTGTGTGCTGCCGTGTTCCGTCCTGCCGTGCAGCGCGATGCGTGTGGGGCGATGCGTCCACCATGACACGACAGCGCTGCAACTGGGCACCGCCGCATCGGCGAGGCGACGTTGCCAACTGGCAGGCTCGGTCAGAGGCGGCTCTCTTCAAGATGCGCTGCTGTCGGATGCGCAACCTGCGAGATCGATCTCGCATTCGGAATTTGCAACCGATCAACGCAGCAGCAAGCCGGCAAGCAGCCGAGCAACATCAGCACCAACACACACCACAGCACAAGCAAACAGCACAGCGCAGCACACAGCACACAGCACAGCGCAACCGAACGCATGCAGCGCGCCACTCACGTGCAGTCCGCGCAGGCCGTTACGCATGTCGCCCCATTCTCGACACCTCCACTGGCAGCGTCTGCTTGGCGGCGGCTGTGCGCGTGGGTGGGTGCTAGACTCCGCGCCGTCGCTGCGGGTGGTTCCGCAGCAGGGTCGCCGTCATCCATGCCGCTCGCTCGTGCCCGCCATCTCTGGCTGCTGCTTGCTCCCGCTGCGCTTGCGGCGGCCGCGTGGTGGCATGTGCGCGCGCAACCTGCCGAGCGTGATGTCGACCGCATGGTGCCGGTTGCTGCACAGGTGGCGCCGGTTGGCGCTGCCACACCGCAGCCGCACGCAGCGACCGAGCACAGCGCCGCGTTGCAGTTGCCGCATCGCGATGCGGTGGAAGCGCAACCGGATCTGTATCGCTACGCGCAGCAATTGCAGCAGCAGGTGCGTGCCGGCGATGCACAGGCCGGGTGGCGCTTGAGCCGTGTCTACGATTACTGCGCGCCCTATGCGGCCAGCCCGTCCGGCTATGCCGCCGACAGCGCATGGATCGCCGCGCAACACACGCCGGGAGTGGCAGCGATGCATGCCGCACGCGAGCGCCTGGCGCAGCGTTGCGCCGGCTTTGCCCCCGCCGACGGGCTGGGTCCGCGCATGGTTGCGCAGCAACGCCTGGCTGCGGCGCGCGCCGGCAGCCTGGCTGCCGAGGCCGCCCTGCTGGCGTTGGGCGAACCGTTGCAGGCATCGCCCGGCTACAAGCGCGCGCTGGTGCAACGCGTGCTGGCCTCGCGCGATCCCGAGGCCTATCTGGCCCTGGCCCCGGCGATGGGCGCGCGGGCCAGCGGCGATGACAGCCTGCAAGGCTATGTGGCCGGCGATCAGTTCGCCGAGCTGGCCTGGCAAGTGGCTGCATGCCGGCTGGGGCTCGATTGCAGCGCCGGCAGCACCTTGGTCACCAGTTATTGCGCCAACGCGGGCATCTGCTCGCGCGACAGCGCACAGGATTTCGTGTCGTTCGTATTCGATGCCGCGGTGCCGCGGCAGGGAGCAGACAGGGTGGATGAGATGGTCGATACATTGGTCTCCGATCCGGGAGCGCAGTCATGAATTACCGTCGGTTGGCGCATGGCGCCAAGTTCTGGTTATGGGTGGCGTTGTTCGTGGCGTATTCGGCGGCGGCAGTGAGCATCGTGATGATCGATACCGCCGATCACCGGTACCAGCCGCTGTCGGTCAAATCCACCAGCGTCACCGCCGACGAACAGCAGCGACGGCATGGCGCAAGCCAGGTCGCTGCGGTGTACCGCGCCAGCAGTGCCATGCCGTTTTCCACCTTGCCGGCTGGCTCCACGTTCCAGGTGGTGTGGCCGGACGGTTCCACCGAAACCATGACCGTGGTCGACCCGTCATCGGCCAGCGGCATCGTGCCGGTGCCCGGCAGCCAGCAGGCGCCTTCGCCGCGGCGGTGAACGGTGCGGCGCGTTGCAGATCGACATTGCCGCAGCCGCTGCGTCTGCGGTAGCGCAGGCGGCGACGGCGGCTAGCTGCGGCCGCAGCTTTCGTCATTCTCACGTGTGCACACGACCGAGGGTCTGCAGATCGGATCCAGCGCTGGCTGCCCCATCCGGGCGTCGAACCCTGGGGCTCTGTAGGAGCGCACCCGGGCGCGACCGGGCTTACCGATAAAGCCAGGTCGCGCCCGGGTGCGCTCCTACGCATGGACCGGCTGGCGACAGGGCTGGTGGCGCGACGCAGTGTCGGCGCGATGCACCGGGAAACAACAAAAAAGCCCGGTTTCCCGGGCTTTTTTGCTTCATCGCTGCAGCGGCAGGCGCGATCAGGTCAACGCGATCGACTTGTTCTTGCGCTCGGCCAGGCGCTTTTCCAGGTAGTGGATATTCTGCCCGCCGGCCTGGAAGCCCTTGTCGCGCATGATGCGCTGCTGCAGCGGGATGTTGGTCTTGATGCCGTCCACCACCATCTCGCTCAGCGCCACGCGCATGCGTGCGATCGCGGTTTCGCGATCGGGCCCATGCACGATCAGCTTGCCGATCATCGAATCGTAGTTCGGCGGCACCTTGTAGCCGCTGTAGATGTGGGTATCCACCCGCACGCCCGGACCGCCCGGCGGATGGAAGGCGGTGATCAGGCCCGGGTTGGGCATGAAGGTCTCCGGGTCTTCGGCATTGATGCGGCATTCGATCGCATGCCCGCGCAGCACGATGTCGCTCTGCTTGATGCTCAGCTTGTGGCCGGCGGCGATGCGCAGCTGCTCGCACACCAGGTCGATGCCGGTGATGCGCTCGGTGACCGGATGCTCCACCTGGATACGCGTGTTCATTTCGATGAAGTAGAACCGCCCGTTCTCGAACAGGAATTCGAAGGTGCCCGCGCCGCGGTAGCCGATGCGGATGCAGGCGTCCACGCAGACCTTGCCGATCTCGTTGCGCAGTTCTTCGGTGATGCCCGGTGCCGGCGCTTCTTCCACCACCTTCTGGTGGCGGCGCTGCATCGAACAATCGCGTTCGCCCAGGTGGATCGCCCCGCCCTGGCCGTCGGCAAGCACCTGGATTTCCACGTGACGCGGATTTTCCAGGAACTTCTCCATGTAGACCTGATCGTTGCTGAAAGCGGCCTTGGCTTCGGACTTGGTGGTTTCGATCGCCGCCTTCAGCGCCGCCTCCGAATGCACCACGCGCATGCCGCGTCCGCCGCCACCGCCGGCCGCCTTGATGATCACCGGGTAGCCGATTTCGCGCGCCACCTTGGTGTTGGCGACGATGTCATCGCCCAGCGGGCCGCCCGAGCCGGGCACGCAGGGTACGCCGGCAGCCTTCATGGCGCGGATCGCTTCGACCTTGTCGCCCATCAGGCGAATGGTGTCGGCCTTGGGGCCGATGAAGATGAAGCCGGATTGCTCCACGCGCTCGGCGAAATCGGCGTTTTCCGACAGGAAGCCGTAGCCGGGGTGGATGGCCTGCGCATCGGTCACCTCGGCCGCGGCGATCAACGCCGGGATGTTGAGGTAGCTGTCGCTGGAGGCGGCCGGGCCGATACACACCGACTCATCGGCCATGGCCACGTGCTTGAGGTTGCGGTCGACCGTGGAATGCACCGCGACCGTGCGGATGCCGAGCGTGTGGCACGCGCGCAGGATGCGCAGCGCGATTTCACCTCGGTTGGCGATGACGACTTTATCGAGCATGGGAATAGGGAGTCGAGAATGGGGAATGGGGAGATGCGGGCTTCATGGCGCGGCTCCGCGTCTGCGTAAGGCATTCATCAATGCAGTGAGCTTGGCGAAGACCTGGTCGACCTGCTGGCTGACAATGTCCTCGTCTTCGGTGTTGCTATAGCCCAGTCTTACCGCGATCTGGACCTGTGTATCCAGCTCGGAGAGCGAGCCGCGCGCAATCGAGAGAAACCGCGCGTAATCGGGAGTGGAGCGCCGCGCTGCACCTTCGGCGATATTCGACGGGATGCTGACGGCCGCACGGCGCAATTGCGCCATCAGGCCGTAGCGTTCGTGCTCGGGAAAGACCTCGGTAAACCGATAGATCATTTCCACCAGCTCCATGGAATCGCACCACGCCTCCAGACGTTCATGAGGCCGCTTTGCCGATTCCCGATTCTCCACTCCCGATTCCCGGCTCTCAACCAATCACAAACAACGGCTGATCGAATTCCACCGGCTGGCCGGTTTCGCCGAGGATGGCGACGATGGTGCCGGAGGCGTCGGCTTCGATCGGGTTGAACATCTTCATTGCCTCGATGATCGCAAGGGTATCGCCCACCTTGACCTGCTGGCCGACGGTGACGAACGCCGGCTTGTCCGGGGAGGGCGAGGTGTAGAAGGTGCCGACCATCGGGGCCCGCAGCACGTGGCCGTCCGGCAGTGCGGCGGCGTGCTTGGCGCCGCCAGTGGAGGCTTCGGTGGGCGAATGCATCGGCATGCTGGCCGCCGCCGGGGCCTGCGCCTGCACGGCCGGCGCGGGTGCGTACTGCTGCACCGGGGCGCTCATCACCTGGGTGCCCTTGGGCACGCGCGCCAGGCGCACGCTCTCTTCGCCCTCCTTGATCTCGATTTCGGCGAGATTGGATTCTTCGAGCAGGTCGATCAGTTTCTTGATTTTGCGGAGATCCATAAGGGCCTCTGGAAGTGAAACGGTGGGGAGTGCCGGCGGCTGCCGGCGGAATGGGATCAGGACGCCGGCACGCTGGCCGAGGTCGATGCGGCAGGGGTCATGCGTCGCGCTCCAGGCGCGCGATCACCGCTTCCAGCGCCAGCCGGTAGCTGTCTGCGCCGAAGCCGCAGATCACCCCGTCGGCCTTGTCGCTGAGATAGCTGTGGTGCCGGAACGGCTCGCGCGCGTGCGGGTTGGACAGATGAATTTCCACGAACGGCAGCCCTACGCCCAGCAGCGCATCGCGCAGCGCTACCGAGGTATGGGTGAAGGCGGCCGGGTTGATCAGGATGTAGGCGGTGCCGTCCTCGCGCGCGGCGTGGATGCGCTCCACCAGCACGTGCTCGGCATTGGACTGCAGGCAGTGCAGCACGTGCCCGGCCGCTTGCGCGCGATCCACCAGGGCCGCGTCGATCTGCGCCAGCGTGGTACGCCCGTAAACCTCCGGCTCGCGGGTGCCGAGCAGGTTGAGGTTGGGGCCATGCAACAGCAGCAGATGGGCCATGGGATCCGGAAGAGCGGAAAGGCCGGAAGTCTGCGCGATGTTGCCGATGCTGTCCAGTTCGACGAACTTAGGTCTGTTTAAAACGATTGTTTTAAAATTCGAATGGTTTGGCTGGGGCGCTAATGGTGGCGGGCAATCCTGCGCCGGAGGTCATGCTGCCGGGCCTGAATAGCCACAGGCCGCTGCGAGCAGAACCGGCAGCCGGCCCTGCGCATGCGGAGCAGCATCTGCGCCTGGTGCGATGCGGCGCCGTCCCGGCCGTCCCGGCCGTCCAGCGGCAACAGTTGTTGTCGGCATCCTCTCCTGTCGGGCGTCAGAATGTTGTGCCGGTGGCAGCAATTCGGTGAGTGCCCGGTTTGTTCGTGGCAACGGCGCAGGAGGCGACGCTGCGGCAGGCTGCGATCTGCGCGCAGATCCAGGCGCCAGCAACGCGGCACCTGGCCGAGCGGGGCCGGCGTACCAAGAGGAGGGCGATCGGCGCGATCGATCCCGTCCGCTGCCTCGCCTCATGCAACTGCCCGCCGTGCAGGCCGCGGCCGCTGTTGCCCGCGATGCATCGCATGCATCCGGGTTCTGGAGGTGTCAGGAACACCGAACAGGCGACGCCGCGCGCAGCCTGGCGCCGCGCCTGCCCCATGCGGGCACGGCCAGTCAGATCTGCGGAGCGCCGGACGCGCAGGCACCGGCCAACAGGGGCCGACCTCGCGCTTGGACGTGTCGCAATACGCCTGATGGCGCAGGCGCCGGTCTACATGGTGCGCAAAATCTTCGAGCTAGCCCGCCAACAGGCTGCCGCCGAGGTCGCCAGTGGCAGCGAAGACGCGCCTCACCGCGCTGCGCGCAGCAAGGCATCTTCGGTAATCGCGCCGGTCAGCACGGTCGGCAGGATCGCCGGCGGGGCGCCGGGGCCGTAGACCACGTATAGCGGCACGCCGACGGCCTGATGCTGGTCCAGGAAGGTGCTGATGGCGGGATCGACATTGGTCCAGTCGCCCTTCATGTAGACCGCGTCGACGCGGCGCAACGCGTCGCGGAATTCGGCGCTGCTCAGCACGTTCTTTTCGTTGGCCTTGCAGGTCACGCACCAGTCGGCGGTCATGTTGACGAAGACCACGCGGTTGTCGGCACGCAGGCGGTCCAGCAACTGCGGCGAGAACGCCACCACGCCATCTGCCGCGGTGGCTGCCGGCAGGCTCAGGCGCGTGACCGCGACCACCGGCACCAGTGCCAGCACCAGCATCGCCGTGGCCAGGCCCATGCCCAGGCGGTGGCTCTTCCAGCGGCTGCGCTCCAAGCACCACAAGCCCAGGGCCAGCAGGGTGGCGCCGACTAGCATCAAGGCCAGCGCATCCACGCCGCGCTGCTTGCCCAAGACCCACAGCAGCCAGATCGCGGTGAGATACATGGGGAACGCCAGCACCTGCTTGAGCGTTTCCATCCACGCCCCGGGGGTGGGCAGGCGCCGCGCCAGCGAAGGAACGAAGCCGATCAGCAGGAACGGCAGCGCCAGGCCCAGGCCCAGCACCAGAAACACCAGCATCGCCAGCAGCGCGGGCGCGGTGAAGGCGTAGGCCAGTGCCGTGCCCATGAACGGCGCGATGCAGGGGCTGGCGACCACGCAGGCCAGCACGCCGGTGAAGAAGTCGCCCAGCGGCCCGTTGCGTGCGGCCAGCGACTGGCCGATGCCGCCCAGGTTGGTGCCCAAGGTGAACACGCCCGACAGGCTCAGCCCCACCGCGAACATCAGATACGCCAGCGCCGCGACGAACCACGGCTGCTGCAGCTGGAAGCCCCAGCCGGCGGCCTGCCCGGCGGCGCGCAAGCCGATCACCAGCCCGCCGACGGCGGCGAAGGACACCAGTACGCCCAGCGAGTACCAGATGGCATGGCGACGCGCATGGCTGCGGCTTTCGCCGCTGTGCGCCAGGCCCAGCACCTTCAGCGACAGGATCGGCAGCACGCAGGGCATCAGGTTCAGCACCAACCCGCCCAGCAGGGCCAGCACCAGCATGCCCAGCAGGCCCTTGTCGGTATGCGGCGGTGGCGTGCGCTCCGGATTGCCGGCCGAGGCATCGGCGACCGGGCCGGCAGTGCTGGCAGCCGGCCCGGGCTCGACCGGTGCCTGGCCGGCGGCCAGTGGCGAAATCATCAATGGCGCAGCCTGCGCCTGGTTCTGCGGCGACACGGTGCCGGCCGGTACATCGAGGGCGACGCGGCGGGTCATCGGCGGATAGCAGATGCCGTCGGTCTGGCAGCCCTGGAAGGTGGCCACCAGGGTCACGTGGGCCGGATCGGGGTGGTCGCGCAGCAGCGGCAAGGTCACTTCGGCCTGGTCGAAATACACCACCACATCGCCGAAGTGTTCGTCGCGATGGGCCTTGCCTTGCGGCCAGCGCGGCAGCCCGGGGCGCACGCCGCCGGCCCCTTCCAATGCCAGCGAGGTGCGGTCGCGGTAGATGTAATAGCCCGGCGCCGGGGTGAAGCGCAGCAGCAGGCTGTTGCCGTCGCCGACGATGGCTTCGAAGTTGAACGCCTGCTCGGCCGGCAGCGGCAACGCGTCCATGCCGGCGGTCTGGCCGGGGGCGCCGAACAGGCGCGGGCCGGTGGCGCTGCGTGGCACCAGCGCGCCCAGGTTTTCGCGTGGCGCAGCGGTGGCCTGCGCCCCGGTGGTGTCGGCCGCGGGCAGGTCGACGCGGATTTCGCGCCGCTGCGGCGGATAGCACACGCCGGCATCGGCGCAGCCCTGGTACTGCACCTGCAGGACGGCGGTCTGCACCGCCGGGTCGGCCTTGCCGGCCAGGGTGGCCTGCAGGTGCTTGCGGTAGGTCTGCACCTGGCCGAAGAACTCGTCGTGCTTGCTCTCGCCTTCCGGCAGCGCCAGTTCGCCCGCGGCAAACCCCTTTCCGGACTTGACGCTGATGCGATGGCGATACAGGTAGTAGCCCGGTGCGATCTTCCAATTCAGCGCAATGCGGTCGCGGCTGTCGGCAGTGGCGCTCAGCGCGAAGGCCTGGTCCACTGGCAGCAGGTCGGCTTCGGTCACGGCGGCCTGCGCGGGGGTGGGCGCCAGTACCGCCAGCGGCGCGGCGAGCAAGGGGGCGGCCAGGAGCGCACAGCGGGCGATCCAGCGGGACAGAGACTTCATGGACGTCGGAATTCCTTGCGGGTTTCGGCCCGGACCCAATCGAGATACGCCGGCAGCCCGGCGCTGGCTTGGACAGCGACCGCCTCCGGCAGTTCATACGGATGCAAGGCCTGCAGCCGCGCGATGGCGTCGGGCAGGCAGTCGTCCCAGGTCTTGATCAGCAACTGCACCTCGGTGCTGCGCTCGATCGCGCCTTTCCAGCGGTACAGCGATTGCACGCCGGGCAGGACGGTGACGCAGGCGGCCAGCCGTTCCTCGAGCAAGGCCTGCGCGATGCGCTCGGCGCTATCGGCATCCGGGCAGGTGCTCAATAGCAAATGGAGGGAAGGTGCGCTCATTGGACCTGGCAGTGTAATCCCCCTGTTTGCGGGGGATCGACCGCCGATTCCGGAACAAGACGTTAACTTCGTGGGCCCGGGCGGGGGGGGGCTCAAGCGAACTCACGGTCGGCGCGCTGCGCGTTGGGGGTGTGCGATTCACTCGCGCCCTGCCGTGCATGGCAGGGCGCTACCTGGGTTCGGTCGATGGGGGTGGATCAAGGGCGTGGTGCCTGCCGGCGACACGCGCCGTCTGCATTGGCCCCCGGGATCACGGGTTGGTGGACAAGCCGACTCACGCGACCGCCCCGGCCTGCGCCTCTCTCGCCCCGCCGGGGTAGTCCAGACCAATTGGCAACCCGGTTGCGCGCACCGCCAGGCGGGTGCGCGCGGGGGCCCGGAATCGGGCAGGTGCCACGCGTACAGTGCGGCTCCGAGCGCGCCGTCCACTCCCGCCTGGCGGTGCGCGCGCCATAGGTGAGCCGGTCTCAGTTGGCCAACTGGCAACTGGCCGGCTTGGCCGAGTTGAACAGGCTGGCAGTGGCCCATTCGGGGTGATCCACGAACGGGTTGCGGTTGCCCTGGAAGCTGAAGATCACCTCGTTGCGGGCGCGCTCGGCATCGTCCGGCGGATCGGCCTGGTGCCAGGCTAGCAACGTGGACAGCAGGCCCATGTAGGCGGGCGAGGACGAAGTCTGCACGATCTTGCTGCGGTCGTCGGTGAGCTCCAGGTCCGGCTCGGACTGGCCGCTGGCCGCATCGGTGCCGCCTTCGTAGCGGATCGCCATGTACATCACCGCGCGCGCCATATCGCCCTTGCGCCGGCCCCACACCTCGAAGGTGCCGCTGTTGCCGTCCGGCGTGCGGACCCAGTTGGAATTGCCCGGGTAACGCCCGCTGCCGCCGCCACTGCCGTCGTTGACTTCGGTCACCCGCTCGCCGCAGCTGCTGGTGCAGGTGGCATAGGGCTTGTTGCCACGGTCTGCGTTGAAGCTGGTGTCGGTCAGGTACAGCATGTGTGTGTCGGTGTAGGGCGCGTACGGCAGGCCGCGGTCGCCGGTGGCGCTGCCGAAGCCCAGCGAGTTGGGCCAGGTGTGCTCGCGGTTGTAGGTGAGTCCGCTGCCGGTGCCGGCCCGGTCGCTGACCTTGGCGTAGCTGCGGTTGCGGTAGGCGTCCAGGATGCGGCCGCTGTTGTTGGGATCCTCGTCGGCCATTTCCAGGATGGTCCAGGTGCTGGTGCCGCTGCCGCTGTACGGGTAAACGGTGTGGCCGCGAATGGTGGTGTTGAGCGAGCAGCGCAGCTGGCTGGGGCTGGTGGTGTTCACCCGCGAGTAGTAGCCGGTGGCGCCGCCGCTGGCGGTGGCCACGGTGAAGGCGATGGACTGGTTGGCGGCCGGGCTCAGGCCGCTGGCATCGCGGATGGCGCTGGCGGTGATGGCCAACGCGCAGCGCTCGCCGCCGACCAGGGCAGTGTTGGTGGACAGCGTGAAGCGGGTGCCGCTGGTCGGGTATGTCAGTGCCACGTTGCCGGAGCTGGCGCAGCTCAGCGCAAACGCGCCGCTGCCCAGCGTCACCGCTTCGCTGAAGCCCACGGCCAGATCGCCGGCGGCCGGGAAGCCGGTGGCGCCTTGCGTCGGTGTGGTGCTGCTGATGGTGGGCGCACCGGTGCTGCCACCGCCGTCGCTGCCGGCGAAGGTCTGGCCGCGGTTGCAGGCGCCGAAGGTCTGCGCCGCCGAGCCGGCCCAGCTGAAGTTGGCCGCGCTGCTGCCGGTGCCGGTCAGTTGCAGCGAACTGCCGACCGCGGTGCTGTTGCTCTCGCTCACCGGCAGGTTCTGGCTGGTCACGCCGGCCGCCGGACCGCCGCTGCCGGTGATGGCGCCTTCGTAACTGAGGAATTGCACCAACTGCCCGTTGGGGTCGACCAGCGCCACGCCATCGTTGGGGCCGTTCTGCACGCCGTTGCTGGCGTAGCTCACCGTGGCGATACGCACCTGGCTGCCGCAGCTCACCACCGTGCCTGCCGGCACCGCCGTGTTGGCATACACCACTGCCGCACCGGGGGCGGCGCCGTTGTACAGGTAAATGCGATAGCCGCTCAGCGATTCGCCGGCGGTGGCCACCACTTCCACGCCTTCGCCGCTGTCGCCGGAGGCGCCCGCGTCGTCGTAGTGCAGTTCGTTGATGAAGACCGCGGCATTGGCGGAGGTGGCGCCGAGCGCAAACGCGCAGGCCAGCGGAAGGGTGCAACGCAGGGACACGAAACGGGACGGCAACCTCATCGACAGCTCCTTGTGATCGGGGAATGCGTTCCCGACTGTAAGGCGCGCGCATGACAAGCGATGGAACCTGGTTCCATTTCTAGAGCGTGGCGGAAACGCGCGGGCCTGCGGTGGCAGCAAGGCATTCAGCGCCGCCGCCCCGGCATGCCTTCCGGCTCTGGGCCATCGGCAGCGCGTCAATCGCGGTCAACAGGCATGGCCGTGCATTGTCCCTGGGCCCGCGCCGCACTCGCAGTGGCCTCTGGCCGAGACCGCCGCTGTCGAAAAATTTTTGCCGCCAGGCCTTGAAAGCCGCCCACGCAGCACAATCTCTGGCCCGCACCCGCTCTGTCGGGTTTTTCCCGCGCGCTGTGCTGGCAGTCGTCATGTGCGAGTGCTAACATCGCCGATAATTTCCAGGCCAATCAAACACTTAAGAGGTCTTCTCTATGAGCATCAAGCCGCTTCACGACCGCGTTGTAGTCAAGCCGATCGAAGCCGACGAAGTTTCCGCCGGCGGCATCGTGATTCCGGACTCCGCCAAGGAAAAGTCCACCAAGGGTGAAGTCGTCGCGATCGGCGCCGGCAAGCCGCTGGACAACGGCAGCCTGCGCGCGCCGGTGGTCAAGGTTGGCGACAAGGTCATCTACGGCCAGTACGCCGGCAGCAGCTACAAGTCCGAAGGCGTCGAGTACAAGGTGCTGCGCGAAGACGACATCCTTGCCGTCATCAGCTGATCAGGCGCTATGCGCCGGGAATCGGGAGTAGGGAATTGGGAATCGGTAGAGCGGCCAGCGCCCTCGCCATCCCGCCCAGCCCCGATATCCGCCCTTGATTGACCGATTCCCCATTCCCCATTCCCAATTTCCGGAGTAACAACCAATGGCTGCTAAAGACATTCGTTTCGGTGAAGACGCACGTACCCGCATGGTCCGTGGCGTCAACGTGCTTGCCAATGCCGTGAAGGCCACCCTGGGCCCGAAGGGCCGCAACGTCGTGCTCGAGAAGAGCTTCGGCGCCCCGACCATCACCAAGGACGGCGTCTCCGTCGCCAAGGAAATCGAACTGGCTGACAAGTTCGAGAACATGGGCGCGCAGATGGTCAAGGAAGTCGCTTCCAAGACCAACGACAACGCCGGCGACGGCACCACCACCGCCACGGTGCTGGCCCAGGCCCTGATCCGCGAAGGCGCCAAGGCCGTGGCCGCCGGCATGAACCCGATGGACCTCAAGCGCGGTATCGACCAGGCCGTCAAGGCTGCGGTTGTCGAGCTGAAGAACATCTCCAAGCCCACCACCGACGACAAGGCGATCGCCCAGGTCGGCACCATCTCGGCCAACTCGGACGAGTCGATCGGCAACATCATTGCCGAAGCGATGCAGAAGGTCGGCAAGGAAGGCGTGATCACCGTTGAAGAAGGCTCGGGCCTGGAAAACGAGCTGGACGTGGTCGAGGGCATGCAGTTCGACCGCGGCTACCTCTCCCCGTACTTCATCAACAACCAGCAGAGCCAGTCGGCCGACCTGGACGACCCGTTCATCCTGCTGCACGACAAGAAGATCTCCAACGTGCGTGACCTGCTGCCCGTGCTGGAAGGCGTGGCCAAGGCCGGCAAGCCGCTGCTGATCGTGGCCGAAGAAGTCGAAGGCGAAGCGCTGGCGACCCTGGTGGTCAACACCATCCGCGGCATCGTCAAGGTCGTGGCCGTCAAGGCACCGGGCTTCGGCGACCGTCGCAAGGCGATGCTGGAAGACATGGCCGTGCTGACCGGCGGTACCGTGATCTCCGAAGAAGTGGGTCTGGCGCTTGAGAAGGCGACCATCAAGGACCTGGGCCGCGCCAAGAAGGTGCAGGTCTCCAAGGAAAACACCACGATTATCGATGGCGCCGGCGACACTGCCGCGATCGAATCGCGCGTGGGCCAGATCAAGACCCAGATCGAAGACACCTCCTCCGATTACGACCGTGAGAAGCTGCAGGAACGCGTGGCCAAGCTGGCCGGCGGCGTTGCAGTGATCAAGGTCGGCGCCTCGACCGAAATCGAAATGAAGGAAAAGAAGGCACGCGTCGAAGACGCCCTGCACGCCACCCGTGCAGCCGTCGAAGAAGGCGTGGTCCCGGGCGGCGGCGTGGCCCTGGTGCGTGCGCTGGTGGCCGTGGGCGAGCTGAAGGGTGCCAACGAAGACCAGACCCACGGTATCCAGATCGCCCTGCGCGCGATGGAAGCCCCGCTGCGTGAGATCGTGGCCAATGCCGGCGAAGAGCCGTCCGTGATCCTCAACAAGGTCAAGGAAGGCAGCGGCAACTACGGCTACAACGCCGCCAACGGCGAGTTCGGCGACATGGTGCAGTTCGGCATCCTGGACCCGACCAAGGTGACCCGTTCGGCACTGCAGAACGCCGCCTCGATCGCCGGCCTGATGATCACCACCGAAGCCATGGTGGCCGATGCACCGAAGAAGGACGAGCCGGCAATGCCGGCCGGCGGTGGCATGGGCGGCATGGGCGGCATGGATTTCTAATCCACGCCACTTCGGCTGTTGCGTTAAAAAAACCCCGCCAAACGGCGGGGTTTTTTATGCGCGTCACTCACGCTTGCGCATGCACGCGGCAGTTGCCGATGACCGGCGCTCGTCCCGTCAGGACGAAGGCGCTGTGCTGGTTGCGGCCTGATCCGGCGACCGATGCGCGTGCGCAGGCGAGCGTTGCTCAGGCGAGGCGCTGGCTGCGGCCAACGCAGCGTCGTCGTTCGTCTCTTCGATATCGGCGATGTCGTCGATCTCGGTGATCGTGACGCTGCTGCTGGGCCTGGTCTGCGCCTGCGCGCCGGCGTCCTCGATCCCCTGCAGGGCGCTATCGGCAACGGTCTGCGCGTACTCCTGCGCCTGGTCCGGCGACAGGCTTTGCACATATCTGGCGGTGTCCTGCACGTGCTGGATGAGCTCCTCGGGCGAGGACGGCATACGGGTTGCGAGCGTGGTGCCGTCGGGCCCTCTGAACACCCGCATGACCTGCGCGCCGCCCCAGTTCATCGCCAGCTCTGCGCCACGCGCCATCGGGCCCGGCATGGTCATCGACATCAGCGACATGATCGCGCCGGCGTAGTAGGGCGATGCCGACGAGGATTCGATCAGGCTCTTGTCTGCCAAGGTCTTGGACAGTTTCTCCACGCCCAGGGCCAGCGCCATCACCAAGCTGCCGGAGCACATGGCCTTGAAGCGCTCCATTGCGTCCTGGCGGGTCGCATGTGCGTTGAGCGCCGACTGCATCATCACGGTCGTGACAAGGATGGAGTCGGCAACCAGGTCGACCGTGCCGATCCGATCCGGTTGGATCAGGTAGACCGTTAGCCCGGTCACTCCGGCCGCCAGCGTCGCCAGTGCCAGCTTGGGGGCAATGTCGTGGTTGGTGACCTGGCGCGGGATGGTGGCTGGCTGGTCCTGATTCTGGTTCTGGTCCACTTGTAGCGCAGTGCTCAGTCGCTTGCTGCATTGGTCCAGCGTCTCCAGCAGGTGCGTGCACTGGGCATTGAGCGTACGGGTGAGCTCGTGCCCTTGGCTCGGGTCGGTGAACGCGCGACGTGCCTGTTGAAACGCTTCTCGGCCGTTCTCCAGAGCGGCGCAGATCTCGTTGAGTTGCGTGCGCAGTTGCGCGCTGATCTGGCCGGGCGTCAGGCGTGCACGCAACCGCTGCGCCTGGCTTTGAAAACCGGCGCTTTCTGCAATGCTGGCGCCCAGGTGCGACACCTTGTGTTGCAGTCGATTGCCGAGCACGTTGAGGCTGTTCCAGAGGAAGGGCGTGAGCACCATCGCCGCGCACGCGGTCGATGCGGCCGCGGCAAATCCCGGGTTGTTTTCCACTGCTTCGGCCTGGTGCCGCATGGACGGGTTGCCGAATTTCTTGGGCAGTTCGGTGGTGAGGAACAGTCCGTTGAGCAAGATGGCGTAGAAATGCATTTCGTTGGCGTCTCGCCCCAGCTGCCCGCCCATCAGCGGGAACGGAAGTCCGTCGGCGGTGGGACGCAGCGCAGAGGCCGAAAGCGTCATCACGCCCTTGGTTGCCGCGGCGATGGAATAGGCGAAGGTCTTGGCCTGGTTGCCCAGAAACGGACTGGGGACGACCAGGGGCCACAGATTGACCAGGTTGGCCAGCGACTTCAGCGCCCGCCCGGCCGCAGGTGTGCCGTGCTCCAGCGGCTGCAGCGCGTCTTCCACGGCCTTGATGTCGCCGAGCAATTGCTGGCGGAAGCGTGCTTCCAGACCGGTTGCCGCTTCGATGACATCGCGCAGCTGGGTGATCTGCTGGCGGCACGCGGCCAGACTGTGCGGCGCCTGCTGTTCCGGGTCGGTGTGACGCACCATCTGCAGGAATGCAGGATCGTCCGCATGGATCTGCAGCATTGTGCGCAGATCCGCCAGCGACCAGAGATCGGACGCCCCCTTCGATACCGCAGCGTAAGCCTGCTGCACGCCGCTTGCCAATGCAGCGTTTGCGCGGGCGGCAAGCGAGGGGGCGGTGGACGGGCCGGCGGCGCGTTCGGGTGAATGGGCTGGCGGTTCAGCGTCGTGCGAGGGCACCGGCGAAGCGCCGTGCTCGGAGTCGGCGGCGGACGCGCGCGAACGGCTGCGCGGAGTGAGCGCCGACAAGCTGGGGTGGAGCGGCGTTTGCGTCGGCGACGTGGCGTCGGCGACCGGAGCGTCGTCGGTAAGGGTGTCGTGCAATGGCGCCAGGGAAGAGGGGCCTGCGCTTTGCTGTTTCTTGTTCTTGATCTCCATGGTGGGTTTCCTTGATGGGAGGGAGCGGCCAGCGGGTACTGGCTGGCGCACATGCATCATTCGAACAAGCCTGCCCGGCCGGCATAACGCGATGCGAACTCCTGCGTTGCAGGAAGAACCAACCAGGCAGGACGGTGGCAACTTGTGATCGCATGACCTGTTGAATCTGCGCAGGGTCGAGTGCGCTGGGTACGCAGAAATCGTGGTGGAGGCACCCCCAGCCCGCCGCATCGTCGTTCGCCGTCACACTCTGTCACCACCTGTTGACACCGATGTCATCACAGCCTTAGCGTCGCTGGGCAGGCGTTTGCGCCGAGCGGTCGGGGGGCCATCGGACAAGGGGCAGCGGTGCACGCATCGCTGGCAGGCGTCGTTGCAGTGCACTGCCACGCCGGCCGCGTCCGGCCTCTCCCGGGGATCTTATGAACTGCCGCAGTCATCGCCTTGCCTTGTCGATTTCCGTCTCCCTTGCCGTGACTGCTGCGTGCGCGCCGCCGCTCATGGCCCAGCAAACCGAACCCGATGCCACGCGCGCCACCTCCACGCTGGATGCGGTCAGCGTCACCGGTTCGCGCATCAAGCGCGCGCAGGTCGAAGGTGCGCAACCGGTGGTCACCATCAGTGCGCAGCAGATCCAGCAGGAAGGCTTTGCCACCGTCTACGACGTGCTCAACAGCATGAATCAGCAGGGCTCGGTGGAAGCCGATACGCAGTGGGGCTCGCATACGCCCAACGCCTCGCCGATCAATCTGCGCGACCTCGGGCCGGGGCGGACGCTGCTGCTGGTCAACGGGCATCGCGTGGCCGATTACCCGCTGCCCTACGGCGGCGAGAGCAACTTCTCCAACTACAGCAATATTCCTTCCGCCGCAGTGGAGCGCATCGACATCCTCACTGGCGGTGCGTCGGCGATTTACGGCTCGGACGCCGTGGCCGGCGTGATCAACGTGATCCTCAAGCGCGACTATCAGGGCGACCAGGTGCGCCTGCGTGGCGGCACCGCCACCGAAGGTGGGCGCGACAGTTTCGATGTGTCCTGGGCCGGCGGGCGCACCGGCGAGAACTGGAGCCTGACCTACGCGCTGCAGGCCACCCGGCGCGACCCGTTGAGCGGACGCGATCGCCCACAGATGGATGATTCGGACGACATGTCCTACTCCAACTGGACCGGCCAGAACCGCCTGTACGGTTTCAATCCGTTTACCGGTTTGAGCCTGATCGATGCCAATACCAACGAGCGCCTGGCACCGCCGGCCGGCACCTGCGCGCGCTTCGGGGGCGAGTTCATCGACGCGCAGCGGCTGAGCTACAACCAGAACACCGGCGCGCTCACCAACGCCGGCGATTACTGCGGGGTGGCACGCGATTACGGCGACTGGGGACTGGTCACCGGCAGCGAGGATTATTCGGCATATCTCTACGGCACCTGGAAGTTCGGCGAACACACCGAAGCCTGGGCCACGTTCTCCGCCAACCGCAGCATCGGCCGTTGGACCTACGCCCCGCCGTACGCCTAACCTGGGCCCGTTCCAGGACGCGGCCACCGGGCGTTCGTTGAACCTGATCCGCCAGCTCACCCGGCGCGAAGCCGGCGGCTGGGACCGGCTTGCGAATTACAACAAGGAGCAGTCCTGGGATCTGAGCGCCGGCTTGCGCGGCGTGTGGGCCGACCGTTTCGATTGGGAGTTCAGCGTAGGCCGCTCGCGCTACACCGTCGACGAATACATCCGCACCGTGGACACCGCGCGCGCCACCGACTACTTCCTCGGCAGCTCCCTCGGCACTGCCGCCGATGGCACGCCGATCTATGCGATCAACCAAGCACGCCTATACACCCCGTTGTCGTCTGACCAGTAGGACACGCTGGTCGCCAAATCGCATAATTCGGCCTATTCGTGGGTGAATCAAGCCAGTTTCAGCGTAAGCGGCGATGTGGTGCAGGGCTGGGCCGGGCCGATCCGTTTCGCCACCGTGGCCGAAGTGGCAAAGCAGGGCTATCAACTCTCTCCCGACCCCTGTGCCAACGAATGCTACCCGGTGGACGTGGTGGACAGCGGCGGTGGCGAACGCATGCGCAGTTCGGCCGGTCTGGAATTCCAGATTCCGTTGCTCTCCACGTTGAGCGCGAATGTGGCCGGCCGTTACGACCGCTACGGCAATTACCGTTCTTCGGCCGCCATCCCCACCGATGTGGGCACGCAGAGCGACACCACCTGGAGCGCGGGTCTGGAATGGCGGCCGGTGGAAAGCCTGCTGGTGCGCAGCACCGTGGCCACCAGCTTTCGCGCGCCGGACATGCATTACGTGCTGGGCGAACCCAGCTCCACCAATCAGACGGTGATCGACCAGTACCGCTGCATTTCCTCGGGCGCGTACCTGACCGGCGGCTGCAACGACGAGAACAACAACATCTTCTACACCGTGGACGTGAACCGCCGTGGCACTCCGGACCTGCGCTCGGAAACCGGCCGCTCGTTCACCGGCGGCGTGGTGTGGGACATCGCGCAAGGGCTGTCGTTGAGCGTGGATTACTACCGCATCCAGCTGGAGGAAATGATCAAGGACCTGGACCGCGACGAAATCCTGTCGGCCGAAGCCGGTTGCCGTACCGGCACCACCATTAGCGGCGGCACCTGGAACAATCCCGGCGGCGCGGGCTATTGCGACACCATCACCTCGCGCGTGATGCGCAATGCCGACGGCACCATCGCCAGCATCGAGCGCGGCCCGATCAACCTGGCGCAGATGGAAACCTCCGGCATCGATGCATCGCTGAAATATCGCCTTGCCACCGCCGGCTGGGGCAACTTCCAGCTGTCGCTGGACTACAACAATCTGATCGCCTACCGCGAGCAGATCTACCGCACCGACAGCGACGAAAACCGCCGCGACGAACGCGTGCGCAGCCGCGTGCGTGGCAGCGTGCATTGGGACAACGGCGGCGCCTGGGACTGGACCGTGTACTTCCGCAGGATCGGTTCCGTGCGTGCCGTCAACTGGGGCACTTGCGAACGCTTCGACGACGGCTATCAACCCAGCGCCTCCGATGCGTGCCTGGTGACCGATACCGGCAACGTGCACCTGGGCGAAACCAGCAAGCGCTACTTCGGCCGCGTGGGCCCGGCGATCTACTGGAACCTGAGCACCGGCTACAAGATCACCGACCACGCCAAGGTCAATTTCTACGTCAACAACGTCTTCAACGAAGTGGGCTACGACCACAAGGAACGCTTCTACGGCTACGGCTTCTACAACACCACGCTGTTCAACCCGATCGGCCGCGAAGTGGCCGCCGAATACGTGTTTACGTTCTGAGTGACGTGTGCCCCACTGCACGCCATGGCCTCATCGCCGTGGCGTGCAGTGGTGTGTCACGGTGACGCACTCATATGCAGGGGAAAACTAGCCATGGCGCGATGTCAGGCAAGTCGCGATGCGGTTCGGCGCAAGCTTGCCTGCGTTCATGGGCTGGAAAAATGCCCGGAGCGTACCTGGCGCAGAGCCGGACGGCGCCAGCCACGCTTGGGGACTGACACGTCGGCAGTGCGACATCGTTCATGTCACGGCTGCTGGACACGGTATCCGTCTCCGCTTGCCACGAAGAGCAGGCCTGAAACGCCGCAAGGTGCGCCGGGGTAAGGGCGCACCTTGCGTTTGGTGCGCGCGCTGTCAAGGCGGGTCAACCTCCACGCCAGCGCCTTGATCGCACCGCCCCAGTGGCGTGCAGCACATCCCGCCACACTGCCGCTGCATGTAAGGCCATCGGCAGCTCAACAGCGATCGGATTGCGTTCTGTTGCCCTGATCAACTGTTGCTGCCATGTCTCTGACGACGCGCTGCGCCACCCAACCACTGCATCGAGACACATGGTCCGTTGCCGATGAAACAGTGGCAATGCGCAAAAACGCGTGGTATCAATGCATCCCATGAACGCACCCCGCAGCCAGTTTTATTTTTGGTACTACGGTTTTCCGATGCCGCTGGCGGAGGAAGGATTGCGCTCACCCTGAAGGAAACTTCAGCAGCATTCCCGAAAAGCCGCCAGCGCACACCTGGCGGCTTTTTTGTTGCCGCAACGCCTGGCTCCCTGATGCAACACCGCCCACCGAGACACTGTGATGCCGCCCGTAACCGATGACCTGCGTATCCGCAAGATCGAAGCCCTCGCACCGCCTGCGCAGCTGCTGTCGCTGCTGCCCTGCGATGAGCGCGCCTCCGAAACCGTGACCAACGCGCGCGCCGCGCTGCACGACATCCTGCACGGGCGCGACGATCGCCTGGCCGTGGTGATCGGCCCCTGCTCGATCCACGACCCGGTCGCGGCGATGGAGTACGCACAGCGCCTGCGCCCGTTGCGCGATCAGTTCGGCGACGCGCTGGAGATCGTGATGCGGGTGTACTTCGAAAAGCCGCGCACCACCATCGGCTGGAAGGGCCTGATCAACGATCCGGACCTGGACGGCAGCTTCCAGATCAACAAGGGTCTGCGCGTGGCGCGTGGCCTGCTGCGCGATATCAACAATCTCGGCCTGCCGGCCGGCGTGGAATTTCTCGACATCATTTCGCCGCAATACATCGCCGACCTGGTGGCCTGGGGCGCGATCGGCGCACGCACCACCGAGAGCCAGGTGCATCGCGAAATGGCATCCGGGCTGTCATGCCCGGTGGGCTTCAAGAACGGCACTGGCGGCGACGTCAAGATTGCGGTGGACGCGGTGGGTGCGGCCTCGCATCCGCATCATTTCCTGGCCGTGACCAAGGACGGCCACACCGCCGTGGCAGCGACGGCGGGCAACCCGGATTGCCATGTGATCCTGCGCGGCGGCAAACAGCCCAACTACGATGCGGCCAATGTGGAAGCGGCCAGCCAGGTGCTCAATGCATCCGGACTGCCTGCGCGCCTGATGATCGATGCCAGCCACGCCAACAGCAGCAAGAATCCCGAGAACCAGCCCAAGGTCGTCGAGGACATCGCCAATCAGCTGGAAAGCGGCGAAACGCGCATCGTCGGCGTGATGGTGGAAAGCCACCTGGTCGCTGGGCGTCAGGACCTGTTGCCGGGGTGCGAGCTGACCTACGGCCAGAGCATTACCGACGGCTGCATCGGCTGGGACAGTTCGGTGCAGGTGCTGGAACGCCTGGCGAGCGCAGTGCGCGCACGGCGCACGCGCCGGATTGCCGAGGCTGCGTGAGCTGAGGCGCAGCAGCATCGGCAGGCACTTGCTGATGCTGCATGGGGCATCGCCAACGCGGAATGATTGCGAGGCAGCGCGTTGGCTGGTCTGCGGTGAGCGCGGGGCCTCGCGCGTCCCCTCATTTGCCGCTACGCGTGACCTTCTCCCTGAATGACCGTAGCGCCAATCGCGTTGATGGCGTCTATGAAACCGATCCGGGCCTGGTGTCCAGATGGGAAAGGTCTGGTGGCTGGCACCTGCGTAGATGCACCAAATGTCGGCAACGGCGCAGGCAATCAAGTGGGTGCGCTGGACGCTCGGCCACTGCTCGCCGAGGAGACAAGGCTGCGCTGGCGCGCCGCAACTATGCACGCGCGTCGCGTTGGACGTGGCGCCCCGCGGTGCCATCGGCGGCGACGATCAGCGACGACCACTAGCTGCATCGATCGGCTTGGTCGTGGGCGCAGGCGTCTGGCTGGCCGCTGCAAGCCAAGAACGTCGGGCCGGCGCAGGGAGCCGGCCCGACGGGTTGGACACCACCCAGTGATGGCCCGTTTCGCGCAGTGGCAGCAGGGGGAGAGAGCCTTCCTGTCACATGAAGCGAGCGGGCAGGACTGTTATCCACCTGGCACGTGACCCTGCGATGTCGCTGCATGTCGTGCGCAGCAATGAAGTTCGAGAAGCGTTAAACACCAGGAGGGCGCGATGGCAGCGGTTCGGCGAATCGCCGGTGCGGCACCGGTCACTGGCCGTGCGCCAATCTCCCAGCTCGCCGCCGATTCCCAATTCCCAATTCCCAAGTCCCAATTCCCAATTCCCAATTCCCGAATCCCGAATCCCGAATCCCGAATCCCGAATCCCGAATCCCGAATCCCGAGTCCCGAGTCCCACAACGGCACCAGCCTTGTTCACGCCTCGCGGTCAGCGCAACCGGGATAGTGGCGGAAGACTCCTTCCTGCCTGCGCCCCATGCCCTCACTTCGCGACCGCTTTCAGCGCTGGCCACGGCCGTGGCGTCGTGCAGTGGGCGTGGTGTTGGCGCTGTACGCGCTGTATCTGCTGGCCGGCAACCTCTATCTCAATACCCCGTTGTTCGACGCCAGCACCAATCGGCAGCCGCACAAGTTCACCATGCAGACCGGCCCGGCACTGACCCTGTTCCCGGGCGAGGTGATCGCCTGGAACGTGCGCATGCGCGGGCAGGCCAACCGTACCGTGTACGTCTTCCACGCCGACCGCGCGCATGCGCGTATCTCCTTGCTGGCCTTGTTTCGGCGCGAAGTGCGCCTGCCGTGGCTGCATGCCACCGGCGTGAGCGCAGAAGTGGAAACCTCCGACACGCCCATTCCGCCACCGCCGCGGGGTCACCAGGGCTGGACGTTGCGCTTCGATGCAATCACCAGCAACAGCATTCGCAGCGCCCGCCTGGGCAAATTGCTGATCGCCGGGCAAGGCCACGGCAAGGTCGGTTTTCTGAAGCAGCTCAAGGGCGGGCCGTCGGAATTGTTTCCTTCCGAAGCGGGCTTTACCGATGCGGTGGTCAGCTACGACGGGGTGCAGGTATTCAACGGCGCGCAGCTGGATGCGCAGTTCCAGTTTCCGCGCCATTACCGCGACCAGGCACCGGGCCTGCGCAAGCTCGGCATCACCAACGCCCGGCTACAGCTGAAGGCCAACTCCGTGGCGCTGAAGATCGATACCGGGGCGCCGCATGTGGACATCGGCAGCGGGCCATCGGCCGCGCGCGTGGAGGCCGATGTCCGCCTGGCCAGCGGCGCGCTGCAGCCGGGCAGCCGCGCGGTGTGGCGGCTGCCATTGCTTGCGGGCGTCGGCGCCACCGACCGCGGCATGCTCGCACTGCAACTGGATGTGGCCCAGGACATCCGCGTGCAGGCGCGGCTGCCGCGCGATGAGAAGACCGGCAGCGAGCTGCACGCCGATCTGCGCATCGCCGGGCGCAGCGTTCCGTTCGAACAGCCGGCGCAGCTGTTGCCGCGCTTGTCGGGGCAGGTGCGTGGGCGCTGGAAGTTCGAATCCTTGAACTGGATCGCCGAGCTGTTCGTGCGCAAGCCGTGGTTCCAGCTGGAAGGCGGCGGTCTGGTCGAAGCGGACCTGCGCCTTGCACAGGGCCGGCTGAGTGCCGGCAGCACGCTGGATATTCCGCGCGTGGAGGCGGTGGCGCAGGTGTTGGACACGCGCCTGGCCGGCGTGGCCAAGGCGCACGGGCGCATCGACGATGCCGCCACCCCGCAGGCGCATCTGGATGTAAGCATTCCCACCTTCAAGGCGGCACCGCGCGATGCGCCCAAACAGCTCCTGCTGGACGGCCGCAACCTGCAACTGGCCATGCATGGCGATGCCGAGCTGGCGCGCCTGAGCGACACGCTCAAGGCGCAGCTGCGTTTCAGCGATGCGCGTGTGCCCGATCTCACCGCCTACAACCGCTACCTGCCAGGCAATACCGTGCGCCTGCTCGGCGGTAGCGGCAGCCTGACCGGCGATGTGGCGCTCAATGCCTCCGGCGATGTCGGTACCGGCCATGCGAACCTGCGTGGGCAGGGCGCGCATCTGGCGTTGGCTGGGGTGCAGATGCGCGGCGATGCCGAGTTGCAGGCCACGCTGCAGCGCGCCGACTTCAAGAACAAGTTCTTCGACCTCAGCGGCACGCGCGTGCGCCTGCGCAACATGCGCGTGGGCGAGGACGGCAAAGACGCCGACTGGTGGGGCGAGTTGCAAGTGGGGGCCGGCACCATCCAGGCCGAGGCACCGTTCCAGGTGGATGCCGACGCAGCCCTTCGCATGCGCGATATCGCACCACTGCTCTCGGTGTTCGCCCAGCGCGCCGACTATCCGCGCTGGGTGCTGGGCTTGCTGGATTCGGGCGAACTGGATGCCACCGGTCGGCTGCGTTGGCGCAAGCAGCAGGTGCTGATCGACGACCTGCACGCGGAAAACGCGCGCTTGTCGCTGCGTGCGCGGCTGGCCTTGAACGATGCGCAGCGGCGCGGCGATCTGTATCTGCGCTGGGGTGTGCTGGGTGCCGGCATCGAACTCGATGGCAAGCAGCGGCAGTGGCATCTGGCCGGCGCGCGTGAGTGGTATGACGCGCAGCCCGGACTGCTGCCGGCGGTCTACAAAACCAAGTGATGCGGCCGCTGGCGTGATCGTGCTGCGCCCTGCTCACGGCTGGCTTGGCACACTGTGCCCAGCCGCGTGCGCGGTTTTCAGGAGCCCGCCGTCATGACGATGCCTGTTCGCGCCCGCTGGCGCGCCTCGCCACGCCTACTGCGATGGCCGCTATCGGCCCTGATTGCGCTGTACGTAAGCTATTTGCTGCTGGGCAATCTGTTGCTCAACACACCGCTCGGCCCGGCTGCGCTGAATCGCTCGCCCGACAAGTTCACGATGCAATGGGGCCCGGCGCTGACCTGGTGGCCCGGGCGTGTGGTGCTGTGGGATGTCGATCTGCAAGGCCATTCGGAGCGCACGAACTGGAGTGTCGGTGCGCAGCGGATGAGTGGGCAGATCCGGCTGCTGCCATTGCTGCACCGCCAACTGCTGGTGCCGGAGTTGCACGCGCGCGGTGTGCGTGGCGGTCTGCAGGCTGCGCTCGCAACGCCCGGGACGGTGGCGATGCGAGCGCCTGCGGCGATGCAAGCGCCGCGTGCTGCTGTTGCGGCGGCGAAGGGTATCGCTGAGACGCCGGCAGCGTCGGCAAACGCGGGGACGTCAACCGCAACGCCCAATGTCGAACACACGGCGACGCCACCGCCCGCGCAGAGTCTGCGCATCACGGCTACGACGAACGCAACGTCCGCAACGCCCACCAACAGGACGCCGGAGTCAGCCAAGCGCGCCGATGCTCAAGCCAGGACACCCAGGTCATCAACCGCCTGGACCCTGCAGTTCGACCGCATCGTTGCCGAGCAGGTGCAGGCCGTGTCGCTGCGTCAGCTGCACATCGAAGGGCAGGGCCAACTGCAACTGGGCCTGTTCAAACAACTGCGTGGCGGGCCGATGGAACTGTTCCCCTCGCGTGCAGTATTCGAATCGGCACGTGTGCGGTGGGGGCAGGATGAAGTGATGCGCAATGGACAGCTGCGTATCGAAGCCAGCATCGCGCGGCACGCACCGGATCAGGCAGGGGCAAGCGCGGTGCTGCAACTCACCGATGCGCTGATCGCCGTGCATGGCGACACCGCAGCGCTGGATATCACCCGTCATGCGCAGGGCCGGCACACGCTGGCGACGCGTGCCGGCAAGGGGCGTGCAGATGGCGAGCTGCGCTGGATACGCGGCGCCTTGCAGCCTGGAAGCCAACTGCAATGGCGCGCGCCGTTGCACGACAGCACGCGCGTGCCGGCCGCATTGCTGGGCGAACTGACGGCGCAGTTGCAGGTCGATCAGAACCTGCGGCTCAAGGTCAGCATGCCCGAGCCGGCCGATGCCGGGCTGACGCTGGACGCCGACATACGCGTGCAAGGCAGGCAACTGCCCGTGCACTCCATGCGCAGCCTGTTGCCGCGCACGTCCGGGCATGCACGGCTGCATTGGCAGCTGTCTTCGTTGAGCTGGATTGCTGCGCTGTTTCCGGATGTGGATTGGCTGACCCTGGAGGGCGAGGGCCTGGTCGATGCGGATCTGCGGATCGATCGCGGCCAGCTTGCTGCCGGCAGCCGCCTGCAGGTGCCGCACGTACAAGCCCAGGTGGGCGTGATGGGGCATGCGATCACCGGACAGGCCAGTGCTGATCTGCGCGTGGACGCCGATGCCAGTGGGCAGTTGCTGCCGGCGCTTGCACTGCAGATGCAGCAGTTTTCGATCGCGCAGACCGATGCACCCACGCGGCCGTTCGTGCAAGGCCGCGATTTGCGCCTGGATCTGCGCACACGCGCCGACGCGCACAACCTGAGCAGCCTGCGCGATGCCACCCGCGCGCATCTGGTGTTCGCCAATGCCCGCGTGCCGGATCTGCGCGCCTACAACCGCTATCTGCCGCAACAGCAACTACGCTTCGACGGCGGCAGCGGCGTGCTCAGCGGCGATCTGCAGATCGAGCCGGGTGGGCGCATCGGCAAGGGCGGTGTGCGCATCGCGGCGCGTGCAGCGCGGCTGCAGTTTGCCGGCCTGGCGTTGCGCGGCGATGTGGATGCGGATCTGCGCCTGCAGCGCGGCGATCTACGCGCCGAACAGTTCAGTCTCGATGCCAGCAGCATCCAGCTGCGCAATGTCGGATTCACCGGCCCGGATGGACAAAATCGCGATGGCTGGTGGGCGCGTATCGTGCTGGACGATGCGCGCATGCAATGGCGACAACCGGTGGGCGTGGATGGGCGTGTACGCATCCAGGTGCGCGATCTGGCATTTCTGGTGGCGTTGTACGCGCGCGACCGCTCGATTCCGAACTGGATGCTGCGGCTGGTGGATGCTGGCCAGGCGCAGCTGACCGCACGCGCGCACTGGCAAGGCGAGACGGTCATCGTCGATCGGTTGCAGGCACGTAACGAACGCTTTCAGGTCGATGCGCGCCTGCGCCTGCAGGGCACTCAACGGAGCGGCAGTCTGCTGGCCCGCTGGGGGTTGCTGAGCGCGGCAGTTGGCTTGCGCGGCGACACACCCGAATGGCATCTGCGCGGCGCGCCAGAGTGGTATCGCGCGCAGCCCGACCTGTTGCGCTGAAGCCCGCATCTCGCGCGCTGGCGTGAAGAAAAACACCAGTTCTGTACTGCCTGGTGTTGTTTTGCAGTGCAGCGTGCAAGTCCGATTCGGGGCGCGCACTATGATCCTGCATCCCGACGTGGGGGAGGGAGCAAAGCCCGCTGGCAGTTCGCTGCAAGCGGGCTTTTTTATGCCTGCAGGTTGCCGGGTCAAACGCCAACCGGCGCAAGATCCGCTGCAAATGAAGGCCGCCCGCATGCCGTGGCTGCCGCCGGTCTGCATCGCGGCGAGCAGGCTTGCATGGCTTGGAGCTGCCCTCGATACCTGGCGAGCCATCGTGCTGCTCGATGTGCACGGCGGGCTCGGAACGGTTTGTAAGTGTGATTCCTGCCATCGCGGGCAATGGCCGCGTCCGCCTGGCGGTTTTCGTCAACCGTGCTTAGTGCTGCAACTCCAGCAACCACAGCGTGCTGCCGCCGGTGATGAACAATCGTTTTTGCTCCAGGTCGAAGGTGCAGTTGGACGCTGTCTGCGGCGTCGGTACCAAGCCGAGGCAGTGGCCATCGGTGTCGAAGACGCACACGCCCGCGCCGGAGCTGCTCCAGAGCCAACCCTGGCGATCCACGCAAAAGCCATCCGGTAGGCCATCCGGCACCACCGCGAAGCGGCGCCGGTTGTGCAATGCGCCATCGCGCCAGTCGAAGGCGGTGATCTCCGGCGAGGTCGGGCCACCTTCAGGCGTCTGCGAGACGTACAGCACGCGTTCGTCCGGGGAGAACGCCAGCCCGTTGGGGTGATCCAGGCTGACCATGCACTGCAGGGCACCGCCATCGGGCGGCAGCCGGTAGACACCGTGATGGTCCAGCTCCTGCGGGCCTGGGCAGCCCTGGCTGGGCTTGAGCAGCCCGAATGGCGGGTCGGTGAACCAGATCGCGCCGTCGTGCGCCACGATCAGATCGTTCGGCGAATTGAGCTGCTTACCCTCGAACCGCCCGACCAGCAGATGCGCGCGCCCATCGACATCGCTACGGGTGATCGCGCGGCGCCCGTGTTCGCAATGCACCAGGCGCTGTTGCGCATCCACCGCGTTGCCGTTGGTGAATGCGGTGGCATCCAGCAGCACGTCCACCGCGCCGTCCTCGCGCCAGCCAAGCACGCGGCGGCCCACCACATCGCTCCACACCAGCGTGCGCTGTGCTTCCCACCAGGCCGGCCCCTCGCTCCAGGTGGCCTGGTCGTAGAGGGTCAGCAGGCGCGCGTTGCCCAGCCGCGCCGCTAGGGCGGCGTGGTGCGTGGTGGGGGGCGGGCAGTCGGCCGGCCGGGCGGCGCCGGGTGCACGCAGGCGGCAGCGGCGGTCCATCAGCGCGGCGCTGGATGGCCGAATGGATGCGCGGTGGCCGCGCCTGGCGATTGCGCAAACTGCACCATCATCTGCAGGCAAGGTTCATCGCCAAGTTGGCCGGAGCGATGGCCGCGCTGATCGCTGGTGCCCTGGTCCTGGCCGAAATGGATGTCGCCAGGGCCCATCTCCACGCGTGTGCCGTCGCCGGTTTCGATGAACCAGCGGCCGCGCAACGGAATCACCCACTGCGGGTGCGGGCTCTCATGCCAGTCGCCAACCCAGCCCACGGGCAGCACCGCGAACTGGATGCCGAGCACCTCGCCGGGAAACGGTCGCAACCACTGTGGCGCCGCACCGCCCCCCACGCTCTTGCGACCGAAGCCGGGCAGCTGCGAGGCGTTGAGGCAGCTGTTGCCATCCGGCCCGGTCCATAGATGCAGGAAGGGCAGGCTGGGCGGCAATGCAGGATCGTTGCCATCGGTCTGGAGCGGAATCTGCGAGGGCAGCAGGTGGGCGGGCAAGGTGGTGGGCGACATGGCATGACCTCGTGCGAAAGCGGCAGTGCAGCATGGAGATCGTCAGGGCTGCGTAAGCGAGATGTTCAAAGCGGCGAAATGCTGCACGCCGCGTTGCAGTCGCGGTGCGGATGTCGCGCATGCGTGTACTCACTGCATGGCGGGGATGCCAAAATCCGGTCATGCCGATGCCTACCGTTTCCATGTCTGCTGCGCTTACCGCCCTGATCGAGCGGGCCGTGGCCCGTGTCCGTCAAGCATTGCCTGCCGGGCAGGCATGGCCGGGCGGCGCGTTCGATCGGCAGCTTGCGCAGGTCGCACTGGCGAGCGAATTCGCGCTGGATACCTTGGCGCGGCAACCGGCATTGCTGCAGCACCTGGCGCAACCCGATCCGCCGCCACTGCCCTTACCGCAGCTCGATCCGGCCCAGCCACAGCTGTGGCCTGCACAATTGCGACGCTATCGCAGCGCCGAGTCCACGCGCCTGGTGTGGCGCGATGTGCTCGGTCTGGACAGCGTGGAGGCGACCCTGGCCGGCGCCACCCAGCTGGCCGAACACTGCCTGCAATGCGGCCTGCACGCGCTGGAGCAGCAATTCCACACCCGCCACGGCAAGGTCGTTGCTGCAGACGGCAGCGTGCAACGCCTGGTGGTGTTCGGGCTGGGCAAGCTGGGCGGCGGCGAGCTGAATTTTTCCTCGGACGTGGATCTGGTGTACGCCTATCCGCAAGGCGGCCAATCCGATGGCGCGCGCGCATTGGCAGCGGAAGAATATTTCGCACGCCTGGGCCAGCAACTGGCCAGGTTGCTGGACGAAACCACCGCCGACGGCTTCAGCCATCGCGTGGATCTGCGCCTGCGTCCGTTCGGCACCGCCGGCCGCGTAGCGTTGTCGTTCGCCGGCATGGACCAGTATTTCCAGCGCGAAGGGCGCGATTGGGAGCGCTATGCCTGGCTGAAGGCGCGCGCGGTGGCGGGCGATGTCGACGCCGGCGAAGCCTGGCTGGAAACGCTGCGCCCCTTCGTCTTCCGGCGGTATCTGGACTTCACCGCACTGGATGGCTTGCGCGAAATGAAGGCAGCCATCACCGCCGAAGTGGCGCGGCACGATCGTCTGGACGACATCAAGCGCGGGCCCGGCGGGATTCGCGAAATCGAGTTTCTGGCGCAATCGCTGCAGCTGATTCGGGGTGGACGCGAGCCGAGCCTGCGCGAACGCCGGCTGCTGTCCGCATTGCAGGCGCTGGTGGCCGCAGGCCAGATCGACCAGGAGAACGGCCAGGCGCTGTCGACGGCGTATCGGTTTCTACGCCGGCTGGAAAATCGCCTGCAGATGTTGCGCGATGCGCAGACCCACGCATTGCCGCAGGCGCCGCTGGATCGCGAGCGCATTGCGTTGGGCCTTGGGTATGCGGATTGGTCGGCATTGCTGGACGCGCTGGCACCGCAGCGCACACGCGTGGCCGCGGAATTCGCCGAGCTGCTGGCTCCGCGTGTGCGTGCCACCGCACCAGATACGCTGGCCGATTACTGGCGCGCGCTGCCGGAAGGCGATGCGGCGCCGTTGGCGGGGATTGGCTTGCACGATCCCGATGGCGCGCACCAGGCGCTGGCCGATTTTGCGCAGTCCTCCGGCGTGCGCGCGTTGTCCGATAGCGCGCGTGCGCGGCTGGATCGGGTGATGCCGGCACTGCTGCACGCGGCCACCCGCGCCAGCCAGCCGGATGCGGCGGTGCGCCGCATGCTCGGCCTGTTGCAGTCCACCTTGCGCCGCACCAGCTACCTGGCCTTGCTCGACGAGCAACCCAGCGCGCTGGCACGCCTGGTCGATGTGCTCTCGCGCAGTGCGCTGCTGGCCGAGCGGCTGGCGGCGTATCCGTTGCTGCTGGACGAATTGCTCGACACCCGCATCAGCGGCCCGCTGCCGGATCGCGCAGCGTTGCACGCGGCCTGCGCCGAGACCTTGCACATCGACGACACCGAAGCGGCGCTGCGCGAGCTCAACGAGCGTCGGCTCGCACTGAGCTTCCGCATTGCGCTGGCCACGCTGGATGGGCGCCAGCAGGCGGTGGAGAGCACCCGACAACTGGCCTGGCTTGCCGAAGCGGTCGTGCAGACCGTGCTGCAGCTGGCGCGCAGCGACATGGCGGCCGCGCACGGACACGTGCCTGGCGGCAGCTTTGCCATCGTCGGCTACGGCAGCCTGGGCGGGCTGGAGCTGGGGTTCGGATCGGATCTGGATCTGGTGTTTCTGTACGACCATCCGCCCGCGGTGGAGGCCTCCGACGGCAAGCGCCCGCTGGAAGCCGGGCGCTGGTTTGCGCGGCTTGCGCAGAAAGTGATGGCATTGCTGGCTGCCGAGACCGGCGCCGGCCGGCTGTACGACATCGATGTGCGACTGCGCCCGGATGGCGGCAAGGGCGCCCTGGTGTCCTCGCTGGCCAGTTACCGCGAATACCAGCGCGACCGCGCCTGGACCTGGGAGCATCAGGCGCTGGTGCGTGCACGCGCGGTGGCCGGCGACGCGGCGCTGTGCGATGCGTTCGCACAGGTGCGTCGCCAGACGCTGATGCGGGTGCGCGACACCGCGCAGCTGCACGAGGACGTGCGCAAGATGCGTGCGCGCATGCGCGCCGAACTGGATCGCAGCGATGCCGGCCGGCTGGATCTCAAGCAAGGCGCTGGCGGCCTGGTGGATCTGGAATTCGTGCTGCAGGCCGGCGTGCTCGGGCTGGCAGCGCAGCAACCGCAGCTGTTGGACGCCTGCGATACGCCCGCGTTGATCGACGCACTGGCGCGCACCCACTGGCTCCCGGACGAGCGCGCCGCACCACTGCATCAGGCGCACGCAACGCTGGTCGATGCCGGCCTGAGCTGCACGCTGGACCGACGCCCACGCCTGCTCGCACCGACACCGGCCATCCAGCAGGCGCGCGGCATCATCTTCAACGCAGCACGCGGGCAGGGCCTGACGTTTCCGCTGGGCAAGGATGAAACAGCGCTGTAGGTGCAGTGGCGAGGACGCCGCTTTCGATGTGCCTGCAGCAAATGGCAGCAACGGTGCCTTGCTGGCCTGGCGGGATGCCCTGCACCCAGGAGCGCCATGCGTTCTACCGACGCGGCGCACTCCGCCACAGCAGGGCGCGAAACGGGCCGAGCAGGAACACGCCCATGCCCAGTTTTACCGCCAGATCGCCTGCGGCCCAGCTGATCCATGGCAGGCTCGCGCCGGCAAACGCAATGCTCCAGAAGAGGGTGGTATCCAGGGTGGCGCTGCAGGTGGTGGCCACGATCGGTGCGCGCCACCAGCTGCCGTCGCGCAGGCGGTCGAACACGCTGATGTCCAGCAATTGCGCCGCGATGAAAGCGCTGCACGAGGCCACTGCAATGCGCGGCGTCGCCAGCCAGATCGACAGCAGCACCGCCAGCGCGAACCCGCACCAGGCAACGTGGCGTGCAGCGCGTGGACCGAAGCGGCGGTTGATCAGGTTGCTGACCAGGAACGCCAGCGGATAGGAGAACGCGCCCCAGGTCAGCCAGTCGTTGATCGGGTATTGCACCAGGATGTTGGACAGCAGCACCACCGCGCCCATTGCCAACACCGCCCAGAGCAATGCACGGGTGGTGAGCGGGGCAAATGCAGGTGGCGAGGCACGACGCATGGCGACACGGTGTTGATGGGGCGCGCAATTATCGCTGCGACGGCAGGGATGAACCAGCGCAGCGCTGCGCTCGCCGGCCATGGCCTCGGTGCGCAAAGACCCTTTCCCGTATTGCGCCGGCGCCTGGCGCCAGAGCGTGCCTGTATCGTCGGCGACGACGACGACGACGACGACGACGACGACGACGACGACGGGGCGCGTGCGCGCCGCGGCTGCAGTCGAATGGCGCGTGCGCCTGCATTCGTGGCGGCGCATACGCTCGGCGGCAGTGTCGGCAGGCGATGTGCAGAGCGGGGGCAAGCCTGCGCCCCGGCATCGGGGCGTCATCGGTCACGCGTGCACCTGACGCCCGACTGGCGGCATCGGCAGCACGCGGTGATCGCAAGGCGAGCCGCAGTCTCGGCGTAGGAAGTGGGGCCGTGAGCGGCTGCATGTGCGCGCAATGGGCGCTCGCAGGTGCTCGCGGCAACGGCGTGCAGCGTGAGACGGCCAGCTGGCTTGCAGCGGCACCTGCAGCCGCAGACACGCGCACCTCGCTGGTGGCGACACAATCTCGCCCGCTGGCATTTCAGCGGTAGACATCGCACGTATCGTCCCGGCTCCCGACCCGCTGTCTGACTGATGGCAGTCCTTGCAAGCCCCGCGACCTGCCGATGCCGATGGAGATAGCCGCCGAATGTGCAGTGTCGCGATGATGCACTGGCAGCGTTGGGTCTTGCTGTCGTCTGTTGCAGCGATCAGGTGTGCGTCTCGCGGCCGCCGCGGCCATCGATCGCAGCCGGCATCTGCTTTCCGTTTTCGTGTCGACACGATCGCGCCGTTGGTCGCGAGCGGTCGTGCGCGCCCCTGCGATGCCATTCGGCCTCGCTCACTGCTGTGCCCCCCGGAGAGATCCATGCTTACTCGCATCCGCTGTCGGCCGCTGCTGGCGGCCGTGTTGTCCGCTTCGCTCTTGGCCTTCGGCAGCGCCAGCGCTGCCACAACCGTCCCCGATGCCCGCTTGACGCGATGACGGCCAGCTTGCGCGCAGCGCCCGTGTCCTTCGAGGTGCATCTGCCATCACGCGACCAGGTAGCGCTGAATGCGCTGCTGGCCGACATCCAGGACCCGCTGTCGCCGCAGTACCACAAGTGGCTGTCGGCGACCGAATTCCAGCAGCGTTTTGGTCCGGCGCCTGCGCAGCTCGCGCAGGTGCGCGCCGCCCTGCAGGCCGCACACATGACCGTGGTGCAGCAGGGGCCAACCCTGCATGTCAGCGCGAATGCCGACAGCGTGGAGCGGTTGTTTGCCGCGCCGTTGGTGGCTGATCTGAATGCCGGCCAGCAGGTACGCCTGGCGGCTGCCGCTCCGCTGCAACTGCCGGCCGCGCTGCGTGCCAACGGTGTCACCGTCACCGGCCTGAGCCGTGGACTGCCGGCGGCACGCATGGACTCGCGCACGCTGGCCGCCGACCCCGCCAACCGCACTGGCGATGGCACCACCAGCTATTGGTACAACGATCTCAAGCAGGCCTACGGCTATCCGTCCTACCAGACGATGATCGGTGCGCCAGGCAAGCAACAGCGGCTCGACGGGAGCGGCAGCACGATCGCCGTGTTGATCGGCAGCGACGTGCTGGACACCGACATCGCCGCGATGTTCGACCACGAGCGCTTCAGCCGCTATGCCGGCAATCACGCCAATCCGACCCTGTATGCACGCCGCTATGTGGCCGGTGCCAAGCCCGGGGTGCAGGATGGCAACCGCGCTGCGGCGCGCGAGGCAACGCTCGATGTGGACATGGCGCTTGGCGGCGCGCCGGGCGCGCACGTGCTGCTGTACGTGATCCCCGATCTGTCCATCGATTCCATCCTGGCCGGTTACCGACAGATCGTGCAGGACAATGAGGCCGACGTGGTCAGTTCCTCGTTCGGGTTCTGCGAACAGGTCTTCACCGCGGCCTATAACGGCAAGGACGCCACCTCCATCCTTGGCGTGTTCGATTCGGTCTTCAAGCAAGGCAACGCGCAGGGCATCAGCTTCGTCGCCTCCAGTGGCGACAATGCCGGCCTGGATTGCCCGGACACCCAATACCTGGTGGAAGGCAAGAACGGCCGGTACGTCCCCAGCGTGCATTGGCCCGCCGCCGATGCGTATGTGACCGCGGTCGGTGGCGGCAACCTGCTCACTGCCTACACGAAGGGCAGCCTGGATTCGAGCTACCTCAGCGAAAGCGCGTTTGCCGACCCGTTGCAGGCCGAGGACCCGTATGGCGTGGGCGCGCTGCTCAGCGGCGGCTACTGGGGCGCCGGTGGTGGCGTCAGCACGCTGTTCCAGCGTCCGGCGTATCAGCTGCGCGCGCTGGGCGGCACACGCACATCGATGCGCGCATTGCCCGATGTCGGCATGCTGGTCGGCGGTTGCCCGGGAATCGCCGTGCATCCCTGTCAGCAGGGCACCAGCTCGGTGTCCATCTACGTGGCAGGTGCACTCACCAAGTTGATCGGCACCAGCGTGGCGGCGCCGGAGTTCGCCAGCGTGGCCGCGTTGCTGGTGCAGAAGCAGGGCCGGCAGGGCAATCTCAACGATTACCTGTATCGCCTGGCCGCCAACGGCCCGCAGGCCTACCACCGCGGCATCCCCGGCAATAACGGGGTGGTCGGCAACGATGTGCCGATCGCCGGCAAGTACAACTACACCACCGGCTTGGAAACCCCGATCGTGCGGCTGATGATCGGCGCGCTGGACGCGGCGCCTGCCGGCATTCCGCGTTCTCCCAGCAATCCGTAACGGATAGTGTCGCCGCGCCGGCGGGGCCTTGTCGGTGCGGAGAGGGGCGGTAGAGCGCACAGTGCGCGTTAGTGCTGTGCGCTCTTGCTCCGCTTCGAGGGTTGGGTGCGCGAGCGAGGGGCGATGCAAGGTCACCGCCGCCCGCAGGAAGGCAACACGCACGCATCGCGACCCAAATAGACAGCCCCCTGGTCCACGACGGTGGCCGCTGCGGGTCGGCGGTTGCCCGGCAGCGCGCCCGCCTACGCGTGATCGCCGTGCAGGCAGCGCTGTTGCTCAGCGCGTTGAACTCACCAGCTGCGGCTGCTGTTGTAGGCCGCCGCGTCGCCGGTGGGCAGGAACGCCAGGGCCTCGCCTTGCGGTGCATGTACGGTCCAGCCACTGCCGGCCGGGCTGGGCTGGAACGACACCATGTCGCCAACCCGAAACCCGGCTGCCGGGTCGTCCTGGCGCGCGGGCCAGCGCAGCATCACGGTCGCCTCAGGCTGTTGCGGATCCTGCAGCCTGACCTCGCGTTCGCCCGCGGGCAAGGTTTGCACCGCGTCGACCCGCATCGGCGGCAGCGTGCCCGCGCGCGGTTGACGGCGGTCATCGCGTCTGTCTGCGTAGGCGTTGACGGACGCAATGAACGGAGACACGACGATAGCGCTCGCCACCACCACTGGGACAGAGACGGTCAACATGGCATAGAACCCGGATTTATCGGCCGGGCTCATCTCCCCGGCCTGCACGCAGGTTGGCAGTAGGGTGGCGAGCGACAGGGCAGCGGCAAACGGGGCGGACAGCAGGCGCGTCATGGCGTGGCTCCAGGCGTGGCGGTGGCGTGTGGGATCGACAGCTCCTGTGCAAGGGCGTCGCGTTGATGCAGGAAATTGAACACCGATTCGACGGTGACCACCGAGTGGTTGCCGGAAACGCGCTCGCCGACAGGATGATCGGTGGTGGTGGCATTGGCGGCGACAAAACGTGCGCCCACGCGCTGCTTCAAATCCAGATGCAGGATGCTGGGGTGATACCGCGCCGCTTGCAGCCAGGCCTGCGATGCGCGGCGATCGCCGATGACCGTCGGTGGTTGCGCATCGGCTGCCAGCGCCGCTGCCAGCACTTCCAGCACCCACTGGTTGGAATTCTGGTAGTCGGTGGAGAAGGGATAGGCGACCATGCTGTAGCGCGTTTCATGCAGGCGATGCGCGAGCTCGCCTGAGTCACTCAACAATGCCCGCAGGCGCTGTTGGATCGCGGGTGTCAGGACGCCGACACGCAGATCGTGGCTGACCGCGCTTTCGCCGACGAAATTGCTCAGGCCTTCGACATAGAGCTGCGAGGCATCGCTCTTGCAGCGATTGAGCAGGTGCCGCACGCGCCAGATGCCATCATCGTCGCGCACGGCAAATGCCAGGTGGCTGTGCTTCAGACCGTAGCGGCTTAGATCCTGGCCGCCGCGCGCCAGCAGCACCACCTTGGCATCGGGCAACGCATCCAGCGCCTGCGCGGTGGAGGTGGCCATGTCGAACATCGCGGCAGTGGCTTGCGGTGTGGGATAACGCGGCACGCAACGCGGTGTTGTTGCGGTGGCGGACAGCGGTAATGTGGCGAGTACCAGCAGCGCAATTGCCTTGCGCCGGGTTTGTCGAATCCATCGCGCTTTGATCGTCCCTGTCATGCACATCGTCCTTGTCTCGGTGGCCCGGTGGTGGGCGTTGGGTTATGGCAGCAGGCGCGCGCGTACCTGCATGGCGATGCGCTCGGTTTCGCGCACAGGAACGATATCGACAGCGCTGGCGAGAACTTCATCAACGAAGTGCAAGCGCTGGCGTTGCCGCAACGCTCGCAAATAGGTGTCAACGCGCCCACGTGCCTGCTCGGCAAACGCGGCAGCGACCGGCACACGGGTGGCGCAGGCTTCGGAGAGCAGGTTGACCGAATCGGCGCTGGCCACGATGGCATCGGCCCAGCCGAGCAGGCCGGCGTATGGGTTGGGCCCATCGCGTTCGTCGCACCACAGCAGATGCGGCAGGCCGGCGCAGGCCGCGCGCAGCGTTGCGATTGCATCGCCCGGCGTGCGGCGCGAGGTGGTCACCAGCAGGCTGCCGCCCAGCGCGCGCAGTTGGGCACGCAACGACGTGCACAGGGCCGCCAGCGCCTGTAGCGTCCACGGCACCTGGTCGGTAGGCCCACCGACCAGCAGGGCCAGCCGCGGGCCCGGCAAGTCGCCGATTGCGGGAAACGCGGCCCGGCCGGCCGCCAGCCACGCATCGTCCACCGGGTGCAGGCTGCCGAGCAGGGTGAGTACGTTGCTGCCGCGCAGTGCATCGTGCTCGGGCACGACCAGCAGGTCCCAGTGCCGCGGGTCCAACCGCGGATCCAGGATCTGCACGCTGCGGCTGCCCTGGGCACGCAGCAACCGGGTGGCCAGCGCCGCCTGCCGGCCGCAGCCGATGGCCAGCGCCGGGGGCTGCTGCAGTTGCCGGGCAAATTCCGCGCCGAAGGCCTGCCGTGCGCCGGGGAGCCGCCGCGGCGCCGCCCAACGCCACGGCGCGTTGGTCTGCAGGTGCAGTGGCTGACAGGCATCGGGCTGCAGTGCACGCGCCAGCGCCTCGGCCTGGCGCGCATTGCCGGCACGGCCGTCGCTCAGTGCCCAGGTCAGCCCCATCGTTTCAGATCCGACATAGATTTGTTTCAGATTGAACGCGTGTGGCGGCAATCGCGCCACTCTACACTGCGGGTCTTCACACTGGCGCCGACGCCGCAGCCTACCGTCGCACCACCCCTTCCCCTGGAGTGCTCATGTCCGACTCGCTCAACGCCGCCGCACTGGATCAGCTGTTCCGCACCGCCCGCACGCAAAATGCGTTTGCCGACACGCCGGTCAGCCACGAGGTGCTGCGTGAGCTGTATGAGCTGGTGAAGTGGGGCCCCACCGCGGCCAATAGCTGTCCGGCGCGCTTTGTATTCGTGACCAGCGCCGAGGGCAAGGCCAAGCTCAAGCCGGCGCTGTCGGAGGGCAATGCCGCCAAGACGCTGGCTGCGCCGGTGACGGTGATCGTGGCGCACGACGAAGACTTCCACGAGAAGCTGCCGTACCTGTTCCCGCATGCCGACGCCAAGAGCTGGTTCGAGGGTCCGCGCGCGGGCCGCACCGAATCGGCGTTCCGCAATGGCTCGCTGCAGGGCGCCTACCTGATTCTGGCCGCGCGTGCGCTGGGGCTGGATGCCGGCCCGATGTCCGGCTTCGACAACGCCAAGGTGGATGCGGCGTTCTTCGCCGGTACGCCGATCAAGTCCAACTTCCTGGTCAATCTTGGCTACGGCGACCCGGCCGGGCTGTTCCCGCGTTCGCCACGCCTGAGCTTCGACGAAGCGGCGCGTTTCGAGTAAGGCGATACATGCGTGCCGGCTGCGGCGCAGCGCCGTGGGCGGCGCGTGCCGGCCCGGCTACCGCGTGTGCCTGCTACGTTCAAGCGACGCAGTTGGCCGTTTGCCGGCCGATCGCTTGATCTAGCTCGCCGTGTCGACGTACATGGTGTCTTGCGTTTCCTGCAGTCCTCGTCCGTCTGCATCTGTCCCACCCGCGTTGATCCGACGCGTCTCTCATCCCATGGAGTTCCAATGAAGACCACCCATAAGCTGTTGCTGCCGCTCGCCCTGACCCTGGCCATTGCCGCCTGCTCCAAGCCGGCCGACAACGCTGCCGCTCCGGCCGCCGAAACCCCGGCCGCTGCCACCGCACCGGCCGACGCCGCTGCTGCGCCGGCGCCGGCACCGGCGGCGGCCGCCTCGACCGCCCCGGCCGTGGAAGTGGCGTCGGGCACCTACACCCTGGACCCGTCGCACACCGACGTGCTGGCGCAGTGGAGCCACTTCGGTTTCTCCAACCCGAGCGCGCACTTCGGCAATGTCGACGGCACCCTGGTGTACGACGCGGCCGACGTGACCAAGTCCACCGTGCAGGTCACCCTGCCGCTGTCCGGCTTGAACAGCTTCATCGCCAAGTTCGACGAACACCTCAAGAGCGGTGACTTCTTCGACGCGGCCAAGTTCCCGACCGCCACCTTCAAGAGCACCAAGGTGGAAGCTGCCGGCACCAACAAGCTGACCGTCACCGGCGACCTGACCATCAAGGGTCAGACCAAGCCGGTCGTGCTGGACGTCACCCTCAACGGTGCCGGCGAGCACCCGATGAAGAAGGTGCCGGCCGCCGGTTTCGACGCCACCACCACCATCAAGCGCAGCGATTTCGGCCTGGGCCAGTACGCCCCGAACGTCAGCGACGAAGTGAAGATCCGCATCACCACCGAAGCCCTGCAGGCCAAGGCCGGCGATGCTGCGGCGAAGGATGCCGCAGCCAAGTAAGCGGTCTGGCTGCTGTCCAGGCAAAGGCCCGCTTCGGCGGGCCTTTGTCGTTGAGGGGGACGACCACGTGCGACCCGTCGGGTGTGGGCACGACATGTTGGGGCAGCCTGCGTGTCGGGGCGTGTCTTGGGAAGCGCCGCCGCGTACGGCATAACCGGCAGCGTGGGCCGCATGGACTCTGGCATCGGCAAACAGGTGGTCGCCGCGTTGGGCAAACTTGCTGCAGCGTCGCTGTCCGCAGATCGCGCCTTCGCCATCGCCGCTCATCCACTGCCGGGCGCAACGCACGGCAACGGAGTTGGCGGTTGTCATCCACGCGTCATCCGGTCCACGCAGGCTGGGCGCATTTTTCTGGACCGGTGATGTCTGTCGTGCGCTTGGTAGATCGCTGCTTCTGTTTTTGCAAGCGCAGCCTTTGCGTCGCCGCGGTGTCCGGCCTGGCGGCACGCGCACCGTCGGTGTGCGTGCCGTCCATGCTCAGCGGTCTGTCGGTCGGTCTGGACGCGGGGTCGTGCTCGCGTTGTCGGCGACCTTCTGAGGCAAGCCATGCGTAATCGCTCTTTTGCCACGACGATGTGGCACGCACTGCTGGGTCTGGCGCTCTGCCTGCCGATGGCGAAACCGGTTGTGGCAAAAGAGACCGCCGCCGCAACCGCGCACCTGCGCCTGAGCATCGTGCTGGTGCGGCATGGCATCCGTGCACCGACCCAGCCCGGCAGCGAGCTGGATCGCTACAGCGCGCAGCCATGGCCGCACTGGCCGGTGGCCGAGGGCCAGCTGACGCCGCACGGACGGGCCGGCATGCAGGCGTTGGGCGCACGTTATCGCGCGCTGCTGGCGCCGCCGCTCGCGCTGCCGGCCCGTGGCTGCGCGGGCACCGAACAGATCGTCACCATCGCCGACAGTACCGCCCGCAACCACGCCAGCGCGCAAGCGCTGCTGCAGGGCATGGCGCCTGGCTGCGCAGTGCACTACCAGGCCCTGCCGGAGGGCGAGCGCAATGCATTGTTCGATGGCGGCAAGGCGCCCGCACCGCCGGTGCGGCTGGAGGCCGACACCCGTGCGCAGTTGGCGCAACTGCAGGCGGTGTTGAGCGGCTGCCAGCACGGGCGCTGTGTCGTGCCGCCGCCGGAGAGCCTGCTCTACGATCCGGCCACGCGCGACGGCTCGCCGGCCGCAGCCAGCACCCTCAAGCTGGCCGGTGGACTGGCCGAGAACCTGATGCTGGAGGACGTCGAAGGTTTCGATGCGGCGCAGCTGGGCTGGGGCCGGGTGGATCGCGCCGCAGTGGGGCAGTTGATTACCTTGCACAACGCCTCGTTCGCTCAAAGCAAGCGCCCGTTGCCGGCCGCCCGCGCGGCGGCGTCCAACCTGCTCGCGCATCTGCTGGCCACCGTGCAGGCAGCCGTTGGGCAAGCGCCGTCGGTGGCGGCGCTGGCGCCGCCATCCACGCGGCTGCTGGTGCTGGTCGGCCACGACACCAACCTGGCCACGCTCGGCGGCCTGCTCGGTGTGGACTGGCATCGCAGCGATCGTCCCGACGACTATCCGCCCGGTGGCGCGTTGGTGCTGGACGTACTCGAACGCGACGGCGCGCCGTTGCTGCGCGTGCGGACCTTGATGCCCAGCTTGGCGGCGTTGCGCAGCGGCCGCTTCGATGGTGATGCGCTGGCCTCGTCCACCCTGGTGCTGCCCGGTTGTCATGGCCAGGCCCTGTGTCCGTTGCCGGTCGCGCTGGCCTGGCTGCGCACGCGCATCGATCCGGCCCAGTTGCAAGCGGACTTGCCTCAGCTGCGCTCCTGGCCGGCGCAACCGTAGCGCATGTCATGCACGGCAAGTGCGGGAGAAGCGGCTTGGCGACGTGTTGAGGGCCAACGCACGCTGCGTGCACGCAGGGCATTCACTCCTCGCCGTGTTCGCCGCGCGCCTTCCAGTAGCCTTTGGCGCGTACCCATTCCTTGTCCACGCCCAAGTGCTCTTCCAGGAATTTGCGCATGGCGCGCGCGCGCATCGATTCGGCGCCGATCCAGTAGAACGTATCGCCGTCTTCTGGCTCGTAGTCGCGCAGGCTGTCTTCCAGCAGGGTGCTGCTGGCGGCATCGAAGCCATTGCGCTCCAGCCAGTTCACCTGCACTTCGGCGGCGCTGAGCAGTTCCTGCCGCTCGGCGGCATCGGCGATCTCGATGAACACCTGCGCGTGCATGTCGGCGGGCATCGCTTCGAGCCAGCGGCCGATCGCCGGCAGCGCGGTTTCGTCGCCGATCAATACGTAGTGGTCATAGTCGTCGGCAACCAGGAACGAGCCGCGCGGGCCGCCGATTTTCAGTGGGTCGCCGGGCTGTGCGCGCGCGGCCCAACTGGAGGCCACGCCCTCGCCGTGCAACACGAAGTCGATGCTCAATTCGCCGCTCTGCGGATCGAAAGCGCGTGGCGTGTAGTCGCGCGCCGGCGAAGGCAGCGCGCCTTCCTCGTAGCGCGGGCCTTCCGGCGTCATGGTCGGCAGCACGAAGGCGCCGTCGGCATTGGGAAAGAACAGTTTGACGTGATCGTCTGGCGCCTCGCTCTGGAAACCGGCCAGTTCGCCGCCGCCGAACACGATGCGGCGCATGTGCGGGGTGATCGCTTCGCAACGCAGCACCTGCACGGAGCGCAGGCGTGGGTCGCGACGCAGTTGGGTGTTGGTGTGTGCAGCCATGGGGTGCAATTCCTGGAGGGCCGCAGGGATGCGCGGCGGTGCGGGAGAGGGATGGAGCGTTAGGAAATCACTGCGTGATCAGTCAATGAGGTGGTGAGTGGCGACCTGCCACGGTGATGCGCTGGCACCCAGCGCAGGGGGGTTGCCCTCTCCCTGCGCGAGCCGTGCCCCGTAGGAGCAGATGAGGGGAAATGCGAAGCTGCGTGCAGTGGCATTGCCTCACTTCGCATCTGGGCAATGCCGTCGTTGGATCGACCTACGCGGCTGGCAGATCGCTGTCAGGCCGGCCCCAAACGTCACCCCACGACACCGGCTCAGTCGTCGTCGCGCTCCATGCCGTCGGCGGCGGCGTTGAGTAATGCAGCAATCCGCGCGGTCTCTACCGCGTTCCATTGCCCGTGGCGCGCGAACAAACCATGTTTGATGCGATGAATCGCCTCGCGAATCGGGGCCGGCGTTTGCGACTTGATCAACTCGCGCGCGCGCCGATGGGTACGGGCCAAGGCGGCATCGAGCGCATCGCGTTGCTGTGCAACGTAGTCGCCGCCAGCGTCAGTGACCTGATAGCGCTTGCGGCCGGCATCCAGATCGGTGTGCACCCAGCCGGCCGCTTCCAGCTGCGCCAGCGCCGGATAAATCGCCCCGGCGCTGGGTGTGTATAGCCCCTTGAAGAGGGCGGCGATCTGCCGCATCAGCTCATAGCCATGGCACGGGCGATCGGCAATCAGCGCCAGCAGCAGCAGGCGCAGATCGCCGTGCTCAAGCGGACGCACGCGCGCGCCGTCACTGCGACCACGGGCAGGCGCAGCATCGAGATCGGCCGATGGACTGAAGGGAGGGAGCTTTTTCATTCGATATATCGAAGCATGGAGAAACGATATATCGAAGTGCGCTGATGCACAAGCGCCCGACTCTTGGATGGCTAATCGCCTCTCAGGCGAGACCCGGATGCTGCAACGCGTCTAGACATGCAAGGATTCCATAATTACGATGTAATTACTTTGACATTACGGGCTTGCCCCCGGCGAGGCAGAGGCATGAGTCGACAGTGGGACACCCAGGCCGAAAGCCGGCGTCAGCGCTTGCAGCGGGCCGCCGCGCTGGCGCCGCAGGGCCGCGTGGTGGCTGCCGACGATGTGGTGGCGCTGCTGGAAGCGGTGATCGAGCCCGGCGACCGCGTGTGCCTGGAAGGCAACAACCAGAAGCAGGCCGATTTCCTGGCACGTTGCCTCACCGAGGTGGATCCGGCCCGCGTGCATGACCTGCACATGGTGCAATCGGTGCTATCGCTGGCCGCGCATCTGGACGTCTTCGAACGCGGCATCGCCAAGCGCCTGGATTTTTCGTTTTCCGGCCCGCAGGCAGCGCGCCTGGCCGGGCTGGTCGGTGAAGGTCGTATCGAAATCGGTGCCATCCACACCTATCTGGAATTGTTCGGCCGCTACTTCATCGACCTGACCCCGCGCATCGCACTGGTCACCGCGCAGGCGGCCGATCGCCACGGCAATCTCTATACCGGCCCCAACACCGAAGACACGCCGGTGATCGTGGAAGCCACCGCGTTCAAGGGCGGTATCGTGATCGCGCAGGTCAACGAAATCCTCGACACCCTGCCGCGCGTGGATATTCCCGCCGATTGGGTGGATTTCGTGACTCAGGCGCCCAAGCCCAATTACATCGAACCGCTGTTCACCCGCGACCCGGCGCAGATCTCCGAGATCCAGGTGTTGATGGCGATGATGGCCATCAAGGGCATCTATGCCGAATACGGCGTGGACCGGCTCAATCACGGCATCGGTTTCGATACTGCCGCCATCGAACTGCTATTGCCGACCTATGCCGAATCCCTGGGGTTGAAGGGCAAGATCTGCCGGCATTGGGCGCTCAATCCGCATCCGGCGCTGATCCCCGCGATCGAATCGGGTTTCGTGCAGTCGGTGCACTCGTTCGGTTCCGAGCTGGGCATGGAGCAATACATCGCCGCACGCCCGGACGTCTTCTTTACCGGCGCCGACGGCAGCATGCGCTCCAACCGCGCGCTGTCGCAGACCGCCGGGCTGTATGCCTGCGACATGTTCATCGGCTCCACGTTGCAGATCGATTTGCAGGGCAACAGTTCCACCGCCACGCGCGACCGCATTGCCGGTTTCGGCGGCGCGCCCAACATGGGTTCGGATGCGCGCGGTCGCCGGCACGCCAGCGCCGCCTGGCTCAAGGCCGGGCGCGAAGCGGCAATGCCGGGCGAGATGCCGCGTGGGCGCAAGCTGGTGGTGCAGATGGTGAAGACCTTCCGCGAACACATGGCGCCGGCATTCGTGGACAAACTCGACGCCTGGGAATTGGCAGAGCGCGCCGACATGCCGCTGCCGCCGGTGATGATCTACGGCGACGATGTCAGCCATGTACTCACCGAAGAGGGCATCGCCAACCTGTTGTTGTGCCGCACGCCGGAGGAACGCGAACAGGCCATCCGTGGCGTGTCCGGCTATACCGCAGTGGGCCTGGGGCGCGACAAGCGCATGGTCGAGAACCTGCGCGACCGCGGCGTCATCAGGCGGCCGGACGATTTGGGCATTCGCCCGCGCGATGCCACGCGCGATTTGTTGGCAGCGCGCACGGTCAAGGACCTGGTGCGCTGGTCCGGCGGCTTGTACGACCCGCCGAAACGTTTTCGTAATTGGTAAGGGCACAGCATGGAAACCCTGCGATATCGCTTTGATGGCCAGCGCGGTGCACGCGCCGGGCTGGAACACGCGTTGGTCGGTGTCGTGGCCTCCGGCAATCTGGAAGTCCTGGTCGAGCGCGTGCCGCTCGACGGTGCCATGGAAATCGAGATCCTCACCGCCGCACGTGGCTTTGGCGCGATCTGGCAGGCAGTGCTGGACGATTTCGCCGCACGTCATCCACTGCGCGATGTGCGCATCAGCATCAACGATGTCGGCGCCACGCCGGCGGTGGTGAGCCTGCGCCTGGAACAAGCGCTGGATGTGCTGCAGGGAGAGGTTGCATGAGCCGCCGCAGCTATTCCGTAGGAGCGCACCAGGGCGCGAAGGGCATTCCCAGTCATGCCCCGGTCGCGCCCAGGTGCGCTCCTACGCGCGTCGTCGGGAGCACCATTGTCGATAGTGCCGACCGCAGCAATCCCGTAGGAGCGCACCAGGGCGCGAAGGGCTTTCCCGGTAACGCTTCAGTTGCGCCCAGGTGCGCTCCTACGTGTGTTGTCGGGAGATATGTATGAGCACCACCATTCCCATGGCCGAGCGCAGCTATTACGAGGCCGATGCGCGCGAGCGCATCGATGGCGTGCTGGATGCCGGCAGCTTTCGCGAATTCGTTGGCCCGCGGCGTCGCTTGATCAGCCCGCACCTGGCACAACTGGAAACACCCGGCGCCTTCGATGACGGCATCGTGGTGGGCGAAGGCACATTGCGCGGGCGCAATGTGTTGATCGCGGCGCAGCAAGGCGCCTTCATGGGCGGCGGCGTGGGCGAAGTGCATGGCGCCAAGCTCACTGGCCTGCTGGAGCGCGCCGCAACCACGCAGCCGGCAGCGGTGCTGTTGCTGTTGGACACCGGCGGCGTGCGTCTGCATGAAGCCAACGCCGGGCTCATCGCCATCTCCGAAATCATGCGTGCCACCATGGGTGCGCGTGCCGCCGGTGTGCCGGTGCTGGCCTTGATCGGCAGCGGCAACGGTGCATTCGGCGGCATGGGCATCGTGGCGCGCTGCTGCAGCGCAGTGATCATGTCTGAAGAAGGCCGCTTGTCGTTGTCCGGCCCGGACGTGATCGAAACCGTGCGTGGGGTGGAGGAGTTCGACGCGCGCGACCGTGCCCTGGTGTGGCGCGTCACCGGCGGCAAACACCGCTACCTGATTGGCGAAGCCCACACGTTGGTGGCCGATCGCATCGATGCATTCGCCGATGCAGCGTTGGCCACGCTCGATGCACTCACCGAGGCGACCGGCGAGGCCGCATTGCAGGCGTTGGAGCATGCGCAGCAGCAGCTGGCAGCGCGCATCGATGCATACGGCGATTGCCGCGACGGGCTGGAAATCTGGAAGCGCCAGGGCATCGTCGATGCGCAGCGCCTGCCGCTGCTGGACACCGAGGCCTTCCTTGCCGCAACCGCAGACCGGAGCCTCCCATGGAACTGAGCCGCTTGCTCGACCAGCTGTTTCCGCTCGGTCACGCCATCGCGCGTAACGACGATGTGCTGACCGGCAGCGCAACCACTGCCGCTGGCGAGGTCACCGTGATCGGCACCGCCAACAAGCTCGAAGTGGGTGTCGACCACGCCTTGGCCTTGGCGGCCACCGTCTTGGCAAGCACGCGCGCCTACCCGCAGCGCCCGATCGTGATGCTGGCCGACACCGCCGGGCAGCGGCTGGCACGGCGCGATGAACTCCTCAGCATCAACGGCTATTTCGCCCACCTGGCACGCGTACTGGAGTTGGCACGCAGGCGCGGCGCGCGGCTGATCACGCTGGTCTATGGCGAATCGGTCAGCGGTGGATTCCTGTCGTTCGGGCTGATGGCCGACCATATCCATGCACTGCCCGATGCACAGATCCGGGTCATGGATCTGCGCGCGATGGCGCGCGTGACCAAGCAATCGGTCGACACCTTGCAGGCATTGAGCAAGAGCTCGCCGGTGTTTGCGCCGGGCGTGGAAAACTACGTACGCATGGGCGCGGTGGAATCGCTGTGGGAGGGCGACCTGGCGCAGGCACTGCTCGATGCATTGGCCGCGCCCACCGATGGCGACCAACGCCGCGCGCTCGGCGCGCAACGTGGTGGCCGTACCCTGGCGCGCGATGTCGCTGCCGCCGTGGCAGCGGGCGAGGCCTGAGCATGGCTGGCCGCCACGCCCTGGTGTGGTTGCGCGAGGATGCGCAGTGGCAGGCCCTCACGCCTGGCGCGCAGCCACGGTTGCAGCAGTGGTTCGCGGCCGGCCTGCCCGCGGTGGTGGCGCGTGGCGATGGCAGTCAGGCACCCGACACCGTTCGGCTTGGCGTGCCGCTGCCGCCCAGCGAAGGCAAGCAGCGCCTGGCCCTGCACGCACACGCGACCGAGATCGCACGCTGCACCGCGCCCCTGGCACTGGATGCGGTGATGCCGCATGCGCCTGTCGCGCTGCAGCCGGCACTGCAGGCCCTGCTCGCGCACGCGCAGGTGCACGCATTGCACCCGCGTGTGTTCGGCAGCTTCGCCTGGCAAGCCCTGACCGGGCTGACCTATGTGCATGCGCAATCGGATCTGGACCTGCTGTGGCCCATCCACACTCCCGAGCACGCGCACGTGGTGGTCACGCTGCTGCAGCGCTGGGAGCAGCACCACGGGCTGCGTGCCGATGGCGAACTGCTGTTGCCCGGTGACCACGCGGTGAACTGGCGCGAGTACGCCGGCAACGCGCAACAGGTGTTGGTGAAATCCAACCAGGATTGCCGGCTATTGCCGCGTGCTGCGCTGTTTCCGGTCCGGAGTGCGGCATGAACGCACAGCTGCAGCAAACCTGGATTGCCAGTGCGCCTGCACCGCCACGCGATGCTGCCTACCGGCTCGGTCGTCTGGCAGTGGGCGCCCTGCACGCGGAGCTGGCCTGCGCGCCCAAGCCGGGTTTGGTAACGCCGTTCGACAGCGGCAGCCACACCGACATGGATGCCGCCACCTTCATGCGCAGCCTGTTCGCCTTGCGTGGCTATTTTGTCGCCATTGCCCAGGCCGGCATCGACCACGCGCCATTCGAGCGGCTCCGCGCGCTGGGCATCGGGGCCGAGTCGGCGATGTTGCGCGCGACCCGTGGCATCAATACGCATCGCGGTGCGATTTTCAGCCTGGGGCTGCTCACTGCGCAGGCGGCGCGCCTGTGGGCTGCGCAGTGGCGGCGGCCCACTGCAGAACACGTGTGCGACGGCGTACGCGCCTGGCGCGAGGCATTGCAGGCTGCGCCGCTGAACCCGCACAGCCATGGCCAGCGCGTGCGTGCGCAGTACCGCATCGGCGGCGTGCGCGAACAAGCCGCGGCAGGCTATCCAGTGCTGCGTGAGATCGCCCTGCCTGCATTGCGGACCGCGCTTGCCGGTGGCGCCACGCGTGAGGCAGCGCTGGCGCAGACCTTGATGCAGCTCATCGCCCAGGTGGACGATCTCAATCTTTTGCATCGTGGCGGGGCGGAAGGCCTGGCATTTGCCAAGGCGCAGGCGAATGCCTTCCTTGCCGACGGCGGCATTGCGCATCCGCAATGGCGCGCACAGCTGCATGCCATCGGCCAGCAGTTTGTCGCCCGTCGCCTGAGCCCTGGCGGCAGCGCGGATCTGCTGGCCTGTGCATGGTTCCTGCATCGGCAGGAGCTGGCATGAGCCGTCCTCGCTCTCTGGCTGCAGAACATATGGTGCATGCGCAGACGCAGTGCCGCAGCGTCTTGCTTGCAGCCACAACGACTGCTGGCCCGCCTGCGGTCGCAACAAACCTCGCATGGTGCCCCCCAGTCAATCGCCGCATCCAGGTTTCCCGGCACATCGCTCGCACGACGGAACACGCCAGCGTACGCGCAGGCCATTCCTGCGAACTCGGTCAGGCCAGCGCATGAGCCTGGCCGTGCTCTGCCCTGGCCAAGGCGGCCAACACGCCGAGATGTTCGCGCGACTGGGCGATGCGCCTGCGGCAGCCGCCGTCATGGCCAGCGCACAGCGTGTGCTGGGCGTCGCACCACACACAGTGGCCGCAGATCCGGGCCGCTACGCCAATGCCATCGCACAACCGCTGGTCTGCGCCGGCACGCTGGCGCATTGGCAGGCACTGCGCACGCAGCTTCCCACGCCGCTGCTGGTGCTCGGTTATAGCGTTGGCGAGCTTGCCGCACATGCGGTGGCCGGCAGCATGTCCACCGACACCTGCCTGCAGCTGGCAGCGACGCGCGCCCGGCTGATGGATGCGGCCAGCCCGCAGCAGGCGGGGCTGATGGCGGTGATCGGTGTGCCCTTGCGCGCCCTGGAAACGCTGTGCCAGGCGCACGGCGCAGCGCTCGCGATCATCAACGGCGACGATCACGCCGTGCTCGGCGGCCCGCACGTTGCGTTGCGGGCGCTTGGCGAGGCGGCCAGCGCACAAGGTGCGCGCGTCACCTTGCTGCCGGTGAGCGTGCCGGCGCACACGCCGTGGTTGAGCGCGGCCGCCGAAGGCTTTGCCATCGAGCTGGAAAGCGCAGACCTTCTCGCCCCCAAGCTGCGCGTCTTGGCAGGCATCGATGCACGTGCGGTCGGCACGCACGCCCTGGTGGTCGACACGTTGTCCAGGCAGATCGCGCAGACCGTGCGCTGGTACGACGTGCTGGTGCAAGCCGCCGAACGCGGCGCACGCGTGTTTCTCGAACTCGGTCCTGGCAGCGCATTGGCGCGGATGGCGCGCGAGTTACTGCCGGCGTGCGAAGCGCGCTCGGTGGACGAATTCGACAGCACCCACGGTGTTGTCGAATGGGTCGCGGCTGCGTGCGAGCGCGCGGCATGACGATCAGGCAGGTGCTGCACACGGTGTGACCCCAGGGTGGCGGGCGGCCATCCGTGCTGTACGCGTATCAGGTGTCTGGGAGGGCGCATGACCCCGCAAATTGCAACGATTCTTGGCTTGGTGATCATGTTCATCGTCGCCACTGCATTGCCCATCAACATGGGGGCGGTGGCGTTCGCGCTGGCCTTCATCATTGGCGGCGTGTGGGTGGGGCTGGAGGGCAAGGAAGTGCTGGCCGGCTTTCCTGGCGACCTGTTCCTGACCCTGGTCGGCATTACCTATCTGTTCGCCATCGCGCAGAAGAACGGCACCATCGATTTGCTGGTGCATTGGGCGGTGCGTGCGGTGCGGGGGCGCATCGTCGCCATCCCGTGGGTGATGTTCGTCATTACCGGGCTGCTGACCGCCTTCGGTGCGCTGGGGCCGGCAGCGGTGGCCATCATCGGGCCGGTGGCGCTGCGCTTTGCCAAGCAGTACCGCATCAATCCGTTGATGATGGGGTTGCTGGTGATCCACGGTGCGCAGGGCGGCGGTTTTTCGCCGATCAGCGTGTATGGCGGCATCACCAACAAGGTGGTCGAAAAAGCCGGGCTGGACGTCAGCGAGATGGCGGTGTTCCTCACCAGCCTGGGCTTCAACCTGATGATGGCGATCATCTGCTTCTGCGCCTTCGGTGGACTGAAGTTGATGCGTCGGCAGGAGCTGTCGCTGGCCGATGCGCAGTACGTTGCGGTTGCCGGCGACCAGGCGTCGCACCGCGGCTTTGCGATCGAAGGGCACGGTGCACTGGTGGCGCCGGGCGGCGGCACCCTGTCCACCGACCCGCTGGCATTGGAGGCGGTATCGATCACCCGCGACCGCGTGATCACCTTGATCGGCCTGCTGGGCCTGGGCGTTGCTGCGTTGATCTACAACCTCAACGTCGGCCTGGTCTCGATCACGGTCGCGGTGGCACTGGCGCTGATTTCGCCCAACGCACAGAAAGGCGCGGTAGATGGCATCAGCTGGTCTACCGTGCTGCTGATCAGTGGCGTGGTGACCTATATCGCCGTGCTGGAAAAGTCCGGTGCGGTGGACTACATCGGTACCGGTGTCTCGCACATCGGCATGCCGCTGCTGGGCGCGCTGCTGGTCTGCTACGTCGGCGGTATCGTCTCGGCATTCGCCTCTTCGGCAGCGGTGCTGGGGGCCACCATTCCGTTGGCGGTGCCATTCCTGATGCAGGGCCAGTTGGGTGCGGCCGGGGTGATCTGCGCGCTGGCAGTGTCCTCCACCATTGTCGATGTCAGCCCGTTTTCCACCAACGGCGCGCTGGTGGTGGCCTCGGCGGCCAAGGAAGAACGCGACGGCCTGTTCCGCCGCTTCCTGATCTACAGCGGCCTGGTGGTGTTGCTGGGGCCGCTGGCAGCGTGGCTGGTCTTCGTGGTGCCGGGCTGGCTGTGATGCGGGCCACACGCCACAGCGCAGCGGGGCGCCCACGTAGAATGGGCGCCCCGCCCCGATGCCGACAGCCTGCCTACCATGACCCTCGCTCCTGATTCGCGCGCCTCCAAAAAGCGCGTGCCGCTGTACGAGGAAGTGGCCGAGCGCCTGCGTCAGAAGATCTACGATTACGCGCTGCCGCCGGGCGAGTGGATCGACGAGCCGGCCCTGGCCGAGGAACTCGGCATCAGCCGCACGCCGCTGCGCGAAAGTCTCAAGCTGCTCGCTGCCGAAGGCCTGGTGCAGCTGGATGCCGGCCGCGGCAGCCGGGTCACCCGGCTGACGCTGGAAGACCTCAACCAGTTGTTCCCGGTGATGGCGATGCTGGAAGGCCGCTGCGCGCACGATGCGGTCAAGCGCATCGACGCGGCCGGCGTGCAGCGCCTGGAAGAGCTGCATGCGGCGATGGAAGCCGCATCGGCGGCCGGCGATGTGGCCGAGTACTACCGCAACAATTACCTGATCCACGAAACCGTGCAGCAGTACGCCGGCAATCCGTGGTTGATCCGTGTGACGCACGATCTGCACCGCATCTTGAAGATGCACCGCGGCCGTCAGTTGCTCACGCCCGGGCGCATGGCCCAATCGCTGGCCGAACATCGCCAATTGATGGACTGCGTGCGACGTGGCGATGCCGAAGGCGCCGAGCGCACCATGCACGGGCATTTGCTCAGCCAGGGGCAGGCCTTGGCCGCGTATGTTGCGTCAGGCGGCATGTTGAATGTACCGGCGCCGTTGCCGCGCTCGGGCGGAGTGTAGTCGTCTGCTTGAACGGGGCGGAGTGCTGCACTCTGCATCACGTGCGGCAGCTGGGGACTGACACGGCCGATCAAGGGAGCCACGCCTGAGCGAGGCGCGCGCGGAGAGTGGCATGCGCGTGATGCTTGATGTCGAACAGGTGTTCGCCTGGCGGGCGAACACCTGAGAGTTTCACGGTCAGCACCAGACATGCGTCACGCGGTGCGTTGCGTCACGAACATGCCCAGTGCTTCCAGGGCCGCGACGATGGAGGCAACCGGCGGCAAGTGTTCTGTGTCGTAGTCGAGCCGTACGCCAACGCGCAGGTCGCCGTGCGCCTGGGTGAGCTGCGCGCGGCCATACACGTCGGGCAGATAGAGCAGGGCACCCCACGGCGCATCCATGCGATGGGCAGCCGGTGTGAATCGCAGGATGGCATCGGCGACGGCATCCACGATCAGCGCCTGCACGGTGAACAATTCGACAGTGGCGCGATCGATGCCGGAATCGAAGCTGACGAAGGCCGAGCGCAGGGCGGGGCCGGCAGCGCCCCAGTCCAGCGGGTCGGCCAAACCCTGCGGCATCCAGTACACGCGTTCGTCCTGGCGCGGCAGCACGAACAGTGCGCGGCGTGCGTGGCTGTAGAAGATCTTGTCGCCGTCGAGCGAGTACGCGAATGCCACGCCCTGGGCCGCTTCGTCGCGGCTCAAGGTGTGGTCCTCGCCCCAGAACTCATCGAAGTATTCCCGCACGAATGCCTGTTCGGCCGGCGTCTCGGCGATGATCTCGGCGGGCAGGCGCACGATCACGCGATTGTCGTAGGTGCCGGCCCCCCAACGGGTCACGTATTCGGCGTAGCCGGTCGGCAGGGGATGGCCCAGCCAGTCGGCAAGCATCTGCACATCGGCGTCGGTGGCGCGTTGCAGCTTGGGGGTGACCAGGTAGGGTGGCGGTGCGGTCATGGGCAGTCGCGGATCGTCGTGTCGCGGAGGAGACCGGACTCTATACAACGTGGATGCGTCGGCCGGTGTCTGCGGGTCGGGTCGGCGTTAGCTGCAGCACGGCGCCCAAACTCGCTTCGCTCAGAGGAGGGTGCCTCCTCGGCCATGCATGACGACGGTACTCGGCTCGCTTCAACGCGACTTGGATACAGCCAAATGCGCATGCAACAGCGACAGCAAGCAAGCCAAGCGCAGGCCAGGCATATGGGTCGCGTCCCAATCGGCGACCCGATCTCACATGCATTGCCTGTGCCGGGGTATCTGCGGTGGCGCGCAACACGCGGCGAAACCACGCCGTCTGCCCGACAGATGCGCAGCCCTCGCTACGGGCGGACCACGTCGTTGGCACACCTCGGGCCAGCGGCCGGCCGCAAGCTGTCGTCACGTCCTTCTCCCACCGGTGGGAAAAGGTGCCCGAAGGGCGGACGAGGGCGCGCCTGGTGCTAGCGCGTCCCCAGCGCAAGCAGGTCTTCCACCCGCGCGATCAGCTGCGTTCCGGCCAATCCGGCGAACACGTCCGGATGCGCGTAGCCCCAAGCCACTGCGGCGAACGGCAGGCCCACGACCTGTGCGGCTTCCCAGTCGGCGACCTGGTCGCCCACGTAGACCGCTTGCGACGCAGGGTGCCCGGTGGCATGCAGCACACGACGCAAGGCGCGTTGCTTGCCCAGCAGATGCGCGCCGCCCTCGATGACGGCAAACCTGGCGCTCAGCTCTGCGCCGAGCGCGCGTTGCACGTTCTCCACGGAGTTGGACGACACCACGGCCAGCCGGGCGCCCCCGGCATGCAGCGCGCTCACGGTGTGGGCAATGCCGGGAAACAACGCCACCGGCGGTGCGGCACGCATGAGCCGGATGAAGTCGGCTGCCACCCATGGCACGCGCCAGGCGCTCAGGCCCGATGCCTTGAGCAGTTCGCGCGTGCTGAGTCGACGGGCATCGTCGACCTCGTGCGCTTGTGCCGCGCGAAAGCCATGTCGCTCGGCCAGCAGCCGCTGCGTGCTCAGGAAAAAACCAAACGAATCGGCAAGCGTGCCGTCGAAATCGAAAATGATCAGTGCAGGCATGGCAACGCGTGGGGCAGGGCGTCATAGCCTAACCAAGGTGGTGCCGGCACCCGCGCACACAGGTCCCCACATGTGCGCGCAGGCGTCCGCTCCGAAGGAAGGCCTGCAGCCACCGTGCGGCGCGCGGTACAAGCCGCACCGCGCCTTGCCGCGCCCACACGGCGGTGAGCGCTGGCGCGAGTACAGCTGCGCTCAGGCTTCGGCGAAGTGCGGCACGATCGGCGTATCGCTCTGCGCGCTTTGTTCGATCACCTTGCGCTGCATCGCGGCCAGGTACGCGTCCAGCTCTTCGGTGGAGGCGAACACGTCGCTCAACGGCACCGCCTTGACCATGTCGAAGACCTTGCGGATCTGCGGTTGCGGGTTGCTCACCAGCACCTTGCCCTGGCGCGTGGCCAGCGCCTTGCGCGCCTTGAAGATGCAGCGGATGCCGGCGCTGGAAATGTATTCCAGTGCGCTCAGGTCCAGCACCAGCGTGGTGATGCGGGTGCCCAGCAACGGCGACAGCGCCGCGTCCAGGTCCTGGTAGGTATGGGTGTCCAGCCGCCCGGTCAGAATGACGCGTTGACGGGTGTCTTGCGGCGGGTCGATCTGGATGGCAAGGGTGGTCATGACAGGGCCTCGGGGACAGGGGCGTACGGGTGCAGCAGGGTGACGCGCACGACGTTATATGCACCATCGCGGCGGTAGTCGATGTGATCGGCGAACTGATGGACCAAAAACAACCCCAGCCCGCCGATGGTGCGGTCGTCGAGCTCGTCGCTCACCTCGGGCATGGGCGCAGCGCAAGGGTCGAAGGCGCTGCCGGCATCGTGCATTTCCAACACCAGCGCCTGCGCGTCCAGCTGCAGCTGCAAGCGCAGCGGCTGTGCGGCGCACTGGCCGTGGGTCAGCGCATTGCAGCCGAGCTCTTCCACGATCAATCGCACCTGGCCGATGCGCTCGGCGTGCAGGCCCTCGAGCGTGAGCGACTGTTCCAGCGCATCGTTGGCGCCGGCCAGTTGGGCCAGCGATGGCGCGATGGCCAAATCGAGCTTCATGCAGTCGTTGCCTTTCCGGGCGCGTCCCGGCCAGCGTGTGCGACCCGCCCAGCATGCTCCTGGCGCAGCCAGATCGCCAGCAGCGTGATGTCGTCGTATGGATCGGCGCTGCCGGTGAACCGGGCGATATTGGCGATCACCGCCTTGCACTGCGCCGCCGCGCTGCGGCGCGGGTGCAGTGCGGCCAGCAACCGCTCCAAGCCGTAGCTGGCGCCGCGCTCGTCCATCGCCTCGGTCACGCCATCGGTGTAGCCCAGCAAGGTCTGCCCGGCGCTCATGCGGCCCTGCAGCACCGGGTAGGACTCCTGCGGCTCGATTCCCAGCGGCGCACCGGTTTCCAGCGGCAACGGGCGCGCCTTGCCATCGATATCGATCAACAACGGCGGCTCGTGCCCGGCGCTGGCCAGCCAGTAGTCGCCGCTCACCACGTTGATCAGGCCGCATAGCACGGTGGCGAACATGCAGGTCTCGTTGTTCTCGGCCAACCGCGTGGAGGCGGCAATCAAGATCGCGTCCGGGCGCGTGTACCGGCGCGCAGCAATCTCCAGCACGCTCACCGCGCGCGCCATGAACAAGGCCGCCGGCACGCCCTTGTCGGAGACATCGCCCACCACGAACCACAGCAAGCCCGGTTCGGTTTCCACGAAGTGGTAGAAATCGCCGCCCACCGCCTTGGCCGGTTCCAGCCATACGCAGGTTTCCAGATGCGAACTGGCGCGGTCGAAGGTGCGCCCGGAAGGCAGCATCGCCTGCTGGATCTCGCGCGCAATCTGCAGCTCGCTGTGCATGCGTTCGCGCGCGGCGGTCATCTCGCCAATCTCGGCGATGTGGTGGCGGATCGCATCGCGCGCGCTGTCGAAGGCGCGTGCCATCACGCCGACCTCGTCGTCGCGCTCGATGTGCTGCAACGGGTACTCGAATTCGCCGCGCCGGAAGTGCTCGGCGGTGTCTGTCAGTTCTTCGATCGGCCGCGTCAACTTGCGCGTGATCCGCCGCATCAACCACCACCACACCAGCGCGCCCAGCAGCGCGGCCAGCGCCACCCACGCCGCCAGCCAGTTCAGGCCGGCCAGCACATAGCCTTCGGACGCCGACAACACGAAGGTCCAGCCGCTGCGCCCCACCGCCGCGCTATGGGTCAGAAAGCGCTCGCCGTCGGGCGCGGTATGCGAAAACGAAATCGGCTGGCCGGCCGCCACGGCGCGCTGCAATGGCCGCAGATCCGGGCGCGAACGGGCCACGTAGGCCGTGAGCGAATGGCGCAGATTGAGTGCCGGATCAGGGCTGAAGACCAGCAGGCCTTCCGGCGACAGAAGCATCGTCTGGATGCCGATATCGCGCGGCAGCTGGTCGATGATCTCGCGCAGATGCTGCAGCGGCAGATCCACGCTCACCATGCCGACCGGCGCGGTATCCGGTGCATCGCCAGGCCGGCGCAGCGGCAGGTTGTAGCTGGTGTGCAGGCCGCCGCCGTTGGCATCCAGGTAGGGCTCGGATCACCATGCGCGGCCCTCGCGCTGGGTGCGCAGATACCAGGGCATTGCGCGATAGTCGTAACCCAGTTCCAGCGCGGATTTTTCCAAGACGTGGGTGCCGCTGCGGTGCACGTACCACACAAACCCGCTGTCTTGGGCCTTCTGCGTGCGTGGCGCAATGATCAGCCGCGCCGCTCCGATATCCGGGTCGCCGGTCAGCGTGGCCAGCAGCAACGCACGCAGATTGAACGGTTGCAGCCCCACGCCGCTACTGCTGGCGGCCAGCGTGCGCCCGCTCACCTGCACCGAATCGAGCAAGGCCGCCAGGCTGCGCGCAGTCTGTTCGGTCAAACCATCCACCTCGGTGCGCGCCGCCTCCACCAGCTCGGCGCGCGCGCCCAGGTAGAACACCGTGCCCAGCACTGCCAGCAAGGCCACCAGCACGGCGGTGGCAGCCAGCAGCACACGCATGCGCAAGCTGCGGCGCCAGGGCATGCGTGCGGCGACCGATGTGTGTTGCGGCAGTGATCGCGGGCGGTTGCGCATGGCGCACTCTTGGTGGGAGCAGCTGCGCTGGATGATGGCAGCTTTGCTGCCACGCACAACTCTTCTGGCAGCCTCATCCTCACCTGGTCTCGATTGACCGGCCGAATGCGAGCGGACTAGATTGGCTGCCCCACTGCCACGGAGGCCGGCCTTGCGCCAGATGTTGACCCCCAGCCTGCTGGCCCTTTTGCTTACGGCCTGTCACCCCCCGGAGACCAGCATGACCCAGACCCACTCCCCCGCCACCGAGGCCACTGCAGCAGCCGACGTCCAGGCCGGCGGCCGCGGTCTTGCCAAGTTGAATCCGAGCCCGCGTCAGGCCTACGCGCTGACGCTCACCCTGGACAAGGCGCCTGGCGCCTTCGGCCTGGTGGAGGCTGCGGCGCAATACGATATCAGCAACGAGCAGGAGTGCGGCAAGATCCAGCCCGAAACCGGTACTGCCGGCCGCATCACCAGTCAGGAAAATGTGGCGCTCAAGAAGATTTCAGACACCGAATACCGCGGTACGGTGTATCTGGATCTGATGCAGGACGAAGACTATTACGGTCGCGGTGTCTGCCATTGGGAATTCAGCGGCGCCAGCGTGCTGCTCAAGGCCACCGGTGCCGAAGAAGAGACGCGGTTCTTGTCGTTTATCGAAGCCAAGACGGTGACCGCGCAGCAGGCGCTCACCAAGTACTACTGGAAAGACGGCTATCCGCGCTCGGAATCCAAGAGTTTCCCGGATACCGGCGAGCTCGGCCCGGAGCAGTTCAAGCCTGACATCCGCGATAATCTCTTCACCATCACGCTGGCTGCAAAGGAAGTTGCGCCATGAGTATCCCGTCACCGCAATACGCCGGTTTATCCGAGGATGCCTACAAGGATCGCGCCGTTGGTCGGCGTGCACCGGGGCACGAAGAAGTCGTCACGATCGAGGGAGAGCGTTATGCCGTTCTCGATCATGTCAACAATCAATCCAATGGCTACCAGGGCACGGTTTACCGCCGCGAAAGCAGTGGCGAAATCGTGGTTGCGCATCGAGGCACCGAGGGCGCGGTCAATGACGTGCTCACCGATGCCACCATGGTCACCTCGCGGACCAATCCACAGGCTGCAGATGCGCTTGCGCTGACCAAGAATGCGATGGACATCGCCAAGGATGTCGGCAAGCGAACCGGCCATCAACCGGAAGTCACCGTCACCGGCCATTCGCTCGGTGGCGCGCTTGCGCAGGTGTCTGCGCACCACTACGACCTCAAGGGCGAAACCTTCAACGCGTATGGCGCGGCAAGTCTGAGTTATCGCATTCCGGAAGGTGGCGATAGCGTGATCAATCATGTCATGGCATCGGACCCGGTCAGCGCGGCATCGCCGCACTTCGGGCAGGTACGCATGTACGCCAAGCCCGATGAGATTGCCACCTTGAGTGGTGCCGGCTACAGCAATAGCAAGGCGAACTTTCTGATTCCGGATTACCCGCTGGTGGCTGCCGGCGGCTCGCTCGGGGCGCACAAGCTGGGCAACTTTCTGGGCGAACACTCTGCGCTCAGGGATCCCAACGCGCGTCCGCTCGCCGGGCAGAACAAACGCATGATCGACGAGTACCGCAGCGATATCGATGGGCTGCGCACCGGTACCACCATTCTCACGCGTAGTGCGCGGGGCCTCGGCCAAGACGCCATCGACGCCATCCGCGGCCCGCTCGCGCCGGGCGAGCCGGCCAAACGCGACGCACGCGAGCACGGCAACGGCCACACCTCCTTGCGGATCGATCAACCGGGACACGTGGGCAATGGCCTGTTCCAGGATGCCCAGCGCGGCGTGCATGCGCAGGACGCACGTGCCGGGCGCACGCCCGACCAGCACAGCGCGCAGTTATCCGGTTCGCTCGCATCGGAAATGCACGCCGCCGGTGGCCAGCGCATCGATGCGGTGATGATGAGCCCGGATGCCGCACGCACCTTCGCCGTGCAGGGCCGCGTCGACGACCCGGCACAGCTGCGCGTGAGCGTGGACACGATGACGGCAATGAATACGCCGCTGGAACAAAGCAGCCAACGCGTTGCCGAAAACGCGGCGCGTCAGTCGGTGGCATTGGAACAGCAACAGGCGCAGACTCAGCAACAGCAGCAGGGCGCACGCGCCATGGGCTGAGTGGGGAGGCGTGGCGCTGCCGCGTTTGGGTGTGAAGTGACACATCACGCCGCGGCCGTGCCCCAAGCCACCCGGACGGCACATCGCCACCATCGAACCTTGCATCAAGACGCCGGGCCTGCCCGGCGTTTTTGCGTACGTTCGCGCAGTCACGCGCATCGCTGCTGCTGCATCTGCACAACAACTGGCCCGCACGACATGTGCGAACGCAAGGTTTTCCTGCATCGAGCTATGCCACAACTCCTCCCACCTATAGCGGTCTCAACCGGGCTGTGCGGCCGTGCTTGAATCGCCGCGGATTTGCAGCGATGCGCGGCCAGGCACTGGCCACCCCGCGCACGCACACGAGGCAAGGCAGGGGATCACGCAAGGCGCCACCCGGCGCGACATCCATCGATCAAGGTAGCGTTCCATGACCATTTCGTGCAGGCACTACCACCGTGTATGGCTCATCCTGCTGCTGTGTCTGTGCAGCACCGGCGTCGGCGCGCAAGGCATCGCCAAGGGCGCGGACGTCAGCTGGCTCAACCAACAGGCAGCCAACAATCCGCCGCAGGTCTTTCGCGATGCAGCCGGCAACACCACCGACTTCATCAAGCTGTTCAAGGATGTCGGCGGCAACGCCATTCGCCTGCGCGTGTGTGGGTCAACCCGTCCGGCGGCTGGAACGATGGCCGCGACACCCTGGACAAGGCCAAGCGCGCCGCCGCGCAAGGCATGCGCATCATGATCGACTTCCACTACAGCGACAGCTGGGCCGACCCGGGCAAGCAGACCAAACCGGCGGCATGGGCCGGCCACTCCGTTGCCCAGCTCAACACCGATGTGTACAGCCACACCCAGGGCATCCTCAAATACCTCAAGGACAACGGCATCACCGTCACCTGGGTGCAGGTGGGCAACGAGATCAACAGCGGCATGTTGTGGAACGAGGGCAAGACGCCCAACTTCGCCACCCTGGGCCAGTTCATCAACAGCGGCTACAACGCCACCAAGGCGGTGTATCCCAACGCCAAGGTCGTCGTGCATCTGGCCAACGGCTACGACAACGCCAACTTCCGCTGGTTCTTCGACAACCTGCGCTCGGCCGGCGGCAAGTGGGACGTCATCGGCATGTCGCATTACCCGCCGGTTGGCAGCTGGCAGGATTACAACAACCGTCTGGACACCAACATGCGCGACATGATTGCGCGCTACGGCAGCGATGTGGTGATTTCCGAGGTCGGCATGGATTGGCAGCAGGCGGCCACCACCCGCGCCATGCTCAGCAACCTGCTCAGCCGCAGCAGCAGCATCGGCGCGCGCGTCCTGGGCGTGTTCTATTGGGAGCCCAACGCCTACCCGGGCTGGCAGGGGTACACCATGGGCGCGGTCAACAACAACGGCCAACTGACCGAAGCGCTGCAAGCGTTCTGAAAGCACGCTGCTAAGGGGCGGCGCCCACCGCAGGAGATGTCCTGGCACGAACCCAAAGGCCACGCCATCCCGTAGGAGCGCACCCGGGCGCGAGGGCGTTACCGAGAAAGCCCCTCGCGCCCAGGTCCGCTCCTACATCGGCGGCGCCCGCCGCCGGGATGTGCTGGCGACGGCACCCAGCCGCACCCAGAGACCACGCCATCCCGTAGGAGCGCACCCGGGCGCGACAGGCTTCACCGAGAAAGCCCCCCGCGGCCAGGTCCGCTCCTACATCGGCGGCGCCCGCCGCTGGGATGTGCTGGCGACGGCACCCAGCCGCACCCACAGACCCCGCCATCGCGTAGGAGCGCACCCGGGCGCGACAGGCTTCACCGATAAAGCCCCTCGCGGCCAGGTCCGCTCCTACATCGGCGGCGGCCCGCCGCTGGGATTTTCTGGCGACGGCACCCAGCCGCACCCAAAGACCCGCCATTGCGTAGGAGCGCACCCGGGCGCGACAGGCGTTACCGAGAAAGCCCCTCGCGCCCAGGTGCGCTCCTATGGGGGCCATGCACATCGGCCCACCTGGCACGGCAGCGGCCGTTCATCGCCGGCGTAGGCCCTCATCCTTTGGTCGTACACCGGCCGCACCCGCTGCGCCGCAGCGTCGTTCCCGCCGGCGGCGATGCCCCACTCGGCGCACGACAGCGTCCCATTCCATACGCACCCGTAGCGAGGAATGACAACAGGTGCGTGCGGTACACTTGGGGGTTCACGAATTCACGATGTCGACACACCCGCGGGGTGTGTCCCCCCGGGAGCGCTAATGAACTGGTTGAACGAAGTGCTGCACAACGATCCGAACCCGCTCGAGACCCAGGAGTGGCTCGAATCGATCAAGGCCGTCATTGACGTTGAAGGCCCGGAGCGCGCCCATCAGCTGCTGGAAGGCATGGTCGAACAGACCCGCCGCGCCGGCGCTTACCTGCCGTTCTCGCCCACCACCGAGTACGTCAACACCATCGCACCGGCCAACGAGGCCAAGAATCCCGGCGATTCCGCGCTGGAGTGGAAGATCCGCTCGATCATCCGCTGGAACGCCATGGCCACCGTCGTGCGCGCCAACCGCAAGCCCGGCGACCTGGGCGGCCACATCGCCTCGTTCGCTTCCAGCGCCACGCTGTATGACGTGGGCTTCAACCACTTCTGGCGCGCGCCTTCGGATAGCCATCCGGGCGATCTGCTGTTCATCCAGGGCCATAGCGCCCCGGGCATCTACGCCCGCGCCTTCCTGGAAGGCCGCATCAGCCAGTCCCAGCTGGACAACTTCCGCATGGAAGTGGACGGCCAGGGCATCTCCTCCTACCCGCACCCGTGGCTGATGCCCGAGTTCTGGCAGACCCCCACCGTGTCGATGGGTCTGGGCCCGCTGGCCGCCATCTACCAGGCGCAGTTCATGCGCTACCTGGAAAACCGCGGCCTCATCGAGAAGTCCGACCGCAAGGTGTGGTGCTTCATCGGCGACGGCGAGTCTGATGAGCCAGAAACCCTCGGCGCCATCGCGCTGGCCGGCCGCGAAGGCTTGGACAACCTGATCTTTGTGGTCAACTGCAACCTGCAGCGCCTGGACGGCCCGGTGCGCGGCAACGGCAAGATCATCCAGGAACTGGAAGGCGTGTTCCGTGGCGGCGGCTGGAACGTCATCAAGCTGCTCTGGGGCGGCTACTGGGACGCCCTGCTGGCCAAGGACACCGACGGTGTGCTGCGCAAGCTGATGATGGAAACCGTCGACGGCGAATACCAGAACTGCAAGGCCTTCGGCGGCGCCTATACCCGCGCCAATTTCTTCGGCAAGTACCCGGAAACCGCGGCCATGGTCGCCGGCCTGTCCGACGACGACATCTGGCGCCTGAACCGTGGCGGCCACGACCCGCACAAGGTGTATGCCGCCTATCACCAGGCCGTGAACACCACCGGCATGCCCACCGTGATCCTGGCCAAGACGGTCAAGGGCTACGGCATGGGCTCGGCCGGTGAAGCGCTCAACCCGACGCACCAGACCAAGAAACTGGACGATGCGGCGGTCAAGCACTTCCGCGACCGCTTCAACATCCCGGTCACCGACGCCCAGCTGGAAGACGGCCAGGTGCCGTTCTACCACCCCGGCGACGATTCCCCGGAAGTGCAGTACCTGAAAGAACGCCGCAGCGCGCTCGGCGGTTTCCTGCCCTCGCGCCGTCCCAAGGCCAGCAAGTCGTTCGTGGCGCCCACGCTCGACAAGTTCGAGCGCCTGCTCAAGGACAGCGGCGAGCGCAGCTATTCCACCACCATGTCGTTCGTGCAGAGCCTCAACATCGCCCTGCGCGACAAGGAACTGGGTCCGCGCATCGTGCCGATCGTGGCCGATGAAGCGCGCACCTTCGGCATGGAAGGCATGTTCCGCCAGATCGGCATCTATGCCCCGTTCGGCCAGAAGTACAAGCCGGTCGATGCCGACCAGCTGATGTACTACCGCGAAGACCAGACCGGCCAGGTGCTGCAGCAGGGCATCAGCGAGCCGGGCGCCATCGCCTCGTGGATGGCCGCCGGCACCAGCTACTCGGTGTCCGACGTGCCGATGCTGCCGTTCTACATCTACTACTCCATGTTCGGCTTCCAGCGCGTGGGCGACATCGCTTGGCAGGCAGCGGACATGCGCACGCGTGGCTTCCTGCTCGGCGGCACCGCCGGCCGCACCACGCTCAATGGCGAAGGCCTGCAACACGAAGACGGCTTCAGCCAGGTCATCGCCGGCTCCATCCCGAATGTGCGTAGCTACGACCCGACCTTCGGCTTCGAAGTCACCGTCATCATGCAGCACGGCATGAAGGCGATGATGGAAGACCAGATCGACGAGTACTACTACATCACCCTGATGAACGAGAACTACGCCCACCCCGGCATGCCGGACGGCGCAGCCGAGGACATCATCAAGGGCATGTACCTGCTCAAGGACGCCGGCAAGCCCAAGAAGGGCGAGCTGCGCGTGCAGCTGCTGGGCAGCGGCACCATCCTGCGCGAAGCCATTGCCGCGGCCGAGCTGCTGGACAAGGACTTCGGCGTCACCGCCGACATCTGGTCCTGCCCCAGCCTCAACGAAGTCCGCCGCGACGGCTACGCCGTGGAACGCTGGAACCGCCTGCACCCGGAAGCCGAACAGCGCAAGCCCTACGTCACCCAGCTGCTGGAAGGCCGCCAGGGCCCGGCAATCGCCGCAACCGACTACGTGCGCGCCTTCGCCGACCAGATCCGCGCCTTCGTGCCGATGCACTACACCGTGCTGGGCACCGACGGGTTTGGTCGCTCGGATACGCGTGCAAACCTGCGTCGGTTCTTCGAGGTCGATCGGTACTACATCGTGCATGCCGCCATCGCGGCGTTGGCGAAGGATGGGAAGATGACCGGCAAGGATGTGGCTCGGGCGATCAAGCAGTACAAGATTGATCCTGAGAAGGCTAATCCGGTTGGGGTTTGAGTAACAGCCTTCTCCGTTTGACGTGATGGGTTCAGGCTTTGAGTCGATCAAGGAGACTGGCTCGCTAGTATCCCCAACCTAGGATATCCAACAAGCCGCCCCTAGGGCGGCTTCTTTCCTTCAATTTTGGGGTAGCCAGGAATCCGTCCCTTCGTACGCTTCAGCTAGCGTAAAAATAATTTCGCAGCGATCGCAGCTGGTGCGACAACACGTGTGTACGTCTGTTCTTTGCTTGTTTGCAAGAGCGTGCCACTAGGGACGCCAGCAGCTATTCTTTAAGTTTCGCGCAGCTAGCAACTGTGCATCTAGGATGTTGAGGTTAGACATGAGCAAGTCCAAGGGTACATCTGAGCGTCGCAGTGAACTTCTTCTTCATGAATTGCTTGCCGCGCAAGGATGGAGTATCAAGCGCCCCCCGATAGGCGATCTGCTGCTTCAAAACGAATACGGTGCTTTTCCGGAGCTGGAGAAGCGCTTGCGCAAGGCAAGTAAAACGGGTGGGGCTAGTGGTTATCCCGAGGCGCTCCTTGTCGACAAGTCATCCAATCGGGTTTTAGCCGTGATAGAAGCTAAGAAGTACAGTGCTGAAATTATTAAAGCACTAGCTGAGGCCCAAAATTACGCTAGTAACTTCACTGAGGGCGGATATGCGCCTCTTTCCATCGGCTTGGCGGGGACTTCTGACGATAGCTTTGAGCTTCGTGTATCGAAGTGGACAGGGAAGAAGTGGGATGTCGTTACATACAACGACAAGCCTATCTCTTGGATTCCTAACCGCATTGACTTGGATCGAGTCGCGACGCCACACGGCTCTTCGGAATTACGGCCGACCATTCCGCCTCCTGAAGTACTTGCAAAACGAGCAGATGAAATAAATAGGTATCTCCGCGAGGCTAAGATTAAAGATGAATTTCGCCCGGCAGTTGTCGCGGCGATCATGCTCGCGCTTGCAAGCTCGAAAGGAAAAATTCGACGTGATGAAGATCACATCCTTGGCGATATAAACGCTGAGTGCAATAGAGCTTTTTTGAAAGCAGGCAAACCTGAGCTTGGAAAAAGTTTGCGAGTTGAAGAGGCAAACGCAAAGCTTGCAGCTAAAGCTGTTGAAATTGCGCGGATTCTCGAAAAATTAAACGTCAGTGTGCTTACTGCTGAGCACGACTATCTAGGTCAATTATATGAAACTTTCTTCCGATACACTGGTGGAAATACAATAGGGCAGTATTTCACGCCGCGGCATATTGCTCAGCTCATGGCTGATCTTTGTGAAATAGGAAGGAATGATGTTGTACTCGATCCGGCATGCGGTTCGGGTGGCTTTCTCGTGGCTACGATGGATCGACTGCTGCGCGTTCATGAGCTGAGTCGCGGTGAAATGGTAAAGGTTGTAAAAAGGCAGCTTTGGGGTTTTGAGACGGAGCCCGTCACGGCGGCGCTTTGTGTCGCCAACATGATCCTTCGTGGGGATGGCTCTACTCAAGTTCATCAAGAGGATTGCTTCACCGCAGAAGACTATCCAGTCGGCAAGGCTGATGTAGTTCTAATGAATCCGCCCTTTCCCCACAAGAAGACTGACACGCCCTCAGAAGGATTTGTTGATCGCGCACTAGATGGACTACATAACAGAGGGCGACTGGCAGTAATTCTTCCGACTAGTCTTATCGTTAAAAAAAGTAAAGGCGCTTGGCGCAAAAAAATTCTTTCTAATAATCGTTTGGTGGCAGTTTGTCAGTTGCCTGATGAGCTTTTTCAACCTTACGCATCTGCTACAACTTCGATTGTTGTGTTGGAAAAGGGTGTAAGGCACGATTCAAAAAAGTCGCCGATGTTCGTGCGTCTTCATCATGACGGGCTTACTCTAAGGAAGGGGATTCGTGTCGAGCGTGAAAATGAACCTAACCATGTCAATAAAGCACTTGATGCCATTTTGAATTATAAAAATATTCCCGGCTTCTCGGGCTCTGGTAGGGTTGCAGGTGAAGGGGAGTGGGCAGCAGGTGCATTCGTCAAGTCTGCTCCTCCAAGTGAGGACGAAGTTCGAAACGCGGTCGACGTCCATCTTAGGCGGCTTGCTTCTTTTTATATTCGTTATTCCAAGGAGGTTGCAAACCAGCGCTCGCAGATTGCGGCTGGTGTCATCGGAATTTCAGATTATAGGAAGCAGGTGTCAAAAGCGAAGCTAGAGAACGCTTTGGCTGTTTCTCAAGGGGCTGGGCCAAACACTATTGGCGCCATGTTTGATATTTTTTACGGGATGAAAGAGCTTCACAGTCGGGAAGGAATAGCGCATGGAGATACGCTAGTTATATCTCCAACAGAGGCGTACAACGGATGCTACGGCTGGTTAGAGTTTTCGAGGACCTTAAAGCCTCCGTTCGTTACAGTGGCGCAGACAGGCTCAATCGGTGAGGCCTTTGTGCAGTTCGAGCCATGTGCGGTGAATGATGACTGTCTAGTATTGGTCCCCAAGATGAAGGGGATGAGTGAGGCGAATTTAGTAATTGCAGCAGCTTGTCTCCATGAAGAGAAGTGGCGATTCTCCTATGGTCGCAAGCTCACGCCCGCCCGTATCGCCGAATTTGTTCTGCCAAACGATCGTGAGTTGGAGGAGTGGGTGGCAGAGCAGATCACGCAGACAAAGCGTGTAGTCAAGGCTGCATTGGAGGGCTATGACCCGGCGATTAGAGATGCTTTCTATATATAGTTCAATACGGTATGAAGTGGGGTAAAGTGCATTTTGCTTACAAAAGAGCGGGGCTGAGTGCATTTTCCTCTGCTGTTATTCTGTCTTCACAGTTCAGTCGATTGTGAAGGGGAAATAAGGGCGGAGTACAGTTATTGTTTCTGATGCCTTGAAAACAGGAAGTCACAGCGCAATTTCCTCTACTAGTGTCCAGCCCTCACGGGTCAGTCATTATCGGAGAAGGCACTTTGCTCATTCTCGAAAACTGCGCTGGTCCGAGCTGAAGCATGCATATGGCTTAGGGAAACTCTGAACAATCCATCGTGATCTGCCACAATCGATCAACGACCCGAGTAGACGATTTCGATGCAGCTGACCTTCGGCGACGCGGAGTACAACGGCAAGCGCAAGCGGACGCGGCGTGAGGTGTTCTTGGCCGAGATGGACCAGGTCGTGCCGTGGAAGGACCTGCTGGCGCTGATCGAGCCGCACTACCCGAAGTCGGGGCAGCCGGGGCGACAGCCGTATCGGCTGGAGACCATGCTGCGCATCCACTTTTTGCAGCAGTGGTATGCACTGAGCGATCCATCGGCGGAAGAAGCGCTGTACGACACGGTGTCGATGCGCCGTTTCGCCAAGATCGGCGGGCTGGATGAGGTGCCGGACGAGACGACGATTCTCAACTTCCGCCATCTGTTGGAGCAGCACGATTTGGCGCGCAAGCTGTTCAATCGGGTCAACGCGCACCTGTCGCGCAAGGGGCAGAGCTTGCGCGGCGGGACGATCGTGGACGCCACGATCATCGCTGCGCCCAGCTCGACCAAGAACAAGGATGGCGAGCGCGATCCGGAGATGCACCAAACCAAGAAGGGCAACCAGTACTACTTCGGGATGAAGGCGCACATCGGGGTGGACGATGACTCCGGGCTGGTGCACCACGTGGAGTGCACGGCGGCCAACGTGGCCGATATCACACAAGCGCACAAGCTGCTGCACGGCAAGGAGGACACGCTGTGCGCGGACAGCGGCTACACCGGGCTTGAGAAACGCGAGGAGATGAAGCGCAAGCGCAAACTGCGCTACCTGATCGCGGAGAAGCCCTCGAAGCTGAAGCAGATTAAGAACAAGCGCGAACTGAAGTTGGCCAAGCGCTGGGAGCACACAAAAGCCAGCCTGCGTGCAAAGGTGGAACACCCGTTTCGGGTGATCAAGCGCCAGTTTGGCTACGTCAAGGTGCGCTATCGCGGTTTGGCGAAGAACACCGCACAGATGCTGATGCTGTTTGCGCTGTCGAATCTGTGGCTGAAGCGCAAAGAGTTCATTACCGCCGCGGGGTAGGTGCGCCCGTAATCGGGACGATACCCCGAAAAAGCGCCAAAAACGGCGAAAAACCGAGGATCTGAGCGCGGTCACCGCGACCGATATGGCTTACCACATCCTCCGATCGCGTTGTTCAGACCTTCCTTAAGGTGAAAAATCTGGATCTTATTGATGTTGAATCAATGGATATATACGAGAGAATTAAGCGTCCGCCTGCCAAGTAGGGGTTTTTAGAATGTGTGACGGGATTTCTTGTTGGGAGCGCCCAGATGACTGTTTAGCGTAAAGTGCTGACGGGCTTCTTCGTGATGGGGGATACAGCTGGATCCTTGATAGGGATTTTGAGGAAATGGATGCAGTAATCAAGCAATTAATACAGGCTGGTGGTCTATCGTTAGCCGTTCCGATTATAATAATTGTGCTAGGAAGCATCCTAGTGAAGGGTGGGTTCAGTCTTCACCGATCGCGGAGCGCAGACCGAAAAGATTTTCTCGATGCGTTCAAGGATATAGAAGGGCGCAGCGACCTATGGCTATGTGTAAGTGTTCGTCATCTGTTTGGGAAATATCTGCCTACAATTTTGATTCGTAAGCTGATGGTTAGTCAGAATCCTGGTAGAGCACTACTTGACGTCTCGGACGGATGGAGCCTTTTTACGTTCGACGTGGCGACATCGCAGGTACATTGGCGTAATCCAAAGAACATCAGTGCGATCACTCGAAAGCGCAAGGTGCTGATGCTAAGTGTGGGGTATTTCTTGCTGGGCTGCCCAGGACTTTTTCTGGCCTACTGGATTGTTACTGGAAAATTGGCTCAGCAGTTCGCAGTCGTAGCTTGGGTCTACGTTGCATTGGCTGCCATCGGCGCAATTACCTGTTTGACCAACGGCGATCAGCTGAAAGATGCTGGTCGAGCTGCAGAGTGGTTGGAAATTGGGGGCTAGAAATTTCGGCCAATATCTATCGATTTCCTTCGGCTGCAGGGAATACGGTTTATCGTAGACCCCTAGATTTTGAAGCGATTTTGCCTGTGCCACTCCAGGTAAGCTTGGTGTGGCCGCAGTTCTAAATCCTTAGGGAAGGTCTGAACAACGCGATCGGAGGATGTGGTAAGCCATATCGGTCGCGGTGACCGCGCTCAGATCCTCGGTTTTTCGCCGTTTTTGGCGCTTTTTCGGGGTATCGTCCCGATTACGGGCGCACCTACCCCGCGGCGGTAATGAACTCTTTGCGCTTCAGCCACAGATTCGACAGCGCAAACAGCATCAGCATCTGTGCGGTGTTCTTCGCCAAACCGCGATAGCGCACCTTGACGTAGCCAAACTGGCGCTTGATCACCCGAAACGGGTGTTCCACCTTTGCACGCAGGCTGGCTTTTGTGTGCTCCCAGCGCTTGGCCAACTTCAGTTCGCGCTTGTTCTTAAGGAAGGTCTGAACAACGCGATCGGAGGATGTGGTAAGCCATATCGGTCGCGGTGACCGCGCTCAGATCCTCGGTTTTTCGCCGTTTTTGGCGCTTTTTCGGGGTATCGTCCCGATTACGGGCGCACCTACCCCGCGGCGGTAATGAACTCTTTGCGCTTCAGCCACAGATTCGACAGCGCAAACAGCATCAGCATCTGTGCGGTGTTCTTCGCCAAACCGCGATAGCGCACCTTGACGTAGCCAAACTGGCGCTTGATCACCCGAAACGGGTGTTCCACCTTTGCACGCAGGCTGGCTTTTGTGTGCTCCCAGCGCTTGGCCAACTTCAGTTCGCGCTTGTTCTTAATCTGCTTCAGCTTCGAGGGCTTCTCCGCGATCAGGTAGCGCAGTTTGCGCTTGCGCTTCATCTCCTCGCGTTTCTCAAGCCCGGTGTAGCCGCTGTCCGCGCACAGCGTGTCCTCCTTGCCGTGCAGCAGCTTGTGCGCTTGTGTGATATCGGCCACGTTGGCCGCCGTGCACTCCACGTGGTGCACCAGCCCGGAGTCATCGTCCACCCCGATGTGCGCCTTCATCCCGAAGTAGTACTGGTTGCCCTTCTTGGTTTGGTGCATCTCCGGATCGCGCTCGCCATCCTTGTTCTTGGTCGAGCTGGGCGCAGCGATGATCGTGGCGTCCACGATCGTCCCGCCGCGCAAGCTCTGCCCCTTGCGCGACAGGTGCGCGTTGACCCGATTGAACAGCTTGCGCGCCAAATCGTGCTGCTCCAACAGATGGCGGAAGTTGAGAATCGTCGTCTCGTCCGGCACCTCATCCAGCCCGCCGATCTTGGCGAAACGGCGCATCGACACCGTGTCGTACAGCGCTTCTTCCGCCGATGGATCGCTCAGTGCATACCACTGCTGCAAAAAGTGGATGCGCAGCATGGTCTCCAGCCGATACGGCTGTCGCCCCGGCTGCCCCGACTTCGGGTAGTGCGGCTCGATCAGCGCCAGCAGGTCCTTCCACGGCACGACCTGGTCCATCTCGGCCAAGAACACCTCACGCCGCGTCCGCTTGCGCTTGCCGTTGTACTCCGCGTCGCCGAAGGTCAGCTGCATCGAAATCGTCTACTCGGGTCGTTGATCGATTGTGGCAGATCACGATGGATTGTTCAGAGTTTCCTTAATCTGCTTCAGCTTCGAGGGCTTCTCCGCGATCAGGTAGCGCAGTTTGCGCTTGCGCTTCATCTCCTCGCGTTTCTCAAGCCCGGTGTAGCCGCTGTCCGCGCACAGCGTGTCCTCCTTGCCGTGCAGCAGCTTGTGCGCTTGTGTGATATCGGCCACGTTGGCCGCCGTGCACTCCACGTGGTGCACCAGCCCGGAGTCATCGTCCACCCCGATGTGCGCCTTCATCCCGAAGTAGTACTGGTTGCCCTTCTTGGTTTGGTGCATCTCCGGATCGCGCTCGCCATCCTTGTTCTTGGTCGAGCTGGGCGCAGCGATGATCGTGGCGTCCACGATCGTCCCGCCGCGCAAGCTCTGCCCCTTGCGCGACAGGTGCGCGTTGACCCGATTGAACAGCTTGCGCGCCAAATCGTGCTGCTCCAACAGATGGCGGAAGTTGAGAATCGTCGTCTCGTCCGGCACCTCATCCAGCCCGCCGATCTTGGCGAAACGGCGCATCGACACCGTGTCGTACAGCGCTTCTTCCGCCGATGGATCGCTCAGTGCATACCACTGCTGCAAAAAGTGGATGCGCAGCATGGTCTCCAGCCGATACGGCTGTCGCCCCGGCTGCCCCGACTTCGGGTAGTGCGGCTCGATCAGCGCCAGCAGGTCCTTCCACGGCACGACCTGGTCCATCTCGGCCAAGAACACCTCACGCCGCGTCCGCTTGCGCTTGCCGTTGTACTCCGCGTCGCCGAAGGTCAGCTGCATCGAAATCGTCTACTCGGGTCGTTGATCGATTGTGGCAGATCACGATGGATTGTTCAGAGTTTCCCTAGTGGGCATTACTGCACTCCGGCACTGGCATGGACGTTGTTCTTGCAACGTTTGCGGCTTGAAGATCCAACCGTGCAGCATCCTGTGCTGAGCGTGCTCAAAAGCCGCTCTCCGCGTCTGTACATGTCTCGGCTGAAATCTGCTGCACCTCGCTATCAGGCTGCAGGGCAACAGTTCGTTTTTCACCCGCACCAAACCTCTGATAACGGACCAGAGCCCCGCTTTCCAGCACGAAGTAGTCTTCATCCCCCGAAAACGTTGGGCACGCCTGGTAGCCCGCGTACCTGCCTTGCACAGCGCGCCGCTCGCGGAGGCGTGGAAGCCCCACGCCAGGCAGACATATAAACCTCACACCATGCGGTGTTGAGGTGCGATCGATTGCTCGCGCTGCTGCTCCTGCTGCTGGGATTGCTGTTGACGCTGCGTTTCTCCAAGCGACTGCAATTGTGCCAAGGATTGCTCAACCGGCTGTGCAATCGCGTCGCTTGTTTCATATGCGCCATCTTGTGAGCGGGGTCGCTCAACGCGCCTTCCACCACGAAGACGTTTTCGCCCTGTCGCACGGATTTTGTGTTCTCGCTCAGTACGACGTGATCGATCCGCGATAGCCCGTTTTCCTTCGCCAGATACGCGCTGCTTGCTGCAAGGCGGGCGCTGTTATCGTCGTACTCTCGACCGAGCCCTTGCTCAAGGCGGCGAACGGCTTCTTCTGCCTGGCGATGAAGCGGATCTTGCGTGGGCGCGGAACCATGGATATTTCGATAGGTCGGCGCTGCATCGTGATCGTCCCTATTGAGCTCCGGTGGAAATATACGCGGAGCGATTTGCTGCAACGTCGCGGAATCGATATCTCCCGTCGGAGAGAGGCCACGGGCCTGCTGGTAGCTGATGACAGCCGGCTGCATCGACAGACGGTACACACCATCCTCCTGAAGCAGCTGGTTATCTGCGCCCCGGAATCCCTCTGCATTCAATGTGCGCTGCACCTGCCGCACGATGTCAGACGATTCGCCAATGCGGATGGTGCCGTCGTCCACAATTGGCCTCGGCTCGATGCCACCAATCCGTGTCTGGGCATCAACCGATAGACGCCCGCTCGCGAGGTCTTCCATGTAGTTTTCGGATTGCTGGTAGTAACGTGTATCCATCTCCATATGCACATGCTTGCCGGCGTTAGGCAGCCCCTTGTTGCTCTGCGTACCGAGCGACTGACCGTATTCCACGCTGTCTCCTACCGAAACGCCAACTGGATCCAGATGTAAGATGCGCGCGATCAATTCGCCGCCTTTGCGATCGTAGATATCTACTGCACCAAACCGGTCGGCATCAACACGGGCTATATAGCCTGCAACGGGCGAAGGCACATCAACGGCGCGGACGTTAGCGCCACCTGGCGGGATCCGGCTATCTTCAAGCATAAAATCTTTGGTCAATAGCACCTGATCCGCGCCCAGAGCGCTGGAAGGTCCGCCGTCAGTTCTACGCGTCTCCAGCTCCTGAATTTCCCCGCCAATCACACCGTAAGACCGGGTACGCGGGTTTTCGACATTGACAGGAATGCCGTCCACCACCTGAGCATGCGCATTTGCTCCGGGATGATGAGTGACCAAACCCTCGAAATCTTCGACACGCTGATTGCCAAGCCTGGGGCTATGAAACTGCTGCAGCCTGTACGGCGCAGCTTGAACGACATTCCCGTCTTCATCTGCCATGACGTCTCTCCTTGATCATGTAAAACCTTGTTCAATTATTTACACCGACGATACTGCTTGACTGATTCACCGTCGGAAATCACTAGATGATCGCCCTTCAAAATGTACAAGTCATCAGTTCTTATATCTGGCGCAATGTCCGACTTGGCGGAAACAACCCAGGCGTGCGGGCCGGTGGAAACAAGCTTGATTGCTACCGGAACCTCCTCGTGCTCGTATCCACGCAGCCGGGTCTTCTCGATGCGTATGGGCGAATCAGAATCAGGATTCAAGGGTAGCTTGCAGGATTGTGGCCCCAGATCCCACATCCCCTGGAGTTCTGTGGGATATGCAATGGAGTGCCGCACCTTGGTGGCCGACACCGCACTGCAGCTAGGCAATAGAAGAGAAACTGAAAGGAACGCAGTCAACATCCGCATACTTACCTCTACTCGGTGGTCATGGTCGGCGCGCAAGCCTGATAGAGGGCGCGTGACCACTATACCTAAGCCACTAATCGAGCAGATACATTATTACGCAGCACGCATCTTATGCCCCGTGGACGAATTGCCTCGCATGCCGCGTAGGCAACATCTAGCGCCGCGCCCTGCGCGGCTGCAGCGGCACCTCCACCGGCGCTAACACCTCCATCAACAACTGCCCTTCGCTGGCGGTGATGCGCAGCTTGGTGCCGATGGCAAAGCCCAGTTGTTCCAACCATAGGCCGCTGAGGCGGACGTGGGGCACGTGCTGGTCGCCGGCGTGGTCGTGGGCGCCGGGGTAATGGGTGTAGCTGACGGTGCATTGGCGCGGGCGGCGGGCGCGGCGGGGGTCGCGTAGCGTGCCGGGGCCTTGCGGGGAGGCGTCCGGGTCGGGCGGCAGCATCGGTCGCAGCTTGGTGCGGTCGGGTTCCACCACAACCCACTGCACCCGCTTTGGCTGCGCGGGGCGCGTACGCGTGGGGGTGGGCCGTGCGCTGGCAGATACCGTGGGTGGGCGGCGACGTGTCATGGCGCCTCCGCGTAGTCGCTGGTGGATGCGGCGACGCGCTGCTGCAGCGCCACGGCCCTGCGTGCGACCCGGCGGCGTAAGGTGTGCGGCAACACATCGAGTTGGCGACTCAGCGGATGCGCGGGATCATCACTCGCCTGCTCAAAAGCTGCGCCTGCGGCCAGCCGGCGCAGCACTTCGGCGATATCCCAACGCAAGTGGTGAGCGGATGCTGGCAATAAATCAAACGGCACAGATGCCGGCAGGGATGGTGCGGTAGACATGGCAACGCGTTCCTGGAACAACCCAAGAACCGCCGCCAACGGCGACGGGATGCCGGGAGGTTCGAAAACGGAGAGAGCCGGCCGGCGTATTCCCCTTGCGGGTGCTGTATTAGCCGCCCTCCCGACGCAGGCATTGCATCGGCTTGTCCCTGCGCGATGCAGGCACAAAAAACCCACCGGTTTGACGGAGGTGGGTACCGCTATGTACGGAGTTTCGACGCTCCTTGTTGGGGAGCTTGCATGGTAATCCCCCCGCTTTGAGCGTTCGCCAAAAGTGGAGCTAGGCGGCCATCGCCAATTTCATTGCTGGCGTGATACCGCCGAGCGCCATGTTGGGGCGCTCATGGTTGTACGTCCATAGCCAGCGCGTGGCCTTGTCCTGAACCTGCTCGATGGTGTCGAACAACGTTGTGGCCAGCCAGGCGTAGCGGACGGTGCGGTTGTAACGTTCGACATAGGCATTCTGCTGCGGCTTGCCTGGCTGGATGTGCTCGATCCGAATCCCGCGCTGCTGTGCCCAAGCTAGCAGCGCGCCGCTGATGTACTCCGGGCCGTTGTCGCAGCGAATGGCGTTTGGCTTGCCGCGCCAGTCAATGATCTGTTCCAACGAGCGGATCACCCGGGCCGATGGCAGCGATAAGTCGACCTCGATGCCCAGACCCTCACGGTTGAAGTCATCGAGCACATTGAACAACCGGAAGCTGCGGCCGTCGGCCAGCTGGTCGTGCATGAAATCCATCGACCAGACCTGGTTGATCGTCTCCGGCACCGCCAACGGCTCTGGCCGCTCGCGCACCAGCCGCTTCTTCGGCTTGATCCGCAGGTTCAACTCCAGCTCCCGATAGATGCGGTACACCCGCTTGTGATTCCAGCCAAAGCCCTTCACGTTGCGCAGGTGCAGAAAGCACAGGCCGAACCCCCAATCACGATAGGTTGTGGTCAACCGCACCAGCCAATCGGCAATCCGGGCGTTCTCCTCGCTGGCCTTGGCTTGATAGCGAAAGCAGGTCTCGCTCACCGCAAAGGTCCGGCAGGCATGCCGGATGTTCGTGTGGCCACCATCTACGGCCCATCGGGCCATCTCCCGGCGTTGAGATGGCCTCACCATTTTTTTGCCATCGCCTCCTTCAGCAGGTCGGCGCTGAGCTGGGCATCGGCGTACATCTTCTTCAGGCGCCGGTTCTCGTCCTGCAGCTCCCTGAGCTGGGACATCAGCGATGCGTCCATGCCGCCGAACTTGCTGCGCCACTTGTAGAACGTCGCCGAGCTGATGCCGTGTTCCCGGCACAACTCCGGCACGGGCGTGCCGGCCTCGGCCTGCTTGAGGACGGCAATGATCTGGCTGTCGGTGAAGCGGGATGTCTTCATGGAACCTCCTCGGAAAAGGGTACGAGAAAATTCCACTTCTGGCGTCAGCTAACCTGTGGGGGGATTACCGCATCTGGCAAAGAAAGCTTGTCAACCACTAAAACAAGCGGCCAAGAAAGAAGCTTTGAACTGGCTCCACATCTTCGAGCATCAACTTGCTAACCTGGTGCACAGCGAGGATGACTATGACCCATGCCGTTTTCACTGCGTCCGAGAGTTCTGCATATGACGACAGGATTGAGGAGCGCTATCACTTCCCTTCAACCTACCTTCGCGCGGTCAACGCAGCGCTTGGCGATCTGATTATTTACTACGAACCGAGACGGACCTCTGGCCCTCACAGCGCCACTAGACGCAGCGCGTATTTTGCTTGCGCACGGTTGCTCTCAGTCGATCCAGACCCGATGCACCAAGATTACTTCTATGCTCGGCTGGGGGAGTTCATAGAATTTGATCGTGCAGTTCCATTCTCTCAGAACGGCCACTACTACGAAGCGATGCTGAAGAAGGAAGATGGGTCAACAAACAAGGGGGCATTCGGAAGGTCCGTACGCGGCATCAGCCCCGAAGAGTTCGATGCAATTGTCAGGCTAGGCATGTCCGCCCCGATCGAATCGTGGGAGCGTCAGGACTCTGCTATCGACTCCATAGGGCACCGGATCAGTGAGCACGAAGCCCCTCTCTATGCAGAGAGAAGCGTTGTGCAACGACTGACAAACAGGACATTCCGAGATGTGGCCTTTCGCAGACATGTCAGGATTGCCTACGAGAACACTTGCTCGGTCACTGGCCTGAGGCTAATCAACGGAGGCGGCAGGCCAGAAGTGCAGGCTGCACATATTCGCCCTGTGGAAGCGAATGGCCCGGACACGGTGCGTAACGGCATCGCGCTCACAGGAACTGCCCACTGGCTCTTCGACCGTGGCTTGATTTCCATCTCTCCAACCTACGACATTCTCGTATCGCCACAAGGAGTGCCTGATGAACTCGACAGGCTGATCGTTAGGGATCGTCGCCTCATCCTCCCTAAGGAAACTCTGAACAATCCATCGTGATCTGCCACAATCGATCAACGACCCGAGTAGACGATTTCGATGCAGCTGACCTTCGGCGACGCGGAGTACAACGGCAAGCGCAAGCGGACGCGGCGTGAGGTGTTCTTGGCCGAGATGGACCAGGTCGTGCCGTGGAAGGACCTGCTGGCGCTGATCGAGCCGCACTACCCGAAGTCGGGGCAGCCGGGGCGACAGCCGTATCGGCTGGAGACCATGCTGCGCATCCACTTTTTGCAGCAGTGGTATGCACTGAGCGATCCATCGGCGGAAGAAGCGCTGTACGACACGGTGTCGATGCGCCGTTTCGCCAAGATCGGCGGGCTGGATGAGGTGCCGGACGAGACGACGATTCTCAACTTCCGCCATCTGTTGGAGCAGCACGATTTGGCGCGCAAGCTGTTCAATCGGGTCAACGCGCACCTGTCGCGCAAGGGGCAGAGCTTGCGCGGCGGGACGATCGTGGACGCCACGATCATCGCTGCGCCCAGCTCGACCAAGAACAAGGATGGCGAGCGCGATCCGGAGATGCACCAAACCAAGAAGGGCAACCAGTACTACTTCGGGATGAAGGCGCACATCGGGGTGGACGATGACTCCGGGCTGGTGCACCACGTGGAGTGCACGGCGGCCAACGTGGCCGATATCACACAAGCGCACAAGCTGCTGCACGGCAAGGAGGACACGCTGTGCGCGGACAGCGGCTACACCGGGCTTGAGAAACGCGAGGAGATGAAGCGCAAGCGCAAACTGCGCTACCTGATCGCGGAGAAGCCCTCGAAGCTGAAGCAGATTAAGAACAAGCGCGAACTGAAGTTGGCCAAGCGCTGGGAGCACACAAAAGCCAGCCTGCGTGCAAAGGTGGAACACCCGTTTCGGGTGATCAAGCGCCAGTTTGGCTACGTCAAGGTGCGCTATCGCGGTTTGGCGAAGAACACCGCACAGATGCTGATGCTGTTTGCGCTGTCGAATCTGTGGCTGAAGCGCAAAGAGTTCATTACCGCCGCGGGGTAGGTGCGCCCGTAATCGGGACGATACCCCGAAAAAGCGCCAAAAACGGCGAAAAACCGAGGATCTGAGCGCGGTCACCGCGACCGATATGGCTTACCACATCCTCCGATCGCGTTGTTCAGACCTTCCCTAGGTTTGCGCCGTTGGGCGGATGACCAGGCTGCCGATCTCGACATCAGCTGGCTGATCGATCGCATAGGCGATGGCGCGCGCGATGGCTTCTGCGGGCATGCCGCTCGCCTCAGACTGCGCCTGCAGGGTTTGACGCAGCGCCGGGTCGCTCACGGTGTCCAGCAACTCCGATTGCACCATGCCGGGCGAGATCTCGGTGACGCGGATGTGCGGCCCGGATTCCTGGCGCAGGGCCTCGCTGATGGTTCTGACCGCGTTCTTGGTCGCCGCATAGACGCCCATCGTCGGCACGATGCGTAACCCTGCTGTCGAGACCACGTTGATGACATGGCCGCTTTGCTGGCGTCCAAAGATCGGCAGCGCGGCAGCAATGCCGTGGAGTACGCCGCGCAGATTGACATCGATCATCGCGTTCCATGCTTCCACTTGCAGGGCATCGAATCGAGACAGTGGGCTGATGCCGGCATTGTTGACCATGACGTCGAGCCGCCCGAACTGCGAGCAGGCCAGGTCCGCCAAGGCCAGGACTTCCTCGTGCACAGTGACGTCGGTTGGCCGGTAGACCGCCTGTCCGCCGGATAGGGTGATTTGCCTGGCGACCTCGGCAATGCGCGCCTCGCGGCGTGCTCCAAGGACCACCTTGGCGCCGAGTGCGGCCAGGTGAAGTGCCGTGGCCCGGCCCATGCCGCTACCGGCGCCGGTGATGACCACGACCTTGTTTTCGATCGTCATTGCGTGCTCCATGGTGTGGATATGCCACCTACGGTAGCGCTGCGGCTTGGATGCATTATGCTTTGGCAGCCATGATTTCGTCGCAATCGTCCAAGGATGACCCGCTCTCGCAGGTTCTGGCTGCGTTGGGCGCCAGGAGCGCCGGACTCAACCGCCTGGAAGCGCGTGGCGATTGGGCGCTGTCGTTTCCGGAAAAGCATCGGCTCAAGCTGGTCGCGGTGGTACGCGGAGAATGTTGGATCCGTCTTCCACGGCGGGCGCCCACGCGCGTTGTCGAAGGCGATGTGCTGCTGATCGGTAATACGCCCTACGTTGTCGCGAGCGATCCGCAACGCGCGCCTGTCGATGGCGTCTCGCGTTATGCCGGACAGCAGAGCCTGCGCCTGGGCGATGGCGACGACACCGTGCTGCTTGGTGCGGGCATTCTCTTCAGCGGCGAGAACAGTGGCTTTCTGATCGATGCGCTGCCGCGACTCATGAAGATCCAGAGTGTCTCGCCATCCGCCTTGGCCGTGCGCACGGCACTGGATCTGCTCGATGCGGAAATGGGCCGGCATCGGATGGGTAGCGCTCGGGTCGCGTCGTGTCTTTCCGAAGTGCTGGTGGTGGAAGCCATTCGCGCCTACATGCACGCGCATAGACAGGCGCACACAAGCTGGATTGGCGCACTTGGCGATCGCCACATCGGTGCCGCACTCGCGCTGATGCACGGCGATGTCGCTCACGCGTGGACAGTGGCCGGACTGGCCTTGCGCGTGGGCATGTCGCGCTCGGCGTTTTCGTCGCGCTTTTCGCAGAAGGTCGGGCAGGCGCCGCTCCACTACCTGACGCAGTGGCGCATGCTGTTGGCGCACAGGCTGCTTGCTGAAACCGCTCTGGATATCGCCCGCGTTGCCGAGCGCGTCGGCTACCAGTCGCCGAGCGCGTTCGGCCATGCGTTCAAGCGCATGTTCGGGGCGGCCCCCAAGCGCTTGACGAGGCCGAGCGAGACATAGCGCAGCAAGCGGCCGGTTGTGGTGATGATCCGGAGCCTTGTTTGCCTGTCCTGCGGCGCTGATTGGAGAAGCAACCGTTGAAGTAGGTCGTGCGCGCGTCAACGTGTGCGCGTGGCGCATGCTCGGCGGCCGCAACGCCGATGCGAGGCGGCCTCACCGCGCACTGCGCGGCGGTGCAGACAGTGGCCCGCGCATCATCGCAACGCTTGCGGTGCAGTGCGGCCTCATCCATGCGACGCCAACGCACGCTTGGCCCCCCACAGAGGAACTGCCATGTCTAACGAACCGAAACAGGCCCATGCCAGCCATTCGCGCCGTTTGGTGCTACGCACCGCACTGCTGGGTAGTGCGGCCATGATCTGCGCTGGCGCAACGGGCAACGATGCGCGTCCTGCAAGCGCACGGCGCGCCAAGGTGGCCTTCGATGCAGCGCAACTGACGCTATGCATGCTGGTGTTCGAAGGCTTCCAGCTGCTGGATGTGTTCGGGCCGCGGAGATGTTCGGCTATCTTGAAAGGAACGGTGCCAAGCCCCAGCATGGCGGCGACCGCGCTCAAACGGATTCGCGTGCGCGCAGGTGATTGAGCAGCAGGACGTGCTGCACTGGCGGCATCGGCATATCGCGCTGCCCCTGATCCCATTGCTGAAGGAATGGGATTAGATGCCCGCGATGCCAGGCATTTAGACGTGTGCGCGCGTCATTGCGTGCGCGCAGGCGCTCGACCACCGCTGCTACAGCGGCGTCGTCCCCATGTTCCAGATGGTGGAACACGAACGCCAATAATGTGCTGTCGGGACTGGCAAGCAGCACATCCTGGGCGATTGCGCCGGTGCTGTCGCCTTCCTCCATCATGCGCATGACCATATCCAGGTCGTGATCGAAAAACGGCCCGGACAACTGCTGCGCGATCGCATCGAAGTAGCGCGCATCCAGGGTGGGAAGGGCGGCGGCCAGGCGGTCGAGGGCATTGCTCAGCTGCGCATCGCTGTGAGTGGGGTCCAGTCTCCAGCCGCCTTGGTTGCCGACGTCCCCGGGGTTGAGCGTGTGGTTGCCAAGCAGCGGTGCGGCGCGATCGTACACATGCAGATCGTGCAGCTGTGTGGTGGCCGTACGTTGTTGCCAGTCCAGCAGCCGTGCGTGCTGCAGGCCTGCCTGGACGATCAACTCACCGTACGTCGCGTCGTGGGTGGCCCACAGACACTGGCGGCTGCCGTCGCGGTCGCGGGTCCAGCACCATTGGCATTGGGGTTGCTCGGCGACTGCCAGCCAACCTGCCTGCTGCAGCGCGGCGCTCAAACGCTGCTCCACCAGCATCGGGATCAGTTCATGCACGCGTGCCAGCTGGCGGCGGGTCTTTTCGCGTGCGGCCAGCAAGGCGGTGGGCGTGCGCTTGGGCTGCAGGAAGAAGCGCAAGCCGGCGTCTTGCTCGATCTCGCCAGGCGCCTGGCTGTCGCTTGGGCGAGGCAGTGCGAGATCCTCCGGCACGCCACGCCGGCGCTTGAGTCCACGCCGCGCGGCAAGGCCCCGGATCGCCTGCAGGTCGTCGCAGGCCACCAAGCCGTCCAGCGACGGCGACAGGCCGTCCCCGGCGGTGAATGTGGCGTCGAGCCAGCCGTTGACCAGCAGGCCATAGAGGTCGGTGAACAACTCGCCATCGTCGGCCTGATCGGCAAGCGTCAGCACGTCACGGAACAAGGCGGAGACCGGCATGGCGTGGCCGGTTGCCGTCTGCTGGTAGAGCGCAGGTGCGTCTTTTTCCAGGTGCAGATAGCCCGTGCCACGATCGCTCCCCAACCAGCACGATGTCTTGGCAGCCCTCGCTTGGGCGCGCAGCGCTGCATCGTCGATGGCCTCCACCGGCGTGCGCACCAGCACGCCGTGGCGCAGCAACACCTCGTGCATGCGCAACCAGGTCAGGCCGGTGTCGTAGCGCGCCTGCAGGTGAAGCAAGGCGTGGATGAGCGCGGACTGCTGCGCGGCGTCCTGTGCATTACGATCGACCAGGTGGATGGCGCGTTCGATCACATCCTCGATCGCATGCTGCGACATGGGCAACGTCCTTGGCGGGTCAGCGACACTGGGCAATATCGTAGCGGCTCCCGACAATCGATAAACGACTTCGCCGGCCCGAAGCGTTTCGCGAGTGCATGTAAGTCCGTCTCTGGCGCCCGTGTACTCCATCGCTGGTCGGGCGCATGCTGCCGACCACCGTCATCGGTTTAAGCTGCTGCATTGGCGGCTTCAGTGGTGTGTCGTGATGGCGTGAAGGGCGCCTGGTTGCGTGCTGGTGAACGCACCCGCGGGCGCTTGGATCACAGCGCGGCGACGGCCGACCGCCGATCATTGCCTGCATGAATATCGCGAACCAGATCACGGCGCGCACCGTGACCGTCACCTCGGGCGATAGCGGGCGCGCGACTAGCAACGTCAGTGTGGAGCTGTCGGGCCGTCCCGATCCACGGTGGCAATCGTGCTTCCACTTCGTCGTGCAGGGCCGCGATGGCTTCTACATGGAAGGCCGCCCGATCTTCGACCAGTCAAACGTGGAAGGTGTGGTGCGAACCGGGCACGTAGATGCCTTTCGGCACGAATTACCGGAGGTTCTTGCGTTGACCAACACGCTTGCGCGCGCGCAAGCCATCAAGGATGCGGATCGGCGATAGGCTGCAGCCGATGCATGCCGCAGCCGATACGCAGGTGTAATCGGCGCCGCATCGCATTGACGCAGTATTGGTTGGATCCGGGTGCAAATCACCAATCGGTTGGTGCGTAATCCTTCAAGAACTGGCCCCACACATGTTCGCCGGTGTTGAAGCCGTGGATGATCGGGTCGACGATGCGCGCGGCGCCGTCGACGATATCCAGCGGTGGATGAAAGCGTTCCTGCTGGACTTTGAGCGCGGCGATTTCCGCGGGGTCTTCGTCGGTGACCCAGCCGGTGTCCACACTGTTCATATGGATGCCGTCGTTCTGGTAGTCGGCTGCCGAGGTGCGCGTCATCATGTTCAGCGCGGCCTTGGCCATGTTGGTGTGCGGGTGGCGCGTGGTCTTGAAATTGCGGTAGAACTGGCCTTCCATCGCCGAGACGTTGACGATGTGCTTGTCGCGTTCGGGCGTGCGCAGCATCAGCGGCTTGAGCCGCGCATTGATGATGAAGGGCGCGATGGCGTTGACCAGCTGCGTTTCCAACAGCTCCACCGACGGCACTTCGGCCATCAGCAGCCGCCAGGAATTGCGGCCGCGCAGATCGACCTGCTGCAGGTCCTGATCCAGGCGCCCATCAGGAAACAGATGCTGTTGGCCTACCAGCTCGTCGTCCAGCAACGCGATCTGCGAGAGTTCGGCGGCACGGGTGAGGCCGTCGGCGCTGTCGAGCCCACGGCCATGCACCGCGGGCAACGCGGTGGCCGAGGCATCGCGGAGCAACTCAGGAGTGCGCAGGCCTTCGTACTGGCCGACAAGATTGCGCACGGTCTCCGGCAATTCGTGCAATGCGGCGGTTTCGCCGGCCATCATGTGGGCGTAGAACTGCGGCGGGCGACGCACGGTCTGGCAGGCGTTGTTGATGATGAAGTCCAGCCGTTCGCGTGTGGCCAGCAGTTCATTGCAGAACGCTTCCACGCTGGGGGTATGGCGCAGGTCCAACCCGAATACCTGCAGGCGATGACCCCACTGCGCGAAGTCCGGCTCCTGCGCATAGCGCGCGGCCGAATCGCGCGGAAAGCGCGTGGTGACGATCAACTCGGCACCGGCACGCAGCAGCTTCAAACCCGCCTGGTACCCGATCTTGACGCGCCCGCCGGTCAGCAAGGCGACGCGCCCGCGCAGGTCGGCGGTTTCGGTGCGCTTGAAGAAATTCAGCTCCGCACAGGTGCGGCACATCTGGTCGTAGAAGTGATGCAGCTCGGTGAACTTCTGCTTGCACACGTAGCAATGGCGCAGCTCGGGCGAATGCGTGGGCTCCGGCGCGGCAGTAGCGTTTTCGCCGTTGTGGGCATCGTGCAGGCCGGCGGCATGCGGCGGGAAATAGTTCGGCGTGCTGAACACCGGCTTGCGTCGTAGCGCGCGGATACCGCGTTGTTCCAGCAGCGCTTCGGCCTTGCGCACCTTTTCCTGGTGGCGCTCGCGCTCGCGCTGCTTGAGCAACTGACGCCGCGCCTTCGGCTCGGGGTGATAGACCTTGGCCACCACTTGATGCAGCCGCACGCGGTCGGCTTCGGGCAGGGTATCCAGCACGCTGCGGTCGGCGTCGATGGCCTCCAGCACGTCCAGGGCCGCGCGCAGGCGGTCGGTCAGGGGCAGCTCGTCGTTGGGCACGGGTGGGACGTTGGTGTTCAAGGCAGATCCGGAATGGGCGGCTGGCAGCGGAGACAGGATGGCGGCAGCCAGCAGGCGAAGACGATGACAGGAGCGGGCGGGCAGGGCGCCGCTGCGCATGGCCGCTGGCCGGGACGTCGGCAGGCGGGCATTTTCGCCGATTGTGGGCGCTTGGCGCCAATCCGGGCGGCTGAGCGGGTCAGCCAGGCTGCTGGCGCGCGCTTGGCTGGCGCTCTTGGGCGCTGCTTGAGCGACGGGCTGTCGGTGAACGTCCCTCAAGCTGCGCGGAGGATGCGACTGGCCGAATGTTTGGGTAATCTCCCGCCACACCGGCGCGGATTGCCGCCCGGGCTTTCAAGGGGACATCGATGAAGACTTCCATGCTGGCCATCGCGCTGGCCGGCTTGCTGTGTGCGTGCACCGTTGTGTCGCCCGATCCGGGGCAGCAGGCCGTGTTGGTGGATAAGCCCATGCTTTTCGGCAAGGGCGGCATCCGCCTGGACGATGTGCGCGACCCAGGGCGCACTTACACGTGGCTGACCACGTCGGCCACCTATGTGGACGTGACGCCGCAGACCGTGCAGGTGGCGTTCGACGATTTTTCCTCCAGCGACAACATCCTGTTGGACTTTTCCACCCAGATCCAATACAGGATTACTGCGCCGGCGCTGTTGTTGTCCAGGTTCGGGCAGGATTGGTTCAAGAACAATGTTGCCAGCCAGTACGCGTCCATCGTGCGCGACCAGGTCAAGCGCTACGACATGACCAAGATGATGAGCGACCCCGACACCGCCAGGAAGATCGACGATTCGGTGACGCAAAATGTCAGCGCCTTGGTCAAGGAGCAAGGCCTGCCGATCCAGATCCAGAACATCACCCTGGGCCGCGCACGCCCGAATCCGGATGTGTTGCAACAGATGAATCTCACTGCCGCGCAGCAGCAGCGGGTCAAGACCCTGGTGGAAGCGACCACCGCAGAGCGGCAGCGAGAGCAGGAGCAAGAAGCCAAGGCCGACGCAGATAACGCGTATCGCAACCGCATGGGGCTGACGCCGGAGCAATACCTGGCCAGCCAGATCGCCGAGCTCAATGTCGAGGCCTGCAAGAAAGCGCAAGCGTGCTACATGGTGCCGTCGGGAACTGCGGTGATTGCAAGATAGGTGCGTCGTTTGCCTGCCCCAGGCGCAAGCGCAGGGTGATGTCTGCCTGCACTCTTGCACGGTGATCGCCTGCCATGCTCGCACCCCATCGCTGCTCACGCAGCCTGCAACATCGGTGGGCTACGGTCACCTGCGCGTGTCGCGGCGGGAGAAAACACGATGGGTCTGTTGGTCGATGGACAATGGCAAGACAGATGGTACGACACCAGCAAGAGCGAGGGCCGGTTCGAGCGCTCGCAGTCGCAGTTTCGCAATTGGGTCACGCGCGATGGCAGCGCCGGTCCGCATGGCCAGGGCGGGTTCCAGGCCGCTCCGGGGCGTTACCACCTGTATGTGTCGCTTGCCTGCCCGTGGGCGCATCGCACGCTGATCTTCCGGCGCCTGAAAGGGCTGGAGTCGATGATCGATGTGTCCATCGTGCACTGGCTGATGCGCGAGAACGGCTGGACCTTCGCCGATGGGCCGGGCGTCGTCGGCGACACGGAGCATCACGCGCGGTATCTGTACGAGGTGTACCTCAAGGCCGACCCGCATTACTCGGGCCGGGTCACGGTGCCGGTATTGTGGGACCGCGAACGCAAGACCGTGGTCAGCAACGAGTCGGCCGACATCATCCGCATGTTCAACAGCGCCTTCGACCAGATTGGCGCCGCAGAGGGCGATTTTTACCCGCAGCCGCTGCGCGCGCAGATCGATGCGGTGAACGCGCGTGTCTATGACACCGTCAATAATGGCGTCTACAAGGCGGGCTTTGCGACCACCCAGGCGGCCTATGAAGAGGCGGTGGTGCCGTTGTTCGAAAGCCTGGACTGGCTGGAGGCGCGTTTGCGCACACAACGCTATCTTTGCGGCGACCGGCTCACCGAAGCCGATTGGCGCCTGTTCACCACGCTGGTGCGGTTCGACGCGGTGTACGTCGGGCACTTCAAATGCAATCTGCGGCGCATTGCCGACTACCCGCAGCTGTCTGGATTCTTGCGCGAGCTCTACCAGATGCCGGGCAATGCCGACACCGTGAACTTCCAGCACATCAAGGGTCATTACTACCAGAGCCACGACACCATCAACCCCACCGGTATCGTCCCGAGGGGGCCGCGACTGGATCTGGATGCGCCTCATGGGCGTGGTGGCTGATGCGCATGGTCGACATGGCGCGGCCGGTGCAGTGGCGTATGCTGCGCACCCACGCAATCAATAGGGCGACGTCATGCTCAATCATGTCGTGGTAGGAACGAACGATATCGCGCGTGCGCGAGCGTTCTACGATGCATTGCTGGGAGGCGTCTTCGGTGCGCCTGCGCCGTTCGTCAATCAGGCAGCGAGTGGGCATACGCGCCTGTTCTACCGGCATGCGGGCAGCACCTTTTGTGTGAGCGAGCCGATCAACGACGAACCCGCCAGCCCGGGCAACGGTGCAACGGTTGGCTTCAAGTGCGACTCGCCGGAACAAGTGCAGCACTTCCACGACAGCGCGGTCGCTGCCGGCGGCATCTCCATCGAAAAACCGCCCGGTCTGCGTGAGAGCAGCATGGGTCCGACGTGGTTGGCCTACGTGCGCGACCCCGATGGAAACAAGCTGTGTGCGATCTATCGCCCGGCGTGAACGTGGCGTGTGGCGCAGTTTGTCGCAGGCATCGCTGGCTGGTTGGTGACCCGCGCGCTCAAGATGGCGCCCAAGCGCTGTGCGGCCATGGCCTGCGCAACCAGTGGCAGGCCGTTAGGCACCGCGCGTGAGCCAATGGAGATGCGTTATCGCTTGGCCGCATCGCGCATGATCAGCGTCGCCGCACCCACCGTGATCGCGTCTTCGACGACGCCGGTGCTGGTTTGGCCATAGCGCTCGATCGCGTGCATCCGCGCATTGAAGGTGAGATAAGCGGCGGCAACCGCGGTCGTCGCGCCAAGTAGCGCAGCGATGCCACGTTGTTGGCGCGGCGCCAATGCCGTGCCGACGATCACACCGGTGGCAATGCGGGCGATCATGCCAGGCAGCACGATGCGGTCGGGAGCGGTCTTCATCTTGTCGCCGGCCAGCTCGCCGCCAGCCAATGCCAGCATGCCGGCCGACGCCAGTGGATTGGCGAGCAAGGCGGGCGCGCCATTGTCGGCAGGCAGCTTGCCGGTGCGTGCAGCATTGGCGACGGCGGCCAGCGGCGTCATCGAGCGCATGCCGGCAACGGCGCTCATCAGGATGGAGTGGATCAAAGCCATGTGCACCTCTGCATGTGCTCGACCATCGCAGGCGAGATGCCTGCGCGTGGCACGCTGTTGTCGATCTGCGCAGACTAGGGCGGGGCGTGTGTGGGAGTTGGCAAGATGTTGTGCACGCCGCGCATCGGTTGTGCTCGCATGCCGGTGGCTGCCGCGGGCAACACGCTGCCGCAGCAACGTGTGGTGTTGGTGGCTCACCTCTGAGCTGCATGCCATCGCCTTGGCGCTTCAATCTCCAGGCGGTACGCCTTGCGTCAGCGCCCGCCCAGGTCGGCCGCCTTGCGCCCGAGTAGCACCTTCAAGCCGTGGGTGATGCCAAGTGGCCCGATGTTCCGGTGATCCTCATCGTGGAAATCTCAAGCGTGAGATGCAACGACGGATCGCCACGCGCCCGCAACGCATGCGCCATGTTCTGGTGTCGATGACGCTGTCTTCGTCTGGCGATAGCGTGCTTGTTCGTACTCGCCGATGTGCATGCACACCGGGGCCGGCAAATCGCCATGCGCGGCGGCAAAGGTTTTTCCTGCGCCGCGATGGCATGTTCGCCATGCCAATCCGACGGGCTGCCCAGGATGTCGCCGGAAACATGTTCGGGCTGCTCAACAGGCGAGGTGATCCGCACCGAGCAACAAGATCGGCACAGAGCCTTCAGTTCAGCCGCCCGATCGCACTTAACGCAGGTGTCTTGGCGATGTCGTTCGGGTTGGTGCCTGGCATGTCTTGTGGCACGGGCATGCCCTTGCTGCGGTAGAAATCGATCCAGTACGGTGAGATCTTGCCGGTCTGCAGGTTCTTGAAGTTCATCGGTTGCAGGGCAAACACGTGATGCGCGCGGAAGGCGCGCTCGATGAAATCCGAGCAGTAATAGCTGTTGTCGTTCTGCACGTAAGTATCGTTATACGGCTTGCCGAGCATGCGCCGTGCCTGGGCGATGGCATCGGGAATCGCAGGGCGATGCGCGCGGCCCAGCCGGTACACGACGATCTGCCGCTGCTTGGCGGTGGCCTCGTCGATGAATGCCTGCAGTGGTTGCTCGCGCGAGCCGTGCTCGTCGGCGTGCAGGACCACTGCCGCATCGCCTGCATGCGCCACCAGCGCGACATGGTCGAAACTGGGTTGGCCCTGTACGCCAGTTGCATCGTCGATGGCGCCACTGAGGCCGGTGCGCGCCGCGGTGACGAACAGCAGATAGCCATCGTGCACCTTCAGAGCCAGCGCCGTGGCGGGCAGTAGGGCGATGAGCAGTAACAACAGCGGTGCGATGCGCATGATGCGAGGCTTCATGACAAAGGGGCCGACATTATCGCTTGCATGTGGGCTTGGGGCGCCAACCGACGCGTGGTCCGCTTGTCGTCACCCACATCGAGCACCGACATGCAGGTGCTTGCCAGTCCTTGGGCCTGGGTTTTGCTGATGCGGGCTGTAGACTGGCCATGCCAGCGGGCGTCGCCGTCGCCATCGCGTCGCGGCAACCCTGTCCGTCTGGAGTGTTGTATGCGTGTGTCTTCTGCGTTGTCGCCGATCGGCCGGCTGTTTGCGTTGGCTGCATTTTTCGAAGGGCTGACCTGGGCCGGATTATTAGAGCTGCTAACAAAACGTAGCGAGCAGCCGTCAGGTGGGCGCGGACGGCGCGCAGGAACCGCAGTGTACGAGTGGTACATGCCGATTCCGAGCACCGGCCGCGCCCGCCTGGCGGCTGCGCAGTAGCTTTGGTAGCTGCTCTTAGTCGGCATGTTTCTGAAGTACTGGCTGCACAGCACCGAGCTTGTGGTCTGGGTGTTGGGGCGCCTGCATGGCGCGGCGTTCCTGTTCTATGTCGCGGTCAGTCTGATTGCCGCCTTGCGGTTGCGCTGGCCGTGGTGGGCATGGGTGTTGAGTCTGCTGGCGGCGTTGCCACCGCTGGTGACCGGTGCCGCTGGAGATGTGGTTCCGGCGTATTGGCTTGCTGGGCCAGCGACAACCTGCGCACTGATCCATTGCGCGCTCGGCGCGCACAGCATCCTTCCAGCACGTTGGCCGGTGACGCTGGCCAAGCGGATCAAGCTGCCGGTGTTTCTTGCGGCCGGTGGCAAGGAGGAGCACGCCGATCGAACACACCAAATGGGTGGGGCGGGCACTCAAGGGTGCCGGCGTGCCGGCGGAATCTCTGTACTTCCCCAAGAAGGGCCACGGGTTCTACACCGAGCCGCATCGACGCGGGGAACCCACGCGCGTGCTGGCGTTTTTGAGTAGACAAGCGAGTGGCAGCACGGCCAAGCCTGTGGCCGCCGTGTCATCCGGGTCTGCCCGGATGACACGTGTGGTCCGGCAACTTGGCGCGGTGACGCATTAGCCACGGACATGGCGCAGCATCGGCCGCCGCACCCTGCACGCCGCTCAATTGGCCGGCATCGGCTTCATCTGGTACTGCGCCGGCGGGGTCGCACCGAGCAGGTACTGCACGAAGTAATCCCAGCGACGGCGGGTGACGTACGGGGTGAGATCGCCGTAGCCGTGCTTGGCGTTGGGCAGCATCAGCATGTCGAAGTCCTTGTTGGCCTTGATCAAGGCATCGGCCACCAGCAAGGTGAGGTACGGCGGCACGTTGTCGTCCAGGGTACCGTGCACCAGCATCAGCCGGCCCTTGAGTTTGCTGGCGTGGTTGGCGTTGGCCTGATCGTCGTAGTTGGAAGTGCCATCCTTGTTGACGATGTGCTCGCCGTGATACTTCTCGGCCCAATCGTCTTCGTAGCCGCGATTGTCGTGGTTGCCGCTTTCCGACCAGGCGACCTTGAAGAAATCCGGATAGCGCAGCATCGCGCCGGTCGAGGCGTTGCCGCCGCCGGAATGGCCCCAGATGCCGACGCGATCCAGATCGATCCAGGGATAGCGCCGACCCAGCTCCTTCAAGCCGGCGACCTGGTCGGGCAAGGTGTTGTCGCCCATGTCGGCGTACCAGGTGTCGTGGAAGGTCTTGGAGCGCCACGGCGTGCCCATGCCATCGATGGCGACCACGATGAAGCCCAGTTCGGCCAGCGACTGGTTGTCGCCGTGGCCGGCCAGGAAGCTGCGCCCGCGCACCGAGCCGGTTTGCGGGCCCGGGTAGACGTAGTCGATGACCGGATACGTGCGCGTGGGGTCGAAGTTGCTGGGCTTGAACATCAATCCGTACAGCGTGGTCTTGCCGTCGCGTGCCTTTACCGTGATCGGTTCCGGCGGTACCCAGCCGGCCGCCTTGAGGCGCGTGATATCGGCGGTGGCCATCGCGCTCACAGTGCGGCCGTCGCCGGCGTCGCGCAGCAACGTGACCGGCGGCGTGACCGAGGTGGAATAGGTGTCGACAAAGCGTGCGCCATCGGGCGACAGCGCGATGCTGTGATTGGCCGGTTCGGGCGTGAGCAACACCGGCTCGCCGCCATCCAGGCTGACTTTCCACAGCTGCTGGTAGTACGGGTCCACGCCTGCGCTGCGGCCGACGCCGACAAACCATGCGGTACGCGTGACCGGGTCCACGCGCAACAATTCGGTGACGTTGCCTTCGCCGGTGGTGATGGCGCGCTTGGGCTTGCCGGTGGCCAGATCGTAGAGATACAGCTGGCCCCAATCGCTGCGTTCGGAGAACCACACGGCCTCGTTGCTGGCCGGCAGGTACGCCCAGTTGGCGGCGACTTGGCCGCTTTCGTAATAGGTCTTGACGGTTTCGTCGAAGGCTGTGCGCACCGCGCCCGTGCCGGCATAGGCAATGCGCAACCAGGTCTGCTTGTGGAAGCGCGAGGTGGAGGCGAACGCCAGCGTCTTGCTGTCCGGTGCCCACTTCACGTCGTCCCACAAGCCGGGCGAGCAACTCACATCGTCGCACAGCGTGGAGCGATGTTGGTCCGACGGTGTTTTCAGGCGCAGCACGCTGCGGGTGGGCACGTCGATGATGACGCGCTCGATCATGGTCACGTCCTTGTCGCCGGCCAGCGGATATTTCCAGGCCTGCAGCTCCGGATGGCCAAGCTTGGTGCTGACCAGGTACATGTCGCCGGTCTTGCGCTGGTCCTGCTGGAAGGTGGCGATCTTGCGGGAGTCCGGCGACCACGCCACGATGGCATTGTCGGTGTGCTGCCAGCCGGCGTTATCGGTGGCGTAACCGAAGTTCTCCACGCCATCGTGGGTGAGCTGGGTTTCCTGGCCACTGGCAAGATCGCGCACCCACAGGTTCCAGTCGCGGATGAAGGCTTCGCTGCGCTTGTCCGGCGACAGCACGCCCGGTTCCGCTTTGTCCTTGGCGTACAGCTTGCTGCAACGCGCACGCGCATCGCAGACCACGGCGGTGTCGCGCACGGTGAGGCGGTAGCGACCATCGGCGGTGCGCTTGACCACCGGTGCGAAGGTGTCGGCCTTGAGCGGCTTGTCGCCGGTCTTCAACAGCGTGTTGAGCGAAGCGACCAGCGCCGCCTGTTTGAAGAGCGGTGCGGTCTTGCCGGTGCTGGTGTCCAGCTGCAGCAGCCGGTTGCCCTTGGCATCGTGATCGACATACACCACGTGCGTGGCGTCCAGCCAGTCGATGCGGGTGAGGGCATGGTCGACCAGCGGCTGTGCGGCGTAGCTGATCAGCCGTTCGGCGCGCGCGTAGTCGGCCTCGGTGACGGCAGGGGCTTGCGCGCTGGCAAGTGCCGGCAGGGCGGCCAGGGCGATGGCGATGAACAGGTGCCGCGGTGGCAGCGGGGTGGTGGGCATGAAGACTCTCCGGGACGAAAGGAGCGCGCAATGCGGTCGGCGCGACCGTGCGATGCTACCGGCCACGTGGGCCGGGTGCCTCTGCCAGAAGTCGTGCCTGCGTGGGGGCGTCCGTCGCGGGCCACACCCGGCTAGGGGGAGGACACCGCGCGGCCCAGAAAGCAGGCCGGCAATCGAGCGGTTGCCCAGTGGGTCGCCCAGGCCCGGCACTGCGTGGGGCCAGCCCGGCCCCCGTCCTGGGCGAAGACACCCACGGCACGTGCGTCGCGACTCGGTCAGCCACCGACTACGCGGCGACGCGACCCGTGCGCGATGCACTACGCTTCTCGCATGTCCCTGCAAGGCCATGCGGCCCGCTGCGGGGTGTCGAATCCACGCAACGTCGACTGGAGGCCGCCCGATGTCCTGGTTTCGCCGCTTGGCACTGTCCCGCTTCCTCAAGGCGCATCCGCCAGGCAAGACGCAGCCTGCCGCAACGGATCTGATTGCCGCATATGCGCCGGTGCTGCCTGCCAGCCTGCTTGAGCTATGGCGCAAAAAAGGGCTGGGGCACTATGGACGCATGCAATTGGCGCTGATCGACCCGCGGCACTGGCAGCCGGTGCTGGATCGCTGGATCGTCTCGCCACCTGACGCGGTGCAGCGTATTCCGATCGCGCTCACTCCCTTCGGCGCACTGCTGTACTACCGCAAGCTCACCGCCACCGACGAAGACGTGGTCTATGTGGATCCGGTCTCCAAGGCCACCGGCGATCTGAGCTGGAACCTGGAGGACTTCTTCAACAAGTCCCTCTGCGATGCGGCATTTTGCGATTCCCTGATCCCATCGGCCCTGCTTGCCGCCGCGCGCAAGGAGTGCGGCCCGCTCGCTGCGGGCGAGGTCTATGAGATCGATCAGTTGCTGTTCTCGATGCAGATGCTGCGGGTCACCAAGGTCGATGCGTTGGCGCTGCACACCCGGCTGCGCGACGCTGTCGACCGCCCGGCACCGGTGGCCGATGTGCCCACCACCAATGCCGATGCATTGCCCGCAGAGCAGCGCTCCGTGTTCGAGGGCATCTTCCCGCAACCACGGGCGAGCGACGACCTGCACGGCCTGTATCTGTCCTCGTATATCGATTGGCATCGCATGCTGGCGCTGGAGCCCGACGGGCAGTATCGCCTGCTGTTTTGGAAGATCGACCATCGCAGTCTTGCACGCTGCGATGTGCGTGCGTATTCGGGGCGCTTCGAGGTGACGCACACCGAGATGGGCGATCAATACATCACGCTGGACATCCGCCTGCGCCGCGATTCGAGCGGTAGCGATGCCAACGATGCGCAACTGCTGGTGATGCGCTCGGGTACCGACATGTTCCTGCTGCGCAGCGACGAACTGGCAGACATGGCCACGGCCATGGATGGCTCGAAAACACTCGGACGCAGCGAGTACTACTTCCGCAAGGTGAAGCTGACCGATGCGTTCGTCCAGGAGCCATCCGGCGGGCGCGCCGCGCCACCGCTTGCCGATCTTCCAAACGTGTTGCAGCAACAGGTGAATGCCGAGCCGATCATCGCCACCATCACCCATGTGGACGAAATCGACCCGGACGCCGAAGACGACGGCGCCGGCACCGTCATGTGCACGCTGGACCGCGGCCAGGACGATGGCCTGCGCATGAACATGCCGCTACGCTCCCCACCAGCGACAGGGCGCGCCCTGTATGGATGGGTATGGGAGATGGACCCTGCCGCGTGTCGTGCCGGCATCAGGTATCAACGCGGCAGCGATGGCAAGCTGGACCATGGCCCGGTGGTCGGCGATGTGTTGACCAGTCGCCTGAGCGGCGAATGAGGCGACAGAGCGCAGCGCCGGCGGCGCGGCAGCCCGCGCGCCTACTTGCTCATGCAGCGCTTCCAGCGCTCGTTCACCCGCTGTGCAAACCAGGCGGTGGTGAGCGTGCGGGTGATCTTGGGGCTTTCCAGGGTGATGCCGGGCAACACGGCACGCGGCAGCGGCTTGCCGGCGCTGCGCTCTGCCAACGCGAACACCTGGCGATACAGGTCGGAGTCGGCGAAATCTGCGCTGTTGCCGTCCTCCAGTGCGCGGCGGAGCTGGCGGTCGCTCATCGCCAACTGGTTGCCCAGGCTGCGTGCGGCACGCTCGGTGCTGCCGGGCGCGTCCAGGCTGGCGCCCGGCGTAAGCAGGTCGCCGTCCAGGGCTAGCGCGATGCCGCTGGCGGTGCTCAGCGCGGCCTGGAAGGCGGCATTGCGGCTGGCGTACCAGCCGGCGTTGAAATCGGCGAAGCGATACAGCAGCGCGTCGTAGTTGGCCGGATAACCCAGCAGATGCTGCGTACCGAACCACAGCCCGCCACGGCGGCTGAAGACGTCGTGGCGGATCGAGTCGCCAGGCGGGTAGGGGTAGCGTTGCGCATGCTGCTCGGCGAAGGCGATGCTCACCTGCATCGGCCCGGCGGTATGCACCGGGTTGAATCCGTCGAACAGGCGCGCGCCCAGCGGCACGCTGCCGGTGAAGTCTTCGAAGATGCGGCTCAGTTCCTGCTCGGTGCGCGCAGCAGCGATGCGCGTGGCATAGCTGCGCCCATCCGGGGAATTCAGACGCAAGGCGGCATCGACCATGAAGCCGGGAATGTGATGCGCACTGGCGCGGCGGTCGATCTCGGCACGCGAGATCTTGCCCAGGTTGGGCACGATCGGGTTGGCCTGGTAGCTCGATTCCTGCTCGGTCACCGCCAGCACTGCGCAGATGTGTTCGGCGCTGGTGTCCAAGGCCTGCGAGGACAGCGCCACATACACATCGCTGGCCCAGCCGGCGCGGTCGGGCAAGGTTGCCGGCAGGCGCCGCGCGATATCGGCCTTGACCGCATCGGGCGAGCGCTGCGGGGCACGCGGGGCCTGTGTGGCGCAGGCCGACAGCAAGGCGATGGCGAGCAGCGTGAGCAGGCGGGGCAGGGGTGAGATCACGGCGTCTCCGGAAAATCGAGGGGCGGCAGCTGCCGTGCGGCAGTTTACGCGGCCACCCCGTGGGAGCTTCACCCCGCTGGCGCGCAAGGCTGCCATGTCCTGGCATACCGAAACCACGGCGATCGGGACAGATGGGTTGGGTTGCTGTCGTGGTGCGTCGGGCGCATGGACCAAGCAAAGCGATCAAGCGGGTCTGGTTGCCTTCTGCGCGCCGGTGCGATGGGCTGCGCTCTATCGTCATCCGAATTCAAGAGTGGCCCGCCTGGGCCGATAACGAACGCGAGCGCTTGGGCCTTGATCGCGTTGGCGGCCGTGTGCGTTGGTCATCATGACGCTCGCATCACATCGGAAGACGGGCGTTTGGCCTGAAATTTCGGTGGATTCCATCGCCATCCAACCGTGGGAGTGCTTGAAATGCCGCAGCAACCAGCAAGCCGCCACGTCTGCGCAGATGGCATCGGCCTGGCGTGCGCACGTTACGGCCCGTCGTCGACGTGATGACGCGATGAGCATGTTCGTGGTCCGGTGGCGGCATGGGCTCGCCGCGTTCGCCTTGCTGCTGGGCAGTGGCATGGTGTCGGCGCAGCCGCAGCCGTGGAAGACGATCGAAGCGGCGACCATCGACGACCCGGTGATGGCGTTGCAGATCGCACAAGGCGCACTGCAGCGGGCAAGCCGCGACCACGACGTGGATGCCGAGTTCTGGGCCTTGCTGGCGCAGGCACGCGTGCTTATTTCACTGGAAGACAGCGAACGCCGCCAGGCGGTGCTGACGCAGGCGCGCGGAAAGCTCGACCAGCTGCACGGCAACACCCCGCAGGCACGGCTGTGGCTGGATATCGTGCAGGCGCTCAGCGATGTGCGCGAAAACCCCAATCGCGTCATGGTGGCGCGGCTGGAAGCGCTGCGCCAACGGGCCAGCGCGCTGGGCCGCAACGATCTGCTGTGCGAAGTGGAGGCGGTCGACATGTGGAGCATGCTCGCCTCCGGCAGCAGCGATGAATCCTGGAGCGCGGCGCAGGCCAGCTATCAATGTGCCGCGCGCGAAAACCTGCTGGGGCTGGAGCTGGATGCGTTGACGCAACTGGGAGCATTGGCCAGCCGCGTCGGTGGTCGCGCCGCCGAAGACAACGAAACCGAAGACTACCTGCAGCGTGCGCTGGCACGCCTGCACGACCAGCCGGCGCGCTTTCAGCGCAGTCTGGTCGAACACGAGTTCGGCACTGCCTTGGCAACACGGCAACCGGAAGCGGCGCTGCCGCATTTCAGGCGCGCATTGGCGCTCAGCCGCGAACTGCGCGACCAGGCGGGCGTGGCTGCAGCGCTGACCAGTGCCAGCGAGGCCCTGATCGAAACCGGCGATGCCGCTTCTGCATTGACGATGGCCCGCGAAGCCCTGCCGCTGATGCAGCAACAAGGCAATATCGGGCGTGTTGCGGCATGTCACGCCGTCTTGCTGCAGGCCTTGATCGCGTTGAAGGCGCAGGGCCTGGACGCGGAAATCGTCGCTGCCAAGGCCGCAGACGATCCCAATCTGACCTTGAACCGTCGCGCGCAATTGGTCGACGCCATCGCCCAGGCACTTGCATTCCAAGGCCGCCATGCCGAGGCCTACCAGGAACTGCAACGCGCCAATGCGCTGCGCGCGCAGAGCCTGGACCGCCAGCGCGATACGGTGATGTTGCGCTTGCAGGCGCGCTACGAAGATGCACGCCGCGGCGCCGAAACGGCCGAGCTGCGCCGCCGCAGCGAGACCGCGCAGCTGGCACTGCAGGCGCGCGAAGCCGGCCAGCGGACGCTGTGGATCGCGTTGTGCGCAGCCTGCCTGTTGCTGCTCGGGGCACTGGTGGTGCTGGCCTTCGGCGCACGGCACCGGCGCCAGTTATCGCGGCTGGCGATGCGCGATGAACTCACCGGCCTGCCCAACCGGCGCGCCATTCGCACCGAGGCGCAGCAGCAGATCGAGCAGGCCTTGCGCTCGCACACGCCAGGCATGCTGGCATTGATCGATCTGGATCACTTCAAGCAGATCAACGACGTGTACGGGCACGCCACCGTCGATGCGGTGCTCAAGGCGCTGGCCAATGCATCGCGGCTGGCCCTGCGTGGGCAAGACCGCCTGGGCCGCCTGGGCGGCGAAGAATTCCTGCTGGTGTTGCCGGGCTGTGGCGAAGAGGAGATTTCCACGGTCTTTACGCGCCTGCGCAGTGCGGTGGCAGCGATCGATATCGCCGGCCTGCCGCCCGACCAACCGGTGCGCTTTTGCATGGGCGCGGTGCGCATCGTCGCCGACACCGGGCTGGATGCGTTGTTGAGCCAGGCCGATCTTGCGCTGTACGCCGCCAAGACCGCTGGGCGCGATCAATGGGCGGTGTGCTGATCCTGGTGCATGCACCTGCGCTGGGACACCGAGGCGATGCTGCGGCACAATCTGCCGGCCGATGGCGACCACCGGTTGCCGTGAACCGATCGAACGAACCCAGGACCGCATGCGCACCGATAGCCGCCTTTCCCGCATGTTGCACGTGCTGCTCCACATGGCCAGAAGCCCGCAGCCGATGACCTCCGAGCAGATCGCCAGCATGCTGTCGACCAATGCGGTGGTGGTGCGCCGGACCATGGCCGGGCTGCGCAGTGCCGGCTATGTGCAATCCAGTCGCGGCCACAACGGCGGTTGGCAGATCGGCTGCGATCTGGCGCAGGTGACGCTGCTGGATGTGCATCGCGCGGTTGGCGGCCCGCATCTGTTCGCGATCGGTGCCGATCACCCGAATCCGCAATGTGGGGTGGAGCGAGTGGTCAACGCGGCAATCGCCGATGCGCTGGCCCACGCCGAAGCGCTGCTGTTGCAGCGCCTGGGCACGGTGACGCTTGCCGCACTGGCGAGCGAGTTCGATGCCTTGTGTAGCGCGAGGGCCCCATCTGGCGGCAACGCGACGGGCAAGCGCACGCGGCAGCGCTGAATCGCGTCACTCGAGACGCAGCACGATGCCCGTGGTGTCTCAGCTGTCAATTAATGTAACATCGAAAGATACATTATTCGACATCGATACCCGGGAGCGACCATGCAGTACGAGGTGATCATCATTGGCGGCAGTTATGCAGGGCTATCTGCCGCCCTGCAGTTGGCGCGGGCGCGACGCCGCGTCTTGCTGGTGGACAGCGGCCGGCGGCGCAATCGTTTTGCCGACACCTCGCATGGCTTGTTGGGCCGCGATGGCGCATCGCCCGCGCGCATTGCCGATGAGGCGCGCGCGCAGGTGCTGTCGTATGCCAGCGTGCAGTGGGCCGACGGCGAGGTGGTCCAGGTCCGCGGGCAGGCAGATGGGTTCGAGGTCGTCTTTGCCGACGGCAGCGTGCATGCGGCCCGGCGGCTGATTCTGGCCATGGGGGTGGTCGATCGCCTCCCTGCGCTGGCCGGTCTGGCCGAACGTTGGGGCAGGCAGGTGTTCGTGTGTCCGTATTGCCATGGCTACGAACTGCAGCAGGGGCGCATCGGTGTGATCGCGACCTCCGCGCTTGCCGCGCATCAAGCCGCCATGCTGCCGGATTGGGGCGCCACCTGGCTGTTCTTGAACGACGCGCTGGTGCCCGATGAAGCCCAGCGGGCCCAGCTGGAGGCACGCGCGGTGCGTGTGGTGGCTGGCGCAGTGGCGGCGCTGCAAGGCGAGGGCGACACGCTGGAGCTGGTGCTGCACGACGGCCAGAGGTTCGCATTGGACGGGGTATTCATCACCACCCAGACCCAGATCAGTCCGTTAGTGACGCAGCTTGGATGTGCCACCAGCGATGGGCCATTCGGTCGCCTTGTGGCCGTGGACGCAATGCAGGCGACGACAGTGCCGGGCATATTTGCCTGTGGCGATATCGCAAACCCGGCCGCATCGGTGGTGTTGGCGGCAGCCAGCGGCGCGATAGCTGGCGTCGCAACGCATCGCAGCTTGATCTTCGGCCTGGGTAGCTGACCGCTGCGTGCGTGGTGATCGCCCCGCACGCCGCTTGGTCTGCGGGATGCTACCCGGCGCCGCATCGTTAACCGACGCAGGTTCTGCATTGGAATCTTGTACCCGGCGAACACCAGAGTGCGAGAGAGATACAGCCGGTGGCGACGACCGCGACGCCCATCTGACGACCGCGCAGAAGTTGGCCGGTCTGACGTTGCGCGGCGTAAACTTCACTGCCATGTCGATCCAACTTCATGCTTGAAAAAACTTCGTCGATCATCGCTGCCGGCCTCTGAACGCAAGAGTTCACGCCTGACCGACTGGCTAGTGCGCGGCGTGGTCGGTATCGCGGTGATCGCATGTTGCGGACGTTTTTGGCTATTGGGTGAGGCAGTCTTCGAAGGACGCTATGTCAACGTGATACGTGGCCGGCCGGCACGGATCTTCCTGGTGGACAGCGACCCGCATCGCTTCTGGATTGCTGTGGGCTGGGATGCGCTGCTGAGCTGCGTGCCGTTGGTGATCGTCGGCGGGTTTGCATATGCGGGTTGGAGGGCGCGCCGTCACTTGCGGTGATGGCACGGTTGGTGGCGATTGCAGTTTTCGTGCTTCATGGCCCGGCGTGTGCCTTGCCGCCGATCATGCGACGCCTATCCATTCGATACGCAGCAGTTGAGGCGGCGGTGCCAGGCAATCGCATGCAACGTGCAATCGCTGGTGTGCAGCGCGAAAGGCGTATTGCGAACGCGCGCTGACCAACACAGGCCAGATTCGTGCCGCTCCCACGGCGCCCGCACAACGATCAATGCGCTTGTTGCTTGCGCGCAGGTCGCCGCGCAGCGTGCCTGGGCCAGGTGTCGTAGCTAGAGACGAACTGCTTCTGGTCGGCCCCTGCGGTCGGGTCGCAATGCCAGGAGCCGGCGACACCGCCGGGTTCCAGCACGCCGCCGATCTCGCGTACCGCTTGCGCTTCGAAGGCGCAGATGGGCCCGTAGACGGCCACGTCCCAGTCCGGTCGCGACGTCGGATGCGCATGCTGTACCAGCACGACGTCGCTGCCATGGAAGCGATGGACCTGCGCGGCATGCCGACGATCGGTGCTGAAGTAGCAAGGTGCGCCGATGCCCAGCACAACGACCTCGTCATCGCGCACTACCGCGCACTTGCCCTGGTGTTCGCCCAGGTGGATCACACGCCCGCCCACCGTTGCGGTAGTCACCGGATAGCGCGTGGTCACTTCCGACATCGGCTGCGATGGTGCGCTTGCCGTTACCGATGCCGTCTGCGCGTGTGCTGGTGCCGCAGTGACCAGCAAGAGCGAAACCAGCAGGGCAATGATCACGTGGGCGCGCATGCAACATCCATGTCGAGGGCGCGGCAGTATCGCAGATCCCTTCGGCGGCACGCTGCAACTGCCGCGGCACCCGTCATGCTGGCCTCGCGCACGCTTCGCGTGATCATGCAGTGCGCATGCGTGCTGTGAGTGCACGCTGCCTTGCATCTGCCGCTCGGTGATCGCACGGAGCGTGTCGCCAGCGTCAATGGCACGGAGGCACCATTCAGCGCCGTGCCGGCAAGTTCGCCAGCACGCCATCCAGGGCAAGTTGCGTGGTGAAGCCGGCCTTGGCCAGACGCTTGCTCACTTCGTTGGGCACATCGCGCCCACTGGTGAGCTTGTTGGGCGCGCCGGTGTAGTGAAACAGCCGCCCGCCTCGGCGCAGCACGCGTGCCAGCTGATCATAGAAGACCTGCGAATACAGCTCGCCAGCAATGCCGAAGCGGGGCGGGTCATGCAGGATGGCATCGACCGAATCGTCGGCCAGCGTGACGATGTGCTGCGCAATATCGGCATGGGTCAGCTGCAGGCGCCCGCCGGCAGCAGCGCCCTCCGGATCCGGCGACCACGGGTTGAGCGTGCGCAGCCACAGCACGTCGGCATTCTTTTCGAACGAGCGCAGCTGCGCGACCCCGGCCTCCAGGCAGCAGGCGGCGAAGTAGCCCAGCCCGCCGCAGGTGTCCAGCACGCTCTTGCCGCGCGGGTCCACCAGCGCCACCTTGCGCCGCGCATCCTCGAACGGCGACAGCTGCGCCGAGGGCAGCATCTTGATGCCATCGATCTCGAACGTGGGCGCGCCCCATTCGGTCGGCACCAGCTTGATCAATGCGCCGCTGTAGCGCGAGATCGGCGCGAAATCCTCGCCATCCCAGAAGTACAGCGTGCGCTCCTTGAGCTTGCCCGGATAGGGATAACCGCGGCCGCGCCATTGCCAGGTCTGTGCATCGAGCTGGGCGGTGTCGGTGCTGCGGCCCAGGTCGAGCGAGCCGGTCCAGTAAGCCAGACCACTGCCGCGCGCGGCAAGCAGCGCTTGGGCATCGGCGAGAACGAGTAAGGGAAGGTCTGAACAACGCGATCGGAGGATGTGGTAAGCCATATCGGTCGCGGTGACCGCGCTCAGATCCTCGGTTTTTCGCCGTTTTTGGCGCTTTTTCGGGGTATCGTCCCGATTACGGGCGCACCTACCCCGCGGCGGTAATGAACTCTTTGCGCTTCAGCCACAGATTCGACAGCGCAAACAGCATCAGCATCTGTGCGGTGTTCTTCGCCAAACCGCGATAGCGCACCTTGACGTAGCCAAACTGGCGCTTGATCACCCGAAACGGGTGTTCCACCTTTGCACGCAGGCTGGCTTTTGTGTGCTCCCAGCGCTTGGCCAACTTCAGTTCGCGCTTGTTCTTAATCTGCTTCAGCTTCGAGGGCTTCTCCGCGATCAGGTAGCGCAGTTTGCGCTTGCGCTTCATCTCCTCGCGTTTCTCAAGCCCGGTGTAGCCGCTGTCCGCGCACAGCGTGTCCTCCTTGCCGTGCAGCAGCTTGTGCGCTTGTGTGATATCGGCCACGTTGGCCGCCGTGCACTCCACGTGGTGCACCAGCCCGGAGTCATCGTCCACCCCGATGTGCGCCTTCATCCCGAAGTAGTACTGGTTGCCCTTCTTGGTTTGGTGCATCTCCGGATCGCGCTCGCCATCCTTGTTCTTGGTCGAGCTGGGCGCAGCGATGATCGTGGCGTCCACGATCGTCCCGCCGCGCAAGCTCTGCCCCTTGCGCGACAGGTGCGCGTTGACCCGATTGAACAGCTTGCGCGCCAAATCGTGCTGCTCCAACAGATGGCGGAAGTTGAGAATCGTCGTCTCGTCCGGCACCTCATCCAGCCCGCCGATCTTGGCGAAACGGCGCATCGACACCGTGTCGTACAGCGCTTCTTCCGCCGATGGATCGCTCAGTGCATACCACTGCTGCAAAAAGTGGATGCGCAGCATGGTCTCCAGCCGATACGGCTGTCGCCCCGGCTGCCCCGACTTCGGGTAGTGCGGCTCGATCAGCGCCAGCAGGTCCTTCCACGGCACGACCTGGTCCATCTCGGCCAAGAACACCTCACGCCGCGTCCGCTTGCGCTTGCCGTTGTACTCCGCGTCGCCGAAGGTCAGCTGCATCGAAATCGTCTACTCGGGTCGTTGATCGATTGTGGCAGATCACGATGGATTGTTCAGAGTTTCCTAAGGGGCCGGAGTAGTGGGGCACGGCTGACAGCTCTGTGTGCGGCGTGCGGAACATGCCGCAGCGCTGCAAGGAAGGGAGCGGCATCGTAACCGACCTGTTGCGGCCAGGCATCTGCCGCCGGGGCGCCCACCGCATGCGTCTGCCACCGAGGTCGACTGCCTGCGCCGTTTCGCTGACACACGCCGCATCGCATACTGCAGGCAGTCCGTATCGACACCTCGTCGGATCGGCGTCAACCGAGGAGCGTGGGTCATGCTGAAGGGTGTGTTGTTGGGGTTCGCCTGTTATGCGGCTTATTCGATCAGCGATGCGTTCGTGAAGCTGCTCGAAGGCACGCTGCCGGTCTATGAAGTGCTGTTTCTCGGCGCGCTGCTGATACTGCTGGCGGTGCCGTTCCTGAAAAAGCCAAACGACCAGCTGCGCGAGCTGGTGATGGCCAAGCAGCCGGCACTGTGGTTGCTGCGTACGCTCACCGGCGCCATCGGCAATCTCACCTCGGTGATCGCCTTCACCACCTTGCCAATGGCCGAAGCATTCGCGCTGATCTTCCTGATGCCGATCTTCGTCACCGTGCTGTCGGTGATCTTCCTCAAGGAAGAAGTGCATTGGCGGCGCTGGTCGGCGGTGATCGTCGGGTTCATCGGCGTGTTGATCGTGCTGCGCCCGGGATTTCGCCATCTCACCCACGGGCATGTGGCGGCAATCGTGTGCGGCCTGGTCGGCGCCATCTCGGTGATCGCCTTGCGCATGGCCGGCCACAGTGAAAAGCGATTGACCTTGTATGGCGCTGGGGTGATCGGCCCGTTGGTGATGGGCGGGATCATGATGTTGCCGAGCTTCGTCTGGCCCACGCTGTCGCAGTGGGGCTTGTTGGCCGGCTACGGCTTGCTCGCCGGGCTGGCGGCCATCTGCATGATGTACGCCACGCGCATGGCCCCGGTCAGCGTGGTCGCACCAACCCAATACAGCCAGATGCTATGGGCCATCGCCTTTGGCTACCTGCTGTTTCATGATCATCTGGACTGGCCGATGGCCGTGGGCATCGCGCTGATCCTGGGCGCCGGTTTGTTCACCCTGGTGCGCGAGGAACAGGTGTCGCGTTGGTGGCGGCGGACGAAGATCGTGTGAGTGCTGCGCAGTACCGGCCGGTTGGCTGGCAGTGGGGCGGGATTCAAAAAAGCCTCGGTCCGTCAGGGGTCCAGACAGCGAGGCAGTTGCGATCCAATCCTGCATCCGGATCCATCGCTGACCAGAACCCGGTGCCGCACGCCGAACGCGCCAGCGCTCGATGAGGCGGGCATCGTCGCCGGCCTTGTTTCGATGCAGTCGCCGCGATAGACGTTTTGCCAATGTGGCCGCAGCGCGCCAGCGTACCGGCCGTTCTCGGGTCGGCGGCGTACCTCAGGGAAATTGTACGTTGCCGGGCTCGAAATACGGCTCGGAGCTACTGTATTCCGTCAGCGCGGGAATCTTGTCCGCGATGACCTTCCCGCGGATATCGGTGATGCGGATGGACAGCGGCTTGTTGCCGAGGTTTGTGCCTACGAAATGGTTGTAATCGGTCTTCGGCAGACTGGTCCAGGTGCTGCCTTGTTTGACTTCGAACTTGACCACCGGATAGGTGTGGTGTCGCACCTGGATCGCGGCCCAGTAGCGTGAACTGCCTTCTTTGATGCGGTACTGCACGTTGCCGGTAATCGGCGCGCGGACGACCTTCCAGCTGATCGGAATGCGCCCGTCTGCCGTGTTGCCGATCGCCGCGAAGGCATTGGGCGACAGATCCAGGCCGCCAGAGGCGCCCCCCGGATACAGGTCGGTGACATAGACGATGGTCTTTCCCCTGGGGCCGGTCACTTCCAGATAGGCGCCAGCCAGCGCGGCCTTGATCCCGCCGAAGTTCAGCTGCGTGGAGTTGAGCGCGGTGATGAAGGCATCGCTCGGAATGGGGTCCAGCAGGAGCGCGCCGCCAGAGTAGCCGGAGCCGGTCATGGTGGCAGTGCCGCTGAAAGTACTATTCCACGACTTCTTCCCGCTCGCATTCTTCGTGCTGTCGCCAGTTGCTGTGGCAATGGCGGGCATGACGGGCAACATGCCCCAGGCATGACGCAAGATCAGCAGTTTGTCTGCGCGGGGGCTGCCATCCGGCGCCAACAGGCCGCCGTTGTTGGCATTGCCAGTTTCCCAACTGCCGAGAAATGCGCTGCGCATTCCAGCGTTTGCCAAATAACCGCTCAATGCGGTTTGCCATGCTGGGTCGCGCGGGTCGCCATCGCCCAGTCCACCGCCGAGGCTGACGGGTACCACTGCATGGTCGAGTGCGAATTGGCCGAAGTCGCGTTGCCACATGGCGGGCAGTGCCTGCGCAAATCCGGGTGCGGCGAAGGCACCGGTCGTATCGCGGTCCGGGCCCGCCAACTTCGGCATCAACACCAGGTGTCGGCGAGCGATGTCCAGCGGCACGCACGCGAACGGCTGAAGATTGCTGCCAGGCGCTTTGCGCCCCGGGTCACTGCACACCGCATTGCTGCCCACACCTTCCACACCCACGAACCAACGCGGTGCCTGCGCCAGCACCGTTGCAGCTGCGCGCGACGCTACCCGGTTCCAATCCTGATCCGCCGCGTTTCCTGTCCAGCTGGCATTGCGGTAGCCGCTGCTGCCAAGGTCGATACCCAGGACATTGGCGTTGCCGCCATAGCGGCGTGCCAGCGTGACCAGGCCGCGCGTCCATGCCTGCCGCTGTGCGCCCAGGAGCGGTGCGCGGTCATCGCAACTTCCATCTGCAAAAGCGAACATCACCTGCATCCCGCGCTGGGTTGCGGCATGCACCACTGTGTCGAGCAGTTGCAAGGAATCTAATCCGCGCAGCGTGGAATCGCCGGCAACTTCTGCAGCTGCCACAGGGGCGCGTTGCAGAACAGCGGCGCAGACCGGCACCCGCACGGCATTAATGTCTGACGCCTGCATCCGATCCAGCAGTTGCGCCAGTGTGTTGTTGCGCATGCCGACGGCCGCCAACCCGGCGCGATCGAAGCCGGGCCAGGTGACCCCGCGAATGTGCAGCGTCTGACCCGTTGCATCGACAAGGGGAGCTTGCGTACTGACCTGCATCGCCGGCGCGGTGAGCGGGACGAGCGTTGCGAGCGCGATCAAGAAATGGATGTGTGACAGCATGGACGTTTCCTAGAGTGTGTCATGTACGTTGAGATGCCTACGAAGCGGCCTGTGCGGTTGGAGACAAAAGGGCACAGCGCCCCGGCAACGCGCGCGATGCAGTCCCGGCGTGCCACAGGCCACTTCCCGCCGGGTTGGCCGGCAGAAGCACGGAGTGGGCGCTGCGCCGCTTGCCGTGGCGCTACCGAGCCTGTGCCATGCAGCGCCCGTTCCGCCGCCGACGGCATCTGCTCCGATGTCATCTCATTCGAAGCGCATGCCGCGTTCCAGACAGAGGTAGAGCAGCACGACAGCGATTGAACTGGCGGCCGCTAGGCGCCGCATCGTTGTTGCAGCGCTCCTCCCGCAGCCGAGGAGCGGTAGAGCACACTAGCCTCTACCGCTCTGTGGCAACGCAGTTATCGCATCACCGATGCGGCGTCGCGCTCACGGTGACCGAGCTCGCGCCTGCACCCGATGGGCCGTTGGCCGTTACCTTGTAGTAGTACGTGGTACCGTTGGTGAGCGCCTGGTCCACATATGAGGGCGAGGTCAGGCCCGATGCGACGGTGATGGGAGCAGCGGCTGCGCCGGCAACACGTTGCACCGTGTAACCCGTGGCACCGGCAACGGGCGACCAGCTGAGCCTGACCTTGCCGTCCGCTGCATTGGCGGTCAGCCCCTTCGTTGCCGTCGGCAAACTGGCGGGCACCGCGTCGGTCGAAGCCGACTGCAGCGCCACCTTGGTCGAGGTGCCGATAGCGGGATACGCGTTGGCGACCAACTGGACGAACTGCGTGTGGAACCAGTTACCGGCGATCGGCGCGTTCGGCAAGGCGCCCGTCAACGTGCCGTCCGGCGTCGTATAGGTCGGGTCGCAGTATCTGTCGAAGCCCTTGCCCTGGTTGTTGGGGATGTACTTGCTGGAGCCGTCGGATTCGCCCGCTCCCTTGCCCCACACATAGGCATGGATATGCCCGCCGGGTGCCGCGGTCGGCGGCATGCCGATCCCCGCACCGCTCTGATTGCACCAGTTGCCGCGATGGAGACGACGGTCCACGCGTCCGGAGTCCACGTAGGTGTTGATGTCATTGCCGCTGGCAGATGCAGGGCGCGCGCTGCCGCCCCAGCCGTTGCGACCGGTGTCGATCAGAAAGCCGATCTTGCTGGGCCAACCCGCGCCGACGAAGCCGTTGTAGAGCGCTTCCGCATAGGTCGATTCGTCGAAGAAACTGTTCCATTGATAGAAGTTGGACGAGCGAATGGGCTGGCCACCGATCGTCAGGTCCGGATTGGGCAGGTTCGGCTCATGAAGCGGCGTGTAATTGGCGGTGTTGGTGATGAAGCCATCCGCACTGGCCAGACCGGCTGCCGTTCCCTGCACGACCCGTGTGTACAGCGAAATCGCAGGGCTACGGTTATTGTCCCACCCCAGCCAGCCGGAATGGGCGATATCGAGGTAATTGTAAACATTGGGAATGGCATGGAGCTTGTCGAGCGCGTACTTGATGGCGGCCTCGTAAATGCCGCTGGATGCCGCCTGGCCGCAGGCGGGCGTGCTTTGATTGGTGACAAGATTCGGAAGGCTGTCCGGCTCGATGATGTTGACGATCCGAAGATCCTTGTATTTCGGATTGGCCAGCGTCGATGCGATGACGTCGATGTATTCGGTCTTGTAGCGCTGCAAGCCGGCTTGCGTCAGTGGCAGCTCGCCGTTGGAGGCCAGCGCATGGCAGTCGCGCCCCGGCATGTCGTAAATGACAAAGCCGACCGTGATCGGCGTGTTGGCCTTTTTCTGCGCCAATGCCGCATCCAAGTGGCCTTGCAGACTTAGGCGGCCGGCGTTGCGCGAGCCGCCATAGATCGCGTTGATCGAATCCAGCCAGACGGAGGTCGGATAGGACTTGACGACCTGCATCTTGGCTTTCAGTTGCACATCCTTGACCTTGACGATCGACGAGTTGACTTCCTTCGAATAATCGGGATTGACATACCCGCTCGCGCCGACGAACGGGTTGTCGACATGGCTCTGGGCGGATGCCGCAACGGGAATGAGCAGCGCGCCGGTCAGCAACGAAACGGCGAGCTTGGACGTGACGCAGGGTCGGAGGTTTGTCAAAGATGACATTGAATTTTGCCTTGGGATGGGAAGTGGTGAAACGGTGTGTAATAGCGAGATATCAAGATGTCGCGTGATTCGCTATGACTGGTGGCTTCTCTCGATTGATGTCCGCTCGGGGTGAGTGATGCACGTGCGCAACCGAACGCGCCCCAGATGCGCGTGTGCATCGGTGGTCCTGCGCCGGGGCGATCGGCGCAGAAGATGGTGCGGCGTGTCGCATTCAAGCGGCTCGCCGTATTCGCGCATCGGTCGGCGCAATGCGTCGATTCCGTTGCCCGTTTGAGCGCAGCTGCAGCGGGGCTTACGCCCACGCGCACTGTGCGATTGTGTGCCGCGTCGTTGCGGCTCATGACCGGTTTCGTCTACCTGCCTGCCACGACCATCGAACGGCATGGTCGGCGCATCGATCGACAATGGCAGCAGGCCTTGCAGGCGGGGTGTGGCTGAAGATGCATGGGAAGCTTTCTGGCGAGACTGAGAACGTAGAAGGCCAGCATTGATGGCACGAATCCGTGCGCGTGCTCTAGAAAGCGAGCGCTACCATAAAAGCAGATGCTGGAACTGTGGACGACTACGCTCACCATCCGAGAAAGGTGTGGCGTTATTGCAGATGCCGATTATGTGGAGAAGAAAACGAAGACGGATACCGATGATTCGGAAATTATATTTACAAAGATAATCTCGAAAGTTATTTAATTCTGACAAAAATGGTTTGTTTTTTATTTTAGGAGAAGGGTGTAAAAGTATATTTTGATGCATTATGTTGGATGTCAGTCTCGGCTGGGGTCGTGGTTCCAGGGCATTGCGCCACAGCTCCAGATGGCCGGTGCCTGGCGGTGAACGTGAACCAGCGCGTCTGACCTAGATGCCGGTGTCAGAAGAACTCGGGACGGTTCGATGCGAGGTCGCTACGGTGGAGATGGCAGGCGTGAGCAGGTACCGGCAGACTGAGCTGCATGCAGTGCGAATTGCCGCCGCCGGGAGTGCGGTACGGCCTGGACGCTGGTTGCGGTCTTGGGGCGGTGCAGGTCTGCGACGCGGGTCTTGCCCAGGTCGTTGCAGAGGACGTGCCCACCGCAGCCTCGCATCAGGCGCCCACTGGCACGCATGGGCGTGATCTCGTATGTTGACCAGCTTGCCCACTCCTCCGGTGCCGTGCCCATGTCTGACCCGTCCGCGCCCGATCATCTGCAACGCAGCCTGTCCAATCGCCACCTGCAGTTGATCGCCATCGGCGGGGCGATCGGTACCGGCCTGTTCATGGGCTCTGGCAAGACGATCAGTCTGGCCGGGCCGTCGATCCTGTTCGTCTATCTCATCATTGGCGCGATGCTGTTCTTCGTGATGCGCGCGATGGGCGAACTGCTGCTTTCCAACCTGGAATACAAGTCGTTTGTCGATTTTTCCACCGACCTGCTCGGGCCATGGGCCGGGTTTTTCTGCGGGTGGACGTACTGGTTTTGCTGGATCATCACCGCCATTGCCGATGTCATCGCGATTGCGGCCTATGCGCAGTTCTGGTTTCCGGGATTGGCGCCGTGGATTCCGGCGTTCTTGTGCGTGTTGTTGCTGCTGAGCCTGAATCTGGTCACGGTGAAATTGTTCGGCGAGATGGAATTCTGGTTTGCGCTGATCAAGATCATCGCCATTGCCGCGTTGATCGTCACTGGCGCCGGGCTGGTGGCCTGGGGCTTCCGCTCGCCCTCGGGCAACGTGGCCTCGCTGTCGAATCTGTGGAACGACGGTGGCATGTTCCCGATGGGCATTGGCGGGTTCTTTGCCGGCTTTCAGATCGCGGTGTTCGCTTTCGTCGGCATCGAGCTGGTCGGCACCACGGCTGCAGAAACCGCCGACCCGCGCCGTAATCTGCCCAAGGCGATCAATTCGATTCCGGTGCGCATCTTGATTTTCTATGTGCTTGCGCTGATCGCCATCATGGCGGTGACGCCGTGGCGGCAGGTGGTGGCCGACAAGAGCCCGTTCGTGGAGTTGTTCGTGCTGGCCGGCGTGCCGGCGGCGGCCAGCCTGATCAACTTCGTGGTGCTGACCTCGGCCACCTCGTCGGCCAATAGCGGCATTTTTTCCACCAGCCGCATGCTCTACGGCCTGGCCGAAGAACAGCATGCGCCCAAGGGCTTTGCCAAGCTCTCGCGTGCGGCAGTGCCGGCGCGCGGCCTGCTGTTTTCCTGTCTGTGCCTGCTGCTGGGCGCGATGCTGGTGTATCTGATTCCCAACCTGGTCACCGCGTTTACGCTGGTCACCACGCTGTCGGCGGTGCTTTTCATGTTCGTGTGGTCGCTGATCCTGTGCGCCTACATCGCCTACCGCCGCAAGCGCCCGGAGCAGCACGCCGCCTCGGCGTTCAAGATGCCCGGCGGCGTGCTGATGTGCTACGTGTGCCTGGCTTTCTTCGCCTTCGTCATCGTGCTGCTGACCCTGCAGGACGACACGCGTCAGGCATTGCTGGCCAGCCCGGTCTGGTTCCTGCTCCTGGCCATTGGCTATGCGGTCAAACGCCGTGGGAACCGGCAGCGCTGAGCGATGGGTGCGGCACGCATCGTGTGCAGCGTGCGGCAGTGACCGCACGCTGCGAGCGGTCATGTCGATGCGCGTGTACGCCGGATCAGTCGCCGTTCGGGTCAGAATGCGCCGCTTCGCCTTCCTCTGCCGGGCGCGGCGGCATTACAGCCGCGCCGGCGGGCAGACGCTGCAACGGGATCTGTTTCTTTGCTTTCCATTGCGGCGTGACCGGTAGACCGTAGTATTGAAAGAGCTTGGCGACGTTTTCGAGATGCTGTGATGTTCGGTCGGCATATTCGCTGAATCGCCCCGAATCGTTGTCGATGCACAGCTCGCCGTCCGGGTTGTAGTACAAGGTACCGCCGAGGCGCGCTTCGGGCAGCATGCGATTTTCCTGCCAGGGAGTCTTGTCCCATGGTTGGCCGCCCACGAGGGTGACATGGCCTTGCGCGTATGGCTGTTTCTTCTTTCGCGCCTGCTTGCTTGTCATCGGCTCGTCCAGGACCACGCCAGGATGCCCTTCGCCGATGACCAGGCTGCCATTACCGGCGATGTTCCACTTGTACTCCACCTTCTTGTTGCGCAGATCGTCCAGGCGCAGCCGCTGAGCCAGTGGCGTACTGGAAGGAGCGCCGGTTTCATTCTGTTCGTGGAACGTGGGGGTGTTCCTGATGCGATCGATGTCGTCCTCGCTCAGCCCGAGATCGTTGGACAGCTTGGCTGGATCGAGACGATGCGGCATCTCCAGTGCCGGAGCAGTGGAGACGAACAGGCGTGTTGGATTGATCTTGACGTGCGCTTGGCCGCCAGCTGGCGTTTCTATTTCCTGAGACTGGCTCGGCGTCGGCTGGACATCTTCTTCCAAGCCGCCAGCGGGCGCTTCTTCTACCTGGGACTGGCTCGGCGTTGGCTGGCTACCTCCTTTCAAGCTGGCAGTGGGCGTGTCTATTTCCTGAGACTGGATCGGCGTCCGGTGGACACCTCCTTCCAGTTGCTTTCCGCGCGCGGGCTGGGTGCTGCCGAACAGCGCATCGAGATGGCGGTTGTCTGCGACGAACGCCGGCGATCGCGCCTTGGCTGATGCGCTCCGGCGCAGGGGAGGCAGCCCGTGGAGCTGGGTGTGGCCGCGGAGTTGGATGTCGTCGCACAGCGATGGAGCAGGTGGCAGATCACCATGGCCAATAGGCTCGTGTAGGCCGCCAGACGCCGAGCCGGAGATTTTCATGCGCGTACTCCTGGGATGCGTGAGCGGAAAATGTAAGGCAGCCAGAACGTGCAGACCGCTCACAGCAGAATCGATGTGCGATTTGGCGAAAGCTGTCGCTGCCTTGCAGGAACCGCACGGCGATTGCGTGACCAGGTACGGCCATCGTCCGTCGCGGCCATCGCCGACGGGCACGTGTCGGCGTTGACGCCATGGTGGACGCGGAGGATGCTTGGGCTCTTTCATCCCACCGTCGATGCATGATCACGATCCACCCGATTGCCGGAACCCGGCACACCCCAGGTTGCTGGGTCGACCTGTGCCAGCCAAGCCCGCAAGAGCTGGCGCAAGCCGCCGAGAAAGTGGGGTTTGCCTTGCCCGATCGTGCGGCGATTGGCGAGATCGAATTCAGTAGCCGGGTGCGTCGCCAGGGCGATGTGTTGTTTCTCAATGTGCCGCGTTTCCAGGACGAGGACGGCCCCACCGCGCCGTTGGGATTCGCGCTGTCGCCCACCATGCTGGTGACCTTGCGCGAGCAGCGCATCGGCTCGTTGGAGGCGCTGACGACGCGGCTGGAACACGAACCCTGCCACAGCTCGGACGACTTGCTGCTACGCATGTTCGACCAGCTGGTCGGGCGTCTGGCGGACCGGCTCGAGGGACTGGAAGCGGCAGTCACCGAAACCACGCGACAAGTGTTCGACAGCCCGCACAAGACCAAGGACCTGGAGCGCATGTTGCACCAGGTCGGCGACATGGGCCGACAGCTTGGCGGCCTGCACAACGCCGGGCAAGGCATGCTGCGCCTGGTCACCTATCTGGATGGCGCCGCCCCGGACTGGTTCGGGGCCGATGCAGCCAAACGCATCACCCTGCTGCACAAGGACCTGACCACCTTGAGCGAATTCCAGCAGCACATGGACGATCGCATCGAGTTCCTGCTCGACAGCGTGCTGGGCATGATCAACATGGACCAGAACAACGTGATGAAGGTGATGGCGGTGGCGTCGGTCGTCGGCATCCCGCCCACCGTGCTGGTTGGCATCTGGGGCATGAACTTCTCCTACATGCCCGAACTCAAGGGGCACGACCACTACTTCTGGGCGCTGGGCATCATCGCGCTGAGCGTGGTGGTACCGCTGGCGTGGTTTCGCAAGCGTGGTTGGGTGTGATGCGCTTTATGCCGGTGCGATGGGGTGATTGGGTGTGAGCGATAGGTGCGTGGTTACAAGTGGCCAGGGCTCGGGAAGCGGCCTGTGAGGCGTTGAGGCTGCTTTGTGCATATACCGCGCGTCACCTGGTGTTTCGCATGTCTTCGACAGTCTTGCTCGCTTCAATAGGGTGATGTGCTCATACGCGTTGCGCGTGTGGCGCTGGATGAGGGGGCATCGCACGGCTGTGTTGGTACTGTGTCGAAAGCGGCCCCCATCCGCCCTTCGGGCACCTTCCCCCGCCATGCGGAGGAAGCGATGCTGATCGTTTGGTTTGAGGGGTATCGTGCGGTCGCACAGCGCGTCGACGGGTACCAGGTATCAGCGTAATCAGCTGCGCCAATTCCCAATCCCCAATCGCAGCCATCAGCCCTTGGACTGCTGGAAGCTGGCTTCTTCGTAAGGCTGCACCACCACCCAGCCTTCGCCGGCAAAACGCATCTGCAGGCTTTCGCCCGAGCCGCGGCCGAATAGCGTGCCGATCGAGACGTCGGTGACCAGCTCCGGCGTCAGCGTGCCGGACCAGGCGACGGTGGCATTGGGGTCGGTGAACACCGGGCCGCTGGCGGCGGTGACCGGCAAGGTCAGCGGCTCGTAGTGCGAGGTGATCGCCACGATGCCGTGGCCACTCAGGCGCACGTTGAACAGCCCGCCCGAGAGCATTCCGGCCACTTTGCGCATCATGGTGATCTTGTGTTCGACGCCCGATTCGAACGCCAGCACATCGTTGCCGTTGACGAAGATCGCCTCGCCGTTCAAGCGCAGCAGCGTGACCATCTTGCCGACATCGGCCAGATACACGCGGCCCTGGCCTTCGGCCTTCATCAACTGCATGCCTTCGCCGCTGACGGCTTTTTTCAGCAGGTTGCCCAGGCCCTGTTCCAGCAGTCCCTCGCGGGTGAACTTGACGTTGCCGGTGCGCGCCACCATGGCGCCGGCCTTGGACCACACCATGCCGTTCAGGCGCACTTCCAGCAGATGCGGGTTTTCCAGTTCGAACGGATCGGGGCTGACGTCCTTTTCCTTGGAATGGGCGAGAAATTCATTGAGCGTGCGTACGGCCATGGGTCCGTCCTGGAGTGAAAGAGTGCGCATGATACGCGGCCGTCTGCGGTGCAGTCGCGGGCTGGCACCGCGAGCCTAAGAGCGGCTAACAAAACGTCGCGAGCAGTTGTCAGGTGGGTGCGGACGGCGCACAGGATCCGGAGTGTACGAGTGCTACATGCCGATTCCGAGCACCGGCCGCGCCCGCCTGGCGGGTGCGCAGTCGTTTGGTTAGCTGCTCTAGGTGCTGCGTATCAGCACACGCGATGACAGCGGCAATCTGGCGATCGGCAAACGCGCTCGACGCATGCGGGCGCACCAGGCGCGGATCGAAGCGCTGCGCTCCACGCGGCGTACACCAGCAGAACGCGTCGCCAGTGCGCAGGATCGCCATGGTGGCCCGTCTGCCACGGCTCGTGCGGGCAATGCCTCATTGCGCGCCTGCTCGCGACGTGTCGCCAGCAAAGGCAGAACGCGTCATATCGCCGCGACGGCGGTGCTGCGCATCGAAGACGTGCGCCGTCCGACGCCCCACGTCCGACACCCGACGCCAATGATCCGACCCCGCCGCTGCCACGCACTGCGCAGCAGCGGCCCCGTCCTCAGCGCGCGGCGGCCTCGGGCTTGCGCACACGCTTGGCAGGGGCGGCGTTGGCATCCTTGCCGGGATACAGGTTCAGCAGCATCAAGGTGACGCCGTTGGTCCAGCCGAAGCCGTCCTGCAAGGCGTATTCGCCGCCGCCGCCGCCGGCCGCATCGGTTTCCAGGCCGTACTTTTCGACCAGCTTGTGCTCGCGTGCGAACAACGCCTGCACCTGGGCGAGGAAACGCTCGCCGATGGTGCGTGCCAGCGCGTCTTCGCCGTAGCGGCGCAGGCCGTCCACGGCCACCCATTGCAGCGGTGCCCAGCCGTTGGGTTCGTCCCATTGCTGGCCGGTCTTCACCGCGGTGGTGGCCAGGCCTCCCGGGCGCAGCAGTGTCTTGCGCACGGTGCTGGCGGTGCGCTTGGCATGATCGTCCGAGGCCAGGCCGGCGAACAGCGGGTACAGCGCGGCGGCGGTGACCTGGTTGCTCAGCGTGCGCGTCTGCCAGTCGTAGTCGGCGTAGTAGCCGGCGGCATTCCACAGATGCGCGTCGATGGCCTGCTTGCGCTGCTGTGCGAGTGCGGCGTAGTCGCGCGTGCAGTCTGCGCCCGGTTGCGCACAGGCCTGGGCCAGGGTGCGCTCCAGATGGTAGAGCAGGCTGTTGAGGTCGATCGGGAGGATGGCAGTGGTGCGGATGGTGCGCAGGTTCTGGCCGTCGGCCAGCCAGCGGCTGGTGTAGTCCCAGCCGCTCTCTGCGCCGGCACGCAGGTCGCGGTAGACCTCGGCGGCCGGGCGGTCTTTCACCTCGGCAGCCGTGCGGGTGTCGTGCAGCCAGGCTTCCGGGCGCGGGGTGTCGCGCTCGTCCCAATAGCGGTTGAGCACGCTGCCATCTTCCAGGCGCACCACGTGGCGCGCGGCCTGGCCGGGCTGCAGGTCATCGCTGCCCTGCATCCAGTAGGCGTATTCCTTTTGCAACTGCGGCAGGTAGCGCTGATACACCGCCTCGCCTTCCACGCCGGCCTGCAGCTCCACCATGTAGGAGAAGAACGGCGGCTGCGAGCGGCTGAGGTAGTAGGTGCGGTTGCCGTTGGGAATATGCCCGTAGGTGTCGATCAGGTAGGCGAAGTTGTCCAGCATCTGGCGGCTGAGCGTGGTTTCGCCGCTCTTCACCAGGCCCAGCATGGTGAAGTAGGAATCCCAGTAATACACCTCGCGGAAGCGTCCGCCCGGCACCACGTACGGGTGCGGCAGCGCCAGCAGGCTGCTGTGCGGCGGCACGCGGTTCTGGCTGCGCACCAGCTTGGGCCACAGCAGGTCGATGTGCTCGCGCAGCGCGGTGTCCTGGCGGATCGCATCGGTCTGCACTGGCGGCGATTCTTCGAAATTGGCATCCACGAACTTGCGCAGGTCGAAGCCGGGGTGATCGTGCTGCGCCAGATAGTCGGCGTTGATCAGCGCCGGGTCGCGCAGCGGCAGGAAGTCGACAAAGTGCTTCTGGTCATCGAACAGCTCACCGCGCTGCACGGCCTGGAACAGTTCCGGGTAGGCCAGGTCGGGCGTGGGCGGCGTGGGCGCCGGCGCATTGACGACCGGAGGCTCCAGCGGCGCGGCGGTCAGCGTGCCCGGCGCAACAAACATGCTCAGCGACAGGCCAAGCAGCGACGTGCAGCACGGGGGCGCGGCAGAACTCATGACATCTCCAGAACGGGCAGTGGCGTAGGGCATGGTAAACGACCGATGTGGCGGGCGGGACCGAGCGAGGTGCCGGCACGCCGACAGGCTTCGCACCGGGACGACTGAATTCAGCAAGCTGATCGGCGTGGTGCCGCAACGTGCGTCGATCCAGGCATATCGGCGCGGCACTCAGGCAGCTTGAATGGTGGTGCGCCGGCGTCCCTGCAGCCTGGCCGTTGCAAGATGCGCGCCACTGGCGTGCCGGAAGACCGCCACCTGCCCGCGTTTGCGTTAGCGCTCCTTCTTGAGCAGGCGCTGCAATTCCAGCGCATTGGAGGTGGCGCACCCGGCTGCGGTGTTGTCGAAGATCACCCAGCGTTCGGGCGGTGGCTGCGTACTGCCCGGATGGCTGGCGCGCACCGCCGCGGCCAGCGCCTGCAGTGCGGTGTGCGGGTAGCTGCTGTAGTAGATGCGCGGGGCGCCATGCCAGCGCCAATACAGCGGTGCAGCAGTCGGGCTCGGCAGCGAGGCTGCGGGCACTGGCGCCGGGTCGGCGGCGCAGTGTGCAATGCGATGGCGCGCCAGCAGCGCCTGCGCAGGTGCGGCGAACCAGCTGGAGTGGCGCGGTTCGCAGACCACGCCGCCGTCCCAGCGCCGGCGCAGCATCGCGAAAAACCGCGCGGCCACCGCGGCATCGAAGGCGGCGCTGGGCGGCAGTTGCAGCAGCAGGCAGCCCAGTCGTGTTCCCAGCGCGCCGGCCTGCGCCAGGAAGGCATCCAGCAGCGGCCCGGTGCCGTGCAGGCGCGCGTCGTGGCTGATGCTGCGCGGCAGCTTGACCGAAAAACGAAAATCCTCCGGGACGCTGTCGGCCCATCGCGCATAGGTGCTGGCGCGGTGCGGGAGATAGAACGAAGAGTTGATTTCCACCGCGTCAAAACGCGTGGCGTAGCGCTGCAATACGCTGGCGCCTTGGTCGAACTGTGCGCGGTCGGCGGCAGGAATCGACCAGCCTGCGCAACCACAACGCACACGTGCAATGGCAGCGGATGGACGAGCTGGCATGGCAGGCAAGCCGAGAGTGGCAGCACTCTATGCATGCGCGTGCGTCAGGATGCCGTGTGCATCGCACTCACGGGCGACTCACGCAGCGCTTCGATACTGGGCGCATGCCAGAAGGTCCCTCACTTGTCATCCTGCGCGAAGACACCCAAGCGTTTGTCGGTCGCAAGATCGTGCGCGTGTCCGGCAACAGCAAGCAGGACATCGCGCGGCTGGACCAGCAAAACGTGCTGGCACTGCGCAGCTGGGGCAAGCACTTTTTGATCGAATTTGCGCATTTCAGCGTGCGCATCCATTTCCTGCTGTTCGGCAGCTACCGCATCAACGAAGACAAGCCCAACGCGGTGCCGCGCTTGTGCCTGGAATTTTCCAAAGGCCAGCGGCTGAACTTTTATGCCTGCTCGGTGCAGTTCATCGAGCGTCCGCTGGACGAGATCTACGACTGGACGGCGGACGTGATGAACCCGCTCTGGGACCCCGCGCAGGCGCGCCGCAAATTACGCGCCGCCCCGGCATTGCTGGTGGCCGATGCACTGCTCGACCAGACCATCTTTGCCGGCGTGGGCAACATCATCAAGAACGAAGTGCTGCATCGCATCCGCGTGCATCCGGAAAGCACAGTGGGCGCGTTGCCGGCGCGCAAGCTCGGCGAACTGGTCACCCAGGCACGCGACTACAGTTTCGACTTCTACACCTGGAAAAAAGCCTTCGTGCTGAAGAAGCATTATCAGGTGCACACCAAGACCAGTTGCCCGCGCGACGGCGCACCGCTGCAGTACCGCAAGCACCTGGGCAAGGCCGGACGTCGCGCGTTTTTCTGCGAGGTCTGCCAGCGCCTGTACCGCGCCGACCAGGCCTGATGGGCGCCGTGCCGTGGCCAGGAAAGCGCTGGTCAGATCGGCGAGTGCCTGCTGATGGACTGCGGTCTGATGGATTGCGGTCACCAAGCAGCGGTCCGTGCGCGCCGAGCTATGTGATCCTGTCGTTGGCCTGCCAGTGATCGGATGGCGATGCGTCGTCGGCGAGCGTGCTGGCGTGACGGTGCATCAGCGTTCGAGGATGTGCATGGCGGTCTCGGATCGCGCGCGGGGTAGGCCGTTTTCGCGGTGCTGGCGCTTGGCCTGCCCATCGCATGGCCAAACGAGTTGCCCGCCATGTTCTCGGAGGCTGTTGTCGAATCCGCTCACCGGCGCGCCCTCTATTCGGCCCGTGGCGCACTGGCAATTCGCTCGCGCCCACCTGCGGCGCAATGTGAATGGCGGCTGGCCCTTCCCAGCCAAACAACGAATTACAAACGCGCGCCGTCGCGCCGCCCGCTAGATTTGCGCGTCGCACACCAGGGTTCGCTGTGTGCGGCGTCGGCACTCTCATCTCATCGGTCTACCGCATTGTGATTACCCGCAGGAAGGAAGCGCTTGTCCCGCATGTCGCCGCTGTCGCATGCACGGGCGCCATCCTGTTCTTTCTTGCCTGCCTGTTGCTGTACATGCCGCCGCCACGCGAAACCCCGCAACACGACGACACGTTGCAGGTGTATTTCGTGCCGCGGCCACAACAGACGCCGCCGACACCGCAGCAACCGCCGCAGGAGCCCGAGCGCAAGCCGCGGGTTGCCTCGGCCGCGCGTGCGGCGCCGCCGGTCACGCACACGCCGCCACCGCCGCGGCAGTCAGCCGCCGCCACTGCGCCTGTCAGCGATTCGATGTCGGCCCAGCTGTATACCCGCGACGGGCGCCTGCGCATGGCGCAGGTGGACCCGATGGCGCAGACCGGCAGCGCGGTGCCACCGGGGATGGCCGACGAACGCGCGCAGGCCAAGGCGCGCAAGATCATGGAGCGGGTCAACCCGGTGCAGTACCAGGAAACCCGCGTCGCCAAGGACTGGAAGAGCGATGGCACCTTGGGCGATGTGGCGGTGCAGGAAATGAATCGCGGCATGAAGAAGTTCAACGACATGCTCAACGGGCCGCAGACCCAGGTCGCCAAGGCGCGTCCGCCGCCGGACGTGCGCTTCAATCCCGCGCTCGCCGGCAATCAGGGCGAGATGGGCAGCGAGGCGACGGGCGATGCCTATAAGTCAGCGCCGATTGCGCATGAAACGCTGCCCGACCTCAAGGGGGAAGCCAGCCGTCGCATCCGCGAGGCACTGGCGGCGCTGGAACAGCGCAGTGCGCGTTGCGACGCCTCCAGGCGCACATCGCTGTTGTCGCCGGTACGCACGCACCTGTCGGATCTGGAACGTGCCGAGCACGCCTTGAACAACGGCGCCGATCCGGTGATGGCCGCACAGATGCTGCCGCGTCAGGCCGACAGCGCCTACGACCTGGCCCGCCGCGCGCTGTGGTACGCCGATCGCCAGTTGAAGCAGTGCGCGCTGGGGTGAAGGGTGCATTTGTGCTGTGGTGCAGACGCAGCTGGGGATGCGGCAGTGTCATCGCGAGATTCGGCGACTCGGTACCGCCGTACCCTTACCCCAACCCCCGTTCCACGCCCCGGCCCGCGCCTGCAGCACGGGCGCTCCAAGGCACGCACGCCAGTGACCTGCAAGCGGTGCGTTTGGAAGGGGGCTTACATCGTTTCCGCCTTGCCTTGCAGTTCAAACCAAGCGGCGAGGATGAATCCACCGCGGAACAGCTGACCGCGGGCGCTTCGCTTCAAGACCCCTCTTCTAGCGGAGAGGGATTCGGGTGAGGGTACGTCTGCGAAGCAGCAGATCGATTCGCAGGCCTCAGGCCAGGCTCTGCCGGTAACGGTCCTTCTCTGCGCTCAGCGCGACTTCGGCGCGCAGAAATACCTGGCCGATCGGCTCGTCAGGGCGTGTGGATTGCGCCTGGCCCAACAAGACGGTCAGGCCCAACGCATGTTGTTGCTGGGCGATCTCGCGCAGGCTTTGCAAGGTGCGCTCGGCGTCGGGGCCGCGCAGCACGGCGATGAATTCCGCACTGTCGGTGACACGGTCGATGCTGTTGCCTGGCCCCTGCACCAGTGCTGCAAGGGCCTGGTCGAGCTGCTGCAGGTTGCGCCCGAGCAAACGTTCGCTCTGGCGTTCGGCCAGTGCGGCCAATTCCTGTACTTCCAGAATCACCAGGTGATAGCCGGTGTCGGCGACGGCCTGGCTGGCGACCGGGGCGACCGGCTGCAGGATGGCGTCGCGTTCGAGTTGCAGCTCGCGCTTGCGCTCGTCGAGCAGCCGCATGGCCACCCGTGCAAGCGCCTGCAGGCCGGTGCGCTGCAGCTCGGTGAGCGTGCGTGGCTCGGTGTCGAGCACGCAGACCGTGCCCAGTGCCACGCCGTCGGAGGTGACCAGCGGCATGCCGGCATAGAACCGCGCACCGGTGTCGCCGGTGACCACCGAAATATCGGCAAATCGCGTGTCCTTGCGCAGGTCCGGCACTTCCATCAGTTGCTCGGGGCTGCGGATGGCGTGGTCGCACACTGCCTGGCTCCGTTCGGTCTGCTGCAGGCCCAGACCCAGCTGCGCCTTGAACCATTGGCGGTCGCGGTCCACCAGCGACATCAGCGCGATGGGTGTGTCGCACAGGGACGTGGCAACCTGCACGACGTCTTGATAAGTGTCCTCCGGCAGGCTGTCGACGATGCGATAGCCATCCAGGACCTGTTGGCGAGAGGCTTCGTCAGCTACGGGCATGTCTTTCATCGAATAAGCCAGGCAAGCGCGAACGCGAAAGCGGCAAGCATACCGGCAGCGCCGGTAATGCGGCGTGGATGCCGCCCTGCGGACAGCGCGAGGTGAGACGCCAGCGCCGCGTGCTGGCAGCGACCGCATGGGTCGTGTTTGCGAGGCGATCAGGCAGGGGATCGGGCAGGGCCACGATGGCGAACGACAGGCGAGGTGTTGGACATGCGCTGCGTGTAACGCACGCTGGCGAATGCGCCTGGACCATCTGCACCACACATTGCATGGTGCCGGCGGTGTCCACCCGGCAGTTGCGCGCCAGGGTCATCGCTGTTTCAACACGACGCGCACGAAGCACGCCCTGCTGTGTCCTTGCTGCTGTCGAGCACGCCTGCAGGCAGCGATCACAGGGCAGCAGGTGCATGTGCGTTGCTGCTGTAGCGCCGCAGCCACGCGGGGGAATACTGCGGTGGCGACGAGCATTCGGGCAGCGACTGACGCGCCGAACCACCACACGCTGCATCAAACATGACCCCTGCCCGCACCGGCAACGCTGCGTGCAGCAGCGCAGCCGGTGTGGCAGGTGCGATCAGCGCTTGACCGGCTTGCCGTCCACGTCCAGCACCTGCACGTCACCCAGCTTGAGCGCACGCACGGGAGCTTCGATCTTCTTCAGGTCGCCGACGATCACCCAGGTCATCGCCTCCGGCTTGATGATTTCCTTGATGGCCTTCTGCGCGGCCGGCTGGTCGATCGCTTCCAGGCGCGGCTTGAGCGTCTGCACGTAGTCGTCGGGGCGGTCGAACTGCACGATGCCCTCGATCGCCCCGAGCACCGCGCCGGTGGTTTCGAAGCTGCCGGGCAGGGCGCGGATGCGCTGGTTCTTGATCTTCTCGATCTCGTCGGTGGTCAGCGGCTTGTCGCCGATGATGGCGGTGGCTTCCTTGAAGATCTCGTTGGCCGATTCGGCGGTCTTGTCGGTCTGCACCGGTGCCGAGAACAGGTAGGGCCGCTGGCCCTGCGCATCCATCATGCGGGTGCCGGCGCCGTAGGCCCAGCGCTTGTTTTCGCGCAGGTTCATGTTCAGGCGCGAGGTGAAGGTGCCGCCGAAGGCGCCGTTGGCCACACCAATGGCCAGGTTGTCCGGCGCCTTGGTGGACGGAGCCAGCAAGCCGGCCAGGATCACCGATTGCGGCGCATCCTGGCGGTTGATCAGGTACACGCGCGGCTTGGGCTGGGCGGCGACGTTGGCCAGGTTCTTCTTCGGCAACGCCGTGGTCGGGACCTTCCAGTCGCCGAAGGTGGCATCGAGCTGGGGAATGATCTGCGCCAGCGTGGTGTCGCCGGCCACCAGGATGCGCAGGTTGTCCGGACGTAGCCACTGGCTGTGGAAATTCTGCAGATCCTGCGCGTTGAGGCTCTTGATCGCCGCCTCGGTCCCGCTACCGGTGAGCGGGATGCCGTACGGGTGCTGGTTGCCGAACAGCAACGGCGGCAGCGCCCGCAGCGCCAGGCTGTTGGGCTGGGTCTTTTCCTGCGCGATGCCGGACAGCCACTGGCCGCGGACGCGTTCGATGTCGGCAGCCTTGAAGGCTGGATTGCGCACGATATCGGAGAACAACTGCAGCGAGGGCTGCAGCTGGTCGTTGAGCGCGTCCAGCGAGGCGCTGCAGCTGTCCAGATCGCAGCCGACCGCCGTGATCGCACCCAGGCGCTGGCGGCGCTGCGCCACTTCCACCGAGTCCAGCGCGGTGGTGCTTTCGTTCATCAGCGCGGCACTGAAGCTGGCGGTGCCGAGCTTGTGGCCCTGGTCGGCGGCGTAGCCGGCGTCGAACAGCAACTCCACCTGGGTGACCGGGATGGTGTGGCGCTCGGCCAGGATCACCTCGATGCCGTTCTTCAACTTGCCGCGCTGCAGCGTCGGAAAGCTCAGGTCCGGGAATCGATCGGTCTGCGGCACGCCCTTGCTGCGGTCCAGCGTGGAGGCGGTGACCTTGAACGCGCCCGCGGCCGGCAGCTTGGGCGCCGGCTTGCCGGGTTCTTCGCCACGTGCCACCACCGCCTTGTCTTCGGCGGCCGGGTCGAAGTCCTTGCCGGCCGGCAGCACGGTGAGCAGGTAATCGCCCTTGCCGAACCATGTGGCCGAGGCCCGCTTGACGCTGTCGGCGGTGGCGGCCTGGGCACGCTGCAGATCCTTCTTGTAGGCGCCCAGGTCGCCGCGATAGACCTGGCCCTCGGCCAGGATCACCGCCTTGCCGGTGAAGCCGCCGACCTTTTCCAGCCCGCGCACGAAGCCGGCGCGGTAGACCACCTGCGCGCGCTGCAGTTCGTCGGCGGTGGGGCCCTGGGCGATGAACTTCTTGAGTTCTTCGTCGATGATCGCCTCGACCTTGGCCGGGTCCACGCCGTCCTTCACGTCGGCCTGGATCTGCATCTGGCTGGACAGCGCGAACGGCTGCACCGAGGCGGAGACGTCGTCCACCAGGTTGTCCTGGTAGACCAGGCGCTGGTACAGCCGCGAGGTCTTGCCGCCGCCGAGCACGGTGGTGGCCAGATCCAGCTGGATGAGGTCGTCGGTGCCCAGCTGCGGTGCAACCCAGGTGCGGTAGATGCGCGGCTGCGAGACATGGTCGTGCTGCACGCCGCGCTTTTGTGTTGCCAGCGGGGTCACCCACGGCTGCTGGCGTGCCACCGGCTTGCCGGACGGGATATCGCCGAAGTACTGCAAGGCCTTGGCGCGCGCCTGCGCCACGGTGATGTCGCCGGCCAGCACCAGGGTGGTGTTGGCGGCGCCGTAATTGTCGTTGAACCACTGTTTGACGTCCGCCAGCGAGGCCGCGTCCAGATCTTCCATCGAGCCGATGGTGTCGTGCTGGTAGGGGTGGTTGGCCGGGAACAGGTTGGACAGGATGTTCTGGTCCACACGGCCATACGGGCGGTTCTCGCCCTGGCGCTTTTCGTTCTGCACCACGCCGCGCTGGGTATCGAGTTCCTGCTGGCCGATCGCGCCGAGCAGGTGGCCCATGCGGTCCGATTCCAGCCACAGCGCGGTATCCAGCGCGGTGGTCGGCACGGTCTCGAAATAGTTGGTGCGGTCGAACCAGGTGGTGCCGTTCATGTCGGTGGTGCCGACCTTTTCCAGCGGCGCGAAGAAGCTGCCCTTGTTGTTCTCCGAGCCGGAGAACATCAGGTGCTCGAACAGGTGCGCAAAGCCGGTCTTGCCGGCCGGCTCGTCGCCGGAGCCGATGTGGTACCAGATGCTCACCGCCACCACCGGCGCCTTGTGGTCTTCGTGCACCACCACGGTCAGGCCGTTGGGCAGGGTGAAGCGGGTATAGGCGATGTCGGGAATGGCGCTGCTGGCCGCGCTCTTGGACAGGCTGGCCGGGGCGGCCGCGACGGCGGGGGCAACGGAACCGGCAGCGACGCCAAGCACACCGGCGATCAACAGGGACAGCGGACGCAGCATGTGACACTCCAGGACAGGGCAATCGGCCGAGGGTAGTGGCTGCTTGCCGGCGCCGCAAATGCGGATGGGCAGGGAACTGGCCTGGCGTCTGGCCGCGTTCAGTGCCGGGCAGGCGCCAGCGCGGGGCTCGCCAGCGCATTGCCACGGCGCGACGGCCAGGCGAACGCAAGCGCCAGCCTCAAGTTGCCCGTCGCCTCGCCGTTACCTGGGTCGACCTATCTTGACCAGACGCCGCCTGCCGATCACCCCATGACCGACCTGTTGCCGCCCGTGCCGATTCCCGTCGACGACGCCTTGCGCGTGGACGCGGTGCGCCGGCTGCGCGTGCTGGACACCGAGTCCGAGGCCGAATTCGACGATATCGCCTGGCTGGCGACGCACGTCACCGGCGCCACGATGGCGCTGGTGTCGCTGCTGGACGCCGATCGCCAGTGGTTCAAGGCGCGTTGCGGCACCGATCTGGAAGGCACACCACGCAGCGCCTCGTTTTGCGCCCACGCGATCATGGGCACCGAGTTGATGGAAGTGCCCGATGCCGAAGCCGACCCGCGCTTCGTCAACAACCCGTTGGTGATTGCTGCCCCCGGCGTGCGCTCGTATGCCGGGGTACCGTTGATCGGGCGCGAAGGCTACGCCTACGGCACCTTGTGCACGCTCAGCACCCAGCCGCGCGTGCTCGACGACAGCCAGAAGCAGGCCCTGATCCGCCTGGCACGCCAGGCCGTCAACCAGTTGGAAGCACGCCGCGACCGGCTGGACGCGCAGGCGCAGCGGCAGACCTTGAGCATGTTGCTGGAAGCCATGCCCGACGGCGTGGTGGCCTGCGGCACCGACGGCTTGCTGCGCGAGTTCAATCACGCCGCCCGGCAATGGCATGGCACCGACCCGCGCGTGCTGCCACCGGCGCAATGGGCGCTGCACTTCGATCTGTACACCGCCGATGGCAACAGCCTGCTGCCCACCGAGGAAATCCCGCTGCTACGCGCCTGGCGTGGCGAACACGTACGCAATGCCGAACTGCTGATTCGCGCCACCAACCAGCCGCCGCGCAGCGTGCTCTGCAATGCGGATCCGGTCATCGGCGACAAGGGCACAGCATTGGGCGCGGTGTGCGTGATGCACGACATCACCCAGCTCAAGGACGCTTCGGCCGCACTGGCCGGCGAACGCGCGCGCCTGCAGGCACTGGTGGACGCCTCGCAGGACGTGGCCATCATGGCATTCGACCCGCAGGGCCGTCTGAAACTCTTCAATCCCGGCGCCGAGCGCCTGCTCGGTTACCGTGCCGACGAGGTGCTGGGCACCTGCCCGGCGCAGTTCCACCTGCCGGCCGAACTGGAGCGGCACATGGCGACGCTGGCGTTGTCGCCCCCCTCGTATCTGAAGCTGGCTGCCGCGGCGGCTGGCAATGTGCTGGCCGAAGAACTCTGGACGCTGGTACGCAAGGACGGCGATCTGCGTCGCGTGCGCCTGTGCTTCAACGTGATCCACGATGCGCAGCAGGGTCTGGCCGGGTATCTGGCAATGGCCATCGATGTCACTGCCGAATTGCAGGCGCAAGCGGCCGCGCAGCTGGCCGCCGAACGTTTCACCGGTGCATTCGAAACCGCGCCCCAAGGCATGGCCATCGTGTCGCTGGAAGGTGAGTGGCGTGACGTCAATCCGGCGCTGTGCGGCATCCTGGGCTATGCGCGCGAGCAATTGCTGCGCACCACCTTCCAGCAGATTACACATCCCGACGATCTGGAGATGGACCTGCAATTGGTCCAGGACCTGATCGACGGCAAACGCGACAGCTACAGCCTGGCCAAGCGTTACATCAGCCAGCAGGGCGCGGTGATCTGGGCGCAGCTGTCGGTGTCGCTGGTGCGCGATAGCAGCGGTGCGCCGGTGCATTTTGTTTCGCAGATCCAGGACGTGACCGAGCGCCATGTCGCCGCCGAACGCCTGGCCGAAAGCGAAGCGCGGCTGCGGGCCATCAGCGACGCCACGCCCACCCTGGTTGCCCAGTTCGATGCCGAGCAGCGCTACCTGTTCGCCAATGAAGCGCATCGCCACTGGCTGGGCGTGGAGCCTGCCAGCCTGGTCGGTCGCCACATTACCCAGGTACTGGGCGAAGACCTCAGCACTGCAGCGCGCGCTGCGCTGGCACAGGCGGTGGCCGGGCAGCGCGCAAGTTTCGAACATCTCCTGGGCGGCGGCAGCACGCCGCGCGACGTGGAAGTCACCCTGGTGCCCGAAACGCAGACTGCCACGCCCACGCAGGGCTTTTTCCTGATGGCGCACGATGTCACTGCGCACAAGACCCTGCACCGCCTGATGCACGAGCGCGCCACCCGCGATGCCTTGACCGGCCTGCCGAACCGGCACGCATGGTCCGAAGCGTTGCAGGTGGCGGTTGCGCAGGCGCAACAGCAGCAACGCGCGGTGGCGGTGATGTTCCTGGATCTGGACGGCTTCAAGCGCATCAACGATGTCTACGGTCACCGTGCCGGCGACGCGGTGCTGGTGGCGTTCGGCAGCTGCCTGCAACGCGCGGCGGGCGAGCGCTATCTGGTGGCGCGTCTGGCCGGCGATGAATTCGTCGTGTTGCTGGACGGGTTGGAAGATGCGCAGGCCGAATGTGCTGCGGTGGCAGAGCGTATCCGCACGCTTGCCGCGCAAGGCGCCACGTTCGGCGATGAGCATCTGCCGATCCAGCCCAGCATCGGTGTGGCCTGGCAACACGGCGCACAGGCCGAGGCGTCCAGCTTGATGCATGCCGCCGACGAGGCGATGTATGCAGCCAAGCGCGCGCGGCAGCCAGAGGGGCAAGCGCCTCGCTCTTAGGCGTGGTTGGGCTGAGGGTGCAGGACAGCGCATGCGCACTGGCGGAGGCTGCTTACTGCTGCTGTTAGGTGCAATCGCACATCGCACATCGCACATCGCAAGCCGCAAGCCGCAAGCCGCAAGCCGCAAGCCGCAAGCCGCACAGCACACAGCCAGTGCCTGATTGCGTGACAGCGGGCGTAGGATCAGCGTGGTAACCAAAGGTTGCGGGCAGTCGTCAGGCAGTTGGACGACGCAGAGCACACAGATTGCCCACGCCACTGGGCGATCGCGCGGCACAGTCTCGCCCGGAAAACGCCGTGTCCGCATTGCAAAAAGGCACCGATACGCGTCCCTGCCTGGAGAATGCGCGAGAGAGCGCGCCGAAACCGACCATGGCACGTCGTACGCCGCTGTTGGTGCTCAGGTACACGGTTCAGTCGCTTTACAGCAATACACCCACGCGTCGCGCAGGCTGGCGATGGCGGGTTCGGCCCGCGATTGCGGCGGACCCAGGCGCGGACGCATGGCAGATGGCGGTGGCGTGTCCCGATCCGGAAACTTCAATCTCCATCATCGCTGCAGATGCCACCGACATCGCCTGCCGCACAGGAGCGAGCGCTCGTGTGCATGGCAGGCGATATCGCTCACGCCCGCAGCCTGTGGTCGTGCGCAGCTTGCTGGCTGGCCACCGGCTTCGTCGCGGCAAGCACGTTCGCTGCGCTGCTTGCCTGAGGCTGGCCGGCATCGGATGTCAGTCGGAACACCGCCACCGCGCGTGCCAGGTCCGCGGCCTGGTCTTCCAGGCTGCGTGCGGCTGCCGTGGCTTCTTCCACCAGTGCTGCGTTCTGTTGGGTCATTTCATCCAGCTGCATCACGGTGGTGCTGACCTGCTCGATACCGGCGCTCTGTTCGGTGCTGGCGGCGGTGATCTCGGCCATGATGTCGGTCACGCGCTTCACCGAGCTGACCACCTCGGTCATGGTGCTGCCGGCCTGTTGCACCAGGCCCGAGCCCTGTTCCACCTTTTCCACCGAGTCGGAAATCAACTGTTTGATTTCCTTGGCTGCACCGGCCGAACGCTGCGCCAGTGCACGCACTTCCGTCGCCACCACCGCAAAGCCGCGGCCCTGTTCGCCGGCACGTGCAGCTTCCACCGCTGCGTTCAGTGCCAGGATGTTGGTCTGGAACGCGATGCCGTCGATCACTCCGATGATGTCGGAAATGCGCGCCGAGGCCTGGGTGATCGCCTGCATGGTGATGACCACGTCCTGTACCACGCGCCCGCCGCTTTCGGCGACGTCGCCGGTGCGCTTGACCAGCTGATTGGCCTGGCGCGCGTTGTCGGCATTCTGGCGCACGGTGGACGTCAGTTCTTCCATCGAGGCGGCGGTTTCTTCCAGGTTCGCAGCCTGGTTCTCGGTGCGCGTGGACAGGTCGGCGTTGCCGCTGGCGATCTCGCCGGCAGCGGTATTGATCATCTCGGCCGAATGCTGGATGCCCTGCACGATGCTGGTGAGTTGGATCGCAGTGCGGTTGGCGGCATCGGCCAGGCGACCGAACGCGCCCTCGTAGTGCGACTCCACGCGCTGCGACAGATCGCCATCGGCGATCGCGGCCATGATGCGGCCCACATCGTCCAGGCCGGCATCGGCCTGCTGCATCAAGCGGTTCAAGGCCTGCACCATTTCCGCAAAGGCGAACTGATAATGCGATTGATCGCCACGTGCGGAGAAATCGCCGCGCGCAGCTGCATCGGCCAGGCGCGCGATGTCGCTGTTGATCGCAGACAGATTCTCTTTCACCGTGTCCAGCGCCTGATGCAGGGCAGCGCGCTGGCCGGGCAGGCGACGCATGTCGCGGCGCAGATCGCCACGGCCGTAGTCGCTCATCACGTCCATCGCTTCGTTGATGGCGTCCAGGTGTTCGAACACCACCGTGTTGACGCCGTGCGCCAGCGTGCCGTAGTCGCCGGGAAAATCTTCCGGAATGCGGTGCGCGATGTTCTCGCCCTGCTGCAGCCGGATCATGGTCTGCATCTCGCCGTTGAAACGCTGCAGCTGGGTCTGCATCTGCTGCATGCTGTGCATCAGCTGGCCGGTTTCATCGCGCGATTCCACGCGGATGTCGTTGTCGAAGCGGCCCGAGGCGATGGCTTCGGCAGTGCGCGAGGCGGCGCGCAGCGGCGCAGCCATGGCCGAGGCGATCAGCCAGCACAGGCCGATCACCAGCGCCACCAGGGCGCCACCGATCAAGGTCAGGGTGCGCGTGAAACCCCAGGCCTGCACCTGAATATCTTCGGCATAGACGCCCATCACCAGCACCCAGTTCCAGGCCGGAAAGGTCTTGGCATAGCTGATCTTCGGCAGCTGTTCCTTCTTGCCCGGCTTGGGCGCATCGTAATAGCTGAAGCCGTCGCCGCTATCGATGGCGGTCTTGATGTCGCGATACACGTATTGACCGGCATCGCTCTTGTAGTCGGTCATGTCGGTGCCGACCGGGCGCTTGGGATGCATCAGGATGCGCATCTGCGGGTCGACGATGAAGAAGTAATCCACCCCGTCGTTGGTGCGCATGTCGGCCAGCGTGGTGCGTGCGGCTTCCTTGGCCTGCTCAAGGCTCAGCTCGCCGGCTTTGACCTTGTCGGCATAGTGCTGCATCACCGTCAGGCCCATCTCCACTTCGGTCTTGACGCTGAGCTTGCGCGCCTCCACCAGATCCAGATATTGCAGACGCGCGGCGGCCATCGCCAGCAGGATCACGCCCACTGTCAATAGCGTGCACAACAGGACGAACTTTCGGGTGAGCGGGAGATTGGCAACAGAACGACGCAGGAGGGAAACGACAGGCATGACAACGACATCCAGAACGCGCGCACGGCGCTACATCATGGATAGCGGCTGATTCACATGCAGGTTGAATGCTAACTGCGGCAGCGTCCGCTCAGGCGATGCAACAACGTGCCAATGCAATGTCGGAGCGCACCGGCCGCGACAAGACGTTATCGATAGCGTTTCTCTGGCCCGCGCGCTGCGACGCAGGCGTTCGCAACGGTCCGCCGATGCGGCGGCGGACACGCACTGCGTGCCCGCCGCCTTGCATCAACCTGCAGCGCAGAAGCCGAACTCGGCCGTTGCACCGGGCGCCAGCGTGCGGTTGAAGTCCACGCCGCTGGCCTGGAGGGTGGTGCCGCTCTGTGACCAGGTGACGTTCCAGGCGTTGTTGACGGTGCCGGTCACTGTCAGCGAGATCGACCAGTTGCCGCTGACGGTGCCGGTATTGGTGACCTGCACGCGGTTGCAGTAGCCACCGTTCCAGGTGCTGTCCCGGATCACCTTGGTACTGAAGCCCGCGCTTGGCGTCGGCGTTGGTGTGGGAGTGGGAGTGGGAGTGGGAGTGGGAGTGGGAGTGGGGGTCGGCGTGGGCGTCGGTGTGCTGTTGCTGGCCGTTCCCCACAACGTCCGCAACAAGGTCATCTTGTCTTCGCGCACGCTGATCCAGTCGTCGCGCAGGATGCCGCCGGTATCGCCGCTATTGGGGTTCCACGACCAATAGAAGCCTTCGTTGATGCCCTTGCTGCGCAGGTACTTCACCAGCGCGTCCTGCCAGACCTTGTCGCGCGCATCGCCTTCGCCGTACTTGCCGCCGAATTCGCCCAGCAGCAGCGCGTGATTACCGGCAAACTGGCCGAAATGGCGGTCCCAGATCGCGGGCATGTTGTTGGGGAAGTTGCTGTCGTTGAAGTACGACTGCACGAACACGTCCGGGCCGTACACATGCGGTGCCAGCAACAGGCGGTTGGCCGGAATGTTCAATGGGGTGCAGGCCAGCGGCTGCAGGCTGCCACCCCAGAAGATGCCGCCATTGGTCGAACACACCGGGTTGTCGGTGATGCCTTCCACCGCAATGATCCACTTCGGCGCCACCGCAAGCACAGCGGCAGAACCGCGCTCGGCGGCCTTGTTCCAGTCGGTGGCGGCGTTGCCGGTGCCCCAGGTGGCGGCGCCGTGCGGCTCGTTCTTCAGATCCACGCCGATCACGCTCGGCACGTTCTTGTAGCGGTTGGCGACAAAGCGCAGGTCGTCCAGCCATTGCGCTTCGGAATACGCGCTGGTGTACCACAGCTCGGAAATCGCCGCGCAATCGGGCGTGTGGTGATCCAGCAGCACATACATGCCGCGTGCGTTGAATTCGTTGATCACCTTGTCGAGGATCTGCAGCGAGGTCAGACCCTGCAGATCGGCGTTGCGGCTGTAATCGATGCTGCTGGGCATCTGGCCGCTACGCAGCGTGGCCGGGCAAAACGGCAAGCGCACCGCGTTGAAGCCCAGGCCCTGCATCTGGTTGATCATCTCCTTCCAGTTGCGTGCCCACAGGCCGTGCATGACATGGTTGCCGGTCTCGAAGCCGAACACGTTGACGCCCTTGAGCTGAACCACGTTGCCGTTGTCGTCGACGATCTTGTTGTTGCTGACCGAATAGCTGAAAGCCGGTGCGGCGGTGAGCGCTAACATCGTGGCCAATGCGAGCGTACTTGCAGCCCTGAAGATGGACATGGTGGTCTCCCTGGATGACCGAGCCCGACGGCCGGGCGCGGTGAGGGGGCATTTTGGTCTTCGGCTGCGTCGTGTGGCGTGACCGCTGCCACAGAAGAGCGCAGCGGCGTACCGATCACACGCAAGCTGCGGGCGAGGTCGCTTTCCCGCACACTATCGATGCTGCGTGCTGTCTGCAGGCTGTCCTCTTTGTCCCCCGGAGTGTCTCTCAATGTCTTTGTTGCGTGCCGAAATGGCGCAATGGCGCGCCTCCCCCGCGCGCGAACTCATGGCCGGTGCGGTCGCCACATTTGCGCTGATTCCCGAAGTGATTGCGTTCGCCTTCGTCGCCGGGGTGGATCCGCAGGTGGGCCTGTTCGCATCCTTCGTGATCGGCATCGTGATTGCGTTTTGCGGGGGGCGGCCGGCAATGATTTCTGCTGCGGCCGGCTCGGTGGCGCTGGTGGCTGCACCGCTGGTGGCCGCGCACGGGCTGCCATATCTGCTGGCCGCCGGCTTGCTCGCTGGCCTGGTGCAGATCCTGTTCGGGTTGTTGCGGCTGGGCGTGCTGATGCGGTTTGTCAGCAGTTCGGTGCGCACCGGTTTCGTCAACGCGCTGGCCGTGCTCATCTTCGCGGCGCAAATGCCGCATCTGCTCGGCGCCAACCTGACCACCTGGGTCATGCTGGGCGCAGGTCTTGCCATCATCTACGGCCTGCCGCGTCTGCGTCTGCCGGGGCTGTCGGCAATTCCATCGCCCCTGCTGTGCATCCTGCTGCTCAGCGTGGCCGGCACTGCGCTGCATCTGCCGCTCAAGACGGTGGCCGATCTGGGCAAGCTGCCCAACGCGCTACCGTTCCTGCAATGGCCGGCGGTGCCGTTGACGCTGGAGACGCTGCGCATCATCGCGCTGCCGGCGCTGGCCATTGCCATGGTGGGCCTGCTCGAGTCGATGATGACCGCGCGCGTGGTCGATGAACTCACCGATACGCCCAGCAACAAGAACCGCGAATGCACCGGGCTGGGCATCGCCAATGCAGCGGCCAGCCTGTTCGGCGGCATTGCCGGCTGCGGCATGATCGGGCAAACCGTGGGCAACGTGAAATACGGCGGCCGTGGCCGGCTGTCCACGTTGTTCGCCGGCGTGTTCCTGCTGGTGCTGATGGTGCTGCTCAAGCCGTGGGTGTCGCAGGTGCCGGTGGTGGCGTTGGTGGCGATCATGGTGATGGTGTCGGCGGAGACCTTCGACTGGCGCTCGCTGCGCACCGTGGTGACCCACCCGCGCACCTCCAGCGGGGTGATGCTGGCCACCGTGGCGGTCACGTTGTTTACGCACAACCTAGCGGCAGGTGTGGCGGTTGGCGTGCTGCTGAGCGGGGTGTTCTTCACCTTCAAGGTGGCCGGGCTGCTGCAGATCGCGCATGTCGATGGCGCGGACGGGGTGCGCACCTACAGCGTGCGCGGGCAGGTGTTCTTTGCCTCGGCCGATGTGTTCATCGACGCCTTCGACGCACGCGAGGTGCCCGGCCGCGCAGTGGTGATCGATGTCGGCCGCGCGCACTTCTGGGACATCACCGCGGTGGCGGCACTGGACAAGGTGGTGCAGCGTTTGCGCCATCATGGTCTGGAGGTGCAGGTGAAAGGCTTGAATGCCGGCAGCCGACGCCTGATGCAGCGGCATGCCCTGGGCGAAGACGCGCTGGAATCGTCGCTGCCCTAGGCGGCGGAATGCGCCTGGCACGCATGCGGGGCGTCATGCCGGGCTGTGCGTGCGCTGAGCGCGGTGGCGAACCAATTCAAGTTCCGGCGGGCGACGCCGATGATTCGGCATCCTCATTGCCGGTCGTCGCTGTGATGCCAGTGGGTTTCAACCCGAGATATGTGCCTGCGTGCCAAGCCCGGCACTGCGGGTTCGTGTCCGCCCGCCGGAGGGCGCAGCCATGACCAACACGCCGTTGCTGGAACGGATGGTGGACCTGACCGCCATCCGCGATGCGGACCTGCTCGATCTGAGCCTGTTGCGCACCGTGCGCGAGGTCTGCGCGGCCGAAGAACTTTCGCTGCTGCGCATCGCCCCGGACAGCAACAGCATCGCCGAAACGCGCCTGCGCGACGACGGCCGGCTGGCGCTGACGGTGGCCGAGATCCACGATGCGCGCACGCGCATCCAGCTGGCCCAGGTGCATGGGCCGGGCGATGTGGTGCAACTGCACGAAGACGGCCGCGCCTTGCTGGTCTACCCGATGATGGAGGCGCGCGGCATCCGGACCTGCCTGCGAGTGGGCGGGACGCGTATTCCCGGCGTGGCCGAGCAAGCGATGCTGCAGGGCTTTGCGCGCTTCTTCCAGAACTACCGCAGCCTGCTCGACGACGCCCAGCGCGACGCGCTGACCGGCCTGCGCAACCGCAAGACGTTCGACGAGCTGATCTTGCGGCTGTTTGCCGGGGGGGCCGACTCCGCCGCAGAGCAGGGCGTGTGGCTGGGCATCGTGGACATCGATCACTTCAAGCGCGTCAACGACACCTTCGGGCATCTGTATGGCGACGAGGTGTTGCTGCTGGTCGCGCAGCTGATGCAGCGTGCGTTTCGCCAGGACGACCTGCTGTTCCGCTTCGGCGGCGAAGAGTTCGTGATCGTGTTGCGCGGCGTGGACCGCGACACGGCCGTGCATCTTTTCGAGCGATTCCGCCTGGCCGTGGCCGAGCACCTGTTCCCGCAAGTGGGGCAGGTCACGCTCAGCACCGGCATCGTCGCACTGACCCACGGCCGGCTGATCAGCGAAATGCTGGACGAAGCCGACAAGGCGCTGTACTGGGCCAAGCAGAACGGCCGCAATCGCGCGGCGGTCTATGCCGAGCTGATTGCCGGCGGGCACTTGCAGCAGGTTGCGCAACCGGTGGGCAGCATCGATCTGTTCTAGGCGCCGGCGCGGCGCTGAAGCAGGCCAGAGCTGTTTGCCGTGGATGCAGACACGGCGCTTCTGCAGCACTTGTCGCACTCGCATCGCAGGCATCGGCGCAGCTGCGGCTATCGGCTTGCACGCGATGCTGGCTACACTCCAGGGCTATCCAAGATCTGGGGTGTGCAATGAAGCGAGTTGCCGTAGGACTTCTGGCGATGGCGGTCTCGACCGCGCTGATGGCGGCCACGCCAAGTTTCGATGGCGCGCGCATCTCGCGCGACGTCAAGGAACTGGCCTCCGACGCCTATGAAGGCCGCGGCCCGGCCACCGCCGGTGAAGAAAAGACCATTGCCTACCTGAGCAAGCAGTTCGCCGAAGCCGGTCTGCTGCCGGGCGGCGATCTGGCCAATGGCAAGCGCGCCTGGACCCAGGCGGTGCCGTTGCGGCGCGCCGATATCGTCGGCACGCCGACCATTGCCGTGCAGAACGCCGGCAAGCCGCAAGCGCTGACCCAAGGCAAGCAAATCGCCATCCGTGCCGCGCTGGATGGCTCATCCAAGGTGGAGATCGCCAACGCGCCGCTGGTGTTCGTCGGCTACGGCGTCAAGGCACCCGAGCGCAACTGGGACGATTTCAAGGGTGTGGACCTGAAGGGCAAGATCGCGGTGGTGCTGATCAACGACCCGGACTTTGAAACCGGCAAGGGCGACTTCGACGGCACCGGCATGACCTACTACGGCCGCTGGACCTACAAATACGAAGAAGGCGCACGCCAGGGCGCACTCGGCGTGCTGGTGGTGCACGAAACCGCGCCTGCCTCCTACGGCTGGGACACGGTGGCCAGCTCCAACACCAACACCATGTTCGACGTGGTGCGCGACAACCCGCGCAGCGCGCATCCCACGCTGGAAGGCTGGATCCAGCGCGATCTGGCCACCGAGCTGTTCAAGCACGCAGGCCTGGATTTCGAGACCTTGAAGAAGCAGGCGCAGACGCGCGATTTCAAGCCGGTCGAGCTCAAGGACCAACGTTTGAGCGCCAGCTACCAGGTCAAATCCGACGTGATCACCTCGCACAACGTGGTGGCGCGGCTGGAAGGCAGTAAACACCCGAACGAGACGCTGATCTACAGCGCGCACTGGGATCATATTGGCGTGGGCAAGCCGGATGCACGCGGCGACACCATCTTCAATGGTGCATTGGACAATGCCAGCGGCACCGCCGCGCTGCTGGAGCTGGCGCGTGGTTTCGCCAAGGGACCAACGCCTGAGCGCTCGGTGGTGTTCCTGGCCGTCACCGCTGAAGAAAAGGGCCTGCTGGGCTCGGAGTTCTACGCCTCCAAGCCGCTGTACCCGCTGGATACCACGGTGGCGGTGATCAACATGGACGGCATGAATCCGTTCGTGCCCTCGCGCGACTTCGGCATCTACGGCACGGCGAAACTCGAACTGCTCGATCAACTCAAGAGCGTGGCCGCGCAATCCAAGCTGCGTTACACGCCCGATCCCAAGCCGCAGGCCGGGTATTTCTTCCGTTCCGATCACTTCTCCTTCGCCAAGCGCGGCGTACCGGCGCTGTCGTATGCAGCCGGCCAGGATTGGGAAGTGGGCGGCGTGGCGGCAGGAAAGGCGGCCGCCGACGACTACACCGCCAAGCGTTATCACCAGCAAGGCGACGAATGGAAGCCGGATTGGACCTTCGCCGGCGCCGCCCGCGATCTGGGCGTGCTGTATGCACTGGGCCAGCAGCTGGCCGACTCGCGCCAGTGGCCGAACTGGAGCCAGGATTCGGAGTTCCGCGCCACCCGCGATGCCAGCGCGGCGGCACGCAAGTAAGACCGGCGCACACCGCCATTGCGCCAGGACCAGGACGGCTGCCCTGTCGCAATGCGGCGTGTGCCATCGCGACATGCCGCTTTTGAAAAAGCCTCGCCTGCCACGTGGCGCGTGCTTCTGGTTGTCAGTCACACCAACCGGCGAACGTGCTGTGCGATGTCTTCGCCACTTACGGCATGGATGTCGCCATCGCGCCTCAGGATTGGATTTACCGCGTGTCCGCGCGCGGCGAGGGCACTGCGCACGCGACATGCAGGCTTGAAGATCGCCGAGCGCCCGCACACACGCTCGGCATCTTCAGGTGGCTAGTTGACGAAGAGTGAAGTTGTCACCAGGCGAGTCTGCGCGTTGCTGCGGGGCCCTTGCCTTTCCACCATCGCAGGACGCATTGATCGCAGGACACATTGCAATTACGTCCTAGTAAGCCCCTTGGCGGCGTCCATGCCGCCAAGGGTCCCGCGCCGGTGGGCGGGCAAGGGCCAGTCGTGTCGTCGGTGCGTACGCTAAGGGCAAGCGCTCCATGTCGGGTTTTCAACGTATCGCCCGCTCGCTCCAGCCCAAGTCCTGCAACGACGTTCATTGATGCCTCGATCAAGCGGTTGCATCAGCAAACAAAAGCCACGTGCGGTGCGCCGTTTTCCTGGCCATCGATCAACTGCCTGGAGCAGCGAGGACGCCGCACGCTCGACCAATCACGCCGTTGCCGCAGGCCTTGAGAACCTCCGACCACCGCAACGTCTGGAATTCCAGGGTGCCTTCAGCGATTCACAGCGACCAACCGATCGCTTGCCCAACCGGCTGACCGCATCGGCACGACGCAACGCCAATGCCCCGCCGCTGCAACCGATTGCACGCCATGGCACACCAATTGCAGCTCTCCTGCAGGATGGCCCGGCCAGCGGCCCGTGACAGCGTCTGCGCTAGGCTGCAATCTGTTGGGGTTGCGTTCGGTCGGTGCGGCGTAGTCTGCCGCGCGGTCCTCATGGGGGGAGGGCGAAGACCGTACGCGGCGTTCGTTCCTTTAACGGTCGATTCTTTAGGATGAGCTGCGAGGTGAGATTGCAGCCAGGAGAACTTGTGCATCGGAGTGGTTTCAGAGCGTCTTGGTCGTACACCGTCGGGCTCGCCCGCTCGGCCGCGTGCCAGGCAACATCGCACTGCATGGCGGGGATGGACCTCCCGTGTCAGCCCGCCCTGTCGTCCTCGCGCGACGGGCAGCCCTGATGGACGGCACCGTGACTCCTTCCCCGACAACGACTGCAATGCCCTCCATTTCCGCCCTCGATGCCGGCACGCCCACGCTGCCGCCGGAAGCACCGTTGGCGATGCCCGAACAGAACCTGCGCGAAGGTAGCCTGCAGGTGCGCCACCAGCGCACGTCGCCGCCCGGCATCGGCGTGCGCCGCTTCTATTTGATCGGCGGCACCTTCGCCACCACCGCCATCGCCGTGTGGGTGATGCTCAGCGTGCTGTGGCCCGACGGCATCAGCGTGCTGGAAGGCTGCCTGCTCGGCCTGTTCGTGTTGCTGTTCGCCTGGATCGCCATGTCCTTCGCCAGCGCCGTGGCTGGCTTCGTCACCGTGGTGGCGCGCGCCGGCCGCAAGCTCGGCATCGACCCGGAGCAGCCCCTGCCTACGCTGCGCTCGCGCACCGCGTTGCTGATGCCCACCTACAACGAAGACCCGCGCCGCCTGCTGGCCGGCCTGCAGGCCATCTACGAATCGGTGGCCGAGACCGGCCAGCTGGAGCATTTCGATTTCTTCGTGCTCAGCGACACCACCCGCGAGCACATCGGCCGCGCCGAAGAGCTGGTCTACAACGCGTTGTGCGATCGCGTCGGCGGGCACGGCCGCATTTTCTACCGCCGCCGTGCCGACAACGCCGCGCGCAAGGCCGGCAACGTGGCCGACTGGGTGCGTCGCTTCGGCGGCAGCTACCCGCAGATGCTGATCCTGGACGCCGACAGCGTGATGACCGGCGACACCATCGTGCGGCTGGTCGCCGGCATGGAAAACAACCCGGACGTGGGCCTGATCCAGACCCTGCCGGCAGTGGTCAACGGGCAGACCCTGTTCGCCCGCATGCAACAGTTCGGCGGGCGCGTGTACGGGCCGATCATCGCCTTCGGCGTGGCCTGGTGGCACGGCGCAGAAAGCAACTACTGGGGCCACAACGCCATCATCCGCACCCAGGCCTTTGCCGATCACGCCGGCCTGCCCTCGCTGCGCGGGCGCAAACCGTTCGGCGGGCATGTGCTCAGCCACGACTTCGTGGAAGCGGCGCTGATGCGGCGCGGCGGTTGGGCCATGCACATGGTGCCGTACCTGCAGGGCAGCTACGAAGAAGGCCCGCCCACGCTGACCGACCTGCTGATCCGCGACCGCCGCTGGTGCCAGGGCAACCTGCAGCACGCCAAGGTGGTGAGCGCCAAGGGCCTGCACTGGATCAGCCGCATGCACATGCTGATCGGCATTGGGCATTACTTCACCGCACCGATGTGGGGCCTGTTGATGCTGATCGGCATCGGCATTCCGCTGGCCGGCGGCGGTATCGACCTGGCCGGCGACCTGCCGTTCTCGCCCGCCCGTTACTGGCACGGCAGCAGCCAGGGCAATGCGATCTGGATCTTCATCTGCACCATGTTCGTGCTGCTGGCGCCCAAGCTGCTCGGCTACATCGCGCTGCTGCTCAACCCACGCGAATTGCGCGCCTGCGGCGGTGCTTTCCGCGCGGCAGTAAGCATCCTGCTGGAGACCGTGCTGGCCGCCCTGATGGCGCCGGTGGTGATGTACCTGCAGTCGCGCGGTGTGTTCGAGGTGCTGGCGGGCAAGGATTCGGGCTGGGATGCGCAGGTGCGCGACGACGGCAAGCTGTCGTGGCCGGCGCTGTTTCGCAGCTATGGCGGCCTGACCGTGTTCGGCCTGTTCATGGGTGCGGTGGCCTACGCGGTCTCGCCGGCGCTGGCCGCCTGGATGGGGCCGGTGATCGTCGGCATGGCGTTGTCGATCCCGGTGGTGGCGCTGACCTCGCTGCGTCGCACCGGCATGGCGCTACGCCGCGCCGGCATCTTCTGCATTCCCGAAGAGCTCGACCCGCCCAAGGTGCTGGTGCGTGCCTCCGAATTGCGGCGCGCCGCCGCGCTGGAACCGTCGCTGATCTGAGGGTGCATCGGCGCTGGCCTGGTGGCCGGCGCTGTGGCGGCATCGCATGCGGCAGGCCGGTGGCGATCGGCGGGCCTCGAGCCTCTGGCGCCAGCTGATCTGGCCCATCCCTCGCGCAAGGCATAATGCCCAGCCCGCAAGCGGAGCTGGATGATGCTGGAAGTGATCGAACGCGAGACCGGACCGAACCCGCAATGGAGCGTGCTGTGGCTGCATGGCCTGGGCGCCGATGGCAGCGATTTCGCCCCGATGGTGCCCGAGCTGGTACGCCCGCAGTGGCCTGCGCTGCGCTTCGTATTCCCGCATGCGCCGATCCGCCCGATCACCATCAATAACGGCATGCGCATGCGCGGCTGGTACGACATCGTCGGCATGGATTTCGCCCAGCGCGCCGACAAGGCCGGCATCGCCGAATCGGTAGCCCAGGTCGAAGCCTTGATCGCCCATGAGCAGGGTCGCGGCATCGCGCCGGAGCGCATCCTGCTGGCCGGCTTCTCGCAAGGTGGCGCGGTGACCCTGGCCGTTGGCCTGCAGCGCAGCGTGCCGCTGGCCGGGCTGATCGCCATGTCCACCTATCTACCGGATCCGGCCGCGGCCGCCAGCCAGTTGCAGCCGGCTGCCCTGCGCCAACCGCTGTTCATGGCCCATGGCACGGCCGACCCGGTGGTGCCGTTCGCGGCCGGCCAGGCCAGCATGCAGACCTTGCGCACGCTGGGCTTCGCACTGGATTGGCACACCTACCCGATGGGCCACCAGGTCTGCCTGGAAGAGATCGAGGCCTTGCGCGACTGGCTGCAGGCACGCTTCACCGCTGCCTGAGCCCATGGCCCAGCGCGCACCGCAGATCGCCTGGATGCCGGACCTGTGCCGGCTGCCGCGTTTGGGCGCGATGCTGGGCCTGGCCGAGCTGGTGGTGCTGGTGGTGACCTTGGTCCCCGATGCCGGCGCCGCGCGCAGCATCACGTTGTCGCGGTTCCTCTCCGCCAGCGGCCTGGCGCTGTGGCTGGCGTTGGCGGTCACCGTGCTGCTGTGCGTGTTGCGCCCCACCTTGTCGCGATTGCCGCCACGGCTGGGCGGTCTGAGCGCCTTGCTGATCGCTGCCGTGGTGGCGATGCTCGGTGCTGGCATCGTGCATGGCCTGTATGCGGCGCTCGGGCAGGTACCGCTGGGCACGCGGGTCGGCTTCTGGCGGTTCACGCTCGGCAGTGCGGCCACGGTGGTGCTGATCACTGCGCTGGCGCTGCGCTACTTCTATGTCAGCGACCGCTGGGAAGCGCAGGTGCAGGCCAATGCGCGCGCCGAGGCCGATGCCCTGCAGGCGCGCATCCGCCCGCATTTCCTGTTCAACAGCATGAACCTCATCGCCAGCCTGCTGCGGCGCGATCCGGTGGTGGCCGAGCAGGCAGTGCTGGACCTGTCGGATCTGTTCCGCGCCGCCCTGGGCGCCGGCGAGGGCGTGTCCACCTTGCGTGCCGAATGCGAACTGGCCGAACGCTATCTGGCGATCGAATCGCTGCGCCTGGGCGAGCGCCTGCAAGTGCGCTGGCACCGCCAGGAACCGTTGCCGTGGGAATTGCCGATGCCGCGGCTGGTGCTGCAGCCGCTGGTCGAAAATGCGGTACTGCATGGCGTTTCGCGCATGCCCGAAGGCGGTACGCTGTACCTGTCGCTGCGTCAGCGCGGCAACCAGCTGCAGATCCGCATCGTCAACCCCGCGCCGCAGCCCGGCACCCAATTGCCGCTGCTGGCAGGCGCCGGGCATGCCCAGGCCAGCATCTCGCACCGGTTGGCGTTCCAGTTCGGCGCCGGGGCACGGATGGCGGCCAGCTGGGCTGAAGGCTACTATGCCTGCGAGATCACATTGCCGCTGCCGTGAGGGGAAAGTCACTGCAGCGAGGGGGAGTCCATGACGGCCACGCAAGTGCGGGTGCTGATCGCCGATGACGAGCCACTGGCGCGCGAGCGCCTGCGCATGCTGCTGGGCGAGCATCCGCAGGTCGAGGTGATCGGCGAGGCCGAAAACGGCCAGCAAGTGCTGCAGCAGTGCGAACACCTGCGCCCGGATCTGGTGCTGCTGGATATCGCCATGCCCGGCGTCGACGGCCTGGAAACTGCGCGGCTGCTGCGGCAACGCCAGCCGCCCCCGGCGGTGGTGTTCTGCACCGCCTACGACCAGCATGCCTTGTCGGCCTTCGACGCGGCCGCGCTGGATTACCTGATGAAACCGGTGCGACCGGAACGCCTGGCATCTGCACTGGAAAAAGTCGCCACCTTCCTGGCCGGCCGCGTGCCCGGCACCGCGCCCAGGCCGCTGCGCACCCATCTGTGCGCGCGCCTGCGCGGAAGCCTGCGGCTGATCGCCATCGGCGACATTCGCTACCTGCAGGCCGAAGAGAAGTACGTCATCGTCCATCACACGCGCGGCGAGGACTTGATCGAAGAGTCGCTGAAATCGCTCGAAGACGAATTCGCCGACCGCCTGGTGCGCATCCATCGCAATTGCCTGGTGGCCCGCGATGAACTGGTGGAACTGCGCCGCAGCGGCGATGGCCAGGTCCATGCGGTGCTGCGCAACGTGCCGCAGACCCTGGAAGTGAGTCGTCGCTGCGTGGCCAACCTGCGCGATCAATTACGTCAACTGTGAGTTCGGTGCCGGCTCCGCGATAATGCCGGCATGACCACGCTCCGTATCGCCACCCGCAAAAGCCCGCTTGCCCTCTGGCAGAGCGAACACGTCGCCGCCGCGCTGCGTCAGCACCATCCCGGCCTGGAGGTGGTGCTGGTGCCGATGAGCACCCGCGGCGACGAAGTGCTGGACCGTTCGCTCGCGGCGATCGGCGGCAAGGGCCTGTTCCTGAAGGAGCTGGAGTTGGCGATGTTGCGCGGCGAAGCCGATTGCGCCGTGCATTCGCTCAAGGACGTGCCGATGGAACTGGATGCCCCGTTCGTGCTGCCGGCCATCCTGGAGCGTGGCGACCCGGCCGATGCGCTGGTGTCCAATCTCTATGCCAGCCTGCAGGCGCTGCCGCTGGGCGCGCGCGTGGGCACCTCCTCGTTGCGTCGCCAGGCGCAGTTGCGTGCCGCGCGCCCGGACCTGGAATTGATCGACCTGCGCGGCAACGTCAACACGCGGCTGGCCAAGCTCGACAACGGCGGCTACGACGCCATCGTGCTGGCCTGCGCCGGCCTGCAGCGGCTGGGGTTGGAAGCGCGCATCAGCGCGCGGCTGGACGCGCCGGAATGGTTGCCGGCGCCTGCGCAAGGCGCGGTGGCGGTGGAATGCCGTGGCGATGACGCACGCATCCACCGCCTGCTGTCGGTGCTGGATGCCGGCCGCACGCGTGCCTGCGTGGAAGCCGAGCGGGCCATGAATCGCGCCCTGCACGGCAGCTGCCATGTGCCGGTGGCCGCCTTCGCGCGCTGGGAAGGGCAGGGTTTGTTCCTGCAGGGCATGGTCGGCAGCGCCAGCGACGGCCGCCTGATCCACGCCGAGGCGCACGGCAGCGCCGAAGCGACCGAAGACCTCGGCCGCCGCGTTGCGCAAGGCCTGTTCGACAAGGGCGCCGCGCAGCTGCTGGCCGAGCTGTAATCCGGGTCTGGAAACAGGCACCTGCCTCGTAGGAGCGGACCTGGCCGCAAGAGGCGTTATCGGGAAAGCCCTTCGCGGCCAGGTCCGCTCCTACAAGCTGCGGTTGCGGATTCGAGCCTCTGACCGATCGACCGCCGGCCCGGGTAGATCTATCCGGCGGGCGCCGCTCCTACAGGGCGCGGTTGGGTTGTCGAACGTATGGCCCGATTGACCGCCACGTCGCGGGCCTGCCCTGCAAAGATTACGCTGTTCGTAGGAGCGGACCTGGCCGCGAGCGGCTTTATCGGGAAAGCCCCTCGCGGCCGGCGCCGCCCGTGCAAGTGCGCGGTACGTCGTCAGTCACCGGCGCAGTGCGTTGGTGCGGCAACGCCGCTGGCACGGCTTACTTGAACGTGTAGACCAGATTGACCGTGGTCAGCGTGTCGGTCTTCTTGTCGCCGTCGCTGACGTCGCTGTTGTGACGCATCTGCCACGCCGCCTTCAACGCAAAGTGCGAGTTCATGCTGACCTGCACGCCGAAATCGTTTTGCGCATAGGTGTTGTACTCGCCCGATTCCACCAACAGCGTGTTGATCAGATCGGTATTGTCGGTGACGGTATACTTCAGGTCGAACAGGCCGCGGCCGATCAGGCCGGTTTCGTTACGGTCTTCGTCGCTGTTGTGCGCGCGGCGCACACCCGGGCCCACCTGCGCATCCAGATAGAAGCGGTCGGCGTCGATCAGGCGCGTGCCATAGCCGATACCGAAGGTGGCCAGGCGGTCGTAGGTGGCGAAGTCGTCGTGTTCGTAGCGGCCGGTGGCAGTGAGCTGACGGTGTTCGCCCAGCTGCAGGGCGCTGCCGACGCTGCCGGTGTAACGCTCGGCGGTGGTCTGGCGCTCGCGCGTGGTGCTGCCGTCGTCGTTGGTGTTGGTGTACTCCGAGCTCGAGCGCAACGCGGTGGCATCCAGGCTATGGATCCAGTCGCCGTCGGTGTAGCGCAGGCGTACGCGGCCGTTGAGGCTGTCGGTGGTGCTGTTGCCATGCGCCGCTGCGTAGCCGAGCTCGCCGCTGCTGCCGCTCCACGGCGACGGCAGCACCACGGCGGCCGGGTCTGTCGGCGCCGGTGCGACTGCCTGGGCCCAGACGGAGGGCGTGATCAACATCAGCGGCAACAGGGCAGACAACGGGACACGGCGGGACATGGGCAGCTCGCTTTGCAAGGCGGGAGAGGGGGTGGAAGCGATTTCATGATAACGGACTGTGCGGTGACGTAATCGCCAAGTGAATATCCGCTTCATTGCCGGTTGGGACGCCGCAAGCGGCCTGGGCCGGTTCCGCTCCTGCGATGGCGCCACCGCGACGCCGATCCGAGGACGGTCGGCGATGTGGCCCAAGCGATTGGAGTGATCGGTGACCTGCGAGGTCGCGTTGTAGCGAAATAAAGGGTGGCTCTGCGCTGTGCCTGGCGTAAGCCGCAGCCACCTGCCTGGGCGCGCGTGCGCATGGCAGACGGCCTGGCGATGTCATCGGGGCTTGCGGCCCGCTGCGGGGCAGGAGCCCGAGCGACCCGACTGCGCCGCGTGCAGGTGCTGCCGGCAGTGCCTTCCAACCAAGGGCCTGGTGAACACTCGCGCCGCGCCGGCACGCTGTGAAGTTGCGACCGACCCAACAGACGCTGGGTCGCACATCCCCAGACGCTTGCCGCTGTCGGTCTACCGTCGCAGCGCGATGCTCACCCCACCGCGCAAAGACTCGGACATAATCGGCCCATGGACCGCTACGAACGCATCAACTCCCTGCATCGCTTGCTCAAATCGGCACGCTACCCTGTCACGGTGGCGCGGCTGCAGGATGAGCTGAGCTGTTCCCGTGCCACTGTCTATCGCGATCTGGCGTTTCTGCGCGACGCGCTGATGGCACCGGTGGAAGGCGACGGCGAATCGGGCTTTCGCTATCTTTCCGGCGAAAGCGACCGCTTCGAATTGCCCGGCCTGTGGCTGAGTTCGGAAGAACTGCACGCGCTGCTGGCCTCGCAACAGCTGCTCGCGCGCACTGGCGGCGGAGTGTTGTCTTCGATGCTGGCACCGCTGCAGCAGCGCATCGAAGGACTGCTGGCTGCGCAGGCCGGCGTCTCGCAATGGCCGGTGGATCGGGTGCGGGTCATTCCACACCGCGGCCGCAAGCTGGACGAAGCCAGCTTCCGCACCGTGGCCTCCGGCGTGCTGGAGCGCAAGCAGCTGAGCTTCGACTACCGTGCGCGTTCCACCGACGAATCGACCAAGCGGACGGTGTCGCCGCAACGCATTACCCATTACCGCGACAACTGGTATCTGGACGCGTGGGATCACGGGCGCGACGGCGTGCGCAGCTTTGCGGTGGACCGCATCAACCACGCGCGTCTGCTCGATGCGGCGCCGCGCGATGTGCCCGACAGCGAACTGGACGAGCAGCTTGCCGCCAGCTACGGCATTTTTTCCGGGGCGCCCAAGGGGTGGGCGACCATCGTGTTCAGTTCCAAGGCCGCGCGCTGGGTCGCCGACGAACATTGGCATTCCAAGCAGCAGGGCCGCTTTCTGCCCGATGGCCGCTACGAGCTCAAGTTGCCCTACAGCAACTCGCGCGAACTGCTGATGGACGTGCTGCACTACGGCTCGGACGCAGAGATTGTCGAGCCCATGTCGCTGCGCGAGCAGGCCAAGGCGTTGTTGTCGCTGGCGCTGAGCAATTACGACTGAGCCTGGCAGACAGATGACGCAGTGAGCAGGGCCGCGGTCGCGGCAGGCACGTGCACGCGTCTGGAAGACGCATCGGGCCTGGTCGGCGCAGATGCGGTCGGCCAGGCCCAAGGCCTGAATCAAGCCAAGTTGCGAAGCGGGTTCGTCCTTATCACGCGTCAGGCCCCATCCTGCACCGCGAGCATCTGCTGCGGCTCCAAGCCCAAGGAGTGGGAGTCAACCAGATCCTCACCCTGATGCCACTGCTTCTCTAGTCCAGGCCTGTCCCCACCGATCCACCTCGTAAACCTCGAATGTGTCGCCGACCATCGAGAAAAGTCGATCTCGTTCCAGCTGCGGCAGGTGGCAGACAGTGGAATGGTGGAGATGCAGGACTTGGACACGCGTGCCGACTCGAACGACTAGGCCTCTGCTGCCAGCGGTCGCCTGTTCCGGCATGGGGCCCCTGACACCTGCGTTAGCCGCGAAGCGGCGTCGGCCTGGACGCATTGTCAGGCCGCGCGACAGACACGATCACAGGCGCTAGAGCTGCCATAGGCCGTGATCGTTTCCACCGAGCAGGTAGATGGCACATCGACCCCGGCCGGGAAGTTCCATCGGTGGGACTGCGACCGTGCCGCCTGCCTCCACGATGGCCGAAACCGCCGACTCGATGTCTTCGACGCGCCAGTATGGGCGAACAACAGGCCGTTCCGACTCGCGCAAAGGTGCGCGAACACCGACGATGCCGCCGCCCGCCAGGTTTGCGGTGCGGGCGTTGCCCAGTTCGGGCACCGGCTCGCCGAATTGCGCGCCCTGCACCGCATAGGCGGCGCAGACCGCCTCCAGGTCGTGTGTCACGATCTCCAAGTACTGGACCTTCATGCCATACCTCCCGGGGGATGACGTTCGATCGCGCTAACGCTTGTTCGGCACTTCGAAGCCCAGGCGGTCCACCTGCTCGCGCAGCTGCGGCACCCGCTTGAGTTTGTCGGTATAGATGGAATAGTCGTCGCGCATCTTGTTGACCAGCATGCGGTACTGGTCGCGGCTCATGTCCGGCTTGCGCGAGAAGATCCAGGCCAGGTCGCGGCCGGGGTAGGAGATCAGCATCCATGAGCCGTCGGGGGCGATTTCCAGAATGCGCTGCTTGGCCGGGATGACCTTGTAGAACCACACCCGCCAGTCGCGGTTGCCGCTGTCGGCATCCACCGAGGCGCGCGCATTGACTTCCTTTTCCGGCTCGCCGAACCCGTCGCGGTACAGATAGCGCACCGCCACCTTGCCGTCTTCGACCAGGGTGTATTCGTCGCGGCTGGTGACGTGGCCACGCTCGACCGCGTTGGGCATGCGCGCAATCACGTACCAGGTGCCCATGATCTTGGACAAATCGATTGCCGGCTCCGTGGCGGGCGTGTCCTTGGCATGCGCCACGGGCAGGCCGAGGACGAGCAGAAAAGCGAGGGCGATCGTAACGGTCAGGCGCATCGCAACATCACAAAGAGGCAATCGGAGCAGCACACTACCGCATGCAGGGGGCAAGTTCGCGTCAACGGTCGGGCCTGGCATCGGCGGCCGGGGAATCTGCGGCAGACGCCGGGCGGCCGGGGCCGGCTTGCGGGTCTGGATCAGGCGCTGGCGCCGCGGCCGGCTGGCTCCGCCACGTTGCCTCGGCCCTGTGCCGCGTGCGGGTTGCCGGGCGCCGACGTCGCAGGGGGCAGCAGCACGCGTGGAGGCCCGTGACGCGCTTGGGCAGGCGCCCGAACCGCGCCCCGCAGATGCCCGCGTCAAGGTCGCAGCCTGTGAGATGGGCTGCGGCAATCCTGCGCGCCTGTTGTGATCCTTCCTGCCACGGAGTGCCGCCATGTCGCATCGCCCTGCTTCCCGTTCCGAACGTCCCGACCCGCGTGTGCTGCGCCCGGTGCGGCAGCTCGCCCTGGCCGGGCTGGCCCTGGTGCTGGTCTGGCCGGCCGCGCGCGGCAGCAGCGAGTGGATCGGCTGGTTGCCGCTGTGGCTGGTCGGCATGCCGATGCTGGCATGGTGGAGCCTGCACCGGTTTGCCCTGCCGTCTTTGGCAGCGCGTGGCGCGCGCCGTGTTGCGCCCCGGCGGCGTGGCCCGCAGGCCCAGCGCCGGCGCAGTGCTTCGCGTACGGCGACACAGGCGCGCGCAGCCTGACCTTCGGCAGGGTTGGCCGGTGGGGCGCTGTGCTACGTTCCGGGCATTCGTGTTTCCGGAAACATTCATGTCCAAGTTCGCCTCGATCTGCCTGGTTGCCGGCCTGATCACCGCTGGCGCTGTCTCTGCAGAGGAACCCCCCGTGTCCAACGATCCCTACGCCTGGCTGGAAGATGTCACCGGCGCCAAGCCGCTGGACTGGGTCAAGGCCCAAAATGCCAAGACCGAGGCGCGCCTGGCCAGCACGCCGGCGTTCAAGCAGATGGAAACCAGCATCCGCGAGGTGCTGGATTCGGACGCCAAGATTCCCGGCGTGCAGAAGATCGGCGCGTTCTACTACAACTTCTGGAAGGACAAGCAGCACGAGCGCGGCCTGTGGCGGCGCACCACGCTGGACGAGTACCGCAAGGCTTCGCCCAAGTGGGAAACGGTGCTGGACCTGGATGCGCTCAACAAGGCCGAAGGCGAAAACTGGGTGTGGCACGGTGCCGACTGCCTGCGCCCGGACTACCAGCGCTGCCTGATCGCATTGTCGCGCGGCGGTGCCGATGCCGATGTCACGCGCGAGTTCGATCTGGTCAGCAAGCAATGGGTCAAGGACGGCTTTTTCCGCCCCGAGTCCAAGGGCGGGCTGGGCTGGATCGACCGGGACACCGTCTACGTGTTCACCGATTTCGGCGCCGGCAGCATGACCAGCTCCGGCTACCCGCGTATTGCCAAGCAATGGAAGCGCGGCACGCCACTGACTGCCGCGAGCGTGGTGTACGAAGGCAAGCCGACCGATATGTACATCGCGGCCATGCATGACGACACCCCCGGCTTCGAGCGCGATTTCGTCAGCCGCACGCTGGCCTTCTACAACGACGAGCTGTATCTCAAGGGCGCCGACGGCACGCTGGTCAAGGTGGACGTGCCCAATTCGGCCAGCAAGTCGGTCAAGCGCCAGTGGCTGACGCTGGAGCTGCGCGAACCGTGGACGGTAGGCGGCAAGACCTACAAGCCCGGCACCTTGCTGGCCACGCGTTTTGACGATTTCATGGCCGGCAAGCGCAACTTCGATGTGTTGTTCGAGCCCACCGACACCACCTCGCTGGCCGGCATGGCGTGGACCAAGTCGCATCTGGTGTTGAACGTGCTCGACGACGTCAAGAACCGTCTGAGCGTGATCACGCCTTCGCGCGATGGCTGGAAAAAGAGCGCATTCGTCGGTGCGCCGAGCTTCGGCACGGTGGATGTCGGTGCGGTGGACAGCGACGACAGTGACGCGCTGTGGCTCACCGTCACCGATTACCTGACCCCCACCACCTTGTCGTGGGTGGAGGTGGGCGCTGCGCCGCAGCCGCTCAAGACCATGCCGGCGTTCTTCGATGCCGGCAAGGACACCATCGAGCAGCACTTCGCCACCAGCAAGGACGGCACCCGCGTGCCGTATTTCCTGGTACGCCCGAAGGCCTTGAAGCTCGATGGCAGCGCGCCGACCCTGCTGTACGGCTACGGCGGTTTCGAGATTTCGATGACGCCCAATTACTCCGGTGGCCTGGGACGCGCGTGGCTTGAGAAGGGCGGCGTCTACGTGGTGGCCAATATCCGCGGCGGTGGCGAATACGGCCCGCGCTGGCACCAGGCCGCGCTCAAGCAGAACCGCCACAAGGCGTATGAAGACATGGCCGCGGTGGCCAAGGATCTGGTGGCGCGCAAGATCACCTCGACCAAGCATCTGGGCGTGCAGGGCGGCAGCAATGGCGGCCTGATGACCGGCAACATGCTCACCCAGTATCCGGAACTGTTCGGCGCGGTGGTCGTGCAGGTGCCGCTGCTGGACATGAAGCGCTACAGCCACCTGCTGGCCGGCGCCTCGTGGATGGCCGAGTACGGCGACCCGGACACCGACGACTGGACCTTCATCCAGACCTTCTCGCCGTACCACCTGTTCGACCCGAAGAAGACCTACCCACCGGTGATCTTCCTGACCTCCACGCGCGACGACCGCGTGCATCCCGGCCACGCGCGCAAGATGGCCGCCAAGATGATCGAGGCCGGCAAGGACGTGACCTACTACGAGAACATCGAAGGCGGCCATGGTGGTGCGGCCAATAACGCGCAGGCCGCGCATATGGCCGCGCTGGCCTACAGCTTCCTGTGGGAGCGCTTGGCCGACTGAGTCATCAGTAACGGGTGCACTGCGTTGATCGATACCGGCCCGCTGGCATTGCACAGCGGGCCGGAGCGTTTGCGATGAGTGGCATTGGCAGTGTCTGGAGCGGCGCAATGCAACTGGATGATCTCGGTCCACGGATCTGCATTCTCGGGCCTTCCAATAGCGGCAAATCCACGATGGCGCAGGCGATCGCGTAGGCGCGTGATTGCGTGCCGGTGCATCTGGATCAGTTGCATCACCTGCCCAATACCGCCTGGACACCTCGGCCCAGGCAGGACTTCATGGCACTCCACTGCACCGCAATCGCCAAGGAGCGGTGGGTGATGGACGGCAACTATCTCGGCTGTCTTGCGCAGCGTCTGGCGCGTGCCACCGGCGTTATCGTGTTGGATGTTCCAACCATCGTCAGCGTGCTGCGCTATCTGAGGCGAAGCTGGTGCGAGTCTTACCGTTACGGTGCGCTGGAAGGCGGCAAGAATCAGGTCACCTGGGCAATGCTGCGCCATATTGCGATCGTTGAACGTCGTAAACAAACAGAACTGTCGAGGTTGATCGAGGCTGTGGCCTTGCCGACAATCGCATTGCGCACGACAAGCGCTATCGACCGGTTCTATCGCGTCGAACGATTGCAGCGCCCCGACTGGCGCACTTAGACGACTTTGCGCGCGGTCTTTCAGGCAAACGATGCGGTGCTCCGGTCAGGACCCTGCCAGGGGTAAGTTGCGCAGACGCGATGACGACCTACAGCCGCGTCAACCCACGCGCAATCCGTTCCACCGCCTGTTCCAACCGCGGCAGGCTTTGGGTGTAGGCAATGCGTACATGCTGGTTGGCGCGGTAGTGGCCGAAATCGATCCCTGGCGTAAACGCAACATGCTCGCTTTCCAGAAAATGCGCGCAAAACGCCTGCGCATCTTCAGAAAACCGGCTGATGTCGGCGTAGAGGTAGAACGCGCCTTGCGGTTCGACGGCAATGTCGAATCCCAGCGCCCGCAAGGCTGGTAGCAGGTAATCGCGACGCTGCTGGAATTCGACGCGGCGCGCTTCGAAGATGGCGATGTTCTCGGGCGTAAAGCAGGCCAGTGCGGCGTGCTGGGCAATCGTCGAGGCGCTGATGTACAGATTCTGCGCGAGCTTTTCCAGTTCCGGCACCGCGTCGGGCGGTGCGATCAGCCAGCCCAGCCGCCAGCCGGTCATGCCGAAGTACTTGGAAAAACTGTTCAAGACGAAGGCGCTGTCGTCCACCTCCAGCACGCTGTGGGCGTCCAGGCCGTAGGTCAGGCCGTGATAGATCTCGTCCACCACCAGATGGCCACCGCGCGCATGCAACGTCTGCGAAAGCGCAGCCAGTTGCGTGCGCGACAGCACGCTGCCGGTGGGGTTTGCCGGCGAGGCCACCAGGGCGCCCACGCTGTCGGCATTCCAGGCGCGCTCCACCAGCGCAGGAGTCAATTGATAATCGCTGTCCGGGCCGACCGGAACCAATTGCGCGGCGCCTTCGACCAGACGCAGAAAGTGGCGGTTGCAGGGGTAGCCCGGGTCGGCAAGCAGCCAGTGCTTGCCTGGGTCTACCAACAGGCTGCTGGCCAGCAGCAACGCGCCCGAACCGCCGGGCGTGACCAGGATGCGCTCAGGGTCGACGCGGCAGCCATAACGCTGCGCATAGAAGCCGGCAATCGCCTCGCGCAGCGCCGGCAGCCCGCGTGCGGCGGTGTAGCGGGTGTGGCCGGCTGCCAACGCCGCCTGGCCGGCAGCGACGATCGGCGCGGCAGTGGTGAAATCGGGCTCGCCGATTTCCAGGTGGATCACGTCGTGGCCGGCCTGTTCGAGCGCGTTGGCGCGTGCCAGCAGCGACATGACATGAAACGGGGCGATGTCCTGGCTGCGGCGGCTATAGCCGCCTGCGTACGGAAGTGAGCAATCCATTGGTTCGATGATAGACCAGCATGACCTAGGACACATGACGCTCGGCGACGGGCTCTTCCACACTCGGGCGCTGGGATGGCATTGCGTTCATCCAACGGACCCCAATCTGATGAAGCCCGTCCTCACTCTTCTGATCGCCAGCCTGATGACCACATCCCCTGCCTTCGCCGCCCTTCCGTCGCCGCCAGAGGTCGCCAAACGCCCGCATGTGGTCAAGGCGCCGTTCGGTGCGACCCGCAACGACGACTATTACTGGTTGCGCGACGACAAGCGCGAAGACAAGGCGATGCTGGCGTATCTCAACGCCGAGAATGCCTACACCGACAAGGTGATGGCGCCGCTGAAACCATTGGAAGAAGCGCTGTATGCCGAGATCGTCGGGCGCATCAAGCAGGACGATGCCAGCGTGCCGTACCGCGAGCGCGGCTATTGGTATTACACGCGGTTCGAAACCGGCAAGGATTATCCGATCCAGGCGCGCCGCAAGGGCAGCATGGAGGCGCCGGAAGAAATCCTGCTCGATGTCAACAAGATGGCGCAGGGCAAGGGCTACTTCAGCGTGGGCGATGCTACGGTGAGCCAGGACAATCGCATCCTCGCCTGGGCCGACGATGCCGTTGGCCGCCGGCAATACACCATCCGCTTCAAGAACCTGGAGACTGGCGAACTCTATCCGGACACCGTGGAAGGCGTCTCGGCCAATGTGGTATGGGCCGACGACAACAAGACGCTGTTCTATGTCGAAAACGATCCGGAAACGCTGCTCACCGTGCGCGTGAAAAAGCATGTGCTCGGCACGCCGTCCAAGGACGATGTGCTGGTGTACGAAGAGAAGGACGACAGCTTCTACATGGGCATCGGCCGCACCCGCGACGACAAGTACATCACCATCGAGGTCGAAAGCACGGTCTCTTCGGAAACCCGCTATGCGCTGGCCGCCAAGCCGGACAGCTTCAAGGTGCTGGCTAAACGCGAGCGCGACGTGGAGTACCACGCAGATCATTTCGATGGCCGCTGGGTGATTCGCACCAATGCCGACGGCGCCAAGAACTTCAAGCTGGTCACTGCGCCCACCGATGCGAGCACACGCACGCAGTGGACCGATTGGGTAGCGCACGAGGACAATGTCTACATCGAAAACTTCGCGTTGTTCGACGGCTTCACCGCCATCGAAGAGCGTTCCGGCGGACTGGAGCGTGTGCGCTTGCTCAAGCGCGAGGGCAGCCATGAGTACGTCAAGGCCGATGAACCGGCCTATTCGATGGGGCTTTCGGTCAACTCCGAGCCAGACACCCCCTGGCTGCGTTACAGCTACACCTCGCTGACCACGCCGGCGACTACCTACGAGCTCAATACGCAGACCGGCGAGCGCAGGTTGCTCAAGCAGCAACCGGTGCTCGGCTACGACGCCAGCAAGTACGTGACCGAGCGCGTGTGGGTGACGGCGCGCGATGGGGTCAAGGTGCCGGTGTCGCTGGTGTACAAAAAAGGCTTCAAGAAGGACAGCAGCGCAGCGCTGTTTCAGTACGCGTATGGCAGTTACGGCATGTCGATGGACCCGGCATTCAATTTGCCGGCGATCAGCTTGCTGGATCGCGGCGTGGTATACGCCATCGCGCACATCCGCGGCGGCCAGGAAATGGGTCGGCAGTGGTACGACGACGGCAAGCTGCTGCACAAGAAGAACACCTTCAACGACTTCATCGATGTGACCCGTGGCCTGGTCGCGCAGGGCTACGCTGCCAAGGACCGGGTTGCCGCATCCGGCGGCAGCGCGGGCGGCCTGCTGATGGGCGCGGTGGCCAATATGGCGCCGGAGGACTATCGGGTGATGGTCGCGCAGGTGCCGTTTGTCGATGTGGTCACCACCATGCTCGACGCCAGCATTCCGCTGACCACCAACGAATACGACGAGTGGGGCAACCCGGAAACCAAGGATTACTACGACTACATGCTGTCGTATTCGCCTTACGACAATGTGCGCAAGCAGGCGTACCCGGCGCTGTTCGTGGGCACCGGCCTGTGGGATTCGCAGGTGCAGTACTGGGAGCCGGCCAAGTGGGTGGCCAAGCTGCGCGACGACAACACCGGCACCCAGCCGATCGTGTTCCGCATCAATATGGAAGCCGGGCATGGCGGCAAATCCGGTCGCTTCCGCCGCTACCGCGAGCTGGCCGAATCGTATGCGTTCGTGCTGGACCAGTTGGGCGTGAAGTAGCTAGAAGACCGGGATTGGGGAGTCGGGATGCGGGATTGGTTGGAGCGGACGGCGTGGGCCGGCATCGCTGCAGGGCCGACTCACCAAACCGCAGCGCTGGCCGTATCATTTGCGCATGACGCGACCGACTCGATTCCGCTGGGCCTGGTGGTTGCTGGCCTACGCCAGCCTGGCCACCGGCATCGTCGGGATCTTCGTCCCGGGGCTGCCGACGACGGTCTTTATTCTGATCTCTGCCTGGGCGGCCTCGCATGGCTCCGAGCGCCTGCACAACTGGCTGCTGTCGCATCCGCGCTTCGGCCCGGCGATCGTGGAATGGCAGACCTATCGTGCAGTCAGCCGCAAGGCCAAGTGGATGGCGACGCTGACCATGACGGTCTGCGCCGCGATCATGCTGTGGTGCGTGCCGGTGTTCTGGGTCAAGTGCCTGTCGATCGGCAGCATGGCCGTGGTGGCGATCTGGCTGTGGTTGCGCCCCGAGCCACCGCCGCGCCCGCTGCCGGGCGCGCACTGAACGCAGCGCGCCAGCGAGCGCACGGCCATAACGGTGTTCTGGCTATACTTCGGCCCATGAGCATCATGTCCCGACCGTCTGTTCGCCTCGCACTGGTTGGTGCGACCTTTGTCCTGCTTGCCGCCTGCGGCAACAAGGGCCCGCTGGTGATGCCGCAAAAGCCGGTGCCGGTGGAAGCCCAGCCGGTGCCGCAGCCGCAGCCGGCGGATGCGTCGCAACCGCTGGACCAATCCACGCCTGCGCCGGTGGATGGCGACACCAAGCCCGCTTCCACCACCGACCAGCCCGCTAGCAGCGGCAATGAGCGCTGACGGTCGCAGCGGGCGTCTGCGTTTCACCAAAATGCATGGCGCCGGCAACGACTTCGTGGTGCTGGACCTGCGCGACGGTACGCCGCCACCGGATGCCGCACTGGCATCGCAGCTGGCCGACCGCCACTTCGGGGTGGGCTGCGATCAAATCCTGACCATCGAAGCGCCGCGCAGCGAAGGTGCCGTGGCAGCCTACGGCATCTGGAATTCGGACGGCTCGGCCGCGCGCCAATGCGGCAATGGCGCGCGTTGTGTCGCCGCCTGGCTGGTGCGCGACGGCACTGCCCAGGGCGAGCGCTTCATCATCGACAGCCCAGTGACCGCGCACGCGGTCGAGCGCCTCGACGGCGACCGCTCCGCGGTGGCGATGGGTATCCCGCAATTCGAGCCCACCCAGATTCCGCTGGCCGGCTTTGCGCATGCGCGCGACGAATATGCGCTGCCGGTGCACGGCGAGACCGTGCGCTTTGGCGCGGTGTCGATGGGCAACCCGCACGCGGTGGTCGAAGTCGGTCGCGTCGATGCAGCGCCGGTGGAACGGGTGGGCGCGCTGCTGCAGCAGAACGCGGCGTTTCCCGATTCGGTCAATGTGGGCTTCGTGCAGGTGGTCGACCCTGCGCATGTGCGCCTGCGCGTGTTCGAGCGCGGGGTGGGCGAAACGCTGGCTTGTGGGAGTGGCGCCTGTGCGGCCGCGGTGGTGTTGATGCAGCGCGGCCGTGTCGAGCGCGATGTGCAGGTGTCCTTGCCCGGTGGCGATTTACGCATTCGTTGGCCCGGCGAGCAGGAGCAGGTGGTGATGTCCGGCCCGGCTGTGTTCGTCTTCGATGGAGAGTGGAACCGATGAGCGAGAACACGGACAAATTCGGCGCGCACGACGTGGCCACGTGGCTGCGACGTCACCCGACCTTCCTCAAGCAGTTCCCGGATCTGGCGGTGAGCTTGCTGGTGCCGCGCGACGACGGCCCCACTGCTTCGTTGGCCACCTACCAGCTGGAAGTGCTACGCGACAAGAACCGCGAACTGTCGCGCCGCCTGCACGAACTCGGCAGCAATGCGCAGGAAAACGAGCGGCTGGCGGTGCGCACGCATCAACTCACGCTTGCGTTGATGCGCCAGACCAGCGCGGCCGACACGCTCAAGGCGATGGCGGCCTCGCTGGCCGAAGATTTCAACGGCGAACTGGTGCGGCTGGTGTTGCTCACGCCTGTCGATGCGCTGGACGCGGACTGGCTGCAGATCATTGCAATCGACGATGCACGCCTGGCCCCGTTCCGCGATTGCCTTCACGATGGCGAGCCCATTTGTGGCCGCCTGCAAGCGGAAAAGCACGCGCTGCTTTACGGCGCACAGGCAGGGCAGGTGCAATCCACCGCGTTGCTGCCGCTGCCGGGCATCGGCCTGATCGCGGTGGGCAGCAGCGATGCCAACCGGTTCTATCCCGGCATGGGCACGCTGTTCCTGCGCATGATGGGCGAATCGCTGAGCGTGGCACTGCAACGCTTCGACGCGTGAGGCCCATGGCTGCGCGTACCGACGTTGGCGACATGGGGCCGCTGGTGGCGGCGCTGCTTCCGCGGCGGGGAGGGTGAAGTGCTGGCAGTTGGTTGTCTGTGCTGTCTGCAACCGCAGGGCGCGCAGTCCGCATGCTGGCTGCACACTTGTCTGCGCAAGCAGATGACGGCAATCACGCCGCGTCATCGGGAACGCTGACATGTCATCGATCGACGAGTTCCTGACGCACCTGCAGGTCGAGCGGCAAGTATCGGCGCACACACTGGATGCGTATCGGCGCGATCTTGCTGCCCTGGTTGCCTGGGCAGCTGAGCAGACGACCGCAGATGGCGCGCAGGACGCTGCAGTGCCTGGCGATCCTGCACAGTTCGATAGTGCGCATTTGCGGCAATTCGTTGCGGCAGAGCATCGACGCGGGCTGTCGGCAAAGAGCCTGCAGCGCCGTCTGTCGGCATGCCGCAGTTATTACGCCTGGTTGCTCAAGCATGGCCGCATTTCGGCCAGCCCGGCGGCGGCGCTGCGTGCGCCCAAAGCCCCGCGCAAGTTGCCGCAAGTGCTGGATGCCGACGAAGCCGTGCGTCTGGTGGAAGTGCCAACCGATGCGCCACTAGGCCTGCGCGATCGCGCGCTGCTGGAAGTGTTCTATTCGTCCGGGCTGCGCCTGAGCGAGTTATGCGCATTACGCTGGCGCGACCTGGACCTGGACAGCGGCCTGGTGATGGTGCTCGGCAAAGGCAGCAAGCAGCGCCTGGTGCCGGTGGGTTCGCACGCAATCGCCGCCTTGCGCGAATGGCGGCGCGACAGTGGTGCAAGTGCCGACAGCCACGTCTTCCCTGGCCGCGCCGGCGGTGCGATTTCGCAACGTGCAGTGCAGATCCGCATCAAGCAACTGGCCGTGCGCCAGGGCATGTTCAAGGACGTGCATCCGCATATGCTGCGCCATAGTTTTGCCAGCCATATCCTGGAATCGTCCGGCGATCTGCGCGGCGTGCAGGAATTGCTGGGCCATTCGGATATCGCCACCACCCAGATCTACACGCATCTGGATTTCCAGCACTTGGCCAAGGTCTACGATGCTGCGCATCCGCGTGCCAGGCGCAAGAAGGCTGCAGAGTGAGTGCTAGGCAATCAAGCCGGCACGCAGGAAGCAGGAAGCATCGCGGTGCGGTGCATCAGGTAGCGCCACAGACGCAGCAAGCTACTGCACGCATCCAGTGCATCGGCCACTTCCGACCGCGCTGATCGTCCCTCTCCCGCCGGGAGAGGGGTTGGGGTGAGGGTACGTGCGCAAGCGCGGCTTGCGCGTTGCGCATGGTTTGCGGACGGTGACGTTAGGGCTGATGCGATCCCCGTAATGCGTTGCGGCAGGTGGACCTGCATGGTCGCGCGCAACCGTGTGGCTGTCTCGCAAGTGAGCGCCGCCGCACCTGCCTGCGGCGGCTGGTCGCAGCGTGCTTGAACCCGGCAGGGGCGTCCCCACCTCCTTGGAAACCCCCGGAGGATCCATGGACCCTAGCCAGAACCCCAACATCGTTCACGCCACCACCATCATCTCGGTTCGACGGGGTGGGCATGTCGCCGTCGCGGGCGATGGCCAGGTCACTCTTGGCCATACGGTCATGAAGGGCAATGCGCGCAAGGTGCGTCGGCTCGGGCGCGAGAGTCAGGTGCTGGCCGGTTTCGCCGGTGCGGCGGCCGATGCGTTCACCTTGTTCGAATTGTTCGAAGCCAAGCTCGACAAGCACGGCCAGCTGACGCGCGCGGCAGTGGAACTGGCCAAGGATTGGCGCACCGAGCGCCGCCTGGGCAAGCTTGAAGCGCTGCTCGCGGTCGCCGACAAGGAAACCTCGCTGATCATCAGCGGTACCGGCGATGTGATCGAACCGGAAGACGGCATCATCGCGATCGGCTCTGGCGGCTCGTACGCCTTGTCGGCCGCGCGCGCACTGCTGGCGCACACCGAGCTGGATGCCAAGACCATCGCCACCGAAGCGATCAATATCGCTGGCGATATCTGCATCTATACCAATCGCAACGTGGTGGTCGAAGAGCTGTGAATCGGGAGTGGGGAATCGGGAATCGCAACAGCGGTTTGGTCCCCATGTCGTCGGCCCAGGCTCTTGATCTTGCCCTTGCAATTCCCCTTTCTCAATTCTCGATTCCCCAATGCCAAATCCCGAGACTTCAACCATGACTCCGCGCGAAATCGTGCAGGAGCTCGACCGTCATATCGTTGGCCAGCACGACGCCAAGCGCGCGGTTGCCATCGCGCTGCGTAACCGCTGGCGCCGCATGCAGTTGCCGGAAGAGCTGCGCAACGAAGTGATGCCCAAGAACATCCTGATGATCGGCCCCACCGGCGTGGGCAAGACCGAGATCGCGCGGCGCCTGGCGACGCTGGCCAATGCGCCGTTCGTCAAGGTCGAAGCCACACGCTTCACCGAAGTGGGCTATGTGGGCAAGGATGTGGAGCAGATCATCCGCGACCTGGCCGATACCTCGGTCAAGCTGTATCGCGAGCAGGCCAAGGTGCGCGTGCGCAACCAGGCCGAAGAGCGTGCCGAAGATCGCATCCTGGATGCATTGCTGCCGCGCCGCGCGGCCGGGATTGGGTTCGATCCGGAAGCGGCGCGCAACGAACCCTCGTCGCAGGATAACGAAACCCGCATCAAGTTCCGTCGCATGTTGCGCAACGGCGAGCTGGACGAGCGCGAGATCGAGCTGGAAGTGGCCGTCAATGCCAGCATGGACATCATGACCCCGCCGGGCATGGAGGAAATGGGGCAGCAGCTGCGGCAGATGTTCGCCAACATCGGTGGCGGCAAGTCGCAAAAGCGCAAGCTCACCATCAAGGCAGCGCGCCCGCTGTTGATCGAAGAGGAAGCCGGCAAGCTGGTCAACGAAGACGATGTGCGCACCGCAGCCATCGAAGCCTGTGAGCAGCATGGCATCGTGTTCATCGATGAAATCGACAAGGTGGCCAAGCGCGGCGAAGCCGGCTCTAGCGGCGGCGATGTCAGTCGCGAAGGCGTGCAGCGCGATCTGTTGCCGCTGGTGGAAGGCTCCAACGTGTCCACCAAGTACGGCACGGTCAAGACCGACCATATCCTGTTCATTGCATCAGGCGCGTTTCACCTGGCCAAGCCCAGCGATCTGATTCCGGAACTGCAGGGCCGTTTCCCGATCCGGGTGGAATTGACCGCGCTGACCAAGGCCGATTTCGTGCGCATCCTCACCGAGCCCAAGGCGGCGTTGATCAAACAGTACGAAGCCCTGCTGCAGACCGAGGGCGTGCACCTGAGCTTTGGCGCCGATGCGGTGGAGCGCCTGGCCGAGATCGCCGCGCAGGTCAACGAGCGGCAGGAAAACATCGGCGCGCGCCGGCTGCACACGGTGCTGGAGCGGCTGCTCGATGTGCTGAGCTACGAGGCGCCGGATCGCGACGGCCAGAGCGTCACCGTGGATGCGGCCTATGTGGATGCCCAGCTGGGCGAGCTGGTGCAGGACCCGGACCTGAGCCGCTACATCCTCTGAGCGCAGCGCACCTGCGCGCAGATGTCGAATGCAATGCATAGGTGGCATGTCGCATCCATGCATTGCAAACATGGCACGTACGCATCACAGGACGATGCAAGCTAGCCGCATCCTGTCAGCTGCAGTCAACGCCGGGTCGGTCGCGGGCGCGGCGCCCTCGCCGCGTGCAGGCCACGCCGTCACTCCGGCCCTGGAGGCTCGATGGCGGCATCATGCCTCCACATGGTCCCGCAAGTGGCAAAGACACCGCACCACACCGTTGGTCGGCGCTCATCCAAAAAGCTGTCTGTCGTGCGGTGCGCATCAGACCTGTCGCCGATGCTGCAATGATCGAACAAGGCGCATCCAGCACTGCTCTTCCCATGCACGCCGACCATCTCGACTGGTCATTGCCCGCCCATCGTCGCGGGGCCTTACGCGGCATGGGTGCGGCGTGAGAGCTGACAGGGACGTCCTTGCAGTGTGCCCTGCAATGGTGGGCGGGCAAGGGCCCTGCAGCCAGGTTGCAGATCACTCCCTGCAACGAAGGCTCAGATCATCGGCTCTGCGATGGACCGTTACCTAGGCAGCCGTTTGCACTGCACAGCCAACCTGCGCAATCCCAGCATAGCCAACCTGCAAAATCCGGCAAACCGCTCAATCCTCGCCGATATCTTCGTTCCATACCTGCGGGTTGGCGGAGATATAGCCACCGAGCAGATCGATGCATTCCTGGCTCTGCAGATCGATCACGTTGACGCCGTGCTCGCGCAACCACGCGATGCCGCCCTGGAAGGTGACCGATTCGCCGACCACCACCGTGCCGATGTTGAACTGGCGCACCAGCCCGCTGCAGTACCAGCATGGCGCCAGCGTGGTGACCATGATGGTGTCCTTGTAGCGGCGCTGGCGGCCGGCCTTGCGAAACGCGTCGGTCTCGCCGTGGACCGAGGGGTCGTTTTCCTGCACGCGGCGGTTATGGCCGCAGCCAAGCAGGCGCCCGTCGTTGTGATACAGCGCCGCGCCGATCGGGATGCCGCCTTCGGCCAGGCCCTGGCGGGCCTCGGCAATGGCGGTGTCCAGCAATGCGCGGTAGTCGGGGGTGGTGATCATGCGAACTCCTGAGGGGCCGCGCCGGCAGGGCGCAGCATGTCGAGATGGGGAATGCCATCTTCCAGGTACTGCGCGGATGCAGGTGCAAACCCGTGCGCCGCGTAGAACGATTGCAGGTGCGCCTGCGCGCCGATCTGGATCGCGTGACCCGGCCACTGCGTGTGCACCAACCGGATGCCTTCGCGCAACAGCGCATGCGCAAGTCCAGTGCCACGAAATCCTGCGGCAACGACCACCCGGCCGATGCTCGGTTCGGAATAACTCAAGCCTGGCGGTAGCACGCGCAGGTAGGCCGCCAACGCGGCGTCATTGGCGGTGCCCAGCACATGCAGCACGGCCGGATCGGTATCTTTGCCATCCAGTTCCGGATAGGCGCATTGCTGCTCCACCACAAACACATCCGTGCGCAGCCGCAGTAGCGCATACAGCTGCGTGGTGCTCAGTTGCGCAAACCGCAGGTGCTGCCAGTGCAGGGGAGGAAGGGGCATGGTGGGCATCGTTGCATCATAGCGGCTGTGCCGCGCTTGAGCTGCCGAGTCGTGCACGTGTGGGCGTGCTGGCCGACGTCTCGCTGGCGGTATTGCCCACGCTCGGATAGAGGTTGATGCCTAGTCGACTGCGCTGTCGGTATCGACGGCCACCACCACCGACATGCCTGGCCGCAGCCGCGGCGCCAACGGCTGGTCCGCATCGACGCTGATGCGCAGCGGAATGCGCTGGGCAATCTTGACGAAGTTGCCGGTCGCGTTGTCGGCTGGCAGTACGCTGAATTCGGAGCCGGCGGCCGGCGAAATCTCCTGCACGCGGCCATGCAGACGCGCATTGTCCAGCGCGTCCACGGTGAAGCTGGCGCGCTGGCCGATCCGGATCCTGGCCATCTGGGTTTCCTTGAAATTGGCCACGATCCATAGCGTGTCCGGCACCAGCGACATCAGCTGCGTACCGTTGGTGACGTAGGCGCCCTGGCGCACGCCAAGCTGACCGAGCTGGCCATCGCGCGGGGCCAGGATGCGCGTGTTGTCCAGGTTGATCTGGGCCAGCTGCACGGCGGCCTGTGCATTGGCAACCGCCGCTTCCAACGCGGCGCGGTTGACAGTGACGCTGCGGGCGTTTTCTTCGGCGGCCTGCACGGCGGCACGTGCCTGCGCCACGCCGGCATCGGCTTGCGCACGCGCGGCAAATGCGGTGTCGCGGTCCTGCTCGGAGACCAGTTGCTGGCTGGCCAGCTGCTGCGTCCGCGCATAGGCCGAATGGGTGCGCTCGCGTTGTGCCTGGTTGCTGCTCAGCGCGGCGCGTTGCTCGGCGATCGTCGCTTCGGCGCTATGGCGTTGTTGATCCCAGTTGGCGAGATTGGCCTGCGCGGTCTGCACCTGCGCCTTGGCTTGTTCGAGTTGCTGCGCATAGATGCGGTCGTCGATGCGTGCCAGCAACTGGCCGCGTTTGACGTGCGCAAAGTCCTGCACCGGTACCTGCGTGACATAGCCGCTCACCTGCGGCGCAATCACGGTGATCTGCCCATGCACCATCGCATTTTCGGTGCGTTCGATCGCACTGACGAACGGCGGCAGGCGCCAGGCATAGAGCACCAGCGCCACGCCGATCAGGGCAAGCCCGCCGAAGCCGACGACCCCGGCAAGACGGCGACGCCGACGACGTTGCGGGTCGGCAGGCAGGGAGGAATCTGCTGGTGTATTCATGTACGCGCAGTGGGAGTAGGAGGAGGGGGCGATACCGATGGGCGCAGATAGCGGCGCCACACCAGCACGGATAGGATCCACACGCCGGTGGCGATGGCGATGCAGCCGATCAACAGGAATACGTCGTTGTACGCCAGCACATTGGCTTCGCGCGTGGCCACCGTGCCCAGCGTGCGCACGCCCTGGGCCTGACGCAGCGCCGGGTCGCCGATGCTGCGGCCATACAGGCTTGCGTAGGCCTGCACGCGCGCGGCGACCTGCGGGTCGGTCAGCACCAGATGGTCCACCAACTGGCTGGAATGGTATTTCTCGCGCACCACCTGCACGGTGCCGAGCAGGGCGCTGCCGAGCAGGCCGCCCATGTTCTGCGCCATGCCGAACAGCACGATGAAACTGATCAGGTTGCGCGGCTGCGCGATCACCCGGCCGATGCCGGCCACCATCGCCGGACCGATGAAGAACGTGCTGCCGAAGGCGAGCAGGAATTGGCTCGCATACATCTGTTCGGGGCGGGTGAGGCTGGTGGCATCGGCATCCATGAAGCAGCCCACGCAAATGGCGGCCACGGCGATGATCAGATGTTCGGCAACCCGCGCCGGGTTGATCAGCCACGCGCTGGCCGCCACGCCTACCACCGCGCCCAGCAGCATCAGCGCAAACAGGGTCTGCAGTTGCGTGTTGGCCAGGCCCAGCGTCTGGAAGAAGCCGATGGCGCCGGTGCTTTGTTCGGACAGCACCAGCCGGATCAACAGGATCGCCAGCCCCAGCCGCAGCATGTCCGCACTGGCCAGCCAGCGCGTGTTGATCATCGGATTGCGGCGGTTGTGTTCGATCCAGGCCGCCGTGCACAGCAGCACGATGGACGCGGCCAGCACCACGCCCAGCCACGGGGTACTGGTCCACCACAGCAGGCGCCCGAGCGACAGCACCGCGGCCAGGCCGGCGGCGCCGGCGGCGAACAGGCTGAAGGTGAGGAAATCCAGCGGCTCGAACACGCGATACCGGTCGCTCGGCGGTAACTTGAGCGCCAGCACGCAGGCCAGCGCAAACACCGCCAACCCGCACTCGAACAGGTACAGGCCTTGCCACTCGCCAAATTCCAGCAGGTCGGTGGAAAACACCCGCGCCAGCGGTAACGCCAGCTGGGTCATGCCCAGGCCCAGCACCACGGCCTTGAGCCGATATTTCGGTGGAAATGCCTGGATCACGTAATACAGGCCCAGCGAGCTGAGCGCGGCGCCCACCAAGCCATGCGCGGCGCGCACGGTGATCGCCGAGCTCAGGCTGTGCACGAACAGATGCGCGAAGGCGATGAGCGCGTACAGCGCCAGGAAGATTTCGGTGAACCGGCGCAGCCCGAACTGCTGGCGGAACTTCACCAGCAGCAGGTTGGCCGACATGTTGGTCATCACATAGGCCGCCGGCAGCCACGCCATTTCGGTGGCGTAGGCGCCCAAGGTGCCTTGCAGATAGGTCAGGTTGGCAGTGACCAGGGCATTGCTCAGCCCTCCGGTAAGCGCCACCACCACACCCACCAGCCCATACTGGATACGCCGCCGGATAGGGTGCAGGGGGGTGGAGGCCGACCCCGGCAGGGTGGGCCGCTCGTGGGGCTGCCAGTCGCGCTGGACGTACTTGTCGCGCACTGAATGCTCGCAGGGCCGGTCGCAGATGAAAACGCGATTGTGGTCCGGTTGCGGTCATGGTGGCGTCAGCAGTGCGATAATCCGCCCATGAGCGAATCCCCCTATACCTCCGGTACCACCCATTTCGGCTTTCGCGATGTCGCTGCCAAGGACAAGCAGAAGCTGGTCGGCGAAGTGTTCACCTCGGTCGCGCGTAACTACGACCTGATGAACGATCTGATGAGCCTGGGCGTGCACCGCGCCTGGAAACGCTACTTCGTGGCGACCGCGCAGGTGAAGCCAGGCGACCGCGTGCTGGACCTGGCCGGCGGCACCGGCGACATCGCCGTGCTGCTCAAGGAGCGCGTGGGCAACGAAGGCGCGGTGGTGCTGGGCGACATCAATGCCGGCATGCTGTCGGTGGGCCGCGACCGGCTGACCAACCGCGGGCTGGTGTCCGGTTTCGACTACGTGCAATGCAACGCCGAAGCACTGCCGTTCCCGGACCAGAGTTTCGATCTGGTGACCATTTCCTTCGGCCTGCGCAACGTCACCGACAAGGACGCCGCCTTGCGCGAGATGTACCGCGTACTCAAGGTCGGCGGCCAGGCGCGCGTGCTGGAATTTTCCGAAGTCACCGCCGAGTGGTTCAAGCCGATCTACGACTTCCACTCGTTCAAGATCCTGCCCAGGCTGGGCCAGCTGTTCGCGCGCGATGCCGATAGCTATCAGTACCTGGCCGAAAGCATCCGCAAGCATCCGCCGCAGGAATCGCTCAAGGGCATGATGGGCGAGGCCGGGTTTGCGCGTTGCCATTTCAAGAACCTGACCGGCGGCATCGTCGCCATCCACTCCGGCTACAAGATCTAGGCAGGTCGTTTCAGCCTGATGGGCGTCGGCGCGCAGAGCGTGCGCTGGCGCTCGCCCCCCGCGTGCACGGGATCGCTTGTTGCGGGGAAGCGGTGTCTCACATGTGTAGGCCAGCGAAGTTCTGAGAACTCCGTCGCGTTGGCTCCACACGCTCTCGGCGACACTAAACGCTCTTTTGCCGGAGTGTTGGATGCGCTTGTACGCCGGGCTCTCGCGCGTGTTTCCCCGCTCCTTCAGCGCCAAACTGCTGGCGGTGACCTTCCTGGGCATCCATCTGCCGTTGCTGCTGTTGATCGCCTGGTTGGCATCGCAGAGCGAACTGGACGGGCGCCCGCTGTGGTCGGTGGTCATCGTGGCATTGCTGGCCACGCTGGCTGGCACGGCATTGACCTTGGTCGCGCTGTATCGGCTGCTGGCACCGCTGCGCATCGCCGCCGATGCGCTGGATTCGTATTACGCCGATCAACGCCTGCCCACGCTTCCGGAACAGGGTGACGATGAATTGGGCCGGCTGTTGCGCGGCATCAACCGCAGCCTGCGCGGTATCGATTCCGGCATGCGCGATCTCAAGAAACACGCCTTGTTCGACCCGTTGACCGAAGCGCTGAACCGGCGCGGCTGCGAACAGGCGATGCGCGATTCGGTGATCGCCTCCCAGCGCGAAGGCTGGCCGTTCGTGCTGGACATGGACAACCTCAAGCAGATCAACGACCGTTTCGGCCACCTGGCTGGCGACCGCGTGCTGGTGCGCCTGGTGAACTCGGCCTACGGCTGGTTGGGCGCGCAGGACTGGGTCGGGCGCTGGGGCGGCGACGAATTCCTGATCGGCATCCATGCCAGCGAAGACGAAGCCACGCTCAAGCTCAACCAATGGCTCTCGATGCTCGAACGCGAGGATGCCGACGACGCGCCGCTGCATGTGAGCGCCGGCAGTGCGGTGTGCGAACAGGGGCTGGATGCCACCGAACTGTATCGCCGCGCCGATGCGGCGATGTACCGCGCCAAGTTCTCCGGTGGCCGGCGTCTGGTGCGCGACGGGCACGACGCCCCGCGCGGCCATCCGGTGACCTGACCTGGGCAAGCCGATTGCGGCAGCGCGTGGCAGGCCGTCGCGCGCATGGCCACCGATGGCACGGGCAGGCTGCGGCACGGGGCGCTAAAATGCCCAATTCTCCTTGCTGCGGTGCCGTCGATGCGCTTCCCGTTCCTGTCGCTGTCCCTGGCCGTGTCCATCGCGCTGGCCGGTTGTTCCAATGACTCCACGCCGTCGGCATCCCCCACCGCGCCGGCCGCCACTGCCAAGGCTCCCGTGAAAGCAGACGCCCGCAACCACGACGAAAGTTCCTACGCCCAGCCGCAGATGGTGGTCATCAAGGACCTGGCGCTGGACCTGAAGCTGGATTTCGATGCCAAGCAGATTGGCGGCACCGCCACCTACACGCTGGAGTGGAAGGACAAGGCCGCCAAGCAACTGGTGCTGGACACGCGCGAGCTGAGCATCGCCCAGGTGCAGGCCGACGATGGCAAGGGCGGCCTGTCGCCGCTGCAGTTCGCCCTGGCGCCGGCCGACAAGACCTTCGGCAGCAAACTCACCATCGAAACGCCGAATCAGCCGGGCAAGGTGGTGATCACCTATCACACCGCGCCGACCGCCTCGGGCCTGCAGTGGCTGGAGCCGTCGATGACCGAAGGCAAACAACTGCCTTTCATGTTCAGCCAGTCGCAGGCGATTCATGCGCGCAGCTGGGTGCCGTTGCAGGACACCCCGAGCGTGCGCTTCACCTATAGCGCGCATGTCACCTCGCGCCCGGACGTAATGGTGCTGATGAGCGCCGACAACGACCCCAAGGCGGCACGCGACGGCGATTACAGCTTCAAGATGCCCGAGCCGATTCCGTCCTACCTGCTGGCCATTGCCGCCGGCGATGTGGTGTTCAAGCCGATTTCCGCGCGCTCGGGCGTGTGGGCCGAGCCAGCCATGGCCGACAAGGCCGCCAAGGAATTCGAAGACACCGAAAAGATGATCGGTGCCGCCGAAAAACTCTATGGCCCGTATCGCTGGGGCCGTTACGACATGCTGGTGCTGCCGCCGTCGTTCCCGTTCGGTGGCATGGAAAATCCGCGCCTGACCTTCGCCACGCCCACCGTGATCGTCGGCGACAAGTCGTTGGTGTCGTTGGTCGCGCACGAACTGGCGCATAGCTGGTCCGGCAACCTGGTGACCAATGCCAGCTGGAAGGACATCTGGCTCAACGAAGGGTTCACCACCTACGTGCAGGGCCGCATCACCGAAGCGCTGTACGGCAACGAGATGGCCGAGATGGAGCGCGAGATCGACCAGGGCGATCTGCTGGCCGAAGTCAAAGACATGCCGCCGGCCGACCAGGTACTGGAGTTGCCGCCGCTGGCCCAGCGCGACCCTGACGAAGCATTGAGCCAGGTCGCCTACGTCAAGGGCGCGTGGTTCCTGCAGTTCCTGGAGCAGCGCTTCGGCCGCGAGGCCTTCGACCCGTTCCTGCGCGGCTGGTTCGACGATCACGCCTTCCAGAGCGCCACCACCGACCAGTTCGTCGATTACCTCAAGAAAAATCTGCTGGACAAGCATCCCAACACGGTGAGCGCAGCCGAGGTGGATGCATGGCTGAAGCAGCCGGGCATTCCGGCCTTCGCCGCCAAGGCACGCTCGCGCAGCTTCTCGATCGTGGATACCGCACGCATTGCCTGGAGCGGCAGCGGCACCTTGCCGAACAAGCAGGTCACCGGCGAGTGGGGCACCCAGGAATGGGTGCACTTCCTCAGCGGCATGGGCGCCACGCTCAAGCCCGAGCAGCTCAAGCAGCTGGACGATGCGTACCACTTCACCGGCACGCCGAATGGCGAGATCGCGATGCGCTGGTATCCGCTGGCCATTCGCAGCGGCTACACCGACGCGCGCGCTGCCGCGGGCGAGTTCATCGAGCGCGTCGGCCGTCGCAAGCTGGTGCTGCCGATCTACGCAGAACTGTTGAAGACGCCCGACGGCATCGCGTTCGCCGAACAGGCTTTCGAAAAGGCCAAGCCCAGCTACCACCCGATCACCACCGCATCGGTGGCCGAGATGATCGCCAAGGCGAAGGCGGCGATGCCTGCTGCGGCTCCTGCACCCGCAACCGCACCTGCAGAAAAACCGGCGCCGACGCAGCAGTAGTTCGTCGCGCAACGCAGCGTCGTCAGTTCGGCAGTACGTGCAACACACCGGGAGCCTTGTGCTCCCGGTGTGTTGTCCGAGGACCCGGCGCGAACGTCGGCCGTCGTGCATGCAGCCTGCAACGCCGGGCTGCTATCGTTGCGGTGGTGTCCCACGCCTTTCGGAGTCGACGATGAAGTATCTGCTGAGCGCGGCCTTGTGCGTCGCCGCCTTGAGTGCCTGCACCGACCGCGAGGCGCAACGTCAGGCGCAGGCCACCGCGCAGGCGCAGGCCAAGGAAACCCAGGCCGATGCGCTCGCCAAGCAATACGACGAAGCGGTCAAGGCACAGAACTGGGACATGGCACGTGCGCACGGTGCGGCCTTGATCGAAGGCTACGCCGGCACTGCGGCTGCCACGCGCATCGAACCCGGCTATGCCGATATCAAGGCCAAGGGCGAGCAGGCGCGCGAGCTGCGCCGCATGCAGGCGTTGTGGCAATACTCGCAGGTGCCGGCCAAGGGCGGCACGCAGCGCTCGGCGATGATCGATGCCAAGGAGCGCGTGGATGTGGACGGCAGCGGGCCCAAGCCGGTCAGCCTGGTGTTTCGCGATCATCCGCAGTGGAAGCGCCACAGCTACCTCGTGCTCAAGGCCGGCGATTTCAATTGCTACGGTGGCTGCAAGGTGCAGGTGGCCGCCGATGGCGGAGCACCGCGTGCCATGGCGGCGCACCGCCCGGATACCGACGAAGCCATCGCCATGTTCATCGACGATGACAAAGCGTTGTGGAAGCTCGTGCGCAACGCCAAGCGCATCAGCATCACCTTCCCGGTCAAGGCCGGCGGTACGCGCACCGCAGAGTTCGAGGTCGGCGGCCTGGACACCACGCAGATGCCCGGGTGGAAGTAGGTCGGCTCGCGGTGACATCCTGGCGTCCACCGAACGTGTGTGCGAACCGGTGCAACATGACCGGGTTTGATCGACTGTGCAGTACCCCGATGTGATGGCGCTGCAGCGTATCGGCACTGCGCGTTCGGCGCGGTCAGCGAAGCTGGTGCGCATTCGTTCGGTGGCAAGGGCGAGCGCGCGTTGGAGTGTCCGCGCAAGCACATGCCGACCGCGCGCTACACGCACCGGCTTGGCGGTGCATACAGACGCGTTGTCGAGCGCGTTGGGCGAGGTTGCCGATTGCGCACTGCAGGTTGGCCGCGCCGCCGCCCGCTGCATCGCATCGATCACTTTCATGTCTTTGCACGGATGGACAGCATGACACTCACCACGCGCGCTCCCACGTTGTCCGACTACCGCCATTGGGTCTTCGACATGGACGGCACGCTGACCGAGGCTGCGCACGATTTCGCCTTGATCCGTCGCGTGCTGGACATCCCGCCAGAGGCGGACATCCTGCACCACCTGGCCGCGCTGCCGGCCGACGAAGCAGCGGCCAAGCATGCCTGGTTGCTCGAACACGAGCGCGCGCTCGCCCAAGGCGCACGCGCCGCGCCGGGCGCAGTGGCATTGGTGCACGCGCTGCATGCGGCCGGTTGCCGGCTTGGCATGCTCACCCGCAACGCACGCGAGCTGGCAACGATCACGTTGCAGGCGATCGGTCTGGACGATGCGTTCGCCTGGGACGACATCGTCGGGCGCGACGAGGCTGCCCCGAAACCTGCGCCCGACGGGCTGCACTATTTCGCGCGGCGCTGGTCGGTGCAGGGCAGCGCGCTGGTCATGGTCGGCGATCACCACAATGACCTGGCCTGCGGCCGTGCCGTCGGTGCGTGCACTGTGCTGGTCAATACACCCGGCGACCCCTGGCCCGGTTTCGCCGACTGGCGCCTGCGCGACTGCACGCAGTTGCTCGCGCAATTGGATAGCTAGGAGCTAGGAGCGCGTTGCGCCTGTGCAACGCGGGTAATGCGCACACAGCGGGCATGGGAACGGTTGAATCGCTGCCGACACCATGACGCGTCTTTAAAGGGTGCTCGTCGTATCCGCATCCGCCTTTCGGTTACCCATCTTCTGGCGAAAGAAGACATGCGTGGCCACACCGCGCGATGTGGCCTGCATCGCGCACTGCCCTGCATCAGTGGTGCCACGATTCGAGCTGGTGACATGCTCGAGGTTACCGCGACGACATTCTCGACCGCCTGCACCACCTGTGTCACAGCACGTTCGGCGCAAACTGTGCCAAAACCGTGACAACGCGAAGTGCTCAGCTCGCCGTCATTACTCCCAACCCTTGCTGACTCGACGTGGTGCGGCGCACCAGTTGGCTGGCATGCCGTTTGCTCACGTCTCTCCCGACGTTTCCTGCGTCCGCATCGTAACGGCGGTGAAAGTGGCTGCGTTGCGGGATGTTTCAACCGACTGGTTGTTCAAACGAGAGGGGTAGACGCACATGCACCAATCTTCCTGTCGCAGCGTACCCAGCGCTGCGCTGCTCATGCTTGCGCTGAGCGCCGTTTTGTCTGGCTGCAAGAAAGAAACGCCGACCGAAACTGCAGCGCCGGTAACTGCTGCAGCACCTGCCACCGCGCCCGCCGCTGCACCTGCCGCCACGGTCGACACCGATAGCGAGTTCACCGCCACTGCCAGCAATGCGGACAACTGGGGCGGCGTGGGACGCGACTTCGCACTCACCCGGCATAGCCCGCTGGCCGAGATCAATCGCGACAACGTCAAGAACCTGAAGATGTCGTGGGAGATGAAAACCGACGCCACGCGCGGCCACGAAGGCCAGCCGCTGGTGATCGGCAGCATCATGTACATGGTCAGTGCGTATCCCAACAACGTGTTCGCCATCGATCTGGCCGCGCAGGACGACGGCGGCAAGGTGTTGTGGAAATACACTCCGCAACAGGACGAGCGGTCGGTGGCGGTGGCGTGCTGCGATACGGTCAATCGCGGCGCCTCGTATGCCGACGGCAAGCTGGTGTTCGGCAGCCTCAGCGGCGATGTGATTGCACTCGATGCCAAGACCGGCAAGGAAGTGTGGAAGCAAAAACTCGCGCATCCGGACAAGGGCGAAACCATCACCATGGCGCCGATCATCGCCGACGGCAAGGTGGTTGCCGGCATCAGCGGCAACGAGTTCGGCGTGCTCGGTCGCGTGGCCGCCTATAACCTTGCCGATGGCAAGCAGGCATGGTCCTGCGATGCGGCCGGTACCGACAAGGCGATCTGCCTGGGCCCGGATTTCAACAAGGCCAATCCGCAGCATGGCCAGCTCGGCGATCTGGGCGTCAAGACCTTTCCCAACGAAGAGTGGAAGCGCGGCGGCGGTGCAGCGTGGGGCTGGTACAGCTACGACCCGAAGTTGAAGCTGGTGTACTACGGCACCGGCAATCCGGGCCTGTGGAGCCCGTCGTACCGTTGCGGCAAGACCTCGCAGGAGGAATGCAACAACGGCGAGCATGACAACAAATGGTCGATGACCTTGTTCGCCCGCAAGATCGATACCGGCGAGGCGGTGTGGGGCTACCAGAAGACTCCGTTCGACCAGTGGGATTACGACGGCATCAACGAGCCGATCCTGGTGGACCTGAGCATCGACGGCAAGCAGGTTCCCTCGGTGGTGCAGTTCGACCGTAACGGCTTTGCCTACGTGCTCGATCGGCGCGATGGCACGCTGCTGCGCGCGCACAAGTTCGTGCCGGCCAACTGGGCCGAACGCATCGACATGAAGACCGGTCGCCCGGTCAAGGTGGCCGCGCATTCGCCGCTGGAACGCGGCAAGAAAGTGCAGGCCTTCCCCTCGGCGATGGGCGGCAAGGACCAGCAGCCGTGTTCGGTGGATCCGGCCAATGCGGCGGTGTTCTTCTGCGGCACCAATAACTGGCACATGGAGCTGGAACCGCAGGAGCGCGGCAACACCATGATGGGTCTGCCGTACGTGTTCGCCAACGTGATGATGAAGCCGAACGAGCCGGGGGCGCTGGGCATCGTCAAGGCGTTCGACGTGGTGGAAGGCAAGTCCAAGTGGGAGATCAAGGAGAAGTACCCGGTGTGGAGCGGCACCCTGGTCACCGACGGCGGGTTGGTGTTCTACGGCACGCTGGACGGCTGGTTCCGCGCCGTGGACAAGGACACCGGCAAGAAGCTGTGGGAGACCAAGTTGCCGTCCGGCGTCATCGGTAATCCCATCGCCTACAAGGCCAACGGTCATCAGTACGTGGCGGTGTTCTCCGGTATCGGCGGGTGGATCGGCTTGCCGGTCACGGCGGGCCTGGATCCGTCCGATCCGTATGGCGCGCTGGGTGCGGCGGGGCTGGCGTTCGGTGCGGGCTTCGACAAGATTCCGCTCGGCGGCATGGTCCACAGCTTCCGCATCGATGGCGCCGGCAAGACCGTGACCGCCACTGCCACTGCCACTGCGGCCGCAGGCGGCGGTACCGCCAATGCAGCAGCGAAGACGGCACGATGACCTGCATGCAAGGCGTTGGACGCGCACCTCGGCCGCTTGCTGCCGGCGTGCGCGGCATCACCCGGCACCTGCAGCAGGTGCTGGTGCTGTGCAGCCTCGGACTCGTCGCCGCAGGCTGCACACGCGAGCCGTCTTCACCGACGGCTCGCGCTTCTCATTCGGATGCGGTGCCCGCTGCGGCGCCGGCACCAACCACCTCGCCGGCAACAGCGCCGGCCGCGGCCTCTGCGCCGCCGCCAGCACCGGACCCGCATGTGCTGCGCGTCTGCGCAGACCCGGGCAACATGCCGTTGTCCAACAAGGCCGGCGAGGGCTTCCAGAACAAGATTGCGCAGGTCGTGGCCGATGCCATGGGCCGGCGCCTGGAATACGAGTGGCGCACCTATTACCAGCGCGGGCTGGCACGCAGCACGATCAACGCGGGCCGTTGCGAGGTGCTGATGGACCTCAACAGCGATTTCGAGCAAGGGCTGACCACACGTCCGCTCTATCGCTCTACCTATGTATTGGTCACACGCAAAGGCCTGAATGTGCGGCCAGCGTCGCTGGACGACCAGGCGTTGAAAAAGCTGCGACTGGGCGTGTTCCAGAGCTCGCCTGCGCGTCAGGCGCTGTACGAGCATGGCATCAGCGGTGAGGTGCAATACCTGTTCTACGATTCGGCCACCGCGCCGGAAGAACACCCCGGCAAGCTGGTCGAACGGGTCGCTGCCAACCAGCTGGATGCGGCCGAATCCTGGGGCCCTGTGGCCGGGTATTACGCACAGCGCAACAGTCTGGGAATGGTGCCCTTGAACACCATCGACGATGCGGTGCTGGAGTATTCGATGGCCTGGGCGGTGTCGCGCAAGAACGCAGACCTGCGCGATGCGTTGAACACGGCGCTGCAGCAGAGCGCGGCAAAGATCGACGAGATTCTGCGCAGGTATCACGTGCCGCTGGTGCGCTGCAGCGACTGCGTGGTGGCCGGCGATCTGGCATCGCACGGGCCGTATGTCACACCGGCACCGGCATCCACTGCCCCCAGCCCGGCGGCCTCGTCGCAAGAGTTGGCGCAGCTGCAATTGCGCATCGCCGAGGGTGCAGACCCGAACCAGGAACTTTCGCATGCACTGGATGCGGGTGACGCGGTGCGTGCGGCATGGCTGCTGCGCCATGGCGCCGATGCCAATCACGCGAACCTACTCGGGGAACCGCCGTTGCACCAGGCTATCCGCAACCAGGAGCCGGATCTGGTCGGCCTGCTGCTGGATGCCGGCGCACGCCTGGAGGCGCGCGACGCCAGCGGCTGGACCGCGCTGATGAAAGCTGCCTGGGCCAACGATGCCGGCAGTGTCGGCAGGTTGCTGGCCAAGCGCGCGCCGGTGGACACCGTATCCAGCGACGGCTGGAGCGCGCTGGAGCTTGCGGTGTCCTATGCCGACGTGGGCGTGGTGCAGGCGCTGCTGGACAAGGGCGCCAATGTGCGGCGCGCCAATCCCACCGGATTCACGCCGGTGATGTTTGCGGTGGCACGTGACGACCCGGCCATTCTGGAGGCCGTGCTGGCGCGTGGCGCCGAGGTCAACCACGCCAATCAAGCCGGCGTCACGGCGCTGATGCTGGCTGCCGCGGCCGGGCGCGAAGCAGTTGCCAAGCGCCTGCTGGCCGCAGGTGCCGACCCGTCTGCACGCAACCGCGAAGGCAAGACCGCTGCGGACCTGGCGCAGGCACGTGGCGACACCGCACTGGCCAGGCGACTCGCCGAGGCCCGGCGCCCGGCGCCCAAATGATTGCGTCACCCGTCGCGTGCACCCGGATGCGCGGCGTTCCCTCCGATCAAAAAGGTTCGTTCATGCGCACGTCCATCCAACGTTATCTCGATCGTTCCGCCCGCGCACCGCTGTGCGCTTTGATGCTCAGCGTGGTGCTGGCGGGATGCGGCAAGGACGCACCGCCGGCACCGGCCGCCGCTGCGCCGCCACCGCCACCGCCGGCCGCCAGCGCACCAGCGCCTGCGCCAGTGGCCGGCAGCGCAGCGCCTGCGTCCTCACCCGCTGCTGCGATGCCAAACCTTGCAGCCGGACCTGCGCCGGATCCGGCCACGCCGGCCACGCCGCCCGCCACGATCGTGCCGATTCCCAAGGGGCCCGAGGTCAAGGTCACGCCCGAACTGGTCGCCGAAGGCAAGAAGATCTATTTCTCGGCCGGCTGCAATGCCTGTCACGGCGGGACCGGCGGCGGTGGCATGTGCCCGCCGTTGACCAACGACATCTGGGTGTACGGCAGCGACGACGACACCCTGCGTACGCTGATCAATGAAGGCACCGCGGCCATGATCACCCACGGCAAGACCCGCGTCGGGCACGAAAAAGTCGTCGGGCAGATGCCGCCGTTCGCACCGGTGCTCAAGCCCGGCGATACCGAAAAATTGCTGGCCTTCATCCACTCGATCAATAAGACCGCGGGCAAGGCGCAATGAGGCCAGTGTGCGCTCCCTGGCCGCGCGGGTTGGCAGCAGCGCTGCTGGGCATGCTGTTGTTGGCCGGCTGCCAGCGCGACGCTGCCATGCCGGCCTCCACCGCCGCACCCGCGACGACGGGCAACGCGACACCGGCGCCGGCAACGCCGCCGGTGTTTGCGTATGTGCCCAATCAACGCAGCGGCACCGTCTCGGTGATCGATACGCACACCGATACCGTGGTGCGTACGCTCAGCGCGCAGGGCCAGCTCGGCAAGCGCTTGCAGCAGCTATTGCCCGGCCCGCAGGGGCATCTGTACCTGATCGATGCCGAGCATCACCGGTTGGTCGAACTGGATGTCGCAAAAGATGCGGTGTTGCGCAGCGTGGACATCGGCGAGAACGCCGAAGGCATCGCGTTGTCGCCGGACGGTAGGCAGTTCGCGGTCTGCGTGGAAGGCCAGAATCAGGTGACGCTGATTGATGCGGCGCACTTCATCGTGCAGCAGGTGATCGCCACGCGCGGGCAGGCGCCGGAGCATTGTGCCTACACCCCGGATGGCAAGTGGTTGCTCACCAGCAATGAAGGTTCCAACGACATGGACCTGATTGAGCTGGCCACGCATCGATCACGCGGCGTGGTGGCCACCAGCGGCCATCCGCGCGGCATGGCGTTCGCACCCGACGGGCGCAGCGTGTACATCGCCCAGGAAACCGCCAACGTGGTGGACGTGATCGACCTGCAGACACGTCGACGTCGCGCCAGTCTGCCGGCCGGCGTGCGCACCGCCGGCGTCGCGCTGTCGGCCGACGGCACGCGGCTGTATGCCTCCAATGGCGGCGCCGGCACGGTCAGCGTGATCGATCTCAATACCGCACGCAGCCTGGCCGAGATTCCGGTTGGTCAGCGCCCGTGGAATCCGGCGCTGACCCCGGCCGGCGACAAGCTCTACGTCGCCAACGGGCGTTCCAACAGCGTGAGCGTGATCGACACCGCCAGCTTGCGCGAACTCAAACAGATCCCCGTCGGCGAGCTGCCGTGGGGCGTGATCATCGCGCGCTGAGCGGCCGGCAGGCCGACGCGCGTCAGGGAGGCCGGATGAAGACACGCGCTGCGGTGGCCTGGGGTCCGCACCAGCCGTTGACCATCGAAGAGGTGGACCTGCAGCCGCCGCGTCCCGGCGAGGTGCTGGTGCGTCTGGTCGCCACCGGCATTTGCCATGGCGACGCGCATGCGTTGGCGCATGGCCCTGCCGGCAGCTTTCCGGCGATCCTGGGGCAGGAGGGCGCCGGCGTTGTCGAAGACGTCGGAATCGGCGTGACCGGCGTGCGGCCCGGCGATCATGTGATTCCGCTGTACATGCCCGAATGCGGCGTGTGCAAGTTCTGCCGGTCCGGCCGTACCAATCTGTGCCAGGCGATTCGCAGCAGCCAGGAACGTGGGCTGATGCCCGACGGCAGCAGCCGGTTCTCGTTGCGCGGACGGCCGATCCTGCATCACATGGGCACCAGCACGTTTTCCGAACACACGGTGTTGCCGGAGATTGCAGTCGCACGCATCCATCCGGATGCGCCGTTGGAGCAGGCCTGCCTGCTCGGCTGCACGGTCACCACCGGCGTGGGTGCGGTGCTCAACAGCACGCATGTGCGGCCGGGCGATTGCGTGGCGGTGTTCGGGCTGGGCGGCATCGGATTGTCGGTGATACAGGGTGCACTGCTGGCGCAGGCCGGCCGCATCATCGCGGTGGATATCGACCCTTCGAAATTCGCGCTGGCACGCACGCTGGGCGCCACCGATTGCCTGGATCCGCGCGACTACGGTGCGCCGATCCAGCAGGTGATCGTGGACCTGACCGATGGCGGCGCCGACCACAGTTTCGAGTGCGTCGGCGATGTCGGTGCGATGCGGGCGGCGTTGGAGTGCTGCCACAAGGGCTGGGGCGAGAGCGTCATTCTGGGCGTGGCCGACGACACGCAGGAAATCAGCACGCGCCCGCTCCAACTGGTCACCGGGCGGGTGTGGCGCGGCAGCGCCTTTGGTGGCGTCAAGGGCCGCAGCGAGTTGCCCGGTTATGTCGAACGCTATCTGCACGGCGACATCCAACTGGCGCCGTTGATCACGCGCACGCTGGCGCTGGACGACATCAACCAGGCGTTGGCGGACCTGCGTGCGGCACGCGGCATCAAATCCATCGTGGTGTATTGAAGGAGACGCACATGGCAGCAGGCAGAGGCAGGATAGCGACGTCGCACCGGCATGTACTGGCAGGCGCATGTACGGTGGCCTTGCTTGCACGCAGCGCCCTGGCCGTTGCAGCGGATGCACCGCAAGTCACCTGGTTGGACCGTATCGAGGTGACCGCCACGCCGATCCCCGGCACCACCATCGATGCGGCGCAACTGCCGTACATGGTGCAGTCGGCAAGCAACGCCGCGCTTTCGCGTGGACGCAGCAACAACCTGAGCGATCTGCTGCAGCGCCGCTTCGTCGGCGTGGACGGCAACGACGTGCAGGGCAGCGCGTTCCAGAACGATCTCACCTTTCATGGCTTTCGTGCCTCGGCGCTGCCGGGTGCTTCGCAAGGGGTGTCGGTGTATCTGGATGGCGTGCGCTTGAACGAACCGTTCGCCGATATCGTCAGCTGGGACATGCTGCCCGAAGCGGCGATCAGCACCGTGACGCTGATGCCCGGCTCCAACCCGTTGTTCGGGCCGAACACGCTGGGCGGGGCGGTGGTGCTGTCTACCGCGTCCGGGCTGACCGCGCCCGGATTACAGGGGGAAGCGAGCATCGGCAGCGGCGCGCGCAAGCGGCTGGATGCCAGTTACGGCGTCGCCAGCGCCACCGGCTGGCACGGCTTTGTTGCGGTGACCGGCTTCGATGAAAACGGCTGGCGGGCGGCCTCCGAAGGCCGGCTTGGCAGCGTGTTCGGCAAGGTCGGTAAGCAAGGCGAGCAAACCGATTGGAGCCTGTCGTTGCTGCACGGGCGCAGCCGTTTGATCGGCAATGGTCTGCTGCCGGATACACGCTACACCGACGAAGGTCCGGAGCAGGGCCTGTACCGCGCCGATCGGCGTTCGGTGTACACCTCGCCGGATCTCACTCGCAATCGCAACACGTTATTGACCGCGCAGCTGGATCATCGTTTCGACGAAGACACCGCAGTGCACGCCCTCGCTTACTCGCGCGCCGGGCGCCGCGACACCGTCAATGGCGATATCGGCCAGGACTACGAGGAATTCGTCGAAGAGTGCGCCTCCGGTTACGCGGCCGATGGCAGCGCACTGGATGCCGATTGCGATGTTTCTCGCACCGATGCCGAGACGCTGCACACCGGCGCGCTCAACACCACCCAGATGCGTCAGCAAGCACAAGGCGTTGCGCTCAATCTGAGCAGGCAATGGGGCGCGCATGCGCTCACCGCTGGCGTCACCTTCGATCGTGGCCATGTGCGTTATCGGCAATTCGCCCGCGATGGCTGGGTGCAGCCCGACCGCTCGGTCGTTGCAGATCCCGCGACCGACCGTGCGTTCTTTTCCGGCGTGCGCGGCAGTACGCAGACATTGGGCGTGTTCCTCGCCGACACCTGGGCGCTGGACGATGCCACTCATCTCACCGCCGCAGTGCGCTGGAATCATGTGGTGGTGGACAACATTCTTTCCACCGCCGACGACGGCGACCGCCCACGCGAGCGTTTCGTTTATGCCAAAGCCAACCCGTCGCTGGGTCTGACCCATCGGCTCGCGTCGGCGGTGACGCTCTACGGCTCGGTCGCGCAGAACAGCCGTGCGCCCACCGCCATCGAATTGGGCTGCGCCGATCCCACCCAGCCGTGTCGGTTGCCGACCGGTCTGCAGGCCGACCCACGCCTGGAGCAGATCATCTCGCGCACCTACGAACTGGGCGCGCGCTGGACGCCATCGGCCGATCGCAATGCCACGCTATCGGTCTACCGCGCCGACAATCGCGACGACATTCTGTTCTTGCGCGCACCGGACACGCAGTTGGGTTACTTCGACAATGTCGGCCGCACGCGTTATCAGGGCGTGGATGCGGCGCTGCATCTGCGCAGCGGGGATTGGCAGTGGTCGGCCGGCTACAGCTACCTGGATGCCACTTACCGCAGCGATGGCCAATTGCTGTCCGGCGAGCGTGTGATCGCGCTGCGGCCGGGACTGCGGATCGCCGCGCTACCGCGGCACAACCTCAAGCTCGGCATGGAGTGGCAACGCGATGCGCTGACGCTGGGCGTGGGCGTGCGTGCGGTCTCCGGGCGGGTGGCCAGCGGCAACGAAGATGGCCAGGTCGACAATGCCGAAGAAGGCGAGGCCGCGCCCGAGCGTCTCGACATCGGCACCGCCGGCTATGCCCTGGTCGACCTGCAGGCGCGCTGGACCATCAACGCACGGGTGTCGCTGTTCGCCCGGATCGACAACCTCTTCGACCGCCATTACGCCACCTATGCCGCGGTGGCCGAAGACGTGTTCCCCGACGGCGAACTCGCACGCCCGCAGGATGCGCCAGTGGAAACCGGCCCGGCCCGGTTTCTCGCACCGGGGGTGCCCCGGCAGTACCTCATCGGCCTGCGCTGGGCGCTTTGAAGCGGGAAATCGGGAATGGGGAATCGGGAATCGGGAATCGGGAATGGATAAAAGCAGTGCGCTGACGCTCTACGATTCCCCATTCCCCATTCCCCATTCCCGATTCACCCGGTCTCCAGCCCGTGCTTGCGCAACTTGCGATACAGGGTGTTACGGCTGATGCCCAGGGCGTCGGCGGTGCGGCTGACATTCCAGCGGTGGCGTTCGAGTTGTTGCTGCAGCACCAGCCGCTCGGCCTGATCCAATGCAACGCGGCCGGGCATATCGTCGGCCGCGACCGCACGCGCATCGACCAGGCAAGGTGCGCTGCCCGCGTCGACGATCTCCTGTGGAAGATTCGGCAGGCGAATCACCTCGTCACTGCACAGCACGGCCGCCGTGCGCAGCACATTGCGCAATTGGCGCAGGTTACCCGGCCAGGCGTAGCTGAGCAGCTTGTGCAGCGCATCTTCGCTGATGCGCACGCTGCGCTCGCTGTTTTCCTCGCGCAGCAGGGTGCGGATCAGCTCGGCCTTGTCGCTGCGTTCGCGTAGCGGCGGCAGGTGCAGCACCACACCGTTGAGGCGGTAGTACAGGTCCTCGCGGAATTCGCCGGCGGCCACCATCTGCGCCAGGTCGCGGTGGCTGGCGCTGATCACGTGCAGTTCCAGCGGCATCGCCCGGTCGCTGCCCAGCGGGGTCACGCTCTGTTCTTCGAGCACGCGCAGCAGTCGCGTCTGCAGCGGCAGCGGCATGTCGCCGATCTCGTCCAGGAATAAGGTGCCGCCGCTGGCCTGCAGCAGCTTGCCGTGGCGGCCTTCGCGCGCAGCATCGGTGAACGCGCCGCGCGCGTAGCCGAACAGTTCGCTCTCGATCAGCGCCTCGGGGATCGCCGCACAGTTCACCGCCACGAACGGCCGCGCCGCCCAGGGCGAGCCGCGGTGAACCGCCTTGGCGAACTCCTCCTTGCCGGTGCCGGTGGCGCCGCACAGCAGGATCGACACGCGATGCGCGACCAGCTTCAGCGCGTTGTCCAGGTTGTGGCGCATGCGCGGATCGGAGCCGACGTGTTCGCGTGCGTAAGTCGCCTCGCCCTCGCCGGCGGGAGTGGCGTGCGCGCCGCCAGCAACCACGTTGCGGCGCGGCGGCTGCGCCAGGGCGAAGAAGCGGCGTCCGTGGCAGGCACAGCGGATCGACCAGAGCGTGCTGGCAGCATTGCGCGCACGCTGCTCCACGGTGTCGAAATCCAGCTGCATCACCTGCGAGATGTCGCGCCCGACCAGCAGGCTGCGATCGCCCTTGCCGAGCTGTTCCAGCGCCGCTTCGTTGACGGCCAGCACGCAGCCGTCGTTGTCGATCGCCATCAGCGCCTCGTGCAGCAGGCCGGCGAACTCCGGGCGGCTGTGGAAGCGCAGGATCCACGCATGCCGGTACTGCTCCAGGAAATACGAACGCGCGATCTGTGCCGCCGACATGCGCACCAACGCGCTGGTGTGGCGCTGTACCAGCTTGGTGTCGCGCGCGTCCGGCGTGGACGCATCCAGCACCGCCAGCAATTGCCCGTGCGGGTCGAGGATTGGCGCACCGCTGCACGACAGCGGCAGGTGCCGTGCCAGGTAATGCTCGCCGCGGTGCACGCCGAGCGCGCTGCGCTCTACCGCGCAGGTGCCGATCCCGTTGGTGCCCTGGTAGCGCTCGGCCCAGCTGGCGCCGCAGAACAACCCGGTCTGGCGGAATTCGCGCAACAGTGCCGGGTCCTGCACGCTGTGCAGCAAGGTCGCCTCGGCGTCGGCGAACACCACGGCGTAGCCGCCGCCAGCGATCTGCTCGTAGAGGTTCTCCATCTCCACCTTGGCGATGCGCAGCACTTCTTCCAGCCGCTGCTGGCGCTCGCGCAGGCCGCTGCCGTCGTGGACCATCGGCAACGGGGCAGCATCCGGACTCAGCCCATACTCGTCCAGGCAGCGCTGCCACGAGCGCGCCAGCGCCGGCGGCAGCGGTTCGATCTGGCGGAAGCGGCGCATCCGCGCCAGCAACGCGGACTCGGCCTCGGCAGCGGACGTGGGCCCGGCCGTGGCCTGCAGGAGGTTGGCGACAGTCACTTCCGACACGTGGCGCTTCCTCGGTCCCTACCCGGGGCCAGAGCGGCAGTGACGCATAAACCGGGGCGCGGCTCAAACCGCGGTGCAGCAAACGCCGGGATTGCAGATGCGTTGAATCGGATCGGCAGCGAGGTGGCGCGACGAATACCGCCGCTTAGCACGGCTGCGGCATGCGCCTGCCGTCCTACGCCATTGCTGGACCACCGCGGTTGGGCACGTCCATGCCGCGTTCCAGCTCGGCTTGCCTGGCTTGTTGCAGCTCCTTGCCGATCGCCAGGTTTGCCGCCTGCAGCTTCTGGTCCGATTGCTCCACCGGAGTGTTGAGCGCCTGCTCAACGTTCACCGCGGCGCGCTTGTGCGCTGGATCGCGCGGGTCGCCCTGCACAACGACCAGGTAACCCTTGCTGCTCAACGTCACCTCGTCCGCGCGATCCAGCGCGTTGGACGCAAGCGGGAAGTCGTTGTGCGCAGACAGCCCGCGGTTGTCCCGGCAGGCGGCCAGGGCCGCTCGACTCAATCGCTCGCTGGCCTCGTCGTAGGGTTTGCCGATGTCTTTGTCGATCTTGCCGACGCCATCGCGGATCTGGTTGAGCAGGGTGTGGTTCTGGTGATCGGGATCGTTGGGGTTCGCTGGTGCCAAACGCTGTGGCGCCGGGCTTGCAGGAACCGGTGTTTCCTGCGCGTCACGCCGCTCGCGCAGTTGCGCCGGTGTTGGCACATGCAGCAACGTGTCGGTCGTGCCGTTCTTGCTCACCTTCAAGTCGACGCTTTGATCGGCATTGCCGACGCGCTTGACGTCGCCACGTTCCACCGCGCTCCACTTGCCGCCGACGAAGGCCGTGCCATGGCCGTTGCCGTCGAAGACCGCGAACTCGTTGTCCGCGCCGAACAGGCTGGACGACTGTGCAGACACCTTGCCGCTCTTGTTCTTGACGTTGTAGCCGAAGGACGTGTCCTGATCTAGCGCAACGATCAGCCTCTGCGCCTGTCCGTTTTGCAGGAACAAGGTCTTGATCGCGTCGTACTGGTGACGCGCATCGGGATGCGCGGTGTCGTTCTTCAAGTCGATCGGGCTGCGCAGCGGATCGGCAGCAACCGCATTGAATGCGTCGTGCAGCGGGTTGCCTGGCTGTGCTGCACGCAGCTTGTTGAAGACCTCGGTGCCGGCGAGCGCATGATGGACCCCGGTCTCGATGTAGTCGGGAATGTCCTTGCCGTCCTTGACCTTGTTCGGCAGCATCGCATCGACCTTGCTGACCACCTCGTCCACGCTGGTCAGGCTGCCGTCCTTGATCCCATTGATGATCTTCGGGTACTGGCCCTTGCCCGCCTGGTTCTCCAACTTCATGACCACGGTCGCGAACTTGGCTTGGTCGTCGAGGCTGGCATTCTTGTAGAGATCGGTCTGTTGCAGCTGGTGCAGCGCGCCGCCCGGGTCCTTGTTGCCGTCACCTGGACGCATCAGGCGCTCGACCTGCGTTCGGTCATGAGCGTGCACGAAGCTCACCCCGTCATCGGACGCCAGGAACTTGTCGAGGTTGCCGCGCACCGTTTCGTCCAGCGCGCGATTGTTGTCCGCCTTGATGGCCTTGCCGTCGCGTTGCAGGTCGGTGGTGGTCTGGGCCTTTTCGCTTTCCGACAGCGTCAGGCTCGGCGTCTGCTTTGCGGCCCAGGTCTGATAGGCGGACACCAGGTCGGCGGCCACCTCCGGGTGTGCGCCGAAGTCGGTCTGCAGCGTGCCGATGGTGAAGCCGCTGTTCCCTACCGGCGTCATCTTGCCGTTGGCGGTGGTGCCGGCGAAGGACAGGTGGTAGGCCACGTTCTTGGGGCCGATGCTGCCCTCGGACGACACGCCGATCGCGAAATACGCCAGCGTCTTCAGTTCGGTATCGCTTAATTGCGGCTTGGTCGTGGTCGTGCCGTTACTTGGGTCTGCCATGTCCGTTCTCCTTAACGTTGTGCACCCTTCGATGGCGATCCGCGCTAGCCCGCCGCGCCGTCGCCGCAGAGTTTGAGGTTGGTGCGCGCAGCGTGGATCACCCCCAGGTAATCGTCGATGATCGCGGGGCTCATGCCGTCGGTGATGGCCTCATCGCTGCGTCTGGCGTCGTCGCGGTAGGGCGCCAGTGCCTCCAGGCACCGGGCATCGTCGCCTAGCCTGTGCTGGGTGATGGCGTAATCGTTGCGAATCGCCCCTTCGTCGCTGAAGCTGGAAGTGGCCAGGCAACTACGGTAAAGCGGCGCCAGTGTCGTCTCTGCTTTCACATAGTCCTTTTGATCGTAGAGCGACTGGAACGCTTTGCGCGTGCGCTGCATGGCTGTCGGTTCGCAAGTCGCCGCCAGCGGCAGGTAATCGCCTTCGAAGCTGCCATTGCCGCCGCAATACTCCCGACACGCGTTTTCGCTGCCGCTCGCGGCGCGGATCGCGGCGCCTGCCCCAGCCTTGGCGATCTCCAGGGCGCAGGCGCCCGGACGATCGCCGTCGTATACCGCCGCCTGGGTGTCGCGCAACTTGCCATTGAAGCTGCAACTGGCATCGGCGTTGAGCGTTTCCAGCGAGAAGCTGGCGGTATCTTGCGCCTCGGGCACTATCGTGAGCTGCCCCCAGCCGCGCTCTGTGGCGTAGTGGCCTGGCGAAGGCAGCTGTGGCGCAGTCGTGGTGTTCGCGGGCGCAGCGGGCGAAGGGATGGCGCCAGCGTGCCCGATCTCGGTGGGGATTGAAGCAGCGGGGGAAGATGGCTGCCCGGCGTTGCCGCATCCGCACAAGGTGGCGATGCACAGCGCCAGGCAAAGGCGGACAGCGTTGTTCGCCTGGGTCAGGTTTCCGCTGGACGGAACACACACATTTCCCATGGCATCCTCCATTGACGCGAACCCGACGAGCCTATTCCCTCGTCAGCGCCTCGGCAAGCGAAGCAGGGCGCCCGGTCGGCGTTACAACGCGTAGCCGAACTGCTGCTTGAACTGGTCGTTGAACTCGGCGAAGTCGAAGCGCTGGTTCTGGGTGCCCGGGTGTTCCACTTTCAGCGCCCCCATCAGGTTGCCCATGCGGCCGATGGTCAGCCAGTCGTAGCCGCCCTGGATGCCGTAGATCAGCCCGGCGCGGAATGCATCGCCGCAGCCGGTCGGATCCACCACGCGGCGCTCGTGCGCCGGCGGAATGTCGTAGGTTTTTTCCGGCGTATGCACCAGCGCGCCCTTCGGGCCCTGCGTGGTGATGTAGGCCTGCACGCGCGAGACGATGTCTTTTTCGTCCCAGCCGGTGCGCTCCTGCAACAGGTTCGACTCGTAGTCGTTGACCACCACGTACTGCGCCTGTTCGATGAACTGGCGCAGCTCCGGGCCGTTGAACAAGGGCATTGCCTGGCCGGGGTCGAAAATGAAAGGAATGCCGCCGGCAGCGAACTCTTCCGCGTTCTGGATCATGCCTTCGCGCCCGTCCGGGCCGACCAGGCCCAGGCTCACGCCCGGCACATCCTTCACGTGGTTTTCGTAGCTGCGCATCATCGCGCCCGGATGGAAGGCGGTGATCTGGTTGTTGTCGTGGTCGGTGGTAATGAACGCCTGCGGGGTGAACAGGTCCTCGATGATCTTCACCCGCGACAGGTCGATGCCCAGCGTTTCGAAGTGTTCGCGGTACGGGCCGAAATCCTGGCCGACCGTGCCCATCGGGATCGGCGCGCCACCGAGCAGATGCAGGTTGTAGGCGATGTTGCCGGCGCAGCCGCCGAACTCGCGGCGCATGCGCGGCACCAGGAACGACACATTCAGGATGTGCACCTTGTCCGGCAGGATGTGGTTCTTGAACTGGTCCGGAAACACCATGATGGTGTCGTAGGCGAGGGAACCACAGATCAGTGCGGACATCGAGTCGGGCCTTTGCGTTGGGAAAACCCGCCAATTGCCGGGCATGGCAGCGGGACGGCGCGTGCGCCGCGGCGCAAAGGGTAACGGCTGCGGCCGATCAGGGCCAGAACCGCATGCCATGGCCGGCGTGACCGCCACATGAAAACGGGGGCGAAATCGCCGATTTTTCCTTGCTCACCCCGGGGGGGATTGCTAGGCTAGCCGATTTCGTTTTCTGCCCAAAATTTCGCCAGTCTGGCGGCGGGCACGCGACTTACCCAGGAACGACTCCCTCGATGTTCAAGAAACTCCGCGGCATGTTCTCCAACGACCTGTCCATCGATCTGGGCACGGCCAATACGCTGATCTACGTGCGCGGACAGGGCATCGTGCTGAACGAGCCGTCGGTGGTTGCGGTGCGTCAGGATCGTGCAATCGGCGGCACCCGCTCGGTCGCTGCAGTCGGTGCGGAGGCCAAGCAGATGCTCGGCCGTACCCCCGGCCACATCACCACCATCCGTCCGATGAAGGACGGCGTCATCGCCGACTTCACCTACACCGAGGCGATGCTGAAGCACTTCATCAAGAAGGTGCATAAATCGCGCTTCCTGCGCCCCAGCCCGCGCGTGCTGGTGTGCGTGCCGGCTGGCTCCACGCAGGTCGAGCGCCGCGCCATCAAGGAATCCGCGGAAGAGGCCGGTGCGCGCGATGTCTACCTGATCGAAGAGCCGATGGCGGCAGCGATCGGCGCCGGCATGCCGGTGACCGAGGCGCGCGGTTCGATGGTCATCGACATCGGCGGCGGCACCACCGAAGTGGCGGTGATCTCGCTCAACGGCATCGTGTATTCGCAGTCGGTGCGTGTGGGTGGCGACCGTTTCGACGAGTCGATCACCAACTACGTGCGGCGTAACCACGGCATGCTGATCGGTGAAGCCACGGCCGAGCGCATCAAGCTGCAGATCGGCTGCGCCTACCCGCAGGACGAGGTGCAGGAGATGGAAATCTCCGGCCGTAACCTCGCCGAGGGCGTGCCGAAGATGATCAAGATCAACTCCAACGAAGTGCTCGAAGCGCTGCACGAGCCGTTGTCGGGCATCGTCTCGGCAGTGAAGCTGGCGCTGGAGCAGACCCCGCCGGAACTGTGCGCCGACGTCGCCGAGCGCGGCATCGTGCTCACCGGTGGCGGCGCGCTGCTGCGCGACCTGGACCGCCTGATCTCCGAAGAAACCGGCCTGCACGTGCAGGTGGCCGACGACCCGCTCACCTGCGTGGCCCGCGGCGGCGGCCGTGCGCTGGAGTTGGTGGACATGCATGGCAATGAGTTCTTCGCGCCGGAGTAATGGAGCTGGGAATGGGGAATCGGGAATGGGGAATCATGAAGGCATTCCCCGCCTACGGCCCTGAGCGGTTGCGACGCGATCCCGCCCCTGTGAGTTTTCGCCTCAATCGTCTCGGGGACAGCCGACTGCTTCCCGATTCCCCATTCTCGATTCCCCATTCCCGGCCCTGACAGTGCCCTCCTACGCCGGTCCTCCCGTCGCCTCCCGTCCGGGCGAAGTCACCTCCACGCTGCGGCTGCTGGTCTATCTGGTGCTGGCGGTGGTGCTGATCGCGCTCGATAGCCGCGGTGGTTGGCTGAGCCAGGTCCGCATGCAGGCCAATCTGTTGATCCAGCCGATCTGGGCGGTGGCCGGGCTGCCGGGACGCATCGGCTCGCAGGTGCGCGACAACGCCGCAACGCATGCGCAACTGGTGGAAGAGACCCGGGATCTGCGCAATCAGCTGTTGGTCGCCAATGCGCGCCTGACCCGGTTGCAGACTGCGGCCCTGGACAACGCGCAACTGCGCGAACTGCTCAACGTGGCCGAGCGCCGCGGCCTGGATGTGCAACTGGCGCCAATCCTGAACATCGATCTGGATCCGACGCGCCAACGCCTGCTGCTGGACGCCGGCAGCCGCGAAGGGGTGGTGCTGGGCCAGGCGGTGATCGACGCTGGCGGCCTGATGGGGCAGGTGATCGAAGTCACTCCGCTGCATTCCACCGTGTTGCTGCTCACCGACCCCGACCACGCGGTGCCGGTCAGCGTGGCGCGCAATGGCGTGCGGCTGATCGTCTACGGGCGCGGCGACCGCCTGGAACTGCGCGACATCCCGCTCAGTGCCGGCGTGCAGGTGGGCGATGAAATCGTCACCTCGGGCCTGGGTGGCCGCTTCCCGGCCGGCTTCCCGGTCGGCAAGGTCTCCGAATTGCATCCCGACGATACCCACGCCTTCCTGGTCGGCGAACTGACCCCGGCCGCCAAGCTCGATCGTGGCCGCGATGTGTTGCTGCTGCGTGCCGGAAAGCCGTTGCGCGTCGTGCCCGGGGCCGAGAATGGGGAATCGGGAATGGGGAATGGCAACGGCAACGGCAACGCCGCTGCGTCAGTGAATGCGCCGGTGACCGCGACACCGCGCACTCCGGCGGCCGATGGCTCCAACGCAGTGGTCGATCCGGCCCGTACGACAGCGGGCATCGGGACCGCACCCCGCTCGCAACCGACGCCGGCACCTGCCGCGTCCGGCGCCTCAGGCGCGCAGCCAGCAGGGGTAGGGACCGGCGACTCGGGAACTAGGAACGGCAGCAGCGCGCCAGCGCCAGCGGGTCGGGCGCCAACTACCGCACCGACGCGTGGCGCTGCCTCTAACGATTCCCGACCCCAGACTTCCGATTCCCGCCCGGCGTCAACGCAGGGCTCGCGGGCGGCGGTAAATGAACAATCGGGAACAGGTAACCGCAACGCCTCACCGTCGCGGAGCACCGCTCCTGCCGATTCCCGACTCCCGATTCCCGATTCCCGTCCGGCTCCGCAGGAGACGGACCAATGACCCGCATGCGCAACACCTGGATCCTGCCAGCGAGCATCTTCATTGCGCTGGTCCTGGGCCTGCTGCCGTTGCCGATGGTGGTGCAGCCGCTGCGGCCTTACTGGCTGGCGTTGGTGCTGGCGTACTGGGTGATCGAGGAGCCGGACCGGGTCGGGCTGGGCCTGGCCTTCGTGGCCGGCGTGCTGGCCGACCTGCTGTATGGCGGGCTGCTCGGCGAACAGGCGCTGCGGCTGGTGATCATGACCTTCATCCTGCAGCGCTTCCGCGCGCGCATGCGTTTTTTCCCGGTCTCGCAGCAGGCGCTGGCCATTGGTGGGCTATTGCTCAACGACCGCATCGTGTCTTCGGCGGTGCACCTGGCCGTAGGCGAGCCGACCCTGCCCTGGAGCTACTGGTGGGCGCCGCTGCTGGGCATGGCGCTGTGGCCGCCGTTGTTCGTGGTGCTGGATGCGGTGCGGCTGGGCAAGCGGGGCAAAAAGTAAGCCATGCACGGGCGCCGTCATCCCAAGAATCCGCATGCGGAGGCCGAACAGTTCCGCCGCCGCGCGGTGCTGGGCTTTGCGATGGTGGTGATCTGCCTGGTGGGCCTGGGCGGCTGGTATTTCAAATTGCAGGTGCTCGACCACGAGGTCTACGCCACGCGCTCGGAGGCCAACCGCATCAAGCCCAAACCGGTGGTGCCCGGGCGCGGCATGATCTACGACCGCACCGGCCGGCTGCTGGCCGAAAACGTGCCGGCGTTTCGTCTGGACGTGACCCCCGACAAGGTCGCCGACATGAACGCCATGCTGGACGCGCTGGGCAAGGTGATCCCGATCGCGCCGGAGGATCTGGAGCGCTTCAACCGCGAGCGCCGCGCGCGCCGCAGCTTCCTGCCGGTGACGCTCAAGCTGCGCATGAGCGATGAAGAAATGGCACGGTTCGCGGTGGAGCGCTGGCGCTTTCCCGGCGTGGAGCTGGAGCCGTACCTGACCCGGCGTTATCCCTACGGGCCGTTGTTCGCGCACATCATCGGCTATGTGGGCCGCATCGACGAAAAAGACCTGGCGGTGCTGGGCGAGGGCAATGCTGCGCTCACCCACATGGGCAAATCCGGACTGGAGCGCTACTACGAGCAGGATCTGCGCGGGCAAGTCGGTTACGAGCAGGTCGAAACCAATGTCCAGGGCCGTGCCATCCGCACCGTCGGCCGGGTCGCGCCGCAGTCCGGTGCGGATCTGCGGCTGTCGGTAGACGCCGACCTGCAGCGCGCGATGGTGGCCGCCTTTGGCGAGCACGAAGGGGCGGCGATCGCGATGGACCCGCGCACCGGCGAGATCCTGGGCATGGTCAGCCTGCCCAGCTACGACCCCAACCTGTTCGTCAACGGCATCTCGCATACCGATTTCAAGATGCTCAACGACAACCCGTCGCGGCCGCAGTTCAACCGGCTGGTGCTCGGCGGGGTGGCGCCAGGGTCCACGCTCAAGCCGCTGATCGCGTTGGCCGGCCTGGATAGCGGCCTGCGCCGGCCGGAAGACCGGGTGCTGTCTACCGGCATGTTCTATCTTCCCGGCGTCAGCCGCGGCTGGGGCGACTCGCACCGCGGCGGCCACGGCTGGACCGACCTGCGCAAGTCGATCGCCCAATCGGTCAACACCTATTACTACCGCCTGGCGGTGGACATGGGCATCGAGCGCTTCGACCACTACATGGGCGAATACGGCTTCGGCCAGCCCACCGGGGTGGACCTGCTGGGAGAAATCGGCGGCATCCTGCCGTCGCCGGCCTACAAGTACAAGACGCGCAAGGAGCGCTGGTATCCGGGCGACACCGTCAACATCGCCATCGGCCAGGGCGACTGGAAGGTCACGCCGCTGCAGCTGGTGCGCGGCGTCTCGGCGATCGCCAGCGGTTTGCTGCTGCGCCCGCACCTGGTGCTGGAAGAGCGTACCGGTTTCGATCATCCCTGGGAGCCGATGATCCAGCCGCCCGGCAAGCCGATCAGCCAGAGCCCGGCGCATCTGCAGGTGGTACGCGAGGGCATGATGGACACCATGCGGCCCGGCGGTACCGGCTATGCGATCACCCCGGGTGCGCCGTACCAGATGGCCGGCAAGACCGGCACCGCGCAGGTGGTCAGCCGCAAGGGCGTGGCGGCGGTGGACCCGCGCAGCCTGCCGTTGCACCTGCGTCACCGCGGCCTGTTCGTCGGTTTCGCGCCGGCCGACAATCCAGTCATCGCGGTGGCGGTGGCGGTGGAAGGCGGCGGTTTCGGCACCAGCTCGGCAGCGCCGATCGCACGCAAGATCTTCGATGCCTGGCTGCTGGGCAAGATGCCCGCCGGTCTGGAGCCGCTGGACAGCGAGCTCGGCATGACCGCCGTAGGTGTCAACCAGTTCGAAGCCGGCGTCACCGACGCGCGCGCAGCCGGCGACGCGGCCGCTGCCACGCTGGACGAACTGCCGGTGGTGATCGGCCACAGCGCCGTTGCGCTGGACCCCAACACCCCCGCGCAACCGGTCGTGCCGGATGTGCCGGACGCGGTGCAGGAGACCGACCATTGAGCGACATCCTGCGCTGGTTGGTGGACATGGCCGCGCGCTTTACGCGCAGCCTGGACTGGGTGCTGTGCCTGGCGCTGGGGGGGCTGATGGCCATCGGCCTGTCGGTGCTCAAGAGCGCCGGCGGCACTGCCAATGGCGAGCATCTGATGCTGGCGCAGGGCATCCGCTTCATCATCGGGGCGGCGGCGATGTGGGGTATTTCGCGCATGTCGGTGCTGCGCCTGCGCGCCTGGACGCCGTGGGTGTACGGCTTGTCGATGCTGCCGCTGCTGGCGGTCTTCGCGCTGGGCACCGGTAAGTACGGCCGGCAGTGGCTGGACCTGAAAGTGTTCTACCTGCAGCCGGCCGAGCTGCTCAAGATCAGCTTGCCGATGATGGCGGCCTGGTATCTGCACCGCATGCCGCTGCCGCCGCGCATTTCCACCGTGCTGGTGACCGGCGTGATTATCGGCGTACCCACCGCGTTGATCATGCTGCAGCCGGACTTCGGCACCGGTGTGTTGATTGCTGCCAGCGGCGTGTTCGTGCTGCTGCTGGCCGGCCTGCCGTGGTGGTGGGTGGCCGTGGGTGTGGGCGGTGTGTCTGCGGCTGCGCCGGTGGCGTGGTTCTGGCTGCTGCGGCCGTACCAGAAGGACCGCATCATGATGTTCCTCAACCCCGAGAACGACGCGCTTGGCGCGGGCTGGAACATCATCCAGTCCAAGATCGCGATTGGCTCGGGCGGGTTGAACGGCAAGGGCTGGGGCCTGGGCTCGCAATCGCACCTGAACTTCATTCCCGAACAGACCACCGACTTTGCGTTCTCGGTGCTCAGCGAAGAATTCGGCTGGATCGGCGTCGCCACCGTGCTGACCTTGTACCTGATCGTCATCGGCCGCTGCCTGTGGATCGCCTCGCAGGCGCGCGACACTTATTCGCGCCTGGTTGCCGGCGCCACCGGCCTGGCGTTCTTCGTCTACGTGCTGGTCAACGGCGGCATGATTTCCGGCCTGCTACCGGTGGTGGGCGTGCCGATGCCGCTGATGAGCTACGGCGGCACCTCGGCGGTGTCGTTGCTGGCCGGTCTGGGGCTGGTGATGGCGGTGAAGTCGCATCGCCCGGTGCATGGTTACTGAGGCGTGCCGATTGCGTGGGTCAACGCATAAGGCGGTAGGTGCGGAGACGGCAACTGGAACTGATTGGCAGCGCTTATTTGGGGAGCCAAGCGCAAGCGATCCAATCTGAACAAATCGTCGAGCGTTGTAGCTCCTTGCAACGCCGATACACCGGCGTAGGCTTGCTTCGTTCGTGTGGCGCCGGGTTCGCGTGCGCTCTGCATGCACGGACAGTGCTCCGTAGAGTCAGCCACTCCATTGCAGCGTTGGCGTCTGCACCGAGTCGCCTGAACAAGCGCGTGCCATTCCTTTTTCGGGTGATCTCTTCCATGAAACTGCTAACCGCCGCCATCGGCGGTGTCTGTTTATCGCTCTGTGCGCAAGCCGGCGCCGTTACGTTTGCTACCGGCGATACGCGCGCGGTCGCGCAACCGGCGATTCCCGCCACTTGCCAGCCGTCCTTGAAGGCCAGCCAGACGCCGGCCGGGCGGCAATTCGACGCCGCGCTGGAAAGCGCGCCCCCTGATACCAAGGCCATCCAGGCCGCGCTCAACGCCTGCAAGAACGGAAGCGTGCTGTTGACCAGCGGCAGAGGCAACGCGTTTCTGACCGGGCCGTTGTCCATCCCGGCCAACGTCACCCTGGTCATCGACCAGGGCGTCACCTTATACGGCTCGCGCAACCCGGCCGACTACGGTAGCGGTTGCGGCACTGCCGGTTCCAAGAGCGGGGCTTGCCTGCCGTTGATCAGCGTCAAGGGCAGCAATGCAGGCGTGATGGGCATCCGCACCGGCGGGCGGCAGGGCACCATCGATGGGCGCGGCGATCAGACCATGCTGGGCAAGAGCACCACCTGGTGGGAGTTCGGCGAAAACGCCAAAAAGGCCAACCAAGTGCAGAACAGCCCGGACCTGATCAAGGTGCAGAATTCCAGCGAGTTCACGCTCTACGACGTCAACCTGATCAATGCGGCGTACTTCCATTTCTTCTCGCATATCGTCAATGGCCTCACCGTCTGGGGCGTGCGGGTCAAATCGCCCGCCAGCAGCCCCAATACCGACGGCCTGGATCTGGACAGCGTGGTCAACGCCACCATCCACGACAGCGACGTGATGGGCGGCGACGACTGCGTGGCGATCAAGACCATTGCCTCCAGGTCGGCCAACATCACCGTGCGCAACAGCCGCTGCTATGGCACGCATGGCATCTCGATCGGCAGCGAAGTGATGTCCGGCGTCAGCAACGTGCTGGTGGACAACAATGCGCTGGTGTCCACCGACGATGCAGGTAACCGCAGCACCGACAACAATGGCCTGCGCATCAAGACCAGCATCGTCAAGGGCGGGCCGGTCAGCCAGGTGACTTATCGCAACACCTGCCTGTACGGGGTGACCAGCCCGGTGGTGATCAACCCGTTCTATGCCAGCGGCAGCAGCGGTACCACGCCGACCTTCAGCGCCATCGTCGTGGATGGATTGCGCAGCGCCAACGATGCCGGCGGCAAGGGATGGATCCTGCGCGGCTACGATGCGCAGACACCGCAGGATCTGGTGCTGGCCAATGTGGCCATCGGAAGCACCTCGGTGACGGTGACCGCCAGCAATGCGCAGATCGGGCTCAGCAACAGCGCGCTGACACCGACCGGCACCGGAGTCACCACCGGCCCGGTACAGGTCAGTGGCGCGATCCCCACCTGCTCGGGCGCTCCCCGCTTCCCGGCACTGTGAGACACCCGGCGCGGCCCTCCAACGGCCGCGTCCGACCGGCGGCTACCGCGCAGCGCTGCACCCGCCGAGGTGGCGCAGTTGCGAACGCGTCTTCCGCCAATCCACCCCGCATGCGCAGCTGCCCTGCAGCTGCACGATTAGCGTGCGTGAGACGAGCCGTCGCTGCCTGAACTAGACGAGCGCAGGCGACGACCGCGCTGACGAGTTGCCGTTCCAGGTTCTGCCCATCATCCAGCCAGAGCCAATCGCACGGCCCGGCATCGGCCTAAGCCAAACCATACGACCCGGTCTTGGCCATGGCCCACAGCAACTTCCCAAGTCTGACGCTGGGTGCAGCCTCAACCGTAAACGTAAAACTCCGTTTCTATCCTCGACTCATCCCACTCCCCACTCCCCACTCCCCACTCCCCACTCCCCACTCCCCACTCCCCACTCCCCACTCCCCACTCCCCACTCCCCACTCCCCACTTCCCACTTCCCATTCCCCATTCCCCATTCCCCATTCCCCATTCCCCATTCCCCATTCCCCATTCCCCATTCCCCATTCCCCATTCCCCATTCCCCATTCCCCATTCCCCATTCCCGAATCCCGAATCCCGAATCCCGAATCCCGAATCCCGAATCCCGAATCCCGAATCCCGAATTTGCTGCAACACCCCTTGACTTGATCCAAAGTCTTTGCGTTTCATGGCCTTATTGCCAGAAGTTCATCTGATGTCTGTTACCCTCGGCCGATGATTCGACGCACCCTGACCTGCCTGCTCACCCTCGGCCTTGTCGCCTGCGCGACCCAGCCCAGCCCTCCGCCCCCGCCACCGGCTGCCAGCGCGCCGCCGGCCAAGCCGCCGATTGCGCCAGTCGCGTCAGCCACGCCGGCCAGCGCTGCCGCCGAGGCGCCCGCGCTTCCGCCAGTGGACCTGGCCCCGGTGCCGTTCGAGATCGCCCGCGCCAACTTCGTGCGCGACACCTCGGCCAGGTACGGCATCGATGCCGCGCAGATCGAAGCGACCCTGGCGCAGGCGCAGTTCAAGGACGCCATTGTCACGGCGATGTCGCGCCCGGCAGAACGGGTCAAGCCGTGGAACGAGTACCGGCCGATGTTCATCACCCAGGCGCGCATTGATGGCGGCCGCAAGTTCCTGGCCGAACACCGCGCCGAGCTGAGCAAGGTGGAGGCTGCCACCGGCGTGCCGGCGCAGGTGATCGTGGCCATCATCGGCGTGGAAACCAGCTACGGCAGCAACGCCGGCAAATACCGCGTGCTGGACGCGCTGTACACGCTGGCGTTCCGCTATCCGCGCAGCGGCGACCCGGCCAAGCTCGAACGCGAAGTGCGCCGCGAACTGTTTTTCCGCGATGAGCTCGGCCAGCTGTTCGCGCTCGGCAAGGAAGAGCAACTCGACGTCACCACCCTGATCGGCAGCTATGCCGGTGCGATGGGCATGGGCCAGTTCATGCCGTCCAGCTATCGCCAGTTCGGCGTGGATGGCGATGCCGACGGCAAGCGCAATCTGTTCACCGACTACAACGACGTGTTCGCCTCGATCGCCAACTACTTCGTCAAGAAGGGCGGCTGGGTGCGCGGCGGGCAGGTCGCGGTCCCGGCCACGCTGGCCGCCGGGCACGAAGAATTCAACCCGGCCGACTGGTCGCCGGTGTACACGCTGTCCGACCTGTCGGCACGCGGCTATCACCCGAGCGCACCGGTGGTGGCCGGCAGCACCGCCACTCCGATCAGCCTGGATGACGCCAACGGCAAGCAGTACTGGCTGGGCTTCCAGAACTTCTACGCGATCACCCGGTACAACATTTCCAAGATGTATGCGATGGCCGTGTTCCAGCTGTCCGAGGCCATCGCCGGCAAGGAGTTACCCCCGGCATGAACAGCATTGCAGGCCCCAAGTGGCTGATCTCGATGGCGCTGATGCTCGGCCTGGCGGCCTGTAGCAGTGCACCGAAGAAGACTGCCGGCGGCACCGGCAGCGGCGCGATCAAGGGTGTGAAGGTCGAAGGCAAGGGTCCGGCGTATGTCGCCACCGGCTGCCCGTCCACCTCGCCGTATGCGCCCGCCAAGGAAGACCCGTCCACGCGTGGCGACTACACCGCTGGCGGCTTGTACAAGCCAGGCGTGAAAGACTCCACGCCCGATCATGTGCCCAATGTGGCCTGCATCCCCGAGCCGCTGGTCACCAACGAGCCGCGCTCGGCGGTGGGCAATCGTTCGCCTTACGAAGTGCTGGGCAAGCGCTACGTGGTGATGGACAACCCCGGCGACTATGTCGAACGCGGCACCGCCTCATACTACGGCAACAAGTTCCATGGCCGGCTGACCTCCAACAAGGAGGTCTACGACATGTACGCCTTCACCGCCGCGCACAAGACCTTGCCGCTGCCCAGCTTTGCGCTAGTCACCAACACCGACACCGGCCAGTCGGTGGTGGTACGCGTCAACGACCGCGGCCCATTCCACGACGGCCGTGTGATCGATCTGAGCTACGCTGCTGCGGTGAAGTTGGGCATCACCGGCAAGGGCACCGGCAATGTCGAAGTCCGCGGCCTGACCGAAGCCGACAACGGCAACCTGCTCGCCAAGCGCCGCAGTGGCCAGGCAGCGGTGAATACCGCCGTTGCCACGGCGCGGCCGGCCGCCAGCGCCAGTCAGATCGATGGCCTGGTGCAGCGTCTGCCTACCCGCACCGTGCCGCCGCGTGCCGCCGCGACCGCTGCCGGCACTGCGATTGCCACACCTGCCGCTGCATCCACTGCCGGTGCGCCGGTCATTGCGGCCGGCGAGCGTTGGCGCTATCGCGTCGCCGATTCGCGCCAGCCTGGCAATGCCGACAACTTCGATGCCTGGATGAAGGCGCAGGGCGTGCGCGTGGCAACAGGCAAGCCGGCTGCTGCGGCCCCGCGCCCGGCCGCGTCAGCGTCTGCCGTCGTACCCGCCGCGGCGCCGCCCGTGGCGGTTGCGGCGGTCAAGCCTTCCGAAACCACTGCCTCGCGCCCGCTCAAGGCCGAGCCAGCGCCCGCCAAGGCACCCAGCGCGGCCGAAGCTGCGCTCGGCGACATCCTGCTGCAGGTCGCCAGTTTCGCCAGCCGCGAAAACGCCAATCGCGCACTGTCGCAACTGGCCTCGGCGGGGATTGCCGGCGCCAGCGTCAGCGACATCGTCAGTGGCGGGCGCACGCTGTGGCGGCTACGCGTGAATGCACGCGACCACGCAAATGCCTCGGAGATTGCCCAGCGCATCGCCGGTCTTGGCTTCGGTCGCCCGCAGATCGTGGCCAATTAGCGCCGGGCGAGTCGGTGACTGCGTCAGCCAATGACGCGCGCGAGCGCATGCGTCACTGGCGCGCCAGCTAGGTCACCTTGCTTGAACGCCAGCGCGCCGGTGACTGCGTTGGCCCATCAGCCACGACGCAGCAGGCGCTCGCGCTTGCTGCGCCGGCCGTCATGGAACAGCTGGGACGCGCCAGATTGGTTGGCAGACATTGCCTCTCCACAGTGCGGGCGCGGGCACGGCCGGAATTGGTACGCCCCTCGTGCATTTCGAGACCCATCGCTGTTGCATCCAGCAAACCGCTCAGCGCCACAGTCGCCTGTTCCAAGGTCGCTCCAAGCGACGCCGAAGCTGTGCGTGGCGCCTCCGGCAGCGCTCCGCAGGCGCCACGCGCATGGCGCCATCGCTGAACTGTGCAAGCGCTCGCATCTTGCAACGCGTCGCCCTGATCGCCGTGGCGCCTTACAATTTCGCATTGCCCAGCTTTCGGGCCCGTCAGGAGTCGTTCTTCAATGAAATTCCGCTTCGCCGCCGCTGCCGTGGCCACGTTCGCCTTCGGCCTGGTCTGCGCCCAGACACCTGCGCCGCAGCCGACTCCTGCCGTGGCTGCCGCCCCGGCCGCCTTGCCGGTGCCGCCGGCGCCCGCCCCGGCCGTGTCCAAGTCCTGGATCCTGATGGACTACGCCACCGGGCAGGTGCTGGCCGGTGAGAACATCCACCAGCAACTGGCGCCGGCCAGCATCACCAAGGTGATGACCTCCTACGTGGTCGCCGCCGAGATCAAGAACGGCAAGGTCAAGCGCGACGATCAGGTCATGATGAGCGAACGCGCCTGGCGCGAAGGCGGCGCCGGCACCGACGGCAGCTACAGCGGCTTCCCGGTCAACCAGACCGCGCGCCTGGAAGACATGGAAAAGGGCATGGCGATCCAGTCCGGCAACGATGCCGCCATCGCGCTGGCCGAGCACGTGGCCGGCAGCGAAGAAGCCTTCGCCTCGCTGATGAACAGCTACGCCGCCAAGATCGGCATGAAGGATTCGTACTTCGTCAACGCGCACGGACTGAGCGCCGAAGGGCATCACTCCACCGCCTACGACCTGGCCCTGCTGGGCCGCGCGATGGTGCGCGATTACCCGGAGACCTACGCCTATAACAAGATCAAGGAATTCCAGGTCGGCAGCATCAAGCAGAGCAACCGTAACCGGCTGCTGTGGCGCGATCCGGCGGTGGACGGCATCAAGACCGGTCACACCTCCGAAGCCGGCTACTGCCTGCTGAGCTCGGCCAAGCGCGGCGATCAGCGCCTGATCGCCGTGGTCATGGGCGACAGCTCCGAAGAACAGCGCGCCACCGATAGCCTGGCGCTGCTCAACTGGGGCTTCCGCTTCTTCGAAACCCACAGCCTGTACGCGCCCGGCAAGGTCGTCACCAAGCAGAAGGTCTGGAAGGGCCAGCAGGACGAAGTGCAGCTCGGCGTGGCACAGCCGCTGCTGGTCAGCCTGCAGCGCGGCCGCTACAACGATCTCAAGCCCAGCATGGAAGTGCCCAAGAACCTGCAGGCACCGATCAAGCAGGGCCAACAGGTCGGCACCGTGAAGGTCAGCCTGGACGGCAAAGTCATCGCGCAGGCCCCGCTGGTCGCCATCAACGCCGTCGAAGAGGGCGGATTCTTCAAGCGCCTCTGGGACGCGTTCTGGATGTGGTGGGAATCGGAGTGATCCAACGAAAAAGCCGGCGAAAGCCGGCTTTTTCCTTGCGGGAATTGGGGATTGGGCATTCGGGATTGGTAACGCCAGAGCAGCATTGAATCGCCAGCAGTCCGCTCCCACCAATCCCCAATCCCGACTCCCCAATCCCACCCCTCAAAGCATCCGACTGATCGTAAAACTGCCATACACCGGCGTTTCGCGCTGGGTGTCGAATTCGCGGGTGCGGTGGTAGCGGGCGAGGGCGAATTTCCAGCGGCCGTACATCACCGCCAGGCCGTAGCCCACATCGCCGACGAACGGGCGCTTGTCCACGCTGTGGCTGTTGCGGAAGGTGTTGCCGTCCAGCGTGATGTCGCGGATCACCCAGCGCGCATCGGTGGTGACGAACAGGTGGCCGGACCAACCGCTGGCGCGCCCGAGCCGGCTGGGGGCGGTGTTTTCGCCCGCGGGGCGGGTCGGGGTGCTGCCGAAGTCGTCCGGCAGCTTCCAGCCAAAGCGGGCCTCGCCGCCGGCATTCAAGTGCGTGGCCATGTTGCCGACCGCACCACCCCAATGCGAAATGAAATCCCAGCCAAAGCCACCGGCATTGCCGCTGGCATCGGCCGGCCAGCGATGCATACGCTCATGCACCAGGTTGATCAGCGGCTCGTTGTGCAGCTGGTTGTCCCAGCCCTGGAATTTCTCGTCGCCGAGCGCATCGTGGATCGCATCCTGCGCTTCCTTCGCAAGCGCCCACGGGCCGACGACGCCGACCTGCAGCTGCGTGGTGCGCAGATGTGCATCGTTACGCGCGTTGTAGCCGAAGCTCGCCAGCAGGATGCCGGCATACGGGCGGTCGTCCGGGATGACGTCGCGGCGGGTGTAATCGGTCGGAGTGAAGATCGCCTGGCCGATCGAGAACACCATGTTCTGCTGGTCGAACTCGCCCGGGTGCAGCCGCTCCAGATAGCTGTTGACCCACCGCGCAGTCCGCGGCAGGCATGGGTCGTCGGTGTAATCGACCAGGTTCGGCGACACCAGCGTCAGCACCGCACCGTTGGAATATCCCTGGTCCTGATCTTCACCGCCGAACAAGTCGTTATCGACACGGAAGTTCACCGCAGGCGGCGTGCGCCCAAGACGGCTGGAATCGCACTGATCCGCCGCCAGGGCCGGCAACGACAGCCCGGAAAGAGAAAGCAGCAAGGCAGCAGACAACGCGCGCGGTCGGAGCATGGAAGGCCTGGGGAGGTGAGCTGGAATCGGAAAAATGCCTGCGTCTTCTGTTGCGCCGTGTGAACGCGCACGTCATCTGCCACGAGGAAAGCGAGCTGTAGCAGATGCCGAACACATCCGTGCGCGGTGTCTGTGTGGCAGTGACAGCCCTACGCAGTAGACAAGCGCTGCCGCCATGAAAAGCTGGCGCCGATAGCATATGATCCGCCGCGGGGGAACCAGCCCCAAGGAACGGCGGCCTTCGCAGGCCAATTCATTACCAACGGATCGCGTTTGCCAACGGCAGCGCAGGTGTTTAGGGGACTAACATGAGCAAGACGATTTCTGTGGGCGCAGCGGTGCTGTCCAGCGTGCTGGGCATTGCATTGGCCAGCGTGAGCGCGCCGGCGTCGGCCGGGTTCAAGGACGCCTTCAAGGGCTCCGCGCAAGATCAGCGCAAGGAGGGCGTGGCGCAGATCCCGACCTGCACCAAGTCGTTGGGCAGCCTGTCGGTTATCGAGCCGGAAGATGCGGTCAACTGGTGGTCTGGCCAGCAGCTGCCGGCGCCTTCCAAGTTGATCAAGGTGTTCGTCAACAAGTCGCGCTGCTTCACCCTGGTGGATCGCGGCGCCGGCATGGCGGCCTCGCAGCGCGAGCGCGATATGGCAGCCAATGGCGATCTGCGCGCCCGGTCCAACATGGGCAAGGGACAGATCCGCGCGGCCGATTATGTGATGACGCCGGACCTCATTTCGCAGAACCACAATGCCGGCGGCAGCGCCATTGCCGGCATGCTGGGTGGTCTGGTGGGCGGCAATGCCGGCAACCTGGTCGGTGGCCTGAACCTCAGCAAGAAGACCGCTGACGTGGTGCTGACCATCACCGATGTGCGTTCCTCCGAACAGGTCGCCATGGCGGAAGGCAACGCCAAGAAGACCGATTTGGGCTGGGGCGCGCGTGGCAACGTCTTCAGTGGCGGCGACTACGGCGCGGCCGGTGCGGGCGGTTACGCCAATACCGAGATCGGCCAGGTGATCACGCTGGCATATCTGCAGGCCTACACCGACATCGTCAGCCAGCTCGGCGGGCTGTCCGGCAATGCGGCGGCGTCGAACACGCAGCAGGCGGTTACGGTCACTCGTGCAGGGCGCCTGCTGGCCAATGCCAAGGGCACCGGTGCGGCCGTGCGCACGCTAGAGCCGGGCATGATGCTGTACCCAACCGGGACCAAGGAAGGCGTCATGTGGAAAGTCGAGGACGAGATGGGCAACCGTGGGTGGGTCTCCTCGGCCATGTTGGAACTGTCCAAGTAAGCCGCTGATGCAATTGGCGCCACGCTTGATCGCACTGGCGTAACGCAGCGGGGCCCGCGCGGTCCCGCTGTCGCATTCGGCACAAGGTGGGCTTGGGTTTGCCCATCGCCGGCCCGATAATGGTGCGATGGATATCAGCACCGACAACCCCGACCACGGCTTTCAGTTTCCCGGCACCTTCGAGCTCAGCGCCATGGGCACGGCCGAGCGTGGGCTGGAAACCGAGCTTCCGCGTCTGCTTGCCGCCACCGGCGTGGAACTGCTGCAAGAAAGCGTGAGCTGGAAGCATTCTTCCAGCGGAAAATATGTTTCGGTCAAGATTGGCTTCCGTGCCGAAAGCCGCGAGCAGTTCGAGGCCGCACATCAGGCGCTACGCGATCATCCGGAAGTGAAGTGGACGCTGTAGCGGCCGAGCCTGTGAGCAGCTCCATGGCTGGGCTGCCTGCGCAAATGCGCGACCTCGGCCAGCAAGACTACGCGCCCGTGTGGCGTGCAATGCAGCGTTTCACCGATGCGCGTGATGAGCACACGGCCGATGAGGTCTGGGTGGTCGAGCATGCGCCGGTGTTTACGTTGGGCCAGGCCGGCAAGCCCGAGCATGTGCTGGCCCCGGGCGAGATTCCGGTGCTGCAGGTCGATCGCGGCGGGCAGGTCACGTATCACGGTCCCGGCCAGTTGGTCGTTTACCCGTTGCTGGACCTGCGCCGGCTGAAGATCGGCGTGCGCGATTACGTCTGCAAGATCGAGCAGGCGCTGATCGATACGCTGGATGAGTGGAACATCGTGGCCGAGCGCCGCGACGGTGCCCCCGGGGTGTATGTGGGCGGGGCCAAGATCGCCGCGCTCGGGATCCGCGTGCGGCGTGGCTGCACCTTCCACGGGTTGTCGTTCAACGTGGACATGGACCTGGAACCGTTCCATCGCATCAACCCCTGTGGCTACCAGGGCCTGCAGGTGACCTCGGTGCTAGACTTGGGCGGCCCCTCCGGGATGGACGCCGTCAAGGCGGTGCTGCTCGACCAGCTGGCGCGCCAGTTCGGCCTCGTGCTGCAGCCCGTTTCCGCATTGCCCGACCTTTCGCTTCCGGCCTGAGCGCCCCGTATCGTCATGACCCAGCCTATCGCCCGTTCCATCCCCTTGCAGGTCGTCTCCGGCGACACCGCCGCGCCTGCGCCGCTGCAGACCGGCGTCAAGCAGATCGGTGGCGACAAGATCAACCGCTCGCCGGTGCAGTTCGTCGATGCGCCGGTGCTGCGCAAGCCGTCGTGGATCCGGGTGCGGATTCCCTCCGGCAATGCGGTACAGAACCTCAAGGCCAAGCTGCGCGAAAACCGCCTGGTCACGGTGTGCGAAGAAGCCAGCTGCCCCAACATCCACGAATGCTTCAGCCACGGCACCGCGACCTTCATGATCCTGGGCGAGGTGTGCACGCGGCGCTGCTCGTTCTGCGACGTGGCACACGGCCGGCCCAAGCCGCCCGACGCGAGCGAGCCGGCCAGTCTGGCCGCCACCGTCGCCGACATGGGGCTGAAGTACGTGGTCGTGACCAGCGTGGACCGCGACGATCTACGCGATGGCGGCGCGCAGCATTTGGTCGACTGCATTTCGGCGATCCGGGCCAGTTCGCCCAACACGCGTATCGAAATCCTGACCCCGGATTTCCGCGGCAAGGGCCGCATGGACCGCGCGCTGGAGATCCTGGCGCTGAGCCCGCCGGACGTGTTCAATCACAATATCGAAACCGTGCCGGACCTGTATCCGAACGTGCGCCCCGGTGCGGACTACCAGTGGTCGCTGACGCTGTTGCAGCGCTTCAAGGCGCAGCATCCATCCATCGCCACCAAGTCCGGCATCATGCTGGGCCTGGGCGAGACGATGGAGCAGGTGCAGGCCACGCTACGCGACCTGCGCGCACACGACGTGGACATGATCACCATCGGCCAGTATCTGCAGCCGACGCCACACCATCATCCGGTGATGCGTTACTGGACGCCTGAGGAATACAAGGCGCTGGAAGACTACGGCAACGCGCTGGGCTTCAGTCATGTCGCCTCCGGCCCGATGGTGCGTTCCTCGTATCACGCCGATCGGCAGGCTGCAGGCGCCGGCGTCGCCGCCTGAGTCGGCAACAGGCGATCGGCGGCTGCCGCGCCGGGTGCGCGATCGATGCTGGAACCCGCCCCGCGTCGCGGGTGTGTTCGATGCAGGCCGGTCCCGCATGTTGCCAGTAGACCACTGACCGGTCAGTCGCGACGTGCTACCGCCGACCACATCGCAATGCCCAGCAACGACAGCCCCGTGCATCGCGCGGGGCTGTGTCGTCGCTGGCCCATGCGGCGCGCAGCCGCAAGGTACGGTCTCGTTCACAATCTGCTACGGGCCCGGCGCTAGGCTGATTCAGCCAGCGGATGACAACGCCAGCAACTTTCGGCACTGTCATGCTGTCTGATCCGTTCACCGCCCTTCTTTCGTCGGCCTCGTGCCGAGAGCCATTCGATGACCTACAACGTTTCTTCGTGCATGAAGGCCGGCCTGCTGGCGCTGGTGTTGACCACTCCGATGGCCTTGCTCGCACGCGCCGATACCGCGCTGCCCGCCGCTGCCACGCCCGACCAGGCGACGGCCACCAAACTTGTCTACGGCCTGCTCTCCGACAGCCGCTATGCCTACCGGCCGCGCACGTTGGACGAGGCGATGTCCAAGGACGTGTTCAAGCGCTACCTGGAAACGCTGGATGGCGGCAAACAGTTCTTCACCCAGGCCGATATCGACAGCTTCGCGCCGCTCCAGGCCGGTGTGGGCGACGCGTTGCGCGGCGGCAACCTTGAGCCTGCGTTCCAGGTGTTCTCGGTCTACAAGAAGCGTGTCGATCAACGCGTCAAGTACGCGCGCGACCTGCTCAAGCAGGACTTCGATTTCAGCGGGAACGACAAGTTCGAATACGACCGCAAGGACGTGCCGTGGGCTGCAGACGACAAGCAGTTGGACGTGCTGTGGCGCCAGTCGGTGATGAACGATTGGCTGCGCCTGAAGCTGGCCGGCAAGAAGCCCGACGACATCCGCAAGACGCTGGACAAGCGGTATGTGGCACTGGCCGATTCGGTCAAGCAGCTCAAGGGCGAAGACGTGTTCCAGTTCTTCGTCAATGCCTATACCAATGCCGTCGACCCGCACACCGACTACTTCACCCCGCGCACTGCCGAAACGTTCAACCAGCAGATGTCGCTGTCGCTGGAAGGCATTGGCGCACAGCTGCAGAAGCAGGACGACATGGTGGTGATCCGCGAGGTGATCCCGGGCGGTCCAGCGGCGGTCGATGGCACGCTCAAGCCGGGTGATCGCATCGTCGGCGTTGGGCAGGCCAAGAATGGCGCGATCGAAGATGTGATCGGCTGGCGCATCGATGACGTGGTGGCCAAGATTCGTGGCAGCAAGGACACCCAGGTGCGCCTGGAGTACATCCCGGCCGAGTCGGGCATCGATGGCAAGCACCGCACGGTGACCCTGACCCGTCAGAAGGTGCGTCTGGCCGAACAGGCTGCCAAGGGCGAAACCATCACCTTGCCGGCGACCGGCAGCGAACCGCAGCGCCGCATCGGCATCATCAAGTTGCCGGGCTTCTATCAGGATTTCGAGGGCCGTCGCCGCAATGCAACCGACTATGCCTCGGCCACGCGCGACGTTGCCAAGCTGCTGGCCGGCTTCAAGACCGACAAGGTCGATGGCGTCGTGCTTGATCTACGCAATAACGGCGGTGGTTCGCTCGACGAGGCGATCGAACTGACCGGCTTGTTCATCGAGCAGGGCCCGGTGGTGCAGGTACGCGAATCCGGCGGCCGCGTCACCGTCAATGGCGACAGCGACCCCAAGGTTGCCTGGGACGGCCCGCTGGCCGTCTTGATCAACCGCGGCTCGGCGTCGGCATCGGAAATCTTTGCCGGTGCGATCCAGGATTACGGGCGTGGGCTGGTGATCGGCGAAACCAGCTTCGGCAAGGGCACCGTGCAGAACATCGTCGACCTGGATCGCTGGCCGGCTGCCGAAGGGCAGCGGTATGGGCAGGTCAAGCTGACAATCGCGCAGTTCTTCCGCGTCAGCGGCTCCAGCACCCAGCACAAGGGTGTGGTGCCGGATATCGCCTTCCCGGCCAGCGTGGATGCCACCGAGTTCGGTGAGAGTACCTACGACAATGCATTGCCGTGGACGCGCATCGCCGCTGCGCCGCATACCCAGTACGGCAATTTCGCACCGTTGCTGCCCAAGTTGCAGTCCCTGCACACTGCGCGCATCGCCACCGACAAGGAATTCCAGTGGTGGGAAGAAGACGTCAAGCAGTTCCGCGATGAAAAAGCCAAGAAGTACATTTCGTTGAATGAGGCCGAGCGCGTTGCCGAGCGACAGAAGCAGGATCAGCAGCGCAAGGACCGCCAGCAGATTCGCAAGCAACTCGGCCTGCCGCTGGATCCGCTTGCCGAAGACAGCGACGACGGCCTGACCGGCAACGAGCGCGACATCGTCAAGGACACCGCACGCGAAAAGGCCGCCGAAAAGCGTCCGGATCCGCTGCTGCATGAGTCGGCGGCGATCCTGGCCGATGCGCTGGGCTTGCTCTCGCAGGACAAGCCGTTGTCGGCCCAGGTGCTGCCGAAGTCGACCGCACCGGGACGTTGGGCAGACTGAGCCAGGCTGCCGATTCACTGCATGAGCGCCACCGCTTGCCGGTGGCGTTTTCATTTAGGCAGCACCGTCGCCGCTGGCAGTGTCTCAGGCGATCGCCTGCCAGCAGGCCTGCAGGCCGAGCAGCAGCAAGGTGCCGAAAAATATCCGACGGAATGCTTCGGCAGAGATGCGGCGTCGCAGCTTCGTGCCGGCCCACACCCCCAGTGCGGTGGGCAGTAGCGCCAGCAGCGACGGCAGGCCAGCCGAAAGCGGTACGCCGCCGTGCCAGACCAGCGCCGTCGCCAGCGCAAGCGTTGCCGTACCGAAGCATGCGGCCAGTGCGCGGATCAATACCTCGCGTGGCAAACCCAGTGCAGAAAGGTATGGCACCACCGGGAGAACCAGCACGCCGGTGGCGCCATTGAGCAGGCCACCGACCAGGCCGATCAGCGGGCTGCCCCAGCGCTCGTGACGTGGCGGCAGGGTCCACTGCCGGCGGGCAAGCCCCAGCAGGGCGTAGGCAACCAACAGGACCCCAAGCGCGCCGCGCAGGTAGCGCGGATGACCGCCAATCATCAACCCGGCGCTCAACCACGTGCCCGCCACCACCATGGCCAGCACCGGCCACAGGCGCCGCAACAGCACGGTCGCAGCGGGCCCCCAGGCCTGCTGCAGATTCGTCACCAACGAAGGCAGCACCAACAGCGCGGCGGCCTGGCTGGGCGGCAGCCACAGCCCCAGCAAACCCATCGCCACGGTGGGCAGCCCCATGCCGGCCACGCCTTTGACCGCGCCGGCCAGCAGGAATACCGCGGCAACCATAATCAATTGCGAAACGTCTTCTTTCATGGGGCGCAGGATCGATGCGGTAGCGGTGTCCGGCAAGCTGTCTTTGTTTGAGGCAGACTTCGGCCACGCCGAAGGCTGGAGATGCAGATGCAGGTGGAATTCATCGACTTGCGGATCTTTGTTGCGGTGGCAGACACCGGCAGCATCACCGCCGGCGCCGACCGGGCGGCGCTATCGCTGGCGGCCACCAGTGCGCGTGTTCGCGCGCTGGAGCTGCAGGTCGGCGCGGCCCTGTTCGAGCGCGGCCGCCGAGGCGTGACGCTGACCGCCGCCGGCCAGGTCCTGCTGCGGCATGCGCGGGTGCTGGCACGGCAGGAACAGGCCATGCGCAGCGAGCTTGGCGATTACGGACTTGGTGGACAGGTCACCCTGCGATTGGCCGCGAACACCGCCGCACTGTCCGAATGGCTGCCCGAGTGCGTTGCGGATTTCTTGCTGGCCCACCCACGGGTGGACCTGACCCTGGCCGAATGGGGCAGCGAGGAGGCTGCCGATGCGGTGCGCGATGAACGTGCGGACCTGGCCGTGGTGGCAGGGCATGCCGACTTCACCGGCCTGCAGCGGCGTCCGTTTCGGCAGGATCGCCTGATGGTCGCGGTGGCCGCCAGCCATCGGCTTGCCGGCGCAGGCAGCCTGCGCCTGGCCGATATCGCGCCGATGCAGTTGCTGGCGTTATCGGCCGACAACGCCTTGCAGCGCCACCTGCGGACGCATCTGGCCCGTGCCGGCGTGCAGCTGCGCATCCGCGCGCGCGTGCCGGGTATCGAAACGCTGTGCCGCATGCTGGCACGCGGCGTGGGCGTGGCCATCGTGCCGCACGCGGCGCTGTCCTGCTCCAGTGTCAGGCAGCAGCTGGCGGCGGTGCCGCTGGAGGAAGCCTGGGCGCGGCGCGAGCTCTCCATCATCTGGCGCGACCGCCCTTCGGCCACCCTGCAGGCCTTGCTGGAATGGCTGCAGGCCAGCGCCGCGAACGCCGGCATTCATCCGGCTTGATCACTGCGGTGCTGCATGCATCGGGTGGCTTTGTCACGGCCGGCGTGCGCGCCCGCTGCCGCTACTGCTCTTGCACGCGCTTGTCCTCAGCGTGGCCAGTCGAACTCGGCCATCACCGGATAATGGTCTGACGGCAGGATGCCGCCGGGACGATCGTCCAGGGTCGCGAAGCGGGAAGGACGCAATCCGCGATACAGGATCCAGTCGATGCGCCGGGTCGGGTGCGTGGTGAAATCCTGGAAGGTGTTTTCCGGCCCGCTGCGCTTGCTGGCCTGTGCACGCGCATCGCGAAGCACTGCGGTGAGCGTGGGGTAGGTGATCTTGTCCGGATCGCTGTTGAAGTCGCCGGTCAGCACCACCGGGATAGCGGCAGGCAACTGCGCGATGCGCGACAGGATCAGGCGCGCGCTGCGCTCGCGGGCGGGCTCGTCCTCATCGCGATACGGAAAGTGCGTGTTGAACAGATAAAAGCGGCGTTTGTCGCTGATGCGCTCGAACAGCGCCCAGGTGGCCATGCGTGGCAGTACATTGCCCCAGGTGATGCTGCCGGGGCGTTCGGGCGTGTCCGACAGCCAGAAGTTGCCCGACTCCACCACCTTCAATATACGCGCGTCGTAGAACACGCCCATGTGCTCGTCGCTGTCATCGCCGCGCCGGCCCTGGCCGAACCAGCGGTAGTCGGGCAACTGTTCGGCCAGGAAGGCCGCCTGTTCGCTCACCAGTTCCTGCGTGCCAAACACGTCCGGATGCGTCTGTTTGATCAACGCGACCATGGCCGCGCGACGCACTTGCCAGCGTTTGTCGCCATCGGTATCGGCCGGCACGCGCACGTTGAACGACATGACCCGCAGTGGCGCAGCCGGCGTGACGGCCAGCGCGGGTAAGGCGAGACACAACAGTGCAGCGAGGGCGAGAAGGCGGCGCAGCACCTGCGCGATGGAGCGTGGCATGCAGGGAAATTCCTTGAGGAAGCAAGAGCGCCGAGTCTAGCCAGAGATGATGACCGCTGCGTCACGGCGCCGGCCACTGATGCGTAGACGATCGGCCGCTTGACGCCATCGTGCATCGGCGTAGCATTTGCACCAGGCCGGCGGATAGACCGCCGGCTCACCACTCAACCGTGAGGGATTCTCATGGCAACACCGTACGACTATCTCGTGTTTATCGGGCGTTTCGAGCCCTTTCATAACGGCCACGCTGCCGTCGCCCGCCACGCGCTGGGCAAGGCGAAAAAGCTCATCGTGCTGATCGGCTCGGCCGACACGCCCCGCACCATTCGCAATCCTTGGACCGTCGCCGAACGTGCGGTGATGATCGAATCTGCGTTGCCGGACGAAACGGCGCGGCTGATCGTGCGCCCGCTACGCGATCATCTGTACAACGAAAGCCTGTGGATTGCCGAAGTGCAGCGACAGGTTGCCGAAGCGGTGCACGCCGATGGCGGCACGCTGGATGCGAACATCGGCCTGATCGGCATGGACAAGGATGCCAGCAGCTACTACCTGCGTGAGTTTCCGCAGTGGCCGCTAGAAGACGTGCAACATACCGCAACGCTGTCGGCCACCGAATTGCGCCGCTATCTGTTCGAAGCCGGCGATATCGGCTTCCACGGCGGCCTGTTGATGCTGCGCGGCAATGTGCCGGCGCCCGTCTACGACATGCTGGAAGCATTCCGGCGCAACTCGCCCAGCTACGCGCAGCTGGTGGCCGAATACCGCTTCATCGAGCAATACCGCGCTGCGTGGAAAGACGCGCCATATCCGCCGACATTCGTCACGACCGATGCGGTGGTGGTGCATTCGGGGCACGTGCTGCTGGTGCGCCGTCGCGCCGAACCGGGCAAGGGGTTGTGGGCCCTGCCCGGCGGTTTCGTCGGCCAGGAGGAAGGGCTGCTGGATTGCTGCCTGCGCGAGTTGCGCGAGGAAACCCGGCTCAAGCTGCCGGTGCCGGTGCTCAAGGGCTCGTTGCGTGGCAAGCAGGTGTTCGATCATCCCAAGCGCAGTCAGCGCGGACGCACCATTACCCATGCGTTCCATTTCGAGTTTCCGGCCGGTGAATTGCCTGCGGTGCGCGGTGGCGACGATGCCGACAAGGCGCGCTGGATTCCGATCGCCGAAGTGATGGCGATGGGCCCGCGCCTGTACGAAGACCACCTGCATATTCTTGAATTCTTCCTGGGCCGTGGCTAACGCGCAAACGACGACCTGCTGCCGCGATGCCAACGGGCCGCACATGCCGTGACCGCTTGAACCATGACCTCCCGCCGGCGGACAGACCGCCGGTTCATTCGACGCGAAGGAGCTTCCGTCATGCATTACCTCGATAACCTGCTGCTCAATACCGATAGCTACAAGGCCAGTCACTGGCTGCAATATCCGCCCGGCACCGATGCGTCGTTCTTCTATGTCGAATCGCGCGGTGGGCTTTACGAGCAGACCGTGTTCTTCGGCCTGCAGTCGATCCTGAAGGAAGCGATCAACCGCCCGGTGACGCACGCCGACATCGACGATGCGAAAGACTTGCTGGCGGCGCATGGCGAGCCGTTCAACGAAGCCGGCTGGCGCGATATCGTCGACCGGCTTGGCGGGCAGTTGCCGATCCGCATCCGCGCGGTGCCCGAGGGCGCGGTGGTGCCAACGCACAACGTGCTGATGACCATCGAGTCCACCGACGCCAAGGCGTTCTGGGTACCGTCGTATCTGGAAACCCTGTTGCTGCGCGTGTGGTACCCGGTGACGGTGGCCACGGTGAGCTGGCAGGTCAAGCAGACCGTGCGCGACTTCCTGGAGCGTACCAGCGACGATCCGGAAGGGCAGCTGCCTTTCAAACTGCATGATTTTGGCGCGCGCGGCGTGTCCAGTCTTGGCTCGGCCGCATTGGGCGGTGCCGCGCATCTGGTGAACTTTCTCGGCACCGACACCTTGTCGGCATTGCTGCTGGCGCGTGCGCATTACCACACGCCGGTGGCCGGGTATTCGATTCCCGCCGCCGAACACAGCACCATCACCAGCTGGGGCCGCGAGCGTGAGGTGGATGCGTATCGCAACATGCTGAAGCAGTTCGCGCACCCGGGTTCGATCGTAGCGGTGGTGTCTGACAGCTACGACATCTACCGCGCCATTGCCGAGCATTGGGGCACCACCTTGCGCGAGGAAGTGATCGCCTCCGGCGCAACGGTGGTGATTCGCCCGGACTCGGGCGACCCGGTGGACGTGGTCGAGCAGTGCCTGCGGTTGCTGGACGAAGCGTTCGGGCATCAGGTCAATGGCAAGGGCTGCAAGGTGCTCAACCACGTACGGGTGATCCAGGGCGATGGCATCAACCCCACCTCGCTGCGCGCGATTCTGGAGCGCATCACCGCCGCCGGCTATGCCGCCGACAATGTCGCCTTCGGGATGGGCGGTGCGTTGCTGCAGAAGGTGGACCGCGACACGCAAAAGTTTGCGTTGAAGTGCTCGGCGGTGCGTGTGGACGGGCAGTGGGTCGATGTCTACAAGGACCCGATCACCGACCAGGGCAAGCAGAGCAAGCGTGGCCGCCTGACCTTGCTGCGCAACCGCAACGATGGCAGCTACCGCAGTGCTTTGCTCGATGAGGTGCACACCTACCCCGACAGCGAAGACGCGCTGGTCACGGTGTGGGAAAACGGTGTGCCGCAACAGGAGTGGACGTTGGAGCAGGTTCGCGCGCGTGCCAACGCGGCACGTCGCTGACGCGCGGCGCGCAGGGTTGGCCATGCACGCTTCCATCGACGACATCTCCTTGTTGCCTGCTTCGGCGCTGCTGACGCGTCTGCGCGCCGCAGCACCCAACCTGCAGCGGCGCGTGCCGCTGCAGGACGAGGCCAGTCGCTGGCATGCGCTGCGTATCGGCGCGCGCACCTATCGCGCGGCGTTGCCGATCACCTTCACCCCCTATGCCTCAGTACGGCCCTGTTCGGCGCGCTGCGGGTTCTGTTCGGAAAATCTGCGGCAGCACGGTGGCGGTCGCGCGGCAGCGACGTTGCGACCTGGGCCTGACTATTTCCAGCAGTTGAGCGCTGTCTTGCAGCTGCTGCGCGAGGTGCCGCTGTCGTATTCGTTGTTGGGTCTGGAAATGACCGACGATGCGGCATGGTTGCAGACCTTGCTGCAGACCCTGGCAACCACGCCCAACGGCCCGCGCGTCGAGCAGCGCGTGCTGTACAGCAATGGCGCCGGGCTGGCGCGTGCGCACGGTGCGCGCTTGATCGAAGCGCTGGTTGAGTTCGGGCTGTCGTGGGTCGAGTTGTCGCGTCACCATCCGTTGCAGGAGCGCAACGACGCGATCATGCGTTTCCGCCCCGACGAGCCGATCGCCGATGTGGCGACCTTCGTACAAACGGCACGGCGGCTGGCAGCACGGCTGCCGCTGCGACTGGTCTGCATCGTGCAGCGCGGTGGCGTGGACAATGCAGACGCCATTGCGCAGTACATCGCGTGGGCACGCAGCTGCGGCGCCAGCCAGGTGATCTTTCGGGAATTGTCGCGGTTGGACGATGCCTATCGCAGCAACGGCACGCTGCGCTACATCGGCGAACACCGCATCGGCGTAGACACGTTGCTGGACCAGTGCATGCAGCAGCCCTGGTGGTCGCGCTGGCAACCCGATGGCCTCACCGAAGGCTATTACTTCTGGAATGTGCGGCTGCGCGATCAGGCGGGCTTGCAGGTGGTGTTCGAAAGCGCCGACTACGCCGCGATGCATGCGCGCCACGCGACCGGCGATCTGTACAAGCTGGTGTTCTTCGCCAACGGCCGTCTGTGTGCGGGTTGGGACCCGGATGCCGATGTGTTGTGGGAACCCACTAATGGATGAGTTCGATCGGCGCAGCTGGTGGACGCCGGCCCCGGACGAGGCCGCCTGGGCACTGCCCGACGATCTGCGCGCGGCCGACCCGCTCGGCGCGCGCGATTGTGGCTGGGTCAATCAGATGCGCCCGTTTGTGCGCCATTTCAGCCGGCCGGGCGAGCAGGTATTCGACCCGTTCTGCGGCTTTGGCAGCACCTTGCTGGCGGCCGCGCTGGAAGGCCGCAACGCGCATGGCATGGAAATCGATCCGGCACGCGCGCAGTTGGCACGCACGCGTCTGGCGCGGCATGCGGTGGAAGCTCCGGTGGTGGTCGGCAGCCTGGCCGATATCGCCCCGGCGGCCCCGATCGACCTGTGTCTGACCAACGTGCCGTATTTCGGCTGCCACTGGCATGGCGACGTGCTGCCTGGGCAGCTTTATGCGAGCAGCGATTACGCCAGCTACCTGACCGGCATGCGCGCGGTCTTCCATGCGCTGCGCAAGCAGATGCGGCCAGACGGCGTGGGCGTGGCGATGGTGCAGAACGTGGTGGTCGGCGGCCGCGTGATTCCGCAGGCCTGGGATCTTGGCCGTATCCTGGCCAGTCTGTTCAACCTGCGCGAGGAGCGGGTGCTGTGCTATCGGCGTGCGGGCGCAGCGCTGGGGCATGCCGAGACACAGAGCAATCGCAGCCACGAATACGCGCTGATCTTTCAGCATTGTCGTGCCCGGCTGGATCTGCAGCAGGCCGCGCAGTTGTTGCAGGCGGTGCAGGCACAAGGCCTGCCGGTGGTGGTGCATGGCAGCTACGCGCGCTGGCTGGCGTCGCCGACCCCGGTGCCCCAAGGCCCGGCCGATCTGGACCTGATGCTGCGTGGCGAACAAGCGCTGTGGGACCGCCTCACGCTCTGGCTGCAGCAGCAGGGCTTCGCGTTGAGCCTGTGGGGCGAACCGTGCCGTGCGCCCGTGGCACTGGCGGTGGTGCGCGCCCACCACTACCTGCGCGCCGAGCGCATCGGTGCCGATGGCCGCCGTCTGCAGGTAGACCTGCAATTGCCAGTGGATGAACCGCCGTTGCCCTGATCGGGCAAGCCGACGCCGCGCGCACATGGGTTGCCGCTATGCTCTGTGCCGGTTTTGGATGCCGGAATCTCCCTATGTCTTGTTCTTCCCTGATCGCGCGCGGCGCACTGCTCGGCGCATTGGCAACCCTGGCCGGCTGCGGCGGCAGCAAGGGCGACACGATGCTGATGCGCGAGTCGTTCAATTCCGACGACACCTATTCGCGCAGCGTGGCGGCCAGTTCGCCGCAAGCCTGCGAGGCGGCCCGGCGAGTGCTGTTGAGTCAGGGCTACGCCGTCACGCGCGCCGATGCCGCAGCGGTGGAGGGCAGCAAGAACTTCCAGCTCAAGGAAGCCGACCAGAGCGAACAACTCAACCTGCGCATTTCCTGCGCCAGCCAGGACGGCGGCAAGGCGCAGGTGTTCGTCAGTGCGTTGCAGGACCGTTACGCGCTGAAGAAGAGTTCCACCTCGGCCAGCGTGGGCGTCGGCGTGCTGGGCTCGTTATCGTTGCCGGTCGGCAGCAGCGGCGATTCGCTGGTGCGTGTGTCCAGTACCACTGTGCAGGATGCGGCCTTCTACAAGCGCTTTTTCGAACGCCTGAATTCGTATCTTCCCAAGGTCACCGAAGCGGTACCTGCCGCAGTGAGTGCAGCGCCTGCGCCCGCACCTGCGCCAGCGGCGGCACCAGCGCCGGCCGCTGCGGTTCCAGCCGCGACTACCACGCCTGCCGCGACGCCCGCAGCCCCTGCCGCGGCTCCCACCACGGTTGCACAGCCTCCGGTTGCGCCATTGCCCGTGGAAGCGCAGGACCCCCCACCGGCACCGGCGAAGGTGCCGCAAACCGAGCCCGCCACGCAGCTGTGACGGAGCGGTTCACGCTCCGCTCCAAAGCCTGAATAGCGGGCGGCGCGCTTCACGTTGTGTTCTCGACCCAGCGGCCAGAGTGCGCCCATGCCTCGCCGAGCGGGCGAGAAACGTGGAGAACAACGATGAAAATGCGCACCTCCCTGCTGGGTATGTCCCTGACCGGCCTGATGGCGACGAGCACGTTCGCACAGGCGCAAAACTACGCGCATCAGCAGCGCTATACGGAAGCGGACGAAGGTCGCAGGTTTAACGACGGCACCCGCGTGCGCTGCCGCAACGTCGAAGTGCAGAAGAACTCGACCGATCCGAACCGCATCGGCGGTACGCTGGCCGGCGCTGCAATCGGTGGCCTGCTCGGCAACCAGGTTGGTGGCGGTAACGGCAAGAAGCTGGCGACCGTGGCAGGCGCAGTGGCCGGTGGCGCGGCGGGCCGCACCATCCAGGGCAACCGTCAGCAGGCCAACGGCAATCGCCAGGTCGAGCGCGTCTGCGAACGTCGCTGAGCAGGTGATGCGATGGGCCTGAGTTAATCCTGCAAGCCCCGGCCACGCCGGGGCTTTCTACGTTTGAGAATGGCGTTGTGCCGACGATTCATTGCGTATGTCATCGATGAGTGTTGTCCACGCGCATCGCAGTTGTTCATTGCGCTCACCAACGGCGTCGATGCCGCTACGGTATGCGCGCCTGCGCCGGCTTGCCGCGCTGGCGTGTGCAGGCGGCTTGCTGGCGGCTCAGCTGCTGCAGGTCGCCCATGCTGCGCCAAGCCAGACCGCAGATGCTGCCAGCGCAGATTGCGTGGAAGCATTGCTGCGACGGCTGGGCTGGACCATCCACCGCGCCGCGGTGCGCGAACCGGTACTCACGCGTGGTGAACCGTGTACGCGCGGCACGCTTGCGCAGGCGCAGGCCGCCGGGGATCTGCAGCTGACGCTTCCCGCCGATTGGGGCACTCAACAGCGCCGCGCAGCGCTGACCGCCGTGCTGGACGATGCAGCCACGCACTGCGCCTATGCGTTCGAACTCGGTGCTGCCACCCGCCGTGCGGTCACGCAATTGCAGAACAACCCGCGCTACCGCTTCTCGGCGGTGCAGCTGGGCTGGGTCGGATTCGGCTGGCGTGGCGCAGCCGCGCAGGGCTGGAGCGGTTTTCGCAGTTTCGGTCGCGGGTATCAGCCGCGCGGCAGCAATGCGCAGGCGCTGGATGCGTTCTACCGCGGCCAGGTGCGCTCCGAATGTGGCGTCGGCCGACAGGTGGCTCAGCTGGCCACCCAGCGCGAGTTGTTCGGCGATGCCGGGTTCGATAAGGCGTTCACGCCAGGCGAATTGTCGATCGGCACATTCCTGACCTTGCACGACACCGACAGCATCCTGCTCGGTGCGCATGCCGGGGAATTCTTCGCCGACGGCAAGGCAGTGAAGACCTCACAACTCGGGCGGCAGGCGTTCGTGGGCGCACCAGGCTTCATCGCGCATGTGTTCGACACGTCTTACCTGGATGACATCCACAATCAGGCCGAGAATTTCGTGGTGGTGGATGTCAGCGATGCAGCCGCGCAGGCGCTGGCGCGGCACGGTGGCTTTGCGTACTACGATGCGCGCAACCGGCAGATCTGGGAATTGGCCAAGCATTTGCGTGGGCCTGGCAAGCGCCGCTTCGAGCGCCTGCTTTACGAGCGCGACGCAGCGTTGCGGGCCACGCTCGACCCACAGCAGCAGACCCAGCTGCAGCAGCTGCAGCAGCTGCAGACGCTGCTGGATGACCCGTTCTACCAAGGCTTTTTGGTCTATGTGCACCCCAAGGGCACCAAGCCGATCGGCTACCACGTGGCACGCCTGCTCGACCGTAACCCGCGCACCCCGTATGCCATCGACCTGACGTTGCACAATCTGCGCAGCACCTTGTATTGGCGGTGGATCGACTGGCAGCTGCAGCAGTGCAGCGCCGCCACCGTCGCGGAACAATCCATTGAGAATTCCGCCACGCCAGCGTACGCCGAGCGTGGCACCCTGCACTGATCAGATCATGAGGAGCGATTATGGAACTGGGTATGGTGGGACTGGGCCGCATGGGCGCCAACATGGCCGAGCGTTTGGTCAATGGCGGGCATCGCGTGCATGGCTACGATCCAGGCGCGAACGCGCGCACCAGCGCGCAAGCCAAGGGCATCGTCACCGCCGATGCGCTGGCAGCGCTGGTGTCGGCACTGCCGAGCCCGCGCGTGGTGTGGTTGATGGTCCCGGCCGGCAAGATCGTCGATGACACGCTGGCGCAGCTGCTACCCTTGCTGCAGGCCGGCGACATCGTCATCGATGGCGGCAATTCGTACTACAAGGATTCGCAGCGGCGCGCAGCATTGCTGCACGCCAGTGGCATTGCGTTTGTCGATTGCGGCACCAGCGGTGGCATCTGGGGCCTGCAGGAAGGCTATAGCTTGATGGTGGGTGGCGACGAAGCGGCGGTGACGGCGTTGCACCCGATCCTGGCAACGCTTGCGCCGGCGCCGGACAAGGGCTGGGGACGCGTTGGCCCGAGCGGTGCCGGCCATTTCACCAAGATGGTCCACAACGGCATCGAATACGGAATGATGCAGGCCTACGCGGAGGGCTTCGCGCTGATGCAGCACAAGGCCGATTTTGCGCTGGATCTGCACCAGGTTGCCGAAATCTGGCGCGATGGCAGCGTGGTGCGTTCGTGGTTGCTGGATCTGACGGCCGATGCATTGACGCATAACCCGACCATGGCCGGCATTGCGCCCTTCGTGGCCGATTCGGGCGAAGGCCGCTGGACGGTTGCCGAAGCGATCGATCTGGAAGTCTCTGCACCGGTCATCACGTTGTCGCTGATGGAGCGGCTGCGCTCGCGCGACAAGGATTCGTTTACCGACAAACTGCTAGCGGCGATGCGCAACCAGTTCGGCGGCCACGCGGTGATGACCACGACCTCGGCAGCGCCGACGATCGGTAGCAAGGACGCGTAAGGACTTGGATGCAATGACGGTGCGCGCCTGGAGTGCGGCGCGCACCGTTGGAAGTGGGCAACCGTCTCAGCGTTATTAGCCGCGCGCGGCATCCAACCACTGCACTCGGCCGTCCGCAGCGCTGCGTTGCGCCAGGTCCACCAACTGCATCAGCTGCACCGCATCGCTGCTGTTGACCGGCGCCGCGCCGGTGCCTGCCAGCGCGTCGCGGAAGGCGGCGTAGCACTGCCGATAGTCGCCAGGCAGGTTGTCGGGCTGATGGGTGTGGATGCGGCCTTCGTCATCGACGCGGGTGAGCGTGCCCGGCAACGGGTCCACCCCCCAGCCGACCGTGCCGGGGCGACGGCCGGCGCGCAGCTGGTCTTCCTGCGTATCCAGGCCGTGCTTGAGGTAACTGCCCCGCGTGCCATGCACGGCGAAGCGCAGGCTGCCATCGGCCACCAGCGACCCTGCGTGCAGAATCACGCGCAGCCGAGGGTAGTGCAGGGTGACGTGGAAATAATCCACGCTACGCGCCTGCTCGCGCTGACGTTGCAGATCCGCGCCAATGCCCTGCGGCATACCGAACAACTGCATCGCCTGATCGAGCAGATGCGGGCCCAGGTCGTACCACAGTCCGGCACCGGGGCCATCGCTCTCGCGCCAACGGTCGCGCACCTGCGGGCGATAGCGGTCGAAGTGCGAATGAAATTCCACCACCTCGCCCAGCTGGCCTTCTTCGATCAGCCGGCGCACGGTGAGAAAGTCCGCATCCCAGCGGCGATTCTGGAACACGCTGATGATGCATCCCGCCGCATCGGCGGCAGCGACCATCTGCTGCGCCTGCGTCGCATCCAATGCAAACGGCTTGTCCACCAGCACATGCTTGCCGGCGGCCAGGGCCTTCAGCGCGAAGGGGGCATGGGTGTGGTTCGGGGTGGCCAGCACCACGGCATCCAGTGCGGGATCGGCCAGCGCACTGTCGAGGTCGGCCACCACGGTGACGCCGGGAAAATCGGACTGCGGCTGTTGCGGCTTGGACGACACCACGCTGTGCAACTGCAGGCCGGGGGTGCTTGCGATCAGCGGTGCATGAAAGGTGCGGCCGACATAGCCATAGCCGACGACGGCCAGATTGAACTGTTTAGGCATTGAAAAAACGGTTCATCGCAACGACGGAGGGAGCACGCATGGTATTGCACCTGCCCGTGTGCGCAGGGTTCACAACCTCTGCATGCAACGGTCACGTCTGCTCGACGAGCGCCACCGCAAGCTGCGCCCACATTCAACAGGAGGTGCTTGGTATGAAGAACATGACGCATGCACGCAAGCTGCTGGCTCTGTCGCTGTCGCTCGGTCTGACCCTCGGCGCGTCGCAGGCATTTGCGGCACCGCAGGAACATGCCGACCACAAGGACCACGCTGCCGGCATGAACGAGTCCAAGAAGCCGGTCACCGACACCTGGATCACCACCAAGGTCAAGGCCGATCTGCTGGCCACCGACAATGTCTCGGGTACCGACGTGAAGGTCGAGACCAAGAACGGCATCGTGACCCTGACCGGCGCGGTTGCCACCCAGGCCGAGCATGACAAGGCCGTTGCCGTTGCCAAGGGCATCGAGGGCGTCAAGAGCGTCAAGTCGACCGGCCTGAAGGTCACCGCTGCGAAGAAGTAAGCGCAGCTGCTGCGAATGCCGGGTCGCCGAGGCGAGGCGGCGACCCGAGCACCGGGCGCACTCCACGGAGTGCGCCCTTTTTTTTGTCTTGAAGAGGTGTCAGCTGAGCCGATGGCCGGCGACGCACTCGCGCGGTTTTCACGCATACTGCACGTATGCTATGCCTATTCAGCTATGTCGTAGTTCGGCATGATTTCTCTGAATCATTAATCTGGCAAGCTGCGTGATCGGAGACAATGCCGATCAGTCCTTGGCCCTGCAGTGAGCGGAATTCGGTCCAGCAATGCAAACAACGGTCCAAGCAGACAAATGGGATCGCTGGCGCCTGCCTTTGTTGGCGGTTGCCGTATTCCTGATTGTGGTGGTGCCCTCATTGTTGCTGCAGCAAATGGCCCGCAACGCGAACCAGGCTGCGTCGTGGGTGTCGCATAGCCAGCAAGTGCAGGAGACCGCACAGCGCCTGGAGGCGGCGATGCGCGATACCGAATCGGCGGCGCTGATGCGCTCGCACGGCGTGGAGCGCGAGGCGCTGAACGAGCGCATGCGCCGCGGCCGACGCGAAGCGCTGGCCGCCGTGCAGCGACTGATCGAACTGACCAAGGACAACCCCGCGCAGCTGGTACGCATCGGGCGTATCCAGAGCACCATCGAACGGCGCCTGTTGTTGGCCGAGCGTATTGCGGTGACCACCGCGCCGGAGCAGATACGCGCGCTGATCGACGACATGACGCTGAACAACCCGATCCGTGTGCTGATCGACGACCTGCAAAGCGCCGAAGGCCGGTTGCTGGCGCTGCGCAATGCGCGCGCCGAGACCGAGCGCTTGCATTACGCAGTGCTGAGCTGGGCGGCGCTGGGGGTGCAGTTGCTGCTGCTGGGCACGGTGACCTGGCTGCTGCAGCGGCAGATCCGCCGCCGCCTGGCGGCCGAGCAGGAATACCTGCGCGCCAACGGGCGCGCCAGCTCGGTGCTGCAAACCGTGCGCGAGCCGATCGTGTTGCTGGATGCCAGCCAGCGCATCGTGTTGCATAACCCGGCCTTTGCCGACCTGTATGGCCTGGAAGAGCGCGGCAACGAATTGATGCCACTGGAAGAGGTGGGCGAGGGCGTCTGGCGCGATGCACAGATCCATCAACGGCTGGCGGACGTGTTGTTGCGTGGACGCGAGTTGTGGGACTTCGAACATGAGCAGCGCGCCGCCGACGGCGTGCTACGCACCATGTTGATCAATGCACGCCGCATGCCGTTGCCCGACAGCACCGACGAAGACGTGGTGCTGATGACGGTGAGCGACATCAGCCTGCAGAAGGCCGCGCAGTTGCGTATCCAGGAGCTCAACCGGCAGATGGAAGGCAAGGTGGAGCAGGTCTCGGAAGTCAACCGCGAGCTGGAAGCCTTCAGTTACTCGGTCTCGCACGATCTACGCGCACCGCTGCGGCACGTGGCCGGATTCTCCGACAAGCTGGCGCGCCACCTGGGCGATGCGGCCGACGAGAAGTCGCGCCATTACATGGAAGTGATCAGCAGCTCGGCGCGGCGCATGGCCTCGCTGATCGACGATCTGCTGGTGTATTCGCGCCTGGGCCGCGGTGCGCTGCGCCTGCAGGCGGTGGACATGCAGTCGCTGGTGGCCGAAACGCGTGCGATCCTGGATTCCAACGTGCAGAGCGAGAACACTGGGCACCGGGTGGAATGGCATATCGCACCGCTGCCGGTGTTGGTTGCCGACGAAAACATGACGCGCCAGCTGTGGATGAACCTGCTCGGAAATGCGGTCAAGTACAGCGCCAAGCGCGAGGTGGCCAAAATCGAGGTCAGCTATACGCCGATGTCCGACGGCGGCCACCAGTTCAGCGTGCGCGACAACGGCGCCGGTTTCGACATGGAATACAGCGGAAAATTGTTCGGTGTGTTCCAACGTTTGCACAAGGCCAGCGAATACGCTGGTACCGGCATCGGCCTGGCCAGCGTGCGGCGCGTGTTGACGCGTCACGGCGGCCGGGTGTGGGCTGAAGGCGCCGTCGACGAGGGCGCCACGTTTTATTTCGTGTTACCTCCTGCGCTTGAAGCGCCCAACCAAGAGTTCATTGCATGACCGCCATCCGTACCATTCTTCTGGCAGAAGACAGCCCGGCCGATGCGGAGATGGCGGTCGACGCCTTGCGCGAAGCCCGCCTTGCCAATCCCATCGTGCACGTCGAAGACGGCGTGGAAGCCATGGACTACCTGCTGCGCCGTGGCGTGTTCGCCGACCGCGAGGAAGGCCTGCCGGCCGTGCTGCTGCTGGACATCAAGATGCCGCGCCTGGACGGGCTGGAAGTGCTCAAGCAAGTGCGCAGCGACGAAACGCTCAAGCGCCTGCCGGTGGTGATCCTGTCGTCCTCGCGCGAAGAAAGCGATCTGGCCCGCAGCTGGGACCTGGGCGTGAATGCCTATGTGGTCAAGCCGGTGGACGTTGACCAGTTCTTCAATGCGGTCAAGACGCTCGGCACCTTCTGGGCGGTCATCAACCAGGCACCGGAGCTGGACTGAACCATGCCGCATGAGGGGGGCAACCTGGAGCAGCTGAAGATCCTTCTGGTGGAAGATTCACCGGAAGACGCCGAGCTGTTGTCCGATCAGTTGCTCGAGGCCGGGCTGGATGCGGCATTCGAGCGCGTGGACAGCGAGCCGTCGCTGCGCGCCGCGCTGGATGAATTCCAGCCGGACATCGTGCTGTCGGACCTGAGCATGCCGGGCTTTTCCGGCCACCAGGCGCTGCGCCTGGTGCGCCAGAACGGTGCCACGCCCTTCATCTTCGTCTCCGGCACCATGGGCGAGGAGACCGCGGTCAAGGCGCTGCAGGATGGCGCCAACGACTACATCATCAAGCACAATCCGACGCGCTTGCCGAGCGCGGTGATCCGCGCGATCCGCGAGGCGCGCGCCGATCTGGAGCGCCAGCGCGTGGAAAGCGAGCTGATGCGCGCGCAGCGTCTGGAAAGCCTGGCGATGCTGGCGGCCGGTTTGAGCCACGACCTGCGCAATATCCTGCAACCGTTGTTGATCGTGCCCGACCTGCTGGCCGGGCGCACCGACGACCCGCAGCTGCGTCAGCTGGCCAACGTGGTGGCCGAATGCGGCCGGCGCGGGCATGAGATGGCCGAGTCGATGCTTTCGTTCGTGCGCGGTTCCAACAAGCCGCGCGAGCAGGTATCCCTCTCCAATCTGTTCCAGGCCGTGCAGATGCTGCTCAAGAGCAGCCTGCCCGACGGCGTGCGTCTGCAGATGGACAACATCGCTGCGGACCTGACCATTGAGGCCAACTACACCGAACTGCAGCAATGCCTGCTCAACTTGGGCTTGAACGCGATCCAGGCGATGCCCGAGGGCGGCAGACTGATCCTGGCAGCCGATCGCTACGATGCCTCGCGCGTGCGCATGAGCGTGTCCGACACCGGCGTGGGCATGAGCGACGAAACCCGCGCGCGCCTGTTCAGTCCTTTCTTCACCACCAAGGCCGATGGCACTGGGTTGGGACTGATTTCGTGCAAGCGCATCATCGAAAGCTATGGCGGCAGCATCGTGGTCGATAGCCGGCTGGGCGAAGGCACGCGCTTTGACATGATCGTGCCGATGCGTGCGGTGTCGGCGGCGGTGACCGAAGCCGAACTGCCGCTCCCGCTTGGCCACGGGCAGCGCATTTTGCTGGTGGATGGCGAGGCAACGCGCCTGTCGCTGCTGGGCAATGCGCTCTCCAGCCAGGGCTATCAGCCGCAGCTGGCCAGCGATGGCGCCGCGGCACTGCAACTGGTGCAGCAGCATGCGATGCCGGATCTGGTGATCATCGACAGCGACATCATCCTGCTTTCGGCAGTGAGCGTGCTGCTGAGCATGCAGGAGCTGGGCTACCAGGGGCCGGCGATCGTGCTGGAAGATGTCGGCGCGCCGTTGCAGCGTGCGCATTTTCCGGCGGATCTTCCAGTGCATGTGCTGCGCAAGCCGCTGGAAATGCGCCGGGTGTTCCGCGCCGTTTCGCATGCGCTGGAAGTGGCCTGACACCACGTCGCGCGCACCCATGGCGCGCATCGATGGGTGCGACACGATTGCAACAGTTGACGTCCACGCCGGCCGCGTGCGCGAATAACGTATGACCACCGTGCTTCTCAGCCTCGGCAGCAACGTCCAGCCGACCCACTACCTGCGCTTGGCTGTCGCCGCCCTGCGCGCGCGCTTCGGCCAGATCGTCGTGTCGCCCGCGTACCGCACGCCCGCAGTGGGCTTCGATGGGCCGGACTTCGTCAACAACGCGGTGGTACTGCAGACCGATCTGGATCTGGACGCGCTGGATCGCTGGCTGCATGCACTGGAAGATGCGCATGGACGCGATCGCAGCGGCCCGCGTTTCAGCGACCGCACCCTGGATCTGGATGTGGTGTTCTTCGGCGACCGTATCGTCGAAGGCCCCGGGCATCTGCGCATCCCGCGGCCCGAACTCAAACACGCATTCGTGCTCAAGCCGCTGGCCGACATCGCGCCGGACTTCATCGACCCGCTGAGCGGGCAGACGCTGGCAGCCCTGTGGCAGGCGCATCCGCAGCACGGCAGCGCGTTTGCCACGGTGGAGCTGGATGCGGCTGCGCCGCAGTTGAGCGTCACGCAATAGCGCTGTGCTGGCGGCGCGGTTGAGCGCGGCCGGGCAGGCGCGCAGGTCGCGCGATGATGGGCGTCACTGTCCGGCAGTGACGCACGCTGGCGAGGTCGCAGCCGAGCTCACGTGCATGACACAGAGAGCGTCCCTGCGCAGCGCAAGCGCAGGCCACGGAAGCGGCGTTCAACTGAGCTGGCGGCCGCCATCCACATGCAGGGTATGGCCGGTGACGAAGCTGGCGTCGTCCAGCAGCCAGCGCACCGCTTCGGCAATTTCCTCCGGCGTGCCGATGCGCGCCAGCGGCGTACGCGCGAGCAGCGCCTGCTTGGCGTCGACGGATTTACCTTCTTCCGGCCACAGGATGGCGCCAGGCGCGACCGCGTTGACGCGTACCTGCGGCGCCAGTTCCAGCGCCAGCGACCGGGTCAGCATTTCCAGCGCGCTCTTGGACGCGCCGTAGAGCGGGTGGTTGCGCATCGGTTGCTGCGCGTGCAGATCGGTGAGGTTGACGATGGCCCCGCGCCGCTGGCGCAACTGCGCGGCGGCGGCTTGTGCGATGAAGAACGGCGCGCGTGCATTGACCGCAAACAATTCGTCCCACTGCGCTGCCGTGGCCGCGCCCACGGGGGTGGGGTAGAACGCCGAGGCGTTGTTGACCACGCCATCCAGGCGACCGAAGGCGGCAAGGCAGTCGGCCACCAATTGCGCAGGTGCGTCGGGCAAGCGCAGATCGGCGTGCAAGGCGTGTGCGCTGCCGGCACGCTGGGCGCACAGTTCGGCCACACGTGCGTCCAGCACCTCGGCGGAGCGGTGTGCATGCAGCGCAACGCGGTAGCCGGCAGCATGCAGCGTGGTGGCGATCTGCGCGCCGATGCGGCGGGCTGCGCCGGTGATCAACACCACCTTGGAACTGTCTGTCATGGCGTACTCGCTCGGCGTTGCGGAGGGCTCGGCTATCCTGTGCATTGTCCCCGCAACCGGTGCCCGCATGCACGCCGACCTTCCCACGCCCGATCCGGACGCGCTGGCCCATAGCGACCGGTTGGCTGCGCACGTACGCGCCGAAATCCAGGCCGCCGGTGGTGCGATTCCGTTCTCGCGCTTCATGGAGCTGGCGCTGTATGCGCCGGGCCTGGGCTATTACAGCGCCGGCGCCAGCAAGTTCGGCGAGGCCGGCGATTTCGTCACCGCTCCGGAATTGGGGCCGTTGTTTGCGGCCACCGTCTCCGGCGCGTTGGCGCCGGTATTGCAGCAGCTCGGGCCGCAGGCGCGGGTGCTGGAAGTGGGCGGCGGCAGCGGTGCGTTTGCCGAAGTCACGCTCAAGCGGCTGCTGGAACTGGACGCGTTGCCCGAGCGCTACGCGATCCTGGAGCCCAGCGCCGACCTGCGCGAACGTCAGCGCGAGCGACTGGGACGCAGCCTGATCCCGCCGGTGTTCGATCTGGTGGAATGGCTGGATGCGCCATTCCCGGACGATTGGGATGGCGTGCTGTTTGCCAACGAAGTCATCGACGCCTTGCCCACGCCGCGCTTCGCACTGCGCGATGGGCAGGTGTATGAAGAAACCGTGGTACTGGATGCCCAGCAGCACTTCGCACGTGGCGAGCAACCGGCCGATGCGTTGCTGAGCGCAGCCGTGCGTTACCTGGAGCGCTATCTGGAGCAGCCGTTCGCCGATGGTTATCGCTCCGAGCTGCTGCCGCAATTGCCGTATTGGGTCCAGGCGGTCGCCGGCGGTTTGAAGCGTGGCGCGATGTTGTTCGTCGACTACGGTTATCCGCGCGGCGAGTTCTATCGTGCGCAGCGCGAGGACGGCACCTTGCGTGCGTTTTACCGGCACCGCATGCATGAAGATCTCTACCGCTGGCCGGGCCTGCAGGATCTGACCGCATCGGTGGACTTCACCGCGTTGGCCGAGGCAGGCACCGGCGCAGGTTTCGAGTTGGCCGGGTATTGCACGCAAGCAAGCTTCCTGCTCGGCAATGGGCTGGACACCTTGTTGGCGCAGGCCGATACGCGCACCGATGAAGTGGGGCGCATGCGTCTGCGCGAACAGATCAAGCGGCTGACCCTACCCAGCGAGATGGGCGAGCGCTTCCAGGTGATGGGCTTCTCGCGCGATGTCGATTTCGCCCCGGCATTCCTGTCCGGCGATCTCACATGGCGGTTGTGAGTTCGGCACTCCGGCCGTTTCATCGGCCGCGCTTGTGGGTGGGCTTGTGGGTCGCGGCGATCGTTGTGGTCATTGCTGTATGCCTGGGGCCGCCGCCGGAGTTTCCGGAGTTGCCGTCCAACAGCGACAAGGCCGAGCATTTCCTGACCTTCGCGCTGTTGTGTTGGGGAGCGGTGCAGTTGTTTGCCACCCGGCGCGCACTGGCGTTGGCTGCGTTCGGATTGGTGCTGCTGGGCATCGGCATCGAAATCGCGCAAGGCGCGCTGACCACCAATCGCAGCGCCGACCCGTACGATGCATTGGCCGATACGCTGGGCATTCTCGCAGGGCTATGTCTGGCATGGACGCCGTTGCGGTTTGTGATGGTGCGGATCGATCAGCGCCTGTTTGGACGGCGGTGACGCTGCTTGAACGAAGCCGCAGCCGGCCAGATGCCTGCCCGCTGCGGTAAACGGAGCCAGGCGGCAGCGCGGTCCTGGTTGCTGGCCGCGTGTTGCCGCAGCGATCTAACGCGTCGCGCTGCACGACCGCTTGCTCCCTGGCAGCGTGCCGCGGCCGCGGCGGAGCATCCGCTGCTGGCTGTGCGATGCAGGTTGTGCAGTCGCTACGCTGCGTTGCGGACCAGTGGCTGGCACGTCGCCACAGCGACCGCGGCCGTTACAGCTTCATCCTCAGCCCGAGATACAGCTGCCGTCCGGCGGCGGGCGAGAACATGGGCTGCGCCTGTGCCCAGAAGAAGCTGTCGTACCACACGTAGGCATACGCGCGACCGGTGGCATTGCGGACCTGCATGTCCACGCTCCAGTTCGGGTTGATCGTGTAGCGCGCGGTGAGGTCGAGCGTCGCAAAGCCGCCGTACTTGCCTGCCACGTTGCGTTCCTCGAGGTAGTAGTCGCCCTGGGCGCGCCCCTGCAGGCCCAGTTGCAACGCCTCGGTCGCGCGGTAGTCCACGCCGATGTTGCTGATATAGCGGGGCGTGGCGATGACTTCGTTGCCTTGCAGCGACAATGCGGCGGCACGGTCGTCGCGCGTGATCTTGGCTTCCTGGTAGGCATGCGACGCCCAGAGCGTCCATCGATCGCCCAGCTGTGCGCTGATCTGCGCATCCACGCCGCGGCGACGCGTCTTGCCCAAGGTCACGGTAGTGCCGGTGGCCGGCATGTTCGAGACTTCGTTTTCCGCATCCTGTTGCCAGACGGCGACGCGCGCCTGGCTGCCTGCAAATGGGCTGAATTTCATGCCCAGCTCGACGCCGGTGTTGGTGGAAGGGCGGATGCCGGCTTGCCCTGGGGTGAGATAGGCCGGGGCGGTGGAGCCGGTCAACACCTGGAAGGTACGGCCCCAGTTGGCGTACATGTTGGTGCTGGGCGTCAGGGCGTAGATCACGCTGAGCTTGGGCTGCCCGATGCTGCCGTAACGCTGCAGCGGTGCGCGCACCGCATCCGGCAGCTGGGTGTCGCCGTCGAAGCGGTCCACGCGATAGGCCGGCACCAGCTTCAGGGCCTCGACCGGCTGATAGATGGCCTGTACGTAGGCGCCCCAGTTGTCGAACGTATAGCGGTCCGCGTTCTGGATGCGCGCTGGCGCTGCGGCAAAGTCGGTGGGCTCGGCATAGTTGAAGCGCTCGCGCCGGTACGCATTGTCTTGATGTTCGTAGTTGATGCCGCCTTCCAAGGTCAGCAGGTCGTTGGCGCGCAAGGTCAGGGTGTTGAGCATGCCGACCTGCGTTTCGTTCCAACGCCGACGCTGGCGCGGCGCATTGCCGATGGGCAGGTCGCTGAAGGTCACCCGGCGGTCGTCCTCGTAGCGGTTGTAGTAAAGCTTGCTGCCCAGGAACAGGGCGTCGGTCAGTTTCAGGTCCAGATGCATGCCGAGCTGCTGCATGTCGCGGTCGTCGCCATCGTTGCGGTTGCGGCGGTCCGAGCTGCGCCGATCCGCCTGCAGCTCTGCTGCGGTCATGAAGCCCGGCTCGTCGGCCTGGTTGCGGTACGTGCGTGCCGTCAGACCGATGCGCATGCCGTCGTCGAGAGTGCCGTAGAACCATTTGCCGCCCAGCACATACTTGCTGGAACGATCGTGCGCGCGATAGCCATCCGATGCCTGCGCGCCGATGAAGTAGTTCTGCGCGAATCCGTCGCGTTCGCGCCCGACCGCGATCTGCGCATCGCGGCTGGCGTAACTGCCGTAGGCCACGCGGGCATCGGTGTAGCTGCCGCCCTGGCGGGTGCCGAAGTTGATGTTGCCGCCGATGTTGTGCAGCCCATAGCGCGGATCGTTGGTGCCACGCACCACCTCGATGTAGCTGATTTCAAGCGGAAACAGCATGTCGATGAAGCGCTGGTTGCCGCTGTTGACGTTGCTGGGAATGCCGTCGATCAGGGTCTTGATCGCATTGAGATAGCCCTCGCCGTTGAAGGCGCGGAAGCTGACCTTGCCCGATTCGGCGCCCTGGCGGGTTTCGGTCAACTGCATGCCTGGCATCTGCCCCAGCAATTCCCAGCTGTAGGACACGTTCTTGTCCTCGATCTGGTCGGCGCCCAGCACATCCACCGACGTCAGCACCTGATGCGCACTGAGCTGGCCTTCGTGATGCTGATGGACGTCGACCTTGCCGAGCGTCAGTGCCGAATCGGAGGACTGCGCGCGTGCGTCGGCAGCAAACAGCAGAGCGGCGACAGTCGCCACGAGGGGATGGATCTTCATGAAGCGGGCAACACCTGGGGGCCAATGGAAACATGTGTCAAGAATGACATGTTATAACATTTTATGGCAAATTCAATTCGTGGTGTGCTGCTGCCGTCTTTGGCGACGGTCAGCAAAGAATCGTGTTGCAACGCGTGGTGCGCGGTTTGCGTATTGGCGATGCGCAGCGTGGGGAACCGCCAATAGCCACCGCACTGCAGGCGATGCAGGTGCGGTGCCGTTCCGCGCTGGCGGCCGACGTGACCGATCCCGCCGGCGCGTTGTTGCCGTGCTTATGCGGGCATGCGCACTGCGCGTTCGCGCAGCCACTTGGTGGCCACCCACTTGTCGCCGGCCAATACCGGCGCACCGGCGTGCAGGCTGCGTGTCATCGGGTGCGGGCGGTCGTAGCTGAAAAACACTGCGTTGCCCTTGACTGCAGCGACATCCAGATGCGCATCGGGAAAGCGCGTCGCGCCGCCGCGTTCTGGCGTGTTGAGGTACATCACCAGCGAGGCGACGCGTTGCCCGCCGGCCTGCAGCAATACCGGGGTGCCCGCTGCGTCCGGGTCGAAGTAATCGTAATGCGGCCTGTATTCCGCACCGGTGGCGTAGCGCAGCACTTGCAACCCTTCGCCGTGATCGACTGGCCAGTCGAGCAGGCGCGCGATGCGCGTTTCGATACGTTGGCACAGCGCATCCTGGCCAACGCGCAGACACATGCTGTCGCTGGTGCGTGCTGCATGCACCACGTGCTCTCCGCTTGCATCGTCCACGGTGCGCGAGCGCGCCAGGCGCGGCTGGGCCAAGGCGATCAATGCATCGCATTCCTCGTCGGAAAGAAAACCGCCGAGTACCACCACGCGTGGCAGCAACAGGCTGACCAGCACGCGCACATCGCGGTCGCCCAACGCAAGCAGCGACGCATCGGTGTCCTGTTGCAACGCGGGCACGCGCACCGGCATCGGCAAGCCGTTTGCTTGCGCGTGTTGCTGGATGTGCGCACGGACCAGTGCCTCGACCGCATCGATGGCGTCCTGCTCGTTCCAGCCCTGATCAAGCAGCGGCTGTAGCGCTTGCTCGGGCGAATGCCCGGCCATGGCTTGCGCCACGATCCAGTCGGCCAGCGGATTGGGGATATCTGTGTGTGTCATGGCTCTACAGTGCATGTCGTCGTGTGGCACTCGTATGTCAATTGTGTCGCGGTAAGACAAATGAAACAGATGCCCACTATAAAAGTGACGGGGATCTTGAACGTGCTCGCCACTGCAGTGCGCGGAACGCCACCAATTCTTGACGACTCCTCTTCATACCGGACCCTTTGACCTGGAGATCAGCCGCATGGCCGTTCGCAACAGCAGCAAGACACTTCTCATGACGTTTGGTACCGCACTGGCGCTGTCGGCCTGTGGTGGCGGAGCCGACCGTGTCGCCTCGCCAGGTGAAGGCGCATTCCCGCCGGCACCGGCCCCCGCGCCGACGCCGGCGCCCACGCCTGCACCAACGCCGGCACCTGCGCCGAGCGGCCCGGCCGCCGATTGCCCGAGCGGTTTTTCCAACGTCGGCACCATCGCCAACAACACGCTACGCGCCTGCCAGTTGCCGGAAACCATCAATGGCAACCTGGTGGTGCCGGCGCGCGCGGGCACCGTCTACTCGATCAGCGGCCGCGTCAATGTAGGTACCGACCGCGGTGGCAACGCCACCGCACCGGCAGCCGGTAGCACGCAGGGTGTTTTGACCATCGAGCCGGGCGTGACCCTGTTCGGCTCGGCCGGTAGCGACTACATCGTGGTCAATCGCGGTTCGCAGATCTTTGCCGAAGGCAGCGCGACTGCGCCGATCGTGTTCACCGCGCGTCAGGCGCTGGAGAGCACGGTCAGTGCCAACACCATCGGCCTGTGGGGCGGCATCGTGGTGCTGGGGCGTGCGGCGATCAACAACTGCCCGGGCACCACGGTGTCCGGTACGCCGGAATGTCAGGCGCAGGTCGAGGGGACCAACGCGTTCTATGGCGGCAACAACGCCACCGACAACAGCGGTTCGATGCGCTACCTGCGCGTGATGTATTCGGGCTTCGAAATTTCGCCGAATAACGAATTGCAAGGCATCACGCTGGCGGGCGTGGGCAGCGGCACCAAGCTGGATTATGTGCAGATCCACAACAGCTCCGACGATGGCATCGAATGGTTCGGCGGTACGGTCAACGGTAGCCATCTGGTCATCACCGGTGCCGACGACGATTCGCTGGATACCGATGCTGGTTGGAGCGGTGCACTGCAGTTCGGCATCGTGGTGCAGCGCGCCGGTGGCGGCGACCGCATGAACGAGTGGAGCAGCTTGCGTCGCCAGCCGTATTCGCGCCCCAAGGTGGCCAATTTCACCTACGTGGGCAATGCGCGCGCCGGTGCGGCGATCATGCTCAACCAGGGCACGCAGGCCGCGTTCTACAACTCGGTGGTGACCCGCCCAGCCGGCGGCACCGGTGATGGCCTGGTGTGCTTCAACCTGGCCGATACGGACACGCTCGGTACCTTCAACTCGGTGTTCTTCGCTTGCCCGACCGCCTTCGGCAGCGACGCGCGTGCGGCCAGCCAGTTTGCGGCCGGCACCAACAATGTCGCCAATGGCGTGTCCACATTGCAGAACACCTTCGTCAATGGCGTCAATGAATCCGCAGTACCGGCGTTTCAGGGCTTGAACGGGGTGAGCAGCTTCTTCCAGCAGGTGAACTACATCGGTGGCGTGCGCGATGCCAACGACACGTGGTGGCAGGGCTGGACCTGCGGCCTGACCGCCGATCGTCCCTGCTGAGGCATGGCATCGCGCGGCGGCCATCGGTCGCCGTGCGATGCGTCCAGCTTCATCTTTCTGTTGCCAGGGCTCCCACGATGCGAACCTCCGCTGTCGCCCGTCTTTCGCGGACGGGCCTGTCTCTTTCCATTTCCACCCTGCTGATGTCCGGCGCCGCCATGGCGCAGTCGACCACCAGCGATGCCGACGCCGGCAGCAGTACGTCCAGCGCGGCCAGTACCAGTGTGCCCAAGCAACTCGACCAGGTCGTGGTGCGTGGCGAATACATTCCCGAGCCGATGCTGCAAACCTCCGAAGTGGCCTCGTTCGTGACGCGCGAAGACATGGAGCGCACCGGCGACAGCAGCGCCGCGGTGGCGCTGACGCGTGTCACCGGGCTGAGCTTGTCGCGCGGCAAGTATGTGTATGTGCGCGGCCTGGGCGAGCGCTATTCGTCGGCGTTGTTCAACGGTTCGCCGCTGCCCAGCCCCGAGCCGATGCAGCGCGTGGTGCCGCTGGACCTGTTCCCCAGCGACGTGCTGGCCAGCGTGACCGTGCAAAAGACCTATTCGGCCGATTATCCGGGCGAATTCGGCGGCGGCGTGATCGACCTGCAATCGATGGAAATCCCCGACAAGCCATTCCTGTCGTTGACCGTGGGTGGCGGCGCCAACAGCGTCAGCACCGGCGAAAAAGGCCTGACATATTACGGCTCCGACGATGACGAGTGGGGTTTTGATGATGGTACGCGCAAGCAGCCTGCTGCCTTGCGCGATGCGATCAGGACCGGCCGCCGGGTCGATCTGGGCAGCTTTTCGCGCGAAGACATCCGCCGCATCGGGCGCAGTTTGAACGATGCCAACCTGTATGTGCTGCAGGAAAAGGACAGCATCGCTCCGGACGTCAATGTCGGCGGCAGCGCCGGTTACAGCATGGACGTGGGCGAGGCGAAACTTGGTGTTATCGCGGTGGCGAGCTACGACAACGAGTGGCGCACGCGCACCGGCAAGCAGCAGGACGGTATCTTTGTCGGCGACAGCGTCGAGTTCAATTCCAATTACGACTTCGCCACCACCCGCAATAATGTGCGCAGCAACGGCATGCTGGGGCTGGGGTGGGAATACGGCCGGCATGCCATCGGCTGGACCACGTTGTACGTGCACGACACCTTGAAGGTGGCGCGCAGCCGCGCCGGTCGCGACGAGCTGGCAGGTTTTGACGTGCGCGACGACAACACCGAGTGGTACGCGCGGCAGTTGATCAACAACCAGCTGCGCGGCACGCACGCGTTCGGCCAATACGATGATCTGAAGATCGAATGGCGGGCTGCAGTGGCCAACGCCAGCCGCGATGTGCCTTACGAAACCGGCATTCGCTACGAGCGGCTGGATGGTTACTGGGCGCACGATGCCTCACGGGTGCAGAACTACACCCGCTTCAGCAAGGTCGACGACAAGGTGGCCAGCGGCGGCGTGGATGTCACCTGGCGCTTGCCGATGGAGCACGACCTCACCGTCAAGGGCGGCCTGGCCTATCTGGACAACGACCGCAGCGCGTGGAGCCGCGAATTCCGCTTCCTGGCGCTGGACGGCCCGCTGCCGTTCCTGAACCAATATCAGCGCGTGGATTATCTGTTCTCCGATTACAACCTCAGCAACGATCTGCTGCGCCTGCGCGAAACCACCGGCAGTTTCGGTGCGGCCGCCTACGAGGCGACCTTGAAGGTCAAGGCGGCGTATCTGCAGGCGGAGGGCGAGATCGTGCCGACACTGCGCGCCACGGCGGGCGTGCGTTATGAAGACGCCACCCAGGCGGTGCATCCGTACGACATCTTCAGCGGCACGCGCCAGGACGGCGTGGCACCGTTGCAGAACAGCTATGCGCTGCCGTCGGCCACGCTCACCTGGAATTTTGCCGAGAACCAGCAGCTGCGCTTTGGCGCTTCCAAGACCATCGCACGCCCGCAATTTCGCGAAATGGCGCCACAGCAGTATCTGGACCCGGACATCGACCGCCAGTTCTTCGGCAACCCGTTCTTGGTCGATAGCGAGCTGGTCAACCTGGATGCGCGCTACGAATGGTTCTTCGAACCGGGCCAGTACGTCACCGTCGGCGCGTTCTATAAGAACATCGACAAGCCGATCGAAGCCATCGTCAACGACGCCCCTGGCGGTGGCATCGTGCAGAGCTTCATCAATGCGCCCAAGGCCACCCTGTACGGCGTGGAGCTGGAGGCCAAGAAGTATCTGCAGTTGCCGATCACTGCCGACTGGTGGGGCGACAAGCGCATGTTCGTGTCCGGCAACTACACGCGCACCAAGTCCAAGGTCAGTGCCAGCGATGGCGATACGGTGCAGCCGTTCGGCTTCAGTGCACCGGTGCAGGCAACCTTGTTCATTCGCGATGGCTCGGCATTGCAAGGCCAGTCCGATGACATCGCCAACCTGCAGATCGGCGTGGAAAGCGAGAGCACGCACAGCCAGGCGACATTGATCGCCAACTACGTGGGCGAGCGGGTATCCGCGCGTGGTCGCCCCGGGCAGCCGGACTACATCGACAAACCGGGCACCTCGCTGGATCTGGTGATCAAGAAGGGGCTGGCGTGGTCGGGCGATACGGTGTCGGTGAATTTTGCCGCGCGCAACCTGCTCAAGACCAAGTACCAGGAGTACCAGGAGGTGGGGAGCAACCGGGTGGACCTTTACACCTACCAGCCTGGCATCAGCTATGACATCAGTGTGACAGCGCGCTTCTGATTTGAGGTGCGGTTGCCCGTGTCGCAAACGCCCGCTGTGCATCGCATGGCGGGCGTTTTGCATTTTTCATGTGGCGCCGTGTGTCGGTTTGTGTCATCGGTTTCTTCGAACTGACACATTGTCGCCGCATTCTGTCATCCAATCGAAATCCTGAGACGGATGTCCGCTTTGCAGCGCGCCTGGCCCTCGTTGAATTCCTTGTTGCTGGCGCCGGGCGCTCGCACGGCGGTGGCGTGCGGCGTGGTTGCATTGCTGGTGCTGCAAGGTGTGCGCCTGTTGTGGCTGGTGCTCACGCCGATCGGGCCGTTGGGCACTGCGCAGCGCGCTTCGGTCACGCGTCCTGACGTGTCGGCATTGCATCGCGATGTGTTCTATCGCAGCGCATCCGACGCCCACAGCGATGGCATCGTGCTGCACGGCGTGCGTGCTGGCGGCGCCCAGGCGGCCGCCTATCTCAGCGGTAGCGATGGCCGGCAAGGCGTCTATCGCGTAGGCGACACGGTTGCGACCGGCGTGGTGGTGCAGGCGATCGCGGCCGATCATGTGCTGCTGCGCGCGGGCGGCAGTGTCCGTCGCATTGCATTGGGTGAATCCGGTGCTGCGGCAGCAGCGCTCCCTCCTGCAGCAACGGGGGCCACCGCATCGGCCGCCGTCGCTGCAACAGTGCAATCGAATGTCAGCGCGGCAGCAGGCACGAGCGCAGCCACCGCCGTCGACCCGCAGCAGTTGCTCGCCAGTGCCGGCCTGCGCGCCAGCGCCGATGGCGGCGGTTTCACCATCATGCCGCGCGGCGATGGCGCGCTGCTGCGTCAGGCCGGCTTGGCGCCGGGCGATGTGCTCACCCAGATCAATGGCCGCACGCTCGATGCAGAACATCTGCGCGAGTTGCAGGACGAATTGCGCGATGGCCAGAGCGCCACGCTGACCTACCGCCGCGACGGCCAGACCCACACCATGACCTTGAAGCGCCCGCAATGACTGCTGTTCGCCCGCTCTGGCTGCTCTCGGCCGCGTTGTTGTTCGCGCTACCCGCGGTGCCGATGACCGCACTGCATGCTGCCGATGCGCCGGCAGTGCGACTGCAGGACGTGGACCTGCGCGCTTTCATCCAGGACGTCTCGCGCGCCACTGGCATTACCTTCATCGTGGACACGCGTGTGCAGGGCTCGGTCAACGTGGCGCGCGCGCAGGCGATGTCCGAAGCCGATCTGCTGGGCATGCTGCTGGCCGTGTTGCGTGCCAATGGATTGATTGCGGTATCCAGCGGGCCATCGACCTACCGCATCATTCCCGACGACACCGCCGCGCAGCAGCCGGGTAGCGCGGCCAACGGCAACCTGGGATTTGCCACGCAGGTCTTCACCCTGCAGCGCGTGGACGCACGCAGCGCGGCAGAAATCCTCAAGCCGCTGATCGGGCGCGGTGGCGTGATCATGGCGATGCCGCAAGGTAACAGCCTGTTGATTGCCGACTACGCCGATAATCTGCGACGCATCCGCACGCTGGTGGCGCAGATCGACACCGACCGTGCGGCCATCGATACGGTGACGCTGCGCAATAGCTCGGCGCAGGAACTGGCGCGCACCTTGACCTCGCTGTTTGGGCAAGGCGGCGAGCGCAGCAATGTGTTGTCGGTGTTGCCGGTGGAAAGCAGCAATTCCTTGATCGTGCGTGGCGACCCCGCACTGGTGCAGCGCGTGGTGCGCACCGCAGTCGATCTGGACGGGCGCGCCGAGCGCCGCGGCGACGTCAGCGTGGTGCGCCTGCAGCACGCCAGCGCGGAGCAATTGTTGCCGGTGCTGCAGCAGCTGGTCGGGCAGGCGCCAGGCAACGAGGCGCAGGCCGGGCAAGACACACGTACCAATGCAGTGGATGTGGCAGCCGCGAGCGGCGCGGCGCAGACGCAGGTGATCGCGCCGGCGGCAGGCAAGCGCCCGGTGATCGTGCGCTACCCAGGCTCCAATGCGTTGATCATCAATGCCGATCCGGAAACCCAGCGCGCCTTGATGGATGTGATCCGGCAGCTGGATGTGCATCGCGAGCAGGTATTGGTCGAAGCGATCGTGGTGGAGATTTCAGACACCGCCGCCAAGCGCCTGGGCGTGCAGCTGCTGCTGGCTGGCCGCAATGGCACGGTGCCCTTGCTCGCCACGCAATACAGCGGCGCGGCGCCAGGCATCGTGCCGCTGGCAGCGGCGGCAGCTGGCACGCACAGCGGCAATGCCGACGACGATTCGGTGCTGGAACAGGCGCGCAACGTGGCTGCGCAATCGTTGCTGGGCTTGAGTGGCGGCTTGATCGGCCTGGCCGGGCAAAGCGACGATGCGGTGTTCGGCATGATCATCGATGCGGTCAAGAGCGACACAGGCTCCAACCTGTTGTCCACGCCCTCGATCATGACGCTGGACAACGAGCAGGCGCGCATCCTGGTAGGCCAGGAGGTGCCGATCACCACCGGCGAAGTGCTCGGCGCGGCCAACGACAACCCATTCCGCACCATCCAGCGCCAAGATGTGGGCGTGGAGCTGGAAGTGCGCCCGCAGATCAACACCGCCGGCGGCATCACGCTGGCGATCAAGCAGGAAGTCTCGGCGATTGCCGGGCCGGTCAGCGCGCAGTCGTCGGAGCTGGTGTTCAACAAGCGCCAGATCGAAACACGCGTGGTGGTGGAAAACGGCGCCATCGTCGCGCTTGGCGGCCTGCTCGACCAGAACGACCGCCAGACCGTGGAAAAGGTGCCGTTACTTGGCGATGTGCCCGGCCTGGGCGCGTTGTTCCGGCACAGGTCGCGCAACCGCGACAAAACCAATTTAATGGTGTTCATTCGCCCCACCATCATTCGCGATGCAGCCGATGCCCAGCGCATGACCGCGCCGCGCTACAACTACCTGCGCGAGCGTCAGCTGGCCGATGGCGATCCGGAAGCGGCGCTGGATGCCCTGGTACGCGACTACCTGCGTGCGCAGCCGCCGCAGCTGCCGGCCGGTCCGTCGTCAGGTGTCCCGGCAACTGCAACGCCACCTGCGCCCGGCGCGCGTCCCGTGCAGCGTTGATGCCATGAGTGCCGCCCGTGCCAGCATTTCCTATGCCTTCGCCAAGCGTCACGGCGTAGTGTTGCTTGGCAGCGACACCACCGCGCAAATCGGTTTGCGCGAAGGTGGCGATGTGCAGGCCCTGATCGAGTTGCGCCGCGCGTTGGGCATGCCGTTGCAGGTGCGCACGCTGGCGCCGTCGGTGTTCGACCGGCATGTGTCGGAGATCTACGCCGATGCCGGGCTGGAGCAAGGCGTGCAGGTGGAAGCGCTGGATCTGCATGGCAGCCTGGATTCGTTGATCGACGACATCCCCACCGCCGATCTGCTCGACAGCCAGGACGATGCGCCGATCATCCGCCTGATCAACGGCATCATCGCCGAGGCCGCACGGCTGGGTGCATCCGACGTGCATCTGGAATCCTACGAATCGCGCTTGCGCGTGCGCCTGCGCGTGGATGGCGTGATGCGCGAGGCGGCCACGCTGCCCGGACGCATCGCACCGCTGCTGGTGTCGCGCGTCAAGGTGATGGCGCGGCTGGATATTGCCGAAAAGCGCATCCCGCAGGATGGGCGCGTGTCGCTGGTGATGGGGGCCAAGGCACTGGACGTGCGGGTGTCCACGTTGCCCACGCGCGGCAGCGAACGGGTGGTGCTGCGTATCCTGGATAAGGAGCAGGGCACGCTGTCGCTGGCGCAGCTGGGCATGCCAGCTGCGGCGATGCACACCGTGCAGCGTGCATTGCAGGTGCCCAATGGCATCGTGCTGGTCACCGGCCCCACCGGCTCTGGCAAGACCACGACCTTGTACGCGGCGCTGAGCCTACTCAACGATGGCTCGCGCAATATCCTCACCGTGGAAGACCCGGTGGAATACGCCATCGACGGTGTCGGCCAGACCCAGGTCAACGCACGTGTCGGCATGACCTTCGCCGCCGGCCTGCGCGCGATCCTGCGCCAGGACCCGGACGTGGTGATGATCGGCGAGATCCGCGACACCGAGACCGCGCAGATTGCGGTACAGGCCAGCCTCACCGGCCATCTGGTGCTTTCCACCGTGCACACCAACGATGCGGTGGGCGCAGTCACGCGGTTGCGCGATATGGGAATCGAGCCGTTCTTGCTGGCTTCCAGTCTGCGACTGATTCTGGCGCAGCGGCTGGTGCGGCGCTTGTGCACGCAATGTCGCAGTGCACGGCCGATCGACGCCGGAACGGCCCACCTGTTGGAAGCGCCGGCCGATGCGGCGATCTACACAGCGGTGGGCTGCAACGCCTGCCACCACAGCGGATATGTCGGGCGCGTGGGCATCTACGAAGCCATTGCCGTGGACGATGCGATGCGCCGCCTGATCGGCGGCAACGCCGACGAAGATGCATTGGCTGCGGTGGCCTTCGCGCGCGCACCGCGGCTGGCCGATGCGGCACGCGCGGCGGTGCTGCAGGGCCTGACCACGCTGGAAGAAGCGCTGCGCGTCACCCGCCAACAGGAAGACGCGTATGCCGCAGTTTGATTACACCGTGCTCGATCTGCACGGGCGCAACCGGCACGGCGTCATCAGTGCCGACAGCGTGCACGGCGCACGTGCGCAGCTGGAACAACGGCAATGGGTGCCGGTGCGTGTGGAGGCTGCGGCCGCGACCGCCAGCACGTCTGGGCGCGCAGCGCGCTTCAGCGGCAAGGATCTGGTGCTGTTCACCCGCCAGCTCGCCACGCTGGTGGAGACCGCACCGCTGGAAGAGGCCTTGCGCACCATCGGCACCCAATCCGAACGCCGCGGCGTGCGTCGGGTCACCAGCCGGACGCATGCATTGGTGGTCGAAGGATTTCGACTATCCGATGCGATGGCACGCCAGGGCAAGGCGTTCCCCGCGTTGTATCGCGCGATGGTGGCTGCCGGCGAAAGCGCGGGTGCGTTGCCGCAGGTGCTGGAACGACTGGCCGATCTGCTCGAACGTCAGGCGCAAGTGCGCAGCAAATTACAGTCTGCATTGGTGTATCCGGCGGCGCTGGCAGTGACGGCCGGTGCGGTGGTGATCGTACTGATGACCTTCGTGGTGCCCAAGGTGGTGGACCAGTTCGATTCGATGGGCCGCGCGTTGCCGTGGCTGACGCGCGCGGTCATCGGCGTGTCGCAGTTTCTGCTGCACGCAGGCATCCCGTTGCTGGTTGCACTGGTGGTGGCGCTGGTTGCAACGGCACGGCTGCTCCAGCGCCCTGCGCTGCGCCTGGCCGCGGACCGGGCGCTCTTGCGTGCGCCGCTGCTGGGCCGGCTGATTCGCGATCTGCACGCCGCGCGCATGGCGCGCACCCTGGCGATCATGGTCAACAGCGGCTTGCCGTTGATGGAGGGGCTGATGATTGCCGCACGCACCGTGGACAACCGCGCACTACGCCTGGCCACCGATAGCATGGTCACCGCGATCCGCGAAGGCGGCAGCCTGGCCGCGGCCATGAAGCGTGCGGGGGTGTTTCCGCCAACGCTGCTGTACATGGCCTCCAGCGGCGAGAATAGCGGACGCCTGGCGCCGATGCTGGAGCGTGCCGCTGATTACCTGGAACGCGAATTCGAGGCCTTTACCGCCGCCGCGATGAGCCTGTTGGAGCCGGCCATCATCGTGCTGCTCGGCGGCGTGGTGGCGGTGATCGTGTTGTCGATCCTTCTTCCCATCCTGCAATTCAATACCCTCGCGCTTGGCTGAGCGCGGCCTCTCATCTTGGAGATCGTCATGCAGTACATCCACCCTCGTGCACGCGTTCGCTCGCTGACGGCACGTCGTCGCACGCGTGGCTTCACCCTGGTCGAACTGATGGTGGTCATCGTGATCATCGGCCTGCTCGCCACCGTGGTGATGATCAATGTGATGCCCAGCCAGGATCGCGCGATGGTGGAAAAAGCCCGCGCCGACGTCGCGGTACTGGAGCAGGCGCTGGAAACCTATCGCCTGGACAACCTCAGCTACCCAAGCACCGAACAAGGGCTGCAAGCCTTGCTCAACCCGCCGAGCGGATTGACGCGGCCGGAACGCTACCGGCAGGGCGGCTATATCCGCCGGCTGCCGGAAGACCCATGGGGGCATGCATACCAGTACCGGCGCCCGGGCCGCCAGGGCGGCTTCGACGTTTACTCGTTTGGCGCAGGCGGTGCCGAAGGTGGCGACGCCGACAATGCCGATATCGGCAACTGGCGCTGAGTGCCGGCCGTGTCCGCAATGCTGGGCCCTCCAGGGCAGTGTTCCCCGCGCCTGCAGATGCGCGTGGCAAACCGCTGCGCGCGTGGCTTCACCTTGCTGGAGATGCTTGCCGTGCTGGTCATTGCCGCGCTGGCCAGCACCTTGGTGGTGATGACCTTGCCGGATACGCGGCACGATCTGCACGATCATGCCGACACGCTGGCCAGCGCACTGATACATGCACGCGACGAAGCGATCCTGAGTTTGCGCATGGTGGAGGTCGGCATCGATGCCGGCGGTTATGGTTTCCGTCGCCAGGCGCAGCAGCAGTGGATTGCCTTGGATCAAGCGCCATTTGCCGCGATGCGTTGGCCGCAGGGCATCCAGGCGCAGCTGCCCGCCGACAGCAGACGCGTGAGTGTGCGCTTCGACCCCACCGGTGCGGCCACACCGCAGCGCATCGCGTTGGGCGACGGCCGCCAACAGGTACAGGTCGTGGTCGATGCCGCAGGCGTGGTGCAGGTTGATGCGCCATCTCGCTGACGCACGCGCATCAGGTGGATTCTCGCTGCTCGAACTGATCGTCGCGCTGGCGATCTTCGCCATGGCGGCGGTTGGCCTGTTGAACCTTTCCGGCGAGAGTACCCGCACCGCCGTGGTGCTGGAGGAGCGTGCGTTGGCCGCGGTGGTGGCCGAGAATCAGGCGATCGAGGCGACGCTGGCGCCGGCTGCCGCGATTGGCGCGCCTGCGCACGGGCAGGTGGTGCTCGGCGGGCGCAGCTGGGAATGGCAACGCCAGTCGACGCCGGCTGGCGCTGCGGGCTTGTTGCAAATCCAGGTGCGCGTGCGCGCCGCAGGCCAGGCGCAGGAAGTTGCGAGTCTGACTATCCTGCGGAGCGCCGAATGATCCGCAAACAGCGCACGCGCGGCTTCACTTTGATCGAATTGCTGGTGGCGCTGGCGGTGTTCGCACTGGTGGCCGCAGCCGCGGTGATGGTGATGCGGCAGAGCATCGACCAGCGCGATGCCGTGCGTGCGCGGCTGCAGCAGATTCGCGACTTGCAATTGGCCCATGGCCTGCTGCGCAGCGACCTGCAGCAGGCTGCCGTGCGCCGCACGCGCAACAGCGAGGGCAGCGCCGCACGCAGTGCATTTGTCGCCAGTGCGCCTGGAACGTACGGGCCGTTGTTCGGGTTTGTGCGACGTGGCTGGAGCAATCCGGACCAGGCGCCGCGTGCGTCGCTGCAATACGTGGAATACCGGGTCGTGGAGGGGCGGCTGGAGCGCAGCGCACGCCCTGCGCTCGACGGCGCGGCAACTGGCACGCCGCAGGTGCTGTTGCGCGGCGTGCGTTCGGCGGCGGTGGCATTCCATTACCGGGCGCAATGGAGCGATGGCTGGAGCGGCGGGCTTGAAGCGTTGCCGGATGCAATCGCGCTGGAGCTGGACCTGGAGCACTGGGGGCGCGTGCGCCAACTGTTCCTGTTGCCGGAAGGGCGCACGTGATGGCACTGCACGCACCTGCCAGGCAACGCGGCGTGGCCTTGCTCACAGTATTGCTGCTGGTCGCCGTGATGACCTTGCTGATGGCGACCGTGCTGGAAGACCTGCGCTTTGGTCTGCGCCGCAGCGGCAATGGCCAGGCGATGACGCAAGCGCAGTGGTACGCGCTGGGCAGCGAGGCCGTTGCGCGGCAACGCTTGCAGGCACTGTCCAAACGGGATCCGCTGCGCACGACGCTGGACGGCGGCTGGAACGACCAGCCGATCCGCTTTCCGTTGGACGACGGCGCGGTGAGCGTGCGCCTGCGCGATCGCGGCGGTTGCTTCAATCTCAACAGCGTGGTGGTTGGTGCACCCGAACAATGGCAGCGTAGCGACGAGGGTGTACGCCAATATCGTGCATTGCTCGAGGTGTTGGGCATCGCCCCGCAACAGGCGCTTGCGCTGACCGACGCATTGGTTGACTGGATCGACTCCGACACACAGCCGGGCGCGCACGGCGCCGAAGACGACCGTTACCTGCAGGCCGCCGCGCCACGGCGTACCGGTGCCACCTTGCTCGCGGGCGTCAGCGAACTGCGCGCCATCGACGGCTATACGCCGCAACTGATCGCACAACTGCAGCCGTATGTCTGCGCATTGCCGGAGGGCCGCTTGTCGCCGATCAATATCAACACGCTGCGCCTGGACGATGCGCCGGTGCTGGTGGCGTTGACCGAAGGAGCGCTGGAGCTGCCGGCCGCGCGGCGCATCATTGCTGCGCGGCCGGCCGGAGGATGGCGCGACATCAGGATGTTTCTCAGCCAGCCGGCACTGATGCAGGCCGGGCTGTCCAATGCGGTGCTGGAACAGCTCGAACTGCGCACCCGCTACTTCTCCCTCTACAGCCAGGTCGACCATGCCGGCGCGCAGGTCATGCTGGAAGCATTGCTGCAACAGGAAACGGCCGGCCGGGTCCGGCTGGTCGCGCGCCAATGGAGTTCTGATCAATGACCACCACCTTGTTGTTGCTGCCAACCGATGCTGGTGCTCAATCCACTGCGGTACGTGTGGATGCGCAGGGGCAGGTGCAATCGGTGAAGCGGGCCACGACGCCGCCTGAGCCATCCGCGCGTACCCTCCTGGTGGTACCGGGTGTGGATGTGCACCTGCGCTGGTTGAGTTTGCCTGGCCGTAGCATGGCGCAATCACGGGCTGCTGCGCGCCTGCATTTGGCCGAGCATCTGGCTGTCGACGCGCAGGCCTTGCATGTGGTGATTGCCGCTGGCGCGGAGGCTGATGGCACGCGCCTGGTTGCCGCAGTGGACAGCGTGGTGATGCAACACTGGCTGGCGCGCGCAACGCAATTGGGCTGTGTTCCCGATGCGGTGGTGCCGGATTGCCTGCTGCTGGAGCCCGGTGCCGATGCAACGGTCGCGCTGATGCACTGGGATGGCCGTTGGCTGATCCGCGGCGTACAGCTGGCCTGCAGCCTGGAGCCAGAGGCGGCGCGTCTGCTGCTGGGCGATGGTGTGCCGGCCGTGCTGCCGGTGCCCGATCCGACGCAGTCCATTGCCTGCTTTGCGCGCAACGCTGCCCACGTGCCGATCAATCTTCTGCAGCACCGGTTCGCGAACAAGGCCGCTGCTGAGCAAAAGCGCGCTCCGCGCCGTCTGGCGGTGTTGGCCGCACTGGTGCTGCTCTCGCCGGCACTGCTTTTGCTGGCGCAGACATTGCGCTACGAGATCGGTGCGCGTGTACTGCAAACGCGCGCCGCCACGCAGTTGGGTGTGCGCGATGCAGCGGCGGTGCCCGCCGCATTGCAGGCGCGTCGGCAGGCCCGCACGGCGACCGATCGCCTGGCGGTGCAACTGAGCACCTTGTTCGCCGCAGTCGATGCCCTTCCAGCGGCAGAACTGGATCAGCTGGACTACAACGCCGCACAGCCGTTGCGTGCCACCTTGCTGCACACCGATGACGCCAGCCTGCAACAGCTCTCGGCGCGGCTTGCGGATGCCGGCTGGCAGTTGGATCCGGGCAGCAGCCAGGTCGAAGACGGTCGCATGCGGACACCGTTTGCGTTGGAGCCGTTGCGATGAAGGCAGCTGTGCAACGCGGCACGCACTGGTGGCAGGCGCGGGCGCCGCGAGAGCGGCGCATGCTGGGCGTGATGTGCGCGGCATTGGCGGCCTTCGTGGGTTGGTACGCGCTCTACATGCCATTGCGCCACTGGCATGACCGGGCTTGGGCGCGCTATGCCGACGCTGCGCAGCTGGTGCTCGATGCATCTGCGCAGGCAGCATCGACCGGACGCGCTGCCGCACCGGGCCCAGCGGCCTTGGCCGAGATCATCGCAAGCAGCGCACGCGATGCCGGCGTCGACATCACCTCCCAACAGCGCAGTGCCGCGGGCGGGGTGGAGGTGCAGATCGATGCCGTCAGCGCCGCCACGCTGTTCGGCTGGCTTGAGCGATTGCGACAGGCGCACGGCCTGGCGCCGACCCACCTGCGCGTGGCACGCGAGCAGGGCCAACTCCGCGTACGCTGCGGGTTTGCGGAATCGGGACCGTGACTCGCATGCGTTGGGCCTTGCTCTTGCTGTCGATGGCGGGTGTCGCGCTGCTGGCGTTTGTCCCGTTGCGCCTGGTGCTGCCACGCGAGGGGCTGCCGTTTTCGGTGCTGGACGTGGAGGGCCCGATCTGGGCCGGCACGTTGCGGCAGGTGCAATGGCAAGGCGTCGCGTTCGGCGATGTGGCGGTGCGGCCGCGGGTCTGGCCGCTGGTGCGTGGCGAACGTCAGGTGCAATTGCAGTCCACACAGTTGCAACTGCTGTTGGTGGATGGCGCGCAACGCGGCATGCGCAATGCACAGGGCCAACTGCTGGTGCGTCAGCCGGGTGGCGTGGCGCTGATCGATCTGGCGTTGCAGTTGCAGCAGATGGATCTGCTATTCGATGCCACCGGCTGTGTGCGGGCGCACGGGCGGGTCAGTCTGCAAGTGCTGGCTAGCGGCGCGGGCGAGCTGCCCGGTCTGTCGCCGCTGCGCTTGTCCGGGCAGCCGGCGTGTGTGGACCACATCGCCGTGCTGACTTTGGTGCCCGATACCGCACTGCCCGCCGGCGTGCAGGCCGAAGCACAGCTGCAACTCTGGCCCGACGGACGCTGGCAGCTGCAGTCGCGCGTCGATCCGGCGCAGGACGCGGTGTTGGGCGTCGGCCTGCAGTTGCTGGGCTTCGCTGCCACACCGGAGCGCGGGTTGGTGCGCAACGACCACGGTCAATTGCGCAATTAGCGCCATCGCTGGCTGCGCGCCGTAGCGCCGGTTTCCCTGCACCATGCGCGTGCATGCGGCGCCGCTGGCGCATCCATCGCGGCCGATCCAAGCAGCACGCCGGGGCATCCGCCGGAAAACGTTTCGCCATGGCGCGGTGTCGAGTGATCGCGGCATTCGTCAGCGCCCACGCAACCTGCGCATCAGCTCTGGCGGGCCTGCACGGCGCCGGCCAGGGGAGTGCAGCCGATCCGCCGCAGCCCTATGCCTCGCCCGATCGGGTGCATTCGGGGGGCGCCCGGGGCCTGATGCACGCGGGACGAATTGGTACTATATTGGACCTAACAAATCCAAGTCGGTCCGGAGGACAGGCAGTGGCCAGACCCAGAACCAATGCCAGGACGGACGACGACCCCAGGATGGACGCGCTGGCGCTGGAGGCTTCCGCGCCGACGCCGCTGTACCTGCAACTGGCCGCCAAGCTCAGCGATGCCATTCGCGGCGGGCAGTGGAAGGCCGGCGAGGCGCTGCCGGCCGAGCGCCAGCTGTGCGAACGGCTGCAGATCTCGCGGGTGACCCTGCGCCAGGCGGTGGATGTGCTGGTCGAACAAGGCTTGGTCTCGCGCCGGCAGGGCGCCGGCACCTTCGTCACCACCCAGATCCAGCATCAGCTCAGCGGCCTGACCAGTTTCAGCGAGACGCTGCGCATCAAGGGCTATGAACCCGGCACGCGCTGGCTGGAGCGGCGGCTGCGCCCGGCGCATGGTGAAGAGATCTTGCGGCTGGGCTTGTCGCCGGATGCGGCGGTGGCCTCGCTGACGCGTCTGCGCAGCGCCGACGACCGCGTCATGGCCTACGAGCACGCGGTGCTGCCGAAACGCATCGTCGCCGACCCGCAGCAGATCGGCGATTCGCTCTACAGCTATCTCGATGCGCAGGGCACGCCGGTGGTGCGCGCACTGCAGTACTTCCGCGCCATCAATCTGCCCGCACGGTTGGCCGAACACCTGCGCATGAAGACCGGCGAGGCGATTTTGCATGTGGTGCGCGTGGGCTATGCCCGCGATGGCAGTGCGATCGAATTGACCGACACCTATTGCCACAACGATTTCTACGATTTCGTCGCCGAACTGCGCCGCTGATGCCAACGGCATTCCTTACGACAACCTCAGAGCCAGCCGATCCATGACTACCGCCAGGCCCGCAAATCCCGTTGTCTCGATCGCCATCGTCGGCGTGCTGTTCTTCATCATCGGCTTTTTCACCTGGATTAACGGGCCGCTGATCACCTTCGTGCGCCTGGCGTTCGATCTCAACGAGGTCAACGCGTTCCTGGTGCTGATGGTGTTCTACCTGTCGTACTTCTTTCTGGCCTTGCCCTCGTCGTGGATTCTCAAACGCACCGGCATGAAGAAAGGCCTGGCGCTGAGCCTGGTGGTGATGGCTGTGGGCGCAGCAGGCTTCGGCCAGTTCGCCACGCAGCGCTGGTATCCGGGCGCGCTGGGCGGCCTGTTTGTCATCGGCAGCGGCCTGGCCCTGCTGCAGACGGCGATCAACCCGTACATCAGCATTCTCGGGCCGATCGAAAGCGCCGCGCGCCGTATTGCCTTGATGGGCATCTGCAACAAGATTGCCGGCATCCTGGCGCCGATCCTGATCGGCTCGCTGGTGTTGCACGGCATTGGTGACCTGTCCGCGCAGGTGGCCAGCGCCGATGCGGCAACCAAGGAAAGCTTGCTCACCGCCTTCGCCGCCAAGATTCACGCGCCGTATCTGGTGATGTCCGGTGTGCTGTTGCTGCTGGCCATCGGCGTGCTGTTCTCGCCGCTGCCCGAGCTCAAGCCCTCCGAAGCCAATGCCACGCCGGGCGCGAGCGGTGGCGTGGAGAAATCCAGCATCTTCCAGTTCCCGCACCTGTGGCTGGGCGTGCTTTGCCTGTTCGTCTACGTGGGCGTGGAAGTGATGGCCGGCGATGCCATCGGTACCTACGGGCACGGTTTCAGTCTCCCGTTGGACAGCACCAAGATCTTCACCTCCTACACATTGGGCGCGATGTTGCTGGGCTATATCGCCGGCCTGGTACTGATTCCGCGCGTGATCTCGCAGGCCCGTTATCTGAGCGTCTCGGCGGTGCTGGGTGTGCTGTTCTCGCTGGGTGCCTTGTTCACCGAAAATTATGTGTCGGTGGGCTTCGTGGCCGCGCTCGGCTTTGCCAACGCGATGATGTGGCCGGCGATCTTTCCGCTGGCCATTCGCGGACTGGGGCGCTTCACCGAAATCGGCTCGGCCCTGTTGGTGATGGGCATTGCCGGCGGCGCGATCATTCCGCAGCTGTTCGCCATCCTCAAGCAGCATTACGACTTCCAGGTCGTGTTCGCTGCGCTGATGGTGCCGTGCTATCTGTACATCCTGTTCTATTCGCTGCGCGGTCATCGCGTGGGCCTGCCGGCCCAGGCCAAGTGATCGCGGCGGCATGATGCGTTCCGACGGACAAGGTACATCCATGCGCAGGCCCACCATCAAAGATGTCGCCGAACGCGCCAAGGTCTCGTTGAAGACCGTGTCGCGGGTGATCAACAACGAGCCGTCGGTGATGCAGGCCACGCGCGCACGCGTGCTGCGCGCCATCGCCGATCTCGACTACGAACCCGACCCGTCCGCGCGCAACCTGCGTAGCGGCACGCCGTTCGTGATCGGCCTGGTATACGACAATCCCAACCCGTACCACATTATCGGCATCCAGAACGGCGTGCTGGCGGCGTGCCGGGAAACCGGCTTCGGCCTGCAGATCCATCCCTGCGATTCCACCTCGCCGTTGCTGGCCGAAGAACTGGCCGAATGGGTGCAGCGCTCGCGCCTGGCCGGCGTGGTATTGACCGCGCCGATGTCCGAACGGCCGGAGTTGCTGGCCGGCCTGGCCGCGCGCGGCATCAAGAGCGTGCGCATCATCGCCTCCACCGACGACCCCGGCGACGGCCCGTGCGTGTATATCGACGACCGCGACGCCGCCTATGAAATCACCGAGCACCTGATCCAGCTCGGCCATCAACGCATCGGCTTCCTGTGGGGCGGCCCGCAACATCGCTCCAGCGGCGAGCGTTACGCCGGCTATGAAGCGGCGTTGAAGGATTACGGCATCAGCCTGGACAAGCACCTGGTGATTCCCGGCGACTACACCTTCGACGATGGCTTCCGTGGCGCACGCCGGCTGTTGTCGTTGCGCGAGCCGCCCACCGCCATCTTCGGCAGCAATGACGAAATCGCGGCAGGCGTGCTGGCCGCAGCCAAGTCCACCGGCATGAACGTGCCATATCAATTGTCGATCGCCGGGTTCGAAGACAGCCCGTTCTCGCGCCAGTCGTGGCCGGCATTGACCACCGCCAAGCAGGCCACCGACGACATCGCGCGGCATGCCGCACGCTTGTTGATCAGCCAGCTGCGCAGCGACGCCTACGACGACCAACCGGCGCAATTGCAGAGCCGCGGCTTCGTGCCGCAATTGGTGGTGCGCGGCTCCACCGCGCCGGCGCCTGCGTCCACCGGCAAACCCCTTCCTCCTGAATCTGCCTGAGCCACGATGAGCCTTCCCTCCGAAACCGAGACCTTGATGTTCCGCGAAGCGGCGCAGACCGCCGATGTGGTGGCTGCACAGTTCGCGCGTGATGCCGACACCATCGCCGCGCTTGCGCAGTCGCTGCGCCAGACCCCGCCGCCGTTCGTGGTGACCTGCGCGCGCGGTAGCTCCGATCATGCGGCCACCTATGCCAAGTACCTGTTCGAAACCCAGCTCGGCATCGTCACCGCATCTGCGTCGCCATCGGTGGGCTCGGTCTACGCGGTGCCGCTGCAGCTGCGTGGCGCGCTGTATATCGTGATTTCGCAATCGGGCAAGAGCCCGGATCTGCTGCGCAATGCCGAAGCCGCCAAGGCTGCCGGCGCGCGCGTGGTCGCCCTGGTCAACGTGGAAGATTCGCCGCTGGCGCAACTGGCCGAGGTGGTGATTCCGCTGGGCGCAGGCCCGGAAACAAGCGTGGCCGCCACCAAGAGTTATCTCGCCTCGCTGGCCGCGGTGCTGCATCTGGGCGCTGTGTGGAAAAACGACCCGGCCTTGCTGGCCGCGCTCGATGCCTTGCCGCAGCAGTTGCGCAGCGCGTGGCAGGCCGATTGGTCGGCGCTCACTGCTGGCCTGGTGCCTGCGCACAACCTGTTCGTGCTCGGCCGCGGGCTGGGCCTGGGCGCAGCGCAGGAAGCAGCTTTGAAGTTCAAGGAAACCTGCGGCCTGCACGCCGAAGCCTACAGCTCGGCCGAGGTCAAGCACGGGCCGATGGCCCTGGTGGGGCCGGGCTTCCCGGTGCTGGTGTTCGCACAGCCCGACGAAACCGGCGCCGGTACCCGCGCACTGGCCGAAGAATTCCGTGCGCGTGGCGCGCAGGTGTGGCTGGCTGCGCCCGGTGGCGATTTACCGCTGGCAGACGCCGCGCACCCGGCCTGCGCGCCGCTGCTGACCGTGCAGAGCTTCTATCGCGCGATCAATGCACTGGCGCTGCAGCGCGGCAACAATCCCGATCTTCCGCCGCATCTGAACAAGGTCACGGAAACCGTCTGATCATGCATGCTCTCGCGACTCAGGCACTGTGCAATGCACGCGTGCTCACCGACAACGGATTGCAGGATGGCCTGGTCGTGGTACTGGCTGGCACGCAGATCCAGGCGATCGTGCCGGCCGACGATGCGCGTGTTGCGCAGGCGCACACGCGCGTGGATCTGGGCGGCGCCACCTTGCTGCCGGGTTTCATCGATATCCAGGTCAACGGCGGTGGCGGCGTGTTGTTCAACAACGCACGCGACCCGCAGGCGCTGGCCACCATTGCGGCCGCGCATCGTCGTTTCGGCACCACCGGCATGCTGCCGACCTTGATCAGCGACACCGCGCAGGTGATGGCCGAAGCGATCGATGCCACGCGCCAGGCCATCGCACAAGGCGTGCCCGGCGTGCTTGGCATCCATCTGGAGGGCCCGTACCTGAGTCCTGCGCGCAAGGGCACGCACGACGCAGACAAGTTCCGGGTGCCGGACGCGCACGAGATTGCTGTCGATACCTCATTGGACAACGGCGTCACCCTGATCACGCTCGCCCCCGAGCGCGTGCCGGTGGAGGACATCCGCGCGTTCGTGTCTGGCGGCGCAATCGTGTTTGCCGGCCACACTGCGGCCACCTACGAGCAGGCCCGCGATGGCATTGCCGCCGGCGTCAGCGGCTTCACGCACGTGTACAACGCGATGTCGCAACTGGCCGGGCGCGAACCCAATGCCGTGGGCGCTGCGCTGGAAGACCCCAATGTGTGGTGCGGCGTCATCGTCGACGGCGTGCACGTGCATCCGGCCAGCCTGCGTGTGGCGTTGGCGGCCAAACCGCGTGGCAAGCTGCTGCTGGTGACCGACGCCATGCCGATGGTCGGCAGCGACAGCGCCAGTTTCGACCTCTATGGCGAAACCATCACCGCCGTGGATGGCGTGGTGCGCAATGCCGACGGTGCACTGGCCGGCTCTGCATTGGACATGGCCACTGCCGTGCGCAACAGCGTGCGCTGGCTGGGCGTGGACCTGGCCGAAGCCGCGCGCATGGCCTCCACCTATCCTGCGCAATGCATTGGCCTGGGCGAACGCCTGGGACGCATCGCACCCGGCTACCAGGCCGATCTGGTACTGGTGGATGACGATGTGCAGGTGTTGGGCACGTGGGTGGCCGGGCAGCGCGATTAAGCGCCACGGACAACACGATTTGGCCGATCTATGCATCGTGCGCACCGCATTGTGTGATGCGGTGCGTGGGTTGTGTTTGAACTTTGAAATGCAGGGCGTGCAGCGGGCCCTGCATTGAATCTGCGCATGTCGCATGCTTGGCCTTGCGTACCCGACCAACGCGCTCGTTGCCGCCAGCACCTGATGTGCAGGTGTTGTTGCAGGCAGCCGGAACTATGCCGGACGCTGGCGCCGTGCACGCCCTGAGGCAACGATGAAACCAGTCCTGCGGTGGAGAGGCTGTTGTCTGGCCCGACACGCCTGCAGCTGGCGATCGTCTATCGGACGACAGCGCAGCGCTTAAACCTCCGCGAGTTCCATGCGCATCATCGATGCTCGCATGCGCAAGACACGCCGCGTGCGCAGATACTTTGCGCCGCAAAATTCGGGTGCGCCGCCTTGTGCGAGCAGGGCCTAGGGCGCAGTGGTCTGCATCGACGCCAACGACAGTGAGACAGCGATCACGCCATCATCCCGACATCTGCAGGGAAGGCGGCGTTTAGTGCATAAAAATAGAGGTATGCAGCAGCGGGTTGACACTGCCACCCACGGAAGGCACCTTCGCTGGTAACGTTCTCAGCAAAGACATACCTACTCCACGTCTGAGAAGACGACAACCGGCCGTTGTTCCAGCGGTCCGGCGTTTACCCGCATGTCGTCATGCAATGCGGGCGGCTGCTCGTATCCGGCACAGGGGACGGATCACGGGCTAGGCACGCGCGTCGCGCGCCGTTGTGCAACCAAGCGGTTGCCATCCGACATCAGTGATGAGGTCCACGCAATGCTGTTTTCCCGTATGTTCGTGTTGTCCCCTTGCGTTCCGTTATCTGCGTCCAACAACCTATTGCGCCGCTCACCATTGAGCGCTGCTGTCGGGCGCCTGCTCATTGGTGGCGCCAGCCTGGCCTGCGTCGCAAGCCTTCCCGCAGTTGCGCAGGAGCAGCCCGCACCCGCGCAACAACAGACACCATCACAAACCAGTCCCTCGGTCTCCACCCTGGACGAAATCAAGGTGGTGGGTTATCAGGCCAGCCTGGGCAAGGCGCTCAACGTCAAGCGCAACGCCGACGCGATCGTCGATGCGATCAGCGCCGAAGACATCGGCAAGTTTCCAGATACCAATGTTGCCGAATCGCTGTCGCGGTTGTCCGGTATCACGGTGGACAGGCAGTTCGGCGAGGGTGAGAAAGTCAGCATCCTGGGAACCGACCCGGCGCTCAATCGCGTGCTGCTCAATGGCCAGACCATCGCATCGACCAGTTGGGGCGGCGATCCCAACGATCCGGACAGTCGCTCGTTCAACTACAGCACGCTGGCGCCGGAGGTGGTCGGCTTGATGGAGGTCTATAAGACGCCCGAAGCGCGCATCGACGAGGGCTCCATCGGTGGAACCGTAATCGTGCATACGCGCAAGCCGCTCGACCTGGATCGCAATACGCTCACCGGGACCGTCAGTTACGGCTACAACGATCGTTCCGACGAAGGCAAGCCGAACGCCTCGGCGCTGTACAGCTGGAAGAACCAGGACGAAACGCTGGGCGTGCTCACCTCGGTGATGCATTCGCAGCGTGTCCTGCGCCGCGACGGCGTCGAAATTTTCGGCTATGACAATGTGCAGGGCGCCGGGTTTCCACCAGGTGTGGTCGGCAGCAACACCGGCGTGTTTCCGACCTCGATCAACACGGCGTTGTTCCAGCAGACGCGCAAGCGCGACGGTGTCAGCGCAGCGCTGCAGTGGAAGCCAGATAGCGATTTCGAGCTCAATCTGACCGGTTTGTATGTCAAGGAAAGCTTCGACAACTACAACCAGAGCCGCTACGGCTATTGGGGTTCGACGCCGGGCGATGCGCAGGCACTGGGCTTCGAAAACGGTATCGCCACTTCGGGTACGTTCGGCGATCAGTCCAACACCTATCTCGACGGCTATCTGCGCAATAGCCAGGTCAGCACCGGCAGCATCCACTTGCGCACCGACTGGCATGGCGATGGCTGGAACGCCTCCAGCCAGGTGGGCTACACCAGTTCGCAAGGCGGCGCCGAGCGTATCTACGGCATCCAGTTCCGCAATCTGGCTGGCTACAGCTACGCCATCGATGGGCGCCGTACCGCGATGGACTACGGCACCGATCCCACCAATGCGGCAGCGATGCAGCTCAACAACGCATCGGCCAGTCACAGCCCGCAGTACGACAAGGAGCGCTATCTGCAGCTGGATTTCGATCATGCGGTGGAGTGGGGGCCGTTTACGCAGATCCTCACCGGCATCAAGCTCACCAATCACGCCACCGGGCAATCGTCCTATAGCCGTACCTGGACCCCGAACGATGGCAGCACGCTGGCGGCATTCTCGCCGGGCACCACGCCGTCGGGCTATCTGGACGGGCTGTCGACCAGCGCCGACATGCAACGCTGGTCGACCATCAACAGTGGTGCGATCAGCCGGTATATCAGCGGACTGGAAGGCGACGATGGGCTGCCGATCAGCTATGCCGGCAACTACAGCATCCAAGAGCAGAACCGTGCATGGTTTTTGCAAGGCAATTTTTCCGGCGAGCGGTACCGCGGCAACATCGGCGTGCGTTACGTGCATTCGCGCGATTCGACAGATGGCTACAGCTATGCACCGGGCGGCGGCTACACGCCGGTCAACTTTCTCAGCAGCTACGGCAAATGGCTGCCTTCGTTCAACATTGCCTACGACCTGCGCGACGACCTGATGCTGCGGTTTGCCGCCTCCAAGGTCATCGCGCGGCCGCGCTACACCAACATGACGCCGTACGTGGCCACCGACGACACCACGCTGACGGCGTCGACCGGCAATCCGGGACTGAGCCCATACGAGTCGACCAACCTGGGCGCCTCGCTGGAGTGGTATTTCTCCGACAGCAGCTTGCTCAGTGGCGAATTCTTCTCGCGCGATATCTCCAACTACATCCTGACCACCGTGCAGGACCGTGTGTTTTTCAATAACGCCACCGGTGGATCGAGTACCTACCAGACCTCGGTGCCGACCAATGCCGGCGATGCCAAGGTGCGCGGTGTGGCGCTCAATCTGCAGCACAATTTCGGCAATGGCTTCGGCGTGGTGGCCAACTACACCTATTCCGATTCCAACACCGACGGCGACTACAGCCTGCCTTACAACTCCCGCAACGCCTACAACATCAGCCCGTACTACGAGCAGGGCAAGTGGAGCGCACGGGTGAATCTGGGGTGGCGCTCGGAATACTTCACCCAGATTGGCCGGCTCAACGGGCAGCAGATGACCGACGCGTTTACGCAGGTAGATGCGTCATTGGGCTACCAGGCCACCGAGCGGCTGCGCGTGGCGCTGGAGGCCACCAACCTGCTGGATGAAACCTACTTCAGCTACATCGGCAACAAGAACCAGCCGTACTACATCTACAAGAACGGTCGCTCTTTCATGCTGAGCCTGAACTTCAAGCTGTGATGCCCGGCCGCGGCGGCTGCTCGTGGGCAGCCGCCTTTATCCAACGGCGGAAATCGGATTTCCGGTGAATTACTGACGTCGAATGGGCAGGCTTTTCGGTGCACCGGGTTGCTGCAATTCCGTCCTTGCTCGCGTCCCCACATCGCGTTGCACGTGAAAACAGGTGCGCGACATGCAATCATGCACCGATTTTTCGTGCCGCCGCAATCGCCGCAATGCGTGCCTTTGCCAATGCTTCACCGATCTGCGGGCCTTGCAGGCCCTCGGCTGCCAGGTCGCGCGCGTTGATTGCCAAGGCCGCGGCGTGCAGTCGCTTGAGTTCTTCGCCTTGTGGGTACGCGGCCTCTTCGCTACCCAGACGGCCACGCTTGTCGGCTTCGCAGACCAGTGCCAGCTGCGCGATACGTTCCGGCCGGCGAAACGCATCGCAGCGCAGCAGCAGTTCGTGCAGGGTACGGTCGCGCAGCTCGGCCAGGCGATGCACGTTCAAGTGCTCGCGGCAGGCGGTGACGGCGAGCTGGCGATACTCCTGCGGCACCTTGAGGCGTTCGCACAGCGCTTGCAATGGCGCCACGCCGCGTTGTTCGTGCATGACGTGGCGCGGCCATTCCTGGCGTGGTGTGAGTGCCTTGCCCAGATCGTGGGTCAGTGCAGCAAAGCCCACCAGCGCGTCGCCGGGCGCGAGACGCGCGGCCATGTCGCTGACCATTTCCTGGTGAATGCCGGTGTCGACCTCTGGATGGAATTCGGCGCGCTGCGGCACGCCGTACAGCGCATCGACTTCCGGCAGGATGACCCGCAGCGCATCGGTGTCGTGCAGCGTGCGCAGGAACGCCGAGGGCTGCGCGCAGCCCAAGGCGCGCCGCAGCTCCTGCCACACGCGCTCCGGTACCAGGCTATCGAGTTCGCCGCTGGCGGCCATGTCCCGCATCAATGCCGCAGTTTCAGCAGCGACAGTGAAGCCCAGCGGTGCCAGCCGCGCCATGAAGCGCGCGGCACGCAATACGCGCACAGGATCTTCGATGAACGCCGGACCGACATGCCGCAAGACGCGCGCCTGCAGATCACGCGCACCGTTGTACGGATCGAACAATTCACCCGTTTCCTCATCGCGCGCGATCGCGTTGATGGTGAAGTCGCGGCGTAGCAGGTCTTCTTCCAATGTCACCGATGGGTCGGCGTCCACCACGAAGCCGCGATATCCGCGGCCGGACTTGCGCTCGGTGCGCGCCAATGCGTATTCCTCGCCACTGCGCGGGTGCAGAAACACCGGGAAATCCTTGCCGACCGGCTTGAACCCCTGCGCTTCCATCTGCGCCTGATCGGCACCGACCACCACCCAGTCGCGGTCGCCAGCCGGCTGGTCAAGCAATGCATCGCGGACTGCGCCGCCAACAAGATAGATCTTCATCGGCGCATGATGCCCGAGCAATCATGCGCCTGTCTGTGCGGTGTCCCGGCTGCTTGCCGGCCCTTTGGCGGCGTGGACGCGGCCAATGGGCCTACGGACGGGTTCGCGATGGAGGCCAAAGGCGGGAGGACACCGCACGCGCGACCGAGGCAAGAGTCACCCGCGCACAGGGGTATCGCCGGCAATGTAGTAATCGGCGGTACTGCGCGCCAATGGGGTGCGGCCGCGCATGCGGTCGGCGATTTTCTCGGCAATCATGATGGTGGTGGCGTTGAGGTTGCCGGTGATGATGCGCGGCATGATCGAGGCGTCGATCACGCGCAGGCCCTCCATGCCGTGCACGCGGCCCTGGCCGTCGACAACCGCCATGTCGTCGGTGCCCATCGCGCACGAGCAGGAGGGGTGATAGGCGGTTTCTGCGCGGGAGCGGACGAATGCGTCCAGCTCCGCATCGGTCTTGCAGTCCGCGCTGGGGCTGATCTCGCGGCCGCGGTAGGGGTCTAGCGCCGGCTGCGCGATGATCTCGCGGGTGATGCGGATCGCATCGCGGAATTCCTGCCAGTCCTGGTCGGTGGATTGGTAGTTGAACAGGATCGAAGGATGCTGGCGCGGGTCGCGCGATTTGGCGTGCACACGCCCGCGGCTGGGGGTGCGCATCGAGCCGACGTGCGCTTGGAAGCCGTGCTCCTTGACGGCATTGCTGCCGTTGTAATTGATGGCCACCGGCAGGAAGTGGTACTGGATGTTGGGCCAGTCGAATTCCTCGCGCGTGCGGATGAAGCCGCCGGCTTCGAACTGATTGCTGGCGCCGGTGCCGGTGCCAGCGAACAACCATTCCGCGCCGATCGCCGGCTGGTTCCACCATTGCAGTGCCGGATACAGCGAGACCGGTTTGGTGCACGCATACTGGATATACACCTCCAGATGATCCTGCAGGTTCTGGCCGACACCGGGCAGGTCGTGCACCAGCTGCACATCGAGCGCGCGCAGCAGATCGGGCGCGCCCACGCCGGAGCGTTGCAGCAGCTGCGGCGAGGCGATCGCACCGGCGCACACCAGCACTTCGCGGCGTGCATGCGCATCGATTCCCTCGCTGCTGTTGCCCACCAGGTAATGCACGCCGATGGCACGCTTGCCTGCGAACAAAATGCGGTCGGTGGTGGCGTGGGTGACGATATGCAGGCCATCGCGCGGCTTGGCCATGTCCAGGTAGCCGCGCGCGGTGCTGGCACGGCGCCCGCGTGGTGTCACCGTGCGGTCCATCGGTCCGAAGCCTTCCTGCTGGTAACCATTGAGATCGTCGGTCCGCGGGTAGCCTGCCTGTACCCCTGCCTCGACCATGGCATGGAACAACACGTTGTTGTCGTTCTTCGGCGTTGCCACGCTCACCGGGCCGTCGCCGCCGTGATAGTCGTTGGCGCCGATGTCGCGCGTCTCTGCCTTGCGGAAGTACGGCAGGACGTCGCGGTAGCTCCAGTCCTCCAGGCCGGGACGCTTGGCCCAATGATCGAAGTCCAGCGCATTGCCGCGGATGTAGCACATGCCATTGATCAGCGACGAACCGCCCAGGCCCTTGCCGCGGCCGCATTCCATGCGCCGGTTGTCCATGTAGGGTTCCGGCTCGGTTTCGTAGGCCCAGTTGTAGCGACGCCCCTGCAACGGAAACGCCAATGCGGCCGGCATCTGCGTCCGGAAATCCAGGCGGTAATCCGGCCCGCCGGCTTCGAGCAGCAGCACGGTCACACCGGGATCTTCGGTCAGGCGTGCCGCCAGCACGTTGCCTGCCGAGCCGGCACCGATGATGATGTAGTCGTATTCGCGTTGCATGGTGTTCTCCTGATGCGGTAGCGGTGCGGTGGCGATCAAGGCGTATGGGACTGACGCAGGTAGGCTCCCGGGGAGCGATCGCGGCGCGTTGGTGCGACCGCGCTTGCCTGCGCTGGCTCCCCGCCGTCAGAACACCGACGCGTAGCGTTCCAGTTCGATCTGGACCGATTTGGTGCGCGTGTAGGCCTGCAGGGTCGCCAGGCCGTTTTCGCGACCCACGCCCGACTGCTTGTAGCCACCCACCGGCATCGGTGCCGGCGACTCGCCCCAGGTGTTGACCCAGCAGATGCCCGCTTCCAGGCGATGGATCAGACGATGTGCACGCGCCAGGTCCGGCGTGACCACGCCTGCCGCCAGGCCATACGTGGTGGCGTTGGCGCGCGTCACCGCTTCGTCTTCATCGTCGTAGGTGAGCAGGCTTAAAACCGGCCCGAAGATTTCCTCGCGCACGATGGTCATCACATCGGTGCAGTCGCTGAAGATGGTCGGCGCCACGTAATAGCCCTGCGCCAAGGCGCCGTCTTGCAGGCGCTCGCCGCCGCACAGCAGACGCGCGCCTTCGGCCTTGCCCTGTTCGATATGCTCCAGCACGCGCTGCATATGCGCGGCGCTGACCAGCGGACCGAAGGTGGTGCGCTCATCGAGCGGGTCGCCGATATGGATCCGTTGCACGCGGGCCAGCAGGCGCGCTTCGAATGCGTGACGCAAGGCGCGCGGCACGAACACGCGCGTGCCGTTGGTGCACACCTGCCCGGAGCTGTAGAAGTTGGCCATCATGGCGATGTCGGCCGCCAGGTCCAGGTCGGCATCGGCGCAGACGATCAGCGGCGACTTGCCGCCCAGCTCCATGGTCACCTCCTTCAGCGACGAACTCGATGCGCTGGCCATCACCTTGCGGCCGGTGGCGGTGCCGCCGGTGAAGCTGATCTTTTCGATCTGCGGATGCTCGGTGAGCGCCGTGCCCACGCTGGCACCATAGCCGGGCAACACGTTGAACACGCCATCGGGCAGGCCGGCCTCGGTGAAGATTTCGGCCAGTTTAAGCGCGGTGAGCGGGGTGACTTCGCTGGGTTTGAAGATCATCGCGTTACCGGCGGCCAGGGCGGGGGCGGCTTTCCACAACGCGATCTGGATGGGGTAATTCCATGCGCCGATCGCACCCACAACGCCCAGCGGTTCGTGGCGCGTGTAGAAGAAGCTGCCCTCGCGCAAGGGCACCTGCGCGCCCTGCAGCGCCTGCGCAACGCCGGCGTAATACTCCAGCACGTCGGCGCCGGTGACCACGTCCACGCTACGCGTTTCGCTCAGCGGCTTGCCGGTGTTGAGCGTTTCCAGCTCGGCCAACGCGTCGTTGCGCTCGCGCAGCAACGCCACCGCACGCAGCAAAATACGTGATCGCTCCACCATCGTCAGGGCGGCCCAGTGTTGCTGGCCTGCCTGCGCGCTATCGACGGCCGCATCCAGGTCGTCGGCACCGGCGTTGTGCACGTTGGCCAGCACCTCGCCGGTGGCGGGGTTGACCACTTCGAACGTGTGGCCGCCGCGGGCGGGAACATAACGGCCGCCGATATACAGCAACTGGTCGGGGAAACGTGGCATGACAAACCTCCTGTGGGACGGTCGCCGCAGCGAGGCACCTTCAGCGGGTGAGGTGCAGAAACTGCAGGTGACGTTCGTATTGATCGATGATGTCGTTGATGATCTGTTCGCGGCTGTAGCCCACCAGGTCGTAGTCCTGGCTGCCTTCGTACAGGTAGACCTCGGCGCGGTAGTAGCGCTGGTTGCGGAAGCGCTGCGCGGCAAACGACGGAGTGAGATAGCCGCGCATCACGATTTGATAGCGGAAACCCTGCTGTTCGCCGTGATCGACGCTGATTTCCATGTCGCCGTCGTCGATGCGGCTGCTGACCTTCCAGCCTTCCTCCTGCAGCTGTGCGGTGACCGCTTCGATGGCCGGGCGCACCTGGTCATGCATGAAGCGATACACCTCATCGCGCGCCGGGAAGTGCATCGCCTGGCCCAGCCGCTGACGCCAGCCGCCGTGGTGACGCGATTGCCCGATCAACGGGCTGGGGCTGTAAAGCTGCGCGCGTTTGCGCTGCGATTCTTCGCCAAGTGCGCGCGACAGGCCCCAGGCCATCAGCAGCAGCACTGCGGAAAATGGCAGCGACGCCAGCACCACCGCCGATTTCAGTGCGTCCATGCTGCCGGCCAGCAGCAAGCCTGCCGTGACCACGGCAGTGAGCACGCCCCAGAACACGCGCAGCCAGCGCGGGCCATCGTCGTGCGGTTCGCCGCCGTGAGAGGAGAGCGTGGACAACACCACCGTGCCGGAATCGGCGGAGGTCACGAAGAACACGAAGCTGATCGTCACCGTCACCGTGATCACCGTGCGGCTCCAGGGGTAACTCTGCAGCAACGCATACAACACTGTCTGCGGCGCATCGATGGCCTGCTGCGCCCAGGCAGCCTGGCCGTGATGCAGCAGCTGATCCAGCGCGCTGTTGCCGAAGATCGACAGCCACGCCAGCGTGAACCCGAGCGGGATCAGCAACACTCCCAGCACGAATTCGCGAATGGTGCGGCCGCGCGAGATGCGCGCGATGAACAGGCCGACGAAGGGTGCCCAGCCGATCCACCAGGCCCAATAGAACACTGTCCAGTTGCCCAGCCAATCGGCACGGCCACCATAGGCGTACACGTCGAAACTCTTGTTGACCACGCTGCCCAGGTAGTCGCCCAGGTTTTGCATCAGCGCATTGAGCAGGTACTGCGTCGGGCCGGCGAACAGCATGAACAACAACAGCGCAATGGCCAGCAGCATGTTGATGTCCGACATCCAGCGCACGCCTTTTTCGACGCCGGAGACCGCCACCACGATGGCCGCGCCCATCATCGCCACGATCAACGCGACCTGCACCCAGTGCGTATGCGGCATATCGAACAAGGTGCTCAGCCCGGCGTTGAGATGCAGCACGCCAAAACCCATGTCCGCACCGATGCCGAACACCGTGGCCACGATGCCCAGCGCATCCACGGTGTAACCGATCGGCCCGTTGATGCGCTTGCCGATCAGCGGATACAACGCCGAGCGCAATGCCAGCGGCAGGTTGTGGCGGAAGGCGAAATACGCCAGGGCCATGGCGGCCAGTGCGAACACCCCCCAACCATGCAGGCCCCAATGCAGGAACAGCACCTGCATCGCCTGGCGTGCGGACGCCTCGCCGCTGCCGGTACCACCCTGGGGTGGTTGCAGATAATGCGTGAGCGGCTCGGAGACGCAGAAGAAGAACAGCGTGATGCTGATGCCAGCGGCGAACAGCATGCCGGCCCAGGAGAGATAACTGAATTCCGGCTCGTCGTGATCGGCGCCCAGCTTGATGTTGCCGTAGCTAGACAGGGCCGTGGCTAAAACGAAAACCAGATACAGCGTCATCGCCAGCAGGTAGTACCAGCCGACATTGCGCGACGCCCAGGTCTGCGCATCCAGCAGCACACGCCCGGATTCCAGCGGAAACAACGACACCAGCAAGGCAAACGTGCATACGACAGTGGCAGCCAGCACGAACACCGGGCGCAGGGTACGTACCGGCAAGGTCTGCGGCGCTGTCGCACTCATGGCGACGCACTCATACGCTGCGTATCACGTGCTGTGCTCCCAACGAAAAACCGCCTGCGTTATCGCACAGGCGGTGTCGAGGGGGGGGCAGCGGTCGAGTTCGCCAATGCGAACCCGTTGTCACTTTTCCGGTTGCTTAACGCAGCAATTGCCTTGGCACGCGGATATCCATGCCCACCGCCAAGTGATCTGAAAACGCGGCCGGAATCGCTTCGGTATGTTCGATCACCAGGCTGTCGCTGACCAGGATGTGGTCGATCGCCCGGTCCGGACGCCAGCTGGGAAAGGTATGCACCTCGCAACTGGGCGGTTGCAGACGGGTATGGCGATAGAGCGATTGCATCTCCGGTCGATCGGCCATGCAATTGAAATCGCCCATCAACATCGCGTTGGGATGGTCGGACAATAGTTCGGCGATGAAGGCCAACTGCGCCATGCGCGAATTGGCGCCCAGCGACAGGTGCGCCACCGCCACGGCCAGGCCATCGCGGCCTTCGCCGAACTTCGCCAGCAGGATGCCGCGCCCGCCGATGCGGCCGGGCAGGGCATGGTCCTGCACTTCCACCGGTTCGAGCTTGCTCAACAAACCGTTGGCGCTGGAGGCCACCCCACCCATGCGGCGGTTGGGTTGGTGGCTCCAGTAATCGAAACCGGCGCGCTCGGCCAGATAGTGGGTCTGGTTGGTGAAACCCGAGCGCAGGCTACCCGGATCGGCCTCCTGCAGGCCGACGATGTCGCGTTCGCCCACCAGCTTGGCGATGCTGTCCAGGCTGGTGCGCTTGCTGCCCAGCGGCAACGCGTGCGACCAGCTGCGCGTCACATAGTCGCTGTAACGGCGAGTGCTGGAGCCGGCCTGGATATTGGCGGTCAGCACCCGCAGGATGCGCGAGTCCGAAGCGTTCACGACGTTGCGTTCGCGCGCCTCACTTGGCCAGCGTGGCGCGTTCGCGCGCGATCAGGTGATCGGCAATGCGCAGCATGTCCGGGAAGCTCTGGCCCTTGACCAGGTGCTTGCCGTTGATGATCAGCGACGGGGTGCCGGTGATCTTGCTGCGGGTGGCGAACTGCTTGGCGCGGTTGGTCTTGGCCGAGACGCCGAAGCTGCTCATGGTGTCGATGAAGGTCTTCTGGTCCACGCCGTACTTGGCATAGAACGCGGCGATGTCCTGTACCGAATCCTTGCCGCGCTCGCCCTTGAGGGTCTGGTCGACGTGGATGGCCTTGTACAGCGCTTCGTGGGTCTTTTCCTGCACGCCCAGGGTTTCGGCGGCATAGAAGGCGCGGCCGTAGTCGTCCCACGGGCCACCGAACATGGCCGGCACATAGACGAAATGCACGTCCGACGGCAGGCCGGCCTTCCACGGCCCGATCAGCGGCTGGAACGCGTTGCAGGCAGGGCAGACGTAGCCGAAGACTTCGGCCACTTCGATCTTGCCGGCGGCCTGCTGATAGGGCTGGCCACCGTCGATGTCCAGATAATCGGTGCCGGCGACCGGCTCGGGGCCATTCGGTGCGCGCGGGGCAGCGCTGGGCGCGGCAGGCGGCGGCGTGGTGGCGCTTTCGCCCACTGCAGGCGGAGCGGCCGGATCGGTGGCCGGGGTAGCGGCAGCAGGCGCGGACGCCGGTTCGGCAGCTGGGGTGGTGGCGGCAGGTGCGGTGTCGGACGAACCGTCCTGCGCCTTGCAGGCGACCAGGATCGGCAACAGCGCCATCAGCGTCAGGGCGAAGCGGGTCTTCATCGGATTGGATCTCCAGCGTGGGGCGAGAAAAGGGCCGGACGGCCGCGGGGCGCATGATGCCACGCGTGGCCGTCGCTGGCGGTTATGCGGTTCAGCGCTTGGCTGGCGCGGCGTGTTCGCGGGCGATCAAATAGTCGGCAATCCGCAGCATGTCCGGGTAATTGCGTGCGCCGATCAGGTAACGGCCATTGACGATGATTGCCGGGGTGCCGGGGATCTTGCTGCGCAGCGCGAACTCGCGCGCGGCCTTGAGCTTGGCATCCACCGCCTCGCTCTTGTAGGTCTCGATGAAGCGCTGCTGCGGGATTCCATAAGTGGCGTAGAACGCGGCCAGTTCTTCGGGCGCCACGTTCTGGGTGGGCACGGTCTGCTTTTCATGGATCGCCTCGAACATGGCGCGGTGGCTGCGCTTGGCCACGCCCAGGATATCGGCGGCGAAGTAGGCGCGCGCGAACGCGTCCCAGAAGCCACCAAAGGCCGCCGGTACCGGGGTGAAGCGTACGTACGCCGGCTGCTTGGCCACCCAGGCTTCCAGCACCGGTTCGAAATGCGCGCAGTGCGGGCAGGTATAGCCGAAGACTTCGGTTACTTCGACCTTGCCGGCCAGCGGGGCGTACGGCTGGCCGCCGTCGATCAGGGTGTAGTCCTCGCCTTCGACCGGCACGGCCTTCTTGTCGGCGGCGCAGGCCACCAGCGGCAACAGGAACATCAACAGCAAGGTCAGACGGGAAAGCAATTTCATGCGGGCTCCGTGGGGGCGAGGGGGAGAGCGGTAAACGACGACGCCGGTCGCGGGACCGGCGTCGTGAAGCGGTGTGGCGACGGCAGGGATCAGCTCACGAACGTGCAGGCGCTCCTGCAGGCGGCTGCGTCGCTGCCGCGTCGTCGGCACGATCATGCAGGCCTTGCAGATAGCTGGCCAACGCCTGGATCTCCTGCTCGGTCAGCGGATGCGCCACCTGCGCCATGATATTGAACAGCGCCGGATTGCGCTCCTGGGTGGCGCCGGCCTGGTATTCCTTCAGGCGCCGCGCCACGTACTCGGCGTGCTGTCCGCCCAGGCGCGGATAGGCCGGGCCCGGATTGCCGCCGCCCGATGGCCCATGGCAGGCCATGCAGGCCGGCACGCCGCGCGCGATGTCGCCACCGCGGTAGAGCTTTTCGCCGACCTCGTAGAACTTCATGCCCTGGTACGGGCCCTCGGCGATCGCCGCGTCGTCGGCGACACCGGCGGAGGCCTTCTGGGTGGCGAAATAGGCGCCCAGATCGCGCATATCCTGCGCGGTGAGGTCCTTGACGAAGGGCACCATCACCGCCGACATCCCGGTATTACGCTCGCCGCTGGCAATCAGCGCCACCTGATGCGCCACGTAGCGCTCGGTTTGCCCGGCAATGCGTGGGTACATCGCCACTGCCGGATTGCCGTCCGGTCCATGGCAGGCTGCGCAGGCAGCGGCCTTGGTCTGGCCGGCCTTGGCATCTCCCCAGGTGGTCTTGGCCAGATCCACCTCCAGCGGCGCAACGCGCACCGGCGGCGGATCGGGGATCGGCGTGACTGCCGATTGCGCAAACGCCACGGCCGCAATGACCGGTACGGCGAGGGCGGCGAGGACTAGCACACGAGCATGGCGCATCAGCTAAAGCTCCGTATGGACCCGGCCCGCGCGCGTTGGGTACTGGCAGTGGCAGGCGTGCTTCGATTATCGACACGCCTTTGCGCCAGGGTCAACGAACAGTGCAGCAAAACTGCCAGGCTCGAACGTGCGATCCTAAGGGGATGTCGCTCCTTATCGAACAAGCCCGCTACCACCTGTCCGCCCACAACGCCCGGCAATTGCCCGACGACGGCGGCTACGAGGTGGCCTTTGCCGGCCGCTCCAATGCCGGAAAATCCAGCGCGCTCAATGCGCTGACCCGCCAGAACGCGCTGGCGCGCGTGTCCAAGACCCCCGGCCGCACCCAGCAGCTGGTGTTCTTCCAGATCCAGCCCGAGCGGTATCTGGTGGACCTGCCCGGGTACGGCTACGCCAAGGTGCCGCAGGACCTGCAGGCGCACTGGCAGGCCTTCATCGACCGCTATTTCCGCACCCGCCAAGCCTTGCGCGGGCTGGTGGTGGTGATGGATATCCGCCACCCGCTGAAAGACTACGACCTGCAGATGCTCGGTTACGCCGCCGAACGCGGCCTGCCCGCGCATGGTTTGCTGACCAAGGCCGACAAGCTGGGCCGTGGCCAGCAGATGCAGGCCCTGCAGAAGGTCAAGAAGGAAGTGACCTCGCGCTTTGGCGACAGCGTGACCGTGCAGACCTACTCGGGCGAGTCGCGCCAGGGTGTGGACGAATTGCGCGGGATTGTCGGTGCTTGGCTGGGTTTGACAGTCGAGCCGCCGGCCGAGCACTGAGCGGGCACGGCAAGATTGCGCTGATCGCCCAGAGGCAGTGCGTCGCCGCATAGGCAGCAACACAACCGATTCGTGAGACGGTCGCGGCTGCTTAGACGTGGACGTTGAACAGGTGTCCGATCACGGCGGTGGTGGCCATTGCCGCTGCGCCCCAGAACAGCACCCGGATGGCGCCGCGCAGGCCAGAGGCGCCGCCAGTCCGCGCCGCTACCGCGCCGGTCAAGGCCAAACCGAGCAACGCGGTCAGGCTGGTCACCGGTGCCGTGCGAGCGGTCGGCGCCAGCAGCGCGGCCAGCAGCGGAAGTGCCGCGCCGCAGCAGAATGCCGCGGCCGACGCCAGCGCGGCCTGCAGCGGTCGCGCGCGCAGGCTCTCGGTGATGCCGAGTTCGTCGCGTGCATGTGCTCTCAGTGCATCCCTGGCGGTCAATTGTTCGGCGACCTGGCGTGCCAGCGCAGCATCCAGCCCGCGCTGGCAGTAGATCGCAGCGAGCTCTTCCAATTCGCTCTGCGGGTGATCGCGGAGTTCGCGCCGTTCCAGCGCCAGGTCGGCACGCTCGGTGTCCGCCTGCGATTGCACCGACACATATTCGCCGGCAGCCATCGACATCGCGCCGGCGACCAAGCCGGCGATGCCGGTGGCAAGCACGTCCGCTGCGGCCGCACCGCTGCTGGCCACGCCGACCAGCAAGCCGGCCACCGAGAGGATGCCGTCATTGGCGCCAAGCACGGCGGCACGCAGCCAGCCAGCGTTGTCGCTGCGATGGCGTTCGTGATGGATAGGTCGCATTGTGCGTGCTCCAGGTGGACACGGCGCCAACTTAACCGGGCAAGGCGGAGCAAGCGTGGTTGCGTCTTGTTCTCGCCGGCGTCCGCGTGGTGAGGTGTGGAATGCTGCACCACCACCGATGGCGATATGGGCGGTACGCCGCTCAGGCTATAGTGCCGGCCTTGCGACGGCGCCACGCCATCCCCAGATCATTCCCCCTTTTGCGCGAGCATCACACCTTGTCGAGTCCTAGCCACGTTGCCGAAACGCCGATCACCGAACGCGCGGAGCTGGTCCAGGTGCTGGCCTCCGGCGAGAAGCCGAGTGCGGACTGGCGGATCGGCACCGAGCACGAAAAGTTCGGCTTCCAGTTGGATGACCTGCGTGCGCCCAGCTTCGAAGGCGCACGCGGCATCGAGGCCTTGCTGACCGGGCTGACCCGTTTCGGCTGGGAGCCGGTGCAGGAAAACGGCCGCACCATCGCACTGCTGCGCGACGGCGCATCGGTGACGCTGGAGCCGGCCGGGCAACTGGAGCTCTCCGGCGCGGCAGTGGAAACCCTGCATCACACCTGCGTGGAAACCGGCACCCATCTAGACGAGGTGGCGCAGGTGGCCGGCGAGTTGCAGCTCGGCTTCCTGGGCATGGGCTTCCAGCCCAAGTGGCGTCGCGACCAGATGCCGTGGATGCCCAAGGGCCGCTACCAGATCATGAAGAACTACATGCCCAAGGTCGGCGCGCTCGGCCTGGACATGATGACGCGCACCTGCACGGTGCAGGTCAACCTGGATTACGCCACCGAAGCGGACATGGTGAAGAAGTTCCGCGTCTCGCTGGCGCTGCAGCCGATCGCCACCGCGTTGTTTGCCGATTCGCCGTTCACCGAAGGCAAGCCGAACGGCTACCTGAGCTACCGCTCGCATATCTGGACCGACACCGACGCCGATCGCACCGGCATGCTGGATTTCGTGTTCGAAGACGGGTTCGGCTACGAGCGCTACGTCGACTACCTGCTCGATGTGCCGATGTATTTTTCCTACCGCGATGGCGTGTATCACGACGCCAGCGGGCAGAGCTTCCGCGCTTTCATGCAGGGCAAGCTGCCCGCGCTGCCGGGCGCGTTGCCGACATTGCGCGATTGGTCCGACCACATGACAACCGCGTTTCCGGAAGTGCGATTGAAGAAGTATCTGGAAATGCGCGGCGCCGATGCCGGCCCGTGGGATCGGTTGTGCGCGTTGTCGGCGTTCTGGGTCGGTCTGCTGTACGACCAGACCGCGCTGGATGCGGCTTGGGACCTGGTCAAGGATTTCAGCCCGACCGAGCGGCACGCGCTGCGCGACGGCGTGCCCAAGGACGCGTTGGGCCTGCCATTCCGCAATGGCACCGCGCGCGATCTGGCCGTGGAGGCGGTCAACATCGCGCGCGAAGGCCTGCGTCGCCGCGCACGCCTGAATCGCGACGGGCAGGACGAAACCGGTTTTCTGGATGTCATCGCCGAGATCGCCGAAAGCGGCGTCACCGCTGCCGAGCGCAAGCTGGCGCTGTATCACGGCGCATGGAACGGCGATATCGACCGGGTGTTCCGCGAGTTCGCTTACTGAGGGCACGTTGGCCGATCGCCAGCGCGCGTTGGCGCTGGCAGTCGTTGGCCGTCAGCAGGTGCGTGCCAGTGCCAGTGCAGGAGTCGTCGCGTCGGCCGATGTAGCCAGACGCGCAAGGCCATTGGCGCCGGAACGGCGTTCGTGGGCTCGGTTAAGCGCAACTGCCGCTCGCGCCGCCGACTGGCCGCACTCGATCTCGCGTCAGCGCCGTTCGGGCATGCAGGGCAGTCGTACGGTCACCCGCAATCCGCCACGCGGTCGATTGTCCAGGCGCAGGTCGCCGCCGTGCGCCAGCACGATGCTGTGCGCCACCGACAAGCCCAGCCCGATGCCGCCGGTATCGCGATTGCGCGAAGACTCGCCACGCACGAACGGCAGCAACAATTGTTCGCGCTGGGTAGGGTCGATGCCGGGGCCGTCGTCGTCGATCCACAGCACGCCGTCCTCGCCATCGCGCTGCAACTGCAGACGGGCGCGCTTGCCGTATTTCAATGCGTTTTCGAGCAAATTCATCACGGCACGGCGCAACGCCAGCGGGTCGCCGTCCAGGGTGATTTCCGGGCCCGGCAGCAGCTCGGCGTCGGCACCGATATCGGTGGCATTGTCCACCAGGCTCTCCACCAGCAAGCGCAGATCCAGCGGCGCGCGCTCGCCGCGATGGCGATCGTTCTGGATGAAGTCCAGCGCTGCGGAAATCATCGCCTTCATTTCGTTGATATCGGCCAGCGCCTTGTCGCGCAGCGGTGGCTGCAGGCCATCCAGACGAAACGACAGCCGCGCCAGCGGCGTGCGCAGGTCGTGCGCGATCGCTGCGACCATGTGCGTGCGTTCGTTGATCAGGCGGTTCAGGCGTGCCTGCATCGCGTTGAACGAATCGGCTGCGCGCACGATTTCCGGCGGGCCGCTGCGTTGCAGGGCGGCGGCATCGGGATTACGGCCCAGGCGGTCGGCAGCTTCGGCAAAGCGCTTGATCGGTGCCGACAGTGCGCGCGAAAACCACCATGCCAGCGGTACGTTGGCCAGCAGGCCGGCCAGGAACAGCAGCACGACATGGGTCTTGAACTCGCCCGAGAGGCGTCGACGCGGCGATTCCACCGTGCGCCATCGGCCATCGGGTTGTTGCAGGGCGGCGGTGAAGCCGTCCAGCAGCGGTACGCCGGGGGTCAGGCGCTCGCTTTCCCAGGCGCCGGGCAGCTCGTCCGGGCGCAGCCCGTTGCCGGGCAGCGCAGCGGGGTGGCCGTCGCGCGGCCAGTCGTCCGGAAACGGCGGTAGAGGTTGCGCGCCAGGGCGTTCGTGCGCCCCGTCAGCGCCGTCGCCCGCGTGGTCCCGGTTGGACCACCGCTGCGGCGGCAGCATGCCGGGCTGCGGGCCTTCACGATCGTTGGCGTTGCGGTAGAACCGCACCTGGCGTTCGGGCACGTCCAGCCAGTGCGCAAGCAGCATTTCGGCGAAGGGGTCGCGCACCTGGCCTGTCGGCGGCACCGGGGCTTGTGCCGATTCGTGCACTTTCAGGGTCTGGGTCCCGGCCGGCATGCGGGTGGAGAGCAGCGCCACCACCTCCGGCGGATGGACCGGAGGCTCGTAGACGGGGGTCCGCATCACCAGCAGGGCGATGCCCACCGCCTGGGCGGTGAGCAAGGCCACCGCCAGCAACACAAAGGTCCGCGCAAAGATCGACAGCCCGCGCCGTGCCGGTTTGCTCACAGGCGCGAGACGCTCGGCAGCAGCATGTAGCCCTCGTTGCGTACGGTGCGAATCAACTCGGTATGGACGCGCTCATTGATTTTGCGGCGCAGGCGGCTGATCTGGCTGTCGATGGCGCGGTCGTAGACGTCGGTGTCGCGGCCGCGGGCGTAGTCCAGCAGCTGGTCGCGGCTGAGCACGCGCTGCGGGTGTTCGACGAAGGTGCGCAGCAGCGCGAACTCGCCGTCGGACAGATTGATGAAGATGCCGGTGGGGTCGCGCAGGTCGCGGCGCACCACGTCCAGCCGCCAGCCGGCGAATTCGTAGACGTTTCCGCGCTGGTCGGCCTGTTCGTTGCTGGCCTGGCTGCGCCGCAGCAGGGCCCGCACCCGGGCCAGCAGTTCGCGCGGATTGCAGGGTTTGGCCAGGTAATCGTCGGCACCCACTTCCAGGCCGATGATGCGGTCGGTGTCGTTACCCAGCGCACTGAGCATGATGACCGCAGGTGAACCGCGCTCGCTGGCCAGGGCGCGCGCTGCACTCAGCCCATCTTCTCCCGGCATCATCACGTCGAGTACGATGAGGTCCGGGCGGCGCTGCGCCATGACAGAGCGCATCTCCGCTACGTTTTCGGCCATATCCACCTGGTAGCCGTGAGCGCTCAGAAATTCGCCGATCAGCTTGCGCAGGTCCGGGTCGTCGTCGACCACGAGAACGCAGGGTTGTTGCAGGTCCATAGGGATCATCGTCTGTGGCGCGGAGCTTGGCCCGCGCGAGGTGGTGGCTGCCGGATACATGGTGCTCGCAATTGCAGGGCTGGAGCACGCATCATAATGATCGAATTTGTCAACCATTGGCACACGTGTAACGCACCATGACAGACCAGGACATCGCGCAGGAAGCCACGGCATCGACACTATGCCGTTGTACTGGCGCGTGCGGGCATGACAAGGCATTTCCAATGATGCGGGTGATCAGCCGCGACAACGGCGTGGGGCTGACCCGCGACATGGTGCTGATGGCCGACACGCTGCGCGCCGGCGGCGTGCCGGTGCAGGAAGTGGGATTCACCAGTCAGCGCCTGCATGACACCGGGCGCGAGGCACGCCTGTGGGCCAGCCGTACGCTGTTCGGGCGGGTGCCGCTGCAGATCTTTTCCGAGCGCGTGTACAAGCGCTGCCTGCCGCTGGGGCAGATCAACCTGCTGGTGCCCAACCCGGAATGGCTGCTGCCCAAATGGCTGCCATTGCTGCCGCGCTTCGATGCGGTGCTGTGCAAGACCCACCATGCCGAGCGAATCTTCCGCAGCCTTGGGTGCGCCACACGCTTCATCGGCTTTACCAGCCCGGATCGGTACGACCCACGCGTGTTTCGTCGGCGCGCTTTCTTCCACCTGGCCGGGCGCAGTACTGCCAAGGGCACGCGCGTCTTGCTGGATACCTGGCAGCAGCATCCGGAGTGGCCGCTGCTGACGGTGGTGCAGAACCCGCGCACTGCCGGCAAGCCGGTCGTGGCCCCGAATATCGACCACCGTGTGGGGTATCTGGACGATGCCGAACTGCGCCGCATGCAGAACGCGCATCTGTTCCATATATGCCCCTCCGAGGCCGAAGGGTTCGGGCATTACCTGATGGAAGCGCTAAGCGTGGGCGCGGTGACGTTGGCGACCGACGGCGAGCCGATGAACGAATTGATCAGGCCCGAACACGGGGTGCTGATTCCGGTGGCCGAGGTGCGTCAGCGTCGTCTGGCATCGTATTACTACGTGGACGCGGCAGGCATCGCGCAGGCAGTGCAAACCGCCCTGGCATTGCCGCAGGCGCAACTGGACCAGTTGTCGGCCAATGCGCGCGCGTTCTACCAGGCCAACGATGCGGCATTTGCCGCGCGCTTTCGCGCTGCGGTACTGGCCTCGCTACCGGAGCATGCAGTGGACGCTGCGGTCGCTGCGGTCGCTGCGGCGCCGGCCGCCGTCGAAAACTGACAGCGGCAGCACCTGCGTCGCCACTGTCGCACCAGCGGCATCTTGCAGCGCGTAAGCCGAAGCAGGTGTTGCACGCGCCTTGCGTCGACGCCGCACATGCCGGCAAGCGCCAATCCACGCCGGCGCGCGGCGCGCGGTGGCAAATGCGCAGCACAGTCAGCTGCAACTCTTCCCGGACGAGCGCGGCCCAGCCCCCGCCCGCCGTCTGCATGCCATACGCAGATGTGCCATCCAGCCAGGGAGATCACGATGGTCCACGCAGCACCACGCGTTGTCGTTACCACTGCAATACTCGCCGCGCTCAACCTGGCAGGTTGTGCGAGCCTGTGCGGTGCCCCGCCTCATGCGCCTTCGCCCTACGCGCATCGCGCGCCGCCACCGCCACCGCCACCGCCGGGTGCAGGAACCATCGAGGCGTCACCGCCTTGTGCGCCGGAACACGATGTGGTCCCAATGCCGCCGCTTGCCGGCGTGGCGCGCCGCGCTGCGCCGGAGCGGCAAGATCGGGGCAGTGGCGACGGCTGCCTGGTGCATAGGGGAATAGCACCGCCACCGCCGCCACCCTTCGATAGCGACGCATTCGACGCGCCGGATGCCGCAGATGAACCGCCTGGCCTGCCGCCAGACGATGCCGAATTCGACGCAGCGCTGCAGGCATGCGCTACCGCCGAAGGCATTGCAACGCCATTTCCGCAGGGGCCTTCGCCGGACCTGCCGCCTGACCTGCTGGCCGAATGCCTGGATGCCGCAGGATTTGCGCCGCCGCCGCCGCCGCCGTTCCAGCCCTGGCGCTGATGCGGGGACGCCACCCCAGCGGTCGGCACCGGTCGGGATGATCGAAGGGGCCGGCGCTGCGGCCATGGCCCGCAACCATCCTTGCGCTGGGTGCCTCGCGCGTCAGCGGCGTGCGAGGTGTGTCGCCACGTCTGCGCAATGTGCATGCTGCATTGCGGCCAACAGGTGGGCTCTTGATTCCCGTGACGCCAGCGGCATTCGGGGCATCGCGCCATATGCCAACGCGTGGCGGTGATCGCGCTCGACAAGACGACGATCGGCATGCCGCCGGCCATAGCTTTTTTCGAAACAATCCATATACTGCCCCCCAGTATTTTGCTGGAGCTGCCATGCCGCATTCGCCGCACGAGAAAAAGCGAGCGCTAGCACGTGTGCGCCGTTTGCGCGGGCAGTGCGACGCGTTGGAGCGGGCGCTGCAGGCCGGCGCAGACTGCGCTCCGGTGTTGCAGCAGATCGCCGCCATCCGGGGCGCCGTGAACGGGCTGATGTCGCAGGTGCTTGAAGCGCATATCCGTGAAGATTTCGGGCACGCCGCCGCATCCGATGCGCAACGCGCCGAGCGGGTGCAGGACCTGCTCGGCCTGGTCCGGTCCTACCTGAAATAAAACTCCCACCGGGTCGGCGCGTGTCGCGCCCCCGTCCTCGAACCTCATCGTCAGGAGCCTCATCCCATGAAATCCCGTGCAGCAGTCGCATTCGGACCCGGCAAGCCGCTGGAAATCGTCGAAATCGACGTCGCGCCGCCGAAAGCGGGTGAAGTGCTGGTCCGCATCACCCACACCGGCGTGTGCCACACCGATGCATTCACGCTGTCCGGCGACGACCCGGAAGGCATCTTCCCGTCGGTACTCGGGCATGAAGGCGGCGGCATCGTCGAGGCGGTCGGCGAGGGCGTGACCAGCGTCAAGGTCGGCGATCACGTGATCCCGCTGTACACGGCCGAGTGCCGCAAGTGCAAATTCTGCCTGTCCGGCAAGACCAACCTGTGCCAGGCCGTGCGCGCCACCCAGGGCAAGGGCCTGATGCCGGACGGCACCACGCGCTTCTCCTACAACGGCGAGCCGATTTATCACTACATGGGCTGCAGCACCTTCAGCGAATACACCGTGGTGCCGGAAATTTCGCTGGCGGTGGTCAATCCGGAGGCGCCGCTGGAGAAGGTCTGCCTGCTCGGCTGCGGCGTTACCACCGGTATCGGCGCGGTGCACAACACCGCCAAGGTCAAGCCAGGCGAGAGTGTTGCCGTCTTCGGTCTGGGCGGTATCGGTCTTGCGGTGATCCAGGGCGCGGTACAGGCCAAGGCCGGGCGCATCCTGGCCATCGACACCAATCCGGGCAAGTTCGATCTGGCGCGCAGCATGGGCGCAACCGATTGCATCAACCCGAAGGACTACGACAGGCCGATTCAGGAGGTCATCGTCGAGTTGACCGATGGCGGCGTGGATTTCAGCTTCGAATGCATCGGCAACGTCAACGTGATGCGTTCGGCGCTGGAGTGCTGCCACAAGGGCTGGGGCGAGAGCGTCATCATCGGCGTGGCGGGCGCCGGCCAGGAAATCAGCACGCGTCCTTTCCAACTGGTGACTGGCCGCGTGTGGCGTGGCAGCGCCTTCGGTGGCGTCAAGGGACGTACGCAATTGCCGGGCATGGTGGAGCAGTCGATGAAGGGCGAGATCGACCTGGACCCATTCATCACCCACACCATGCCGTTGGAAGAGATCAACGAGGCCTTCCACCTGATGCACGAGGGCAAGTCGATCCGCACCGTGATCCATTTCTGACCAGACGGCCAGGAGCGGCGCGCGGCCGCTTCCGCGCACGTGGTACCCGACACTCCGGGAGGAGCGTAATGACTAACGTGTCGATTCATCCTTCGGTAGATAATGGTGTTGCGCGAAGTGGTGCAGAAAATTTTCGAGGCGGCACGCTTGAATGCCACTGCGCCAGCGACAAGGTGACCGTCGAGGTGTCTGCGCAGACCGCGCACAACCATGCGTGCGGTTGCAGTAAATGCTGGAAACCCGAGGGCGCGAAGTTCTCGGTGGTGGCGGTGGTTCCGCGCGACAACGTCAAGGTCACCGCGCACCAGGAAAAGCTGAAGATCGTCGACGAAAGCGCCACGATCCAGCGCCATGCGTGCACCGGTTGCGGCGTGCATCTGTATGGGCGGATCGAAAACAAGGATCACGCGTTTTACGGTCTGGATTTTGTGCACACCGAGTTGTCGAAACAACAGGGGTGGTCGGCACCGGGCTTTGCCGCGTTCGTTTCGTCGATCATCGAAACCGGTACGCCGCCGGAGCAGATGGATGGCGTACGCACGCGCCTGACCGAACTGGGGTTGCCGCCCTACGACTGCCTCTCTCCGGCGTTGATGGATGCCCTGTCGGCGCATGTGGCACGCCAAAAGGGTCTGTTGCACTGATGGTCCAACCCTGCAGCCGGCGATCCGGCTGCAGGGTTTTCTCTTCGTAAGGAATCTCATGGAACGTATCGAACACTGCGCCTGCTTCGGCGGCTGGCAGGATGTCTATCGGCATCAGTCGCACACCTTGAACTGCGGCATGCAGGTGGGCGTCTACCTGCCGCCGCAAGCCGCCGACGGCCCGTTGCCGGTGCTGTACTGGCTGAGCGGTTTGACCTGTACCGAACAGAATTTCATCAGCAAGGCCGGCGCGCAGCTCTATGCGGCCGAGCATGGCGTGATCCTGGTCGTGCCCGACACCAGCCCACGGGGCGAGGATGTGGCGGATGCGGACGGTTACGACATCGGCAAGGGCGCCGGCTTCTACGTCGATGCCACGCAAGCGCCATGGGCGGCGCACTACCGCATGTACGACTACGTGGTGAACGAATTACCGGCGTTGATTGAAGCGACCTTCGCCACCACCGGTGCGCGTGCGATCAGTGGCCATTCGATGGGTGGGCATGGCGCGTTGACTATCGCACTGAAGAATCCGGGCCGTTATCGCAGCGTGTCGGCGTTTTCGCCAATCGTGGCACCCAGCCAGGTGCCGTGGGGCGAGAAGGCGTTTGGCCAGTATCTGGGCAACGACCGTGCGACCTGGAAAGCCTACGATGCCACCGCATTGATCGCTGGCGCCCAGGAGCGTCTGCCCCTGCTCATCGACCAGGGCGACGCCGACGAATTTCTGCAAAACCAGCTGAAAACCGCATTGTTCGAAGATGCGGCAAGATCCGCCGGCTACCCGGTGACGGTGCGGCTGCAACCCGGCTACGACCACAGCTACTACTTCATCGCAAGCTTTATTGGCGAGCACATTGCGCATCATGCTGCAGCCTTGCGTGGTTGAGTGCCGCTGTTGGTGTACGCCGTTGGAGATGCCATCCGGTGGATGAGGGGCGGGCGCTGCGCCGATGCAGTGCATGGCTTTGGTTGCGGCGGAGTGGCCTGCCGCACCCGCTCTGCTATCGGCGGCGTCGTGCAATGCCCGCGCCGCCGACACATTGCGCATGGCCGTTCAACGAACGTCGCGCAGTTCCCAGTGCGAGCCAGCCAGGGCCTGCATGCGCTGTTTGAACAGGTCGCCGGGAATACTTGTCGTTGCGACCAGATCGATGCGCAGGTCGTGCTGCTTGCCGGTGACCGTGGCGGCCGGGTCGGTGATGCCCAGGCTGGGATCCACCTCGTCAGGATCGGTCTGTAGCTGGCGCCAACGGTCGAACCACGCCGGATCGCGTAGCGCCGCCTGCAATTGCTCGGCAAAGGCCTCGGCGCCATTGGCAGTGAAGCTCACCGAGGGCGCGCTGCCACGGGCGAGCTTGGGATCGGGCAAGCTAATCGAATAGCTGACAGGCATATGCAAGGCTCAGATGGAGGACGCCGGCACGGTAGTGCAGCTTAAGTGAGCATGCCGTCGACGGGCGGGCGAGTGCACAGGCGCGGGCGGACGGCGGTAGCAGCCGACAGCCAGGCATCTGTCCGTTTACTTCGCCCCAAAAAAAGGCGCCTTTCGGCGCCCTTTCTTCTACTCCGACGGCGACTTACTTCAACGCCTTGAAGCGCAAACGCTTCGGGCCGGCGTCGTCGCCCATTCGGCGGCGCTTGTCTTCCTCGTACTCGCGATAGTTGCCCTGGAAGAACTCCACGTGCGAGTCGCCTTCGAAGGCCAGGATGTGCGTGGCGATACGGTCCAGGAACCAGCGGTCATGCGAAATCACGAAGGTGTTGCCGGGGAACTCCAGCAACGCATCTTCCAGCGCACGCAGGGTTTCGATGTCCAGGTCGTTGGACGGTTCGTCCAGCAGCAGCACGTTGCCGCCCTGCAGCAGGGTCTTGGCCATGTGCAGGCGACCGCGCTCGCCACCGGACAGCGAACCGACCATCTTCTGCTGGTCCTGGCCCTTGAAGTTGAAGCGGCCGATATAGGCGCGCGACTGGATTTCGATGCCGTTGATGTTGAGGATGTCCAGGCCGCCAGCGATTTCCTGGAACACGTTGTGGTTGCCTTCCAGCGCGTCGCGGCTCTGGTCCACGTAGGACAGCTGCACGGTCGGTCCGACCACGATCTCGCCGGAGTCCGGCTTCTCCTGGCCGGTAATCATCTTGAACAGGGTCGACTTACCGGCACCGTTGGGGCCGATGATGCCGACGATGGCGCCCGGCGGCACGATCATCGACAGGTTGTCGATCAACAGGCGGTCGCCGAACTTCTTGGACACGTTCTTGAACTCCATCACCGCATTGCCCAGGCGCTCGCCCGGCGGGATGAAGATCTCGTTGGTTTCGTTGCGCTTCTGGTAATCGACCGACTGCAGCTCTTCCAGGCGGGCCAGACGCGCCTTGCCCTTGGTGCGGCCGCCCTTGGCGTTCTGCCGCGACCATTCCAGTTCCTTCTGGATCGCTTTCTGGCGAGACTTTTCCTGGTTGTCTTCCTGCTTGAGGCGCTCGTCCTTCTGGGTCAGCCAGTCGGTGTAGTTGCCCTTCCACGGAATGCCGCGGCCGCGGTCCAGTTCCAGGATCCACTCGGCGGCGTTGTCCAGGAAGTAGCGATCGTGGGTCACCGCCACCACGGTGCCGGTGTAGCGCGCCAGGAACTGCTCCAGCCATTCCACCGACTCGGCGTCCAGGTGGTTGGTGGGTTCGTCGAGCAGCAGCATGTCCGGCTTCTGCAGCAGCAGGCGGCACAGCGCCACGCGGCGCTTTTCACCACCGGAGAGCTTGCCCACGATGGCGTCCCACGGCGGCAGGCGCAGCGCATCGGCGGCTACGTCCAGTTGGTTTTCCAGCGTATGCGCATCGCCGGCGGCCAGGATCGCTTCCAGGCGTTCCTGTTCCTTGGCCAGCGCATCGAAGTCAGCGCCTTCTTCGGCATAGGCCAGATACACCGCATCCAGCGCGGCCTGGGCCTGCAGCACATCGCCCACGCCTTCTTCCACCGCCTCACGCACGGTGTGCTCGGGGTTGAGCTGCGGTTCCTGCGCCAGGTAGCCGACCTTGATGCCCGGTTGTGGGCGCGCCTCGCCTTCGAAATCGGTGTCCACCCCGGCCATGATCTTCAGTACCGTGGACTTGCCCGCGCCGTTCAGGCCCAGCAGGCCGATCTTGGCGCCCGGGAAAAAGCTCAGCGAGATGTCCTTGATGATCTGCCGCTTGGGCGGGACCACCTTGCTGACGCGGTTCATGGTGTAGATGTATTGCGACATGGGGGCTCCGTGGACGCAGGCAGCCCGCCGGCCGAGGCCGGAGGCAGCGGAAAAGGGGTTGCGCCAATTATACGGGCAAGTGGCTTGGGTCGCGGCAGCACCCCTGCAGCTAAACGGCACCTTGCTTGCGACCTGAATAGGCTTTTTCGTAATCGATTCCAGCAAGAATGCGTTAAGGCGGTCCGCCTCTTAATGAAATTACGACACCGCGAACAGGAACTGTCATGAACCGCAAACGCATCGTTACCGTTGTGCTTTCCTCCATCCTGGCGCTGGGTGCCTTCGCACCTGCTGCGTTCGCCGGAGATTGGGACCGCGACCACGATCGCCGCGGCCCTGACCGTCACCATGTCCATGATCGACGAGACTGGCGCGATGACCGCCGTGACGACCGTCGCGAGTGGCGCCAGGACCGTCGCTACTACAGCAATGGCTATCGCGAGGGCTACCGCGATGCCCGCTACCAGGACCGCCGCTACGACCGCAATCGCGTCTACGTCTACGATCGTCCGGCGTACTACCGCGCCGGCCCGCCGCCGCGTCCGTATTGGGCCCGTGGCCAGCGCTACCACGGCCCGGTCTATGTGGTGAACGATTACGACCGCTATGACCTGCGCCGCCCGCCGTACGGCTACCGCTGGCAGCGCGACGACCGCGGCAATCTGCTGCTGGTGGCCATCGCTACCGGCATCATTGCCGACCTGGTGCTCAACAACTAACCCGGCGCGGCCGCCGGGTCCTTCCCGGCCGCGGCCGGCAATCGGTTCAGTCATCACACAAGGGCGCACCTTCGGGTGCGCCTTTGTCATGAACTCAGGGCGGGCGCACAGGCGGCGCTGGCTGCGCGATTGGTCACCCGTGCGGCAGGGGCTTACAATCGGCAACCCTATTGGCAATAGCTGCCCCGGAGCTTGGAATGTTCTCGCGCGATGTCCGACTGGAAACCTACGACCCCGAACTGGCCAAGGCCATCGCTGCTGAAGCCGGCCGCCAGGAGGATCATGTCGAGCTGATCGCCAGCGAAAACTATTGCAGCCCGCTGGTGATGGAAGCGCAGGGCAGCCAGCTGACCAACAAGTACGCCGAAGGCTATCCGGGCAAGCGCTACTACGGTGGCTGCGAGTTCGTCGACATTGCCGAACAACTGGCGATCGACCGCATCAAGCAGGTGTTCGGCGCCGATTATGCGAACGTCCAGCCGCACAGCGGGTCCCAGGCCAACCAGGCAGTGTATCTGGCACTGCTGCAGCCGGGCGACACCATCCTGGGCATGAGCCTGGCGCATGGCGGTCACCTGACCCACGGCGCCAAGGTCAACGTCTCCGGCAAGCTGTTCAACGCGGTGCAGTACGGCGTCAACGAGCAGGGCCTGATCGACTACGACGAGGTCCAGCGCCTGGCGACGGAACACAAGCCCAAGATGGTGGTGGCCGGTTTCTCTGCGTATTCGCAGAAGATCGACTGGGCCCGCTTCCGCGCCATCGCCGACAGCGTCGGTGCCTATTTGTTCGTGGACATGGCCCACATTGCCGGGCTGGTCGCCGCCGGGGTGTACCCCAGCCCGATGGAACATGCGCACGTGGTCACCTCGACCACGCACAAGACACTGCGTGGCCCGCGTGGCGGCATCATCGTCGCCGAGGGCGCCAGCGAAGAGCTGCAGAAAAAGCTGCAGTCGATCGTGTTCCCCGGCATCCAGGGCGGCCCGCTGATGCACGTCATCGCGGCCAAGGCGGTGGCGTTCAAGGAGGCGCTGGAGCCGGCGTTCAAGACCTATCAGCAACAAGTGGTCAAGAACGCCCAGGCGATGGCCAATACGCTCATTGCGCGCGGCTACAAGATCGTCTCCGGCGGCACCGAGAACCACCTGATGCTGGTGGACATGATCGGTCGCGATGTCTCCGGCAAGGACGCCGAAGCTGCGCTCGGCAAGGCGCACATCACCGTCAACAAGAATTCGGTCCCCAACGACCCGCGCTCGCCGTTCGTCACTTCCGGTCTGCGCCTGGGCACTCCGGCGATCACCACGCGCGGTTATCAGGAACAGGACAGTATCGACCTGGCTAACTGGATCGCCGACGTGCTCGACGCGCCAACCGACGAAGCCGTGCTGGCGAAGGTGCGCGATGCCGTGACCGCGCAGTGCAAGCGCTATCCGGTGTATGGCTGAAATGCCGGGATTGGTGATTCGGGATTCTGAATGCGCTAACCGCGCGTTATTGCTTGTGCTGTTGCCAATCCCCAATCCCCAATCCCAAATCCCGGCCACCTAATGCATTGCCCCTTCTGCCAGCACAACGATACCCGCGTGATCGATTCGCGGGTGTCCGAAGACGGTACGACGATCCGTCGGCGCCGCGAGTGCGAGGCGTGCGGCGAGCGGTTCAGTACGCTGGAAACGATCGAACTGAAGCTGCCCACCGTGGTCAAGAGCGATGGTGGACGCGAGGCGTTCGATGCACGCAAGCTGCGCACCAGCTTCGACCGCGCGCTGCAAAAGCGGCCGGTGGCCGAAGAGCAGATCGAGGCGGCGGTGCGTGCGGTGGTGCACCAGCTGCGCATGTCCGGCGAGCGCGAAGTGGGTTCGCTGCGGGTAGGCGAATACGTGATGGTGGAGCTGCGCAAGCTCGATCATGTCGGCTATGTGCGCTTTGCTTCGGTGTATCGCAGTTTTCAGGACGTGGCCGATTTCCGCGAGGAAATCGAAAAGCTCGAACGCGAGCTGCCGGTCGGCAGCGAGCAACTGCCGCTGCTGGAAGCGGCATTGGAACGTGCCGGCAAACCCGGCAAGCGATGAGCGCGATGCGCATTGCCTGCGTTGCGCAAACGCCGCAGTACCTGCCTGCGATTGCGCAAGCGCATCTACAGGCCTTCGGCGCGCTGTTGCCGGAATGGAATATCGATGAGGCGCTGCGCGAATTGCGCAGCCATGCGCGCGATGGCGTCATTCCGACCACCTGGGTGGCGCTGGATCAAACACAGTGGCTGGGTTCGGTGAGCCTGCTCGAAAATGACGACGCACGCATTCGGCAATGGTCGCCGTGGTTGGCGTCGTTGTATGTGCAGCCGCAGGCGCGCGGGCAGGGCATTGGCGAGGCGTTGGTGGCGCACTGTGTGCAGGCCGCCGCGCAGTTGGGCGTGCCGCTGCTCTACCTGTATTGCCAGCCGGGATTGGTGCCGTTCTACCAGCGCCTGGGATGGCAGACACATACCGAGTTCCTGCTGGGCCCGATGCAGATCGTGGTGATGCGCATCGTGCCGGGAGTGCCATGCAATGCGTGAGGCCACAACGACGGCCAGTGCCGATGATCATCGCTGGATGGCGCATGCCTTGCGCCTGGCCGAACGCGGCGCCTACACCACCCGGCCCAATCCGATGGTGGGCTGCGTGATCGTGCGCGATGGCGTCTGCGTGGGCGAGGGCTTTCATCAACGTGCTGGCGGCCCGCATGCCGAAGTCTTCGCGCTGCGTGCAGCCGGTGAGTTGGCGCGCGGTGCCACCGCGTATGTGACGCTGGAGCCATGCGCGCACTATGGGCGTACCCCGCCATGCGCGCTGGCATTGATCGAGGCCGGCGTTGCGCGGGTGGTTGCGGCAATGGCCGACCCGTTTCCGCAGGTCAATGGCGGTGGGTTTGCGCTGCTGCGCGAGGCCGGGATCGACGTGCTGAGCGGCGTGATGGAAGCGCAGGCGCGCACGCTCAATCAGGGCTTCCTGTCGCGGGTGGAGCGTGGGCGGCCGTGGTTGCGGGTCAAACTCGGCGCCAGCCTGGATGGACGTACGGCGCTGGCCAGCGGCCAATCCAAATGGATTACCGGTGCCGACGCACGTGCAGACGTACAGCGCTGGCGTGCGCGTGCCGGGGCAATCCTCACCGGTGCTGGCACGGTGTTGGCCGACGATCCGTCGATGACGGTGCGGCTGGGCGACGACACCCCCGTGCAGCCGCCGCTGCGGGTGGTGCTCGATGCTGGGCTGCGGACGTTGGCGTGCGGCAATATCCGTACGGGGGACGCAGCGACGCTGTACCTGCATGACGAGTCGCTGACGCCGCCACCGCACGACGATGCGGAGTTTCTCGGCCTGCCGCTGCAGGACGGACGCTTTGCGCTGCCGACAGTGTTGCAGCTGCTGGCCGAGCGCGGCATCAACGAGCTGCACGTGGAAGCCGGGGCGACCCTGAGTGGTGCGCTAGTGCAAACAGGATTGATCGACGAGCTGCTGGTGTACCTTGCGCCGGTCCTGCTGGGCGACACCGCCAGGCCCTTGTTGGCCGGGCTCGGCATCGAGACGATGGCGCAGCGCTATCCGCTGCAGTTGGTGGAGGCGCGGCAGCTGCAGCAGGACCTGCGGTTGCGCTATGTGCCGCTCTCCTCTGCCGCCTTGTAAGAGGGCGGGCATCTGCGCGCGGTCTGCTGGGAGGCGACGCCGCAGTCTGGCAAGCGTATCGCGCGAGTGGTCTGCCGCGTCCCAAGCGCGCGTTGCACGTTAAAGTCAGTGGGCGGGGGGAGCGTCTGGGTCTGGCCTGACAGCCATCCATGCCCATAACGCAGAAGGCCCCGCATGCGGGGCCTTCTGGATACCGCACGATGCCGCGATCAGAAGCTGGCGCGGACGCCGATGGTGCCTTGACGGTTGCTATCGTAGAACTGCATCTCGCCGACGATGCCCCACATCGGCGTCAGGTTGACCTGCAGCCCCGCGATACCAGCGGCTTTGCCCTCGTTCTGGCCACCGCCGTTAAAATGAAAATAGCCGGCCTTCAGCCAGGCTTCGGTGCGCGGCGAAGGTTTCCCACGGACACCTGCAGTGATGCGGGCCACATCCACGTTGGCCTTGTCGGAGTCGCTCGACGTGCTGCTGGAGACTTTCGCTTTCACTTCCAACTGCTGGTAAGCAGCGTCAGCCACGAAATCTAGCTTTTCGGTGAACTCCATGTGGTAACCGATGCCGATTTCCGGCTGAGTGATCGTGTACTTGAGCCGTAATTCGTCTTCATCACCAGGAAAGCCAAAATCGAAGCGCTGGGTGTCAGAGACGCGGCTGTAGCTGCCGAAGACGAAGACCTGCGGAGCAATCGCGAACGAGCCCCGCGCATAGGCGCCGGACATTGCGTCCACGCCATCGCTCTTCAGATTGGCATAGCCGGCTTCCACATAGGTGTAGCTCATTCCTTCCGCAGATGCGGCAAACGGTGCGGCAGCCAGCAGGGCAGCCAGAATCAGGGTGTTACGCATTGGATGTCTCTCTCCGAATTGATGTCCGTGTCTCCACCCCGTTGCGAGGTGGAAAAGAACGACGTCTCCCGTCGCGGCGCGTAAATTAACAGATCCTTCACAATCCTGGCTATGGGGGATTTCCCGACATGACGCAGTGTCCTGCCAGCCTTGGCTCCCACTCGGCAATCGCGCCGATGTGCCCTGTTAAACTCTGCGCGCCGGTTCGCCGGTACTCACGAACGTCTTCAGGGCGGGGTGCGATTCCCCACCGGCGGTAGGCGTGCGCAAGCACGCGAGCCCGCGAGCGCTTGCACTCCAGGGTTGAGCGAACCAACGCGAGACCCTGATGTGCAAGGTCAGCAGATCCGGTCCGATGCCGGAGCCGACGGTATAGTCCGGATGAAAGAAGACGGCCAACGCTCAGCCTTGCGGCTGTGCGCGCGCCTGTTTGCTTTGCCTTGCGGCGTTTTTCGCTCAACTCCTGCGAGAAACGACTAATGTCCATGCACCACCTGCCGCGCTGCGCCGCGGCCTTCCAGCGCTCCATCACGGCAGCCTTGCTGCTGCAAGCGGGGGCACGCTGATGTTCACCGGCATCATCGAAGGCGTCGGCCAACTGGCCGCGCGACAGCCGCAGGGCGGCGATGTGCGTTTCACCTTCGCCACCGGCACGCTGCCGTTCGAAGCGGTCCAGTTGGGCGAAAGCATCGCCGTCAATGGCGTGTGCCTGACCGTGATTGCGTTTGACGCGGCCAGTTTTCAGGCCGATGCCTCGACCGAGACGCTGTCGCTGACCACCCTGGGCGCGTTGCCAGAGGGCGCACTGCTCAATCTGGAGCGCGCGATGCGGCCCACCGACCGGCTTGGCGGACACCTGGTCAGCGGACATGTGGATGGCCTGGGCCAGGTGCAGTCGGTCCATGACGATGCGCGTGCGCAGCGCTGGCGGTTTGCCGCGCCGGCGTCGGTGTTGCGCTATGTGGCCAAGAAGGGCTCGATCTGCGTGGACGGCGTGAGCCTCACCGTCAATGACGTAGACGAAGACGGCTTCGAGGTCGCGCTGATTCCGCATACCGTGGCCCACACCGCGTTTGCGCAGACTGCGGTCGGTGCGGCGGTGAACCTGGAAATCGATCTGGTGGCGCGCTATGTGGAGCGCCTGCTCGGCACGCGGGGGGCGGCATGAATTTCGCACCCGTTCCGGAACTGATCGAAGAACTGCGCGCCGGACGCATGGTGGTCATCGTCGATGACGAAGACCGCGAAAACGAAGGCGATCTGATCATGGCCGCCGAGTTGGTGAAGCCGTCGGACATCAACTTCATGGTCACCCACGCGCGCGGGCTGGTGTGCCTGTCGCTGACCCGCGAGCGCTGCGCGCAGCTGGGTCTGGCGCCGATGGTGCGCAACAACACCGCGCAGTTCCAGACCAACTTCACCGTCAGCATCGAAGCGGCCGAAGGCGTCACCACCGGCATTTCCGCCTACGACCGCGCGCACACCGTGCGTACCGCCGTACGCCCGGATGCCCGGCCGCAGGATCTGAGCCAGCCCGGGCATATCTTCCCGTTGATCTCCCAGCCCGGTGGCGTGCTGACCCGTGCCGGCCACACCGAAGCGGCCAGCGACTTGCCGATGCTGGCCGGGCTGGAACCGGCCGGTGTGCTGGTGGAAGTGCTCAACCCGGACGGCAGCATGGCGCGTCGCCCGCAGCTGGAAGTGTTCGCGCGCGAGCATGGGCTGAAAATGGGCTCGATCGCCGACCTGATCGCCTACCGGCTTGCCAATGAGCACACCGTCGAGCGCGTGGACGAGCGGCAGATCACCACCGAGTTCGGCCCGTTCAAGCTGGTGACCTACCGCGACCGCATCGCGCATGACCTGCACTTTGCGCTGGTGCGCGGTCGCGCCGATCCACACACGCCGACGCTGGTACGCGTGCAGGTGGAAAACCCGTTGGCCGACCTGCTGCATTGGCAGCGCGATGACTTTGGCGTGGCAGCCACCGACGCCTTGCGCGCGATCGCCGCCGAAGGGCAGGGCGTGATGGTGGTGCTGTCGGCGCCACGCGACAGCGAATCGCTGCTGGCACGGCTGCGCCAGCAGCCCGAAGCCGCCGCCAATGCCAAGGACGTGAGTCAGTGGCGGCGCAACGGCGCCGGTGCGCAGATCCTGGCCGACCTCGGCCTGGGCAAGTTGCGCGTGCTGGGCACCCCTCGGCGCCAGGTGGGGCTGGCCGGGTTCGGGCTGGAGGTGGTCGAGTATCTGGAATGCCATGCCGGTGAAGGCGTGCGCTCGGTGCCGCCGTCCGCCGTTCCCTGACATGGCTGCGAGCCGTTGCCGCAGTTAAAGGCCGGTCCCGGTGGTCTCGACCATCGGGTAGCCGGCGGTGCGCGGCTGTCAGCAAGCGCCGCGCGTGCCGGCGCTGAAGTGGCCTGGTGTCGGCTGCCGATTCCAGCCGTAGGCTGCCCGGCCGGTTGCAGGCGCAAACGCCTGGGGGCGCTGGGCGATGCCATCGATACCTTCGTCGATCGCCGTGCCCTGTATTGTCGAAGCGCATGGCCGGGTCTGCTTTGTCCGGCCCGGCCCACACGCGTCGGCCAGGCCTGGGCCCGGCAGCTGTTAAACTTCCCGCCCCCTCGAGTTGCCGACCCGCATGACCCACTACGAAGGCGATCTTCGCCCCACCACCGCGCGCTTTGCGATCATCGCCAGCCGCTGGAATGCCCGTATCACCGACGTGCTGGTTGCCGGCGCGCGCCAGAGCCTGGCCGGCAACGGCATCGGCGAAGATGCCATCGACGTGATCCGCGTGCCGGGTGCCTGGGAGATCCCTATCGCGGCCAATCGCGTGGCGCAGTCCGGCCAGCACGGCGCGATCATCGCGCTGGGCTGCGTGATTCGTGGCGATACCCGCCATTACGAGCACGTGGCCGACCTGTGCGCCGAAGGCCTGATGAGCGTGCAGCTGCAGACCGGCGTGCCGGTGCTCAACGGCGTGCTGGCGGTCGAACGCGTGGAAGATGCCGAAGCCCGTGCCGGCGGCAGCCACGGCAATAAAGGCGAGGAGTGCGCGCTTGCAGCGCTGGAACTGGTGAATTTGATGGAGTTGTTGCCATGAGCAAGCCCGGTGGACATTCGCGCCACGGCCGTCGCGACGGCATCGACCCGGTGCTGCGGTCGCGCGCACGTCGGCGCGCCTTGCAGGCGGTCTATGCCTGGCAGATCTCCGGCGGTTTCGCCAAGCAGGTGATCGCCCAGTTCGCGCACGAGCAGGCGCACGAAGTGGCCGATCTGGCGTACTTCGAGAACCTGGTGGAAGGCGTGCTGAGCAACCGCGCCGAGCTGGATACCGCGCTGACGCCGTATCTGGATCGCAGCGTGGAAGAGGTCGATGCGATCGAACGCGCCGTGCTGCGTCTGGCCGCCTACGAGTTGCTGTACCGCCAGGATGTGCCGTACCGCGTGGTGATCAACGAAGCGATCGAAACCGCCAAGCGCTTCGGCTCCGAGCACGGCCACACCTACGTCAACGGGGTACTGGACCGCGCGGCGGTGGAGTGGCGCAAGGTGGAGTCGGGCGCCTGAAGCGCCGAGATTGGGCATTCGTGATTCGGGATTTGCAGAGATTGACGGTCCTGCCGATGCGCGGTGCAACCGTGCGCATTTGAGCGGTTCGACCGTTGGGGTGAGCGGCCATGCCCGCGCTGCATATCGTTCGATGGTGCAGCTAATCCGCCATCTTGCCGCATCTTGCAAAGCCCGCTGCTACGAATCCCGAATGCCCAATTCCCAATCCCAGCCCTTCAAATGCCCGAATTCGATCTAATTGCCCGTCTGCGTGCGCGCATTGCGGCGCGTGCCGATGTGCCGTTGGGCATTGGCGACGATGCGGCGTTGCTGCAGCCGCCAGCCGGCGAGCAGTTGGCGATCACCGCCGATACGCTCAATGCAGGCGTGCATTTTCCGCACGAGACGCGTGCTGACGACCTGGGCTGGAAGACGCTGGCTGTCAATCTCTCCGATCTGGCGGCGATGGGCGCGCAACCGCGTTGGTGCACCTTGTCGCTGTCGTTGCCGCACGACGATGCGGCATGGGTGGATGGGTTTGCCGATGGCTTCTTCGCGCTGGCCGATGCGCACGACATTGTGCTGGTCGGTGGCGACACCACGCGTGGGCCGCTCTCGTGCGCGGTGACGGCGATCGGCAGCTTGCCGCCGGGCGCAGCATTGCGGCGCGACGGCGCGCGCGTTGGCGATGATGTGTGGGTGACCGGCGCGCCGGGTGAAGCCGCCGCCGCGTTGGCGTTGTGGCAGGCCGGCCAGCTGGATGTGACCTGCGCGGCTACCGACCCGTTGCACGAGCGCTGGCGTGGCCGCCTGCTGCGTCCGCAGCCCCGTGTACAGGCGGGGCTGCGCCTGCGCGGGCTTGCGCATGCGTGCGTGGACATTTCCGACGGGCTGCTGGCCGATCTAGGGCACCTGTGCGAGCGCAGCGGCGTGGGTGCGCGTCTGTTGCTTGCGGCCTTGCCGGCAATGCCGCGCAGGGCCGGAATTGACGTGGAGCAGTGCCTGGGCTGGCAACTCGGCGGTGGCGACGATTACGAGCTGTGTTTCACCGCCGCGCCGCAGCATCGCGATGCGGTGGCGCAGGCAATGGAATTTGCAAAGGTGGCTGCAACGCGCATCGGCCAGATTGTCGCCGCGCCCGGTGTGGTGGTGCACGACGCCGAGGGCAGCCCCTGGCACCCACCGCAGCGCGGCTATCAGCATTTCGTTGGCTGATGCGTGGGGTTGGAGCGTGTGCAGTGGAGACGGGCGGTGTCGGTGCGCTGCGCTGAGACGATGGCGCTGCGTTGATCGCTGGGTGCCGTATTGGATTGCTGCGGTGGCGCCTTCTGCGAAGTTGGGTGGAGCGCATCGGGAACAACGGGTGCTGCCAGCGCCCTCATCCGCCCTCCGGGCACCTTCTCCCGCAGGCGGGAGAAGGCAGCGAGCCCGCGTGATCCTGCCAGTCCTGCACGATGAGTCCATGTCGGCCGAGCTAGGCGCGATGCCGCCTCTCGCTTCCCGAATCCCGAATCCCGAATCCCGAATCCCGAATCCCGAATCCCGAATCCCGAATCCCGGCCCTTGAGCCATACCGTACCGTCTGGTACGTTCGCCACGTTCTCCCCCGAACCACGGATGCATCGCAGTTGCCGCTGGGCCATCCCGGCTCGGCTTTGCCTGGGAGAAGCAGCATGAGCAAGCGTTGGATCGGGAGCATCGTCGCACTGGCGTTGCTGTTGGCATCGGCGTCGGCCGTGGCGGGCGCCTTCAGCAAGACCTATGAACGCATCCCCGGCTGGAACGGGGCCCAAATGGGGGCCTTGGTGCTGGTGCCGCAAGGGCAGGGCGCCGGGCCGTTTCCGCTGATCGTGATGCCCGCCAGCTGGTCGTTGCCCAATCTGGAATATCTGGGCCGCGCCACCCAACTGGCCAGCGATGGCTATGTGGTGGTCAGCTATACCTCGCGCGGGTTCTGGGATTCGGCTGGGCAGATCGATATCGCCGGGCCGGACACGGTGGAAGACGTCAGCGCGGTGATCGACTGGGCGTTGGCGCATACGCCGGCCAACCCGAATGCGATCGGCGCGTCGGGCATTTCGTACGGGGCAGGCATCAGCCTGCTGGCGGCCGAGCGCGACCCGCGGATCAAGGCCGTGGCTGCGCTCAGCGGCTGGGCCGATCTGGAAGCGTCGCTGTATTCCAATCGTACGGTCAGCCAGCAGGGCGTCGGGCTGCTGGTGGGTGCAGGCGCACTGACCGGCCGGCCCGGCCCGGATCTGGCGCAGATCGGCGCACGCGTGGCGCAAGGCGATTACGACGGCGCGGTGCAGGGCTTCCTGCCGCAGGCCGCCTCGCGCAGCCCTGCGACCGATGTGGCAGCGCTCAACGCGCGCGGTACCGCGGTTTTGCTGGGAAATGCCTTCAACGACGGATTGTTTCCGCCGAACCAGACCATCGCCTTCTTCAACCAGTTGCGTGGCCCCAAACAACTGCTGCTCAGCCAGGGCGATCACGCCACCGCAGAGCTGCCCGGCGTATTGGGATTGCCAAATGAGATCTATACAGCGACCACGCGCTGGTTCGATCGCCACCTCAAGCAGCTTCGCAACGGCGTGGACGCAGAAGCACCGGTGCGGCTGTCGCCACGTGCCGGGCAATGGCTGGACTATCCGGACTGGGCATCGGTGCAACAGGCCACGACACAGCTGGGTCTGTCCGCACCAACCGGCTTGCTGAGCCCCACCGGTGGATTGACCGGCGGGACGTCCAGCGGCTGGCAATCGCGCATCGCCACCGACGTGCCGACCGTGGCCGATTCCGGGGTGGTGCTGGTCAGCGGTTTGCTGCAAGGCATCGGCCTGCCGGTGAGCACCTCCATTCCGCGGGTCAACCGCGCCGGTGCCGCGGTGTGGGTGGGCTCGCCATCGAACAGCACCCGGCGCCTGGCCGGTAGCCCGTCGCTACGTGTGACCGTGGTGCCCAGTCAATCGAAGGTAAGTCTGTTCGCGTATCTGTACCGCATGGATGGCTTGGGCGTTGCGCAACTGATCACGCATGCACCGTACTCGTTGCGCAATGCCACGCCGGGCCGCGCAGTCACCCTGGACTGGCCATTGCAGGCGGCGGCAACCGAGATTCCGGCAGGGCAGCGGCTGGTCTTGGTGATCGACACACGCGATGCGCGCTATACCGATGCCAGCGACGGCGGCGGTACGCTGACATTCACCTCGCCAGCTGCAGCGCCATCGGTATTGAACCTGCCGCTGCGGTAACGCGCGCCGGGACCTGACAGCTGCAGCGCTGCGCTTTTGCCGCAGGTCCTTGCCAGCATCCACGCAGACGCTGCAGCTAGATCCTGGCAGCTTTAGGGCGCGGCATCCATGCCGCGCAAGCCCCGGCAACGGTGCGCTTGCAGTGGTCCGTCCAGTTGATCGCTCTCTACGTGAGAGCGATGCACGAGGGCATTGCGGGCCTGCAATGCATTTCTTCACCACGATTGCCCGGCACTCGCGTGCATCGATGAGCTGGGAGGCGATTCGGAACAGCGAGGCAACGGTCATGTACACGACCTGCGTTCGGTTGGCTGCTGCAGGCTCGATCTTCTGAGGTTCAGTCAATTCACGCGAAGCCCGTCGCCAAAGACCCATCGCCCGCGACAGAGAGACGCTGATGGCCAGCCAAAGTGGTTCAGCCCTAACGCAGAAGGTACAGGGGGGGGCGCACCGCTCGTGACGCTTCTCGTTTACCGCTACCTGATCTTCGCGGGCCTTGGCCTGCGGCCAAGACCCCCGAGATCAGCCGCTACGGGTGATTTATGCGGAATTTACGCGATGGCCAATTCAGGTCCATAGCGACTTTACGCGGCCCAGGCAGAGACTGCGCAGGTTGGCGGAGCGGTTCCGCCGTGGACGATTCCGATGCATCCCTTGACCTGTCTGCTCCATCGGCGCTGCGCGCACGGTGCGGCAGCGCTTTGCCATGTTGGCACGCACACGCGGCCGACGCCGTTGCACATCGCACTTATCGCGCCGCCGTGCGCGCAGATAGGGGAGTGACCGACATGCCTGGCTGGTTGTCCCTGTTGTGCGGCGTGGCCGTACTCGTTGCTGCTGCGTACCTGCTGTACGTGGTGCTGCGGCCCGAAGACTTCTGATCCGAGTGCGCTCCAATGACTGAAACTTTTCTTGTGTACGCGCTGGCCATCGTGCTGGCGTGGCCTCTGGGCCGTTATCTGGCTGCCGTGATGCGCGGTGCACCGATGCGCGGCGACATGCTGTTCGGCTGGATCGAACGGCCGTTGTACGCCTTGCTTGGCACGCGCCCGCAGCAGGGCATGTCGTGGCGCGGGTACAGCATGGCATTTCTGCTCAGCAACCTGGTCGTCGGTCTGCTGACCTGGGTGGTGTTCATGACCCAGGCGTGGCTGCCGTTCAACCCGGACGCCATCCCCAACATGCGCTGGGACACCGCGCTGCACACCATGGTGTCGTTTCTCACCAATACCAACCAGCAGCACTATTCTGGCCAGGCGCAGTTGTCGTATCTGGCGCAGATGACCGGCATCGTCGGCCTGCAGGTGGTGACGCCGATGATGGGCTTGGCGTTGGCGGTGGCGACGCTGCGGGCGTTGTTCGGTGGACGTGCAGCCAAACAGGCGTCGGTTGTTGCACCGAATTCGGACACGGCGGCCGTGGCGGAGATTGCGGAGCCGGAACCGTCGCGTCCGGGGCGCCAGCACGGCGGGTCGGGATTGGAAGCCCTGCCTGAAGCAGACGTCGGCAATTACTGGGCCGACGTGATTCGCTCCAGCGTGCGCGTGTTGTTGCCGCTGTGCCTGCTGTGGACCGTGCTGCTTGGCTGGCAGGGCGTGCCGTCGACATTGCAGGGCGCGGCGACCGCGACGCCGTTGGATAGCAGCGCGGGCATGCCCAAGCAGACCATTGCGGTGGGTCCGGTTGCAGCGATGGTGGCGGTGAAACAGCTCGGCACCAATGGCGGTGGCTGGTATGGCCCCAATAGTTCGGTGGCGCTGGAAAACCCCACGCCGTTGAGCAATCTGCTCGAAACGCTCGCGTTGGTCCTGCTGCCGATGAGCGTGGTGTTCATGGTCGGCTATCTGACCGGGCGCAAGCGGCTGACGGCGTTGGTGTTCGGCACGATGTTGACGATGTCGGCCGCGTCCACCGCATTGTTGCTGTGGTCCGAAGCGCATTCGGCCAGCGCGAACTCGCCGGCGCTGATGGAAGGCAAGGAAGTGCGCATCGGTGCCGATGCCTCTGCATTGTGGGCGGCGTTGACCACGCAGACCTCCAATGGTTCGGTCAATGCGATGCATGATTCGTTGGCGCCGTTGAGTGGCCTGGTCACGCTGGTCGACATGCTGATCAACGCCATCTGGGGCGGCATCGGCTGTGGTCTGCAGCAGTTCGTGGTGTATCTGTTGCTGAGCGTGTTCCTGGCCGGTTTGATGACCGGACGCACGCCGGAGTTGTTCGGCCGCAAGATCGAATCGCGCGAAGTGCAGTTGCTGGCGCTGTTGATCCTGCTGCAGCCGCTGGTGGTGTTGGGCTTTACCGCAGTGGCGCTGGCAATGCCGGCATTGACTGCCAATTCCAACCCCGGCTTCCATGGCATCAGCCAGGTGTTCTACGAGTACACCTCTGCATTCGCCAACAACGGCTCGGGTTTCGAAGGTCTGGGCGATGCCACGTACTGGTGGAATCTGAGCTGTTCGGTGGTGCTGGCGCTGGGCCGGTATCCGGCATTGATCCTGCCGTTGATGGTGGCCGCACGCATGGCAGTCAAGCGGCGTGCGCCGGAGTCGGCCGGCAGCCTGCAGGTCGAAACACCCACCTTTGCGCTGACCCTGATGGCAATCGTGATCGTGCTGACCGTGCTGCAGTTCATGCCGGCACTGGTGCTGGGTCCTATCGCTGAACACCTCGCCCTGGCGGCGTCCTGAGAGTTTTGAGCAATGTCTACGATCGATACGACTGAAAAACGCGCGCGCGGTGACGCAGCGTTGTTCGATGCCGCCGTGCTGGTTGCGGCGATGCGTGCGGCTTTTGCCAAGTTGGCGCCGCGGCATCTGCTGCGCAGCCCGGTGATGGCGGTGGTGATGGGTGGCACGGTGCTGGCGGCGGTGATCACCGCCAGCGGGCATTCGCATGCCGGCTTCGGCTGGGCGGTGACGACGATTCTGTTCGTCACCGTGCTGTTCGGTAATTTTGCCGAAGCCATCGCCGAAGCGCGTGGCCGCGGCCAGGCCGCGTCGCTACGGCGTGCGCGCAAGGACCTGGTGGCACGCAGGGTGGAAACCGCTCTTGGTGGCCGCGAAACGCGCGTGCCGGCAGCGGAGTTGCGTCCGGGCGATTACGTCATGGTGTCCGAAGGCGAATTCGTGCCGGCCGATGGCGAGATCGTGCGCGGTGTTGCCACCATCAACGAAGCGGCGGTGACCGGCGAATCGGCGCCGGTATTGCGCGAGGCCGGCACCGATCGCAGCGGCGTGATCGGTGGTACCCGCGTGCTCTCCGACGAGATCGTGTTCAAGGTCACCGCCGAGCCCGGGCACAGCTTTCTCGATCGCATGATTGCCTTGGTGGAAGGCGCCAACCGGCAAAAGACGCCGAACGAAATCGCGCTGACCTTGTTGCTGGCCGCGATGACGCTGACGTTCTTGATCGTGGTGGCATCGTTGCCGGCGATTGCGGGCTTTGTCGGCGTCACGCTGGATCCGCTGCTGCTGATCGCGCTGCTGGTGTGCCTGATCCCGACCACCATCGGCGGGCTGTTGCCGGCGATCGGTATCGCCGGTATGAACCGCGCGCTGTCGGCCAATGTATTGGCCAAATCCGGCAAGGCGGTGGAAGTGGCCGGCGACGTGGATGTGCTGCTGCTCGACAAGACCGGCACCATTACCTACGGCGACCGCCAGGCCACCGCGTTCCATCCGCTGGCCGGCGTGGACCGCACGCAACTGCGCGATGCGGCCATGCTCGCCTCGCTGGCCGATCCGACGCCGGAAGGCAAGTCCATCGTCAAGCTGGCGCGTCAGCAAGGTGCGGTCGCAGTGGAAGCCGAGGGTGGGCATTTCATCGCGTTCACCGCGCAGACGCGCATGTCCGGTGTCGATATCGGCGGGCGCAGCATCCGCAAGGGCGCCGGCGATGCGATCGTGGCGTATGTGCAGGCGCAGGGCGCGACGGTCTCGCCGGAACTGCAGGGCCGTATCGAGGAAGTCGCACGTGGCGGTGCCACACCGTTGCTGGTGGCCGAGGGCCGGCATGTGCTCGGTGTGGTCGAGTTGAGCGACGTGGTCAAGCAGGGCATCAAGGAAAAGTTCGCGCAGTTGCGTGCGATGGGCATCAAGACGGTGATGATCACCGGCGACAACCCGCTCACTGCTGCCGCAATCGCCGCCGAAGCCGGCGTGGACGACTACATCGCCCAGGCCCGCCCGGAAGACAAGCTGGCACGCATCCGTGCCGAACAGACAGGCGGACGGTTGGTGGCGATGGTCGGCGACGGCACCAACGACGCCCCGGCGCTCGCGCAGGCCGACGTGGGCCTGGCGATGAACTCCGGCACGCAGGCTGCCAAGGAAGCCGGCAACATGGTGGATCTGGATTCGGATCCGGCCAAGCTGCTGGCGGTGGTGGAAGTGGGCAAGCAGCAGCTGATCACGCGTGGCGCGTTGACCACCTTCTCGCTGGCCAACGACGTTTCCAAGTACTTCGCGATCCTGCCGGCGCTATTTGCCGCCGCCATCCCGTCGATGGCCGCGCTCAACGTGATGCAGCTCTCCAGCCCGCGCCATGCGGTGCTGGCGGCGCTGATCTTCAATGCGTTGATCATTCCGGCATTGATTCCGCTGGCATTGCGCGGCGTGCGTTTTCGTCCTTCCAGCGCTACCGCGCTGCTGCGCCGGAACATGCTGATCTACGGCGTGGGTGGCGTGTTGCTGCCGTTCGCTGCGATCAAAGTGATCGATCTGGCGCTGGTCGCCGTCTTCGGCGTCTGAGTTGCGTGTGAAGCACCTTTCTACTTCCGGGAACATGTCCATGTCTTCTTCCTTGCCGTTACGCGACGACGGTGTCCTGCGCGGTTCGCTGATGCTCGCGGTGTTCACCTTGTTCGGGTTGGGTCTGGCCTATTCGCTGATCGCCACCGGCATCACCGGGGCGCTGTTCTCCGAGCAGGCCACCGGCTCGCTGGTGCGCATCGATGCGCGCGTGGTTGGTTCGGCGCTGGTGGCCCAGCCGTTTACCGATGCGCGCTATTTCCAGCCGCGGCCGTCGGCGGCCAAGTACGACCTCACCGCCGCGGCCGGCAGCAACCAGGCCCGCTCCAATCCTGATTTGCTGGCCCGTATCGCGACCACGCGTGCGCAAGTGGCCGCACGCGACGGTATCGCGCCAGAGGCCGTACCGGGCGAGCTGCTGACGCAATCCGGCAGCGGCCTGGACCCGCACCTGAGCCCGGCCGGCGCACAGGTGCAGATCCGCCGCGTGGCCGCCACACGCGGCTGGCCGGAGCAACGCGTTGCTGCGCTCGTGCAAGCGGCGACCGAAGCGCCACAGTTCGGACTGCTTGGGCAGCAGCGGGTGAATGTGTTGGCGTTGAATCTGGCGCTTGATCGAGCTGGGAATGGGGAGCCGGGAATGGCGAATGGTGTGAAGCAAGCGCACTAGGAACATCACGCAGCTGTACGCTCTGCGATTCCCGATTCCCGATTCTCGATGAACGACGCCCGCACCCAGCAAGCCGACGCCCTGATCGGCGAATTACAGCGCGAACACGGCGGGCGGCTGACGGTGTTCCTGGGCGCCGCGCCCGGGGTCGGCAAGACCTACGCCATGTTGTCGCGGGCGCGCGAGCGCCTGCGCCAGGGCATGGATGTGGTCGCCGGCGTGGTGGAAACGCACGGGCGCAGCGAAACCGCGGCGCTGCTGGAAGGCTTGCCGCTGCTGCCGCGGGCCCGGGTCAGCTACCAGGGCCGCATGCTGGAGGAACTGGATCTGGATGCCTTGCTGGCGCGCAAGCCGCGGCTGGCCCTGATCGACGAGCTGGCGCACCGCAACGTGCCGGGCAGCCGCCACGAACGGCGCTGGCAAGACATCGTGGAGCTGCTCGATGCCGGCATTGACGTCTACACCACGGTCAACATCCAGCACCTGGAAAGCCTCAACGACATCGTGCTGCGCATCACCGGCGTGCGCGTGTCCGAGACCGTGCCCGATGCCGTGTTCGACCGCCTGCGCGACATCGTGCTGGTGGACCTGCCGCCACGTGAGCTGATCGAACGCCTGCAGCAGGGCAAGGTGTATCTGCCCGAGCAGGCCACGCAGGCATTGCAGGCATTTTTCTCGCCTTCCAACCTCACCGCGTTGCGCGAGCTGGCGATGCAGACCGCCGCCGACCGCGTCGACAGCGATCTGCGCGATACCCAGGCCGCGCGCGGCCTGCCTGGCACCGCCGCGTTGCGACGCCGCGTGGTGGTGGCCATCGATGGCCGTGGCAGCTCGGATTATCTGGTGCGCGTAGCGCGGCGCCTGTCGGAGCGGCGCGATGCACCGTGGACGGTGGTCACCGTACAGACCCGCACCGTGGCCGATGCGGCCTGGCAGCTGGAAATCGATCGCGCATTCGCGCTCGCCCATCGTCTCGGTGGCGACACCGCGCTGCTGCACGGCGCCAACGTGGCCGACGCCTTGCTGGATTTCGCTTCGCAAAACGGCATCTCCACCCTGGTGCTGGGGCGCACCCGCGAGCGCCCGCTGGCGCGCATGTTCAACCGCACGCTGACCCAGCAATTGCTGCAACGTGGCGCGCATTACGAATTGGTCATCGTCAGCTCCGCCGATGCGCGCGCACGTGCGCGCAAACGCTGGCGCAATCCGCGCCAATGGCTGCAGCGTTACGACATGGCGTTCGCTGCGATCGCCGCAGCGGGCGCGGTGGGGGTGGCGTGGTTGCTGCAACGCTGGACCGACATCGACGACCTGTCGATGGTGTTCATCGTCGCGGTGGTGCTGGTGGCCTCGCGCACCCGCATGGCCGCTGCGGTGGTTGCCGCATTGCTGAGTTTTGTCGCCTACAACTTCTTCTTCATCGAACCGCGTTTCACCTTGCAGATCAGCGCGCGCCAGGGCGTGGTGACGGTCTGCCTGTTCCTGATCGCCGCGCTGGTCGCCGGCCGGCTGGCCTCGCGCCTGCGCAGCCAGGTACTGGCCTTGCGCGCGGCCAATGCGCACGCCAACGCGTTGCAGGCGCTGGGCCGCCAGCTCAGCACCGCCGCCGATCTGGGGCAGGTGCTGGAAGCCGGCCGTCGCGCGCTGACCACTGCGCTGGATGCCGACGTCTGGCTGCGCCTGGAGCAGCGCGAAAGCGACGCGCCCACCAGCCTCGGTGCGCTCGATCGCAGCGCCGCCGACTGGGCCCAGCGCCACGGCCAGCCCGCCGGACGCTTCACCGACACCCTGGCCGGGGCACAGTGGTGGTGCCTGCCGGTGCGCCACGAGCGCGGCACCCTGGGGGTGGCCGCGCTGCGCTTTCGGCAGGCCCTGCAACGGCCCGGCCTGGAACAACGCCGCCTGGCCGAGGCGATGGTGGAAGACATCGGCCAGGCCGCGTTGCGCACGCGCCTGGTCGCCGATCTGGAGGGTGCGCGCGTCAGTGGCGAAACCGAGCGCCTGCGTTCGGCCCTGCTCTCGTCGGTTTCGCACGATCTACGTTCGCCGCTGGCCTCGATGATCGGCTCGGCCAGCAGCCTGGCTAGCTACGGCGATGCGATGGACGCGCACGACCGCCACAGCCTGCTCGACACCATCCAGCTCGAAGGCGAGCGGCTGGATCGCTACATCCAGAACCTGCTGGACATGACCCGGCTCGGCCACACCGGCCTGACCTTGAATCGCGACTGGATCGGCGTCGACGAATTGATCGGCTCGGCCACCCGCCGCCTGCAGCGCTACCAGCCGGAGGTGCGCCTGCAACTGCACCTGGCCGCCGACCTGCCGGCAATCTGGGTGCACCCGGCTCTGGTGGAACAGGCCATCTTCAACGTGCTGGAAAATGCGGCGAAATTCTCGCCAGCCGGCGTGCCGGTGACCGTGCACGCACAGCTGCGCGCCGGCGCATTGCAGATCGACATCGGCGACCAGGGGCCGGGCATACCCGAAGACGAGCGTGCGCGGATCTTCGACATGTTCTACAGCGTGGAGCGCGGCGACCGCGGGCGCAACGGCACCGGCTTGGGTCTTGCCATCTGCCAGGGCATGATCGGCGCACACGGGGGCAGCGTGGAGGCATTGGCAGGCGCGCATGGTCACGGCACCACGATCCGCATTACGCTGCCGTTGCTCGTTCCCGCCGCGCCACCTCGCCCCGATGCCGACTGACCTCACCGCCATCCCGCCCGCCCGCGTGCTGATCGTCGACGACGAGCCGCAGATCCGTCGTTTCCTCGATATCAGCCTGCGTGCGCAGGGCTACCGCGTGCTGCAGGCCGGTACCGGCGAAGAAGGCCTGGCCTTGCTGGCCGGGCAGGGCGCCGAACTGGTGGTGCTGGACATCGGCCTGCCCGATCGCGATGGGCATGAAGTGCTGCGCGAGATCCGCCAGTGGTCCAACGTGCCGGTGATCATGCTGACCGTGCGCGCCGGCGAAACCGAAAAGGTCGCCGCGCTCGATGCCGGTGCCAACGACTACGTCACCAAACCCTTCGGCGTGCAGGAACTGATGGCCCGCATCCGCGCGCTGCTGCGCCAGGCCGGCGCCGGCAGCACGGTGGAAGAAAGCGTGTTCGACGATGGCCGGCTGCATATCCATCTGGGCCTGCGCGAGGTCACCCTCGACGGCGAGCCCGTGCCGCTGAGCCGCAAGGAATACGCCTTGCTCGCACTGCTGCTGAAACACGCCGGCCGCGTGGTCACCCAACCGCAGTTGTTGCGCGAAGTGTGGGGCCCCACCCACGAAGAAGACACCCACTACCTGCGCATCCTGGTCGGCAAATTGCGCCAGAAACTGCAGGACGATGCGGCCGACCCTCACTACATTGTCACCGAACCGGGCGTGGGGTTGCGGTTTATCGGGGGGATGCGGTGAATCCTGCGCATCGCTAAACGGGCGGCAACACCTTGCCCGGATTCAAGATCCCATCCGGGTCCAGCGCGGTCTTGATCGCGCGCATGGCGGCCAGTGTCGCTGCGCTGAAGGCCTGGCTCATGAAATCGCGCTTGGCCACGCCGATGCCGTGTTCGCCGGAAAGCGTGCCTTCCAGCGATAGCACTAATGCGAACAGCCGTGGCAATGCAGCATGCGCGCGGGCGTCTTCGCTGGCATCGGCCGGGTCGTACATGATGTTGACATGCAGGTTGCCGTTGCCGGCATGGCCGAAGGCGACGATAGGCAGTGCGACTTCGGCGGCAAGCGCTTCCACGCCGGCGACCAGTTCGGGGATGCGCGACACCGGCACCACCACGTCTTCGTTGATCTTGCCTGGCTTAATGGTGCGCAGGGCAGGCGACAAGGCGCGGCGCGCGGCCCACAGCTTGTCGCGCGCACTGCCATCGGCGGCCACGTCCAGGCTCAACACACCCTCGCCATCGGCTGCGTCATGCAGGGCTTGCAGCGCGTAGGGCAGGGTGTCGTGATCGCCGTCGGCTTCGATCAACAGCATGGCGCCGGCGTCGGGCACATCGCTGCCATTGCGGCGTAGCAGCGCAATCGCGCTGGCATCCATGAATTCCAGCATGGTGGGCGTGGTCGGTTGCGCCATGAGCCGCGACACTGCGGCTGCGGCGCTGGACGCATCGCGATACAGCGCGCGCAAGCCGGCTTGCGCAACTGCGCGCGGGGTCAGCTTCAAGGTCGCCTCGACGATGATCGCCAGGGTGCCCTCGCTGCCGACCAATAGATGCGTGAGGTCGTAACCGGTGGAATTCTTGGTGTACGCGCCGCCGCAGCGGATCACCTCGCCGGTTCCGGTCACTGCCACCAGGCCGAGCACGTTGTCGCGGGTGGCGCCGTATTTCACCGCGCGCGGGCCGCCGGCGTTGGTGGATAGATTGCCGCCGACGCTGCAGATCTCCGCGCTGGACGGGTCCGGCGGCCAGAACAATCCGTGCGGCTGCAGCGCCTGTTGCAGGTCGCCATTGAGCAAGCCCGGTTGCACCACCGCGCAGCGGTCTTGCGGATGCAGGGCCACAATCTGGTTCATGCGCGCCATCGACACCACCACGCCGCCGGAACACGGCACTGCCGCGCCGGTGGTGCCGGTGCCGGCGCCGCGCGCCACGATCGGCACGCCGTGCGCACGACAGGCCTGCACGATCGCCACCACCTCATCGGTGTCGTGCGGCAAGGCGACGGCAGCAGGCAATGCCCAGCGGCGCGAATCGTCTTCGCCGTAGCGGCGGCGCGCATCCTCGCCGGTCAACCAGCCATCGGGCCCCAGGCGCGCGGCCAACGACTCGGCAAGTGCGGTAGGAAGTACATCGGTCATGACATGCGATCCTGTGGAGCCGCGCGCTGGATGCATTTCCACCCCAGCACGGCGACGGTGAGCGGCAACCAGACCCAGCGCAGCTCGGAGAGCAGCGTGTCCATGCCGCGCGCATTGAAGAAGCCGCCCGCAAATGGCGACACCCGAATCGGCCGCCATGGTGCGAACCAGCGCGTCTGGCTCCACGGCCAACCCAGCGCCACGCCCAGGCCGCCGGAGGTCATCGCATCCAGCAGCGGGTGCGATGCGGTGCAGACGAACAAAAACACGGATGCCTGCACGGCGTCCGCTCGCAACAGGCGATGTAATGCAACGCCGAGCAACGCCATCACGGCGGCAAACAGCAGCGAGTGGCTGGCGCCGCGATGGCCGAATGCATCGGCGTAGGGAATGTGCAGCGCGAACGCCAGCACATCGGCATCGGGCAGCATCGCCGCCGCCACGCCGGCCGCGATCAGGTGCGGCGAGATGCGGCCGCGTTCGCTGGCGCACCACAGCGCCAATGGCACGGCAGCATGGGTCATGATGGTTGGCATAAGAAACGTTGGCGTGAGCGTCGGTGGCGGTCAGCAATCGTCGGCGCGGAACGCGTCGCGGATCCAGTGCAATACCGGCGGTTCGCCGCTGGCATCGACCACATCGAAGCGGCACGGCAGCGCCGCCAGGGCCGGGTGAGCGCCAAGAAACAACTGCGCGGCCAACACCAGCTTGCGACGCTTGCGCCAGTCCACCGATGCCGCACCGCCGCCGAAGCGGTCGTCGCGCCGGTAGCGCACTTCCACAAACACCAGCGATGGCCCATCGTGCATCACCAGATCCAGTTCGCCGCCGCGGTAGTTGGCGTTGCCGACCACCAGCCGTAGCCCGGCCTGCTCCAGCAACGCGCGTGCGGCCGCCTCAACCGCCGCACCACGCTGCTGACGCCCCACCGGCATGGCTCAGCGGCCGTCGGCGATCGGCGTTGGGCGGCCACCGCTGAAGGTGGACCAGGCCGGCGTACGCAGCACGTTGCCGAAGCCATCCAGGTGCAGGGTGCCGGTGGCGCCGCGCAGGCCGCCATCGGTGCCGGTGGCGAGTTTCTCCAGGTACGCCGTGATCTTCCAGGCGTCGTAGCCGAACGCGAACAGGCGGGCGGCCGGGCCGCGTGCGCTGGGCAGGGTGCTGGCCACCTGGCTGACCGCCGGCAGGCCGGACACGCCCAGGGCGGTCCAGGTTTCGCTCGGATAGACGATGCCATCCAGCGCCAGATCGTCTTCGACCTTGCCGGTGCCGGCCACCAATTGCGAGGTGCCCACGCGCGACTTGCCGGCGAATCCGGCCAGCGCCAGCTGCGGCGCCAAATCACGCGCGGTGTTGCCGCGCACCGCCAGGAACACCGCGTCGGCGGTGCCGTAATTGCGCAGCTGCGCGCCGATGTCGCCCGGCGCGTCGGCCACGCTGATGCTGCCGGCCACCGTGCCGCCGCGTTCGCTGAAACGGTCGCGGAAGGCCTTGATGGTGCGCTTGCCGTTGTCGTCGCTGGTGCCGACGATCAGCACGTTGCGGCGTTCGCGCGAGAGCAGGTATTCGGCGGCCATGATGCCGTCGTCTTCCGGCGCCAGCGAGAAGCCTGCGCTGCCGGTGGGCGGGGCCTTGTTGTCGCTGGGACGGTTCAGTGCCAGCACCGGCACCGCCAGCTGGCCGCGCGCGAACAACGCGCTGACTTCGTCGCGCCCCAGCGGGCCGACCACGTAATCCACCCCGGCGCTCACCGCCTTGTCGTAGGCGGCATTGGCACCGGCGGCGGTGCCGGCGGTGTCGAAGAACTGCACCTCCGGGCGGCGGCGGGTTTCCGCGTAGTAGCCGGCCAGCAGGCCATCGCGTACCGGCGCGGCGGCGGTGGCCAGGTTGCCGGTGATCGGCAGCAGCACGCCCAGCTTGACCGGTGGGCGGTAGCCATCGCGCTCGGCGGGTGGGCGCTTGCTGGTGTCGAAGCCCCACTGCGCATCGCGCTCGAAGGCGCGCGGCAATGCCAGGCCGCGGCTGATCAACGCGCGCCCGGCAAAGTTGTACAACGGGTCGCCGGCCGGCAACGCAGCGGTGCGGCCCTTGAGGGTGGCGTCGTCGAGCGCGGCAAGCAGGCGCACGATGGCGCGCTGGTTGTCGCTGCGCGCGGTGCCGGTCAGGCTGGCATCGGCGCGCGCGCGGTCGGCGGCGGCACCGAACAGGTCGCCGGTGGCTTCCAGCGCCGCAGCGCGGGCCACCAGCCAGCGCGTCTGCAGCGGCTGGGTCAGCCCCTGCGGGCTGTCGCCCAGGGCCTGCAATGCCTGTGCGCCCTGCTTGTCGAGCACCGCCAGCTCGCCGGTGAGCAGCCCGAAGCGGGCCCGCTCCTCGCCGCTCAGGTGGCGCGCGTTGACCTGCGCCAGCAGCGTGCGGGCGCGCGCATCGTCGCCAGCGTCGTGCCAGCCGAACGCCGCGGCAGCCAGCAGCCGGCTGCGTTGCGCGCCGCTGGCACTGGCAGCTTCGGCTTCCAGCTGCTGCGCGGCGTCGCGCGGTTTGCCCTGATCCAGCAGTGCCAGCGCTGCGCTCTGCGTCGGCGAGGCGGTCGGCGTGACGCTGCTGGTGGCGCAACCGGCGGCCAGCATCACCATCAGCGAAAGGGCAGAGATCCTTGCAACACGCTTGTTCATTTCAGATCCATTGGACAGGGGCCGCCGGGGCGGACCGTTAAAAACGCTACGATTCTACCCTTTGCCCCCGGAAAACCGCTGATGACGTCCCCTGGAACCCTGCACGTGGTCGCCACGCCGATCGGCAACCTGGCCGACCTGTCGCCGCGCGCGCAGGAGGTGTTGCGTGGCGTGGCCGCGATCTGCGCCGAAGACACCCGCCATACCCGCCAGTTGCTCGGCCATTTCGGCATCGACCGCCCGCTGCTGGCGCTGCACGACCACAACGAAGAGGCCATGTCCGAACGCATCGTGGCGCGCCTGCGCGAAGGCGAGTCGCTGGCCATCGTCAGCGACGCCGGCACCCCGCTGGTCAGCGACCCGGGGTTCAAACTGGTGCGCGCCGCGCGCGCCGCCGGCATCAAGGTCAGCCCGGTCCCGGGCGCCTGCGCGGCAATCGCTGCGCTCAGCGTGGCTGGCCTGCCCAGCGACCGCTTCGGCTTCGAAGGCTTTCTGCCGGCCAAGAGTGCCGCCCGTCGCGAGCGCCTGGCGCGGTTGGCAGGGGAGACCCGCACCCTGGTGTTCTACGAATCGGCGCACCGCATCGTCGAATCGTTGGCCGACCTGCGCTTTGCCTTCGGCGACGAGCGCCCGGCAGTGATCGCCCGCGAATTGACCAAACTCTTCGAAACCGTGCTCGACGGCAGCCTGGCGCAGCTGCAGGCCCAGGTCCAAGCCGACGACAACCAGCGCAAGGGCGAATTCGTGGTGATGGTGCAGGGCGCCGCCGACGCCGCCGAAGGCCAGCTCGCCGAAGGCCGCCGCGTCTACGCCAAGCTCGCCGAGCACCTGCCCCCATCCACCGCCGCCAAGCTGGCCGCCGAGCTGACCGGCGCGCCCCGGAAGGCGTTGTATGGCGGCTAATGCGGTCGTCGCAGGGCATGCCTGGAGACGACGGTGGTTGGTCGGCACTGCTCTCGCGCCCGGGTGCGCTCCTACAAGGCAATGGCCAGCTTGAAGTCGCCGTGCCGTTTCGCACCGCAGCGATAGCGTAGAATGCGCCCCGGCGGAGTCGGCCAGACAGTCGCGTCACTCGCAAGAGTGCCGAGGAAAGTCCGGGCTCCATAGGGCAAGGTGCCAGGTAACGCCTGGGCGGCGCAAGCCGACGGACAGTGCAACAGAAAGATACCGCCTACGTTCCCTTCGGGGAGCCGGTAAGGGTGAAATGGTGCGGTAAGAGCGCACCGCGAGTCCGGTAACGGACCGGCACGGCAAACCCCACCTGGAGCAAGACCAAATAGGGATCCATTGGCGTGGCCCGCGCTGGATCCGGGTAGGTTGCTTGAGCGCTGCGGTGACGTAGCGCCTAGACGAATGACTGTCCACGACAGAACCCGGCTTACCGGCCGGCTCCGCCGCCTTGCTTTGGGCATCGCCCAAAGCTAAGGCGCCCACGTTTCGTACCGCCGCAGGCGATACAAAACGCGAGTCCCGCTCCGGGCATTCCACATCCCCGCGGCTGTCGCCGCGCCCCTTTGACGCAAGGGGACTTGCAGGTAGGCAGTTGGTCGAGGCTTAGGCCGTTGGTCGAGGCTCTCGCGACGCGACCGACTCCCTTCCACCGCGTGCGGGGGAAGGTGCCCGAAGGGCGGATGGGGGCATGCAAGCGAATGGGGGCATGCAATTGGCAACGCCTGCAGCCGCATACGGCACTAGCCGAACGAGCGGTGAGCAGCGCGTCGAGGGCGTCGATGTTGATCTGGCCCTGGTCTTTCGATGGTCGGCGGGCATTGGCGTGAACATCGAACTGGACGGTCACCGCGTGGAAACCCGTCGGCGAAGGAGTTGTGCACCTCGGTGAAGGCCTTCCATTCGCTTGCCGCGCGTTGCAGCGCACGCGCGCTCGCGCTGAGGCTGTCGCGTTCCTTGGTGACTTACTCGGTCAAGGATCTTCCACACTTGCCGAGAGCTTGCCGGTCATTGCGCGGGCATGCGCCGCCAGGTCGGTCTTGCTGGTCGGATGCAACGGCTTCTTCTGCGCAGAAGCCTCGTGATAACGGTGCGTGCGTCCACTTCTCGGCCATGCGCATGCTTGTGGCTTGTCAACGCGGGCCAGGGATCTCCAGGCGTGTCTCGCCCTGCAAACTCCCATTCGGCCCGAAGCGTCGTTCGTGGATGAAGCCGTGGCCGTCATGGTCCACCGCAACGATGCTGCTGGCGCGGGTCCCGTAGCTGGGGCCGCCGATGAAGGCGGCCGAGAGCAGGCGTTCGGTGGGCAGGTCCACGCCGGTCTGCGGTAGCGCAGCGTCGGCGGCGATGGCCGAATTGCCCAGGGCGGTCCACAACGGCTGCAGGTCTTCATCGCCGTCGGCGCACCAGCGGTGCAGCACCTTGGTCAGCGCAGCGGTCTTGGGCCACGGCGCATCCAGCGGCCCGTTGGACATGCCATGGATGCCCGCAGCCAGCTGCCGCGCCAGTGGCGGGTGGTTGCTCAGGTGCTCGCAACGGTCGGCGTCGCACAGCAACAGGTTGAAAGGTGGGAACTGGTGGGCGGCGCCGGCCAGTGCGTCGGCGTAGGCAGTGGCGCTCAGGCTGCCGGACAGATAGTCGCCGATCAGATGCCCGCGCGAGCGCCCCGAGGCCGTGGCGAGCGGGTCACGCACGTTGGTGACCACCGCCGCGCGTCCATCCCGACCCAGGCCAACCCAACTGCCACCGGAGCGCAGGTCGCGACCGGCCAGCACGTTGTCGGCCGGCGCCGCCCAGCGCGCCAGTGCCGCAGTGGGACGTGCGTGGAATTCGTCGCGGTTGCCCGCCAGCAGTAAACGCCAGCGCGGGTGGACTTTCCAGGCAAGGGCGACCAGGCACATGCCACCGATTGTCACCTTGTTTGCGCAGTTGAGATACGCCGCTGGCGCAATGTGAAGTGAGACGGCAGTCGGGTTTACATGGCCTTCACCGCCCTGAATTTCCGTTCAATCTCAAAATATGAGACGAAACAGCAACTTGTGGATAACCTTTGAACAAGTCTCTAAAGAGTGCCGCAACTCATTGATGCAACTGGCGATTTGCGGCCTTGAAAACTGTTGACAACCTTTGACGCACTGCTAAGGTGGGCAACGGAGGGAAAACCAGGTGTTTTGTGGTTTTTCGTGGTTCAATGATCCCCCAGCGGGTATTCGAGGTTGCATTCGGTGTTTCAGGGCGAGACTGCCATCACGGTGGACGACAAGGGGCGTATGGCGGTGCCAACCGCATACCGCGACCTCGTTGCGCGTGTCAGCGGCAATCGTCTTGTCCTCACCTACAACCCGTTCGAAGCCGGATGCCTGTGGCTCTACGCGGAAAAGGAGTGGGAGCGGGTGCGCGACGACGTGATGTCCAAGCCCAACACCCAGCGCGTGGTCCGCACGCTGCAGCAGAAACTGGTGGGTTCTTCGGCGGTGCTCGAGTTGGACGCCAACGGCCGTCTGAGCATCCCGGCCAGCCATCGCAATGCGGTGGGCATCGAGAAAAAGGCCGTGCTGCTGGGCATGGGCGACAAGTTCGAACTCTGGAGCGAGCAGGCACATCGCGCACTGATTCAGCAGACATTGTCTGACGGGGATCTGGGCGATGAATTGCTCGATCTCAGGTTGTGAGCCGGGGTGCCCGGATGCGCGGTGAAGCGCAGCCCGGTCACCCGGTGTCGCAGCCGCCGGCGGCCCATGTGCCGGTGCTGTACACGCAGGTTCTGGATGGCCTGCAGGTGACCGAAAACGGAACGTATCTGGATGGCACGTTCGGGCGTGGCGGGCACGCACGCGGCGTGCTGGAACACCTTGGACCGGGAGGTCGACTGGTGGTGATGGACAAGGACCCCGAAGCGATCGCAGTGGCCGAACACAGCTTCGGCGGCGATGCGCGCGTGTCCATCCATCGCGGCAGTTTCGCCACGCTCGGCCAGGTGGTCGCCGCGGCCACCGTCGACGGCATCCTGCTGGACCTGGGCGTGTCTTCGCCGCAGCTGGACGTGGCCGGGCGTGGTTTCAGTTTCGGCAAGGACGGCCCGCTGGACATGCGCATGGACCCGGACGGCGGCCAGAGCGCGGCGCAGTGGCTGGCGCAGGCCGGCGAGCGCGAGATCGCCGATGTGCTGTGGACCTATGGCGAAGAACGCCAGAGCCGCCGCATCGCGCGCGCCATCGTGGCGCGTCGCGCCGAACAGCCGCTGCTGCGCACCGCACAACTGGCCGAGCTGATCGCATCGGTGATGCCGCGCGGCGACAGCAAGACGCATCCGGCCACGCGCAGCTTCCAGGCCATCCGCATCCACATCAATCGCGAGCTGGCCGATCTGGAAGCCGGGCTGGACGCTGCGTTGGACGCGCTCAAGCCGGGCGGCCGGCTGGCGGTGATCAGCTTCCATTCGCTGGAAGATCGCATCGTCAAGCAATTCATGGCCCGCTACGCCAAGGCCCCGCCGAGCAACCGCCGCCTGCCCGAAGCGCAGCCGTTCGTCCCCACGTTGCAGCTGATCAGCGGCGCGATCAAGGCCGACGATGCCGAGTTGAACGTCAACCCCCGCGCCCGCAGCGCGGTGTTGCGGGTGGCCGAGAAGCTGGGATTCGGCAGTCGGGATTCGGGATTGGAGGAGCGCCCTGAGCGAATCCCCAATCCCCAATCCCCAATCCCGGCGTCTCGAGGAGACGCCGCATGAGCCGCTTGCTGCTCGTCGTGCTGCTTGCTTGCAGCATCGCCTCGGCGATCGGGGTGGTGTACATGCGCCACATGCATCGCAAGCTGTTCGTGCAGTTGTCCAAGCTCGAACACACGCGCGACGAACTGAATATCGAATTCGGCCGGCTGCAGCTGGAGCAGGCCACGTGGGCGGAAAGCAACCGGGTCGATCAGGTCGCGCGCGCGCGCATCGGGATGAAGTTCCCGGAGACCAACGACATCGTGGTGGTGCGCCCATGACCGGTCGGCAGAGCAGCCGTTTCGCACGGCGCAGTCGCCGCCAGGACGGCGCACATGCAGGTGCCTCTGTGACAAAACGGCAGGACAGCCGCTTTGCACGGCGAAGCCGCCCGCAGCGTGGCGCACATGCAGGTGCGTCTGTGACAAAACGGCAGGACAGCCGCTTTGCACGGCGAAGCCGCCCGCAGCGTGGCGCACATGCAGGTGCGTCTGTGACAAAACGGCAGGACAGCCGTTTTGCACGGCGAAGCCGCCCGCAGGGTGGCGCACACGGAGGTGCGTCTGTGACAAAACGGCAGGACAGCCGTTTTGCACGGCGAAGCCGCCCGCAGGGTGGCGCACACGGAGGTGCGCCATGAAGGCCGGTCGCAACCGCCCCCGTAGCAATTTCAATCTCCGTGGTCGCCTGACCCTGGTCGGCATCGCGCTGGGCCTGTGCTCGGTGACGCTGATCGGGCGCGCGGCCTACGTGCAGCTGGTCAATCGCGATTTTTACCAGCGTCAGGGCGAAGCGCGTTACCTGCGCGAACTGCCCATCGCCACCTCGCGCGGCATGATCACCGACCGCAACGGCGAGCCGCTGGCGGTGTCCACGCCGGTGGAATCGATCTGGGTCAATCCGCAGGAACTGCTGCGCAACCCCGACCGCATTCCCGAGCTGGCAAAAGCGCTCGGGCAGCCGCTGGACGAGTTGAACGCCAAGCTGGCACAGAAAGCCGGCAAGGAATTCATGTACCTGCAGCGCCGGATCAATCCGGACAAGGCGCATGCGATCGTCGATCTGAAGATTCCTGGCGTGTTCTCGCAGCGCGAGTTCCGCCGCTTCTATCCGCAAGGCGAGGCGATGGCCCACGTGCTGGGCTTCACCAATATCGACGACCGCGGCCAGGAAGGTCTGGAGCTGGCGTTCGACGAATGGCTGCGCGGCAAGCCCGGCTCCAAGAAGGTGGTGCGCGATGCGCGCGGCGCCATCGTGGAAAGCGTGGACCTGGTGCGTCCGGCGCAGCCAGGCAAGGACCTGACGCTGAGCATCGACCGCCGCATCCAGTTCCTGGCCTACAAGGAACTGCGTAACGCCTTGGTCGAAAACAACGCGGCCGGCGGTTCGATGGTGGTGATGGACGTGGCCACCGGCGAAGTGCTGGCGATGGTCAACCTGCCGACCTACAACCCCAATTCGGTGACCGGCATCAATCCGTCGGCGCGCCGCAACCGGGCGGTCACCGACCTGGTCGAGCCGGGTTCGACGATGAAGCCGCTGACCGTGGCCACCGCGCTGACCGCCGGCGTGGTGACCAAGGACACCGTCATCGACACCAACCCCGGCTACATGTCGGTGGGGCGCTTCACCATCCGCGACGTGCCGCGCAACAACGGCGTGCTCAACGTCACCGGCGTGATCACCCGCAGCTCGAACATCGGCGCGGCCAAGATCGCGGCCAAGGTGCCGGACCAGACCTTCTATCAGTCGATCCGCAACTTCGGTTACGGCAGTGCGCCGCATAGCGGGTTTCCCGGCGAATCGGCCGGCGTGGTACTGCAGCCGTCGCGCTGGAGCGGCCCGTCCAAGACCACGATGTCCTACGGTTACGGCCTGTCGGTGACGCCGCTGCAGATTGCGCAGGCGTACGCCACGCTGGGCAACGGTGGCAAACTCACTCCGCCGACCTTCGTGCGTGGCCAGCACAACGAAACCCGTCAGGTGATCACGCCGGAAGTGGCGCGCCAGGTCATCGACATGATGGAGACCGTAGTCACCCAGGGCGGCGCCAAGGGTGCGGCAATTCTGGGATACCACGTGGCCGGCAAGACCGGCACGGCGCGCAAGAATGGCGCCAACGGCTACGAGCGTGGGCACTACAACGCCCTGTTCGCGGGCCTGGTGCCGGCCACGCGCCCGCGCTTTGCCACCGTCATCGTGATCAACGATCCGCAAGGCAAGGTGTATTACGGCGGTCTGGTGTCGGCGCCGGTGTTCCATCGCGTGATGGAAGGCGCGCTGCGCCTGATGGACGTGCCGCCGGACGATATCCAGTCGTGGCTGGCTGCACAGGCTGCCGGCAAGACCGGCCAGCCGGTGGCCAAGCCGCAAGCGGCCGAACCGGATCCGGCGCTGGTGCCGGACCCGGTGGATGAAGTCTCTGCCGGCATTCCGACCGCACTGGCGCCTGCGCCGGCTGCCGCGCCAGCGCAGCCCGCGCCATTGCAGGAGAGCCGCCAGTGAGCCGCTGCATGGCGCTTTCGCAGTTATTGCCGGACGTGGCGTTGACGCACGACGTGCAGGTGTCCGGGTTGGTGATGGATAGCCGTGCCGTGCGTCCGGGCGACGCGTTCGTGGCGATCGCCGGCTTCGGTGCGCATGGTCTGGGCTTTGTCGAACAGGCGCGCGCCAATGGCGCGGCGGCAGTGTTGTTCGAGCCGCCGGCGCCCGACGGTCTGCCGGTGCCGGCCGATGCGATTGCCGTGCCCGGTTTGCGCGCGCGCCTTGGCGTGATGGCCGATCAATTTCATGGTCGGCCGTCGCAGGCGATGCGCATGGTTGGCGTCACCGGTACCAACGGCAAGACCTCCACCGTGCAGCTGCTGGCGCAGGCATTGACGCTACTCGGTACGCCCACCGGCACGCTCGGTACGCTGGGCGTCGGTCTGTATGGCGCGGCCGTGCCGACCGGCTTCACCACGCCGCTGGTGCTGCCCACGCATGCCTTGCTGGCGCAATTGCGCGATGAAGGTGCGCAGGCGGTGGCAATGGAAGTCAGCTCGCACGCGCTTGATCAGGGCCGTGTGGATGCGGTGCACTTCGACGTGGCAGTGTTCACCAACCTCACCCGCGACCATCTCGATTACCACGGCGACATGGCGCAGTACGGCGCGGCGAAGGCCAAGCTGTTCACCCGCGCTGGCTTGAAAGCCGCCGTGGTGAACCTGGACGATACGTTCGGCCACACGCTGTTCGCTGCGCTCGATCCCGCGCTGCGCGCGATCGGTGTGAGCTCGCACGCGCATTCTGATGCCAGCGTGAGCGCGCAAGCACTGCAGCTGGACCACAACGGCATCAACTTTGCGTTGAATGTCCAGGGCCAGGTGCATCCGGTGCATTCGCCGCTGCTGGGCCGTTTCAACGTGGACAACCTGCTCGCCGTGGCCGGCGCGTTGTGGGCGATGGAGTTTGCGCCTGCGCAGATCGCCAGCGTGCTCGGCCAGTTGCAGCCTATCCATGGCCGCATGAACCGCCTTGGCGGCGCATATGGCGCACCGTTGGTGGTGGTCGATTACGCACACACGCCCGATGCGCTGGAACAGGCATTGAGCAGCCTGCGTTCGCATGCGCAGGACCGCCTGATCTGCGTGTTCGGCTGCGGTGGCGAACGCGACACCGGCAAGCGCCCGCAGATGGCGGCGATTGCCGAGCTCAAGGCCGACGTGGCGATCGTGACCGACGACAACCCGCGTGGCGAAGACGGCGATGCGATCGTGGCCGATATCCTGCGTGGCTTCGCGCGACCGGATGCGGCCATCGTGCAGCGCGACCGCGCCGCTGCGATCCATCAGGCCATCGGCATGGCCAGCCCATCGGACATCGTATTGATCGCCGGCAAGGGCCATGAGCCATATCAGGAAGTTGCCGGTGTGCGGCATGCCTTCGACGACGCCATCGTGGCAGCCCAGGCGCTGCTGCCGCGGACCGTCTTGGGGGTGCGCCCATGAAGCTCACGCCCCTGTCGTTGATTGCCCACTGGGCCGGCGGCGAGTTGCACGGCGACGACGCCATGATCGATGCGGTCGGCAACGACACCCGCGCGCTCGCCGACGGCAGCCTGTATGTAGCGCTGCGCGGCGAACGCTTCGATGGGCACGAGTTCGCCGCCGAGGCGGTGGCGCGCGGTGCAAGCGGTTTGCTGGTCGATCGCCTGCTGCCGGCGTTGAGCGTGCCGCAGGTGGTGGTGGACAACACCGAGCTGGCATTGGCGCGCATCGCCGCCGGCATGCAGCGCGACCGCGCCACGCGCGTGCTTGCGCTGACTGGCTCCAACGGCAAGACCAGCGTCAAGGCGCTGCTGTTGTCGATCCTGACCGAAGCCGGGCGCGTGGATGGCATCACCGTGTACGCCACGCCGGGCAACCGCAACAACGAGATCGGTTTGCCGCTGGCGGTGATCGCCGCGCCCGACGATGCGGACGTTGCGATCTACGAAATGGGCGCCGGCAAGCCGGGCGATATCGCCTATCTCACCGAGATTGCACGACCGCATGTCGCACTGGTCAACAACATCGCACCGGCGCATCTGGAACGTCTGGGCAGCCTACTCGGCGTCGCACAGACCAAAGGCGCCATCTACGCCGCATTGCCTGCCGAGGGTGTGGCGGTGATCAACGCCGACGACGCGTTCGGTATGTGGTTCGAACAGCAGTTGCAGGCCCAGCCGGTGCGCGGACGTCGCATCTTGCGCTATGGCTTGCAGGCCAGTGCCGAGATCACCGCGCGTCAACTGCGTCTGCACACCGGCGGCGCGCAGTTCACCCTGGTGACGCCGCAGGGCGAGGCGCAGATTGCGCTGCCGTTGCCGGGCCGCCACAACGTGCTCAACGCACTGGCGGCTACCGGCCTTGTACTCGGTGCCGGCATCGCCTTGCCGGTGATCGCGGCCGGTCTGGCACAGGCACGCGCGGTGGCCGGCCGGCAGATCGCCCAGACCTTGCCCAACGGCGTGGTACTGATCGACGACAGCTACAACGCCAACCCGGGCTCGCTGGATGCGGCCATCGATGCCTTGGCCGCCGCACCGGGCGAAGGCTGGCTGGTGCTGGGCGACATGCGCGAACTCGGCGCCGAAGGCGTCGCACTACACGCCGCCGCGGGGCGTCGGGCGCGCGCGGCCAAGCTGCAGCGGTTGTATGCGCTGGGCGAGCTCAGCGCTGCCGCAGCGCAGGCATTCGGCGAAGGCGCCCGCGTGTTCGCCACGCACGCCGAGTTGATCGACGCCTTGCAGGCAGATCTGGTCGATGCCGCCAGCCAGCAACAGCAAGTGCCGCAGCACGGATCAGGAAATACGCAGGAACATGCAGTGATTCACCAACAGCAATCGCCATCCACCAACGCGCTTCCGGGCGTCGCCTCCATCACGATCCTGGTGAAGGGTTCGCGCGGCAGCACGATGGACCGTATCGTCACCGCGTTGCTCGCACCGGCGGAGGATGCCTCCCATGCTGCTTGAGCTGGCCCGTTGGCTGCAGCAACTGGAGAGCCTGTTCGGGCTGTTCAACTATCTGACCTTCCGCGGCATCCTGGCGGCGCTGACGGCGCTGTTCCTGTCGTTATGGATGGGGCCTGCGGTGATCCGCAAGCTGGCCCAGTTCAAGGGCGGCCAGCCGATTCGCCAGGATGGCCCGCAAACGCATTTTTCCAAGGCCGGCACGCCGACCATGGGCGGTTCGCTGATCCTGCTCACCGTCACCTTGTCGGTGCTGTTGTGGGGTGATCTGCGCAACCGCTACGTGTGGTTGGTGCTGGCGGTGATGATCTGCTTCGGCGCGATCGGCTGGTACGACGACTGGATCAAGATCGTCAAACGCGATCCCAATGGATTGAAGTCGCGCTGGAAGTATCTGCTGCAATCGATCTTCGGTCTGGCCGCCGGCTTGTTCCTGTACTACACCGCCGATGTGCCGGCGGCGATCACGTTCTACATCCCCATGTTCAAGTCGATCGCGCTGCCGCTGGCCGGCGTGAGCTTCGTGGTGATCGCCTACTTCTGGATCGTGGGCTTCTCCAATGCGGTGAACCTCACCGATGGCCTGGATGGCCTGGCCATCATGCCGACCGTGCTGGTGGCCTGCGCGCTGGGCGTGTTCGCGTATGCCTCCGGCAACGTGGTGTTTGCCGAATACCTGAAAATTCCGCTGATTCCCGGTGCCGGCGAGCTGATCATCATCTGCTCGGCGATCGCCGGCGCAGGCCTGGGCTTTCTGTGGTTCAACACCTACCCGGCGATGGTGTTCATGGGCGACATCGGCGCGCTGTCGCTGGGCGCAGTGCTCGGCACCATCGCGGTGATCGTGCGTCAGGAGATGGTGCTGGTGATCATGGGCGGGGTGTTCGTGATCGAAACGCTGTCGGTGATGATCCAGGTGGCCAGCTTCAAGCTGACCGGCAAGCGCGTGTTCCGCATGGCGCCGATCCACCACCATTTCGAGCTCAAGGGTTGGCCGGAGCCGCGGGTGATCGTGCGCTTCTGGATCATTTCGGTGGTGCTGGTGCTGATCGGCCTTGCCACGCTGAAGGTGCGCTGATGAACGACATGTCCCGCCAGGCCACACGACTGGACGCCATCGGCGGCCGCTACGACCCGTGGCTGCTCGGGGCCGCCGTCACGCTCGCGTCGCTGGGCGTGGTGATGGTGGCGTCCAGCTCGATCGAGCTGGAAGCCAGCCCGTTCTATTACCTGACCCGCCACCTGCTGTTTTTGGGCGGCGGCATCGCACTGGCGTTCTGGGCGATGCGCACCGAGCTCAAGACCATCGAACAGCACAACCAGATGCTGTTGCTGGCCTGCTTTGTGCTGCTCGTGGTGGTGTTCGTGCCTGGCCTGGGCAGCACCGTCAATGGCGCCAAGCGCTGGATCAACCTGGGCGTGTCGCGGTTCCAGGTGGTCGAATCGGTGAAGGTGTTCTACATCATCTGGCTTGCGAGCTATCTGGTGCGGTTCCGCGACGAGGTCAACGCGACCTGGCAGGCAATGCTCAAACCGGTATTCGTGGTCGGCTTCTTGGTCGGCCTGTTGCTGCTGCAGCCGGACTTCGGCTCCTCGATGCTGCTGTTGAGCGTGACTGCCTGCATGCTGGTGCTGGGCGGTGCGCCGATCGGGCGCATCATCCTGCCGATCCTGCTGTTGCTGCCGGCCCTGGTGGCATTGGTGATCTTCGAGCCGTACCGCATGCGGCGCGTGACCTCTTTCATGGACCCGTGGGTGGATCAGCTGGGCTCCGGTTACCAGCTGTCCAATGCGCTGATGGCCATCGGCCGCGGCCAGTGGACCGGCGTGGGCCTGGGCGCGTCGGTACAGAAGCTCAACTACCTGCCCGAATCGCATACCGACTTCATCTTCTCGGTGATTGCCGAGGAACTGGGCTTTGTGGGGGTGTGCGGGGTGATCGGGCTCTACGCGCTGCTGGTCGGTCGCGCCTTCTGGCTGGGCATGCGCTGCGTGGAAATGAAGCGGCATTTCTCCGGTTACATCGCCTTCGGCATCGGCCTGTGGATCGCGATGCAGAGCTTCGTGTCGATCGGCGTCAACCTGGGCATCCTGCCGACCAAGGGGCTGACCCTGCCGCTGATTTCGTCGGGCGGTTCGTCGGTGCTGATGACCTGTCTTGCAATGGGTGTGCTGCTGCGGGTGTCCTACGAGGCCGATCGCGCCGAGCGCCTGCGCAGCAAGTTGTCTCCGCAGAGCGCGGCCAGCTCGCCCGCCGAGCCGGCCGAGCCGGTGGTCGATTCGGTGCCGCCGGCGTACGCGCCGGCGCGCACGCCGCAGCGCGATACGGCCGCTGCACCCGCACCGGTTGCCGCCGCCTATGTCGCACCGGCGTCGGCCATCCTGCGCGGCACCAGCCGCATGCAACCGCGTGTGGAACCGACGTTCGGGAGGATTGCGTGAGCGTTTCTGCGAGTGTCGCGCAAACGTCCGCACAGTCGTCTGTGGTGCTGCGGCCGGTCATGATCCTGGCTGGCGGCACCGGCGGGCACATCTTCCCGGGCCTGGCCGTGGCCAAGGTGCTGCGCGCACGCGGTGTGCCGGTGACCTGGCTGGGCGCCGATGGCGCGATGGAAACCCGCCTGGTGCCGCAGCACGAGATTCCCATCGATACGCTGGCCATCAGCGGCTTGCGCGGCAAGGGCGTGGTGAAGCTGCTCGGTGCGCCGGTGCGGGTGATGCGCGCGGTGCGCGCCGCCGGCTTGGTGCTGCGCAAGCGCCAGCCGCGTGCGGTGATCAGCTTTGGCGGCTTTGCAGCCGGCCCGGGCGGCCTGGCCGCGCGCCTGCTCGGTGCGCCATTGCTGGTGCACGAACAGAATCGCGCCCCGGGCATGACCAACAAGGTGTTGTCGCGTTTCGCGCGCCGCGTGCTGACCGGTTTCCCGGGCAGCTTCGCTGGCGAAGAAGCGGTGGGCAACCCGGTACGCGCCGAAATCGCTGCGTTGCCTGCGCCGGCCGATCGTTTGGTCGGTCGCACCGGCCCGGTACGCGTGCTGGTGCTGGGTGGTAGCCAGGGCGCGCGCGTGTTGAATCAGGCGGTGCCCGCAGCGTTGGCCGCACTGGGTCGCCCGGATGTCGAGGTGCGCCATCAGTGCGGCGAAAAGCTGCGCGCCGAAGCCGAAGCGGCTTATGCACAGGCAGGCGTCAACGCCAGCGTCGAACCCTTCATCGCCGACATGGCCGCTGCCTATGCCTGGGCAGATCTGGTGGTGTGCCGCGCCGGCGCATCCACCCTGGCCGAACTGTGCGCCGCCGGTGTCGGCAGCGTGCTGGTGCCGTTTGCCGCCGCCGTCGACGACCATCAAACCCGCAATGCCGAATACCTGGTCGGCGCCAACGCCGCCGTGCTGCTCAAGCAGGACGAGCGCCTGGCAGTGCACTTGCAGCAGGTGCTGCAGACCCTGCTCGCCGACCCGGCCCGGCGCCTGTCGATGGCCATCGCCGCCCGCACCCTGGCCAAGCCGGACGCCGCCGAGCGCATCGCCGACATCATTCTGCAAGAAGCCGGGAGTGGTGAATCGGGAATGGGGAATGGGCAGAGCTCAGAACAAACGCAGGAACACATCTTGATGCACGCAGACAAGCGCACCGACCAAGCATCCGTCGCCGCTGGCGCTCAGCTCCATACGATTCCCGATTCCCGATTCCCGATTTGCGCCACCGCAGGAGGTGCAGCGTGATCCGCCGTCTGCAAGACAGTGGCGATCTGGTGCGGGCGTTCCCGCGCGTGCATTTCGTCGGCATCGGCGGCACCGGCATGAGCGGTATTGCCGAGGTGATGCTGACGCTGGGCTATGAAGTGTCCGGCTCGGACAACGCCGACAACGTGGCCACGCGCCGGCTGGCCAAGCTGGGTGCGCGCGTGATGCGCGGCCATTCGGCGGCCAATGTGCTGGGCACCGATTGCGTGGTGGTGTCCAGCGCGATTCGCGAAGACAACCCCGAGCTGATGGAAGCGCGCAGCCAGCGCATTCCGATCATGCCGCGTGCGGCGATGCTGGCCGAGCTGATGCGTTTCCGTCGCGGCATTGCGGTGGCCGGCACGCATGGCAAGACCACCACCACCAGCCTGGCGGCTGCGGTGTTGAGCGAAGGCGGGTTGGACCCGACCTTCGTCATCGGCGGGCAGCTGCTGGCCGCCGGTGCCAACGCAAAGCTCGGTGGCGGCCAGTGGCTGGTCGCCGAAGCTGACGAAAGCGATGGCAGCTTCCTGCGCCTGAATCCGTTGATGGCGGTGATCACCAACATCGATGCGGATCACCTGGAAAACTACGGCAACGATTTCGCCCGCGTGCAGGCCGCATTCGCCGAATTCCTGCAGCGTCTGCCGTTCTACGGCTTGGCGTTGCTGTGCATCGACGACCCGGAAGTGGCTGCACTGGCCGGCAAGACGCCGCGCCACGTGATGAGCTACGGCATGAGCGAAACCGCCGACGTGCGCGCCGAAGATGTCGTGCAGGACGGCCCGCGCATGCGCTTCACGCTGCGCCTGCCCGAAGGCACCACCACGCCGGTGACGCTTACGTTGCCGGGTCGGCACAATGTGCTCAACGCGCTGGCGGCGGCTGCAATCGGCTGGCAGCTCGGCGTGGCGCCGGAAACCATTGCGCGCGCGCTGGAAAACTTCGCCGGCATCGGCCGTCGTTTCAACGATCTGGGCGAAGTGACCACCAGCAGCGGTGCACGTGTGCGCGTGGTCGACGATTACGGCCATCACCCGCGCGAGCTCGAAGCCGTGTTCGCCGCCGCGCGTGGCGGCTGGCCGGACAAGCGTCTGGTGGTCGCCTTCCAGCCGCACCGCTATAGTCGCACCCGCGATCAGTTCGACGCCTTTGCCGCAGTGCTTAGCACGGTCGATGCGCTGGTGTTGAGCGAGGTCTACCCGGCCGGCGAAGCGCCGATCCCCGGTGCCGATTCGCGTGCACTGGCACGCGCCATCCGGGCGCGCGGCCGCAGCGAACCGGTGGTGGTCGGCCAGATCGCCGGCCTTGCCGAAGTGTTGCCGGACGTCCTGCAAGATGGTGACTTGCTGTTGATGATGGGCGCCGGCGATATCGGTTACGTGGCCCAGCACATCATCAACAACGGGTTTGTCGGAGAGCAGGCATGAGCGCGGTGATCGGCAACGCCCGCACCAGCGATCCGGCAGTCTTCGGTCGCGTCGCCGTGTTGCTCGGCGGCACTTCGTCCGAGCGCGAGGTGTCGTTGAATTCCGGCAGCAATGTGCTGGAAGCGCTGCGCGCACGCGGCGTCGATGCACAGCCGGTCGACGGCATTCCGGCGTTGGCCAAGGCCCTGGTCGCACAGCAGTTCGATCGCGTGTTCAATGTGCTGCACGGGCATAACGGCGGCGGCGAAGACGGCATCGTGCAGGGCCTGATGGACGCCTTCGGCGTGCCGTACACCGGCTCGGACGTGCTGGGTTCGGCGCTGAGCATGGACAAGATACGCACCAAGCAGGTGTGGCTGTCGTTGGGCCTGTCGACGCCGCGCTATGCGCGGCTGGCTGCTGGCGCGAGCGCTGAGGACATTCACGCTGCTGCTCAACACATCGGCTTGCCGGTGATCGTCAAGCCGGCCAATGAAGGGTCCAGCGTCGGCGTCAGCCGCGTGTTCGACCAGGCGCAGCTCGAAGAAGCAGTGACCCTGGCAGCGCGCTACGACGGCGCGCTGTTGATGGAACAATTGATCGAGGGCGACGAACTCACCGTAGCCGTGCTCGGCGACACCGCCTTGCCGTCGATCCGCATCGTGCCCAAGGGGCAGTGGTACGACTACAAAGCCAAGTACATCGCCGAGGACACGCAGTATCTGTGCCCGGGGCTGGAAGGCGAAGCCGAAGCACAGATCCGCCAGCTCGCGCTGGACGCCTTCCGTGCTGCCGGCTGTCGCGGCTGGGGCCGCGTGGACGTGATGCGCGATGGCCGCAGCGGCCAGCTGTACCTGCTCGAGGTCAACACCGCGCCCGGCATGACCAGCCACTCGCTGGTGCCCAAGGCCGCCCGCCAGCTCGGCATCGATTTCGAAACGCTGGTCTGGCGCGTGCTGGAGCAGACGCTGTGAAGCAGGGAATCGGGAGTCGGGAATCGGGAATCGCAACAGCGGCAGCCGGCCGTACGCCGCTGTTGACGATTCCCTATTCCCTATTCCCCATTCCCGCGCGCGGAGCGCGCGCATGAATGCCACCCTGCGCATCCTGGCCTGGTTGCTCGCGCTGGCGTTGGTCGCGCTGCCGGTGGTGGCCGTGCTCAATGGCTGGGTCGGCGCCGAGCGCTGGCCGCTGGCCAAGTTGCGGGTGTCCGGCGACTTCAAGCGGGTGCCGGCAGAGGAGTTGCGTGCGGTGGTGTTGCCGTATGCGCGTGCGGGCTTTTTTGCGGTGAAGTTGCAGCAGGCGCAGGACGCCATCGCGCGTTTGCCGTGGGTGGAAAGTGCGCAGGTGCGCAAGCGTTGGCCGGACGTGCTGGAAGTGCACGTGACCGAGCACAAGCCGTTCGCGCGCTGGGGCACCGACCGCATGCTGTCCGAGCAGGGCCGGCTGTTTCGCACCCCGCCGCTGTTGAAGGATTTCAAGTTGCCGCAACTCGGTGGGCCGGACAGCAAGACCCAGGACGTGGTGGCGCTGTACAACGAGTCGCGCGCGCTGTTCGCACCGACCGGGCTGGATGTGGAGCGTCTTGAAATGGACGCGCGCGGCAGCTGGTCGCTGGGGCTGAGCAATGGCGTGCAGATCGTGGTCGGCCGCGACGATGCACGCGCACGCTTGCAGCGCTTCGCCCGCGTGCTGCCGCAGCTGTCCGATCCACAGCGCCCCATCGCCCGCGCCGACCTGCGCTATACCAACGGATTTACCGTTGAGAGGCGAATGGAGAATGGGGAATCGGGAATGGAGAAGAAGCCCAAGCAGGCATCGCCCGCTACGACTCACGCACTTGTTCTCAATTCTCCCCGCATTCGTGCACCGCTGTTGACCATTCCCCATTCCCCATTCGCTATTCCCGGCTTTAAGACATGAACCGCAAAGGCGACAAATCCCTCATCGTTGGACTGGACATCGGCACCTCCAAGGTCGTTGCGCTGGTCGGCGAATACTCGCCCGGCAATCCGATCGAAGTGATCGGCATCGGTTCGCATGAATCGCGCGGTCTCAAGCGCGGCGTGGTGGTGGATATCGAATCCACCGTGCAGTCGATCCAGCGTGCGGTGGAAGAGGCCGAGCTGATGGCCGGCTGCGAAATCCGCTCGGTCTACGCGTCCATTTCCGGCAACCACGTGCAGTGCAAGAACTCGCCCGGCATCGTGCCGATCCGCGATGGCGAAGTGACCTGGAGCGATCTGGAACGCGTGCTCGATGCCGCCAAGGCGGTGGCCATTCCGGCCGACCAGCGCATCCTGCACGCGATTTCGCGCGAATACGTGCTGGACGATTCGCAGGAAGGCATCCGCAACCCGGTCGGCATGACCGGCGTGCGCCTGGAGGTGCATGCGCACCTGGTGGTGTGCGCGCAGTCGGCCGCCGCCAACATCACCAAGTGCGTGCAGAAGTGCGGCCTGCAGGTCGACGACCTGGTGCTGTCCTCGCTGGCCTCCTCGGTGGCCGTGTTGACCGCCGACGAACGCGAGCTGGGCGTGGTGCTGGTGGATATCGGCGCCGGCACTACCGATCTGGCGGTGTACGTGCAAGGCGCGATCTGCCACACCGCGTCGTTGCCGATCGCCGGCGACCACGTCACCAACGACATCGCGCACATGCTGCGCACGCCCACGCCGGAAGCCGAGCAGATCAAGGTCCGCTACGCCTGCGCGCTGGCACAGCTGGCCACCGCCGAAGAAAGCATCCAGGTGCCATCGGTGGGCGACCGCCCGCCGCGCCGCATGCCGCGCCATGCACTCGCGCAGGCGGTGCAGGGCCGTTACGAGGAAATCTTCGAGATGGTGCAGGCCGAACTGCGTCGTTCCGGCTTCGAAGAAATGGTGCGCGCCGGCATGGTGCTCACCGGCGGCGCCTCGAAGATGGAAGGCGTGGTGGAACTGGCCGAAGAAATGCTGCAGATGCCGGTGCGCGTGGGCATTCCGCAGCACGTCACCGGCCTGGGCGAAGTCGTCGGCAACCCGGTACACGCCTCCGGCGTGGGCCTGCTGCTGATGGGCAGCCAGATCGAACATCCACGCCGCCCGTCGATCCCGACCGGGCGCGCAGGCAGCTTGTTCAAGAAATTGAAGAATTGGTATCGCGGTGAATTTTGAATCGGGAATCGGGAATCGGGAATCGGTTAAAGCAAAGCAAAGCGGGTGCAGCAGGATTGAGTGGAGAGCGGTAAGAGTGGGCAGGGCGTAGTTTTTTTGTGGTTCCGCCGAGGAAACAGTGGTTGGAGCGAAGGTGTTTCGCTGTTGCGATTCCCCATTCCCAACTCCCCATTCCCGGCATTCAAACAACAACATTCGCCGACATGCGGGTGTTGGGCTGGCGAACGGAGCAATCCGATTCCCCATTCCCGATTCCCCATTCACGGCATCTAAAGAGGACACTGACATGGCACATTTCGAACTGATTGAAAAAATGGCTCCCAACGCGGTCATCAAGGTCGTGGGCGTGGGCGGCGGCGGCGGTAACGCGGTTGCGCACATGGTCAACACCAATGTCGATGGTGTGGAATTCATCACCGCCAACACCGACTCGCAGGCGATCAAGAACTGCGGCGCCAAGCTGCAGCTGCAGCTAGGCACCAACGTCACCAAGGGCCTGGGCGCAGGCGCCAATCCGGAAGTCGGCCGTCAGGCCGCGCTGGAAGATCGCGAGCGCATCATGGACGCACTGCAGGGTGCGGACATGGTGTTCATCACCGCCGGCATGGGCGGCGGTACCGGTACCGGTGCCGCACCGGTCGTCGCGCAGCTGGCCAAGGAAATGGGCATCCTGACCGTGGCCGTGGTCACCAAGCCGTTCCCGTTCGAAGGCCGCCGCCGCATGCAGGTGGCGCTGAAGGGCATCGAGGAACTGAGCCAGCATTGCGACTCGCTGATCACCATCCCCAACGAAAAGCTGATCACCGTGCTGGGCCGCAACGCCACCATGATCCAGGCGTTCCGCGCTGCCAACGATGTGCTGCAGGGCGCCGTGCAGGGCATCGCCGACCTGATCGTGCGCCCGGGCCTGATCAACGTCGACTTCGCCGACGTGCGCACCGTGATGTCGGAAATGGGCCTGGCCATGATGGGCACCGGTTCGGCACGCGGCGACGATCGCGCGCAGGCCGCTGCCGAAGCCGCCATCCAGAACCCGCTGCTGGACGATGTGAACCTGGCCGGTGCCAACGGCATCCTGGTCAACATCACCGCCGGCCCGGACTTCACCATGTCCGAGTTCGACGAGATCGGCCGCACCATCGAAGCGTTCGCCTCGGAAGACGCCACCGTGGTCGTCGGCACCGTGCTGGACCCGGACATGCAGGACGAAGTGCGCGTGACCGTGGTGGCCACCGGCCTGAACCGTGCGGTTGCCCGTCAGACCCAGCGTCCGGACCAGCGCGCGCCGATCAAGCTGGTGCGCAATGCCACCACCGGCCAGCCGGAGTTCGGCGATTTCGACACCACCAGCGGCGACGCGGTGTCCAAGGCGGTCGGCGGCAGCATGGGCCTGGGCCTGCGTCGTCCCAGCAGCGACTCGGTCGGCGGCGGCAGCCACAACAGCGGCGGCGCCTCGACGCCGGCTGCAGACCTGCCCAACGATTACCTGGATATCCCGGCGTTCCTGCGCCGCCAGGCCGACTGAGGATCGTCGGCTGCGTCGCTACGGTGACGCAGCCCGTCCCGCCCGGAGTCCGCTTCGGGTTGCATTGCCATGTCATGTCTTTCCTGCCGGATCGGTGCCGATCCGGCAGCTTTTGTTATCGCGTGACTGACTGATTACGGTTGCCGTCACGCGCCACTTGTTAAAATTCGGATAATCTCAACGGATTAGACAGTCGGTTCAGCGTCTGTCTGCATTGTTCATCCAGACTTCGCATATGACCCAGCAACGCACTCTCAAGAACACCATTCGCGCCACCGGCGTCGGCCTGCACAGCGGCGACAAGGTGTACATGACGTTACGGCCGGCTCCGGTCGATCATGGCGTGGTGTTCCGACGGGTGGACCTGGAACCGGTCGTCGAAGTGCCTGCAGATGCCGAGCTGGTCACCGAAACCACGCTGTGCACCGGGCTGACCTGCAACGGCGCCAAGATCCAGACCGTCGAACACCTGATGTCCGCACTGGCGGGCCTGGGTGTGGACAACGTCATCGTCGAACTGTCCTCGGCCGAGTTGCCGATCATGGATGGCTCGTCCGGTCCGTTCGTGTTCCTGCTGCAGTCGGCAGGCATCGTCGAGCAGAGCAAGCCCAAGCGCTTCATCCGGATCAAGCAGACGGTGGAAGTGCGCGACGGCGACAAGGTGGCGCGCTTCGAGCCGTACGAAGGCTACAAGCTGGGTTTCACCATCGAATTCAATCACCCGATGATTCCGGCCAAGCAGTCGCGCCAGGAGATCGATTTCTCTACTTCGGCGTACGTCAAGGAAATCTCGCGCGCCCGCACCTTCGGTTTCATGCGCGACCTGGAATATATGCGCGAGCGCAATCTGGGCCTGGGCGGTTCGATGGACAACGCCATCGTGCTCGATGAGTTCCGCGTGCTCAACGAAGACGGCCTGCGCTACACCAATGAATTCGTGCGGCACAAGATCCTGGACGCCATCGGCGACCTGTATCTGGCCGGCGGCGCCATCCTCGGCGCCTACGAAGGCTTCAAATCCGGCCACGCCCTCAACAACAAACTGGTGCGTGCGCTCCTGGCCGACCAGGCCGCCTGGGAATGGGTCAGCTTCCCGGAAGGCACCGAGCAACCGCCGGTCACCTACGCAAGCCCCGTCTACGCCTGATGTCGGGGAATGCCCTGGTCGGCGTTCGAAGTGTGAACCCGGTCGGATTTCCGGCCCATTCTTAACACTTATTTAAGACTTCCCTAACTCCTGCGGGCCACATGCCCGCTAGGATGCGTCGGGTCGTGCGTGGTCTTCGCAACTCGTTCACGCACTGGCGGCCGCCTCGGATGGGCGGCAAGGCTTCACCGTTTGGTCGGTAACACGTCCTGCAGGGAAGCCAACGCGTCGCGCAAGCCTTTGTGCGTCGCCTCGGATACAGGGTTAGGACGGTCGCGGTTCTGCTGCGTTGGGGAATGCAGCGGCACGGTTGCGTTCTTGACGGTCACCGCGGTGGCCTTCAGTCCGACGGATCGGGCGGCATCCAGGATTTGGGTCTCGGCAAGCCGCACCTTGGCATGCCAGACCGGCGAATCCACCAGAAAAACAAGCTGTTCGCCTCGGACATTGGCCAACCGGCAACGGGTCGCCAGATGAGGTGGTAACAGGGGGCGCAACTGCCGGTCCAGCGCATCGAGCCACAAGGCTCGGCGCAAGGGGTCGCCAGCCTTTTCCCCCAGCGCGGCCTCGATGGCCGGTTGTGGATTGGAAGGGTTGCGTGCGTTGGACTTGGGCTTGGACATGACACTCATATGGCGTTGAACAAAGTTGTAATCAAATCTCGGCAGACCCGGGCCCAGCGTGTGGCCCGACAGTTCCAGGACTTTGCAGCAGATCGGCCGATGGTGGTGCTTGGTGCGGTATTGGGCCTGGGCATGCTGATCGGCGTCGGTGCCAGCACCGCGACCGGCATGGTGACCAATTCGGCGTTGCAGGCCAAGGTCGCGCAGCAGCAGGCCGAGCTGGCCCAGGCGCAGCGCGCCTCGCAGGCGCAGGTCAATGCACTGGCCGCGCGCCTGGGCGAGCTGCAGGCGCAGGCCACCCGCCTCAACGCGTTGGGCGAGCGCCTGACCGAAATGGGCAAGTTGAAGGACGGCGAGTTCGACTTCGACGAGCCGGTCGGCGTCGGTGGCGGCGATGAGCCGGTCAGCGACATGCCGGTGAAGGACCTCAAGCAGACGCTAGGGCAGGTGGAGCAGCAGTTCTCCGCCTCCGGCCAGCAATTGAACGTGCTGGCCTCGCTGATGTTCGATCATCAGCTGGAGCAGAATTCGGTGCCCTCGCGGATGCCGATCCGCAACACCTACATCACCTCCGGTTTCGGCGGTCGTGCCGATCCGTTCGACGGTGGTTCGGCCTTCCACAAGGGCGTGGACTTCCATGCCAACGTGGGCGACCCGGTGCTGTCGGTGGCCGATGGCGTGGTCAGCTACGCTGGCGTACGCGGCGGTTACGGCAACGTGGTCGAAGTGGATCACGGCAATGGCTATGTGACTCGCTACGCGCACAATTCGCGCCTGGTGGTGAAGGTGGGCGATCTGGTGCGCGCCGGCCAGCAGGTCGCGCGTGCCGGTTCCAGCGGCCGCTCCACCGGTGCACACGTGCATTTCGAGGTCTGGGCGGACGGGCGCGTGGTCAATCCGCGCAAGTTCCTGGGTGAAGCCACGCCGGTGGGACGTCAGGGGCGCGGTTGACCAGGGCGCGGGCCGCGCTTGATTCGTGAAGGCCCGCCCCAAGCTACAATAGGGTGTTGCCATCGACAGGGCGCAGTGCGCCCTGTTTCGTTTACGGCGGTCGGGTCTGTGGGGACCGGCGTCGGTCAAACCGTTCCTTTTCAACCGGTTTCTTCAATGATCAACAGTCTGCTTACCCGTGTCTTTGGCAGTCGTAACGAACGCCAGCTGCGCCAGCTCAACCGCCTCGTCACCCAGATCAATGCGCTGGAGCCGACGATCGAGAAGCTCTCCGACGCCGAGCTGCAAGCCAAGACCCCGGAGTTCAAGCAGCGGCTTGCCGGCGGCGAGTCCCTGGACAAGATTCTTCCCGAAGCGTTCGCGGTATGCCGCGAGGCCAGCCGCCGCGTGCTGGGCATGCGCCATTACGATGTGCAGCTGATCGGCGGCATGGTGTTGCACCTGGGCAAGATCGCCGAGATGCGCACCGGCGAAGGCAAGACCCTGGTGGCCACGCTGCCGGTGTACCTCAACGCGCTGCAGGGCGAGGGCGTGCATGTGGTTACGGTCAACGACTACCTGGCGCGCCGCGACGCCGCGCAGATGGGCAAGCTGTACAACTGGCTGGGCCTGAGCGTGGGCGTGGTGTATCCGGGCATGCCGCACAGCGACAAGCGCGAAGCCTACGGCGCCGACATCACCTACGGCACCAACAACGAATTCGGCTTCGATTACCTGCGCGACAACATGGCGCTGTCGCGCGCCGACCGTTACCAGCGCAACCTGCATTACGCGATCGTCGACGAAGTCGACTCGATCCTGATCGACGAAGCGCGCACCCCGCTGATCATCTCCGGCCCGGCCGACGAATCGCCGGAGCTGTACATCCGCGTCAATCGCATCGTGCCGCAGCTGACCAGGCAGGAAAGCGAAGAAGGCGAAGGCGATTTCTGGATCGACGAAAAGGGCAAGCAGGTGCACCTGTCCGAGGCGGGCATGGGCCACGCCGAAGAGCTGCTGTTGCAGGCCGGCATCCTGGAAAATGCCGAAGACGGCCTGTATGCCGCGCAGAACCTGAGCGTGGTGCACCACCTCAATGCGGCGCTGCGCGCGCATGCCATCTATCAGCGCGATGTGGATTACATCGTGCGCGATGGCGAAGTGGTGATCGTGGACGAATTCACTGGCCGCACGCTGTCCGGGCGTCGCTGGTCCGACGGCCTGCACCAGGCGGTCGAAGCGAAGGAAGGCGTGCCGGTCCAGCGCGAGAACCAGACCCTGGCCAGCATCACCTTCCAGAACCTGTTCCGCATGTACAAGAAGCTGTCCGGCATGACCGGTACGGCCGATACCGAAGCCTACGAATTCCAGAGCATCTACGGCCTGGAAGTGGTGGTGATTCCGACCAACCGCCCGACCGTGCGCAAGGATCATCCGGACCAGGTGTTCCTCAACCGCAAGGGCAAGTTCAACGCGGTGCTGGCCGACATCGAAGATTGCGCCAAGCGCGGCCAGCCGGTGCTGGTGGGTACCACCTCGATCGAGACCTCGGAGATGCTGTCCGAGCATCTGCGCAAGGCCGGGGTGAAGCACGAGGTGCTCAATGCCAAGCAGCACGAGCGCGAAGCCACCATCGTGGCCAACGCGGGCCAGCCGGGTGCGGTGACCATCGCCACCAACATGGCCGGTCGCGGTACCGATATCGTGCTGGGCGGCTCGTTGGAATCGGAGTATCACGCCCTCGGCGAAGATGCCAGCGAAGACGCGCGTTTCAAGATCAAGACCGAGTGGCAGCGTCGTCATGACGCGGTCAAGGCGGCCGGCGGCCTGCACATCATCGGTACCGAGCGCCACGAATCGCGGCGTATCGACAACCAGCTGCGCGGCCGTGCCGGTCGTCAGGGCGACCCGGGTTCGTCGCGCTTCTATCTGTCGCTGGAAGACAACCTGATGCGCATCTTCGCCTCGGACTGGGTCCAGAAGGCGATGCGCATGATGGGCATGAAGGAAGACGACGTCATCGAAGATCGCCTGGTCAGCCGTCAGATCGAAAAGGCGCAGCGCAAGGTGGAAGCGCATAACTTCGACATCCGCAAGAACCTGCTGGATTTCGACGACGTCAACAACGATCAGCGCAAGGTGATCTACGCCCAGCGCGACGAATTGCTGGACGCCGAGTCGGTCAAGGACAATGTCGACGGGATTCGCGGCGATGTGATCTACGATCTGGTCGCACGCTTCGTGCCGCCCAATTCGGTCGACGAACAGTGGGACCTGAAGGGTCTGGAAGCCACGCTGGAGTCGGAGCTGGGCATGACCTTGTCGCTGACGGACATGGTGCGCGCGCAGGAAGAAATCGATGCCGAGCAGATCGCCGCCAAGGTGCAGACAGCGGTGGATGCGCATTTCGCCGAGAAGGAAGCGGCCATTGGCGCGGACACCATGCGCGCGCTGGAAAAGCACGTGATGCTGACCGTGCTCGACCAGGGCTGGAAGGAGCATCTGGCCAAGATGGATTACCTGCGCCAGGGCATCTACCTGCGCGGTTACGCGCAGAAGCAGCCCAAGCAGGAATACAAGAAGGAAGCCTTCGAGCTGTTCTCCGAGATGCTGGAGAACGTCAAGCGCGAGGTGATCAACCTGCTGGCGCGCGTGCGCATCCGCAGCGAAGAAGAAGTGGCCGAACTGGAAGAGCAGGAACGTCTCCAGGCGCAGGCGCGCTTGATGGCCTCGCAATTCCAGCACCAGGAGGCGGGCGGCTACGGTGCCGACGAGGAAGTGGAGCAGATGCAGGGCGGCAACGCGCCTGTGCCGGTGTCGCAGGTCACCCGCGACGAACCCAAGGTGGGCCGCAACGACCCATGCCCTTGTGGTAGCGGCAAGAAGTACAAGCATTGCCACGGTCAGCTCAGCTGATGCTGAGCTGACCGTGGAGCAGCCCGCGCCGCGGGCTGCTCACCAGGCGCCCGCGTAGCGGACGCCTGGCGCACGGTCCTTGCTTCCGATCCCCGGCGCCTTCGGCGCGCCCCCCTTACCAAGGGGGGCTTTGCTTTCGGAACTATCGCGATACTTTTGCAAGCCACGAGGTTACGCAGGGAAGGGCGGGGTTGGTTTGCCGTTGAGGCGGAGGTTGGGGATTCGGGACCGGCAATGCCTATGCAACGCCTGCGTTAGCCCATCCCGCATCCCTGCCTCATTGCGCTGTACCGCTCACTCGCGGCACTCTTGCAGCCATGCCTGATTCTCTTCGATCCATTCACGTCGTTGCCGGCGTGATCACCGACCCCCGCGGGCGCATCCTGCTGACCCGCCGTACCGAAACCCGCGACATGCCTGGCCTGTGGGAATTTCCGGGTGGCAAGCGCGAGCCTGGCGAGACCTCCGAACAAGCGTTGGTGCGCGAGCTCAACGAAGAGCTCGGCATCGAGGCGCAGGTGGGCGACTGGGTGATGGAGGTACCGCAGCTTTATCCGGACAAGCGGCTGCGCCTGGAAGTGCGTCATATCACTAGCTGGAAAGGCAGCCCGCGCGGCCGCGAAGGCCAGGCCATGACCTGGGTGGCGGCCGACAAGCTGGTCCGCTATTCGATGCCGCCGGCCGATGTGCCGGTGGTGGGCGTGCTACGGCAGCCGGACCGTTACCTGATCACGCCCGAGCCGGAGGACGAGGCGCGCTGGCTGGAGAGCCTGGAGCTCGCATTGCAGGACGGGATCACCCGGATCCAGCTGCGTGCGCGGCAGCTTGCGCCTGCGCGTTGGCAGGCGCTGTTGCAGCAGGTGATGCGCTTACGTGGCCGCACGCGTGCGCAACTGCTGCTCAATCGCGATATTGCGCTGGCTGCGGACCTGGGTCTCGGCGTGCATCTGGGATCGGAGCAATTGGCCGGTTTGCAGGAACGCCCGTTGCCGGCAGAACAGCTGGTGGCTGCGTCGTGCCATGGCCTGGACGACCTGCGTCACGCCCAACGGCTCGGCTGCGACTTCGCGGTATTGGGCCCGGTGCAGGCGACCGCTTCGCATCCGGGCACCACACCCATCGGCTGGGACGGTTTCGAAACCTTGCGCGAACAGGTCTCGCTGCCGATCTACGCGCTCGGCGGCATGCAGATCGAGGATCTGCGCGAGGCGCGCTCGCACGGCGCGCAGGGCATCGCGGCGATTCGCTCGCTGTGGCCGCAATGAGCGCACCGCAGCGTCCGACGGCCGAACCGCCAGCGCAACGCCCTCGCTAGCTGTCACGGCGTGCAGCGGTCCTGCGGTGATCCTGCGCAGCCGGATGCCACGCAGACGTTGCTAGAACGTCACCCAGAAGCAGTTGTATTGCCTGCGCAGCCGCAGCACGCTGCGCGCCGGCGTGCCGCTGGCAAGGTTCTGTTCCAGCCGCAGTCCCCAGGGGCGCGGGCGGCTGGGCGGGGTGGGGAGCGGCGCATCGATGGCACTGCCATCCAGCGACGGTGTGGGCGTGGTGGTGTCCGCGTCCCAGCTCGGGGTGTCGCTTTGCGGATACATCGGCACGATGTCCAGCAACGGGCGCTGCACGATGGCTTCCAGGCGGCTCAGCACCTGATTGGCGGCGGCATCGGATTGACCGCTCCACAGATACAGGCTGGACAGGCGGTTGACGTCGCGGCTGTCCACTGCCAATTGCAACAACGACACCAGTTCGCTCAGCCGCCGCGGGCAGCCATAGCGATACAGGCCGGTATTGCCTTGCGGGCGGATGGCAGGCGGTGCGCGGCTGGCCGCGCCGACGTCTTCGCAACGCCGGTCGGTGAACAGGGTTTGCCCATCCGGCGCGACGCAGCGATGGATTTCCTGCGCCTGCACGCGCGCGGCGGGATAGGCGCAGAGCAAGAACAACAGGGGCAGAAGGCGATGCATCGACGCAGCGTAGCCGGGCGCGTGTGAGCTGGCGATATGCATGCGCGCGGGTGTGCGAGGGCGAGGACTGGAATGCGAAGCAGGTGCTCAGCGTCCGAGCAGCTGCAACACCTGCGTGGTCGGCTTGGCCAGATTGAGGGTGTAGAAATGCAATGCCGGCGCGCCGCCTGCGATCAGGCGCTCGCACAAGGCCGCCACGACCTCTGCGCCGAAGGCACGCACCGCGTCGGCGTCGTCGCCGTAGGACTGCATCTTCTTGCCGATCCAGCGCGGGATCTCTGCGCCGCACTGCTCGGAAAACCGCCGCAGCTGCGAGAAATTGGAGATCGGCATGATGCCGGGAACGATCGGTATCTCCACGCCCATCCGCTGCACTGCGTCGCGGAAATGAAAGTAGGCATCGGCGTTGTAGAAATACTGGGTAATGGCCGCATCGGCGCCGGCATCGACCTTGGCCTTGAAATAGCGCAGGTCGCTGAGCGCGTCGGCCGCCTGCGGATGGGTTTCCGGATAGGCGCCGACCTCGATCCGGAACGCGTCGCCGTGCTCGGCGCGGATGAAGGCGATCAGGTCCGAGGCGTAACGCAGGTCGCCCGGATGGCCCATGCCCGACGGCAAGTCGCCACGCAGCGCGACGATGCGGGTGCAACCGATGGCCCGATACAGCTTGAGCAGCTCGCGGATTTCCTGCCGGCTACCGCCGACGCAGGACAGATGCGGCGCCGCTTCGAAGCCATGTTTCTGCTTGAGGTGGCGCACCGTCTCGGAGGTATAGCTGAGCGTGGAGCCGCCGGCGCCGAAGGTGCACGACACGTACTCCGGCGCGTAGCCCTTCAACCTGGCTGCTGTGCGGTCCAGTTGCGCGCGCTGATCATCGGTCTTTGGTGGGTAGAACTCGAAACTGAGATGCGTCATCGCGGCGGTTCCGGCGGATCGTCCGGGCATAATATCGCTTCATCGCGATGAATGCATATCTGGCTGCAACGATTCCGATGCGCCTTGTCGTGGGGCGGGCGAGGGCGGCAGCACGCGGAATGGCAGGTTGGCATAGCCGGCGCGACCGGCGTCATCGCGCGCTTCCACGAACAAGCGGTAATTGCCCGGCGGCGGTGCGATCAGGCGCACCTCCTCGCCTGTCCCATGTGCGCGGTTGCGACCACCGGCCACAGGGGGCGGCGCAATGGCGGCAGCGACCAGCGGTGGCAACGTCTCGGGGTCGCCACCGATGCTGCGTGCGGTGCTTTCGCTGCGCACATGCCAGTCGTAGTGCAGTGCGGATGCGCCGCTGGCAACAATGCGTGCGGTCACGGCCTGGCCCGGGCGAAGGCTCACGCTGTCGATGGCGCGTTGGCCAGCCAGCGTGAGCGACGATACCGCTGGCGCCCGCGTGGCCGGCCACTGGCCGGTCCACAGCCACTGCAGCGTGTCCACGCTGGGCGTGGCCTCGCCCGATGACAGGAACAGGCCATACCAGGTGGGCGTGCGCTCCTGCTTGTCGCCCCACAGGAACACGAACGAGCCCAGCCCCTGCCGTGCGTCGCTGGCGATGTAGCTGCGGTAGCGTTGTTCCAGCAAGAGTGCCTTGCGCGTGCTGTCGTCTTCGATCGGTGCGCCCCAGGTGGTGGTCGGCGATTCCCAATGTCCGGTGGGGCCCCACTCGGTGACTACGTAAGCGCCGCGCCAACCGCTCTCGTGCAGCTTCTGCGGCAGCGCTGCGATTTCGCCGTAAAGCTGCACGGCGATCAGGTCCAGTGCCGGCGCGCGCGTCCTGAGTTGGTCGATGAGTTGCTTGTCGAAACCGGCCAGGGTGGTGGTGACCGGATGATCCGGGTCGAGGGCATGGATCGCCTCGGCGATCTCGCCGACCGCATTCCAGACCTTGGGATTGGTGTAATCCAGATTGAGTTCGTTGCCGACCACCCACATCAGCACCGCCGGATGCATCGCCGATTGCCGTACCTGCGCAAGCACGCGCTGCAGTTGCTGCTGCACTGCCGCTGCATCGTCGTAATCGAAGCCGTGTCGCTGGTTGCCGATTTCGATGCCGACCGCCACCTTCAGGCCGTTGCGTTGTGCGCGATCGAGCAGGGCGCGCTGGCGCTGCGGGTCCGGATCCACGCGCCAGGTGCGCAACGCATTGCCGCCGCGTGCGGCCAGCGTTTCCATGCTGCCATTGCCCAGCCCGGCACCCTTGATCACGAAGGGAGCGCCATCCACCAACAAGCGGTAGCCGTCTGCTTCCTGCGCAATGCGCACCTGCGCCGCGCTTACCTGCGTGCTTGCGGACAGTGCGAGCGCGCAGACGGCGATGAGATGCGCATTCCATGGAAGTTGCATGGCGACTCCTGGTGGTTGGCAAGGCACCAGCATAGGCCGGGACACCGTGGTGCGGGCAGCCGCGCAGCATCTGCCTGGTTGGGGTTGCTTGCGGGAAATCGCCTTCGGTTCTGGGGCCGCGGTTGCTGATGCAATCGCGCGCCGCTTTGCGTGCTTGAACCTGCGGCGTATTCGGTGAGCGCAAGCGTGTCGCGGCGCCGGGCTGCATGCGACATGCAGGAAGCGGCGGTGGGCTTGGCACCAAATCCTGGCGTGGGATCTGATCGCATTGGCGCTGCGTCGACGACCGTGCGTTTGTGTTGGCCACGCAATCCAGGGTGGAGGCGCCATGTTGCTGAGCGATGTTGCAGCACGGTTGTTCCCTCGTCTCAGGCGTATTCTGGAAACCCGGCCAACCACTGCATGCGATATGTTGTGGGCGGCTGTCGATTCGACGGACGCAAGACGGATGGCATCTGCAGTGCGGGTGTATGGCATCGCTGCAGCCGCCCGATTGCGCATGCATCCCTGCGATGCTGTCGACGATGAGCGCTTGTCCGATACGCACGCTCTCCTTCGAATGCCACGCAGTATCACGACGTTGTCGAACACCCACCATCGCGCGCTCGCTGCTGCTGCGGCGACACCTGCACGTACACATGGGAGGCATCTGCGCCAGGCGTTGACGCCTGCACGCCTACACTGGACGCACTTTCCATGGAGCGCCTTCATGAGCGATACCACGATGACCGCCATCGCCATCCGCGATGGCAAGGGCGACGCCGACGCGCTGTACGCCACCGAGCAACCGCGCCCACGCCCTGCGCCGGGCCAGGTGCTGATCCGCGTGCATGCCGCCGGCATCAATCGCCCCGATCTGCTGCAACGCGCCGGGCACTACCCGCCGCCGCCTGGCGCGCCGGAAACGCTGGGGCTGGAAATCGCCGGCGAAATCGTGGAGCCGGCTGGTCGCTGGAAGGCGGGCGACCGCGTATGCGCGCTGCTGGGTGGCGGTGGCTACGCGCAATACGCCGCCGTCGATGCGCGTCACGTCCTGCCCATTCCCGCCGGCATGGATCTGGTGCACGCCGCCGCGTTACCGGAAACCATCTTCACTGCCTATGCCAATCTGTTCGAACACGGCCGGCTCGCGGCAGGCCAATGGTTGCTGCTGCATGGCGCAACCTCGGGCATCGGCGTCACGGCGATCCAGATGGCCAAGGCGGCGGGCGCGCACGTGCTGGCTACCGCGCGCTCGGCCAGCAAGGCGGCACAGGCGCGCGAGTTGGGGGCCGATGTGGCGATCGATTCCACCACTGCCTCGTTTGTCGAAGTGGCCAAGGCGCACGGCGGTGTGGATGTTGCGCTGGACATGGTGGGCGCCGCGGTCTTCGCCGACACCCTGGAAGCGCTCAACCCACACGGGCGCATCGTCTATATCGCCTCGCAGGCCGGCGCCACCATCGAGGTGCCGATTCCGGTGCTGATGCGCAAGCAGGCGGTCATCACCGGCTCGACGCTACGCCCACGCAGTGCAGACGAAAAAGCCCGGTTGGCCGCGGAAGTGGAGCGCGTGGTGTGGCCCTGGATCGAGCAGGGCAAGCTGCGCGTACTGCTCGACAAGCGCTTTGCGCTGAGCGAAGCGGCCGCGGCGCATCGTTACCTGGAGCAGGGCAGTCACCTGGGCAAGGTCGTGCTGGAGATTTAGAGCGTTGCCGCTGGCATCCACCAGATCGGCGCCTGCGGCTGCAGGCGCCGTGCGCCCGGCGATCGACAAGCGCCGGCCACGCCACTGCGCAATCGTGCAGGTATCTCGGCACGAGGTTCGCGTGTCGGTTGGCGGTTGCATCGTTTCACGCACACATAGTTCGCACTGCTGCGTCTGAAAGCACTGCCGCCTCGTGAGAATCCGCGGCCTATTCACTCACGATCAATGGCGGCAAACGAATGATGACGCGCTCTTTCGCTCAGGCTGTCCTGGCCTGCGCCGTCGCGCTGGGTATGACCGGTATCGCGCAGGCAGCCGAACCGGCACCTGCGCAAGGCGCCGTCGGTGGCGTGCTGGCGCCGCAACGCATCCTGCAGGTGGGATTGGTGCTCAAGCCGCAGGTGTCCATGCGTCAGCAACAGGCGGCGGTGGAGCAGTGGTTGACCCGCGATGGCGGCGATCCGCTGTTGCGCGGCCAACTCGCTCGTGCATCGGTTGCTTCCACCCGCGATATCGCACAGGTCAAGGCCTATCTGAGCCGGTATGGCATCACCGATGTACGCCCGGCCACCGATGGCCGCCTGCTGCAAGTGCGCGCGACAGCGGCGGCGTTGCAGGCCGCCCTTGGCGCCCCGCTGCGTGCGGTGAGTGCCGATGGCCGCGTCGGCGTTGCCGCCGCGCAGGGCGCGGTCGCAGTGCCGGCCGGCTTGCAGGCCGTGGTGCAAGGTGTGGTCGGCCTGGACGGTACCGCCGGGGCCAAGGTCACGCCGCATGGGGCGCCGCTGAGCGCTGCGCGCGCATCGTTGTCGAACAGTAACGCCGTGACGGCCGCCAGCAGCGGCGGCGCGGAAGTCGTGCGCCACAGTATCGAAGAGCTCAATAGCGCCTATGGCGCCGATACGCTGGCACCGGCCAGCGATATCGTCGGTGCGGTCATTGCCGCCGGCAATCTGGAAAATACCCTCGCGCGGCTGCAGAGCTTCCAGGCGCTGCACGGTCTGCATACCCCGGTGACGGTGGGCGACCCCGGCGCACCGGGGTATCAGTCCAATGCTGCCAGCAAGGATTCGGAAGTCGAGTGGGACATGGATACCCAGTTGCTGGTCGGCAGCGCCGGCGGGTTGAAGCGCCTGATCATCTACAACATCCCGGATTTTTCCTGGAACAGCATCATCGACGGCATGGCGCGCGCGGCCGACGACAACCTGGCCCGCGTAGTCAGCATGTCGATCTATGGGCAGGAACTCCAGGTCAACGACGCGGTCTTCCAGGCCATGGACGCCAGCCTGACCAAGGCGGTGCGCCAGGGACAGAACGTCGTGATCTGCAGCGGCGACGACGGCGTCTACCTGCCGCTGAGCGCACGCGCCAATGCGCCGTATTACGACTCGCTGGCCGGGCGCCCGGACCTGCGCCAGGTCGGTTGGCCGGCGTCGCACCGCTACGCGATTGCGGTGGGCGCCACCGAGTTGCTGACCCAGGGCGGCAACCCCGGACGCTATGCCTCCGAGCGCGTCTGGAATGCCGGTGTCGGCCGCCAACTCAGCCAGGGCGGCGTCAGCAAGATCGCCTATGCGCCGCAGTGGCAGCGCACCCTGCTGCCGGGGCAGACGGCCTCCGGCTACCGCGCAGTGCCCGATGTCAGCTTCAATGGCTCGTTCTACAGCAGTGCGCAGATCCGCGGCACCGATGCACAAGGCAACGAGGCTGCCTGGTATGTGTGGGGCACCAGTGCCGCCACCCCGACCTTCGCCGGCTATATCGCCCGGCTGTTGCAGTCGCATCCCAATCTGGGCTTTGTCGCGCCGCAGATCTATCAGTACGCGAGCCAGCGTCACGATGCACAGCGCGCCCATGACGTCGTGGTCGGCAGCAACGGCCTGTATCGCGATGGATACAACGCGAGCTACGGCTGGGACTTCGCGTCGGGCTGGGGCAGCATGAACATCGGCGACTTCGACCGTTTCCTGACGCAGGCAGCGCCGTGACCTTCACTGCGGGATGAGCGTGCCGCGCGTGCAGGACCCCAACCTCTGCCACTGCGCTCTTGCGTGCGCTGCTGCCACTTGGCGGGGCGGCTTACGGTCGGCCACCGCTGCGATGTGGTGCCGTGGGGGGCGATGACGAACGCGTCGTCGTCATCGTCGCCATGCTCCGGTTGCAAGCCTGGCGCGCAGGGCGGTGGCCGCCGTGCTTGTAGCGCAGCGCGATGGAAGGCGTCCGCCGCCGAGGCATCGGTGGCCGCAAATTTGAGGTGGACGCCGGCCCCCGGAACGCACTGTGCGGCCTGACGCTGCTTCAAGGCCGGGCAGTCTTCGCCGCCGGGCCTGCCATAGCCGGCAGCCTGGTCGCGCGTGCCCGGTGTCAGATCCGACCACACCCCGAACATAGCCAAGCGCGCCCAGCGTTGCGTCGTAAAAGGCGCCGGTTGGTCAGCACGCCGCTGCGCGTTGGTCCATCATGCGCAGCGCCGCGTCGCAATCGCCGACCTCGCTGCGGTGGGTCAGCGGAGGCGTCGATCGTGCGAACGCCCAGCGCAACGTGATGCAACACCGGTGCAGCCTTCAAGGGCGACGGCACATCGGCATGCCGGCGGCGATGCTGGTCTGCATGCGGGCCTGCGTCAATCGCCGGTTGCAACGCGTGTCTGTGGCGTGGTGGTCGGGCGTCGTGCGCGTTGCTGCGGTGCCCGGTGTGCGTGTAGCGCGTCATGCCATGCGTGGTGCAAGCAGGCCGGCCCGTACGCAAAGACGAAACGCCAGGTATAGCAAAACAAGCAGGAGCGATGTCTCGCGGTGGGTCGCGCCCTGACCTTACACTGCGCCGTCGCGTGGGCTTCCCGCATCGCGCCCCTGCAGCGTTGCCCAAGCAGGGCGCGTGAGCAGGTGCTTGCGCCGCTTGCCACCTACTACCAGCACGAAGGTTTCGATGAAGCATCCAGACGCATTGCGTATTGCCCTTGTCGGGATCGGCAAGATCGCCCGCGACCAGCACGTGCCGACCATCGCGGCGCGCGAGGATGTGCAACTGGTGGCCACCGTGAGCCGGCATGGCACGGTCGACGGTGTGCCCGCCTATCACACCCTGGAAGACGCATTTGCCGCCCAGCCGCAGATCGAAGCGGTGGCCTTGTGCACGCCACCGGTCGGACGGCACGTATTGGCGCAGGCCGCGTTGATGGCCGGCCGCCATGTGTTTCTGGAAAAGCCGCCGGCCGCCACGCTCGCCGAAATTCATGACCTGCAAGCCGTGGCGCAGCGCGCGCAACTTACCTTGTTCACCAGCTGGCATTCGCGCTGCGCCGCCGGTGTCGCGCCTGCCCGTGCCTGGTTGGCCGACAAGCAACTCGTACGCGCGCACATCACCTGGAAGGAAGACATCCGCCACTGGCATCCAGGCCAGGACTGGATTCTGGAACCCGGCGGCATGGGGGTGTTCGACCCGGGCATCAATGCGCTCTCCATCGCGACCCATCTGCTGCCACGCAGCTTGGCGCTGCGCGACGCCGAGCTGCATACCCCGGAAAACCGCCAGGCGCCGCTGTATGCCAGGCTCGCGTTCGTCGACACCGCAGGACTGCCGGTGACGGCCGAATTCGATTTCCTGCAGACCGGGCACCAGCGCTGGGATATCGAAGTGGAAACCACCGCGGGCCTGCTCGTGCTCAGCGAAGGCGGGGCCAAGTTGAGCATCGATGGGCAACCGCAGGCGCTGCCTGCGGCCAGCGAATACGACGGCTTGTACGGCCGCTTCATGCAGCTGGTGCGCGCGGGCCAATCGGAAGTGGATATTGCACCGTTCGTGCACGTGGCAGATGCGTTCATGCTTGGCGCACGCCAGGTCACCGCAGCGTTCGCCTGGTAGGTCGGTCAGTCCACTTGGCCGACGGCGAACACCGCCGGCCAGTGCCGGTGGTGCTGCGGCCGGATGCTATCTGTGGACGTTAGGTGCGGGGCACGCAGTCGTGCGCCGCTGCCAGCGTCGTTCGCCCATCGCGGTGCGCGGCGCCGCACCAAACGCGCCGACTGCAACGCATGGCGTCGGTCCATCGATGCAGTGCGCATGTGCGCTGCACCCAATGGCCTGCTGGCGGCGCAGTCGATCGGCGCCAGCCCGCAGAGACAACGAAGCCCCCGTACGCCGGTTTGCGGCGGGGGCTTCGCCTTGATCGTATTGCAGCGTTCTCGTGCGAGGTTGCACGATACGCCGCGCTCACCGTTTCAAGCGACGAGAACACTGCAACGGAGTGTCATCGCCAGACTGTGGTGGTTGCTCAACGGCGCCACATGCGCGCGCCACGCGCCGGCAGGGTGAAGGTGTAGGAGCTGCTGGAAATGCGCACCACGTTGCCCGAGCCCAGCGCGTCCACGTAATCGGCATTCCAGTACAACACGCTGTTGTTCATTCCCACCGTGGTGGTGACCGGGTTGCCGCACTTGTTGATGCCCACGATGCCCAGGCTGCCGCGACGGAACAGGATGTGGCAGGAGCTGGACGACAGGACCTGCATATCGGTGCCCTGCACGCCGTTATGAAAGCCGATCATGCGGCGCAGGTCGTCGCGGAGATAGGCGTTGACCCAGCGGTTGTCGCCGCTTTCGTTGTTGTCGGTATAGATCATCGGCATGCCGCCATTGCGACCGATCAGGTAGGCGTAGGCCAGCGTTTCATCCACCGGGTCGAGAATCGCGTAGCGGAAGCCGGCGTTGTTGGGAATGTCGTGGGTCACTGCAAAGGTCACGGCGCGGTTGCCCGGCAATGCCTGGCCCGACGCGGCGGGGTCCACCAGCTGCTGCATGCTGGCGCCAATGGCGAACGCATTGCGCACCGCATTGAACAATGGAAAGTCGTAGGCCGCATGCGGCGTGGATTGCAGATACGGCGCCAGGAACTGGTCGTAATCGCCATTGCCCGTGCCGCCGCCGGTGATCACTTCGCCGAAGACATACACACCCGAGCGGATGCCGGCATCGAAGACGCGATTGAGATGGTCGAAGGTCATATGCTTGGCCGCATCCACCCGGAAGCCGGTCACGCCAATGCTCTTGAGCGCCTGCAGATAGGCGCGCTGCTGCTGCACCACCCAGTCGTTGCCGATCAAGTCCGGCAGGCCTGGATCGCTGCCGCCGCCGCAGATGCGGTAATTGCGCACCTGGTAGGCGTCGTTGTAGTTGCTGATGCATTGCGCCGGGCCGAAATCGCTGGCGCTGAGGAAGTTTGACTGCAGCGTGCCGAACAGACGCAGCGCATCGTAACGGCCGGGGTTTGCAGCGTACTGCGACAGCACCGCGCTGCCCGGGTAATTGAGGTCCGAACGCGTGGCCGCTTCGTTGGCCATGTGGTTGAACACGATGTCGGCATAGGTTTCCACGCCGTTGTTGGCCAGCGCCTGGACCATCTTCTTGAATGCGGCGGTGTCGCCGAGCGGGTTATCGATCAGGCGGATGTCCTGGGGTTGATAGCGCGCCCACCAGGCACTCCCTTCGGAGCGGTACGCGGGGGCCACCAATACCTTGCGGTAGCCGGCATCGGCAATCTGCTTGGCGCGCGCTTCGACGGTGGCATACGGCCAGTTGAAGGCATGCAGGATGACATCGGCCTGCGCGTTGGCAGTGGTCAGCAGCAGGACCAATGCAGTCAGCAAGAGACGTGCACCGCGTTGCAGCAGTGAAGGTGGAGCATGAGCAGGCGTGTTGCGCATCGGATCGATCTCCAGTGGTAAGCGCAGGCCGACGCGCAGTGCGCGATGCCCGCATCAAGGCCTCCGGCCCCTGTTCCGGAAAGCGCGCGCACGGCGTGCAGCGCGCGGTGATGCTAAGCGCGCATCGCGGCGCAGCATGGGTGTTGTGCATACGTATTCACTGCAGCGGGCCAGCAAACTGCGCGCGGGGTTGGACGCCAACGGCGCGATTGGTCGCAAAAATCAGTGAACCACGCAGCCGTTGCCATCTCGCCCGCACCGGCCGTATCGAATCAAGACCTGGCGATAGCCTAAGTGCATCGTTGACATGCGGCGCGTGCAACGTGGCCGGCGCATCTGGCTAGACCGTCGCTGGTGACATAGAACAGCTGCTTGGCGTTGTTTGTCATTGGCACCGTGCACGTCACCTTTGCACGCCGCGCTGCCTTGTCCGGCAACGCCAAGGTGCCGATTTCCTGCTGCACGCTGCATCCGCATCGCGCCGAGCAGGCACAGCTCATCCCAGCGGCGATAAGGCCGAGCATGCGGCTGGTTGCGACGTGCAGCGGCACGGCCGCGATCCTGACACAGGCGATACCAACGGCTCGGCCCGGCCGCGACGATGAGGCGGCGCTGGCCGCGTTAAACTAGCTGCCAGTCCACTGCCCGGCCTCCCGATGCGCAATCCATTGCAAGAACAGCTGCTCAAGGCCGGCCTGGTGAAAAAGGCCCAGGTGGACAAGGTTGCGCGCGAACAGGTCAAGCAGCGCCATGCCAAGGGCGCGGCGGTGCAGCCGGCGGCGACGGACAAGGTCGATGCGGCGCGCCTGCAGGCCGAGCGTGCCGAGCGCGATCGTGCGCTGGCCGAAGAGCGCAACGTGCAGGTGCGCCGACAGGAGGTGCTCGCGCAGGTGCGGCAGATCGTGGAGACCAACAAGGTCAAGCGCGAAGGCGAGATCGACTACCGCTTCAACGACGGCAGCGTGATCCGCAGCGTGCTTGTCAACACGACGCTGCGCAGCCAGTTGGCCAGCGGCGCGCTGGTGATCGTGCGGTACGGCGATGGCTTTGAGCTGATTCCGCGCGCGGCCGCCGACAAGGTGTACAGCCGCGATGCCGATGCCGTGGTGCTGGACCACGGACGCAACAGCGCGCCGGCCACGCCCGACAGCGATGACGACTACTACAGCCAGTTCAAGGTGCCGGACGATTTGATCTGGTAACGCCGGCGAACTGCCGCATTGGGTGATTGCGGGACGGGGTCAGCGCCACCGCAGGCGCAACAACGCTGCATGCTGCGCACCTGCACGCTGTGGGTGCGTGTTCGCTGACCGCCGGAAACCAGGCCAGGCACTCGCGCCAGGCCGATCGCCGCGCGGTTGGCTGATGCTGATCAACGTAGTCGTGCGAACGCCTGCGCGCTAACCTGGCGCTCTTTGTCGCCGCATAGCCCGCTCATGTCGATCGTCTTGACCCAGTTCGCCCGCACCCGCTTGTTCCCGCGCGATGGGCGTCGCAATGCCATCCAGGACTGCACGCCGGAGCAGTTCCTCCAGCGGCTCAACGATGAGCCGCCGCTACGCGTGATCGAGGGCTATGCACCGTTTTGTCAGTTGCATGTGCACCGCAACTGGACCTCGACCCGCTGCCTCACCGTTCCCGTCACCGATGACAACCGGCACCTGCTGCGTTCCGGCTACGAGGCGCGCAGCACGCAGGAATTGGCCGTGCTGGTGCGTTGGTTCGAAGGTGTCGAGCCACCGGTGGCCGCGTATCTGCTGCCCATCCTCTACAGCCGCGACCAGTTGGCCAAGGAAGGCACGCCCATCGAGGCAGACTGGGGCGTGGTCGGTTGCCTCTACACCGCAGAGCCGGACGAAATTCCGATGGCACCGATCACCATGTTGCGCAATGCCTTGGGCGTGGAAGAGGGCGGCTCGGGTACGCCGCTGGACCGCGATGCCTATCGGCGTAGCGTTGCGTTCTGGGAGCGCAATGCCAATTGGCGTGGGTAAGCAGTTCGGTCGCGCTGCAATGGCCGAGCGCCACGCGCTCCCGGCGTGATTCGTCCCAGCCGTATGGCTGCAGTGCAGTCGCCGCAGACCTGATTCGCATCGGCAGCCTGCGGCTTACCGCAGTGGACGCCGCGATTGGCTTGGTGTGATCCAAACGGGTCGCGCCGGTTACAGGGCGGTCGGCAGGAAGGCCTCTTTGGCGAGCCTTTCCAGGTAGTTGCGCATGCGGTGTTCGATCAAGGCCGGCTCCGTTGGCAGCTGACGCACCGACGCGTTCCCGGTGCGCCGAGCATGGACGCGGGGATACGGCAGCGCCGGCACTGGCAGATCGAGAAATGCACACAGGCGTTCCCAGTGCGCGTCGGCGTCGGCATCGAGCACCAACAGGCGAGACGGCGGTACGCGCGCGATCACGCTCTGGTTCCAGCGACGGAAGTATTCGGTCATGAAGTCGCGATCACCGAGGTGTGCCTGGATGTCGCGACGCAAGAAGCGGCTCACGCGTTGGCCATGGGCGCCAAATAGCGACGGCACGCTGCCGTCGCCGGAGAAGATCGTCGCGCTGACCGAGTCGAACCACGCGTCGGGGTCGCGCATGGTCAGGATCACCTTGGCGCGCGGAAAGTGCGCGGACAATTCGTCCCAGAAGCAGCAACCGGGATAGTCGGTGGTCGCCGCATAGCCGGCGAACAGTGCATCCCAATCCGGGTGCCCGTCGATCGCCGCCTCCCAGCGCGGCAGGTCTCGACGCAGATTCGCTGCCAATTCCATCGCGTGATAGCAGCGGCCCACGCCGAGCTGCTCGAGTGCCAGCTTCAGGGAGAGGGTGCCGGTGCGGCCCAGGCCGGCGCCGATGAGTTGCAGGCTCACGACGTCCGCGCTTGGCCGTGCGCTAGCCACTGCGCTGCGTCTTCGCCGAGTTCCGCATGTGCGCGTTGCACATATGCGTGATTGAGCGCGTCCGGCAGGGCAGTGCGCCAGCGACCGCTGCGACCCTGGTTGAAGAAGGCCTTGCCGCCTTCGCGCCACAGGCCGGCGCCCTGAGGCACGTACCGCGCTGCATGCTGTCGCATGTAGTCGAAGCGGCAGTGCGCCACGATCGTGTCCCATTTGCCGGGTGGAACCGGAATGTCGAGGAAGGCGGCGATGCGGCGGACCTGGCCGGGCAGGTCGTCGAGCAGGTCGTTGTAATGAAGCTGCAGCACGTTCGCATCCTCGCGTCGCTCCCACCACGAACGCACGCCTTCCCATAACGGCCAGAATGGCGCTCCATCATGTTCCAGCCAATGCGCCACATAGGCATCGCGCGTCAGCTGCGGCGGCGGCAGCACGCGCAGCTTGCCGGGTTCGCCACCGCCAGCGTCCAGGCGTGCCTGCGCATCCTGGCTCACCGCGCATTGATGGTCATACAGACTCAGTGCAATGTCGCGTCCATCGCGGCCGATATACAGATATTTGGCCAGCGTGGTGGTGACCAGCGCATCGGCCGGCAAGTGCGTCTTCATGAAGCGTCGATGGTTCTGCGCGTCCAGCAGCGCGAGCTTGGTTGCCTTGTCCGGATAAACGCCGTCGACCCAAGGTGAAATCGCCGAAACATCGACCTCTGCTTCGCCGCCGAAGATCAGTTGCGCCACGATCTGCTGCAGCCAGGTCGTGCCGGCCTTGGCGTAACTGGCGATCACGATATCTCCTTCGCGCAGAGATAGATCGTTCCAGACGCTGGAGTCGAAGAATCGATGTGGATATTCCCTGAGCTTTTTGCGGATATGTAGATCGGTCATGCGGCAGTGCCTAGGCGAGATGCGATGCCCGGTCGTGGCCGTAGTGCGATGCGCACATCCAATGGTCGTAACACGAGCGCGGGAAAAGGCGTGGGGCGAGCATCGGCAGCCAGATGCAGGCTGCGCGACCGCAACACGGTGGCGATGACCGCGGTCATCTGGGTGAGGGCCAGCATGCTGCCGATGCAGCTGCGTGGGCCGCCGCCGAATGGAAAGTAGCTGTAGCGTGCCAGCGAGTGCGTGGCGGTATCGTCTAGCCAGCGGGCAGGCAGGAACGCCTCGGGATCGGGGAAATGACGTTCGTCGCGGTGCACCACCCATGGGCTGATCAGCAGCTGGGTGCCGCTTGGAACGTGGAAGCCGTCCAGGGTGGTGTCGCGTTGCGCAATCCGCGCGGTCATCCAGGCCGGCGGATACAGGCGCATGGCCTCTTTCACGCAGGCCCGCGCATGCGGCAAGCGGTCGAGCAACCCGGTGCCGGTTGCGGTATCAACATCGTCCAGTCCTTCCGCTTCCTGCGTAACCTGCTGCGCCACGTGCGGATGCTGCGCCAGTAGCAGCAAGGTCCAGGTCAGCGCGGCCGCCATCGGTTCCAACGCGGACATCAGCATCGCCGCAGCTTCGTCGCGGCACCAGTGGCTGTCACCCCGTGCAGCGTCGGCCAACAGCAGCGACAGGACCGATGCTGCGTGGGGTGGCTGCTGCCGAGCACGCATCAAAATTTGGTCCAGCGCCAGGTGGAGCTCGTCGCGTGCGTGGCGCATGCGCTGTCGATGCGCCGATGGCCACCACATCGGCACCAGGGATTGATGGCGCGTCTGCTGCAGGATCGTATCGATCATCGGCAGCATGCGCAGCAGGTCCGGTGCATGAACCGGATTTCCAAGGAGAAAGCCGGCGCCCAATTGCGCACATAATCCGGTCATGAGTGTGCGCATGTCCTGTGCAGCGACACACTCGTCCTGTTCGCTTAGAAGCGCCAGCGTGGCAGTCGATGCCTGCACTGCGGCATCACGCACCAAGGCGGCACGAAATGCAGGCTGCAGTGTCTGCCGCCTCTGCCGCCAGACGACGCCACTGCTGTTCATGACCGAGGCGGGGAATGCCGCGCGCCGCGCGATCGGGTCAGGATCGGTTTTTCCGTAAAGCGTCCCATCGTCGCTCAACACCGTAGCGATCGTGGCCGGCGCGGCGATCAGGTATGTGCGTTGGGCGACCCTGACCACGTCGCCATGCGCGCGCACGCACGATTGCAGAAATGCCAAGGGATCTTCGGAGAACTGCCGGCGGTTGCCGAACGCCCAGTGCCCAACCGGGCCGGGTGGGATTGCGTGCCCGCGACCTGAATTCATGCGCATTTGGGTGTGGCAAACGACGAAGCGGACGGCGCGTTGTGGACGGAGCGGGCCGGCGGCGAGGCCACGCTGTCACGGGAGGAGGTCTCGCTTCCCGTGACAGCGTGGGGGTTAGTAGCCGTAGATGTAACCGAGCTTGCGACCCCCGATGGCCTGGATCCAGCGCGACAGGGCATGAAAAAGACGGTTCATCATAATCTCCTTATAAAACGATCGATGGGAACAGCACGCTGATCTGTGTAGAAATTATTCAACAACGGTGTTGTTTGAACAGGGTTCAATAAATTGCATATGCCCTGCATTGGTCAAACCGGATTGCGCAGATCTGTCGCGGCATGCGTAGTATTTCGAGTCGTTGTCTCGGCCGCGAACGCTCACGCCTGCATCGCCGCGTACTATCGCCGAACTGTTCCGAATGCGAGCGCGCAGGATGCCCGGTTATTCCCAATACGATCGGATGGCGGCGTTTTACGACAGCATCCATGATCGTTGGCCGACGCAGGCACTGCAGCGGTGCGTGCAGACTTTGGCGGATCTGGCCGATGGCCGTGCATCGCTGGAGTTGGGCATCGGCAGCGGGCGTATCGCACTGCCGTTGGCCCAATGTGGCGTGCCGGTGACCGGCATCGACAATGCGCGCGCAATGCTTGACGCGTTGCGTGCCAAACCTGGCAGCGATCAGCTGCAACTGGTCCGCGCCGATTTTGCCGATATGCCGTTGAGTGGTCCGTTTGGTCTGATCTACGCGGTGAACGCGTTCGGCTACCTGCTCACCCAGGCCGAGCAGGTGCGCTGCGTCGTCAATGCCGCGCGTTGCCTTGCGCCCGACGGCATGCTCGTGATCCAGACCGCGGTACCTGGCGCCGAAGTGTTCGACGGCAATGGAAAGATAACCCAGGTACTGGATATTCCGGAGTCGCAGCACGAGGGCGCTGCCGTGATGCTGGTGTGCTCGCAACCCGAGCCGGTGCAACAGCGGATCGATCAACGGGCAGTCGTTCTGAGCGAGGATGGCACGCGCATCTTTTCCGAACGTCGGCGTTATGTGTGGCCGTCGGAACTCGACCTGATGGCGCAGATCGCCGGTTTGCGACTGCACACGCGGTGGGGTGGGTGGGGCCGCGAGCCGTACGATGCGCGCAGCCGCATCCAGATCTCGGTGTACGTGCGGGCGGATACACGCAAAGAGCCAGGCACCGGTTCTGTTTCACTGTGAGCAGTAAAGAGCGGCTTATTCCTGCAGGCGGATTCTTGGAGTGGTGCTTGCGCGGGCTCCGTGGGTGGAGGCGCAGGCCAACGTAATGCAGGCGTGGGACAGCATCTCAGCCGGGAGAAGTTCCCGCCAATCACAAACAAAACGGGCGCCTTGCGGCGCCCGTTTGTTTGCATCGCGATGGTTCGCCGATGGATCAGTAGCGATAATGATCCGGCTTGTACGGGCCAGCCACGTCCACGCCGAGGTAGTCGGCCTGGTCCTTGGTCAGGGTGGTCAGCTTCACGCCGATCTTTTCCAAGTGCAGGCGCGCGACTTCTTCATCCAGGTGCTTGGGCAGGATGTAGACCTTCTTCTCGTAGCTGTCGCGCTTTTCCCATAGGTCGATCTGGGCCAGGGTTTGGTTGGCGAACGAGTTGGACATCACGAAGCTCGGGTGGCCGGTGGCGCAGCCCAGGTTCACCAGGCGGCCGTCGGCCAGCAGGAAGATCGCGTTGCCGTTGGGGAACACATACTTGTCCACCTGCGGCTTGATGTTGATCTTCTGCACGTCCTTCAGCGCCTTGAGCGCATCGACCTGGATCTCGTTGTCGAAGTGGCCGATGTTGCAGACGATGGCCTGGTCCTTCATCGCCTGCAGGTGCTCGACGGTGATGATGTCCTTGTTGCCGGTGGTGGTGACATAGATGTCGGCACGGCCCAGGGTGGATTCGATGGTGTTGACTTCGAAGCCTTCCATCGAGGCCTGCAATGCGCAGATCGGGTCGATTTCAGTGACGATCACGCGGGCGCCATAGGCGCGCAGCGAGGCAGCACTGCCCTTGCCGACATCGCCGTAGCCGCAGACCACGGCGACCTTGCCGGCCAGCATCACGTCCATCGCGCGCTTGAGGCCATCGGCCAGCGACTCGCGGCAGCCGTACAGGTTGTCGAACTTGCTCTTGGTGACCGAGTCGTTGACGTTGATGGCCGGGATCAGCAGCTTGCCGGCTTCGGCAATCTGATACAGGCGGTGCACGCCGGTGGTGGTCTCTTCGGAGACGCCCTTCCAGTCCTTGACCACGCGGCCCCAGTAACCCGGGCGCTCGACGGCCACGCGCTTGAGCAACGCCTTGATGACGCCCTCTTCGTGCGAGGAGGCCGGCTCGTCCACCCAGGTGCTGCCGTTTTCGAGCTCGTAGCCCTTGTGGATCAGCAGGGTGACGTCGCCGCCGTCGTCCACCACCAGCTCGGGGCCGGTGAGGGTGCCGTCGGGCAGGGTGAAGGTCAGCGCGTCCAGGGTGCAGTCCCAGTACTCTTCCAGCGTCTCGCCCTTCCAGGCGAACACGGGCGTGCCGGTCGCGGCGATCGCGGCGGCGGCGTGGTCCTGGGTGGAGAAGATGTTGCACGAGGCCCAGCGCACATCGGCGCCGATGTCCTTGAGCGTTTCGATCAGCACCGCGGTCTGGATGGTCATGTGCAGCGAGCCGGTGATGCGCACATCCTTCAGCGGCTTGGTCTGCGCATGCTTGCGGCGGATCGACATCAGGCCCGGCATTTCGTGCTCGGCGATGTCCAGCTCCTTGCGGCCCCAATCGGCCAGGGAGATGTCGGCAATCTTGTAGTCGGTGTGCGGGGTGATCTTTGTGACAGCGTTCATGCAATGGCTCCGGTAGGCAAACGAATGTCTGCAATGCCGGGCGCCGTTGAACGGTAACTGCTGGTCGAGCCTGGCCGTATTGCCTGCACCTTGTGGTGCAGTGAGCGGATCAGTCCGCCCTACCGGTCGCAGCGCCCCTCGACGAGAGTGCCCGATTATATCGGCAGCACCCCCGCGCGGCATGAATTGCGGCCCACCCCCTACCAACGGCAGGGGAGCGGCCGGCAGGCGGCTGCTATGGTCCGGAGTCGATCATCGGCGGGGACGGACAATGCGGGCGAAACGGCATGCGCAAGGCTGGCGGCAGCACACATGGGCGTTGGCAGGGGCGCTGGCATTGAGCGCACCGGTGCTGGCCGGGGCGGCTAGCCCGGCAGCAACCGGCGCGGCAGTCGTGCAACCGGGCCCTGCGTCAGGCAGCAATTACCGACTGCCGTCCAAGGCGCTGCAGGCAGTGGTTGACGCCCCGCGTGCGCCGCTGCTGCAGCTCTCGCCCAGGCGCGATCTGGCCGCGATGCTGCAAATGCCGGCACTGCCTGACATCGCCGAGGTGGCCCAGCAGGAGCTGAAGCTGGCCGGCCTGCGCATCCATCCGAAGACCTTTGCGGCCAGCCGCTTTGCGTTCGCCAGCAAGCTGTGGCTGCTGTCGGTGGCCGACGGCAGCGAGCGGCAGATCGCCGGGTTGCCCTCCCCGCTGTCGCTGGCCGATCTGAGCTGGTCGCCCGACCAACGTTACCTGGCGTTTCGCCGCGAAGATGCCGCCAGCGGCGCCAACGAGCTGTGGCTGGTGGACGTGGCCGCCGGCCAGGCGCGGCGGCTGGTGGCCGGCTTGAACACCAGCGTCAACGACGACTTGCGTTGGTTGCCCGATGGCAGTGGCCTGCTGTTGCAGCAACAGGTGGCAGGGCAGGGCGCGCCGCCGACCCGCGACGCGACGCCAACCGGCCCGGCGACCCAGCAGACCAGTGCGGCTGCCGGGGTGCGCTCGCTGCCCACCTATCAGGACCTGTTGCGCAACGAAGCCGATGCGCGCGTGTTCGAGTACTACGCCACCGGCCAACCGATCATCGTCACGGTGGCCGGGCAGGTGCGCCCGATCGGCACGCCGGGCATCTATCTCAATCTGTCGGTGTCGCCGGATGGCCGTTACATCCTGAGCGAACGCAGCGAGCGGCCGTTCTCGTATCTGGTGCCGGTGGACAACTTCGCGCGCCGCATCGAGGTGCTGGACCTGCAGGGCAAACCGGTGCGCCAGATCGCGCAGCTGCCGCTGGTGGAAGGCCTGCCGACCGGTAACGACGCGGTGCCGACCGGCGTGCGCGACATCGCCTGGCGGCACGATTCGCCGGCTACGCTGGTGTGGGCCGAAGCGCAGGACGGTGGCGACCCGGCACGTGAGAGCAAGGTCCGCGATGCGGTGCGGATGCAGGCCGCGCCGTTTACGCGCCCACCGGTGACGCTGGCGCAGCTGGGTAGCCGCTTTGAAGGCATTCTATGGGGCCGCGGCGACTTGGCGATCGTGAGCGAAAGCTGGTGGAAGACCCGCCGCACCAAGCAATGGCGCGTCGCACCGGATCAACCGCAACGTGCGCCCGAACTGTTGTGGGACCGCTCCTCGCAGGACCGCTACAAGGACCCGGGCACGCCGGCGACGGTGGCCGATGGCAAGGGCCGCCCGCTGCTGCAGACCAGCAGCGATGGCAACAGCCTGTTCCTGTTCGGCAAGGGTGCTTCGCCGGAGGGTGACCGCCCCTTCGTCGATCGATTCGATCTGCGCAGCAAGCAGACCACGCGGTTGTTCCACTCGCAGGCGCCGACCTATTCCGCACCGCTGGCCTTGCTGGACGCACAGGCCACGCAACTGCTGCTCAGCCGCGAATCACCGGAGGAACCGGCCAACTATGTCGTGCAGTCGCTGGGCGATGCGGCGCCTGCACCGCGTGCGTTGACGCACTTCGCACACCCACTGCCGCAGTTGCGCGGCGTGCAGAAAGAGCAGATCCGCTACAAGCGTGCCGACGGCGTGGACCTCACCGCCACGCTCTTGCTGCCGCCCGGTTACGACCCCAAGCGCGATGGCCCACGGCCGCTGCTGATGTGGGCCTACCCGGGCGAATTCAAAAGCGCCGACACCGCCAGCCAGGTCACCGACTCGCCGTACCGTTTCAACGCGATCAGCTACTGGGGGCCGCAGGCGTTTCTGGCGATCGGCTACGTGGTGCTCAACAATCCGAGCATGCCGATCGTCGGCGAAGGCGATGCCGAACCCAACGACACCTATGTGCCGCAGCTGATCGCCGATGCGCAGGCCGCCGTGGACGAAGTGGTGCGGCGTGGCGTGACCGACCGCGAGCACATCGCCATTGGCGGGCATTCCTACGGTGCCTTCATGACTGCCAACCTGCTTGCGCACACGCGCCTGTTCAAGGCCGGCATCGCACGTAGCGGCGCCTACAACCGCACGCTCACCCCGTTCGGTTTCCAGGCCGAAGAACGCAATTACTGGCAGGCGCAACCGGTGTACCAGGCGATGTCGCCGTTCAATTACGCCGACAAGATCAAGGACCCGCTGCTGCTGATCCACGGCCAGGACGACAACAATACCGGCACCTTCCCGATCCAGAGCGAACGCATGTTCGCCGCGATCAAGGGCCTGGGCGGCACTGCGCGCCTGGTGATGTTGCCCAACGAATCGCATGCGTACCGCGCGCGGCAATCGATCATGCAGATGCTGGCCGAAAGCGAGCAGTGGTTGACGACCAATGTCGGCGAGCCGGTGAAGGATGCGAGCGCTTCACGCACACGTTGATCGATGGCGCGCTGGCACCGGTAGGAGCGCGCTTGCGCGCGATGCGGCTTGATCGATAAGGCTTCTCCGCGCCCGGGTGCGCTCCTACAGCAATCGCGGCCGGGCGCACCCGGCAGCATCTGCTGAGCCGTCCAGATCATTGCTGCGATCACCCGTAGGAGCCGGCTTGCCCGCGAGGGCGTTACCGGGAAAGCCGCGCCGCGTAGAGCGGGCTTGCTCGCGAGGGCATTACCGGGAAGACCCCCGTCGCGCGAGAGTGCGCTCCTACGAGAGCCCTCGGATACGCGCATTGGCACACGATGGTTGGTGTTGAAACCGTCACCGTCATCGCGATCATCTAATCCTTTTGGGTTAGTCTTCGACGACTTTGCGCTTGAAGAGGGTGTGCGTTTCCGATGAACGAGTACCGCAGCAGTCTTGTGTTCGCTACCCCCGATCTTCCCTTGCGCGACGATGTGCGTCGGCTCGGTGCACTGGTGGGCGATCTGCTTGCCGAGCAGGTTTCTGCGGAATTCCTCGATGAAATCGAACGCGTGCGCACCACCGCCATCTCGCGGCGCGAAAGCGATGCCCCACCTTCCACGCTGAGCGAACAACTCACCGGGCGGGCGCCGCGCGACGCCGAAGCGCTGGTGCGCGCCTTCAGTACCTATTTCCAGGTGGTCAATATCGCCGAGCGCGTGCACCGCATCCGGCGCCGCCGCGAATACCAGCGCAGCGGCACCGACACGCCGCAGCCCGATGGCCTGCACGACGCATTGCGCCGCCTCAAGGCGCAGGGCGTGACCCTGGACGAACTCAGCCAATGGTTGCCGCGCATCGATGTGGAGCCGGTGTTCACCGCGCATCCCACCGAGGCGGTGCGCCGCGCGCTGCTGGAAAAAGAACAGCTGATGGTCGCCAGCCTTGTCGACAACCTGGACGGCATGCGCACGCCCAACGAACGCGCCAGCGATGCCGCGCGCTTCCGCATGGCCCTGACCGCGTCGTGGCAGACCGCCGATTCCTCGCCGGTGCGCCCCACCGTGGACGACGAGCGCGAGCATGTGGGCTTCTATCTCACCCAGGTGCTCTACCGCGTCATCCCGGTGATGTACGAAACGCTGGAACACGCCATCGAAGAAACCTACGGCAGGGTGCCGGCATTGCCGCGTTTGCTGCGTTTCGGCACCTGGGTGGGCGGCGACATGGACGGCAATCCCAATGTGGATGCCAACACCATCGCCGGGACGCTGGACGCGCAGCGGCGCGCAGTGCTGGACCGCTATCAAAAAGAACTGTGGCAGCTGGCCAGCCTTCTCAGTCAGTCGACCACGCTGGTGCAGGTCAGCCCCGAACTCACCGCACAGCTGGAACGCTACCGCGCACTGCTGCCCGAGGCCGCCGCGCGTTCGCGCCCGCGCCATGGCGACATGCCGTACCGCCTGCTCAACGACCTGATGCGCGCACGACTGCAAGCCACCGTGGACGATGCCGAAGGTGCGTACGCGGCTCCATCGGAGCTCGAACAGGATCTGCAATTGATCCTGGACAGCCTGCAGGCCAACAAGGGCCTACATGCTGGGTGGTTCGCGGTGCGGCGGCTGCTGTGGCGGGTGCGCAGCTTCGGGTTCCATCTGGCGCGGCTGGACGTGCGCCAGGAATCGAGCGTGCATGCGCGCGCGGTGGCCGATGCCCTGGGCCAGGCCGACTGGGATGCGCAGGACGCCACCCAGCGTGCCGCCGTGCTCGGCCCGTATGCCGCAGGGCAGGAGCCCCTGCCGCGCGTGGACGATGAAGGCAACGCGCGTCTGGATGCGGTATTCGCCGCGCTCGCCGATGCACGCACCCGCCATGGCGCCGATGCATTGGGCAGCTACATCATCTCGATGGCGCATAACCGCGCCGACGTGCTGACCGTGCTGGCGCTGGCACGGCGTGGCGGCTTGGTCGACGACGCCGGCGCGGTGCCCCTGGATATCGTGCCGCTGTTCGAAACCGTGGACGATCTGCGCGGCGGTACCGGCACCGTGCAGGACCTGCTGGCCGACCCGGTGTATCGCCAGCATCTGGCCGCGCGCGGCGATACCCAGATGGTGATGCTGGGCTATTCGGATAGCGGCAAGGATGGTGGCATCGCCGCCTCGCGCTGGGGCCTGCAACGTGCGCAGGTCGAGCTGCTGGAAGCGGCGGCCGAGTTGGGCGTGCGGCTGACCTTCTTCCACGGCCGTGGCGGTTCGATCGCGCGCGGCGGCGGCAAGACCAGCCGCGCGCTGGATGCCGCACCGCGCGGCAGCGTGGATGGCCGCTTGCGCGTCACCGAGCAGGGCGAGGTGATCCACCGCAAGTACGGCATCCGCGCGTTGGCGCTGCGCTCGCTGGAGCAGATGACCGGCGCGGTGCTGCTTTCGAGCCTGCGCCCGCGTGCGCCCGAGCCGCGCGAGGCGCGCTGGCGCCCGGTGATGGATCTGGTGGCCGAGCGCAGCACGGTGGCCTACCGCGCCTTCGTCGGTGCGCCGGACTTCATGCAGTACTTCCGCCTGGCCACGCCGATCGATGTGATCGAGCGCATGACGCTGGGCTCGCGCCCGTCGCGGCGGCTGGGCCAGGACGCGGCCTTGTCCAACCTGCGTGCGATTCCGTGGGTGTTCGCGTGGAGCCAGGCGCGCGCGGTGATTCCGGGGTGGTATGGCGTCGGCAGCGGACTGCAGGCCGCGGTGGATGCCGGGCATGAAGACACCTTGCGCGAAATGGCGCAGGACTGGCCGTTCTTCCGCACCTTTCTGGACGACATCGCCATGGTGCTGTCCAAGGGAGATCTGAATATCGCCGAGTTGTTCTCGCGCTTGTCCGGCGACCTGCATACGCGGTTTTTCCCGCTGATTCGCGACGAGCTGGCGCTGACCAAGGGCTGGGTCAAGGCGCTGCTGCAACAACAGTCGCTGTTGCAGCACGACCCGCGGCTGGCGTTGTCGATCCGCCTGCGCAACCCGTACATCGACCCGATCAGCGTGCTGCAGGTGGACCTGCTGCAACGCTGGCGGGCAACCGACGGCGAAGACGAAGCGCTGCTGCGTGCGCTGGTGGCCTGCGTCAATGGCGTCTCGCAAGGCGTGCAGAACACCGGTTGATCGCATGGCCGGCTGCAGGGGCGGGTAGGGAGCAGATCCACCGCAAGCCAGCGGCAACCACGCCGTTGGTCGGACAGCGCAGGGATTGAACAAGCGGACTCTGGCGTAAACGGACAAATCTGTCCGATAATGCCGGCATGATGACTTCCCGCCCCGATGCCGCGCTGCGCCGCCGGCAGATTCTCGATGCCGCCGACGAGGTGTTCAGCGAACACGGCGTCAATGCCCCGCTGGAGCTGGTGGTGGAACGCGCCGGTCTGGGGCGCGCCACGCTGTACCGCAATTTCCCCGACCGGCTGGCGCTGCTGACGGCATTGATGGCGCGTGGCCTGGATGGGTTGGAGCGCCTTGCCGCCGATCTCGGCGACCGCCCGGATGGCCTGGCGGTGCTGCTGCACGATGTCGCCGAGCACATCGCCCAGTCGTCGCCGCTGGTGGATTTCTGGCGCTCGATCGAACGCGCGCACCCCGCGGTGGAGGCAGCAGACCGGCGTGTGGTCGGCATCTTCCTGCCGTTCGTGCATCGCGCCCGCGACGCCGGGCTGTGCCGGGCCGATGTCGACGAGGAGCACGTGCTGCTGGTGATCGACATGCTGGGCAGCTGCCTGCGCGGCAACGACGAGGCAGAACGCAAACGGCTTGCGTATCGCTCGGCCGACCTGTTGATGCACGCGCTGGGCATGCAGGTGCCCGCAGGCGGCACGCGGTGACACCGGCCACACGTGCCCGCATCGGGCGCTGGGCCCTGCGCGTTGCGCTGGTGCTGGCCGCCGCATGGGGCGGACTGGCGATTTATTACGCACTGACCGGCAACGCCTTCGTACGCGCCGGATGGGTGGCCTCGTGGTGCGCGATGGCGGTGGCAGCGTTATGGGGGATGCGTCGTGGCCGCGAGAACTGGGCCCTGGTGGGCATCTTCAGTGCCGCGTTCGTGGTGCTGGCAGTGTCGTGGTGGATGATGCAGCCCAGCCAGGACCGCGACTGGGCCGACGATGTCGCCCAGCGTCTGCAGCCGCAGGTGCACGGCAACATCGTCACCCTGCACAACGTGCGCAACTTCGATTGGCGCAGCGAGACCGACTATGTGCCGCATTGGGAGACGCGCCACTACGATCTGAAACGCCTGGTCAGCGCGGATCTTGCGCTCTCGTACTGGATGGGCCCGGCGATCGCGCACACGCTGGTGTCGTTCGGCTTCGACGACGGTTCGCACGTGGTGTTTTCGCTGGAAATCCGCAAGGAACGTGGCGAATCGTTTTCTGCGTTGGGTGGATTCTTTCGTAGTTTCGAAGAAACCCTGGTCGCCGCCGACGAACGCGACATCCTGCGCGTACGCACCAACGTGCGTGGCGAAGACATGTACCTGTATCGCCTGGCGATTCCCAAGGCCGGGCTGCGCCGCATGTTCATGGGATATGTGGAACTGGCCAACCAACTCGATCGCAAGCCGGCGTTCTACAACACGCTCACCAGCAACTGCACCACGATCGTGTTTGCGCTGGTGCGGCAACTGCAGCCCACGCTGCCGCTGGATCATCGCCTGCTGCTGTCCGGCTATGTCGACGAATATGCCTACGACCACCATGGCCTGATGCCCGGTTATCCCTTCGCCACCTTGAAGCAGCGCGGGCATTTCACCGCGCGCGCGATCGCCGCCGACAAGGCCACGGATTTTTCTGCGCGCATCCGTGCCGGCATGCCGTTGGCACCGGCGCCAGGCGCAACAGCGATCACGCCGCGATGATGCCGCGCATGCCCCGATCTCGTGCCGCTGCATTCCTGGCGGGAGTGCTGGCAACTATGTGGTTGAGCGGCTGCGCCATGGTGACCGTGCAGTCGCGCAACAGCGGCGACTACATCGCGCAAACGCGGGGCGATGTGCTGAGTACCGGCCAATTGAGTCAGTCCGGCAGCGAGACCTTGCAGGTTGCCGGCTTGCAGCCCAAGGCCTGCCGCGCTGCGCTGCTACCGTGCCTGCAGCAGCTCACCAGTGAGGCCGGTATCGGCGATGAGCGGCGCTTGGCCACGCAGGCAGAACTGTGGACCGCGCGGGCCATCGCACTGAGCGGGCGCAACCCCGCCACGATGAGCGATGCCGCGGTGGAGGCCTGGCTGGAAGCGGCGCGGCATGCGTATGCGTACTTGTTTTTCACCGCGCGTGCGCCCAGCGCGCGGGCGTTCGAGAACCGCCAGTCGCAGGTGCGCGATTACTACAATTACACCGTGCAGCAGGTGGTGGAGCGCTTGTTCGCACGCGCGCAGCAAGCCGGGCAAGCCACCCCGGCATCCACCGCGGTCGGGCGCTGGCAGCTCGACGTCGATTTGTCCGCCTATCGGCTGCCGGGCGACGGCAATACACCGCGTGCGATCTTTGCCGCTTCGGCGCTGCGCTTCAATGGCCTGCGCAGCACCTACCGGCGCGATGGATTCGGCGCCGAGCTGGTCGCGGAAGTGGACCCGCAAGTGGTTGGCGACCCCGCTGGGCTGGCGTTGCAGCAGGCCGTCGCGGCGGGTGCAGCGCCCGATCGCCCGTTACCGACGTTCAGCGAAATGCCGTACGCGCCGGCAACGATATTGCTGCGTTTTGAGGGCCAGACGCTCGCTGAGGTGTTACGCAGCCACCTCGCTACCTTGGTGCCGTACGACCCGTATCGCCAGAACGAAGTGGTGCTGCATGGCCAACGCGTGCCGCTGGCAGGCAACTTCACTGCCGCGTATGGATTGTGGCTGGCCAAATCCGGATTTGCGGAGCAGTCGCTGCGGTCGATGCTGGGCAGCGCACGCGGTATCGATCGTCCGCACCTGTATCTGATGCAGCCCTACGATCCCGATCGACGCGTACTGCTGATGCTGCACGGTCTGGCCAGCAGCCCGGAGGCATGGGTCAATGTGGCCAATGAAGTGATGGGCGATGAAACGCTGCGCCAGCGCTACCAGATCTGGCAGGTGTATTACCCGACCAACGCGCCGATGGCGATCAACCGTGCGGAAATTCAGTCGCTGGTGGAACGCAGCCTGCAGCACTTCGATCCGTCCGGCAGCGCGATCGCCTCGCACGAGATGGTGTTGGTCGGGCACAGCATGGGTGGGGTGATCGGGCGTCTGCTGGTGTCGTCCTCTGGCGAGCGGTTATGGGATTCCCTGCTGCAGAACTACCGGCTGGACGGCGAACGCGGCGCGCGTATCCGCGCCAAATTGTGGCCGTTGCTGCACTTTTCGCCGATGCCGCAAGTGGACCGCGCCATCTTCATTGCCGCGCCCCATCGCGGTACGCCACTGGCCGAGGGCGGGCTGGGGCGGTTTGTCGGTAAATTGATACGCCTGCCGGGCGCGTTGCTGGATCGCTTCGGCGATGTGATGCAAGACCTGGCCAACAGCGAACGCGACGATCCGGGCGGCGCTCCCCGCCGCAAAGGCCGCGCGCTGGTACCCACCAGCATCGACAACCTGCGCGACACCGATCCGTTCGTGCGTGCCACGATGGATCTGCCGATCTCTCCAAAAGTGCAGTACCACACCATCATCGGGCGCGAGAAACCGCAGATGCCGCTGGCCGATTCCGACGACGGCCTGGTGCCGTATCGCAGCGCGCATCTGGACGGCGCGGCCTCGGAACTGGTGGTGACCTCCTGGCACAGCGTGCAGGAAACGCCGCAGGCCATTCTGGAGATTCGTCGCATCCTGCATGTGCAGTTGCAGGCAGAGCAGCAGGCCGCGAACGCGCCGGGCCGCTAGGCTGCCGGTCGGGCGGCTGCAGTTCCGCGTGCTCCACCGGCGGCACCGGCATGCAGCCTGCAAGCCCGCGTCTTAGCGCCATGTTGACCGCGCGCATGCTATCAGGCGGGTCTGGTACAGGCTCGAACAAGGAAGAGGCGATGCGCAAGCTGTCGGCGATGTTGTGGGTACCGGTGTTGTTGGCCGGATGCGGGCGTGGCGAAGCTCCACAGGGTGCAACCACTGCTGCCAGTGCAACGGCCGCTGCACCGCTGCAGCCTGCAGGCACGTCCCAAGCTGCGGTGGCCGCCGAACAGGCCGCACCGGAATTTCCGGCCATCCCCACCATCGTGGTGCCCGAGATCGTTGGCGTCACTGCCGCGCAACGTGTACTGGAAGCATCGCTGCAGGACATTCTCGACCCGATCGAAGGCGTCAGCGTCGCCCCGGCACGCTGCGGCGATGGCGGTACCCTGATCACCGATGCCGGCATCACCAGCGTCGACGCCAACGGCAACCTGGTGCGCAATTGCGAGGGCGGCCTGTTCGATCTCGAGGCCGACGGCAGTGGCACCGCCAACTTCGAGGGCGGGCTGGTCAACGTCAATGCCGACGGCAGCGGCACCATTAATGCGACCGGCGACGGTGGGTCCGGTGGGGCGCTCATCGATGTGCAGTCCGATGGTGGCGGCACCTACAACGGCCCGGCCGGCTTGATCAGTCTGGACGGCAAGGGCGCCGGCACCTGGAACAGCGAAAAGAGCGGGCTTGTCGACAATCGCGGCGATGGCAGCGGCACCTGGAACGGGCCACGCGGGCTGGTCACCATCAACGCCGACGGCTCGGGCACCTGGAACGGTCCCGATGGCCTGGTGCAGAACCACGGCGACGGCACTGGCACGGTCGGTACGCCGCCGCGCGAAGTCCGCATGCCGCCGCTACCGAAAGTGCCGCCGGCAGGCCGCTTCCCGCCGCTGCAAAAGTTCGCACCGCCCGGCGCACCCTGCGGCTACCTGATCACCTTGAACGACCGCATCCTGTTCGACTTCGACAAGTCCGACATCCGCCCCGACGCGGCGCGCGTGCTCGACACCCTGAGCGCCGCACTGAGCAAGGTCACGGCAACGGACATGCAGGTGCGCGGGCACACCGATGCCAAGGGCAGCGATGATTACAACCAGGCGCTGTCCGAGCGCCGCGCCAATGCCGTGCTGGCGGCGTTGCGCGCTCGTGGCGCCGCGCAGTCGGCCAACGCAAAGGGCTATGGCGAATCGCAGCCGGTGGCGCCCAATACCGTCAACGGCCAGGACAATCCGGGCGGGCGGCAGCTCAATCGACGGGTGGAGATCTTCCTGCGGACCTGATGCAGGCGCGCGGCGGGAGGGCGCTTGACCGCACGGTACGGGCTGCCTTGCGTGCCACCGTGATGCGTGTCGGTCGCAGGCTGGCGGGTGGCCCAAGGCCGCCGACCACACCTACCGTGCGCACCTGCGCAATCGTCGGATGACCGAGATGCGTGTCTGCGCCACCACCAGGCTCCATGCATCCACGGTCCGTGCATCGCATCGCTAACGCATGCCCTGTTGTCGGTGGGTGTACGCGCCAGGCAGGCAGCGCACACCTTCGACAAATTTCGCCTCCATACGGCCACGACTGTGCCGACTTGCGCATGCGTCGCGCGCATTTGTCATGTTCGCAAACACGGTCACCAAACTGACATACCGCATCACCACCATGCGCGGCGCCTGCTCGCAGGTGTGATGCAGTTCCGCCTTCGCTGGCTGCGTCGCTTCCCCACATTCGCGGCGGCGCAGCCTTGGCGCGTGTCCATGGCGCGCTGCTGCATTCATCGGATCCAATCATGATCGTTCGCTGTCCGCTGTTGCGTCCTTCGCGGTTGTCGCAGGCGCTGTGCTTATCGTTGTGCGCCCTGTGCGGCCATGCCGCGGCCCAGGAGACGCAGGCCACTACGCCTGCGCAGGGCGAGATGGCCACGCTGGACAAGGTCACCGTCGCGGCCACGCGCTATAACGCGACCGACATGCAGATGGCCGCCACCAATACCGTCAACGTGTTGTCGGCCGACGATCTCAAGACCACCGCCGTGCACAATGTCGCCGAAGCGCTGGGCCTGATGCCGGGCGTCAACGTGATCAATACCGGGCAGTCGTATTTCGGCGGCATCGACGGCGCCGCGCGCGGTGAAGGCATGTTTTCATCGGTACGCGGCCTCAATGCCGAATACAACGTCAACCTGATCAATGGCATCAACGTCGCCCAAGGCATGCCGTACAGCCGCGGCGTGCAATTGAGCCTGCTGCCGCCCTCGGGCCTGCAGACCATCGTGTTGAACAAGACCTCCACCGCCGACATGGACGGCGATGCGATCGGCGGCACCATCGATTACCGCACGCCCAGCGCATTCGATTCACCCGATCGCCAGGGCGGCAGCGTGACCTTGAGTGGACGCCTGGAAAGCCGTGCACGCGACTACGGCGATTCAGGGCTGGGCAGTGGCGCAGCTGGCGATTGGCATGCGCGTTTCGGCAATGCCGGGCAGTTCGGCGTGTCGGTCAGTGCGTATTACGACGAGCGCCATTTCGTGAACAGCGAAGTGGCCTCTGCCTCGGCGGCACGCAACGATGGCGCATGGAAATTCGCGCGTGCCGATGCCAGCGGCAAGCTGGCCGCTGGCGCCGACCCGCAAGAGGTCTTGCAGAGCACCGGCGTCAATATCGGTTACTCGCAGGGCGACACACGCCGCTACGGCGGCAACGCGGCCTTCGATTGGCGCGTGGATCCCAGCTTGCATCTGTATGCACGCATGACCTATGCCTTCGCCAAGACCGAGCAGAACACCGGCTACACGCAGTTCGTGCCGGCCAGTGTCAGCTTCACCCAGATCGGCAGCAGCGGCGTGTATCAGCCGCAGATCAACCGCGTTGCAGTACGTTACTGGTACGAAACCAACCCCGAGCAGGCCGACCTTGCCACCGTGCAGTTCGGCGCAGAAAAACAGCTTGGCCATTGGACGTTCGCACCGAACATCTTCTACGGCACCGGCAATAACGACCGCCCGGATCATGTGGAAATCTCCGCGCGCAACGACCAGTACAGTTCGACCAACTTCGCCTATGGCGCCAACCGTTTCATCAGCTACGACGGCGACGGTTTCCCGATTCCCTTGCTCACCCCGGCCATGCAGGCGCAGGCCTCGGACGTGGGCAGCCTGTATGCGCGGCGTACCGGGCAGATTTCCAAGCAATACAGCGGCCAGGACAAGGGCGGCGGCAAGTTCGACGTGGCATATGACTTCGATGCGGGGCTGCTTAGCCGCATTGCCTTTGGCGTGAAGTATGTCGACAGCTCGCGCAGCTTCACCGACCGCGATTGGACCAATGCCAAATACACCGATGGCACCTTGCTGCGCGATACCGGCCTGATCGCGCAGCGCTACGATGCGGTCTATCCAGGCCAGTACGCGTTTCCCACCGTGCGCCTGAGCAATGCTGCGCTCAACGACCTGATCGCACGCACGCTCACCCCCGCCAGTTTCGACAGTTGCGGCCAGTTGGCCATCAACAACCTCAACTGCAACACCATGCGCGCGACCGAAGCGGTGAGCGCTGCCTATGCAATGGCCACCTTGCGCACCGGCAACTGGGAAATCCTGCCGGGCGTGCGCTTCGAACACACCGCCATCACCAACACGTTCTGGGCGCAGCCGGCCGCCATCAACAGTGCCGAGCAGATCGGCGCATTCGCCAATAACCACACGCGCTACAACGTCGCCTTGCCCAGCGTGTTCGTCAATTACCGGCCCGATGGCGATGGCGCGGTGTATCGCGGCTCGGTATGGACCAGCTACACGCGTCCGGCCTTCGTGCAGCTAGGCGGCGGCCGCTCCACCGACATCTCCAGCGATGGCCAGACCACCATCACCGAAGGCAACCCGGACCTGAAACCGATCAAGTCGCTCAACGTGGACCTGTCGGGCGAATGGCAGAACGACAGCGGCGGCCACGCCATGTTGGCCGGCTACTACAAGCGCCTCACCGACTACATCTACGAAAGCGGTTCGAACGCCGCCAATGCCGGCGAAAGCCAAAGCGGCAATCTGCGTTTCGTGCGTCCGCAAAACGGCGGCGACGGCCGCGTGCTGGGCATGGAAGCAGCCGTGCGGCAAACCTTCCAGGGCCTGCCCGCACCGCTGGACGGCTTCGGCATCGGTGCCAATATCACCCGCCAGACCACGCGCGTGGACCTGGGCGAAGAAGGCTTCGCACACGAACGTATCCAGAACGCGCCGAACCTGCTCGCCAATGCGGAGCTGTTCTACGAAAAGGGGCCGTGGTCGGTGAACCTGAGCTATCACTACTCCGGCGAATACTTGTCGGTGTACGACTATCTCAACCAGGGCGCAAACTGGGACAACCTGTGGATCAAGCCGATCACCCGGGTGGACCTGCATCTGGGCTTTGCGCCAAACGATCACCTGCGCGTGGATCTGTCGGTGGCCAACCTCACCAAACAGCACAGCTATTGGGCGCATGTTGGCCATGACACCGATGCGATTTCCGACATCGTCGATTCCGGCATGACCAGCCTGTTGACCGCCAAGTATGTGTTCTGATCGCGCACGATTCGCATGCGACGACCTTCCAGGCGCGCAGCAAGATGCAGAGGTCACGACGGACGCGCGGCATCGCGCAGACCGTGCATGCGCTTGCGATGGAAGCGAGCAGTGGGCATTGCAACGCGCGTTGTCGGCCAGCGGTGGGGAGCCGCGATGGGCCGCCCGCGTTGTCGTGCGCATAGGTGCCGCGATGGGGATCGCGGCACCTACGCGGCAGGCCAGACGCGAGCAGGGCGCCGGTATTGCACCGAGGTCCGGCACGCCCCGTGGCACGCCGGTTGCTACCGGCAGTGTGCTGTGCGTGGTATTGGCGGCTGCGTTGGCGTTGGGCGGCTGCACCACGTCGATCCCGAGCGTGTCCACCGCGCGCGGCTCCACAGCGCACGGTGGCGATCAGCCGACGGGCATCGCCGGCAAACAGGTGGGCACCGGAGCGCCGGCATCCAAGCAGGCCGCGCAACTGGAGCGCGTGGTGGTGATATTCCGGCATGGCGTGCGCGCACCGCTGCAAGGCGAGGCCGCCGCCGCGCACTATGCCGACCAGCCCTGGCTGCAGTGGTCCACGCCTGCCAGCCTGCTCACTCCGCATGGTCGCCAAGGCGTGCGCTTGAGTGGCGAGTACCTGCGTCAGTGGCTGGTGCAGCAGGCGTTGTTGCCGGGCAACGGTTGCCCCGCACCTGGCAGTGTGTCGGTGTGGGCCAATACCGATCAACGCACCATCGAGAGCGGCGCACTGCTGGCTGGCGCGCTTGCACCCGGCTGCGGCCTCGTGGCCGGGCATCGGGACGCTGGCAGCAACGATCCGCTGTTTCGACCGATCGAAGCCGGCACGGTGCCGTTCGATGCGGCGGCAGCGGTCGCATCGATCCAGCACCAGACCGGTGGCCCTGCCGCCCTGCTGCAAGGCCATGCTGCCGAGCTGCAGGCACTGCAGCAGATTCTGGGCTGCGCGCGGACGCCGTGCGAGTTTGCGCAGATGCCGTCCACGCTGACGCCGTCGGCCAACGGGCGCGGGCTTAAATTGGGTGGACCAATTGACCTGACCTCCGGCACCGGCGAGGTGTTGCTGCTGCAATACGCAGAGGGCCTGCCGCTGTCGCAGGTCGGTTGGGGCCGCGCGACGCCCGAGCGCCTGGCCCAGGTCTCACGCTTGCATGCATTGCTGTTCGATGTTTACGCACGGCCGCACTACATGGCCTCGCGGTCGGGCGCACCGCTGGCGCGCGAGGTCTTGCAACGTTTCGGCGACGCGCAGGCGCCGAAGGTCTCGGTGTTCGTCGGCAGCGACACCCACATCGCCGCATTGAGCGGCCTGCTGGATGTGCATTTCCATCTGCCCGGCTACGGCGCCGACGACCCGCCACCGGGCGGCGCATTGGTGCTCGGCCTTTGGCGCGAGAGCGACGGCCGCCAGCTCGTGCGCGCCCGTTACCTGGCGCAATCGCTGGATCAACTGCGCACGCTGGCACCGCTGGATCTGGCCCATCCGCCGCTGCAGCAGGACCTGTCGCTGGGCTTGTGCGCTCCGGGGCAACGCATGGCCTGCCCATTGGCGGATTTTGCGATGGCGCTAGAACAGCAGTTACAGCTCGATCGGTAGCGACAGGTTCGCGACCGCTGTTCTGCGGTGGTCCACATGGCATGTGGCTTCGCCCGTACCCTCACCCCAACCCCTCTCCCGTGGGGAGAGGGGCTTGAGCAGCGGGTGGCGTCGTTGTCCCTTCTCTCGCAAGGCGGGAGAAGGTGCCCCGTAGGGGCGGATGAGGGCGCGTGCGCAGCCACGTGCGATCGGGCAGGTGAGTGGCTTTGCCCGAACCCTCACCCCAACCCCTCTCCCGTGGGGAGAGGGGGCTTGAGCAGCGGTGGCATCGTTGTCCCTTCTCCCGCAAGGCGGGAGGTGCCCCGTAGCGGCGGATGAGGGCGCGTTCGCAGTCTCGTGCGATTCGGCAGGTGACTGGCTTCGCTCCGTACCCTCACCCCAACCCCCCTCCCGTGGGGAGAGGGGCTTGAGCGGCGGTGGTGTCGTTGTTCCTTCTCCCGCAAGGCGGGAGAAGGTGCCCCGTAGGGGCGGATGAGGGCGCGTTCGCAGTCTCGTGCGACTGGGCAGGTGAGTGGCTTCGCCCCGTACCCTCACCCCAACCCCTCTCCCCTCGGGGAGAGAGACTCTATTTCGTCACGCCCGTACGCGTGCGGGTCCGCCGTTAGCCGAAGCCTTCGCAACCTGCCACTTCCTGGCGTTGGGCAACCCACCGACAACCCCAAAAACGCAACTGGGCCGCATCAGCGGCCCAGTCGTTACGCGTCTACCTGGCTCCCGCAGGAGCGGGGCGATTATTTCAGCTTGGCGGCGGCACGCAGGGCGTCGGCGCGGTCGGTCTTTTCCCACGAGAACGAGGTCGCGCTGTGCTGCGCGCCGGTGCCGTCGGTGTAGGTGAAGTCATTCGGCTTGCGGCCGAAGTGGCCGTAAGACGCGGTCTGCTGATACATCGGGTGGATCAGGTCGAGCATCTGGATGATGCCGAACGGACGCAGGTCGAAATGCTTGCGGATCAGCTTTTCGATCTGCTCGTCAGCGATCTTGCCGGTGCCGAAGGTGGTGACCGAAATCGAGGTCGGCTCGGCCACGCCGATGGCGTAGGAGACCTGCACTTCGCAACGGTCGGCCAGACCCGCGGCCACCACGTTCTTGGCGACATAGCGCGCGGCATAGGCAGCCGAACGGTCGACCTTGGACGGATCCTTGCCGGAGAACGCGCCGCCACCATGACGGGCCCAGCCGCCGTAGGTGTCGACGATGATCTTGCGACCGGTCAGGCCGCAGTCGCCCACCGGGCCGCCGATCACGAACTTGCCGGTCGGGTTGATGTGGAATTTGGTGCCCTTGTGCAGCCACTTGGCCGGCAGCACCGGCTTGAGGATTTCCTCGCGTACCGCTTCGATCAGGTCCTTCTGCTTCACGCCCGGGTCGTGCTGGGTCGACAGCACCACCGCATCGATCGCCGTCGCCACGCCATCTTCATAGCGCAGGGTGACCTGCGACTTGGCGTCCGGACGCAGCCAGGACAGTGCCGAGTTCTTCTTCTTGCGGATCTTGGCCTGCTGCTCGACCAGGCGGTGCGAGAGGTGGATCGCCGCCGGCATGAAGCTGTCGGTTTCGTTGGTGGCATAGCCGAACATCAGGCCCTGGTCGCCGGCACCCTGCTGCTCGGGGTTCTTGCGATCCACGCCCTGGTTGATGTCCGGCGACTGCTTGCCGATCAGGTTGAGCACGCCACAGGTCTCGCCGTCGAAGCCGACGTCGGAGCTGTTGTAGCCGATGTCCAGGATCACCTTGCGGGTCAACGCTTCCAGATCGATCCAGGCACTGGTGGTCACTTCGCCGGCCACGATCGCAACGCCGGTCTTGACCATCGTCTCGCATGCCACGCGGGCGCGCTTGTCCTGGGCCAGGATGGCGTCCAGCACTGCGTCGGAGATCTGGTCGGCGATCTTGTCCGGATGGCCTTCGGAGACCGATTCGGAGGTGAACAGGTAGCTGGACATCAGGCTTATATCCCTTAATTCGGATGAAAAGATGGGTGCGGATGATACACGCCCCGTGTGTCGGTTGCATTGTGCGCCTGAATGGATCGCTTTGGGGTTAAGCCGAGATCGGTCCCCCTACCGGACGCCTGCGCCTGTGCGTTGCCCATGACGATTCGCTGCCCAGCGATGCGGCGGTGCCGGCCGGCGGCATGCCGCATCAACCATCCCGATCCGTGCATGTGCGGCCTGCTAGCATCGGCCGATGGATTCATTGACCCAGATCGTTCTTGGCGGCGCCATCGCTGCCGCCATCGCGCCGCCCGGACAGCGGCGTGCCGCCTTGTTGGCCGGCGCGGCACTGGGCACCTTGCCCGACCTCGACGCGCTGGCCTTGCTGCCGCTGACCGACGACCCGGTCACCCTGATGACCGTGCACCGCAGCGTCAGCCATTCGTTGTTCGTGCTGCCGCTGGTGGGCTGGTTGATCTGGTGGCTGTTCCGCCGCTACGGCAATGGACGCGTGGCCAGCGCACCCACGCGCTGGTTCTGGGCGATCCAGCTGGCCTTGATCACGCATCCGCTGCTGGATGCGTTCACTGTCTACGGCACCCAGCTGTGGTGGCCGTTGCAGCCGCATCCGACGATGTGGTCGAGCATGTTCATCATCGACCCGGCCTACACGTTGTGGCTGTTGCTCGCCTGTGCGGTGGCCTGGTTTGCGCGTGCGCGCCCGCTTGCGCAACACGTGTTGGTGATCGGATTGGTGGCGAGCACCGCGTATCTGGGTTGGTCGTTGATTGCCAAGCAACTGGTCGACCGCCAGGCCGACCGTGCGCTGGCGGCGATGGGCCTGGCCGATGCGCCGCGGTTCTCGGTCCCGATGCCGCTCAACACCTTGCTGTGGCGCGTGGTGGCGATGACGCCCAACGGCTATGTCATTGGCGAGCGTTCGCTGGTGGCCGACACCGGCCCGATGCACTTCCGTGGGTTTTCCAGCAACACCCAGGCCTTGGGCGAAGTGGCCAGCTTCGATTCGGTACGTCGGCTGACCTGGTTCAATCGCGGCTTCATGCGTGCGCGCCTGGTCGACGATGACCTGATGCTCAGCGACCTGCGCATGGGCCTGGAACCGGACTACAACTTCAACTTCGTGGTGGCCCATCGCGACAACGGAACCTGGCAGCCGATCGTGCCGCGGCAGGTGCAGGCGGCATACCGTGCGCCGGTGGCCCGCGATCAGATCGGCGCGGTGCTGGGGCAGATGTGGCATCGCATCTGGCACGAACCGCGCAGCACCGTGCTGACCGGCGACCTGGAACATATCGGCCCCCCGGTCGCCGCGCCCGCATCGGCCACTCAATAGACCGTGGCGCGCGCCTGCACGAACGAATAGAAAAACACGGCGTCCGGGTCGCTGTGCACCTGCGCCAGCTCGCGGTGCATGCCCTCCACGGTGGCGGCCTCGACCGCGCCGGCCTGCAGTAATTGGTCGGCCGCCGAGAGCAGCACTTCTTCCCAGAACCCGATCATGGTCTTGCGCCGGCCCGGTTCGCGGTTGTCCAGGTGCAGCGTCTTGATCTGGGTGTGCACATCGCGAAACCCCCCGGCCAGCAGCAGGTTGCCCAGCTTGGCGCCGACGAACGGGTCGCCGCCCTGGTCGTGCTGGAAATCGTTGAAGGCCATCCAATAGCGCCACAGGTTGGGCGAATACGGATGCAGCAGGAACGAGGCATTCATCACCTCGGTCACATACACCGGCGAGCCGGGCAGCAGCACGCGCCGCACTTCGTTGAGTACGCGCGCAGGCGAGGGCACGTGTTCGAGCACCCAGCACAGAAACGCCGCATCGAACTGGCGCGCTTCGAACGGCAGGTCGCTGGCATCGGCCTGTTGCAGGGTGTAGCGCGCGCGGCACCATGCCAGCCGCTCGAGGTTTGCGCGTGCCGCGCCCAGTTGCGCTTCGCTCAAATCCACGCCGGTGACATGCAGCTCGGGAAAACGGCGCAACAGGATTTCGGTCTGTGCGCCGACGCCGCTGCCCACTTCCAGCAGGCGCCGCGCGCCGCTGTAGTCGATCTCATTGAACAGCGTGGTTTCCAGCAAGCGTGCCTGTTTGAGCAGACGCGCCTGTTCGGTGGCGGAAAAGCCGTGCAGATAGGTCGGGGTGTCGCTCGGTGCGCTCATGCGTGCGGCTCCAGCAGCACAGAAAACCTCAGGCAGCGTCCGATAGTGCGGGCGGTACGCCGGCGATCAAGGCATCGAAGTAATCGCGCGTCAGCGTCAACTGCGCATCGGGGGTTTCGGCGCGATTGACCACCGCCCGGAAGTCGGCGCTTTGCGGATGGTCCTTGGCATACCACCCCAGATGCTTGCGTGCGATGCGCACGCCCTGCGGTTGGCCATAAAACGCGTGCAGTGCTTCCAGGTGGCCGAGCAAGGTGTCGCGCACGAACGCCAGCGACGGTGGCGGCAATACCTCGCCGGTGGCCAAGAAATGCGCCACTTCGCCGAAGATCCACGGGCGGCCTTGCGCGGCGCGGCCGATCATCACCGCATCGGCGCCGGTGTCGCGCAGCACCTGGGCGGCTTTCTGCGGCGAGTCGATATCGCCATTGGCAACCACCGGGATCTGCAGCGCGGCCTTGATCTGCGCAATCGTCGCGTACTCGGCGCTGCCGGTGTAATGCTGGTCGCGGGTGCGCCCGTGTACGGCGAGCGCGGCGATGCCGCAGTCCTGCGCGATCCGCGCGATGGTCGGGCCGTTGCGGTGGTCGCAATCCCAACCGGTGCGGATCTTCAACGTCACCGGCACGTTCACTGCCTGTACCACCGCGGTCAGGATGCGCGCCACCAGGTCTTCATCGCGCATCAACGCCGAGCCGGCCCAGGCGTTGCAGACCTTCTTGGCCGGGCAACCCATGTTGATGTCGATCAACTGCGCACCGTGGTCGACGTTGTAGCGCGCTGCCTCGGCCAGTTGCTGCGGCTCGGTGCCGGCGATCTGCACGCTGATCGGGTCCGGCTCGCCGGCGTGGTCCATGCGGTGCAGCGATTTGCGCGTGCCCCAGAAACGCGGGTCGGAAATGGTCATTTCCGACACCGCCAGGCCCGCGCCCAGCCGCTTGCACAGCAGCCGGAACGGCTTGTCGGTGACGCCCGCCATGGGCGCGAGGATCACCTTCGGAGCGATGGAGTAGGGGCCGATCTGCATGGCGCTAGTGTAACGTCAGCGGTGACAGCCCTTCGTACCGCCAACCCTGCGGCGGCCGGGCAGGCACTGCCGCAGGTATGGCCTACTGCGAGACGGCCAAATTATCCAGGTACAGCTTGGCCTGGGTGCCGGCGCTGGCGCGGTACTCGACCACGTTATCGCCGGCATTCAAGGTTGCCGTCAGCGGACTGCTGGCCCAGTCGCTGGCCGAGCTGGTCTGGGCGAAGGCCGGAGTGCCGACACGCACGCCGTTGACGTACAGGTCCACGGTGGCGACGCTGGCGCCCGGTGCGGAATAGCGCGTGGCCAGCGTGTAGGTTCCGGCCTGCGGCACGTTGATGGTGGTCCGCAGGCGTGCGCCAGGGTTGCCGCCGAAGTCGACATATCCCAAGCCCTGGAAATTGTGCACCGTGCCGGAGACGCCATTGGGGACCAGACTGCCGATGCGCAGGAAGTCGAAGTTCTCCGCTTCGTATTGCCGCACACCGGTATAGGCGGGTGGCGCGGCAGGCGCCTGCAGTGCAGTCACCGGCGTAGCGCTTGCGCGGCCGGTGGCCGCGCCGGAGCACTGGATGGTGATATCCAGCGGCCCGTTGTGGGCGACGTTCAGAGTCAGAACCCCGTTACTGGGTGTGGCGGTCACACTACTGGCCCGGTGCTCGCCGCGATCGGTAAACGTATAGCTCGGCGTGCTGCTGGCGCCGCTGATGGCGATGGTGTCGGTCTTGAGCGGGCCGGTCTCCGAGTCGAAATTGGTCAGGTAGATCGACACCGAGTTGGCGAACTCCTTGACCACGCCGGTGGTGTAGGGGCCATACGTCATGCTGAGCGCGGCGCAACTGTTGTACTTGAGGTTGAACGCACCGCTGGTGGCCTTGTTGGTCTTGTAGGGGTTGTAGGTGACCCAGGTGTTGTCCTGGCGCCCGACGTAGAGGTCGCCGGTGGATTCCTGCGGGAACAGCGCATTCAATTCCTGGGTCTTGGCGGCGATGGAGGGCCAGCGGCTGTCGTATGCGCTGCGCTTGATCTGTACCGGGAAGGACTTGGCCAGGTCGTCGTTCAACTGCCACACGGTGGGGATGGCGGGGTAGCGTCCGCTCTTCTTGTACCAGCTGTGCTGGTTGAGATTAGGTGCCGTCGTCATCCATCAGGTAGAGACCGGAGAACAGCGTCTCTGGCGTCGCGTACACGGCACGGTCGTTACCGGTGGTGACATCGTCGACCACCACCACCTTGGTCCGATCGATCACCTGCTGGCGATTGAGGATGTGCAAGGTGCCGTCGAGGATCTTGCGGTAGACATCCATGTGGATGTTCTTGAACTGCGGGAAGAACTGCCAACGACGGGTGTTGTAGCCATCGGCGGTGGTGCCGTTGGGCAGGCTTTGCACGCTGTCGGTCCAGATCAGTTCCGGGCCGTCGAAGTAGGTTTCGCCGGTCAGCGCCAGGTGCTCGATCAGATGCGGTGCGCCCGCCGGGATCGGATAGGCGCTACCATCGGCGGCGTACCAGCCGCTGCTGTCCGGACGGATGCCGTAATGGCCCGCGAATCCCGACAGGAACATGCCCAGGCTGACACTTTCGATGTCGTGGTAGCCATAGTTCATCGTGAACTTTTCTTCGATGATGAAGTTTTTGGCATAGCTGGTGAGCGAGGTGCGCAAGGCATCGTTACGCTTGACCATCGCCAGCGGATTGATGTTGGCGCCCCAGAAGCCGCCGGTGAAGCTCACCGCCAGATAGCCGCCGTACTTGTTGGTCAGCTTGAGCAGGTTGGCCCAATGCTCCCAGCGCTGCGCCGCCGACACCGAGCACGGTTGATCGAATCCCCAGAACTGCTCGGCATAGTTGAAGCCAAGGAAGTTCGGATAGTCGCGGAAGAATTCACCGTACACCGTCGATTCGAGATCGGTGCCGTTGGGATAGTCGGGGAAGTGGCTGAAGCCGCCGCTGGAAGGCTGGACCATCGCCCAGACGCCGTTGGCTGCCGCGGTCTTGATCCACGAGCGTGCCGTCTCGATGCCGTTCTCCACCTGGTTCCAGTTGCACTGATTGTTGGTGGCGCCGTTGTGACTGATCGAGAGCGAGATCAGCAGCACCGTGTAGGGGCGCAGGTCTGCAGGAATCAGATCGATGATCTTCTGCGGATCGGCGGCGTTCCAGGTGTCGGCATGGATCACGAACATCGGCTTGTCGGGCGCGAGGCTGCGCCGGAATGCCGGGTCGGTACTGGCGCTCGCCGTTGCCGTGGACGCCTGCGTCGTGGCCGGCGGCATGGCGCGCGGGGCACTCACGGTGACCGTCGCCGCCGGCGATGGGGTCGCAGCGGCGCCGACATCGGCGGCATCCTCGCCGCCGCAGGAACTGAGTAGGCAGGGCAGCAAGACGCAGGGCAGCAGGAATGGCGAGCGCGATCGACGCAGGATCATCGGTTGTTCCGTTGAGCTTGGGAGGGGGCAGGGCCAGGCACACGCGTGACTGCATTGCGTGACGCGGTGGTGCGCCAGTCGACGATGCAGCCGCATCTCGGCAAGCCGCGCCGCCAGGAGCGTCCTCGCATGACAGCAGGCAATGGTCGTGGTGCGCCCGGTGGTGCGGCGATAGTAGGCAAGCGCAGACAACGCGCTAGCGCGTGCAGCCGGTCAGCGCGCTTTATGCGATGCGCTTTCGCTTTTCGAACACAGAAAACAGCGCTGGGTCACGTGGCGCTGCGATGGCGCAGCTGGTGGCGTGAGGTCGGCAGCAGCGCGTGCGCAGCGCGGCGAAAACAGACATGCAGTCATGGCAGTGTCACATCGCTCGGCGCGATGCGGTGCGACGCGACTCGACGCGGTAAGAGGCCGCTAGCCGCTAGCCGCAGTCATCGTTGGTACGAGAAATGCGCGCGCATGCTTGCAGAAAGCCAGGGCACGCCAGTGTGGGTGCGGTGTCGATGGCATGCGCCTGTGGCGCACGCCAATCGCAATGAGCCGCGGTCTCACTCGTCCGCGCGTAGCCGCGGCATCGATACCGCTGCACCTTCCACTTCGGTGGAGCGCGCCGCATAACGCGTGGCAAAGCGCACGTGGGTGGCGAAGCTTGCAGCCGGTACCTGCGCCAGCGAGGCAACCAGCGCACCGTTGAACGCGTCGCCGGCACCGGTGGTGTCGATGGTCTGCGCGCTTTCCGCACCCACGCGGTAATGCGCCTGGGTATCGCCGCACAGTTGTTCTTCGGCGTGCGAAATGAAGGCGCCCACCGCGCCCAGCGTCACCACCACGGTACCGCCCGGCAGCAGCTTGCGGCACAGCGAATGCAGCGTATTGCCGTCCAGCGCGGCGACGTCGTCGGCATTGATGCGCTCGCCGACATGGCGACCGAGCAGTGCGGCGAATTCGGTTTCGTTGGGCGTCAGCACATCCGAAAGCTTGAGCAGGCCAATCGAGGTCGGTGCATTGGCCGGTGCGGCATTGAGGACGGTGAGCACGCCGCATTCGTGCGCCAACGCCAGGGCAGACTCGACCGTCTCGGCCGGGGATTCCAGCTGCGCCAGCAGCACCTTTGCCGCAGCGACCAGCGGGCGTTGATTCTCGATGAAGGCCGGGCTCAACACGGCGTTGGCGCCGGCGCCGATCACGATGGTGTTGCGGCCATGCCCGTCGACATAGATGCCGCCGGTGCCGGTCGGTTCGTTGCTGGGCTCGGCGATCAGCGCAAAGCCGTCCTGCGCGGCCAGCGAGCGCGCCAGCGCACCACCGGCGTCATCGCCCAGTGCGCACAGGAAATGTGTCTTGGCGCCAGCACGTGCGGCCGCAACCGCCTGATTGAAGCCCTTGCCACCCGGGCCAGTGCTGTAGCGCCCGGCGATGGTCGCGCCCGGCACCGGCAAGGTATCGCAGCGCCACACGTGATCGACATTGAAGGACCCGACAACGACGACCGAACTCATAAATACCTTGCCTTGAATGACTGACTTGAATGACTGGATGAAACGCGGCGTGCAGTGATTAGACCGTCACGCCGATGAACCCGCACCGCCTCAACCGAAATGCGACAGCACACCGGCAATGGTAGCGGTCATGAAGGTGGCGATCGAACCGCCGAGCACCGCACGCAGGCCGAACTTGGCCAGATCGTGACGACGTTCCGGCGCCAGCCCGCCGATCCCGCCGATCTGGATCGCGATCGAGCTGAAATTGGCGAAGCCGCACAGCGCGTAGGTGGCGATCAGGCGGCCCTCGGCGCTCAGGCCCACGCCCGGCACTTCGCCCTTGACGATGCGCGACAACTCGCTGTAGGCGACGAACTCGTTGATCACCACCTTCTGGCCGATCAACGAACCGACCGTGGTGGCATCCACCCACGGGGTGCCGATCACCCAGGCGATCGGCGCCAGCACGTAGCCGAAGATCGTCGACAGGTTGGTCGGGCGGCCCAGCAGCGCGGCGGCGCCGGTGACCTCGCCCAGCCAGGTCAGCGGTGCGTTGATCAGCGCGATCAGCGCGATGAAGGCCAGCAGCATCGCGCCGATGTTCAGCGCCAGGCGCAGGCCGTCGCCGGCACCGGCCGCAGCCGCATCGATGACATTGCTGGTGGTTTTTTCCACTTCCATCTTCACCGTGCCGCGGGTCAGCGGAGTGCCGGTTTCCGGCACCAACAGCTTGGCGACCACCAGCGTGGCGGGCGCGGCCATGATGCTGGCGGCCAACAGATGCTTGGCATAAAACGCCTGCTGCGCCGGATCGCTGCCGCCGAGCATGCCCACGTATGCAGCCAGCACGCCACCGGCGATATGCGCCATGCCGCCGATCATCATCGTCAGCAGCTCGGACTGGGTCATCTTGGGGATATACGGGCGCACCGTCAGCGGCGCTTCGGTCTGGCCGATGAAGACGCTGGCGCACACGCTGGTGGTTTCCGCACCGGAAACGCGCATCACCTTGGTGATTGCCCACGCCATCGCACGCACCACCATCTGCATCACGCCCAGGTGGTAAAGCACGCCCATCAGCGCCGAGAAGAAAATGATGGTGGGCAGCACCTGGAACGCAAAGATGAAGCCGTAGCTGTCGATGTTCATCAGGTTGCCGAAAATGAAGGTGGACCCCTCATTGACAAAACTCAGCACCTTGACGAAGCCCTTGCCCAGCGCGTCGAACACGTCGCGCCCGCCCGGCACCAGCAACACCAGTGCGGCGAACGAAATCTGCAGGGCCAGACCGGTGGCGACCAGCTTCCAGTCGATCGCGCGGCGGTTGCTCGAAAACAGCCAGGTGATGCCGATGAGCACCGCCAGACCGAACAGGCCGAAACCGATCCTTCCCAAACCTTCGACCATTCCAATCCCCGGGCTGCTGATGGCAAAACGGGAAGCCTAGAGCAGGGGGTGACAGGGGGCAAGGCGAGGGGCATTCAGATGGCCTCGGTCGGCCCACAGACGAGAGGCGGCGGGCTCGGGCAGGCCCGCGTTGGCGCGCCGTGGGACCGTGCTTGCGCAAAGTCGGGAGTTCGCTTGGACGAGGTGGCGGCATTTCACAGCGTGGCGGCGCGGCTGGTGGCTGTCGTGGCCGCGCCCGGATGAGGTGTTCACCGTCATGCGTCAGCGTTCGGGGGAACTGCCGCGCAGCCTGCAGTGGCTGAAGCGCGTGATTCGATCTACTGCTGCGACTGCTACGGCTGTCGTTGCTGTATCCGCTTCATTGGGCGGGGTGTCTCTGGCGCAGATGGCCTGGGACTGTTGGCGTTTGTGCGCGAGTGCTGCTGACCGCTGCACGCATATCCGCCGGCGTCATGCGCTGGTGTATCCAGGCACGGTGCCGCATCCGGTGTCGGGGCACGCCGTCAATCCGTCCATGCGGCTGGCTGGCGCATGCATGCCACCAATGGCCCCGCCCTGGTTGCGACGCCACACGCTGGCGATTTTGCCTGTCGATCGGCAAGCAGTCGCTGCAGCAAGGCGTCGCGCCTGTCACCTGTGGATTGATGGTGACGCATCGCGCATGTAGGTGTGGAAACGCCCATGCAAGCCGAAGCATTCGGTGCAGGTAACCACCAACGGCAGACCAACACCGACGCAAGCACCGATCACGGTGCATGCGCAGTGCAGGCGGTGCTGCGAAGAGACAGTCGATCCGAGGAGAGGCCGATGCACCGCGCCGTACACGCCGCGCGCTGTGCCTGCCCGACTACACTGCGCACTCCGGTCCGGGGCAGGTGCCCTGGAGGTTGTGGGAGTTCGCCATGCTTTACCGTCGTCTGGGTTCCACCGGGCTGCAGCTATCGGCCTTGTCGTTCGGGGCCTGGGTCACCTTCGGCAAACAGATCGGGCGCAGCGAAGCGCGCAATCTGATTGCCGCCGCCTGGGACAACGGCATCAACTTCTTCGATAACGCCGAGGTCTACGCGCGCGGTCGCGCCGAGGAAGTGATGGGCGATGTGATCGCCGATCTGCGTTTGCCGCGCGATGGCTTTTGCGTGTCGAGCAAGGTGTTCTTCGGTGCGGTCGACAGCCCGCGGCCGACCCAGCGCGGGCTCTCGCGCAAGCATGTCACCGATGCCTGTCACGCCGCGCTCAAGCGCCTGCGCGTGGAGTACCTGGATCTCTATTACTGCCATCGGCCCGATCCGGAAACCCCGATCCAGGAAACCGTACGCGCCATGGATGCGCTGATTCGCCAGGGCAAGGTGCTGTACTGGGGCACGTCCGAATGGAGCCCCGCGCAGTTGCGCGAGGCCATCGCCATTGCCGAACGCGAACATCTGCATGCGCCGGCGATGGAACAGCCGCAATACAACCTGCTGCACCGCGAGCGGCTGGAGCACGAATACGCCCCACTGTGCGAGAACGGGCTGGGCACCACGATCTGGTCGCCGCTGGCCTCGGGCCTGCTGACCGGCAAGTACAACACGGGCGTGGAGGCCGACAGCCGGCTGGGCCAGCCTGGCAACCAATGGTTGCAGGACGAAGTGCTGGGCGCGCCTGAAGCGCGCCGGCTGGAGCGCGCCCGCGCGTTCTGTGCGGTGGCGGCCGAGCTTGGCCAGTCGCCGGCGCAGTTGGCCATCGCCTGGTGCCTGCGCAACCGGCATGTGTCCAGCGTGATCCTGGGCGCGAGCCGGGTCACGCAGCTGGAAGAAAACCTCGGTGGCCTGGACACCCTGGATCAGGTCGATGACGCCGGCTGGGCGCGGGTGGAGTCGAGCACGCGCTGAGCCTGGGTTGATCGAGTGCTGCGGTGGATGTCTTGTGGCGGTCGCCGCAGCTGAGAACAGCGACGCCATCGTTTTGATTTGTACCATGAATCGAAAATCAGGAAACGATTTAAAGATCAGGTGCCTCAAATGAGAATGGCTCTTGATCATTAAATGAGAATGGTTATTATTTGTCTGGCCAACCGACTGGAGAACCAGATCATGACCGCTCACCCCGTGCTGCTTCGCTCCGAACCGGTCAATCTGCGCGACCGCGCCACGCCGCGTGCCGTGCCCGCCGAAGACCTCATCAGCAGCGAGGCGCTGCTCAAGGGCCGGCGTGAAGTGCTGATCCAGCACGGCGATCGCGTCTATCGCCTGCGCCACACCAGCAACGACAAGCTGATCCTGACCAAGTAATTCCAGCCACGAGCTGGGCTGCGCACAGCCATTGTGCGCAGCCGCTGCCGCAACGCTCATCGTGCGCCTTGAGTGCCGATGACGCGATCCTGCTCCGCGCGCAACGCTCGATGGCCATCGCATCCCATCTCGCCGCACTCGCTCGCTGCGTGTGCGCAAAGATCGCAGCGGGCGCTGCCGCCGCCGCCCGCCACTCAACTCCCTCTTCCCTGCCGCGCGCGGCCTATGCCGCAACGCGCGCTGCCGGGGACGCGTAAAGGTTCCTGATGATCCGCCTGCATCCGCTGGTGGTCGCGCTGTCGCTGGCGCTGCCTGCTATTTCCCTGTGTGCCCGTGCTGCCGAACACGATGCCGGAGCGGAGGCTGCGCGTGAGGTGCACGACTTCGAACGGCTACAGGTCACCGCCACACGCACCCAGCGCGCACTGGTGGATGTGCCCAGCACGGTGGATGTGATCGATCGCGAACAGCTCGACAACCAACTGGTGCGCGAACTCAAGGATCTGTTCCGCTACACGCCGGGCGTATCGGTCACCAGCACCAGCGGCCGCTTCACCGGTGCCAGCGGCATCCGCATCCGTGGGCTGGATGGCAACCGCGTGGCGATGTTGGTGGATAACGTACCGGTGCCGGACAGCTTCAGCTTCGGCAGCTATCTCAACGCCAACCGCAACTTCGTCGACCTGGAGACGCTCAAGCGCGTGGAAGTGGTGCGCGGACCGGCCAGTTCGTTGTACGGCTCGGACGCATTGGGCGGTGTGGTCGCCTTCGTCACCAAGGATCCGTCGGACTATCTGAGCGCCGCCAAGCACAGCTACGTCGGCCTGAAGTTCGGCTATGAAGGCGACTGGAACGGTCTGTTCGCCGGTGCCACCGGCGCGTTCGGTGGCGAACGCTGGAGCGGCATGGTGGCGGTGAGTCATCGCCAGGGCCAGGAGGCGCAAAACCAGGGCGATAACCGCAGCCGCGATTTCACCCGCACCGCGGCCAATCCGCAGCGCATCGATGGCCGCAGCGTGCTCGCCAAACTGGTGTATGCCCCAAGCGCGCAACAGCGCTTCAAACTCACGGTCGAAGGCAACGAAGACGACGGCAGCATCGATGCATTGACCGGCGTCGACACGCGTAGTCCGACGGCGTCGCTACGCATCCTGTCGCAGGAAGGGCGCGATCATCAGACCCGTGCGCGGGTTTCGCTGCGGCACGAAGTCGATGCGCTGGATTCCGTGTTGGCCAACGATATGCAGTGGCAGCTGTATCGCCAGGACAGCGAGAGCCTGCAACGCACCAACGAACTGCGCGGCAACAACACGCGCCGGCATAACGAGCACACCTTCGATCAGCGTGTTTACGGGCTGCTGGTCAACGCGCATAAAGCCATCGACACCGACATACTCAGTCACCAGATCACCTATGGCCTGGATGGCACCTGGACCGATACGCGGGCCAAGCGCGACGGCTATTCGGTCAACCTGGCCAATGGCATGGTGAGCGAGCGCGTTGGTCAGGACGCGTTTCCGGTGCGCGATTTCCCGATGAGCGAAACCACCAAGCTGGGGTTGTATGCGCAGGACGAAATCGGCTTGCTCGATGGGCGCTTGTCGCTGACCCCGGGTGTGCGCGTGGATTATTTCCGCCTGTCGCCGCAGGTGGACGCCATCTTTCGCGAAGACAATCCGGGCGTGGCCGTCGAGACCATCGATCAAACCCAGCTCTCGCCCAAGTTCGGCGGGGTGTGGCGGTTCTCCGATGCATGGTCGGCGTACGCCAACTATGCGCATGGCTTCCGTGCGCCGCCGTACAACGACGTCAATATCGGCTTTACCAATCTGCAGGCGCGCTACACCGCCATCGCCAATCCGGACCTGAAGTCGGAAACCAGTCGCGGTGGCGAACTGGGGCTGCGTTTCAACGATGCGGTCGGCTATGTCGGGCTGGCCGTGTACTACACCGATTACCGCAACTTCATCGAATCGTATGCGCCGGCCGGTGTGAATGCCGACGGGCTGGCGCTGTTCCAATCGCGCAACGTGGACGATGTGGTGATCAAGGGCGCAGAAGCACGCGCGGGGATCGATCTGGGCGCGCTGGCCGGTTGGCAGGGTTGGTCGCTCAACAGCGCCGTTGCCTATGCAGAAGGCGACAACCTCACCGACAGCACGCCGCTCAACTCGGTCGACCCATTGCGCGGCACGCTCGGCGTGGCCTTCGACAGCGATGCCTGGGGGGCGGAATTGATCGGTACCTTGGTGGCCCGCAAACGGCGCCCGCAGCTGGATAGCTATTACGTACCGGCCGGCTACGCCACGCTGGATCTGATGGGGCATTGGGAATTCGCGCCCGGCGCCAAGCTCACTGTCGGCGTGTTTAATCTGGCCGATCGCCGTTACGTGGACTGGAACGCGCTACCCAACGGCACGCTGGCCAGCAGCACGGTGCTGGACCGCTTCACCGGCGCCGGGCGTACTGCCTCGGTCAGCCTGGCCGTGAGCTGGTAGCGGCCATGCCCAACCTCCGCGCAATCCCGTTGCCCCTGCATGCACGTGCTACCCGCGCGGCACTGCCGCGACCACAGCAGTTAGCGGCGCTGGGGACGGTGCTTTGCCTGTATCGGCCCACGTTGGGCAACGAACTGGATGGTTGGCAGCACGCAGTCGCTGCAGCCGCGTCCCGTCGGGTGGACAGCGATGGCGTGCACGAAAGTATCTGGTTCTTCGATGCGGCAGGACACTGCTGCTGGCGGCTCTGCCTGTTGCCCGACAGCGATTTCCTGGGCTGGGACCGCCTGGTCTCGCGACTGCCGCCACTGCCAATGGATACGCACGCGCTGGGCGTCGGCGAACGGCTATGGCGCCGGCTGGCCGGACGCATGCGCGGTGATGCATGGCGCGTGAGCGCACTACGCTTGCAGCCTGCGGCCAGCCGCGATCACCCCATCACCGCCAGCCTGGTCACTGTCTCTGCACTGGGCGCCGAGGTTGCTGCACGGCTGGCACGCGAAGAGGGTATCGACGGCCGCGTGCTCGTGGACGACTGTTGCTGCGCCCGCGCTGCGGCACTGCGTACTACCGCTGCAAACGCATGCGGTTCCGATCCCACCGACATGACGACGTCGCTGCTGCGCTTGCGCCGTTGACCTCCCCACGGTCACAACCGAGAGTTCCAATGAGCCGACTGTTTCCCCGCTGTATCGCCGCCACGCTGAGCCTGTTGCCGTTGATTGCCGCCGCCGATGCCCAGCGCGATCGGCAAAGCATCCTGGCGATGCAGGGCGAGTACGCGGTGGATTTCGCGTTCGACGAAACCGTGCTGCTCAAGCCTGGCTACGAGCGTGCATCGGCCATGCGCAGCGGTGCCAGCGAAGTGGTCATCGTGGTGGAGGATTCGCCGCGCAAGCTGGTGCTGCAGCATCTGCTGGTCGACGAAAAGAGCGGGCATGTGACCAAGCATTGGCGGCAGGACTGGACCTTCGAGGCACCGCAGCGCTTCGAATTCACCGCCGAGCAGACCTGGACGGTGCATGCGCTGGCGCCTGCCCTCACCCGCGGTGCCTGGACGCAATGTGTGTATGAAGTCAGCGACGCGCCGCGCTATTGCGGCACCGGCCGCTGGGACTACGCCGATGGCCACCCCACCTGGACCAGCGATCCGAGCTGGCGCCCGTTGCCGCGGCGCGAGTACACCCGGCGCAGCGACTACAACGCGCTGTCGGTGATCAACCGCCACACGCTCACGCCGAACGGCTGGACCCACGAACAATTCAACACCAAGGTGTTGCGCAAGCCCGACGGCACCCAGGAAGCGATCGCACGCGAGTTCGGCTTCAACGATTACCGCAAGACCACCGAGGTGAACTTCGCCCCGGCCTACGCGTACTGGAAAGGCACGCAGGGGTATTGGGCCAAGGTGCGCGCGCGCTGGGCCGCATTCCTGCAAACACCACCGGGCCTGCATCTGAAAACCAAGCCGGACGGCATGGCGATGATCGTGCCGATGTTCGAGCAGGCCGAGTCAGTGCAGAAGGGCAAGCGGGTCAAGGACACGCAAATCGATGCGGTGTTCGCGCAGTGGGTCGAACCGGCGAACTAGGCACCCCGACGCCGTAGGAGCGCACCCGGGCGCGATATGGCATTCCCGGTAAGGCCCATCGAGCCGCGGGAGGCTCTTGCGAGGTCGACCCCGGGTACGCTCCTACGAGCGAGACGGCGCTTGCCTTTATTCCTTGAACATCAGAAGCGCGGCCACCAGGATCAGGCCGAACGCGGCCCAATGGTTCCACTTCAGCGACTGCCCCAGGTAGAAGGTGGAGAAACCGGCAAAGACCAGCAGCGTGATCACTTCCTGCATGCCCTTGAGTTGCGGCGCCGAATACACCGCGCTGCCCAGACGGTTGCCAGGCACCTGCAGGCAGTATTCGAAGAACGCGATGCCCCAGCTGACCAGGATGGCGATCATCAGCGGCGTGGTCTTGTACTTCAGGTGCCCGTACCAGGCGAAGGTCATGAACACGTTGCTGGCGATCAGCAGCAGGACCGGGTACAGGTAGGCGGTGAAGGGGGCAGTGGGCATGGCGGCGAGCGGCAGAGAACGGGGGCCGAAGCATAAGCCAAGCTCGTTAAGCGCACGCGACCGTGCCGCCGGGCTCGCTCTAGCGCAGCATGCCCCAGCGGCGCACCGTGGGCCGCTCGATCGCCTGGAACACCACGCCCTCCACCAGCAGTCCCAGCACGATCACCATCGCCAGCCCGGCGAATACCTTGTCGGTGTAAAGCTCATTGCGGTTCTGGAAGATGTACCAGCCCAGGCCGCCCTGGCCGGAGGTGGCGCCGAACACCAGTTCGGCGGCGATCAGGGTGCGCCAGGCGAACGCCCAACCGATCTTCAGCCCGGACAGGATCGCCGGCAGCGCTGCCGGAATCAGCAGTTGCGCCACATAGCGCGGGCCGCGCAGGCCGTAGTTGCGTCCGGCCATGCGCAGCGCGTCCGGCACCGCCTGGAAGCCGGCGTAGGTGGTCAGCGCCAGCGGCCACAGCACCGAGTGCACCAGCACGAACACCTGGCTGCCGGTGCCCAGCCCGAACCACAGCAAGGCCAGCGGCAGCAGCGCAATGGCCGGCAGCGGGTTGAACATGGCGGTCAGCGTGCCGAGTACATCGCGGCCCCAGCGCGTGGAGGCGGCCAGTGCGGTCAGCACGAACGCCAGCAGCACGCCCAGCGCATACCCCTGCGCCAGCACGCGCAACGAGGCACCCACCCGGCGCAGCAGTTCGCCCGACAGCAGCCCGTCGTAGAACGCGTGCGCGGTCTGGACTGCGCCGGGCAGCATCAGGTCGTCGCCGACCAGCCGCGCGGCGATTTCCCATGCCGCGACCAAGACCGCCAGCACCCATGCCTTGCGCAGCCATGGCGGTGCCTGCCGACGCGTGGGCGTGGTCGCGGCAACCAGGGCAGGGTCCAGCGGCGTCAGCGCCACTTCGTACTCGGGCCGTACCGGTGGAATCGGCGGCAATGCGCTTGCGGTGTTGTCGCTCATGTCAGCGCCTCGCGTTGACGCAGGGACGGGCGACGCAACGGTGCCACCTTGTCGTCGTCCAGCGTTTCGTCGGGCAGGTCGAACAGCAGCCGATGAATGCGTTGCGCGGTCTGCTGGAACGCCACGCTGCCGGCACTGTGCGGGCCAAAGGCATGCGCGTTGAGTTCGGCGCGCACCTGGCCCGGGTGCGGCGACAGCAGCAACACGCGGTTGCCGACCACCAATGCCTCTTCGATGGAATGGGTGACGAACAGTAGCGTGAAGCGCAATTGTTCCCACAATTCCAGCACCTGCTCCTGCATGCGCGAACGCGTCAGCGCATCCAGTGCCGCGAACGGTTCGTCCATCAGCAGGACACGCGGGCGCATCGCCAGGGCGCGTGCGATGGCCACACGCTGCTTCATGCCGCCAGACAAGGTGTGCGGGTAGGCATCTGCAAATCCGCCCAGCCCGACCTGCGCCAGACTTTCGTCTGCCCGCTCGCGCGCTTCGGCGCGACCGAGTTTGCGCGCCGCACGCAGCCCGAACACCACGTTCTCGCGCACGGTTTTCCATGGCGCCAACTGGTCGAATTCCTGGAATACCACCACCCGGTCCGGCCCAGGACCGGTGACCGCATGACCGTCCAGACGGATCTGTCCTTCGCGCGGGGCAACGAAACCGGCAACCGCCTTGAGCAACGTGGATTTACCGCAGCCTGAAGGCCCCAGCAGCACGAAGCGGTCGGCTTCGTGCACGTCGAAGCGCACGCGATGGGTCGCGCGCACCACGCGCTGGGCGGAGGCATATTCCAGGCTGAGCTGATCGATCTGCAGCAGGGGCATCGACATCGCTCAGCTCCCGCCCGCAATCAGCGGGTCGTCGAAAAAGTAATCGCCCACCTTGCCCGGCGCCTGCTTGATCGCCCCGCTGTGCTGCATGAACTTGCCCAGCCCCAGCGTGTTCTGCGGTGCCACGGTGAACTGCACCTTGGGGTCCTTGAGGATCTGCAGCACCAACGCGCGGTCGATGCCCGAGCCATTGCGGCGCAGGAAAATGTCTGCCGCCTGCTCCGGATGGGCAGTGACGAACTTCGCTGCCTGGTCCAGGGCCGCGACAAACGCGCGGTAGGTCTTGGGATTGTCCTTGCGGAATTTTTCGGTGGCATACAACACCGTTGCCGACGACGGCCCGCCTTCGATCTCGTAGGAACTGGTGACGATATGCGCGGCCGGGTTACGCGCCAGTTCCTGCTCCTGAAACGGCGGGCTGGCGAAATGCGCGGTGATTTCGGTGCGGCCACGGATGATCGCCGCGGCGGCATCCGGGTGCGGCAACGCCACCTGCAGCGCGTCGAGCTGATGGGTGCCCTTGTCGCCCCAGCGTTGTTGCGAGGCATGCTGCAGAAACCGCGACTGCACCGAGACACCCGTTGCCGGCACCGCAATGCGGTCCCTTGGCGTGAAATCGCCGATGGACTTGATGCGCGGAGCGTTGCTGATCAGGTAGTACGGGAAATTGCCCAGCGATGCGACACCACGGACATTCTGGCGGCCGCGCGTGCGGTCCCAGATCGTGAACAACGGCCCGACACCGGCACCGGCGATATCGATCGAACCGGTCAACAACGCATCGTTGACTGCCGCCCCGCCGGAGAGCTGCAGGAACTGCACGTCGATATCCACACCGGCGGCCTTGCCCTGCTGTTCGATCAACTTTTGGTCCTGCGCCACGTCCAGCAGCAGGTAAACGATGCCGAATTGCTTGGCGATCCGCAGCGTGCCTTCGGCCTGCGCCTGCGCGCTGTGCACCAGCGGCAGCGCGGCCAACACCAGCAGCGCGATGCGCCGCGAAAAACGCCGGCGCGGCGCAGGAGCGTGGGAAGAGACAGTCAAACGCATGCGGCGCTCCAGTCGAGAAGGGGAGGGAACAGGTGCAGGCTCAGAACGGCGCATCGCCTTCGATGGTGGTGCGGTTGAGCCGACGGCGCAGATGATCCGGCGTGCCCGCAGCCAGATGCATCACCGAACGGTTGTCCCAGAACACCATGTCGTGCGCCTGCCAGCGATGCCGATACACCAGCGCAGCATGCGTGGAGTGTTCGAACAACCTCTGCAATAGCGCGCGGCTCTCGTCCTCGGACAAGCCGACGATGCGAGTGGTGAAATGCTCGCTGACGAACAGCGCCTTGCGGCCGGTTTCCGGATGCGTGCGCACCACCGGGTGCTGCACCGGGGTGACCTCGGCAATCTGCTCCGGGCTCAATGCCGGGCGCCACGGATTGCGGGCGCGCAACTCCTCGTACTTGGCCAGATAGCTGTGTTCGGCACGCAGGTCCTGCACCGTGCGTTTGAGCGATTCGGGCAGCGTTTGCCATGCCAGGTGCTGGTTGGCAAAGAGGGTGTCGCCGCCTTCGCTGGGCAGCTCCTGCGCATGCAGCAGCGATCCCAGGCTCGGTGTTTCCTTGTAGGACAGATCCGAGTGCCAGTAATGCCCGGCATCGCCCAGCCCGATCGGCTCGCCGTTCTCCTTGATGTTGGACACCACCAGCACTTCCGGGTGCCCGCGCAGTTGAAAGTTGCGCAGCACGTGGATCTGCAGCGGCCCGAAGCGACGGCTGAATTCCACCTGCTGCGCCGGTGTGATGCGTTGATCGCGAAACACCAGCACGTGGTGATCCAGATACGCACGGTGGATACGCGCGAAGGTGGCCGCATCCAGCGGTTGCGCAAGGTCCAGACCGATCACCTCGGCGCCCAGCGGAGCGTCGAATGGCACGATCCGGACGCTGGAGGTCTGCACGGGGGAAGACGCATCGCGCGGCGTGTGCACACGCGTTGCGGAAGTGATGCTGGCCATGACGTGGCACCTCGACGGCAACGAAAGGCCGCCTGGGCCGGCGGCCGGACACACCACTCTAGGCAGTCGTGCCACCGCTGCGAACGTACGATTTGCAAGGTACTTATGCGCTGCAGACATATGCAGCGCTCACCGACGCGCGAGGCCTCTCGCGCCGGTCGCCACAGCGTCCGTTGCCTGGCGTGCAGCACCGCCACCAAGCCACCCGCCGCATGCCGTTACCCGCATGCGACGGGTGTTACCCGCACTTACTCGCTCCGCAATGCCAGCGCCGGCGGCGTGGACAGGATGCGCCGGGTGCCCGACCAACCCGCCAACAGACTCAACGCCAACCCGAACGCGCCGCCGAGCAGCAGGCGCGGCCAATCGGGCGTCAACGCCATCTCGAACGCCTGCTTCCCCACGACCGCGCCGATCACGGCCGCAGCGGTCACCGCCAGTGTCGCCGCCAGCACGCCGAGCGCGCCGAATTCCACCAGCACCGCCCCGCGTAACTGGCCACGGCGTGCGCCCAAGGTGCGCAATACCGCGCTATCGTAGCGGCGTTCGCCGGCGGTGGCCTGCAACGCGGCCAGCAACACCAGCACGCCGGCCAGCAGGCTGAAGCCCATCACCAGTTGCACCGCCTGTGCCACCTGGTCGATGACCTCGCGCACGCGGCCCAGGATGGCATCGATATCCAGCAGCGAAATGTTCGGATAGTCGCGACTCAGCGCCGCCAGCTTGGAGGCATTGCCCGGCGGCAGGTGGAAGGCCGAAATCAGGTTGTACGGCGCATCGCCGACCGATCCTTGATTGAGCAGCAGGAAGAAGTTGACCCGGAACGAATCCCAGTCGGCCTTGCGGATGCTGGTCACGGTGAACGTGCGTTGCTGCTCGCCCAGCAGCAGGGTGATGCGATCGCCCAGCTTGAGCTGGCAGCGCTGTGCCCAGCCTTCTTCCACCGAGGCTTCCGCCGCGGTGCTGTCGGCCGCCCAGAACTTGCCCTGCAGCAGCGTATTTGCCGGCGGAAACGCGTGGCACCAGGAAAAATTCACCGGGCGGTTGTCGCCGTCGCCATCGTCGGCCGGGTCGCGGTCGCCACGCACCGGCGGTTTGTCGTTGATGGCCACCAGGCGCCCGGTGGAAAACGGCTCCACGGCCGCATCATTCACCCCCAGGCCGCGCAGCGTCTGCAGCACCGGCTGGGTTTGTTCGGGCTGGATGTTCATCAGGAAGTAGTTGGGCGTGTCTGCCGGCAGGCGGTCGCGCCATTGAGCGAGCAGGCCCGGGCCGACCACTGCCAGCAGCAACAGCGCGCACAACGACAGCGACAGCCCGACCAGTTGCACCACGCTCAGGCCGCGGCGCCGTGTCAGCGAGGCCAGGCCCAGTTTCCAGGCACCGCGCAGGCGGTGCTGGATCGGCCGCAGCAACGCGAGCAGGCCCAGCCCCAGCAACATCGCCACCAGTGCCAGCGCGGCCAGGCCGCCCAGCACCCAGCCGGCCAGCACCAGATTGCCGGTGGCATAGACGGTGAGCGCGAGCGTGGCGGCCAGTGCTGCGCCGTACACCAGCAACGAGCTGGGCGGCACGGCAGCAAAGCTGCGGTTGAGCACGCGCATCGGCGGCACGTTGCGCAGCCGCAGCAGCGGCGGCAGGCCGAAGCCCAGCAACAGCACCAGGCCGATGCCTGCACCGGCCAGGGCAGGGGTGGCCTGCGGCAGCGGCAGCCGGTTCGGGATCAGGCTGCCCAGCGCCTGCACCAGGCCTTCCTGCGCGAGCATGCCAAGCCCGATACCGACCAGGCAGGCCGGAATCGCCGTCAGCAGCAGCTGCAGCGACAGCATCGCCAGGATGTCGCGCTGGCGGGCACCCAGGCAGCGCAAGACCGCCACGGTGTCGATGCGTCGCATCGCGAACCGGTTCGCCGCCAGCGCAGTCGCCACGCCGGACAACAGCACGGCCAGCAATGCCGACAAGGCCAGGAAACGGCCGGCGCGATCGAACGCTGCACGCATGCCGCGTTGGGTGTCTTCGATACCGACCAAGCGGTACTCGCTGGCGCGGGGTTTCAACCAGGCGCGCAGATCGGCGATGGCATCCGGTGCGCCGGCGAACATCAGCCGATAGGAAGCGCGGCTGCCGGGGCCGAGCAGGCCGGCGCCGTCGATATCGGCGCGATTGACCAGCAGCGGCGGCGCGAGCTGCATCAGCTCACCGGAGGCATCGGGCTCGGCGCGCAACACGCCGGTGATGGTCAGATGGCCGGCACCGAATTCCAGCTGCTCGCCCACGTGCAGGCCCAGTGTTTCGAGCAGGCGCGGATCGGCATAGGCCTGGCCCGGCGGCGGTGCGCTGGCGGCGCGACCTTCCGTGCCGGTGCCGTCCCTGGACACCAGCAACTGCCCGCGCAGCGGGTAGCCGGCGCCGACGCCGCGGATATTGGCCATCTGGCTGGCATCGCCATGGAACAACACGCTGGGGAAGCTGACCATGCGCGTGCTCTGCAGGCCGCGCCGTTTGGCTTCTTCGGCAAAGTCGGCCGGGATTTCCTGCCGCCCGGTCACGCCCAGGTCGCCGCCAAGCACTTCGGCCGCGCTGGAGGTCAGTGCGAGCGTCACCCGGTCGACCAGGGTGCCCACTGCGGTCATCACCGCCACGCCCAGCACCAGCGCGGCGAACACGGTCAGCAGGTCCCCGGCCAGGAATTCGCGGCGCACCGCGCGCGCGGCTTGTCGCACGACGTTCATGCGGCCGGACCGGTCTGTGCGTGCAGGCGGCCGCTGTCGATGCGGTAAATATGGCGACAGCGCTGCGCCAGCGTCATGTCATGCGTGACCAGGACCAGCGTGGTGTCGCTGGTGGCGTTGAGCGCGAACAGCAGGTCGCTGATCTGCGCACCGGTGGCCTGGTCGAGGCTGCCGGTGGGCTCGTCGGCGAACAGGATGCGCGGGCGGGCCACGAAGGCGCGCGCCAGCGCCACGCGTTGCTGCTCGCCACCGGACAGCTGGCGCGGATAATGCCGCGCACGTGCGCTCAGGCCCACGGCCTCCAGCACCTCGCGCACCCGCGCCGGATCCTCGCGCCCGGCCAGTTCCAGCGGCAATGCGATGTTTTCTTCGGCAGTCAGCGCCGGCAGCAGGTGAAAACTCTGGAACACGAAGCCGACGTCGCGGGCGCGTAGCGCAGCGCGCGCTTCTTCGTCGAGCTGGCCCAGGTCCTGGCCCGCCAGCGCGATGCTGCCGCGGCTGGGCAGGTCAAGCCCGGCCAGCAGGCCGAGCAGGGTGGTCTTGCCGGAACCGGACGCGCCAACGATGGCGATGCTGTCGCCTTCACTGACCGTCAAGCTCACGTTGTCGAGGATGTGGAGCGTTCCCTCCGGGCCACTGACGGACTTGCCGACCTCGCGAACGTCGATGGCGGTGCGGGTGCTGGAGCGGGGGGCCAGACTGTCGATGAGGAATCTCCGAATGCGTGAAAGAACACTGCGATATGGCGTACTGGCCCTGTGGCTGCTGACACTCTCCCTGCTTGCGCCGGGGATTGCCTCTGCCAAAAGTCCGGTCGCCACCGCGCCGATCCTGGTCGTCGGCGACAGCCTGAGCGCTGCGCACAACATCCCGGTGCAGTCCGGCTGGGTGATCTTGCTGGACCAGCGCCTGAAGCGTGACATGGCGACGCCCCCGGCAGTCGTCAATGCCAGCATCAGCGGCGAAACCACCTCCGGCGCGCTGACCCGGCTGCCGGGCCTGCTGGAAAAGCACCGCCCCGGCGTGGTGGTCATCGAGCTCGGCGGCAACGACGCGCTGCGCGGGCTGACCCCGGCCCAGCTCAAGGGCAACCTGGAAAAGATGATCCAGCTCAGCCAGCAAGCCGGCGCCAAGGTGCTGTTGCTCGGGATCGACGTGCCGCCCAATTACGGCCCAGCCTACCGCGAGCGGCTCAAGGCGACCTATGCGGACCTCTCCAAACAGTACAAGACCGCGCTGGTGCCGTTCTTTTTGGAGAAGGTCGCGCTGCAGCCTGGCCTGATGCAGGCAGACGGCCTGCATCCCACCGCCGCCGCGCAACCGAAGGTGCTGGAGACGGTATGGCCGGCGTTGCGCCCGCTGCTCGGCCGCTAACGACGGGGCAGCGCAAAACGTTATCCAGTCTTCACGCCCTTTCCACCGTCGATCCGGCATGTTTCACAAAGCTGAAGACCGAGGAAAGTCCATGCGTCAGACCAAGGAAACGTCCGGCCTCGTGCTGGTCGTCGAAGACAACCGCAATATCTCCGAAATGATCGGCGAGTACCTGGAAGGCCGTGGCTTCGAGGTCGACTACGCGCAGGACGGCCTGGATGGCTACCGCCTTGCCGCGGAGAACAGCTACGACGTGGTCGTGCTGGATCTCATGCTGCCACGCCTGGACGGCATCGAAGTGTGCCGCCGCCTGCGTAACGACGCACGCAAGTCCACCCCGGTGTTGATGCTGACCGCCCGCGACACGCTGGACGACAAGCTCACCGGCCTGGGCTTTGGTGCCGATGACTACCTGACCAAGCCGTTCGCAATTCAGGAACTGGAAGCGCGCCTGCGTGCCCTGATCCGCCGCGAGCGTCGCCAGGTGGGCTCGGAAGTGCTCAAGGTCGCCGACCTGGTGCTGGACCCGGTGAGCATGCGGGCCACCCGTGCCGGCACCGAGCTGCAGCTCTCGCCGATCGGCCTGCGCTTGTTGACCATCCTGATGCGCGAATCGCCGCGCGTGGTCACCCGCCAGGAAATCGAGCGCGAAATCTGGGGCAACGGCCTGCCGGATTCGGACACCCTGCGCAGCCATCTGTACAACCTGCGCAAGATCATCGACAAGCCGTTCGACCGTCCGCTGCTGCACACCGTGCAGAGCGCCGGCTATCGCATCGCCGACATCGCCCAACCGATGGCGTGATGTCATGTGCCGGCCGCCGTTCTGGCGGCCGGCTGCCTGCGGTGCAGGCGCTCGCGCGCCGATCGATCTCCTGTGCCGCCGGCTGGTTGCACGAAGGACTCACGGAAGCGTTGCCTATACTCCGGCGCTCTTCCCTGGATGCAGCAATGCCACACGGGCTCCCGAGAAAAATACGTCTCGCCTTCCTGCTGCAGGTCGCGCTGGCGAGCCTGGCGCTCGTGCTGGCCGGGTATCTGGTGTCGTTCGTCATCAAATACAGCCTGGTGCGCACCGTGCTCGCCGACGAAGCCGTGCATTTCTGGCAGATGCAAAAGAGCGTGCCGGACAACCGGCCACCGAATACGCGCAACATCCAGGGCTATTTTTCGCCTGCCGGTGCTGCCCCCGCCGCTGCGCCGGCCGCGCTGCGCCACCTGTCTCCGGGTTTCAGCGAAGTGGCTGCTGCCGATGCGCTGGTGTATGTCGATCAGCGCCCGGAGGGGCGGCTGTATCTGGTGTTTCCGCGCTCGCGTGCGGCGCATCTGACCTTGTGGTTCGGTGTGGTGCCGGCAATCGTGGTGCTGGTGGCGATCTATGGCGTGTCCTGGTTCACCTATCGGGTTTCCAAGCGGCTGGTCTCGTCCATCAGCTGGCTGGCGCGGCGTGTGTCGCATTGGGATCCGCGCAACCCGGATGTGGACGAACTGGCTCCGGAGCGGCTGCCTGCCGAATTGCAGGGCGAAACACGCCAGTTGGCCGCCGCGCTGCATGCGCTGGGGCTGCGCGTCAGCGAGCATGTCGCGCGCGAACGCAATTTCACCCGCGATGCCAGCCATGAATTGCGCACTCCGCTCACGGTGATCCGCGTGGCCAGCGACATGGCCTTGGCCGACGACGAATTGTCCGCACGCACGCAGCGCAGCCTGCGCCGCATCCAGCGTGCCGGCCACGATATGGAAGCGGTGATCGATGCGTTCCTGATCCTGGCGCGCGAGGCAGAGATCGACCCGCAAAGCGAAAATTTCGATGTGGCCGAGCTTGCCAGCGAAGAACTGGAAAGTGCGCGCGAACTGCTCGGCGACAAACCGGTGTCGTTGCGCATGGTCGGCGACCGCAGCCTGCAGATGTTTGCTCCGCCCAGGGTCATGCGGGTGGTGCTCAGCAATCTGTTGCGTAACGCCTGCGCGTACACCGATACCGGCAGCATCGAGGTCGAGGTGACCCACGACCGTATCGTGGTCCGCGATACCGGCATTGGCATGAGCGAAGAGGCGCGTGCCCGCGCGTTCGAACCGTTCTTCCGCGCCGATCCCACCCGCCCGCAAGGCACGGGGCTTGGCCTGTCGATCGTTCGTCGGCTGTGCGATCGCTTCGGCTGGCGTATCGAACTGCAGAGCGAAGCCGGGGTCGGGACGTCAGTGGCGGTGATCGTCGCCTAAGGCGGTACTCGGGGGTCCTGGCGCGTGCTGATAACGCCCTGCTGCCGGCCAATAGCCAGGCAGCATGGCAGGAAGACGACGAACGGCTGCTGCACGTGCGATTGGCTAACTGCTTCAATCACTTTACTGGCCGCTCGGTAGCCGGAACGCTCGACGTGGTGCCAGCAGTGCAGCGCCCGGCGAGTGCACTCCTGCAGCGTGTTTAGCGACGTTGCAGATGCTTGGCATCGCCGGTATCTCTCGCGCACCGCAAACGCCATCGCCGCGGCCGAAATCGCAGACGCCTACGGCAGTCGTGTGTGAGAACAGGGCCGGCAGCCTGCCGCCACGATAAAAACGCGCTGCCATGGAGCGGCAGCCAACCTCGCGCCTGCAGCCGGCCGATCCGGCGACAGGCGTGCCGGATCGGCTCGGTTGCGTTCTAGCGTTGTTCCAATACCGGTGCCACGACCTTGCGCCAGATCGCGTACCCATCGGCCGTCATATGCAGCCTGTCGGCGCGGAACAGTTCTGCGCGCGGCTTGCCGCTGGCGTCGAGCATCGGAGTGTAGATGTCCACGAAGTCCACCCGCGGCAGCGGGGCGAGCGCGTCCTTGATCAGGCGGTTGGCCGTGATTACCGCCGGCAGCAACTGCGCGCGCGACGGGCTGGGCTTGATCGACAGATAGCTGATGCGTGCCTCGGGCAGGTCGCGGCGTACACGTGCAACGAATGCCAGCACGTCATCGCGCACCTGTTCGGGCGTGCGGCCGCTGTTGAGGTCGTTGTCGCCGGCATACAGCACCACCTGGCGTGGCGCATATGGAATCACGATGCGGTCTGCGTACCAGGTGCTGTCGCGCACTTCCGAGCCGCCGAAGCCGCGATTGATCACCGGTTTGCCCGGGAAATCCTGCGCCAATGTCTCCCAGAACCGGATCGACGAGCTGCCGACGAACACGATGCCGTGCTTGGGCGGAGGCTGGCGCGCATCGCTCTCGGCGAAGCGTTGCATGTCTTGTTCCCAAGCGGCATTGGAAACCTGGGCCGGCACGGCCGGAGCGGTGTGCAGGGCGTCGGCGTACGCATGGCCGGACAGAAGGGCGAGGGCGCACAGCACGCTGCGCAGGCGATGGATGGTCATGCAGGAACCTTCAACAGTGAAGCGGGCTCCCATGGTGCGCCAGGCTGGAAGCTGAGGGCAAACCTGCCGGCAGCTGGCGGGGCGGGGCGCCACGGTGCAAGATTCGCACTTTCCCCAGCAGCGACCATGCCATGCGTTCGACTTGTTCCCCTCTTCGCCCCTGCGGCAGGACGCACTGACGCATGGCCGATCAATTGGGGCACGTCCCGCGCGGTCCGCGCCGCATGCTCAAGGCGGCGATCTGGTCATGGCAGGGATTGCGCGCGGCGTGGCTGCACGAATCCTCGTTCCGCCTGGAGGTCTGTCTGGCAGCCGTGCTGGTACCGCTCGGTCTGTGGCTCGGGCAGTCGGGACTCGAGCGCATTGCACTGATTGCACCACTCTTGATCGTGTTGGCGGCCGAACTGCTGAACTCGGCCATCGAAGCGGTGATCGAACGCTACGGCCCGGAACATCACATATTGGCCGGGCGTGCCAAGGACATGGGTTCGGCGGCGGTGTTCGTGCTACTGATCAATGTGCTGCTGTGCTGGGGATTGATCCTGCTGCCGCGGCTGTGGTGACGCGCGGCAGGCAGGGCGAACCGGGCGGGGAGGTGTGCATGCGGGCTTGACTTGGCACGTGGCATGCTCGGGCTCTCTTCCAACGGAATCGCCTGCATGCCTGTCCTGATTCGCGCCCTGGTGTTGCTGATCCTGACCGCGTCGCTGTCCGGTTGCGGCTATAACGCGATCCAGCAGAAGGAAGAAGGCGTCAAGGCCGGTTGGTCGGAAGTGCTCAATCAGTATCAGCGCCGTGCCGATCTGATTCCCAACCTGGTGCGAACGGTGCAGGGCTACGCCCAGCAGGAACGCCAGGTCCTGACCGAGGTGACCAATGCGCGCGCGCGCGTCGGCCAGATCCAGGTCAACGCCGATGACGAAGCGTCGTTGAAGCAGTTCCAGCAGGCACAAGGCGAATTGGGTAGCGCGCTGTCGCGGTTGTTGGTGGTCAGCGAAAACTATCCGCAGCTCAAGTCGGACCAGTCGTTCCGCGATCTGCAGGTGCAGCTGGAAGGCACCGAGAACCGGATTACGGTAGCGCGTGGCCGCTATATCCAGACCGTGCAGGACTACAACACCTACATTCGCTCATTTCCGCAGGTGATCACGGCCAAGATCTTCGGATATCAGCCCAAGCCCAATTTCAGCGTGGAAAACGAAGCGCAGATCTCGCGGGCCCCGCAGGTGGATTTCGGTACGCAGCAGGCGCCGCAGCAACAGCCCGTGCCGCGGCCTGCGCAGTAATCAGCTGCTCTACGTGTCCGGCGCCTGTGCAGTCGTCGCCAGCAAGCGCAGTACGCGCTGTCGAACGACGCACGGGCACCTGCCACGGCAACGCCTGCCAAGGTGCACATCGGTCCGAATCTGCAGGCCAGACCGACAGAGGCGAGCGCTGGCTTCTCGCCCATCGGGGAGGGGGTGAAGGGAAGGCGCCAGAGCGTGCAGTCGTTCCGACCACCCGTGGCCTCGCTTCGGGCGCACCCTCTCTGCAAGAGGCAATGTCCTGCAGTGAGAAGGAATCGCAAACCCAGCGCTGATCGACGGTCAGCGCACATCAGCTAGGAGTCGGCAATGCGGCGATTGTGTGTGCGAGTGGTGTGGATGATGGCGTTGCTGCTGCTGCCGGCATCGCTGCTGGCGCAGGAGTTGGCTGCCATCCCGCCGCTGCGGTCGCCGGTGGTCGACGTCACCGGCACCCTGGATGCGGCGCAGATCCAGCGACTGGAGCAACAGGCGCTGGCCTTGCAGCAGCGCAAGGGCGCGCAGCTGCAGATTTTGATCGTGCCCACCACGCAGCCCGAAGCGATCGAGCAATACGCCCAGCGCGTGTTCGACCAATGGAAGATCGGCCGCCAGGGCGTGGACGACGGCGTGCTGCTGCTGGTGGCCAAGGACGACCGTCGCGTGCGCATCCAGCCAGGTTACGGGCTGGAGGGCGCCATTCCGGACATCACCGCCAACCGCATCATCCAGGAGTATCTGGCGCCGAGCTTTCGCGAGGGCGATTACGCGGGCGGCATCACGGCGGCGACCGCAACACTGGCCGGGCTGATCGAGGGCGAGGCCCTGCCGGCGCCGGTCAGCGGGCACGCCGATGGCGGCAACGGCACGGGCGGCGGTGGCTGGATCATGGCGCTGTTTATCGGCTTCGTGGTGGCGATGGTGGCGCGCGGCATCCTGGGCGCGCTACCGCGCCCGCTGCGCGCGGTGCTGACCGGCGTTGCCGCTGGCGGCGCGGCATTGCTATTGACGTCGTTGCTGTTCGCCAGCGCAGGTGCGGCGGTGATCGGTCTGCTGGCTGGCTTGGCCTCCGGCTCGCCGGGCCGCTTTGTCGGTGGCGGTGGCTGGGGTGGTGGCGGCTTCGGTGGATTTGGCGGCGGCGGCCGTGGCGGCTTCGGCGGTGGTGGTGGTTGGGGCGGTGGCGGCGGGTCATCAGGAGGCGGTGGCGCCTCGGGGAGCTGGTAATGCGGTGGCTCAGGCATCTTTTCGCGCCCTCGGCGCAGCGCATCTTTCCAGCCGCATGCATGGATTCCATTGCGGCGGCGGTGACTGCGAGCGAGCGCTCGCACACCGGCCAGATCATGGTCGCGGTCGAGGCCGACCTGCCACTGCAGGCATTGTGGCGCGGACACAGTGCACGCCAGCGCGCCGAGCAGGCCTTCGCGCAACTGCGGACCTGGGATACCGAAGCCAACAACGGGGTGCTGATTTACCTGCTGCTGGCCGACCACGCCATCGAGGTGGTGGCAGACCGCGGCCTGCGCAGCCGGGTGCCGGAAGCGTGTTGGGCAGAGGTGTGTCGGCGCATGCAGCAGTTCCTGCGCGAAGGCCAGCACGAAGCGGCGGTCCTGGCCGGCATCGAGGCGGTGACCGAGCTGTTGGCCGAGCATTTCCCGGCCCCCGCCGGCGCGCAGCATGAAGACGAGCTACCTGACCGGCCGCGGATCTTAGGCTGAGCGCGTACGAGGTGTCAGAATAGCGGCCTCGCTCTATGTGATACGCGGTCCGCATGATCTATTTGCACGCCATCGACCCCATTGCCTTCTCGCTCGGCCCGGTGCAGGTGCACTGGTATGGCTTGATGTACCTGGCGGCGTTCTTCTCTGCCTGGGCGCTGGGCCGTTCGCGCATCCTGCGCGGTCGTCTGCCCGGGGTAGACATGGATGGTTTCTCCGATCTGCTGTTCTACGGCATGCTCGGCGTGGTGTTGGGCGGGCGCATCGGCTACATGCTGTTCTATGCGTTCGAGACCTTCCTGGCCAATCCGCTGATCCTGTTCAAGGTCTGGGAAGGCGGCATGAGCTTCCACGGTGGCCTGCTCGGCGTGTTGATCGCTTGCTGGCTGTGGGCGCGCAAGCACCGGCTGCACTTCTTCGATGTGATGGATTTTGTCGCCCCGCTGGTGCCGCTGGGTCTCGGTTTCGGGAGGCTCGGCAATTTCGTCGGCGGCGAGTTGTGGGGAAAATTCACCCAGGCCGGCTGGGGCGTGATCTTTCCGCATGCGCCGGAGCTGGCCGACCGGTTGCCCGCGCAGATCCAGGCGCAGTACGCCGCCGGCGCCTTGAACCAGTTCGCCCGCCACCCCTCGCAGCTTTACGAAGCTGCGCTGGAAGGCGTGGTGATGTTCGTGGTGTTGTGGACGTTCTCGATGAAGCCGCGTGCACGGTATGCGGTCTCCGGCCTGTTTGCATTGCTGTATGGCGTGTTCCGTTTCATCGTCGAATTCGTGCGCGTACCCGATGCACCGATCGGCTACCTGGCCTTCAACTGGCTGACGATGGGCCAGATTCTGAGCCTGCCATTGATTGCGGTTGGCCTGGTGTTGCTGGCGATGTCGCGCCGCGCGCCGGTGTTGCAGCCGGTGCTGCCGGCGCCTGCGGGCGTGGAGGCTGCCAAGTGAAGCCGTACCTGGAGTTGTTGCAGCACGTGCTGGAACACGGCGCGGAGAAGTCCGACCGCACCGGCACCGGCACGCGCAGCGTGTTCGGCTGGCAGATGCGCTTCGATCTCAACGACGGCTTTCCGTTGGTGACCACCAAGAAGCTGCACCTGCGCTCGATCATCCATGAGTTGCTTTGGTTCCTGAAGGGCGACACCAATATCGGCTACCTCAGCGACCACCAGGTGCGCATCTGGGACGAGTGGGCCGACGACAACGGCGATCTGGGGCCGGTGTACGGTAAGCAGTGGCGGCGCTGGACTGGCCCGGACGGCGTCGAGATCGACCAGATGCAGTGGCTGGTGGATGAAATCAAGCGCAATCCGGATTCGCGTCGCCTGGTGATCAGCGCCTGGAATGTCGGCGAGCTGCCGCAGATGGCGTTGATGCCGTGCCACAGCCTGTTCCAATTCTATGTGGTGAACGGCAAGCTCAGTTGCCAGCTCTATCAGCGAAGCGGCGACATCTTTCTGGGCGTGCCGTTCAATATCGCCAGCTATGCGCTGCTGACCCACATGGTGTCGCAGTCCACCGGGCTGGGCGTGGGCGATTTCGTGCATACGTTGGGCGATGCGCACCTGTATTCCAATCACTTCGACCAGGCACGCGAGCAGCTGACGCGCACCCCGCGCGCGCTGCCCATCTTGCGTTTGAATCCCGAGGTCACCGACCTGTTCGCGTTCCGCTTCGAAGACATCGCCATCGAAGGCTACGACCCGCATCCGGCGATCAAGGCGCCGGTGGCGGTCTAGACTCAGCCTGGCCCATAACTGACTAGGCGCCTCATGCAGAAGATGATTCTGTGCATCGCACTTGTATTCTGCTTGCTGACACCCGTGGCGGAAGCCCGGAAAGTGGCGGGCATGTCTCCAATCGAGCAGTCACGTCAAATCTACTTGCGAGTCTTTCAGCCGCCCTTGCACCAACAGATGGTGCAAGGTTCGATAGACGACTTGCTCAAGGTGACGGAAGCCCAAGCGAAATCCAAGTGGCAAGATAACTGTCCTGAAATGCAGCCTGCGCTGTCTTCGATGCTGGATAGGCAGTTGCGTCCGTCACTCGAAAGGATGATGAACGATCCGGCGCTCGCAGAGAGCACCATCGCGGCCATGCAAACGACACTCTCCGCGAGCGAGCGCGTCATGGCGACGGCGGCTCTAGACTCCGGAAACGACTTGGTGGCCACTCAATTGATCTACAACAACCAAGCGCTCGCACGGGAAGTGGGTGCGATCATGGAAAATACGCTGCGGGAAGCTCAGCCAGCCCTGATGGAGCTGGTCAAGAGCGGAAGTTTGAGCTTGAGGCCGATTGCCGAGATGTGCGATGCGCGCTTAATTCAAGGCCAGGGCAAAGAATGAAACTCTCGCTGATCGTCGCCTTCGACCGCAACAACGCCATCGGCCGCGACAACGATTTGCCCTGGAAATTGCCGGACGATCTCAAGCGCTTCAAGGCGCTGACGCTGGGCAAGCCGATCCTGATGGGGCGCAAGACGGCGCAATCGCTGGGGCGTGCGTTGCCGGGGCGATTGAATCTGGTGCTGACCCGTTCGGGACAGGTGCCGTTCGACGGCATGCAGGCTGTGGCGTCGGTAGAGCAGGCGATCGAACGCGCCGTGCAGGATGGGGCGCAGGAGCTGTGCGTGATCGGTGGCGGGGAGGTGTATCGCCTGACCATGGAGCGTGCCGATCTGCTGGCAGCGACTGAAGTGAACACCGCAGTGGATGGTGCCGACACGCATTTTCCGCCGATCGACCCAGCGGTGTGGTCGCCGGTGAAGCGCGAGTTGCATGCTGCCGATGATCGGCATGCCCATGCGTTTGCGTTCGTGGATTACGCGCGCCGCTGAGCGATGCCGTGTCGCGCCCGGCACCGCGATGGCGACGGGCGCCTCGCGCGCTCAGTCCTGTGGCGGATCGACCGGCGGCTTGGGGCCGGCCACTGCGTTCCCCGCATTGCCGCGATTGCCGCGCGAACGCTGACGTCCCTGTCGCTCACGTGGACGCCGCGGCGCGCGTGCGGCCGGTGCCGGCCCGGTCACTTCGCGTCCGGGCACCTGCACCACGCGTAGTTCATCGCTATCCAGCTGCAACGCCGTCAGCTTGCCGCCCCAGACCGCACCGGTATCGATCGCATGGACGCCCTGGGTGATCGTCAGACCCAGCGCGGACCAGTGCCCGCAGACGATCTTCAGGTCGCGCTCGACCCGACCCGGCACTTCGAACCAGGGATACAGGCCCTGTGCCTGCGTCCCCGGCGTGCCCTTGTCGTCGGTGGCGATGCGCCCACGCGGGGTGCAATAGCGCATGCGGGTGAACAGATTGATGATGGCGCGGCTGCGGTCGTAGCCGCTCAGGCCCGGCGACCAACCCGGCTGGTCGCCGTACATATTGCGCAGCAGCTTGCGATAGCCGCCGCCCTGCAGTTGCTGCTCGACCTCGCGTGCGTGTTTTTCGGCCATCTGCGTGGTCCACTTCGGCGCCAGCCCGGCGTGGATCATCATCCAGCCCAGCGCGCGGTCTACGTGCGCCAGCTTCTGCATGCGTAGCCAGTCCAGCAGCGCATCGCGATCTTCGGCCATCACGATGCGCAGCAGATCCGGATTGACCTTGCGCTGCTCTTCTTCCGAACGCGCACCGATCGCCAGCAGCGACAGGTCGTGATTGCCCAGCACCACCACGCTGTGCGCGCGCAATGAATGCACCAGACGCAACGTTTCCAGCGATTGCCCGCCACGGTTGACCAGGTCGCCGCAGAACCACAGCGTGTCCTGGGCGGGGTCGAAATTGATCTTCTCCAGCAAGCGCTGGGTGATGTCGTAGCACCCTTGCAGGTCGCCGATGGCCCAGACGCTCATTGCGTGCGCTCCCTCACTCCAGCATTCATCAGTGCAGCGTCCTGGGCACGCTCAGCACGAAGGCGGCGATCGGGGCGATAAATTCGGTGCCATCGTCGGCCACCATGTCGTAGTGGCCTTGCATCTGTCCCTGCTCGGTCTCCAGCAGCACGCCGGAGGTGTAATGGAAAGCCTCGCCCGGGCGCAGCCACGGCTGTTCGCCGACCACGCCTTCGCCATCCACCTGCTCGGTGCGACCGTTGCCATCGGTGATCTGCCAATGGCGCGCGATCAGGCGCGCAGGCACCGCGCCCGCATTCTGGATGCGGATGCTGTAGGCAAAGGCGTAGCGGCCTTCGTCCGGGGTGGATTGATGGGCGAGGAAGCGGGGCGATACCTCGACCTCGACCCGGTAGCGCGGATCATCTTGCATGGCGAAAGTCTAAATAAAACAGTGTGGGAGCGGCGCTCAAGCCAGCTCGACATTGGCCAGCCGGATGAAATCCGCGACCTCGAGTTGTTCGGCGCGTGCATCCGGTCTCACCTGCGCAGCCTCGAAATGGGCCGGTTCGCAGATGGTGGACAAGGCATTGCGCAGGGTCTTGCGGCGCTGCCCGAACCCGGCGCGCACCACATCGGCGAAGCGGCGGCGGTCGTTGATCTGCACCGTGGCCGGGTCGCGCGGCACCAGCCGCACCACGGCCGAGTCCACCTTCGGCGGCGGCCGGAACGCGCCCGGCGGCACCACGAACAGCGCAGTCACCTCGCAATACGCCTGCAGCATCACGCTGAGTCGTCCGTACACCTTGCTGCCGGGGCCGGCGGCCATGCGGTCGACCACTTCCTTTTGCAGCATGAAGTGCATGTCGGCCACGGCAGCGGCATGGTCCAGCGCATGGAACAGGATCGGCGAGGAGATGTTGTAGGGCAGGTTGCCGACCAGGCGGATCGGCGTGCCATCGGCCAGTGCAGTGAAATCCACGCTGAGCACGTCGCGGTGAATGATGCTCAGCGCGCCGATCGGTGCGGCGGCTTCGGTCAACGGCGCGATCAGGTCGCGATCGAATTCGATCACGGTCAACGCGCCATGCTTGCGTAGCAACGGAAAGGTGATGGCACCCTGGCCCGGGCCGATCTCGACCAGATGCTGGCCGGCGCGCGGGTCTACCGCCTGCACGATGCGGTCGATGTAATACCGGTCGGCAAGAAAGTGCTGGCCAAGCGACTTCTTGGCCGGTGCGCTGAAGGAAGAATTCATCTGCGCAGTTTAACGGAGGCCGCGCCTGCACGCGGCGTCGTCGCGCATCCGCCGGGCCTGGCGGATAGACGGCATGCACCAGCGGCATGCTCGCAGCGCGGAAGCACACGGGGTGTTAGCGGCGCGCCGCCAATCGCGCGCACAACGCAGTGGCTGCCATCAGGCTGGAGGGGTCGGCGATTCCGCGGCCGGCCAGTTCCAGCGCAGTACCGTGATCCACCGCAACGCGCGGGTAGGGCAGGCCCAGGGTGATGTTCACTGCCTGCTCGAAGCCGCTGTACTTGAGTACCGGCAGGCCCTGGTCGTGATACATCGCCACCACTGCGTCGAAACCACGCAGTTTCTGCGGCAGGAATGCGGTGTCCGCCGGCAGCGGGCCGATCAGCTGCATGCCCTCGCCGCGCAGCTGCTCCAGCAGCGGAATGACGATATCCAGTTCCTCGCGGCCCAGGTGACCGTCTTCGCCGGCATGCGGGTTGAGGCCGAGCACGGCGATGCGCGGGTGCTCCAGGCCGAAGTCGCGCTGCATCGCTGCGTGGGTGATGCGCAGGCACTGCAGCAGCGCATCGGCGGTGATTGCATCGGCCACCGCACGCAGCGGCAGATGGGTCGTCACCAGCGCGACGCGCACGATGCTGTTGGCCAACATCATCACCACCGGGCAACCGGCTTGTTCGGCCAGCAGTTCGGTGGTGCCGGTGTAAGCAATGCCGCCGGCATTGATCACTGCCTTGTGCACCGGGCCAGTGACGATTCCCTGCAACCGGCCGGCAAGGCAGTCGCCGGCCGCGCTGCGCAGGCCGGCGATCACCGCTGCGGCATTGGCCGGGTCAGGTGCGCCGAAGCGTGTTGCCACGGCTTGGCGAACGGGATGCAGCGGCAGGTCGCCAGGCGCGCGCGCGGGCTGGTCGGGATCGAGCAGCCGCACAGACAACGACAGCGCCGTGGCGGCGCTGTGCAGGGTATCTGGGTCGGCGTAGGCAATCAGATGCGCGTCCGAGCGCGGCTGCTGCGCGAGCCGGACGCAGAGTTCCGGCCCGATTCCGGCCGGCTCGCCTGGCACCAGCGCGAGCGACGGGACCATCATGCTATCCGGCTACCCGGTCTCAGCGCGTCGGCTTTGCCGGCGGCGGTGAGGGCGCTGCCGGATCAGCCGACTTGGCCGGAGCGGCAGTGGCATTGTCATCGGCACGGTCGCCGGTGCGGTAGCTCACATACGCTTCGCCACGCAGTTCCTGCAGATAGCGGTTGTACTCTTCTTCCAGCTTGCGGCGACCGATGGTTTCACGCACCTGCGCGCGCTGATTCTCGGCGCTCACGTCGGTCTGACGGCTGCCGACGCGCTGCACGATGTGCCAGCCCGCCTGGGTCCGGAACGGTTCGGAGACCGCGCCATCGGTCAAGCTTTCGACCTGCTTGCCGAAATCCGGGCCGAATGCGTCGGCTGGGAACCAGCCCAGATCGCCACCCTGGCCGCGGCTGTTGGTGTCCTCGGAGGACTCCTTGGCCGTCGCCTGGAAATCGGCACCGCCCACGATGCGCGCGCGAATCGTATCGATCTTTGCCTTGGCCTGCGCCTCGGTCTGGTTGTCGCCGATCCGCACCAGGATGTGGCGTGCGTGGTACTCGGTGACCATCTTCTTTTCGCCGCCGGCATTGGCGTCGCGCATTTCCACCAGCTTGAGCAGCTGGAAGCCGCTCGGGCCGCGCAGCGGGCCGGCCACCTGGCCAGGCTGCATGTCGCGGATCAGCTGCGCAAATGCGTTCGGGATCTCATCCAGGCTGCGCCAGCCCAGATCGCCACCTTCCAGCGCATTGGGGCTATCGGAATAACGCACCGCAGCGGCCGAAAAATCCAGCTCGCCCTTGTCGATCAATGCTTTGACGCCATCGACCTTCTTCTGGCCGGTGGCGATCTGCTCGGCAGTTGCGCCTTCCGGCAAGCCGATCAGGATGTGCGCCAGGTGGTACTGGCTACCGGTGGCGGCCTGTTGGGCCAGCGCGGTATCCACTTCGCCTTCGCTCACGCTGATGCGGCTCTGCGCAAAGCTTTGGCGCAGGCGCTGCACGATGATCTCGTCGCGCACCGAAGAGCGGAAATCGGCGTAGCCCATCCCGTCGGCTGCCAGCTTCTGGCGCAAGCCGTCCACCGTCGTGCCGTTCTGCTGGGCGATGCTGGCGATGGCGCGGTTGAGTTCCTCGTCGCTGACGCGGATGCCGTTGCCATCGGCACGGCTGACCTGCAGCTTGACCAGCACCAGGCGCTCAAGGACCTGGCGCTGCAGCACATCGTCTGGCGGCAGCTGGTTTTCGCGACCGGCGTACTGCGACTTGACGTTGCGCACGGCGCGATCGAGCTCGCTCTGCAGCACCACGTCTTCGTCGACGATGGCAGCGATGCGATCCAGCGGCTGGGATTGCTGTGCCGAGGCCAACGGCGAAACCGTGCTGGTGATGGCCAGCAGCGAGGCAAGAACAACAGAGAAAGGCTTGGTCATGGAATCAGGTTCGGATCGTAATCGTCCGGATTGGTCGTGGTGTTGCTGGGCGGGACCAGGTAGAGGTCGTCGCGGTAATAGCCGAGAATAGCACGGCGCAAAGTGCGGTCCGTGTTCTGCCCGAACGAGCTCAGGCCCTTCAGCACGAACTCAATCTGGATCGAGTTGTCCATCTCGCCATCGCGGTTGCGCACGAACCGGCGCACCAGCCCGCGCACCGCCAGGCAGCAGCTATCCCATTGCACGCCCCCGATGATTTCCAGCGGCTTGCGGTCCAGCAGCGAGTAGTAATACCGACCGACCGCGCTCCAGCTGGGGTTGATCGGGTACAGGAAGGAGAAATCGGCCTGCTTGAGCTGGTCGCTGTTGTCGGTGAGGTTGCGACGGTAGCGATACGCCAGGTTGATGATGCCGTCGTTGTTGAGCAGATAGCGCGTGCGCAGGCTGGCCAGATCTTCCTTGCGCGAGTTGGGGTTCCACTGGTAGGTGGCGCCCATCGACCAGCGGTCGTTGATCATGTAGTTGGCGTCGGCCACCCAGGCGGACTTGCCCTGGTCGATGGTCTGTTCGCTGCCGGCTGCCGAGTTGTTGCTGTTGTTGATGGTGACCAGCGAATCGCTGAAGTACAGGATTTGGCCCGCACTCAGCGAGAGCTTTTCGCGACCATCGTCCTGGCGCAGCCAGCGCGAGGTCACCGCCAGGGTCAGCTGGTTGGCATCGTTCTGGCGGTCGGCGCCGGTGTAGCGGGTGTCGCGGAACAGCTGCCCGTAGCTGAAGGTGAACGGACGGGTGTCGAACACCGGCAGATCGTCTTGGTCGCGGTATGGCACGTACAGGTAGTACATGCGCGGCTCCAACGTATTGAGATAGTTGGTGCCGAACAGCGAGGTTTCCCGATCGAAATACAGGCCGGCGTCCAGCGAGGCAATCGGCAGGCTACGCGACGGCGAGCGGTTGCCAGTCAGCGGTTTGGTATTGGCCAGCGTGGAATCCAGCTGGTACGCGGTGTAGCGCCATGCCACGGTGGGCGTCAGGAACCACGCTGCGCCCGACAGCGGCATCGAGATATACGGCTTGACGTCCAGGCGCGCACCGCTGCCGTATTCCTTGTTGCGGATATTGGTACGGACGTACTCGTCGCCATTGTTGCCGTTGGCGTTCGGGATGTAATTCACCTGGTACGAATCGTCGTGGGTGAAGCGCACCGCCTCGGCATAGATGCCGGCCTCGAAAATGCCCAGCGGCTTTTCCCAGGTGAAATACGCACGCGGCTGCCGGTTATATGGCAGGGCTTGCTCGTCCAGCGTGTAGTCGGTGAGCTGCCAACGGTCGGCCATCAGGCCTGCGGTCCAGGTTTCGCCGGTGCCGTAGATGCCCACGGTGCTCTGCAGGCTGGAAGCCGAGCCGATGCCGTTCAGGCGACTGGTGAAGTCCTCGACATAGCGCGTGTCGCTGACCCAGGAAATGCTGCTGCGCGCCTGCCAATTGCTGTTGACGTTGTGGTAGCCGCTGTAGAACACGCTGCCACGGTCCTTGTCGCGCAACTTGTCGTTGGGCAGGTAATTCCCGGTGACTTCACCGCGACCGCCCTCGTACAGGTAGCGGAATTCGGTGCCGAACATGAAACCGCGCTTGCTCATGTAGCGCGGCAACAACGTGGCGTCGTAGTTCGGCGCCAGGTTCAGATAGATCGGCTGCAGGTAATCGAAGCCGTTACGGCCGGACAGGCCGAATTGCGGAAACAGCAGGCCGGTCTGGCGGCGGTCATCGATCGGGAACTTGAACCACGGGAAGTACAGCACCGGCACCTTGCCGATCTGCAGCACCGCGTTGCGCGCGGTACCGAAACCTTCCTCGTTGTCGACGTCGATCTCCGGCGCGCGCACGCGCCAGATCGGCTGCGAGGGGTCGCAGGTGGTGTAGGTGGATCGATGCATCTGCCCGACCTGGCCCTGCAGGTCCACCGATTCGGCGTCGCCATTGCCGCGGCGCTCCACCAACTGGTACTGGATGTTGGTGACCTTGTGGGTGTCGGTATCCTGATTGCCCTCGGCGCGGTCGGCCACCATGCGGAACGAGGTGTCCTGGTAACGGACATTGCCTTCGGCGATGTAGTTGCCGGTTTCGGTGTCCATGCGCAGGTTGTCGGCACCCAGGAACTGGTCGCCGCGCTTCAGCGCGACATTGCCCTGGTATTGCGGGGTGGTGCTGGTGCCGGAGAGCTGGTCGCCTTCGATGTCGGTCGGCAACTGCTGGCGCATCTCGGCCGCCTTGGGGTCGGCGGCGGGGGCGCCGTCGAAGCCGGGTAGCGGGTCTACGGCCGGGCACAGTCCCCAGTTCAACGGCTTGTCGGCAGCCATGGCCGGAAGGCAGATGGCGATGCTCAAAGGCAGGGGCAGCAGGCGGAGAGCTCGGCGCACGCGTGGGTTCAACCAATAAAATGGCGACTAGCTTGCCGCATACCCCGCATAGGGGCAATGAAGAGCGCCGGCGCCGGGAGGGCGAGGTTCATCGCACCCGGCGACGCGACCGGCGCCCTGGCCGGGGTTCAGCGCAGCGCTGCCACGTGCGCCACGCTGCTTTCGCGCAGCGCCTGCAGGTCGTAGCCGCCTTCCAGCATCGAGACCACGCGGCCGCGTGCATGGCGGTCGGCCAGGGTGCGCAGCGCGCCGGTGAGCCAGGCGAAATCGGCGTCGTCCAGCATCAGGTCGGCCAGCGGGTCGCGCAGATGCGCATCGAAGCCGGCGGAGATCAGGATCAACTGCGGGCGGAAGGCATCGATGAGCGGCAGCATCTCGTCTTCCCAGACATTGCGGAAGCGCAGCCCGTCGCTGCCCGGTGGCAGCAGCAGGTTGTGGATATTGCCGACCCCGCGCTCGTACACGCTGCCCGAATGCGGATACAGCCCGGACTGGTGGGTGCTCAGGTATTGCACGGCGGGGTCGCGTTCGAAGATCGCCTGGGTGCCGTTACCGTGATGGACGTCGAAGTCCACGATGGTGATGCGCTCCAGCCCATGCCGGTCGCGCGCATGGGCGGCGGCCACGGCGATGTTGTTGAACAGGCAAAATCCCATCGATACCTGTGCGGTGGCGTGGTGACCGGGCGGACGCACCGCGCAGAAGGCGGTGCGGGTCTGGCCCTGCATCACCGCATCGACCGCGGCAATGCCGGCACCGGCCGCGCGCAAGGCCGCCGCGCGCGAGGCCGGCACCATGCGCGTGTCCACGTCCAGCTGACGGTAGCCCTCGAAGGCGGTTTCCAGCACTGCATCCACTTGCTCGCGCTCGTGCACGCGGCACAGGTCGCCCAGCTTGGCCAACGGCGCTTCGCGCCAGTCCAGATCCGGGAATGCGCCGCGCAGGGCCTGGACCACCGCTTCCAGGCGGGCGGGGCTTTCCGGGTGCTCAGGGCCGGCGTCGTGACCGAGGCAGGCGGGATGGGTAAAGACCAACATGGGGCAACTCTAGCCTCTGTGCCGACCCGGGCACATGCTCAACCGCGTCGGCGGTCGTGCCGCCACAGGACTTCCTGCCGACCATCGGTACGCGCCAGTACGCGCGCCAACACGAACAGCAGGTCGGACAAGCGGTTGAGGTAGCCGATCGCCTCGTTGCGTACCGTTTCCTGACGCGACAGCGCAACGGTCTCGCGCTCGGCCCGGCGCACGATGGTGCGGGCCAGGTGGCAGCGCGCGGCGGCCTCGCCGCCGGCTGGCAAGATGAATTCCTGCAGTGCGGGCAGGGTGTCGTTGAAGGCATCCAGCTGGCGCTCCAGCGCCTGGATGTCGGCCGCGTCGATGGCGGCATGGCCGGGAATGCACAGCTCGCCGCCCAAATCGAACAACTGGTGCTGCACGGTGGTCAGCAGTGCGGCGATCGGCTCCGGCACGCCGGGGGCGGCCAGCAGCACGCCGATGGCCGAATTGGCTTCGTCCACGGTGCCGTAGGCATTGACGCGCAACGCATCCTTGCCGGTGCGGCTGCCGTCGCCCAGGCCGGTACTGCCGTCGTCGCCGGTCCGCGTATAGATACGAGAGAGTCGGTTGCCCATGGCTTAGCCGGCGTAGGGCTGGCGACGCGGTGCGGACAGACGCTCGGCAGCCACCTGGATCACCGCGGCAGCCGCCACGTACAGCGCGGCGCTGCGCAGATAGGGCCCCAGCCAGTCGGTGTAATTCTTGAACCAGCCGGCCACGGTCGGGTCGGCCACGCTGGCGCTGATCCAGTAGAAGCTGCCCTGGGCGATCAGCTGGCACAGCGCCACGGCAATCAGCAGGGCCGGCACCAGTCGCGCCAGCGCGCTCCACTGTGCGCCGTGGTAGTGCCGGCGCAGCCACACGCCGCCGGCCCACAGCGCGAAATACGCCGGGATTAGGCACCAGTACGCCGGCGACACGCAGTAGTGCTGCCAGAAGCTCAGGCCCTGGCCGGTGATGACCAGCCAGTCCACCGCCACGGCCAGCAGCATCAGCAGCGGAAATGCCAGCTTGGTACGTGCAGCCAGATGGAATCCGCCGATGAAGAACACCGCCCAGGACGCGTCCGGAACCGGCGCGAAGTGATTGATCCGGGTGGCCGCCATCAACGCGGCGAGCAGACTCAGAATCAGGGTGTCGTGCGAGCGAGACGTCATGCGCGAGGCGGGCCGGATTGCAGGCCCTGGAGTGTAGCGTGGAAGTGGTGCTGCCCGCGGCTTGGGTAACGGCAGCTGCACAACGACTGTGCAGTGCCAAGCGGGCGTGGCCGGCGCCCGGAATCGGCCTGCGCCACGCCTACACCGCCGTTTCTGGGTGCGCCATCCACGCCCGCCTGGCGACTGCTCGCCACGCTTTTCCAGCCGCTGCATGTGTTTGGGGAGCGCGTGAAGCGCTGCGCTGCGCGTCAACCATGCACGGCGCAGGTGGCAGCGGGCGCGGCAAGATGTCCCGCCCTGCGTCGGCAACGCGCAGGGGGCGAAGGCTTATCATGTGGGGATGACACATCCCCATGACGTTCTGATCGTTGGCGGCGGCCTGGTCGGCTCCAGCCTTGCGATTGCGCTGGACCGCCTCGGCCTGGATGTCGGGCTGGTGGAGGCCACCCCGGCCGGCACGCCGCCGGCAGTGTTTGATCAACGCAACCTCAGTTTCGCCGCGGCCACCGTGAACGCGCTCGGTGCGCTCGGAGTGATGGCCAAGCTGCGCAGTCCGCCCGGGCCGATCCGGCGCATCCATGTCAGCCGCGCCGGGGACTTCGGCCGCGTGCAACTGGACGCGGCCGATTATGGCCGCGACGCCTTCGGCCAGGTGGTGGTGGCACGCGACTTCGGCGATGCCTTGCAAACGCGCCTGGACGAACTGACCCATCTGCGCCGTTACCGGCCCGCACGGTGCATCGGCATAGAACCGGTGCAGGACGACCTGCGCGCGGTGCGCCTGGCTACCGATGCGGGCGAGCAACGGGTGCAGGCCAAACTGGTGGTCGGCGCCGACGGCAGCCATAGCGCGGTGCGCGAGCTGCTGCATATCGGTACCGATACCCACGATTTCCTGCAGACCCTGTTCGTGGCGCGCGTGCGTGCCTCACGACCGCCCGATGGCACGGCCTGGGAGCGTTTTGGCGAACATGGGCCAACGGCGCTGTTGCCACGCGGCGACCGTCATTACGGTGCGATCCATTGCGTGGCGCGCGCCGAGGCCGAAGCCGTGGCTGCGCTCGATGACACCGGCTGGCTGGCGCGCCTGCAGCGTGCAGCCGGCTGGCGTGCCGGGCGCATGGTCGCCACCGGCGAACGCAGTGCCTATCCGCTGGTGCAGGTGCTGGCCGACAGCCTCATCGCCGAGCGCGTGGTGCTGCTGGGCAATGCCGCGCAGACGCTGCACCCGATCGGCGCGCAGGGCTTCAACCTGGGGCTGCGCGATGCGCTGACGCTGGCCGAATTGATCGAGCACGATCGCAGCGATGCCGGTGCCGGTGCGTTGCTGGCCGAGTATCTGGCGCGGCGGCGGGTGGATCGCAAGCACACCATCGGGTTTTCCAGCGGTCTGGCGCGGCTCACCGGCAACCCGGCACCGTTGCTGCGGCCGTTGCGTAGCCTGGGCTTGTTTGCGGCCTCGCAGGCGGCCCCGCTGCAATCGATGCTGGTGGGCGGCGCCATGGGCTTCCGTGGCGATGTGCCGCAACTGTGCCGGGGCAGCGCATGAGCCGGCGCAGCATGCACGAGGTGGTGATCGTCGGCGGTGGCGTCGTCGGCGCCGCCTGCGCGCTGGCATTGAACGATGCCGGCCTGCGCGTTGCCCTGATCGAAGGGCGCGAGCCTGCCCGCTGGCGCGCCGAGCAACCCGATCTGCGTGTCTATGCCTTCGCTGCCGACAATGCCGCGTTGCTCGACAGCCTGGGCGTGTGGAATGCGGTGCGTGCCGCGCGCGTGCAACCTTATCGGCGCATGCGGGTCTGGGATGCGGGCGGAGGTGGCGAGCTGGGCTTCGACGCCGACACCCTGGGACGCGAGCAATTAGGCTGGATCATCGAAAACGACGTGCTGGTGGACCGCCTGTGGGCCGCCGTGCACGCGGCCGGCATCGAAGTGCATTGCCCGGCACGCGTGGTCGAGCTGGAGCAGGACGCCGCCAGCGTGCGCCTGCGCCTGGACGATGGCAGCCGGCTGGAAGCGGCAATGGCCATCGCCGCCGATGGTGCAGCATCCACCCTGCGTGAACTCGCCGGGCTGCCGGTTTCCCGGCATGCCTACGCACAGCGCGGCGTGGTTGCCTTCGTGGAAACCGAGCACCCGCATCAGGCCACCGCCTGGCAGCGTTTCCTGACCACCGGGCCGCTGGCCTTCCTGCCGTTCGCCGATGGCCGCAGTTCGATCGTGTGGACCTTGCCCGATGCCGACGCCGAGCGCGTGCTGGCGCTGGACGATGCCAGTTTCTCGCGGGAGTTGACCCAGGCCTTTGCTGCGCGCCTGGGCGAGGTACGCGTGGTGTCGGCACGCACCGCCTTCCCGCTACAACGGCAGCTGGTGCAGCAGTACGTCAGCGGCCGCGTGCTCACCTTGGGCGATGCCGCGCATGTGGTGCATCCGCTGGCCGGGCAGGGCGTCAACCTGGGTCTGCGCGATGTGGCGGCGTTGCGGCAGAGCGTGCGCGAGGCGATGGCCAAACGCGCCGATTGGGCCGCGCCGCATCGCCTGCAACGCTGGGCACGTACCCGGCGCAGCGAGAACACCGTGGCTGCCTACGGCTTCGATGCGATCAACACGGTGTTTTCCAACGACGACATGCACCTGACCTTGTTGCGCGGATCGGTATTGGGCCTGGCCGGCAAGTTGCCGCCGTTGGTCGATGTGCTGTGGAAGCGCGCCTCCGGCGGCGCGTGAGCCAAGCGCGCCAGCCGCCAAAATCGGCGGCGGCTGGCTGTCATGCCTTGATATGCCTTTGATGCTATAGCGAAGGCAGCAGGTTCCATACGACGTGCGTGGCTGCCGTGGCTACAGTCGCGCCATGACCTTGTCTGCGCCTCCTTCGTCCAAGCCGGCAGTGTTGTTGTTGTGCGGGCTGCTGTGCGATGCCGCCATCTGGCAACCGCAGCGCACCGCGCTGCGCGATCTGGCCGATGTGCAGGTGATGGATTTCGCTGGCTTCGACAGCATTGCGCAGATGGCCGCGCATGTCTTGGCCGTTGCGCCGCCGCAGTTTGCGCTGGCAGGACATTCGATGGGCGGGCGGGTCGCGCTGGAAATCATGCGCCAGGCGCCCGCGCGCGTGCTGCGGCTGGCACTGCTGGATACGGGCATCGCGCCGCGCCGCGAGCGCGAACGCGAAGAACGGCTGGCATTGGTGCGACTTGCGCATGCCCAGGGAATGCAGGCGCTGGCGCAGCGCTGGCTGCCGCCGATGCTGCACCCCGATCACCGTGCCGATGGCGAATTGATGGATGGCTTGATGGCCATGGTGCAGCGGCAAAGCGCGCAAAGTTTTGCCGGGCAGATCAACGCCCTGCTGGAACGCCCCGATGCGGCGCCGGTGCTCGCGCACATCACATGCCCGACGTTGCTGGGCGTCGGGCGGCAAGACGCGTGGAGCCCGTTGGCGCGGCACCAGGACATGGCGCGACACATTCCGCAGGCGCGGCTGGCGATCTTCGAACACTGCGGGCACATGGCGCCGGTGGAAGCACCCGCTGCCGTCAGCGACGCGCTGCGCGACTGGTTGCAGGCCGCGTGATGGCGCACCCGCCCAACGCGTGGCACGAGGTGGCCACTGCTGCGCAAACACGCAATCCGCCGGATATCGAGAGTGCTTTGGTCACGCCTTGAGGAACGCTGCATGCACGAAGACGTTTCGATCATCATTGCCTGCGAGCAAGCGATCCGCCGGTTCGCGCTCTACAACGATCGCCATGATCATGCCGGTCTCGCCGCGTTGTTCACCGACGATGGCGTGTTCGCGCGCCCCAGTGCACCGGATGCGCCCGTGCGGGGGCGCGAGGCCATCTTGCAGTCGTTTCGCGAGCGTGCGCCGCGCACCACGTGCCACCTGATGCTCAATACCTTGGTCAGCGTCCAGTCGCACACGCTGGCGCATGCGCACAGCCACGTCCTGCTCTACACCGCTGACGCTACCTCCGCAGCGCCGCCGTGGACGGCGCAAGCGCCGGCATTGCTGGGCAGCTTCGAGGATGTGCTGGTGCTCGAGCAGGGACGCTGGTTGTTCCAGCAACGGCTCGGGTCACTGCTGCTGCGGGTCGGCGCCAGCTGAGTCGGCGCATCCGGGCGGCAGACAACTTCTTGACTCACCGCTGTCCTGACGGCGCATGCCGCGTGCCGCCGTCTTCCAGTCCCACGTTCTCCCCCTCCCCGTCGCGTTGCATCGCAGTCATCCATTCCCTTTGCATCGGAGATTCGCCTAGTGGAACGCGTCCGTTCGTCTGCTCGTTGTGGTTCGGTGTTGCCGCGTGCGCTGTCGCCTCGTCAACCTGCATTGATCATCGCTGCCTTGCTGGCCGCAGCGTCGCCGGCAGCGTGGGCGCAGGCTGTGCCGGAAACCGCGGCGCCACCCCAAGGCATCAATCTGGGTGGCACCAGTTTCTTGGATGGCTTCGGTTCCATGCAGCCTGGATGGACGGCCATCGAGTATCTGCGCTACTACGATTTCGACGCGATCAAAAATGCCAACGGCAACAATTCGCCGGCGTTCCGCGACCCCAAGGTTGGCGTCAGCGTCGCATTGACCCAGCTCATCTATGTCACGCCCTACACCTGGAAAGGCGGTTCGTTGAGCTTCAATGCGATCGTGCCGCTGGTCAATTACGACACCTCCGTCGCTGCCGATAGCCCGGTGCGCTTGAGCAGCAATGGCTTGGGCATGGGCGATATCTCGTTCGGGCCGGCGCTGCAGATGCCACCGGTGATGCGCGATGGGCGGGTGTTCTTCTTCCAGCGGTTTGCCATCGATGCCTTCGCGCCCGTGGGCAAGTTCGATCGCGATATCGCCATCAACCAGAGCACCGGTTTTTGGTCGGTCGCACCGCATTGGGCCTTCACCGTGCAACCCAGCGACACTTGGGAAATCAGCGGGCGGCTGAATTATCTCTATAACTTCCGCACCAGCCGCGCAGGTGGCGTGCCGCCGATTCCCGGGTTCCGTTTTCGCAATGGCCAGGCCGGCGATGTGCTCTGGGCGAACTTCGCCAGCTCGGTCAAGGTCACCGAGCAATTGCGTCTGGGCATCAACGGGTATTACCTGCAGCAGTTGAAGAACAACCGCACCAACGACCAGAGCGTCCCCGACAGCAAGCGCAGGCAGTTCTATGTTGGCCCCGGGTTGTCCTGGCGGTTCGACGAAAAGAACCTTCTCAACTTCAATGTGTACCTGCCCATCGAGGTGGAGAACTCGGTGGCAGGCAATAGCTACAACCTGATGATCGTGCACTCGCTGTAACGCGCGCCGGTCATGCATCCCGCATTGCCGCCGCGGCGGTGCCGGCGATGCGGGATGACGCGGATGCGATGCGTCATGCGAACGAGCTCGCGCTGGTGGCCTGGCCTCATCGCTCAAGCGGGATGCTTGGCACGCAGGGCATCGACGAGCAAAGCGCTCGTCTCACAGTCCCATGCTGTGCCGTTGCGTGTTGGCATGTTCGCGGAACAGCAATTCGGCGCGTGCGCCATCGCGTTGTTCGATGGCCGAGACAATGGCGCCGTGTTGCCTGTGCCCGTAAAACAGGTCGTCGTAGGCGAGCGCAGCAGTGCGTTGGCCGAACACGACGTTGACCGGGCTGACGAACGGCACCAGTGTGCAGCGTTCCACGGTTTCGGTCAGGATCGGCTTGTTGGCCGCCTCCACGATGGCGCGATGGAAACGGGCATTCATTGCGCCATACGCCTGCTCGTCGTCGGCACAGAGATTGCGGCTGGCCAGGATGCGGTCGCCTTCGCCCAGGCAGGCGTGCAAGGTGGCGAGCAACTCGGCGGCGGCGCCCCGTTCGGCGATGGTGCGCGCGGCCATGCCTTCCATCACTGCGCGCACCGCCAGTGCATCCAGGCTTTCCTGCTGGCTGAAGCGCCGCACGGCGTAACCACGGCTGCCTGCCTGCACCAGCAGGCCTTCCTGACATAACGCCGGCAGGGCCTGACGGATCGGCGTGCGCGAAATCGCCAGGCGCTCGGCCAGCGCGGCTTCGGTGACACGCTCGCCCGGCGCGAAGGTGCCGCACAGGATCAATTCGCGTAGCTGCTGAATCGCTTGCAATCGGTGGTTGTTCGCCATTGGCTCCATTCTCTCGCGCCATACCGCAGCGCACGTTCCTTCGACAGGGAAAACTTGCAATCACTTGTATAAAAACCTTGCGGATGAGATCGCTTGATGGCAATTTGGATCCCAAGGATACCGTTTTGGCAATCCGGAGTCGTTGGTCGTCCTTTGTTGGGATCCATTGCGTTGCAGATCCCCAATCACCCACTGACGCGCGCCTGCCCTGACCGGGGCCCGGCCCGCGTCGCAGGAGCGGAACATGGCAAGCATCATCGGCGGTATCGGAACCTCGCACGTTCCCACCATCGGGGTGGCCTACGACAAGGGCAAGCAGCAGGACCCGGTGTGGAAGCCGTTGTTCGACGGCTACACGCCGGTGGCCGCGTGGCTGGCCGAGCAGCAGGCCGACGTGCTGGTGTTCTTCTACAACGACCACTGCACGACGTTCTTCTTCGATCTGTATCCCACCTTCGCGCTGGGTGTGGGCGAGCGCTTTCCGGTTGCCGACGAAGGTGCGGGGCTGCGCAACCTGCCGCCGATCCGCGGCGACGTGCAGTTGCAGGCGCATATCGCCGAATGCCTGGTCAATGATGAATTCGACCTGACGGTGTTTCAGGACAAGCCGATCGACCATGGCTGCGCGGCGCCGCTGCCGCTGCTATGGCCGCATGTGCCGGACTGGCCGGGCACGGTGGTGCCGATCGCCATCAACGTGCTGCAGTACCCGCTGCCGACGGCGCGGCGCTGCTATCGCCTGGGCCAGGCAGTGCGCCGCGCGATCGAATCGTATCCGGAAGATCTTCGGGTGGTGGTGGTGGGTACCGGTGGGCTATCGCACCAGATCCATGGCGAGCGCACCGGGTTCAACAACACCGAATGGGACATGGAATTTCTGGACCGGTTCCAGCATGCGCCCGAGACCCTCACCGATCTCACCCACACCGATTACGTGCGCCTGGGCGGTGCGGAGAGCGTGGAGCAGATCATGTGGCTGGCGATGCGCGGCGCGCTGGATGGGCCGATCCGCAAGCTGCATCAGAACTACTACCTGATGACCACCACCGCGATGACCGTGGTGCTGTACGAGCCGGGCGAAGAAGCGGCTGGCGCGCCGCGTTCGGCCGATCTGCTCGCGCGCGCTGCCGCTGCGGCCTGAGGAGGTGCTGATGAATCCGCAAACCAAGGGCATGGAGCAGATCGGCGGTACGTACCTGTTCGATCTGCGTACCAGCAATCGCGCGCTGCGCCTGAACCGCTTTTTCTGGCACATGATCCGCGCGCCGTGGCGGGATCGTTTCTTGCAGGATGCAGAAGTTCTGATGCAGGAAGCCGAACTCACCGAGCAGGAGAAGGCGCTGATCCGTGCGCGCGACTGGCTGGGCCTGGTGCAATACGGCGCCAACTTCTTCGTCATCGAAAAATTCGCGCGCGTGGTGCGCATGACCAATCTGCAGGTCTACGCAATCATGCGCGGCGAATCGTTCGAAGACTTCATGCAGACGCGGCGTGTGCCCCATGCGCGCTGAGCTGGGCGCAGTGGCCGTGCGCCGCATCGTCGCGTTACCCGACTTCCCAACCCAAGGTCTTCCCCAATGACCATGTCATCCGTGTTCTTCGAACACCGCATCAAGGTGCGGCACCTGCGTGTCATCGAGGCGCTGGACCGACAGAAAAGCCTGTTGCGCGCCTCACGCGTCTTGAATGTCACCCAGCCCGCGCTCACGCGCGCCTTGCAGGAGATCGAAGAGATCGTCGGTGCGCCGCTGTTCGAGCGACATTCGCGCGGCGTTCGTCCCAATGCGATGGGCGAGGTGCTGGTGCAGACGGCGCATGTGGTGCTGGGGCAGCTACGACGCGCGCAGGACACCTTCGAAGGGCTGCTGCAGGACGATGCGCTCACGATCACCGTGGGCGCCTTGCCGGTGGCGGCCAGCGGTTTGCTGCCGGCGGTGCTGGCCGCGCTGTATCGCACCGAACCGACGCTACGGGTGCGCCTGCTGCATGGCCGCACCGATGAGCTGTTGCCCAAGCTGGCCGGTAACGAGATCGATCTGGTGGTCGGGCGGTTGTATCCGCTGGCCCGCTACGATGCATTGATTCGCAAGGTGTTGTACCAGGACCCGATCGCGCTGGTGGCGCGCAGCGACCACCCGCTATTTACCAATGGGCCGGTACGCATTGCCGAGGCGGTCGCGTACCGGCAGGTGCTGCCGACCCTGAGCCAGCATGTGGAACGCGACGTGGCGCAGGTCATGCGCGAGCATGGTCTTGCAACGCGCGACCAGTTGCGTTCCAGCTCGGCCAGTTTCACACGCGAAATCCTGCTCGGTACCGACAGCATTGCGGTGATGCCGAGCATGATGGTGGCCGGCGACATCGCACGTGGCGAGTTGCGTGCCTTCCAGCTGCAGCAGCCCTCGCAGGCACGCGCAGGAGGGGTGATCTATCGCGATGGCGCCGCAATCCACAAGCCCGGCGTGCGCTTGCTGATGCGCGAGCTGGAGCACCAGCTGGCCCTCATGGCCGAGCAGGGCGCGGTGTGGGTGGACGACCGCGTTGGCGAAGACGATGTATTGCTGGATGCGTCTGCGTGAGCGCATAAGGCTGGCGCAACGCGCAACGCTTGGCGATGCATGCTGGATTGCATCGACGCCCAGGGGCCATTGAGCGTGGCTGCATACATCGGAACGTGCGCCGCGCCACAGCAACGGGCAGCCCAGGCTGCCCGTCGTGCCGTTGGCGGTGCGCATTCGCGCCCATGCGACGGCACCTCAGGTGTCACTGGCCAAGGTGTCCTTCAAGCGCGCTTTTTGTAATTTGCCGGTTGCCGTGCGCGGCAAGGCGTCCACCACGCGCAGATGCTTGGGCACCTTGTACTTGGCCAGGCGTGCGGCCAGATAGTTGCGGATCTCCTCCAGGTCCGGTGCCGCAGCGGCCGGCACGATCGCCAGATAACCTACCTCGCCCCATTGCGGGTCGGCCAGGCCGACCACCGCGCACTCGCGGATGTCCGGGTGGTCTGCGAGCAACGCTTCGATCTCTGCCGGATACACGTTCTCGCCGCCGGAAATGAACATGTCTTTCTTGCGGTCGACGACCCAGAAGAAACCGTCGGCATCGCGCTGCACGATATCGCCGGTACGGAACCAGCCCTGCCCATCGAGCACGTCGGCGCTTGCCTGCGGATCGCGCCAGTAACCGGGGCTGAGGTTGGGGCCGCGCAAGAGCAATTCGCCGGGAACGCCCGCTGGGCAGTCGTTGCCGTTGTCATCGACCACGCGCGTGCGCACCGATGGCGTCGCGATGCCGGCCGCGCCCAGCTTGTTGCGGATCACATCGCAATCCACCGACATGCCGAACACCGTGCCGGCTTCGCTCATGCCGAAGCCGCAGACCATCGGGATGCCATCGTCCAGCCAGCCAAGCAGATCGTCGCTGGCGTGCGGCGCGCCACCGCTGACCAATGCGGTGAGATGGCGCAGCGCTGCCGCATCGAAGCCGGGCTGTTGGCGAAATGCCTGCATCATCTGCGGCACGCCGACGTAATGCGTGATTCCCAGCGATGGATCGGCAAGCCAGCCCAACGAGCGTTTGGGCTCGAAGCCATTGGAGACCTGGATCGAACCGCCCACCGCCAGCGCCGAGCGCACATTGGTGACCAGGCCGATGATGTGAAACATCGGCGCTTCGCACAGAAAGCTGCTGCGCGCATCCACGCGTGTGGTGACGCCGAAGTTATGCGCGGCATGCCGCAGGTTCTGCTCGCTGAGCATCACGCCCTTGGGCTGGCCTGAAGTGCCGGAGGTAAACAGGATCAGGCTCACACGCTCCGGCGGAATCGATGGCGTGTCGGCAGGCTCCAGTGCATCGGCGCTCCCGATAAAACCTGCCAGGCTTTCCATGTCCGTGCGACCGGCAGCGACATCGTCGCCCAGCAGCACGCGCGGCTCTGCGCGTTGCAGTAGCGCATCGAGCTCGCTTGCGCTCAACCGCCAGTTGAGCGGGACATAGATCGCGCCGACCCGCCCGCAGGCAAAGTGCAGGGCCACCTGCCAAACCGAATTGCGCGCCAGCACCGCCAGCCGCTCGCCATCGACGCAGCCACGCCGACGCAGCAAGGCCGCCAGGCGGCCCACCAACGCATCCATTTCGGCGTACGTCCATTCCAGGCCCTGCACCAAATCGCGTGCGGCAAGCTGTTGCGGCGAGAGACGGGCGTGGAAGGCGATCGAGTCGGTCGGCATGGCCATGGCGCGGTCTTCTGGAAGAGTGGGAGGTGACTGGGTGTGGGTGCGGGTGCTGTGTGCGAAAGGTTGAGACGTCGCGCAAAAACGTGGTGCGCGAACGGCCGGTGCCGCCACACGCATGCCGGCGCACGGCAGGCAAGCAGTGTGCAATCGGTTGCTGGTGTGCATGCCAATACCCAGGCAGGCGCGCGTTGCTTGGGCTGTGCGCTAGCTCAGGTAGACGGTCTTGGTTTCGAGGAAGGCCTGCAGGCCTTCGATTCCGCCTTCGCGGCCGATGCCCGAGTGCTTGAAGCCACCGAATGGCATGCTGATATCGACCCACATGCCGTTGATTGCATGACTGCCGCTGCGCACGCGGCGCGCGATGCGATAGGCGCGTTCGGCGTCTTCGCTGTAGATGGTGCCGTGCAGGCCGTAGTCGCTGGCATTGGCCTTGGCGATGAGGTCGGCGTCGTCGTGGTAGTCGATGAAGCTCACCACTGGTCCGAAGATCTCCTCGCGCGCAATGGTCATGTCCGGCGTCACCTCGGCAAACACCGTCGGCTCGACGAAGAAGCCGCGCGACAGGTGCGCCGGGCGGCCTCCACCCATGACCAGGCGTGCGCCCTCGGCCTTGCCCTTGGCGATGTAGGACTGCACACGTTCGAGCTGGCGGCCAAGGGCCAACGGGCCCATGCCGGTGTCTGCCGCAAACGGGTCGCCCAGTTTCACGGCGCTCAATGCCGCGCAATACGCCTGCAGGATTTCTTCGCGGCGCTGCGCCGGCACCAGGACGCGGGTCAACGAGAAACACACCTGTCCGGCGATCGGCATGGAGTAGGGCACCAGGCTGGGCAGCACCTTGGCGAGGTCGGCATCTTCAAGCACGATCGCTGCCGATTTGCCGCCCAGCTCCAGGCCAACCCGTGCCAGACGCTCGGCGCAGGCAATGCCGATCGAGCGGCCGGCCTGGGTAGAGCCGGTGAAGCTGACCTTGTCCACGTGCGGGTGGCGGATCAATTGCTCGCCCACCTCGCAGCCGGCGGGGAGCAGGTTGAACACGCCATCGGGCACGCCGGCGGCGCTGATGCACTCGGCCAGGATATAGGCATCGATCGGGGTTTCCGGCGAGGGTTTGGCCACCACCGTGCAGCCGGCAGCCAGCGCGGCGGCGACCTTGTAGCACAGCAATACCAGCGGCGCGTTCCAGGGCGTGATGGCGGCGACCACGCCAACCGGCTCCTGCACCACATGCACGCGGCCACCATTGGGGCGCACGCGCGGTTCGACGAATGCGTGGGTGGCAATCAGATCGGCGTAGTAGTCGAATAAATCCGGCGCCTGCTGCGACGCGCGCCTGCTGAAGCCGATGGTGGCGCCCACCTGGCCGGTCCATGCTTCGGCCAGCTCCGGCATGCGTGCACGCAAGTGATCGGCCACCCGCTTGAGCACCACGCTGCGCTCTTGCGCGGAAAGCTGCGGCCAGGGGCCATGGTCGAACGCGCTGCGTGCAGCAGCGATGGCCGCTTCGGTATCTGCGTGCGAGGGCTCGGTGTAGCACAGCAGCGGTTGTTCGGTGTGCGGCGCGATCACATCGACAGTGCGATCGCCGGTGCTTGCGCGCCATTGCCCATCGATGAACAGGCCCAGGGGACTGCGCGCGGCGATCCCGCGCAGCGTTTCGGATAAGGCTTCCATACTCCCTCCTCGGTGCAGAAAACCACTGGCAGCGCCAGCGATGCACGCGCAACGCGCACCGCTTGGACGCCGTAGGACGCGCTTACGCTCGGTGCTTGCTGAGGTCGTACTCGCCCAGGCCAGGCTTGTAGCTCTTCTCGTCGATGAACTGACGGATGCCTTCCTTGCGGGCGTTGTTGTCGAACGAGTTGGCCGCTTCCTGCATGCGCACCAGGTAGTCTTCGGCCTCGTCGTAGGTCATGGTGCCGACGCGGCGTACCGCATCCTTGGCGTACTTGAGTGCGACCGGGTTCTTGCGCAGCAGCAGCTCGGCCACTTCGCGGGTGCGGGCTTCCAGGCGTTCCAATGGCACGCTTTCGTTGACCAGGCGCCATTCGGCAGCCTTCTTGCCATCTACCATTTCACCGGTCAGCGTCATCCACATCGCATCGCGCATCGACAGTAGTTCCACCGCGACCTTGGTGACGCCACCACCGGGCAGGATGCCCCAGTTGATTTCCGACAGGCCAAATTGCGCCTCATCGGCGGCAATCGCCAAGTCGCAGGCAAACAGCGGGCCGAAGCCACCGCCGAAACACCAGCCGTTGACCATGGCGATGGTCGGCTTCTGGTACCAGCGCAGACGACGGAACCAGCCGTACGATTCGCGCTGCGAGCGCCGCACGCCACGCAGGCCCTGCGCTTCGGTTTCGCGGAAATATTCCTTCAGGTCCATGCCCGCCGACCAGGCGGTGCCTTCGCCGCCGAGCACCAGCACGCCGACGTTGTCGTCGAACTCCAGCTCGTCCAGCACGTCCATCATGCGGCGGTTGAGCGCCGGGCTCATCGCGTTGCGCTTGTCGGGGCGAGCGAACTTCACCCAGGCGATGCGGTTTTCGATGCGAACCGATACCACGTCATGCTCGTTCAAGCGGCGTCTCCTTCGAGTCGTGAGAGTGCTGATGCGTTGATGGGCTCAGAGCGCTTCGGCCAGCGCGGTGTCTGGTACGGCGGCGCGCTCCAGTGCAGCGCTGGCGTTCAACTTGCAGAGCAGGCGCAGCAGGGTTTGTTGCTCGCCGGCCTGCAGGCCGGTGCAGGTGCGTTCGCCCGCGCGCGCCAGGCAGCCCTGTGCAACCAGCAGCGTGCGCTCGCCCGCGTCGGTCAGGTACAGGCCCTTGCTGCGACGGTCGCGGCCGGCAAGGCGTTCGATCAGGCCTTGCTCGGCCAGCGCATTGGCGATCTTCATGCCGGCGGCGCGATTAACCAGCAGCCGGTTGCCCAGCTCGGTCTGGTCGCAGCCGGGTTGATCGCGGATGTGGATCAACGCGGTCACGCGCGCCGGGGTCAGCTGCAGTTCGGCCAATTCCTGGCGCGCGGCGTGGCTGGAGGCCAGGGCGGCGAGTTGCAGCTGGTAGCCAAGGTCGGCGGCAAGTGAGAGGCAAGCGGTCATCGATCCGTCCAGATTGTATCCGTCAAATACAATCTAGCCGACCGAAGCGGGCGCTGCAAGAGGGGGCGAAAGCATGATGCGAAGCACAGTGCGCGGCTGCGTAGTAGCGCCGCGCCTGCCGTTACGACGATCAGCGAATCAGCCAGCCGGCGAGCTGTTCGCGGGTCAGGTACCCGCTGTGACGGGTGTCGAGCGCGTCGAATTCATCGGCCAGGGCAGGGTTGGCCTGCGCCTCCGCACGGCTGATGCGGCCATCGCCATCGGTATCCATGGCTTCGAAATCGATGCGATAGCTGCCGACCACGCTGCTGGGCTGGATCGAACGCACGATCACGCTGGATTCCCCGCGCGGGCGTTCCAGTTCGGTTTGATGGGTGACCTCGCCACTGGACAGCGGCTGGGTGCGGATGGCACTGGGCACGTCGATCAGCGGCATGCTGCTGGCCGGCGTCGTGGGCGCCTGTTGCGCCTGTGCGGCAGTGCAGAGCAAGAGCGACAGCGTGGAAACGAGTGTGGCAAGACTGCGGGTAGTCATCAGATCCCCCTGATGCGGAACAGCCCACAATCATAGGGCCTGGCGGCCTGTTGCGCTGGGCGTGACGGCGGCGCTGCGCTTGGCGGCCGGGATACGTTGCTGGAGTGTCACAAGCGGCGAACATGCCTTGTCGCGCTGCTGCGCAGTCAGCGTGAGGCGAGCACTGCGCATCGCATCGCGCAGTGCTCTGGTGAGCGCCACTCAGCCGGGGATGAAGGGGAACACGATCTTCAGCAACCCCTTCAGGCCGCCCTCCGCCGTGCTCGTCACCGCCTTGGCACCCAGGCTGTTGAGTGCCCGGCGCACGTCGTCCCAGCGCACCTGCGCGATGTCCTTCTTGAGCAGGTCCGACACCTCTTCTGCGATGGGTGTGAGTTTCTGCAAAGCGCGCACGGTGGCTTGCGGATCCGGTTGCAGGTAGCCCCAGCGCTCGGCGATTTTCAGCAGCGTGTCGAAACGCACCGCGACCACTTCGCGGTTGCGTTCGTACACCGGCAGCGCACCGACATCCAAAATGGCTTGTTCGAACTGTTGCGCGTCGTCGGGGTGTTCGATGCGCACCGCCAAAAAGCCTTCCTTGCGGCTGCGTTCGCTGACATGTTTTGCGCCGGAGCGCAGATTGTCTTCGGTGAGCACGTTGGCGACGATCCGCTGCATCGCCGCGTCGCCCTCTTCGGGCACCAGCGAGCGCCAACGCGCATAGCCATCGCGCCGCAGCGCCTTGACCTTGGCCGACGTTACCCGCAACTGCAATGCGACCGCCGCGTTGGAGCTGTTGCGCGAGATGGCGCCATCGCGTTCGAGCAGCACGAAGATCAACAATTCCAGGTCACGCTTGGTCAGCGACTGAAACCCCTGCAACAGGGTCAGGCGCAGAAATTGGCTGCCGAAGGCGGCCGCGTCCTTCAATTCGATCGGTTGCATGGGGAGTCCTCCACAGGTGACCTGCAGCATGCCAGGACGCTGTTGCGCGGCCTGAGAACCAATGCGACGCACACGCCAGTTTCAGTGTCCGGTTTCGCGCCCGCGACGATCGGACCTGAACGTTTCAACTGCGCCACGATCCTGCAAGGTGACGAACACCTGCTTGCCATCGGCACCGCCGAAGGCCACGTTGCTGGCCTTGCGTCCCTTCAATGCAACCGTGCGCAGCAGCTTGCCCTGCGGCGACACCACTGCAATCTGCCCGGCATCGTAGCGGGCGATGTACAGATTGCCGTCGGCATCGCAGCGCATGCCGTCCATGCCGAAATCGGCAAAGCTGATCAGCAGCCGTTTGTTGCGCAGGCTGCCGTCGCTGCCACGGTCGTAGACCCACACCTTGCGCGACATGCTTTCGTTGACATACAGGTGCTTGCCGTCGGGGCTGACATCCAGGCCGTTTGGCGTGGTCATCCCTGCTTCCAGCAAGCGCACCGCGCCGTCGCGGCCGATGTGCCACAAGCGCCCGCCATTGTCCTTCCAGTTCGGATCGCTGGCGTAGAAGCTGCCATCGGGCGCCAGCGCCAGATCGTTGGGGCCGTCTGCTTCGGGCAACGCCGCAAAGGTACTCACCGCGCGCGTTTGCATGTTCACCTGCAGGATCTTGTGGCCGGTGTAATCGGCGACATACATGGTGCCGTCGCGAAAGCGGATGCCATTGCCGGTGCTTCCCGCGGGCAAGGTGACGAACACCTCGGCACGTGCGCTGCCGTCTGCCTGCAGCGCGATGCGCGCGATGGTGCCGTCCTTGCCCAGGTTCACCGCGTACAGCGCGCCATCCGGACCAGTCGCCGGGCCTTCGGCATTGTGTGTGAATGCGCCATCGCCGATCAGATCGCGCGCAACGAAGGGTGTGTCGGCAGCGATGGCGAGCGAACTGGACAACAGCAGTGCCAGCGGCAAACAGCGAAGATGGGCAGCGAGGGTCATGCGCAATGCTCCGGATGTGATCGCCAGCAGTGTGCCAGAACGTGCAGCGCGACCATGGCGGTGATCACACCCGATCAAGTAAGGTGCGCGAGCAGTACGCCCACACCCGCGAAGGAGGTTTGCATGTCCGTGGAATCGATCACACGTCGCCGCTTGCTTGCCGCCTTTGGCGGTGCAGGCATCCTGCTCGCTGCACCGACGTGGGCAGTGCCGAAGAAAAAGCCCGGAAAACCGCTCAATGTCGCGTTGGTCGGGTTGGGAAGTTATGCCAGCGAACAGCTCGCGCCCGGCCTGGCACTGACCAAGCATTGCAAGCTCGCCGGGATCGTCACCGGTACGCCGTCGAAGATTCCGCAGTGGCAATCCAAGTACGGCATCGCCGACCGCAATGTCTACAACTACGAGAACTTCGATCGTATTGCCGACAACGACGACATCGATGTGGTGTACATCGTCACGCCCACGCATCTGCATGCACCACTGACCCTGCGTGCGGCTGCCGCAGGCAAGCATGTATGGTGCGAAAAGCCGATGGCGATGCATGCCGGTGAATGCGAGGCCATGATCGCTGCCTGCAAACGCAACAAGGTGGCGCTGACGATCGGCTACCGCATGCAGCATGAACCCAATACGCGGCGCGTGATTGCGATGGCCAGCGAGAAACCGTTCGGCGCGATGCAGCGCGTGCGTGCCGAGGCCGGGTACAACGGCTACCAAGGCACCGCCAAGGCCGATCGCCCGTGGCGGTTGCGCTCGCAGTTCGGTGGTGGCGCGATGTACGACATGGGCGTGTATCCGCTCAATGCCGCCCGCTATACAACCGGCGCCGAGCCGCTGGCAGTGACGGCCAAGCGCTGGACCGACCGACCCGATCTGTTCGATGAAGTCGACGAGCACATGGACTTCACCCTGGAGTTTCCCAATGCGGTGCGCGCCGAGTGCAAGACCAGCTTCGGCAAGAACATGAATGTGTTGCGCGCCGAATGCGAGCGTGGCTGGTACGAGTTGTCGCCCTTCCAGAGCTACCAGGGCGTGACCGGCAGGGCCAGCGATGGCCGCGTGTTCGACGCCAAGGTGCCGCATCAGCAAGCGCTGCAGATGGACGAAGACGCGCTGGCGATTATGAACGGCACACCATTACGTGCACCGGGCGAAGAAGGTCTGCGCGACATCCGCATCGTCGATGCGATCTACCGTTCGGCGCGCGAGGGCAGCAAGCGCATCGTGCTGTAAACGAGCCGGTTCCGGCGGCCAAGTGCCGCCGGGGCCACCGCAATAGCAAGCAGCGGCCCAGAGCCGCCAGGCATGGCAGCACACAGCGGCCAACACATATCCCGACTGTGGAGCGAGCAAGCGGCCAATCAGCCGCGGTGCGTCACGCCCGCAATCAATGGCCGACAGCCGCAAGCAGCACACCAGCGGCAACCCGCGGCCGCAGACATGTCGATTCAGTGAGAAGAGCAAGCGTCAATTTCGCAGAAGCGAGCCGCGCCAGTCGGGAAGCAATTTCTACTACAAGGCACGGGACAACCATCACGAGGATTCCCGCTGCACGCCTCAGGCGCGCTTCAAACGCTCAGAGCATCGCTGCAGGAATGATTCAAACGCTCAGTGAACGTTGCGCGGTGGTCGAAGGAATCGACGACAGCATACACAGCCGAACCGGCCAACTGCTTTTACGATTCCCGATTCCCGAATCCCGAATCCCGGCCTCACTCCCGCATCGCCAGTACCGTGATCTCCTCGCGATCGTGATACAGCTGCTTGGCGCGCACGATCAATGACTTTTCTGCCTGTTGCTCGAACAGGTCCAGGCATAGACGGGTCTCGTCCCAGCGCTTTTTCATCGGCAGCTTGAGGTTGAAGATGGTGTTGCGGCACCAGCCTTCGCGCACCCAGGTGGCCATGCGTTCGGCCACGCGGCGCGGTTGCTCGACCATGTCGCAGACCATCCAGTCCAGCGGTTGCGCAGGCTTCCAGTGAAAGCCGTCGGCACGCAGATGCTCCACCAGCCCGGTCTCCAGCACATGCTCGCGCAGCGGGCCGTTGTCCACGCTGGTCACGTGCACGTGCTGCCGCGTCAGTACCCAGGTCCAGCCGCCGGGCGCAGCGCCCAGATCGGCTGCGCGCATGCCCGGCTTGACCCGTGTGTCGCGTTCTTCGGGCGTGAGCAGCGTCAGCAGGGCTTCGTCGAGCTTGAGCGCAGAGCGCGAGGGCGCTTCCGGCAGCAACTTCAGGCGTGGAATGCCCAGTGGCCACGGCGCGCTGTCGGCGCTGTCGGCCATCGCCAGTACGGCGTGGTCGCCGTCGAGAAAACAGACGTGCAACCGCGGTTGGCGCAGTTGCGGCTTGTCGGTGAGCAAGCCGGCCTTGCGCAGGGCCGGGCGCAGCGCATTGCCGAAGCTGCGCGCCAGGCCCGCCAGCGGCTTGCCCGCGTCCGAATCCGGGTGTTCCACCCACAGATCGCCAAAGCGCTGCTGCCCGTCCAGCGCGGCCAGGATCGGCGTGATCCGGTCCTTGGGGTCGATGCCCTTCAGCTCGGCAATCACCACCAGCTTTTGCCGGGCGAAGATCAACTCGCGCCACTGCAGTTTTGCTGCAAGTTGCGCGGCGTCGTCGCAGACGAACAGCACATAGCCATCGTTGCGCTGGGTGCGCGCATAACCGGCGATGCCGACGAATGCCGCGCGCGCGCTCAGTTCTGCGGCCAGCTCAGGTTCGAAACCCTGCCGGCAATAACACAGCAGGCCGCTCATCGCTGCACCTGCCCGGCGCCCATTGCGCCTGCGACATCAATAATGGTCACCGCCGCCCTCGCCGTAGTTGCGCAGCACGGTACACGCCTGGTCGCGCAGCACGTCGCGCACCACCTCGATGCCGCGACGGGTCAGTTCGCCCACCCAGTCGGCCGGCAACGGGCCTTCGTCGAATTGCGTCAGCGCCATCACGTCGTCGGCGCGCGCGCCGATCAGCAGGCGATCGATGCCGGCCCATACGGTGGCGCCGTAGCACTGGCAGCACGGCTGCGCGGAGGTGGCCAGCGTCACCGGCGACAGCACATCGTTCAAGCGTGGCGTCTGCAGGCGCTGTTGCGCGAGCATGTAGGCCATGTTTTCGGCATGCGCCAGCGAGGTGGTCTGCGGCACCACGCGGTTCACTGCCGCGGCGATGATGCGGTGGTCCGGGCCGAACACCACCGCGCCGAACGGGCCGCCGCTGCGCTCGCGCACATTCATCCGTGACAGCTCGATCGCCAGGGCCACCTTGTCCTCATCGCTGGGATAGGCGCGGCTGTCGTCGACATGCGCGTGGATCCAGTCGGGCAGGGTGAGGTGGACGTGCGCGTAGAGCATCAGTGGACCATGTCTGTAGGGGGAGTGGCGGGGCGCAGTGTATCGGCCTGCGCGTCCTTTGCGGCACATTGGCCGGCCACGCACTGGCAGGCGCTGATCTCGCGGAAGCCGCACACGCTCATCATGCCGCCAGCCTGGCATTGCGCCAGCACGCCTTTGGGGTCGGTGGCGCTGTTGACGTTGACGCAGGCCGGAAACGCACCGCAACAGTTGCCGACATTCTTCACCGTGCAATCGGCATCGGTGCGGCAGGTGGCGGTGACGATGACCGCCTTGCCGGTTGCCGGGCCGCGTGTCGCGCCGGTCGCCGCAGGCGGCGTGGCGGTATCGGCCGGTGGTGCGGCCACGCAGCCAATCGACCCAAGACAGGCCAGCAGCAATAGCGTGCTCAGACACCGGGACAAAAGACGGGACATGCGGCCGCTCCGATCAGGATAGGTGAGCGGCCATGGTAAGCCCCGGATGCGCGGAATGTGGCGCGCGCAGGATCAGCGACAAGATCCCGCAATCCAGGTCATGCGCGCGTTGAGGCTGATGACGCTGGCGATGGCGTTGGGTGTGACCGGGACATGCCTGCAGTCTTGGAGCAGCTAACAAAACCATTGTGCAGCCCCATGCGGGCGCGGCCGATGCTCGAATCGGCACGTGCCACGCGTCCACTCCGGTTCCTCCGTACCGTCCGCACCCACCTGGCGACTGCTCGATACGTGTTGTCAGCCGCTCTTGGTGAAGTCAACGCCGTCTGCGCAGTGACCGGTGGCAGCGCGTGGCAAGGTCCAGTTGCTGCATGCTTTCGTCGCGGCGATCGCTGGGCAGATCGTCATCTAGCCGACCCGGAAGCAGCGTACAGAACACCTCGGCCGGAGTCGCCGCGTCCGAGATGGGCGGCTGCGGCGAGCAGGCCGCCAGGCCGATCGACAGCGAAAACACCGCGCCGCGCAAGATATTTGCAGGTGGGCGTAAGCATGGTTGCGGGAGGCACATGGCAGCATCGCTGGCTGACACAGCCTGCACTCTAGGCCGCCGCGTGCATCAGGTACCGGCGTCATTTCGCTTGCGCATGCAGTGCTGCGCACCACAGCACGCCGACCAGCAGGCAGGCGATGGCGGCCAGCTCCAGTGGCGTGGGCAGGCGCATTTCCCAGGCGAAGCCGTACAGCAGCGCAAAGACCGTCTCGAACACGATCATCTGCCCGACCAGGGTCAGCGGTAGCACGCGACTGGCACGGTTCCACAGCGCGTTGCCGATGATCGAGGCCAGGATGCCCAACAACAGCGACACGCCCCAGAAACTGGCCCACTCGAGCGGTGCATGCGTTGCACTGCCGATCAGGGCCACCGGTGCCAGCAACAACGCCAGTGCGCTGGTGACCACGCCGGTGAGCAACGACCAGTCGCCGCCGGACAGATCCGGGCGCCGCCGCAACCAGCGCGCATTGGCGATCGAATAGGCCGACCACGACACCAGCGCACCCGCCGCACACAGCAGGCCGGCGATCCGGGTCAGCCGATCGCTTGCCTGCTGGCCGGAGTCGTCCTGCACGGTATCCAGTGCCACCAATGTCACGCCGATCACGCACAGCACGCAGGGCGCGGCCAGACGTCGCAATTGCACCGCACCGGCGGCCCGCGTCCCGATCACGGTGACCACCACCGGCAACAGCCCGATGATCAATGCCGTTGCCGCGCCGCCTGCCCACTGCACGGCGCTGCCAAGCAGCACGTAATAAACCAGGTTTCCCATCAGGCTCAAGCGCACCAGCGCCCACCATTCGGCAGCGCCCAGCCGGGCAGCGGTCTGCCGCGCGCGGGGCGCCAGCAGCAAGGCCGCCACGGCGCCATACGCGAGATACCGCGCCACCGCCAACTGCAGCGGCGTAAAAGCGCCCAGCAGTTGCGGTGCCAGAAACACCAGCCCCCACAGCGCGCCTGCGCCGATTCCGCAGGCGACACCCACCATCAAGCGTTCACGCATCGTGCCGTTCCTCAGGGCGTGTATTGCAGCGTGCCGTGCGGCAGGGCGTTGATCAAGGCGAGCGCTGCAGACAGATACAACCCCGCCACGCCGCAACGGTGCGCTGTTCCAGCCGCTGTGATGTCGTCGGTCACACGCACCGCGCCGCGTGCGAACGATGGCGTTGCGCAATCAGTGGGATGGCGTCGCAGCACCTGCGCGACCGCCACGATCGTGATGGTCTGCAGATCCACGGCATGGCGGCCAGTCTGCTGCGCATCGGCGCTGCGGCGGCGAGGGTGCGTGATAACGCAGATGCCGCCTCTGCAGCCGCACAGCCGCCGACCGATCTCGCTGGCAGCGACGCCCTGCTTGCAAGAGCGCCGCTGGCTGTCCTGCGCGCTTACTTGGCCCAGGTATCGCGCAAGGTCACGCTGCGATTGAAGACCGGTGTGGCCGCACTATGGTCGCGACGGTCGGCAACGAAGTAACCGGTGCGTTCGAACTGGAACGCCTGCTCGGGCGCTGCCAACGCTGCACCCGGCTCCACGTAGCCGCGCACGTTGCGCTTGGATTCGGGGTTCAGGTAATCGCGGTAGGTCTTGCCTTCGGATTCGTCGTCGGGCTTCTCCACCGAAAACAGGCGGTCGTACAGGCGGATTTCCGCTTCCACCGCGTGCGCGGCGCTGACCCAGTGGATGGTGCCCTTGACCTTGCGGTTGGCACCTTCCATGCCCGGTCGCGATTCCGGATCCAGCCAGCCGCGCAGTTCGACGATCTCGCCGTCGGCGTTCTTGATCACCTCGTCCACGCGCGCAATGCCTGCGCCGCGCAAGCGGATTTCGCCGCCCGGCACCAGGCGCTTCCAGCCCTTGGGCGGAACCTCGGCAAAATCCTCGCGCTCGATCCACAGCTCGCGCGCGAACGGCACCTCGCGTGTGCCAAAGCTGTCGTCCTTGGGGTGGTTGGAAAATTGCAGCGTTTCGGCGTGGCCTTCCGGCAGGTTGGTCAGCACCAGCTTGAGCGGATCGATCACGGCCATGCGGCGCGGCGCCGCTGCGTCCAGATCCTCGCGCAGGCAACCTTCCAGCACCGAGAAATCGATCAGCGAGTTCTGCTTGCTGATGCCCACGCGGTCGACGAACAACCGCATCGCCGCCGGCGTGTAGCCGCGGCGGCGCAGGCCCTGCAGCGTGTACATGCGCGGGTCGTCCCAACCGTCCACCAGTTGCTCTTCCACCAGCGCGGTGAGCTTGCGCTTGCTCATCACCGTGTAATTGATGTTGAGGCGCGAAAACTCGATCTGCCGCGGCTTGGCCGCTTCGCGCGGCAAGCCCTTGTCCAGCAGCGGCTGCAGCAGTTCCGGGTGACCGGCCAGGTCCACCTTGTCCACGCACCAGTCGTACAACGGGCGGTGGTCTTCGAATTCCAGCGTGCACAGCGAGTGGGTGATGCCTTCCACCGCATCGCCGAGCGAATGCGCGAAGTCGTACATGGGGTAGATCGGCCACGCATTGCCGGTGTTCTGGTGCTCCACATGCTTGATGCGGTACAGCGCCGGGTCGCGCAGGTTGATGTTGCCGCTGGCCATGTCGATCTTGGCGCGCAGCGTGCGCGCGCCGTCGGGGAATTCGCCGGCACGCATGCGCGCGAACAGCTCCAGGTTTTCTTCGACGCTGCGCTCGCGGAACGGCGAATTGCGGCCGGGCTCGGTCAGCGTGCCACGGTACTCGCGCACCTGTTCTGCGGACAGGTCGCACACGAACGCATGGCCATCGCGAATCAGCTTCTGCGCGGCTAGGTAATACACCTCGAAATAATCCGAGGCGTGGCGCAGTTGCGCCCACTCATAGCCCAGCCAGCGCACATCGTCCTGGATGGCGACCACGAACTCGGGGTCTTCCTTGGCCGGGTTGGTATCGTCCAGGCGCAGATTGCACAGCCCCCCGAACTCGGCCGCCAGTCCGAAATCCAGGCAGATCGCCTTGGCATGGCCGATGTGCAGGTAGCCGTTGGGCTCGGGCGGGAAGCGGGTGCGGATGACCGTGTGCTTGCCGCTGGCCAGATCCTCGCGGACGATCTGGCGGATGAAGTCTTTCTTCTCCGCCGGGGCGGTGGCGTCGGTGGCTAGGGTCTCGGACATGCGCGCATCAGCAATAGGTAAACCGCAAGTTTAGGCGGTGGCACCGGATAGGGGTAGGCGCGGGCGGCGGCGGGGTGCCGTCTGGGCGTCGATTTGCGTGTGGCCTGGTGCCCAATCGCCCCTGCAGGCCGTGCCGGGGTTGCGTGGGTTCTGGCGTCGCCTGCCTTCACGCTGCAACCCACCGGCACGCCAGGCGGCGCCGACGGACCAGGCGAGCAGGCGCGGTCGGAGCGCCCTTCGCGCAACAACCGCGGTGCCAAAGCCGCTCTCGCCTCACGCTTGGCTTCTTCGCGCTGTTGATCCGCAAACACGGCCTTGCGCGCGTGCTGCAGGACAGGGCATGCCGTGCGGCCCGGCATGGCTGGCGGGCATCGGCCGCGACGCGTACGCTGCGCCGACCCCGTTGGAGCGCTCGAGCCCATGTCACTGCCCCGTCTGGTGATCGGCGACAAGACCTTGTCTTCCTGGTCGTTGCGGCCGTGGCTGCTGTTGCGTCACTTCAAGGTGCCGTTCGAGGAAGTCGCGCTGCCACTGGCGACGCCCGAATTCCAGGCGCGTATTGCCGGGTATTCGCCGACCCGCCAGGTGCCGGTGCTGTGGGACGACGCCCTGCATGTGTGGGATTCGCTGGCGATCTGCGAGTACATCAACGAGCGCTGGCTGGACGGGCGCGGCTGGCCGGCCGACCTTGCCGTGCGCGCACAGGCGCGCGCTGCCGCGGCGGAGATGCATTCGGGCTTTGCGGCCTTGCGCAGCCAGCTGCCGATGAATCTGGCCCGCGCGCCGGGCCCTGCCCAGTGGGATGCGGCCGCCGAGCGCGATATCACGCGCATCCAGGCGCTGTGGGCCAGCCTGCGCGCCGAACACGGCCATGCCGGGCAGTTCCTGTGTGGGCAGTTCGGCATCGTCGATGCGATGTATGCGCCGGTGGCGCTGCGTTTTTCCAGCTACGGCGTGCCGTTGTTTGAAGCGGCCGGCGATTATCTGGCGGCGCTGGATGCGTTGCCGGCGTTGCGCGACTGGCGCAACGGCGCAGCGCGCGAACGTGCGGAGCGTGGCTGAAGATGCAAATCGCCTACCGCGCCAGTCACCTCATCGATGCGCATCTGGCCAAGCACGCGCTGGAAGATGCCGGCATCACCGCGTTCGTCTTCGGTGAATCGCTGCTGGGCGGCGCCGGCGAGCTGCCCGCCTTCGGCGTGCTGCAGGTCTGCGTGGCAGATATGCAGTTGACTCAGGCCCAGGCGGTGCTGGCAGAGATCGGCTTGTGCGGGCAGGTCACGCGGGCGCTGTAGCGTTGAACGCGCTGGGCGCCTGTGCAATGCCTGGCGTAGGAGCGCACCCGGGCGCGACGGGCATTGCCGGGAACATACGTCGCGCGCGGGTGCGCTCCTACGAGGGAATCGCGCGATCGCGCGCCCATCAACTCTGCTGACGCCACCCCGGCGGCGCTGCATCCGGCGCGGCCAATGCGCGCAGGCGCTTGAACAACACGGTGGTTTCGGCCACGTTCCAGACCCGCAGTGCGACCTCGAAGGTATCCAGCGGCTTGGTCAAAAAGTCCTTGGCGCCCAGGCCCAGTGCGCGGTGGCGCGCGCTGCGGCTGGGGTCGGCGGTGAGCACGATCACGGGCAGGAACTGGCCAGGGTCTGATAGCCGCGCCAGCTGTTCCAGCAGCGCGTAGCCGTCCAGCTCGGGCATCTTCAGATCCAGCAGGATCAGGTCCGGCGCAAATGCCGAGACCAGGCCCATGACCCGGAGCGGATCGGTGGTGGCGATCACTTGCTGGAAGCCTTCGCGTTGCAGCAGGTCTTCGAGCAACCGCACATTGGCCGGCTCGTCGTCGACAATGAGGATGCGGGAACCGAGGATTTCGTCGCGTGTCATGCCAGCAATCCGTCAAGCACAGTGAAGAATTCCGCCACATCGAGCGGCTTGGTCAGATAGGCGCGCACGCCTTGATTGCCGACGCGCGCCAGCGTGGCGGTCGTGGCATCGGCACTGATCACCACCACCGGGATGGCGGCCAGCGCCGGCTGCGCCTGCAATTCGCGCAACAGCTCTTCGCCGTTGCCATCGCTCAGGTGCAGGTCCAGCAGGATCAGATCCGGCGCGCCGTGCTGCAATAGCGCACGCGCCTGCGCCAGGCTGGCCGCTTCGAGCAGTTGCCACTGCGGGCGACGCTCGGTGAGCGTGCGGATCAACGCCTGATTCGATGGGTTGTCTTCGATGCTCAACAGCCGGCACACGCCGCTGCCGACACTGCTCGGCGGCACCAGCGGCCGCGCAGGTTCGCTTTGCTGATGCTCGCCCTGCGGCAGGGAAATCCAGAACCGCGCGCCATCGCTGCTGCTGTCCACGCCAATCTGCCCACCCATCGCCTCGATCAAGCGCTTGCTCAGCGCCAACCCCAGCCCGGTGCCTTCCACCGCAGAGCGCTCGGCGCCCAAACGCTCGAACGGTGTAAACAGGCGTTCGATCTGCGCCGGGGTCAGCCCCGCGCCCTGGTCGGCAACCGTGATACGCACCTGCTCGCCATCGGCCTGCGCGCTCACCTGCACCTGGCCGCCAGTACGATTGAACTTGACCGCGTTCGACAGCAGGTTGAGCAGCACCTGGCGCAGCCGCTGCGCATCGGCGCGCACCGTCCACGGTCCATCGATGGATGCCGGTTGCAGTGCAATGCCATGCTTGTCGGCATCCGGCGCGATCAGTCCCAAGGCTTCGTGCACGGCCGCGCGTACCGAGACCGGCCCCGGGCTCAGATCAAGTTGATCGGCTTCGATACGCGCGATGTCCAGCAGCTCGGTGATCAACCCGAGCAAGTGCCTGCCGGCACCCAGAATGTGCTGCAGGTGCCGCCGATGACCCGGCTCGGGCAGATCCATTTCCAGCACCTGCGCATAGCCCAGGATCGCATTGAGCGGAGTCCGCAGTTCATGGCTGCTGCGCGAGAGAAATTCGGTTTTTGCGCGGTTGGCGGTTTCGGCCTCGCGCCGCGCCAGCTGCGCTTCGGCTGCGCGTGCGGCCAATAGTTCGCTGGCTTGCGCCAGACGCTGCCCGACCTGGCCCAGCTCGTCGCCGGCACGCGGTTGCGGTGCCAGCGGCAGGCCTTCGCCCAGCCGGTCGGCGTTGGCGGCCAGGGTGCGCAGGCGCCCGGACAATGCCGAGGCGAACCATGCCACCGCAAAGACCGCGCCCAGCCCGCCCAGCATCGCCGCGCTCAAGGTGATGATGAGGTTGCGCTGGCGCAGCCCCTGCGCCTTGGCGGTACGCACCTGCAACTGCGCGGTTTCGTAGTTGCGCAATTCGCGCAGTTCCGCACGCAGGATGTCGAGTTTGTATTTGCCATCCCACAGTTGCCGGATCTCTTCTTCGCGGCTCAGATCCGGTGCCAGCAATCTGCGCCAACCCTGCATTTTTTCGGCAAAAAGCGGCTTGATGCGCGCAAAGCGCCGCGCCTGGCTGGGGTCGGTGATGCGTTGCGAAAGACGGTCGGCCACGCGCTGCAGCCGCGGCTCTGCATCGCGGTACGGGGTCAGGAATTCATCGCGCCGCACCAGCCGATAGCCGCGCACACCGGCCGCGGTTTCGGCCAACAGCGCGTGTGCTTCGTACAGGTCGCTGAGCACTTCCAGGGTCTGGCGCACGTCGTTTTCGGCGGCGATGTTCTGCCGTTCCACGCTGTAGATCGCCATCAACGCAACGGCCAGCAACAGCAGCGGCAGGGTGACCACCGCCAGGCTTTTGCGGGTAATCGGCCAATCGTTCCAACGCACCGCCAATGCATTCATAGCGCAAGTCCGGATTGGACCGCGTACACCGCGGCCTGGGTGCGATCTTTTACCTCAAGTTTCTGCAGGATTCGCTCCACGTGCACTTTGACCGTGCCGGGAGAAATCCCCAGTTCAGCTGCGAGGGTCGCGTTGGTGAGTCCGCGCGGGAGCAACGACAATACCTGTTTTTCGCGCTTGCTCAGCGCGGCCAGACGGTCGTCCTGCAGCGGTTTGCGCCGCCGCGTGGCAATTGGTTTGGCCGGTTCTGCCACCATCGCCGGCAGCAACAGCGCGAACGCCTGCAGCGCCTGCACGTCGTCATTGCCGGGAGGCGGGCGGCCGTCGCTCCAGGCCACGCAGAGCATGCCGTGCGTGGTGCCCAGCGCGTGGATCGGCACCCTGGCTTCGCGCATATCGGACGGGCGTGGCGGCATCCACCAGGCCGCTTCATGGCCATCGCCCGCGGCGCTGGCCCCGGGCGGCAATGCCCGGCCGCGGCTGGCTAACACCTGCGCGCGCGGGCCGCGCTGCGCCAATACCGCGCCGTGTTCCAGGCCCAGCAACAACAGCACCCGCCCGAGGACTGCATCGCAGGCCTGCTCGGGGCTCTGTGCCTGGCGCAGTGCAACGGCTGCTTCCCACAGCGCCTGCCAACGCGCGCTATCGGAGGCCTCGCGGCGCAAGGTCAGGCGCCAATCGCCAGCATTGGTAGGGGTTTCCATAGGTTCGCTCTAGGCCGATCAGCATATTTGAGTATATGCCACTCGGCAGAATTGTTGGGGCTGCTTGATTTCGATACTGGCCTTGCCTGCTGAGGCACCCCCATCAATCACACGGAGACTTCCCATGCGTCGCACCCTCTTCTCTCTGGTTCTGGCTGTGGCTGCCACCCCGGCGCTGGCTGGCGGCGTGATGCATTACACCGACAAGGCCAAGCTGCCGGCCGGCGGCGAGGAGCGCGAAGTCGCTGCGCTGTTCGACACTTGGAACGCGGCGCTGGCCACCGGCAACCCGCACAAGGTGGCCGACCTTTATGCACCGGACGGCGTGTTGCTGCCGACGGTCTCCAACGAAGTGCGCGCCTCGCGCGAGCAGATCGAAAACTACTTCGAGATGTTCCTGACCAAGAAGCCGCAGGGCGTGGTCAACTACCGCACCGTGCGCGTGCTCGACGACGACAGCGCCGTGGATGCCGGCGTGTACACCTTCACCTTGACCGACAAGGCCGGCAACAAGAGCAACGTGCAGGCCCGCTACACCTTCGTCTACGAAAAGCGCGACGGCAAGTGGTTGATCATCAACCACCACAGCTCGGCGATGCCGGAAGTGGACACGCGCGCGACAGTTGCCAAGGCCAAGTAATGCGGCGCGGGCGACAGGCGCCGGTCGGGCAGGCTTGAAAGTGGCTCTGGCCGGCGCCATCCAGCAGGCAATCCTCACGATTGCGGAGTTGCACCATGCTGGGAATCGGCGCCTTCAAACAACGTATGCCACGCCCGGGCGAAGCCCTGCCTGGGCGCGAGCAAGCGCTGCCGCTGCATAACACGCACCTGGTCAACGGCCATCCGTTGCGCGGGGAATTCACTGGTCTGGCCCAAGTGCAATTCGGGCTTGGCTGCTTCTGGGGCGCAGAACGCAAGTTCTGGAACGTGCCAGGGGTTTACACCACGGCAGTGGGTTACGCCGGCGGGCAGACGCCGAACGCGACCTATTCGGAAGTGTGTTCCGGGCAGACCGGCCACACCGAAGCGGTTCTGGTGGTGTTCGACGAACAAGCGGTGTCGTTCGCGCAATTGCTGCGTACGTTCTGGGAAAGCCACGACCCCACCCAGGGCATGCAGCAAGGTAACGATGTCGGCACGCAATATCGCTCGGCGATTTACTGCACCACGCAGGCGCAGTACGACGCCGCGCTTGCCAGCCGCGATGCGTATCAGCAACAACTGACCGCAGCCGGGTACGGCGAAATCACCACGGAGATCCGTTTCCCGGCGCCCACGTTCTACTACGCCGAAGACGATCACCAGCAATATCTGGCCAAGCACCCCAATGGTTATTGCGGGCTTGGCGGCACGGGAGTGAGCTGCCCGATCGGGCTGGATGCCTGACGGTAAGGCGGGCCGGATTGAAACGTTGCCATCCACAAAGATCGTGGCAGCGTGCCGATGGCCGACAGTGACCGGCAGCGTTATCACGATCAGGCACCGCATGGGAGTGCGTGCTAGGCAACTTGAATGGCTGCGTCGGAGACGGCGTGGCCATCTTTTTTTGCGGCGTTCTCGCCAGGCATGCCGCTGATGGCGCGGTGTGTTCGCAGGCGAACCGGCGCGGTGAAGCTGCGCCGCAAATCGCAGTTGCGTGCTGCCACGGCACGCGAGGCGTAAAAACCGGTTGCGTACCCAACCTGGCGCTCGTTGCGCCAGCATTGGAGGCAAGTCGCCAGGGCGCGCGAAAGACCGGTTGGTGCATCGGATGGTCAGCCGATGCAGCGCATCAACCATGCCGGCCTGAATCGAGTGGATTAAACGAATTCTCCGGCAAACATGCCGCGCAACTGGGCAAGCGTGTCGGTGCGCTCCGGATGCAATTGCCGCATGCATGCCAATGCGAAATTCACCGGGCTGGTGCCGGGTGCGGTGATGACGCCGTCGGCGCTGACCACCTTTTCGTGGCGATAGTGCGCAGCGCCTGCGTACGGCACCACGTGCTCCTGCAGGAAGGCCAGCGCGTTGCTGGTGTGCGCGCGCTCATCGAGCAGGCCGGCATAGGCGAAGGCGAGGGTGGCACCGCAAATCGCCGCGACCGGGCGCTGCTGCTGCACGCGCTCGACCAGCAAGCCGCTCAGACCGGGGATTTCGCCGGCCTGCCAGCGTTCGCTGCCGGGCAGGATCCACAGATCGGCCTGCAGTGGCGCCAGATCGGAAAGGGCGAATTCCGGCGTGATGCGCACCCCGCCGATGGACTGCAGCGGTTGCCCGTCGATACTGGCAATGGCGACCTGGTCGCCGAACCATTCGCGTGCTGCCGGCAGCACCACGCCGATTTCCCAATCGGCCACGCCGTCGACCATCACCACTGCAATGTTTGCCATTGTCCGTTACGCCAGTTGAGGGAATCCGGATTCTAGGCAGTGCGCGCGCAGCGGATGTAAGCGATATGTGGAGGGCAGGGCTCACTCGGTCCGGGCGTGACACGGCGCGGGTATGGCGTGACGTTGCCGCGCGGTCTCCTGCCTGTCGTGCAGCGGCGCTGATATGTGGTTGCCGTTGATCCCCGGCAAAGCCGGCTGCGCACGCCGACGCCCGCGAGCTGCCGCACCGGTGTCCGTTATCGGCACGCAGACCGGCTTGGCCGCACATCTCCATCTAAACCCAAGTCAAAAACGACAACGCCCGCAGCCAAGCAGCTGCAGGCGTTGTGAGCAGAACAGGCGCGCTGCGTGATCAGCCAGCGAGCTTGTCGGCGATGGTCTTGCGCAGTGCGTGCAAGTCCTTGGCGAACGTGTCGATGCCGCCGGCCAGCTTCTCGGTGGCCATCGGGTCGGCGGCCAGGCCCGAAGCGAAGCTGTCGCTGTCGATCGGGGTGAACGGGGCATTGTCGGCCTTGGCCGGGGAGAGCTTGCGCGGCAACTCGCCGTGCTCGGCGTCGAGCTTTTCCAGCAGGTCCGGCGAAATGGTCAGGCGGTCGCAACCTGCCAGCGCTTCGATCTGCGCGGTGGAGCGGAACGAGGCGCCCATGACCACGGTGGACGAGCCGCGCTGCTTGAACTCGTTATAGACGGTGCGCACGAAGACCACGCCCGGATCTTCGTCGATGCTAGCCGGGGTCTGCCCCTTGCCCACGTAGTAGTCCAGGATGCGGCCCACGAACGGAGAGATCAGGAACACGCCCGCTTCGGCGCAGGCCAGCGCCTGCGAGCGGTTGAAGATCAGCGTCAGGTTGCAGTCGATGCCTTCTTTCTGCAGCTGACGGGCGGCTTCGATGCCTTCCCAGGTCGCGGCGATCTTGATCAGGATCTTGTCCTTGGACACACCGCGCTCGGCGTACATCGCAATGAACTTGCGCGCCTTGGCGATGGTGGCCTGGGTGTCGTGTGCCAGATCGGCGTCGACTTCGGTGGACACGCGCCCCGGCACCAGTTCGGCCAGCTTGACGCCCACGCCGATGGTGAGCCGGTCGGCGACTTCGTTGACGGTGGCAGTGCGATCGTCGCCGCCGTGCTCGCGGCCCCAGGCCAGCTCGCGTTCGATCAGGTCGGCGTAGACCGGCAGATCCAGGGCCTTTTTGACCAGGGTGGGATTGGTGGTGCAGTCGACCGGCTGCAGGCGCTTGATGGCGTCGTAGTCGCCGGTATCGGCAACGACAACGGACAGTTCACGCAGCTGGGCGAGCTTGGAGGGGGATGCAGTCATGCGGGTTCTCTCGAATCGTGGAACGGGTCGGGGATAGGACGCAGCGCGCTACGTTAGCGCGCTGCGCGCCGGAAGTCGCCCGCCGCTGCGGGTTGGTCGTGCACGGCATTCACGCGCAGGCGAAGGTCGCGTCCGTCGGGCGTGCGCCAATCGATGCTCTGGCCGACCGACAGGCCGAGCAATGCGCTGCCCACCGGCGCAAGCACCGAGATGCGGCCGTGCTGCACATCGGCTTCATGCGGATACACAAGGGTGAGCGTATGCCGTTCGCCATGCAGTTGGTCTTCGCATTCGATGCGTGAGTGCATGGTGACAACATCGCCGGGAATCTGGTCGGGCGGCAACACGCGGGCGCGGCCCAGTTCGTCGCTCAGCGCAGTGGCGGCGGGATGCTTGTTGAAGGTTGGCGAATCGAGCAATGCCTCGAGCCGGGCAAGGTCGTGGCTGGATACCAGGATGGATGGCGGCAAGCCGCTGTGGTGTTGCGAAGTCATGGCAGTCTCCTGACGAATACGGCTTGCCAACACGGCAAGCGGCACTGGCAAGATGAGGGCGCCGGCGGCTGATGGCAATGGATGGTGTGAAGCCAGGACACCGTCAGGGCCGCCAGGCAGTCGCTGCGGGCCTGGTGCGGCGAGCAAGCGCTGCGGTTGGGTCAATTGGAGGGGGAGGGCATGACGGGCGCTGCACACGAGCCTGCTACCAGCCCATGCCGCAAACGCCGCGCCATCGGTCTCAAGCAAGCGAACAAGACGCTGCGCGTACATCGCATGGTCGCGTGGGCAGCGCGCCGCCGCCAGCCGCGTCGAGCAGACAGCGGCGGATTGATGCGCCGCCAACCTTGGGCAAGAGGGCTGCGCACAAACACAAAGCGACGCTCGCGCGCCGCCCATTTCCAAACCTCCCACACCACAGCCAAAGCGATCGCAACCGCGATACGCTTTTCCGATTCCCGATTCCCGATTCCCGATTCCCGATTCCCGATTCCCGATTCCCGATTCCCGATTCCCGATTCCCGAATCCCGAATCCCGAATCCCGAATCCCGAATCCCGAATCCCGAATCCCGAATCCCTAAGCCGCAACCGCCTTCGGTCCTGTCGCCGGCTGATCCAGCGTGAACAGGCTCTCGGGCAATTCCTTGAACAATTGCGAGAGCTGCTCGAGAAATGCGGTCATGGCCGAACTGCGGCGCCACGCCATCGCGATGCGGCGGCTAGGCTGCTTGTCTTCACGGAAGCGGATCAGGCGGATGTTCTCCGAGCGCGCAACAGGCGGCTTGACCGCCAACAGCGGCAGCAAGGTCACTCCGACATTCGCCGCGACCATCTGGCGCAAGGTTTCCAGACTGGTGGCCTGAAATTCGGATTTTTCCAGCGCGCCTGCCAGGTGGCAGACATCCAGTGCCTGGTCGCGCAAGCAGTGGCCATCTTCCAGCAGCAACAGTCGCTGCTCGGACAGGTCATCCAGGGTCATGCTGTCGTGGCGCGACAGCGGGTGGCCTTCGGGCACTGCCAGCACGAAGGGTTCTTCGAACAGGAATTCGGCATGCAGCTGGTCGTCCTGCAATGGCAGTGCAAGCAGTGCGGCATCCAGGCGGCCTTCGCGCAACTGGTGCATCAGCCGATCGCTCTTTTCTTCGATCAGCAGCAGTTCCAGACGCGGAAAACGCTGGCGGATACGCGGTACCACGTGCGGCAACAAATACGGGGCCAGGGTGGGAAAGATGCCCAGGCGCACCGTACCCGCTTCCGGATCCTGGCTGCGGCGTGCGGCTTCCTTCATCTGTTCCACCTCGGCCACGATGCTGCGCGCGCGCACGGCGGCTTCGCGGCCGGCCGGGGTCAGCATGACCTTGCGCGGTGCACGTTCCACCAGCGACACGCCGAGTTCGTCTTCGAGTTTCTTGATCTGGGTGGACAGCGTGGGCTGGCTGACAAAGCAGGCCGACGCAGCACGGCCGAAATGCTTGTGGTCGGCCAGGGCTACCAGATATTTCAGGTCACGCAGATTCATATGCAGCAGCCTTCTTTGCGGTGACGGGGAACGACTGGCGCGTGTGCAAGCTTAGGCGCCCGGGCTGGCCGGGCGCCAAGCAGGCGCTCGCTTATGCCGCCTGGGCCACGCTGTCGGCAGTGGCCGGTGCGCTGGTGCGGATCAGGTGGTCGAATGCGCTCAACGCGGCCTTGGAACCTTCGCCCATCGCGATCACGATCTGCTTGTACGGCACCGTGGTGGCGTCGCCCGCGGCGAACACGCCGGGCACATCGGTCTGGCCGCGGTCGTCGACGATGATTTCGCCGCGCGGCGACAGCGCCACCGTGCCGCGCAGGAACTCGGTGTTGGGGAGCAGGCCGATCTGCACGAACACACCTTCCAGCTCGATGTGCTGGATGTCGCCGCCGGTGCGGTCCTTGTAGACCAGACCGGTGACCTTCTGCCCGTCGCCCAGCACCTCAGTGGTCTGCGCGCTGGTGATGATGCGCACGTTGTGCAGGCTGCGCAGCTTGCGTTGCAGCACTTCGTCGGCGCGCAGCTTGTCGTCGAATTCCACCAGCGTGACATGCGCCACGATGCCGGCCAGATCGATCGCCGCTTCCACGCCGGAGTTGCCGCCGCCGATCACCGCCACGCGTTTGCCCTTGAACAGCGGGCCGTCGCAGTGCGGGCAATACGCCACGCCCTTGTTCTTGTACTGGTCTTCGCCGGGCACGTTCATCTGCCTCCAGCGCGCACCGGTGGACAGGATCACGGTCTTGCTCTTGAGCGAGGCGCCATTGGCCAGCTTGATTTCGATCAGGCCGTCGGCACCAGCCGGAATCAGCTGCTCGGCACGCTGCAGATTCATGATGTCCACGTCGTACTGGCGCACGTGCTGCTCCAGCGCGGCGGCCATCTTCGGGCCTTCGGTCTCCGGCACGGAGATGAAGTTTTCAATCGACATGGTGTCCAGCACCTGGCCGCCGAACCGTTCGGCCGCCACCCCGGTGCGGATGCCCTTGCGCGCGGCATACACCGCTGCTGCCGAGCCGGCCGGGCCACCGCCCACCACCAGCACGTCGAAGGCTTCTTTCGCGGCGATCTTCGCAGCGTCGCGCTTGGCGGCGTTGGTGTCGAGCTTGGCGACGATCTGCTCCAGCGTCATGCGGCCCTGGTCGAACAGCTCGCCGTTCAAGTACACGGTGGGCACCGACATGATCTGGCGGGCTTCCACTTCGTCCTGGAACCAGGCACCGTCGATGGCCACGTGCTTGATGCGCGGGTTGAGCACGGCCGCCAGGTTCAGCGCCTGCACCACGTCCGGGCAGTTCTGGCACGACAGCGAGAAATAGGTTTCGAACTGGTAGTCGCCCTCCAGGTGCTGCACCTGCTCGATCAGCTCGGCAGCGGCCTTGGACGGGTGGCCGCCCACCTGCAGCAGCGCCAGCACCAGCGAGGTGAACTCGTGGCCCATTGGCAAGCCGGCAAAGCGCAGCGAGATGTCCTGGCCCGGCGTGGTCAACGCGAACGAGGGCTTGCGCTGGTTGTCGTCGCGGTGGATGTCCAGGCTGATCTTGTCCGACAGCAGGACCAACTCTTCCAGCAGGTCGAGCATTTCGCGCGAGCCGGCACTGACGTCGATCGAGGCGTTGATTTGAATCGGCCGCGTCACCCGTTCCAGGTAGGCGGTCAGCTGGGTCTTGAGATTGGCATCCAACATGGAGAACTCCTGGGAATGGGCAAGGGGAGGGCATGGCGTCGCTGCGCTGAGGCAGGTCGCCGGGAAGGAAGGGAGTGAACCGCAGCCGGCGCGAGGTCGGGATGCGTGCTGGCGGCGGCTGGCGGGCAGCCCGGCACCGGCTCCGGTTCACCCCCGGCCCAATTGGGCCGGAGATGCTCCGACCTTGCGACAGGTCGGAGGGGGACAGCCGGCTTAGATCTTGCCGACCAGGTCCAGCGACGGAGCCAGGGTCTTGGCGCCTTCCTTCCACTTGGCCGGGCAGACCTGGCCAGGATTGTTGGCCACGAACTGCGCCGCGGTCAGCTTGCGCAGCGTCTCGGTGACGTCGCGGGCGATGGAGTTGTCGTGGATTTCCAGGGTCTTGATCACGCCTTCCGGATTGATGATGAAGGTGCCGCGCAGTGCCAGGCCTTCTTCTTCAATGTGCACGCCGAACGCGCGGGTCAGCTTGTGGGTCGGGTCGCCGATCAACGGGAACTGCGCCTTGCCCACGGCCGGGGAGGTTTCGTGCCACACCTTGTGCGAGAAATGCGTGTCGGTGGTGACGATGTAGACCTCGGCGCCAGCCTTCTGGAAGGCGGCATAGTTGTCGGCGGCGTCTTCCACTTCGGTCGGGCAGTTGAAGGTGAACGCGGCCGGCATGAAGATCAGCACCGACCACTTGCCCTTCAGGCTGGCCTCGGTGACCTCGATGAAGTTGCCGTTGTGGTACGCATTTGCCTTGAACGGCTGGACCTGGGTGTTGATAAGAGACATTGAGTTTCCTCGTGCGGTGAAAGGGGGCGGGGGATGGAACAAGCGCCATGGTAGGCAGAATCGATAGATTCCTCAAATCGATTGATGGAATTAAATAGATAGCCTGTGACTATCAACTCGTCAGATGGCATCTAGCGCAGTCGCAGTGCACGCCATGGTCGATAATGGCCAGCCGATGTTGCGCGTAGGTGAACAGCCCGTATGTCCGACGATCTTGCCGCCATTCCCGCCGATCAGTTGCTTCGCCGCGCTGCCGGGCGGATTGAGCGCTGCGATGCCGAAGCACTGCTGCTGCACGCCTTGGACCGTGATCGCGCCTGGCTGTTCATGCACGGCCGCGATGCGGTGCCTCTATCGGTCGCGCAGGCCTTCGACGCCTTGGTGCAGCGCCGCGAAGCCGGCGAACCGGTGGCCTATCTGACCGGCTCGCGCGGGTTCTGGACGCTGAACCTGGCGGTCTCGCCGGCCACGCTGATCCCGCGCGCCGACACCGAAGTGCTGGTCGAGCTGGCGCTGGAGCGCCTGGACACCATGCCAGGCCATCGTGTCGCCGATCTGGGTACCGGCAGCGGCGCGATCGCGCTGGCTATCGCCAGTGAACGTCCGCAGGCGCAGGTGATCGCCACCGATGCCAGCGCCGCGGCGCTGGCGATGGCCCGGCGCAATGCAGACAGCCATGGCCTGCGCAATGTCGATTGCCGGCACGGGAGCTGGTTTGCGCCGCTGGCGGGGGAGGCCTTCGATCTGATCGCCAGCAACCCGCCGTATATCGCCGCGCACGACCCGCACCTGCAGCAGGGCGATCTGCGCTACGAACCGGCCAGCGCGCTGGCCTCGGGCAGCGACGGGCTGGACGATATCCGCCTGATCGTGGCCGATGCGCCTGCGCACCTGCTGCCCGGCGGCTGGTTGCTGCTGGAACACGGCTGGGACCAGGGGGCGGCGGTGGCCGAACTGCTGGCCGCGCGCGGCTTCGCTGCGGTGGCCACGCATCAGGATCTGGAGCAGCGCGATCGCGTGACCTTGGGGCGCTGGTCGCCAGCTGCGGGCCAGGCCAGCTGAGCAATTGCCTTAGCGCCATTCTCGGCAGACCCACCGCGCGTTCCGACGCGGAGCACGCGCATTCTGCAGGGCGGTCGTGCGTATGCGCCCGCCTGCCGGTGAGCGCTGAAGGTTGATGTGCTCTTCAGGGCCTTGCCCCTCACCGCGCATCCGCCTTTGCGATCGCAGGGCGTTGCCCGTGTGCGTGCGCAGCAGCCGATACACTAGCGGTTTCCCGCAGGACCGACGCATGCGCACGCTCTATCCCGAGATCACGCCCTACCAGCAGGGCAGCCTGAAGGTCGACGACCGCCACACGCTGTATTTCGAGCAGTGCGGCAATCCGCAGGGCAAGCCGGTGGTGATGTTGCATGGCGGCCCTGGCGGCGGATGCAACGACAAGATGCGGCGCTTCCACGACCCGGCCAAGTACCGCATCGTGTTGTTCGATCAGCGTGGTTCCGGCCGTTCCACGCCGCATGCCGATCTGGTGGACAACACCACCTGGGATCTGGTGGCCGACATCGAACGGCTGCGCACGCATCTGGGCATCGATCGCTGGCAGGTGTTCGGTGGCAGCTGGGGCTCCACGCTGGCGCTGGCCTATGCGCAGACCCACCCGCAGCAGGTCACCGAGCTGGTGCTGCGCGGCATTTTCCTGCTGCGCCGTTTCGAACTCGAATGGTTCTACCAGCAAGGCGCGAGCCGGCTGTTCCCGGATGCCTGGGAGCACTACATCAACGCGATTGCGCAGGACGAGCGCGGCGACCTGATCGCTGCCTTCCATCGCCGCCTGACCAGCGACGACGAGGCCACGCGGCTGGCCGCCGCCAAGGCCTGGAGCGTGTGGGAAGGCGCCACCAGCTTCCTGCATGTGGATCAGGACTTCGTCACCGGGCATGAAGACGCCCACTTTGCGCTGGCGTTCGCGCGCATCGAAAACCATTACTTCGTCAATGGCGGTTTCTTCGAGGTCGAAGACCAGTTGCTGCGCGACGCGCATCGCATTGCCGACATTCCCGGTGTGATCGTGCACGGCCGCTACGATGTGGTCTGCCCGCTGCAAAGCGCCTGGGACCTGCACAAGGTCTGGCCGAAAGCACAGCTGCAGATCAGCCCGGCATCGGGGCACTCGGCGTTCGAGCCGGAAAACGTCGATGCCTTAGTGCGTGCCACCGATCGCTTCGCCTGATCGCAGCGGCGCGCGTTGCGATGCGGAGGATCGTTGATTGCCTGCGCGGTGCGCGCGTCACCCGATTTGTAGGAGGGGTCGCTCGCGAAGGACTCGTTTTTCGTAGGAGCGCACCCGGGCGCGAGGTGCTTTATCGGTAACGCCCGTCGCGCCCGGGTGCGCTCCTGCCTGGTATGTGTTGTTCATCGTCGCATGTCGCAAGACAGTTATCGTTGCAGCAACCCATCGGCCAACGGTGGAAGAAGGCGCGCCAATCGTTGCGCCCACGCCGTTTGCCCGGCGGTGTCGGCAATCAGGTCCTGGCGGATTTCCAGTTCCACATGCAGCAGGCCGCGGCCCTCGCCATACACCGGAATGGCGTAATCGGTGGCGTCGCTGACCGCATACGGCTGGTTGTCGCCGACCACCAGGTCGGGTTCGGCACGCAGCGCCTGCAGCAGGCGATGCGCCAGCCGCGTGTCGCGGTGGTAGAGCACGCCGGCATGCCAGGGCCGCGCGTTGCCGGCCATGACCGGGGTGAAGCTGTGCATCGACACCAAGACGGTCGGTTGATGGCGCTGTGCACGCGCATCCAGCTCGGCGGCGATGCGTGCGTGATACGGCGCGAAGATCGCCGCGATGCGCTGCTGCCGGTCGCCGTCGGTCAGGTGCTGGTTGCCCGGAACCAGGGTGCCGTCGCTGACTGCCGGCATCAGGCTGGGAGCGCCGTGCGGGCGGTTGCAGTCGATCACCAGGCGCGAATACGTCTGCGCGATGGCGAACGCATCCAGCGCCTCGGCCAGCCGCTGGGTGATCTGCGCAATGCCGATATCCCAGCCGATATGGCGGTCCAGCTCGAACTGCGGCAGCCCCAGGTCGGCCAGCCGCGCCGGCACGCGTTGGCCGGCGTGGTCGGCGATCAACAGCCACGGCGAGGCGGCCTGCGCGTTGTACACGGCGAACGGCGCCGGATCGTCGGCGCCGAGCAATGGTTCGATGGCTGCGTCAGCCACGCGGGGTGCCGTCCAATGCATGATCGGCCAGATACAGGCCGGCCCAAAGCTTGGGGTCCATCTGATAGCCCTCGGCCATCTTCTGCACCAGCCAGGCGCCGACCTGCGCGCGCGGGATTGCGTGCACGGTGATGTCCTCGCTGGCATCGCCGCCGCCGTCGCCGACCTTGCGCAGACCGGTGGCACGCACGAAGGCGATCCTCTCGCTGCTGGCGCCGGCCGAGGTGGGGCCGATCATCAGCACTTCGGCATGCTCGGCGGTCCAGCCGGTTTCTTCTTCCAGTTCGCGGATGGCCGACAGCTCGATCGATTCATCGGCATGCACATCGCCCACCAGCCCGGCCGGCATTTCGATGGTGCGCGCCTGCAGCGGCACGCGGAACTGTTCGACGAACAACATCGCATCATCCGGCGTTACCGCCACGATGATCGCCGCCAGGCCGCCGGCATGCACACGTTCGGAATACTCCCAGGTGCCACGCACGACCATGCGCTGGTACTTGCCTTCGTAGACCACGGTGGGCGGGGTGTCGGGTCGGTTCATGGGCGGGGACCTTGTGCCAGGGAGACGGGAGGAAACGGTGCGGGGGCGCCGGTGCTGGCGGCCAACAGGCGGCGCCGGGTGAGCGGGCCGAAGCGCAGGCTTTCGCACAACCCGGCGAGCATGTCCGCATCGGCGTGGGCACGCGTGAAGCCGGCCTCGGTGAGCGCCAGCGGCGCGTCGAGCGCGATGGTGGTGAGCTGACGCCACAGCAATGCGTGTTCGCGCTGTTCGCGCAGCCGCACCGCCATTTGCGCCGCGCCGCGCAGGCGCAGGAAGGGAATTTCGTCGATGCGCTCCAGCAGCGCATCCAGGCTGCCGAAGTGCGCCAGCAGCACGGCCGCCGATTTGGCGCCGATGCCGGTCACGCCGGGAATGTTGTCGATGGCATCGCCGCATAACGCCAGGTAGTCGGCGATCTGGTGCGCATGTACGCCGTGGCGCGCCTTGACCCCATCCATGCCCCAGCGCTGGTTGCGCGCGTAGTCCCACTGCTCGTCATGCTCGAGCAATAACTGCGACAAGTCCTTGTCGGCCGACACGATCACCCCGCGCAAGCCGTGCGCCCGCACGCTGTGCAGCGCGCTGCCGATCAGGTCGTCGGCCTCGTAATCGCGGTGGGCCAGCACGCTCAGCCCGAGTGCTGCGCACAGCGCCTTGCAATGCGCGAACTGGCGTCGCAACGCATCCGGCGCGGGCGTGCGGTTGCCTTTGTAGGCCGGGTAGATCGCATGCCGGAAGCAGCTGTCCAGGGCTTCGTCAAAGGCGATGGTGATGTGCTGCGGATCTTCGCGTTCGAGCAGGTCCAGCAGAAACCGCGCAAAGCCGTGCACCGCATTGGTGGGCCACCCCTGCGCATCCTGGAATTCGTCCGGGATGGAGTGCCAGGCACGGAACACGTACAGGCTGGCATCCACCAGATACAGCGGGGACGGGCGCTGGATGGCCAGCGGCGCAGCGTCGAGCGGGTTGGTCGGTGTGGTCACGGCGTCCAGTCGCGCAGCAACGCACGCGGGTCCGGGCGCTCGCGTTCGGGCACCTGCATGCGCGGCGTGCCGATATGGATGAAGCCGGCGATGCGTTCGTTGTCTTGCAGGCCCAGGTAGCCCGTCACCGCCGGGTCGTAGGCCATCCACGCGCTCAACCACTGCGCGCCGAAGCCGTGCGCCTGGGCAGCCTGTAGCAACGCGAAACAGACGCAGCCGGCGGTGAGCAGTTGCTCCTGCACGGGTACCTTGTGCTCCGGGCGCAGCGAGGCGATCACCACGATCACCACCGGTGCGTCGCTGAAGCGTCCACGTTCCTTGGCAAGGGTGGCCGGCGATGCCAGCGGGTCGGCGGCCAGGGTGCGCTCGGCGAGGAACTCACCCAGCGCAGCGCGCGCGGCACCGCTGATGCGCAGAAAGCGGAACGGCACCAGTTTGCCGTGGTCGGGCACGCGCACCGCCGAGGTAAGCATGCGCAGCAAGGTGTCTTCATCCGGCCCGGGCGCGCCGAGTTGTTTGGAGGGAACCGAACGGCGCGCGTCCAGCGCCTGGAGCGAATACGGTGCGTGCATAGATCCGGGTCGGGGCAACGAGGTATCGAATTATAGACGGCCGCTTCCCAACGATCGCTGCAGCGTGGCCGGTGGGGCCGTGGCTCTGCCGCGATCCACCTTCCGTACCCGCACCCATCTGGATTTCATCCACCGCGCGGGCCGCGGATTGTTGCGGGCAAGCCGTCTGGGATCAGCCCGATCTCCGGCGCCTGGTGGTCGGCGACCGGCGGCGTGGGCGGCGGTGCCTCGCCTCACCGGCGGAGCTGGCGATGCCGATGCTGCTGGAACGCCTGCGCCTGCAACGCGATGGCGATATCTTCCATGGCGCGATGCAATGCTTGGCGGATGGTCCGGAAGCGTCCGCGAAGCTGAAGGCTTAACACCCGCACGCGCAGAATGACCGCCGGCAAGCTCCACCGCGACGTTGCGAGCTAGGATGGCCGCTTGGCACGCAAACCCTGGGCGGTCACGAGTAAAGTGAGTAACATGTCACACTTAACGGATGCGCGAACCGCCTACCATGCACGGGCGGAATTTGGGGCCGCGTCTGTTTCTTCTCGTTTTGAAATTTTCACGCCTGCAGAGGCGGGGAGCCTTTGCGCATGACTTTTCAGCCCAGTCCGTCGGGACATCCGGGCCGTGACCAACGCTTGCTCGAGCAGGCGCACGACGTGTTCGTGCCGGCGCTCGCGCAGGTTTTTGCTGCTGCAGTCGCGCATTTCGACGATGTGCTGTTCGACCGTGCCGAATCCGCTGGCGCGTCACAGTTGCTGTTTCTCGATGGCATGCGCGAATTGCGCCGCAAGCGCGAAGACGTTGCACGCCAGTTCCGTCAACAGCTGGAAGACGGCTGGCAGGCGTTGGTGCTCGGCACGCCGTTGTCGGCCGAAGTGGTGCTGGCCGGCGACATGGGCGCCGGCCCGCTGAGTCTGGTGCCCGAGCACGTGCTCGAATCGCGGCTGGCAGTGCGCAATCTGGCCACGGTGCTGTTGCGCGATTTCAAACAGGTGCTGGCGCGGGTGGACCGCCGCCTGGGCTGGATTGCCGGCGGGCTGGAGCTGATGGCCGATACCAACCCGATTGGCCCCGAACATCTGGGCGTGGCGATCCACGAAGCCTTCGCCACCTGCGACCTGGCGCCGGAAGTGCGACTGGTGCTGATCAAGCTGTGCGAACGCGATCTGGCCGAGCCGATCGGCAAGTTGTACGCACGCCTGGACGAAACCCTGGCCAAGGCCGGGGTGATGCCGGAAATTTCGCAAGCCAAGCGCGCGCCGCCGCGCATGCAGCCGCGGGGCGAAACGCCGGAAGAGCGCGGCCAGGCAGAGGCGCAGGGCGCTCATGCCGAGATGGGCGGCGACGATCAGGGTGATCAGTACGCACCGGCCTGGGCCAACCGTTTTCTCGACCGTTGGGCGCACAGCCGCGGCCGCATGCAGGCCGCGACGCAACGCGGGCATGCCGACGGTGGCGGGGCTGGCGGCATGGACGGTGGGGCCGACCATCCCGGCGGTAGCCAGGGCATGCTGCTCGAGGCGCTGCACGAGTTGCTGCAACAGACCCGCAGCGTGCGCGACACCGCCGCTTCTGCCGCCACCGTCGCGGTTGGGCAGCAACGCCCGTTGAGCCAGCGCGAAATGATGTCGGTGCTGTCGCTGTTGCAGGCCACACCCAGCGCGACGCTGCAGGCGGCCATCGGCGACGACACCGAATCGCTTGCGCAGCGCTTGAAGAACGAGGTGCTTTCCAGCGCCACGCGCCTGGGCGTGGACCCGGCTACCGCAAAACTCGACCCGATGGACGAAGACGCCATCGACCTGGTCGGCATGCTGTTCGACGTGATGCTGGACGAGCGCGATCTGGAAAATCGTTCGCGCGAAATGATCGGCCGCCTGGTCGTGCCGTTCGTCAAGGTCGCGCTGCTGGACCGCAAGATGTTTGTGCAGAAGACCCATCCCGCGCGGCGCCTGCTCAACTCGCTGGCTGAGGCCTGCGAAGGCAACAACGGCGACAGCGCTGCCGAGCGCGTGCTGATGGGCAAGGTGGAAGAAATCGTCGACCGCCTAGTGGCCGAATTCAACGAAAACCTGGCGATCTTCCTCACCCTGGAAGAAGAATTCCGCGACTTCCTTTCGCAGCACCGGCGCCGGGTGGAAATTGCCGAGCGTCGTGCCACCGAAACCCAGCGCGGGCAGGAAAAGCTCGAGCTGGCGCGCAGCCGCGCGCTGTTGGAACTGGAGCAGCGTGCGCCCGAAGACGCGGGCCTGCCCAAGGCGGTGGACGACTTCCTGCGCCAGCCGTGGCTGCATCACCTGACCATGGCGATCCTGCGCGACGGCGAGGAAGGTCCCGGCACTATCGAGGCCCTGGCGCTGGCCGACGGCGTGCTGGAAGAACTGGCAGAAGCGCGCCGTCATATCGTCGGCAAGCCATGGCTGCAGGTCTGGCAGCCGGCGCTGCATCGCGTGTTCGCCAGCGTGGGCCTGCACGGGGATGCGGTGGTGGTGGCGATCACCGCCTTGCACGACACCTTGCAGGCGATCGCCGAAGCGCGCCCAGAACTGGAAAAAGCCCTGCCGGAACTGCCGCAGGTCAATCTGCCGCCACCGGCTGCGGAAAGCGTCAGTGTGGTGCTGGGTGCCGAAGCGGTCGCGCAAAGCATCGACAGTGCCGATGCCGAACGTTTCCGCGCAATGGATATCGGCACGTGGCTGGATTTTGTCGACAAGGACGGCAAGGTGCAGGCAGGCAAGCTGTCGTGGGTGAGCCCGATTTCGCAGCGCCTGCTGTTCGTCAATCGACGCGGCGTGCGTTTCTGTGTCGCTTCGCCGGAAGAACTGGCGGTGATGGTACGCCTGGGCCGCCTGCGCGAGCACATCAACGACGGCGCTTTCGACAGCGCGATGCAGGGCGTGATCGATCGCCTGGATCCGTTGCAGAACAACAGCACGGTGCACTGAGCAGTCCTACACGCAGTTGTCGCTGCCGGGGGCGTAGACGATTGGAACGCGCGCGCTGCGCGGGCGTCGTCCGGTACCACCGGCAGGCGCACCGCGCTCTGCCTGGCATCGCCGCGACTGGGCGCAAGACCTGAGCAACGCATGGCTGTGCAGGTGCTGGTGCTGAAAGAACGGGCCGCTGGCACGCCGCGTGGCCGCGACGCCGGAAACGGTCAGGAAACTGGCCGCGCCCGGTGCCGCCGTGTGGATCGAGCCGGGGCCGGCCGGGCCAGCAGCATGCACGATGCCGCGTACCTGCAGGCCGGTGCGCAGCCTGCCTGCGCCGGCGCCATGGCGCAGGCCGAGATGGTGCTGTGCGTGCAGGCGCCCTCTACCGACACATTGCTTCGCTGCAAACCGCACACGGCGGTGATCGGTATGCGCTGGCGCCGGACACGGATCCGGCGCGCCCAGGCATTTGCCACGCGGCAATTGATTGCGTTTCCACTGGAGCGCCTGCCGCGCACCGCACTCGCACAATCGATGGATGTGTTGCGCTCGCAGGCAGGCATGGCGAGTGACAAGGCGGTACGGAGTGCCGCGCAACTGGCGCCGCGTTTCTTTCCGATGCCCATCACCGCCGCCGGCACCATGCGCTGTGCAAAGTGTTGGCGATACGGACGGTGCGTTGACGCTCGGCCGGGACGATGAGTTGCTGGCCAAGACGCGCTATTCGGCGCCGGCAGCGACCGCCGCTTAGGGAAGGTCTGAACAACGCGATCGGAGGATGTGGTAAGCCATATCGGTCGCGGTGACCGCGCTCAGATCCTCGGTTTTTCGCCGTTTTTGGCGCTTTTTCGGGGTATCGTCCCGATTACGGGCGCACCTACCCCGCGGCGGTAATGAACTCTTTGCGCTTCAGCCACAGATTCGACAGCGCAAACAGCATCAGCATCTGTGCGGTGTTCTTCGCCAAACCGCGATAGCGCACCTGACGTAGCCAAACTGGCGCTTGATCACCCGAAACGGGTGTTCCACCTTTGCACGCAGGCTGGCTTTTGTGTGCTCCCAGCGCTTGGCCAACTTCAGTTCGCGCTTGTTCTTAATCTGCTTCAGCTTCGAGGGCTTCTCCGCGATCAGGTAGCGCAGTTTGCGCTTGCGCTTCATCTCCTCGCGTTTCTCAAGCCCGGTGTAGCCGCTGTCCGCGCACAGCGTGTCCTCCTTGCCGTGCAGCAGCTTGTGCGCTTGTGTGATATCGGCCACGTTGGCCGCCGTGCACTCCACGTGGTGCACCAGCCCGGAGTCATCGTCCACCCCGATGTGCGCCTTCATCCCGAAGTAGTACTGGTTGCCCTTCTTGGTTTGGTGCATCTCCGGATCGCGCTCGCCATCCTTGTTCTTGGTCGAGCTGGGCGCAGCGATGATCGTGGCGTCCACGATCGTCCCGCCGCGCAAGCTCTGCCCCTTGCGCGACAGGTGCGCGTTGACCCGATTGAACAGCTTGCGCGCCAAATCGTGCTGCTCCAACAGATGGCGGAAGTTGAGAATCGTCGTCTCGTCCGGCACCTCATCCAGCCCGCCGATCTTGGCGAAACGGCGCATCGACACCGTGTCGTACAGCGCTTCTTCCGCCGATGGATCGCTCAGTGCATACCACTGCTGCAAAAAGTGGATGCGCAGCATGGTCTCCAGCCGATACGGCTGTCGCCCCGGCTGCCCCGACTTCGGGTAGTGCGGCTCGATCAGCGCCAGCAGGTCCTTCCACGGCACGACCTGGTCCATCTCGGCCAAGAACACCTCACGCCGCGTCCGCTTGCGCTTGCCGTTGTACTCCGCGTCGCCGAAGGTCAGCTGCATCGAAATCGTCTACTCGGGTCGTTGATCGATTGTGGCAGATCACGATGGATTGTTCAGAGTTTCCTTAGGCGTCGCAGAAAGTTCGGTGCACGCAATCCAGCAAGGGCAGCGCGCTGCGCATCACGACCCATCGTCGGCCCGGCGCTGAAGAGCGCCGTTCCGGGCCGGTTGAGGTTTGGCGCGGCCAGGCATTTCGTCATTGTCGTTGCAATGAGCGACGCAGCAAGGCCATCGATGCGAGTACCGGTGCTGGCGTGCGTGCCGTTTGCTGCGACGTCCTGTCGCTGCGTGCGCTACAAAACGTCTGCGGCCTCGCGTATGGGTATTCGGGGTGCGCAGTTTGCGCGTCGCTGCAGTGGCTGGCCTTGGCATGCTGCAAGTTGCCAAGCGCGACGGCTGATCAATGTCCACCGCGCATTGCAGCCCTGCGCGGCGCTTGAGCAAGCGCAATCTTCCGCCGGCTCCGCTGCGCACTCCTGGTAATCGTCAGTCCTCGACCGGTGGATGCTCGCGCAACCAAGCGCTGCGTTCGGCCGGGCTCATCTTCTGCCAGCGTTGCTGCAGTTCGTTGCGCTGTTGCGGGTTGAGCGTGCGCATGCGGTCGAACAAGGCCTTGGCCTCGCGGCGTTGCTCCGGACTCATGTTGCGGAAGCGGTCCATGCCGGCCTTGGCCTGCTTGCGCTGCTCGGGCGTCATGTCCAGCCAGCGGCGCGCGTGCCGGTACATCCTGGGGCGTTCTTCGGGCACGTCGTTCCAGCGCTCGCGCAGCGCATCGATCATGACCTGGCGCTGCTGCTTGGTCAGTTGGTCCCACTCGGGCATGGGCGTCTCGTCGCGCGGGCCCTGGCCGCGTGGGCCAGGCGCGTCCATGGGCGGACCCGGGGGCGGAGGTCCGGGCGGGCCGTCCTGAGCCAGCGTGGAGGCGCATGGCCCGGCGCACAGCAACAGGGTCAACAGCAGGCGGGTGGTGTGGGTCATCGTGCTTATTCCATGGCCAGGGCGGTGTCGGAGCCGAGCCAGACATACAGGTCCGGGTTCTGGGCCAGCAGGTCGTCTGTCTCGGTGGTGGCGCTGGTACTGGCAACCGGCGAGGTCGGCGCGGCGCCAGATGAGTCGCTTTGGCTCGGATGCAGCTGCAGGCCGATGCCGATCGCCAGCAAGCCCGAGCATGCGGTGGCCAGCAACCAGTAGCCACGTCGGCTGCGCGTGGGTGCCGAGGCGCGGCGGGCCTGGCGCAGGCGTGCCAGTGTCTGCGGCGGCAGGCTGGTCAGCGCGGTGGCATGCAGCTGGCGCAGCTGCGCATCCAGCCGGGCGGTGTCGTGGGAGTGGTTCACAGGAAATCCTCGAACTGTTTTTGCAACGCGTCGCGCGCGCGCGACAGGTGGGTTTTGACCGAGCCTTCGGAGCAGCCCATCGCCTTGGCGGTGGTGGCCACGTCCAGGTCTTCGAGCACGCGCAGGGTGAAGGCTTCGCGCTGGCGCGCCGGCAACGTGCGCAATGCATCGACCAGCCGTTGGTAGGCCTGTTGATGCTGCTGTTCGTCGACCGGCCCGGTACCGGGGTCGGCCCAGTCGATCGGGCCTTCGTCGTCGGCGCGCTCGGTCGGTGCCCAAAACTTCAGGCGAAAGCTGCGTCGCCGCTGCAGGTCGATGATGCGGCTGCGCAGGATGCTCCAGAACAGCGGCGTCCATTCGTCGGCCGGCCGTTCGCGGTAGCCCAGCAGCTTCACCATGGCGTCCTGCACGGCGTCCAGCGCATCTTCGCGGTGCCGCAAGCCGGCCTCGGCAAAACGGAAGGCACGCGGCCCGATGCCGGCCAGAAAGGCATCCAGCGACACCGGCGCGGTGGCGGTCGATGCGGTTGTAGCTTGCGGATCGAAAGGAGTTCCCACCAGCACAGCGTAGCTTCCGCGGAGACGATACGACGTCAACGAACGAGCGCGGATTCGGTTGACAGGCGCCCGCACGGACGTGGCGTGGGTACGATCGGCGGGCCGCACCGGTCAGTGGAGCCAGCGACGATGAGCGACGGATTCGTAGCGTTGTACATCTTCATGCTGGCGGCCATCGCCGGCCACGTGATCATCTCGCCGGTGCCGGTGATGCGGCATACGCCACTGATGTCCGGCCCAACTTCGTCCACGGCATCGTGCTGACCGGGGCGATGATGGTGCTGGGGCATGCCGACACCACGGTGGAAAAGCGCTGGGATGTGTCGCAGTGGCGCTAGGTGCGGGAAACGCGGCGGGGCTAGGTGGTCACCGAGCGAATGTTGTAGACGTTCAAGTCCAGCAAGACGCCGCCTGGCAGGGATAAGTCACGAACGTCTGCACTGCCGAGCAAGCCCCACGGTGGGCTTGCCAGGCGGAACGCATGGCAAGTGTCTCCGTGACGGTTGCCGGGGCTGGAGTGGCCGCCGTATGGGCGCATGCGCCCAGAGCAAGAGTGGCGAGCAAGGCTTAGAGGGTGCGCGCGATCCTGAAGCGTCCGTTGTGCGCTGGCGTGGCGGCGACGCTAGTGGCCTCGGACATTGAGGTCAATCGTCAGGATTGCGTTGCGTTCCATCGCCGACCCGCTCGACAGCGTTTGGCCGGCGCCTCCACCAGTGCCGATCCCTCCCTCAACAGCCGGCCTGCGCTCGTCGCGATGCGCAATTTGGTACAGATGGCCAAGCCCAGTCGTTCCACTGACACGCCAACGGTCCGGCAATCGGCTAGGGGCCCTGTCATCGTGCCGACTCAGCGCGCCGTCCACCACGCCAGCACCAGCGCGGTGGCGTAGCACAGCAGGTCGAAGCCGTTGTTGGCCAGTTGCAGCAAGGTCCAGGCCAGGCCGGCGCCCATCTTCTGTGCCGAGGTCCACGGGTCCAGGCCGAGCGGTCCGCCCAGTTGGGCCGAGGCGATGCCCCAGTTGGCGCCCGCGATGATCAGCGCCGTCGCCACCAGGGCCACGCCGATGCGCAGGCGGCCTGCAGGCAGCGTGCCCAGGCGCAACATCCAGACGATCTCCAGCGCGGCGACCACGGCCATCCAGCCGGCCTGGTTGCCCAGGGCCAGGGCGATGAGCAACCAGGCGATGAGGGCGGTGACGCATCCCAGCAACAGGAGCGGGGGCCAGAGCCAGTGGGCCGTTCTGGCGGACGCGGTGGTGGGCGGCATTGGAGCTCCTGACAGTGCGCACATGATAGAGCGCGCGCCGGCCTTTGCGACGCACACCACACCACGACGGTGCGGCTGATGGAATGCAGCGTCGTTCCCGGCTGGCGCGGTGGCCGGCGGCGGTGGCGTCGCGGTCGGCTAGAATGGCCGACTTGCGCGCGACCTGCGCGGCCCCATATCCAGCCCATGTATTCCCGTAGCAGCGAACCCGTCCAGTTCGAACGCGATTGCGATGCCGTCATGGTGCCGCAGGGCGATTCGGTGACCCTGCCCGCCGGCAGTTACGGCTATATCACCCAGGCGCTGGGTGGCAGCTATACCGTCTTCGTCGAAGGCAATCTGTTCCGCATTGCCGGCAAGGATGGCGATGCGATCGGCAAGGAGGCCCCGCCGGGGCTGGAATTGCCCGCCAATGCCAGCGACGAAGAGGTGGAAGCGCTGGTGTGGCAGCAGCTGCGCACCTGTTTCGACCCGGAGATTCCATTCAATATCGTCGATCTGGGCCTGGTCTACGAAGCGGTGGTCAGCCATCGCGAGGAAGACGATCAGCGCCGGGTCGACGTCAAGATGACCTTGACCGCGCCCGGTTGCGGGATGGGCGAAATCCTGGTCGACGATGTGCGCAGCAAGGTCGAAATGATCCCGACCATCGCCGAGGCCGACGTCGAGCTGGTGTTCGACCCGCCGTGGGGCCGGCATATGATGTCCGAAGCGGCCCGTCTCGAGACCGGCATGCTCTGATCGTCACGCGCCATGTCCACGATGTGGCGCTGCGTCCTTTCGCCCGCCATACAGGAATCTCCCGGTGTCCGTGTCCTTCGCTTCCACCCGTTCTCCGTCGCCGCGCAGCGCCGACGAACTGTCCGTGATCCTGGCCGCACCCGGCTTCGGGCTGCATTTCACCGACCACATGGTCGCCATCTCCTGGAACAACGAGCAGGGCTGGCACGACGCGCAAGTGCGCGCGTACGGCCCGCTGCAGCTGGATCCGGCAGCGTCGGTGCTGCATTACGGCCAGGAGATCTTCGAAGGCATCAAGGCCTACCGGCACGCCGACGGTTCGATCTGGACCTTTCGTCCGCAAGCCAACGGCGAGCGCCTGCAGCGGTCGGCGCGCCGTCTGGCGCTGCCGGAATTGCCGGTGGACCTGTTCGTCGAATCGCTGCGCCAGCTGGTGGCCGTGGATAGCGGTTGGGTGCCGTCGGCGCCGGAGACCAGCCTGTATTTCCGCCCGTTCATGATTGCCGATGAGGCCTTCCTGGGCGTGCGTGCGGCGCACAAGGCCTCCTATTACGTGATCGCCAGCCCGGCCGGCCCGTATTTCGCCAAGGGCGTGGCGCCGGTGTCGATCTGGTTGTCCACCGAATACGCACGTGCGGCCAAGGGCGGCACCGGCGCGGCCAAGTGTGGCGGCAACTACGCCGCGTCGTTGTTGCCGCAGCAGAAGGCCTATGCCCAGGGCTGCTCGCAGGTGTTGTTCCTAGACCCGGTGGAAGGCAAGTACATCGAAGAACTCGGCGGCATGAACGTGTTCCTGGTCTACAAGGACGGCACGTTGGTGACCCCAGAACTGTCCGGCAGCATCCTGGAAGGCATCACCCGCGACAGCATCCTGCAACTGGCCCGCAACCGTGGCATGCAGGTGATCGAGCGCAAGGTCGCGATCGACGAGTGGAAGCAGGGCGTGGCGTCGGGCGAGATCACCGAGGTGTTCGCCTGCGGTACCGCGGCGGTGGTGACCCCCATCGGCGAGCTGAAGGGCGAGGGGTTCGCGGTGGGCGATCTGTCCGCGCCCGCGGGCGAGGTGACCATGTCGCTGCGCCAGGAACTGACCGATATCCAGTACGGCCGCGTGCCGGACCGCCACGGTTGGTTGGTGCGTTTGTCGTAAGCAGACATAGTTCGTCAAACAACGGCCTCCGTGTGTCAGCACGGGGGCTTTTTTGTTTGCGCAACAGCAAAAAGACCATTTTTCGACCGTGAACCGGTCGAATTCAGCATGAGTCGTATGTGATTCAAATCGCACAATGACATTTTAATTTCGAAAATTACCAACTCCGTATTGTCCAGTTCGGTTTCTTTGGGATAGGTTCGCTGAACGGATCGATAACATGGGCGGTCCGGGGCACTGGGCCAGTCGCCATCGCGACGGTTTCGGAACTACCGCTTCGGCGGTTCTCTTGACTGGAAGGGAATTCGATGTCTAATGCGTCGTTTCGTCCGCGCCACCGAGCGCTCTGCATCCTGGGTGCTTCGGCACTGACCTCGCTGCTGCTGGCAACGCCGGCGTTCGCCGGCGATGTCTACCTGGGTGGCCTGGCCACCGCGCAGACCCACCAGAAGTTCATCGTGACCTACAAGGACGGCAGTAGCGCCCTGAGCAGCCCCAGTGTGTTGACGACCTCGTTGCGCACCGCTGCACGTGCGTTGCCGGCCAAGGCCGGCAAGCCGTTGGGCCTGAACAGCGTGCGTCGCCTGGCAGTGGGACCGGAGCTGGTTCAGGCCGACCGCGCGCTGGATCGCGCCGAAGCCGAAACCCTGATGCGCCAGCTGGCTGCCGACCCCAACGTGCAAAGCGTGGAAGTGGACCAGATGCTGTACCCCACGCTGACCCCCAACGACAGCCGCCTGTCCGAGCAGTGGGCCTTCGGCACCACCAACGCCGGGCTCAACATCCGCCCGGCCTGGGACAAATCCACCGGTGCCAACGTCGTGGTTGCGGTGATCGACACCGGCATCGTCAGCCATCCCGACCTCGACGCCAACATCCTGCCCGGCTACGACTTCATCAGCGATGCCACCGCCGCGCGCGACGGCAACGGGCGCGACAACAATCCTGCCGACGAAGGCGACTGGAACTCCACCAGTGGGTGCACCACGTCCAATTCCAGCTGGCACGGGACCCATGTCGCCGGCACGGTGGCGGCGGTGACCAACAACACCACCGGCGTGGCCGGCACCGCGTTCAATGCCAAGGTGGTGCCGGTCCGCGTGCTCGGCCGTTGCGGTGGTTCGCTGTCGGACATTGCCGATGCCATCATCTGGGCTTCCGGTGGCACCGTGAGCGGTGTGCCGGCCAATCCCAACGCCGCCGAAGTCATCAACATGTCGCTGGGCGGCGGTGGCACCTGTTCGTCCACGATGCAGAGCGCAATCAACGGCGCAGTCTCGCGCGGTACCACGGTGGTCGTGGCGGCCGGCAACAGTGCCGCCAACGTGTCCGGTTCGTTGCCGGCCAACTGCGCCAATGTGATCGCGGTGGCGGCCACGACCTCGGCCGGTGCCAAGGCCAGCTATTCCAACTACGGCAGCGGGATCGACGTTTCCGCGCCAGGGTCGGGCATCTTGTCCACGCTCAACAGCGGTACCACCACGCCGGGCAACGCCAGCTACGCTTCGTACAACGGCACCTCGATGGCGGCGCCGCACGTGGCCGGCGTTGTGGCCCTGGTGCAATCGGTGGCGCCCACCACGTTAACGCCTGCCGCAGTGGAAACGCTGCTGAAGAACACCGCCCGCGCCTTGCCGGGAGCCTGTTCGGGCGGTTGCGGTGCGGGCATCGTCGATGCCGATGCGGCAGTAACGGCGGCCATCGCCGGCAGCAGTGGCGGTGGTGGTGGTGGCGGAACCGGCAACACCTTGACCAACGGCACGCCGGTGACCGGCCTGGGCGCAGCCACCGGCGCGGAGTTGAACTACACCATTACGGTGCCGGCCGGCAGCGGCACGCTGACGGTGGCCACCAGCGGCGGCAGCGGCGATGCAGACCTGTACGTGCGGGCCGGTAGCGCGCCCACCGACACCGTCTATGCCTGCCGTCCGTATCTCGATGGCAACGCCGAAACCTGCAGCATCACCTCGCCGTCGGGGACTTATTACGTGCGGATCAAGGCGTACAGCACGTTCTCCGGCGTGACCCTGACCGCCAGCTACTGACACGCTGGACCGCTGCACGCGTTCCCTGGCATGGCCGCCAGGGAACGCGCTTCTTGACTTCACCCCATCTGCGATACCTCGCCCAGGTCTGCCGTTTCGGCAGGCGCAGGCGACGTGTTGCCGCTTGGCCGGAATGGACACCGGTCAGTCGCTCCGACGGGCCTGGCGCCCGTGCAGTTTCCGGCTCCGAACCGCAGCGTGCGGCAACGGGCCGGCCCTCCCGCCGCAGCTGCGGCACCTCTCCAATAAGGAACGATCGATGTCCAATGTGTCGCAACGTCGTGCGCCCACGCGCGCGCTGGTAGTCCTGGGTGTTTCTGCGCTGACCTCGCTGCTGGCCGTGCCGGCGTTCGCCGGTCAGGTCAATCTGTCCGGGTTGGATTCGCAGCCCACCCTGGACCGCTTCATCGTCAAATACAAAGACGGTTCCAGTGCGGCGGTCAGCCCGACCTCGATGCGCGCATCGCTCAATTCCGTGGCCGGTGCAATGCCGGCACGCGCCGGCCGTGCGCTGGGCCTGAACCACGTGCGCCGCACGGCGTTGGGTTCGGAAGTGCTCAAGACCGACCGTGGCCTGGACCGCGCCGACGCCGAAACCCTGATGCGCCGCATCGCCGCCGACCCCAGCGTGGACTACGTGGAAGTCGACCAGATCATGTACCCGGTGCTGACCCCCAACGACACGCGCCTGTCCGAACAGTGGGGCTTCGGCACCTCTTCCTCCAGCATCAACGTGCGCCCGGCCTGGGACACCGCCACCGGTACCGGCGTGGTGGTGGCCGTGATCGACACCGGCATCACCAGTCATCCGGATCTCAACGCCAACGTGCTGCCGGGCTACGACTTCATCAGCGATGCCACGCGTGCACGCGACAACAACGGGCGCGACAGCAACCCGGCCGACCAGGGCGACTGGACCACGGCCAACCAGTGCTTCTCCGGTTCGCCGGCCGCCAATTCCAGCTGGCACGGCACCCACGTCGCCGGCACCATCGCGGCGGTCACCAACAACAGCACCGGCGTGGCCGGCACCGCATTCAACGCCCGCATCGTGCCGATCCGTGCGTTGGGTGCCTGCGGCGGCGCCACCTCCGACATCGTCGATGCGATCGTGTGGGCCTCGGGCGGCACCGTGTCCGGCGTGCCGGCCAATGCCAACCCGGCCGAAGTGATCAATATGTCGCTGGGCGGCAGTGGCAGCTGCTCGAGCAGTTACCAGAACGCGATCAACAGCGCGGTGTCGCGCGGCACCACCGTGGTGGTGGCGGCCGGCAACAGCAATGCCAACGTGGCCAACTTCACTCCGGCCAGCTGCGCCAACGTGATTTCGGTGGCATCGATCACTTCGACCGGCGCGCGTTCGAGCTTCTCCAACTATGGCACCGGCATCGATATCTCCGCGCCGGGTTCGGCGATCCTGTCGACCTTGAACAGCGGCACCACCACGCCGGGTTCGGCCAGCTACGCCAGCTACAACGGCACCTCGATGGCGGCCCCGCACGTGGCCGGCGTGGTGGCGCTGGTGCAGTCGGTCGCCAGCCGTCCGCTGACCCCTGCGGCGGTAGAAACGCTGCTGAAGAACACCGCACGTCCGCTGCCGGGCGCCTGCTCGGGCGGCTGCGGCGCGGGCATCGTCAACGCGGCCGGCGCGGTCAGCCAGACCCCGTAAACCTGCGCCGACGACGACCGCGCTGCCGGCGCGATGCCGGCAATGCGTCGGGTCTTCTCCGACACCCGTGTCGGTGGTTTGGAAACCTGCACTGCCCCGCTCTGAGCGGGGCAGTGTGCGTTTGGGAAGCGGCAATTGCCGCACCGCCGGCCAGGGCCGCCAGCGCTGGCTGAATGAAGCGCGTGCCAGCGTGGCACGGCCGCTTCAGCGCGCCCGGTCGCACGCCGATAGCCAGCCCACGTGAGGCATGCAACCTCTGCATGCACGCGCATCGGGCACGGCGCAACGCAGTGGCGTCAGCGCGTTGCCAACCGGGTTGCAAGATCCTTGGGGAGGGATGAGGTCATGCCGTATCACTCAGTGGGCGCACTGCGCCGCGTTGCATTCGTCTGTGCGTTGTCATGCACGTTTCATGCCGCCGCTGGCGAGGTCAGTCTGCAAGGGCTGAATTCCAGCAGCACCCATCAGCGCTTCATCGTCAGCTACAAGAACAGCGTCGGTAGCAGCCGGGCGACCGGGTTGTCTGCGCCATGGGCTGAGATCGCGCGTGCCGCGCCGTAGGCGCGCGGGAAAGCGCTGGGCCTGTCGGCCACGCGCCGGCTCAGTGGCGGGCCGATGTTGCTGGTGGCTGACCGCAAGCTGGACCGCGTGGATTCGGAAAGCCTGATGCGGCGCCTGGCCGCCGACCCGGCGGTCAAACGCGTGGAAGTGGACACCCTGATGCGGCCATTGCTGGTTCCCAACGACCCGGGCGTGCCGCAGCAGTGGGCGATGGGCGCGACCGCCGCCAGCCTCAATATCCGTCCGGCCTGGGACCGTTCCACCGGCAAGGGCATCGTGGTGGCGGTGATCGACACCGGCATCACCAATCATCCGGACCTGGCAGCCAACGTGCTGCCCGGCTACGACTTCATCGTTGATCCGGCCACGGCGCGCGATGGCACTGCGCGCGATGCGAACGCCGCCGACCAAGGCGACTGGGCCGCGGCCAACGAATGCGGGCCTGGTGCGTCGGCGTCCAATTCCAGCTGGCATGGCACGCACGTGGCCGGCATCGTGGCGGCGGTGGGCAACAACGCGGTGGGCGTGGTCGGTACCGCGTTCAACGCCAAGATCCTGCCGTTGCGGGTGCTGGGCCGCTGCGGCGGCTACATGTCCGATATCGCCGATGCGATCGTGTGGGCGTCCGGCGGCAAGGTCAGCGGCGTGCCGACCAACCCGAATCCGGCCACGGTGATCAATCTGTCGTTGGGTGGCGCGGGCACCTGTTCGGCGACGTTGAACAACGCCATCGCCGCAGCCGTCACGCGCGGCAGCGCGGTGGTCGTGGCCGCCGGCAACAGCAATCTGGACGTCTCCACCAGCGTGCCGGCCAATTGCGCCAACGTCATCGCCGTGGCGGCCACCACCTCGGCCGGCGCCAAGGCCAGCTTCTCCAACTTCGGCAAGGGCGTGGATATCGCCGCGCCCGGGCAATCGATCGTGTCCACGCTCAATACCGGAACCACGGCACCGGGCAATGCGGCCTATGCGGTGTATAGCGGCACCTCGATGGCGGCGCCGCACGTGGCTGGCGTGGTGGCGCTGATGCAGTCGGTTGCCCTGAACCCGCTGACGCCGGCAACGGTGAAGGCCCTGCTGAAAGCCAGCGCGCGGCCCATGCCGGTGGCCTGCACACAGGGGTGCGGGGCCGGGCTGGTGAATGCCGATGGCGCGGTGGCGGCGGTGATCGAATCGACCACCTTGGCCAGGAATGTGGCACGCACCGGGCTGAGCGCAGCGCTTTCCGATTCGCTGTATTACCAGGTCAACGTGCCGGCCGGCACACGTTCGCTCAAGGTCACGCTCGCCGGTGGCAGCGGCAATGCCGACCTGTCGGTACGGGCCGGCGCGTTGCCGACCGACGCCGCATACAGCTGCCGCAGCGTGTTGCCGGGCAATGGCGACAGCTGCACGCTGGCCGCGCCGGCCGCGGGTGTCTATTACGTGCGCTTGAAGGCAACGCTGGGCTTTTCCGGCGTCAGTGTCACCGCAGCGTATTGAGTGGTTCCGGCGTGGCGTTGCCGTGCCGGACACGCGGCATGGTGCTCTGGTGCGGCAATGGTGCATGCAGTGCGGAAGACATCGGTGGAAGATCGACCTCACGCAGGCGATCTGTCAGAGCCATCGCGTGCGTCGCGTCCCAAACGCGTAACGCGCATGCCAACCGGCCTGCGCGCATCGCGTCTACGCGTTCACTCGCAGAGCGCGCAGGCGCGTGCGGCGATTGCTTGCATCAGCTGGTTGCCGGGCAATTCCAGCAGCAGCCCGCGTTGGCCGGCGTTGATCCACAGCGCCGGTGCATCCAACGCGGTGATTTCGACCAGCACCGGCGCCTGTCGTTGCTGGCCGAGCGGGCTGATGCCGCCGACCTTGTAGCCGGTGCGCCGTTCGGCATCGGCCACCTCCATCATGCGTGCCGACTTGCCGCCGCAAGCGCTGGCCAGTTTCTTCAATGACACCCGGCGATCGCATGGAATCACCACGCACACCGGCGTGTCGTCGACCCATGCCATCAGCGTCTTCAACACGGTATGCGGCTGCAGGCCCAACGCATGTGCGGCCTGCAATCCCTTCGCATCGGCATCGGCCTGGTAGTCGTAAGGATGCAGGACATAACCCACGCCGGCCGCGTCCAGTGCCTTGGTGGCGCGGGTGGCCTTGCTCATGCACTCAGACCGATTCGAAGCGGTTGGCGGCCACGTTCTTGCGCACCTTTTGCGGATTCCAGATGCGGCCGTTCATGGCGATATACACGCCTGCCGGTAGCGATTGCACTGCACCGACGGCGCAACCGATATTGAATTCGGCATCCGAGCCGCGAAAACGCGCCGGATTCAACGCGCCGGTCATCACGATGGTCTTGTCGGCGATCGTCTGCAGCACCTTGCCGGTTTCCACCATCGAATCGGTGCCGTGGGTGATCAACACGTGGCGGGTGGGCTGGGCGGCGATGGTGGCGCGGATCAGTTCGCGGTCGGCATCGGTGATGTGCAGCGAATCCTTGCGGATGATCGGAATCACCGAAAAACGAAACGTCACGCCCAGTTCTTTCAGAATCTGTCCGATCTGCGGGTCGCCGATCTGGTAGTCCGATTTGTCGTCGAAGTAGATCTTGTCGATCGTGCCACCGGTGGTGACGATCAGGAGGTCTTCCATTGCTGCGGATCCTGTAGGGCTAACGCGGGCAGGCCGCGCGCGGGCCGCCATGATACCGCCCGGCCAGGGGGCTGGCAGTACGGCAGCCATCGGAATAAACAGCGGGGTCGAGACGTGCGCCTGGTAGCCGAATGCGTGGCGGCGCTGCGTCCGATCGAAATGGCGTGGCACAGGCGCACGCCGACGCGCCCAAGGGTGACTGCCTGTTCCACGTGCAGCGCGTGTTGTGCAGGCCGGGCGGGGCCCTGGCCATGTCGTGCTTGCGTCGCGTCAGCGCGCAGCTGACTCTTAGACTGAACGCGTTCCTCAGCGGTGCCTGTGCCCAGCTTCCACATGCCGCAGCGCAAAACGCAGTGTGATCGGCGCACCCCTGCGCTGCGCTGGGCGCGTGTGCTACGTCACGGACTCAACAAAGGGGCATGACGGAAATTGACTTGACATGTATGCGGTCGATAGTCGGCGAGCCGTCGGTACGCATGCCCTCGGCATTCCCCTTCCCGGAGAGCCTCATGAACAAGTCCTTGTCGATGTTGCGCGCGCTCACCTGCGTGATGGCCGTGCTGCTGGCGGGCCACGCCGCCGCGCAGACGGTGACGATCACGCCTACGCAGACCTACCAGACGGTGCGCGGGTTCGGCGGTATGAATGGCGCCGGCTGGATCAACGACCTGACACCCGCGCAGGTGGATCTGGCTTACGGCAGCGGCACCGGGCAGATCGGGTTGTCGATCCTGCGCATGCGCATCGACCCCTCCAGCTCAGGCTGGGCGACCCAGGTGCCGACGGCAACGCGCGTGCATGCGCTGGGCGGGCTGGTGTTCGCAACCCCCTGGACCCCGCCGGCCTACATGAAGTCCAACAACAGCCTGACCAATGGCGGCAAGCTGCTGACCAATTACTACGGCGCCTATACCCAGCACCTGCTGGATTTCGCCAATTACATGTCGGGCAAGGGCGCGCCGCTGTATGCGATTTCCCTGCAGAACGAGCCGGATTGGCACCCGGATTACGAATCGGCCGATTGGAGCGGCAGCGACTTCGTCAACTACCTCGTGAGCCAAGGCAGCAGGTTCGGCAGCCTGAAGGTCATCGTCAGCGAGTCGGTGGGGTTCAACTTTTCCATCACCGACCCGGTCCTCAACAACGCCACGGCCAATCAGGCCACCTCCATCGTGGCCGGCCATCTGTATGGCGCAAAGCCGCGCGACTATGCCTTGGCGCGCAGCAAGGGCAAGCAGGTGTGGATGACCGAGCATTACACCGACAACACCGATGGCAACGCATGGCCGTCGGCATTGGGAGTGGCCAGCGAACTGCACGCCAGCATGGCGGCCAATTTCAATGCCTACATCAGGTGGTACATCCGGCGCAGCTACGGGTTGATCAGCGAAAACGGCGCGGTGAGCAAGCGCGGCTATGCGATGTCGCAGTTCGCACGCTTCGTGCGGCCAGGGTCGGTGCGCATCGGCGCCACCGAACACCCGTATAGCGATGTCTCGGTGACCGCCTACCGCACCCCGGACAACAAGCTGGTGGTGGTAGCGGTCAACACCAGCACCGGCCACCAGCGGCTGGACCTGACGCTACCGTCCGGCACTGCCACGCAGTTCGCCAAATACAGCACCTCGAGCACGCTCAATGTCGGGTTCGGCGGTAACTTCAGCGTGGTCAACGGCAAGACCTCGCTGTATGTCGACCCGCAGAGCGTGGCCACGCTGGTCGGAAACTGACAGCGGCCCCCGAAACGCCGCACGTCTTCGTCAGGTGGCGCGGACCGCGCGCAGGGACCGGGGTGGAGGCGTGTGCACGCCGCCCTGATCGCCGGCCGCGTCCGCCTGACGATGATTGCAGTTGGTTGAATGGCTGCGTTGGGGTGGTCGCGGCTGACCACCTCGACCGGACGCATGCCCAGCCGCATCGCGCAGCTGCGCACGCGGTTTGTTCGACTCGCCGATCAGCGTGGCGGGCGTTTCCTGCCAAAGCGCGCCGCCATGCCGGGGCCGCCGACCAAGCCCACCACCGCCAGGGCGAGCAGCAGTTCCAGCCATGCCATTACACGTGCCTGCGGCTGGCTCCAGGCGGCCATGACGCCATGGCTGAACCAGCCCAGCGCGAACACGCCGGCCCAGAAGCGTGCACGCGCGCTGCGTACGGCCAGCACCCCGGTCAGCGCGGCCGGCAGCACGAACACGATGAGCGCGGCCAGTGGGCGCGGGTCGTCGTGAAACCACACCGCAAACAACGCTGCCAGCGCCAGCAGCGCGGCGCTCAGCAACCAATGCGTGGCGCGCACGCTCACGGAGTTGCCAGCCGCCGCGCGACATCGGCCACCCGGCGGCCCAGCGCACGCGCCAGCAGCGCTTCGTCCTCGCTCGGTTGCGGGTCGCCGCCAGCGCCAGAGACATGGCTGGCACCATAGGGCGTGCCGCCACTGGTGGTGTGGCTGAGCGCAGCTTCCGTAAACGGAATCCCCACGATCAGGCAACCGTGATGCAGCAGCGGCAAGTGCATCGACAGCAAGGTGGATTCCTGGCCGCCATGCATCGACGCGGTAGAGGTAAACACGCCCGCCGGTTTGCCGGCCAGGGTGCCACTGGCCCATTCGGCGCCCAGGCTGTCGAGGAAATGCTTCATCGGTGCGGCCATGTTGCCGAAGCGGGTGGGGCTGCCCAGCAGCAGGCCGCTGCACTCGGCCAGATCGGCACGGTCTACATAGGGCGCGCCTTCGTCCGGGACCGGCGGGGCGCTGGTCTGGGTGACCGCAGCCACCGGTGGGACGGTGCGCAGCCGCGCGCTCATGCCGGGCACTTCGCCGATGCCGCGTGCGATCTGCCGCGCCAGCCGCGCCACCGAACCGCCCCGGCTGTAATACAGCACCAGAATCTCCGCCATCGTGTCGTTGCCGCCTGTGTGAGTTGCCGCAGTATCGGCCAAGCCAGCCTGTTGCTGCACGCCGCAGCTGCGGCAAGGCCGCGATGACGGCGCATCGGGTACCCTTGCGCGATGTCGCGTGTGAACAAACTCCACCAATGGAAAGAACGTCTGCGCGACCGCGCGCGGACGGTGAGTTTCGGGCGCTTTCTGTGGCGCCGCTTCCTGGACGACCGGCTGTTCCAGGCCGCCGCCTCGCTTGCGTACACCACCGTGTTCGCGCTGGTGCCGTTGGCGATCGTGGTGTTCGGGGTGCTGTCGGCGTTTCCGGCCTTCAACGAATGGAAGGACGCGCTGACCGACTTCATCTTCAACAATTTCGTGCCTGGCGCAGCGCGTTCGGTGCAGAACTATCTCAATCGCTCGCTGGAAGACCTGGGCAAGTTCACCGTGGCCGGCATGGTCGCGCTGGTGGCCTCGCTGCTGATCACCCTGCACAGCATCGAACAAACCTTCAACAGCATCTGGCGGGTCGCCGCCGCGCGCCCCAAGGTGACGCGCTTCCTGATCTATTGGACGGTGCTGACGCTGGGCACCATGCTGGCCGCCGCCGCCATGGCGATGGCGGCCTACGTGTTCGCACTGCCGCTGTTCCGCACCACCGAAGGCCAGTGGCTGGCCGAATTCGCCTGGCGGCTGGCGCCGATGGCGGTGGAGTTCGTCTGCATCGTGCTGATCTACCGCGTGGTGCCGCAGCACGTGGTGCGGCTGCGGCATGCGCTGCCGGGCGCGCTGCTGGCGGTGATCCTGATGGAAGTCGTCAAATGGGGGTTCGGCTTTTACCTGGGTAATTTCCAGACCTACCAACGCATCTACGGCGCGCTGTCGGCACTGCCGATCCTGCTGTTGTGGATCTACCTGAGCTGGGTGTCGGTGCTGCTGGGCGCCTCGCTGGCCTCGTCGATGTCCGCCTTCCGCTACCAGCCCGAGGCCATGCGGCTGCCCCCGGGCTTCGAGATCTATGGCCTGCTGCGTCTGCTCGGTCGGTTCCGCCAGGCGCGCATCCACGGCGATGGCCTGGACGAAGACCGCATCCTGGCGCTGGAGCCGATGCTCACCGACACGCTGATGCAGGAACTGCTGTGCGAGCTCAAGCGCATCCGCCTGCTGCGTCGCGACGAGCGCGGGCAGTGGCTGCTGGCGCGCGATCTGGATGTGGTGCCGCTGGCCGAACTCTACGAACACTGCCAGCTGCGCGTGCCGATCGAAGACCGCCCGTTGCCGTGCCGCGACGATGCCTACGGCCAGGCCGCCGCCGCCGCGCTGGAACAGCTGCGCCAACCCTTGCGCAGCGTGCTGGCGCAGCCGGTCGGCGACCTCTACACCCACCTTCCCGGAGATCCTGCATGACCGTGCGTCTTGTCCGCAGCGCCTGCGCGCTGCTATTGCCACTGCTGTTGCTGACCGCCTGCAAGCCGGCCAGCGAGGCCACTCCCGCTGCCGGCAACGGCGCTGCGCCTGCCGCCACGCCCCAGGCGCCGACCACGCCAGCCACGCCGGCCGACCCGGCTGCACCGCCCAACAGCTCGGTGGTGCAGCAGACCGCCCAGATGCCCAAGCTCTCGCTGCCGACCGTGACCGGCGAGACCTACGACCTGGCCGCGCACCGCGGCAAATGGGTGGTGGTGAATTTCTGGGCCACCTGGTGCGCGCCGTGCCTGAAGGAAATGCCCGAACTGTCGGCGCTGCACACCATGCGCGACACCGTCGAGGTGGTGGGTCTGGCCTACGAAGACATCACCAGCGCCGACATGCAGGCGTTCTTGAAGGACCACCCGGTGTCGTACCCCATCGCGATCCTCGACCCGTACCAGCCACCACAGGACTTCGCTACCCCGCGCGGCCTGCCGATGACCTACCTGATCGGCCCGGACGGCAAGGTGGCCAAGCAATTCCTTGGCCCGGTGACCGCACGCGATATCGAAGCGGCCGTCGGCATCACCGGCAAGGCGGGTTGATGCAGGCGGCGCGTTTTGTGGTGAGCGGCGTGGTGCAGGGCGTGTGGTACCGCGCGTCCACCCGTCAACGTGCAGTCGCACTCGGCCTGATCGGGCATGCCCGCAATCAGGCCGACGGCAGCGTGGAGGTAGTCGCCGCCGGTAGCGCGGCGGCGCTGGACGCCTTGGAAGCCTGGCTATGGCAGGGCCCGCCGGCTGCCACGGTCGCGGCGGTCACGCGCACGGCCTGCCCGGTTCCGCCGACTGAAGACTTTGTAACTGGGTGAGCGCGCGCCACTGAAGCAGGGCAACAGAGTTGGGTTGCCTCGCCGATAACCCTGTCAACGCGATCAGGCGTGCACGGGGAATGTAATGGCCGCTCCATCTCAAGACCGCAACGACGGGCACGACCTGCCCGCGCATCGCCGCAACCGCCAGATGGCGCAGCTGGCGCCGTGGCTGTATCTCGGTGGCCTGCTGGGCAGCGGCTGGTTGCTGTTTCTGCACCCGCAAACCCGTGTGCTACCCACCGGACAGGCGGCAACCAGCTGGCTGCTGGCCTGGATCTTTACCGGCATCGTGATCGGCGCGGTGGTGTGGAGCCTGCGTCTGGCACGCCAGGGGCTGGCTCAGCCTGCGGCAAGCTATCCGCTGTCGGCGCGCTTGCCCGATTCGTGGGCCGATGCCTACGCTGCACTCCTGCGCCCGGCCACTGCAGCTCCGGTGGCCGCGGCCAGGCCGGACCCGGCCGGCGCCCAGCGTGGTGCAGCCTGGCATCGCTTCGGCGGCGGCATGCTCAGCGCGGAAACCTTCGACCCCAACGACGCCACCCGCGCGCCTTGGGACGGGCTGGATGCGCAGTCCTGCATCGTGCGCCTGGACGATGTGCGTCAGGCCTGGCACAACGCCGCCGCCAACCGCACCCTGCAGCAGGAGCGCCGCTACTGGCTGGATGTGGTGCTGTCGCTGCTCGACCACGGCGTGATGCGCCCACTGCAGGACGGCTACCTGCCCGACACCGCCGCGCTGCGCACCGAACGCTTCCTGTTGGGCGCCGATGCCGGCCCGATCGTGCTGTCCGAGGTGCCGGCATTGTTTGCGCGGCGTCTGGCGCTAGCCATCGAAGCCATGCCGACCGCCCAGCGCGAAGCCGCTGGCGTGCAATGGCGTCTGCTGCAGCAATTGCATGCATTGGTCGCCGAAGGACGCATGTTGGACGAGCGTTCGCAGGTGATCCAGGTGCTGGCATGGAACCCGGATGTGGACCTGGACCAGGTCGAAGTGGCCTACATCCTGGCCGCCGAATACCGCGAAGGCATGCGCGACTGGCTGCGCCGCGCCGCGTTGGTGCGCCTGCCCGATAGCGCGTTGCGCCTGGACGAAGTGCTGCTGTCGTCCTGCAGCCCGCTCGGTGCGCAGGCCGACGATGTGGACTACATGGAAGCGATGCGTCCGCTGCATCGCGGCTTCATGCAATTGTTCAGTCAGCGCCTGAGCCAGCTGGTGCTGCAGGCCGAGCAGGCCGAACGTCAGGCCGGCCTGCACCCGCTATCGCGTGCCACCGCGGCCAGCGACGAAATCTCTCAGGACTGGGCGGCGTAATCGTCGATCGGTTCCAGCACGCCATAGCGTTCCTTGTGCAGCTTGCCGGGCAACGGCGGCAGCTGCACCCCCGCATCGGGCACCGCGGTGTCCGGTAGCCGGTCCAGCAGATCGCGGATCAGGCTCAGGCGGCCACGTTTCTGGTCGTTGAAATCCACCAGCGTCCACGGTGCGTCGGGCGTATGCGTGGCCTCCAGCATGCGTTCGCGTGCGGCGGTGTAGTCGTCGTATTTGGTGCGCGACTGCAGGTCCACCGGCGAGAGCTTCCAGCCCTTGAGCGGGTCTTCGCGGCGTTCGGCAAAGCGCTTTTCCTGCTCGGCCTGGTCCACGCACAGCCAGTACTTGAACAGCAGGATGCCGTCGTCGACCAGCATCTGTTCGAAGCGTGGCGCCTGCTCCAGGAACAGGTCGTACTGCGCGTCGGTGCAATAGCCCATCACCTTCTCGACGCCGGCGCGGTTGTACCAGCTGCGGTCCATCAGCACCAATTCGCCGCCCGCCGGCAGGTGCGTCACATAGCGCTGGAAATACCACTGCGTGCTTTCGCGGTCGTTGGGTTTGGGCAGCGCCACCACCCGACACTGGCGCGGGTTGAGGTGGCTGGCGATGGCCTGGATCACGCCGCCCTTGCCGGCGGTGTCGCGGCCTTCCACCAGCACCAGGGCGCGCTGGTTGGTGTGGCGCAGCCAGCGCGCCATGTCCACCAGCTCCAACTGCATTGGCGCCAGCAACTTTTTGTAAGCCTTGCGTTTCAGGTGCGACATGCGCGTTCCAACACCAGTGGAAAGCGCGCAGGCTATTGCCCCAGGCGTGGACGCAATGTCGCCAGATTGCACGGCTTGGTGCGGGCATCCAGCTGCGCACGCACGATCTTTTCCCAGGCCGTGCGGCAGGCCGAGGTGGAGCCGGGCAGGCAGAACACGAAGCTGTGATTGGCCAGCCCGGCAAAGGCGCGCGACTGCAGCGAGGAGGTGCCGATTTCTTCCACGCTGATCGCGCGGAACATCTCCCCGAAGCCAGGCATGAGCTTGTCCAGCAACGGAGTGATCGCTTCCGGGGTACTGTCGCGCCCCGTGAAGCCGGTGCCACCGGTGATCAGGATGCCGTCGACCTGCGCATCGGCAATCCAGTTCGACACGATCGCACGCATGCGGTAACGGTCGTCCGGGCACAGTGCACGTTCGTGCAGCACGTGGCCTTCGTGGGTGAGGGCATCGGCCAGGTAATCGCCGGAGCGGTCATCGGCCAGGGTGCGGCTGTCGGACACGGTCAGCACGCACAGGCGCAGGGGAATGAATTCGGGAATGGAAGGCATGCGTGCAGCCTAGCGAGCGTGGACGGCCGGGTACAGCGTTATGGTGTGAAGTTGCATGAACCGGGTGACTAAAGGGTGTTGGCTAACGCGTCGCTGTTAGCCCCTCTTCCTGCGAAAGAGGGGTTGGGGTGAGGGTACGGTTGACCGATACCACCGCCGGAGCCGCATGCTCATTCGGCGCTACGCGCTACCTTCGCCTCCGCATGAAGGAGGGCAATGTCCCGACGGGAGACGGCACTACAGCATCGATGCTTGTTCGCAGCGCTTGGCGGCGCCTTCCACCGCTCATCTCACGCAACACGTGGGTGCTGCACCCAACGACCGAGCCTGGAGCCGGCCAGCGAAACGACCGGGGGCGCCGGATGGTACGGCCGATGCCCGGAGACGCAGCCCATCGCTCGTCCACTCCAGCTTCGGCGCACCGGATGCCCGAGTAGCGACTGCTCGCGACAGCTGGCGGCGCTCTAAACCCCCAACCACCCGCTGCGCCGCGCAATACCACGCAGCAGCGCGGCCAGATCATCCGCAAACCCGTCCATATCGAAAACGCCGCTGCGCAGGCGTTGTTCCGCCACCCGAGCATGCACGCCACGCAATGCCTCTGCATCGCTCGCCAGTTCGATCGCCTTGGCCACAAACGCAGCGTCATCGGCAACATTCATGTCATCCAGCCCCAGATGATGATTCAGGCTGCCGGCCACACGCGCGGCAAACGTCTGCCCAGGCGTGGTCAAGACCGGGCAACCTGCCCATAACGCATCGGAGGCGGTGGTGTGCGCGTTGTACGGGTGCGTATCCAAAAACAGATCCGCGTGTCGATAGCGCGCCAGATACTGCCGGTGCGGCAGTTTGGGCATGAAGACCAAGCGCTGCGCATCCACGCCTTGTGCCTGCGCTGCTGCACGCAATCGCGCATCGGCCTGGCCCGGGCCGGACAGCAGCCACAGCACGCTGCCGGGCACCGCGCGCAACACCGCCAGCATGCGCGCCATGCTGCGTGGATTGAGCTTGTAACTGTTGTTGAAGCAGCACAGCACCACCGCATGCTCCGGCAGCCCGCACTGCACGCGCGATGGTGGTTCGTCCACCGTGCGCGAGGTGTCCGATGGCTGGAAGGCGCGCGGCAGGCGCAGCACCTGTTCGCTGTAGAACGGCTCCAGCGACGCCGGCAACGCAACGGCATCGCCAAGCACATAGTCCATCCACGGCGCGCCTGAGGTGCCCGGATACGCCAGCCAGTTGAGCTGTACCGGTGCCGGCCGCAATGCGAAGACTTCCGGTCGTCCGCCACCGCCCCAGCCACGCAGATCGAACAACAGATCGATGCCCTGGTCGCGGATATGGTGCGCAGTGGCCAGATGCCCCAGCGCAGTGACATCGTGCATGCGCGTTGCCTGCGCCAGGCGTGCGCGAATGTCGCTGCCATCGTCCGGGGTGGTTGCAAACAACTGCACCTGCAGGTCCGGTTGGCGTTGCTTCAATGCTTCGAACAAGGCCACCGTCAGCAAGCCCGTCGGGTGCGCACCAAAGCCGTTGGACACGAATCCGAGTTGCAGCGCGCCGTGGGTGCGCAGCGTTGCCGCTGGCAGCGGGCGCACGGAGGAGGCAACGACCTGCGCGCGGGTACGTGCGCACGCCAGTTGTTCCGCGGCGCTGGCGTCCTCGCTCAGGAACGCGAAAGGCTCCACGGCCGCCTGGCCTTGCGTCACTGCAGTGCGCACCTGTGCAGCCAGTGAGTCCAGCTCGCGCCAATCGCATAGGCGGCGCCGCCAGTTGAGCAATTGCGCGGTGATGTAGGGTTCGTCGGGCAATAGCCGATGGGCGCGCGTATAGGCGGCCGCGGCCTGTTCCGGTTGGCCTGCATCTTCGAGCGCGTGCCCAAGCCACAGGGCGATCCCTGGATGCTGCGGTACCAGGTCCGAGGCTTGCTGGAGCAGCGTGGCCGCTTCGGCATGGCGCTGTTGCGCCCAGCGCACCCGTCCCAGCCGCGCCACCGCTTCCGGATGGCCCGGATGCAACGCCAGCGCGCGCTGCACGGCTGTTTCGCCGGCAGCGGTGACGCCCATGCCCAGCTCGGCATCGGCCAGCATCAACCAGGCGACGAAATCGCCCGGCTGGCGTCGCACTTGCTCGCGCAGCTGCAGCAGCTCGCGCGGCACTTGCGCACTCACGGGCTATCGCTCAACCGTGCCAGTTCGTCGGCTTGATGTTCGTGCAGCAGCCGCCCGATCAATGCATCCAGGTCGCCTTCGATGATGTTGGGCAGGTCGTACAAGGTCAGCCCTTCGACGCGATGGTCGGTGATGCGACCCTGCGGAAAACTGTAGGTGCGGATGCGCTGGCTGCGGTCGCCGCTGCCCACCTGCAACTTGCGCGTCTGCGCTTCGGCCGCTGCCGCCTTGCTGCGTTCGGTGTCCAGCAGCTGCGCCTTCAACCGCTTCATCGCCTTGTCGCGATTGGCATGCTGGCTGCGCTCGGTCTGGCATTCCACCACCACCCCGCTGGGCACGTGGGTGATGCGGATCGCCGATTCGGTCTTGTTGACGTGCTGGCCGCCCGCACCGGACGAGCGAAACGTGTCCACCTTCAGATCGGCCGGATTGATCGTGATCTCTTCCACGTCGTCGGCTTCGGGAATGATCGCCACCGTGGCGGCCGAGGTGTGGATGCGGCCTTGCGATTCGGTTGCCGGCACGCGTTGCACCCGATGGGTGCCGGATTCGAATTTCAGGCGCGAATACGCGCCGCGCCCGACCACGCGCGCCACCACTTCCTTGTAGCCGCCGTGCTCGCCGGGGCTGTCCGATTCGATTTCCACCTTCCAGCCCTGGCGCTCTGCGTAGCGTGCGTACATGCGGAACAGGTCGCCGGCAAAGATCGCTGCCTCGTCACCGCCAGTGCCGGCGCGCACTTCCAGGAACAGGTTGCCGTCGTCGCGTGGGTCGCGCGGTACCAGCAGCGCGGCCAGCTGTGCATCGAGGTGTTCCAGGCGCGCCTGTGCAGCGGCCATTTCCTCTTCGGCCAGCTCGCGCATCTCCGGGTCGTTGCGCAGCGCCTCGGCCGTGGCCAGGTCGGCCTTGGCGCGCGCCTCCTCTTCCAGCGCCACCGCCACCGGCTCCAGTTGCGACAGTTCGCGCGAAAGCGTACGGAACGTGTCGTTGTTGCCCACCACATCGGGGTCGGAGAGCAGGTGCTGCAGTTCTTCGCGGCGCTCGGCCAGCGCTTCGAGCTTACGGCGCAGGGTCGGCGTCATCGGTCCTCACGATCGGGGTAGCTATGGGGGGATGTTGGTAACCCGGTTTTTCCGGAAACAGCCGGTCGGCCGCAGTGGTCAATTCCAGGTCGTTGTTGAGCGCCGCATCGCGTAGTGCGGCGGTGGGCGGATGCAGCAGGCGGTTGGTCAGCGCATGCGCCAGCTGCTCCAGCACTTCGTCGGCCGGTTTGCCGTTGTGCAACTGCTGGCGCGCCTTGGCCAGCAGCTCGTCGCGGGTGCTATCGCCGAAGGCGCGCAGCCGCTTGAGCGGTGCCTGGCGCGCGTTGGCCTGCAAGGTTTCGACATAGCGCGCCACTTGCAGGTCGATGATGGCTTCGGCCTGGTCGGCCGCTTCGCGGCGGCCACGGCGGTTGTCTTCGACCGCGCGTTCCAGGTCATCCACCGTGTACAGGTAGGCGTCGCTCAACTCACCCACCGAGGCCTCGATATCGCGCGGCACTGCCAGGTCGAACAGCAGCATCGGCTTGCGCTTGCGTGCGCGCAATGCCTGTTCCACCTGTGCGCGTGTCACCAGCGGCTCACGTGCAGCGGTGGCCGAAAACACCACATCCGCCTCGGCCAGGTGGCGTTCCAGATCGGTCAGCGGCAAGGCGAAGCCGCCGTGCTGGCTGGCGAGCGTCTGCGCGTGGGCGAGGGTGCGGTTGGCGATCAGCAGGCGGCGCACGCGGCCTTCGCTCAGATGCTTGGCCGCCAGTTCGATGGTTTCGCCGGCACCGATCAGCAACACCGTCGATTCGTTGAGCCGGGCAAACGAGTCTTGTGCCAACCGCACCGCCGTGGATGCGACCGACACCGGATTTGCGCCCACGCGGGTGTCGGTACGCGCGCGCTTGGCCACCGAAAAGGTCTGTTGGAACAGCCGGTCCAACCCGCTGCCCAGCGCGCCGTGCGCCCGCGCCACTGCCCAGGCGTCCTTCACCTGGCCGAGGATCTGGGGTTCTCCCAATACCATCGAATCCAGCCCGGTGGCGACGCGGAACAGGTGACGCACCGCCTCGGCTTCCTGGTGCTGGTACAGATAACCGCTCAGCCCGGGCGCGTGGGTTTCCAGCCAGGTGACCAGGCTGTGCGCCTCCTCGGCCATCGCATACAACTCGGTACGGTTGCAGGTGGACAGCAGCGCGGCCTCGCTTACCTGGGGCAGCGCACGCAGCGATTCGAGCGCGCGCGGCAGCGCATCACCTGCGAACGCCGCGCGTTCGCGCAGGTCCACAGGTGCGGTCTGGTGATTCAGTCCGAGCACCCACAACGTCATTGTTCAGTTGCTTGCGATAAGCTGGCGGCCATTCAGGGCCCCATTTTACGGCCCGGTTGCCCCCGATGCCTGTACCGATTCGCATCCTGTGTGTTCTTCTGCTGGTCGCAGTCTCCGCCAGTGCCACCGCAGCACCCAAGAAAGCACCGCCCGCTCCGCTCCCAAGCAGTGCCGGTACTTCGTCGCTGGAGCCGGTGCTGGCCGGCGAATTCGCCTTGCAGGCCGGGCAACTGGACGATGCCGCGCGCGCCTACCTGGACGCCGCCAAGGCCGAAGCCGGCGATGCCGGGCTGGCCGAGCGCGCCGCCCGCATCTCCATGTTGGCCAACGACGACCCGCGCGCGATCGAAGCGCTGGCGTTGTGGCGCGCCCGCGCGCCGTCGTCGATGTCCATGCGCAGCACCGAGGCCTCGCTGGCCCTGCGCCGCAACGACCTGCGCACCGCGCGCCGCGACCTGCTCGGCCTGCTCAAGGAGCCCGACCCGCGTGGCTGGCGCTTTGCGCTGATCGCCCTGGCCAACGGCGGCCGCGAGCCGGAAGCCTCGGCCGACGTGCTCGAAGACCTGGTCAAGGCCGGCGCCATCCCGAATCAGATCGAAGCCTGGCAGGAATTCGGTCGGCTCGCGCTGCGCATGGAGCGCCCCGCGCTGGCCAAGCGCATCGTCGACGAGGTGGTGCGCCGCTTCCCCGAAGAGCCGCGCGTGGCCTTGCTGCACGCCACCCAGTTGCAGCAGGAAGGCAAGAACGACGAAGCGCTGGCGCTGCTGAAGAATATCGAACCGCAGGCGGTCAAGGACTCCGAGCTGCGCGGCGCACTGGCGTTCGCCTACGACGCCATGGGCCAGACCGAAGCTGCGGCACGCGTGCTTTCGACCGGGCCGCAGGACACCCAGACCTATGGCTTGCGGGCCTCGATGCTGGCCAAGGAAAAAGACCGCAGCTCGCTGCAGGCGCTGTACGCCGAGCTCAAGAGCAACGCCACCAAGCCCGATCCGGACCGCCGTCTGCTGCTGGGCAAGATCGCCGAATTCCTCAAGCGCTACGACGAGGCGGTGGAGTGGTATCGCGGCGTGCCGGGTGGTCCGCAGCTCAGCGAGGCGCGTCTGCGCGCCGCCAGTGCCTTGTACGAACTGGGCCGCAAGCCCGAAGCGCTTGCCGAAGCCCGCGCCTTGCAGGGCGACGCCAGTGCCGACGATGACGCGCGCCGCGACGCCTACGTGCTCGAAGCCGAACTGCATCAGCGGGCCGACGATGCACCGGGCGAACTGGACGCCTTCGAACGTGGCCTGGCCGCCTACCCGGACGACAGCGCGTTGCTGTACGCCCGCGGGCTGGCCTGGGAGCGGCGCGACGATGTCCCGCGTGCCGAGGCCGATCTGCGCAAGATCCTGGTGACCGAACCGGAAAACGTCGCGGCCCTGAACGCGTTGGGCTATACCCTGGCCGACCGCACCACCCGCTACAAGGAAGCGTTGGCGCTGATCGATCGTGCCCGCACCGCCGACCCGGACAACCCGGCCATTGTCGACAGCTATGGCTGGGTGCTGTACCGGATGGGCCGCACCAAGGAAGCGCTGGTGCAGCTGCGTCGGGCCTGGGCGCTGGTCAAGGACCCGGAAATCGCGGCCCACGTGGGCGAAGTGCTGTGGGTCAGCGGCAAGCAGGATGAAGCGCGTCGCTACTTCGATGAAGCGCGCCGTCTCGACCCGGACAACCGTGCGCTGCAGCGCGCCGTGGAAAAGTTCGGGCTATGAGCAAGATGGTTCGAACGCTGGCCCTGGGCGGGCTGGTGCTGGTCGGCCTGTCGGCCTGCGTCAGCGTGCCGCGCGGGCAGGGCAGTGCGGCGGCCGTGGTCGATCATGTTTCCGACGGTGCGCGCCAGGCTGAAGCCGCTCGCCAGGCCTGGTTGCAGGTGCATCCCAACTGGTCCTTCCAGGGCCGGGTGGCGATCAGCAAGGACCGCGACGGCGGCAGCGGCCGCATCGATTGGCAGCAGGACGGCCCACGCTACCGCGTGCAACTCAGTGCGCCGGTCACCCGGCAAAGCTGGGTGCTCACCGGCGACACCACCAGCGGCGCCGGCCGGCTGGAAGGACTGGACGGCGGTCCGCGCAGTGGCCCCAATGCCGAGCAGGTGCTGCTGGAAGCAACCGGCTGGACTATCCCGGTCAACCAGATGCCGGACTGGGTGCGCGCGCTGCGCATCGCCGATGCGGCTGCCGCACGCGTCGATCTGGATGCGGCCGGGCGCCCGCGCACCGTGCAGCAGGACGGCTGGACCATCGATTTCCTGGCCTGGGCGCCGGCCGGCGTTGGCCAGCCCGAGCTGCCACAGCGGATCGAAGCCCGCAACGGCCAAGCAAAGGTGCGCCTGTTGGTCGACCAATGGACCGTATCGCCCTGATGGACGTGCCGGGAAGCGATTGGTTGGCGTGGCCCGCGCCGGCCAAGCTGAATCTGTTCCTGCAGATCACCGGGCGCCGTGCCGACGGCTACCACCTGCTGCAGACCGTGTTCCGGCTGCTGGACTGGGGGGACACCGTTCATCTTCGTGTGCGCCGCGACGGTCAGATCCGCCGCCTGGGCGAGAGTTTGCCCGGCGTTGCCGAAGACGATGACCTGGTGGTCCGCGCCGCGCGCCTGCTGCAATCGGCAACCAACGCCCAGGCGGGCGCGGAGATTCGGGTCGACAAGCGCATCCCGGCCGGCGGCGGTTTTGGCGGCGGCTCCTCGGACGCGGCGACCGTGCTGGTCGCGCTCAACGCCTTGTGGGGCCTGGGTCTGGCGGCCGATGCGCTGGCCGCGCTGGGCTTGCAGCTGGGCGCAGACGTGCCGGTCTTCGTGCGCGGCCGCAATGCCTGGGCCGAAGGCGTGGGCGAACAGCTGACCCCGATTTCCCTGCCGGAAGCGGCATATCTGCTGGTCGACCCTGGCATTCATGTGCCGACCCCGGCGTTATTTCGATCACAGGAATTGACGCGGGATGCTGCGCCCGCGAAAATAGCGGACTTCGCTTCCGGTTCCCTGCTCGACAATGCGTTCGAGCCGGTCCTGCGGCGCCGCGAACCCGCCGTCGAGGCGGTGTTCCAGGCGCTTTCCAGGGTCGGTACACCGCGTTTGACCGGGTCGGGAAGTGGTTGTTTCGTCGAGTTCGCCACGCGCGCTGCTGCAGAACAGGCGCTGGCGCAGTTGCCGGGCAGCCTGCGGGCGTGGGTGGTGGAGGGTGCAGTGCACTCGCCATTGCTCGACGCGCTGGACGCGACACAGGTTTGATGCAGGGGCGTCGCCAAGAGGCCCAAGGCACCAGGTTTTGATCCTGGCATTCGTAGGTTCGAATCCTACCGCCCCTGCCAGTTTGTCGAGAAAGGCAGGTCCGCCTGCATCAGGTTTCACTGCAGATCCTTTTGCAACACCTCGCGCATCCTTGCGCGGGAATCGAACGAAAGCCCGGCATTGGTTCGGCTTTGTCCTGCTCCACCATCGATCCGCACGCTCTTCGCCGCCGCCCGAGAGATCTCATGCAAGACCAACGTAATCTGCTGGTGTTCTCCGGCAATGCCAACAAGCCGCTTGCCCAGAGCATCTGCAAGGAACTGGGCGTTCGCATGGGCAAGGCGTTGGTCACGCGCTTTTCCGACGGCGAAGTGCAAGTGGAAATCGAAGAAAGCGTGCGTCGGCAGGAAGTGTTCGTCATCCAGCCCACCTGCGCGCCCAGCGCCGAAAACCTGATGGAACTGCTGGTGCTGATCGACGCGCTCAAGCGCGCCAGCGCCCAGTCGGTGACCGCGGTGATCCCGTATTTCGGTTATTCGCGCCAGGACCGTCGCATGCGCTCCTCGCGCGTGCCGATCACCGCCAAGGTGGCTGCCAAGATGATCTGCGCCATGGAGGCCGACCGCGTGCTGACGGTCGACCTGCACGCCGACCAGATCCAGGGCTTCTTCGATGTGCCGGTCGACAACGTCTATGCCTCGCCGCTGCTGCTGGCCGACATCTGGCGCGCCTACGGCACCGACAACCTGATCGTGGTGTCGCCGGACGTGGGCGGCGTGGTGCGCGCACGCGCCGTCGCCAAGCGCCTGGATGACGCCGATCTGGCCATCATCGACAAGCGCCGTCCGCGCGCCAACGTGGCCACCGTGATGAACATCATCGGCGACGTGCAGGGCAAGACCTGCGTGCTGGTCGACGACCTGGTCGATACCGCCGGTACCTTGTGCGCCGCTGCCGCAGCGCTGAAGCAGCGCGGCGCGCTCAAGGTCGTGGCCTACATCACCCACCCGGTGCTGTCGGGTCCGGCGGTGGACAACATCAACAATTCGCAGCTCGACGAGCTGGTGGTCACCGACACGATTCCGCTGAGCGAAGCGGCGCGCACCTGCGCCAAGATTCGTCAGTTGAGCGTGGCCGAGCTGCTGGCCGAGACCATCCGCCGTATCGCCTTCGGCGAATCGGTCAGCTCGCTCTACGTCGACTGATGCCCATTCGGTGCCCGGATTGCCGGGTGCCGCCACACGTCTCACCTGGTCGCGGGTGAGACGCTTCATCGCCGCGAGGCGGTGTTCCAACTAGGTAGTGAAATCCAATGGCAAAGACTCATGAAATCAAGGTCGAGCGCCGCGCTGACGAGGGGAAGGGTGCGAGCCGCCGCCTGCGTCACGCTGGCGTCATTCCGGCCATCGTGTACGGTGGCGAACTCGAGCCGGTCAGCATCCAGCTCAACCACGAGCAGATCTGGCTCGCCCAGCAGAACGAGTGGTTCTACTCGTCCATCCTGGACCTGAACCTCAATGGCGACGTGCAGCAGGTGCTGCTGCGCGACATGCAGCGCCATCCGTTCAAGCAGCTGATCATGCACATCGACTTCCAGCGCGTCAGCGCCAACGAGAAGCTCAGTGCTGCCGTGCCGCTGCACTTCATCAACGAAGCCAACTCGCCGGCCGGCAAGTCGAGCGAAGTGGTCGTCACCCACGAGCTCAACGAAGTGCAGGTGGTCTGCCTGCCGAAGGACCTGCCGGAGTTCATCGAAGTGGACCTCGGTGCACTGGAAGTGGGCAACGTGATCCACCTGTCCGAAATCAAGCTGCCGGCCGGTGTTGAAATTCCGGAGCTGAAGCTGGGCAAGGAGCACGACGTGGCAGTGGTTGCTGCCAAGCACGTGCGGATCGAAGAAGACGACGCTGCCGGCGAAGAAGGCAGCGAAGGCGCCGAGACCAAGTAATCCGTCGGCCGATCCCCTGCACTACGCGCGGGATCGGCTGCGGTCACTGGCATGTCTGCACTCCGCCTGATCGTCGGGCTCGGCAATCCGGGCCCGGAACACGCGCAAACCCGGCATAACGCCGGGTTTCGTTTCGTCGATGCCCTTATCGAGCGCAGTGGCGCCCGCTGGGCATTGGACAGCAAGTTGTTCGGCGAGACCGCCAAGGTCGAGATCGCCGGGCAGCCGGTCTGGCTGCTCAAGCCGGCCACCTTCATGAATCTCAGCGGCAAGTCGATCACCGCCGCATTGCGGTTCTGGAAGATCGAGCCCGAACACCTGCTCGTCGCCCATGACGAACTGGATCTGGCGCCCGGCACGGCACGGCTCAAGTTCGACGGCGGTCACGGCGGGCAAAACGGCTTGCGCGACACCATTCGCCTGCTCGGGCACGGCAAGTTTCACCGTCTGCGCGTCGGTATCGGTCATCCCGGTCACAAGGATCGCGTGGTGCCCTGGGTGCTGGGGCGGGCAGGGCGCGAGGACGATGCGGCGATCGGCGCTGCGGTGGATGCCGCCATCGACGTGCTGCCGCTGGCGATGGAAGGCAATTTCAACGAGGCGATGAAACGCCTGCATACCAGCAGGGATGCGTGATTGGGGATTGGGGATTCGTGGCCAGGTGGCATGACGAATCTCCAATCCCGAATCCCAAATCCCGGATGTGACCCATGGGTATCAAATGCGGCATCGTCGGCCTGCCCAACGTCGGCAAGTCGACCCTGTTCAACGCGCTGACCAAGGCGGGCATCGCTGCGGCCAATTTTCCGTTCTGCACCATCGAGCCGAACGTCGGCATCGTGCCGGTGCCCGATCCGCGCCTCAATCAGCTGGCTGACATCGTCAAGCCGCAAAAGCTGATTCCCACTGCGGTCGAGTTCGTCGATATCGCCGGCCTGGTGGCCGGTGCGGCGAGCGGCGAAGGCCTGGGCAACAAGTTCCTGGCCCACATCCGCGAAGTCGATGCGATCACCCACGTGGTGCGTTGCTTCGAGAACGACGACGTCATCCATGTCAACAACAAGGTCGACCCGATCGCCGATATCGAAACCATCGATACCGAGCTGGCGCTGGCCGATCTGGATAGCGTGGAAAAGGCCCTCAACCGTGCCGAACGCAGCGCCAAGGGCGGCGACAAGGATGCGGCGGCGCGCAAGCCGGTGCTGGCCAAGTTGCAGGCCGCGCTGGCCGACGGCAAGGCGGGTCGTGCCGCCGGTCTGGACGATGAAGAAAAGGCGCTGGTGCGCGATCTGTTCCTGCTGACGCTCAAGCCGGTGCTGTACATCGCCAACGTGCTGGAAGACGGCTTCGAGAACAATCCGCACCTGGATGCGGTGCGCGCGCATGCGGCTGTCGAAGGTGCCGAAGTGGTGCCGGTCTCGGCGGCCATCGAAGAAGAGCTGTCGCAGCTGGACGATGCCGATCGCGATAGTTTCCTGGCCGATCTCGGCCTGGAAGAGCCAGGTTTGAATCGTGTCATCCGTGCGGCCTACACACTGCTTGGCCTGCAAACGTATTTCACCGCAGGCGTCAAGGAAGTGCGCGCCTGGACGGTCAAGGCTGGTTCGACCGCGCCGCAGGCTGCTGCCGTGATCCATACCGATTTCGAAAAGGGCTTCATCCGCGCCGAGACGATCGGTTTCGACGACTTCATCAAATACCGCGGCGAAACCGGCGCCCGCGATGCCGGGCGTCTGCGTCTGGAAGGCAAGGAATACCGCGTCCAGGAAGGCGATGTGCTGCACTTCCGCTTCAACGTGTGATCGGCTGTGTGCGGCGCCTGACGCCGCGTGTGGTCAAGAGTGAAGAATTGCTCAAAATTTTTGTTGACACTGCATGCGTCCCACAACAAAATAACGGGCTGCTTCACCCCGAACCGAATTCGCCTCTCGGCGCACAGGTCCGGTAGTAAAAGCTGGAGGGATACCCAAGCGGCCAACGGGGGCAGACTGTAAATCTGCTGGCTTACGCCTTCGGTGGTTCGAATCCACCTCCCTCCACCAGTTTCACGTTGTGGCATGCAGTTCCCGGCGCGGGAGTAGTTCAACGGTAGAACCTCAGCCTTCCAAGCTGATGGTGCGGGTTCGATTCCCGTCTCCCGCTCCATTGAACGCAAATGCATGGCATAATGCAAAACTCGCTCACGTAGCTCAGTCGGTAGAGCACCTCCTTGGTAAGGAGGAGGTCGAAGGTTCGATTCCTTTCGTGAGCACCATTGCTCAATCGTCTTCAACTCCAAACGATTACCGAGACACGCACCCATGGCAAAAGCTAAATTCGAGCGCACCAAGCCGCACGTGAACGTCGGCACCATCGGTCACGTTGACCATGGCAAGACCACGTTGACCGCTGCGCTGACCAAGATCGGTGCCGAGCGTTTCGGTGGTGAGTTCAAGGCGTACGACGCGATCGACGCAGCGCCGGAAGAGAAGGCGCGCGGCATCACGATTTCGACCGCGCACGTCGAATATGAATCCCCGACCCGCCACTACGCGCACGTTGACTGCCCCGGCCACGCCGACTACGTCAAGAACATGATCACCGGTGCAGCGCAGATGGACGGCGCGATCCTGGTGTGCTCGGCCGCCGACGGCCCGATGCCGCAGACCCGCGAGCACATCCTGCTCTCGCGTCAGGTCGGTGTGCCGCACATCGTGGTGTTCCTGAACAAGGCCGACATGGTCGACGACGCCGAGCTGCTCGAGCTGGTCGAAATGGAAGTGCGCGAGCTGCTGAGCAAGTACGACTTCCCGGGCGATGACACCCCGATCATCCACGGTTCGGCGCGTCTGGCGCTGGACGGCGACCAGAGCGACATCGGCGTGCCGGCGATCCTGAAGCTGGTCGAGGCGCTGGATTCGTTCATTCCGGAGCCGACCCGCGACGTCGACCGTCCGTTCCTGATGCCGGTCGAAGACGTGTTCTCGATCTCCGGTCGCGGCACCGTGGTGACCGGTCGTATCGAGCGCGGCATCATCAAGGTCGGCGACGAAATCGAAATCGTCGGTATCCGCGACACCCAGAAGACCACCGTCACCGGCGTGGAAATGTTCCGCAAGCTGCTGGACCAGGGCCAGGCAGGCGACAACGCCGGTCTGCTGCTGCGCGGCACCAAGCGTGACGACGTCGAGCGCGGCCAGGTGCTGTGCAAGCCGGGTTCGATCAAGCCGCACACCGAGTTCGAAGCCGAAGTCTACGTGCTGTCCAAGGACGAGGGTGGCCGTCATACCCCGTTCTTCAAGGGCTACCGTCCGCAGTTCTACTTCCGCACCACCGACATCACTGGCGCCTGCCAGCTGCCGGAAGGCGTGGAGATGGTGATGCCGGGCGACAACGTGAAGATGGTCGTGACCCTGATCAACCCGGTCGCGATGGACGAAGGTCTGCGCTTCGCCATCCGTGAAGGCGGCCGTACCGTCGGCGCCGGCGTGGTTGCCAAGATCATCAAGTAAGCGCCTGTATCCAGCTGCCTGTTGGCGGCTGGATTCAAACGAATGGCGGGCCGGCTGAACCGCGGTCCGCCTTCGTTGTCTTGGGGTTTGCGGTAAACGAGTACATACGCCAGTAGCTCAATTGGCAGAGCAGCGGTCTCCAAAACCGCAGGTTGGGGGTTCGAGTCCCTCCTGGCGTGCCACTCCTCTTTCCGGCCCAGCGATTCGGGTCAGATCGGTAACTAGAGCCGGATGAATAGCAAAATCGAGCCTTCCAAGAGCGCGTCCTCTAGCGCTGATGTCGTTAAGTACGTTGTCTCCGCTGCCCTTGTGGTTGCGGGGCTTTTTGTGTGGTTCTGGTTCTCCGCTCCCGAGCGCGCGACCCAGTTGGGCGCGTGGACGCCGCAGTTGCGTGCGTTGGCTGTCATCGTTGGATTGGTGGCGGGCGCATTTGTGTTTTTGGGCACCGGCAAGGGCCGGGAGACCCGCGAATTCCTGTCCGAATCCAGGTTCGAGTTGCGTAAGGTGGTCTGGCCCACGCGCCAGGAAGCTATCCGCACCACCTGGGTCGTGATTGTGGTTGTAATCATTCTGAGTTTGCTGTTGGGCGGCTTCGACTTTGTCATCCAGAAGCTCACGCAGTGGTTCCTGGCTCGTTGAGGAGAATCAAGCAGTGAAGCGTTGGTATGTCGTTCACGCCTATTCAGGCTTCGAAAAATCCGTTGCGCAGGCATTGCGCGACCGTATTGCGCGCGCCGAGATGGAAGACCGTTTCGGCGAGGTGCTGGTGCCGACCGAAGAGGTCATCGAAATGCGCGCCGGCCAGAAGCGTCGGTCCGAGCGCAAGTTCTTCCCGGGCTACGTGTTGGTGCAGATCGAAACGCATGAAGAGGCCGGTATTCCGCGCATCGACAACGAAAGCTGGCACCTGGTGAAGGAGACTTCGAAGGTGATGGGCTTCATCGGCGGTACCGCGGACCGTCCTTTGCCGATTCGTGATGAGGAAGCGGATGCGATCCTGCAGCGTGTGCAGGATGGCGTCGAGAAGCCGCGTCCGAAGGTGTTGTTCGAGCCGGGCCAGATGGTGCGCGTCACCGAGGGTCCGTTCAACGACTTCAACGGCGTTGTCGAGGAAGTCAACTACGAAAAGAGCAGGCTGCGTGTCGCCGTGCTCATCTTCGGTCGCTCTACGCCGGTCGAGCTCGAATTCGGTCAGGTCGAGAAGGGCTGACCCAGCGGGTGCCGGCTAGGCGCTTGCTCCAAATGCTGCTATAGTGCGCGGCTCGCTGTCCTGGCGAACCGCCTGGAACCAATGGCTGCCGCATGGCGGCCATCTGCGTGTGGTCAACAACGTGAAGCCGGGACACGTGAATCCCGGTCCGATGGGGAGTCTGCAGGTCAGGCGCTAGCACCCGGAGAGTATTGAAATGGCTAAGAAGATTACTGCTTTCATCAAGTTGCAGGTCAAGGCCGGTCAGGCCAACCCTGCGCCGCCGGTCGGCCCTGCCCTGGGTCAGCGCGGTCTGAACATCATGGAATTCTGCAAGGCATTCAACGCCGCGACGTCGAAGCTGGAGCCGGGTTTGCCGACGCCGGTGATCATCACCGCGTATTCCGATCGTACCTTCACGTTCGTCACCAAGAGCACCCCGGCCAGCGTGCTGCTCAAGAAGGCTGCAGGCGTGGCCTCCGGCTCGAAGCGTCCCAACACCGACAAGGTGGGCAAGGTGACGCGCAAGCAGCTGGAAGAGATCGCCAAGGTCAAGGAAGCCGATTTGACGGCAGCCGAGCTGGAAGCGGCAGTGCGCACGATTGCGGGTTCTGCCCGCAGCATGGGTTTGACGGTGGAGGGCTAAGACATGGCACAGAGCAAGCGCGTTAAGGCCATTACGGCCGCTGTCGTTCCGGGCAAGACCTATGCCTTCGAAGACGCAATCAAGATCCTGAAGACCGCCACCAAGGCCAAGTTCGTCGAGTCGATCGACGTTGCCGTGCGCCTGGGCGTGGACGCCAAGAAGTCCGACCAGCAGGTGCGCGGTTCCACCGTGCTGCCGGCCGGTACCGGTAAGAGCGTGCGCGTTGCAGTGTTCGCACCGGCCGGCGCCAAGGCTGACGAAGCCCTGGCCGCTGGCGCCGAGGCAGTGGGCATGGACGACCTGGCCGAAAAGATGCAGGCCGGCGATCTGAACTATGACGTGGTCATCGCGACCCCGGACGCCATGCGCGTCGTCGGTAAGCTGGGCACCCTGCTGGGTCCGCGCGGCTTGATGCCGAACCCGAAGGTCGGCACCGTCTCGGCCAATCCGGGCGAAGCGGTCAAGAATGCCAAGTCGGGCCAGGTGCGCTACCGCACCGACAAGGCCGGCATCATCCACTGCACCATCGGCAAGGCCAGCTTCGACGACGAAGCGCTGAAGTCGAACCTGCAGGCGCTGTTGCTGGATCTGGTCAAGGCCAAGCCGGCCACCTCCAAGGGTACCTACCTGCAGAAGGTGTCGGTCAGCTCGACCATGGGTCCGGGCGTGACGGTCGACCAGTCGAGCCTGTCGCTGAAGTAATCCGATACGTCGGGCGTCATGCGCCTGACGTATTCCTGTAGTACTGCATTGTTTTTCCGGCCCGGGTCACCGTGTGCTGGGAGTCCGTTCCCTCCTTTGGGGTAACGGACATTTTGAAGGCGATCGCCGGCACGTCCGGCGGTAGCCGTCAAAGACCGCAGGTGCGGTCAGCGCAGATCGACGACGGGCAGGGATGCTCGCACTGGCAAGGAGTCGCCGTCGATGCAGCGGGATCGCTTAATTGGTTCGTGTCGAACCGGCCGGCGTAGATGGTGTCGCCCTTCTGGAGCTTTCTGGTTTACGCGCGTCTGGGACATCCCGGATCGAGTCCACTCCAGGTCTAGAGCGGCCACCAAAGGAACATCGGTCGATGTTCCCGGCTTCCAGGAAGGAGGCTGCCCTGGACCGCAACCGGCAGGAGCCGCGAGCGGAGTAGTTTGAAGCGGGGATAGCGATTCGGCATTGGGGATTTGCAGGGGCTGCTTCATGGCCTTCGACGAATCACCAATCACCAATCACCAATCCCGGCTTTAACGGAGGAGTGCAATGGCTCTCAATCTGTCCCAGAAGCAAGAAGTAGTCGCCGAGCTGGCAGACATCGCCGCCAAGGCCCACTCCCTGATCGCCGCCGAATACGCTGGCACCACGGTCTCCCAGATGACCGCGATGCGCAAGCAGGCCCGCGAAACCGGCGTGTTCTTGAAAGTTGTCAAGAACACCCTGGCTGCGCGTGCCGTTGAAGGTACTGATTTCGCTGTCGCTGCTGACAAGCTGGTCGGTCCTCTGCTGTATGCGTTTTCGATGGAGGAGCCCGGCGCAGCCGGTCGCCTGATCAAGGAATTTGCCAAGAGCAACGACAAGCTGCAGGCCAAGGTCGTGTCCATCGGCGGGGAACTGTTCCCGGCTGGTCACGTCGACGTGTTGGCCTCGCTGCCGACCCGTGACCAGGCCCTGGCCATGCTGGCCCGCGTGCTGTCCGAACCGGCTGCCATGTTCGCCCGTGCCGTCAAGGCCGTTGGCGACAAGCAGGGTGGTGGCGAAGAAGCTGCCGCGCCGGCTGCCGAGACTGCCGAAGCTTGATGTCCTAGCGTTCGCTAGAACCCCAATCCAGAAAATCATTTAAAGGTAATCACAATGTCCCTTACCAACGAACAGATCGTCGACGCCATCGCCGAGAAGTCCCTGATGGAAGTGATGGAGCTGGTCAAGGCCATCGAAGAGAAGTTCGGCGTCTCCGCCGCTGCCCCGGTCGCTGCTGCTGCAGCCGGTCCGGCCGCCGTGGTTGAAGAGCAGACCGAGTTCACCGTGGTGCTGACCAGCGCCGGCACCAACAAGGTTGCCGCGATTAAGGCTGTCCGCGGCGTGACCGGCCTGGGTCTGAAGGAAGCTAAGGACCTGACCGAAGCCGGTGGCGTCCTGAAGGAAGGCGCTTCGAAGGACGAAGCCGAGAAGATCAAGAAGGAACTGACCGAAGCTGGCGCGACTGTCGAAATCAAGTAAGCAGTACCTTGCATCGCCAGCGTTTCATGGTGATGCACTGAAGGCTGGGAGCGTAAAGCTCCCGGCCTTTGGCCGTTGATGGAAAGCCGGGATTTGAGATTCGGCATTCGGGATTCGAAGGCGGCCTTCGCTAATCCCCAATCCCGTCATCCCCAATCCTCGCCTCACCGAGTTGGTAGTTGGAAGTAGCGGGAGAAGGCGTGCTGGTGCCGGCAATACCAGCGACTTCCAACTGACAATTTTGTTATTTCAGGGCCGCCGCGACGTGGCCCCCGCAGCCTAGGGTGAAGATCTCATGACGTCTTATTCGTTCACCGAAAAAAAGCGTATCCGCAAGGACTTCGGTAAGCAGCGCTCGATCCTCGAAGTGCCGTTTCTGCTTGCCATCCAGGTGGATTCCTACCGCGAATTCCTGCAGGAAGACGTGGAGCCGAACAAGCGCAAGGACCTCGGTCTGCACGCGGCATTGAAGTCGGTGTTCCCGATTTCCAGCTACAGCGGCAACGCTGCGCTGGAGTACGTCGGTTACAAGTTGGGTCAGCCGGTGTTTGACGAGCGTGAATGCCGTCAGCGCGGCATGAGCTATGGCGCGCCGCTGCGCGTGACCGTGCGCCTGGTGATCTACGACCGCGAGTCGTCGACCAAGGCGATCAAGTACGTGAAGGAGCAGGAGGTCTATCTCGGCGAAATTCCGCTGATGACCGGCAACGGTACCTTCATCGTCAACGGCACCGAGCGCGTGATCGTCTCGCAGCTGCACCGCTCGCCGGGCGTGTTCTTCGACCACGACCGTGGCAAGACCCACAGCTCGGGCAAGCTGCTCTATAGCGCCCGCATCATTCCGTACCGCGGCTCCTGGCTGGACTTCGAGTTCGACCCGAAGGATGCGCTGTTCACCCGTATCGACCGTCGCCGCAAGCTGCCGGTGTCGATCCTGTTGCGTGCGCTTGGCTACAGCAATGAAGAAATGCTGGCCGAGTTCTTCGAGATCAACACCTTCCACATCAACCCGGACGAGGGCGTCCAGCTGGAGCTGGTGCCGGAGCGTCTGCGTGGCGAAACGCTGAACTTCGACCTGGCCGATGGCGACAAGGTCATCGTGGAAGCGGGCAAGCGCATCACTGCGCGTCACGTCAAGCAACTGGAAGCTGCCGGCGTTGCCGCGCTGGCCGTGCCGGACGACTACCTGGTCGGCCGCATCCTGTCGCACGACGTAGTCGATGGCTCCACCGGCGAACTGCTGGCCAATGCCAACGACGAGATCAACGAAGACCAGCTGGCTGCCTTCCGCAAGGCGGGCGTCGATGCGGTCGGCACCCTGTGGGTGAACGACCTGGATCGTGGCCCGTACCTGTCCAATACCTTGCGCATCGATCCGACCAAGACGCAGCTGGAAGCGCTGGTCGAAATCTACCGCATGATGCGTCCGGGCGAGCCGCCGACCAAGGAAGCCGCGCAGAACCTGTTCCACAACCTGTTCTTCACCTTCGAGCGCTACGACCTGTCCACGGTCGGCCGCATGAAGTTCAACCGTCGCGTCGGTCGCAAGGACGTGCTGGGCGAGTCGGTGCTGTACGACAAGAAGTACTTTGCCGAGCGCAACGACGAAGAATCCAAGCGTCTGGTTGCCGAGCACGCCGACACTTCCGACATCCTGGAAGTGATCAAGGTGCTCACCGAAATCCGTAACGGTCGCGGCGTGGTCGATGACATCGATCACCTGGGCAACCGTCGCGTGCGTTCGGTCGGCGAAATGGCCGAGAACGTGTTCCGCGTGGGCCTGGTCCGCGTCGAGCGCGCGGTCAAGGAGCGTCTGTCGATGGCCGAGTCCGAAGGCCTGACCCCGCAGGAACTGATCAATGCCAAGCCGGTGGCTGCAGCGATCAAGGAATTCTTCGGCTCCTCGCAGCTGTCGCAGTTCATGGACCAGAACAACCCGCTGTCGGAAGTGACGCACAAGCGTCGCGTCTCCGCGCTGGGTCCGGGCGGTCTGACCCGCGAGCGCGCCGGCTTCGAAGTGCGCGACGTGCACCCGACCCATTACGGCCGCGTCTGCACCATCGAAACGCCGGAAGGCCCGAACATCGGCCTGATCAACTCGCTGGCCGTGTTCGCCCGCACCAACCAGTACGGCTTCCTCGAAACGCCGTACCGTAAGGTGCTGGACGGCAAGGTGTCCGACGACGTCGAATACCTGTCGGCGATCGAAGAAAACGAGTACGTGATCGCCCAGGCGAACGCGCTTACCGATGCCAAGAACATGCTCACCGAGCAGTTCGTGCCGTGCCGGTTCCAGGGCGAATCGCTGTTGAAGCCGCCGTCCGAAGTGCACTTCATGGACGTCTCGCCGATGCAGACCGTATCGGTCGCAGCGGCACTGGTGCCGTTCCTCGAGCACGACGACGCCAACCGCGCACTGATGGGCGCCAATATGCAGCGCCAGGCCGTGCCGACGCTGCGTTCGCAGAAGCCGCTGGTGGGTACCGGTATCGAACGTGCAGTGGCGCGCGACTCCGGCGTGACCGTCAACGCGCTGCGTGGTGGCGTGATCGAGCAGATCGACGCCGCGCGCATCGTGGTCAAGGTCAACGAGGCAGAAATCGGCGGCGGCACCGATGCCGGCGTGGATATCTACAACCTGATCAAGTACACCCGCTCCAACCAGAACACCTGCATCAACCAGCGTCCGCTGGTGAATGTGGGCGACGTGATCGCGCGCGGCGACGTGCTGGCCGACGGCCCGTCCACCGACATCGGTGAGCTGGCGCTGGGCCAGAACATGCTGATCGCCTTCATGCCGTGGAACGGCTACAACTTCGAAGACTCCATCCTGCTCTCCGAGCGCGTGGTCGAAGAGGATCGTTACACCACGATCCACATCGAAGAGCTGACCTGCGTGGCGCGCGACACCAAGCTGGGGCCGGAGGAAATTTCCGCCGACATCCCGAACGTGTCCGAGCAGGCCTTGAACCGTCTGGACGAAAGCGGTGTGGTGTACATCGGTGCGGAAGTGCGCGCCGGCGACATCATGGTCGGCAAGGTCACGCCGAAGGGCGAAAGCCAGCTGACCCCGGAAGAAAAGCTGCTGCGTGCGATCTTCGGCGAGAAGGCGTCCGACGTGAAGGACAGCTCGCTGCGCGTGCCCCCGGGCATGGACGGCACCGTCATCGACGTGCAGGTCTTCACCCGCGACGGCATCGAGAAGGACAAGCGTGCGCGTCAGATCGAAGAGTCTGAAATCAAGCGCGTCAAGAAGGACTTCGACGACCAGTTCCGCATCCTGGAAGCGGCGATCTACGCACGCCTGCGCTCGCAGATCGTGGGCAAGGTCGCCAATGGCGGCGCCAACCTGAAGAAGGGCGACACCGTCACCGACGCGTACCTGGACGGGCTGAAGAAGTCCGATTGGTTCCAGCTGCGCATGAAGGACGAAGACGCTGCCGACGCCATTGAGCGTGCGCAAAAGCAGATCCAGGCGCACGAGAAGGAATTCGAAGCACGTTTTGCCGACAAGCGCGGCAAGATCACCCAGGGCGACGACCTCGCACCGGGCGTGTTGAAGATGGTCAAGGTGTTCCTGGCGGTGAAGCGCCGCATCCAGCCGGGCGACAAGATGGCAGGCCGCCACGGCAACAAGGGTGTGGTCTCCAACGTGGTGCCCGTGGAAGACATGCCGTACATGGCCACCGGCGAGTCGGTCGACATCGTGTTGAACCCGCTCGGCGTGCCGTCGCGTATGAACATCGGCCAGATTCTGGAAGTGCATCTGGGCTGGGCCGCCAAGGGCCTGGGTCGCAAGATCCAGCGCATGCTGGAAGCCCAAGCCGCCGTCAGCGAGCTGCGCAAGTTCCTCAACGACATCTACAACCACGACAACGCGATCAATGCACAGCGCGTGGACCTGTCGCAGTTCAGCGATGAGGAATTGCTCAACCTGGGCAAGAACCTGATCGACGGCGTACCGATGGCGACTCCGGTGTTCGACGGCGCCAGCGAAGCGGAAATCAAGCGCATGCTGGAACTGGCCGACCTGCCGCAGAGCGGTCAGACCCAGCTGTACGACGGTCGCACTGGCGAAGCGTTCGATCGCAAGACCACGGTCGGCTACATGCATTACCTGAAGTTGAACCACTTGGTCGACGACAAGATGCATGCACGCTCGACTGGCCCGTACTCGCTCGTGACCCAGCAGCCGCTGGGCGGCAAGGCGCAGTTCGGTGGTCAGCGCTTCGGCGAAATGGAAGTCTGGGCGCTGGAAGCCTACGGCGCGGCCTACACCCTGCAGGAAATGCTGACGGTGAAGTCCGACGACGTGCAGGGCCGCAACCAGATGTACAAGAACATCGTCGATGGTGAGCACGAGATGGTCGCGGGCATGCCGGAATCCTTCAACGTGTTGGTGAAGGAAATCCGCTCGCTGGCGATCAACATGGAACTGGAAGAGTAAGAGCCGGGCCCGGTCAGGGGCCGGCAACCCGGAAGAGGCGAGCGCTCAGCGCGTGCGTTCTTCCGGGGGACGGTCCCTGATTCCAGTCCCGATCGAAGCTGTTCGCGTTTCATCTCAGATACGAAATTCCTCCGACCCGGAGATATCAAATGAAAGACCTGCTCAACCTCTTCAATCAGCAGCGCCAGACGCTGGATTTCGACGCGATCAAGATCGCGTTGGCGTCGCCGGACCTGATCCGTTCGTGGTCCTACGGCGAAGTGAAGAAGCCCGAAACCATCAACTACCGGACCTTCAAGCCCGAGCGTGACGGCCTGTTCTGCGCCGCCATCTTCGGACCGATCAAGGACTACGAGTGCCTGTGCGGCAAGTACAAGCGCATGAAGCACCGTGGCGTGGTCTGCGAAAAGTGCGGCACCGAAGTGACCCTGGCCAAGGTGCGCCGCGAGCGCATGGGCCACATCGACCTGGCCTCGCCGGTGGCGCACATCTGGTTCCTCAAGTCGCTGCCCTCGCGCATCGGCCTGATGCTGGATATGACCCTGCGTGACATCGAGCGCGTGCTGTACTTCGAAGCCTATGTCGTCACCGAGCCGGGCCTGACCCCGCTCGAGCGCCGCCAGCTGCTGACCGAAGAGCAGTACCTGACCGCACGCCAGGAGTACAACGACGACTTCGACGCCGCGATGGGCGCCGAGGCGGTGTATGAGCTGCTGCGCACGATCGACCTGCAATCGGAAATGACCCGCCTGCGCGAAGAAATCGCCAGCACCGGTTCGGAAACCAAGCTCAAGCGCCTCACCAAGCGCATCAAGCTGATCGAAGCCTTCCTGGAATCGGGCAACCGTCCGGAATGGATGGTCATGACCGTGCTGCCCGTGCTGCCGCCAGACCTGCGTCCGCTGGTGCCGCTGGATGGCGGCCGCTTCGCGACCTCGGATCTGAACGATCTGTACCGACGCGTGATCAACCGCAACAACCGCCTGCGTCGCCTGCTGGAGCTCAATGCGCCGGACATCATCGTGCGCAACGAAAAGCGCATGCTGCAGGAATCGGTCGATGCGCTGCTGGACAACGGCCGTCGCGGTCGTGCCATCACCGGCACCAACAAGCGTCCGCTGAAGTCGCTGGCCGACATGATCAAGGGCAAGCAGGGCCGGTTCCGTCAGAACCTGCTCGGCAAGCGCGTGGACTACTCTGGCCGTTCGGTCATCACCGTCGGTCCGTACCTCAAGCTGCACCAGTGCGGCCTGCCGAAGAAGATGGCGCTGGAGCTGTTCAAGCCGTTCGTGTTCGCCAAGCTGCAGCGTCGTGGCCTGGCCACCACCATCAAGGCCGCCAAGAAGCTGGTCGAGCGCGAAGAAGCCGAAGTCTGGGACATCCTGGAAGAAGTGATTCGTGAGCATCCGGTGCTGCTGAACCGAGCGCCGACCCTGCACCGTCTGGGTATCCAGGCGTTCGAACCGGTGTTGATCGAAGGCAAGGCCATCCAGCTGCATCCGCTGGTGTGTACCGCCTTCAACGCCGACTTCGACGGTGACCAGATGGCCGTCCACGTTCCGCTCTCGCTGGAAGCCCAGCTGGAAGCGCGTGCGTTGATGATGTCCACCAACAACATCCTGTCGCCGGCCAACGGCGAGCCGATCATCGTGCCGTCGCAGGACGTGGTGTTGGGTCTGTACTACATGAGCCGCGCCCTGGAGAACAAGAAGGGCGAAGGCATGGTGTTCGCCAACACCAGCGAAGTGAAGCGCGCCTACGACAACCGCGTGGTCGAACTGCACGCCAAGGTCAAGGTGCGCATCACCCAGGTGGACGTGGAAGCCGGCGGCAAGCGCAGCAGCGGCACCTCGATCGTGGACACCACGGTCGGCCGGGCGCTGCTGAGCGAAATCCTGCCCGAAGGCCTGCCGTTCCAGCTGGCCAACACCGAGATGACCAAGAAGAACATCTCGCGTCTGATCAACTCCAGCTACCGTCTGCTGGGCTTGAAGGACACCGTCGTGTTCGCCGACAAGCTGATGTACACCGGCTACGCCTACGCTACCCGCGCCGGCGTGTCGATCGGTATCGACGACATGCTGATCCCCGACGAGAAGAAGGGCATCCTCACCGAGGCCGAAGCCGAAGTGCTGGAAATCCAGGAGCAGTACCAGTCGGGTCTGGTCACCGCCGGCGAGCGCTACAACAAGGTCGTGGACATCTGGTCGCGTACCAGCGAGCGCATCGCCAAGGCGATGATGGACACCATCGGTACCGAAAAGGTCGAGAACGCCAAGGGCGAGACCATCGACCAGAAGTCGATGAACTCGCTGTACATCATGGCCGACTCCGGTGCCCGTGGTAGCCAGGCGCAGATCCGTCAGCTGGCCGGTATGCGCGGCCTGATGGCGCGTCCGGACGGCTCGATCATCGAGACGCCCATCAAGGCGAACTTCCGCGAAGGTCTGAACGTGCAGGAGTACTTCAACTCCACCCACGGTGCCCGTAAGGGTCTGGCCGATACTGCGCTGAAGACGGCGAACTCCGGTTACCTGACCCGCCGCCTGGTCGACGTGGCGCAGGACGTGGTGATCACCGAAATCGATTGCGGCACCACCGAAGGGTTGATCATGACCCCGATCGTGGAAGGCGGCGACGTGGTCGAGCCGTTGCGCGAGCGCGTGCTGGGTCGCGTGGTGGCCGAGGACGTGTACCTGCCGGGCAACGACGAAGAGCCGATCGTCACCCGCAACACGCTGCTCGACGAAGCCTGGGTGGCCAAGCTCGAAGACGCCAGCGTGCAGTCGGTGAAGGTGCGTTCGACCATCAGCTGCGAATCTTCGTTCGGCGTGTGCGCACGCTGCTATGGCCGTGACCTCGCACGTGGTCACCAGGTCAACATCGGTGAAGCGGTCGGCGTCATCGCCGCGCAGTCGATCGGTGAGCCGGGTACCCAGCTGACCATGCGTACGTTCCACATCGGTGGTGCGGCATCGCGTGCGGCTGCGGTGGACAACATCACCGTCAAGACCACCGGTTCGGTGAAGTTCAACAACCTCAAGTCGGTGGCGCATGCCAGCGGTTCGCTGGTTGCGGTCTCGCGTTCTGGCGAACTGTCCGTGCTCGATGGCCATGGCCGCGAGCGCGAGCGTTACAAGCTGCCGTACGGTGCGACCATCACGGCCAAAGACGGCGATGCGGTCAAGGCCGGGCAGAGCGTTGCCAACTGGGATCCGCATAACCATCCGATCGTGTCGGAAGTGGCCGGCTTCATCCGCTTCATCGACTTCGTCGACGGCGTCACCGTCATCGAGAAGACCGACGAGCTGACCGGTCTGGCGTCGCGTGAAATCACCGACCCGAAGCGTCGCGGTGCACAGGCCAAGGAACTGCGCCCGATCGTGCGCATCGTCGATGCCAAGGGTAACGACCTGACGATTCCGAATACGGATCTGCCGGCCCAGTACCTGCTGCCGCCGCGCTCCATCGTCAACCTGCAGGACGGCGCTGCCGTCGGCGTGGGCGACGTGGTCGCCAAGATCCCGCAGGAAGCGTCCAAGACCCGCGACATCACCGGTGGTCTGCCGCGCGTTGCCGACTTGTTCGAAGCACGCAAGCCGAAGGATCCGGCGATCCTGGCCGAACGCTCGGGCATCATCAGCTTCGGTAAGGACACCAAGGGCAAGCAGCGCCTGATCATCAAGGACACCGATGGTTCGGAACACGAAGAGCTGATTCCCAAGTACCGCCAGATCATCGTGTTCGAAGGCGAGCACGTGACCAAGGGCGAGACCGTGGTGGACGGCGAGCCGAGCCCGCAGGACATCCTGCGTCTGCTGGGCGTCGAGCCGCTGGCCGCATACCTGGTCAAGGAAATCCAGGACGTGTATCGCCTGCAAGGTGTGAAGATCAACGACAAGCACATCGAGGTGATCACGCGCCAGATGCTGCGTAAGGTCGAGATCGTCGACCAGGGCAATAGCAAGTTCCTCAACGGCGAGCAGGTCGAGCGCCAGCGCGTCATCGAGGAAAATGCCCGTCTGGTCAAGCGCAACGAACTGCCGGCCAAGTACGATCCGGTGTTGCTGGGTATCACCAAGGCATCGCTGGCCACCGAGTCGTTCATCTCGGCGGCGTCGTTCCAGGAGACCACCCGCGTGTTGACCGAGGCAGCCGTCCGCGGCACCCGCGACAACCTGCGCGGTCTGAAGGAAAATGTGATCGTGGGTCGTCTGATCCCGGCCGGTACGGGTCTGGCGTATCACGCCGGACGTCGCAAGGCCTCGGGTCTGACCGACTCGGAAATGGAAACGCTGTCGGGCAAGCCGGCAGCTGCCGAACCGGTCGCAGCAGTGGCCGACGCTGGCGCGGACGAGGAGTAAGCGCTCCGACGGCGGTCGCAAGACCGCCGTAAGCCAAGCGAAAAGGAGGGCAGGACGCCCTCCGTTTTCCGGCCTGGGATGGGCCAGCAGGTTCAGATTTCGTGAAGTTGACGGAGTTCCGTCCTGCCAGCTATACTTCTCTGTCTCGGTGGGCCGGTCTCGGCCTGCCTTCGTTTTCGTGCAGGCCGTCTCGGCCTATCAATCAGAAGAATCAACTGATGACGACGATCAATCAGCTGGTCCGCAAGCCTCGGCAAGCGACCACCTACAAGAGTGCCTCTCCGGCACTGGACAAGTGTCCGCAGCGCCGTGGCGTCTGCACACGCGTCTATACCACTACCCCGAAGAAGCCGAACTCGGCCCTGCGTAAGGTCGCCAAGGTGCGACTGACCAACCAGGAAGAGGTCATCAGCTACATCGGTGGTGAAGGCCACAACCTGCAGGAGCACTCCGTGGTCCTGATTCGCGGTGGCCGCGTCAAGGATCTTCCCGGTGTGCGTTATCACACCGTCCGTGGTTCGCTGGACGCCGCCGGCGTCGCCAAGCGTCGTCAAGGCCGTTCCAAGTACGGCGCCAAGCGCCCGAAGAGCTAAGGAAATACTCAAATGTCCCGTAAAGGTTCTACTCCGCAGCGCACCGTCCTGCCAGATCCAAAGCATGGCAGCGAAACCATTGCCCGCTTCATCAATATGGTGATGCAAAGTGGCAAGAAGTCGGTTGCTGAGAAAATTGTCTATGGCGCAATGGACGTCATTGGCGAAAAGAATCCGAATGCCATCGAGCTGGTGCAGAAAGCACTGGACAACGTGGCCCCGGCCGTCGAAGTTAAATCGCGTCGCGTCGGTGGTGCTACCTATCAGGTGCCCGTCGAAGTGCGTTCCTCCCGTCGCATGGCGCTGGCAATGCGCTGGTTGATCGATTCCGCGCGCAAGCGTGGCGAGAACACCATGCCGCGTAAGCTGGCTGCAGAACTGTTGGACGCCTCGGAAAGCCGCGGCGGCGCGATCAAGAAGCGCGAAGAGACCCACCGTATGGCGGAGGCGAACAAGGCGTTCGCACATTACCGCTGGTGACCTCGGGGGCCTTGGTAACGGGGCCCTTCAGCACCATATGAGTGCTGTTTGCGACGCATGTTGCGTCGCATCCAATCCGAAGGCCGCCGAAAGGCGGCGTTCGGCCATCCGAAATCCAAGAAATTGAGAGGCTCCCCGTGGCCCGCACCACCCCTATCGAGCGTTACCGCAACTTCGGCATCATGGCCCACATCGATGCCGGCAAGACCACCACGTCCGAACGCATCCTGTTCTACACCGGTGTCAGTCACAAGATCGGCGAAGTCCATGACGGCGCTGCAGTGATGGACTGGATGGAGCAGGAGCAGGAGCGTGGTATCACCATCACCTCCGCTGCGACCACCGCGTTCTGGTCGGGTATGGACAAGTCCATGCCGCAGCACCGCTTCAACATCATCGACACCCCCGGGCACGTCGACTTCACCATCGAAGTGGAGCGTTCCTTGCGCGTGCTCGACGGTGCGGTGTTCGTGCTGTGCGCCGTCGGTGGCGTGCAGCCGCAGTCCGAGACGGTGTGGCGCCAGGCCAACAAGTATTCCGTGCCGCGCATGGCCTTCGTCAACAAGATGGACCGTACCGGTGCCAACTTCGACAAGGTCGTTGAGCAGCTGAAGGCCCGTCTGGGTGCGTACGCCGTGCCGATGCAGGTGCCGATCGGCGCCGAAGACGGCTTTGAGGGCGTGGTCGACCTGCTGAAGATGAAGGCGATCCATTGGGATACCGCATCCCAGGGCACCACCTTCGAATACCGCGATATTCCGGCCGACCTGGTCGATGTCGCGACCGAGGCACGTTCGTTCATGGTCGAAGCGGCTGCGGAAGCCAGCGAAGACCTGATGGACAAGTACCTCAACGAGGGTGACCTGAGCGAACAGGAGATCCTGTCGGGTCTGCGCGAGCGCACCTTGAAGGTGGAAATCGTGCCGGTGTTCTGCGGTTCGGCATTCAAGAATAAGGGCGTGCAGGCCATGCTCGACGGCGTCGTGCACTTGCTGCCGTCGCCGGCTGACCGTCCGCCGGTGCAGGGCATCGACGAAGACGAGAAGGAAGATACCCGCGCTGCCACCGATACCGCGCCGTTCTCGGCGTTGGCGTTCAAGATCATGACCGACCCGTTCGTGGGCTCGCTGACGTTCTTCCGTGTCTATTCGGGCACGCTGAACTCCGGTGACCAGGTCTACAACCCGGTCAAGTCGAAGAAGGAGCGCGTGGGCCGCATCCTGCAGATGCACTCCAACAATCGCGAAGAGATCAAGGAAGTGCGCGCGGGCGACATCGCCGCTGCCGTGGGTCTGAAGGACGTCACCACCGGTGACACGCTGTGTGCGCAGGACAAGATCATCACCCTTGAGCGCATGGTGTTCCCGGAGCCGGTGATCTCGATGGCGGTGGAGCCGAAGACCAAGTCGGACCAGGAAAAGATGGGCATGGCCCTGGGCCGTCTGGCGCAGGAAGATCCCTCGTTCCGCGTCAAGACCGACGAAGAATCCGGCCAGACCATCATCTCGGGCATGGGCGAGTTGCACCTGGACATCATCGTCGACCGCATGCGTCGCGAGTTCAATGTCGAGGCCAACGTCGGCAAGCCGCAGGTGGCCTACCGCGAAACCATCCGCAAGTCCGACGTCAAGTCTGACTACAAGCACGCCAAACAGTCTGGTGGTAAGGGTCAGTACGGTCACGTGGTGATCGAGCTGTCGCCGATGACCGAGGAAGAGCGCAAGAGCGAGAACGTCAAGGACGATTTCCTCTTCGTCAACGACATCACCGGCGGCATCATCCCGAAGGAATTCATCCCCTCGGTCGAAAAGGGCCTGCGCGAGACGATCACCAGTGGTCCGATCGCCGGCTTCCCGGTGGTGGGCGTGAAGGTCAAGCTGGTGTTCGGCTCGTACCATGACGTCGACTCCTCGGAAATGGCGTTCAAGCTGGCTGCTTCGATGGCGTTCAAGCAGGGCTTCGCGAAAGCCAGCCCGGTGTTGCTGGAGCCGATCATGAAGGTCGAAGTCGTCAGCCCGGAGGATTACCTGGGCGACGTGATGGGCGACGTGAGCCGCCGTCGTGGCGTGTTGCAGGGTCAGGACGACAGCCCGTCGGGCAAGATCATCAACGCGATGATCCCGTTGGGTGAAATGTTCGGTTACGCCACTTCGCTGCGCTCGATGAGCCAGGGCCGTGCGACGTTCTCGATGGAATTCGACCACTACGAAGAGGCACCGGCCAACATCGCCGACGCCGTCACCAAGAAGGGCTGAGTTCGCCCAGCCGCTTCTCACAAATTTTTCAATTAGAGGTAGTTAGTCATGGCAAAAGCTAAATTCGAGCGCACCAAGCCGCACGTGAACGTCGGCACCATCGGTCATGTTGACCATGGCAAGACCACGTTGACCGCTGCGCTGACTAAGATCGGTGCCGAGCGTTTCGGTGGTGAGTTCAAGGCGTACGACGCGATCGACGCAGCGCCGGAAGAGAAGGCGCGCGGCATCACGATTTCGACCGCGCACGTCGAATACGAATCCCCGACCCGCCACTACGCGCACGTTGACTGCCCCGGCCACGCCGACTACGTCAAGAACATGATCACCGGTGCGGCGCAGATGGACGGCGCGATCCTGGTGTGCTCGGCCGCCGACGGCCCGATGCCGCAGACCCGCGAGCACATCCTGCTCTCGCGTCAGGTCGGTGTGCCGCACATCGTGGTGTTCCTGAACAAGGCCGACATGGTCGACGACGCCGAGCTGCTCGAGCTGGTCGAAATGGAAGTGCGCGAGCTGCTGAGCAAGTACGACTTCCCGGGCGATGACACCCCGATCATCCACGGTTCGGCGCGTCTGGCGCTGGACGGCGACCAGAGCGACATCGGCGTGCCGGCGATCCTGAAGCTGGTCGAGGCGCTGGATTCGTTCATTCCGGAGCCGACCCGCGACGTCGACCGTCCGTTCCTGATGCCGGTCGAAGACGTGTTCTCGATCTCCGGTCGCGGCACCGTGGTGACCGGTCGTATCGAGCGCGGCATCATCAAGGTCGGCGACGAAATCGAAATCGTCGGTATCCGCGACACCCAGAAGACCACCGTCACCGGCGTGGAAATGTTCCGCAAGCTGCTGGACCAGGGCCAGGCAGGCGACAACGCCGGTCTGCTGCTGCGCGGCACCAAGCGTGACGACGTCGAGCGCGGCCAGGTGCTGTGCAAGCCGGGTTCGATCAAGCCGCACACCGAGTTCGAAGCCGAAGTCTACGTGCTGTCCAAGGACGAGGGTGGCCGTCATACCCCGTTCTTCAAGGGCTACCGTCCGCAGTTCTACTTCCGCACCACCGACATCACTGGCGCCTGCCAGCTGCCGGAAGGCGTTGAGATGGTGATGCCGGGCGACAACGTGAAGATGGTCGTGACCCTGATCAACCCGGTCGCGATGGATGAAGGTCTGCGCTTCGCCATCCGTGAAGGCGGCCGTACCGTCGGCGCTGGCGTGGTTGCCAAGATCATCAAGTAAGCAATGCCTGCAGCACGGCAGCTTCCGCTACCGTGTCGCTAGAAAGGAAAGGTCGGCGAAAGCCGGCCTTTTTCTTTGTCTGCGTGTTGGCGAAGTCCCGGCTTGGCGCGGGAATGCAGTTGCCGATGCAGAGAGAGATCAGAGAAAACAGGGCGCCTGCGCCACTCATAACGCTGTGCTAGGTGGCTGAGTCGGTGCGCGCGCAGATCGCACCGGCGGCATGATGATGGATCGACGAGCCGGCTGTCATGACGTAATGCGGCATGGCGCGCAGATGGCGACAATGGTCAGCGAATACCGTTGATCAGGCCGTTTGTCGGGTCTTTGAGCAGATTCAGGCCGGGCAATCGGAAATTGTCCAACTCCTGCTTGGTGGTTGCGATGTTCAACCCGACGATGGCCAAGGTGTCCGGGTCCACGTCGACGCCCAGCGGCATGGCGGGGAACTGGACATAGTCGCGGCTGGCATTCCACTGCGGGCTGCCGCCGATCGTTTGGAGGATGCGGTTGATATGGGTGCCGGCCGGATGGCCGAGCAGCTTGAAGGGCAGGGGCGCCTTCGGATCGGCGAAGGCGATCAGGTTGCTGACGCGGTCATCGCGGAATCCCACCACCAACTCGCCATGCGCCAGGGTGCCAGCTGGACGCGGCTGCTGCGCCAGCTGTGCTTTGAGGTCGCGCGGGTATAGATACAGCAGGCTGAGTCTGTGCGGGTCCACCGCATCGGTGCGAGTAATGTCAGGCTGCCCCAGCGCGGCCACTACCTGTTGCTTGCGCATTCCAAGTGCGACTGGACCGATGTGCGCGCATGCTGCCGGCAACGTGGTCGCGCTGGCGGATGTGGTAAACGCCTGGTGCAACGCATGCGAGCAGGCCTTGCCCTCGTTGTTGGCAGCGTGGGACTGCTGGGCGACGAGTCCGAGGAGCAGCAGGCCGAAAAACGAGAGAAAGTGCTGGGTCATAAAGGTCTCCGATGGCGAAATCCTTCAAGGGCGAGGCGGGCCGGGAAGGAAAGGCTAGCTACTCGTGTTGCTTGACACGCTTATCCTCGTTTCGCCTTTGCATCTGGCGGTTATCTGGCCCGCGATGGAGTTCGACCCGATGAGCGCCGGTGGGGCCTTCGATGTCGCCGAGCCCGGAAGCGTTGATCGCGATACGGTCCAGCATCAGCGCCGTCAGATGCCACGTCGCTTGCGCGGATACGGACGTCTTCGATGAGTTCGATATGGTTGGCGCTGCCAGTGTAATGGGCGGGTTCTAGTGAGTGATCGACACCTTGCTACCGGGTGGGTCGTGGCGTGCTGCTTATGGTGTTGTCTGCAGGGCCATCGTTGTGCGCATCAGTGCTGCGACCTTAGTGTGCTTTGCCCGCACCGGCGGACCGGTGACGCACATGGGGCAAAGTCCTGGGTGCAGAGCGTGCCACGATCACTGCAGTACCGCGGCCACGCGGTTGGGATTCAATATTGCCGTGAAGCAATGTGGCTGCCCCCACTCGTGCGCCGCTAGGTGAATCGAGCGCCTGGTTGCGGAAAAGCGAACTTTCCATTCCACGCTGACCCGATCTCATCATCTGTTGTGAATGCCGTGCCGGTCCTGCCCGGTGGTCGTCACTGGAGATCAGGATGGTGGTGATCTTCTTTCTGACACTTGCAGACTGGCTTTTGCGACCCTTTCGTCGCTAGAGCGACATCGCTCGCGGCATCGGCTGGCGAAGGGCGTCCCCCATGTTGACGACAGGGCGCCGGCTACGACAGGGAGTTCAGTCGTTGTCCATGCCGCCGTGTCTGCGCCCCGGCCCTGAATTCTGGCCAGTCCGGGACTGGTGCCACGACGAGGTGGCGTCCGGAACGGGCTCATGTCCCCAGAGTCGCGACCTTGCTCACTCGGGAGCAGAACAGTGCGCTTGCAGACGCCGCGGCGAGCCACTACAATACGCGGCTCAGTGTCCCTGGGTAGGGCGCTGAGTTACAGCGAAAAGAACGGCAGGATGCCGCTCGTGTTCGCCAGACCGGGAAGGTCGCGTTGCATAGGGCACTCAACAACTCACGTGTTGTTGACCGTGCTCTTGTTGCGCATTATACTTTTCCGTCTGGGCAGGCCGGGTTACCGGGCTGCCTCAGTTTTTGGGCGGAGGAAATGCCCTCGCCAGCAGGATGCGCGGCGATTTCATCAACGTCAGGAATATCGGGGCAGGTATCCCAGAGGCCTTGCCCGTCGCTCTTTTAACGAAGGAAGCTTCCGTCATGTCGGAACAAAAGATCCGGATTCGGCTGAAGGCGTTCGATCATCGTTTGATCGACCGTTCGGCCAGCGAGATCGTCGAAACGGCTAAGCGGACCGGCGCGCAAGTGCGTGGCCCGATCCCGTTGCCGACCAAGATCGAACGTTACACCATCCTCGTATCCCCGCATGCCGACAAGGATGCGCGTGACCAGTACGAAACCCGCACGCACAAGCGTGTGCTCGATATCGTCGACCCGAACGACAAGACCGTGGACGCGCTGATGAAGCTCGAACTCGCGGCTGGCGTCGACGTACAGATCAAGTTGACCTGAGGACTACGACCATGACGAAGAAATATTCGTTGGGCTTCGTGGGCCGCAAGGCTGGCATGAGCCGCGTCTTCACTGAAGACGGCCGCTCGGTGCCGGTTACGCTGATCGAAGCAACTCCGAACCGCATCGCGCAGATCAAGACCGTCGAAACCGACGGCTACAGCGCCGTGCAGATTACCGTTGGCGCGCGTCGCGCCGCACTGGTCAACAAGCCGGCCGCCGGTCACTTCGCCAAGGCGAAGGTGGAAGCGGGTCGCGGCTTGTGGGAATTCCGTGTTGAAGATGCCCAGCTCGGCGATTTCGCCGTCGGTGGCGAAATCAAGGCGGACATCTTCGAGGTCGGCCAGAAGGTCGACGTCCAGGGCGTCACCAAGGGTAAGGGTTTCCAGGGCACCATCAAGCGCTACAACTTCCGTATGGGCGATGCAACCCACGGTAACTCGCTGTCGCATCGCGCGCCGGGTTCGCTGGGTCAGCGCCAGACGCCGGGTCGCGTTTTCCCGGGCAAGAAGATGTCGGGCCACATGGGCGCCGTGCAGCAAAGCACGCAGAACCTGGAAGTGGTCAAGGTCGACGTCGAGCGTGGTCTGATTGCTATCCGCGGCGCCGTGCCTGGCGCAGCTGGTGGCGACGTGATCGTCCGTCCGGCGAGCAAGGCATAAGGAGAGATGACGATGGAACTCGTTATCACGGGTAGCAACAACAAGGTCTCGGTCTCCGACGCCGTGTTCGGTCGCGAATTCAGCGAAGATCTGGTTCACCAGGTCGTCGTCGCTTATCGCAATGCCGGTCGCGCCGGTACCAAGGCACAGAAGACGCGTTCGGAAGTTGCGGGCACGACCAAGAAGTCGAAGAAGCAGAAGGGCGGCGGTGCGCGTCATGGCGCGCTGACGGCTCCGATCTTCGTCGGCGGCGGCGTGACCTTCGCGGCCAAGCCGCGTAGCTTCGAGCAGAAGGTCAACCGCAAGATGTACCGCGCGGCCATCTGCGCGATCTTCTCCGAGTTGAACCGTCAGGGTCGTCTGATGATCGTCGACGCGTTCGATCTCGAAGCGACCAAGACCAAGGGTCTGATCGAGAAGCTGAAGGGACTGGATGTGGGTAAGCGCCCGCTGATCGTCACCGAAGAAGCCTCCGAGCACCTGTATCTGTCCGCCCGCAATCTGCCGTATGTGCAGGTGCGTGACGTGCAGGGTCTGGATCCGGTCGCACTGGTCGGGGCCGATACGGTCGTGATCACCGCCGATGCGGTCAAGAAGGTCGAGGAGTGGCTGGCATGAGCGGCAACGAAAAAAGCAGCAACGAAAAAATCTTCAGCGTGCTGCGTGCTCCGCGAGTCTCCGAAAAGACCGCGCGCCTGCAGGAAATCTCCAACCAGTATGTCTTCGAAGTTTCGAACGACGCCACCAAGGCCGATGTAAAGGCCGCGGTTGAGCAGTTGTTCGACGTCAAGGTCAAGGCAGTCAACGTGGTCAACGTCAAGGGCAAGAGCAAGTCCTTCCGTAACCGTGCTGGCAACCGTGGCAATTGGCGCAAGGCGTACGTCCGCCTGGTCGATGGTCAGTCCATCGACGTAACGGCCAAGGCCTGAGGTCCATCCCATGCCATTGATGAAGTTCAAACCCACCTCTCCCGGCCGTCGTTCCGCCGTGCGCGTGGTCACTCCCGATCTGCACAAGGGCGCACCGCACGCGGCGCTGCTCGACTCGCAGAGCAAGTCCGGTGGTCGTAACCACCATGGCCGCATCACCGTGCGTCACGTCGGTGGTGGCCATAAGCAGCACTACCGCATCATCGACTTCAAGCGCAACAAGGAAGGCATTCCGGCGCGTGTGGAGCGGATCGAATACGATCCGAACCGTACCGCTCATATCGCCCTGCTGTGCTATGTCGACGGCGAGCGCCGCTACATCATCGCCCCGAAGGGCCTGAAGGCTGGCGACCAGGTCATTGCCGGTGCCAATGCACCGATCAAGACCGGCAACACGCTGCCGCTGCGTAACATCCCGGTCGGTACGACGGTTCACGGTATCGAGCTGAAGCCGGGTAAGGGCGCTCAGATCGCACGTGCTGCCGGTGCAGCCGTCCAGCTGGTCGCTCGCGAAGGCATCTATGCCACGCTGCGCCTGCGCTCGGGCGAAATGCGCAAGGTGCCGGTCGAGTGCCGCGCCACCATCGGCGAAGTCGGCAACGACGAGCACAACCTCGAGAAGTTGGGCAAGGCCGGCGCCAAGCGTTGGCGCGGTGTTCGCCCGACCGTTCGCGGTGCGGCCATGAACCCGGTCGATCACCCGCACGGTGGTGGTGAAGCGAAGGCTGGTCAGGGTAATCCGCATCCGGTCACCCCGTGGGGTGTTCCGACCAAGGGTTACAAGACGCGCAAGAACAAGCGCACCCAGCAGTTCATCGTCCGCGATCGTAGGGGCTAATCGACCATGGCACGTTCACTTAAGAAGGGCCCGTTCGTCGATCACCACCTTGCAAAGAAGGTGGAGTCCGCTGCGGGTAGCAAGAAGCCGATCAAGACCTGGTCGCGCCGTTCGATGATCCTGCCTGAAATGGTAGGCATCACCATCGCCGTGCATAACGGCAAGAACCACATTCCGGTGCTCGTCAACGAGAATATGGTCGGCCACAAGCTCGGCGAATTTGCCGTCACCCGGACCTTCAAGGGTCACGGTGGCGACAAGAAGTCGGGCAGGTAAGGAGAGATGACGATGGAAGCGAAAGCAATCCTGCGCACCGCGCGCATCTCCCCGCAGAAGGCCCGCCTGGTCGCTGACCAGGTGCGTGGTTTGTCCGCCGAACGTGCGGTCAATCTGCTGAAGTTCTCGGACAAGAAGGCTGCACACCTGATCAAAAAGGTGGTGGAGTCGGCGATCGCCAATGCCGAGAACAATCAGGGCGCGGATGTCGACGAGCTGAAGGTCAAGACCATCATGGTTGATGAAGGTCCCTCCCTGAAGCGTTTCATGGCGCGGGCGAAAGGCCGCGGTACCCGCATCCTCAAGCGCACCAGCCACATCACTGTGGTTGTGGGCGCCGCCAAGTAAGCGGAAAGGAAAAGACCATGGGTCATAAAGTTCATCCGACTGGAATTCGCCTGGGCATCGCCAAGGACTGGAATTCCAAGTGGTACGCAAACAAGGCCGAGTTCGCCGCCTATCTGGCAGCCGACATGAAAGTGCGTGAAATGCTGCGCAAGAAGCTCGCGCAGGCAGGTGTCAGCAAGATCTTGATCGAGCGCCCTGCCAAAACCGCCCGCGTGACCATTCATACCGCCCGTCCGGGCGTGGTGATCGGCAAGCGTGGCGAGGACATCGAAAAGCTGCGCAAGGAAGTGAGTGAGCTGATGGGCGTTCCGGCGCACATCAACGTCACCGAAGTGCGCAAGCCGGAGCTGGATGCGCAGCTGGTCGCCGAGTCGATCGCGCAGCAGCTTGAGCGTCGCATCATGTTCCGCCGTGCAATGAAGCGCTCGGTCGGTAACGCGATGCGCCTGGGTGCCTTGGGCATCAAGGTCAACGTGGCTGGCCGCCTCAACGGTGCAGAAATCGCCCGTTCGGAGTGGTACCGCGAAGGCCGCGTGCCGCTGCACACGCTACGTGCCGACATTGATTACGGTTTTGCCGAGGCGTCCACGACATACGGCATCATCGGCATCAAGGTCTGGATCTATAAGGGCGAAGTCTTCGACTTCTCTCAGGTTGGCCAGGAAAAGCAGGACGACAGCCCGCGCAACGATCGTAACGATCGCGGCGACCGTGGTGACCGCCCGTCGCGTCCGGCTCGTGAAGCGAGGTAACGGCAATGTTGCAACCCAAGCGAACCAAATATCGCAAGATGCACAAGGGCCGTAACGACGGCCTGGCATGGAGCGGAAACGCCGTCAGCTTCGGCGAGTATGGCCTCAAGGCCACGGCGCATGGTCAGCTGACCGCGCGCCAGATTGAAGCAGCACGCCGCACGATCAGCCGCCATGTCAAGAAGGGCGGCAAGATGTGGATCCGTGTGTTCCCCGACAAGCCGATCACCAAGAAGCCGATCGAAGTCCGCATGGGCTCCGGTAAGGGCAACGTGGAGTACTGGGTCGCGCAGATTCAGCCGGGCCGCATGATCTATGAAATCGAGGGAATCCCCGAAGAGATCGCACGTGAGGCGTTCCGCCTTGCCGCTGCCAAGCTCTCGGTGACCACCACTTTCGTGACCCGGACGGTGCGCTGATGGATACCAAACAACTCCGCGAAAAGTCGGCTGACGAATTGAAGGCCCACCTGATCGATCTGCGTAAGGAGCAGTTCTCGCTCCGGATGCAGCAGGTCACCGGCCAGCTGCCGAAGACCCACGAAACCCGCCGGGTGCGCCGCGAGATTGCTCGCGTCAAGCACCTGCTCGGCAGCACCAAGTAAGGACGGCCGCGATGAGCGACAATAACGAAAAGCAAACGCTGCGCACGGTCGAAGGCCGTGTCGTCAGCAACAAGATGGACAAGACGGTCACCGTGTTGGTGGAGCGCCAGGTCAAGCATGCGCTGTACGGCAAGTACATCAAGCGCTCGACCAAGCTGCACGCACACGACGCCGACAATGCCTGCAACGAAGGCGATGTCGTGCGCGTGACCGAGATTGCTCCGATGTCCAAGACCAAGAACTGGCGGGTGGTGGAAATCGTCGCCCGTTCGGCCGAATAAGGGAGATCTGAATCATGATCCAGATGCAGAGCTACCTCGATGTCGCCGACAATTCGGGTGCCAAGGAAGTGATGTGCATCAAGGTGCTGGGCGGCTCAAAGCGCCGTTACGCACACATTGGCGACATCATCAAGGTGACCGTCAAGGACGCCATTCCGCGTGGCAAGGTCAAGAAGGGCGAAGTCTACGACGCCGTCGTGGTGCGTACCCGCAAGGGTGTGCGCCGTCCCGACGGTTCGCTGATCCGCTTCGATGGCAACGCCGCTGTGCTGTTGAACAATAAGCAGGAGCCGATCGGGACCCGCATCTTCGGGCCGGTGACGCGCGAGCTGCGTTCCGAGAAGTTCATGAAGATCGTCTCGCTCGCTCCCGAAGTGCTGTGAGCGGAGGACATACACATGGCTAACCGTATCAAGAAGGGCGACCAGGTCGTCATCAACACCGGCAAGGACAAGGGTAAGCAGGGTGAAGTGGTGCGTGTGGACGGCGATCGCGTGATCGTCTCCAACGCCAACGTCATCAAGCGCCATACCAAGCCGAACCCGCAGGCAGGCGTTGCCGGCGGCGTGGTCGAGCGTGAAGCGTCGATCCATATCTCCAACGTCAATATCGTCAACCCGGCAACGGGCAAGGGCGAGCGCGTTGGCTTCAAGGTGCTGGAGGATGGACGCAAACTGCGTGTGTTCCGCTCCAGCGGTGAGGCGCTCGACGCCTGAGGAATGAGATCATGAACACTCGTCTCGAAAAGTTTTACAAGGAAAACGTGGTGCCGGCCCTGATGAAGGAATTCGGCTACACCAATCCGATGGAAGTGCCGAAGCTGGTCAAGGTCACGCTCAACATGGGCGTGGGCGAAGCCGCTACCAACAAGAAGATCCTGGAAAATGCGGTCGCCGACATGGCCAAGATCTCCGGTCAAAAGCCGGTGGTCACCAAGTCGCGCGTTTCGGTCGCATCCTTCAAGATCCGTGACGGTTGGCCGATCGGCTGCAAGACCACCTTGCGTCGCGCCAAGATGTACGAGTTCCTGGATCGCCTGATCAACATCTCGTTGCCGCGCGTGCGCGACTTCCGTGGTGTGTCCGGTCGCTCCTTCGACGGTCGTGGCAACTTCAACATGGGTGTGAAAGAACAGATCATCTTCCCGGAAATCGACTTCGACGCCGTCGACGCGATTCGCGGTATGGATATCGCCATCACCACCACCGCCAAGACGGATGCGGAAGCGAAGGCGCTGCTGGCAGCGTTCAAGTTCCCGTTCCGTAACTGACCGTCGAGGACATCCGAAATGGCAAAGACCTCCATGATCCACCGCGACATCAAGCGTGCAAAGCTGGCGAAGAAATTCGCCGGCAAGCGTGATGCGCTGAAGAAGATCCTCTCCAGTCAGGACGCGTCCTACGAAGAGAAGATCGATGCGTCGACCAAGTTGCAGAAGCTGCCGCGCGATTCGTCGCCGAGCCGCCATCGCAACCGTTGCGAATTGTCCGGTCGTCCGCGCGGTGTCTACCGCAAGTTCGGTCTGGGCCGCAACATGCTGCGCAAGGCCACGATGAACGGCGACGTTCCGGGCCTGCGTAAGGCAAGCTGGTAACAGCATTCCGGCCGCCCGCGGCCGGATTTGAACAGGATGGTTCTGTTCAACACGAGAGTCCGACGCAAGTCGGGCTCTTTTGTCGTATACTTCCGCTTCTGTCTTGCCCGTAGGGGCCTGGCATGGCGTCAAGGGTCCTGGCCCGTCCCCAGGAAAACACAAGATTTTCGCGAAAGCGGATATCGGTGCACTCAAAGGTACTCACATGAGCATGACTGATCCCATCGCCGACCTGCTGGTTCGCATCAAGAATGCGGCCGCGGTTGGTAAGCAGACGGTGAAATTGCCGTCGTCCAAGATTAAGGTTGCGATCGCCCAGGTCCTGAAGGACGAGGGTTACATCACCGACCTGCGCGTGACCCAGACCGAAAACAACAAGGCGGAACTGGAAATCGTGCTGAAGTATTTCGAAGGCCGCCCGGTCATCGAGACCCTGAAGCGTTTTTCGCGCTCGGGTCTGCGCCAGTACCGCGGCAAGACCGAGCTGCCCAAGGTCCTCGGTGGCCTGGGTATCGCCATCATCTCCACGTCGAAGGGCATCATGACCGATGCGCAGGCTCGCGAAGCCGGCGTTGGTGGTGAAGTTCTGTGCTTCGTGGCCTAAGGGAAGGAATCGAACATGTCCCGTGTAGCCAAGAAGCCTGTTTCCCTCCCGAAGGGTGTTGAACTCAAGGTCCAGCCTGAGCTGGTCAGCGTCAAGGGCCCGAAGGGCACGTTGACCCTGCCGAAGCCGGCTGGTGTCGAAATCGCCATCGATGGCGACGTTGCCACGCTGTCGGCTAACGATCCGTCGCAGATCGCCCTCACCGGCACCGTGCGCGCCATTTTGGCCAATATGGTCAAGGGTGTCTCCGAAGGCTTCGAGCGCAAGCTCGAGCTGGTGGGCGTCGGTTACCGTGCTGCCATGCAGGGCAAGGACCTGAGCCTGGCGCTCGGCTTCTCGCACCCGCTGGTGTTCGTGGCGCCGGAAGGCATCACGCTGTCGACCCCGAGCCAGACCGAAATCGTGGTCCAGGGCGCCGACAAGCAGCGCGTCGGCGAAGTTGCCGCCAAGATCCGCGGTTTCCGTCCGCCGGAGCCCTACAAGGGCAAGGGTGTGAAGTACGCCGGTGAAGTCATCATTCGCAAGGAAGCCAAGAAGGCGTAAGGCAGGTCCCTCTGCGAGGAGCCCGGCCATCCATGGCCGGACTTTTCAATGTACAAGCCTGTTTTCCTTCAGCTTTCGTAGGATAAATATCATGAGCATCAACAAGAACATCGCCCGTCTGCGTCGCGCCAAGTCCACCCGTGCGCACATCCGTGAGCTGGGCGTTGCCCGTCTATCGGTGCTGCGCACCGGCCAGCACCTGTATGCGCAGGTCTTCACTGCCGACGGCTCCAAGGTGATCGCTGCTGCGAACACCCTGCAGGCCGACGTCAAGGACGGCCTGAAGAACGGCAAGAACAGCGATGCGGCTGCCAAGGTCGGCAAGCTGATCGCCGAGCGCGCCAAGGCTGCGGGTATCGAGAAGGTCGCATTCGACCGCTCGGGCTACCGTTACCACGGCCGCATCAAGGCGCTCGCTGACGCGGCGCGCGAAGGCGGCCTGCAGTTCTAAGTACTGCTGCGAAGGTGGTCATCGACCACCTTCGCGATACCGCCGGCAGGAAGATGCCGGACCGACCCGTTCTTTTGCAGCGGCATCGGGAACACCGCGTCACTTCACAACCATAAGCGGCTTCGAGCCGTACATACTCAATCAATCAAGGAATCAAGATGGCAGAAGAACGTGCACCGCGGGGTCGTGATCGCGACCGTAACCGCGAAGAGAAAGTCGACGATGGCATGATCGAGAAGCTGGTCGCGGTCAATCGCGTCAGCAAGACCGTCAAGGGCGGTCGCCAGTTCACCTTCACCGCGCTGACCGTGGTCGGCGATGGTCTGGGCAAGGTCGGTTTCGGCTATGGCAAGGCGCGCGAAGTGCCGGTCGCCATCCAGAAGTCGATGGAACAGGCGCGCAAGAACCTGGCCACTGTCGATCTGAACAACGGCACCTTGTGGCATGCGGTCAAGTCGGGCCATGGCGCAGCACGCGTCTACATGCAGCCGGCTTCGGAAGGTACGGGCGTCATCGCGGGCGGCGCCATGCGCGCTGTGCTGGAAGCGGTTGGCGTGAAGAACGTGCTGGCCAAGGCCGTTGGTTCGCGTAATCCGATCAACCTGGTCCGCGCGACTCTGAAGGGTCTGTCGGAAGTGCAGTCGCCGGCACGCGTTGCGGCCAAGCGCGGCAAGAAGGTGGAGGAGCTCAACCATGGCTAAGGACACCAACAAGACCGTGAAGGTGCGCCTGGTGCGTGGCCTGCGTGGAACCCAGTCGCGTCACCGCCTGTCGGTGCGTGCGTTGGGCCTGAATAAGCTCAGCGATGTGCGTGAACTGAAGGACAGCCCGCAGGTGCGTGGCCTGATCAATACGGTTCACTACCTCGTCAAGGTTGAGGAGTAATCCCATGACTCTGCGTCTTAATGACCTCAAGCCGGCCGACGGCGCCCGTACCGAGCGCACCCGCGTCGGTCGTGGTATCGGTTCGGGCCTCGGCAAGACCGCTGGTCGCGGTCACAAGGGTTCGTTCGCTCGTAAGGGTGGCGGCAAGATCAAGGCCGGCTTCGAAGGCGGCCAGACCCCGATGCAGCGCCGTCTGCCCAAGATCGGTTTCCGCTCCAAGATGGCGCGCGATACCGCAGAAGTGCTGTCGTATCAGCTGGACAAGCTGGATGCCGGTGATGTCGATTTCGCAGCGCTGCGTGCGGCCAATTTGGTCCCGAGCCGCGCCAAGAAGGCGAAGATCGTGCTGAAGGGCGAGCTGAGCAAGAAGTTCGTGCTGAAGGGCGTTGCGGCAACCGCAGGCGCCAAGGCGGCAATCGAAGCTGCCGGCGGCAGCGTAGAGGAGTAATCGGCAGATGGCGCAGGCTGGCATTGGTAACCTCGGTGGCGGGCTCGGCAAGTTCACGGAACTTCGCCAGCGGCTACTGTTCGTCCTCGGGGCATTGATCGTCTATCGCATCGGTTGCTACGTGCCGGTGCCTGGCGTGAATCCCGATGCCATGCTTTCGTTGATGCAGGCGCAGGGCGGCGGCATCGTGGACATGTTCAACATGTTCTCGGGCGGCGCCCTGCACCGTTTCAGTATTTTTGCGTTGAACGTGATGCCGTACATCTCGGCATCGATCGTGATCCAGTTGGCCACGCATATCTTTCCCGCCCTCAAGGCGATGCAGAAGGAAGGCGAATCGGGCCGACGCAAGATCACACAGTATTCGCGCATCGGTGCGGTGTTGCTGGCAGTGGTGCAGGGCGGCAGTATCGCGCTGGCACTGCAGAACCAGACCGCCCCGGGCGGCGCTCCGGTGGTCTATGCGCCGGGCATGGGCTTCGTGCTCACCGCGGTGATCGCATTGACCGCTGGCACCATCTTCCTGATGTGGGTCGGTGAGCAGGTCACCGAGCGCGGCATCGGTAACGGCGTATCGTTGATCATCTTCGCCGGTATTGTCGCAGGCCTTCCGTCGGCAGCGATCCAGACCGTTGAAGCGTTCCGCGAAGGCAATCTGAGCTTTATTTCGCTGTTGTTGATCGTCATCACGATCCTGGCGTTCACGCTGTTCGTCGTATTTGTCGAGCGTGGGCAGCGCCGGATCACGGTCAACTACGCGCGCCGCCAGGGCGGTCGCAATGCGTACATGAACCAGACCTCGTTCCTGCCGCTGAAGCTCAACATGGCCGGCGTGATTCCGCCGATCTTCGCGTCCAGCATCCTGGCATTCCCGGCGACGCTGTCGATGTGGTCCGGCCAGGCGGCCTCGGGTGGGGTGGGGTCGTGGCTGCAGAAGATTGCCAATGCGCTTGGGCCCGGTGAGCCGGTGCACATGCTGGTCTTCGCTGCGCTGATTATTGGTTTTGCGTTCTTCTATACCGCGCTGGTGTTCAACTCGCAGGAAACCGCGGACAACCTCAAGAAGTCGGGCGCACTGATTCCGGGCATCCGTCCTGGCAAGGCGACCGCTGATTATGTCGATGGCGTGCTGACGCGTCTGACCGCAGCCGGTTCGTTGTACCTGGTGATCGTTTGCCTGTTGCCGGAAATCATGCGCACGCAGCTCGGTACCTCGTTCCACTTCGGTGGCACTTCGCTGTTGATCGCGGTAGTGGTGGTGATGGACTTCATTGCGCAGATTCAGGCGCACTTGATGTCGCACCAGTATGAGAGCTTGCTGAAGAAGGCCAACCTGAAGGGTGGGTCACGCGGCGGTCTTGCGCGCGGTTAAGTGGTACACTAGATCTTCATTGCGTGAAGACGGCCTGGTTCCCGGGCCACGATCTTCCGATCAGAAGGGTGGCTCGCGCGACGTCTCGCGCGCGGGTGTGACGGGGTGGTCTTGTGCGGGAGTAGCACAGGCGATTCAGAGCGGTTTTCTGGATCAACACCGTCCGGCGCCGGAGCGAGGGCACACTCCCCACGCCGGGTCCATGGAACCTTTGGTTCCACGGGCTTCAAAGCAATCCGAGGCCTTGCTATAATTCCGAGTTCACTTTTGATCCATCCTGCCGGATGGCGCCTGGGCGCTGTCGGGCCATCACTCAGTTGGAGAATCGCGTCATGGCGCGTATTGCAGGCGTCAACCTGCCAGCCCAGAAGCACGTCTGGGTCGGGTTGCAAAGCATCTACGGCATCGGCCGTACCCGTTCGAAGAAGCTCTGCAAATCCGCAGGCGTTACCTCGACCACGAAGATTCGTGATCTGTCCGAACCCGAAATCGAGCGCCTGCGCGCCGAAGTCGGCAAGTATGTCGTCGAAGGCGACCTGCGCCGCGAAATCGGTATCGCGATCAAGCGACTGATGGACCTGGGCTGCTATCGCGGCCTGCGTCATCGCCGTGGTCTCCCGCTGCGTGGTCAGCGCACCCGTACCAACGCCCGCACCCGCAAGGGTCCGCGCAAGGCGATCAGGAAGTAAGGGATAGATCATGGCCAAGCCAGCAGAAAAGAAAACGAAGAAGAAGATCAAGCGCGTCATCACTGACGGCGTCGCTCACGTCCACGCTTCGTTCAACAACACCATCGTCACCATCACCGATCGCCAGGGCAATGCACTGTCGTGGGCTACGTCCGGCGGCGCCGGTTTCCGTGGTTCGCGTAAGTCGACCCCGTTCGCTGCCCAGGTTGCCGCCGAGAAGGCTGGCCGCGCTGCGCTCGATTACGGCGTGAAGTCGCTGGAAGTGCGTATCAAGGGTCCGGGTCCGGGCCGTGAGTCGGCCGTGCGTTCGTTGAACAACGTGGGCTACAAGATCACCAACATCATCGACGTGACGCCAATCCCGCACAACGGGTGCCGTCCGCCGAAGAAGCGTCGCGTCTAAAGGGAGCGATAAGAAATGGCTCGTTATATCGGTCCTACCTGTAAGCTCGCGCGTCGCGAAGGCGCCGACCTTTCCCTCAAGAGCCCGGCGCGTGCGCTGGACTCCAAGTGCAAGCTTGAGCAGAAGCCCGGCCAGCACGGCGCGGCTCGCAAGGGCAAGCTCTCCGACTACGCCACCCAGCTGCGCGAAAAGCAGAAGGTCAAGCGTATCTACGGTCTGCTGGAACGTCAGTTCCGCAACTACTACAAGAAGGCCTCTACCAAGAAGGGCAACACCGGCGAGAACCTGCTGCAGTTGTTGGAAACCCGTCTGGACAACGTCTGCTATCGCATGGGCTTTGCCGTCACCCGTCCGGCTGCGCGCCAGCTGGTGTCGCACCGTGGCGTGCTGGTCAACGGCAAGTCGGTGAACCTGGCCTCGTACCAGATCAAGGCCGGCGATGCGATCACGCTGTCGGAAAAGGCACAGAAGCAGCTCCGCGTGCAGGAAGCCCTGACCGTGGCTGAGCAGCACGACATGACGCCGTCGTGGGTTGAAGTCGATTCGAAGAAGTTCAGCGGCGTGTTCAAGGCCGTTCCGGATCGCGCTGACCTGCCTTCGGATATCAACGAAGCGCTGATCGTCGAGTTGTATTCGAAGTAATTCACATTGGAGAACCTCCGGTACTGCCGGAGGTTCGCAGGAGACCCCGCAACATGACGGTTACCGCCAACCAGGTTCTGCGCCCCCGTGGTCCGCAGATCGAACGTCTTACCGACAACCGTGCCAAGGTCGTGATCGAACCCTTGGAGCGCGGTTACGGGCACACGTTGGGCAATGCCCTGCGTCGTGTGTTGTTGTCGTCGATCCCCGGTTTTGCGATCACCGAGGTCGAGATCGACGGCGTGCTGCACGAGTACACCACGGTCGAAGGTCTGCAGGAAGACGTGCTCGACGTCCTGCTGAACCTGAAAGACGTGGCCATTCGCATGCATAGTGGCGATAGCGCCACGCTGTCGCTGTCCAAGCAGGGTCCGGGTACGGTCACTGCGGCAGACATCAGGACCGATCACAACGTCGAGATCATCAACGGCGACCATGTGATCTGCCACCTGACCAAAGACACCGCGCTGAACATGCGCTTGAAGATCGAGCGTGGTTTCGGCTACCAGCCGGCTGCTGCACGTCGTCGTCCGGATGAAGAGACCCGTACCATCGGTCGTCTGATGCTGGATGCGTCGTTCTCGCCGGTGCGTCGCGTTGCCTACGCCGTGGAAGCTGCGCGCGTTGAACAGCGTACCGACCTCGACAAGCTGGTCATCGATATCGAAACCAACGGCACGATCGATGCCGAGGAAGCCGTGCGCACCGCCGCCGACATCCTCAGCGATCAGCTGTCGGTATTCGGCGATTTCACCCACCGCGATCGCGGTGCGGCCAAGCCGGCTGCCAGCGGTGTGGATCCGGTGCTGCTGCGCCCGATCGACGACCTCGAGCTGACCGTGCGTTCGGCCAACTGCCTCAAGGCCGAGAGCATCTATTACATCGGCGATCTGATCCAGAAGACCGAAGTGGAGCTGCTCAAGACCCCGAACCTGGGCAAGAAGTCGCTCACCGAAATCAAGGAAGTGCTGGCACAGCGCGGCCTTGCGCTGGGCATGAAGCTGGAGAACTGGCCGCCGGCCGGCGTCGCCCAGCACGGCATGCTTGGTTAATGCATCAAGGCATGGGCGTCTTCGGGCGCCCATGTTCGTTTTTCTACATCGACGGGTTAAAGCCTGCGATGACATCCGGTTCAAGGACGGCCGGCTCGGACCAACCGCAGTCCATTCAACAACGCCAGGATGGCGACAACGTCACTGAAGCAGTCTCAATATTCCTTAGGAAATCACACTCATGCGTCACCAGAAATCCGGTCGTAAGTTCAACCGTACCAGCGCGCACCGCGAAGCCATGTTCCGCAATATGGCCGCTTCGCTGTTCAAGCACGAGCTGATCAAGACCACCTTGCCGAAGGCCAAGGAACTGCGTCGCGTCGCCGAGCCGCTGATCACGATCGGCAAGGTCGATGGCGTTGCCAATCGTCGTCTGGCGTTCGCTCGCCTGCGCGACAAGGAAGCGGTGGGCAAGCTGTTCGTCGAATTGGGCCCGCGTTATGCGACCCGTCCCGGCGGCTACCTGCGTATCCTGAAGGCCGGCTTCCGTGCTGGTGACAATGCGCCGATGGCGTATGTCGAGCTGGTCGACCGTCCGGTCGTTGCCGAAGAAGTGGCCGAGTAATCGGATCGCCTCTGTAAAGATTCTCGAAAAAGCCCGGCACGCGCCGGGCTTTTTTATTGCCAGTCGAATGGGTTGGGTGCTGAACGCTGTTGGCTCTATCAGTCGGCCGGCGCGTGCTGCGCAAGCTGGGGCGATGCGGGTAAGCAGGCGTGCACGGAAACGCGCCTGCGGCTTGGTCGATGCGTGTCGGTGCCCGAGGCTGCACCGGCGTCGCCGTGATTGGATGTTTCATGCGGTGATCCTGACCTCTGGGGTAATGCGTGCAGCGCTTGCTCGCCTTGTCGCCGCCATGCGGCAGATCCCTCCCGGCGCCTCGCCCGAAGGGCCGCGCGTTCGAGCATGCGTGGTCACGGCCGTGGCGATGGCTGATAATCGACAACCTGACCCAAGGCAAGCAGTGACGATGAATCCATTTCGTTGGAGTTTCCGGGCGCAGTTTCTGCTGGGCTTTCTTGCATGCGCAGGATTGCTGGCTTACGCGATCTATGTGCAGTTGCATCTGGGTCTGGAGCCGTGCCCGCTGTGCATCTTCCAACGGATCGCCTTCGCGGCGCTGGCAGTGTTTTTTCTGCTCGGCGCACTGCATGGGCCGCGTGCCGCCGCCGGGCGCAAGGTCTATGGGGTCTTGAGTTTCATCGCCGCAGGCGTGGGCATGGGCATCGCTGCGCGGCATGTGTGGGTGCAGATCCGGCCCAAGGACATGATGTCTTCGTGCGGGCCGCCGTTGAGCTTTCTGAGCGAGACGATGGGGCCCTTCGAGGTGTTCCGCACCGTGCTGACCGGCACCGGCGACTGCGGCAATATCGATTGGCGCTTCCTCGGGTTGAGCATGCCGATGTGGAGCATGGTGTGGTTCGTGGGGTTGGCGTTGTGGGCGCTGTACGCGGGCTTCAAGGCGCGGCGTAGCTCGGTCCATCACTAACGGCTCCGGTGCGTTGCAGTGCCCTGCGGCAGCCTGGTAGGCGTGCAGGGTCATCGTGATGGTCAACGGGTGCTGTGCGTCACCTAGGCGACGCTGATGCGTGATTGGCGGGTAGAAGGGGCGCCTGATCCGCTGCAGGTCAGGCACCTTGGTTCGTCGCAAGGTGGCCGGCCTGCGCTGCGTTGGGCCGGCGCGTCTGCTTCCAGGCCTTGGTGCTGGACGCCGCTGCCGCTGCCGCTGCCGCTACTGCTACCGCTACGGCTGCTGCTGCCGCTTTTGTACGCGTCTGCGGCGTGTCGACCGCGAGCGCCAATGAGGACATCGAAGGCGTGACTGATTCCTGGCTCTTTCCGCTGGCCAGCGCTGGTGGATCGCCGTTGGATCGCGGCACCGCTCGAATCAATGAGCCGATGCATGCGTCTGCCAAACGATGCGCATCCCGCATGCGGGCGGTAGGCAGCGTGGCCAGCTGCTCGCTAGGCTCGGTCATCGGACTTCGGCAACGAATGGGCCGGTTATGCACCGTTCCATCCGTTGCCTTGCACCGCATCAGAAGTCCTGTTGCAGGCTCACATAGACGCCGCGGCGCGGCGCCCACTGTGGCGCGAAGACGCCGATACCGCCGCCATCGCGCAACTGGTAGCTGCGGTTGAGGACATTGACTGCGGCCAATTGCACGTGCAGCGGATGCGTATTGACGTCGAAGTCGTGGCCGACGCTGGCGTTCAACTGGAAGTACGACGGAAGCGAAGCGCCGTTGGGCACAGTGTCGGTATCGGTGCGCAAGCCGCTGCCGAACAGATAGTTGAGGCCGACCTTGCTGCCTTCGCTGAAGGCGTAGTTGATGCCGCCGGAAGAGGTCAGCTTCTGGTCGTGATCCAGGTGGATCCAATTGTCGTAGGTATAGGCCAGCGCATCCGGATCGAAATTGTACAGGCTGGTCATGACCCGCTTGCCCATGGCTTTGCTGTAGGCAAGATTGAAATACGCCGTCACCGGCCCGTTAGTGTAGTCGGCACTGAATTCGGCGCCGCGGATGCGGCCATAGCGGTAATTGAAGGTGGAATAGATATAGGCGGCACCGAACTGGCCTTCGTCCTGGAGCCGGTCTGCCTTGCGGTAATAGGTGTCCAGGCCGAGCGTCAGATGGTCGGTGACCACTTGCGAGATGCCCAGGTCGTAGTAGTCGCTACGCTCGCTCAGTGGCGTGGTCGGGCCGTCACCGGCCGACTGTTGGTTGGTGGTGCCGTCGTAGAGCGCGATGTCGCTGGTGGAGATCAGCTCGCTGGCCGGTGGGGTGAAGTAACGCGCGTATCCGGCGTGCAGGGTGGTGCTGTCGCTGGCGCGCCAGATGACGCCCAGGCGCGGGCTGAGCTGACCTTCGGTCGCGCCGAAGGCCTTGTATTTGTCGCCGCGCAGCCCGTAATTGACGGTCCAGTCCTCGCCGATCTTCCACTCGTCCTGCAGGTAGAGCGCGTAGGTGCTGGCATGGAAACGGCTGCCGTCGGGAATGAACAGTGGCACGTTACTGCTCTGGCTGCCGTCGTCGTTGGCGGGGAAGACATACGAATTGTTGCTGGCGATGGCGTGTTCGAAATTGCCATACACGCCGTAGCGCAGCGTGTGCGAGCCGCCCCATGGCGTCGCGAAATCCGCCTGCACGGTATTGGCGCGGTTGCTGCGGTCCACCTGCGAGGCGATGCCGTTGAAGATCAGGTCGCCGGCAACGTCGGGGGAGAAGGCGACGTTGCTGTAACGCTGGCCGGCGGAGAGCTGATAGTTGGTGTCGCCGAGCGTGCCTTGCAGGGCCAGGGTGCCGAAGCGGGTGTTTTCGCGCTGGTTCTCGTCCAGGCGCGAGGAGTCGAAATCGGTGGTGCCCAGGTAATCGAAGGCCGGCGTCTGCCCTGGATTGTTGGGGATCTGGAAGCGATTGTTCGCGTAGCCGACGAGCAGGCTGAGACGGGTGTTGTCGTTGACCAGGTAGGTCAGATCGGCGAAGCCCTTGCCCTGATGGGTTTTGTCATGGAGGGGGTTGAGGCTGTCGACCGGGTTTTCCAGGCCATTCTTGTTCTGGTCGTAATCGCCGCTGACGAACCAGCTCCAACGCCCGCTGCTGCCCCACAGCGAGGCGTTGGGGTTGATGGTGCCGAATGACCCGGCGGTGATACCGACGCTACCGCCATTGCCGAGTTCGGCACCGCTCTTGGTGGTGATGTCGACCACCGCAGCGGTGCGGTCGCCGAACTGTGCCGGCAACGCGCCATCGAGCAGCTTGAGGTTCTTGATGATGCGGGGCTCCAGGCTCTGGCCGAAGCCGGAGATGGATTCGGGAATGATCACGCCGTTGATGCGGTACTGCAGGTTGGCGTGGTCGCCGCGCACGTGGATGCCGCCGTAGGAATCCTGCACCACGCCCGGGGCTTGCAGCAGGACCTGATTGAGTGGGGTCGCCGCGCCGAGCGGCAGGCGATCGATGTCGTCAGCGGTGATGGCGAATTGGCTGCTGCCGATGTCCGGCGACAGGGCATTGCGCGCCGCCTCGAGCTTGGCGATCACATTGACCGTGTCCAGATCGGTCGTGCGTTCGGCGTCGGCATCGGCAGCAAACGCCATACCGATGGGGGCTGCCAGCAGGGCGGCGGTAATGGCGGCAGACAGGAGACGAGGAGTCATGGCGGTTTCGCGGGGCGGGTGAGGGGAGGTATTGTTACCTTGTAACGTTGAGCGCTTTGGCGAGCGCTAGCGTAGGTCGAAAGTCATGGCTCGACAGGCAATGTTGTTTGCTGTTCAGGTCCAAGCGCCTGCGCGCGATAAGCGCGTTGGACGGATTTGGCGGCAATTCGGTGCCACTGGCCTCCCGGCGCTTTGCGTAGCATTCCGGCTCTGCGAACATCGCAGGCTGCCTAGGAGTCCTTTCATGAATCTTCCTGTTGCCACTTCCGCTACCGATTCGGCCGCCGCAGCGTGGGCACCGGACAGCTGGCGCGGCAAACCTGCATTGCAGCTGCCGGTGTACCCGGATGAGCGCGCGCTGCAGGCGGCCATGCACGAGTTGGGGCGGCTGCCGCCGCTGGTGACCTCGTGGGAAATCTTTGCGCTCAAGCGCCAGTTGGCCGAAGCGCAGGAAGGCAAACGCTTCCTGCTGCAGGGTGGCGATTGCGCTGAAAATTTCAGCGATTGCGAATCGGGCACCATCTCCAACCGGTTGAAGGTGCTGCTGCAAATGAGCCTGGTGCTGGTGCATGGCCTGCATTTGCCGGTGGTGCGGGTGGGGCGCTTTGCCGGGCAATACGCCAAGCCGCGCTCGGCCGACACCGAAACGCGCGATGGGGTGACCTTGCCGAGCTATCGCGGCGATGTGATCAACGCGCCGGACTTTACCGAGGCCGCGCGCGTGCCCGATCCGCGTCGCATGATCACCGCGCATTCGCGCTCGGCAATGACGATGAACTTCGTGCGCGCGTTGATCGACGGCGGCTTCGCCGACCTGCATCACCCCGAATACTGGAATCTGGACTGGGTGGGCTATTCGCCGCTGGCGGCGGACTACCAGAAGATGGTGGCCTCGATCGGCGACGCCGTGCGCTTCATGGAAACGCTGTCCGGGGCAGAGGTATACAACCTCAATCGCATCGATTTCTACACCTCGCACGAGGCCTTGTTGCTGCCGTACGAAGAAGGCCTGACCCGTCAGGTGCCGCGCCAGTGGGGCTGGTTCAATCTGAGCACGCATTACCCATGGATCGGGATGCGGACGGCCGCGCTGGATGGCGCGCACGTGGAATACCTGCGTGGCGTGCGTAACCCGATTGCGATCAAGGTCGGGCCGTCGGTGCAGCCTGACCAGCTCTTGCGCCTGATCGATGTGCTCAATCCCGAGGACGAGCCCGGGCGTTTGAGCTTCATCCATCGCATGGGCGCGGCGCAGATCGCCGAGAAGTTGCCGCCGTTGCTGGATGCGGTCAAGCGCGACGGGCGGCGGGTGCTATGGGTGTGCGATGCGATGCATGGCAATACCGAAAGCACCGGAAATGGCTACAAAACGCGGCGCTTCGACAATATTCGCAACGAAGTGGAGACCTCGTTCGATCTGCACGCGGCCGCCGGCACGCGGCTGGGCGGCGTGCATCTGGAACTCACCGGCGAAGATGTCACCGAATGCACCGGCGGTGCGCGCGAGCTCACCGAGCGCGATCTGGAACGGGCGTATCGCTCCAGCGTGGATCCGCGTCTGAACTACGAACAGTCGCTGGAAATTGCGATGGCGATCGTGCGCAAGCAGCAACAGGTGGCCTCGCAGCCGCTGCGCGCATGATCGGCGTATGCGCATGACGTGATGCTCATGCCGCGTGCGGCATGCTCTGGCAGCCATCCCTCTTTCCCCCACAGGAGGAACGGTTTGACTGCCGATTGGAACGTCATCCGCGAATACGCAATTCCGCTCGGTGCCTCGCTGCTGGCGGGCATCGTTACCTGGTCGTTGATGCTGTGGCTGTTTCGCCGCATGCAGGGCCGCGACTACCGCCGCGCGCGCATCATTCGCGTGATCACGCTGCCGGCGGCATTTATCCTGCCGTTGCTGTTTCTGGGGATTGCCACCGAAGCGACCCCGTTGGCCGGCAAGGCGCTGGCAGCGGTGCAGCATCTGCTGCACCTGGGAATCGTCGGCTGCGTCACCTGGCTGCTGGTACGCGCGGTGGCCGCCGGCGAAGCGGCGATCTTGCGCAGCAACCCGATCGAGGTGTCGGACAACCTCACCGCACGGCGCATCCAGACCCAGGCGCGGGTGCTGAGCCGCGTGCTGATGGGCACGGTGATCTTGCTCGGCATTTCGGTGGTGCTGCTGACCTTCCCGCAGGTGCGCCAGATCGGCAAGACCTTGCTGGCGTCGGCCGGCATCATCGGGCTGGTGGCCGGTATCGCGGCCAAGCCGGTGTTCGGCAACCTGATCGCCGGCTTGCAGATTGCACTGACCCAGCCCATTCGCCTGGACGATGTGGTGATCGTGGAGGGCGAGTGGGGCCGCATCGAAGAGATCGGCAGCTCGTACGTGGTGGTACGGATCTGGGACGAGCGCCGCATGGTGGTGCCGCTGACCTGGTGGATCGAAAACCCGTTTCAGAACTGGACGCGCAGCAGTGCCGATCTGCTCGGCACCGCGTTCCTGTGGCTGGATTACCGCACGCCGATTGCAGCGGTACGTGCGGAGCTGGAGCGTATTTGCCACAGCGAACCGCTATGGGATGGCCGCGTGTGCGTGACCCAGATTACCGACACCAGCGACAACACCATCCAGGTGCGACTGCTGGTCAGCGCACGCAATTCGGGCGATGCCTTCGATCTGCGCTGCCTGGTGCGCGAACGCATGATCGATTTCCTGACCCGCGAGCATGCCTATGCCTTGCCGAGGCTGCGCGCCGAAATCGCGACGCAGGAAAGAACGCCATCACGCCCTGCCGAGCCGATTGCACAGGAGAGCGTGCGCTCGCCGGGCGCCGAAGACGGCGAGCCTGCGGCCAGCATCTAGCGCGGCCAAGACCGCTTGCACGGTCGCCAAGCGGTGCGGCCGGTGCTCGGCATCCGCATGTCCTCCGGTGTCTTCGCACCGTGCGCGCTACGTACGCATCAGCGACTGCTCGCTACGGTTTGATAGTCGTGCTTGGGGCCTCGTATAGCGCTGGCTACCGGCGTCCAAGACGTACGGTTGGTACTTATGAAGGTATCGGAGGGCACGGTCTTGGCGCTTGCATTTGTTCGCGCAAGTACTGGCTGCGCTTGCATGCGTCAGTGCGGCGTCCAATGCCAGCCGTGGCACGTGGTCATGCGTCGCCCAATCAATTCTTCTTGATCGACGCCCGTGCCGGCACGACGGGCACGGGTGCTGATGTGGCTGGATCGCGCGCACTCGGCGCACTTGGCGCATAGCCCGGCGTAAAGCGCGCATGGCTGCGTTGTTCGTACGCATACGCCAGCTCGATCAGGCGCGGCTCGCTCCAGGCCGTGCCCATGAACAACAGGCCGAGTGGCAAGCCCTGGGTCTGCCCCATCGGCACGCTCAGGCTCGGATAGCCGGCCACCGCCGCGGCACCATAGCCGGCACCGGGGAAGGTATCGCCCTTGCCGAGTGTGGTGATCCATGCCGCGCCGGTGGTAGGCACGATCAAGGCATCCAAGCGATCTGCCTTCAAGGCTGCGTCGATGCCTTCCGGTCCGGCGAGCCGTCTGGCAGTGGCGCGCGCACTCAGGTACCCCGCATCGTCCAGACCGGGCGCTGCCTGCGCCTGTTCGAACAATTCCTGCCCGAAGTACGGCATCTCGCGCTGCGCCTGCGTGCGATTGAACGCAATCAACTGCCCCAGGCTCGCCACGGGCGCGCGGTGGTTCTGCAGATACGCGTTCAAACCGGCCTTGAATTCGACCAATAAGACCGTTTGCTCGGCAGCATCCCACTTGCCATCCGTGGCCAGCGCGGTCTCGACCACGGTGGCGCCGGCGTCACGCAGGGTGCGCACGGCGCGGTCGAGCGCCGCGGCGATCGCCGGGTCCTCGCGCAGCGGGTTGCGCAACAGGCCCAGGCGCGCGCCACGCAGGCTGTCGGGTTTCAGGTGGGCCAGGTAATCGACGCTGGTCGCCGGTGCCTTGGCGGTGGCCGGGTCCTGCGGGTCGGGTGCGGCGATGGCCTGCAGCACTGCAGCCGCATCGGCGACGCTGCGCGTCATCGGGCCGGCGGTGTCCTGGCTGGCGGAAATCGGGATGATGCCGTCGCGACTGACCAGGCCCACGGTCGGCTTGAGCCCGACCAGGCCGTTGACCGATGCCGGGCAGGTGATGCTGCCGTCGGTTTCGGTACCGATGCCGACGGTGGCCAGGCTGGCCGCGATGGCCGCACCGGTACCGGCACTGGAACCGCAGGGATTACGATCCAGCGCATACGGATTGCGCGTGAGCCCCCCGCGTCCGCTCCAGCCGGAACTGGATTGGGTGGAGCGGAAATTGGCCCATTCGCTGAGGTTGGTCTTGCCCAGGATCACCGCACCGGCGGCGCGCAGGCGCTGCACCACAAACGCATCGCGGTCGGGGCGGAACTCGGCCAGCGCGAGCGAGCCAGCGCTGTTGACCATCGGCAGCGCGTCGATATTGTCCTTCAGCAGCACCGGGATGCCGTGCAGCGGCCCACGCACGTGGCCGGCTTTGCGTTCGGCGTCCAGGGCGCGTGCGTCGGCTTCGGCCTGTGGATTGAGTTCGATCACCGCGTTGAGCCTGGGGCCGGCGCCATCGATGCTGGCAATCCGCTGCAGATACGCGCGCGTCAGTTGCAGGCTGCTGCTCTGGCCGCTGGCCATGCGCGCCTGCAGGCCGGCGACGTCGGCCTCGCTCAGATCGAACGAAAGGACGGTGGATGCGTTGGCAGCACCGGTCGCAGAACGCGACGGATCATCGGCATGCGCACAGCCGCACAGCGCGGCAAGCAGCGCGAAGGACAAAAGAGTGAATCGCATGGAAGGTCGTCCCCGGGGAGAAGTTGCAGGCTAACGGCGCTGCGTCGGGGTGACAACGGAAGGACGCGCCCGCCAACGGGCGGCAAACTCAGCGACTGCGGCGCCGCACCAGATCGCGTGCCAGCACGCCGACCACCAGCAGGTTGATCGCCAGCACGCCCCAGGCGGTCCAGCCAGGATGGCGCACGATGGCGTAGATATCGAAAGGCAGATAGATGGCCGCCGACAGGCAGCCCAGCACCGAGGCCCACGCCTTGGCACGCCACAGACCCCAGGCTTCCACCACATGCAGCAGGCCATAGGCCAGCATGGCGGCAGCAGCTAGATGCACCGCATCGGGGCTGATGGTCTTGAGCAACGACGGCAGCGCGCCGTGGTCGGGGTCCAGATTGAAGCGGCGGATCAGGGTGATGACCGCGTTTTGCAGCGGGAGCGGGCCCAGAATTTCCAGGCCCGTCGCCGCCAGCAGCGCAAGCGTTCCCTTGACCGCCTCAAGCAAGGCGATCACATGCAGTCCCGGATGCGCGCGCGGATCCGGGCTATAGGGTTTGTTACTCACGCGTCAGCTCAACAACTCAGCCCGAACGGCCGGCGCGCTTGCGGTCGCTTTCGGTCAGAAACTTCTTGCGCAGGCGGATTTCCTTCGGGGTGACTTCCACCAGCTCGTCGTCCTCGATGAAGTCCAGCGCCTGTTCCAGCGTGTACTTGATCGCCGGGGTCAACTTGATCGCATCGTCCTTGCCCGAGGCGCGCATGTTGGTCAGCGGCTTGGTCTTGATCGCGTTGACGGTCAGGTCGTTGTCCTTGGAATGGATACCGACCAGCTGGCCTTCGTACACGTTGTCGCCTTCGGCGGCGAACAGGCGGCCACGCTCTTCCAGCGGTCCCAGGGCATAGGCCGGGGTCGCGCCCGGTGCATTGGCAATCATCACGCCGTTCTGGCGCTTGGCGATCGCGCCCTGTTCCTTCGGACCGTAGTGGTCGAACACGTGGAACAGCAGGCCCGAGCCCTGGGTCAGGGTGCGGAATTCGTTCTGGAAGCCGATCAGGCCACGCGCCGGGATCATGTAATCCAGGCGCACGCGGCCCTTGCCGTCGGGTTCCATGTTCTTCAGCTGGCTCTTGCGGGTGCCCAGCTTTTCCATCACGCCGCCCTGGTGCTGTTCTTCGATGTCCACCACCAGCTGTTCGATCGGCTCCATCAGCTTGCCGTCGATTTCCTTGATGATCACTTCCGGACGCGACACGGCCAGCTCGTAGCCTTCACGACGCATGTTTTCGATCAGCACCGACAGGTGCAGCTCGCCACGGCCGGAGACCAGGAACTTGTCGGCGTCCGAGCCTTCCTCGACCTTCAGCGCCACGTTGTGCACCTTCTCGCGGTCCAGGCGGTCGCGCAGCTGGCGGCTGGTCAGGAACTTGCCGCCGGACAAGTCCTTGTTGCCGGCGAACGGCGAGTTGTTGACCTGGAAGGTCATCGAGATGGTCGGCTCGTCCACGGTCAGCGCCGGCAGCGCTTCGGGATGATCGAGCGCGCATACGGTGTCGGAGATGGTCAGTTCCTGGATGCCGGAGATGGCCACGATGTCGCCGGCCTCGGCGGTGTCCTGCTCGATACGCTCCAGGCCCAGGAAGCCCAGTACCTGCAGCACCTTGCCCTGGCGCTTCTTGCCTTCGCGGTCGATCACGCTGACCGGCATGTTCTTCTTCAGGGTGCCGCGCTGGATGCGGCCGATGCCGATCACGCCGACGAAATTGTTGTAGTCCAGCTGGCTGATGCGCATCTGGAACGGGCCGTCCGGGTCCACGTCCGGGGCCGAGACGTGCTGCATGATCGCTTCGTACAGCGGGGTCATGTCGCCTTCGCGCACGTCCGAATCCAGGCTGGCGTAGCCGTTCAGTGCGGAGGTGTAGACGATCGGGAAATCCAGCTGCTCGTCGGTGGCGCCGAGCTTGTCGAACAGGTCGAACACCTGGTCGATCACCCAGTCCGGGCGTGCGCCGGGACGGTCGATCTTGTTGACCACCACGATCGGCTTGAAGCCCATCGCAAAGGCCTTCTGGGTCACGAAGCGGGTCTGCGGCATCGGGCCGTCCATCGCGTCGACCAGGATCAGCACCGAGTCCACCATCGACAGCACGCGCTCGACTTCGCCACCGAAGTCGGCGTGTCCAGGGGTGTCGACGATGTTGATGCGGTTACCCTGCCAGGTGATGGCGGTGTTCTTGGCCAGGATCGTGATGCCACGTTCCTTTTCCTGGTCGTTGCTGTCCATCACGCGTTCAGCCAACACCGTGCGTTCGGACAGGGTGCCCGACTGCTTCAGCAGGCAGTCGACGAGGGTGGTCTTGCCGTGGTCGACGTGCGCGACGATGGCGATATTGCGGAGTTTTTCGATAGACATGCGGAAAGGGCCCCTGTCTGGCGCCAGTCTTGAGATGAGGTAAGCCCGACATTATAGCGGTTTCGTTGCGCTGCCGTTGCCGATTGCCCGAAGTTGATTCAGATGGCCCATTCAGCCAGCGTGACGGGCCATGCGCCGGGCGGGCGGGAGCGTTGAACGATGGTCGTACCCATGCGGTCGGCCACGCACCCGGGTGTATCCTAGCGGGCTATTGATCACCCCAGAACCTGCAAGGATTTCTATGTCCCTGATCGCCACTTTCGACACCTCCCGCGGCCCGATCGTCGTCGAGCTGTACCCGGACAAGGCCCCGCTGACGGTTGCCAACTTCGTCAACCTGGCCAAGCGCGGCTTCTATAATGGCCTGAGCTTCCACCGCGTCATCGCCGACTTCATGATCCAGGGCGGTTGCCCGGAAGGTTCCGGCCGCGGTGGCCCGGGCTACCGTTTCGAAGACGAGACCAACAATGGCGTCGGCCACGAGCGCGGCGTGCTGTCCATGGCCAATGCCGGCCCGAACACCAACGGCAGCCAATTCTTCATCACCCACACCGCCACCCCGTGGCTGGACGGCAAGCACACCGTGTTCGGCAAGGTCACCCAGGGCCTGGACGTGGTCGATAGCGTTGCCCAGGGCGACACCATCAAGACGCTCACCATCGAAGGCGACACCGACGCCGTGCTGGCCGCCAAGGCCGACCGCGTTGCGGAGTGGAACAAGATCCTCGCCGCCTGATCGCATCCCGTCGAACGGCCGCCATGTGCGGCCGTTCGCTTGTCAACGCGCGCCGCCAGGCCTTGCGCCCCGCCAGCGTGCGACCCCCGCCAACGTTTTTTAGCAGAGGAAACTCCCCATGAAAGCACCTGTTCGTGTTGCTGTGACCGGCGCTGCCGGCCAGATCGGCTATGCCCTGCTGTTCCGCATCGCCTCCGGCGAAATGCTGGGCAAGGACCAGCCGGTCATCCTGCAGTTGCTTGAACTGCCGATTGAGAAGGCCCAGGCCGCCCTCAAGGGCGTGATGATGGAACTGGAGGACTGCGCGTTCCCGCTGCTGGCCGGCATGGTCGGTACCGACGACGCCGAAGTGGCCTTCAAGGACGTCGATGTCGCCCTGCTGGTCGGTTCGCGTCCGCGCGGCCCTGGCATGGAGCGCAAGGACCTGCTGCTGGCCAATGCGGAAATCTTTACCGCACAGGGCGCGGCCCTGAACAAGGTCGCCAAGCGCGACGTGAAGGTGCTGGTGGTCGGCAACCCGGCCAACACCAACGCCTACATCGCCATGAAGTCGGCGCCGAACCTGGACCCGAAGAATTTCACCGCCATGCTGCGCCTGGACCACAACCGTGCGCTGAGCCAGCTCTCGGCCAAGCTCGGCAAGCCGGTCGCCGGCATCGAGAAGCTGGCGGTGTGGGGTAACCACAGCCCGACCATGTACCCGGATTATCGTTTCGCCACCGCCGATGGCGCCTCCATCAGCGATGCGATCAACGACCAGGAGTGGAACGCTTCCACCTTCATTCCGACCGTGGGCAAGCGCGGTGCAGCGATCATCGAAGCGCGTGGCCTGTCCTCGGCCGCCTCCGCCGCCAATGCCGCCATCGACCACATCCGTGACTGGGTGCTGGGCACCAACGGTAAGTGGGTGACGATGGGCGTGCCGTCGGACGGCTCCTACGGCATTCCGGAAGGCGTGATGTTCGGCTTCCCCGTCACCACCGAAAACGGCAAGTACACCATCGTCAAGGATCTGCCGATCGACGACTTCAGCCAGAAGTACATCGACAAGACCCTGGCCGAGCTGGAAGAAGAGCGCAGCGGCGTGGCGCATCTGCTGGGCTGAGTTGTTCGGTCACTGCTGTCATGAAAACGCCGGGCATTGCCCGGCGTTTTTTGTTGCGCGTCGTGTGGCAGACGCCTGCGCGGTCAGGCCAGACCTTCGGCCTTGAGTGCAGCCTGCACATCGGCATCGGCCAGCATGCGTTGCACGAACGTCTGCAGCGCATTCAATCCATCCAGATTCACCGTGACTTTCTGCGCCCACAGCAAGGTGACGAACAGATACGCATCGGCACCGGTGTGGCTGTCGCTGGCAAGCCAGTTGCGACCTTGCAGATGCGCATCGACGCGCTCGTACAGCGTGCGCAATTTGCTGCGCGCATCGTCCTGGCTGCGTGCAATCAGCGCCGGGTCTTGCAGATACGCGGTGCTGCCGAAGATCGGCTTGAAGGTGGGGTGCACGTCGGCGTTGACGAAGGCGATCCACCGATTGATTTCGGCACGGCTGCGCGCGGTGCCATCGCCGGCCAGGCCGGTGAGCGGTGCGATGTCGGCGATGTAATTGAGGATGGCTGCGTTCTGGGTCAGTGCCCAATCGTCGACCAGCAGCAATGGCACGGCGCCTGCGGGATTCAGGCGCAAGTATTCGGGAGATTTCATCGTCGCCGCATCGACCACACTCAGCTCGAACGGCAGCCCCGACCAACGCAACACGATGTGATCTGCCAGCGAACAAGCGCCGGGCTTGGTATACAGCTTCATGGACGGTACCCGCGGGAATGAAGATCCAAGCTTAGCGGGCAGGCGACGCCGTGTGGAGCGCGCAGCGGGTATTGCGGCTTCAATAGGGCGCCGCTGAGTTGCCTTGTGGTCGCTGGAGCCGGTGTCGTGCCGAGATGAATGGCATCACCGAGCTGGCCGCGCGCACGTGGCGGCTCCGGCTTGGTCAGGAGCTTGTTTGCAACCCACCGGCTGTGCGAGACGGGGCGGTGCCTGATACGGCGTGCGGCCGCACCGACTGATTGCCATGTGGGCGCCGTGTTCGTCGCGCTGCGACGCATGACTGTCTCGAGATGGGCGCTTGAAACGCATCAAACCCATCGACACTGCATCTTGATGATCGGCGAGCTAAGCAACCTATGACGCTCGCAGGCGCCGCAACGCTGCGCGCTCAGGACGCGTTGCGCGGGCGCAGCGATTGCACGCGATAGAACGTGTGGTCGCCGATGGTGGCCACCTGATAGGCATTGCGCCAGCTGGGGCTTGCGATTGCGCTTGCGGCAAAGTGGCTGGCGCCCGGCACGATCTCTTTGCGTTGGCCAACCGGCAATGCCCAGTTGCGCTGCGCCGCCAGTGCCACGCCCAATGCCTTGTTCCAGGCATCGTCGTTCTTCAACTGCGTGCCTGGCGCGACGATCGTCGGCGCGAACTGCTTGCGTGCAGTGACCACCTGGCACATCGAGTCGCCCCACAAACCGCTATCCAGGCGGCGCAATGCAACTTCTGCAACGGCCTGCTGGCCACGCAAGGTCTGGTCGCGCGCTTCCAGATAGACGGTCGTGCTCAAACACAGCGAATCTGCGGCTGGCTGCGGCAACACATGCGACAGCCAGAGTATCCAAACAAGTTTCATAGAACTCCTTGCTCCGTATGGGCCGGTCCGCAGAGCATCCAATGTGGATGCACCAGTGCAGAGGGCTTGGCGTCATGGGGAGGCGACCTGCCACCGGTCGCCAAATGCTTCGGCGAAAGACCATCTGCCGAAGGCGCCCACCAAATGCGGTGGGTCAAAAAGTTGGCGCAAGGTAGGCGTCGATCACACAATCGCGGCTGAATGAGAGGGGTTGACGATGACGATTGCCCGCAACGCATAGCGCTGCGCAGCAGCGTCGCGTGCATCGCAACATCGAATCTGCGTCGCATCATTGCAGCGACTGTTGTGCTGCGTAAGTTCCTTGCCGCATCGCGCGCGTTTGCGGCACTACGCGCCGGTTGGATGGTCGTACTGGTAGGCAACAGCGCCCGCTGCATAAGCACAACTTTCATGCACGCGCTCGTCACGCGTTGTCGTGCTGGCTGGTGGCGTTGAGTAATTGAGTTTCGTACATCGACCGCGGATGCGCGAGAAAGACAAGCGTTGCGCAGACGCCAGAGATGGCGGAAGTGCTGCGCGTCCGAGCTGCAGCGTCGTGCTGCTCGATGCTGATTTATGCATCATCTTTGATGCGTATAGATGCGCAGTTGACGCATCTGCTGGTAACGCCATCAGAAGCAGCGTAGACGCCAGCCATTGCAGCGAAAGCTATCTGCCATTACGTCGCGATTGCCGGTGTCGCATGATGTTCGGAAGATGCCTGGCGATGTTTCGAAAGCTCGTCGATCATTCGATGCATCAGTGGTGCGCGTTATTGCGTTGCGATTGCTTCCGGGCTCGCATGTTCAAGAGCACAAGAGCACAAGAGCACAAGAGCGCAAAAGAGCAAAAGAGCAAGAGCGCGGAGATGCTCAAGTGCAAAAAAGTGTCAGACACAAAATTTTTAAAGACGAATTGGCGCCAAAGCGAAGGTGGCGCTGATGCGCATAATGCTGCAGCCAGTGCAGCACGCACTGTCATCGACGCGCGCATGCACCTTGCGAAAATCTCTGTCGAAGCGATAAGGCATGTGGTGCGATCGCATCCCGTAAGCGCGCTGATGCTGTAGCGGAAACTGCAGATCGACAACGCAAGCAGCAAGCGCTGACCTGACCACGTTCTGGTTCCGAGAAGTGCCCGCCCATCTACCAGGCAGGCGCTTTTCGAAATACGCAGTCATGCAGGCACGCAAGATGGCAGGCGGTAGGGCGTGAGGCGACCATGCATCGGGCACGTATCGCCGAGCCGCGCGACAAGAAAAAGATGGGCGTTGCAGACCGCCACATCCGCGTGCACGTCGGCGTCGATAATGCCGCATGCACGTCAGCCGTGCAGCCGAGCCCTCAGCACGACGACGGCATCGTAGCGACGCCGTCGTCGAGAACTCTTTACAGGGTCGCGGCCAACCGACTTGCCTGGTTGATCGCACGCTTGGCATCCAGTTCGGCCGCCACGTCCGCGCCGCCGATCAGGTGCGGCTGCTGGCCATTGGCTTGTAGCGTGGCCAGCAGCTCGCGGCGCGGCTCCTGCCCGGCGCACACCACCACCGTGCCGACATCCAGCAGCTGTTCGCTGCCTTCCACGCGAATGCGCAGGCCGGCATCGTCCACGCCCAGATATTCCACGCCGCCTAGCATCTTGACGCCCTTGGCCTTGAGCGTCGCGCGGTGGATCCAGCCGGTGGTCTTGCCCAGGCGTCCACCGGGCTTGCCGGGGCTGCGCTGCAACAGCCAGACCTGGCGGGCGGCGCGCTCGGGTTGCGGTTTGGTCAACGCGCCGCGCGCTTCGAAGCTGGGATCTACGCCCCATTCGGCCATCCAGCGCTGCGGATCCAGCGCCGGCGATTGGCCGGTGTGCACCAGAAATTCGCCGACATCAAAGCCAATTCCGCCGGCACCGATGATCGCCACCTTGTCGGCGGCCACGTGCCGGCCCAGCACCACGTCGAGGTAGCTCACCACCATCGGATGATCGGCACCGGGAAAGTCCACCTTGCGCGGCTCGATGCCGGTTGCCAGCACGACTTCGTCGAAGTCTTTCAGATCGTCCGCCTGCACCAGGGTATTCAGACGCAGCTGCACGCCGGTCGCTTCGATGCGATGGCCGAAATAACGCAAGGTCTCGTTGAACTCCTCCTTGCCCGGAATGCGCCTGGCGACATTGAATTGCCCGCCGATCGCATCGCTTGCATCGAACAAGGTCACCCGGTGCCCGCGTTCGGCTGCCACTGTCGCGCAGGCCAGGCCGGCCGGGCCGGCACCGACCACGGCAATGCGCTTGGGCGTGGCAGTGGGGGTGTAGTTGAGTTCGGTCTCGTGTGCGGCGCGCGGGTTGACCAGGCAGCTGGCCAGCTTGTTGTCGAACACATGATCCAGGCAGGCCTGATTACAGGCGATGCACGTATTGATGGTGTGCGCCTGCCCGGCGCGCGCCTTGTTGGTCCACTGCGGGTCGGCCAGCAGCGGCCGCGCCAGCGACACCATGTCTGCTGCACCGTCGGCCAGGATGCGCTCGGCCACCTCCGGCATGTTGATGCGGTTGGTGGCCACCACCGGAATGCGCAGATGCGGCTTGAGTTTGGCGGTGACCCCGGCAAACGCGGCGCGCGGCACCGAGGTGGCGATGGTGGGAATGCGCGCTTCGTGCCAACCGATCCCGGAATTGATGATGGTCGCGCCGGCCGCTTCGATCGCCTGCGCCTGCGCCAGGATTTCCTGCCACTGGTTGCCGTCTTCGACCAGGTCCACCAGCGACAGCCGGTAGATGATGATGAAGTCCGGCCCGCAGGCCTCGCGGATGCGCCGCACGATCTCCACCGCAAAGCGCATGCGCTTGCTGGCATCGCCGCCCCAGGCGTCGCTGCGCCGATTGGTGCGCGCGGCGGTGAATTCGTTGATCAGATAGCCTTCCGAGCCCATGACCTCGACGCCGTCGTAGCCCGCCTCGCGCGCCAGCCGCGCGGCACGCGCATAGGCGGCGATCTGCCGGTCCACCGCGCCGGCCGACAACGCACGCGGAGTGAACGGGTTGATCGGTGCCTTCAGCCTGGATGGCGCAACCGAGAGCGGGTGGTACGCATAGCGCCCGGCGTGCAGCAGTTGCAGGCAGATCTTGGCGCCGTGCTCGTGGACTGCGCGGGTGACCTGGCGATGCGGGCGGACCTCCCACGGCCACGACAACTTGCCGCCGAACGGCTTGAGCCAGCCCACCACATTGGGCGAAAAGCCACCAGTCACGATCAGGCCCACGCCACCGGCGGCGCGCTCGGCAAAATACGCTGCCAACTTGGGGAAGTCGCGCGCACGGTCTTCCAGGCCCGTATGCATCGAGCCCATCAGGACGCGATTACGCAATTGCGTGAAGCCCAGATCGAGCGGGGTGAACAGGTGTGGGAAAGACAGGGCGGACGGGCCGGTGGCGGGCGACATGATGTGGATACGCTGGCGTACGGATTGCGCACGATGCCGGCAAAGCGGCGCGGCGGCAAGTCCTGGCGTATGCAGCCGCCACGCGGATGCTGGAAACGGCCGGTCGGCAACACACGCCTACGCGGCCGCCCGCACGGGCGCGCCCGGTTGCATAGGCGCAGCATCGATGCATCGCAGCGACCTTGGCCAGATGGCCGCCTTACCAGCCGGCCAGCACCAGCTTGCCGATCGTGCTGCCGCTTTCCAGCCGACGATGCGCCTCGCGCAGCTGCTGCGCATTGATCGGCGACAGCGTCTCGGTATGCGTGGTGCGCAGCTCGCCGGCATCGATCAGGCTGGCCGCCCGGTTGAGGATACGGTGCTGCTCGACCATGTCCTCGGTCGCGTAGCGCGCGCGCGTGAACATCAGCTCCCAATGAATGCCGATGCATTTGGATTTGTAGGGGTCGCCGATCGACAACGCCCCGCGCGGCTCCACGATCAGGCCCACGTGGCCCTGCGGTGCCAGCACTTCGCCCAGTGGCTGCCAGTAGCGGTCGGTATCGGCCAAGTTGAGCGCCGCATCCACCGTGTCCAGCCCCAGCGCCTGCAGTTGCGGCGGCAGCGGCTGGTGATGATCGATCACGTGATGCGCGCCCATCTGGCGAACCCACTCGATGCTCTCCGGGCGCGAGGCGGTGGCAATCACCGTGAATCCGGCATGCCGCGCCAGCTGGATCGCGATGGAGCCCACGCCACCAGCGCCGCCGATGATCAGCAGATGCCTGCCGCGATTGCGTGCACCGTCGAACGAAAAGGGCATGCGCTGGAACAGCAGCTCCCATGCCGTCAGGGTGGTCAGCGGCAGCGCAGCTGCCTGCGCGAAGCTGAGCGAGGTCGGTTTGCATCCGGCAATGCGGGCGTCCACCAGCTGGTACTGCGCATTGCTGCCCGGCCGCCCGATATCGCCAGCGTAGTAGACCTCGTCGCCGACCGCAAAGGCAGTAACCTCCGGGCCGACCGCCTCGATCACGCCGGCTGCGTCGTAACCCAGGATCTTCGGCGCCTGCAGCGGCTGCGGCTTGGGCGCGCGCACCTTCGTATCGACCGGGTTCACCGAGATCGCCTCCACCCGCACCAATAAGTCATACCCCGACGGCGCCGCAGGTGTCGGAAGTTCCATGTCAATCAGCGATTCGGGATCGTCGATCGGAAGATAGCGGGTGAGGGCGACAGCTTTCATTGGAGCGCTCCTGAGCGGGAGGTTCAGGGTGCGTTGTGGAGCAAGTCGCTCGCAACCACCAACCCCACAATTCAGCTCGGACGGGGCTTGGCGTTCACCAATGTAGTTTTCGGTGCGGTCTGGAACACTGAAAACCGGTCAGCCCGAAGGCGTATTCAAGTGACTTAATTGGGCTGCGGTTCATGCAGGTGCGATCCCCGAATTGGGCGCCCGGTCCTTTCCTTCATGAAGCTGTATACGTAGGATTGCTTGGCGTTGCGGGACCTGGTGATTGCTTTCACATGTTATATGACCGTTAACGCGATCTTCACCGAGGCCGGCTTAATCTTCGCCCCGATGGCTCTGGATGTGACGAGCATCTTTACCAAGCACAACGCCTCTATCGGTTTTATCTCCCAAAGAAGGAGCTGTATAAATGAACAAGAAAATTCTCACTGCCGCGTTGCTCGGCGGTCTGGCAGTTGCCCAGGCTGCTTCCGCGCAGGAGTTCGACGACCGTTGGTACCTGACCGGTAGCGCTGGCTTCAACTTCCAGGACAGCGATCGCCTGACCAATGATGCCCCGTTCGTCACCCTGGGTCTGGGCAAGTTCGTGAGCCCGAACTGGTCGATCGACGGTGAGCTGAACTATCAGAACCCGAACTTCGATGCCAACCAGGACCTGAACTGGAGCCAGTACGGCATCTCGTTCGACCTGCGTCGCCACTTCATCCAGGAAGGCCGCGGCTGGAACCCCTACCTGCTGTTCGGTCTGGGCTATCAGCGTTCGGAAGAAGAATTCGACGCGACCCCGAACCCGGTTTCGCCGGGCCAGCAGAAGGACGGCAACTTTGCCGCCAAGGCTGGTGTCGGTCTGCAGACCACCTTCGACAAGCGCGTCGCCGTGCGTGCCGAGTTGGCCTACCGCGCTGACTTCAACGACCAGAGCGTTGCCGCTCCGCGCGAAGACTGGTTCGGTGACGTACTGGCTTCGGTCGGCGTCGTGATCCCGCTGGGACCGGCTCCGTCGACCGCTCCGCCGCCGGCCCCGGCTCCGGTTGCTCCGAGCTGCGCCGATCTGGATGACGATGGTGACGGCGTCAACAACTGCGACGACAAGTGCCCGAACTCGCAGCCTGGCCAGACCATCGGTCCGGACGGTTGCCCGGTTCCTGTCTCGATCGATCTGAAGGGCGTGAACTTCGACTTCAACAAGTCGACCCTGCGTCCGGATGCCGTGTCGATCCTGAGCGAAGCGACCGAAATCCTGAAGCGCTACCCCGACCTGAAGGTCGAGGTTGCCGGTCACACCGACTCGAAGGGTACCGACGCGTACAACCAGAAGCTGTCCGAGCGTCGTGCGACCACCGTGTACGACTACCTGACCAAGAACGGCGTCGATGCGTCGCGTCTGGTCGGCCCGATCGGCTACGGCGAGAGCCGTCCGATTGCTCCGAACACCAACCCGGATGGTTCGGACAATCCGGAAGGTCGTGCGAAGAACCGTCGTACCGAGCTGAACGTCCAGAACTAATCGGACCGCTAGCTTGCTGCACACAAAACCCGGCCTTGCGCCGGGTTTTGTCTATGCAGGCCCCGGAAAAGCGCGCTCAAGCGCTGCCCATCCTGTCTGTGTTGCCATCCAGGCACGGTTCCTGTTGAAACAGCGTTCATCGCTGCCTACACTCGCCGCGTCAATACCACACTCATACCTGGAAGAACCCGATGCTGCGTACCGCTACGGCAGGACTGCTCTGTCTCGCTCTGATCCCCGCTGCCTACGCCGCTCCGAACTGCGCCGGCAGCATGGTGTCCCAGCCGCTGCCGTTGCCCGCCACCGTGGTTGCACCGGCGGCTGCCGAGTTCTACACCCGCAGCGTGCAGCTGGGCATGCCCACCGGCGTGCTGGCACAGCCCTATAGCAGCGACCAGTCGGTGGATCGTGTGCTGCTGCGCCTGCGCGTGGAAGGCTGCCAGGATCTGGCCAAGGTCATTCCGCCTGGCGGCACCGTCAACCCGAACGACCCGGCTGCCTACAAGGCCACCACCGCGTTCGACAACACCCCGTGGCGCTTCGACATGAGCCAGAACGGCAAGCGCATGACGGCAGAAGAATTCGATGCCTGGATGAAGGCCCGCGGTGTGCGCGTGGTCAAGGCTCGCCCGGCCGCTGGCGCGGCACCTGCAGCGGCAGCGCCCGCAGCACCTGCGGCCGACGCCAAGTCGGTCGAAAACAAGTAAGCCTGCGGTCGGGACGGCATGCCCCGGCGACCTGCGCCGGCACCGTCCCGGCAGCGTCAGCGTAGCCCGGGAGCGGCCGGTCCAGTGCGCACGTCCGCTGCCGCATCTGCCAATGCCGTGCCACGCCATGGGCTGGCGCGCGTGCTGTCCAAGCTCGGCGTGTGTTCGCGCACCGAGGCGGCGCGCTGGATCGCCGATGGCCGCGTCAGCGTGTCGGCGCGTGTGGTGCGCGACCCCGAATGCCCGATCCGCGGCGATCAGCAATCGTCCATCACTGTCGACGGGCAGCCGCTTGCGGGACCGGCGCGTTGCTATCTGATGCTCAACAAACCGCGCGGCATGGTCACCACCGTGCGCGACGAGCAGGGCAGGGACACGGTCTACCGTTGCTTTGATGGCGCGGGCTTGCCGTGGATCGCGCCGGTGGGGCGCCTGGACAAGGCCAGCGAGGGCCTGCTGCTTTTCAGCAACGACCCGCAATGGGCGGCGACAGTGACCGACCCGGCAACCGGGCCGGACAAGACGTATCACGTGCAGATCGATTGCCGCCCCAGTGCCGCGCAACTGGCGCAGCTGCAGGCCGGTGTGGTCGATCCGGACACTGAGGGCGGCGGCGTGCTGTTGCGCGCAAAGCAGGTCAGCGTGCTACGCGAAGGCGAGCGCAATGCCTGGCTGGAAATCGTGCTGGACGAAGGCCGTAACCGGCAGATCCGCCGGCTGTTAGCCGCAGTGGACATCGGCGTGCTGCGGCTGGTGCGCGTGGCGATCGGCGCGCTGGCGATGGGAGCGCTCGGCAAAGGCGCGTGGCGGATGCTGAGCGCCGAGGAAGTCAGGGCGTTGGTGCCGGCGGCGCACGCCAGCGTGCCAGACGCGCGCTGAGCAGGGCGCTCACCACCTCAACCGCACGCGTGTTGCCAGCGCCGTTGGCATCGTGGCGGCGCCCCTTGGCGTGATTGCAGCCAGCACAGGCCAGCGCCAGATTGCGCGCATCGTTGGCGTCCTCGCCCACCAGCGCGCACAGCGACGCGGCCGCGCGACGACCGAACCAGGCCTGCGGCACCACGTGTTCCAACGTGGTGTGGCCCAGCGGTTCGCCGTCGGCGCGCACCTGCAGATGCCGACGGCAGTGCAGGCAGCGTGTCTCCCAATGGCCGTCGCGCAGCTGCGCCTGCGCATCGGTCTGCGCCGCCAACAGCAGCCGTTGGCGCAGCACCGTGCGCATGCTCAGGCGTCGACGACCTTGAGTTCGCGCCCGATCTTGATGAACGCTTCGATCGCTTGATCCAGGTGCGCGCGTGTATGCGCTGCGCTGATCTGGGTGCGAATGCGTGCCTGGCCTTTCGGAACCACCGGGAAGAAAAAGCCGATGGCGTAGATGCCTTCTTCCAGCAAGCGCTCGGCGAACTTTTGCGCCAGCGGTGCGTCGTACAGCATCACCGGGCTGATCGGATGTACGCCCGGTTTGACATCGAAACCGGCGGCGGTCATCCGCTCACGGAAATACCGGGTGTTTTCGACCAGCTGGGTGCGCAGCTCGCCGGCGGCGTCCAGCATTTCGAAGGCTTTGATGCCGGCGGCCACCACGTGCGGCGGCAACGAGTTGGAGAACAAGTACGGGCGCGAACGTTGGCGCAGCAGTTCGATCACTTCACGCTTTGCGGTGGTGAAGCCGCCCAATGCGCCGCCCATGGCCTTGCCCAGCGTGCCGGTGAAGATGTCGATCTTGTCCATCACCCCCTTGACCTCGGCCGAGCCGCGACCGGTGGCGCCCAGGAAGCCGGTGGCATGGCATTCGTCGATATGCACCAGCGCGTTGTACTTGCGGGCCAGGGCCGTGATCTCGTCGAGCGGGGCGATGAAGCCGTCCATCGAGAACACGCCGTCGCTGGTGATCAGCTTGGTCTTGCAGCCGGCGGCGTCGGCGGCCTGCAGCTGCGCTTCCAGGTCGGCCATGTCGCAGTTGGCGTAGCGGAAGCGCTTGGCCTTGCACAGGCGCACGCCGTCGATGATGGAGGCATGGTTGAGCGCGTCGGAAATGATGGCGTCGTGCTCGCCGAGCAGCGGTTCGAACAAGCCGCCGTTGGCATCGAAGCACGCCGCGTAGAGGATGGTGTCCTCGGTGCCGAAGAACTCGGCGATGGTGCGCTCGAGCTGCTTGTGCAGGTCCTGGGTGCCGCAGATGAAGCGCACCGAGGCCATGCCGAAGCCGTGGCTGTCCAGCGCGTCCTTGGCAGCCTGGATGATGTCCGGGTGGTCGGCCAGGCCCAGATAGTTGTTGGCGCAGAAGTTCAGCACACCGCGGCCATCGGCCAGGGTGATCTCGGCCGACTGCGGACCGGTGATGATGCGCTCGGACTTGAACAGGCCTTGGGCCTGGATGGCCTCCAGTTCGGCGGCGTAATGGGCGGTCAGCGCGGCGGGAGCGGTGGTCATGGCGGTCGCAGTGGCAGAAAGAAGCGCAATTTTAACGATCACGGTGGCATACCACTACGTCATGCAATATCGGCATAAGCGGCGGCGCGGATGTCATTTCACCGCCTGCGTGCCGCTGCGCAGCATGGCATGCTTGCTGTTCAGCTGTGCTCAACCGGCCAGGAGATCGTCGTGACATACCCCCGTTTCCGTTTTGCCTCCCTTCTTTGCGCCTTGCTGGTCCTGGCCGGGCCGGCTGGTACACGCGAGATCGGGCTGCTCAACGTGAGCTACGACCCCACCCGCGAGTTCTACCGCGACTACAACGCCGCCTTCGCCGCGCAGTGGAAACAGCAGCACCCACAGGACACCGTCACCGTGGAAACCTCGCACGGCGGCTCTGGCAAGCAGGCGCGCGCGGTGATCGACGGCATCGAGGCCGACGTGGTGACCCTGGCGCTGGCCTACGACGTGGATGCCATCGCGCAGAAGGCCAAGCTGATCGATGCCGATTGGGAAAAGCGCCTGCCCGACAACAGTGCGCCGTACACCTCGACCATCGTATTCCTGGTGCGCAAGGGCAACCCGAAGAACATCCACGACTGGCCGGACTTGCTGCGCTCGGGCGTCGCGGTGGTGACGCCGAACCCGAAGACCTCCGGAGGCGCGCGCTGGAACTATCTGGCCGCCTGGGCGTATGCCGACCACATCTTCAAGGGCGACCGCGAGCGCATCCTGCGCTATATGCAGGCGTTGTTCCGCAACGTGCCGGTGCTGGATACCGGCGCGCGCGGTGCCACCACGACGTTCGTGCAGCGCGGCATCGGCGATGTGTTGCTGGCCTGGGAAAACGAAGCGTTGCTGGCGCGCGAGGAACTGGGCAAGGACAAGTTCGAGATCGTGGTGCCGAAGCTGTCGATCCTGGCCGAGCCGTCGGTGGCGCTGGTGGACAAGAACGTCGACAAGCATGGCACCCGCGAGGTGGCCGAAGCCTACCTGCGCGATCTGTATGCGCCCGAAGGGCAGAAGCTGGCAGCCAGGCATTTTTATCGCCCGCGGCATCCCGAATTTGCCGATGCGGCCGACATGGCGCGGTTTCCGGACATCAAGCTGGTGACCATCCAGCAGGCGTTCGGCTCGTGGGAGAAGGCGCAGCAGGAGCACTTCGCCGACGGTGGCGTGTTCGACCAGATCCAGGCCAACAAGTAGGCGATGTCGATGTCGGTTGCACCCCACCCAGCGCCGTCATCGCGCCGACGCGTGATGCCGGGGCTGGGCCTGAGTCTGGGAATCACCCTGACCTGGCTTGGCCTGATCGTGCTGATCCCGCTGCTGGGCATCTTCATCAAGACCAGCGGGTTGGGTTGGGAAGGCGTGTGGAAGGTCTGGAGCGAGCCGCGCGTGCTATCGGCGCTGCGGGTGAGCTTCGGCACCGCGTTTGCGGCCGGCGCCTTCAACGCAGTGATGGGGACCTGGGTGGCGTGGGTCTTCGTGCGCTACAGGTTCCCGGGCAAGCGTTTTTTCGATGCGGTGATCGATCTGCCGTTCGCGTTACCCACAGCGGTGGCCGGCATTGCGCTGACTGCACTGTATGGCGGCAACGGGTGGGTAGGGCGCTGGCTGGAGGCGATCGGGATCAAGGTGGCCTATACGCAGCTGGGTATCGTGCTGGCGTTGGTCTTCGTGGGCCTGCCTTTCGTGGTGCGGGTGGTGCAGCCAGTGCTGGCCGAGAGCGATCGTGAAATGGAGGCTGCCGCCGCCACGTTGGGTGCCTCGCGCTGGCAGACCGTATGGCGGGTGGTGCTGCCGGGGCTGTGGCCGGCAGTCCTGACCGGCTTTGCGCTGGCGTTTGCGCGCGGCGTGGGGGAGTACGGCTCGGTGATCTTCATTGCCGGCAACCTGCCCAATTCCACCGAGATCGCGCCGCTGCTGATCACCATCCGGCTGGAAGAATTCGACTACGCCGGCGCCACAGCCATTGCCGCGGCCATGTTGTTGCTGTCGTTCGTGATCTTGCTGGTAGTCAATACGCTGCAGGCACGGCTGCTGCGCTATCAACGGAGGCCCGTATGAACGATGCCGTTTCATCGCTGCCTTCCATGTTGCCGACCCATGCCATGACCCAGCAGGCGCGTCGCATCAGCGATTCGGCCACCAACGAGCCGCGTTGGGTGCAATGGCTGATGATCCTGGGGGCCGTGCTGTTTCTGCTGGCGTTCTTACTGCTGCCGCTGGTGCTGGTATTCGCCGAGGCATTGCGTGGCGGTTGGGAAACCTTCCTGCGCGCGGTGGTCGACCCTGACGCGTTGTCGGCGATCAAGCTGACCTTGCTGGTGACCGCAATCGTGCTGCCGTTGAATCTGGTATTCGGCGTGGCCGCTGCGTGGGCCATCAGCAAGCATCAGTTCTGGGGCAAACGTCTGCTGGTCAGCCTGATCGACCTGCCGTTTTCGGTGTCGCCGGTAGTGGCGGGCCTGATCTTCGTGCTGATCTTCGGCCGCAGCGGCTGGGCCTGGCCGTTGATCGACGAAGGCTGGCATGTGCAGCTGCCGGCGCTGGGCGATTTTGTAATCCAGCTGCCGCGGATCGTGTTCGCGTTGCCGGGCATCGTGCTGGCGACCACGTTCGTGACATTCCCCTTCATTGCGCGCGAATTGATGCCGCTGATGGAGCAGCAAGGCAGCGACGAGGAACTGGCGGCATTGAGCCTGGGCGCGAACGGCTGGCAGATGTTCTGGCGGGTGACGTTGCCCAATATCCGTTGGGGCCTGTTGTACGGCGTGCTGTTGTGCGCGGCGCGTGCGATGGGCGAGTTCGGTGCGGTGTCGGTGGTGTCCGGGCATATCCGTGGACGCACCAATACGCTGCCGCTGCATGTGGAAATTCTCTACAACGAATATGCCTACAGCGCTGCGTTTGCGTGCGCGTCGCTGCTGGCATTGACCGCGCTGCTGACCTTGGCGCTGAAGACGTATCTGGAATGGCGACACGGCGATTCGCTGGCCGCCAACCACCGCCACTGAGGTGACCATGGGCATCCGCATTCACCGCCTGCGCAAGCAGTTCGAGACCTTTACCGCGCTGGACGACATCAACCTGGAAGTGCGCCAGGGCGAGTTGCTGGCCTTGCTTGGGCCCTCCGGTTCGGGCAAGACCACGCTGCTGCGGATCATGGCCGGGCTGGAGCATGCCGATGGCGGCCAGGTGCTGTTCGGTGACGAAGATGCCACCCGCATGAGCGTGCAATCGCGCCGGGTCGGCTTCGTGTTCCAGCACTACGCACTGTTCAAGCACATGGACGTGTTCGAGAACATCGCATTCGGCTTGCGGGTGCGCCGCGGCAACGAACGTTGGGCCGAAGCGCGCATCCGTGCGCGCGTGGAAGAGCTGTTGGCGCTGGTGCAACTGCAGGGGCTGGAACAGCGGTATCCCACCCAACTCTCCGGCGGCCAGCGGCAGCGCGTGGCGCTGGCGCGCGCGCTGGCGATCGAACCGCGCGTGCTATTGCTGGACGAGCCATTCGGTGCGCTGGATGCGCAGGTGCGCCGCGACCTGCGCCGTTGGCTGCGCGAGTTGCACGAACGTACCGGCCTGACCACGGTCTTCGTCACCCATGACCAGGAAGAAGCACTGGAACTGGCCGACCGCGTGGCCATTCTCAACCGCGGGCGCATCGAGCAACTCGACACGCCGGCGATGATCTACGACAAGCCGGCCTCGCCCTTCGTGTATTCGTTCGTGGGCGCGGTGAACCGTATTCCCGGGGTGCTGGCGCAGGGGCAGATCCAGGTTGCTGGGCACGCACTGCCCCTGGCCAATGCCGCGCTGGCTGCAGGGCCGGTGGAGGTGTATGTGCGGCCGGAAGATCTGGTGCCCGACGAGGCAGGCTGGCCGGCGACGGTGGCGTGGTCGCAGCGCAGCGGCCCACGCCTGCGGCTGCGCGCAACGCTGGAACCGGCGGGCAACGAGGTGGAAGTGGAACTGCCGGCCTCGGCCGGCAGCTTTCAACCGGGGCAGCAAGTGCGCCTGGCAGCACGGCAGTACGGGATATTTCCTGCGAAAGCAGGCGCCGGCTGAGATCGGTGAGCATGTAAGGGGATGTGCGAGGCGCGTTTCGCCTTTGCTGTGACCAATCCCCCCAATGCCCGATTTCAACCCTGGACATCAAGAATCGGCGCACGCGGTCGATGACATCGACACCTGATTCGCGCATGGGCTCTTGAGTGTGTGCGCTGGATCAAGCGAACGCGACTTTCATGTTGCGCTGCAATGACAGTTGGACTAATAAGTCCTTGCAGCCTCGCTTCGCGCCATCCCACCGTTCATCGCTCCAGGAGATGCCCATGAAGTCGTCCCCGCTCGCTTGTTGTCTGTCGTTCCTGCTACTAGGCGTTGCACCGCTTGCGCAGGCGCAGGACGAAGATGCGTCCACATCGCCGTTCAGTGGCACCTTTGCGGTGACCAGCGATTACCTGTTCCGTGGTATTTCGCAGACAAACGAAGAGCCTGCGTTTCAGGCCGGTTTGACCTACAAGACGCCATTCGGGTTGTACCTGGGGACCTGGACATCCAACGTCGATTTCGGCGCTGGCGATCCGGATTGGGAAGTGGATGGTTTCGTCGGCTACAACACCGACCTGGGCACCCGCTGGAACTTCGACGTCATGATCAACCGCTATCAGTACCTGGGAGCGGGCGCATCCAACTATGCCGAGTTGATCACCAAGACCACATTCTTGAAGACCTATAGCGTGACGGTCGCCTACACCGACGATCTCTACGGCAGCAAGACCGATGGCTATTACTACGCCTTCGATGCCAATTGGACGTTGCCGTACGACTTTACGTTCGGCGCGCACGCAGGGCACAGCGTCTACACCTCGTCGCTGAGTCAGGTGGACCACGACTACAACGATTTCGGCGTCAACGTCGGCAAGACCTTCGGCCCGTTGGGTTTGAGCGTGGGGTATTACGACACCAGCAAAGCCGCCGAATTCGGCTTCGGGCGTCAGAATTCGCAGAACCATCTGGTGGCGACGGCGACCGTCACCTGGCCGTGATGGCGATGACTGAAGCAGCTCTGACAACGCGCAGGATCGTCGTCATGCGGGAAGCGTCGACACACTGAGTCTTTCGGCTCTGCATCCAGACTGGGTCAAGACTCGAGGCTTGGCTGGATTGTTTTTTTGAATGACTGCAGCCTGCGGATCGATCACGTGCGCAGCGGCCGATCTGCGGATCTTCGGCAGGGGGCTTGCCCCCTCACCATGGCGGGACACGCTGCAAATACATCCTTGTCAGCGCCTTGGCGGCATCCGTGCCGCCAAGGGTCCGGCGACGGTAGCGGGCAAGCACCAGTTGAGATGACCGGTGCGTAGAGTTCAAACGAAGCAGTCAGCAAATGATCTACTGCAGTGTGTTGCTCTTCGTGAAAGTGGCCAGTATTCGATCTGCCGCGGTGTGCTCGTCTTCGATGGATCCAACAGCAAATTATTTGGTGCGGTGTCCTTGTCGATTGCGGGACCGTTGGCGGCATGGATGCCGCCATCGAGCCCACATGGACGTGCTTGCGGCGTGTCCCGTGAGCGGCGAGGCGCCGCGCCCTCGACCCACGAGGCGTTTATCCAGCCCCTAGCCGACCCCGCGTCTGTTGAGATGCTTCGCTAGCTCCTGAAAAAATCGCTCGCCGCATTCGTCAGCATGTGTAGGTCAGAAAACGCGAAAGGCGCCTCGCGGCGCCTTTCGCATATCTGCAGTGTCAGTCGATCAATTCCAGCTCAGCACGACCTTGCCGGCCTTGCCTTCTTCCATCAGGTCGAAGCCCTTCTGGAAGTCGTCGATCGGCAGCTGATGGGTCAGCACCTTGTGCAGCGGAAAACCCGACAGCACCAGCTGCGTCATCTTGTACCAGGTCTCGTACATCTTGCGGCCGTAGATGCCTTGCACGGTGAGGCCCTTGAAGATGATCTTGTCCCAGTCGCAACCGGCCCCACGCGGCATGATGCCGAGCATGGCGATCTTGCCGCCGTGGTACATGCAGTCGAGCATGTCGTTGAACGCGCGCGGGTTGCCGCTCATTTCCAGGCCCACGTCGAAGCCTTCCATGTGCAGGTCCTTCATCACCTCTTTCAGCGAGGTGTTGGCGACGTTGACCACGCGCGTGGCACCCATGTCGGCCGCCAGCTTGAGGCGAAAATCGTTGACATCGGTGACCACCACATTGCGCGCACCGATGTGCTTGCAGATGCCGGCCGCAATGATGCCGATCGGGCCGGCGCCGGTGATCAGCACGTCCTCGCCGATGACGTCGAATTCAAGCGCGCAATGCGCAGCATTGCCGTAGGGGTCGAAGAACGCGGCAAGCTCGGACGGAATCTGGTCCGGGATCGGCCACAGGTTGCTGGCCGGCATCATCATGTATTCGGCGAAAGCGCCGTTGACGTTGACACCGATCCCGACCGTGTTGGGGCACAGGTGCGGACGGCCGCCACGGCAGTTGCGGCAATGGCCGCACACGATATGGCCTTCGGCCGACACGCGCTGGCCGACCTGATAACCGGTCACTGCCGAACCGAGCTCGGCCACCCGGCCGACGAATTCATGACCGATGGTCAGGCCCGGCTTGATGGTGCGTTGGCTCCACTCGTCCCACAGGTAGATGTGCAGGTCGGTGCCGCAAATGGCGGTCTTTTCCAGCTTGATCAATACCTCGTTGGGGCCGGGCGTCGGCACCGGCACCTGCTCCAGCCAGATGCCCTTGTTCGCTTCGCGCTTGACCAGCGCCTTCATCGTCTGCGCCATCTGGCGGAACCTGCTGAGTGAAAGTAAGTCGGCGATTATAGGCGGGGGCCAGGCGGATGCATGTGGCGGTGCACGAGCAATGGTCCCGGCGCAGTCTGGGCCGGGTGGTGGTGGTGATGGGGCGGTTGGCGGAGAGGATGCGTCTGTTGCCGGGCGTTGCCCCCATCCGCCCTTCGGGCACCTTCCCCCGCAGGCGGGGGAAGCGCAGGGAAGCCGAGCGACAGGGAAGTGGAGCTACAAGGAAGTCGGCAAGCAGGGAAGGTGAGAAGCAGGGACGTCGATAAGGAGGGAGGCCGCTGTGCAAGACCGGCCACCGCTTGGGGGAGGCAAAGGAAAAGCGGAGAAGGCAAAAAGTAGATGAGGCCGAGAACGGCAAGGAAGACAGAAAGCAGGTGAGGCGAGACACGATAAGCCGAGCAAGCGCGAAGCTATGTGAACGGGCGCCGCGGACCGGCTTGAGGCGTCAAGACGCCGCCGGCCTGCCTTCTCCCGCGCGCGGGAGAAGGTGGCGCGTAGCGCCGGATGAGGGCGCTTTCAGATGATGCAGCGCTACTTAGAACTTCACATCCAGGCTCATGAAGTACTGCCGCGGTGCGCCGACCACCATGGTCTGGTTGTAGCCATCCGGATCGGAGGCGACGTAGCCGTTGGTGCCGGTGCTGGCGAAGTAGCGCTTGTCGGTGAGATTGCTGATGTTGAGCGCCAGCGCCACATCCGCCACCCCGCCGACACGCCCGAAGTCGTACCGCGCCCCGGCATTGAACAGCCAGTAGGACGGCACCTGCGAATCGTTGAGGAAGGTGATGTAGCGCTTGTCCACGTACTTGCCGTCCAGATCCAGACGCAGGTTGCCGATCTGGTAGCTGGCGCTGGAAGAGAACATCAACGCCGGGATGCCCACCACGTCCTTGCCGGAGGTGGCGACCACGCCGTTGTTGAGGTAATCGTCCTGGTAACGCGAGCGATTCCACGACAACGAGTTCAACCAGCTCAGCCCTTCGGTCGGGCGCCACATCAGCGCCAGATCCGCACCGGCGCTGTGCACCGCGCCAACGTTGCTCAGGATCGCCGCGCAGGTCTGCACCGCGGTGCACGGCGAGGTGGTCAGCAGGCGGTTGGAGAACTTGGTGAAGTAGGCGTCGGCCGAGAGCTGGAACTGCTCGTCCTGCACGCGGTAGCCCACCTGCACGGTCTGCGATTGTTCCGGCTCCAGCGTGGAGCGGCTACGGTCGAAGGCGGCCTGCGAGGTGGCGAACGGGGTGAAGCCGAACGCCGCGATGTTCTTGCTGTAGGACGCGTACAGGTCCTGGCGTTCGTCGAGCTTGTAGTTGATACCCACCTGCGGCAGGAAATTGTCTTCGGCGCGAATGCGGCCCTGTGCCAGCGCGGTGGTCGGCACCAGCGATTGCGCGCGCGTCGTGGTGTTGAGCGCTTTTGCGCCGTAATTCAGGGTCAGGCGATCATCGAGCAGGCGCACGGTGTCCTGCAGATACAACATGCGGGTTTGCGTGGTGTAGCGCTGCAGGAAGTCGCGACGGAACGGGGTCTGTGCGTCGTACACGTTGTAGAGCGAGGTGTAACCTTCGTTGCCGAGCGCGAAGTAGTTGCGGCCCTGCGTGGTGCGCGCGTTTTCTGCCCATGCGCCCACCTCCAGATCATGATTGCCCCACGACCATTTCAATGCGGTGGTGCCGCCGAAGCGATCCAGGCCGTAGTCGGTGGTGCGCATCGACAACGGAACCTGTGCAGAGGTGGGCACATACGGTGTCACCCATTGGCCTTCGCCACGATTGCCGTGGTAATAGCCGCTGGCATCGAGTGTGGCGCCGCCGAAGACAAACGTGCCCGACAGGCCTGCCAGGTTGTCGCGACGCAGTCCGCCGCCGGCGTAATAACTGGCATCGAGCCAGCTGTAGTCGCTGGGCAGACCGGCCAGCGATTGCGGGTAGCCGTTGGCCACGCCGCTGATGGCGCCGGTGTTCTGGTAGGCGCGCGCCATCTGCACGGCGGTGGCCCAATCCGGTTGCAGGTAATCGTAGTCCCAGCCGAGCACGCGCTGGCTGGTCAACGACAGATCCATGTAGTCGTATTCCTTGCGCCGTGAGGTATCGACGAACAGGCTCAGGCGGTTGCCGTCGCCCCACTGGTACACCGTCTTGAGATTGGCCTGTTCGGATGTCTGATCACCATAGCCCTTCCACTTGTCGGTGCTGGCATTGGCGTACGACAGATACGCCGACAGCCCATCGCGATCGCCGGTGTCGGCGCGCACGAAGGTGCGGCGCGTCGCATCGCTACCCACCGTCTGCACCAATCGTGCGCCGGGTGTGGTCTGTGGGTCGGCCGAGTAGAACTGCATGGTGCCGCCGAGATTGGTGTTGGAGGCGGTGCCGAGCGCGCCTGCCCCTTGCGCAATCTCTACCGAACCGAGGTTTTCCGAAATGATGGCGCGCGTGATGTGCAGGCCATTGGTCACGCCATAGCTCATGTTGCCCAGTGGAATGCCATCGAGCGTGTAACCCAGGCGGCTTTGGTCGAAGCCATGCAGGGTCACCTGCGTGGACCATTCGTAGGTGCCGAATGGATCGGCGGACTGGAACTGCACCCCAGGCAGTTTTTCCACCGCCTTGAACGCGCTGCTACCGGGCGTCAGCTGCTCGATGTCCTGCTGGCTGATGCGTTGCACCTGGCGGGTGCTGCCTTGTGACACCACGTTGATTGCATCCAGTTGCGTTGCATTGGCGGCGTCGGCCACAGGGGTGGCTGCCTCCGCTGCCGGAGCAACGGCAACCGGGTCAGCCGGCGAGGCGGCCTGCGAAACGACGGGAAGCAGCGTTGCCAGGGCAAGCGCCAGCGGAGTGACATGAAAGCGACGAGCGGAAGTCATGGGGGAGTCCTGTTCGGCCACGGCTGAGGGCGGACGCACGGTGCAAAGCCGGCGTTTCGCGACGCAGGGTGTCAACGGCTCATGAAACATTGATGACGGTCGCTGTCGCAAAACTGTCGTGCTCGCCCGCTATACGTGTGGTGTCCAGCCGCGCTGCGCGGTGACAAAAGCACTACTTTTTTGCAGGTTCTGCCGCCATGACGTCTTCCTCTTCGCGTCGCGATTTCCTCAAGCGCGTCGCTGCGCTCACTGCTGCCGGCGCCTTGCCGTCTTCGATCGGCCGTGCGCTCGCTCTGCCGGCCAACGCGCGGACCGGCACGTTGCGCGATCTCGAACATGTGTTGATCCTGATGCAGGAAAACCGCTCGTTCGATCATTATTTCGGCGCGCTACGCGGCGTGCGTGGCTTTGGCGATCCGCGCGCGCTGCAACTGCGCGATGGCCATCCGGTATGGAGTCAACCCACGTCCGATGGACGACGCTTGCTGCCGTTCGCGTTCGATTCGCAACATACCTGCGCGCCGTTGATCAAGAGTCTGGATCATTCCTGGAAGGCCGGTCACGGGCAGGACCCGGCACGCTGGGCCGAATACGATGCATGGGTACCGTGCAAGGGCGAATTGACGATGGGGTACTTCCAGCGTCACGACATCCCGTACTACCACGCGCTTGCCGACGCGTTCACCATCTGCGATGGCTATTACTGCTCGCTGCACGGGCCGACCAACCCCAATCGCATGTATCTGTTCACCGGTACCAGCGGCCCGAGCGTGGGCAACGTCGGCGCGCAGGCGGTGACCAATGACGACGATGGCAACTGGACCGCCGACATGGCGCGCGACAAGCCCGGCTACGCAGCACTGCAATGGACCACGTACGCGCAGCGCTTGCAGGCTGCCGGCGTGGACTGGCGCGTGTATCAGGAATACGACAACTTCGGCTGCAACTCGCTGGCATATTTTTCGCACTATCGCGATCTGCGCACCGACGACGAACGGTACCGGCGTGCACGTGCGTGTGTGCCCGGTTCCACCGCGGCCAACGCCGCCACCACCCAGGCCGAGCATCTGGTTGCCGCGATCGCTGCCGATGTGCAGGCCAATCGCCTGCCGCAGGTGTCGTGGGTCATCCCGCCCACCGCGTATTGCGAACACCCCGAAGCGCCGCCTGCCTATGGCGAGTCGCTGGTGGCGCGTCTGATCGATGCGCTCACTGCCAATCCAGAGGTGTGGGCCAAGACGGCGCTGATCATCAATTACGACGAGAACGACGGCTTCTTCGATCACGTGCCCGCGCCGTTGCCGGCATTGGACGCACGCATGGGGCGCAGCAATGTCGACACGCGTGGCGAGGTCTACGATGGCGTGCCGATCGGCCTGGGCATTCGCGTGCCGATGCTGGTGATCTCGCCGTGGACGCGTGGTGGCTGGGTCAACTCGCAGGTGTTCGATCACACCTCGGTCCTGCGTCTGCTGGAACGCCGCTTCGGCGTGGCCGAACCGAACATCAGCCCGTGGCGGCGTGCGGTCAGCGGCGATCTCACCAGCGTGTTCGACTTCCGCAAGCCGGACGATTCGGCGTTGAGCGCGTTGCCGTCGGTCGACGACTATCGCGCACGTACCGCTGCCTTGCGCGACAAGCCGCTACCGTCTGCGCCTGCCGCCGCGACGATGCCGCGGCAGGAACCGGGGCAACGGCCGGCGCGCGCATTGCCGTATGCCTTGCAGGTGCATGCACGCGTACAAGAGGGCGCCGCCGTGCAGTTGCAGTTCGTCAACAGCGGCGCGGCAGCGGCGGCGTTCAATGTCTACAGCAGCGCGGCCAGTGGCGGCCCCTGGTATTACACCGTGCTGCCCGGCACGCAGTTGGACGATGCGCCGGTTGGGGCCACGCACAAGGGTGCGTACGCGTTGCGCGTGCACGGGCCCAATGGCTTCTTGCGCGAGTTCGCCGGGCAGGTGCCAAGTGCCTCTGCGCCCTCGGCAGCGCCATGGGTGGAGGCGCGACAGGAGGGCGACGCCTTGGTGCTGGAAATCGGCAATGCCGGGCAGCACGCCTGCACCGTGCAACTGCGTGCGCTGGACTATGCAGACCCAGGTACGCGTACCTTGCCGCTGGCTGCAGGCCAGCGCGAGACCATTCGCCTGGCGCTTGCCGCCAGCAATCACTGGTACGACCTGGTGGTGGAGCAACCGGGCAGCGCCTTCCGCCGCCGGCTGGCCGGGCATCTGGAAACCGGCAGACCCAGCCGCAGCGACCCCGCGTTCGGTCGCGTCTAGGCCGGCGCTCGGCCGCGGTACGCTGCAGGCGAATCCGCTGGCGCCTACTGCGCGGCAAACGGGCGCGCGCGGAGAGCACGCGCCGACCCTGCCATCGGTCATGGGTTTGCCAGCGAATGTTGGCGTTACACTGTAACGAAAATAACCCGTGGGGCTGTCGATGCGTCCAAACCTGTTCGCTGTTTCCGTGCTGGCCACGCTGGCTGTCGTTTCGTCTGCACAGGCGGGCGAGGGGATGTGGGTTCCACAACAACTGCCCGAGATCGCCGGGCCCCTCCAGCAAGCAGGCTTGCGGCTTTCGCCGCAGCAGCTGGCCGACCTGACTGGCGATCCGATGGGCGCGGTGGTCGCCCTGGGTGGTTGCACCGCCAGCTTCGTCTCGCCGCAGGGGCTGGTCGTCACCAACCACCACTGTGCCTATGGCGCGATCCAGCTCAACTCCACCGCGCAAAAGAACCTGATCAAGGACGGGTTCAACGCCGCACGCCCAGCCGACGAGCTCAGCGCCGGTCCCAGTGCGCGTATCTACGTGCTCGATGCCATTACCGACGTCACGGCACCGGCAAAGGCAGCGATGGCCACTGCAGGCGAGGACGCGCTCAAGCGCACGCTGGCCCTGGAGGATTTCAGCAAGCAGCAGATCGCCTCCTGCGAAGCGCAGCCGGGTTACCGCTGCCAGTTCTTCAGTTTTACCGGGGGCAACGCCTACCGGTTGTTCAAGAACCTGGAAATCAAGGATGTGCGCCTGGTCTACGCACCGCCCGGCAGCGTGGGCAAGTTCGGCGGCGACATCGACAACTGGATGTGGCCGCGCCATACCGGCGATTTCTCGTTCTATCGCGCCTATGTCGGCAAGGACGGCAAGCCTGCCGCCTACGCAAAGGACAATGTGCCCTACCAGCCCAAGCACTTCCTGAAATTCGCCGACCAGCCGCTGGGCGCCGGCGACTTCGTGATGGTGGCCGGCTATCCGGGCCGCACCAATCGCTACGCGCTGGCCGCCGAATTCGACAACACGGCCAATTGGACCTACCCGGTGGTCGGCCAGCAGTTGAAGGACGTGATCGGCCTGATCGAACAGGCAGGCAAGCACGATCCCGACATCCAGGTGAAATACGCCAGCACCGTCGCCAGCCTCAATAACTCCGCCAAGAACTTCGATGGGCAACTGGAAGGTTTCAAGCGCATCAATGCGCAGGCCACCAAGCAGGCCGACGAAGCGGCGGTGCTGGCCTGGCTCAAGGGGCAGGGTGCGGGCGGGCGCAACGCGCTTGCCGCGCACGACACCTTGGTCAAGCTGCTCAAGCAGACCCAGGCCACGCAACAGCGCGACTTCGTGCTGCGCCAGTTCGACTCCACCGGAACGGTGGGCGCCGCAGTAACGCTGTACCGGCTGGCGCTGGAGCGTGCCAAGCCCAATGCGCAACGCGAATCCGGGTACCAGGACCGCGACCTGCCGTCGATCGAAGCGACGATGAAGCAGATGGAGCGCCGTTACGTGCCGGCCATGGATCGTCAGCTGCAACAGTACTGGCTCAGCCAGTATCTGAAGCTGCCGGCCACCCAGCGCATCGCCGCGCTGGACCAGTGGTTGGGCGGTCGCGATGTGGCGGCCGTGCAGGCGGCCGTGGGCAAGCTCGATGGCACGGTGTTGGGAAGCACGCAAGCGCGGCTGACGTGGCTTGCCGCCGACCGGGCCGCCTTTGAAACCAGCACCGATCCGGCGATCCAGTACGCCGTGGCGGTAACCCCGGCCCTGTTGCAGATCGAGCGCGAAGACAAACTGCGTACCGGCGAGCAGCTCAAGGCGCGGCCGGTGTATCTGCAAGCCCTGGCCGACTACAAGAAGAGCCGGGGCGAGGCGGTCTACCCGGATGCCAACCTGTCGCTGCGCATCACCTTCGGCAACGTCAAGGGTTACGTCCCGAAAGACGGAGTGGCCTACACACCGTTCACCACCTTGGAAGGGGTGGCCGCCAAGGAGACCGGCGCCGATCCGTTCGATTCGCCCAAGGCCCTGCTGGATGCGGTCAAGGCCAGGCGCTACGCCGGGCTGGAGGACAAACGCCTGGGCTCGGTGCCAGTCAATTTCCTGTCGGACCTGGACATCACCGGCGGCAACTCCGGTTCGCCGGTGATGGACGCGCAGGGCAAGCTGGTCGGCCTGGCGTTCGACGGAAATTGGGAATCGGTGAGCAGCAACTGGATCTTCGACCCGGCCATGACCCGCATGATTGCCGTGGACAGCCGCTATCTGCGTTGGATCATGACCGAGGTCGCTCCGGCGCCACAGCTGTTGCAGGAGCTCGGCGTGCGCTGACGCGGGCGGCCGGCGCGGGGGCGGCAGGGGTTATCATGCGGTCCCGTTTCGCTGCGGCGAGCGGGCCCCTCCCCCAAGGAACTCCCAGCGCATGCGCATCCTGCTTGCTCGTCACGGCGAGACGCCGTGGAACGCCGAAGGCCGTTACCAGGGCCAGATCGATATTCCGCTTTCGCGAGTCGGCGAAGGCCAGGCGCGCGCATTGGGCGAACGGTTGCACACGCTGCAGATCGACCGCGCGGTGGCATCGCCGTTGTCGCGCGCGCAGGCCACTGCTAAGGCCGCATTGGGCGCTGCGCGCGCAGTGCTGCTGCAGACCGATGCCGACCTGCAGGAAATTGCACACGGCGAATGGGAAGGCCTGCTGGCCAGCGAGATCAACGACAAGGACCCGGCACGTCTGCGCGCCTGGCGCGAAGAGCCCGATACGGTGTTGATGCCGGGTGGCGAATCGCTGCGTCAGGTGCTCGATCGCAGCTGGCGCGGCCTGGTGCGCGCCGCCGATGGGCTGGGCGCGGACGGCACCTTGCTGGTGGTTGCGCACGATGCGGTCAATCGGGTGATCCTGTGCAAGATCCTGGGCCTGCCGTTGTCCAAGCTGTGGAGCTTCCGACAGGCCCCGACCACGCTGAACCTGCTCGAAGGCGATGACGTGGAGCATCTTGAAGTGGTACGCCTCAACGACTGTGCGCACCACACACCGTTCTTTGGTGAGGCAAAGCATCGGGCGTTATAGCGTCTGGCAACGTCAGCGCAGGTCTACCAGGACGGAGACGAGTCATCATGGACATGTCGCGGTTCAAAGAAAGATTGTGGCCGGTATGCCTCTTTCTGACATTCTTGTTTTTTTCTGCAGGTCCACTATTTCAGGTTTCTTCCGCCAACGAATGCATTGATCGATCTGACCTTTGTGGTCGCATGTGTTGCAGCTGCGATGTTTTTTTCCTTGTTGCTGTGGGCCAATGCAACTGGCCGGCTTCAACGTCAGATCGAAGCACATGGTGCCGGCAGCGTCATGTTCCGGTGGTCGTTGCTGGGCATCGTCATTGCGATGCTGGGATGGTCATTGATCCTCAGACTCGGTCCCTGGGTATGGACAGAAGTCTTTGGCGATGTGTACTCAGAAGATGTCTTGATCCGCTCGGCTTCTGGGAGTTTGCTCTGCCCGCATGCGGTAACGGTGGACCCCATGCCGCGTGGAGCCCCGCAACGGCTTTGTCTGCTGGCTGGTGAAGTTCCTGATTTGGGTGACGGATATGTACAGGCAGTGATCGAGGGGAAACGCTCAGCTGCTGGCTCTACAGTGCGCAATCTTCATCTCAATGCCACCCATCAGTGATTGGGTAGTGATGCGCGTCCTGACGGATGGCGTGATGTGGTTGCTCAAGTGATGGCGTGCGATCTAGTGACGGTATTCGCGATATACGGTGTACCGTTATTATTGGGCTTATTATGCTTGTTGCTGCTATGCAGGCTGCTGCCATGGCTGTTCACCGTGGTGGTGGGCGAGTCATACGAAACGACATACGTGATGCAGGCGCATCACCAATATGATCGCAAGCTTTGCGAATACCGATTAACTGGTGGGCCGATGGAAGGTGCCGTGCCAGGCTATCTCTGCATCAATGAGTCGTCTTATCGGCGCCATCTGGAGCAACCGGTGCAGGTGTTATTGACCGGCCAGCGGTCTGTGCTGGGCGTGCGGATTAAAGGGATTTACGAGAATGAACCACGCAACACCAGGGTTCGAACTCGGATAGCGCTTGGCGTGGTCGGCAGTCACGTGGAAGTGCATGCACGGTTTTTCATCGGGCCTCAGCCATCGCTTTGCTGATAAATTGTGCGCTGCATTGGCGATAATGCTCCCCAATACGCATGAAGTCAGGTAACCCCTTGCCCACTCCCAGCACACTTTTCGACTGGCTCGCCTACATCGAGCAGCAGCATCCCAGCAGCATCGCGATGGGGTTGGAGCGTGTGCGCGAAGTGGCCGCGCGCTTGCAGATCGCCGCGCCGGCCAAGCACGTCATCGTCGTGGGCGGGACCAATGGCAAGGGCTCGACCGTGGCCTTCATCGAGTCGATCGGTCGCGCCGCCGGCTGGAAGGTGGGTGCCTACACCTCGCCGCATTTGCTGCGCTACAACGAGCGCGTGCGTATCGATGGCGAAGAGGCCAGCGACGCGCAGCTGGCCGCGGCGTTTGCGGCGGTCGAAGCAGCGCGCGGCGACACGGCGTTGACCTATTTCGAGTTCGGCACCCTGGCGGCGCTATGGTTGTTCCAGCAGTCCGCGCTGGAGTTGGCGGTGCTGGAAATCGGCCTGGGCGGGCGCCTGGATGCGGTGAACATCGTCGATTCGGATGTGGCGGTGATCACCACCGTGGATATCGACCACACCGACTGGCTGGGCGAAGACCGCGAGGCCATCGGCACCGAGAAGGCCGGGATCATCCGCGCCTGGAAGCCGGTGGTGCTGGGCGAGATCGACCCGCCGTCCAGTGTGCTGCGTCGCGCCTACCAGCTCGGTGCCAATGCAATCCGTGCCGGTAGCGATTATTTCTTCGAGCCGATCGACACACAGCACGCCGAGAGCCCGCGAGCCGATGCGCCGCAGTGGCGCTGGCGCGATGTGGCCGTGACGCTGGAACTGCCGATGCCGGCACTGCACGCGCCGGTGCAGCTGGCCAACGCCGCTGCCGCGATCGCCGCATTGCAGGCACTGCCGGTGGACGTGCCCGGCGCGGCCTGGGCACAGGGCATCGGCAACGCGCACGTGGCCGGACGACTGCAGCGGCTTGAGGTCGATGGCGTGCAGATATTGCTGGACGTCGGCCATAACCCGCAGGCCGCGCGCGCGCTGGCCGCCGCGCTCGGTGCGCAGGCGCATGCCGGCAGCACCTATGCGATCTACGCCGCATTGGCCGACAAGGATGTGCTGGGCGTGGTGGAGGCAGTCGCTGCGCAGATCGACCACTGGGCGCTGGCGGGGCTGGAAGGCGCACGCGGCCAATCGGCGCAGGCGTTGCAGGCCCGGCTGCAAGGCAGTGCCGCCGCGCAGGCGCCGTGTCATCGCGATGTTGCCGGCGCAGTGCACGCGGTCCTGGACGCGGCCAGCCCCGGCGACCGCGTGCTGGTGTTAGGCTCGTTTCACACCGTGGCCGACGCGCTTGACGCACTTCATTCAGCCCGCTGAGGTCGTCGGGGTGGCGCCGGCCTTATAATCGCCGCGGCACCCCGCCACGCCGCCTCTCGTCTCTTCCGTGGATACTGCTCTGAAACAGCGACTGATTGGCGCCATCGTTCTGGTGGCGCTTGCCGTGATCTTCCTGCCGATGCTGGTCAAGGGCCCCGCGCCGTCGAGCGGTGTGGCCGATGTGCCGCTCGAGGCGCCCGCAGCGCCCGCCAATGGCGAGTTCGAAACCCGCGAATTGCCGCTGGTCACTCCGGGCAATGCACCGGCCGGTGGCGCGCTGGGCATGGCCGGCGCGCCGGCGCCGGTGCAGAACAACTCCGACGCCGCAGATCTGGCCGCTCCATCCAGCACGCCCTCGGCTCCGGAAGTGGCTGCCGGCAACTACGCTGTGAATTTCGGTGCATACGCCACCAGCGCCGACGCCGACGCGGTGATTGCACGGCTCAAGCAGGCGCAGTTGCCCGGTTTCAGCGAAAAGACCCAGATCAACGGCCGCCCGGCCTGGCGCGTGCGCGTGGGGCCGTATGCCGACCAGGCCCAGGCCGAATCGGCCCGGCTGCAGGCAGTGAAGGTGCGCAGCGACGTCAACGCCCAGGTGGTGACGTTGGATGCCAACGCCGCTGCGCCGGCGCCCGTCGCCAGCGCGCCGGTGCCTGCACCTGCTGCCAAACCCGGCAGCAGCGTCGCTGCCGCCGGCACCACCGCACCGACCAAGACCGAAAGCCTGCCGCCGGAGCCCGCCAAACCGGTGGTCGCCGCGCCCAAGCCCGCCGAAGTGGCCAAGCCCGCGCCGACCAAGTCTGAGGTCGCCAAGCCTGCAACCCCTACGCCTGCAGCCGCCAAGCCGGAGCTTGCCGCCAAGCCCGAGCCTGCCAAGCCGGTGGTCACCGCGCCGGCTGCGCCTGCGGCCAGTGCGGTCGGGTTTGCCGTGCAGCTGGGTGCGTTCGGTCGTGCCGAAGACGCCGATGCCTTGCGCGACCGCGTGCGCGCCGCAGGCTTCAGCGCCTTCGTCGAACAGGTGCGGACCGACAAGGGCGCGTTGAACCGTGTGCGTGTCGGCCCGGTCGCCAATCGCAGCGATGCCGAACAGTTGCGTGCCCAGGTGGCAGCCAAGGTCGGTATCTCCGGCATGGTGCGTCCGCATCCGTAATCGCAATGCCGGCCGCAAGCAAGCGCGGCCGCCGCGCAGGTGGCAGCCGCTCGTACACTGCACTACCTGTGGACCGTCACGTGTCTGCCAACTGCCTGCACTGCGTGCCTGCAGCTGCTGGATTTTCGAACGCCTCGCACCCATGGAGGGGAGGGCAATGACGACCGAGCCCAATTGCACTCACGGCGCGCGCGCCACGCGGAGAAGTTGCCCATGATCGACATGGTGCTGGGCGTCATCATTCTGGTGTCGGCCCTGTTGGGCTTGCTGCGTGGCTTTGTCGCGATCGTGGTGGGCACGTTGTCGTGGCTGCTGGCCGGGTGGGCCACCTTCATGTTCGGCGGCGCAGCCGCGCGCTGGCTGGCCGATGGCAAGCATCCGTCTGCGACCGAATCGTTCGGCGGTTACGCCATGGTGTTCGTCGGCGTGCTAATCAGCGTGGCGGTGATTGGCATGGTGATCCGCGCGGGCGTGGATGCGATCAAGCTTGGCGGCACCGACCGCATGCTCGGGTTCGGCCTGGGCGTGGTGCGCGGTGCGTTTCTGGCCAGCGTGCTGGTACTGCTGATGGGCTTCACCCCGCTGCCGCGCGAGCCGGCATGGCGCCAGTCGGTGCTGCTGCCCATGCTGCAGCCGGGCGCGGGCTGGATGCGTGCGCAGCTGCCGGCCTGGCGAATGCCATCGATGGAGATGCCATCAATGGAACTCGGCAACTTGCCCACGGAGTTGGGGAAGTTGCCTTCGGCAGGCGATAATACGGATCTGGGCAAGGCACTTGGCGGTTCCGGGCTGAGCGACACCATCACCCGTGCGCTTGGCAAACCCGGCAAGACGGCTGGCGACGGACGCGATCCGACGCAGGCGATGCCGGCCAACATCGATCCGGCGCAGGTTCGCGGCGGAGAAAGCGACCCGGCTCGGGTCGAATCCCAAGGCCAGGCACGGCCACCTTCACAGTAACGGCGCAAGCCGAAGCGGAGAACGCGCACCATGTGTGGCATCGTCGGTATTGTCGGCAACCAGAACGTCGCCGGGCAGCTGTATGACGGCCTGACCGTCCTGCAGCATCGTGGGCAGGACGCCGCAGGCATCGCCACCGCAGACGGCACGCGCCTGCGCGTGCAGAAGGCCAATGGCCTGGTGCGCGACGTCTTCGACGAAAAGAAGATGGCGGTGCTGGAAGGCCGCGTCGGTATCGCGCATTGCCGCTACCCGACCGCAGGCTCGGAAGGCATGGACGAGGCGCAGCCGTTCTACGTCAATTCGCCCTACGGCATCGCGCTGGCGCACAACGGCAACCTGATCAACACCGAGGCGTTGCGCCAGCAGGTGTTCGAAGCCGACCGCCGCAACATCAACACCGATTCGGACAGCGAAGTGCTGTTGAACGTGTTCGCCTACGAGCTGGACGCGCAGCGCATGCTCACCCCCGAAGCGGCGATCCGTGCGGTGGCCGGCGTGCACCGCCGCTGCAAGGGCGGCTACGCGGTGGTCAGCGTGGTGCTGGGCCTGGGCCTGGTCGCGTTCCGCGACCCGCACGGCATCCGCCCGCTGGTGCTGGGCAAGCGCGAGCATGCCGAAGGCACCGAATACATCGTGTCCTCCGAATCGGCAGCGCTGGATATCCTCGGCTACCAGCGCGTGCGCGATGTGCGCCCGGGTGAAGCGCTGGTGATCACCGCGCGCGGCGAGCTGTTCTCGGAAGTCTGCGCCGCGCCGACCAACAACGCGCCATGCATTTTCGAGTACGTGTATTTCGCGCGTCCCGATTCGATGATCGACAACATCTCGGTGCACAAGGCGCGCATGCGCATGGGCCTGAAGCTGGGCGAAAAGATCCTGCGCCTGCGCCCGGACCATGACATCGACACCATCATTCCGATCCCGGACACCTCGCGCGATGTGGCGCTGGAGATGTCCAACGTGCTCGGCGTGAAATACCGCGAGGGCTTCGTCAAGAATCGCTACGTGGGCCGTACCTTCATCATGCCGGGGCAGGGCGAACGCCAGAAATCGGTACGCCGCAAGCTCAACCCGATCCACCTGGAATTCCGCAACCGCGTGGTGCTGCTGGTGGACGATTCGATCGTGCGCGGCACCACCAGCCGGCAGATCGTGCAGATGGCACGCGATGCCGGCGCACGCAAGGTGTACCTGGCCTCGGCCGCGCCGCCGGTGCGTTACCCCAACATCTACGGCATCGACATGCCGGCGGCCGAAGAACTCATTGCGCATGGCCGCAGCGAGCTGGAAATCCAGGAGTTCCTGGGCTGCGACTGGCTGATCTACCAGGATCTGGAAGACCTGGAAGTGGCGGTGCGCGAAGGCAACCCGGACATCAAGCAGTTCGATTCCTCGTGCTTCAACGGCGAATACATCACCGGCATCGAGCCGGGGTATTTCGAACGCATCCAGCAGCTGCGCTCGGACGATGCCAAGAAGCGTCGCCGCGCCTGAGTCACCGAGGCGCGGCGGCCGCCTGGCCGCGCTGGTAGGCGTGCGGATGGCATCGGCAGGGTGTGGCGACCAAAGCGCTGCAGCCATCCACACGCTCGAGGGTGCGCGCCTGCACAACGGGCAGTGGCCTGCGGCCGAACGCGTGCAAGCGCAATCGGTTTCTGCAGCGCGCCATTGCCTCGTCCGGCCAACGGCATGAGCAGCGATCCGTTCGCAAGCGCGGATCTGTTCGACGCCGCGCGCCTGTGCCTGGACCAGGCCGACCCGCGACAGAAAGTCGCGCTGACCCAGCACTACGCAGCCGCCTTTCGCGAAGGCGTCCTGACGCTCGATCCGGCGGCGCCTGCGCCTGCGCCGATCCGCATGCCAGGCCGTCCGCCGGCGCCACTGCTGGTGCATCCGCGCGACTTGCCGCGCCGTGGACTGGGCACGCCGGAAGGGCGCGCTGCGTTCATTCACGCCATTGCGCACATCGAGCTCAACGCCATCGATCTGGCGTGGGATGCGGTGTACCGCTTTCGCGGGCTTCCCGCGGCGTTCTACGCCGATTGGGTGGCGGTGGCCGACGATGAATCGCGCCACTTCATGTTGCTGCGCGCACGATTGCAGGCGCACGACCACGACTACGGCGATTTCGCCGCGCATAACGGGTTGTGGGAAATGTGCGAGAAGACGGCACACGACGGTCTGGCGCGCATGGCGCTGGTGCCGCGCGTGCTCGAAGCGCGCGGCCTGGACGTGACACCGGCAATGATCGTCAAGCTTCGCTCGCTCGGCGACGCTGCCACGGCCGAAGTGCTCGAAACCATCCTGCGCGAAGAAGTGGCGCACGTGGCCGCCGGCTCGCGTTGGTACCGCTGGTATTGCGAGCAGGCCGGTGTCGAGCCGCGCGCACGGTTCAAGGCGCTGCTGCGCGAATACGCCGGCGGGTATCTGCATGGGCCGTTCAATCTGCAGGCGCGCCTGCTTGCCGGCTTCGACGAGGACGAGCTGGCCGACCTGGTGGAGCAGGCTGGCTGAGCGTGGCCTGCATGTGAGTCGCGAACCTGCGTTGCTGGCCTGCGTCGTGGATCTGACGCCTGCGTGCGCGAATTCCAATGACGCCACACACGCCGCGTCACGCGCCACAGATTGGAGCGCCTCTTCGCGTCATGGCCGATGCGGCGAGCATCGATGCACGCCGTGCCATGCGTGACGACGTGGCGCCGCGCGCCATCTGCACCGACGCCGACGCCGACGCGGTGCGGTGTCGGCAACACAGGCGAGGATCGACACAGCCGATCGCGTGGCGATGCAATCAGGTCCATGTGCATCGATCTGTTTGATCTCGTGGGATCGCCCTGTTGTCTGCGAAGGCGGCTGTGCTCGTTCGACACGCTCGCTAAAAACATGCGCTGTGACTGGGACTGTGCGCTGGTTCCTCTTCCAGAACTGCTGGAATCGCATCCAGGTCTTGGCAAACATCACAGAAACATAATTTTCCGTTGCAACAACTTGCATTCGGTACAGGCACGCGCGCCCTAATGGCGTCCCGGGGGCAGGGGCCAGGTGTTTCACATCCGTAACTTTCATGTCTTAGGAGAGAAAGACGATGAAGTCGAAGTCGATGTGCACCACGGTCGGTCTGATTGCCATGTGCCTGGCCGGCTCGGCCGCCGCTGCCGGCAAACCGTTGTATCAAACCGGCCCTGCGCTGAGCCGCAGTGCCACCGCCACCGCTGCAGCCGAACCTTCGCTGCAACGCCTGTTGAGCGCCCCGTCCACTGCCAACGCGCAAGTGGTTCAGCTCGCGCCGGCGCGGTGACCGCCTCGGAAAAATTGCTGGAGCTGCAGCTGGATGGTCAGGCCATCACAGCCACCCAGGCCAAGGTCGATGCCCTGGAGGGCGGCGACAGCGTGTGGTACGGCAATCTCGGGCCGCGTGCCGGCACCCGCGCGCGCACGCTGTCGGGCGTGGACCCGCTGAACTCGGCCATCTTGGTGCGCAGCGGCGACACCGTGACCGGTACGATTCGCTACGCCGGCAAGCTCTATCGCTTGCGTCCGCTGGCCGATGGCCGCCACGTGCTGGTGCAAGTGGATGAGCAACGCATGCCGCAGGAGCACCCGGCCGACTACAGCCTGCTGCCGAAGTTCGATATGCCCGGCGATGGACGCGTGAGCGCTGCGGCCGCCTCATCAGGTAGCCCGGCTACCATTCGCGTGCTCGTGGTCGCCACCAACAAGGCCGTGACCGCTTACGGCGGCAACATGCAATCGCTGGTGCAACTGGCGGTGGCCGAAGCCAACCAGGGTTACATCAACAGCAACGTGGGCATCACCTTGCAGCTGGCGCGCTACGAGACCACCAGCTACACCGAGACCGGCAACTTCACGACCGACCTGCAGCGTTTCCGCGTGACCAACGACGGCTACATGGACAGCATCCACACCAGCCGCAACACCTACACGGCCGATGTGGGAGTCATCGTGCTGGATAACAGCAGCTACTGCGGCCTGGCATCGGGTATCGGCTCTAACGCCGCGAGCGCATTTGCTTCGGTGTACTGGGATTGCGCCACCGGCTACTACAGCTTCGCCCATGAAATCGGGCATCTGCAAAGCGCACGCCACGACGCCACCAACGACCCGAGCACCTCGCCGTACGCGTATGGCCACGGCTACCGCTACGGCAACAGCTGGCGCACCATCATGGCCTACGACTGCACCAGCGGTTGCCCGCGCCTGAACTACTGGTCCAACCCCAACATCAGCTACAACGGCGTGCCCATTGGCAATGCCAGCACCGCCGACAACCAACGCGTACTGGTCAATACCAAGGCCACGATCGCCGCCTTCCGTTAAGCGGTTGTCGACCGATCCAAGCCCGGCCCGGCACCGCAAGTGCCGGGCGTTCTAGCTACACCCGCGCGCATGGATCGCGCAGACTAGGCGCACCGCCGGTGACTGCCGGCCTTGTCCTGTCGAGCGGAGCCCTCATGTCCACGTCCCTGCGTCATGCGCTTGTGTTCCTGGCCGCGCTGACGGTTGCCGGATGCAAGCAGCAACCGGCCGACCCTGTCGCCACGCAACCCAAACCTGCCGTGAGCGCATCGGCGGCGCCTCCCAGCGAAGACGCGCAAGCTCGCGCGCTGCAGGCGCTCCAAACCCGCTTGCAGGGCGACAAGGTGTACCCGGATAACTGCATCAGCATCATGGCCGAGGACGGCGATGCACCTGCGCCGGACACGTTCGATTTTGCGGTGCGCGAACGCCATGGCGACGGCTGCCCCGGCGACCCGCAGACCAGCCCGGTACGCGACCGGTTCCGCGTGCAGGCCGATGGCACGCTGCTGTGGTACGACGTGGTGAATGCCGATTTCGTCGACTACGCCGAGCGTGCGCGAAGCGCGCAGTGATGCGTTGCGGTCATTGATTGGCACACCTGACGATGCTGCGCGCCTCGATCGGCAAGCGCTGCCGATCCATCGTTGCGTCGCCGCGCGTCTGTGGCCTCAGGCGCGCTTTCGCGCATGCTGCATGCCCTGAATGCAGCACTGCGCCGCCGCGCCTGCCATGGCACGGCAATGTGGATCGGCTGTGTTACAGCGCCAACTGCTCCAGCGACACGCCATCGGCATCCACGCGCAGGACCGAGCCTTGCTCGTACCAGTCGCCCAGCACGATGCGCGTGCAGGTGGTGCCGCCGGCCTGCAAGGTGTGGATGGCAGGGCGATGGGTATGGCCGTGGATCAGTCGATCCAGCCCGTAACGCACGAAGGTGGCTTCCACTTCGGCCGGCGCCACGTCGGTGACGGTTTCGAAGCGCGACTGGTCGCCCTGCTTGAGTTCTGCATGCCGCGCCTGACTGGCCGCGCGCGCCTGCTGCGCGAACGCAACGCGTGCGGCCAGCGGCTGGGCCAGGAACTGCGCCTGGAACACCGGGTCGCGCGTCTGCGCGCGGAAGGCCTGGTAGGCCGTGTCGTCGGTGCACAGCAAGTCGCCGTGCATCAGTAGCGTGGTGTGCCCGTACAGATCGATGACGGTGGGGTCGGGCAGGATCCGGAAGCCCGCCCGTTGCGCGTAGGCTTCGCCCACCAGGAAGTCGCGGTTGCCGGCCATGAAGAACACCGGCACGCCCGAATCTGCCACTGCATGCAGGGCCACCGCCACTGCATCGGCGGCGGTGGATGGAGTGTCGTCGCCGATCCAGGCTTCGAACAGATCGCCCAGGATGTAGAGCGCGTCGCTCCCGGGCACCTGCGTACGCAGGAAGTCCAGGAACAACTCGGTGATCGCCGGCCGGGCCGGATCCAGATGCAGGTCGGAAATGAACAGGGTCGTCATTGCGCCATTGTACGGCGGCAGCGCGGGGCGGGAATCGGGAATCGGGAATCGGGAATCGGGAATCGGGAATCGCAGAAGCATTGCAGCTCCGCGGCGATTGGTGGGCCAACTCGCAACGACACCGCAGGCTGGCGATCGCCAGTCAGACATCCTGCGGGTCGCACGTGCCGTGGCACATGCGCGCGGGTGGGCACCCTTCCGTCAGTCCACCGCGTACCGTCAGCGCAAGATCCCCGCGAAGCGTCAGTGCAAGATCCCCTCTCCCTGCGGAACAGGGGTGGGGGTGAGGGTACGGGGCGAAGCCACGCGCTGAAGTCGCAATTGCTGCGCTGGGTTCTTTTCGACTTTTACGAAACGCCCATCGACGGCGAGTGCATGAGGCTTCGACGGTACCCTCATCGGCCCCTGCGCGGCCCCTTCTCCCCCACAAAGATGGCCAATGTCCCGAAGGGAGAAGGATGAAGCGAAGAGGTCTTGCTGCTGACTGGGCAGCGTCTTGGTCGCTGTCCGTTTGCCGTTACGCTTACCTGTCAGCGAGCCGCCATCACGCAACCCCCAGCGCTCATCCCAGCACCACCGGCAAGCCCCATAGCGACAGGCTCGCCAGCAGCACGCCGATCAGCGTGGCGGCCAGCACGTCGCTGGGATAATGCAGCCCCAGCACCACCCGCGAGAGCGCCACGCCGGCCGAAAACGGCACTAGCAAGGGGGCCAGCCAGGGGTAGTAGGCCAGCGCCACGATGCTGAAGGACACCGCGTGCAAGGTATGGCCGGAGGGGAAACTGAACTCGTCCAGCGGCGCCACCCATGCGCGAATCCGCACGTCCGCCGCATACGGGCGCGGACGCCGTGTCCAGCGTTTGAGCGCCTTGTACAACGTCAATGCAAGCACGCCGGTGGCGGCCATGTGCGCCGATGCACGCACACCGTCCATGCCGTCGAGCACTACCAGCAACCCCATCAAGGCGTACCAGAACACGCCGTCGCCCAGCCGGCTGATGGTGGCGAAGACACGCCGTACCGGGTTGCGTCGGCACCACAGATTGGCGCGTCGGCACCAGCGCGCTTCGTGACCGCGCAAGACCTCAAGCCGCGTTGACGACATAACGCCCCCGTGCAGCACTGATTCCCAGCAACAAGGCTTCGAAATCGGAGACCACATTGTCCGGATGCAATTTCTTCATCGCCTGCGCCGCCGCCGTGCCCATGCGCCGGCGCAGTGCGTCGTCTTCGGTCAGCGCGACGGCGGCCTGGATAAAGGCCTCGTCGGTGTCCACCGCCGCGCCGGTATGGCCGTTGCGCAGATATTCGCGGGCCGCGCCGTAGTCGAAAGCGACCGTCGCCACGCCGCTGGCCATTGCTTCCAGCGTCACATTGCCGAAGGTTTCGCTGCGGCTGGGAAATAGGAACAGATCGCCGCTGGCGAAGTGACGCGCCAATGCATCGCTACGCTGGACACCGCAGAAAATGAAGTCCGGATTGTCGTGCGCAAGCTTCTCGCGCGCCGGGCCATCGCCCACCCAGACGAAACGCGCCTTCGGGCGGATCTGCTGCAGTTTGCGAAAGGCGCGTACAGCCAGCGGCAGATTCTTTTCGCTGGCAATACGCCCCACATAGATGGCGGCAAAGCCTTCGCCTTCGATGCCCCAATCGGCGCGCAATGCGACATCGCGACGGCTCGGATCGAATTGCTGGCTATCCACCGCGCGCGCCAGCAATTGCACGCGCTCGAAGCCATCGTCGCGCAGGAACTGCTGCAACTCGCGCGTGGGCACCAGGGTGGCATCGGCCTGGTTGTGGAAGCGCCGCATCCAGCGCAGCGCGGTGCCCTGCAGCCAGGCGGCACCGTAGTCGGGCAGGTATTCGTCGAAGCGGGTGTGGAAGCCGGTGGCGACCGGAATGCCGAGCCGGCGGGCCGCGCGCATTGCCGACCAGCCCAGGGGGCCTTCCGTGGCCACATAGATCGCGTCCGGTTGCGTGCTGCGCCAATGACGGACGAGGCGTTGCGTCGCCGGCAGGCCGAATTTCAATCCCGGGTAGCGCGGCAACGAGGCGCCACGCACCAGCAGCGCATCGGTCGGCGCGGTATCGGCGCTCTGGCGTGGCCGCACCACATCTACCTGGTGTCCACGCGCACGCAGACCGGTTTCCAGACCATGCACGGTCAACGCAACACCGTTGACCTCGGGGGGGTAGGTTTCGGTAACGATCGCGTAGCGCATGCCCGTTCTCCCGTTTTGACTAGCTTCCGGGAGTGCGATGGCATTGATGTTGCGCCGATAAGACGTGGCGGTGACAGCTGTGACGGGAATGGAGAATCGGGAATCGGGAATCGCAAAGGCAGCGTGTTGCTTCGGTTCGGCGCCATCAACACCAGTCAGAAACTTCTAAGAGCCCCGTGGCGGACTATTCCCGATTCCCGATTCCCGCCTGAGGCCGCAGGCCTCAGGTCACAAACGGTTTGAACGCAATTCCCAGCCCGGCCATGCTCTCGACTTCGCCGATCAGATCGGCGCGCAGCAGCGGGCGCGAGTCGATCCAGCTTTGCGACAGGATCAGCGATAGCCGGGTGTCGTCGGCGGTGAGTTCCAGGGTCGGAATCGGATCCGCCTCGTGTGCGCGGTGCAGCAATACCGCCAGTCGCAGCAGCGCGGCCTTGCGCCGGGTCGGCAGCAACAGGCGGTCGGGCAATGCATCGAAAGCGGTCTTGGGCACATTGCGGCGGTGCGTGCGCACCAGCGAGGCCAGCACTTGCTGTTCCTGTCGCGAAAAACCCGCGATATCCGAATGCTCCAGGATGTAGCTACCGTGCACGTGGTATTGGCTGTGCGCGATGATCAGCCCCAGCTCGTGCAGGCGCGCGGCGCGACGCAGCACCTGCGCATCGTCGCCATCCAGTTGCCAGGATTCGCAGACCTGGTCGAACAGGCGGCAGGCGGTCGCTTCCACGCGCTGCGCCTGTACTTCGTCGATGCCGTAACGCTGCATCAGCGAGGTCACCGAACTGTCGCGCGGGTCGTTTTCCCCGCCACGGCCAAGCATGTCGTACAGGATGCCTTCGCGCATCGCCGCCTTGCTGACCATCAGTTTCTCCAAGCCCAGCGCCTGGAACGCCGCTTCCAGCACCAGGATGCCGCCGGCGATGATCGGCCGCCGTTCGGCCGCCAGGCCGGGTAGCTGGATGTCTTCGATACGCTTGGCCTTGAGCAACTCCTCGCGCAGCGCCGGCAGCGCCTGCGCGGTGATCGCGCCCTTGGTCAGCTTCATCGCCGCGCACATCTCGCCGATGGCCTTGTGCGTGCCGGACGAGCCGATCGCCTCATGCCAGCCCAGCGCCTTGTACTGGCCGGCGAACTGCTGGAACTCGGCGCCGATCTCGGTCAGCGCGTCCTTCCATTTCTTCTTGGACAATTTGCCGCCGGGAAAAAACCGCCGCGTGCTGGCAATGCATCCGGCCTGCAGACTCTCGCGTTCCAGCGTCTGAAACCCGCGGCCGATGATGAACTCGGTCGAGCCGCCTCCGATGTCGATCACCAGCCGGCGTTGGTCGGGCTTGGGCGGTTGCGCATGCGCCACGCCCAGATAGATCAGGCGTGCTTCCTCGCGCCCGCTGACCACTTCGATCGCATGGCCCAGCGCGGTTTCGGCCGGCATCAAAAACGCTTGCGGCGAACGCAGCTGACGCACCGTGTTGGTCGCCAGCGCACGCACGCGCAGCGAAGGCACGTCGCGAATGCGCTGGCCGAAACGCGCCAGGCATTCCAGTGCGCGTTGGCGCGCTTCGTTGGAGAGCCCACCTTTGCCATCCAGGCCATCGGCCATGCGCACGGTCTCGCGCAGGCGATCGACGACGCGCAGCTGACCCATCAGGTAGCGCGCAATGACCATGTGGAAACTGTTGGAGCCTAGGTCGATGGCGGCAAGAAAATCGCCATCGCGCAGGGGCGGAATCGTGGGGGAGGGCATTGGCATGGCCGCATGGTAGCCGATGGGCTGTTGGCCACGTGAGAGGCCGTGCGTGCGCCCAGCCGACCGCGCACGCGATCGGTATTGCCAAGCGCTGGAAGCGGACGGTCAGTCGCCGTAATGGGTATGCCGCATGCCTGCGCAAGCGGCTTGCCACCTGGCGTGCGGCAATGAGCGCTCAGATCCGCTCGAGCAAGGTCATCTGCGCCGAATGCGCCGGCTCGCCCGGGGCAGGCGTGCGCTTGTGGTACACGCCCTCGGCGTCCAGCTCCCACGCGCTGACGTTGTCGTCCAGATAGTTCTGCAGCACCTCACGGTAGACGCGTTTGGCCAGGTCCGGTTCCAGGATCGGGAAGCAGGTCTCCACCCGCCGCAGCAGATTGCGTTCCAACCAGTCGGCACTGGCGCAGTACAACTCGGCGGCCCCGTCGTTGCCGAACCAGTACACGCGGCTATGTTCCAGAAAGCGGCCCACGATCGAACGCACGCGGATGTTGTCGGACACCCCTGGCACCCCGGGGCGCAGCGTGCAGGCCCCGCGCACGATCAGATCGATCTGCACCCCGGCCTGCGACGCCGTGTACAACGCACGCACCACCTGCGGTTCGTTGAGGGCGTTCATCTTGGCGATGATGCGGCCCGGGCGACCCTTGCGGGCCAGCCGTGTCTCGCGATCGATCCGCTTCAACACGCCGGCATGCAGCGTAAACGGCGACTGCAGCAACTGGTCCAGCTTCATGCGCGGCGCAAGCCCGGACAACTGCTGGAACAGCATGTGCACGTCGTTGCCGATTTCGGCATCGGCGGTGATCAGGCTGATGTCGGTATACAGGCGCGCGGTGCCGCTGTGGTAATTGCCGGTGCCCAGGTGCACGTAGCGTTTGAGCTTGCGGCCCTCGCGGCGCACGATCAGCAGCATCTTGGCGTGGGTCTTGAAGTCGACCACGCCGTAGACCACCTGCACGCCGGCTTCCTGCAGTTTGTCGGCCAGGCCCAGGTTGGCTTCTTCATCGAAGCGCGCACGCAACTCCACCACCACGGTGACGTCCTTGCCGTTGCGCGCGGCCAGAATCAGCGCATCGACAATCAACGAATCCTTGCCGGTGCGGTACAGCGTCTGCTTGATCGCCAGCACGTTCGGGTCGACCGCGGCCTGGCGGATGACGTCCAGCACCGCGGTAAACGCATCGAAGGGGTGATGCAGCAACACATCGCCTTTCTTGACGATCTCGAAGATGCCCTCGCTGTCGCGCAAGGTGCGCGGATTGAACGAGGGGTACTTGAGTTCGGGGCGCTGTACCAGGTCGTAGACCTGCGTGACGCGGCTCAAGTTGACCGGCCCGGCGATGCGGTAGACCGCGTTCTCGTTCAGGCCGAAATTCTGCAACAAGGTGCGCAGGATCGGTGCCGGGCAATCGTGCGCGATCTCCAGTCGCACCGCCGGCCGGTAGCCGCGCGTGACCAGTTCATCGCGCAGGGCCAGCGCCAGGTTCTCGACTTCTTCCTCGTCCACCACCAGTTCGGAATTGCGGGTGACGCGGAACTGATACGAGCCCATCACCTGCATGCCCGGGAACAGCTCGTCGACGAATTCGGACAACACCGAGGACAGGAACACGAAGCTCTGCGTGCCCTCCGGCGACAGGCTTGCCGGCAGCTGGATGATGCGGGGCAGCGAACGCGGTGCGCGCACGATGGCCAGATGCCCGGCGCGTCCGAACGCGTCCTGGCCTTCCAGCACCACCACGATGTTCAAGGTCTTGTTGAGGATCTTCGGGAACGGGTGCGCAGGGTCCAGGCCCAGTGGCGACAGCACCGGCATGATCTCGTTGCGGAAATACGCACGCAGCCAACGTTTCTGGCGCGCGGTCCATGCCGAACGGCTGAGCACGGCAACGCCTGCGTCTTCCATCGCCGGCCGCAGCACCTCGTTCCACGCGTGGTACTGCTGCTCGACCAATTTGGCGGCGCGATCGTGCACCGCGTTGAGGATGGCGGTCGGGCTCAGCCCGTCCGGCGCCGGCGGCAGCCCGAACTCCTGTGCGTGCCGCACGGTAGCTGCGCGGATTTCGAAGAACTTGTCCAGGTTGGTGCACGAGATGCACAGGAAGCGCAGCCGTTCCAGCAATGGCACCTGCTCGTCGAGCGCCTGCGCCAGCACCCGGAAGTTGAAGTCCAGTTGCGACAGCTCGCGGTTGATGTACAGCGCCGGATCACGCAACGGATCGGTGGCGACGTCGTCGCCGGGTGTGATGTCGTGCAGTTCTTTGGCGTGGCCCATGGAATCGATCGTCAAGACGGGTTGTGTAATTGCCTGGGTCGCGCAACGCAGGCAATGCGGCGCGTGGCAGACGCGTCCATCGCAGCGCGCTGCGGCGCGCACTGACTACATATCACGCCGAGCGTGACAGTGGCACCGATTGCTCGCGCTGCACGACGCGCGCAGGTACGAAATGACACGAGAATTCGCTGCCGCGTCCCACTTCGCTTTCGATATCCAGGCGCGCCTGGTGCAGCCCCAGGATGTGCTTGACGATCGACAGTCCCAGCCCGGTGCCGCCGCTCTCGCGCGAGCGGCTGCTGGACACCCGGTAGAAGCGTTCGGTGATGCGCGGCAGGTGCGAGGCGGGGATGCCATAGCCGGTGTCGCGCACGGCCAGCGCCGCACCGTCGCCTTCGCGCACGAAACGGATCGTTACCGTGCCGCCGCCGGGCGTGTAGCGCACCGCATTGGTGACCAGATTGGAAAACGCACTGTGCAGCTCCTTGTTGGAGCCGAGCAGGTCCACACCGGCCTCGTCGATCACCTCCACGGTGTGGCGGCCCTGGCTGTGCGCCTCGGCCTCGCGGCGCAAGGTCGACAGCATGGGCGCCATCGCCACGTGTTCTTCGCCGAGTTCTTCCTGCGATTCCAGCCGCGACAGCGTCAGCAGGTCTTCGACCAGCTGCGCCATGCGTTGCGATTGCTTGCGCATTTCCGCCAGCATCGGGCCCGAATCGGGAAAGTCTTCCGGATCGAGCATGTCCAGATACCCGTGCACCACCGTCAGCGGGGTACGCAGTTCATGCGAGACGTTGGCCACGAAATCGCGGCGCACCTGTTCCAGCCGCAGCAGCTTGCTGACATCGCGCGCCACCAGCAGCCAGTAGTCGTCGGAGTAGGGGATCAGGCGCAGGTTCAGGCGCAGATTCGGGTCTGCCGGCGAGGCGGCATCCAGCATCGGCTCGGCGTTGCGCCCGGCCGCCAGCCAGTGCGCCAGCGGCAACGGCTGCAGCCGCTCCACGATCGACACGCCCATGTCGCCGGGATGGTGCAGGCCGAGCAAACCGCCGGCTGCCTTGTTGAACCACTGCACGCGCTGGCTGTTGCGATCCACGACCACCACCGCATCCGGCAGCGCCTGCGCCGCGGCGCGGTAGGTGCGCAACATTTCGATCAGGCGGCGCTTGCGTGCGCGCATTTCGGCCTGGCTGCGATACAGCAGCCGGTCCAGTTCGTTCCAGGCGCCGATCCCCGCCGCCGGCTCGGCACGCTGGCGTGCAGTGAGCCGGCGCAGCACCTGGCGCAGCCGCCAGTAATGCCAGGCCAGCACGCCCAGGGCGGTGAGCGTCAGTGCCATCCACACATGCCCGATCAGCACGCCTGCCACGACGGCAGCGCCCAACAACAGCGCGAGGGTGCCCAGCGTCTTGAGCCAGGCGGAACGGATGTGTTGAGGCATGGAAGGCGTTACCACGAAGCGTCAGGTAGGCAGCCGCCCGACCGGTGTGCGGCCGGGCGGCTTTGCGGCACGTCAGGTCGCCGAGGAAAAACGATAGCCCGAGCCACGCACGGTCTGCACCATGTTTTCCAGCCCGAACGGTTCCAGCGTCTTGCGCAGGCGGCGGATATGCACGTCGATGGTGCGCTCTTCCACATACACGCTGCCACCCCAGACATGGTCCAGCAGCTGGGTGCGCGTATACACGCGCTCGGGGTGTGTCATGAAAAAGTGCAGCAGACGATATTCGGTCGGGCCGATCGGCACCGGCGCATCGCCGGCGAACACCCGGTGCGCGGCGCCGTCGATGCGCAGCTTGCCTACCGCCACGCTGCCGTCTTCGTCGTCTTCACGGGTGCGCCGCATCACCGCGCGGATGCGCGCCAGCAGCTCGCGTGCAGAGAACGGCTTGACCACGTAATCGTCGACGCCGGCTTCCAGGCCGCCGACGCGGTCGTTTTCTTCGCCGCGCGCGGTGAGCATGATGATCGGAATCTCGCGAGTGAGCTGCTCCTTGCGCCAGCGCCTTGCCAGGTCCAGCCCGCTGGTGCCCGGCAACATCCAGTCCAGCAGGATCAGGTCCGGCACACGGTCGGCGATGGCGGTCTGCGCCTCGCGGGCGTCGCCGGCATGGATGGGCTCGAACTCGCCTTTGCGCAGCGCGAACGCCACCATGTCGCGGATCGCGGGTTCGTCATCGACGATCAGAATGCGTTTCTGCACGCGGGGCTTACCGTCTGGCTTTGGTTGATCGCCAGTAGACTACGGTTTTGTGACTCTAATGTGACATCGCCGAAGGCGCCTGCGCGGCGGCTGTGGGGCGTGAAGCGGACTGGGCAGTTCCGTTACTGGCGGGCGGCCGCGCGATAACCTTCCGTCGTGAACAGCCGGCGATGCATCGGCGATCAGCGCGTGGACAAATCCGGGTCGCGGATACCCTGGCGACGCAGCTCCAGCACGGTTGGGGTGATCGCGGCAATGCGCGCATCCACGCGCGCCCGTGTCACATAGTCGAGATCCTTCTTTTTCAGTGCTTCCAGCTGGATTAATGCCTGTTCGGCGCGGCCGTTCAAGAACGCAGCCTCCGCATACGCTTCGCTGGCGCGCAATGGGTCGCCGGACAGCTCGCAGGCACGCGCGTAGCTCTGCTGCAGCAGCGGGTCGTCGCTGCTCCGGTGCAACAACGGCTCCAGCACCTGGCGCGCGCGCTGGCCGGACTCCTTGCTGGCCTGCTCGTTGAGCGCAGTGGCATAGGTCAGCGCGACCGCGCGGTTGTTGGGTAATTGCTTGAGCAGCGCATCGAAGCGGGCATTGGCCGTTTCTCGCGGACCCACGCGCGCCTGCGCCTCGCTCAGGCCCAGCGCCAGCCACAAATTGTCCGGATGCGCCTGGAGCAGGCTGGTCAGCTCGGCCACCGGCTCGCCCGGCCGCCCGCCGCTGTTGCGCAGCCGCGCCAGCGCCAGGCCGTAGCGCTGCGGATCGCTCAAGCCGTGTTTGGCGCTGCGGCGCAGGTTTTCGTACTCGCGAATGGCCGCATCCGGCGTGGCGGCGCTGAGTACGCGCAGGCGCTCCTTGGCCCAATCGAAACCCTGTTGGTCGGCGCCGCGGCTGAGCGCATCCACCGGCAACCGCAGCGCGTAAGGGAGCAGCGCGTTGCCATTGCGGCTGAGCGGCTCCGACAGCGATGGGTCGGCCGGGTCGACGCGCTCCTGGCGCGTCCCGCCCGGCACCGAGGTCGTCAGGACCACGGTGTTCTTCTTCATCTGCTCGGCGCGCGACTTGGCTTCGCTGATGCGGGTGACGGTCACCGGGTGGGTCTGCAGGAAATCCGGCGCGCTGTAGCCGCCCTCGTTGGCACGCATCGCCACCGACATGCGCTCGAAGAAGCCTGCCATCGCGTCCACGTCGTAGCCGCTGCGCGCCAACGTGCGGATGCCCAGCCGGTCGGCTTCGGACTCGTTGGAGCGGGTGTAGTCGATCTGCCGCTGCTGCATCAGCCCCATCGCGCTGGTGATGGTGGCCATGGTGGCGTCACCCTTGGAGTTGCCCCCGGCCTGCTGCGCTGCCACCACCGCCGCCAGCATGCCGAGCAGGATCGGAATCTGGTCGCGCTGCGCGCGCTCCACTCCACGTAGCACGTGCTGCTGGGTGACGTGGGCGATCTCGTGCGACAGCACCGCCGCCACTTCGTCCTCGCGCTCGGCGGTCAACACCAGCCCGGCATTGACGGCGATGTAGCCACCCAGCGTGGCGAATGCGTTGATCTGGCGGTCGCGCAGCATGAAAAACGTAAACGGCTGCTGCGGTTGGTCGCTGTTGGCGCCCAGCCGGGTGCCCATGGTCTGCAGCCAGTCGGTGATCAGCGGGTCGTCCAGCACGTAGTCGTAGTTGCGCAACTCGGCCAGCATCATCCGGCCATATTCGGTCTGGCGGGCCGGGGTCAGCAACTCGCCGGCCGACGAACCGATATCGGGCAGGCGGCTTTCCTGCGCAGGTGCCACACCCATGGCAACGGCCAGCGTGAGGGCAGTGGCGAGCGGTAGCAGGCGCAAGTGGAACTCCCAGGTGATGCGCGGAGCATGCGGGCAGCCCGGCGCAGAGGCGTGAATCATCGGTTAACCCACAGTGTTGCGGTGACGACATGGAAATTCCAGTCGCCCGGTACCATGTGTCAGACCTCACACCAACCACGGAGTTTCCCGTGAGCCAAGACCATACCGATCAGGACGCGGCCTCCGGCCCGCAGATCACCCTGTATTCCTCCGCCATCTGCCCGTATTGCGTGGCGGCCAAGAACTTCCTCAAGAGCAAGGGCAAGACCTGGACCGAGGTGCGGATCGACCTGGACCCGGCCGAGCGCGACAGGATGATTGCCCTGGCCAAGCGCACCAGCGTGCCGCAGATCTTCGTCGGCGACGTCCACGTGGGCGGCTACGACGACATGATGGCCATGCATCGTGCCGGCAAGCTCGAGCCGCTGCTGGCCGGCAGTGCGGGCGGCCAGGCATGAGTGGTTCCGACGACGGCAGCGCCGACCGCCTGCGCGAGTTCACCGAATTTCGTCAGCGCATGAACCAGCGCATCCTGGCCGAGCCGAACCAGGTGGTGCGCCGGTTCTTCGCGCTCGACACGCAGACCTACCAGGCCGGCGCGCTGGACGTGAAGACCAAGGAACTGCTCGGCCTGGTCGCCTCGATGGTGCTGCGCTGCGACGACTGCATCAGCTATCACGTGGCCCAGTGCAAGGAAGCCGGCGTGAGCCGGGAAGAGTTCTTCGAAACCTTCTCGGTCGGCCTGGTGGTCGGCGGCTCCATTGTCATCCCGCATCTTCGCCGCGCGGTGGATTTCCTGGACCAGCTCGAAGGCGGTGCACAAGTGCCGGCCCAGCACGCACACGACTGAGTGTGGTGCTGAGGCGGAAGTGGGGGATTCGGGATTAGTAAAAGCGAGCAGGACACGCGCCGCCCGATCAGGCGGCGCGTTGCGTTTGGGCGCCAGCGGCTCTTGATGGCTGCGAAAACATAGCGGGCAGTCGTCAGGCGGTGTGGGCGGCATGGAGCAACCGCAGTGCGCGGAGGATGGATCCATGCCGATTCCGTGCACCGGCTTCCTGGCCACGCAGTCGTTGGATGGTGGCCCTTAGACCAAGGTCGGTTTGGGCGCCTTCACCGGCATCGGGCATAATTGCCCGTGAAACCTCCTTGCGCCGCTCTGCCGGGTATTGCGGCTGGCGCTCCCCCCTTCAAGTTCGGAAACCCAACGTTATGACGCAGACAATCACGGTCATCCGCGGCGACGGCATCGGCCCGGAGATCATGGATGCCACGCTGTTCGTGCTCGACGCGCTGCAGGCTGGCCTGACCTACGAATACGCCGACGCCGGCTTGGTTGCGCTGGAAAAGCACGGCGATCTGCTGCCTGAGTCCACTCTGGCGTCGATCACCAAGAACAAGGTGGCGCTGAAAAGCCCGCTGACCACGCCGGTCGGCGAGGGTTTCAGCTCGATCAACGTCGCCATGCGTCGCAAGTTCGACCTGTACGCCAACGTGCGTCCGGCCAAGTCGTTCCCGAACACCAAGTCGCGCTTCGCCGACGGCGTGGACCTGATCACGGTGCGCGAGAACACCGAAGGCGCGTACCTGAGCGAAGGCCAGACCGTGTCAGAGGATGGCGAGACCGCGTTCTCCGGCACCCGGATCACCCGCAAGGGCTCCGAGCGCATCGTGCGCTACGCCTTCGAGCTGGCCAAGAGCACCGGCCGCAAGAAGGTCACCGCCGTGCACAAGGCCAACATCATCAAGTCGACCTCGGGCCTGTTCCTGAAGGTGGCACGCGATGTGGCCGCGCAGTACCCGGAGATCGAATTCCAGGAAATGATCGTCGACAACACCTGCATGCAGCTGGTGATGCGTCCGGAGCAGTTCGACATCATCGTGACCACCAACCTGTTCGGCGACATCATCTCCGATCTGTGCGCCGGCCTGGTCGGCGGCCTGGGCCTGGCCCCGGGCGCCAACATCGGCCTGGACGCGGCGATCTTCGAAGCCGTGCACGGCTCGGCGCCGGATATCGCAGGGCAGGGCAAGGCAAACCCGTGCGCGCTGCTGCTGGGCGCGGCGCAGATGCTGGACCACATCGGTCAGCCGCAGAATGCCGAGCGCCTGCGCGAAGCCATCGTCGCCACCCTGGAGGCCAAGGATTCGCTGACCCCCGACCTGGGCGGCACCGGCAACACCATGGGCTTCGCCAAGGCCATCGCCAGCCGCCTCTGAGCGCCTGGCAGATTTGCACAAAAAGAAAGGGCGCCTAGGCGCCCTTTCTTTTTGTTGGAAACCGGTCGCTCGACGCCAGTGTCACGCGTTCAAGCGAGGGGAGCCGCCGTTGCGATTCCCGAATCCCGAATCCCAGCTCAATTGCGCGACTGCAGCTTCGATAGCAGGCGCAGGAACTCGATGTACAGCCACACCAGCGTCACCATCAGGCCGAATGCGCCGTACCACTCCATGTGCTTGGGCGCGCCTTGCTCGACGCCGCTATCGATGAAGTCGAAGTCCAGCACCAGGTTCAACGCCGCCACCACCACCACGAACAGGCTGAAACCGATGCCGATCAGGCCCGAGTCGTGGATGAAAGGGATGCGCACACCGAACAGGCCCAGCACGATGGTCGCCAGATAGACCAGCGCGATACCGCCGGTGGCTGCGACCACGCCCAGCTTGAAGTTTTCGGTGGCCTTGATCATTCCGCTGCGATACGCAAACAGCAGCGCGAACAGGGTGCCGAAGGTGAGCAGGATGGCCTGGAACACGATGCCGTTGAAGCGTGCTTCGTACACTGCCGAGATCGAGCCGAGGAAGAAGCCTTCGATCAATGCATATAGCGGCGCCGTAATCGGTGCCCAGGTCGGCTTGAAGCAGGTAGCCAGTGCGAACACCAGGCCGCCGATCGCGCCGGCGATCATGTAGATGCGCGCGACAGGCAGCGGCATGCCATCGGAGCCGATCGATTGCGACCACGCGAAGGCGGCGGTGATCACCGCCATCAGCAACAACGCGCCGGTCTTGTTGACCGTGCCGTTGAGGGTCATCGCCTGACCGTCGCGGGTGACGATCGAGCCGGAGCCGGAGTCGAGAAATGTGGATTCCCGAAGGGCAGGGTTACCGCTACGCATGCGTGTTCTCCATGAAAATAGTGCTCACCCTACTGGCGAACGTGGTTGCGAGGATAGCTGATCGTTCAACTTACACAGGGTGATTGACAGCGAGGCCAATCATTCCCAAAATAGCCGACCTTTCGAGCCTTCGGGATTGAAAGGTCCCGCCGGGGTATAGCGCAGTCTGGTAGCGCGCCTGCTTTGGGAGCAGGATGTCGGGGGTTCGAATCCCTCTACCCCGACCATTCCGAGCTTTCGACGGCGTGGGAATGCGAAGTTCGGTCCGGGCGCCCGTAGCTCAACCGGATAGAGCACCGGCCTTCTAAGCCGGCGGTTACAGGTTCGAGTCCTGTCGGGCGCGCCATCGGCGGTACGGTAGGAAGCAGGTTTTCAGTGGTGGCTGTAGCTCAGCTGGTTAGAGTACTGGATTGTGATTCCAGATGTCGGGGGTTCGAGTCCCCTCAGCCACCCCACTGATGACGGGAAATTGCAGGAATGTTTGACCCCATGTGTCACGGGGTGTTGCAACGAAGCAAAAATGCACATACAATGTGCGACCAGTTTCAGGGCCGTTAGCTCAGTTGGTAGAGCAGTTGACTCTTAATCAATAGGTCCAAGGTTCGAATCCTTGACGGCCCACCAAATAAAAGCACTTAGGCAGCCGCCTAGGTGCTTTTCTTTTTCCAGGACCAAAAACAGGGTGCGCTCGTTGGGGCTGCTTTGAAAGAATCGAGGCCAGCGATAACTCGGCGTCGCGACCACGCTGTTGCAGCTTGGCGATAGCGCCGGCACCGCCCATGTCTGGTCCGGTTGGATAGCGGCTTTTCAACGCCTTTGGGGCAACGCTCAACATCGAACGCCTGGCTGGAGCGCGCTTGCCGCAGTCGCCGTCAGGGATCGAGCCGGGTCAGTTCTTCAGCGATGCCAGAAGTCTCGCGGTGCGCCATTGCGGGGCCACGTCATGGCTGTGCTGAGCGCGTCGCGCGCCGTGCTCTGCGCGATCTACAAGAAGTTGCAGGAAGCAGCCACGTCACTCGCCAGCGCCCCCGTGCAAGGCCCGCAACGCAGGCGTCTGGCTTCGCTGATCCGCAAAACTGGCCCCGAGTCCGACCAGCCCGTTGAGGGGGGGCGACGTGATTCGCTCATCCGGGTCGATCTCTTCGATGCAATCACGTGACAGTGCCACGATCTGGCGATATTGGGCTGTCATCGCAAGTGCTGATTTCACGCGGAAATTAACGAAATTTTCTCAAATCCGGCTGCAACGTGCTGGCAGCGAATGGGCTTTGTCTGCATTCAGTCGGGCGGGTGGGCCGGCCGCCGATGGCCCTCTGCATTGCATGGAGCCTCAAGTCACCGCGCGAAGCAGCTCGTGCCCTGCGGACATCACGCGCCCAGGCCTCGCAGCGCTTTTTCTTTACCGGCATCCCTGCAACAATAGCCGGGCATCTACGGCATTGCGAAAGTGGCGGAATTGGTAGACGCACCAGATTTAGGTTCTGACGCCGTAAGGCGTGGGGGTTCGAGTCCCCCCTTTCGCACCAATGCCGCGCGGCCGTGTGGGTTCCGGCCGCTGCACTTCCTGCAAACCGCTCGCTTGTGTCCGTAACGCCGCTGCGCGCATGCCGCTGGCAGCGGCCGCCGTTATCGGCGAAACTACAAGGCTCGGCGGCATTCTCGCCATCCGTCAACCCGCATCTTCCATCTCGTGCCGACGCTGTGCGCTGTCGGTGGCAGGAGTCAACATGCAAGCATCGATCGAATCCACCGGCAATCTGGAACGCCGCCTGACCTTCACCCTGCCGCAGGAGCGCCTGGAGACGCACGTCGGGGGCCGCCTGCGCGAGCTTGCGCGGACCACGCGCATCAAGGGCTTCCGTCCCGGCAAGGTGCCGACCAAGGTGATCGAGCAGCGCTTCGGTCAGCAGGTGCGTGCCGAGGCGATGGAAGGCCTGCTGCGTGAGACCTTCGATTCGGCCGTCCGCGAGCATTCGCTGCGCCTGGCCGGCAACCCGCGTATCGATCAGGGCGAGACCGATTTCGACTTCGTCGCCACCTTCGAAGTGGTACCGGATTTCGGCGACATCGACGTGACCAAGCTGTCGGTGGTGCGTGCGACCGCTGAAGTGACCGATGCCGACATCGACCAGATGATCGAGAACCTGCGCCTGCAGCGCCGCACCTGGAATCCGGTCGAGCGCGGTGCGCAGGTCGGCGACCTGGTGGCGCTGGAGACCTGGTCGCAGGCTGGCGACGAGCGTCTGCCCGCCGAAGGCGTGGAGACCGGCAGCAGCGTGCTGGGTTCGGGCGTGATGTTCGACCAGATCGAAAAGGGCCTGGAAGGCCTGACCAAGGGTGAAGAAAAGACCCTGACCGTCGATTTTCCTGCCGAATGGCGCGTCCCGCAGCTGGCGGGCAAGACCGTGCAGGTGCACGTCAAGGCGGTCGAAGTCTCCGAGCCGGTGTTGCCGGCAGTGGACAAGGAGTTCATCAAGAGCTTCGGCGTGAAGAGCGGCGATGCCGAGCAGTTCCGCGCCGATATCCGCACCAACCTGGAGCGCGAACTCAAGGGCGCGCTGATGAACCGTCTGCGCCGCGAAGTGGGCGAGCAGCTGATTGCCGCCTACGCGCATGTCGAAATGCCGCCGCGCCTGGTCGAGAACGAAGCCCGTTCGATGCTGGCCCAGCAGGTCGAGCAGGTCCGCCGCAGCGGTCGCGATCCGGGTCAGGTGCCGGCCGATGCGCACCAGGGATTCATGGATGCCGCCGCCAAGCGCGTGCTGGTCGGTCTGCTGGTGGGCGAGGTGGCGCGCCGCAACGAATTGCGCCTGGAATCCAAGCGCGTCAGCGAAACGCTGCGTCTGATCGCTTCGACCTACGAAGAGCCGGAACAGGTCATTGAGATGTATCGCAACGCCCCCCAACTGATGAACGGGCTGCAGAGCCGCGTGATGGAAGAGCAGGTGATCGACTGGATCGCCGAGCGCGCCCAGCACACCGAGCAGTCGCTGTCGTTCCAGGACGCCATCCGCGTCTGATCCGGCAGTAAGAGAAGAACCGCGCCCGCAGCTTGGGGGGGCGGATGGCGAACACCGGCAGCGGCACAGGCCGCTGCCACAACGGGAAGACTGATGAGCATTGTGACCAAAGCCCTGAACCTGGTGCCCATGGTGGTCGAGCAGACCAGCCGTGGCGAGCGTGCGTACGACATCTACTCGCGTCTGCTGAAGGAGCGTCTGATCTTCCTGGTCGGTCCGATCGACGACCATATGGCCAACGTGATCGTGGCCCAGCTGCTGTTCCTGGAAGCGGATAACCCGGAAAAGGACATCAGCATCTACATCAATTCGCCCGGTGGCGTGGTCACTGCCGGCATGGCGATCTACGACACCATGCAGTACATCAAGCCGGACGTCAGCACCATCTGCGTCGGCCAGGCCGCCTCGATGGGCGCGCTGCTGCTGGCCTCGGGTGCGGCCGGCAAGCGCTACGCGTTGCCGAATTCGCGCGTGATGATCCATCAGCCGCTGGGTGGCTTCCAGGGCCAGGCGACCGATATCGATATCCATGCGCGCGAGATCCTGACCCTGCGTTCGCGCCTGAACGAGATCCTGGCCAAGCACACCGGCCAATCGCTGGAGACCATCGCGCGCGACACCGAACGCGACAACTTCAAGAGCGCGGTCGATGCGCAGGCCTACGGCCTGGTGGATCAGGTGCTTGAACGTCGTCCGGAAGAGTCGATCCAGCCGTCTTGATCGTCAAGTTATTGAAATTGCAGGAAAAACCGGCAGGGTCGGGCGGGGCGAATGTCCTCCCGACCCTGTGCTATTCTCGAAATCGAACCCCCGTGCATCGGGTGGGGTAACTGGGTAACAGAAGCATGAGCGAAGACCGCCAAGGTCGTTCCGGCGACAGCAACAAGATTCTCTACTGCTCGTTCTGCGGTAAGAGTCAGCATGAAGTCCGTAAGCTGATTGCCGGTCCCAGCGTATTCATCTGCGATGAGTGCGTTGAGCTGTGCAACGACATCATCCGCGAGGAACTCGAAGAGAAGGCGCAGTCGGCACGTTCCAGCCTGCCCAAGCCGCGCGAGATTCTCGAGGTGCTGGATCAATACGTGATCGGGCAGCTGCGCGCCAAGCGCACGCTCGCGGTGGCGGTGTACAACCACTACAAGCGTATCGAGAGCCGCAGCAAGAACGATGACGTCGAGCTGGCGAAATCCAACATCCTGCTGGTCGGTCCGACCGGTTCGGGCAAGACGCTGCTGGCCGAAACGCTGGCGCGCCTGCTCAATGTGCCGTTCACGATCGCCGATGCCACCACGCTCACCGAAGCCGGCTATGTCGGCGAGGACGTGGAAAACATCATCCAGAAGCTGCTGCAGAAGTGCGATTACGACGTCGAGAAGGCGCAGCAGGGCATCGTCTACATCGACGAAATCGACAAGATCTCGCGCAAGAGCGAGAACCCGTCGATCACCCGCGATGTGTCCGGCGAAGGCGTGCAGCAGGCGCTGCTGAAGCTGATCGAAGGCACGGTGGCTTCGGTGCCGCCGCAGGGCGGCCGCAAGCACCCGCAGCAGGAATTCCTGCAGGTCGATACCAAGAACATCCTGTTCATCTGCGGCGGTGCATTCGCCGGGCTGGACAAGGTTATTCAGCAGCGTTCCAACGACGCTGGCGGCATTGGCTTCGGTGCCAAGGTCAAGAGCAGCGAGCGCAAGCAGGAAGTGGGCAAGATCCTGGCCGAAGTCGAGCCGGAAGATCTGATCAAGTTCGGCCTGATTCCCGAGTTCGTCGGCCGTCTGCCGGTGGTCGCCACGCTGGAAGAGCTCGATGAGCCGGCGCTGATCAAGATCCTGACCGAGCCCAAGAACGCCATCACCAAGCAGTTCAAGAAGTTGTTCGACATGGAAGGCGTGGAGCTGGAGTTCCGCCCCGATGCCCTTTCGGCGATCGCCAAGAAGGCGCTCAAGCGCAAGACCGGCGCCCGCGGGCTGCGCACCATCGTCGAATCGGTGCTGCTGGACACCATGTACGAGCTGCCGTCGCAGGAAAACGTCAGCAAGGTCGTGGTGGACGAGTCGGTGATCGAGCACAAGTCCGAGCCGTATCTGATCTACCAGGCGCAACCGGCTCCCGCCAAGGCTGCGTCCGGGGACTGAGTCTGTTGGCCGCCTCGCCGGGCCTCGGCCTCGCTGGCGGATAACCGCTTTCCGAACGCTACTTGCAACACCTCGCCGATGGCCCCATAACGGGGCCATCGGCTTTTTACTGCCCCAAAAACCCCCATTCCTGCGGAGTGCCCCATGGCCCAGTCCCAACCAGAAATTCTCGATCTGCCAGTGTTGCCGCTGCGCGACGTGGTGGTGTTTCCGCACATGGTGATCCCGCTGTTCGTCGGCCGCGACAAGTCGATGCGCGCGCTGGAAAAAGCCATGGAAGCGGACAAGCGCATCCTGTTGGTGGCGCAGAAGTCGGCCGAGACCGACGACCCGGCTGCCGGCGACCTGTATACCGTCGGCACCCTGGCGCAGGTGCTGCAGTTGCTCAAGCTCCCCGATGGCACCATCAAGGTGCTGGTCGAGGGTCTGTCGCGGGTCACCGTGGACAAGGTTGTCGAGCAGGACGGCGCATTGCAGGGGCAGGGCACCGAAATCGAGGCCAGCGACGCGCGCGAGCCGCGCGAGGTGGAAGCGATTGCGCGGTCGCTGATGTCGCTGTTCGAACAGTACGTCAAGACCAATCGCAAGCTGCCGCCAGAGCTGCTTCAGACCTTGTCGGGCATCGATGAGCCGGGCCGCCTGGCGGACACCATCGCCGCCCACATCGGTGTGCGTCTGGCCGACAAGCAGCGTCTGCTGGAAATCACCGACACCGGAGAACGGCTGGAATTGCTGGTCGGTCTGGTGGATGGCGAAATCGACGTGCAGCAGCTGGAAAAGCGCATCCGCGGCCGGGTCAAGTCGCAGATGGAAAAGAGCCAGCGCGAGTACTACCTCAACGAGCAGATGAAGGCGATCCAGAAGGAACTGGGCGACCTGGACGATGCGCCCGGCGAGCTGGAAGAGCTGGCGCGCAAGATCGCCGAGTCGGGCATGCCCAAGCCGGTCGAGACCAAGGCCAAGGCCGAGCTCAACAAGCTCAAGCAGATGTCGCCGATGTCCGCCGAGGCGGCCGTGGTGCGCAACTACCTGGACTGGCTGCTGGGCGTGCCGTGGAAGAAGCGCACCAAGGTGCGCAAGGACCTCAAGGTTGCCGAAGATACGCTGGACGCCGATCACTACGGCCTGGACAAGGTCAAGGAGCGCATCCTTGAATACTTGGCCGTGCAGTCGCGCGTGAAGCAGATGAAGGGGCCGATCCTGTGCCTGGTCGGGCCGCCGGGCGTGGGCAAGACCTCGCTCGGGCAGTCGATCGCCAAGGCGACCAACCGCAAGTTCGTGCGTATGAGCCTGGGCGGCATTCGCGACGAGGCCGAAATCCGTGGCCACCGCCGGACCTATGTCGGTTCGATGCCGGGCCGCCTGGTGCAGAACCTCAACAAGGTCGGCAGCAAGAATCCGCTGTTCCTGCTGGACGAAATCGACAAGATGTCGATGGACTTCCGTGGCGACCCGTCGTCGGCATTGCTGGAGGTGCTGGACCCGGAGCAGAACAACTCGTTCAACGACCATTATCTGGAGGTCGATCTGGACCTGTCGGAGGTGATGTTCGTCGCCACCTCCAACTCGCTCAATATCCCGGGCCCGTTGCTGGACCGCATGGAAGTGATCCGCATCCCCGGGTACACCGAGGACGAGAAGCTCAACATTGCCACGCGCTATCTGATGCCCAAGCAGATCAAGGCCAACGGCTTGAAGCCGGAAGAGATCGAGATCGCCAGCGATGCGATCCAGGACATCGTGCGGTATTACACGCGAGAGTCGGGCGTGCGTAACCTCGAGCGCGAGGTGGCCAAGATCTGCCGCAAGGTGGTCAAGGAAATTGCGCTCGCAGGTCCGCAGCCGGCGGCCAAGAAGGCGGTTGCCAAGAAGGGCAAGCCAAAGGCGCTGGTCACCGTCAATGCGAAGAATCTCGACAAGTATCTGGGCGTGCGTCGTTTCGACTTCGGCCGTGCCGAAGAAGAAAACGAGATCGGTCTGGTCACGGGTCTGGCATGGACCGAAGTCGGCGGCGAACTGCTGCAGGTCGAGTCCACGTTGGTGCCGGGCAAGGGCAACCTGATCCTCACCGGCCAGCTCGGCAATGTCATGAAGGAATCGGCATCGGCGGCATTGTCGGTGGTGCGTTCGCGCGCCGAGCGGCTCGGCATCGATGTGGATTTCCTGCAGAAGCAGGATGTGCATGTGCATGTGCCCGACGGCGCCACGCCCAAGGATGGCCCAAGCGCAGGTATCGCGATGGTGACCTCGCTGGTGTCGGTGCTGACGCGGGTGCCGATTCGCGCCGATGTGGCGATGACCGGCGAGATCACCCTGCGCGGACGGGTATCGGCGATCGGTGGCTTGAAGGAGAAGTTGCTGGCGGCCCTGCGCGGTGGCATCCGCACCGTGCTGATCCCGGACGAGAACCGCAAGGACTTGGCCGACATCCCTCCGAACGTGACCCGCGATCTGAAGATCGTGCCGGTGAAGTGGATCGACGAGGTGCTGGACCTGGCACTGGAACGTCCGCTCGCGCCGAAGAAGGCCGGCAAGGAAAAGGCCCGCAAGGCGGCTTCGCGGGTGACCGTGCGCGGCAAGTCGCGTAGCACACCGGGTACCCGCGTCAAGCACTAACGAGGGCTGTCTAAGCCTAGCCAAAACAAGCCAAAACCCGCGTCGTTATTGGGTTTTGGCTTGCGTGCTGTTGGGGGCGCTGGTATAAATGCACGACTCGTGGGCGCGGCAAAATGTGATGCGTCATGCGATACCACTTGTGTCGGGTTCTTCGCTTAGGGCAAGAGCGCCGATTGTCGATTCCGCGGCATCTGCCGCAAAGGGAGTTTCAAGAATGAATAAAACCGAATTGATCGATGGCGTTGCCGCTGCCGCTGACATCTCCAAGGCTGAAGCTGGCCGTGCTGTTGACGCGGTTGTGAGCGAAATCACCAAGGCACTGAAGAAGGGCGACGCCGTCACCCTCGTTGGCTTCGGTACCTTCCAGGTCCGTGAGCGCGCCGAGCGCACCGGCCGCAATCCGAAGACCGGCGACAGCATCAAGATCGCTGCTTCGAAGAATCCTGCATTCAAGGCTGGTAAAGCCCTGAAGGATGCAGTAAACTAATCGACTCGCTAGGGTGCTTAGCTCAGCGGTAGAGCGTCTCCCTTACACGGAGAGGGTCGGGGGTTCGAAACCCTCAGCACCCACCATTAAGCACCAGGCAAATGTTTCAAGCGCGGAGCGGTAGTTCAGCTGGTTAGAATGCTGGCCTGTCACGCCGGAGGTCGCGGGTTCGAGTCCCGTCCGCTCCGCCAGTTACACGCAAAGCCCCTGAGCAATTGGGGGCTTCGTTTTCTCCACGACATTCGTGATGCGAATGGAGTGGAGGCAGATGTCCAAGTTTAAAGCGGAGCGGTAGTTCAGCTGGTTAGAATGCTGGCCTGTCACGCCGGAGGTCGCGGGTTCGAGTCCCGTCCGCTCCGCCAGTTATACGAAGCCCTCGGCCTTGTGTCGGGGGTTTTTTTTGACTGTCGGTTGGCGGGTGTGGGTCCATTGGTCGTGGCGTCGTCGCGTGCTGTTGCGCATCGGGCAGCGGCACGTGCCGCTGCGTTTGACGGTGCTTCGGTCTGTGGCCCGAGTGGGCGCTGTTCACCCTGGATCAACTGATGCGCCACGCCGTCGTCACGGGCATTGGGCTGGGTGCTTGGCGCCAAGCGCGTTACACTGCGCGGCTCGCCCACAGGCCGTGATTTGCCAATGCTGCAGAAACTTCGCGACAAGACGTCAGGCTGGATCGCTACCGCCATCCTGGGGTTGCTGATGATTCCATTCCTGTTCGTCATCGACAACAGCTACCTCGGCGGTATTGGCGCCAACAACGTGGCCAAGGTGCAGGCGCCGCCGACCTGGTGGAAATCGGCACCGTCGTGGTGGCCGGTCTCGTTGCTGTGGCAGCACCACGAAATCAGCACGCAGGATTTCCGCGCGCGCTTTGAGCAGGCGCGCATGCAGGAGCGTCAGCGCCAGGGCGAGAAATTCGATCCGCGCACCTTCGAATCCCGCGAAAACAAGCTGCAGGTGCTCGACCAACTGGTCGACGAACAGGTGGTGCGACTGGGTGCGGAAGACGCTGGAATCGTCATCGGTGATGCGACCGTGCGCGATTACATTGCCAACATTCCTGCATTCCAGGTCGATGGCAAGTTCAGTCCCGACCAGTACCGCGCTGCGCTCGCGCAGGGCACGCCGCCGCGCACGCCAGCGCAGTTCGACACGCTGGTGCGCGATAGCCTGCAGCAGTCGGTGATCCCACAGGCGGTGGCGGAGTCCGGCTTTGCGACCAAGTCCGAGTTCGAGCGCCTGCTCAAGCTGATGGGCGAGACGCGCGATGTGGAGCTGGCGATGCTGCCGCCACCGGCCGCAGACACCGCGCCGGTGAGCGATGCGCAGATCAAGCAATGGTACGACGGGCATGCGCAGGATTTCCGTCAGCCGGAAACCGTGACGATCGAATACGTGGAACTCAACGCCGCCACGATGCCGCCAGCCACTGCGGCCGACGAGGCCACGCTGCGCAAGCGTTATGAAGACGAGAAGGCACGCTTCGTCGAGCCGGAGCAACGCCTTGCGTCGCACATCCTGATCAGTGACGGCGCCGATGCCGCCGCGCAGAAGGCTGCCGAAGCGAAGGCTGCCAAGCTCGCTGCCGAGGCCAAGCAGCCGGGTGCCGACTTTGCTGCGCTGGCGAAAGCCAATTCGCAGGACCCTGGCTCCAAGGATGCCGGCGGCGACCTGGGCTGGGTCGAGAAGGGCACGATGGTCAAGCCGTTCGAGGACGCGCTGTTCTCGATGAAGGCTGGCGAGGTGGTCGGCCCGATCAAGAGCGAATTCGGCTATCACGTGATCCAGCTGCGTGAGGTCAAGGGCGGCCAGGGCAAGTCGTTCGAGCAGGTGCGCGACCAACTCGCTGCCGAGCAGCTCAAGGCTGACGCAGACAAGGCCTTTGCCGATGTCAGTGGCAAGTTGGTGGACCAGGTTTACAAAAACCCCACCGCACTGGAGCCGGCGGCCAAGCAGGTCGGCCTGCCGGTGCAGACGCTGGGGCCGTTCTCGCGCAGTGATGCCAGCGGTGTTGCCGCCAACCCGGCTGTGCTGCGCGCGGCGTTTTCCGAAACGCTGGTGCAGGACGGCACCGTGAGCGATCCCATCACCATCGCGCCGAACCACAGCGTGGTGTTGCGTGTGACCAATCACACTGCCGAACAGGCATTGCCGTTGGGCAAGGTGCGCGACAAGGTGACCGCGGCAATCCGTGCAGACCGTGCCGAGAAAGCCGCCGCGGCTGCTGCCGACGCCTTGCTGGCACGCGTGCAAAAGGGTGAGACGCTGCAGGCGCTGGCCGACAGCGAGAAGTTGCAGGTGCAGCCGATCCCGGGGCTGCCGCGGACGGCGCCGATCCCGACCCCGGCTGCGAACCGTGCGATCTTCAGCGCGCCGCGACCGACCGAAGGCAAGCCGTCGGTGGGCAAGGTGGAGCTGGATGGCGGGCGCTTTGCTGTCTTTGTCATCAGCAAGGCGACGCCGGGCGATCTGAAGCAGATGCCGGCCGAACAGCAGACGATGCTGCGCGAGCAGTTGAGCCAGATCGACGGAAACAACGCTGCGCAGGCTTATGTCAAGGAAATGCGCAAGCGCTACAAGATTCAGATCGAAGAGGCCCAGCTCTAAGGTGGGATAATCATCGGTAGAGAAAAGCCCGGGCAACCGGGCTTTTTCTTTGGGCGTTCGCCGTGCAGAACGGGCCGGCTGACGCCTGTCGCAGTCACACTCCCGTGCGGCGCGGATTGATTGGCCGGCAGCGTTTGCGTGCCCGGATGGCTCAAGGGAGTTGCGCTTGCAGTACGCCAATCGCGGGGTTGTCGGCTAGTCGCCTGACGATGTGGCAGTCGCCGCCTTTGCCGCTCGATTGTGCGACGGCGCGCGCGGGCAGGGGTCCTGAAAGACATGCGAGGTGTACCGCTGATGATCTCCGGTGGCCGGGTCAGTTGAATGGCTAGGCACGATTGACTTAACGGGGAGCATCGCTAACGTCATGGCGCGCATTGCGTGGAGGTCTGCAGGCTTCGATTTCGTCGGAGCTCAGCTTGCAGACCTAGCGCCAGGTCGGTTCTCCGGCGCGACACCCGGGAGGTACTAGCTGTGCGTCTGCGCCCCAGGTCACATTCGACATCCATCTTTCGCGACCGAAGCGGCCTGACCAAGGCGGCTGGGTTGGTGAGCGAAGTTCAGGATCGACGCGCTCATGCTGCTGGCCGCCTGCCTGCGCCCACGACGACGTTCAAGGTGCGCCGGCCCTCGGCGCGTCACTCAGGGCGAATCGTCGAACGACAGCACCATGCCAGGCTTCAGGATGGCGCTTTTGTCCAGGCCGTTGGTGGCGAGCAGGGTCGTCACGGTGATGCCATAGCGGCGTGCGATCGCCCAGGCCGATTCGCCACTGCGCACGGTGTGGGTACGTGCCGGCGAGGTCGACGCTTTGCTGGCTGCAGAGGCGACGGCGGTCGGTGCCGCAGTGCTGGCGGCGCCAGTTCCCACCTGGGCAGATGCGACCGCGGCGCTATTCGCGCCGGGCTGCGGCGGCGCAAGCGGCGCAAGCACGTGCACACCGCGCGGCGCAACGCGTGCGCCAGCGAGGGCGGGATTCAGGCGCGCGAGCACTTGCGGCTCGATCGCGCGCTGTCCAGCCCAGGCATTTAGGCTGGTGCCTGCCGGCAACGCATGTTCGGTGAGGACGGGTACCTCGCGATCCAGTGAAGTCAGCAAGTTGCCCTGCTGTTGCGCGTGATCGAGCACGCAGGCAAGTGCGTGCAGTTTTTCCACATAGTCGTAGGTGACCTTGGACATGCCCGGCAATTCGGACGGGCGTGCGTTTTGCGCGTTCATCCCGGCGCTGCGCATTGCCTGCAGCACGCGGTACTCGCCGGCGTTGTAGGCCATCAGGGCCAGGCGCCAGTCTCCGCCGAACATGCCGTAAAGGGTCTTGAGATAGCGCACCGCCGCAGTGGTGGAGTCCACCGCCGACAGGCGTCCGTCGTATTGCGCACCGACCGGCACCTGGTGGTTGCGCGCGGTGGTCGCGATGAATTGCCACAAGCCGGCAGGACCGCTGCCGTTGCGGGCCCCCGGGCGGTAGCCGCTTTCAACGAATGGAATCAGCGCAAATTCGGTCGGCATGTCGGCCTTGCGCAACTCGTCGACGACATAACCGAAGAGCGGCAGGACATCCTGTGCGTCGTCTGCCAGGCGGGCCGGGGCGCGCGAAAAATGCTGTTCCCAGCGGGCATCGCTATGCGCACTGTCGCACCCCGGGTCGGCGCGGCCGTCGAGGAAGGCCGAAAAAATCTCGCGCCCGTTGCGGAGGCTGGGCGCGCTGGCTTGCGCGACCTGGCTACTTGCGCGTGCGGAGCTTGCGTCGTTGGGCGTTGCGGCTGCCGGTGCAATGGCCGAACAGGCGGCCAGCACTGCCAAAACCATGCGCCTCATGCGCGAAATTCGTCTTTCCAGCGCCGAAGTTCGGCGAAAACATCAACTTCAGAGGAAATTGCGCCGGGTGCGCGCGATGCCACTGCAGCGCGGATTTCGGGGCGGCCGGTGCGTAAGAACGGATTGGTGGCCAGTTCACTCTTGAGCGAAATCGGCAGGGTAGGACGGGCTGCATGACGCATGGCCTGGGCTTCCTGTTGACGGCGCTGCAAGGCAGCGTTGGTGGGATCGACGTGCAGCGCGAAGGCCGCGTTGGCCATCGTGTATTCGTGGCCGCAACACACAAGCGTTTCGCCAGGCAGGCAGGCCAGGCGCTGCAACGAGTCGAACATCTGGGGAGCGGTACCTTCGAACATCCGCCCACAGCCTAGGCTGAACAGGGTATCACCGCTGAACAGGTGACCGTCAGCGACGAAGGCGATGTGGCTGCGGGTGTGGCCGGGCACCTCAAGCACCTGGAACTCGACATCCAGCAGGCGCAAGCGCTCGCCGTGACCCACCCGATGCGCGTCCGCCGGGATGCGTTCGTCGGCCGGGCCGAACAGCTCCAGGTCCGGCCAGCGCTGCTGGAGCTCGGCAACGCCGCCGATATGGTCGCCGTGGTGGTGGGTCAGCAGGACAGCGCTCGGCACCAGGCCCTGGTGCTGCGCGGCCGCCAGGACCGGCTCGGACTGACCGGGGTCGACAATAATGGCGCGGCCATCTGCAGCGATCAGCGCCCAGATGTAGTTGTCGTCGAATGCGGGCAGGGCGATCAGTCGCATAGAATTGGGACCATGCCTGCCCCGCCATTCTCCCGTCAAGCTGGCGTCTCATCCTGGTTTGAAACCGGCGCCGGGCGCGGCCTGCTTCAGCTGGAGCGTCGTCTGGCGTTGGAAGCGCTCCAGACACGGCCGTCGCAGCCGTGGTTGTGGCTGACGCCGACCGCCGACATGCCGGCGCGCGAGCTGCTGCAAGGGCGCGGTTTGCGGCTGCATCGCAGTGCCGGCCGCTTTGCTGGCGACGCACGCTGCGCGCTGCCATTTCCGCTGCCCACCGAGAGCCTGCAGGCGATCGTGGCGCAGCATGCGGTAGTTGGTGGGGCAGCGGATTTTCTGGCCGAATGCGAGCGTTTGCTGATGCCCGGCGGCCGTCTATGGCTGTTCACGCTCAATCCGATGAGCCCCTACCGCTTCCGCTGGGCGCGGCGCGGGCCGGTCGCGTTGCGTCCGGATCGCTGGCGCCTGTTGGCGCAGCGTGCCGGTCTGCACAGCGTGCAGGCGGAGCGCTACCTGGGGCCGATCTGGCGCCCCAGCGGCGAGTCCACCGACCCCGGTCGGGCACCCTGGCGCGCGGTGTACCTGCTGGAGGTTGAAAAGCGCGCTGCCGCAGCGATCGGGCCGACACCGATTGCCCTGCCTGCCCGCTGGCCACAACCGGTGGCCACGATCTGACCTGTTTACGTTCAACTCTGGAACCTGATGAAATCCATTGAAGTGCATACCGATGGCTCCTGCCTCGGCAATCCCGGCCCGGGCGGCTGGGCGGCCTTGTTGCGTTACAACGGCCGCGAGAAGGAGCTGGCCGGCGGTGAGGCGGTGTCGACGAACAACCGCATGGAATTGATGGCGGCGATCATGGCGCTGGAAACGCTGACCGAGCCGTGCCAGATCGTGTTGCATACCGATTCGCAGTACGTGCGCCAAGGCATCACCGAATGGATGTCGGGATGGGTGCGGCGCAACTGGAAAACCGCCGGTGGCGATCCGGTCAAAAATCGCGAGTTGTGGGAGCGGCTGCACGCGGCCACGCAGCGCCATCGCATCGATTGGCGTTGGGTGAAAGGCCACAATGGCGACCCGGACAACGAGCGCGTCGACGTGCTCGCCCGCAATCAGGCCATCGCCCAGCGCGATGGTCTTGCGACATCGTAAGAGGACACATGCGTCAGATCATTCTCGATACCGAAACCACCGGCCTGGAGTGGCGCAAGGGCAACCGCGTCGTCGAAATCGGCGCGGTGGAGCTGCTGGAGCGGCGTCCGAGCGGCAACAATTTCCATCGTTACCTGAAGCCCGACTGCGATTTCGAACCGGGCGCACAAGAGGTGACCGGGCTGACCCTGGAATTTCTGGCCGATAAACCGCTGTTCGGCGAGGTGGTGGACGAGTTTCTTGCCTATATCGACGGCGCGGAACTGATCATCCACAACGCCGCGTTCGACCTGGGGTTTCTGGACAACGAGCTGTCACTGCTGGGCGATCACTACGGGCGCATCGTCGAGCGCGCCACGGTGGTGGATACCTTGATGATGGCGCGCGAGCGCTATCCGGGGCAGCGCAATTCCCTGGATGCCTTGTGCAAGCGTCTGGGCGTGGACAACTCGCATCGCCAGCTGCACGGCGCCTTGCTCGATGCCCAGATCCTGGCCGATGTGTATATCGCGCTGACCTCGGGCCAGGAGGAGATCGGGTTTGCCAGTGCCGACGCTGGCCAGCAGAGCGAAAGTGCGAGCGGCATGATCGCGTTCGACCCGGCGCTGCTGTTGCCGCGTCCGCGCGTTGCGGTGACCGCTTCCGAATCGCAGGCGCACGAGGCACGCCTGGCGCAGCTGCGCAAGAAGGCAGGGCGTGCGTTGTGGGATCCGCCGGTCGAGGAGATTGCGGTCGCCGGCTAGGCGACGATAAGCAATAGGCGAGTGGCAGGCGACGTTCTCAGGCGTAGCTCGCCCAGCCGCTCGCGACGCGCACTGCGCGGATCAAGATGCAAAGCGGCTGTTGAAATGCTCCAGCAGCGCGAGGTGTGCCTCAGTAACTGCGCACCAGGATCGCGGTGATGTTGTCCGAACCGCCGCCATCCAGTGCGGCGGCGACCAGGCATTCCACGCACTCCTGCGCGCTGCAGTCGGCCTGCGACAACGTGGCAGCGATGGCGGCATCGTCCACCTCTTCGGTCAGGCCGTCGCTGCACAGCAACAGCTGCATGCCGGATTTGAGTTCGCCTTGCATGATGGCGACATTCAGATGCGCCGGGTCGGTTACGCCGAGTGCCTGGGTCACCACGTTGCGATGCGGGTGCGCGCGTGCCTGCTCGCTGGTCAGCGTGCCCTGGGCGATGAGCTCCTGGACGTAGCTGTGGTCCTGGCTCAGCTGCGCCAGCCGGCCATCGCGCCACAGGTAGGCGCGGCTGTCGCCGACCCAGGCCACTTCGAAACGCTGGCCCAGCACGCGCGCGGCGACCACGGTGGTGCCCATCGGCAAGGTATCGTTGCAGCGGCGCGAAGTCTTGATGATCTCTTCGTCGGCGATGCGTACCGCCTGGGCCAGCGGGGTACCGGCGCGGACTTCTCGCACGATGGTTTCGCGCGCCAGTGCGCTGGCCACTTCCCCGCAGGCATGCCCCCCCATGCCGTCGGCGACCAGCCACAATCCCAGCTCGCTGTCGCCGTAATAGGTGTCCTCGTTGAGGTCACGGCGCAGGCCGACATGGGTGAGGTGTCCGAATTCGAGCATGGGGCCGGGTCGCCAAGGAGAAGATGCGCCACCATCATCGCGGGCCGGCCGGTTAGCGGCAACACGCCACGCGCGGGCGCCGCAGCACCGGTTCACGCCTGGATGCGGGCAGGCACCGTCTGCGCCGGCCCGGGCCGCTTGTGGCTGGGGCCATGTGCCCGTATGATGCACGGCCCCAGGACACTGGGGACCATCTGGAGAGGTGGCAGAGCGGTTGAATGTACCTGACTCGAAATCAGGCAGGCGTTTATAGCGCCTCGGGGGTTCGAATCCCCCCCTCTCCGCCAGATTGAGGCGAGCAGTTGTGCCAGTGCCGCGTGAGTTTCGCCGGCGGCATTGGGGGGATGAGAAGCCCCGGGTTCGACAGGCAGCGCAGCTGCCTGCACGGCGAAGCCGCCCGCAGGGCGAAGGCACGTAGTGCCGAGTGAATCCCCCTCTCCGCCAGATTGAGGTGAGCAGTTGTGCCAGTGCCGCGTGAGTTTCGCCGGCGGCATTGGGGGGGGGATAGAAGCCCCGGGTTCGACAGGCAGCGTAGCTGCCTGCACGGCGAAGCCGCCCGCAGGGCGAAGGCACTTAGTGCTGAGTGAATCCTCCCCTCTGTCGCCAGATTCGCATCAGCCCCGCAAGGGGGCTTTTGTTTATGTATGGCAGTCGCCGGCCGCGGCGATGACTACAATCCGCCCGATCCCCCGTTGGAGGCCTGTCATGTCCGAGATCCTGGTGCCCGTGTCCTTTGGTGAGCTGCTCGACAAGATCGCGATCCTGCAGATCAAGTCCGAGCGCATGCGCGATGCGGCCAAGTTGGCCAATGTGCGCAACGAGCTGTCTGCGCTGGAAACCAGCTGGATGGCGCATCCGGCCGCCGGGCACGACATCGTGCGCCTGCGCGCCGAGCTCAAGGCCGTCAACGAGCGGCTGTGGGTGATCGAGGACGACATCCGCCTCAAGGAGCAAGCGCAGAGCTTCGACGATGCCTTCGTGCAGCTGGCGCGCAGCGTGTATATCGAAAACGACGAGCGCGCGCGCATCAAAAAGGAAATCAACCTGGCGCTGGGTTCTGCGTATGTGGAAGAAAAGTCCTATCAGGACTATCGCGCTACCGGCGTCTGAGCATGTTGACGGTTTGATCGCGGGGGTGGTCTGACAGTGCGAGTTGTTGCAGCAAGCGTATCCGCTCGATCTCACGCCCATTGGTGCGGGCGCCTCTGCCATTTGCCCGGCGCCTGATCGCCGAGCAGATTCAGGGCCAGTGATGAAGGGCTGGCTGCGTCGCCTTTGCGCCAACCGTGTGGCGGTCCGGCGGCGATTGATCGCCGATCTTCAACGCCGATGGTCGGCGCGATAGCGCTCAAAGGCGGCAATCGCGTCATCCACGGTGATCAGCGACATCACCTCGTCGAATTCGATCTTGGTTCCCCAGCTCAGCTGGTCGGCCGGTTTTTGCAGGAATTTGCGCGCGGCGTCGTCGTAGCGGTCCACGCAATAGCGCACGTCCGAATACGGGCCGCTCCGTCGCGGGTTGCTGGCGGCATGCAGGCCGAGCACCTTCGTGCCCATCGCATTGGCGATGTGCATCGGCCCCGAATCCGGCGTGACCACCAGATCCGCGCGGGCGAGCAGGGCGGGCAGCTGCTTGAGCGTGTCCTTGCCAACCAGGTCCAGCACCGGCGCATGCGCGTTGGCGATGATGGCGTCGGCGGTGCTGCGTTCCAGATCGCTGCGGCCGCCGCACAGCACGATCCGCCAGCCCTGCGCGGCGGCATGGTCGGCCAGCGCGGCATGGCGATCGGGATACCAGTTGCGACGCGCGTGGCTGGAGCAGGGTGAGATCATCAGCACCGGGCGACCATCGTCCTGCCACTGAGCCTGCGCCCAGGCGTGTGCGTCCTCGGGCACCGGCAGATCCCAGTGCACGTGGTTTTGGCGCAGGCCCAGCGGCTCGGCAAAGCTGCCGATGGCGTCGAGCACATGGATGCCGGGTCGATCTGCGATGCGCTCGTTGACGAACAGGCCGTGCAGGTCCTTGGAGCGGCTGCGGTCGTAGCCGATGCGTCGCCGCGCCGGCACGAAGGCCGACAGCACATTGGCGCGAAAGGCCACCTGCATCTGCAGCAAGGCATCGAAGCGGCCCAGCGGCGCCAGCGACCGGCGTAGCGCGCGCATGCCGGCCACCCCGCTGCGTTTGTCGTAGGCGTGAAATTGCACGCCGGGCAGGCCATCGAGCAATTTCAGCCCGGCCTTGTCGATGATCCAATGCAGTTGGGTTCCAGGAAACCCCGCCTGCAACGTGCGTACCAGTGGCACCACATGGGTGACATCGCCCAGGGCGGACAAGCGCAGCAAACACAGCGATGCGGGCGTTACAGCCATGGTGTTGTTAGACTCGATAGATGGTTTCTTTCGATGCCACCGAAGCGCTGGCGCCGTACCGCGAAGGTCGCGGTTATGGCGCCATTCTGTTCGACCGCGAACGGCTGCGGCAAGCCGATGCCAGCCTGTTTTCGCCGCAATCGTGGGGCGACAGGGCGCGCCCGGTGGACGCAGGCGGGCGTGGCGGCGCGTGGTTCGTGGATGCGCCATTCGGCCATAGCGTGTTGCGGCAGTACCTGCGTGGCGGCATGGCCGCACGCGTGAGCCGCGATCGCTACCTGTGGAAAGGGGCAGGGCGTACGCGCAGTTTTGCCGAGTTCCGGCTGATGCGCGAACTGCTCAAACGCAAGTTGCCAGTGCCGCGTCCGTTGGCCGCCTGTTATCTGCGCGAAGGCGTGGGCTATCGCGCTGCGCTGTTGATGGAGCGGCTGGAAAACGTGCGCTCATTGGCCGACCACGCCCAGGTCGCCGGCCGCGGTGCGCCGTGGGAGGCGACCGGCCAGCTGATTGCACGCTTCCATCGCGCTGGCCTGGATCACGCCGATCTCAACGCGCACAACATCCTGTTCGACGCCGGCGGGCATGGCTGGTTGATCGATTTCGACCGCGGCGTGCTGCGCATTCCGGCCACGCGCTGGCGCGAGCGCAACCTCAAGCGGCTGCATCGCTCGCTGTTGAAGCTGCGCGGCAACCGCAGCCGCGAAGACGTCGACAAGGACTATGCGCGCCTGCATCGCGCCTACGAACTGGCCTGGGGCCGGGGCTACTGATGGACTGGGGCTTGCGCGTGCAGGGCGTCGGCAATGCGTCGGCGGTGGCGCTTGGCTCGCCGATGGCCACGCTCGAGCGCGCCGGTGCGCCCTGGCTGACCATCGATTGCGGCAGCGAGGGCCTGACCGCCTATCAGGCCCACTATGGCCAGCTGCCACAGGCAATCTTCATCACCCACGTGCATCTGGACCATGTCGGCGGCCTGGAACGGGTGTTCGTCGACAGTTATTTCTCCGAGCGCCGCGGACGCACGCGCCTGTACGTACCGGCGCCGGTCGTGCCGCTGCTGCAGCGGCGCATCGCCGATTACCCCAACGTGCTGGCCGAGGGCGGGGCGAACTTCTGGGATGCGTTCCAGCTGGTGCCGGTCGGCGATGCGTTCTGGCACGACGGCGTGCGGCTGGAAGTGTTCCCGGTACGCCACCACTGGCCCGAGACGGCTTACGGATTGCGTTTGCAAGGCGCGCTGGTCTGGACCGGCGATACCCGGCCGATTCCGGAAATGCTGAAGCGTTATGCGGACGACAGCGAGCTCATCGCACATGACTGCGGCGTTCACGGCAACCCGTCGCATACTGGCGTGGACGATTTGGAGCGGGAATACCCGCAGGACCTGTTGAGCCGCATGCTGCTGTACCACTACGCCAGCGACGCCGAAGGCGATGTGCTGCGTGCACGTGGCCACCGCGTTGCCGTGCCCGGTCAATACCTCGCGTTGGCGAACCCGACCGCCGCGACGGTGCCCTGATGGGCGCCTTGCTGCAGCCGGATCTCGTGATGGCGCCGATGCAGGACCGCTACGGCCGCCCGTTGCGCGATCTGCGCCTGTCGGTGATCGAAGCCTGCAATTTCCGCTGCGGGTACTGCATGCCGGCCGATCGCGTGCCGGACGATTACGGCTTCGATTCACAGCAGCGGTTGAGTTTCGATCAGCTGGAAACCCTGGTGCGTGCCTTCGTCTCGGTCGGTGTGACCAAGGTACGCCTGACTGGCGGAGAGCCGCTGCTGCGCCGCGACCTGCCGAGCCTGATCGCACGGCTGACCGCGATCGAGGGCATCGAAGATCTGGCCCTGACCACCAACGGCACCTTGCTCGCCCGCCAGGCCGTCGCGCTGCGGCAGGCCGGGTTGCGCCGCATCACCGTCAGCATGGATGCGCTGGAACCGGCGTTGTTCAGGCGCATGAGCGGCGATCGCGGCGAGATTGCGCAGGTGCTGGCCGGCATCGCCGCCGCCGAGCACGCCGGTTTTCAGCGGCTGAAGATCAATTGCGTGGTGCAGCGTGGCGTCAACGAAGCTCAGGTGCTGCCGCTGGTGGAGCACTTCCGCGGCACCGGGCACGTGCTGCGCTTCATCGAATTCATGGACGTAGGCAGCTGCAATGGCTGGACCCCGGATGCGGTGGTGACCTCAGCGCAATTGCACGAACGCATCCACGCGCGCTGGCCGCTGGTGGCGCTGGACGCCAATTACACCGGGGAAGTGGCCCAGCGCCACGCGTTCGCGGATGGCGCCGGCGAAGTGGGCTTCGTCAGTTCGGTCAGCGTGCCGTTCTGCGGCGATTGCCAGCGGGCGCGCGTCTCGGCCGACGGGCATCTGTATACCTGCCTGTTCGCCAGCCAGGGCCACGACCTCAAGCCGGCCCTGGCCAATGGCGCGCCTGCGCTGGCGACGCATCTGCGCCAGCGCTGGAGCGTGCGTGGCGACCGCTACAGCGAAGTGCGCGCCTCGGTGCCACGGCGCGGCAAGCCGGTCGAGATGTTCTTGATCGGCGGATGAGCGAGGACGCGCTGCTGGTGCTGCTGCGCACGCTGGAGCTGCGTCTGCTCGATCCGCAGCAGCGTGCCGATGTCCAGGTGTTGGAAGCGCTGCTCGATCCGGCATTTGTCGAGTTCGGTACGTCGGGCCATCGGTACACGCGGAGCGAGGTAATCGCGGCCTTGCGCGTCCCCGGTGTCGCTGCCGAGTACTGCGCAGACGACTTCGAATGCGCGCGGTTGGCACCGGATCTGGCGCAGGTGCGCTATCGGTCGATGGATCGCCGGCAGGGTGTTGAGCGGCAGGCCTTGCGCAGCTCGTTGTGGCGCAGGAATGCTGCTGGATGGCAGCTGCTGTTCCATCAAGGTACCTTGTTCACCGAGAATGCCGCATCCTGATGGCCTGTCGTTCGCGTCGTTTCCCATGCCTGCAAAATCCCGTTCCGCACGCCTCACCCATCTGGACGATGCCGGGCTCCCCACCATGGTGGATGTCTCGGACAAGGCGGTTACCGCCCGTAGCGCCACCGCGGAAAGCCGCGTGCGCTTTCCGGCTGCCGTGGCCGCACAATTGCGCGCCAACGGCTTGCGTAGTGCCAAGGGCGGCATCGTAGAGACGGCGGTGATTGCCGGCACCATGGCGGTCAAGCGCACGCACGAATTGATTCCGTTCTGCCATCCATTGCCGATCGATGCGTGTCGTTTCGAGATCGACTGGGCAGGCGAGCAGCTGCTGGACATCCGTTGCACGGTGCGCTGCGTGCATCGCACCGGTGTGGAGATGGAAGCGCTGACCGGTGCCAGCGTGGCGGCGTTGACGGTGTATGACATGTGCAAGGCGTTGTCGCACAGCATGAGCATCGGCCCGACCAAATTGGTGTCCAAGCGCGGCGGCAAGCGCGACATCGGAGCGGAACAATGACGGTCATGGTGACGGTGCTGTACTTCGCCAGCCTGCGCGAGGCTGCAGGCATTGCCGACGAGCGTGTGCACACCGGCGCGCAGGATCTGCGCGGCCTGTATGCAGAACTCGATGCACGGCATGGCCTGCGCTGGACGCCTGCGCAGCTGCGTGTGGCTGTCGATGGCGCATTCGCGCGCTGGGAGGATGCGCTGCGCGACGGCAGCGAAGTGGTGTTCATTCCGCCGGTGTCGGGAGGTTGACTGTGAACGAGCAGGTCGCCGCGATCTTTGCGCTTTCCGAGGTGCCGTTGCCGATCGATCAGCTGCGTGCCGGGGTGGAACACCCGCAAGCCGGCGCGTTTGCCAGTTTCGAAGGCTGGGTGCGCAATCACAACGAAGGCCGCGGCGTGGCCGGCTTGCGTTACGAAGCCTATGCCGCGCTCGCGCAGGCCGAGGGGCAGCGTGTTGTCGACGAAGCAATGCAGCGATTCGCCATCGTGCACGCGCATTGCGTGCACCGCGTGGGTGAGTTGCGTATCGGCGAGATGGCGGTGTGGGTCGGCGTCAGTGCGGCGCATCGTGGCGCCGCATTCGACGCATGTCGCTACATCATCGATGAGGTCAAGGCGCGGGTGCCGATCTGGAAGCACGAGCATTACCTGGAAGGCGACGCGGGTTGGTTGCATCCCGAATCGCAACCTTAGCGATGCAGATGCGGCGCGCGTCCGCGCGTGAGTAGGCGACCGGCGTTGCATAGGGCGCAGCGCAGCACGAGCTGCCTGCTGCTTGTGGCTGGATCAATCGCGCGCAAGCCAGGGGTTCCAGCCAGCTCGCCTGCAGTCTTTCGAAGTTGGGGGTGGTGTCCCCGCCGGTTGACCTCGGCGCCCGCATCGCGCCGTGGGAGACGCTAGGGAAACTCTGAACAATCCATCGTGATCTGCCACAATCGATCAACGACCCGAGTAGACGATTTCGATGCAGCTGACCTTCGGCGACGCGGAGTACAACGGCAAGCGCAAGCGGACGCGGCGTGAGGTGTTCTTGGCCGAGATGGACCAGGTCGTGCCGTGGAAGGACCTGCTGGCGCTGATCGAGCCGCACTACCCGAAGTCGGGGCAGCCGGGGCGACAGCCGTATCGGCTGGAGACCATGCTGCGCATCCACTTTTTGCAGCAGTGGTATGCACTGAGCGATCCATCGGCGGAAGAAGCGCTGTACGACACGGTGTCGATGCGCCGTTTCGCCAAGATCGGCGGGCTGGATGAGGTGCCGGACGAGACGACGATTCTCAACTTCCGCCATCTGTTGGAGCAGCACGATTTGGCGCGCAAGCTGTTCAATCGGGTCAACGCGCACCTGTCGCGCAAGGGGCAGAGCTTGCGCGGCGGGACGATCGTGGACGCCACGATCATCGCTGCGCCCAGCTCGACCAAGAACAAGGATGGCGAGCGCGATCCGGAGATGCACCAAACCAAGAAGGGCAACCAGTACTACTTCGGGATGAAGGCGCACATCGGGGTGGACGATGACTCCGGGCTGGTGCACCACGTGGAGTGCACGGCGGCCAACGTGGCCGATATCACACAAGCGCACAAGCTGCTGCACGGCAAGGAGGACACGCTGTGCGCGGACAGCGGCTACACCGGGCTTGAGAAACGCGAGGAGATGAAGCGCAAGCGCAAACTGCGCTACCTGATCGCGGAGAAGCCCTCGAAGCTGAAGCAGATTAAGAACAAGCGCGAACTGAAGTTGGCCAAGCGCTGGGAGCACACAAAAGCCAGCCTGCGTGCAAAGGTGGAACACCCGTTTCGGGTGATCAAGCGCCAGTTTGGCTACGTCAAGGTGCGCTATCGCGGTTTGGCGAAGAACACCGCACAGATGCTGATGCTGTTTGCGCTGTCGAATCTGTGGCTGAAGCGCAAAGAGTTCATTACCGCCGCGGGGTAGGTGCGCCCGTAATCGGGACGATACCCCGAAAAAGCGCCAAAAACGGCGAAAAACCGAGGATCTGAGCGCGGTCACCGCGACCGATATGGCTTACCACATCCTCCGATCGCGTTGTTCAGACCTTCCTTAGGCGCTTTGGGAGATAGTCATGGGACGCAAGAAGGAGTGGATTCCTGGTTTGTCGTTCTCCTGGAAGCGTGCCACCGGCATTTCAAGTGCAAAGTCCAAGCTGTCCCGGCAACTTGGCGTTCCGCTCTCCAAATCGGGGCGGCAACGTAAGGTGGGCAAAGCCATGGGCTGTTGCGTCCCTGTTGTTTTCATCTTTGCTGGCGGTTGCTTTGCAATCTTTGGCATTGCAAGGTCCGTATCATTGTCGGCTGCGTAGCCAGTACCTCGGCCGCGCGTCTAACAACTCATTCAAGCCGAAGTCGCTTCGCAACTCGGCTTAATTCAAGCGTTAGGTGGCACAGGGATGGACTCGCAGGACATCAAAAACTGAGCAACCGCATACGTCGCTCTCCAGCAAGACAGCGGTCGCTCCCGTAATGGTCACCCACTTTCCTGGGCCGCAGAGTGCGTCATGCTTCCCGACAGTTTGGCGAGCGCTGAGGATTGCTGGGCCGGAACCCTGGAGATCCTCTGCCGTACCCCATCAGAATCGGTCATTGGCATACTTGCTGCCGGGCCCTGATACGCCCAGGGTTCTGTAGACACTCACGACCCCCGTTGCGCGTAGCGCCGTTCAAACTCTACAGTGGACAGGTCGCCGGTTGAACTATGACGGCATTGGGGGTTGTAGAACATCTCGATGTAATCGAACACCTCGGCCCGGTCGGCAGCCGTATGCGCTGGCTATGCACGTACAACCATGAGCGCCCCAACATGGCGCTCGGCGGCATCAGGCCAGCAATGAAATTGGCGATGGCCGCGTATCTCCAGATTTGGCGAACACTCAGAGCGGTTGGGGGGGGCTTTTCCCACGCAGGTTCTGCGAGAGCAGGCGCGGGCATCTCTCAGTATTTGGGTGTTGGATCATTTGGTAATCGGTGTCAGGCGCCTACGAGCCGGGCGGCAAGTGGAATGTGGCCCTCTCCTTTGCTTCATTGCTTGGGTCGGCAAAGCGGCCGAGTTAAGCTCTTTCTGTCAGCTGAGACCACAGCACACGGAAGGGATGAAACGCATGACATCAACGACACCCAATCAGCCGACGGCCGGGCGCTTTTATATGTTCGAAGCAGACATGGAGAGCAACAGGCCGACCTGTGGGGTCAGGTTCGAGAATGTTCGTAACCTGCTGTCCCCTCCGCGGTTGATCCTGCGGCCGGAGGAAGGAGGATTTCCGACGCTCCGTGAAACACCTCAGCTAACCTATGACCCTAAGACAGGTCCAGCCCCGCGCGATCTAGAGCCAGGATTTAGTGGCTATTGGCTGGTTTCTGAGCGACTCCACGATGTCATGGTGTCGGCAGACTCCGACGCCTTTGCTTTTGCGGAGGTGGATTACCGCTTGGCCGACGGAGCCAGAGGTCCGCGCCACTTTTTGTGCGACGTTGTTCGCGAGCTTGATGCCTTGGACGAAGTTGCCTCGAAGCTACAAATTGAAGTAGACGACGACTACGTCAATGGCAAGTTCTACTCGGTGGGAGGAGGAGCCAGCTTGGCCTTTAGGCCGGAAGTCGTGGGTCAAGCCCACGTATTCCTTACGCCGTTCAGCTCATTCGTGATTTGCGACCGAGCCTTCAGAGACGCGGTCCATGAAGCAGGGATTCCTGATGATGCTGGTGAAAGCGGCATCTCTTTTATTGACGCATCAGACATCTAGCCGCGCCTGGGCAACACGTAAGGAGCATGGAGCATGCCGCGTAGCAGCCCTATTTTTCAGGATCATCATGGGTTCGAGCAGCAAACCGTTCGTTACAGCCGCATTTTGCGGGTGCTGTCGGACTCAGATCGCTTCGACATTAATGCGCCTGAGAATCGAATTTTCATGCCGCACGACAAGGGCCTGGCTCAGGCAATGGGCGTCTCACCGCATAGCGGCGGCCCAATTCGAGACTACCAGGTCGGACTGCTCGACAACCTTCGGCGCTTAGAGCAATCCAAAGATGGCAGGGCCGCGCTGGCGGGTGATCCTGACGCCTTGGATCGCATTGCTGCCAGAGTGAATCACCTGCGCGACACAGTGAAGGTGGGATTGGTCAATGGAGATCTTCACACGAATGCTTCGTTAGGCCAGACGGCAAATGATGCACGTGTAAAGACGCAGGCCTTTTTCGGGAACGCACGTGGTTACGCCGATACTTATGCGAACCAAGTGGACGCTCTTGGGAAGCTAGGCCCCGTTGAACACGGGTGGGTTGGTGTCACCCATAACGAATCCCGCGTCATCGCCACCCTGAATCACTTCAATGGGTCAGGACAGCTGTTGACCCGCGGCGGCAACCTCGATCTTCAGCGTCATGGCTTAAGTCAGGCCATCTCCGACGCTTACCATGGTGGGAAGCTGACGCTGTCACCAAATGGCGTGGCTGTGGTTGAGAACACCTTGGGCGAAGAGGCCGCCAGACCTTTGCGAGTTCCCCGCGGTCAAAGCGGCGCGGCGTCCATGGAAGTGTTGCTGGGCAATGCATCCACCAGCACCCTGGTGCGCTCGGGTGGCTTGCTGGCCACCGGCGCGGATGCGGTGCTGACTGCCCGCCGTTCGGCCGAGTTGCTGGAACAAGGCAATGTCACCGCCGCCCAGTCCGAAGTCGCCCATGCATTGGCCCGCAACGTCGGCGGGTGGGCCGGTGGTGCCTCCACCGCGGCGGCTCTGGGCGGTAGCGGCTTCGTCCCGGCGGCGTTGGTGGTCGGCGACGCGCTGCTGATGAGCAAGGCGTTCGACAAAGGCGCCGATTTGCTGGACAACCGCGCCATCTACCACCAAACCGACAAGGCGGGCGTGGAGTGGCAGTTCAACGGCCGCAACTGGCAGCGCGAAGCCGCCATTGACCTCGCCCAGGAGGGACGGCGCACATCGGGCGAGCAGCCCGTGGTCGCCAGCTATGAGAAATCGCAGGAACTGGGCGCGCTTGCTAACGCCAAGGCAGTGGAGCTGGCGTTGGGCAAAGCACCGCCACCCCAGGACCCGTTCAACCTCCCCGCCCAGGCAAGCGACCACGTGGGATTGGACAACCAGAACTGGCGGCGCAATCCAGAGAGCCAGGCATGGGAACGCCAAGTCAAAACCGCCGTGTCCGGTGCCGACGACCGGGGCAGCTACGAACACCAAACCGCTCCCCCGGAACGCGCGCAACAGCTCAACCAAGAAGCCCTGGGCCGCATCGAAAGCAACATCGCCACCGGGCGCGAAGCCATCGCCACCGCCTACCTGGAAAACCATGCAGCGCAACGCGCCCAGGCTTACGGTGTCGAAGTGCCTGCGGCTGTTCAAGCCGCCCAGGCCAAGCCCGGCGCGGTGCTGGGGTCAGACGCTCAGCTTTACCAGCGCACTGAGTCAGGACAGTGGGCCGGCAAAGATGGCGTCGCCAGTGGCAATCTGGCGGTGGAGCTGGAACTGACCGACCAGATGCGCCAGGCCTCGCTGGAGCGCGCTAAGGAAACCCTGGCGGCTATTGAGGCACTTCCCGCGCCCACGGCTGCGCAGCTGGAGCACAACGAGCTGCTGCACTGTTACCGGGCCGCAGGCGTCGATTTGAACGTCAACCCGCAGACCCAGCAGGCCGTGGCTCTGGCCTCGCAGCGGACCATGGACGCCAATGGCATCAGCGGGCCGACCATGCAGCAGTTGCAGCGCAATGAGTCGGGGCAATATGGGTATGACAGCCCCATCGCGCACCTCCAACGCTGCAGCGATGGGGTCACTCGTGTGGTGGCCATCACCAGCAGCGAAGACATCCGGCAGGCGTTGAGTGAGACGCAAGGCTATCGGCGAGAATCGCCGATCCTTGGGCGCGTGACCGAGGGAACTGCAGACGCGGACACATCGACCTCTGAGTCGTCCAATCCGCAGCAAGTGCTGGATATCCAGGCGCGCATGCAAGCCTCTGTCGCGGCGCAGGCTCGGCAAGAACGTGAACAGCAAGAGCGTGTTGCGCAAGAGCAGCACGTCGCGCAAGTGCGCGAGCACCTCCAGCAGGCACAGCCTGAGCACGAAGACAGGTCGCAAAGCGAACAAGCGGTCCAGGCGCAGGCCGTGTTGGAAGGTCAACGCCAAGCCGAGCAGCAGCGTGAGCTAGAAGAGCGCCAGGTGCAGGAGCGCCAAGCTGACAATCAGCAGCGGGAGCAACAAGACCGGCAGGCTCAAGAAACCAGGCAGGTTGAGGCCCAGGAAGGTCAGGCTCGGCAGGCACAGGATCAGCAGCAACAAACTCAAGCACTCGAACCGACGCAGGACCAACGTCAGCAAGCCTCGCAGCAACCAGACACTCAGCTGCACGCACCAGAGCTCGCGCTGACTCAGCAAACAACGCTCCCTCAGTCGCAGGAGGATGCATGCTCACGGCTGGAAACACAGAATCAACCGGCGAACGAACGCCTTGCTCCTGACGCACATGACTCACTGAAGCAAACGTCCGAGGCAGGTGACGCGCAGGCGCACCTAGCACAAGGGGCAGAGCGCGCTTTGGAATCGCAAGCGGTGCAAAGCCGCGACACCGCGCGCATCCAAGTGCCGCTCTCCGAGGGCCGGGAATCGGGCAACCCACCTTTACAAAGCGCGCAGGCCGATGCGGTGTCCCCGGCGCTGTATCGCCACGTGCAAACGCAGCAGATGGAGATGGAGCAAGCGTCGGCCCCTCAGCAAGACTTGGCGCGTGAGCAGGAGGCAACGCCGGTTCGGGCCATGGCTCCAACAGCAGAACCGTTGACGGCATCGCTTTCGACGGCGTCTACCACGCCTGAGCGAGAAGCCGAGGCCGAACAGCCCCGTCCTTCAAACGCTTTGCTCGCTGATCATGGTGCGCCGGTGCTGCCCCCAGAACACTTCGCGCAAGCGCGTGAGCAGGCATTGGCAAGCAGTGCCGACACTCGCTTGCCCGTCGGGTCTGTTGACGCAGAAAACCAACAAACGCAATCAACCCCGTCGCAGGACCGCAGCGCCGCAGACCCGGGCGGCGCCCTGTTCCTGGAAGAGACCATGCGCTCGCTGCGCCAGTTGCAACAGGAGATTGAGGCGGCGGATCGGGAAGACGAACGCTTCCACCAGGAATGGCGGGAGTATCGTGAGCGCGGAGAACCTTATCCCTTCGCTCAAAAGAGGGCGCTAGACCAGGAGGGTGGCAGCATCGATGCATTCAGTGCGCACCAACCAAGTGGCCGCTCGCCCAGTGAAGCGGCTGAGCAAGCCGATGCCTTCCCACCTCTAGCTCAGCGCTCCATCGGGCCGGTGGTAGGTGATGTGCCAAACGATTCTTCGCAGGTTGCGCGGAAATCCATCACCGGTGACCCCGACGTGGACGAGGTGCTCTACGCACTCGATAGCAAGAACGAGCTGGCGATCGAGCAGGCCTTGAACCGGGTGGCCAGCAGCGCAGCAACGCAGGCGCTGATCAAAAGAGGCAACGAGTTCCTGGAGGCGCAGGCCCAGCAAGAAGCCCAGGAGCACGTCGCCACACGCCAGGCGCTGGGGATGGATGTCTCAGCTGAGGTCAACACCAGCCGGGGGCCGGTAATGGTGATGACCTTGCCGGAGTTCGCCAAGGGACCGATGCAGAGCGGTCCCCAAGGTGACGGCGGTGGAGGTGGAGACGGCGGCGGGGGAGGAGGAGGAGGCGGTGGTGGTGGGGGCGGTGGTTAGTCAGAATCTCTTCCATGACCAGCCGAGCTGAGGAGACCTATGGACAGGCAAGACGCCGCCGCAATGGCGGAAATGATGGCGACGTTGAACGCATCCAATACGTCTTTGCAAGAGACCATTACGGTGCTGACGACCCTGGTGGCATCCATGCAGCAGCGCGAACAACGGCTGCGCGATGTGGTTGCCGAGCAACTCCAAGTGCTTCAACGCGCGGCTAGCAGCGCCGATGCCAAGGTCAACCGGGTGCTTGAGAATGCTTTGCCGAGACTGACGCAGCTGACCGATCAGGCGTTGACGCAGACACTGGAACCGGCCGCCAAGCGGTTCAACAAAGAGATGGCCCATGCGGACGAGACATTGCAGCAAGCCACTCGACGTTATGCGCAGGCCCAGCAATCCTTAGAAACACGGATCACACGGCGCATGTGGATCGCATCGGCCACGATGCTCTTGGCAGGCATTTTGGGGCTGGGTGCGGTGGCTTACTCGTTTGGGAACATCAACGAAAAGAAGGCCGAACTCGCGCAGCTTCGGGCCTCAATCGATTACCTGGATCGCGTGTCGCGTGCCGACTTGGCTCCCTGTGGCGAAGGCCGGCTCTGTGGCACCTTCGAGAAGAACGGGCCGCGTTACGGGAACCAGAGGCAATACAGAGCGATCAATCTGCGTGCAAAATCAGATTCGCAATGATGCGACGTCGTTATTACAGCGACGGGCTTGCGCGCGACCTGGTCGGCCGATACGCCTCATCGCGTGCGATCGCACGCCTAAGCGGCTCATCGAACCCATCGACCACATCCGCCAAATGCCAATGCCAACCGAGTCGACTCAATGCGTTGCATTGCAGTCAAATGCAACGCATCTGCCACTCCCTGCACGCAGTGGTGCCCACCAAGCATGCGCGCAACGCGCACACCCTCTCGATGGGTCACAGATTCCAATCGATCCGCATGCCCGCAATCAACGCATTCTTCAGATCGTTGGTACGCGTGGGTTCGTTGAACTGATCCGGGTTGATCACGTAATGCAGGTTCGGGGCGATGCGCAGGCGCTTGGTGACCTGGATGCCGTAGCTGAGCTCCATCATGATCTGGTTGTCGGCCGGGGTGCCGGTGCCGCCGGCGGAGGCGCGGGCCAGGCGCAGGTTTTCGATGGCTTCGTCGCTGTACTTCTGCTGGGTGATCACAAACGCAATGTTGTCCTGCGGGCGGCTGGCGAAGGTGCCTTTCTGCACCAGGCCCAGTTGCACGAAGTGGTCTTCGATGGCCTGGCCGCCGGTGCTCTTGAGCATGGCGGCGAATACTGTCAGGCCACGCGTGCCGGACGGGCCGGGGTTGGTGACCTGTTGCTCGAAGCGGCCGAACACGCCCGAGCGGCCCTGCTTGTTCTCATAGCCCAGGCCGCTGAGCACGGCCGGGTTGCCGTTGCGGTCGCGTAGCGGGTCGGTGTAGTCGGAGTTGTCCTGCCAGCCGCCCAGTTCGTACATGGCGGCCAGGCTGCCGTCGCCGCCCTTGTTCTTGTAGCCCACCGCATAGGGCACCACCACGCCGGTGGTGTCGTCGGTGCTCCATTTCAGGCCGTGCTGGCCGTCCTGCGCCTGCACCGGGTTCACTTCATAGGCGCCCACATGCACATAGACCTTGGGCGTGACCCAGGCGGTGGCATGCGCGGCCCAGCTGGAGACCGGCCAGTAGGTGAAGTTGCTGGTACGGAAGACGAAGGTGGGGTTGCCGCAGGCCGAGTTGCCCTGGAAGTACTGGCACAGGTCCGAGCCGAGGAAGTGGATATTGGCCACGCTGCGGCCGGCTTCCAGTTCCAGGCGGTCGTTGAAGAGTTTCTGCAGCAGGGTGAAGTTGGCCAGGCGCGTGCCCTGGCCGCCGTAGATTTCCTGCACCGAGGTGCTGTTCCCGATGCTGCTGTTGGCCAGGTTGGTGCCGTGGCGGTTGGTGACATACAACTTCACCGTGGCGCCGTTCCAGCCGAACAGGCGGTCCATGTCGACATCGGTGCCGACCATCAACTGGCCGGCATAGGCGTCGCCGCTTTTGCGGCCGCCATCGATCATCGAGGCGGCTTCGCCGGTATAGCCCAGCTTGAGCTTGAAGGCGTCGGCGGCGTCCTGCGCGTGGGCGAGCGGGGCAAGTGCCAGGGTCAGCGACAGGCACAACAGGCGGGGGCGGGCACGGCGGGGGGCAAAAGTGGTCATGGCAGGACTCCGGACAAAAGGGCGTGGCCGTGGTGGCGAACGCGACAACACGTGGATGGGCAAGCCGCTGGCGGCGCACCCGGGTGCGCGTAGCGGTGAAGCAGGTCAGGGGCGCCGGAACACTCGGGCGCGTCAGGTGCGGCGGCAGGTCCGTGCCGCTGTGGGTGCCTCAGGCGATGACGTCGGTCACCGGCTTCTTGAGCAGGCGCAGCGCGATGGCCGTGACCACCACGCCGACCACCAGAGCCAGCACGTAATTGAGCAAGTGGGTGACGGCGTTGGGGATCAGCAGCACGAAGATGCCGCCGTGCGGCGCCTTCAATTCGGCACCGGCGGTCATCGAGATGGCGCCGGCTACCGCCGAGCCGATCACCAGCGCCGGGATGGTGCGCAACGGGTCGCGCGCGGCGTACGGGATGGCGCCCTCGGTCACGAAGGCCAGCCCGAGCACGCCGGCGGCAGTGGCCGAGCCACGTTCTTCGGCAGTGAAGCGGTTGCGGAATACCCATGTGGCCAGCGCGATGCCTAGCGGTGGGGTCATGCCGGCGACCATGGCAGCGGCCATCGGGGTGTAGACCTGGCTGGCGATCAGGCCGGTGGAGAACGCGTAGGCCGCCTTGTTGACCGGCCCGCCCATGTCGAAGGCCATCATGCCGCCGAGCAGCAGGCCCAGCAGCAACGCGCTGCTGCCCTGCATGCCGCGCAGCCAGGCGGTGAGCCAGGCCAGCAGGTCGGCCACCGGCTGGCCGAACACGTACATCATCGCCAGCCCGACCAGCAGGGTGCCTAGCACCGGCAGGATCAGCACCGGCTTGAGGCCTTCCAGGTTGCGCGGCAGGCGGATGTAGCGGTTGAGCGCGGCCACGCCGTAGCCGGCGATGAAGCCGGCAATGATCCCGCCGAGGAAACCGGCATTGAGATTGGCCGCGACCAGGCCGCCGATCATGCCGGGCGCGATGCCGGGGCGGTCTGCAATGGAATAAGCGATATAGCCGGCCAGCGCGGGCACCATCAGGGTGAAGCCGGCCTTGGCGCCGATCTGGAACAGCGACCAGGCCAGCGTGCCCTGGTGCGCATCGTCGCCGGCATAGATGCCGCCAAGCGCAAATGCCAATGCGATCAATAGGCCGCCGGCAGTGACGAACGGCAGCATGAACGAGACGCCGGTCATCAGATGCTTGTAGGCACCGGTGCGGCCATTGCCCTTGTTCGCGGTGGCGTTGGTGGCGGTGCCGGGGGCAGGCGTTGCGCCGCCATGCACGCTGGCCTCCGCCAGCGCCTTGTTGATCAGCGCCGGGCCATCGTTGATCGCCGGCTTGGTGCCGCTCTTGAACACGCGCTTGCCGCCGAAGCGAGCCAGGTCGACCTCGCGGTCGGCCGCGATGATGACCACGTCTGCCGCACGGATTTCATCATCGGTGAGTGCATCCTGCGCACCCACCGAGCCCTGGGTTTCTACCCGCATCTGGTAGCCGAGTTTCTTGGCGGCTTGCTGCAGGCCCTCGGCGGCCATGAAGGTGTGGGCGATGCCGGTGGGGCAGGAGGTGATGGCGACGATGCGCTTGCTGGCATTGGAAGACACGTCGCCCGCAGCGGACGCGGGGCCAGCGCTGGAGGTGACGGCGAGCTGGCCGATTGCCGCGGCCGGGTCGTCCAATACCGCGCCCAGGCTCAGGCGCACCAGTTGCGCATCGCCAAAGCGGGCGGTGTCGGCATCGGCATCGCCGACCACCAGGACCTGCGCGGCTGCGCTGGCGAGTTCGCCTGGCAAGGCGCCGAGCACGCCCTGGTCGCTACGGATTTCGATCGTCACGCGACGGCCGGCGGCCGTGGCCGCGCGGCGCAGCGCTTCGGCCGCCAGGACGGCTTCGGTACTGCGTTCGCCAGCGGCGATGACCACGATGGAAGAGGACATGGCAAAACTCCTGCTGTGTTGCGGTCGCCGGTGTTGTCGGCGGGGGGAATTTCAAGCGTTAGGCGTGGCGGTGAGGCGGGCGATCTGCCGTTGTCTGCGACCGCCAGCCCGACGAACGCCTGGGTGCATGCATCGGCAGTGGCCAATGGCGGCTCATGACAGTGCTTCGATCAAGACGTCGGTTGCGGCGCGGCGCACGCCCTCGTGGGTAATCCGACGCGCGTCGCCGCTTTCCAGCCGGCACATCGAAAACGCCGTGGCCAGCCGCGCGCATTGCTCCAGCGTGGTTGCCTCGTCCAGCAGCGCAGCGGCCAATCCGGCCACCATCGCATCGCCTGCACCCACGCTGCTACCGTGCGCCAGGCGTGGTGGGCGGGCGATCAACCGCTGGTCGCGCTGCACGAACAAGGCGCCTTCGGTGCCCATCGAAATGACCACCAGTTGGATGCCACGTGCGATCAGTTCGTGTGCGGCGGCGCTGAGTGCGCCGCGATCCTTCAAGGGGCGGCCGGTCCAGGCTGCGAGTTCGTCGCGATTGGGCTTGACCGCATACGGCAGCGCCTCGCGCGCGGCATCCAGCGCTTTCACCAGCGGCATGCCGCTGGTGTCCAGCAGCACGCGCGCACCGGTAGCGCTGGCCTGGGCCTGCAACTGCGCCCAGCTGTCGTCCAGCAGCCCGGACGGCAGGCTGCCCGACAGCACCACCGGCAGGCCGGGGCGCAGCAGCGGGGCCAGATGATCGGCCACGCCTTGCAGATGCGCAGGCCCCAAGCGCAGGCCGGGCAGGTTGATGTCGGTGGTGTCGTTGCTGCGCGCGTCGACCAGCTTGAGATTGGTGCGGGTTTCGCCGGCCACGCGCTGGCAGTGATCGGTGATGCCGCGCTCGCGGAACAGTGCTTCGAACACGCCGGCGTTGCCGACCCCGAGCACGCCCAGCGCGGCCACCTGGCTGCCCCAGTCGGCCAGGCACGCGGCCACATTGATGCCCTTGCCGCCGGCATCGTTGCGCACGCTGCTGGCGCGGTGCACGGCGCCCGGCTGCAGGTGTTCGAGCTGGATGGTCTGGTCGATCGCCGGGTTCAGCGTGACGGTGATGGCCTGCAGGCTCATGCCTTGTCCTCGCGCTTGGCTTCCAATGCGCGTACCTGTTCGGCGGTTTCGCAGGCCAGTGCCTGTTCGGCGAGCTGTTGCAGCTGGCTCAGCGCGGCGCCACGCAGGCGTGCCTTGACCGCCGGGATATCGTTGGGCGTCATCGACAATTCCTGCGCGCCCAGACCGGCCAGCAGGCTGGCGCCGAACGCGTCGCCGGCCAGGCCGCCGCACACACCGACCCAGCGCTCGTGCTTGCGTGCACCGTCAATGGTGCTGCGGATCATGCGCAGCACCGCCGGGTGCAGGCTGTCGGCTTCGGCGGCCAGTTCCGGGTTCTGGCGGTCGATCGCCAGCACGTATTGGGTGAGGTCATTGGTGCCGATCGAGAAGAAGTCTGCGTGGCGCGCCAGCACGTCGGCCTGCGCGGCGGCGGCCGGCACTTCGATCATGATGCCGATCGGCACCTCCGGTGCATCGAGGTCGACGCGGATGCGTGCGCAGATGGCGCGCAGCGCGACCAGTTCCGGCACCGAGGTGATCATCGGGAACATGATCGACAGCCGCGCCCCGTCCTTGGCGGCGCGATACAGCGCACGCAGTTGCGGCTCCAGTAGGTCGGGGCGGCGCAGCAGCAGGCGCGCGCCGCGCACGCCCAGGAACGGGTTTTCTTCGTGCGGCAATTCCAGATGCGCCACCTGCTTGTCGCCGCCGATATCCAGCGCACGCACGATCAGCGGGCGGCCATCCAGCGCCTGCGCCATGGCCAGGTAGGTGGCGTGTTGTTCGTCTTCGCTGGGGGTGCGGCCGCTTTCCAGGAACAGGAATTCGGTGCGCATCAGGCCAACGCCCTCGGCGCCCTGGGTCAGCGCCATCGCCACCTGGTCGGGCAGATTGACGTTGGCGCCGATGTCGATGTGGTGGCCGTCGCTGGTTTCGGCCGGCAACGCGCGCTGCGCGGCTTCGCGCTCGCGGATGGCCTGCTGCTCGGCGATATGCGTGCGGGCCGCGTCCAGATCCTGCGCGGACGGGTCGATGTACAGGCGTCCGCTGCTGCCGTCGATGATGGCGGTGACGCCATCTTCGATGTCCAGCAACTGGCCGCCGGCTGCGACCAGCGCCGGCAGGCCCAGGGTGCGCGACAGGATCGCGGTATGCGAGGTCGGGCCGCCTTGCGCAGTGGCCAGGCCGAGCACGCGCGCGGTGTCCAGGTTGGCGGTGTCAGAAGGCGACAGGTCGCTGGCGAGCAGGATGCACGGCTGTTCGGGCAGGTCGGTGAGACCGGCGCCGGCGGCGGCCGGGTCGAGCTGGGCCAGTACGCGGCGGCCGACGTCGCGCAGATCGGCCGCGCGGCCGGCCAGCACCGGGTTGCCGAGGGCGGCCAGGCCGGAGGCCATCTGTTCCACCGCCTGGTGCCACGACCACGCCACGCCGTGGCCTTCGACCATCAGCTGGCAGGTGCGGGTGATCAGGTCAGTGTCGTTGAGCAGTTCGGCCTGGGCCTTGAAGATGGCCGCGTCCGAGGCACCGAGCCGGCGCTGGGTGTCGTCCTGGATCGCCGCCAGCTGCTGGCGGGTGCGGGTCAGCGCGTCGTGCAGTTGCGCGCCACCATCGCCCAGGCCCACCGGTTGATCGGCCACTTCGGTCTGCGCAGCGCGCAGGCGGTGCACGATGCCGATCGCCACGCCCGGGCTGGCGCCGATGCCGACAATGGCCGGCTGCGCCTGTGGCGGCGTCCAGCCGGCCACTGGGGCGGCGCGACGTTGCGCGGCGCGCTCGGCATCGGCCTTTTCCTGCGCGGTGAGGCTGTCCATGACGGCGCGCAGGCGCTTGAGCAGTTCCGCGGCGTCGCTGCCTTCGGCCGAGACGGTGATGCGGTCGCCGGCACGCAGGCCCAGCTGCAGCAGGCCGACCAGGCTCTTGGCATCGGCGGCCTGGTCGCCGGCGCGCACCTGCGCACGTGCGGAAAATCCGCGTGCGGTCTCGGCCCAGCGGGTGGCCGGGCGCGCGTGCAGGCCGCTGGGGTAGGCGATGGTCCACTCGAATGTTTCGGCCAGGTCGGTGGCCGGCGCGGCAGTGGTCTCGGGCGCGCGGTCGCCGGTGAGTGCGGCCACGATCACGCCGGGGTCGTCGGTACTGAACAGCGCTTCGAGCTGGGCCGGGTCCTGGATCAGCCGGGTCAGCCGGCGCAGCAGGGTGATGTGGGTATCGGACTGCGCGGCGATGCCGACCACCAGCCGGGTGACCTGGCCGGGGTTCCATTCCACGCCGTCGGGCAGTTGCAGCACTGCGATGCCGTCGCGGCGTACCAGGTGGCGGTCTTCGCCGACGCCGTGCGGGATCGCCAGGCCGTGGCCGAGGAAGGTGTTCGCCAGTCCTTCGCGGCGCCGCATGCTGGCATCGTAGCCCGGCGCCACGCAGCCGGCCGCGGCCAGCAACTGGGCGGCCTGGGCGATGGCGTCGTCCTTGTCGCGGGCGGAGGCGCGCAGGCGCACAAGGTCGGGGGTGACGGGGGCTGGCGACGGAGAGGACAAGACGGGCTCCGGATGAGGTCGGGCTGGGAAGTATAGTGGGAACGTTCCCACGATCCAGGTCAATGTGCGGTGCAAAAAAACACTGTAGTGCTTTCGGGTTAGCATCAGGGCCGACACCGTGCCTGGGTCAAGGTGCGCAAAATGGAGCGGGAACGGTCCCAGTGAGTATCAGCATCAATGACGTGGCCCGCGTGGCCGGTGTGTCCAAGTCCACGGTGTCGCGCGCGCTGGGCAATGGCCCGGTCAGCGACGACGTACGCGCCAAGGTGGAAGCGGCGGTGCGCCAGACCGGCTATCGGCCCAACCTGATGGCGCGGCGATTGCGATCCCAGCAATCCGGCATCCTGGGGGTGATCGTGGCCGACATCCGCAACCCGTACTTCACGGCGCTGATCCGCGCGGTGGAAGAGGTCGCGTACCGTGCCGGTATGCGCGTGACCCTGTGCAATACCGATGAAGACCCCGAACGCGAGGCGCTGTACCTGGAGCTGATGCAGGAAGAGCGCATCACCGGATTGATCTTCGCCCCGACCCGGGTCACGGTGGGGCGCATGCACGAGTTGGCGCTGGACTACCCCACCGTGCTGGTAGACCGTGCCGGCCCCGGCAGCCGCTACGACAGCGTGGTGCTGGACAACGGCGCGGCCATGGCCGAGCTGGTGGCGCATCTGCAGGCGCAGGGCTACCGGCGCATCGGGGGGCTGTTCGGCAGCACCAGCACCACCGCGGCCGAGCGTCGCGACGGTTACCTGGCCGCGATGCGCGCGCAGGGGCTGCAGCCGGATTACCGCGAAGTGGCACCCACCGCCGAGGCGGCGATTGCCGAGTTGGGTACATGGCTGGCCAGCGACGACCGGCCCGAGGCCATCGTCACCAGTAACAGTCTGCTGCTCATGGGCGCGCTGAAGGCCGCACGCACCGCCGGCCTGCGCCTGCCGCAGGACCTGGCCCTGGCCGGGTTCGACAACGAGCGCTGGACCGATCTGGTCGAGCCGGGCATCACCGTGGTCGAGCAGCCGGTGGAAGACATGGGCCGGGCGGCGATGTCCTTGCTGCTGGAACGGCTAAGCAATCCGCAATTGCCAATCCGCCGCATGGTCATGACCGGGCGCTGTGTGGTGCGTGGTTCGACTGGTGCGCGCGTGCCGGGCATCTAACGTGTCCGGGGTGTCGCCAGCGCGGCCCCAAAGCTGGTTGGTCGCGGCGCGGTGTCCTCACCGCTCGCGGGACACGCCGTAAACCCGTCCATGGGGGCTCGATGGCGGCATCCATGCCGCCAACGGTCCCGCAAGCGGCGAGGGCACCGCGCAAGAGAGTTTGCTGGCTGTGCTAGTGAGAGCTGTGCGTACCGACCATCGTGACTGGTCATTGCTCACTTAGCCTGATTTGTCGCGCGCGCGGCGTCCTCACCGCTCGCGGGACACGCCGTGAACCCTTCCCTGGGGGCTCGACGGCGGCATCCATGCCGCCAACGGTCCGCAAGCGGCGAGGGCACCGTGCTAGACAGGGTGCTGGTTCCTTGTTGAAGAGCGAGCACACCGCGTCGCGCAATTTGCTGATTGCTTTGTTGGAAACTCTACTCACCGACCATCGTTACTGGTCCTTGCCCGCCCACCGTCGCGGGACCTTACGCGGCATGGATGCCGTGTAAGAGCTTACAAGGACGTACTTGCAGCGTGTCCCGCGATGGTGGGCGGGCAAGGGCCCTGCAGCCATTTCGTAGATCAGCCGCTCTCGGGCGATCACCGCAGTCGACTCGAGACAACCGAGATTCGAACCGAATCCTCAGCGCTTGCGTGACACCGCATCAGGGAATCACTCGTAGCCATGCACAAAAAAACCCCGGCAGTGCCGGGGCTTTTGGTGTTGCAGCGACTGCCTGACTCAGCGATCCGGGCGGTGGGTGCCACCGTCGTTCTGCACGGCCAGATATTCCCTGGACTGCTCGTCCAGCTTGTCGCCCAGCATGCGCCGCACCACCACGAAGAACAGCGGGATGAAGATCACGCCGAGCACGGTGGCGAACACCATGCCGCCGATCACGCCGGTACCGATGGAGTGGCGCGAGTTGGCGCCGGCACCGGTGGAGATGGCCAGCGGCAGCACGCCCAGGATGAACGCGAACGAGGTCATCAGGATCGGGCGGAAGCGCAGGTGCGCCGCTTCCAGGGTGGCCTCGCGCAGGGTCTTGCCCGCCGCACGCTGCTCCACGGCGAATTCCACGATCAGGATCGCGTTCTTCGCCGCCAGGCCAATCACCGTGATCATGCCGATCTTGAAGTACAGATCGTTCGGCAATCCGCGCAACATCGAGAAGGTGATCGCGCCCAACACGCCGATCGGCACCACCAGCAGCACCGCCACCGGAATCGACCAGCTTTCATAAAGCGCGGCCAGGCACAGGAACACCACCACCACCGACAACGCCAGCAACAGCGTGGCCGCATTGCCGGCGATGATTTCCTGGTACGACATGCCGCTCCAGTCGAAACCGAAGCCCGGCGGCAGATCGTTGTTGACGATATCTTCCATCGCGCTCATCGCCTGGCCGGAACTGCCGCCCGGTGCCGGGTTGCCGACGATATTCACGGCGGAATAGCCGTTGTAGCGGTTCAGGGCCGGCGAGGCGTAGTTCCACTCGGCCTTGACCACGTTGCTCAGCGGAATCATCGCCGGCTGACCATCGGCACCGGTGGCGGTGGCACTGGGCGTGAAGAAGTCGCGCAGCGACTCCGGGCCGGCGCGGAACTGATCGTCGGCACGCATGTTGACGCGCTTGATGCGGCCCTCGGCGAAGTAGTCGTTGACGTACACCGGCGCCAGCATCAGCTGGATCGAGCTATAGATATCGCTGACATCCAGGCCCATCGACTGCGCCTGCACGCGGTCCACGTGCAACTGCAGCTGCGGCGAGTTTTCCAGGCCATTCGGACGCACGCCAACCAGGGCGTCCTGCTTCTCCGCGGCCTTGCCGAGCACGATGTTGCGCGCATTGATCAGCGCCTCCTGGCCGGCACCGGAGCGGTCCTGCAGCCACATGTCGAAGCCGCCGAACTGGTCCAGGCCCTGCACGGTGGGCAGGTTGACCACGAAAATCTGCGCGCCCTTGATGCCGTAGAAGGCGCCATTGAGCTGCTGGATCAACTGCTCGGCAGTGACGTCGCGTTCTTCCCACGGCTTGAGCCGGATGAAGCCCATACCGACGTTTTCGCCCGAGCCCAGGAAGCTGAAGCCGGCGATCTGCAGCATGCCTTCCACGGCCGGCTGCTTCTCCAGCACCGCACGCATCTGCGCGAACGCCTCGTTGGTGCGGATCTTGGTCGCGCCCGGCGGCAGCTGCACGATGGCCACCGCAAAGCCCTGGTCTTCTTCCGGCAGGAAGCTGCCCGGCATGCGCGTGAACAGGAAGCCGCACAGCACCACCAGCGCCACGAACGCAATCATCCACGGCGGCGAGCGCTTGAGGGTATGGCCGACCACGCCGACATAGCGATGCGCCAGCTTGTCGTAGTACTTGTCGAAGGTGCGGTAGACCCAGTTCTTCTTGGTCGAGTGGGTCGACTTGAGGAACGCCGCGCACAGTGCCGGGGTGAAGCTCAACGCCAGGAACGCAGAGAACCCCATCGACATGGCGATGGTCAACGCGAACTGCTTGTAGATCGCGCCCGAGGCGCCAGGCTGCAGCGAGGAGGGGATGAACACGGCCGCCAGCACCACGGTGATGGCCACCACCGCGCCGGTGATCTGGGTCATCGCCTTCTGGGTGGCCGCCTTCGGCTCCAGGTGCTCCTCGCTCATGATGCGTTCGACGTTCTCGATCACCACGATCGCATCGTCCACCACGATGCCGATCGCCAGCACCATCGCAAACAGCGTCAGCTGGTTGATGGTGAAGCCGATCATGTACATGCCGAAGAACGTGCCCAGCAGCGCGACCGGAATCACCAGCGTGGGAATCACGGTGGCGCGGAAGTTCTGCAGGAACAGCAGCATCACCAGGAACACCAGCACGATGGCTTCCACCAGCGTGTGGATCACTTCCTCGATGGAGATGCGCACGAAGGTGGTCGATTCGTACGGCGCAAACCAAGTCACGCCCTGCGGGAAGGTGGGCTGCAGTTCGTCGAGCTTGGCGCCGACCGCCTCGGACACGTTCAACGCATTGGCGCCCGGCAACAGCTGGATACCGAAGGCACCGGTGGGCTTGCCGTTGTACTGGGTATCGAAGCCGTAGTTGCTCGGCCCCACGGTCACGCGCGCGACATCCTTCAAGCGCACGGTGGCGCCGTTGTTGTCGGTCCGCAGGATGATGTTTTCGAACTGCTCGGGCGAGCTGAAGCGGCCTTCCGCCGACACCGTGGCGGTGAAGCTGATGCCTTCCGGGGTCGGGTCGGCGCCCACCGAACCGGCAGCGAACTGCACGTTCTGGTTACGCACCGCAGTCAGCACCTGGGTCGCCGACAGGTTGTAGCCCTGCAGTTTCTCCGGGTTCAACCAGATGTTCATTGCGTATTCGGCGCCGAACTGGTTGGTGCTGCCCACGCCGGGCACGCGCGAGATCTGCTCGAGCACGCGCGAGCCGACGATGTCGTTGAGCGCGTCGCGGTTGATCGACGGGTTGTCAGAGCGCAGCGCAGCCACCATCAGGAAGCCAGCGTTGGCCTTGGCCACCACCACACCTTGCTGGGTCACTTCCGACGGCAGGCGCGGCGTGGCCAGCGACACCTTGTTCTGCACCTGCACCTGCGCGATATCCGCATCAGTGCCGGTTTCGAAAGTCAGCGTGATGGTCACGCGGCCGTTGGCGGCCGAGGACGAGTTGAAGTACAGCAGGTGGTCGATGCCGGTGAGCTGCTGTTCGATGACCTGGGTCACCGCCTTTTCTGCGGTGTCGGCGCTGGCGCCGGGGAAGTTGGCGGTAACGGTGACCTGCGGGGGGGCGATCGTCGGGTACGACTCGATACCCAGATTCAGGATCGAGATCACGCCCGCAAGCGAGATCAGGATCGCCACCACCCACGCAAAGACCGGGTGTTCGATAAAAAACTTAGGCATGTCCGGGTTCCGTCACTGCTGCTTGGACTGGGAGTCGGCCGGTTGCGCGGCCGCATCCTGCTTGGGCTGTTGCTGGGCGGCCGGCGCCGCTGCATCGGCCTTGTCGGCGGACGGTGCGGCTTGCGCGTCGCCGCCCTGTGCCGCGGCAGGCGCCGCGCCCGGTGCGCCGGGCTGGCCGCCTTGTGCCGGCTTGTTCGGATCCCACGGCACGCCCTTGGCCGGCTGCCCTTCCTTGGCCTTCTGCACGCCATCGACGATGACCTGGTCGCCCGGGGTCATGCCGCCGGTGACGATCCACTGGCCTTTCTGCTGGCCGTCGACGGTCAGGTTCTTGCGGACCACCTTGCCGTCCTTGCCCAGCACCAGGGCGTAGGGTCCGGTGGCATCGCGCTGCACTGCCTGCTGCGGCAGCAGGTAGGCATTGTTGCGCTGGCCCAGGCTGGCCTTGAAGGTCACGAAGGCGCCCGGCAGCAGCGATTGTTCGGGGTTGGGCAGGGTGGCGCGCAACGACACCGCACCGGTGCTCGGGTCCACCGTTACCGCAGACACGTCCAACGTGCCGGGGTGCTGGTATTGCGTGCCGTTGCCCAACTCCACGTTGATGGACGACTTGCCGTCGCCGCTGAGCTGCACGTTGCCGCTGCTCTGCGCCTGACGCAGGGCAGCCAGCTCTTCGCTGCTCATGGCGAAGTTCACGTACAGCGGGTCGATCTGGTCGACGGTGGTCAGCAGGGTGGCTTCACCGGCACCGACCAGCGCGCCTTCGGTCACGCGCTGGATACCGGCGCGGCCGGTGATCGGCGAGGTCACAGTGGCGAAACCGAGCTGGATGCGCGCCGCTTCGACCGCCCCGCGCGCCTGTTGCACGTTGGCGCCGGATGAGCGCTCGTTGGCTTCGGCGGTGTCGATGTCGGCGCGCGAGACGTACTGCTGCGGCGCCAGGCTGCGTGCACGCGTAGCGGCGATCTTGGCGTTGGTATAGGTCGCTTCGGCGGCGGCCAGCTGGCCCTGCGCCTGCAGCAACGTGGCCTTCAGCTGCGACGGATCGATCTGGAACAGCGGCTGGCCTTCGGTGACGTTGGCGCCTTCGGTGTACAGGCGCTTGAGCACCACGCCGTCCACGCGCGCGCGCACGTCCGCCGAACGGTACGCCGACAGGCGGCCGACCAGGTCGCGTTCCAGCGGCAGCGTCTGCGGCTTCATCTCCAGCACCGACACTTCCGGCGGCGGCGGCGCCTGCTGTTGTTCGGGCTTGCTGCAGGCAGCCAGCGCCACGGTGATGGCACAGGCCAGGCCGAATGTGCGGAGCGGGGCAATCATCAGGAGGAACTCCGTTAGGGTCTTGAAGTGAGAAGAGAAGGTGGCGACGTCGGCGCGGCAGAAGCCGGAGCAAACGCACGCAGGAAGGTGTCCACGGCGAACTGCGCCCATCGCTGCCTGGCGGGAAGGCCGGCGCGATGGGGGACTTGAAACCGTTGGCGGTCGAAATCCAGCCCGACGATCATGCTCAGCAGCAGTTCGGCCATGAAGTGCGGATCGTCATGCCGCAGTTGGCCGGCGTCGATCGCCTGTTCGAAGCGATGCGCCAGGCGCTGCTGCATGCCGACCACGCCGTCGTGGAAGATCTGCTGCGACTGGTCGGGAACCGATGCGACTCGGCTTCGACCAGACGGCAGGTCTGTAGCACATCGGGGTTGTTCAAACGGTCAAGATGGGCCAGCGCGAAGGCCAGCAGATCCGCGTGGAGATCGCCCGAGACCGTGCCCAACGGCCCGGCCGCCAGGTGCACGTGGTCCTGCAGTACATCGCGCAGCAGGTTTTCCTTGCAGCCGTAATAGTTGTAAAGGGTCTGCTTGGAACAGCCAGCCCGCTCGGCCACCGCATCCATGCTCAGCCGCATGCCACGCTCTGCCAGCAGCGCATGCACGGCCGCATGGATGCGGCGGTCGCAGTCCGAACGCCGGGCAGCACGGTGGGAACGAGGGGTCATGGCGGTAGACTATACCGTCCAGTTTAGTTTTCAAACAGCCTTGACGGTCGCGGCGTTGTCTGCGCAACGCCTTGTGTGCCAAGCATTCGACAGGACTTTGCCGGTTGTGGCGGTCCGGCCCCGCCTCCCGGCACTGCGTCCTCGTCCTACATTGATGTAGCGCTTTTGCATGCCGCCAGGAGTCATCGCAGCCGGCACATTTGCGCTATGCAGCAAGGCGTCGTCACCGCGCCCCGGTACAATTCAGGTTTTCCACCGAGCATTCCAGCTCTACTCATGACAGCCAAGAAAGCCGCTTCGAAATCGTCCACGACGTCGGTCAAACCGGTCGCCGAACGTGCCGTCCCCGTGCTTGCCACCGAACCGCAGGCGGTTACCCTCGAGCCGGTGTTTGCCGCGTTGCGCAAGCGCTACCCGGCCGCCCGTCAGGCCGAAGTCCAGGCGTTCGCCGCCGACTTCTACCGGCGCATGGAGGAAGACGAATTCCCGAACCATCCGCCGGAGCAGTGGGCGGCGCTGGCATCGGACATGCTGGAGTTCGCGCGCGCGCGCAAGGCCGGCACGGTCAACGTACGGGTGTTCAACCCGACCTTGAAGAGCCACGGCTACGAGTCGCCGCATACCCTGCTGCAGATCGTCAACGACGATATGCCGTTCCTGGTGGATTCGGTCAGCATGACCCTGGCCGACCTGGGCATCGGCGTGCACGTGCTGGGCCACCCGGTGCTGCGCATCGCGCGCGACAAGTCCGGCAAGCTCACCGCAGTGGGCGAGGGCAAGAGCGAATCGCTGATGGTGCTGGAGATCGACCGCCAGCCGCCGGAAGAAATGCCCAAGCTGGAAGCGGCAGTGCGCAAGGTGCTGGCCGAGGTGCGCGCCATCGTGCAGGACTGGTCGGCGATGCGCGAGCGCATGGTCATGCTGGCCGACGATCTGGCGACGCGTCGTTTGCCGATCGACGACATCAACCGGCACGAGGCGCAGGAGTTCCTGCGCTGGGCCGCGGCCGACCACTTCACCTTCTTCGGCTACCGCGAGTATCGGGTGGAGAAGCAGGATGGCCAGGACGTGCTGGCGCCGCTGGAAGAGACCGGCCTGGGCCTGCTGCGCGGGCGCGACACCTCGCCGGCGCGTCCGGTGACCACGCTGGCCGCGCATGGCTTGAATGCCTCGTCCAAGCTCAAGGATGCGTTGATCCTGACCAAGACAAATGCCCGCTCGCGCGTGCACCGGGTCGGTTACATGGATTACATCGGCATCCTGGAATTCGACGCCAAGGGCCGCATCGTCGGCGAGCAGCGCTTCCTGGGACTGTTCACTTCCAGCGCCTACAACCGCCGGCCGTGGGAAATTCCGCTGGTGCGTCAGCGCCACGAATACGTGATGAGCAAGTCGGGGCTGACCCCGAGCAGCCATAGCGGCAAGGCCTTGCGCCACATCCTGGAAACGCTGCCGCGCGAGGAGCTGTTCCAGTCCAACGAAGAAGAGCTGTACCGCACCGCGATGGGCATCCTCGGCTTGCAGGAGCGCGTGCGTAGCCGCCTGTTCCTGCGTCGCGACAAGTACGGGCGTTTCATCTCGGCGCTGGTGTACATCCCGCGCGAACGCTTCAACACCGATGTGCGCCTGCGCATCGAAGCCTTGTTGAAGGACGCGTTGCACGGCGAATATATCGACTCCAGCGTGGTGCTGGGCGAATCGCCACTGGCGCAGCTGCACCTGATCGTGCGTCCCAAGAGCGGCGAGGCGCTTGAGTTCAACACCACCGAACTCGAATCGCGGCTGGCGCACCTGCTGCGCAACTGGCGCGATGCCCTGCGCGAAGCATTAGTCGCGCGGCATGGCGAGGCCAATGGCCTGCGCATGGCGGCCAACTTCGGTCGTGCACTGCCGGCCGGCTATATCGAAGATTCCTCGATCGAATCGGCGGTCTCCGACGTCGAGCATCTCGCTTCGCTGGATGGCCCGGACGATCTGCATCTGAGCCTGCAGGAAATCCGTCGCGAGGATGGCATGCGTCTGGATGCTGGCGAAGGCCTGCGCCTAAAGCTGTACCGCCAGCTCGACGACATTCCGCTGTCCGATGCGATGCCGATGATGGAAAACATGGGCTTGCGGGTGATTTCCGAGCGGCCGTATCGGCTGCAGGTCGGCGAAACGCCGGTCTACATCCAGGATTTCGAGGTCGAATCGACCTCCGGCAAGATCAATGCCGCACACGCCGATGCCAGCTTCGGCGAAGCGTTCGAGCGCATCTGGAACGGCGATGCCGAAAACGACGGCTTCAATCGCCTGATCCTGGCGGCCGGCCTGCATTGGCGCCAGGTGGCATTGCTGCGCGGCTACTGCAAGTACCTGCTGCAGACGGCAGTGCCGTTCTCGCAAGCCTACGTCGAAGCCACCTTTACCCGCTATCCGCTGCTGGCGCGCTTGCTGGTGGAACTGTTCGAAGCGCGCTTTGATCCGTCCACCGGTTCCGAAACCAGGGCACAGATCTTCGCCGGCCAGGAGCGCCTGCGCGAAGAGCTGTCTGCGATGGCAGGCGGCGACGAGGCCACGCTCAAGGCGCTGGACGCCGTGTTGGAAGCGCGCGGCGGCGATCGCGACGCGCAGCAGGACGCCACCCGCGCCACCTTGCTGAAGTTGATGGATCGCGTTTCCAGCCTGGACGAAGACCGCATCCTGCGCAGCTTCATCGATGTGATCGATGCGACCTTGCGCACCAACTACTACCAGACCGACAAGCACGGCAAGCACCCACACTGCATCAGCTTCAAGCTGGATTCGTCGCGCGTGCCGGACCTGCCCAAGCCGCGTCCGTATCGCGAAATCTTCGTCTACGGCCCGCGCGTGGAAGGCGTGCACCTGCGCTTTGGCGCAGTGGCGCGTGGCGGCCTGCGCTGGTCTGACCGGCGCGAGGATTTCCGCACCGAGGTGCTGGGCCTGGTCAAGGCGCAGATGGTCAAGAACACCGTGATCGTGCCGGTTGGCGCCAAGGGCGGGTTCTACGTCAAGCGTTCGCCGGTCGGTGGTGACCGTGATGCCATCCAGGCAGAAGGCATCGCTTGCTACAAGCTGTTCATCCAGGGCCTGCTCGACATCACCGACAACATCGTCGGCGGCAAGATCGTGCCGCCGCCGCAGGTGGTGCGCCACGACCAGGACGACCCGTACCTGGTGGTTGCGGCCGACAAGGGCACTGCCACGTTCTCCGATATCGCCAATGGCCTGGCGCTGGATCACGGCTTCTGGCTCGGCGATGCGTTCGCCTCCGGCGGTTCGGTCGGTTACGACCACAAGGGCATGGGCATCACTGCGCGTGGCGCGTGGGAATCGGTCAAGCGCCACTTCCGCGCGATGGGTCGCGATTGCCAGAGCCAGGACTTCAGCGTGGTCGGCATCGGCGACATGTCCGGCGACGTGTTCGGTAACGGCATGCTGCTCTCACGGCATATCCGCCTGCTGGCGGCGTTCGATCATCGCCACATCTTCCTGGACCCGAATCCGGATGCAGCGGTGTCCTTTGCCGAACGCGATCGCCTGTTCAAGCTGCCGCGTTCCAGCTGGGCCGACTACGACGCCAAACTGATCAGCGCCGGTGGCGGCATCTATCCGCGCACGCTCAAATCCATCGACATCAGTGCGCCGGTGCGTGACGCGCTGGGCCTGGACGCCAGCGTCAAGCAGCTCTCGCCGAACGAACTGATGAACGCGATTCTCAAGGCGCCGGTGGACCTGTTCTGGAACGGCGGCATCGGCACCTACGTCAAGGCGGCTAGCGAATCGCATGCCGACGTGGGCGATCGCGCCAACAACGGCCTGCGCGTTAATGGCGGCGAGTTGCGCTGCAAGGTGGTAGGCGAGGGCGGCAACCTGGGCTTGACCCAGCTGGGGCGTATCGAAGCGGCGCAGGCCGGCGTGCTGCTCAATACCGACTTCATCGACAACTCGGCCGGCGTGGACACCTCCGATCACGAGGTCAACATCAAGATCCTGCTCAACGACATGGTGCAGGCCAAGAAGCTGACCTATGACGCACGCAACAAGCTGCTGGCGTCGATGACCGACGAAGTGGCCGACCTGGTGCTGTGGGACAACTACCGCCAGAACCAGGCCATCAGCCTGATGGAGCGCATGAGCGTCAAGCGGCTCGGCTCCAAGCAGCACTTCATCCGCACGCTGGAACTGCAGGGCCTGCTGGATCGGCAGATCGAGTTCCTGCCGTCCGATGCGGAGCTGTCCGCACGCAAGGCGCGCGGCCAGGGCCTGACCCGGCCGGAGCTGTCGGTGCTGCTGTCCTATTCCAAGCTGGTGGCGTTCCAGCAGTTGCTGGAATCGGATATTCCGGAAGACCCCTACCTGTCCAAGGAATTGCAGCGCTACTTCCCGCAGCCGCTGCAGAAGAAGTACGCCGATGCGATGGAGCGTCACCGCCTCAAGCGCGAGATCATCGCCACCGCGGTGACCAACACCACCATCAACCGCATGGGCGCCACCTTCCTGATGCGCATGCAGGAAGATACCGGCCGCAGCATCGGTGAGGTCGCCAAGGCCTACACCATCAGCCGCGAAACGCTGGATGCGCGCGCGCTGTGGACGCAGATCGATGCGCTGGATGGCAAGGTGCCCGAATCGGTGCAGATCGACGCGCTGGAAGTGATCTGGCGCCTGCAACGCTCGTTCGTGCGCTGGCTGCTGCTGCGTCCGGGCCAGATGCCGGGCATCACCGCAGCGGTGGAGCGTTACCACGGCCCGTTCAACGACATCCGCGTGGCGTCGGGCGTACTGTCGGATGCGCAGCGCCCGCAGTACGAAGCCAGCGTGCAGGAGTGGCAGGACAAGGGCCTCACCCCGGCACTGGCGCAGCAGTTGTCCGAGCTGCGTTATCTGGAGCCGGCCTTCGACATCATCGAAACCGCGCGCACGCGCAAGCTCAAGCCGGTGGACGTTTCCAAGGTGCATTTCCGCCTGGGCGAAGCGCTGCGGCTGCCGTGGCTGTTCGAACAGATCGACGCGCTGGAGGTCAACGGCCGTTGGCATGCGGTGGCGCGTGGGGTGCTGCGCGACGAACTGGCCGCGCATCAGCGTGCATTGGTAGGCCAGGTGCTGACCATGCCCGGCAGTAGTGCCGAGAACAAGGTGGCCAACTGGATGGCACGCGACGATTCCAGTCTGCGCTTCACCCTGGCCATGCTCGCCGATGTAGCCGAGCAGAAGACCCTGGACTACCCGACCGTGTCGGTGGCAGTGCAGCGGTTGGGCCAACTGGCCGCGCACGGGGTGTAAGCAACCTATTGCCGCGATGGCGAAGCGCATGCATCGCTATCGCGGTGGCCTAAACAGCCTGGTTGAGTCAAATGCAGAGGCCGCCTACGGGCGGCCTCTTGCGTGCGGGGGCGTAGCGCATGGCGTGCGCCGACGTGCGCTGAGCGCGGCTGGTGGATATCCAGGCGCGATGGTTTGCGGCTCAAGAACATGCCAATAGGCCGCAATGCGACCGCACCCGGTTTACGCCCGGTGCCCGCTCATTTCCCGCCCGGCATCCTTGTCGAAACGCACATGCCACCAGGTGGCGCTGAGCGAGATCAGGCTGACCACGCAAAACGCCAGCGAGAAATCGCTCTGACGCGGCGTTGCGTGGCCGCCGGCCAGCATCGCCAGGTTGAGGATCATCGCGCCGGCACACACGCCGACCGAGAGCATCAACTGCTGCAAGGTCGTATACAGGCTGCTGGCGCGGCTCATGCGCGCGGCCGGCACGTTCTCGTAGGCGATGGTGTTGTAGGCGGCGAATTGAAACGACATGAAGGCGCCGCAGCACAGCAGCAAGCCGAACATCACTGACGGTGGCCAGTCGGGGCGGAAAAATGCGCACACCATATAGCCCAGGCTGGCGAGGACGCCGTTGCCGATCAGGCTGTTGCGATAGCCAAAACGGCGCAGCAATTGCGGGGTGATGCTGCGCATCAATAGGGCTCCGAGCGCAGTGGCCAGGATCAACCGGCCGCTATGCGCCGCGCTCATGCCGAAGCCGATCTGAAACAGCAGCGGCAACAGAAACGGCTGCGCACCCTGGGTGATGCGCATCAGCGCGCCGCCGATCACCGACAACCGGAACGAGGCGATCCGCAACAAGCTCAGATCCAGCAGCGGAGCGGGGTGGTGGCGCGCGTGCCACAGATATCCCAACCCAGCGCTGCCGCCGATCGCCAGCAGCCAGCTGGCTTGGCCGACGCCGTTTTGCTGGCTGACCATTTCCAGGCCGAACAGCAGGCAGCCCAGTGCGGTGCCGCACAGCAGAAAGCCGCGCAGATCGAAACGCGCCGGCGCCGATTCGCTGGGAATCTCCGGTATGAAACGCCGCACCAGCAGGAAGCCGGCGATACCGATCGGCACGTTGATGTAGAAGATCCAGCGCCAATCCAGGTACGAGACGAAAAAGCCGCCCAACGGGGGGCCCAGCATCGGGCCGATGAAGGCCGGCACCAGCGTCCAGGCCATGGCCGACACCAGGTGGCGGCGCTCCACCGTGCGCAGCAGGATCAGCCGGCCCAGCGGGGCCATCATGGCGCCGCCGGCGCCCTGCAGCACGCGCGCGGCGACCATGGTGGGCAGGCTATCGGCCAGCGAACACAGGATCGAGCCACCGACGAACACCCAGATGGAGGCGCCGAACACGCGGCGCAGGCCGAAGCGGTCGGCGATGGCGCCGCTGGCCGGGATCAGCACCGCCAGCGCCAGCAGGTAGCTGGTCATCGCGATGCTCATGGCCGGTGCCGCCACGCCGAAATCGCGCGCCAGGGTCGGCAGCGCGGTGGCCAGCACGGTGGCATCCATCTGCTCCATGAAAATGGCGCACGCCAGGATCAGCGAGATGATGCGGTAATCGGGATAAGGCGGCGGCGTAGCGCCAGCCTCGGACACGCTGGAGGACATCGGACTCTCGGTTGCGGGGCCGCGCCGCCTGCGCCGCAGACGGCAGCAGGGTCGGCCCGCGTCGCACGGTGTTGTGCGGCGCAACATGGGCATTGTCTGCTGGTGAGGGGCGGGGTTCAAGCGCACCTGGGCAACAGTGCGTGCTTGTGGATGCAGACGCGGCGATTTGGTGGCGGGTGTTGGCGTGATGCAAAAGAACGCGGCTTACAGGGCTGGCGGTGAAGTGAGCGCGCGATGGCGATGTGGGACGCGCGAAGCGATGCAGCGTGGGCTGTTGGTCCCCGAGCTGCCCGTACCCTCATCCGGCGCGACGCGCCACCTTCTCCCAGAGGGAGAAGGATCACGATGCGGCACGCGGAGGGATCGCCGCTGGGAAAGCCCCTCTCCCTACGCGGACAGGGATCGCCCCTGGAAAAGCCCCTCTCCCTGTGGGAGAGGGGTTGGGGTGAGGGTGCGGCGGAAGACAGCCAACCTGACGTGGTCGCCCCCGAGCTGCCCGTACCCTCATCCGGCGCTACGCGCCACCTTCTACCGAAGGGAGAAGGATCAAGATGCGGCACGCGGAGAGATCGCCGCTGGGAAAGCCCCTCTCCCTACGCGGACAGGGATCGCCCCTGGAAAGCCCCTCTCCCTGTGGGAGAGGGGTTGGGGTGAGGGTGCGGCGGAAGACAGCCAACCTGACGTGGTCGCCCCCGAGCTGCCCGTACCCTCATCCGGCGCTACGCGCCACCTTCTCCCGACGGGAGGAGGATCACGATGCAGCACGCGGACAGGGATCGCCCCTGGAAAAGCCCCTCTCCTGCGGGAGAGGGGTTGGGGTGAGGGTGCGGCGGAAGACAGCCAACCTGACATCGCGAATGGGCGGTTGCCTTAGGGAAACTCTGAACAATCCATCGTGATCTGCCACAATCGATCAACGACCCGAGTAGACGATTTCGATGCAGCTGACCTTCGGCGACGCGGAGTACAACGGCAAGCGCAAGCGGACGCGGCGTGAGGTGTTCTTGGCCGAGATGGACCAGGTCGTGCCGTGGAAGGACCTGCTGGCGCTGATCGAGCCGCACTACCCGAAGTCGGGGCAGCCGGGGCGACAGCCGTATCGGCTGGAGACCATGCTGCGCATCCACTTTTTGCAGCAGTGGTATGCACTGAGCGATCCATCGGCGGAAGAAGCGCTGTACGACACGGTGTCGATGCGCCGTTTCGCCAAGATCGGCGGGCTGGATGAGGTGCCGGACGAGACGACGATTCTCAACTTCCGCCATCTGTTGGAGCAGCACGATTTGGCGCGCAAGCTGTTCAATCGGGTCAACGCGCACCTGTCGCGCAAGGGGCAGAGCTTGCGCGGCGGGACGATCGTGGACGCCACGATCATCGCTGCGCCCAGCTCGACCAAGAACAAGGATGGCGAGCGCGATCCGGAGATGCACCAAACCAAGAAGGGCAACCAGTACTACTTCGGGATGAAGGCGCACATCGGGGTGGACGATGACTCCGGGCTGGTGCACCACGTGGAGTGCACGGCGGCCAACGTGGCCGATATCACACAAGCGCACAAGCTGCTGCACGGCAAGGAGGACACGCTGTGCGCGGACAGCGGCTACACCGGGCTTGAGAAACGCGAGGAGATGAAGCGCAAGCGCAAACTGCGCTACCTGATCGCGGAGAAGCCCTCGAAGCTGAAGCAGATTAAGAACAAGCGCGAACTGAAGTTGGCCAAGCGCTGGGAGCACACAAAAGCCAGCCTGCGTGCAAAGGTGGAACACCCGTTTCGGGTGATCAAGCGCCAGTTTGGCTACGTCAAGGTGCGCTATCGCGGTTTGGCGAAGAACACCGCACAGATGCTGATGCTGTTTGCGCTGTCGAATCTGTGGCTGAAGCGCAAAGAGTTCATTACCGCCGCGGGGTAGGTGCGCCCGTAATCGGGACGATACCCCGAAAAAGCGCCAAAAACGGCGAAAAACCGAGGATCTGAGCGCGGTCACCGCGACCGATATGGCTTACCACATCCTCCGATCGCGTTGTTCAGACCTTCCTTAGCTGCCCGAATCAGCGCTCAGCCGCAGGCCTCTCCCAAGCGTCCTTGATCTGCAGAATCTGCGGCAACGCTTCGTGGAAGTGCTGCACCAGGCGCGGTTCCAGTTGTTTGCCCGCCATGCTGTCGAGCTTGCGCAGGGCGTCTTCCACCGTCCAGGGCGCTTTGTAGGCGCGTCGCCCGCAGAGCGCATCGAAGACGTCGGCCACCGCCACGATGCGTGCCGATTCGGGAATCGCCTCGCCGGACAACCCCTGGGGATAGCCGCTGCCGTCCCAGCATTCGTGGTGATGCAGCGCGATTTCCGCTGCCAGCTGAAACACCGGACCGCGGCCGTGGCGCAACAGATCATGGCCGGCTTGCGGGTGCTGACGCACCACCGAGCGTTCGTGTTCGTCCAGCGAATCGGGCTTTTGCAGGATGCTGCCGGGCACCGCGATCTTGCCGGCATCGTGCAACGGGGCGGCGTCCTGCAGGGTCTGCGCCTGTTGCGGCGACCAGCCCACCGCTTCGGCCAGGACACGCGCATACACCGCCATGCGCCAGATATGCGCGCCGGTGTCGGCGTCCTGGCCCTGGCCGGCGGTGCCGAGCAGATGGATCGCCTCGCGGTATTGCTGGGCAAGACGTGCGTTTTCGGCCAGCTTCAACTGGGTACCGATGCGTGCCTTGAGGAGCGCAGGCGAGTAGGGCTTGCTGACGTAATCGGCCGCGCCCGCTTCCAGCCCGAGGCGTTCGTCGTGTTCGCTGTTGCGCGAGGTCACGAACAGGATGGGGATGGCGTTGCTGGATGGCTGCTGCTTGAGCGCGCGCGCCACCGCATAGCCGCCCATGTCCGGCAATTCGACGTCCAGCAGGATCAACTTGGGCGTGTGGCGTGTCACCGCATCCAGGGCTTCGGCGCCGGATTTGGCGAATACCAGCGCGAAGTCATCGCGCAGCAGCTGGCGCAGGGTGGCCAGGTTGCTGGACTCGTCGTCGACACACAGCAGGGGGCGGGACGGCATGGGGGATCCTTGCCAGATGCTCGGGGAGCGCGATTAGTGCGGGTGGGTGGTCTGCCACTCGCGCAACGTGGTTTCGGCGCGGCGGAAGTCGAAATCTTCGACCGCGCGTTGCAAGGCTTCCTGCAGTGCGCGCGGTAGGCGTGGCGCGCAGATCAACAGCGCATGGTCGATCCGGTCGGCATCGTCGCTGGCAAAGGCCGATGTCAGGATCTGCACGCTGTCTGCATCCAACGCAGCGCCATCCTCGTCGGCGGCAACGTCGCTATCGCCATGCTGCAAAAATGCCCGGATCGCGTCGGCGGTGCGCTGCATGACGTCCTTCAACGCACTCAGCGACGCGGTGATGTCGTGTCCTTCCTCGATACGCGTCTCCAGATCGCCGGCTGCACCGGCCAGGGCCGGCAGCGCAAGCGAGCCGGCCGCGCCACGCAGCTTGTGCGCCATCGCGCCGATGGCCGGCAGTTCGTTGCGTCGCAGATGCTCGGCGGCTACCTCGGCCGGGTCCGGGTTGTCGCGCAGCAGCTTGATCAGATAGCGCGCGTAGGGTTCGCGCTCGCGCCACAGGCTGCGCGCGCCGGCGGCGTCCAGCAGTTGCGGGTCGCTGTATTCCCATTCGGGACCGGCGTGCGCCTGCGCCTCGTGCGGAAGCGATGGAATGCGCCGCGTGCCCGGCTGCAAGAAATGACGAATGGCAGTGACCAGTTCTTCGACGTTGAATGGCTTGGCGATAAAGCCGTTCATGCCTGCTTCCAGCGCTTTTTCCTGCTGCGGGCGGAATGCGCCGGCAGTCAGTGCGATCACCGGCAGGCTGGCCAGCGCCGGGATCTGGCGCAACCGGCGCGTGGCCTCGTAACCGTCCACCACCGGCATCTGCACATCCATCAGTACCAGGTGGAACAGATTGGGCGCGCGTTTGAGCGTGCTCACCGCTTGCTCGCCATCGTGAGCGACGGTGACCATGGCACCTTCGCCCTCCAGAATGCGCTGGGCGACTTCGCAATTGATGTCGCTGTCGTCCACCAGCAGCAGGTGCTCGCCCTCCAGGCGTCGCGCAACGAATGTCGGCGTGGCAGGGCGGGCACCCGGGCGTTGCTCTAGCAGTTGTTCGACCAGCCGGTGCAAGGCCGCGCCGGTCACCGGCTTGGTCATCACCGCATCCAGATCCTGCTGCTCGGGATGCTGCTCCAGCAGGCGGCGCTCGTAGGCGGTGACCATCACGATGACCGGATGCGGGCCAGGCGTGGCGCGTGCACGGATCTGGCGTGCGATGGCCACCCCGTCGATATCGGGCATGCGCCAGTCGAGCAGGAAAATATCGTAGGGCTCTGTCGCGTGTTCGATGGCCTGCAATGCGGCGTGTCCACTGGCCACCGCATCCACGCGCCAGCCAAGTTCGGTCGCGATGCGCACCAGGTTGTTGAGCGCTGCATCGTGGTCGTCGGCGATCAGCACGCGCGGCATCGCTTCCGGCGGCAAGGCCGGCAATTCGCGCTGCGCCTGCGGTGGCGCGGATTTTTCCAGCGTCACCACGAAATAGAATTCGCTGCCGCGGCCGGGCACGCTTTCTACTTCCAGTTCGCCGCCCATCAGTTCGACCAGGCGTCGGCTGATGGTCAAACCCAGGCCGCTGCCGCCGTAACGCCGACTGGTGGACGTGTCGGCCTGCAGGAACGGCGAGAAGATCACGCTCTGCTTTTCCTTGGAAATACCGATGCCGGTATCGCGGACCGAAAACAGCAGCTTGAACTTGTTGGGGTCGCCGCTGGGGAAGCGGCGTACCGACAGCACCACTTCGCCCTGTTCGGTGAACTTGATCGCATTGCCGACCAGGTTGACCAACACCTGGTTGATGCGCAGCGCATCGCCCAGCAGCCAACGACTGTCGCGTGGCAGGGGTTCTACGATCATTTCCACCGGTTTGGCGCTGAGCGAGGACCGCATCAGGTCGGCGATGTTATCGAACAGCTGGTTCAGATCGAACGGCGCGCATTCCAGGTCGATACGCCCGGCCTCGATCTTGGAAAAGTCGAGAATGTCGTTGATGATTTCCAGCAACGTGCGCGCGGAGCGATCGATCTTGGCGACCATGTCCTGCGCGGCGCCGGGCAGTTCGCTGCGCTGAAGCAGGTACAGCATGCCCAGGATGGCGTTCATCGGCGTGCGGATTTCGTGGCTCATGTTGGCCAGGAAATCGGACTTGGACTGGTTGGCGCTCTTGGCCGCATCCATTGCCAGACGCAGCTGTTTTTCGTGCAGCTTTTGCTCGGTGAGATCCACCGCCACGCCGAGATAGCCGATCACCTGGTCGTGGTCGTCGCGCAGGGTGCTCAAGGTCAGCAGCACCGGCAGGCGGCGTCCGTCATGACTGACGTAGGTCCACTCGCTGGTGTCGCTGCGACCCAGGCTGGTGAGCGCGGCGATCGCTTCCAGCGTCTGCGCCACCGGCGTACCGGTCTGTTCGGCCAGCATGTGCGCGCGCTCCTGCAGTTCCTCTTGCTCGACGAACTGGCTGGCCTTGCGTCGCCCGATCACCTCTGCCGCGCTGTAGCCCAACAGCTTTTCCGCGGCCGGATTGAACAGCGTGACGAAGCCGCTGGAATCGGTGGCGATGATGGCGTAGCCGGCGTGCGCCAGGATCGCGCGTTGCAGCACCGAGAACTTCACCAACTCGCTGGTGCGTTCGGCGACCTGGTGTTCGAGCGATGCATTGAGGTCGATGATGCGTTGATGCGAGCGCACGCGGTCGGAGATGTCGCGGAAGAAATGCGAATGGCCGCTGAGCGTGCCTTCGCTTTCGATGATCGGCGCCTTGCTGGCCAGCACATGCACCTGATGCCCGTCGCGATGGCGCATGGTCTGCGCCGCCGATGCGTTGCCCGCCAGTGCCGCATCGGCATGGTCGACCTCCGGCATCGCATACGGCTGCGGCGACAGCAGCATGGTCAGGTCCTGATCGATCGCCTCCTCGGCCGTGTAACCGAACATCGCCTCGGCGGCCGGGTTCCAGTGCGTGATACGTCCATCCGGGGTTTCGGCGACGATGGCTTCGCTGGAATGGCTGACCAGCGCGGCCAGCTCCATCTGCTTGCGCAGCACTTCCTCGCGGCGCAGCCCGTTGCTGAAATACAGCACCAGCAGGGCGGCAAACAGGACCGCGGCACCCATCACCAGCCCGCCGATCAACCAGGGCGAACTCTGGTTGAGCGATGCGACGAAGCCGGCGGTGGGGTGGGCGGTGATGACCCAGGTGCGGCCGTAGATCGGCAACAGCCGCACCACCGGCGGGCGCAGCGCGCTGTCGCTGGCGGGCGTGCCGCTGCGGTAGAAATTGTGGGTGGGCTCGTTGCGGTCGGACAGGTCCAGCGCCACGTCGTCGCGCTCGCCCAATGCGCTTCGCACCATCTGCTCGACGCTGAAAGGCGCATACACCCAGCCGCTGGTGGCGAGCATGCGCTGTTGCGGCGTCTGCAGCGGCATGCCCTCCCGATAGACCGCCAACAGCACCAGAAAGCCGCTTTCGTTGGGAACGCGGTAGCCGGACAGCGAGATCGGCGAGGTCATGACCGGCTCGCCGCTGCGTGCGGCCTGCAGGGCGGCGGCGCGCCGGCGCGGCTCGGAGGCGATATCGATGCCGAGCGGGCGGTTGCCCGAGGATTCCGGCTCGAAATACAGCACCATGTAACGCTCGCCATCCCACGGCGCCAACGGCCGGCGATGGATGTCCGGCGCACCATCGGCACGCGCGGCCTGCAGAAATGCGGCCTCGTCGGCCGGGGCGACCCGATGGATATAGCCGTACCCCAGCACCCCGGGAAACTCGCGTGGATAATCCCGCGAGCGGCTGTACAAGGTGAAGCGTTCTCGACTGATGATGCCGCTGCCTGCGCCGATTACCGCACCGCGCGCGCCGCGCAAGCCATGCTCGAAGGTGGACATGCGCTCGCTGATGTTGCGCGCCAGCGTACGCACGACGTAGTCGAACCGTTGCTGGCGCTCGAGCTCGTTCTGCCGTTGCAGCCACACGCCGGTGACGATCGCGGCAACCAGGCCGGCGCTCAGGATCAGCAGTGCACCGAAGAATGCGCGACGCCCGTATGTCCTGCGCAAATCCCAGCGGCCCTTCGGCATGTTCGTTCCTTCGCCTTGCCTGTTACGTGCCCAGAGTGCTGGCCGACCTGCGTCGACCTCGTGGTACCGCCCGACATCCGACGGCTGTGTGCAGTCCCCTAAGCCTGCACGTCGGCTCGGATGGGCGATCGACGTTTCCGCATCAAAACGACAGCCAGATCGACAACGCGTGAAGAATCAGTCCGATCAGTCCACCGACCAAGGTTCCATTGAACCGAATGTATTGCAGATCGCGTCCCACCCCCAATTCCAATTGTTCGACGAGGTGACGTTCGTCCCAACTTTTCATCGTCGATGCAATATGGTCGGTGACCGATGTGCGCAAGCGCGCGGTAAGTTTGTCGGCAGCTTGCAACATATGTTGATTGAGCGCCTCACGCAGCGAGGGATCCTGCGACAAGGCCCGGCCGAGCGATTGCATGGAACGCTCCACGTGCGCGGCCATCGACGATTGCTCGCGCGCCAGGTCATTGCGCAGTGCGTCGCGAATTTCGCCCCATAACCCTTGCACATAGTCCTGCAGTGCCGGATGTTCGATGGCGCGTTGCTTCAGTTCTTCCACGCGCACGGCCATTTCCGGTTCGTCGCGCAAGCGCGTGATGTAGCCCTGCAGCCACGCTTCGTAGTCGAGCCTGATTGGGTGCTCGGGTGTTTTGAGGATGTCCTGCAGTTCTTCGATCGCCGCACGCGCCATGCGGTCGGCCAGGCTGTCGCCGATCTCTTCGATCGGCTTGACCCAATTCACGGTGCCGACCAGCTTGGGCCATTCGCGGCGCGCGTAACGCACGATCAATGCAGACGCGCGCGTCTTGACCTGCTCCTGGTCCAGCCATTCGCCCAGCCGCAGCAACACTTCATCCAGCAGTTTTTGGTGGCGGCCGTCGGTGGTGAGCAGGGCCATGACATCGCCGATGGTGGCGGCGGCGTTCCATTTGCGCAGGCGGTCGACCACGAAGCCTTGAATCGCGCGGCGGACGGCTGCCTCGTCGAGCAGTTCCAGCGCCTGCAGCATCCAGCCGCGCGTCATCTGCGCCAGCATGCGTGCCTGCTCTGGTTTGGCCAGCCAATCGCCCAACCGGCTGGCGGGATCGAATACCCGCAGTTTTTCCATCAATGCATCCGGGGCGAGGAACTGGTCGCGCACGAACACTGCCAGCCCATCGGCCAGCCGTTCCTTGCCACGCGGCAGGATGGCGGTGTGCGGAATCGGCAGGCCCATCGGGTGGCGGAAGAGCGCCACCACGGCGAACCAGTCGGCCAATGCGCCCACCGTGGCCGCTTCGCAGAAGGCCGACACCCAGGCCCAGATGCCGTGTTCGCCCATCAGGTGGCTGACGACGAAGCCGGCGAACATCGCCAGCAACAAGGCCACCGCCAATAGCTTCATGCGCTGCAACTGGGCACGACGGGGATCGATCGGACGGGGAGTGCTGGGACTTGGTTCCATCGGTGAAGTGTACCCAGTCGTTTGACCAGGGCATGTCCACGGCAGGTGCCGCCAGCGCTCGCGCAGGTTGGTGGCCGCGTCTTGCGTGCCCTGTGCTCCGGCTGCGCTTGGGTTGGGGCGACCCAGCGCTGTTGCCGTCATAGGAGCGCACCCGGGCGCGACGGGCTTTATCGGCAATGCCGGTCGCGCCCGGGTGCGCTCCTGCGTGCTGCTGTCGACTGTCGGGTGCGCGCTCAGCCGCGCAGGCGTTCGAGCTGCGCCTGCAGTGCGGTCACCTTCGATTGCAGGGCGGTGTTTTCGTTTTCCAGTTCGGTGACGCGGCGCTGCAGGGCCTTGATGTCGCGGCGTTCGGCTTCGCCACCTTCGGCCTCGTCGGCCTTGGGTTTGCGCTTGGCATCGCGTACGCGCTTGGCGGCCTGTTTGAGCTCGGCCTTGCCGGCCTGCGCGGCGGCGCGTTGTTCGTCTTCGGACAGCGTGGCCACCGCAGCGGCGGCGCTGATCGAAATCTCGCCCGCCTTGACCGCCTGCACCACTTCCGGCGCGGCCTGCTTGTGGATGCGTTCGATCATCACCACCTGGTTGCTGCTCAGGCGTGCTTCGCGGGCCAGCTCGGCACGGCTGACCGGGGTAGAGGTCTCGTCCCACGGTGGGCTGTCGGTGTCGTCAGCAGCGTGCGCGCTGCTCTGCTCCAGGCCAGTGTCGTGCTGGTCGCCAGCCACGGCCGGCGCTTCGGCAGCGGCGTCGGCGTCGCGCTGGCTGCGTTGGCGTGCGGCCAGGATCTCGCGCTTGCGCAACGCCAGTACGCCACGCTGGAAGTCGGACACGCTGCGCCGGCCCAGGTGCTGCTCGATCATCCACAGGTGTACATCCTGCATGGACTGGAAGCGCGGGTTCTGTACCGTTTGGAACGGCAGACCGTGTTTCTGGCAGATACCGTAGCGGTTGTGGCCATCCACCAGCACATCGCCCCACAACACCAAGGCATCGCGGCAGCCTTCGGCCAGCAGGCTGCGTTCCAGGGCCTCGTGCTCGTCGGGCGTCAGCGGGTCGATATAGGCCTTGAGTTCTTCTTTGACAACGATGTTCATACGGCAACTGCTGGGATGCGGGGCGGGCATTGTAGTGAGCCTGCCCCGGCTTTGCGCGCTTGACGGGTGCCTGCATGCGTGACACGCGGGAGCCCGTTGCCAGCGCAGGTTGCGGTCGTCGCCGATGGCCAGCCGCGCCTAGTCCACCTGGCGAAGAATCTTGCCCAGTGTCTCCACCATCTGCACGATCTGCGCTGGGGTGACGATCAGCGGCGGTGACAGTGCGATGACATCGCCGGTGACGCGCACCAGCAGGCCGCCCTCGTGGAAACAGCGCTCGAAGACGTCGTAACCGCGCGCGCCTGGGGCGCCGTCGCGTGGTGCCAGCTCGATCGCGCCGATCAGGCCGATGTTGCGGATGTCGATCACATGCGGCGAGCCGCGCAGGCTGTGCAGTGCGTCTTCCCACTGCGGGCCAAGCGTGATCGCGCGCGTGAACAGCTCTTCCTCGGCATAGGTGTCCAGCGTGGCAATCGCCGCTGCACAGGCCAGCGGGTGGCCGGAATAGGTATAGCCGTGAAAGAGCTCGATCGCGTTTTGCGGCCCGTGCATGAAGGCATCAAAGATCGCATCGGCCACCAGCACCGCGCCCATCGGCACGGTGCCGCTGGTCAGGCCCTTGGCGGCGGTGATGATGTCCGGGGTGACGCCGAAGCGCTGCGCAGCGAATGCATTGCCCACGCGGCCGAAACCGGTGATCACCTCATCGAACACCAGCACGATGCCGTGGCGGTCGCAGATGGCGCGCAAGCGCTGCAGGTAGCCCTCCGGCGGCAGGATCACGCCGGCCGAACCGGACACCGGTTCGACGAACACCGCGGCGATGGTGGACGCATCGTGCAAGGCGATCAGCCGCTCCAGATCGTCGGCCAGCTCCGCGCCGTGTGCGGGCAAACCACGCGCATAGGCGTTGCGCTGCAGATCCAGCGTGTGCCGCAGATGATCTGTGCCGGCCAGCAGCGGGCCGAACCATTTGCGGTTGTTGGGCAGCCCGCCGATCGACATGCCGCCGAACCCGACACCGTGGTAGGCCTTCTCGCGGCCGATGAAACGGGTGCGCTGGCCTTCGCCGCGCAGCCGGTGATAGGCCAGCGCGATCTTCATCGCGCTATCCACCGCTTCCGAGCCGGAGTTGGTGAAGAACACATGGCCCAAGCCCGGTGGGGCGATCGCGGCCAGCCGCTGCGCCAGCACGAAGGGCAGCGGCGAGCCCATCTGGAAGGTCGGCGCGAAATCCAGCGTGCCGGCCTGTTCGCGGATGGCTGCCACGATGCGCGCCCGGCTATGTCCGGCATTGCAGCACCACAGGCCTGCCGTGCCGTCCAGGATCTGGCGGCCGTGCACATCGCGGTAATACATGTCCTGCGCCGAGGCCAGCAGGCGCGGCCGTGCCTTGAACTGGCGATTGGCGGTGAACGGCATCCAGAAAGCATCCAGCTGCGTCGGTGCCTGCAGCGCATCGGCGGTATCGCTGGGAAGGTGGTGGGGCATGGCAGGCTCCATCGTGCAGGATCGCTCGACTGTACGCAGCCGGCACCTCGTCCGTCACCTGAGATGCCGGCACGCGCATGGGAACGGCCGGCGCGTCGTGCGTACTCCGGTAGACGGGGCAGGGAGCGGACGACGCCAGCACCCACCACAGCGCTGCGCGTGCAGCCGGTGCGGCGGGAACGGTTTCGCGACGCGGTTGGCGAAGTGCAGACAGACTAGTCAATTAGTCGCAGCTGCGGCCGCTAACACCAAGGCACGCTTACGCGGCATGGGTGGTGGCGGCGCTTTGCAACACAGCAGGGCGCTGGCGAGCATTGCAAACAGGCACGGATCGCCGATGATGCGCCAGACGACCGCCAGTTGGGCCTGGTCGGTGTCGCTGCCCGTATCGCAACGCGTTATTTGATTGCAGCTATCAATCGTATTCGGAACGGCCGACAGGACGTCGCCATCGCCCGCGAGGCGTTGGTGGTAGTCCTGTCAGCTGTGCTTTCGCAGTTCATCGTTGGTTTTTTGGGGGAAATGAGAATGACGCAAGGGTCCACCGTGGCGACAGCCAGCGGCGCAGACGCCGGTTTACTGTCCAAGGAGCGCATCATTGCGCGGCCGGGGTTCAATCGTTGGTTGGTACCGCCGGCAGCATTGGCGATCCACCTGTGCATCGGCATGGCCTACGGCTTCAGCGTGTTCTGGCTGCCGTTGTCCAAGGCGCTGGGCATCACCGAGTCGATCGCGTGCCCGGCCGAGATGGGCCTGTTCGCGCGCATGGTGGCCACCACCTGCGACTGGAAGATCAGCGAATTGCAGTGGATGTACACGCTGTTCTTCGTGTTGCTGGGCTGCTCGGCAGCGATCTGGGGCGGCTGGCTGGAACGGGCCGGCCCGCGCAAGGCCGGCGTGGTCTCGGCGCTGTGCTGGTGCGGCGGCCTGGTGATCTCGGCAGCCGGCATCCACTTCCATCAGATCTGGATGCTGTGGCTGGGTTCGGGCGTGATCGGCGGTATCGGTCTGGGCCTGGGCTACATCTCCCCGGTGTCGACCTTGATCAAGTGGTTCCCGGACCGTCGCGGCATGGCGACCGGCATGGCGATCATGGGCTTTGGCGGCGGCGCGATGATCGGCAGCCCGTTGGCCGATGCGCTGATGCGCCATTTCGCGACCCCCACCTCGGTGGGCGTGATGGAAACCTTCCTGGTGATGGCGGCGCTGTACTTCGTCTTCATGATGGCCGGCGCGTTCGGTTACCGCGTGCCGCCGAGTGGCTGGACCCCGGCCGGCTGGACCGCTCCGGTGGCCAGCAGCAATGCCATGATCACCGCCAACCATGTGCACGTGAAAAAGGTCTGGGGCATCCCCCAGTTCTGGCTGCTGTGGGGCGTGCTGTGCCTGAACGTCTCGGCCGGTATCGGCGTGATCGGCATGTCCTCGCCGATGCTGCAGGAAGTGTTCGGCGGCCGTCTGATCGGCGTGGATGTGGGCTTCGCCAGCCTGGATCCGACCCAGCTGGCCAGCATCGCCGCCATCGCGGCCGGTTTCACCGGTCTGCTCAGCCTGTTCAACATCGGTGGCCGGTTCTTCTGGGCCAGCATGTCCGACAAGCTCGGCCGCAAGAACACCTACACGCTGTTCTTCGTGCTGGGCATCTGCCTGTATGCAGCGGCGCCGTCGGCTGGCGGTATCGGCGGCATCGCGCTGTTTGCGGGCATTTTCTGCATCATCCTGTCGATGTACGGCGGCGGCTTCGCCACCATTCCGGCGTACCTGGCCGACCTGTTCGGTACCCAGATGGTCGGTGCCATCCACGGCCGGCTGCTAACGGCCTGGGCGACCGCCGGCATCCTGGGTCCGGTGGTGGTGGGTTACATGCGCGAGTACCAGCTGGCGCACGGCAGCCCGCCGTCACAGGTCTACAACACCACCATGTACATCCTTGCCTGCATGCTCGTGCTTGGCCTGATCTGCAACCTGTTGGTGCGCCCGGTGGCCGCACGTCACTTCATGACGCCCGACGAACTGGCACGCGAAAAGCAGCTGGCGCACGAGAAGGTCGACCGCACCGGGCATGGCGTGATTCCGCCGGAGCAGTTGGCGCGCATCGGTCATGGCGGCAACCCCGCGTTGGTCGCGTTTGCCTGGCTGGCGGTGGGTATCCCGATGCTGTTCGGTATCTGGGTCACGCTGCAAAAAGCCTTCGTGCTGTTCCATTGAGGTGAGATGACCAGTCCGTCTTCCCGCGCCGTGCGTCCCGGCAGTGTGGTACGCACGGTCCGTCGCCATCGCGGCGGCCGCAGTGCCACGGTGCAGGACATGGTGGCGGCCGAAATGCCGGTCGCCTTCATCTACAACGGCGTGCCATTCGCGGTGATGATGGCCACGCCGGAGGATCTGGAGGATTTCGCACTCGGGTTCTCGTTGAGCGAAGGCATCGTCGATCACGCGCAGGACTTGCGCGTGGTCGCGGTGGAGACGTTTCTGGAAGGCGCTTCGTTGCAGATCGAAATCCCGCCCGAGCGGGCAGCCGCGTTGGACCAGCGGCGGCGCAATCTGGACGGGCGCAGCGGTTGCGGGGTGTGCGGCAACGAGTCCATCGAAGCGGTACTGCGTGTGCCGCCGGTGCTGCAATCGTCCCTGCAGATCGACGTGGATGCCTTGGCGCATGCGCTGGATGCGCTGCATGCACGGCAGCCCATCGCCGCGCAGACCGGCGCCGTGCACGCGGCCGGTTGGGCCGATGCGCAGGGCAATGTGCAGCTGGTCCGCGAAGACGTGGGCCGGCATAACGCGCTGGATAAATTGATCGGTGCATTGGCGCACGCGCGCATCGATGCATCGCACGGGTTCGCGGTGGTCACCAGCCGCGCCAGTTACGAAATGGCCATGAAAGCCGCGCAGGCCCGGATTCCGCTGCTCGCAGCGATTTCGGCGCCAACTGCGCTGGCGATCAGCCTGGCCGAGAGTGCGGGACTGACCCTGATCGGGTTTGCCCGCGATCACGATTGTGTCGTTTACAGCCATCCGCAGCGCCTGGATCTGGGCGTTGCCGTGGGAGAGCCCGCATGAGCAAGAAAACCATCAAGCAGTACGACAATCCCGCGGGCGGCTGGGGCGCATTGCGCTCGGTGGCCAAGCACCTGATGGAACAGGACATCGCCGTGCAGGGCGCCAAGACGCTGCTGCACGCCAACCAGCCGGACGGCTTCGACTGCCCCGGTTGTGCCTGGCCGGATCGCGACCACACCTCCACGTTCGAATTCTGCGAAAACGGCGCCAAGGCCGTTGCGGCCGAGTCCACCGCACGCCGTGCCGGGCCGGAGCTGTTCGCCTCGCACACCGTCAGCCTGCTGTCGCAATACAGCGATTACTGGCTGGAAGGGCAGGGTCGCCTGACCCACCCGATGCGCTACGACGCGGCCACCGACCACTACGTGCCGGTGAGCTGGGACGATGCGTTTGCGCAGATCGCGCGGCATCTCAATGGCCTGGCGACGCCGGATGAGGCGATCTTCTACACCTCCGGGCGCACTAGCAACGAGGCCGCGTTCCTGTATCAGTTGTTCGTGCGCGAGTTCGGCACCAACAACTTCCCCGATTGCTCCAACATGTGCCACGAGCCCTCCGGCACCGCGCTGCGGTCGCAGATCGGCGTGGGCAAGGGCACGGTGTCGCTGCACGATTTCGAACTGGCCGACGCCATCTTCATCTTCGGGCAGAACCCGGGCACCAATCATCCGCGCATGCTGGGCGAGTTGCGGCAGGCGTCCAAGCGCGGTGCGGCGATTGCCGCGTTCAACCCGCTGCGCGAGCGCGGGCTGGAAAAATTCGCCGACCCGCAGGACAAGCTGGAGATGTTGCACAACGGCTCCACGCGCATCGCTTCGGATTATTTCCAGCTGAAAATCGGCGGCGACCTGGCGGCGGTGAAGGGCATCATCAAGCATGTGCTCGAGCGCGATGCGCAGGCGCAGCGCGATGGCACGTCGCGCTTGCTGGACCTGGAGTTCATCCAGGCGCATACCGCCAATTTCGACGCGTTCGCTGCCGACGTGCATGCGGAACGCTGGGACACCATCGTCGAAGAATCCGGGCTGGACGAAACCGCGTTGCGCAAGGCCGGCGAGATCTATCTCAATGCCGAGCGCGTGATCGCGTGCTGGGGCATGGGCATCACCCAGCACAAGCATTCGGTGGCGACCATCCACATGATCACCAACCTGCTGCTGCTGCGCGGCAACCTGGGCCGGCCCGGCGCGGGCGTCTGCCCGGTGCGCGGGCACAGCAACGTGCAGGGCGACCGTACGATGATGATCTACGAGAAGCCGCCGGCCGCGTTCCTGGACAAGCTGCAGTCGGTATTCGGCTTCGCCCCGCCACGCGCAGACGGGTTCGACACCGTCGGCGCCATCGAGGCGATGCTGGATGGGCGCGGCAAGGTGTTCTTCGCGATGGGCGGCAATTTCGCTGCCGCCACGCCGGATACCGATGCCACGCACCGCGCGTTGCGCAATTGCGAATTGACCGTGCATGTCACCACCAAGCTCAATCGCAGCCACCTGGTGCATGGGCGCGATGCGTTGATCCTGCCGTGCCTGGGGCGCACCGAGATCGATATCCAGGACGCCGGCTCGCAAGGCGTGACGGTGGAAGATTCGATGAGCATGGTGCACCTGTCGGCCGGCATCAATCCGCCGGCCTCGCCGGACCTGCTATCGGAACCGGCGATCGTGGCGCGCATGGCCGAAGCGACATTGGGCGCGCGCAGTGCGATCCGCTGGCGCTGGCTGGTGGGCGATTACGACCGCGTGCGCGATCTCATCGCACAGGTGTTCCCGGATTTTGCCGGGTTCAACGAGCGCGTGCGTACGCCGGGTGGGTTCCGTCTGTCGAACACCGCGCGCGATCGCCAGTGGGTGACGCCGGAACAACGCGCGGTGTTCAAGCCGCACGCGGTGCCCACCGACAACCCCATCCACCGCGCGCGCCGCAGCCACGCCGAGCAGATGGTGTTTACGCTGGCCACCACGCGTTCGCACGATCAGTACAACACCACCATTTATGGGTTGGACGACCGCTATCGCGGCGTGTTCGGCGAGCGCCGCGTGCTGTTCATCAATGGCGCGGATATCGCGGCGCTGAACATGAAGGCGGGCGATTGGGTGGACCTGGAAAGCCTGTGCGAGGACGGTGTGCGCCGCGAGGCGCGGCGTTTCCTGTTGGTGGACTACAACATCCCGCGTGGCTGCCTGGCCGCGTACTACCCGGAAACCAACGCGCTGGTGCCGTTGTCCAGTTTCGCCGACGAGGCGCGTACGCCGACTTCCAAGTCGATTCCGGTGATCGTGCTGCCGCACCGCGCCGAAACCGCCGATGCGGCATCGCGCGATATCGGAGCGGTGCTTGTCCGCTGATCCACAGCTGACCGTGCAGCTGCTGCATGTGCTTGCCGACGCGCCCGATGGCGTGTCGCTGGCGCGGCTATGCAAGCATCTGGGCGTGCGCATGAGCGTGCTGCTGCGCACGCTTGCCTGGTTGGGGGCCGCAAACCTGGACGGTCAACCGGGTCCGGATTGGGTGCGCGTGGAAGCGCGCGGCGAGCGGCAGTTTGCGGTGCTGACGCCGATCGGTTTGGCGGAGCAGACGCAGCGCTCAGCAGCGCAGGCGCCACAGAGCGGTTGAGCGAGTTCCTGCGGCTTTTGAAAGCCGTGCAGAACGACCAACTCAACTGGTCCTTGCCCGCCCATCGGCGCGGGACCGGTGGCGGCATGGATGACGCCACGGAGCTGACGTGGATGTAGTTGCAGCGTGTCCTGCGATGGTGGGCGGGCAGGGCTCTGCAGCAAACGCAAAGACCTTAAGTGCGCGGCATCCTCACCGCTTGCGGGACGCGCCGTGAATCCATCCATCGAGCCTGCGAGGACGTCCCTGCGGCGAGTCCTGCGATGGTGGGCGGCCCAGGGCGAGTAGCAAATGCGAAGACCTCGCACCTTGCAGGCTGAGCAGGCGACGATCTCCGGCGACGGGTTGCCGGAAACTTCTGCAAACACATCTGGTTCAAGACCAGTAGGACGCGATCCAAAGCACTGTCGGTCACGCCTGTAACCTTCTATCCCGGTTTGCCTGCGCAAAGCAGCGCCGCGATCTGCCAGAATCGGCCGTCTTGCTTCCCGGATGTCGATCAACCATGACTGCCGCTGCGCCGCTTGCCGCACCCACCAATTCACCCGCGCGCGTGCTGTTCGCCAGCCTGATCGGCACCACCATCGAGTTCTTCGATTTCTACATCTACGCTACCGCTGCAGTGCTGGTGTTTCCCACGCTGTTCTTTCCCGCCGGCGATGGCAGTGCGGCGATGCTGCAGTCGTTGGCGACCTTTGCGGTCGCGTTCGTCGCACGGCCGGTGGGCTCGGCGGTGTTCGGTCACTTCGGCGACCGGGTAGGGCGCAAGGCCACGCTGGTGGCAGCGCTGCTGACGATGGGTCTGTCCACCGTGGCCATCGGCCTGCTGCCCAGTTACGCGCAGATCGGCGTGTTTGCGCCTGCGTTGCTGGCGTTATGCCGCTTCGGCCAGGGCTTGGGACTGGGCGGGGAGTGGGGCGGGGCCGTGCTGCTGGCCACCGAGAACGCGCCGCCGGGCAAGCGCGTCTGGTACGGCATGTTTCCGCAACTGGGCGCGCCGCTGGGATTTTTGTTGTCCACCGGCACCTTTCTGGGCATGGGCGCAGTGCTGGACGATGCGCAGTTCATGCAGTGGGGCTGGCGCGTGCCGTTCTTGGCCAGTGCGTTGCTGGTCCTGACCGGGCTGTGGGTGCGCCTGAGCATCACCGAGACGCCGGATTTGCAGAAGACGCTGGACCGCAAGACGCGTGTCAGGCTGCCGCTGGGCACCGTGGTGTCGCAGCATTGGCCGGCACTGATTGTCGGCACGCTGGGCGCATTCGCCACCTTCGTGCTGTTTTATCTGATGACGGTGTTCGCGCTTGGCTACGGCACCAAGACGCTGGGCTACGACAAGGAACAATTCCTGTTGCTGCAGATGGCCGGCATCGTGTTCTTTGCGCTCGGCATTCCGCTGTCGGCCAAGTTTGGCGACCGGCACGGCGCGCCGCTGGCGATGATGCTGGCCAGCATCGCCATCGTGGCATTCGGCCTGGCGTTTGCACCGCTGTTTCAGGCCAGCCACCCGTTGCAGGTGCTGGCGTTCCTGTCGCTGGGATTTTTCTTCATGGGCCTGACCTATGGTCCCTGCGGCACGCTGCTGGCCGAGCTGTACCCCACCGAGGTGCGCTACACCGGCGCATCGCTGTCGTTCAATCTGGCCAGCATCCTGGGCGCGGCACCGGCGCCCTACGTGGCCACGCAACTGGCGGCCAGTTACGGCGTGCAATCGGTGGGGTATTACCTGGGCGGGGCGGCCGTGCTGAGCCTGGTGGCGCTGGTCGTGGCGCGGCGTTGGCGTCGCTGAGCGGAGGTCGCGACGGTGTGTGAAGTGTCCGGATCGTGCAGCGAACTGGCGGTGCCCGATGACGCGATAGCGTGCGCGCATCAAAGTGCTGCTGCAGCGCCGCGGCGTCGATCCGGCTTCTAGCCGAAGATCCGCTTGAGCGTGCGGCCCAGCCAACTACCGTGCTGATGGGTCCGCGAAAACCGGTCCAGGTGTGCGATCACCTGCGGTGCGTAGGCCTGGTCGTCGCCGCGAATATGGTTGAACAGCCAGCGTGAGAGCATGTTGCGCAGCTCGTCGCTGACGTCTTCGCCGGCCTGGAAGCGCAGGCGGTATTCGCCCACGCGCTTGCCGAATACCGCATGCACGCGTTGGTGCGCCTGGCTGAAGGGGTAGCCGGCTTCCTGCATCAGTTCTTCTTCGAAGGCGAAGTGCGAGAGCGTGTAATCGATCAGTTCGTCGATCACCTCCGCCACAGCCAGTTGCTGCAGACTGGTCTGCGCAACATGCAGCTGATTGATCATGTCCACAATGCGCCGGTGTTGATGATCGATGACCTCGATCCCGGTGTTGAGGTCGTCCTGCCAGACCAGCAGTGCCATCGAAGTACCTTGCCCAGTGCGATGGGCATACGGTAAGCCGCGCACACCGGCAGGGCGTTGATCTGGATCAAGGCATGTCGGCACGCACATCGTCCGTACGCGCCGCTTGGGCCGGCAGACGAGGCAGGATCAGCTTGCCAGGCGCACCTGGTTACGGCCGCCGGCCTTGGCCAGGTACAGGTGCTTGTCCGCTTCGTTCAGCAGGTAATGCAGCGACTGGTCGCTTTCGCTGGCGATGCATACGCCGATGCTCACCGTCATGCTCAACGTTTCGTCTCCCACGCGCACGCGCAGGGCGCTGATGCGTTCGCGCAGGGTTTCGAAATAGCTGGTCGCATTGGCCGCATCCAGCCCGGGCACCAACAGACAGAATTCTTCGCCGCCGAAGCGTGCGACCAGATCCTGCGGCCGCGCATGTCCGGACACCGAGGCGGCCACTGCACGCAACGCCTGGTCGCCGGCTTCGTGGCCCCAGGTGTCGTTGATGTGCTTGAAATGGTCGATATCCACCATCGCGGCGGTGACCGTCTGGTCTTGCAGCAGCAGCTTGGGAATGACGCGCTGGCTCTGTTCCAGAAAATAGCGGCGGTTGGGCAGGCCGGTGAGGAAGTCGCGGGTGGCCAGATCCTGCAGCGTACCGATCAATTCCAGCTGGTCCACGTTTTGCGACACGCGGCAGAAGAATTCTTCGCGCGAGAAGGGTTTGCGCAGGAAGTCGTTGGCGCCGTTCTTCAGGAAACGCGGGATCAGCGACGAATCGCTATTGCCGGAAATGCCGATCACCGCCACCTTGTCGCGCGAGCGGATCGCGCGCAGCCGGCGGGTGAATTCCACGCCATCCATCCCAGGCATTTCCTGGTCGACGATGGTCAGGCGAATGCCGGGATCGCGTTCGATCGCGTCCAGCCCGGCAGCGCCGTCGGCCGCCAGTACCACGCGGTAGCCGTACATCGACAGCAGCGCGCCCGCATAGGTGCGTGCCGACAGCGAGTCGTCCACCACCAGGGCGGCGATGCGGCGATTGCGCTCCAGGCGCTGCACCAGCCATGCCAGGTATTCGATGCTGCCCGGTGCATTTTTCAGCACGTAGTCGATGATCTGCTGCTGCAGCACGCGCTGGCGCAGGTCTTCGTCGTACACGCCGCTGACCACCACGGTGGGCAGTTTGCGCGAGAGAAAGAATTCCACGACCTTGTCGCGGTCGCCGTCCACCAGCACCAGGCCGGTGAGGACCAGGAACCAGCCGTCCTCTTCGTCGAGCACGCGCGCGGCTTCGGCCAGTGTCGAGACGACCGTGACCGGAAGTTCCACGCGTTGCTCGATGGCTTCGCGCAGCATGCTGGTGAACGTGCGCGAGTTCTCCACCAACAGCACGCGCTGCGGCAGGACTGCACTTTCACTATTGCGATGTAGGGTACCTGGAGACATCGGCTGGCCATCTGGATCGAACCGTCAGGTCAGCTAACGGCCCTGCTCGCCAAAACTTGAGCACCACGTTCCAAAGCGGGGCGCTCACCACAGCGCATCGCGCAGCCGATACCAGCTCATCGCCGCCACCAGCAGCGGGGTCCGCAGCCGCTGCCCGCCGGGGAACGGGCGGTGCGGAATGCGTTCGAACACGTCCAGGCGCCGGCTCTGGCCGGCGATGGCCTCGGCAATGACCTGGCCGGCCAGCCCGGTGGCCGCGACGCCGTGCCCGGAAAAGCCCTGTGCGAAGTACAGGTTGGGCGCCAGCCGGCCCCAGTGCGGCGCACGGTTGCGCGAGATGTCCACGTAGCCACCCCACAGCGTTTCCAGCGGCACATCGTGCAGCTGTGGGAACACCGTGTGCATGCGCTGGGTCATCAGGCGCTGCAAGCCCGCAGGCGGACGCGAGGAGTAACTGGCGCGCCCGCCGAACAGCAAACGGTGATCGGCACTGAGCCGATAGTAATCCAGTGCCCAGTTGGTATCGGCCACCGCCATGTCGTTGGCGATCAGGGCGCGTGCACGCGCCTGGCCCAGCGGTGGCGTGGCGCCGACATAGGTGCCGACCGGCATGATGCGTTGTTCCAGCGTCGGGGCGATGCCGCGCAGCAGGGCGTTGCCGGCGATCACACCGAACGCGGCGGTCACGTTGCCGTGGACGGTATGCATCACCACGCGCTCCCCGGGCTGCTGCCTGGTCACGGCCGAGTCTTCGTAGATGCGCACGCCGGCGGCCAGCGCGGCTCGCGCCAGGCCCAACGCATAGGCCAGCGGCTGCAGATGGCCGCTGGCGGGGTCGAACATGGCACCCAGGTATAGCGGGCTGTCCAGCACCTGGCGGGTCCGTGCGCGGTCCCACCATTGCAGCGGGTAGTCGTAGCGTTCGGCCATGCGCACGATGCCCTGTTGCAGCGCCCGCACCTGACGCGGCTTCAGCGGTACATGCGCGTGGCCGTCGCGCCAGTCGCAGGCGATGGCATGACGCGCGATGCGCTCGCGCAGCAGGCGCATGCCGTCGCGCGAAAAATCGAACAACAGGCGAGCATCGTCGTTGCCGACCAGCGCTTCCAGCGTTTCCTGCTCGCACCCGTAGCCAACGATGGCCTGGCCGCCATTGCGCCCGGACGCCCCCCAGCCCACGCGCCGGGCTTCCAGCACGATGACGGCGTAACCGGCCTCGGCCAGCGCCAGCGCGGCGGCAAGGCCGGTATAGCCACCGCCGAGAATGCAGACGTCGGCGTGCTCGGCGCCTTGCAGGCGCGGTTGTTGTGGCAGGGCCGGCGTGCTGCGTGCGTACCAGCTGTCCGGATACCCGTTGCCCGGTGAATCGCCGTGCGGCAGTGGCGCGTGCGGGTAGGCCATCACACGGTGCGCAGGTACCGCGCGTAATCCAGGTCGGGGACCTGCGCCTGGTAGTCGAGCAGCTCGCGTTGCTTCTGCTGGCCGAATACGTGCTGGAACTGCGTGCCGAACTGTTCGGCGATGAAGTCGCTGCCGAGGAACGCATCCACCGCGCCTTGCCAGCTGCGCGGGATGAACGCCGACTGCGCGTACGCATTGCCGGTGACCGGCGCGGTGGGTTCGGCCGGCTGCCGCAGGCCGTCCAGCATCGCCGCCAGCACGGCTGCAGCGGCCAGATACGGGTTGGCATCGGCGCCGGCAATGCGGTGTTCGATCCGGGTATTGTGCGCATCGCTGTGCGGGATGCGCAGCGCCACGGTACGGTTGTTGAAGCCCCAGCTCGCATCCAGCGGCACGAACGCATTGCTGACGAAGCGGCGATAGCTGTTGGCATGCGGGGCGAACATCAAGAGCGAGGCGTCGGCATGCCGCTGCAGCCCGGCGATGGCGTGGCGTAGCGGCTGCGCAGGCACGTCGGCGGCACTGGCCAGCACGTTGTGCCCGGCGGCATCGAGCAGGCTCACATGCAGATGCAGGCCGCTGCCGGCCTGGCCGGGGAAAGGCTTGGCCATGAAACTGGCCAGCTTGCCCTGCTGCTGCGCAATGGCTTTGATGGTGCGCTTGAGCAACATCGCCTCGTCGCAGGCGGCCACTGCATCGGCACGGTGTTGCAGATTGATTTCGAACTGGCCGGGCGCGTACTCGGCCACGGCGGTGTCGGCCGGAATGCCTTGCTGCCGGCACGCGGCGGTGACCGCATCGGTGAAGCCGCGCTGGTCGTCCAGGTCCTGCAGTGAATACACCTGCGTGCTGTCGCTGCGTTCACCGGTGATCGGGTCGCGCGGGGTCTGCGGTCGCCCCTGTGCATCGGCGACCGCATCGAACAGATAGAACTCCAGTTCCACTGCGATGACCGGGGTCAGGCCGAGTGCGCCAAACCCCTGCAGCACGCGCTGCAACACTGCACGCGGGGCAACGTCGAACAGCCCGCCTTCGGGGGTATGCATCGCCAACAGCAGGTGCGCCATCGGCCGTGGCGCCCAGGGCACCGGGCGTAGCGAGCCTTCGATCGGCCGGCAGATGCGGTCGGCGTCGCCGATCGCATAGCCAAGCCCGGTTTCTTCCACCGTGTTGCCGGTGATGTCGGTGGCGATCAGCGACATCGGCAGGCACACACCGTCGCGATATACCTTGCCCAGCGCATCGGCGGTCACCCGCTTGCCGCGCAGCACGCCATTGGTGTCGGGCAATAACAGGTCGACAGACTCGCACCCGGCGATGCGAGAGAGGGTATCTGCATCGGCAGCGGGCAGGGAGGCGATGGAGTTCTCGGAAGCCATGGGCAACACCTGCGAAGTCGCCGCGCAGCGTAGCAAAGCGCGCGTGAGTAATCGCAAGCGCAGTGGCGCGCTTGGCAATGCCGGCAGTGGCGCGGTAACGTCGAGCGTATCGACGTTCCACCGAACGTATCGGATTTTCGCGCATGGCTGTCGTTCCGCTGGTCGGCCTGCCGACCGATCGCATCCTGCAAGGGCCTCATCCGTTCCTGGCCGCCGGCGAGAAGTACATCCGCGCGGTGGTCGAGGCAGCCGCCGCGATGCCGGTGCTGTTGCCCAGCCTGCAGCCGGCATTGGATGCGGGCGCGTGGCTGGAGCGGCTGGATGGGCTGTTGTTGACCGGAGCGGTCAGCAATGTGGAGCCGCATCACTACAGCGACGAGCCCAGCTGGGAAGGCAACCCGCACGATCCGGCGCGCGATGCCACCAGCCTTGCGCTGATCCCGCAGGCGCTTGCGCTTGGACTGCCGGTGCTGGCGATCTGCCGCGGGCTGCAGGAGGTCAACGTGGCGCTGGGCGGGCGCCTGCATCAGCGCGTGCACGACGTGCCCGGCCTGGCCGATCACCGGGAAGACCGCAGCACACCCGTAGACGCGCAATATGGCCCCGCGCATGTGGTGCACCTGCATCCCGGCGGCTGGCTGGCGGGCATGAGCGATAGCGCCCAGGTATGGGTCAATTCCCTGCACGGGCAGGGCATTGCCGCACTGGCTCAGGGCCTGCTGGTCGAAGCTACCGCGCCGGACGGCCTGATCGAAGCATTCCGCGGCCCGGGCCCCGGCTTTCTGCTGGCGGTGCAGTGGCATCCGGAATGGCGTGTCACACAGCATCCGTTCTACCGTGCCATCTTTCAGGCCTTCGGCGAGGCCTGTCGCCAATACGCCGCGCGACGCGGCAAGTGAGGTTGCATGTCCATCCGCACACGTTCGCGCAAAACCACGTCCACGCAGCCGGAGAGCGCGCTGCGCCGCTGGCTGAAAGAGCGCAGCATCACCGAGGTGGAATGCCTGGTGCCGGACATCACCGGCAACGCGCGCGGCAAGATCATTCCTGCCGACAAGTTCTCGCATGACTACGGGACGCGCCTGCCGGAAGGCATCTTCGCCACCACCGTGACCGGCGATTTCCCCGACGATTATTACGCGCTGACCTCACCGTCGGATTCGGACATGCATCTGCGCCCGGATGCCAGCACCGTGCGCATGGTGCCATGGGCGGCCGACCCCACCGCGCAGGTCATCCACGACTGCTATACCAAGGATGGTCAGCCGCACGAACTTGCCCCGCGCAACGTGCTGCGCCGCGTGCTGGACGCCTACGCCCAGGCCAAGCTGCAACCGGTGGTGGCGCCGGAGCTGGAATTCTTCCTGGTGCAGAAAAACACCGACCCCGACTTCCCGCTGCTGCCGCCGGCAGGGCGCTCCGGGCGCCCGGAAACCGCACGGCAGTCGTATTCGATCGATGCGGTCAACGAGTTCGACCCCATCCTGGACCTGATGTACGACTATTGCGATGCGATGGAGCTGGACGTGGACACGCTGATCCACGAATCCGGCGCCGCGCAGTTGGAAGTCAACTTCACCCATGCCGACCCGATGTCGCGCGCGGACCAGGTGTTCCTGTTCAAGCGCACCATGCGCGAAGCCGCGCTGCGGCACGGTGTGTATGCCACGTTCCTGGCCAAACCCATGGAAACCGAGCCAGGCAGTGCGATGCATATCCACCAGAGCCTGCTGCATGCCGGCACCGGCAAGAACGTGTTCAGCGGCAAGCGCGAGGGCGGTTTCAGCGATACGTTCGCGCATTATCTGGGCGGCTTGCAGAAATACATTCCGATGGCGATGGGCCTGCTGGCACCCAACGTCAATTCATACCGGCGGTTGATGTTCGGCGAGGTGTCGCCGAGCAATGTGCTGTGGGGCTTCGACAACCGCACCTGCGGGCTGCGCGTGCCCATCGATGCGCCACAGAACATGCGGGTGGAAAGCCGCTTCGCCGGCTCCGACGCCAACCCGTATCTGGCGATGGCCGCGACGCTGGCGTGCGGGTTATTGGGCATTGGCGAAAAGCTCGAACCGACCGCGCCGATCAGCAGCAATGGCAAGGAGCAAGGCTACGATTTGCCGCGCTCGCTGGGCGAGGCGCTGGATGAGCTGGAAGGCTGCGAGGCGTTGCAAGAGATGTTGGGGCGGCGGTTCGTGCGTGCCTACATCTCGGTGAAGCGGAAGGAATACGAAACGTTTTTCCGGGTCATCAGTTCGTGGGAACGGGAGTTCTTGTTGTTGAACGTGTGAGCGGCGTGATTGAGGCCGGTGCCGGGCGCTTCCCTTGTTCCGTCGAGAGCCCAGGTTTTTCCCTTCTCCCGCCGGGACATTGTCCTCCTTTATGGGGGAGAAGGTGCCCGAAGGGCGATGAGGGTACGGCGCTGGGCGATGTTGAGGCGTGGCGTGATCAGTGCTTGCGCGTTTTTTGGGGGGCAAATTTTAAGCATAGCTTTCACGTTTCTTTGGAATTGTTCTGGATAGTTGAGCCAAAAGCAGGGCTTTCACGCCCTTCGGGCGCGAGTTACTTTTTCTTTAGCTTGTGCAAAGAAAAAGTAACCAAAAAGAAAGCACACCCCGTCCTCGCGCCCTGCGCGCCTTCGGCGCTGCGGGTGCGCAAGTCCGGCAGAAATTTTTGTAAGGGACATCCATGTCCCTTACAAAAACGTTGCGCATCCATGCGCGCCGCCCTTCGGGTCGTATCTGCCGGCCTTGCCGCAGCGGTATGGGGCCCCGGAAAAGCGTAAGCAAAGCAAAGCAGGACAAGGCAGAGCAGGGCAATGCAATGCAGGGCAAGCGCTGCCTTGCGCAACGCACGGAGGTGCGGCGATGCCATGTGCAGGCCAGGCAGTGCTGGGCAGGATGCCGAAAGTGCGGTCGAAATGTGCAGGCCGTTTACGTCGCCAGATGTTTCCTTCTTCCATCGGGACATTGGCCTCCTTCATGGAGCGAAGGTGCGCGAGGGGCGGATGAGGGCGACGTCGGTGGCAGGGCAAGTTCTTGCGGCCCACCTGTGCATCGGGCGTGCAAGGAAGTGGCGGGGCGTTTTGCAAGGCCGTCCACGGTCCGGCGACAGGGCCTGGGTATGCTTGTAACCCCTCACGCGCGGAGCAGGTCGTGGATCCTTCGGTGCTCAAGGCGTTGCAGCAGCTCGATGCCGCCCATCATCTGCATCCGTTCAACGACAACGCGGCACTGGCGCAGAAGGGTACGCGCATCCTGACGCGCGGTGAGGGCATGTACGTGTGGGATGCCGATGGCAACCAGTTGCTGGATGCGTTCGGCGGATTGTGGTGCGTCAATGTCGGCTATGGGCGCAAGGAACTGGCGCAGGCCGCGGCGCGGCAGATGGAGCAGCTGGCGTACTACAACAGCTTCTTCCAGTGCACCACCGAACCCACCATCCAGCTGGCGGCCAAGCTGGCGGAGTTGGCGCCGGGCGATTTGAATCATGCGTTCTTCGCCAACTCCGGATCGGAGGCCAACGACACCATCCTGCGCCTGGTGCGGCATTTCTGGACCGTGCAGGGGCAGCCGCAAAAATGCATCTTCATCGGCCGCCATGATGGCTATCACGGCACCACCATGGCCGGCGCCAGCCTGGGCGGCATGAAGGGAATGCACCAGCAGGGCGGGTTGCCGATTGCCGATATCCACCATATCGCACCGCCATATCACTTCGGCGATGGCGGGGGGATGGATCCGGAGGACTACGGGGTGCTGGCGGCGCGTCGTCTGGAAGACAAGATTCTGCAGCTCGGGCCGGATCACGTCGCCGCTTTTATCGGCGAGCCGATCATGGGCGCGATCGGCGCCTACATCCCTCCGCGCAGTTACTGGCCGGAAATCGAGCGGATTTGCCGGCGCTACGACGTCCTGCTGGTTGCCGACGAAGTGATCTGCGGCTTCGGCCGCACCGGCGAGTGGTTCGGTGCGGAGTATTTCGGCTTCCAGCCCGACGTGATGACCCTGGCCAAGGGCATCACCTCCGGCTACATCCCGCTGGCGGCGGCGATGTTCAACGACCGCGTGGCCGGTGTGCTCAAGAGCCAAGGCGGCGAGCTGGCGCACGGTGGCACCTATGCCGGGCACCCGGTGTGCGCGGCGGTGGCGCTGGAAAACCTGCGCCTGCTGCAGGACGAGGGCATTGTGGAGACCGCGCGCACGCAGGTTGCGCCTTACCTGGCGCAGCGCTGGGCCGCGCTGGGCGAGCATCGGTTGGTGGGCGAGGCACGCATCGCCGGGTTGGTCGGGGCGCTGGAACTGGTGCCGGACAAACAGCGTCGCGGTGCGTATTTCCCGGGGCGCGGGCGGGTCGGGGCGCTGTGCCGCGATTTCGCGCTGCGCCGCGGGCTGATCCTGCGCGCGACCTACGATGCCATGCTGCTGTCGCCACCGTTGATCATCACCCGCGCGCAGGTCGACGAACTGTTCGACAAGGCCTGGGCCGCGCTGGACGACACTGCGCAGGCGCTGGGCCGATAGCTCCCGCACAACCGGTTCCACCGCACCGCAGCGGGCCGCGACGAGGACGAGGACGACCAAGCATGCGCACACATCGGTGCCATCGCGGCGGCTGCCGCGCTCGCCAGCCGGCAAGGCCTGTCTGTGCCGGCCTCGCTGCGCTGGGCAAATCCGGGCGTGGTGGGTAGGCTGGGAAGAGCCCGGATTCGACACCGGCCGCCCCATCGCGCTGCCTGGAGACCCACATGACGCTGCGACTGCTCGCCCTGACGCTGCCCATCACCCTGTTGTCCGGCTGCGGCGGCGCTGGCGCGCCCGGCAAGACCGACGCGCAGGCCAAGGTGCTCAACGTCTACAACTATTCCGATTACATCGCCGAAGACACCATTCCCGCGTTCGAAAAGAGCACCGGCATCAAGGTCACCTACGACGTCTTCGACAGCGACGAAATGGTGGAAACCAAGCTGCTGGCCGGCGGCAGCGACTACGACGTGGTGGTGCCCACGCTGAATTTCTTCGGCCGGCAGATCCAGGCCGGCGTCTTCCTGCCGCTGGACAAGAGCAAGATTCCCAATCTGGTCAATCTGGATCCGGACGTGATGCGCCGCATCGCCGCGCAAGACCCGAACAACGCCTATGGCGTGCCGTACATGATCGGCACCACCGGCATCGGCTACAACGTCGACAAGCTCAAGGCCATCTTCGGCAATACCGACGTCGCCAACAGCTGGGACCTGGTGTTCAAGCCGGAGAATCTGTCCAAACTCAAGGACTGTGGCGTGACCATCCTGGACACGCCGTCGGACATGATTCCGATTGCGCTCAATTATCTCGGGCTCGATCCGCACAGCACGGCGCCGGCCGAGATCGAAAAAGCTGCCGCGCTGATCAAGGCCATTCGCCCGTACGTGCAGAACTTCCACTCCAGCCAGTACGTGACCTCGCTGGCCAACGGCAATACCTGCCTGGCGGTGGGCTGGTCGGGCGACATCATCCAGGCGCGCGACCGTGCCGTGGAAGCCGGCAACAACATCAAGGTGGCCTACGCCATTCCGAAGGAAGGTGCGCCGCAGTGGTTCGACATGCTGGCCATTCCCAAGGACGCCAAGCACCCGGACAACGCCTATGCCTTCATCAATTATCTGTTGAAGCCGGACGTGGCCGCGGCCAATACCAATTTCATCCATTACGCCAACCCGGTGCGCACCGCCACGCCGTTGGTGGATGCGGCGATTCGCAACGACCCCACCATCTACCCGCCGCCGGAAGTGACCGCCAAGATGTTCACCTACGCGATCAATCCGCCGGAAGTGGACCGGCTGTACACGCGGCTGTGGACCGAGATCAAGACCGGGCATTGAGCTGCGGCGTTGACGGCGGGTGCTGCGCTCGAGCGCCGTGCTGCCTGGTACGACGGCCCATTCCGCGTGCCCAGCGCACGGCGTCGGGACGGCACCATCGGGACCTGGTAGGCCGATGGCCGGCCGACCGGGTCATCACGCAATCTGTACCGGGCAGTTCAAATAATTGTATGGTTGCGCCGCCGTTGCCGACGCCGCCGAGACGGCCGCTGCGTGGCGCGCCTCGCCCATCACACAGGACGCATCCTTTTGAGTAACCACGACCATCAGTCCAATGACGGCCAGTCCTCGGCCACGGATGCGCAGGGCGCAGGCGCGCGAGACGAGCAGGAGGCGCCCAAGCCCTCGCCGTTGAAGAACCCCAGGGTGAAGTGGACGCTGATCCTGGTCGGGGTGCTGGTGCTGATCCTGCTGGTGGTATGGCTGGCCTATTACCTGATCAAGGGCCGCTACATGCAGGACACCAACAACGCCTATCTGCAGGCCGATTCGGTGGCTGTGGCACCGCGCGTCAGCGGCTACGTGACCAAGGTGCTGGTGAGCGACAACCAGATCGTGGAGGCCGGCCAGCCCTTGCTGCAGATCGACGACCGCACCTACCAGGCCACCCTGCAGCAGGCCGAAGCCGCCATTGCCGCACGTCAGGCCGATATCGTCGCTGCTACTGCCAATGTCTCCGCGCAGGAATCGGCGCTGCTGCAGGCGCGCACCCAGGTGACCGCGGCCGCTGCCAGCCTCAAGTTCGCCCAGGCCGAAGTGAAGCGCTTCGCACCGTTGGCCGCCTCCGGCGCGGACACCCACGAACACCAGGAAAGCCTGCAGCACGACCTGGCGCGCGCGCGCGCCCAGTACGACGCCGCGCAGGCGCAGGCCAAGGCCGGCGAGAGCCAGATCCAGGCCAGCCGCGCGCAACTGGAACAGGCGCAGGCCGGCGTGAAACAGGCCACCGCCGATGCCGACCAGGCGCGGGTGGCGGTGGAAGACACCCGTCTGACCAGCCGTATCCACGGCCGGGTTGGCGACAAGACCGTGCAGGTGGGCCAGTTCCTCGGCGCCGGCACCCGCACCATGACCATCGTGCCGCAGGAATCGCTGTATCTGGTTGCCAATTTCAAGGAAACCCAGGTCGGCCTGATGCGTCCCGGCCAGCCGGCCGAGATCGAGGTCGATGCGCTTTCGGGCGTAAAACTGCACGGCAAGGTCGAGAGCCTGTCGCCGGGCACCGGCTCGCAGTTCGCATTGCTGCCGCCGGAAAACGCCACCGGCAATTTCACCAAGGTGGTACAGCGCGTTCCGGTGCGCATTCGTGTGCTGGCCGGTGAAGAGGCGCGCAAGGTGCTGGTGCCGGGCATGTCGGTGGAGGTCACCGTGGACACGCGTTCGGCCAAGGACGCCAAGCAGCGTGCCGAAGAAGAGTCCGACCGCGTGCAGGAGCAGGAGCGCGCGCGATGAGTGCAGCGGCCGCCACCGGCCCGCGTGCCGGCGGCAGCGCCCAGCGCGAGAAGGCCGAGCCGGGCGCCTGGCTGGCGGTGCTGGCCGGCACCATCGGCTCGTTCATGGCGACGCTGGATATTTCCATCGTCAACGCCGCGCTGCCCACCATCCAGGGCGAGGTCGGCGCCAGCGGCACCGAAGGTACCTGGATTTCCACTGCCTACCTGGTGGCCGAGATCATCATGATCCCGCTGACCGGCTGGTTCGTGCGCACGCTGGGCCTTCGCAATTTCCTGCTGATCTGTGCAGTGATGTTCACCGCGTTCTCGGTGGTGTGCGGGCTGTCGACATCGCTGTCGATGATGATCATCGGCCGCGTCGGGCAGGGCCTGGCCGGTGGCGCGCTGATTCCGACTGCGCTGACCATCGTCGCCACGCGGTTGCCGCCCAGCCAGCAGACCATGGGCACCGCCTTGTTCGGCATGACCGTGATCATGGGCCCGGTGATCGGCCCGCTGCTTGGCGGCTGGTTGACCGAAAATGTCAGCTGGCACTACGCGTTTTTCATCAACGTGCCGATCTGCGTCGGCCTGGTGGCGTTGTTGCTGCTCGGCCTCAGGCATGAAAAGGGCGATTGGGCCGGTCTGCTCAATGCCGATTGGTTGGGCATCTACGGGTTGACGGCCGGCCTGGGCGGGCTGACCGTGGTGCTGGAAGAAGGCCAGCGCGAGCGCTGGTTCGAGTCCAGCGAGATCAATACGCTGAGCCTGATGGCGCTGAGCGGATTCATCGCCCTGGTGATCAGCCAGTTCCGGCGGCGCCCTCCGGTGATCCGGCTGTCGCTGCTGCTGCAGCGCAGCTTCGGCGCGGTCTTCATCATGGTGATGGCGGTGGGCATGATCCTGTTCGGCGTCATGTACATGATTCCGCAGTTCCTGGCGGTCATCTCCGGCTACAACACCGAGCAGGCCGGATACGTGTTGCTGCTGTCTGGCCTGCCGACCGTGTTGCTGATGCCGATGATGCCCAAGCTGCTGGAAACGGTGGACGTGCGCATCCTGGTGATAGCCGGGCTGATCTGCTTTGCCGCTGCCTGCTTCGTCAATCTGTCGCTGACTGCCGACACCGTGGGCACGCACTTCGTCGCCGGGCAGCTGCTGCAGGGCTGCGGCCTGGCATTGGCGATGATGTCGCTCAACCAGGCGGCGATCTCGTCGGTGCCGCCGGAATTGGCGGGCGATGCCTCGGGCCTGTTCAACGCCGGCCGCAACCTGGGCGGTTCGGTCGGGCTGGCGCTGATCTCCACCTTTCAGGAGCGCCGCATGACCTTCCACACCGAAACCATCGGCAGCTCGATCACCGCCAACGCCAGCCGCGCGCAGGAGGCGCTGGCCGGCCTGACCGCACAGATGCAGGGCAGCGCCGGCGGCGAGGCCGCCGCCCGCTCGATCGCCCAGTTCGCCCGCGTCGTGCAACAGCAGGCCCTGGTGATGACCTATAGCGATCTGTTCTGGATCTTCGGCGTGATCGTGGTCTGCACGATTCCGCTGGCCTTTTTGCTCAAGCCGTTACCCAAGGGGGCGCACCTTGCAATGCACTGATTCCATGCGCCTGATTCGCATGCCGCTGGCTGCGGCGTTGAGCACGCTGCTGCTTGGCGGCTGTATGCTCGGCCCCAACTACACCAAGCCGCCAGCGGTTGCCGACGCGGCGATGCAAGCACCCACCCTGCATCGCGCCAGCGGCGCGGACGTGGTCGCCGCCGCACCGTTGAACCATTGGTGGGAGGAACTGCACGACCCGCTCCTGACCCAGTTGGTCACCCAGGCATTGGCCGATAGCCCCAACCTGCGCGCGGCGCAGGCGCGATTGCGCGCCAACCGCGCGCTGGCCCAGCAACGCCGCGCCGAACGCTTGCCCAAACTCAACGCCAGCGCGGTGTATGCCTACGCCGAGCCGCCGCAAACCATCGTCGATACGCTCGGCGGGCTGCAACAGGGCCAACCCGGCCAACCGCCGGCGGCCGGCAGCCAGGCGCTGGATCTGGAAAAGACCGAGATCTACAGCGCCGGTTTCGATGCCAGCTGGGAGCTGGATTTCTTCGGCCGCCGCCGTCGCGCCGCCGAAGGCGCGCTGGCGCAGGCACAGGCCTCCGAAGCCGAGCTGGCCGATGCGCAGGTGCAGCTGGCCGCCGAAGTCGGGCAGGTTTATCTCAATTACCGCGGCTTGCAGGCGCGGCTGGCCATTGCCGATGCCAACCTGGACAAGATCCGACAGTCGCTGCAGCTGGTACAGCAACGCCGCGGGCAGGGCGTTGCCTCGGACCTGCAGGTCGAGCAGATCGCCACCCAGGTGCAGCAGCAGCAAGCCCAGCGCCTGCCGCTGGAAATGCAATCGCAAGAAGCGCTGGACCAGCTAGCGTTGATGGTCGGGCGCGAGCCCGGTGCGCTGGATGCGCAGCTCAGCGCGCCGCAGCCCTTGCCGATGCTGCCGACACAGGTACGCGTGGACGATGCCGGCGCGTTGATCCGGCGGCGCCCGGACGTGCGCAAGGCCGAGCGCGAGCTGGCCGCCTCCAGCGCGCAGATCGGCGAGGCGTTGAACGGCTACTTCCCGCAGGTGAGTCTGCTGGGGGGGCTGACCTGGGTCGCCGGCTCGCCGAGCGATTTCAATTCCGATGCGCGGACCACGTTGGCGGTGCCGATGCTGCGCTGGTCGATCTTCGATTTCGGCAAGACCCGCGCGCAGGTGGAGCAGGCGCGCGCCGGCAATGCCGGTCGTACCGCAGCATACGAAGGGACCGTGCTGGCTGCGTTGCAGGATGCCAATTCGGCATTGGCGCGCTTCGGTTCGGCACGCAGGCAACTGGTGGTCGCACGCCAGGCCGAAGCCTCGGCCACGCGCTCGGCCGGGCTGATGCAGCAGCGTCGCGATGCCGGTGCCACCTCATCGATCGATCTGCTGGATGTGCAGCGCCAGCAGTTGTCGGCGCAGGACGCCGCCGCGCAGGCGCAGGTGCAGTTGCTGGTGAATTACGTGGCCCTGCAGAAGAGCCTGGGGCTGGGCTGGAGCGAACCGGCGCAGGCCGCGCGCTGAGAGTAGGCAAGGCAATCTGTGACGCGCCAGCCCATGCGGCGGCCGCGTCCGGGTTTTGCCATCATGGTCGGCAGTCGCCGTTGTGGCGTACGCATTGCGCAATCGAGAGGTTCAATGGCATCCCCCGAGGCCACTCCGCAACCCCACTTCACCGCTGGCGACAGCGGCTACCTGAGCATCGACGCGGTTCGCAAGGAGTTTGACGGCTTCGTTGCGGTCGACGAGGTCAGCCTGCAGATTCGCAAGGGCGAGATCTTCGCATTGCTCGGTGGTTCCGGCAGCGGCAAATCCACGCTGTTGCGCTGCCTTGCCGGGTTCGAGCGGCCGACCAAGGGGCGCATCGTCCTGGATGGTCAACCCATCGATGCGCTGCCGCCGTACGAACGCCCGATCAACATGATGTTCCAGTCGTACGCGCTGTTTCCGCATATGAGCGTGGAGCAGAACATCGCCTTCGGGCTGAAGCAGGAAGGCTTGCCCAAGGCTGCGATCGCCACCCGCGTTGGTGAGATGCTCGAGCTGGTGCGCCTTGGCGCGCTGGCCAAGCGCAAGCCGCACCAGCTCTCCGGTGGGCAGCAGCAACGCGTGGCGCTGGCGCGCTCGCTGGCCAAGCGCCCCAAGCTGCTGTTGCTGGACGAACCGATGGGGGCGCTGGATAAAAAACTGCGCTCGCAGATGCAGCTGGAACTGGTCAACATCATCGAAACCTCCGGCGTGACCTGCGTCATGGTCACCCACGATCAGGAAGAGGCCATGACCATGGCCACCCGAATCGCGCTGATGGACCAGGGCTGGATCCAGCAGGTCGGCACGCCCGATGAAATCTACGAACAGCCGGCCAACCGGTTTGCGGCCGAGTTCATCGGCTCGGTCAATCTGATCGAGTCAATCATCGTCGAAGACCAGCCGCAATACGTCACCTTGAAGACGCCTGCGTTCGATGCCTGCATCCGCATCGGCCACGGCATCACCGGCTTCGAAGGGCAGGCGGTGGCGTTCGCGTTGCGCCCGGAAAAGCTTGCGATCGGCAAGGACGAGCCGGCGCAGGCCTGCAACAAGGCGCGTGGCGTGATCGAAGACATCGCCTATTTCGGCAGCCATTCGGTGTACCACGTGCGCTTGCCCAGCGGAGTCAAGCTGATGGCCAATTTCGCCAATCGCCAGCGCTGGGCCAGCGAATCGCTGACCTGGGGCGACACCGTGTGGGTAGGGTGGGGCGAAGACGACGGCGTGGTGCTCACCGCATGAAGCGCGTGTTCGTACGCGGGTTGCCGGGCGCACGCTGGGGCGTGATCGCCGCACCGTATCTGTGGCTGCTGGTGTTCTTCGCGATTCCGTTCTTGATCGTGCTGAAGATTTCCTTCGCCGAGCGCGCCACCGCGATGCCGCCGTATACGCCGCTATTGGCGGTTGCGGCAGACGGTGCGGTGAGCCTCAAACTGCATCTGGGCAACTATCTGGCCTTGCTGCGCGATAGCCAGTACGTGGCTGCGTACCTGAGTTCGATCAAGATTGCGGCCATCTCCACTGCACTGGCGCTGTTGATCGGCTACCCGATGGCCTACGTGATCGCGCGACTGCCGCTGGCCACGCGCAACGTGGCGATGATGCTGGTGGTGCTGCCGTCGTGGACGTCGTTCTTGATCCGCGTGTACGCGTGGATCGGCATTCTCGATGGCAATGGGGTGCTCAATCAGGCGCTGTTGGCGTTGGGCGTGATCAAGCAACCATTGCAGTTGCTGTACACGCCGATTGCCGCCTACATCGGCATCGTGTACTGCTACCTGCCGTTCATGGTGTTGCCGCTGTACGCCAACCTGGTCAAGCACGATCAGCGCCTGCTCGAAGCGGCTTACGATCTGGGCGCGCGGCCATGGCAGGCATTCGTGCGCATCACCTTGCCGCTTTCGCGCAACGGCATCGTGGCCGGCTGCATGCTGGTGATGATTCCGGCGGTGGGCGAATTCGTCATCCCGGAAATGCTGGGCGGGCCGAACACCTTGATGATCGGGCGCGTGCTGTGGGGCGAGTTCTTCAATAACCGCGACTGGCCGGTGGCCGCGGCCGTGGCCACGGTGATGCTGGTGTTGTTGTTGCTGCCGATCGTGATCTTCCACCGCTACCAGCAGCGTGAGCTGGAAGGGCGGCTGACATGATGCGCGCTTCGCGCGGTGGGCGCCTGCTCGGCGGCAGCGTGCTCGCACTGGGTTTCGGCTTCTTGTACCTGCCGATCCTGTTGTTGATGGTGTACTCGTTCAATGCCTCGCGCTTGGCAACGGTGTGGGGTGGGTTTTCGACCAAGTGGTACGGCGAATTGGTGCGCGACCGGCAATTGCTCGACGCGGCCTGGGTCAGCCTGGAGGTGGCGTTCTGGACAGCGTGCGCATCGACGGTGCTGGGCACGATGGCGGCCATGGCGATGGTGCTCATGCGGCGTTTTCCCGGCAAAACCCTGTTCGGCGCACTGATCACCGCGCCATTGGTGATGCCCGAAGTCATCATTGGTCTGTCGATCCTGCTGTTGCTGGTGTCGATGGGAGGCGTGCTCGGCATCGCGCCGCGCGGTGCGGTGGCGATCTGGGTAGCGCATGTCACCTTCACCGTATCGTTCGTGACCGTGGTGATTTCTTCGCGGCTGCAGGAACTGGACCGCTCGCTAGAAGAAGCTGCGATGGATCTCGGTGCCACGCCGTTGAAGGTGTTTTTCCAGATCACCTTGCCGATCATCGCGCCGGCCCTGGCATCGGGCTGGCTGCTGGCCTTTACGCTGTCGCTGGACGATGTGGTGATTGCCAGCTTCCTGGCCGGGCCCAGTTCCACCACCTTGCCGATCAAGGTGTTTTCGTCGGTGCGCCTGGGCATCAGCCCGAAGATCAATGCGCTGGCCACGGTGATGGTGCTGGCAGTGTCGGTGGCCGCGCTGATCGGCTGGTGGCTGCTGTCGCGCAGCGAAAAACGCCGCCTGCGCGATGCGCAACTGGCCTTGCAACGCGAAGGCTGAGCGCGCAGCAGGCTGGGCACGAGGTGCAGATGCGTACGCGGGCAGGTGGACTTTCGGCAGAACTGCCTTGGAAACCAATGCGGCTGCACGCACCAAGTGGCTGACGGCCACGGTCCTTGCGAACACAGTGTTGCAGCAGTTTCAGGCGATTGTGACGCGCCCCGAACTTGCCGGCGTCTAGCATGACCGCCTCGCAACAGGAGACCGTCATGTCCTACGACACCGTCAACCCCGCCAATGGCCAGGTCGAGCACACCCAGCAAACCCTGGACGCCGCTGCCATCAAAGCGCGCCTGGCTGCTTCCGCCAAGGCATTTCCGGCCTGGGCCGCGTTGCCGCTGGCCGAGCGTGGCGCCTTGCTGCGCCGCATTGGCGAGGAGCTGACCACGCGCCGCGACGACCTGCAACGCATCATGACCGCCGAGATGGGCAAGCTACGCCGCGAGGCGCTGGCCGAGATCGACAAGTGCGCGCAGGCCTGCGCGTATTACGCCGAACACGCCGCCGACTATCTGGCGCCGCGCGACATTCCCACCGAAGCGCAGTCCAGCTATGTGCGCTACGAACCGCTGGGCTGCGTGTTCGCGGTCATGCCGTGGAATTTCCCGCTGTGGCAGGCATTCCGGTTTCTGGCGCCAAGCCTGATGGCCGGCAACGTGTCGCTGCTCAAGCACGCCAGCAATGTGCCGCGCTGCGCTGACGCCATGAAAGAAGTGCTGGACGCCGCCGGCATTCCGCCAGGCGTGTTCGATGTGCTGCATATCGATAACGACCAGGCTGCCGATGTATTGCGCGATGACCGCATTGCTGCGGTAACGCTGACCGGCAGCGAACGCGCCGGCCGCTCGCTGGCCGCAAACGCGGGCGACCAGCTCAAGAAGTGCGTGATGGAGCTCGGCGGTAGCGACGCGTTCGTGGTGCTGGAAGACGCCGATCTGGAGTACGCCGTGCAGTCGGCCGTGCAGTCGCGCTTCGACAATAGCGGGCAGACCTGCATCGCCGCCAAGCGATTCATCGTGGTGGACGCGATCGCCGAGCAGTTCATCGAGCGCTTTGTCGCCGCCGCAGCCAAGCGTGTTCTCGGTGATCCGCAGGATGACAGCACCACGCTGGCGCCGATGGCACGTGCCGACCTGCGCGACGAATTGCACAAGCAGGTGCAGGCCAGCGTGGCGAAGGGCGCCAAGGTTTTGCTGGGCGGCGAACCGGTCGCCGGCTCGCATGCCGGTTATCTGGCCACCATCCTCGACAACGTCGCCCCCGGCATGCCGGCATACGACGAAGAATTCTTCGGCCCGGTCGCGTCGATCATCCGCGTGGCCGACGAGGCGGACGCGGTGCGCGTGGCCAATGACACCGCCTTCGGGCTGGGTGGCAGCGTGTGGACGGCCGACGCCAAGCGCGGCGAGCGCGTTGCGCAGCAGCTGCAGTGCGGCGCGGCGTTCGTCAACTCGGTGGTCAAGAGCGATGTGCGCTTGCCGTTCGGCGGCATCAAACGCTCCGGCTTCGGCCGCGAACTGGCCGAGCACGGCATCCATGAGTTCATGAACGTCAAGACAATTTATGTGGCTTGAAAGCCGGGAATCGAGAGTAGGGAATCGGGAATCGTAAGAGCCGTTCCGTCGATCTGCCGGGGGAAGGGATGATGAGGAGACCCTTCGCATTCAGGCCAAAGTCCGCTGTGAGCCGCTCTACCAATTCCCGATTCCCAACTCCCCATTCCCGGCCGCAACGCGGCCCTACAGCCACTTAGCGCGCTTGAAGAGGCGATACAGCACCAGGCACGAACCCACGACGCCGGCGACCAGCAGGGGGTAGGCGTAGCGGGCATCGAGTTCGGGCATGTGGGCGAAGTTCATGCCGTACCAACTGGTGATCAAGGTGGGGGCTGCCAACAGGGCGGCCCACGCGCCGAGGCGCTTGACGGTTTCGCCCTGGGCGAGCGTCACCATCGACAGGTTGACGCTCAGCGCCGTGCCCAGCATCTCGCGCAGGGTGTCGATGGCATCGTTGATGCGCACGGCGTGATCGAGCACGTCGCGCAGGTAAATGCCGACTTCTTCGTGGATCAACGAGCCTGGATTGCGCTTGAGGTGCGAGAGCACGTCCTGCAGCGGCGCCACCACTAGCCGCATCTTGTTGAGTTCGCGCTTGAGCTCATACAGGCGCACCACCGTCTCGCGCTTGTAGTCGTCGGCGAAGATGTCTTTTTCCAGGCGTTCGAGCGTGTCGCGGAACTCGTCCATGATCGGCAGGTAATTGTCGACCACGAAATCGAGAACGCCATACAGGCAGAACGACGCGCCCATGTGCAGCATCGCCGGCTCGCGTTCGACCCGATGCCGCACCGGCGCGTACGACAGCGACGCGCCATGCCGCACCGTCAACAGGAAGCGCCTTCCCAGGAACGCGTGCGTCTCGCCATAGCGGATGCGCTCGTTGACCAGCTGCGCGGTGTTGACCACCACAAACAGCGAGTTACCGTAACTTTCGGCCTTGGGGCGCTGATGCGCCTTGAGCGCGTCTTCGATCGCCAGATCGTGCAGGCCGAATTCGTCCTGCAGCTTGCGCAGCACCGATTCCTGCGGCTCGTACAACCCCACCCAGACGAAGCCATCCGGCCGCTGCAACACATCGCTGATGTGCTCCAGGCTGATGTCGTGGCGCTCGCCGTCGCCGTCGTAGTAAGCGCAGGTGATGACGCAGGACGGATTATCCGGATGATGGCCGTGGCTGTTCATGAGCGCATCCTCGGGTCAGCGCATACGGACGGGCAGGTCACGCGGTCGCAGGGCAATGGCAAGTGCGGTATGGATCGGCAACAACAGCATCACCCATTGCAGGTTGTCCTGCGCCTGGAAGGACAGCCAGTGGATCACCAGCGCCGCCAGCGCGCAGGCCGCCACCACCCAGGACAGCACGTTGAACCAGCGGCCCGGCCGATGGCCCAGCTGCAGCCGTATGCCGCCGAACCACAGCAGCACGCACAGCGGGTTGACCAGCAGCAGGTTGCGGTTGCCCCACGCCGATTGATGCGCGGTGAAACCCCACAGATACACCAGCAGGCCGCCGCCGATGGCGCACAGCAGCCAGAACGGTAACGCCAGTCCAGCCAGCAGGCGCTGCCTACGGCCCAGGGCCAGCACGCCTGCGGCCACGAGGAGCCCGGTCAGCAACCACGGCCACCAGTGCCGCGGCTGTTCGGCCGGCTCCGGCGCGATGCGATGCGGCAGCAGGACCTGCGTGGATTGCACCAACGGGCGACCGGCGCTGTTGTGCACCTGGGTCAGGCTGTCGGCCAGCCGCATCGGCACGAAGGCCTCTTCCCAGCGCGACAGCGGACGGTCTGCATACGGCCCCAGGCCCAGATCGAAGCCCAGCCACATCCAAGGCGCAGGGGAGGCCAGTCGCACCGCTTCGCTGCGGAAGGTGTTGCCGCGCGAACGACCAGCCAGCTGCGACCTGAGCGCACCGCCCATCGCACGGTCCAGCGTGTCGCGCACCATGGTGGCGCAGTTGGCCATGAAGTAATCGTAGTGGTAGCGCGCGTTTTCCGGTTGGCTACGCACCGCCAGACCGTCGGCCAACGCGCGCGCCTGGTCTGGCGGCAGATCCAGCCACTGGATGCTGACACCGCGCCCGGCATCGCGATATTGCGAAAGGTCTTCGTCCAGCGGCAGCGCGACCAGGTAGTACATCATTTCGCCGCGCGCAAACCGCGGTACGAAGTCCGGCTCGCTCGGGTCGAAAAAGCCGAAGTTGTACGAGGTGGCCTGCTGCGTGCGCGGGTCGACCACCACGATGGCATCGTGGCCGAAGCGTTCGAAAAACACTTCGCCCGGTTGCATGGTCACCACGCCGACGCGTGGCGCCGGTGCAACGCTCAGGGCAGCTTCCTGCGAGGCATTGCCTTGGACGGCCTGGGCCACTGCGAGCGGGGCTACCAGCAGCGTGACCAGGAGCAGTGCCCAGCGGGCAACACACTGCCAGGCGCCACCACGCTGCGGCGCCGTATAGGCACTGCGGGTCAGCTGGTTCAAGCGTCGTCCTGCGGATCGGGCGGCAGAATGGTGACGTGGAAGGCGTGCACGCGCCGCCCATCGGCCTTGGCCACGCGGAATGCGAAGCGCCCCAGCGTCAACTCTTCGCCGGTTTCGGGCAGGTGCCCGATCGCATCGGTGACCAGCCCACCCACGGTGTCGTACTCGTCGTCGGGGAACTCGGCGCCGAAGCGTTCGTTGAAGTCTTCGATCGGCGTCAGCGCATCGACCACATAGCGCCCATCGGCCTGGATCGCAATGAGCGAATTCTCTTCCTCGGCATCGTCGTGCTCGTCGTCGATCTCGCCGACGATCTGCTCCAGCACGTCCTCGATGGTGACCAGCCCGGCAACACCGCCGTATTCGTCCACCACGATCGCCATGTGGTTGCGCGAGAGGCGGAATTCCTTGAGCAGGACGTTGAGCTTCTTCGACTCGGGGATCAGCACCGCCGGGCGCAGCAGTTCGCGCACGTTGCCCGGGCCATTGTCGGCCACCACGCCGCGCAACAGGTCCTTGGCCAGCAGGATGCCAAGCACTTCGTCCTTGTTCTCGCCGTGGACCGGAAAGCGCGAATGGCCCGATTCGACCACCTGTTTCATCAGGTCGATGAAGCGCGCCTCCACCGGCAGCGAGACCATCTGCGAGCGCGAAATCATCACATCGCCCACGGTGAGCTCGGACACGGAAATCGCGCCTTCCATCATGCGCAAGGTGTCTGCGGCGATGAGACCGTCCTGTTCGGCGGTCCGCAGCAAGGCGACGAGTTCGTCGCGGGTATGGGGTTCGCCAGAGAAGGCAGCGCTGAGGCGCTCGAGCCAGCTACGGCGTTTTTCCGGTGTTTCTAGGGATTGGCTACTGTCGTCTTCGGACATCGTGACGGGGAAGGGCACCCGGCAAACCAGGCGTTAGCCGTCAGTCTAGCAGGAAGCCGGCAAGGCGCTGTGGATGCGCCGTCGCCTGGCCCGGCTCAGGGCAGGTCCAGGCTGTAGCCGCAGCCGACCACGGTCTTGCCCGGGTGCGATTTGACGTTGGTCACGCTCAGCACGACCGATTCGATCATCGCCTCGCCGGTCTTGGGGTTGGTGGCGTCCTCGCTGACCAGCTCGCGCCCGTACATGACCTTCTCGGCGTTATCCACGCCCAGTTCCAGATCCAGTTGCTTGGCCAGCGGGCGCGGATCGGGCAGGTCCAGGATCGCCATGATGCTGGCGCCGGAAAACGCGATGTGATTGGTACTGTGGCCGAACACGCGAATGGGCGTGTTGAGCGTGTATTCGGTCATGAACAGGTTGGACTGATCCAGCGGCGTCCAGCCCAGCGCCACCGCCTTGAGCGGGTCGGCCAGTACCGGCGCCAATGCGCTGAAATCGCCGATACGCTGGCGGCATTCGATCAAGGCGGCAAGGTCCGGGCGCACCGGTGCGGTCTGCGCCCAGGCCCCGGGCACGCTCAACAGCAGCAGGGCACCGGCAATGCAGAAACGCATCAGTGTTCTCCTGCGTAAGGGTCGTCGATGCCGAGGTCGGCAAGGATCTCGCGCTCCAGTTGCTCCATCGCCTCGGCCTCCTTGTCGTCTTCGTGATCCCAGCCAAGCAAGTGCAAGGTGCCATGCACGGTCAGGTGCGCGTAGTGCGCCGCCAGCAATTTGCCTTGCTCGGCGGCCTCGCGCGCCACCACCGGCGCGCAGATCACCAGGTCGCCCAGCAGCGGCATCTTGATGCCCTTGGGCAAGCCTTCCGGCAGTTCGGCGGGGAAGCTCAGCACGTTGGTGGCGTAATCCTTGCCGCGGTAGTGGTGATTGAGCGAGCAGCCTTCCTTCTCGTCGACCACGCGCACCGCCAGATCGGCCTCGCGGATGCGTCCCTTCAACGCTGCGGCCACCCATTTGCGAAAACTCACCGCCGACGGCAGGCCGGCGCGCGGCAGCGCATAGCTGACGGCAACGTCGAGGCGGACAGGGCCCTTGGTCATGGAACACCGGCATTCAGATCAGACAGAGGTGACAGTATCGCGCGAGTGGCGTCCTGCTGCGACGCCTGCGTGTGCGTCCTGGCCGCCCGGTCCGGGATCAGCGAACGCACTCGACCAGCACCAGGACAAGCGCGCCGCCGTTGGCAACACGATAAAACGCACTGCCCATCGGCCCGTTCTGGCAGTGCGGGTCGGCCCGCCTGATCTCCAGGACCGGCGCGAAACCCGGTGGCGATTGGGTCCAGATTGCGGCTTGGCCGTGCTCCAGCAAGCGACCAACCAGATAGCGCGTGTCGGCACTTTCCTTGTCATCGTGAGCTACTGCGCAGCCGAAGCGGTCGTGCGCCTTGCCGGTAGCGGCAAGGAGCGCCTGCGCTCGCGTTGCGGCTAGCAGCGCCTGTCGCCGCGCATCCTCATCGGCCGCCGCCGCACCGGCTGCAGGTGTCTCCGACGCCAGGCGTTCCAGTTCGGCCCGATCCAACAGGATGGTCGCTTGCGCACCGGCCAGCGAGACACAGGACGCGGCCAGCTGCTGCCGCAGCATGACGCGCGTGGTCGTGTCGGCCTGTTGGCGTGCCTGCGCATGCGCAGGTTGGTGGCAAGCCAGTACCAACCACACCCCAAGCAGGAGGGCGCGGCCTTGCACGTCAGTTAGCCGCAGGAGGCAGCACGGCGCTATCGCGCTTGTCGTAGGCGGTGACGATGCGCTGCACCAATGGGTGACGCACCACGTCGCGTGCTTCGAAGAACGTGAAACTGGTGCCTTCCACATCGCGCAGCACTTCGATCGCATCGCGTAGCCCGGACTTGACGTGCTTGGGCAGATCGATCTGGGTGAGGTCGCCGGTGACCACCGCCGTGGAGCCGAAGCCCAGGCGGGTCAGGAACATCTTCATCTGTTCGATGGTGGTGTTCTGCGCTTCGTCCAGAATCACGTACGCATCGTTGAGCGTGCGGCCGCGCATATAGGCCAGCGGCGCGATCTCGATGACGTTGCGCTCCAGCAACTTGACCACTTTTTCCACGCCCAGCATTTCGTACAGCGCATCGTAGAGCGGGCGCAGGTACGGATCGACCTTCTGGCTGAGATCGCCCGGCAGAAAGCCCAGCTTTTCGCCGGCTTCCACTGCCGGGCGCACCAGAATCAGCCGCTGCACACGCGATTCGTTGAGCGCTTCAACCGCGCTTGCGACCGCCAGGAAGGTCTTGCCGGTGCCGGCCGGGCCGATGCCGAAATTGATGTCGTGGGTGGCGATCGCGTGCAGGTACTTGGCCTGGTTGGCACCACGGCCACGCACGGTGCCGCGCTTGACCTTGATCGCCACATCCTGGGCCTGATACGCGCGCTCGGCCACATGCTCGAGGTTGGCATCGTTGAGCCGCAGGTGGATTGCGTGCGTGTCGAACGTCGTGGCTGCGGCCTCGTCGTACAACGCGGTCAACAGCGACTGGGCAGCGGCGATGGCCGGCTCCGGTCCGGTCACCCGGAAGACGTTGCCGCGGTTGGCGATCTCCACGCCAAGCTTGAGTTCGATCTGGCGCAGATGCGCATCGAACGGACCGGCCAGGTTGGCCAGGCGCTCGATGTCCTCCGGTTCCAGGGTGAAATCGCGATGTGCAGGTGCGTTCATGGTTGGATCGGACAGCGCACCTGGGTGCGCGTCGGTAGGGCGGGAGCGAAAGGGTAGCGCGCGGCATGTGATCCCACCAACACAGCGGGCGGCGCGGCACCTCGGCGATGCGACTGTCCGCAGACGCGTGCAGGTTTTCCACAAGCGCTGTGGAGTCACGCATCACTAAGCTGTGGATAAAACGCGGCGCGCTTACTGGCGCAAGGTTTGCCGGGGAGTTGGTGAAAAAATCGCCAGTGCCGACAGGGTTGTCCACACAGGATGTGGATCGAATTCGGCAAAGCCTGTGGGTAAGTAAGACGAGGCCTTGCGTTGCAAGGCGCTACGGAGGTGTGGCGAAATTTTGACCATTGCGCGCAACACGCTTCGCCGCGTGGCTGGCCTGCTTGAAGGGGCGCCGCATCGCGCAGCGCCCACGCGCCATCATCGTGCGCTGTCGTCCAGTTGAATCCGGCCGCGCAGCGAATTGCTCATCGCCTCGGTGATCAACACATCGACGAACTGTCCGATCAAACGCGGGTTGCCCGGAAAATTCACCGGGCGCATGTTCTCGCTCTTGCCGGTCAATTCGTTCGGATCGCGCCGCGAGGGGCCTTCCACCAGCACGCGCTGCACGCTGCCCACCATCGATTGCGAAATGCTCGCCGCGTGCGCGTTGATGTGCGCCTGCAGGCGCGCAAGACGCGCCTGTTTCACCGCCTCCGGCGTGTCGTCCTGCAGGTCCGATGCCGGGGTGCCGGGGCGGCGCGAATACACGAACGAAAAGCTCTGGTCGAAGCCCACGTCCTCGATCAGCTTCATGGTCTTTTCGAAGTCCGCCTCGGTCTCGCCGGGGAAGCCGACGATGAAGTCCGAACTGATCGAGATGTCCGGGCGCACTGCACGCAGCTTGCGAATCTTCGACTTGAATTCCAGCGCGGTATAGCCGCGCTTCATTGCCGACAGAATGCGGTCGCTGCCGGCCTGCACCGGCAGGTGCAGGTAGTTGGCCAGCTGCGGCACGTCGCGGTAGGCATCCACCAGCGAATCGGAAAACTCCAGCGGATGCGACGTGGTGAAGCGGATGCGGCCGATGCCGTCGATCTGCGCGATGGTGCGAATCAACAGACCCAGATCGGCATACTGCGCCGCCTCGCCTGCATCGGCGCCATATGCGCCGCGATAGGCGTTGACGTTCTGGCCCAGCAGGTTGATCTCGCGCACGCCTTGCGCCGCGAGCTGCGCCACTTCCACCAGCACGTCCTCGAACGGACGGCTGACTTCCTCGCCACGGGTGTAGGGCACCACGCAGAACGAGCAATATTTGGAGCAGCCTTCCATGATCGAGACGAAGGCCGACGGACCTTCGGCACGCGGCTCGGGCAGGCGGTCGAACTTCTCGATCTCCGGGAAGCTGATGTCCACCTGCGACTTGCCCGATTCGCGTCGCGCGCGAATCAGTTCCGGCAGCCGGTGCAACGTTTGCGGCCCGAACACCAGGTCCACGTAGGGCGCACGCTTGACGATGGCTTCGCCTTCCTGCGACGCCACGCAGCCGCCGACGCCGATGATCACCGGCTTGCCGCCGGCCTTGAGCGCCTTCCAGCGCCCCAGCTGGCTGAAGACCTTTTCCTGGGCCTTTTCGCGAATGGAGCAGGTATTGACCAGCACCACGTCCGCTTCTTCCGGGTTATCGGTCAGCTCCAGGCCTTCGGAAGCGGCAAGCACGTCGGCCATCTTGGCCGAGTCGTACTCGTTCATCTGGCATCCGTGGGTCTTGATATAGAGCTTGCCGCGGACTACGGCAGGTGCCGATGGGCGCGCGACGGGCAAGGGCAACAGGGCGGGTGCGTCCATGGCAGCGGCCGCGGACAGGTCGGAAACGGGTGTCTCGGGCATGGCGCTTATTCCAGGCGGGTAGGAAGAGAGCCGCGCAGTTTACCCGCTTGCGCTGGCGCCGTCCGCGGGCGCGCGCCCGGCACTGACGGCGTCGGCGCGCGCCACTGCCGGGCGCGCGGCCATCCGGGCGATATAGGCGCGGGTCGGGGCCGGCGGGTCGATCAGGCCCAAGTCCACCATCCACGCCAAGGCGCCGCCCCACAGCACATCGGCTGCACTGCAGCGCTCGCCCAGCAGGTAATCGCCCTTTGCCAGCTGCGCATCGACCACCTGCAGCACCGTGTCGGCGTCGGCATAAGGCGAGAGCGAGCGTGGCGGGGCGGGGCGGGGCGCTTGAGCGCAAGGTCGATGATTGCCGGTTCGAAGGCCGAGCCGTAGAACGCAAGCCAGCGCAGGTAGGCGCCGCGGTCGGCATCGCCCGGCGCCGGGGATAGGCCGGCTTCCGGGTACAGCTCGGCCAGGTACTGATAGATGGCGCCCTGTTCGGTGACCACGCTGGTGCCATGAACGATGGTCGGAATCTTGCCCATCGGGTTGATCGCAAGGAATTCCGGTGTGCGCTGCTGTTCCTTCTCCAGATCGATGGGCTGCAGGCTGTAGCGTGCGCCCAGCTCTTCCAGCAAGACCAGCACCCCCCGCGAGCGGGAGCGGGGGTTGTGGAAGAGGGTGACGTGGCGGTCGTCGGACATTGCGGTCTTCCGGGGTGGCTGCGGTGGCGAAGCAGGTGGTGTGAGGGCGGGGTATCACGATGTTACGGGCCACTTGCGGACAGTTTCTGTCCGCAATACGGTGGCGTGATGGCTTCCACTGCTGCCCGTCTGTTGCGTCTGCTTTCCCTGCTGCAAGGCGGGCGGAGCTGGTCCGGTGTCGCGCTGGCAGAGCGCTTGGACATCCATCCGCGCAGCCTGCGGCGCGATATCGAGCGCCTGCGCGAAGCGGGTTACCCGGTGCATGCAGCGCCCGGCAGCGGCGGAGGCTACCGGCTGGGGCAGGGCGGTGCGGCATTACCGCTGTTATTGGAAGAGGACGAGGCGCTGACCGTGGCGGTCGCCTTGCGCGCCGCCGCGCCAGCGGTGCGCGGGATGGACGCCGCTGCGGAACGCGTGATGGCCAAACTGGATCCCCTGCTGCCGCGCCGCAGCGGCCAGCGCGCCAGTGCCGCACATGCCGCCATCGCCAGCATGCCGGCTGCCGAAACGGAATCGCTGGTCGATGCGGGCCTGCTCGCGCAGCTGGCGGCCGCCTGCCGCGATCGGACCACGCTGCGGCTGGACTATCGGCGCCATTCGGGTACGGCCATCACCCGCAACGTCGAGCCCGCACTGCTGGTGAACTACGGGCGGTGCTGGTACCTGCTGGTCTGGGACTGCGAACGCCAGGACTGGCGCAGCCTGCGCGTGGACCGGATCGATCAGGCGGTCGCCACCGGCGCGCGGTTCGCTCCTCGTGCATTGCCCGAAGAGCCACTCCAGCTCTTGCGCAAGGCGATCGGCGAAGCGCCGTTTCCGTGCCGGGCGCGGGTGCGTCTGGCCGGCACGGTCCAGGCATTGGCCGCGCGCATCCCGCCCTGGCTGGGTGCATTGCAGGCCGATGGTCCCGCGCATTGCTGGCTGGGTCTTGGGGCGCCGAGCATGCCCGCGCTGGCAGCCAACCTGTTGTTGCTGGACCTGCCGTTCGACGCGATTGCGCCGGCCGAAGCCCGGTCCGCCTTGACCCAGGCACTGGACGCGTTGCACACGCAGCTGGACCGGCTGCCGCAGTGAGGTCGGCCACCAGGCCGTCGCGAGCGGTCCTCGGGTGGCCGGCGGCGCGCTCGTCATCGGAGTGCGGGATGGAGACTCGAGGATTTCGAGCACCGGTCCCGCACGCCTGGCGGCTGCGCAGGGCGCTTTGCTGGCTGCTCCAAACGCCGGCCGACACTTGGCAAGCCCTGGGCAAGCTGGGACACTCCGCGCATGAAGGGGATGTCAAGATTGCTGGGGCTGATGCTCGTCACGTTGTCGGCTGCGCCGGTCAGCGCCGGCACGCTGTACAAGTGCGTCGACGCTGACGGCATCACCAGCTACCTGAGCAAGCGCCAGAGCGGCGCCACCTGCAGCGTCATCAGCAGCTATACCCCCGACCGTTCGGCCCGCCGCCTGCCGTCATCTCCTTCGGCCGGGCGTCTAGCCATCAGCCCTGCGCACAGCATGGCCAATATCGACAGCGGCGCGCCCGCCACCATTATCAGTCAGCCGGTCAGCCAGCCGCCACGGCATGTTGCCGAGGTCGCTTCTGCACCCGCTCCGCGTGCCTTGCCGGAGTCGTCCGTCTCGGTCGTCACGCCGCCAGCGCCAGCAGCAACCAACCCGCGCCGGGTCGTCAGCGGGCAGGTTTACTCTTATATGAAGGACGGCGTGCGTCACTACACCAGCGCTCGTCCGCGCCAGGTCGCCAGCATCGAAGGCTTGCGCACCATCCATTACAGCTTCATCGAAACCTGCTACGCCTGCGGTGCCAAGCCCGGGGTGAATTTCGGTGCGATCCGGCTCAACACCAACGCGTACCAGCAGGAAATCGCAGCGGCGGCGCGCGAGTTCGGGGTGGAAGAATCGATCGTGCGCGCGATCATCCACGCCGAATCGGCCTACAACCCGCTTGCGCTCAGTCGTGCCGGTGCGCAAGGCCTGATGCAGTTGATGCCAGGCACCGCGCGCCGCTTCGGCGTCAGCGATGCCTATGATGCAACGCAAAATATTCGCGGGGGCGTGCAGTATCTGTCCTGGCTGCTGAAGCGCTTCAATGGCGACCTGACCCTGGCCGCTGCCGGTTACAACGCCGGCGAGGGCGCGGTGGACCGTTACGGCGGCGTGCCGCCGTACAGCGAGACCCAGCGTTACGTGCAACGCGTGGGCGTCTTGGCCGGCCGCTATCGTGGCCAGGCCACGGCAGCCAACTAAAACGGCTAGCAAAACGACTGTGCAGCTGCCCGGCGGGCGCGGCCGGCGCTCCTAACATCTCACAAGTCCCGAGGCGTCTGCGCGATCCATGCCCGGACCGCTGATTGACGTATTGGTAGCTGCGGTCGGGAATCTCCGCCACGGCGCCGCGCAGCGTGCGGTGGGGCGAGTGCTTGTGTACCAGCGACCTCGGTTGCAGCGTCCGCAGCGAGTCGCGGACGCGTATTTGCTGCGCTTGCACCATGCCCACGCATCCGCCGCACGCGTGCATTGGGGTTGCAGGCGACGCAATGGCACTACGTCACAGCCATGCGCCTTCCATGCTGCTTGAACTCCGTCGAATCGGCTGCCGTCTGCATCGGCCGTTGCATCGCATAGGGCCGACTGCGTACATTGCGTTGTCTGTGCATTAAGCGTTCCGCTACACTGCGGTCGATTCATCGCGGCTGGACCCCCCGCCAGCCGTTGGCAGCCTCACGCTACCTAATCAAGATCGGAGAGCCGGATGGCCAACGATGGGGTTAACGCACCTGCTGATATCGGGCGTCGTCGGTTTTTGACCGCGACAACGGCCGTGGTCGGTGCGGTCGGAGCAGGATTCGTTGCAGTTCCGTTCGTGAAGTCGTGGAATCCCAGTGCGCGTGCCAAGTTGGCTGGCGCACCGGTAACCGCCGACATCAGCGCCTTGCAGGAAGGCCAGCGCATGGTCCTTGAATGGCGCGGTCAGCCTATCTGGATCGTCAAACGCTCCAAGGCCATGCTCGACGCGCTCCCGTCGCTGGACGGCCGGCTCAAGGACCCCAAGTCCGAGAACAAGGACCAGCAGCCGGAATACGTGCTGAAAAACCCGGAATATCGCTCGATCAAGTCCGACATTTCGGTGCTGGTCGGGCTGTGTACGCATCTGGGTTGCTCGCCGGAGATGGTCGCCGAAATCCGCCCCGAGCCTTACGACCCCCAGTGGAAAGGCGGTTACTTCTGCCCTTGCCACAAGTCGCGCTTCGACATGTCTGGCCGCGTCTTCGACGGCGTGCCGGCACCGATCAATCTGCTGGTGCCCCCACACCACTACGTGGACGACAACACCTTGGTGATCGGCGTCGATCCTGACGATGCCGGTGCGTCGGCCAAAACCACGGGGGCTGCCTGATGAGCAATGTTCTGGTCCGTACCGCCAACGGCGTGTTCGATTGGGTCAACGAGCGCGCGCCCGGGCTGATGCCCATGTACCGCAAGCACATCAGCGAGTACTACGCGCCGAAGAACTTCAACCTCTGGTACTACTTTGGCTCGCTGGCCATCGTGGTGCTGGTCAACCAGATCGTCACCGGCATCTTCCTGACGATGCACTACAAGACCAGCGCCGCCGATGCATTCGCCTCGATCGAATACATCATGCGCGACGTGGAGTGGGGCTGGCTGATCCGCTACATGCACAGCACCGGCGCCTCGCTGTTCTTCATCGTGGTGTACCTGCACATGTTCCGCGGCTTGATGTACGGCAGCTACCAGAAGCCACGCGAGCTGGTGTGGATCCTGGGCATGCTGATCTACCTGGTGCTGATGGCCGAAGCCTTCATGGGCTATGTGCTGCCGTGGGGACAGATGTCCTTCTGGGGCGCAAAGGTGATCATCTCGCTGTTCGGCGCCATTCCGGTGATCGGCAACGGGCTGACCGAATGGATCATGGGCGACTACCTGCCCGGCGATGCCACGCTCAATCGCTTCTTTGCCTTGCACGTGATCGCACTGCCGTTGGTGCTGCTGCTGTTGATCGTGCTGCACATCGGTGCGCTGCATGAAGTGGGCTCCAACAACCCCGATGGCGTGGACATCAAGAAAGGTCCCAAGGGCAATCGCTGGGATGCGCACAAGCCGGCCGATGGCATTCCGTTTCATCCGTATTACACGGTCAAGGACCTGGTGGGCGTCGGCTTCCTGTTGTTGATCGCGGCCTTCATCATCTTCTTCGCACCGGCGTTCGGCGGCCTGTTCCTGGAGCACGACAACTTCACCGAAGCCAACCGGCTGGTGACGCCGGAGCACATCAAGCCGGTGTGGTACTACACGCCGTACTACGCCATGTTGCGCGTGGTGCCCAACAAGCTCGGTGGCGTGCTGGTGATGTTCTCGGCCATCGCAATCCTGTTCCTGGTGCCCTGGCTGGATCGCGCCAAGGTGCGCTCGGTGCGCTACCGCGGCTGGATTTCCAAGCTGGCGCTGGGCGTGCTGGTGGTGTGCTTCGTCTGGCTGGGCGTGATCGGCTCCGGCCCCGGCACCGACGCGCATGAAACCTATGTCGGGCGCGTGCTGACCTTCCTGTATTTCGCCTTCTTCATCACCATGCCGGTGTGGACGCGGCTGGACAAGACCAAGCCGGTTCCGGAGCGGGTGACGACCCATGACTAATTCGAACGTGAGGTCATGGACGTCGCGCGTGGTCGCCTTGCTCTGCGGCCTGGTGATCGCTGGCGGTGCGGCGGCAGCCGAAGGCGGGGCGGTGCAGCAAGCCGGCAATGACCTGAGCGATCGCGCATCGCTGCAACGCGGTGCGCAGTTGTTCATGAACTACTGCTCCGGCTGCCATTCATTGAAGTACCTGCGCTATTCGCGCATGGCCAGCGATCTGGGCTTGAGCGAAGAGGAGGTCATGACCAACCTCAACTTCACCGGTGCCAAAGTCGGCGAACACATCGAAGGCACCATGCCGCACGATGCCGCGACCAAGTGGTTCGGCAAGGCGCCGCCGGATCTGACCTTGATTGCGCGCGTGCGCGGTACGGACTGGGTCTACACCTATCTCAAGTCGTTTTATCTGGATCAGACCCGCCCGCTGGGCTGGAACAACAAACTGTTTCCGAACGCGTCGATGCCCAACCCGCTATGGGAGTTGCAGGGCTTGCAGCAGGCGCAATTCGGCCCGGCCGACAAGGCCACCGGCGACAAGCCGGTAGAGGCATTGAAGCTGGGGCAGCCGGGGCGCCAGACGCCGGTGGAATTCGACCAGACCGTGCGCGATATCGCCAACTTCCTGGAGTACGCCGGCGAGCCAGCTGCATTGAAGCGCCAGAGCATGGGCGTGTGGGTGGTCCTGTTCCTGGCGCTGCTCACCTTCATCGCTTACTTGCTGAAGAAGGAATACTGGAAGGACGTGCATTGAGCGCCGCGTAGGCCGTCATCGGCTGCGGGAGCGAACCTTTGCAGTGCAGTGCAGGGCAGGCATGGCTAGGTGTTTGGAGACCTCACTGATCGCCGCGCCTTGCGGGCGCTGCCAACGGGAACCGCTTGCCCTCTCCCGTACGGAGAGGGGCGGGGCGATGGTTGGCAGGCGGACAGCATCTCTATCGGGGCCGCCTGCGTCGCTCGCTGAAACAGGGTGGCAGCGCCCACGCGTGCTGCGGTTTCGGGGAGTGCCGCAACAACCGCCTTATCGGAACATTAATAAGCCCTATCACTCTTGGCTTTTGCGTGACGTGATTGCACACTCGATAGACCGTGGTGACTGTCGGCGTTGGGCCGGCCGCGCCGATGCGGCCGGCGGATTCCGGTCGTCGGAGAGCCTTGAATGGCGACGAGTGTGCGTATGCGGAATACCTTGACTTTGTTTTCGTCCAACGACGACGTGTTGTGCCACCGGGTTCGTCTGGTCCTGACGGCGAAAGGGGTGACCTACGACCTGGTGGCGGTCGACCCGCAAAATCCTCCCGAAGATCTGATCGATCTCAATCCCTATCATTCGGTGCCGACGCTGGTCGAACGCGACCTGGTGCTGTACGCCGCGTCGGTGGTCAGCGAATACCTGGACGAGCGCTATCCGCATCCGCCGCTGATGCCGGTCGACCCGCTCTCGCGCGCGCGTCTGCGCCTGGCCATGTTGCGCATCGAGCACGACTGGGTGCCGCAAGTACAGGCGATCCAGCTCGGCAACAAGACGCAGGCCGAGGCCGGCCGCAAGCGCCTGAAAGAACTGCTTACCGCATCGGTGCCGTTGTTCAAGGCCAGCAAATTCTTCCTCAATCCGGAAATGAGTCTGGCCGATTGCGCGATGGCGCCGATCATCTGGCGACTGGATGCACTGGAAATCAGCCTGCCCAAGGACGGTAAGGCGATCGAGGATTACGGCAACCGGATCTTCCGCAACCCGGGCTTCATCCGCAGCCTCACCGACCAGGAAAAGAAGCTGCGCGACCTGCCGGGCTGATGCGACGGCTGTATGCCAACAGACCGACTTCCGATCGCGTGGCCGCCGCGACGGGCCATGTGCGGGTAAAATGACGTAATGAGCGAAGATTTCCCCCGCATGACCAGCCATCGCCCGTACCTGTTGCGGGCCTTGGTCGAATGGATCAACGACAACGGCATGACGCCGCACGTTTTGGTGGATGCCGGCTTGCCCGGTGTGCAGGTGCCTGCCAGTGCCGTCAAGGACGGTCGCGTCGTCTTGAATATCGCCGAGCGTGCCGTGGTTGGCCTGCAGGTGGACAACGAAAGCGTGAGCTTCACTGCGCGCTTCGGTGGCGTGAGCCACCCGGTGATGGTGCCGATGGCCGCCGTGCTGGCGGTCTATGCGCGCGAAACCGGGCAGGGCATGGCCCTGCCGGACGACATTCCCGGCACCAACAGCGAGCCGCCCGATCCGGGCACGCCACCGCCGAGCGCGCCGACGCCGGACGAACCGCCCAGCGGCGGCAAGCGCCCGCATCTTCGCGTGGTGAAATAAGGACAGCGCACCACAGGTTTGCGCCGCCGCAAGGCGAGTGCAGCCCGTGACCGGAATCGGCAGGGACCATCCGTAAGCTAAGGTTGCCGCGTACCGTCCACGGCGACCGGTGATGGCGCCCCAGGTTCCATGAGCTGCGGTGAAAGCGGCGAGCATATGACCTGCAGGCTCGGCAAGTGGAGGGTTCGATTGCACGTAGAGCGCACCCGTCATGTCGATTGCAGCGCGCCGGATGCGTCCGGCGCGCTCGACGACGCCTACGTGTACGAGTACGACATCTATCGCTTCGTGGATGGCGAGCGTTGTCTGGTTGCGCGCAGTTACATCGATACGCCGAGTGAGGCGCATTTTCTCAGCATCGACGTTGCCGGCAAGTCGCGTCTATTGAAGGATGCCGACCTGCTGGATCCGTTGTCGCTGTTCGCCCAGGCGCAGCTGCGTCGAGAGGGCAAGCTGCAGTTGTGCTGGCTGAGCGGCAGGGGCAATGGCTACGAGCCCGTTCCGGATTCGACGGCCTTGGAATGACGCGGCCGGCTGTGGAGTGCCGCGACTGCTGGAACGGCCAACCGCGTGCACGCACAGCGACAGCGCGTAGCGACAGCTTGACGACCGCCGGAATCCAAGAGGAAAACCGGCCGGCCAGTTGCTGCCGCCCAGGCATGTGAAGTTGCAGGTACGTTAGACGTCGGCGCGCGTGCGACCGGCAACTGCGCGCCTTACTCCAGACGCTCATGCTCCGGGTGCAAGGCCCTGACGGTCGCGACCTGCGGCCCGGTGAAGGCAATCAGTTGATCGCCCCGCAGCACCAGCTTGCCGCTATGGCGATCCACGCCGTCGTAGGAATACTCGAAACGGAAGGTGCGCTCGAAGCCCAGCCAGCCGCTGGGCATCCTGCACACGCGGAGATTGGTGGAATGCACGCTCTGGTCCAGCCATTGCACGTCGGCCGCGCGGCAGGCATTGCGGCCGAGGATGTCGGCGCGTTCGGCAGCCGCACGCGAGGAGTTCCAGAACGCGAACAGCGCGGCGCCGGCGATCATGAAAAGAATCAGGCTGGGCATGCCGTCAATGTGCCACGGCACGTGGCCGGCGGACAATCGCCGGGCCGGCGCCGCAGCGTTGCGAAGGCGTCGCCTTGTCGACGGCAGAGGCCGTCACCATTGCGCTAAGAGCGGCTAACAAAAGGTAGCGAGCAGCTGTCAGGTGGGCGTGGACGGCGCGCTCAGAACCGGAGTGTACGAGTGGGACATGCCGATTCCGAGCACCGGCCGCGCCCGCCTGGCGGCTGCGCAGTCGTTTTGTCAGCCGCTCTAAATCGTTCACTACCGGCCTGGCCCATGGCTTGTCTGCACCGCTGCGCAGCCCCATTGATGGTGGTTCCCGCCGAGTTACATCCGCGCGCCTTGCCGTCATGATGAGCAATGGCGTCGGGCATTGCCAATGCATCCTGTCCTGCAACACTTCCATCCTGTGGTCGCTGCGTGGTTCGCGCAGACCTTCGCTGCGCCGACACCGGCGCAGATCGCCGCGTGGCCGGCGATCCAGGCCGGACGTCACACGCTGGTGGCCGCGCCGACCGGCTCGGGCAAGACGCTGACGGCGTTCTTCGCCGCCATCGATGCGTTGATCCGCGACGGGCTGGCCAACGGCGGTGCGTTGCCCGACGAAACCCGTGTGGTGTATGTCTCGCCGTTGAAGGCCTTGTCCAACGACATCCACCTCAACCTGGACGCGCCGTTGCAGGGCATCCGTGCGGCGCTGGTCGCCGGAGGCTTGCCGGATGTGCCGATTCGTACGGCGGTGCGTACCGGCGACACCCCGCAGCGCGAGCGCGCGCAGGCGCGTCGCACGCCGCCGCATATTCTGGTGACCACGCCGGAGTCGCTGTACGTGCTGTTGGGGTCGGCATCCGGGCGCACGTCGCTGCGGCATGTTCGGACCGTGATCGTCGATGAAATCCACGCGGTGGCGTCGGACAAGCGTGGCAGCCACCTGAGCCTGACACTGGAGCGCCTGCAGCGGCTGGTCGCGCAGCCGATCACGCGGGTGGGGCTGTCGGCGACGCAGAAGCCCATCGAAACGGTGGCGCAATTTTTGGTCGGTGTCGACGCAGACGGCGTGCCGCCGCCGTGCGAGATCGTCGATATCGGCTACACCCGCCGGCGTGACCTGGCCCTGGCGTTGCCGCCCACGCCGCTGAGCGTGGTGATGTCCAACGACCAGTGGCTGCAGGTGTACGCCGATGTGGCCGCACTGGCGCAGCAGCATCGCACCACGCTGGTGTTCGTCAACACACGGCGCATGGCCGAACGCGCGGCGCGGCATCTGGGCGATCTGCTCGGCAAGCAGCGCGTGTCGGCGCATCACGGCAGCCTTTCGCGCGAGACGCGCCTGCTGGCCGAGCAACGGCTCAAGGCCGGCGACCTCACCGTGTTGGTGGCGACCGCATCGCTGGAACTGGGGCTGGATATCGGCGATGTCGATCTGGTCTGCCAGCTCGGTTCGCCGCGCTCGATCGCCACCTTCCTGCAACGCGCCGGGCGTTCCGGACACAAGGTCGGCGGTACGCCCAAGGCGCGCCTGTTTCCGCAAACCCGCGACGAACTGGTCGAATGCGCCGCGCTGCTGGACAGCATCCGCCGCGGCGAACTGGATGCCTTGCGCATCGTGCCAGCGCCGGTGGATGTGCTGGCGCAGCAGATCGTTGCCGAAACCGCCTGCGAAGACTGGGACGAAGATGCGCTGTTCGCGCTGGTGCGGCGCGCGTGGCCGTTCGCCGGGTTGAGCCGTGCCAGCTTCGACAGCGTGGTGCGCATGTTGTGCGATGGCTTCAGCACCCGGCTCGGTCCGCGCGCCGGCTACCTGCATCGCGATGCGGTGCATCGGCGCTTGCACGCCCGGCGCGGTGCGCGCATGACGGCGCTCACCTCCGGCGGCACCATTCCCGAAACCGGCGACTACAGCGTGGTGCTGGAACCGCAAGCCGAAAAGATCGGCACGGTGAACGAGGATTTCGCCGTCGAAAGCCTCACCGGCGATGTGTTCCAGCTCGGCAACGCGAGCTACCGCATCTTGCGCGTGGAAGCCGGGCGCGTGCGCGTGGAAGATGCCAAGGGTGCGCCGCCGAACATTCCGTTCTGGCTGGGCGAAGCGCCGGGTCGCAGCGATGAACTGTCTGCGGCGGTGTCGCGCCTGCGTGGCGAGATTGCCACGCGTCTGGACACCGCGCCGCACCAAGCCGCGCGCGACTGGCTGCAGCGCGAGCTGGAGATGTCTGCCGAAGCGACGCGGCAACTGGTGGATTATCTGGCAAGCGCTTGCACGGCGTTGGGCGCGATGCCCACCCAGCAGTGCCTGGTGATGGAGCGCTTCTTCGATGCCAGCGGCGGTACCCAGCTGGTCATCCATTCGCCATACGGCAGCCGCATCAATCGTGCATGGGGGCTGGCGCTGCGCAAGCGCTTTTGCCGCACCTTCAATTTCGAATTGCAGGCGGCAGCCACCGAAGATGCGATTGTGTTGTCGCTGTCGACCAGTCATAGCTTTGCGCTGGAAGAGGTTGGCCGTTACCTGCATTCGTCCTCGGCCGAGCATGTATTGATCCAGGCATTGCTGGATGCACCGCTGTTCGGCGTGCGCTGGCGCTGGAACGCGACCAACGCGATGGCGCTGCCGCGCTTCAGTGGCGGCAACAAGGTTGCGCCGCAGTTGCAACGCATGAAGTCCGAAGATTTGCTCGCTACGGTATTCCCGGACCAGGTGGCCTGTGCGGAGAACCTGGTCGGCGAGCGCGAGGTGCCGGACCATCCGTTGGTGGCGCAGACGTTGGAAGATTGCCTGCACCACGCCATGGATAGCGAAGGCTGGCTGTAGGTATTGCGCGGTCTGGAATCGGGCGCGGTGACGCTGGTCGCACGCGACCTGGCTGCGCCGTCGCCACTGGCCGCCGAAGCCTTGAATGCGCGTCCGTATGCATTCCTCGACGATGCGCCGCTGGAAGAACGCCGCACCCAGGCCGTGCAAAGTCGGCGCTACACGCCGCAGAGCAGCGACGACCTGGGCCAGCTCGATCCGCAAGCCATCGAGGCCGTTCGCGAAGAGGCCTGGCCACAGCCGCGCGATGCCGAAGAGATGCATGAGGCACTGGTGGGGCTGGGCGTGCTGCCGGTCGCAGAGGCCACCGATGCGCAGTGGCAGGCATGGTTGGGCGCGCTGGCCGCAGCGGGTCGTGCCAGCTGTATTGCCTTGCACGGCAGCCCGGCGCTGTGGATCAGCGCCGAGCGCATCGACTGGTTCATGCCGTTGTATCGGCAAGCAACTGCGCAGCCGCCGCTGCAGGCGCCGGCCGATTGCCGTGTTGCCGACTGGCAGCGCGACTGGGCGGTGCGCGAACTGCTGCGCGGGCGCCTGTCTGCGGTCGGCCCGGCACAGGTGCCGGCCCTGTCCCAGGCGTTGCTGGTGCCCGAATCAGAGATCGCGCTGGCGCTGGCGGCCCTGCAACGCGAGGGCTATGTCATGGCCGGGCAGTTCAGTGCGCACGCGCAGGCCGAAGAGTGGTGCGAGCGCCATCTGTTGGCACGCATCCACCGCTACACATTGGGGCGTCTGCGCCGCGAGATCGAACCGGTATCGCAGCGCGATTACGCGCGTTTTCTGTTCGAGTGGCAGCACGTGGACAGCAGCAGCCGGGTGGCTGGGCCGGATGCGCTGGCCGGGGTGGTGGGGCAGCTCGAGGGCTTCGAGGCGCCTGCGGTGCTGTGGGAGAGCGAGCTATTGCCGGCGCGCATCCGCGACTATCAACCGGCCTGGCTGGACGAGTTGTGCACCGCCGGGCGCACGCTATGGGCACGCTTGCGGCCCGGCGGTGGCCGCAGCGGCGCTGCACTGCGCAGCACGCCGATCGTGCTGCTGCCACGGCGCGAAGCGCAGCGTTGGAGCGCATTGGCGCGCGATGCCGACGACGCGCCATTGGGTTCGCGCGCGCAACGCGTCATGGACGTGTTGCAGCAGCAAGGCGCGCTGTTCTTCGATGAAATCGCCGACGCGGCACATCTGATGAACACCGAGCTGGAAGATGCGTTGAGCGAGCTGGTAATGCGCGGCCGCGCGCATTGCGACAGCTATGCCGGCCTGCGCGCGCTGCTGGTGCCGGCGTCCAAGCGGCCGTCGGCACTGTCGCGGCAGCGTCGCCGTGCCAGCGCGCTGGGCATCCGCGATGCGGGCCGCTGGGCGCCGGTGCGGGCGCTGCCCGAGCTGCCGCTTGCCGAGGCCGCGCAGCGCCATCAGGACACGCTCGAGCACGTGGCGCGCACGTTGTTGCGCCGCTACGGCGTGGTGTGTTGGCGGCTGCTCGAACGCGAGGCCGCGTGGCTGCCGCCATGGCGCGAATTGCTGCGCATGTATCAACGGCTCGAAGCGCGCGGCGAAATCCGCAGCGGGCGGTTTATCGCCGGGTTGTCCGGCGAGCAGTTTGCGTTGCCGGAGGCGATTGCGGCCTTGCGCCGCGTGCGCGCGCAGCCATTGCCGCAGCAGTGGATCTGCATCAGTGCGAGCGACCCAAGCAATCTGCTCGGCAGTCTGCTGCCGGGCGAGCGGGTCACGCGCGTGCCGGGCAATCGGGTCGCTTCGCTGGATGGGCTGCCGATGGCGGTGTGGGCGGCAGACCGCTTCCAGGCCTTGCAGGAGCTCACCCCCACGCAGGCCGAGCAGGCGTTGCGCCTGCTACAGCGCGGGCCGGGCGCGGCCGAGCAATCGCCGATGGAGCGCTGGCTGGCTCAATCGCCGGCAAGCAGCGTGGCTTTTCCGGTCGCGCGCGGAAGCGGGCGCGACACATAGCGACTATCTGCAACCACCCACCGCCAGGGCGCATCGACCGCCTTGCGGATGCCGATGCGCGGCGTTGCCACTGGGTTGGACGGAGGCGGCATGCCGTCGTCTTCGATCCATAGCCGCGCGGCCGCAGTGCTGAGATCCAGCCCGTTGTCAGCGGCGGTCACGCCGAACGCCTGCGCCAGGCGGCCTGGGCCGGTGGTCAAGGCGGTGACGGGCGCGGCGCCGCGCGCGGCCTGCATGTGGTCGACCCCGTCCAGCGGTTCTAGCGCGCGGATCAGCACCGCGTGCCCGGGCGCACCGCCGCAGACCGCATTGATTGCCCAGTGCATGCCATAGATGAAATACACATACAGGTGCCCGGGCGCACCGAACATCACCCGCGTGCGCGGCGTCATGCCGCGGAACGAGTGCGCTGCCGGGTCGTCGCTGCCGCAATAGGCTTCCACTTCGGTGATGCGCCCGCGGCGTCCGTCGGCGCTGACCAGCACCTTGTTGAGCAATTGCGGCGCGACCTGGCGGGCGTCGTGGGCATAGAACGTACGGGGCAAGGGCGTTGCAGGCATGGCCAAAGCATAGCGACGCGGACGTGATGTCCCGGCGGATTGGCCTGGATAGCGCACGGGCGGGGGTAGGGTTTTTCCGAATATGGCCCGTGATGAGCGCGTGATCTGTCACAAAAGCGCAGATTCGATTCGATGAATAGGCGCCGCGGCCCCGGACGCATCTCAAGCGCGTTTTGTCGTCGCCGATAGCCATTAGCGATGGGTTAGACCAGCCGTATCGCCATGCGCGGTACGCGCAGCGCCATCGCCTTCCTGCAGCGCATGTCGCCCACGCATCCCTCTTGAGAGAACTCCCCAATGTTAGGCAACTTCAGAATCGGAACCAGACTGATCGTGGCATTCCTGATCGTCTCGGCGATCGGCGCATGCATCGGGTGGGTGGGCTATTCCAACTCCGGCCGTATCAATGCGCTGTCGAGTTCGTTGTACGAGCGCGAATTGCTCGGCATGTCCAACGTCAAGGAAGCCAATATCAACCTCATCTATGCAGGGCGCGCGCGCGCCAATCTGCTGTTGGCCAGCAGCGCAGAAGAGCGCCAGTCGCATGTGCAGAACATCGACAAATACACCGCCAAGGTGGTCGATTACATGACCCGTGCGCGTGCGAGCTTCCAGAGCGAAGAAGGCAAGAACAAGCTGGCGCAATTCGATCGCGCCTGGCAGAAATATCTGGACGAGCGCGGCCGCTTCATCGAAGCCGCCAACCGCGAAGCGCTGCGCGAGGCTAATCCGGAACTGGCCGCGCTGTCGCGCGCGGTACGTGCCAGCTCGGACGAAGTGGATAACCTGATGACCGACCTGAGCGGCCTGCGCGAGCGCAGCGCCGCGGCGGCCAACGCGGAAGCCGATGCGATCCATACGCGCAGTTCCAGGCTGCTGGTCGCCATCATCTGCAGCGGCGTGTTGCTCGGTGCCATTCTCGGTGTGGTGATCAGCCGCAGCGTCACCGGGCCGATCCGCCGCGCGGTGGCGGTGGCCAATGGCTTGTCCGAAGGCGATCTCACCATGCGCATCGATGTGCACGGCCGCGACGAAACCGCGCAATTGCTCGAAGCGATGCGCACCATGGTGCAGAAGCTGTCGCAGGTGGTCGGCGAGGTCAACACCAGCGCCGAAACGCTCGCCAGTGCGTCCGAAGAAGTCAGCGCCACCGCGCAGTCGTTGTCGCAGGCGGCCAGCGAACAGGCCGCCGGTGTGGAAGAAACCAGCGCCTCGCTGGAGCAGATGACCGCATCGATCAGCCAGAACACCGAAAACGCGCGCGTCACCGACGGCATGGCTACCCAGGCCGCGAAAGAAACCGTGGAAGGTGGCGAAGCGGTCGTTGCCACCACCCAGGCGATGAAGCAGATCGCGCAGAAGATCGGCATCATCGACGACATCGCGTACCAGACCAATCTGCTTGCGCTCAATGCCGCGATCGAAGCCGCGCGCGCCGGCGAGCATGGCAAGGGGTTTGCCGTGGTCGCCGCCGAGGTGCGCAAGCTGGCCGAGCGCAGCCAGGTAGCCGCGCAGGAAATCGGCGAGGTGGCCAGTTCGAGCGTGGAATTGGCCGACCGCGCCGGCCGTTTGCTGGATTCGATCGTGCCCAGCATCAAGCGCACCTCCGATCTGGTGCAGGAAATTTCCGCCGCCTCCGAGGAGCAATCTTCCGGCGTCAGCCAGATCAATTCGGCGGTCGTGCAGTTGAGCCAGACCACCCAGCAGAACGCCAGCGCATCCGAAGAACTGGCCGCCACTGCCGAGGAAATGAGCGCGCAGGCCGAACAGTTGCAGCAAAGCATGGCGTTCTTCCGGCTGGGCGGGCAGGGCGCCCAGACTGCGCCGCCCAAGCGCGGCAAGCAGGTCGCCGCGCGGCCGGCGCGTGCGGCGGGCACGCGTGGCTGGCGCAGCAACGCAGCGCCGGCGTATGCGATGTCCGAGGGTCCCGACGAAGGCCAGTTCGCGCGTTTCTGAGAGAGCGACCAATGACCGCACCGACGCTTGATGTGATGCCCGGCGACGCCGATGTCGCCGCGCAATACCTGACCTTTCAACTGGATGGCGAAACCTTCGCCACCAGCATTCTCGGCATTCGCGAGATCATTCAATACCGCGCTCCCACGCCGGTACCGTCGATGCCCGATTGCGTGCGCGGGGTGATCAATCTGCGCGGCGCGGTGGTGCCGGTGGTGGACCTGCAATCGCGGCTGGGGCGCGCAGACAGCACGATCGGCAAACGCAGCTGCATCGTGATTCTGGCCACCGAGCAGGCACAGGGCACGCAGGTGATTGGCGTGCTGGTGGATGCGGTCAATGCAGTGATCGAACTGGCCGACCAGGACATCGAAGCGGCGCCGTCGTTCGGCACGCATATCCGCCGCGATCTGCTACGCGGCATGGGCAAGGTCGGCGAGCGCTTTGTAGTCCTGCTGGAGATGGAGCAAGTGCTGCAGGTGGACGAGATCGCCGGAAACACCGACGCACTGGCGGCCTGAGCGACAGCCATGCCGCAGGGCGATCGGCGCGGACTGCGTCGATCAGGCCCGCAGCTGCCAACCGTCGAAGCGGTGCACGCGGTTGCGGCCATCGCCACGCGCCTGCTGCAACGCGTGCCGCGCACGGGCCAGCAAGGTATTGCTGTCGAGCGCGGTTGGCGTGGCCACCTCCACCACACCTGCGCTGAGCGTCAACGGACCGGTGGGCCAGCGCGCGCCTTCCACCGCCTTGCGCAAGTCTTCGGCAGTGGCGAAGGCCGCAGATGCAGCGGTCGCCGGCAACGCCACGCAGAATTGATCGCAGGCCAGGCGCGCCACGATTGCGGCAGGCGGAAGCTGCGTTTCCAGCAATGTAGCGACCTGCAGCAAGGTGGCATCGGCCGCTGCCGCGCCGGCCTGCAATTTCTGCCGCTTGAAGCCATCCAGTTCGAGCAGCATGAAACCCAGTGGCGCATCAGCGGCAGCGCTGGGCGCATCGGCAAGCGCGTGCAAGGCGTGCTCCAGCCCGGCGCGATTCCATTGCCCGGTAAGCGCGTCGCGCAGTGCGTCCAGCTCCACCAGCCGCGCGGCCTGTTGCAGTTCGATGGTGCTGACGACTTGCTTGGCCAGGGCTTGCAGCGCATCGCGCTCGGCCACCGAGAGCCGCCGCGGAACGCGATCCAGCACGCACAGGGTTCCCAGTGCGATGCCGTCCGGGGTGAACAACGGCGCGCCTGCATAGAAGCGGATCTGCGACTCGCCTGTCACCAGCGCGTTGCGCACAAACCGCTCGTCCAGGTGAGTGTCGCCGACTTCCATCACCTGATCGGGTTCGAGAATGGCATGCGCGCAAAACGACAACTCGCGCGGGGTCTCGCTCTGCTGCATGCCAAGCCGGGATTTGAACCACTGGCGATGGGTATCGACCAGCGAGATCAGCGCCATCGGCATCCGGCAGACCGCGGCTGCGATCGCGGTGAACGCGTCGTAGCTCGGCTCCGGTGCGGTATCCAGCAGGCGGTAAGCATGCAGTGCCTGGACGCGCTCATCTTCGTTGGCCGGCAGGCGCGCCCCGATCATGGCGTTGACGCCGCCTGGCAGCAACGTTGCGTGGGTCAGGTTCAACGCAGGGGCGTCGGGTATCTGCATGCAAAGCACCACCGGGAACAAGGCGCCATCGAGGCGATGAGGGGTTAACGCGATGAGGCACTGGCCGATGCGATCGCCACCGTGGCAAGGCACTGCTTCCCAGGGCAGCGGCATATCGGCGAGCGCCTGTCCTGATCTTGCCACAGGAGCGGCGTGGCTGGTCGGCGCCCGATTCCGGTCCCGCGGACGCAGCGTTCTCAGCTGCAGGATAGGATGGAACGCCCCGGCGACGATGCAGCATGGAGGTTCGCCGCATGGAGGTTCGCCGCATCGACATTGCCGCAACGCTGCCCGGTGCCAGGCAGCAGGTTGGACGGCTTACTCTCCCTGGCCAGCCTTGCCAGTGGGGCGACGGCTTTGCTCGTCGTGCACCTTCAGATCTTCCTGGCCCGGGAGTTGCTTGGCGGCATCGTCGTGCTTGCGGTCTTGCTGGCTCTCGGTCACGCCGTGCGCATCGTCGGCGACGTCATCGGGTTGTTGGCCTTGCTTGCTCATGGGGTGGGTCCGCTGTGGAGTGAAGCCGGACCTTAGCGCGCGCGACGTGATCCCCACGCCACGGCGACCGACCGGCCTGCACCGAAGGTCACCCGCGGGCCTTAAAAACGCGCAAGCCCCGGAAACATGACGTCTCCAGGGCTCGTGCGTTTGACTCGATGGGCGGAAGGCTCCCGAATAATACCTGCAAGTAGCTGTAATGCAATAAGTATTTCCGATGCGGTGAGTGCTGTTACCGCCATAGTTACCGCCAAGCTCATGCGGCTAGGCCCCGCGTACCATTGCGTGCGTCTACCGCTGCACTCATCCATGCGGCCACTTCTGTGGAGACCCATGCCGCAATGTTGCCACCGGGGAATTGTACTGGCTTCGGGAACTTGCCCGCAGCGGCCCAGGCATAGAGCGTGGACTTGCTCACGCCGACGGTGGCGATGACCTCGGGCAAGCGCATGAAATGATATGGCAGCGTCGTCTGTGGTTGAGTCGTCATGGCTTCCTTGAAATGAGAAAGGCCCGCTGCATGAGGTTGCAGCAAGCCTTTAGGTTGGTGTGGTGCCTGCCGTAGGGCAGCCTCCCTGGAGGGGGCGGCATGGGGGCGGCTGGGCCTTGGATGGTTGAAGTGACTGCCGCGTAATTTCGCAGCGAAAACCTTTTTTCTTCTCCCGCCGGCAGGGCGGTCAAGTCAGGCTTGGGCTGTCAGTTGTCCAGATGTGCCGGTTGCGCTGGGACAGCGGGTGTCCCAATTGGGACAGGGCGGTATGGTGGTGGGCTGAAGTGAGCAAGAAGATCCACCGATGCGAGTTGATCTGTGGCATTCACCTCGTCGTTCGCCAGCATCTCAAGTGCTCTGGCGCGCACGGCTGGGGATGAGCCATCCACCAGCTTGACGATACTGCGCGCGACCTTCTCCGCATCCCGGTCTAACTGCTGCTGCTCGGTACTGGGCAAGCTTGTCTGCCATGGGCTGTTGGCTTCCCGCACGTATCGCCACCTCGGCCAGCCAGTGCCGGGGTCAATCGACAGTGAATTGAACTCCGTTGGGACCACGCGGGGCAGATAAGTCACCATGCTGCCGACGGTGTTCTTGCTGATGCCGAATCGGCCTGCGATAGAGCGTAACGATTCGCCCTTTGGAAGCTCGTTGGCGCCTCGTTGCGTCAGGATTGCAAGGTACTGCCAAGCGGCATCTCGGCATTGTTCTTTGTGGAGGGCGAGTGATCTGCCAGTGCAGTTCACCATCTTCGAGACGGCGACGGCCGCATGCCAGTCCATCGGCAAGATACTCGCGGGAATTGTGTCTCGACCAGCCTGTCTATAGGCAGTTAGGCGATGGTGTCCGTCTACGAGGTACAAGCCGGGGGCCACAGACTCTGCGTGCCCGATATCCGCTATCCACACAGGGTCAAGTTGTGTCTGTTCCGATACTTCTAGCGCTAATCGAAGGGTGGCGATGTGCTGCTCGCGGCCCTGCTCGATCCGGCCCTTGTCGCGAATTGGAACTATGCGGGTCACTCTGGGCTGCAAAGCGTCAGCGAGCCGAACATAGCTGATAAGTAGATGCTGTTGAGGGGTGCACCTGAATCGCTCAAGTGCGGCGTCATAGTTCATTGCTGGCCTCCTATTCGAGTCGCGGGAGACGCGCATAACTTAGTCGGCATCATGCCGGTGAGTCTGTTCCGTGTGCCGAAGTCAAGCGCGTCTAGGACAGCGTTGTGTCCTATAGGGGTACCGAAATGAGCTTCCTTTAAAAATCAGGTGGTTAACGGAGCTAGGTAAGGGCTCTTAGGTTGACTTTTCCTGAGATGGAGGCTCCAGTAGTGAGGCTGGAGGAACGCCCAAAGCATCAGCAAGGCGGTAGATGTTCAGGAGCGCGATGTTGCGTTGCCCGCGCTCGACGCCACCCAGGTAGCTGCGTGCGAGCCCGCTCTCTAGTGCGAGGCGTTCTTGGGAAAGTCCTCGGGCTCGTCTAACTTCGGCTAGTCGCAGTCCGAACATGGCGCGCGGATCGGTGGGCATCGCTTCCTCCAGCATTGGAGAACGATGCCGATGCGCCCTTTATCGGGCCACGCCCTATGAATTCACCCTCTATGAGTGACATTAAAGGCGAGATGGGCCTATCATTCGATTGAGCGCGGAGCGCCCGCTCAGTGCAACAAGTCCAGAACAAGGTGACCAACGATGAAGTTGAAGTTTTGCAGCGTTGCCGGGGCCGCGCTTCTTCTCAGTGCGTGTGCTACTCATGCAGATTGGCTTGTGACCAAAGCCAGTCGCGCGGATGGTGTGGTAGCGCTTTCGTATGAGCGCAATGAGTTTCAGCGCCCCGACATGAGCGAGCAGCAGGCCGTGCAGCTTGCCGAGCAGAAGTGCAAAAACTGGGGCTATAAGGGAGCGGAGCCGTTCGGATCGCAGAGTGCCGAGTGTTTGTCACGCCGAGGCTTCGGAAACTGCGGATCAAGGCGCGTGACGATTGAATTCCAGTGCATCGGCAATCCAGGTAATTAATCTTGTTGCGCCGAAACCTACACGGGTCGCCAGATTTTTCGAGGTCAATCATGGGAACACTGCTTGCACTCCCACTTATCATGTTTGCACTTGGTGCAATTAGCACCCTTTCCAGTAGGCTGACATTGAGGTTGGGCAAAAAGCCCTGGCACTTGGTTGTGGTGCAGTTGGTTATGGGTCTTCTCGTGGCAGCACTTATAGCCTTTGCAATCGTGAGGATTTCCTCGGCGCATTGAAATTTAAAATGATACAGATGACGGCTGTGGGCGGGTGCGCCTATGGAGTGCTAGCTCCTGTGGATAAGTTCGGCAATGTCCTTTAGTGGGCCAAGATTTAAGTGAATTGGAGGAAGGGTCTTTATTGGGCTTGTAGGGATAAATACATAGCGAAACTCCTCCTGATAGAGGTACTTGAAATGCTTGCAGGCAAAAACGCTCTTCGTCTTTTTTGAGGGGTGAAAAGGATCGAAGTAATGAACTGCGCATGGAACGAATCGCCAGCCACCAAGATGAGGACGAAGGGCCTGTATCAGCCTCCGTGAGTATTCGCCTACATCGCGGATTACCACTAACGAATCAGCATTGAAGTCGTCGAATAGACGTAGGCTCATGCCAAAGCTTGCGCACCACGCATAGTAATTCGTCTGCATGACGACTTTTTGCGGCCTCGGTGTTACAGGACCAAAGGAGTCAATGAGCCTAGTCTTGAATGGATCAAGAGAAAGTATCTCCTCATCAAAGGCATCTCCAGCCAGGTCGTAAGAAAGCTCGTCATCTGCGATCGCTGGAGCTAAAGAATCATCGTTGTAAAAGGAGGCGGGGGATACTCGGAGTTTTCCTTCGTCTACCAACTCCTGCATCCATTTCCTTTCGCCAAACTTAAAGAGATAGCGATGCTTTGGCTTTTCTTTAAAAAGAGACAAGATTGCCTCTGATGCGGGACTAACAGGTGCGGTCGGCTTCGGGGCTAAGGTCTCTTTGATTCCGCATTTAATGAATAGGCCTTGATACGACCCTGTTCTGAGGCGTGATTCTTCAAGAAGGTGAGAGAAGAGGCGCCACAGAAAATTGCCTGATTGCACGTTGCCTTGGACGCAACCTATCTTTCCGTTAGATTCCAGGGTCAGTATGTTCGATATGAGGTCGCGGGCACGCTGAGCTACTACCTCATCGCTTTGCTCCTGAAGGTAGCGGCGCTCCCTATATTCCTCATACCAGCGCATATAGAGTGATTGGTTCAAGTTTATCGTTTGCTGCATCTTCGCAACTCCTTAAGCGGTTCCCTTGAATAAGAGCGGCGCACTTCCGAGTCTGATTATCTGTATGTAATCACTCCATGCTTGCATCATCTTTCGACGCTCGTCCAAATATTGCGCTTGATTATAAATGCCGCGAACTCCTGGCATCTTATGGGTTAGCGCCGACTCAATGGCATCCGGCGTCCAGCCCCCCATTTCGTTTAGCAGCGTACTTGCCATGTGCCTGAAGCCATGGATGGTACTTTCATCCTTCTCAATGCCGCAGCGGCGGGCGGCTACGAGGATGGCATTTCCCGACATGTGCTTGCGAGGGTCCCGCCCACCAGGGAAAACGAACTCGCCGCGTCCGGTAAGAGGGTATAGGTCGCGCAGGATTTCCACAGCCTGAGTCGAAAGGGCGGCGATGTGGGTGCGCTTGGTCTTGGTCACGAAGTAGCGCCACTGTCCGGCGTCGAGGTCCAGTTCCGCCCACCTCATGCGGACAAGCTCGCCGGGTCTGGCGAACAGCAACGGTGCCAGTCGCAGGGCACTCCTGACCACTGGCCGACTGGTGCTGATGTCAATCTTCCGCAGCACGCCCGTAGCTTCCTCCGATGTGGTGGCAGCAGCGAACGGCATGGATCGCCAGGGAGTCAGCGCTCCTTTCAATGCACCTGTAGGATCGGCTTCGGCCCGGCCAGTACGCACTGCGTACCGAAAGACTGCGCCGCAGGTCTGCAAGGCTCGATGAGCGGTCTCGATGGCGCCTCGCTGTTCGATCCGCTCCAAGTGCTTCAGCAGTTCCGGGGCGGTAATGGCTGCGATGGGGCTGCTGCCGATCCAGGGAAAGATGTCGCTCTGCAAGCGGCGGATGATCTTGTCCGCGTACTGGGAACTCCAATCCTTCTGCTGCTTGGAGAACCACTCTCGGGCGATGACCTCGAAGCTGTTCGCTGCGGCGGCCTCCCCAGCGGCCTTGACGGCCTTCCGCTGTTCGCCTGGGTCTACCTTGGCCGCGAGCAGCCGACGCGCTTCCGCCAGCTTCTCCCGCGCATCTGCGAGGCTCACTTCGGGGTAGGTGCCGAATGACAGGGTGTTGCGCTTGCCGGTGACCGGGCGGCGGTAGTCGTAGCGCCACCAGCGTGCGCCGTCGGGTCGTAGTAGCAGATACAGGCCGTTGCCGTCGCGCAGCTTCTGAGGCGTTGCGAGACACTTCGTCCTACGAATAGTGGTATCGGTGAGAGGCATGGTAGCTCCTTGGCGGTAACAGGTTAGGGGATGCCCCAGCTACCGCCAAAATTACCGCCAGATACCGCCGGATTTGCGCGGTCTCGGCTAGACTACCTCGGAAACAAAAAAGGCCGGAAAGCCTTATGTCACAGTGCTTTCTGGCCTCGTTTGCACCGTCTAGGACGGCAAGATGGTGGAGCGGAAGGGGATCGAACCCTCGACCTTCGCGATGCGAACGCGACGCTCTACCAGCTGAGCTACCGCCCCACGTGCGACGATTCTACCCACAAGCCGCGCGGTTCGCCAAGCGAAGGACGCGGCCGACGGTGCCAGGCGGCACGATCGTGCGGGTGTTGGCCTTACTCGCGAACCAGCGGGAACTTGAGGTCCGGGTTCTTCGCCTTCCATTCCTTGTACGACACCGAACCTTCCCAGGCAGCGAACGCCTTCGGCGTGCGGCCACGACCGGACCAGGTTTCGCCGGTGTGCGGCAGCTCGTACTTGGGCTTCACTTCGCTGCGGCCGCTCTTGACCACTTCCTTGCGCGCGGCAGTGGTGCCCAGGTAAGCGGCAATGTCGTTGCGCTGCTTGGTGTTGAAGTGACCGGCAAACTGCTCGAGCAGGGAAACGATGGTGGCATGCGCAGAGGATGCCTCGCTCGCGCGCTCGGTTTTCTCCTGTTCTTCCAGCTTCTGCAGTTCGTCCAGCAGCTTGGCCTTGGCTTGCGCGATGGAATCCAGTTTCGAAGAGGTATTGCTCACAGAGGTATGGCCTCGGAATAAGAGTGGACACGCCGCCCGTAGGGCGCGCGGCATTATGGCATGTGGCCCGGAGCGGCCGTTATGCAACAGGGGCTTGCACATGGCGTGAACAGGCCTTTCACGACGCCTGTTCGAACGCTTTCGCATTGTCGCTACGGGTGCTGCTGGGCCGACGGCTCACGTTAGCAGACCCGACCACGACGATACAGGAGCATGTCATGAGTGACGACAAACGCAACGTCGGTTCGCCAGACCGTGACCGCATCAACGTCAATGAAGCCTATGAGCTGCAGTACTGGACCAAGACTCTGGGCGTCAGTGCCGATGAATTGCGCGCGGCGGTGCAGAAGGTGGGGCCAATGGCCGCCAGCGTACGCCAGCATCTGGGCAAGTAAGCGGAAGGTCTGCCATGAGCCTGAGCGAATACCGCCGCAAGCGCAGCTTCGACAAGACCCGCGAGCCGGAGCCGGGCAAGGCCCTGCCGCCGGGGCAGCGTGCGATCTTCGTGGTGCAGCTGCACCACGCCAGCCGTCGCCATTACGATTTTCGCCTGCAGTTGGGCGATGCGCTCAAGAGCTGGGCGGTGCCGAAGGGGCCAAGTTACGACCCCAAGGTCAAGCGCATGGCGGTGGAGGTGGAAGACCACCCGGTCGATTACGCCAGTTTCGAAGGCGAGATTCCCAAGGGCGAATACGGTGGCGGGCACGTGGCGCAGTTCGACCATGGCGTGTGGGCCACGGCGGGCGACCCCGAAGCGCAGTTGGCCAAGGGACATCTGCGCTTCGAGTTGTTCGGCAACAAGCTCAAGGGCGGTTGGCATCTGGTGCGCTCGGGCAAGCCCGCGCGGCAGCCGCAGTGGCTGCTGTTTAAAGAAGACGATGCCTACGCCGGCACGTTGGAGGCCGACGACCTACTGGCCGACGTCGCTGCCGCGCCTGCCGACGATGTACGCCGCGCAGGCGCCGGCAAGACCCAGCGCAAGGCGCTGACGACCGTGCCTGCGCCGGTGGCGAAAAAGCGTGGTACCTGGGCGAAGCAGGCGCTGGCGTTGAGTAATGCACGTCGCGCCGAGATGGAGGATGCGCCGTTCGCGCCGCAGCTGGCCAAGCTGGGGCAGTCCCCGCCCGAAGGCACGCAGTGGCTGCACGAAATCAAATGGGACGGTTACCGCATCCTGGCCACTGTGACCGACGGCAAGGTAAGGCTGTGGTCGCGCAATGCATTGGAGTGGACCGACAAGACACCGGAAATTGCCGATGCCATCCAGTCGCTGGGCCTGCGCAGCGCGCAACTCGATGGCGAATTGATCGCCGGGCGCGGCACCAAGGACGACTTCAACCTGCTGCAGGCCACCTTGTCCGGCGAGCGCCAGGTGCCGCTGGCGTTGGCGGTGTTCGATCTGTTGCACGTGGACGGGGTGGACATCAGCGAGGCGCCGTTGCGCGAACGCAAGCAGCTGTTGCAGCAGGTGCTGGAGGCTGCACCCAACACGCATCTGGCCTATAGCTCGCACGTTGAAGGCGATGGCACCGAGGCGTTCCGGGTGGCCGGCGAACAGCACTTCGAAGGCATCATTTCCAAGCGCGCGGATCGCCCGTATCGCGACGGGCGCAGCGACGATTGGCGCAAGACCAAGCAACTGGCCAGTCAGGACTATGCGGTGGTCGGCTACACCGCGCCCAAGGGCAGCCGCAGCGGCTTCGGCTCGCTGTTGCTGGCCACGCCGGACCCGGTGCATGGCTGGTTGTACGTGGGCCGTGTGGGTTCCGGGTTCTCCGATGACCTGATGCGTGAAGTCATCCGGCAACTGGAAGGTGGCGGGCGCAAGCCTACCGCGCACATTCCCACCGAAGACACCGACCTGCGCGGCGCCACCTGGTTTGCGCCGCGCTTTGTGGTGGAGGTGTTCTATCGCGGCATTGGGGGGCAACAGTTGTTGCGCCAGGCCTCGTTCAAGGCGCTTCGCCCGGACAAACGCATTGCCGATCTGGCCGACAGCGATGCAGGAGCCGGCCCGGCTGCATCGTCGTCTGCCAAGCGTGCGGCAAACAAACGTGCTGCCAAAGACGCCGCAACCCAGGCGCCCAAACGTGCAGCGACGCGAGCAACAGCGCCTGCGCGCAAATCTGCGGTTGCCACACCTTCCTCGGCTGCGCTACCCACGCTGTCCAGCCCGACCAAGTTGATCTACCCGGATATCCGCGCGACCAAGCGCGATGTCTGGGACTACTACCAGGCGGTGATGGATCACCTGTTACCGCAGATCGTAGGACGGCCGCTGTCCATCATCCGCTGCCCCAGCGGTGCCGAAAAACCGTGTTTTTTCCAGAAGCACCATACCGCAGGCCTGGAGCGCGTGAGCTCGGTCAAGCTGACCGAAGAGACCGGCACCAACGCGTATTACCTGGTGGTCGAAGACGCGCCCGGGTTGTTGGAACTGGTGCAGTTCAATGCGCTGGAATTCCATCCCTGGGGCTCGCATGCGGATCGCCCGGATGTGGCCGACCGGGTGGTGTTCGATCTCGATCCTGGCCCGGACGTGCCGTTTGCCGAGGTCAAACGTGCGGCCAACGATATCCGCAAGCTGCTGGCACAGCTGGAGCTGGAATCGTTCCTGCGTGTCTCCGGCGGCAAGGGGTTGCACGTGGTGGTGCCCCTGAATCCCGGCTGCGACTGGGAGGTGACCAAGCGTTTCGCCAAGGGATTTGCAGATGCCCTGGCGCAGGCCGAGCCGCAGCGGTTGATTGCCACAGCCACCAAGCGGCTGCGCAACAAGCGCATCTTCGTCGACTACCTGCGCAACGGCCGTGGCGCCACTGCAGTTGCTTCCTATTCTTTGCGTGGTCGTCCGGGGGCGCCAGTTGCGTTGCCGTTGGCGTGGTCGGACCTGTCCAAGCTGCAGCGCGCCGATGCGTTCACCTTGCGCGATGTCCCGGAGAAGCTGCGCCGTCGGCGCAAGGACCCTTGGGCAGACATGGACCGCATCCGGCAGAACCTGGCGCGCTGGGCGGAGCAGGACGAGGAGTGATGTGATTGGGCACAGAGCATGCCGGCATTGCCGCTGCGCGTACGCGACCGGTAGTGAAGTCGCCGCGACGCAGGCGCTGCGCGACGTCCTCGCGCATTCCATGCTGCTCGTCAGGCGGCCTTCGCCAGTTCGGCACCGCTCGCCCGCATCTAATGAAGAGCCAGCATCGCTGCCGGCTCTGGCGCGCCAAAACCGCTGCGATCCTACGCTGCAGTATTGTCCAGCAGCGGCATCAGCTGTGCTTCAAGCAGGGCACGGCGCCATTGGCCCAGCGCCGCAGGCCAGCTGCGCTGTTCCATCAAGGTTTCCAGGTGGCGGCGCGAGGCCAGCAGGCCGTCCGGCAAGCCGAGTTCGCGGCTACGTTGCGCCACCGTGTCTTGCAGCCGCTTGAGTAAGGCCTTGTTGCCGTCGGTGGCGGCCTGCGCCAGCGGCGCGTGCTCTTCGTCCGGAAGCGGGGTGTTGAGTGCATCCCACACCGCGTTGGCGAGCTTGCGCGGCGCCTTGGGAAATTTATCGAACTGCCGCAGCAAGGCTTCCGGATCGGCGGGTGGAAACCGCGCCAGCTGGCTGGCCAGTTCGTTGTCCAGGATCCAGCTGCGCGGGCGATCGCTCTGCCGTGCCTGCAGGTCGCGCCAACGCAGCAGGCGCAGCAGCCGGCGTTGCGCTGCCGGTTCCAAGAACTGTGCGGCACGCAGGCTCACATGCGGCCAGCGCTCGCCATCGTCGTGCTCCACCGTGGCGAGCAGGCGGTCGGCGTCTTCGGCCAGCCACTCCAGCCGGTTCTGCTCGGCGAGGCGGCGGGTGAGCTCGTCGTGGATCGCAAACAGATAGCGCACGTCGTCGGCGGCATATTCCAGCTGCGCCGGCGACAGCGGGCGACGCATCCAGTCCGAGCGTGTTTCGCCCTTGGTCAGCAAGGTGCCGGTGACTTCCTTCACCAGTTTCTGGTAGCCCATGCCACCGCCGACACCGGCCAGCGCCGCGGCGATCTGGGTGTCGAACAACGGCCGCGGCAAGGCGCCACACGCGCATTTGAACGTGACCAGGTCTTCGCTGGCGCTATGCATCACCTTGACGATGTCGGTGGCGGTCAACCACTCCTTGAGCGCCGCATTCATGCCCGGGATCAGCGGGTCGATCAGCAGGATCTCATCGCCGATGGCCATCTGCACCAGGGCCAACTGCGGCCAGTAGGTGCGTTCGCGAATGAATTCGGTATCCAGGCCGATACGCGATGGTCGCGCTGCCTGCAGGCGGTCAGTCAGCTCGGAGGGGTGGGTGATCCAATGGGGCACGTGATTTCCGTCGGCGGCAAGGGTTTGCGCAGAGCGCGCAGAATAGCCTAACGTCGCGATCGCCTGTCGTGCGGCAGAGCACTGGAAGGAGCAGGTGGTGGGTGAGTGCGGTGACCGGATGGCAGCGTGGGCAATGGTCGCGCCCAGAGCGGCTGGCAAAACGCCTGCGCAGCCAGCAGGCGGGCGCGGCCGCGGTGCGGAAGCGACATCCAGCATGCGTACGCTTGGGTTCATGCGCACCGGCCACGCCCGCCCGAGCGCTGCTCGCTTTGTTTTGTTGGCCGCGCTTGGCCTGTGCGCCTGTTCGCGCACGCCGACGCCCGCACCTGCGGTCGCGCCGCAACCGGCGCCTGCCGCCGTGCCGAGCAAGCCGAACGTTTCCATCGGTGGCGAAGAATCCGCCGAAACCGTGGCGCAATGGCAAGCGCCGGTGGTGGACCTGGGCGACGAGCCCCTGGCGCAGGTGCGCAAGCGCGCCGACCAGGCATTGCGGGAAGACCGCCTGTATCGCGATGCCGGCGATGCGATCCCGTTGTATCTGGCGATCCAGCAGCGCGCCGGTGGCAAGGATGCAGCCAGCCGGCGTGGCCTGGAGCAGGCGCGTGGCCGGTTGCTCGAACGCGGCGCAGCGCTGATCGAACAAACCGAGCGCCAGGACGACGCGTTGGAGCAGGCGCGTGAAGTGGCCTTCGTCGCGCTCGCTCTGGCGCCACAGGACCCGAAGGTGCGCGCACTGCAGCGCGAGGTGGAAACGGCGCAGCGCGTGCTGGCGTTCAACCGCGCCGGCGAAGACGACCTGCGCGGCGGGCGGCTGGGCGAAGACGGCAATGGCGCGCTGGTGAATTTTCGCGACGCTGCGCAACTGGATCCGGACAACCCGCGCACCCGACAGGGCCTGGCCGCCGTGGAAAGCGGCCTGCTGGAGCGCGCCGAACAGGCGGCGCAGGCGAGCGACTTCATCGGTGCCCGTTACTGGCTGCAGATGGCCGGGCAGGTACGCGAGCGTGCGCCCACCATCGCCGATGCACGCGCGCGGGTGGAACGCGTGCGCCGGGCGCAGATCGCCGCGTTGCACGACGCCGGCCTGCACGATCTGACCTCGCCGCGCGGGCTCAAGGCGGCCGGCGAGAAACTTGCCGAAGTGCTGCGCATTGCCGACCCCGGCGATGCGGTGGCCGGCGATCTGCGCCGCCGGCTGGAATTGGCCACCCATTACGGCAGCTTCCGGCCCGGGCAGGTGTTCACCGACGGGCTCAAGGTCGGCGGGCGCGGGCCGCAGATGATCGTGGTGCCGCATGGCGCATTCCAGATGGGCGCCGGCGATGCCGAACCGGGCGCTTCCGACAACGAGCGCCCCGCCCATTACGTGCGCTTCGCACGCGGCTTCGCGTTGTCGATCACCGAGGTCACGGTTGCCGAGTTCCGCCAGTTCGTCGACGCCACCGGCGCGCGCCCGCGTGCCACCCGGCGTGGGCATTCGGTGGTCTACGACGAGCGCAGCGGCAACTTCATCCGCCGCAGCGGGGTGGACTGGCAGTCCGACTACAACGGCGCCCAGGCCGCGCCCAACAGCCCGGTGATGCACGTCAGCATTCGCGACGCCGAAGCGTATGCGTCCTGGCTGTCGGAACAGACCGGCCGCCATTACCACGTGCCCAGCGAGGCCGAATTCGAGTATGCGGTGCGTGCCGGCACTACCGGACGTTACCCGTGGGGCAACGCGGGCTCGCCGCCGGCCGACGCCGGCAACTTCACCGGCGGCAACGACGTTTCGCGCAGCGGCCGGCATTGGAACAACGGCTTCGTCGGCTACGGCGATGGCTTTTGGGGCCCGGCGCCGGTCGGCAGTTTTCGCGCCAACGCCTGGGGGTTGCACGACATGGGCGGCAACCTGAGCGAATGGGTGGCCGACTGTTGGCACGCCAGCTACCGCCGTGCACCGGCCGATGGCGCGGCCTGGTACAACCCGGGCTGCCGGCAACGCATGATCCGTGGCGGCAGCTGGGCCAATTCGCCGCAACAGACACGTGCGGCCTGGCGGCAGTCGCAGGACTCGGACACTACCAGCGCCCGTATCGGCTTTCGCGTGGCACGCGGAATCTAGCGACGACCGGTGGCGCGTGGGCGCATTGCTCGCGTCCGGTGTGACTGCAACATTAGGCTTGCCGTCGCCGTCGCCGTCGCCGTGAACGCGTTCGGCTCGGCCCTGCGTCCTGCGATGTCACGGCGGAAGGCGTTCACTCCGACAAAGTCGGCGGAGGCGCGCGGCTACACAAGCGAGGCATCTCTCTTGTTCGAGGAAGGAACACGGCCGGAAGAGCGCTGCAATCGCGCAAGCGCCTTTGGGAGTCGAGTGTGTGAACCGCACTTGGATTGCGCTACTTCCATCCGACAACGTTCCCAAGGCGACAAACCAGGAGCGGACGTTTGCGCGGCGTCGGCTCCCGGTCCTTCGCGTTGCAGTGGGCGCCGGCAGGCACGCGCTGCGCTGACCAGGCGCTATGCGCAATAGCTGGGATTCAGTTGGCTTAACAGCAACGAACACCGCGTGCATTCGCGGTGAAACCGGTCGTGTCTGCTGTGGTCAAATCGCAACCGCTATCAAGGGACTGCCGTCATGGGCATGGGGATCAAAATGTTTCGTTGGGTGATTGCGATCCTGCTGATCGGCGGCAGCGGCTATGCCGTGGCGCGGCATCTGCAGGACAGTAATACGGCTGGGCATTACGGTTCGGTCGAAGTGATTCGCCCGGAGGGTACGCCGAAGGCGATGGTGATCCTGCTGCCCGACAGCGATCATCCGCAAGACGGCCAGAAGCTGGCCGACCTGCTGAGCAACGATGGCGCGCTGGTGGCGGTGGTCGACACCGCTAAGTACCGCGAACGCGTGCGCTCGCACCAAGCCGCCTGCAGCTCGCTGGCCGACGACGCCGAGCGACTGGGCAAGAAACTGTTGCGCGCCGAACATGTCGATGCGTTCCTGCCGCCGGTGCTGGTGGGGCAGGGCGACGGCGCGGTGATGGCGCGCCAGGCGGTGGCTTCGGCCGCGCCCGACGTGCTGGGCGGCGCGGTGGTTGCCGATGCCGGCAGCCAGGATCCAGGTCTGGCATGTTCGCGCGATCTGCCCAATGCCAGTCAGGGCTTCCTGGACGATCTGGCCGACGCATCCAGCCCGATGCAGATCGCCGCGGCCACGCGCGGGCACTTCCTGGCTGCGCAGTCGCAGGGCCTGGGCGATCTGCCGCTGGTGGAACTGCACGCTCCCGGCAGCGACCGTCTGGTGGTGATGTTGTCCGGCGATGGTGGCTGGCGCGAGCTGGACAAAGGCATTGCCGCGCAATTGCAGCAGCAGGGCGTGTCGGTAGTGGGCTGGAATAGCCTGCGCTACTTCTGGGGCAGCCGCACGCCGCAACAAGTTGGTGCGGATCTGGACCGGGTGATCGCCAGCTATCGCCAGCGCTGGCACATCCAACACGTCGCCCTTGTCGGGTACTCGTTCGGTGCCGATGTGCTGCCCTTCGCCTATCCGGAACTGTCGCCCCAGCAACGCGCCTCGGTGCAGTTCGTCAGCCTGCTCGGCCTGGGGCACGAGGCTGACTTCAAGGTCCGCGTCGGTGGCTGGCTGGGCTGGCACAACGACGCCGAGCGCGATGTGGAACCGGCCATCCAGGCGCTGGACGCGCACCGCCTGCAATGCATCTACGGTAACGAAGAAAAAGACACGCTGTGCCCGGAGCTGCGCGCACGTGGCGTGCAGGTGCTGGCACGTCCGGGTGGGCATCACTTCGATCACGACCCGGTGGTGCTGGCCAATCTGTTGATGGAGGGCTGGCAGCACGCAGCGCAGACGCCGATCGCGCAGACAACGAGTCGTTCCTGATGCCGCTTGCAACCAGCCAAGCGTTGCATAACCTTTTCCGGAGCGGTTGATCGACAAGCAATGCTTGGCACTGAGCACCTTCAACAAACGAAGGTGCCCGACGCTGAAGCGCGGCTGGCGAGCCTATTTCAGCGAAATCGCGGATTCGCCCGACCTTGCGGCGTGTTTCGAGGGCGCACTCTCGCGCCGCGCAGAGCCTAGTGTCACTGCGTGCAATGGGCACCGTCGACGAGTGCATGTCAGCGCCCAGCGCCGGCATTGCCGCCGGAACGACAGTGCTGCGCACGGCGTGCGGTCAGCTTTCGCCAGACTCCACACGCACCTGGATGCTGCCATCGGCCAGCTGCGCGCGCAGGCGTTCGCCGGTGACCACCTCAGCGGCGCTGCGCACCACGCTGCCGTCGGCAGGGCGGGTCACGATGGCGTAGCCGCGCGCGACCGTGGCCAGCGGGCTGACCGCTTCCAGCGAGCGCGCAATGCTGCGTAATTGCAGCTGATCATGCTGCAGGCGGCGTTGCATCGCCGCCTGCGGGTGCAGTGCCCGCAGGCGTTGCTGCAAGCCGGCCAGATGGCGTTGCGGGTTGTGCGATTGCAGCTGCGTCTGCCCGCGCTGCACACGTGCCTGCAAGCGTTCGAGCACGTGCATCATGCGCGCGCGCAGCTGGCGGCCGGCCTCTTCCTGGCGGCGATGGAGCAGTTGCAAGCGCGCCTGCGGGCTCTGCGCACGCAACCGCAGTGCCAGCCGGTCTGCGCGTTGCATCGCGTTGCCCAAGGCGTGTTGCTGCAGTTGGGTCATGCGCGCCTGCGCACGCCGCACGCGCGCGAGCAGCTCGCGTTGATCGGGCACCAGCAGTTCGGCCGCGACCGAGGGCGTGGGCGCACGCACGTCGGCCACGAAATCGCTCAGGCTGAAGTCGGTCTCGTGGCCCACGGCAGACACCACCGGCGTCTGCGCGGCGGCGATCGCGCGTGCCAGGCGTTCGTCGTTGAAGGCCCACAGATCCTCCAGCGAGCCGCCACCGCGGGTGATCAGGATGACGTCGTAACGCCCGGAGGCATCGGCGCGTTGCAGCAGCGAGGTGATTTGTGCGGCAGCGCTGTCGCCTTGCACCAGCGAGGGCAGCAGGTCCACTTCCAGCAGCGGAAACCGCCGCGCCAGCACGCTGAGCACATCGCGTACCGCCGCGCCGCTGGGCGAGGTGATCACCGCCAGCCGCTGCACATGCGCAGGCAGTGCCTGCTTGCGTTCGGCATCGAACAGGCCTTCGGCGGCAAGGCGCGCGCGCAGTTCGTCGAAGTCCCGACGCAGCGCGCCTTCGCCGGCTTCTTCCAGATGGTCGAGCACCAGCTGATAGTCGCCGCGCGCTTCGTACAGGGTCAGGCGCCCGCGCGCGAGCACGCGCAGGCCTTCGCGCGGCTGGAATTTCAGCCAGGTGCTCTTGGGCTTGAACATCGCGCAGCGGATCTGCGCGCGCGCATCCTTGAGCGTGAAATACAGATGTCCCGACGAGGGCCGGGTGACGCTGCTCAGTTCGGCCTCTACCCACACCAACGGGAAGCTGCCTTCCAGCAGGTCGCGCGCCAGCGAATTGAGCTGGCTGGGAGTGAGGATCTGTTCGTTGCGGTCGGCCATCGCTGCATTATCCCGTAGCGACGACGGTCATGGGTGATTGGCTGGCGAATGCCGATGCCAACGGTGCCGCACCGTTGGCCAACGCAAGCGCGTGCAGGCCGCAACTGCCGCATGCGAACCACGCTCACAAGTGGCCTGCGCGGATCAAAGACCGTGTTGCGCCAGCGCCCAGCCAACGTGTTCGCGCACCAGCGCCGAGTCGTCGTGGCGACGCGCTTCCAGTGCGGCCAGGACCTCTGGCGTGCCAGGCGCGTTGCCCAGGCCCACGGCAATATTGCGCAGCCAACGCTCGTGTCCGCTGCGGCGAATCGGGCTGCCCTCGGTGCGGCGCAGGAAGTCGCCTTCGTTCCAGGCGAACAGCTGCGGCAGCGTCGCCACATCCAGCTCGTTGCGGGCGCGGAAATCGGCTTCGTCAGTGCGCTTGGCGAACTTGTTCCAGGGACAGATCAGCTGGCAGTCGTCGCAGCCGAAGATGCGGTTGCCGATCGGCTTGCGCATGTCTTCGGGAATTGCGCCATCGTGTTCGATGGTGAGGTAGGCGATGCAGCGGCGCGCATCCAGCCGGTAGGGCGCGATGATGGCTTGCGTCGGGCAGATATCGATGCAGCGCGTACAGGTGCCGCAATGCGCGGTCGCGGGCGTATCGATCGGCAGTGGCAGGTCGAGGTAGATCTCGCCGAGAAAGAACCACGAACCGCCGTTGCGATCGATCAGGCAGGTGTGTTTGCCGATCCAGCCCAAGCCGGCATTGCGTGCCAATGCGCGCTCCAGCACCGGCGCCGAATCGACGAATACGCGGAAACCGAATTGGCCAATTTCGCCCTGGATGCGCTCGGCCAGCTTCTGCAGACGGTTGCGCATCAGCTTGTGGTAGTCGCGCCCCAGCGCATAGCGCGCCACATAGGCGCGGTTGCCGTCGTGCAAGGTGTTCCAGGCCTCGGTGTCGTCCTTGCGGCCGTAATCCATGCCAACCGACAACACGCGCAGGGTGCCGGGAACCAGTTCCTGCGGGCGCGAGCGTTTGTCGCCGTGCTGGGCCATCCAGTGCATGGTTCCGTACAGGCCTTCTGCCAGCCAGCTGCGCAGATGCACTTCATCCTCGCCCAGTTCGATGCCGGTAATGCCGCAGCGTTGAAAGCCTGCTTCGCGCGCAAGCACGCGAATGCGCGCAGCGGCATCGGCAGGGTCGGGGCGGGCAAGGGCGGCAGACATGCCGACAAGTATAGAATTCCCGGCATGTACGCACCGCTCGCTCTTTACGACACTGCCGCCGCGCGCACGCTCGATGCGCAGGCCACCACGCTGCTCGGCGGCGATGGCTACACCCTGATGCAACGTGCCGGGCAGGCGGCCTGGCAGTGGTTGCTGGAGCGCTGGCCGCAGGCGCGCCGCATCGTGGTGGTCTGCGGCACCGGCAACAATGGCGGCGACGGCTATGTGCTGGCGCGTCTGGCACACCGCGCAGGGCGTCAGGTCCGTGTGGTGCACCTGCCCGAACACGGCCCCGCCTCGGACCTGGCGCAGCGCGCCTGTACCGACTACCTCGCCGTCGGTGGTGCAATCGAATTGTTTCCGTATCCGCTGGCGCAGGCCGATGTGATCGTCGATGCGCTGTTCGGCATCGGCCTGAATCGTGCACCGGACGATGCAACTGCCGGGTTGATCGACGCCATCAACGCGGCGGACGTGCCGGTGTTTGCGCTGGATGTGCCCAGCGGCATCGATGCCGACCATGGGGTGGCCTTCGGTGCGGCGGTACGCGCAGCACTGACCTTGCAGTTCATCGTGCCGCATCTGGGGCTCTACACCGGCGATGCGCTGGAACATGCCGGCGAGCGTGAAGTGGCGTCGCTGGAGGTGCCGGTTTCGGCATTCGACGGGCTCGCACCAGCCGCCCACGGCTGGAATGGCGATGCCCTGGCGGCGCAGTTGCGCCCGCGTCGTCGTAACACGCACAAGGGCGAATCCGGGCGGGTGTTGTGCGTGGGCGGCAATCTCGGCAGCGGTGGCGCGATCATGCTGACCGCCGAAGCGGCGTTGCGCAGCGGCGCCGGGTTGGTGCAGGTCGCGACGCGCGCCGAGCATGTCACGCCACTGTTGGCGCGCTGCCCGGAAGCGATGGCGCGTGCCATGCAGGCCGACGACGACATCGCCACATTGGCCGAGGCCGCAGATGCAGTCGCGCTCGGGCCCGGGCTAGGGCAGGACGCCTGGGCGCAGGCGTTGTGGCGCGCAGCGCTGGGCGCCGCTACGGCGATGGTGATCGATGCCGATGGGCTGAATCTGCTGGCCGCCAACGACGTTGCAGCGCGTGGTCCGCGCATCTTGACGCCGCATCCGGGCGAAGCCGGCCGTCTGCTGGGCCTTTCGACCCGACAGATTCAGCGCGATCGTCCGGCCGCTGCTGCGGCACTCGCAAAACGCTACGACGCAGTGGTCGTGCTCAAGGGCGCCGGCACCGTGGTCGCCTCGCCAGGTCATCTGCCGCGCATCATCGACGCCGGCAATCCCGGCATGGCGGTCGGCGGAATGGGCGATCTGTTGACCGGCGTCATCGCGGCATTGCTGGCGCAGGGCTTCTCGCCGTTCGATGCCGCCAGCCTTGGCGCGTTGTTGCACGCCTGTGCCGGCGATGCGGCAGCGCACGCGGGCGAGCGCGGCCTGCTGCCCACCGACCTGCTTCCCGAGCTGCGCCGCCTCTCCAACGCTGGAGCCATTGCATGATCGACCTCAACGGACAACTGCACGGCGTGCAGGCCACCGAAACCCTGGGCCAAGCGCTGGCCGCAGTGCGACCGGCCAGCGCGGTGGCGCAGTTGCATGGCGACCTCGGCGCGGGCAAGTCCACGCTCGCGCGCGCGCTGCTGCGTGCGCTCGGTGTCACCGGGCCGATTCGCAGCCCCACCTACACCTTGGTCGAACGCTATCCGCTGGCAACCGGCGATGAAGCCTGGCATCTGGACCTCTACCGCATTGGCCATGCCGGCGAGCTGGATTTCCTCGGGCTCGACGAGGGCAGTGCGAGCTTGTGGCTGGTCGAATGGCCCGAACGCGGTGCTGGGGTGCTGCCGCCGGTGGATCTGGATGTCGAGCTGGCCGTGGCTGGCGAAGGCCGCAGCGTTCGGTTGCTGGGCCGCAGTGCGATCGGGCATGCCTGGATGGAAAGCTTGTCGCAGCAGCCCCAGTTGCAGGCCCTTTTTGCTTCCTCACGAGAAGAATGAACGCCAGGTTATGGATTATTAAGGGAAATTGCCTTGCAATTCACACAGTTGGATGCTTGAATCCAGCGCCATGACACCGGGGATTCGCCAGTTCTGCCTTTCCGCCCTGACCGCCAGCTTGAGCCTGGCGGTTTTTGCTGCTTGGGCCGGTGAAATCACGGGTGTTGGCGTCAGTACCGGAGCCACCGGAACCCGCGCGGAAATTCAGCTGGCCGGCAGCGGCGGCTTCAATACGCTGTCGCTGGCGAACCCGACGCGCCTGGTTGTCGATTTTCCCGAGTCCTCGGGCGTGCGTGGTCTCAAGCTGCCGCCCGCTGCCGGATTGGTGACCTCGGTGCGCACCGGTCAGCCGGTGCCTGGCACGTTCCGTGTGGTGTTCGAATTGGCAACGCCGGTTACGCCGCTCAAGCCGCAGATGCAGACGCTGGGTAGCGTGTCGACCTTGGTGATCGAATGGCCAGGCGATCCGACGCCGGCGGCGGCCTCCGCAGTTGCCGCGGCTGCACCAACGGCAGTGCCGGCGCCGCGTCCGCTCAATGCGCAGGCCGAAGCTGCACGCGCAACTGCCGCCTTGGCTGCGTCTGCGCAACGGGCCTCGTCGGTGCCGTCGACTCCGCCGCCTGCACCGCCTGTGCCGGCATCGGCGATGCCCACCGTTACCCAGGCTCCGGTGCCGACCACTGTCGCCACCGGTGTGCCGACGCCTCGGCCTGCTACCTCCGCGAGTGCACCAGCGCCGACCGGCGTCGCCGGCAACGCGCCGAACCGTGCTTCAGTGACCAACGCCAACGTCAACGCCAACGTAGCGTCCGGAGCGGGAGTGGCGGGCAGCAGTGCATCTGCAGCTGCCATCTTGAATGGCGGCAGGGCACCGATGGGCGCACCTTCCGGTAATGCCGCAGCAACCGTCCCCAACAATGCGGTCAGCAGCGTGGCTGCCGAAGGCGACGACGACCTGCCGCCGCGCCCGGTGCTGCCAAGCGAAGCGTCGCGGATCAAGATGGCACCGGGCATGCGGCCGTTGATCGTGGCGATCGACCCAGGCCACGGCGGCCAGGACCCGGGTGCCATGGGCCCCACCGGTAAGCGCGAAAAAGACGTCACCCTGGCGGTGGGGCGTGAACTGGCACGCCAGGTCAACGCCACGCCGGGCATGAAGGCCTACCTGACCCGCGATACCGACGTGTTCATTCCGTTGCCGATGCGTGCGCAAAAAGCCCGCGCCGCCAAGGCCGACATCTTCATCTCCATCCACGCCGACGCCGCCGAAAACCGCAGCGCCACCGGCTCCTCGGTGTATGTGCTGTCGACCAAGGGAGCCTCGTCGCAACGTGCGCGCTGGCTGGCCGACAAGGAAAATGCCGCCGATCTGGTCGGCGGCGTGCGCCTGCAGCAAACCGAGAGCACCCTGGCCAACGTGTTGCTGGACCTGGCCCAGAGCGGACACATGAAGGCTTCCGAAGATGCCGCCGGCCACGTGCTTGGGGGGTTGAAGCGCATCGGCAACAACCACAAGCCGCAACTGGAGCGCGCCAACTTCGCGGTGCTGCGCACCTCCGACATGCCGGCAATGCTGGTGGAAACCGCCTTCATCTCCAATCCGGATGAAGAACGCCGGCTGATCGATCCCGCTTACCAACGCAAGATTGCCGGCGCCGTGCTCGACGGCATCGATACCTTCTTTACCCGCCAACCGCCGCCAGGTACCTTGTTCGCCGCGCGTGCGCAGGCCGAAGCCGATGCAGTGGGCACCGTGGCCGGCGGCAGCCGCTGACCCGCTCGGCTATCATTCCGCACTGATTCCTTGATGACGGCGCCTGGCGCCGCCGGATTGCCGTGCCGACGTCTGTCTTGCCTGTCACACCGCCGATCTACCGCGTTTCGCGCGTGCCGCACGGGAGCGTGCGCTGATGGCGATCCGCCAGTTGCCCGAGATTCTGATCAACCAGATCGCTGCCGGCGAAGTCGTCGAGCGGCCCGCATCGGTGGTCAAGGAACTGGTCGAAAACGCGCTCGATGCCGGTGCCACGCGCGTGGATATCGAGCTCGAAGAAGGCGGCGTCCGGCTGATCCGTATCCGCGACAACGGTGGCGGCATCTCCCCGGACGAACTGCCGCTGGCGGTGTCGCGGCATGCCACCAGCAAGATCGCTTCGCTGGACGACCTGGAAACCGTCGCCACGCTTGGTTTTCGTGGCGAAGCCTTGCCGTCGATCGCCTCGGTCAGCCGCTTTACCCTGATCTCGCGTCGCCCCGACGCCGAACACGGCTTTGCATTGGAAATCGACGGCGGCCGCCTGGGCGAGGTGATTCCGCGTGCGCACGCGCCAGGCACCACCGTCGAAGTGCGCGAACTGTTCTTCAATGTGCCGGCGCGGCGCAAATTCCTGCGTGCCGAACGCACCGAACTCGGCCACATCGAAGAGTGGCTGCGTTCGTTGGCGCTGGCGCGGCCGGATGTGGAATTGCGCGTCTCGCACAACGGCAAGCCGTCGCGGCGTTACAAGCCGGGCGATCTGTATTCGGACGCGCGGCTGGGCGAAACGCTGGGCGACGATTTTGCGCGTCAGGCCTTGCGCGTGGACCACAGTGGCGCCGGCCTGCGCCTGCATGGCTGGGTGGCGCAACCGCATTACTCGCGTGCCAGCACCGACCAGCAATATCTCTACGTCAACGGCCGGTCGGTCAGGGACCGCAGCGTGGCGCATGCGGTGAAGATGGCCTACGGCGATGTGCTGTTCCATGGCCGGCAGCCGGCCTATGTGCTGTTTCTGGAGCTGGACCCGGCGCGCGTGGACGTCAACGTGCACCCGGCCAAGCACGAGGTGCGTTTCCGCGAAGCGCGGCTGATCCATGATTTCGTCTATCGCACCTTGCAGGATGCCTTGGCGCACACCCGTGCCGGCGTTACCCCGAACAGCATCGGTAGCGAAGGCGCCACCGACATGGGCGGCACGTTCGGAGGAATGGGCAGTCTCGCTGGCAGCGGCGCCCCGCGTGATGGCAGCACATCTGGCAGCGGCAATGGCACGTATGGCTACGCCAGCTGGACGCCTTCGCAAACGCCTTTGGGACTGCGTGTGGACGAGGCCCGCGCCGCCTACAGCGCGCTGTATGCGGCGCCGCCGAGCAGCGCGCAGCAATCGGCAGGCATGCCGAGCATGGCCGGCACCGGATTGCCGGCAACTGCAGAAGACAGCGGTGTGCCGCCGCTCGGGTATGCCATCGCGCAACTGCACGGCATCTACATCTTGGCCGAAAACGCCGAAGGTTTGATCGTGGTCGACATGCACGCGGCGCATGAGCGCATCGGCTATGAGCGGCTAAAAAACGCGCACGACAGCATCGGCCTGCACGCACAGCCGTTGCTGGTGCCGATCACGCTGGCGGTGGGCGAGCGCGAAGCCGACACCGCCGAGCGCGAAGCGGAGACCTTGGCCATGCTCGGTTTCGAGATTACCCGCGCCGGCCCGCAGTCGCTGCACGTGCGCAGCATTCCCGCGCTGCTGGCCAATGCCGAGCCGGAGGCGCTGCTGCGCGATGTGCTGGGCGATCTGCGCGAGCATGGTCAAAGCCGCCGCATCGCCAGCGCACGCGACGAACTGCTCTCCACCATGGCCTGCCACGGCGCAGTGCGCGCCAACCGCCGCCTCACCGTGCCGGAAATGAACGCGCTGCTGCGCGATATGGAAGCCACCGAACGCTCGGGCCAGTGCAACCATGGCCGACCGACCTGGGCGCGGTTTACGCTGAGCGATATCGATCGTTGGTTCCTGAGGGGGCGTTGATGGCAGTGCATGGGGGGAAGGGCTGGCTGCTCGGCATGCTGGTCGCAGCAGCGGTGGTCGGTTGCGGGCGCGATGCGCCGCCGCCGGCTGCGCCGGTCGCACTCGACAAGACATTTCTGGCCGACACCGCCGCCTGGCGCGAAGCACGGATGAAGGAACTGCGCGCGCCCGATGGCTGGACCAGCCTGGTTGGCCTGCATTGGCTGTCGCTGAAGGCGCATTACATCGGCAGCAGCGCCGACAGCGGTATCAAACTCGCGGTAGGCCCGCCGAAGATGGGCATGGTGTCCACCGAAAACAACGCGGTCTGGTTCGTGCCCGAGCGTGGCGCAGCGCTGACCCTCGATGGCAAGCCGCTGACCAGCCGGATCCGCTTCCAGTCCGACCGCGATCCGCAGCCCACCCTGATCCATTTCGACGACGGCAAGGGCGTGTTGAGCCTGATCCATCGCGGCGACCGCTATGCGCTACGGGTCAAGCATGCCGACGCGAGCTCGCGCACGCACTTCGCTGGCCTGGACTATTGGCCCTTGGATCCGTCCTGGCGCATCAACGCGCGCTATGTGCCCAACGCCGTCGGCAAGACCATCCCGATCGTCGACATCGTCGGCATCAGTAGCGAGCAGCCGAACGCGGGCGCGATCGAGTTCGAGCGCGACGGCAAGAGCTACCGACTGGAAACCATCGGCGAGCCGGGGCGGCCGATGTTCGTGGTATTCGCCGACCGTACCAGCGGCCACGGCAGCTATCCGGCCGGACGTTTTCTGGATCTGGACGTGCCCGATGCCTCGGGGCATGTGATGGTCGATTTCAACCGCGCCTACAACCCGCCATGCGCGTTCACCCCGTTCGCCACCTGTCCACTGCCGCCGCCGGAAAACCGCATCGATCTGGCGGTGTCGGCAGGCGAGAAGGCCTACAAGGTGCCGCACTGACATGCGCGGCATCTACACGTGCGGAGAAGCCTCGTGACCAGGCGACGGACACTGTCGACGCGCAAACGGATTGCCGCCTGGTGCAGCGGCGCGCTGCTCGGCCTGACCTTGTGGAGCGGGGCGCTCGTACCGGTATGGGCGCGCGATGCCGGCGACGTGCCGGCAGGCCCGCCGGTGCCGCTGCTGTGGAAGATCGATGGCAAGGGCGGCACGCTGTATCTGCTGGGCTCGTTTCATGTGCTCAAGCCCAGCGACTACCCGCTATCGCCGGATGTCATGCAGGCCTTTGCCAAGGCCGACCGCCTGCTGTTCGAATTGCCGCCTGACGATGCGCAATCGCCAGAGCTGGCCGGTCGCATGTTGCACGCGGCACGGCGCACCGACGGGCGTACGCTGCAGGACTCGCTGGATGCGAAGACCTGGCAGGCGCTGAGCGCCTACGCCCGCAAGTACGGCATGTCGCTGGCGAGCCTGCAGCCGCTCAAGCCCTGGTTCGTGGCACTGACGATCAGCCTGGCGGAGATGACCCGGCAAGGCATGGACCCGAACGCAGGGCTGGACCATTACCTGATGGAACAGGCGCAGGCGCGCGGCAAACCGGCCGACGGCCTGGAGCGCGCCGCTGAGCAAATCGCCTTGCTCGATGGCATGTCGCCGACCGAGCAGCATCAGCTGCTGGAGGAATCGCTGGACGAGGCCGATGCCACCGACCAGCTACGCCAGCTGCACGCCGCCTGGCGCAATGGCGATGTGCGGACGCTCTCCACGCAGATGGCCGAAGACATGCGCCGCCAGTATCCGGCGCTGTATCAGGACATCAATGTCGAGCGCAATGCACGCTGGGTGCCGCGGCTGGAACAGCGGCTCGGCAAAGGCAGCGGAACCACGCTGGTAGTGGTCGGTGCGCTGCATTTGCTGGGCAATGACGGGGTGGTGGAGCGTATGCGTGCACGCGGCTACCACGTGGAGCGGATCTGCTCGGCCTGCACGAAGCAGGCCAGCCACTGAGTGGTTGCGCCTGGGAGCGTGACGCTGCTGGCGCAGCGTCCGACGATTGAAACAGTCGACACCACGCCGCGACCAACCCGCAGGTGGCATGGTCGGCGCAGCGAAACCGGAATGTCCGAGGAGTACATGAGGATTCCGGTCGCCGGCCGCATCTGCCGGGTGGCTGCCAAATCGTGGTGTTGGCGCCCTTAGCCGCGGTTGCGGGCCTTGCCGGTCGTGCCGTGGTTGCCACCGGCCGAGCCGTGCGTGCCGGTTCCCATCGGGCCACTGCCCAGGCCGCTCGCCCCGGGTGGGTTCGGCGGCGTGCCAGGGCCACCCGGGCGACCGAAGCCGGCGCCGAAGTTGCGCTGGAACTCCTGCCACAACTCCAGGTTGCGCTCGGTCAGCTGATTCATCATCGCCCACGGGGTCTGCCCGAGCAGGTTGCCCATCTGTTGACGGAACTGCTGCTGCTGGTCAAGGAACACCTGCATGCTGCGCTCCAGGTAGTTGCCCATGAAGCCCTGCAGCGAGTCGCCATAAAACCGGATGATCTGGCTCAGCAACTGGGTGGAGAGCATCGGCTCGCCGTCCTGCTCGCGGTCGGCGATGATCTGCAGCAGCACTGCACGGCTGAGGTCTTCGCCACTTTTGGCGTCGTGTACTTCGAATTCTTCGCCATCGATGATCAATTGGCGCACATCTTCGATGGTGATGTAGCTGGAGATTTCCGTGTCGTAGAGACGGCGATTGGGATACTTCTTGATGATGCGAAGTCCGGCCATGGAACGTTCACCCACACTGATAGTGCGCGCAGGATGGCGCACCGCAGCAGCGCTTGCAACAGCCAAAACGCCTTATTTGCTTAAGCGGACACATTAAAAATGTTGCGCAGCATGGTTTTTGAGCAAAATCCATGCTGCACCGCAAAGTTGCAGCAAACGTTACCAGCCCATGTGGTGGCCGCCGTTGATGTCCAGGTTCGACCCGGTGATCCAGGCAGCCTCTTCCGCAACCAGAAAGGCCACTGCGTAGGCGATCTCTTCCGGCCGGCCCAGGCGACCGGTAGGGATGTCGGCCACGATCTTGGCGCGCACTTCTTCCGGCACCGCCATCACCATGTCGGTGGCCACGTAACCGGGCGAGACCGTGTTGACGGTAACCCCGAAGGCGGCGTTCTCGCGCGCCAGCGAAATGGTGAAGCCGTGCATGCCGGCCTTGGCGGCGGCGTAGTTGGCCTGGCCATACTGGCCCTTGAGCCCGTTGATCGAGCTGATCTGGATCACCCGGCCCCAGCCGCGTTTGCGCATGCCCTCGATGACCGGGCGGGTCACGTTGAAGACCGAATTGAGGTTGGTGTTGATGACCTCGTGCCACTGCTCGGCACTCATGCGATGGAAGGTGGTGTCGCGGGTGATGCCGGCGTTGTTGACCAGCACCTCGATCGGCCCCAGCGAGGCTTCGACCTCTTCCACCAGCGCGCGCGCATGCTCGGAAGAGGCCACATCGCCGCGAAACAGGGCGACCTCATAGCCCTGCGCCTGCATGCGCTGCTGCCAGTCGCGGGCCTTTTCTTCGTTGCGGAAGTTGCTGGCGACCCGGTGGCCCTGGTCGGCCAGGCGCTTGCAGATGGCAGTACCGATACCGCCGGTGCCGCCGGTGACCAATGCGACGCGAGATGTCATGACGACTCCAATCAACAAGTGAGGCTGAGGGCGATTCGGGGGCGCGGCAATGCTGCGCCCCGGCGCCGGTGCTGGGCCGCAATTCTAGTCACGCTGGAGGTCGGATGCGTACACATCGAGGTCCAGCTCGCATTGGCGCGGAAGCAGCCGTGGCGAAAAGTGCTGCACGGCGTGCTGCAGCAGGGTTTCCACGGCTGCATGCCGCGGCAGCGCGTCGGCCTGTTGTCCCAAGGCGACCCAGGCGGCGTGCAGGACCGGCAGTGGATCGGCGTCGTCCAGTGCGGGCGCGTCGTGCGACTTGGACAGCTTGCGGCCGTTGCGATCCAGCATCAGTGGCAGGTGCACGTAGCGCGGCTGCGGCAGGCCCAGTGCGCGCTGCAGCAGCATCTGGCGCGGGGTGGAGTCGAGCAGGTCGGCGCCGCGCACCACATCGGTGATGCCCTGCGCCGCATCGTCCACCACGACCGCCAGTTGGTACGCCCAATATCCATCGGCGCGGCGCAGCACCACATCGCCCACCTCGGCGTAGACGTCCTGCAATACCGTGCCTTGCAAGGCGTCGTCGAAGCCGACTGGCGATTGCGGCGGCACCCGCAGGCGCACGGCACGGCGCTCGCCCAGTGGCGCGACGCAGGCGTGGTGGATGCCGCCCATGTCGGCCAGATCGGCACGGCTGCAGCTGCATTCGAATGCCTGGCCGGTTTCCAGCAGTTGCGTGATAGCGGCGGTGTAGGCCGCATCGCGCCCGGACTGCCGGATCACCGGCAGGTCCGAGTGCAGCCCGAACGCGGCCAGCGTGCGCAGCTGACGTTCGCTGGCGCCGGGTTCGGCACGCGGCGGGTCGATGTCTTCGATGCGTATGCACCACTGCCCCCCGGCATGCCGGGCCAGCAGCCAGCTGCCGAACGCTGTCAGCAGGGAGCCGAAGTGCAGGGGGCCGGTGGGCGAGGGCGCGAAGCGGCCGAGATAGGAGGGCGATGGCATGGGCAGCTGAATCGTCGGTCAGGTGCTTGCTTGATTTCAAGCCGCAACACCCGCAGATCCGCATCAGTTCACCCGCATCCGTGGAGCCATCGCGCCATGTTCAACCGCATTTTCCTGTTCCTGCTGACCAATCTTGCGGTGCTGATGCTCGCCGGCATCGTCATGTCGTTGCTGGGCGTCAATCCCGCGCAGATGAGTGGCCTGTTGGTGATGGCCGCCATCTTCGGTTTCGGCGGCTCGTTCATTTCCTTGCTGCTGTCCAAGTTCATGGCCAAGCGCAGCACCGGCGCGCAGGTCATTACCGAGCCGCGCACGCCGACCGAACGCTGCTTGCTGGAGACCGTGCGCCGCCAGGCCCAGGCTGCCGGCATCGGCATGCCGGAAGTGGCAGTCTACGACGGCCCGGAAATCAATGCGTTCGCCACCGGTGCCAACCGCAACAACGCCCTGGTGGCGGTGTCCACCGGCCTGCTGCAGAACATGGACCAGGATGAAGCCGAGGCGGTGCTTGGCCACGAGATCGCCCACGTTGCCAATGGCGACATGGTCACCATGGCGCTGCTGCAGGGCGTGCTCAATACCTTCGTGATCGTGCTGGCCCGCGTGGTCGGCGGCATCATCGACAGCGCCTTGTCGGGCAACCGCGAAGGCGGTCGTGGCTTTGCGTACTACATCATCGTGTTTGCGCTGGAGATGGTGTTCGGCCTGTTCGCGACCATGATTGCGATGTGGTTCTCGCGGCGCCGCGAATTCCGCGCCGATGCCGGTGGCGCGCAGTTGGCCGGCCGTAGCAAGATGATCGCTGCACTGGAGCGGCTGTCGCTCAACCATGGCCAGAACACCTTGCCCTCGCAAGTGCAGGCGTTCGGCATCTCTGGCGGAGTGGGCGAGGGCTTGCGCCGCCTGTTCCTGAGCCATCCACCGCTCACCGAACGCATCGCTGCGCTGCGCGCCGCCAGCGGTAGCGCCATGTAAGTGGCCGGATCCGTGGCTGCCTGGCAGGCAACAAAAAACCCGCGCAATGCGGGTTTTTTGTTGCCTTGCGATGGTGCAAACGCGCGGGCGCTGCCGGCATTCAGCCGAACTCGTAATTCATCAGTGGCCCGGTCGGCGCCACGAAATCGCCCTGGACATAGTCCACCCCGGCACTGAAGAAGCTGCTCATCGACTGGGCATCGGCAACGAATTCGGCCATTGTCAGAATGCCGGCCGGTTGCGCGCGCGAGGTGATTTCACGAATCTTTTCCTGGCTCTCCCGCGCCGAGGCGATGTCGTCGGTGATGCCACGATCCAGTTTGAGGAAGGCCGGATGGAAATGCGCCAGCAACTGGAACGAATCCAGGCCCGAGCCGAATTGTTCCAGCCCGACCTTGCAATCCATCGCCGACACCGCAGCCAGGAATTGCTGCGCATTGCGCAGGTGCGTAAACACCTTCGACTCCGGCGTCTGCAGCCACAGCCGTTCGCCGGGGACGCCGTAGACCGCCAATTGCTCGCGGATGGTGTCGATCATTTGCGGGTCCGAGAACGAGTTCGGCCCGATGCGCACCAGCAGGTGGGTCTTGTGCCCGGCACGCTGGCGTTCGCCCAGTTGCCGAATCGCCCGCGCCACCACCCAGCGGTCGATTTCGGTGACCAGGTCGTGCTCTTCGGCAATGGCCATGAATGCGTTCGGCGACATCATTTCGCCGTTGCGTTCCAGGCGCAGGAAGGCCTGATACAGCTCCAGCGGCTCGCCTTGCAGGTTGAGCGCCGGCTGGTAATGCAACAGGAAACCGTCGCCGACCAACGCTTCGCGCAGCTGCTCGACCCAACGTTCGATGCGTTCTTCCTCGGCCCGATCCGCCGCAGCCGGGTCGTAGATGCTGACCGCGTTGCCACCGAGCTCGGCCGTGGTGCGCACCGCTTCGGTACCGCGATTGAGCACCTGGCCGATGCTGGCGATCTTTTCGCCGATCTGCACGCCGCCGATACTCACCGTCACCGTGGCCGAGCGCGTCCCTACGCTGACGACATGCTGCGCGAACGCATTGCGCACGGTTTCGGCCAGCGCATGCGTGCGCGCGTAATTTCCGTTCAACAGTAGGGCGAAACTGTGTTCGCCGAAACGCGCGGCCAACACGCTGTCGTCCAGCACGCTCGCCACGTGCGCGGCGAGCGCCGCAATCAGCGCATCGGCCGAATCCAGCCCGAACTCCGGCAGGATGCGTGCGTAGTGATCCGGCTCGATCAACAGGAAGCCGGATTGGCCCTCGCTGCGGCCGGCCTGCGCGACGGCCTGTTCCAGCGCCACCATGAAGGTGGGGCGATTGAGCAGGCCGGTGACCTGGTCGCGCTGGCGCAAGTCTTCGACCTCGCGTGCCAGTTCCGGGTCGAACTCCTCGCGGCGCCGGAACACCACCTGGATGCACGGCTCGCCTTCATAGGTGGCGGTGGCGAACTCCATCGTGGCCGGGAAGGTGTCGCCTTCCACGCGGCGTGCATCGAGCTTGTACTGCGCCGGCGGCGGCTCGCCCTTGGACATCGCCTTGAGCAGTTGCTTGAAATCGTCGACGTACTGCGCGGCGATCATGTCCAGCAGCGAGATGCCTTCGACATCGTCGAATGACTCGAAGCCGAACATTTCCAGATAGGCATCGTTGGCGCGGATATGCATGCCTTCATGCACGTAGGCGATCGGGTCGCGCGAAGAGGCGATGAGTGCGTCGCAGCGGCGCTCGGTCTCGCGCATCTGCGCTTCGATGCGGTGCAGTCCACGGCGGGCCTGCAGGTCGTCCCATTCCGAGCGCACCAGTGCAAGCAGATGCGCAGGGCGGTGGCGCAATGCAATGGCGCGTACCCCGTGCGAAGCGGCCTCGACCAGGGTGTTCTCTTCGATCCGCTCGGCCAGCAAGATGATCGGGATGTCCTTGCCGCTGCCCGCAATCTGGGTCTGCAAGGCGCTCATGGGGATTTGCTGCGCCTGACCCAGGATGGCCAGATCGATCTGGCCCGACAGCATGCTGGCCAGTTCCTCCTGACTTTGCGGTCGCGATGGACGTACCGCAATGCCGCCGTTGCGCAGCGCGGTGACGATGGTCTCCGCACTCTCCACGCTGTCGTCGACGATCATCAGGCGGAGGGTGAGATCTTTGCCTTTTTGCATGCGCGGCTCCCTAGAGACGGGCTTTAATACACGAAGGGGTCTGGCACGTCCATGTGTGTGGAGCATGCCGCATCAAGTGTGAGACGTAGAGCAATATTTGCGTTTGGAAGATACCTTCTGGCGAGCATCGGCCGTTTCTCCAGCGCGCTGTCCATGCCGCGAGCGCGTGTTCGAGGCGCCTGGGTGATTGCTGGGCGACCCGCAATGCCTCGTCAGCGGCATTACGCCACGCTTCCCGCTGCATGGCCGGACGCCCACGCCCATTGGAAGTTGTAACCGCCCAGCCAGCCGGTGACATCCAGCACCTCGCCGACAAAGTACAGGCCTGCCACCAGACGCGACTCCATGGTCGCACTGGAAACCTGATGGGTATCGACCCCGCCCAGGGTGACTTCAGCCGTTCGATAGCCTTCGGTGCCGCTGGCGATCAGCGGAAAGCTGCCGAGCAACTCGGCGGCGGCTTTCAGCTGCGGCGGATCCAGCTGACGCACCGGCTTGTCTGGCAGCCACAGCTCGCACAAGCGTTGTGCAAACCGTTTCGGCAGCACGTCGGCCAGCACATTGCGCAGCTCGGTGGCGCCGCGTTGCTGCTTTTGTTCGCGCAGCCACGTCGCCGCATCGCGACCGGGCAGCAGATCCAGCCGCAAATCGTCGCCCGGCTGCCAATACGAGGAAATCTGCAGGATCGCCGGGCCGCTGACCCCGCGATGGGTGAGTAGCATGAAATTGCGGAAGCTGGCTCCGTTGCACTGCGCCTGCACCGGCAGCGCCAGCCCGGACAACTCTTGAAAACGTTCCTGATGCGTGCCGCTCAGCGTGAGTGGTACCAGCCCGGCGCGGGTGGGCAGCAGCGCATGGCCGAACTGCTTGGCCAAGGTATAGCCGAAGCCGCTGGCCCCCATGCTGGGAATCGACAGCCCTCCGGTTGCCACGATCAACGACTGCGTCTGCACGCACCCCTGGCTGGTCTGGACCTCGAAGCCGTCGCTGCCGCGCTGGACCGACTGCACATCGCACTGGGTGCGGATCTGTACGCCGGCCGCGTCGCATTCGTCCAGCAGCATGCGCACGATCTGCTTGGAGGAGATGTCGCAGAACAGCTGGCCCAGCTCTTTCTCGTGATAGGCGATGGCATGGCGTTCGACCATCTCGACAAAATCCGCCGGGCTGTAGCGCGCGAGCGCGGATTTGCAGAAATGCCGATTGGCCGAAATGAAGTTGCCAGGCGTGGTGCCGGTGTTGGTGAAATTGCAGCGCCCGCCACCGGACATCAGGATCTTCTTGCCGACCTTGTTGGCATGATCGATCACCAACACCTTGCGGCCGCGCTGGCCGGCAGTGAAGGCGCTCATCAGCCCGGCAGCGCCGGCGCCGATGACCAGCACGTCGCAACGCATGCTCATTCGGCCGGGGCTTGCCGCACCATCGGGGTCAGGGTGACGCTGCCGTGGTCGGCCAGCATCTGCACTTCGCCGTCCTGGATGATCACGTCGAACCGCATGCCGCGCTGGATCAATGCGCCCAGCGCTTCGGTGGCCTGCGAGTCGAGCTCGATCACGCGCAGATTGCGGTACCGGCCCATGGCGTTGGCGTGCTTCTTCCACCAGGTTTCGGTGGCCTGGCCGCCGTAGCCGATGACCACCGCCTCGCGCGAGCGGTTGCAGGCCTTGCGCACGCGGCTTTCGTCCGGCTGGCCGAGGTCGATCCACAGGTCCGGGTCGCCGGTGTAGTCGCGCCGCCATAGGTCCGGCTCGTCGTCGTTGCTGAGGCCACGGCCGAATTCCAGACGGTCGTCGGCGAAGAGCGCGAACGCCAGCAGCCGCACCATCAGGCGCTCGTCGGTCTCGGAAGGGTGCTGGGCCAGGGTCAGCGAATGGTTGGCGTAATAGCCGCGGTCCATGTCGCTGATCTGGAGTTCCGCCCTGCGGACGGTGGCGGTGAGGGCCATCAGGATGCCGGTTGCAAAGGGCGCTTATGATACGCGGCCGGTCATGCGCCGGGTGTCGCCGGCATCTGGCAGAGGTGCGTCGTCGGCCGGGTCTGGGCTGGCTGACAGCTGGATGGTAGGACCAAGGGCAGGGTGGGCCTGGCGCAGAGAGCAATCGGGCGCTGGGGCGCGAGGCGTGGCGGTACGTGCGGCGGCGCGGGCCGGCAGGTTCCGGAATTAAGGTCGCTTGGGAGTCGCTGCCGCCTTTCCTGATCTGCGCAGTTGCGGGTGCGTCAGGCGGTGTCGCCAGGCCAATCGGGATGGGGGCGGTCCTGACAGACCGTCGGATTGGACCTGACTGCAAAAGATTTGACGCAGGGTGTCGCTTTTTGCAGAAAACACGAGTACTGTGCACGCACTGTGTTTGCAAGGGTCACCGTGAATCGTGGCCTGGTGCAGCCGGATCGTTACAGATCTCGCTTCATCGTTCCGCTTTACCAACGCCTGCAACTCAGTCTCAGCTCCGGCTTTTCGGATGCTGCGATTTATCCATCAATAGTTCAGGAGTTTGTAAATGTCAGAGCGTCAGAGCGGTACCGTGAAGTGGTTCAACGATGCCAAGGGCTTCGGCTTCATCACCCCGGAAAGCGGCCCGGACCTGTTCGTGCACTTCCGTGCCATCCAGGGCACCGGCTTCAAGTCGCTGCAGGAAGGCCAGAAGGTCACCTTCGTCGCCGTGCAGGGCCAGAAGGGCATGCAGGCTGACCAGGTGCAGGCGGTCTAATCCGCCTGCAACCGTAAGGTTGCCAAAAACGCCGGTCGCGCAAGCGGCTGGCGTTTTTTATTGCCTGTAGACAAGCGGTTGGCCTCGCTGGCGCGTCCACCAGGCGCTGCTTGCGCACAGCGACGGCGCCTGGATCGGTAGGATGTGCGCTTTCCGCGCGCAGCCATCCCATGATCACTGTCCACCATCTCAATAATTCCCGTTCCCAGCGCGTGCTATGGCTGCTGGAAGAACTGGCGCTGCCTTATCAGATCGTGCGCCATGAGCGCGACCCCAAGACCATGCTGGCGCCGCCTGCGCTGCGCGCGATCCATCCGCTGGGCAAATCGCCGGTGCTCGTCGATGGCGATCTGGTGGTGGCCGAGTCGGGGGCCATTCTGGAGTACCTGACCGAGCGCTACGACACCGAGTGCGCACTGTCGCCCTCGCCGCGGCCGCTGGATTCGCCCGAGCGCCTGCAGTTTCGCTATTGGATGCATTACGCCGAAGGCTCGGCGATGCCGCCGTTGCTGATGACGCTGATCTTCGGTCGCATCCGCAGCGCGCCGATGCCGTTCTTCGCCAAGCCCATCGCACGTGCGATCGTGGACAAGGCGATGTCGGGCTTTGTCGGGCCGCAGCTCACCTTGCATCTGGACTGGATGGAGCAGTCGTTGCAGGCCGGCAACTGGTTCGCTGGCGAACGCTTCACCGCCGCCGATATCCAGATGAGCTTCCCGGTACAGGCAGCGGCTGCACGCGGCGGCGGTCTGGAGAAATACCCGCGCCTGCACGCGTTTCTAGAGCGGATCCAGGCGCGTCCGGCGTATCAGGCTGCGTTGAAGAAAGGCGGCCCGTTCGAGCTGATGGGAAGCAAGCCAACGAAGTGATGGCTGCGGGGAGCAAGGTGCGAGCGAACGTGGGCGGGACCGTGTTCGCCCGCCACCTGCTGCTACGGCAGACCGTCTCTCATCGCGATGCATTCGCGCATCCCGACTCCGAATGGCGACCCAGCGACACCGGCGTCGGCATCGCCGCCACCAGTCGTTCGCGCAGTCACTCACTACCCAACCACGTCAGGATGCATTGCGGTTCAAGGCGCCCGGCACTGGCGCACAAACTGCAGCGTATCGTTCAGCACCTGCGAGCGCTCGGGGGATTTACGCAGCGCGAGCAGGATGCCCAGATGGCCCATGCCGGGGTAAACCTTCAGTTCGGCACTGCCGCCTTCGCGCTTGAGCGCCTGCTGCAGCGAGATGCTGTTCTGCAGTTCGACCACGCGGTCGGCATCGCCATGCAGCAGCAACATGGGCGGTTCGTCACCGCCGACGTAACGCACCGGTTGCGATTGCCGTTGCGCTGCCGGCGCATCGCCGAAGATTTCGACCAATTCGGGATCGGTCATCGGCATGAAGTCGTACGGCCCGGCCAGGCCCACCACGCCGCACAACTGGTGGGGTTTGAGGCCTTGCGCCTGCAGCCAGCGGGCATCGGTGCCGAGCAACGCGGCCATATGCGCGCCTGCCGAATGGCCCATCACCGCAAGGCGATCCGGGTTGCCGCCGTACTGGTGCGCGTGGCGGTAGCTCCATGCGGTGGCGCCCGCCGCGTCGGACATGAACCCGTGCAGCCCGACCTGCGGATACTTGCGGTAGTCGGCCACCATCGCCACCACGCCCTGGCGCGCAAGTGCGCGGCCTACCCAGCGATAGTTGGCGCGTGAACCGCGCTTCCAGGTGCCGCCGTAGAAGAACACCACCACTGGCGCGTCGACTGCGCCGCGCGGCTGGTAGACGTCCAGCGCCAGACCGTGCGCGGGATCGAACACCTGGTCGCGATGCTCGACGATGCCCGATCGGCTGGATGCAGCATTGATGCCCCCAAAAAAGACGCTGCTGCAGGCCGTCATGGTCAACGAACCGAGCAACAGGATGGCAGGACGGAACCAGCGGGAAGCGCGCGAATGCATGGGCAATGTCGGTGTAGGGGAAGGAAGGGTGGTGGGGAGCAGATACGAACGCAGCAGGCCGGCAAGTGCAGACATGAAGGTGGCGAACCGGCAATGTTCGCCTCTCTCTGGTTCGCACCTGATCTGCGGCCGGCGGCTATTAGCGGCTATCGCACGTCGCAAACATGTGCAGGACGAGCCCGCTCGGCACACGCCAAGCGAGTGAAGATACGGTGCGCGCGCAGCGGCGGATGCGGCAGCGCCCATGCCAGGTTCACCGCCGGTGGCCTAGGCTTGCCGGCATGACACACCTGCATTTCGATAATCGTCTGCGTCGACAGCTGCCTGGTGACCCAGAAGAGGGCGCGCGCCGGCGCGAGGTAGGCGCTGCCTGGTCGTCAGTCTTGCCCACGCCGGTCGCTGCCCCGTACCTCATCGCGCATTCGGCGGAGATGGCGCAGGTGCTGGGCCTGGACGCGGCCGAGATCGCCAGTGCGCAGTTCGCCCAGGTATTCGGCGGCAATGCGCTGTACCCGGGAATGCAGCCCTGGGCCGTCAACTATGGTGGGCATCAATTCGGGCATTGGGCCGGACAACTTGGCGACGGCCGGGCGATTTCGCTGGGTGAGGCGATCGGAACCGACGGCGGGCGCTACGAATTGCAGCTCAAGGGTGCCGGCCCGACGCCGTATTCGGGGATGTAAGCCGGAACCCCAGAAAATTCCGTCACCCGTCACCCGTCACCCGTCACCCCTCACCCCAATTCCAACCCCGCCACGAGCGCATCCAGATCGATCAAGTTGCCGTTACTTTGGAAGGTGTAGTGCCCGTTCAGCAGGATGTGTCGCCACGCCGCCGGTGACATCTTCGTGATCAGCAGCACGGCTTTGGCGTTGCCGCTGGCCTGGTACTTCGTCAACAGGCGCGACAGGATCGCCGAGTTGTAGTAGATGATGGCGTTGGCCATCAGCCGTGCGCATTGGTTGCTGATTTCGATTTCGATGTCTGTGTGCCCGGTCAGCTCCTTCTTGCCGCCGACCTGGGCGATGGTCGAGCGTAGCTGGTGGTAGGACTCAATGCGATTCTGCGAGCGGTGCGCGCTGCGTTCCCGTTGCGGGTCGCGCAGGTAGCGCAATGTGTAGATGCTGCGCACCAGCTTATCGAACTCGAAGATGGCGCGCCGCGTCGGGTTCGGCGCGGTGTACGTGCATAGCTTGCGGATCAGGGTGCCCTGAGTCATTTCCTTCAGGCCCAGCGTGGCGACGATCCGGTCGATGTTGCTCTTTTCGCTGACGATGAGTTGCCGATCGATTTGGCCGACCGGTCGGATCAGGCACGTCTCGTACAACGCCGGTTCGTCGGCGCAATACAGATCCTGCAATTGGGCGTCCAAATCGGTGAAGCGCGGCTCGAAGCGCAGTCCGAACCAGTGCAGGATGGCGAAGTTGGCCTTGTTGACGCTGTGCATATCGCCGGTAATCGCCGTTGGCACGATATCCGACGTGTTGCGATACCAGATGTCAAACACGTGGTGCCCTTCGTATTCGTGAGCACCGATTAGGTATCCGTTGAGCGGAACATGGTTGCACAGCAGCGTATAGGCGACGACACCCTTGCCGCGGCCGAAGTATTTGCGCGAGTAGCGCGCTTTCACGGTCGGACGCTCGACGCCGAATTTCTGGCCATCGACCGCACCGTACAGCGCGCCTAGGTCGAACGAGTAATGCGGGAAGATCGGCAGCACGGCGATGGCGTTGCTGATGCAGTCGTTGGCCGCGTGCAGCGATGCTTGCCGTAGGTATTGCTGGTAGGTGCTCTCCAGCACGTGGTACGGGATGTCGCTGGTACGCGCCATGACCAGATTGCCGTGGTTCATTGCCTGGGCAATGATGACTGCCATCAGGCTGTCAGCGTCGGCCACCTTCTTGGCATAGCGTGGTTGCAACGGAGTGAGCGCCGACAAGAATTGACACTGACCGTTGACATAGCGGAACACGTCGGCCACGTCGCAAAATGGCAGTTGCTCGTAGAGTGCCTGCTCATGCGCCTTGTGGTTCTCGCTCTTGGGCTTGCGCCACGTCAGCGTCTGCGTGGCCTTGCCGTAGTCGAGGTGCTTCAGCTTGCCCTGCTTCAGCTCACGGTTGAACGCCAACCACTGCGTTCGCAGTTCTGCCGTCAGTGCAATGAGTTGGGCCTCGATCGGTTCGCGCAGGAACGGGATGTCCATCGGAGCCAGTACATCGGCGTTATCATCGAGCGACACCAACTCGTCAGAGAGGTGCCGATGTTGCAAGCTGTCGTCGAGATAGAGTTCGCCCGACTGGAAGCGCTTCCTGACCTGGCGGTACAGCCAGAACTCGTAGCGGTCTGCGTGCAGGCCGGTCGGCTTGCTGTCGGCGTCGAAGGTCAGCAAGTACGGTCGCAACCGTTTCGGCAACGTCGCTGTTGGACATTCGACGAGCGGACGTTGCGACAGGCGCTGCTGTTTGGCGAACACACTCTTGGCCCAGATCAGTGCTGCCAGCCACGGGTTGCTGGGGTCGGTGCCGGCAAGGTCGAGCGCGACATACAGCGGTCGCAGATGACGGCGCATGCGTTCGGCCAGCCCGTCCACCGCCTGCCAATGCAGGGCCAGCTTGCTCGCTGGTTTGATGCTCATACGATGGCCGACGAGCTGAAGCGCGTCTTTCGGTATGATCTTGTACGCCCGCTGCCGCACGTTGCCGAACGGTGTGGTGTCGGCCACCGTATCGTCGACATAGAGCAACAGCAGGCGTCCGACTCGTGGCGTTTCCTGCTGACGCCGTACCTGCTCGGCGACGAAGGATTGCTTGGCGCCGGCACGACTTTCATCCTCTAGTCGCTTCATGTGATAGGCCATGGCATCGACCAGGTTGTCGGTGAGTTGCCGATAGCGCAGCCAGGCGTAGCACAGCAGGTAGAGATGGGTCTGGTCCGGCTTGAGGTTTCGCAGGTCGTGGACGGTATAGAAGTTCGCCAGGCTCGCGTAGTAACGCACGTTCTGTTGCGAGATGCCCAGCTTGGGCAACAGCGTCTTGGCGATCCCGTGCAGCGGCTCCAAAATGGTGCGCTTCTCGCGTTCACGGGCCATCTGACGCCAGCCGAAATCTTTGGCGTCTTGCCGGAGCACCGCCAATTCGGACAGCGTGTTGTCTCGTACCAAAAGCTGGGATAGCGCGGCTTTGGCCGAATCATCCAGCACTTCGGCCAGCAGGCCACCTAAGCGCCGACGTTCGGCCGACAGCGTGGCGCTCACCAGTTCTTGCACAGTCGTGTAGCCGGGCCGGATGATCTTGCGTTCGTTGAGCCAGACGATCAGCTCGGCGGCGACGAAGCTAGGCGTCACGTCGCGGCGTGCGATCTGGGCGGCCTGCTGCGCGAGTTGTGGCAGAAAATCGGCTGCCCAGAGCCGATAGCCGAACCATTCGGCGATGCGCTCGCGCTGGGTGTAGTGCTCATGTTTGGTGATCGTCTTGCGTTCGAAGTCCTCGCCGTGGAAGTAGCGACTCAGCACAAAGGCGCAATCATCCTCGACTTCGCTCCAGTTGAAGCGGAAAAAGGCGTGCTTGGCCTTGAAGTAGCCGATCTGCAAGACGCAATAGGCCCGCGCATGGAGGCCGGGGCGACTGGCCGCGAACGTCAACTCCGCCTCGGACAACGCCAAGTATTCCAGCCGCTGCGCATCGTCGAAGTCCGGCAGGCCATAAAGCGCTTCCTGCTCGGCGTCCGAGAGGACGGTGAGCAGCTTATTCTTGTTGCTCATCGGCCGTTCTGCCCGTTCCACGCCAACCCTCTCGCTCCAGCGTTTCGATCAAGGTGGTGCGTTTGACGCCGAAGTTGCGGCACACGGCCGCTTTCGACATCCCGCCGTTCAGCGCGGCAATGATGGCCTCCAGCTTTTCGCCGACGATGGCCAGAGGTCGCCCGCCGGTGCGGCCACGCCGCCGGGCAGCGGCTAGGCCCGCGACGACGCGCTCTTGGATCAGGGCCCGCTCGTACTGCGCAAGTGCGCCGAACACATGGAACAGCAACTCGCCGGACGCCGTGCTGGTATCCATTCCCTCGGTCAGCGAGCGGAACGCCACTTGCTTGTCCTTGAGTGAGGTCACGATGGCGAGCAAGTGCGACAGCGAGCGGCCAAGCCGGTCGAGCTTCCAGACCACCAGTACGTCACCGGGCCGGACGAATTCGAGCGCCTTCGTCAAGCCTGCGCGGTCATCCTTCGCGCCTGAGATGCGATCCTCGAACAGGTGTCGGGCATCAACGCCAGCAGCGAGCAGTGTGTCGCGTTGCAAGTTAGTGCTCTGCCGGTCGGAGTCCGACGACACACGCATGTAGCCGACCAACATAGGCGAATAACCATCGGGAACCGGTTTCCGCATGGTAGCGTGTGGCGACGGGGTTTTCCGCACACTTTTTACGGGGTTCTGCGATCACTTGTGCTGGGAGGTTGCCTACATGTCGCAAAACACTTGTTTTGCGACATGCCGGCACCTTGACGCCACTAGGCCATCAGGCCGATAACGGTGTGTAGTTGAAACCGATCAAGCAGCTGTTCGCCTGAGTGGGGCGGTCATTTCTCCCCCCGTTTGCCCACTGTTGCGTTGAACAGGGCAGGAGGCATCACCTGCTCTACAGCGGTCGTTTGCGCCCAGCCGGGAACTGGCTATTTGACATCGACGCCAGACAGGCTACATCCAAGCCCAGTTGGTACCAGATGAAAGTTCACCAACTCAATGGCGGGCGACCCAAGGCATCCAGGCGTTCTGCATCTTCAAGGATCGCAGCAGTTGTGCGCGGCGAAATTGGCTGTGCGTCATCCAGTGCATAGGCTTGCCGCGCAGCATCGGCGGCTAGAGCCTCACGCGTCCGCGGTGAGTGCTCTTGCAACCTTTGACGCGTGTTTCGGGCCAGATCGGGGGCGATGACCGGCATCGAGGAACAGATATCGCCAGGTGCGGGGTTGGCTAGAAAGGCTGTCTCTAGGTCGCGCGCATTTGCATGGAGTTCAGTTTGCGGGTCCTCGATCTCGGCTCTGAATGCGTTTGTCCTGGCCAGCGCGTCGATTGCATCAGGCTTGTCGAAGCGTTCAACTACATTGGTGGATGTTCCGTACGTTTCGGCCCAGTGCGAATCCCTTGGTAGAACGGCCGGACCGTCGGCCCACGAGTCGAGGACTACAGTGGATTCTTCCGCCTCTGCCGAGCCTGGGGGCCGGTAGAGCGCGTAGAGGTGGGTCTGGTCGTAGTCGCGTACGGTCATCATCTGCCCGCCATTCTCCATGCGGACTGCATGCCGACGTGCGTTAATCGCTGCATTGTGATCACAGTTGCCTGCCCCCGCAGCCAGCGCACTGCCTGCCAGTAAACTTTCGTCATTTTCACCGAGACAGTAAGACAGGGAGCTATAAGTGGCGCTCCGTCCGTTGCTGAGCCGCAGATCGCTATCGACATTGCCTCGCCCACGGTGCAAGGCGAGTCGTGTCTCGTGCACCGTCTCTGTAGCATCGGCAAGGCGTTGACGGTCGCTCGCGTCTTCGATGGGTCTGCCGTTGAGTCGCATACCAAGCTGGTAGGCCGCCTGCTGAACTTCGTGCGGTTGTAGTGTTGGCTGCCGGAAGCGCCCCCGCCTCGTTCCCGAAGAGCCGAGTGCCACCAAGCCATGCAGGCTGGGTGAGATGGGCGCCTCGGAGGATGAAGGCGTAGAGGGCGTGGTCTGCTCTGTGGCGTGACTTGCATAGTGGTCGGGTGAACCTGCCACGCTCGGCTTTGAAACGCATAGACCCATTTTTGATCTCCGACAGTGACCTCAGAATCAAGTCTTGCAAAGAGCTCTCTGAATGTCGTTGGTTCACCGAAGTCATGTTTGGGAGCGCGAAAGGTTGGCGCTGGCACCCTGCTCACAATGCCATTGCGAGCGTGCAGCCCAGTCCATGGGGACGTCGGGAGCACGTCAACCGTATGGCCGATTCGGCCTTGACATGAACACACCAGGCTCGATCTGCCGTGATCCGAAATGGCGGCTGGTGACACGAATGGCAAGTACGGGCAAGTACGCCTGCCACCTGAAGCTTTCGACGAACCCTGGGGCTATGCTGACATGCTCAGAGTGCTCGCGGGCCGACGCGACATTCGTAGGTGTGAACTTGACCTGTGATACGCCCAGGGTTCCGGAGACACTCAAGACCCTCGTTGCGCGTAGCGCCGTTCAAACTCTACATGGGACAGGTCGCCAGTTGAACCGTGGCGGCAGTTGAGGTTGTAGAACATCTCGATGTAGTCGAATACCTCGGCGCGAGCGGCGGCGTGGCGACACATCCTGCTGAACGGGCACTACACCTTCCAAAGTAACGGCAACTTGATCGATCTGGATGCGCTCGTGGCGGGGTTGGAATTGGGGTGAGGGGTGACGGAATTTTCTGGGGTTCCGGCTTACATCCCCTTTTCCGTGCAGCTAAGCAGAGCAGGCCAGCGCAAGCCGCATGACTAGACCCCAACCGAACTGTCCTTTTGTCACCGCCCGAGCAGGTGACAAGCACCACCGTTTGCGCTAATGTACTAACACGCTATTACATTAACGCAATGAAACAACGACCCGCCCCCCGCGAAAACACTGACGTTGCTGCATCTCTGACGATGCTGGCCGACGCGCTGGCATGCCTTCGCAAGCCCGAGGCGGTCGAAGCGTTTCTGCGCGACCTATGCACGCCTGCCGAGCTGGAAGCCATGGCCGACCGCTGGCGGGTGGTGCCCTTGTTGATCAAGGGCGTGCCGTATCGCGAGATCCACGAGCTGACCCAGGTCAGCGTGACCACCATCGGGCGCGTTGCGCGCACCCTGGACCATGGTGCCGGCGGCTATGCCACGGCCCTGCGCGAGCAATCGTCGCGCCCTGACGACTCCCACTGAGAGAACAAGATGAGTGCTTCCACGGCAGCGCCGGCACGTGACCGGTTGCGTATCGCCATCCAGAAGAGCGGCCGCCTGGCCGAGCCGGCGCGCAGCCTGCTGGCCGCCTGCGGGCTGAGCTGGCGGCAGAGCCGCGACAAGCTGTTCTGCTACGGCGAGTCGTTGCCGGTGGACCTGCTGTTGGTGCGCGACGACGATATCCCGGGCCTGATCGCCGATGGCGTCTGCGACTTGGGCATCGTGGGCCAGAACGAGCTGGAAGAGCAGGCGGCCGAGCGCCGCCGCAACGGCTTGCCGGCCGCCTATCACGCGGTGCGCGGGGTCGGCTTCGGCCAGTGCCGCCTGATGCTGGCCGTGCCGGAAGAATGGGACTGGCACGGCGTGGCGCAGCTGGCGGGCAAGCGCATCGCCACCAGCTATCCGGCAATCCTGGCCGACTGGCTGGAGCGGCAGGGCATCGACGCGACGGTGGTGGAGTTGTCCGGTTCGGTGGAAATCGCCCCGCGCCTGGGCACCGCCGATCTGATCTGCGACCTGGTTTCCAGCGGCGCCACCCTGGCTGCCAACCAGCTCAAGCCGGTCGAACTGGTGATGGAAAGCGAGGCCGTGCTGGCCGGCGCAGTGCGCGAACCTGCCGATGCGCGTGCCGGCCTGCTGGCAATGCTGCTGCGGCGCATGGACGGCGTGCTCAAATTGCGCGACAGCAAGCTGCTGATGTTCCGCGCTGAACACGGCAACGTGGATGCGCTGCGTCGCCTGCTGCCCGATGCCGACCCGCTGGTGCAGTTGCCCGACGATGGCAACGGTGCGCTGCGCTTGCAGACCATGTGCCATGGCGCAGTGACCTGGCAGCGGCTGGAAGAACTCGAACGCGCAGGTGCGCAAGGCTTGATGGTGTTGACGGTGGAGCGCTCGCTGGCATGAATATTCTCGATTGGTCCCAACTCGACGGCGCCGCGCGGACCGACGCACTGACCCGCCCGGTGCAGACCGTGGCCACGCAAACACGCGACGCGGTGGCTGCATTGATTGCCGATGTGCGTGCACGCGGCGATGCCGCCTTGCGCGAGATCACCATGCGTTTGGATGGCGTGGCGCTGGACAACTTTGCCGTGAGCGAGGCGGAATTCGCCGCCGCGCAAGCGGCCGTTGCGCCGGAACTGCGCCAGGCCATGCAGGATGCGGTCGCGCGCATCGACACCTTCCACCGCGCCGGCATGAGCGAAGGCTATGCGGTGGAAACCGCGCCCGGCGTGGTGTGCGAAAAGATCGTGCGGCCGATTGGCCGGGTGGGTCTGTACGTGCCGGCAGGTAGTGCGCCGTTGCCATCGACTGCCTTGATGCTGGGCGTGCCGGCACGTCTGGCCGGCTGCCGCGAGGTGGTGTTGTGCACGCCGCCGCGCAAGGACGGCAGCGTGGACCCGGCGGTGCTGGTGGCCGCGCAGCTCACCGGCGTGCGCCACGTATTCAAGCTCGGTGGCGCGCAGGCGATCGCGGCGATGGCATATGGCACCGAGTCGGTTCCGAGTTGCGACAAGCTATTCGGCCCGGGCAATAGCTATGTCACCGAAGCCAAGCAGCAGGTGGCGCAGTCCGGTGCGGCGGCGATCGACATGCCTGCCGGCCCTTCGGAAGTCCTGGTCATCGCCGATGCGGGTGCGCAGCCGGCGTTCGTGGCTGCCGATCTGTTGTCGCAGGCCGAACACGGCCCGGATTCGCAGGTGTTGTTGCTCTCCGACAGCGACGCGTTGATCGATGCGGTGCAAGCGCAGCTGGAAGTTCAGCTGGCGCAACTCTCGCGTGCCGACATCGCGCGGCAAGCGCTAGCGCAATCGCGGTTGATCAAGGTGCAGACGCTGGATCAGGCGTTTGCGATCAGCAACCGCTATGCACCGGAACATCTGATTCTCGCGCTGCGCGAGCCGCGTGCATGGTTGAGCCAGGTCGAGGCGGCCGGTTCGGTGTTTCTCGGCGACTACACGCCCGAGGCGCTTGGCGACTACTGCAGCGGCACCAATCACGTGCTGCCGACCAGCGGGGCGGCGCGCGCCTATAGCGGCGTGAGTGTGGCCAGCTTCCAGAACATGGTCAGCGTGCAGGCAGCCAGCAAGGCCGGCATCGACCGCATCGGCGAATGTGCATTGATCCTCGCGCGCGCCGAGGGGCTGGATGCGCATGCCAACGCGGTGGCGCTACGCATGGGAGCGGCAGCATGAGTGCATCGTCGATCCTGGATCTGGTGCGCGAAGATCTGCGTGCATTCGCGGGCTATTCGTCGGCGCGCACCAGCGCGTTGCAGGGCGATGTGTGGCTCAACGCCAACGAGTCTGCCTGGGCAAATCCCGCCGATCCCGACGCCAGCACGCGGCGCTATCCCGATCCGCAACCCAAGGGCCTGCGCAGCGCGCTTGCGGCGCTGTATGGGTGCGCGCCGGAGCAGCTGTTGATCGGCCGCGGCAGCGACGAGGCGATCGATCTGCTGGTACGCGGCCTGTGCGTGCCAGAGCGCGATGCGGTTGTGGTGACGCCGCCGGTGTTCGGCATGTACGCGGTATGCGCGCGGCTGCAGAACGCACCGTTGGTGGACGTGCCGCTGGTCGATGGGCCAGATGGGTTCCATGCAGATATCCCGGCAATTGTGGCGACGGCATTGGCCTCGAACGCCAAGCTGGTGTTTCTGTGTTCGCCTTCCAATCCTGCTGGTTCGGCCATTGCGCTGGACGACATCGAACACGCGCTGCAGGCCTTGCAAGGCAAGGCGCTGGTGGTGGTGGACGAGGCCTATGGCGAATTTTCCGATGTGCCTTCGGCAGTCGGTCTGCTCGGGCGTTACGACAATCTCGCGGTGTTGCGTACGCTTTCCAAGGCGCATGCGCTGGCGGCGGCGCGTATCGGCACGCTGATCGCCAATGCCGAGCTGATTGCCCTGCTGCGCCGCTGCCAGGCACCGTACCCGGTGCCAACGCCATGCGCGGCCATGGCCGAGCAGGCCTTGTCTGCGCCGGTGCTGGAGGTGACGCGCCGACGTATCGCCGAAGTGCGGAGTGAGCGCGAGCGCGTGCACAAAGCACTCGCACAGCTGGCCGGTGTGCGGCAGGTCTATCCCTCGCAAGGCAACTTTCTGCTGGTGCGATTCGATGATGCCGAGGTGGCGTTCCAGGCGCTGCTCGAAGCTGGCGTGGTGGTGCGCGATCAACGCGCAGTGCCGCGCCTGGCCGACGCCTTGCGCATCACTCTGGGCACGCACGAACAGAACCAGTGCGTGCTGGGCGCGCTGCAGCGCACACAGGAGGCCGCCGCATGACCCCGATTCTTTTTGTCGACCGCGACGGCACCCTGATCACAGAGCCGGCCGATTTCCAGATCGACGCCTACGAAAAACTGCGCTTTGTCGATCACGTGATTCCGGCGATGCTCAAGCTGCGCGATGCCGGCTATCAGTTCGTCATCGTCAGCAACCAGGATGGGCTGGGCAGCGAGAGTTACCCACGCGCCTCCTTCGACGGCCCGAACAACCTGATGCTGCAGATCTTCGCCAGCCAGGGCATCGAGTTTCGCGACGTGCTGATCGATTGCAGCTGGCCGGCCGACAACGCGCCCACGCGCAAGCCCGGCATCGGCCTGATGCTGCCCTATCTGCAGGACCGCAGCATCGACTGGGCGCGCTCGTCGATGGTGGGCGACCGCATCACCGACATCCAGTTCGCGCGCAACCTCAACATTCGCGGGTTCCAACTGCGCACCGACGAATTCGGCGGCGAGTGGGACTGGCCCGGCATCGCCCATGAGCTGGCCGACGCGCCGCGCCGCGCGGTGGTTCAGCGCAACACCAAGGAAACCAAGATCCGCGTCGAACTGGATCTGGATCGCGTGGCCGAGCCGAAGACCGCCACCGGTCTGCCGTTCTTCGACCACATGCTGGAACAGATCGGCAAGCACGGCGGTTTTGCGCTGGAGATCCGGGCCGAGGGCGATCTGCATATCGATGAGCACCACACCATCGAAGACACCGGACTTGCGCTGGGCCAGGCGCTACGTGAAGCGCTGGGCGACAAGCGCGGTATCGGCCGTTACGGCTTCGATCCGGATAGCAGCCCCTGGCAGGTCGCCGGCGAAAAGGCGCAGCATGGCTTCACGCTGCCGATGGACGAAACCATCGCCAGTGCTGCGCTGGATTTCAGCGGGCGGCCATATTTCGTCTTCGACGGCGAGTTCAAGCGCGAACGCGTCGGCGACATGCCGACCGAGCTGGTGCCGCATTTTTTCCGCTCGATCTGCGATGCGTCCGGCTTGAATCTGCATCTGACTGTGCGTGGTGAGAACGATCACCACAAGGTGGAGGCCTGCTTCAAGGCCCTGGCACGTGCGTTGCGCCAGGCGATCCGCCGCGAAGGCACTGCATTGCCCACCACCAAGGGCGCACTATGACCGATGTTGCGCTGATCGATGCCGGTGGCGCCAACCTGGGCTCGGTGCGCTATGCATTGGAGCGCTTGGGCGTGAACGCCCGCGTGGTGCGCGATGCGGCAGGCCTGCAGGGCGCGCAGCGCGTGATACTGCCCGGTGTGGGTGCTGCGCCAGAAGCGATGTCGCGTCTGCGCACGCAGGGCTTGGTCGAGCCGTTGCGCGCGCTGCAGGTACCGTTGATCGGTATCTGCTTAGGCATGCAGTTGCTGTTCGAACATTCCGAAGAAGGCGATGTCGAGTGCCTGGGACTGCTGCCCGGCATCGTGCGGCATATGACGCCGGCACTCGGCATCCGTGTGCCGCACATGGGCTGGAATCAGCTGGTGCCGATGCGCGACTCCGCGCTGCTGGCCGGTCTGCCCGAGCGCGCCAGTGCCTATTTCGTGCATGGCTATGCGGCGCCGGTGACGGCCGATACCGTGGCCGCCTGCGATCACGGCGGGTTGTTCACCGCCGTCGTGCAGAACGGGCTGCGCTGCGGCGCGCAATTCCACCCTGAGCGTTCGGCCGATACCGGTGCACGCATCCTGCGCAATTTTCTTGAGATGAGCTTCCCATGAGTTTCACCGTTTACCCGGCGCTGGATATCCGCAACGGCCGCGTGGTGCGCCTGCTACAAGGCGATTACGCGCGCGAAACGCAGTACGGCGACGATGTACTACCGCGTGCGCAGGCATTCGCCGATGCCGGTGCGCAGTGGATGCATCTGGTCGATCTGGATGCGGCCAAGGCGGGCGGCTACACCTTGGCCGGCACGCTCGGCGAGATCGCGCGTGCTACCGGCTTGCGGGTGCAGACCGGCGGTGGCGTTCGATCGCGCGAGGATGTGGCGCGCATCCTCGATGCCGGCGCCGCACGCGTGGTGATCGGCTCGTTGGCAGTGCGCGATAGCGAGATGGTGATTGGCTGGCTGCAGGAATTCGGTGCCGATCGCCTGACGATCGCGCTGGACACGCGCCAGGACGCCGAGGGCATCTGGCAGTTGCCGGTGCACGGCTGGACCGAAACGGCAGACGCCACGCTGGACCAATTGGCCGTGCGCTACGCGCAAGCCGGGCTGCAGCATCTGCTGTGCACCGACATCGCCCGCGACGGCATGCTGTCCGGCCCCAACATGGCGTTGTACGCGCATCTGCGCGCGCTGACGCCGCAGCTGCAGGTGCAGGTCTCCGGTGGCGCGCGCAATCTTGCCGATGTCGCCGCGGCCAAGGCGGCAGGCTGCGCCGGCATCGTGCTCGGCAAGGCCTTGCTGGAAGGCCACCTGGATCTGGACGAGGCACTGGCATGCTGAGCCGTCGCATCATTCCGTGCCTGGACGTGCGCGATGGTCGCGTGGTCAAGGGCGTCAAGTTCCGCGACCACATCGACATGGGCGACATCGTCGAACTGGCCTTGCGCTACCGCGCGCAGGGCGCCGATGAGCTGGTGTTCTACGACATCGGTGCCAGCCCGGAAGGGCGTTCGGTCGACTACACCTGGGTCGAGCGGGTGGCACGATTGATCGATATTCCGTTCTGCGTTGCTGGAGGTATTGGCGATGTGGAAACGGCCCGTGCGGTGCTACACGCCGGTGCCGACAAGATATCGATCAACTCGCCTGCGTTAGGTCGCCCGCAACTGATCTCCGAACTGGCCGATGCCTTCGGCGTGCAATGTGTCGTGGTCGGCATCGATTCGATTCGTGAGGAAGATGGGCAGTGGCGTGTGCGCCGCTACACCGGCGACCCGAGCAAGACCCAGGCGCTGCCAATGCGCACGCTGGATTGGGTGGCCGAAGCGCAGCGCTTGGGCGCAGGCGAGATCGTGCTCAATTGCATGGACAACGATGGGGTGCGCCGCGGCTACGATATCGCCCAACTGCGCCAGGTGCGCGCATTGTGCCGGGTGCCCCTGATCGCTTCCGGCGGTGCGGGCCAGATGCAGCACTTTGCCGACGTCTTCGACCAGGCCGATGTGGATGGCGCACTGGCCGCCAGCGTGTTTCACAGCGGCGCAATTCCGATCCCGGAACTCAAGCAATTCTTGCGCGCGCAACAGATCGAGGTACGCGATGGGCAGTAACGAAGTGGCGACGGGCGAGACGCTCGCAACGCTGGATTGGAGCAAGGGCGATGGTCTGTTGCCGGTGATCGTGCAGGACGCCGACACCCTGCGCGTGCTGATGCTGGGCTACATGAATGCCGAAGCGTTGGTCGTGACCCAGCAGCGCGGCGAAGTCACGTTCTTCAGCCGCAGCAAGCAACGCTTGTGGACCAAGGGCGAAAGTTCGGGAAACGTGTTGCGCGTGGTCTCGATCGAAACTGATTGCGATGCCGACACCCTGTTGGTGCAGGCACGTCCGCATGGCCCGACCTGTCATCTGGGCCGCACCAGCTGTTTTCCGAGTGCGCCTGGGCAGTTCTTGGGCAGCCTGGATGCACTGGTGGCCGAGCGCGAGCGTGAGCGTCCGCAAGGGAGCTACACCACCAAGCTGTTCGAACAAGGCATCCGCCGCATTGCGCAAAAGGTGGGCGAGGAGGGCGTCGAAACCGCGCTGGCCGGCGTGGTGCAGGACGATGACGCGTTGCTCGGCGAATCTGCCGATCTGCTGTACCACCTGATCGTGCTGCTACGCGCACGTGGGCTGGGCCTTGGCGATGCGGCGGCGTTGCTGGAGTCGCGACATCGATAACGTAGCCGCGTAGGCGCGCACCCGGGCGCGACAGGCGTTATTGGGATGCCCCGTCGCACCCAGGTGCGTGCCCACGGATGTGTCGCCGTGTTTTCCTACCTTCGTACACGCGCCGTGCGTCTTGCGATGGCATGTACAATTTCCGCTGATCTTCGCGCGGGAAAACGCATGTATCGTCGCTTCGCTTTGTTGGCACTGGGCTTGCTCACGGCAAGCGCATACGCGCGCGCGACCACGGTCGACGGCATCGTGTACGAAGAACGCGATGGGCGTGCCGGCCGCAGCGCGGATGAGCCGGGCGTGGCCGGCGTGTCGGTTTCCAATGGCGAGCAGATCGTGCGTACCGATGCGCAGGGCCGCTACCGACTGCCGGTACGCGATGGGCAGACGGTCTTCGTGATCAAGCCGGGCGACCGCCGCTTTTTGCCCGCCGCCGACGGCCTGCCCGCATTCTGGCGCCACTACGCACCGCGTGGTTCTGCCAAGCATCGCTACAGCGGCGTCGCCGCGACCGGCCGCAACACGCGCAACTGGGATTTCGCGCTGACGCCGCGCGCAAACACCGCGGCCGATGGCTTCCAGATGCTGGTATTTGCCGACAGCCAGACCGCCAGCCTGGCCGACGTTGGTTATTACCAGCGCGACATCGTGGAGCCGATCATCGGCAAGACCACCGCCAGGCTGGGCACCACGCTGGGAGATATCGTCAGCGACGATCTAAGCCTGTATCCGGCCTTGAATAAGGTCACCACGCAGCTGGGCGTGCCGTGGTTCCATGTGCCGGGCAACCACGATCTCAATCTGGACGCGCACGACGATGCGCAGTCGCTGGACACTTGGCACGCGGTCTACGGTCCGGACACCTATGCGGTTGAAGAGGCCAATGCCAGCTTCGTGTTCCTGGACGATGTGATTTACACGCCCGGCGGCAAGCAGGCCTATATCGGTGGACTGCGCGACGATCAATTTGCCTTCCTGCAGAATTACCTGGCGCAGCTGCCGCGCGACCGGCTGTTGGTGCTGGGCATGCATATCCACCTGTTCGACGCAGCGCCGGGGCAGGAAACCTTCCGGCATGCCGATCGCCGCCGCCTGTTCGGATTGCTGAAAGAGTTTCCGCATGTGTTGGTGCTCAGCGGCCATAGCCACACCCAGCGCCAGGTGGAGCATGGTGCCGACGAGGGCTGGCAAGGCGCACGCCCGCTGCACGAATACAATGTGGGTGCGGCCTGTGGTGCGTTCTGGTCGGGCGCCAAGGATGCCGACGGCATTCCCGATGCGACCATGAGCGACGGCACTCCCAATGGCTATGCGGTGCTGCAGGTTGCCCCCAGCGGCAACTACACGCTGGCTTATCACGCTGTGCGCTCGGCTGACGATGCGCAATTGTTGCTGCATGCGCCCAAGGTGCTGCGCAAGGGCGCGTATGCGGCGTGGGGCGTCTACGCCAATGTCTTCATGGGCCAGAACGACACCGTGGTCGAGATGCGCATCGATAACGGCGCATGGCAGCCGATGAAGCGGGTAGAGCGTGGCGATCCGCGTGTGCTGGCAGAGAATGTGCGCGACGATGCGGCTGACGCACTACGCGGTTACGACCGCTCGCCGGAGGCTACGCCTTCCACGCATCTGTGGCGCGGCGCATTGCCGACCACGCTGGCGGTGGGCGAACACACCGTCCAGGTGCGCGCGAACCTGCCTACCGGGCAGTACAGCGCCAGCACCGTGTACCGCCTGCAAACTGCTGAGCCGTAAGGCAGTAACAAGGACGTCTCGCTTAATGCCCTTCTCCCAGCGGGGAGAAGGGGCCGCCATGGGGCGAGGGTGCGCACAATGCCTGACATCACCCAGTCCCTGAAGCACCTCGCGCCAGGGGAATCCGGCTCGCACCAAACGATTGCTTGTGACCTTGTGTAGCGGCGCTTGATGCAGCGATAGGGCGCCGGGTCGTCGTGATAGCCGGCAGACAAAAGCGCGGGTGCGAGATCGCGACGCTGAAGCATGCGTCAACTGCGACGCAGCCTTCGGATCGCCACAAACACAAACGCCTCCACACGGGAGGCGTTTCGGGATCCGGGCTGGCAGGCGTTGGCGCGCTGGCGAGGAGCGGTGCTGGCTGGCGGTTGCTGGCTGGCTGGGCGAGTGTAGCGAGGCCCGGTTGAGGCTGACGAAATGAGAATTAGTCTCACCACTAACCGTGGTTATCGACTGGATGCTGCAGGTGCGGGCGGGGGTGTGCTTGGCGGGATTGCGGTTGCCGGGGCATTTGAACGCGGCACGTCGCTCACCGGCGCATCGCCCGTCGAGTCGTTCGAATCCACGCCCTGGTCCGGCTCCGCATCCATGTCCACCGGCGGATACGGATACGCAACCGCCGGCCCCAGATGCACGCCGGCACGCCAACGCGCCAGCACCGGCGCGATGCGCTTGCCCAGCGATTGCTGCGGCAACGAGGGCAGCTCGCCTTCCTGCTTTTCGCGTGCGGTGATGGCGGCTTTGGCAATGTCGAATGCCGCCAACGGGTCATTGCTCTGGTTCATCGCATCGATCAACCATGCCTGCCCGAAATAGGTGGCATTGGAGGTATTGCCGCAGCCGAACGAGGGCCGATCGGCACGCGCAGCGGTGAGGATCAGCGTTTGCGGCGAGCGCAGTGCCGGAATGAAACCTCCCGAATAGCAGGCCGACAGCACGATGATGCGATTGCCGATGCCGGCATCGTCCAGCGCCTTGCGCAGATCCTGCGGGCTGATGAAATCCTCTTCCTTGTCGTCGACCTGCACGTACAGGCTATGGTCTTCGGTACCGTGGGTGGTGACGAACAACAGCAGCGCGTCTTCCGTGCGATCCATGCGCTTGCCGATTGCGGCAAGCGTGTCGTAGAGATTGTCGTAGGTTGCCAGCGGCGCGTACGGATGCTCGCCCAGGTTGTCCGGGTTGTTGACCAGCGTGACCACGCGCCCACGCGCATCGAAGCGTTGCTCGAACAGCTGTTTGAGGTAAAGCGTCTCGTTGCGGAAGACATCGTCGCTGGCATCGCCGGCAAAACCCACCACGTACAGATCAGTGACGCCGGGGCGCTGCGGTTGCAAGGTCTTCAGCGCCTGCGCCAGGGCGGCCTGATCGACCGGATCGACTGCATCGTGGTTCTCGGCAGGCTGAGCCTGCAACGCCGCACCAGCGTCCGGGTGGCAGCCGGCCATCAACGCCACCACGACGATCAGCGTGGAAAGGCGTCGCCATACTGCATGTGGCGCAAAAGGGGAGTGCAGCGACATGGCGCGCGCAGAGGTCCAGGAAAGACGGGGGAAGTGGCGGAGCGCGGTGCCCGCCGCGCAGACCACTATCCCATCGGATAGATGCAGGCGGCGCGTCGCAGCTGGAACAGAGCAGCGGCATGGGTAGCGCAAACCACCGATTGCGCTCAACGGCAAGGAGCGCAATCGGCTTGCGGATCGTGTTTACAGCACCAACTGGCTGAAACTCTCCACACGCTGGTGACTGCCGACATCCTCGGCCGAACGCGGCGTGGGATAGTCCTCCCGGCGGTCCAGAAGCGCGGTGCGCATGCCAGCGCGCTTGGCGGCATCGAGCTCTTCGATCACATCCGACAGGAACAGGATCTCCGGCCCCGGCACGCCAATGCGTTCGGCGATGCGGCGGTAGCTGGCGCTTTCGCGCTTGGGACCGACTTCGGTGTCGAACCAGTCGGCAATCAGTCCGCTCAGGTCGCCCGCGTCGCTGTGCGCGAAGAACAGTTTCTGCGCCGGCACCGAGCCGGACGAATACACATAGAGCGGAATGCCCGCTGCGTGCCAGGCTTTGAGCTGGATCGCCGCATCGGCGTAGATATGCGCAGTGAAGTCGGCCGTCTTGTAGCCGTCGCCCCAGATCAGGCCCTGCAAGGCCTTGAGCGCGGTGTGCTTGCGATCCTCGTCGATCCAGGTCTGCAGCGTGGTGATCAGCACCTCGTCCGGCACGTCCTCGCCGATTTCATCGGCCACCTGGTTGAGCCAGTGGCGCACCTGCGGATGATTGCCGTGCTCGCGCACGTAAGCCGGCATGGCGCGGCGCGCATACGGGAACAAGACGTCCTTGACGAACGAAATGCTGCTGGTCGTACCTTCGATATCGGTGAGGATCGCTTGCGGTCGTGTCATCGTCAGCTGGCCTTGTGAGGTTTCTCGGGGGCGTAGCGGGGGAATTGTTTGGCGATTTCGGTGCCGGTGAAATGTCCGACCCAGCCGTCCGGCTCGGTGAAGAAGCGGATCGCCACGAAGTGCGGCTCCGGCCCCATGTCGAACCAGTGCAAGGTGCCGTCAGGCACGGCAATCAGGTCGTCCTTGACGCATTCGATCTCATAGACCTTGGCATCGACGTGCAGCGTGAACAGGCCCGAGCCGGCGACGAAAAACCGCACTTCGTCCTCCTTGTGGAAGTGCTCGTCCAGAAACTTGGCGCGCATTTCCTCGCGCTTGGGGTTGTCCGGCGCGATGCTGACCACGTCCACGGTCTTGAAGCCGCGCTCGGCGCTGATGCGGTCGATATCGGCGCGATAGGCCGCCATCACCTGCTCGGGCGTGGCGCCCGGTTCGACCGGCGCGCTGGCATGCCAGCGTTCGAAGGTCACGCCAATCTTCTGCAACTGGGCGGCGATCGCATCGCCGTCGCGGCTGTCGAACTCGGGGGTGGCGGGATTGGTGTCGGCGAAGATACGCAGTCGGCTCATGGCGGTCTGGCTCACGAATGGGGACGGACAGTACTCAGCGCGTGCCGCGCAGTTTCAGCAGTTCGAGTTCGCAATGCAGCAGGAATTCGAACGCTTCCAGATGACGACGTGCCTCGGCCATGTTGCGGCCCCAGGCATACAGGCCGTGTCCTTCGATGAGATACCCCCACATGCTCTGTTTGTCCAGCAAGGCCTCGACCTGCGCGGCCAGCACCTGCATGTCCTGGGTATTGGCGAACACCGGCACGTCCACCGCGGTTTCGTGGGTGGTGTTGCCATCGAAGGCCTTGAGCAGTTCGTAGCCTTCCAGCCGGATCACACCGCTGCCTGCATACAGGCGGGAAGCAATCGTCTGCACCGGCGAGTGCGTATGCAGCACGCAACCGATCTCCGGAAACCGGCGATACAGCTGGGTGTGCAGCAGGGTTTCGGCAGACGGGCGCAACGGGCGGCCGACGGCCAGGCCATCGAAGTCCACCACCATGATGTCTTCTTCGACCAGACGACCCTTGTCGCGGCCGGAGACGGTGATGGCCGCGTGCTGTTCGTCCAGCCGATGGGAAAAATTGCTGCTGGTCGCAGGCGTCCAGCCGGCATGGGCCAGCTCGCGGATATTGGCGATCAGCAGGTGCGCCAGCTCGTGTAGACGCGTGGTGCTGTAGGGCAGGGGGGCAGTGGTCGCATTCATGGACCTATTCTACTGCGCCCCCGGTGCATGGGCAGGTGCAGCGCAGCAGGCGTCGTCCTGCCGCGCCCGACACCGGATCATGCGTGGGCTCAGCGGCCGTCGCGCAGACGGCTGTGGCGATACCCGTAGCCGAAGTAGATCACCAGCCCGACCAGCGTCCACAAGCCCATCAGCATCCAGTTGTGCAGCGTCATCGCCGACAGCAGCGCAAGGCAGCTCAACACGCCGGCGCTGCAGATCAGCCAGGCGGCCGGCATGCGGAAGGGACGCGGCAGTTCCGGGTGGGTGCGACGCAGGATCAGCACGCCGGCGCAGACCGCCGCGAAGGCGATCAGCGTGCCCATCGAGGTCAATTCGCCCAGCACATCCAGCGGGAACACCGCTGCCAGCAGCGCGATGCCGACACCGGTGATGACGGTATTGACATGCGGGGTGCGGTACCTGGGGTGGATGCGGGTGAAGATCGACGGCAGCAGGCCATCGCGCGCAATGATCATGAAGATGCGCGGCTGCCCGATGATCATCACCAGCACCACCGACGACAGCCCGATCAACGCGCCCACTTCCACGACCACGCGCAGCCAGGCCAGCTGCGGATGCGCCGCCACGGCGGTCACCACCGGCTCGTCGGTGCCGAGCAGGGTGTACGGCACCAGGCCGGTCATGACTGCCGCCATGGCGATGTAGAGCACGGTGCAGATCACCAGCGACAGGATCATGCCGATCGGCAGGTCGCGTTGCGGGCGATGCGATTCCTGCGCTGCCACCGACACCGCCTCGAAGCCGATATAGGCGAAGAACACCATCGCCGCGCCGCGCAGCACGCCCTCCATGCCGTACTTACCCGGGCCTTCGTTGGACGGAATGAACGGGTGCCAGTTGGCCGTGTCCACGTATTTCCAGCCCACCGCGATCACCAGCAGGATCAGGCCGGTCTTGAGGATCACCATGGCCATGTTCATTGCCGACGACTTGCGGATGCCGACATAGCACAGCCAGGTCAGCAGCAGCACGATGCCGGCCGCCGGCAGGTTGGCGATCGCCCCGGTGGGTTGCAGCTTGCCGTCCAGCGGCGCGCTGACGAGTGCGGCCGGCAGGTGGATGTCGAAATGCTCGAGCAGGCTCAGGAAGTAGCCGGTCCAGCTGACCGCCACGGCCGAGGCGGACACGCCATATTCCAGCACCAGCATCCAGCCGATGAACCACGCGGCCAGCTCGCCGAAGGTGGCGTAGGTGTAGGTATAGGCGCTGCCGGAGACCGGCACCATCGCAGCGAATTCTGCGTAGGCCATCGCACAGAACGCACAGCACACCGCTGCGAGCACGAACGAGAGCATGATCGCCGGTCCGGCATGGTCGGCCGCCGCCTGGCCGGTGATGACGAAGATGCCGCCGCCGATCACCGCGCCGATTCCCAGGGCGGTCAGCCCCCATGGGCCAAGCGCGCGTTGCAGGCCCAGCCCGTCGGCCGCCTCATGGCTGGCGTGCGGGTGTTTGGTGGCCCAAAGTTGTTTGAACATGAAGCGGTTCCGGCTTGGCGCTACGCGCGATCATTGAACAAGAAGACCGGCGTCGCGCGCCGGTCTTGAGAGAAGCTTAGGCCCGTTTCGCGAGGCGACTGTGGTGGACGCCGTAGCCGAAGTAGATCGCCAGGCCGATCACGGTCCAGCCTACGAACACCTTCCAGTGTTCCTGGAAGGCCTGGAAGAACAGGAACAGACAGGCCAACGCGCCCAGGGGACAGATCACCATCGCCAGCGGCACCCGGAACGGGCGCGGCAGGTCGGGCTTGGTGAAGCGCAGCACCAGCACGCCGGCGCAGACCGTGGCGAAGGCGAGCAGGGTGCCCATCGAGACGAGTTCGCCCAGTACGTTCAACGGGATCGCCCCGGCCAGCAGCGCGGCGACCACGCCCACGAAGAGCGTGCCGACGTAGGGCGTGCGGAATTTCGGGTGCACCTTGCCGAACAGCTTGGGCATCAGCCCATCCTTGGCCATGGTGTAGAAGATGCGCGGCTGCGCCATCAGCATCACCAGCACCACCGACGACAAACCGGCGATGGCACCGATTTCCACCGCGGTCTTGAGCCAGGTCAGTTGCGGGTGGGCCTCCAGCGCGGTGGCCACCGGCTTGGCGGTGCCGAGCTGGGTGTAGGGCAGCAGGCCGGTCAGCACCGCGCAGACGATGATGTAGATGACGGTGCAGATGGCCAGCGACACCAGGATGCCGATCGGCATGTTCTTCTGCGGATCCTTGGTCTCGCCGGCGGAGGTGGAAACCGCGTCGAAGCCGATGTAGGAGAAGAACACGATGGACGCGGCGCGAAACACCCCGTCCCAGCCGAACTGGCCGGGGCCGGTGTTTTCCGGGATGAAGGGGTGCCAGTTCGCCGGGTCGATATAGGAAATGCCAAAGCCCACGAACAGGCAGATCACCACGACCTTGATCGCCACCACGATCGCGTTGGCGAACGCCGACTGGGTGACGCCGACGTAGCACAGGATGCTCACCGCCGCGACGATCAGCACGGCCGGCAGGTTGACCAGATTCCCGGAGCTGACAAAGCCGTGGCCGTCCCAGGCCAGCGGCGCACCCGCCAACTCTGCGGGGAACGGCAACCCGAGGGTGCCGGTGATGAAGCTGATCAGGTAGGCAGACCAGCCGACTGCAACGCTGGAGCCGGCGAACAGGTATTCCAGCACCAGACACCAGCCGATGAACCAGGCGATGCCTTCGCCGAGCGTGGCGTAGGAATACGAATAGGCGCTACCGGAAACCGGCATCATCGCGGCGAATTCGGCATAGCACAGGCCGGCGAAGGCGCAGGCGATACCGGCGAACACGAACGACAGCATCACCGCTGGCCCAGCATGGTTGGCAGCCGCCTGGCCAGTCAGCACGAAGATGCCGGCGCCGATCACCGCGCCGATACCGAGCATGATCAGGTGCTTGGCCGTGAGGGTCCGTTGCAGCGTGGCTTCGCCTTGCAGGCTGCCTTCGACCGGTTCGCCCGCATCGACGTGGCCGGCGGGCTCGATCGGTTTGACCCTCAACAGGGACTTCAGCATTCGGTACATCCCGTAAGTGGCAAAGCGCAGGCGCAGGCGCCCGGACGGTGGTGCGCCGCATCCCGGTGGGACAGGCAAGCGGCCTACCTTGCCAAAGCTACACGCTCACGACAAGCGCGTACGCAGCATGAATGGCGATAATGGCCGCCTGGCCCGCACCGGGCGACCGAGAACGCGCGATGGTAGATGCAACCCTGCAGCAGCAATTGGCGGCGTACCGCCTGCGTTGGCCGGAGGAGGCCGCGCTGGCCGAGCAGTTTGCACAATTGCTGGACGATGCCACCGATCCGTTCGTGCGCGAGCGTGTCGAAGGTCATTTCACCGGCTCGGCGTGGGTGGTCAGCGCCGACGGCACACGCACCTTGCTGACCCATCATCGCAAGCTGCAGCGCTGGCTGCAGCTAGGCGGGCACGCCGATGGCGACCGCAATCTGGCGCAGGTCGCGCTCCGCGAAGCTGAAGAAGAATCCGGTTTGCCTGGCCTGAGGCTGGCGGATGCAGACCTATTCGATCTGGACCGCCACTGGATCCCGGCACGCGGCGAGGTGGCAGGCCACTGGCACTACGACGCGCGCTACGTGGTGGTGGCAGGCGCGGACGAAGACTTCCAGGTCAGCGAGGAATCGCTGGCCCTGGCCTGGCGCCCGATTGTCGAGCTGCTTGCAGAACCGGAGCTGGACCCGTCGCTGCGGCGCATGGCGGAGAAGTGGATGGCCCGAGGCGTGTGATAGGTGATGAGGGTGTGCGCCCTCATCCGCCCTGCGGGCACCTTCTCCCGCAAGCGGAAGAAGGCAGCAAGCCGGAGACCGAGCACCTCCACCTCCTCCTTTTGCAAGCGGGACATAGAGGACCCGTACTTTGTCCTCTCTCAAGCGAGATACCGATGACCTGCACTTTCTTCTCCCGCTTGCGGGAGAAGGTGGCGCAAAGCGCCGGATGAGGGCACTCGTGCAACAACAGATCAATAAAGCACCCGAGTCCGCAAGGTGCCGGTGATCTGTCCCAGCTCGTCCTTCAGTACGCCGGCAAGCTCCTCGCTGGCGCTGACATCGATCACCACATAGCCCACCTTGGGGTCGGTGCGCAGGAACTGGCCGTCGATGTTGACGTTATGGCGCGAGAACAATTCGTTGATCTGCGACAGCACGCCCGGCACGTTGCGATGGATATGCAGCAACCGTAGGCTTTCGGCGTGCTCGGGCAGGGTGACCTCCGGGAAGTTCACCGCCGACAAGGTGCTGCCGTTGTCGCTATAGCGCACCAGCTTGGCGGCGACCTCGATCCCGATGTTGTCCTGCGCCTCCAGCGTGCTGCCGCCCACGTGCGGGGTCAGGATCACATTGTCGTGCGCAGTGAGCGGCGATTCGAACGCATCGCCATTGCCCTTGGGCTCGATCGGGAACACGTCCACCGCCGCGCCGCCGATCTGGCCGGAGGTGAGCGCCGCATCCAGCGCGTCGATGTCGATGACGGTGCCGCGCGAGGCGTTGATCAGGTGCGCGCCAGGCTTCATGCGGGCGATTTCGGCTGCGCCGATCATGTCCTTGGTCGACGGCGTTTCCGGCACGTGCAAGGTGACCACGTCCGAGCGCTCCAGCAGGTCGTCCAGGTCGATGGCCGCGCGTGCGTTGCCCAACGACAGCTTGGTTTCGATGTCGTGGAAGATCACCTGCATCCCTAACGATTCGGCCAGCACGCCGACCTGGGTGCCGATATGCCCGTAGCCGACGATGCCCAGCACCTTGCCGCGCGTTTCGTGGCTGCCGGCGGCCGATTTCGACCAGCCGCCGCGATGGCATTGCGCGTTCTTCTGCGGAATGCCACGCAGCAACAGGATCGCCTCGGCGATGACCAGTTCGGCCACGCTGCGGGTGTTGGAGTAGGGCGCGTTGAAGACCGGGATACCGGCCAGCTCGGCCGCGTCCAGGTCCACTTGGTTGGTGCCGATGCAGAAACAGCCGATGGCGATCAGGCGCTTGGCGTGCGCCAGCACCTCGGCGCTCAGCTGCGTGCGCGAGCGGATACCGACGATATGCGCGTCGGCGATGCGGGCGATCAACTCGTCTTCCGGCAGCGACTTGGCGTGCAGTTCGATCTGCGAATAGCCAGCGGCGCGGAACACGTCGACGGCGGTCGGGCTGATGCCTTCCAGCAACAGCACGCGGATGTCCTGCTTGGGAAACGAGGTTTTCTTCGGCGACATGGGGGGAACGCAATGCAGCAATCGGGTCGGCAACTATGCCAGATGGGGTGCGCGATTGGGTGGCCGCCACGCGATGTTCCCGCCGGCAAAGCCCTTGCGGCGCAACGGTTTCAGCTGAATCCAACGCGGCGTCGGCCACGCGTGCGGCGGCTGGACGAGCCGGGCCGGCACTGGCACGCTGTGCGGTTCCTACCGCAGCGCCGCGTGCCATGACCGATCCCCGCATCCTTTCGTTGCAACAGGCCGTGCCTGCGTTGCGTTTGAAGACCGAGCCGGCCGACCTGGAGCATTACGGTCGCGACTGGACCCGCCGCTGGACGCCGAACCCACTCGCGATCGCCTTGCCGGGCTCGGTGGAGGAAGTGCAGGCGGTCGTGCGTTGGGCAAATGCGCAAGGCGTGGCGGTGGTGCCGTCGGGCGGGCGCACGGGCTTGTCCGGCGGCGCAGTGGCGGCCAACGGCGAGTTGGTGCTGAGCGTGGAGCGCTTGAACAAACCGCTGGATTTCAACGCAGTGGATCGCACGCTCACCGTGCAGGCCGGCATGCCGCTGGAAGCGGTGCACAACGCCGCGCGCGAGCATGGGCTGGTGTATCCGGTGGATTTTGCCGCACGCGGCTCGTGTTCGATCGGCGGCAATATCGCCACCAATGCCGGCGGCATCCGGGTGATCCGCTACGGCAATACGCGCGAATGGGTGGCCGGGTTGAAGGTGGTCACCGGTGGCGGCGAGTTGCTGGAACTCAACAATGCGCTGGTGAAGAATTCCAGCGGCTACGACTTCCGCCACCTGATGATCGGCTCCGAAGGCACGCTCGGCATCATCGTCGAGGCCACGCTGCGGCTGACCGACCCGCCGCCGCCCAGCAACGTGATGTTGCTGGCATTGCCATCCTTCGACGTGCTGATGCAGGTATTCGCCGCGTTCCGTGCGCAGCTGCGCCTGGAGGCCTTCGAATTTTTTACCGATCGCGCGCTGGAGCATGTGCTTGCGCACGGCGCGCAGGCGCCGTTCGCGCAGGTGCACCCGTATTACGTGGTCACTGAATTCGCCGCAGGCGATCAGGCGCAGGAAGCGGCCGCGATGGCGGCCTTCGAGACCTGCATGGAGCAGGGCTGGGTCAGCGATGGCGTGATCAGCCAGAGCGATGCGCAGGCCGCGCAGCTGTGGCGTCTGCGCGAAGGCATCACCGAGGCGTTGGCGCGCTACACGCCGTACAAGAACGATGTGTCGGTGCGCATTTCGGCGATGCCCGCCTTCCTGGCCGAAACCCAGGCCTTGCTGCACGATGCGTATCCGCATTTCGATGTGGTGTGGTTCGGGCATATCGGCGATGGCAACCTGCACATCAACGTGCTCAAGCCCGATGGCACCAGCCAGGCCGATTTCGTTGCAGCCTGCGATCAGGTCACCAAGTTGCTGGCGCAGGCCTTGCAGCGTTTCGACGGCAGCATTTCCGCCGAACACGGCATCGGCCTGGTCAAGAAGGCGTATCTGTGGAGCACGCGCTCTGCCGAGGAAATCGCCTTGATGCGCGGCATCAAACATGTGCTCGATCCTCATCTTTTGCTGAATCCCGGCAAGCTGTTCGAGATGCATGACGCACCTGCCGACACGCGCGCCGGTTAGTCTTCCAGCACCTTCACACGGAATCGATCAGCCCATGATGCGCTCCCTCGTGTTCTGCGCTTTGACGCTGCTGCCGCTGGCAGCGTTCGCATCCAGCCTGGCCGGGACGTCGGCAGGTGCCTCGTCGGCTGGCTCGTCCAATTCGTCCGGCAGCAGCTCCGGCGACGACAAGGTGGTGGCCGACGCCCGCGAAGATGCGGCCGGTTTTGTCGCCAGCGACGGCGTGATTCGCGGTGCGCGTCTGGAAGCGGCGTTGGTGCAGTTGCGTAGCCGTAGCGACGCAGCGCGGCTGGCCAGCGACCTGGAGCTGGCGCAGTCCATCCTGGCCCAGTGAGTCTGCGCCGGCGGTGCGGCTGGCTGCTGCTGGCGGCCTTGATCGCCCCGCAGGCGCAGGCCGAACTGTTGGTCGAGGTTGTTCCGTCGGACTTGCCTGCTGCGGAGATCGAAGCGAGCAATGCGCTGGTGCAGCTGGTCGCACCGCGATTGCCGCAGGGCTGGACGCAGCGGTTGACCGCCCCGATCCAGCTGCAATGGCGCACCGATCTGCCGGCGCAGGTACATGGCCGTGCAATCGGCAATCGCATCGTGCTCGATCGCGCGCTGTTGCAGGCGTGGAGCGCGCAATCGGACGAAGCACGTTCCGATCGCAACGCAGCTGCCACGCGCGCGGCGATGGCAGCGCTCATACACGAACTGGCGCATGTGCTCGATCGCGGCGCAGGCAGCGCGTTGTCGCGCGATCGGCGCCTGCGCGATCTCGCCGGCTGGCAGGTGCGGCCGTGGCGGCTGGGGCGCGGCGCAAACCGGTTCAGCGACCGCAGCCCGGATGGGTACGAGCGCCGCAGCCCGGCCGAGTTCGTTGCGGTCAATCTCGAGCATTACGTGCTGGACGCCGACTATGCGTGCCGGCGCCCTGCGCTGGCGGCGTGGTTTGCGCAGCGCCTCGGGACGCCGCAGGGCGCTGTGCGCTGCGAAAGCGCGTTGCCGTACCTGCAGGCCGACAACGATGCCGGTGCGATGTCGTTGCTGTCGCTGGATCCGGCACGCGTGTACGCGGTGGATTATCTGCTTGCCGAGGGTAACGAGCAGCCGATGAGCCGTTGGGGCCATAGCATGTTGCGCCTGGTGATCTGCGCCCCCGACCGTGCGCCGGGCCCGGCATGCCGGCTGGATCTGCAATATCACCGCGTGCTGTCGTTCCGCGCCTTCGTGGGCGATGTGCAGATTTCCAGCTGGCGTGGGCTCACTGGTTCTTACCCGTCGCGGCTGTTCGTGCTGCCGTTGAACCAGGTCGTCGACGAATACACCAAGGTGGAATTGCGCGCCCTGTCGTCGGTGCCACTGACGCTGGCGCCCGATGAGATCGCGGCCCTGCTCAAGCGCGCCGCGCAGGTGCATTGGAGTTACGACGGGCGCTATTACTTCATCAGCAACAACTGCGCGGTGGAAACCTACAAGTTGCTGCATGACGGGGTGCCGCGTCTGGCTGCAGCGAACTTGTCTTCGATCACGCCGCGCGGTCTGCGGCGACGATTGCAGCGTGCCGGCATCGCCGATCTGCATGTGCTGGACGACCCTGCACACGCCATCCGCCAGGGCTATTACTTCGAATCGGCGGCAGCGCATTACCAGGCCATGTTCGATGTGCTGCGGCGTGGCATCGCAGTGCCGCAAACAACTTTCGCGCAGTGGCTGGATGCCACGCCGGAGGTGCGCGCGCAATGGTTCGATCGCGGTGGTCTGCGCGAAACTGCAGCGGCGTTGTTGCTGGAACAGGCGGCACTGCGTCGAAAGGAATTGCTGGCGCGCGATGCGCTCAAGCGCCTGTTGCAACCGGGCATGACCGCGCGCGACGCGGTGCAGGGCCAGCTGCAGGCGCTGTTCGCGCGGCAGGCGCAACTCAGTCATCCGGCGGTGCTGTCGGGCAGTGCGGGGTATGGCTTGCCGCAAGCGGAGGAGCAGCAACGGCTGAGCGCGCGCGTGGCGCAGGAAAGCGCGGTGTTGGTCGATGGCTGGAAGCAGCTGCAGCTGGCTGGACGCCAGCAATTGCCGGCCAACGTGCGCAATGGCTTGGAGCAGGGCGAAGCGAATGTGGAACGTTTGCGTGCGCACCTGCGTGTGCTTGCGCGCGGCGATGCGTCGGCCGACAACGTGCAGCCGGACATGCGCATGCCTCTGCAGGTGCAATAGCGATCGGGCGACGCGAAGGGGCGCAGTGGGAGCCTCTCTCCCGCCGGGGCGAAAAGGCAGGGCTTGCGCGGCACTTGCGCGCAAGCCTTCGTGCGCGCGCATTGCAGGCGCGGGCAGGGGAGCGGGGTAGTGCGTGAAGCCGCCGGTGATTCACCTCTGACGACGCGTGGCGACGCGTTCGTCATCGCGGCTACTGACAGTTCTCTGCGGCGCCCCTCATCCGGCGCTACGCTCCACCTTCTCCCTTATCAAGGTGATGGGAGAAGGGATAGACCGCGCGCACCTCAGTAAGTGCTGCGAGCGCTTCTCCCGTCGGGAGAGGGGGTGGGGTGAGCGTACGGCTCGACGCTATCGTGCAGGTCCAACTGCACGAGGCTTCGCCCTTACTTTCATCCGGCGCTACGCGCCACCGTCTCCCCATGAAGTGACCAATGTCCCGAGTGGAGAAGGGATACCTCAGCCGGCGGGTTGCAGCTCCGCTTGCACCGCATACTGGCGCAGCCACTGGCTGATGTGCGCATCGTTGCGGTATTGCTGCATCAGCTTGGCCAGACGTGCCGGTGCCGGCGTGCAGAACTGCGCAACTGCCACTTCGATCTCGTGGCGTCGATCGGCGTCGTAGGGTTCTTCGCCAGCGAAATGCACGCAGGTGTCGTAGTCGTCCACCAGCGCGCGTACGTCGTCGGGCATGCCGCACAGGCCGGCCGGGTGCTGCAGCCATTCTTCCTCCACCTTGGGGTCGGTGCAGGTTGCCGCAGCCGGCGCCGACGCGGGGGTCGGTACCGGTTTGGCGGTGCAGGCAGCCAGCAGCCCCAGCGACAGGGCTGCGAGCAGGCGACGCATCAGTCGGCGCGACCGGCAAATTCGCCCGTGGTGGTGTTGACCAGCACGCGTTCGCCGTTGGTGATGTACTCGGGCACCATGATTTCCATGCCGGTGTTGAGCTTGGCCGGCTTGGGCCGCTTGGTGGCGGTACCGCCCTTCAATTCCGGCGGAGTCTCCACCACTTCCAGCGTCACCGTCTGCGGCAGTTGCACGGCCACCGGCTGGTCGTCGATCACTTGCACATAGATGCCGGTCAGGCCATCGGTGATGTAGCCGGCGTCGGTGCCGATCACGTCCGCATCCAGCGTGTACGGGGTGAAGTCTTCGTCGTCCATGAACACGAACGCTTCGCCGTCCTTGTACGAGAACGTGGACTGTCGGCGCAGCAGCTCGACTTCCGGCAGGTTGTCGTCTGCATCGAAGCTGGCGTCGGTTTTGACCCCGCCCGGCACGCTGTACATGATGAAACGAAAGCGCACATTGCCGCCGCGGCCCTGCGGCGAGCTGCGTTCGATGTCGCGGATCTGGTAAATGCCGCCGTTGTATTCGACGACGTTGCCTTTCTTGATGTCGTTGGCTTTCATGGGAATCGGGAGTTGGGAATGGGGAATTGGAAATGCCGTGACCGGGGTAGTGGGAGCAGGGTGCCGTTGCGATTCCCTATTCCCGTCTCTCGATTCCCGGCTACTTGGGTGCCAACCGCACGCCGCCGTCCAGGCGGATCACTTCGCCATTGAGGTAGCGGTTGCGCAGGATGAAGGCGACAGTGTCGGCGTATTCGTCGGGCTGGCCGAGGCGCGAGGGGAACGGGATGGAGGCGGCCAGCGATTGCTGCACGGCCTCGGGCATGCCGTCGACCATCGGGGTCCAGAACACGCCCGGCGCGATCGTCATCACGCGGATGCCGAAGCGCGCCAGTTCGCGTGCCATCGGCAAGGTCATGCCGACCACGCCGCCTTTGCTGGCCGCATACGCGGCCTGGCCGATCTGGCCCTCGAATGCGGCGACCGAAGCGGTATTGACGATCACGCCGCGTTCGCCGTCATCGCCGGTGGTGTTGTGTTGCATGACATCGGCCGCAGCCTTGGCCACATTGAAGCTGCCGACCAGATTCACCAGCACGGTGTTGCGAAAGGTGGCCAACGGCATCGGCGCTTCCTTGCCCAACACGCGGCCGGCGCCGAGGATGCCGGCGCAATTGACCACCAGATTCAATCCGCCCAGCGCCTGCGCAGCTTGCGTCACATTGGCCGCGACCTGGGCCTCATCGGTGACATCGGTGGCGAGGTAATGCGCGTTGCCGGCACCGAGCAGCGCCAGCGCCGCCTCGGCCCTGTCGGCGTTGACGTCGAACAGCGCGACCTTGCCGCCGTCGGCCACCAGGCGCTGTGCGACGGCCAGGCCGAGGCCGGAAACGCCGCCGGTCACGATGGCAAGAACAGAAGATGGCTGCATGCGGTGGTTCCCTGAGTAACGTTGATGGCCGGTGTTGGCGGCAAACGAACGAGCGGCGGAGCGGGCGGCAATTCTAGCCGAAGCCCCCGCGTGATCGCGGTGGTAGGTGATGCACGAATGCGCGGGCAGCAATCCCTCAGCCGGCGGCAGCCAGCGCCTTGCCGACCTTGCTGCCGGTGTCGCGACCGAGCAGCTGCGCCAGCCAGCGGCCGGTGCGGGCCAGGGCGGGCAGGTCGATGCCGGTGGGCATGCCCAGCCCGTGCAACAGGTACACCACGTCTTCGCTGGCAACGTTGCCGCTGGCGCCCTTGGCATACGGGCAGCCGCCCGCACCGGACACGGCCGCATCGATCACGCGGACGCCTTGCTCCAGGCATGCAGCGATATTGGCCAGCGCCTGCCCATAGGTATCGTGGAAATGCACCGCCAACGCCTGCATCGGCACCGCCTGCGCCACTGCGGCCAGCATCTGACGCGCCTTGAGCGGCGTGCCCACCCCGATGGTGTCGCCCAGCGAGATTTCATAGCAGCCGAGCGCGTGCAGACGTTGCGCCACATCGACCACATCGGCCACCGGCACCTCGCCCTGGTACGGGCAGCCCAGCACGGTGGAGACGTAGCCGCGCACGCGCACACCGTCGAGCGCGGCCTGCTGCAGGATCGGCCGAAACCGTTCGATCGATTCGTCGATGCCGGCGTTGGTATTGGTGCGATTGAACGCCTCCGACGCGGCGGTGAAGACCGCCACTTCCTGCACCCCGGCCGCGCGTGCGCGTTCGTAGCCCTGCAGGTTGGGCACCAGCACCGGATATGCGATGCCCGGCGCCTGCGCGATGCCGGCAAACACCTCGGCGGCGTCGGCCAGCTGCGGTACCCAGCGTGGGCTGACGAAGCTGGTCGCTTCGATCGTGCGCAGCCCGGTAGCCGAGAGTTGATCGATCAACGCGATCTTGTCGGCAGTGGCGATCGGTTGCGCTTCGTTTTGCAGGCCATCGCGTGGGCCAACTTCGACAATGCGGACGAAGTCGCTCATGCGCTTACATCGCTGTGCGCATGACGGCGTGCAGACATCGCCGCAACCTCGTGCATGGTGGCGGTCGAATGCGCGAACAAGGAAACCAGGGACATCGGAAAGAGACTCATGCGGGGAGGTGGCAGACCGCTTCGCAATTGTTGCCGTCAGGGTCGAGCACGAAGGCGCTGTAATAGTGTGCGTGGTAATGCGGGCGCAGGCCCGGTGCACCGTGATCGCGGCCACCGGCGGCCAGCGCAGCGCGATGAAACGCATCGACGCTGTCGCGGTCGGTCGCCGTCAGCGCGACATGGGTGGTGCCCGGCGTCTGCGCGTGGGAGCCCAGCCAGAGAAACGGGCGCCCGGTGCCGAAACCGGCATGCGCGTGGCCGCCGGTTTGCGCGGCCGTCAACTCCACCAGCAGCGTGATGCCCAGTGGCGCAAGCGCGGCCCGGTAGAAGGCGGTGCTGGTTTGCAGATCGCTGCAGGCCAGGCCGATATGGTCGATCGCGCTCACGCCAGGCTCTCCGGCATCCACGCGGCGCTGCGCTTGTCGAGAAACGCACCCAGGCCTTCCTGGCCTTCGGGGGACACGCGCAGACGGGCGATCAACGCCGCATTGGCGGCATCGATGGCATCGCGGTCGGCAGCTGGCAGCACCGAGCGCACCAGCGCCTTGGCGCTGCCGGCGGCCAGCGGCGCCGCAGCCAGCAGCAGGCGAACCTGGCGCTCCACGGCGATATCCAGCTGATCGGCAGCCACCAGCTGGTGCAGCAGACCCAGCAACTGCGCGGTGCCGGCATCGAAGATCTCGGCGGTGGCGAACCAGCGCCGCGCCTGGCGCGCGCCGATCGCTGCAACCACATAGGGCGAGATGACCGCCGGCAGCAGGCCGAGCTTGCTTTCGGTCAGTCCGAAGCGCGCCTCGGTACAACCGATGGCGATATCGCAGCACGCCACCAGGCCGACACCGCCGCCGAAGGCGGCGCCGTTGACGCGCGCGATGGTGGGCTTGGGCAATTCATCCAGGGTGCGCATCAGCTGCGCCAGCGCCAGTGCGTCGGCGGCGTTCTCGGCTTCGCTGGCGCTGGCCATGCCGCGCATCCAGTTCAGGTCTGCGCCGGCCGAAAAGGCCGCGCCATCACCGGTCAGCACGACGACGCGGATCTGTGACGCCCGGCCCGCCTCGCGTAATGCATCGGTCAGCGCGGCGATCAGCGTCGCATCGAAGGCGTTGTGGATTGCGGAGCGATGCAATCGCAGGGTACGGACCGCTCCGTGGTCTTCGACGATCAAGCCGGTGTCCTGCATTGCGTACGTCCATGAATGGGATGCGAACCATGATAGCGGGCCGGGTCGCCGGAGCCATGACGCGGTGCGTCGATGCTAGAATTGAGAACCATTCCTAACAATCAGGCCGTCTTTGTGACGCTGTCCGACATGCCTTTGCATCGTGCCGCCATCGTGGACTCCGTGGAGGATCGTCTCCCCAACGACACGATCGCCCGGCGCTTGCGGGAGTTGGGGTTTGTCGCAGGCGAGGAAGTCACGGTGCTGGCGACCGGACCGGTCGGCCGCGAGCCGTTGTTGGTACAGGTGGGCTATACGCGCTTTGCCCTGCGGCGCAGCGAGGCTGCGCGCGTACAGGTGCGCCATGCGGGAGGATCGGCATGAGCGCGGCCACCGTCCCGCTGCGCCTGGCGTTGGTCGGCAACCCCAACAGCGGCAAGACCGCATTGTTCAACCAGCTGACCGGCAGCCGGCAGAAAGTGGCCAATTACACCGGCGTCACCGTCGAGCGTAAGGAAGGGCACTTCCGCGCACCCTCCGGGCGCGAGTTTGCGGTACTGGATCTGCCCGGCGCCTACAGCCTGCAACCGGCGAGCCTGGATGAGGCGATCACCCGCGACCTGTGCCGTGGCTTCTATCCGGGCGAGCCGGCGCCGGACGTGCTGGTCTATGTGATGGATGCGACCAATCTGCGCCTGCATCTGCGCTTTGCGTTGGAGTTGCGCGAGCTCGGCCGGCCGATGATCGTGGCGCTGAACATGATGGATGCCGCGCAGCGACGCGGGATCGTCATCGACCTGCCGGCACTGGAGCAGGCGCTCGGCGTGCCGGTGGTCGAAACGGTGGCGGTGCGGCGCGGTGGTGCCAAGGTGCTGGTCGAGCGGCTCGATGCACAGGCGGCACGCCTGGCGGCGCCCGCCGCCAATCCGCCGGCCGACGGTAATTATCACGCGCTGGTGCGGCAGATCCTCGGCGCAGCGGTGACCATGCCCACCCGCACCTCGCGGGTGGACGACGCGCTGGACCGCTGGCTGCTGCATCCGGTCTGGGGCCTGGTCACCCTGGCGGTGGTGATGTTCCTGATCTTCCAGGCGGTCTATGCCTGGGCCGCGCCGGTCATGGACCTGATCGACGGCGGCACCGCTGCCCTGGGCGATTGGGTCGGCGCGACGTTGCCGGAAGGTCCGCTCAACAGCTTGCTCAAGGATGGCGTCATCGCCGGGCTTGGCGGGGTGATCGTGTTCCTGCCGCAGATCCTGATCCTGTTCGCCTTCATCCTGGCATTGGAAGAATCCGGCTATCTGCCGCGTGCGGCGTTTCTGCTCGATCGCATGATGTCGGTGGCCGGTTTGTCGGGGCGCTCGTTCATTCCGCTGTTGTCGAGTTTTGCGTGTGCGGTGCCGGGCATCATGTCCACGCGCAGCATCCAGGACCCGCGCGACCGGCTCGCCACCATCATGGTCGCGCCGCTGATGACGTGTTCGGCGCGGCTGCCGGTGTATGCGTTGTTGATCGGCGCCTTCATTCCGCAGAAGACGGTGTGGGGCATTTTCAACCAGCAGGGGCTGGTGCTGTTCGGTCTGTACGCTGCGGCCATCGTCAGTGCGCTGCTGGTCTCGTGGACGATGAAGAAATGGCGGCGCGACAAGAGCGAGCACCCGTTGATGCTGGAGCTGCCGTCCTACCGCGTGCCGCAGGTACGCGACTTGGCGCTGGGGCTGTGGGAGCGCGCCTGGATCTTCCTCAAGCGCGTGGGCGGCATCATCCTGGCGCTGACCATCCTGCTGTGGTTCCTGCTGTCGTTTCCCGAGGCGCCGGCCAACGCCACCTTGCCGCCAATCGACTACAGCTTCGCCGGTCGTATCGGCCACGCAATGGCGGTGTTCTTCGCACCGCTGGGCTTCAACTGGCAGATCTGCATCGCGTTGATTCCCGGTCTGGCCGCGCGCGAAGTGGCGGTGGCCTCGCTGGCCACGGTGTACGCGTTGTCTGCAGCCGACGATGACGCGGCAGCGCAGGCGTTGTCGCCGCTGATCAGCGACGGGTGGTCGCTGGCCACCGCGTTGTCGCTGCTGGTCTGGTACATCTACGCACCGATGTGCATTTCCACGCTGGCCACGATCAAGCGCGAAACCAACTCGTGGAAACAGATGACCATCAGCGCGGTGTACCTGTTCGCGCTGGCCTACCTGGCCTCGCTGGCGACCTACCAGCTGGCCGTGCTGCTGGGAGCCGGCTGAGATGACGCTTTCGCTCACGCTGCAATACCTGGTGATCGCCATCGCCGTGCTGGTCAGCCTGTGGGTGGTGATGAAGAAACAGTTTCCCGGTGTGCTGCGTCGCCTGCGTGGCGCGCTTGCGCTTGGGCTGCTGCGCAACGGGCGGCCGGCATGGATGCAGGCACTGGGGCGTCGCGTGGCACCGCCTGCCGCCCAAACCGTCTCGGCCTGCGGCGGTTGCGACAGCTGTGGCCCGACCCCGCCCCGCAGCCACTGACCCGCGTCGTCTGGTCTACACTTGCGCGGCCGCAGGACGCGGCAAGACAAGGGGGCGGTGATGCGATTGCTGGTGTTGTTGGCGGTGCTGGCCGCCGTTGCGGGCCTTTATAACTATGGCGGCAACGCGCTCGACGAGAAGCAGGTGCGCGATTTCTATGCCGCGCACGACAAGGCGATGTTGAGCCAGGACGGCGAGGCGCTCTGCGCGATGACCGCGCCGGAATTCGAAATGGTGGTGTTGTACCGCATGGATTCGCATCAGCAGCGGCAAACCGCCACCCGCGAGAAATATTGCAAATCCAACGGCGAATGAGCACAGGTGCTGCGGCAGATGAGCCACGTGGCCGATCCGGAAGAGCTGATCGACTACAAGCAGTCGATCACCAAGATCGACATCGCCGCAGACGAACACTCGGCGATGGTCGAAACCCGCGCCACGCTCGGTCTGCCGGGCGTGCGCATGACCTTTCGCACCCGCGACAAGGTGATCCGCAAGCGCTGGAAGACGCTCATCGCCCACAGCGAAGGCACCGCCTGGGTCGGCCCGGCGTACCAATAAGCGCCGTGGGCCAGGCGTCTGCGCTTGCTGCCCGGCGGCGCGGTCGGCGCTGGGTGCGGCCTGTGCGATGCGGACAGGGCAGGTGCAGTGCGCCCTCCACGGTTGGCTGATGATTGCCGGCGACGTGCCGCTGGCCTCTGGACTCCGTACCGGGCAAGACGGGCGGCCAGCGATCCGTCGCTGCATTGCACAGCGCCGCAACCACTGGCGTTCGCTATGCTTGTGCCATGACGACCTCCTTCCAGATCTCCCGACGTGCGCAGGCGCTGACCAGTTCGGCGATTCGCGAAATCCTCAAGGTGACCGAACGGCCGGAGGTCATTTCCTTCGCCGGCGGCCTGCCGTCGCCAGCCACCTTTCCGGTGGAGCGCATGCGCGCTGCCAGCGACCAGGTGCTGCGCGACGCCCCGCAGGCGGCCTTGCAATACGGCCCCACCGAGGGTTATGCGCCGCTGCGCGAATGGGTGGCCGCACGGCTGAGTCGCGATGGCGCCAGCATCCGCCCCAGCCAGGTGCTGATCACCACCGGCTCGCAACAAGGCCTGGACCTGCTCGGCAAGGTCTTCATCGACGAAGGCAGCAAGGTGTTGGTGGAAACGCCGAGCTACCTGGGCGCGTTGCAGGCATTTTCGTTGTTCCAGCCGGCATTCGTCGGCATGCCCTCGGACGCGGATGGCGTGGTGGTGGATGCGCTGGATCCGTCGTTGCTGGCCGATGCGCGCTTTCTGTACTGCCTGCCGAATTTTCAAAATCCCACCGGCCGGCGCTTGCCGTTGGCGCGTCGCCAGGCCTTGGTGGCGCGTGCGGCCGAGGCAGGTGTGCCGATTGTCGAAGACGACCCGTATGGCGAGCTGTATTACAGCGGTGAGCCGTTGCCGAGCCTGTTGTCGATGAACCCGGAAGGCGTCATCTACATGGGCTCGTTTTCCAAGGTGCTCGCGCCCGGCCTGCGGCTGGGTTACGTGGTGGCGCCCGAGGCAGTGCTGGGCAAGCTGATCCAGGCCAAGCAGGCAGCCGATCTGCATACGCCATCGTTCACCCAGCGCGTGGTGTACCAGACCTTGCAGGACGATTTTCTCCAGACCCATATTCCGCAGATCCGGGCGCTGTACGCGCGCCAGTGCAGCCTGATGCTGGAGGCACTGGACCGGCACTTCCCGGCGCAGGTGCAGTGGAATCGCCCGGAGGGCGGCATGTTCTTGTGGGTGACCTTGCCACCGGGGCTGGATGGGACTGCGTTGCTGGCGCGAGCCATCGCACGCAATGTCGCGTTCGTACCCGGCGCGCCGTTCTACGCCACCTTGCCGCAGACCAATACGCTGCGCCTGTCGTTCGTCACCGTCCCCGGCGAGAAGATCGATGCCGGCATCCAGGTGCTGGGCGAGTTGCTGCGCGAGGCGCTGGCCGAATTGCCAGGCCAGGGCGCGTGACAGGGGCGACGGCAGAGCAGGGTGCGCCGATGGCGATCAGGATCGACCACGTCGCCATCGGCAGCGCGCGCGACTTCACGCGCCCTGGCAGCCGCAGTGCGATCGACAAACGTCCGCTGCAGGGGGCGGTGCAGGTGGGCATCGAAGGCCTGGAGGGCGACGAGCAGGGCGACCGGCGCGTGCATGGCGGGCCGGACAAGGCCATCCATCATTACCCACGCGATCACTACGTCGCCTGGCGCGAGGAACTTGGTCCGCACGTGTTGCTGGAGGCGGCAGGTGCCTTCGGCGAAAACCTCAGCAGCGTGGGCGTGACCGAAGCCGATGTCTGTCTCGGCGATCGCTTCACCTTGGGCACTGCAGTGGTGGAGGTGTCGCAGTTGCGACAACCGTGCTGGAAGCTCTCGGACCGCTTTGGCGTGCGCGAGCTGGCGCGGCGCGTGCAGGAAACCGGCCGTACCGGCTGGTATTACCGCGTGTTGCAGCCGGGCAGCGTTGCGGCCGGCGACCTGCTGACCCTGCAGACGCGGCCGCATCCGGATTGGCCGCTGTCCCGTCTGCAGCAGGTGCTATACGCGCGTCAGGTCGACGTTGCAGCCGTCACCGCGGTATTGCAGCTGCCGCTGGTGCCGTCCTGGCGCACGCTTTTCGAACGCCGCCTGCAGCGCAGCGAAGTGGAAAGCTGGAGCAAGCGGCTGGAGGGTATCGGCGATTAAGCGCGGCAAACAAAGCTGCTGCGCAGTGCCAGGCGGATGTGGTCGCTGCTTGCGTCGGCTTGTGCGGCACGTATAGGCGCTTGCGCCGGGCGTCTCCCACGCCGGGATGAAAGATGCACGCTCCTTGCGATAGCCATGCTTAGAGCGGCCGACATCACTGCTTTATATAGGTGGCCGTGCAGCTCACGAAGTCGGCAGAGTCCAGTTGCATTCCTGCGGCTCTCCACTCGTCGCTACCCCTCCAAGAACCCTTCGCCACGCCTCGTCGCCCGCCACGAAAGCGACCAGTCGCGCGACCCCGCAACGCCGCATCGTGCGCAGTGCGGCACTGCGGCGACGAATCGCTAATCCCAACTCCCCAATCCCGGCTATCGTGTACCCCCCACATCGCCAAGCCAGCCGCCGCCATGACAACCTCTGCTGTGAAAGTTCTGATCCACGGCGCCTCCGGGCGGATGGGCAAGGCGTTGCTGCGATTGGCCGCCGAAGACCAGGCCTTGCAGGTGGTCGGGGCCGTGGTGGGTCGCTCGCCCTCCCAGCGCGTGGTCGATGGGGTGCCGTTCTTCGCTGCCAGCGAACTCGGCGGCGCGCCTGCGTTCGATGTGGCCATCGATTTCAGTTTGCCGCAGGGCTTCGCACCGATCCTGGCGTTGTGCGCGCAGCGGGGCAAGCCGCTGGTGTCCGGCACCACCGGGCTCGACGAGGCGCAGCGTGCGGCCTTGCGCGATGCCGCCCAGCAGATTGCGCTGGTGTGGGCGTCCAACTTCAGTCTCGGCGTTGCGGTGCTGACCGAGCTGGTGGAGCGCGCGGCCGGCACCTTGCCGGGTTGGGACTGCGACATCCTCGAAGCGCATCACGTGCACAAGCAGGACGCGCCCTCCGGCACTGCGTTGACGCTGGGCGAAGCGGCGACCGGCAGCGGCGCACAGCCGCGCTATGTCAGCCTGCGTGCCGGCGACATCGTCGGCGAACACACCGTGCAGTTCACCGGGCTGGGCGAGAGGGTCGAGCTGGTGCATCGCGCGACCAACCGCGACATCTTCGCGCGTGGTGCCTTGCATGCGGCCAAGCGGCTGATCGGCAAGCCGGCAGGCAGCTACCGCGTGCGCGATCTGGTGCTGTAAGCACGCCCTCAGCCATGCATGAACGGTAGCCGCACGTCGCGGCCCATTCATGCCTCGGCGTTGACGCGCGCCTGCATCCGATGCTCTTCAGACTGGCATGGCAGGGCAGTTGCCTTTACAATTCTCGCTTGCCCGAACCAGCGTCGGACCGGTCCCCAGCACCGCGTCCGCGCTTTGCTGCAACCGGAATTTGGCCGGGAGCGCATCGGAGTCCCAGGCAGCCAGAGCGAGACCCCCACGTGACCCAACCCGCAATCCTTGTCCTCGAAGACGGCACCGTGTTCGAGGGCGAATCCGTAGGCGCCAACGGGCTTTCCGTCGGTGAAGTGGTGTTCAACACCGCCATGACCGGCTATCAGGAAGTCCTGACCGATCCCTCCTACGCCCGCCAGATGGTCACGCTGACCTATCCGCATATCGGCAACACGGGCTTTACCGATCAGGACGACGAAGCCCGCAAGATCTGGGCGGCCGGCCTGATCGTGCGCGATGTGCCGCGCCGCCCCAGCAGCTGGCGCAGCCAGGTGGCCTTGCCGGAATGGCTGCAGGCCCGCGGTGTGGTTGCCATCTCCGGCATCGACACCCGCAAGCTGACCCGCCTGCTGCGGCAGAAGGGCGCCCAGAATGGCGCGCTGATGGCCGGCGAGATCGACGTCGAAAAAGCGCTGGAAGCCGCACGCAAGTTCCCCGGCCTGAAAGGCATGGATCTGGCCAAGGTGGTCTCGACCGAGAGCAGCTACAACTGGAAGGAAGGTTCGCTGGATCTGAACTCGGACAGCTTTCTGGGTCTGGGCGCGTTGAATAGTGGAAAGTCCGCGCAGGGAAGTACCGGCTCTGGCGAGGGACACGCATTCAAGGTCGTGGCCTACGACTACGGCGTCAAGCTCAACATCCTGCGCATGCTGGCCGAGCGCGGCTGCGATGTCACCGTGGTGCCGGCGCAGACCCCGGTGGCAGAGGTGCTGGCGATGAACCCGGATGGCGTGTTCCTGTCCAACGGCCCGGGCGACCCGGAGCCGTGCGACTACGCAATCGCTGCGATCAAGGAGTTGGTGGCGCACAAGGTGCCGACCTTCGGCATCTGCCTGGGCCATCAGTTGCTGGCGCTGGCTGCCGGCGCCAAGACGCTCAAGATGACCACCGGCCACCACGGCGCCAACCACCCGGTGCAGGATCTGGACGGCGGCCGGGTGATGATCACCTCGCAGAACCACGGTTTTGCAGTGGATGAAAGCACCTTGCCGGCCAACGTGCGGGTCACTCACCGCTCGTTGTTCGACGGCACCAACCAGGGCATCGCGCTCACCGACGCACCGGCGTTCTCGTTCCAGGGCCATCCGGAGGCCTCGCCGGGACCGCGCGATGTGGGGCCGCTGTTCGACCGGTTCACGGCGCTGATGGCTGAAGCGAAAGCTTGAACACCGTCGCCGCGCCATGTGCTCGCTTTGGTGACTGCGCGGCACACCCTGGATTCAGTGGAGATTCCAATGCTTGATCGCATCGACATTGAAGGTTTGAAGGGAGTCGGCAAGGTGGAGCTGCGGTTCGATGCAGCCAGCCGGGCGCGCGTGCTTTTCGGTGTCAACGGCGTTGGCAAGACAAGGTCGTTAGAGGCCATCTATGGTGCGTTGCTATTCACCAATGAGGAGTTTTTGCGGGTCGAGAGTAATTCGGTGGTCCATGCCGGACAAAGCGTTCCCGCATCCGCTGTCCTTATCGACGATGCGCAGTACCTAGTGGATCTGCCCCCGCAGCAACTGATACATGTACGAGCTGTTGCTCCGCATGCAGTGCGTCACTCTCGTCCCTTGGTTTACATCGGAGCGGGTGGGCGCTCGTCGATAGGACGTCTGCCCACATCTATTGCGGCACTAGGAAACTTCGAGGAACGTAGGTCTCAGCACTTTGGCATGTTGTTGCAGGAGTGCGAAAGAGGTTCTTTGCGCTCTGCTGGAATGGATGCAGACATCCGGGTCTGGTTCATACAACGTGCGCAGTCGGTGAACCCCTTTCAAGTGGAAACGGACAATTTGCGTAACGAGATCGAGTCGGTGTTGAAGCTGCTGCATCGTATCGATCAGCGCGTGGATCCGGAGTTTCTACAGATAGACGGCTCGCAGCGAGTTTATCTGAGTATCGAACGTCAGATGCGTGAACTGGGCGAACTCAGTTCGGGCTTTGCCTCGGTGGTCAAGCTTTTTCAAGCGATCATTTCCGGCTATGCGGGTTTCAGCAACTCCAAGGATCTGCAGAACCTTCCGGGGGTGGTGCTGATCGACGAGATCGAAAGTCATCTCCACGTTGGTTGGCAGGTCAACATCGTCAGACATCTGAAGGCGCTGTTTCCGAACACGCAGTTCTTCATCAGCACCCACTCGCCGCTGGTGTTGACCCAACTTGAGCAAGGCGAGGCCTATCTGCTTGAGCGCGATGCGAAAGATGGAGTGGTCAAATCGTCTGTGATCGACTCGCCCAATATGAAGGCATTTGCGGACGTGCTTGAGGAGACCTTTGGGGTCGATCTCAATGCACTCAAGCGCGATGCACTGGTCAGCGAAGACCAGTCCGCCACCAAGCGTGCGTTGCTGGACCTGGTCAAGCAGCGCCGCGAGCGCCAGGGTGGAAAGCAGGCATGACTCGTCTGGTACTGCTGGATGCCAACCTGCTGATCGGCGCATTGGACGGGCAGGAGGGCAACGCGGCTCACGCAGCTTCGCTGTCGACGTTCGAGGCGCTGGTCGCCGATCCGGACGTCAAGATCGCGATCTCCCCGCTGATTCGATACGAAGTGTTGCGTGGCCTGGACGAGGCGGATGTCGAGGATGTGAACGCCATCCTCAACGACATGAAGGAGTTCGAAGTACGGGGCCTAGAGGCAATTCGTGCTGCGGAAGTATTCCGGAAAGCTCGCCAGACCAACATCAAGCTGGATAAGCGCAAATTCGACGTCTTCCATTGCGTCTGCGCAGAAATCAACGAACTCGAGATGCTCAGCAAGGATGAGGATATCGAGACGATTCAAAAACTTATGAAGGCCTGAAGAAGACAATGCCAAAGCGCACCGACCTTAAGACCATCCTCATCATCGGCGCCGGCCCGATCGTCATCGGCCAGGCCTGCGAGTTCGACTACTCCGGTGCGCAGGCGTGCAAGGCGCTGCGCGACGAGGGTTACCGCGTGGTGCTGGTCAACAGCAATCCGGCCACCATCATGACCGACCCGAACATGGCAGATGCCGTGTACATCGAGCCGATCAACTGGCAGACGGTCGAAAAGATCATTGCCAAGGAACAGCCCGATGCCCTGCTGCCGACCATGGGCGGGCAGACCGCGCTGAACTGCGCGCTGGACCTGGCCGACCACGGGGTGCTGGAGAAGTACAACGTCGAGCTGATCGGCGCCAAGCGCGAAGCCATCCGCATGGCCGAAGACCGCGAGCTGTTCCGCGTGGCGATGGGCGAGATTGGCCTGGAATGCCCGAAGGCCGCGGTCGCGCACACGCTGGAAGAAGCGCTGGAGATCCAGACCCGCGTCGGTTACCCGACCATCATCCGTCCCAGCTTCACCCTGGGCGGTAGCGGTGGCGGCATTGCCTACAACCGCGAAGAGCTGATCGAGATCGTCGGTCGCGGCCTGGAACTGTCGCCGACCACCGAAGTGCTGGTGGAAGAGTCGGTGCTGGGCTGGAAGGAATTCGAGATGGAAGTGGTCCGCGACACAGCGGACAACTGCATCATCGTCTGCTCGATCGAGAACCTGGATCCGATGGGCGTGCACACCGGCGACTCGATCACCGTGGCCCCGGCGCAGACCTTGACCGACAAGGAATACCAGCGCCTGCGCGATGCCTCGATCGCGGTGCTGCGCAAGATCGGCGTGGACACCGGCGGCTCGAACGTGCAGTTCGGCATCAGCCCGACCACCGGCCGCGTGGTCGTCATCGAAATGAACCCGCGCGTGTCGCGCTCCTCGGCGCTGGCATCCAAGGCCACCGGCTTCCCGATCGCCAAGGTCGCCGCCAAGCTGGCCGTGGGCTACACGCTGGACGAATTGAAGAACGAGATCACCGGTGGCCTGACCCCGGCCTCGTTCGAACCGTCGATCGACTACGTGGTCACCAAGATTCCGCGTTTTGCCTTCGAAAAATTCCCGCAAGCCGATGCGCGCCTGACCACGCAGATGAAGTCGGTCGGCGAAGTGATGGCGATGGGCCGCACCTTCTCCGAATCGCTGCAAAAGGCGCTGCGTGGCCTGGAAACCGGCAAGATCGGCCTGGACCCGACCGGCCTGGACCTGGGCAACGAAGACGACATGGCCACGCTCAAGCGCGAGCTCAAGGCACCGGGTCCGGAGCGGCTGTTCTACGTGGCCGATGCCTTCCGCGCCGGCATGACGGTGGCCGATGTGTATGCACTGTCGTTCATCGACCCCTGGTTCCTGGACCAGATCGAAGAAATCATCAGCCACGAACAGCAGCTGGCCGACGACGGCATGGCGGCGCTGGATGCGCCGCGCCTGCGCATGCTCAAGCGTGCCGGCTTCTCCGATGCGCGCATGGCGCAGCTGATCGGCAGCAACGAAGAATCGGTGCGCACCTTGCGCCGCGCGCTGAAGGTGCGCCCGGTCTACAAGCGCGTGGATTCGTGCGCGGCCGAATTTGCCACCAGCACGGCCTATCTGTATTCGACCTACGAGGACGAATGCGAGGCGCTGCCGACCGATCGCGACAAGATCATGATCCTGGGCGGTGGCCCCAACCGCATCGGCCAGGGCATCGAGTTCGATTACTGCTGCGTGCACGCGGCACTGGCGCTGCGCGATGACGGGTACGAGACCATCATGGTCAACTGCAATCCGGAAACCGTCTCCACCGACTACGACACGTCCGACCGTCTGTATTTCGAGCCGCTGACGCTGGAAGACGTGCTGGAAATCGTCGAGTTGGAAAAACCCAAGGGCGTGATCGTGCAGTACGGCGGGCAGACTCCGCTGAAGCTGGCACGTGCGTTGGAGGCCAATGGCGTGCCGGTGATCGGCACCTCGCCAGACTCGATCGACCTGGCCGAAGACCGCGAGCGTTTCCAGCAGCTGGTCGACAAGCTCGGCCTGAAGCAGCCGCCGAACCGCATCGCGCGCAATGCCGAAGAAGCCTTGGTGCTGGCGCGCGAAATCGGCTACCCGCTGGTGGTGCGCCCGAGCTACGTGCTGGGCGGTCGTGCTATGGAAATCGTCTACGGCGAATCCGACCTGGCGCGCTACGTGCGCGATGCGGTCAAGGTCTCCAACGATTCGCCGGTGCTGCTGGACCGCTTCCTCGACAACGCGGTGGAAGTGGACGTGGACATCATTGCCGACAAGGACGGCAACGTGCTGATCGGCGGGGTGATGGAACACATCGAAGAGGCCGGCGTGCACTCGGGCGATTCGTCGTGCTCGCTGCCGCCATATTCGCTCTCGCCGCAGACCCAGGCCGAGCTGCGTCGCCAGGTGGTGATGCTGGCCGAAGGCTTGAACGTGGTCGGCCTGATGAACACCCAGTTCGCGGTGCAGGTCAACGAAGCGGGCGACGACATCGTGTACCTGTTGGAAGTGAACCCGCGTGCCTCGCGCACGGTGCCGTTCGTGTCCAAGGCGATCGGCATGCCGCTGGCCAAGATCGCCGCACGTTGCATGGCCGGCAAGACGCTGGCCGAGCAGGGTGCCACCAAGGAAATCGTGCCGGACTATTACTCGGTGAAGGAAGCGATCTTCCCGTTCGCCAAGTTCCAGGGCGTGGACCCGATCCTCGGGCCGGAGATGCGCTCCACCGGTGAGGTGATGGGCGTGGGCCGCAGCTTCAGCGCCGCGTTCGCACGCGCGCAGGAAGCCGGTGGCATCAAGGCGCCGCCGGTCGGCAAGGCCTTCGTCTCGGTGCGCGACCCGGACAAGCAGCGCGTCTTGCCGGTGGCGCAGGCGCTGGTGGAGCGTGGCTTCACGCTGGTGGCCACGCGCGGTACCGGTGCCTGGCTGCAGCAGAACGGGCTGAGCTGCGAAATCGTCAACAAGGTGGCCGAAGGCCGCCCGCACATCGTCGATTCGATCAAGAACGGTGAGATCGTCTACATCGTCAACACCACTGAAGGTCGCGCTGCCATTTCGGATTCGTTCTCGATCCGCCGCGAAGCGCTGCAGCATCGCGTGACCTATTCGACCACTGTCGCCGGCGCCAAGGCGCTGGTGCAATCGCTGGAATTCCGCGGCACCGGCCCCGTGTGGTCGCTGCAGGAACTGCACAAGGAGCTGGAAGCATGAGAGCACCCATGACATCGAAGGGCGCGCAGCGCCTGCGCGAAGAGCTGGAGCATTTGAAGTCGGTCAAGCGCCCGGAGGTGATCAATGCGATCGCCGAAGCGCGTGCGCACGGCGACCTGAAGGAAAATGCCGAATACCACGCTGCGCGCGAGCAGCAGAGCTTTATCGAAGGCCGCATCAAGCAGCTGGAAAGCGAGCTTTCGCATGCCGAAATCATCGACATCACCAAGTTGTCGGCCGGTAACAAGATCGTGTTCGGCGCCACGGTGACGCTGGCCGATACCGAAACCGACGAAGAGAAGCGCTACCAGATCGTCGGCGACCTGGAAGCGGACATCAAGATGGGCCTGATCGCGATCTCCTCGCCGCTGGCACGTGCGTTGATCGGCAAGCTGGAAGGCGATTCGGTCACCATCGACGCGCCGGCCGGCCAGCGCGAGTACGAAGTCGTCAGCGTCGCCTACCTGGACTGACCGGCATCACTGCGCGATGACCACCGCCACGCTGCTGCTGCCGGAAAAACGCCGCCTGCCCGGAATCCTGGGCGACACGGCAGTGGCGCGTGCGCTTGCGCGCGCCGACGGGCACACCGCCGATGCCGGCGAAGTGGCGCAATTGCAGCGCCATTTCAGCCTGACCCCGGCGCACTGGCCGGTGGCCGCGTTGACGCGCCAGCTGGATGCCGGCGATGCCGCCGGCGCCACCTGGGTGCGCGCGGATCCGGCCTACGTGGTGCCGGACATGCAGGGTGCGCGGTTGATGGGCTACGGCGAGGCGCTCGGTGCCACCGCCGACGATCTGGCGGTGCTCTTGCCCATCCTCAAGCCGATGTTCGGCGATGCCGGCTTTTTGCTGGATGCGCCCACGCCGTCGCGTTGGTATCTGCGCCTGTCGCCAGATGCGAAATTGCCGGACTTCGCACCGCCCTATGTCGCCATTGGCGACGACTTGTTCGAGCACCTGCCGGCCGGCGACAGCGGGCGCCGCTGGCGGGCCTTGCTGACCGAAGCGCAGGTGCTGCTGCATCAACATCCGTGGAACGAGGGCCGCGTCGCCAGCGGCAAGCCGGCCATCAATTCGCTGTGGTTCTGGGGCGGCGGCGTGCTGCCGCACGCGGTGAGTTCGCCGCATCGGCAGGTGCGCAGCCGCGAATCGCTGCTGCGGGCGCTGGCGCTGGCGGCAGGCGCCGATGCGCAGGGCGAACAACGCGTCGATGCGCTGGTGGATCTGCGTCATCTGCGTTCGCTGCAGCAGTTCAGCGACGATGCGGTGGCGCCGCTGTTGGCGGCAATGGCGCGCGGCGAACTGGATCGGCTGGTGCTGGACTTCCAGGACGGCGAGAGCGTAGCGCTCACCCATGCGCAGCGCTGGCGTTTCTGGCGCACGCCGCGGGTGCAGCTGGCGCAATGACGTCGCCTCCACGGATCGTCCGGCGCCCCGCCGGGCAGGCCAGCAGTTGGCCCGAGACCATGTTGCCGCTGCTGCGCCGCATCTATGCAGCGCGTGGTGTCACCGATGCGCAAGGCGCGCAGCCGCGACTGGCCCAGTTGTTGTCGCCGGAATTGCTGCACAACAGCGGCGTGGCCGCCGAGCTATTGGCCGATGCGATCGCGCAGCAACGGCGCATCCTGGTGGTGGGCGATTTCGACTGCGATGGCGCCACCGCCTGCGCCGTCGGCGTGCGTGGCTTGCGCATGCTCGGCGCGCTGGATGTGCACCACGCCGTGCCCAATCGCATGGTGCATGGCTATGGCTTGTCGCCTGCGTTGGTCGACGGACTGGCAGCGTTGCAGCCGGATGTGCTGGTCACCGTCGATCACGGCATCGCCTGTCACGCCGGCGTGGCCGCAGCCAAGGCGCGCGGCTGGACGGTGCTGGTCACCGACCATCATCTGCCGGGCGAGACGCTGCCGCCGGCCGATGCGATCGTCGACCCGAACCTGGCCGAAGACACCTTCCCCAGCAAGACCCTGGCCGGGGTCGGGGTGATCTTCTATGTGTTGCTGGCGCTGCGGAAAGTGTTGCGCGCACGCGGCGCCTTTGCCGAGCGCGCCGAGCCTGACCTGTCGGTGCTGCTGGATCTGGTCGCAGTCGGTACCGTTGCCGATCTGGTGCCGCTGGATACCAACAACCGTGCGCTGGTGTCGGCCGGATTGCGTCGCCTGCGCGAGGGCAAGGGCTGCATCGGGTTGCGTGCCTTGATCGATGCCAGCGGGCGCGATGTGGCGCGGCTGAGCGCCAGCGATATCGGCTTTGCGCTCGGGCCACGCCTCAATGCGGCCGGTCGGCTCGAGGACATGGCGCTGGGTATCGAACTGTTGCTCAGTGAAGACTGGAGCCAGGCCCGCGAGATCGCCGGCACGTTGGAAGAGATCAACGCCGAACGCCGCGCGGTGCAGCAGTTGATGACCGACGATGCCGAGCACGCTGTCGCCAAGGTGGTGCTGGATGGCGATGGCGCATTGCCGATCGCCGCATGCCTGTTCGATGCCGAATGGCACCCGGGCGTGATCGGCCTGGTGGCCTCCAAACTCAAGGACCGCCTGCACCGTCCGGTGATCGCGCTGGCGCCGGCCGAGCCGGGCAGCAGCCAGTTGCGTGGCTCGGCGCGCTCGATTCCCGGCCTGCATATCCGCGATGTGCTGGCGGCGGTGGATGCGCGGCATCCCGGATTGATCCAGAAGTTCGGCGGCCATGCGATGGCAGCCGGCTTGAGTATCGAGCATGCGGCATTGGCCACGTTCGAGCAGGCCTTCCAGGCGCAGGTGACGGCGATGGTGGATGCCTCGCTGCTGCATGCCCAATTGCACAGCGACGGCGAACTGGCCGCGCACGAACTCGATCACCTGCATGCCGAAGCGCTGCGCGTGGCCGGTCCGTGGGGGCAGGGCTTTCCCGAGCCGCTGTTCGATGGTCAGTTCGAGGTGCTGCAGCACCGCGTGCTCAAGGAACGCCACCTCAAGCTGACCCTGCGGTGCCCCGGACGCGCGGAACCGCTCAATGCCATCCACTTCAATGGCTGGCGCGGCAGCGACCCCGCGCGCCTGGTGCGGCTGGCGTATCGGTTGGTGGCCGACGATTACCGCGGCGGCACGGCGGTGCAGTTGATCGTCGAGCATTGCGAGCCGGCGACAGTCACCGGCTGATCTGCGGTCCTGGCGCCGCCCAGGTTGGTGACATTCGTACTTGGTGTTATCCCCATGCAAATACGCTGGTGGCTGCCGAACGCGATCGCTGGGCAACTCGAGAGCGGATCAAGCATCGGCCCACGCGTTTCGAGCGAGCCTGCTGCTAGCCACTTGATAAGCGAAGCAGTACTCGGGGCAAGCATTACGGCGTCGCGAGCAGGGCGGGGCAAGTGGTGGTTCCAAGCGCACCGCGACGCGCAACCTGGATTGCGCCAGATGGCGCGTCCTGAGATGGCCCGCCGAATGAAGCGCACGTTGCAAGCGACGTGCGTCCCGCAGATTGTTACGACGCAACGGCCATAGCACCGAGCCGGCGGTTGACCGCTTGCGTGCGTCCACGCAAGCCGAACAACGGCCGCAGCCAGCGCACGCGCCGAATCACGTACTCATGCAGCGCCAGGCAGCCGACCACCGTGGCGGCAATCACCAGCGCCGGTTCCAGCCAGGCGTTCAACTGCAACGGCATCACCCAGTACAGCGCCACGATGATCAGGCTCTGATGCAGGATGTACCAGGGAAACACCGCGTCCGTGCAATAAGGCAGCCAGCGGAACGGCCGGTTCAAACGCTGCTTGGCCCAGCCCAGCAGGGTCAGCAGCGCCAGCCAGGTATAGGCCGCGCGTGCGACGTGTTCCAGGTTTTGCCATGGCAGCGCGGCCAGTGCCGGCGGCAGCTGCGCCGGCTGCACCTGCATGCCCAGAAAACGAATGCCCAACTCGGTGGTGATGGCCAGCACCGCAGTGACCAGGGTGAGCCAGCGCAGTTGCACGGCCAACTGCCAGAAGCGCTTGCTGCGTGCCAGCAGGTAGCCCAAGAGGAAGAGCGGGAACGATTCGGCATGCACGAACCAGTCGCCGACCAACGCATGGGTCGGCGGATGGCGCGGCATCACCCACATCACGCAGAACGCTTCCCACAAGATCGGCACCACCAGCAGGGCCGGCACCACCACTGCGGCGGGAAGCGGCGGGAAGGCCGGCAGCCGCACCAGCTTGGCCAGCGACACCAGCGCCATCAAGGCCACGGTGTAGGGCAGCAGGTAGGCCAGGTACCACAGGTGATTCCAGGTGATGCCGTGTTCCCAGCCATCGAAACTGCCGGCCGGCCACGGGCGCACCTGCCAGTAGCGCAGCATGAAGCTGCCAAAGCCGGTGGCGACCTTGCCGTTGCTCACGCCCTGGCAGTAGGCCTGCACCGCCACCACCACGAACATGCCGAACAGCAGGGGCGGCAGCAACCGCCCGCAGCGACGCAGTGCGAAGCGCCAGGGCGCGGCTTGCGGCTGCGACAACCCGATCGCAATGCCGGAGATCATGAACAGCAACGGCATTCGCCACCGGTTGAGCACGATCATCGGCCACTGCAACCACTCGGCCGTGTGCACGCTCTTGAGGTGGAACCCCCAGTCGGCCACATAGGCCATGCCCACGTGGTAGAGGATCAGCAGGGCGAAGGCGAAAACGCGCAAGGCATCGATATCGTGGCGGCGCTCGGTCATGGTCGGTGGCTGGTGAAGGAGTGGCTGCATCCTGCCCGCGGCCCCGCTCCAGCAGTGGTGTCAGGTGCGGAAAGCCCGGCCCGCGGTGACCAGTTGTGCCCACCCAGGGACGAATGGGGCCGGCAGGGATGGCGGTTTCGCCTTGTAGCGCAGGCCTCTATGATCGGCAGCTGCCAACTGCGGACGTGTGCCATGCAATCGACCGGGACGCGCCCGCCAATCCTCCACGACAGCGCCGGCCGCGCTGCCACACGCTGGGCGGTGGTGATCTGGTCGCTGGTGTTCTATTTGAGTGCGCTGGGCAACGTCTGGACCGCCTCGCTTGCCGCACGCCGCGATGGCCAGCCCATCGTGGTGTGGCAGGTGCTGAGCTGGGAGCTGAGCAGCGCCACTGCAGCGCTGCTGCTGTTGCCGGCGGTGGTGTGGCTCTGCGCACGCTGGCCATTGCATGCCGACGTCTGGGTGCGACGCCTGCCGGCGTATGTGATGGCTGCACTGGGCTGGTGGCTGCTGCATGTCGCCGGCATGGTGGTGCTGCGCATGCTGGTCTATGCCCTGGCCGGCGCACACTATGATTTCGGCGGCTGGCTGCAGTGGGTCTATGAGCTGTCCAAGGACCTGCGCACCTTTGCGTTGCTGGTGGCGGTGCAGCACACACTGGCCTGGTACGCACGGCGCCGTCAGGGCGAGGCACATCTGCTCGCCGCACCTGACGAAGGCCCGCCAGTGGAGCCGCTGGACCGCCCGGAGCGTTTTCTGGTGCGCAAGCTGGGACGCGATTTCCTGGTCGCGACCGCCGATATCGAGTGGATCCAGGCCTCGGGCAACTACGTCAACCTGCATGTGCGCGGCCACGATTACCCGTTGCGCAGCACCATGGCGGCAATCGAGGCCAAGCTGGATCCGGCCGTATTCGTGCGCATCCACCGCAGCTATCTGGTCAATCTGGGGCAGGTGCAGGCGATCGAGCCGTCCGATTCCGGCGACGCGCGCGTGCATCTGCGCGATGCCAGCGTGTTGCCATGCAGTCGCAGCCATCTGGCCGGTTTGCGTACCCATGCCGGGCAGGGCGCCGCTGCGCCCAGACCTGACGCACTGGTGGCGTAACCCCCTGCTGCGTGCCCGTTGGTCACCGGCGTCTGGTCCCAAATTCGTCCCTGGCCCAGGCGCCGCCGGGTCGCAGCTGCTGCGATATCGACGCGCAACGGTGGCCATCGGCGGAACCTGCGGTCGCGCGTGGCAGCCAGGCGCCTGGCGCCTGGCGTGCCGCAGGTGTTGCAGCACGCGCGGCCACGGCTCCACCGCGTTCCGCCGCCGCCGCCCGCTTGCTAAACTAGCCCGCTTGTTTGCCGGAAGTCCGTCATGATCGAAACCAATCCGATCCGCCAGCGCATCACCGATCTGAACGATCGCGTGCTCTCGCTCAGGGGGTATCTTTGACTACGACGCCAAGAAAGAGCGTCTAGAGGAAGTTAGCCGGGAGCTCGAAAGCCCGGATGTGTGGAACGACGCCGAACGCGCGCAGGCCCTGGGCCGCGAGCGTTCGATGCTGGAAAAGACCGTGATCGGCATTGCCGATGTGCTATCGGGCCTGGCTGATGCGGGCGACCTGCTGGAGCTGGCCGAGAGCGAACAGGACGAAGACACTGCGGTGGCGGTGATCGCCGATCTGGACAGCTACCAGGCGCATGTCGAGAAGCTGGAATTCCAGCGCATGTTCTCCGGCCAGATGGACAGCGCCAACGCGTTCGTCGACATCCAGGCAGGCGCCGGCGGCACCGAGGCGCAGGACTGGGCCGAAATCCTGCTGCGCATGTACCTGCGCTGGGCCGAGTCGCGCGGCTGGAAGACCGAGCTGATGGAAGTTTCCGGTGGCGAAGTGGCGGGCATCAAGTCGGCCACCGTGCGCATCGAGGGCGAATACGCCTACGGCTGGCTGAAGACCGAGATCGGCGTGCACCGGCTGGTGCGTAAATCGCCGTTCGACTCGGACAACCGCCGGCATACCAGCTTCACCTCGGTGTTCGTGTCGCCGGAGGTGGACGACAACATCGAAATCGACATCAACCCGGCTGACCTGCGTACCGACGTGTATCGCTCCTCGGGTGCCGGTGGTCAGCACGTCAACAAGACCGAATCGGCGGTGCGTATCACGCACATCCCGACCAACACCGTGGTCGCCTGCCAGACCGGTCGCAGCCAGCACCAGAACCGCGACAACGCGATGAAGATGCTGGCCGCCAAGTTGTACGAGCTGGAAGTGCAGAAGCGCAACGCCGAGAAGGACGCCCTGGAAGCGACCAAGTCCGACATCGGCTGGGGCAGCCAGATCCGCAATTACGTGCTCGACCAGAGCCGCATCAAGGACCTGCGCACCGGCATCGAACGCAGCGATACGCAGAAGGTGCTGGACGGCGATCTGGACGAATTCGTCGAGGCCAGCCTGAAAGCCGGCCTGGCAGCAGGTTCCAAACGCCTGGATGCCTGACCGCCGCGCCAGGACGCCGTCGCGACGGCATCCTGGCGCATCGCTGCAGTGCCTGTGACGCAGCCGCGGTGATGGACTGCGGCCTTCGGGTAACCCGGTGACCGCGTGCCTTCGTCACATCGTCGTTGTAAATAAGCGTGCCGGCACCGCCGGTTCCTCATTCCCCACCGGGCATCCGCCCGACCCACAGCAGACCGACCCCCGCCATGACCGAGCAGACCCCCGCGCCGCAGATCCCCGCCGACGAGAACAGCCTCATCGCCGAGCGTCGCGCGAAACTGGGCGCGTTGCGCGGGCAAGGCATCGCCTACCCGAACGACTTCGTGCGCGAACACTTCGCCGGCGACCTGCAGGCCGAATTCGCCGACGCCGACACCTGGACCCCTGAAGCACTGGAAGCCAGCGGGCGCACGGTCCGGATGGCCGGCCGGCTGATGGCCAAGCGGGTCATGGGAAAGGCCAGCTTTGCGCAGATCCAGGACGAATCCGGGCGCGTGCAGCTGTTCCTGCAGGGCAATGTGCTGGGCGATGCCTATGTCGCTTTCAAGGGCTGGGATGTGGGCGACATCGTGGCGGTGGAGGGCGGGCTCACCCGCACCAAGACCGGCGAGCTGTCGGTCAAGGCCAGCGCGCTACGGCTGCTGACCAAGTCGCTGCGTCCGTTGCCGGACAAGTGGCATGGCCTGTCGGACGTTGAGCAGCGTTACCGCCAGCGTTATGTCGACCTGATCGTGACCCCGGAAGCGCGCGAGGTCTTCATCAAGCGCTCCAAGATCATCCGCGCCATGCGCGCCTGGCTGGACGCGCGCCGCTTCCTGGAAGTGGAAACGCCGATGATGCATTACATCCCCGGCGGGGCCACGGCCAAGCCATTCACCACCCACCACAATGCGCTGGACCTGGACCTGTACCTGCGCGTGGCACCGGAGCTGTATCTCAAGCGCCTGGTGGTGGGCGGGTTGGAGCGCGTCTACGAGATCAACCGCAATTTCCGCAACGAAGGCGTGTCGACCCGGCACAACCCCGAGTTCACCATGCTCGAGCTCTACGAGGCCTATGCCACGTACCACCAGATCATGGACCTGACCGAGCAGGTGATCCGCGACACCGCGCAGTCGGTGCTGGGCACCACGCAGGTGAGCTGGGATGGTGCCGACATCGATTTGGCGCCGGCTTTCCGGCGCTGGCGCATGGATGAGGCCGTTCGCCACCACAACCCGGAGATCAGCGCCGCCGATTGCACCGACCGCGCCGCGCTGCTGCGCCATTGCGAGCGCCTCAAGATCCGGGTCAAGCCATCCTATGGCTGGGGCAAGCTGCTGCTGGAGATTTTCGAGGCCACCGTGGAACACACCCTGGTGCAGCCGACCTTCATCACCGACCACCCGGTCGAAGTGTCTCCGCTGGCGCGTTCCAGCGATACCGAGCCGGGGTACACCGACCGCTTCGAGCTGTTCATCAATGGCAAGGAGCTGGCCAACGGCTTTTCCGAGCTCAACGATCCCGAGGACCAGGCCGCGCGTTTCCAGGCGCAGGTGCAGGCCAAGGACGGCGGCGACGACGAAGCCATGCATTTCGATGCCGACTACATCCGTGCGTTGGAGTACGGCATGGCGCCGACCGGCGGCCTGGGCATCGGGATCGATCGTCTGGTGATGCTGCTGACCGGCAGCACCTCGATCCGCGATGTCCTGCTGTTCCCGTATATGCGCCCGGAAGCCTGATTTTTTTTTGCGTCGGCGGCGTGCCGGCGGCACAGATACTGCATATGCTAGGGCGGAGCCCCGGACGGCGTATCGTTCGGGGGAGTCGGCACAGGGGCCGGCGTCATCGCTTTTCCGTTCTCGAGATAGAGGAGCAACGGCTATGCAGGATGTTTTAGGGGGTCCGGGCGGCGCATTGTCGACGGATACATGGGGAAGCTGGGCGGAAAAGGCGGATCTGGGATTGAACATCGTCATTGTCGATGACCAGATGTCCGCGCGGACGATGCTGCGCCATGTCATCGAGGACATTGCGCCGGAGCTCAAGGTCTACGACTTCGGCGATCCGCTCGACGCCCTGGCCTGGTGCGAAGCCGGGCGCGTGGACCTATTGCTGCTGGACTACCGCATGCCGGGCATGGACGGCCTGGAATTCGCACGTCGGCTGCGCCGGCTGCCCAGCCACCGCGATATTCCGATCATCCTGATCACCATCGTCGGCGACGAACCGATCCGTCAGGCGGCGCTGGAAGCCGGCGTGATCGACTTCCTGGTCAAGCCGATCCGTCCGCGCGAGTTGCGGGCGCGCTGCTCCAACCTGCTGCAGCTGCGCCAGCAGAGCGAAAGCGTCAAGCAACGCGCGTTGTCGCTGGAGCAGCGCCTGCTGGCCAGCATGAACGAGGTCGAAGAGCGCGAGCGCGAAACCTTGTCGCGGCTTGCGCGCGCGATCGAATATCGCGATTCGGGCACCAGCGCGTTCCTGGAGCGCATGTCGCACGTGGCCGGCCTGATCGCCGAGCAACTGGGGCTGTCGGAAGAGGAGGTGCGCATCATCGAGATGGCCGCACCGCTGCACGACATGGGCAAGATCGCCATTCCCGATTCGGTGCTGCTCAAGCCCGGCAAGCTCACCGATGACGAAATGAGCGTGATGCGGCGCCATCCGCGCATCGGCTATGAGCTGCTCAGCGGCAGCCAGAACCGTTTCATCCAAGTCGGCGCGTTGATTGCGCTGCGTCACCACGAACGTTATGACGGCACCGGCTATCCGGATGGCCTGGTCGGCGAAGCGATTCCGCTGGAAGCGCGCATCGTCGCAGTGGCGGACGTGTTTGACGCCTTGCTGTCGCCGCGCCCGTACAAGGAGGCCTGGACCATGGACGCCGCGCTGGCCTATCTGTATGCCCAACGTGGCCGCCTGTTCGACCCGCGCTGCGTGGACGCGCTGTTGCGCGGCCGTGCGCAGTTGGAGCAGATCTGCGGCGAGTTCTCCACCGCATCGGCGCGGCCCGGGGTGTGAGATGAGGGCCGTGCTTGCCCAGCTGCGTCGGCGACTCGCACGGCGCCCCGACAGCGAGCACGGTCAGGCGTTGGTGCGCATCGTGATGCTCTGGCTGATCCTGGGTTACACGCTGGTCTGCGCCCCGCAGTGGCAACTGGGCGATGGCCATCTGCAGCGATTGCTGCGCCTGATCGCGATCGGGCACGCTGGGGCATTGCTGCTGTTTGCGTGGATCGTTGCAAGGCCGCGGCCCTCGCACCAGCGCCGGACGCTCGGCATGCTGTCGGACTACGGCCTGCTCAGTCTGGCGATGACCTGGTTCGCCGCGCCGATGGCCTGCCTCTACGTCGTGGTGATGTGGGTCACAATCGGCAATGGTCTGCGCTTTGGCAGGCATGCACTGCACACGGCGGTGGCCATGGCCGTGCTCAGTTTCGGGGCGACGCTTGCCAACAGTCCGTACTGGCAACAGCGGATCGAGCTCGGGATCGCCCTGCTGGCGGCGCTGGTGGTCATTCCCCTGTCGTTGCTGCGGCTGATGCGAGACAGTGCCGATGCCGCTGCGCGTATCGCCGCATAAGCCCCTGGCGCCGATGCTGCAGTACCGCGCGGCCCACTTTCATCCCCATCGAAGCGACCGCAGGTCTGAGGCGTTTATGAAGTCTCCATTGCCATGGTTGAAGCGGCGTCTTTCGGGGCGGGCGGATTCGGAACACGCGCAGAACCTGATCCGCATCATCACCACCACGCTGTTCATTTCCTACCTGGGGTGGCGCTACCACCACACCCATGGCGACACGTTGATGGCCACCTGGTTGATCCTGGTGGGCGAGCTGGTGGTGTCGCTGGGACTGATGGTGGCGATCCTGCTGCGGCCGCACGTGTCGCACACGCGGCGCCTGATCGGCATGGTGCTCGACTACACCTGCACCGGCGCAATCATGGCAATCCAGGGCGAACCGGCTTCGCCGCTGTATGCGGTCTGCATGTGGGTGACCATCGGCAATGGCTTGCGCTACGGCAGTGCCTATCTGCGTGCCGCCACCGCGATGGCCAGCCTGAGTTTTCTCAGTGCCATTCTGATTTCGCCTTACTGGAAGGCCAACCCCTATCTCAGCTGGGGCTTGTTGCTGGGTTTGATCGCCGTGCCGCTGTACTTCGACTCGTTGTTGCGTGCGATGACGCGCGCGGTACGCGAGGCCCGGCATGCCAACCAGGCCAAGAGCCGCTTCCTGGCCAATATGAGTCACGAATTCCGCACCCCGTTGAATGGGTTGTCGGGCATGACCGAAGTGCTGGCCACCACGCGCCTGGATGCAGAGCAGAAGGAATGCCTGAATACCATCCAGGCCTCGGCGCGCAGCCTGCTGTCGCTGGTGGAAGAGGTGCTCGATATTTCGGCGATCGAGGCGGGCAAGATCCGCATCGATCGCCGCGATTTCTCGCTGCGCGAGATGATCGGCTCGGTCAACATGATTCTGCAGCCGCAGGCCAAGACGCGCGGTCTGGATTACGGCACCGAGGTCGCCACCGACGTACCGGACCTGCTCAAGGGCGACACCGGCCATCTGCGCCAGGTGTTGCTCAACCTGTTGGGCAATGCGGTCAAGTTCACCGAGCACGGGCATGTACTGCTGCGGGTCGCGCGGGTCTCCGGCAATGGTGCCGACACGATGCGCCTGCGTTTCGAGGTCGAGGACAGCGGCATCGGCGTGCCGATGGACATGCGTCCGCGCCTGTTCGAGGCGTTCGAGCAGGCGGATGTGGGCTTGTCGCGCCGTTATGAGGGCACCGGCCTGGGTACCACGATCGCCAAGGGCCTGGTCGAGGCCATGGGTGGCGCGATTGGCTTTGCGCCCAATCCAGCCGGCGGCAGCGTGTTCTGGTTCGAGCTACCGCTGGAGATCGGCGTATTGGAGGCCGCGGCGCCGGCTCGCTCGCCGGTCGGGGCGCTGCTGGAGGCTCCCGACGAGCTGGAAGCCTCCAACGTCATCGCCTTTTCCAACCCGTTCCTGCGTCACCGCGCGCGCGTGCGCAGCATGCGCATGCTGGTGGCCGACGACCATGAAGCCAATCGCATGGTGTTGCAGCGATTGCTGGAAAAGGCGGGGCATAAGGTGATGTGCGTCAACGGCGCCGAGCAGGTGCTGGACGCGATGGCCGACGAGGATTTCGATGCGGTGATCGTGGATTTGCATATGCCGGGCATGAGCGGTCTGGACATGCTCAAGCAGTTGCGCGTGATGCAGGCCAGCGGCATGCGCTACACCCCGGTGGTGGTGCTCAGTGCCGACGTCACGCCAGACGCGATCCGCGCCTGCGAACAAGCTGGCGCACGCGCGTTCCTGGCCAAGCCCGTCGTGGCTGCCAAGCTGCTCGATACGCTGGCCGAACTCGCGGTCAGCACCCGTGCGTTGGCAACGCCGGCGACGGTGGTGCAGGCATCGACCAGTTTCGAGGGCGTGCTCGATGCCAGCGTGCTGGACGAACTCGCTGCGTTGGGCATGGGCGAAGAATTCGAACGTCAGTTCGTCCGGCAGTGTCTGGATGATGCGCACAACTGCGTGAGCGCGATCGAGCGCGATGGCACGCGCTCGGATTGGGAACAACTGCGCGAAAGCGCCCACGCATTGCGCGGGGTTGCCAGCAATCTGGGGCTGGCGCAGCTGGCTGGCAGCGGCGGTGAGCTGATGCGCATGGCCGATTGGCAGTTGCAGGCCGAATGGCGACAGCGGCTGTCGGCGTTGCGCGATCAATTGCAAACCGGAAAGGACGCACTCGCCGCGCGCGTACAAGGCGCCAACGACGACGAGCGCTCCCCCCGGAGTAGCGAATAGCCCGCCGACCCATCAGCCGGCGTCAAGCCCTGAGCGGCGCGATTGCGCGCGAACCAGGCGGTCCATGGTGCGCAACGACTTTTCGCCCAACTGCATCGCCGTATCGACCCAGATCTCGGTGATGCGCATCATTTCCTCCAGCGGTACCGCCGTGGTCATTTCGCGCACTTGCTGCATTGCCGCCCAGGCGTGCGGCGTGCGCTTGCTTTCGCGGATCACTTGTTCGACGGCCGCCACGCCCTGGCCGCGCGGCACCACGCGATCGACCAGGCCCATGCCGAGCAATTCCTCGGCGGAGTACAGATTGCCTTCGAGCATGATTTTTTGCGCCAGTTGCGCACTGACGCGCTGGCACATGAAAGAGTAGGCGCCCATCCCCGGGAACAGGTCGAACAGCACTTCGGGCAATCCCATCATCACCCCTTCCTCGGCGACGATGGTGTGGCAGCTCAACGCCGCTTCGAATCCGCCGCCGAGCGCATTGCCCTGCACCAGGGCGATGCTGTGCGCGCGTGCGCCGAGGCCGACATGGAACGCGTGCACGCCGCGTACACAGCGTTGGGCGTATTCAAGCAGTCGAGCACGGTCGCCTTCGCGAATGAGTTGGCAGAACAACGCCAGGTCGCCGCCCAGGTTGAACACGTCGCTGTCGGATGCCAGCACCACGTGCGGGGCCAGCACGCCGGCGTTGTTCAGGCGTTGACCCAGGTTGGTCTGGTAGCCGGTGATGTCGTCGACCAGGCGCGTCGAAAAGCAGGCACGCCCCGGGTTGGTGGCCAGGTCGGCATGCATATGGATCCAGTACACGTCACGCTGCGGTTCTTCGATGATGCGTAGGGTCGAGCCGATGTTGGTGCGAATGAAGGGTTGAACTGCAGACATGGTGGTTCTCCGTGATGACCGTCCGGCCGGCCGCCTTTCGGACGGAGATGAGGTTGAACGCGTGAGCGTGCGCCGACACCGGATTCTATGCGTGCAAAAGCGAACGCCCGCAAGGCCTTGCGGCAATGCGGGCGTCGAAGAAGGCTGAACGCCTTCGGGCTGCGGCATAAGCGGTATTACGTCTTCGGCGCGTCCCGTAGCTCACGGCGCAGGATCTTGCCGACGTTGGTCTTGGGCAACTCCTTGCGGAATTCGATCACGCGCGGCTGCTTGTAGCCGGTGAGGTTGGCGCGGCAATGCGCCTTCACATCCTCGGCCGTCAGGGCCGGGTCCTTCTTCACGATGACCGCCTTGACGATCTCGCCGGACTTGTCGTCCGGCACGCCGACGGCCGCCACTTCCAGCACGCCGGGCATCTCGGCAATCACGTCCTCGATCTCGTTGGGGTACACGTTGAAGCCGGACACCAGGATCATGTCCTTCTTGCGATCGACGATGTAGACGAAGCCCTGTGCGTCCATGCGCGCGATGTCGCCGGTATGCAGCCAGCCTTCGGCGTCCATGACCTTGGCGGTTTCATCGGATTTCTTCCAGTAGCCCTTCATGACCTGCGGGCCCCTGATGCACAGCTCGCCGATCTCGCCCAGGGGCAGTTCCGCGCCGGCGTCGTCCTTGATGCAGGCATCGGTGGACGGAATCGGCAGGCCGATCGAACCGTTGTAGTCCTTCAGGTCCATCGGGTTGATGCATGCGGCCGGCGAGGTTTCGGTCAGGCCGTAGGCCTCGACCAAGGTCAGGCCGGTGACTTTCTTCCAGCGCTCGGCGACCGAGCGCTGGACGGCCATGCCGCCGCCAAGGGTCATCTTGAGCGAGGAGAAATCCACCTGATCGAATCCGGGCGTGTTGAGCAGCCCGTTGAACAGCGTGTTGACGCCGGTGAACGCGGTGAAGCGGGTCTTTTTCAGCTCCTTGACGAAGCCCGGCATGTCGCGCGGGTTGCTGATCAGGTGATTGCAGCCGCCGATCTTCATGAAGACCAGGCCGTTCGCGGTCAATGCGAAGATGTGGTACAGCGGCAGCGCGGTGATCACCACTTCATGGCCTTCCTCCAGCTTGCCGGTGCCCGCCAGCCACTGGTGCGCCTGCTGCATGTTGGCGACCAGATTGCGGTGGGTCAGCATGGCGCCCTTGGCCACGCCGGTGGTGCCGCCGGTGTACTGCAGGAAGGCGATGTCGTCGGGTTCGATCTGCAGCGTCGGAACGCGGTGCTTGCGGCCCAGCGCCAGCGCCTCGCGGAAGCGAATCGCACCGTTGATGCGGTAATCGGGCACCAGCTTCTTGACGTACTTGACCACGAAGTTGAGCAGCGCCGCCTTCGGGAACCCCAGCATGTCGCCCAGGCCAGTGGCGATGACTTGCTTGACCGGCGTGTCGGCGATGACCTGCTGCACGGTGGTGCCGAAGTTGTCGATGACCACCAGCACGCTGGCGCCGGAGTCGATCAACTGATGCTTGAGTTCGCGCGGGGTGTACAGCGGATTGACGTTGACCACGGTCAGGCCGGCACGCAGCACGCCGAAGGTCGCGATGGGGTATTGCAGGCAGTTGGGCATCATCAAGGCGACGCGGTCGCCTTTCTTCAACTGCAACTCGCCAAGCAGGTAGGCTGCGAATTGCTCGACCAGCTGATCCGCCTCGCGATAGGTGATGGTCTTGCCGAAGCTGTGGTACGCAGGCCGGTCGGCGAAGCGTTTCACGGAGGTGGCAAACACCTCGGCCACCGTGCGGAACTGCTCAAGATCGATTTCGGCGGCAACGCCGGCCGGATAACTTTGCAACCAAGGACGTGCCTGATTCATCTGCCCCCCTCCAGGGTGTTCTCGACGCGCCGCAGTGTGTTCCACGGCGTTACAACAGCTGGCAGCATACCGTCATGCATGGAAAAGGCGAAGCGTGATGCAGAGCATCATTCAAGTGCCGTGGCGCGTGGTGTGGGTGGGGTTTTGCATGCTGGTCTTGCTCGGGTGCACACGTGCTGCGCCCGAGCAACGTCTGCGCGCCACGCTGGAGCAGATGCATCAGGCAATCGAAGCGCGCCAGATCGGCGATGCAATGGCGCCGGTGGCCGAGGATTTTGTAGGTGAAAACGGGCTGGACGCCGCCGGATTACGGCGCTTGATGCAAGTGCAGATGTTGGGCAACCAACAGGTCGGCGTGACCATGGGGCCGGTCGATGTGGCACTGCGCGGCGATACGGCCACTGTGCGCTTTACCGCGTTGTTGACCGGCGGCAACGGGCATTGGGTGCCCGATCAGGCGCAGACCTATCAGGTCACCACCGGTTGGCGATTGCAGGGCAGCGACTGGCAGCTGTATCACGCGCAATGGGTGCCGGCAGCGCGTTGACCGCGCCGATGCGGTTGGATGCGGCTGGGCGCTTGATACGGCCGGACGCATGGCGCCAGTGCATGGATGGGGGGCGTCAGGCGTTTGGCCGAAGCGGGGGCCGCCCGGTGATGGCGGTGCGTGGCGCTGAGGTAGCGGGTGGCGCATCCGGCTGGCCGCCGTTGGCTGGGTAATACGGCGTGTTGCCGCCTTCGTTTCCGCCACCCATCTTGGTGGTGGGATCGATGTCCATGGTGCCGGAGATGGCATGCTCGCCACCAACGGCGGGAAGGCCAGGTAATGCCGTTCGACGTCGGGATGCACGCGCCCTTTGTTCGCTACAGCGTAATCGCCGTTGTGCAAGAGGCCGGAAACGCCACTCCCGCCGAGCGTCGGGAGTGGGTTGCATCATTGCAGCGCGATGCGCGCTGCGGTCAGGCCGCCTTGCGGGCCGCCAACTGCCGCAGCACATACTGCAGCAGGCCGCCGTGCTTGAAGTACTCCACTTCCTTGGGTGTGAGCAGCAGCACCTTGACCTGGAACTGCTTGACGCTGCCATCGGACTTTTTCGCATTGACGGTGGCACGCCGGCTGGCACCGTCCTGCAGGCCGGTGATGTCCAGCACTTCCGAGCCATCCAGGCCGAGGCTCTGCGCGTTCTCGTTTTCCAGGAACTGCAGCGGCAGCACGCCCATGCCCACCAGGTTGGAGCGGTGGATGCGCTCGAAGCTCTCGGCGATCACGGCCTTGACCCCAAGCAGGTTGGTGCCCTTGGCCGCCCAGTCGCGCGAGGAGCCGGTGCCGTACTCCTTGCCGGCCAGCACCACCAGCGGCACGCCGTCGGCCTTGTACTTCATTGCGGCATCGTAGATGGCCAGCTTTTCGGGCTGGCCGCCGCCGGCTGGGTAGTACAGCGTGTTGCCGCCTTCTTCGCCGCCGAACATCAGGTTCTTGATGCGGATGTTGGCGAAGGTGCCGCGCACCATCACATCGTCGTTGCCGCGGCGGCTGCCATAGCTGTTGAAGTCGGCCGGCTGCACGCCGCGTTCCTGGAGGAAGCGGCCTGCCGGCGAATCCTTCTTGATGTTGCCGGCCGGCGAGATGTGGTCGGTGGTGATCGAGTCGCCGAACAGGCCCATGATGCGTGCACCGTGCACATCGTCCACGTTGCCGACCTGCATGGTCATGCCGTCGAAGTAGGGCGGGTTCTTGATGTAGGTCGACGCTTCGTCCCACGCGTAAAGCGCGCCATCGGGCGAGGCGATGGTGTTCCAGCGCGTGTCGCCCTTGAACACGTCGGCATAGTTCTGCTTGAACATTTCCGGGCCGACGGTGGCGGCGATGGTGTCGCCGATTTCCTTGTTGCTCGGCCAGATGTCGCGCAGGTAGACCGGTTGCCCGTCGCTGCCGGTGCCCAGCGGCTCGGTGGTCAGGTCGATGTCGGTGGTGCCGGCGATGGCATAGGCCACCACCAGCGGCGGCGAGGCCAGATAGTTCATCTTGACCTCGGGGTGCACGCGGCCTTCGAAGTTACGGTTGCCCGACAACACCGAGGTCACCACCAGATCATCCTTGGCGATGGCCGCAGACACGTCGTCCGGCAGCGGGCCGGAGTTGCCGATGCAGGTGGTGCAGCCGTAGCCGACCACGTAGAACCCGAGCTTTTCCAGGTCGGTGAGCACGCCCGCCTTTTCGAGATAGTCGGTGACCACGCGCGAGCCCGGCCCGAGCGAGGTCTTGACCCACGGCTGCGCCTTCAGCCCCTTGGCCGCCGCGTTGCGCGCAAGCAGGCCGGCGCCCAGCATCACTGCCGGATTGGAGGTGTTGGTGCATGAGGTGATCGCGGCGATGACCACCGAGCCATCGCGCAGCTGCCAACCGGCACCGCTGGCGTTGGCGCTTTCTGCCTGCGACGCCTTCGCACCGACGGCCGTGCCGCCGCCGCCTTCGTTCTTGAGGCGGTCTTCCTGCTTGAGATCGGCCAGCTTCTTGCTGCGCGCGTCGGCAAACGGCTTGAGGCTTTCGCGGTAGTTGGACTGCATGTCTTCCAGCAGCACCCGGTCCTGCGGGCGCTTGGGGCCGGCCAGCGACGGCTTGACCTGGCCCATGTCCAGTTCCAGCGTCGCGCTGTACCGGGCGGGTGGGGTGGCGGCGTCGTGCCACAGGCCCTGCGCCTTGGCATAGGCCTCGACCAACGCAATCTGCTCCTCGCTGCGGCCGGACAGGCGCAGGTAGGTCAGCGATTCTTCGTCGACCGGGAAGATGCCGCAGGTGGCGCCGTATTCCGGTGCCATGTTGCCGATGGTGGCGCGGTCGGCCAGCGGCAGGTGTTGCAGGCCGTCGCCATAGAACTCGACGAACTTGCCCACCACGCCGGCCTTGCGCAGCATCTGGGTGACCGTCAGCACCAGGTCGGTGGCAGTGGCGCCCTCGGGCAGCTTGCCGGTGAGCTTGAAGCCGACCACCTGCGGAATCAGCATCGAGGAAGGCTGGCCCAGCATCGCGGCCTCGGCCTCGATGCCGCCCACGCCCCAGCCCAGCACGCCGATGCCATTGATCATGGTGGTGTGGCTGTCGGTGCCGAACACGGTGTCGGGGTAGGCGACCAGCGTGCCGTCCTTGTCCGCGCTCATCACCACGCTGGCAAGATTTTCCAGATTGACCTGATGGACGATGCCGGTGTTGGGCGGCACCACCTTGAAGTTCTCGAACGCCTTCTGACCCCAGCGCAGGAAGCCGTAGCGTTCCTGGTTGCGCTGGAATTCGATCTTGCCGTTGAGGTCGAGCGCGTCCGGCTTGCCGAAGACATCGACCTGCACGGAGTGGTCGATGACCAGTTCGGAGGGAATCTGCGGGTTGATCTGGTCGGCGTTGCCGCCGAGCTTGACTACCGCATCGCGCATTGCGGCCAGGTCCACCACGCAGGGCACGCCGGTGAAATCCTGCAGCACCACGCGTGCGGGCATGAAGGCGATTTCGGTATCGGGCTCGGCAGTGGGGTCCCACTTGGCGACTGCTTCGATGTGGTCCTTGCCGACGGTCACGCCACCGTCTTCATGACGGAGCAGGTTCTCCAGCAGGATCTTCATCGAATAGGGCAGGTGGCCGATATCGAAGCGCTCGCCCAGCTTCGGCAGGCTGTAGTACGCGTAGTGCTTGCCGTGGACCTCAAGTGAGGTGCGAGTGGAAAAGGAATCGCGCATGCATCACTCCTATGGCATCGAAGGCTTTAGGTAGGCGCACATTCTGAGCGATTCAGTGTGTACGTACGGTGTGTCCAGGCCGATCTGCCAACTTGAGTAGGACAGCGCAAGTACGTATCATGTGTGCATACTTTCTGGAGCATGCTCATGGAAGCCACCGTTGCCGAACGTGGACAGATCACGCTGCCAAAGGCCGTGCGCGATGCCCTGGGCCTGACCAAGGGCACGACGTTGAAGATCGAACTCGACGGCGGGCGCATCATCTTGCGCAAGGATGTCAGCGAGGCGCTGCGCAAGGTGCGCGGCAAGTTCAAGCTGGTCGACGGCCTGACCAGCACCGACGAGGCCATGCGCGCCATCCGTGGCCGCGCCCCCGGAGACCCGTTCGACCCATGATCGCCCTGGATTCCTCGGTCCTGCTGGACATCCTGATCGGCGATCCGGTCTATGGCGAAGTGTCGGAGGTCTGCATCGGCGACGCCCTGGCGCGCGACGAAGTGGTGGTCTGCGATGCGGTGGTGGCCGAGGTGCTGGCCATGCTCGACACCCAGGTCGACCTGATGGAAACCCTGGCCTCGATCGGCGTGCGCTACGAAGCCACCCAGGAAGCGGCCGCAGTCCGCGCCGGCCATATGAACAAGCGCTTTCGCGCGCGCGGCGGCAAGCGTGAGCGGGTGGTGGCCGACTTCCTGATCGGCGCCCACGCCATGCTCCAGTGCGACGGGTTGATCACCCGCGACGAGGGCTTCTTCCGCGATTACTTCAAGGGTTTGAAGATCGTCGTTCCCAAACCCGCACCCTGATCCACGTTTCGCGCTTTATCACCTTCACCGCTGTTTTTTTTGGAGAACCCGCATGTTGGAAGCCTATCGCCACCACGTTGCAGAGCGCGCCGCGCTCGGTATCCCGCCGCTGCCGCTGACCGCGCAGCAGACCGCCGAGGTCATCGAGCTGCTCAAGGCGCCGCCTGCCGGCGAAGAGGAGTTCCTGGTCGAACTGCTCAGCCAGCGCGTACCGGCCGGCGTCGACGATGCCGCCAAGGTTAAGGCCTCGTACCTGGCCGCGGTGGCCTTCGGCACCGAGACCACCGCGCTGATCAGCCCGACCCGCGCCACCGAACTGCTCGGCACCATGCTGGGCGGCTACAACATCCAGCCGCTGATCGACCTGCTGGACAACGCCGCGCTGGGCGCTACCGCCGCCGAAGCGCTCAAGCACACCTTGCTGGTGTTCGATGCGTTCCACGACGTGCAGGAAAAGGCGCAAGCCGGCAACGCGCACGCCAAGGCGGTGCTGCAGAGCTGGGCCGATGCCGAGTGGTTCACCAGCAAGCCGGAAGTGCCGCAGAGCCTGACCGTCACCGTATTCAAGGTGCCGGGCGAAACCAATACCGACGACCTGTCGCCGGCGCCGGACGCGACCACCCGTCCGGACATCCCGCTGCATGCTCTGGCGATGTTGAAGAACAAGCGCGATGGCGCGGCGTTCGAGCCGGAAGAAGACGGCAAGCGCGGTCCGATCCAGGCCATTGCCGACCTCAAGGACAAGGGCCACCTGGTCGCCTACGTGGGCGACGTGGTCGGTACCGGTTCTTCGCGCAAGTCGGCGACCAACTCGGTGCTGTGGTGGACCGGCGAAGATATTCCGTACATCCCCAACAAGCGCTTCGGCGGCGTGTGCCTGGGTAGCAAGATCGCCCCGATCTTCTACAACACCATGGAAGACGCCGGCGCATTGCCGATCGAGCTGGACGTGTCGCAGATGGAGCATGGCGATGTGGTCGAGCTGCGTCCGTATGACGGTAAGGCGCTGAAGAACGGGCAGGTGATCGCCGAGTTCGCGATGAAGTCGGACGTGCTGTTCGACGAAGTGCGTGCCGGTGGCCGCATTCCGCTGATCGTCGGCCGTGGCCTGACTGCCAAGGCGCGCGAGTTCCTGGGCCTGCCGGCCTCGGACCTGTTCCGCCTGCCGATGGACCCGCCGGACACCGGCAAGGGTTTCTCGCTGGCGCAGAAGATGGTCGGCCGCGCCTGTGGCTTGCCGGAAGGCCAGGGCATGCGCCCGGGCACCTATTGCGAGCCGAAGATGACCTCGGTGGGCTCGCAGGACACCACTGGCCCGATGACCCGCGACGAGCTGAAGGACCTGGCCTGCCTGGGCTTCTCGGCCGACCTGGTGATGCAGTCGTTCTGCCACACCGCTGCCTACCCGAAGCCGGTGGACGTCAAGACCCACCACACGCTGCCGGAGTTCATCTCCACCCGTGGCGGCGTGTCGCTGCGTCCGGGCGACGGCGTGATCCACAGCTGGCTCAATCGCATGCTGCTGCCCGACACCGTGGGCACCGGCGGCGACTCGCACACGCGTTTCCCGATCGGCATCTCGTTCCCGGCCGGCTCCGGCCTGGTGGCGTTCGCAGCGGCCACCGGTGTGATGCCGCTGGACATGCCCGAGAGCGTGCTGGTGCGCTTCAAGGGTGAAATGCAGCCGGGCGTGACCTTGCGTGACCTGGTCAACGCGATCCCGCTGTACGCGATCAAGGACGGTCTGCTGACCGTGGCCAAGCAGGGCAAGAAGAACATCTTCTCCGGCCGCATCCTCGAAATCGAAGGTTTGCCGAACCTGAAGGTGGAGCAGGCGTTCGAATTGTCCGATGCCTCGGCCGAGCGTTCGGCGGCCGGCTGCACCGTGCACCTGGACAAGGCGCCGATCATCGAATACCTGACCAGCAACATCACCCTGCTGCGCTGGATGATTGCCGAGGGTTACGCCGATGCGCGCACGCTGGGCCGGCGCATCAAGAAGATGGAAGACTGGCTGGCCGACCCGCAGCTGCTGCAGCCCGATGCCGACGCCGAATACGCCGCGGTCATCGAGATCGACCTGGCCGATATCCATGAGCCGATCGTGGCGTGCCCGAACGACCCGGACGACGTGAAGACGCTGTCGGACGTGGCCGGTGCGGCGATCGACGAAGTGTTCATCGGTTCGTGCATGACCAACATCGGTCACTTCCGTGCCGCTGCCAAGTTGCTGGAAGGCAAGCGCGACATCCCGACCCGCCTGTGGGTGGCACCGCCGACCAAGATGGACGCTTCGGAGCTGACCAAGGAAGGCCATTACGGCACCTTCGGCGCGGCCGGCGCGCGCATGGAAATGCCCGGCTGCTCGCTGTGCATGGGCAACCAGGCGCAGGCACGCGAGGGCGCCACGGTGTTCTCCACCTCCACGCGTAACTTCCCCAACCGGTTGGGCCGCAATACCAATGTGTACCTGGGCTCGGCGGAACTGGCGGCAATCTGCTCGCGCCTGGGCCGCATTCCGACCAAGGAGGAGTACATGGCCGATGTGGGCGTGATCAAGACCAGTGGCGAGCAGATCTATCGCTACATGAACTTCGATCAGATCCAGGAGTATCAGAACGTGGCAGAGACCGTCGCCGCCTGATTCCTCCAGCAGGTTTGTTACCCCCGAAATGCCCGGCACTGCCGGGCATTTCGCTTTTCGGGCAATGGCTTCGCGTTGTGGTCACGATGCCCGGCGTTAAAGCAAATACCAGCTGACTGGATTGTGGCATTGCAACAAAAATCTGAAGTGGGCAGGTCTAGAGTCCCGCCGCTCCACCACTGCCCGTTGATGCCCATGCCCACTTGCACAATCTCCGGTCAAACCCTGCATTACACGCAACATGGCCGCGGTTTCCCGGTCTTGCTTGGCCACAGTTATCTTTGGGACGCTGCGATGTGGGAGCCGCAGATCCAGGCACTATCGCAGCACTACCAGGTCATCGTTCCCGAGCTGTGGGGACACGGGCAGTCAGGCCCGTTGCCGCACGGCACGCAGCAGATCGGCGATCTTGCCCGGCACATGCTGGCCCTGCTGGACGCACTGAAGTTGCCGCAGTGCGCGGTGGTCGGCCTGTCGGTGGGCGGCATGTGGGCCGCCGAGCTTGCCCTGATGGCGCCGGAGCGCGTGCGCAGCCTGGTGTTGATGGACACCTTCCTGGGTGCCGAGCCAGCCGCCACGCGTGCGCGCTATTTCGGCTTGCTTGATGCGATCGACACGGCCGGGCAGGTGACGCCTGCGCTGATCGAGGCGATCGTTCCGATCTTCTTCCGCCCCGGCATCGATCTGGGATCGGCATTGCCGGCCGCCTTTGCGCAGCGTCTGGCGGCGATGTCGGCCGAGCAGTTGCGCGCGTCGGTCGTGCCACTGGGCCGGCTGATCTTCGGTCGAGCCGATCGACTGGATGCCCTGTCTGGACTGGATCCGGCCAACACGTTCCTGCTCGGTGGCGCCGAGGACATTCCGCGCCCGCCCGAAGAGGTGTGGATGATGGCCGAGGCCATCTGCTGCGATTACGAGCTGATCCCGGACGCAGGCCATATCGCCTCGCTGGAAAACCCGGCCTTCGTCAATGCGCAGTTGCTGGGCTGGTTGAAGCGGACGGTAGCCGAGGCCGAGGTGGAATTAATGCGTGTGGGATGAGGCAGGGGCCTCGCCTGACTTAGATGAGGGACGTGGTTACTTCGCAATTGCTCAATTTTGCGGACAGGAGAGGAGCTTGAGGCACTCTCTTTCGCAGGGAGGACTCTCGCAGCGGAGGAGCTCAAAGCGCTCTCTCGTAGGAGAGGGCTGAAGCGCTGCAGATGTCAGGCTGATGTTTCCCTTCTCCCGTCGGGACATTGTCCTCCCTTCTGGAGGAGACGGTGCCCGCAGGGCGCATGAGGGTAGGGCGTCGGCGCCATGCGTGGTCGGCCGTACCCTCACCCCAACCCCTCTCCCGCTGGGAGAGGGGCTTGAAGCATTCTCTCGTAGGCTAGGGGCGCGAAGCGCTCTCTCTTAGGAGAGGGCTGAAGCGCTGCAGTTGTCAGGATGATGTTTCGCTTTTCCACCGGGATCTTTGTTCTCCTTTGTGGAGGAGAGGGTGCCCGCAGGGGGGGATGATAATTCGGGCGCGGCCACGTGCTGTTTGACGTGTGATTGGCTTCGCCACCGTACCCTCACCCCAACCCCTCTCCCGCTGGGAGAGGGGCTTGAAGCACTGTCTCGCAGACGAGGGGCTTGAAGCACTTTCTCGCAGGCGGGGAGCTTGAGGCGCTTTCGGGGGAGCGCTTGCGTTGCTCTCCGCATGAGGGGGCGCATGACTTGCCACGTCGTGGCCCGCCTTTCCTGGATGGAACGGAGTTCGAAGCTGTGATCGTGCGGCGGTTGCGTTTACGGTTGCGTGCCCAGCCAGGCTTCCAGTGCCGGGGCCGGTAGGGGCCGCGAGAACAGGTAGCCCTGCAGCACCTCGCAGCCCAGGTCGGCCAGGAACAGGCGCTGCGCTTCGTTTTCCACACCTTCGGCGACCACGTGCTTGCGCAGGTGCTCGCCGATGCGCAGCACGGAGGTGGTGAGCGCGCGCGCGTCCTCGCTGTGTTCGATGTCGCGCACGAAGCTCATGTCCAATTTGAGTTCGTCGATCGGCAGGCGATGCAGGTGGCTCAGGCTGGAATAGCCGGTGCCGAAATCGTCCAGCGACAGCGAGATGCCGGCTTCGCGAATGGCGTGCAGGTTTTCCAGCACGCCTGGTTGCCCGGACAGCATCACGCTTTCGGTCAGTTCCAGGGTCAGGTCGGAGGGTTGTACGCCCATCTCGGCGATGAGCCGGAGCAGGTCCGACAGCATCCGCGGACTTTCGAAACCGCTCGCCGACAGGTTCACCGACACGCGTGCGACCGGCACGCCACGCTGGCGCCAGTCGGCAACCTGCTGGCACGCGCTGCGCAGGACCCATGCGTTGATCTGCGGCATCATGCCTTGCTCTTCGGCCACGGGCAGGAACCGCGCCGGCGAGACTGCGCCCAACTGCGGATGATTCCAGCGCAGCAGCGCTTCCACGCCATAGAGCGTGTGCGGGGCGGCGCTGTGCATCTGCGGTTGGTAGTGCAGTTGCAGCTGATTGCGGTCGATGGCCTGGCGCAGTTCTGCTTCCAGCGCAACGCGTTCTTGCGCCATGCGGTTCATGTCTGAACTGAAGAAACGAAAGCGCCCGCCGCCTTCCTTCTTGGCGCGATTCATCGCCAAGTCGGCATGGCGCAGCAGGATATTGATGTCCTGCCCATCTTCGGGAAACATCGCCACGCCGATACTGGCCGAGGGATGCACGGTCATATGGCCGACCGGCAGCGGGCTGGCGATGCTGACCAGCAACCGCTCGGCGGCGGCGCTGGCCTGCTCTGCGCTGCATTGCGGCAGCGCGAGCGCGAACTCGTCGCCGGACAGTCGCGCCAGCATTGCCGTGGCGGTGACCTGCTCATTGACGCGCAAGGCGATATCGCGCAACAGGCCATCGCCTGCGGCGTGACCCTGGCTATCGTTGATGAGCTTGAAGCGGTCGATGTTGATGAACATCAACGCGGCCGGTTCGCCCGCGTATTCGGCCTGCGTCAGCGCCTGCTCGGCGCGGGCGCTGAACATGATGCGGTTGGGAAGGCCCGTGAGCGTGTCGTAGAACGCCAGTTGATGCACGCGCTGGCGGATCTGCTCGCGTTCCAGCGCCAAGGTGCACAGCTGCTGGCACAAATCGGTGAGCCGCATATGCCAGGCATCGGCACGTTGCGGCTTGCGGTAGTACAGCGCAAAGGTGCCGAGCACGCGCGCGCTGTTGGAGCGGATCGGTGTGCTCCAGCAGGCACGCAGCCCCCATGGCAAGAGCGTGTCTCGATACGGCTCGAACAAGGGGTCGGTGGCGATGTCTTCCACCATCACCGCGCGACCGCGCCAGGCCGCGGTGCCGCAGGCGCCTGTGCCCGGGCCGATCTTCAAGCCGTTGACCGCATCGGCGTATTCGGGCGGCAGGCTGGGCGCAGCCAGCGAATGCAGGCGACCTTGATTGTCCGCACTCATCACCGTGGCCAGCACGTCCGGTGCGATGCGTTCGACCTCGGTGCAAATCAGGGTCATCACCTCGATCAACGGGCGTTCCTGCACCAAGGCCTCCAGCACGCGGTGCTGCAATACCTCGTGCATCTTGGTGTCGGTGATGTCGGTCAATACCGCCACGTAATGCGAGGGAGCATTGTTGGTGTCGTAGATCGGGTTGAAGTTGAGCGAGATCCACAGCGGAGTGCCGTCCTTGCGATAGACCAGCAAGTCGGCACGCGTGTGCTGCAAGGCGTCTGCGCGATCGCGAACGCGGGCAACCTCGTTTTGGTCGCTTTGCGCGCGGGTCAAGACATCGGAGGGACGCAGACCGACCAGCTCGGCTTCGGTGTAGCCGAACATGCGCTGGAAGCCGTCGTTGGCGTACAGCAGCCGCGATTGCAGGTCGCAGATAAGGATGGCGCTGCTACTGCCATCGAGTGCTTCTGCGAGCAGGCGCGCACGGCGCTGCTCGGGTTGCTCGCCGTCCTTGGCCATGCCGGCGGTGACCGGGCCGGGCCTGATCTGCACCGCGCTTGGTACGTTGGCATGGATCGGCTCGGACGTCAGCGGCGTGCGGTCCATCGCTGCATCCACGCCAGCGCCCGCCGCGCTTCCTGGAGGAAGCGTTGGGTTGGTCGGGTGCGAGGGATGCGCGGCCATGCCGGGTCAGCGCGCCTGCGCCGACAATGCGAGCAAGCGCTCGGCCACGCGGTCCAACGGCACCACTTCCTGTGCGGCGCCAAGTTTGTACGCTGCACCTGGCATGCCCCAGACCACGCTGCTGGCTTCGTCCTGCACCAGTGTCGGCGCGCCGGCCTGCAGCATTTCCAGCAGGCCGCGCGCGCCGTCGTCGCCCATGCCGGTGAGGATGGCGCCCACCGCATTCGGCCCGGCATTGGCGGCAACGGAACGAAACAGCACGTCCACTGCCGGCTTGTGGCGATTGACCGGCGGACCATCGTCGATGCGGCAGCGCCAACGCGCACCGTCGCGAATGATGCGCAGATGCTGGCCACCCGGCGGTAGATACGCATGACCCGGCAGGATCGCCTCGCCATCGGTGGCTTCGCGCACCGACATGGCCGAATGGCGGTTGAGGCGCTCGGCGAATGCGGTGCTGAAGCTGGCGGGCAGATGCTGGGTCATCACCACCGCGGGCGCATCGGCAGGCATGTGTTCGAGCACCACGCGCAGCGCTTCGGTCCCGCCGGCCGAGGCGCCGATGGCGATCAGGCGGTCGGTGGTGCGAAAGCGCAGCGCGCTGCCGGCCACCGGTGCCGATTGCATATCCAGCGTGACTTTGGGCGCGCTCGGGCGATTGAGTGCGCTGACCTTGGCTTTGGCGGCCATCTTGACCTTGCTGACGATCTCTTCGGCATAGCCTTCCAGCCCGCGTGCGACGTCGATCTTGGGCTTGGACACGAAGTCCACGGCGCCCAGCGACAGGGCCTGCAAGGTGGTGTCGGCGCCGCGCTCGGTCAGCGACGAAATCATCACCACCGGGGTGGGGCGCAGGCGCATCAGGTTTTCCAGAAACACCAGGCCGTCCATGCGCGGCATTTCCACATCCAGCGTAATGACGTCCGGATTGAGGCGCTTGATCTTTTCGCGCGCCAGCAACGGGTCGGCGGCCGAGCCGACCACTTCGATGCCGGCGTCGCGCGACAAGATTTCGGTGAGCATCTGACGCACGACCGCCGAATCGTCGACGATCAATACACGCACAGGAGTTTCCAACGTCATTCGAACAACTCCACTCCACCGGTAACCGGTGCTTTGGACAGACGGGCGCGCACGGCCGATTCGGTGGCGGCGACTTCGGCTTCGTGCGCGTGCGGCAAACGCTGCACGACGACGCGGCCAGTCGTCGCGAAGAACCATACCTTGCGCGGATGGATGCCACACAGATCTTCAGCGATGATGGGAATATGTTCGGCCTGCAGGTACTGGCGCACGAACTCGGCGTTGCGGGTGCCGACCGGGTTGCTAGTGAAGCCCTTCAGCACGTTGGCGCCGCCAAAGACCTTGGCTTCGATGCGTTTGCGGTGCGCGCCGCGCTTGAGCATGTCGTTGATCAGCAGCTCCATGGCATAACTGCCGTAGCGCGTGGGTGCGCCATCGCCGACCTGGCCTTCGGGCAACAGAAAGTGGTTCATGCCACCGATCTTGAGCACCGGGTCGCGCAGGCAGGCTGCAACGCACGATCCCAAGGTGGTCGTCAACGCGGTGTCGTCGTCCACCACCAGGTATTGGGTGGGCAGCAGTTTGGCGGCAATGGTCTGGAACCGCGAATCGCGGTAGCGCATGACGTCGTCGACTTGCACGGCAGTACTCATGCTCAGGCTCCTGCGCGCGGTGCGCGCCGATACAGCGTGCGCCCGCACGGCTGGATCAGGTCGGCCGCGTGCAGGTAATTCTCCGAGTGCCCGGTGTAGAGCAAACCGTCCTCGCCCATGTGGCTGACCAGGCGCGACAGGATGCCGCGCTGGGTGGGCTTGTCGAAGTAGATCATCACGTTGCGGCAGAACAGTGCCGCATACGGACCGCCGACGTCGTAACGCGGCGCCAGCAGATTCAACTGGCGGTATTCGATGAGCTGGCGCAGCGCCGGAATGACCCGGCATTTGCCTTCGTTGGGGCCGCTGCCGCGCTGGAAGTACTTGCGCTTGATCGCCGTATCCAGCGAGGCGACGCGGTCGATGGCATAGACGCCGCGCGATGCGGTTTCCAGGACCTGGGTGTCGACGTCGGTGGCCACGATGCTCACCGGCGGGGTCAGCGTGCCGAAGGCTTCGCAGGCGGTGATGGCGATGGAGTAGGGCTCCTCGCCGGTGGAGGCGGCGCACGACCAGATCTTCAACGGCGCCTGCGAGGCGCGCTTTTGCAGTTCTTCGCGCAGCTTGTCGAAATGGTGCGGCTCGCGGAAGAACGAGGTCAGGTTGGTGGTCAGCGCATTGGTGAACGCCTGCCATTCTTCTTCATCGTTGCCGGCTTCGAGCTGGTCGAGGTAATCGCGGAACGAGCGCAGGCCGAGCACGCGCAGACGACGCGACAGGCGGCCATACACCATGTCGCGCTTGGCTGGCGCCAATGCGATGCCGACACGCTGGTAGATCAGGTCGCAGACGCGCTTGAAGTCGCGGTCGCCGAAATCAAATTCGCGTGTGTCTGAAGCGGGAATCGTAGTCGTCATATCCATACGCGTCGTGAGCTATAACTGGATATCGGCCACGGAGCCGCGCAACTGAAGCGCCAATGCGTGGATTGGAAGCGGTTGGGTTCGCTGGCGCGTGCGATGGGGGCGGCGGCTGGTGGTGGGCCGCTCAGAGGGCAAGGACGACCGCCAGGTGTTCCGGCATCTACCTACGGGGATCACCCCAGGTGCCTGGCCCAAATGCACAACGCCCCGGCAATGCCGGGGCGTTGGGTGACAGCGGTGAATCAGAACTCTTGCCAGTTACCGTCGGCCAGCGCGGCCTGGGATTTGGCTGGCCGCGACGCGCTTGCGGCTGCGCGTGCCACCGGCTTGGCGGCGCTTTTCACCGCAACCGGGCGTGAGGCGATCGGCCGGACGCGCGCACTCTGCGGCGCCTGCGTCGCCGAGTCGTCCAGCTTGAACACCGACACCGCTTCGGCCAGATGACCTGCCTGCTCTTCCATCGAGCGGGCGGCGGCAGTGGCTTCTTCCACCAGCGCGGCGTTCTGCTGGGTGGTTTCGTCCATCTGGGTGATGGTCTGGTTGACCTGCTCGATCCCGGACGACTGCTCCTGCGAAGCGGCAGAGATCTCGCCCATGATGTCGGTCACGCGCTGCACGCTGGCCACGATGTCGGCCATGGTGGCGCCCGCCTTGCGCACCAGTGCCGAGCCTTCGGCCACCTTGTGCACGGAGTCGTCGATCAGGCCCTTGATCTCCTTCGCCGCACCGGCCGAACGCTGGGCCAGCGTGCGCACCTCGGAGGCCACCACGGCAAAACCGCGACCCTGTTCGCCGGCACGTGCCGCTTCCACTGCTGCATTCAACGCCAGGATGTTGGTCTGGAACGCGATGCCATCGATGACGCTGATGATGTCGGCGATCTTCTTGGACGAGGCTTCGATGCCGGACATGGTGGTGACCACCTGCGACACCACTTCACCGCCTTGCGAGGCAACGCCGGTGGCGCCGATGGCAAGCTGGTTGGCCTGACGGGCGCTTTCGGCATTCTGCTTGACGGTGGAGGTGAGCTCCTCCATCGAGGCGGCGGTTTCTTCCAGGTTGGCGGCCTGCTGCTCGGTGCGGTGCGACAGGTCGCTGTTGCCCGACGCGATTTCGCCAGCGGCCGAATTGATCGCAGTGGACGACAGCTTGATGCGTCCGACGATGTCGGCCAGCTGCTCGGCGGTGGCATTGGCATCGTCACGCATCTGCGCGAACACGCCGCTGAACTCGCCATGCATGCGCACGGTCAGGTCGCCGCGCGACAGTGCGGACAGCAGGGTCGAAATCTGCTCCAGGCTGCCTGCATTGGCATCCAGCAAGCCGTTGAGCTGCTGCGCCAGCTGCAGGAAGAAGCCCTGCTTGCCGTCGGTTTCCACACGCCCGCTCATGTCGCCGCTGGCGGCGGCGCGCACGATGCGGGCCACTTCTTCTTCCACCTGCACTTCGATGGTGCGGTCGCGCCATTCGCAGACTTCGCCGCTGGTCTCGCCCTGTTCGTTCTTGATGGAGGTGACGGTCTGCGCCAGCACCACTTCGCCAAAACGCTCTTCGAAGCTGGTGACGCCATCGCGTTCCAGTGCGGCAATGGCCTTGCGCACGGTCGCATCCGACAAACCCAGGTAGCTGATGTGCTGGCCGATGACCTTGCTCGCGTCGAATTCGGGCGATGCCAGGCGGATGCTGCTTTCGTACTGCGCCACGATCTTCTTGAAGGCGTCGTTGGCGTAGATCATCACGCGCTCGGGATCGGTGATGAAGGTGCCGGTCGAGGACTTGTCCAGCGCGGTGCGGATGCGCAGGTTTTCGTCGGCAATCTCCTGGTCGCGTTCGATGCGTTCCTTCAGGTCGCGCTGCATGCGCTGCATGGAGCGCATCAATTCGCCTACTTCGTCCTGGCCCTGCACGTTGATCTGGCCGTCCAGCTTGCCGCAGGCAATTTCGGTGGCCGTGGTGACCGCACCGCGCATGCTCTTGACGATGGAACGGGCGAACAGGAAGGCCAGGCCCAGGCCGCCGGCGATGCCGATCAACAGCACCACCAGGGTCAGCGTGACGGAGGTGGCGTGGACCTTTTCGGCCTTGGTCTTGGCAGCCTGCGCGAGCAGGTTGTCTTCGGCAATCAAGGCAGCCAGCGAATCCTTGGCCTTGTTATGCAGGGTACGGGTCTCGCCGACGAAGGTGTCGATGGCGTCGTCGGGCAGGTTCAGCTCCATCATTTCGTCGACGCTGGCATAGGAGGCCGACGCCTTCTTCCAGTCCGCCACGAACACGTCGAACAGCTTCTTCTGTTGCGGGCTTTCGATCAGGCGCAGGTAGCCCTTGATGGTGGCTTCGATCTCGCCATTGAGCCTCTTGGCGCGGACCTTGGCTTCCTGCTTGACCGAGTCGCTGGCGCGCACCAGGTTCTGGTAGGCCGCATTCCGGTATTCGCCGAGCATGCCGCGCAGATCGCCTGCCTCGCGCACGCTGGACATGGTGTTGCCGGCCAGGTCGCGGGTGACGTTATTGAGCGAGGCCAGACCCGAATAGGCGATGACGCCCTGGACGAGCATGATCAGCAGCACGATGCCGAACGCCAGCATCAGCTTGGGCATCAGTTTCAGATTGTTGATCCATTGCATTGACACGATTCCCCGTAGAAGTCAGTTCGCATAGCCGCAACAGCACATCGCCACGCGCGAGGGCGTGGCGATGTGCGAAGCGATTACTTGATGGTGGCGAGCTTCAGGCTGGCCGGGGAGCTGACTTCGATTTCGGCGCGCGAACTGTCGCGCTGGATCTTGCCCAGGACGCAGACGTCCTTACCTTCGAGCGTTTCCGGGGCGAAGCTGAACTTGCCGCGGTTGGCGCCGTCGATGCGTGCGGAGAAGGTGTGGCGCGGGAACATGCCGCCCATGTACAGGAAGGTGGGTTCGCCTTCAGAGCTCTGCGCGTACTTGGCCTTTTCGACCTTGCCGCACACCATGCCGTCCTTGCCGACGAAGCGCGTCGCCATTTCCGGCGGAATCATTTCCTGCGACTGGGCCGACAGCGTGGGAGCAACGATCACGAGAGCAGCGACGGGGAGGAGCGAGAGCAGGAACTTCATAGGATTCTCCAGAAATCAAAAGTCGAACGGTGACCCGTTGTGTGGACGCGGGCTTCATTCAGCTATCGGCTAGCCGCCGTTCAACTTGAATCCGGAAAACGTGATTTTTATCTCAGTTCTATCGAGTGGTGCGTCGCGTGTCGGGAGCATCCCGACACGCGATGGTCGTAGATGCGGTTGCACAGACGCGTTGCGGCCGCCGGAGCGGTGCAGTGGGTGCAGGAACATGCCACATACGCCCAAAAGCGGCTACCGAAACGGAGCAAATCAGCCATCAGGTGGGCGGGGGGCGCAGAAGCCGGAGTGCACGCATGCGACATCGGGATTCAGGGCGCCGACCGCGCGCCTTCTGGCGGCTTGGCAGTCGTTTGGTAGCCGCCTGTCGTAGACGGCGGCTCCTGCATTCCTCTACACCTCTCCGGCGACCGCAGGCGAGGCAACGCAGCCGTTTGAATCAGGCGGCTTCTTCTACCAGCTGCTGACCCAGCTCGGTGCTGTCGAGCAAGGTTTCGATATCCAGCAGGATCAACATGCGATCGTCCTGGGTGCCGATACCGGAGATGAAGCGGGTGTCGACCGATGCACCGAACTCGGGGGTGGGGCGGATCTGGTCGTCGTTGAGCGGAATCACGTCGGACACGCTGTCCACGACGATGCCCACCACGCGGTCTTCGACGTTGAGCACGATCATCACGGTGAAGGCGTCGTAGCGCGCCTCTTTCAGGCGCAGCTTCAGGCGCAGGTCGATCACCGGCACGATGGTGCCGCGCAGGTTGATCACGCCCTTGATGTAATCCGGCGCGTCGGGCAGGCGGGTGACCGAATCGTAGCCGCGGATTTCCTGCACTTTCAGGATATCCACGCCGTAGTGTTCTTCGCCCAGGGCGAAGCTGAGGAATTCACCACCGGTGCCGGTGGCAGTGCTTTTGTCGTTCATGGAAACTCCGGGCGTTGCGGCTAAGTGTCAGGTTAGGCAGGACTGCGGCAGCAGAGACGGATGCGGGATGCCCTAGCAACATCGGCGGGGTAGGCGGCAACTTTAGGTGCCGGCCCCGCGTGGTAGATGAGGGTTCAGAACACGCCGCTCTTGCGCGCATTGCGCTGGCGGTCGACACGGAAAATGTAGCGCTGGATGGTTTCGTCGGCGCCGCGCGGCAGGTCGCTGAACTGCATGCCGATCCGGAAGCCTTCGCTGCCGTTGGGCAGGGTCTGCTTGTGCTGGCTGCATACCGTCAGCGGCAGCGTGATCGGGGCGGTGTCGGGCAATTGCAGGATGCAGTTGCGGTAGGTGCGTTGCGGTTCGAGCAAGGGCATGCCGTCGGTGAGCGACACCGCCAGGCCGCCGCTGCTGATGTCGATCACGCGCAGCTGCAGGTTGAACTCGTTTCCCTGCGCGGCTTCCTGGCGGATGGTGCAGACGGGCGAATCGGTGATCGGCGTTTCCAGCCGGTACGATTCGCGCCGCTGCATGTGGTACATCGCAGCAGGCAGGTCGACGCGGAAGGCGACGTGGATGTCGCGCTCGATCCGTTCGGCCTTTTCCAGGCGGAAGCGGATGTTCACCCGTTCCAGTTGGGCGTAGCACAGCAGGTATTTGGCGCCTTCGATGGCGCGGTTGGAGGCGTCGTTATGGCTGCCGTCCAGGATCACGCAGTCGTCGTCTTCGTCCACTTCCAGCACGGCGGTGGGCACGGCCATGTCGCGGCCGGCCACATGCATGGTCACGATGGCGCGTTGGTCGAGCAGCTGGCGCAGCAATCCACGGATCTGCCGCTTGTTGCGCAGCAGGTAGCGCTCGTCACCTTCGGCGAGGTGATCGGCGTCGTGGTCCAGCTCTGAGGTATCGCCTTGGGACATGGGCACAAGCACAGTGGAAGCGGGAAGGCGCCTGGCGGGTTGTCCTGGCGTCGCCTTGATATCGGCGGCAACGCCAAATCTTTAAGGCGGCTGACGAAACTCGTCTGCGTGCTCCCGTGAGGTTGTGCGGGCAAGTGCCAGTCGCGTTGGTCGGTGTGCGGCGTTTCGACAAGCGACCAGCAGGCCACGGACGCGGTCCGCGTTGTTCAGCCGCGCCACCAGACAGCTGTGTGGGGCGGTGTCCTCGCTGCCTGCGGGACCGATGGACGGGTCTACGGCGCCTGCGGCGAGCGGTGCGCCCACGACGTCTTCGCGCTTGCTGCAAGGCCCTTGCCCGCCCACCATCGCAGGACACGCTGCAAGTACGTCCATGTCAGCTCCCTGGCGGCATGCATGCCGCCAAGGGTCCCGCGACGGTGGGCAGGCAAGGACCATTCGCCTTGGTCGGTGTGCAGGGGTTTCAAGGCAGCCAACATCCGCCGACGCGGTGTTCCTCGCTCGTCAACACACCGCCAGCCAGCGCTTTGGTGCGGTGTCCTGGCCGCTTGCGCGATCGTTGGCGGCATGGATGCCGCCATCGAGCCCCATGGATGGCTTCACGGCGTATCCCGCGGGCGGCGAGGGCACCGCGCCCTCACCGCTGTGAATAGGCTGCAATGCGTCGCCGTTGCCGTCTCAGCTGTAGGCGTGGCGTGCGTTGGCCAGCAAGGTGCTCAGGCGGTCCTGCGGCTCCAGGCGGAACACTGCGACCGCATCGACCAGCTGCGCGGCCTGGTCTTCCATCGAGCGTGCGGCGGCGGTGGCTTCTTCCACCAGCGCAGCGTTCTGCTGGGTGGTTTCGTCCATCTGGGTCACGGTCTGGTTGACCTGGGTGATGCCTGCGGCCTGTTCGCGCGAAGCGCTGGTGATTTCGCCCATGATGTCGGTGACGCGCTGCACCGAGGTCACCACCTGCTGCATGGTGCTGCCGGCTTCGGAAGCCAGTGCCGCACCGTTGCCGATGCGGGTCACCGAGTCTTCGATCAGGTGCTTGATCTCCTTGGCTGCGCCGGCCGAGCGCTGTGCCAGCGTGCGGACCTCCGAGGCCACCACGGCAAAGCCACGGCCCTGCTCGCCGGCGCGCGCCGCTTCCACCGCCGCGTTCAATGCGAGGATATTGGTCTGGAAGGCGATGCCGTCGATGACGCTGATGATCTCGGCAATCTTTTTCGACGAGGCGTCGATGTCGGCCATGGTGGTGACCACGCGGTTCACCACGTCGCCGCCCTTTGCCGCGACACCGGCAGCATCCAGCACCAGACGATTGGCCTGGTCGGCATTGTCGGCATTCTGCTTGACGGTGGCAGTGAGTTCTTCCATGGAGGCTGCGGTTTCCTCCAGCGCGGCCGCCTGCTGTTCGGTGCGACGCGACAGGTCGCCGTTGCCGGTGGCGATTTCGGTGGCGGCCGAATTGATCGTCAGCGAGGAGTCCTTGATACGACGCACGATGCCGGCCAGCTGGTCGGCGGTGGCGTTGGCGTCGTCGCGGATGGTGGCGAAGACGCCCTGCAGCGCGCCGTCCATGCGTGCGGTCAAGTCGCCTTGCGACAGCGAGGAGAGCAGGGCGGAGACGCGCGACAGGCCGTCGGCGTTGTTGTCCAGCAGCGTGTTGAGCTGTTGGGCCAGCAGCAACAGGAAGCCCTGCTTGCCGCGCACGTCGATCCGCTCGCTGAGGTCGCCGGCCGCGGCGGCTTCCACCACGTGCGCGACTTCCTGTTCCACCTGCACTTCCTGGGTACGGTCGCTCCATTCGACCACGTAGCCCATGCGCTCGCCGTTGGCAGCCACGACCGGGCTGACCACTTCCTGCACGATGCGGCCGCCGATTTCGATCTGTGCGGTGTGCGCGTTCTTGAGTTGATCCAGCAGGCGTGCGTGCTCGGGATTGCGATGGAACTGGTCGATGCGGGTATTGCCCAGTGCGGTGGCATCGAAATCGGGCAGGTCGTGCCGCAGGACGTCCTGCATTTCCGACAGCATGCGTTGCAGCGGGCGATTGACGTAGATGATGCGGCGCTCGGCGTCGGCGATCATCACATTGGTGCTGACGTCGTCCAAGGCGGTGCGCACGCGCAGTGCTTCGCTGGCGATCAGGTGGTCGCGTTCCAGGCGCGCGCGCAGGTCATCGCGCATGGTGCGCGCGTTGAGCAGCAGGCGGCCGAGTTCGTCATGCCGGTCGATTTCAATCGGGTTGTCCAGGCGGCCGGCCGCCACGTCGCCAAGCACGCGTTCCACTGCCAGCAACGGGCGGGTGACCATCTTGCGCGCGGCAATGAACACCACCGCGATGCACAGTGCAAGCACCACCAACGAGAACAGCAGCATGCTGCCCATCAGTGCATCCAGCGGGCCGTCGATGGCGCTGCGCGGCTGCGCGCCGATCACCGCCCACTGCCACGGCGCGTAACGCTGTGCGGTGACTTCGAACGCCTGGCTGGCGCCCTTGGCATCGCGCAGCTGCAGGTTGGCGCTGGGCTGCTTGCCGTCCAGCACCGCCTGCAACAGGGCCTGCTGTTCGGCCGGCACCAGTGCCGCCAACGTGGCCGGGGTGCCGGCCGGGGCCGCAATGATCTGGCCCTGGTGATCGCCCGGCGCCATGTCGACGATGACGAAATAGCCGTCCTGGCCCAGTTTGGTGGTGCTGACCTGGGCCTTGAGCGCGGCCAGGCCTTGGGTGTAGTTGCGCCCGACGAACAGCGCACCGATGACCTCGCCGGCGGCATCGCGCAGCGGCTGGTAATGGGTCATGTATTGCTCGCCGAACAGCTGCGCCTGGCCGGTGAAGCTCTTGCCCTGCGAGAGGGCGGCGTAGGCCTTGCCCTTGCGATCGAGCAGGGTGCCGATGACACGTTCGTTCTGCTTGTTACGCAGCGAGGTGGTGATGCGCACGAAGTCGTCGCCGGTACGGGCGAAGATCGTGGCAACGCCGCCGGTCGCCTTGGCAAAGCGGTCCACGGCGTCGAAATTGAGGTTCAAGGCCTGCTTGCCGGCACGCAGCGACGGGGTGTTCTGTTCGCCGATGGTGACCGTGCTGGCGCTATCGAGTTCGCGCGCCCCGGCCGGGAGCATGTCGTCGAACACGCTGCCCAAACGTTGGGTGCCTTCGCTGAGGGTGACGTCGTACATCGCCACCGACTGCTGCATCAGCCGGGTGCTGGAGCGCAGCTCGGCCTTGACCTGCGATTCGATATCGCCAGCGGACTGGCGGTAGATGGTCAGGGCCAACAGACCCAGCGAGATGGCAATGACCAGCGTGAGCAGTGCGGAGAGCCGCGTACCGACCGAGAGGCGGTTGAAGGAATGCATGAGGAATCGACCTTGCACGGGGGAGGGCGTTACGAATGCGTGAGCTTGGTAGCGGCCGTTTATGCTCGAAATTGATTGTTGCCGTTGAAATCAGCACAAAATTGGGCGTTTCATTCAGTAATCAGTGGCTGAAAGCGGTTTCACAACGCTCGCTTGATCGCTAGCGATTGTAAATATCGGGTGAAATTTGGAGTGCCCACGAGGGGAGCAACCGGTTGCGTCAGGCGGGCGAAAAGCACGCCTTGCTGCCGCCCGATCGCAGCGAAATCTTGGCCAGCCAATACGATGGCTACGCAGCCGCCGAGCGCTTGCAGCCGGAGTCGGAGTTCGCACCTATCCTCGGTGTCGACGCAACGTTCTGCCTGAAGATCGTGCGTGCGGTTTGTGTGTCGTGCCCGGGACGACACCAAAAAAAGGGCCGCTTCCCCTCGCAAGGGAAACGGCCCACAAGATCTGCGGAGCGCGGATCAAAGGCTCTCGAAACGTGTGCGTTGCTGGACAACGGTGTTGCGTGAAACGCGCATCGGCAGCTGCGATCGGGCGACGATGCGCAAGGCGGCCGGTTGCACTACAGGGACCAAACACGATCCCGGTGTCTGTGCCGGTCGCCCGCCACTGCCGGCGACCGGTGGGCTCCGGCGCCGCCGCTTAAAACTCCTGCCAATTGCCATCGCCAACGGTCGACGTGGTTGCACTGACTGCCACGCGCTGCGGTGTCGCCGCGGCCACGGCGGCACGTGCGACCGGGCGCGCTGCCGGCCGCTGGTGGCGCGCGGCGCCGGCGATGGCCGATAACCTGCGTGCCACCGGCGCGTTCGCATCGACCTTGAAGACCGCCACCGCTTCGGTGAGTTGCTGTGCCTGTTCTTCCATCGCGCGCGCGGCGGCAGTGGCTTCTTCCACCAGGGCCGCGTTCTGTTGGGTGGCTTCATCCATCTGCGTCACGGTGAGGTTGACCTGTTCGATGCCGGCCGATTGCTCCTGCGAGGCGGCGGAAATTTCGCCCATGATGTCGGTGACGCGCTGCACCGACGAGACGATTTCGGCCATGGTGCGGCCCGCCTGGTCCACCAGCTGCGAGCCGTCGGTGACGCGCTGCACCGAGTCGCCGATCAGATCCTTGATCTCCTTGGCGGCGGCCGAGGAACGCTGCGCCAGCGTGCGCACTTCACTGGCCACCACGGCAAAGCCGCGGCCTTGCTCGCCGGCACGTGCCGCTTCCACTGCCGCATTCAAGGCCAGGATCTTGGTCTGGAAGGCGATGCCGTCGATGACGCTGATGATGTCGGCGATCTTCTTCGACGAAGCCTGGATGCCAGCCATGGTGTCGACGACCTTGCCGACGACCTCGCCGCCTTGCGAGGCCACGCTGGCCGCACCGATCGCCAGTTGATTGGCCTGGCGTGCACCTTCGGCATTCTGCTTCACGGTCGAGGTGAGCTCTTCCATCGAGGCCGCGGTTTCTTCCAGGTTGGCGGCCTGCTGTTCGGTACGCTGCGACAGGTCGTTGTTGCCGGCGGCAATTTCGCTGGCAGCCGCATTGATCGAGACGGCCGAGGTCTGGATGTGCCCGACGATACCGGCCAGTTGCGTGACCGTGGCATTGGCATCGTCGCGCATCTGCGCGAACACGCCCTGGAATTGTCCATCCATACGCGCAGTGAGATCGCCCGCAGCAATGGCCTGCAACATGCCCGACAACGCCTGCAGGCTGCCATCGGCAGTGGCCATCAGCTGGTTGAGGCTCTCGACCATAATGCGGAAGTCGTACTGGAACTGCGCTGCGTCGCCGCGTGCACTGAAGTCGCCGGCCGCAGCGGCCTGCGCCAGCTGCTTGATCTGCCGATTCATCGCGGCCAGGTTGTGTTTGACCTGCGCCATGGTCTGAGTGAGTTTGGCCTGTTCGCCGGGCAGGGCGTCCATGTCGTCGCTGAGGTCGCCGATCGCATAGCGGCCCATGATCTGCGCCAGGCGCGCGGTGACCTGGATGTGGCTGTCGACCAGTGCATTGGTGTCGCCGGCCATGCGGCCGTAGTCGCCCGGAAACGTGCCGGCATCCATGCGAAAGCTCACCTGGCCGGCATCGTGGCGCTTGGCCATGTCCAGCTGGGCGGTGATCAGGTTGCGCACCCGCGACTGCATCGTGTCCATGGCCTGCAACAGACGGCCGGTTTCGTCGCCGGCATCGCTATGCACGGCGTTATCGAGCTTGCCCTCGGCAATCGCTTCGGCGGCGCGGGTGGCGCGGCTGAGTGGCCGGGTGAGGCTGCGGGTGATCAGCAAGCCCAGCGTGCCGCTCAGCATTACCACCAGCAGCGAACCGCCGACCAGCAACTTGCGCGAATCGTCCATCGACTGCAGCGCCACTTCGGCTGCTTCGGAGGCGAGCTTGTCCTGAAGGGCAATGTTCTCGCCGATCTTGTCCTGCCATTTCTGCATCGCAGGTGCGGCCTGGGTGAGCATCAGCGGCAATGCTTCATCGCTGTGGCCAGACATCACCAGGTCGACGACCTTGTTGTTCAAGTCGCGCACGGGCTGCCCGAGGCGGTCGATCTCGGTACGGATGCCGATGCCCTGCGGCGAAGACGGAATGGCATACAGCGCATCGTGCGCCTTCGCGTAGTCGGCGCGTGCCTGCTTGATGGATGCGATGAATTTCAGATTGTCTTCGTTGCTGGTCGGCAACACGACGTTGCGTAGCTCCGCGGCGATGACGTAGTTGGCATTCATCATGTCGTTGGAGAGGCGGATCTTGGTCATGTTCTGGTGCACCAGGGCATCCACCAGCGCACGTGCAGAGGTCAGCCCGCGATAGCCGATGAAGGCGATGAACCCGGACAGTAGGATCAGCACGGTAAAGGCGGCAGCCAGGCGTGGCCCGACATTGAAGCGCAGCAAAAGAGAGGTCATGAAAATCGCTCGGCTTTAAAAGGTGGAATGCGGTTGCGCTGGCAGGCTGGGAAGATCCATTGCGCCCACTTTGCGTGTCGGCAAAGCAGCGTTATCGGCGCTGCCTGCAATCGATCGCGTGAGCCCTGACGCTTGATACAGCTGGTCTCGGCAATCGGCACGGCAGTCGTTCGCAACCGACTGCCGTGCGTGAGGCTGCCCTTGCGATCAGAACTCCTGCCAATCGCCCAGCTCTGCGGCCGATGTGGCGTTGCCCGCAGGACTGCGACGTGGCGACGCGGCCGCCGGGGTGACGCGTGCTGCCGGGCGTGGTGCGAAGCGGGCATTGGCCGGGGCGCTGGCAATGGCCGACAACCGACGCGCCAACGGTGCATGCGCAGCCACCTTGAAGACCGCCACCGCTTCGGTCAGCTGCTGCGCCTGTTCTTCCATCGCGCGTGCGGCGGCGGTGGCTTCTTCCACCAATGCGGCGTTCTGCTGGGTGGTTTCGTCCATCTGGGTCACGGTCTGGTTGACCTGCTCGATGCCCGCATACTGCTCCTGCGAGGCCGAGGAGATCTCGCCCATGATGTTGGTGACGCGCTGCACGCTGGCGACGATCTCGGCCATGGTGGTGCCGGCCTGATCGACCAGGGTGGCCCCTTGCGTGACCTTTTCCACCGAGTCGTCGATCAGGTGCTTGATCTCCTTGGCAGCACCGGCCGAACGCTGCGCCAGCGTGCGCACCTCGGAGGCGACCACCGCAAAACCGCGGCCCTGTTCGCCGGCACGCGCTGCTTCCACTGCCGCGTTCAAGGCCAGGATATTGGTCTGGAACGCGATGCCGTCGATGACGCTGATGATCTCGGCGATCTTCCTGGACGAGCCCTGGATGTCGGACATGGTGGTGACCACCTTCGCCACCACATCGCCGCCTTGCGAGGCGACCGCAGCGGCGCCGATGGCGAGCTGGTTGGCCTGGCTGGCATGTTCGGCATTCTGCTTGACGGTGGAGGTCAGCTCTTCCATCGAGGCCGCGGTTTCTTCCAGGTTGGCGGCCTGCTGTTCGGTGCGCTGCGACAGATCCTGGTTACCGGAGGCGATTTCGCCCGAGGCCAGACCGATCGCATCGGCTGCGATCTGGATGCGGCCGACGATGCTGGCCAGTTGTTCGGCAGTGGCATTGGCGTCGTCACGCATCTGCGCGAACACGCCCTGGTATTGCCCGCTCATGCGCGCAGTGAGGTCGCCGGCAGCGATCGACTGCAACAAGCCCGAGAGCGATTGCAGGTTGCCGTCTGCGGTGGCCATCAAGGTGTTGAGGCTTTCCACCATGATGCGGAAATCGAACTGGAACTGCTCGGCATTGCCGCGCGCGGTGAAGTCGCCATTGGCCGCAGCCTGCGCCAGCTGCTTGATCTCGGTGTTCATGGTCGACAGGTTGTGCTTGACCTGGTTCATCGCCGCGGTAATGGCCGCCTTCTCGCCGGGCAACTGCTGCATATCTTCGGAAAGGTCGCCGATGGCATAACGCTCGATCAGGTGGATGGTCTGCATCTTCACCTTGATGTGCGCGGCCACCAGCTCGTTGGTGTCATTGGCCATGCGCCCGAAATCGCCGGGGAATGCGCCGGCATCCATGCGGAAGCTGATCTGGCCTTCTTCATGGCGCTTGGCCATGCCCAGCTGTGCGGAAATCAGGTTGCGCAGCTGGCCCTGCATGCCGTCCATGGCGTGCAACAGGCGGCCGGTTTCGTCGTTGGAGTGCGTGCTGACGTCGTTGTCCAACTTGCCTTGGGCAATGGCTTCGGCGGCGCGGGTGGCGCGCGTCAGCGGAACCACCAGGCTGCGGGTGATCAGCCATGCGAGCACGCTGCTGATGAGCACCACCGCCAGGCCGCCACCGATCAACATGGCACGGCCGCGGGCCATCGCCGTGGTAGCCAGCGCATTGGCTTCCTGGGCGCGCTGGCGCTGCAGCGCCGAATATTCCAGCAGTTTGTCCTGCCATGCCTGCGTGGCCGGTGCGGCACGCTGCAACAGCAAGGGCAGGGCTTGGTCCGACTTGCCGGCAAGACCCAGGTCGATCACCCGTTGGTTGAGCGCGCGGGCCGCCTTGTTGTTCGCGTCGATGCTTTCACGCAGCGCCTGGGCCGCAGGCGTTGCCGAGAAGGTGTAGAGCTTGTCGCGTGCTTCCTTGTAGATGCTGCGCTGCTCTTCGATGATCGCGGCGAAGCGGCGATTTTCCGCATCGCTGGTCGGCAGCACGATATTGCGCAACTGCACGGCAATTACCGACACCGCGTTGTTCATTTCCTGCAGCCGCTGGACGATCACCATGTTGCGGTTGGTGAGCGTATCCAGGGTCTGGCGGGCCTGCGCCAGTGTGTACAGGCCAGCGACGACCAGCGCGCAGGACAGCAGGATCAGCGTGCCGAAGGCAAAGCCCAGGCGCTTGCCGACGTTGTAGCGTTGAAGAAGAGCAGTCATGTTGGGATCTCGAGAGCGATGGGCAGGAAAGGGGCAGTGCGCTAGGCGGCGAGGCGTACGGAGTGCGCGGATGGCGCCGAAGCGGGCGCGCGTCGAGCCGATCCATCGAGCGTTGCGACATCCAAGGTCGCAACGCCAGCGATTGCAGGGCAGGTACGCGTGCTTGAGGTTGGTAACGGCGCGCTGGCAGTGCTGCTGAACTCGCTAGGCCCCACGCGTATGGTTCGGCGTCACCGAGGTGAGCCTGGTGTGCACAACCGCCTGGAAATGCCTGTCAGCAGGGGCATCCCGATGGCTCGGGAAGATCGCGTCTTCACTTCCTGCTCACGGTCCTGACAGCCGCTCAGGCACTTGGATACAGGACGGATGGCTTGGCGTGTAGTTGCATGTGCGCCATCGCGCAGGGCCGATCGATGCCGGCGCATTCGCAGGAGAGCTGCTGGTGGCACTGGGCCAAACGCGTGCGCGTTGGTGATGTGCAAACGCTACGCCGTTGCCTGACAGATGCAGGCAGCGGGGACTGATCAGGTGGGACGCGGGCGTGCGCGCAGCGTCCCAGGCAGACCTGCCGCCAGGCGTTGCCTCAGGCGGCGTGGCCCAGGCGGCTGCGCGCAGGCTCGGCCTGCAACTGGAACACCGAAACGGCATCGCGCAATTGCTGCGCCTGCTCTTCCATCGAACGGGCGGCGGCGGTGGCTTCTTCCACCAGCGCGGCGTTCTGCTGGGTGGCCTGATCCATCTGCGCGACGGTCTGGCCAACCTGTTCGATGCCTTGCGACTGCTGCTGCGAGGCCTCGCTGATCTCATGCATGATGGTGGTGACGTTCTGCACCGAATCGACGATGTCCTGCATGGTGCGACCGGCCTGGCCCACCAACTGGCTGCCGTGTTCGACCCGGCTGACCGAATCCTCGATCAGTTGCTTGATCTCCTTTGCCGCACCGGCCGAGCGTTGCGCCAGCGTGCGCACTTCACTGGCCACCATGGCAAAACCACGGCCTTGTTCGCCGGCACGTGCCGCTTCCACCGCTGCGTTCAGGGCCAGGATATTGGTCTGGAAGGCGATGCCGTCGATGACGCTGATGATGTCGGCAATCTTCTTGGATGCGGCCTGGATGCCGGCCATGGTGCCCACGACCTCACCCACCACCGCACCGCCTTGCGAGGCGACCGTGGCCGCACCGACCACCAGCTGGTTTGCGCGGCGCGCATGCTCGGCGTTGTTGCGCACGGTGGAGGTGAGTTCTTCCATCGAGGCAGCGGTTTCTTCCAGATTGGCCGCTTGCTGTTCGGTGCGCTGCGACAGATCCTGATTGCCGGTGGCAATTTCGCTGGCGGCGTCGTTGATGGCATTGGTGGACTGCTGGATGCGCCCGACGATATTGGCCAGCTGGGTCACGGTGGTATTGGCATCGTCGCGCATGCGCGCGAACACGCCATGGAAGTCGCCGTGCATGCGGGCGGTCAGGTCGCCCGCCGCGATGGCCTGCAGGACCGTCGAGAGCGCATGCAGGTTCGCATCGGCGGTGGCCATCAACTGATTGAGGCTGTCCACCATTGCGCGGAAATCGTACTGGAAGCGCTGTGCGTCGCCGCGTACGCTGAAATCGCCATTGGCGGCGGCCTGCGCAAGCAGCTTGATCTCGCTGTTCATCGCCGACAGGTTGGCCTTGACGGTATCCATGGTGTCGGTGAGCACGGCCTTTTCGCCAGGCAGGCGCTCCATGTCCTGGCTCAGGTCGCCGATGGCGTAGCGCGACATGATCTGCGCAAGTTTCATCTTGACCGCAATGTGCGAGCCCACCAGCGCGTTGGTGTCGTGCACCATGGTGGCGTAGGCACCGGGGAAACTGTCTGCCTGCATGCGGTAGCTGATCTGGCCGGCATCGTGGCGCTGCGCCATTTCGCTTTGCGCGCTGAGCACGCGCTGCAGTTGCCCCTGCATCTGGCGCATGGTGTCGAGCAATTGACCGGTTTCGTCGCGGCCGGCGGCACTGACCTGATCGTCCAGCCGACCCTGCGCGATATTGGCGGCCACCGTCGCGGCGCGGCGCACATTGCGCGTCAGGCGCGACAAGGTGTACCAGCACAGCGCGGCGATCAGCAGCGCCAGCACCGACAGGCCGGCGATCGCTTGCCACATCGCGTTGCGTGCGTCGACCAGGTGACGTTCGGATTGCCGCTGCAGCGCCTGCAGCGAGACATTGCTGAGGTCCCGCATGGTCTGGCCCAGCGCATCGAGCGCGGCATTCCACTGGGCGTCCGCCTTGGCATCGCTGCCGTCCAAGGCGGACCCCAGTGCGGCCAGTGCGGCGCTTGCCTGGGTGGCTTCGGCCTTGGCGGCATCGGCCAGCGCGGGGTCGGGCTGTTCCAACAAGCCCATCGCCTTGTCCAGCTCATGGCGGAAACGCACATGGTTTCGGGCAAGCTGATCGAGCTGCTCGCGCAGCATGGCGCGGCTGTCGCCCGCCTGCGAGGGATCGCTGGCGGCGTCCAGACGGGTCAGCGATTCGGTGGTCTCGGGGCTGTAGATCAGCGTGGACACCACCAGGTGATAGCTTTCGATGTACGGGGTGTAGACCAGCTGGCTGTCGTCGCGCAATGCATCGAGCGCGGCAAAGGCCTGTTCGCTCACGGCGGCGTAGCCCTGCGCCGCGGCACCTGCAACGTGGCGCTGCTGCAGGGCCAGCAATTGCTTCTGGCTGCGTTCGAAGCCGGGAAGATTGGCCGTGGTGGCGAGCAGTTGGGTGAGATCGCGCTCGGCGCGCTGCGCGGCGTCTTTGGCGGCGCTGCCGCTATCGACGTGGGCTGCGTGCAGGTCGGTGATCAGGCCCAGCATTTGGCCAAGCGGCGCATAGCTGCGCAATTCATTGCTGCTGATGGCGACGCTTTCGTTGAGCTTGCCGCGATAGAGCAGCACCGGAATGACCAGCCCCACCAACGCAAGCACGCCGATGATGCCGAGTTTCCTGGCGATGGCCAGGTCGTCCCAACGGCTGGTCCAGCGGCGTGGCGAAGCTGGAACGGTCTGCGACGACAGCGTGGGTGAGGTGGTCATTGATGCGTCTCATGGATGTAAGCAGGCTATCGGCTAACGACGTGTACGCCTTTAGCGGGTCGGCAGCGCTGCCGACCAGTCCGGTTCAGTCAGGGCTGGCGACCTGTTCAGAGCTCTTGCCAGCTACTGTCGTTGCCGGGCGCAGCGACCACGGCGCGCAGCTTGGCGGCAGGAGCGCGGCCGGCTGCCGTCGCCTTGGCCGCAAGCGCCGGCGTTGCTGCCGGGCGTGGTGATGCTGCACGCGATGCGTCGTTGCTGTCGGTCTTGAAGACCGCCACTGCCTCGGTCAATCCGAGCGCCTGTTCTTCCAGTGCACGGGCGGCGGCGGTGGCTTCTTCCACCAGCGCGGCGTTCTGCTGGGTGGTTTCGTCCATCTGGGTGACGGTCTGGTTGACCTGCTCGATGCCGGCCGACTGCTCCTGCGAGGCCGCGGAGATCTCGCCCATGATGTCGGTGACGCGCTGCACGCTGGACACGATTTCGGCCATGGTGGTGCCGGCGCTGTGCACCAGCAGCGAGCCTTCGGCCACCCGTTGCACCGAATCGTCGATCAGGCTCTTGATCTCCTTGGCCGCTGCGGTGGAGCGCTGCGCAAGCGTACGCACTTCGCTGGCCACCACGGCAAAGCCGCGGCCTTGTTCGCCGGCGCGCGCCGCTTCCACCGCGGCGTTGAGTGCCAGGATGTTGGTCTGGAACGAGATGCCATCGATGACGCTGATGATGTCGGCGATCTTCTTGGACGAAGACTCGATCCCGCTCATGGTCTCGACCACCTTGCTGGCAATCTCGCCGCCTTGCGAAGCGACGCGGGCGGCGCCGATGGCGAGCTGGTTGGCCTGGCGTGCGCTTTCGGCGTTCTGCTTGACGGTGGAGGTGAGCTCTTCCATCGAGGCCGCGGTCTCTTCCAGGTTGGCGGCCTGTTGTTCGGTGCGCTGCGACAGATCCTGGTTGCCGGCGGCGATTTCGCCGGTGGCCGCGCCGATGTTGCCGGCCGCGCCCTGGATCCGCAGCACGATGTGCGTGAGCTGTTCGGTGGTGGCGTTGGCGTCGTCGCGCATCTTGGCGAACACACCGTGGAAGTTGCCGTGCATGCGGGCGGTGAGATCGCCGGCGGCGATGGACTGCAACAGCGCCGACAAGGTGCCCAGGCTGGCGTCGCTGACCTCCATCATCGCGTTCAGGTCCTGCACCATGCGCAGGAAATCGTGCTCGAACCGCTGCGCATCGCCGCGTGCGCTGAAGTCGCCGGCAGCCGCCGCGCTGGCCAGGCGCTTGATCTCGGTATTGATCGCCAGCAGGCTGGCTTTGGCCGCATCCATCGATTCGTGCAGCACCGCGCGGCTGCCCGGCAGGCGCCGTGCATCGCGGCGCAGATCGCCGCGGGCGTATTCGTTGAGCACTTCGATGGCATCGACGATGGCGTCCAGGTGCTCGAACATCATGGTGTTGATGCCCTTGCTCAAGTCGCCGTACACGCCGGGGAAGTCCTGCGGCATGCGGTGGCCGATGTCCTTGTCGGCGTGCAGCTCGATCATCCGCGTGGTTTCGCTGGAGAAACGTTGCAACTGCGTCTGCATCTTGGCCATGGCGCTGAGCAGCCGGCCGGGGCTCGTCGGTGGCGGTGGTGTGCACATCGCTGTCCAGGCGGCCCTCGGCGATGGCCTCGGCGGCACGGGTGGCGCGGTTCAAGGGCTGGGTCAGGCTGCGGGTGATCAGCCAGGCCAGCAGGCCGCTGATCACGATGACCGCAATGCCGCCGGCGATCAGCAATGACCGGCCACGCTCCATTGCGGCGTTGGCATCGGCATAGGCCGCCGCGCCGCGGCTGCGCTGGCGCGCGGCATACGCATTGAGCGCGTCCTGCCACTGCTGGTTTGCCGGCGCGGCCCGCTGCATCAGTGCCTTGAGCGCCTCGTCGGGCTTGTAGTTCATGCCCAGGTCCAACACCTGCTGATTGGCGACACGCGCTTCTTCGCGGGCAAGATCGATCTGCCGACGCATTGCTGCGCCATTGGCGTCGGACGGCGGAATGGCGTACAGCTTGTCGTGGATGTCGCTGTAGTACTGCCGCTGCTGCTCGACGATCTTTGCGAAGCCGATGTTCTCTTCCTGCGTGGTCGGCAGCACGATGTTGCGTAGGTTGATTGCAATGTCCGCACTGGCGCTGCGCATCTCGCCGACATATTCCAGGATCGTCATGTTGCGTTTGACGATCGACTCCATGCGCCCGCGCGCTTGCGCCAGGGTCATCAGGCCAGCGGCCACCAGGCCGCAGGAGAGCAGGATCAGAAAGCCGAATGCGGCCGAAAGGCGGGTGCCGACGTTATAGCGTTGGAGAAAGCCGATCATGAAACATACCTGCCGGGAAGGAGGAGAAGGAGGCGGTTCGAGGCAACGGCGGCGGCCTCACGATCACGGTCGGCATCCGCTGCAAGCTAGGACGGCTGCATGACGCCCGGCGCTGGCACTGGTAGCCCGCGTCGGCTCCGTCCCGATTGCAGGGCAGGTAGCGGCGACCCGGTCGTATACTTGAGCTCGCTATTTAGCGTTTGTTATAGCTGGCATCATTCACGGAAGCGGGCAGCGACGTTTGCCGATGCAAGGCCATGCCGGGTGAGGTGCCGCGGCGATGAACGCGCGTGCGCAGGGAAGGGCGCCCGACGTGCATGCCGGTCGTGGCGCCAGTGCCGGCACGCGGCTGGCGTTCCAGTTGGTCTTTGCGAAGCGACCGATCAGACAGGGGGCAGGTGAGCCGATGCGTGCCGGCGGGATCGGCTGCGGCCGAGTGTCGCCTTGGCGGTTCGAGTTGGAAGTCGACGCCAGCCAGGGCGCAGCGGTCTGGCCCATCGCCAGCGGGGCCGCCAATGCAATGAGGGCCCGAGCTCGCGCATGCGGGTTGCATGTGCTGGCTCGGGCCCTGCGTGTTGCAACGACTGATGTATGGAGCGGTTGCCTGGCGCACTGGCGTCGGTGTGCATTCCCACCGACGCCAGTGCGTGCCGGTCAGAACTCCTGCCAGCTGGTCTCGACGGTCGTCGATGCCGCAACCGCGCGCGGCTTGGCGGCAGCGGTACCGCCGATCGAGGTCAGCTTGGCGCGCACAGCCGGCGCCGCCTTGGCGAGTGATGCCGTGCGGGCAGTGCTGGTGGTGCCTTGCTCGGTCTTGAACACCGCCACGGCTTCGGTCAACCCAACCGCCTGTTCTTCCAGCGAGCGCGCGGCGGCAGTGGCTTCTTCCACCAGCGCGGCGTTCTGTTGGGTGGTTTCGTCCATCTGGGTGACGGTCTGGTTGACCTGTTCGATCCCGGCCGACTGTTCCTGCGAGGCCGCGGAAATCTCGCCCATGATGTCGGTGACCCGCTGCACGCTGGTCACCAGCTCGCCCATGGTCTTGCCAGCGGTGTTGACCAGCACCGAACCGGCGGCCACTCGTTCGACCGAGTCGGCAATCAGGTCCTTGATCTCCTTGGCGGCGCCGGAAGAGCGCTGGGCCAACGTACGCACTTCAGACGCCACCACGGCGAAGCCGCGGCCCTGCTCGCCGGCACGTGCCGCTTCCACCGCCGCGTTCAAGGCCAGGATATTGGTCTGGAAGGCGATGCCGTCGATGACGGAGATGATGTCGGCGATCTTCTTGGACGAAGCTTCGATCCCGGCCATGGTCTCGACCACCTGGCCGACAATCTCGCCGCCCTGGGTGGCCACGCCGGCCGCGCCGATGGCGAGCTGGTTGGCCTGGCGTGCGCTTTCGGCGTTCTGCTTGACGGTGGAGGTGAGCTCTTCCATCGAAGCGGCAGTTTCCTCCAGGCTGGCGGCCTGCTGTTCGGTGCGCTGCGACAGGTCGCTGTTGCCGGCAGCGATCTCGCTGGCGGCACCCTTGATCGAGATGGCCGATGCCTTGATGCCGGTGACGATCTCGGCCAGCTGCACGGCGGTGGCATTGGCATCGTCGCGCATCTGCGCGAACACGCCGTGGAACTCGCCGCTCATGCGGGCGGTGAGATCGCCGGCCGCGATCGCCTGCAACAGGCCCGAAAGCGACTGCAGGTTGCCGTCGGCGGTGGCCATGAGGGTATTGAGGCTTTCCACCATCACCCGGAAGTCGTGCTGGAAGTTGTCGGCATCGCCGCGGGCGCTGAAGTCGCCATTGGCCGCGCATTGGGAAAGATGCTTGATGGCGTGATTGACCGAAGACAGGTTGCCCTTGACCTTGGCCATGGTGTCGCTGAGCACGGCCTTGTCGCCGGGCAGCGCTTCCATGTCTTCGCGCAGGTCGCCGATCGCGTATTGGCCCATGATCTGCGCCAAGCGCATCATCACGGCCACATGCGAGGCGGCCAGGTCGTTGTTGCCGCGCACGATGGTGGCGTAGTCGCCAGGAAACGCTGCCTCGTCCAGGCGGAAGTTCAGCTCGCCCTGATCGTGCCGGCGCTTCATTTCCTGCTGGCCATGCAAGACCTTCTGCAACTGCTGCTGCATCTTGCTCATGCTGGCGAGCAGACGGCCGGTCTCGTCGGTGCCGCTGCCGTCCACGCTGATCGACAGATTGCCAGCCGCGATGGAATCGGCCACCTGCGAAGCGGTGCCGAGGCGGTTGATCAGGCGACGACGGATCAACCCGCCGCTGACCAGCGCCACCAGCACGGCGATGCCGCTGCCGACAATCATCGACCAACGGCTGCGGGCCTTTGCGGCGGCCAATGTCGCGCTGCGCTTGACCAGCAACTGGTTTTCCTGCGCTTCGAAGTCGGCCAGGTGCTGGCGGATCTGCCCCATCGCCACGCGTTCATGGCCGGCCTTGAACTGCGTGAGCAAGGCGGACAGATCGGTGTCGCTGGTTTTGCCGCGCAGCGCGATCAGATTGTCCTCAAAGCCCATGAACTGCTCGTATGACGCATGCAGGCGCTGCAGGCGTTCCTGCTGCACCGGATTGTCGGCGGTCAACGTCTTGGCGTTGGTGAATTCCTGTTCGAACTGCGCCTTGCCCTTGTTGTAGGGGGTGAGATGCGTTTCCTGCCCGGACAGCAGAAAGCCGCGCGCGCCCGTCTCGATATTGACCGTGGCAATGGACATGGCGCGGCCGGTGCCGATCACTTGGTAGGTGTGGTCGTTCATGGCCACCGCGTCCGACAGCTGGGACTGCCCATGAAGCCCTACTGCTGCGACGATCAAGAGCACAAGAACGACTGTGCCAAAGCCCAGTGCCAGTTGTGTCGAAAGACTTAGCTGTTTCATCGAATGTGCCTTGAGCTGTTAACAATCTGAGTAGTGGGAGCCACCCGTTCGGCCCCCCGTGATCGGCCGTGCGTTGGCGCGGTGCAGTGAGGCGTTTTGGCGCTCGCATGGGTGCCTCGTTGCTGACATAGCTAGCGGCGCAACCACGCTCGACCGAAGGGTTTCGTCACACACTCATCACGCAATTTCGATGGCGTTTATGTTCAAAAAAACCGGGCTCTACCGATGTGGGCTGCTGGTGAGGGCAGCACCGTCCGATAAGGCGCATGCAACGCCGGGGCAGGGTGTCAGTGCAGGCTCCGCCAGAGGCGGTTGAGCGCGTGCGCAAGACCGATGCCGTCATGCTGCAGCGACCCGCGCGGTGCCCTGGCGATGCGCCTGGTGCCGGCAGCACTGCACATAAAAAAAACACCGCGCTCGTTGCGAGCGCGGTGTCTAGTGCGGTTCCTGGGCCGGTCCTAGAATTCGGCCCAATTGGACGCGTCGGCTGCGACCGACACGGCAGCGGGGCGCGCCGTCGGGCGTGCGACAGGCGGCTTGATCGCAGGCTTGCTGGCCGCAACCGGACGCTTGGCGGCAATCTGGCGCACCGCCGGTGCGGTGCGGGTGACCGTTTCCATGTCGGCCGACAGCCGGAACAGCGCCACCGCTTCGGTCAGTTGCTGGGCTTGTTCTTCCATCGCGCGTGCGGCGGCGGTGGCTTCTTCCACCAGCGCAGCGTTCTGCTGGGTGGTTTCGTCCATGCTGGTCACGGTCTGGTTGACCTGCTCGATCCCGGCAGACTGCTCCTGCGAGGCCGCAGAGATCTCGCCCATGATGTCGGTGACGCGCTGCACGCTGGCCACGATCTCGCCCATGGTGGTGCCGGCGCTGTGCACCAGCACCGAGCCTTCGGCCACCCGCTGCACGGAGTCGTCGATCAGGTCCTTGATCTCCTTTGCTGCGCCGGAGGAACGTTGCGCCAACGTGCGCACTTCCGAAGCCACGACCGCAAAGCCGCGGCCCTGTTCGCCGGCGCGTGCGGCTTCCACTGCCGCGTTCAAGGCCAGGATATTGGTCTGGAACGCGATGCCGTCGATGACGGAGATGATGTCGGCGATCTTCTTGGACGAGGCTTCGATCCCGCTCATGGTGCCGACCACCTTGCTGACGATCTCGCCGCCCTGTGAGGCGACGCTGGCCGCGCCGATGGCGAGCTGGTTGGCCTGGCGTGCGCTTTCGGCGTTCTGCTTGACGGTGGAGGTGAGCTCTTCCATCGAGGCCGCGGTTTCTTCCAGGTTGGCGGCCTGCTGTTCGGTGCGCTGCGACAGGTCTTGATTGCCGGCGGCGATTTCGCTTGCCGCGCCCCTGATCGACGTGGCCGAGGCCTTGATGCCGCTGACGATTTCGGCCAGCTGGGTGGCGGTGGCATTGGCGTCGTCGCGCATCTGCGCAAACACGCCGTGGAACTCGCCGCTCATGCGGGCGGTAAGGTCGCCGGCAGCAATCGACTGCAACAAGCCAGAGAGCGATTGCAGGTTGCCGTCTGCGGTGGCCATCAAGGTGTTGAGGCTTTCCACCATCACGCGGAAGTCGTACTGGAAACGCTCGGCATCGCCGCGGGCGCTGAAGTCGCCATTGGCCGCCGATGTCGCCAGGTGCTTGATCTCGGTGTTCATCGCCGACAGATTGGATTTGACCTGTGCCATGGTGTCGGTGAGCACGGCCTTTTCGCCGGGCAGCTTGTCCATGTCTTCGCTGAGATCGCCGATGGCGTAGCGGCCCATGATCTGCGCAAGCTTCATCTTCACCGCGATATGCGATGCGACCAGATTGTTGGTATCGCTGACCATGCGGCCGTAGTCGCCCGGGAACGCCTCGGCATCGATGCGGTAGCTGATCTGGCCTTCATCGTGGCGACGGGCCATGTCGGTCTGCGCGCTGAGCAGGTTGCGCAACTGCTGTTGCATCTTGCTCATCGCCTTGAGCAGGCGCCCGGCTTCGTCGTTGAAATGGGTGTCGACGTCGTTATCCAGCTGGCCGCCGGCGATGGATTCTGCAGCGCAGGTGGCGCGGCGCAACGGCTGGGTCAGGCTACGGGTGATCAGCACGCCCAGGGCGCCGCTCAACAGCACGACCAGCAGCGAGCCGCCGATCAGCAGCTTGCGCGAGTCGTCCATCGACTTGAATGCCATAGCCGATGCATCGGCTGCCTGCTTTTCCTGCAGGGCAATGTTTTCGGCAATGCGGTCCTGCCAGACCTGCATGGCGGGCGCCGCCTTGTTCAGCAAAAAGGGAAGTGCTTCGTCGCTGTGACCGGTCATCACCAGATCCATGACCTTGTCATTGAAACCCTTGACTTCGGTGCGGCGCGCATCGATTTCTGCACGCAAGATCTTGCCTTGCTCCGAGGCCGGCATGGCATACAACGCCTCGCGCGCTTTGGTGTAGTCGGCACGCGCAGACTGGATCTTGGCGACGAACTGGCGATTCTCTTCATCGCTGGTCGGCAACACAAGATTGCGCAGTTGCGTCCCGATAATGAAATTGGCGTTCATCATGTCGTTGGACAGGCGGACCTTGGCCATGTTCTGGTTCACGATGCCGTCGACCAACGCGCGTGCCGAGGTCAATCCGCGATAACCGATCAAGGCGATCAGGCCCGACAGCACGATCAGAACAGCGAAGGCGGCCGCTAGCCGTGGGCCGACGTTGTAACGTTGAAGAAGTGAGGTCATGACAGGGTTCCTGGCAAGGGTTACGCGATGAAAGCAAGCGGTGCGGTAACGCCAGTCAGTCGCGGTCTGACGTCTCGCTATGCCCAGTAACGGCGCTTGAACGCAGCTGCTGAATACCTCGATATCAAAAAAAATATAACTCAATTTAGGCTCGTGAAATAAGCCATTGAATCATTAAATCGAGGTCATCTGGATATTTAATGGATAATGCGGGCGCTACCGTCAGTTTGTTTATACATTTATAAAATGTATACCGATAATCTGTTTGGTGCGTTGATGGGTTTATCTGGCCCTGCGACGCAATAAAAAAGCCGCGCTCCAGAGAGCGCGGCTTGCATTGGGGGGCACTATTCGGCGCAGGTGGCGCTCGAAGCGATGGCGAGTCCACCACCAGCAGGTGCCAGCCGCGGAAGGGCGATGCACCCGCAGTGCACATGGAGCACTTGCCATCCTGTGTAAAGGCCGCGCTCACCTGGCGGCGAGCGCGGCCGTCTTGCCGCTGTTAGAACTCGGACCAATCGGATTCATTGGACGGCGCCACTGCCACTGCGGCCCGGCCCGCCGGACGCGCAGCCTGCGGCTTGATGGCCGGCGTGCTGGCCGCAACCGGGCGCTTGGCGGCGATCTGGCGTACCACCGGCGTTGCGCGGGTGACCGCTTCCAGTTCGGCCGAGAGGCGGAACTGCGCCACCGCTTCGGTGAGCTGCTGCGCCTGCTCTTCCATCGAGCGTGCAGCGGCGGTGGCTTCTTCCACCAATGCGGCGTTCTGCTGGGTGGCCTCGTCCATGTGGGTGACGGTCTGGTTGACCTGCTCGATGCCGGCCGACTGTTCCTGCGATGCTGCGGAGATTTCGCTCATGATGTCGGTGACGCGCTGCACCGAAGAGACGATCTCGGCCATGGTGCTGCCGGCTTGATTCACCAGCGCCGAGCCTTCGGCCACCTTGCTCACCGAGTCGTCGATCAGCCCCTTGATCTCCTTCGCTGCACTGGCCGAGCGCTGCGCCAGCGTGCGTACTTCCGAGGCCACCACGGCAAAGCCACGGCCCTGCTCGCCGGCGCGCGCCGCTTCCACCGCGGCATTCAACGCCAGGATGTTGGTCTGGAAGGCGATGCCGTCGATGACGCTGATGATTTCGGCGATCTTCTTGGACGAGGTTTCGATGCCGGACATGGTGGTGACCACCTGGCCGACCACGTTGCCGCCGTGCGATGCCACGCCTGCTGCGCCGATGGCGAGCTGGTTGGCCTGACGCGCATGCTCGGCGTTCTGCTTGACGGTGGAGGTGAGCTCTTCCATCGAGGCCGCGGTTTCTTCCAGGTTGGCGGCCTGTTGTTCGGTGCGCTGCGACAGATCCTGGTTGCCGGCGGCAATCTCGCCGGCGGCCGTGTTGATGGCCAGGGTGGAGTGCTTGATGCGGCCCACGATGTCGGTCAGGCGCTGGGTGGTCGCGTTGGCGTCGTCGCGCAGCCGTGCGAATACACCGTGGAATTGCCCGTCCATGCGCGCGGTCAGGTCGCCATCGGCCACGGCGCCGAGCAGCTGCGACAGCTTGCCCAGGTTGCGGTCGCTGACTTCCATCATCGAGTTCAGATCCGACACCATCACGGCGAAGTCGTACTTGAAGCGCTGCGCATCGCCGCGCGCACTGAAGTCGCCGGAGGCCGCCGCCTGCGCCAGGTGCTTGATCTCGGTGTTGATCGACAACAAGCTGGCCTTGGCTGCGTCCATCGCCTCATGCAGCACCGCGCGGCTGGCCGGCAGGCGCCGCGCATCTTCGCTCAGGTCGCCCTGTGCATATTGATTGAGGATGCGCACCGCATCGACGATGGCGTCGAGATGCTCGAAGATCATCGTATTGATGCCGGTGGCAAGGTTGCCGTACACGCCGGGGAAATCTTCCGGCATGCGGTGGGTGATGTCTTCGGCGGCATGCAGGTGCGACATGCGCGCGGTTTCGTCGGAGAAACGGCGCAGCATCTGGGTCATGCCACCGGTGGCCTCCAGCATCTGGCCGATTTCGTCCTTGCTGGTCCTGCCGACCTGTACGCCCAGATCGCCGCGCGAAACCGCCTGGATGGCGCCTAGCGCCTTGGCAAGCGGGCTGGTGATGCTGCGTGCGATCAACCAACCGAAGGTCACCGACAAGGCCGCCATCAACAAGGTGCCGATCAGCAGCACCGCGCTGGTCAGCTTGAACGAGCTGGCGCTGGCAGTCACCATGTCGCCCAGCGCCTTGGACTGCTGTGCATACAGCTTGTCCACCGAGGCGAACAGTTCCTTGCGGATCTCGCCCGACTGCTTGCGCGAAAACTCCATCGCAGCGGCGCGGTCGGGCTCTGCATAGAGCTTGCGCAGCTGCTGGTTGGCCGCGAAATAGCGTGCGCTGGCATCGGTGAGCTTGGCGTACTCGGCCTTCAACGGCGATGCCGCATCGATCTTGGCGTCCAGCTGCTTCTGCGTGTCGGCGTACTTGGCCTGGATTTCATCCATGCGCTTGAAGAAATACGCGTAGCGCTCCGGGTCTTCCAGATTGAGGAACTGGCCCACTTCGTAGACACGGAACTCGCCGGCAAAACCGCGCAACTCGGACAGGCGGCTCAATACCGGCACCACGTCCTGGTTGATCAAGGTGGTTTCGCTCTGCATCTGCTTCATGCGCGAAAAACCCAAGCCGCCCAGTAATGCGGTGAGCACGGCACTCAGGCAGAAGGCAAACATCAGTTTGCGGCGGATTGGCCAGTCGTTGAACTTATTCATCACTTGCTCCGGAGCATTGCTTAGCGTCGTTATCCAGCAAGCTAACGGCCGAAACGCCAAGTTCTTTAGTTGTGAAGTATTAACAGGCAGGCAAACGCCGGCCCGTTAGGCCCTAACGCCGCAACGCTGGTCTTGCGGCGATGTTGCCCAGTTGCAGGACCGCCAAACAGCGCGATGCGTCACAGCGCCAGATCCGGCCGCCGTTGCGCACCGCCCTTGCTCAAAAATCCTGCCACTGGCTGTCGTTGCCGGCGGTGGCCGCGGGTGCGTTCACTGCCGGCTTGCGCGCGTTCAGCGAACGCGTACTGGGTTTGTGTGCCCGCGCAACTGCGACCACAGCGGGCTTTGTCGGCGCAGGCGTTGCAGTCTGCGACGGCGGCGCATCGGCCAGAGTAAAGCGCGACACTGCGTGCGCCAGCTGGCTGGCCTGGTCTTCCATGGTGCGCGCCGCGGCAGTGGCTTCTTCCACCAATGCGGCGTTCTGCTGGGTCGCCTCATCCATCTGGGTGATGGTGAGGTTGACCTGCTCGATGCCCGACGACTGTTCCTGCGAGGCGGCGGCGATCTCGCCCATGATGTCGGTGACGCGCTGCACGCTGGCGACGATATCGGCCATGGTGGTGCCGGCCTGATGCACCAGTTGCGAGCCCTCGGCGACCTTGCTCACCGAATCGTCGATCAAGTGTTTGATCTCTTTTGCGGCACCGGCCGAGCGCTGCGCCAGCGTGCGCACCTCGGAGGCCACCACGGCAAAACCGCGGCCCTGTTCGCCGGCACGCGCCGCTTCCACGGCGGCGTTGAGCGCCAGGATGTTGGTCTGGAACGCGATGCCGTCGATCACGCTGATGATCTCGGCGATCTTCTTCGATGAGACTTCGATGCCGGACATGGTGGTGACCACCTGCGCCACCACCGCGCCGCCCTGCGACGCCACGCCAGCGGCACCGATCGCCAGCTGGTTGGCCTGGCGTGCGCTCTCGGCATTCTGTTTGACGGTGGAGGTGAGCTCCTCCATCGAGGCGGCAGTCTCTTCCAGATTGGCCGCCTGTTGTTCGGTGCGCTGCGACAGGTCGTTGTTGCCGGCGGCGATTTCGCTGGAGGCAGTATGAATGCTGCCGGCGGCCTGCTGGATGCGCCCGATCACCAGCGCCAGCTGCTCGGCGGTGGTATTGGCGTCGTCGCGCATCGTGGCGAAAACGCCATGGAACTGGCCCTGCATGCGCGCACTCAGGTCGCCGTCGGCCAGTGCGCTGAGCAGGCGCGACACTTCGGCGATGCTGACCGCATTGGCATCGAGCAAGGCATTGAGCTGTTGCGCCAGTTGCAGGAAAAAGCCTTGTTTTCCGCTACTGTCGATGCGCTTGGAAAGATCGCCGGCAGCGGCGCTACGCAGCACGTCGGCAACGTCGATTTCCACGCGCGCCTCCGCCGTGCGGTCGCGCCACTCGCAGACAAAGCCCAGGTGCGCGCCGGCCTCGTCGCGAATTGCCGAAACGTTCTGTGCGATGCAGGTGGTGCGGTACTGCACCTCGCGTTGGGCAGCGCCCTGGCGGTCCAGACGCTGATAGATCTCCGCGTCCTGTGCGTTGCCCACCTCCAGCAGCGAGACCGGTTGGCCGACCAGGTTGGCGGTGCGCTTGAACGCGGGCGCGCAGGCCTGGATATCGTCTGCGTAGGTGTGCAGCAGGTTTTGCAGCGCACTATTGGTATAGATGATGGTGAGATCCGGGTCGGCGATGTACATGCCGGTGGATGCGTTATCCAGCGCGGTACGGATGCGCAGGTTTTCGGCCGCGATGCTGCGCTCGCGCTCAAGGCGCTCGCGCAGGTCGCGCTGCATGCGCGCCAGGGCGGCCATCAGGCTGCGCGAGTGCTTTGCGGCGACCGGAATCGGTTGATCCAGGCGGCCTTCGGCGATGTGCTGCGCAGCTGCCATGGCCAGCTGCGGCTCGCCGCCAAGCAGGCCGAACACCGAGCGCAGAATCCAGCCGGCCCCCAGCGCCAGGCACACGAACGCCAGCACCACGGCGCTACCTTGCTGCCACATCACCCGGTGGCTGTATTGCTCGGCCTGGCGGCGGCTGGCCTCGTTCAAGGCCAGGATGCGCTCGCTGATGGTGCCCATGCGGGTTTCGAGCTGGCTGAACTTGTCGTTGAAATCCGCGTAAGCCGCTGCGCTGTCCGCATGCGTTTCGGCAGCTTTCACCACCTGGTCGGCAGAGGCGATATAGGCCTGCAGCGCCGGCGTCACCGCATCCAGATCGCTGCGCAACGCAGCGGCCAGCGGCAGTTTGCGGTTGGCAGCCAGCGATTGGCGGAATTCGCCGGCATGTTCGCCCAGTGCGGTGCGTGCGGCTGCAACTGCCTTATCGTCTTTCGTGGAGGCAGCAAGCAACGCTGCGGTGACATCGCCGCGCAGGGCGTCGTGCATCATGTCCGCCTGCATGTGGTTGCGCAGCGCATCGGAGGAAATGACCTGTGCGGCGATCGCATCGAGCAGGCCGCGTTGGCCGTTATAGCCCACGCCACCCAGGGCGAGCAGCGCCAAAGCGGCCACCAGCACCAGGACGCCCAGCATATGCATGATCTTCATGGTGCAACCCGTGTCAGAAGCGGAAAGACAGGCCCACGCCGAGCGCGTGATCCGGTGAGCGGTCGTTGAGTCCGCGGCTGTAGACCGCGTCCAGTTGGACGTCGTTGCTCAGCAGCCAGGCCGAGCCGACATCGAGCAGGGCGACAGTGCCGCCATCGTCGCTCTTGGCGATCTGCGGCAACGCCACTTCGACGAACGAGCGCACGCGGTCATTCCAGGCCTTGCCAAGAACCGCGCCGAAGATGCCGGCGGTATATCGGTTGCCCTGGCCATCGTCGTCCCAGATCACGCCGGGCATCATGCCCGCGGAAATACTGTCGCTGAGCTCCCATTCGGCCACCAGGCGGAACGAGGGGCGTGCACCATGGCCGCGCAACGCCTGCGCGCCGCTGGGCAGGTCCACATGCAGCAACCAGGCCAGCGAGGTCTTGCCAGCGTCGGAGCTGGCCAGGTGATGCTTGATGCCAAGCGAGACGTCGGACATGCCGCTCACCTGCGCATCGCCGGGCAGGTCGATGCGCTGCCAGCCATCGGTTTCCAGCCGCAATTCCCAGGTCTGGCCCAGGCCGTAGCGCAGGAGCGTGGGTGTGGAATACGCATCCACCGCGTCATCGCGTTCCCACGCGACGCTGGTTTCCACCTGCACGCGGCGGTCGCCGACGGTGAGGCTGGATTCCACGAAATCCGGGCGGTCGGTCGCGATCGGGTCTTCGGCGCGGGCATGACCCATCGCACCCAACAGCACAAAACAGCTGGCGATAACAGACGGCTTCATGGCATCCCTTGCGTGGCAACGTGCGGAAACACATATCCGGATGCATGCGCTGGCTGCGTTGGCTGCCACAGCACGCATGGATTGCTGGACCGGCTGCTGCGGTGGGGCGCAGGCAGTCGATGTCATCCACACTAACGGCAACGCCGCATGATTCTTGATGCGCGTCGGACGAGCGGAAGGGGCAGGGCACGTACAGCGCGCCGATGACGCGCCGCGGTGGATGCAGCTGTGGAATGCAAGTGATGCTGCGTGCTTACGACGACGCTAGTGTTCGCTTGCAATCCACGTGGTACGGGGCGGTCAGAAATCCTGCCACTGGCTGTCGTGACCGGGAGTCCCGGAGGACTTGCCCACGGCATGACGCAGCGGTGTCGCCGCGCGCTTGCCGCGCTCAGGTGCCGGCTTGGTGGTGACTGCCGCGCGCACCGCTGGTCTGCCAGTGGACGCAGTCGGCACGGGTTTGACCGCATGGTGGAGCTTGAAGACCGCCACCGCCTCGGTCAGCTGGCCCGCCTGTTCTTCCATCGCACGCGCTGCGGCAGTGGCTTCTTCCACCAACGCGGCATTCTGCTGCGTGGCTTCATCCATCTGCGTCACGGTGAGATTGACCTGCTCGATGCCGGACGATTGCTCCTGCGAAGCGGCGGAGATTTCGCCCATGATGTCGGTGACGCGCTGCACGCTGGCGACGATCTCGCTCATCGTGGTGCCGGCCTGCTGCACCAGCGACGCGCCTTGTTCCACCTTGCTCACCGAATCGTCGATCAGGTGCTTGATCTCTTTGGCAGCACCAGCCGAACGCTGCGCCAGCGTGCGTACCTCGGAGGCGACCACGGCAAATCCGCGGCCTTGCTCGCCGGCACGCGCCGCTTCGACGGCGGCATTCAAGGCCAGGATGTTGGTCTGGAACGCGATCCCGTCGATGACGCTGATGATCTCTGCGATCTTCTTGGACGAGGTCTCGATGCCGGACATCGTGGTGACGACCTGCGCCACCACCGAGCCGCCGTGCGAGGCCACGTCGGCTGCGCCGATGGCCAGCTGGTTGGCCTGACGCGCATGCTCGGCATTCTGTTTGACGGTGGAGGTGAGTTCCTCCATCGAGGCCGCGGTTTCTTCCAGATTGGCGGCCTGTTGTTCGGTGCGTTGGGAAAGATCGTTGTTGCCGGCGGCAATTTCGCTTGCGGCTGCGCTGATGTGCGTGGCCGAAGTCTGAATGCCGGAGACAATGCCGGTGAGCTGCGCCACCGTGGCATTGGCATCGTCGCGCATGCGGGCGAACACGCCCTGGAAGTCGCCGTCCATGCGGGCGGTGAGGTCGCCTTCGGCCAGCGCACTGAGCAGACTGGAAATCCGCTCCAGGCTCAGCGAGGTGGTTTCCAGCAGGCCATTGAGCTGGCGGCCGAATTCCAGATAGAACCCATGCTTGTCTTCCAGCGCCAGGCGCTGGCCGAAATCGCCCATCAAGGCGGACTGCACCAGTTCGGCCACTTCCTGTTGGGTGCTCACTTCGGCGCTGATATTGCGCCACAGCAGCATGCTGCCGCTACGACGGCCATCAGGGGCATACAGCGGGGTCATGGTCAGATCCAGTGTCACCGGCCCGAAGCGGTAGCGCTCGGTGGTGGTGGACTGCAGCTGCCGCAGACGCTGTGTACGCGCAGTGCCTTCGCTGTCGTTGCCGAACACGTAGTCGATCGGCTTGCCGACCACCGCATCGGCACTGAAGCCGGTCTGGCCCTTGGCATGGAACGCGGGCTCGCCCTGCTTGAAGGAAGCGTGCAGCGCCTGGGTGATGAACACCGCGTTGTGCTGTTCGTCGGCCAGCAGCACTTCCATTTCCGAATGTTCCAGCGCGGTGCGGATGTGCAGGTTTTCGTTGGCCACCTGCGCATCGCGCTCGATGCGCTCGCGCAGGTCGCCCTGCATGCGTTGCATGGCGCCCATCAGGCGGCCCACTTCGTCCTGGCGCTGCACGGTGATCTGGTTGTCGAGCTTGCCCGAGGCGATCGCATCGGCCACGTGCGCGGCGGCCTCCAGCGGCCGCACCACTTGGCGACGCAGCAGCGCGAACAATGCCACGCTGAGCACCAGCGCCGAGCCAAGGCCGACCGCAAGGATGGTCCACAGCAGGTGATGCGCCTGCTGCATGATCGTGGCATACGGCACCACCACGCCCAGCGCGAAGCGCTCCTGCGCCTTGCCGATCTGTAGCGGAACGTAGGCGCTGACCGCACCGTTTGCATCGGGGCTGAAATCCAGCGCGTCCTTGCCGGCCTTGATCGCCTCCAGCATGCTGCGGTGGCGTGCGTCGGTGACCTGCTTGCCGATGCGCGCGGTGTCGTGCGATGCCAGCACCACGCCGGCGGGCGAGAGCAGTTCGACGTAACCGTCCTGCATCGGGCGCAAGGCGCCAAGGCGCTGCTGCAGGGCCGCCAATGCCACGTCCACGGTCACCGCGCCCAGATACTTGCCGTCCTGCAGAATCGGCGTGGACAAGGTGGTCATCAGCACGGTCTTGCCGCCGATCTTGTAATCGTAGGGTTCGGCCACGGTCTGCCGCAGCAGCGCACGCGGTTTCAGATTCCAGTCGCCCAGGCCGGGGGTTTCGTAATCGGTGAGCGGTTCGCGGACCAGGGTCTGGTCGCTGCGCCCCCAGTAGGTCATGAAGCGGCCGGTGGCGTCGTGGCCCTTGGCATTGGCGAATGCGCTGTCCTTGCCATCGAAGGCCTGCGGCTCCCACAAGGTGCCCATGCCGACCCATTCGGGGTGATCCAGCAATTGGTCGTGCACCACTGCCGCGGCACTGTCGCGGCTGATGCCGCCATTGGCGCGTTGCACCAGCAAGGTGGTGGCCAGCGATTGGCCGGTCGTCAACGCCTGGCCCAGGTCGCTACCGATCTGCTCGGCCTGGTAGCGCGCGGCGTTTTGCATCGTGGCCTGCGCAGAGGCGCTCAATGCGCGACTGCTTTGCCAATAGGTGATGGCCGCGGTCAGACCGAAGCACAGCGACGCAATGACCGCCGTACCGAACATCAGGCGGTACGCCAGGCGTCCGCTGAAACGTGAGTGGGTGGAAGGCGAGGTCATGGGCGTCGTTGCGAAAGGGAGAAGTGAAGGGAACGCGGAAAAGGCAACCCCGCCAGGGCGGGGCATGTGCGATCAGTAGGCGGCCAGCGCAACCCGCGCCGGCGCGCGTGCGCCTGCATGGCCAAACGGGTTGGAGGCGGCAGCAACGATCCGGAAGCTGGACACCGCTTCATCCAGCTGCTGCGCCTGCTGCTGCATGGCATTGGCCGCGGCGGTGGCTTCTTCCACCAGGGCCGCGTTCTGCTGGGTGCTCTCGTCCATCTGGGTGACGGTGAGGTTGACCTGTTCGATGCCGGCCGACTGTTCCTGCGAGGCGGCAGAAATTTCGCTCATGATGTCGGTGACGCGCTGCACCGAAGAGACGATCTCGGCCATGGTCTTGCCGGCCTGATCCACCAGCAGCGAGCCCTCGGACACCTTGCCCACCGAATCGTCGATGAGGTGCTTGATCTCCTTGGCCGCGCTGGCCGACCGCTGGGCCAGCGTGCGTACTTCCGAAGCGACCACCGCGAATCCGCGGCCTTGTTCGCCGGCACGTGCGGCTTCCACCGCGGCATTCAACGCCAGGATATTGGTCTGGAAGGCGATGCCATCGATGACGCTGATGATCTCGGCGATCTTCCTGGACGAGGTCTGGATACCGGACATGGTGTCCACCACCTGGCTCACCACCTGGCCGCCCTGCGAGGCCACGTTGGCGGCGCCGATCGCCAACTGGTTGGCCTGGCGCGCGCTCTCGGCATTCTGCTTGACGGTGGAGGTGAGCTCCTCCATCGAGGCGGCGGTTTCTTCCAGGTTGGCGGCCTGCTGTTCGGTGCGCTGCGACAGATCGTTGTTGCCAGCGGCGATTTCGCTGGCCGAGCCGGTGATGGAACTGGCCGCCTGCTGGATGCGCCCCACGATGCCGGCCAGCTGGGTGGCCGTGGCATTGGCGTCGTCGCGCATGCGCGCGAACACGCCATGGTACTGGCCATCCAGGCGCGCGGTGAGGTCGCCTTCGGCCAGGGATGCCAGCAGCTCGGACAGCTTGCCCAGGTTGCGGTCGCTGACCTCCATCATCGTGTTGAGGTCGTGGATCATGCGCGCCGAGTCGTGCTTGAAGCGCGTGGCATCGCCGCGTTGACTGAAGTCGCCGTTGGCCGCGGCCTGGGCCAGGCGTTTGATCTCGGTGTTGATCGCCAGCAGGCTGGCCTTGGCCGCATCCATCGCTTCGTGCAGCACCGCACGGGTGCCGGGCAGGCGCGCGGCATTGCGCGACAGGTCGCCTTGCGCATACTCGTTGAGGATGCCGATCGCATCGACGATGGCATCCAGGTGCTCGAAGATCATCGTGTTGATGCCGCTGGCCAGCTCGCCGTAGACGCCCGGGAAATCGGTCGGCATGCGGTGGGTGACATCGTCGCCGGCATGCATGTGCACCATCACCTTGGTCTGTGCGGAGAAGCGTTCCAGGGTGTGAACCATCTCGTCGGTGGCCTTGAGCATCTGGCCGATTTCATCGGTGCCGTGCTCGGCGGTGCGCACGCTCAGGTCGCCGCGCGCCACCCCCTTGATGGCCGCCAGGGCACGCGATACCGGCTCCAGGATGGAGTTGCCGATCATCCAGCCTACCAGCAGGTTGATCAGCACCAGGGCGCCACCGGCGAGCGCAACGATGCCGGTGAAAACCAGCGCCTGCGATTGGGTGTCGTCCAGGTACACGCCGGTGCCGATCACCCAGCCCCACGGCTTGTACAGCGCCGCGTACGAGGTTTTCTGCACCGGATCCTTCTGCCCTGGCTTGGCCCAGGTGTAGTCGACATAGCCGCCGCCGGCCTGCGCTGCGGTGACGAACGCTGGAAACACGCGCTTGCCGTCCGGGCTGAGCACATCGCTCAACGGCTTGCCGACCAGGTCCGGGCGGGTGGGGTGCATCAGCATCGTCGGCGCCTGGTCGGTGACGTAGATGTAATCCACACCGCCACGTGCGCGCATGGTCGACAGGGTGTGCAGCGCACTCTTCTTGGCGGTCTCCACGTCGATCTCGCCCTTTTCGGCGCGTTCGGCATAGCCATTGACCACCGCAATCGCCATCTCGATCTGGCTCTTGAGACCATCGCGGCGCGTATCGGTCAGGTCGACGTACTGCATGCGTGCGGCGATCACCGCCAACGCAATGATGCCCAGCGCAACCAGGGCGGTCTGGGCGAAAAACTTGCGCTTGAGCGGCACATTGGCCAGCGTTCTTGCAACCGTGGTCTTCAGCGTCATGGCAGATATCCAGCAAAGGAATGTGACCGGTGTAAGTCGAATAGCGACCTGACCGCGAAAATGTTGAGTTGACACGACACGGCGGACGCACGATTGGTGGCGACGTCGACGTGCGAATGGTCTGCCTTTGCTAGTGCGTTAACGCGCTGACACGGCGCGTTGCGTCCTCGGCGCAGTGGCAGCGTGCTGGGCATGACAGCGGACCAGGCAGTGCCTGGAAGACATGCGGTGACGTCATTGCCGACCGCGCGCGCAGTGGCGGCTGGCACTTTCGGCGCGCATTGAGCGGCTCATATCTGCCTGGCGAATCCGTCAGGCAGTGTGGCGGGAGCGCTTAGCGTCCTGGTGGAGTGGCTGCGCATGCAGCACCGAGCATCGGGCATGGTGTGAACGGCACCGGCGGGTGGGCCCGGCGTTTGTGCAGTCGCCTCGCTGATGACCTCAGCCGCAGAAGGCGTAATGGTTCAGCGCGACGTGGAGCGCGCTGATCGCGATGCTGCCCGGTCGCTGCGTGGCCACGTTCGGGCTGACTGCAGCGGCTCAGTTGCGCTGCGCAACGTTCACGCTGGCGACCGATTGTTGCAGGCTCTGCAGTTCGGTCCACAAGACCTGGCGGGTATCGCCGCTATGGCCCAGCGACAAGGCTTGTGCGTATTGCAGGTCGCCCTCGTGCAGGGCGCGATTGGCCTGGCGGTGCTGTGCCAGATACTTGCCTAGCTGCTGCTGCACCAGCGCGAATTTGCGTGCCTGCTCGCCCTGCGGCGCGGAGGCCTGGAAGTAGCCGGCATGCCGTGCGATCCGCTGGTGCAGATTGCCCAGACGCTCGTCGTAGGCTTCGATACGCGCCGCATCGTGTCTGGCAGCAAGCTGTGCACGCTGATCGTCGCGCAGCTGCGCCAGATCCACCGCCAGCGACTGCAATGCGGTAACAGGCACATTGTCCAGAAGCACCGACACCGGCGCTGCCGGGGCGGCGAAAGAGGGCGGTAACGAGACGCCGGCAGCCACCAGCGCGGCGGTGAACACACAGCCCAGCACGGTGCGGGCAGAGCGGTTGGAGTTGGCGGTGTGCATGCGGACGTCCTTCGATCTAGCGCGGGCGATGCGGCCCTCAGTGCTTGCTGTATCGGCCGCAAACGCCTGCGCTTGACCGATTTTCGACCAGCGGCACACTTGCATGGACGTCGCAGCGACTTCCTTCTCCTGCGGGAGAAGCTGGCGCGCAGCGCCGGATGAGGTGACCCAAGCCGCCGCACGCGCCCAACCGCAAGCTGTCGACAACGACACGCGAAAACGCCTGAGCAGAGTTTTCTCGCCGAAAAAGCCCCGACATCGCTGCCGGGGCTTGCTCATGTTGGTCGCCTTCGCCTGCTCCACGCAGAGGTTGCGGTCAGAACTCCTGCCAGCTCGAATCGCCATTGGCGGCTGCGGCAGTCACCGGGCGTGGCGTTGCTGTGGTTTTGGCTTTGGCCGCGACACCGGCCGGTGCGGGTGCGCGCTTGGTCGTGTTCGGTTTGGCAACGCCTGGCTTCGCGGTGGCCAGACGCGGTGGAGCGGGGCGTTTGGCTGCAGGCGCCACGGCAGCGACCTGCTGCACCTTGAAGATCGACACCGCATCGGACAGCTGACCGGCTTGCTCTTCCATCGCACGTGCCGCGGCCGTGGCTTCTTCCACCAATGCGGCGTTCTGCTGGGTGGCTTCGTCCATCTGGGTGACGGTGAGGTTGACCTGCTCGATCCCGGCCGACTGTTCCTGCGAGGCGGCAGAAATCTCACCCATGATGTCGGTGACGCGCTGCACGCTGGCGACGATGTCGGCCATGGTCTTGCCGGCCTGGTCCACCAGGACCGAGCCTTCGGCGACCTTGCTCACCGAGTCGTCGATCAGGTGCTTGATTTCCTTGGCCGCACCGGCCGAACGCTGTGCCAGCGTGCGCACTTCCGATGCAACGACGGCAAAACCACGGCCCTGTTCGCCGGCGCGTGCCGCTTCCACCGCGGCATTCAATGCCAGGATATTGGTCTGGAACGCAATGCCATCGATGACGCTGATGATGTCGGCGATCTTCTTCGACGACACCTCGATGCCGGACATGGTGGTCACCACCTGCGCCACCACGCTGCCGCCTTGCGAGGCCACCGTGGCCGCGCCGATGGCGAGTTGGTTGGCCTGGCGTGCATGCTCGGCATTCTGGCGGACGGTGGAGGTGAGCTCCTCCATCGACGCAGCGGTTTCTTCCAGATTCGCAGCCTGTTGTTCGGTGCGCTGCGACAGGTCGTTGTTACCGGCGGCAATCTCGCTGGCCGCGGTATTGATCGACAAGCTGGCGTGCTGGATGCGCCCGACGATATCGGCAAGTTGCGCGGTGGTGGTATTGGCATCGTCGCGCATCCGGGCGAACACGCCATTGAACTGGCCTTGCATGCGCTCGGTGAGATCGCCTGCGGCAATGGCCTGCAACAGCTTGGACAGCGCGCCGAGGTTGGCATCGGCGGTGGCCATCAGCTGGTTGAGGCTCTCCACCATCGCCTGGAAATCGTACTGGAAGCGCTGTGTGTCGCCGCGCACGCTGAAGTCGCCGTTGGCAGCAGCCTGCGCCAACAGCTTGATCTCGCTGTTCATCGCCGACAGGTTGGTCTTGACGGTATCCATGGTGGAACTGAGCACGGCCTTTTCGCCGGGCAGGCGGTCCATGTCCTGACTGAAGTCGCCGATCGCATAGTGCGACATGATCTGTGCGAGCTTCATCTTGACCGCGATATGCGAGCCGACCAGGCTATTGGTGTCGCGCACCATGGTGCCGTAGTCGCCTGGAAACGCATCGTGATCCATCCGGTAGCTGATCTGGCCGGCGTCGTGGCGCTGGGCCATTTCCGATTGCGCTGCGAGCACGGCCTGCAGTTGCCGCTGCATGCCTTCCATGCTGTGCAGCAGTTGCCCGGCTTCGTCGCGGCTGTCGACGTGGATGGCGTTGTCCAGTTTGCCCTGTGCGATGGCACTGGCCACCCGCGTGGCGCGAGCGAGCGGGCCTGCGATGCTGCGGGCGATGAACCAGCCGGCAAATGCAGCCAGCAGCACGAACAGCGCCATCGCCACGAGCATCACTTGCACCGAACGCTGGTAGGTTGCCTCGGCCTGCGCGATCTCGCTGTCCATGTGGGCGACGTTGAACTTGGTCAGTTCCACCAACTTTGCGAACAGGTCGCGCCGCGCCGGACGCGATTGCTCATCGGAAACGCGATTGGCAGTGACCAGATCGCCGGCACGCATCGCGGCGCTGAGTGCGGCGTTGGCCTTGTAGTAAGCGGCCAGTTTCAGTTTGACCTCGTCGTACAACTCGGTCTCCCTGCCTGCGGTGGTGGTCTTGGCGTAGGCGTCCTGCGCCGTCGCGACGTCGGCGCGCGCCTTGTCCATGCGTTCGAAATAATTCTGCACCGCCTTCGGATCGTCGGCATGCGCCAGCTGGGCAAGTTCATAGGTGCGGAATTCGCCGAGCAGTGCGCGCATTTCGCTCAGTTGCTGCACGGCCGGTGCCCACACGGTGCCGATCTCGCGCAACAGATGTGCGCTCGATTGCATCCGCACAAGCGCAAACCCACCCAGGCCCAAGGTGATCAATGCGGTAAAGGAAAACGCCACGGCCAACTTGCGGGCGACGGCAAGATTACGGAACCAGTTCATAGCGGTCTTCTCGTATTGCAGAGAACGACTGGCCTCGTGGGCGCCCGTCAGTGGTTGGGCGAGTGACGATGGCAGAGTCGAAAGATCCGGACAAAGGGCCAGAATCTCCCGCCGGTCGTGTCGGGCCGGACGGGTGTTGCTGATGCCGGCAGTCCCCATACGGCCGGCGATCGCCCCAGCACCCATCGTGCATCGATGGCGTGGTGGGGCATTGCGCCGCGGCATCCTGGCCGCGGCGAGTGCATTACGCGGCTTGCGGCACCTTGAGCGAGCGCACCAGGCCACCGATGTCCACGATCAGCGACACCCGCCCATCGCCGAGGATGGTGGCGCCGGAAACGCCCGGAATGCGCCGGTAATTGTTCTCGATGTTCTTGACCACCACCTGCTGCTGGCCGAGCAACTCATCCACTTCCAGCGCGATCTTCTGGCCGTCGCCTTCGACCACCACCACCAGCGATTCCTTGGAGGACTGCTGCCCGCCGAAGCCGTAGTAGTTGGTGAGCGAGAGGATGGGCAGATATTCGCCACGCACCCGCAGCACCCGACCGTCGCCGGCCATCGCGCGGACGTCTTCCGGTGCCGGCTGCAGGGCTTCGAGCACGTAGGACAGCGGCAGGATCAGGGTTTCGCCGGCGACAGAGACGGTCATGCCGTCCAGAATGGCCAGGGTCAGCGGCAGACGGATCAACACGCGGGTACCGCTGCCGGCGTTGCTTTCCAGCTGCACTTCGCCACCCAGGCCCTGGATGTTGCGGCGGACCACGTCCATGCCCACGCCACGACCGGACAGGTCGGTCACCGCATCGGCGGTGGAGAAGCCCGGTGCGAAGATCAAGTCCCACACTTGCGCATCGGTCGGGTTGTCCGGCACGGCGATGCCGCGCTCGGCCGCTTTTTCCAGGATCTTGGCGCGATTGAGGCCACGGCCGTCGTCGCTGACTTCGATGACGATGTGGCCGCCCTGGTGCGAGGCCGCCAGGGTAATCGTGCCGGTTTCGTCCTTGCCGGAGGCGCGGCGCGCATCGGGCATTTCCAGGCCGTGGTCGATCGAGTTGCGCACCAGGTGCACCAACGGATCGGCGATCTTTTCGATCAGCCCCTTGTCCAGCTCGGTGCTTTCGCCAATGGTGCGCAGGCGCACCTGCTTGCCGAGGCGGCTGGAGAGGTCGCGCACCAGGCGCGGGAAGCGCCGGAACACGGCATCGACGGGCAGCATGCGCACGCCGATGACCGCTTCCTGCAGATCGCGGGTATTGCGCTCGAGCAGATCCAGTCCGGCGAACAGCTGTTCGGCATGCGCCGGGTCCAGGCCGGTGGAGACCTGCTTGAGCATGGCCTGGGTAATCACCAGCTCGCCGACCAGGTTGATCAAGGCATCGACCTTGTCGACGCTGACGCGGATCGAGCTTTCAGCTTCGGCAGCGGCGGCCTTGGCCGGTGTCGCCGCGGCGGCGGCAGGTTCGGCAACGGCACTCGGTGCGGCAGCGACCGCTGCAACCGGTGCGGCAGCCGGAGCGTCCACGGCCAGGCTCGGCGGCGGGCCGGGCACGGCCATCGGGCGGATGTCCAGCTCGCAGTCGTCCACCACCCAGGCAAAGGTGTCTTCGATCTTGCTGCGCGGAATCTTGCCGATCAGGCCCAGGTCCCACGCCAGATAGGCTTCCAGCGGGTCGATGTTTTCAAAGCCCGGCATGCGCTCCAGACGCGCGGCGATCTGCAGCGGGCCCAGGTGTTCGAGCTCGCGGATGATGCGCAACGGGTCGTTGCCGCTCATGAACAGCGACGGCGCTGGGGTGAAACCGATGTGCCAGGCTTCGGGTTCTTCTTCCTTCGGCTTGGCGACCGCCGCGGCCGCCGGTGCTTCGCCAGCGAGCACGGCATTCAAGCGGGTGTGCACGGCCTTGACCGCAGCCGGGTCGGCCGGGGTGCCGTGTTCGGCTTCGCGCAACAGGGCGCGCAGCACGTCGACCGAGCCCAGCATGGCATCGACCGCATTGGGCTCGAGCTGGCGCTTGTTGGAGCGCAGCTCGTCCAGCAGCGTCTCCAGCACGTGGGTCAGCCCGGCGACGGCGTCGAAACCGAAGGTGGCGGCGCCGCCCTTGATCGAGTGCGCGGCGCGGAACACCGAGTTGATGATTTCCGGGTCGCGGTTGCCTTCTTCAAGCGACAGCAGCCCGGCCTCCATCGCGTCGAGCCCTTCACGGCTTTCCTCGAAAAAGGTGGCGTGGAAACGTTGCAGGTCCATGCTCATGGGCGTGAAATCCGAAGCTGAAGCGAGGAGGGTTTAACCGAGAACTTTCTGCACGGTGGCGATCAGCTGTTCGGGGTTGAACGGCTTGACCAGCCAGCCGGTCGCGCCGGCCGCCTTGCCTTCGGACTTCTTGTCGGCCGCCGACTCGGTGGTGAGCATGAGCATCGGGGTGAACTTGTAGTCCGGCAGCTGGCGCAGCTCGCGGATCAGCGAGATGCCGTCCATGTTGGGCATGTTCACGTCGGTGACCACCGCATTGAAGCGCTGGCCCTTCGCGCGGCCCAGCGCAACGGCGCCGTCTTCGGCTTCTTCGACGGCAAAGCCGGCAGAGGTGAGGGCGAAAGAGACCATCTGGCGCATCGACGCCGAATCGTCCACCACCAAGATACGTGCGCTCATGCGGCGTTCTCCACAGATTTCAGGTTGTCATTGGATGCGGGGAGTCCGAGCGCGTCGGTGACGCCGAGCAGACGCGCTGCATCCCTAAAAGTGTCGTTGCAGCCATCGAATTCGGTGTGCAGGCCGGCCTGGCGGCGGCTTTGCACAAAGGCGCAGAGCAACTGCACGCTGGCGGTGTGGATGCGCCGGACTTCACCGGCATCAAGCACCAGGTCGCCGTCCTGGGTGAGGAATCCGGCAAGCTTTTGCTTGAGGTCGGCGCTGGTCTCGATGCCGAGATCCTCACCCAATGTCACTGTGCTCATTGTTGCTCCGAACGGATGGTTCTATGCGTACTAACGGCGGGGGGCGGAAAAGCTTTAACGGTGAATCGTCGTGCGTGCAGGTGCGAGCAAGCTAGGCGCGCATCAATGCAGCAGATGGGTGGCATCGAGCAGGATCATCGGCTGATGGCCCAGACGTGCCACACCGCGGAACAAGTTGTTGTAGATGCGGCACAGGCGCGCGTTGTCCGGCGGCTCGATCTGCTGATCGGTGAGGCTGGTGACGTCTTCCACGGCCGACACGCGCAGGCCCATGGTTTCGCCGTTTTCTTCCAGCACCACCACGCGGGTCTGCAGGTCCATGTCCACCGGCGATGAGCCCAGGTGGATGCCCAGATCGATCACCGGGACCACCTGGCCGCGCAGGTTCATGATGCCCAGCATGGCGCTGGGCGTGCCGCGCAGCGGCAGCAGCGGCACCGGCAACACCACTTCCTGCACCTTGAGCAATTCCAGCGCATAGGTCTGTTCGCCGCAGCGCAGACGCAGCCAGCGGGTGCTGCGTTCGCTGGCGCGGCGTTCGGCGTGAATCTTGTCGGCCTGGCCGGGCGCCAGCAGTGCCTGCAGCCCGGTCGGTGCCGGCGCGCGTGCCGGCGCCGGTGCTGCACGGGGGGCCGGGGCGGGCGCCGGGGCCGGGGCGGGTGCAGGCACCGCGACCGGTGCGGCCTCCAGCCCGAAGGCGGGGTCGGCATCCATTTCTGCCAGCAGATCGGCGGTGATCAGGTCCACTGCAGTGGGCGCGGTTCCGAACGCCGGATCGGCATCCATTTCGGCCAGGAAGTCGGCAGCGATGTCGGCGGCGCTGGGCGCGGCCTTGACCGGCGGGGCGAACGCCGGGTCGGCATCCATTTCGGCCAGGAAGTCGGCAGCGATGTCGGCGGCGCTGGGCGCGGCCTCGACCGGCGGAGCGAAGGCCGGGTCGGCATCCATTTCGGCCAGGAAGTCGGCGGCGATGTCGGCGGCGCTGGGCGCGGCCTTGACCGGCGGAGCGAAGGCCGGGTCGGCATCCATTTCGGCCAGGAAGTCGGCGGCGATGTCGGCGGCGCTGGGCGCGGCCTTGACCGGCGGTGCGAACGCCGGATCGGCATCCATTTCGGCCAGGAAATCGGCGGCGATCGCATCGGCGCTGCGCACCGCGGCAATCGCATTGGAAGTGGCGGCCTCGGAGACGGTGGCGGCTTCGGGAGCTGCAGCAGTCTCGACCGGCGGCTCGGCCAGCGCGAGATCGGCATGCGCAAGTGCCGGCGTTTCGACCGTGGCTGCGGCGGCCGCAGGCGGGGCGACGATCTCCACGCCCGCATCGTGCAGCAGGCCTTCCAGATAATCGTCCAATTCACCGTTGGCGGTGGGGTTGCTCATGCGGCTTGCTCCATACGCATCGCGTCATCGGCCAGCACCCAATCCAGCGCGCGGCGATAGGCGGACAGGCCGCGGCCCTGATAGTCGCCGCCGGTGGCGGGAACGGTGAGTGCGGCGGCATTGCAAATACGGGTGTCCATCGGAACGGCGTCTTCCCACACCACCGGGCCGTAGGTGGTCTGCATTTCCTTGAGCGTTTCGTTGCCGGCGCGGGTGCGGCGGTCGAACAGCGTGGGCAGGATCGACACCGGCAGCTCGCGGCGGCGCGAACGCTGCACCATGTCGGCCGTGCGTACCATGCTGGCCAGACCATGCAGGGCAAGCGGCTCGGCCTGGGTCGGCACCACCACGCGGTCGCAGGCGGCCAGGGCGTTGATCATCAGCAGGCCCAGGGTGGGTGGGCAGTCCAGCAGGATGTAGTCGTGCTGGCCGGCATGCCGGGTCATGGCGTTCTGCAACGCCAGGCCCAGGCCGGGCTGGTTGGCGCTGCGGCGTTCCAGCGTGGCCAATGCGGCCTGCGCGCACACGTACGACAGGCCTGGAATGCTGCTCTCATGCGCCAGGCTGGCCAGATCGCTCGGCGGGGTGCCGAACAGGTCCAGCACCCCGCGCGGCGGCGGGTCGACCGCCACGCCGAACGCGCGGGTGAGCGAGGAGTGCGGATCGAGGTCGATCAACAAGACGCGGTGGCCGAGCGCGGCCAGGCCGCGACCCAATGCCAGCGTCGTGGTGGTCTTGCCGACGCCGCCCTTTTGGTTGGCGATTGCCCAGATACGCATGTCACTGCACTCCTTGAATTACGGCGGGGACGGAACTTGTGCCGCTTTCGGTGGTGACGGCCGTTTGGCCGCCGTCAGACTTGGGAAGCTTGGGCGCCCCGGCGGCGGTCGCATTTAATTGCGATGGCGGATCGGGTGCGAGTGAGCCAGCCGAGTCAGCGAGGATGATCAACACCACACGCCGGTTCGCATTCCGTCCCGCCTCAGTGCTGTTATCGGCACGTGCGCGGAATTCTCCATAGCCCACCATCGCCAATCGTTGCGGGGCGATGCCGTCGTCGGCGAACAGGTGCACCACGCTGGCCGCACGCGCCGCCGACAGTTCCCAGTTGGAGGGAAATTGGGCGGTCGCGATCGGCTGGTTGTCGGTATAGCCCTCCACGCGCACGCCATTGGGCGCATCGCGCAGCACCGAGGCCAGCGTGGACAGCGTCCCGCGCGCGCCGCCGGCCAGGGTGGCCGAGCCGGTGCCGAACAGGATGTCGCTGTTGATCTCCACCTCGATCCACAGATCGTTGCGGCGGATGGTGATGAGTTGCTTGTCGATCAGCGGGGCCAACGTTTTGCTCAGCTGTTGCTCCACTGCATCCATTTGCCGCTGTGCGCGCGCCAGTTGCGCCTGGTTGCGCAGCGACACCGGCATGCGCATCTGCGCGGCCATCGACGGCAGCAGGGTAGGGTCGGTCGGGCGGTTGGAGGCAGCCATCGGCGCCCCGGCCTTGATCACGGATGGGCGGTCGTAATCGGCGCCCAGGGTCTGGGTCTTGCCCAGCTGCACCGGGCTGGCCTTGTTCGACGAGCCGCCGAAGGCGCTGGTCAGCGCCTGCGCCATGACCTTGTATTTGCCCTCGTTGAGCGAGGAGATGGCGTACATCACCACGAAGAACGCCAGCAGCAGCGTCATCAGATCGGCATACGGAATCGCCCACGCTTCGTGGTTGCCATGTTCTTCGTGGTGTTTGCGACGACGGGCCATAACGCGCTAATGCAAGTAGCCTGCCAATTTCGATTCGATGTTGCGCGGGTTCTCGCCCTGGGCGATGGCGATCAGGCCTTCGATCGCCATTTCGCGCTCGTTGGTGCTGCAATGGATCACGCTCTTGAGCTTGGCGGCGACCGGCAGGAACAGCAGGTTGGCCGAGGCGATGCCGTAGATCGTCGCGGTGAAGGCCGCCGCGATGCCGTGCCCGAGCATGGCCGGGTCGGCCAGGTTCTTCATCACCGCCATCAGGCCCAGCACCGCGCCGATGATGCCCAGCGTGGGGGCATAGATGCCCATGCCCTCGAACACCTTGGCCGCGGCAAGATCCTGACGCTCCTGGTTGTCCACCTCGATCTCGAGCATGTTGCGCATGGCTTCCGGCTCCACGCCATCGACCAGCATCTGCAGGCCCTTGCGCAGGAAGGCATCGTCCTGACGCGGCAATTGGTCTTCCAGGCCCAGCAGGCCCTGGCGACGGGCGATATTGCTCCACTCGACGATACGCGACACCAGTTGCGGGCGGTCGCTGGCCGGCGGCTGGATCACCCAGCGCAGGATCTTGAACGCGCGCCGGAAAACCGCCGGCGAGGTGTGCAGCAGGATTGCGGCCACCGTGCCGACAATGACGATCACGAAGGCAGCCGGCGACCATAGCGACGAAATGCCGGCACCTTTCAACACGCTGCCGCCCACGATCGCCACGATCGCCAGCACCAGTCCGATTACGCTGAGTCTGTCCATGCATGCGGTATCGGCCCAGGCCCGGCGGACTTGATAGATGCGCCCGGTTGGCGCGCCAGAAAGTTGTCGTTTTGGAGGAGGGGTCTTCAATTGCCGGCTCGGTTGCGGGCGGTACGCGCGGCCGCGGATCGGTTCTGGGTCGGAAAAGTCTCGATGAACTCAGCGATACCTAGCGTTGGCCCTGCTTTTTAGGAGGGCAGAGCAAACGCACGGCCTGCGCGGTGTTGAGCCCCTCTCCTGCGGGAGAGGGGTTGGGGTGAGGGTACGTCCAGGCGCAGCGCTCGGTCCCCGGCTTCGCTGACGAGCGCGAGCGCGGCCGGGAACCGTCTCTTCGACTCTGCGACATTCTTGATAACTCGCCATCACCGCACATCCCTGTAATGGCGATAGCCGGCAAGCGACGTGCAGTGGCCATGTACAAGAGGTACCGACACGCAGGTTGACCCTGCTTCTCGCTGAGCTCGGTTGTGAATGATCAAGCGCGCGCAGGCGCCGCGATAAGCCGCTTGCGCCTGGCTGCGGGCGAGGACGTTTTGCGCGTCGCGACCAAGCTGCTGCTGCCGCAGACAGGCTGTACCGTGCCGCGCGCAAGCGTGGCGAGCCCGACCGCAATCGAGCGCTTGCAACGCCGCGGGCCTGCTGCGCGGCAGAATGCGCTGGCGCAGGCGCTGTGCTACTTAGGTTCCCCCTGCATTAGAACGATCTAATTGCATCCGCGCGCAAGGGGAGAGAAGACCGAGGGAAACCGGGCGCCGCAACGGTGCCGGACATTTTGCGTTACTTCGCGCGGCGTTCTTGTCCGATCGTTGGATCGATACAAAGCCGCCGAGGCCGATCACTATTGGGAGAGCACGATCGAAATGAACTGCACGCCATTCGCACGCAACCGCAGCACGCTGTCGGCCGGCATCGCCATCGCCTTGTTGGCAAGCGCCGCCTCCACCCACGTCTCCGCCCAGCAGGCCGACGGCACGCCGGCGCCCACGGGCCAGGCCGCGTTGCAGGCCACGGACCTGGACGCGGTGACGGTGACCGGCTACCGCTACGCGATTGAGAAGAGCCTGGAGCAGAAGCGCAACGCCAACGCCGTGGTCGATGTGATCACCGCCGAGGACGTGGGCAAGTTCCCCGACAAGAACGTGGCCGACGCGCTGCAGCGCGTGCCCGGCGTGGTCATCAGCCGCGACGGTGGCGAAGGCAAGAACGTCAGCGTGCGCGGCCTGTCCTCGGAGCTGGTGCTGACCGAATTGAACGGCAACTACATCGCCACCGCCGAGTCCAACGGCGACCCGACGCGCTCGTTCAACTACACGCTGCTGCCGTCGAACCTGCTCGGCAGCGCGGAGTTGTACAAGACCCCGGAAGCGCGCATCGACGAAGGCGGCATCGGCGGCACGGTGATCCTGCAGACGCGGCGCCCGCTGGAACTGGAGCCAAACTCCGGCTTCGTCTCCGCCGAGGGCACCTGGTCCGATACCAGCAAGAAGACCGACGGCCAGTTCTCCGGTTCGTACTCGTGGCACGACAAGGACAACCGCTTTGGTGTCTTCGTTGGCTACACGCAGCAGAAGCGCACTGCACGGACACTCGATGCCAGTACCGAGAGCTGGCAGTGGTACGGACGCGACGAAGGCGGCCCGGCGGTCGACGTGAACGGTAATCCGTCGGACTTCAATGCCAACTGGTGGGGCGGTACCGGTTTCTGGAACCAGGACGGCGACTACGCCACCGGTTTCATGATGCCGACGGCAGTGAGCCTGGGCGCCAAACGCGAGGAGCGCGAGCGCAAGGGCGGGCAACTGACCTTGCAGTTCAAGCCCACCGACGACCTGACCCTGACCGCGAACTACTTCCGCTTCGACCTGTCGCAGGACTCGCAGACCAATACCATCAAGATTCCCGAGTGGAACATCGCGCGCTACTTCGGCGACGGCAACTGGCGCGGCGGGCGCCTGCTCGACCGGCTGCAGTTCGATCCCAGCGGCACGATTGTCACTGGCGCCGCCTACAGCCTGCGTCCGGGCAAGACCTACTACTGCAGCGAGGCCGAAGCCGCCGCGGCCGGCCTGCCGCCTGGCGGCTGGGGCTCGGACGACTGCACCGTGCCGACGCCGCAGATCACCGGCAGCTACAACATCGAAAAATCGCAGTCGCAGACGGTGGACCTGGGCGGCGAATGGCGTGGCGAGCAGGTGGACGTGGCGTTCAAGGCTGGCCGCACCTGGGCCAAGGGCGGGCCGGAGCTGCAGTTTTCCCTGCCGATCAAGCCGCGCTTGCAGAACGCCGATGGCAGCTGGACCAACGGCAACTTCGCCAGCGCCTGGGACCTGACCGGCACACCGTCCATGACCTTCTCGCCGGAGCTGATGCAGAACCTGCGCGACGGCATCCTGCAGGTCGACCTGGGCTCGACCGGCTCGTCCTGGACCCGCAACACCAATCAGCAGCAGTACGCGCAGATCGATACCACCTGGCATATGGATGGCAATTTCTTCGACTCACTGCAGTTCGGCATCAAACGTCGCGACGGCGGCATCCACCGCAGTACCGGCAACAACTACTGGGTGTGCCCGGGCACCGACCCGGGCGACTACGACAACCGTTATTGGAATGGGCGCTGCAATGCCATTGCCACGCAGTTCTCGCCGGGCCTGCTGTTCGCGCAGGACAACCTGGCCGGTGGAATCAACGCCAGCGCGTTCCCGGCGATCAACTTCCCGGGCTACATCGACTACTTGAACCAAACCTACGGCGCGATGCAGACCCGTAGCGAAGACAACTTCGTCTACAACGTCGACGAAGAGATCTATTCCAGCTACCTGCAGCTCAACTTCCACACCGAACGGCTGCGCGGCAACGTCGGCGTGCGGGTGGCGCGCACCGGCCAGCGTGCCGAGTCCACCGACAAGGTGACCGCCTACAACGACTACTTCTTCGACGGCGCCGACGGCAATCCGCTGGCCTGCCAGCAGGGCGCTGCCAGCCCCGGCGGCGCCCCGGCCGACACCTATTGCGGCACCGAAGGCTACTGGCGGTTGGCCGACAGCGTGCAACGCACCGAGTCGTTCGTGGTGAGCGGGCTGGACCGCAACTACACCGACGTGCTGCCGAGTTTCAACCTGGCCTACGACCTGACCGAAAACCTGTTGCTGCGCGCGGCAGCTTCCAAAGTGATCGCACGCCCCAGCTACAACGACATCGCCGCGCCCGGCAGCCTGGAGTTTTACAGTCCCGAGTACGTGGCCGACCGGCGCCTGACCGGCGGTGCCAGCGAGCAGGGCTGGTACGGCTCGGGCAGCAACAAGAACCTGGAGCCGTACAAGGCCACCCAGTTCGACCTGGGGCTGGAATGGTATTTCCACCCGGGTTCGGTGGCGGGTGTGGGGCTGTTCCGCAAGAACGTGGAGAACTTCGCGGTCGACGTGATCAGCGACGTCAACATGATGGTCGACGGGCAACCGGTCACCGTGCAGAACTACAGCACCCAGGCCGGCGGCCAGGACGCGGTCTCGCAGGGTGTAGAGCTCTACGCACAGCACACGCTGCCGTTCGGCCTTGGTGTGCAGTTCAACTACACCTACAACGATGCCAGCAAGGCCGCGGTGCGACTGGAAGACGGGACCGAGGCCGGCAAGACCTCCATGCCGGGCAGCGCCAAAAACCAGACCAACCTCACCGTGTTCTACGAGACCGACAGCCTGCTGCTGCGCGCCTCGTACAACCGCCGCGGTGAGCTGGTGCAAGGCCTGGTCAACGGGTTGAACATCTTTGAGGAGCCGTACTACCAGATCGATGTCAACGCGGCCTACAACATCACCCCGGCGCTCAGCCTCACTGCCTCGGTGCTGAACCTGACCAAGCAGGAATCCCGCTCGCACCTGGGCGACGACACCCGCGCCCGCTTCTACACCGGCGGCTACGCAGGCCGGCTGGCATACCTGGGGCTGACCTATAAGTTCTAGGCGCTAGCGTGTCGCGCCCATGCCTGCCGCGTGGTGGTATGGGCGTGATGGTCCGGTGACGGCCGGGCTATAGCGTTCGCCACGACGACACTGTCGTGTGTGCGCGGTTGTTTACCGCGGGGTCTCGTCGCATGACGTCTTTCCTGTTGCGAACGCTCGCACTGTCGCTGTGGCTGGCCATGGCGTTGTCTCGCAACCTTCTTCGATCGAACTGAACTGGTCGGCGATGCTTCGCTTGACTCAGGACTTGCTGAAAGAAGTGAATCCGGAACCTTTATTTGAACCGAACATTCCGGGAAGAAGTGCCCGACCAGCACCTTTTCACCCGCCTCGACGATATCCGCGAAGCCACCCATTGGTGGATGATCGATTACAACGAACAGCGGCCCCATGACTCGCTCGGCGGCCAAACGCCCCCTGAGTACCGCGATCAACACACCAGAAGGTCTACTTTTAAGGTGTCTGCTTGACAGGGGAGCTTACGATCCATCACCCGCCATCGCCCGGAGGCGCCATGACACGCCGTCGCCCACCCATGGCATCTGCCAGCACACGGCCCACCCGCACGCGTACGCGCCCCGCGCCACCCAAGCGGGTGCAGTGGGTTGTGGTGGAACCCGACCGCACCAAGCTGCCACCGATGCTGCCGCCCGACCCGGACGCCTTCCCGCAAGGCCCCGGCACGCTACGCGCACCCCGCCGCGCCCGCCGCCCGCGCCAATGCACCGTCAGCTACACCCATTACCCCGGCGCCCACGACCACGCCGGCGACCAGCACGTGCCCCACGTCCGCCTCAGCGGCCTATGGCTGGAACAACTGGGCTTTGCCATCGGCACCAAGCTGCGCATCACCGCGAGCGAAGGGCAGCTGCTGATGGAGGTGTTGCCGCCGGGGGAGGTGCCGGCCAAGGCGCGCAGCGTGCGGCGATGATGCTGCGGCTGCCAGACCCCTTGCGATTGACCTCGGTGCCGGATGCCACTAGCGTCGCAGCCACACCAGCGCACAACGGACGCTTCATGATCGCGCGCGCCCTCTACGCCTTGCTCGCCACCCTCGCCCTGGGCGCATGCGCCCACACGGCGGCCACCCCAGCCCCGGCAACCGTCACGGAGACATCTGCCATGCGTTCCTCAGCCGATCACGTACCTGCAGATCCTTCCAAAGGTGGACCACGTACCGCGCAGGAAGCATTGGAGCGGGTACTGGAGTTGATTCGCACAAGTGCCAGCATTGAATCGTTCACTGCCGACCATGTGTCTCGAGCAATGGGCCAGTCGGTAAAGCATCGCGATGATGGTTCCGAGCGGTTCGGTGCCAGCGGAGTGCTGACCCGAGACTGGAACTACGGGTTTGGTGTCAACAAAACCGAAGTAAAGGGTGCGTGGTTCGAGTTCCTGTTCCTGCCTAACCCGCCAGAAGCCTCTCCCTCTATGTCGGATATCTGCCAGATCGACTTCGAGGCATTTGCGGCGCACCTTGAGAAAATGGGTTTCTCGCGGCAGCGCAATCTTGTCGAGGATGGACGATGGATGAGCGATATTTTTCAACGCCCAGGCATGCGCGTAGAGCTCTTCCCGCGTGGCGAGGCTGACGAACCTTTGGCGCGCACCACTCATCAGTGCGTCGAATGGGTTCAAATTCGCTAGTCCAAGGAGCGGACATGTTGAGTCAACGCGCACCCCGCCGCGCGCGCCGCCCGCGCCAATGCACTGTCAGCTACACCCATTACCCGGCGCCCACGACCACGCAGGCGACCAGCGCGTGCCCCATATCCGCCTCAGCGACTGAACAACGCGATCGGAGGATGTGGTAAGCCATATCGGTCGCGGTGACCGCGCTCAGATCCTCGGTTTTTCGCCGTTTTTGGCGCTTTTTCGGGGTATCGTCCCGATTACGGGCGCACCTACCCCGCGGCGGTAATGAACTCTTTGCGCTTCAGCCACAGATTCGACAGCGCAAACAGCATCAGCATCTGTGCGGTGTTCTTCGCCAAACCGCGATAGCGCACCTGACGTAGCCAAACTGGCGCTTGATCACCCGAAACGGGTGTTCCACCTTTGCACGCAGGCTGGCTTTTGTGTGCTCCCAGCGCTTGGCCAACTTCAGTTCGCGCTTGTTCTTAATCTGCTTCAGCTTCGAGGGCTTCTCCGCGATCAGGTAGCGCAGTTTGCGCTTGCGCTTCATCTCCTCGCGTTTCTCAAGCCCGGTGTAGCCGCTGTCCGCGCACAGCGTGTCCTCCTTGCCGTGCAGCAGCTTGTGCGCTTGTGTGATATCGGCCACGTTGGCCGCCGTGCACTCCACGTGGTGCACCAGCCCGGAGTCATCGTCCACCCCGATGTGCGCCTTCATCCCGAAGTAGTACTGGTTGCCCTTCTTGGTTTGGTGCATCTCCGGATCGCGCTCGCCATCCTTGTTCTTGGTCGAGCTGGGCGCAGCGATGATCGTGGCGTCCACGATCGTCCCGCCGCGCAAGCTCTGCCCCTTGCGCGACAGGTGCGCGTTGACCCGATTGAACAGCTTGCGCGCCAAATCGTGCTGCTCCAACAGATGGCGGAAGTTGAGAATCGTCGTCTCGTCCGGCACCTCATCCAGCCCGCCGATCTTGGCGAAACGGCGCATCGACACCGTGTCGTACAGCGCTTCTTCCGCCGATGGATCGCTCAGTGCATACCACTGCTGCAAAAAGTGGATGCGCAGCATGGTCTCCAGCCGATACGGCTGTCGCCCCGGCTGCCCCGACTTCGGGTAGTGCGGCTCGATCAGCGCCAGCAGGTCCTTCCACGGCACGACCTGGTCCATCTCGGCCAAGAACACCTCACGCCGCGTCCGCTTGCGCTTGCCGTTGTACTCCGCGTCGCCGAAGGTCAGCTGCATCGAAATCGTCTACTCGGGTCGTTGATCGATTGTGGCAGATCACGATGGATTGTTCAGAGTTTCCCTAGTGGAGGTCCCTGCAAAGCAACTTAGGGCGCGTCGCTGAGCGCCATCCGCCGCAGTCAGGTGAAGCCTGTACGCCCTTGCCGATCTTGCAAACGCAGAACCGCGTGAGGTAAGCGCTGCCGCCGCCCGATGCGAGGTCATTGACGTGTTAGGGAAGGTCTGAACAACGCGATCGGAGGATGTGGTAAGCCATATCGGTCGCGGTGACCGCGCTCAGATCCTCGGTTTTTCGCCGTTTTTGGCGCTTTTTCGGGGTATCGTCCCGATTACGGGCGCACCTACCCCGCGGCGGTAATGAACTCTTTGCGCTTCAGCCACAGATTCGACAGCGCACACAGCATCAGCATCTGTGCGGTGTTCTTCGCCAAACCGCGATAGCGCACCTTGACGTAGCCAAACTGGCGCTTGATCACCCGAAACGGGTGTTCCACCTTTGCACGCAGGCTGGCTTTTGTGTGCTCCCAGCGCTTGGCCAACTTCAGTTCGCGCTTGTTCTTAATCTGCTTCAGCTTCGAGGGCTTCTCCGCGATCAGGTAGCGCAGTTTGCGCTTGCGCTTCATCTCCTCGCGTTTCTCAAGCCCGGTGTAGCCGCTGTCCGCGCACAGCGTGTCCTCCTTGCCGTGCAGCAGCTTGTGCGCTTGTGTGATATCGGCCACGTTGGCCGCCGTGCACTCCACGTGGTGCACCAGCCCGGAGTCATCGTCCACCCCGATGTGCGCCTTCATCCCGAAGTAGTACTGGTTGCCCTTCTTGGTTTGGTGCATCTCCGGATCGCGCTCGCCATCCTTGTTCTTGGTCGAGCTGGGCGCAGCGATGATCGTGGCGTCCACGATCGTCCCGCCGCGCAAGCTCTGCCCCTTGCGCGACAGGTGCGCGTTGACCCGATTGAACAGCTTGCGCGCCAAATCGTGCTGCTCCAACAGATGGCGGAAGTTGAGAATCGTCGTCTCGTCCGGCACCTCATCCAGCCCGCCGATCTTGGCGAAACGGCGCATCGACACCGTGTCGTACAGCGCTTCTTCCGCCGATGGATCGCTCAGTGCATACCACTGCTGCAAAAAGTGGATGCGCAGCATGGTCTCCAGCCGATACGGCTGTCGCCCCGGCTGCCCCGACTTCGGGTAGTGCGGCTCGATCAGCGCCAGCAGGTCCTTCCACGGCACGACCTGGTCCATCTCGGCCAAGAACACCTCACGCCGCGTCCGCTTGCGCTTGCCGTTGTACTCCGCGTCGCCGAAGGTCAGCTGCATCGAAATCGTCTACTCGGGTCGTTGATCGATTGTGGCAGATCACGATGGATTGTTCAGAGTTTCCTTAGATTTCAGCGACACTCTTAGCGCAGGATCTAGAGAGATGCCCTTTCACCTTGGGAAATCCCATGGCCGGCAAGTTAACCAAGGACGTAATATCCTTCCTCGGGCAACGATGCTGCCGAGTGCGTTGCTGGCACTATGCACCTTTCATGCGGGATGTGCCCCGAGTACTCCACGCGATCAGTTAGCCGTAGCCGCCGCAAAGCCCTCCACTGAAACCAGGAGCAAAGACGTGACGGAACGTCTCAAGCAAGATGTGGATCGTTTGATCGCAACAGACTTCCAGGATGTCGCCGCCGTTAGTACTCAGCTCCAAGCTCAATTTGGACCACGGGACCTAGACGGAGAAAGGGAGCTTCGGGTAAGCGAGCAGGGCATGCTGGCAGGTGAAAAAGTGCAGCGTGTTGAGTTCATTAATGCGACAGATGATCCATCGCGAGGGAAGTTGGTTATCGATTTCTCGCCACCTGGCCCGAGTTTTGTGGAAGCTCCCTGGGCCGATGCTGTTCCTTATCCGCCTCGACCAGATGCGCGAGATTCCAGAGCCTATTGGGAGATGACAGTTAACAGAACCAAGGTCATCTTTGGTTTGACGGAAGACCAGTCACACCTGAGCTATGTTTCGATCAGCAAACTTTGAGATAAGTTTGTGAGTCAAGCAAGGGAAATGCATGATGGAAATTAATGAAGAACAAAAACTCCCACAGCAAAAACAGGTGGGTTCACCAACCAATGGTGTGCTACCCGCTTCTCCGCTGAAGGATCCAGCATTAGCGCCTTTAAGGAAACTCTGAACAATCCATCGTGATCTGCCACAATCGATCAACGACCCGAGTAGACGATTTCGATGCAGCTGACCTTCGGCGACGCGGAGTACAACGGCAAGCGCAAGCGGACGCGGCGTGAGGTGTTCTTGGCCGAGATGGACCAGGTCGTGCCGTGGAAGGACCTGCTGGCGCTGATCGAGCCGCACTACCCGAAGTCGGGGCAGCCGGGGCGACAGCCGTATCGGCTGGAGACCATGCTGCGCATCCACTTTTTGCAGCAGTGGTATGCACTGAGCGATCCATCGGCGGAAGAAGCGCTGTACGACACGGTGTCGATGCGCCGTTTCGCCAAGATCGGCGGGCTGGATGAGGTGCCGGACGAGACGACGATTCTCAACTTCCGCCATCTGTTGGAGCAGCACGATTTGGCGCGCAAGCTGTTCAATCGGGTCAACGCGCACCTGTCGCGCAAGGGGCAGAGCTTGCGCGGCGGGACGATCGTGGACGCCACGATCATCGCTGCGCCCAGCTCGACCAAGAACAAGGATGGCGAGCGCGATCCGGAGATGCACCAAACCAAGAAGGGCAACCAGTACTACTTCGGGATGAAGGCGCACATCGGGGTGGACGATGACTCCGGGCTGGTGCACCACGTGGAGTGCACGGCGGCCAACGTGGCCGATATCACACAAGCGCACAAGCTGCTGCACGGCAAGGAGGACACGCTGTGCGCGGACAGCGGCTACACCGGGCTTGAGAAACGCGAGGAGATGAAGCGCAAGCGCAAACTGCGCTACCTGATCGCGGAGAAGCCCTCGAAGCTGAAGCAGATTAAGAACAAGCGCGAACTGAAGTTGGCCAAGCGCTGGGAGCACACAAAAGCCAGCCTGCGTGCAAAGGTGGAACACCCGTTTCGGGTGATCAAGCGCCAGTTTGGCTACGTCAAGGTGCGCTATCGCGGTTTGGCGAAGAACACCGCACAGATGCTGATGCTGTTTGCGCTGTCGAATCTGTGGCTGAAGCGCAAAGAGTTCATTACCGCCGCGGGGTAGGTGCGCCCGTAATCGGGACGATACCCCGAAAAAGCGCCAAAAACGGCGAAAAACCGAGGATCTGAGCGCGGTCACCGCGACCGATATGGCTTACCACATCCTCCGATCGCGTTGTTCAGACCTTCCTTAATTAACTCTTCGCCCACACTTCAAGCGGGTCTTTCTCAGTTCAAGCAAGATGGCATAGGCGTTGATTGGGGTAGCGCGGGTGGAGGTACTTACCTGGATCCAGGTAAGAAAGTCGTGATTGACCAGAACGCAACTGGCAGAGGCGAACGGATCGCAAGATCACTATCGCATGAGATTGGACATCATGGGTTCGCCGAACCTAAAGATTATTCTTCCAAGCAAGCTTACGTGAACAATATGCTGCGAGGCGAGGCCGCTGCAACGCTCAGCAACGCACTCGTTCGACGTGAGATTCTGAACCACCAGGGGCCAGATATCGGTATCTCTGGGAGTGGCACGAGACCGCAGCAGTACGAGGCAATTGCAGATCAGCAAATGGCGGGCCGCATCACTCGCGATGCTGCATTGAACCAGATTGCCCAGGTCTTCAAGACGGAACAACCTTCGGTCGCTCCAAGTAAGACGTACGAGCAATATTATGGCGATTACTACGACAAACACATCGTTCCCTGGAAGCTTAAACAGGGGCGGCCAGAGCCCGGGGCCATTGGCGACATCACTACTTCTGATGTGAAGCATGGTGGACTTGCCCCTGAATCACATCCGGCCTCACCGAGGGCCGCGTTGTTGCCCTCACAGCCAGGCCATGCAGACCACGCGCTGTACCAGCAGATCAAAGATGGTGTGATGCAGCTGGACGCCCAGCACGGCAAGGAGTGGGATGGGGCAAGCCAACGCATGACGGCCAGCCTGCTTGCGCTGGCAAAAGAGGAAGGATTGTCGCGGGTGGACCATGTGGTGCTCAACAACCCAACGGCTCAGCTGGCGGGCGGCGAGAAGGTCTTTGTCGTGCAGGGCGCCCTCAACGACCCGGCGCACCAGCGTGCCCATATGCCAACCGTGGACGCTGTACAGACACCAGAGACCCAGTCGTTCGATCGCCTGCAGGCAATCAACCAGACTCAGGCCCAGGCGCGCGAACAGCAGCAGGCGCTGGAGCAATCGCAGCAAGCCGCTACCCAGGCAGGCCCGTCGATGACGCGATGAGATGTTATAGATCACTGGTACGCTGGCACTCAGAGCGGCGAAGGCTGGAGTGTGTCCGTGAGCGTAAGGGTACTTAATTGCGTGCTGGTTCTGCTCCTGGCTACAACAGGTTGCACCTTGATAGTTGCCGAGACTAGTGCTCATGAGCTGCACGATCTCTCACTCTGCAGAGTCCCGGGACTGGGAGAGCGCAGGTGTAAACCGGGCATTGAAAATCGCACCGCAGATCATCGAAGATGAAAACGGGCGCTCGTATCACTTTGATCTTGGTGGGAGAAACGGGTTGCGCTACCTGGATGCCAGTTGTGGATTCGGAGCCTATGCTGAGTGCAACTTTGAGGTTGCGTCTTCGAACGGCAGAAGTTTTGGATTTTCCGAAGTTTCGACATTCAGTCTTTGGGAGCGCGACCGAGAGTTTTATCTCGTCTACCGTGTCGTTGCCCCAAAGGAGGAGCCTGAAAGAGGCCTGCGAAGAGTCGTCAAGGTGGATGACCCACCTGTGGAGATATGCAATCAGATTGGCGACTACTTAAATCTGATGTAAACGGCCGTCGCAACGTCAATGGTCTTCTCAGCAGCTTGGAGCTTGGACATCTGGCAAAGAAGGAATCGCCACTTTTGCAAAGATGCGTACACTGCGCCCTTCTGGTAAAGACACTCCTCTACCGCAGGAAGGAGCCGCGCCATATGCCATTCGCTATCTTCCGCCCCCACGTTTCGGCAGTGGCCACAGTGGTCGTTGCCGCCTTTGCAGGATGCGCCATGACCGAGCCGCCGATTTCAAAGAAACAGTTCTCCGAGCATGTTGTGACGCTGTTGGCCGGCAAGGACTCGGCTGTGGTTGAGGCCGGGACGCTGACGGATTTCGCCTGGAAGACGTTGTGCTTCGAGCGCGACGACAGTTTGTTGCTCAAGTTCGATCAGGGCGGGGAGACATCCGTGCTGCCGCTGCCTTATGAAGAGTTCTTCGTGGATGAGGCACATGTGGCCAATTCCCTCGAGGATAGCTGCGTGACGCCATCCGATCGCATCCTGATCAAGAAGAAGTATCCGGGCTATCAAGGGCCTATCGAGTTTCAGAAGGCAGCGCAGGGAGGCTGAGCCATGGTCGATATCACCGATCCGAAGGGCGCCAAGCGTGAGATCGAGCAGGAAGCGTATCGGCACTACGAACAGTTGAGCGGCATCACCTTGGCAAAGCGTCCCGATGGCACGTTCCAGTCGCAGGGACACAATGATCAGCTCGATGCCTTCCGGCATGCGTATACCAGCGGCCGTGTCACCCAGCTCGCGTTAGGGCAGCAGTGGATTGCACGTAAGTTCGGGGATGAGGCCGAGATTGGGCCGGCCCATCCAAATGATCCTTACGAACACCGGATGGACTTGTGGAACAACGAAGCCGGCCGCCGGCTCGGCGATCAGACCGCCCGGCAGGATGCGCTTGCGCGTCAGGCATACGAGGCGCTGCGTCACGGTGATCTGGCGGCCGGTTTGAATGATCCACGCCTCAGGCAGTTGTTTCCTGACGATCCACGCCTGGCGCGCCCCCAGGGAGATCCAGAACGGGACCTTGTGACCAGCAGCGATGTTGACCGGATCAACAAGGATGTGTCGCGCTTGCAGGACCAGGCGCATGACAGGTTCCCGGACACGCATCCGGATCGTGCGTATTTCAACACCCTGCGTGGGCAGCTGCCGGCATCAGTTTCCGATACCAAAGTCGCCGAGGTGATGATCGCCGCAAAGCAGGCCGGTGTGGAACGGGTTGACCAGCTCGCCGGTGTCGTCCTGCGTGATGACCATATCTTTGTGGCTGGGAAGACGCCAGGATTTCGTGTGCAGGTAGACGCAACGACGCCGGCACCCGATATGCGCCAGAGCCTCTACATGGCCGACCAGCAGAATGCCGTCCACGCCTACGACCAAGCGCAGTCACAGGCTGCACAACATGCGCCTGCGCCTGGACGGTAGCCGGCCGGATTAACGGGGGGGGCAGGTGAACTTATCAGTCAATGAGGCTCGGCTTGCGTGGCCGATATACGGGCCTGACGCCCGCAAAGCGGGGGGTCTTGGTTCGACCCTCGCGCGGAACGCCTTGTGGCCCAGGGCGTATTGCTGCTGTAGATGAAAGCGGATGCTGGCGAGCAGTCGGTGGGTAATCCCCCCACAGGTTAGCTGACGCCAGAAGTGGAATTTTCTCGTACCCTTTTCCGAGGAGGTTCCATGAAGACATCCCGCTTCACCGACAGCCAGATCATTGCCGTCCTCAAGCAGGCCGAGGCCGGCACGCCCGTGCCGGAGTTGTGCCGGGAACACGGCATCAGCTCGGCGACGTTCTACAAGTGGCGCAGCAAGTTCGGCGGCATGGACGCATCGCTGATGTCCCAGCTCAGGGAGCTGCAGGACGAGAACCGGCGCCTGAAGAAGATGTACGCCGATGCCCAGCTCAGCGCCGACCTGCTGAAGGAGGCGATGGCAAAAAAATGGTGAGGCCATCTCAACGCCGGGAGATGGCCCGATGGGCCGTAGATGGTGGCCACACGAACATCCGGCATGCCTGCCGGACCTTTGCGGTGAGCGAGACCTGCTTTCGCTATCAAGCCAAGGCCAGCGAGGAGAACGCCCGGATTGCCGATTGGCTGGTGCGGTTGACCACAACCTATCGTGATTGGGGGTTCGGCCTGTGCTTTCTGCACCTGCGCAACGTGAAGGGCTTTGGCTGGAATCACAAGCGGGTGTACCGCATCTATCGGGAGCTGGAGTTGAACCTGCGGATCAAGCCGAAGAAGCGGCTGGTGCGCGAGCGGCCAGAGCCGTTGGCGGTGCCGGAGACGATCAACCAGGTCTGGTCGATGGATTTCATGCACGACCAGCTGGCCGACGGCCGCAGCTTCCGGTTGTTCAATGTGCTCGATGACTTCAACCGTGAGGGTCTGGGCATCGAGGTCGACTTATCGCTGCCATCGGCCCGGGTGATCCGCTCGTTGGAACAGATCATTGACTGGCGCGGCAAGCCAAACGCCATTCGCTGCGACAACGGCCCGGAGTACATCAGCGGCGCGCTGCTAGCTTGGGCACAGCAGCGCGGGATTCGGATCGAGCACATCCAGCCAGGCAAGCCGCAGCAGAATGCCTATGTCGAACGTTACAACCGCACCGTCCGCTACGCCTGGCTGGCCACAACGTTGTTCGACACCATCGAGCAGGTTCAGGACAAGGCCACGCGCTGGCTATGGACGTACAACCATGAGCGCCCCAACATGGCGCTCGGCGGTATCACGCCAGCAATGAAATTGGCGATGGCCGCCTAGCTCCACTTTTGGCGAACGCTCAAAGCGGGGGGATTACCGGTGCATGTCGAGGTCGTTGGCGCCTGTCTCACGCGGCCATCTGAGGCTTTGTTGTAGCTGCCACGGCGCTTTCTTTTTCCGGATTCAAGGCGACCGCTTCGGTGCGCCTCCAGTTTCGGATTGCAAATAACGGTTCCAGGTTCACTTCCACGGCAGCCTGGTCGTCGCCAAACCATCGCGCCGATGCCTACGCGCATGGCGGCGTAAATCGGCGGCGATGCTGCTAGTGAAACGACAACGGCCGCAGTACGCGGCCGTTGTCGTTAAATCAGCAGCCAGGATCGTCTTGACGATTCCCGATTCCCGATTCCCGATTCCCGATTCCCGATTCCCGATTCCCGAATCCGAATCCGAATCCGAATCCGAATCCCAAAAATCAATGATCGCTGGAGCGCAATCCATCCACATCCAGGATCAGCGCCATGCGTCCGTCGCCGATCAGGGTGGCGCCGGCGTAGCCGGGTAGGCCGCGCAGGGCGCGGGGTAGGGGCTTGATCACCACTTCCTCGCGGCCGCGCACCTGGTCCACCACCAGGCCGAAGCGGGTTTCGCCGGCCTGCAACAGCACCACGGTCAGCAGCGGCGGCTGTTCGGCCGGCACGCCCAGCCAGCGGCGCAGGTCGATCAGGGGCAGGGTGTGCGAGCGGCGGTCGAGCACGGCGCGGCCGTCGAACCAGCCCAGCGAGGTCTGCGGTGCGTGCAGCACTTCGACCACGCGTGCCAGCGGCAACGCATAGACCGCTTCGCCGGCCTGCACCAGCAGGGTCGGCAAGATCGCCAGGGTCAGCGGCACGCGGATCATGAAGCGGCTGCCGCGGCCCAGTTCGGACTGGATCTGGATCTGCCCGCTCAGTTCGCGGATACGGGACTGCACCACGTCCATGCCCACGCCACGGCCGGAGATGTCGGTGACTTCCGCCTTGGTCGAGAAGCCCGGCATGAAGATCAGGTGTAAGCACTCGTCGGTGCTCAGGCGGGCGGCGGCTTCGGCGTCGATCAGGCCCTTGTTGCGGGCGATCTCGCGCAGGCGCTCCGGGTCGATGCCGGCGCCGTCGTCCTGGATTTCGATACTGACGTAGTCGCCTTCCTGCTGCGCCGACAGGCGCACATGGCCGCTACGCGGTTTGCCGGTGGCTTCGCGCAGGGCCGGCGATTCGATGCCGTGGTCGATGGCGTTGCGCACCAGGTGCACCAAGGGGTCGGCCAGGGCTTCGACCAGATTACGATCGAGCTCCGTTTCGGCGCCGATCAGTTCCAGTTCCACTTCCTTGGACAGGGTGCGCGCGACGTCGCGGGCCACCTTGGGGAAGCGGGCGAACACCTTGCTGACCGGTTGCATGCGGGTGCGCATGACCGCGGTCTGCAAGCGTGCGGTAGCGATGTCCAGCGTGCTGACCGCGCGGTCGAGTTCTTCATCGCGCAGGCGGGTGCGCAAGGTCTTCAAGCGGTTGCGCGAGAGCACCAGTTCGCCGATCAGGTTGACGATGGCGTCCAGGCGCTTGGTGTCCACGCGCACGGTCTGTTCGGCTTCGGCGCCGGTCTTGGCCGCGGCCTTGCCGGCCACCTTGGGGGCGGGCGCATGCGCATCGTCGCCATGTGCGGCAGCAGCCGGCTTGGCAGCGGCCGCCTGCGGTGCGGCCTTGAGCGCCGGCGGGGCGCTCTTGGCGTCGAACTGCGCGATCAACGTGGCCGGCGCATGCGGCACGGCTTCGCCCGAGCCCATGGCATCCAGCATGGCCTGCAGATAATCCAGCGATTGTTGTGCGGCATCGAAGTGATGCGCCTGCAGCACCGCCTGGCCCGAGCGCGCCATGCCCAGGGTTTCTTCCGCGGCGTGGCACAGCTCCACCATGGGCTTGATCGCCAGAAAGCCGGCGCCGCCCTTGAGCGTGTGGAAGCCGCGGAACACCGCGTTGAGCTGGTCGGCTTCTTCTGGCGCCTGTTCCAGCGAGACCAGCTGTTCGCCGAGGCGATCCAGGATTTCCTGGGCCTCGACGATGAAATCGGCAGCAATATCGTCTGGAACAGCACTCATGGTTACAGCCCCAATCCGGACAGCAGGTCGTCGGCGTCGTCTTGCGACACCGCATGACGGTCCAGGCCCTTGATTGCAGGACCGGCAAGACCGCCGTCGTCTTTCTTCGGCTCGGGATTCTTCGGCGGCAAGCCGAGCGCACCGAAGCCTTCATGCACACGCCGCACGATGCCGGCCACGCGCCGGATGATCTGGCCGCTCAAATCCTGATAGCTCTGCGCCAGCGACAGTTCGGTCAGGTTATGGCGCATCTTTTCCAGCAGCGCGCCCTGGTCCTGATTGAGCCCGCCGCTGCGCAGCTGGTTGGCCAGCTCGCGGCATTCTTCGACCAGATCCAATGTGCGGTGGCTGGCCTTCTCGGTCATCTCCACCACATGGTCCAGGCGCGAGCAGGCATCGTCCAGCTCGCCGGCTTCTTCGGGCACGGTGGGCAGTTCGCCCAGTGCCTGGCCGAGTTCGCGGGCGAGCCGGCTCAGGCTCTGCATCATCGGGCGCGTGCGCAGGGCGGCGAGGTGATCCACCTCGCGACGCCAGGCGACCTGGTCACCGCTTTCCAGTGCATCGAGTGCGTTCTGCAGGCGCTCGATCAAGGCGGCACGTTCGGCATCGGTTTCCACGGTCGCGTTCATCAGGCGGTCGCCGCCAGACGTTCGAACACCTTGCCCAGCTTTTCTTCCAGCGTCTGGGCGGTGAACGGCTTGATGATGTAGCCGTTCACGCCGCACTGGGCCGCTTCGATGATCTGCTCGCGCTTGGCTTCGGCGGTCACCATCATCACCGGCAGGTGCTTGAGCTTGGCGTCGGCGCGGATGTTGCGCAGCAGGTCGATGCCGGTCATGCCGGGCATGTTCCAGTCGGTGACCACGAAATCGAACGGGCCGGCACGCAACGCGGCCAGGGCGCTGTTGCCGTCTTCGGCCTCTGCGGTATTGGTGAAGCCGAGATCGCCCAACAGGTTCTTGACGATACGTCGCATCGTCGAGAAGTCGTCCACGATCAGGATCCGCATGTTCTTGTTCACATCAAGCTCCTAACACGAAAAATTACGCGAAAAATTCAGTCGTCGACTTCGACGCCGGCATCGGCCAGTTCGAAGACTTTGAGGCGGCCACGCAAACGCACCACCGCCTGGCCGTGGATCTGGCACACGCGCGATTCGCTGACGCCGAGCACGGCGCCGATTTCCTTCAGGTTCAATTCCTGCTCGTAATACAACGACAGCACCAGCTGCTCGCGCTCGGGCAACTGGCCGATGGCCTTGCCCAGCTCGCGGCCGAATTCGCCACGCTCCATCATTTGCTGCGGATTGGGGCCACCCTTGGCGGTGGTGTCCAGCTCGCCGTGATCTTCGATGCGCGATTCCAGGCTCAGCACCTGGCCACGTGCGGCATCTTCCATCAGGCGCAGGTAATCGGGCAGCGGCATTTCCATGGCGGCGGCCACTTCGGTGGCGGCGGCGGCGCGGCCGGTGTTCTGTTCGATCTTGCGCACGGCGGCGGCGGCATCGCGGGCGCGGCGGTGCACCGAACGCGGCACCCAGTCGCCCCTGCGAATCTCGTCGATCATCGAGCCGCGGATACGGATCGAGGCATAGGTTTCGAAGGACGCGCCCTGTTCGGAATCGTAGCTGCGCGAGGCTTCGATCAGGCCGATCATGCCGGCCTGGATCAGGTCGTCCACTTCCACGCTGGCCGGCAGGCGCGCCGCCAGATGGTGGGCGATGCGGCGGACCAGGTCGGCGTGCTGGGTCACCACGTCGTTGGCGTTGTTGCGCTGCACGGCGCGGTACTGCGCGCTGGCCGTGGTTGCGGTAGCGGTGCTCATGCGGCCACTCCCCGTTGGATGATGCGTTCGACAAAGAACTCGACGTTGCCGCGCGGCACGGTCGGGGCCTGCCAGCGCGAGGTACGGCGTGCGATTTCTGCGATGGCCTGCGCCGACGGACTGGCGGGGTAGGCCTTGATGACCGGTTGCTGGCGCTGCACCGACAGGCGCAGCCAGTCGTCCTGCGGCACATGGCCGAGATAGTTCAGCGAGACATCGCCGAGGAACTTCTCGCAGACGCGGGAGAGCTTGTCGTACAGCAGGCGGCCTTCGTTGGGGTCGCGCACCATGTTGGCGATGATCTGCAGGCGGTCCACGCCGCGTTCGCGCGAGAGCACCTTGATCAGCGCGTAGGCGTCGGTGATCGAGGCCGGCTCGTCGCAGACCACCACCACGGTGTCCTGGGCGGCCTGGCAGAAGGTCAGCACGCTGTCGGTGATGCCGGCGGCGGTGTCGATGACCATCACGTCCAGGTCGCGTTCCAGTTCGGAGAACACGTTGACCAGGCCGATGTGCTGGGCCGGGGCCAGTTCGGCCATGTGGCGGCGACCGGAAGCGGCCGGCACCACCAGCACGCCGCCGGGCCCTTCGATGATGACTTCATCGAGCGTGCAACGGCCGGCGATCAGGTCGGCCAGGGTGTACTTGGGCGCCAGGCCCAAGACCACGTCCAGGTTGGCCAGGCCGAGGTCGGCGTCCAGCAGCAGGGTGCGTTTGCCCATGTCGGCAAGCGCCACGGCCAGGTTGGCGGAGATGTTGGTCTTGCCCACGCCACCCTTGCCGCCGGTCACGGCAATGGTGCGCACCGGGCCCAAGGGCTCGGGACGGGTCGCCGACAGGGGGAAGGCGTTGGTCAGCTTGGCGTATTCACGCGACTGCATGGTTGTGCTCCGGAGTACAGGGCTTATCGGCAGCGCGCCGCAAATCTTCAAGGCGAAGAACGAGACTGGCGGCATTGGCGCGGTGCAGGTCGTCGGGGACCCGCTGTCCGTCAGTCACCCAGGTGATGGGCATTTGGTGGTCGACCACCACCGACAAGGCGCTGCCGGAGCGGCCGGTCTCGTCGAGTTTGGTCAGCACCACGCCTTGGGGCTTGGCGTGGGCGAAGCGGCGTACGACCTCGTCGAGGTCGGAAAAATGGGCGTTGGCAGGCAATACCAGCAGCGAGGTGACCTGCTGGGCGGCGCGCAGCCAGTTCAGCTGGGCGGCCAGGGCACGGTCGCGCTGGCCCATGCCGGCGGTGTCGATGAGCACCAGCTTGTAGTCGCGCAGGCGCTCCAGCAGCTCCAGCAGGCTTTCGGCGCTGTCGGCCTCGTGCACCGCGATGCCGAGCTGGCGGCCGTAGCTGTGCAGCTGCTCGCGGCCGCCCACGCGCTGGGTGTCGGTGGTGACCAGGGCCACGTCGCGCGGGGCGTGCTGGGCGGCAAAGCGCTGGGCGAGCTTGGCGATGGTGGTGGTCTTGCCGGCGCCGGTCGGGCCGACCAGGGCGATCACGCCGCCGCGTTCCAGCGGGTCCACCGGGGCCACCGGCAGACGCTTGGACAGCAAGCCCAGCATCAGGCCGCGGCCACGGTGCAATTCGGTATCGGCGGGGATCTGCAGGGCGATATCGCGGGTCAGGCCGGCGTCGAAACCGTAGTCGTCCATCAGTTCCAGCGCCTGGGCGCGCACCGGCGAGCCACGCAGGCGCTCGTCGGTGAGGCGGTTCATCTCGCGCTCGATCATCTGCCGCATCAGCGCCAGTTCGCCGCGCAGCTGCTTGAGTTCTTCGTCGTTCTGCGGCGCCGGCGTGGCGGCAACCGGCACGGCGGCCAGGGCCGGCGGGGCGACCGCGATCGGCGGCAGCGCGGCCGGCGGCAGGATCTGCGGCAGGGCGTCGCCCAGATCGAAGTCGGCTTCGTCGGCGAAGGCGTCGTCGTCCTGGTCCTGGGCGGCGTAGGCGGGAGCGGCAACCGTGGCCGCCATGACCGGAGCCGGCGCCTGGACCGGGGCGGCCTGCACGGCCGGGCGCTGCACCGGGGCAGTGGTCAAAAAGTCGGCGAACAGCTGTTCCGGCACGGCCGACAGCGCGTGTTCCTGGCGCGGCGCGGCGGTGACGGCAACCGCGTGGGCGAGTGCCTGGGCAGCGGGCGAAGGAATGCTGGCGGTACGCACCGGGGCGGCGACCGGCGCCTGGCGCGGCACGCTGACCGGCTGGCGCAGCGCCATGGCGGCAATCATGTCGTCGGCGGCGCTGGCGACGCGCTGGCGCTGGCTTGCCTCGGCGTCGGCAGACGGCTTGAGCAACGCGTGCACCGGAGCAGCGGGCTTGGCCGGGGCTTGCGGGGCGGCTGCCGGCTGGGCGGGAGCCTGCTGGTGCTGGGTGGAGGCCGGAGTGTCGGAGCGCGCGGTTTCCAGGGCGCGCTGCACGAGCTCTTCGTCGTAGTTGCTGGCAGCGACGATCTCGATGCCTTCGGCGGTGCGACGGTTGGACAGGATCACCGCGTCCGGGCCATGTTCTTCACGCACCATGCGGAATGCGGTGCGCATGTCCGGGGCGACAAAGCGTTTGATTTTCATGCGAAGTGCCTCCAGGAACGGGACCCGCCGGACGCCGGACGGGTGTGCGATGAATGTGGGTGTGTTGCCAGCGTCATGAGTTGCCTGTCCCGTTTGTGTTCCAAGTCCTGCCATCCGCCCCGCAGCGGTGGTGCTGGCTGCGGTCTCGCCAGAGCTAATGCATGCGGTGTGCCAAAACCGCAGTGCTGGATTTCTGGCGCTCGATCAGGAGGGTTGCGCGTGCGGCGGCTGCCCTTGTTGCCCCCATCCGCCCTTTGGGCACCTTCCCCCGCAGGCGGGGAAGGGAGGGGGTGGTGCAACGCCGCTGCAGCGCTGGCAACCCGTTGCCTTCTCCCGCAGGCGGGAGAAGGTGGCGCGCAGCGCCGGATGAGGGCGGTTGGTGCGGTGAGAGTCACACCTGCGGGAGCATCGCGAGACGGCAGCCCCCCATCTGCCCTTCGGGCACCTTCCCCCGCAGGCGGGGGAAGGGAGGGGTCGGTGCAACGCCGCTGCAGCGCTGGCAACCCGTTGCCTTCTCCCGCAGGCGGGAGAAGGTGGCGCGCAGCGCCGGATGAGGCGGTTGGTGCCGTGAGAGTCACACTTGCGGGAACATCGCGAGACGGCTGCCCCCCATCCGCCCTTCGGGCACCTTCCCACGCAGGCGGGGGATGGGAGGGTTGGTGCAACGCCGCTGCAGCGCTGGCAACCCGTTGCCTTCTCGCGCGGGCGGGAGAAGGTGGCGCGCAGCGCCGGATGAGGCGGTTGGTGCCGTGAGAGTCACACCTGCGGGAACATCGCGAGACGGCAGCCCCCCATCCGCCCTTCGGGCACCGTCCCCCGCAGGCGGGGGAAGGGAGGGGTTGGTGCAACGCCGCTGCAGCGCTGGCAACCCGTTGCCTTCTCCCGCAGGCGGGAGAAGGTGGCGCGCAGCGCCGGATGAGGGGCGCTAGTCTTTAGCTGATCGTGCCGACCAGCTTCAGGCGCTTGTCTTCCGGCACTTCGCTATAGGCCAGCACCGACAGGCTGGGCACGCTGTGGCGCACCAGGCGGGCCAGTGCGGCGCGCACCTGGCCGGGCACCAGCACCACCGCCGGTTCGTTGCGGGCTTCCTGCTTGCCCACGCAATCGGCCAGGCTTTGGTGCAGGCGTTCGGCCAGCCCGGGTTCCAGCGCCACGCCGTTGCCGTGGGTGGATTCCTGCAGCACGCGCTCCAGCTGCGGGGCCAGGGTGAACACCGGCAGCTCGGCCGACATGCCGGCGATTTCCTGCACGATGAAGCGGCCCAGCGAGGTACGCACCGCGGCGGTGAGGGTGGCCGGGTCCTGGCTATGCGGAGCGTGTTCGACCAGCGCCTCGACGATCTTGCGCAGCTGCCGCACCGGGATCTTCTCGATCAGCAGGTTCTGCAGCACGCGCACCACCACCGACAGCGGCAGCGCCTTCGGAGTGAGGTCTTCGACCATCTTCGGCGCGGTCTTGGCCAGGGTCGCCAGCAACTGCTGGACCTCCTCGTGACCGAGCAGTTCGGGGGCATGTTCGCGGATCAGGTGCGACAGGTGGGTGGCGACCACGGTCGCCGGGTCGACCACGGTGTAGCCCATCGATTCGGCATAGGCGCGCTGGTGCGGCTGGATCCAGGTGGCATCCAGGCCGAATGCCGGGTCCTTGCCGGGGATGCCGTCGAGCTGGCCGAGCGCACCGCCCGGGTCCAGCGCCAGTTCGCGGTCGGAATAGATTTCTGCGGTGGCCACCGGCACGCCATGCACCAGCAGCCGGTAGGCATTGGCCGATAGCTCCAGGTTGTCGCGGATATGCACCGGCGGCACCAGGAACCCGATGTCCTGGGTGAGCTTGCGGCGCACGCCCTTGATGCGCGCCATCAGTTCGCCGCCCTGGTTCTTGTCCACCAGCGGGATCAGCCGGTAGCCCACCTCCAGGCCCAGCGGGTCGATCGGGCGCAGCTCGTCCCAGCTCAGTTCAGCGCTGGCCTGTGCGGCGGTCGCAGCGGCCGCCGCCTGCGGATCGGCCGCCGGATCGCCGGAGGCCGGTTTTGCCAGGCTGCGCTTGTATAGCTTCCAGGCGATCACGCCCAGGATCAGGCCCAGCGTCAAAAACGCGACGTTCGGCATGCCCGGCACCAGGCCGACCAGGCCGAGGATGGCCGCAGCCACCGCCAAGGCGCGGTGCTGGCCGAACACCTGGCTGACCATGGCCCCGCGCATGTCCTGTGCACGCGAGGCGCGGGTCACCAGCAAGGCGACCGAAGAAGAGACCAGCAGGGCCGGCAGCTGCGCCACCAGGCCGTCGCCGATGGACAGCAGGGTGTACGTGGAGGCGGCATCCATGAAGCTCATGCCGTGCTGGAGCATGCCCACCGCCATGCCGCCGATGAGGTTGATGAACAGGATCAGGATGGCGGCGATGGCGTCGCCGCGGATGAACTTGTTGGCACCGTCCATCGCGCCGTAGAAGTCGGCTTCCTCGCGCACTTCCTCGCGGCGGGCCTTGGCCTCCTCGCGCGTCAGCAAACCGGCGTTGAGGTCGGCGTCGATGGCCATCTGCTTGCCGGGCATGGCGTCCAGGATGAAGCGCGCGGTCACTTCCGACACGCGCCCGGCACCCTTGGTGATGACCACGAAGTTGATGATGGTCAGGATCGCGAACACCACGATACCCACGGCGTAGTTGCCGCCGATCACGAACTGGCCGAAGGCCTCGATGACCTTGCCGGCTGCGGCATGGCCGTCCTGGCCGTTGATCAGGATCACGCGGCTGGAGGCGACGTTCAGCGCCAGCCGCAGCATCGTGGTCATCAACAGCACGATCGGGAAAATGGTGAATTCCAGCGGGCGCTGCACGTACACCACCGCCAGCAGCACCATCAGCGAGATGGCGATGTTGAAGGTGAACAGCGCATCCAGCACCGGTGCGGCCAGCGGCACCATCAGCATGGCCAGCATGGCCATCAACGCCAGCGGGGCGCCCAGGCCGTTGCGCAGCAACTCCATGACGCGGCGGGCGTTCATCGGGGCGGGGCGGGCGCTCATGCGCTGGCTCCCTTGCCGAACTCATCCACCTCAAGCGACGGCAGTTCCGGCATCGGGCCGCCGTTCCAGCCTCGCAGCTGGTAGACGTAGGAGAGCACCTGGGCCACGACCGAATAAAGTCTCACGGGAATTTCCTTGCCGATTTGGGCTTCCCTATGCAAGGCGCGTGCCAAAGGCGGCGCAGTGACGATCGCCACCCGGTGCTGCTCGCCGGCTTCGCGGATGCGGAAGGCCATTTCGTCCACCCCCTTCGCCACCACGATCGGGGCGCGCATCTTGCCGCCTTCGTACTTGAGCGCCACCGCGTAGTGGGTCGGATTCATCAGCACCACGTCGGCCTTGGGCACCGCTTCCATCATCTGGCGCTGCGACATCTGCATCTGCATCTGGCGGATGCGGCCCTTCACTTCCGGGCTGCCCTCGCTTTCCTTCATCTCGCGCTTGATCTCTTCGCGCGTCATCTTCAGCTTCCGCAGCCAGTTCCACTTCTGGTACGGCGCGTCGATGGCGGCCAGCAGCACCAGGGCGCCGGCGGTGTAGAACAGCAGGCTCTTGGTGAAGTCCAGCCCGTTGCCGATGGCCTGTTCCAGCGGCTGGTTCACCAGCGAGCGCAGGCCGTGCAGGCCCTTGGAGATGCAGAAGCTGGCGGCCAGCCCGACAAACAGCAGGCGCAGCACCGACTTGATCAGCTCGGCCAGGCTGTTGCTGCCCCACATGCGCTTGATCCCGTTGGCCGGGTTGAGCTTGCTGAGGTCGGGCATGATCGCTTTGCCGGAAAAGCGCAGGCCGCTCATCATCAGCGGGCCAGCCAGCCCGGCAGCCAGGCAGATGCCGATCAGCGGCAGCATCACCCACAGCAACTGCAGCAGCAGATCGCCGAAATGGCCGAACAGCGCCATCGGGTTCTCGCGCATCTTCGGGTCCGGGCTGAGCGCGGTCTTCATCCACACCGCAGCGCCATCGCCGATGCCACGGGCCAGCACCATCAGCGCAAACACGCCGGCACCGAACACCGCCGCGGTCGACAACTCGCGCGACTGCGGGATGTTGCCCTGCTCACGGGCCTCGCGCAGGCGTTTTTCGGTGGGAAGCTCTGTACGCTCGCCGCCGTCTTCGGACTCGGACATGGAGGTGCCGGTGGGGGATTAGCCTGACTTCTGCAAGCGGCGTGCCAGGTTCGGGAATCGGGAATCGGGAATCGGGAATCGGGAATCGGGAATCGGGAATCGGGAATCGGGAATCGGGAATCGGGAATCGGGAATCGGGAATCGGGAATCGGGAATCGGGAATCGGGAATCGGGAATCGGGAATCGGGAATTGGGAATTGGGATTCGGGATTCGGGATTCGGGATTCGGGATTCGGGAATCGGGAATCGGGAATCGGGAATCGGGAATCGGGAATCGGGATTCGGGATTCGGAAGAGCGTGGCCGCGGGCTGGACCGCCCGCGCCGGAGCTGGGGCGATTCCGCGGCAGTTCGGCCTGGTGCTCGGCTTGGCCGCGGGCGTTGAGCGGTTGGGTGGGCGTTCTGAGCCGTGTGTTGCTCAGCTGGCCAGGCGGCGTGGGCCGTCGCGCTCGGCGACCACGGTGGCGATGAAGCGTTCGGCGTCCATTGGGCGGCCCAGCAGATAGCCTTGCAGCTGGTCGCAGCCCAGCCGTTCCAGGGTGTTGCGCTGGGCGAGGGTTTCCACGCCTTCGGCCACCACTTGCAGGCGCATGGTGTGCGCCAGCGCCACCACGGCCGCCACGATGGCGATGTCTTCGGCGCTGCCGTCCATGGCCTGGACGAAGCTGCGGTCGATCTTGAGCTCGTGCGCCGGCAGCTTGCGCAGGTACAGCAGGTTGGAATAACCGGTGCCGAAGTCGTCGATGGCGATGCGCACGCCCAGCGCGTTGAGCTGGCCCAGGGTGCGCAGGCAGGCCTCGGCGTCGCGCATGGCCATGGTTTCGGTGATTTCCAGGGTGAGCTGGCCAGGGGCCAGCGCGTATTCGCTCAGCGTGGTGGCCACTTCGTCCAGCAGGCTCGGCGAGGCCAGCTGGAGGGCCGACAGGTTGACCGCCACCCGCCAGTCGCCGTGCCCGGCCTGCCGCCAGTCGCGCATCTGGCGGCAGGCCTGCCGCAGCACCCAGCTGCCGAGCAGGCCGATCATGCCGCTGCGTTCGGCCAGCGGAATGAAGCTGTCCGGCGGCACCAGGCCGCGTTCCGGGTGCTGCCAGCGGATCAGCGCTTCGGCGCCGATCGGGCGGCCGTCCTCGGCGCAGTACTTGGGCTGGTAATGCAGCACGAACTGCCCCAGTTCCAGCGCGCGCGGCAGTTCCTGCAGCAGCTGCAGGCGGTCGCGGGTGGTGGCCGTCATCGAGCGTTCGAAAAAGCTGTAGCGGTTGCGGCCGGCATGTTTGGCATGGGTCATTGCCGCATCGGCATGCGTCAGCAGCTGGTGCTCGCTACCGGCGTCTTCCGGGTACAGCGCAATGCCGATGCTGCTGCTCAGGCGCAGTTCGTGGTTGGCCACCAGGAACGGCACCGCCAGCGCCTGCACCAGATGCGCGGCCAGCGCAGCGGCGTCTTCCGGGTCGGCAATGTCGGCCACCAGCACGAATTCGTCTGCGCCCAGCCGCGCCAGGCTGCCATGCGCGCGTTGGTGCGCGTTCAAACGCTCGGCCACCACCACCAGCAGGCGGTCGCCCAACACATGACCATAGCCGTCGTTGATCACCTTGAAGCCGTCCAGGTTGATCAGCAAGACCGCAAAGCGCTGCCCCTGGCGCTGGGCGCGCTCGATGTTCTGCACGAGATGCTCGTGCAGCAGGATGCGGTTGGGCAGCCGGGTGAGTGGGTCGTGCAGCGTCGCCAGTGCCAGTTCGGCATTGGCCTTGGCCAGCGATTGCGCCAGCACATCGGTGCGCTGCTGAAAGCGGCGCGACAGCAACGAAATGACCAGCGCCAGCATCAGCAGGACCAAGGTCACCAGCACCACCACCGCCGTCAGCCACGACAACGGCAGATGCATCTCGGCAACCGCGCCGCACACGCTGCCGGGCGCGAACTGGGCGGCGGCCATGCCGGTGTAGTGCATGCCCACGATCGCCACGCCCATGATCGAGGCGGCGATCAGGCGCAGGCTGGAGCGCTGCCCATCGTGGCGCAGCCGGAACGCGATCCACAACGCGGCGGCAGAGGCGCCGACGGCGATGGCGATCGACAGCCCGAACAGCAGCGGGTCATAGCGAATGGCCGGCACCATGCGCAGTGCATCCATGCCCATGTAATGCATCAGCGCGATGCCAAGCCCCATCAACAGCGCACCCAGGCCCAACCGGAGCAACGGCAGGTCCGTGCGCGAGGCCAGCCAGAGCGCCAGCGCCGAGGTTAGGATCGCCGCCAGCATCGAATAACACGTCAGCGCCAGGTCGTAGCCCAGCGGAATCGGCAGGCGGAACGCCAGCATGCCGACGAAGTGCATGGACCAGATGCCGATGCCCATGGCAATGGCGCCGCCCACCAGCCACGCGGCCGCGATGCCGCCGCGACTGGCAGTGGTACGTGCAGCCAGATACAGCGCGGTGTAGGAAGCCAGCACGGCCACTACCAGCGACAGCATCACCATGCCAGGGTTGTAGGTTCCGACCACCTATCCAGTTCCCACGTCGAAAGACGCGTTGCCCAAGACCTGGCGACCCCTTGCGCGACTTCTTGAGCGCGGGAAGCGGCCAATGCCATCAACCCCGCGTTGCCGCCACAGACGGCACGCTTCAAGGTCCTGCGGCCGCCCGCGTACGCAGTCGGCGTACGCAATCACGGCATGTTCGCCCACATCGACTGCCGGCGCGCCGAGGCCTGCCAACGAGACGCGTGCGCTTCCTTCCTGCGCGCGCCGGCATGGCCTGGCCGCCGGCGCGGCTCATGCCACCGAACTTTCCGGTTCCTCCGGCTCGATGCGGTTACGGCCGGAGCGCTTGGCCCGATACAGCGCTTCGTCCGCACGCGCCAGCAGCGAGGCGGCGGTGTCGCCGACGCGGAACCAGGACACGCCCACCGAACAGGTCACCTGCAGCGGGCGTGCGGCACCCACCTCGTACGGAGCAAGACTGAGCGCTTCGTGGATGGCGCGCAGCCGGTGCTGGCTCTGTTGGCTCATGCCTGGCAGCAACAGCAGCAATTCTTCGCCGCCGTAGCGGCCCACCTTGTCCGAATCGCGCAGGCAGGCCGTCAGCCGCGCGCCCACCTTGGCCAGCACCGCATCGCCGACCAGATGCCCATGTTCGTCGTTGACCTGTTTGAAGTGGTCCAGATCGATCAACACCACCGCCAGCGGATGCTCGCCGTGCGCGCAGCCCTGCAGTTCTTCGGCCATCGCTTCCAGGATGCCGGAGCGATTGAGCAGGCCGGTCAGTGCGTCGTGGCTGGCCTTCAAGGCCAGCGCCGCACGCGCGTTTTCCAGTTCGCGTTTTTCGCGCTCCAGTTGGTAAGTGCGCTCGGATACCAATTCGGCCAGCATGCGTTCGCGCGCCACCAGATGGCGGTGCCGCCAGCGCCACAGGCCGATCAGCAGGCCGCCGCCGATCAACACATACAGCGCAATCGCCGGCGGGCTGCGCCACCACAGTGGCGCGACCGCGAAGGGCAGGTCGGCGATCGGCGAAGCGGTGCGACGGTAGCGGTCCAGCACCTGTACCTGCAGACGGAAATGCCCGGAGGGCAGCGGCGGCTGGTCGATGGACAGGTTGTCGCTCTGGATCCACTGGTCGTGCAGGCCGAGCAGGCGATAACGCACCGTCAGGCGGCTGGGGTCGTCGTAGACCTCCATCGTCGACAGCTCGATGTGCAAGGGCTTGTCGCTCCAGCCCAGCAGCTGCCCCCGCTGCACCGGCATGCCGCCGCGGCTGACGCTGTCGATGCGCACGCTGGGCTGGCGTTCGTCGAACAGGCGCGCCGGGTCGCTCACGTGGCTCACGCCGCGTGCGGTGCCGATCCACACCGAACCATCCGGATCTTCGGCAAACGCAGCCTCGGAAACGTCATCCCAGATCAGCCCCTGCGACTGCGACAGATGCGCCCAGCGCTCGCCGTCGTAAACCTCGACGCCGCGTGCATGGCCGACCCAGACCCGGCCGACGCTATCACCGCGCAGCAGGTACACGCCGACATCGCGCAGCGCCTCGTCGCTGATTTCCTGCAGGTCCAGGCCGTCGTGCAACAACATGCCGTGCCACAGGCCGGGGCGATAGAACGCCAGCCATACCTCACCGCTGTCGCTGATGTGGAACTTGGCGATCCATGGCTCCGGCGTGCCGCCGTTGACCTTGACCTTGACCTTGGACCACCGCCCATCGCGCAGCCGGAACAAGCCGTTGGAGCTGGAAACCCACAGCGTGCCGTCGGCGGTTTGCTGGATGTCGGTGTAGGCGATGGCGGGCACGTCGGCCACCTCCTGCAGGCTGCCGCCGTCGAGCGGGTGTTCGATCACGAACAAGCCGCCGGCGCTGAGCATCCACAGCCGGCCCTGGCGGTCGATCAGCAGGCGACGCGCAGTGCGCGGCAGCTTGGCGATCTGCGCGCTGTGCCCGTCCGGCCAGGTGCGGCGCAGGAAACCGGCCGAATTCAGCGTCCACAGGGTGCCGTCTGCGCTGCGCTGCATGCCCACGACCTGGATCCCGGCGCTGTGCAGGGCCGGGACGAAGCGCTCGCCCGGGTCGGCCTGGCGGCCGATGCCGTGCTCGTTGCCGACCAGCAGCGCGCCTTGCGCGTCGCGGGCGATCGACCAGGTCGGCGCGGCCGGCATGCCTTGCGAAGCGTCCCAGTTTTCGATCCATTCGTAGCCGGCCCAGCGCACCAGCCCTTCGCCGTCGACGGTCATCCATACATCGCCGTCGCGATCCACCAAGATCGCATCGCTGCTGCCGGGCGGTAGCCCATTGTCCGCGCCGAAAGTGCGCCAGTGGCCGTTTTCCCAACGCGCCAGTCCGTCGTTACGACGCACCAGCACGCGTCCTTCGCGGTCCATCACCAGCGATGCCGGCCGCCCGACCGTGCTGCCATCCAGCAGCGGCAGCGAGCGAACACTGAAGGCGGTCGTCCCGCGCGCGCGATAGAGCAGGGTGCCCGCACCGCGCACCCACAGCCCGCCATCGTGGTCACGCAACACGCTGTACCACCGGTCGTCCGGCACCCCGTGTTCGGGCCCGAACACCTGCACCTTGCGCTGCGCATCGATGGCGCACAGCTTGCGCGCGCAGCCCACCCACAGCGTGTCGCCGTCCACCGACAGGCTCAGCGACTTGGACAACTCCGGAACGCGGACCCGGGTTGCGGTGTCCAGCAATGGTTCGCTGTGCCAGCGATCGTTGGCGCGGACCTGCAGGATTTCCAGCGTGCCGCCATTGGCCAGCACCGTGCCCCAGGGCAGGCTGGCCAGTTGCATCTGGTCCCCCAGGTGCTCGGCTTCATCCGGCTGCAGTTTGCGGAAGCCGCGCTCGTCGCCGACGAACAAGGCCTGGAAGCCGGCCACCCATAACCGCCCATCGGCGGTTTCGGTGATCGAGGTGGTGGGCTCGTTGCGCAGGCCATCCAGCGGAACCTGTTGGAAGATGCGCCCGTTGTAGCGATACAGCCCGCTCTCGGTGCACACCCACAGCAAGGTGGCGCGGGTCTGCAGCAGGCAGGTACCGGCAAGCCCGAGCAGGCCCTGGTCGTGGGCATAGCGGCGGATGCTGGCGCTTTGCGCACCGGCCAGGTCGGCCAATGACAGCAACGCCAACAGCACCACCACGGCAAACGGTGCACGCCGGTGCGACGACCTCCATTGGCGGTGCTCAAACCCCATGGACGTTGCAGTCTCCCACGCATCGGCAATGCGGTCCGCGCCCCTCGCGCGGTGTCTCAGGCTTGCCTTGGCAGCCCCCCGTCGCAGGCCGCGTTGGAACAACTAGCGGCTGCCAACGCGTAATCCTTTAATGCTTGAGCGAGCACGACGGCGTGAGGAACTGGCGAACGCGGGCGTTTGCGGGCGCGTTGTAGGGCACCGGTCACACGCTTGCGCAAGCGCGATGCACCTGTCATCGCTGCCGAACTTTCCACAGCGCGGTAGTTGGCCGGCGCAGGCGAGCGCTTGACCAGGCGCCGCAATCGATTGTCGGCGCATGTGCGCCTTCAGTGTGCGGGTCGAACGGTGCAACGCGCAGCAAGCTCGCCGGCGCTGCGGTCACACCTGATCGAACGTATCCAGCGGCACGTGGTCGTAATCGACACGATTGCGGCCACTGCGCTTGGCCCTGTACAGCGCTGCGTCGGCGCGTGCCAGCAATTGCTCGAGCGTCTCGCCACGCTGGAACCAGGCCACGCCGACCGAACAGGTGACATGCAGCCAGCCGCCATCGATGGGGTAGTCGCCGCAGATGCCGCGGTGCAGGGCGTCCAGCCGATGGGTGGCATCCAGGTTCAGGCCTGGCAGCAGCGCCAGCAATTCTTCGCCGCCGTAACGGCCGATGCGGTCGTCGCCGCGCATCAGCGTGTCCATGCGGCGGCCGACCCCGGCCAGGACGGCGTCGCCGGCCAGATGGCCGTGCTGGTCGTTTACCAGTTTGAAGTGGTCCAGATCGATCAGCACCACCGCCAGCGGACGCCCGGTCTGTTCGGCATGCAGCAGCATCTCGCGCAACGCGGCCAGGATGCCGGCGCGATTGAGCAAGCCGGTGAGTTCGTCGTGGGTGGCCTTGAGCGAGAGTTCGGCGCGCGCCGCTTCCAGGTCGCGCTTGTCCTGTTCCAGCTCGGCGGTGCGCTTGGCCACCAGCTGCTCCAGTTCACGCTTGCGTCGCAGCAGTTTGGCGGTGCGCCAACGCAGCAGCGCGATCACTGCCGCGATGCTCAGCAGCACGTACCCGACCATGGCCGGAACGCCCCGCCACCACGGTGGCACCAGCTCGAATCCGAAGCGGGTGATCGGGCTGCTGCTGCGCTGGTAGGCATCCAGTGCCTGCACTTCCAGCGTGTAACTGCCTGGCGGCAGCAGCGGGTAGGTCAGGTGGCTGAGCGAGGTGCTGGTCCAGCTGGCCTGATGGCCTTCGACCCGGTAACGGAAGCTGACGCGGTCCGGGCCACCCTCCGCTCCCGGGGTGCTGATGTCCACATCCAGCGGCACCTGCGACCACGCCACCCGGGCTTGCGGCAACAGCGGCTGGTCGCCGCGGCGCACATGCAAGATAGCCACCCGCAGCGGCGGTGCGGCGAACAGGCGCATCGGATCCAGCAGGTGGGTCAGGCCACGGCTGCTGCCGAGCCAGACGCTGCCATCGGTATCTTCGAAAAACGCATTGGCCGACATGTCGTCCCACAACAGCCCTTCGGTGCGCGTGGCCCGCGACCAACGACCGTTCTGGTACACATCCAGGCCCTGGCTGCTGCCCAGCCACAGCCGGCCCTTGCTGTCGTGGCGCAGGATGAAGGGCATCACCCGTGCCACCAGCGGGTCGTCCACCGCGGCAAGCGTCAGCACGCCGTCGGCCTGCAGCCGGCCATGCCACAGCCCGGTGTCGCGCAGCGACAGCCAGACCTCGCCATCGGCGCTGAAATCGAGCAGGAAGAAATCCTGGCTAGGCAGGTCGCCGCGCACCTGCACCCGCTGCCAGTGGCCGTCTTTTGACTGCAGGAACAGGCCTTCGCGCGTGCTGGCCCACAGCCGTCCCTGCGGATCCAGGTCGACATCGCCCACGAAGGCAGCCGGCAGCGCCATTTCGCGCTCGGCTCGCAGCGGGGTGCCGCGCCTTACGCGGTACAGCCCACGCGGGGTGGTGATCCACAAGGTGCCGGCCGTGTCGAACATCAGCCGGTTGATCGGCAGGTCGAGCTGCAGCACATCGGTGGTCTTGCCGCTGCGCGGGTCGCGCCGCGCCACGGCCCCGGACGAACGCGCCACCCAGGCCGCACCATCGTCCGGCGACAGTGCAATGGAAATGGACTGCAGCAGGGGTTGGCCGTTCTCCAGCGTCCACGGCTGCATGCGCCCGCTCCGCGGATCGAGCACATTGGATCCCGCATCGCCACCGACCAACAGCTCACCGCTGGGCAGTCGCTGGCTGACCCAGGTCGGCGCTTCGGCCAGCCCCTGGCTTTCGTCCCAGTGTTCGATGGTGCCGTAGCCCAGCCAGCGCTGCACACCCAGGCCGCGCGTGCCGATCCACAGGTGGCCGATGCTCTGCATCATCAACGGGCCGACCATGGGGCTGATCTGCAGCCCCTGGCTTTGGCCGAAGTAGCGCCAGTGGTCACCTTCCCAGCGCACCAGGCCGCGGTCCGAGCGCGTCAGCAGGCGGCCTTGCGCATCTTCCGACAGCGTGGTGGCACCGGAGAGGGTGTTGAATCGGGTGCCCGCCGGCGCCGGACGATTGCGGAACACGCGCTCGCCGGCGGCGCGTGAGAGCACCAGCCCGCCCCCACGCAACCACAAGGTGCCCAGGTGATCGCGAAAGATCGCGCGCCATTGCCGTTCGGGCACGCCATCGTCCTCGGACAGCAGGGTGATCTTGCCGCCGGCATCGATCCGGCAGACGTGCTGGCCGCAACTGGCCCATAACGCGGTTCCATCGGCCAGCAAGGCCCTGCCGGCCGGCAAGAGGCGTCCATCGTCCAGCTGCAAGGGCAGGGGGTGGACCGACCAGCCGCCGGCGGCACCGGGCGACACCCTTAGCAGGCTGTTTTCGCTGACTACCACCACGCCATCGGCGTAGGCGGCAACGACATTGCCGCTGTCGGCGCGGATCGGTTTGCCATCGCGCAGCACCTGCACGAAGTCGTTGCCCTCGCGCACGAACAGGCCATTGGCGCTGGATACCCACAGACGGCCGGCCGCATCCAGCCCGAGCGCGCGGATATAGCGCGCATCCAGCCCGCTCTCCTTGCCGACCGGGGTGAAGCGTTCGCGTTCGAAACGGTGCAGCGCCAGCTCGGTGCCGACCCAGACCACGCCCTGGCGGTCTTCGAGCAGGCTGTTGACGGTCATGCCCTGCAGGCCATCGGCCTGGGCGTAATCGCGGAAGCTGTAGGTTTGCGCCCAACTTGGGCCGCAGGCCAGCACCGCTGCCAGCAACAGCCACGCCGTTGCACGCAGGCGAGCGCGTTGCAATCGCATCGGGGCCAACAGCGCAGGCACAGTAAGCATCGATTCCCGTGGGTGGGTCAGTGTTGGACGACGGTACGCAGCGTCAATCGTGTAGGGGCGTTGACGGCTGCGCGGCCAGAAACTTGAGGCGTGTCACGGTTTGGCAGGGTGCGGGGATGGGGCCGCCACGTCGAAGCGGCGTCGGCGCGGGTGAGCCGGCCACCTGCCTTGCTTGCTGTGGTCGGCGGTTGTCTAGTGTGGATCAGGCCGTCAGCTCCCTGGCGGCATCGAAGGCGGTATCGAACATGCGTTGCACCGGCGGGGCGAATTCGCTGGCGAAACTCGACAGCAGGAACAGCCCCAGCAGCACCGTCAGCGGCAGGCCCAGTTGCATGGGATTCAATGCCGGGGCCGCCTTGGCCAGCGCGCCGAAAGCCAGGTTGACCGCCAGCATCGCCACCATCATCGGCAAGGCCAGGGTCAGCCCGCCGCGCAGGATCTGCAGGAACAGGGTGGGCGCCACTTCGGCGAATGCGCCGGCATCGGGCAACGCGGTCCCGATCGGCAACGCCTTGTAGCTGTCCACCAGCAATGCGATCACCGCCAGATGCCCGTTGGCCGCAAAGAACAGCAGCCCGAAGCCGAGATAGAACCACTGGGCGATCACCCCCGAGGTCACGCCGCGCATCGGGTCGGACATCTGCGCGAACGACAGGCCGGTGGACTGCGAGACCAGTTCGCCGGCCAATGCGCCGGCTTCGAAAATGAGCTTCAGCATGAAGCCCATGCTGGCCCCGACTGCCAGTTCGCGCGCAATGCTCAGCACTGCCTGGGCGGTAAAGCCGTCCCACTCCGGCACCGGCGGCAGGATCGGTGCCAACACCATCGCCAGCGTCCCGGCCAGCATCACCCGCACCCGTCCGGGCACCGCCCGCGTGCCGATCAACGGCATGGCGGTCAGCAACGCACCGGTGCGCAACATGGTCCACATGATCGCCCCGACCATCGCGAACGCGCGCTGGCCATCGATCACCATCTGGGTGGCGGAATCCATCCGGTCCGGCCCGCTAGCCGATCAGATGCGGAATGCGCTGGAACAGCGCAATGGTGAACTCCACCAGATGCCCCAGCAGCATGCTGCCGGTGGCAAACAGCGTGGCCGTCAGCGCGACCGCCTTGGCCACGAAGGCGATGGTCGGTTCGTTCAACTGGGTGGCGGCTTGCACCACGCCAATCACCACGCCGACCACCAGCACGGCCAGCAACATCGGCCCGGCGATCCACAGGACGGTGACCAGGCCACCACGCAATTCAGTCAGGGCGATTTCAGGGCTCATGGGAGGTGCTGATGCAAGTGGGGTGCCAAAGGGGCGGGGATTGGGAATTGGGGAGTCGGGATTTGCGGCCTGGCTGGCGGTTTGGTGGGGAGGAGGTCGGTTTCATTCTTGCGATTGGCCGTGCCGTGCCTTGCCTTGCCTTGCTGTTAGCGTGTCGCTGTCGCTGTCGCTGTCGCTGTCGCTGTCGCTGTCGCTGTCGCTGTCGCTGTCGCTGTCGCTGTCGCTGTCGCTGTCGCTGTCGCTGTCGCTGTCGCTGTCGCTGTCGCTGTCGCTGTCGCTGTGCTCTAGCTTTGGTTTGCTGTTGGTTTGCTGTCGGCTTTTCGAGCCCCCATACCGCAGCGGCAATCCAGGTAGATACAACCCGCAGGGCGGCGCGCATGGATGCGCGACGTTTTTGTAAGGGACATGGATGTCCCTTACAAAAATTTCTACCTGGATTGCGGACCTGGAGCGCGCAGCGCGGAAGGCGCGAGGACGGGGTGTGTTTCTTTGGTTACTTTCTTTGCACAAGCAAAGAAAGTGACTCGCCCCCCGAAGGGAGACGAAAGCTCTGCACTTGCTTGTGTTGAAGCTTATGTCTTCGTTTTTTATGGAGCGCAACGTCAAGTAAGGGGCTTTCACGCCCTGCGGGCGCGAGTCACTTTTCTTTGCTTGTGCAAAGAAAAGTAACCAAAAGAAAGCACACCCCGTCCTCGCGCCTTCCGCGCTACGCGCTCCAGGTCCGCATGCCATCCGGGAATTTTTCAAAGGGACGTCCATGTCCCTTTGAAAAACGTCGCGCATCCATGCGCGCCGCCCCTGCGGGGTTTGACCCGGATGGCCTGCCGCTGCGGTATGGGGCCCCGGAGAAGCAAGAACCTAGAAGCAAGAACCTAGAAGCAAGAACCAAGCACGGGGCTGCAAGCGCTTGAGCACTAAAGCTGTGCTGTGTGGCGGCTTCAACAAAACACACTCCACTTGCCGGCAAGCGCTACCGCGCGCAACGCGCGCCCACACCTACGACGCATTGAAGCTGGCAGCCAGCGTCCCCACCACCAGCACCCACCCATCCACCAGGATGAACAGCAAAATCTTGAACGGTGCCGAGATCAGCATCGGCGACAGCATCATCATGCCCATCGACATCAGCACGCTGGCCACCACCAGGTCGATGATCACGAACGGGATGAAGATCAGAAAGCCGATTTCGAACGCGGTCTTCAGCTCGCTGGTCACGAACGAGGCCACCAGCACCGGGAACGGTACCGCGTCCGGGCCGGCGTACTTGCTGTCGCCGGCCATGCCGGCGAAGGTCATCAGGTCGGTCTCGCGGATCTGCGCCAGCATGAAGGCGCGCAGCGGCTGCGTGGTCAGCGTCCAGGCGGTGGAAAAATCGATCTGGTTATTGAGGTAGGGCTGCAAGCCGGCGCCCCACATCTTTTGCCACACCGGCATCATCACCAGCGCGGTCAGGAACATCGCCAGGCCCAGCAGCACCTGGTTGGACGGGGTCTGGCCTGTCCCCAGCGCCTGGCGCAGCAGGCCCAGCACGATGGTGATGCGGGTGAAGGCGGTCAGCACCAGCAGCATCGACGGCAGCAAGGTGATCGCCGTCATCAGCAGCAAGGTCTGCAACGGCAGGCTCACCGGCTGGTCGCCGATGCGGCCCACGCTCACGTTTGGCAGCGACGGCAACTGGTTGGAACCGGCCGGTACCGCGGCAGGGGCCGCCGCCGGTGCCGCGGCCTGCGCCATCGACGGCAGCGCGGCCGGGGTGGCCGCGGCCAGTAGCGGGCAACTCATCACCAGCAGGATCAGCACCAGGCGCACACTGCGCCCCCAACGATTCCAACGGCTCAACATGTCACGGGTCCTTGCGCAGCTTCTGGGCGAGCAGCTGGGCGAAATTGGGAAGTTGCTTGAACGTAGGCAGGGTTGGTGCGGGCGCGGGCGGCAGCGGTTCGGGCAGGGTGTGCAGGGTGCTGATGCCGCCGGCGGTGACGCCCAGCAACAACTGCTGGCCGTTCACCTCCACCACCACCACACGTTCCTTGGCACCGACTGCCAGGCTGGTCACCACACGCAGGCCCTCGGTGCTGCGGAATCCGCTGCCGGGCATGCGCTTGAGCAACCAGCCCAGGCCGACGATCAGCGCGAGCACCAACAGCAATGCAAAGACTGCGCCAAACAGGCTGGGCGAGGAAGGCGCTTGCGCGCCGACCTGGGTCGCCTTGGCCGCGACCGGCGCCGCAGCGGCCAGCAGGCCGATCACCGCAGCCTCCGGATCCGTTCGCTGGGGCTGACCACGTCGGTCAGGCGAATGCCGAAGCGGTCGTTGATGACCACCACTTCGCCGTGCGCGATCAGGGTGCCGTTGACGTAGACGTCCAGCGGTTCGCCGGCGCCGCGTTCCAGTTCCACCACCGAGCCCTGGTTGAGCTGCAGCAGGTTACGGATCGGAATGCGGGCGCGGCCCACTTCCAGCGACAGGGTCACCGGTACGTCCAGGATCACGTCCAGGTTGAGGTCGGCAGCGTTCTGGTCCTGCTCGGCCTGCAGGCTGTCGAAGGTGGCAGGCGAGGCGTCGAGGATGTCGGAGTTGATCATGTGCTGGAGTCCTGGGAGGGAACGGCGCGTGGGGCTTGCACGCCGGGCGGGCGTACGGCGGTGATCTTGACGGCGTTGTTGCCATTGGAAACGCCGAATTCGCCGGTGAATAACGGGATGTCTTCCACGCACAGCGGCACCTGGGCGGGCAGGTCGATCGGCAGGATGTCGCCGACCTTCAAGCCGGTGAGCTGGCGCAGGCTCATGCGCTTGCTGGCCAGCACGCTGGACAGGGTCACCTCGGCGGTATCCAGCTGCTCGCGCAGCATCACGTTCCAGGAGTCGTCGCGGTCGTTGCGGTCGCTCTGGATGCCGGCATCGAGCAGTTCGCGGATCGGCTCCAGCATCGAATACGGCAGGGTGATGTGGATCTCGCCGCCGCCGCCTTCCAGCTCCACATGGAACCGGCACACCACCACGTACTCGCGCGGGGTGACGATGTTGGCGAAGTGCGGGTTGATCTCCGAGTTGATGTACTCGAAGTCCACGTCCATCACCGGCGCCCAGGCTTCCTTCAGGTCGGCGAAGGTCTGCTTGAGCATCAGCTGGATCACGCGCATCTCGGTGGCGGTGAATTCGCGGCCTTCGATGCGGGTGTGGAAGCGGCCGTCGCCACCGAAGAAGTTGTCCACCACGGTGAACACCAGGGTCGGTTCGAACACGATCAGGCCGGTGCCGCGCAGCGGCTTGAAACGGATCAGGTTGAGGTTGGTCGGCACATACAGCGAGTGCATGTACTCGTTGAACTTGACCAGGTCGATGCCGCGCACCGACAGGTCGGCCGAGCGCCGGATCAGGTTGAACAGGCCGATCCGCCACAGCCGCGCGAAGCGTTCGTTGACCATCTCCAGGGTCGGCATGCGCCCACGGATGATGCGGTCCTGGCTGGACAGATCGTATTGGCGCGCCTCGCCGGGCAGCGGCTCCGGCTCGGTGTTGACCGCGCCCGAATCCACGCCATGCAGCAGGGCATCGATCTCGTCTTGGGAAAGCAGATCACTGACGCTCATCGGGCAGGCCTTACTGGGTCACGAAACTGGTGAACAGCAATTCTTCGACGCACTTCTTGCCGGTCTCGCTGGTCATGACCTTCTGCGCTTCGGCCAGGGCGGACTTCTGCAGCTTCTGCTTGCCGGCCAGGTCGGCCACGTCGGTGGCCTTGACCTGCGACAGCAGCATCAGCAGGTGCGCGCGGATGGCCGGCGCGTTCTCGGTGATGAGCTTGAGCTCTTCGGGGTCGCGGGTGACCAGCTGCACTTCGACCTGCAGGTACTGCGGGCCATCGCCGGGGTCGGCCAGGTTGACCACGATGGCCGGGTCCATCGGGAAGTACTGCGCCGGCTTGGGCACCTCGGCCACCTTGGGGGCGTCGTGCTTGCCGCCTTTTTCCTCGCCCTTGTGGCCCAGGAAGAACCAGGCGCCGCCGCCAGCGGCTGCCAATACCACCACACCGATGGCGATGAGCAGGATGGGCTTCTTGCCGCCCTTCTTCTTCTCGCCCTTGTCGTCTTTATCGTCGGTCTTCTTGGGTTTTTCAGCCGCTGCCACAGTCTGCTCCAGGGGAATGCTCACCCTGTCGATGCAACTGGCATGCCAAAACCGCGTCGGTTTCCTGGCGCATGCCATGTGGAAACCAAAAAGCCCCCACAGCCCTTGCGCTGCGGGGGTGGAGGGGCGTCATCGGCTACCGGCCGGGCGCGCGGATCAGCGGCGCCGGGGCGTGCCCGTCACGTCGCATCAGGCGTAGGCGTCCAGCAATCCACGCTGGCGTAACACCACCGACGGAATTCCGACGGGCGGGGCGTCGTCCAGGGTCAGGCCGTTGCCGCTGTCGTTGCCGCCATTGCGATTGCCCGCCGAATGCTGCTGTTGCTGACCGACATCGGCCTGGCCAAGCTGGAAGCCGTTCTGGCCGAGCATTTCGCGCAGCCGCGGCAGGCTCTGTTCCAGCGCCTGGCGGGTGTCGGCATTGGCGGCGGTGAAGCTGGCATTGACCTTGTCGCCCTCCAGATGCAGGCGCACCTCGACCGGACCCATCTCGTTCGGGGTCACCTTGATGTGGGCATGGCCGATCTTCTGGTCCGCCAGCCAGCTCATGCGCGCGCCGATGGCGTCGTCGAAATTGTCGCTGCCCAGGTCCGGGGTGGGCGTTGGCGAGGCGCTGAAGATCGGCGCCGCATCCTGCAGACGGGTCGGCGCCGGTGCGGTGGCGGTCGGCAGTACGAATGCCGGGGCGTCCGGCGCTGCCGGGGCGGCGCTGTCGTCGGCGGCCGGTTCCAGCGCCTTGGCGGCCATGCTCATCAATGCGGCGGTCTGCGCGTCGCCGCTCACGGCGGTGGTCGAAGTCGGCTTGGCGCCCGCAACGGCGGCCGGCATCAGCGCTCCCAGCGCGGGCAGGGTGGTGCCAGCGTTTGCAATGGCGGCGGCTGCGGTTGCATCGGTGGGCACTGCGGTGGCGGTCGCGGTAGCGCCGTTGGCACCGGCCATGCTGGCCGTCAGTGCCGCCGCTGCAGCCGCCAGCACATCGCCACCCGGCAGCGCCTGCGCCAGCAGGCCCATGCCGAAGCCACCCAGCCCGGCCGGCGGCCAGCCGGCATCGGTCGCGGCGGCTGTCTCTGCGGGCGCGTCTTCGCTGGTAGCGGCAGCCTTGGCGGGCTTGCCCGTCTTGGTGGCAGTGCCCGCCGTGCTCTTATCGGTAGTTGCCGCGTCCTTGGCGGTACTTGGCTTGGCCTGCTTGGCATCGCCGTCCTGCGCCCGCGGCCGTGCAGTGGCATCGCCGGCCGCATCGTCGCGGGTGTCCTCGTCGCTGCGGTTCCTGTCGGACTGATTGGGCTTGGGTGCGGACTGCTTGGCAGGCACGCGCTCGGGTGCCTGCGGCGGGGCCTGGTTCGGCGTGTTGGCCGGATTGAGCATGCGCGCAAACTGGTCCTGGCCTGCGTCCGGTTCGGACGACGGGTCGCTGTAGCTGGATTTCTTGCCGGTGCCGGCAAGCGCACCAAGGCCGGCGGCGAAGGCGGACAAGGGATTCATGCGGATTCTCCGTGGGTGTCTTGGCTGCGGGCCAGGCGCGAACGACGGGCGCCGAGGTCGTCCATCTCCCGCTGGTCGCGGCGTTCGATCACTTTGTTTTCCTGGGCACGGTAGCTGGCGGCCAATTGCTCCAGCACCTGCTTCTCGCGGCTGGCCAGCAGCAGGCGGGTGCGCTCGGCTTCGACCTTGGCGATATTGCTTTGCACGGTCTGCGCCTGCTGCAGCACGGCGCTGTCCAGGCGGTCCAGGAAGGCGCGGCGGTTGCTCAGCGCCACGGCGCTAGTGCCGGCCATCTGGCTGTTGGCGTATTCCTCGGCGTAGCGGCGCAATTCTTCCAGGCGCGACTGGTGGGTCTCCAGGACGCGCTGGCGCTCGGCCAGGTCGCGGGCGACCTTGTCTTCCTGTTCCTGCGCGCGGCGCAGCAGTGGGTCGATCCGTTTGGACTGCATCATGGATTAGTTCTCGGGTTCGACCAGTTGTTGCAGGGCGGACAGGCTGTCGCTCAGCAGCGAGGCCTTGTGCACGTCCTGGCCGAGGAATTCGACGATTTCCGGCCAGCGTGCCAGCGCCTCGTCGGTGGCCGGGTCGCTGCCGCGCTGGTAGGCGCCGATGGCGATCAGGTCGCGGTTGGCGGTGTAGGCCGACAGCAGCCGCTTGAGCTTGCGGATGCGCAGGCGCCAGGTGTCGTCGGCGATGTCCTGTACCACGCGGCTGACCGAGGATTCCAGGTCGATGGCCGGATACAGGCCGCTGTCGGCGACCCGGCGCGAGAGCAGGATGTGGCCGTCCAGGATGGCGCGGGCGGCGTCGGCAATCGGGTCCTGCGGGTCGTCGCCTTCGGTCAGCACGGTGTAGAAGGCGGTGATCGAGCCGCGGCCCTTGGCGCCGTTGCCGGCACGCTCCACCAGCGCCGGCAATTTGGCGAACACCGACGGCGGGTAGCCGCGGGTGGTCGGCGGCTCGCCGACCGACAGGCCGATCTCGCGCTGCGCCTGCGCAAAGCGGGTCAGCGAGTCCATCAGCAGCAATACGTTCAAGCCCTGGTCGCGGAACCATTCGGCAATGGCGGTGGCGCGGTAGGCGCCATGCAGGCGTGCCAGCGGCGGGCGGTCGGCCGGTGCGGCCACCACCACGGCGCGGCGCAGGCCTTCTTCGCCCAGGGTGGTTTCGACGAAATCGCGCACTTCGCGGCCACGTTCGCCGATCAGCCCGACCACGATGACGTCGGCCGAGGTGAAGCGGGTCATCATGCCCAGCAGGGTCGACTTGCCGACGCCGGAGCCTGCGAACAGGCCCACGCGCTGGCCGCGGCCGATCGGCAGCATGGCGTTGATGGCGCGCACGCCGACGTCCAGCGAGGTGGTGATGGGTTCGCGCGCCAGCGGGTTGATCGACACGCCGGCCATGCCGATGCTGCCTTCGGCGCGGATCGGGCCCTTGCCGTCCAGCGGGGTGCCGTCGCTGTCGATGACGCGGCCGAGCAGGCCTTCGCCCACTTCCACGCCGCCGCGGCGCCGCGAAGGCACCACCCGCGCATTCGGCAACAGGCCATGCAGTTCGGCGCTGGGCATCAGGTAGGTGCGTTCGCCGGCGAAGCCGACCACTTCGGCGTCGACCCAGCCGCCATCGACCTCGACCTTGCAGGTCGCGCCCATTGGCGCTTCGCAGCCGGTGGCTTCCAGGGTCAGGCCGACCGCGCGGCGCAGGATGCCTTCGCGGATCAGGGTGCGGCCGGCGGTGGGTTCCAGACCCAGCGTGCCCAGGCGGGTAGCCAGGCGCAGATTGCGTGCATCCAGCCAATCGGCCGGGGTGGCACCGAACAGGGCGCTCACAGGCCCGCTCCGGATTTGCGCATGACCGTCTCCAGCGCAGCCCGCAGGCGCGCGTCCAGGGTGCCGTCGATGCGCACGCTTTCGGCGTGCACACGCAGGTCGCCGCGGCTCAGGCTCATGTCCGGGGCCACGCGGGTGGTACTGCTGGGCGCCAGATGCGGCAGCAGCGCGGTGATGTCGTCCGGATGCAGGCGCACTTCGACTTCGCGGCCGGCGCCGCCCACCGCATCGACCGCCTCGCCGACCAGGTCGGCCAGCAGCTGCGGGTCGGCCTGGTAGGCACGGCCGACCAGCTGGCCGGCGATGCGCACGGCCAATTCGCCGAGCGCACCGACCACTTCGTTTTCCAGCCGCGCCAGCGGGCGGGTGAAGTTGTCCAGGATGCCGTCGATCTGCGCGGTGAGCCGACGCACTTCCGACTGGCCCTGGGCGAAGCCTTCGGCATGCCCGCGCGCGAAACCTTCGTGCTGGGCAGCGTCTTCGATGGCCTGGATCTCTTCCAGGGTCGGCGGGCGCAGCACCGGCTCGAGCATGGCCGGTTCTTCGTAGTCCGGTTCGGGCAGGGCCGGGACAAGCTGCAGGTCCGGGGCCAGCCAGCGGGTGACCACCTCGTTCATACCATGGCCTCCGCACCGGCGCCGCCCAGGCTGATGGCGCCTTCGTCAGCCAGGCGGCGGACGATGGTGAGGATTTCCTTCTGCGCCGCTTCCACGTCGGCAAGGCGCACCGGGCCGCGCGCTTCCATGTCCTCGAGCAGGATTTCGGCCGCGCGCTGGGACATGTTGCGGGTGATCTTTTCGCGCACCTTGACGTCGGCGCCGCGCAGGGCCAGGCCCAGTCGCTCGCCGGAGACTTCGCGCAGCAGCGTCTGCAGGCCGCGGTCGTCCAGGTCCACCAGGTTGTCGAACACGAACATCAGGTCCTGGATCTTGCCGGCCAGGTCGGCATCGATCTTGCCGATCTCGCCCAGCACGCCCTGGTCGGAGCCGGTGTCCAGGAAGTTGAGGATGTTGGCCGCCACCTTGATGCCGCCCACGTTGGACGACTTCAGGTTCTGGTTGCCGGCAAATTGACGCTCCATGATGTCGTTGAGCTCGCTCAGCGCGTTCGGCGGAATGCCGTCCAGGGTGGCGATGCGCAGCAGCACGTCGGCGCGGGTGCGCTCGGGCAGCAGCTTCAGCGCCTCGGCGGCCTGGTCGCTGTCCAGATGCGCCATGACGATGGCGATGATCTGCGGGTGTTCGTTGCGCACCAGGTCGGCGACCGCGCGCGGGTCCATCCACTTCAACGTATCCAGGCCGGTGGTGTTGCGGCCCAGCAGGATGCGGTCGATCAGCCCACCGGCCTTGTCGGCGCCCAGCGCCTGGATCAGCACGTTGCGGATGTAGTCGTCGGCGCCCACGCCCAGCGAAGTCTTGCCCGCCAGTTCGCCGTTGAACTCGTCCATCACCTTTTCGACCTGGTCGCGCGAGATGCCGGTCATGGTGGCCATGGCGATGCCGATCTTCTGCACCTCCTTGGGGTCCATGTGCTTGAGCACTTCGGCGGCGTCGCTTTCGCCCAGCGACAGCAACAGCACCGCGGCGCGCTGTACTCCGGTCATCGGTTGTGTATCAGGCTTCACTGGCGACCCATCCCTTCACGACTTGTGCGACACGTTTTGAATCGGCTTTGACTGCCTCGCGCGCCAGGCGCATGCGCTCTTCGTAGGCGTCTGGCAGAGCGATCGGGGTCTTCTTGTCCTGACCGATCTGCGCGGTGTCTTCTTCCAGGCGGGGCATCAGGTCGTCATCGTCCTCGACCATCCGCACGTCGGCGCTCTGTGGAGTGCCATCCTTGCCAGCCTTGCCTTGCTTGTCCTTGACCGCGGTCACGCCGGTGAGTTGACGCAGGGTGGGGCGCACCACGCCGAACAGCAGCGCCAGCACCACCACCGCACCGACCAGCAGGCGCAGACCGTTCTGCACGCGCGGGTCTTCCCACCACTTCGGGCCTTCCTCGCCCGCCACCGCTTCGCGCACGAACGGGGCATTCATCACCGACACCGTGTCGCCGCGTGCCGCGTCGAAACCCACTGCCTGCTTGACCAGGCCTTCGATACGGGTGAGCTCGGCAGCGGTGAGCGGCTGTTCGACCATCTTGCCCTTGGCGCCCGGGCGCGGGACGTTGTCCAGCAGCACCGCCACCGAGACGCGCTTGATGCGACCGGCCGGCTGGCGGGTGTGTTGCAAGGTTCGGTCCAATTCGTAGTTCCGAGTGGCGCTCTTGGAACTTTCGGTCGGCGTGGCCGGTGCGGCGGCCTGACCATTGGCGGCGGCCGGGGTGCCCGGCGCGCCGGCCACGGCCGGTGCCGGCGGCTGGCCGGGGCTATTGCTGGTGGCGCCCGGAGGGCCCTGCGGGCCGGTGGCGCTGGTGCTGGTGTCGCTGACCTGCTCGCTGCGCAGCTTGGCCGGCTCGCCGTTGTAGAGCTCGCGGGCTTCTTCGACCACCGAGAAATCCATGTCCACGCTGGTTTCCGGATTGACCCGGCCCGGGCCGGTCATCGGCTCGAGCAGTTCGCGGATGCGCTGGTTGTAGGAGCTCTCCTGGCGGCGCACCTGTTCGAACTGGGCGGCGTGCTGCGCCGCGTCGCTGTTCGGGTCGGCGATGGAGAGCATGCGCCCGCTCTGGTCGACCACGGTGACGCGTTCGGGGGTCATGTCCGGAATGCTGGACGCCACCAGATTGACGATGGCATCGACCTGGTTGCGCTCCAGGCCCTGGCCGCCGCGCAGTTCCAGCACCACCGAGGCGCTGGCCACATCGCGCTGGCGGGTGAAGGCGCTGGGCTTGGGAATGGCCAGGTGCACACGCGCCTCGCGCACCGGGCGCAGGGTGCCGATGGTGCGCGAGAGTTCGGTTTCCAGCGCGTGCTGGTAGCGGGCGCTTTCCACGAACTGGCTGACGCCAAAGCCCGGGTCCTTTTCCATCAGCTCGAAGCCGCCGCCGGTTTCCTTGCCGGTCAGGCCGGAGCCGGCCAGCTTGAGGCGGGCGTCGTACAGACGGTCCTGCGGCACCGAAATGGCGCCGGTGCCCTGGTCGATCTTGTAGGGGATCTGCGCGGTGCGCAGCAGGTCGGCCGCTTCGGCATTGCCCTTTTCATCCAGGCCGGTGTACAGCGATTGATAGCCGGGCTTCTGCGACCAGAAGAACACTGCCAGACCGGCTGCGACCGCCAGGGCGATCATCGCCATCATGGTCAGCTTGCGGGTGATCTGCAGGCTGCGGACACGGTCGAACCATTGCCCCGCCTTTTCGGCGTTCTGGTTCATGTTTTCTTTGCTGATCGCGAGTGCCATGTGTCGTCAACCTTTACAGCGGCATGTTCATGACGTCCTGGTAAGCCTGGACGAGACGGTTGCGGACTTCCACGGTGGCGCGGAAGGCCACCTGGGACTGCTGGGAGGCGACCATGACCCGTGCCAGATCGGCATTGGCGTCGCCCATTTCGAATGCCTTGGACAGCGCGCCGGCTTTCTGCTGGGCCTCGTTGACGCCGCCGATGGCGCCGCGCAAGGTCTCGCTGAAGCTCGGTGCCTGGGTCGCCGGTGTCCCCTGCGTGCCGGCCAGCCCCTGGATCTGGTTGCCACGCGCCGCATCGCCCACCGCGCCCATCGAGCCTTGGCCCATCTGCGTCTGGTAGCTGCGGATCTGCGAGAGGATGGAGGTAACGGAGTCGCTCATGGGTGCGGTCAGCCAGGGAGGCAGTGACACCAAAGCAAGCGGCGTGCCGAAATGGCGCCGGGATTCCGGCGCGCTGTATCAAAGCACCCAGACTGTCCTTCTCCCGCCTACGGGAGAAGGTGGCGCGCAGCGCCGGATGAGGGCACGACCGTCGGTGCCATGCGCTGCAGGCATGGCAACCCGCGGGCGAAGGACTGGCGCGCGCGCCCATCCGCCCTTCGGGCACCTTCCCCCGCAAGCGGGAGAAGGGAACAGAAGGCCGCCAATTGCAGTGCGACCGCCAGTTTGCAGTGCAATCGCCAGATCAAACGCACCCAGGCTGTCCTTCTCCCGCCTGCGGGAGAAGGTGGCGCGCAGCGCCGGATAAGGGCACGACCGTCGGTGCCACGCGCTGCAGGCATGGCAACCCGCGGGCGAAGGACTGGCGCGCGCCCCCATCCGCCCTTCGGGCACCTTCCCCCGCAAGCGGGAGAAGGGAGCCAGAAGGCCGCCAATTGCAGTGCGACCGCCAGTTTGCAGTGCCACCGTCAGATCAAAGCACCCAGACTGTCCTTCTCCCGCCTGCGGGAGAAGGTGGCGCGCAGCGCCGGATGAGGGCAACCCGGTGGGTGGTCAGCTGAAGCAGCGCATCCGCATCAGTCCGGCAACCACGCGGCTCGCCAGGTGTCCAGGTTGCTACCGCTCAACATCCAGTCGCGGCGCACTGCCTCGCGCAACGCTGCGCCTTGCGCGCGCGCTGCGCCTTGCGCGCGCGCTGCGCCCAGGTCGGCCAGGTGCTCGCGGATGGCGCCGATCCAGTCGCGGTAGCGGTTCTTCACCAGCGTCACCGGCAGGCTGCCCTGGTAACAACGTACATCGCTGGCGATCACTGGATAACCACAGGCGCCGTACTCCAACAGCCGCAGATTGCTCTTGCATTCGTTGAACAGGTTTTGCTCCACCGGCGCCAGCGCCAGCGCCAGATCCAGGTCCAGCGCCGCCAGCGCGGCCGGGTACTGGTCGATCGGCACGCCCGGCTGGAACTGGTGGATATGCTGGCGCAGCGCGAACGGGTACATCCCCAAGAACACCCATTCCACTTCGTCAGCCAGCTCCTTCACCACATCGGCAATCAGCTCCAGGTCGCCGGTATGGCTGGCGCCGCCAGCCCAGCCGATCCGCGGCTTGCCACCCTGGCGTTCGGCCTGCACGGGCAGCTGTTCCCACCAATGCGGCGGCAGGCGATTTTCGGCCACGCGAATATCGCTGTGCAGCCCTGCGAACGCCTCGGCCAGGGCAGGGGTGGAGACCACGAAGCGGTCCACCATGCCCAGCCCGCGCCGCAAGGTCTTGAGGATGTCCTTGGGCATATGCTCGCGGTGGGCGTTCTTCAGTGGCAGATTGGGCAGGTAGTCGTCCAGCTCGTAGACCTTGAAGGCGCGCGACAACGCCTTCATCCGCCGCATCGCCTCCAGCCGCGCTTCGCCGACCTGGCGTTGCAGGATCACCACGTCGGGATCCTGGCGCGCCAGCTCGCTGATCTCCAGATAGCCGTTGAACAACACCCCTTCGGCCATTCCGGCCTCGCGCAAGGCGCGCAGTGGCTGGATCACCCGGTAGTGGCCGCAGCCTTCGATGTCGGCCGGCAGCGCGATCACGCTCGGCAGCGGACGCCACGACTGCAACGGCCGCCACGACTGCAACGGCCGCCAACTGGCGCGCGGGTCGGCCAGCTGGAAGCCGGCGCCGGGGTCCAGCGAGAAGCCCGGGTTGTAGGCCGGGTCGTTGGCCATCACCGGCAGCCACCGCGCATACATCGCTTCTTCGTCCAGCGCGGCGGCGGGCGCGTCCAGCGGGTCGATCAGTAGCTGCGCACGTGCCGCGTAGACATTGAGGTAGCCGGCCTGCTGCAGGCGCAGGCAAAGGTCGACATCGCCCCATTGCGCCAGCGCCGGCTCCTGCGCAAAGCCGCCGGCGTCCACAAACAGCTGGCGCGGCAGCATCAGGCATTCGCCACTCAACGCGCTGTAGTTTTGGTCCAGTTGCAGGCGCTGCAGATAGCCCGATTCGTCGAATGCCGCACCTTCGAACGCGCGCGCTGCAGGTGCCCCCAGGCCGAGCAGCATGCCGGCGTGATGCACGGTGCCATCGCCGCGCAGCAGCTTGCCCGAAACCGCGCCGACCTCCGGGCGCAGCGCGTGGTTGAGCAATTGCTCCAGCCAATCGGCCTTCATCACCGCCGCGCCTGCAGCCAGCCACAACACCATCTCCCCGCGTGCGTGCTCCACCGCGGCATTGCACACCGCCTCACGCGGTGGTTCGGCGGCAAAGCGCAGCACGCGAATCTGCTGCATACCCAGGGTCTCGATGCCACCCAGCCAGCCATGCAGATCCGGCTCGGTGGTGCCGCGATCCAGCAGCAACACCTCGTAATGCGGGTAGCTCGTATTGGCAAGAATGCTTTCCAGGCAGCGCTGTACCTGCGGCAGCCGGCCATCGACCAGCACCAGAATGCTCACCAGCGGTTGCTGCGCATGGCGGTAGTCCACCGCATGCCGGCCGGGACCGGCACTGTGCACCACGGCGTCCACGTAACCGCGTTCGGCAAGATGACGCGCAATCGCCTGGCGTTCGTCTTCGTCGTCGTGCTGCGGCCTGGCCGATGCCATCAACAGCGGTTCGGCGAGATGACGGATGCAGGCCAACCCGTAACGCTCGATCAGGCCGAGCTGGTAATCCAGTTCGAATGCCGCGCTGGGCCCGGTGGGGAAGCCGCCATCGGCCAACAGCGTGCGGTGACGGAACGCCCAGTGCCGCGAAAGGGTCGCCGGTGCGCTCAACAGCATGTCCAGATACAGCGCCGGCCGCAGCGCCAGCCCCAACTGGTCGTTGTCCAGCGCCATCACTTCATCGGCATAGACGGCCTGGCAGTGGTCGGGTAACGCCAGCATTTCCAGCGCCAGCATCATCAGGCCGCTGGTAGTGAACAGGCTGCCGGCCTCGACCAGCAGCACCCAATCGACGGCGTCCTGTGCGGCGATCACCCGGTTGAGCGTTGTTGCCAGGCCGTGCGCGTCGATCAGCACGCCACGTTCGCCGTGCGCGGCAACCTGCTGCGGCGTGCTGCTGATGACCCAGGTCTGATGCTGTTGATAGCACGCGACCGCGTCCAGGCTGTCGCGTGTTGCAGCGACAGCTGCGGCATCGCCATGGCGGTCGATCAGCAGCACCGCGATGCGTGGCCCGCCCGCATGCGCCTGCAGGCGCGCCTGGATCAATGCGCGTTGCACCGTGCTCGGATGGCGCACGCCCAGCCAGGTCGCCGGCGACACGCGCTCGGCCATGCCGGCGCTTTGCATCAACGCATTGACCAGATCCACCGACTTGAACACCCGCGCCTTGTGCGGGCTGAGCGGCGCCACGCGCACCTGCCGGTTGTCGCCGTGCTCGCGCCGCCAACCGAGCTGGCGGATGCCTTGGCGCAAGTCCTCATGGCCCTGATCGCCGACCCCGACCTGATCGCGGCCGGCCTGGCTGAACTGCGCGCTGGAGACACGGAAGTGCGTGAGTGGGCTGGCCAGAAACGCCAGGTTGCCGTGGCGTAGCAGCTTGACGTAGATCGCCAGATCGCCGACCCAGTGGATCGGCTTGCCGTTCAACATCATCAGCGTGTCGCCCAATGCCACCAGGTCGGCGCGCCGGCACAGCACGCAGCTGGGCTCGCCGATGAAGTTGATGGCGTGGTCGGACAGGAACGACACCAGCTCCGGCCCATCGATCAGCACATCCTCGGCAAACGGGAAGCTGGTGGCCAGGATGTCCGGCAATGGCACGCCATCGTCGTCGATGCGCCGACGCCGCGAGCTAGCCATCGCCGTGCCCGGATTACGTTCGATCGCTTCCACCAACTGCGCAATGCAATCGGGCTCCAGTACATCGTCGTCGTGCAGAAACTTGACGTACTCGCCCTGCGCCAGCCCGATGCCCTTCAGCGTGCTGCCCAGCTCGCCCAGCCGCGTCGGGTTGCGGTGGTAGCGGATCGGGGAGGGGGCGTCGGCCAGCCTGGACGCCAACAGCGCTTCGATGGCGCCATCGCCGTTGTCGTCGCAGATCACCAGCTCCAGCGCCGGGTAGGTCTGCGCCAGCACGCTGTCCAGCGCCTGCCCAAAGAAGCGCGGCTTGTAGGTCGGCATGACGATGCTGACCAAGGTGGCGGAAGTCATGCAGGGCGGACCGTGTTCGAGGGTTGGGGAACTGGGATTCATAGCATTGTCGGGGCTGCGGCAACCAAACGTATACAGGCATCGTCGCGAGCGCGAGCTTCCACTTGGAACATGCCTATTTCGGTTGTCTGGCGTGAGGGGCCGACTTCAGCCAAGCCTGAAATGCGCGGGTGCGCGAGTGGCCGCTCCGATGCCGACCTTCAAATGAGGGCTGGCTCTCAAAAATCGATCGATCCCAATGCTAATTTGACGAGGCCGCTAGCCGCTGCTGGAGTGTTCAAGGTCAAGACAATATCCGCCACTGGAAGGATTGTTGATTCAAAAGTTCCAGATTCACACCAATAATTTTCACGCAATCTTAAATTAATGTAGAAATTAATGTAGCTATGAACTAACTATTTAAGGAGTTTCATGTTATGTTGGATGCAATCTCGGGCGCCAGTATTTATGTGAAGCGCGGGACGCGCGCACAGTTTGATGCTGCTGCGACAGCCGGTGAACTCGCTGCAAGCGAGCCGTATTTCATCAGCGATGAAGGTCGGTTCGCGATGGGTACTAGCGCGAATAGCTACGTCACCTACGCAATTGCCTTGACTCAGGATTTGTCTTTGTACGTTTCCAGCACGGGTAGCGATTCCAATGATGGATTAAGCGCTGCGACGGCATTTCAGACCATCCAGCGTGCTGTCAATGTGGTGAGAGCACGCTATTCGCTATGTGGCTATACAGTATCTATTAATGTCGCAGACGGGACTTATGTAGAAAATGTTTCGATGGGCAACGTGACAGGTGGCGTCGTGCGGCTTGTAGGTAGCTCATCTGCTATTTGGCGCAACACCACGGGGTGGGTGCTCGTGGTGGATGCTGGCAGTACAGTTCAGATCTCTGGCTTCGCTTTTGGGGGAGGTTCCACAGCAAACGACATAGTGATTAGTTATAGGGCGTCGTGTACTTTCCAGGGTGGGCATGTGTTCGCGGCGATGACGGGTTCCCAAATAGTTGTCACAGGGAATGGCGTCTGCTACGTCGCAGGCAACTACAGTATCACGGGAGGTGGTGTTTGCCATTATGGGGTATTCGACGGCGGTCAACTCGTTCTCCGTAGCATCACCGTTACCTTGATAAGTACGCCGGCCTTCACTAATGCCTTCGCTAACGCTGGCCGCGTGGGTAGTATAAATGGTGGTGACGCAACATTTACGTTTTCCGGAGCAGCCACAGGTGCGCGGTATGGAATCAATGCAAATGGTGTGATCTGGGTGAATGGGAAGGGTCCGAGTGCTTTTCCAGGAAATGTGGCTGGATACGTGAATACTGGCGGGAGTTATTCTTGATAATGGATCTTATGAAAGCTACTAACTCCTGAGGGCCGGCATTGCTCCTTCAGCCCGGTGATTTGCGAAGCTGATCCGCTGCCAGCCTATTTTTCATACTTCCTTCTGGAAATCGATATAACCCTAATAGCCAGTGCTCGGCTGGTTGCTGGTAGCGAACGGAGAAGGGCGTTACCAGCAACTTGGACTCCAGCACCGCCTCAGTGGCGCCATTGGCATTGGCATCAAGATCACCAGCTGCAGTGCTGCATAGGCACGCTGTCCAGCGCCTGCGCGAAATGGCGCAGCTTGAAGGTCGGCATGACGAAGCTAACCAGGGCGTTCGAAGTCAGCGGTTATTGAGCGTCTTGAACAGTCAAAGGTGCATCCACGGCGCGCGGCGACAGGAGAGTGAAAAGAGGGGGGGAGGCTCCACATTGCGCCGATGGGTGGCGAACCTGGGCGTGCTCAGCCTAGCCGAAGATGCAACAAGCGCGCCGTTGGTGCAGAAGGCAGCTGACCCGGCGGCGGCACTCCGTTGCGCGCATTGCCATGGAGAATCTTGCAGCTATATGGAGTCCTTGCGATACACCACCTCGATCCAGTCAGTGCGCAAGCTCTTCGGGTTCTTAGACAGCTTGGCGATGTCCCATAGCGAAAATCCGGCCGCGTGCATTAAGTTGACGACTTCGACGAAGCTGGTCGTCCTGCCATAGAAGTCGTACAGTCCGATTTCGATCACTGCGCAGTCGGTGTGCCGCAGGAGCGCCGTCGCGCCCTCGAGCACTTGACGCTCGAACCCCTGCACATCGATCTTTAGGATATGCACATGGGAAATCCCCAGTTCGGCGCATGCGTTGTCGAGGGTGGTCTTGCTGACTGCAATCTGCTCATTCGACGCTTGGCGCGCATACCCAAGCGAGTCGGTGGAATCCGCGTTGATCGGCAGTAGTCCACCCAGGTGCGAGATGCCTTGCCGGTAGTATGGTAATCCCCCCGCTTTGAGCGTTCGCCAAAAGTGGAGCTAGGCGGCCATCGCCAATTTCATTGCTGGCGTGATACCGCCGAGCGCCATGTTGGGGCGCTCATGGTTGTACGTCCATAGCCAGCGCGTGGCCTTGTCCTGAACCTGCTCGATGGTGTCGAACAACGTTGTGGCCAGCCAGGCGTAGCGGACGGTGCGGTTGTAACGTTCGACATAGGCATTCTGCTGCGGCTTGCCTGGCTGGATGTGCTCGATCCGAATCCCGCGCTGCTGTGCCCAAGCTAGCAGCGCGCCGCTGATGTACTCCGGGCCGTTGTCGCAGCGAATGGCGTTTGGCTTGCCGCGCCAGTCAATGATCTGTTCCAACGAGCGGATCACCCGGGCCGATGGCAGCGATAAGTCGACCTCGATGCCCAGACCCTCACGGTTGAAGTCATCGAGCACATTGAACAACCGGAAGCTGCGGCCGTCGGCCAGCTGGTCGTGCATGAAATCCATCGACCAGACCTGGTTGATCGTCTCCGGCACCGCCAACGGCTCTGGCCGCTCGCGCACCAGCCGCTTCTTCGGCTTGATCCGCAGGTTCAACTCCAGCTCCCGATAGATGCGGTACACCCGCTTGTGATTCCAGCCAAAGCCCTTCACGTTGCGCAGGTGCAGAAAGCACAGGCCGAACCCCCAATCACGATAGGTTGTGGTCAACCGCACCAGCCAATCGGCAATCCGGGCGTTCTCCTCGCTGGCCTTGGCTTGATAGCGAAAGCAGGTCTCGCTCACCGCAAAGGTCCGGCAGGCATGCCGGATGTTCGTGTGGCCACCATCTACGGCCCATCGGGCCATCTCCCGGCGTTGAGATGGCCTCACCATTTTTTTGCCATCGCCTCCTTCAGCAGGTCGGCGCTGAGCTGGGCATCGGCGTACATCTTCTTCAGGCGCCGGTTCTCGTCCTGCAGCTCCCTGAGCTGGGACATCAGCGATGCGTCCATGCCGCCGAACTTGCTGCGCCACTTGTAGAACGTCGCCGAGCTGATGCCGTGTTCCCGGCACAACTCCGGCACGGGCGTGCCGGCCTCGGCCTGCTTGAGGACGGCAATGATCTGGCTGTCGGTGAAGCGGGATGTCTTCATGGAACCTCCTCGGAAAAGGGTACGAGAAAATTCCACTTCTGGCGTCAGCTAACCTGTGGGGGGATTACCGTATGGACTGATCTCTTCGTTCTCGCCTAGGGAAGGTCTGAACAACGCGATCGGAGGATGTGGTAAGCCATATCGGTCGCGGTGACCGCGCTCAGATCCTCGGTTTTTCGCCGTTTTTGGCGCTTTTTCGGGGTATCGTCCCGATTACGGGCGCACCTACCCCGCGGCGGTAATGAACTCTTTGCGCTTCAGCCACAGATTCGACAGCGCAAACAGCATCAGCATCTGTGCGGTGTTCTTCGCCAAACCGCGATAGCGCACCTTGACGTAGCCAAACTGGCGCTTGATCACCCGAAACGGGTGTTCCACCTTTGCACGCAGGCTGGCTTTTGTGTGCTCCCAGCGCTTGGCCAACTTCAGTTCGCGCTTGTTCTTAATCTGCTTCAGCTTCGAGGGCTTCTCCGCGATCAGGTAGCGCAGTTTGCGCTTGCGCTTCATCTCCTCGCGTTTCTCAAGCCCGGTGTAGCCGCTGTCCGCGCACAGCGTGTCCTCCTTGCCGTGCAGCAGCTTGTGCGCTTGTGTGATATCGGCCACGTTGGCCGCCGTGCACTCCACGTGGTGCACCAGCCCGGAGTCATCGTCCACCCCGATGTGCGCCTTCATCCCGAAGTAGTACTGGTTGCCCTTCTTGGTTTGGTGCATCTCCGGATCGCGCTCGCCATCCTTGTTCTTGGTCGAGCTGGGCGCAGCGATGATCGTGGCGTCCACGATCGTCCCGCCGCGCAAGCTCTGCCCCTTGCGCGACAGGTGCGCGTTGACCCGATTGAACAGCTTGCGCGCCAAATCGTGCTGCTCCAACAGATGGCGGAAGTTGAGAATCGTCGTCTCGTCCGGCACCTCATCCAGCCCGCCGATCTTGGCGAAACGGCGCATCGACACCGTGTCGTACAGCGCTTCTTCCGCCGATGGATCGCTCAGTGCATACCACTGCTGCAAAAAGTGGATGCGCAGCATGGTCTCCAGCCGATACGGCTGTCGCCCCGGCTGCCCCGACTTCGGGTAGTGCGGCTCGATCAGCGCCAGCAGGTCCTTCCACGGCACGACCTGGTCCATCTCGGCCAAGAACACCTCACGCCGCGTCCGCTTGCGCTTGCCGTTGTACTCCGCGTCGCCGAAGGTCAGCTGCATCGAAATCGTCTACTCGGGTCGTTGATCGATTGTGGCAGATCACGATGGATTGTTCAGAGTTTCCCTAGCGCGAGCAGTCTCGACTGCGCAAAACGATAGCTATCCACCAGGGTTTCTGACGGGAAGCCAAGCCGGCGCGCGTAGTTCTCCCACAAAAAGGATTCGAATGTGTATTGGCTTATTTCTTGAAAATGACGATTGGGTGTAAGTTCGTTCATTGGAGAGAATTCGGCGTCCGCATAATTTGCAGGTCGCGGATCCTCTGGGATCGACCACAATGCCAGCATGTCTTGCGTCCTACCAAGCATAGTTTTCTCGGTGAAATGGAACGGGATGTTTCGACACCCCCCTACCAAAGAAATTGCGATCTTTCCTTGATTACGTTTGCCTCTAAAATGGGCATTGATTGCGTCGTGGGTTGAGCCGGTCAGCACGTTGTCGCTACGGCAACGCACCGCAAAGTCGATACCTTGCTCAGCCAGATGCTCCACGCCCAGGCGTGCGGAGCGCAGCACCGCATTGCGGTATTGCAGACCCAGGTTGTCCGGCTGAGGCACCAAGATCAGCTCATCCAGCCAGGGCCTGCAGCGGTCCAGAAGCGCACTTGGTTGGTGATCCCAGGTCACCATGCACTGATACGTCCAAGGAAAACGCAGGCGATTCCAGGCCAGCACCAAGGGCGTAAAGTCGAACGCGAGTCCTTGCACGAAGATTCCGGTATCCGCCTTAGTTAGTTGGCGCGACAGGTGCAGTTGGGGCAACAAGCGCGAGAAATCCTGCAATTCTTGCAGCAGTGCAATGCTGCTCTCGTCGCAATCGACGGCACGCACCGTGCGGAAGCGGCCATGTGCCTTTGCAATCTGGTTCATTACCTCCGCCGCGTGATTGGAGAAGATGACGATCAGCACATCATCGACCAATTCGTCCTCCAGCGCCGAAGGTGATCTGACCGAAAGGCCATGGACAGTCGTGCCCTGATTTTCAGGCCGTGGGCAGATGGTGTAATGCAAATTCAACTGCTGAGCAATCGCTGGATAGAAATCGCGAAAAAACTGTCCCGCACCCCAACCGATCAACTTAGTGTTGCGCGGATTCAGTCATGGATATTTGATGGTGGCTCGCTCGATCGAGCCGATTGCTAACGCCATAAAAGGGCTTCCTTGTGTGCTTGCTAAGAAGGCGTGACCATGCCATCGCTACCTACGCAATAAAATTGCGTGATTTTATTGCTGTGATCCATAAAGGATATTAATTATGTGTCTAGAAGTAATATAGAACCATCGCATCGGGGCATAACCGGTTGTGTTGCCGGAAGCCAATTTGATAATCCTTTTCTATTTCTTTAACGAATTTCGTTAGTGTTAACAGATCCTCCGGCTTATGATAGGCTGAGATCGCCATTTTGGGGCGGTTTTTCTCGATTGTTTCCCTTGCGCCGTGTAACGCCTTGAGCTCGGATCCTTCGATCTCTAATTTGATGAATGTCGCCGTCCTTTCCGTAGCCTCGTCAATAGTTGTGACCGGAACGGTTATCGCCACGTCTTCTTCGCGCGATTTTTCATATATATGGCCGATGATGTTGGATTCTACTAGGTGCGCAGACTGGGTTTGAACAAGGCCGGGAATTTCGAAATCTGGAACAATTTGCCCTGGGTTGAATTTCAATGTTGTGTTGCTGTCCCACAACCCTTTCTCGTGCAAAGTGATAGCTGGCGCCAACGGTTTCAGGTATTGATCCTGTATTAAATTGAGGCGCGAGCGGATTAAATTATTGTTGTGAATGGATGGTTCGAAAGAATGAATTCTTTTGAAATCCCCCTTGCATGCGCGCAAAAAGCCCTCGATGGTGTCGCCATTGAAGGCGCCACCATCAACATAAACTTCTTCGTCATTAAACTTGAAAAATTGGCGGTTGGTGGAGTATGAGTTGAGGTCGAAATTATCCGCTCCATGCCCGACAGCACATGCTTCAAGATAAAATGGATTTAGTGTCAGTCTATAAAGCAGAATGCACAGCCATGAAATTTGCGAATATTCATCATTAAGATCGTTGGCAAATTCAATTAGGTAATCAACATTGTTAAGGGTGGCATTGAAGAATTCGTAACCGTACCAGAAAAAGCGGCCGGTCTCCCCGCTATGGTCGACACCGCATTTCTCCAATAAATGCAAAAACTGCAACGGAAGTAGTGTTGGCAAGTTCCATTGATTGGCTGTTTTGGTGAAGTGCTGAAAAGCAGTTCCGCCTGGAGTCAGAATGCAAGATGTCACATCGGCCTGGCCTACGGCCAGCTCGACCCAAGTATCCGAGCTGATGACAGGGATTCCGAATATGTGCCTTTGACGCTCGCGCAGGAAGTCGTCAACAATGGCAATAACATTGGCTGATTTTGCCAGTACTCGAATCTCGGATCTGCACACCGATCCGCAAATAATAAAATTTTGTTTTTTAAGGAAATCCGATGGCGCCCGATCGAGCAAGGCGGGGAAGACTCCGTGTGGTTGCGCAAGCGCATCACGTAGTTCAAAGACATCCCTAATAAGCTGTTGTTTGGAAAGAAATGGGTACATAAATATTAGCTCAGTCTGGATGACGGGAAATCTAAGAGTCGATTAAATGGAGGCTGCGATATGCTTTTAGGGATAAGCGCAGGGAGTGAGCTTTTCATTTTTTAGTAAAGGATGCGCGCGCCGTCCGGCATCAGGGAGTCGTAGAAACATCGGTCAGGCAGTACATCGGGCAACACGGAGTGCAGCAGCCATTCACAGCGCCGACCGATGCGTGCTTGGCGAGGTGCCACACTGCCACTGCCTAGGGTGCTGCCCTGTCCGATTTGCGCCCCTTGCCCTAGTTGTACGCCGGCATGCAATGTCACACTGGAGCCTACGCGGACATCCGCCTCGACGATGATCTGGCGATCCAGCCAGCTACCTGCACCGATGCGGCTACGCGGTGCCAGATTGCAGCCTGGGCCGATGTATACATTGCCCATCAGTTCCACTCCATCAGCAATGATGGTCTGCGGCGAAATCAGATTAATCGTGCGATAGCCAGCCAATCTAACCTCGGCGAGCAGCTTATGCCGGGCATAGTTCACCGCGCGCTCGTCCAGCGCTACGAACACTTCGGTCTGTGCCGCAGGAAAACGGGCGAACAATTCCCCCAGATCGAAGGTGTAGCGATCCGCGGTCGGCAGTTCGAGCGTGGTGTGTGCCAGGCTACAGGCCTGCGCAGTAGCTTGGGCTTTTGCGAGCGCCGCGCCATGGCCTAACAACACCAGCGCTTTCAAGCAGTCTCTCCCAGCACGTTTTCCCGATACCAAAGATGCTGCTGCACAAGATGCGCTTCGTAGTCACCATGCATGAACGAACCGGAATAGGGCCCAATTCCCTGCTGTGGAAACTCTGAACAATCCATCGTGATCTGCCACAATCGATCAACGACCCGAGTAGACGATTTCGATGCAGCTGACCTTCGGCGACGCGGAGTACAACGGCAAGCGCAAGCGGACGCGGCGTGAGGTGTTCTTGGCCGAGATGGACCAGGTCGTGCCGTGGAAGGACCTGCTGGCGCTGATCGAGCCGCACTACCCGAAGTCGGGGCAGCCGGGGCGACAGCCGTATCGGCTGGAGACCATGCTGCGCATCCACTTTTTGCAGCAGTGGTATGCACTGAGCGATCCATCGGCGGAAGAAGCGCTGTACGACACGGTGTCGATGCGCCGTTTCGCCAAGATCGGCGGGCTGGATGAGGTGCCGGACGAGACGACGATTCTCAACTTCCGCCATCTGTTGGAGCAGCACGATTTGGCGCGCAAGCTGTTCAATCGGGTCAACGCGCACCTGTCGCGCAAGGGGCAGAGCTTGCGCGGCGGGACGATCGTGGACGCCACGATCATCGCTGCGCCCAGCTCGACCAAGAACAAGGATGGCGAGCGCGATCCGGAGATGCACCAAACCAAGAAGGGCAACCAGTACTACTTCGGGATGAAGGCGCACATCGGGGTGGACGATGACTCCGGGCTGGTGCACCACGTGGAGTGCACGGCGGCCAACGTGGCCGATATCACACAAGCGCACAAGCTGCTGCACGGCAAGGAGGACACGCTGTGCGCGGACAGCGGCTACACCGGGCTTGAGAAACGCGAGGAGATGAAGCGCAAGCGCAAACTGCGCTACCTGATCGCGGAGAAGCCCTCGAAGCTGAAGCAGATTAAGAACAAGCGCGAACTGAAGTTGGCCAAGCGCTGGGAGCACACAAAAGCCAGCCTGCGTGCAAAGGTGGAACACCCGTTTCGGGTGATCAAGCGCCAGTTTGGCTACGTCAAGGTGCGCTATCGCGGTTTGGCGAAGAACACCGCACAGATGCTGATGCTGTTTGCGCTGTCGAATCTGTGGCTGAAGCGCAAAGAGTTCATTACCGCCGCGGGGTAGGTGCGCCCGTAATCGGGACGATACCCCGAAAAAGCGCCAAAAACGGCGAAAAACCGAGGATCTGAGCGCGGTCACCGCGACCGATATGGCTTACCACATCCTCCGATCGCGTTGTTCAGACCTTCCCTGTAGGCGTTCCAGTACCAGCGTGTCTTCGGCGATAACGGTTCGTTCGCCGCGAATCAGCGTACTCAGCAGCGCGGTAAAGTCGGTGCTCGCGCTCTTGCGACGGGCGGTCATCATCCACAGGTGGTAGTTGGTCACGCCTGGAGACACCGGTTCGTATTGCTGCAGCAAGAAGTACTCACCGCGGACGCTACAGAAGTTGACGTTCGGATAGATGAACCAGTTGTAATAGATATGATCAGCGCCATAGGTGTCGCACAGCGCGTTGAACCACGATACATAAGGTTGCAGGGGCGCTTTCGTCGGGTAGCTGAGCGTGCTCAGTGCTGGCGCCTGGCCATGTTGAATCAATTGCTTCACGATCGATGGCGCATCTGTGGCAGTGCCTGTCGATTTGACCTGTGTCGTCAGGGCAGGCAGGAAGGTCTTCGGATGCACGAATGGGACATGGTTGTAGTCCTTCACGTTCTCCATATTGAGCTTCCAGTTGTAGTGAACCCGGTGCCGGCTATGGATCACCTGCGTGTCCAGGTGCGAGGACGCTTCGCGCAACTGCTGCAGGAAAGGACCGGTGAACTGCGTCTCCAGCGGCAACGGTTGCTCAGCAAGGTTGACGAACAACAACCCGCCAACTTCCTCCAGCGCCAATTTGCGCAGGCAGATGCCCGCACGTTCGTGCTCATCGAAGCGATAGAGCTCGGCGTTGGGCATGGCACGCAGCTCGCCTTCCGGGCCAAACGACCAGGCGTGGTAGGGGCACACGAGCGGGCGCTGGCCGACATCGCTGATCTGGATCGCCGACAACCGGTGCGGACATTGGTTAACGAAGGCACGCACACCTGCGCTGGTTCGCTGCACCAGCACCGGGACACCGGCGATCGTGCGGGTGAAGAATTGGTTGCGCTCGCGCACCATCGTGCTGAAACCAACAAAGTTCCATAGCTGTCCGAACAGGCGCTCGCGTTCCAGCGCGAAGGTCTTTTCGCTGGTGTAGTGCCGCGCGTCCAGCGCGTGGCGCGTCATCGGCCGCACCGGCGCGGGCAGTCTGGCGTCCTCATGCTCATGAGCTGGAGACCGGTTTGTTGAAGATCGCGCGTGCCGGGTTGCCGACCACAGTCTGGCCCGGCGCGACATCGTGAAACACTACAGCTCCCATGCCCACTACCGATCGTTCGCCGATGGTGATGCCTCGTGCTATCAGGGCTCCGGAATTGATCACCGCTCCATGGCCGACGGTGACGTGGCCGGCGAGCACGCAGCGCGGCGCGATGTGTGCGTAATCGCTGACCACCACGTCGTGGCCCAGCAGCACTTCCTGGTCGATGAAGGCGTAGCTGCCGATGCGACAATCGACGCCACAGTTCACGTCATAGCCGAAATAAGTCGGCCCGTACACGGTGCGTGTGCCGAGGCTGCAGCGGGTGCGGATCGAGACGAACTCGGCTCCCGCTGCCACCAGTGGTGTGACCTGACGTTCGCGTGAAAGCGGGTCGCCGATCGCGGCAACGAACAATTGATCCGAACGCGGAGCGAACTCGGCCGGGTGACCCAGCCAGGGGTAGTACAGCGCGGCTGGCACAGTGTCTGGGCCACGCTCGTCCAAGAAGCCGGCAATGACCCAGTCGATGCCGTGGCTATGGTCCACCTGCAGTTGTGCCAACACTTGGCGTCCCAATCCGCCGGCTCCGAGGATGACGATCTGCTTCATGCGTGCTCCTCAGCTAATTGTCAGGCCGCCGTCCATCACCAGGCTCGTGCCGGTGATCCAGCGGCTGGCACCGGATAGCAGGAAGATGGCGGCATTGGCCACGTCGTCGGGTCGCCCGAAACCAAGCGGATAATTGCTGCGTTCGGTCTCAAGCGAGCCCACCACCTGGGCAGTGGCGTCTAGCAACGGGGTATCGACCAGCGCCGGCGACAGGCAGTTGACGCGGATGTGTCGCTTGACTACTTCCATCGCCAGGCAGCGGGCGTAAGCAATCAGCGCAGCCTTGGAAGCGGAATAGGCACCTACCCCTGCCACACCGATATGCGCGGCGATCGATGCGATGAACACGATGGCGCCATCGGCGGCGATCAGATTGCGTTTGAGCAGACCCTGGGTCAGCAGAATGGGCGCATCGACGTTGGTCGCCTGGACCTCGCGCAGGTGCGCCTCACCGACCATCCGTGCTGGACATAGCCGCGAGATGCCGGCGCTATGGACCACGCCATGCAGCGGCGCCGAAAGCGCGGCGACGAGCGAAGCGCGCTCGGTGGCCACCGTCAGGTCAGCACGCAGCGCCTGGTGGGGCCGCTCGCTGATGGCCCGCAGATCAGCCAGGGTGGCGTCCAGGCGTTGCGGATCGCGTCCACTGACGATCAACTCGCCGCCCATGCGTGCGCAGCCCAGGGCGATCGCCCGGCCCAGCCCTGAGCTGGCGCCGCTGACCAGGATGCGCTTATCGGCAAGGCTGAAAGGATTGAAGGATAGGGAGTCGTTCACGGGATCTCGTTTTCTGCAGCGGCGACCGGAGAGCTCAAGATTCGATCAAATCGGGGAAGACTGCACCTTCGATCTCCACCAGGCAGCTGCCCCACGAAAGGCCGATGCCGAAGCCGCACAGCAACACGCGCTTGGGTCCTGACTCGAGTTCCTTGTTGATCCGCGCAGTCATCGTGACCGGCAACGAGGCACCGCTGGTGTTGCCGAAGTCGCGCAGAGTGCTGGGCACCTTTTCCACCGGCAGGCCAAGCTTCTTGCGGATGGTCTCGTTGATCATGCGGTTGGCCTGGTGGAAGACGAAGTAATCCACCTCGTCCTTAGACGCGCCGGTGTAGTCAAGCAGCTTCTGTACCGCAGGCGGAATGCGTTGGGTAGAAAAGCTCAGCACTGCCACGCCATCCAGTTGCAGGTCCACGCCACGCTTCCACGCACCTTCCGGCTCCTCTCGATAGGGCACCAAGTGCTGGATGCCGACCGGCTCGCGATGCCCACCCACCGGCAGGATGATGGCTTTGTAGCCGCTGCCATCGCTGTTGAGGTCGAAATACATCGGCGGCGCGTCAGCACTGAATTCCAGCGCGGTGGCGGTGCCGGAGTCGGAGAAGATCGGGTCTTCCAGGTTGGCGCTGCGGTCGCCGACCAGCAGCAGGCCCTTCTTGACGCCGCCGGCGGCGATCATCGAACCGAGCAGGTTGATGCCGAACGGGTAGGCCGAGCAGCCCAGATTGACGTCGAATGCGACGGTGGCATGCGACAGCCCCAGCCGGTCCTGCAGGATGATGGCAGTGGCTGGGATCGGGTAATCCGGTGACTGGGTCACCACGATCAATGCATCGATCTCCTCGCGCTTCCATTGCAGCCGCTCCAGCAGCACTTCGGTCGCATCGAAGGCCAGGTCGGAAAAGCACTGCCACTCCGACGCCATGCGGCGTGTCTCGATGCCGATGTTGCGCACCAGACGCTCTCGTTCGGAGCGGATCTGCGGCCGGCAATCGGTGAGATTGGACACGACCCGCTTCGGCACGCAGGTCGCCATGCCGGCAAAGCGAACATTGTGCAGCGTGGAGGTCGGCATGGTGCTTAGGCCTCGGTCAGTTTGTAGAGATCGCCCACGGTGACGGCGGCAGACAGATCTTCGCCGGTGATGGTCTTGCTGTACTCCATGTCGAACATGACGATCACGCCCAGCGCGGCCAGCGAATCCCACTCCGGCAATTCCAACAGCACCGTGTCCATGGTGACCTCCACCGGTTCCTGAAAGTCGGTGGCGGAGAGGAAGTTCTCGATAAATGTTGCCTGGGTCATGCGAGCTCGCCTGGTTGCCTGTTGTAGAGATGTGAGGTTGAAATGCAGGTGCAGCGTGATACGGTCATGTCGCCCGTTGGCCAGCAATCAGATCGGCGATGGTATCCACCTGGTCGCTGCTCAAGCCAGGAAAGATCGGCAGGCACAGCACCTGCGCGGCGACTGAGCGCGCCACCGGCAACCATGCCGGCGCCGACGAGGGTAGGGCACGATACATCGGGAAGTCGCTGATCAACGGATAGAAGTAGCGCCGCACCAGGATGCCGTGCTCGCGCATCAATTGGTATAGCGCATCGCGCGACAGCGGGTAGTCGTCCTGCACCAGGATCGGAAAGTACGCGTAGTTGGGCGTGGAGTGATCGAGCCGTGCAACGCAGTGGATGCCGCGAATGTCGCTCAATCGTTGCCGGTACTGCGCATCGATGGTGCTGCGTTGCGCAATGGCCTCATCAATGTGCTTGAGCTGCAGCAGGCCGAATGCCGCGCTGATTTCGTTCATCTTGCCGTTGATGCCCGGTGCCACCACCGTGGTTTCGTCGACGAAGCCGAAGTTCTTCAGGTGCCCGATGCGCTGGTAGGTCCTTTCGTCGGGACAGACAATCGCGCCGCCTTCGAAGGTATTGAAGACCTTGGTCGCATGGAAGCTCAACACGCTCAGGTCGCCATGGCGCAGGATCGATCCGCCATCGTCGCGCACGCCGAACGCGTGCGCCGCGTCGTAGATCACCTTGAGGTTGTAGATGTCGGCGATGCGCGTGATCGCGCTGGTGTCGCAGGCAGTGCCATAGCAGTGCACCGGCATGATCGCGGTGGTTTGCGGGGTGATGGCCGCTTCGATCTTCGAAGGGTCCATGTTGAGCGTCACCGGGTCGATGTCCACGAACACCGGGGTGATGCTTTTCCATAACAGCGAATGCGCAGTGGCAACGAACGAATAGGGTGTGGTGATCACTTCACCGGTGATGCGCAGCGCCTGCAGCGCGGTGATCAGCGCGGTGGTGCCGTTGGTCAGCAATGCCAGGTGCGGTACGCCCAGGTAATCGCAGAGCGCGCGTTCGAGGGCATGGTGCATCTCGCCGCCGTTGCTGACGATGCGACTGGTCCAGATCCGCTCTAGATAAGGCAGGAACTCTTCCAGCGGCGGCAGCAGCGGACTGGTGACGGGGATGGGCATCAATGCCTCGCTGGTGCGGGTGGATGTCGGGATTCCGTCGCAGCCGGCAGCTGCGAACGGAGTGATCCTGCTGAAGCAAGCGCTATGCCAGCGAGCGGAACCTGGGCGTGTGTTGGCTCAGTTGGCCAGCTCGGTCTGCTCGCGATCGATGCCGTACTTGCGCAGCTTCTCCACCAACGTGGTGCGGCGCAGGCCCAGCAGCTGAGCGGCATGCGCCACCACGCCCTGCGTACGTTCCAATGCTTCGTTGATCAACGCCAACTCGATGTTGGCCATATGCCCACGCAGATCGATGCCGTCGTCCGGCAGGCTGGACGTGGCGGACGGTTCGGCATCGGCAGTCTTTGGTTGCAGCGTCACCACATTGCTCGGCAGTGCGCTGACCTCGACCGGTGCGGTCACCAACTCCGGCTCCGGCGGCAGCTCGACCGGAATGGCTGAAGCGAAATCGCCGCGATAACGCGCCGGCAGATCCTGCACCCGCACCAGCCCGCCGGGATGCAGCACCGCCAGGCGCTCGACCAGGTTGGTCAGCTCGCGCACATTGCCCGGCCAATCGTAGCCGCGCAGCGCCTGCAGGGCCTCGTCGGCAAAGCGCACTTCGCCGCGACCGGTGCGTGCCAGCTGGCCTGCAATGGTCTGCACCAGCATGGCCAGATCGTCCACACGCTCGCGCAGTGCCGGCATTTCGATCGGAAACACATTGAGGCGATAGAACAGGTCCTCGCGGAACTGGCCATCGCTGATGCGCGATTCCAGATTGCGGTGGGTCGCGGCGATCACGCGCACGTTGCAGCGGATGGTCTGCCCGCCGCCAACGCGCTCGAAGCTGCGCTCCTGCAGCACGCGCAGCAGCTTGACCTGCATCGGCAGACTCATGTCGCCGATTTCGTCCAGCAGCAGCGTGCCGCCCTCGGCCATCTCGAAGCGACCCTTGCGGGTGGTCAGCGCACCGGTGAAGGCGCCTTTTTCGTGGCCGAACAGTTCGCTTTCCAGCAGATCCGGCGGGATCGCGCCGCAGTTGATCGCCACGAACGGCCCGTCGCGCCGCGGCGAGTGCTGGTGGATGGCGCGCGCCACCACTTCCTTGCCGGTCCCGGATTCGCCCAGGACCAGCACTGTGGTATCGAATGCAGCCACTTGGTCGATCAGCCGGCGCAGGCGGGTCACCGCCTCGCTGTTGCCGGTCGGGCCGGAGTCTTGCTGCACGCCGGCCTGATGCTCTGCGTCGAGCCGTTTGAGGCTTGCGCGGCGCAACAAGGCTTCCAGCTGCGCATGACGCAGGGGAGTGTCCAAGGCCCACACATTGGCTTCGTGCAGGCCGTGGGTCTGCGCAAACGCGCTCGGGCTGCCCTCCATCAGCAGCACCGGTGGCGGCAGCTTGGCATCGGCCAGCCAGTCGAAGAATTTGTCGGCCTGTGCCGCGTCCTGCGCCGAGCCCACCATCACCGCCATCCACTCATCGTGGCGGTGACGGCCAGGATTGATGTCGGCGCCGTCGGTGACCCAGCGGGGATTGAAGTCCATGAACTCGAGCAGCGACACCGTGCGCTCGGCGCGTACGGCGTCACTGTCGATCAACAGAATGCGGGACTCACTCATTCCTGGCTCCTTCCGTCAGGCCCTCCAGGATTGGCATGACTTCCTGGATATAGGACAGCTTGCTGACAAAATTGTCAGCACCCGCGCGAAGAGCGTGTTCACGATGCTCGGCATCATCGAAGTGGCTCGCGATGACAATATACGGCGGATCGTCCTGCGTCTTGATCAGACGCGTGGCCTGCAGCCCGCCCATCTCCGGCATGGCCAGGTCCATCAGCACGACATTGGGGCGCAGCGACTCAGAGCGCTCGATCGCTTCCAGCCCATTGGCGGCGCTGCCCACGATATCGAGCCACTCGACCTTGCGAAAATGACGCATCGCAGCATTGATGAAGCCCTCGTGGTCGTCGACCAGCAGCACGGTGAGTTTGCTCATAGTAGTCCTTATCCTGCCCGGGCAAGCAGCGGTTTAGTGGTGCGGCGGCGCTCGCGTGCCGGTGCGATATCAAGTTGTTCGCGGTACTTGGCCACGGTGCGGCGCGCAATGTTAACGCCTTGCCGCGACAGCAATCCGGCAATCGCCTCGTCGGCCAGCGGCCGGCCGGCCGGCTCGCTTTCGATCAAGCGGCGCACCATCGCCTTGACGGCCTGGCCGGAGACGCTGGCGCCTTCCAGCCGCACGGCGAAGAAGTGCTTGAGCTCGAAGGTGCCGCGCGGGGTCTGGATGTATTTGCCGGTGGTGATGCGCGAAATGGTCGATTCGTGCATGCCGATCTCGTCGGCGATTTCCTTCAGCGTCAGCGGTGCCATCGCTTCTTCGCCACGCGCCAGGAAGGCGGCCTGGCGTTCGACGATGGCGCGCGTGGCGCGCAGCAGAGTCTCATAGCGCATCGACAGGCCGCGGGTCAGCCAGCGCGCTTCCTGCAGCATGTCGCGCAGCGGCTGCGCGGCCTCGCCGGCGTCGGCCAGTGCGCGTTCGTGCACCGGGTTGATGCTGACGCGATGGGTGGTGGCCGGGTTGAGTGCGACGCGCCAGCTGTCGTCGGCATGCCAGGCGAGCACATCCGGGATCACGCTGGCATTGCTTTCCTGCAGCAGGTCGTCGCCCGGGCGCGGTTGCAGCGACAGGATCAGCCGCACCGCTTCACGGACATCGTCCACTTCGGCATCGTGCGCGCGCGCCAGCAGCGTGTAGTCGTGCGCGGCCAGCAGCTCCAGATCGCCGTCGAGGATGCGCGCAGCCAGGTGGCGTGCCGGCACGCGGCCGGGCAGGGCGCTCAACTGGGCCTGCAGGCACTCGCGCAGATCGCAGGCGGCCAGACCGGCCGGGTCGCCGTGCAGCAACCGCTGCCGGATCGCTTCGACCGCCTGCACGGTCATGCCCAGACGGATGGCGCCCAGCTGTTGCAGCGTCGACAGCGCTTCGGTCAGATAACCGGCGTCGTCGGTCTGTTCCAGCCAGAACGCAGCGGCCCCCAATGCCGCCTCGTCCAGGTCCAGCGCCAGCTCGCGCAGGATGCGCACATGCGGGTCGGTCGACTCGCCGGCGGCCACGCGCTGCATGCGATCGTCGTCGCCGTCGTTCCAACTGCCGCCCTGCACGTCCCACATCGTGCTTTCCGGTAGCTCGTCGAACGCGGCGATATCGCTGGCGCCATCGTTGTTGGTGGCGGCCTCGTCCCCGTTATCGGCCAGCTCTTCCAACTCCAGCAACGGATTGGTTTCCAGGGCACGACGGACTTCCAGTTCCAATTGCATGCCGTCCAGTTGCAACAGACGGATCGACTGCAGCAACTGCGGGGTGAGGTGCAGTTGCTGGCCAAGCTGGGCGGAAATGGTCGTCTTCATGGAAGCGCTTCCGATGGGCGCTGCACGCAGCAGCGATGGAATGCATCTTGCAGGACAACGCGACGGGTTTCTAATCAGGGAGTCAGGTGAGGCGACTCATGATTTTCCCGACAGTTTGTCGGGAGCCTCCTGACGTTGCAGGCAGGCTCAAGCGTGCCCGCCGGAATTCCGTCACTGTTTTAACCCTCGCTGGCCCACGCGTGCCCGGCTGGCGGGTCAGACCAACTCGTTGTGATGCTTGGCGGCCAGCAGCACCAGATCGTTGGCGCGACGGCAGCCGAGCGATTCCATCATGCGGGCGCGATGGGTTTCCACGGTCTTGACGCTGATGCCCAAATCGGCGGCGATTTCCTTGTTGCTCTGGCCGCGGCCGATTTCGCGCAGGATCTCGCGCTGACGCGGCGACAGCGCAGCAATGCCGACCGGCTTTTCGCGGCCCAGCATCGGCGCAATCATTTTGGACGAGATCTGCGGGCTCAGGAACACCTGGCCGGCGGCGGCAGCACGCAACGCCAATTCCAGCTCCAACGGCGCGGCATCCTTGACCACGAAGCCAACCGCGCCGCGATCGAGCGCATCGCGCACATGCACCGGGTCGTCGTGCATCGACATCATCACAACGTGCGTGCGCGGCGCGGCGCGCAGCACGTCGGTCATGGCATCCAGGCCGCTGCGACCGGGCAAGGACAGGTCCATCAGCACCAGGTCGGGTCGGTGCAGGGACGTCATGTCCAGGGCTTGTTGCGCATTGCTGGCTTCGCCCACGACATCGATGCCAGCGAAGGTTTGCAGCAGCCTGGACAGGCCGGCACGGACAAGGGTGTGATCGTCGACGATGATGACTCGCACGGCGCAGAAGAGACCTTTTTCAGTAAAGGGCACCTTAGCTGACCCGGCGCCCGGCGCCAACTATTGGATCAACGCTGGCGGCGGGCGTCGGCGATCTGACGGCGATGCAAGCGAAACAGGTGGCGTTCCAGGGCGTCCTGCAGGCCCGGGGCGAGCGGGGCAAAGCGCAGCCATAGCCAGACATCATGGCCATCGCTCGCGTTCGCCAGCACGGTGGCGGGAAGCTGTACAAGTTCAGGAAGCCAGTCGGACGGCTGTAGGCAAACGCTGCCGGCCGTGCCTGGCGGGTGGCTGGTTGCGCAACTCAGCCGGATCCCACGCACCGACCAGTGCACCAATCCCTGGCTCAGGCCGCTGTCGCCGTGGCGCACCAGGCGGCCGATCAGCGCCAGCATCAAATCCAGTTTGGCGTCCATGCGCTGCACCAGCAGCGGCAGTTCGCCGCGATCTTCGCTGGTTTCTTCGCTACGCAGGTCTTCGACCTGGCCGAGACTGCGCAACAGGGTTTCTGCGGCGCTGTGTGCGCCGGCATCGCTTCCGGCCCGGAAGCCGGCCGGCAACTGCAATTGGCAACTGAGCGTATCGGCAAACAGCTCGGCATCGGCCGATGGCGCGAGTGTGCCGATCGCGCTCATCAGATGCGTCCGACCCGCGCGTAGGCGCGGCTGGCCGACGATGAGGTGCGTTGTGCGCGGATCAGCTCCAGCAGCTTGCGCTGCCGCTCGCGCATCATCCGCATCAGGTCCTGGTGCATGCCCAGCAAGGCCTGCAGCGCGTCGCGGTCCTGCTGGATGTCCACCTGCTGCGCGTATTCGCGCAGGTGCAGGTCGTGGGTGTCCAGCATTTGCGGCATCGCCTCGAATTCCTCTTGCGCCATGGCCAGGCGAAGGTCGGCGATTTCTGCTTGAAGGCTTTGCACGCTATGCATGGCAGGACTCACGAAACGGCGGAAAGGCCGCGTTGTTCGAGGGGGATGGAGTTCCACGCCGAGTCGATTTCGCTGAGCAACCCCAGCGCTTCGGTCAACGCGGTCTCGTCGTTGTGCAGGTTGGCTGCGGTCAGCCGCTGCATCACGTAGTCGTACAGGGCCGAGAGATTACCAGCGATCTCGCCACCGGCTTCGTGATCGAGCGAGCCGTTCAAGTGACCGACGATCGCGCACGCCTCGCCAATGGCCTTGCCCTTGCGCGCCTGGTCGCCCTGCGCCAAGCAGGCCTGGGCCAGACGAATGCGCTGGCAAGCGCCGGCAAACAGCAACGAGACCAGCTTGTGCGGATCGGCTTCGGTCACGCTGGTGGACACGCCGACCTTGCGATATTGCTCGGCATACTGACGATTGGAACCGTACATGGATGACTCCTCAATGGGCTGACCTTCGCTGGTCCCGGAGCGCTGCGCTCCTGCGACGACGCTCCTGCCGGAAGGCAAGGCCGAAATCACGATAGGCCTTACTTGTATCGGCAATACCCTGACAGGACTTGAGGATCGTCATCACGGAAATCAGCTTGTCAGCAGGCTGCTGAGCGAGCTGGTGCTGCTCTGCAACCGGGTGATCATGGTTTCCATTGCGGTGAATTGCGCGGTGTAGCGGTCGCTGAGTTTTTCCATGCGCGCATCGAGATCGTCCAGCTCCGACTCATAGCCCTTGATGGTCTTGTTCAAGCTGTCCGAGCGCAGGGTCAGCGTGCCGTTGGTGACATTGACGTTGCTGTCGAGAATTTTGCTCAGCGTGCCGCTGAACTTGCTGTCCTTGCCGAACACCTCGGCCGCGGCGCCACCGTCCGAGGCGATCGCGGTGTCGAACTTGGCGCCGTCGAAACTCATCACGCCATCCTTGTCGATGGTCAGGCCCAGGGCCTTGAGTTCGTTGACGTTGCCGCTGACCTGGCCGCGCAGCTGCTGCTGCAGATTGCGCACCAGCGAATCGCCGGTCAGCGCCGAAGCGGTCTTGGTGGTGGCGTCGTAGCTGCTGCTCTTGGCCAGCAGCGTGTTGGCGGTGTTGTAGGCCGCGGCGAACGCGGTGAGGTTGCCCTTGAGGCCGCTGGTGTCGGCTGTCACGCCCAGATTGAACTTGGTGCCTTCAGCGGCCTTGGTCAGCGTAAGCACCACGCCGGGCACGATGTCGCTGACGGTGTTGGAGCTGGACGTGCGCTCGAAACCGTCCACGCGGACCAACGCGTCGGCGGCGGCGACGGTCTGGTTCAGCCCGCCGGTGACGCCGGGGCCGTAGGTCAGGCTGCTCAGGCTGGGGTCGCTGGCGCTGATGGTCAGTGCGCCCTTGGTGCCGGAATCGACCGCATTGAAGACCAGGTGCTGGCCATCGTTGGCGGTGACCACGCTGGCAGTCACGCCCTTGCCGCCGGCAGCCTTGTTGATGGCCGCGGCGATGTCGGTGAGCTTGTCGGTGCCGCTGATGTCCACGGTGACGCTCTGATCGCCATAGCCGATCGTCAGCGTGCCGCTGCCCACCGTGGCGTCGGCAGCGAACGCACCGGAGGCCAGTTTCTGCGAGGTCGCCAGCGAGACCACTTCCACCGAATAGTTGCCCGGCGCCGCCGAGCTGGTGGTGGTGGCGGTGAAGCCGGCATCGGTTGGCACCGTGGCCTTGTAGGCGTTTGTGTCGGCACTGCTGATCACCTTGTCCAGCGCAGACTTGAGCGTGGTCATGCTGCTCTTGATCTGGCTGATCGCCGACAACTGCGTGGTCGCGGCGGTGCCGGCCTTGTTGATGCGCGCCTGCTCGGGGTCTTTCTGCCGGGACACCAGGGTGGACACCACGGTGGGGATGTCCAATCCGGAGCCAGAAGTGCTGATCACCGATGCCATGTTGCATTCCTCGTCTGGGCGTCCGAAACACACGGACGCATGGGATTACGTGACGGGTATCGGCCGCATCCGCGAGGACTTTAGCGGCAGCGATGGGGTACGTGCACGATGGCTATCGATGCAAATTCCGTGCCTGCCGAATCGGCGGCGCGCGCCAACAATCCGTCCAAGGCTGGCGTAGCCGGGGCTGCGGCCACAAAAAAGCCCCTCCGAAGAGGGGCTTTGGGTTTGCTGCGGAGCGCTGCCGCGTTACGGCGGCAGCTAGCTGCCAGTTACTGCAGCAGGCTCAGCACGTTCTGCGGAACCGACTTGGCCTGGGCCAGCATCGCGGTACCGGCCTGCTGCAGGATCTGCGTGCGGGTCAGTTCGGCGGTTTCCTTGGCATAGTCGGTGTCGCGGATACGGCTACGCGAGGCCGACAGGTTTTCCGAGGTTGCGCTCAGGTTGGCGATGGTGGAGGTGAAGCGGTTCTGCACCGCACCCATGTCGGCGCGCGAGGAGTTGACCGCGGTCAGCGCCTTGTCGACGATTTCCAGGGCCTTCTGCGAGCCGGAGAACGTGGAGATATCCAGGCTGCTCAGGGTCGAAGCGGTGGAGCCGGAAGCGGCCGATGCGGTGGTGATGCCGGCGCCGACGGTGATGCCAGCGGCGCTGGAGGTGCCAGCCGACAGCGAGGTGAAGTCCTGGCCAGCCTTCAGCGATTCGATCTGCAGCGAACCGTCGCTCTTGATCGAGGCATACATGCCGGTCTGGTCGAGCTTGTCGTTGATTGCCGAGGCAACCTTCTTGTTGACATCGGCAGCGGTGTCGCCGGCAGCGATCTTGACGTCGGCGATGGTGACGCTCTTGGCCGAGCCGCTGGCGTCATTGAACGACAGGCTGATGCCACTGACCGAACCAGAAGCGGTGGCGGTGCCGGTGACGCCAGCGCCGGAGACGGCGGCAGCGAAGTTGGCCTTGCCCAGCGAATCGACGTTGGCGTCGACGATGCTGTTGATGCCGATGGTCTGGCCGGCGTCGGCGCCGACCTGGAACAGCGCGCCGGAGAACGAGCCGTCCAGCAGCTTGGTGCCGTTGAAGTTGGTCTGGTTGGCAACGCGGTCGATTTCCGCGGTCAGCTGCTTGACTTCCGAGTTCAGCGCGTCACGGTCGGTCGAGGAGTTGGTGGCGTTGGACGACTGCACCGACAGCTCGCGGATACGCTGCAGGTTGCTGCCGATTTCCACCATCGCGCCTTCGGCGGTCTGGGCCAGCGAGATGCCGTCGTTGGCGTTGCGCGAGGCAACGTCCAGGCCGCGGATCTGCGTGGTGAAACGCTCGGAGATCGCCAGACCTGCGGCGTCGTCCTTGGCGCTGTTGATGCGCAGACCAGACGACAGACGCTGGATGCTCGTCGACATGCTGGCGCTGCTGGTGTTGAGGTTCCGCTGAGCGTTCAGCGACATTACGTTGGTGTTGATTACCTGTGCCATTTTGATTTCTCCTAAGCGATTTTTCCGGCAAGGGGGACTTGCCTGGAGCCTCCGCAGGGGGGCCATCAAGTTGGCCGTTGCCGCTGCTGAGATGAATAACGGCGTTGCGTCGGGAACCTTTAGCGAAATTCAGTATTTTTTACTGTCTTTCTGCGTCGGGACGAAATACGTAAGCGTTGTGTATCAAGGGGTTTGGTTTATTCGGCAGCACCCCGTCAATCTTTAGCGTTGGTATAACTCTTCGAAAAATAAACTCCGTCCGCCTGCGCAAGTGCTCACGTGCAGGAGCGAAGAAACCCCGGTTTTCTGCGGCAAAATCAGCGGATGATGTTGAACAACGACGACGACTGCATCTGCTGAAAAATCGTTTGAGCGGCCTGCAATGAGGCCTTCTCGAGTTGGTACTGCCCAATCGCCGAGGCGTAGTCCAGGTCGCGGATCGACGACAGGCTGGTCTTGAGCGTGACTTCGTTGGATTCGAGCAACGCGTTGGCATTGTCGATGGCCGACAACTGCGCGCCACCGGAGGCGCGCGCATCGATCATCTTCGAGGACGCCTGGGTGATGTCGCGCATCGACGTCTGCAGCGTGTTGATCATCGCTGCCTTCTGCGGCGCGGTCAGCGTGTCGGAATTGAGCGCGCCGACCAGGTCGTCGATGGTGGAGAACACGTCCTTGGTGCCGGAGGCGCCAATCTGGAAACTGTCGCCCACCGCCGGGGCGCCGCTGATGCGCATGCGCACGCCGGCGGCGTTGATGTCTTCGCCCTCCTTGTAGGTGCCGGTGCCGACCACCGTATTGGTGCTGTCGCGCACTTCATAGGTGTCGGCGGCGGTGAACTGCACGCTGTAACTTCCACCGTTCCAGCTGCCGGTGCTGGCATCGCGGCTGAAATCCAGCAGCAAGCCGGTCCCGGTGTTGCCGGCATTGGCGTGCGCATCCACGGTGCCGTCGCCGGTGCGGATGCGCATGAAGATTTCGCTGCCGGGCAGGGTGTCGCTGACGAAGGTGTCCGGCGCCACTTCGACCTGCTTCTGGGTCTGGTCGCCGTTGTAGGTGACGCTGCCATTACTCTTGATGAAGGGCGCACTGCCATCGGCGGTGCCGCCGAACAGGTAGCGCCCGGTGCCGTCGGTACTGTTGGCCAGGCTCACCATGCTCTCGCGCAGCGCTGTCAGTTCCGAGGCGATCGCCTTACGGTCATCGGGGCTGAGCGAAGAATTGCTGGCCTGCACCGCCAATTCGGTGACGCGCGCCATTTTGTCGCCGGCTTGCGAGAGCGCGTTTTCCTGCAGCCCGAGCCGGTTCTGCACGTTGTTGGCGTTTTCGCCGAAGCGCGTGATCGCCGCCAGGGCGCGGTCCAGACCGACCGCCGTGCCTGCAGCCACCGGGTCGTCCTTGGCGGTGACCAGGCGCTGCCCACTGGAGAGCTGCGATTCGAACTGGTTCAGCCGCGATTGCTTGGCGCCCATCGAGGCGACCGACTGGCTGTACATCATGCTGGTGGAGATACGGTCGGTCATCAGCGTACGGCACCCAGGATGGCTTGGAAGATGGTGTCGGCGGTCGAGATCATCTGTGCAGCGGCCTGGTAGGCCTGCTGCAGTTTCAACATGTTGGCGGCTTCCTCATCGAGGTTGACGCCGGAAATCGAATCGCGGCTGGCCTGCGCCTGGTCGTTGATGACCTTCTGCGCATCGGCCGAATAGCTGGCCGCACGCGCGGCCGAACCCACCGAGGTGGTCAGGCCGGAGAGCGCGCCGTTGAGGGTGACCGTGCCACCGCTGAGCGCCTTGGCATCGTCGATGTTGGCCAGCAATTTGGCATTGCCGTTGTCGCTGGAGCCGGCGCCCATCGGGCCGACGCCGAAGGTGTCGCCGGCCTTGGGTGCGCCGTCCAGCGCGAAGCTCCAGCCGTTGGCGCTGATGGTCTGGCCGGCGGTGTAGGCGAACGGGCCGGCGCCATCGATGGTGTACTGGTTGGCGTCGATGAACTCGATCGAGGAGGGGGTCAGCAGCGCAGGGTTCTGCGCATTGGTGACCTTGACGTCGCTGATCTTGCCGGTGCCCAGGTTGGCGACCGTGGCAGTGGCCTTGACCGGGGTGGCGGCGGCAATCCGCGAAGGATCGGTAATGGCCACCGACAAGCTGCCAGCCAGCCCGGCGGTGGGCTGCAGCAGGAACTTGTCGCCGCTGGCTGGCGTGCCGCCCACCACCATGCTGACGCCATTGAGCACCAGCGGGTCGGCGGCGGTGCCGGTACCGGTCATCGGCACGGCAGAGCCGGTACTGGCGTTGATGGCCTTCCAGTTGGTGCCGTCGAAGCTGAGCGTGACGTTCTGGCCGTCGACGGCACTGACGTTGCTGAAACTGGCGCTCAGCGATGCGCTGCCGGTATTGCTCGGATTGGCGGCAACGGCGGGCGAACCGATATTGAAGAAGTTCCCGCCCATCGCGCCATACAAGTCCATCCCCTGGCTATGGCCGGCATTGAAGGTGCTGGCCATGCCCACGGCCAGGCGGCCGAGTTCGGCCTGGGTCGGCTCGAGCACGCTGCTGCGGAATTCCAGCAGACCGCCGATCTGCCCGCCCAGCGAACTTGCGCTGAGGCTGACGTTCTGGCCTTGGGTCTGCATCGCCACCTGCAGCTTGGTCGGCTCATACGGGTCGGCAGCGGTGACGAGTTTGGAAGAGGTGGTACCGACCACAAGCGGCTGGCCGCCGGCGGTGAAAACGTTCATGAAGCCGCCGTCCTGGATCACCGCAGTACCGCCGGTAAAACCGACCAGCTTGCTCACCAGCGCGTCGCGCTGGTCCAGCATGTCCGGCGCTGCCGCCTGGGCACTGCTGCCGATGGTGCCGTTGAGCTTGGCGATCTGTTGCGTCAAGCGGTTGACTTCGTCCACCGAGGAGGTCAGCCCGCTGTTGACTTCGTTGCTCAGGCTGTCCATCTGCCCGTTGAGCTGCTTGAAGCGCGTCGCCAGCGAATTGCCGCTGTCGAGCATGCTCTGGCGCTCGGCGGTGGAAGAGGCGTTGGACGACACTGCACTGGTGGAATCGAAGAAATTCGACCACAGCCCGGCCACGTTGGTGGCGGTATTGGAGTACAGCGCGTCGACGCGGTTGGACAGCGAGGACAGCTGCTGCAGGCGCGACAGTTCGCCGCCGCTGTCTAGCAGGCGCGAGATGGCCAGCTGATCGGCGACCCGGCCCACATCGGTGATCTTGGCGCCATTGCCCACGAACGCGTAGCCCATGTCGGTGGGCGTGCGCGTTGCAAATTCCACACGTTGGCGGCTATAGCCTTCGGTATTGATGTTGGCGACGTTATGGCTAACGGTCGACAACGCCCGTTGGAAGGCGATGAGCGCGCTGGTCCCGGTGGACATGATGGACATGAGCGTTTACCTCAGCGACGAATGGTGCCGAGCCCGGCCGGCTCGGCGGTACTGGCATAGCGGTTGGACAGATCGGCCGCCGCGTTGCCGATGGCGGCCACCGCACGGTCGATGGTCGGGCCGTTGGCGATCGCCGCGATCTTGGCCGCATAGCCCGGATCGGTGGCGTAGCCTGCTTGTTGCAAGCCGCGTGCAAAACCCTTGATATCGGTGCCGGCCTGCAGCGCGGTCTGGTAACGGCTGTTGTTCTTCAGCAGCCGCACGTAGTCGGCAAAGCTCTCCTCGGCCGAGCCATAGGCGCGGAAATCGGCGGTTTCGGTGGTTTTGACGCCGTTGACGTATTCGTGGGTGCCGGTGGTGACCTTGTCGCCGCTCCAGCCGGTGGCCTTGATGCCGAACAGGTTGTTGGAGTCGCCACCGTTGCCGATGCCGCGACGGCCCCAACCGGTTTCCAAGGCGGCCTGGGCCACCAGCGCGCGCGGGTCCACGCCCAGTTCGCGCGCGGCTTTTTGCGCATGCGTCCAGATCTTGGCGACAAAGCCTTCCGGGGTGCGCTCGCCCAGGCTGGCAGCGGCGCTGCTGGCGGCACTTGCATTGACCGCAGCATTGGCATCGGCGGCATCGCTGGCGGCCACATCGGCCCAGCGATCGTTGGCCGACGGCCAGCTCAGCGCTGAAGCATCGTCGCTGCCGGATTCGCCAGCGCCGGTACGTCCGGCGATCAGATCCAGCACCTGGCTCATGCCGATGCCGCTCAAGTTGCCTGCACCCAGGGCCGCCTTGGCCACGCTGCTGGTCGTGACGCCGGTGGCCGCGCCGTCGCGGGCGGGCAGCGGCAACGAGGCGTCGCGCTTGCCGGCAACCAGGGCGTACGCCTTGGCCGCTTCGGCGGTGTTCAACGAGGTATTCAGCGCCGGGCCGCCGGTGTCGCCGCTCAGCTGCTTGGAGATCATCGCCGACAGGCCCAGGCCCTTGCCGTCGGTCAACGCCTTGGCCATCTGCTGGTCGTACATCTCGCGGAACATCTGGTTTTGGCCCGGAAACATCGGGTCGCCGCCGCTCGCATCGCGCATGCTCTTGACCAGCATCTGCGCGAACTGACCTTCGAGCTGACGGGAGACCTTGTCGATCTTTGCCGGATCGGCCTTGGTGCTCGGGTTGAGATCAATGGGCGAGGCTGCGATACGCATGTCAGATCACCTCTAGCTCCGCCGTGAGCGCACCGGCTTGCTTGAGCGCTTCCAGGATGGCCACCAGGTCGCCGGGGGCGGCGCCCACTTCGTTGACCGCACGTACGATCTGGTCGAGCGTGGTGCCGCCTTCGAACTTGAACATGCGGCTGCCTTCGGAGGTGGCCGTGATCGTCGACTGCTGGGTCACCGCGGTGCGGCCGCCACTGAAGGCGCCCGGCTGGCTGACGTTGGTGTTTTCGCTGATGGTCACGGTGAGCGAGCCATGCGCGATGGCGGCCGGCATTACCCGCACCAGCTGGCCGATGACCACGGTGCCGGTACGTGCATTGACCACCACCTTGGCCGGCGCATCGCCAGGGGAAAGTTCGACGTTTTCCAGTCGCGACAACAGGCCGATCCGCGCACCCGGGTCGGTCGGCGAGCGTACTGCCACGGTCACGCCGTCGACCGCACGTGCGGTGCCGGCGCCGAAGCTGCTGTCGATGGCCGCGACCATGCGCGAGACGGTGGTGAAATCGTTCTGGTGCAGGTTCAGGGTGATCTCGCCGGTGCCGGCGAACACGTCCGGCAACGCACGTTCGACGGTGGCGCCATTGGGAATGCGCCCGACGCTGGGTACATTGACCGAAACGCGCGAGCCGTCCTTGCCTTGCGCACCGAAGCCGCCGACCACCAGGTTGCCCTGGGCCATCGCATAGACCTGGCCATCGGCGCCTTTCAGCGGTGCCATCAGCAGCGAGCCGCCGCGCAACGACACGGCGTTGGCGATCGAGGAGACGGTGATGTCGATCGGCTGGCCGGGCTTGGCGAACGGCGGCAATTCGGCGTGGATGGCCACCGCCGCGACGTTTTTCAGCTGCGGGTTGACGTTCGCCGGAACATTGACGCCCAGTTCGCCAAGTAGGTTTTTCAGGCTCTGCACAGTGAAGGGCGCCTGGCTGGTGCGGTCGCCGCTGCCGTCCAGGCCAACCACCAGGCCGTAGCCGACCAGCGCGTTGCCGCGCACGCCGCCGACCTGGGCAAGATCCTTGATGCGCTCGGCGCTGGCCGGTGCGGCCAGCGCGCACAGCGCGACGGCGGCAGCCAGCAGACGGAAGGGCAGGGAAGACAGGTTCATGGTCGCAGGCTCAGTAGGGCGACAGACGGGAATTGAAGAAGCGGCTCAGCCAGCCCATCGCATTGGACTGTGCAATCGCACCGCGGCCGCCGTAGGCGATGCGGGCATCGGCCACCTTGCTGGAGGGCACGGTGTTGTCCGGGGCGATGTCGGCCGCGCGCACGATGCCTTGCACCTGCACCAATTCGTCGCCCTGGGTCAGGCGGAGCTGCTTCTGCCCCTGGATCACCAGGTTGCCGTTGGGCAGGCGTTGCATCACGGTGACGGTGACGCTGCCCTGCATGCGGTTGCTCTGCGCGGTATTGCCCTTGCCGGCAAAGCTGCGGTCGCCGCTGGTGCTGTTCTCAAGCACGTTCAAGCCACCGACGGTGAGCGGCGCGCCCAGCAGGGTTGGCGCGGCCATGGTGGTGGCGTCCTTCTTGCTGATGCTGGTGTTGGCGGTGGACGAAGCGGTGGTGCTTTCGACCAGGTTGACCGTCAGCAGATCGCCGACATCGCGGGCACGGCGATCGCCGTACAGATTCAGGCTGGGGCCGGCGGCGTAGATCGCACCGGCCGTCGGCTGCGCCACCGGTGCCACCACCGGCACGATCGGTGCCATTTCGGCGAACGGACGGACATCGCCGGCGGCCACGCAGCCACCCAGCAGCGCGCTGCAGGCGATGGCGAGGCACAGGCGGGAGAGAGAAGGCAGGCGTGACATGGCGTTGATTCCTGAGAGGGCGAGGAGCGGCGAGCCGATCAGACGTTGTTGTTCAAGTAACCGAGCATCGAGTCGGTGGTGGAGATCGCCTTGGCATTCATTTCGTAGGCGCGCTGCGTCTCGATCATGCTCACCAGCTCTTCCACCGTATTGACGTTGCTGCCTTCCAGCGCGCCCTGCACGGTGGTGCCAAGGCCATTGAGGCCAGGCGTGCCGTTTTGCGCGGGGCCCGAAGCGGTGGTTTCCACGAACAGGTTTTCACCCTTGGCCTGCAGGCCCGAGGGGTTGATGAAGTCGGTCAGCGTCAGTGCGCCGATTTCCTGCGCGGCGGCCTGGCCGGCCAGCGTCACGCTGATGGTGCCGTCGTTGCCGATGGTCAGCGACTGCGCGCCTTCCGGCACCTGGATGCCCGGCTGCAGCGGGTAGCCGCTGTTGGTGACCAGTTCGCCCTGCGCGTTGATCTGGAAGGTGCCGTCGCGGGTGTAGGCGGAGGTACCGTCGGGCATCTGCACTTCGAAGAAACCGCGGCCGTTGACCATCACGTCCAGCGCGCGGCCGGTCTGCTGCTGGCTGCCCTGGTCGAAACCCTTGAAGGTGGACACCACGCGCACGCCGGTCCCCAGTTGCAGGCCGGTCGGCAGCTGCGTCTGCGCGGAGGTCGAGCCGCCGGGCGCACGCACCTGTTGGTACAACAGGTCTTCGAACGCGGCACGATCGCGCTTGAAGCCGGTGGTATTGGTATTGGCCAGGTTGTTGGAAATGACCGACATGCGCGTCTGCTGCGCATCCAGTCCGGTTTTGGCGACCCACAAAGCCTGATTCATGACCCGATTCCTCGTTAGACCCGGGGATGTGTTCCGGGTACGGGTGGGTATATGCACGTGGCGTGCCAAAGCGGTGTCGGATTTCTGCCGGGTGTGCGCCGTATCACGCCGCCTGGGTGCGCGACGACCTACTCAGGGCAGGAGGGGCGGCGGCAGGCAAGTCGCCAAGCCGCCGGCGGTTGCGTTTGCGTGGCTGATCACCTCGTGGTCGGTTGCCGGTTAGTGCAGCTGATCACTTGGCGCGAACTCGTTTGATTGCAGGCGTTGCAGGCTCGTTGGCCACGTGTCGGCGTCAGAATCCAGGGCAGAAGCTGAGTCGGTCGAGGGCGCGGTGCCCTCACCGCTCGCGGGACACGCCGTGAACCCGTCCATGGGGGCTCCTTGGCGGCATCCATGCCGCCAAGGGTCCCGCAATCGGTGAGGGCACCGCGCCAGACAGTTGGCTGGTGGTCAACCGGAAGCAAGTCATCGCATGCATCGGGCAGTTTGCTGCTCAGGATTGCTTGCTTGGGCATTGGACATGCGATAGGCGCGATGAAGGGATAAGCGAGTGGCGGTCAACCAGCACGTCGAGCACTGCTTTCGCAAAGACACCGACCATCTTCACTGGTCCTTGCCCGCTCACCCTCCCGGGACCTTACGCGGCATGGATGCCGCGTAAGAGCCTCCATGGACGGATTCACGGCGTGTCCCGGGAGGGTGAGCGGGCAAGGGCCCTCCAGCCAGGTCACGGACTAGCCGCTCTGCAGCCATGCCGCAGACCAGTCACTCTCGTAATGAAGCCCCGGATTTTTCGGTATGCCCAATGCGGGCGCCAACCACGCCTTACGGTTGGCGGCGGCGTTAGCAAAAAATTGGCGAGTTGGCCGGCGGCCTGCGCCGCGTTTAGCCACTCACCCGCAGCAGCGAATTGGCCGATTGCGCGTTGTCGTCGCCATTCTTGATGATCTTGACCTGCATTTCGAACTGCCGTTGCAGCTGGATCATTTCCACCAGCGCGCCGGCTGCGTCCACGTTGCTGCCTTCCAGCATGCCGCTGTTGATGGTCTTGCCGGTGGCCACCGCAAATGCCTGTGCCGGGTCGGTGCTGGTGTTGCGCATCAGTCCGTCGGGGCGCCGCGTCAAACGGTCGGCGGGCGCATCCACCACCTTCATCTTGCCGACGATGGCCATGGTCTGCGGGCCTTCGCCCTGCGGAATGATCGAAATACTGCCGTCGCTGCCGATCTCCATCGCCTGGTGCGGCGGGATCGTCATCGGGTTGCCGCCTTCGTCCAGCACCGCATGTCCGTTGGCGGTGACCAGCTGGCCATTGGCGGTGAGCGCCAATTCGCCGTTGCGGGTGTAGGCCTCGCTGCCGTCGGGCGACTGCACCGCCAGCCAGCGGTCCTGCTGCAGCGACACGTCCAGCGGGTTGCCGGTCACCTTCTGATGGCCCTGGCTACGATCGAAGCCCTGGTCCACATGCAGCGCATCGATCCGCGACGGATAGCCCTTGCCCTGGATCTTGAACGCCTCGGTATTGGCCAACGCAGCCTTGAATCCCACCGTATCGACGTTGGCAAGATTGTGCGACACGGTGCTCTGCGCCTGCAGGGAGGCACGGGCACCGGTCATCGCGACGTAGAGGGCTTTATCCATGGGACACCGGGAATCGGGAATGGAGAATCGGGAATCGGGAATCGGGAATCGCAAAAGCGGGTCGCGGGAAGCTGGGAGAGTAGGGTGCAAGGCTGGCATCTAATACACGCGATGCCAGCTCTTACGATTCCCTACTCCCGATTCCCCATTCCCGGCTTTTAACGGATATTGATGATCGTCTGCGTGACCTGATCCTGGGTCGAGATCATCTGCGAGTTGGCCTGGAAGTTGCGCTGGGCCACGATCATGTTCACCAGCTGCTCGGTCAGGTCCACCGTGGAGGCTTCCAGCGAGCCGGATTCGATCTGGCCCAGGTCCGAGGTGTCCGGCGCGCCGGTGCGGGCGGCACCGGAGGTGTAGCTCTCGGCCCACATGTTGTTGCCCTGCGACTGCAGGCCCTGCGGATTGACGAAGCTGCTCAGCGCGACCTGGCCCAGCGGCTTGTCCGCGCCATTGGAATAGCGTGCGAACACCACGCCGCTGGTGTCGATGCTGATCTCGTTGAGCTTGCCGCTGGCGTAGCCGTCCTGGCGCGTGTCGCGCAGGGCGAAGGCTTCGCCGTACTGGGTGGAGCCAGTGACGTTGAGCTGCATGTTCAGCACGCCCGCGCCGGTGCTCGGGGTGAACGGGTCCATCGCGATGATGCCGTTGGCCGGGGTGGTCAGCGCGCCGGTATCGGAGAACTGCAGGGTGGTCGGGGCACCGACCGCAGCGCCGTCCACGTAGTTGTAGACCTGCCACTCGTTGGGGTTGGCGGTCTTGACGAAGTAGGAGGTCTGCACATGGCTGACGCCCAGCGAGTCGTAGACATTGATGCCGCCGGTGGAGTGGCTGTAGGTCTTGTCGTCGGCCGGGTTGAACGGGGTCACCGTCGGCGCGGTGGCATTGCCGGGCAGGGTGAAGGCCAGGTTGACCGTCGAGGTGGATTTGGGCGGGCTGTCGGTGGTCAGCAACTGCAGGTCCGACAGGCGCCCCACGTCGAACCCGTTGCCGCTGGGGTTGGGCGCAAATACCTGCAGGCGTGCGCCCTGCGGGTTGACCACATAGCCGTTGGCGTCGGTCTGGAAATTGCCGGCGCGGGTATACATCTTGGCGCCGTTGGAAGAGACGGTGAAGAAGCCTTCGCCGGAGACCGCCAGGTCCAGGCTGCGTCCGGTCGGGTCGATATTGCCCTGCGAGAACTGCTGCGCCACGTTGCTGACGCGCACGCCCGAACCGACCGCATTGCGCGACAGGCCATAGCTGGTGCTCTGGAACATGTCGGCAAACTCGGCGCGCGATTCTTTGAACCCGGTCGTGTTGACGTTGGCGATGTTGTTGGAGGTGACGTTCAGATCGGCATTGGCTGCGTTGATGCCGGACAACGAGGTATTGAAGCCCATGGATGAGTTCCTTTAGATATTGGTTGCCGGCTCAGCTGACGCGGAGCACGTTGGCGAGCGGGGAAGTGCCCAGCCCGGTCAGGTTGAGATACAAACCGTCCGAGCCGATCGTGACGCTGTCCACCGGTGCCTGGACATAGGTAGACAACTTGCTTTTGGAGCCGGCGGTGTCGGTCTGGGTGGCCGTCACCCCGTATTTGCCGGCCGCCATGCGATTGCCGTTGGCGTCGGTGCCATCCCAGTCAAACGACACCTCACCGGCGGCGCTGGCCGGCACGCTGATCTGCTTGACGAAGGTGCCGTTGGCATCGGTGATTTCGAAATTGACGAAACCGGCCGAGGTCGCGGCGACCACGCCCTTGGCCGAGCCGGTGGCATCGATCGCCACCTGCGCCGAGGGCACCAGCACATTGTGGCCAACCAGTGCCGCGCCCTTGAGTACCTGGTCGCTGTTCATCGAATCGGAAAAGTTGCTGACCTTGGTATTGAGGTCGCCAATGCCCTGCACGGTGGAAAACTGCGCCAATTGCCCAAGAAACGCGCTGTTTTCCATCGGCTTGAGCGGGTCTTGATGCTGCAGCTGTTCGGTCATCAATTTGAGGAAGTCGGCCTGGCCGAGCGCTTCTTCCTTCTTGGCGACGGTGCTGCTGCTGGTCAGGCCTAGACTTTTGTAGAGATCGCTGCCGATCGTGCTCATGTGGAGTATTCCGTTGGTAAGGGTCAGCTAGGAAGGGTCAGCTAGGAAGGGTCAGCTAGGAAGGGTCAGCGACCCATGGTCAGGGTTGCGAGCGCCAGTTCCTTGGCGGTATTGAGCATTTCCACGCCTGCCTGGTAATTGCGCGAGGCGGAAATCATGTTGACCATCTGCGAAACCGGATCCACGTCGGGCGAGAACACATAGCCGTCGGCGTCAGCCAGCGGGTGGCCGGGTTCGTAGCGGCGGATCGGCGGCGCATTGGTGGTGGTGATCTCCTTGACGTTCACCGAGGTTAGGCTGGGGTCCTGGCGGCTTTGCTGGGCCTGGAAGATCGGCTCGATCGGCTTGTAGGTCGCCTCGGCCGAACCGGCGACCGAATCGGCATTGGCCAGGTTGGACGCGATGGTGCTCAGCCGCACCGACTGCGCGTGCAGGGCCGAGCCGGCCACATCGAAGATGGGAAGATTGCTCATGACTTATTGGCCCGTGATCGCGGTGAGCATCGAGCGCACCTTGGATTCGAGGAAGCTCAGCGACGCGCGGTATTCCAGCGCGGCGCGGCCGTAGGCGGCGCGTTCGGCGTCGGGATCGACGGTATTGCCGTCAAGGCTGGGCTGATCGGCTTCGCGGGTGAACTGGAAGGGGTTGAGCCCGGCACCGCCGCCGACTTCGTAATGCTTGGCGTCGGTGGTCTGCAGCAGACCGCCGTCCTGCTCGCCCTGCGCCGACTTCAGCGCCGCCTCGAAGTTCAGGTCCTTGGCCTTGTACCCAGGCGTGTCCACATTGCTCAGGTTGCTGGCAATGAGCTTCATGCGCTGCTCGCGCAGCGTCAACGCGTCGCCATGGACGCCGAGGAACGAAGAGAAGGGGCTGGACACGGTGCTCTCCCGCGAAGTGTTGCCAGGGAGGAAGCAATGTTTGTGCCAAATCGAAGTGGGGAGGAACCGCGCCGGGAGAGCACCCGGAGCAACGGAAAACGGGCTTGCCGGGCAGAGATCGCGACATAGTCGCCCGCTGGCAGCTGCAGGTATTAGCTATGCAATGTGCAGGCCGGCCAGCCTGCCTGGCAGGAATCAGGACCTAGCGAGGGGAAGCTCACGCCGCTGCAATTCCACCACCGGGCGCCTTTGTGCGGGAACAGGCGCGGGAGAGCGCCGCCTGCGTCTCAGCGACTGCACGGCCCAAAGGTGTGATCAGGCCGCTTCAGCGACCACTTTCAGGCGGGCCAGCACATAGTCGGCCAGTTCGTGGGCGCTGTACTTGGCCACGAAGGCGTTCGCGCCCACCTGCTCGACCATCGCGTTGTTGAACACGCCCGACAAAGAGGTGTGCAACAGCACGTACAGGCCTTGCAGGCCCGGGGTGCGCCGGATTTCCGTCGTCAGCGTATAGCCGTCCATTGCCGGCATTTCGATGTCGGAGATCACCATGGCGTAGCGGTCGGCCGGGTTTTCGCCCGAGGCGGCCACCTGCAGCAGATGGTCCAGCGCCTGGCGTCCGTCGGACAGCAGGGTGGCCGAAACGCCCAACTGGTCGAGCACGCTGCGGATCTGCTGGCGCGCCACCCGTGAATCGTCCACCACCAGTACCTGGAACTGGCGGTCGTAGGCCACCAGCTGCAGCGAGGGATCCAATTGCACGTCCTTGCTGACCTTGGCGATATCGGCCAGCACGCTCTCCACGTCGATGACCTGGATCAGCTCGCCCTGGAAGCGCGTCACCGCCGTCAAATAAGTGGCTTCGGCACCGAGTTCCGGCGGCGGGTGGATATCTTCCACCGCAATATTGACGATGCGCTCCACGCCACTGACCAAAAAGCCCTGGACCGAGCGGTTGAACTCGGCAACGACCAAGTAGCCGGGACCGTTGTCCGAATGCGAGTCGCGTTCCGGGTGGCCGATGGCCAGGCCCAGATCCAGCACCGGCACCGAACGCCCACGCACGTCGGCCACGCCGGCGAACTCGGTCGGCAAGCCAGGCACCTGGAACAATTCCGGCCGGCGCAGCACTTCCTGCACCTTGAAGACGTTGACGCCAAAAAGCTGGCGTCCGCCCAGCCGGAACAGCAGCAGGGCCAGTCGATTGTGGCCAGCCAGTCGCGTGCGCTGGTCGATGCGATTGAGCAGATCGTGGGTCATGGGGCAGATATCGACAGCGCCCTCGGGAAACTTGAGGGCTTTGTGGGTGGTTGGGGGCGCTGTCGGGAATGGGGAGTCGGGAATGGGGAATCGTAAAAGCGAGGGGTGGGCTTTCCGCAGCAAGCCCGAGGCGAAGGGCAGTGACTTTGCTTGCTGATAACTTTCACCTAGTAAATCGCACGGCGGCAACGAAGGCCGACCACCTCTCACGCCACCAACCGATTCCCCATTCCCGATTCCCGATTCGAAAACAGGCACGCCGCTTGCACTGCCTGTCCCGTCTTCCTCCGGATCTGGTCCCATGCGCCTGCTCCTGCTTGTCATCTTGTTGGCTGCCGCTCCGGCCTGGGCCCAGAGCTATCAGTCTGTCGATTCCATCCGTGCGGCGGCGCTGGCCACCGTCGGCCCGGACGCCGAGGCCGAGGCCACGCTCGATCCGGGCCTGCGCATGCCGGCTTGCCCGATCGCGCTGCAGGCGCAGCCCACCGGCACCAATACGGTGGAAGTGGCGTGCCCGCAGCCGGCCGGCTGGCGCCTGTTCGTGCCGTTGAAGGTGCGTCGCAACCAGGACGTGCTGGTCTTGCGCCGCGGCATCAGCGCTGGAGAAACCATCTCGCTGGCCGATATCAGTATCGAGAAGCGTGACGCCGCCCGCATCGTCGGCGCGGTGCTGGCCGATCCGGTGGCTGCGGTGGGCAAGACCGCCCGGCGCGTCCTGCCGGCCGGCTCACTGCTCTCTGCCAACGATCTGGTGACGCAGCGGTTGGTCCGGCGCGGCGACACCGTCCCGCTGGTCTCGCGCAATGGCGGGCTGGAGGTGCGCATGAGTGGTCGCGCCCTGTCGGACGCCGGCGAAAACGAGCGCGTGTCGGTGGAAAATTCGTCCTCGCGCCGGGTGGTGCAGGGCATCGTTGAAGCGAGCGGAACCGTTGTGGTCTCCAGGTAAAAAATTTCTATAAAGTTTTTTTTCTGGGTGCCGTTATCCCCTACGACCTGTAGAGGAGTTCCTGACATGACCCAGAAAATCGAAGGCAATCTACCGACCGCTGCCACCCTTCGCACCACGGCCACCAGCAGCAAGATCGCTTCGGCCGGCGAAGATCGCGCGTCCCCGGTTGCCGCAACCCCGCCGACCGACAGCGTCAAGTTGACCGGCGAAGCCACCAACCTGCAGAACCTGCAGCGCGAGCTTTCGCAGTCCTCGGCGATCGACATCGGTCGCGTCCAGGCGGTGAAGGATGCATTGCAGAACGGCAGCTATTCCATCAACCCGGACGCCATCGCCAGCCGCATGATGGATCTGAATCAGCAACTGGCGGGTTGATCCCCGACTGAAAGGATGAACGTGAACGAGTTCCTGCAACGTCTCAGCGATGCGCTGGCCGGCGAACGCCAGGCATTACTCGAGAACGACATCGATGGGCTGATGCGACATACGCAGGACAAGCTGTCGGCGCTGCAAGCGCTGGAAGCGGCGATGCCTGCAGGCGAAGAAGAGCGGCTGCGTGAGCTGGCCGAAGCCAATCGCGCCAATGGCGCGCTGCTGGCACGCCGGCGCCGTGAAGTGAACTGGGCGCTGCGTCACCTGGGCCGCACCGAAAGTGCGCCGTCCTACGATGCCAAGGGGCAATCGAGCGTGTTGCGCGGCGGGCGTTCGTTGGCAGTGGCCTGAGTTGCAAGCTGTCTTGCAGCGCACCGGGCTGCAGATGGCGCCGCAGGCCTGGGCGAGCAGGCAGGTGCCGTTCGTTCTGCGTCGCATCGCCGGGTAATGCACGACGACGATACGGAGCGTCAATGGTTCGGCGTATATTGAGGCATCCTCTACGCCGCCTGCTCCCGTGACCGCCAAGTTTTTTCTCAATCAAGCCTTATTGCCGTCCCCGGATATCCTGCGCGCCTTCGGCGACCAGATGATGGAGGGGCTGCTGCTGTTCCGCGCAGACGGAAAGCTGATTCTGGCCAATGCCATTGCACGCCAGAGCCTGTGCAAGGAAGACCCCACCGACGATCGCAACCTGGGCGAGCGCATCTCGCAGGTATTGCCATCGGACGCACTCAATCAAGCGCGCAGCAAGGGCAGCTGGACCGGCAGCCTGCCGGTCGCCGACCGGGTGGTCATCGCGCACCTGTATTACAACGAAGAGTGCGGGCCCGGGCATTTTCTGGCGCTGTTCCACAACATCGAAGGCCAGCAGGATTACGAGCGCGAGCTGCAACAGCGCCATGCCGAATTGCGCCAGGCCTATCTGCGCTTGAACGGGGCGCAGGACAAATTGCTGCAATCGGAAAAGATGGCCTCCATCGGCCAGCTGGCTGCAGGTGTGGCGCATGAAATCAACAATCCGATCGGTTATGTGCACTCCAATCTGGGCAGCCTGCAGGAATATCTGCGCAGCTTGTTCACCCTGATTGAAGCCTACGAGCGCGCGCTGCAGGCACCGGATCCCAAGGCGCTGATTCCGGAAATCGACGAGATCCGCAATCGCGCCGACATCGACTTCATCAGCCGCGATCTGCCGCAATTGATGGCCGAATCGCGCGAAGGCATCGAGCGGGTGACGCGCATCGTGCGCGACCTCAAGGACTTCTCGTACTCGGACCGATCCGAGTCGTGGAAGATGGTCGACCTGCATGCGGGCCTGGAATCCACCATCAACATCATCTGGAACGAGCTCAAGTACAAGGTCACACTGGAGCGCAACTACGCCGAGCTGCCGCTGGTGGAGTGCCTGCCATCCGAGCTCAACCAGGTCTACATGAACATGCTGCTCAACGCCGGCCAGGCCATCGTCGAGCGCGGCACGATCACCGTGACCACCGGTCGCGACGAAGCAGAAAACGTCTGGATCCAGTTCCAGGACAGCGGCGCCGGCATCGCCCCGGATCTGTTGCAGCGCATCTTCGACCCATTCTTCACCACCAAGCCGGTCGGCAGCGGCACCGGCTTGGGCCTGTCGATTTCCTACGGCATCATCAACAAGCACCACGGCCGCATCGACGTGGAAAGCACGCCGGGGCAGGGCGCCAGTTTCAGGATCACGCTACCGATCCGGCAGCCGCGGTAGCGCTGACGCGCTGGGAATGGGGAGTTGGGAATCGGGAATCGGTAAGGTAGCTTTTCGCTCGCTTGATCTGGCTGCGTGTCTGAGAAGCAACAACACGCGGAGGTCTGCTCTACCGATTCCCACTCCCGATTCCCTATTCCCGGCCGTTCCGCAACTCATCATGCGTGCGGAACGCCTGGCGAATATGTTCGCGCAGCTCGTCGTCGTTCCAGGGCTTGGTCAGGAATCGGTAGATCGCGCCGCGGTTGATCGCCTCGGTGACGGTGGCCAGGTCGGTGTAGCCGGACAGCACCAGGCGCACCGTGTCCGGGTAGAGCATCTTGACCCGGCCCAGGAATTCGGTGCCGCTCATGTCGCTCATGCGCTGGTCCGAAAGGATCACCTGCACATCGTTGGTGGCGAGCAGGTCGAAGGCGTCGCGCACGTTGCCGGCGGCCAGGATGCGGTAACCGTCGCGACGGAACAGGCGCACCAGCGAGCGCAGCACGTTTTCTTCGTCGTCCAGCAGCAAGAGCGTGCGGTCGGGGCGGCTTTCGGCGAACGATTCCGGGCGCAGATAGCGCCGGCGCAGTGCCATGCCGGCCGACTCGGCCGACATCGGCTCGCCGAACAGGTAGCCCTGGAAGATGTCGCAATCGTTGCGGCGCAAAAAGCCCAGCTGCGCCTGCGATTCCACGCCATTGGCAATCACCGTCATGCCGAGCTGGTGGCCCATGGCGATGATGGCGCGCGCAATCGCCGCCTCGCGGCTGCCGGCCGGTGCGCTCTTGATGAAGCTGCGGTCGATCTTGAGCCGGTCCACCGGGTAGCGCACCAGTGCGCTCAGGCTGGAGTCGCCGGTGCCGAAGTTGTCCAGGCTCAGACTGATGCCTTCATTGCGCAGGTTGGCCATCGTCTCGTGGACGAAGTTGACGTTGTTGGTCAACGCGCTTTCGTTGATCTCCAGCGTGACGAACTGCGCCGGCACGCCGGCGGTCTGCAGCATCGCCATCACTTCGTTGAAGAAGCCCGGGCGCAGCAGCTGCAGCGTGGAAACATTCACTGCAATGCTGAAATCGTCGAAACCTTGGTCGCGCCACAGCCGCGCCTGGCGTACTGCGTTCTGCAATACCCATTCGCCGATCTGCACGATCACGCCCAGGCGCTCGGCGGTACGCATGAAGCGTTCCGGCACCAGCATGCCCAGGGTGGGCGATTGCCAGCGCAGCAGCGCTTCCATGCCGACGATGCGGCCATCGCGCGCGCTCACCAGCGGTTGATAGCGCAGGCGCAGCTCGCCATGCGGAATGGCATCGACGATCTGTCGCGCAATGATGCTTTCGCTATGCGCGTTGGTGGCCGAGTTGCGCGTGTACAGCCGCACCGTGTTGCCGCCTTCGCGCGCGGCCTGGTAGCTGGCTTCTTCGGCGTAATCCAGCAGCGTGGACAATGAGGTGGAATGTTCGGGACACAGGCTGATGCCGACCTTGCCGGTCATGAACAAGGTGTACGGCAGCACCGACAGCGGCAGTTCCAGTTGCTGACGGATCTCCTCGGCAAAATCTTCCGGCAGCGGAGTGTCGTCGCGACGCACTGCCACGATCACCATTTCGTCGCTGCCGTGGCGCCACAGCTTGCCGCGCGTGCCGAGAAATTCCTGCAGCCTGCGCGCCGCCAGCGTCAACGCCTGGTCGCCGACCTCGCCACTCATGTTCTCGTTGATCGAGGCGAAGTGATCGATATCGACATGGAAGATCATCAGCGGCGGGCCGCCGGAGGCGGCCGCGTCCACCAGGTGCAGCAACTCGGGATTGCCCGCGCCAAGCCGGGTGGGCTTGACGATTTCCAGTCCGGGCGGGATTACGGGGCTCCACATGACTCAACGTCCACCATCGTCGTGGACGGACTCGCCGACCGGGTGATAGGGCAGGCGCAACGTCACGCGCGTGCCTGCTCCGGGAGCCGATTCTATCGCGAGCGTGCCGCCGACGGTTTGCGCACGCTCACGCATCACGATCAGTCCCAGCCCACGCGGACCCTCCGGCTCGAAGCCATCGCCGTCATCGCTGACTTCCAGACGGAAACTATCGGCATCGATCGAATGCAGACGCAGGTGCACTTCGCCGGCGCAGGCGTGTCGCAATGCATTGGTCAGGCTTTCCTGCGCGATCCGGAAGCAGGCCTGTTCGATCTCGTTGCCCGGCCTTTCTTCAAGCGCCTGAATATCGAGCTCCAGGCGCACTTGCGAGGCACGAAACAGCATCGAGGCCTGCCAGCGCAGCGCTGCCTCCAGGCCCAGGGCATCGAGTTGTGGCGGACGCAACAGCATCGACAGGTTGCGCAGCTTGGTCACCGTGGTGTCGGCCAGCGACACGACTTCCAGCAAGTCCTCACGGCGCGCGTCCGCGTCCGGTTCATCCAGGGCCGCGTGCGCGGACAGCTTCATCGCAGTGATCGCTTGCCCGATGTCGTCATGCAGGTCGCGCGAGATGGCACGCCGCTCATCTTCCTGCAACGAAAACAGACGCTTGGCCATCGCCTGCAGTTCGGCATTGCTCTCGGCCAGGGCGTCGCGCATGCGCTCGGGTTCGCTCAGATCGCGCACCACCAGCAACTTGCAGCTGCGTCCGCCATAGCGGATGTCGCCGGCCGACAGACCTGCATAGAAGGTGCTGCCGTCGCGACGACGCATCGCGCGTGCGCTGGACACCGGCTCATTGCGGTCGCTGCCTGCGCGCAGGTATTCGCGCACCACCGGCAGGTCGGTGTCGCCCACCAGGGTCTGCAGCGGTTCTCCCAGGATGGTTTCGCCCTGAAAGCCGAACTGGGCCGAGCCGGCCGCGTTGGCGTACATCACATGCTCGTCGGCGAGAATCAGCACACCGTCGGGCAGCACGCGCACCAACTCGCGAAATTGCTCCTCGCGTTCGCGCAGCAGCCGGCGCGATTGCTCGCGTTCGCTCACATCCTGCAAGGTGCCGTGCACATGGCGCACGCCGCTGGGGCTGGTCACGCTTTCGGCGCGCAGATGCACCGTGCGCGGTTGCGAATCGCCGCCGGTCAGCGGCAGCAGCACATCGATCTGCACCTCGCCACCGGTACACATGTCTTCGATCATGCGTTCGATGCGCACCTGGGTCGCGCTGTCGGAGGCGGTCAGCAATTCTTCCAGCCGATGCTCACGACGGTGCATCGGCACGCTGCGCCCCAGCAGGCGGTAGACCGCCGGCGAATAGCGTCCCAGGCCGGTCGTGCGATCCAGTTGCCAGGAGCCCAGCCGCGCGATGCTCTGCGCCTCCTCCAGACGCTCGAGCGCCTCGTCGCGCAGATCTTGCGCCCGGCGCTCCTCGCTGCGGTCTACGGTGACGACCAGGCGGGCAGGGCCGCTGGCCAGGTGCAGCTGGTTGCTGCGCACCTCGACATGTCGCGGGCCGCTGCGCGTCATCAGGTCTTCGTTCAACACGCACGTTGCATCTCCCTTGCCACGGATCTGCGCAATGATTTCTTCCAGCCGCTCGCCATCGGCATTGGGCCAGATCGCCTGCAGCGTCTGTTGCAGGAACTCGTCGCGCTCCCAGCCGAAGAATTCCAGCGCCGCCGGATTGGCGTCGAGGATGCGCATGGTGGCCAGGTCGTAAATGAAGGCCGGGCTGGGCAGAGCCAGGAACTTGGCCTGCAGCAACGCCTCGGACTGCGCCAGCTTGGCGTACTCGTCCACGATCAAGCCGGTGAAGCGGCGCAGCACCAGGTGGATGACGATGCTGGAGAGCACCAGAAAGCTCGCGTCCGACCAGCGCTCCGGCATGGCGGCGCCGGCCAGGTTGAGCAGCCGGTTGCCCAGCAGCAGCCAGATCACGCCAACCAGCAGGTACAGGCCGGTCAGTGTCCACAGGCCTTGCTGCAGGCGCTCGGCGAGACGGAGGCAGGAGACGGGGGCAGACGAAAATGCGGGCGCGGCGACGGGCTGTTGCATGGATCCGCGGACGACCTTGAGTGCTGGCGATGCGGCCATCTTATCCGTAACTCGGGCCGGTACGGTCCAGCTCGCATCAGGCCGCTCAACTATTCGCCGGCACGGCCGTTATCCATTGCGACTCCGAAGGCCGGGGTCGATTCTTCGGAGTGTTCCAGAGTGGACTCAGGCGTCATTGCAAGCATGCTGCAGCACCCGCTGACCTCGGCGGTGGTGTTGTTGGATGCGCATGGCCAGCCTCTGGCGGCCAACCGCGTTGCGCAATCCCTCGGATTGCCGGCAACCCTTGGCGCATACGCCGATGTGTTGGAAAGCAGCCGTGCCCAACTGGCCGAGAGCGGGGGCATGGCGCCCTGCGTCTTGCCGGGCACCGGCGGCGGCCGGCTGGAAGGCTGGCTGCGTGCGGTCTGCGACGAGCACGGCCAGATCATGGCATTCACCCTGAGCATTCCCGAACCCAAGGGTGCCGATGGCACCAGTCGCTGGGAGATAGGCCTGGACAGCGCCGATCACGGTTTGTGGGATTGGGATATTCCGGCCGATGTGGTGTATCGCTCCGAGCGCTGGACACGCATGCTCGGGTATTCCGAGCAGCCGCTGCCGAACAATCTCACTGCCTTGTCCGGACTGATTCATCCGGAAGACCACGCGCATGTCAGCGCGGCGGTGCAGGCGCATCTGGAAGGCCGCACCGATACCTATGTGGCCGAATTTCGGCTACGCCAGCACGACGGCCAGTGGCGCTGGATCTTGGATCGCGGCCGCGTGGTCTCGCGCACTGCCGACGGACGTCCGTTGCGCATGGTCGGCACGCATACCGACGTGCACCATCACAAATTGCTCGAGCAGCAGCTGCGCGATCAGCAGGCACAGCTCGAAGAAGCCCAGCGCATCGCCAGCATGGGAAGCTGGAGCTGGGATTCGCATCACGATGCGCTGTGGGTGTCGCAGGATTTCCTGCAACAACTCGGCATGACCCAGGTTCGTCTGCAAGGCATCCGCGACATCCTGCGCCTGCTGACCGGGCCTTCGGTTGCGCAGCTACGCAGCGCCTGGCGCAAGATCAAGCACGAAGGCATGCCGGTGCATTTCGAACTGGAAATCAACGGCCTGCTCGGCGCCAACCCGCATCATCTGCGCGTGTGGGCACAGCCGGTGTTCGATGGCGACGGCAGCATGGTGCGCGTGCTCGGCCAGCTGCAGAACGTCACCGAACAACGCCAGACCGACGCGCTGATCCGTTGGCGCACCGAGCTGCTCAACCGCGTGTCCGCGTTGGGCAAGATCGGCGGCTGCGAGATCGAGGTCGACACCCGGCGCATGCAATGGACCGAGGAGTGCTATCGCATTCACGGCCTGCGCAAGGAAACCATCACCCTGGAGCAGGCGCTGTCGCTGTACACGCAGGATTCGCGCGACGCTTTCGAGGCGGCGCTGCTGCGTATCTCCGATGGCGGCCTGCCCGAGCAGCTGGAGCTGTGTTTCTATCGCAACTCCGGCCAGCGTGTCTGGGTGCAGGTGCTGATCGAGCTGGATCGTCGCGAGGGCTTGCCGCCGCGGTTTGTTGCCTTGTTCCGCGATATCACCCGCGAGCGCGAAGCCAACGAGCGCATCGAGCTGCTTGCCCACTACGACCGTCTGACCGGTTTGCCGAACCGCTTTTTGTTGCGCGAGCAGGCAGAAAACGCCATTCGCGAAGCGAACGAGCGCGGCCAGACATTGGCAATGCTGTTGATCGATCTGGATGGCTTCAAGAGCATCAACGATTCGTTTGGCCACGCCACCGGCGACAACCTGCTCAAGCTGGCCTCCTCGCGCCTGCATCAACATCTGCGTAATAGCGACCTGTTCGGCCGCTTCAGCGACGACGAATTCATCGTGCTGCTGCGCGATATGTCCGAGCCCGAAGATGCCGGCCACGTGGCGCGTAAATTGATTGCCGCGCTCGGCGAGCCGCTGCGCAAGGAGCATGTCACCCTCAAGCTCGGCGCCAGCATCGGCATCGCGCTGCAGGGCGAAGGGCTATCGGATTTCGACAGCCTGCTGCGCGCCGCCGATGCGGCGATGTATGCAGCCAAGGAATCTGGGCGCAATACGTACCATTACTACAGCCAGGACGTGCTGCTGCGGGCGCAGCGCCGCCTGGAGCTGGAGCATGCGCTGCAAGGCGCGCTCGAGCGCGAAGAATTCACGCTGGTCTACCAGCCGCTGGTCAACACCGTGGACGATGCATCGCCGGCCATCGAAGCGCTGATGCGCTGGAATCGCCCTGGCCACGGACCCTGCAGCCCGGTCGAATTCATCCCGATCGCCGAAGAATGCGGCGAGATCGTGCGTCTGGGCGAGTGGGTCATCGGCGAGGCGTGTCGTCAGGCCGTGGTTTGGGATCGAGCCGGGCTGCATTTCAGCCGCGTTGCGGTGAATGTGTCTGCGGTGCAATTGCGTGAACGCGGCTTTGCCGAGCGCGTGCTGGAAATCTGCCGCGACAACGGCTGGCCGCCTTCGCGCCTGGAGCTGGAGCTGACCGAATCTGCCTTGATTCGCGACTCCGATTCGCTGCGCCGCTGCTTCGAATTGTTCGAACAGAACGGCGTGCTGCTGGCGGTGGACGACTTCGGCACCGGGTTCTCGAACCTGCATTACCTCAATCGCTTCCCGGTGCAGCGCCTGAAGATCGACCGCAGCTTCGTGCAAGGCATGCTCGACGACGCCAATACGGCCGAAGTCACCCAGGCCATCGTCCATCTGGGCCACGCCCTCGGCATGCAGGTAGTCGCAGAAGGCGTGGAAACCGTGCAGGAAGACGCACTGCTGCGCCAGCAGGGCTGCGACGAAATCCAGGGCTATTTTTACTCACGCCCGCTCTCGCCGCGCGACATGGCGCAGTGGTTGCGCGAAGCCGGCGCCGGCATGCGGTTGGGCGCGCGTCTGGTCATTGCCAACTGACCCAGTGTGCGGCATTGCGTGGGTTTGAGCCGCAGCAGCCGTCTTACGAGTAGCCGGTGTGTATTGCCCACTGGCTTGAAGACATCAGAGATGGCAGGCCGTCGCGGCGTTCGAACGCCGCTGATCACTTGTTAGGTCGGGCATGCCGCGCCTCGCCAGCCACAGGGCAACCTATGAGGGCGTCCACACAGACGTTGTGGCGGCATCAACGACGCTCAAGCTGACGTAAGCTGCAAGACCACCACAACGTCCCAGCGTCGAAGTTGGCGCGATGCCTCACTGCTCGCAGGACAAGCTGCGGGTCCATCGATTGAAGTTCGATGGCGACCTCCATGCCGGTCCAACGCTTCCGCACTCGGCGAGGACATCGCACCCGGGACTTGCCTGGTTGGCAAGTGAAGAGCAAAGATTGATGCACTCGCAGATCGCGCAGCGACCATCTCGATGGTCATTGCCCGCCCGCCATTGCAGGAACTCGAACGGAATGGATGCCCTGCAAGCTCTTCAGGCTGTAGTTGCATCTGTCCTGCGATGAGGCGCGCGCAAGGATCCCGCAGCCAGGCGACACATCAGCATCGCCGCAACTGACGGGTCGATTTCCACTGCTGAAATGACTTGGGTTGCTTAGGCGACAAGGACGTAGTTGGGTTTGCCCGGCAATAGAGCGTGAGGGAGTTGCGCCGCCACGTAGCGGACGCGCGATTGCCTCGCACAGGCTTCCGATAGGTGTAGCGACCCAAGGCGCACGTTCGGTCACAAGAATGGCTGAGCAGACGGGCAGGGGAGAGCTCACCCTGATGCTGCGCGCGATCAGTACCGCGTACGCAGAGTATTGCGAGTCGGCACGGGGTGATGCGGAAGCACCCTGGCGGCAATGCATGTGCAAAAAGCGTCGATCTCGGGCAGTAGAAACAACCAGCGGAGCGCCTGCCGAGGCACGCCCCGCTGTACGGCGCTGGGCTTACCGCGCCGATCCGCTGACCGCGGCACCATCCAGACCCAGATCCCAGCGTAAGCTCCCCAGCCTGACAGACACCGCATAAGTGGATATTTCTGGCATCGTTACCTCAGCCAGGAGGTTCTATGCGCACCTCAAAGTTCACCGAGACGCAGATCGTCGCGACGCTCAAGCAGGCCGACGCCGGCGTGCCGGTCAAGGACGTCTGTCGCCAGGTTGGTATCAGCACAGCGACGTACTACCAGTGGAAGAGTAAGTACGGAGGCCTGGAGGCTTCGGAGCTGCGGCGGGTCAAGGAGCTTGAGTCGGAGAACGCCAAGCTCAAGCGGATGTACGCCGAGTTGGCGCTCGACAATGCGGCCATGAAGGATCTCATCGCAAAAAAACTCTGGGGCCGGCGCGCAAGCGCGAGGCCGTGCGGTACCTGATCGAGGTACACGCGCGGCCGCTGCGTCGGTCCTGTGCATGCGTCGGGCTTGCACGTGCGGCGTGGTATGCGCCACCGCTCGACTGGACAGTACGCGATGCCGAGTTGATCGCGGCGATCGCACGTGTCGTCGAAGACCGCCCCAGTCGCGGCTTTTGGAAATGCAGCGACGTACTGCGCAGGACGCGACCTGACTGGAACCCGAAGCGAATCTATCGCGTGTACAAGGCCATGCGGCTCAACCTGCGCCGCGCTGCGAAGCGGCGGCTTCCCAAGCGCGAGCGTGTCGCGCTGTATGTCCCAAGGTTGCCTGATACCGTCTGGTCGGTCGACTTCATGAGCGACGCTCTGGCGTGCGGCCGACGCTTCCGCACCTTCAACGTGGTCGACGACTTCAACCGCGAGGTGCTCCACATCGAGGTGGATACGTCGATCAACTCGCATCGTCTGGTGCGCGTGTTCGAGCAGATCAAGCACGATCATGGCCTGCCGCAGGTCGTGCGTTCCGACAACGGACCAGAGTTTCTGGGCGACGCATTTACCAGCTGGCTGAAGGTCAATGGCGTGGCGATCCAGTACATCCAGCCCGGCAAGCCGAACCAGAACGCCTTCATCGAACGTTTCAACCGCACCTTCCGGGAAGAAGTGCTCGACCAGCACCTCTTCACCCGCCTCGACGATATCCGCGAAGCTACCCATTGGTGGATGATCGATTACAACGAACAGCGGCCCCATGACGCGCTCGGCGGCCTAACGCCGACCGAGTACCGCAACCAACACGCCAGAAGGTCTACTTTTGGACTGTCTGCTTGACGGGGGAGCTTACGCCAGGCCACCGTGGCGAACAACAGCTCTTCTTCGCTGCATACGCGGCGCGGGTTGATCAGGGCCAGCAGCTCCGCGCGTGCGCTGTTTTCCAGCCGTTCCAGCGCGGCCGGCATGCGGACACGCCGCAGTGCAGGCCTGGCGGCATCGCTTTGCGCGATGCGCTCGGCATGTGCGGCTGCCAGCGCAGCGGCCTGCAGTGCGGCGGTAGGGGCATCGATGCTCGGGGCAACAAGTGTCATGGGCGAAACACCAGGTCGTGACGGAACGACAAATCCCCGGAAGGCCGGGGAATGTCGGAATCAGCAGCTGCGTGGCGACATCAGTCTTAGAACAACTCGACCGTGCCGGCACCCATGCCTTGCTGTGCCACCGGCTTGTGCGGCGGGCGTTCCCACTCCACGCGCATGTCGCGCAGGCGGTTGGACACCTTGGCCAGCGCGGCGACCAGGTCGCTGTCGTACACGCCGCCATTGCGATGCAGCAGTTCCTGCAGCGCCACCGCTTCGCGGTTGATCGCGGTCAGGCGGTCCAGGTGGGTGTGGATGCCGCTCAGCGTCTGCGTGGCGATGTCCTCGAACTGCAGGGCACGCACCGCTTCGGCCACGCTGCCATCGATCGAGCGTGCGCACTCGGAGATCTCGCGCATGCCATCGCCCAACGAAGCATTGATCTGGGCGACGTTCTCCAGCATAGCGGCCGATTCGTGGCGCGCCTCGCGGGAGCGGTCCATGTGGCGCGAGGCCAGCTGCGAGACCGTTTCACGCACCTTGGCGATCGATTCCTTGGAGCTGTGCGCCAGCTTGCGGATCTGCTCGTTGAAGGTGGTGGAGCGCTCGGACAGGTTGCGCACCTCGTCGGCGACCACCGCGAAGCCGCGACCGGCTTCACCGGCACGTGCTGCTTCGATGGCGGCGTTCAAGGCCAGCAGGTTGGTCTGGTCGGCGATCGACTTGACGTCTTCCAGCAGCGCGAAGATGCCGTCCAGGTGCTGCGCCATCTCATCGATGTGATGGACGGTGTTGGTGCTTTGGCCGCTCACCTGTTCCAGCGCTTCCACCAACTGCTCCATGCGGGAGCTGGCATGCTGGGCGAAGCGGACGACGTCGACGCCGGCACTGCCGTCGTCACCGGCACGGTCGACGATGCGGGCCAGTGCCTGGCTTTGCTGACGCGATTTACGATTCATCGCTTCGAAGCTGCCACCCAGGCCGGACACGGCCTGGCGGATCAGTTCGCGGGCACGCTCGACTTCCGAGCGCGATCCGTCGACTTCGTTGCTGACGAACGTGCGCAGTTCGTTGAGCAGTTGATCCTGCTCGCGCAGGATACGGGCCTGGTCCGGATTAGGCCGGAACTGGAAATACGTCACCCAGGCAGCGAAACCCAACCAACTGAGGGTCATGGTCGCCAGGATCGCCCAGCGCACCGAAGCGGGCCAGTCGAATCCGACAGCGAAAGGAAACAGCAAGGTCAGAGCCAAAGGGGCGGCTAGACGGATGAGTGGACGTGAATACATGGGCGTTCTCGGCAGAGTCACGGTTGCTGTATCGGCACTGCCCCCGTTGTCTTTAGCGACGATCGCCACATCGCCTGGCCCGTTCAACCGCCGTTGACGCTGCTCAGCGGCCGCTAGCGCGCAGATGTAGGCGGTTTTTCGCGCCCGTTAGCGCAACGCGCGGTCTACCGCTTCGATCATTGCGCGTTTGGCGAACAGGAAATCCCACAGGCTGCCGCCCATCTGCCGCCACAGCACCGCCGAGCGCACTGCCGCCAGCAACAGCGCGCGGATCTCCGCGACCACACCCGCCTGGCCCAGGTAGTGCGGGTTGCCTTGCACCATGACCTTGGGCCGCAGGTGGCTGATGGTCTGCGCGTACAGCCCGCCGAGCGCGCTCAACACATCGGGGTGGCTGCTGTCGCCCAGTTGCTGGGCCTGGCGCGCTGCCGCGTCGATTCCGCTGGCGACAGTCGCGACGGTGCTGGCATCGCGTACGAACCGACGCTCCAGCTGCAGCACGGCCAGTGCCAGGCGCGGCAGCACTTCGTCCTGGCCCTGGTTGCGGAAGTAGTTGTGCAACAGGCGCAGGCCAGGTGCCAGCGCCGCTGCCGAGCCGTACACGGCCTCCGGCGAGGCAGCGTCCACACGGAACACGCTGTCCATGGCGGTGCGTACCGTCGCCGCTTCCGAATGCCCGGTCTCGGCGATCCGCCGCACTTGTTGCAGGGCCTGAGCAACCCCGGCAAGCGCCAGCACACGGTGATCCATGGAAGCACTCATCAAGCCACTACCTCAGAGGAAAAAGAAGATCCCGCCAACTGGCGTTCCAGCGGTGCGTCGGTCGCCGCGATGACCGCGCCGCCCAGGCATTCCTGCCCGTCGTACAGCACCAGCGACTGCCCCGGCGTCACCGCCCGTTGCGGCCGTTCGAAGCGCACCTGCACGCTGCCATCGTCCTGCACATCCACCGTGCAGGGCTCGTCGGGCTGACGGTAGCGCGTCTGCGCAGTGCAGTTGAACCGGCGTGCCGGCGGCGCCCCGGTCACCCAGTGGGCTTGTTCGGACCGGAGCCAGTGCGATTGCAGCAGCGGGCTGTCGCGGTGCTGGTCCACATACAGCACATTGCTGGCCACATCCTTGCCAACCACGTACCACGGCGCGGCCGCCCGCCCGCGCACGCCGCCGATGTTCAGCCCCTCGCGCTGGCCCAGGGTGAAGTAGAACACCCCCGGATGTTCGGCGATGCGCTGCCCCTGCGGATCGCGGATCTCGCCGGCGCGCGCGGGCAGATAGCGGCCCAGGAACTCGCGGAAATCGCGCTCGCCGATGAAACAGATGCCAGTGGAATCCTTCTTGGCATGGGTCGGCAAGCCGGCATCCTGGGCAATACGGCGCAACCTGCTTTTTTCCAGATCGCCGATCGGGAACAGGGTGGCGGCCAACTGCGTCTGCCCCAGCTGATGCAGGAAATAGCTCTGGTCCTTGCCGCGGTCGGCGCCACGCAGCAGCCGCCACCGCCCACCGCGATGCGCCACCTGCGCGTAGTGGCCGGTGGCGATGCGCTCGGCACCCAGCGCCTGTGCCGCATCCAGAAAATGCTTGAACTTCACTTCGCGATTGCACAACACGTCGGGGTTGGGCGTGCGTCCGGCCGCGTACTCGGCCAGGAAATGCTCGAACACGCCGCTCCAGTATTCGCCGGAGAAGTCGCGAAAATGAAACGGGATGCCCAGCACGCCACACACCGCCACCGCATCGCGACGGTCGTCTTCGGCGCGGCAATCGCCGCTGCCGTCGTCGGCCCAGTTCTGCATGAACAGCCCGGCGATTGGTTCGCCTTGCTGCGCCAGCTTCCACGCCGCCACGGACGAATCCACGCCGCCTGACACCCCCACCACAATGCGCGGCGTACTCATGCGATGTGCCGCACCAGGGAGAGTGGATGGCGCTGCCCGGCCAGGTAATCGGCGACCACCTCCCACACCAGCGGGCTGCGCAGGCGCTCGGTGGAGGCGCGCAGTTCGTCCGGGGTCATCCACAACGCGCGCACCACGCCGGTGTCCAGACTGCGTTCGGGGTGATGGGTCAGCGCATCGGCAACGAACGCAAAGCGCAAGAAGCACTGCCCGTTGGCCGCAACCCACTGGTAGGTCCCGATGAACTGGGTCAGGCGCACGTCCCAGCCAGTCTCCTCCAGGGTCTCGCGTACGGCGGCATCCTGCAGGCTTTCGTCCGGCTCCAGATGCCCGGCAGGCTGGTTCAGCAGCAAGCGGCCGCCGATGGCTTCTTCTACCTGCAACAAGCGTCCATCGCGCACCACGACTGTGGCCACTGTCACATCGGGATGCCAACGTTGCTCTGGTGTACTCATCGAATCTGCTCCAGCGCGGTGGGCCACCAGGGCGCCGCTCGTGCGACGTAACCGGCACTGCGGTGCCACCCCGGCACGGCTGCGCCGTCGTGAACGGTGCGCATCAGGGCATCTGCGGTCGACGACGGCGCCAGCAACTGCGCGGTCATGGGATCGGTCATCAAGGGCCAGCCAAGGAATTGGAGACAAATTGTGCGGGCCACAGCGTAAATCGTCCAATGCGCGCAAGGTTGAACCGTATAATGGCCGGATGCCTCGGAATACCTCACACGAACACGACCACGGCCTGATGGTCGAAGCCGGCAAGCCGGAAGTGGCGCCACCGCCGCGCTACCAGGTGCTGTTGCTGAACGACGACTACACCCCGATGGACTTCGTGGTGACCGTCCTGGAGCAGTTTTTCAACCTGAATCTGGAGCAAGCCACCCAGATCATGTTGCACGTCCACACCCGCGGGCGTGGCGTGTGCGGGGTCTACAGCCGTGAGGTCGCCGAGTCGAAAGTGGCCCAGGTCAACGAGTTTTCGCGCATGAACCAGCACCCGCTGCTGTGCATGATGGAACAGGCCTGAGGCGCCCGCTAGATCATTCCAGCAGCGCAACAGTGTGGCTGCGATCACGTGCTAACGCTGTCTGAACATGCCTATCCGATAGGGTTGTGGAAAATCCCAACAAAAGCCGCATATTGTTGGCAACAGCCGTTCGGAGTTACCAATGTTCAGCAAAGACCTAGAGCAAACCATCGGCCAGTGCTACAAGCGAGCACGCGAGGCGCGTCATGAGTTCATGACCGTCGAGCACCTGCTGCTCTCGCTGCTGGACAATCCTTCCGCCCAGGCCGTGCTCAAGGCCTGCGGGGCAGACCAGGTGCGCCTGCACAACGACCTGGAGCAGGCAATCGAAGCCTCGGTCTCGCGCCTGGCCGAAGACGACGGGCGCGACACGCAGCCCACCCTGGGATTCCAGCGCGTGTTGCAGCGCGCGGTCTACCACGTCCAGTCTTCGGGCAAGAAGGAAGTCACCGGTGCCAACGTGCTGGTCGCGATCTTCGGTGAGAAGGACTCGCACGCGGTGTACTTCCTGAACCAACAGGACATCACCCGCCTCGATATCGTCAATTATCTCTCGCACGGCATCGCCAAGCTGGGCGAGGACGGCGAGCAGCCGTCCGCGCCGGATGGCGAGTCCAAGAGTGAGGGCGGGGAGGGCGAGGCCAAGGGCGACGCGCTGGCCGAGTTCGCCACCAATCTCAACGATCAGGCACGCAACGGGAAGATCGACCCGCTGGTCGGCCGTAGCGACGAGATCGAGCGCACCATCCAGGTCCTGTGCCGCCGGCGCAAGAACAACCCGCTGTACGTAGGCGAGGCTGGCGTGGGCAAGACCGCGATTGCCGAGGGCCTGGCCAAGCGCATCGTCGACAACGACGTGCCGGAAGTGCTGGCCGATGCGGTGATCTACTCGCTGGATCTGGGCGCACTGGTGGCGGGCACCAAGTACCGCGGCGATTTCGAAAAGCGTCTCAAGGGCGTGCTGGCCGCGTTGAAGAAGGTGCCCAATGCGGTGCTGTTCATCGACGAGATCCACACCATCATCGGTGCCGGCTCGGCGTCTGGCGGCACCATGGACGCTTCCAACCTGATCAAGCCCGCGCTGTCGTCGGGCGAGCTGCGCTGCATCGGCTCGACCACGTTCCAGGAATATCGCGGCATTTTCGAGAAGGATCGTGCGCTGGCGCGTCGGTTCCAGAAGATCGATATCGTCGAGCCGACCGTGGGCGAGACGTTCGAGATCCTGCAGGGCCTCAAGCCCAAGTACGAGGCGCATCACGGCGTGACCTACGCCGACGACGCGCTGCAAGCGGCCGTCGACCTGTCGGTGAAGCATATCGGCGACCGTTTGCTGCCGGACAAGGCGATCGATGTGATCGACGAGGCCGGTGCGCGTCAGCGTCTGCTGCCGGAAGGCAAGCGCAAGGAACTGATCGATATTGAAGAAATCGAAACCATCGTCGCCAAGATGGCGCGGATTCCGGCTAAGCAAGTCAGCGCAACCGACAAGGATGTACTGCAGCACCTGGAGCGCAACCTGAAGATGGTGATCTTCGGGCAGAATCCGGCGATCGAAACGCTAGCTGGCTCGATCAAGCTGGCGCGCTCGGGTCTGGCTAATCCGGAAAAGCCGATCGGCAACTTCCTGTTCGCCGGCCCCACCGGTGTCGGCAAGACCGAGGTCACCAAGCAACTTGCGCTGCAGCTGGGCATCGAGCTTGTGCGTTTCGATATGTCCGAGTACATGGAAGCGCATTCGATCAGCCGTCTCATCGGTGCGCCCCCGGGCTATGTCGGTTTCGATCAGGGTGGCTTGTTGACCGAGAAGATCGTCAAGACACCGCACTGCGTGCTGCTGCTGGACGAGGTGGAGAAGGCGCATCCGGACATCTTCAACATCCTGTTGCAGGTCATGGACCGCGGCATTCTGACCGACACCAACGGGCGCGAGGCCAACTTTAAGAACGTGATCCTGGTGATGACGACCAATGCCGGCGCCACCCAGGCATCGCGCCGGTCGATCGGTTTCACTAAGCAGGATCATTCTACCGATGCGATGGAGTCGATCCGTCGCGGTTTCACGCCCGAGTTCCGCAACCGCCTGGATGCGATCGTGCAGTTCCAGCCCCTGGCGTTCGACCACATCCTGCGGGTGGTGGACAAGTTCATCATCGAGCTGGAAATGCTGTTGCAGGAAAAGCACGTCTCCCTGTCGGCCACCCCGACCGCGCGCGACTGGCTGGCTCAGCACGGCTTCGATCCGCTGATGGGTGCGCGGCCGATGTCGCGGGTGATCCAGGAGAAGATCAAGCGCCCGCTCGCCGACGAACTGCTGTTCGGCAAGTTGGTGGACGGTGGCCGGGTCAACATCGACGTCAAGGACGGCGAACTGGTGGTCGAGGCGCATCCGGAACCGGAGCGTCTGCTGCCCGCGACCGTGGATTGATCGCCTTTAAGGTGTTTGGCAGGTAACGAAAAGCCGCTCGAAAGAGCGGCTTTTCTGCGTCTTCAGCGCGTATTGCAATCACGCGCCCTGACAATGGCCCGCCTGGCGGGAATGCGTGATGGTCGACGCGTCAGTGATGCGCTCCTACGCTGCCGGCACGTTGCCGAGCAGCCGGTGCGGAGCAGGGCAGTGCCTCTCGGTTGGCGCCTTTTACCGTGCGCTCAAATTGCAGACACGACAAAAAGCGGCCAATGGCCGCCTCGCGTCTGACGTACCAGGACCGCTTACTTCATGCGGTAGGTAATACGACCCTTGGTCAGGTCGTAGGGAGTCATCTCAACTTTGACCCGGTCGCCGGTCAGGATGCGGATGTAGTTCTTGCGCATACGTCCGGAGATGTGGGCGATGATTTCATGCCCGTTCTCCAGCTTGACCCGGAACGTGGTGTTGGGAAGCGTCTCGCTGACGCTGCCTTCGAATTCAATGGAGTCGTCTTTCGACATGTAATCCTGTGCAATCACGGCTGGCCCGGCAGGGCCGTAAGGGACGACATTTTACGCGCCATCTCCCCGCGGTGCAAATTTTATGTTAAGCGGGTCTCACACAGGTCGCTGGCGGCATGCTCGCCGTAACGTTGAGACCAACTACCCGGCGGTTCCGCCTGGGCAACCTGGCGTTGCACCTCGTGCAAAAAGTCAGCGCGCTGCCAGCGTTCGGCGCCCAGGCTCAGCAGGTGCGGATTTTCCACCTGCGCATCGATCAGTGGCCACCCTCGGCCATGCAGATTGGCGGACAAGGCGGCCAGCGCCACCTTGGAGCCGCCGCTTTCCCCGCTGAACATGCTTTCGCCGAAAAACATCCGGCCAATCGCGACGCCGTAGATCCCTCCAACCAGGCGCGCGCCGTCGAACACCTCGATCGAATGCGCGTGGCCTAGACGGTGCAGGGCGATATAGGCCTGCTGCATTTCCGCGCTGATCCAGGTGCCGTCCTGGCCTGGGCGCGGACTGGCGGCACAGGCGGCGATCACCTGCTCGAACGCAGTATCGGCCCGAACCGTCCAGGTGCTTGCGCGAAGCTGGCGCTTGAAGCGGGAGGACAGGCGCACGCCGTCAGTACGAAAGACCATGCGCGGATCCGGGCTCCACCACAGGATCGGTTGACCGTCCGAGTACCACGGGAAAATGCCATGCGCGTACGCGTTGAGCAGGCGCTGGGGCGACAGGTCGCCGCCGATGGCGAGCAGGCCGTCTGGGTCGCGCAGGGCCTTGCCTGCCGCCGGAAACGGCGCCGCCGGGTCGGCATCGAGCAAAAAGGGGAAGTGGCGCGCCATCCATGCAGTGTAGGGCAGCTGGCAAACCGATAGCGTGGACCACGATGCGTGCTGTGCCCCATGGTGCGTCTGCGAGCGCTGCCCGGAATTAGCGCGACCAGATGCAGGCTCCGGTTCCTGGGCACAGTTCGCGTCCACCTGACGACTGCTCATGACATTTGTCGGCCGATCCAGCCTGCGTGCTGCTGGCGGGATGCGCCGCGCAGCAGGAACTACCCCGCAACGCCGCGCATTCAATCCGCCTCGCTCGTGCGCCCTGACTGGATCAACCGCGAAACGGGCTGTGCTCGGACAGTTCCCGTGCGTGCCCGGCGACTGCCTCGCGCTCGTCCGCACACCACTGTGCCAGCGGCTCGCGAAAGCCCGGGTCGGCGATCCAGTGCCTGCTGCGCACCAGGGTGGGCAGAAAGCCGCGCGCGATCTTGTGCTGGCCTTGGGCGCCAGGCTCGAAGCGGGTCAGGCCTTCGCGCAGGCAATATTCGATGCCCTGGTAGTAGCAGGTCTCGAAATGCAGTCCGGGCAGGGCTTCACCGCCCCAGTAGCGGCCGTACAACGTGTCGTGGCCGCGCAGGCAGAGTGCCCCGGCAATGGGATGGCCATCGAGGTCGGCCAGGAACATCACCAGCTGGCGCGGCATGGCCGTGGCCAGGTGCTGCAGGAACTGCGGCGTCAGCGCAGGCGAATTTCCGTATTCGTTGAAGGTCTTGAGATAGAAGCCGTACATCGCGGCCAGATCCGCATCGCTGGCCTCATCGCCGTGCACCACGCGCAGTTGCACACCGGCACGCTGCACCTTGGCGCGTTCCTGGCGAATGTTCTTGCGGTGCTTGTGATCCATCGCCGCCAGGAACGTCTCGAAATCGCTCCAGCCGCTGGCGTTGTGCCAGTGGTACTGCAGGTCGTTGCGCTCCAGCCAATCGGCATCGAAGGCGGCGTCTTCATTGGCGGGATAAAAGTTCACATGCGCTGACGACAGTCCGTTGCGCTCCACCAGCTCGCGCATCGCCTTCAGCAGGTGGCCGCGCCACGTGGGCGCACCAAGCAGGCGCGGGCCGGTGACGGGCGAGTAGGGCACCCCGCACAGCCACTTGGGGAAGTATTCCTGGCCATAGCGCGCGTATGCATGCGCCCAGGCGTGGTCGAACACGAACTCGCCGTGCGAGTTGTTCTTGAGGTAGCCGGGAGCCGCGGCCACCAGGGAGTCGCCTTCCCACAAGGTCAGGTGCAGCGGGTTCCAGCCCCAGTCCGGGCGCAGGCAGCCCTCGCGTTCAAGGCCTTGCAGAAATGCGTCGCTGATAAAGGGATGGGTGCCATCGTGCAGCGCATCCCAGGCGCCGGCTGGCAGCTCGTCCAGCTGACGACACCAGCGTGCGGTCATACCCACGCGGGGAGCCCTTTGGCGATGCTGGCCGCGTGGCGCGGCCGGCAATCAGGCGCCATCTCAGGCGCTCTTGTCGAGATAACGCTCGGCATCCAGCGCGGCCATGCAGCCGAAGCCGGCCGAGGTGATGGCCTGGCGGTAATGCTGGTCGGCCACGTCGCCGGCGGCGAACACGCCGGCCACCGAGGTTTCGGTCGCTCCACCGTTCAGGCCGGAACGGATCTCCAGGTAGCCGTTGTTCATTGCCAGCTGGCCATCGAACAACTGCGTGTTGGGGTGATGGCCGATCGCCACGAAGAAGCCGTGTGCCTGGATCTCGCGGGTACTGCCGTCCTGCGTGGACTTCACCCGCACGCCGGTCACGCCGGCATCGTTGCCCAGCACTTCGTCCACCGCATGGTGCCAGACAGTCTCGATCTTGCCGGCGGCCACCTTGGCGAACAGCTTGTCCTGCATGATCTTTTCTGCGCGCAGCGTATCGCGGCGATGCACCAGGTAGACCTTGCGGGCGATGTTAGACAGGTACAGCGCCTCTTCGACCGCGGTGTTGCCGCCGCCGACGACGACCACGTCCTGGTTCTTGTAGAAGAAGCCGTCGCAAGTGGCGCAGGCGGAGACGCCACGGCCCTTGAAGGCTTCTTCGGTGGGGATGCCCAGGTACTTGGCGGTCGCGCCGGTGGCGATGATGAGTGCGTCGCAGGTGTACTCGGCGCCATCACCGATCAGCCGGAACGGGCGCTGCGACAGGTCTGCCGTGTGGATGTGGTCGAAGATGACCTCGGTCTCGAAGCGCTCGGCATGCGCCTGCATGCGGCTCATCAGGTCCGGACCCATCAGGCCATGGGGGTCGCCCGGCCAGTTGTCCACTTCGGTCGTGGTCATCAGCTGGCCGCCTTGTTGCAGCCCGGTGATCACCACCGGCTTGAGATTGGCGCGGGCGGCGTAGACCGCGGCGGTCCAGCCGGCCGGGCCGGAGCCCAGGATCAACAGGCGGGAGTGCTTGGCGGGGCTGGCAGAAGAGGCGCTCATGTATACTCGCGATCTAAGAATTGGGAGGGCAGGCGAAGTCATTCGCGCCCCCGTGGCGGCATAGAGTGGCGATCCCCACCCGGTGAATCAAGGCGGCGCGATGGAACTGCTTGAACCGCAGATGGCATGCTCCGCTCAAACCACGTGCTCGACGCCGCCTTGTGCGGCGTTTTTCGTTGCGCGGCGCCTGGCTGGACGGGCAGGGCGCATGCAACTGCTGAAACCGTGGCTTCAGTCGTTTATTATCAAACACTAACAGCATTTTTCTAAGGTCTGGCTACAGGTGGCAAAGCAGGTTCCCGAACGCAGCAGCAAGCCCGCAGAGGGCAAATCGTCGTCGCGCAAGACGGCGGCGGCGGACAATCCGCGGCGGCAGAAGCTCTGGCGCGATCTGGCCTTGATCGCGGTGGCGCCGTTGCTGCTGTATCTGCTGGCCAGCCTGTTCACTTACTCGGCGACCGATCCGGGGTGGTCGCGCACCGGCAATCTGGTTGCGCCGATCCATAACATGGGCGGCCGATTCGGCGCCCTGGCGGCCGACGTGTTGCTGCAGCTGTTCGGGTATGTGGCCTTCCTGCTGCCGGTGCTGTTGGGGGCGGTGGCCTGGATCGCCTTGATCGGCGAGCGCGAAGAGCAAACCCAAAGCGATCTGGGGCCGGCGCTGCGCCTGGTCGGCATGGTGGGGTTCCTGATTTCCTCGACCGGCTTCCTGCATCTGCGCCTGTTCCAGGGCGAGGTGGCCGAGGCCGGCGGCATCCTGGGCAAATTGGTTGCCGGCTCGCTCAGCTCCGGCTTCGGTGCCTTGGGCGCAAACCTGTTCGTGCTGGTGCTGCTGTTGGTGTCGATCACCCTGGCGACCGGTTTGTCGTGGTTTGCGGTGATGGAGCGCATCGGCAAGTGGGTGCTGGCGCTGGGGCCGCTGATGCAGCGCAAGACCCACCAGGCCACCGAGTGGCAGCAGACCCGGGTGATGCGCGAAGAGCGCGAGGAAGTGCGCAAGGTCGATGCGGTCAAGCAGGCCAAGCGCGAGCCAGTGAAGATCGAGCCGCCGCCAGCGCCGGTGGTGGAAAAAAGCGAGCGCGCCAAACGCGACACCCAGATTCCGATGTTCCAGGGCGTCAGCACCGATGGCTCGGACCTGCCGCCGCTGGCGCTGCTGGACGACCCCAAGCCGCAGACCAAGGGCTATTCGGAAGAGACGCTGGAAACGCTGTCGCGGCAGATCGAGTTCAAGCTCAAGGATTTCCGCATCGAGGCGCAGGTGGTCGGGGCCTATCCGGGCCCGGTGATCACCCGCTTCGAGATCGAGCCGGCGCCAGGCATCAAGGTCAGCCAGATCAGCTCGCTGGACAAGGACATCGCGCGTGGGTTGTCGGTCAAGTCGGTGCGCGTGGTGGACGTGATCCCGGGCAAGTCGGTGATCGGCCTGGAAATTCCCAACGTCAGCCGGGAGATGATCTTCCTCTCCGAATTGCTGCGCTCCAAGGAATACGACAAGTCGGCCAGTCCGCTGACGCTTGCGCTGGGCAAGGACATTGCCGGCCGGCCGACCGTGGCCGACCTGGCGCGCATGCCGCACTTGCTGGTGGCCGGTACCACCGGCTCGGGCAAGTCGGTGGCGGTCAATGCGATGGTGCTGAGCCTGCTGCTCAAGGCCTCGCACAAGGAACTGCGGATGCTGATGATCGACCCGAAGATGCTCGAACTGAGCGTCTACCAGGGCATCCCGCACCTGCTGGCGCCAGTGGTCACCGACATGAAGGAGGCCGCCAACGGCCTGCGTTGGTGCGTGGCCGAGATGGAGCGCCGCTACAAGCTGATGAGCGCGGTGGGCGTGCGCAACCTGGCCGGCTTCAACAAGAAGGTCAAGGACGCCATCGACGCCGGTCAGCCGATGATGGACCCGCTGTTCAAGCCGAACCCGGAACTGGGCGAAGCGCCGCGGCCGCTGGAGACGCTGCCGTTCATCGTCATCTTCATCGACGAATTCGCCGACATGATGATGATCGTCGGCAAGAAGGTCGAAGAGCTCATCGCGCGCCTGGCGCAGAAGGCGCGTGCGGCCGGCATCCACTTGATCCTGGCCACGCAGCGGCCGTCGGTGGACGTGATCACCGGCCTGATCAAGGCCAATATCCCGACCCGCGTGGCGTTCCAGGTCAGCTCCAAGATCGACTCGCGCACCATCCTGGACCAGTCCGGTGCCGAAGCGTTGTTGGGCAATGGCGACATGCTGTACCTGCCGCCGGGCACCGCATTGCCGGACCGCGTACACGGGGCTTTCGTCAGCGACGAGGAAGTGCATCGCGTGGTCGAGCATCTCAAGGCCAGCGGGCCGGTGTCCTACGTCGAAGGCGTGCTGGACGAAGTGCAGACCATGGGCGATGGCACCGTGGTCGGTGCCACCGGCCTGCCGGAAAGCAGTGGCGGTGGCGGCGACGAATCGGACCCGTTGTACGACGAGGCTTTGCGCATCGTCACCGAGACCCGGCGTGCCTCGATTTCCGGCGTACAGCGGCGTCTGAAGATCGGCTACAACCGCGCCGCGCGCCTGATCGAGGCGATGGAAGCGGCCGGCGTGGTCAGCCCGCCCGAGCACAATGGCGACCGCACCGTGCTGGCACCGCCGCCGCCGAAGTAGGTCGGCGATGTCGTGGCGCGTTTCAGGTGCAGCTCCCGATCGGGCGCCTGCAGCAATGCCGCATTGTTGGAAGCCCGTGCCTGCCATTGCCGGGCACAGCGGCTACCCTGTGGGTAAGGGCCGCTCCGGCCCGCCGTGATCGAGACCCATGTTGCATCGTCCCTCGTTAGTGCTCCTGCTGCTGCTCTGTCTTCCGCTGCTTGCCCAGGCACAGCAACGTCCTGCACCCGCTGCCAGCGCTGCAACACGCACGCAGGCCGACACCAATTACAGTTTCGTGCGCTACCGCGCCGACTACGAGGTGCGTGCCGACGCCAGCAGCGTGGAAACCGACGAGTACGAGATCCTGCTCAAGACCAAGTCGGCCGTGGAGCAGTTCAGCCAGGTGAGGCTGAGCTATAGCGAGAAGATGGAAACGCTCGATGTGCTGCAGGCGTATACCGTCACGGCCGAAGGGGTGCGCCAGGACGTGGCGGCCGACAAGATCTATACCCAGGAAAGCTATTCCAGCGCCTCGGCAGCGATGTATGCCGACCGCAAGGTGAAAGTGGTGGTGTTCCCGAATCTGGCGCCGGGCGCGCGCATCGTGTACCGCGTGCGGCGGGCACAGAACACGCCATATTTCCCCGGTTACTTCAGCCTGTGGGAAACCTTCAGCGTCTTCGCGCAGTACGACGATGCCGTGATCACGTTGGTCGCGCCGAAGGGGCTGCCGATACATCTTTCCGCACGCGGGCTGCAGGGCAGCACCAAGCCGGTGGTGCGCGGCGACCAGGCACGCTGGGAGTGGCGCTACCAGCGCACCGCGCCGATGAAGAACCAGAACTGGAGCGCGGCGACCTGGGAGTTCAGTCCCACTTTGATGGCCAGCACCTTCGATAGCTGGTCGCAGATGGGCCTGGCGTATCACGTCAAGGGCGGGCGCGCTGCGGCGGTGACGCCGGCGATCCAGGCGCTGGCCGATGAAGTCACGCGCGGTATCGATGCCCCGCGCGCGCAGGCTGCCGCGCTGTATGCGTGGGTGGCGCGCAATATCCGCTATGTGGCGGTGTATCTGGGCAATGGCGGGCTGGAACCCAACAGCGCCGAGAGCATCCTGGCCAACCATTACGGCGATTGCAAAGACCACACCGTGATCCTGGAGGCCCTGCTTGCAGCCAAGGGGATCGCCAGCACCCCGGTGCTGATCGGGGCGGAGGGCGGACCGACCTTGCCGCAGATCCCGGTACTGGGCCGCTTCAACCACGCCATCACCTACATTCCTGCATTCGATCTGTACGTGGACTCGACCAACCCCTACGCGCGCTTCGGCCAGCTGCCAGCAGGCGATCTCGGCGCGCCGGTGGTGCATACGCGCGATGGCAAGGTGACGCAGACGCCGCCGAACGACCGCAAGGTCAATCGCTATGTCGCCCGCACCGAATACCGCTTCACGCCGCAGGGCGACCTGCAGGGCACCACCACGCTCGACAGCGGGCAGACCGGCGAAGTGGGCTTGCGCGCGATGTTCGTGCAGCTCAATGCGCAAAATCGCAACCGGATCGAAGAGTCGATCCTTGCCCAGTCCGGTTTCGACGGCACCGGCGATCTGCTGATCCAGGGCGACCCGCTGGATCTGGATGCACCGTTCAACTACCGCTACACCTTCCAGGCCAAGGACGCGGTGGATTTCTCGGTGGTCGGCGGCATGACCTTGCCGGATATGCCGGGTGCCGAATCGACACGCGCCATCTACACCACCACATCGGCCGAAAACAATCTGACCCCGTTCTACTGCAACGACAGCGTGCGCGAGGAAACCTACGTGGTGAGCTTTCCCGAGACGGTACCGATCATCGCCATTCCGCGCAGCAGCACCTTTCGCAATGCCGCCGGCCAATACGCGGTTGAGTGGACACGGCAGGGGCAGACGGTGACCGCCGTGCATCGCCTGCAGCGTGCCGCCGTGCGCGGGCCACAGGCGTTGTGCCAGCCGCAGGATTACCGCGCCTTTCGCGAGCTCTACCAACAGGTGCGGCGCGGGTTTCGCGGACAGATCGTCTATGGCGATCTGTCCAGGGTGCAGACGGCGCAGTGAGGCGAAGTGCCGCGCACATGCCGCCATCTGAACACGTCGTGCGATAGCGCTCGCCCATTCATCTATGAAGTATCAGAATCCACGCATGTCCTTCTGGAAGACCGCGATGCATCGCCAGCTCCGTTACGCCGTCCTTGCCACTGCTCTGTTCGCCGGCACCGCGTTTGCCGGTGCGCGCCAGGAGCTGGATACCTTCACGCGCGGATTGAAGGGTCTGGATGGGCAGTTCAACCAACGGGTGACCGACGCCAATGGCCGGGTCAAGGAAACCTCGAGCGGGCGGGTCGCACTGGCAACGCCGCGCCAGTTCCGTTGGGAATATGCCAAGCCCTACAAGCAGTTGATCGTGGCCGATGGCAAGAAGGTCTGGGTGTTCGACCCCGATCTGGAGCAGGTCACCGTGCGCGCACAGGGCAGCGAAGAGCAGAACAGCCCGCTGGTCGCATTGATCGACCCGGCGCTTCTGGACAAGAAGTACGACGTCAGCGAAGAAGCCACGCCACGCGACGGCCTGCAATGGTTGTCGCTGACGCCCAAGGTGGACACCGACGCCAGCTTCCAGATCGCCTCGCTGGGGTTCGGCAAGGATGGCCTGGCCCGGATGGAAGTGGTGGACGCGGTCGGCCAGCGCACTGCGATCAGCTTTAACGGCTGGAAGCGCAATCCGGCCTTTGCCGCAGACACCTTCCGCTATACGCCGGCCAAGGGCGTGGATGTGGTGGGCGACGCGCAATAGAAGCGTCTGCGGGCGCGCGCGATGAGGCAGGGGTGAAGCATGGTGCAGCGAGCGGCTGTGCCTGCGAGGGCGCGGCAGTGGTCGTGACCTGAGCGATGCACCCGCACAAGCGCGATGCCGGCGCGCTACGGGACTGGCTCGTACGGGATCCATTGACCAACCGTCCGCATCGCCTCCGCTGCCTGGTTGGTCTGGCGTTTGATGAAGAAATCGATGCCTCGCTCGCGCTGGCGTTTGCCTTTTTCGCGCAGGATCAGGATGGTCGGTTCCCAGATGCTTGGGTGGCTGATCAGCGCATCGAAGGCGCGATCGGCTTCCGCCGCTTGCGCGTCGCATCCGGCGACGCGCAATAGCTGGGCCTGCGCGCGCAATGCGTCCAGGTGCGGTGCAGCCTCTGCCTGCAATACCCAGTCCACGATCAGCGAGGCGAACTTGTTGTCTTGCATGTGGAGGCGGACCCGGTCGATGAAGTCCTGCAACTGGCGCTCGGCCACCATGTAGAGCCGCTGGTCGTCGACCTTGCCCTGCAGTTTGGAGATTCCGTAGTGGGTCCATAACTGCCAGTTGCGCTTCACTTCGCGTTCGAAAGAGGCGAAGTTGAAGAATTCGAAGCCACGATCCGTGCGCACAGGATCGATTTCGTTGTTGAACATCCACAAGGTGGAGAAGGTATTGCTGCCGGCCGAGTGCAGTTCCCTGCTGTAGCCGAGCTCCAGGGTGGCCAGGGACAGCCGCGCCACTGGCGTGGGCGGCATATTGCCGGTGCTTGGGTGCGTCCACTGCTGGGCGACGACACTGGCCGATGCGCGCCCTGCGATCTCTACCCTGGATTGCGCGCTTGAGTCCTTCAGCACCATCGTCATGTAGCCTTCGATCGGCGTTTGCGAACGGGAGGTTTCCCGCCGCGCTTTCACGCCGAGCGACGCCCCCAGGGTGGCGCGACGCGGTCGGTCGTCCATGTTTCCCACGCGCACGCCGGCTGCGACGCTGAGGCTGGATTCGGTGGCCGAAGCCTGGCGCTCGGCACGGCCGATCAAGCCAACGGTGATGCTGGGGTGGTGCGCCAGCAGCTCCCCCAGAAAGTCGCGCTCGCTCAACTGGCCCGCATCGCCGCCGGATTGCTCGGCCAGTTGCAGCAAGTGTTCGAACATGGCGAGGAATTGCGCGCGCTGTTCCAGCTCCTGGCCCTTGCCCCGCCGTGGTACGCGGATTTGCACGCCATGCTCGATACCCGATTCCTTTTTCATGCGCCACTCGGCTGCGCCTGTGATGCCCACCGGTGCATGTTCGGTGCCCGGCAGCAGCACGCCCGCGCTCATGCCGGTAGTAGCGTTGAACTGCCGCGCCTTTTGCCGCCCGATCTGCAGCGACAGCCCGGTTCGCCCCATGTAGATCTCCACCGAGCGATCGGAACTGGTCTGGCCGCCGGCGGCGAGTTTCAGTCCCAGGCCGCTGGGAATGATCGCAAGCGCGGCCGACAGCGGCGCCGTATTGAGCCCGATCACCCGTTGTTCGGTGAGACGCAGCTTGTCGCGCCATTCCAGCCGTTCCATCAGGTTGCGCAGGCATTCGAACAGCGCACGCGGCGATCTGACGCGGGAGGTGTCGCCCTCGTGCAGAAGACGACTGGCATGACCAATGGCCCGATGAAAGTGGTTGCGCGCGTCCGACGCAAGATCTTCAGCCAAGGGCGCTGCACCCACCGGCAGCTCGCTCGGCTGTCCGGCGTGGTCGAGCAGCCCGCGCTGGATCAGACGCAGCGTTTCCGGCAGACGCAGGCGGCCCGCGCACACAGCAACCCAGGCGGACGCGATCGCCGGATGGCACGCCGCCGGCTGCAGATCGTCGGTCGCGCTCACCGAGGCCGCCACCGAGCGCTGAAGTTCCTGGGCACGCCGTTCGATCGTGCCCAGCACCTTGGCAGTGAAGGTCAGGTTGGCCGCGTTCTGCTCGTGTGGGAGCCATTGCGCGTATTCCAACAGCGCCTGCATCGCCAACTCGTCCTGCGACGGCATTCGCCCGCCCGCCAGCTGGATCTGGCGGCGCGCGACGAGCCAGCTGGTCAGGTGGCCGGCCGCCTCGCGAAAAGCGTCGTTGGCACGTCGCATGGCGGTGGGAAGCGCTTCTGAGGCGCCGACCTTCATTCCCAGCTCAAGTGCATTGAAGGGATTGAGGGCGCGCTTTCCGCGCCTTCCGCTGCCTGCTGCCGCCCACTGCGCAAACATCTGCAGGCATGCGTTGACGCGGGCATAGGGTGAGCCTGCCGCGGTGGTTTCGTAGCCATTGCGGAATGCGTGGAACGCGCTGCGCTGGGCATCGGTTGCAGACTGCAGGCCCTGCAGCGGCGAATCTCCGTGCACGGCGTGGCGCGCTCCCATTTGCGCATCGCCCAGCCAGGTGCGTTGCGCCTGTTCTGCGTCCGGCGTCAGTGCAAGCCGGTGGCTGGCACGCAGGTGGACCTGCGCCGCCTCCAGCCATTCCCTGGAAGGGGGCGTGGGCTCTTCGCGCAGCATGTGCGAAAGAACCTGCATGCCGCGCGGAACGCTGGCCAATAGGCCGACGCAGGCCGTGACCATCTCCATCGGCGGGACCGCCTCGGCAGCGGTGGAGACCTGTGGCGGCGGAATCAGCGCACGCAAGTGCACCACGCTCAGGCGTTGCAGCACGTCGGCCGCTGCCGTGGCATCGCCCCCGCTGGCGATCGCCAAGACGTGCAGGGCAATGCGCAACGTGTCGACCGGCTGCAAGGCGTCGCTCCCGAACGCAGCGCTGCGGCCATGCAGGCCGTCAGCCCAGGCGCGCAGAACCTGTCGACTCACGGGGTCGATGGTGTCCTCGCGAAAGCCGGGTAGGGCGTCGAGTAGGGCCTCCATGGTGTCGGCGGCGATATCGGCAGCGACGGGCCGGGCCTCATCGGCCGGCGGCTGTGCGGCTGCCTGTTGCACCACGCGTTGCATGTCGTCGTTCGCAGCTTCCAGCGTGCTGACCGTCTGTTCGTGCAGCCACAGCTCCCTGGTGTTGATCCGCGACGAATGCCGCGCCTGCTGCAGTTTTGCGTCGACCTGGGCGAGGCGCTGCTGTAGGCGCTGCGCATGCCGCTGGCAACGCTTGGCATGCTGGCGCTGCAGGTTCAGCATGTTCGCGTTGCGCCCCAGTCGTGTGCGCAGTGCCTCGATTTCTCGCTTCCGCTCCGCAGCAAGGTGCGAGCCGAGCGTGCGAGATGCCGGCTTGTTGGCAGAGCTACTTGCTTGATCTGACTGCAACGCATTGCGTGCTTGCGCATACGCGCTTTGCAATCGATCGATCTGCGCGTTGGCTTTCGCAAGTGCTGGCTCTGCGTGTGCTGCCTGTGCCGAGCCACGGACGAAAAAGACCGTTTTGGCCAGCGCATCGCCGCGCGCGCGCGCCTGTTGCACTGCATGTTCGAGCTGGGTGCAGACGCGCTGCAGCTGTGCGCGATCGATGTCCTGCGGCGCGTTGGCCGAGGATGAGACCGCGTGCGCTGCGACAGCGCGCGACGGCTGATCGCCCGGTGGCGCGTTCAATGCCGCGCGTGCGCCGAGGATGTCCGACTCGAGATCGTGGATCGCGGCAGCCACTGCTTCAGTCTGCACATTGCATCCGTGCAGCTGTTGCAACAGGTCCGCACGTTCGCGCGTCAGCGCGTTGATGCTGTCGCTGAGGTTGGCGGCGCGACGGGCCCTCAGGGCCAACTGCTCGCGTGCAGCCTGTAGCGTTTGTGCATGCGCGTAGGTCAGTTCGTCCTGGCGACGCCGGCAGATGCGTGCGGCCAGGTCGTCGTTGGATTGCTGCAGGCGGGTGATCAGCGCGTCATTGAGATGCTCGGTGGCATTGGGCAGCAGCGCGGATGCGCGCAGGTCACGGGCGACGTTGGCGTTGCGATCCGCTGGGCCGGCTGGTGTGTCCCGCTCGTACTGCACCGAGCAATAGCGCAGCAGGGCCGTGTGTGGTTCTGGCGAGCCGCTACTGAGCCCCAATCGCTCTGCAGCCTTCCTGCAGGCGCGCGGGAGAGCGTGTTTGCGTTTGGGAGCGGCTTTCAATCCGGGTTCGAGGTTGCTTGGCTGTCTTGCTTGCTCAAGCAGCGTCGCGGACCAACCCAGCGGGTCTTGCTGTGCCTGGATCAGTTCCGCCTCGAACGCGCGTGGGTCCGGAGTCGCCAGTTTGTTGTGCGTCTGCCGCCGCGCAGAAGGCTTGGAGGGATGCGAGATGGTCTCGGCCATCCCTGGAAGGCAAGCGGTGATGACGGAGGGGCGAAGCGGAATGCGGGGCATGGTGGAATCCGTGCACTGGACGTGCCGCTTGCGCTGGCGCAGCGCGTGGTTGATGCGGGATGCCGGCACGCGATTGCGGTCACTCGTTACTGAGTAACAGTATGTCGCTGCGCAGTTTATGCATTGCACGCGCGCGAAGTGGTCGCTTGGAAAGAGAACGTCGTTGCCTCTGCCAGCGCTGGCCGGACACTGCGTTGTGGAACGTCCATCAGGCGCAGGCGGTAGAATGAAGGGGTGAGCAAAGCCAAACGTCCCGACTCGATCACACCCGATCTGCTGCATGTCGATCGCAGCGCCATGGGCCCCTTGGCAGAGCGGATGCGGCCGCGCACGCTTGACGAGATGGTGGGCCAGAAGCGATTGCTGGCGCCAGACAGCGCCTTGCGGCGCGCGGTCGAATCCGGGCGTGTGCACTCCATGATCCTGTGGGGACCACCGGGATGCGGCAAGACCACGTTGGCCTTGTTGCTTGCGCACTACGCCGACGCCGAATTCAAGGCGATCTCGGCCGTGCTCTCCGGCTTGCCGGACGTGCGGCAGGTGCTGGCAGAGGCGGCGCAGCGTTTTGCCGGCGGGCGCCGCACCGTGTTGTTCGTCGACGAGGTGCATCGCTTCAACAAGGCGCAGCAGGATGCGTTCTTGCCGCATATCGAACGCGGCACGATTCTGTTCGTCGGTGCGACCACTGAAAACCCGTCCTTCGAGTTGAACTCGGCGTTGCTGTCGCGCTGCCGCGTGCATGTGCTGGAAGGCGTGTCGCCGCAGGATATCGTCGAAGCCCTGCAGCGTGCCTTGCGCGATGCGGTGCGCGGCTTGGGGGCGGAGACGATCCAGGTCAGCGAAGCGTCGCTGCTGGAAATCGCCAGCGCCGCCGACGGCGATGTGCGTCGGGCACTGACGCTGTTGGAAATCGCGGCGGAACTGGCGGCGGGCGAAGGTGGCGAGATCACGCCGCAGACGTTGCTGCAGGTGCTGGCCGACCGCACGCGCCGCTTCGACAAGAACGGCGAGCAGTTCTACGACCAGATTTCGGCGTTGCACAAGTCCGTACGCAGCTCCAACCCGGATGCAGCGCTTTACTGGCTGACGCGCATGCTCGATGGCGGGTGCGACCCGGCGTATCTGGCGCGTCGGTTGACCCGCATGGCGATCGAGGACATCGGCCTGGCCGATCCGCGCGCGCAGAGCATGGCGCTGGAAGCCTGGGACATCTACGAGCGCCTTGGCAGCCCGGAAGGCGAATTGGCATTCGCACAGCTGGTGCTGTACCTGGCCAGCACTGCCAAATCCAACGCCGGCTATGCTGCCTTCAATCAGGCCAAGGCCGAAGTGCGCGCCACCGGCACGCAGGAGGTGCCGCTGCATTTGCGCAACGCACCGACCAAGCTGATGAAGACGCTGGGCTACGGCCAGGATTACCAGTACGACCATGATGCCGAGGGCGGCATTGCGCTGGATCAGACCGGCTTCCCGGATGTGATGGGCGAGCGCGTGTACTACAACCCGGTGCCGCGCGGGATGGAGATCAAGCTGAAGGAAAAGCTCGATCGGCTGCGCGAGGCGCGCGCGCAGGCAAGGGCTGACAAGGCCGGCAAGCCCACGGCATAATCGGCCGCACAGGAGATGGCATTCCTCCTCGAACCGCACGCACCCTGCGCGCTGATGATGCCTGCCCACCCCGCCGGGGCGGCAGGCCTGTGCCCCGGCATCGCTCTTGACTCTGGAAGGATGACGCCGATGTCGCACACTTTTTTTTCGAAGCCACGTTCTGGTCGCGGGGCGCGCGCATGAACGCACCGGTGTGGTGGCAGCAGCTGTTGCTGGCGATGACCGGTGGCGCACTGGGGTCGGGCTTGCGTTTTGCGATCGGTGCCTCGTTGATCCAGCGCTTCGGTACCGGCTTCCCGTGGGGAACGCTGACGGTGAACCTGCTCGGGTCGTTCGTGGCCGGCGTGTTGCTGGTCTGGCTGGATGCACGCGGGCCGTCGAGCTGGCCGCTGCGGGCCTTGTTGATCGTTGGCGTGATCGGTGGGCTGACCACGTTTTCGTCGCTGATGATGGAGTGCCTGGTGTTTGCGCGCAGCGACCGCTCGACGATGATCGGCATCTATCTGGCGGTGACGCTGGTGGCTGGGCTGGCATTGGTGTTTGCCGGTGCGCGCGCCGGACAGTGGCTGGTTGCTCGATAGGCTGCGGCCCGTGTCCTGGCGGCGGTAGCGCGAGGTCGGCAAATGTGCAGCGGTGCCTTGCTGCGTCGGGTCGCCTGGCACCCGTGTGCTGAGTTTGCTGCGTGCCAACAACGCAACCGTCGCTGCAAGGCAGTCTGATTGGCAGTCTGTGGCGGCGGCACGTCGATGCCCCCGCTGCCGATGTGCGCCTGGCGCCTTTGGCCGATACGCAGCACGAATCTTTCGCTGCAGCGCGAATTGGCTGTTCGTCAGCACCGAGCAGAACGGACGAAGGCGTGCTTGCGCACGCCTTCGTTGACCGCTTGATCTGCAGCACGCCAGCGGCAGCGCCGCCGATCCCGCATTGCCAGGCTCAGGCCTTACAGCGCTTCGATGATGCCCGCAGCGCCCATGCCGGTGCCGATGCACATGGTGACCATGCCGTACTTCTGCTGGCGACGGCGCAGGCCATGCACCAGCGTGGCAGCACGGATTGCGCCGGTGGCGCCCAGTGGGTGGCCGAGGGCGATTGCGCCGCCCAACGGATTGACCTTGGAGGGGTCCAGCTCGCTGTCGCGGATCACGGCCAAGGCCTGTGCGGCGAAGGCTTCGTTGAGTTCGATCCAGTCCAGCTGGTCCTTGGTCAGCCCGGCTTGCTTGAGCGCCTTGGGGATGGCGGCGATCGGGCCGATGCCCATGACTTCCGGGCGCACGCCGGCCACCGAGAAGCTGACAAAACGCGCAAGCGGGGTGAGGCCGTAATCCTTGATTGCCTGCTCGGAGGCCAGCAGCACCGCACCGGCGCCATCGCTCATCTGCGAGGAATTGCCGGCGGTGACGCTGCCGCCGAACTGGCCGTTGCGGAACACCGGGCGCAACTTGGCCAGGCCCTCGAGCGAGCTGTCCGGACGCGGGCCTTCGTCGGTGTCGACCAGGCGCTTGCGCAGGGCGATCACATTGCCGGCTAGGTCGGGCTGGTGCGAGTGGATTTCGTACGGGCTGATTTCGTCGCGGAACTCGCCGGCGGCAATCGCCGCGATCGCTTTCTGGTGCGAGGCCAGCGCGAACGCATCCTGGTCTTCGCGCGACACTTTCCACTCTTCTGCGACCTTCTCGGCAGTGATGCCCATGCCGTAGGCAATGGCCACATGGTCGTCGGCGAACACGCTTGGCGACATCGCCACCTTGTTGCCCATCATCGGCACCATCGACATCGACTCGGTGCCGCCGGCCAGCATCAGGTCGGCATTGCCCAGCCGGATCTGGTCGGCGGCCATGGCAATGGCCTGGATGCCGGACGAACAGAAGCGGTTGATGGTCTGGCCGGCCACCGAATTGGGCAGGCCCGCCAGCAACACGCCGATGCGCGCCACGTTCATGCCTTGCTCGCCTTCGGGCATGGCGCAGCCGATGATGGCGTCGTCGATGCGCGAGGTATCGATGCCCGGCGCCTGCGCGACCACGGCGCGCAGCACGTGCGCCAGCATGTCGTCTGGACGGGTATTGCGGAACACGCCCTTCGGCGCCTTGCCGACCGGCGTACGCGTGGCGGCAACGATGTAGGCTTCTTGGATCTGCTTGCTCATTTGGCTATCTCCGATAGCCGGGAATGGGGAGTGGGGAATCGGGAATCGCAAGTGCGGATTCGCCTGAGTTCGCCATCTTCATCACCCGGCAGATAATTGGGAGAAGCGGGGAGTCGGTTGGGCTTTTACCCATTCCCGATTCCCCACTCCCGATTCTCAGTTCCTGAGTGGCTTGCCGGTCTTGAGCATGTGCCCAATCCGCGCCTGGGTCTTTTCCTGCTGGGCCAGTTCGACGAAGTGCTTGCGCTCCAGCTTCAGCAGCCACTCTTCGTCGACCAGTGCGCCGCGATCGACTTCGCCACCGCAGACCACCGTGGCGATGCGGCTGGCGATTTCGTAGTCGTATTCGCTGATGAAGCGGCCTTCCAGCATGTTGACCAGCAGCATCTTGAAGGTGGCGATGCCGACGTCGCCGGCGACCTGGATGCGGCGTGCCGGCAGCGGCGCGCGGTAGCCACCCTCTGCCAGTGCGCGCGCTTCGGCCTTGGCGATGTGCAGGCTTTCGTAGCTGTTGAACACCACCTTGTCGGTGGCGCGCAGCAGGCCCAGTTCCTTGGCATTGACGGCCGAGTTGGAGACCTTGGCCATTGCCACGGTCTCGAAGGTCTTCTTCAGCTCGGCAAACACATCGCCGCCCGGACCTGCGGCGATCGAGGCACGCACCGCGATTTCCTTCAAACCACCACCAGCCGGCAGCAGGCCGACGCCGGCTTCGACCAGGCCGATGTAGCTCTCCAGCGAGGCCACGGTCTTGGCACTGTGCATCTGGAATTCGCAGCCGCCGCCCAGCGCCAGGCCACGCACGGCCGAGATCACCGGCACCTGCGCGTACTTGATGCGCTGGCTGGTGGCCTGGAAATTGGCGACCAGGGCTTCGAACGCATCGACCTTGCCGGCCTGCAGCAAGCCCAGCGCGCCGGCCAGATCGGCACCGGCCGAGAAGGGCTCCTTCTGCTGCCAGATCACCAGACCGGCGAAATCCTTCTCCGCGCGGCCCACCACTTCCTGCAGGCCATTGAGCACATGGTCGGAGACGGTGTTCATCTTGGTCTTGAAGCTGACCACCGCGATGTCGTCGCCGTCGTGCCACATGCGCACGCCGTCGTTCTCGAACACCGTCTCGCCCGGCGAGAACTGCTCGCCCAGCAGCGGATCGGGAAAGCGCTGGCGCTTGTACACCGGCAACGCGGAGCGCGGCAGCTTGGCGTCACGCGCCGGGCTGTACGAGCCTTCGGCGCCATGCACGCCATCGCGACCGTCGAACACCCAGTTCGGCAGCGGCGCGCTGCTCATGCTCTTGCCGTTGGAGATGTCTTCGGCAATCCACTGCGCCACCTGCTTCCAGCCCGCGGCCTGCCAGGTTTCGAACGGGCCCAGCGACCAGCCGTAGCCCCAGCGGATTGCCAGGTCGACGTCGCGTGCGGTCTCGGCGATATCGGCCAGGTGGTAGGCGCTGTAGTGGAACAGGTCGCGGAAGGTGGCCCACAGGAACTGCGCCTGCGGGTGCTGGCTTTCGCGCAGCTTGGCGAACTTCTCGGCCGGGTTCTTGATCTTGAGGATCTCGACCACTTCCGGCGCGGCGTTACGATCGGCCGGGCGATAGTCCTGCTTCTCCAGATCGACAACCACGATGTCCTTGCCGACCTTGCGGAAGATGCCGGCACCGACCTTCTGGCCCAGCGCGCCCTTGGCGATCAGCGCATCCAGCCACTTGGGTGATTTGAAGTACTGGTGCCACGGATCGTCGGGCAGGGTGTCGCCCATGGTCTTGATGACGTGCGCCATGGTGTCCAGGCCGACCACATCTGAGGTGCGATAGGTGGCCGACTTGGGCCGGCCAACCAGCGGGCCGGTCAGCGCATCGACTTCGTCGAAGCCCAGGCCGAATTCCTGCGTGTGATGGATGGTGGACAGGATCGAGAACACGCCGATGCGGTTGCCGATGAAGTTCGGCGTGTCTTTGGCATACACCACGCCTTTGCCGAGCGTGGTGACCAGGAACGCTTCCAGGCCTTCCAGTACGGCCTTGTCGGTGCCCTTGGCCGGAATCAGCTCGGCCAGGTGCATGTAGCGCGGCGGGTTGAAGAAGTGCACGCCGCAGAAGCGGTGGCGCAGCTGCTCAGGCAGCACGTCGGAGAGCTTGTTGATGCCCAGGCCGGAGGTGTTGGACGCCAGCACGGCATGATCGGCCACGAACGGGGCGATCTTCTTGTACAGGTCCTGCTTCCAGTCCATGCGTTCGGCGATCGCTTCGATGATCAGGTCGCAGTCGCGCAACTGTTCCAGGCCACTCTCATAGTTGGCCGGCGTAATCGCTTCTGCCAGCGCCTTGCTGGCGAGCGGGGCGGGGCTCAGCTTGCCGAGATTGGCGATCGCCTTGAGTACGATGCCGTCTTGCGGGCCTTCCTTGGCGGGCAGGTCGAACAACACGGTGTCGACACCGGCATTGGTGAGGTGCGCGGCAATCTGCGCACCCATGACGCCGGCACCGAGCACGGCGGCGCGACGGACTAGCAACGGGTTGGACATAGCGGTAGGCCTCTTGTGGAACGTTTACGGTGTGGAATGAGCGCGGAACCCAGGTTCCGCGAAACGAATGAGTTCGCGCGCCGCGCACGCACGATGGTCGGCCTCGCTGACGCCCGCCGGCCGCTTGATGAGTCCGAAATCGGCCATGGCATAGGTCAATGCGCCGGCCAGGAAGTCCAGCCGCCAGTACAGCTCTTCCTTGCTCAAGCCCGGCACGCAGCCGGCGATGGCCTTGCCGAATTCGCGCAGCACATGCCCGTAGTGATCGGACAGGAACTTGCGCAGGTTGTCGTTCTTTTCTGCGTAGGCGCGCGCAATCACACGTACGAACGCGCCGCCGTTCTGGCGGTCCTGCGCCATGGCCAACGCCGGCTCGACGAAGGCAGCGAGCACGGCCGTGAGCTCGCCGGGCTGCGATTTCTTCGCCAGTTCCAGCTGCTGCAGGCGCGCGGCGGTCATTTCGTCCATGCGCCGACGGAACACCTCGTTGACCAGGTTTTCCTTGGAGCCGAAGTGATAGTTGACCGCTGCGATATTGACGTCGGCCTGCGTGGTGAGCTGGCGCAGCGACGTGCCGGCGAACCCGTGCTGGGCGAACAGCTCCTCGGCCGCACCGAGAATGCGGTCCTTGGTGGAGAAGTGGGCGGGCTTGGGCATGCGCGAAGACAGGACTCAATCAAACGATTGTTTGAGTCTACGGGCTCGCCTGCAAGCTGGTCATGTCGCAACGCAGCACGATTCAGGGGGCGGTGTGCAAACGAATCGTTGACGAGATAGAATTGACCATCGCAAAGAAGCCTAAGCCCGCGTTTTGTCGCGGGTTTTTTTCATGATAGCCTCGGGCCTTCAGTGGCCCGCCCAACGGAGAACTTCCCATGGCGCTGGAGCGCACCCTGTCCATCATCAAGCCCGACGCCGTTGCCAAGAACGTCATCGGCGAAATCTACAGCCGCTTTGAGAAGGCTGGCCTGAAGGTCGTGGCCGCCAAGTACAAGCAGCTGTCGCGTCGTGAGGCCGAAGGCTTCTACGCCGTGCATCGCGAGCGTCCGTTCTTCAACGCCCTGGTCGAGTTCATGATTTCCGGCCCGGTGATGATCCAGGCGCTGGAAGGCGAGAACGCCGTTGCCGCACACCGTGACCTGCTGGGCGCGACCAATCCCAAGGACGCTGCGCCGGGCACCATCCGCGCCGATTTCGCCGATTCGATCGATGCCAATGCCGCCCATGGCTCGGACTCGGTCGAGAACGCTGCCAACGAAGTCGCATATTTCTTTGCTGCCACCGAAGTGGTCTCGCGCTGAGGCCGAGTGAGTCGAATCGTGAATGAGGTCGTGATCCCCTCCGTGCTGCAGGACGTTCCCGTCCCCGCATCGCCGGTGCGCAAGCAGAACCTGCTCGACCTCGATCGCGAGGGTTTGGAGCGCTTCTTCGCCGACACGCTCGGCGAGGCGCGCTACCGTGCCCATCAGGTGATGAAGTGGATCCACCATCGCTACGTCACCGATTTCGACCAGATGACCGACCTCGGCAAGGCGCTGCGTGCGAAGTTGCACCAGCATGCCGAGGTCCTGGTCCCGAACGTGGTGTTCGATAAACCCTCGGCCGACGGTACCCACAAATGGCTGTTGGCCATGGGGGCCGACGGCAAGAACGCCATCGAGACCGTGTATATCCCCGACAAGGGCCGCGGCACGCTGTGCGTGTCCTCCCAGGTCGGCTGCGGCTTGAACTGCACCTTTTGTTCGACCGCCACCCAGGGCTTCAACCGCAACCTCACCACGGCCGAAATCATCGGTCAGGTGTGGGTCGCGGCGCGCCACCTGGGTAATGTGCCGCACCAGCAGCGCCGGCTCACCAATGTGGTGATGATGGGCATGGGCGAGCCGCTGATGAATTTCGATAACGTCGTGCGCGCGATGAGCGTGATGCGCGACGATCTTGGCTACGGGCTGGCCAGCAAGCGGGTCACGCTGTCGACCTCCGGTCTGGTGCCGATGATCGACCGACTTTCCACCGAAAGCGACGTCTCGCTGGCGGTCTCGCTGCACGCGGCGAACGACGCGCTGCGCGAGAGCCTGGTGCCATTGAACAAGAAATACCCGATCGCCGAGCTGATGGAGTCGTGCGCGCGCTATCTGCGCGGCAACAAGAAGCGCGACTCGGTGACCTTCGAATATACGTTGATGAAAGGCATCAACGACCAGCCGGAGCATGCGCGCCAGTTGGCCAGGCTGATGCGGCAGTTCGACAACGCGGTGCAGTCCAAGGACGCCGGCAAGGTCAATCTGATTCCGTTCAACCCGTTTCCTGGCACGCGCTATGAGCGCTCGGGCGAGACCGAGATTCGCGCGTTCCAGAAGATACTGCTCGATGCGCAGGTGTTGACGATGGTTCGCCGCACCCGCGGCGACGACATCGACGCCGCATGCGGGCAGCTCAAGGGGCAGGTCATGGACCGTACCCGTCGCCAGGCGGAGTTCCGCCGCACATTGGAAGGGCAGGCCGATCGAGATGCGGCAGCGTGAACTTGCGTTAATGGCGGCCGTGGCGATCGCGCTGAGCGCGGTCGGTTGCGGTGGTCGCAATGCCAAGGCCGGCTCGGCCAAGAGCGTGGAAGAAGTCGCCCCGGTGTACTCGTTCCGCGACGACAAGGCCACCAAGAATCGCCTGGCTGTCCAGGAGAAATTGGGTCTGGCGCGCAATCGGCTGCAGACCGGCGATTACGCCAGCGCCGAAGATCAGGTGCGCGCCGCCTTGAAAAAAGACCCGCAGTCGGTGGATGCCATCGGTCTGCTGGCCTTGATTCAGGGCGCCAGGGGCGATACGGCGGCGGCTGGTGCGTCGTATCGGCAGGCTGCAGACCTCGCGCCGCAACGCGGCGACGTGCTGAATAACTATGGTGCCTGGTTGTGCGCCAATGGCTCGCCTGCCGAAGCGTTGACCTGGTTCGATCGTGCACTGGCCGACCGCACATATGCCTCGCCTGCGTCTGCCTTGGGCAATGCCGGCGGTTGCGCGCTCAAGGCAGGACAGCCTGAGCGCGCAGCGGGCGATCTGCGCAAAGCGCTCGATCTCGATCCAAATAATCCGTATGCGCTCGAGTCGATGGCACGGCTGGAAGCCGGGCGCCGCAATTGTTTCGAAGCCCGCGCTTTTATCGAACGCCGCCTTGCGGCTGCACCGGCAACTGCTTCCGTGTTACAACTCGCCATTCAGATTGAGCAAGGGCTAGGCGACAAGGTAGCTGCCGGCCGTTATCAACAGCGGTTGGTCAAGGAATTCCCTGACGCAGCGACCGCTACTCCCGGGGCCAATGCATTGTGATCAGTGATTCCAATCCGAACCTTTTCGAGCAGGAAAAGGGCTGCGGACAGCACTTGCGCGAAGCGCGCGAGGCAGCAGGTCTGAGTGTGGACGAAGTGGCCGGCAAGCTACGCATGCCGGCACGTGTTGTGCACGCGTTGGAGCAGGAGGACTGGCAGCGGCTGGGCGCGCCGGTGTTCGTGCGCGGGCAGCTGCGCAGCTATGCGCGCCTGTTGCAGGTCGATCTGGAGCCGCTGTTGCGGCAGGCCACCATTGCGCCGATCGAGCCGGTCAAGTTGGTCAGTCATACGCATACGCCGCGTGCGCGGCGCATTCTCGAAAGCACCGCGCGCAAGGCCATGTATGTGGTCATTACCGGCGTGTTTGCGGTACCGGTCTGGTATGCGACGCGCTCGCATCTGGATGGCAAGGCGCCAAGCACGGTGTCCTTGGACAGCATGCCGGAGTCTGCAAAGTCCGCTGCGCCAGGCAATCCAGCAACGCAGCCAGCTGCCGCGCCGCGCGAGCAGCCGGCGCCGTATATCGCGTCGATGACCCCGGTGCCGCGTGCGGCCCAGGCGCCGGCGGCGGCAGTTGCTCCCGGCGGCAGTTTGTCGCTGAGTTTCAGCGGCGACAGTTGGGTGCAGATCCTGGCACCGGATGGCAGTGCGGTCGAAAAAGCCCTGATACGTGCCGGTGAACAACGCACGTATTCGCCCGGTCAGGTGGGGCGTATCGTGCTGGGTAATGCCTCGGCGGTACAGGTTCAGCAAGGCGGCAGTATCGTCGACGTGAAACCGTTCCAGCGCGCTAACGTGGCCCGTTTTGCGGTATCCTCCGACGGCTCCGTGGTACCTGCTTCCGAGTGAAGCGGACTGCGGTTTTTCATTTATCCCTTTTGATGTTCCGCGCCTCCGGGATGACGGAGCGAGAGTACGCATGGCGATCGACGATCTGCTGGACGAACACGAACAAGGCGAACGCGTTCGTTCCTGGTTGAGAAAGAATGGCGCGGGTCTGGTGGGCGGCGTCCTGCTTGGTCTGGCACTGATCCTGGGCTGGCAGTGGTGGCAGACGCGCACCAACACCGCGTTGGTCGAGGCCAATGGCCGCTACGAGGCGGTGGTGAAGTCGATTCAGGCCAAGGACCTAGACAAGGCCGCCAAGGACATCGTGGCCCTGGACGACGGCAAGGGCGGTATTTACGCCGAGCTGGCGGCATTGCGGCTGGCCAAGGCCCAGGTCGATGCCGGCAAGAACGCCGAGGCGATCAAGACCTTGCGTGACGTGCCGGCCGAAGGCGAGCTCAAGCAGATCGTGCAGCAGCGCCTGGCGCGCGTGCTGACTGAAAGCGGCAAGCCCGACGAAGCGATCAAGCTGCTGGCCGATGCGCAGGACCACGCCAGCCTGGAGATTCGTGCAGACGCATTGGTCGCGCAGGGCAAGCCGGATGAGGCGCGAGCGCTGTACACCCGCGCCCTGACCACGGTGGAGGTGGCCTCGCCGCAACGCCGTTTGCTGGAAACCAAGCTGATGGATGTGGGCGGCAAGGTGCCCGATCCGGCGGAGCAGATTTGATGAAGCAGGTTGATATGTACAAGCGCGTTGCGTTGATTGCCGTGATGGGTGTGTCGCTGGCTGGCTGCAGCACCGTCAAGGGCTGGTTCGCCGGGAAGGATGCTGCTGCCAAGAAGGCGCAGGAACCTGCCGAGCTGGTGAAGTTCGAGCCGTCGGTCAAGGTCGAGAAGATTTGGTCTGCCGGCGTCGGCAAGGGTGAAGGGCATATCGGCGTCCGTCAGCGCCCGGCCGTGGCCGATGGCAAGGTGTATGCAGCGGCGATCACCGGTGGCGTGGAGGCGCTCGACCTGCAGACCGGCAAGCGCGTCTGGGAATACAAGCCCAAGAAGGAAGAGCGTAACGACCGCAAGTTCAAGCAGCGCCTGTCCGGTGGTCCCGGTGTAGGCGAAGGCCTGGTGGTGATCGGTAGCCTGTCCGGTGATGTGATCGCCTTGAACCAAGCCGACGGCACTGAGAAGTGGCGCGCCAAGGTACCGAACGAAGTGATTGCTGCGCCGGCCATCGCACAGAACCTGGTGCTGGTGCGTAGCAACGACGGTCGCGTGACCGCGTTCGATGCCGCAACCGGCGAGCGTCGCTGGTTCCATGCCGAAGAAGGCCCGACCTTGTCCGTTCGCGGCAACGCGCCGATCGTGACCGGGCCGGGCGTGGTGTTCGTTGGTAATGACAGCGGGACCTTGAGTGCGCTGGCGCTGCAGGACGGTCGCCCGTTGTGGGAGCAGGCCATCGGCGTGCCGGAAGGCCGTACCGAGCTGGAGCGTATGTCCGATGTGGATGGTGCGCCGGTATTGGATGGCACCACGCTGTACGCGACCAGCTTCAAGAATGAAACCCTCGCGCTGGAAGGTCCGAGCGGCCGTCCGCTGTGGACGCGCGATCACGGCGGCGCCGGTGGCGTTGGAGTGTCGTCGGCCGTGGTGGTGGTGTCCGACAATGCCGGCTCGGTGTGGGGCCTGGACAAGAGCAGCGGTGCGGCGATGTGGTCGCAGGCTGCGTTGGCGCGCCGTTCGCTCACCGGTGTGGCCATCCAGGGCGATTACGCCGTGGTCGGCGACTACAAGGGTTATCTGCACTGGCTGAAACTCAGCGACGGAGCCCTGGCCGCGCGCGCACGTGCTGGACGCGATACGCTGCTGGCGCAGCCGCAGGTGGTCGACGGCATTTTGCTGGTACAAAACACCGACGGCGATCTCACCGCCTTCCGGTTGGCACAATAAGGACCTTGCGATGCTGCCCCTGGTCGCCCTGGTTGGACGGCCCAATGTCGGCAAGTCCACCATCTTCAATGCGCTGACGCGCACCCGTGACGCGCTGGTCCACGACCAGCCCGGCGTCACCCGCGACCGTAACTACGGGGTCTGCCGTCTCGACGAGCAGCAGCCCTTCATCGTCGTCGATACCGGTGGTATCGCCGGTGATGAGGAAGGTCTTGCTGGAGCCACGGCGCGCCAGGCACGCGCCGCCGCCGGCGAAGCCGATCTGGTGCTGTTCGTGGTCGATGGCCGCGAGGGCGCGTCCTCGCTCGATGACGAGATCCTGGCCTGGTTACGCAAATTGGCGCGGCCGACCGTGCTGGTGATCAACAAGATCGACGGCACCGACGAAGAAACCGTGCGCTCGGAATTCGCGCGCTACGGCTTCTCCGACGTGGTGGCGTTGTCTGCCGCGCATCGCCAGGGCATCGACGAGTTGCTCGACGAGGTGGGTGCGCGGCTGCCCGAGGAAGGGGCCGGCGAGCTGCTGGACAACGACCCGGCACGCGTGCGGATCGCCTTCGTGGGCCGCCCGAATGTCGGCAAGTCGACCCTGGTCAATCGCCTGCTGGGCGAAGAACGCATGATCGCCTCGGAAGTGCCGGGCACCACGCGCGATTCGATTGCGGTGGACCTGGAGCGCGATGGCCGTCAGTACCGTCTGATCGATACCGCGGGCCTGCGCCGGCGCGGCAAGGTGGAAGAGGCGGTCGAGAAATTCAGCGCGTTCAAGACGCTGCAGGCGATCGAGCAATGCCAGGTCGCGGTGCTGATGCTGGACGCTACCGAAGGCGTAACCGACCAGGATGCGACGATTCTCGGCGCGATCCTGGATGCCGGCCGTGCGCTGGTGGTGGCGATCAACAAGTGGGACGGGCAAAGCGATTACCAGCGTGCGCAGGCCGAAGATCTGCTGTCGCGCAAGCTGGGTTTCGTCAATTGGGCAGAGGCGGTGCGGATTTCTGCATTGCACGGCTCGGGCATGCGCGAGCTGTTCCAGGCGATTCATCGCGCACATGCATCGGCCACGCATGAGTTCAGCACCAGCGAAGTGAACCAGGCGCTGGAAATCGCTTATGAGACCAACCCGCCGCCGAGCATTCGCGGGCATGTCTCCAAGCTGCGCTATGTGCACCCGGGCGGCGCGAATCCGCCGACCTTCATCGTGCATGGCACGCGCCTGAAGGTGTTGCCGGAGTCGTACAAGCGCTATCTGGAAAACTTCTTCCGCAAGCGTTTCAAGCTGGTTGGTACGCCGGTGCGTTTCATCTTCCGCGAGGGCGCCAACCCGTACGAGGGCAAGAAGAATCCGCTCTCAGATCGCCAGGTGGCCCGCAAGCGGCGCCTGATGCGGCATGTCAAAGGGAAGTAACGGCGCCCAGGCCGCCTGAGGCGTGATGTTCAGGCGGTTGGGAGGCGCGCAGATCTTTGGGCTGTGCGGCTAGCTCGCCGCTTGCAGGCAGGGTTCTAAACGTTCTGTGCATGCTCCCGATCGTTCGATCGACACGTGAGGCAGTTCCTGCGCGTGCAGGTGTTCGTTCTTGGCACGGTGGCGCGCGTGCAGGCGCATTCGAAGTTCGCTCGCGTCGCAGCGCGTTCTCAAGGCCCATCTCCTGTTGCCGACGCGTGGCGCCGCTACCCTTCGCGTTGGCGATGCACTGGTATCCTGCGCGGCATGACCGATTATCCTTCCCGTATTCCGTATGCGCAGGCGCTGCAGATTCTGCGCAGCGTCGCGGCCAGCAATCGTTCGCCCGATGAAAACATCGCCACCTCGCGTGCCGATGGGCGGATCTCTGCCGGCGACCTGATCGCACCGCTGGCGCTGCAGCCGTTTGCCAACAGCGCGATGGATGGCTTTGCACTGCGGCACGCCGATGTTGCTGGCGGCGATGCGTCGTTGCAGCTGGTTGGCGAACAGTTTGCCGGCGAGCGCTGGGCCGGCACATTGGGCGCTGGGCAATGCCTGCGTATCACCACCGGCGCGCCATTGCCCGATGGCGCCGATACCGTGATTGCCAAGGAAGATGCCGACGAACGCGACGGCATGGTGCGGTTTCAGACCACGCCTGCACCGGGCTCCGCGGTGCGCCTGGCCGGCAGCGACGTGCGTGCCGGCGACCTGGTGATCCAGGCCGGGCAGGTGCTGACGCCAGCGCGGATTGGCTTGGCGGCGGCACTTGGCGTGTCGCGCCTGGCGGTGGCGCCGCGCCCGACCATTGCGGTGCTGGCCACCGGCGATGAGCTGATCGAGCCAGGCATGCCGCTCGGCCCCGGACAGATATACAACAGCAACCGCGACATGCTGATGGCGCAGCTGCGTGCGCTTGGCTATGCGCCGACCGCCTGGCCGACCTTGCCGGACGACCCGCAGCGCATCCGCACCATGCTGGAAGATGCGGCCGCCGCGTTCGATGTGGTGATCACCTGCGGCGGCGTGTCTGCTGGTGAAAAGGATTATCTGCCGCGCCTGATCGGCGAACTGGGCCAGATCCACTTCTGGCGCGTGCGGATGCGCCCGGGAATGCCGGCGGTGTTGGGGCAGATTGGGCGCTGCCTGGTCCTGGGCCTGCCGGGCAACCCAGTCTCGGTGCTGGCAACGCTGATTGCCTATGGCGTGCCGTTGCTGGATGGATTGCAGGGGCGCAGCGAGCCGCGCCCGGTCTGGCATGCCGCGTTGGCAAGCCCATGGGACAAGCGCCATGAACGGCTGGAATTCCTGCGTGGGCGCCTGGAATGCGGCGAAGATGGGCGGTTGACCGCGCTGCCGCACCGTGGCGATGCCTCGCATCTGCTGCGTGGCGCGGCCGACAGCAATGCATTGATCGTGCTGCCCGAGCAGGCGCGGCGCTTCGAGGCTGGCGAGATCGTGCGGGTGATTCCGTACGCGTTGTGAGCGTGTGCTCGATCGCTGGCGCCCGGCAGGATGATGCGCGCATTGTTGGAGGGTCTTCGTAATGCGCAGCGTGTGCGACATGCTGGGTGCGGGTGCGACGCTTCAATATGCAGGATGATCGTCGGCTGCTTTTAAGCGTCTGAGCATGGCGTGAAAGCGAATGCCTTAGAAAAGCCAACGCCTCGACATCGAGCGCCAATCGCGCGATAACCGCTCTCTCATGGGAGCGGGATAAGGGTAGGGCGGAAGACCGCGATCCACGCCTGCCTCGCCGAACTGCTGAATGCAGCGATGCCCCTCGTATTGCATCGGTGGCGAAACAACCAGTCAGCCGACCGACACCACACGCCGCTGTGAGCTTCGCTCAACCAACCGCACTGCCGCAGAACGCTGCGTAATCCGCGTAACCGCGAAATACCGCGCCAGGCGCACACACCGGGCAGTGCGGGTCCGGCGGCAGGCGAATGTCGCGGAAGCGCATCGCCAATGCATCGAAACTGAGCAGGCGGCCAGTCAGGCCGTCGCCGATGCCGAGCAGCAACTTGAGCGCTTCGGTGGCTTGCAAGAGTCCGATTACCCCGGGCAGTACGCCGAGCACCCCGGCCTCGGCACAACTGGGCGCAAATTCCGGCGGCGGTGGTTCGGGAAACAGACAGCGGTAGCAGGGCGCGTGACCACGGTGGCGGCCGGCATCAAATACGCTGACCTGTCCTTCGAACTGCTGCACGGCGCCGTAGACCAGTGGTCTAGCGAGTTTGACGCAGGCATCGTTGAGCAAATACCGCGCGGGAAAATTGTCTGCGCCATCCACCACCACATCCACATCCTGCAGCAGCGCTTCGACATTGTCGGCTGTCACGCGCGTTTGTACCGCCTCGATGTGCACCCGCGGGTTGAGCGCGGTGATGCGCTGTGCGGCGGACTCGACCTTTGCAGTGCCGACGCTGTCTTCGGTGTGCAGGATCTGACGTTGCAGGTTGCTGCGGTCCACCACGTCGTCGTCGGCAATGCGCAGATGCCCCACACCGGCTGCGGCGAGATAGAACGCTGCCGGCGAGCCTAGTCCGCCTGCGCCAATCAGCAACACCCGTGCGCGCGCCAGGCGCCGCTGTCCTTCCAGGCCAACCTGGGACAGACGCAGATGACGTGAATAACGCTCAAGAAAGTCCTGCTCGTCCGCCGGCAATGTCGGGCGTACCAACGGCAGGCCGGCGCTGGCCCATGCGCTGGTACCACCGGCCACCGACGCCACGTGCGCATAGCCGTGCGCGCGCAAGATCGAGGCCGTGTGCGCCGAGCGTTTGCCGCTCTGGCAGATCAACACGATTGCGCGGGCTTGCTCCGGCAAATGGACTGCAGGCTCGGTTTCCAGGGAGCTCTGTTCGATCGCCAACGCGCCTTCGGCCTGGCCGCTGGCACGCTCATGCAGTTGCCGGATGTCGACCAGCAGGGCGCCCTGCAGGGCGCGGGCACGGGCGTCGGCGGGAGAGATGTCGTGGCTGCTCATGTGGCTATTGTCGCGCAAACGCAGCAGCTGCGATGTGCAGTTGTGTCCATGACACGCACACACCTCGCTGTTGATGAAAAGCGCGTCATGATCGTGGCGCGATGACGGACGCGATCACGCTGCCCTGCGAGCGGCACGGCTGTAATTTCGGCCTCGTTCAACACCGTCGCGCGGCTCGTGCGGCCCGGTTTGCCTGTCTTGCGCAGCGCGCCCAGCCGCGTCGTCGCAGTGCCTGCCTCAGGAGGCCATCATGCTTGTTCCATCGCAGCGGCGTCTGGCGCGCGGCTTGCCGTTACGTATCGGTCGCTGGGTTTATGCATCGGACTTGCCCTGAATTGCGATGCGGCGGCGCAACAGGCGCGGCCAACGCCGATGGCGCGGCGCCGGCCGCGTCCACTTTGAAGGCGGTGCAGGTCAAAGGCGTGCGCAGCAGCGTGAAAAGCGTTATCGCGATCAAGCAATCGAACGCGGAAATCAGCGATTCCATCGTCGCCGAAGACATCGGCAAGCTGCCCCGACAACAGCGTGGCTGCGGCCTTGCAACGCGTGACCGGCGTGCAGGTGGCGTGCGCTGGTGGCGAAGTGGGGCAGGTGCTGGCGCGCGGCTCGCCAATCGTCATCACTACCCTGGTTTGCCGAGGCCACCAATCTGCTCGGCATCACGGCCAGCGGTTATTTCGGTCAGCGGCCTGGTGATTTCCCGCGCGAGATCGCATCGCCCGAACGGACTTACACACTGGGTTTTCGTTTCCGTTTGTGATGCGGATAACGCGGTCTGCGCGCGGCGTTGGCATCGGGCTCACCGGCGGAGCGTTAGCGTGAGCACAGCAGAGGAGACCGTGATGACAACTGACATCGATGCACAATTGAAGCAGCTTGCCGAGGCCCTGCCGGACATGCGCAGTCGGCACCCGGACGACTTCTGGGATGTGTTCCGGGCCCGCTCCGAGAAAATCACCGGTGCGGCGCAATCGCAGGAGCAGGCGGCGCAGATCGTCAAGCGTATCGACGAGATACTGGCCGCCAATCAGCTGGGGCCGGCTGATCCTGGAGCGTGACGCGGGGCTGCTGGCCGGATGCACTAAGCCTGAGCATATGCCGTTATTTTTCGGCTTCTAAGCGCTGCAGCGCGAGCTTCCCGCGGGGCGGCTGTGCCTTGATGCGGAACAGACCGGCTCGCGGTGCGCGCGCACAGCCGCTGCACTGCCATTTCGGCGATTGCAGCACGGCATGCGCGTGTAGCGGCTGGACAACAACCGCCGCGCCTTTGTCCGCGGCGCGCTGCCGTGCCCCCCGTAAGGCGTGCGACGTGAGGCCAACGTGTGGATCACAAACGCGAAGCTGCATCGATTCAAGCTTGAATACCCTCACACACTGCAGCGTTCCTTGGCATCGGCACCAAGGGCAGCAAATCAGTCGTCACTCTACCTCACAGGCGAGCGTCGAGTTGATGCGGCGCTGTGCTTTGACCAGCGATTTCAAGGTTGCAGAAAAACGCCAGCTAAGTGACCTTCATACAATGTGACGATGCGTTGCGCTGCAGCAGGCGCCCTTCGCCAGCTCTCGACGCTGGCGCGACGATCGAGTCACGCCGTCAGGCCCAGCATCGAGCGACATCATCCAGCTGGAGACTTCCATGAAACCACGTCGCCCGATCATTCTTGTCCTGGCCCTGTGCATTGGCGCCGGCGTATCTGCGCAGGCTCAGGACCAGGCACAGCCTGCAACGCCTGCCGGGCCGCAAACCGCAGGTGCAGCGACCCCGAGCGAGGACGAGCGCGAGGCGCTCGGTATGCTGAGTGCCATCAACACCAGCGAAATCAACGCGGCAAATCTGGCGTTGCAGAAGCAGGTGCAAGCCGGCGCGCGCGACTACGCCACGCGCATGATCAAGGAACACACGGACAACAATCAGAAGATCGCCAAGTGGCAACCGGATACCTCCGCCGCGGGTGCAAAGCTGCAGATGACGAAGGGCAAGGCGGAGTTGGCGAAGCTGCAGAAGCTGGACGGTCCTGCGTTCGAAACGGCCTATATCACCGCGATGGTGAAAGACCACACCGATGCATTGACGGCGCTCGACAACAAGCTGATCCCGCAGGCGAAGACACCGCCGGTGCTCGCACACCTGCAGACAACGCGCCACCATGTCGCAGATCATCTGAGCAGTGCCAAGGCATTGCAGGCCTCCGGCAAGAATGCCGGAGCCCGCTAAGCCATGGCTGCATCACCGATCGATCCGGTACGCACCGACGATGACGGCACGCACATCGTGCGCAGCATGACCATCCGTGCCGAACCTCATCAGATACTGGATGCCTGGTGCGATGCCAATGTGCAGCAACGCGTGTTGGAGGGCGCCGCCGAGCTGGTCTCCGGCGACGGCCACGCGTCCCGCTGGAAGCTGTATGCGCCATTGCATCAGGTGCTGACAGTGAACGTGCGCCGCGCAGAGGCGCGGCCGGGTGAAGCGGTGCGCTACGACGCCGACGGCGAACATGGTCTGCAGCTCACCATCGTCCTGCAGGTGCACCCTGCGCACGGGCGCGAAGCCAGCGAAGCGACGCTCAGCCTGCACTATGCGGTCGACGGCGTGCTGGCGCAGGTGTTGACCAAGCTGGTGAATCCCGCGCCGTATGTGCTGGCTGGCAAAGGGCTGCGGCGACTGCGCGCATGGCTGGAAGCTGGCGAGGTGCCGACTTTGTTGCATACCCCATCGGCGCGGACATCGGCGCACGCGCATTCGTGAGGAGGGCTTTTTGTGCGAGCACTTTGCTGGAATGGCGTCAACGATTTGCGCGTGGAAACCGTGCCCGACCCGGTGCTGGTCAACCCCCGCGATGCGATCCTGAAAATCGGGCTTACCACCACCTGCGGCTCTGATCTGCACTTTATCGACGGCTATCTGCCGACCATGCGCGAGGGGGATGTCATCGGCCACGAGTTCATGGGCACGGTGGTGGAAGTCGGCACAGGGGTGAAGAACGTGCGTGTGGGCCAGCGCGTGGTGGTGCCGTCGTTTATTTCCTGTGGCGGTTGCTGGCATTGCCAGCGCAAGGAATTTTCGTTGTGCGACAACACCAACCCCAACTGGGAGATGCAGGAGCCGTTGCTTGGGCATGCAACTGCGGGAATTTACGGCTATACGCACGCCTTTGGCGGCTACGCAGGTTCGCACGCAACCTACATCCGCGTGCCGCACGCGGATGTGGGGTGTTTCGAGGTGCCCGATGGTGTGTCCGATGAGGATGCGCTGTTTCTCTCGGATGCCGGGCCGACTGGCTTCATGGGTGCAGATTTTTGCGATATCCAGCCCGGCGACACGGTGGCGGTATGGGGATGCGGTGGCGTGGGGCTGATGGCCCAGCAAAGCGCACGCATCCTGGGCGCAGCGCGCGTGATCGGCATCGACCGCTTGCCAGAGCGGTTGGCAATGGCGCGCGATGTGTTGGGTGTGGAAGTGATCGATTATTCGGCGGTCGACAGCGTGGTGGATGTCCTGCGCGAAATGACCGGTGGGCGTGGCCCCGATGCCTGTATCGATGCGGTCGGCATGGAGGCGCATGGCACCGGCATCGGCCACACTTACGATCGGGTCAAGCAGGCCTTGCACTTGCACACCGATTGCGGCCAGGCGCTACGCGAGGCGATTCTGGCCTGCCGCAAGGGCGGCATCCTGTCGGTTCTGGGCGTCTACGGGGTGATGGACAAATTTCCGCTCGGTGCGGTGATGAGCAAGGGCCTGACGGTGCGGACTGCGCAGCAACATGGGCAACGATACGTGCCCAAGTTGCTGGAACTGGCACAGGCCGGGCGCTTGAAATCCGGCTTTCTGCTGACCCACAAGATGCCGCTGGAAGACGCCGTGCGGGGTTACGACATGTTCAAGCACAAGCACGATGGTTGCGTGCGTGCGGGGTTTGTCCCCTAGCGGCAAGGAGATTGGCAACCCTGAGTTGTGCTGGCCGCGTGCTCGGAATCGCTCGGCATCTGGCGTGTTTAACAGGCCCACGGTTTATACAGACCGGCAACCGTACCTGCAGCCCGGGTGTTTGCCGGCTCCAACCAACGCATTTCCAGGTACGTACGCCACGCCTGACCCTGCTGCACGTTCTGCAGCAGGGTTTTTCCTGGGCTCAGCGGTGCTTGCCGTTTGCGTCGGTCACCCCGGGAATGGGTTGGGCGTTGGGAAAATGTGCACGCAATGCATCCACACCCTCTTGTGGCTTTGCCAGCGGCACAAGATCTTGACGGTTGGCGCGGCGCTCTGCGGTGGGTACCGAGACGGCTTGGTCGCGTTGCGCGATCAACGCTTGCTGCAGCTCGCCATCGCGATTGAACGACCATGCCAGCATCGGCTCGCCCAGCGGCAGGGTGTCGCCAGGCGCGGTGCCCTTGCGCGAACGCCAGGTGTGCCAGGTCTTGCCGTAGCTGTTGATCTTGCTGCGCATCAGTTCCTTCTCTGCGATCTGCGGCAGGTTGGGTGCAGAGAGCTGGCCGGAAAGAATTTCGCCGTTGTGCGGATGCCAAAAGTTGCGCTCGTGTGCCGGCAACTGCGCAAACAAGCTCTCCGAGATGATGTATTCGATGCCGGTGAGGTTGGCGCGGTCGGTGTTGCCGTCGTAGAGCGCGCATTGCGCAAGATCTTCATTGACCTGCTGGCAATAGTGATGCGCCTCCATTTGCTCATCTGGTGCATCCTTCATCGGATGGAAGCCGACCAGATAGATGTCCAGCTTGCCGACCGGGCCGCTGGGCTGCAGGACCTTCGCGCCGGCTTCCAGCACATTGGTCTTGGGAGTTTCCGGTGCGCCGGGCGGGGTGACCGAAGGCGGACTGCGCGAGCAACTGGCGCAGAGCGCAAGGCCGATCAACAGCGCTGAATGTCGCATGGCAATTCCCGTCAATGAGTGTGCTTCAAGCTAAGAGCGCGGATGGTGTGCCAGGCGTGAGCGCGGGCTGGGGCACGTAGTGAAGCTTCACCTCGCTTGAGCATCTGCTTAATGACGCGGCGGTCATGCTGTCGCACCTCGGACGCGGCCGCTCGCACATTCATGTCAGTCACTACACGCAAGATCGCGACGTTCAACGTCAATGGTATTGCCAGCCGTCTGCCGCACCTGCTGGAATGGCTGCAGCGCGAGCAACCGGACATCGTGGGCCTGCAGGAATTGAAATCGATGCAGGCTGCATTTCCGGAGCAGGCGATCCGCGATGCCGGGTACGGTGTGATTTGGCAGGGCGAGAAGTCCTGGAATGGCGTGGCCTTGCTCGCGCGGGGAACCGAGCCAGTGGAGATTCGTCGCGGGTTACCCTGGGATCCACGCGACACGCAAAGCCGCTACCTGGAGGCGGCGATTCATGGCGTGGTGGTGGCCTGCCTGTATTTGCCTAACGGCAACCCGCAGCCCGGGCCGAAGTTCGACTACAAGCTTGCATGGTTCGAGCGCCTGATCCGGCACGCGAAAACGCTGGTGGACCTGCCGCATCCGGTGGCGCTGATCGGCGACTTCAATGTAGTGCCCACCGATGCGGATATCTACGACCCCAAGGGCTGGCGCAAGGATGCCCTGCTGCAGCCGGAGAGCCGGGCGGCCTACCAGACCCTGCTAGCACAGGGCTGGACCGACAGCCTGCTGGCAATCCATGGCCAGACGCCCATCTATACGTTCTGGGATTACTTCCGTCAGCACTTTGCGCGCGACCGTGGGTTGCGCATCGACCATCTGCTGCTCAATCGCACGCTGGCGCCCGGCCTGCAGGACGCCGGCGTCCACAAGTGGGTACGTGCGCTGGAAAAGGCCAGCGACCATGCACCCACCTGGATCAGCGTGCGTGTGCCGGATGCCACCACTGAAGCAGCGGCCGATGCCACGCGCATTGCCAGCGTGCGCAAGCCGGGCGCAGCGAAAAAGGCGGCCTTGCCCAAGGCATCCGCCAAGAAGACGCTCAGTGGCACCGCAAAAAAGGCGGTCAAGAAAGTCGTTGCGAAGAAGGCCACAGCTGGATCGGCAAAACCACGCAAGTCGGTGAAAACACCAGCTGACTAGCTCAGCCGGCCGGCTGGCTGAAGGTCACGCAGCCTGTCTACGCTGCGCGTTCCAGCTTGCGGCGCTTGATCCGCTGCAATGCGTAGCCGGTCAGGGCCGTCAGCAGAATCAGCACGTTGCTGACGATAAACACCGCGTTGCCAACCAGATAGCTGTAGAGGATGAACAACACCGAGGCACTGATCTGGCCGAGGAACAGCCAGCGCGAGACGCCCTGCGCCGTATCGGAGCGCCATTGTTTGTAGATCTGCCGGATCAAGGTGGCGATCAGGATGATGCTGGCGAGCCAGCCCACGACGTCGACGACTTGCATGTGTGCGGTTGATCAATGACGGCCTGCAACCTTGCAGCGCACACTGTCTGCGTACCGTTCGAGCAGCTTCAAGCGTGGTGCCCCGTGATGCACGCCACGATCGCTAGATCCACGACGGCGCTGCATTAGCCACGCCTGTACCTGCTGCGCCAGGGGCCGGTATCCTAGCCGGGTCATCCATTGGTCGGCACTGTCCTGCACATGATCAGCTATGCCGAAGCAATCGCGCTGGTCCACGCGCACGTCGCAACCCTCGCCAGCGAGTGGGTGGCAAGCGCCGATGCCGAGGGACGTGTGCTCGCCGACGCCTTGTCGAGCCAGGCAGAGCTGCCGCCCTTCGACAACAGCGCAATGGATGGGTTTGCACTGGCGACCGCGCGGATGGGTGCGTTGGCAGACAGCGAGTACGTGGTGAGCGGCACCGTGGCGGCAGGGCAGGACGCCGGTGCGGCCGCGAGCGGTGCGGCCTGGGAAATCATGACCGGCGCTGGCGTGCCGCCGGGTGCCGATGCGGTGGTGCCGATCGAGCAAGTGCAGATCCTCGAACACGACGGCGAGCGCCCCTGCCGCATCCGCCTGCGCCAGCCGGTGCGTGCGGGCCAGCACATCCGTCGTCGCGGCGAAGACGTGCGCTTGCACGATCGCGTGATCGACGCCGGCACCGTGCTGCGCGGTGCGCACCTGATGCTGCTCGCCGGCCTGGGCTGCGCGCGAGTACACGTGGTGCGGCAGCCGCGCGTGGCCTTGATCGCCACTGGACGCGAGTTGATCGGCGACCCCGCACAACCCCTGCTGCCGGGCCAGATCCGCGATGGCACCAGCAGCTATCTGTTGGCTCAGTTGCATGCCGCCGGTGCCGAGGTCGTGTGGCACGGGCAGGTGAGCGACGACGATGTTGCGTTCGATGCGGCACTGGCACAGGCCCGCCATGCCGGTGCCGATCTCATCCTGAGTACCGGCGCGGTTTCGCGTGGTCGCTACGATTTCATCCCGGATGCGTTGGCACGTCATGCTGCCGACGTGCTGTTTCATAAGGTTGCGGTGCGACCGGGCAAACCGATACTGCTTGCACGCTTTGGTGATGGCGCGCTGTATGTGGGCTTGCCCGGCAACCCGATGGCCAGTGCGGCCGGGCTGCGATTTTTCGTCGAGCCCGCATTGCGCGGTCTGTTGGGCATGCCGGTTGAGCATGGCTTGCGCGTCGCATTAGAAGCGCCGATGCAGGCCCGGCCGATCTGGCGGCAGCATCTGCGGGCACGCCTGCTGTGCAGCGCGGCCGGGCAGTTGTCGGTGCAGATCCTGCCGCAGCAGGAGTCCTTTCGCGTGGCACCGTTGCTGCAGGCCAACGTCTGGGCAGTGCTGGAGCCGCAGGAGGAAGGAGCAGCAGCGAGCACGCATGCCGAGGTGTTCGGCTTGGGCCATCTGCAACCGGCCGCGCCGGCCATCGCGCCATGAACCTGCCGGTGCGTGCCATCCATCCTGGGGCTGTTGCATGACGCTGCAGCAGCCGTGGACGGGCGTGGTGCTGGCCGGTGGACGTTCCTCACGCATGGGGCAGGACAAGGCGTTGCTGCCCTGGCATGGGCGTCCGTTGCTGGAACAGATGCAGGCGCTGCTGCGACAGGCCGGTGCGCAACACGTGGTGGTCAGCGGCAACCGGCCCGAATACGCCGGCATTGCCGATGTCCAGCCCGAGCTCGGCCCGCTCGGCGGGCTGGCAAGCGTGATCGCAGGCGTGGCCGATGCGACCACGCTGGTGGTGGTGCCGGTGGATATGCCGCTGTTGCCGGCTGCGTTGCTGGCCAAGCTGCTGAGGCCTACGCAGTTCCGCTGTGTGGCCTTCGAGGACCAGATGCTGCCGATGTGCCTGCGCCTGGATGCCAGCGTGCGCGAGGCGTTGACGGTGTTGATGGCAGGCGCTGCATCGTCACGCTCGCTGCGCGCCTTGCAGCATTCACTGCAGTGCCATCGCGTGACTGTCACCGCCAGCGAACGCGCTGAGTTCGTCAATTGCAATACGCCCGAGCAATGGAGCCGGCTGATCCATGAAAATCCAGATTGAAGGCCAACATCTGCGGTTTCGTATCGACGAGGACGAGCTGGCCAGCCTGCTGGCCGGCCGCAGCGTCGACAATCTCAGTCGCTTGCCCAGCGGGCAGGGCGCACGGCTGGTCCGTCATAGCGTCAGCCTCACCGGTGGCCATGCGGCCTGCAATTGCGCCACCGATCATTGGCAGTTGGCGATCCCGCGCGATGCGCTGGAGGAACATGCACGGCAGTTACCGCGCCGCGATGGTCTTAAGTTCAGTTTCGATGCGGGCGCCGGGCACGCCGAGGCGATGGCCTTGCAAGTCACCTTCGACGTGGATGTGCGCGATAGCGCGCGCAAGCGCCTGCCGCGCGACTGAGTCCGCTGTCGATGGCGGTGCGCGTTCAGAGCAGGCTCGCGCGGCACTGGGTGCGCTAAGCTGCTGCCGAGCGGTCGAGCCCGCATTGCCGCGAGGAGATGGCGCATGCAGGACGTTCAAACCCGGCCGGCCTCTGCATCCGCCAGGCGCGTGTCTGGTGCCGATCTTGCCGGCAGCACTGCGCCGCGCGGCCGCGTTGGCTGTCGTCACGCGTTGGCAGGTGGCTGAGCATGCCGCGTGCAGTGGATTCGGCAATACGCAGGCAGGCGTCCTTGGCCAGCCGCCAGGCAGATCAGGCGCCGGCCAATGATCGCCGCATCGCCAATATCGTTCCCAACACGGTGCGCTCGCTGCTGGGCCTGGTCGAAGATCGCGGGCATCCGCCGGGGCGGCTGTGCAAGGGGCTGGGATTCACCGACCGCGACCTGCTGCTGTCCTACCAGCAGGTACGTGCGCTGATCCTGCGCGCGCGCCGGCTGCTGGACGAGCCGGCGATGGGCTTGGCGGCCGGCATGCGGCAACGGCCGGTGTCCTGGGGCCTGACCGGGCTGGCCATGCTCACCTGCGAAACCTTCGGCGAAGCGATCGGCTATGGGCTGAGCCATCAGCACGAAGCCGGGGCGATGATGCAGCACGTATTTGCGCAACAGGGGCGCGAAGCGTCCATCGAACTGGTGCCGCATGTGTTCGATCTGGAGATCGAGCCCTATCTCATCGAGGAAGCCTTTGCCGGCGCCCTCAATGTCAGTCGCTGCATGCTGGGTCCGGACATCCGACCGCGCGCGGTGGAACTGGCCTTCGCGCGATCGGCCCCGCTGGAGATCTACACGCGCTTTTTCCGCTGCCCGGTGCGTTTTGCTGCCGGCAGGAACCGGATGACGCTCGATGCCAAGTGGTTGGCCGCGCGGCTGCCGGGCTACGACCGCACCACCTGCGGGCTGTTGCGGCAACAATTGGAGACGCTGATCCAGCGGCCGCCGTCGCGCAATGAATTGGTCGAATCGATCGCATTGCGGCTGCGCAGCGATGCCGAGCGTGCGCCGCGGCAGCCGGAGCTTGCGCGCCAGGCCAATTGCAGCGAGCGCACGCTGCGGCGCCGGCTCGGCGCGCAGCAGGTCGGCTACCGGGCGCTGCGCGATGCCGCCCGCTACGAACGCGCGCAGGATCTGCTGCGCAATTCGCAGATGACCGTGGCCGAGGTGGCGCATGCGGTGGGATACGCCGATGCACGGGCGTTTCGGCGCGCCTTTCAACGCTGGGCTGGTCAAGCGCCCGGACAGGCGCGCGGGTCGCGATGAGCTGATCAAGGCGGGCGGGGAGTCGGGACGACATGCGTGCTGGCGTCCTATGGGAGCTTCGGAATCCGCCAGCAGTGCTCCGCCACATGCCGGCAACGGAAGTGGTGACAATCAGATGCGTCGCGCGTTCGCTTGCACCGGAATGGGCGGGTCTGCGCATTGATCAGGCGGCACCACTTCCCAGCCATCCTGGCATGGGCGAATCAGGCCGCGTTGCTGCAGCGATGCAAGATAGGTGCGATGCCCGCGCTCGGCGCTGCGCGCGAACAGCGGCAGGGCGCGCGTCAGCAGGTTGGGCAGCAACATGGCCAGCCGCACCGTCCACGACTCGCTGGGGCGCACGAAGCGCTCCAGGCACGGCGCATCCAGGCAGCGCAGCACCTGCAGTGCGACTTCGTCAGGCTGTTGCGGCCGATCCATGAACTGTAGCTTGTTGCCGCCGTGGAGGGCCTCGCGCATCAGCATCGGGGTGTCGGTGGCCGACGGGTTGACGATGGAGACGCGAATGCCCAGGCGTACGCCATCCGGTCCCAGGCAGAGCATGGCACCGCGCAGACCGAACTTGCTGGCCGAATAGACCGTCGACTCGGGCAACGGGAACATGCCGCCCAGCGAGACGATGTTCACCACGCGCCCGTCGCCAGCGCGCTGCAGTAGCGGCAGTAACCGGTGCGTCAGCAACAACGGCGCCAGCAGGTTCAACTCCAGTTCGCCGCGGATCGACTCGGGCGTGCGCTTTTCGAACGGCGTGGTGCCGACGATGCCGGCGTTGTTCACCAGTATCTGCAATTGCCCCCAGTCCGTGTCGAGTCGCTCTGCGAGCCGGTCGCGCGAAGCGGAGTCGGTCAGGTCGGCGACCTGCGCGCATGCCAATGGACCCAGCGCCTGCACCGCACGTGCCAGTGCATCGGCATCGATATCCACCAACAGGCAACGTACGCCGCGCTGTATCAGGCGCGCGGCGATCGCGCGTCCCAGTCCGCCGGCGCCGCCGGTGATCACCGCATGCCAGCCGCGCAGATCCTGCGGCCTAGCCATGGGCAACCTCGCTATCGGCCAGCCGTGCGGTGGAGGTAGTGCGCATGCGTGGATCGCCACTGGCGTCGAGCTTGAGCGCGTCGTACATGTGTTCGCCCAGCTCGCCCCAGCCCAGTTGTCTGCGCAGCTGCTGCAGATAGCGTTTGAATGCATGCGCCTCGATGTAGACGGCGTGGCGCTGCGATGCCACGAAACGGATGCCGCCGGACAGGTCCGGCGTATCGTTTTCGATCAACGCATCGAATCGGCGTGCGCTGGCCGGATCGCGGCGTTGCGCGGTCAGGTAGGACGCGATCATGTGGGCCTGGGTGTCGAACAGCTTGTACGCGCTGGAATTGGTTTCCAGGTAGCCGATCCCGAACAGGTTGCGATGCGTGCGGTTGAACATCGACAGGTACATCTGCGGGCGTCCGCCGTTCCAGAGGAAATACGCGCTGGCGTACGGGCAGCTCCAGCGGTAGCCAGTGGCGCAGAGCAGCAGGTCGATCTGCTCGCGGCTGCCGTCCTTGAACACCACGTGCCTGCCGTCCAGTCGCTCGATATCGGGTTTGACAGCGATGTTGCCGTGCTGCAGATGGTGCAGCAGCTGGGCGTTGAGCAACGGGTGACTCTCGAACAAACGGTGGTCCGGCTTGGGCAACCCCAGCTTGGTCAGATCGCCGTTGACCAGGCGCAGCAGCGCCGAGAAGATCGGGCGCGCCAGCCATAACGGCAGGTGCGGGCCGGTCTCGGCGATCTGGTCGACCGGAATCCCCATCAAGTGCTTGGGAATGAAGTGATAGCCACGGCGCACGCTGAGAAAGGCGCGCTGCGCATGCATGGCCGCCTCGCAGGCGATGTCCGCGCCGGAGTTGCCGGCGCCCAGCACCAGCACGCGCTTGCCACGAAATTCGTCGCCATGCCGGAAACTTACCGAGTGGCGGAGTTCGCCATCGAAGTGGCCGGGCAACTGCGGCATGCTGGGGTCCCAGTTGACGCCCGATGCACAGATCACTGCAGCGTAGATGCGCTGCGAGCCATCGGCCAAGTCCACCTGCCAGCGCTCGTCCGCCTGTTTGTGGATGCGCAGCACTGCCGTGTCGAACTGGATCTTCTCGCGCAGCCAAAATATCTCGGCGAAGCTGCGCAGGTAGGCCAGGATCTGCCGATGCGGCGGGTAGTCGGGGTAATGGCGCGGCATGGGATGGCCGATGAAGGCCGATAGATCGCGCGATGAAATGAAATGGGTGGAGTCGTAGATCGGCGAGCCGGGGTTGCTGGCGTCCCATATCCCGCCCAGGTCGCCGTGGCGTTCGAACTGGTCGTAGTCCAGCCCCTGCGCCTTGAGCGCACGTGCCGCACTGAGCCCACCCGGGCCGGCACCGATGATGCAGACCGCATCGCTGCGGTCGAGCGGGAACGTCTGGGACGGCGAAGGCGTCTGCATGGCGTGGCGATGTCCGAACCGGGATGACGTGCTCGACTGTAGGCGGACCAGCGCGCCATGCTGGGGACGTTTTCGGCCAGGCGGGGGGTGAAACCGGCCAAGCTGGGCAGCTGTTGCCTGCCTTCCTACGCGCCGTGATGCGGTGCCGATGACATGCGCTGGCGGGTGGCAGTCGAGCGCTATTGCGCGGCAGCCGGCATCATTTCCCGCCGATGCTAGGGGCGGGCACTCCGGCAATCGGTATGGCGAACGCACGCCTTGGCAGCAGGACACCGCGCGCCGAGCGTTGCTGGCATGCGGTGCGCAGTGGCGCGCGTCGAACCCGGCAACGCGCTTGGAAAAACCTAATGGAGCGGCAACCCCGGAACCCGCACCGACAGGATGCCCTGCGCGTGCAGGGCAGCTTCCAGCTCCGCCGGGATGGCATCGCCGCTGCCCACGCGCAAGACCACGACCTGCAGACCGGCGCCGACCAGCTCCACTACGATGGCCTGCTGCGCGCCCGGCGTCTCCGGCCAGCCGCACCGTTGCGCATCCCGGCGCGCCAGTTCCACCACCTCGGCGGGCACGTCCGACGCCAGCAGCAGTACGTCGGCCAGGTTCAGGGCACGCAAGGCATTGAGCGTGAGCAGGCCCGGATCGCCCGGACCGGCACCAACCCATTGCACGCTGCCGCGCGCCGGAACGCTGTCCACCGCATCCAACGCGGCGGCAAAGGCGGCTTCGGCGGCGACGGTATCGCCGGCCTGCAGCAATTGCGGCACCTTCCCGTCGATCACCTGGTCGAACCACCGCCGCCGCCGGTTCATGTCCGGCAACTGCTGACGAATGCGCTCGCGGTGCCGGGCGAACAAGGCCGCCAGCGTACCCACCGACGCATGCAGTTCGCGCTCCAGTCGCTCGCGTAGTCGGCGCGCCAGCATCGGCGCCGCGCCCGCCGACGAAATCGCAATCACCAGCGGATCGCGGTCGACAATGGCCGGCACTTGGTAGGTGGAGAGCTCGGCATCGTCCACGACATTGACCAGACGCTGGCGTGCGCCGGCCGCTGCGGCGACGCGTCGATTCAAATCCACATCATCGGTGGCGGCGACGACCAGCCACACGGTGTCGATCCAGCCGGGATCGAACTCGCCTGTCATCTGCTCGAAGCGCCCGGCTTGCAGCAACTGGGCAAGTTCGGGCGAAAGCGCATGCGCATACAGCCGGATGTGCGCCTGCGCCTTCAGCAGCGCCAGCACCTTGCGTGTGGCGACTTCGCCGCCACCGATGACCAGCACGGCACGCCCCTGCAGGTTGGCGAACAGCGGAAACAACGGCATTGGACACACTCCGAAAAGATGGCTCGCACCAACGCCATGTTGCATGGCACCATCAGGCCACGTCCATGCCTCGCAGCTGTCAATGCGTGTCTTGCTGGTCAACGATACCGAAAAGCCCATCGGCGAACTGCGCCAGGCCCTGACGCGCGCCGGCTACACGGTGCTCGATGACGTGGCCTCGGTCAGCGCGTTGCTGCATGCCGTGCAACGCCAGCAGCCGGATGTGGTGGTGATCGACGTGGATTCGCCTTCCCGCGACACCTTGGAGCAGCTGTCGATGTTGCATGCGCACGCGCCGCGGCCGGTGGTGATGTTTTCCGGCGACGGCGACGATGCGTTGATCCATGCCGCGGTCGGCGCGGGCGTGACGGCGTATGTGGTGGATGGCTTGGCGCCCGCGCGGTTGGCGCCGATCGTGCAGGTGGCGCTGGCCCGTTTTGCGCAGGAAAGCAGCATGCGCAAGCGCCTGGATGAGGTCCAGCAGGCGCTGCAGGACCGCAAGCAGATCGACCGCGCGAAGGGCTTGCTGATGGAAAAACGTGGCCTGAGCGAGGCCGATGCCTATGCGGCATTACGCCAGCAGGCAATGAAGCAGGGCGTCAAGCTGGCCGAAGTGGCGCGCCGCATCGTGGCAATGGCCGAGTTGTTGGGGTGAATCTATGAGTCAAGCCGAATATCCCGTCGTGCGCGTGGCCTATCTGCCATTGATCGACTGCGCGCCCCTGGTCGCTGCGCAACGCCTGGGTCTGGACCATCAACATGGCCTGCAGCTGGACTTGCAACGACAAGCATCCTGGGCCGGCGTGCGCGACCGCTTGTTGGCCGGTGAGGTGGAAGCCGCGCACGCCCTGGCCAGTCTGGTGTATGCGATCGAGCTGGGCATCGCCGGGCCGCAATGCCCGATGGCGTTGCTGATGACGCTCAATCACAACGGCCAGGCGATCACGCTGGCGCCTGCACTCGCGCACGCGTTGGCGGCTGGCCGCACGCTGCCACAGGCATTGGCAGGATTGGGGCGGCGTGCGGTGTTCGCGCAGACCTTTCCGACCGGTACGCATGCCCTGTGGCTGTATTACTGGCTGGCTGCAGGCGGGGTAGACCCGATCGGCGATGTGGATGTGCTCAGCATTCCGCCACCGCAGATGCCAGAGGCGCTGGCCAGCGGATTGGTCGACGGCTATTGCTCTGGCGAGCCGTGGGCGGCGGTGGCCGACGCGCAGGGCACGGGGCGGCGTGTGATCCGCAGCGGCGAGTTGTGGCCCGGTCATCCGGAAAAAGTGCTCGCCTGCCGCCGTGAATTCGCAGCGCTGCAGCCGGAATTGAGCGAGCGCTTGACCGCTTGCATGCTGGAGGCCTGTCGTTGGCTGGACGCGGCGCCAGCCAATCGCGCGCAATGCGCACAGTGGCTGGCCGAGCCGCAGCATATCGGGGTGCCGGCGACGCATCTGGCGGTGTGTCTGGGGGCGCATCCCGAGGCTGAGTCGCATGTTGGTCACGACGCTGCCGCCGTTGATGCGACTGCGCTGGCTTTCCACCGCGGCGGGGTGGTGAATATGCCGTGGCTATCGGACGGCGAGTGGTTCCTGGGCCAGTTCCAGCGCTGGGGGTGGCATGACGTTCAGGACGACGACATCGCCCGGCTCGGCGATATCCACCGACTCGACAACTATCGGCGTGCCGCCGCATCTGTGGGGGTCGCCGCGCCGGACAGCGATCATCGCAGCAATCGGTTGTTCGATACGCCGTAAAGCGATGGATCAGGCGTGTTGCACTCTGCGTTGAGGGTCGGAGGGCCTATGGGACTGCTTAGAGAGCGGTTGGTGTGCGGTGTGGCTGGCAGGGCTCTTGCCAGACCATCATCACGGAACACGCTGCGAAGCTCTCACGCGGCATCCATGCCGCATAAGGTCCCGCCACGGTGGGCGGGGAAGGGCCAGTCGAGATGGTCGGTGCGCTAGGTGCAAACAGAGCAAACAGCAAGCCGCGCGACGCGGTTTCCTCGCTCTTCGACAAACTGCCAGCCAATTGTCTGGTTCGGTGCCCTCGCAGCTTGCGGGACCGTTGGCGGCATGGATTCCGACTTCGAGCCTGCACGGACGTACTTGCGGCGTGTCCTGCGAGCGGTGCGGGCACCGTTCGCTCCGTCGGGCAGGCATTTGATCCAGGCATTCGTGCCAATGCCTTCGACTGCACCCAGTAACGCCATCTAGGTTGCTGACGCGCAATGCGCCGGCCTGGCGTCATGGATCGCGCGTGGAGGGATGGCGTGTCGCAGGACTGTCTGTCGATCGCGCCCGCGAGTAACGCACGTTGTTGGTGCAATGCTGCACGAAAGCCGGGAATGGTGAGCTGCGCCAGCGGCGACCAAGTATCGCGCACGATGCCCGCAGTCAGCCGCCAACCCTTGATTTCTCAAGCACTTGCAGCGCGACGAGGGTGCGGTGAACAAGTTGGCACGGTGATTGCGTAGGACGCACATGCAGGTACAACGGCGTGCCTGCAACAACATGCAGACGATGCCAGCGGCTCAACGGCGAGCCGCACGCATCCAGGACAACGGCGTCCTTCCGGTTTACCGGAGGGCGCCGTTTTTTTGGCCATCGCACTCGAAGAGGTCTCTATGCAGCGCTCGTTCTGGCGATCAGGGCATACGCCCACGTTGTTCGCATCTTTCCTGTATTTCGACCTGAGCTTCATGGTGTGGTATCTGCTCGGTCCGCTGCAGGTGCCGATCGCGCAATCGCTGGGGCTGGATACGCAGCAGCGTGCCTTGATGGTGGCAGTGCCTATCCTGTGCGGCGCCGTGTTGCGCCTGGTACTGGGCATGTTCGCCGACCGTATCGGCGCCAAGCGCGCCGGCATGGTCGCGCAGCTGGCGGTGATCGCAGCACTGTTCGGTGCATGGCAACTGGGCGTGCACAGCATGGGGCAGGTGCTGTTGCTGGGCGTGCTGTTGGGGATTGCCGGCGCCTCCTTCGCGGTGGCATTGCCGCTGGCATCGCGCTGGTATCCGCCCGAACATCAGGGCACCGCGATGGGCATTGCCGGTGCGGGTAATTCCGGCACGGTGCTGGCGGCGTTGTTCGCCCCGATGCTGGCGGCCGCTTTCGGCTATCAGAACGTGTTCGGGCTGGCGTGCATTCCTTTGGTGCTGACGCTGATCGTGTTCGCAACCATCGCCAAGGAGGCGCCGGCGCCGGTGGCGCGCAAGCAGTGGTCCGACTACGGCCGGGTGCTGGTGGGCAACCGCGATGCGTGGCGCTTCATGTGTTTCTACGCGATCACCTTCGGTGGTTTCTCCGGCTTTGCCAGCGCACTGCCTGGTTACTTCCACGACCAGTTCGATTTCGATGCGCGTACCGCGGGCTGGGCGACCGCAGCGTGCGTACTGGCGGGCTCGGTGATGCGCCCGCTCGGTGGCGTGATTGCCGACCGCCTCGGCGGTACGCGCGCCTTGCTGGCGGTGTATCTGCTGGTCGCCGCGCTGGTGGGCATCGCCGGATTTGGTGCGGGCGGCGCCACGATCACGTTGGCGCTGTTCGTGCTGACCTTGTTGTGCCTGGGCGCCGGCAATGGCGCGGTCTTCCAACTGGTGCCGCAGCGCTTCGGTCAGGACATCGGCGTGATGACCGGCCTGATCGGCATGGCAGGCGGCATCGGTGGATTTGCGCTTGCCGCAGGGCTGGGCGTGCTCAAGCAGCACACCGGCAGCTACGCGATCGGCATGTGGTTGTTCGCTGCATTCGCGCTTGGCGGTTGGGCGTTGCTGGCCGGCGTGAAGGCGCAGTGGCGCAGCGAATGGACCGCCGCTGGCGCGGCGCGCGTCTGATATGTCGACAGGAGCCCAGGCAATGAAGCAACCCAGACTCGTCGTCATCGGCAATGGCATGGCCGGTATCCGCACCGTGGAAGAACTGCTCAAGCTGATGCCGGGCATGTACCACATCACCGTGTTCGGCGCCGAGCCGGCGAGCAGGACTTCGACGACATCGTGCTCAATCCGTTGCAGTGGTATCACGACAACGGCATCCACCTGCATGTGAACAAGGAGGTCACGCGCATCGACCGCGTGCGCCGCCGCGTGATTGCGGCCGACGGTACCGAAGCCGAGTACGACCGCCTGTTGATCGCCACCGGCTCGGTGCCGTTCGTGCTGCCGATTCCCGGTAACGATTTGAAAGGGGTGATTGGGTATCGCGATATCCAGGACACGCGCACCATGATCGATACCGCGCGTACCAAGCAACACGCGGTGGTGATCGGTGGTGGGCTGCTCGGCCTGGAGGCGGCCAATGGCCTGAAGCTACGCGGCATGGAGGTCACCGTGGTGCACCTGGCCGGCTGGCTGCTGGAACGCCAGCTCGACCCGGTGGCCGGCAACCTGCTGCAACAAGCCCTGCGCGCGCGTGGCCTGCACTTCAAGCTGAGTACCGCCACCAGTGCGCTGCTGGGCAATGCGCAGGGCGAGGTGATCGGGGTGAAGTTTGCCGACGGCAGCGAGATTCCGGCCGATCTGGTGGTAATGGCGGCCGGCATTCGCCCGAACACGCGTCTTGCCGAAGAGGCGGGGATTCATTACGCGCGCGGCATCGTGGTCAACGACAGCCTGCAAAGCTTCGACCCACGCGTGTATGCGGTGGGCGAGTGTGCAAACCATCGCGGCATTGCCTACGGTCTGGTGGCGCCGTTGTTTGAGCAGGCCAAAGTGTGTGCGAACCATCTGGCGCAGTTCGGTATCGGCATTTATCGCGGTTCGGTGGCATCGACCAAACTCAAGGTCACCGGCATCGACCTGTTTTCTGCCGGTGATTTCATGGGCGGCGATGGCTGCGAAGAAATCGTGCTGTCCGACCCGGCCGGTGGCGTCTACAAGAAGCTGGTCATCCGCGACGATGTCCTGGTGGGCGCGTGCCTGTATGGCGACACCAGCGACGGTGGGTGGTACTTCAAGTTGCTCAAGGACGGCACACCCATCCAGGCGCAGCGCGATCAACTGATCTTCGGCGAAAGCGCGCTGGGCGATGCCGGCACCGGTGGCCAGGACCGCGCCAGTGCGATGGCCGACAGCGATGAAGTGTGCGGCTGCAATGGCGTCTGCAAGGGCACGATCGTCAAGGCGATCAGCGAGCAAGGCCTGTTCACCGTGGATGAGGTGAAAAAGCACACCAAGGCGGCCAGTTCCTGCGGCTCGTGCACCGGCCTGGTCGAGCAGATCCTGATGAATTGCCTGGGCTCCAACTTTCAGGAAACCCCCAAAACCAAGGCGGTATGCGCCTGCACCGACCTCAGCCACGGCGAGGTGCGCCGCGCCATCCGCGAGCACAAGCTGCTCACCCATGCACAGGCGTATGCCTTCATGGAATGGCGCACGCCCAACGGTTGCGCCACCTGCCGTCCGGCAATCAACTACTACATGCTGTCGACCTGGCCGCGTGAGGCCATCGACGACCCGCAGTCGCGTTTCATCAACGAGCGTGCGCACGCCAATATCCAGAAAGACGGCACGTTTTCGGTGATTCCGCAGATGAAGGGCGGGGTGACCAACGCCAGCGAGCTGCGCCGGATTGCCGATGTCGCCGACAAGTATGCGGTGCCCATGGTCAAGGTGACCGGCGGCCAACGCATCGATCTGCTTGGGGTCAAGAAAGAAGACCTGGTCGATGTGTGGCGCGATCTGGGCATGCCCTCCGGCCATGCGTACGGCAAATCGATCCGCACGGTGAAGACCTGCGTCGGTAGCGAATTCTGCCGCTTCGGTACGCAGAACAGCACGCAGATGGGGATCGACCTGGAAACCATGCTCGCCAACATGTGGAGCCCGCACAAGGTGAAGCTCGCGGTGTCCGGATGCCCGCGCAATTGCGCCGAATCCGGCATCAAGGACGTGGGCATCATCGCGGTGGATTCCGGTTGGGAAATCCATATCGGCGGCAATGGCGGCATCAAGACCGAGGTGGCGCGCTTCCTGGTCAAGGTGACCACCGCCGACGAAGTGCGCGAATACACCGGCGCGTTCCTGCAGCTCTACCGCGAGCAGGCCTATTACCTGGATCGCACTGTGCACTACATCGCGCGGGTGGGGCTGGATTACATCCGTGCACACGTGGTGGACGATGCCGCCAACCGGCGTGCGCTATACGAGCGCCTGCTGTATTCGCTAGAGGGTCTGGTCGATCCGTGGAAGGCGCGTATCGCCGGCGAGCGCCGGCAGGAATACCAACCGCTGCGCGTTGCTGCGCCGACCGCCACGGTGGAGCAATGAGCATGCCGCACGACGCATGGGTGCACGTGTGCGCCTTGCAGGACTTGCCGACACTGGGCGCGCGCGTGCTGGAGGTTGAGGGCCTGCCGCCGATTGCCATCTTCCGCACCACCAGCGACCAGGTGTTCGCGCTACGCGACCGCTGCCCGCACAAGGGTGGGCCGCTGTCGCAAGGCCTCGTGGCCGGCGACACCGTGACCTGCCCGTTGCATGGCTGGGCCATCGGGCTGCAGAGCGGGCAGGCGTGCGCACCGGATGTGGGCTGTGCGCCGCGTTACCCGGTAAAGGTGGAAGCCGATGCGGTATGGATCGTGTTGCAGCCGGTGATCGAGCCGGATGCCGTTGCCGAGCCCGCCGTATGAGCGAAGGCCTGCAGCATCTGTCGACCCACGAAGCCGCGCAGCCGCAGGCCGCGTTACCGATGCACCGCATCACGCGGTCGACCTGCTGCTACTGCGGGGTGGGGTGCGGTGTGCTGATCCACAGCGAACACGACGCCGATGGCGAACGCATCGTCGGCATCGAAGGCGACCCGCTGCACCCGGCCAATTTCGGGCGCCTGTGCAGCAAGGGGCTGGCATTGCCGCAGACGGTGGCCAGCACGCAAGGGCGTGTGCTCGAACCGCAGCTACGCCGTCATCGCCAGGCGCCGCGTGCCGTAGTGAGTTGGGAGCAGGCACTGGACCATGTGACCCACAAGCTGGCCGCGATCATCCGGGAGCATGGCCCGGACGCGGTGGCGTTCTATCTCTCCGGGCAGCTGTTGACCGAAGACTATTACGTCTTCAACAAGCTGGCCAAAGGCTTGCTCGGTACCAACAACATCGACACCAATTCGCGGCTGTGCATGTCCAGCGCCGTGAGCGCCTACAAGCTTGCGCTGGGTGCCGATGGCCCGCCCACCTGTTACGACGATCTGGAGCTGGCGCACACCGTGCTGTTTGCCGGCAGCAACATGGCGTATGCGCATCCGGTGCTGTTCCGCCGGCTGGAGGAGGCACGCGCGCGCAACCCCGACATTCGCTGGATCGTGATCGATCCACGGCATACCGACACGGCGGCCATGGCCGATCTGCACCTGGCGATCGAACCCGGCACCGACGTCGCCTTGTTCAACGGCATGTTGCATCACCTGATCTGGGAGAACCTGGTAGACGCGCGTTTCGTGGCGGCACACACGGAAGCATTCGATGCCCTCAAGCGGATGCTGCGCGAATACACGCCGCGCATGAGTGCCGAGATCTGCGGCATTTCGCACGAGGATCTGGTGCAGGCGGCCGAGTGGTTCGGGCGCAGCCCTGCAGCGTCGTCGCTGTATTGCATGGGCTTGAATCAGTCCGTGCACGGCACCGACAAGAACCTGGCGCTGATCAACCTGCATCTGGCCACCGGGCAGATCGGCAAGCCGGGCGCGGGACCGTTTTCGTTGACCGGCCAACCCAATGCGATGGGCGGGCGCGAGGTGGGCGGCATGGCGACCATGCTGGCGGCGCATCGCGAGATCGCACATGCCGACGACCGCGCCGAACTGGAACGGCTGTGGGGCGTGCCAGCGGGGCGACTCTCGCCAACGGCAGGCGCACCGGCCGTGCAGTTGTTCGAGCGGTTGCGCGCGGGCACGCTCAAGGCGGTGTGGATCGTGTGCACCAACCCGGTGCATTCGATGCCGGAGGTCGCCGGGATTCGCGCCGCGCTGGAAAACGCCGAGGTGGTGATCGTGCAGGAAGCCTTTTCCGGCACCGACACCGTGCCCTATGCCGACGTGTTGTTGCCGGCCGCCAGCTGGGGCGAAAAGGACGGCACGGTGACCAACTCCGAACGCCGCATCACCCGCGTGCGCAAGGCGGTGGAAGCGCCCGGGCAGGCACGTGCGGATTGGTGGATTGCCAACGAAGTGGCGCGCCGGCTGGAAGCGCGCCTGGCACCAGCGAGCGGGCCGGGCCTGTTCGCATTCAACCACCCTGCGCAGATTTTCGACGAGCATCGCGCCCTCACGGTTGGCCGCGACCTGGATATCAGCGGTCTGGATTACGCGCTGCTGGATCATGGGCCGCAGCAATGGCCGTTCCCGGCAGGCAATACGCAAGGGCAGGCGCGTCGTTACACCGACGGCATATTCGCGCATGCCAACGGACGTGCGCGCTTCCACGTCACGCCGTACCGCAAGGTGGCCGAGTCCACGTCGGCACGGTTCCCGCTGCGGCTGCTCACCGGACGCCTGCGCGACCAGTGGCATGGCATGTCGCGCACCGGGCGGGTGGCGGCGGCATTCGCGCATAGTCCCGAGCCGACGCTGCGCATGCATCCAGGCGATGCGCAGCGGCGTGGGCTGGTGGCCGGCGAACTGGTGCAGATCGAAAGCAAGCGCGGCGCGCTGGTGCTGCCGCTGGAACTGTCGGATGAGCTGCGCTCGGGCACGGTGTTTGCCCCCATGCACTGGAGCGGGCAAAACCTGTCCAGCGGCGGCATCAACGAAGTCAGCACGCCGGCAGTGGATGCGCGATCGCAACAGCCCGAGCTCAAACACACGGCGGTGCGGGTGGAAAAGACCACGTTCGGCTGGCATCTGCTGGCAGCGCGGCGCGGGGATGCAATCGCCTTTCAGCAGGCGTTGCAGCCGCTGTTGCGCGACTGCGGCTATGCATCCCTGCGTCTGCATGCCGAGCCCTCGAGCGGCACCAAGCGCCATGCAGCCGGGGATTGGGTCGTGCTGCATGCCGCCTGCGAACGCGCGCCCGATGCCAGCTGGCTGGATCGCCTGATTGCCGCCTTGCAACTGCCAGCTGGTGCGGATGTGCTGGAGTACCGCGACCTGCGCCGCGGGCTGATGCGCCGCGTTGGCTGGCGCATGCAAGACGGGCATCACCATATCGACGGCGTGCTGCTCACTGCCGCGCAACCCAGCGACGCCGATCGGTTGTTGCTCGCCACCGCATTGGCGGGCAAGCCGTGGCGTGAGGCGCGGCTGTCGGTGTTCGCGCATGCCCACAGCGTAGCCAGCGACCCGTTCGTGTGCACCTGCATGCAGGTCTCGGCCGCCGCGATCCACGCGGCCATCGACGACGGCGCCGATGTTGCGCAGCTCAAGCAACGCCTGGGCTGCGGCACCGTGTGCGGCTCCTGCGTGCCGCAACTAACTCGGCTGTGCCGGCAATCGCGGCTTGCGTGAGCGCACCTGTCCTACGAATGCACCGTCCCTCCACACCCAGCGAGATCTCCAATGTCAGTCACACCTTCCTGCGCACGTGATGTGGTGTTGTTGTCCGCCGGCCCGGGCGATCTGGAATTGCTCACCATCAAGGCGGTGAAGGCGCTGGCGTCGGCGCAGGTGCTGCTGCTCGACGATCTGGCCAACCCGGAGATCGTCGAACTCGCACCGCAGGCGCGCGTGATCCGGGTCGGCAAACGTGGCGGATGCCGTTCGACACCGCAGGAGTTCATCTGCCGGCTGATGCGTCGCTATGCGTTGCAAGGCCTGCGCGTGGTGCGCGTGAAAGGGGGCGATGCGCTGCTGTTCGGACGCGCTGGCGAAGAGATCGCCTTCCTGCGTCGTGCCGGTGTCGGGGTGCAGGTGATCAACGGCGTGAGTGCGGCATTCGCTGCGGCGGCCGCACTGGAGGTCTCGTTGACCCATCGCAGCCACTGCCATGGCATCACCTTCGTCACTGCGCACACCCACGACCACGGCGAGCCGAATTGGGGTGCGCTGGCGGCCAGCGGCACCACGCTGGGCATCTACATGGGCCTGCGCCGCGCAGATGCGCTGGCCGCTGCATTGCTGGCACATTTGCCGGCCAGCACGCCCGCTGCCATCGTGCAGGCCGCCACACGGCCGGAGCAGCAACGTCGCCTCACCACCCTGGGCGACCTGGGGATGACAGCCAGCGCGCTGCCGCCGGGTTTGCCGACCTTGTTGCTGGTGGGCGATGCGCTGTCCGAAGCTGCTGCCGGGTGCGACGACCGCGGTGGGCCGATGGTGGTGCAGGCAATGGGGTGAGGCAGCGCACTCCGGATGACGCGGCTGCAGGGCAGGGCGATTCGGGTTCACGACGTCCGCCTGACATGGTGCGCGTGCGCCCGGGGACTGCTTGTCGGGGCTTGGGGCCAGCCGCATGCGTACATGGACGGCACGGCACGCGTAATGGTTCCGGCCTGGCATCGACGTCGGCCAGTGGTACTGACCTGCACGCAGTCGCGAAGTTTTCGCCGGGCATAAATCAACGCCTGGTGCGTTGAGGGCGCATCAGTGCGCGCCAGGATGTACGCGCAGTCTGGTACGGGCACTGCCAGTTTCGTCCTGTGGCTGCGTCGCCGTCTTGGCATTCCGGTGGCAGATTGATCAAGCGATCTTGCGGGTTACCAGGATGCGCGCTGCGAGGTGTTGCGCACATCATCGTTTAGACGACTGCCTCACGCAGACGATCGAGTGAGCCGAACGCCAGGTCCGATGCCTGACGTGCGTGGCAATCCGACTACGCCAGATTCGAACGTGCCTGGATCAGGGCAGCCGCTTGACCTAGGCACGGCCGCTGTTGCTGCGGCGCCGCGCAAGCCGTCTCGCCACATCCGCACCGCAGTAGCGCCACGTGATAGCGCTATCCACCTATGAGGTAGGCCCCATCGTCCGGCGACGCGAAGGTGTGCAAGATTTGCGCAGCGAGCGCAGCCGTTTTTTCCTGCATCCGTCCGCAATCCACCGCCGGGCCTGCCTTTCCGGGTTGGCACGAATGTTGCGGTTAGCCCAATACCCAGGCGTAACCGAAGCATCGAGAGGAGGCACAGTGGAAGACGGACAAAACACGACCCGTAGCCGGCGCGGCTTTGCCGCATTGGATCCGGAGAAGCGCCGCCTGTTGGCGAGTAGCGGCGGCAAAGCCGCGCATGCCAGCGGCAATGCGCACGAATTTACCAGCGACGAAGCGCGCGAAGCTGGCCGTAAGGGCGGTCAGGCGGTGAGCCGCGATCGCGATCACATGTCGCGGATCGGCAGCAAGGGCGGGCGTTCCAAGCAGGCCAAGCCGCAAGAAGAATCTGCTTAATCCAGCCATCGTCGCGCGATGACGCGCCGGTTTGGGAGCGAATTTTGCGGTTCGTTGGACACAGGCGCTACGCCCACGCGGCCAGCGCCTGTGCTGTTTTAGGCTTGAAGCCAATCGATTGCTCCACGCGGAAATGCGCAATCGATTGCAGATTTTGTGCACGTCATCGTCGCGCGTGATGTCATGCGCACCAGGAAAGATCCATGAGTGCTTGGTGTGCAACGCATCAAGCGCAAGCGAGAAATTTTTGCACTCCTGCATGACGTCCGACATCGATTGCATGGAAAAATTTCCCGCGTGCCCTGTTGCAGCTCCCAACCCGGCAGGATTTGCAGCCCACCGGTGTGTGGCGCTTGCAGCACCGCTTAGGAATAAAGCATCCCAACGACCGGTGCCGGGCATAGAACTAGGATAGTCAGCGCGGTCAGCGGCGCTACGCTGCATGCAGTGCCTCAGTAATCGCCGCGCGGTCCCCAGTTCCGTTGCGATTGCGTACAACCGCCTTTGGATGGCGCAGCCGTCGATTCCTCTGTGCCATGTCAATGCCACGTAGACGTCGCACGCAGCGTTCACTTGGAACAGGCGCGTCTTTCATCCACGCCGCTGCAGGCTGGATATATCGCAAACAAACAGGAGAACCCCATGGCCGAACCCCAAGAAAATCTGATGGACTGGCTGCGCGATGCGCATGCAATGGAGCAGCAGGCCGAGCAGATGCTCAAGGCCCAGGCTGCACGCATCGAGCACTACCCTCAGCTCAAGGCCCGCATCGAGCAACATTTGGAAGAGACGCTCGGGCAACAGCGCTTGGTCGAGTCGTGCATCGAGCGTCTGGGCGGATCACCGTCAATCATCAAGGACGCCATGGGCAAGATGGCCGCATTCGGGCAGGCGATGGGCGGCATGACCACCTCCGACGAAATCGTCAAGGGCGCGATGGCCAGCTACGTGTTCGAGAACCTTGAGATCGCCACCTACACCGCGTTGCTGGGTGCCGCCAAGACGGTGGGCGATGTCGAAACGCAGCGCGTGTGCGAGCAAATCCTGCCCGAGGAACAGGCCATGGCCGATTGGCTGCTGGCGCATCTGCCGGAGTTGACCGAAGAGTTCCTGGTGCGCGACGCCACGCCAGGGGTCACGGCAAAGAAATAAGCGTCAGCAATACAAGCTTCATCGGCCCCGCACTGCGGGGCCTTTTTGCTTCTGTGCGCAGAGCGCTTACCCTTGGCGTCTTCTTAGCACCGGTATCTGCAATGACGACAATCCCCATGTATCCGATCGGTACGCCCGGGCAACCGTGGGGCGAGCCGGAACGCGCCATGTGGCGCGCACGCCAGCTGCAGCAGCGCAGCTACGCGGACGACGTCGTGCAGCAGGTCGCCGCACTGGCCGTGCGGTACCAACGCGTGCGGTACAGCACCATTGCACATGCGCAAGGGGAGTATCCCTTGCTGGCACTGCGCAGCGCGCAGTGGGACGACAGCCTGCCATGCGTGTTGGTCACTGGCGGCGTGCACGGCTACGAAACCAGCGGCGTGCAAGGTGCGCTGCAATTTCTGCATCAGCGTGCTGCCGATTACGCAGGCAAATGCAATTTACTGGTGGCGCCGTGCATCAATCCCTGGGGCTACGAACGCATCCAGCGTTGGAATGCCGATGCAGTCGATCCGAATCGCGCCTTTCGCCACGACAGCCCGGCCGAAGAGTCGGCTGCGCTGATGCGGCTGGTGGCTGCGAGCTCCGCGCAAATGCTGGTGCATATCGACCTGCACGAAACCACCGATAGCGACGAGAGCGAGTTTCGCCCTGCGTTGGCGGCGCGCGACGGTGCGGTGTTCGTGCCGGGGAGTATTCCGGACGGGTTTTATCTGGTCGGCGACAGTGAGGATCCGCAGCCGGCCTTTCAGCAGGCGGTGATCGCAGCGGTGGCCCAGGTGACGCATATCGCGCCTGCCGATGCCGATGGGCAACTCATCGGTGCACCGGTGGTGGGGCATGGGGTCATCAATTATCCGGTGCGGCGGCTGGGCTTGTGCGCCGGCGTCACCGATGCGCGGTATCGCACGACCACCGAGGTCTATCCGGATAGCCCACGCGCCACGCCCGACCAATGCAATGCTGCGCAGGTCGCGGCCATCTGCGCGGCAATCGACTACGCATTGGCGCAGCACTGAGGGCAGGGCGGGCGCCTAGAGTAGCCAGCAACACTGCTGTGCAGCCGCCAGGCCGGCGCGGCCGGTGCTCGGAATCGGCATGTACCGCGCGTACCCCGGTTCCTCCGCGCCGTCCACGCCACCTGACGACTGCTCGCTACGTTTGTTAGCCGCTCTCGGGCGCGTACACGACAGGGTTGGCCGGCAAATCGCCGTATGCCGCACGCAGCGATTGCGCGCGCGGATTCGGACCTGGGTCCTGCGGCTGCGTCGCCTGTCTGCGACGCGTCTGCACGGCTGCGCATCGTCGACGCACCGGCGCCTTGCCCGTCTGGCGAACACAGGACGAGCGCACGCATGCAGCCTTGCGCGTACAGCTCGTAGACTACGCGTTCATAAGTCGCAGGAGCGCAGATCCATGCAACACGATGCATTCAATGGCGCACGCAGGCGCGTAGTGGCTGGCGTGGTCGGGATGACGTTCAGTGGTGGCGCGTTTGCACAACAGACCAACCCGAGGAATACCATGGCGCAGGACAGCAGCTGGCACGCCGGAACCTGGCTCAACCGGCCGAAGACACTCGCTATCAACGGCGACACGTTGGATGTGGTCACCGACCAGGCGACCGACTTCTGGCGCAAGACGCACTATGGGTTCACCCGCGATAGCGGGCACTTTCTGGGCATCGAGACGGGTGCAGGCTTCACCGCGCAGTTGCGCGTGCGCGCGCAGTACGAAGCCCTGTACGACCAGGCCGGCATCATGGTGCGCGTGGACGAGCAGCACTGGGTCAAGGCCGGAATCGAACTGAGCGACGGGCGTGCCATGCTCAGCAGCGTGTTGACCAACCCGGTATCGGATTGGGCCACTGGTCCTTACGAAGCCGACCCCAAGGATTTCTGGATCCGTGCCACGGTTGCCGACGGTGTGCTGCGCCTGCAGGTCTCTGCGGACGGCCGTCACTGGCCGCTGGTGCGGTTATGTCCATTCCCGCCAGCAAGCGCCTATCGGGTCGGACCGATGTGCTGCACGCCCGAGCGCGCCGGGCTGAAGGTGCGCTTCTCCGATTGGGCACTGAGCGCGCCGCTGGGCAAGGACCTGCACGATCTCAGTTGAGCAGTTGGAGTATTGATTCAGTGCAGGCGAAAGGGTGGACGTGCATCGCATCGCAAGGCATCGCGCATCCATCCGCACAGCGCGGCGCGGTGTGATTGCCTATGCGGCAGCATCCGCGCGCCGCCGCGGCTTTACGGCAGACGCTGCAGCGCCGCGGCCTGTGTGACGTAGTCGGCCACCAGATGCGCTTCCATGGGTTTGGCGAGCAGATACCCCTGCGCCTCATCGCATCCCCAGCTCCGCAGCAAGGCAATCTCATCGGCATGCTCGATGCCCTCGGCCACGGTGCGATAGCCCAATGCGTTGGCCAGGCGCACCACCGCTTCTGCGCGCATCTGCATGCCGGTTTTGGTGGCGATGCCGGTCACCAGCGACCGGTCCAGCTTGAGCACATTGACCGGCAACTCGGTGAGATAGCCGAAGTTGCTATAGCCGGTGCCGAAATCGTCGATGGCCACGCTCACGCCTGCATCGCGCAACGCGCGCAGCCGCGGGACCGCTTCGACATTGCTGCGCAGCCAGCGGCCTTCGGTGATTTCCAGTTCGATGCAAGTGGTGGGAATCGCCAGGTCCTTGCAGCGGTTGATGACATCCGCTGCCAGATTGATGTTGCCGAAATCGCGCGAGGACAGGTTGATAGAGATGGAAACATCCAAGCCCTGGGCACGCCATTTCGCCAGCTGGACCAACGCGCTTTCGATCACCCAATTGGTGACCGTGCACATCAATGCGGTTTTTTCGAAGAGCGGGATGAACTCGTCGGGACCGATCGGGCCGAGACTGGTGTGATGCCAGCGCAGCAATGCTTCGAAGCCGGTCACCGAGAGGTCTTCAAGATTGATGCGCGGCTGGAACACCAGCCGGAAATCGCCGGCTTTCAGGGCCTGTTCGGCATCCAGCGCCAGGCGGTAGGAGCGTTGGATCGCATCGTCGTGCGACGCGCTGTACCAACACACGATGGCATGGTTGTTGATGGCATCGCCCAGCGCCACCAGGCCCTTGCGCATCACATCGTTGGTGTCCGGCTGCTGCGGGGCGAAGCGCACCACCCCGGCATGAAAGGTCAGCGACATCGGTACGCCAGCGGCATCCACCGGCTTGTGCAACATATCGCGCAGATCCAGCAGCAGGTCTTCCATCTCATCCGGCGCGGAGTTGAGCAGAAAGAACGCAAAGCGCATCGAGGCCACGTGGTAGACGGTGGCCTTGCCGCGCAGGGCGCGCGTCAATACGTAGCTGGCGTGGCGAACCAGCTCTTCCAACGGCTGCATGCCCAGCGCCTGGCGCGCCTCGTTGGCGGCCTGGGTGTCGTAGACCTCGATGAATGCAGCAATGGTGGGCACGCTATGGCTACCGAAGGCGAGGGCGTCCAGATCCGACTGCAGCTGACGCGTATTGAGCAAGCCGCTGTGCGGCTCGCGTCGGCCCGCACCGAACTGCAATTCCAGCTGTGCGGCAGCCACGTTGGCGAACATCAGCAGTTGCTGATGCTCCTGGCTTGCCAGCCGCCGCTCACGCGTGTCGATCACGCACAGGGTGCCGGAAATTCCCGTCTGCGGCGCACCCACGGGCACGCAGGCGATGAAGCGCGCGGGCAAGCCGGGGAAGGCAGCATCGCCGAGTTGCATTTGCGCAAGCGCTGCATGCTCGATCAACTCGATCACGCCATTGGGCGCTGGCGGTACCTGCTGGCACAGCTCCATGGCCTGCCTGACATGACTGCTGCTGATGCCACGTGCTGCCAGCACACGCAGGCGCCCGCCCTCGGTGATGGTCAGCGCAGCAGCCGGTGCAACCAGGGCGTGGCAAAGCAATCGTGCGATTTGTTCAAGCGGCTCCATGCCGCCCAGGTCGATCGGCACCCCTGACCAGTCGAAGTGGCGATCCTGCGGTTTGTCGTCCGGGGCAAGCGTCATGGCATCGGGTTCCGTGTCGAAGATCACACTGCACCGCTACTAGAAACAAACCGAGGTCATCGATAGGTGACGGAATCTACCAATTGCGCATCAGGCCGATCAACTGCTGGGTTGTTGCAAACGTCGAGCGGCCTAGCAGTCCCGACAATAACCGCTGCTGTGGCGCTCGCGATATACAAATACCGTACTCGGCCGGTCGATGTCGACTACAAGCTGGTCTTACCCTCTAAAACAAACTCATAAACTGATTGGAGCCCTTGTTCGATGATGTGCGGGCCTTTGCGATGCGGCAATTTTCATTGAAGACGATTGGTTATAAGGCAAGGCGCCTAATTAGTTTAATCCTGTAGAACCCTGCTTCAGGATTCGGGCTCATCTAATCGCCGTCGATAAAAACGTCAAATTAAGCTGTCGTAGCGTGCATTTGCCGCGGACGGTGTAAGTCGTTACAGATGAGGCTGCAAGAACCCACATTTAGCGGACGCGAGCAAGCCAGCGCACAGATTTGGCCTTTGTCATGGATGAGATTGGAGTTAGTGATATTCGGCACAGTTTCAGGTGTATTGAATCGCCTATTAATTTAGTGGCGCAGTGATTTGAGAGTGGTATTAACTCCGTTGCGCCCTGCAAGTGCTGTCAGCAGCCACTCGCCATGATGCGTCGAGGCGGCCTGGCTGCTTAAACCGGCTCTACCGTTATTCCAATCCGTCTTTTGAGGCGCGTGCATGGGTGCGCGCCGGTCTCTGCTCGGCAAACAGGGGGAATCAAATGAATCGTGCATTTGCGTTGGTCTGGAACGCAGCCATCGGCAATTGGGTAGTGACGCATGAATTGGTGCGTCGGCGTCGCAAGCCTGGCTCTACCCGTCATCAATTGCCGGCCCTGTTGGTCCTCGCGGCGGGGGCCGCCGCACCGATGGTGGCCTGGGGCGCATGCACGCCGGCCATCCCAGCGGCGGGCGCAACGGTCACCTGCTCGGGTACGCCGGTCACCAGTAACAGCTTTTCCAGTAGCGCCAACAACCTAACCGTGAATGTCGCCTCCGGCAGCCAGATGACCGCAGGTTTGTTGGGCGGCACCGCCATCGCCCTGAGCGGTACCAATTCCACACTCAACAACGCCGGCACCATCGACCCTTCCGTGCTTGGGCTGCTCTCGGTATTGAGCAGCGGCGTGACCATGGGCAATGCCAGCTCCACCGCCGTCACCGTCAACAATCTTGCCAGCGGCACGCTCTATGGCACCGGCGGCGTGCTCGGCGCCAATCTGCTCAATCTCGACGGCATGGCGCTGGGGCTGACGTCGGCCAACAACGGAACGGTGCAGATCAATAACGCCGGCGTGATCGATAGTCGCCCGTTGCTGGGGTTGTCAATCCTCGGGTCGGACACGCCGGTGATCGCGGTGTCCGGTGGAGGCACCGTCAACGCGGTCAATACCGGCACCATCAACGGACGGGTGGGCTTTCAGAGTTCGGCCACTGGCAACACGTTCGTCAACTCAGGCACCATCAACGGCAGTGTTTCGATGGGGGCGGGCAGCACCAACAGCTTCACTGCCGTCACCGGTGGCAGCGTCAACAGCGGGGGAGGGCTCGCCCTGGAATTGCTCGGCCCGGGCGGTTTGCTGAGATTCGCGCAAACCGGTGTGGTGGATGGAGGCCTGGGCGGAAACAACACGTTGATCCTGCAGAATTCTGCGGTCGGTACCGGCAGCGGCAGCACCGGCACCGGGACGTTGAGCACCGCGCAATACATCAACTTCGGCAATTTGCGTGTCAATAGCGGCACCTGGTCGGTGGGCGGGGCGAGCAACTTCGCCAACAGCGCGCTCAACGGCGGTGTGCTGCAGTTCGCCAATCCTGCGCAGTTGGGCACCACCATCACCGCCAACGGCGGCACGCTCGAAGCCACGGCTGCCGGTCTGACCCTTGCACCGACCAATGGCATTGCGCTTGGCGCGGGCGGCCTGACCGTGCAGGGGACCAATAACCTGACCGTGGGCAGCGCAATCACCGGCACCGGTGGATTGACCAAGACCGGCACCGGCGGACTGGCGCTGACCGGTACCAGCACGTTCAGCGGCGGCGTCAATCTGCTCAATGGCGCATTGACGGTGGGCGCCAACAGCGCCTTGGGCACCGGCACGGTCACTGCATCCGGCGGCAGCGTATTGGCAGGTGCCGCAGTGAACCTGACCAATGCGTTTTCGTTGAGCAACACGGTTGGTATTGGCGGCGCAAACACACTGCGAATCGGAGGGACGATCAGTGGTACGGGGGCGCTCAACAAGATCGGCGCCGGCACGCTGACCTTGGGCGGCAGCAATACCTACAGCGGCGGCACCACGCTGGGTGCGGGCAGCGTGCTGCTGGAGACCTCCGGTGCGCTTGGCACTGCCACGGTCACTGCGGCAGGCGGTTTGCTGGATACCACTGCACCGCTGACCCTGACCAACAACTTTGCGCTCACCAATACGCTGGGCCTGGGTACCAGCGGCAACGCGTTGACCTTGAGCGGCACGCTGGCCGGCGTTGGCGGTGTCAATAAACTGGGCACCGGGACGCTTTCACTCAGCGGCAGCAATACCTACAGCGGTGGCACCACGCTGGCAGCGGGCACGCTGCAACTGGGTGCCGCGTCCGCGCTGGGCACGGGTGCATTGAATGTCACCGGCGCATCCAGTCTGAGCACCACTGCACCATTGACGGTGGCCAATGGCATCAGCCTGGCTGCGCCGTTGAACTGGATCGGCACACAAGCGCTCACGCTCAGCGGTGCCATCAACGGTGCCGGCAGTTTGATCAAGAGCGGCACCGGCGATCTCACACTGACCAATGCCAACACCTACACCGGCGGCACCACGCTCAGCACCGGGCGACTGGTGGTCGGTTCGAATGCGGCCCTGGGCACCGGCACGCTCACCGCCAGCGGTGGTGAGCTCGATGCCACCGCAGCGTCCACGCTGGGCAACGCGATTGCGCTGACCGGAACCTTGGGCATCGGCAGTAGCGGCAATGCGTTGAATCTCACCGGCACCATCAGTGGCGCCGGCGCGTTGAACAAACTTGGTGGCGGGACGCTGACGTTGGGTGGTCTGAATACCTACACCGGCGGCACCAGCCTCAACGCCGGCACCTTGCAGGTGGCCAGCGGCAACGCACTGGGCACCGGGACGTTGAATGTCGCTGGCTCTGCGACCTTGCAAAACACCGCCGCTGCCACGCTGAGCAACGCAGTGACGCTGAGCACCGGCGCGCTGACCCTCAATGGCGCGCAAGCGCTGACCCTGGGCGGCACCATCAGCGGTGCCGGCAGCCTGGTCAAGGCCGGCGGCGATCTCACGCTAACCGGCAACAACACGTATAGCGGTGGTACCTCGCTCAATGCCGGCAAGCTCACGGTGGGCAGCAATACCGCGCTGGGTAGCGGAGCCTTGACCGCAGCGGCCGGCACGACGTTGGACAGCGCAGCAGCGAGCACGCTGGCCAATGCAATTGCGCTGGCAGGGCAGCTCACTGTGGCTGGCAGCAACGCACTCACGCTGACCGGGGGCATCAGTGGCGCCGGCAGCCTGGACAAACTCGGCCCTGCCAGCTTGACCCTCAGCGGCAACAACACCTATCTGGGCGGCACCCGCCTGACGGCCGGCAGCCTGATCCTGGGCAGCGATAGCGCGCTCGGGGCGGGCAGCCTGAGCGTGAGTGGCGGCCTGCTCGATAGCACCGCTGCACGCGTGGTGGCCAACAACGTGGTGCTGGATGCAGATCTGCAACTTGGCGGCAACCAGGACCTCACCCTCAATGGCGGCATCAGCGGCGCCGGTGGCCTGATCAAAGACGGCGCAGCAGCGCTGACACTGACCGGCGCCAATACCTTCAACGGCGGCGTGGATCTCAACGCGGGAAGCTTGTCGGTCGGCAGCGGCGCGGCGCTGGGCAGCGGTGTGTTGACCGCAGCCGGAGGCACGCAACTGCAGGCCACCACGGCCACCACGCTTGGAAATGCGGTGGTGCTCAATGGTGCGTTGTCGTTGACCGGCAACAACAACCTGGGCTTGAGCGGTACCGTGAGCGGTGCCGGCAGCCTGGTCAAGCAAGGCAGCGGAGCGCTCACGCTCAACGGAACCAACAGTTACACCGGTGGCACCTTGTTGAACGACGGTGCCGTGGTCGTTGGCAGCAATACCGCGCTCGGTAGCGGCGCACTCGCTGCTGCCAACGGCACGCGGCTCACCGCTGCTTCTGCGGTGACCTTGCAGAACGCGCTCACCACCAATGGTGCGCTGACGATCGATGGACAAAACCTCACGCTCGATGGCGTCATCGATGGCGCCGGCAGCCTGATCAAGACCGGCGCACAAACGCTCACCCTCAACGGCAACAACACCTGGAGCGGTGGGCTGCAATTGCAGAGCGGTTCGTTGCTGGTTGGCAGCAACACGGCATTGGGCGCAGGTACCTTGACTGCCGCAGGCGGTACCACGCTGGATGCAAGCACCGCCGTGGCGCTGGGCAATGCAGTCGCCTTGAATGGCACGCTGACCCTGGCTGGCACGCAGGAGATTGCGCTCGACGGCGTCGTCAGCGGCATCGGTGGCATCGACAAGCAGGGCAGCGCCACGCTGACGTTGAGCAACGCCAATACCTTCAGTGGCGGCGTTGCGCTGGATGCGGGCAGGCTGGTGCTCGGGAACAATGCCGCGCTTGGCGTAGGTGACATGCTGGTCAACGGCGCTGCCGAACTGGATGCCACGGCCGCGTTGACGGTAGGCAACAACCTCGCGTTGAACGATCAACTGACGCTGGTGGGCAGCAACGACCTGGCCTTGAACGGCAGCATCAGCGGCACCGGCAACCTGGTCAAGAACGGCACCACCACACTGTCGCTCACGGCCGGCAACAGCTACAGCGGCGGCACCAGCCTGACCGCGGGCACGATTGCGGTGGGCGCCGACAATGCACTCGGCACCGGCAGCCTGTCGGTGCTCGGCAATTCGGTCTTGAGCAATGCCCTTGCCGTGGCGCTAGGCAACGACATCGCGCTGGGCGCCGCGCTCACCGTGGATAACGCCGCAGACATGTTGGCCAGCGGTGCCATCAGCGGCAGCGGAAGCCTGATCAAGACCGGCCTCGGCACGCTGACCTTGAGCGGCAACAACAGCTACACCGGCCCGCTGGCGATCCAGGCCGGTACCGTGGTGGCCAGCACCGCGGCCTCACTGGGCAACGCCAGCGCTGTCGATGTGGCGGCAGGCGCGCTGTTGAATCTGACCAATGGCGGGCTGATCAACGCGCTCAGCGGTGCGGGCGGTGTCGATACCGAAACCGGCGCCACACTCCAGCTGGGCGGCGGCGATTTCGCCGGCAGCCTGGGCGGTGGCGGCAACATGGACAAGGTGGGGACCGGCACCGTGCGTCTGCTCGGTACCAGTGCGATCGGTGGCAGCACGCAGGTCAGTGCGGGCACGCTCGATGTGGTCGGCAGTCTCGGCACCAGCGCCTTGAACGTGGCATCGGGCGGCACACTGACCGGCACCGGCGCCGCCGGCAATGTGGGTGCGGCGGTCACCGTCAGCGATGGCGGCAGGCTCGCACTCACCAGCGGTGCGTCGTTGAGCGTGGGTGCGTTGACGCTCGCGCCAGGCGCATTCGTCGATGTGGCGTTGGGTGCGCCAAGCGCAACTGGCTTGCTGGCCGTCAATGGCGATCTCACCCTGGACGGTACGCTCAACATCACCGATCTCGGCGGCTTCGGCACCGGCGTGTATCGCTTGATCGACTACACCGGCGCGCTCACCAACAACGGCATGCTGATCGGCCTGTTTCCGGGCAGCGTGGACATCAGCCAGCTCGCCCTGCAGACCGCCATCGGCCAGCAACTCAATCTGGTGGTCACCGCGCCGGGCAGCATCGTGCAATTCTGGGACGGTGTGCAGACCACGGCCAATGGCACTGTGGATGGCGGCGCCGGCACCTGGGGTGCGGCCACCAACTGGACCGGCCAGGACGGTAGCGCCAACAGCACCTGGCAAGGCGACTTCGCAGTGTTTTCCGGTACGGCAGGCACGGTGGGCGTGCAGGGCACGCAGGACATCGGCGGCCTGCAGTTCGTGACCGATGGATATCAGCTGAGCGATGCCGGCGCGGGCGCACTGGCAGTGACCGACCCGTTGACTGCCATCCGCGTCGACCCGGGTGCCACGGCGAGCATCGATGTGGCCATCACCGGCACCGGCGGCGTGCAGAAGCTCGATACCGGCACGCTGGTGCTGAGTGGTCCCAACACCTACACCGGTGGCACTGCGCTGGGCGGCGGTAGCCTGGTGTTGGGCAATGCACAAGCGCTGGGCAGCGGCACGCTGACCGCCGCAGCGGGCACCACGCTCGATACCAACCAAGCGTTGGCGCTCGGCAACGCGGTGGTGCTCGATGGTGCGTTGACGCTGCCTGGCAGCAACGACCTGACATTGGCCGGCGCCATCAGCGGTGCCGGCAGCTTGATCAAGAACGGCACCTCCACGCTGACGCTGGACGGCAGCAACGGCTACCTCGGCGGCAGCGTGTTGAATGCCGGCACCCTGGCAGTGGGCAGCAACACCGCACTCGGCACAGGCAGCCTGTCGGTGCTGGGCGATGCGACCTTGAGCAATGCCATTGCCTTGGCCCTGGGCAACAACGTCAACCTGGGCGCCAACCTGACCATCGCCAGTGCAGACGATCTGGCGTTGACCGGCGTGCTCAGTGGTGCGGGCGCGCTGACCAAGACGGGCCTGGGCACCTTGACCTTGTCGGGCAGCAACCTGTTCAGTGGTCCGGTGTCGGTGCAGGGCGGCGTGCTGGCCACCTCCGCCACCGGCACGTTGGGGACGACCGCCAGCGTGGATGTTGCGGCAGGGGCAGGGCTCTCGCTCGGCAGCAATACCGCGTTGAGCAGCGTCACCGGCCTTGGCAATGTGGCGATCCAGGGTGGCAGCACCTTGCAACTGGGCGTGGGCAACGTCAGCAGCACGTTTGCAGGTGCGTTGAACGATGCCGGCAATCTGGAAAAGGTCGGCACCGGCACCGTACAACTCTCCGGCACCAGCGCGATCGGCGGCACCACACAGATCACGGCAGGCACGCTGGATGTAGATGGCACGCTGGGCAGTGCCGGTGGCGTCACCGTGGGCACCGGCGGCACGCTGAGCGGCAGCGGCGTGGTCGATGCCGCGGTCACGGTGAATGACGGTGGCCGCCTGGTGGTGACCAGCGGTGCGCTGCTGACCACCGGCAGCCTGAGCATGGCGTCCAATGCCACGCTCGATGCGTTGCTGGGAATCCCCAGCCAGACCGGGGTGCTTGCGGTCAACGGCGACCTCACGCTGGATGGCACGCTCAACATCACCGACATCGGCGGCTTCGGCACTGGCGTGTATCGCCTGATCGATTACACCGGCACGCTGACCAACAATGGCATGGGTTTTGGCACAATGCCGGGCACGGTCGACCCCGCCCAGCTCACGCTGCAGACCTCGCTGGCGCAGCAGGTCAATGTGGTGTTGTTGGCGTCCGGTAGCAACGTGCAGTTCTGGGATGGCGCGCAGACCGTCGCCAACGGCAGCGCCGATGGCGGGACTGGCACATGGACTGCCGGTTCCACCAATTGGACGTCGGTCGATGGGCTGACCAACAGCGATTGGCAGAACAGCTTTGCGGTCTTCGCAGGCACCGCCGGCAACGTAGGCGTGCAGGGCACCCAGGGCATCACCGGCATGCAATTCATCACCGATGGCTATGTGCTGAGCGATGCAGGCGGTGGCGCATTGAGCGCCAACGCAGCGAACACCATCATCCGTGTCGATCCGGGCGTGACCGGCACCATCGATGTCGCCATCGGCGGCACCGGCACGCTGCAAAAGCTCGACACCGGCACGCTGGTGCTGACTGCTGCCAACACCTACACCGGCGGCACCGCGCTCGGCGGCGGCACCCTGGTGTTGGGCAATGCGCAAGCGCTGGGCACCGGCACGCTCACTGCCGCAGCGGGCACCACGCTCGATACCAATCAAGCATTGGCGCTCGGCAATGCGGTGGTGCTCGATGGCGCGCTGACGCTGCCGGGCAGCAACGATCTGGCATTGACCGGTGCGATCAGCGGTGCAAGCAGTTTGATCAAGAACGGCACGTCCACCCTCACGCTCAGCGGCAACAACAGCTATGCCGGCGGCACGACGCTCAGCGATGGCACGCTGGCGGTGGCCAGCAATACCGCCCTGGGCAGCGGCACCTTGTCGGTCACCGGCGATTCGGTGCTGAGCAATGCGGTTGCCGCGGCATTGGGCAACGCGGTCACGCTGGGCGCGGCGCTTACCGTCGACAACCCGGCCGACCTCACGCTTACCGGCAACATCAGCGGTAGCGGGAGCTTGATCAAGACCAACACCGGCGTGCTGACGCTCGGCGGCAGCAATACCTACAGCGGTGGCATCACGGTCGCTGCCGGCACGCTGGTGGGAGATGGCGCAAGCCTGCAAGGCGCCATCGTCGACAACGCAACCCTGGCGTTCAATCAGGTGGCCGATGGCGTGTTTACCGGTTCGATCACCGGCACCGGTACGGTGATCAAGGAGGGCGCCGGCGCATTGCGGCTCAACGGCGCCAATGGCTACACCGGTGGCACCACCATTGCGGCCGGCACCCTGATCGGCGATACCGCCAGCTTGCAGGGCGATATCACCAACAATGCAGCGTTGGTGTTCGACCAGATCACCGGTGGCGTGTATGCCGGCGCGGTCAGCGGGAGCGGCTCGCTGGAAAAGACCGGCAGCGGCGTGCTGCAATTGCTTGGCGCCAACACCTATACCGGCGGCACCGTCATCAGCGCCGGCAGCCTGGTCGGCAACACCACCAGCGTGCAGGGCGATGTGGTCGACAACGCGACCTTGGTCTTCGATCAGGCCAGCGACGGCGCGTTCGCCGGGGTGGTCAGCGGCACCGGTAGCGTGATCAAGCAAGGTGCCGGCGCGTTGACTTTGGTGGCGCCCAACACCTACAGCGGCGGCACCACCATCGCCAGCGGTAGCTTGATCGGCACCACCGACAGCCTGCAGGGCAACATTGTCGACAACGCCGTGCTGGTGTTCGACCAGGCAACCGATGGGACCTACGCTGGCAACGTCACCGGCAGCGGCGTGCTGGTCAAGAATGGCACCGGTGCGCTCACCCTGGATGGCGTCAACGGCTACCTGGGCGGTACCACCGTCAACGCGGGCACGCTGGTTGGCAACACCGCCAGCCTGCAGGGCGACATCACCAACAACAGCACGCTGACCTTCCTGCAAACCAGTGCCGGCAGCTACGCAGGCAGGTTGTTCGGGCTCGGTCGCTTCATCAAGCTGGGAACCGGCACGCTATTGCTCACCGCCAACAGCAGCAGCTTCACCGGCCCGACCGAGGTCAATGCCGGCACCCTGAGTGTCGGCAACCTGGCCAACCCCGGCGCGGCACTGGGCGGGCCGGTCACGGTGGGTCCGGGCGGCACGCTCACCGGCAGCGGCAGTGTAGGCAGCCTGGTGTCGTCGGGCACGGTCGCCATCGGTGGTGCCGGTGGCACCATCAGCGTCGGCGGCACTGCCACGTTTGCACCAGGCTCCACGTTGCAGGTAACGCCCGGCGCGGGCGGTGTGGTGACGCCGGTGACGGTGGGCGGTGCAGCCACGGTAGCAAGCGGCACCACCCTGGAGTTGGTGCGTGCGACCGATATGCCGCTGTTTACGGAGATTCCGTTGATCAGCGCCGGCGGCGGTCTCACCGGGCAGTTCACCAACGTCGTCTCCGACTACGCGTTTATCGAGCCGAACGTGAACACCACCGCCACTGCGTTGTCGGTGACGTTCGGGCGCAATACGGTGGGCATGGTGGATGCGGTCACCACGCCTAACCAGCAATCCACGGCGGCAGCGGTGGACGGATTGCCGAACACCAGCCCGATCTATCAGGCCGTGGTGCGTTTGCCCGACGACCCGGAAGCGGTGCGCACCGCGTTCGCCTCGTTGTCGGGCGAAAGCCATGCCAGCACGGCTACCGCCATGCTGGACAGCCGCTTCCTCAACAGCGGCATCGGCAACCATCTGCGTGGCGACAGCCAGGACACGCTGGTCGGCGACACCATGGTGTGGATCACCGGGCGCAGCCTGCCCACCCGTGTCGATGGCGATGCCAATGCGGTGTCGGTACGCCGCGAGGACAACGGGGTGATGGCCGGTGCGGAACGCCGCTTGGGCGAACGCAGCGTGGTGGGCATTGCGGTCGGCAACCAGGATATCGAGAGCTGGTCGCGCGAATGGGGCGACCGTGCCGATGTGGATGGCACGCATGCCGGCGTGTATGGCCGCGCAGACTGGTCTGCGTTCTCGCTGCAGGGCGCGGTGGATTACGCCAGCTACAGCGTCGACAGCACACGCCGGGTGATGTTGCCCGACGTGCTCGCAGAGCGCCTGGTCAGCCGCTACGACGCCACCGCGGTCACGGTGTCGCTGGAAGCGGCCTGGAATCTGCGCACCGAGGGCGCCGTGTACAGCCCGTTCATTGCGGCCGATTACACCCGCCTGAAGACCGACGGCTTTACCGAACGCGGCGGCATTTCCGCGCTGTCGGTGGACAGCGCCAGCGACACCTTCAGTACCGCCACGCTGGGTATGCGTGGTCACTGGGACCTCGGCCAACAGGCGGCGTTGTATGCGTCGGCAGGCTGGCGGCATGCCTTCGGCGACCGTTCGGTGCAGCGCTCGGCCGGCTTCATCGGCACCGCCTCGGAGTTCTCGGTGCAAAGCGTCACCCTGGCCAAGAACGCGGCCATTGGCGAGCTGGGCGTGAGCCTGATCACCTCGCCACGCAGCCGGCTGGCACTGTCGCTGCAAGGCCTCAGCGGCGACGGGCAGACGGCGTACGGTGGCCAGGTGACCTGGGGAGTGAGCTTCTGAGCCTTGTCTTGCGGCTTGCTTGACACTGGAATGCAAGAACGCCCCGGATGCCGGGGCGTTCTTTTTTGCCTGCGGTTCTGTGTCGGTCGCGCGCGTCGCACGGTGCGCACGCAAGCGTTCGTGTGCGTTGCGGCGATCAGCTCAGTGCATGGCCGAAGACGCGCTGCGCGCGTGCCGCTGCATGGCGCGCTGCCATCCCAAAGCACGCATGCCGTCACGATGGCTGGATGCCCGCCGATGGTGCGTACGCTGTCATGCAGTACAGCACGCCAACAACGGTCACATCGCGCGCATCACAGCCCGATGCGTTCGGCCAGCCGCACCAGTTCGGCCAGCGATCCGGCCTGCATCTTGCGCATGGCCTGGCCACGCCGCACTTTCACGGTGATCTCGCTCAGGTGCAAGCGCGCGGCAATCTGCTTGTTCAACAGGCCTTGCACCACCAGTCGCGTGACATCCTGCTCGCCGCTGGTCAGCGACTCCCAACGAGCGCGCAAGGCTGCGGCCACCGCCTCGCTTTGGCGGCGCGCACGGTCGCGGCGGATGCCGTCCTGAATCGCATCCAGCAGGGCCTGATCGCGAAATGGTTTGGTCAGGAATTCGATCGCGCCGTTCTTCATCGCCTCCACGCTCATCGCGATATCGCCATGACCGGTGATGAAGATGGTGGGCAGGGCAACGCCGGATTCGACCATGCGCCGATGGAACTCCATCCCGCTCTGGCCCGGCATGCGAATGTCCAGCACCAGGCAGGCGGGTACCTCGTGCAACCGATGCGCAAGGAATTGATCGGTGGAACCGAACGCGTAGACCTGCAAGCCGACCGAGGCGAACAGATCTTCCAGTGCAGCGCGCATCGAGGCATCGTCGTCGATGAGATATACCACCGGGGCCAGATCGCTCATTGCCTGCGCTCCGTCGCGACCAGGGGCAGACGCAGGCCGAAGCGCGCGCCGCGTACACCAGCCGGCTCGGCCCAGATCTGTCCGCCATTGGCTTCCATGATGGTGCGGCTGATGCTCAAGCCGATGCCCATGCCATCGTCCTTGGTGCTCCAGAACGCTTCGAACACATGCGCCAGTGCGTCGTCGGACAAACCTGGGCCGGTGTCGTCGATGCACAGGCATGCCCACGTTCCATCGGTGTGCGAGCGTACGTGGATGCTGCGCGCCTCGTCCGGCAGGGTGGTCAGTGCCTCCATTGCGTTGAGCAACAGATTGCCGATGACCTGCTGGATCTGTACGCCATCGGCCAGCACCGCGGGCAGGGCAGGGTCCAGCTCCAGCGACAGCGCGATGCCATGGCGCTCGGTTTCGCCGCGGGTGAGCGCGATCATGTCGAGCACGGTGCGGTTTAGATCCAGCCGCTGGCGTTGGCTGGCTTCGCCACGCGCCAGTGCCCGCATGCGCGCGATGATGGCGCTGGCGCGGCCGGCGTCGGCGAGCATGCGCTCCAGTGCGGCATCGGCCTTGGCCAGGTTGGGCGGTTGCTGCGCCAACCAGCGCTGGCAGGCATTGCCGCTGGTCACGATGGCGGCCAAGGGTTGATTGACTTCGTGCGCGATCGATGCGGCCAGCCCGCCCATGCTGCCACTGCGTGTAAGCCGCAACAGCCGTGCCTGTGCGGCATGTGCGCTGGCTTTTGCCGCTTCCATCTGTACCGCCAGGTACGTGGTGACCGCCACCACCACCGCGCTGATGCAGGAGTTGATCACGCCCACGCGGTAGCTGCCGGCCGGGGTGAGATGGAAGCTGAGCACGATCAGCGCCAGACAAGTGGCAGCCAATGCGACTACGCCTGCGCGTGTGAGCAGGCGTACCGACAGCAGCACCACCAACGTATAGAACAAGGCTGCCGCCACCGCGTAGTCGGTGACGGTATCGGCCACGAAGATCGCCGCCATGCCGGCCACCAGCCCGACCATGCCAAGCAGGTCGGTACGCGTGGGTGGGGAGCGGAAGAGAGAGGTCATGCGCATGGCGGCGATTGTCTCAGCAGGCGGCGCCGCCGTGACACAACCGGCGCTGGCTGCGGCGCGCGATTCATGGAACCGCGGGCTTGGGCGTCTGGGTCGCTGGCGACCACCACGGCCCGCCACCCAGGGCCTGGTACAGCGCCACGGTGTCGGCGTAGCGCGCGGCTTGTGCCTGGACCGTAGCGGCCTGCGTGCTTTGGAAGGCCTGCTGCGCCTGCAGCAGATCTGCCATGCCCACAGCACCGACCGCGTGTTGACGTTGCACCAGCGCCAGGGTGCGCTCGGCCAGCGCCTGTGCATCGGCACAGGCGCGCAGGCTCTGCGCGTCGCCCTGCAGCGCGGTCAGCGCGTTGGAAACCTCGCCGAATGCGTTCAGCACCACGCTGCGGTAGTGCGCCATGGCCTGCATGTAGCCAGCTTCGGCCGCCCGTTGCTGATGCGCAAGCGCGCCGCCATGGAACAGCGGTTGCAGCAGGCTGCCGGCCACCGACCATTGCGTATTGCCGGCCGCGAACATGCGCCCGACACTGGATGCAGAGCCGCCGCTGGCCGCGCTCAAGGTAATCGATGGCAAGCGTGCAGCCGCCGCCACGCCGATCAATGCGCTGGCAGCGTGCGCCTGCGCTTCGGCGGCGCGGATGTCCGGACGGCGGTCGACCAACCGCGAGGGCAGCGATAACGGCAGCTGCGCCGGAAGCTGCAACGTGTCCAGCGTCAATGCCTCACCCGCAGCGTCGCTGGGCAAGTGCCCGCCCAGAATCGCGAGCAGGGTCCGTTGCTGTTCCAGCAGTTTTTCCAGCCCCGGCACCGCGGCCTGCGCCTGTGCCAGCGCAGTGCGTTGGGCCAGCACCTGCGCTGCACCGACGGCGCCAAGCGCCTGCTGGCGTTCGGTGAGCGTGCGCAGCTGCTCGGCGATGGCGACCTGCGCGCGCGCCGCATCCAGTTGCGCGCGCACGGACGCCTCGCCAATAGCCGCGTTCACTACGTTGGCGGTGAGGCTCAGGTACGCCGCATCGCGCTGATCGCGCTGCGCCCGTGCCTGCGCATCGGCCGCTTCCACTTGCCGCCGCGTGCCGCCGAACACGTCCAGCGTATAGCTGACGCTGAGTTGGGCGGTGCGTAGCGCATACGGTGTGTCGATGCCGGCATCCGGCGCCGGCACCACCGAGTCGCGTTGCCGGCTGGCATCCACATGCAGATCCGCTTGCGGTAGCCAGGCACCGCGTTGCGCGGCCAGCATCTGTTGCGCCTGGCGGAGCGCTGCGTCAGCGGCCTGCAAGTCCGGATTGACACGCAATGCCTGCTCCACCACGGCATTGAGTTGCGGCGAACCGAAGGCGCGCCACCAGGCGGCCGGCACGTCCTGCCCGGGCTCGAACTGCTGCGCACCACCATGTGCGGTGTCGGCGGCCACGGTCGTTGCCGGTAACGCATTGGCGGTGTAGCGATCTGCAGCGGGCGGAGCGGGGCGATGAAAGTCCGGTCCCACGGCGCAGGCGGCGAGCGATACCGCCACGGCACTGGCGAGCAATGCGTTGCGAACATCTTTCATGCGGTCGTCTCCTGGCGGCCCTGGCGCGTCGCGACGAAGGCTTCCATCAGGTAGTACAGCGATGGCAACAACACCAGGGTGAGCACGGTGGCGGTGACCAGTCCGCCAACCACCACCGTGGCCAAGGGGCGCTGCACATCGCTGCCCAGGCCGGTGGCGAGCATTGCCGGTGCCAGGCCAAGCGCTGCCACCGTCGCGGTCATCAGCACCGGACGCATGCGGCTCACCGCGCCGGCCACCACCGCCTCGCGCAATGGCATGCCCACGTCGTGGCGCAGCCGGTTGATCTGCGCGAGCATCAGCACCGCGTTCAAGACCGCGACCCCGAACAGGGCGACGAAACCTACCGCGCTGGAGACATTGAGCGTCATCCCGCGCAGGTGCAATGCAGCCAGCCCGCCGATCATGGCCAGCGGCACGGCAGCAAGCACCAATGTCGGCTGGCGCAGGTTGCCGAACGCGCCAAACAGCAACACGAACATGATGCACAACGTGGTCGGCAGCACCACCAGCAGGCGCGCTTGGGCACGTTGCAGGTTCTCGAACTGGCCGCCCCACACCAGCTGCATGTGCTGCGGGTCGACGCGCACTTGTCGCGCGAGCGTGGCCTGCGCATCGCTCAGAAAACTGGACAGATCGCGCCCGCGCACGTTGAGCCGCACGATGATGTTGCGCCGGCCCATCTCGCGCACGATCACGCTCTGGCCGCTGGTGGTCGTGATGCTGGCCATCGCCGAGAGCGGTATCTCGGCACCGGCAGCGGTACGCAGACGCAACGCGCCAATGGCCTGCGGATCGTTGCGATACCGTTGCGGAAAGCGCACGGTGAGGTCGTAACTCTTCTCGCCGAGATACATCTGCCCGATCGGGCTGCCGCCGATGCCGGTGGAAATCAGATCCGACACATCGGCCGCGTTGATGCCATAGCGTGCCGCCGCCGCGCGGTCGAAACGCACCTGCAGGTTCGGCAGGGGCGGCTCCACATCCACGGCGATGTCCGCAGCGCCCGGCACCTTGTGCAAGGTTGCGGCCACCTGGTCGGCAACGCCGCGCACCTGCTGCAGATCGTCGCCGAACACCTTCACGGTCAGGTCGCTGTGCGCGCCGGAGAGCTTGTCCTGCACGCCGTCTATCATCGGCTGCATCATGCTCACCGTGTAACCGGGCATCTGCGCATAGCGCGCGCCCAGCGCAGCGATCAAGGCCTGCTTGTCCATGCCGGCCGGCCAGTCTTTGTAGGGGCGCAGGCCCACGCTCGCTTCGATATGCGAAGGCGTCCAGTAGTCGGTGCCATCGTCGTTGCGCCCTGTCTGGGTCACCACGTACGACACCTCGGGAAATTCCAGCGTGGCCTTGCGCAAGGCATTGGCCATGGTGGCGGCCTTGTCCAGGGTGATGCCTGGCGGCATCTGCACCTGCAGCCACAGCGATCCTTCGTCGATATACGGCAAGAAGTCGCGGCCAATGCTGCCCCCCAATACCGCCAGCACACACAGGGCCAGTACCGCGCACGCCAGTAGCCAACCGCGTCGGCCCACGCTGCGTTCCAGCAATGCACGGTAGCGCTGCCCCAGTGTTTCCAGGACGCGGTTGTGCAGCATCTTGCGCGGCTTGCGGAACGCCAGCCACGCCAGGCCAGGAATCAGTGTCAACGCCACCAGCAGCGCACCGATCAAGGCCGCGCCCACCGCGTAGGTCATCGGCGAAAACAGCTTGTATTCGATGCGCTCGAACGCCAGCAGCGGCAGGTACGCACAGCCGATCACGGCCATGCCGAAAAAAATCGGCCGCGCCACCTGCAGCGTGGCGTCGATCGCATCGCGCGCCGTCAACGCACGCTGGCTGCTTTCTTCGCGCAGGCGCAAGACGTTTTCCACCAGCACCACCGCGCCATCGACCAGGATGCCGAAGTCGATCGCGCCCAACGACAGCAGATTGGCCGGAATCTTGAGGTGGTGCATGAAGATGAAGGCGATCAACAACGACAGCGGGATGGTCAACGACACGATCGCCGCCGCACGCGGGCTACCCAGGAAGATCAGCAGCACCACGCACACCAGCAGCATGCCTTCGGTCAGCGTGGCGCTCACCGTGTGCAACGTGGCGTCGATCAACGCGGTGCGATCCAGGTACGGCACTACCTTGACGTCCTTGGGCAACACGCTGTTGTTGAGCTCCTCCACAGCGCTGTGGATGCCTTGCAAGGCCACCGACGGGTTGCTGTCCTTGAGCAGCAATGCGATGCCTTCGATCGTGTCCGGGTTGCCGTCCTTGCCCAGAATGCCGCGTCGCTCGACATTGTCGTAGCGCACCTCGCCCAGGTCCTTGACCAGGACCGGCACGCCATTGCTGCTGCTCACCACCACGTTGCCGATGTCCTGCAACGAATGCAGCAGGCCGATGCCGCGAATCACGTAGCTTTGTTCGCCACGATCCATCACGCTGCCGCCGCCATCGGCTTTGTTGCTGGTGATGGCGCTCTTGACCTGCTGCAACGACACCCCGTAACGGGTCAAGCGGTCCGGCTCCAGCGCCAATGAAAACTGCGTGGTGAGGCCGCCGAAGTTGGTGACATCGGCCACGCCTGGCACCTTCTGCAGGCGTGGAATCACCGTCCAGAATTGCAGATCGGACAGCTCGCGCAGGCTGCGTGTCTTCGATTCCAGCGTATAGCGATAGATCTCGCCGGTGGGCGAGGTGTACGGGTCGAGACCGGGAATCGCGCCATAGGGCAGGGTGACCGCCTGTATGCGTTCCAGCACGCGCTGGCGCGCGAAATAGCCTTCGGTCCCATCGTCGAAGACCAGCGTGATCAGCGATAGGGCGAACAAGCTGCGCGAGCGCAGCACATGCAATCCTGGCGTGCCCATCAACGCGCGTTCCAGCGGCACGGTGATTTGCTGTTCCACTTCTTCCGCACCCAGGCCCGGGACCTGCGTGACCACTTGCGAGGTGACATCTGCGATGTCCGGGTAAGCTTCCACCGGTAGCTGCGTCCAGCTCCATGTGCCGTATAACGCAATGAGTACGAAGACCAGCCAGACGATGCCGCGACGCTGGAAGCAGGTGGTGATGATCGCCTCAATCATTGAGCAGGGCTCCGTCCTGGATCACCACACGCTCGCCAGCCTTCAGCCCGGACAGGATTTCGGTATACCCATCCATCGCGCGGCCGGTGGCCACGATGCGCGAGCGATACACGAACGGCGCGGTTTCGACGAAGACGCGCGTGTACAGCCCCATCTGCAAGAGCGCGCTATCGGGCACCAGCAACGCCTGCTGGGGGCGCGACTGGAACTGGGCGCGCGCAAACATGCCCGGTTTGAGCAGACCGTCGCGGTTGGTCAAGGCCACCCTGACTTTCAACGTGCGGGTGGCGGGGTCGAGCAAATCATCGACGTGTTGCACATGGCCGACGAAGCGTCGGCCGGGATAGGCATCCAGGCTGGCAGTGACCGGCTGACCTTCGAAGACCTGGCCAACTTCGCGTTCCGGCACGCTGGCGGTGAGCCACACCTGCGAGATATCGGCCACCGTCATCAGCGACGCTGATGTGTCGTTCCAGAAGCCGCCCAGCGCCGCGCTCAGGTCCACCACGCGGCCGGCAATGGGCGCACGCAGGACATAGCGCCGATGCGAGCTTGCCTGCGCAGCCACACCCAGCTGGGCCAGACGATCGCTGGCCGCCCGCGCATCGTTCCCTGCGCTGTCGAAGGCCTGTTGCGCCGCCTGCAGATCGCGTGCAGCGGAAATGCTGTCTGCTGCCAGCGTCTTCTGCCGGGCAAGTTCCAGACGCGCCTGTTCCAGCGTGGCGCGCGCCTTGCCGGCCTCGCTATACGCATTGGCAAGTTCGGCAGAATCCAGCACGCACAGCACATCGCCCGCATGCACGGTGTCGCCCAGGGTCTTGGGCAGTGCGACCACGCGCCCGGCCAATGGCGGCACCACCCGCACCAGGCGTTCGGGCAGCACCTCGATCACGGCCGGCATCTGCAGCAGCGGGGCGATGGCTTGGCTGCGGACCGCCTGCACGCGCAGGCTGGCACGCAAGGGCGAGTGCGCCGGCACGCTCACCTGCGCGTTGGTGTGGATCAGCAGCGGCGAGGGAGCAGCCGGTGGCGGCGTGGCTCCGCAGCCAGCCAGCAAACTGCACACACAGGCAGCTGCCAGCGTAGAACGCAGGAAGAGGGACGACATGCGATGACTCGAACGGGGGAGAGGGAAGGCGTTGCACCTGCGGTCGGCGATGCGCGAACGCAGGCCGCGGGTGCAGCGGCAATGGATCTACGCGCTGCCGGCAGCGGCGTACATCGGCATCGCCTGGCACCCATGGCGCATCGCCACAGGTGTGAGGTTGCGCGCCAGCCATCGGGGCCGGCGCAGTTGCAACGCGTGCTGCAGCCGCGTCGACGGCGTGCATGGTGCCAGCCGTCGGCGCGCGAAACCAGGGGTTTCCGGGCGTTTTCGCCAGTCCATGGACATCGCATCGATATACCTTCGTATCGTCTGCGCGTGACTGGTACGCAAGACGCCGTAGCAGCCAGGCGCTTGGCAGTTCAGTATTGGCATGCGGCTAAAACCAAAAGACCCCGGACATGCCGGGGCCTTTTGTTGATCTGTCACGCAACGGTCTGCGCGACATCCTCACCTGCATCGCCTGCAGCACCGCTGCATCGGCTGCGATCAGAACTGCCAGCGCAGACCGATATTGGCATTGATGCTGTTGGTGTCCGCACGAGCGCGCTCGGCACCCACGTTGCCGTAGATGGAGAACGCATCGTTGAGCTGGTAACGCAGGCCAACCGAGGCGCGCAGCGATTGCTTGGACACCGGCTCGCTGGCGACATTGAAACGCGCTTCCGGCAAGCCAGTGAACCACGCCGAGAAGTCGGCATTTGGGTTGCCCAGCAGCGAGCGATACGCCACCAGACCATCGAAGCCCCAGTTGCCGCGTGCCAGATGGCCACGCACACCCACCTCGCCGTACCCCGCGCGCAGGGTGTCGCTGTTCGCGCTCAGGCCCAGTCCTGTCACCGAGGCTTCGCTGAAGGCATCCTGGGTCTGGCTCACCACACCGGCGGCCACGAACGGCGACAACCCGGCCTGCGGCATCAGGCCGAATTCCGCGCGCGCCGACCAGTTGGTGTCGTGGCGACGGTCCTGCAAGCGTTCGCCGATGCTGCCGGCCAGCACGTCGCGTTCGGTCTCGACGTTGCTCATGCCGTACGAACCGATCGCCGACAGATACGACTTGCCGATCGGCTGGTACAGGTACGCGGTCATCGCGTACCGGTCCGAACGCAGACGGCTCGAGGACGCCGCGATATGCGCACGGTCCTGACCGGAGGTCACCGCCGCACCGACGATGGTGCCGGCGTTGCCGATCGGGAGATCCACGCCGAAGGTGGTGGCCTGCTGGGTGTAATCGGCCGAATCGAAACCGCGACGGCCCAGGTCGCCGTCCAGGTAGCTGCCCTGCATCCAGGTGGTCAAGCTGGTGGTATCGGCCAGGTAGGGCAGGCGGTCGGCGGCCACACGTGCGTCGTTGAGCGCGGACTGGAAGCCCAGCGTACGCTCGATGCCATGCACCTGGCCGGTCAGGGTCGGCAGCGATGCGGCAACCTGCGCATCGGATGCTCCAATCAACGAACCGGTGGCGCTGATCAGGCCACCCAGGTTGTCGGTGTCGCCCGAGGCGACCCGCGTATCCAGCACATTGACCAACGCATCGGCCTGGTTGGCACCGTTGACCACCGACTGCGGCGCACCGGCTGCCTGTGCGCTGGCCGCGGAGGCATTGCGGGTCAGGGTCGCGGTGACGGTGGTCGGGTCGTAAGACAGTGCCGCGGTCCAGAAGAAATTGTTGGCGTACTGCACGCGGTCGAACGTGCCTTGCAGGACGCCGGCCTTGACGATCTTCTCGGTACTGCCGACGGTGTAGCCGGCCGCTTCCGGCAGCAACAGCAGATTGCCCTTCAAGCTGGCCCGGCCGGTGACGGTGAGGCCCTTGCCCAACTCGAGCGAGGTGGTGCCGGTGTTGTTGACCAGGCTGTAGTTGCCGTTGATCACACCGCCGCGCGATTCGAACGTGGCCGAGTTCAACACGATGACATCCGAACGCAGGCTGCCGGACAGTGCGAGCACGCCGTCGCTGATGCTGGTGCCGCCGGTATAGCTGTTGTTGCCGCTCAGGGTGAGCTTGCCGGTCCCGTTCTTGGTCAGGCTGCCCACGCCGGAGATGTCGTTGCTGAAGGTGCTGTCGTAGCCGGCGGTCACATTCGCCGCCCAGTTGCTTGCGAACTGGCCCGGGCCCTTGATCGCCTTGGCCGCATTGACCAGGCCCCAGCCGTACAGCGCGTCCACACCCGGATCGCCCAGGTCGGTGGCGGTGGTCAGCAAGGTCTGCTGCAGGTTGGAGGCGCTCATCCACGGATACACGCCCAGCACCTGCGCGGCGACACCGCTGACGGCGGCAGTGGAGAACGAGGTGCCGGCAATCTGGCCCCCCAATTCGGTGCCGGCTAGCGCCGGGGCGGTGTAGGTGCCCGGAGCGACCAGGCACCACTGCGCAGCGGCGCCGCAGTGATTGGAATAGCTGGTCAAGCCGGCGGCATTGCCGGCGCTATCGATATTGATCGCGCCCACGGCCAGCCAGTTATTGCGCACGCTGGCTTCTTGCACCGGCGTTGCCGCCGGGTAGGAGGCTTCTGCCGCGCCTTCGTTGCCAGTGGAGGCCACGATCAGCGCATCGGCCTGCACCAACGGGGTCAGAGCGTACTTCCAGGCCAGCGCAGCGTTGGCACTGGCGGTGGCATCGGGGTAGGAGGCGCCGATGGACAGGTTGGCGATCCGCACGCCAGCCGCGGCCAGGTCCACCGCCGCGCGACGGGTCTGCTGCGTGCCGCAGGAATTTTCGGCGCAGATGCGCGCGTAGAACAGGTCCGCATCCGGCGCAACGCCACCGGCAAAGCCGTCCTGCGCGGAGCCCAGCACCAGCGCAGAGACGATCGTGCCATGACCGCGCAGGGCATTGGCCGACGATTCGGGCGTACCCGGGCTGGCGGTGTAATCGTTGAAGCTGTCGACCTTGCCGCTGATCGGTGCGTAGCTCGGCACCAGGTTGTCGTCCAGCACTGCCAGCTTCACGCCTTGGCCGCGCGCGCCCGCCTGCTGCGCCAGATCCGCATTGGTCGGCACCAGTAGATTGCTGCCTACGCCCTGATAGCGAGGCGGGGCCGGTGTCGGGGCAGGCGTGGTCTTGGGCAGCGGGTCCGCTGCCGGCGGCGGAGTCGTCGGGGTCGGTGCGATCACCGTGGTCTGCGGCGGGTCGCTACGCACGTTGCCGCCACCGCCACCGCCGCCACAGGCGGTGAGGACGAGGCAGGAGGCGATGGTGGTAGCCAGTAGCGAGCGATTCATTGGTTGGTCGGTTCCAGTTTTTGGGTGCGCCGCTGCTGCTGGTGATTCAAATTTGGCGCAGAAGGTCCCCGCGCCGGCGATCGCCGACGAAGGCATTTAATTTCACGCGTTATTCATTTATCGGCCGCTGCGCTTTGTCCCCAACGGAATGCGCCCGCGGAGCATCTGAAAAATACGTACGTATTACCCAGTGCTTGCGAAACTGTTTAACGGCGCTATCCAGGATCTCTGAAATCTGAACGGACAGTTGCTATTCAGAGAAAATCTGCCCAAATAGGGTCTGCCGATTTAATCCATAGCCGAAATGAATTAGTTGCGCACTAGCAGGCCGCGCAGCAGATTAATGTCGGAGCGTGCCCAACAATAATGCGTCACAAATCTCGCGGGGCGGCAATCATAAATGCGACTAAGGTCTTCGGGAATCAGGGAATGCCGTCAGCTTTGTCGGTGAAAACACTACCCCAGTAGCGAGTTCAAGCGCAAGTTAGCGGTTCTAACGGACTCTAGCGCAGTACGTGCGTGGTCGGATTTCTTGCCGGAAAATTATACTAATTTGCGCATTTTGCTTTTTTGTTCCGCTGAATGTATTCCCAGAAATATACTGAGTAAGCTAAGGAAACTCTGAACAATCCATCGTGATCTGCCACAATCGATCAACGACCCGAGTAGACGATTTCGATGCAGCTGACCTTCGGCGACGCGGAGTACAACGGCAAGCGCAAGCGGACGCGGCGTGAGGTGTTCTTGGCCGAGATGGACCAGGTCGTGCCGTGGAAGGACCTGCTGGCGCTGATCGAGCCGCACTACCCGAAGTCGGGGCAGCCGGGGCGACAGCCGTATCGGCTGGAGACCATGCTGCGCATCCACTTTTTGCAGCAGTGGTATGCACTGAGCGATCCATCGGCGGAAGAAGCGCTGTACGACACGGTGTCGATGCGCCGTTTCGCCAAGATCGGCGGGCTGGATGAGGTGCCGGACGAGACGACGATTCTCAACTTCCGCCATCTGTTGGAGCAGCACGATTTGGCGCGCAAGCTGTTCAATCGGGTCAACGCGCACCTGTCGCGCAAGGGGCAGAGCTTGCGCGGCGGGACGATCGTGGACGCCACGATCATCGCTGCGCCCAGCTCGACCAAGAACAAGGATGGCGAGCGCGATCCGGAGATGCACCAAACCAAGAAGGGCAACCAGTACTACTTCGGGATGAAGGCGCACATCGGGGTGGACGATGACTCCGGGCTGGTGCACCACGTGGAGTGCACGGCGGCCAACGTGGCCGATATCACACAAGCGCACAAGCTGCTGCACGGCAAGGAGGACACGCTGTGCGCGGACAGCGGCTACACCGGGCTTGAGAAACGCGAGGAGATGAAGCGCAAGCGCAAACTGCGCTACCTGATCGCGGAGAAGCCCTCGAAGCTGAAGCAGATTAAGAACAAGCGCGAACTGAAGTTGGCCAAGCGCTGGGAGCACACAAAAGCCAGCCTGCGTGCAAAGGTGGAACACCCGTTTCGGGTGATCAAGCGCCAGTTTGGCTACGTCAAGGTGCGCTATCGCGGTTTGGCGAAGAACACCGCACAGATGCTGATGCTGTTTGCGCTGTCGAATCTGTGGCTGAAGCGCAAAGAGTTCATTACCGCCGCGGGGTAGGTGCGCCCGTAATCGGGACGATACCCCGAAAAAGCGCCAAAAACGGCGAAAAACCGAGGATCTGAGCGCGGTCACCGCGACCGATATGGCTTACCACATCCTCCGATCGCGTTGTTCAGACCTTCCCTAAAGCTCTGCAATCAGTGGTCAATGCCTTGATCACTGCCACGAATGCGTTTGACGTGGCGGCAGTACTCGCACTGTTTGCCGAAGACGGCATGATTGACGACCCATCGACAGGGCACGTGTTCATCGGTAAACGCGGCATCCAGCGCTATATCCAGGAGTATTTCGTTGGCTACAACACATCTACCCGGTTGCTGACCGTCCGGAAGATGGGCACAAATCAAGTGCGGGTGCGTGTCGACTTTACAGGCGACTTCGGCCATGAGATTGGGACGCTGCTGATCAGAATTGATTCGGATGGGCTGATCGTGCGGGTTGATGCAGCATTGGAATAGCGTGGATCTGAAGCGGCCAACAAACCGTAGCGAGCAGTCGTCAGGCGGGTGCGGACGGCACAGGAAACGGCGTGTACGAGTGGTACATGCCGATTCCGCGTACCGGCCGCGCCCGTTTGGCGGCTGCGCAGTAGTTTGGTTTGCTGCTCCTAGATCCACGTTTCCGTCCAGCTAACTATCCTTTGCAAGGAAGCGAATGAGTTCTTCGGTCGGTCCCACTTCGCAGGATTGACTGGCCATTGCCCGTGGATCGAATCCACGTGAGCAGTGCTATCGACATGCTGAGGACGGCTACCAAGCCGTTCCGGCTTCGCGCTGCATACCGACGCTGGTGTCGTCAAGTAGCCCGCCATACGCACTGGTCCGCGCATAGACCGTCACAGACCTGCCAATGGAAACAATGCCGCATACAGGCGGGGCGGCAGGTAACGCGTTGCCGGCGGATCGCAAGAGAGACCGCACGTGGCTGCGTCATGGGGCCCCAAGCGCGTACCCGATTGAGGCTGTTGCTTCGCAATACTGCATCGTCGATCCTGGTGTCCAGTTCTACATCCGCATGCAGACAGGCAGGCGGATATCGCATGGCGTGACCGGCCGCGTGATCGCCATGCCATCGGGAATGATCGCGACTGCCTGCTGCGCGTGGTCCAACCTATCGATGAAGCCTGCGTAGAGCGCGATCAGGGTGAACACACGCTTGGCCATACGCGCTTTGCGCGGGCTCGACGCAACCTGCAGATGGGCATTGCCCAAGTACCCTCGCAGGACAAGCGAGCGCACTCAAGCGTTGCGCCGGCATGGGCCGTGGTTGTCGTTGAATTCGGCGACCTGGCCCATCACGCACACCCATACCTGCCATCCCGGCGTTCGATTTCATTCCGCCGACGGCAGCGCACACGATGCACATCCGATGCAAGGGATACGCCTTTGCCACGCGGCCGCTGCAACCGTAGCGGCCAGCAACCACGCAGATCATCGGAGGTCGCATGTCCGTTCGCAGCAGCAGTCAGAAGTTCATTGCCAGGAATCGCGCGCCTCGCGTGCAGATCGAATACGACGTCGAAATCTACGGCTCGCAAAAGAAGGTGCAGGTTCCGTTTGTCATGGGGGTGTTGTCGGATCTGTCCGGTGCCAATACGGAAAACCTGCCGGCGCTGGAAGCACGCGAGGCAGTTGAAATCGATGTCGACAATTTCGACAGCCGGCTGCGTGCCATGCAACCGCGGGTGGCAATGAGCGTTTCCAACACCCTCACCGGCAGCGGCGAGTTGCCAGTCGATATCACCTTCGACAGCCTGGACGATTTTTCGCCCACCGCCGTGGTGAAAAAGGTGGCACCGCTGGCCGAGCTGCTGGAAGCGCGCACCCAACTGGCCAATCTGGGCACCTATCTCGACGGCAAGGCCGGCGCCGAGCGCTTGATCGCCGATGCGATCAAGGATCCCACCCTGCTGCGCTTGCTGGTCGCAGCCCCCAAGTCGACGGACGAGTAACCCCATGGCGACCCAGAATTCTTCCGCTGCCCAAGACCTTGCCGATGCCCAGCCGCTAACCAGTCAATCCGACGACTTTGCGGCGCTGCTGACCCGCGAATTCCGTCCGCGCAGCGAACGCGCCGGCGAAGAAGTGCGGTTGGCGGTGCGTACCCTGGCCGAACAGGTGCTGGAGCGTAGCGACATCATCAGCGACGATCTCGCGCAGACCATCAATGCGTATGTTGCCGAGATCGACCGCAAGATCACCGAGCAGCTCAACCTCATCCTGCACGCCCCGCAATTCCAGGCGCTGGAGGGGGCATGGCGCGGCCTGCACTATCTGGTGAGCAACACCGAATCGGATACGCAGTTGAAGATCCGCGTGCTCAACGTGTCCAAGAAGGAGCTCGCCAAGAACCTCAAGCGCTTCAAGGGCACGGCCTGGGACCAAAGCCCGGTGTTCAAGAAAATTTACGAAGCCGAGTACGGTCAGCTGGGTGGCGAACCATATGGCTGCCTGATTGGCGATTATCACTTCGACCATAGCCCGCAGGATGTCGACACGCTGCGCGGCATCAGCCAGATCGCCGCCGCTTCGCATGCGCCCTTCATTGCCGCCGCCAGCCCCAGTCTGATGGGCATGGAAAGCTGGAGCGAGCTGTCCAATCCGCGCGATCTGGCCAAGATCTTCTCCACCCCCGACTACGCGGCGTGGCGCTCGCTGCGCCAGAGCGAGGATGCCAAGTACCTGGCGCTGGCCATGCCGCGCACGCTGGCGCGCTTGCCGTACGGAGCCAAGACCGATCCGGTGGAAGCGTTCGACTTCGAGGAAGACACCCAGGGCGCCGATTCGTCGCGCTACACCTGGCAGAACGCAGCCTACGCGATGGCAGTCAACATCAACCGCTCGTTCAAGCAGTACGGTTGGTGCACGCGCATTCGCGGCGTGGAGTCGGGTGGGGCGGTGGAAGGCCTGCCGACGCATACCTTCCCGGCCGACGATGGTGGTGTCGACATGAAGTGCCCGACCGAGGTGGCCATTACCGACCGCCGTTCGGCCGAACTCGACAAGATGGGCTTGATGCCGCTGGTGCATCGCAAGAACACCGACATGGCAGCCTTCATCGGTGCACAGTCGCTGGGCAAACCGGAGGAGTACGACGACCCGGATGCCACCGCCAATGCGGCGCTGAGCGCACGCTTGCCATACATGTTCGCTTGCTGCCGGTTTGCGCATTACCTCAAGTGCATCGTGCGCGACAAGATCGGCTCATTCAGCACGCGCCAGCAGATGCAGAGCTGGTTGACCGATTGGGTGATGAACTACGTCGACGGCGACCCGGCCAAGTCCAGCGAGGAAACCAAGGCGCGCAAGCCCTTGGCCGCCGCCGAAGTGGTGGTCGAAGAGGTCGAGGGCAATCCCGGCTACTACACCTCCAAGTTCTACCTGCGCCCGCATTACCAGCTCGAAGGCCTGACGGTCTCGCTACGCCTGGTCTCGCGCTTGCCATCGGCGCAAGCCGCCTGATCGGTTAGACGCTTCGCTTCAAGACTGACGACCTGCGACTGACGTAGCCGCGGGATCGGCTTTCCCTTCCTGCACCATCCACCACTGGAGAAGTTTCATGGCTTTCGATATGCATCTCAAATTCGGCTCCGGCGACGTCGAGATCAAAGGCGCGTCCAACCATTCCAAGCACAAGGACGAGGTGCCGATCATTGCCTGGTCGTGGGGCACCAGTAACACCGGCAACCTGCACACCGGCGCCGGATATGCGGCCGGCGGCAAGGCCAACGTGCAGGATATTTCCATCACCAAGTACATCGACAGCTGCTCCAACGCCTTGCTCAATGCCTGCTGCACGGGCGCGCGCGTGGACTCGGCCACGCTGTACGTGACCAACGCCACCGGCGAGCAGACCGATTACGTCACCATCGAGCTCAGCGAGGGCGTGATAATCACCTCGGTGTCCACCGGCGGCAGCGGTGGCGAAGATCGTCTGACCGAGAACGTGACCCTGCATTTCGGCAAGTTCAAGTACTCGTTCCAGCCGCAGGACGACAAGGGCAAGAAGCAGGGCGGCACCAAGGACTTCACCTTCAACATGCAGGAAGTGAAGAAGTCCTGAGCCAACGCAGTCCGACTGGAGCGCCGATGTCGATGTCCGCCGTCCATCCCGAACAGACCTGCGCCCGCCTGCTCAAGGCGGGCAACCCCGAGGCGTCGCTGGCGACTGCCAAGGCGTGGGTGCGGCAATGCCCCGCCGATGCGAATGGGCGTATCGGCCTGTTTCAGTTGCTGGCCGTGGCTGGCGAATGGGAGCGGGCGCAGCAGCAACTCGGGCTGACTGCCGAGCTCGATCAGGGCTGGACTGCGTTCGCAAGCGCCTATGCGCGCATTCTCAACGCCGAGCTCGAACGCGAGCAGGTGCTGGCCGGGCGAATGATGCCGTTGATGCCTGGCCAGGTGCCACCGTGGCAGCACGATTTGCTGCAGGCCTTGCAGCACGATGGTGAGGGCGCTCCGGCGCAGGCCGCGCAGCGGCGTGCGTTGGCGCTTGCGCAGGCCGACGCTGTCGCTGGCCAGATCGATGGCCAGCGATTCGATTGGCTGGCGGATGCCGATCCGCGTTTTGGACCGTGCCTGGAGGTCATCCTCGAAGCGGGCTACGCCTGGGTGCCGTTCGCCCAACTGCGTAGCCTGCGCTTCGAGGCTCCCACCAGCTTGCGCGACCTGCTGTGGCAATCGGTGGAGATCCAATGGCGCAGCGGCGCGCGTACGCGCGGCGTGGTGCCATGCCGTTACCCCGGCAGCCAGCACAGCCAGGACGGCACGATCCGCCTCGGCCAGTGCACTGCCTGGGAGGGCGAGGAGTTGTCTGCACGCGGTCTGGGGCAGCGCCTGCTGGCCGGCGACGCGGGCGACTATCCCGTGCTCGACATCCGCCACATCGCATTCGATACCGCCGTGGTGGGCACGCCATGGCCGAACTGAGTCAACAAGAGCGCTTGCAGCCCTCGCTGCTGGACCGTTTGATCGACGACCGCCGGCACGAGCTGGCGGAGAGTCGCGACGCGCGTGCGATCGGTCCGGCCAAGCTGCGCGACTGCGTCATACGCGACCTGGCCTGGCTGCTCAACTGCACCCGGCACTGGCATGAGGATGCGCTGCAGGCGTATCCGCATGTCGCCACCTCGGTGCTCAACTACGGCATTCCCGATCTGGCCGGCGCCCGCCTGGTCGGGCTGGACGTGGCCGAACTGCAGAATCGCATTCATGCCGCCATCGTGGCCTTCGAACCGCGCCTGGCTGCGGCCAGCCTGCAGGTCACCGCCAAGGTGGATACCGGGCGCATGGACCGGATGTCGCTGTCCTTCGTCATCGATTCCGAACTGTGGGCGCAGCCGCTGCCGCTGGCGCTGTATCTGCGCACCGATCTCGACCTGGAAACCGGTCGCTTCAGCCTGTCGTCCGGGGCGCACTGAGCCATGGACCCGCGCCTGCTCCATCACTACAACCGCGAGTTGCAGCACGTACGCGAGATGGGTGCGGAGTTCGCGCAGGCCTATCCGAAGGTCGCCGGCCGGCTGGGCATGAGCGGCATCGACTGCGCCGACCCGTATGTCGAACGTCTGCTGGAAGGCTTCGCGTTTCTGTCCGCACGCGTGCAGCTCGAGTTGGAGGCGCAGCAGCCGGTGTTCGCGCAGCACCTGATGGAAATGCTGTACCCGCATTTCCTGTCGCCGGTGCCGTCGATGGCGGTGGTGGAGCTGCAGCCGGAGCAGGGCGAAGACATCGGCCCGGCGGGGCATCTGGTGGCGCGGGGCAGCGCCTTGCGCTCGCTGATCGGCCATGGCGATCGTACTGCCTGCGAGTATCGGACCGCGCATCCGGTGACGCTGTGGCCGCTGCGTCTGACCGCCGCCAGCTACCTGGCCTCGCCGGCAGCGCTGGCCACGCTCGGCATACCGGTCGAGCCGCGCGCGCGCGCCGGCCTGCGCCTGGGCTTCAATGTCCATGCCGGCTTGCGCCTGGACATGTTGGCGCTGGACACGCTGCCGATCTTCATCACCGGTGCCGATGGCCTGGCCGGCAATCTCTACGAACAACTGCATGCCAATGCGCTGGGGTTCGTGGTGCGCGCGCGTTCCGCGGACGGGCAACCGCTCAGCCGCACGTTCGGCCCCGAGCATCTGCAGCCGCAGGGCTTCGACGACGAGCAGGCGTTGCTGCCGCGCAGCGAGCGCTCCTTCAGCGGCTATCGGCTGCTGCAGGAATACTTCGCCTGCCCGGAGCGCTTCATGTTCGCCGCTTTCGACGGCCTGGCGCAGGTGCTGCCGCGCGCAGCCTGCGCGGAGTTCGAGATCGTGGTGTGGTTCGATCGCGCCGTGGAGCGGCTCGATAACGCGGTGGATGCGAGCAACTTCCGCCTGCATTGCACGCCGGCCATCAATCTGTTCGCCCAGCGCGGCGATCGCATCCATCTGCACCCGGGCATCTCCGAGCATCATGTGCTGGCCGACCGCACGCGACCGATGGACTTCGAGATCCATGGCGTGGAACAGGTCGAAGGCTTCGGCGACAGCAACACGCCGATGCAACGCTTCGAGCCGTTCTACGGTGCGCAGCCACGCAGCTGGCATGAACGGCGCTCGGCCTTCTATGCGCTGCGGCGGCAGCCGCGACGGCTATCGACCGCGCAGCGTCGCAGCGGGCCACGTTCGAGCTATGTCGGCAGCGAGGTGTTCCTGTCGTTGGTCGATGGCGACCAGGCGCCATATCCGCACCAGCTGCGGCAACTGGGTATGCAGCTGTGGTGCAGCAACCGCGACTTGCCGTTGCATATGCCGGTGGGCAAGTCCAACACCGATTTCGTACTCGATGAAGGCGGTCCGGTAGCGTCGATCCGCTGCGTGGCCGGGCCGACACGGCCACGCTCGGGCATTACCGCCGGCGACACCCGCTGGCGCCTGATCAGCCACTTGCAGTTGAACTATCTCTCGCTGCTGGATGCCGGCGACGACGGCGCCACTGCGCTGCGCGAGATGCTCACGCTGTACCACGACCCGCACGATGCCGCGGCGCGGCGACAGGTGGACGGCGTACGCCGCATCGCCTCGCGCCCGATCGTGCGGCGCATTCCGGTGCCGGGCCCGGCCACCTACGGTCGCGGTCTAGAGATCACTCTAACCTGCGACGATGCCGCCTTCGAAGGGCAGGGCGTGTATTTGCTTGCCTCGGTGCTGCGGCATGTGTTCGCCCGCCAGGCATCGCTGAATTCCTTTACCGAGACCGTGCTGTGCACGCTCGAACGCAACGAGGTCGCCCGATGGCCAGCCCATCTCGGCAATCGACCGATTCTGTAGCCTTGCTGGCGCGGCTGGATGCGCAACCGCAGGACTTCGAGCTGTTCGAAGCCTTGCGTCGGCTGGAGTGCGCGCATCCGGCGCAGCCGCGGCTGGGCCAGGCGGCGCGGCCGCTCGACGAGCCCGTGCGGTTGGGCCAGCGGGCGTCGCTGGAATTTCCGCCGCGCGATATCGACAGCCTGCAGGTCGCTGCGGACGGCCGCCCGCCGACGCTGCGCACGTTGTCATTGGGATTGTTCGGACCGCATGGCGCGCTGCCCTTGCACCTGACCGAACACGCCATCGAACGCGAAGGCGCCGGCGACCCGACCTTTGCCGCGTTCGCCGATATGTTCCACCATCGGATGATCGCGCTGTGGTATCGCGCCTGGGCCGATGCGCGTCCCACCGTGCAGATGGACCGCCCGGGCGAAGACCGCTTCGGCGCGCGGCTGGATGCGCTGACCGGTGTGGACCAGCCCGCGCTGCGTGGGCGCGATGCGATGCCGCTCGCCGCGCGTCGCCATTTCGCCGGCCGCTTCGTCGCCCAGGCACGCAATGCCGAAGGCCTGCGTGCCGTGCTGGTCGGGCTGTTCGACGTCCCGGTGCAGGTGCAGGAGTTCGTCGCCAACTGGCTGCCGTTGCCCGAAGACGGACGGTTGCGCATGGGGCTGGCAGCCGCGCGCCTGGGCCGGGAAGCCACGCTGGGCGCGTTGGCGCGCAATGCCCAGCATCGCTTTCGCCTGCGCATCGGCCCGCTGGACATCGCGCGCTATCGCGAGTTCCTGCCCGGCGGCGACGCGTTGGATGTACTCACCGCCGCCGTGCGTGGCTACGTGGGCGACGAGCGGGCCTGGGACCTGCAGTTGGTGCTGGCACGCCAGGATGTGCCGCTGCCGCTGATGGGGCAGGGCCAGCGCATGGGCTTGTCGCTCTGGCTCGGTCACTACCGTCGCCCGGTCGACGCCGACCAGCTCGTACTCGCGCCGTCCTGATCCTTCTCTCCGCTTCCGCCTTCCCCTGGAGTTCCCATGGCAGACATCAGCCGCGCCGCCTTGTTCGGCAAGCTCAATCCACTGGCCTATCGCGGTATCGAAAGCGCCACCGTGTTCTGCAAGCTGCGCGGCAACCCGTACGTGGAGCTGGTGCACTGGCTGCATCAATTGCTGCAACTGCAGGACTCGGACCTGCACCGCATCGTCAAGCATTTCCAGCTCAATCCTTCCGCGTTGGCGCGCGATGTCACCACCGCGCTGGATGGCCTGCCGCGCGGCTCCACCGCCGTCACCGACCTGTCGGCCAATGTCGAAGAAGCGGTCGAGCGCGGCTGGGTGTATGCCTCGCTCAGCTTCGGGGAGGCGCAGGTGCGCACCGGCTACCTGGTGGTCGGCATGCTCAGCGAACGTGGCTTGCGTAATGCATTGCTGGCGATCTCCAAGGAGTTCGACAAGCTCAAGCCTGCAGTGTTGGACGAGCACTTCGCGCAGATCGTCGCCGGCTCGCCGGAAGGCGGCCTGCTGCCCAGCGATGGATTTTCGCTGGGTCAGTCCGCTGCACCGGGCGAGGCCAGCGGCGCCATCGCCCCGGCCGCGATGGGCAAGCAGGAAGCGCTGAAGAAATTCACCACCGACCTCACCGCACAAGCGCGCGAGGGCAAGCTCGATCCGATCATCGGCCGCGACGACGAGATTCGCCAGGTGGTCGGTATCCTGATGCGCCGCCGCCAGAACAACCCGATCCTGGTCGGCGAGGCCGGTGTCGGCAAGACCGCGGTGGTGGAAGGCTTCGCCCAGCGCATCGCCCGTGGCGATGTGCCGCCTGCATTGAAGGACGTGCAACTGCGCACGCTGGACGTGGGCCTGTTGCAGGCAGGCGCCAGCATGAAGGGCGAGTTCGAACAGCGCCTGCGCGCGGTGATCGACGAAGTGCAGGCCAGCCCCAAGCCCATCATCCTGTTCGTGGATGAAACCCACACCCTGGTCGGCGCCGGTGGCGCGGCCGGTACCGGCGATGCCGCCAACCTGCTCAAGCCGGCGCTGGCACGCGGCACGCTGCGCACCGTGGGCGCGACCACCTTTGCCGAGTACAAGAAGTACATCGAGAAAGATCCTGCACTGACCAGGCGCTTCCAGGCCGTGCAGGTGGACGAGCCGGACGAAGCCAAGGCGGTGCGCATGATGCGCGGCGTCGCCTCGACGATGGAACAACACCACCGCGTGCAGATCCTGGACGAAGCGCTGGAAGCGGCCGTCAAGCTCAGCCACCGCTATATCCCCGCGCGCCAGCTGCCGGACAAATCGGTGAGCCTGCTCGACACCGCCTGCGCGCGCGTCGCGGTCAGCCTGCACGCCACGCCGGCCGAGGTGGACGACAGCCGCCGCCGCATCGAAGCGCTGGACACCGAGCACGCCATCATCGAACGCGAGCGTGCGATTGGCATCGTGGTGGAGGAGCGTGCTGCTACCTGTGCCGGCCTGCTGGAAAGCGAGCACGGCCGCCTACGTGATCTGGAGCAACGCTGGGGTGCCGAAAAGGCGTTGGTCGACGAGCTGCTGTCGCTGCGCGCACGACTGCGCAGCAGCAATGCGCCGGTGGAAGGCACCGGTAGTGCGTTGGAAGCAGAGGCCGAGGCTGACACCGATGCCGATGCCGCTGTCGCACAGGCAGCGTCTGGCGACACTGCCGTACTCGAAGCGCCAATACGCGTGGATCGCGACACGCTGCTCGCACGCCTGCAGCTGGTGCAGGCCGAACTAGCCGCCTTGCAAGGCGAATCGCCCTTGATCCTGCCCACGGTCGACTACCAGGCGGTGGCCGCCGTGGTCGCCGACTGGACCGGCATCCCGGTCGGGCGCATGGCGCGCAACGAGATCGACACCGTCCTGCGCCTGCCCGAGCTACTGGCCAAGCGCGTGATCGGCCAGGACCACGCCATGGAGATGATCGCCAAGCGCATCCAGACCAGCCGCGCCGGCCTGGACAACCCGGACAAACCGATCGGCGTGTTCCTGCTCGCCGGCACCTCCGGCGTCGGCAAGACCGAAACCGCACTCGCACTGGCGGAAACCTTGTACGGCGGCGAACAGAACCTGATCACCATCAACATGAGCGAATACCAGGAGGCCCACACCGTCTCCTCGCTCAAGGGCGCACCCCCGGGCTATGTCGGCTACGGCGAAGGCGGCGTGCTCACTGAAGCGGTGCGACGCAAGCCCTATTCGGTGGTGCTGCTGGACGAAGTGGAAAAGGCCCACCCCGACGTCCACGAACTGTTCTTCCAGGTGTTCGACAAGGGCTGGATGGAAGACGGCGAAGGCCGCCGCATCGACTTCCGCAATACCTTGATCATCCTCACCAGCAACGCCGGCACCGACCTCATCGCCAGCCTGTGCAAGGACCCGGAATTGATGCCGGATCCGGAAGCCATGGCCAAGGCGATCCGCGAGCCATTGTTGAAGGTGTTTCCGCCGGCATTGCTTGGACGATTGGTGGCGATTCCGTATTACCCGCTCAGTAACGCCATGCTCGGGCAGATCGTGCGGCTGCAGTTGAACCGCATCAAGCAGCGGATCGAGGAGCGCTACAGGATTCCGTTCGAGTACGACGATTCAGTTGTTGAGCTGGTGGTGAGCCGGTGTACCGAGAGCGAGTCGGGTGGGCGGATGATTGATGCGATTTTGACCAATTCGATGTTGCCGGAGATCAGTCGGGAGTTTTTGGCGCGGCAGATCGCGGGTACGCGCGCGACGAGTGTACGGATCACGGGACACGACACACGCTTCTCCTACGCGATCTCGTAACTCAACAAGGAGGATGTGTCGGTGAGCTGGAGGCGAATCAAGTGCAGTGCCTGCGGGGACAAAATGGCGATCGGGTTGGAAACCTTCAATCGCCTTGTTCGCGAGAACCATCACATCGGCTGTCTGGTCGAGCACTGCGTGGGCACACTGCATCCGTTCGGACAGCTGATTACCCGTAGAACCACGGCTGAAGCCGGCCGCCTGTACGAGTTTCAGGTGGCGAGGCGGGACGTAAGCCGCAAGCGCGCACGGGTCAACTATGCAGACGCCTCGGATGACGAGGACCAGATGCCGGATGCCAAGCGCAGAAAGACGCGCGAAAGCGAGGATGACGCCTGGGCCCCGGCCGAGCAGTACACGCCCGCGATGCGTTTCACCACGCATGACATGGAGACCAATCTGCGGCTTGGGCCGCCATCCGGTCTCACGCTCAAGCAACTGCCTCGCACGAGGATCGCAGCGGCGCTACCCGGGGAACGCCAGAAGAACACGAAATTACCCATGGGTGCTGCAGCTTGGGAGCATGCACAGAAATTTGGTGCACCGAATGCAGGGCGTTTCACGTTGGGCTCGCGCGACCACTACGAGTGGTGCCATCTACAGGCCGTATCGCTTGGAGGATCGACGATTGCCGCCAACCTGGTTGCAGGGCACTACGCACTCAATACGTACATGTCGGTGGTCGAGGAACACCTTCGAGGTAAGACCCATCTTGAAGTGGGTATCGAGGTGCATTGCACGCACGTGGATGTGGCGGACTACATCGTCTACTCGGTGTATCGGGCAACCGACAATAAATGCCTCATATCGCTGAACATGGATGGCCGGATAACGTGCTTCAGCGTGGCGGACCGGGAGCGCGTCAAGGCACGCTTGAAACAGGCATGTGGATGAGCCAGGGACAGACAAGCGTGGGCGTCATCGAGGATGACTGGCGCTGGCCACGGTGAAGCAGACACATGCTGCAGATGTATTGGCCCGGCGCGGGAATGCCGCGAGCGGTGATTCAGGATTTCGCCTTTGTGCGCGATTGCATTCCATCGCACAGCAATCCACCAGATAGGTCTGGACGCGGTATCGGTGGTGCAGATGCGTGTCATCGCCAGGTTTGATTTCCTCGATCGACGCCCTGCCTGTCAAATCATCCCGGGCGTTCTGTGCCCAACGGGACGCGGATTGGGCCGGCGGTATCGATGCGCCCTCCGCAGTAGGCACGCCCACTACCACGAGGACTTGTATGACCACATCTGCCCTGAGTCGCGAAGAATTCGATGCGCTGGCGGTCGTCGCCAAGGCGCGTCGGAATCTGCTGTTCCAGACCTTCAACGGCACCCGCCTGAGCTTTGGCAAGCGCGGCTACGCGTCCGGCAACGCATTCGGCACCGGCGTGGCGATCTACGAGTTCCAGCAGATGATCAAGGACAAGGTCACCGAGGCGGCCATCCCGAAGATTACCGCGGCGGCAGAGAAATTCGTCGCCGACGCTGCGGACGTGGAGGGCTTCCACGAGATCGTGGCGGCACTTGGATCCGAAGCGGCAGGCGAGTTGTGCAAGGAGATCCTGCCGATCATCGGGATCTTCTACTCCGCCAAGAAGTGGGCCGAAATATCGGCCCAGGTCATCGGCGACACCCATATGCGTTACAAGATGGTGGCCGGCGACTATCGTTCCGGCTTCCGCAGCGGTACGCCGCAGGCAGCGGTGGATTCGGTGCAGCACATCATCGAGACGCAGCTGCTGATCGGCGGGATCGACTGGGCCAATCAAAGTGTCGGCCTGGCGACCAAGTTTGCCGGCCTCTCGTTGGACATGGGCGTCGCCTCGACCATGGGGCCTGGCATTGCCGGGTTCATTGCCGATTTCGTGCTCAAGCTCACCGTCATCGGCATGGACATCAAGGAAATGCGTGCGGGCAACCGCTGGCTGCAGACGCCGTCTTCGCTGAGCATCGAGGTGTTCAGGGATTGCCCGATCCTGGGCTGCTATCTGCTGATCAGTGCCGATACATCGAGCGTGGCCAACCTGTTTGTTGCCGATATCGGACTGCCTGGCTGGATGCGGCAGTTGGAGACGATGCAGGAGAGCAAGATCGCGCCGACGGTCCGGCATGCACGCAAGCTGGTCGAGCGATCGAACCTCCAATTGGAAGGGCTGACCGCAGCGGCGCAGCCGGCGAAAACCCATGTCAAGAAAGATTTCTTCGTGACCAGCAAGAGCAAGGTCGCCCGGATGATGACGGAGGTGCGTGGTCACTTCGGTCAAGGCAACGCGGCGTGAGCCAGACGTGCGCTGATCATGGCCCACGCCCTCATTGCGCCGTTTCCAGTGTGTAGAACGCCGGCAACACCATCAGGCGGAGGTTCGAAAGGCGCTCGGCAAACCGCTTGCCAGGGCGATGCTTGGCGATCTTGCGCAGTTCCATCTGCGTCATCACGCCGCTGACCCGTGCCGGCTAGTCGGCGTCGGCGTGAGCGGCTCTTCCCGGAGGTAAGCGCATGAGCTGCAGGATCCTCACCAGCTTCGCCATGGCCAACCATGGCTCGACCTTCATGCACTGGCTGCGCAGCGAGTTGATGAAGAGCCTTGGCCTGTACGACATCGATGCGGTGTATGTCGATTCGATCGTGTCGCGGTCCATCGACGATCGTGCCAAGGTTGCCCCCGATACCCGTGCGCATATGCGTTCGCCGACCGGCGCACTGCCGATCGGGGCGATGCGCGAGGACTGGAATGCGCTCTACCAGGCGGCGATGCGCCAGGCGCAGTTGATGCTGTTTTGCTACACGGACGAGTTCAGGGACAGCCAGTGGTGCCGGCAGGAATGGGATCAGTTCGTCGGCCAGAAGGCAGGGCGTCCTGCAGAGCGACCGCTGCGCGGGCTGATATTGGAATTCACCACCGATGCATGCACGTTGCCCGGGAGTTGTGGCGATGGTGTGACCCGGATGCCGGTCGCCAAGACCGACGGCGGTCGCTGCGGACTGGCATGGGACAACGGGGATTACATCCTGTCGAGCACGGACTATGCGCGGGTGCTCGCCCAGATCCAGCAGCTGATCCGTTGAGAGGGCATGCCGGGCGTTGAGGCGATGCCATGGCGTGGGCGGAAAGACCTACTCGTCGCCGGCATGTGTGGCATCGCGATTTTCGATTTCCCGCACTCCAGCGCGGCCGGCACAGTCATCGCATGCCATCGATCCCCGCGCCTACGTGCCGCAAGACCACTCCGGGAGCCTGACCATGGCCCATGCCATTACCCTGCAGTCACCGCTAGGCAAGACGCTGCGCTTTGTGCGAATGAGCGCGCACGAAGAATTGGGGCGCCCTTATGCGTTCGCCTTGCATGGGATCAGCCGCGATGTGGCGATCGACCTGCGTGCTCTGCTGGGCAGGCCGATGGCGATCAAGATCACCTCGCCGCAGGGCTATGTGCGGCATTACCACGGCATCGTCGCCGAGGCCGAGCAGACGGGTTTCGAACAGATCGAGGGCTTGCGCTACGCCACTTATGCGTTCTCGCTGGTGCCTAGGCTATGGCTGCTCGGGCAGCGCCGCGATTGCCGCATCTACAAGAACAAGAGCGTACCGGAGCTGGTGCGCGCATTGCTGGCCGACGTTGGCTGCACCGACGTCAAGCTGCGCCTGAGCGCGAGCTACCGGCCACGCGAATATTGCGTGCAATACCGCGAGAGCGGGCTGGATTTCGTCAGCCGGCTGATGGAGCAGGAAGGCATCTATTACTACTTCGAGCACAGCGCCAGCACGCACACGCTGGTGCTGGCCGACAGCCTCGGCGGCCACGAGGCGGTGGCGCTTTTCGCGCAGATTCCGTACTGCCCGCCCGGGCAGAAGGGCAGCCGGATGAAGGACGCGATCACCGACTGGTCGCTGGCGCGCAGCGCGCACAGCACGCGCGTGCGGTTGGACGACTACGACTATCTCAAGCCCAAGGCCTCGCTGCGGGTGGACGAGCCCCCGGCCGAGTCCTCCGGGCCGGCGTTGGGCGAGCTGGAGGTGTTCGATTACCCAGGCGAGCATCTCGATGTCGCGGCTGGCCGCCGACATGCACAGGTGCGCGCCGAAGCGCTCAACGTGGCGCAGGCGCAGTACCTGGGCTGGACCGATGCCTGCGGCCTGCAGGTCGGCGCATTGTTCAAGCTGCGCGACTTCCCGCTGGCCGAGCACAACCAGGAATACCTGGTGACCAGCGCGGACACCGAACTGGTCGAAGTGGACTACGTCTCCGGTGGCGAGACGGTCGCCGAGCCGTTCGCCTCCACCTTCCGTGCGCTGCGCAGCCGACAGCCGTTCCGCACCCCGCAGACCATACCGCGTCCCAGCATCGCCGGCTTGCAGACCGCGGTGGTCGATGGCAAGACGCCGGAAGACATCGCGGTCGACCAACACGGCCGCATCCAGGTAAATTTCTTCTGGAGCCCGCCGGGCACGCCGAACGCCGACTGTTCGTGTCCGGTGCGCGTAGCGCAGGCATGGGCGGGCAAACGCTGGGGCGCGCAGCATATTCCGCGTGTTGGCCAGGAGGTGGTGGTGAGCTTTCTGGAAGGCAATCCGGATCGCCCGCTGATCATCGGCAGCGTCTACAACGCCGACCAGATGCCGCCGTATGCGCTGCCCGAGCACCGCACCCGCAGCGGAGTGAAGAGCCGCAGCCTGTTGGGCGGCACCGAGGACTACAACGAAATCCGTTTCGACGACAAGAAGGGCAACGAGGAGCTGCTGCTGCATGCGCAGCGCGATCTGCGCCACGAAGTGGAGAACGACCATTTCGTCACCGTCGACCGCAACGAGACCGCCGAGGTCAAACGCGAACGCAGCCACAGCGTTGGCGGCAACGACCGTTTGGACGTGGGCAAGGCGCTGCGCATCCAGGCCGGCAGCGAGATCGAGCTGGTGACAGGCGTGGCCCGCCTGCAGCTGAAGGCCAGCGGCGAGATCGTGCTCAGCGGCACCCGGCTCACGCTCGATGGACGCGTCAGCGTCGGCATCCAGGGCGGGGTCAGTGTCGATGTCAGCGCGATGGCCAACTTGACCCTGCGCTCCAACGCCGCGGTGCTGTTGCAATCCAACGCCGTGACCACCGCGCGTGCCAATGCGGCGCTGCTATTGCAGTCGTCCGGTCCGGCCGTGCTCAAGGGCACTCCGCCCATCATCGCCTGAGGACCGCCATGTTGCAGATCCTTCCCGCCGCGCGGCAGATGCGGCTCTCTCCCTCCGCGCACGCCGCCCTGGTGCCGGAGATGGCGCCGGAGACTGCCGTGCGCGAATTGCTGGCGCGCGGGCTTGCCCAGGACGCGTTGCCGTTGGCATTGCGCTTGTTGCCCAGGCCGTATGCAGTGGCGTGGTTGTGCCAGTGCATGCGCGCGCAAACGCTCAGCGGCCACGACAGCGAAGGCCTGCGGTTGGCGCAGGCGTGGGTGCAGCAGCCGGGCCCGACACAGCGCGAGAGCGCACGCGCATTCGCCGCTGACGACGACTACCAATCGGTCGGCGCCTGGCTGGCGGCGGCCGCGGCCTGGAGCGATGGCAGCCTGAGCGACGAGGACGGTCCGCCCGTGGCCGACCACCTGACCGCAGCGGCGGCAGTGGCGGCGTTGCTGCACCTGGCTGGACGCGAGCCTGCGACCTTCGAGGAGCAGTTGGTGCGCTGGAGCGAAGATGCGGCACGTCTGCTGTCGGGACTGCGTGTGCGCGAGCGTGCGCCATGAACGCGGCGTCGCCCAGGCTGACGCTGACGGTTCGCGACGGCCAAGCGCTGTCGGGCAGCGCCCGGCCGCAGGCCAGCTTCGCTGCAGAGGGCGGGCGCATCGGCCGCGATGCCTCCTGCGACTGGGTGCTCGACGGCGAGGGCGTGTCGCGCCTGCATGCCAGCGTGCGCCATCTCGATGGGGTTTATTTCATCGAGGACCACAGCACCAATGGTGTGTTGCATAACGGTGTGCCGTTGCGTGCCGGCTTTCCGGTGCCGCTGCACGCCGGCGACGCCTTGCGTATCGATGCCTTCGAGATCGATGTGGCGGTGTCGGCCGCGGGCGTTACCGAGGTCCCCGCCGCCACGCAGACCTGGAATCACGCCGAACCGTGGACGCTATCGGTAGCGCCGCCGCCGCAGCAATCCTGGCAACCACCGCTGGAGCGCGAGCGCGATGTCTTTGCCGAGCTTGGGCCAGCGTCGACGCGGGCCGCCGACACCGACCCGCTCGCCCTGTTCGCCACTTCGTTCACGCTGGCCGGCAGCCAGGGCGATGCTGCAGCGTTCGGGTTGGGGCATGCGCCGGCAACCGCTGACGCCTACCGTGCCCCCGTGGCCGTGCCGGCTGCCGCGGGTGTGGTGTTGCCGGAGCACTGGGATCTGACGCGCAGCGAATTTGCGCTGCCGCCGGTTGCAGATCCGGTCGCAGGCATGCAAACGCCGCTGCCGTCCGTGCCCGTGGCCAATGCCGCAACGGCGCCAACACCGACGCAGACCCAGACGCAGACACCAGCGCCCGCGCCCGCGCCAGTGCCAACCCCGGTCTCGGCACCGCGCGGCGCCGCGGCGTCGGTGACCGCGGCGGTCCCGGCCACGGTGCAGCCAGCCGTCGCCCCGACGCCAGGCGCGGCCGAACTGCCTGTGCTGTTCGCCGCCATGACCGCTGGCCTGATGGATGTGTTGCGTGCGCGCGCCGAGCTGAAGAACAGCCTGCGGCTGCCGGTCACGCTGATCCAGCGTACCGAGAACAACCCGCTCAAGTTCGCCGCCACCGCGGACGAGGCGGTCGCCCGCCTGTTGGCGCCGTCGAGTCCGGGGTATCTGACCGGCACGGCCGCCATCGACGAGGCGATGGAGGACATCGGGCGTCACCAGTTGGCCTTGCTGGCCGGCATGCGTGCGGCCTTCGAGCACGTGTTCGCCCAGTTCGACCCGGCACGGTTCGAGGACGCAGGTGCCGGCCACTCGGCGCTGCGCGCCTGGGGCAATCGCCCCTGGAAACGCTACGCGCAGCACTACCGCGAACTGCTCAGCGACCCGGACGAGCGCTTCCGCCGCCTGTTCGGCGAGGAGTTCGCCCGCGCCTACGAACAACAGCTGGCCCGCGCCAAGGCGCAGGCCCAACCCGCACACGGCGATCGAGCATGACTCCCTACAACAAGGTGATCTGGAGCGAGGGCTTGTTCCTGCGCCCGCAGCACATGCAACAACAGGAGCGCTATCTCGAGCGCTACATGGAACTGCAGGCCGGTGCATTGCGTCCGCATGCGTGGGGATTCAGCCAATTGGAGCTGGAGCCGGAACTGCTTGCCATCGGCAAGCTCGGCATCCGGCGCGCCCGTGGCTGCTTTCCCGATAGCACGCCGTTCTCCATTCCCGACCGCGATCCGGCGCCGCCGGCGTTGGATGTACCGGCCAACTGCCGAGACCAGGTGGTGAGCCTGGCGTTGCCGCTGCGCGCAACCGCCCAACCCGATAGCGCCTGGCCCGATGGCGATGGCAGCCGGCTGGCCCGGTATCGCGTGGGCGAGGCGGAAGTCGGCGATGCGTCCGGCAGCATCGCCGGCACGGTGCTGCTGGAAGTGGGCGTGCTGGCCAGTCGCCTGCGCCTGCAGTCCGAACCGGGCGAGGGACTGGTGGAGGTGCCGATGGCGCGCATCGTCGAGTGCCGCCCCGATCGGCGGGTAATTCTCGATGATGCCTTCATCCCGACCGCCAGCCGCATCGAAGGCGCGGCGCGCCTGTCCACACTGCTAGCCGAGTTGCTCGGGCTGTTGCACCAACGCGGCCAGGCACTGGCCGAACGCGTGGCCGGCAGCGACCGTGGCGGCGTGGCAGAGATCGCCGACGTGCTGATGCTGCAGGTGATCAATCGCTATCAACCGCTGGTGGCGCATTGGGCAAGCGCACCGCTGGAGCATCCCGAAGCGCTGTACTGCGCGCTGCTGGCGATGGCCGGCGAGCTGGCCACCTTCACCCGCGCCAGCAAACGCAGCGGGCCGTTTCCTCCGTATGCACACGAGGCACTGCAGGCTAGCTTCGAGCCGGTGGTGCTGTCCCTGCGCGAAAGCCTGAGCGCGGTGCTCGAACAGTCGGCGATCTCGGTGCCCTTGCAACAACGCAAGTACGGCGTGTGGGTGGGCATGGTGCCCGATCCGGCCTTGTTGGACTCGGCAGCCTTCGTGCTGGCAGTCAAGGCGGATCTGCGCGCCGAAGACCTGCGCAAGCGGCTGCCCACCGAGTCGAAGATCGGCCCGGTGGAGAAGATCCGCGACCTGGTGAACCTGCAATTGCCCGGCGTGGCCGTGACCGCGCTGGCGATGGCGCCGCGGCAGGTGCCGTATCACGCCGGCTGCGCCTACTTCGAACTCGATCGGCAGTCGTCGCTGTGGAAGACCCTGCGCACCTCCGGTGGCGTGGCGCTGCATTTCGGAAGCGGCTTTCCAGGCCTGGAACTCGAACTGTGGGCGGTGAGGAATTGAGATGAGCAAGACAGTCGACCAGCACGACGACGATGCCACCGTGGTCCGCAGCGCGACTCCGGCGCCGCGCTCCACCGCATCGATGCCGCCACGCCCAGCTGCGACGCGGACGGCACCACCGCCCGATCTGGACGCCGCCATGCGTGCGGCGCCCGGCGCCATGCAGGGCAATGCGGTGGTGTGTACGGCCACGCCGCTGCTGTTGCTGGCGGTGCAGTTGCGACACTCCACGCAGACGCCGGACATCGCCACCTTGCGCGAGAATTGCAGCACGCGCATGCAGCGCTTCCAGCAGGAGTTGCGGCAACAGGGCATCGACGACAAGACCGGCATCGCCGCGCGCTATGTGCTGTGCACGTTGCTGGACGAAGCGGTGCTGGCCGCGCCCTGGGGCGAGGGCAGCGGCTGGTCGCAGCGCACCTTGCTGGTCACCTTTCATGGCGAAACCTATGGTGGCGCCAAGGTCTTCGATTTGCTCGATCGGCTGGCACGCGATCCGGCGCGGCACCTGGACCTGTTGGAGCTGCTGTATCTGGCACTGGCGCTGGAGTTTGGCGGTCGCTATCGGGTGGAGCAGGGCGGACGCGCGCGCCTGGCCGACCGCCAGGCCGAGCTGTACCAACTCATCCAGCGCCAGCGTCTGCCAGTGCCCGGCGAGCTGTCGCCGAATTGGCAGGGCGCGCAGGCACCGTTGCTGCGCAATGCGGCGGCCACGCCGCTGTGGATTGCGACGTTGGCCTCGCTATGCATCGTGCTGCTGGCGTTCGTGTGGTTGCATGCACGGCTCAATACGCTGACCGCACCGATCAGCGCGCAGCTGGCGCGTATCGGCCTGGATCGGGTGGCGTTGCCGATCCCGGCGGCCAGGCCGGCGACCACAGCGGCGCTGGCACCGCTGCTGGCGGCCGAACAACGTGCAGGATTGCTGAGCGTCCAGACCGAGGGCGATGGTCGCAGCACCGTGCGCCTGGCCAGCGAGTCCATGTTCCCCAGCGGTAGCGCGGATCTGGATGCCGACCAGACCCGTTTGCTCGAACGCGTCGCCTCAGCGCTGGAGCAGGTGCCGGGGCGGGTGGTGGTGGTGGGGCATACCGACGACCAACCGGTGCGTTCGCTGCGCTTCAAGGACAACTTTGCGTTGTCGGCCCGCCGCGCCGAGAGCGTGGGCGCGGTGTTGGCAGCCGGCTTGCGCGATCCGCGCCGCGTCCAGACCAGCGGCGCCGGCGATTCCCAGCCCATCGCGCTACCGCCGCAATTGCCCGGCAACCGTGCGCGCAATCGGCGCGTCGAGATCCTGTTGATTCCCGAGACCTGACCCATGCGCTTTGTGCTCGATTTCCTGCGCGCCCGCTACGTCGCAAGCGCTGCCGTCCTCGGTCTGCTGGCCATCCTCGTCTGGGTCGGCGGGCCCTATCTCAGCCTGGGCCGCTCGCAGCCATTCGCCAGCGTGAGCGGGCGCTTGCTTGCCGTGGCCGTGCTGCTGCTCGCATGGGCGGGGTGGCGCTATCTGCGCTGGCGCCGCGAGAACGCCAAACAGCAGCGCATGGCCGGCGAACTGGTCGGGCAGGGCGTAAACGCCGAGGACGCCAGCGGCAACGACAGCCGCGCGCGTGCCGCACAAGAGCAGGCACGCCTGCGTGCGCGCTTCGCCGAGGCGATGGCCGTGTTGCGCCGTCGCCGTCGCAACGGTCCTGGCCTGCACGTGTTGCCCTGGTATCTGCTGATCGGCGCGCCCGGCTCCGGCAAGAGCACCTTGCTGCAGGCCTCGGGCCTGGAGTTCCCACTCAAGGAACAGGGCAACCACGCTGCGCTGGAAGGCGTCGGCGGCACGCGCAACTGCGACTGGTGGTTCGCCGACCAGGCGGTGTTCCTCGACAGCGCCGGGCGCTATACCACCCAGGATTCGGACGCGATCGCCGATGCCGGTGCCTGGCACGGCTTCCTCGATTTGCTGCGCAGGCACCGCCGGCAGCCCTTGAACGGCGTCATCGTCACCGTGAGCGTCGCCGAGCTGCTGGAACTTGATGGCGATGCCGGTCTGTCGCATGCGCGCGCAGTCCGTCACCGGCTGGACGAACTGGTCGACAAACTACGCGCACGCGTGCCGGTCTACCTGGTCGTGACCAAATGCGATCTGGTGTCGGGATTCGCCGAGTTCTTCGCCGACCTGGATGCGGCCGGGCGCGCCCAGGTGTGGGGACTGTCGTTCCCGCAGGCGCATGCCGCCGGTGAGACCGATCCGTTGACGCTGTTTCCTACCGAGCTCGAACGCCTGCTGGAGCGGATCGATCGGCGCGTGCTGGAGCGCCTGCATCGGGCGCGCGATACCCGTGAGCGTGCCGCGGTGCTGTCCTTCCCGCAGCAGCTGCGGTTGCTGCAGCCGGCGCTGATGGAGTTCGTGCAGACCGCATTCGGCCGCCATGGGTACGCCGGCCAGCCGTGGCTGCGTGGTGTCTATCTGAGCTCGGGCACGCAGCAAGGCCATCCGATCGATCGCGTCATCTCGGCGGTGGCGCGACACTTCGGCGTCGCCGCTGCCGGGCTGCCGCCCGCGGTCAGCGCCCCACGGAGTTATTTCCTGCCACGCCTGTTGAAGGAGGTGGTGTTCGCCGAGGCGGGCCTGGCCGGCAGTCAACCCGGCAGCGCGCAGCGCCGTCGGTTGCTGCAGCTGGCCTGCTGGGCCGTGTTGACGGCCGCCACGCTGGGCGTGCTGTCGGGCATGGCCGGCAGCTACACCCGCAACGTGCGCCTGATCGGCGAGGTGCGCGACGCACTCGATGCCTATCCCGCCGGTCCGCTGCCTGCCGATGCCGGCGAGGCCGCGTTCTATTCCAAGGCCTTGCAGCGGTTCGACGCGCTGGCGCGCGCGCGCGATGTGGCGCTGCCGCCGGGTGAGTCGATCCCATGGTCGCAACGTTTCGGGCTGCATCAGAGCACCGCCTTGGCGCGCGATGTGCAGGAGGCGTATCTGCGCGACCTCAACGGCGCGTTGCTGCCGGCATTGGCGCAGTCGCTGCGACGCACGCTGGAGCAGTCCAGCAACGATCCGCAACGTTTGTATCCGCTGTTGAAGGGCTACCTGATGCTGGGCGACCCGGCCCGCCGTAATGTGATGCATCTGGCCACGCTCGCAGGTACGGTCTGGCGGCAGGTGTTTCCCGCCGATGCGTCAGTGCGTGCGGGGTTGAACCGGCACCTGCGCGCCTTGTTGGGCCCGGTCGACGGCGCGCGCGCGCTTCCGTTGGATCGGCAGCAGATCGAGCAGACACGGGCGAGCTTGCGTACCGCCGAACTGCCGGCATTGGTCTACGGTGGCCTCAAGCTGACGCAACCCGGCGTCGATCCGGCTCAGGTGCCCCGCCTGGACCGCCGCCTGGGTCTGCTGGGCGATGTCTTCGAACGTCGCAGTGGCCTGCCGTTGTCCGCGCCGCTGCCGCCGCTGTTCACCCGCCAGGCGTTTCAGGCGCAAACCGGCGGTGGCATTGCGCGTGGCGTGGAGCAGTTTCTTGCCGACGATTGGGTGTTGGGCACGGCACCGCTGGATCCGCTGGCGCGCTCGTAACTGGAACGCCAGGTGTTGGCGCTGTATCAGCGCGATTACATCGCCGCCTGGGACGGCCTGCTGGCCGATCTGGTGCTGCGGCCGGTCACGCAGACCGGGCAGGCCAGTGCGGTGGCCGCCAAGCTGGGCGGACCGGCATCGCCATTGAAGGCGTTGCTGGTGTTGCTGCGCGAGCACACCCACGCACTGGGACGCACGCCACCGGCGAAAGCAGGTGCCAACGGCGCAGCTGCCGCAGAGACGCCTGCTGCGGCCGAGCCCGACCTGGCGGCCGAACCGATCGAACGCCATTTCGAGCCGCTCAATCGCCTGCTTGATGGCGGGCCGGGCGCCAGCCCATTGGACGAAACCCTGGCCGCGCTGACCCAGATGAGCCGCACCTTGTTGGGAGCCGCTGCGGGCGTCGCTGCCGATCAGAACGACCCGGCCTTGCTGATCGCCGCACAACAGGCCGAACAACTCCCGCCGCCACTGGGCAACTGGATGGCGGCCCTGTCCGGCCGTGGTCGGGAATTGACCGCCAGCACTGCAGGCGAGGCACTGCGCAATGCGCAACGGCAGGCGGCCGGGCGCGAGTGCGCGCTGTTGGTGAGCGGGCGCTTTCCGTTCGTGCCGGCTAGCAGCAACGACATCCCGTTGCGCGACTTCGCCGAACTGTTTGGGCCGGGCGGGCGCATGGATCGGTTCGCGCAGCAGGCCTTGCTTGGCAAGGTCGATACCAGCGGGCGTCGCTGGCAGTGGAACGCAGGCATGGCGGCGGTGGGTGCCGACGACGTGCTGGAGCGCGCGCAACTGGCCGACGAGATCAAGCAAGCGTTCTTCGCTGGCGGCGGCGCGCAGCCGCAGGTCGCCTTCACCGTCTCGATTCCGCCGCAAGCGGCGATCAGCCGACTGCAACTGGAGGTGGATGGGCAAACCCTGGAAGTGCGCGATGGTGCGCGCGCCACCCAGCAGATGACCTGGCCCGGCCCAACGCCGGGTCTGGTGCGTCTGGCAGCATGGGACGCCAGCGGACAGGCATTGCCGGTGCTCGAATACCGCGGTCCCTGGGCCTGGTTTCGGGCGCTGCAGGCTGGGCGTCTGCGCCGCAGCGGCGATCTGGACTACACCGCCAGCGTCGCACTCGGCGGCGCCGCAGTGCGCATGGACGTACAGCCGGCCAGCCTGCGACATCCGTTTGCGGCGTCGGCCGTGCAGCGGTTCAGCTGCCCATGAGCGCCATGCAAGGCCCGCCGGGCTTCTACGGCAAGCTGCCTGCAGTCGGCGATTTCGTGCATCGGCGCTTGCCGGAAACCTTTGTCGAGCCATGGCACGCAGCAATGCAAGGCTTGCTGTCTGCTGCCGGGGCAGCGATCACTGCACCCGAATACCGCCCAGCCGTCTGGCGTTTCGTGCTGCCGCCTGGCCTCGCTGGCACGCTCGCCTGGGCCGGGGCGATGCGCGCGAGCGTCGATCGCGTCGGTCGCGCTTTCCCCTTGGTCATCGCCGCGCCGCTGCCTGCAGGTGATGCCGATGGCATGACGGGTGTCGCCATGCCGACCCATCTGCATCTCCCTGCATGGCTGGATGCCGCCGATACGGTGTTGTGCGACGTCGGTGCAGAGCGACAGCAGGATGGCACCTGGTTGGATCACGCGTGCATGGCGCTCGCCCAGCACGTGCGCAACCCGGCAGCGCCGTTGGCTGCGCCGCTGCTTGCCGCCCCCACCACCGCTGGCAGCAGCCTGTGGTGGACCGCCATGACAGCAGCTGCGCCGGGTGCGTGGATTCAGCTCGCCGGCTGGCCTGCGGCTTGCCATGCACGCGTCCTGCTTGGCTCCTTGCAGAGACCGAGCGCATGCGGTGCAGATGCACTGCAATGAGTGCCTGCTACGAGTCCGCCGGTCGTACCGAGCAAGGCAATGTCAGGCGCCAGAACGAGGATGCGATCCTGCTGCGCGACGATCTCGGTCTGTGGGCGGTGGCCGATGGACTGGGCGGCCACAGCGCCGGCGACCTCGCCAGTCGCATGGTCGTCGATGCGCTGGCCGCGTTGCGGCGCGACGGCGACCTCGCCAGCTTCGTCGATGCCATCGATGTGCAACTGAGCCAGGTCAACCAACAACTGCGTGCATTGGCGCGCGCGCGGCGCGTGGACGTGATCGCCAGCACCGTGGTGGTGCTGGTGCACGACCACGACCTGCTGATGTGCGGCTGGGTGGGCGATAGCCGCGCCTATGCCTTCGAGGAAGGCCGGCTGCAGTTGCTGACCCGCGACCACGTGGCCGGCGACAAGGACGAGCTGACCCAGGTTGGTCGGGCGCAGCCTGCTGGCGGCGCTCTCACCCGCGCGATCGGCGCCGACGATGCGCTGTACGTGGATTGGATGGTGCGCGCGCGCCGGCCGGGCCAGCACTACCTGCTGTGCTCGGATGGAATCAACAAGGAACTCAGCGACGAAGAGATCGCCGCCCATTGCCGGCGCGAGCGTCAGCCCGCCGCGCTGGTGGCACGCCTGTTCGATACCGCGCTCGGCCGTGCCGGGCGCGACAACGTTTCGGCCGTGGCCTTGCGCCTGGCCCCACGGAATGCCACGCCATGACCACCCGCGATCACGACACGACCGGCCGCACCTCGCCGCCGGATGACGACCGTACCCGCGTACGACCTGCCCGCGACCTCGCCGATACGCCGCCACACCCGCCGGCTGCTGACGACGATGCCACCCGGATTGCGCCGCTCACCGAGCAGCGCGCTGCGCAGGCGTCGGCCGATGCGGCGACCCGGGTCAACCTGCCACTGCACACCGACGACAGTGCCGGCGCGTCGAGCTGGCGGCGGGTGGCGCAGTTGCAGGGCGAGGCCCAGGTGGGCGTGGGGATGGTGCTCAAGGCGCGCTTTTTATTGGTGCGCGAAATCGGCCGCGGCGGCATGGGCGTGGTCTATCTGGCGCGCGACGAGCGCAAGGTCGAGGCACGCGATCGCCATCCCTATATCGCGGTGAAAGTGCTCAACGACGACTTTCGCCGTCATCCGGATTCGCTGATCGCGCTGCAGCGCGAATCGCGTCGCGCGCAGAGCCTGGCACACGACCATATCGTGCGGGTGTACGACTTCGACAAGGACGGCGCCATCGTGTTCATGACGATGGAGTACATCGAGGGCGACGACCTGCGCGGGCTGATCCGCAGCCGGCTGGGCGAGGGCATGCCGCTGGACGAGGCTTGGCCGCTGATCGAGGGCATGGGGCGCGCACTGCAACGCGCGCATGCGGCTGGCATCGTGCATTCGGATTTCAAGCCCGGCAACATCATGGTCGGCACAGGAAATGTTGCCAAGGTGTTCGACTTCGGTATCGCCCGCGCCGCGAAACTGGCCGGCGCCGAATCCGGCGATGACCACACGCTATTTGACGCCGCCACCCTGGGCGCGCTGACCCCTGCCTATGCCAGCATGGAAATGTTGCGCGGCGACGAGCCGGCGTTCGCCGACGACGTCTACGCGTTCGGTTGCGTGGTGTACGAGCTGCTGTCCGGCCGTCATCCCTTTGCCAAGCAATCGGCGACGCAGGCGCAGGCGCAGCAGCTGCGCGTGGCGCCGTTGCCGACGCTGAGCCGCCGGCAGAACCGCGCACTGCGCAGCAGCCTGGCCTTTGCGGCCACCGCACGACCGACGATGACGGCCTTGCTGGAGCAACTGCGACCCCGCAGCCGCAGCGAGCGCGTCATGCCGTACCTGCTGGCGGGCGTGCTGTTGCTGGCTGGCGGCGCCGGTGCGGCGATGTGGCTGCAGGTGCATGCGCAGCGGGAGAAGGTGGCCGGCGTGCTTGAGCGCTTCTCGCCGCAAGCACCGAACCGCTTCACCCACGAAGCGCATGCACGCGCGGCACTATGGGCGCTTGGAGAAGACGACCGCCGGCGCCTGATCCTCGACCGCAGCAGCACCATCGAGGCGTTCCTGCTGAGGCGACTGGATCACTATTGGCAGCCGGCACGCGGCCGCGAAGACTATGTGGGCGCGCAGCGCATCCTGAGCTTGCGCGACCAGTGGAAGCTGTTTTCGCCACGCCTGGAGGCGCGCCGCAGTGCCATGGAGCAGGAGCGCGATGGGCTGCTCAATGGTCTGGACACCGCGCTGACTGGCGCGATCGCCGCCGGTGCGCTGTTCGAAGATCAACCCGGCAACGTGGTGGCGCTGCTCGACCGCGTGCGCCGCCTGGCACCGGACAGTGGCCTGCTGCGTCATGCCGAACTCGAATTGCGTTACCGCCGCGGATGCGCCGATGCGCTCAGCGCGGGCCACATCGATGCAGCGCACCGCTGGCTGGAGACCGGGCGCCGCGTGTTCCCGCACTCCACGCAGCTGCAGGAGTGCGCACACGAGCTCGACGCGGCGAGCGTCACCGCGTCCGCCGCGCCGTCTGTCCCGCCGCCGCCGCTGCTGGACGATGCGCAAGCCCAGCTTGCCGCGCAGATCGCCACGCGCATCGAATCGGTGCGCACCGCAGCAGCCGCCAACGATGTCGCCAAGGTGAAGAATCAACTGGCGCAGATCGCGGCCAGCAGCCCGGGCCATCCCTTCCTGCGCAGCGAGGGCGCACAACGGCTGACCGATGCCTATCTGGGGCTTGCCCGCGGTCTGTGCCGCGAAGGACGCTGGAAAGACGCCAGCGCCGTCGTCGGGCAAGGACTGGACGCACAGGACGCGCCACGCCTGCGCCAGGCGTTGGCGCGCTACCAGTTCGCGATGGAGCTGGAGCAACTCGGCACCGCGCTGCCTGCGCCGGCCGTGCTGCAGCGTCTGCGCGAGCGCAGGACGGCGCTGCAGGCACAGGACGCCGATGGCTTCCGGGCCTTCCAGAGCGATGTCGCCAAGGCCGGCCGGCAACGCGCGTCCTATACGGCGACACTGCTGCCGAAACTGGAGCCGGTCGCGGCCGTGCCTGCACCACCGGCCACGCCGGACGACCCCTGCCGCATCTCCGCTCCGTCCGGCGGCGCGGCCACCTGCAGCGACACGCTGGGCAAGCACGGCCGCGGCCCGGAGCTGGTGGTGTTGCCCAAGCCTGGACGTGCGCTGGCGATGATGCGGCGGGAGATCAGCGTGGCCGACTTTGCGCTGTTCTGCGCCGATACGCAGCGCTGTCGTGTGTCGCGCTGGACCCGCAAGTCGGCGCCTGTGGACAAGGTCAGCGTTGCCCTGATCGGCGACTACGCTGCCTGGCTGAGCCGCGCCAGCGGCCGTACGTATCGCCTGCCACGCGATGCCGAGTGGCTGCGCGCGGCGCGTGCCGGCGAGGACGGCTGCGCAGCGACGGTGTCCAACAGCTGGGGGCTGCTCGACATGGCCGGCGGCATCGCCGAGTGGGTCCAGCAAGGCGAGGGCGTGGCCGTGCGTGGCAGCCAGCGCGGCGTTGCTGCCTGTGCCGGTCCCGGCACGGTGAGCTCCAACGGCGAGGCCGCGCGCGGGATCGGTGCGCGTCTGGTGAGAGACGTGGAATGAACGACTGGGAAACCCAGGCCAACCTGGTCCTGCAGGACTTGAACGCCGCGCAGGCGGAGCGGCGCCTGGATCCGGCCGAATACCGACGCCGTCGCCTGCAACTGCTGCAATCGATCGTGCGCTGCGCCGGCGCGCCAACCGCGCGCCGGCGACGCGTCGCAACGCCGCTCGACTTGCCAACCCCGGTGGTGACGGTGCGACGTGATCGTCGGCCGCCGACTGCCCTGCAGGCAGCCTTGCGCTCGTGGACACTACGGGTCTGGGCGGCGGTCATGCTGCTCGGCGCGGCCTGGGTGTACTGGCATGGCATCGCCGCGTTGTGATGCCGGCCGTGCAGGCCGGCAACGCAGACTGAGAGCGGCTGACACAACGTCGCGAGCAGCGGCCAGGTGAGCGTGGACGGCACATCGGAAACGGAGTGTGCGAGGGCTATATGCCGATTCCGGGTACCGGCCGCGCCTGCCTGGCGGCTGCGCCGTCGTTTTGCTGGCTGCTCTAATCGGAATGGTCCTGGCCTGACACCACCTGCAACTCGTCGATCCCGCGCGGCGCGAGATCGCGCATCAATGCGGCAAAATCCAGGCCGACCAGGCGTTGCGCGCGCCGCAACAGCAACGGTATCGGGCTGGAAGGCTCGCGCCGGGCGTAGTAGTCGCAGAGCTGGTCGAGCATGCGGCGAACGTCTTCCGGATGCTCCAGCGTCTGCGCCCGTGGCGCCGACGCACTGAGGTTGTCGGCGCTCGGCGCTGCGTCGTCGGTCGCTGCGGCCGCAGAGCCCGACCGTTCGGACACGTAAGGTCGCAAGAATCCGCGCAACTCGCCCAGGTCGTGCGTCAACGGCGCCAGCTCCGGTCCATATCCCGGGGTGCGCTCGGCAAACAGGCCGGCAACCGCGGCGATATCGTCCTGCGCAGCGGCCAAGGCCGCATCCAGATCCAATAGCGCGTCCAGTGGACAGTCGCGCAGGCAGGCATCGATGGCGCCCGGCTCCGGCGCCTCGCCGGGGTCGTCCGCAGCGCGCTTGAGCGTGCCCTGCACGATACGCAGATCGCGCAGCGAAAAATGCCCGGCATGCAGTCCCTTGAACAGGCGCACATTGCGCAGCTGCGTCAGCGTGCGCTCGCTGTCGGCCAGCGCCGCGATGGCGTTGACGCGTTCGGTCGGGTCGTTGTCCTCATCGGCATCCAGACGAGGATGGACATCGTCCCAGAATCGCTCCAGCAGTTGCCGGAGCAGGCGAACGCTGCCGGACCAGCCCACCAGGCCGTCCTGGTGCAGGCGGGCGATGCTCAGCAAGATCCCCAGTCGCAAGTCCTTGGAGCGCAGCAACAACTGTTCGGCGCTGTCGGCGACCTGACGCCATTCCGGCGCCTCGGGCACCAGCACGCCCGCGCCCAGCGCGCGTTCCTGACGCGGGCGCGCCAGCTCTTCCAGGCTCTGGAACTCCGGCGTGTATTCCAGGTTCGGACCGGAGGGCGCCTGGTCGTCGACCGGCTGCAGCAGTTGTTCGCTGTCGATCGGCATGGCGCCGCTCACGAGACCGACAGCACGAGATCGCCGCGGCTGGCGGTGCGTCGCGATGCGGGGGGCGCTGCCGGTGCGGCCGGTACTTCTGGAGCCAGCAGTTCCAGCACGCGTTCGCGCAACCAGCGATGTGCGGCATGGCCATCGTTGCGTCGGTGCCAGGCCATTGCCAGTGCCATGTCCGGCAGCGGGAAGGGCAGTTCGAAGCAGTCCAGCGGTGCATACCCGCTTTCTGCTGCAAGCGTTGCCGGCACCGTGGCAACCATGTCGGTGCCAAGCACGATGTCGCGCGCAGTCGCGCACTGCGACACGGTCACCGCGATCTGTCGGGCGTGGCCCAGTTGCCGCAGTTGCGCATCGATGGCGAGGTTGCAGGCTTGTGCGTGTGCCACCTGCACATGCGACAGGCGGCTGTAGCTCGCCGCGCTGAGCGCTGCGGTCCCGCGCGGGTGGCCACGGCGCTGCACCAGCACGTAGCGTTCGTCGCGCAAGCGGCACAGGCGCAGCGCGGCAGGAACCGCTTGCGCATGATCGATCAGCAGATCCAGCTCGCCGCTTTCGAACGCGTCCAGGTGCGTGTCGGCACCCACATGCACGAACTCCAGGCGCATCTTCGGATTGCCCTGGGCCTGGATCAATCCCGCCAACCCCGCACCCAGCGTGCCGATCGCATCGGCGGCGGCGGCAATGCGGAAACTCGCCGAAGACATCGACGGATCGAACGCGCTGTCCTTGCCGAGCAGGCTCAACTTGCCGATGGCTTCGCGCAGTGGCGAGGCCAGTTGATCCGCACGCGGCGTGGCCACCATGCCGCGACCGGTGTCCGAGGGCATCAGCAAGGGATCCTTGAACAGGACGCGCAACCGCGCCAGTTGCGAAGACAGTGCCGGTTGGCTCATGTGCAATCGCTGCGCCGCGTGGGTGACGTTCTTCAGCTCGAGCAGGGCGTCGAGGGACACCAGAAGAGGTAAGTCGCTTGGTCGGATATTCATGTAATGGATCGCTCATAGTGGGAACCAGACGGCCTACTGCGCCTGGGCATCCGCTACGCTAGGCAGCCCGCGCTACGTTCCGGTGTCGTTTCGCGGCGACTGTGTTTCATTTGTCACAGAGCAGGGGTGCTTTCATCCTGCGTTGTAACTTCCATCCTGCGACTCAGCGCACGTTCCAGCGCCATCGCCAGCGCGCCAAGATCGAACGGCTGCGCGATGATCTCGGTAATGGCACCGCCCAGACCCTTGCGCGTGGCCAGGCTCGTCGCACGTGTGGCGAGGATCAGTGGCAGCGTGGGTGCCGCGGCGTGCAGCGCGCCGATGGCGCGTTCGGCATCGCCGGCGCGGTCGCGCTTGAGTAACACGCCATCGAAGCGCATGGGATCGGCGGTGGCCATCGCGACGGCCGCCGGCAGCTCCAACATGCCGACCGGTTCGTGCCCGAGTGCGGCCAGCATTTCTTCCAGGCGGTCGAGCTCGGCCGCGTCGTCGCACAGCAACAGCAAGCTCGCATGGCGCGAGCGCGTCTTCGGCAGGGGTGAGGCCTGGGGCGCGGCTGCACTGCCTGTGCGCAGCGGCAGCTCGACCACGAAGCTGGTGCCGACACCTAGTTCGCTGTCCACATCGATCCGCCCGTCGTGGTTGTCGATGATCTTGCGAACCGTTGCCAACCCCAGGCCGGTGCCGCCGCTGCGGGTAGTGAAGAACAGATCGAAGATGCGATCCAGTTGGTCCGGAGGAATGCCGATGCCGTGATCGCTCACACGCAGTTGCGCGATGCGCCGGGGCGTGCCGTCGGTTGCCGTGCCTTTTCCGGCCGACAGTTGGACCGTGACCGTGCCGCGCATGTCCATCGCTTGCGCAGCGTTGCTGGCCAGATTGAGAATGATCTGCTGCAGTTGCGCCGGATTGCCCAGCGCGTGCAGCGGCTCCTGCTCCTGCTGCAGGTCGATGGCCACGGTCGATGGCAGCGAGACCGACAGCAGCGAGACCGCGCCCTGCAGCAAGGCGTTCAATTCGACCGGCTGCACGTTGTAGTTCTGCACGCGGCCGAAGCTGAGGATGGATTCGATCAGATCGTAGGCGTGGGCGGTGGTATGGCTGATCTCGAGTAGGTGCTCCGAGGCCGGCGAGTGCGCGTCCAGCTTGGACAGTGCGATCTCGGCATTGCCGCGGATCGCGCCGACGATGTTGTTGAAGTTGTGCGAGATGCCGCTGGCCATGGTCCCCAGCGTTTCCATCCGTCGGGCCAGTTCCAGGCGATGTTCCAGCGCCAGCGCTTCGTCTTCGAGTCGCCGCCGCTCCAGCGCATCGAACAGCGTATCGAGCGCGATATGCAACTGCGGCAACAGTTCGGCCACTGCCGTCAGGCCGCGTCTGCGGCGCGCCGCCACAGGCGGCAGCCGCAAGCACAGCAGCGCAACCGTCCCGGCGTCTGCGTGTTGCCGCAGGCACAGCCATTGCGCACCGTGCATGCGTTCGGCCTTGCCCAACACGGCGACAGTGCCGTTGGCGTCCGGCGATCGGTTGGGCGGACGCCACCGCGGCAAGCATCGCGCGGAACGTGTCGTCCGGCGGATCGGGCCAGATCCGCGCGTCGCGGCCAACGGGGGCCAGGCCCAGGCGAGCGCTTGGCAGCTTGGCCCACTTTGCCAACCGCACCAGTCCGGCCTCGATACCGGCGTCGAGGTGGTGGCGATCATTGGCCACCAGGCGGCGCGACACCGCGACCATCAAGCGGTCGAACTCCGCGCGTCGGCGCAACACCCGTGCGCGTTGCCGCAGCAGCTTGCCCAGATACAGCAAGGCGCCCAACATGACGATGGCCAATGCCAGCAACAGGAAGCGAACCTGGCGTGCGGTGGTCTGCTGGCTGGCCTGCTGCTGTTGCAGATACGTCTTGAGCTGGCCATACGAGGCCAGCGACGCGATAGGCTGGACAGCGTCGAGCGCTGCGCTGAAGGCTTCGTTGGCGTATCGAATCAGGGCCTGCCGACCAATGAATCGGCAATCGTCTGGAGCGGCATAGCCGGTGCGGCGCCACTGCCAAGAGGCAGCGCGAGCGGTGCGGGAGAGGGTGAGGACCGGGCTCACTTGCACACCCCCTTGCGGCGGGAAGTGGCTGATTTCGGGCGGTCTTCGGGGGTCAAGCTAAGGCCCCCCCAACCCACCCCTGGTGCCGGGGTGATGGACTGCCTTAGTGGTGCCCTGAGAGCGTAGGGTCTCCTTCTGCCTCTCAGCCCCAGGTTCAGTGCGCGGGGCTTGCCACCTGCCGCCTGCCTGGGGAGCCTCACTGCTGGCCTGGTGACCGGGGAGGCTAGATGGTGCCGATCGTACTTGCTTCAGGAGCGACTTGGCAACGGCCACGAGCTCGCCGGGCTCGGGGCTGGCGCAAGCGCCAGCAACCGAGCCTGCCGTGGCGTGTGCGCGTTCGGCCTGACGCTTCTGGCGCGAGAGCGTGCGGAACGCCTCGGCTTGCCGGAACAACAGTGACCACCAAGCGAGGTCAGCCGCCGGAAAGGTATGGCCCTCGGGGGTGATGAGCGTATCGCCACGGACATGGAAATTCTTCCAGGCCGGGCCATCCAAGTGCTTGCCGCTGGCCAGGAGCCTGACCAATTTGAAGGCCGAATGGGGGATGCGGGTTCGGCCGGACTCCCAGTTCTGGACCGTGCGCACGCTAACGTCCAGCAGCTTGGCAGCAGTGAGGTGGGTCAGCCGGAGCCGATAACGGTCATCCTGGAATCGCTTGGCGCGGTCGAGCCGACGCAATAGCTGCCGGTTGGGGTGCCGCGTGACCCCGTCTGCCATTTCGCATAATGTATATTATGTCAAAACAGTGCTTGCGGTTCCAAAGGTCTTTTCTCTTCCGATCCACACGATCCCGAGAAATCCTCGATGTTCAAGACGCACATCACCAGCACACCTCATCCCGGCCGAGTCGCGTGCCGGACGTCAGATGGCTGCCGTCCTACCGCGACCCTCCTCTTATTCGTTGTGCTTGGGTCCACCGATCCTTGACTGATCTTCGCTAACACCAGAACAAAAACGACGGCCGCCGATTGCATCCATGCGCATTACTCGAGGATGCGATCACCGTGCTCATTCTCTGCACAGAAGATCGCATGCATGGCGCTCAGCAAGGCTGCCACTTTTGGGTCGGCCAGGCGATAAATGATGGATCGTGATTCGCGACGCGTCAGGACCAGCTGCCGCTGCCGCAGGTCGGCCAGTTGCTGCGACAAGGCCGGCTGCCGAATGCCTGTCGTCGCTTCCAGACCGCTGACGGTAGATTCGCCCTGCGACAACTGGCACAGCAACAGCAGGCGCGGCGGTGTGGCGATGAAACGGAGCAGCTCGGCCACGTCTGGGACGCGCTCCTTCATGGCGGCAAGAGCATCGGTGGAGAAAGCAGATTCGGTCACGAGGCGTGGGCATTACGGATCAGGGTTGTAGAGGGTAACGGCTAGGCACGGCTGCGACTGAACGAGAAAGGCCGGTGCTTGCTCAATAGTTGCACTGTAAATGCAACTATGAGATTGTTGCTTTACTCCTTCTCGACGCTGCCATCGTGAGCCATCTGACTGCACCCGATATCTGCTTGGCAGCAGCCTGCGCTGTCGTGGAGGACACCCACTCCGGTCGCATGGACGCACCGCACGTGGCGACGTTCTTCGACCCTGTGACCTTTACCGCCAGCCACGTGGTCCGGGATTCTGGCTCGTTGGCCTGCGCCATCATCGACAGCGTGCTCGACTTCGAGATGGCATCTGGCCGCACCGCGACCGGCTCGGCGCAAGCGCTTGTGCACTACGTGCGCGACCAGGGGTTGCAGGTGCAATGGCACCTCGAAACACATGCCCACGCAGACCACCTGTCGGCGGCGCCGTGGCTGCAGCAGCAGGTGGGCGGACAGCTCGCCATCGGCGAGCGCATTACGTCCGTGCAGCAAACCTTCGGCAGCCTTTTCAACGCCGGTACGGAATTCAGCCGGGACGGCAGCCAGTTCGATCATCTCTTCGCTGACGGCGCAGCATTCACCATCGGACATCTGCACGCGGTGGCGCTGCATGTTCCCGGACATACGCCCGCATGCATGGCGTACCTCATCGGCGACGCGCTGTTTTTTCGGGCGACACGTTGTTCATGCCGGACTACGGTACGGCACGCTGCGATTTTCCGGGCGGCTCTGCACGCCAGCTCTATCGCTCCATCCAGCGGCTGCTGGAACTGCCCGACGCCACGCGTGTCTTCGTCTGCCACGACTACAAGGCCGCAGGCCGGGACCAGTTCGCATGGGAAACCACCATCGGCGCGCAACGCAGCGCGAATGTGCATCTGCATGCGGGCGTTTCCGAGGCGGACTTCGTCCAGATGCGCGAGACACGCGACGCCACGCTTCCCATGCCGCGCCTTCTGCTTCCATCGGTACAAGTCAATATGCGCGCCGGTCATCTGCCCGCGCCGGAGGACAACGGCGTGCGCTATCTGAAGCTGCCGTTGGACGTGCTATGACGCTTCCACACTTGGCGTGGTATTGGCCGCTGATCGGTGGGCTGATGATCGGCACCGCCTCTGGCGCGTATTTGTTGCTCGTCGGCCGCATCGCCGGCATCTCCGGCCTGCTTGCCGATGCGCTTGGTCTGCACGCTGGCGGTGCGCGCTCGCTGTCCATCCTGTTCCTGGCCGGGCTTCTGACAAGCGCAGGCGCGGCACTGGCGCTCAAGCCCATCGCGCTCGCGCCGCTAAGCGGCACCGACCTGCCTTTGCTGATCGTGGCCGGCGTGCTGGTGGGCTATGGAACCCGTCTGGGTGCCGGCTGCACCAGCGGACATGGCGTGAGCGGGTTGGCGAGACTGTCGCCGCGCTCGATCGTCGCCACCACCGTGTTCATGCTGCTGGGCATGGCAACGGTGATGGCCGTGCGGGCCGTCGCTGGAGCCGGCGCATGATCCGCGTGGCTGCTTTTCTCTGCGGGGCGTTGTTCGGGCTGGGCCTGGTGATGTCGGACATGGCCAACCCTGCGCGCGTCCTTGCTTTCCTCGATGTCGCCGGCGCCTGGGATTACTCGCTGGCCTTGGTGATGGCAGGCGCGCTGATCCCTTCGGCCATCGCCTACCGATGGGCGCGCGCACGTCGCACTCCCCTGCTCGCCCCGACACTGCAGCTGCCGCAACAGCGGCGCATCGACCGCAAGCTGGTGATCGGTGCGGCGCTGTTTGGCATTGGCTGGGGGCTGGCCGGGGTCTGCCCTGGCCCGGCGATCGCGCTGCTGGCGACCGGCCAGGCGTTCGCCTTGGTGTTCGCTGCCTCGCTGGTGACCGGAGTTTTCCTCCACCGGTTTCTCCATCGTTCCGTCGCGGGGAAAAACGTTGCATGAAACTGCGATCGCTTTCGCCCACCCTGCTGGTGACCAGCCAGTTGTTACCTGCCGATCTTCCTGCACTGGCCAGCCTGGGTGTGGCCAGCGTTATCTGCAACAGGCCAGACAACGAGCAGCCGGATCAACCCGATCATCTGGCCATGCAATCCGCCTGCACGCGGGCGGGCATGCGTTTCGCTTATCTGCCCGTTGTCGCCGGCGCCCTTTCGCAGGACGACGTGCAGCAATTTTGCGACGTGGTGGAGCAACTTCCCGCGCCCATCGCCGCGTATTGCAGGACGGGAACGCGCTCGACGTCGTTGTGGGCGCTGGCGCAAGTACGCACCAGCAGGCTCACGGCAGACCAGGTTCTCTCGATCGCCGCCGGCGCAGGGTACGACCTTTCCTCGCTCGCTCCGCGTCTCCGTCGCGACGCGCCATCCAGTCACGAGTAAACATCGGTCATGCAAAGCCTTTCATTGCTGCAGCTCGCGCTGGGTGGGCTCTCCGGCGTGCTGGTCGGCTTCGTGCTGGGACTGGTCGGCGGCGGCGGCTCCATTCTCGCTGTCCCGCTGATGCTGTATCTGGTCGGTGTCGATAATCCGCATGTGGCCATCGGAACCAGCGCATTGGCCGTCGCTGCCAACGCGCTGTCCAACCTGTTCGTGCATGCGCGCCGTGGCAATGTCAGGTGGCCGTGCGCCTCGGTCTTCGCCCTGGCCGGCGTCGCCGGCGCCTACCTTGGTTCGAGCCTGGGTAAGGCCGTCGACGGACAACGGTTGCTGGCGCTATTTGCGGTCTTGATGGTGGTGATTGGCCTGCTCATGCTGCGCAAGCGCAACGCGCAAGAGAATGCGGCTGCACGCATCAGCAAGGAAAATGCGCCCGCGTTGGTTGGGCTGGGCACGCTCGCTGGCGGATTTTCGGGTTTCTTCGGCATCGGCGGCGGTTTCCTGATCGTGCCAGGCTTGATGACTGCCACCGGGATGCCGATGTTGGCGGCGGTGGGCAGCTCGCTAGTAGCGGTTTCCGCCTTCGGTCTGACCACCGCGTTGAACTACGCCCACTCCGGATGGGTGAACTGGCCACTGGCCGCCGCGTTCATCGTTGCCGGCAGCGTCGGTGGCATGGCGGGAGCGCGGGCTGCAGGGGCGCTCGCCGGGCATCGGGGATTGCTCAACAGCGCCTTTGCCTGCCTGATCTTCCTCACTGCCGGCTACATGTTGTGGCGGGTGCTCTGACTGCGTTGTTGTCTAATTTGACAGCCCTACGCAGCTTCATCGGGGCGGCACCGTCGGTTCGATCGCGGCGACCGGCGATCTGCCCTGCCCTCGCTTGCGCGAGGGTTTTGCCTGGATCAGGCGTGCAGCGGTACCGTCAGGCGACACCCGCGCGGGCCGCTGCACAGCGCCGTCGCCTCAGCCAGCGATGGTGAAGACCGAGCCCGAGTCCACGCGCACGCCGGCGCCGTTGATGAAACTGGCCCGCTCCGAGCACAGGAAGGCAACGACGGAGGCCACTTCCTCTGGCCGGCCGCGCCGCTTCAGCGCCATGCCTGGGCGTTCTTCGTCCAGGAACGAGGCGATGGCTTCTTCGACACTGGTTCCGTTTTCTTGTGCGCGCTTTTGCATCATCTTGTCGGTCATCGGCGTTGCGATGAAGGCAGGCGACACCGTGTTGACCAACACATTGTCGGCGCCATAGGCCTTTGACAGCCCCTTGGCCAGGCTCAGGATGCCGGCCTTGGACGCGCAGTAGGCCAACTCATCCACGTACGGCTGCACGGCATCTTCGGACGCGAACAACACAATCCGCCCCCACTGCTTGCGGCGCATGGCAGGAATGGCCTGGCGGCACATGCGCACCGCGCCCATCAGGTTGATGTCCAGCGTCTCGAGCCAGCCGGCATCGCTAACCTCAAGGAAATCGCCGGTGGCGCCAGTCACGCCGGCGGCGTTGACGTAGATATCCGGTTCGCCCAGCTGCGCGCGCACCTGGGTCCAGATGGGGGATGTAAGCCGGAACCCCAGAAAATTCCGTCACCCCTCACCCCAATTCCAACCCCGCCACGAGCGCATCCAGATCGATCAAGTTGCCGTTACTTTGGAAGGTGTAGTGCCCGTTCAGCAGGATGTGTCGCCACGCCGCCGCTCGCGCCGAGGTATTCGACTACATCGAGATGTTCTACAACCTCAACTGCCGCCACGGTTCAACTGGCGACCTGTCCCATGTAGAGTTTGAACGGCGCTACGCGCAACGAGGGTCTTGAGTGTCTCCGGAACCCTGGGCGTATCACAGGTCAAGTTCACACCTACGAATGTCGCGTCGGCCCGCGAGCACTCTGAGCATGTCAGCATAGCCCCAGGGTTCGTCGAAAGCTTCAGGTGGCAGGCGTACTTGCCCGTACTTGCCATTCGTGTCACCAGCCGCCATTTCGGATCACGGCAGATCGAGCCTGGTGTGTTCATGTCAAGGCCGAATCGGCCATACGGTTGACGTGCTCCCGACGTCCCCATGGACTGGGCTGCACGCTCGCAATGGCATTGTGAGCAGGGTGCCAGCGCCAACCTTTCGCGCTCCCAAACATGACTTCGGTGAACCAACGACATTCAGAGAGCTCTTTGCAAGACTTGATTCTGAGGTCACTGTCGGAGATCAAAAATGGGTCTATGCGTTTCAAAGCCGAGCGTGGCAGGTTCACCCGACCACTATGCAAGTCACGCCACAGAGCAGACCACGCCCTCTACGCCTTCATCCTCCGAGGCGCCCATCTCACCCAGCCTGCATGGCTTGGTGGCACTCGGCTCTTCGGGAACGAGGCGGGGGCGCTTCCGGCAGCCAACACTACAACCGCACGAAGTTCAGCAGGCGGCCTACCAGCTTGGTATGCGACTCAACGGCAGACCCATCGAAGACGCGAGCGACCGTCAACGCCTTGCCGATGCTACAGAGACGGTGCACGAGACACGACTCGCCTTGCACCGTGGGCGAGGCAATGTCGATAGCGATCTGCGGCTCAGCAACGGACGGAGCGCCACTTATAGCTCCCTGTCTTACTGTCTCGGTGAAAATGACGAAAGTTTACTGGCAGGCAGTGCGCTGGCTGCGGGGGCAGGCAACTGTGATCACAATGCAGCGATTAACGCACGTCGGCATGCAGTCCGCATGGAGAATGGCGGGCAGATGATGACCGTACGCGACTACGACCAGACCCACCTCTACGCGCTCTACCGGCCCCCAGGCTCGGCAGAGGCGGAAGAATCCACTGTAGTCCTCGACTCGTGGGCCGACGGTCCGGCCGTTCTACCAAGGGATTCGCACTGGGCCGAAACGTACGGAACATCCACCAATGTAGTTGAACGCTTCGACAAGCCTGATGCAATCGACGCGCTGGCCAGGACAAACGCATTCAGAGCCGAGATCGAGGACCCGCAAACTGAACTCCATGCAAATGCGCGCGACCTAGAGACAGCCTTTCTAGCCAACCCCGCACCTGGCGATATCTGTTCCTCGATGCCGGTCATCGCCCCCGATCTGGCCCGAAACACGCGTCAAAGGTTGCAAGAGCACTCACCGCGGACGCGTGAGGCTCTAGCCGCCGATGCTGCGCGGCAAGCCTATGCACTGGATGACGCACAGCCAATTTCGCCGCGCACAACTGCTGCGATCCTTGAAGATGCAGAACGCCTGGATGCCTTGGGTCGCCCGCCATTGAGTTGGTGAACTTTCATCTGGTACCAACTGGGCTTGGATGTAGCCTGTCTGGCGTCGATGTCAAATAGCCAGTTCCCGGCTGGGCGCAAACGACCGCTGTAGAGCAGGTGATGCCTCCTGCCCTGTTCAACGCAACAGTGGGCAAACGGGGGGAGAAATGACCGCCCCACTCAGGCGAACAGCTGCTTGATCGGTTTCAACTACACACCGTTATCGGCCTGATGGCCTAGTGGCGTCAAGGTGCCGGCATGTCGCAAAACAAGTGTTTTGCGACATGTAGGCAACCTCCCAGCACAAGTGATCGCAGAACCCCGTAAAAAGTGTGCGGAAAACCCCGTCGCCACACGCTACCATGCGGAAACCGGTTCCCGATGGTTATTCGCCTATGTTGGTCGGCTACATGCGTGTGTCGTCGGACTCCGACCGGCAGAGCACTAACTTGCAACGCGACACACTGCTCGCTGCTGGCGTTGATGCCCGACACCTGTTCGAGGATCGCATCTCAGGCGCGAAGGATGACCGCGCAGGCTTGACGAAGGCGCTCGAATTCGTCCGGCCCGGTGACGTACTGGTGGTCTGGAAGCTCGACCGGCTTGGCCGCTCGCTGTCGCACTTGCTCGCCATCGTGACCTCACTCAAGGACAAGCAAGTGGCGTTCCGCTCGCTGACCGAGGGAATGGATACCAGCACGGCGTCCGGCGAGTTGCTGTTCCATGTGTTCGGCGCACTTGCGCAGTACGAGCGGGCCCTGATCCAAGAGCGCGTCGTCGCGGGCCTAGCCGCTGCCCGGCGGCGTGGCCGCACCGGCGGGCGACCTCTGGCCATCGTCGGCGAAAAGCTGGAGGCCATCATTGCCGCGCTGAACGGCGGGATGTCGAAAGCGGCCGTGTGCCGCAACTTCGGCGTCAAACGCACCACCTTGATCGAAACGCTGGAGCGAGAGGGTTGGCGTGGAACGGGCAGAACGGCCGATGAGCAACAAGAATAAGCTGCTCACCGTCCTCTCGGACGCCGAGCAGGAAGCGCTTTATGGCCTGCCGGACTTCGACGATGCGCAGCGGCTGGAATACTTGGCGTTGTCCGAGGCGGAGTTGACGTTCGCGGCCAGTCGCCCCGGCCTCCATGCGCGGGCCTATTGCGTCTTGCAGATCGGCTACTTCAAGGCCAAGCACGCCTTTTTCCGCTTCAACTGGAGCGAAGTCGAGGATGATTGCGCCTTTGTGCTGAGTCGCTACTTCCACGGCGAGGACTTCGAACGCAAGACGATCACCAAACATGAGCACTACACCCAGCGCGAGCGCATCGCCGAATGGTTCGGCTATCGGCTCTGGGCAGCCGATTTTCTGCCACAACTCGCGCAGCAGGCCGCCCAGATCGCACGCCGCGACGTGACGCCTAGCTTCGTCGCCGCCGAGCTGATCGTCTGGCTCAACGAACGCAAGATCATCCGGCCCGGCTACACGACTGTGCAAGAACTGGTGAGCGCCACGCTGTCGGCCGAACGTCGGCGCTTAGGTGGCCTGCTGGCCGAAGTGCTGGATGATTCGGCCAAAGCCGCGCTATCCCAGCTTTTGGTACGAGACAACACGCTGTCCGAATTGGCGGTGCTCCGGCAAGACGCCAAAGATTTCGGCTGGCGTCAGATGGCCCGTGAACGCGAGAAGCGCACCATTTTGGAGCCGCTGCACGGGATCGCCAAGACGCTGTTGCCCAAGCTGGGCATCTCGCAACAGAACGTGCGTTACTACGCGAGCCTGGCGAACTTCTATACCGTCCACGACCTGCGAAACCTCAAGCCGGACCAGACCCATCTCTACCTGCTGTGCTACGCCTGGCTGCGCTATCGGCAACTCACCGACAACCTGGTCGATGCCATGGCCTATCACATGAAGCGACTAGAGGATGAAAGTCGTGCCGGCGCCAAGCAATCCTTCGTCGCCGAGCAGGTACGGCGTCAGCAGGAAACGCCACGAGTCGGACGCCTGCTGTTGCTCTATGTCGACGATACGGTGGCCGACACCACACCGTTCGGCAACGTGCGGCAGCGGGCGTACAAGATCATACCGAAAGACGCGCTTCAGCTCGTCGGCCATCGTATGAGCATCAAACCAGCGAGCAAGCTGGCCCTGCATTGGCAGGCGGTGGACGGGCTGGCCGAACGCATGCGCCGTCATCTGCGACCGCTGTATGTCGCGCTCGACCTTGCCGGCACCGACCCCAGCAACCCGTGGCTGGCAGCACTGATCTGGGCCAAGAGTGTGTTCGCCAAACAGCAGCGCCTGTCGCAACGTCCGCTCGTCGAATGTCCAACAGCGACGTTGCCGAAACGGTTGCGACCGTACTTGCTGACCTTCGACGCCGACAGCAAGCCGACCGGCCTGCACGCAGACCGCTACGAGTTCTGGCTGTACCGCCAGGTCAGGAAGCGCTTCCAGTCGGGCGAACTCTATCTCGACGACAGCTTGCAACATCGGCACCTCTCTGACGAGTTGGTGTCGCTCGATGATAACGCCGATGTACTGGCTCCGATGGACATCCCGTTCCTGCGCGAACCGATCGAGGCCCAACTCATTGCACTGACGGCAGAACTGCGAACGCAGTGGTTGGCGTTCAACCGTGAGCTGAAGCAGGGCAAGCTGAAGCACCTCGACTACGGCAAGGCCACGCAGACGCTGACGTGGCGCAAGCCCAAGAGCGAGAACCACAAGGCGCATGAGCAGGCACTCTACGAGCAACTGCCATTTTGCGACGTGGCCGACGTGTTCCGCTATGTCAACGGTCAGTGTCAATTCTTGTCGGCGCTCACTCCGTTGCAACCACGCTATGCCAAGAAGGTGGCCGACGCTGACAGCCTGATGGCAGTCATCATTGCCCAGGCAATGAACCACGGCAATCTGGTCATGGCGCGTACCAGCGACATCCCGTACCACGTGCTGGAGAGCACCTACCAGCAATACCTACGGCAAGCATCGCTGCACGCGGCCAACGACTGCATCAGCAACGCCATCGCCGTGCTGCCGATCTTCCCGCATTACTCGTTCGACCTAGGCGCGCTGTACGGTGCGGTCGATGGCCAGAAATTCGGCGTCGAGCGTCCGACCGTGAAAGCGCGCTACTCGCGCAAATACTTCGGCCGCGGCAAGGGTGTCGTCGCCTATACGCTGCTGTGCAACCATGTTCCGCTCAACGGATACCTAATCGGTGCTCACGAATACGAAGGGCACCACGTGTTTGACATCTGGTATCGCAACACGTCGGATATCGTGCCAACGGCGATTACCGGCGATATGCACAGCGTCAACAAGGCCAACTTCGCCATCCTGCACTGGTTCGGACTGCGCTTCGAGCCGCGCTTCACCGATTTGGACGCCCAATTGCAGGATCTGTATTGCGCCGACGAACCGGCGTTGTACGAGACGTGCCTGATCCGACCGGTCGGCCAAATCGATCGGCAACTCATCGTCAGCGAAAAGAGCAACATCGACCGGATCGTCGCCACGCTGGGCCTGAAGGAAATGACTCAGGGCACCCTGATCCGCAAGCTATGCACGTACACCGCGCCGAACCCGACGCGGCGCGCCATCTTCGAGTTCGATAAGCTGGTGCGCAGCATCTACACATTGCGCTACCTGCGCGACCCGCAACGGGAACGCAGCGCGCACCGCTCGCAGAATCGCATTGAGTCCTACCACCAGCTACGCTCGACCATCGCCCAGGTCGGCGGCAAGAAGGAGCTGACCGGGCACACAGACATCGAAATCGAAATCAGCAACCAATGCGCACGGCTGATGGCCAACGCCATCATCTACTACAACTCGGCGATCCTGTCGCGCCTGTTGACGAAGTACCAGGCCAGCGGCAACGCCAAAGCCGTGCTGCTGATCACGAAGATGTCACCGGCGGCGTGGCGACACATCCTGCTGAACGGGCACTACACCTTCCAAAGTAACGGCAACTTGATCGATCTGGATGCGCTCGTGGCGGGGTTGGAATTGGGGTGAGGGGTGACGGGTGACGGGTGACGGGTGACGGGTGACGGGTGACGGGTGACGGGTGACGGGTGACGGAATTTTCTGGGGTTCCGGCTTACATCCCCAGATGCGGGTAACGTCCTGCTCCTGCGTCACATCGCCTTCGATGGCGATGATCTCTCCCAGTCCGGATAACTCGGCCACCGCCTGGTCGAGCGTGCCGTTGGGAAGATCGGTGATCGCCACGCGCACACCGGCTTCGAGCAGCTGGCGCGCAGTCTCCTTGCCCATGCCGGAGTCGCCGCCGCTGATGAGGGCGATCCGCTGTTTGATTCCGAGATCCATGTTGAGCTCCTGGTCGTTGAATACGTGGTGGCGCAGGTGCCGCTAGCGCGCGAGGAAACGCTCTGCGGTACGCAGCGCGAGTGCCATCTGGGTCAGGGCCGGATTGGCTGCCAGTGCGCTGGGAAACACCGAGTTGTCGCAAATGTAGAGATTCGGTACGTCGAAGCTGCGGCCATCGGGATCGACCACGGCCTGTGCAGGATCGGTCCCCATGCGGCAGGTACCGAGCGTGTGGGCCGAGCGCGCAGCCGCGAAGATATTGCGGGCGCCAGCGGCCTGCCAGATCGATCGAAGCACTGCGCGCGCATGGGTGTCGATGGCCTGCTCGTTGGGGCCATAGCTGAAATCGATGCGCGCCTTGCGCTGGCCGAAGGCGTCCCGCTCGTCGGACAAGGTCAGGCGATTGGCGTCCTGCGGCAGGCATTCGCCATTGATGCCGATACCGGCCAGGCGGTTGTAGCGCAGCAGCGTTGCGACCAGATCCCTGCCCCACATGCTGGCACCGCGTGCCAGCGTGTTGGCGAGCGTGATCGGCTGTACGCCCAGGCTCTGCACCAGATAGCCGCCGATGAAGTTGGCATCGGCCGGGCGCACCATGTCTTCGGTGATGAGCGAAGACGGGTAGCCTCGATTCATGCGCATGTCTGCGTCGAACTGACCCCATACCTGGGTTGCCACGTGCGCCATGAAATTGCGGCCCACCTGCCCGCTGGAGTTGGCCAGCTCCAAGTTAAGCAACAGGCGCGGTGTCTCCACACCACCTGCGCACAGGAAAACGGTGCTGCAGCGCTGGCGATGCTCCCGCCCCTGCTGGCGGTAGATCACCGCGGTCACTACGCCGCGTCCGTCGCGTTCCAGATCGATCACCCGGCTGTCGGTGCGCAATTGCGCGCCATGCGCTCTGGCCAGCGGAAGCCATGTGGTGTCCACGCTCACCTTGGCGGCGTTGCTGCAGCCCTGGTGACAGGCACCACAGTTGTTGCACGCTGCACGTTGGCCCCAATGTGGCTGCTGATGTGGCCGGGTGACCAACGCGGCCGGTGCGTCGGTGGTCAGGATGCCAAGCGCGCTGCAGCCGCGCTCCATGGCGATGGCCGATGCATTGCGTTGCGGTGGCCGATAGGCATAGCTGCGCTCGGGGTCCCATGGGTAATGCACGGGACCGGAGACCCCGATGAAGGTCTCCACGCGACGCACGTAAGAGACCAGCTCATGGTGCGGGATCGGCCAATCGGCGCCCTTCCCCGTTTGGGTGCGAAGGCTGAGATCGCGCTTGTCCGGCCGAGGGCAGAACGCGCCCCAATGCAACGTCGAACCGCCGAGCCCGGAGCCCGAATTATTCGGACCGAACGCAGTAGGCGTTTGCCCGCCGCTCAAGCGCTCGTCCATCCAATAGATGCCGGTGGTCAACTCATCGGGAAGATGCGACTCCGGCGTAAATGCCGCGCCGGCTTCCAGCACGACCACCGAAACCCCCGCTTGTGCAAGCCGCGCTGCAAGCGGGCCGCCCCCCGCTCCGCTGCCGACCACCACCACATCGACGCTGTCCTGGCCACCAGCGTTGCTCATTGGGCAGTCTCGGGCATACGCAGTTGCCAGTGTTCATGCCGGCCTGCTGCGGTTTCCACGTAGCCCACGGGGCCATTGCCGGTGTCGTTGCCGACGGCAAAACCGTCGTAGCCCAGCGCGGCCATGGTGGCGGGAAGGCTGGTCCAGGTGCGCACCACATCCGCACGTACATCCTCGAACCAATGCGCGAATTGCCCGGCATCCAGGCCATGCGCAGAGTTGTTGCCTACCATCGCATGCGCGATCTCCTGCAGCCAACGATCCTGGTCCTGTGCCGACTGTTCGGCAAAGCCGCCTGCCAATGAATCGAGTGCATCCAGGCCGAGCGCAATCGCCAGGCAATCGTCTGGCAAGTCTGCATACCGCCAACCATCTCCCGTGCCTTCTGCAAGCTGCAGATCGATACGCCGCGCAATCTGCGCCGCATCGCCCGCACCATCCAGCACGCGTGCAGCCACGGCCGCGAGCACATTCAACTGCCGCGAGCTCAACACGCCCTTGCCCGAAGCCGGTGGACCAGAGTGCCGGGCGAGCAAGATCTTGCGCATACGCGGCGCCACGCGCTCGGAGTTCAGCAAGGCAATGAAGTCCTCAGGCAGGCAGTTCTCAATGCAGCGCTCTACATGCGCTTCGATCAACTGCGCCAGTTCCTGCGGTTGTTCATAGGGAATCAGATGCGCCGCGTTGGCCGCGGTGGCGAGCTGCGCATGCGCATAGTGCGGAGCGTTCAAGTGCCGCTGCGCAGTCTCGCCCAGATCGCCATCCTGGCCGCCTGCGACAATCACTGCCGGCACGCCGATGCATCCGGCCTGGGCGGTGCAGTCTTCGCGACTGCCGTGTGCGAGCCATGCCATCCATGCACTGGGGGCGGTGCGCAGAACGTCGTTGATCGCGGCGTCCCTGAGTTCATCAGGCAGCGGGGAGGCGCAGTTGGCATCCACGAACTGTGCAGCCTCCATGCGCGTGGGCTGCCCTGCTTCGAACCAGGCAAGCATGGTGCGCCGTCGCGATTCCTGCATCGGTTCGGGTGCTGGCGGCGATGCAGCAACCAGCACCACGCCCGCCAGACCGGCAAGGCCCGCCACACCGTCGCGCGCCCGAGCTGCCGTCAACGTGGCGATCTTTCCGCCCATGCTATGCCCCACTGCAAACCAGCATGCCGATTGCCGCTTGATGACTTCAGCGCTGAACCAGTCGACAAGCGCGTTCGTGTCGAAGTGGTCCAGCGCAGGCGCATCGCCGAATCCAGGAATGTCCAGCGCAATACAGTCGAAGCGACTACCAAACCGCGCGATGACACGGCTCCACTCATGCCGGCTGGCGCCAAGCGCATGCAGGAAGAACAACGTTGGCTTGGCCATGTCGCACCTTGTGTGTCGGTTCGGCATGGTGGCGCACGCTTCGTCCACGTCTCGTGCAGATGAGGTCGACAGCCGGTTAGCAGGTGTCAGGCGTTGGGCGGCGACAGGCCGTGGTTCGACTGCGGCGATGCAGAAGGCGCGGATGCACTTCAAATCGCTGGTCTGGCCAGCCCGTAGCACTGTAATGGTTGAAGCGAACAACCCTCTGGCCAGGGGCGCCTGCTGAACGAATCCGAATCCATGCGGCAGGGCGATGACGTTTCTAAAAGACAGTTCCGAGCATTGCGCCAGCCGCTACGCAGGCACGCAGGTCGCGGCTTCCAACTGTTTCAAAAAATCAGAGAAACCGCCGACTGCCCGTGCCTGCCTGCGGGCACTGGTCCACACCACCGAGCGTGGCGACCAGGCGATCGCTGCATCGATCGCCTGCAGCGCGTGGACCAGCGCAACGTCTTCGCTGCAGGTCAACGCAGAGAACCCACCGCATTGTTGATAGAGCGCGGTGCTCACACCGAGGTTGGCGCCATGAATGCGACCATGACCTTGTCCGGTTGCCTGGCTCTGTTCGAACCTGCAGCGCACCTCATCGGAATAGTCCAGCCAATCCTCCACCTGCACGACACCGCAGAACACATCCGCGTCGGCTCTGCGCTGTTCCACCAGCCAATCGGCCGGGACGCGCGAATCGGCGTCGGTCACGGCCAGCCAATCGGCGCCCAGTGCAATGGCCTTGGAGGCTGCGGCCGCCCGCGCACTGCCGACACCGCCGGGTGCGGGTACGTCGATCACGTGCGCGCCCAACGCCAGTGCCAGCTCTGCGGTTGCATCCGTGCAACGGTCCACTGCGACGATCACCTCCACAGGTTCGTGCAATTCGGGATGCGATGCGGCGCGAAACACCGATGCGAGGCAGGCCGCCATGCACTCGGCCTCGTTATGCGCGGGAATGATGACGGCGATCATCGCAAGCCTTCGTGTTGTGCCACCGACAACGGTTGCGCGGTCCACGCTTCCAGCAGGAAATCGCTGTCTTCATAGCGATAATTCAGCGGCAAGGTGAGCCGTCGGGCGATACAGGCATGGACCGCGATGCCATCTTGTTGTGCCTGTTCGAAAGGATGCTTCCAGTGGCAGGCGACCAGCAGTCCCTCCGGCGTCAGCGCCTGTTGCAGGCGCGCGATCAGCTCGTCGAGTTCGGAAGCGGCGAGGTAGTAGCCGATCTCGCTCAGAACGATCAGGTCGAAACTTCCCACCGGCCACTGCTGCGGATGGCAGGCCTGCACGATTTCGACGTTACTTCGCTCCCCTACGCGTTGCTTGGCCTGTTGTACCGCAGCGGCCGAGATGTCGGTTGCCAGCAAGCGCTCGCAGCGTGCAGCGAGCCCACAGGTTGCTTCGCCGTTGGAACACCCCAGTTCCCATCCGCGTGCAAACGCCTGCCTGGGCAAGGTTGCCAGCAGGATGTCGCGTTTGCGTTTTTCGTACCAACGTGTCGCATAGCCGAACGGATCGTGTTGCTGATAGATGCTGTCGAAATAATCGGCATTGGCCTGGGCGTTCATGGGAGATAGACCTCGAAATCGCGCCGAAACCTGGCCAGCGCCCAGTCGGGAAGGATGGGGTTGCGCAGCGCAGGCGTGACGTGACCGGTCTGCGTCTTGAACGCGGACATCGCCTGCATCTTTGCAGCGTGCGCATCGGCAGAAAGCACCAGACGCGTGGCCGACGCCAGCATCTGACTGTGGTCGGGGTCATCCCAGTGCCATGCCCAGATCGGAAACTGGATCAATCGCGCTCGGCAGCGTGCAACTGCGTTGCTCGCCGCATCTGCACAAGCTTCGTGGTCGGGGTGGCCATCGCGCGCATACGTCACCAGCACCGCATCGCGCGGTTGCAGCAGATTCGCCAGCCGCTCACCGAGGGCGTCAACGCCCGCGCGTACCTGGCCATCTCCCGCATCCAGCCTGACGATGCTGACTGAATCGATGCCCAGGCACGCCAACGCATCACGCAGCTCCTCACGACGCGCAATTGCCAGCCGCGCGGGCGGCCATGCGTCGTCCTGCGGATAGGCCGCTTCGCCATCGGTAACGGAGACGATCAGGACCTGTCTTCCCGATGCGATCGCCATCGCAAGCAGCCCGCCACATCCCAGCACCTCGTCATCCGGATGCGGAGAAACCACCACGACACGGGTGGTGGTGCCCAGCAGCTGTTCGAGGCTGCTGGTGGGCAGCGCAGTCAACTGGGGCGATGCGCGCCAGCGCTGTTCGCTGACGCCTTGCCCTGCGATTTGCTCGCCCCTCACAGCAGCCATGGGTTGACCTCGCTTGCGTGCAATTGCTCTCCCAGCCACTGCTCGTCTTTTTGGCCGTGGGACTGGCGAACGAAGGCAGCCAGGTCGGCGCACCGCTGCGCGTGCCCGGCATCGCAGCACAGTGAGACAGGCCCCAAGGCCAAGGCGGCACGTTCGATCACGTCCCGGCAGATGCGGTCCATGATGCTCCGTAACCGCATGACAGCCAGTTGATGGCTGTGGGTTGGAGCGTCGTCGATCGCCTTCGCCAGGTCTTGCAGCATCAGCCGTGCACCGGTCAGCTGTTCGTCGATGGCGCCCAGGTGTGCTGCCGCAAAAGGGTTGTTCGCCACGCGGGGCGAGCGGCGTACATGCTCGGCAATGGCTGCGGCAGCGCCATACCAGCAGGCCGCGATGCCTGCCCCGCCATGCCAAAAACCCGGCCGCTGCAAATAGAATTCCGGCTCACCGAGCAATCTTGCCGGCGCATTCGCGAAATGGCCGTTGCCAGTCGGAATGCCGAGCATGCCTGGTCCGTGCCACTGACTTGCATCTAGCGCGAAGCATCCCTGCGCTAGCGTCACGGCGGCAAGCGGCTGCCGATCACCGTCTCTGACGGTCACCAATGCGTGCGTCACAACGTCCAACTCCGCGCTGCACCACGGTTTGATACCGGATACCGTGCTTGAGTTCGCTTCGTACGTTGCGGTGTCATGCGGCCCGCCCGCTGCCCACACGGCCCACACCGCTCCATTCGAAGGTAATGGCTGGCCGGCCTCGGAAAAAATCGACACAGCGTCGTAATGCGCCTCCAGCACTTTGGCAAGCGGCAAGCTCGCGGCACCCAGCTTGCTCAGCGCCTGCCATCGCGCGTACGTGCGTCCTGCGCCAGGATTGGGAAGTTGCGGCGTCAGTCGTACGTACTCACGCACGCATTGCGCGAGCACTGGATTCGGCGATATCGAAGGTGTGCCCGGCAGATCGTCGCGGGCCAGTGCTGATTGATACATACGCCAACCTAAGCGATGGCTCGTCAATCCCAAGTGAGCCAATGACCAAGTCCATCACCGCAACAGCCGTTGGATAAAGAAGACTGCCTGGCGATGGGCGCACGTTGTCGATGCGAGCGTGGCTTTAAATCATCAGCACCGATCGCAACACCGCGCAAGCAATGTCACGCGGGGTCTATGTTCGTTCAAGAGTGCGAACAGAGGTTTTGCGATACGCTCGAACCGGACTCAGCCGAGAAGAGCAATCGTGCGGCCGGATGTCACATCAAGCCGGAAAGAATCGAGATGAACCGACGACTCAGCAGAACAACGCGCAACAGCGTCAGTTGGAATCGTCGGGCGCTTGGCCGCCGCGCAGACGCCGCGAGCCCTTCAGTCTGCAACCCGCACCGCCATGAACTGTCCGTTGCCGACCGGTACGTCGCTGCATCGGAAGGAGGATGTCGGCGCGGACAGCCTGCATGAAATCTGCCATCTCCGTTGCGTGCGAGGTGGCGTTGTCCACCACCATCAGACCGGTGCCGGGCTTGAGCACACGGCGCAGCTGCGGCCACCACCGTGCATAGGCGCTGCGGTCGGAGTCCAAGAACAACAGATCCACGTTGCCATCGTCGGCGGTCTCCAACCACGCACCTGCATCGCCCAGCACCTGCGTGATGTGCGCCTGTAGTCCGGCACGCACGAAGTTCGCAGCCGCCAGGGCGGCCTTGTCTTCGGCATGCTCCAGCGTAGTGACATGTCCACCAATGGCGATGACAGCTTCGGCCAGCCACAGCGTGGAGTAGCCATTCGAAGTGCCCACCTCCAGCACCTGCCGCGCCCGCGTTGCATGTACCAGCAGGGCGAGCAGCTCGCCGGTTTCTGGGGTGATGTTCAACATGCGTTTGCCACGCGCGGGTTCCACCGCGTCGTTGCTGGTTCCAAAACGCGATAGCTCCTCTTTCAGATCCTGCAACGCGCTCATGCCTTGACTGCCTGTTGACTGTTGCAGTGTGGGCGATGACCTAGGCAGCGCCCTTCAATGCCTGGTGCACCGCATCGTGATGCGAGCGAAGCGGATGCTCGACGCGCCTGATACAAGTGCTCGCTATTGGCTATTCTCCGCAAAGAACGCTCTACCTCGCTTTCAACATCGCTTGCAACAAAACAACTGTAGGCATGGCGCACGCAATCAGTCGCAAGAGCTTCCCAGCCTGCGCACTCTCACGATGGGGTACTCCGCCGACGCGCCCTCGGTCATAGATCAGCTGTCGGCGGCATGGCCCCCTCCCAGAATTCCAGCAACCGGGACACAGGCTCCGGCTTTTTTCCCGCAGACCACAGCGCAAGGCGTGTGCGCGACCAGCGTTGTGCGCTGAGCTCGACAATCGACCCGGGAAGCACTTTGCGGCACGCCATCTGCCAGTCGGGAAAGTAACGCTCGACGATGGAGCCGTTGTAGACCTCCGCGATCACGTGATGGCGCGAAGACCGCTTGATGCGATCGTAGGTGTGCTGCACCCCGGCAGGCGGCCCCTCGAAATACTGGAAGAAGCGAGCGCCGTCGTAGAGCAGGACGCCAGTGATGGCGGCCAGCGAGTTGTGTGCACTGGAAGAGACAAGCAGCCGGTCGACCTCCCCCATCGACATGGGGCGACGCACCTCGCTCACGTAAGCGATGGCCTGCAGCGGTGGATTTGCCAAGAACTCGTCTCGATAGGTGATCTGCTCCAACATCCATTTCTGCAGAGTCGTCAGCGCCGGCTCCTCCTGAGGTCGCTGCGAGCGCCAGTATCAGGGCGCGACGCACCGATTGGCAATGCAGGCATTACAATTTACTTATACATAGCGGCGATGTGCGGCCACGGGCCAGCTTGCTCAACCCGTCTCGGCGCGTGCAGTGCCACGCTGGAAGGCCAGTCGATCCGATGAGCGCTGAGCGAAGACGCTGGCGCATTGCAGTGGCTGGCCGAAGACGTGGCCCGCGATATCATCAGAAGAAAGGCGATCAATGCGCGCATCGCTCCAAAGCCACCCGCAACCTCAATCGGGCCAGACGATGATGACCGGCAACGATGAACTTCAGCGCGCCACGTTGCTGCCAGTGGCATTGCTCGCCGTCATGTCGCTTGGCGGATGCGTCACCACGTCCCCGGCAACGGGTCATCTCGTTGAGGGACCTGTGCGCCTGGGGGAGATGGCAGCAGTCGATGGTCCCAGAGTGCGGCCCGACCGAATCGTCGAAGACAGCCGGTGCCCTGCTGATGTTCAGTGCATCGTGGAAGGCCGACTGATCGTGCGTGCGACGGTACTGGGTGGTGGCTGGTCCAAACAGGTTGACCTGACGTTGGGCATCCCGGTCCCGATTGCCGATGGCATGTTGACGCTGGTAGACGCCACGCCCGCGCCCATCGCCCCGGAAACCGCCGCCCGCGCTGCGGCACGCTTCACCTTTAGATTTCAAGGCGGTCGCTAGCCAAGCATGCCCCCAGGCTGACGATCCGCATCTTGCATTAGCGGAACTTCCACAGGTTCGCAGTGGTCCGCCCTGCGTTCGTCAAATTGCTCGACGCAGCCAGGTGCACTGGATTGCCGCTGCGGAGCCCGATCGGCGAGTCGGCCTCTACCGCAGCGATCGAAAGGTTTCCCGGAGGTGGTCGACCAATGCAGGCGGGTTTTCCATCGCAGCAAAATGCCCGCCCCGCTGCGCTTGTGCAAAAAAGCGAAGATCCGCGAAGCGTCGTTCTGCCCAGCGCCGGGAAATGCGCACTTGCTCCCCAGGGAACATGCTGATCCCGGTTGGCGTTGGCATTGGGTGCGTGGGCATCGCAGTCCCGGCTTCATGCGCAGCTTCCCAGTAAAAACGCACCGAGCTGGGCCCGGCATTGGGGAGCCAGTACAGCATGATGTCGTCGATGAGGTGATCTAGCGCGATCACGTTTTCCGGCTCGCCATCGCTTTGGGAAACGTCCTGGAAGAGCGCGTACAGCCACGCAGCGATGCCGGCTGGTGAATCAGCCAAGCTAAACGCCACCGATTGCGGTCGTGTGCTTTGCAGCCGCATGTAGCCTGCAAATTCGTTCTGATAGCGCTTTGCGTCGTCGAGCATCCGCTGCTCTGCTGGCGTGGCGTTGGCAATCTCTTCGGCGCTCGGGTCGAACATCACCATGTTCAGATGGATACCCAACAAGCCGGGCGGCTGCATGAACCCGAGCGCGGTCGTGATCGCGCTGCCCCAATCGCCGCCCTGGGCAGTCCAGCGCTGGCCATACCCCAGCCGGCGCATCAGTTCGACCCAAGCCGCAGCCGTTCGCTCCACTCCCCAGCCGCGGGCAGTGGGTTTGCCAGAGAAGCCAAAGCCGGGCAACGATGGGATCACCAGATGAAACGCATCCGACGCCTTCCCACCGTGGGCCACCGGGTGACTCAGTGGGCCGATCACGTCGCGAAATTCCAGAATCGATCCCGACCATCCATGCGTCAACAGCAGCGGCAGCGCGCCCGGCTCCGGCGAACGCACATGCAGAAAATGGATATCCAGCCCATCGATGGCGGTGCGACTGCTATTCCAGCCATTGAGCAACCGCTCTGTGGCGCGCCAGTCGTAGCCCGTCCGCCAGCGCTCCACCAGGCGTCGAATGCGCGCCGATTGTGGGCCCTGGCTTTGATCGCTCACCGTTTCCGGGCTGGGCCAACGCGTGTGCCCAAGGCGTTGGTCGAGATCATCCAGCTCGGCTTGCGCGATGTTGATTTGAAACGGTGCAATGCCGTCAGTCATCTCAAGCCTCCGGTGCGTAGGTGTGCGCCAAGGTCTGGCGGGCCGACTGCCACGCGCGCGCGCCGTAACGATCATTGTCCAGAGGGAACAACTTGCCGCGTCCACTCATCATGTCGCGCAGGTATTGCATGCCCTGCCAGGGTGGGAACGGGTCATCGCTGGTCGGCGTCAGTGCACGCACGACACGGATGATGGCCGACATCGTGCCGAGTCCGCCTGGCCTGAGCATGCGATATCGCTCGCCCGTGAGCTCGGTGAGCAGACGTGCGATGTCGTGTGGCGAAATGCTGTTGCCGGCAATGCGCAGATCGCGTGGAGACTGCGGATCCAGCGCTGCCGCGGCGGTGTAGCTGGCGACATCGTCTTTGGCAGTGAAATCGAGTTTCTGGTTTGCGTCGCCAAAATGCAGGACGCGGCGGCCCGGTAAGACCAGGCGCGCACTGCCCTCAAGCAATTCCAGAAAGCCGCCACACAGCACGGATGTGGCCGAAATGGGGGTGGCATCCAGCTGGTCTCTGAAGCGGCGCCGCAGGTCCAGATTGCGATTGTCGCCTGGCCGCGTCTTCGTGTAGTCCAGCGAGAAATCGGATGGGATGAAGCGAGGAATGCCCGCAGAAACCGCTGCACGCAACAGCTTTCCCTGTTGACCCAACATCACCTCTTCCAAGCCGTTGAGTGCGCAAACAACGCAGTCCGCCCCCATGATCGCGTCGCGTAGCCGCTCGGCGTCGTCGAACTCAACGCGTCGAACCTGGACGCCCCGCCCTTCCAACGCCGTAACGCGGCTCTGTCCTGCACCGTGCCGCACCAGTGCAACCACTGCCGCGCCCTGATCCTTGAGTGCAGCCGCGATCCGGTAACCCAGATCGCCGGTGGCACCTGCGACAACAATCTGCGAACTGGTCTGTGTATTCACGTGCTTCTCGCTTGATGGTTGGTGTGCCCAAGGGGCGGGCAGCCGATGCAACAGGGAGGCACTGGCGCCCTATTACCTCGGCTGTCATGCGTTGCGCTGGCGGAAGCGATCGTGCAGCGAACAACTGAACGATATCGTTCAGTTGTTGAAAACACAAGCGGCGTGTAGCTTTTCGCCGATGAAGGCAGTCAAGCAAAAATCCAAAGGCGGCAGGCCGCCACCCGATAAAGCCGGCGATGTCGATCGGCGCCTCCTCGATGCGGCTTTACAGCTCTTCCTGGAGCGTGGCTTCGAGCACACCTCGTGCGAGGACATCGCGCGACTGGCAGGTGCGGGCAAGGCCAGCCTTTACGCCCGCTATGCCAACAAAGACGCCATTTTCGAGGCAGTGATTCGCCGTGATGTGCAGACCCAGCCCCTGCCAGCCGCCAGCAGCGCCCCGCTGGATCTTGAGGCTCGGCTAAGGCTCGCAGGTCGAGCAATACTTGCGCATGCGTTGCAGGCGCAAACCGTGGCGATGATGCGCTTGGTCGTCGGCACTTCCATCCGGGCGCCGGAGCTTGCTGCGGAAGTCAACCGCATCGGCTGGGAAGGCGGGCTGCAACGCGTGCGCAAGGCGATCCTCGATGGCCCGGATCAACCCGCCGATCCCTCTGCGTTGGCAAGCCAATTCGTCGATCTGGTGTTTGCGCCGCATCAACTCCGTGCGCTGCTGGGAGAACACCCGGCACGCCTGGTCGACTCCGCGGCAGACCGCGTGGAGTGGGCACTGGGGCTGCTCAGCGCTGCAGGCCAGCTGAAGACGAAACGTCCTCGCTGACACGCGCTCGACGCCCGAAAACTGCATCGCGCCTTCGAGGCGCCTGCCGACCGGTTGCAGGCGCCATCACGTCGGCACAAACGCCATCGCGATGACTGCCGCCCTCTTCTCACGATCGATCGATGCCGCATGCAGTTGCCCGGCATGCTCATGTGGGGCGCAGGGCCGATCTCTGCACTCAGGCAGACATCGCCACACGTCAGCGCGCGTCTCACTTACCCGCCGTTGCGGGGCAGCGCGCCCTTGTCTTCCTGCAACTCACGCTTGAACGGCACGTCCGGCGGCGGGCGTGCGGTTGCCGGTTGATCGTTGAGATTGGGATCGCTCAGGCCGCAACCGCCGCCCAGTTGCAGGAGGGACACCACGCAGCTGATCTTGGTGGTCGTGCCAGGAATCGGAATCTCGATCTTCTTCAGGCCGCGCCGCACCCACTCCTGCAGCAGCGTCTGGTTCGGCATCCAGTATTTGTCCAGCGATGTCGGCGTATAGCCGTACGGCGGATGTTTAAGCCAGGTACCGCCCTGCGCAATCTGGTCGCGGGTCCAGGTATCGGTCTCGCTGCCCGGTGGCCCGCGGTCACCGGCACCCTTGCCGGCATCGCCCGCCCCGCTGGCCACCTTGACGCTGCCATCTGCATTGAACATGCCGTTGCGCTGGGCGTTGCCACCTGTCGTGTCGCCTTGCCGATTGCGGTCGGATTTGCTCCAGTCGTCGGCGTTGGCGGCCACATCCCACCCGCCGCTGCGATCGGCAGGCGCCGGGCCGGCATGACTGCTGGCGGCTGGCTTGGCAGGCATCGATGCAGCGGCGGCCGCGCTGCTGGAACGCTCGGACTGGGCAGGACTGGCCTGCGACGGTGCAGGTTGTGCGGCTGCCTGCGCAGATGGTGCCGCCACGGGTGCCGGCCGCGGGTCGGGAGTCGCAGGCGTCGCTGGCACGACAGGTGCCGCCGCCACTGGCGCAGGCGCCGGATCCGGTACGTTCGGCAGCTCTGCCGGACGCACCGCGACCTCAGGCATGCGCACCGTCGGCGAGATCTCACGCAGGCGTGCAGCCGGCGCGGCGATTTGCGGGCGCTCGGGGATGACGATGTCGCGCTCGCGCACCGCTGGGGCCGTGGCAGAGCGCACCGCCACATCAGTGGCCGGACGTTGCAGTTCGCGCACCTGCGGGCGCTCGGTCACCGTCTGGATGTCGCGTTGACGCACCTGGACCTGCGGTGCCGCCCGCTCGATTGCACGCGGCGTCAGCGTGATGGTTGGCGGCGGTGGGACGACAAAGTCGTTGGTGGCGACCGGGGTTTCGGTGACCTGCAGCGGCGATTCGATCGTCACCGGCGGCACCTGCACCGTCACCTGCGGAATCTCCGCGGTGATGGGTTCGCTGGCAGCTTGCACCGGTTCCGGCGCATTTTCCGGTGCTTGGGCCATGTCGGGGCGTTCCACAGGGTCGGTCGCTGGCTGCGCTGGCATCGGTGTTGGCGATGCAGCCGGTTCGCTTTCCGCCGCCGATACACCTGCGTGCGCCGGCGAAGACGCCGCAGTTGCCGCCGCCTGCGTCGATGCCTCGGACGTAGGTTGACCTTCCCCGCCGCCCTGCACTTCAGCCCCATCGCCAATCAAGGTCATGCGCACCCGCGACTCCTCGCCGGGTTTGGTTTCGTCAGGCGCCCAGCGCACGGTGACCACCCAGATGAGCAGCGCAATAAAACCGAGGTGGATGAGAAAACTGCCAAGCACCGCCAGCCAGTGCTGCCGGCGCTGATCCTTCGGCCGCGGGTCCCAGTGCTGCCACCACAGGCTGCGGAATGCCTGGAAGGGCGACAGCAGGGAAACGCCGGCCACATCGCGCCGAGCCGGTTGCCCACGCGCCAACAGCACATCCATGACATGGTCATCGTTGAATGGCGCAGCCGCGTGCTTGCGGTTGCCCATCCAGATACCCCAGCCATACGGAAGGCCGGTGCGCCGATCCAGAATCAGCTTGCCGGGCATGCGCGCGCGCAGTGCCTGCAGCAGATCGGCAGCCGTTGTCACCGGTGGTGCGGAATCAGGCCGCGCTGTCGCGCGGAATGTAGGGGGCGTCGCCGGTGGCGTGGTCGGTCGCGTCGCGCACCGCAATCACGCCGGGCACGCGCCCCATCAAGGTCTTTTCGATGCCCTGCTTCAAGGTCACGTCGGCCATGCCGCAGCCGTGGCAACCGCCGCCGAAGCGCAGCAACACCACGCCGTCGGCGGAGACTTCCTGCACGGCCACGCGCCCGCCATGCGATGCCAGCTGCGGGTTGATCTCGTTTTCCACCACCCAGCGCACCCGCTCGACCATCGAAGCCGACTCTGCAGGCGCTTCGCCCTTGATCTTGGGCGCCTTGATGGTGAGTTGCTGGTTGCCGGTGGACTGGGTGACGTAGTCGATCTCGGCCCCATCCATCCACGGCACACTGGCAGCGACCACATACAAGGTGAAACCGTCGCAGTCGATTGCCCATTCGTCACCGCTCAGGTCCGCCGGTTCGGCAAACTCAAGCCGGGCATCGGCGCGTGGGGTGCCCGCGTCCACCGCGCTCAGGCGCACGCCCATGCCGGGCACGCCCTCGCGTTCGATGAGCTTGCGGAAATAGGTCTGGGCTTTGTCGGATATCTGGATCATGCGGGTTATTCTACCGCTCAAAGCGCCCTCGCTCATGGAACACCGTGATCCTGGCGGGCGCGCCGTCCGCCACCCCTGCGAGACCGTCATGACCGATCTGATTCCCCTGGAGCAGGCCCATTGCCTCCCCCGCAAGGGCAGCGACCACAAGCTGGGCGAAGCGCGCCTGGCCGAGCTGCTGCCGCAGGTGCCTGGCTGGGAGCTGGCCGAGGCCGGCATGGCGCTTACGCGCACGTTCCGCTTCACCGACTATTACCGCACCCTGGCCTTCGTGAATGCGCTGGCCTGGATCGCCCACCGCGAAGACCACCACCCCGACCTGGGCGTGCATTACGACCGCGTGGTGGTGCGCTATTCCACCCATGACGTGGGCGGGCTGAGCGAAAACGACTTCATCTGCGCGGCCAAGACCGCGCAGCTCTACGACCAGGGAATCACTGCATGAACATGTATCGCGCTGCGCTCGCCGGCCTCATCGTCGCCACCGGCCTTGGCGGTTGCGGCAAGTCGCCCCAGCAGGCTGCCGCGCCCACCGTCGCGCCCACCGAGCTGGCTGCCGTGAAGACGCCTCCGCCGGAATATTCGCCGCAGCTGGCTTGCGCCGGCGTCGGCGGTACCACCGTGCTGCGGGTCGTGGTCGGCCCCCAAGGCTCGCCGACCGACGTCTCGGTGGCCCAGAGCAGTGGCCAGCCCGTACTCGACGAAGCGGCCCAGACGCGCGTGCGCGAGTGGCAATTCAAGGCCGCCACCCGCAATGGCCAGGCCGTGGCGCAGACCATCCAGGTGCCGGTCTCGTTCAAGCCGCCGGTGCCGCGTCCGAACGAATGTTTCGCCATCGAGGAGCGCGCACGCCGCGGCGGCTGAGGACCGCGCAGGTCGGTGGCGCCTTGTTTCTGCACGACACAAGCGCACCGACACCCATGCATGGGCAACAGCGCCCTGTTCGCGCGCGCGTGTTTTGTCTGCGTCTGACGCTGGCGCGGATGCGTTACTTTTCGTCTTCAACACGACGTCTTCGTCATCGCGGCATGGCCATCCTGCTTCCGCGGAGGGGCATGGGTATCTGGCGAGCTACGGTTGCCACGCTCTCTCCAGGAAGTTCTTCATTTCCCCAGGACGTCGCGCCACATGCTTGCAGTGTCATCGCACAATCTCTGGATCGCGCTTGCGGTCACGCTGGCGGCCGGGCTGGCAACCGGGCTCGGCAGCCTCATGGTGGTGTTTGCCAAAAAGCCCAACCCGCGGCTGTTGGCATTCGGCCTGGCCTTCGCCGGCGGCGCCATGGTGTACGTATCGCTCACCGAGATCCTCAACAAGTCGATCGCCGCGTTTTCCCAGGCCTACAACGACAAGCTCGGCTTTACCTTCGGCACACTGACCTTTCTTGGCGGCGTGCTGCTGATCATGGTGATCGACCGCCTGGTGCCGAATCCGCACCAGAGTTTGTCCAGCGACGATCCGCACTTTCGCGAAGACAACCGCGCCTATATCCGCCGGGTCGGCCTGATGACCGCCGTCGCGATCACCGCGCACAATTTCCCGGAAGGATTGGCGACTTTCTTCGCTACGCTTGAAAGCCCGGCGGTCGGCATGCCGCTGGCGTTCGCGATCGCCATCCACAATATTCCCGAAGGCATCGCGATCGCGGTGCCGGTGTATTTCGCCACGCGCAACAAGTTCTATGCGGTGGGCGCCAGCCTGCTCAGCGGGTTGGCCGAACCGATCGGTGCGGGCATCGGATATCTGGCCTTGGCCAGCGTGCTCTCGGATGCGGTCTTCGGCACCGTGTTCGGGCTGATCTCCGGGGTCATGGTGTTTCTGGCACTGGACGAGTTACTGCCGGCTGCCAAGCGCTACGCCCAGGGTCACGAGACTGTGTATGGCCTAGTTTCGGGCATGGGTACGCTGGCGATCAGCCTGGTGTTGTTCCGTTTCGCAACGCCGTGAAGCGCGTCGTGCGCTGGCAGCTCGTGATGACCTGACCGCAAGCTCTGCCGCGTGCGCGGCTGCAAGCCTTCTTCAGCAATGCCATCGCTGGCTTTTGAATGACAAACCGATGCGCGCCGCCTGCCTGAACTCAAGCGCGCGTCGCAGTGCATCTTCGTCGGCATGCGGTTTCCCGCACGTTTGCTGAACACCGTCGCGCCTGGTTGACTGAAGCCAAGTTTTAGAAAGGTTCCAGACACTCAAGCCGGCGCATGGTACGCGCGTCATCAACGCACACACAGCGAGGTGCCGTATGCAACGCACATGGTCACAAGGGCGCCTTGCCTTGGCGCTGTCGATCGCATCCACCGCTACGATTGCACTCGGCGGGTGTCAACGCACGGACGCACCCGCGCCGGCTGCAGCCGAGCCTCCGCCGCCTCCCAGCGCGATCGCAGCGCCGGCTTACACGCCGCCCACGGCAGACCAGCTCTACCAACTGGTTGCGCCGATTGCCCTGTTCCCAGATAAGTTGCTGGCGCAAACGCTGGCGGCATCGGTCTATCCCGATCAGGTGGTCACCGCACAGGAATGGCTACGCAGCAATAGTGGCTTGAGCGCTGCCGATCGCGCCCAGGCCACGGTGTCGCAATCGTGGGATCCGAGCATCAAGGCACTGACCGCCTTTCCCGATGTGGTGGCCCAACTGGCCGGCAATCTGGATTGGACGCGTGCGCTCGGCGATGCCTATGCCCACGACCCCAACGATGTGCTCAACGCGGTGCAGATCATGCGCCAACGCGCCCAGGCCAGCGGCCATCTGCGCAGTACGCCGCAACAGCAAGTGCAGGTGGCGCGCCATGTGGTGGTGACGCCCATTTTAGATGAGGGCCGCATCCCGCCGCCCTCGCAGGTGATCACCATCGAACCGGCGCAACCGGACGTGGTGTACGTCCCGCGCTACGACCCCGGCGTGGTCTACGGCACGCCGGTCGATGTCTATCGGGAGTATCGCTACCGCCCGGTCCGCTGGTACGACGAAGGCGACGTCGTCACCACCGGCCTGGTGTCGTTCGGCGTCGGCGTATTGGTGGGCGGCGCGCTCGAGCACCACCACGGCTGGTTCGGCTGGGCCGAGCCGGCGCCTGCCTGGCACCGCTGGGGCTGGAACAGCTGGGGCGTGGACTGGAACGCGCCGCCGGCCGCACCGCATTACGTGGTCTACCAGAACCATGTCTATGCCCCGCGCACCACCATCATCAACAACCGAAATACCTATATCGATTCGCGCGCGTATGTGAATCAGGATCAGCGCCATTGGTCCGCTTCGATCTCTGCGCCTGTGGCCGGGATCTCCCCAGCCAGCTTCCACGCAGCGCAGGCGGCCGCTCTACCTGCAGCAGTCGCCGGCGCGCGTGGGCTTGGTGCCTTTGCAGGAGCCACCACGCCAGCGCCCTCGCCTGCCCAGCCGCATCGTGCGCCCGACTATGCGCATCTGGCCACACCGCATTTCAATGCGCAGATGCTGCAGCCAGGGCGCCCGGTCGCGCTGAACGCATCGCCTTCGCCGCATGCTGCGCCCCTGACAACTGCTGCCCACCCGATGCAGCCAGTGACCTCCGCACCGCGTTCACCGCGCGTGCAAGCACCGGCATTCGCATCGGCTGCAACGCCTGCACGGGTGAATGACTTGCAGGCCGCACCGCAGCATATGGCGCAGGCACGCGCAGAGCCGCGGACAGCGCAGGAGCAGGCAGCTGCTGCTGCAGCCAGCCGCGCACATGCTGGCATGCCGCCGCGCGATGCATTCGCCAGCCGCGACGCCCGCGACAGCCAGTTCCGAGCGCAATCCCAATCTGCGCAATGGAAGCCGCCCGTGCAAGCGCAACGACAGCTGCCGCCCCATCAGCAGTTTGCGTCCGCAGCATTGCCGCGGGCCGAACATGCGCAGCAGTCGCGCCCGCGTGACGAACCGCGCCCGGTCATGAAGGCAGAGCCGCAGCAGCACATGCAGCGGATGGCGTCCTTCGCCCCACCGCGTGCCGCTCCGACACACCAGGCCGATATGCACCAGCAGCGCCCGCATCCGTCGGCGCAGCCGCAGCATCACGACCACCGCCACGAGGGCTGAGCCAGCGCGCTGGCGCAGCCGCCATGGCTGCGTCAGCGACCGAGCTGGTCCAGCGCCTCGGCCAGCTCTGGCGCCAGCGGCGCGCTCAACACGTACGGTGTCTTGCCTGCATCCAGTGCGAATTCCAGCGATGCGGCATGCAGGAACAGCCGCTTCAAACCAAGCTGGTCGCGTAGACGCTTGTTGACGTCCGCCTCACCGTATTTATCGTCGCCGGCCACCGGGTGCCCCAGGTGCTGGGCATGTACGCGAATCTGATGGGTGCGACCGGTCTCGATGCGCACTTCGCAATAGGAATGCCCGCCGCGCCGTTCCAGCAATTTGAAATGGCTCAGCGACGGCTTGCCGATCGCATTCACCTGCACATGCCGCTCGCCTCCCTGGCGCAGTCCGATGTGCAGCGGCGCGTCCACGCTCATCACGCCGTCGGGCATGCGGCCCACCAGCAGGGTCAGGTAGCGCTTGGTGATGCCGCGCCCGTCGACGCGGTCGTCTTCACGCATCAAGGCCTGCAGCTCGGTCAGCGCCGAGCGTTTCTTGGCCACGATCAAGAGGCCGGACGTATCGCGATCGAGCCGGTGCACCAGTTCCAGGCTCTGGTTCGGCCGCAGCGCCCGCAGGGTTTCGATGGCGCCGAAGCTGATCCCGCTACCGCCGTGGCTGGCAACCCCGGATGGCTTGTTCAGGGCGAGCAGGCGCGCGTCCTCGAAGACGATCGCCGCCTCCAGCCGGGCCATGAACGACGACGGTGGCGCCGCCTTGTCGCCCTCTTCATTGATGCGCACCGGCGGAATCCGCACTTCTTCGCCGCCCTCCAGCTTGCGCTCGGCCTTGGCCCGCCCGCCGTTGACCCGCACCTGGCCGCTGCGGACCAGCTTGTAGATCAGGCTGCGTGGAGCCCCCTTGAGCTGGCCAAGCAGGAAATTATCCAGCCGCTGCCCAGCACGGTCTTCCGGAACTTTGAGAATGCGCACGCCGACGCGGTCGGCCGGTGGCTTGGGGGGCTGGGGGTCGGTCATCCGGCTCTTTAATTCTGTTACACTCGGCGAGCGAGATAAGGGTTTGATTTTGTTGGAAGTTGATTGGCCAGAAGCCTGACTTCCGATGATTCCGGCACAGTGCGCGACCACCGCCCCCGGGGCGGCCATGTTAGCGGCTCACCGGCCTACCCGGCCATCGCCGGCGGTTTTTGACCGCTGCGCTGAACATGTCCCGTGCGCTGCCCCGGTGTTTCCGGACGCGGCTGCCGGCCCTGAAACACCTATAAAACTTAAACAAGCGCTCCCGCGGCCTGCCGTGGTGTTGCAGCGCTGGAAACTCTGGTCAGGCCTGTCCGCGCGTTGCGCGAAGGGCCGACAAGCTGTTCCAGAGGCGAAACGTCACGGCGTTCCGCGCGGTAGAGCGCGTGAGGAACGCAACAATGAAGCGAATGCTGATCAACGCAACGCAGGCCGAAGAGCTGCGCGTGGCGATTGTGGACGGCCAGACCCTGTACGACATCGACATCGAACAGCCGTCCAAGGAACAAAAGAAGTCCAACATCTATAAGGGCCGCATCACCCGGCTCGAGCCTTCCCTGGAAGCGGCGTTCGTGGACTATGGCGCCGAGCGTCATGGCTTCCTGCCGCTGAAGGAAATTTCCCGCGACTATTTCCAGGCCGGCGTCGACCATAACAAGGCGACCATTCGCGAATTGCTGCGCGAAGGCCAGGAAATCGTGGTGCAGGTCGACAAGGAAGAGCGTGGCAACAAGGGCGCTGCCCTGACCACGTTCATCTCGCTGGCCGGCCGTTACATGGTGCTGATGCCCAATTCGCCGAGCGCCGGTGGCGTTTCGCGCCGCATCGAGGGCGAAGACCGCGCCGCGCTGAAGGAAGCGCTGGACAAGCTCGATATCCCCGACGACATGGGCGTGATCATCCGCACCGCCGGTGTCGGCCGTGATGCCGAAGAACTGCAGTGGGATCTGGATTACCTGCTGCAGACCTGGAAGGCGATCGCCGAAGCTGCGCTGAGCAAGCCGGCGGCGTTCCTGATCTACCAGGAATCGCGCCTGATCATCCGCGCCCTGCGCGACTACCTGCGCGCCGACGTCGGCGAAATCCTGGTCGATACGCCGGAGCTGTACGCCGACGCCCAGGAGTTCATGAAGCAGGTGATGCCGCAGAGCCTGCGCAAGCTCAAGCACTACACCGACGATATCCCGCTGTTCAATCGCTTCCAGATCGAATCGCAGATCGAAGGCGCCTATGAGCGCAACGTGCGCCTGCCCTCGGGCGGCTCGATCGTGGTGGACCAGACCGAAGCGCTGACGGCCGTCGACGTGAACTCCTCGCGCGCCACCAAGGGCAGCGATATCGAAGAAACCGCGTTCCAGACCAATCTGGAAGCGGCCGAAGAAGTTGCACGCCAGTTGCGCTTGCGTGACCTGGGTGGCCTGGTGGTCATCGACTTCATCGACATGGCCTCGTCCAAACACCAGCGCGAAGTCGAAAACAGGCTGCAGAACGCGCTCAAGTACGACCGCGCACGCGTGCAGCTTGGCCGTATCTCGCGCTTCGGCCTGATGGAAATGAGCCGCCAGCGCCTGCGTCCGAGCCTGGGCGAATCCAGCCAGATCGTGTGCCCGCGTTGCGACGGCCATGGCCGCATGCGCAGTGTCGAGTCGCTGTCGCTGTCGATCATCCGCGTGGCCGAAGAGCACGCCATGAAGGAAAACACCGGGCAGGTGCTGGTCCAGGCCCCGGTGGAAATCGCCAACTACCTGCTCAACGAAAAGCGCAGCGCGCTGCGTGAAATCGAGCAGCGCCATGAGTCGCCGATCATCATCGTCGCCGACGAGCAACTGCATACCCCGCACTACGAAGTCACGCGCCTGCGCGAGAACGAACTGGGCGAAGAAAGTGGCAAGCCGAGCTACCAGCGCGGCACCCCGCGCAAGCTGCCGGTGCATGCGCTGACCAAGGCGCAGTTGAATATTCCCGCAGCGCCGGCGGTCACGTCGATCAAGCCGAGCCAACCGGCACCGGTGCGCGAAGAGGCCCCTGCCCCGGTCGCGCCTGTCGCGGCGCCGGCGCCGGTGGTGACCGTGCCCATTCCGGCACCGGTCACCACCGGCGTGGTGGGCTGGCTGAAGCGGATCTTCGGCGGCGTCGAGCCCGTTGCCCCGGCCCCGGAGTCGGCCCCCCGTCCGCGCCAGAACGATGCCGGCCGCAACACCCGCAGCGAACGCGGCGAGCGTGGCGGTCAGCGCCGCGATGGTCGCGATGCCCGCAGCGGTGGTAACGGTGGCAACCAGCAACGCGGCAATGGTGGCAACGGCAACGGCGCCAACAAGGAACGCCGCGATGAACGCCGTCAGCCTGCCAACGGCCAGGGCGCGCAGAACGGCGCACAGGCACCGCAGCACGTGCAGGCGCCAAAGCCGCCGCGCAATGAAACGCAGGCGCCAAAGCAGCAGCCGCAGCAGCAGAAGTCCAAGCCGCAGAACCAGAGCCCACGTCCGCCACGTGCGCCTGCACAGCAGGACGGCGCCCCAGCCGAGCGGCAGCCGCGTCCGGCCCGCCAGGATGAGGGCACGGCAGCGGCGCAGACCCTGACCTCCACTGCCGCAACGGCAACCACGTCGAGCGTGGTGTCCGCCATTGCCGATACCGCTGCACCCACCAACGCGCAGACCAACGCGAATGAAGCGGTCCAGGCGCATCCGGTCGATGTCACCGTGACCGAATCCACCGCTGATCGCGGTGCCGACGCGAATGCGACTGTACCGGCCCAGGATGCCGCGGGCGACGATGCTGCCAATGGCGAAGGCGGAAGCCGTCGCCGCCGCGGTCGTCGTGGTGGCCGTCGTCGTCGTCGTGGCGCCGGTGCCAACGGAGAAGGCGGTGCCAGCGTCGATGGCCTGGAAGGCGACGATCTGGACAGCGATGCCGACAGCGATCTCGATGGCGACAGCGAAGGCGACGACGCCGGTGCTCATGCGCATGTTTCGAGTGCACCGCGCGCCGGCCAGCCGGAGTTCGATTTCGACGATGACGCACCGGCACCGGCCGTGCGCGCCAAGCCGGAACCCGCAGCCCAGGCAACCGCCAAGCCGCGTCCGGTTCCCAAGGAGCGTGCAGAGCCACAGCTCGGCAGTGATACAGCCTCGACCACCGCGCCGGTTTCCAATGCCGTGCCGGCATCGCAATCGCCAGCAGCAAAACCTGTTGCCAAGGCTGACACCGCTCAGGATCGCCCTGCTGCGCCCGCCGTTGCGACGGACACACCTGCCAAGCCTGCGCTTGCTGCGACAGCGTCGACTGCCGTCAGCACCGATAGCGCGACATCGCAGGCTGCAGACCAGCGCCCCGCGCCGGTCGGTCAGCAGGCATCCGCTGCCCCGGCCCCGGTTGCAGCCTCCGCACCTGTAGCCTCCACGTCGGCACCTGCGGTGACTCCCGCCGCCGGGACGGCACCGATGTCTGCTGCCACGGCTTCGGCACTGGCTGTTGCATCGCCTGTGACCAACGATGCGGCGACAGGCGGCCAGCACCAGCCTGCGCCGGCAGATGCGCCTGCACCTGCCGCCGAGGCCGAGGCCGAGGCCGCGAAGGCCGACCAGCAGCGGCGCGATGCGTCGGCGGACGTGGCAACGCCGTCGGTGCAAGCAGCGCCGGTGCAGACGGCGCCTGCAACGCCTGCTGACGACTTACCGGCACCTGCGGCAGGTGCGCCCGCGTCGCAGGTCGCAGTAGTCACGGTCACGTCGCCGCACGCCGAGCAATCTGCTTCGCAGGCGCCATCGGCCGAGGTGGCAACGACCTCGACGGTTGTGCAGGCAAGCCCAGGGGCAGAGACCACGCCCGTGCGAAAGCCGTATGCTCCGGTACAGACCACCATGCTTGATGCGTTGGGCCCGAACGATGCTGCGCCAGCAGTCTCCTCGGCCAGCGAGGCTCCGGCAGCCCGTGCAGTAGCGCAGCCCTCGCAGGCAGACAAGCCGAAGCCGACGGTAGTTGTGTCCGAAGCAGTCAAGCCGGTTGCGCCATCGGACCAAGCCGAGCAGGCGCAGGATGACGACAGCAACAAGCCGCGTGGCGATCACTGATCGCCAGGTGACTGGATCGAGTGGCCTGGTCGGGTAACAGGTCACGTCAACATCAAAAACAGCGGCCTTCGGGCCGCTGTTTTTTTTGGCCCGCCTGCACTAACGCCAAGCCGCATCCGCCGGTCATGATCCCGGCGAGGCATCGACGCACCTCGTTCTTCCACATGAGCGGCGAGGTTTATCGCCACTGGTGGTGAGTGGTTGCAAAAAACCTTCGATCAGGGAGTTCGGCGACGCCAGATTTACTGGCACATGACGACAATCAGCGCGGAAAGCTTCCTGTGCGGACGTGTATTCATGCGCATTGCAGGGACGTCAGGAAACACAATGCCTGTTTCGACGCCTGGCGCGCCTCCAGCAGGCCAGGCTAATTCGCGTACCCGTGCGTTGACGCAATCCAGCAACCGCTGCTGAGTGAGAGGCGCGTCATTTCTCAGCACGCAATGAGCCTCTCTGCACGATGTGGTTCGCTCTGACCTTGCGATGCAGCGCAACCACTGCGCCGCACTCAAGGCAACGGTTCACAGCACCCTGGAGGGATCGGTCAGACCGTATTGATTGGCTAGCCGCGCCAGCGCAATGTTGTCCTGGATGCCGACCTTCTCAAACAGGCGTGCCTTGTGCGTGTTGATGGTCTTGGCGCTGAGGTTCAGGCGCTTGGCGATGTCTTCCTGGCGCAGGCCCTGGGTCAGCAGCAAGGCCACTTCCAGTTCGCGGGGCGACAACGCATCGAACGGTGAACCGCCACCTTCCAGATTGGAAAGGGCCAGATTCTGCGCGATCGTGTTGCCGAGATAACGCCGCCCTAATGCGACTTCACGCACCGCGCGCAGCAACTCGTGCGCGTCACCGCCCTTGCCCACATAGCCGGAGGCGCCTGCCTCAAGCAAACGCTTGGGCAATGGCCCGTCTTCGAGTACGGAAACAATGATGACCCGCGTGCCGTAGTCGCCCTTGACGATGCGCTCGGTAATTTCCAGGCCGCTGACGCCGGGCAAATGCAGGTCGCATAGCACGATGTCCGGCTTGAGTTGACGAATCTGCGGCAATGCGGCTTCGCCGCTCTCTGCTTCACCCACTACATCGACGTCCACTTCCTTGGACAAAATCATCTTCATGCCTGTACGCACGAGTGCATGATCGTCGATCAGAAAAACTCTGATGGTCATCCTTGTTGTCCTCGCTAGCGGCTGGCTGGTGCAGCCTATCTCCGTGAATAATTCAGGGCAAGCTCGATGCGACGTATTACGCCCAAGTTAGAGCGTTATGACGCCTCACTAGAGCATGCATTACGTGCGCGTGGCGCGATGTCTCAAGGCAAGATGTTGCAACGTGTGCCGATGATGCGGCCGCCTGAGCCACCGGTGACATCGGGCAATGCAGTCGCGCTCGGTCAGATTTTCACTGGCGAGGCGGTACGGTCGGCGTCCACCAGGGGTTTTAATTCGGGATCCAGTGCAACGCGTTCGTCGAAGACGAAGCAGCGGCCGTCGTAGCCTTCGCCACCGACCTCTTCGAAGTAGCCGAGGATGCCGCCCTCCAGTTGCAGCACGTTGTCCATGCCATCGGCCTGCATCCACAGTGCGGCCTTTTCGCAACGGATGCCACCGGTGCAGAAGCTGACCACCGTGGCATCGGCCAACGCGCCACGATGCGTTTCCAGCGCGCCAGGCAAGTCGGTGAACTTGTCGATCGGCAATGTCAGCGCACCCTGGAAGGTGCCGTATGCCACTTCCTGCGCATTGCGCGTGTCCAGCATCACCAACGGGCGACCACGATCGTCATGCCCGTTGCGCAGCCACTCGCGCAGCACGGCAGGCGTCACCGACGGCGCACGACCTTGCAGCGGCGATGCATCGTCGCGACGAAAACTGATGATCTCCGGCTTGATCTTGACCTTGAGCCGCGCGAACGGCTGATGCGCGCTTTCGCTGTACTTGATACGCATCTGCGCAAACCGCGGATCGGCCTGTAGCCAGGTATAGAACGCGCCGATCTGCTCGGCAGCGCCTGCCAGGAACAGGTTTATGCCCTCTTCGGCCACCAGCACCGATCCTTTCAGCGCATGCTGCTCGGCCTGCGCGAGCAGGCCGGCGGCAAGTGTCTGCGGACCCTGGATGGTGACGAACTGGTAGGCGGCAGTATTGGTAATCATGCGGCTATTTTAGGGCCGCGGGCAGCCCCTAGCGAGCGCTGTGAACGGGATACCCAGCACGTTGCAGCAACGTACCTGCACCCGCGTCATGCCGCGACCTCAGCCGCGCAACAGCACAAACGGCAGCAACACCAGCGAGGCGACGATCAGCATGCCGATCAGCGTGACCAGCACGAAGACCGGTCGCCTGCGCAGCAACGCGCCAAAGGTCTCCGCTGTGCCGGCCGCAAGTTCCTCCTGGCGCTGGGCGCGCGCAATCGCGCCGCGCTGCGCCTGGTAGGCATCCATCGCCGCCTTGGCGCGCGGATAGTCGGCATCGTCGCTGAGCCAGATACCGCCAGCGGAAATCCCCCAGTTGCTCGGGCGCGTTTCATAGATCTGCACGCGCTGCTCGCGCATCAGCGCCCGCACCTCGTCGGCTTCGTCGTCGGGGACATTGCGCAGATTGAGCAGTAGCTTGGCCATGCCGCGATGATACCGGGAGCCAGGTGCGATAATGGCCGCCTTTCTCCGTGGACCCTGCCATGCGCTTTCTGTTGACGCTCATTGCCGCCCTGTTGCTCGCAAGCTGCGCACCTGCCCTGCCGCCCTCCGGCGGCACCATCGCCAGTTTCGAGCGGATCGACCGCACCGTTGGGACCGGTGCAGAGGCCACACCAGGCGCAATGGTCACCGTGCACTACACCGGCTGGCTCTACGACGAAAAAGCCGCCGACAAACATGGCAAGAAGTTCGATAGTTCGCTGGATCGCGCCGAGCCGTTCCAGTTCGTACTCGGCGGCCACCAGGTCATCCGCGGCTGGGACGATGGCGTGGCCGGCATGCGTGTCGGCGGCAAGCGCACCTTGATGATCCCGCCCGATTACGGCTACGGCGACAACGGCGCAGGTGGCGTGATACCGCCCGGTGCATCGCTGGTGTTCGATGTCGAATTGCTGGGCGTGCAGCCGCGTTGAGTACCTGACGATGACTGATCTGAGCAGGCGGCGGCTGGCCGTGATCGGCGGTGGGCCGGCCGGTTTGATGGCGGCGGAAGTGGCTTGCGCGGCAGGCTTGGCGGTGGATCTGTACGAGGCCAAGGGCTCGGTGGGCCGCAAGTTCCTGATCGCTGGCAAAGGCGGCTTGAACCTCACGCATTCCGATTCGATGCCGCTGTTTGCGCAACGCTATCGCGAACGTGAGCAACCGGTTTCCGCGTGGTTGCAGGACTTCGATGCTGACGCGCTGCGCGACTGGGCGCGAGAGCTCGGTGTGGAGACCTACGTCGGTACTTCCGGCCGTGTCTTTCCAATGGACCGCAAGGCCGCCCCCCTGCTACGTGGCTGGGTGCGCCGGCTCAAGGAACAAGGCGTCGTGTTTCATGTGCAGCACCGCTGGCAGGGCTGGACTGAAAACGGCGCACTCCGTTTCGACTCGCCGACCGGCACGGTGGAGTGCAGTGCAGAGGCAGTGGTGCTGGCGCTTGGTGGTGGCAGCTGGCCGCAGCTGGGCTCCGACGGCCAGTGGCAAGCAACATTGCAGCAACGCGATATCGCGGTCGCGCCCCTGGTGCCGGCCAACTGTGGTTTCGATATCGATTGGAGTGCGCACTTCGTGCAGCGTCATGCAGGTGCACCGCTGAAACCGGTCGTTGCGCACTGGCAGGATGGCAACGGCATGCAGCACGCATTGCAGGGCGAATGCGTGGCCACTGCGAACGGCATCGAGGGCAGCTTGATCTACGCCTTGGCTGCGGACCTGCGCGAGCAGATCGACGCCCACGGCGTCGCCGAACTCGTGCTGGATCTGATTCCGGGCCGCTCGCTCGAACGCGTGCATGCTGAACTGGCCCAGCCGCGCAAGGGACGCAGTTTCAGCGAGCATCTGCGCCGCCAGGTCGGCATCGATGGCGTCAAAGCGGCGCTCCTCTACGAAGCACTCGGCAAGCAGGCGGGCGACGATGTGGCATTGGTCGCACGCACGCTCAAGCAGTTGCCGTTGCGCCTGTTGCGGCCACGTCCGCTTGCCGAAGCAATCAGTTCTGCAGGCGGCGTGCGGTTGGAGGCGCTGGACGATCAGCTGATGGCGCTCGCACAACCAGGGGTATTTTGCGCTGGCGAAATGCTCGATTGGGAAGCGCCAACCGGCGGCTATCTGCTCACCGCCTGTTTCGCCAGCGGCCGACGCGCCGCACGCGGTGCGGTAAGGTGGCTAGCGAAGCGCCACCCAAGCGCTACAGGCGATCGCTGACTGCCGCACGCGGCCATACCGATTTGACGTCGTATACCACCGCGCCCGGTTTGCCGAGCGCAGCGATCCGCGCGACGTCGTAGTCGCGATACTGCGCATGCGCCACCGCCAGCACCACGGCATCGTAGCTGCCCTCTTCCGGCGTCTCGCTTAAGTGCACACCGCCGTGCTGCAGCGCTTCAGCCGGGTCTGCCCACGGGTCGCAGGTATCCACCTGCACACCCGCGGCCTGCAGCAGCTGCACCAATTCCAGGGCGCGGCTGTTGCGCAGATCCGGGCAGTTTTCCTTGAAGGTGGCGCCCAGCACCAGCACCCTCGCCTGCGCAAGCGCGACGCCACGCATGGCCAGCATGCCGCACACGCGTTCGGCCACATGTCGGCCGACACGATTGTTGACCTGCCGCGCGGTGTGGATCAGGTCCGGGTGATAGCCCACGCTTTCGGATTTGTGCATCAGGTAGTACGGATCCACACCGATGCAATGCCCGCCGACCAGGCCAGGACGAAACGGCAGGAAATTCCACTTGGTTCCTGCGGCTTCGAGCACATCGAGCGTGTCGATTCCCAACTTGTCGAAAATCAACGCCAACTCGTTGACTAGCGCGATATTGACGTCGCGCTGGATGTTTTCGACCACCTTTGCCGCTTCTGCCACGCGCATCGACGGAGCGCGCCAGGTGCCTGCAGCGATGATGCTGGTGTATAGCGCATCGACGGCATCGGCAGCGTCCGCTGTCGAGCCCGAGGTGATCTTGCGGATGTCGCGCAGACGCCGCTGGCGATCGCCGGGATTGACGCGTTCGGGGCTGTAACCGCAAAAGAAGTCGTGGTTGAAGCGCAGCCCAGAGCCTGCTTCGAGCAAGGGCACGCAAACTTCCTCGGTGGTTCCTGGATAAACCGTGGATTCGTAGATCACCAAGTCGCCGGGCTTGAGTGCGGCGGCGATCAAGGCCGTGGCGCTACGCAACGGCTCCAGATCCGGTTGCTCGAAGCTGTCGATCGGCGTCGGCACGGTCACGATGAAAATGCGGCACGCGGCCAGATCCGCAGCGTTTGCGCTATAGCGCAACTGCGTTGCGGCAGCCAATTCGGCATCGTCCAGCTCCAGCGTGGCATCGTGGCCATCGCGCAATTGCGCAACACGCTGCGCATCGATGTCGAAGCCCAGGGTGTCACGTTGCTCCCCGAACGCAACCGCCAACGGCAGGCCGACATAACCTAAGCCGATGACGGCGATGCGCCGCTGTGCGGGGGCGAGAAGCGTAGTGCCAGACATGCGGTTCCTTGAATGGTGCGCAGCCGGTGGCGGCGCGCTATGCGGCGGCAGCATAGCGCAGGCCGCAGACGCCAGGCAGTGCAGGAAGTACGCTGCAAAGATTCACAATCGCCGCGCAATCAGGCACGCTATCGCAATGCCCGGGTGGCGAAATTGGTAGACGCAAGGGACTTAAAATCCCTCAGCCGCAAGGCTATGCGGGTTCGACCCCCGCCCCGGGCACGTATTTATGAGGTAATCGAGTCGGCGCATGCGCACTCGTCTTCGCGCCGCGCGACGCTTGCCCGCATGATGTCCATGCCCAGTCATTCGCATCGTGCAGCCAACGTGGTGGTCACCTGGCCCAGGATTGCATTCTCGATCTCGGCGTACACGCGACATCGCGTTGCGCCACGCTTCCCGACGCGATCAGTCACACGCATGTGTCCAAAGCACCCAAGCACGTGTGCGTGATCGGACACTGGAACAGGCATTCGTTCACCCCAGCGCCACTGCTCTTAGTTCACGGCAGCCGCCTAGTGAACGAACGTCCCCGGCCAATAAAAAACGGCCGATAAAAACCCCGGATATCGAGCGATATCCGGGGTTCGAATTTGGAGCGGGAAACGAGACTCGAACTCGCGACCTCAACCTTGGCAAGGTTGCGCTCTACCAACTGAGCTATTCCCGCGTGGAGCGAAATTGTACAGCGTGTTACTTCGTTGCGCTAGCCCTGTCGTCGTCGATGGCAGGAATACCGCATGCGATGTGGAGGCCTGGGCCGGAATTGAACCGGCGTACGCGGATTTGCAGTCCGCTGCATAACCACTCTACCACCAGGCCGAAACATCAAACCCAAGGCATCCTGCCTTGAAACAACGAGACCCCTGACGCGGGGTCTTGTCTACATCTGGAGCGGGAAACGAGACTCGAACTCGCGACCTCAACCTTGGCAAGGTTGCGCTCTACCAACTGAGCTATTCCCGCTTGGGAGGCGAAATTCTACAGCGAACAGGATAGCTGTCAACTGTTGCTTTCGATTTTTTTCGGCTTGTTGCTGATCGCTGCTTTTTCGTCGGCGCGCAGACTTGGCCAAGCAGCCTGCAGATACTGAAACCCCGACCACAGCGTCAGCAAGGCGGCAATGGCCAATGTCCAGTAGCCCGCACGAAATATCAGATTGCCCAGCCAGATCTCATGCGTGGGCATCTGCCCGGGCGTGACCGAATACAACAGGCACAGCAAGGCCACCATTTGTGCGGTGGTCTTGATCTTGCCGATTGCCGCCACGCGTACCTTGGCGCGCTGGCCGATTTCGGCCATCCACTCGCGCAGTGCAGAGACGGCAATCTCGCGTCCGACGATGACTGCTGCCCAGAACGCCATCCACGGCGTGGGATGGCCCTGCACAATCAGGAACAGCGCCACGGCGACCATCAGCTTGTCGGCGACCGGGTCCAGAAATGCGCCGAATGCGGAATATTGGTGATAACGCCGCGCGACCCAGCCATCCAGCCAGTCGGTGATGGCGGCCAGCGCGAACACGCCGGCGGACGCGAAATTCGTCCACGTGTACGGCAGGTAGAACACCACGACCAACACCGGGATCATCACGATCCTCAGCAGTGTCAGCCACGTGGGGATGGTCAACTTCATTGCGGACTTGCCTCGCCTGCCGCATCGGGAAGCGCCAGCCCGTGCAGGTTAGCGTAGATTCGCGCGGCAAGTGCGGCATTGACCCCTTCCACCCGCGCAATCTCGGCCTCGCCAGCGGCCTTGAGCCCGACCAGGCCGCCGAAGTGCTTGAGCAGACTCGCGCGGCGCCGGGGGCCGATGCCGGGGATATCCTCGAGCTTGCTGGTCATGCGCGCCTTCTGGCGGCGACCGCGGTGGCCGGTGATTGCAAAGCGGTGCGCTTCGTCACGCACTTGCTGGATGAATTGCAGCGCAGGCGACGCGGCGCCCGGCCGCAGCTCGCGGCCGTCGGCCATGATCAAGGCTTCGTGCCCTGCCCGGCGCTCTTCGCCCTTGGCCACGCCGACCAGCAAGACGTTTTCGACCCCAAGATCGGCCAGCGCGGCCTGCGCCTGCGCCAGCTGGCCCGCGCCACCGTCGATCAGCAGCACATCGGGCAGCACGCCATTCTCTTCCACGGCGCGCCGGAAGCGGCGCTCGATCGCCTGCCGCATGGCTGCGTAGTCGTCGCCCGGCGTGATGCCGGAAATATTGAAGCGCCGGTACTGGCCACGCACCGGGCCACTGGCGTCGAATACCACGCACGAGGCAACGGTCGCCTCGCCCATGGTGTGACTGATGTCGAAACACTCCACGCGCTTGACCGGCTCGGCAAGTCCAAGCATCTCGCGCAAGGCTTCGCTGCGTGCATGCTGCGCGCTCTGGCTGGTGAGCTCGGTGACCAGGGTCAGCTGCGCATTGCGCGTGGCCAGCAGCAGATAGCCGGCACGCTCGCCGCGCACGTTCCACTTCAGCGCCACCTTGTGCTCGGCGGCCGTACTGAGCGCGGCTTCGATCAGCTCGGCTTCCGGGATCTCGCGGTCGAGCAGGATTTCGCGCGGGGGAGAGTGCTCGGCGTAGTACTGCGATACGAACGCGCCAAGAATTTCGTCGGCGCTGTCCTCCCCATTGGTCTTGGGAAAGAACGAGCGCGTGCCGAGATTGCGGCCGTCGCGAAAACTCAGCAACAAGACGCAGGCCTGGCTGGATTGCGTGGCGCAGGCCAGCACGTCCAGATCAGCTGCACGCCCGTCGACGTACTGACGGTTCTGCATGCTGCGCAGCGAGGAGAGCAAATCGCGCAAACGCGCGGCGCGCTCGAATTCCAGTGCCTCGCTGGCCTGCTGCATCGAGTGCATGATCTCTTCGCCGAGCTGATCGCTCTTGCCTTCGAGAAACATGGTGGCGCGGCGTACCGATTCGGCGTAATCCGGAGCGGCCACCAAATCCACGCATGGGCCGCTGCAACGCCCGATCTGGTATTGCAGGCAAGGCCGCGAACGGTTGCGGAACACGCTGTCCTCGCAACTGCGCAGCTTGAACAGCTTGTGCATCAGGCTCAGCGTTTCGCGTACACCGGTGACGCCGGTGTAAGGACCGAAATAACGCCCTTGTACCGCGCGTGGACCGCGGTGCAAGGCAATACGGGGCCATTGTTCGCGGGTCAGCAGCACGTATGGGTAGCTCTTGTCGTCGCGCAACGAAACGTTGTAGCGCGGCGACAACGATTTGATCAGCTGATTTTCCAGCAGTAGCGCTTCGGCTTCGCTGCGGGTGACGGTGACGTCCATGCGCGCGACCTGCGACAGCATCGAAGTCAACCGGGCGTTCTTCGGCGTCCCATTGAAATAGCTGCCCACACGTTTGCGCAACGCGCCCGCCTTGCCGACATACAGCAAGGTGTCGTCGCCCGCATACATGCGATAGACGCCAGGCGCGGTGCTCAGTTGCGCAGCGAACGCTTTTCCATCGAAATCGTTTTGGGGCCTAACGCTCATTCGTCTATCGAAACATCACTCAGTGCGCCGCTGGCAAGGTCGTATCGCAAGATGGCGTGCGCATCGGTTTCTGCAATCCAGACCGCATCTGCGGTGACCGCCAGCCCGGCCGGGCCATGCAGACGACGCGGCAGCGCGACCGTTGTCAATTCACCGCCGCCCAGGCGCAGGCAGCGCAGGCGGCCATTGCCGGTGTCGGCGATCCATAGCAGCGGCGAATCGGCCGCCAGTGCGATGGCCTGTGGGAACTGCAGGCGCGCCGTGCTGCGTGGACCGTCCTGATCCCCGAACTGCCAGGTACCCTGCCCACCAACCAAGGTCTGTACCAGATCGCCCCGCAACTGCATGGTGCGGATCGACGAGCCCAGCCCGTCGCAGACATAGGCCACCTGCTGCACCGACGCCAAACCGGCCGGCTGTGCGAAAGCAGCCAGATGGCCGCTGCCGTCGCGGGTTTCAAGGGCACCGGTGCCTGCGCGCGCGGTCAGTGCGGCGCGGCCCAGGTGATAACTCCAGATCCGGTTATCGCCGGCCATGGCGATCAATACCTGGTTGTCGGCGATCGCCAGACCTTGCGGGTAGTTCAGCGCAGAGGCACCGGGCGACGCCAGGGGGCCTTCGACCGGCTCGCCGGAGCGACCGGTGCCGCACAAGGTGTCCACCTGTCCGCTGCGCAGATTGATACGACGCAGCGCATGGTTGCCGGTATCGGCGACATACAACTGATCGCGTTCCAACGCCAACCCTTGCGGACGCCGGAATGCCGCCTCGCCGACGCCGCCGTCGATGAGATCGGCATTGCCATGCCCGAACTGGCGCAGTACGCGTCCGCTGTGCGTGCACTCCAGCACGCGGTGGTGGCCGGTATCGGCGACATACAACCGGTCCTCGGTCGCGGCCAAGCCGGTGGGAAAACGCAACGCCAGATGCGGCTCGGGCTCGCGCTCGGCCACACCGTGGAGGTCGGCGTCCGACGGCGGCTGCTGGCCCTCGCACAGGGCAGTCAGCGCCTTGTCCAGATCGCCGGTGACGCCCACCAGGCGCTGCCGCTCGCGGCCGTAGGCATCCAGCAGCACCAGCGTGGGCCAGGATTCGATACCGAAGCGACGCCAGGTTTCCCAATCCTTGTCGAGCAGGATCGGCGCACTCACGCCGTGTCCGCGCAGTTGTTTAAGCGAACGTTGCGGCAGGCGCTCGCTGTCGAAACGCGGCACCTGCACCACGATCACCTGGAGCCGGCCAGGGCTGCGCGCCTGCCAGTGGGCAAGCTCGGCCAGGCGTTCGGCGCACCACACCGAGCTGGCGTTGACGAACGCCAGCACCAGCGCACGGCCGCGATGCTCCTGCAAGGTGGAGGGCCTGGCATTGAGCCAGGTAGGAAATTCCGGCAGTTCCTGGGTGAGCTGGGCGTTCATGTGGTGATTATGCCCAAGCGCGATTAGCCGCGGGTGAGTCTGGCCACGGTCAGGCGCGCGGCAGCGTCGACCAGCTGCCATACCTGCTCGAAGTCATCCATGCCGCCGGTATACGGGTCGGGGATGTCATCGCGCGCGTCGATGCCGGCCCAGGGCAGCCACAAGGCGAGCTTGTCGCGCTGCGCCGCCGGGGCGAGCCGCTGCAGATCGCGCAGATTGCTGCCGTCTGCGCACAACAGCCAATCGAAATGCTCGAAATCCGAGTGCTTGACCTGGCGCGCACGAAGACCGGAGATATCCACGCCATGGCCGCGCGCGCAGCGGATCGCGCGCGGGTCCGGCGGATCGCCGGCATGCCAGTCGCCGGTCCCGGCCGAATCGACCTCGATGCGCCGCGACAGCCGCGCCTTGTCCAGTTGCGCGCGCAAGGTGCCCTCGCCCATCGGCGACCGGCAGATATTGCCCAGGCAGACGATCAGCACCTTCATGCCGAAGCTACACGCATCTGTGCGCGGACCAGATCGTCGGGGGTATCGATGCCTGGCGGAAACGGCTCGGGCGTCACCGCCACGGCGATGCGATAACCGGCTTCCATCGCGCGCAGCTGTTCCAGCGATTCGATGCGCTCCAGCATGCCGGGCGGCATGGCCGCGAAGCGTTGCAGGAAGCCTGCGCGATAGGCGTAGATGCCGATGTGGCGCAGCCAATGACCTTCTGCAGGCACGCTATCGCGCTGGCTGGCGAAGCTGTCGCGGTGCCAGGGAATCGGCGCACGGCTGAAATACAGCGCGTCGCCGCCGGCCGTGCGCACCAGCTTCACCACGTTGGGATCGAACAGGTCGTGCGCGTTGTCCACCGGTGCGGCCAGCGTGGCCATCTGGGCACCGGAATGCTGCAGCAGATCTGCAACGGCGCGGATACCTGCAGCCGGCGCAAACGGTTCGTCGCCTTGCAGATTGACCACGCAGGTCTGCTCGTCCCAGCCGGCAATGCGTGCGCATTCGGCCAGGCGGTCGGTGCCGGAAAGATGCGCGGCGCCGGTCATCGCCACATGCACGCCGGGAAGATGCTCGATCGCCGCGGCGATACGCGTGTCGTCGGTGGCCACCCACACCTCGCGCGCACCCGCCAGCAACGCACGCTCGGCCACATGCTGGATCATCGGGCGATCGCCGATTCGTTGTAGCGGTTTACCCGGCAGCCGCGTGGAGGCGTAACGGGCGGGAATGGCGACGACGAAATCGGCAGGCGTGGTGGGTGTCATACGTGCGCGCTCTGGAGACAATGAGAAGTGGAGAAACGAGAGAACCGAATCGTTTGATGCCGATGTGTGATTGAACGGGGGTCGCGGTAGTCGTCGGCGCTGCGCTGCACGAGACCAGCACTCAGAACGCCTTTGCATGCGCGGCTTGCAGCCATGCGCACCGCTCTTAGGGTAGACCGTTGCCCAAGCACTGCGAGACTTCATGCAGCATGGATGCCCCATCACAAACGCAAGAGCGTACTCAACGCGTGGCGCACGATGGTTGGCCAGCGACGTCCAGCTGCAAGCTCACAACGGCCGGCGACGCACTCACACGCCCTGCCGGCTCGCCAATTTGTTCAAGCGATCCAGCAGACTCACCCAGAACGCAGCCGGCAGCTCCGCCTTCAGTGGCACGCTGTACAGCCACTCGTCGGCGAACGGACGGCATTTCACCGCGTCCTTCTCGGTCATCAGCACCGGCAGGCGGCTTCCGAAGCTGAAATCCGCGGCGCGATAGACGTGATGATCCGGAAACGCGTGCGGCACCACGCCAATGCCGCGCGCGCGCAGCATGGCGAAGAAACGTTCCGGATGCGCGATGCCCGCCACCGCATGCACGCGCTGCCCGGCAAGCATGCTCAAGGGCTGCGCACGCTTGCCATCCATCGGCTGCACGCTGTCGATGCTCAAACGCATCTGCCACTCGCCGAAACCGGCATCATCGGGCACCTGCGGTGCGGCAGTTGCACTGGCCTGGCCAAGATTGACCACGCGGAAATCGCAATCGCGTGCCCGCGTCGCCGGTTCGCGCAACGGCCCAGCAGGCAGCAGGCGTCCGTTGCCGTAGCGCCGCTGGCCATCGACCACTTCGATTTCGACATCGCGCGCCAGACGGTAATGCTGCAGCCCGTCGTCGCAGATCACGATGTCGCAGCCCGCCTCGACCAGCGCCCGTGCAGCAGCGAGCCGGTCGCTGTCGACACGCACGCGCGCACCGGTCTTCCAGGCGATCAACACCGGCTCATCGCCGCCGAGCGCCACCGGGGTATCCGCTTCGACCCAGCGTGCGGTACCGGCGTCATCGCGGCCGTAGCCGCGGCTGGCAACGCCAGGCGTCCAGCCGGCTTCCTGCAGCTTTGCGACCAGGGCAATCGTCAGCGGCGTCTTGCCGGTGCCGCCAGCGGTGACATTGCCGACCACGATCACCGGCACCGGCACGCCATGGCGCCTACGCCAACCGCGGCGATACAGCGCCCGCCGCAATGCGATCGCAGCGCCGTAGACCGGCGCCAGCATGCGCGCCGGCAAGGGGATCGGCGTGTTGTCGTACCAATAGCCCGGCGTGCGGGTGCCGCGCTTGCTCATGCCTGGCGTTCGCGGAATTGCATGCCGTGCAAGTGCGAATACAAGCCGCCCTGCGCCAGCAATTGGTGGTGCGTACCGCGCTCGACGATCCGGCCCTGGTCCATCACCAGCACCTGATCGGCATGCTCGATGGTGGAAAGGCGATGGGCGATGACCAGCGTGGTGCGGTCCGGCATTAGCTTGTGCAGGGCGTCCTGCACCAAGCGCTCGGATTCGTTGTCCAGCGCTGCGGTGGCCTCGTCCAGAATCAGGACCGGCGCATCCTTGAGCATGGCGCGTGCGATCGCCAGGCGCTGGCGCTGGCCGCCGGACAGGCGCCCCCCCTTGGTGCCGACATGCGACTGCAGACCTTCGGGCAGTTGCGCGACAAATTCCATTGCATTGGCGCCCATGATCGCGCGCTCCAGCTGGCCGGCATCGGCGTTGCGCATTTCGCCGAACGCCACGTTGTCGGCAATGCTGCCGTCGAACAACATCACCTGCTGGCCCACCAGCGCAATCTGCCTGCGCAGATCCGCCAGGGCATACGCCTGCACCGGATGACCGTCGAGCAGGATCTGGCCTGCCTCGGCTTCGTAAAAACGCGGAATCAGCTTGATCAGACTGGATTTGCCGCTCCCGGAACGCCCGACGATGGCAGTGACAGTGCCCGGTTGCGCGACGAAGCTGACATCGGCCAGCGCCGGATTGACCTGGCCCGGGTAGCGCGCCGTGACATCGCGAAATTCGATCAAGCCCTTGGCACGCGTCAGCGGCACGGTTCCTTGATCCGGCTCGTCCGGGCTGTCGAGCACCGAAAACAGGCGCTCGGCCGATGCCAGGCCGCGTTGCACCATGTTCTGCACATTGGTGAGCTGCTTGAGGCCCGGAATGATGGTCAGCATCGACGTCATCAGCACCACGAAATCGCCGGCCGTCAGGCGCCCGGCCAATGCCTGCGCACCGGCCACGAACAGCAATGCCGACAGGCCGATCGCACCGATCATCTGCACCGTCGCGGTGGAAATGCCGCGGGTGGATTCGACCTTCATTGCCAGCCGCAGGTTGCGATTGGCCAGCGCGCCATAGCGCTCCATTTCGGTCTGCTGGGCCCCGTAGATCTTGACCTCCTGATGGCTGGACAAGGTCTGGTCGGCAGCCTGCAGCAGCTGGGCCCCGCTTTCCTGGATGCTGTGGCTGATACGGCGGTAGCGCCGCGCCACCTTGTCCATCACCCAGGCCAGCACCGGGGCGAGCACCAGGATGGTCAATGTCACCTGCCAGCTATGCCACAGCATCAGTGCCAGCGCACCGATCACCTGCAGCGATTGCTGGATCATGACCTTGACCGCATCCACTGCGGCCTGCGCGACCTGGTCCGAGTCCGAGCCCAGGCGTATCAGCATCGACGGCACCGGCTCCGAATCGAAGCGTGACCCTGGCAATCGCAGATACTTGGCCATCACCTTGATACGCAGATCGCGCGCGATGCTGCGTGCGGATTTGCCCATCGCCATGTCGGTGATGTAGCCGGCGACGCCGCGCACCACGAACAGCAGGATGATCTGCACCGGCAGCCAGCGGCTGACCTCGGCGTTCTTGTAGATGAAGGTCTCGTCGGTGATCGGCTTCATCAACGCCAGAAAACCGGTGGTGCCGGCCGCTTCGATCAACGCGGCGATCAGTGCGGCCACCAGCAACAAGCGATACGGCTTGGCGAATGCCAGCAGGCGACGGTACGTGCGCCAGGAAGACACTGGCGCCGGGCGGTCGGTGGAGAGGGTCACTGGCGGGTTCCGTTGGTGCTTGTCTTGCCGGTCGTACTGGTGGCGCTGGCCGGCGGCGCGGTGGCAATGGCAATGCGCCGGAAGCCGAGCTGGCCCAGCGCATCCTGCGCGGTCACCACGGCCTGGTACGGGGTCCGCGCATCGGCGCGCATCAGCACGGTCTGTTCGCGGTCATCGCCGGCGATCTGGGCAATGGTCTGCTTGAGCGAATCCACATCCGAGCGCAGCACTTCCTGATCGTTGATGAAATAACGCCCATCGGCATTGACCAGCACGCTCAAGGAACGCGGCGGCGCACTGGTGTGCTGGTCGCTGGCGGTCGGCAACTGCAATTGCAGCGTGGAGCGTGCGTCGAAGGTCGTGGTCACCACGAAAAAGATGATGAGGACGAGGATGACGTCAATCAATGGCACCAAGTCGATATGCGGCTCGTCCTGGCTTCGGTCGCTGCCGATGCGCATCCGTCAACCCTTCGCCGTGACGGGCTTGGCGCCCGCTGCGGCCGGCGCGACGGCTGCAGGCACGACTCGGCCATCGATGGTGTCCAGCAACAAGGTGGCTTCCTGCTCCATTTCGATGATGTAACCGGCGATGCGCCCCTTGAAGAAGCGATGTGCCATCAATGCCGGCACAGCGATGATCATGCCGGTGGCAGTGCATACCAGCGCCTTGCCGATGCCGCCGGCGAGCTGATTCACATCGCCTACGCCGTGATCGAGGATGCCCAAGAACATCTGGATCATGCCGACCACGGTACCAAGCAGACCCAACAACGGCCCGGCCGATGCAATCGTGCCCAACGCGTTCAGATAGCGCTCCATGCGATGCACCACATGCCGGCCGGTGTCTTCGATACGTTCGCGAATCACATCGCGCGGGCGGCCGCGCACGTCCAGCGCGGCGGCCAGCAAGGCGCCCAGCGGCGAATTGCGGCGCAGCGACTCGATGTGGGTGGGATCCAGATTGCCGCGCGCGGCCCAATTGCGCACCTCTTCCCCCAGGCCCGGCGGCGTCACCTCATTGCGGCGCAAGCTCCACAGACGCTCCAGCACGATCGCCAGGGCGATTACGCCCAGCAACAGCAACGGCACCATCGGCCAACCGCCTGCCTTGACCAGCTCCAACACGATTTGATTCCTCCGGCAACGCGGCCGCCTGTTCGCTGACCGATAGGATAGCAGCCGACCGCCGCCGTTCCGCAGCATCCCATAGCCGCGGCTGCCAGCGCCGTCGCTCGCGCAGTTGCAGGCCTCCGGCACCGAGCCAAACCCGGATCGCTCCCGCCTGGGCGGTGTCCAGCACCTCTGCCCCGCCCGACTTCCAGCGTTGCACGACCTCGGCGCGCGGATGGCCGAATCTGTTGCCATGACCGGACGAGACCAGCGCCAGGCGTGCACCGGTCGCGGCGATGAAGGCGGCTTGCGAGCCGTCGGCGCTGCCGTGGTGCGGGACGATCACCAGGTCGGCGCGCAGGTCCGCGGCGTGCCCGCGCAGCAGTCGGCGCTCGACGACTTCGCCGATATCGCCCGGCAACAGTGCGCTCGCAGACGCGGTCTCGACCCGCAGCACGCAGCTGGATTGATTGCGCAGGTAAGGAAAGCCCACGTCGGGATGCAGGAAGCGGAAGCGCACCCCGTCCCACTCCCACTGCTGCCCGGCGCGACAACGCGCGGTGACGTCCAGCGGCGCACCCGGTGGCGCAGCCGTGCGTGCCACTGGAAGTCCCGTGCGCACCGCGGCATAGCCACCGGCATGATCGGCGTCGGCATGGCTGAGCACGATGGCGTCCAGCCGGCGCACGCCAAGCGCGCGCAACGCCGGCAGCACCACGCGCTCGCCAGCATCGAACCCGTCGCGTACCGCCGGACCGGTATCGAACAACAGCGCATGGCGTTGCGTGCGCACCAGCACCGCCAAGCCCTGGCCCACATCCAGCACCTGCACATCCGCCTCGCCTGCGGCGGGCAGTTCACGATCCGGCCAGAGCAGCGGCAACCACAGCAGCGCCGCCAACGATTTACCCGGCGTCGCGCGCGGCAGCAACAGCCAGAACGCACCGAGCAAGGCGGCGATCAGGGCAACCCCGTCGGACTCGGGCACCCACCACAACGCGACCCCGGTCTGCCCGAGCCAGACGAACCCCGGCCAGGTCAGCTCAAAGCACCAGCCGGCAAGCTGCCATGCCCACACGCCGCTACCTGGGCAGATCGCTTCGAGGGCAGTCCCCAACAGGCACAGCGGCACCACCACGAAGGTCCACCACGGAATGGCGACCAAATTGGCGAATGGCCCGACCAGCGACGCCTGCCCGAACAGGCTGACCGTCAACGGCAGCAGGCCAACGGTGGCCACGGTCTGCGCAGACAGGAAGCCGCGCATGATGGCGCGATTGTCGGACGGCAGGCACCAGACCAGCCATGCCACGCCGGCGAAGCTGAGCCAGAAGCCAGCCACCAGCACGCTGAGCGGGTCCCACAGCAACACCGCCAACAAGGCGAGCGAGAGGACATGCGCGGTCGAGGCGCGTCGCCGCAGCACCCTGGCGAGGGCCACCACCCCAATCATCAACACGGTGCGTACCGTGGGCAGCGCCAGGCCAGCCAACAGCGCGTAGGCCGCAGCGCCGAGCAGCGCGGCAATCGATGCCGCATGCAGACGCGGCATGAATGTGCCCAGTCGCGGCTGCCAGCGCCAGATGCCAGCGACCAGCAGCGCGAAGAATGCCCCGACCAGCCCGACATGAAATCCAGAGATGGCGATCAGATGACTGAGCCCGGTCGCGCGCAACGTTGCCCACGCCGTATCGTCCAGCCCGCGGGTATCTCCAAGCGCGAGCGCCCGCAGGTACGGCGCAGAAGGGCCGCCGACACGCCCGGCGATGCGTTGCGACATCCGTTCGCGCCACGCATCCACGCCTTGCGGCGGCGCGATCTGGCGTGCGGTTGCAGGCATGCGCACATAGCCCGTCGCAGCGATGCGCTGCGCCAGTGCCTGGCGCTCGGCATCGAAGCCTCCGGGATTGCGCAAGCCGCGTGGCGCACGCAGCTTGAGCCGAAGCTGCCAACGCGCACCTGCATGTAGCGCCGCGCGCGGGCCGATGCGCTCGGCGCCAAAGTCGTCGTACCAGGCCAGCTGCAGGAGCTTGCCGCGCAGTGCCGCCGGCTGCGCCGGCGCCTGGTCCACGCGCAGCTGAAAACGGGTACGGCGTTGCTCGGCGGTCGGTAGCCCGACAATCTGTCCGCGCACGGTGATATCGCGCGTTTCATCCTGCGGGGGCAGTTGCGACTGCAGGGCATCGGTTACCTGCCACCCCATCGTTCCGAATCCGAAGAGTGTCGCTGCCCCGGCCAGCAATAGCGCACTCCGGCGCGGGCGCAGCCACACCGTCACGCCGCTGCCCAGCAACGCGACACACACGCAGACGACGTAAACCATGCGCGGAAGCAGTATGGGCGACCAGGCGCACGCCGCCACGCCCAGCAATAACGTGGCCGCACTGGCCACCGCCGATCCCATCTGCCGCGGCGCTGCGTGCGCTGACACCTCCATGCTGTCGGTCGCCATCCCTGACCCTATCGATCAACGTCTCCACCTTAGATCGCGACACCTTCCGCGCACAGCGGAGATCTGCCCAAGCCTGGGTAGGAAGAACACGGCCGCGGCGGTCGCTGATTGCAAATACGAAAGAAGGACTGCGACACGCAACCACTTGATGCAGTGCGTGGAACCGTGCACGCGTGACGATGCATGCCGCGCCAGCTCGAGGGATCAACGGCCCAGCACGCCCTGTGGCACAGCGTTCGCCCCGATTTCATGGTGTCGCCGCTAAGGTGAAATACGTTTCTCAGGAGCCTCCCCCATGCGTAAAGGCATTGCATTGATCGTCGGTGTGACCGGCATCTCCGGTTACAACCTTGCCAACGTGCTGCTCACCGACGGCTGGACCGTGTACGGCCTCGCACGCCGACCACTGCCCCACGACGGTGTCATTCCGGTCGCAGCGGATTTGCTGGACGCCGACAGCACCAACAGCGCGTTACGTGGTCTACCGATTACCCACGTGTTCTTCTGCACCTGGACCCGTCGCGATACCGAGCGCGAGAACGTCCAGGCCAATGGCGCGATGATGCGGCACCTGTGCGATGCGCTCAGCGATGCGCCGTTGCAGCACATGGCGCTGGTCACCGGCACCAAGCACTACCTGGGCGCGTTCGAAAATTACGGAAGCGGCAAGGCCGAAACGCCGTTTCGCGAAAGCGAGCCGCGCCAGCCGGGCGAAAACTTCTACTACACGCTGGAAGACCTGCTGTTTGCGCATGCGCAGCAGCATGGCTTCGGCTGGAGCGTACATCGCTCGCACACCATGATCGGCATGGCCAACGGCAGCAACGCCATGAACATGGGCGTGACGCTGGCGGTGTATGCATCGCTGTGCAAGCACACCGGGCAGCCGTTCGTGTTCCCCGGCTCGCAAGCGCAGTGGAACAGCCTCACCGACCTCACCGATGCCGGGCTGCTGGGCCGCCAACTGGCCTGGGCCGGGCTTAGCCCCGCGGCGCGCAATCAGGCCTTCAACACCGTCAATGGCGATGTGTTCCGCTGGCGCTGGATGTGGGGCGAGATTGCGAAGTTCTTCGAACTCGACGCTGCGCCCTGCCCCGCTGTGCCGGAACCGCTGGAGCCACGCATGAGTCAAACCGCACCTGCCCTGTGGGCTGAGGTGGCCGCGCAACACGCGTTGGTAGAGTCCGACGTCAATCGGCTTGCATCGTGGTGGCATACCGATGCCGACCTGGGCCGCGAGATCGAGTGCGTCAACGACATGACCAAGAGCCGCGAACTGGGCTTCCTCGACTTCTACGACAGCCGCGCCTCGTTCTTTGAACTGTTTACCCGCCTGCGGGCGCTGCGCATCATTCCTTGACCGATGCCGTGGCATCGCCGCAGGCTGCATTGGCCTGCGGCGAGCAGCGGCATGTGCCCTGGCAATCGCGCAGCATGCAATCGTATGCTGCCACTGCACTGCAAAAGCGCCACCAATTCGGCTAACGGTCACGGCACCGGCGCCCGCCGAAGTTTCCACGCTCATCGGCAATGCGATCGGTCTGCCAGCCGACCGCTTCGCCATGCGCTTACACCGCAGACGGCGCTAATTCGCGCAGCTTGCCCTGGTGTAGCTCCAGTACGCGGTCCAGGCGCCGTGCCAGGCCGCGGTCGTGCGTCACCAACACCAGGCTGGTGCGCTGGGCGCGGTTGAGCTCCAGCATCAGCTCGAACACGGTGCCCGCGGTCTTGTCGTCGAGATTGCCGGTGGGCTCGTCGCCCAATACGCAGCCTGGCCTGTTGACCAATGCACGCGCCACCGCACAGCGCTGGCGCTCGCCGCCGGAGAGCTCGCTGGGCTTGTGTTCGACGCGATGCCCAAGCCCGACCGATTCCAGCAGTTGCAGCGCCTGACTTTTGGCAACGGCAACATCCTTGCCGGACAACAGCACCGGCATCATCACGTTCTCCAACGCGGTGAATTCCGGCAGCAGGTGATGGAACTGGTAGACGAAGCCAAGCGCCTGGTTACGCAGCTTGCCACGCTGCGCGTCGGACAGCGCCGACATGCGCTCGCCGGCCACATACACTTCGCCGGAAGTGGGAATATCCAGACCGCCGAGCAGATGCAGCAAGGTGCTCTTGCCGGCGCCGGAGGCGCCCACGATCGCCACGGTTTCGCCGGTGGCCACCGACAGGTCCAGGCCATCGAATACCGGCGTGCGCATCTTGCCTTCGGCGTAGGTCTTGGCCAGCGCTTCGGCGCGGATCACCGCAGTTGCCTGTTCTGGTGTTTGCACGGACGTTTCCCGGATCTCATTCATAACGCAGCGCCTCCGCCGGCTGGGTGCGCGAGGCGCGCCACGCCGGGTACAAGGTCGCCAGGAAACTCATCACCAATGCCACCACGGTGATCACCACCACGTCCTGGGTCTGCATATCGGTCGGCAGGCCGGTGATGTAATACACGTCCTCGGGTAGCAACTTGACGCTGAAAATCGTCTCGATCACACCGAGGATGCGTTCAAGGTTGAGCGTCAGCACGATGCCGCCGATCACGCCCATGAAGGTACCCATGAAGCCGATCAACGAGCCCTGCACCATGAATACCTGCATCACCCCGCCCGGCGACAGCCCGAGCGTGCGCAAGATGGCGATATCGGCCTGCTTGTCGGTCACCAGCATCACCTGCGAGGACACCAGGTTGAACGCCCCCATCGCCACGATCAGCGACAGCAGGATGCCCATCACGGTCTTTTCCATCTTCAACGAGTGATACAGGTTGGCGTTTTCCTGGGTCCAGTCGCTGACCCGATACGGGCCGTGCAACTTCACCGCCAGATCGCGCGCCACCGGCCAGGCCTGATCCATGTCATGCAGGCGCAGACGCACGCCGGTGACGCCATCCATGCGCAGCACGCGCGCCAGGTCCTGCATGTTCACCACGGCGAGGCCGCGGTCGATCTCGTTGTATCCGGCCTCGAAAATACCGCTCACGGTGAAACGCTTGAGCCGCGGCATCGCGCCCAGCGGCGTCGCCTGGGTGTCGCTGAGCAACACGACGATGCTGTCGCCGACATCCACGCCAAGCCACAACGCCAGCTCCTTGCCGATGACGATGTTGTACGACCCAGGCGTCAGGCTGTCGACCGAGCCCTGTTGCATCTTCTTGGCCAGCACCGACACCTTGCCTTCTTCGGCAGGAATCACGCCGCGCACGATGGCCGGCTGCTTGCGCGGCCCCTGCAATAAGGATTCGGTTTCGATGTAAGGCGCGGCACCGGCCACGCGCGGATCGGACATGGCGACCTCGACCGCATGCTGCCAATCGCGCATCGGCGCACCCTCTGCACTGACCGTGGCGTGGGCAGCCATCTGCAACAGGCGGTCGCGGATTTCCTTCTGGAAACCGCTCATCACTGCAAGCGTGGTGATCAGCACGGTCACGCCCAGGGCGATTCCCAGGATCGACGCCATCGAAATAAACGAGATGAAGCCATTGCGCCGCTTGGCACGCAGATAGCGCAGGCCGATGGCAACCGGAATAGGTTTGAACATGCGGTTCAACCGGGAAAGGGACGCTATGGTGCCACTAGCGGCCGCCCGGACGAAATGGCGTGGGCCTGAGCGGCCAGACGCAGTTCACGTCGTTGCGGCGCCGGCAAGGTGTCCGGCCAGAAATGCAGGCGCTCGCGCCGGCCATCCGTTCGCCTCCACGACACCACCGCAAGCGGCCCGCGCCAGCGTACCTGCAGCCCTTCCACCTGCACATCGTCAATGCTGGCGGGTGTTTGCGTCTATGGCACCAGCACTCGCCTCACTGGCGAACGCAACAGCTGGTGCAATGCTCGCCCGCCTGCAAGCAGCGCGTACGCCGACAGCAACGCGGCCAGCCACAGTGGTGCGCCGCTGCGCCACACCGCCCACACGGCGAGCGCCACCAACACGCTCAACGCGCAAATCAGCCAGCGCGAGGGGCGCCACTCAAGCCGGCAAGGCGCGAATATCGGCGATGAGTGCGGCGTTGTCGGCATCGGGGCAAGCCTCGTATCCCATGAACCAGCGCCACAACTTATCGTCTTCGCAATCCAGTAGCTGTAGGAAAACAGCGCGCTCGGCGTCGGGAGCCTGCCCCCAGCGTTGATCGAGGTAGCGCCCGAACAATTGATCGAGTTCGCGCATGCCGCGCCGGCAACGCCAACGCAATTTTTTCAGCAGGGTTTGTTCGTCCATCTCAGTCTCCACCGCACCGCATGGCGGGCCAAAAACGACAGCGGCACCTGACCCAAGGGCCGGTGCCGCTGCGAACCACTTCCCCGTGGTGGGGAATCATTGCCGTGCGATCAGGCGCGACGCGCCATCATCAACTTCTTGATTTCGGCGATCGCCAACGCCGGGTTCAAGCCCTTCGGGCAGGTCCGTGCGCAGTTCATGATGGTGTGGCAGCGATACAGCTTGAACGGGTCTTCCAGATCGTCCAGACGCGCACCGGTGTCTTCGTCGCGCGAATCGATGATCCAGCGATAAGCCTGCAACAGGATCGCCGGACCCAGATACCGCTCGCCATTCCACCAGTAGCTTGGGCAACTGGTCGAGCAGCACGCGCACAGGATGCATTCGTACAATCCATCGAGCTTGCGGCGGTCTTCCGGCGACTGCAGGCGCTCGCGGTCCGGCGGCGGCGGCGTCTGGGTGCGGATCCACGGCTTGATCGAGGCGTACTGCGCGTAGAAATGCGTCAGATCCGGCACCAGGTCCTTGATCACGCTCATGTGCGGCAGCGGGTAGATCGGCACCTCGGACTTGCCGCACGCGGCAATCGCCTTGGTGCAGGCCAGCGTGTTGGTACCGTCGATGTTCATCGCGCACGAGCCGCAAATGCCCTCGCGGCAGGAGCGACGGAACGCCAGCGTCGGGTCGATCTCATTCTTGATCTTGATCAGCGCGTCCAGAACCATCGGGCCGCATTTATCCAGATCGATCTCGTAGCTGTCGGTGCGCGGGTTAGCGTCGACGTCCGGATCCCAGCGGTAGACCTTGAAGGTGCGCGTGTTCTTGGCGCCCTTTGCAGGGTAATGCTTGCCCTTGCCGATCTTTGAATTCTTGGGGAGGGTGAACTCTGCCATAGCTGCTCTCGTTGGCTCAGGCGATGCGCGGTGCAGACGAAAACCGCACCGTGCGCATGAAGGTAAAGATGACGGATGCCACTGCCGAAGCAGTCGCGCAGCGGCCGGCCATGTGCCGGCGCTGCTCCAGCGTCATGCGACGACCAAACTGCTGCACCGACTCGCTGCCACGCACAGAGGCGATGGCGGGCGATGCCAAGGCAACGGTGGGTCGCTGCATGCGCATCGATCAGTAAACGCGCGGCTTCGGCGGGACCACGTCCACGTCCTTGCTCAGCGTGTACATGTGCACAGGGCGGTAATCGAACTCGCACTTGCCCTTGTCGTCGACGGTCACCAGCGTGTGCTTCTGCCAGTTGACGTCGTCGCGGTCCGGGAAGTCCTCGTGCGAATGCGCGCCACGGCTTTCCTTGCGCTGTTCGGCCGAATTGATCGTTGCTACCGCGTTGAGCAGCAGGTTGTTCAATTCGTAGGTCTCGAGCAGGTCCGAATTCCACACCAGCGAGCGGTCCGACACCTTGACGTCCTCGAAGGTGGCGAAGATCTCGGCCATCTTGTCCACGCCTTCTTTCAGCGTCTTGCTGGTGCGGAACACGGCGGCGTCCGACTGCATGGTGCGCTGCATGTTGTCGCGGATCACGGCGGTCGGCGTGGAGCCGTTGGCATGACGCAGCTTGTCCAGCAGGCCCAAGGCCTTGTCGCAGGCATCGGACGGCAGGGTCTTGTGCGGCTGATTGGGCTTGACCGTCTCGGCGCAGCGGTTGGCGACCGCGCGACCGAACACCACCAAGTCCAGCAGCGAATTCGAACCCAGGCGGTTTGCACCATGGACCGAGACGCACGCTGCCTCGCCGATGGCATACAGGCCCGGCACCACGGCATCCGCATCGTCGCCCTGCTTGCGCACGACCTCGCCGTAGAAGTTGGTCGGAATGCCGCCCATGTTGTAGTGCACGGTCGGCAGCACCGGGATCGGCTGCTTGGTCACGTCCACGCCGGCAAAGATGTGTGCGCTTTCGGCAATACCGGGCAGCTTTTCGTTGATCACTTCCGGACCAAGGTGGGTCAGGTCGAGCAGGATGTGATCCTTGTGCTCGCCCACGCCACGGCCTTCGCGAATTTCCACCGTCATCGAACGCGACACCACGTCGCGCGACGCCAGATCCTTGTAATGCGGTGCGTAGCGCTCCATGAAGCGCTCGCCATTGCTGTTGCGCAGGATGCCGCCTTCGCCGCGCACGCCTTCGGTGATCAGGCAGCCCGCACCGTAGATGCCGGTGGGGTGGAACTGCACGAATTCCATGTCCTGCACAGGCAGGCCGGCCCGCATCACCAGGCCGCCGCCGTCACCGGTGCAAGTGTGGGCGGAGGTGGCGCTGAAGTAGGCACGGCCGTAACCGCCGGTCGCCAGCACCACGCCGTGGGCACGGAACAGATGCAGCGAACCTTCGGCCATGTCCAGTGCGAGCACGCCACGGCAAACGCCTTCTTCGTCGAAGATCAGATCGAGCGCGAAGTACTCGATCATGAAGCGTGCGTTGTGCGCCAACGACTGCTGATACAACGTATGCAGCATGGCGTGGCCGGTCCGGTCGGCCGCGGCGCAGGTACGCTGCGCAGACGGGCCTTCGCCGTACTTGGTGGTCATGCCGCCGAACGGGCGCTGGTAGATCTTGCCATCTTCGGTCCGCGAGAACGGCACACCGTAGTGTTCGAGTTCGATGATGGCCGGAATGGCTTCGCGACACATGTACTCGATCGCGTCTTGGTCGCCCAGCCAATCGGAGCCCTTGATGGTGTCGTAAAAGTGATAACGCCAGTCGTCTTCGCCCATGTTGCCCAGCGCTGCAGAAATACCGCCTTGCGCTGCCACGGTGTGCGAACGGGTCGGAAAGACCTTGGTCAGGCAGACCGTCTGCAGCCCCTTCTGGGCCAGGCCGAACGTGGCGCGCAGGCCGGCGCCACCGGCGCCCACCACGACCATGTCGTACTTGTGTTCTGTGATCTTGTAAGCGGACATCGAATTATGGGTTCCTGTTTGGTCGCTGACGACTCAGCTCATGCCCAGCGCGATACGCGCCACGGCAAACACGCTGACGATGGCGCCCAGCACGGCAACAAAACGCACGAGGGTCTGCGCAATCAGTGCGAGCAGCGAGTCGTGCACGTAGTCTTCCAGTACCACCTGCATGCCCAGCTGCGCATGCCAGAACGAGGCAATGAGGAAGGCGACCAGCAGAATCGCATTCCACGGCTTGGCCACTGCGGCGGTGGCGGCAGCGTGATCGGCACCGATCAGGCTCAGCACGAAGATCAGGAACCAGATCGACAGCGGCACCAGTGCGGCCGCGGTCAAGCGCTGGATCACGAAATGTTCGGTACCGGTCTTGGCGGCACCCAGGCCGCGCACATTCTTCAGCGGGGTACGGTAGCGACTCATACGGCACCTCCAGACAGCAATACGTAAGCCCAGATGGCAGCGGTCAGCACAAGACTCAGAACCACCGACAGCCAGCCCATGCTGATGAACGAGCGAACGGCATAGCCTTGCCCGAAGTCCTGCAGCAAGTGGCGCAGGCCACCAAACAGGTGGAAGGCGAACGACCAGGTCCAGCCAAACAGGAAGACCTGGCCATACCAGGTTGCAGCCTGGTCACGGAAACAATTCCAATGGTCGGGACCAAGCATCAATGCGAGCAAGGCAGCGGCAATTCCCAGTGCTCCGACGGACAGTACGATGCCGGTGGCTCGATTGAGAATCGAGGTCACCATCTGTATCTGCCAGCGGTATACCTGGAGATGCGGGGAGAGAGGACGTTCGCGGATCGCCATTCGCTGGGCTCGTTTTCTCGGCTGGGCGGCACTAGGCCGCTGTGGCTAAAGGCTGCTCAAAAATCGATGCAGCGTCCATTTTTTTCCCAGTCGCCGTAGCGCGTTGGCTCGGGGCCGTCGCGCCCACCAATCTCCTTCGGCAGTGGCTTTTTCTCGGGAATATGCTCCTGAGAAGAAGGCTGCGTCTCGGAATCCTGCGCTGGGGTGGGGGTTGGATGGCCTATCATAGTGCTCTCACAACTTGACGATTTTAGTCCTCCCCTTCCGTGGCTGACAACCTGAATCTTATTCCGCAGGGTTTTGGCTCCCTGCACGACATGCAATACGTCCGATTGGCCGGTACGGATGCAGTGGCGTTTGCGCATGCCCAATTTGCCAACGACGTACAGGCGCTGGCGGTTGGGCAGTGGCAGTGGAACGCGTGGCTGACGGCGAAGGGGCGCGTGATTGCCATCTTCGCACTCCTGCGTGAGGACGACGCACACTTGCTGATGCTGCTGCCGGACGGCAACGCGGCCGAGATCGCCGCGCAACTCGGCCGTTTCGTGTTCCGTCGCAAGCTGAAAATCAGTACTGCCGCGCTGTTTGCCTACGGCGGCTTCGTCGCGCCGGAGCACGCACATGCCGCGCAAGCCGATATCGGAACGCAGCGTATCGAGCTGGATCTGGGGAGCGCCGCGCTGCCGCGCACGCTATTGCTCTACAGCCCGGATGCATTGGCGACGCCTATCGAACTACCGAGCGTAGAGGCGCAGTGGCGGAGGACCGATCTGCAACTGGGACTCGCCCGCCTGGCCGAAGGCCAGCGCGAACAGTGGACGCCGCAGCAGTTGGCACTGGACCGCCTGCAGGCATACAGCGTCAAGAAAGGCTGCTACCCGGGCCAGGAAATCGTGGCGCGGACGCACTTTCTGGGCAAGGCCAAGCGCGCTTTGCAGCTGCTGGAAACGGATGTGGCCGTGGATGCAGGCGCTGCCGTCGCATTGGACGGTAGCGCGATCGGCACAGTGGTGAGCGTGGCCGGCAACCTTGCGCTGGCGGTATTGCCGTTGGAGCTGACGCTGGACGCAGGCACCGTGTTGCAGGCTGGCACCCAGAGCGCCCGGCTATGTGCACTCACGACTGGACTTGCGCGTTAGCGGCAAAACCTAGCGGGCCGTGCCAGGCGGGACGTCGCGCAGCAACCGCAATGGGCGAGCGTTACACGCCCAATCCGCGCGCTGGCCCTGTTCGTCTGGCGGCTAGGTCGCTGTTTGACCGGTTGGTCTAAGCCGCCTCCAGCCGCTGGCCGGTGGCTGGATCGAAAAAGTGCAGGGCCTCGCTACGCAATGCCAGGCGCAACGGCTGGCCCACCGCCGGCAAGCTCTGCGGCGGGACACGGATCACCAGCGGCTGACCGCCATGGTCGAGATTGAGGAAGATTTCGTTGCCGACCGGCTCGATCACATCGACGCGCGCATCGAAGCCCAGTACCGCATCGTCGGAAGGCTGCAAATGCTCGGGACGCACGCCGACGATCACGTCCTGGCCGAACCAAGCCGCATCGACCCGCGCCGCGCCCAGCGGCACGCGCCAACCGTCGGCCATGACCAGGTGCAGGCCGTCCTGCGCGTCCAGACGCCCCTGCAGCACGTTCATCGCCGGGCTGCCGAGGAAACCGGCCACGAACAGATTGGCCGGACGGTCGTATAGCGCCATCGGGCTGTCGATCTGCTGGATCACGCCATCCTTGAGCACCACGATGCGCTGGCCAAGCGTCATCGCTTCCACCTGATCGTGGGTGACGTAGATCATGGTGGTGCCCAGCTTGCGGTGCAGCTGCGCGATCTCGGTGCGCACGCTGTGGCGCAACTTGGCGTCCAGGTTGGACAGCGGCTCGTCGAGCAGGAACACCGAGGATTCGCGCACCATCGCCCGGCCCAGCGCCACGCGCTGACGCTGACCGCCGGACATCGCCTTGGGCAGCTTGTCCAGCATCGGGGTCAGGCCCAACAACTCTGCGGCGTTGTTGACGCGTTCGGCGATGACCTGCTTCGGATGCCCGCGCAGCTTGAGCCCGAACGCCAGGTTTTCGGCCACGGTCATGTGCGGGTACAGCGCGTAGCTCTGGAACACCATGGCGATGTCGCGATCCTTCGGCGCCACGTCGTTGACCACGCGCTCGCCGATCTTCAGCGTGCCGGCACTGATGTCTTCGAGCCCGGCGATCATGCGCAACAGGGTCGATTTGCCGCAGCCGGATGGCCCCACCAGCACCATCAGCTCGCCGTCGGCGACTTCGAAGCTCGCGCCCTGCACCGCCACCTGGCCATTGTCGTAGACCTTGCGGACACCTTCCAACTGCACTTTCGCCATCGTTTGGCCTCAACGTAAAGTTGTGCGCCCTGCCCTCGGCCCTCCCGATGGCGGTGACGCCGCATGCGCTTGCCAGGAATTACCTGCAAACGAATGCATTGGTTTATTCTGACATGTAATCGTTTTCACATGGCAACATCGAACTCCGGAGGACTATGCCGCCAGGCAGCGAGGACGTCATTGCCTGCAGTGCGGCACGCCGTACGAAGCATGGCATGCCGTCACGCAGGTGCAGCTATGCCGCCATGGCGCTAACCGCTGGTCACCAGTTGCTGCAACAATCCGGGATTGGGTGTCAGCGTCCATCCCCCCGCTGCGCGCACGCAAGTGTCGCTCAGGAACAGACGTACCGACCGCCGGCCGACCGGCGCCTTTCCGACAAGCTGCTGATAACGATGTCTCCAGAATCTGAAACGCGGTCCATGCACAACACCCTGATCCTGTTTGGCGCCACCGGCGATCTTGCCCAGCGCTATCTGTTTCCCTCCCTGCTGCGTCTGTTCATCGACGGCCTGCTGCCGGAGGACTTCCGCATCCGTGCATTGGCGCTGTCGCCGCACGACACCGATGCATTTCGCCAAGTGCTGCAGCCGCGTTTGACCGAAGCATTGCCGATCGCGACCGCCGAACAGATCGACACGTTGCTGCAGCGGGTCGACTATCGCTCGGTGGATCTACGCGATGCCGATTCGGTGGCCAACGCGGTCCGCGAACTGGCCAGCCGCCGGTGCGTGAGCTATCTGGCGATCCCGCCGGGCCTGTACATCGGCACCTGCCAGGGCCTGGCGCTGGGTGGCGCGCTGGCGGCACCGCATCGCTTGATGCTGGAAAAACCGATCGGCCACGACTCGGATAGCGCCCGCGACATCCTGCAGTCGATCGGTGCGCTGATCGACGAAGACCGCGTGTTCCGCCTGGACCATTATCTGGGCAAGGCGGCGGTGCAGAACCTGATCGCGCTGCGCTTCGGCAACACGCTGCTGGAAGCGGTCTGGAACCGGACCTACATCGAGTCGGTGCAGATCCTGGTCGCCGAAAGCGAAGGCGTCGACGGGCGCGATGCCTACTACGCCCGCTCCGGCGCACTGCGCGACATGGTGCAGAGCCATATCCTGCAGCTGTTGTGCCTGGTGGCAATGGAGCCGCCGGCCTCGCTGGAGGCCGACCGCATCCGCGATGAGAAGGTCAAGGTGCTGCGCGCCCTGCGCCCGATGACCGCCGAGCATGCCGCGCATGACTGCGTGCGCGGCCGCTACACCGCCGGCAGCATCAACGGCCAGCCGGCGCAGGCCTATCACCCGCCCGAAGGCAGCGATGTGGAAACCTTCGTCGCGGTGACCGCGCATATCGACAACTGGCGCTGGGCCGGGGTGCCGTTCCACCTGTGCACCGGCAAGCGCCTGGCCGAGCGCTCCACCCGCATCGTGGTGACGCTCAAGCCGGTGACGCACTGGCTGTTCGAACGCCCCGACCGTCAGAACGCGGTACCCAACCGTCTGACCTTCCAGTTGCAGCCGCAGGAAAACATCGAACTCGGCCTGATGAGCAGCCTGGCTGGCCCGGAATGGGGCGCGATCGAACTGCAGCCGCTGGAACTGGAACTGTCGGTGCCGACCGGCCTGCACCGTCGCATCGCCTACGAACGCCTGTTTGTGGACGCCTTCAACGGCAACCCGGCGCTGTTCGTGCGCGACGACGAGGTCAAGGCGGCGTGGTCGTGGATCGACAGCGTCAGCGACGCCTGGAAAGACGCCGCGCTGCCGCTGCAGCCCTACCCGGCCGGCAGCTGGGGTCCCGAATCCGCCGCCCACTTCCTGCCTCCGGCCACCGACGCACAGGGAAACAACGCATGACCGCTCCTTCCAAGCCGGTGCTGGTTGCCGATATCGGCGGAACCAATGCGCGCTTCGCGCTGGCCGATGTCGACGCTTCGGTGCCGTTGCTGGATGACACCTCGCGCGAATTCGCCGTGGTGGACTTCGGTTCGCTGGGCGAAGCGGCGCGCTATTACCTCGACCAGATCGGCGTGACGGCCACCCAGGGCGTGTTCGCCGTGGCAGGCCGCGTGGATGGCGACGAGGCGCGCATCACCAACCATCCCTGGGTGATCTCGCGCACGCGCACCGCCACCATGCTGGGTTTCAGTACCTTGCATTTGATTAACGACTTCGCCGCGCAGGCAATGGCCATCAGCCTGCTGCGTCCACAGGACGTGGTGCAGGTGGGCGGCGCCAGCTGGCGGCCGGCACCGATCGATCAGCCGCGCAACTACGGCGTGATCGGCCCGGGCACCGGCCTGGGTGTGGGTGGCCTGATCATCCGCAATGGGCGCTGCTTTCCGCTGGAAACCGAAGGCGGCCATGTCAGCTTTCCGCCCGGCACGCCGGAAGAAATCCGGATCCTGGAAATCCTGTCCGAGCAGTTCGGCCGGGTGTCCAACGAGCGCCTGATCTGCGGCCCTGGCCTGGTCAACATCCATCGTGCGCTCAGCGAGATCGCCGGCGTCGATCCCGGCCCGCTGCAACCCAAGGACATCACCGCACGCGCGGCCGCTGGCGACCCGCGTTCGTCGCGCACCATCGATCTGTTCTGCGCCATCTTCGGTGCGATCGCCGGCGACATGGTGTTGATGCAGGGCGCCTGGGACGGCGTGTTCCTCACCGGCGGGCTGGTGCCCAAGGTGCTGGATTCGCTGCAGCATTCCGGCTTTCGCCAGCGCTTCGAACACAAGGGCCGCTTCTCCGCGATCATGTCGAAGGTGTCATCGCTGGCGGTCATGCACCCGCATGCCGGCCTGCTGGGCGCCGCCGCGTACGCAGTGGATGCACAACGTCAGCACCCCGGGGAGCAGCGATGAACCTGCAGGACAACCCGCGCATCGCGCTGGTGCGCTACGACGACCCGGCCGAGTGGACCGAGGCGGTGGCCAGCGAGATGGCCGACCTGCTGGAACAGGAAATCTCCCGGCGCGGCCAGGCACGCATGCTGTTGTCCGGCGGTACCACGCCTGCGCCGGTGTACGAGTCCCTCGCCCATCGGCCGCTGGACTGGTCGCGGGTGGAGGTGGGCCTGGTGGATGAGCGCTGGCTCTCGCCGCAGGATCAGGACAGCAATGCCTGGCTGGTGAATCACAGCTTCCTGACCCACGCACCGGCGGCGACCTTCATCCCGCTGGTTCGCCCGGGCAAGCAACTGCCCGAATGCGTGCATACCGCCAACCTGCAGGCCACCCATGCCGAACCGGCCTGCCTGGCGGTGCTGGGCATGGGCGGCGACGGGCATACCGCTTCGTTGTTCCCGGGGGCCACCGACCTGCCCAAGGCGCTCGCCAGCCCGCAGCCGTACGCGTCGCTGGATGCCACCGGCTGCCCGGGCTCGAACCAATGGCCGTTGCGCATCACCCTGACGCCCGCCGGGCTTGCCAGCATTCCGACGCGCCTGCTGCTGTTGCGTGGCAAGCAGAAGCTGGACGTGCTGCAGGCTGCGCTGGCAGGCGACGATGTCAACGAATATCCCATCCGCGTGGCGCTGCAGCAGCCTGGTCCACGGTTGCGGGTGCACTGGTGTGCTTGAGTGCGAGTGGTTTGTTGCGAGTCCCTCGAAACAGCCGATGTGATGCGAGTCCCTCGCAAAAACCCGCACATCCATGTGCGGGGAATTAAAAGAGCATTTCCTTCCCTCCCCCGTTTCTCATAGCCGGTAGCCAATGAGCCTGCATCCGAATATCCAAGCCGTCACCGACCGTATCCGCAAGCGCAGCGCTCCCTCGCGCGCGGCGTATCTGGCCGGTCTCGATGCCGCCCTGCGTGAGGGTCCGTTCCGTAGCCGGTTGAGCTGCGGCAATCTCGCGCACGGCTTCGCTGCGTCCGAACCGGGCGACAAATCGCGCCTGCGCGGTGCGGCCACGCCGAACCTGGGCATCATCACTGCCTATAACGACATGTTGTCGGCACATCAGCCGTTCGAGCACTACCCGCAGCTGATCCGCGAGACGGCCCGCGCGCTCGGTGCCACCGCACAAGTGGCCGGTGGCGTGCCGGCGATGTGCGACGGCGTGACCCAGGGCCGCGCGGGCATGGAGCTGTCGCTGTTTTCGCGCGACAACATCGCCCAGGCGACAGCCATCGGCCTGAGCCACGACATGTTCGACAGCGTGGTGTACCTGGGCGTGTGCGACAAGATCGTGCCGGGCCTGCTGATCGGTGCGCTGGCGTTCGGCCATTTGCCGGCGATCTTCATGCCGGCCGGCCCGATGACGCCGGGCATTCCGAACAAGCAGAAGGCCGAAGTGCGCGAACGCTATGCCGCTGGCGAAGCCACGCGCGCCGAGCTGCTGGAAGCCGAAGCCTCGTCCTACCACTCGCCCGGGACCTGCACCTTCTACGGCACGGCCAACTCCAACCAGGTATTGCTCGAAGCAATGGGCGTGCAGCTGCCCGGCGCCTCGTTCGTCAATCCGGAGCTGCCGTTGCGTGATGCGTTGACCCGCGAAGGCACCGCACGCGCGTTGGCGATCTCCGCGCTTGGTCAGGACTTCCGCCCATTCGGTCGCCTGATCGACGAGCGCGCCATCGTCAACGCCGTGGTCGCGCTGATGGCGACCGGTGGCTCGACCAACCACACCATCCACTGGATCGCGGTGGCGCGTGCAGCCGGCATCGTGCTGACCTGGGACGACATGGACCTGATCTCGCAGACGGTACCGCTGTTGACGCGCATCTACCCGAACGGCGAAGCCGACGTGAATCGCTTCCAGGCCACGGGTGGCACGGCGTTCGTGTTCCGCGAGCTGATGGACGCCGGCTACATGCACGACGATCTGCCCACCGTGGTGGAAGGCGGCATGCGTGCCTACGTCAATGAGCCGCGCCTGCAGGACGGCAAGGTGAGCTACGTGCCGGGCACTGCCACCACCGCCGACGACAGCGTGGCGCGTCCGGTCGGCGATGCCTTCGAATCGCAAGGCGGGCTGCGCCTGCTGCGCGGCAACCTCGGCCGCTCGTTGATCAAGCTGTCGGCCGTCAAGCCGCAGCACCGCAGCATCCAGGCACCGGCCGTGGTGATCGATACCCCGCAGGTGCTCAACAAGCTGCACGCCGCCGGCGTGCTGCCGCACGATTTCGTGGTGGTGTTGCGCTATCAGGGCCCGCGCGCAAACGGCATGCCGGAGCTGCATTCGATGGCGCCGCTGCTGGGCCTGCTGCAGAACCAGGGCCGACGGGTGGCATTGGTCACCGACGGTCGCCTGTCCGGTGCCTCGGGCAAGTTCCCGGCCGCAATCCACCTGACGCCCGAAGCGGCGCGCGGTGGCCCGATCGGCCGCGTACGCGAAGGCGACATCGTGCGCCTGGACGGTGAAGCCGGCACGCTGGAAGTGCTGGTCTCGGCCGAAGAATGGGCATCGCGCGAGGTTGCACCCAATACGTCCGTTGCCGGCAACGACCTGGGACGCAATCTGTTCGCCATCAACCGCCAGGTTGTCGGCCCCGCCGACCAGGGCGCGATTTCGATTTCCTGCGGCCCGACCCATCCGGACGGCGCGCTATGGAGCTACGACGCCGAGTACGAACTCGGTGCCGATGCCGCTGCCGCGGCAGCACCGCACGAGTCCAAGGACGCCTGATCCCTTTCCCTCTCTGCGACCGCTCCGGCGGTCGCCGTCACCCGGAGTTGCAATGACGATCGCCCAGACCCAGAACACCGCCGAACAGTTGCTACGCGATGCCGGCATCTTGCCGGTGGTCACCGTGGACACGCTGGACCAGGCGCGCCGCGTCGCCGATGCGCTGCTCGAAGGCGGCCTGCCTGCGATCGAGCTGACCCTGCGCACGCCGGTGGCGATCGACGCGCTGGCGATGCTCAAGCGCGAACTGCCCAACATCGTGATCGGCGCCGGCACGGTGCTCAGCGAGCTGCAACTGCGCCAGTCGGTGGATGCCGGTGCAGACTTCCTGGTGACCCCGGGCACGCCGGCACCGCTGGCGCGCCTGCTGGCGGATGCGCCGATTCCCGCCGTACCTGGCGCAGCCACGCCGACCGAACTGTTGACCCTGATGGGCCTGGGCTTCCGCGTCTGCAAGCTGTTCCCGGCCACCGCCGTGGGCGGCCTGCAGATGCTCAAGGGCCTGGCCGGTCCGTTGTCCGAGCTCAAGCTCTGCCCCACCGGCGGCATCAGCGAGGCCAACGCGGCCGAGTTCCTGGCGCAGCCGAACGTACTGTGCATCGGCGGTTCGTGGATGGTGCCCAAGGACTGGCTGGCGCAAGGCCAGTGGGACAAGGTCAAGGAAAGTTCGGCCAAGGCGGCCGCGATCGTGCGGCAGGTGCGGGCGGGCTGATTGGCTGGCCGGCGTATCCAGCGGCTTAGAAGCCAGGTTGCCGGGAAAGCTGGAGAGCCGAGGGAAAGTTGATCCGCTGGCGCTTTGGTTTTGAATGAGGAACGCCGGGTTTGCTGGCGCTTTGCTTTTGGTCGAGGAAAGATTGCTGGCGGACGCCTTTGTTTCATGCGTTGGCGGAACGGTGAGCAGCGATGGCCGCAGGGCATGCTCGACCTAGATGTTGATCGTTGCCTCGGCTGTTGAGGCAGGCGCCTCTTCGCGTCCCTCTTGAAGGCGGCGGATTAGGAGCGGCGGAAGAAACCGCGCGCTTCTAAATAGTTGGCGTCGGGGCGGTTTGTCTGAAGCTGCGAAGTCAAAGGTCCAGAAGACGTGCAGCGAACTTGGCGGATGATTGGCACGTACCAAAGTCGAACACTGAATCAGCTGCCTTTTTTTCTCACTCAACGCGATAACGACTCGCAGAGGCGGCAGCGTGGCCGGGGATTGGCGGAGAGCGGCACAGGGATGTGCCGCGACGGCGCGTCAGACAGGATGTCTGCCGCGCCGAAGAGCCGATGCCCGGCCGCGCTGCCGCCTGCTGCCGAAGTCAGTGTCTGACAGCCGCATGCTTGGCACGAACCGGGAAACCGCACCCTCACCCCAACCCCCGCTCCGCGCCCCGGCCCGCGCTAACGGCGCGGGCGCTCCAAGGCACGCGCGCCGGTGGCGCGCAAGCTGTGCCTTCTCGCCCCAAGGGGAGAGGGGCTTCAGGCGCCTCACATCGTTCAAGACTTCAGCACGGTTGATTTCAAGACTCTAACGCGGCGTTCGCTGGCGTTGTCTTCGGCACGCCGCGCGCACGGCGTACCAGTGCCGCTGCGCCGCTGCTCATGTCGTCGAGGATTGCGTAGATAGTCGGCAGGAACAGCAGGCTCACCACCGTCGAAAACGCCAGGCCGCCGGCGATGGCGCGCGCCATCGGGAAGTACGGCGGGCCATCGCTGAACATCGTGGTGCTGGTCAGCGAAATCGGCACCATCGCCAGGATCGCAGTGCCCATCGTCATCATGATGGGACGCAAACGCTCGCGGGAACCTTCGACCAGGGCCTGTGTCCGCCCCATCCCGCGACGGCGCAGGTTGTTGATGTGCTCGATCATCACGATGCCGTTGTTCACCACTACACCCATCAGCACCAGGATGCCGATGAAGGACATGATGCCGAACGAGGTACCGGTGATCCAGAACAGCCAGAACACCCCGAAAATCGAGAACAGCACCCCGCTCATGATCGCTGCCGGGAACAGCAGCGACTCGAACACCGCGGCCATCACCACGTAGATCATCACCAACGCAATCACCAGGTTGAACACCATCTGGTTCATTGCCTCGCCGTCGTTCTGGTAATCGCCGCCATCGAAGGTGTAGCTGTAGCCGGCGGGAAAACTCATCGCCTTGAGCGGCGCTTCCATCGCCGCGCGCGCTTCCGGCATCGTGACCTTTTCGGCGAGATTGGCCTTGATGGTCAACGTGGTCTGCCGATTGGTGCGCCCGATCTGGGTGGCGGCCGGACGGATTTGCACCTCCACCAGACTCAGCAACGGCACGCTGCGGCCATCCTTGGTGCGCACGGTGAAGCTGGCCAGATCTTCCGGCTTGCTCTGCTCGGCGCCGGCGAACCGTACCCACACCGGCACTTCGTTGTCGCCGCGGCGGAACTCGCGCAGCGGTGTGCCGCGCAAGGCCAACCCGACGAAGCTGGCCACCTGCTCGGCACTGAACCCGAACGCGGCTGCGCGCTCGCGATCGACGCGAATCGCCAGCTCGCTGGTGCGGTCGCCCGTATCCACATGCACGTCGCGCAGCTCCTTGCGCTGCGCCAGCAGTGGAATCACATCGTCGGCCAGCGCCTTCAGTGCGTCGGTGGAATCGCCGACCAACTGCACTTGCACGCCTTGGTTGCCATTGCCGCCATCGCCCTGGTTACCGATGCTGTAATCGGCGCGCGCAGAGCGCGGCAGCTCCTTGCGGATTTTTTCCAGCAGCGGCGGCAGGTCCTTGACCTTGCTCGCATCGAAGGTCACCACCGTATTGCTGCCTTCCACCTCGCTAAACCACGAATAGATCTGCGTGATGTGGTACTTGGCGCGATTGGCTTGGAGGTAGTTTTCGACACGGCCGATCTCTTCGCCCAGCTGCTCGCGCGTGTACGAGCCTTTCCACTGGTATTGGATGAAGGCCTCGTTGCCGCCGTCGCCACCGAACATGTCGACCTTGGTCAACTTCATGGGCACCAGGCTGATCGCGCTGACCAGGATGATGCCGGCCACGCTCCAGCCGCGATGCGCCAACGTCCACGCCAGCACCTTGGCGTAACGGCGCTGCAGCCGCGCAATCACGCCGTGCTCGGAGGTCACCATCGGCGGCGTTTTCATGCGTGCCGACAACATCGGAATCAAGCTGATGGCCACCAGCCACGACGCCAGCAACGACACCGAGATGGTGATCGCAATCTGCGCCATGAAAATGCTGATGTTGTTGGTTTCGCCGAACAAATTCGGCACGAACACGATGCAATGGCACAAGGTGCCGGCGCTGAGCGCAATGGCCACGCTGCGCGTTCCCAGCAGCGCGGCAAGCTGCGGTTGATCGGGCATGCGCTCGCGTTCCTGGTAGATGCTTTCCACCACCACCACCGCGTTGTCCACCAACATGCCCACTGCCAGCAGCAAGCCCATCATGGTCAGGATGTTGAGCGTGACTCCGACGAAATACATGAAGCCCAGCGTGATCGCAAAGCAGATCGGAATCGCCAGCGTCACCATCAGCGTCGATGGCCAATGCCGCAGGAAGAAGAACAGCACCGTGATCGACAGCAGCAGCCCCACCGCGCCGGCTTCAGCCAGTTCGGCCAGCGACGAGGTCACCGCCTTGCCCTGGTTGTCGATCACCTTGACCTGCACGTCGCGTAGCGCCGGTTGGGCGCGGATGTCTTCAACCTCTTTCAATGCCGCCTTCGATACCTCCACCAGATTGGCGCTGCGCTCCTTGTAGACATCCAGGCCGATGGCCGGGCGCCCATCCAGGCGCCGCCCATAATTCATGCGCGTCGGCTTGAGCCGCACCTCGGCAATGTCGCCCAGCCGCACGCCCTTGGCATTGAGCACCAGCTCGCGCAATTCCTGCAGGTCGCGCAGCTCGCCGATTGGCTGCACCCGGATGCGCTGGCCGTTGTCGTCGATCTGGCCTGCAGACACCGAGAAATTCAGCTTGCCCAGGCGCTCGCTCAGATCGTTGAGGCTGAGGTCGTGCGCGGTGAGCCGATCCGGTGCGATCGCGATTTCGACCTCGTTCGGCGGCGCACCGGAAATCTCCACCTTGGCCACGCCGGGGATACGCTCGATGCGCCGCTTGAACTCGCGGTCGAGCATGTCGTACGCGCCGGTCAGATCGGTCTGGCTGGCCAGGCGCACCTTGAGCACCGGCTCGTCGCTGCTGGACCATTTGAAGACGTGGAAGCGCTGCAGATCCTCCGGGAAATCGTCGCGCACCGCGTCCAATCGCTCGCGCGCATCGGATGCGGCGATGGCGATGTCGCGGTCCCAGTCGGAGAATTCGATGAAGATGTTCGCGCCGTCGGCGGTGGCGGTCGAGCGCATGCGCTTGATGCCGGTCATCGTCGCCAGCGCTTCCTCGGCGGGCCGCACCAGGTTGCGTTCCACCTCGTCCGGCGTGGAGCCGGTGTAGGGCAATTGCACGAACAGGAATGGCGCTGAAATATCCGGCAGCGCCTCCAGCGGCAGGCGGAACGCCGCGATCAAGCCCACCACCACCAGCGACACGAAGCACATGATGGTGGTGACCGGCCGGCGGATGCTGAAGGCGGCAACGCTCATAGTGCCTCCAGCCCGTCGGCGTTGCCCGCCGCCTGCGCGCGTTGCCCGGCCATGCGCCGGCCACGCTCCAGGTAATACGCATCGGCACGGCGATCCAGCAGGTCGTATACCACCGGTATCACCAGCAGGGTCAGCAAGGTCGAGACCAGCAACCCGCCGATCACGGTAATGGCCATCGGCGCGCGCACCTCAGCGCCTTCGCCCATCGCCACCGCCAGCGGGAGGAAGCCGAACAGAGTGCACAAGGTGGTCATGATGATCGGCCGCAGGCGTGAACGCGCGCCTTCGATCAGCGCCTCGCGCTTGGGCACGCCGTCTTCGCGCAGCTGGTTGACCTTGTCGATCAGGATGATCGCGTTCTTGGTCACCAGGCCCACCAGCAAAATCAGGCCGATGAACACCACCACCGAGATCGGCTTGCCGGTCATCAGCAGGGCCAGCACCGCACCGACCATTGCCAGCGGAATGGTGAACAGGATGACGAACGGATGCAGCAACGACTCGAACTGCGAAGCCATCACCAGGTACACCAGGAAGATCGCCAGCCCGAACGCAAACAGCAACGACTTCACCGATTGCGCCAGCTCCTCGCCCTGCCCGCCGATGTGCATGCCCACGCCGGCCGCAAGCGGGTCCTTGCGCACCATCGTTTCCACTTCGCGCACCGCACCGCCCAGGTCGATGTCCTTCAGGCTCGCCGATACGATCGCCACGCGGGTCTGGTCGGCACGATGGATCTCGCTCGGCCCCGTCGTCGCCAACACCTCGGCAACTGCTGCCAAGCGCACCGGCCGGCTGCTGCCCGGGTTGACGATCAGCTGACGGATCGCATCGACACTGGCGCGGTCGGCTTGCTGCGCACGCACCAGCACATCGATCTTGCGATCGCGGAAGCTGTAGCGCGTGGCCACATCGCCGCGCACCTTCTTGACGATGACATCGGCGATCTGCCGCGTGGTCAGCCCCAAGGCACCGGCGCGCTCCTGGTCGAAACGGATCTGGATTTCCGGGAAGCCCTCTTCCACCGTCGATTTGACGTCGGCGTAGTGGCCGTTGGCGCGCAGCATCGCGGCCAACTTCTGCCCGGCGCGTTCCAGCTCGCCCAGATCCTGGCCGCGCAGTTCCACTTCCAGCGGTGTCGAAAAGCTGAACAATGCCGGCCGCGCGAAATCCACCTGCGCGCCCGGGTGCCCGACCATGCTGCTGCGCAGTCGCTCGGTCGCCGCCGCTTCCACCGCCGGGCTACCGCCGCCAGCCATCACCACGGTGAGCTTGCCGATGTTCTCGCCGCTCTCGGTGGGGTTGGCATCCAACCGCGTGCCGCTACCGCTGACGCCGTACAGCGAGGCAACGCCCGGGTCCTTGTCGTGCGCCAGCTGCAACTCGCGTACCACTGCATCGGTCTGCGCCAGCGGCGTGCCGGAAGGCAGCTTGACGGTCATTTCGAAGCGGTCCTGCGCCAGCTGCGGAATCAGATCCGCGCCCAGCATCGGCACCAAAAACACCGTCCCGATAAACGCCGCCGCAGCCAGTCCCAGCACCAACCAGGGCCGCCGCAACGCCGCCGGCAACATCGCCAGATAGCCACGCTCGGCACGGGCATACGGCGCCATCGCCAGGTCGCTGGCCTTGCGCATTACCGGCCCCACCACGCGGCTCAACCCGCGCCACACCTTCACCACGGCCCATGCCGCACCGAAAAAGCCATAGCGCACGCTCGCGCCTGCACCACGCCGGCCAGCCGCCACCGGCTTGAGCCAACGCTGCTCCGGCTGCCAATCCGGGTGGCTCGGCTCGTCCGGGAACGCCATCGGCGGCGCGCCCTTGAGCGAGCTCAGCATCGGGATCAGCGTCATCGACACCACCAGCGAGATCGCGATCGCGATCGCCACCGTCAACGCCTGGTCGCGGAACAACTGCCCGGCGATGCCTTCGACGAAGACCAACGGCAGGAACACCGCAATGGTAGTCAAGGTGGACGCCATCACCGCCATGCTCACTTCCCGGGTACCGGCGATTGCCGCATCCAGCACGCTCAGGCCGCGTTCGCGCGCCTTGGCAATGCTTTCCAGTACCACGATCGAATCGTCCACCACCAGGCCGGTGGCCAGCGCCAGCCCGCCCAGCGACATCACGTTGAGGCTCAGCCCAAGCTGGCCCATGAAGAAGAACGTGGTGATGATCGACACCGGCAACGACAGGCTGATCACGAACGTGCTCCAGCCATCGCGCAGGAACAGGAAGATGATCAGGATCGCCAGCACGCCGCCAATCACCGCATCTTTTTTGACATCGCTGATCGCATGCTCGATGAAGTGCGATTGGTCCTCGATCGTGGTGATTTCCACATCGCCCGGCACCGTCGCCTTGAGTTGCTCCAGGCGCTTGCGCAGCGCCGCCGCCGTGGACACGGTATTGGCATCGCCTTCCTTGTAGATCGCCAGCTCCACCGCTTCCTTGCCGCCAAGCCGGATGATTGCTTCGCGTTCCTTGTAGCCCTGGCGCACCTGCGCCACGTCCTTCAGCCGTACCGGCATGCCACCGGCAATGCTGCTGCTGGACGACGACGAGGTGCTCTGCACTTCGGCCGCTGCCGCCAGCGCCGCCTGCGAACCGGTGGACGCCGCAATGGCGTACATCTGCTGCATCGCCGCTTCGGCCGCGCTGCCGCTGCTGCTTTGCGTGGTCACCAGCATGTTGCGAATCTCGTCCAGATCCACGAACTGATTGACCGTCCGCACCAGATAGCGCTGCGAGCCTTCTTCCAGCCGACCGCCGGAGATGTTGACGTTCTCCTCCTTGAGCCGGGTGATCACGTTGTCGATCGGCAGATTGAGCTGGGCCAGCTTCTGCTGGTCGATGTCGACCTGGATCTCGTCTTCCAGCCCGCCGCCGACCTTCACCGCGGCCACGCCGGCCACTGGTTCGAGCTTCTTTTTCAGGTCTTCGTCGGCATAGCGGCGCAAGCCGGTGAGCTGGCGGATCGCATCGGTGTCGGAGGCCGGCGCCTGCTTGGGCGACAACGCCAGCCGCATGATCGGCTCGGTGGAGGGATTGAAGCGCAGCAGCACCGGCGGCTTGGTTTCCAGCGGCAGCGACAAGGCTTCCATCTTGTCGCGCACCTCCAGGCTGGCCTGGTCCATATTGGTGCCCCAGGCAAACTCCAGCACCACATCGCTCTGCCCTGTGCGCGAGATCGACTTGAGCTTGCGCAGGTTCTTAACCACGCCGACGGCTTCTTCCACCGGCTCGGTCACCAGCGTTTCGATTTCCGCCGGCGCAGCGCCGGTGTATTCGGTGCGTACGGTGAGCGTGGGATAGCTCAGATCCGGCAGCAGATTGACCTTGAGGCTGCGCAACGCGATCAGCCCGAACAGCAGCATGGTCACGGTGATCATGGCGATGGTCACACGCCGCCGCGTGGCGAAGGCCACCAGGCCACCGCCGCCAGGCAGTGGCGCATGCGGATCGTGCACGGGTCCGTGCGGGTTGCCGTTCTCGCTCATGCGTGCGTCTCGTCATGTGCGGGTGCAGCAGTCTTGGTCGCGACCGGCTTGCGATCGGGTTGGCCGATCACTTGCACCGCAGTGCCGTCGCGCAGCGCCACCTTGCCGGCAGTCACCACCTGGTCGCCTTCCTTCAGGCCCTGCCGCACTTCCAGCCACGGCCCTTCGGCATAGCCCAGTTTCACCGGAACGCGGCTGGCCTTGCCGTTGCGCACCACGAAGACAGCCGGTTCGCCATCGTCCAACAACGCCAGGCGCGGGATCACCAACGCATCCTTGCGCTGGTCGTAATCGATGCGGATGCGCCCGAACATGCCCGGCTGCAACGCTTCGGCCCCCTGGCCGAATGCGCACACCACACGAAACGTGCCGCTGCCCGAGTCCACCACCGGCGCAATACGGTCCACCTTGCCGACGAATTGCTGGCCCGGTAGCGCATCGGCCAGCAAGGTCACCGGCTGGCCCGATTTGAGCGTGGCCAATTCGCGTTCGGGCACGTTGAGCGTGGCCTCCAGCTGCGAATCGTCGACGATGCGGAAGATCGGCGTGTTGATCTGCACGAAGTTGCCGGTCTTGATCGAGCGCGATGCGATCACGCCGGAGATCGGCGCCTGCACCGTGGTGTACGACAGCTCCAACGATGCAAGCCGGTGCTGCGCACGGCTGTTTTCGACATCGAATTTAAGTTGGTCCACATCTGCGGCGCTGACCAACTGCTGCCCCACCAACTGCGTGGCGCGGCGATAGCTGTTTTCCAACTTGCGCAGCTGCGCTTCGCTCTGCGCCACCGCCAGATGCGCGCGATCCGGATCCAGGCGCACCAGCGCCTGGCCCGCCGACACCTTCTGCCCCTCTTCCACCATCACCGACAGCGCAACGCCCGAGGTCTTGGCCACCACTTGCGCCTCGGCGCGTGGTTCCAGCGCAGCGGTGCCGGTGTAACTGGCGGCCACCGCACGGCGCGCAGCCTTGGCGATTTCCACCGGCACTGCATCGACGGCCTTCTTTTCCTCGGCCGCCTTGGCCTCTCCCTCTCCAGCCTTACAACCGCCCAGCAACAGGCTTGTGGTGATCAACAATGCAGCGGCGCAGGTTCCGCTGCGGCCCGGCAAAAAGGAGAGTGGCGACATCGTCGTGTCCTAGTGGATGCGTGAACAGGTGTTGTAGGCAAGTAGACCACCCAAATGCACATTCCGCCAATGCGCCAAAGGTCATGGTCTATTCAACTTGGCCTATCCACCCGGTTTGCGCCGCGCCAATTCGCAGGCATACTCGGTCCGGTTCCGTCACGCCCCCACGTGCGGACGCTCAATCAGTCTTCCGGATACGAAACCATGCGCCCGCAGCCGCTCGCCGCTTGTCTCGCTCTGGTCGTCTTCCTGCCGTTTGGGGGCGCATCAGCAACACCGCAAGCCACACCCGCAGCGCCGGCCACCCCGGCGCCCGCTGCCACGGTGGCAACCCCCGCCGCGCCGACCGGCAACCCGTCGAATGGGCGCTTGCTCGCCTATACCTGCCAGGGCTGCCACGGCGTCACCGGCTATAAGAACGCCTACCCCAGTTATCGCGTGCCCAAGATCGGCGGCCAGACCAGCCAGTATCTGACCCAGGCATTGACCGAATATCGCCAGGGCAAGCGCAAACATCCAACCATGCAGGCACAGGCGCAGAGCTTTTCCGAGCAGGACATCGCCGACATCTCCGCCTTTCTGTCCACCCTCAAGTAAGCGCCCACATGCCGAACGCCCTGCACGCTCCGCGTCTAGCCATCGTCCTGGTCGCTGCCCTTACGTTGGCGGCCTGCTCCCAATCCCAGGTTGAGTCCACCGACCACTCCGCTGGCGATCCGGGCCACGCCAGCGGCGAGCACGGCTCCGGCTCGTCGGCAGGTCTGCCCACCGGCCGCGCCGACGCTGGCGACAAACTCGCCCATGCCAAGGGCAAGGCAACCGGCCAGAGCTGCGTGGACTGTCACGGTGCCGATGGCAATGCGCCGATCGATCCCAGTTATCCCAAACTCGGCGGCCAATACGGCGACTACCTTGCGCATGCGCTTCAGGCCTATCGCAGCGGTGACCGCCAGCACCCGTTGATGACCGCGCAGGCCACCGCGCTCAGCGATCAGGACATCGCCGACCTGGCGGCGTACTTCGGCGCGCGTCAGACGCAGTTGCGCGATCTGCACGGCGTCAACTGAGTCCGAGGCGGAGATCGCACCGTCTCATTCGGAATGAAAAAGCGCTTGCGCGAACATTAACAGGCCGCTATCATTTCGTTATCAGTTTCGTGGGGCCATAGCTCAGCTGGGAGAGCGCCTGCATGGCATGCAGGAGGTCGGCGGTTCGATCCCGCCTGGCTCCACCACTTCAGACATTAGGCCGTCTCAAGTGGACAACGAGGTTTTGATACGCGTCCCCATCGTCTAGAGGCCTAGGACACCACCCTTTCACGGTGGACACCGGGGTTCGAATCCCCGTGGGGACGCCAATCATCCAAAAGCCACGGCACTGCCGGGGCTTTTTTTTGCCCGTCACCACGCAGAATCTGGTTCTAAGCGACGTTGGACATGCCCTGCTTCATCAGCATGATGCGGCGGATAGAAAGAGTTGAATATCTCCCGCGGAAGACGCAGCGCTTGGTGTTTGCATCGATCGAGCGCACGGCTGTTCGATCGGCCATTAGCACTGCCAACGTCCACTTGATCCAGGCAACTGACGAGTTGCGGCGTTCCTCAAGCGTATGAGCGCTCGCATGCCGGCTCCCCATGCCGAAGATGGCACTGCCCGCCATCGCAGTTGCACGTTGTGACCTTTCCAGCGACGTCGCTAAAGATCGCGACGCCGAAAACGCAATGTGCGCGATGTTCGTGCTCTCACGCATACCGCGATGACGGCGAGCCCGGGACGCAAGATCTGGTGCCGCGTGTAAACCGGATGCAGCGCATGCTGACGCGCGGGGCGGCATAGCCGTTGCTCGCAACTCGACAGCTGAAAAGTAAGCGCACGCTGGCGATGCATCCAGTGCGCTCATATCACTACCTCCACAATCCATTGCGACGCAAGCACCGAGGCATTGAGATGCTCCATGTACTCCAGGTGCGCGCCGTCGCTATTCAATCGACGCGCTCGATGCGTGCGGCCCAGCAGCTCGTCCGGCGGCGGTGCTTTTTGCCAAAACTTTTTTGCTCAGACCACTTCCCATCGCGTGGCGATGTCGCTATGATTGCCGGCTCGCAGCAACGCGGGGCCATAGCTCAGCTGGGAGAGCGCCTGCATGGCATGCAGGAGGTCGGCGGTTCGATCCCGCCTGGCTCCACCACTTCAGACATTAGGCCGTCTCAAGTGGACAACGAGGTTTTGATACGCGTCCCCATCGTCTAGAGGCCTAGGACACCACCCTTTCACGGTGGACACCGGGGTTCGAATCCCCGTGGGGACGCCAATCATCTAAAAGCCCCGGCACTGCCGGGGCTTTTTTTGCCTGTGCCTCACCTGCATGCGGACGCATTGCGGCCCTTGCGGGCTGGAGCCAGTACACGTGCAAGCGCGTCTGGCTGGCGAAAGTTGCATGCAACACCCCGCTGCACGCGAAAGCCGCCACATCGCTGGCTGATCATCTCGCCACCTCGCAATACGTTCTGAGCGCGATGCAGGAACCCATCGTAGGCTATTGCAATAAATAAAGCCTACGCTCGATCTCAACCGATCTCAACGCCAGCGCACAAAGCACTGTGCGGAACGCTCAGGTCTGCCCGCTATCCAGCGCCTTGCGACCCTCGTGCGTCAGGTCGATGTCGCCATCTTCGGCTTGCGTGGCATAGCCGGCGCGTACCGCCCAGTTTCCCTCTTCGTCGGCCACCGGCTTGGTGTCGTGGATGTCGCGCAGGATGCGCAGCTGTTGCGAAGTATCGAAGTCCATGGGGTCACCTGCTCGAAAGAGACTCCCACGGTACGCAAGCAGCGTGACGGTCGCGTGCCTGCAACGTCGCACACTGCATGGCGCGCGGCAGCTGTGTGCCTGTTGCGTGGCGTGCCGACGGACGAACTTGGCAATCAGGCATCTGCGCCACGCAGAAGCACCTGCAAGCCAATCGACTCCCGACGTCAGCCAGTCGAGCATGCGCCGATCACGCCCCCCGCTCTCGTGCTCAGCTCTTCCGCGTCCTGGGTGCGCCGAGGTCGCCATCCTCGTTGGCTGCGCAATGGTCAACCAAGCCCTACATCCTGCCGAAACGCCACACAGCAAAAAGCCCCACCGGACTTCTCCAGAAGGGCTTTCGCTGGTACTGCAATAACTTGGTGCCGAAGGTGGGACTCGAACCCACACGCTTTTAAGGGCGGCGGATTTTGAGTCCGCTGCGTCTACCGATTCCGCCACTTCGGCGTGGCCGCGTAGTATAGCGACTTGTTGTTGAAACGAACAGTGGCAGTTTGCGCCTGACGAATTCAGGTGCAAGCGGGGTCTGCAGCGCTGCGTACGGGCAGTCCCGATATACTGGCCGACTAAGTGAAGGAGTAAGCAATGTCGGTGTTGCGTGGAGTTCGGGTACTCGTGGTCGAAAACGATGACATGAATGCCATGCTGCTCGATCTGCAGCTAGTTCAGGCCGGTGCCGTCGTCATGGGCCCGGTCGGCGAAGTGCGCGATGCCCTCCAGCTGATCAGCACCGACGCACCGGATATCGCAGTGCTGGACTATCGCCTGGGCAATGGCGAAACCAGCGAACCGGTCGCACGCCTGTTGTCCGAGCGTGGTATCCCGTTTGTGCTGGCGACCGGCGTTGCCATTGGCAGCATCCCGAGCGGATTCGAACATGGCGTCATCCTGATCAAGCCGTATCTGTCCGAAGAACTGGTTGGCGCCCTGTCCAGAGCGCACGAGTTGCGCGACGACGGGAGCTGAGCAGCAGCACCGGCCGCACTGCCCCGTTGCGGCCCGCATGCCCCCTCTCCAACACCCGATCTTCCTGCCATCGACGCGCTGTTCTGCCGTGCGTGGGCATCGATTAGCTGAATCGCCGTTTCCGCGGCGCTGCCGGTGCAGGCCGCTTACTACTAGAATTTGCCATCGAAGAATGACGGGCGGGTCGCTGGATGGAGATCGCCGTGTGGCCGTTGGCCGGCTTGCTGCCGGAGACGAGCGAAACTGCAGCATTGCTAGCCGCTTCCGTGCACGTTGCGGATGCGCTGTTGGGCAACAGCCCCGCGCTGCGCACAGCACTATCGATCTGCTTGCATGCGCACGTTCCGATGCTGCTCGTTTGGGGCCGCGACGATCGCTGCATCTACAACGATGCCTGCATTGCACGACTGGGGCCGCGCCATCCGGCCGCATTCGGGCAGCCGCTTGCGGCGCTGAAATGCGCTGCTGACGGCGATAGCGAGCCAGTGGCGACAATGGCCCTGGATCTGGCGAGTTGGTCATGCAGCCCAGTGCTGCAAACGGGCGAGCAGTTAGGCGCGCTCTACATCGGCGTTGCAGGCTCAACGCCTCATGTCAGCGAACAACGTCGCAGCGATAGTCGCGATAGTTTTTTATTGATGCTGGAAGACGCACTGCAGCATGTGTCCGATCCGCGGCAGATCATCGACACCAGCGTGCGCTTGCTTGGCGAACATCTACAGGCGAACCGTTGCGCATTCGGTCTGGTCGCTGCCGATGGCAGCACCATGCATGTCATCAGCGACCATGTGCAGGATATGCCGAGCCTGCAGGGTGATTTCCCGCTGGAGGCCGCACAGGGCCTGCGCGATGCGCTGCTGGAAAACCGCCCCTGGTTCACGACCGATGCGATGGCGCCGGGTGCGCCGGACTATGTGGCCGAGCAGTACCGTCGCTCCGGCTTGCGCGCTTCGCTGGCCATTCCGTTGCACAAGCACGACCGATTGGTGGCCGCGATCGGCGTCCATCAGCGCGCACCGCGGCGCTGGCTATCGGCGGAGATCGAACTGGTGCGATTGGTCGTGGCCCGCTGCTGGGAATCGATGCAACGGGCCAAGGCGCAGCAACAACTCGCGGCCAACGAAGCGCGCCTGCGCCGCCTCGCCAATACGCTGCCGCAGATCATCTTCATTGCCGATCCGGACGGACGGCCGCACTACTTCAATCAGCGCTGGTACGAGTACACCGGCCTGGATCGTTCCAACAACGAAGATGCCGCCTGGCACCGCGCGCATGCTGCCGATGGTCTGCGCCTGTCCGAGCAGGCCTGGAGCCTGGCATTGAAGGGCCAGCACGCCTTCGAAGTAGAGTGCGAACTGCTGCGTCACGATGGGCAATCGCGCTGGCACCTGGTACGCGCGCTACCGGTGCGCGGCGACGATGGCAGCATCAGCGAGTGGATCGGTACCTACACCGACATTCATGACCGGCGCGCATTCGAACAGCAGTTACGCGAAAGCGAAGTGCGCTTCCGTGCACTCTGCGAGACAGTGCCCGCGATGATCTGGATGGCCGACGCGCAAGGCGATTGCGTGTACTGGAATCCACGCTGGTACAACTTCACCGGACAGGGGGAAGACCAGGCACTGGACCAGGGCTGGTGGGATGTGATGCATCCCGACGATGCAGCACGCGTGCGACATGCCTTCGAACAGGCCCTCAATCAACGCGGCGAATTCCTCGCCGAATACCGCGTGCGCCGCCACGACGGGCAATACCGCTGGTGCATCGACACTGCGTCGCCGCACTTCGCCAGTGACGGACGGTTTCTGGGGCACATCGGCTCGCTCACCGACATCTCCGAACGCAAGCACATCGAAGACGCCACCGCTTCCGACCGCGCGATCCTGAGTTTGATCACCACCGGCGCACCATTGCCCGTGGTGCTGGATGCGATCGCACTGAGTGTGGAGGCCCGCGGGGAAATCCCGTTGTACTGCTCGGTGATGGTACGTGATGAGGTCCGCCACACCTTGAGTTTCGGCTCGGCACCGCATTTTCCGATCGAGTACAGCGGGCACTTCGAGCCATCGCCGATCGGACCGGAGGGTCCGCCCTGCGCCCTGTCGGCGCACTTGGGTCGTCAGGTGATCTGTGCCGATATCCAGGCCGATGCAAGCTTCAGCAGCCACCATGCGATCTCGGCGGCGATGGGCATCGCCGCGTGTTACGTCACCCCGATCCTGGCCAGCAACGGGCAGGTATTGGGCACGCTCAATATCTATTACGACCGCCCTCACCTACCGTCATTACGCGAGCAGGCGATGGCGCGCTCGGCCTCGCACCTGGCCGGCATCGTGATCGAACGCACCCGGGTGGATGCCAAGCTCAAGCTGTCGTTGCAGGCGGAAACCGCCGCGCGCACACAGGCCGAACATGCCAACCGGGTCAAGGACGAATTCCTGGCCACGCTCAGCCATGAGTTGCGTACGCCACTCAACGCGATCCTGGGTTGGTCGCGGTTGATGCAGTCGGACATCGCAGATCCGGCCAATCTGGGCCGGGGCCTGGTGATCATCGAACGCAGTGCACGCGCGCAGACGCAGATCATCGACGACCTGCTGGATATGAGCGCAATCCTGTCCGGCAAGATCCGCCTGCAGGCAGAGCATTTCGATATTGCAGGGTTGGTGCGCAGCGTGCTGGAACTCATGCAACCCACTGCGTTGACGCGCAAGATCGCGCTGGAGCTGGATGCGCCTTGCGATGGCGAACTGTGGTTCTTCGGCGATGCCGGGCGACTGCAGCAGGTGCTGACCAACCTGCTCAGCAATGCGCTGAAGTTCACCCCTGCCGGCGGCACGGTGCGAGTGGCGATGGACGTCGAAGACGAGCGCCTGCGGCTGTGCGTGCAGGACACCGGGATCGGCATTGCGGCGGATTTCCTGCCGCATGTGTTCGACCGTTTTCGTCAGGCCGATGCAGGCACTACCCGGCGCGTGGGCGGCCTGGGGTTGGGCCTGTCGATCTCGCGTCAGTTGGTGGACCTGCATGGCGGCAGCCTGGGCGCCTCCAGCGCGGGCGAAGGCCAGGGCGCGCTATTTACCATCGTGTTGCCGTTCCAGCACGGCGTGAGCGACCTGCGCCCTGCCTCGGCAGACACTACCCACGTGGGCGCGCTGCCGGACGAGTGCCGCGACCGCCTGGCTGGCGTGCGCGTCCTGCTGGTCGACGACGATCAGGATTCGCGCGAAGCGGTGATGCAGTTCCTGATGCTGGCCGGGGCGCAGGTGCAGGCTGCCGGGTCGGTGGACGCGGCCGAGCACTGCTTGGCGAACGCGCACTTCGATGTATTGGTCAGCGATATCGCAATGCCCTTGCGCGATGGCTACGACTTGATCCGCACCGTGCGTTCGGGCCGCGCCGATCTGCCGCGCCATATCCCGGCGATCGCCCTTACCGCCTATGTCCGCGAAGAAGACCGCGACCGCGCGGTAGTCGCTGGCTTCGATGCGCACATGGGCAAGCCGGTGGAACCACCCGGGCTAGTCGATCTGATCGAACGCCTGATCTTGCCCACGCACGCGGTGCGGGCTGCGCTGGAATAGCACTGGAGCGTGCTCGGTCGATGACTTCGCCGCCGACCGGCAGACTCAGGATGCTTGCCTGTACCGAAGTCGTTTACTTATTGCAGTGTTGAGACGGTGAAACGCTTGGTGAGTCGGCGGTGCGATGCCTCGCCGCTCGCGTAGGTAGCTCAGCAAATCACCTGTCCACTGATCGGCGAAATTGACGAAGCCTGGCTGCACGGCGTGCGCTCACTTTCTGGTGAAAGCTCGGCTGGTCGAGCCTTCGGTGCCCTCGCCACGTGCGGGATACGCCGTGAACCCATCCCTAGGGGCTCGATGGCGGCATCCCTGCCATCAACGGTCCCGCAAGTGGCGAGGACACCGTACCAGGCAGCTGGCGGGTGGTTTGTTGAAAAGCCAGGGACACCGCGTCGCTGGTTGTCAGCTGCTTTGAAGCGCTGCACACCTACCAATGCAACTGGTCTTTGCCCGGCCACCGTCGCGGGACCCTTGGCGGCATGGATGCCGCCACGGAGCTTACAAGGACGTACTTGCAGCGTGTCCAGCGATGGCGGGCGGGCGAAGACCCTGCAGCCAAGCCGCAGATCACCCCATGACGTCAGGTGGCGTGCCAGCCGCCAAGGAACCCAACCAGGGTTGCTCCCCACCTATCGCGTCATGATCTGCGGCCAAGACATTGAAGCCAAACCGCAGACCACTCCATCGCCGTACTAGATCCACGCCACGCCACCCAACCACGCCGATCACCCGACAAATCAAACGCGCGACTTAGCTACGTTTGGCACGTGCGAATGCGGCGGCCAGCGCATTGTCGGCCGGCGGCGCGGTGATCCGCGGTTTGTTGTTGGCCTGCGCCTGAGCACGCCCGCCACCGTCGCGCCTGCCCTGCCCCGGACCGCCGCTGCCACGGGCTTCGCGCGGTTGCGCTGCGCCATCGGCCGCTGGCGGCGTGTCGGACAGACGACAGGTCAGCGCGATGCGCTTGCGCGCCACATCCACTTCCAGCACCTTGACCTTGACGATGTCGCCGGCCTTGACCACGTCGCGCGGGTCCTTGACGAAGGTCTCCGACAACGCCGAGATGTGCACCAGTCCATCCTGATGCACGCCGATATCGACGAACGCACCGAACGCGGCCACATTGCTGACCACACCTTCGAGCACCATGCCCGGCTTGAGGTGCTTGATGTCCTCGATGCCTTCGGCGAACTGCGCCGCCTTGAACTCGGGGCGCGGATCGCGGCCGGGTTTTTCCAGCTCCTTGAGGATGTCGCGCACCGTCGGCACACCGAATTGGTCGTCGGTGAACGTCTCCGGCTTCAGGCCACGCAGAAAACTGCCGTCGCCCAGCAATGCCTTGATCGGTTTGCCGGTGCTGCTGACGATGCGTTCCACCACCGGATACGCTTCCGGATGCACCGCCGAGACGTCCAGCGGCTCGTCGCCATCGGCAATGCGCAGGAAACCGGCGCACTGCTCGAAGGTCTTCTCGCCCAGCCGCGGCACCTTGAGCAAGTCCTTGCGTCGCTTGAACGGGCCATTGTCGTCGCGATGACGCACGATATTTTCCGCCACCGTGCTCGACAGCCCGGATACGCGCGACAGCAACGCCGCCGAGGCGGTATTGACGTACACGCCGACCGCGTTGACGCAGTCTTCCACCCGCGCTTCCAACGCCTTGGCTAGACGGTATTGATCCACATCGTGCTGATACTGGCCTACGCCGATCGCCTTGGGCTCGATCTTCACTAATTCGGCCAATGGATCCTGCAGACGGCGCGCGATCGACACGGCGCCACGCAGCGACACATCCAGATTCGGGAATTCCTTGGCCGCGAACTCCGAGGCCGAATACACCGACGCGCCCGCCTCGCTCACCACCACCTTCTGCAACTTGGCAGGGCCGCACAGCGCGATCGCCTCGCCAGCCAGCTTGTCGGTCTCGCGGCTGGCGGTGCCGTTGCCGATCGCGATCAGCTCCACGTTGTGCTGCATGCATAACTTTTTGATGGTCTGCAGCGACTGATCCCACTGCCGCTTGGGCTCGTGCGGATAGATCGTTTCGGTGGCCACCAGCTTGCCGGTGGCATCGACCACGGCGATCTTGCAACCAGTGCGGATGCCCGGATCCAGCCCAAGCACCACGCGCGGACCGGCCGGCGCCGCCAGCATCAGGTCCTTCAGGTTGTCGCCGAACACCGCGATCGCTTCGGCCTCGGCCTTTTCGCGCGCCTGGTTGAACAGGTCCAGCAGCAAGTGCATATGCAGCTTGGCCCGCCAGGTCAGCCGGCACGCGTCCAGCAACCAGCGATCGGCCGCACGGCCTTCGTTGGAGATACCGGCATTGCGGGCCACGCGGCCTTCGGCGTACTGGTGCCCGGCTTCGGCATCGCTGCCCGGATCAAGATCCAGGTAAAGGATTTCTTCGCGGCGTGCGCGAAACAGCGCCAGCAAGCGGTGCGAAGGAATCTTCGCCAGTGTTTCGGCGTGATCGAAGTAATCGCGGTACTTGGCACCGGCCTCTTCCTTGCCCTCGGCAACCCGTGCGCGGATCACGCCGTTGTCGCTCAGCCAGCTGCGCAATTCACCGACCAGCGCCGCATCTTCACCCCAGCGCTCCATCAGGATGGCGCGCGCGCCTTCCAGCGCCGCCTTGCCGTCGGCGACGCCCTTCTCGGCATCGACGAAGGCCGCCGCCGCCACGTCCGGGGACTGTGTCGGGTCCGCCAACAGACCGTCGGCCAGTGGCTCCAGCCCGGCTTCGCGCGCGATCTGCGCGCGGGTGCGGCGCTTGGGCTTGTAGGGCAGGTACAGGTCTTCCAGCCGCGACTTGGTGTCGGCCGCCACGATCTCGTTGCGCAATTCCTCGCTGAGCTTGCCCTGCTCGCCAATGCTGGACAGGATCGCCGCGCGGCGCTCTTCCAGCTCGCGCAGATAGGTCAGGCGCGTTTCCAGATTGCGTAGTTGGGTGTCGTCCAGGCCGCCGGTCACTTCCTTGCGATAGCGGGCGATGAAGGGGACGCTGGCGCCTTCGTCGAGCAGGGCGATGGCGGCGTGCGCCTGGGCGGGCTGGGCACCGATCTCATCGGCGATGGTGCGAGCAATCTGCTGGGCAAGCTGGCTATCGTGCATGACGGCGCGGGATGACCCGCTTCACTGAAAAATGCATTTTCGCAGTGCTGGCCCGCCACGGAAACCCGTTGACAACGCCGCCGTGAACCTATGCTGCCGCGCTCAGCTGACCTGACGTGCGTAATGGGTGGCGGCGCGTTCGACCAGAATGCTTTCGTGCAGCGATTCCAGCGCCATCACGCGGACCTTGCCGACATCCTTCAGCGGCACCATGCGTTCGACATACACCTCCGGGCCAGCATCGGTCATCGCACGCGACTTGCTGAAACCGTAAGGCACCACGCCCTTGTCGCCATCTTTGCTGCCACCGACGTACAGGACAATCGACATACCCACACCCTCTTCTGCTGCTGTTGCTGCGTTGTGGCGGCAGGATAACCAGCACGCCGTGAGGAGCTTTCCACGCACGTTAACGCTGGCTGTTTGCCGTTTGGTGACGGCGGCAAGGCCGGGCTCGCCTCACGGCCGCTTCACCCCGCTTGACGGTCAATCGCCGTCCATCTGCTTGCTGATCGACACCGCATGGACCTCAACAGTGGCTACGCGTTCTGGTCGATCCGCAATGGATTGATGCGCGCCTACCCGCGCCTGGAGCAAGACACCGCCTGCGAGGTCGCCATCGTCGGTGGTGGGGTGACCGCCGCACTGATCGCGCACGAATTGGTGCGCCATGGGCACGAGGTGGTGGTGATCGAACAGCGCGACATCGGCTGGGGCAGCACCTCGGCCAGCACCGCATTGCTCCAGTACGAAATCGACACGCCGATGATTGAACTGGCCAAACGGCACGGCATGCAGGCAGCGGCGCTGGCCTATGGCGCGTGCGCGCAGGCCATCCTCGACCTACAGGGCCTGTGCAACACCTTCGGCGGAACCGACTTCACGCGCCAGGATAGCCTTTACTACGCCAGCCGCTCGCGCGATATAAAAGACCTGCGCAGCGAACTGGAGACCCGCAAGGCGCACAGACTGCCGGTGGAATGGATTGAACGCGAGCCGCTTTGGCATCACTACGGCGTGCATTCGGAAGGCGCAATTCTGAGCCGCCTGGCCGCCAGCGTGGACCCGTACCGCCTTTGCTACCGCCTGTTTTCCGAGTGCGAGCAATACGGCGCACGCATCTACGACCGCACCGCCATTGCCTCGATCGAACCGCATCACCTGCACGTCGACCTGCGCACTGAAGACGGCGTGAGCGTGCGTGCCCGTCACGTGATCCTGGCAGCCGGCTATGGCAACCAGCGCTGGCTCTCACAGCCGGTGGCGCGCAATCGCAGCAGCTACGCCTTCGTGACCGACCCGCTGCACGACAGCGAAATGGGCGCGCTCAAGCACACCATGATGTGGGAGACCGCGCGCCCGTACCTGTATTTGCGCAGCACACCGGACGGACGCGTGGTCGCGGGTGGCGAAGACGACAACATCGACATTCCTGCGCGCCGCGACGCACGCGTGCAGGGCAAGCTCAAGACGCTGCTGAAGAAAATTGGCAAGTCCATGCCGGACATGCGCCTGCGCCCGGCGTTCGCATGGGCCGGCACCTTCGCAGAGACGGCCGATGGATTGCCGTTCTTCGGGCCGCATGCCGAACTGGGGCCACGCGTGTCGTTCGCGATGGCCTATGGCGGCAACGGCATCACCTATAGCGCCATTGGCGCAGGCTTGCTGCGCGCACAACTGGAGGGCACGCCTCACCCGCTGTCCGAATTGTTCGGCTTCGCGCGCCTGGGTTGAAACCACCACGGCCACCAACCGTGGCCGTGCATCGCATACGCATCGGCAGCCCGCTCCAGCGGATTGCGCACATGGATACCGCCGCACAGTAAATAAACGGGCAAAAACAGCGGCCCCAGCAGCATGTACTGATAGACATGCGCGCGCTCGTGGTCGCCCAGTCGCACCGGTGGATGCTCGCAACGGCCTGCAGCGTGCGCGTAGGTACTGCACTACAGGTCCAGCGTTGCACCCTTCAGCAAGATCACGTTGCCCAACGTCATCGCGCCGCCCGGGCCCCATGGCCAGGCGTGGAAGACCACGGCATGCTCCCGCGGCGACCAGACCGGACGCGCACCAAAGCACGCCCCGGCCGCGCCGATCGCGAGCCCGATCAAGGTGTTGGGCGACGTCCACAACGCGCCCAGCGCCTGCACTGCAGGCAGGCCGCGCATTACCGGCTTCAGTCGGCCTGGTTGGGGATCAGCAGCCACAGAATCAGATACACCAGGATGCCGGGAAACGCAGCCGAGGCAATCGACACGATGACGAACAGCACACGCAGCAGCGTCGCGCTCCAGCCAAAACGACGCGCAATGCCGCCAACCACACCGGCGATCATGCGGTCGTTGAGGGAGCGGGACAGCGTGGTGGTAGACATGGCAAGACTCCTGCAAAACGTAGCCAACAGTCTAAAAAACGCGGCCGCTGCAGATCGTGACGGCCGCGTGGCCTGCTCAGCGCGGCGTCACCTGCCCGGCGTGCAGGCAGCAATCTCAGGCAGTGCCGCCACGTTCCTGCAGCCAGCGATGGATCGCCACCGGCACCTCGCGCTGCGCACGCCCGGAGACGTAGATTCCGATGTGGCCGCCACGGAAGCTCAGTTCGCTGTAGTCGTCGCTGCCGACCAGCCCACCGAGCGCTCGTGAGGCATCCGGCGGCACCAGGTGGTCGTGTTCGGCGTAGATATTCAGCACCGGCATGTCGAGCGCCTGCAGATCGACCACCTGCCCCCCAATGCTCACCTGCCCGGTGACCAGCCCGTTGCGCTGATAGAACAACGTGACAAATTCGCGGAAAGCCTCGCCGGCCAGGTCGGGCGAATCGAAGATCCACTTTTCCATGCGCAGAAAATCTTCCAGCGCCTGCTTGTCGTCGAGGATGTCGAGCAGGCCCACGTATTTCTGCAGATTCAGCCGGAACGGCTTGAGCATCAGGTAGCTGGCGTTCATCAGGTCCGCCGGCACGTTGCCCATGGTGTCCACGAACAGATCCACATCGACCATGCGTGCCCAGTTGGACAGCATGTTGTCCGGCGTATGGAAATCCACCGGCGTCACCATGGTGATCAGGTTGCGCACCTTGTCGCGCTGCAGCGCGGCGTAGCACAACGAAAACGTGCCGCCCTGACAGATGCCGAGCACATCGATCGCTTCCAGGCCCGACTGCGCCCGCAGATGATCCACCGCGCCGTCGATGTAGCGCAGCAAATAGTCTTCCAGTGTGAGGTAGCGCTCGGAGCGGTCCGGATAGCCCCAATCCAGCACGTAGACATCCTGGCCGTGACTCAATAACCCTTTCACCAGCGAGCGATCCGCCTGCAGATCGACCATGTAGGGGCGATTGACCAATGCATACACGATCAACAGCGGCGTCTTGGCCACCGGTGCCTGCTCGCCGATGAAGCGGTATAGCACCACCTTGCCATCGCGCCAGATTTCTTCGCGCTCGGTGACGCCGTAATCCACATCGTCAACGCCCGGCAGCAGCTTGAGCCCTTCGCGCAACTTGCGTTGCATCGACAAGGTTTCCTGCATCAGGTCTTCGGCACTGAATCCCAACGGACCTTTCATGCCTGCGCTCCACGTTTTTTACCTGCCGCGTGTTTACGAGCCGCAGGCTTGGGCGAGGATGTCGCGCCACCGCCCTTCTTAAGGAAACTCTGAACAATCCATCGTGATCTGCCACAATCGATCAACGACCCGAGTAGACGATTTCGATGCAGCTGACCTTCGGCGACGCGGAGTACAACGGCAAGCGCAAGCGGACGCGGCGTGAGGTGTTCTTGGCCGAGATGGACCAGGTCGTGCCGTGGAAGGACCTGCTGGCGCTGATCGAGCCGCACTACCCGAAGTCGGGGCAGCCGGGGCGACAGCCGTATCGGCTGGAGACCATGCTGCGCATCCACTTTTTGCAGCAGTGGTATGCACTGAGCGATCCATCGGCGGAAGAAGCGCTGTACGACACGGTGTCGATGCGCCGTTTCGCCAAGATCGGCGGGCTGGATGAGGTGCCGGACGAGACGACGATTCTCAACTTCCGCCATCTGTTGGAGCAGCACGATTTGGCGCGCAAGCTGTTCAATCGGGTCAACGCGCACCTGTCGCGCAAGGGGCAGAGCTTGCGCGGCGGGACGATCGTGGACGCCACGATCATCGCTGCGCCCAGCTCGACCAAGAACAAGGATGGCGAGCGCGATCCGGAGATGCACCAAACCAAGAAGGGCAACCAGTACTACTTCGGGATGAAGGCGCACATCGGGGTGGACGATGACTCCGGGCTGGTGCACCACGTGGAGTGCACGGCGGCCAACGTGGCCGATATCACACAAGCGCACAAGCTGCTGCACGGCAAGGAGGACACGCTGTGCGCGGACAGCGGCTACACCGGGCTTGAGAAACGCGAGGAGATGAAGCGCAAGCGCAAACTGCGCTACCTGATCGCGGAGAAGCCCTCGAAGCTGAAGCAGATTAAGAACAAGCGCGAACTGAAGTTGGCCAAGCGCTGGGAGCACACAAAAGCCAGCCTGCGTGCAAAGGTGGAACACCCGTTTCGGGTGATCAAGCGCCAGTTTGGCTACGTCAAGGTGCGCTATCGCGGTTTGGCGAAGAACACCGCACAGATGCTGATGCTGTTTGCGCTGTCGAATCTGTGGCTGAAGCGCAAAGAGTTCATTACCGCCGCGGGGTAGGTGCGCCCGTAATCGGGACGATACCCCGAAAAAGCGCCAAAAACGGCGAAAAACCGAGGATCTGAGCGCGGTCACCGCGACCGATATGGCTTACCACATCCTCCGATCGCGTTGTTCAGACCTTCCTTAACCGAGGCCGTTTTCGGCGACGTGGAGACGGGTGGCGCCTTTTTCGGAGCCGCCTTTCTAGGCGCGGCGCTGCCGACGGACGCCTTCTTCGATACGCCCGGCTTGACCGCCTGCGCCGCCCGGGCCGGCCGCACGACCGTGCTGGCCCGGGCGGACGGCGCGCGCTTGCCGGCTGCCGGCGTCACCGGTCCAGGCTGCGCCGCTGCAGCGGGCCTGCTGGCCGGTGAAGTTGCATTACGCAGCATCCGCCTGACCAGGCGCTCCAGTTCGGCAATGCGGCGATGCGCGGCGTCCATCTCCGAACGCGTGGGCATGCCGAAGCGTTCGCTGAGTTGCTCGACCTCTTCCTGCAGCGCAGCGCGCAGGCGCATGTGCGCGTTGGCAAAACCGCCGTACACCTTGCGGAACTGCTCCGATAAGGCGACATCGGCATAGGACTCTTCGGCCGCCTCGATCCACAGATCGAACAGGGCACGGGCGCTGGTCAGCTGGCTGCCGCTGCTCTCGTGCTCGCTCAGCTTGGACGCGAAGCGCGCAAACGCCTGCTCGATCGCCGCCTTGAGTTGCTCGCCATAGGCCTCCGACTGGGCCTGGAACTCCTGTTGCGCACGTGCCAGTTTCTGCAGGCGCGACTGGTGGTTGCGGTTCAACCCGAACGCCGGCATGTCCAGCCAGGGCGCATTTTCCTCGCGCCACTTTTGCAGCGTCTGCGCCGCGTCCTGCAACCACGGGTCGAACCCGCCCGGGCTGCCGCCGCGCAGCGACCCCAGCGTCCATTGCATCAACTGTTCGCCCTGCCCTTGTACGGCCTGGCGCCAGGCATCGGCCACTTCATTGGCCGAGGTGTCGCGCCCGGCAAACTGCGCGGCCACCTGCTGCATGGTGCCGAACCAGTCGCCGGCCTGGGTACGAAATCGGTCGATGGCCTCCTGCGCCTGCGGGGCGGCCTGGGTGGGCAACAACTGCGACCACCAATCCACGGCCTTGCGCCAATCCTGCGGGGCATCGCTACCGGACGCGGGCGGTGGTTGTTGCGCAGCGGCGCCGGCTTGGCCGTGGCGCATGGCATCTCCCCAGGCAGCCCAGTATTGGCGCGCCTTGTCGTCGAAGTTGCCGTTATCCGAACCGCTGCTTGCCATCATCCCGTCCAGTGACCTCTACCCAGCCATCCTACCGCGTGCAAGGCGGTGTGCCGCTCAGGGTTTGGGGATACGCAGCGTCTTGCTGATCATCAGCGAGCCAGACACCGCAAACAGCAGCACCAGCGGATGGAGCTGCCACGGCCCTAGCTGCCATTGCCCCCACCACAAGGTGTCGCCGATATGGCCGCTGCTGGCGGCAACCGCGAGCAGGATCACCAGTACCAGGCTGGTCGGAATGGGCGTGCCTTCGAAATACGGCACCTTGTCGGCCTCGCCAGCGATCTCTTCGGCAGTGACGTTGTAGCGCGCCAGCCGGCTGACCCCGCAGCAGACGAAGTAGCTCAGCACCAGCCAGTCCCAACCACCGCGCATGCCGCAGGCATAACCCAGCGCCGCCGGCGCCACGCCAAAGGAGATCACGTCTGCCAGCGAATCCAGTTCGCGGCCCAGCGTGGAAGAGGCTTTGCGCCAGCGCGCCACGTGCCCGTCCAGCGCATCGAACACTAACGCGAGCGGTATCAATGCCATGCCCAGCAGCAGATCGCCGCGATGCCCCTCTTGCAGGAACCGCATGGCCGCAAACACTGCGCCGGTGCCGCAGAACGCGTTGGCGAGTGTGAACCAGTCCGCGAGTTGGAAATCGCGCAGCATCGAAAAATGGCGTTTCATGCGGAACCTGAGGTGAGCAAGGCGCAAAGGGTAACGCGCGCGCGTCATGCAGGCGACCGTTTCGCTGCACTCGGCTAGGCTGGCGATTGGCGTGACCGCTCCCGGCCGCGCACGACTTTTCGAGGACACCCCATGCGCAGCATCCTGATCACCGGCGCGGGCAGCGGCATTGGCGCCGGTATCGCCAGCCAACTGGCGGCCGACGGCCATCATCTGCTCGTCAGCGATGTGCAGCTGGCGGCCGCCGAGCGCACGGCCGATGCGTTGCGCCAGGTAGGCGGCTCGGCCGAGGCGCTGGCGTTGGACGTGACCGATGCAAACAGCATCGCGCAGGCGCTGGCCCACGCATCACGTGCCCCGCAGGTGCTGGTAAACAATGCCGGCCTGCAGCAGGTGGCCGCACTGGAGGAGTTCCCGATGCAGCAATGGGCGCTGCTGGTGGATGTCATGCTCACCGGCGCCGCACGCCTCAGTCGCGCGGTGCTGCCCGGCATGCGTGCGGCCGGCTATGGCCGCATCGTCAATATCGGCAGCATCCACTCGCTGGTGGCCAGCCCATACAAAAGTGCCTATGTCGCCGCCAAGCATGGCCTGGTCGGCCTGGCCAAGGTCATCGCGCTGGAAACCGCCGATTGCGACATCACCGTCAACACGCTCTGCCCCAGCTATGTGCGCACGCCGCTGGTGGAGCGGCAGATTGCCGATCAGGCACGCACCCGCGGCATCGCCGAGGATGCGGTGGTGCGCGATGTGATGCTCAAGCCGATGCCCAAGGGCGCCTTCATCGAGTACGACGAGCTGGCCGGCACGGTGGCGTTTCTGATGTCGCATGCCGCGCGCAACATCACAGGGCAATCGATCGCCATCGATGGCGGCTGGACGGCCCAATGAGCATGCTGGCGAAATTTTGATCAGCCGTCGCCCGCGCCAGATGCCGCAAGGGGTGCGCGCACTTGTCCACAGACTTGCGCAGTGTCCATCCACAGGGGGTGTGGAGAAGTGGACCAGACCGGCCATTCCTCGGAGCACCGGAACGCTCTGCAATGTTCGATGTTCAATCCCGGACGGTTGAGCCTGGCTGGACTCGGTGCTGCGCTGCTAGCAGCATGGGCCGCTGATCGGAGGGAAGCGCTGGTCCGCTGACCCATCGCGCGCGCCGAGGATGTCGACCTGCAGCAGTCGGGCTCGGTCAGCTGTCCGACGGTGCTGTGTCGGCGGCACGCGACCCATTGCGCTGCGCACGCGCAGCGATCAGATCCGCGAATACGTCCACGACTGCATGCGCCCATCGCGATACGGCATGACGCCGTGGAACGGGCGTGGGTCGCCATCGAATACCAGCGGCAGGAAATGGCGGTCGCCTTCCCACATTGGCACCTGGTCCATCCGCTCGATCGCAATCCACTCCAGCGTCCCCTCCGGATTGGCGGTGTGGGGTGTGCCGTCGAAGCTGTGGATCAGGAATACGAAGCCCAGCCAGTCTTCGCCCTGCTTGCCGAAGCCCGGCCAGCTGATGGTGCCGCGCAACTGCATCCGGCCGCAGTCGACGCCGGCCTCCTCGCGTATCTCGCGGCGCATGCAGGCCAGCACGTCTTCGTCCGGCTCCATCTTTCCGCCCAGGCCGTTGTATTTGCCCAGATGCCGGTCGCCGGGACGGGCATTGCGATGGATCATCAGCACCTGGGTGCCATCCGGCGACAACAGGTAGCCGAGCGTGGCGACAATCGGGGTATAGGGCATGGCATGCGATCTGACACGAAGCGCATCAGTATGACTGAAGCAGCCCGCCGTACGCGGCGGTAACGCCGGCTCAGCCGACCGCGGCCTGCGGGTTCGGGCGCGGCGGTGCCACGTGATCGGTATCCAGCCGCAGGGTCGCAACACCGTGGCCGCGTTCGGCCAGGTACTCCAGCCACTTGCCAAGGAATGTATTCATGCGCATGCGGTGGCTGATCAGCTCGGCCGGCGGCGGGAACATGCCCATCACATCCTGCCAGCGCCGACCCACATAGCAATGCGTGGTCTCGGCCTGGCGCGCGTCGCGGTACAGCCGCACATACGCCGACGGGTCCGGCTCGCCGGTGACCGGGTCGCACAGGTCGTAGGTCAGGCGCAGCTCCACCGTGTAGCGGTGGCATTCGATCACGTCCAGCCGCAGGTTCAGGCCATCGCCGATCGAGGACACGTACGAGCCCGGCGCCAGATCGGCTGGGGCGAACAACCGGGTCAGATGTTGGAAGTTTTCTGCATACAAGCCCATCAGCCAGCCGAAGCGGCTCAGTTTGGGAATGCGTTCGAGTTTGCTCAGTGCTTGCGCCATGGACCGATCCTACACGCTGCGCTGCCGCACGGGCAGCATTGACGAGGGCCCAACGGCAGGCCTACCTTGGCGGAGCACTGCCCCACCCGTTTCGTACCCCCAGCCGCCAACCACTGCCGGTTGCTCTTTCGACCGATGGGCACGGCGGCCGAAACGTGAGTAACGGCTACCGATCCTGAAGATCCGATCCCGATCTCCGCTCAGAACATCTCGCGCTGCAGGCCCAGGGTGGACAACACCTTGCTGGAGATTTCTTCGATCGAGGTATTGGTGGTGCTGAGCGAGGGAATGCGCTCCATCTGGAACATGCGCTCGGCGATCGCGACTTCGCGCCGGCAGGTCTCTGCCGCGCTGTAGCGAGAATTGGCGCGCCGCTCCTGACGAATTTGCTGCAACCGCTCAGGGTCAATGGTCAAACCGAACAACTTGCTGCGGTAATTACGCAACCGCGGGGGCAACTGCTCGTTTTCCAGATCTTCCTCGGTGAGCGGATAGTTGGCGGCGCGAATGCCGTAATGCAAGGCCAGATAGATGCAGGTCGGTGTCTTGCCGGCGCGCGACACCGCCACCAGGATCACATCGGCCTCGTCGTAATTGAGCGCAATGCCATCGTCGTGACTGAGCGCGAAGTTCATCGCGTTGATGCGGCGGTGATAGGTTTCGAAGTCGACCATGCCGTGCGCGCGGCCCACACGCGAATGACGCGGCGCATTGAGCTCGCGCTCCAGCGGCTCGATGAAGGGCGCGAATACATCCAGCATCAGCGCGCCACTTTCAGCCAGGATCATGCTCAATTGTGGATCGACGCACGAATTGACCACGACCGGGCGCACCTGGTACCGCTCGCCTGCAGCACGCACCCGCATGGCGGCATCGCGCGCTTTATCTGCATCGTCAATGAACGACATGCGGTCGGTGACGAAGTTGAAACCGCTGAACTGCGTGAGCAGGCTATGCCCAATCGTTTCAGCGGTGATACCGGTTCCATCGGAGACGTAAAACACCGGCCGAATTGTTGACATCAAGACCACCTCTTTGAACTGGTGTCCAAAACTTACGGATTCATGCTTGTGCAGGCTCCGCTGTGCACTGCATCATAGCGGCTTCTTCCTACGGTCGCGGCCATTCAGCCCGCTCGGGCGATGGCCTTACGGAGCATCGCGCTTGAACGAGAATATCCTGTGGTTGCATGAGCTACGCCTGGCCGACCTGGCCCGCGTAGGCGGTAAAAATTCCTCGCTTGGCGAGATGATCGGCAACCTGGCTGGGTTGGGCGTCTCGGTTCCCGGTGGATATGCGACCACTGCCGAGGCTTTCAAGGACTTCATCGCGCACAACGATCTGTCCAAGCGCATCTTCGACAAGCTGGCAACGCTGGATGTCGAAGACGTCAACGCACTCACGCTGGCCGGCAAGGAAATCCGCGGCTGGGTAATCGACGCCCCGCTGCAGCCGGAACTGGACCGCGACATCCGCACCGCCTACGCGCAGTTGTGCGCCGAAAACGGCGGCGGCGACGTTGCCGTGGCCGTGCGCTCCTCGGCAACCGCCGAAGACCTGCCGGACGCCTCCTTCGCAGGCCAGCAGGAGACCTTCCTCAATGTGACTGGCGCCGACGATGTGGTGCACAAGGTCAAGGAAGTGTTCGCCAGCCTCTATAACGATCGTGCGATTGCCTACCGCGTGCATCACGGCTTCAAGCATGAAGACGTGTTCCTGTCGGCCGGCGTGCAGCTGATGGTGCGATCGGGCGTCGGCGCGGCAGGCGTGTTGTTTACGCTGGACACCGAATCCGGCTTCCGCGACGTGGTGTTCGTCACCTCCAGCTTCGGCCTGGGCGAGATGGTCGTGCAGGGCGCGGTCAATCCGGACGAGTTTTACGTCTACAAGCCCACGCTCACTGCGGGCAAGCCGGCAATCCTGCGCCGCTCGCTCGGCAGCAAAGCCACCCGCATGGTGTATTCGGATGTGCCCGGCGAGCGCGTGCGCACCGAAGATACCCCGGCGGAACTGCGCAGCACCTTCTCGATCAGCGACGAAGACGTGCAGGAGCTGTCCAAGCAGGCGCTTGTGATCGAAAAGCATTACGGCCGCCCGATGGACATCGAGTGGGCCAAGGACGGTGTCAGCGGCAAGCTGTTCATCGTGCAGGCGCGTCCGGAAACTGTGAAGTCGCGTAGCCACGCGACCCAGATCGAGCGGTTTGCGCTGGAGGCCAAGGGCGCCAAGATCCTGGCCGAAGGCCGCGCCGTCGGCGCCAAGATCGGTAGCGGTGTGGCACGCGTGGTGCGCTCGCTGGACGACATGAATCGTGTCCAGGCTGGCGATGTGTTGATCGCCGACATGACCGACCCCGATTGGGAGCCGGTGATGAAGCGCGCCTCGGCCATCGTCACCAACCGCGGCGGGCGCACTTGCCATGCAGCGATCATCGCGCGCGAGCTGGGCGTGCCGGCCGTGGTCGGCTCGGGCAATGCGACCGCCGTGATCAAGGACGGCCAGGAAGTCACCGTCAGCTGCGCCGAGGGCGACACCGGCTTCATCTACGAAGGCAAGCTGGCGTTCGAGCGCACCACGACCGATCTGGGCAACATGCCGCCTGCCCCGCTGAAGATCATGATGAACGTCGCCAACCCGGAGCGTGCGTTCGACTTCGGTCAGCTGCCCAACGCCGGCATCGGCCTGGCACGGCTGGAGATGATCATCGCCTCGCATATCGGCGTGCATCCCAACGCCCTGCTGGAATACGACAAGCAGGATGCCGATGTCCGCAAGAAGATCGACGCCAAGATCGCCGGCTATGGCGACCCGGTCAGCTTCTACGTCAACCGCCTGGCCGAAGGCATCGCCACGCTGACCGCCTCGGTGGCGCCGAATACGGTGATCGTGCGCTTGTCGGACTTCAAGTCCAACGAGTACGCCAACCTGATCGGCGGTTCGCGCTACGAGCCGCATGAAGAGAACCCGATGATCGGCTTCCGTGGCGCCAGCCGCTACGTCGCCCCGTCCTTCACCAAGGCCTTCGCGCTGGAGTGCAAGGCGGTGCTGAAGGTGCGCAACGAGATGGGCCTGGACAACCTCTGGGTGATGATCCCGTTCGTGCGCACGCTGGAGGAAGGCCGCAAGGTGATCGAAGTGCTGGAGCAGAACGGGCTCAAGCAGGGCGAGAACGGTTTGAAGATCATCATGATGTGCGAGCTGCCCTCCAACGCGCTGCTGGCCGACGAGTTCCTGGAGATCTTCGACGGCTTCTCGATCGGCTCCAACGACCTGACCCAGCTCACCCTGGGCCTGGACCGCGATTCGTCGATCGTCGCGCACCTGTTCGATGAGCGGAACCTGGCGGTCAAGAAGCTGCTGTCGTTGGCGATCAAGTCGGCGCGCGCCAAGGGCAAGTACGTGGGTATCTGCGGCCAGGGGCCGTCCGACCACCCGGAACTGGCCGAGTGGCTGATGCAGGAAGGAATCGAATCGGTGTCGCTGAATCCGGACACCGTGGTCGACACCTGGCTGCGTCTGGCCAAGCTCAAGAGCGAGGGCTGATGGGACTGATGGGTGCGATGTGGGCAGCAGCTGCAGGAGCGGCTGCTGCAAAGCCGGTTGCTGCAGCGGGAGCGGCAGCTGCGAAGCCGGCCACCACCAGCGAGCCGGCATTCAATTGGGCCGCCATTCCGTGGGCGCAGTACGCGGTCAACTGGGGAGTGGCATTGCTGATCGTCGTGGTCGGCATGTGGCTGGCCCGGCAACTCAGTCAATGGCTGCACCGCGCGCTCACCCGCGCGCGCGTCGAGATCACGCTGACCAACTTCCTGCGCAACGTGATGTACGCGTTGTTGCTGGTGTTGGTCTTCGTCAGCGCATTGAGTCAGATCGGAGTGCCACCGACCTCGCTGATCGCAGTGCTCGGCGCGGCAGGTCTGGCGGTTGGCCTTGCACTGAAGGATTCGCTGTCCAACATTGCTGCCGGCGTGATGCTCATCGTGCTGCGGCCGATGCGCGATGGCGACCACGTGTTGATCGCCGGGCAGGAAGGCATCGTCGACGAGATCCGGATCTTCCAGACCCGGATCCGTTCGTTCGACGAACGCATGATCACCCTGCCGAACAGCACGATTACCACCGCCCCCATCGTCAACTACAGCACCCTGCCCAACCGCCGCCTGGAAGTGACGGTCGGCGTGGGCTACGAAGACGATCTGAAGAATGCGCAGCAACTGTTGCTGCAGATCGCCAAGGACAACCCGAACATCCTGGAGTCGCCTGCACCATTCGTGCAGGTGACCAACCTGGGCGAGAGTACGGTCGACCTGATGCTGTTCGCATATGCGACCAACGGCAACTTCGGCGCAGCCAAGAGCACCACGCTGGAGCAGATCCGCAACGAGTTGCTGGAAAACGGACTCAACATCCCCTATCCGCAGCGCGACCTGCACGTGTATCACCACGATGCCGATGGCAAGCCGATCTCCGACCTGTTACTGAAAGGCATCGCCGACGATGGCGACCTGGGCAAGGGACCTTCGTTGGCGCGCTGACGTACACAGTGGCGTGATGGAAAGCAAAAGGCCGCATCGAACGATGCGGCCTTTTTGTTGATGCTTTTTATTGGATGCTTTTGTTGGACGCGTCGCCACCGAGTGGTTTGTAACCCGCGCGGTCGGCTGAGAAATTAAGCGACGTACGCAGGCGTGCCATTGGGATGGGACACCTCCGACACGCCCACAGCATGCAACGACGCCATGGCCAGCGCTCAGGCCGGCACGTCGGCCTGGGAATCGCCACCGAGCGCGCCCATGAACTGACGATAGTGGCGCAACTCGTCGATCGAATCGCGCACATCGCTCAGGGCGGTATGCGCCGAACTCTTGGCGAACCCGTTGGCGACCGTCGGCGCCCAACGTCGCGCGAGCTCCTTGATGGTGGACACGTCCAGGTTGCGGTAATGGAAATAGCGCTCCAGGCGCGACATCTGTCGGTGCAGGAAGCGGCGATCCTGGCAGATCGAGTTGCCGCACATCGGCGAGGCGCCGGCACGGATCCACTCGCTCAGGAATGCCACGGTCTGCGCTTCAGCCTGCGCGTGGGTCACCTGGCTGTCGAGCACGCGCTGCCACAGACCCGAACGGCGGTGCTGATTGCGGTTCCACTCGTCCATCGCTTCCAGGGTTTCCAGCGGATGCGCAATGGCCAATTCCGGCCCCTCGGCAAGCACGTTCAACTGCGCATCGGTCACGATGGTGGCGATCTCGATGATGGAATCGCGATCGGTATCCAGGCCGGTCATTTCCAGATCGATCCAGATCAGTCGGTCGTTGCCTGCAAGGTTCTCTGCCATATCGCCGTCCTGTGGAGGCCGTCGCCGGCCGGATGCTGAAGAGGGCGCGCATCATACCGCGGCCACGTCGCTCAGGGCGCAAGTGGCGGCTTGCCGCGCTTGGCCCTGAAGTAATTGGTCAGGCGCAAGCTCGCCTCGGCTGCAAGTACGCCACCGCACACCTGCACGCGATGATTGTGGCGCGGGTCGGCCAGCAGGTCGAAGACGCTGCCGCAGGCACCGGTCTTGGGATCGCTGGCGGCGAACACCACGCGCGCGATCCGCGCATGAATCATCGCCATCGCGCACATCGCGCACGGCTCCAGGGTGACGTACAGCGTGCAGCCGATCAGGCGGTGATTGGCCAGGCGGCGCCCGGCTTGTCGCATTGCCACGATTTCGGCATGCGCGCTGGGATCGTGGCTGGCGATATTGAAATTCCAGCCTTCGCCAAGCACGTTGCCTTGCGCATCGACCAGCAGCGCGCCGACCGGGATTTCGTCATAGTCGCGCTCGGCACGCTCTGCCAATTGCAAGGCGTGCTGCATCCAGTGCACGTCGATCGCCGCGTGCGGCGTGTGGGTCGGCGCATCGGTGGGCACGCTCACGTGGCCGAACCGCCCTGGCGGTCCAGGAACGCGGCGAACGCGGCAACCGTGGCTTCGCTGACATGGTGTTCGATGCCCTCCGCGTCGCGGCGCGCGGTGGCCTCGTCGATGCCAAGCGCAAGCAAAAAGCGCTCCACGATCTGGTGGCGCTGCCGGCTGGAGGCGGCCAGCGCCTCGCCGGCAGGGGTCAGGAACACCCCGCGGTAGGGACGCTGCACGACCCACCCATCGCGCACCAGCCGCTTGAGCATCTTGGCCACGGTGGGCTGCGCCACGCCCAGTCGCGCAGCAATATCGACCTGACGTGCCTCGCCGCCGTCCACCAGCAGATCGGAGATCAGCTCCACATAGTCTTCGACCAGCTCGGCGCGGCGCGCTTCGCGCACCTGACGGAAGCTCTCCATATGCACCTGCGCATCGATCAGGACCGGCGCGGCCGCTTCCACCTTTTCGCTCTTGCCCACCCTCTTCCTCGTCATCGTCGCCGGCGTCGATGCCGGGGCGCATAGTTTGAAGCACGCAGCAGATCAATACGATTGAAATTGCCAATGCTCAACAGCATAGCAACTGCTATATCATGCGTGTAACCCGTCTCTACCCACCTGCATGTCCGCCGACACCGCCGCCTCAGCGCCATCGTCAGCCACCGCCACCGGCGGTCTGGGCGACCACCAGGCCAGCGTCGCCGTGCCCAAGGGCGGCCATTGGTGGTTCCGCCTGCTGGCCTTCCTGGGACCGGGCTACATGGTGTCGGTGGGCTATATGGACCCGGGCAACTGGGCCACCGATCTGGCCGGCGGCTCTCAGTTCGGCTATCTGCTGCTGTCGGTGATCCTGTTGTCGAACCTGATGGCGATCGTGCTGCAGGGCTTGTCGGCGCGGCTGGGCATCGCGACCGGGCTGGACCTGGCGCAGGCCTGTCGCGTGCGTTATCCGCGTCGCGTCAATCTGGCGCTGTGGGGCATCTGCGAGCTGGCCATCATCGCGTGCGATCTGGCCGAGGTCATCGGTACCGCGATTGCGTTGAAGCTCTTGTTCGGGATTCCGCTCACCGTGGGCGCGATCATCACCGCGGTGGATGTGGTGCTGGTGTTGTTGCTGATGAACCGTGGTTTCCGGGCGCTGGAAGCGTTCGTGATCGCGCTGCTGTTGATCATCTTCTTGTGTTTCGGCATCCAGATCGCGCTGGCCGCACCGCCGATCGCGGCGGTACTGGGCGGTTTCATCCCGCGTGCGCAGGTGGTCACCGACCCGAAGGCGCTGTATCTGGCGATCGGCATCATCGGGGCGACGGTGATGCCGCACAACCTGTATCTGCACTCGTCGATCGTGCAGACGCGCGCGTATCCACGGACCGATATCGGCCGGAAATCGGCGCTGCGTTGGGCGGTCACCGACAGCACGGTGGCGTTGATGTTCGCGTTGTTCATCAATGCCTCGATCCTGATCCTGGCCGCGGCGGTGTTCCATGCGCAGGGCCGCACCGACGTACAGGAGATCGAACAGGCGCATGCGTTGCTGGCGCCGATGCTGGGCGTTGGCCTGGCCTCGACACTGTTTGCGGTGGCGCTGCTCGCCTCCGGCATCAACTCCACCGTGACCGCAACGCTGGCCGGGCAGATCGTGATGGAAGGGTTCCTGCAATTACGCCTGCCGCCGTGGATACGACGCTTGCTCACCCGCGGCATCGCCATCGTGCCGGTGGTCATCGTGACCTGGTTGTACGGCGAGGCTGGTACGGCGCGGTTGCTGGTGCTCAGCCAGGTGGTGTTGTCGATGCAGCTGCCGTTCGCGGTGATTCCGCTGGTGCGCTTCGTATCCGACCGGCAGTTGATGGGCGCGCTGGTAGCGCCAGCATGGCTGGTACGCATCGCGTGGGGGATTGCGGCGGTGATCGTCTGCCTCAATCTGAAGCTGCTGTGGGATACCGCGCTGCATTGAAATGCGGCATCGGCCCGGGCGTTGCGCCTGTGCGCGATCAATTGCTTCGTATCGCCAGCACAGCTGCAGGACGATGCCGCGCTTTCCTGCCTTCAACGCGCATTAGCGCTGTGGATGATGCTTGAGAGCTTACAAAGTCTGTCCTGCACTGGTGGGGGGGCGAGGTCTCTTCAGCAGACTCGACTGAGCCCAGGGCGCGGTGCGCTCGCCGCGCGCGGGACACGCCGCAAGGACATCCATGCAGGCTCGATGGCGGCATCCATGCCGTCGAAAGTCCCGCACGCAGCAAACACACCGCGCCAGACAGGTGATGGGTGACATCGAAGAGCGCAATGCGGCGCCAGACGCGCTCGAGGCCGCTGCAAGCGCTGCGCGCCTGTTGGCGCTTCTTCCATTACGGCCTGCGCATCGCTCGAATCGATTACATTCTGCGCCAGTTCGCGCAGTGCGCACGCGCGTGCAATCTGCCTCGCGCCGCACGCGCTCTACTTGGCGCATGCACCGGTTTGTCCGTTGCCTGCAGTGGCCTTGCGCTGCGTGGGCATGCCATACATGACGCGCCAACACGCACATGCGACTGCCGGGCTGCATGCCCTCGCCTGCAGGAGTTCTTATGGATCCGTTCGAGGCGCATCCGGCCGATGCCGGGCGCCGCCACTTTCTCATTTCCGGCACGGCAGCCGTGGCAGCGTTATCGCTGCCACATCTCGCCAGCGCTGCCGCAGCCACGCGCATGCCATCCACCTCGTCGCCCCACCCTTCCACTCACGGAGTCAAGCAGATGTCCAATTTCGTCAAACGTCCCGACGGCGCCAACATTTTTTACAAGGACTGGGGCAAGGGCCAACCGGTCGTGTTTTCGCACGGCTGGCCGCTCAGCGCTGATGCCTGGGATGCGCAGATGTTGTTCATGGGCCAGCACGGTTTCCGCGTGATTGCGCATGACCGCCGCAGCCACGGCCGTTCGTCGCAGACCTGGGACGGCAACGATATGGATACCTATGCCGACGATCTGGCTGCGGTGATCGAGGCGCTGGATCTGAAGGACGCGATCCTGGTAGGCCATTCCACCGGCGGTGGCGAAGTGGCGCATTACGTTGGCCGCCATGGCAGCAAGCGCGTGGCCAAGGTGGTGCTGGTAGGCGCCGTGCCGCCGCAGATGGTCAAGAGCCCGACCAACCCGGGCGGCCTGCCGATGAGCGTCTTTGACGGCATTCGCGACGGTGTGGCCAAGGATCGTTCGCAGTTTTATCAGGACCTGACCACGCCTTTCTTTGGCGCCAACCGCGATGGCAACAAGGTCACCCAGGGCATGCGCGATGCGTTCTGGCTGCAGGGCATGTTGGGTGGGCACAAGGGTCAGTACGACTGCATCAGGGAATTTTCCGAAGTCGATTACACGCCCGACCTGAAGAAGATCGATGTGCCGGCGTTGGTGGTACACGGCGACGACGATCAGATCGTGCCGATCGATGCGTCCGGCAAGATGTCGGCAAAGATCATCAAGAATGCCGAACTGAAGATCTACGCCGGCGCGCCGCACGGTCTGACCTTTACCCACACGGACCAGTTCAACAAGGATCTGTTGGCGTTCGCAAAAGCCTGATCGAGGTGAATGGATCAGCGAAGGGCCGGCTCGAGAGAGCCGGCCTTTTTGATCTTGCGCTAGTGATCGTGCAAGAACAGCTCACGCACCCGGATAGATTGTTGTCATGCGGTATCGATGCGCTCGGAGCCGCACATTGGCAGTGACAGATCCCGATTCGCACACCGGCGACGTTCGCCTGATGGTGAATGTCGTCGCTGTTCGCTGCGCTTCCCAGACTCAGTCGAGATGTAAGGGCATCACGCGCTCGCCGCTTTCAGGACACGTCGCGTGCTACCGACACCTTGCCGCTTCAGCGCAGCAACCGGTCGGCCAGCAGGAATCCGCCGCTCATCGCCACGACGAGCAATGCACCGGTCAGACGTGGCGGAGCGGGCAACGGCAAATCGAGCAACCGGCAACCGATGCCGATAGCCAATGCGAGCAGTACCCCGAGCACTGCCAGGCTCATGCGTCGCCCTGCCGGCCAACGCGGCCGCTGGGTCCGCCGCAATGCCTCAGATTCCTTGCGGCATGCCGCGCCAGGAAGCGGTCGGCTAGTGCATAGCCGCACGTCATTGCCAGCACCAGCAACGCGCCGACGAAGGCCGTGGGTGCAGGCGATGGAATGCCGGCCACACGGCAGCCGAAGCCGATTGCCACGCCCAGCGCGACACCGCTGATGAACTTCCAATTCATGGGCATCAGATATCCGAGTGCGCGTGCGGCGGCAGCGCCGCACCGCCGCCACCGACGAAGTGGCGCACCACCGGTGCGCGCTCGCCGTGATGCAGGGCGCGGATCTGCTCCTGTAACTGACGGTCGTCGCCGGTGACGCGTTCGTGCTGCCGCAGATGTTCCAGCCATGAGGCGACGAGGAAGTATTCCAGTTGCACACCTGGCGTTGCAGCGTCTTCGGCAATGCCCCAGACCACGGCGCCGTCGCGACGGCGCGCGTTGCCCAGTTGCGCCATCAACTGCAGGAACATCACGCGTGCCTCGGCAGCGATACGGTATTCCACCGTGACCAGCACCGGGCCGCGGTCATGCTCGAGGCGATCGGCTTGCGCAGGTGCAGGCCAATGTCCGCCGGGGGCGAGGTCCAGCTGTTCGGTCCCGGCAATCCGCGCGCGTTTGACCAATAGCGCGGCGATCACTGCACCGGCCGCGGCGATCTGCAGCGCCGTGGCAATCGACGTGCGTTGCGCCAACGCGCCCCATACCAGCGAGCCGCTGGCCATGCCTGCGGAAAACACCACGATGTACAACGACAATGCACGCGCACGCACCCACGCAGGGACGGCGGTCTGTGCGGCGATCTGCAACGACGACAGCACCGTGATCCAGGCCAGACCGTTCACCACCATCACCACGCACAACACGCCAAGCAGCCGCGACAACGCCAAGCCCAGCAGCGATGCGGCGCACACCAGGGTGGCGACGAACACCAGCAGATCGCGGTCGTAGCGCGCACGCAGGCGCGGCAACAACAAGGCGCCGCTGATCGCGCCCATGCCGATACAGCCCAGCAAAATGCCGTAGCTGCCGGCGCCCAGCTGCATGTCGCGGCGGACCACCAACGGCAGCAGCGCGGTCAACGCGCTGGCGAACACGAAAAACCCGGCGGCCTTGATCAGCACCGCCTGCAGGCGACCGGCGCGCGCGGCGTAGCGCAACCCTGCGCGCAGGCCTGCGCCAAAGCTCTCCGGCGGCAGCGCCGAGGCATGCACATCGCGGCGCCATCGCCACAGCACGCACAGCATCATGCCGAAGGTCAGCCCGTTGAGCAGAAAGGCCCACGGCGGGCCGAACTGGGCCACGATCAGCCCACCCACGGCCGGGCCGATCGATCGGGCGATGTTCATGCCGATCGAATTGAGCGCCACCGCCGAAGCCAGCATCGGGCGCGGCACCAGTTCCGACACGATCGCCGCCTGAGCCGGCATCGCCATTGCTGCGCCTACGCCCATTGCAAAGGTGAGCGCCACCAAGACCCAAGGCGTCAGCAACTGCAGATGCGCCAGTAATGCGAGCAGACCGGCCACCAGCAGCATCCAGGCCTGGGTCAACAGCAAGTAGCGACGACGGTCGACGATGTCGGCCAGCGTGCCGGCGACCAGTGCCAATAGCACCACCGGCAAGGCGGTCGCCGACTGCACCGCTGCCACCATCAACGGCGAGCCGGTCTGTTCGGCCATCACCCAGGAAGCGGCGACATCGTTGATCCAGGTCCCGATATTGCTGCCCAGGATCGCCAGCCACAAGGCGCGAAAGACCGGCTCACGCAGCGGCGCCCAGGCACCACCTTCGGCAGGTGCGGCAGAAACAGTCATCGCGGCAAGGCTCCAGGCAATGGGATGAAACAGACAAGGCGAAGGTGTGCCGCGCGCAACGTGCAGGCACGCAGATGTGCTGCCGATAACGCCATCAGAACGCGAAGCACGCGCATCCCAAAGCGCCCCAGAAGCTACGCAGATCATCGCTGGGGACGGCGTGTTGCCCCGCATGCGCGTGCGCGCCGTGGGCGCGACACGCGTGGCCGTGCGCATGCGTGTGCGTTGCAGCGGACAGCCCGCTTACCCCGCCTCCAACCTGGTAGCCGCCGAACCGATTCACCGGCGACCAGTCCGGCATGGCAGGCGGCAACGTGGGGGCGAGCGCGGCAAAGTCGCCATCGCCATGCACGACACGCCCGCCCAGCACGGTCAGCACGCTGGTGATGTCGGCGATGGCCGCATCGTCGATGCGGAAGTAATCGTCAGACAACACGATGAAGTCGGCCAACTGCCCCACCGCCAAGGTACCCTTGCGGGTCTCGTCGCCGGAAAACCAGGCGCTGCCCTGTGTCCACAAGCGCAACGCCTGTTCGCGATCGAGCAGATTCTCGTCGCCGTACAGGGCCAGACCGCCCACCGTGCGGCCGGTGACCAGCCACGACAGCGCCACCCAGGGGTTGTAGCTGGCCACGCGCGTGGCATCGGTGCCTGCGCCGACCGGAATTCCCGCCGCGAGCATGCGTCGCACTGGCGGCGTCTGCCTTGCAGCCTGCACGCCGTAGCGCTGCACGAACGCCTCGCCCTGGTAGGCCATGCGATGTTGCACGGCGATGCCGCCGTTCAAGGCGCGGATGCGCTCGATATTGCGCGGGGTAATCGTTTCGGCATGGTCGATGAACCAGTGCAGGCCATCGAACGGGATGTCGGCGTTGACCTTTTCATAGACATCGAGAATGCGCGCGATGCTTTCGTCGTATGTCGCATGGATACGGAACGGCCAGCGTTTTTCCACCAGCAGCCGCACCACTTGCTCCAGCTCGGGTTCCAGCTCCGCCGGCAGCTCCGGGCGCGGCTCGCTGAATTGTTCGAAGTCTGCAGCGGAAAACACCAGCATCTCGCCGGCGCCGTTGTGACGCAGCAGGTCATCGCCCTTGCGCACCGGCAGTAATTCGGTCCAGCCGCGGAAGTCCTCGACCTCCTTGCCCTTGTTCTGGGTGAACAGGTTGTAGGCAATGCGCACGCTCAGTTGGCCGGCTGCGTGCAGCTGTTCGATGACCTGGTAATCCTCCGGATAGTTCTGGAAACCACCACCGGCATCGATCACCGAGGTAATCCCGAGCCGGTTGAGCTCGCGCATGAAATGGCGCGTGGAGTTGGCCTGGTATTCCAGCGGAAGACGCGGGCCTTTGGCCAGGCTCGCGTACAGGATCAACGCGTTGGGCTTGGCCAGCAGCAGACCCGTGGGGTTGCCCAACTTGTCGCGCTCGATGCGCCCGCCCAGCGGATCCGGCGTGGTCTTGTCGTAGCCGCAGGCTCGCAGCGCAGCACGATTGAGCAAGGCACGGTCGTACAGATGCAACAGAAACACCGGCGTGTCCGGCGCGATGGCGTTGATCTCCTCGAGCGTGGGCAGGCGTTTTTCAGCGAACTGATATGCAGTGAAGCCGCCCACCACGCGCACCCACTGCGGCGCTGGCGTGCGATCGACCTGCGCCTTCAGCATCGCCATCGCATCGGCCAGCGAGCGCACGCCATCCCAGCGCAGCTCCAGGTTGTAGTTCAGGCCACCCCGGATCAGATGGGTGTGGCTGTCGTTGAGGCCGGGCAGCAGACGCCGCCCCTGCGCATCGATGGCGCGCACGCCCCGCGCCAAGGCCATGATCTTTGCATCGTCGCCGACTGCCACGATGCGTCCATCGGCAACGGCGATGGCCGTGGCAGTGGGCTGGCGCGGATCGAGCGTGGTGATGCGCGCATTGCGAACGACGAGATCGACCATTGGAGACTTTCCTGGCGCAGACGAGGCAGCCGGCAATGCACCCAACGCAAGACCGGCTGCGGCGCCCTGCATCCACCAGCGTCGACCGGCATCGTGATCGCCCGGTGTGCGACTCATGCCGCAGGCCTGCGCAGACGATCCAGCGACCATTCGCCCCCACCGGCTGCAGCGACTGCCAGCAACACCACCATCCACATCAGCGGATATTCCATACCGCCGTGCATCCAGAACCATCCCTTGGGCACGGCCACCAGCACGGTGGTTGCGATGAACAGCGCTGCCAGTGCGGCGCTGGCACGCGTCCACACCCCGAGCAAGACCGCCAGCCCGGACAGGCTCTGTACCAGGGCCAGCAGCAGCGGCAACGGTGCAGCGGATGGAAGGCCGAACTGCTGCAACTCAGCGGCAAACCCGGTCAAGCCCGGTCCACCGAACCAGCCCAGCAACTTCCCAAGCCCGTGCGGCAGCAGGAAGCCGCCACCAGCGATGCGCAGCATCAGCAACGCTGACGAAAGTCCGGCGCTGCCACGTGGTGCCGATCGGTTCAATGCCCGCCTTCCTGCGCGCCGAACATGCTTTTGGCGTACTGGATGCCGATGCCGTAGCCGCCGGCATGCGCGCGTGCAATGCCGGTGGTCAGCGCATAGGTGTCGCTACGTGCCCAGTCGCGCTGCAATTCCAGCAGGTACTGCACACTGGTCATGGGCGCAGCGCCGGCCTGCACCATGCGCGTGACGGCACGTTCGTGTGCCTCGTCGCTCACATCGCCGCAAGCATCGGTGATGACGTACACCTGGAACCCTTGTTCGATCGCCGACAGTGTCGGACCCACGATGCACACGCTGGTCCATAGGCCGGCGATCACCAGACGCTGCTTGCCGAGTGCGTTGACGCGATCGATCACGCCCTGGTCTTCCCAGGCGTTCATGCTGGTGCGATCGAATACCGGCTCACCCGGAAAGATGTCCGGCAACTCGGGGAACAACGGGCCGGAAAACGATTTTTCTGCGACGGTGGTCAGGATCACCGGCACCTTGAACCCTTTGGCACCCTTTGCAATCAAGGACACGTTGTTGCGCAGCGCCGAAATGTCGATGGTGTGCGTGGCGAACGCCATCTGCGATTGATGGTCGATCAGAATCAGGGTGTGATCGCCAGGCGATAGCAAGGATGCGCCGGGCACGGCAGTTGCAGTGGTCATGCGGGTTGCTCCATGGAAAGTGAAACCGGTTCACCGCCGCGCCGCTGCGATGGGGGCATGTGTGCAGCGCCGCATGCTTGCATTGCCATCTGCGCGGCGAAACGCGCCGGCGTGCACCCGGTGGCATTGCGGAAACTGCGAACGAAGTGGCTTTGATCGAAGAAGCACAGATCGGTCGCGATCTGGCTGATGGTGTGGCCGCCTTCGCGCAACATCGCCTGGGCACGTTCGAGCCGACGAAGACGCAGGTATTCCATTGGACTGGCCCCGACCGCATCGCGAAACACGCGGGCGAAATGGAAACGGCTCATGCAGGCCGCTTGCGCAAGATGCGCCACGCTGACAGGTTCGTACAGATGCGTATCGATGTACTGCATTGCGCGCGCAACGGCGCGCACACGCGGCGCCTGCGTTTGCATGCGCCCTGCAGCATGCATATCGGGGCAGGCAACAGCAAGCAGAGGTGCCATGGGGCGTCTCCGGGGGGAATGAGCGCATGGTGACGGGAACAGCCGCGCTGCCCAACCCCTGATGGTGAGGCGAATCGTTCCCTCTTTCGGGGGAGCGCTTGCTCGTCTTCGCCGCAGGCAGCCGCCTGGATGCGATGCGCGTTCGATAGAGCGCGGCGTCATGCGCCGATGCAGTGCCAATGCGAGCGAGAGAACGCAGACGCATCGCCGACACCGCGCGGATCAGGCAGCGCAGCTTTTCAGTCTCGCGATCAACATGAAACCGCGCGTCGAAGCAGGCGGGAAGCAAACGCAACCGCAACGCGGCGCGGTCGTGCTGCAGCATGAGGCGTGACGCGCTGCCCTACAGTTCCCGCATCACGCGTGCGGCGTGCGTCGGTCGCTAAACGAATTCGCCCCGTACGTCCCTCCCCCGAAAGAGGTGTTGGTGCTTCCCCCGATCCCGCCCGACAATGATGCGATGCCGCATGAGTCCGTCATCCATTCGCTGTCCGCATCGCGCTTGCGCGCGGCAACGGTCGTGGCGCTGTGCTGGCTGCTCCTGCTCTGCCGCCCCGCCTGCGCAGCCGGCATCGCCGCGACCCGCGACGGGCTGCTGCAGTTCCACCACACGGCTTGGGGCATCGAGCGCGGTGCGCCGGCCGACATCTGGGACATCCAGCAAGCCGATGGCGGCGCGCTGTGGCTGGCGACTGGCTTTGGGCTGTTCAAGTTCGACGGCGAACACTTCACCCGGCAGGCAGCGCCGGAGGGCGAAGCCTATGCGTCGCACAACATGACCGCGCTGTCGCTGACCACCGACGACGGCGCGTGGATCGGCTATTTCAATGCCGGCATCGATCGCCTGGCCGACGGCCATCTCACCCATTTCGTCCCCGGCAAGGATGTGCCGGATGGGATGGTCTTCCGCATCGAGCGCGATGGCAGCGGCCGCCTGTGGGCCGCCATCGATGGCGGGCTGTGCTGGTTCGACGGACGGCGCTGGCATCGCGCCGGTGCCGACTGGGGCTACCCGGAATCCAGCGCGCAGTGGCTGCTGCGCGATCGCCGCGGCATCCTGTGGGTGAGCGATGGCAGCCGCATCCTGTCGCTGCAACCGGGTGCACGACGCTTTGAATTCAGTGGCCAGCAGATTGGGCACTTCACCACCATGGCCGAGCACCCGGACGGCACGATCTGGGTTGCCGATCCGCACCGCGGCGTGTTCGCGCTCACCGATGCGCACGGTGCGGTGTTGCCTGCCGTGGCACGCAACCAGCTGCAGTTTCCCGGCTTGTTCGCGCACCGCATCGGTTTCATGCGCGACGGCGCGCTGTGGGGTAGCGACTACATCGCAGGCGGGGTGTTCCGTGTCGCCCACCCCACATCGCCGGCGCCGGTGCTCGAACGCTATGGCCCGCTGCAGGGTCTGACTTCCTCCACGGCCGGCCCGCTGTTGGAAGACCACGAAGGCAATCTCTGGGCCGGCACCAATCTGGGGCTCAACCGCTTCCGCCATCGTGCCCTGCTCCCGCTGGCGGCCTTGCTGCCCGGCCAGACCACCGCGGTGGCGGTCTTCGCAACCGTCGCCACGCCAAGCGCACCGGTGTTGCTGGCGGTCCTGCGCGACGAGCGCCAGCTGGCATTGACGCGCACCGGCATCCAGGCCCTGCAACGCGGCGCGCCTGTCAGCGTGCTGCAGGTGCCGTCCAACGCCAACGGCTGGTTGCTCGGCGACAACCGCCTGCTGCGCCTGCACGCAGGCCGCACGCACTCCCTGCCCTTGCCGCAGGACGCGCGCACCGGATCGATCCGCGCGTTTGCCGTCGATGCCCAGGACGCGCCCTGGGCGTGTCCCGATGCCAGCGGCCCGCAGCGCTGGGACGGCCTGCGTTGGCAGCCGATTGCCAGCTTGCAGGACCACCCCTGTTCGGTCCTGCTGGCCGCGCCCGATGGCGCGCTGTGGGTGGGCAGCGTCACAGGCGAGCTCAGCGTGCTGCGTGGCGCGCAGGTGCGGCACTACAGCGCCAACCATGGCCTGTCAGTCGGCCCGATCACCGCCATTTGGCACAGCGCGTCCCTCACCCTGGTGGCCGGCGAAAGCGGGCTGGCCGTACTCGGCAGCGATGGCCGCTTCCAGCAGGTGGCCGATCAGGCCAATCCGGTGTTGCAAGGCATCACCGGCATCGTGCGCGACCGTCACGACACCTTCTGGTTGAACGGCAATCGCGGCGTCGTCCAAATCGGCCGGCAGGCACTGCTGCGCAGCCTGCGCAACGGCGTGGTCAGCCCCTCGCTGCGCCTGTACGACATCATGGATGGCCTGCCCGGCGTCGCCCAGCAGGCGACCCCGGTGCCCACCGCGATCGCCGCGGCCGATGGCCTGCTCTGGTTCACCACCAACCAGGGCCTGGCCTGGCTCGATCCCGAGCAAACTTATCGCAACCCCACCGCGCCCAAGGTCTTCATCACCGACGTGGTGGCCAACGACCGGCCTTACCCGCGTCAGGACGGCCTGCACCTGCCCAAGTGGACCGACCGTCTGCGCATCGGCTACGACGCGATCAGCCTCACCCGCCCGGAGCGCGTGCGGTTCCGCTACCGGCTGGAAGGGGTGGATGCACGTTGGCAGGACGCCGGCAACCGCAACGAGGCCTTCTATACCAACCTTGCGCCCGGGCGTTACCGCTTCCGTATCGCGGCCGCCAACAACGACGGCCTGTGGAATGCGCGCGGCGACACCCTGGCCTTCGTCATCGAACCGGCCTTCATCCAGACCTGGCAGTTCAAGGCCTGCTGCGCGCTGGCGTTGCTGCTGGCGCTGGGCATTGCCTGGCGCATGCGTACCCGGCAGGTGGCCGGGCGCCTGCGCGCGCGTCTGGAAGAGCGGTACCGCGAACGCGAACGCATCGCCCGCGAACTGCACGACACCCTGCTGCAGGGCACCCAGGGGCTGATCCTGCGGCTGCATGCCGCCAGCCGCTCGCTCCCCTGGAACGATCCGCGCCGGCTAGAGCTGGAACAGGCGGTGGATCTGGCCGAAAACGCCCTTGCCGAAGGCCGCGATCGCGTCAACGGCCTGCGCGACAGCCAGTCCCTGCACGAAGACCTGGCCGCCGCCCTGCAACGGGCGCGCAACGCCACCATGCCGCCGCCCACGGCCGCGCTGCAGGTTGCCGTCGAAGGCCGGCCCGTGCGCCTGCGTCCCCTGGTGGCCGACGAGCTGTTCCAGCTCGGGCGCGAAGCACTCGCCAATGCCGACCGGCACGCCGATGCCGCCGGCATCGCGCTGGAACTGCGTTACGGTTCTCGTGACTTCACGCTGCGCATCCGCGACGATGGCCGCGGCCTGGACCCGGATGTACTGCACGGCCATGCCCGCACCGGGCACTGGGGCCTGACCGGCATGCAGGAACGCGCGCAGCGCATCGGCGCCAAGATGCAGCTGTGGTCGCGTCCCGGCAGCGGCACCGAAATCCAGATCACCCTGCCCGCCCATGCCGCCTACCTGCACGCCAAGCGGTGGTGGTGGCCATTTCACACCGCACGATCCACGGAGAGCTCCAATGGCTGACAGGGTCCGACCAACCGAGGTGCTGGTGGTAGACGACCATCCGCTGCTGCGCGATGGGCTCAGCGCCATGCTCGCCGCCGAGCACGACATGCGCGTGGTCGGCGAAGCGGAAGACGGCGAACAGGCAGTGGCCTGCTATACCCGGCTGCGCCCGGACGTGGTGTTGATGGATCTGCAGATGCCGCGCGTGGACGGTGTCCAAGCCATCCAGCGCATCCGCCAGGTCGACTCCGCCGCCAAGGTCATCGTGCTGACCACCTATACCGGCGACGTACGCGCGGTGCGCGCCCTGCAGGCAGGTGCCTGCGGCTACCTGCTCAAGAGTGCGCTGCGCCGCGAGCTGGTCGACACCATCCGCGACGTGCGCCGCGGTCAGCGCCGACATGTGCCGGCCTCGGTAGCCGAAAATATCGCCGCCCATGTGCTCGACGATGCGCTGTCCGCCCGCGAGACCGAAGTGCTGAACCTGGTCGCCACCGGCTGCTCCAACAAGCAGATCGGCAGTGCATTGAGCATCTCCGAGGAAACGGTCAAGGCACATATGAAGAACATCCTGGGCAAGCTCGGCGTGCGCGATCGCACCCACGCGGTCACCGTCGCGCTGCGGCGCGGGATCCTGTCGCTGGAGACCTGAGCGGCGGCTTGGCCATCCTGGGCCCAGCCAGGGGCGGCTTTTGCTACACGGTCGACCATTCTTGAACGCGAGGCGACGGGCGCGATAGCTCCGCGCGCTCAAACCGATCGGCTTACGCTATCGTATGCACCGCCAAGCGGCATGGGGGCCGCTTCAGCATCTGGTTCGGCAGCCGATAACGGCTACGTCCAACCGCCGCACTGCGCTGCGGCGGCACTCGACTTAATCATTAAACGCGTTCAGGGGAATTGCGATGCTTCGTCACTCTTTGCGGGTGCGCCTGCTGTTGCCGGTGCTGGCCTTGGTGCTGGTTGTGGTGGTGGCACTGACGGTCATTCTGGCCATTACCGAAGCGAACCGGGTCAAGTTCGAAGCCGGCGACGCGATCGAGCGCCAGTCGGTGTCCTTGCAGACCTTGTTCGCGGTCACCCGCGCCATGATGCTGGACCGCGTCAATTCCTCCATGCGCCAGCTGCGCAAGGAAGCCAGCAAGGAAGGCGCGCCCAGCGTCGGCAACGACGTCCGCGTGGCCGATCGTAGCGCCAACGACCTGCTGCTGGGCCAGCGCTCGCAGGCAAATGCCTTCACCTTGGTCGATGATGTCACCGCCATCCACGAAGGTACCGCCACGCTGTTCTCGCGTACCGGCGACGACTTCGTGCGTATCTCCACCAACGTCAAGAAGGACGACGGCAGCCGCGCCATCGGCACCGTGCTCGATCCGAACGGCCAGGCCGCTGCCAAGCTGCGTAACGGCGAAAGCTTCTACGGCGTGGTCGATATTCTCGGCAACCCGTACGTCACCGGCTACGAGCCGATCTTTGCCGGCAACGACAAGCGCGTGATCGGTGCCTGGTACGTCGGGTACAAGGCCGACACCCAAGCGCTGGAAAACGTGGTCAGCAGCCGTCGCGTGCTCGACTCCGGCTTCATTGCCGTGTTTGACAGCAAGAACAAGCTGCGCTTCCAGTCCACCACTGGCGCCACCACCGATACCGCCACCATCGAGCGTATCGTCAAGGACACCCCGGATGATTGGGTCGTCACCAAGGAACAGGTACCCGATTGGGGCTTCACCCTGGTCTCGGCCTATCCCAAAAGCGACGTCAATGGCGTGATCGTGCGCCAGTCGCTGTGGATCGCCGGCATCGGTCTGCTGGTGTGCGCCCTGTTGCTCGGCCTGCAGTGGGCCTTGATCTGGAGCCGCGTGTTGCGCCCGATCCAGCACTTGACCACCGTGGCCGAAGAACTGAGCCTGGGCAAGTGGAACCACACCATCGCAGAGGTCAACCTCAAAGATGAAATCGGTACTCTGGCGCGCGCCATCTCCCGCTTGTCCAACAGCGTCCGGTTGGCCATGGAGCGCCTCAGCAAACGCTGAGTCGCTGTCACCCATTCCGTACCTGATGCTGCAAGGAAGACGCCATGTCCACTGAATTCCGTCCGCTGATCGAGATCCTGCGCGAGCTCAGAGCGCTGGCATTGAAGAAGGCGTCCGGCTTTCTGTTCATCGTCACCGAGGAAAACCACTCCTGCATCGTCCGCATCAACAGCGGGCAGATCGAAGAAGTGGTGTTCCGCATGCTGCGCAACGATGAGGCGGTACAACGCCTCACCATGGTCAACGCGGCCAAGGCGCGCTTCCAGGCCGACCCCGGTGCCGGCCTGGGCAAGCCCTCGCTGTTGAGCGACGACTCGCGGCAATGGTTGATGGGCGGTTTTGAACAGGATCTGGGCGGCGCACCGTCGCCGGTGCGTGCGCCGGCTGCCCCGGCACCGACACCCGCACCTGCTGCAACCGTCGCAAGCGCGAGTGCGGCGCCGGTTGCCAGTGGCGACAACGCCGGGCCAGACGAGCGCGTTCGCGGTGCACTGGAAGCGGTCGCGTTGAACTACCTGGGCCCGATCGCCGGCATGCTGTGCGATGAAGCCTGGGACGCCTCCGGCGACATCGAGCAGGTGCTCAACCAGCTCGCCGCCAACCTGGGAACACCGCAGGAAGCACAGAAGTTCATGGCCGATGCCCGCGTGGCATTGGCCAAGGTTCGCTGAGAAGCATCTTCAGTTCGGGCCATGCATCAAGCCGCGCACTGCGCGGCTTTTTTGTGGGCGCGGCAGTGGCGCTGGCCATGCGCTGCAACGTCACACAACGTCAGCGCAGGCCGAACATCGGCTATGCGTTGCTGGTTTGCGAAGCGTACTCAAAGGCCAGCGTGGCGATAGATCATGGCATCCGACGCTAGCTCAGCACGGCGGCCATCCGCAAACGCGCAGCTCATGCAGATCGCCATGCGCACCGGAGCGTTGCAGATTGCTCCACAGACGTTTTTGCCGGTGCTGGATCCGGTAGAAGCGCCGCGTCAGCCGCGGCAAGGTGGTCTGCACAATCACCGGCCGGCCCAGCGTCGCCGATGCGCTGGAGCGTGAGCCGGATGCGCCCAGCCCAATCGACCAGGCAGTCCAGGCGCGGGCCGGCAGCCGCCGCAAACGGTCTGGATCGGAAAAGTCTGTCACCCGCTCCTCCGCACACTACGCTGTCGAGGTGCCCGTTCGCGAACAGTACGCTGCGCTGGATTGGCTTCCCCCAGCTGGGGCGCAAAACGCCCGCGTACCAGAATCGGGGGCGGCCCTGCGGACCCCGGTACGCCCATTCATGCCGACCTGGCAGCGTCCAGCACCGTGACTTGGGAACACGATGCGGCCCCCTTCGCCGCAGCGGCCGCGGGTGATTTGCCGGCATTCAACGACGAGGAGCTCGCATGGTTGATGGAACTAGTTCCTCTGTGAGGCTCGGTCGGGAACGACCCGAGCGTTGGCAGGGACTCGTGCAATAAAGCTTGCGCTGTCGGCGAGCGCGCTCACTTTTAGCTGTTTTTTGCGCGAATCCCCACCGGCCCTCATCTAGGCCTGTCGCCGTCGGCACTGCGCCAGACCATCCGACATGGAAGGCCGCATCGGCGCGCGACTGTTGAACCGCGCGACGCGCAGCCTGGCACCCTCGGCGAGTGGCGAACTGCTCAACAGCAGCATCGCGCCGCTATTTCGCAAGATGACGGCTGCCGTCGCCGACGCCGGTGAGGCGACAGGCCAGATGTGTGGCGCGGCGCATCAACACGCTGGGGATGGCTGCACGCACCATCATTGCGCCGCGACTTGCGCGCTTCCATCACCCACACCCTGATGTCGTGCTCGACATCGTGCTCGAAGACGCGCTCGCCACACGCGTGGTTGGCCGTTTTGATGCGGGCATCCGCGTCGGCGACCAGCCGGAGAAAGACGTGGTAGCGGTCCGCCCGACGCCGGATTTGCCGTCAGGTCGCCGGACGACCTGGCACGTCGAGGAACGCCCGAGTCGCCCGCCCAACTGCATGACCACGCCTGCATCACTGGCGGCTCAAATGGATGGCAGGCACCATCGCTGGAGTTCGACAAGTGCGGGCAACGCCTTGAGGTGGCGGTGGGCGGCCCGTTGGCCACCAAGCGCGCCGATATCGGCATTGCTGCTGCGGCGAACGGGCTCGACGTCACCTATCACGTCGAGCGGGATGGCGTGGGCGAATGATGGGCCCGGGGGCGTTTGGTGCAGATCCTGGCGGACTGGTCGATCGCGCCCGGGGCTGTTTCTGTGCTACCCGAACAGGCAGCATCGACCAGCGCTCCTTGGCGCCTTCATCGATTGCCTATTGGACCGACCACCGTTCGATCCGGTTTAGGGTTGGGCCTGCGCCACCGCTGGAGAGGGAACCGAGCTACAGGTTTGCAGACGGAGCCGCGGGCTGCAGCAACACGCGAACCAGCGGATTCGGGAAGCGCCGCGACATCGTGACCGCATGGAACGTCTCCACGATCGCCGGCAATTGATCGCCTTCCATCAGCGCGCCAGCGGCAATCTCGTCCTTGACCACGATCGGCGGCAGGACCGCCAGGCCGATGTCCTCGCGGGCAAGCAGTCGCATCATCGCCATGTCTTCCACTTCCGCCACGATCTGCGGCCGCACGCCCAGGCGGTCGGCCAGCGCATCGAAGCCGATGCGCACGCTGCTATCCACCGTTGGCAGGATGATGGGATGGCTGCGAAGGCGGTCGGCGAAGCGGGCCGCATGGCCCAGGCGGTCCGGCGTGCCCACCAGGCTGACCGGATACTCCGCGAGCCGGTGGGTGACGAAGGGGGACAGCGCATCGCCGGCCGGCGCCCGGTTCAGCAGCACCACGTCGAGATTGAGCGCCTCCAGCGCGCGCAGCAGTTCACCCGCGCTGCCCGACCGCAGAATGAGGTCGATGTCGGTGCGGCCCAGCAGTGGGCGCAGGAACTCCATCTGGAAGTTGCGCGACAGCGTGGCCAGCGAGCCGACCCGCAGCGCCTGCCGCGCCGCACCTGTCTGCCGCAGCGTGCCGAGCAGCTCATCGCCAGTGGCGAAAATCGCATCGGCATGGTCGAGCGCGATCTGCCCGGCCTCGGTCAGGTGCAGTTGTCGCCCGCGGCGTTCGAACAGCGCGTGGCCCAGGCGCTCCTCCAATTTGCGGATTTGCACCGATAGCGCCGACTGGGTGAGGTTCAGACGCTCGGCAGTACGGGTGAGGTTCCCGTCGTGCGCGACCGTCCAGAAGTAGCGCAGGTGGTTGTAGTTCAAGGCGGCCATATCATTCGATAATAGCGAACGAATCTGCAATAACAATGAATTTTTATTCAATCCCACCGATCGATATCGTGGCGCGGCCCTCCACCACGCTCGTTCCTAGGGGATTGCCTTGTCGCTCTATCTACTCCCACTGTTCGCACCACTCCTGCTGCTGACCGCCGCTGTCGTCGCCCTGGTTCTCGACGGTCGCCGTCCACGCAAAATCCCCCTGCTCGCCGAAGGCGCCGCGCTCGGCGCGCTCTGCATCGCGATCGCATCGCTGGCGCTGGTGCTGGTGCGAGGCACCGGCGCCAGCCCACTGATCGGATGGGGCGATGTCGGCCTGTCTGCGCGGCTGGACGCGGTCAGCGTGACGATGCTGCTGCTGGTGGCCTTCGTTGGCTGGATCGTGGTGCGGTACGCACGCACCTATCTCGACGGCGAGGCACGCCAGGGCTATTTCACCGGCTGGCTGTGCATGGCGCTGGCCGCGGTGCTGCTGCTGGTGCAGGCCGGCAACCTGGTCCAGGTCGTCGTCGCCTGGATCGCCACCAGCATTGCGATGCATCGCCTGCTGCTGTTCTATCCCGAGCGCGTGGAGGCGCAGCGCGCAGCCCGCAAGAAGCGCGTGTTCTCCACCACCGGCGGTATCGCCCTGACCTGCGCCGCGGCGCTGATCTGGAAAAGCATGGGCACGACCGATATCGCCACGATAAATACGCTGGCCGCGCGCGGGCAGCACTCCTGGGCGCTGGTCGCGGCGGCCGCCCTGATCGCACTTGCGGCGGTGCTGAAATCGGCGCAGTTCCCCACCCACGGCTGGCTCACCGAGATGATGGAAGCGCCCACGCCGGTATCGGCCTTGCTGCACGCCGGCATGGTCAACGGCGGCGGCTTCCTGCTGATCCGCTTTGCCGACCTGATGCTTGCCGCCCCCGGCGTGCTCGCCGTGCTGGCCATGCTGGGCGGGTTCACCGCCCTGTTCGGTGCGCTGGTGATGCTGACCCAGCCGGCGGTCAAGACCTCGCTGGCCTGGTCCACGGTCGCGCAGATGGGATTCATGATGCTCCAATGCGGCCTGGCGCTGTTCCCGCTGGCCCTGCTGCACATCGTGGCGCACTCGCTCTACAAGGCGCATGCGTTCCTGGCCTCGGGTGGAGCAGTCGAGCAAGTGGCGGCCATTCGCCGGCCCGGACCGGTCGCCGTTCCGAATGGGTCGGCGGTCGGCCGCGCATTTCTGATCGCACTGGCGATCTATCTCGGCATCGGCACGGCCTTCGGGTTCACCTTCGGCTTCGGGCACAAGTCGCCGCAGGCGCTGGCACTGGGCGCGATCCTGATCTTCGGTGTCGCCTACCTGCTGGCCCAGGGCCTTGCCGATGCCGCCCCACGCCCCCTCACCCGCAGGACCGCGATCTACGCCAGCGCCGCGGCGATCGGCTACTTCGCGCTGCAGACCGCCGCCGAATGGCTGACGGCCGGCGTGCTGCCGGCGACACCGGCACCAGGACGGCTGGAGTGGACGCTGATGACGCTGGCGGTGCTGAGCTTCGGGCTGGTGGCGGTCGCACAGGCGCTGTTTCCGCTCTGGGCATCGCACCCCGCTGCCGCCGGGCTCCGCGTCCACCTCTCCAATGGGCTGTATGCCAACGCCACGATCGATCGCCTGCTTGGCGGCTGGTCCGTTCGCAAGACCTCCTGACCCTCCCACCGCCAGGCACCCATGCTGATGACCACCACGACCGCCACCTTGTCTCCGTCCCTCTCCCACGATGCGGTCATCGCCGCCGCCCAGCGTGCGGCACGCGCCATCCCGCCGCTGTGGCCGCTCGCCTCCAGCGTTGCGGTCAACCCCTTCCTCGGCCAGGCCGGCGAGCCGCTGCAAATGGCGGCGGCGCGGCTGCGGCGTGCCTCCGGTATCGCCGTCACCATGCCGCGGCACTGGTATGCAGAACGGCTACAGTCCGGCGCGATCACCGAAAACGATCTGCAGGCGGCTTTGCAGAACGCGCCGGCCGCGCTGCGCCCGCCAAGCGTGTCCGCGCTCGAACACGCCATCCAAGCCGCACGCCCTGCCCCGCAAGCGATCCCCACGGTCGCCGAGCTGGCCCGCGACGCCGCCGCGATCGACTGGCCCGGCATCGTCAACGAGCGTATCGGTCACTGGGCCGCCGGCTACTTCGACCAGGGCCAGGCGCTCTGGGCGCTCGGCCAGTCCGGTGGCGCTTACGGCACCTGGCGCCTCATCGCGACCCACGACCTGACTCCGGAAATCGCCGGCCTGTCAGGTTTCGCACGGTATGTGGCAGAGGCGCCAGCCAATGCCGAAGACGCCATTGTCGACTGCGTCGCTCGCCTGGGACTTTCGCAGGACGCGCTGGAGGGGTATTTCCACCGCTTGCTGACCACGCTGGGCGGCTGGGGCCAGCTCGCCCGGTATCGGCTCTGGCAGGCAGAGTTGAACGGCGCCACCGATGCATGCGTCACCGACCTGCTCGCCATCCGCATGCTCTGGGAGGCCGCGCTGCTGGGTCACGGCGGCTGCGCGCTGGTGCCTGGCTGGCAGACGGCCGTTGCCGCCTACGCCGAGCCGGTCGCTGCGACGTCGGACGATGTCATCGACAGCATCCTGCAGGAAGCGGCCGAACGTGCCGCGCAGCGCAAGCTCAACGCCGTGCTGGCCGCGCCAGCGCCGGCCCAGGTCGCACCTGGCCGTGCGCAGCTGCAAATGGCGTTCTGCATCGATGTACGCTCGGAAGTGTTTCGCCGGGCGCTGGAAAGCCTCGATGCGGGCATCCAGACCCTCGGGTTTGCAGGATTTTTCGGCTTGGGCGTCGGCCATCGCCGGTTTGCCTCGGACGTGGTCGAGGCGCGCCTGCCGGTGCTGCTCACTCCAGGTGTAATTACCTGCGCAGGTGACGCGAGCTCCCCGGCCGCCACGTCCGAACGCAGCGCACGGATCGCAGCACGTGCCAAGCGCGCCTGGGGCCGCTTCAGGCTGGCGGCCATTTCCTCGTTCGCCTTCGTCGAGGCCACCGGCCCGATCTACGTCGCCAAGCTGCTGCGCGACGGCTTGGGGCTGGCTCGCCGGCATGCGCCGAACGAGCCTGCGCCGCGTGCTGCCAACGGGCTGGACCTGGACACCCGGCTGACCGTGGCCACGCGCATTCTCAAGGCGATGTCGTTCACCGGCGGCTTCGCCCGGCTGGTGGTCATCGCCGGCCACGGTGCAAACGTGGTCAACAACCCGCATGCGAGCGCGCTGCACTGCGGCGCATGCGGTGGCTATTCGGGCGAAGTGAACGCGCGGTTGCTGGCGTCGCTGCTCAACGACAGCGAGGTGCGCGCCGGTCTTGCCGCACGCGGCATCGTCATTCCCGCCGACACGTTATTCCTGGCCGCACTGCACGACACCACGACCGATGCGGTCACCCTGTACACCGCCGATCACGCTTCGCCCGGGCATGCCGCCGATCTCGCCCAAGCGGCGCAGTGGCTGGCCGCAGCCGGGGCACTGACGCGCGGGGAACGTGCCACGCGCCTGCCGCGGGCGCATCGCAGCCAGGACATCGCACACCGCGCCCGCGACTGGGCCGAGATCCGCCCCGAATGGGCACTTGCCGGCTGCCAGGCCTTCATCGCCGCGCCGCGCTCGCGCACTGCCGGACGCGACCTGGCCGGACGGGCCTTCCTGCACGACTACGACTGGCGATATGACGACGGCTTCGGCGTGCTGGAGTTGATCCTGACCGCGCCGGTCGTCGTGGCCAGCTGGATCAGCCTGCAGTACTACGGATCGACCGTCGCGCCCGAACGTTTCGGCGCCGGCAACAAACTGCTGCATAACGTCACCGGCGGCATTGGCGTGGTCGAGGGCAACGGCGGCATCCTGCGCACGGGGTTGCCGTGGCAATCGGTGCATGACGGCCAACGCCTGACCCACGAACCGCTGCGGCTCTCGGTGCTGATCGAAGCACCGCCCGAAGCGATCGCCAACGTCCTCGAACGTCACCCGCAGGTCCGCGCGCTGTTCGACAATCGGTGGCTGCATCTTTTCAGCCTGGACGACGCAGGCCGCATGGCGCACCGCTACATCGGCGACCTGCAATGGGAGCCGTGCCTCGGCGATGCGCAGCACGCCTAGCGCAATGTCGCGCCGGTGCTCGTGAAGCATCTTCTCGCCCTTCCCGCCGCGACCGTCAGCAGCGGGAGGGCTGGCTTGACGTCTTCTCCCAAGCCAGGCAATACCGCTGGGATCAAAGCAACACGGCAATGCTTGCGCCCAGACGCGGAACCTTCAAGCCCATTTTCCGCTGTCGATTGGGCCATCAAGGCACACGACTTGGTTCGGGCAATCGCAGGATGTACGGCGCCAAGCCGGGGCCAGCGTCGACCGCCGGCTGCCCGTCTAGACGCAAGGATGGCGCACCCGTCGTCCCGCTCAGGCCGCCACTCGACCGGGACGGTAGCTGTATACGAGCCAGCCCATCGCTGCGGCGAACACCAGCGTGTGGATCACATCGCCGTGCAGCACCATCAGTTGGGTGACGAATGCGCCGATGGATACACAGGTCAGGAGCGCGGCACCGATTGCGACCGTTGGTCGGCGGATCAGCAGCAGCGCGCCGATCAGCTCGATGCTGCCGGTCAGCAGGCGAAACCACTGGCCCAGGCCGATCTGCTGGAACTCGGCCACCATCTGCGGCTGGCCGCTGAGCTTCATTACGGATGCGGCGAGAAACGCCAGGCCGAATAGCACGCGCAGCGCGATCAGCGACTTGGATTTCAGTGAGCTAGACATGGCATTCCTCGGTGTGACGTTGTGGGATTCGTTGAAGATGGAGATCGGCCGCGCTCAATGTGGTGATCGATGCCGCCGCTGCACAGAGACAACCGTGCTTCGTCATGGACCGCAGGGTGCGGTCTTCCAGCGCGCTATCAGGTCGCAACAGACGCTCGCAGCGCCACCACCGGATGCAGCAGCGCCGCGGCGTTCAATGGGTCAGGACGATCTTTCCTTGCGCGCCGGCTGCGGCGGCTTGCTGCGCATCGCCGAGTTGCTCGAGCGTGAATGTCCTGGCGATCGGAACGACCAGCTCACCGCGAACGGCGGCGTCCAGCACCGCATCGAGCGTCGCGGCATCGGTGCGGTGGTAGATCTCCTGGATCGTCACGCGATCGTTCGCATTCGCTCCTTCCGGCACTGGCACGATGCTGACCACACGGCCGCCGTCGCGAACCTGCGCGATGAGGTGACCCGCCACCGGCGCCGCTGCGCTGATGCCGAAATCGAACGCAGGAGCGTCGACCTGCGCCGTAATGTCCAGGGCTTCGCCCGCCAGCTCGCGCGCTTCGGCGATCCGCTGCGGCCGCACCCCGGCCACGGGCTGGGCACCCAGTTGCCGAAGGTATTGAATCGCCACCCGTCCCACTGCGCCCAGCCCGCCGGAGACAAGGACACGTTGCCCCGCCTTGACACCCAGCGCATCGACGGCCTGCCGTCCGGTCAGCCCTGCCTTGACCAGCGCCGCGCCCTGCTCGAAGCCCAGGCTCGCCGGCAGCCGGGCGATCGAGCTTGCGGGTAGCACCCCGTATTCGGCATGCGCGCCCTTGCCGTTCGCCGCAAAGTCCGCGACGACACGGTCGCCGACCGCCCAACCGGTGACGCCGGGGCCCAGCGCAGCCACGGTGCCAGCGGCGTCGCCACCGAGGATGGCGGGTAGCGGCAACGGAACGTATTGGGCCATGAAGCCTTGCCGCAGGAGGAGGTCGAACGGATTGACCGCAGACGCGGCGATCTTGATCAGCACCTCGCCCGGTCCGGGTTTCGGCGCGGGCACGTCCTCGATCGAGAATTGATCGACGCCGCCATAGGATTTGAGCAGTACAGCCTTCATTGCGAATCTCCTGGAGTTGAACGGCGGCCTGGCGAGGTCGCCGGGCCGACGGAGCGATCGATGGACACCGGCGTCTGGCCGAATCGAACGCTCGATACGGTCAGTCCGCCGAAGAAGTCCGTTTGCTGGTAGGTGGTGGCGCCAGGGTCGTCCCAGGCCGCGCCCACCGCGACCATCAACGGAAGCAGATGGTCCTCTCGCGGATGTGCGATACGGGCCGCAGGAGCGTCCTCCCAACGACGCAGCCGCGCCGCCCGCTCGTCCGAGACCGTCTGGACCAGCGTCTGCTGCAGCCAGGCATCGAATTTCTGCGACGGTTCTTGGCCGCCCTCGCCGAACATGAGCCGCAGGTTGTGAAAGCTCAGGCCGCTGCCGACGATCAACACCCCCTCCTTGCGCAGCGGCGCCAAGGCGCGGCCAGCTGCCAGATGCAATGCCGGATCGAGGGCTGCGTCGAGCGACAGTTGGACGATGGGGATGTCTTCGTCGGGATACAGCGGCTTCATGATGCTGAAAGTGCCGTGGTCGAAACCGCGCAAGGGGTCTGGCCGCGCGGTGAGGCCTCCGGCGTGCAGCAGCGACAGCACACGCTGCGCGAGCGCAGGGGAACCCGGTGCGCCGTACTTGATCGTGTACAGGTGCTCGGGAAATCCGTTGTAGTCGTAGACCATGCCTGGACGCGCGCCCGAGGAGACGGCAAATCCCACCTCCTCCCAATGGCCGGAGACGACCAGGATCGCCCTGGGCACCGTGCCGAGCTCGGCACGCATGTCGATCAGCGACTGCTCGAGCACGGAAAAGTTGGCGCGAAGATGGCCGCTCATGTACGGCCAGGGACCACCGCCATGACTGATGAAGTAGGTTGGAAGCGTTGTCTCGCGCATGTCGCGTTCCTGAAGCCGCACCGGTCTCGGGCATCCGGCGAATTGATGGGGCCAGGATCGTGATCTTTCGCTGGTTGATCAACGCACGTAGAGTGGATGGATCATTTCTTTTCAGTTGATGATCCTGGACACAATGACCAGTCTGCGGGTGTTCTGCACAGTCGCCGAGCTGCGCAGCTTCACCGCCGCCGCAAGGCGCCTGAACCTGTCGCCAGCGATGGTCAGCAGGCACGTGGCGCATGTCGAAAGCCGCGTCGGCAGCCGCTTGCTCAATCGCACCAGCCGACACGTGAGCCTGACCGAAGCCGGTGCGCTCTACGTCGCCCAGGCCAGGCAGCTGATCGAAGGACTGGACGAGGTGGAGGCGGCGATCGGCAATGTCACGCAAACGCCGCGAGGCACCTTGCGGCTCAGCGCGCCGGTGTGGGTCGCCACCCCCTGCTTCTCGAGCCTGCTGGCAGACTACAACCGACGCTACCCGGACGTGTGCCTGGACATGGATCTGAGCGGGCGTCGGGTCAATCTCGTGGACGAGGGCTTCGACCTCGCGCTGCGTGCGACAGACACCAGCCGGCTCGACCCGGGCCTGGTCGCGCGGCCGCTCATGCAGATGAAGTTTCGCCTGATGGCATCACCGGCCTACCTCAATCGCGCAGGCCACCCGCGCACGTTGGCCGATCTCAACGGTCATGCGTTGCTGCGCTACAGCGGCATCGCCGGTAACGAGAGCATCGTGCTGGGCGATGCAGACGATCGGCAGACGGTGAACTTCCATACCGTGCTGCGAAGCGAGAACGAAACGCTGCTACATCTGGCCGCGCTCGAAGGCATGGGCCTGGTGTTGCTGCCGACCTGGATGGTCCAACGCGACATCGATGCAGAACGGCTGACCATCGTGCTGCCCGATGCGTTCACGCTCAACTCGACGCTGCACGCGGTCTACCCCAGCCGGAAGTTCCTCTCGGCCAAGGTTCGGAGCTTCGTCGACTTCATTGCCTCCAGGGAACCGGTCGCATAGGTCGATCCAGGCAAGCCCCTCCTCCAGCTGTCAACCGGACGTGCGCTCGTTGCGGATGACCAAGCGACCTGGCGATGGTCTTCTTGGCTTCGATGCGCGTTTGGCCGGCCATCGCCAGCACAACCCGACAGACCCATCGGTGGCCATCGGCCCGGTCGGCATGTGTCGACAAGAGCGGCCCAGAGGTTCCAGCAGTTCACCGCGTTGCTTGATGCCCCACAAGACGCCAATCCGAGCCTTGAGCGCCTGATGGCAATAACGGCTCCGTGGAGTACGAGCAAGGCGTGGGGATGCAGCTTTCAGCACCCAAGCCACTGACCGCGCCGCATGTGCTCGATGGGTTCAACTGCGGCGAGCCATCACTGGACGATTGGCTGAAACGGCGTGCACTGGCCAACCGTCTCAACGGGGCCAGCCGGACCTTCGTCGTGGTTGATGCCAATCAATATGTGTTCGGGTATCACGCTCTTGAAACGGGTGCCGTCGCATACCGGCAAGCCGCCAGTGCCGTCCGGCGCAACATGCCTGATCCGGTACCGGTCATGGTGCTCGCAAGGCTCGCGGAGGATGCTCGCGCTCAACGCATCAAATTGGGCGCAGCCTTGCTTCAGGATGCAGTGACACGCGTGCGGTCCGTCGCGGAAAACGCGGGTGTCCGAGCATTGCTCGTACATGCATCGTACGAGCGTGCGAAGCAGTTCTACGAGCACGATGGCTTTCGCTCATCGCCAATACACCGAATGGCTTGATGCTACCGCTGCAACGACATCCGCAACAATGGCCTGAACAATCGGGGCGAAAACCGGCTTCGCCACTGTGTGGGACAGGCACAACGTCAAATCACTCCCACTCGATCGTCGCAGGCGGCTTGCCGGAAATATCGTAGACCACCCGCGAAACGCCGCGCAGCTCGTTGATGATGCGGTTGCTCACCGTGCCGAGGAAGTCGTACGGCAGGTGCGCCCAGTGCGCGGTCATGAAGTCGATGGTCTCCACCGCGCGCAAGGCGATCACCCATTCGTAGGCGCGTGCATCGCCGACCACACCGACCGATTTCACCGGCAGGAACACCGCGAAGGCCTGGCTGGTCTTGTCGTAGAGATCGGCCTTGCGCAGTTCGTCGATGAAGATCGCATCGGCCTTGGCCAGCAGCTCGGCGTACTCGCGCTTCACCTCGCCGAGGATGCGCACGCCCAGGCCCGGGCCCGGGAACGGGTGGCGATACACCATCGTGCGCGGCAGGCCAAGCTCGACGCCCAGGCGCCGCACTTCGTCCTTGAACAATTCGCGCAACGGTTCGACCAAGCCCAGCTTCATGTGCTCCGGCAGGCCACCGACGTTGTGATGGCTCTTGATCACGTGCGCCTTGCCGGTCTTGCTGCCGGCCGACTCGATCACATCCGGGTAGATCGTGCCCTGTGCCAGCCACTTGGCATTGGCCAGCTTGCTGGACTCTTCGTCGAAGATGTCCACGAACAGGTTGCCGATGATCTTGCGCTTGGCTTCCGGGTCGCTCACGCCTTCCAGCTTGGCGAAATAACGGTCGGCGGCGTTGACGCGGATCACCTTGACGCCCATGTGCTCGGCGAACATCGCCATCACCTGGTCGCCTTCCTGCCAGCGCAGCAGGCCGGTGTCGACGAACACGCAGGTCAGCTTGTCGCCGATCGCCTTGTGCAACAGCGCGGCCACCACCGACGAATCCACGCCGCCGGACAGGCCCAAGATCACTTCGTCATCGCCCACCTGTTCGCGCACGCGCGCGATCTGGTCCTCGATGATGTTGGCCGCGGTCCACAGCGTCTGGCAGCCGCAGACATCCACCACGAAGCGACGCAGCAAGGTCTGTCCCTGCAAGGTATGCGTCACCTCCGGATGGAACTGCACGCCATACCAACGCTTGGCTTCGTTGGACATCGCCGCGACCGGAATGCGGTCGGTCGTGGCGGTAATGGTGAAGCCCGGCGGCACCTGCGACACGTGGTCGCCGTGGCTCATCCACACGTTCAAACGCGACGCGCCGGCGTGGTCGGTCAGACCGGAGAACAACGCGTCGGCGGCCACCACATCCACTTCGGCATGGCCAAATTCGCGCTGATCCGCCGCTTCGGTCGCCCCACCCAACTGCGCAGCGAGCGTCTGCATGCCGTAGCAGATACCGAACACCGGCAGGCCGCTATCGAACACTTCCTGCGGCGCCACCGGTGCGCCCGGCAACGTGGTCGACTCCGGGCCGCCGGACAGGATGATGCCCTTGGCACCGAAACCGGCGATCTCCGACGGATCATGATCCCACGCCCAGATCTCGCAATAGACCCCGATCTCGCGGATACGCCGCGCAATCAGCTGGGTGTACTGCGCGCCGAAATCGAGGATGAGGATCTTGTCGGTATGGATGTTGGTCATTGAGAGCCGGGAATCGAGAATCGGGATTGGGGAATCGCAACAGCAAACGCAGCACCAGCCGCTATCGGACGAGGAAGCGGCGGGCTCTTACGATTCCCGATTCGCGATTCCCCATTCCCGATCATCCAGCGCGATAGTTCGGCGGCTCTTTGGTGATCTGTACGTCGTGGACGTGGCTTTCGCGCTGACCGGCGCCGGTGATCTTGACGAACTTGGGCTTGCTGCGCATCTCTTCGATGGTGGCGCAGCCCACGTAGCCCATGGTCGCGCGCAGGCCACCGATGAGCTGATGGATGATGCCGCCGACCGGCCCGCGATACGGCACGCGGCCCTCGATGCCTTCGGGAACCAGCTTGTCGGCATCGGAGGCATCCTGGAAGTAGCGGTCCTTGGACCCCTTTTCCATCGCACCCAGGCTACCCATGCCGCGGTAGCTCTTGTAGCTGCGGCCCTGGAACAGTTCGACCTCGCCGGGCGCTTCTTCGGTACCGGCCAACAGGCCGCCGACCATGACCGTCGAGGCACCGGCCACCAGCGCCTTGCCGATGTCGCCGGAATAGCGGATGCCGCCATCGGCAATCAAGGGGATGCGGTCCTGCAGTGCTTCGGCCACCATGTCCACCGCGGTGATCTGCGGCACGCCCACGCCAGCAACCACGCGCGTGGTGCAGATCGAGCCCGGGCCTACGCCAACCTTGACCGCATCGGCGCCGGCATCCATCAATGCCAATGCCGCATCGCCGGTCACGATGTTGCCGCCGATCACCTGCAGCTGCGGATAGGTCTTCTTGACCCACGCAACGCGATCGATCACGCCCTGCGAATGGCCATGCGCGGTATCGACAATCACCACGTCCACGCCGGCTGCGGCAAGCAGCTCGATGCGCTGTTCGGTATCGCCGCCCACGCCCACTGCCGCGCCCACCAGCAGCCGCTTGGCGCTGTCCTTGGCGGCGTTGGGGTTGTCGGTCTTCTTCTGGATGTCCTTGACCGTGATCAGGCCACGCAGCTCGAAACTGTCGTTGACTACCAAGACCTTTTCGATCCGGTTGCGATGCAGCAGCTCGAGCACTTCCTCGTCGCTGGCGCCCTCGCGCACGGTGATCAGCCGGTCCTTCTTGGTCATGATGTGGCGGACCGGATCGTCGAGCTTCTTTTCGAAACGCATGTCGCGGCTGGTGACGATACCGACCAGTTCGCTGCCATCCACCACCGGCACGCCGGAGATGTTGCGCGCGCGCGTCAGTGCCAGCACTTCGCCGATGGTCGTGTCCGGGCTGACGGTGAATGGCTCGGTGATCACGCCGGATTCGAATTTCTTGACCCGTGCCACTTCGCCGGCTTGCTGCTGCGGGGTCAGGTTCTTGTGGATGATGCCGATGCCGCCCAACTGGGCCATGGCCACCGCAAGACGGTGCTCGGTCACTGTGTCCATTGCCGCCGACAGGATCGGCAGTTTCAGGCGCAGGTCGCGCGTCAGCCGGGTTTCCAGGCTGACGTCCTTGGGCAGGACGATCGAATGAGCGGGGACGAGCGAAACGTCGTCGTAGGTGAGAGCTTCAGCCTGGATGCGTAGCATCGGCGGACCCGAGTGTGGGGAAGCGCGATATTTTAACGCATTGGCGCCGGGAGTGGGGAGTTGAGATTCGGGAGTGGCCAAGGCGCCGCCCTGCACCGCCCGCCGTTCGTCAGGATGCCGGCGGCCGGCTGATCCCCGGACGCAATCCGGATCGGCCGACACCTGCGCTTGGCCGCTGCCTTTAACGAATCCCCAATCCCGAATCTCCAATCCCGGCCGCATCAGCGGCCTCGATGGTGTTCTGCATCAACGTGGCTACCGTCATCGGCCCTACCCCGCCCGGCACCGGGGTGATCCAGGCCGCGCGCTGCGCGGCGGCGTCGAAGCCGACGTCGCCCACCAGGCGGCCATCATCGAGCCGGTTGATGCCGACATCGATCACCACCGCGCCCGGCTTGACCCATTCGCCCGGAATCAGCCCCGGGCGGCCGACTGCCACCACCAGGATGTCGGCATTGCGCACGCTCGCTTCCAGCACATCGGGCGGGGTGAATTTGTGGCAACTGGTGACCGTGCAGCCGGCGATCAGCAGCTCCAGCCCCATCGGCCGGCCAACGTGGTTGCTTACCCCGACGATGGTGGCATTGCGGCCGCGCACCGGTTGGTCGGTGTGCCCGAGCAAGGTCACGATGCCGCGCGGCGTGCACGGGCGCAGCCCGAATTCGCGCAAGGCCAGATGCCCGACATTCTGCGGATGGAATCCGTCCACGTCCTTGCGCGGGTCGATGCGCTGAATCAGCCGGTTGGCATCGGGAATACCCGGCAGCGGCAGCTGGATCAGGATGCCGTGGATCTTGGGGTCGGCATTGAGCTCATCGATCAGCGACGCCAGCTGGGCTTCGCTGGTGCCCTGCGGCAGGTCGTAATCGAAGGCTTCGATGCCGACCTTCTCGGCCGCGCGCCGCTTGTTGCGTACATACACCGACGATGCCGGATCGCCACCGACCAGCACCACCGCCAGCCCGGGGCGCGTCTTGCCGGCGGCCAGCCGCGCATCCACGCGCAGCTTCAATCCGTCGAGCAATTCCTCGGCAATGCGGCGACCATCGAGAAGGCGGGCCGAAGCGGAGGCAGCTGGCGCAGAAGCGGTCATGGGGCGTCAGGTGTAGAGTCGAAGGCCGTCTATTGTCCCCGATTCCGCCATGACCGACACCACCTCACGCACCGATCCGAGCACCACTTCGATCGAAGCGGCAGCATTTCGCCGTCTCTTGCAGCATCTCAACCAGGACCGCACCGACGTGCAGAACATCGACTTGATGATTCTCGCCGGCTTCTGCCGCAACTGCCTGGGCGATTGGTACCGCGAAGCGGCCGAAGCGCAAGGCCAGACCATGACCAAGGAACAGGCGCGCGAAGCCGTGTACAGCATGCCATTTGCCCAATGGAAACAGCAGCATCAGAAAGACGCCACGCCCGAGCAACTGGAAGCCTTCGCCGCCGCCCAGCGCAAGCATGGCTAGTAGGCATCAGTGGGCGCGGCCGCCAGGACGTCCCGAGCGATCTTCGGCTGGATGTAGGCGCGCCGAGGAGCTGGAGGGCACGAGCGATCCGTACCGCATCGAGCATGTGTGGCGCGCCCGACGCCCACGCAGTCATGTGTGCCCGCTGCTAGCGGCCAACACGAGATGGCGAGCAGTCGTCCGGTCGCGGCCATCGTACTGTGCCAATGGCGCACGCATCGCGCACTGGCCATGCCGCTGAGCGTCTGCACAGCGCGTGTGTCGGCCGCCCTCAGAGCGTGTCGTGCACGTTGAGATGAGATGCCTTGTCCGCCAGCGGTGCGGAGCGGGTGCTGGGTGGCTCCAGCTTGGCTGTGGTGCCAAGGCACGCCGCGCGGCGCGCGTTGCGTGCCGCTGGCGGCCAACCCTCCGGCAAGCGCCCTGTGCCCTGTGGCGCGCCTGGCACTCAACTCAACGTGCATGACCCGCTCTAGTCGCGTGTCTGTGTCTCTACTTGCTCAGCCTGCGGCACCGCATCGGGATTCAACGTGCGACTGCCGCGACGCGGCCGCGTGAATGGCGTGGGCCGGGGTGCGGGCGGCAGGGTGTTGCCATACATCAGCCCGGCTCCGGCGCGTGCATCGCCGGCAGCAATCTCCAGTTCGAAACGCTCGGCATCGCGGCGGCGGATCTGACGCGAAATCATGCCGGCTTCGTCCTCGTCCACCCCCAGCTCCATCAGCGCCACCTTGCCGAAGATTACCGCCGACTCTAAGGTCTCGCGGATCTGGTAATCCACTCCCGCCGCGACCAACTGCAGCGAATGCTGGTGGTCGTACGAACGCACCAGCAGCTTGGCATGCGGAAACTCGCGCGTTGCCAGCTCGACGATGCGATTGGCCGCCTCCTGGTTGTCGACGCACACCGCAATCGCACGTGCGCTGTGCGCGCCGGAGGCATGCAACACATCGAGCCGGGTGCCGTCGCCGTAGTAGATCTTGAAACCAAATTCTTCCGCACTCTGGATCATCTCGATGTCGTTATCGATGATGGTCACATCCACATCGCGCGCCAGCAGTGACTGACTGGCCACCTGCCCAAAGCGCCCGAAGCCGATGATCAACACACTGCCGGTCTGGCCACTGGCTGCTTCCACGCCATCCAGCGAGACCGCTGCGGCCGGCGTCAGCCGCCGTTGCAGCAGCACGAACAACGGCGTCAGTGCCATCGACAACACCACGATGGCGGTCAGGCTGGCATTGACCTGGGCATCGATGACCCCGGAGGCCGACGCGGCGGCAAACAGCACGAATGCGAATTCGCCGCCTTGTGCCATCAGCACGCCACGGTCCAGCGCCTGGCGATGGTCGCTGCGCATCAGCCGCGCCACCGCGTAGATGCACACGCCCTTGCCCACCATCAGGGCCAGCACGCCCAGCACGATCAGGCGCCAGTCGGCCGCCACCACGCGCAAGTCCAGGCTCATGCCGACGCCGAGAAAAAACAGCCCCAGCAGGATGCCGCGAAAAGGCTCGATATCTGCTTCGATCTGATGCCGGAACGTGGATTCGGACAACAGTACGCCAGCCAGGAACGCCCCCATCGCCATCGACAGCCCGCCCACTTGCATCAACAGCGCCGCGCCCAGCACCACCAGCAATGCTGCTGCCGTCATCACCTCGCGCGCCTTGGACGCGGCCAGGATGCGGAACAAGGGATTGAGCAGCCAACGCCCGGCCACCAGCAATCCGACGATGCAGGCCAGGCCGATGCCGATACCCTGCCAACGCTGCGATGCGGCCTGCGGGTCGCCGCTGGCGCCCATCCAGGCCACGATCGCCAGCAATGGCACGATCAACAGATCTTCGAACAGCAGGATCGCCACGATCTTTTGCCCCGGCGGCAAGGCAACGTCGCCACGCTCTGCCAAGAGCTGCATCACTACCGCAGTGGACGTCAACACAAAGCCCGACGCCGCCACGAACGCCACCGATGGCGCGAAGCCGAGCAACAGGCCGATGCCGGTCAACACCAGCGCACAGACCGCGATCTGCAGCGTGCCGAGTCCGAAGATGTCCTTGCGCAAACTCCACAGGTGCGAGGGACGCATTTCCAGCCCGATCACGAACAGAAACATCACCACGCCCAACTCGGCCACATGCAGGATGGCTTGCGGCTCGTTGAACAGGCCCAGCCCGAACGGACCAATTGCCAGTCCCGCCGCCAGATAACCCAACACCGAGCCCAGGCCCAGACGCCGGAACAACGGGATCGCAACCACGGCAGCGCCGAGCAGCACCACCACGTTGATCAGTTCACTGGATTGGCTAGGTTGACTCATGGGCCGAGTCTAGCGGCACTTGCGCGGCCCCGGCCTGCATCAGGGTGCGCATCTATGCCCCTGCTTGGCGTTGCCAAGCCGGGCTCTGCAGGCTCGGCAATGCGTACGGCCAGCCCCGAAAACGACGAACGACGCCAGCTGGCGTCGTTCGTGGAAACAGCAATCAGGCAACAATCAACCGTGCGCGTCGGCCTTGGCCAGTGCTTCGCGGATGATTTCCTTGGCCGGGCCGCCATGCTTCTCGTGCTCGAGCGCGAAGTGCACGGTGGCCTCGATCAGGCCGATATGTGCCCCGCAATCGAAACGTCGGCCTTCGAAACGGAAGGCATCGACCTGCTCCTGCTTCAGCAGCTCGGCAATTGCGTCGGTCAGCTGGATTTCGCCGCCCGCGCCTGCGCCGGTGGACTCCAGCAATTCGAAGATCTTCGGGCTGAGCACGTACCGGCCAACCACCGCCAGATTGCTCGGCGCCACTTCCGGCTTGGGCTTTTCGACGATGGCGTTGATGCGACCCTTGCGGCCGTCGAAGGCATCGGTGGAGACGATGCCATAGCTGGCCGTCTTGTCGTGCGGCACATCTTCCACGGCGATGACGCTGCCGCCGGATGCTTCGGCAACATCGGCCATCTGGGTCAACGCGGCGTCGCCACGGTTCCACATCAGGTCGTCGGGCAGCAGCACGGCGAACGGCTCATCACCAACCACCGCCTTGGCACACAACACGGCGTGCCCCAGGCCCAGCGCTTCGGCCTGCGTCACGAAAATGGCGCGCACGCCTTCCGGCAATGCATGACGGACCAGCTCCAGCTGCTCCAGCTTGCCGGCGCGCTCGAGCTTCTGCTCCAGCTCGTAGGCCTTGTCGAAGTAGTCGGCAATGGAGTGCTTGTAGCGGTTGGTGACGAAGATCAGCGTATCGCAGCCAGCCTGGATGGCCTCGTCGACAGCGTATTGGATCAATGGTTTGTCGATGATTGGCAGCATTTCCTTCGGCACCGTCTTGGTAGCCGGAAGAAAGCGGGTCCCAAGACCTGCGACGGGGAATACGGCCTTGCGAATACGCTGACTCATTACAGTCTTCTGACCTCACGTGCGGGGAATGGAACGACCGTATCAGATCGCGCGTCGACTTTCCGTCGAGCAGCCGCGAAATCCGGCATCAGGCTACCCAAGACAGTCTCCATCGCTTTGATGTCATAGCGGTTAACGGCCTCGCGCAAGCGCGTCACCAGCTGCAGCACCTGCTCATGCGAGAACTCGCGCACACCGGCTTCCAGGATCTTCGGGTGCGCGGTGGGACGATAGTCTTCGTCGGAATAGAACAGCGTCTCATGCAGCTTCTCGCCCGGCCGCAGGCCGGTGTAGAGAATCGCCACGTCCTTGCCGGGCTGCTTGCCGGCCAGACGGATCATCTGCTCGGCAAGCAATCGAATCGGCACCGGCTCGCCCATGTCCAGCGTATAGATCGCACCATGCGACGCGGATGCGGCCGCCTGGATGACCAACTGGCAGGCTTCGGGGATGGTCATGAAGTAACGCGTGACATCCGGATGCGTCACGGTCACCGGGCCGCCCTGGCGGATCTGCTCGCGGAATAACGGCACTACGCTGCCGGCCGAATCGAGCACGTTGCCGAAGCGCACGGTGATGAAACGCGTCGGCGCATCGCGCGCGTCAAGGCTCTGGCAGATCATTTCCGCATAGCGCTTGCTTGCGCCCAGCACGTTGACCGGCTCCACCGCCTTGTCGGTGGAAATGAAGACGAAGGTCTCGATACGGGCACGCTGACATGCGCGCGCCACGTTCTCGGTCGCCAGCACATTGTTGCGCACCGCCTCGCGCAACTGCTCTTCCAGCAACGGCACCTGCTTATACGCGGCCGCATGGAACACCGCGTCCGGCGTGGCGGTGTTCAACGCATGCGCCACGACCGCCGGATCGCCGCAGTCGCCGAGCACGCGCACGACCTCGATATCCGGGAACAGCCGGCGCAGATCCGAGTCGATGGTCAGTAGCGCCAGTTCGTCGATTTCCAGCAGCACGATCCGGCGCGCGCCGTGGCGCGCACACTGACGGCAGACTTCCGAACCGATCGATCCACCGGCGCCGGTCACCATCACGGTCTTGTTGGTCAGCCAATCGCGGATCAGGCGCCAGTCGGGCGTCACCGGCTTGCGGTTGAGCAGGTCCTCGATCGCGACCTCCTTCAACTCGCCCGGCAACGAGCGCCCCTCCAGCACGTTGATCAGCTTGGGCACCATGCGGAACGGCAGGCCGGTGCTTTCGCAGATCGCCACCACGCGCTGCATGCCGGAAGCGTCCAACGACGGGATCGCGATCACCAGTAATTTGGCAGCGGTCTCTTTAGCAATCGCGGCGGCCTGATCCAGATTGCCCAGCACATTGAGACCCTGGATCTTGGCGCCATGCAGGTTGCTGGCATCGTCCAGATAGCCGATCGGCACGAACGCGCCGGTACGGCGCAGATCGCGCACCAAACCTTCAGCAGCGCGCCCTGCGCCCAGGATCAGCACGCGCTGCCCCGCGTCACCGGAATGCGCGATCTGGTAGTCCTTCCAGGCGCGATACAACAGACGCGGCGTCCCCAGCATGGCCGACAACGCAAACGGATAGACCACCAACACCGACAGCGGCACGCCATCCAGACGGTCGTACGCCAACGCCAGCACGATCGTGACCAGCCCAAGAAAACTCGATTTGAAGATGTTCCACAGGTCCGGCACCGAGGCGAAGCGCCACAACCCGCGGTACAACCCCATCTTCCAGAACACCAGGCCCTGCGCCACCAACACCACCGCGGTGCGCCAGTCCCACAGCGGCAGATCCGGCGCGTCGCGCAGCATCGAGTAGCGGCCGGCATGCAGCAACTGCCAGCACACCCACACCATCAGCAGGTCATGCACCACGACCGCTATCTGCGGCAGGGCCTTGGTCAAACGGTCACGCCAGGAAATCATAAAAGTCCATTACTCAGGAATTGCGCAGTCCATCGCGCAGAAAAAGCCAGATTGCAGTGGCGCCCATGCCCCACACCAGCGCGCCGGACACCTGCAGCCAGAACGGATCATGACGGATTAACAGGTACAAGCAGACGGCAATGAGGCTGAAAGCGAAATAAACGCACGTTACCGGGACGTGCATCTCAAGACGACGCGCCAGACGTTGGTACAGATGCTGGGCATGTGGCTCCCACCAGCGTTGCCCGGACAGCATGCGAGCAAGCAGCGTGAAGCCGGCGTCTACAAGAAAGGCCGTCAACGGGAACCAGCTGATCCACCAGCTCACCTGACCACTTGCCACGTTCAGCGCCAGCAGCGCCGCCAGCACGTAGCCGAGCGCGCCACTGCCGCCATCGCCCATGAAGATGCGCGCACGTGGGAAATTGAACGGCACAAACCCGAGGCACGCGGCTGCAATCGCCAGACCTGCCCACGACCAACCGGCAGGCGCTACCAGCGAGAATCCCAGCGCGGCCAACGCCGCCTGGGTGCTGGCGAGCCCATTGATGCCATCCATGAAATTCCAGACATTGATCAACACCACGGATGCAGCTGCAGTCAGCAATCCATCCCACACGCTGCCCGTCGCGTGCCAAACCAAGGCGCCCAATGCCGCCGATGCGGCCAGGTGAATCGAAAACCGCAGCCTTGCCGAAAGCGGACGGTGGTCGTCCCACCAGCCCACGCCGGCCACTGCGACCAAGCCCGCTGCGAACCAGCAGACCGTCAACCGGGATGTCGGCCATAGCGCGCACGCCGCAACGCAGCCCAGCAAGATTGCCGCCACAATCGCCATGCCGCCACCGCGCGGGGTCGCCACCAGGTGGCTACGCCGTTCACCGGGATGATCGAGCAGACGCCGGTGCAAGGCATAGCGCCGCAGCCCCCAGGTGCCCAGTGCCGCGACCAGCAGGTGCAGCGCGCACCACAGCCACGCCATCAGACCACCGCGTAGTTCAACAGCGGTTTGACCGTACCCCATTCCTTGCAGCTCGGGCATTGCCAGTGATGCGTCTTGGCACCGAAGCCGCAGCGCGTGCATCGGTAGCTCGGATTGCGCACCAGCAACTGGTCGGTGATGTGCTTGAGGTCCTGCAGGGTGCCGACCGGGTCGCTCCCCTCGGCCAGGGTGAGATCGATCAATGCCGACTCACCACGCACCGACGGCCGATCCTTGAGCTGGCGGCCAAGATAGGCAAGCGCAGGCGCGACGCCATCCTGGGCTTCCATCAACTGGGTCAGCGCCAGCACCGGAGCGATGCCGCGATAGTGCTCGGTCATCTCCGACAGGAAGTTGCGCGCGCCGGCGATATCGCCGACCCGTCGATACGCGGCCATCAATGCAGGAATGATCTCGGGCAGGTATTCCGGATCATGCCGGGCAGCCCGTTCGAACGCGCGCACCGCCGCTTCGTCGTGACCGCGCTCGGCTTCGATGCGTCCTTCCAGAATGCCGGCACGCACGGAAGTGCCATCGGCCTGGTAGGCACGTGCGATCGCTTGGAGTGCATCGTCGGTTTTGCCCAGGCCGCGATAGCGATCAGCCAGTTCGCATTCGAATTGCGAGATCAGCTTGCCCATCGGCTCGCCGGTCACCTCTTCATAGCGGGTGGCGTTGTCGATCGCCTTTTCCCAATCGCGCTCGGCCTGATAGATACCGATCAGGTGACGCAGCGCCTGCGGCGCGCGCTGGTCAAGTTGCGCCAACTCCGTAAAGACCGTTTCGGCACGATCCAGCAGACCCGACTTCATGTAGTCCTCGCCGAGCGCCAGCAAGGCCTGGACGCGCTGCTGATCGGTCAGGTCGCCACGCTGCACCAGGCCCTGGTGCAGGCGGATCGCACGGTCCACTTCACCACGGCGGCGGAACAGATGCCCCAACGCGACCTGGGTCTCGAAGGTTTCCTTGTCCAGTTCGGCGATGTGCAAAAACAGCTCGATCGCCTTGTCCGGCTGTTCGTTGAGCAGATAGTTCAACCCGCGGAAATAGGTACTGGAAAGACGACTGACCTGCGTGTCGCCATGGCGTTGACCGCCACGACGGCCGACGATCCAGCCGCCTAGCGCAGCCAGCGGCACGAACAGGAAGAACCAGATCCACTCGGTCAGAAATTCCATACGTCGTTACAGTCCATCGATGGGGCGCGGCTCGACGGTCGCAGGCGTGACAGCCCTGGCGTCGGCGCGACTGACCGCAACAGCCTTGTTGGCCTGGCGCAGTTTGGAATAGAGGGGAATGACCACACTGACCAGCACCATGCCGGCACCGACCAGCAGCGCGACGATGATCGCGACGCCTGAACTGGTATGCACGCTGGAGAACAGAAAATCGAGCGTGACGTCCTGGGAATTGACCGCACCGATGATCAGACCGACCAGCAGGAAGGCCAACATCACCAGCAAGCGAAGCACCTTCATGGCGAGACTCCGTCGGGAGGCGGACTAGCTTAACCGAGACCACATAAACGCAGCGCCAGAATGGCTTCAGTCTGCCGTATCGGCCACATCCACAGGCACCACGGAGCTGACACGCTCACGCAATTCCTTGCCCGGCTTGAAGTGGGGTACATGCTTGCCCGGCAGCGCGACCGACTCGCCGGTCTTAGGGTTACGTCCCAACCGTGGCGGACGGTAATGCAGCGAAAAACTGCCGAACCCGCGAATTTCGATCCGATCGCCATCGGAGAGCGCCTGGCCCATCATTTCCAGCAGCGACTTGACTGCCAGATCCACGTCGTCCGACTTCAGATGCGCTTGGCGTCGCGCCAGGATTTCAATCAATTCGGACTTGGTCATGGGAGACTTGCTTTTTTCGACTGACACATCGGAATCGGCCCGGGCAAGCCCGGGCCGATCCGTTACGCTCTTGCGAGCGCTACGCGCTTACTCGGACTTGTTGTTGTTCAACTGCGCACGCAGCAGCGCGCCCAGCTGAGTCATGCCGCCCGACGCGGAGGCGGACTGGTAGTCCTCCAACGTTTCGCGCATTTCGGCATCGTCCTTGGCCTTGATCGACAGCTGCAGGGTGCGGCCCTTGCGGTCCATGCCCACGAACTTGGCTTCGATCTTGTCGCCGACCTTCAGGTGCTGGGTGGCGTCGTCGACGCGCTCGTTGGCGATGTCGCGTGCAGCGACGTAGCCTTCGATGCCGTCGGCCAAGTCGATCGTGGCGCCCTTGGCATCCACTTCACGCACCACGCCTTCGACCTTCGAACCCTTCGGGTTGGACGCCATGTACTGACCGAACGGGTCCTGCTCCAGCTGCTTGACGCCCAGGCTGATGCGCTCGCGCTCCGGGTCCACTGCCAGCACGACGGCTTCCAGCGTGTCGCCCTTCTTGTAGTTGCGCACGACATCTTCGCCGGTGGTGTTCCAGCTGATGTCGGACAGGTGGACCAGACCGTCGATGCCGCCGTCCAGACCGATGAAGATGCCGAAGTCGGTGATCGACTTGATCTGACCGGACACCTTGTCGTTCTTCTTGTGGGTCGCAGCGAAGGTTTCCCACGGATTGGCGGCAACCTGCTTCATGCCCAGCGAGATGCGGCGACGCTCCTCGTCCACGTCCAGGACCATTACTTCGACTTCGTCACCGACCTGCACAACCTTGGACGGGTTGACGTTCTTGTTGGTCCAATCCATTTCGGAGACGTGCACCAGACCTTCGACGCCCGGCTCGATCTCGACGAATGCGCCGTAATCGGTGACGTTGGAGACCTTGCCGAACACGCGGCTGTTGGCCGGGTAACGACGGGCAATGTTGTCCCACGGATCTTCGCCCAGCTGCTTCAGGCCGAGGCTGACGCGGTTACGCTCGCGATCGAACTTCAGCACGCGCACGTCCAGCTCGTCGCCGACGTTGACGACTTCGGACGGATGGCGAACGCGCTTCCAGGCCATGTCGGTGATGTGCAGCAGGCCGTCGATACCGCCCAGGTCCACGAACGCGCCGTAGTCGGTCAGGTTCTTGACGACACCCTTCAGGATCGCGCCTTCCTGCAGCTTGTCCATCAGCTGCTCGCGCTCTTCCGAGTGCTCGCTCTCGACCACTGCACGACGCGAAACAACGACGTTGTTGCGCTTGCGGTCCAGCTTGATCAGCTTGAACTCAAGTTCCTTGCCTTCCAGGTAGGCCGGGTCGCGCACCGGGCGCACATCCACCAGCGAACCAGGCAGGAACGCGCGGACATCCTTGATGTCCACGGTGAAACCACCCTTGACCTTGCCGCTGATGCGGCCGGTGATGGTTTCGTTCTTTTCCAACGCTTCTTCCAGCTCGTCCCACACCATCGCGCGCTTGGCCTTCTCGCGCGACAACACGGTTTCGCCGAAGCCGTTCTCGATGGAATCGAGGGCGACCTTGACCTGGTCGCCTACGCCGACATCGATCTCGCCAGCGTCGTTACGGAACTGCTCGATCGGCACGATGCCTTCGGACTTCAGGCCAGCGTTGATCACCACCACGTCGCCGCGAACTTCCACGACGGTACCGGTGACGATGGAGCCCGGCTTCAGCTTCGCCAGATTGGCTTGGCTGGCTTCGAACAGTTCTGCAAAAGATTCTGTCATTTGAATTTACTCAGTTGAACACACGGGCGCCGATCGTCGGAGTGCGACAGATGCGAACCGCCCAGCCTGTTGGTCGACTCCATACAGCGAGTCGGTTAGAAGTCATAGAACTGCCACGCAGGATGCGCGACGGAGCTTTGGAACGCCTTACGGTCGGCGGGACAAACCCGCTTGCGAAACGCTTACGACGGCGCGCGGTCTGCGAGCAACCCGACCACACGCTGGACGACATCCTCGATTCCCATTCCACTGGTATCGATCAGCACGGCGTCTTCGGCCGGCCGCAATGGCGCCACCACCCGCTGCGCATCACGGGCATCACGGGCCATGATCTCGCGCAGCAGGTCGTCAAAGATAACCGAAACACCCTTTTCCATCAACTGTTTATGGCGACGGCCCGCACGTTCTTCGGCACTGGCGGTCAGAAACACCTTGTAGGCAGCATCGGGAAAGATCACCGTGCCCATGTCGCGCCCGTCGGCAACCAGCCCGGGCGCGCGCCTGAATGCGCGCTGGCGCTCCTTCAGGGCGCTGCGCACCTCGGGAATGGCCGCAATGGCCGAGGCCAGCGCACCGGTCGTTTCCAGCCGCAACTCGCTGGTCGCATCCGCGCCATTGACCAGCACGCGCAGTCCTGCCTCGCCCGCATCGTCGAATTCCACCCTGGTGTCGAAGGTGCAGCGCACCAGCGCTGCCGGATCGGAGACATCCAGGTCGGCCCAGCTCGCAGCAACCCCGACAGCGCGATACAGTGCGCCCGAATCGAGGTAGTGCCAGCCCAGCCGGGCAGCCACGATCCGGCTCACGGTGCCCTTGCCGGCGCCGGAGGGGCCATCGATGGTGAGAACGGGCGACAGGTCGGTCATTCAGGTGTCCGGAAGGTCATCAGCCGGTAGTGTAGCGCCGCTTGCAGCGATTGCGCCGCAACCACTTGAAAGCACGACGAAAAGCCGGTTAGAATCGCCGGCTTCATTCCGGGTGCACCCTCGATTGCGGGCACTCTTCCATCGAATCCAACCGTTTACGCCGAGGTGTGCCATGAAAGTCCTGTCCTCCCTGAAGTCTGCGAAGACCCGTCACCGCGACTGCAAGGTGGTCCGCCGCCGCGGTAAGGTCTTCGTGATCTGCAAGTCGAACCCGCGTTTCAAGGCGCGTCAGCGCTAAGCCTCTGCGGCGTGCGCAAGACCCGAGAAAGCCGCCTCCGGGCGGTTTTTTCTTGGCCGCTGCTTCACAGCACTGGTTGCCCTACGTCTCTGCCGCCGGCCGACCCTGGCAGGACATTGTCGTGACTGGGCCGGGGCGCCCGGGCAATCGCGGCCCCGCCAGGTCAGCCGTGTCGCAACAGCGCCTGTCGTCGTTTTTTTGCTGTAATCACCACCTGAAATCTTGTCCACTGGGGAGTAGATGACATGCGTAACCGTTTGTTTGTGATGCCGCCGGTCGTGCTGACAATCGCGCTGATGGGGATCAGTGCCGTCGCTTCGGCCGATACGCTGCTGGTCGACCGCGCACAGCAGAAGCCTGCCGCTGCCCTGCCCTTGCGCGGGGAGAGCATGAGCCAGGTCGAAGGCCGCTACGGCGCGCCGCAGGAAAAGCTCGACCCGCGCGGCGGCCAGAAGCGCCAGTGGCCGACCATCCATCGTTGGGTGTATCCGGCCTTCACCGTGTACTTCGAAAAGAGCAAGGTGATCGACGTGGTCGCCAACAAGGCCGATGCCAACGAGATCGGGCCCAAGCCGCCGATCCGCTGAGACACGGCGACGGCTCGGCCGGAGGTGTTGGCATCTGTTATTCGCACGCCGGCCGTCACGATTCGCATCGCAAGCTGGACCGGGTCCGTCAGCATCCGGACATGCGTTGCTGCAATGCTGCCACAAAGCCGGGCGCGGCGAGCGGCGCCCGGATCGCAAGAGCCCGCAGCGACGTGCGGGATATCGATGAACGTGTGGGCGATGGCCCGCACACCAAGATGAGTATTTGCCTGGCATGATCGACCGTCTTCGCTTTCCCGCCGAGTGGGAACCCCAATCCGCTGTGTTGCTCGCGTGGCCGCACGCCGGTACCGATTGGGCCGAGCGCCTGGCCGATGTAGAGGAAACCTACATTGCGCTGGTCACGGCGATCTCCCGCTTCGAACCGGTGGTCGTCTGCGTGGCCGACGACGACCTGCAGATCTATGCCGAGGCGCGGCTGCGCTCGGCGCGGGTGGACATGACGCGGGTGCGTTTCGTGATCGCCGCCTACAACGACACCTGGCTGCGCGATTCGGGCCCGATCACGCTGCGCCAGGACGCCGGCTTCCGGTTGATGGATTTCCGTTTCACCGGTTGGGGCGGCAAGTTCGAAGCCAGCCTGGACGATCAGCTGGTGAGCTCGCTGGATGCCGCGCAGGTGTTCGTGCCGGCGCAGGTGGCGACGGTCGACTTCGCCCTGGAAGGCGGCGCAATCGAGACCGATGGTGCCGGCACCCTGCTGACCACCTGGAAGTGCCTGCATGAGCGCCACCCGCAGCACACGCGCGAATCGCTCAGCAGCGATCTGGCCGCCTGGCTGGCGCAGGAGCGCGTGCTGTGGCTGGATCATGGCTACCTGGAAGGCGACGACACCGACGCGCATATCGATACGCTGGCGCGCTTTGCCGGTCCGGATGCGATCGTCTATCAGGGCTGCGATGTGGCCAGCGATTCGCATTACACCGAGCTGCAGGCGATGGGCGCCGAACTGGCCGCGCTACGCACTGCCGACGGGCAACCGTATCGGCTGTTTGTGCTGCCGTGGGCACAGCCCATTCTCGACGAAGGCCGCCGGTTGGCTGCGTCGTATGCCAATTTCCTGATCGTCAACGGCGCGGTGTTGATGCCGGCCTATGGCGATGCCGCCGACGCAACCGCGCAGGCAGTGCTGGCGCAGGCGTTTCCGCAGCACGAGATCGTGCCGGTGCCGTGTCGTGCGCTGATCTGGCAGAACGGCAGCCTGCATTGCCTGACCATGCAATTGCCGGCCGGCCTGCTCGCGGCCTAATCGCAGTTGCGAACCTCGCCTGCGTCGCGGCCGCACCGACCGCGCGTGGCTTCCTGTTCCGGCCGGCAGGCCGGTGTTACGCCATGGCGCGCTACCTTAGTGCGCCACTTACGTTGGATGCTGCCATGACCCGTCATCTCCTTCCCGTCGCGCTGATCCAGGAGCGCAACCACGGCGACGCCGAGGCCAACCTGGCCGTCATCGCATCGCGCGTGGCCGAAGCCGCCGCGCAGGGCGCAAAGCTGGTGCTGCTGCAGGAACTGCACAACGGTGCGTATTTCTGCCAGCACGAGTCGGTGAACGAGTTCAACCTGGCCGAGCCGATTCCCGGTCCCAGCACCGAGCGCCTGAGCGCGCTGGCCAAGGAGCACGGCGTGGTGCTGGTCGCCTCGCTGTTCGAACGTCGCGCGGCCGGCCTGTATCACAACACTGCGGTGGTGTTCGAAAAGGACGGCCGGCTGCTCGGCAAGTACCGCAAGATGCACATCCCCGACGATCCGGGCTTCTACGAGAAGTTCTATTTCACTCCGGGCGACCTGGGCTTTACGCCGATCGATACCTCGGTGGGCCGCCTGGGCGTGCTGGTGTGCTGGGACCAGTGGTATCCGGAAGCGGCGCGCCTGATGGCGCTGGCCGGTGCGGAACTGCTGCTCTACCCCACGGCGATCGGTTGGGATCCGGAGGACCAACAGGCCGAGCAGGAGCGCCAGCGCGATGCCTGGATCCTCAGCCATCGCGGCCATGCGGTCGCCAACGGCGTGCCGGTGCTGTCGTGCAACCGCGTCGGCCATGAGCCCTCCCCGCTGGGCGCATCGGGCATCCAGTTCTGGGGCAACAGCCATGTGCTGGGGCCGCAGGGCGAGTTCATTGCCGAAGCCGGCCAGGACCCGACCGTGCTGATCTGCGATGTCGACCTGCAGCGCAGCGAACACGTGCGCCGCATTTGGCCGTTCCTGCGCGACCGCCGCATCGATGCGTACGGCGATCTGCTCAAGCGCTACATCGACTGACGCATGCCATTGGAGCTGCGTGCAGTCCGCGATGCGGACATTCCGGCGATCACCGCGATTTATGCGGAGCAGATCGCCGGGGTCAACACCTACGAATACAACGCGCCATCGCTCGATGAGATGCGCGCGCGGGTGAGCGCGATCGTGGATGCGGGCTACCCCTATTTGGTGGCAGAGCTCGATGGCGTGGTCGCGGGCTATGCCTATGCCAGTGCATTTCGCGCGCGTGCGGGATATCGCTGGACGGTGGAGAACTCGATCTACCTGGCCGCCGCGATGCAGCGTCGCGGCATCGGCAAAGCGCTGCTGGGCGAGCTGATCGCGGTGTGCGAGCAGCGCGGCTTCCGGCAGATGATCGCGGTGATTGGCGATGCCGAGAATCTGGCCTCGCGCCGCTTGCATGAACGTTTTGGATTTCGCACGGTCGGAGTCTTTAACGGAATCGGCCGCAAACGCGGTCGTTGGTTGGACGGCGTGCAGATGCAACGCGCGCTCGGCTCCGGCGACACCGCCCCTCCTTCTGATGAAAAAAAGCCACATGACTGAGCAGCCCCCCCACGTTCTGGACGATGCGCTGTCCGGCCAGCCGCATCGCATCGTCGAACGCGACGGCGTGCGCTATACCCTGCTCGGCACCGCGCATGTGTCGCTGGCCAGCGTTGCCGCCGTGCAACGGGCGATCGGCAGCGGGCGTTACGACGCAGTGGCGGTGGAACTGGATGCGCAGCGCCTGCAGGCGCTCAGCGACCCGGATGCCCTCGCCCGCCTGGACCTGGTACAGGTGATCCGCAAAGGACGCGTGGCCTTGTTCGCGGCGAATTTGGCACTTGCCGCGTACCAACGCCGCCTGGCCAAGCAACTGGGCATCGAGCCGGGTGCAGAACTGAAAGAGGCGGTGAACCTGGCACGCGCGCAGGGCTTGCCGGTGCATCTGATCGATCGCGAGGTTGGCCTGACCTTCAAACGTGCGTCCGGGCACCTGGGCTTCTTCGGCAAGATGAAACTGGCCGGCGGATTGCTCGGCGGCCTGTTCGCTGCCGATGAGGTCGGCGAAGAGGAAATCGAAAAGCTCAAGCAAGGCGACATGCTGGAGGCAAGCTTCGGCGATTTCGCCAGCGAAAGCCCGGAACTATACGAGACCGTCATTGCCGAGCGCGATCAATACATGGCCACGCGCCTGCGCGAAGAAGTCGGCGCGGATCAGCGCGAGATCTTGGCGGTCGTCGGCGCCGGGCATCTGGCCGGGCTTGCGCGCCATCTGGAACAGGACACCGCAGCACCCGGCCCGCTGCGCGAATCGCTGGAATACGTGCAGCAGCGCAAGCGCATTCCATGGATCACGCTGGGCATCCTGGCGATCATCATCACCGGCATCGGCATCGGGTTCTGGCGTGGCGGCCTGAGCATGGGCGCGGACCTGTTGCTGCAGTGGGCCATGTATACCGGCGGCATGGCCGCGCTCGGCTGTTTGCTGGCCGGTAGCCACCCGTTGAGCATTCTCACCGCCGCGGTCGTCGCGCCGTTCAAACCATTCCGCCTGAGCGTGCCGACAGGTGCATTCGCGGCGTTGGTCGAAGTGCATATGCGCAAGCCGGCCTACGGCGATTTTCTGTCGCTGCGCGACGATGCGCAGACGCTGCGCGGCTGGTATCGCAACCGCGTCTCGCGGGTGGTGCTGACATTCCTGTTGACCAATTTCGGCAGCATGGCCGGTGTATGGCTGGCCGGGGTGCAGATCTTCAACCGTCTGCATGGGTGAGCTTAAGCCGCTTGGTCCAGACCGTTCGCAGGAGCGCACCTGGGCGCGATGAGGCTTTACCGGTCAATCCCCGTCGCGCCCGGGTGCGCTCCTACGACATACGGTGGGTTGGTGGATGCTCCGGCGCGAGCTGCAGGTGTGCACAGACGCCGTGCGGAAACGCACGGGCGCGCCGACGCTTCTTGGTAGGAGCGCACCTGGGCGCGATGAGGCTTTCCCGGTCAATCCCCGTCGCGCCCGGGTGCGCTCCTAGGGCATGCGGTTGATTGCCGGACGCTCCGGCGCGAGCTGCAGGCGTACCCACACCCCATAGTGATCCGATGCCCAGCGGCCTTCGGCATAAGGCGCCTCGAATAGGATGCGGGCTTCGCGGGCCAGCAGGCGGTTCTGCTGGAAAAACACATGGTCGATACGCGCAGGCCTGTCGAAGACGTGCATGTTCAAGGTGCTGACCGTGGCATCGCTATTGCGATGCACGCTGCCATAGCTGTCGCCGTAGCCCTTGCGTAGCGCTTGCAGATCGAGCGTGTCGGCGGCGGTGTTGAAATCGCCGGCGATCACCACCGGCGCCTGCGCGCTGTTGGAGGCGATGAAGTCCAGTAGATCGGCTACCTGGCGCGTGCGGATGCCGGTACCGCGTGGGTCGGCGCGTTCATTGAGATGGGTGACGTAGACGTTGACCGGCTGGCCGTCGACATCGATCTGCAAATGCGCGGCGACACGGTAGTCGTCCAGCGGCTGCAGCAGGCGCTGGTGCGTGGCCAGCACCTTGCGGTGACTCAGCAACGCGTTGCCGTAGCGCTTGGGCGCGTCGACCGGATCGACCGAGGCGAAGGTGTAGTCGTAGCCGAGCTTGCGCGCCAGCCAGGCAGCCTGATTTTCCACGCTGCCGCGGCGCTCGATCACTTCCTGCAACGCAATCACATCTGGCGCCAGTTGCTTGAGCTGCCTGGCGATATAAGCGCGTCGTGCCGGCCAGTCTTCGCGATCGTGATGCAGGTTGAGCGTGACCAGGCTCATTTCACGCGGCGCCGCACTCGGTGACTGCCCGACAGCTGGCAGTGACCGATCGGTCTTGCCGCGTTGCATGGCTTGCGCAGGATTGACGCCCTGAGCTATTCGCCCGGCCTGCGCGCCAGTCGAGCACAGCAGCAGCACGAGCACCGCGACCGGCCATCCGGCATGTCGCCGTACTGGCGCTGCCCGCGACGGCTGCCACGCCTGCCTCATTGCGTGGCGCGCTCGGCCCGCCGCACCGCGCTGGGCACATCGATCTGCACATTGGCCGGCAGTTGCTGGATGCGCAGTTCGCCGTTCTGCCACTCGGCCGATTCGCCGTTGATGGTCGCCTTGCCGGGGGTTCCCTGATACGGCCACGGCAGCACCACGCCGCCCGGCGGCAGGATCAGCCCTGGCTGCAGTTGCAGCACCAGTTGCTTGTCGGTGCGCTGCAAGGTGTAACTCAGGCGCCCGTACGGTGTGCGCAGTTCGGCAATGCCGATTCCCTTGCCTTCGAACCAGCGCGTCGGCGTGCCGGCCGCGATGACCAGGCTGGCATCGGATTCGCGACCGTAGGCGAACATGTCCAGCACCGAGCGTACGAAGTCCGAGGCGACCCAGGCATGCGGCAGGTCGCCGACGAAGAACGGTGTGCGCGGCGTGCGCGAGACCACTTCGGCCCATTGGTTCCACGGTTGTGGCGCGCGGTCCTTGAAGAAGAACGCAGTCGCATCCCAGGCGCGGTCGCGCCAGCCCAGACGCACGAACGCGGCCACGTTGCGCCACTCGTACGGCGTGTAATCCTTCCATTCGCGCTTGCCGTCGCGGCGGTCGGAGAATTCCTTCCAGTAACGCTCGAAGGTCTTGGTCAGCAGATCCTGCGGCAGACGCTGCTGCTCGCCGCCTGGCGTCAACGCAATGGTGGTCGAGGTCGCATCGAAGTCGCCCAGTTCTGCGGAGCCCGGCAGGAAATCCAGGTTGTGCTGACGCACGGCCGCGCCCAACGATGCGACCAGATCGCCGCTGAATTCATCGCGCGCGGCGCTGAAGCGTGCCGCCTCCTCCGGTTTGTCCAGCACCCCGGCCAGCATCGCCGCGTCCTTGTAGCCGCGCAGTGCCCAGAAGTTGTCCCAGTACGAATGCACCGGCTTGGCCGAATAGCCCTCATGGCTGATCGACACCGGCATCATTCCGTAGAAGGCCGGGTTGCGCATGAAGTTTTCTTCGGTGCGCTCGCTGGCGCGCAGCGTTTCCATGTAGTCGTAGGCGCCGCTGACATGCGGCCACATCTTTTCCAGGAAGGCCTTGTCGCCGGTATAACGGTAGTACTCGGCGATGTTGTAGATCAGCTCACCGTGGCTGTCGTTTTCCGGCACCGGGTCGCTGCCACGGTCGTCCACGCAGCACGGCACCATGCCGTCGGCGAACTGATACGGCGCAAACCAGTCCACATAGTCGCGCACCACATCTTCGCGACCCAGCCGCAACAGCCCTTCGGAAATCATCGCGCCGTCGCGGATCCAGCTGCGCGAGTAAGAGCGCGTACCCGGCTGCAGGCGCGGGCCGATACGCGAGATCAGCATGTGCGCCAGCGCCGTGCGCAAGGTATCGACCACCGGCTTGCCTTCGGCCGGCACGCTGATGCGCACGCGATCGAGCTTGCTGCGCCATTGCTGCGCCACCTGCTGCTGCGCCTTGTCCGCATCGAAGTTGGCCGGCAGCTGCGCGGCGCCGGTTTGCGGAATGACCAGGGCCACTTCACGGCGTTGGCCGGGCTCCAACTTCCAGCGATACAGCAGTACACCCGAGGCCAGGCCGGTTTCGTCCTTGACCTGGGTCACCGTTGGGGACGTGGCCGCGGTGAGATGGCTGACGTCCATGCCGCTGTCGAAGGCGCTCGCAAAGCCGGCATCCGGCCGCTGTGCCGCGAACACCCGCGGCTTGCCGTTGACACTGACCTGGCCGCCATTCACTGCGAGTTGCTCGATGCGGCTGACGCCCCCCAGGGTATTGAGAAACTGCGCCGGCGGGTTGACCTGGAATGGCCGTACTGCCAACGCCAGGGTGAACTCGCGCGCGTCCTTGCCGGTGTTGTGCAGTTGGTAACGCGCGACCAGTTGCGCCTGATCGGGGGTGCCCTGCACAAAGGCGGTGACGCGCAGGTTCATCAGGTCGTGGTGCCAATCGACGCTGGGAATCGGCAGGTAATCGTCCTGCAGGCTTTGCTCGCTGCTGACATCGGACCAGTGCAACACCTTGCCGCCGGTAACCACGAACGGCTCGATGCTGAAACCGCCCTTGCCGACTTCTACCGCACCGTCTTCGCCGATCAGGCCCTGTTCGGTGCCGCCGTCCAGACCGAGAATGGTCCAGTACGGCTGTTCCCCGGAAAAACCGCGCGGATAACTGCCGCGCGGCAGCTGCGCCGCCAGCGACTTGATGAAGTCGTTGGGCGTTGCGGCAAATGCCAGCGGCTGCAACTGCACTTCCTTGATGCCGTAGCGCCAGTTGGGGCCGTCCTTGAGATCGAAACGCAGGTAGCGCGCCTCGGTATCGGGAAGCGCCAGCCAATCGGTGCCGCCCGCGCCGGCGGTGACCGTGCGCAGGTCGCGCCAGCTCCGTCCGTCGCTGGAGGAACGCACCACATATTGCGAAGCTTGCAGACCCGGCACCCACTGCACCACGGCGCCGCCGAATTCGCGCACCTTGCCCAGATCCAGCGTGACCGTCTGCTGTTTGACCGCGCCGCTGAGCCAGAACGTGTCCGGCTTGCCATCGGCCAGGCGCTGTTCCAACGCAGGCGCGGTGTCGGTGATGGCCTTGGCCTGCAGCGGCGAGGTGTCTTCGGGTGGCAGCGGCGTCAGCGCCAGGCGGTCGAAGCACACCGTGCCCTGGCCACCGACCTTGTTGTAGATGGTGAACTCCACGTCCGCACTGGTGCGCAACTGCTTGTCCGCACCCGGACCCCAGGCCTTCTCGATGTTGCGCTTGCGGTAGTTGAACGTGGTCCAGTTCTTCGGGAAGTTGAAGCCCGGCCGGTTGACCCACCACACGTTGTCGCCGCTGGCGTCGATCAGCTTGAGCTGCAGGTCGTTGGAGGGCGACTCGCCACGCACCGCGAACGACATCCGGTAATTGTCCGGATAGGTAATCGGCAAATTGCGGCGGATGCCGACATAGCCGGAGACGCCGTTGAAGTTGTAATCCAGACACAAGGCGTGCCCACCGGAGCTGGTGGCCACCGGGCGCAGCGAACCGCTCACCTGGTTTGACACCACCAGGCGCCAGGCACCGATGTCGTTGAAGCCGTCGAGCACGCGCTCCTGCGCCTGCGCTGTGCCCGCAGACGTGACGAAAGCGGCCATGGCACACAGTCGCAGGAACACTGGTTTCACCCCTTCACACTCCCCAGCAGAAGCCCTTGGATGTAGTAACGCTGCAGCGCCAGGAACAATAGCAGCACCGGAATCACCGTCACCACCGCACCGGTCATCATCAGCTCCACGTCCATGATGTGCTCGCGCGACAGCGCCGCCAGTGCCACCGGCAAGGTGTATTGCTCCTGGTCGGTCAGCACGATCAATGGCCACATGAAATCGTTCCACGAGCCCATGAACGTGAAGATGGTCAAGGTGACCAGCACCGGCTTGAGCATCGGCAACACGATCTGGAAGAAGATGCGCATCTCGCTGGCACCGTCGATGCGCGCGGCCTCGATCAATTCATCCGGAATGCTGCGCGCGTACTGACGCACCAGGAAGATGCCGAACACCGTGGCCAACGCCGGCACCACCACCCCGCCGATGTTGTTGACCAGGTGCAGCTGCTTCATCAGCAGGAACAGCGGCAGCATCGCCACCTGCGCCGGGATCACCAGCGCCGCCATCAGGATCTTGAAGATGCGCTCGCGCCCGACGAACTGCAGCTTGGCGAACGCATAGCCGGCCATGGTGTTGACCAGCAGCGAGCCGAGCGTGATCAGCCCGGACACCAGCAAGCTGTTGGCGAAGTTGCGCGCCATGCCGGTGCGCGCGAACAGCTCGTGGTAGTTGGCCGCGGTAAACGCCGAGGGCAGCATCGGTGGCGGAAACCGGCTGGCCTCGCCCGTGGGCATGAACGACACCGACAGCATCCACAGCAGCGGTGCCAGGCTGATCAGCGCCAGCACCAGCAGGCCGCCGTTGATCAGCACGGCATTCCAGCGCGACTCGCCGACATCACGACTCATATCAGGTCCTTCTTGCGGCCAAAGCGCAGCATGACGGTGGTCACCGCCAGGATGATCAGGAACAACAGGAACGCCACCGCCGACGCGCGGCCGAGGTTCCACCACTTGAAGCCTTCTTCGAACATGAAATACAGCACGCTGACGGTGCTTTGCAGCGGGTCGCCGCGGGTCATCACATAGGGTTCGGCGAACAGCTGGAAGTAGCCGGAAATGGTGATCACCCCGACCACCATCAGGACCGGGCCCAGCATCGGCAAGGTGATGTGCAGGAACTGCTTCCAGCGCGACGCGCCGTCGATGCGCGCGGCCTCGTACAGGTCTTGCGGGATCGCCTGCAGCCCGGCCAGGAAGATCACCATGTTGTAGCCGAAGTTCTTCCACACCGCGAACAGCATGATGGTGGGCATCGCCCAGCGCGGGTCGCCCAGCCAGTCGATCGGGGCGATGCCCAGATGGCTCAGCCCGAAGTTGACCAGGCCATATTTGATATGGAACAGGTAACGCCAGATCACCGCCACCGCCACCAGCGTGGTCACCACCGGCGCGAACAAGGCGGTGCGGAACAGCGCCTTGAAGCGCGAGGCCTTGGCGTTGAGCAGCAGGGCCGCGCCCAGCGACACGCCGATCGACATCGGCACGCCCAGCAGCACGAAGTACGTGGTGTTCCACAACGACTTCCAGAACAGCGGCGTCTGCAGCAGGTCGATGTAATTGCCCAGGCCGACGAAGCGCAGATGGCTGCTGTCGGCCAATGCGTACAGGTCGAAGTCGGTCACGCTGAGCACCAGCGCGGCGAACACCGGCACGCCGAAGAACATGCCCAGCACCATGATCGACGGCGCGGCGAAGACCCAGCCGGCAACGGAATTACGCTTGATCATCGTGCGGCTCCCTGGTCCGCTGCGGCGGCTGGCGCAGTGGTGTCTGCAGCCGCTGGCTGCACTGCCGGCCGAGCCGTGTCACCGGCCGGGCCGACATGCCCGCCCTCCTGCTCGAAGATCCAGCGGCGCTTGGCCAAGATTTCGTCCACGCGTTGATCCAGTTCCTGCACGGCGGCTTCGTGCGATTGCCCGCCACGCACCACGCGCTCGGTGACCAGGCGCATTTCCTGCACGATGCGCTCCCACTCCAACACCTTGGGCGTGGCCTTGACACGCTCCAGCTGGTCGCCGAAGGCATGCGCCAGCTCGTCGTTGGCCAGCGAGGGCAGCTTCCAGGTGCTGCGACGCGGCGGCAGGTCGCCGATGATGGCGTGGAAACGTGCCTGTACCGTGGGCTGGGACAGGTATTCGATCAGCTTCCAGCTGGCGTCCTTGTGTTGCGAGGACTTGAAGATCACCAGGCTGGAACCGCCGGCAATCCCGGCACCCAAGCCATTAGGCCCCGGCAACGGCGCGGTGCCCCACTTGCCTTCCATGCCCGGCGGCTGGCGCAGCTTGAATTCGCGCACGTTCCACGGCCCGGACAGATTGAACGCGTAGTAGCCGTTGAAGAACTCGTACCAGACATTGGAGACCTGGGTCTCGGAGACCTTGGGCGCCCAGCCCTGCTGGTACATGTTGTCGTAGAAGCCCAGCGCCTTGCGGAAACCGGCGCCACGGAAATTGCCGTAGTTGTCATGGTCGCGCAGCAGGCGGTCGTCCTGCTGCAGCGCGAACGACAGTTGCTGCTCGAATTCGTTGAGCGGCATCAGGATGGCGTAGCGGTCGGGGCCGACCTTGCGCTTGATTGCGGCCATCACCTGTTCCATCTCGGCCCAGGTCTTGGGCATCTGGTTATAGCCGGCCTCGCGCAGCAAGTCCTTGCGGTAGAACAGCAGGCGCGTGTCCACGTACCACGGCACGCCGTACAGCGTGCCGTCGACCAGATTGGTATCCCACACTCCGGGGAAATAATCGGCGGGCTCGACGATCTTGGAGCGCGCCACGTACGGCTGCATCGGCTCAAGCGTGTCCAGCAGCGCGAATTCCGGCAGCCAGGTGTTGCCGAGCTGGCACACGTCCGGCAGGCCGTCGGCGGCAAAGGCGGTCAGCAGTTTTTCGTGCGCCGCGGTCATCGGGATGTTCTGCACATCCACATGGATGGTGGGGTTCTGCTTTTCGAAATCGGCCACCAGCTCGGCGACCACTTCGGCCTCCTTGCCCATCGCCCAGAAGCGCACCGTGGTCTTGCCCGGATCGGAGCGTTCGCATCCCGTCGCACCTGCACACAGGGCGAGGGCCAACATCAACAGTTTCAAAAGGCGCACGGATTACTCGGGTTTTTGGCGTTGCGAGGGGTCTTGCTGGGCCTGGGCGGCGGCGGCACGCGATTCGGCCATGCCCAGCGCGCGCGCAGCGGCCTTCTGCTCGTCCTTCTGCGGCGCCGGCTGCGGCTCGCCCTCCGGGGTGAGCCAGCCGCCGGTGAAGCCGGCGCGTTCCAGGCCGGCACGGATGTAGGGGTTCTTCTTCATCACGTTCCAGACGAATTCGTCTTGGTAGTTGGCGATCATCGTCAGGATCGGGCCCTGGTCGATGGCGATGTAGTCGCTGGCCACCCAGCCACGGTCCGGCACCATGCGCCCGGTCTTGATCGGGATGTCGTAGTTGAAACTGGGGTTGAACGAATCCAGGAACCCATAGCTCGAATACAGGAAGTCGCCATAGCGCTTGTGCATCTCCTGGGTGGCAGGAATCACCACTTCCGGGGCGAACACGATCGAGGAGATCGCCGCAGTCGGGGCGATGGTGCCGTCGTCGAAATTCTCGCGCAGACCGGCGCCGCGCGAAGAGTAATGGCGGAACTGGCGCTGCTCGCCGCGGTATTCCTGGCTGGTGTTCTGCGGACCATCGCTGGCGGTAAGGCCCCAGACGTTCTCGCCGTAGTCCTTCCACTTCATCGGGTTGTCGATGGCGTAGTCGCGCTGCGCCAGGGTGGCGCGGCGGCTGTTGAGGAAGTAGTCGATGCCGCGTTCGCGCATGTACTGGTCCTGGATATCGCGAAAGTCGATCCAGACATGGCTGTATTGGTGGCCGAACAGCGGGCCGAACGACAGGTATTCCTGGCCCTGGTAGACGCCCCAGTCGTTGTTGTAGGTGCGGGTCCAGCTGGTCCAGGCGTCCGGGTCCACGCCATGCGTCGGCGAGCCCAGCGCGAGGATGTACAGCATCATCGCCTCGTTGTAGCCCATCCAGTCGTGGTTGATGAAGCCGCTCTCGGGGAACCAGCCCATCGAGATCAGCGGCGCACGCTGTTGCAGCCAGCGCCAGTCCACGCGCTTGTAGAGCGTGTCGGCGATCTGGCGGATCTCCTTCTCGCGCGGGTCGTCGCCGTCGTAATACGACTGGGTGAACAACACGCCCATCATCAGCAGTGCGGTGTCCACGCTCGACAGCTCGACCCAGCTGTCGTAGCGGTTGCCCTGCTGCATGTCCAGAAAATGGTAGTAGAAACCTTTGTAGCCGGCGCGGCCGGTCTTCTGCGGGCCCATCGGCGCGTCGCGGAAGAATTTCAGCGTGGTCAGGGTGCGGTCGATCGCCTGATTGCGGCTGACCCACCCGTTTTCGATGCCGATCGGATAGGCAGTGAGCGCAAATCCGACCGACGCAATGCTGGCGAACGGGCGCGACGGAAACCGATCCGGCGACAGGCCGTTGACCTCGTTGGTGGTGTCCCAGAAAAACTGGAACGTGCGGCGTTCGATGTCCGAAAACAGCGGCGGCAGCGGCGGCTTGACCGGTTTGGGCGGCAGTTGCGCCTCAACCAGGATGACTTTCACCGGTGCCTTCTTTTGGGCCACCTTGGGTTCCTCGGCTTGCTTGCACGACGCCAGGACCAGCGCGCCCAGCAAGAGTGGAATCGTCAACCATCGCGACGTGTTGCCCCTGTCCATCCGCCCCCCACGTGTGTAATCGATTACATCTGACACGCCAACCTACCCTATCCAGGCGCCGAGTTCGACCGCTCTGGCGTTGCGGCCAGGGCGGTCGAGCACCTCACCAGTTCAGGCCGAAGGCCAGACGGAAGGTACGCATCGGCGACGCCAGCACACCGGTCGGTGTGCCGTAAGCCGTGTTCAAGTCCTGCAATGTTCCGGTATCGCCGTTGAAGGTGGCGTAATTGACCCAGTTGAACACGTTGAGGATATCCGCACGCACGTTGAATTTGACACCACCGCCGGTGTCCCACTCTTTATTGGCGGCGATGCTGAATTCCTTGTAGCCCAGCGTGCCATCCGGCTTGAACTGGATGATCTCGCACTGGTCGTTGCCAGCCAGGCAATTCTGGCCGTAGCGCGCGGTCTGGCTGGCCAGCGAGAGCTTGCCGGACAGCTTGATCTCATACGGCAGCTCGTAGATGCCGGTGACCACCAGGCGGTTCTTCGGGATGCCGCCGGCCTCGCGCCAGCCATAGTCCTGGATGCGTTCGCGGTCCAGCGCATAGTGCTCGCCGAACTGACGGTTCTCCTTGGCATCGGAATAGGTGTAGGCCACGGTCAGGCCCCAGCCGGATTCTTCGTCGAAGGGCTTTTCCACCTGCAAGGCCAGCTGGTTGTTGCGGGTTTCCACGCCATTGGTGCCCAGCACGATGGCGCTATAGCCATTCGGACCGTCGGTCGGCACCCCGGAGGTGGTGCCCGGCTGGAAGAACGACCCGTCCGGCAGGCGGTTGCCGCGCACGAAAGCGAAGCCGTCATGGCTCTCGATGCGGCTCAGGGTGACATCGGTGAACCAGTCCTGGCCCCACAACGGCACCATGTTGCGCATGCCGATGCTGAACTGATCGGAGTACGGAGTCTTGAGGTTGTTGTCGATCAGGTAGACCTCACGTCCGCCACCACCGGTGCTGTTGGCCGTGAGCGTGTTCAAGCCATCCTGGCTGTTGTACGCCGGATTCCAGGCCGTGCACGGGTCGCCCAGGCAAGTGGGGTTGTTGGCGCTGGTGAAGTAGTAGCTATACGACTTGAAGGAGTTGTTGAGCTGCTCCAGTGCCAGGTAATCGAAGATGTTGCGGTCATAGGCACGGCCGGCGCCGCCATAGATCACGTGGGCCTGATCGCCGAACAGGTCGTAGGACGCACCCAGGCGCGGCTGCCAAGCATTCTTGAACGCCTTGCGGTTGTTGCCGGTGCTGATGAAGTCGTTGATGTTGTAGTTGGCGTTGCGCAGGTTGGGCCAGTTCTGCAGCGCGCTGGCGACATCCGAGGGGGTCACGAAGTCCAGGAATGCCGGGGTTTCTTCGTAGTCGTAGCGCACGCCCAGGTTCACGGTCCAGTGCTCGTTGACTTCCCAGTCGTCCTGCAGGTAGATGCCGTACTGCTTGTTCTTGGACACCACCGAACCGCCACCTTCCACCAGCGGCGCACCGAAGCGCACCCGGTACGGCGTTTCGACGTCGGTGAGGATGTTGTAGTAGTACTGCGGGTTGGCCGGGTTGAACTGGGTCGAATCCAGGCCGATGCTCTTGAACTTCACACCCATCTTGACGGTGTGCGCGCCGTGCCATTCCAGGCTGTTCAGGGTGAGGTCGTCCTGGAAGGTCCAGCCCTTCTGCCCCTTGCGCTGGAAGCTGCTGCCGGCCCCCGCCGCCAGGATGTCGGTCTCGTTGCCGCGCCCCGGCGCGTAGCTGAGGATGTAGCCATTGCCGTTGTTGATCGGCGCCTGGTTCCAGAACGCGCTTTCGTAGCTCAGGTTGGCCTCGTTGAGGAAATTGGCCCCGCTGTACTGCCAGCGCAGGTTGGCGCGCTTTTCTTCCTGCCCGTTGATGCTGCCGTGCTCATAGGTCGAGGTGCGGCCAACGTCGTTGAGCTCGTCTTCCTTGCGGTACTTGCCGGTCAGCTCGAAGAGGTTGTTCTCGCCAATGGTCCAGTCGATCTTGCCGAAATACAGGTCTTCCTTGAACGGCGTGCTGGAGGTCACCACCAGCGGCTGCAGCTGGGCCGGCAGCTGGTCGACGCGGTCGGAATAGATCGAGCCGGGAATCACCACGTTCGGGGTGGTGTATTCCTTGGCCTCATAGGCGATGAAGAAGTGCGCCTTATCCTTGAGGATCGGGCCGCTGAAGGCGGCGCCGTACTGGGTTTCTTCGAAGTCGTCGCGCACGCCGGCCTTTTTTCTCCAGCGGGCTTTCCTCGCGCCAGCCGTCGTTGCTGGTGTCCCAGAAGAAGCTGCCGTGGAAGTCGTTGGTGCCGGACTTGGACGAGGCCACGATGGCCGCGCCGCTGACCTGGTCGAACTCGGCCTTGTAGTTGGACGTAATGACCTTGTATTCGCCGATCGCCGACTGCGGGAACGGGTTACCGCGGCTGGAATCCTGGCCGCTCACACCGCCGGTCAGCACGTAGTTCTTCTGGCTCACACCGTCGATGTAGACATTGGTGCCTTCGGCCGAGGTGGCACCGGTGCGCACCTTGGTGGTGCCGTTGGCCTCGCGGGTGAACTGCACGTTGGGCACGGTGTCGGCCAGTTCCAGGAAGTTGCGCGTGGCGCGCGGCAGGTTCTGGATCTGCACGTTGGAAATGTAGGTCGCGTTCTCGGAGGTGCGCGTCTCCACCAGTACCGGTGGCGCCTTCACCTGCACCGCATCCAGCGTGGTGGCGTTACCACCGGCGGCCGTGGCCGGTTCGCCGCCGACGCCCAGATTCAAGGTCGCGGTCTGGCCGACCTGCACGGTGACGTTCTGCGAGCTGGTCTGGCCATTGGCGGTGACATCGATGCGGTACGAACCCGGCGGCAGGCCGCCTACCGAATAGCCGCCATTGCTGACCTGCACGGTGCGGGTCAGGCCGGTGGCCAGATTGGTGGCGGTGACCTGCGCCTGGGCGGCAGGTGCGGCATCGACGGTGACCTGGCCGCGGATGGTGGCGGCGGTGCTCTGTGCGAAGGCCGGTGCGGCGCCCAGCAGCAGGCAGCTGGCAAGCGCGCAGCTGAGCAGCTTGCGCGCCGGGCGGGCGGAATGGGGGTGGTGGTGGCGCATGGTCGTCCCTCCAGGGATCGGTACAGATTGTTGTTGTGGCAGTGCAGTGGTGCAGGAACAGCCGCTGCGGGGACAGCGGGAGCGGACAGAACGTCCGCGAAAGGGTCGGCAGCCCAGAAACGCGTGGCCGCAAAGGTCAGTGAGCCGATTCGCCAGCACCGCAGGAGGCGCGGATCACCAGCTCGGGTGTCAGCAATTGCCGGATGCCGTCGTCGCGGTCGGGCGTTTCGACCAGGCGCATCAGCCGGCTCATCGCCTGCTCGCCCAGCCGGGCGATGCTCACCCGCATCGTGGTCAGCGCAGGGTGGACAAAGCGGGCCAGCGGAATGTCGTCGAAACCCGCCAGCGCCACGTCGCCAGGCACCGACACATCGGCCTGGGCGAACGCGTACAGGCAGCCCAGCGCAGTCATGTCGTTGGCGGCGAAGACCGCATCCGGCAACGCGCCGGCCGCCAGCATCGCCATCCCGGCACGGTGGCCGGAGGCTTCGTCGAAGTCGCCCGGGTATTCCACGCCCTGCGCTTGCGCACCGAACGCAGCAAGCGCATCGCGGAAGCCGCGCAGGCGTTCGCGCGCGTCGAAATTCAGCGCCGGGCCACCGATGAAGGCGATGCGGCGGTGCCCGGCACGCAGCAGGTGCTCGGTCATGGCCATGGCACCGGCGTGGTCGTCGATGCCCAGCACCGGATAGTCGGCACCGGGCAGGTGCGCATTGATCAACACCGTCGGCAGCGACTGCGGCAGGTTGTCGGTCAGGAACCCCGGCTGCTCGGCGTAGGGCGAGAGCACCAGCAAGCCATCGACGCGCCCGCGCATCGAGCGCAGCGCCCTGCCCTGGGCTTCCGGGTCGCCGTGATAGCTGGACACCAGCAGGTGCTGGCCCGCCGCACGCGCCGCGCCATCGATGCCGCGAATCAATTCGGAGAAGAATTCGCCGTACAAGTCCGGCAACACCACGCCCAGCGTCTGCGACCGCCGGCTGCTCAGGCTGCGCGCGGCCGCATGCGGGCTGTAGCGCAGCCGCTCGGCCAGTTCAAGCACCTGCTGACGCACCGGTCCGGCAACGTTGTCGTGCCCATTGAGCGCACGCGACACCGTTGCAACGGAGACCTGCGCTTCCCGAGCGACATCTTTGATGGTGACCGCACCCTTGGCCATTCGTGCCGCCCTCCGCGACCGACTTCCCAAAACTGGCGCGGACTGTAAGCGTTTTCATACAGAGGCGTAAACCCCTATCTTCACATGCGTGAAAACGCTTACAGATCAATCAGCTGCAGGTGAGGGACGCGTGAAGCAATGTGCTGCGGCGCAACAAACATGCACCCATGCGTCCACAAGCGAAGCTCGATGCAGATCACGATTGGCAGCGAGTCAACCCGGCCTGGCCAGGCGCCGCACGACCCGGCAACCGTCATGGGCACCCCATGCGCCTCGGCAGCGGCGCACTGACGCGCGCTTCCATGAAGGCCATCACCATTGCGCCCCAGCGATTCTGACGACAGCAAACGGCTGGCACGACCGCAGTGCTCCCTGCACGGCAACGCTCAGCCAACCTCGCCCGGCGCGAAGGCCTCGATCGACAAGGCATGAATATCGGTCTGCATCAGCTCGCCCACTGCGGCATACACCGCGCGGTGCCGTGCCAATGGCGGCTTGCCGGCAAATGCAGCACTGACCACGCGCACATTGAAATGCCCACGCCCGTCGCGCGCGCCGGCGTGGCCGGCATGCCGCGCGCTGTCGTCGACGACGTCCAGTTCGGTCGGCACCAGTGCCGCCTGCAATGCTGCGCGGATCTGCTCGACCCGGTTCATGGCAGCACCCGGCGGAACGGGCGGACCTCGGTGCGCGTGTACACACCCGCTTCCACATAGGGGTCGGCATCAGCCCAGGCGCGGGCATCTTCCAGCGCGTCGAACTCGGCAATCACGACGCTGCCGCTGAAACCGGCCGGACCCGGATCTTCGGCATCGATGGACGGACACGGGCCCGCCACCAGCAATCGTCCCGCGGCCGCCAGCGCCTGCAGACGCGCCAGATGCGCCGGCCGCGCCTGCTGCCGCGCCGCCAGTGCGTCGGCCCGGTCATACCCCTCGATTACGTACCACACACGCCACCTCGCCAGAACTTGAAGATCACCAATGGGATTCTAGCTGGCCCGGCGCTGGACACCGCCCCCGCGCACGCATTACCCTTGCCACTACTGCACACGCAACCGGACGCAGCGGCCCGTCGGCCCAGGCTCAACGCTTTTCCCGACGACCGATTCGCTGCCCACCGCCGGCCCGCGTAGACGACCTCCTCGCTGTTCCGTCGCCGCATGCCACGCGGCGCACGTTGTATGTGGATTTGTGGGATCGTGCCGGCGCAGGCACGACATTGATCGCAATAACTAAAGGCAAAGCCCTGCGGGCGCGGCTTAAGACCGCCGCCGGCGACCGTAAGACCGATGTCGACCTGATGAATTCCGAACTCGCGCACGTCGCGACTCCGCCAGCCACGAGCGCGCCGCCACAGCAGCAGGAAATGCCGCTGGCGGTGGTGCATGGGCAACCGGTGCTGCAGATCCCGCAGGATCTGTATATCCCGCCGGATGCGCTGGAAGTCATCCTGGATGCCTTCGAAGGCCCGCTGGACCTGCTGCTGTACCTGATCCGCCGACAGAACCTGGACATCCTGGACATCCCCGTCGCCGAGATCACCCGGCAATATGTGGACTACATCAATGTGATGCAGGAGCTGCGCTTCGAACTGGCAGCCGAATATCTGGTGATGGCGGCGATCCTGGCCGAGATCAAATCGCGCATGCTGTTGCCGCGCCCCCCCAGTCAGGATGGCGAAGAAGAGGATCCGCGCGCCGAGCTGGTCCGCCGGCTGCAGGAATACGAACGCTTCAAGCAGGCCGCCGAGGATCTGGACACCCTGCCCCGCATGGGCCGCGACAGCGCGCCGGTGCAGGCGCATCTGCCCGAGCGCGCCGCGGTCAAGCTGCCGCCGCCGGTGGAATTGAAAGAAATGCTGATGGCGCTGTACGACGTGCTCAAACGCGCCGAGCTGTTCACCGGCCATGCGATCAAGCGCGAGGCGCTGAGCGTGCGCCAGCGCATGGGCGATGTGCTGAGCCGCCTGGACGACGGCAAGTTCTACCGTTTCGAATCGCTGTTCACGGCCGAAGAAGGCAAGCTCGGCGTGCTGGTCACCTTCCTGGCGCTGCTCGAACTGGCCAAGGAGCAGTTGCTGGACATCGTGCAGGAAGCGCCGCTGGCGCCGATCTACGTGAAGTCGCTGGCGTTGGGCAATACCAATGCGCCGTTGCAATTCTCCAGCGAATTCGACGACAGCGATGCCGCCAACGAACCTATCTGAAGCCGATCATCGAATGGATCAAGCGCTGATCACCCGCATTATCGAAGCCGCCCTGCTGGCGAGCAGCCAGCCGCTGACGCTGGCGCAGCTGCAGGGCCTGTTTCCGGAAGAAGAGCCGGCCCCGCCCGGCAGTGTGGAGCGCGCACTGGAATTGCTGCGCGAGGCCTGTGCCGAGCGTGGCGTGGAACTGGTCGAGGTGGCCTCCGGCTTCCGTTTCCAGGTCAAGGCCGACGTGCATGGCTGGGTCGCCCGGCTGTGGACCGAGCGCCGCACCAAATACACCCGCGCCACGCTGGAGACCCTGGCGCTGATCGCCTACCGCCAGCCGATCACCCGCGGCGAGATCGAGCAGGTACGCGGCGTGGCAGTCAGCAGCAACATCATCCAGGCGCTGGAAGAGCGCGAATGGATCCGCGTGGTGGGCCACCGCGACGTGCCCGGCAAGCCGGCCCTGTTCGGCACCACTAAGGGCTTTCTGGATTACTTCGGGCTCAAGCGATTGGACGAGCTGCCGCCATTGTCTGAGTTGAAGGACATCGCCGAGCTGGAACCGCAGCTGCCGCTGGACCGCGACGGGCAACTGGACGGCGCCGTACCGGCGTCGGCAGCGATGGACGCGGCGCAGGATCAGGCCGATGCAGACCAGGCTGGCGCTGAGGGCGGCGATACGGCTGCGAATACCGACGATGCGGATGCTGGCAACACCGACGCGGATATGAAAGCCAACGCTGGCGCTGCGGCTGACGACAGCGGCACCGGCGCTTTGCAAGCGGGTTTGAAAACGGACCAGACCGACGCCTCGGCGAACCCGGCCAGCAGCACCGGAGCACCGAGCGATGACCAGGCCGACGCCGAACGCGATACTGAAAGCGACATTGAAAGTGGTGCCGACGCCGACCAGCATGTACAGGACTCACCCGACGATGCCGCAGTCGACCGGCAACACCACGGTCTCGATGAGGCGATCGACACCGAAGCGGTCGATGCAGTGAACGACCAGACACCGCAGCACCCCGAGCATGGCTCGGCGCACCAGAACAACATGCAGGACCCAGACGACGCCCGTGAGGGCGACCCCGACACCGCGCCGGGAACGCGCGCGGATGCAGTGAACGAAGACGAAGACAACGCCGTCGCGACGACGACCGTGGCTGTTGACGAAGCCGATTCCGACCCAGAGGCCGACCCGCAACGCGGCGGCCGGAGCCAGACACATGAGTGACACCCCCCGCAAGCTGTCGTTGAACAAGCTTTCCCTCAAGCGCGACAGCGCGCCCGAAGCGCCCAAGCTGGAAGAGCGCCTGCACAAGGTGCTGGCCCAGGCCGGCCTGGGTTCGCGCCGCGCACTGGAGCAGCGCATCGCCGACGGCCTGATCAAGGTCAATGGCGCCGTTGCGCAGACCGGCATGTCGGTGCGCAGCGGCGACAAGATCGAGCTGGACGGCCGCAGCTTCGTGGCCAGCGCGCTGACCGAACCTTCGCGCGTGCTGATCTACAACAAGCCCGAAGGCGAAGTGACCACCCGCGAAGATCCCGAAGGCCGCCCGACCGTATTCGAGTCGCTGCCGGCATTGAAGGGCTCGCGCTGGATCGCCATCGGTCGCCTGGACATCAACACCACCGGCCTGCTGCTGCTCACCACCGACGGTGAGCTGGCCAACGCGATGATGCACCCCTCCTACGAGGTCGAGCGCGAATATGTGGTGCGCGTGCGCGCGCCGGAAGGCGAAGAAAAAGTCTCCGATGCCATCATCGAGCGCCTGTCGCGCGGTGTGCTGCTGGAAGACGGCGGCGCCAAGTTCGACGAGATCGAACGCATCGGCGGCACCGATTCGCACGACTGGTTCCGCGTCGTGGTCAAGGAAGGCCGCAACCGTGAAGTGCGCCGCCTGTGGGAATCGCAGGGTTGCCAGGTCAGCCGCCTCAAGCGCAGCCGCTACGGCAAGATCTCGCTGCCGCGCGAGCTGCTGCGTGGGCACTCGGTGGAAGTGGCGCAGGACAAGGTCGACGCCTTGCGCGCCGAACTGAAACTGGAAGAAGGTGCGCCGTCGGCACTGACCCTGCAGCCGGTGATCGGCCAGCGCCGCGCCGCCAAGTCCACCGTGCACGTCTCGCGCGATGGCCGCAGCAATGCCTACGTCAACGGCCAGACCTCCGGCGCCGATGAAGGCCGCGAGCTGCGACGTTTCGACAACTTGCGCGAAGATCGCGGCCGCGGCGGTCGCGGCAAGCCTGGCGGCTTCAGGGGCGACCTGACCGTCAGCGGCGAAGCGGCCGCCAAGCAATCGCAGCAGCGCCCGTTCAAGCAGCGCGGCCCGGCCAAGGGCGACCGTGGCGCGTTGCCGGACGGCAACCCGGCCGCGTTCCGCAGTTGGTATGTGCCCGATGGCGTGAGCACCGGCCCGAGCGGCCACCGCAACGCCGGCCCGAGCGGCCCGGGCACCGGCCAGGCACGCCCGTATGCGAAGAAAGGGCCGGGCGGCGCGCGTCCCGGCGCTGGCGGTCCAGGCGGCGCCCGCTCGGGTGGTCCAGGACGCGGCGCTGGCGGCGGACAGGGTCAGTCGCAGGGTCAGGGGCAGCGCAAGCATCCGTATGGCCACCCGGGCAACGCACCGAGCTTCCCCTCCGATCACGCCAACCCGGGTTTCAGCCCGTACGGTGCGGCACGCCCGGCTGGTCGCCCGAGCGGTGGGCGTCCGGGTCCGGGTGGTAATCGCGGCCCCGCGTCGGCCAACCGTGGCCCCGGCGGTCCCGGGCGCGGTCCGGGCAGCCCAGGCGGCGCACCGCGCGGCCCCGGCGGCCGTCCGCCGGGCGGCGGCAATCGTCGTCCTCCCGGCGGCGGTAATCGCGGTCGTTGACCGTCAACCGATCCATGCACAAAAAACGGCCCCCGCAAAGGGCCGTTTTTTGTGATGGACGCCGCGGGGCATCCACCGAGACTGGGACGCTGCCGCGTATCCGGCGGTGCAGTCGTGTAACGAAGCCCTTCGCTACGGTGCTACCGCGATGCACCGGCCGCACGCACCGGTTGGGTAGGACGACCTCGATGCTGCGATCTAGCCCTGCAACACGATTGCGCGCCCTCCGTGTGGGCGCAAACGCCGTTCGACATCGACACGCACCGCTCGTGCGCTCCGGTGAAGGACGTGCAGTGCACGCCCATCCGGGGACCACTCGCTCAGTTCGTTACCGCGCTTACTTGCGACGCTCGATCACGAAGTTACCGACGTTGACGCCCAGGTCCACGCCCTCGCCTGTGCCTGCCAGCGCGAGCGAGATATCGCCCTTGGTGACCACCTGTGCGGTGCTGGACTTCACGACACCCGCGTGCGCTTCGGCGGCCGCATACGTGCCGAACAGGTCGTTGAGGCTATAGGCACCGCTAAAGGTGCCGCGGCCGCCGACGATCTTGGATTTACCGACCGTCAGGCCACCGCCTTTGCTGGAGATCTTGACCGGAATGACCGCACCGTTGTCGCACTTGATGGTGCCGGTACCGCTGGCGGTCTTGTAGAACACCGACCAGCCGGACAAGTTGAACGACAGCTGGCAATCGATATTGCCGGCGGCCTGCGCCTGCGGGGCCAGCGTGGCGGCGCCAAGCAGCGCGATAAGCGAAAGTGACTTGATCATAGGGCAGTGCCAGTGGTGGACGTGGCGCGAGACTAGCAGCGCCGATGTGGCAGCCGCGACAAGATGCCAGTGCGGCGCATGCGTTTGTTCAGCGAGGTCTTCGCTGGCCTCGAGATGGCAGCAGAACTGCCGCCTGCAGCCGCGGCATGGGATGATTGCCGCATGCCACGCACCGTCTACAGCCTGCTCGTCAGCGCCCTGCTGCTGCCCACCCTCGCCCACTGCGGCGAGGCGATTCCCACCCAGGGTTACACCGTCGTCAGGACCTATCCGCACGATACCGCCGCCTTCACCGAGGGCCTGTTCTATCTGGACGGGCATCTCTACGAGAGCACCGGCGAGCTGGGCCAGTCCAGCGTGCGCAAGGTCGACCTGGACAGCGGCAACGTCCTGCAGCAGGTCAATACGCCGCCGCCGTTCTATGGCGAAGGCATCGTGGCCTGGAAGGATCGCCTGATCCAGCTGACCTGGCGCAATCAGCGCGGCTTCGTCTACGACTTGGCCACGCTGGCACCGCGCACCCAATTCACCTATTCCGGCGAGGGCTGGGCGCTGACCAGCGACGACCGCCAGCTCTATATGAGCGACGGGACCGCCAACATCCGCCGCCTGGATCCGCAGAGCCTGAAGCAGATCGGCAGCATCAAGGTCACCGCCCGCGGCAAGCCGCTGGACAAGCTCAACGAGCTGGAATGGGTCAAGGGACAGTTGCTGGCCAACGTCTGGCTGACCACCCGCATCGCACGCATCGACCCCGCCAGCGGCAAGGTCGTCGCCTGGATCGACCTCAAGGCGCTGGTGCCGGACCCCGACACCTTGACCGACCCCACCAACGATGTCCTCAACGGCATCGCCTACGACGCCGCGCACGATCGCTTGTTCGTCACCGGAAAGCGCTGGCCGAAGATCTACGAGATCAAGCTGGCTCAGTAGCCGGGATTGGGGATTGGGGATTCGGGATTGGGGATTGGCAACAGCGGGCAGGCAGGTATCTGTGCGGCAGTGCTTGTACCAATCACGAATCACGAATCCCCAATCTCGAACCGATCGGCATCCAGCATCGCGGGAAAACGGGCGCGGTGCTCGGCCAGCGCGATGGCGCTGAGGGTGGTGGTGACCACCTGCTCGCGTTCGCGAATTTCCACCTGCGGCTGGCCAAGGAAATCGATCACCGCGCTGTCGCCGGCGTAGTGCAGTTGGTTGCCATCGATGCCAATACGGTTGACCGCCGCGACGAAGCACAGGTTTTCGATCGCGCGTGCGCGCAGCAACGTCTTCCACGCATAGGCGCGGGCGGACGGCCAGTTGGCGACGAACACTTGCAGATCGAAATCCAGTTGCCCCGGGCGCTCCACATCGAAGCGATTGCGGCAGAACACCGGAAAACGCAGGTCGTAGCAGACCTGCGGATTGATCCGCCAGCCCTTCCATTCCACGGTCAACCGTTCGCGTCCGGCCGCGTAGCGCAGATGCTCGTTGCCGAAGCGGAACAGGTGACGCTTGTCGTAATACTGCAGCGCCCCGTCGGGCGTGGCCCATAGCAGCCGGTTGAACACACCGGCCTCGGTGCGCACCTGCACGCTGCCGGTGACCGCTGCACCCAGGCGTGCGGCCTGCGCGCGCACCCACGCCACGGTTGGCCCGTCCATCCCTTCGGCCTTGTCGATGGCGTCGTTGGAGAACCCGCTGGTGAAGGTTTCCGGCAGGATCACCAGATCGGTCTGCCCGGCAAGCGGCTCCAGCAACGCAGCGTAATAGTCGCGGTTACCGGCCGGGTCATGCCAACGGGTGTCGCCTTGGATCAGGGAGATGCGCAGGTCGTTCATCGAAAGCTCGGGAATGGGGAGTCGGGAATCGAGAATGGGTAAAGCTGTCTGCTGCTGCCTGTGCGCTAAGGAATGTAAGGGCGTCAATTGGACAGCAACTCGGCTCATGGGACTATGCAAGGTCTCCAGTGGAGAGGCGGGGCGGCATGCATGGAGAAGGGATACGCTAGACGGCTTGCTCTTCCAATTCCCAACTCCCGATTCCCCATTCCCCGCTCGTCAGAGCTGCTGCAAGCGCTCGATCGCCGCATCCAATGTCGCATCGTTCTTGGCAAAGCACAGCCGCGCCAGGCGCTGCCCTGCAGGCGGGTTCTCGTAGAACGGCGACAACGGGATCGCGGCGACGCCCTTTTCGATCGTCAGCCACTTCACGAATTCGGTGTCGGTCAGGTCGCTGATGGCCGAGTAATCCACCAGCTGGAAGTAGCCGCCGGGCACCGGCAACGGCTTCAAGCGCGTGGTCAGTAGCTGCTCGCGGAAGCGGTCGCGCTTGGCTTGGTAGAACGCGCCCAGTTGCTCGTCGTGTTCGGGCTCGTCGCGGATCATCGCAGCGAAGGCGTGCTGGGCCGGACCGAAACTGGTGAAGGTGTTGTACTGGTGCACCTTGCGGAATTCGGCCGTGAGCGTCGGCGGTGCGATGGCGTAGCCGATCTTCCAGCCGGTGCAGTGGTAGGTCTTGCCGAAGCTGGAGATCACGAATGCGCGCTCGCGCAGTTCCGGCCAGCGCAGCACCGATTCGTGCCGGCGGCCATCGAACACGATGTGTTCGTAGACCTCATCGGACAGCAAAAGGATGTCGGTGCCGCGCAACAGCTCGGTCAGCGTCTGCATGTCGGCGGCCGACAGCATCGCGCCGGACGGGTTGTGCGGCGAGTTGATCATCAACAGGCGCGTCTTGGGCGTGATCGCGGCGCGTAGCGCAGCCCAGTCGACCGCAAAGGTCTGCGGGTGCAGTGCCACATGCACGGCGCGTGCGCCCGCCAGCTCGATCGCCGGCTCGTAGCAGTCGTAGGCCGGGTCCAGCACGATGACGTCTTCGCCGGCCCGCACCACCGCGTGGATGGCGTTGAAGATCGCCTCGGTGGCACCGCTGGTGACGGTGATCTCGGTGTCGGCATCGACCTGTGCGCCATAGCACCGCTGCGCCTTGCCGGCGATGGCCTGGCGCAACGTCGCCACGCCGGTCATCGGTGGGTACTGGTTGTGGCCGGCGGCCATGGCCTTGGTCAGTTCGTCGACCAGCCGCTGCGGCACCGCGAAATCGGGAAAGCCCTGGCCCAGATTGACCACGCCGTGCTCGGCCGCCAGCTGCGACATGACGGTGAAAATGGTGGTGCCCACCTTGGGCAGCTTGGTCGTGAGGGGCATGGTGCCTGTCCGGACAAGAAACGGGGGATAGCGAGTGTACGCAAAGCCGCCAGGCGGTTGCGCCCGGACACTGCAAAACAGCGTTCCCCGACCCCGCGCGGCGCCTGCGACGCTGCCGCGGACGTCCCCGCCATGCCACCATCGTCGCTACAATGCGCGCCCGGTCCGGCGCGTCCTGCCCCGGCCTTTCCCCATGCCGTCCTGCGACGGGAGCCCGCTGCACCGATGATCGAACCGCTGCACACCGCGCCGCCGCTGCTGGCAGCGCACGCGCTGGCCTTCAGCCGCAACGAGGAGCCGGTGTTCGGCCCGCTGGATTTCCATGTCGATGCCGGCGAGGCGTTGCTGGTGCAAGGCGACAACGGCGCCGGCAAGACCACGTTGCTGCGCGTGCTGGCTGGCCTGCTGCATGTGGAGCGCGGGCAGATCCAGATCGACGGCAAAACCGCCAAGCGTGGCGACCGCAGCCGCTTCATGGCGTACCTGGGCCACCTGCCCGGTCTGAAGGCCGACCTCAGTACGCTGGAGAACCTGCACTTCCTGTGCGGGCTGCATGGCCGCCGCGCCAAGCAGATGCCCGGCAGTGCGCTGGCGATCGTTGGCCTGGCCGGTTACGAAGATGCATTGGTACGGCAGTTGTCGGCCGGGCAACGCAAGCGACTGGGGCTGGCACGGCTGTGGCTCTCGCCGGCACCGCTCTGGTTGCTGGATGAGCCGTACGCCAATCTGGATCTGGATGGCATCACCCTGGTGAACCGAATGATCTCTGCGCATCTGCGCGGCGGTGGCGCGGCGCTGGTCACCACGCACGGTGCGTATGCAGCGCCGCCGGTGCGCACCCGCATGCTCACGCTGGAGGCTGCGGCATGAGCACGCCTTCGCCGCAACCCTCGCTCTGGCAGGCCGCCCGCGCCCTGCTTGCCCGCGACCTGCAGCTGCTGTGGCGGCGCCGCAGCGATGCGTTGCAGCCGGCCCTGTTCGCATTGCTGATCGTGGTGTTGTTCGCGTTGGGACTGGGCGGACGCCCGGACCTGCTCGCGCAGGCCGCGCCGGCGGTGTTGTGGCTGTCGGTACTGCTGGCTGGCCTGCTGTCGCTGGACGCCTTGTTCCGCAGCGATGTGGAAGACGGCTCGATGGAGCAATGGTTGCTGGCACCGGTGCCGTTGGCCTGGTTGATCGCAGTGCGCGTGCTGCTGCATTGGGCGACCAGTGCGTTGCCGCTGATTGCCGTGACGCCGCTGCTGGGCGAATTGCTGCACCTGCCGCATGACCAATTGCCGGTGCTGCTGGCATCGTTGGCGCTGGGAACGCCGCTCCTGAGCCTGCTCGGCGCTGTGGTGGCGGCACTGACGGTGACGATGAAACGCTCTGGTATTCTCGTGGCGTTGCTGGCGTTGCCGCTGTACGTGCCGGTGCTGGTGTTCGGTGCCGGCAGCGTGGCGGCCAGCGGACAAGGGCAGGATGCAGTGGGTGCGTTGTTGTTGTTGGGCGCCGGACTGGTGATCGGCGTGGTCCTGGCACCGCTGGCTGCGGCGGCCGCGATCCGCATTTCGTTGAGTTGAGCGCTGCACTCGATGCATTGTCGATAGCACGCCCCGCACAACGCGTTGTTGCTGTTTCGAGAGCCAATGCCATTCCAAAGGCTACTGCCATCGCATGAACGTCGTCGTCCGCTGGTTCCACCAACTCGCATCGCCCCCGATCTTCGACCGTTTCACTGCGCGCTGGGCGCCGTGGTGCTACGCGCTGGCCGCGTTGCTGCTGGGCGTGGGCATCTGGCAGGCCTTGTTCGCGGTGCCGGCCGATTACCAGCAAGGCGACAGCTTCCGGATTCTCTATATCCATGTGCCGAGCGCGTGGATGAGCCTGTTCGTGTTCGGGCTGATGGCGCTGCACGCGGCCATCGCGTTGATCTGGCGCATCAAGATCTGCGAGATCCTGGCGATGGCGTGCGCGCCGATCGGCGCTGCGTTTACCGTGATCACCCTGCTGACCGGCAGCATCTGGGGCAAGCCGATGTGGGGCGCCTGGTGGGACTGGGACCCGCGCCTGACCACCGAATTGATCCTGCTGTTTCTGTATCTGGGTGTGATCGGCCTGTATCACGCCATCGACGACCGCCGTCAGGCGGCGCGCGCGGCGGCGTTGCTGGCCATCGTCGGGGTGGCGCTGCTGCCGGTGATCCGCTATTCAGTGGTGTGGTGGAATTCGCTGCACCAGGGCCAGAGCGTCCGCTTGCTTGGGCCGTCCACGATCGATGCAAGCATGCTGCTGCCGCTGTGGTTGATGGTGATTGGTACCAAGTTCTGGTTTGTCGGGTCGCTGTTGACGCGCGCGCGCGCCGACAACCTGCGCCGCGAGGCGGGCAAGGCCTGGATCGTGCGCGATGCGCAGGAGAGCGCGGCATGAGCTACCTGCCTTACGTCATCGCCGCTTACGCGGTGTTCGTGCTGGTGCTGCTGTGGGATCTGATCGCCGGCCGTTGGCAGGTGCGTCGCGCCCTGAAGACCGCCCAGGCGCGCCGCCTGCGCGAGCGCAAGCGCGCGGTGCCCAGCGATGCGGAGCTGATCCGGTGAACTCGCAACGTCGCCGCCGCCTGTGGCTGGTGCTGGCCTTGGTACTGGCCGGCGGGCTGGCAACCACGCTGGTGGCCATGGCCTTGCAACGCAACGTGGCCTACCTGTACACGCCCTCGGAAGTGCTGCGTGGCGACGCCGGCGCGCATTCGCGCTTCCGGCTTGGCGGCATGGTCGAAAAAGGCTCGTTCCAACGCGCCTCCGGCTCGTTGGAAGCACACTTCCGCGTCACCGATGGCGATGCGCAATTGCCCGTGAGTTACGACCGCATCCTGCCGGACCTGTTCCGCGAGGGGCAGGCAGTGGTGGCCACCGGCCGCATGCAGAACGGCATCTTCGTCGCCGAAGATGTGCTGGCCAAGCACGACGAAACCTATATGCCGAAGGAAGTCGCCGACAAGATGGGCAGCGCGCATCGCAAGCACGATGTGCCAGCCGCGGCGGATCAGGTTGGAGAGCGGCATTGATGACGTGCATCAGGCCATCTGCATGCCGGCAGGCGGGCGGCTTGCGCGCAAGGTGCATGGCCAACGACGTCGCGGTGGGTGGGCAAGCAGGTGCGGGCGCTGCAGGAATGCTGGCGCTGCAGGGCACCTGCGGTCGTCGCACCGGCCGATGCGCGACAACGCGGCGCCCCGATGCTTCCTGAACTCGGGACGTTCCTGCTGGTGCTGGCCCTGCTGGTGGCGCTGGTGCAGGCCGTGGTGCCGCTGGCAGGCGCACAGCGCGGACGCAGCAGCTGGATGGCCGTGGCGCGACCGGCGGCGCTGGTGCAGCTGGCACTGATCGCATCGGCCTTCGCCGTGTTGACGCACGCCTTCTTGGTGCAGGATTTTTCGGTGCGCTACGTCGCCGAAAATTCCAACAGCCTGCTGCCGGTGATGTACCGCTATTCGGCGGTGTGGGGCGCGCACGAAGGCTCGCTGCTGCTGTGGACGCTGGTACTGGCGTTATGGACCGGCGCGGTGGCGCTCTGGTCGCGGCAGCTGCCCGCGCACGTGATCGCGCGGGTGCTCGGCGTCATGGCGCTGGTAAGCATTGGGTTTCTGGCCTTCCTGCTGTTTACCTCCAACCCGTTCGCGCGGTTGTTCCCGGTGCCGCTGGAAGGTGGCGACCTCAATCCGCTGCTGCAGGACCCGGGGCTGATCGTCCATCCGCCGATGCTGTATTGCGGCTACGTCGGCTTTGCGGTGCCGTTCGCGTTCGCCATCGCCGCACTGCTGGAAGGCCGCATGGATGCGCGCTGGCTGCGCTGGACGCGGCCGTGGACCAATGTCGCCTGGTCGATGCTCACCGTCGGCATCGCGCTTGGCAGCTGGTGGGCGTACTACGAGCTGGGCTGGGGTGGCTGGTGGTTCTGGGACCCGGTGGAGAACGCCAGTTTCATGCCGTGGTTGGTGGGCACCGCCCTGCTGCATTCGCAGGCGGTGACCGAAAAGCGCGGCAGCTTCGCCAGCTGGACCTTGTTGCTGGCAATCGCCGCCTTCGCGCTGTCGCTGCTGGGCACCTTTCTGGTGCGCTCGGGCGTGCTGACCAGCGTGCACTCGTTCGCGGCCGACCCGTCGCGTGGGCTGTTCATTCTGGTCTTCCTACTGGCCGTGGTCGGTGGTTCGTTGCTGCTGTATGCGTTGCGCGCGCCGCTTCTGTCGGTGGTGGACGATCCGCGTCGCGCATTCGCCGGCAGCTCGCGCGAAACCTTGTTGCTGTTGAACAACCTGTTGCTCACCTGCGCCTGCGCAATGGTGTTGCTGGGTACCTTGTATCCGCTGCTCGCCGATGCCTTGGGGCTGGGCAAGCTGTCGGTTGGGCCACCCTACTTCGGCACCTTGTTCGTGGTGTTGATGGCGCCGCTGGTCGCACTGTTGCCCTTCGGCCCGCTCACCCGCTGGCAGCGCGAACAGGCTTCGCGGCCGATGGCGATGCTGGCGCCGTGGGCGGGTCTGGCGGTGGCGGCCGGCGTACTGGCCTGGTTCGCCGCGCCGCAGGGACAATTGAAAGCCGCCTTCGGTGTCGCCGGTGCAGCCTGGGTGCTGCTGGGCACCACGCGCTTCCTGTGGACGCGACGGGCGGCCAAGGGGCGCAAATTCACTGCCGAGATGCTCGGCATGGTGCTGGCGCACCTGGGCGTTGCGGTGTTCCTGTCCGGTGCCATGCTGGTGGAGGGATTGAGCCTGCAGCGCGAAGTGGCGCTGGCGCCCGGGCAACAGGTGCAGATCGGCCGCTATGCACTGCATTTCGACCGGATCGAAGAACGGCGCGGGCCCAATTACGTGTCCGACCGTGCCAACCTGCAGGTATTCAAGGACGATGCCCCGGTAGGCGCGCTGCATGCCGAAAAGCGCCGTTACGCCAGTGGCGGCCAGACGTTGACCGAGGCGGCGATCCGCCCTGGTCCGTTTGGCGATCTGTATGTCGCCCTTGGCGAACCGCTGGGCAATCAAGCCTGGGCGGTGCGTGTCCACCTCAAACCGTTCGTCCGCTGGATCTGGCTGGGAGCGTTGCTGATGGCGCTTGGCGGCCTGGTGACCGCGGCCGACCGGCGTTTTCGTCGTTCTCCGGAGATCCAAGATGGTTGAGTCACGTTCGCCCCGCCTGCCCACTGCGGTTCTCGTGGGCGCCATCGTGCTGCTGCTCGCCCTGGCAGCGCTGCTGGTCTATGCGGTGGTGCGCTCCGGTCAGGACGATCGCGATGCCCTGCCCTCTGCGCTGATCGGCAAACCAGCGCCGGAATTCGCGCTGCCGTTGCTGCACGACCCGGCCATCGTGGTGCATGCGCGCGAATTGCGCGGCGCGCCATACATCATCAACGTGTGGGGCAGCTGGTGCCCGGCCTGCCGCGAAGAACACCCGGTGCTGAGCCGCTTCGCCCTGACCAAACGCGTGCGCGTGATCGGCTACAACTGGAAGGACGAGCGCAACGATGCGCTGCGCTGGCTCGAACAACTCGGCAACCCGTATCTGCTTGTGGTCGCCGATCAAGATGGCCGCACCGCCATCGATTTCGGCATCGCCGCCGCGCCGGAAACCTTCTTGGTCGACGGGCGTGGCGTGGTGCGCTGGAAGTACAGCGGCATGCTGACCCAATCCATCATCGACACCCAGTTGATTCCGGCGCTGAGCAAGATCGAGCGTTCCCCCACTGCCGCACCGGACCTGCACGCCAAACGATGACGCGCACCTGGCTGCTCCTGCTGCTGTTGCTACCCTGGCTGGCCGTTGCCCAGCCGGTCGGCGACCCGGCGCCGCTGCGCTATGCATCGGCCGAAGAGGAGGCGCGTTTTCATGCACTTACCGCCGAGTTGCGCTGCGTGCAATGCCAGAACCAGTCGCTGGCCGATTCCAACGCGCAAATTGCGCAGGACTTGCGCCGCGAGGTGCTGGCACTGATGCACGAAGGCCGCAGCGATGCGCAGATCCGCCAGTTCCTGGTCGCGCGCTATGGCGAGTTCGTGCTGTACCGTCCGCGTGTGGAGTCGCGCACCTGGCTGCTATGGTTCGGTCCGCTGCTGGTGTTGCTGCTGGGCGCGGGCGCCGTTGTGCTGGTGGTACGCAAACGCAGCGTGGCCGCGCCTGCCATGCCTGCCGATGAGCAGGAGTGGTGATGGCCGGCTTTGTCATCGCGGGGATCGTGATTGCGCTGCTGGCCTTCGGCGTGGTGGTGCGCCCGCTGTGGCGCGAGGCGCGCGGCCTGGCCGCAAGCGTGGCAGTGTTGCTGCTGGCCGCGAGTGCGGCGTTGTACTGGTTGGTCGGCACGCCAGGCGCCATCACCCAGCCGACCAATCGCCCGGCCACGCCACGTTCGCTGGATGAAGCCATCGTGCAGCTGCGCGCGGCGCTGGCCAGTAACCCCGAACAGGCCGAAGGCTGGGTGTTGCTGGGGCGCTCGCTGTCCAGCCAGCAGAAATTTGCCGAAGCGCGCGATGCCTTCGCACGCGCGGTGGCACTGCGTCCGGACGAAGCGGACGTGCTGGTCGCCGCGGCGCAGGCGCGCATGCTTGCCGACGACAGCGGTCGCCCGGATCCGGAAGCCATGCGCCTGCTCGAATACGCGCTGGCGGTGCAACCGGACCATCAACGCGCACGCTGGTTCCTGGGGGTGGTGCAGCGCCAGGCCGGTGAGCCGGCCAAGGCCAGTGCGACATGGGAGCCGCTATTGCGCGTGGTCGATGTCGCAACCCGCCCTGGCCTGCTCGAACAGATCAATGCAGCCCGACAGGACGCCAAGCTCGAGCCGATCCAGGCACCGGCTGCACCTACCGCCGCTGCAGCGAGCGACAAACGCATCCAGGTGCGCGTGACGCTGGATGCCGAATTCGCCAAGCGCGCCGGATTGTCCGGCGACACCAGCGTGTTCGTGATCGCGCGCGCGGCCGACACGCCGATGCCGGTGGCGGTGGAAAAACACGCGCTGAGCGAGCTTCCATTGACCATCATGCTGGACGATGGCGACAGCCCGATGCCTACGCTGGACAAGGTACAGCTGCTGGCCCGGCTGTCGCGCAGCGGCAACGCCATGCGTCAGGCCGACGACGTGGAAAGCGCACCGGTGACGATCGCACTGCCTGCGGACGCGCCAGTGGAGCTGGTGATCGGCCGCTGATGGCGTGTTGCGTCTCATTGCGACGCTTCGGCGCAGTGCCGCATAAGAATGCCAAACACCATCTGCGCCAGCCTGACGGCTGCGCAGGAGTTCTGTTGGTCGCTCCTGGTCGGTTGCGATGTTCAAATCATCTGTACCGACCATCTCGACCGGCCCTTGCCTGCTCACCGTCGCGGCACGGATGTCGCTCAGGCGCTTGCAAGGACGCATTGCAGCGTTCCGCGCTGGTGGGCATGCAAGGGTCTTGCAGCCAAACCGCAGGTCTGCCGCCCTGCAAAGTGGCATCACGCAGCGCATGGCTTCCAGCCAATTCCGGATTTCCCATTCCCATCCTGCACACTGGCGCGTGCCATGGCAGATAGAATTGGCCCATGACTGAATTCATCCCCGCCGGCACGCTGTACCACGCCCTGCCCTCACCGTTTCCGATGAAACGCGGCGGCGTGCTGCATCAGGCACGCGTGGCGTACGAGACCTGGGGCACGCTGGCAGCAGACCGCAGCAATGCGATCCTGATCGTCACCGGCCTGTCGCCTAACGCGCACGCGGCGGCAAACCAGGCCAACCCAGAGCCGGGCTGGTGGGACGCAATGCTAGGGCCGGGCAAGCCGATCGATACCACACGCTGGTTCGTGGTGTGCGTCAATTCGTTGGGCAGTTGCAAGGGCTCGACCGGGCCGGCTTCGGTGAACCCTGCCACCGGCTTGCTGTATCGCCTCACCTTTCCGGACCTGTCGATCGAAGACGTGGCCGACGCCGCAGCCGATGTGGTACGCGCGCTGGGTATCGCGCAGCTGGCCTGCCTGATCGGCAACTCGATGGGCGGCATGACCGCGCTGGCGCTGTTGCTGCGTCATCCCGGCGTCGCGCGCAGCCATATCAATATCTCCGGCAGCGCACAGGCATTGCCGTTTTCGATCGCGATCCGCTCGTTGCAACGCGAGGCGATCCGGCTGGATCCGCACTGGAACGGCGGCCACTACGACGATGCCAGCTACCCCGAATCGGGCATGCGCATGGCGCGCAAGCTCGGCGTGATCACCTACCGCTCGGCGCTGGAATGGGACGGCCGCTTCGGCCGCGTGCGGCTGGATTCCGAACAGGCGGCCGATGATCCTTTCGGGCTGGAATTCCAGGTGGAAAGCTATCTGGAAGGCCACGCGCGCCGCTTCGTGCGCTTCTTCGACCCCAACTGCTATCTGTATCTGAGCCGCTCGATGGACTGGTTCGACCTGGCCGAGTATGTCGAGGAAAGACTCGCTGCCGGCTCTACCATCGACCACCCCCATGCAGATGCCCTGCCTGGCTCCGCCAAGCCGCAGACAGGCGTCTCGACCGCCGACGCGGTGCTTGCCGGCCTGGCGCGTATCCGCATCGCGCGTGCGCTGGCGATCGGTGCCAATACCGACATCCTGTTCCCGGTGCAGCAGCAGGAACAGATCGCCGACGGCTTGCGTGCCGGCGGTGCCGATGCGCACTTCATCGGCCTGGATTCGCCGCAAGGCCACGATGCGTTCCTGGTCGATTTCGCCCGGTTCGGCCCAGCGGTGAGCAATTTTTTGCGGGGCTGTTGAGCTGCTCGAACCGCGCGCTGCGCCGCTGGATCTCGGCCGATGTTGCTGGACCTGGGGCGACCGTCACCGCTGTTTTGCCGGCCGAGCAATCGATGCGTGATGTGCGCGCACACCGCATCAGCACGCCACACCATCCAACGGAGCAACGCGAATGCGCTATCAGGGACGTCTCAGCGACTGGAATGATCACAAGGGCTTTGGCTTCGTCACGCCCAATGGTGGTGGCGACCGCGCATTCGTCCATATCAGCGCGTTTGCACAGCAGACCCGTCGCCCGCGCGACGGGGAGATCATCACCTACGCGATCGAACGCGATGCGCACAAGCGCCTGAATGCCACGCAAGTGCGGTGGGCAGACCGTACCACCGCCGCCAGAGCCGAACAGCGTCGCAGCGGGTTGCCACGCAAGACGCTGGCTGCGGTATCGATGCTCGCCTTGGCGGCGGCCACGCTGATGCACGTGATACCGATGCTCGTACCGCTCTGGTACGCGGCGGCCAGCCTGCTCACACTGTTGATCTATGCGATGGACAAATCGGCTGCGCAACGCAATCAATGGCGCATACCCGAATCCAGCTTGCACCTGCTGGCGCTGATCGGTGGCTGGCCAGGTGCATTGCTGGCGCAGGAAATCTACCGGCACAAATGCAGCAAGGCGGCGTTCCAGATGACGTTCTGGATCACGGTTGCGTTAAATGTCAGCGCACTGGTGCTCGCGATGACCGAGACCGATCTGATGGCCGCGCTTCCGGTGCTATTCGATTGAACGCGATCAACAACGTGTGGCCGGGGTGATCAACGCTCATCCCGTGACAACCTTCGAGAAACGCAGCCATTGGCTATGCGTCTTGATCGAGCAACTCCAGCTTTCCCTCACGCATCCGGTAATGCCGCTGCACCACGCCGGGCGGTAACGCGTCGTGGGTGATCATCACCAGCGAGCGTTCGCCCAGTGCAGCGGCCAGGTCGAGCAGCAGCGCGTCGGCGGTATCCACGTCCAGACCGTCGGTGGGTTCGTCGAGCAATAGGATCGGGGCATCGCGCAGCAGTGCCCGCGCCAGGGCGAGCCGGCGCGCCTGGCCGGCGGACAGCGTGGCGCCGTTTTCGCCAACCCAGGTGTCCAGGCCGTTGTTCGCGCTGGCCCACGCGCCCAGGCGCACTTGTTCGAGTACCCGCCACAACGCGGCATCGTCGGCAGCAGGGTCGCCGATGAGCAGGTTGTCGCGCACGCTGCCGGCAAATACCGGCGCATTCTGCGGCAGCCAGGCGATACGCTGGTGCCATTGCGCCTGTGCGACGTGGCGCAGGTCGATGCCCGCATAGCGCAGCTGCCCGGCCTGCGGATCCCACAGGCGCAGTATCAACGCCGACAATGTACTTTTACCGCTGCCGCTATCGCCGCTGATGGCAATGCGCTCGCCCGGCGCCAGGGTGAGATCGAGCGCATGCAGTACCGGGCGCACGCTACCGGGCCAGGCAAACGACACCTGCTGCAATTGCAGCGTGCCGGTGCGCGGGGCATCGATCGCGCGCGCCGGATCGCTCACCGACGGCGCTTGGTCGACGATGGCCTGCAGGCGCCCGGCGGCAACGCGCGCACTTTGCAGCGCCTGCAAGGCCAGCCCGGCACCGGCCCAGACTTCCAGCAACGCCATGGTCAAAAACACCAACCCTGCAGCACGCTCGGCGCCGATCAGCCCGCGCTCGGCCGCACCAAGCGCCAGCCACAGCATGCCGGCCAGCCCCAGCCCGCCGCAGAGCGCATGCAGCAGGTTGTCGGTGATCAGCCGTCTGCGCTGGATGCGATCGCCACCGGTCACGGCGGCGGCCGCGGCGTCGCTGCGCTGCAGCCAGGCGCCCTGCGCGTCGATCGCAGCAAGGTCGGCTGCGCCCTCCAGCCCTTCGAAGGCTTGTGTACGCAAGTCGGTTCGCTGCTGTGCACGCAACTGCTCGCGCTGTGAGCCGCCGCGTGCCACCTGCCACGGCACCAGCCCACCGATCAGCACGCCAAGTACCAGCAACACGCATGCAGCGGGAAGATAGATCAGTGCAGCGGCGACCACACCGCCTAACCAGATGCCGAGCAACGCAGCCAGCGGTGCCAATGCGCGCACGCTGAGGCCATCGACCTCGCCGATGTCGGACATCAGCCGCGCCAGCAGATCACCGGTCCGGGTGGCCGACAATCGCCCAGGCGCCAGCGGCAAGGCGCGGCGAAAGAACCACACCCGCAGATCGCGTGCGATGCGCAAGGTGGCATCGTGCCCGATCAACTTTTCGGCATAACGCGACACGATACGCGCGAAGGTCAAGGCGCGAATGCCGGCCGACGGGGAGAAGAAATTGAAGCCGGCCCCCATGCCGGCAACGCCTGCCAGCGCAGCGGCGGTCAGGAAGCTGCCGGACAAGCCCAGCAGGCCGACACCGGCAAGCATGGTGACCAGCACCAGCCCTGCCGACAGCAGCAGGCGCCAGGCATGCAGACCAAACACATCGCGCAGACGCTCGGGCTGGGAGCGGCTCATAGTGCCTGCACCGTGACCGGCGCGCCGCGCAGATCGATGACCGTGTCGGCCCAACGCATCACCGCAGCGCTGTGCGTCGCCAGAACGACCGCACGGCCGCGCGCAAAGATGCCCAGCGTACGCAGCAATTCCGCTTCGGTATCCGGGTCGAGAAAGGCGGTGGGTTCGTCCAGCAGCAACACATCCGGCTCGCGCAACAACAGCCGCGCCAACGCCACGCGGCGGGCTTCGCCACCGGACAAACCGAAGCCACGCTCGCCGATCACCGTGTCCAGGCCGGCCGGCAAGTGCGCGGTAAAGCGCAGCACTTGGGCCGCCTCGGCCACCGCGTGCAGGCGCGTATCGCTGGCCTGCGGGTCGGCCAGGCGCAGGTTGTCGGCAATGCTGGCCTGAAACAGATAGGGGCGCTGCGTGGCATATCCGATGCGCGCACCCGGGCGCACGGCGACGCTGCCCGCCTCGGGTGCAAGCCAACCGGCGAGCCCTTCCAGCAGCGTGCTCTTGCCGCTACCGCTGGCACCGATCACCGCAACGCGCTGCCCGGGCTCCAGCGTCAGCGCAAACTCCCTGACCACCAGCTGCGGCGCGCCGGCAGGACGCAGCGCCAATCCGCGTGCCTGCAACAAGGGCGCATGCGCTTGTGCCGGCTCCAGGGCACGTGCGGGGAGCGCCGCGATCTGCGCAGCGGCAGGCGGCTGGAAGCCCTGCAGCAATCGCTCGGCCTCGGCGACTGCAGCCAAGGCGTTTGCGCGGTCATGGTAGTGCGCGGCCAAGCGCCGCAGCGGTGCGAAGAATTCCGGCGCCAGCAGGAGGCAGAACATGCCCGCACCCAGCGATGGCAGACCGTGCAGATGGAGCATGCCCAGATAACTCAAACCGAAGTACAGCGCCACGATCGCAACGCTGACGGAGGCAAAAAATTCCAGTACGGTCGACGACAGGAATGCAATGCGCAACACGTTCAGCGAGCGCTCGCGCTCGCCCTCGGCAGCGGCGGCAATGCCCTGCAGTTCGGCCTGGCCGCGGCCGTATACGCGCAGCAACCCCAGTCCTTTGAGTCGATCGGCAAAATGCCCGCCCATGCGCGCCAACTCGCCGAGTTGTTCGCGCCCTGCGGCCTCGGCGCCCCACCCCACCAGCATCATGAAGAACGGAATCAGCGGCGCGGTGAGCAGCAACACCAGCCCGACCACCCAATCGACGTAAAACACCGCGATCAGGATCAGCGGCGGCACCAGCAACATTTCGATACGAGCAAGCTGATAGCCGACGAAATAGCCTTCCAGCGCATCGGTATGCGCCAGGCTCAATTCGCCCAGTTCGCCGCTGCGCTGCCGGCGCAGCCATAGCGGCCCGTGCTGCACCAGGCGTCGCGCAATACGCGCGCGCAGTTCGCGTTTGGCCACGTCGGCCACTTCACCGGTCAACGATTGCGCCCAGGCGTTGAGGAGCGCGCGCCCGATCAGCGCAACCAGCAATCCGGCGCCCACGTTGCGCAATTGCGCCAATGCCAGGTGCTGCACCAGCACCGCCTGTACCAGCCAGGCGATCGCAGCCGATTGCGCAAGCAGCAGCACACCCGACAACGCCACCGCCACGCCGGCAAGCCGACGCGCGCGCGTGGCCGATGCGGCCAGCGCATCCAGCCAGTGGCCGCGTTGACGGCGCTGGGCTGGCGTTTCGCTGGCTTGCACGCTGGGCTGGCTCACGTCGCTCTTCTGAAGACTGCGCATTGCACGCGATTGTAAGTCGCCGCCTCCCGGTGGGGGATAGACAGTGTGACGCACCTGTTCAGCGCCGCATTGATTTGGATCAACGCGGCCGGCGCGCTGGCGGCAGATGATCGCCACATTCCTTACCGACCCTCAACCAGGCCCTCCCGCCATGATCGACTCGACAGTTGTCGAACTGTCGCGGCTGCAGTTCGCAGTCACCGCGATGTACCACTTCATCTTTCCGCCGCTCACCATGGGCCTGTCGTTCCTGCTGGGCATCATGGAAAGCGTCTACGTCATGACCGGCAAGCAGATCTGGCGGCGCATGACCATGTTCTGGGGTGTGCTGTTCGGCATCAACTTCGCCATGGGCGTCGGCACCGGCATCGTGATGGAATTCGAGTTCGGCATGAACTGGTCGTACTACAGCCATTACGTGGGCGACATCTTCGGCGCGCCGCTGGCGATCGAAGGGCTGATGGCGTTCTTTCTGGAAGCCACGTTTTTGGGCCTGTTCTTCCTTGGCTGGAATCGCCTGAGCAAGGTGCAGCACCTGATCACCACCTGGCTGGTGGCGCTGGGCAGCAACTTCTCGGCGTTATGGATCCTGATCGCCAATGGCTGGATGCAGAATCCGGCCGGCGCGGTGTTCAACCCCGACACCATGCGCATGGAAGTGGTGGACTTCGTGGCGGTGCTGTTCAACCCGGTGGCGCAAGCCAAGTTCGTGCATACCGTTAGGGAAACTCTGAACAATCCATCGTGATCTGCCACAATCGATCAACGACCCGAGTAGACGATTTCGATGCAGCTGACCTTCGGCGACGCGGAGTACAACGGCAAGCGCAAGCGGACGCGGCGTGAGGTGTTCTTGGCCGAGATGGACCAGGTCGTGCCGTGGAAGGACCTGCTGGCGCTGATCGAGCCGCACTACCCGAAGTCGGGGCAGCCGGGGCGACAGCCGTATCGGCTGGAGACCATGCTGCGCATCCACTTTTTGCAGCAGTGGTATGCACTGAGCGATCCATCGGCGGAAGAAGCGCTGTACGACACGGTGTCGATGCGCCGTTTCGCCAAGATCGGCGGGCTGGATGAGGTGCCGGACGAGACGACGATTCTCAACTTCCGCCATCTGTTGGAGCAGCACGATTTGGCGCGCAAGCTGTTCAATCGGGTCAACGCGCACCTGTCGCGCAAGGGGCAGAGCTTGCGCGGCGGGACGATCGTGGACGCCACGATCATCGCTGCGCCCAGCTCGACCAAGAACAAGGATGGCGAGCGCGATCCGGAGATGCACCAAACCAAGAAGGGCAACCAGTACTACTTCGGGATGAAGGCGCACATCGGGGTGGACGATGACTCCGGGCTGGTGCACCACGTGGAGTGCACGGCGGCCAACGTGGCCGATATCACACAAGCGCACAAGCTGCTGCACGGCAAGGAGGACACGCTGTGCGCGGACAGCGGCTACACCGGGCTTGAGAAACGCGAGGAGATGAAGCGCAAGCGCAAACTGCGCTACCTGATCGCGGAGAAGCCCTCGAAGCTGAAGCAGATTAAGAACAAGCGCGAACTGAAGTTGGCCAAGCGCTGGGAGCACACAAAAGCCAGCCTGCGTGCAAAGGTGGAACACCCGTTTCGGGTGATCAAGCGCCAGTTTGGCTACGTCAAGGTGCGCTATCGCGGTTTGGCGAAGAACACCGCACAGATGCTGATGCTGTTTGCGCTGTCGAATCTGTGGCTGAAGCGCAAAGAGTTCATTACCGCCGCGGGGTAGGTGCGCCCGTAATCGGGACGATACCCCGAAAAAGCGCCAAAAACGGCGAAAAACCGAGGATCTGAGCGCGGTCACCGCGACCGATATGGCTTACCACATCCTCCGATCGCGTTGTTCAGACCTTCCTTAGTGCGGGCTACGTGCTGGGCGCGGTCTTCGTGATGTCGATCAGTGCGTTTTACCTGTTGCGCGGCAAGCATATTGAAATGGCACGGCGTTCGTTTGCGGTGGCTGCAGCGTTTGGCCTGCTGTCGTCGCTGTCGGTGGTGGTGCTGGGCGACGAGAGCGGCTACGCCGCCAGCGAACACCAGAAGATGAAACTGGCGGCCATCGAAGCGATGTGGGAAACCGAAGCTGCGCCGGCCGATTTCACAGCGTTCGGCATTCCGAACCAGACCACCCATCGCAACGATTACGCCATCAAGATTCCGTACCTGATGGGCTTGATCGCCACGCGTTCGCTGGATGAGCCAGTTCCAGGCATTCTCGAACTGGTCGGCCGTGCCGAACACCGCATCCGCGGTGGTCAGATCGCCTACGGCGCACTGCAACGCATCCGTGCCGACAAGAACGACGCCCAAGCGCGCAAGGTCTTCGATGCGCATTGGCAGGACCTGGGCCACGGCCTGCTGCTCAAGCGCTACCGCGACGATATCGGCAATGCCACACCGGAGCAGATTGCCCAGGCTGCGATGGACACCGTGCCGCGCGTGCTGCCGCTGTTCTGGACCTTCCGCATCATGGCCGCCATCGGCATGTATCTCATCGTGTTTTTCGCTGTCGCCTTCTGGTTTGCCTGCAAGCACAACTTCCAGGAAAAACGCTGGTTCCTGAGCTTGGCCCTGTGGACGCTGCCGCTGCCGTGGATCGCGATCGAATGCGGCTGGTTCGTGGCCGAATACGGCCGCCAGCCCTGGGCGGTGGAAGGCGTGTTGCCCACCTTCTACGCCGCCTCGGGGCTGGATCTGTACGAGATCGTGATGACGCTGGTGGGCTTCACCGCGCTGTACACCACGCTGCTGGTAATTGCGATCAAGTTGTCGCTGAAGACCATCAACAAGGGCCCGGAGATGCTGTTCCCGACAATGCTGCCCAACGCATTGCCTGTCGCCCCACCCGAGCATGCCCGGCAAGACCACGCCACCTCGCCTCACGCACCGCTGAGTTCCGGTGCCGTGGCCGGCAGCGCACCGTAAGCGAAGGAGAGACATCATGGATTTCGTATTGCTCGATTACACAACCCTGCGCGTGATCTGGTGGCTGCTGCTCGGTGTACTGCTGTCCGGTTACGCGGTGATGGGCGGCTTCGATCTGGGCGTGGGCGCACTGCTGCCGTTCGTCGCCAACAACGATGCCGAACGCCGGCTGGTGATCAACACCGTCGGCCCGGTCTGGGAAGGCAACCAGGTGTGGTTGATCCTGGGCGGCGGCGCGATCTTTGCCGCGTTCCCACCGTTGTATGCAGTGAGTTTCTCCGGGTTCTATCTGGCGATGTTCCTGATCCTGTTCGCGCTGATCCTGCGCCCGGTCGGTTTCAAGTTCCGCGGCAAACTGGTGAGTCCGCGCTGGCGCAGCAACTGGGACTGGGCGTTGTTCGTCGGCGGTTTCATTCCGGCACTGATCATGGGCGTGGCGGTCGGCAACGTGCTGCTGGGGGTGCCGTTCCATTTCGACGACAGCATGCGCACGTTCTATACCGGCAACCTGTTGGGGCTGCTGACGCCGTTCGCATTGCTTGCCGGCTTGCTCAGCGTGGCGATGCTGCTCGCGCATGGCGCCGCGATGCTGGTGCTCAAGACCGATGGACCGGTGGCCGAGCGCGCGGCACGTTTCGGCGCCATTGCCGCGCTGTGTGCGCTGGCACTGTTTGCAGCAGGCGGCGCGTGGGTGGCGCTGGGCCTGCCCGGCTACGCGGTGACCTCGGTGCTGGCCACCGATGCGGCCACCAACCCGCTCGGCAAGACCGCTGCGCTCACCGCCGCGGGCGGCTGGTTGCACAACTACAGCAGCATGCCGGCCACACTGATGGCGCCGCTGGTGGGCCTGGTCGGGCTTGCGATGAGCGCGGTGTGCTTACGCATGCGGCGCGGCGGCCTGGCCTTCATCGCCTCCGGCAGCGCCATCGTCGGCATCGTGTTCACGGTGGGCTTTGCGTTGTTCCCGTTCCTGCTGCCCTCTTCCACTACGCCGAGCGCGAGCCTGACAGTGTGGGATGCATCCAGCAGCCGCCTGACGTTGTGGATCATGTTATTGGCCACGGCCGTGTTCATGCCGATCGTGCTGGCGTACACCAGCTGGGTGTATCGCGTGCTCAGGGGCAAGGTCACCGACGATGCGGTCACGGCCAATCCCAACGCGTACTAAGCACCGCGGTAGCGATCGCAGTGCCTGCGCTGCCGTCGCCGCATCGCGCGTCACCATCATCTTGTTCAACGATTCGAGGAGCACACCAATGTGGTATTTCGCATGGATACTCGGCACCGGCCTGGCGGCATTGGCCGCGGTGCTCAACGGCATGTGGTTCGAAGCACGCGAGCCCGAGCGTGGCGAGCCGCCTCAGTAAAATAATTTCATCAGATGCTTGCCGATTCCCCATTCCCTATGTAACATACGCGGCTCCTTCGGGGTGTAGCTCAGTCTGGTAGAGCGCTACGTTCGGGACGTAGAGGTCGCAGGTTCGAATCCTGTCTCCCCGACCAGTTTCAAAACACAAACCGGCCTCGTGCCGGTTTTGTGTTTTCAGGCGTCGTTGCACGCAGGTGCGCGGCGCGGATGGTCTGTCATGTCTGTTGTCACTTCCGCGTCTTCTTCGTCCGCCCAGTTGCGTGGTCGCGGCCTGGTGCTGGCCGCGATCTTGCTGTCCGCATTCAACTTGCGCACCGCGGTGACGTCGCTGACGCCGCTGCTGGAACGCATTGCCGACGAGTACGCCTTCGGCGCGCCCACCATGGGCGCGCTCGGCATGTTGCCGACCGCAGCGTTCGCACTCACCGGCGTGGCAACGCCCGCGTTGCTGCGCCGTTTCGGTTTGCTGCGCGTGGCGCTGGCGTCGATGGCGTTGGCCACGCTGGGATTAGTGCTGCGCCCGCTGCTGCCGGGCACCGCCGGGTTGCTGGTCGGCTCGCTGGTGGCGTTGGCCGGGATGGGCATGGGCAACGTGGTACTGCCGCCACTGGTGAAGCGTTACTTCGGCGACCGCGTGGGCCGGGTGAGCACGCTGTACATCACCGTGCTGCAGGTCGGTACGCTGCTGCCGGCGCTGCTGGCAGTGCCGGTGGCCGATGCGCTGGGTTGGCGCAGTTCGATGGTGGCGTGGGTGCTGCCGGCCCTGCTGGCAACGGCGGCGTGGGCGCTGGTGCACGCCAACCATCGGCGCCTCCGCGCAACCGGCCCGGCACCGGTCACCCCCACGCCCGAAGCCGAAGGCCGCGTCGCCCGTACTGCGCTGGGGTGGTGCATGGCGGTGACCTTCGGCATGACCTCGCTGGTGACCTATTCCATGTTCACCTGGCTGCCGACGCTGCTGCGCGAAGCCGGTGCATCGCCTGCGTTCGGCGGCACCATGGTGGCGTTGTTCGCGGCATTGGGCATGGCCGGGGCGCTGACCATGCCGGCGCTGGCGGTGCGCATGCGCAATCCGTTTCCGATCGTACTGCTCTGCGCAGCCTGCCACCTCGTCGCGTTTGCCGGGCTGTGGTGGGCGCCGCTGGCCGCACCGGTGCTGTGGGTGACCCTGCTCGGCCTGGGGCCGAGCACGTTTCCGTTGGCATTGGTGTTGGTGAATCAGCGCAGCCGCACGGCGGCCGGTTCGGCCGCACTGTCCGGTTTCTCGCAAGGTGTGGGCTATGCGGTGAGCTGCCTGGGGCCATTCCTGTTCGGCTGGCTGCACGCGCACAGTGGCGGCTGGACCTCCCCGTTCGTGTTCCTGGTCATCTGCCTGCTGGTGCAGCTGGCCGCCGCCTGGGTGGTCTGCCGCCCGCAGCTGCTGGAAGATGCGTGGGCGCCGCCGGCACGCGGCGCCCACGCGCTCAACGTACCGGCAGAGTGATGTAGCTGGGCTGCTCGGGGGACACGTACACCCGCTGCGTGGCTTTTTGATAATCGCCAGGCTTGGCGAAGAAGATGTTGGGCACGTAGGTCTGCGGATTGCGGTCGTATAGCGGGAACAGGCTGGATTGCACCTGCACCATCACCCGGTGGCCCGGTTGGAAGGTGTGGTTGGCGGTTGGTAAGCCGAACTGGAATGCCAGCGGCTGATTGGACGCCAAGGGTTTGGGCGTGCTGAAACTCTCGCGGTAGCGGCCGCGGAAAATCGCCAACGACACCGGCAACTCGTAGCCGCCCATCTTCGGGTTCGAGGCCATCTCCTCCGGATACACGTCGATCAGCTTCACCACCCAATCGCTGTCGCTGCCGCTGGTGGAGGCCTGCAGATGCACTTCGGGCGCACCGGCGATCTGCAGTGGCTCGGTCAGCGGCTCGGTGACGAAGGTCAGCACGTCCGGGCGGCCATCGACAAAGCGCTGGTCGTGCACCAGCCAGGTGGTCCACATCGTGCGGTCGGCAAAGTCCACCGGGCGCGGCACGAACGGCACCGGCTTGGCCGGGTCGGACACGTACTCTTCAAACCCCACCTGCCCGGCCACCGGTTGCTGGAACGACAACTTGCCGCCGGCCTGCAGATACAGCGGCTTGCTGGCCGAGGCGCAGCCATTGTCGCAACTGCGCGGCCACGCCTTGAGGCGGTCCCAATGGTTCTCGCCGGTGTTGTAGATGAACACCGGCGGCGTGTCTGCCTTGGGCGCGTCATCGACCAGGTACTGGTCGAAAAACGGGCGCAGCACCTCGGAACGGAATTGGCGCGCGGTGTCGCCTTCGAAATTCAGCGCACCCAAGGCGCTACCGTCGTAGTTCACCTGACTGTGGCGCCACGGGCCCATCACCAGGTAGTTGAGGGTATTGCCCTTGTCGCGCGGCTCCATCGCCGCGTAGCTGTGGATCGCCCCCCACATGTCTTCCTGATCCCACAGGCCTTGCAGCCACATCGTGGGCACCTTCAGCGGCGTGCGCGCCATCACCTTGTCCAGCGCCTGTTCCTGCCAGAACGCGTCATAGGCGGCGTGTTCGGTGAGCTTGTGCCACCACGGCAACTGCTCCAGGCCCGCAGCCTTGGCGAAGTCGCCGGCCGAGCCGGCCTGCAGGAAATTGCTGTAGTCGTCGTGCCCCTGGCGCGCGATGCCGGCGCCCTTGCCGCGTTTGCTCAGCTGGCCGGTGAAGTAATCGAAATTGACCTGGCGGAACGCGCCGTAATTGAACCAGTCGTCGCCCATCCAGCCGTCGATCATCGGGCTTTCCGGCACCGCCACCTTCAACGCGGGATGCGGATTGGTCAGCGCCATCACCACGGTGAATCCTTCGTAGGACGAACCGATCATGCCAACCTTGCCATTGGATTCCTTGACGTTCTTCACCAGCCAGTCGATGGTGTCCCAGGCATCGGTGGCATGGTCGACCTCGCTGGAATTGAGCGGCCCACGCAGCGGGCGCGTCATCACGTAATCGCCTTCGGAACCGTACTTGCCGCGCACGTCTTGGAACACGCGGATGTAGCCGCCTTCCACGAACACGTCGTCGCCGGGCGGCAGCAGATCCTTCATATGCGGCGAGGCCAGGCGCTCGCTCCGGCCACTGGCATCGTAAGGCGTGCGCGTCAGCACGATCGGCGCGTTCCTGGCGCCCTTGGGCAGCACGATCACCGTGTGCAGCTTGACCCCATCGCGCATCGGAATCATCACCTCGCGCTTGATGTAGTCGTTGCTCGCATCGGCAGCCACGAACGGCTTGCCGGTGATGTCCGGCGTCATCGGCGAGGTTTGCGCCCAGGCGCTGCCGGTGGCGGCGGCAATGGCGGTGGCGAGCAGGCAGGCGGCAAGGCGGCGCATGGAATCTCCGGCAGCAACGGTGGGCAGGATGAACAACTGCAGCAGCGTAGGCACAGACAACTGGCTTGCGGGAGTGTCGAAGGTACCGGGTCGGCCAGGCTGCGGCGAGCACGCGCTGCGGATCGGCTGCACGGGCGCCGACGTTTAGGTTGTCCTGAAATGACCACGCCGTGCATTGCATCCCTTGCACGCCAGTCTTCGATCGGTGCGCGCAAGCCACCCCCAAGCCAAGCAAACGTCATTGGAAGACCGGCAAAATCGCACGCTTCCGCAGGCGCGGCAGATGCTTTACAACGTTTGATCCCACGATTGCAGCGAGCGCTCGCATGCGCATTCCCCCCTCGCACGATTGCGCCAACCCACACCGCCGTCGCCTGCTCACCCACCTCGGTGCGGCCGCGCTGCTGCCGTTGCTCGGCCGTGCTGCCAGTAGCGACGCGACCACGCCACCGCTGCGCCCCACCCGTTCGCCGTTGCTGCCGCCCGAGCATGCGCTACGCCTAGCGTATGCGGCGCCTGCCAGCGATGCCCAGCTGTTGCGCGAAGGACTGCCGATCGGCAACGGCCGGCTCGGGGCGCTCTGCGGCGGAGCTCCTGCCTGCGAGACGCTGTTCGTTTCCGAAGGCAGCCTTTGGTCAGGCGGCAGCAACGCAGTGCTGCAGGACGATGGCCAGTTTGCATATACCAAGGAAGAGTTCGGCAGCTTCATGCTGCTGGCCAAGCTTTTTGTGGAACTGGAAGGGCATGCGCAGGCGCAGACGTCCGATTACCAGCGCGAACTGGACATGAGCAACGGCTGCGTACGCGTGCGCTATCGCATCGGCGACACGCGTTATACACGGACGCTGTTCGCAAGCCACCCGGATGCGGCCATCGTGTTGCGCCTGGATTGCGAAGGCGCAGGCAGCCACCGTGGCCGCATTCGCCTGGTCGACACGCATGCCGGGGCCGGTCGCGCCGACGGCCACGCCGGGCTGCGCTTCGCCGGCCAGCTCGATAACGGCCTGCGCTATGCCGCAGCGCTGCGCGTGCACAGCGACGGTGGCAGGCTCGAAACAGGCGAAGGCCTGCTGCAGTTTCATGACTGCCGTGGCCTGACCATCGTGTTGTGCGGCGACACCGACTACGCCGCCGATGGCGCACGCGGCTGGCGCGATGCCACGCGCGACCCGCTTGCGCTGGCGCGCAACCGCGCACAGGCCGCCGCCACAGTGCCTGCGGCGCTGTTGCTGGACACCCATGTGGCCGATCACCGTGCGTTGTTCGATACGTTGCAGGTGGAGCTTGGCCAGTCCAGCGATGCGCAACGCGGCCTGGAGACCTGGCAGCGCATCCAGGCCCGCGCCGCCACGCCTGCGCTCCCCGACCCGGAACTGGAGGTGGCCTATCTGCAATTTGGCCGCTATCTCACCATCGCCGCCTCGCGTGATGGATTGCCCACCAACCTGCAGGGCCTGTGGCTGGAAAACAACGACCCGCCATGGATGAGCGACTACCACAGCGACGTCAATCTGCAGATGAACTACTGGCTGGCGGACCCGTCCGGCCTGGGCGCCTGCGTCGATGCGCTGACACGCTATTGCCTGGCGCAGCTGCCGTCCTGGACACGCATCACCCAAACCCACTTCAACGACCCGCGCAATCGTTTCCGCAATACCTCCGGCAAGATCGCCGGCTGGACCGTGGCCATTTCCACCAATCCGTTCGGCGGCAACGGCTGGTACTGGCACCCGGCAGGCAACGCGTGGTTATGCGACAGCCTGTGGCAGCACTACGAGTTCACCCAGGACCGGGACGACCTGACGCGCATCTATCCGCTACTCAAGGGCGCCTGCGAATTCTGGCAGGCGCGCCTGATCGCAATGGAGGTCACCGACGCCGACGGGCGCACGCGACAGTGCCTGGTCGACGACCACGACTGGTCGCCAGAGCATGGCCCGGAAAATGCGCGCGGTATTGCCTATGCGCAGGAACTGGTGTGGACGTTGTTCGGGCAATACCGCCAGGCCAGCGCCCTGCTTGGCCGCGACGCAGCCTACGCCGCGACCATCGCCACGCTGCAGCAGCGTCTGTACCTGCCGGAGATCAGCCCGCTCAGCGGCCAATTGCAGGAATGGATGTCCCCCACGGACCTGGGTGAAGCCCATCACCGGCACCTGTCGCCGCTGATGGGTCTGTTCCCCGGCCATCGCCTGCATCCGGATCTGGCGCCGCCTGCGCAGCTGGAAGCAGCGCGTAAGCTATTGGAAGCGCGCGGCATGCAGAGCTTTGGCTGGGCTTGCGCATGGCGGGCGCTGTGCTGGGCAAGACTGGGCGATGCGGAGCGTGCTTATGCGCTGGTGCTGACCAATCTGAAACCCTCGATCGGTCATCGCAATGGCACCGCGCCGAATCTGTTCGATATCTACGATCTCAGCCAGCACGGCGACCCCACCCTTGGCGGGGTGTTCCAGATCGATGCCAACTTCGGCACCCCGGCCGCAATGCTGGAAATGCTGCTGTATTCGCGCCCTGGGCAGATCACGCTGCTGCCGGCACTGCCCAAGGCCTGGGCCGCGCAAGGCCGCGTTACCGGCCTGGGCGCACGTGGCGGATTTACGGTGGACATGGCGTGGCGCAACGGCGTGCCGACGCAGATCAGCGTGCGCAGCGTCGGCGGCACCCGCACCCGCCTTAGCTGGGGCGCCCAGGCGCACGACATTACGCTTGCACGTGGCCAAGTGCTGCGCGTGCTGTGAGCCAGTGCCACGTGCCGGCCGCGCTTGAAGCGTGACGCGGTTGCAAGCGCGGCAAGGCATCTGCTCGTTGGCCGGCGATTGGCTGCGCCCCGCAGTATGGCCTGGCCCAGCGTTACCCAGCCAGGTCGCACTGCGCACGCAAGGTATTGTGGAAAGCAGGTGCGTCCGGGCAGCATCCAATGACGCAGCGACGACATTGCCGATCGCTCAGCGATGCAAGCAGCCGCCGTTGATGGCGCTTGCGGCAGGTGTGCAGCCTTGCCTAATGCCGCACCTGGCCTTGGCCGCGCACCACGAAGCGCTCCACGGTCAGCGCTTCCAGGCCCATCGGGCCATAGGAATGCAGGCGCGTGGTGGAGATGCCGATCTCCGCGCCCAGGCCGAGTTCACCGCCGTCGGAAAAGCGCGAGGAGGCGTTCACCATCACCACCGCCGAGCGTAGCGACTGCACGAACCGTTCTGCGTTGCCGGCGTCCTGCGTGGCGATGACTTCGGTGTGGTCCGAGCCGTAGCGGTGGATGTGCGCCAGCGCCGTGTCCAGATCCGGCACCACGCGGATGGCCAGAATCAGGTCGAGAAATTCCGCGGCATAATCGTCGTCGCTGGCAGCACCGATGTCCGGCAGCGCCGCCTGCGTCGCCGCATCGCCACGCAGTTCCACCTTGCGTTCGCGCAATGCCTGCGCGGCAAGCGGCAGAAAGCGCTCGGCGATGTCTGCATGCACCAGCAAGGTCTCCAGCGAATTACAGGCTGCCGGCCGCGTCGCCTTGCCATCGATCAACAACCGCAGCGCAAGCTCCACATCGGCCGACGCGTCCACAAACAGATGGCACACACCCTTGTAGTGCTTGATCACCGGCACGCGCGCGTGCTCGGCGACAAACCGGATCAGCCCTTCGCCACCGCGCGGAATCGCCAGGTCGACGATCTCGTTGAGCTGCAGCAGCTCCAGCATGGTCTCGCGGCGCAAATCCTCGACCAGGGTCAGCGCCGCTTCCGGCACATTGGCGTTGCGCAAGGCCCGCTGCAGTGCGCGCGCAATGGCGGTATTGGAATGGATCGCCTCCGAGCCGCCGCGCAAGATCACGCCATTGCCGGCCTTGATGCACAGCGCGGCGGCGTCGGCCGTGACGTTGGGCCGCGCCTCGTAGATCATCGCGATCACGCCCAGCGGCACACGCACCTTCTGCACGCGAATCCCGTTGGGGCGCACATCTTCGCGCGTGACCTGGCCGACCGGATCGGGCAAGGCCGCCACCTCGCGCAACGCATCCGCGATACCGGCCAGGCGCTTGTCGTCCAGCGCCAGACGATCAAGCATGGCACTGCCGGTGCCCTTGGCACGCGCTGCCTCCAGATCGCGCGCATTTGCGACCAGGATCGCCGCGGCATCGGCTTCCAGCGCGGCAGCCATCGCCTCCAGCAAGGCGTGCTTGGCCTGTGCAGACAATTGCGACACCACCTGCGCGGCATCACGGCATTGCAGAGCGAGCGTTTTGATGGTCATTGGAGAATCGGGAATGGGGAATCGGGAATGGTAAAAGCACGCGACATCACTTTACTGCGACGTAATTGGCGCTGGGAACGTTCGGTGGGAAGCTCTTGCGATTCTCCATTCCCGATTCTCCATTCCTCGCTACAACACCACCAGATCATCGCGATGCACCACGTTTTCGCCGTAACTGTAGCCGAGCACATTCTCGATCTCGCGCGAGTGGCGGCCTGCGATACGACGGATATCCAGGGCCGAGTACTGACTCACGCCGCGTGCCAGACACTGTTCGCCCGCGCGCAGGCGGATCTCCACCATGTCGCCGCGACGGAAATCGCCCTGCGCGCCGGCCACCCCGCCTGGCAACAGCGAGGCGCCCTTGCCGGTCAGGGCCGCCGCAGCGCCGTCGTCGATGAGGATCGCGCCTGCCTCCACCGGTGCGTGCCGTAGCCAGTATTTTCGCGCAGCGATGCGCGTGCGTGCGGCGTGGATGCGCGTGCCACGCAGGCGGTCCTGCGCCAGGGCGCGTACCACCTCGCCACTTCGGCCGTTGAACAGATAGGTTTCGATGCCGGCCGCACCGGCCTTTGCAGCGGCCTCCAGTTTGGTGCGCATGCCGCCGGTGCCCACGCTGCTGCCGCTGCCGCCGGCCATCGCCAGCACTTCGGGGGTGAGCTCGGGCACATCGTCGAGCGGGCGCGCCAATGGGTTGCTGCGTGGGTCGGCGCTGTACAAGCCATCGATATCGGTGGCGATGAACAAGGCGTCAACATCGACCAGCGCTGCCACGATCGCGGCCAGGTTGTCGTTGTCGCCCAGCTTCAGCTCATCTACCGAGACGGTGTCGTTTTCGTTGATCACCGGCAGCGCGCCCAGCCGCAGCAGCTCGCCCAAGGTGGCACGCGCGTTGAGATAGCGGCGACGGTTGCGCAAGTCGTCATGTGTGAGCAGTACCTGCGCCACCGGTCGCTCGAAAAAGCGCTGCCACAACGCAATCAACTGCGCCTGGCCCAAGGCGGCCAGTGCCTGCCGCGCCGCGATCGGCGCGCCGACATCCACCGCCTTGGGCAGGATGGCGCGACCAGCGGCCACCGCGCCCGACGACACGATCACCAGCTCGCGCCCGGCAGCTAGGTTGGCGGAGACGAACTGCGCCAGACCCAGCGCGAAGCGCGGGGACAGCCCGCCCCCATCGGCGGCGAGCAGGCTGCTGCCGACCTTGAGCACCGCACGGCGCCATGGCGGCAGCGCCTGCTCGGTGAACGGCGACAAGGTGCTGGCAGGCGTGCTCATGGCAATGGCGTCCTCAGTGCGTGTTCCACTCGTACACCGTCAGTGCAGAAGCATCGCGCAGCACCAGCGGGTCGCGCGCAACGATCTGCTGCGCGTCTTGAAGCGTGGCCACGTTGACCAGCACATACGCGCCACCGCTACGATCGCTGAAGCCGCCGGTCAGCTCGAGCTGCCCGGCGGCGCGCAACGCATCGAGAAAGTCCAGATGCGGCTGCACCACATCGGCAGCAAACCCCGGCTTGCGCAGCGCAAGCACCAGATAGCGGGTCGTCATGCGCGAAGCGCCTGCCAGCGCGCCTGCAACACGTCCAGTTGCAGGTCGGCTGCCGCACCGGGCGACACCCGCGCAGCCAGGCTGCCTTCCGGCGTACGTCCCTGCCCTGCGGTCTCGGAGGCTTGCGCTGCGGCCTTGTACGCCTCGCGGAACGGCACGCCGGCTACCGCAGCTTCCACGGCCACATCGGTGGCGTACATGCCCAAATCGATGGCGGCACGCAATTTGTCCGGGCGCCATTCCAGATTGGCCAGCAAGGCCGGCAGCAGTTCCAGCGCTGCAAGTCCGCGGCCAAAGCCATGCACGATCGCGCCCTTGCTGCTCTGCAGATCGCGGTGATAACCCGACGGCAGCGACAGCAGCTGTTCGATCTCGGTGCGCGCTGCCGCCACGCTGGCATGGGTTGCGCGCATCAGCTCGATCACGTCCGGGTTGCGCTTGTTCGGCATGATCGAGCTGCCGGTGGTGTACTGCGCCGGCAACGCGACAAACGCGAATTCGCCGCTGGTGAACAGCGACAGATCCCAGGCGATGCGGCGCAGATCCAGCGTGGCGCCGCCGAGCGCTTCGAGCGCGGCCAGTTCGTACTTGCCGCGCGAAAGCTGGGCGTAGATCGGCGAGACCTGCAAACGTGCAAACCCCAGTTCGGCGGTGGTATGCGCACGGTCCAGCGGCAAATTCACGCCATAGCCTGCGGCGGTGCCGAGCGGGTTGCTGTCCACCAGCTGCAAGGTATCGGTTGCGCGTACGGCATTGTCGATGAAGGCTTCTGCCCAGCCCGCCCACCACATGCCGGCCGACGACACCACCGCCCGTTGGATGTGCGTATAACCGGGCACCGGCAGTTCGGCCTCTGCCTGCGCGCGATCCAACGCCACCTTGGCGATCTCGGCGCTGAGCGTGGCAACGCGCTGCAGCTTGTCCTTCAGCCACAAGCGCGTGGCGACCAGGATCTGGTCGTTGCGGCTGCGCCCGGTGTGGATCTTGCGGCCTGCATCGCCCAGACGCTCGGTCAAGCGCGCTTCGATAGCCGAGTGACAATCTTCGTATTGCGCATCGAGCACGAAGGCGCCGCTGCGAAAATCGGCGGCCAGCAGGTCGAGCTGTTCGCTCAAGCCACCCAGCTCCTGCAACGACAAGATGCCGATGTGCTGCAGCCCCTGCGCATGCGCCTTGCTGGCAGCGATGTCATACAGGAAGAATTCGCGATCCAGGATCACATCGTCGCCGGCCAGGAAACTCTGGATCTTGGCGTCCACGGCAACGCCAGGTTTTTGCCACAACAGATTGGTCATCGGAAAGCGTCTCGAGTCAGTCGTCCAGTTTCGATCCCCGCACAGGGATGTGCGGGCTGTTGCAAGGCACTCGCTTCGTTGAATCCCTGCACAGGGATGTGCAGGCTCTTGCGAGGGACTCGCATCAACCAATTGCCATCAACTCGTCCCAGCCCAGCGCCAGGTTGAGGTTTTGCATCGCCTGCGTTGCCGCACCCTTGAGCAGATTGTCCAGCGTCGCCACCACCACCACGCGCTTGTTGCCGGGCGCCAGCGTTACTCCGCCAATCTGCACACCGTGCTTGCCGGCGATGCGGCTCACCCAGGGCGCCTCGTCGACGATCTCGATCAATGGCTCGTCGGCATAACGCTGCGTATAGCGCGCCTGGATCTGCTCGCGCGTCAGTGGCTGCTGCAGCCACAGATTGACGGTCATGGTGATGCCGCGGAAATGCGGTGCCACATGCGGCATGAACTCCACCGGCACGCCGAGCTGCGCAGACACCTCGCGCTCGTGCATGTGGTTGGTCAGCGCATACGGCATCAGATTGTCGGCGAGCAGCTCGGGATTGTTCTTGTCCGAAGGCGTGGTGCCCGCGCCCGAATAGCCGGACACGCCGAAGCACTGCGGCGGGCCGGCCAGCTGGTCGAGCAATGGCGCGATCGTCAGCTGCATCGCGGTGGCATAGCAGCCCGGGTTGCTGATGCGTCTTTGCCCGGCGTAGCTGCCGCGCGTCAACTCAGGCAAGCCGTAGTACCAGGCCGGATCGAAGCGGTAATCTGCCGACAGATCGATCACCAGCGTCTGCGGCGCTGCGGCGTCGATCGCGGCGACGAAAGGCGCTGCCATGCCATTGGGCAACGCCAGGATCACCACATCGGCAGCCTTGGCGGCCACCGCGTCGGCATCCAGGTTCTCGTAGCGCAACTGCCCCTGGTAGGCACCGTTATGCTCGGCCACGCGCTGTCCGGCCAGCTCGCGCGAGGACACGAAGCTCAATTGCAGCTGCGGGTGCGCCGCCACCAATTTGATCAATTCCGAGCCGGTATACCCGCGGGCGCCGACAATGCCGATGGTCTTTGGTTGAACAGTCATGCGTTTGCTTCCAGGCGGAACTGCAGGTGGCGTTTGACCCCGGCCCATTCCGTATCGATGATGGAAAACACCACGGTATCGCGCGGCGTACCGTCGGCGTGGCGGGTGTGGTGGCGCAGCACGCCGTCCTGTTTTGCGCCCAGCCGCGCGATCGCTGCGCGCGAGGGATGGTTGAACCAGCTGGTTTCGAACACCACGCTCAAGCATCCCAGTGTTTCGAAGGCGTATTGCAGCAGCATCAGCTTGGTTTCGGTGTTGACGCCGGTGCGCTGCACGCGCGGCGCGTACCAGGTGTAGCCGATCGACAGCCTGGGCACCGCTGCATCCAGCGCGTAATAGCGCGTGCAACCGACGATGTCGCCGGCCGCGTCGCGCACCGCAAATGGCAACGCCGCGCCGTCGGCGCAGGCGGCCAGGGCTGCGGCGATATACGCATCGACCTGCTCAGGTGCGGGCACGCTGGTGTACCACAGCCGCGACAGCGCGCCCTCGCCCAGTGCCTCGCGCAACCCATCGGCGTGCACTGCTTGCAGCGGCTCCAGGCTCGCATGCCGTCCACGCAGGCTGGGCTGTTCGCGCCAACGTGCTGGCAAGCCGACGACGCTCATCGCAGTCAGCCCAGCAAGGTCGGCTGACGCGTCGCGCAGTGCGCAACGCAATGCTGGATCTGTTCGAAGTTTTCCAGCCCGTACCAGAACACCTTCCACTTCTCCTGCTTGATGCAGCCGTCCGATTCGGCGTAGTAAAAGATATTGACCTGGTTGTTATGACGCGAGCGCCAGAACAGTTGTGGGGTCTCTTCGCGCATCACGTTCCACACCGCACGGCCAAGGCCTTCGCCCTGCGCATCGTCGAGCACGGCGAACTTGTCCAGATAGGTCAGCCTGCCCGCACCGAACTGGCCTTCGTCGGTCAGGATCACCGCGGCGCGATAGTTTTCGCTGACATACGCGCGCAGCAACGTGGTGGTGTCGAAATACTCCGGCACCAGCGTGCGGCCGAAGCTGGACTCGATCAGCGACTTCAGCCGAGGCAGATCCAGTTCGTCCCAGGAGGTGGCGCGCAGCACGCGCTCGCCGCGCCGCACCAGCGTGCCCGAGCCCTTGTGGGTGAACAGTTCCTTGGCCAGGTCCGCCGGCCGGGTGATCGACACCGACGACTCCAGCGGCAGGCGATCGAGCAAGTCCTTGATCTGCTCGATCTTCACCCGCATGCCGCCGTTGATCCACGGCTGCTGCATCAGGTGATCGAACTCGGTAGACAGGTTGATCGAATCGATCAGCTTGCCATCGGCATCCAGCAGGCCGCCGGTGCCGGTGAGAAAAATGATCTTGTACGGCTGCAGCTCCTGCACCAACTCGTTGGCGGCGAAATCCGCATTGACGTTGAGGATCTGCCCGCTGGGCGTTTCGCCCAGGCTGGTGATCACCGGGATGGAGCCGGCCTGCAGGCTGGCTTCGATCGGCGCCAGATTCACCGCCTTGACCTCACCGACCAGGCCGTAGGTGTCGGGATCCAGATACTCGGCCTCGAACACGCCACCGGTAATCGAGGTCGCACGCGCACCGTTTTGCTGCAGCGCTTCCACCAGTTTCAGGTTGGAGGCCTGGAACACCTTGCGCACGATCGCCAAGGCTTCGGGCGAGGTCACACGCAGTCCGTTGACCGTGTGCTTTTCGATGCCGGCTGCCGACAGCTCTGCATCCAGCTGCGGGCCGGCGCCATGCAGCACGATCGGGGTCAGCCCCACTTCCTGCAGGAACGACAACGACGAGGTCAGCGCGTCCAGATCGTCGCGCAACACCGCGCCCCCCACCTTGACCACTGCGAAGCGCTTGGCGTCGAGCTGCGAAAACCGCTTGAGGTACTGGCTGATTTCCTTCGCGCTGGCCATGCTCGAAAGCAGGCGCACGATGGTCTGGCGGGTTTGTTTGTGGGGCTGTGCGGAAGGGGACATTGCCGTGTTCGAAAGAGGAAAGGGAGCGCCAGGCGCGTGTCGGCTCAACGCGAACCGTTGATGATGCGATGGACCGATTCGGCATAACGCTGCAGCTGCGCCAGCGTCACGAATTCGTCGGCGGTATGCGCCTGGGCGATGTCGCCCGGACCATACACCAGCGCGGTATAGCCGCCGGCCGAAAACAGCGAGGCCTCGGTCCAGAAGTCCACTGCGTTGCCGATCGGCAGGTCCAGCGCATCGGCCACATCGCGTGCAGCCAGGCGGCGTTCTTCCGCGCGTGCGATGTCGCCCGATGGCAGGCTCGGCCCGCGGAAGGTTTCTTCGAAATGCGCTGCCGCCGGTTCGGCGAAACCGGCGAAGGTTGCGAGCAAGCCATCCACGTCCATCGACGGCAGCGGACGAAAGCCGAAGCGCACTTCGGCTGCCGGCGCGATCATGTTGGCCTTGATGCCGCCCTCAACGCGGCCGATGTTGAAGCGCAATCCGGTCAAGCCGCCGAAGCGCGCATGCGCCAGCGATTCCACATGGTCCAGGGCTCTGCCACCCCAGCGCATTGCCTGATGGAGCGCGCTCGCCGAGGGATCCTGCTTGCCCGAGGCATGGCCTGCGCGCCCGGCAAACCGCATCAACACCGAACTGATGCCGCGATGCGCCAGCACCGCTTCGCCCAAGGTCGGCTCGGCCACCAAGACAGCTTCGTATTGCACGCCACGCGCCAGGAACGCGGCGATACAGCGCGGGTCATTGGCTTCTTCGTCCGAAGAGAACAGGAACGCGGCATCGCCATCGCCGGCATTGGCCGCGGCAACCAGCGCCGCCGCCGCGCCCTTGATGTCGCACACGCCCAGGCCCACCACGCGGTCGTCCAGGCGTCGCATCACGTGCGGGTCGGCGCTCCAGTGCGGCGAATCCGGCACGGTGTCCAGATGCACATTGAACAGGTACTTCGGCGTGCCGCGCACCGCATACAAGCTCACCGCCCCTGCACCGTGATCGACCACCTCGACCTGGAACCCCGGCAGCTGCGCGCGCAGATAATCGAAGATACCGCCATGCGCGGCAATCGCACGCGGCGGATTGCGGGTGTCGAAGGACACCAGCGCCTGCAGGTGGTCCAGCGTGGAGGTGAGCAGGTCAGTCATGTGTGTCAGGCAGCCGTGGTGGTGGTGCGGTAGAGATCGGGATATGCGATTTCCATCAACGCCTGCTGCCGCTCCGGCGCGGCAAAGCCGTGCTGTGCGTACAGCGCATGTGCATCGGAAGTGGCGAGCATGAAGCGGCGAAGGCCCTGCAGATGCGGATGGGCCATCACTGCCGCCACCAGTTGCTTGCCATAGCCGCGCCCACGGTGGGCATCAAGCACGAACACATCGGCCAGATAGCCGAAGGTGGCACCGTCGGTGATCACTCGCGCGAACGCCACCTGCACTACGCCCTCGCAATAACCGCCGAAACACAGCGAGCCGGCGATCGCCCGCTGCACCGTGTCCAGCGGGATGCCCAGGCACCAATAGGCCTGCTCGCTGAGGAAGCGATGGATCAACGGCAGATCGAGTTCCTGCTTGTCGGTACTGATGCGTAATGCGGGCATGGGTTCCATCGCAGTGGCCCTCTTCTCCCACCGGGAGAAGGTGCCCCGAAGGGGCGGATGAGGGGCGCCTCACGAAACTTCGCGAAGCAACCAGGTCGAACGCGTCGCCACGCGCCCAGATGGAGAACGATGGACGCAATGCTGCAGTAGTTCCCCATGACTGGCGCGTGGCGACGCGTTCGTCATGATCGATCTTGGAGGTTTCTGCGGCACCCCCAAGCCCCTCTCCCCGGGGGGAGAGGGGCTTTTGCTCAGCGGTTGACCTGCGCGTACAGCGTCGAGCTCATCCCGAACAGCTTGATGAAGCCTTCCGCTTCTTCCACGCCCCAGTCGGCCGATTGCGCGTAGGTCGCACCCTTGGTGTTGAGCAGGTGCGGCGAGCGTACCGCCACCGCATCGACGCGGCCGCCGCGGGTTTCCAGCGTCACCTCGCCATTGACCTTGGACTGCGAGGACTTCAGGAACGCCTCGATATCGCTCTTGAGCGGGTCGTGATAGAAACCTTCGTACACCAGCTCCACCCACTTGCGCGCCACGTCCGGCTTGAAGCGGTTCTGCTGCTTGGTCAGCACTGCATCTTCCAGCGCACGGTGCGCGGTGAGCAGCGAAATCAGGCCCGGCGCTTCGAACACGATGCGGCCCTTCAAACCGATCACGGTGTCGCCGGTATAGACGCCACGGCCCACGCCGTACTGCGCGAACAAGGTGTTGAGCTTGGCCAGGATCTTGGCACCCGGCAGCGGCTTGCCATCCAGTTCCACCGCTTCGCCTTCGACGAATTTCAGCGTCACCGTCAGCGCTTCGCTCGGCCAGGCGCTGCGCGGCGCGCACCAGCCGCGCGCGCCCTCGCCCGGCGCTTCCCAACGATCGATCTCGCCGCCAGACATGGTCAGGCCCAGCAGGTTCTCGTTGATGGTGTAGGCCTGCTGCTTGGCACGCACGCCGAAACCACGCGCTTCCAGATAATTCTGCTCATAGGCACGGGTCTGGGTGTGCTCTTTCTGGATCTCGCGGATTGGCGCAACAATCTGGTAGTCGCCCAGCGCCTTCACTGCCAGGTCGAAACGCACCTGGTCGTTACCCATGCCGGTGCAACCGTGCGCAATGATGCGCGTGCCCAATTCTTCGGCACGCTTGAGCGCAGCATCCACGATCAGGTAACGGTCCGATACCAGCAACGGGTACTGGCCCTGGTACCCCTCGCCCGCCCACACGAACGGCTTGACGAAACCCTCCCAGATCGCCGGGCCACCGTCCACGGTGACGTGGCTGGCCGCGCCCAATTCGGCGGCGCGCTTCTCGATGAACTCACGCTCTTCGGCATCCACACCACCGGTGTCGGCAAACACGGTGTGCACCGCATAGCCGCGCTCCTGCAGATACGGAATGCAGAAGCTGGTGTCCAGACCACCGGAAAACGCGAGGACGATGTCTTTGGTGCCGGGAGTCGGGATTCGGGATTCGGGATTGGTGGAAGCAGCGCTCATCATTGTTCCTTAGTACGTAAATGTGGGGGCCAAGGGTGTTGCTGTTGCGATTCTCTAATCCCGATTCCCGATTCCCGCTTGCGAAGCAAGCGCCGCCATGATCGCCTTCTGCACATGCAGGCGATTTTCGGCTTCATCGATGGCGATGCAGTTGGGCGAATCCATCACGGCATCGGTCGCCTTGACGTTGCGGCGCAGCGGCAGGCAGTGCGAGAACACGCCGTTGTTGGTCAGCGCCATCTTGCGTTCGTCGACGATGAAATGCTGGTACTGGTCGCGGATCGGCTTCTCTGGTTCCCAGTTGCCGAAGAACGGCAACGCGCCCCAGCTCTTGGCGTAGACGACATCGGCGCCGGCATAGGCGCTGTCGATGTCGTGGCTCACCTGCAGCGAACCGCCGCTTTCGGCCACGTTTTGCGCGGCCCAGTCCATGTAGCGCTGATCCAGGAGGTAGTCCGGCGTCGGGCACAACAGGGTCACGTCCATGCCCATGCGGGTGGCGATGGTCAGCGCCGAGTTGGCCACCGCGGTGTTCAGCGGCTTGGGGTGGTAGGTCCAGGTCAGCACGTACTTCTTGCCGCGCAGATCCTGGGTCCCGAAGTGTTCCTGCAGCGCCAGCGCATGCGCCAGCTCCTGGCATGGGTGGGTGATGGTTTCCATGTTGATCACCGGTACCGGCGAGTACTTGGCAAAGCTCTTGAGCACCTGGTCTTCGCGGTCCTTGGACCAGTCCACGAACTTGGGAAACGCGCGCACGCCGATCAGGTCGACATAACGCCCCAGCACGCGCGCCACTTCGGCGATGTGCTCTTCGGTGTCGCCGTCCATCACCGTGCCCAGATTGAACTCGATCGGCCACGCATCCTTGCCCGGCTGCAGGACCACCGCATGCCCGCCCAACTGGAACGCACCCAGCTCGAAGCTGGTACGGGTGCGCATGGAGGGGTTGAAGAACACCAGCGCAATCGACTTGCCCTTCAGCTCGCTTCCCAGCTTGTTGCGTTTGAACAACGCGGCCTGGGTCAACAGCGCATCCAGTTCGGCGCGGCTCCAGTCCTGGGTGTTCAAGAAGTGCTTCAGTGACATCGATCGATCCTTTAGCTGCGTGCTACTGCTGCGTTGGTCCGCCAGGAGCGACGGGGTGCGCGACATGCGCGTTTCTTGCGGTTGAAACTTTTGTGACGCCAAAACGAAAAAACCCAGCCTGTGGGCTGGGTCTTCAACGTCGGAACAGCAAACGCCCCGGCTTACCCAGCGAAAATGTGGGATTCCGGTCGGCGGGCACGCGAGGTCATGCCGGAGGCCATCCGGGCGGCGCTGGTGTCGTGCTGAAAGGCGTTTGCTTGCATAGGGCGCGAATCCTCGCACGCATGTGGGCACGGCGCAACCGCTGCGCATCTCATCGCGGCGGCGCGACGATGGCGTCGGGAATGTAGGGAGTCACCGAGACCCGGATGCGCAGCCGGTTGCCCGGATCTTCCGGCAGGCGCGAACGGTATTTGGTGCCCTTGTAGACATAGTCCACGTCAAAGGCGATCGGCCGGCGGAACTCACGCGGCACTTCCACCACCTTGCAGTTGCGCCGCGTGCTGGTCGGCGGCACCGCAGCGGGCGCGGCCGGTTCGGGGCGACGCGAGAACATTTCCTTGACCGAATCCACCATGCGGTTGATGCGGCCCTCGTCCTCGGCCGGCGCTGCCGCAGCCTGTGCCGCCTGCTCGGCTTCGCATTGCTCTTCGATACGCGTGGCGCGAAGCGTCTGGTAGACCGGCTCGACGTTGAGCACCTGCGCATAATCCAGTTTCACGTTCTCGATCACCACAACCCGGTTCTTGGGGTCGGGCTCTGCCGCATGCGCCGGAATGACTTGCCCGGCAAACGTACACAGCAGCATGAAGAACGGAGAAGGTCGCATCAGTACCGGGAACGCGCAGCCAGGCAGTACGTAAGTGTATGGAGCTTGCGGCCGCCTGGGCTGAACGCAACCCATCCGGTGGCCATGGTCGGGCTGGCGATTCGCCATCGCGCCACAACGGGCTAGAATCGCGCGATTGCCCTTTTTCGGATGCCGATGAGCCTGCGCCTGCACAACAACCTGACGCGGCGGGTCGAGCCGTTTGCGCCGCTCGATCCGTCCAGCCCCACCCTGTATGTCTGCGGTCCCACCGTCTACAACTACGCGCACATCGGCAACGCCCGTGGCCCGGTGGTGTTCGATGTGCTTGCCGCGTTGCTGCGCCGACGCTACGGCGCACTGCGCTACGCGCGCAACATCACCGACGTGGACGACAAGATCAACGCCGCCGCGCAGGCGCAGGGCGTACCGATTGCGACGATCACCGATCGCTTCGCGGCGATCTACCGGCAGGACATGGCGGCGCTTGGCGTGGTTCCACCGGACATCGAACCGGAGGCCACCGCGCATATCCCGCACATCGTGGCGATGATCGAGCAGCTGATCGCCAGCGGGCATGCCTATGCCGCAGAAGGCCACGTGCTGTTTTCGGTCTCCAGCTTCGAGGACTACGGCAAACTCTCGCGGCGCGACCCGGACGAAATGCTGGCCGGCGCACGTGTGGACGTGGCGCCGTACAAGCGCGACCCCGGCGACTTCGTATTGTGGAAACCCTCCAGCGACGACCTGCCCGGCTGGGAATCGCCATGGGGCCGCGGCCGCCCGGGTTGGCATATCGAATGCTCGGCGATGGCTGCGGCGCATCTGGGCCCCACCATCGACATCCACGCAGGCGGCGTGGACCTGCAGTTTCCGCATCACGAAAACGAGATTGCGCAGAGCGAGTGCGCGCATGGCGGTGCCACCTTTGCGCGCTTCTGGCTGCACAACGGCATGCTCAATTTCAGCGGCGCGAAGATGAGCAAGTCGCTGGGCAATATCGAAACCGTGCACGAGCTCATCGCCAGGCATCCGCCCGAAGCGCTGCGCTATGCGCTGTTGAGCGCGCATTACCGTCAGCCACTGGATTGGTCGGATGGGTTGATCGAGCAGGCCAAGAACACGCTGGACCGGTTGTATGGGACGTTGCGGGATCTGGCTGCGCTGGCAGCCGAAAGCGGCAGCGACTTTGCACCATCCAAGACGATTCCCGCCGAGGTGGAGTCCGCTCTGGATGACGATCTCAATACGCCGCTGGCCTTGTCCGTCATGGCAAGCATCGCCTCCGATGCGCGTGCATTGCGCAGCGAACTGATGCACAGCGGCCAAGCGCCGGCGCGCATGACCGAGCTGCATGCCGCGCGCGCCAAGTTGCTTGGTGCCGGCATGGCGTTGGGGTTGTTGCAACAAGACCCGGCTGCATGGTTCTCGCGCGGCACCGACGCAGGCGACGATGCCCGCATCACTACCCTGGTCGAAGAGCGCAGCGCGGCGAAGAAAGCCAAGGATTTCGCCCGCGCCGATGCCATCCGCAAGCAGCTCGCCGACGAGGGCATCGTCCTGGAAGACACCCCGCAGGGCGTACGCTGGAAACGCGCCTGACCGTTCCTATTCCGTCGGGAGAATGTGGCGCTCAGCGCCGGATGAGGGTGCGAGCAAAGCCACCTGTACCAGCCACGAGGCTTCGCCCGTACCCTCACCCCAACCCCTCTCCCGATGGGAGAGGGGCAATACCCGGGTTCACCACTCCCCTCATCCTCTGAACCGCACTTGCATACCTCCACGCCCAACGCGCATGACCGACCCTTCTCCCACCGGGAGAAGGTGGCGCTCAGCGCCGGATGAGGGTGCGAGCGAAGCCACGTGCACCAGCCATGAGGCTTCGCCCGTACCCTTACCCAATCCCTCTCCCGATGGGTGAGGGGCAATGCCTGAGTTCGATACCTGCTCATCCCCTGAAACCTCAATTGCACACCTCCACACCCAACGCGCATGACCTACCCTTCTCCCACCGGGAGAAGGTGGCGCGCAGCGCCGGATGAGGGTGCGAGCGAAGCCACGTGCAACAGCCACGAGGCTTCGCCCATACCCTCACCCCTCTCCCGGAAGGAGAGGGGCTCTGACCAGATGCCCTTAGTTTTTGCGATCGATTCTGGAACTTAGATGACCAACTCCCCCTTCCCGCTCGAACCCACTGCCGCCGAGGCGCAGGCCGCCATTGCCGAGGAGTTTTCCTTTTTCGGCGACTGGTCCGAGCGCTACCAGTACCTGATCGACCTTGGACGCAAGTTGCCCGCCTTCCCGGAACAGTGGAAAACCGAAGAGCACCGCCTGCATGGCTGCCAATCGATGGTCTGGATCGTGCCGGAGGGCAACGCCGAGCGGCTGGATTTCCATGCCGTCAGCGATTCGGCCATTGTCTCCGGGCTGATCTACCTTGCGCTGCGCGTGTATTCGGGGCGTAGCGCGCAAGAGATCCTGGCCACCGAGCCTGACTACATCGCCGGAATCGGCCTGGCTAAGCATCTGTCGCCGACCCGCAGCAACGGCGTGGCAGCGATGCTGGCCTTCATCCGCGATACCGCGCGCGCGCAGCAGTGAGCACGCCCGCCCCATCGCCCGCCGATTCGCTGCGGACGCTGCTCGCCCATCCAGGCTTCGGCCTGGTGCTGCTGTACCGCGTGGCAGCGATGCTGTCCTACCAGATCGTCGCGGTGACGGTCGGTTGGCATATCTATGAAATGACCGGCAACCCGCTCTCGCTGGGGCTGATCGGCCTGGCTGAAATCCTGCCGTTCTTCTGCATCGCCCCCTTTGCCGGCTACCTGGTCGATCACCTGCCGCGCCGCCGGCTGGGCATGGTGGCCGTGCTCGGCTTGGTCGCAACCGCACTGCTGCTGTTGGCGATCACGCAAGGCTGGCTGCCCATCAAAGGCGTGTGGCCGATCTACGCCGCCATCTCGCTCACCGGCGCGGCGCGCTCTTTCCTGTCGCCGGTCTACAACGCCTTGTTTGCACGGGCGCTGCCGCGCGAAGCATTCGCACGTGGTGCCAGCATCGGCAGCGTCACCTTCCAGGCCGGCATGGTGATCGGCCCGGCGCTGGGCGGTGTGCTGGTCGGCTGGGGGCGGCAAGGGCCTGGCCTACGGGGTCGCCGCCAGCGTGGCGATGCTGGCGATCCTGGCGTTGGCGTTGTTGCGTGTCAGCGAGCCAGTCAGCGAGGGCCCGCGTGCGCCGATCTTCCGCAGCATCGCCGAAGGCGCGCGGTTCGTACTGTCCAACCAGATCATGCTGGGCGCCATGGCGCTGGACATGTTTTCGGTCCTGCTTGGCGGCGCGGTCTCGATGTTGCCGGCCTTCATCCACGACATCCTGCACTACGGCCCGGAAGGCCTGGGCATCCTGCGCGGTGCGCCGGCGCTGGGTTCGATCGTGGTTGGCGTATGGCTGGCGCGGCACCCGCTGCAGCGCAATGCCGGGCGCGTGCTGCTGCTGTCGGTGGCCGGCTTCGGGCTCTGCACCATCGCCTTCGGACTGTCGCGCCATTTCTGGCTGTCCGCGGCGATCCTGCTGGTGTACGGCATGTGCGACGGCGTCTCGGTGGTGGTGCGCCAGACCATCCTGCAGTTGGCCACCCCCGATGCCATGCGTGGCCGGGTGTCTTCGATCAATGGCATCTTCATCGGCTCGTCCAACGAGCTGGGCGCATTCTACGACGGCGTCATGGCGCGCCTGGTCGGGCTAGTGCCTGCGGTGGTGATCGGCGGCTGCGTCACCCTGGGCGTGGTGGCCACCACCGCCTGGAAGGCGCCGCGCCTGCGCAAGCTGGACCTGCGCGATCTGCAGTGAGCTGCGCAATCGCGCGATTGCCGGCCCACTGCGTCGCGCTGGAGCAAAGACATTCGTGCCGCGAGCCGCGACCAGGTGCCGTCATTCAACTGCGCGCGACGGCGGTTCGCCGACGTGCGCTGACTGACCAGGTACCGATGCAACGGATCAGGCGTCCATAAAAAAACCCCGCACATGGCGGGGTCTTCATGAGCCAGGCGGACGGTCAGTCGCCCTGCTGCTTCTGCAAATGCTCCCAACGCTCCTGGGCGTCGATGGTGCGCTCGGCAGTCAGGCGCGCTTCCAGGCGGTCTAGGCCAATCTCTTCTCCGGTGTCCACGCAGTAGCCGTAATCACCGTCTTCCAGACGCTTGAGCGTGCTGTCGATCTTGGAGATCAGCTTGCGGGCGCGGTCACGGGCACGCAGTTCCAGCGAGTTTTCGGTCTCGCGGGTGGCGCGTTCGGCTTCATCGCCGATATCGCGCACTTCTTCGCGCAGGTTTTCGATGGTCTGCTTGGATTCCTCCACCATCTCGTTGCGCCAGCTCTGCAGACGCTGGCGGAAATATTCCTGCTGCAACTTGTTCATGTACTCCTCGTCCGCGGAAGGCTTGTAGCCCTGCGGCAGGATCGGGCGACCGGTTGCTTCGTCGGTCTTGTACTCGACCACCTTGTACTTGGTCTTGGGAGCCGCGCTGGACGGCTTGGACGTCACGGCCACGGCCACCTTGCCGACCGGACGGGTCGCAGCAGGCTTGGCGGGGGCTTCGGTTTTGGTTGGCGTTTTTGCGGAAGATTTCGAAACGGGCACGGGATTCTTAGATGACGGGGTCGCAGGCTTTACCGGCTTCGCAGGGACGGCCTTGGGGACCGGTGCGGGCGCGGGCTTTTCAGCCTTGACCGGGACTGACTTGGCCGGAGCCGGCTTGGTGGCCGGCTTCGGTACGGACTTGGACGCCACCGGCTTGGCGGCCGGTTTGGCGGCAGCCGGGGCTGCCTTCTTCGCCGCCGGCTTGGCAGCAGGCTTGGCGACGGGTTTCACTGACTTGGGGGCTACGGACGCGGCGGTCTTGGAAGCCGGCGCCGGCTTGGCAGCGGTCTTCGTCGCAGGTGCCTTCTTCGCGGGTGCCTTCTTGGCAGCCGACTGCTTGGTCGCCGGTTTTGCGGCCGGTTTCGCAGCAGCGGACGTCGCTGCCTTTTTCGCAACGGGTTTGGCGGACTTCTTGGCGGCCTCTACGGCCTTTTTTGCAGGTTTTTTAGCAGCCACGAAACGCTCATCCTTGGTTCCCCCGGGGCCCGGGAAAGCGGGCCTTTATAACGTACCCCACGGACCCCCGGCAACCACCTATTAATGCAAGTGGCATATCATTGGCAAGTGATCTCACGCCTGCTCATCGCGCTGCTGCGCGTCTACAAGCTCGTCATCAGCCCCCTGCTCGGGCCGCGTTGCCGTTTTGCACCCAGCTGCTCGGACTACGCGATGACCGCCATCGGCCGCTTCGGCCCGCTGCGCGGCAGTTGGCTTGCCGCACGCAGGCTCGGCCGCTGTCATCCCTTCCATCCGGGCGGATTCGATCCGGTGCCCGATGCACCCGCCTCGCCCTGCCCGTCTTCTTCCTGCAGCTGCAAAGGACCCCATCCATGAGCCGAACCGTCATCGTCAATGCCCGCCTGGTCAATGAAGGCAAAGAGTTCGACGCCGATCTCCTGATCGAGGGCGGCCGCATCGCCAAGATCGACGACAAGATCGCCCCTGCCCCTGGCGATACCGTGGTGGACGCCGCCGGACGCTGGGTGCTGCCAGGCATGATCGACGACCAGGTGCACTTCCGTGAGCCTGGCCTGACCCACAAGGGCGACATCGCGACCGAATCCGGCGCCGCGGTGGCTGGTGGCCTGACCAGCTTCATGGACATGCCCAACACCAATCCGCCGACGCTGGATGCCGCCGCACTGCAGGCCAAGTACGACGCCGCTGCCGGGCGCGCCTGGGCCAACTACGGCTTCTATATGGGCGCCAGCAACGACAATCTGGTCCATATCCAGTCGCTGGACCCCAAGACCGCGCCAGGCATCAAGGTGTTCATGGGCGCCTCCACCGGCAATATGCTGGTCGATAACCCCGAAACGCTGGATGCGATCTTCCGCGACGCGCCCACGCCAATCATCACGCATTGCGAAGACACCCCGACCATCGATGCGACGATGGCGCAGTACAAGGAAAAATACGGCGATGCGCTGACACCGGAGATGCACCCGGACATCCGTTCGCGTCAGGCCTGCCTGAAGTCTTCGCAGCTGGCGGTGTCGCTGGCGCGCAAGCACAACACCCGTCTGCATGTGCTGCACATCTCCACCGCCGACGAGCTGTCGCTGTTCGAAGCCGGCCCGCTGGTCGATGCCGACGGCAAGCTACGCAAGCGCATCACCGCCGAGACCTGCATCCACTTCCTGCGCTTCGATCGCAGCGACTACGCACGACTGGGCAACCTGATCAAGTGCAACCCGGCGATCAAGGATGCCGAAGATCGCCTGGCGCTGATCGATGCGCTGGCCGAAGATGTCATCGACGTGCTCGCCACCGACCATGCCCCGCATACCTGGGAAGAAAAGCACAAGCCCTATGCGCAGGCGCCCTCGGGCCTGCCGCTGGTGCAGTACGCGCTGGTCGCGGCACTGGAGCTGGTGCACGAAGGCAAGTTGCCGATCACCCGTGTCGTGCAGAAGTTCGCGCATGCGCCGGCACAGTTGTTCGATGTGCAAGAGCGTGGCTTCCTGCGCGAAGGCTATTTCGCCGACCTGGTGATGATCGACAACACCCCGTTCACCGTGAAGCGTGAGCAGGTGCTGTCCAAGTGCGGCTGGTCGCCATTCGAGGGCACCACCTTCCGTTCGCGTATCGCTGCAACGTGGGTCAACGGCCAGCAGGTGTGGGACGGCGAACAACTGGTGGGCAGCGCTGCCGGCCGGCGCCTGACCTTCGACCGCTGATGCGCGCAGCCCTGTTTGGCGCCTGGTTGCTCCTGGCGCCGGTCGTGCTAGCGGCAGGTGCTGCAGATGCCCAGAGTGCGGCCGCCGCGACTGATGCCGTGTTTCCGCAAAGCGCCTCGCAAGGTGCGCTGGTGATCGGCAAGGTGCCGGCTGGCAGCAAGGTGCAATACGCCGGCCGCAGCTTGCGGGTGAGCGGTTATGGAAGCGTGGTGTTCGGTATCGGCCGCGATGCCACCGGGCCATTGCAGGTGCAGATCACCCCGCCCGGAGGCAGCACGCAGACCGTGAGCATCGCAGTGACGCCGCGCGACTGGCCGATCGAACGCGTCAACGGCGTGCCGCCCAAAACAGTCAACCCACCGCCGGCAATCGCCGAACGGATCAAGCGCGAGCAGGCGCAGGTCACCGCCGCACGCGACCGCGACGATGCACGCACCGATTTCGCCCAACCCTTCATCTGGCCGGTGCAGGGTCGCATCAGCGGCCGCTTCGGCAATGCACGCGTGTACAACGGCCAGCCCGGCGCCGGCCATTCGGGCATGGACATCGCCGTGCCCACTGGCACCCCGGTGAAGGCGCCGGCGGCCGGCGTAGTGACGTTCGCGGCGCCGGACCTGTATCTCACCGGCGGCACGGTGCTGCTGGATCACGGCTTTGGCGTGAGCTCGAATTTCCTGCACTTGTCGCGTATCGACGTGAAAGTGGGCGATCGGGTCGAGCAAGGCCAGGTGATTGGCGCGGTCGGTGCCACCGGGCGTGCCACCGGGCCGCATCTGCATTGGGGGATGAACTGGTTCGACACCCGCATCGATCCGTTGCTGGTGCTTGAGCGGACGAAGTAGAGCGTTCGAAAGATCGCCTCGTTGACGTGCGGAGGCATTGAGGACGCTGTCCTACGCTTCCTATAAGAGCCTGCTTAGCCAGCGGTCTTCTGCTGGCTCTAGCTTCCCTCACACAAATTATCGCGTCTCGGACGTACTGGAACGGAGCCGCCACAGTGGATAGCAATGCAGGCGTGACCAGCGTCGATCACATCGGGTTTGCCGTTTCATCGCTTGACGAGGCTATCCGGTTCTGGACCGAGGCCCTGGGGTTTACGCTCGAACGACAGGCACAGATGGGCGGCGATTTCCTGCATCAGGTCACCGGCGTGGATGATCCGAGCGTGCGAACGGCAATCGTGAAGGCTCCGGACGGATTCATCGTCGAGTTGCTGCAGTATTCCAACGGTCGTCGGAATGGGCAGTCGCCGGACAGCGCGGGTGCGATCGGGGCCGCCCATCTGGCGCTGACCGTCCGGGACATCCATGCGGCCATCTCCCGTGTCGAGGCCGCCGGATGGAAGGCAAAGGGCAAGCCGCTGCCGATTCCGGGAGGTCCGAGAACAGGAACGCTCACCGCCTACGTGTCTGGTCCGGACCATATTTCCATCGAGTTCATGCAGCCGGCTGGGCCGTGACGGAACCGGCGCGCCCCAACTACCGGCAGTCGTGAGCGGGATGACACCGAATGGTCGCATCCCCGCCCCGTTGATGGACCATGATCCCGATCCGCCTTAGCGTGCGGCTGCAGAGTCATCCTGCGATGACCCCACTATTGGATGCATCGCGACTGGATCAGGCCCCCTCAATTCAACAACGCGCCACACCCTGCGGCGCCAAAAGAAAAAAACGCAACCCACGACCATTGCGCCGGAACGCTGCATACCCGGTCGGCGGCGACCTACCCGTCGTGCGTGTGTCCGCCAGCGGCCGTTGCGGTATAACCGGAACGACCGTCGCGCGTCGCTGCACGTAGGCGCTTGGGCTGCTGACGGTCGGTCCGTCGCTTCGGCGTCGGGCGTGCTTCATCTCCCTCCCCCGACAGCAGGAGATGTGCGACATGCGCAACGAGCACCTCAAACCGACCCTGGGCACCTGGCAGTTGTGGGGGCATCGCCGTGGGCTTGGTAATTTCCGGCGAGTATTTCGGCTGGAGTTACGGCTGGGGCACCGCCGGCACGCTCGGCTTCCTGGTGACCACGTTGCTGGTCGCGGTGATGTACACCTGCTTTATCTTCAGCTTTACCGAATTGACCACCGCCATTCCCAATGCAGGCGGGCCGTTCGCCTACAGCCTGCGCGCGTTCGGCACCTATGGCGGCATGCTGGCGGGCCTGGCCACGCTGATCGAATTCGTCTTCGCGCCACCGGCCATTGCGATGGCGATCGGGGCGTATCTGAATGTGCAGTACCCGACCCTGGACCCGCGCATTGCCGCGATCGGCGCTTACCTCGTCTTCATGGGCTTGAACATCGTCGGCGTGGCGATTGCAGCCACCTTCGAGCTGGTCGTGACCTTGCTGGCGGTGATCGAACTGCTGGTGTTCATGGGGGTGGTGGCGCCGGGTTTCAGCGTGGCGCGCTTCGCCGCCAATGGTTGGGCCGGCAGCGATGTGTTCGGGCCGGCGGCCATCTCAGGAATCTTCGCCGCAATCCCGTTTGCGATCTGGTTCTTTCTGGCCATCGAAGGCGCCGCGATGGCGGCCGAAGAAGCCAAGGACCCCAAACGCACGATTCCGCGCGCCTATATCGCCGGTATTCTCACCCTGGTGATCTTGGCACTTGGGGTGATGGTGTTTGCCGGCGGCGTCGGCGACTGGCGCCAGCTCTCCAACATCAACGACCCACTGCCGCAGGCGATGAAGGCGGTGGTCGGCAACAGTTCCACCTGGTTGCACATGCTGGTGTGGATCGGTTTGTTCGGGCTGGTGGCGAGTTTCCACGGCATCATCCTGGGCTATTCGCGGCAGTTCTTCGCATTGGCGCGCGCCGGCTTTTTGCCGCATGGGCTGGCCAGGCTGTCGCGTTTTCGCACACCGCACCGCGCCATCCTGGCCGGCGGCGTCATCGGCATTGCCGCGATCTGCAGCGACAGCGTGGTCAAGATCCAGGGCATGTCGTTGACCGCAGCGATGATCACCATGTCGGTGTTCGGCGCGATCGTGATGTATGTGATGAGCATGCTCAGCCTGTTCAAGCTACGCCGCGCCGAACCGGGTCTGGAGCGGAGTTTCCGCGCACCGGGGTACCCGGTGGTGCCGGCCATCGCCCTGGTGCTGGCGCTGGTGTGCCTGGTGGCCATGGTGTGGTTCAACCCGCTCGTGGCACTGATCTTCCTGGGTCTGCTGCTGTTCGGCGCGGCGTGCTGCGTGCTCAGCCTGCGCAGCCAGCACGACACCCCGGCCACCAGCTGATGAGCGGTTTCGCCTTCACCGCCGGTGGCGAACAGTTTCGGTTTGCCGACCTCAAGACCTTGCTGGCCAAGGCGACGCCTGCGCGCTCCGGCGACCAGTTGGCTGGGCTTGCCGCCGACTCCGGCCTGCAACGCGTGGCCGCGCAGATGGCGCTTGCCGATCTACCGCTACGACATTTTCTGCAGGAAGCAGTGGTGCCGTACGAAACGGATGAAGTGACGCGGTTGATCATCGACCAGCACGATGCCGCTGCGTTCGCCGCGGTGGCGCATCTCACCGTCGGCGGCTTTCGCGATTGGCTGCTGAGCGCGCAGGCCGACGAAGCCGCATTGACCGCCCTGGCTCCAGGGTTGACGCCGGAAATGGTGGCCGCGGTGTCCAAAGTGATGCGCGTGCAGGACCTGATCCTGGTGGCGCAGAAAACCCGGGTCGTCACCCGTTTCCGCAACACACTGGGGTTGCGCGGACGCTTGTCGACGCGCTTGCAGCCTAACCACCCCACCGACGATGCCACCGGCATTGCCGCCAGCGTGCTGGATGGGCTGTTGTACGGCAACGGCGACGCAGTCATCGGCATCAATCCGGCCAGCGACAGTCTGGCCGCAACCACCGCCTTGTTGCGCATGCTCGATGCGGTGATCAGCGGCTATCAGATCCCCACGCAATCGTGCGTGCTTGCGCATATCACCACCACCATCGAGGCGATCGGCCGCGGCGTGCCGGTGGATCTGGTGTTTCAGTCCATCGCCGGCACCGAAGCGGCCAACACCAGCTTCGGCATCAACCTGGCCTTGCTGCAGGAAGGTTATGAGGCCGGCATGTCGTTGCGGCGCGGCAACGTCGGCGACAACGTGATGTATTTCGAAACCGGCCAGGGCAGCGCATTGCCGGCCAATGCGCACCATGGCGTGGATCAACAGACCTGCGAGGTGCGCGCGTATGCGGTGGCGCGCCACTACAAACCGCTGCTGGTGAATACCGTGGTGGGCTTCATCGGCCCGGAATATCTCTACGACGGCAAGCAGATCATCCGCGCCGGGCTGGAGGATCACTTCTGCGGCAAGCTGCTCGGCGTGCCGATGGGCTGCGACATCTGCTACACCAATCATGCCGAAGCCGATCAGGACGATATGGATATGTTGCTCACCCTGCTCGGCACGGCCGGCATCAATTTCATCATGGGCATTCCCGGCTCCGACGATGTGATGCTGAACTACCAGACCACCTCGTTTCACGATGCGCTGTATGCGCGCCAGGCACTCGGCCTGCGCGCGGCGCCCGAATTCGAGCAGTGGCTGGAGCAGCACGACATCCTGCGGCTGCGCGATGGCCGCTTCGAACTCGGCAGCGAGGTACCGGCGCCATTTCGGCGTGCATTGGCACAGGCCAGCGGTAGAACGGCGCCATGAGCGCACCCTCCAGACCGCCACGCGATGCCTGGGCGCAACTGCGCCAACTGACGCCCGCGCGCATTGCCTTGGGCCGGGTGGGCACCAGCCTGCCGACAGACGCGCACCTGGAGTTCCAGCTGGCGCACGCGCAGGCACGCGATGCGGTGCATCTGCCATTCGACCCGGCACCGCTGCAGGCCGCCCTGGAGCGACGCGGGCGCAGCAGCATCCTGCTGCAGAGCGCTGCGGCCGATCGCCATCAGTACCTGCAACGTCCGGATCTGGGGCGGCGCCTGGCCGAAGATGCCGCCGCCCAGTTACGCGGCCTCACGGCGGTGCATGGCGGCGGACATGATGTTGCGGTGGTCATCGCCGACGGGCTGTCTGCGCTGGCCGTGCATCGGCATGCGGCGCGCATGTTCGAGCAGATCGATGCGCTGGCATCGCAAGAAGGCTGGTCACTCGCGCCGGTGGTGCTGGTGGCGCAAGGGCGCGTGGCAATCGGCGATGAGGTTGGCGAACTGCTCGCCGCACGCGCGGTGATCGTGCTGATCGGCGAACGGCCGGGCCTGAGCTCGCCCGACAGCCTGGGCCTGTATCTCACCTACATGCCCCGTGTCGGGCTCACCGACGCAGCGCGCAACTGCATCTCCAACATTCGCGCCGAAGGACTGAGCTACGCCGAGGCGACCCACAAACTGGGGTATCTGCTGCGCGAAGCATTTCGCCGCAAGCTCTCTGGCGTGCAGTTGAAGGACGAAGCCGAACAACCTACCCTGGTGGCAGGCCCTGCCGATGCTGCGCCGCACACGTTCTTGTTGCCGGACTGAGTTGCGCAGCATGTGCGGACCAGGAGTCGGCACCGCTCACGATGCGATCAGACCCTACTTCAACGCCCCATCCTGCGCATCGCTGGCGGCATAGGTGCTGGTCTGCAGCTCGTTGTCATGTGGATGCCGTAGCGCGTTACGTACATCATCGGGAAGCTTGTCCACATCCAGCATCACCTTACCCGAATGCACATCACGCACTACCGATGCAGGCAGCACGAAGTCGCCGCCATTTTCGATATTGATGACCAGTTCTTCCCCATCGTTGCGGATGTCGCGGACGGCACCAACACCGACTTCGCCATCGCGTAGAAACACCATCTGGCCAATTTCGATCTGCTGCATGTTCAATCTCCTGGAATGGCGGCACAACCACGCGCGCTGTGCCGGTGGCAGATCATCGCGCTGCGGTGCGTTGGCGCGCGGTGAAGCGCAGATCACCGCGGCGTGGGCGCACGCAAATCGACTCGGGCACGTGGCTCGGCGACATCGCGCAGGCCAAAGCCGGTATCGATCAGCACCAACCCGGCGCTGGTTTCCACCAGGAATCTATGGCAACACAGGTGGCCGCCAGAACGCCTGGCGCACGTCCATTGGAAGGCCGCCCAGTGGGCAGGTGGAGATGCTGTGAAGTAATGCACGCGCCCGCACGCACCGCGTGGTGGGCTTGCGTTGCAATGCGGCCGTCGCACAGCAGTGAGCATTGCCAATCGCGCAACCAGCCCGCCTACGCCACCTCGACGGTGGCGTAGGAGGGCCAGATCTCAGCGCAGCGGAACGTCCGCCACCTTGTCTTGGTAATCCTTCTTCGGGTCTACGCCCAACAACACCTTGATCCCTGCCAGCAGGCTCGACTCATTGAGCCAGATCTGCGCATGGTCGGCGTCCAGACGCAGCAGCGCCAAGTTCGGATCGGTCTTGCCGCCCTCGTACCAGGCAGCGACATATGGGTTCCACAACCGATCGACCATGGCCGGGTCGGTGTCTTCGCGCAGCGAACCGCTGATGCTGGCGAACAGATCGTGGCCCTTGCTGCTGAAAGCGCCGATGACGCGGCGTCCCTGCCCCAGCATGGCGATCAGTGCGTTGTCCTTGGATGTAAAGAACCAGATCGGGCCACCGCTATCGCCTTCGATCTGTGCGGTCATCGGACGCGCGTGGCCGTCTTCGACACCGTCCAGTCCCAGCATCACGGTGCGATCGGATTTGAGCGCCTTCCAGAATTTTTCCTGCAACTCTTTGGTGTCTGCCATTTCGATTCCTGACATGCGCGTGGTACGCGGGTGAGCCAGTCTGAAAGGCCTTGCGCCCACGGCATGTGAGGACGCGGCGTCACTCGCCGTCGTTGTGCAACCGCAATAAGTTCGGCGCGCGCGCATGGCCTGAAGCGACGGTAACAGGCTGCAAAGCGTGACCGACTCGCAGTTCCGGCACATTGGCTGATACATCATCGGCCCAACAACGAACACGGCAGTAGGATCGGCCAGCCGCCAGTGCGGCACGAACCAGAACCGCGCATGGCAACGACCATCGTTGCACCTGCGCTGTATTTCCTGGAATCCTCAAGCGGCCTGAAGTCTGTTGCGATCGTTTTTCAGGCGAGCGTGCAACAGCATAGCGGGCGCTACTGGATTGCCCGGCATTTGCAGCGTCTTGCGCACGCGTCCCTTCCAGAGAGAGCGCACCACATGTCTGCATCGCACATCCGTACAACCTGTCTTGCGGCCGCAGTGCTGAGCCTTGTCAGCGCCACTGCGCTAGCACTGACAGGCACTGCCACACGGCCGCAACTCACCAGTAGCGAAGCGAGCACGTATACGATTGCCAAAGCCTTGGCCAAGGCCGGGCCGATCAGCGCATTGGTGACCGACAACTGTAACCCTACCGCAGGTGTCGCCCTGCTCAGTGCCGACTACGCAGTGGCGGCCGACGGCTCCACCCGCTACCGCACCGTGCAATCTGCCATCGACGCTGCCGTGGCTGCCGGCGGCACGACACGTCGCTACATCAGCATCAAGGCGGGCATCTACACCGAACTGGTCTGCGTGCCGAACAATGCGCCACCGCTGACGCTGTTCGGGCTGGGCACCAACACCGGCGACACCGTCATCCGTTTCAACAATGCCAACCCCACGCCCAAGCCAGCCGGCACCGCAAGCCACCCCTGTGCGAGCAATGCATCGGCGACCACGGTTGGCACCTCCAACAGCGCCACGTTCACGGTGCGCGCAGCGAATTTCGAGGCACGCCACCTGCGCGTGGACAACAACTATGTGGAAGGCACCTACACCGACAACAATCAATCGGCGGTGGCGCTGGCGGTGCGTGGCGACAAGGCCAACTTCCAGGATGTCCTGGTGACCGGCAACCAGGACACCTTGTTGATCAGCGCGAGCAGCGCGTCCGATGTGATCCGTACGTATTTCAAGAACAGCACCATCGAGGGCGATGTCGATTTCATCTTCGGCTCCGGTGTCGGTGTTTTCGATGGCGCCACTATCCGTTCCACCGGCGCACGCCTGGGCAGCAGCCGCGGCGGCTATATTTTTGCCCCCAGCACGCGCCCTGGCAGCAGCTATGGATTCCTGGCGATCAACAGCAGCTTTACCGGCGTCTCCGGCTCTCCGGACAACAACACCTATCTTGGGCGTGCCTGGGACGAAAGCGTCGGCAGCCTGAGCGCCTACGTCAACGGCACCTCGCCCAACGGCCAGGTGACGGTGCGTGATTCGACCCTGGGCAGCCATATCCGCAAGACCGCGCCATGGAATGCATCGACGGTCGGCCGCCCGTATTGCAGCAGCAACTGCACCAATTCGGCGAATCGTTTCTACGAGTACGGCAATACCGGGGCCGGGGCCGCCGACTGACCAATCGCCACCACAGCTGCATTTTTGTAGCGTCCTGGCAGCAACGTTTCGGTGTAGCACCGGGACTCATCGCCTGTTGGCAATCCGCGTGATGCGGTGTGCCAACAGGCGATGGTGTTTTAACCGCGCATGCGCGCGTCCGATGGCAGCGCTTGATTGGAATGGGCACTGCATTGACGACTTCGGGGACGCGGCGTCGAGTTCGCTTCTCCGACGTCGGCCGCCCACATGCGGCGCCAGGCTTGCCGCTTGCTTGCGTAATCGACGTCGCAACGGCGATACCTGCAGTGCAAGCCCGGCGCACAGGCACGGTGACCCGGCTCTCATGCAACGTATCGCTGCTGCGCGTAAATCGCACCGTCGCCGCGCCCCATCGGAGCACTCCCCCCAATGCGATCTCCTTTCACCTTTCCCGCCATCGCACCACTGACGCTTGCCTTGTTCGGCATGACAAGCTTGCAGGCCAGCGCAGCGCGGCCGCACGGACAGGATGTGCCCGACACCGCGCACAGCATCTCCACGCGTTGGGGCGTCGTCCAGCAGCCGACCTTGCCGACGCAGATCTGCGCAACGCTCAAAGCCGCACTGATGCCAGTGGCCGGGTCGTTGGACGCGCTGGATCAGGATCCGGCCCACTCCAAGCGCGACACCGCGCGCCTGCAGGCGGCCATCGACGATTGCCCTGCCGGCAGCGCAGTGCATCTTGTCCCCGGCGATGCCGGCGAATCCGGCGTGCTCAGTGGGCCGTTGACAATCAAAAGCGGGGTCACGCTCTGGATCGACCGCGGGGTCACCTTGTTCGGCTCGCGCAATCCGCAAGACTACGACAACGGCCTGGGCACCTGCGGCACCGCCACCAGCGACAAGGCCAAGTCGTGTAGCCCGCTGATCCATCTCTCCGACACCGCCAACAGCGCCATTGTCGGCGCCGGCAAGATCGATGGCCGTGGCGGCAGCACGCTCACTGCCGGACCCAATGCCGGCAAAGCCAGCTGGTGGGATCTTGCCTATCTCAACGTCACCAAGGGCTTGAGTCAGCACGTGCCGCGCCTGCTGCAGATCGACGACAGCACCAACGTCACCTTGTACGACATCACCCTGGAAAACTCGCCCAACTTCCATGTCATCAGCGACAACGTCGTGGGCCTGACCGCGTGGGGCATCAAGATTTTGGCGCCCAGCCTCGTCTATTCGCGTCCCGGCTATCGATGCCCGGCAGGCAGCACCCCGGACGTCAATCCGCACGCGACCTGCTTCACACCGGAGACTGCCAAGAACACAGATGGCTTTGACCCGGGCCAGTCGAAGAATGTGCTGCTGGCGTACTCGTACATCGGCACCGGCGATGATGGTGTGGCGATCAAGGCGCATGCCAACAGCAAGCGCAGCATTGCCTCGGAAAACATGCTGTTCGCCTACAACCAGCTCTACTACACCCATGGCTTTTCGCTGGGCAGCGAAACCGATTCGGGTATGCGCCATATTGCCGTGCGTGGCTTGAGCATCGACGGCTTCAATGCCAACGATGCGCAGCGCGATCCCTACTCGGGCAATGGCCTGCGCATCAAGTCCGATGCCTCACGCGGCGGCCAGGTCTACGACATCAGCTTCGAGAACATCTGCATGCGCGGGGTTGCGCGGCCGCTGGTATTCGATGCCAACTACGCCAACGCGGCCACCCGCGACAACCAGCCGCAGTTCGACGGCATTTCGCTCAGCAACGTGCATTCGCTGGGTTCGACCACCCTGGGTGGCGGCGAACTGAGTTTCTATGGGTACCGCGATGCCGGCACTACCCGGCCGATCACCCTCTCGCTGGACAATGTCGTGCTGGAAGGCGGCAAGGTCAGCTTCGCGCAGCCGCATTTCGGTGGGCCTGCGAGCAATCCGGGCGCGACGCACTTCACCTTCAAAGGCGGCCCGGTGAGCTTTTACGATCAGCTGACCGAATCGGTGCCCAACGATGTGCAGCTACAAGGCAAACCCGGCCCGGGCACGCCACTGCAATGCAATGACGCCTTCATTGCCTATCACTCGGTGCTGCCGGATTCGCCGATTTGAATCCAGCGTGCTGAGCGCCACGCAGTCGCATACGCATGCAACGCTTGCTGCGGCCTGCCGGTCGCAGTATGCCATCGGTCCGAACCCAAAAATGCAACGGGCCTGCCGGCAGCCCGCTGGACACCCTGTTGGGCGTACACATTGCAGCCATGTGGCCGTGTATCGCTTGTGCGCTCAGTCCGCGCCGCTGGCTGCGCGCCAGCTATGCCATAGCTGTTGCACCGGCGGTGGGTAGGCAGGCTTGCCCGCCAGCTCGCGCTGCAAGCGCAGCCGTGCCAGACGCGACCACACCCGGTGCGGCCGCGCCAACGCGACTTTGCGCGGCCAGGCCTGCAACAGCTGCGTGCGCCAGGCGGACGTGGCAACGCCACCGGGCGCTGCGCCGTCGCCGGCCACGCGTTGGCGTGCATCCAGCCATTGCACCGCCACCGCAGTGGCATCGCCAGGCCGTGCCCGTGCGAACAGCACCGCTTCCACCGCAACCACCGCCTCGGCGAACGTGCGCAATGCCCCTAGCGCGTGCTGCAGCGATTGCGGTTGGACGCGCGCGGCCTGCATGGCCGGCAAGGTGTCGGCCAGCTGTGACCACGGCGCACGCACTGGCTCAAGCACGCGTCCCAACGGATGCCGCGAGCGCTGGCTCGACCAGTCACGCAGCTCCTGTTGCCACCACGCCAGCTTGGCGTCGGCCGGCAACGGGTCGCCGGCGATGTTCATGATGTCTTCCCATTCCTGCAGCAACGCGAACCAGGCAACTGCCAGGCGGCGATGCGGCTCGGGCACGAACGGTTCGGCAACCGACCATTCCGGCCAGCGGGTTGCCCACTTGTCGAGAAAACTGTCGAGCGCGCTGGATTGGCTCATGGCGGGTCCAGAAAAATACCAAGAAAGATCAGATCTGCGGCCACGTTGCCGGATTCCAAAGCGCCTGCGGCTGCTCGACCAGCACATCGGCCTGCCAGCGCGTCGGGTCGTCGTCGTCCAGACGATAACCCCACAACGCCGCGACCGACGGCATCGCCGCCGCGCGCGCAGCCACGATGTCGCGCTCATCGTCGCCGACATACACGCAGTGCGCAGCTGCAACGTCGATGCGTTGGGCGGCTACCACCAGCGGCAACGGATGCGGCTTGCGCTCGGCCAGCGTGTCGCCACCAATCAGCACTGCGCAGCGCTGCTCCCAGCCCAACTGCGGCAGGATCAGGCGCGCCAGATATTCGGGCTTGTTGGTGACGATGCCCCAAACGCAGCCGGCGTCCTCCAGCCGCACCAGCATCTGCTCGATGCCATCAAACAGCTGCGACTGCGTGCCGATCAAGCCTTCGTAGCGCTGCAGGAACTCCGGCACCAGCGCGACGCACGCCGCGGCATCGAGCTCGGCAAAGGCCACGCCGAGCATCGCACGCGCACCTTTGGAGACCACCGGGCGCAGCGAAGCCAACGCAACCGGCGCACGCCCACGCACATCCAGCATCGCGTTGACCGTGGCGAGCATGTCCGGCGCGCTGTCCAGTAAGGTGCCATCCAGATCGAACAACACCGCGCGCGGGAAACTCACCACAGCGCCACGGGCATGCAACTGCATGCACTCCACCGGAAACGAGAAAATCTCAAGCCCTCAGCCAACCGCCTTTGCGATTGCCGATTTCCGATTCCCGAATCCCCGCCCATCACGGCCTCACCGCATACGCCAGGTAATTCACCTCGGTACGCGAAGACAGGCGGGCGCGATTGCGCCACGGCTCGTACAGCATGCCGCTGACGTCTTCGAGCTGCAGCCCGGCGTTGCGCAACCATGCCGCAAGCTCGGCCGGCTTGATGAAATCCTTGTAGTGATGCGTGCCCTTGGGCAGCAGGCGCGCGATGTATTCGGCGCCCACCACCGCCAGCGCGAACGCGACTGGGGTGCGGTTGAGCGTGGACAGGAACAGCTGGCCGCCCGGCTTGAGCAGGCTGGCGCAGGCACGGATGATCGCGGTCGGATCCGGCACGTGTTCGAGCATTTCCATGCAGGTCACCGCATCGAAGCTGCCCGGTTGTTCGGCGGCCAGGTCTTCCACCGATTGCACGCGATAGTCGACTTGCACGCCCGATTCCAGGCTGTGCAGACGCGCCACCTTGACCAGTTCCGGCGCCAGGTCGATCGCAGTCACCTGCGCGCCCAGGCGCGCCATCGATTCGCTGAGCAAGCCGCCACCGCAGCCGACGTCGAGCACGCGTGCACCGGCAAGTTCCAGCCGCGCGGACACGTACTCCAGCCGCACAGGATTGAGCGCATGCAGCGGCTTCTGCGGGCCGTCGGCATCCCACCAGCGGTTGGCCAGCGCGGCGAATTTATCCAGCTCGCTCTGATGGAAATTGCTGGATTTGGCGTGCGTATTCGAATTCATGCGGGGGGCTCCGTGATGCGGTGACGCGCGCTCAGGCGCGGACGGTGCGGATGCGGTCGCGCCATTGCCGCGCGTTGGCGAGAAGGGCGGCGGTATCCATGTCGATGAGCTCGCGCTGCACCAGTTTTGGCTTGCCGGCGATCCACACATCGGTGACCTGATGGCGGCCGGCCGCGTAGATCAACTGCGACAACACATGATGCAGCGGCTGGGTTTCCAGCGCGGCCAGGTCCACGCAGACCAGGTCGGCCTGCTTGCCGACCTCGATCGAGCCAATCCTGTCGCCGAAGCCCAAGGCACGCGCGCCGCCTAACGTGGCCGCGCGCAAGGTGGTGGCCGCATCCAGCGCGGTCGCATCGTTGGCCACGGCCTTGGCCAGGATCGCGGCGGTGCGGTTCTCGCTGAACATGTCCAGGTCGTTGTTGCTGGCGCAGCCATCGGTGCCGATGGCCAGATTCACGCCGGCACGCTGCAGCGCGCACGCCGGGCAAAAACCCGAGGCGAGCTTGAGATTGGATTCGGGGCAATGCACCACGCTGACGCCGCGCTCGGCGCACAGATGGATTTCCGCATCGGTGAGCTGGGTCATGTGCACCGCGATCAGGCGGTCGTTGACCAGGCCCAGGCGATCCAGCCGCGCCAGCGGGCGCTGGCCGTACTGCTTGATCGAATCGGCCACTTCCTGCGCGGTTTCGTGCGTGTGCAGATGCACCGGAATGTCGAGCTGGTCGGCCAGCATGCGCACGCGTTCGAAGTTGGCATCGTTCACGGTGTACGGCGCATGCGGGGCGAACGCGGTGCTGATCAACGGATCGTCGCGCCACTGGTCGTGCAACTCGCCGGCACGCGCGAAATATTCGTCGTCCGAGGAGGCCCAGGCGGTCGGGAAATCGATGATCACCGCGCCCACCAGCGCACGGAAGCCGTGCTGCTTGTAAACGGCCGCCTGCACATCGGCAAAGAAGTAGTTCTCGTTGACGCAGGTGGTGCCTCCACGCAGCATTTCGGCGATGGCCAGCGTGGTGCCATCGGCCACGAATTCCGGCCCGATCACCGCCGCTTCCACCGGCCAGATGTGCTGCTGCAGCCACACCATCAGCGGCAGGTCGTCGGCGACGCCGCGCAGCAGCGTCATCGGATTATGCGTATGCGCATTGACCAGGCCCGGCATCAACGCGGCGTCGGGCCGCGACACGGTCTGCTTGGGCGCAAAACGTGCGCGTGCTTCGGCAACCGGCAGCACGGCAACGATGACGCCGTGACTGACCGCGACCGCGTGGTCTTCCAGTACCACCGCATGCGGTTCGATCGGCACGACATAGCCGGCCTCGATCAGCAGGTCGCAGGGTTCGGGCGGGGCATTGGTCATGAGTGGATCCATTGAAGTTAGTTGCCGAACGGCCAGGAGTCGTCGGAGCGTGACACAGGCACATACCGGGTGCCGTCGTAGCGCAGCACCTGGCGCTGGCGGTGGGTGCGCTCGATGTCCTCGGCATCCTTGACGGTGGTGGAGGTCACCAGGTTGGCAGTCAGTGCGATGTCGGCATAGCCCGCGTGGACCGGCGCGTCCATCGACAGGATGAGCGTGCCGCGCTCGGTCACCACACCCGTCGCGCCCCAGTTGCACGGTTCGCCTTCCACCCGCCGCCACACCGTCAGATCCCGCTGCAGCACCGGGCGCAACCGGCGCCCTTCGCGCACCAGCAAGGTCAGCGCATCGTTGCTGTCGAAATCCGGACAACTGGGACCGCGCGCAACGCTGTGCACCACCACGCCAACTGCGCGTACGCCTTGCGCCAGGTCATAGCGTGCGGTATCCAGGCGCAGACTGTCGGCAGCAAGTTCGAAGCCGGCATCCTCGCCCATGTCCTGCGTGTACAACGCCACGACCTGGGCAGTGCGGGCATCGAGCATGGCAACGCGCAACTCGAGGTTGCGTTCGCCTGCCTCAATGGTGGCATCGCTGGCGAACGCAATGGCCGCCAGCCGTATCGATGGGTCGTATGGCCACGGCTTGCAGGTCTGCGCCACGGCACGGTCGACCGGCACCGCACCTGCCGCGCCGGACGCCGCACCAACTGCCACCGCCGCCACGCTCTGCGCGTCGCAGGCGGTGGCGCCGGCGGTTTGTGCAAACACCGGGCAGGCCGCCAGCAGGCCGCTCAGCCCGGCCAGCAACGCGACGCGAATGGCCGTCGGGTGACTGCCGGAGACCCACGGGACCGGCGGCGTACCCGTGGCACACGCAGCTTCCACACACCGGCCACCCAAGCCTGGCAGCGGCGCAGTCGTCTTGTCAGCTGCTCCTGGCGCCATCAGGACACTGGCGCTGCGTACCGCTCGACCGGACCGGCGTCCCAGGCGCATCTGGATTACTTGACGCGCGCCGAGTATTCGCCCGAACGGGTGTCGACCTTGATGATTTCGTCCTGGTTGACGAACAGCGGCACGCGCACCACCGCGCCGGTTTCCAGGGTGGCCGGCTTGCCGCCGCCGCCGGAGGTATCGCCGCGCACGCCCGGGTCGGTCTCGGTGATCTTCAGTTCGACGAAGTTCGGCGGCTGCACCCAGATCGGGGTGCCGTTCCACAAGGTCACGATGCAATCTTCCTCGCCCTTGAGCCACTTGTCGGCGCCGCCCATGCCGGCCTTGTCGGTCTGCACCTGCTCGAAGGTTTCCGGGTCCATGAAGTGCCAGTACTCGCCATCGCTGTAGAGGTAGCGCATGTCGGTATCGACCACGTCGGCCACTTCCACATCGTCGGTCGCCTTCATGGTCATTTCGACCACGCGCCCGGACTTGATGAAGCGGTACTTCATGCGGGTGAAGGCCTGGCCCTTGCCCGGCTTGACGTATTCGGTCTCGGTGATGACCGCCGGCTCGTTGTTGACCAGGATCTTCATGCCGTTCTTGACGTCGTTCATGCCAACAGTGGCCATGGTGCAGCTCCTCGATAAGACCACGACCCGCCACGCAGTGGCAGGTCGGATTAGAATGGGGCGCCCGCCGCAACCGGCGGGCATTTGGTTTTGTGACCGCACATGATAACCGCAGCCCCCCTCGCCTTACAGCCATCCCCGCCCCCCGCCCCGCAGCCAGCGCGCTGGCAGCAGCAGTGGCGCGACGCCGTGCGCGACCCGCGCGTGCTGCTGCAGCTGCTGGGCCTGGATGCGCAGGCGGCGGCCATCAGCGATGCCGCCGCCGCGCAGTTCCCGTTGCGGGTGCCGCACGCCTTTGTGACGCGCATGCGCCATGGCGACCTCGACGACCCGCTGCTGCGCCAGGTGCTGCCGCTGGATGCTGAGATGCAGCCGGTACCGGGCTTTGGCCTGGATGCGGTGGGCGATGCCGCCGCCAGGACCGCTGCCGGGGTGATCCAGAAATATCGCGGCCGCGCCCTGCTGATCGCCACCGGCAGCTGCGCGGTGCACTGCCGTTACTGTTTCCGCCGCCACTTTCCGTATGCCGAACAGACCGCTGCGCGCGATGGCTGGCGCGACGCCGTCGCCGCAATCGCCGCCGACCCAAGCATCGAGGAAGTGCTGCTTTCCGGCGGCGACCCGCTTTCGCTGGCCACCTCCAAGCTGGCCGAACTCACCGACGCCCTGGGCGCCATTGCGCATCTCAAGCGCCTGCGCATCCACAGCCGCTTGCCGATCGTGCTGCCCGAGCGCGTGGATGCGCCCCTGCAGACCTGGCTGCGCGGCCTGCCGTGGCCGGTGGCATTCGTCCTGCATGCCAACCATGCCAATGAATTCGACCCCGCGGTGGACGCCGCCGTGCAGGGGCTGCGCGACACCGGCGCACAATTGCTCAACCAGGCCGTGCTGTTGCATGGCGTCAACGACAGCGTGGATGCGCTGGCGGCGCTCAGCGAGCGCAGCTTCGCCGCCGGCGTGCTGCCCTACTACCTGCATCAGCTCGACCGGGTCGCCGGGGTGGCGCACTTCGAAGTGGACGATGCCCGCGCGCGCGCGCTGCATGCCGAGCTGGCCGCGCGCCTGTCCGGCTACCTGGTCCCGCGGCTGGTGCGCGAAATTCCCGGCGATACCGGTAAGCGGCCGTTGTAACAGCCCTCGGCTCAGTCCAATCCGTTGTAGAAGCGCCCCCCGGGGCGCGATGAAGCTGTACCGGTAACGCCCAATCGCGCCCAGGTGCGCTCATACGCTGTTATCGGGCACTTCGCGAAGTCTTTGGCGATGACCGCTGCAACGACCCGGACATGCGCCTTGCAGGAGCACACCGGGGCGATGGAGCCTTATCCAGTACAGCCCGTTGCGCCCGGGCACGCTCCGACGGCACTCACCCCGCCGCGATCAGCTTGACCATGTCGGCAGGACTCAACGGCCTGCTGAACCAGTAGCCCTGCCCCAGGTCGCAACCGCGCTCGCGCAACAGGTTGAATTGCGCTTCCTGCTCGATGCCTTCGGCAACCACGGTGATTCCCAGCGAGTGCGCCATGTTGATGATCGCGGTGGTCAGTGCCAGATCGTCCGGGTCGCGCTGCAGGTCGGCAATGAAACTCTTGTCGATCTTGACCCCGTCCACGGGCACCTGACGCAAATGGCTCAAGCCGGAGAAGCCGGTGCCGAAATCGTCCAGCCATACCTTCACGCCGGTGCGGTGCAGTTGGTCGAGCAGGCTGGCAGCCATCATCTCGTCGCCGATCACCGCGGTCTCGGTCAGCTCCAGATGCAGGCGCGCGGCCGGTAGCCCCGACTCGGCCAGGCACCCGGCCACGGTGTCGATCAGCGCACCGCTGCGCAGTTGCCGCGGCGAAACGTTGACCGACACGAACAAGCCCTCGCCCACCACGGGCCACTGCGCCGCCTCCAGGCAGGCCGCGCGCAGCACCTTGGGGCCGATCACCTCGATCAGGCCGCTCTGCTCGGCGATATCGATGAAGGTGGACGGCGCAATCGTTCCCAACGCCGGGTGCTGCCAACGCAATAGCACTTCCACGCCCACCAGCACGCGGTCGCTGGTGCGGTAGATGGGCTGGTAGACCAGGCGCAGCTCGTCGCGTTCCCAGGCCCCGCGCAACTCGTGCTCCATGTGCACGCGGCGCTCCACCGCGTGGTCGGCGGCGCGGCTGTAGAAGCGATGGCAGTTCTTGCCGGCCACCTTGGCCTGGTACATGGCGATATCGCCATTCTTCAGCAGCGCGGTGGCATCGCGCGCGTCATCGGGGAACAGCGTGATGCCGATCGAGGTCCCCAGGAACACCTCGCGGCCCTGCACGTTCAACGGCCGGCTCAGTTCGTGCACCAGCCGGTCGGCCAGTTGCGCCGCCAGCAGGCTGACATCGCCACTCTGCAGCAGGATCACGAACTCATCGCCGCCGAAGCGCGCCAGAATCGCATCGTCGCCACCCAGCGCGGACACTGCGCGGCTGATGCGGCTGGCGAACTGCAGCAAGGCTTCGTCGCCGGCCTCATGGCCAAGCGTGTCGTTGACGCGCTTGAAGTCGTCGATGTCGGCAAACAGCAAGGCCAGCTTGCTGCCGGTGCTGCGCGCGGTGTGGAGCAGATGATCCAGACCCTCGCGAAAGCCCAGCCGGTTGGTCAGCCCGGTCAACGCGTCGGTGTAGGCCATGTGCCGCACTTCGCGGTCGTGCCGGGCGATGCTTTCGCTCATGCGCCCGAACGCGGAAATCAACTCGCCGATCTCGTCGTTGCGCGGGTGCGGCGGCAGCTGCACCGCGTAGTCGCCCCGTTCGATCTGCTTTGCCGCTGCCGCCAGCAACCGGATCGGCGCCACCAGCGTGCGCTGCACGTAGATGGCCAGCAACACCCCCAGCCCGACCAGCGCGGCCAGCAGGACCAGCAACCAGCCCAGATCGCGCTTGCCGATGGCGTTGAGATTCTGCACCAGGGTGAGATTGGCGCCGGTTTCGATCTTGCGCACCCGCTCGCGCGACATGCCCACGCGCACCCCACCGATGCGTTGGTCGCCGATCTTGATCGGCACCGTCACATCCAGCACCTCCGGCGAGGACTGCAACACCATCGCCTGCGCCGACAGCGCCTTGGCGGCGAGCGGATCGGTCATGGCCTGCCCGTAACGCTGCAAGGTCGGCGTGCCGTCATGCACCAGCCGGCCATGGCGGTCAAACACCAGCACATAGCTCACCACCTGCTGGCGCGAGGCATTGCGCACCAGCGCGCCCACCGCGCCCAGGTCCGAGTAATACAAGGGGTTGGCCAATCCGGAAGCCAGCTCGGTCGCCAGCGTTTCGCCGCGCGTGCGCAGGCTGCGATCGAACAGTTCGTGCAGGATCTGCGCACTCAAGCCGCGCACCTCGCGCTGCATCGCGCTTTGTCGCTGCAGCAGCGAAGCCAGAATCGCACCGACCAGCAGCAGCGTCAGCGCCATCACCAACAGAAAGCGTGCCTGCAAGCCGAAGCGCACCTGAGTCATTCCACGTGATCCCTGACGCGTTGCACGCCCGCGCTCAATTCTTGCAGACGTCGGCGGCTGGCGGGATCCAGCGGACGAAACCCGGTGGTATCGAAAAAGCGTTTCAGTGCCGGGCCGGCCTTGGGGTCGGAGGCGGCCTGCAACAACACTACCCGCAGACGCTGCTCCACGACCGGATCCATCCCTGCGCGCACCATTTCCACCGCACGCGGCACCGGCGCAGTGCGGTGCACGATGCGGAAGTCGCGCTTGAACACCGGTGGCATGTGGCGTTCGTCGTCCCAATCCACATTACTGAGCGCGCCCACGTCGATCAGGTGCTTGTGCACGAACGCGGCGACGTTCAATTTCGACCCCACCATCAGATAGCCGGCCGATCCGCGCGCCGGGGTGTCGTCGGCCGACAGCAGCACGTCGCACGCGATGCCGTTGCGCAGCAGCTCGAGCATCGGCAGCAGGTAGCCGCTGGTGGACGAGGCGTTCTGCAACGCCAGGGTGTGGCCGCGCAACTGCGACAGCGACTGGATCGGGCTGTCGCGGCGCACGAAGAACAGCGTGTGGAAGTCGCGCAGTCCGCCACGCTCGGTCATGAGCAAGGGGTGCGCATTGCCGCGCTGCTCCAGCAGCATCGCCGCACCGGTCGTTTCGCTGACCCAATCGACCCGGCCGCGCCGCAGATAGCTGGACATCTGGCGCGCATCGGGCGCCATCAGGATTTCACCGCGGCGGATCCCGACCTCGCGCATGCGCGGCACCACGTAATCCAGCAGGGGCTTGAGCTGCTCGTAATGGCTGGCGGGATCATCGCTGATCCGTCCAAGCACCAGGACCGAGGAAGGCGCTGCCGCAGCCGTCACGGCCAAGCCTGCCCCGGCGATCAGCCAGCAGGCAATCAGACACCATCGTAGACCGCGCAAAACGGACACTCCCCTAGAGCCGCGGACAGCCTAGCCGAATCTTTGAAGATGTGACAGACGTCAGTTTCCGGCCTGCCTGGCAAGCATGGCCATGCGCTGCGCATCGGACAGGATGCCGCGAATCAGCCGCACCTCCTGCTCGGTCATCTCCGCGCGCAGCAACAACCGGCGCAGCTTGCGCATCGCCGACTCCGGCGCACGGCCCTTGTGGAAGTCGATCTCGTCCAGCGTGTCGCCCAGCTGGCCGAACATGCCTTCCAGCTGTGCGTGGCTGGCCGGCCCGTCGCGCAACCCCGGAGCCGCTGCCGGCGTGGGTTCGGCCTCGCCTGCCGCCAGCTGCGCCAGTCGCACTTCGTACGCCAGCACCTGCACCGCAGCGGCCAGATTGAGCGAACTGAACTGCGGATCGGAGGGAATGTGGACTGCGGCGTGGCACAGCTGCAACTCGTCGTTGGTCAGACCGGTGCGCTCGCGGCCGAACACGAAGGCCACCTCGGCCGGCTCGCCCGCCTTGACCAATGCGCGCTGCGCGCCCTCGTCCGGCAGCAGTTCTTCCAGTGCCACCCGGCGCGCGCGCGCCGTGCAACCCATCACCAGCGTGCAGTCGGCCACCGCTTCGCCCAGCGTGGCGAAGATCGGCGCTTGGCCCAGCACGTCTTCGGCGCCGGCCGAGCGCCGGTAGGCGTCTTCGTCGAGTGCGCGCTCCGGCGCTACCAGCACCAGGCGCGAGACCCCCATGGTCTTCATCGCACGCGCCGCGGCGCCGATGTTGCCTGGATGCTGGGTACCCACAAGAACAAATCGGATGCGCTGGCTGACGGACATGAACGGAGATCGGGAAGCTGTTCGGCCGTAGATGGTAAACTGCGCGGCCGGCTTTCGCGCCGGACCGCTCTTTTACCTTCGCCATTGTCCGATTCTGCCTTCACGGGAGCTTTAACCATGCAGAAACCCGCCGTCACCGTCATGGTCAAAGCCGCCCGCCTCGCCGGCAATGTGCTGTTGCGCGGCATCAACAAGCTCGATGCGCTCAATGTGGTGCAGAAAGGCCGCATGGACTATGCCAGCGAAGTCGATGCCGATGCCGAGAAGGTCATCACCAAGGAACTCAAGCGCGGCTACCCCGAATACGCCGTGTTCGGCGAAGAAGGCGGCGTGCAGGGCGGCAAGAGTGGCCGCTATACCTGGGTGATCGATCCGCTGGACGGCACCAGCAATTATCTGCGCGGCTTTCCGCATTACTGCGTGTCCATCGCACTGGTGGAAAACGGCGAACCGACCGATGCGGTGATCTTCGACCCGTTGCGCAATGAGCTGTTCACCGCCAGCCGCGGCGCAGGCGCGGTGCTCAACGACCGCCGCATCCGTATTGCAGAGCGCAAGGACCTGGAAGGCGCCATGGTCCATACCGGCTTCCCGCCGCGCGAACGCGCGCGCGCCAGTGCACAGCTCAAGTGCATGGATGCGCTGCTGGTACAGGCCGAAGACGTGCGCCGCACCGGCTCGGCCGCGCTGGACCTGGCCTATGTCGCCTGCGGCCGCGCCGATGCCTATTTCGAAGCAGGGGTCAAAGCCTGGGACATCGCCGCTGGCGTGCTGCTGGTGCGCGAGGCCGGTGGCCGCGTCTGCGACTACAAGGGCGCCACCCCGCCGCGCATGGACAACATGGGCCCTGAGACGCAGCAGATCGTGGCCGGCAACATCAAGATCAGCGACGCGTTGCAGAAGGTCATCGTCAACACCGGCTACGCCCGCGAGTTCGACGCCAAGTTCTGATCGACCCGTTCGCAAGCAGCCCGGAAGACTTAGGGGCGCGCCCGAGCGCGAAGGCGTTCCTTGCAAGGCCCCTCGCGACCAGGGTCGTTGCTGCACACAGCGCCCAGTAAACGCACAAGGCCGGGATCGCTCCCGGCCTTGTGCGTTGGGTGCCGCCGTCACCGGGCCAGGCATTGCCTAGCCCGGCCTAGCCCGGTGCAAGACCTCAGGCGATCGCGACGTGGTAGCGGCGCTCGACTTCTTCCCAATTGACGGCGTTGTAGAACGCGCCGATGTATTCCGGGCGACGGTTCTGGTACTTCAGGTAGTACGCGTGTTCCCACACGTCCAGACCCAGGATCGGGGTGTTGCCCTCGAACAGCGGGCTGTCCTGGTTGGCGGTGCTCTCCACCACCAACTTCTTGTCCGGAGTCACGCTCAACCACGCCCAGCCCGAGCCAAAGCGGCTGACGGCAGCCTTGGTGAAGGCTTCCTTGAACTTCTCGAAACCACCGAGATCCTTGTCGATCGCCTTGGCGACCTCGCCCTTGGGCTCGCCGCCACCGTTGGGCGACAGCACGGTCCAGAACAGGGAGTGGTTGGCGTGGCCGCCGCCGTTGTTGCGCACCGGACCCTGCAGGTTTTCCGGCAGGCTCTTCAGCTTGGAGACCAGTTCTTCGATCGGCAGATCGGCGTACTCGGTCCCTTCCAGCGCCGCATTGACGTTGTTGATGTAGGTCTGGTGATGCTTGGTGTGATGGATTTCCATCGTCTGCGCATCGATGTTCGGTTCCAGCGCGTCGTAGGCGTAGGGCAACTGCGGAAGGGTGTAAGCCATGCGTATCTCCTGGACTTGCCGCCCGGCGAAGGCCGGGCGTTGCGGGGTGAATGGTAAGGACGGCGGCAGCGCTTACCAAGGGTGCTGGCAGGGAAACTTCATCCCACCGCATGCCGCACGATGTTCGCCGCACACCTTGCACCATGTCCCGGTTACTTGGGCGTGAACCGTGCCGGTGCCGGCCACGTTCAAAGTCGACACAGTCGCGCATCGGCATACTTGCTCTGCCGTACCCATTTTTTCGGACCGTCTTCATGCGCAAGCCCGCTTTGCTCATTGTCGCCATCGCGCTGCTGGTCGCCGGCCTGTGGGGCATGCGCGCGATGCAGACGCCCAAGCCGCAGTTCGCGCCGCAACTCAACGCACCGATCGCCGCGACCGCACCGACGCGCGAGGTGCCGCGTCTGCCCGCCTTTCTGCCGACCGAGGCGATGGCCACCATCGTGCTGATCCAGCGCGGCGGCCCGTTCCCGCATCCGCAGGACGGCAGCGTGTTCGGCAATCGCGAGCATCGCCTGCCCGAGCGTCCGCGCGGCTACTACCACGAATACACTGTCGATACCCCCGGCAGCGCGGATCGCGGCGCACGCCGCATCGTCACCGGCGGCACCCCGCCCGAGGCGTGGTACTACAGCGACGATCATTACCAGAGCTTCAAAGCCTTCGATGGCCCGACCCCGGACCAGGCACCATGAGCGCAGGCGACTTCGCGCTGGATCTGTCCGATCCGCAGCAATCGGGGGTGTATCAGGCCGAGACAGCCGATCTGGACACCATGGCGGCGCTCGCCCGCGATGCCGGCTTACGCATCTTGCGCGTGGATCTGGCCGCCTGCGCCGACAAACGCATGCTGCTGATGCGCCTGGCCACGCAACTGGATTTCCCGGCCAGCTTCGGCCGCAACTGGGACGCGCTCAGCGATGCCCTGCGCGACCTGGCCTGGCTGCCTTCGCCGCACGGGTATGCGCTGCTCATCGACGGCGCCCAGGCGCTGGCCAGCACGGCACCCAGCGACCGCGACACCTTGCTGGACATCCTCGATGACGTTGCAAATGCCTGGTCAGCGCGCGGGCTGACCTTTGCCGCGTTCGTTGCGCCCGCAAGCGCCTGCGACTGACCCGATCGCCACGCCGTCATCGACCAGCGCCCCGGCGTGATGCAGCACTAACAAAGGCAATGCCCAGGCTCTCGGGAACGGAAGCATGTTGCCCGGTCTGCCGGCTTTGTGGTCACCGACTAGTCCCCTTGCAGTCCCCGATGCGCATTGCGCGCGTGAGAATCACTCAATGCATCTGAACTGCAAAGATGCGCTCGCCGGCCTGCCAAATCCAGAGTCGGTGCCTTGATAATCCACCGTCTCCACTTTCTTGCCCCTCGAGGCACAGAACTCGTTGGCTTGACGATAGATATCCGCCTTTGCTGCCACCGGAGGTCCGAATCCCGCTTGGGCCGCCCTCTTAGAGACCATAAACGTATCTTTGTCCATCGGCACGATACCGGTGGACGCACAACCTACCAAGGCCAACATCACCAGCGGGAACAGGGCTTTCATTGACCTCTCCATTGTCTGCCTAAAAATCAACTATCCAGCTCGCTCCAGCGCGCGTACGCCGCATCCAGTTGTTTTTGCGCATCGGCTAATGCGGCGGTGTGGGCCGCCATCGCCGCACTGTCGCGCTGATAGAAGGCCGGCTCGTTCATTGCCTCGGTGAGCGCGGCGACCTGCTGCTCCAGCGTCTCGATCAGGGCCGGTAGCTGTTCCAGCTCGCGCGCATCCTTGTAGCTGAGCTTGCGCTTGGGCGCGCTGTCCGCAGGCACTGCAGCCACGGGCGCGGTCGCCACCGCAGTGGCCGACGCCTTGGCCACTGCCATCGCATTGCCGACCGGCGTACGGCGCTGGCGCAGCGAATCGTTGTAACCGCCGACGTAATCGCCGATCAGGCCATCGCCTTCCATCACCAGCGTGGAGGTCACCACGTTGTCGAGGAAGTCGCGGTCATGGCTGACCAACAGCAAGGTGCCGGTGTATTCGCCCAACAATTCTTCCAGCAGCTCCAGCGTTTCCACGTCCAGGTCGTTGGTCGGTTCGTCCATCACCAGCAGGTTGGACGGCTGCGCGAACAGACGTGCCAGCAACAGGCGATTGCGCTCGCCGCCGGACAGCCGGGTGATCGGCGCGCGCGCGCGCTCGGGCGTGAACAGGAAATCCTGCAGATAGGCATGCACGTGCTTGCGCTTGCCGTTGATTTCCAGGAAATCGCGGCCCTCGGCAACGTTCTCGATCGCGCTCCAGTCTTCGCGCAAGGTGGAGCGGTATTGGTCGAAATACGCAATCTGCAGATTGGTACCGATGCGGATTTCGCCCTGCTGCGGCTGCAGGTCGCCCAGCAACAGCTTGAGCAAGGTGGTCTTGCCGCTGCCGTTGGGGCCGATCAGGCCGATGCGGTCGCCGCGCTGGATGATGGTGGAAAACTCCTTGACCATCGTGCGCGCACCGAAGGCGAAGCCGACCTGCTTGGCCTCGATCACCTTCTTGCCGGACGACTCGCCCTGCGAGACCTCCATGCGCACGTTGCCGGTGAGCTCGCGCCGTTGCACCCGCTCGTTGCGCATCGATTCCAGGCGCCGCACGCGGCCCTCGTCGCGGGTGCGCCGGGCCTTGATGCCCTGACGGATCCAGATCTCTTCCTGTGCCAGCAGCTTGTCGAAGCGCGCGTTCTCCTGTGCCTGCGCATTGAGCCGTTCCTCGCGGCGACGCTCGTAGTTGGCCCAGTCGCCCGGCCAGCTGGTGACCTGGCCGCGATCGATTTCAACGATGCGGGTGGCCAACGCACGCAAGAAGCGCCGGTCGTGGGTGACGAACAGCACGCTGCCGCTCCAGCCCTTCAGGAAGGTTTCCAGCCAGTCGATGGCTTCGATATCCAGATGGTTGGTCGGTTCGTCCAGCAGCAGCACATCGGGCGAGGACACCAGCGAACGTGCCAACAGCACGCGGCGCTTCATGCCACCGGACAGCCGCGCGAACTGCGCATCGCCGTCCAGTTCCAGCTTGGTCAGCGTCTCGGTGACGCGTTGATCCAGCGCCCACCCGTCAGCCGCATCGATCTTGGCCTGCACCTTGCCGAACGCATCGGCGTCGAACACCTCGGCATGGCTGAGCTGATGGAATTCGGCCAGCCAATGACCCAACTCGCCCAGACCATCGGCCACCACGTCGAACACGCTGCCGCCGGTGCCCTGCGGCACCTCCTGCTCCAGCCGCGCGATGCGCACACCCTGCTGCACGCGCACTTCGCCATCGTCGGGCTTGAGCTCGCCGGCGATCAATTTCATCAAGGTCGATTTGCCGGCGCCGTTGCGGCCGATCAAGGCGATACGCTCGCCCAGCTCGATTGCGAGGTCGGTTTTTTCCAGCAACAAGGGGCCGCCGACGCTGTAGTCGACGCTTTGCAGAGTGATTAAAGGCATGGCGCAATTGTACGGGAATCGGGAATCGGGAATGGGAAAAGCCTTCGCCGTTGCGATTCCCGATTCCCTACTCCCGATTCCCGCTAAAATGCGCCATGAACGAATTCTCCGCGCTGCCGCTGTCGCCGGCCCTGGCCCCCGGCATCGACGCCCTTGGCTACACCCTCCTGACTCCCATCCAGGCGCAGAGCCTGCCGCCCATCCTGCAGGGGCTCGATGTCATCGCCCAGGCGCCCACCGGCAGCGGCAAGACCGCCGCGTTCGGACTGGGCCTGCTGCAAAAGCTCGACCCGGCAGTGACCCGCGCACAGGCGCTGGTGCTGTGCCCCACCCGCGAGCTAGCCGACCAGGTCGGCAAGCAGCTGCGCAAGCTCGCCACCGGCATCCCCAATATGAAGCTGGTGGTACTCACCGGCGGGATGCCGCTGGGCCCGCAGCTGGCCTCGCTGGAGGCGCACGACCCGCAAGTGGTGGTCGGCACGCCCGGTCGCATCCAGGAACTGGCCCGCAAACGCGCCCTGCACCTGGGCGGCGTGCGTATGCTGGTATTGGACGAGGCCGACCGCATGCTCGACATGGGCTTCGAAGAACCCATCCGCGAGATCGCCAGCCGCTGCGATAAACATCGCCAGAGCCTGCTGTTTTCGGCCACGTTCCCGGACAGTATTCGCACGCTCGCACGCGAGCTGTTGAAAGAGCCGGTCGAGATCACCGTGGAAGGCGCCGATAGCGCACCGGAGATCGATCAGCAGTTCTTCGAGGTCGACCCGACCTATCGGCAAAAGGCCGTCGCCGGCCTGCTGCTGCGCTTCAATCCCGAATCCAGCGTGGTGTTCTGCAATACCCGCAAGGAAGTGGACGAGGTGGCTGGCTCGCTGCAGGAATTCGGTCTTTCTGCGCTTGCCTTGCATGGCGACATGGAACAGCGCGACCGCGACGAAGTGCTGGTGCGCTTCGTCAACCGCAGCTGCAACGTGCTGGTGGCCAGCGACGTGGCCGCACGCGGGCTGGACGTGGAAGACCTCTCGGCCGTGGTCAATTACGAGCTGCCCACCGATACCGAAACCTATCGCCACCGCATTGGCCGTACTGCGCGCGCCGGCAAGCACGGGTTGGCACTGAGCCTGGTTGCCCCGCGCGAAACTGCGCGCGCGCAGGCGTTGGAAACCGAACAAGGCCAGCCGTTGAAATGGTCGCGCGCACCGCTGGCCACGGCGCGCCCGGCGCAACTGCCGCAGGCGGCAATGACCACCTTGCGCATCGATGGCGGCAAGACCGACAAGCTGCGTGCCGGCGACATCCTGGGCGCGTTGACTGGCGAAGCCGGGCTCTCGGGCGCGGCAATCGGCAAGATCGCCATCTACCCGACCCGCTCCTACGTGGCCATTGCCCGCGCGCAGGTCGCCAAGGCGCTGGCACATCTGCACGCAGGCAAGATCAAGGGACGCCGGTTTCGGGTCAGCAAGCTCTAAACGCAGCGCGGCCGGCGTCGTACCGGCCGCCCATGCTTGAGCAGGAGCCATCCTGGATGCGCGCACGTCTACGCACCCAGGGGCGCTTCCAGCGCGCGTGCTCAGTAAGACAGCGTCGCCAACAGCGGGACATCGTTCGCCCATTTCTGGCGACCCTGCAGCACCTGCAACTCCACCAGCACGGCTGCCCCAACGACTTCGAGTTCGAGTTGGGCAGCAAGTCCCAAGGCCGCGCGCAGCGTGCCGCCAGTGGCCAGCACGTCGTCGACAATCAGTACGCGCGCCCCGCGCGGCAGCGCATCCTCATGCATTTCGATGCGATCGGTGCCGTATTCCAGCGCATATTCCTGGATCAGCGTGCGCCCGGGCAGCTTGCCCGGCTTGCGCACCGGCACAAAGCCGGTCCGCAGTTCGCGCGCCAGCGCCGCTCCCAGAATGAAACCGCGTGCCTCGATACCCACTACCGCATCCAGCGGCGTGGTGCGCCACGGCTGCGCCATTTCGTCCAGCGCAGAAGCGAAATCCGGGCCGTCCGACAGCAACGGGGTAATGTCCTTGAAGACGATGCCCGGCTTGGGGAAATCGGCGATGTCGCGAATGCGCTCCGACCAATGGTTGGGTCCGGACGTAGTGGTGCCGGCGCAGCGGCTGCAGTCAGTCATGAGGGCGGTGGCGTGGTGGCCGGTGGGGTTGCGCCTATTCTAGGCTGCGCGCGCCATCGGCGCCGGACTTGCGGCACACCTGCATCTGAGCGCGTCAGGAACTGCACGACAGCATCGAACACCCAGCGCGATCGCGGGCCCATTCCGGCCGCCGCGCCGCGAATGCGTCCCGCCCGGGCTGATCGTCGTAAGGGCGGCGCATGACCTCCAGCAACTCCTGCACCCCGGACGGGTCGCCCTGTTCGGCGCGGTCGATGGCCTGCTGCGCCAGATAGTTGCGCAACACGTAGCGCGGGTTGGCCAGGCGCATGCGGGCGCGGCGCGCGTCCGGCGACAGTGGATCCTGCTGCAGGCGCGCGGCGTAGCGCTGCAGCCATTGCTGCAGCTGCGGCGCATCCGCCAAGCGTTTGTCTTCGTCGTAAAAGGCCTCGCGCAGCTGCACGGGGTCCGGATGTTCGGGCGACAGATCGATCAGGCCACGGAAGGTCAGCGTCATGTCCATCTCGGATTCGCGCATCAATGCGCGCAGCGCGTCGATCAGCTGCAGATCCTCGTCGCGACACTCTGCCAAGCCCAGCTTGGCGGCGGTGTCGTGGCGGTCGCAGGCCAGGCAGGTATCGCGAAAACGATCCAGCCCATGTTGCAGCAGGGCCTGGTCGGCAAACAGCGGCGCCAGCGCCTGGGCAAGCCGGCCCAGGTTCCAGTAGGCCACTTGCGGCTGGGTGCCGAAGCGGTAGCGCCGCCCCTGCGCGTCGGTGGTGTTGGGCGTCCAGTCCGGGTCGTAGTCGTCGACCCAGCCATACGGACCGTAGTCGATGGTCAAACCGAGGATAGACATGTTGTCGGTATTCATCACCCCATGCACGAACCCGACCCGCATCCAGTGCGCCACCATCACTGCGGTACGCTCGCAGACCTGTGCGAACCAGTCGGCGTAGAGCGCCTCGCCGGCACCGACCAACGCCGGGAAATCGCGGGCGATGGTGAAATCCACCCATTGCTTCAGCAGTGCGAGATCGCCGCGTGCGCTGGGCAATTCGAAGTTGCCGAAGCGGATGAACGAAGGCGCCACCCGGCACACGATCGCGCCCGGCTCGCGCTGCGGGTGGCCGTCGTAGAACATGTCGCGCACCACCGCATCGCCGGTACCGACCAGGCTCAAGGCACGCGTGGTCGGCACGCCCAGATGATGCATGGCCTCGCTGCACAAAAATTCGCGGATCGACGAGCGCAACACGGCGCGCCCATCGGCGCCGCGCGAATAGGGGATGTAAGCCGGAACCCCAGAAAATTCCGTCACCCCTCACCCCAATTCCAACCCCGCCACGAGCGCATCCAGATCGATCAAGTTGCCGTTACTTTGGAAGGTGTAGTGCCCGTTCAGCAGGATGTGTCGCCACGCCGCCGCTCGCGCCGAGGTATTCGACTACATCGAGATGTTCTACAACCTCAACTGCCGCCACGGTTCAACTGGCGACCTGTCCCATGTAGAGTTTGAACGGCGCTACGCGCAACGAGGGTCTTGAGTGTCTCCGGAACCCTGGGCGTATCACAGGTCAAGTTCACACCTACGAATGTCGCGTCGGCCCGCGAGCACTCTGAGCATGTCAGCATAGCCCCAGGGTTCGTCGAAAGCTTCAGGTGGCAGGCGTACTTGCCCGTACTTGCCATTCGTGTCACCAGCCGCCATTTCGGATCACGGCAGATCGAGCCTGGTGTGTTCATGTCAAGGCCGAATCGGCCATACGGTTGACGTGCTCCCGACGTCCCCATGGACTGGGCTGCACGCTCGCAATGGCATTGTGAGCAGGGTGCCAGCGCCAACCTTTCGCGCTCCCAAACATGACTTCGGTGAACCAACGACATTCAGAGAGCTCTTTGCAAGACTTGATTCTGAGGTCACTGTCGGAGATCAAAAATGGGTCTATGCGTTTCAAAGCCGAGCGTGGCAGGTTCACCCGACCACTATGCAAGTCACGCCACAGAGCAGACCACGCCCTCTACGCCTTCATCCTCCGAGGCGCCCATCTCACCCAGCCTGCATGGCTTGGTGGCACTCGGCTCTTCGGGAACGAGGCGGGGGCGCTTCCGGCAGCCAACACTACAACCGCACGAAGTTCAGCAGGCGGCCTACCAGCTTGGTATGCGACTCAACGGCAGACCCATCGAAGACGCGAGCGACCGTCAACGCCTTGCCGATGCTACAGAGACGGTGCACGAGACACGACTCGCCTTGCACCGTGGGCGAGGCAATGTCGATAGCGATCTGCGGCTCAGCAACGGACGGAGCGCCACTTATAGCTCCCTGTCTTACTGTCTCGGTGAAAATGACGAAAGTTTACTGGCAGGCAGTGCGCTGGCTGCGGGGGCAGGCAACTGTGATCACAATGCAGCGATTAACGCACGTCGGCATGCAGTCCGCATGGAGAATGGCGGGCAGATGATGACCGTACGCGACTACGACCAGACCCACCTCTACGCGCTCTACCGGCCCCCAGGCTCGGCAGAGGCGGAAGAATCCACTGTAGTCCTCGACTCGTGGGCCGACGGTCCGGCCGTTCTACCAAGGGATTCGCACTGGGCCGAAACGTACGGAACATCCACCAATGTAGTTGAACGCTTCGACAAGCCTGATGCAATCGACGCGCTGGCCAGGACAAACGCATTCAGAGCCGAGATCGAGGACCCGCAAACTGAACTCTATGCAAATGCGCGCGACCTAGAGACAGCCTTTCTAGCCAACCCCGCACCTGGCGATATCTGTTCCTCGATGCCGGTCATCGCCCCCGATCTGGCCCGAAACACGCGTCAAAGGTTGCAAGAGCACTCACCGCGGACGCGTGAGGCTCTAGCCGCCGATGCTGCGCGGCAAGCCTATGCACTGGATGACGCACAGCCAATTTCGCCGCGCACAACTGCTGCGATCCTTGAAGATGCAGAACGCCTGGATGCCTTGGGTCGCCCGCCATTGAGTTGGTGAACTTTCATCTGGTACCAACTGGGCTTGGATGTAGCCTGTCTGGCGTCGATGTCAAATAGCCAGTTCCCGGCTGGGCGCAAACGACCGCTGTAGAGCAGGTGATGCCTCCTGCCCTGTTCAACGCAACAGTGGGCAAACGGGGGGAGAAATGACCGCCCCACTCAGGCGAACAGCTGCTTGATCGGTTTCAACTACACACCGTTATCGGCCTGATGGCCTAGTGGCGTCAAGGTGCCGGCATGTCGCAAAACAAGTGTTTTGCGACATGTAGGCAACCTCCCAGCACAAGTGATCGCAGAACCCCGTAAAAAGTGTGCGGAAAACCCCGTCGCCACACGCTACCATGCGGAAACCGGTTCCCGATGGTTATTCGCCTATGTTGGTCGGCTACATGCGTGTGTCGTCGGACTCCGACCGGCAGAGCACTAACTTGCAACGCGACACACTGCTCGCTGCTGGCGTTGATGCCCGACACCTGTTCGAGGATCGCATCTCAGGCGCGAAGGATGACCGCGCAGGCTTGACGAAGGCGCTCGAATTCGTCCGGCCCGGTGACGTACTGGTGGTCTGGAAGCTCGACCGGCTTGGCCGCTCGCTGTCGCACTTGCTCGCCATCGTGACCTCACTCAAGGACAAGCAAGTGGCGTTCCGCTCGCTGACCGAGGGAATGGATACCAGCACGGCGTCCGGCGAGTTGCTGTTCCATGTGTTCGGCGCACTTGCGCAGTACGAGCGGGCCCTGATCCAAGAGCGCGTCGTCGCGGGCCTAGCCGCTGCCCGGCGGCGTGGCCGCACCGGCGGGCGACCTCTGGCCATCGTCGGCGAAAAGCTGGAGGCCATCATTGCCGCGCTGAACGGCGGGATGTCGAAAGCGGCCGTGTGCCGCAACTTCGGCGTCAAACGCACCACCTTGATCGAAACGCTGGAGCGAGAGGGTTGGCGTGGAACGGGCAGAACGGCCGATGAGCAACAAGAATAAGCTGCTCACCGTCCTCTCGGACGCCGAGCAGGAAGCGCTTTATGGCCTGCCGGACTTCGACGATGCGCAGCGGCTGGAATACTTGGCGTTGTCCGAGGCGGAGTTGACGTTCGCGGCCAGTCGCCCCGGCCTCCATGCGCGGGCCTATTGCGTCTTGCAGATCGGCTACTTCAAGGCCAAGCACGCCTTTTTCCGCTTCAACTGGAGCGAAGTCGAGGATGATTGCGCCTTTGTGCTGAGTCGCTACTTCCACGGCGAGGACTTCGAACGCAAGACGATCACCAAACATGAGCACTACACCCAGCGCGAGCGCATCGCCGAATGGTTCGGCTATCGGCTCTGGGCAGCCGATTTTCTGCCACAACTCGCGCAGCAGGCCGCCCAGATCGCACGCCGCGACGTGACGCCTAGCTTCGTCGCCGCCGAGCTGATCGTCTGGCTCAACGAACGCAAGATCATCCGGCCCGGCTACACGACTGTGCAAGAACTGGTGAGCGCCACGCTGTCGGCCGAACGTCGGCGCTTAGGTGGCCTGCTGGCCGAAGTGCTGGATGATTCGGCCAAAGCCGCGCTATCCCAGCTTTTGGTACGAGACAACACGCTGTCCGAATTGGCGGTGCTCCGGCAAGACGCCAAAGATTTCGGCTGGCGTCAGATGGCCCGTGAACGCGAGAAGCGCACCATTTTGGAGCCGCTGCACGGGATCGCCAAGACGCTGTTGCCCAAGCTGGGCATCTCGCAACAGAACGTGCGTTACTACGCGAGCCTGGCGAACTTCTATACCGTCCACGACCTGCGAAACCTCAAGCCGGACCAGACCCATCTCTACCTGCTGTGCTACGCCTGGCTGCGCTATCGGCAACTCACCGACAACCTGGTCGATGCCATGGCCTATCACATGAAGCGACTAGAGGATGAAAGTCGTGCCGGCGCCAAGCAATCCTTCGTCGCCGAGCAGGTACGGCGTCAGCAGGAAACGCCACGAGTCGGACGCCTGCTGTTGCTCTATGTCGACGATACGGTGGCCGACACCACACCGTTCGGCAACGTGCGGCAGCGGGCGTACAAGATCATACCGAAAGACGCGCTTCAGCTCGTCGGCCATCGTATGAGCATCAAACCAGCGAGCAAGCTGGCCCTGCATTGGCAGGCGGTGGACGGGCTGGCCGAACGCATGCGCCGTCATCTGCGACCGCTGTATGTCGCGCTCGACCTTGCCGGCACCGACCCCAGCAACCCGTGGCTGGCAGCACTGATCTGGGCCAAGAGTGTGTTCGCCAAACAGCAGCGCCTGTCGCAACGTCCGCTCGTCGAATGTCCAACAGCGACGTTGCCGAAACGGTTGCGACCGTACTTGCTGACCTTCGACGCCGACAGCAAGCCGACCGGCCTGCACGCAGACCGCTACGAGTTCTGGCTGTACCGCCAGGTCAGGAAGCGCTTCCAGTCGGGCGAACTCTATCTCGACGACAGCTTGCAACATCGGCACCTCTCTGACGAGTTGGTGTCGCTCGATGATAACGCCGATGTACTGGCTCCGATGGACATCCCGTTCCTGCGCGAACCGATCGAGGCCCAACTCATTGCACTGACGGCAGAACTGCGAACGCAGTGGTTGGCGTTCAACCGTGAGCTGAAGCAGGGCAAGCTGAAGCACCTCGACTACGGCAAGGCCACGCAGACGCTGACGTGGCGCAAGCCCAAGAGCGAGAACCACAAGGCGCATGAGCAGGCACTCTACGAGCAACTGCCATTTTGCGACGTGGCCGACGTGTTCCGCTATGTCAACGGTCAGTGTCAATTCTTGTCGGCGCTCACTCCGTTGCAACCACGCTATGCCAAGAAGGTGGCCGACGCTGACAGCCTGATGGCAGTCATCATTGCCCAGGCAATGAACCACGGCAATCTGGTCATGGCGCGTACCAGCGACATCCCGTACCACGTGCTGGAGAGCACCTACCAGCAATACCTACGGCAAGCATCGCTGCACGCGGCCAACGACTGCATCAGCAACGCCATCGCCGTGCTGCCGATCTTCCCGCATTACTCGTTCGACCTAGGCGCGCTGTACGGTGCGGTCGATGGCCAGAAATTCGGCGTCGAGCGTCCGACCGTGAAAGCGCGCTACTCGCGCAAATACTTCGGCCGCGGCAAGGGTGTCGTCGCCTATACGCTGCTGTGCAACCATGTTCCGCTCAACGGATACCTAATCGGTGCTCACGAATACGAAGGGCACCACGTGTTTGACATCTGGTATCGCAACACGTCGGATATCGTGCCAACGGCGATTACCGGCGATATGCACAGCGTCAACAAGGCCAACTTCGCCATCCTGCACTGGTTCGGACTGCGCTTCGAGCCGCGCTTCACCGATTTGGACGCCCAATTGCAGGATCTGTATTGCGCCGACGAACCGGCGTTGTACGAGACGTGCCTGATCCGACCGGTCGGCCAAATCGATCGGCAACTCATCGTCAGCGAAAAGAGCAACATCGACCGGATCGTCGCCACGCTGGGCCTGAAGGAAATGACTCAGGGCACCCTGATCCGCAAGCTATGCACGTACACCGCGCCGAACCCGACGCGGCGCGCCATCTTCGAGTTCGATAAGCTGGTGCGCAGCATCTACACATTGCGCTACCTGCGCGACCCGCAACGGGAACGCAGCGCGCACCGCTCGCAGAATCGCATTGAGTCCTACCACCAGCTACGCTCGACCATCGCCCAGGTCGGCGGCAAGAAGGAGCTGACCGGGCACACAGACATCGAAATCGAAATCAGCAACCAATGCGCACGGCTGATGGCCAACGCCATCATCTACTACAACTCGGCGATCCTGTCGCGCCTGTTGACGAAGTACCAGGCCAGCGGCAACGCCAAAGCCGTGCTGCTGATCACGAAGATGTCACCGGCGGCGTGGCGACACATCCTGCTGAACGGGCACTACACCTTCCAAAGTAACGGCAACTTGATCGATCTGGATGCGCTCGTGGCGGGGTTGGAATTGGGGTGAGGGGTGACGGGTGACGGGTGACGGGTGACGGGTGACGGAATTTTCTGGGGTTCCGGCTTACATCCCCGAAAACGAACAAGACCCTTCCCCTGCCTCCGGGGGAAGATCCCTGAAGGACGGATGGGGACGAGGTTTCGTGCAGCACCGTCCATCGCTTCAAATGCGGATTGCGCGCCATGCCAATCGCAAACAACAACTACGCCTGGGTGAAGCGTTGCACCCCGCTTCTTAGCTGAGCTGCAGGAGGGCCCCAAAGCCCCCCTCATCCGGCGCTGCGCGCCACCTTCTCCCGTTGACGGGAGAAGAAAGCAAAACGAAAGCGCCTCGGACGTGGAGGACACCCGCCGCCCTTCCCCCGCCTACGGGGGAAGGTGCCCGAAGGACGCACGGGGGCAAGACCTCGCGCAGCACTCCCCATTACTTCACATGCTGAAGTGCGTGTGCCGGCAATCGAAAACCAGCAACGACCACTCGCCTTACGGCATCACCTTAGCCTGCTCCAGCTCCACCTGTAGCGTGCTGGCCAGCTCGTCGCGGGCCACCTCGAACTGCTGTTCGCGCACCAGGTCCTTCACCGCCACCACGCCGCGTGCCAGTTCGTCGTCGCCGGCCAGCACCACGAAGCGGATGCCCGCACGTGCGGCGTACTGGAACTGCTTGCCGATCTTCTTCGGCTCCATCTGCACTTCGGTGTTGATGCCACCGATGCGCAGGCGGCGCGCAATATCCAGCGCATCGTCCAGGCGCGTTTCGTCCATCAGCGCCACCAACGCCTGCACGCTGCTTTCGGCGATGCCCTGGATCAGGCCGGCCTCGCGCAGCTGCCAGAACAGCCGGGTCAGGCCGATCGAGATGCCCACGCCGGGCAACTTGGACTTGGTGTAGTGGCTGGCCAGGCTTTCGTAACGGCCGCCCGAACAGATCGAGCCGATCTGCGGGTGGTCGGTCAGCGTGGTCTCGTAGACGGTGCCGGTGTAGTAATCCAGCCCACGCGCGATGGAGAAATTCAGGCAGTACGCGCTCTCCGGCACGCCCAGCGCCTTGACCAGCTCCAGCACTTCACGCAACTCGGCGATGCCCTCGCCCAGCGTGGCACTGGCACTCGCTGAGGCTTCCAGCGCCTGCAACTGCGCCAGCGCATCGGCATGCCCGTTGGAACGCACCGCCACAAAGGCGAGAATCTTGGCCACCTGTTCGGCAGCAATGCCGAAGCCCTCGCCCACCAGCGTGTCGCGCACGTAGTCGGCGCCGCGCTTGTCGATCTTGTCGACCTCGCGCAGCACGGCCAGCTGCAACTCGCCTTCGGCCACGCCCAGGCTTTCGAAGAAACCGCGCAACAGCTTGCGGTTGTTCAACTGCACCTTGAACTCGCCGATGCCCAGCTCGGCGAACACCGCATGGATCACCGCCAGCACTTCGGCGTCGTAGCGGATGCTCAGCGCATCCTTGCCGATGACGTCGATATCACACTGGTAGAACTCGCGGAAACGTCCACGCTGCGCACGTTCGCCGCGATACACGCGCTGCATCTGGTAGCGGCGGAACGGGAAGCTCAAGTCGTGCTCGTGTTCGGCCACATAGCGCGCCAGCGGCACGGTGAGGTCGAAGCGCAGTGCGAGCTCGGGCAGGCCAGCGTTCTCGGCGCCCTCATCGGCCGCTGCCGCAGCATTGGCCAGCGCGCCGGTGGACTGCACGAAATACACCTGGCGCTCGGTCTCGCCGCCGGACTTGGTCAGCAGCACATCAGACAGCTCGAACACCGGGGTTTCGACCGGCAGGAACCCGAACCGCTCATAGTTGCGGCGGATGACGTCCAGCATGCGCTGGAACGCGATCTGCTCGCGCGGCAGCAATTCCATGATGCCGGGCGGCGTACGGGGCTTGATCACGAGCGAAACTCCTGCAGGACAATGTGGCGAACGCACAATTCTACCGGCTGGGCGGCCGCGCCGACCGCATGGCGTATCATTCAATGCGTCCCAGCAGTGCGTGGCCCATGTACCGGCAGCTTTCCGACCCCAGCGCGACCTGCCCGGCGCCCAGCACGGCATCCGCCAGCGGTACGCCCAATTCAGATTGCGCCCTTTGCGCCGTGCGCGGCCGGGCCATCTGTGCGGCGCTGTCGGCGCAGGAGATGGACGCGCTGGACCAGGTCACCCATGCAACGGCCTATGCGCCCGGCAGCACCCTGGTGCGTGCGGGCGAGACCCGGCACAACGTCTATACCGTGACCTCCGGCGCGTTGCGCATGGTGCGTACGCTGGCCGACGGGCGCCGCCAGATCACCGGCTTCGTGCTGCCCGGCGACTACGTCGGGCTCACCGAAACCGCGCAGCACCGCCACGATATCGAAGCCATCGTCGACAGCCGCGTGTGCCGCACGCCGATGGCGCAGATGCGCCAACTACGCGAGCGCTACCCGCAGCTGGAACGCAAGCTGCTGCAACGCGCCAGCATGGAGCTGGCCGCCGCGCAAGACACCGGCCTGCTGCTGGCACGCCTGCAACCCAGCGAACGGCTGGCGCATTTCCTGCTGCGGCTGGCCGCCCGCTCCACCCAGCCAGGCGCCAGCGGCGACACCGTGGCGCTGCCGATGAGCCGCAGCGATATTGCCGACCATCTGGGGCTGACCGTGGAAACGGTGAGCCGCACCTTCACCAAGCTGCGGCAGCAGCAGCTGATCGCGCTGCCGCAACTGCAGGTGGTGCAGATCGTAGATTACGCCGCACTACGCCGTCTGGCCGGCGATACGGTGTGAGGCTGGTGGGGGCGCTTGAGGTCGGCGCGCTTACCCGTGCGATCGGTTGGATCGATTGACGCGACGTGGGCCGCGCCCAAGCCGTCGATCCGGACTCGAACGGCCACCATCACGCATGACTGCGCACGCCTCTGTGTCGGTGTCGCGCGGCGCCGCCCTCCAAGACGGCTCAAGAAGAGGCGGCGAGCAGTGTGCGGGCAAGTATAGATGGCGCCAGGAACTGCAGTGGATGACTGCTAGATGCCCCACCCGGCAGCGGCCGCGCCCACCCGAGACGACGCTCGCTGCGGTTGGCTGTTCCAAGGTGATGCAAGCCGTGCGCGTGCTGACAGCCCGCGCAGCGACTTACCGACCAATTCGAACGCGGCGCCACGCTCCACGCCGAGCGCAAGCGGACCGCAGGCGCTCGCCCGCGATCACTCAGCGCCCGGCCACCGCACGCGCTGCCGCGCCGCCACAGCCACGGCTGAGCAGCCGCGATTGGCGCAGCCAGGCCCGGTCCGGGTAGTAGGCGAACACGAACGCACCGTCGCGCAAGGTATCGATCAACTGCTTGGCCACCGCTGGCCGCACCGCCGGGCAGCCCAGGCTGCGGCCGAGCCGGCCCTGGCTGCGGATGATGGCTTCGCTGACATAGGGCGCGCCGTGGATCACGATGGCACGGTCGCGTGCATGATCGTTGAATCCCGGTTCCAGACCCTTGAGCCGCAACGAGTAGCCGTTGTGGCCGGTGTACGACTCCTGCGCGGTGAAGGCGCCCAGGCTGGACTGGAAGCTGCCATCGTCATTGGAGAACTTTGCCGCCAGGTTCTCGCCGGTATTGCGTCCGTGCGCGACCCATTCGCGAAACAACAGGCGCTGCTTGTCCAGATCGAACACCCAGAGCCGACGCTCGGTCGAGGGGCGGCTGTAGTCGATGACGCTGAGCACCCGTTCGGCACCCACCTGCTGGCGCTGGCGGGCGCATTGCAGCGCCTCGGTGGCCAGCGCCAGCACCTGGCGGTCCAGCGATGGCGCCTGGCGCGCCAGCGCCTCGACCAGGCCCACACGCGGGGCACCCAGCGGCGGCACCGGCGATGCAGCCAATGCATCGGCCGCGCTGGCCGCACCTGCCGCTGCCCACCCGCACAAGACAGCGACAACGGCGATCATTCGATCAGACATGCAACAACCCACAGCGGACGCGGCGCCACAACGGGGCCGCACCCGTCTAGAAATAGCCGCATACAGCCCGCTTTCCAACCCCGCTGGCTGAACGCGTTGGGTCAGACGGCATCGGCAAGCAAGCGCTGCCGAAGGGCTGCATAGTCCGGCGCGAGTGCTTCGGCATGCGCTGGGCGCTGCAGCAGCGCCGCCAGCGCCGGTGGAACCTCCACCGCACGGCCGATCAACGGCTCCACCACGCCCTCGAACTTGGCCGGGTGCGCGGTGGCCGCTACCGCCCAGTCGCCAACGCCGCCCTCCGCGCCTTCGGCACGCAGTTGTTCGAGCACATGCACCGCGGTGGCGGTATGCGGGCAATGCACCTCGCCGTAGCGCGCGAAGCGCTGCTGCACGGTGTTGCGAATCGTCGCATCGTCCACCGACAAGGCCCGGAATTCCTCGCGCAGGGCGGCATCGTCGCCCTTGTAGAGCCAACGCAGCCGCTCGAAATTGCTCGGCGCACCCACGTCCATCGCATTGGCCAGCGTGGCCACGCTGGGCTGCGGTGCGTAGGCATCGCCCGCGAAATAGTCCGGCAACACGTGATTGGCGTTGGACGCCAGCGCGATGCGGCCCAATGGCACCCCGAGCGCGCGCGCGATGATCGCCGCCAGCGCGTTGCCCAGGTTGCCGGTGGGCACGACCAGATTGAGCACGGTGCCCGACGCTGCATGGTGCTGCAGGGCGGCATGCGCGTAGTAACTCATCTGCGGCAGCAACCGGCCCAGGCTGATGCTGTTTGCCGAACTCAGCGGCACCTGCGTCTGCAACGCGGCATCGTTCAATGCCTGCTTGACCATGGCCTGGCAGTCGTCGAACGAGCCGGCCACGCGCAGGGCCTGGATGTTGTCGCCGAAACACCCCAATTGATGCGCCTGCCGTGGCGAGACGCGGCCGTCCGGATACAGCACCACTACGCGCAGGCAGGGCCGGCGATGGAAGGCGGCGGCCACCGCCGCACCGGTGTCGCCGGAGGTGGCGACCAGGATGGTGAGCGGGCGGTCTTCGGCCCGGCGCAGGCGGGTCAGGCAGGCGGCCAGGAAGCGCGCACCGAAATCCTTGAACGCGGCCGTGGGGCCGTGAAACAGCTCCAGTGCGTAATCGCCAGGCGTCCCCAGCGCCACCAACGGCGCCGGGAAATCGAAGGCTTCGGCACAGATGGCAGGCAGTTCTGCCGCCAGTGCGTCGCCCTCGAAGAATGGCTGCAACAGCGCAGTGGCAGTGTCGGCCAGGCCGGCGTCCGCAACCAGCGTACGGGCAGGTGGCAAGGTCTGCGGCACGTAGAGGCCGCCATCGGGCGCCAGCCCGGCGGCAATGGCCTGGCTCAGGCTTGCGGCGGGGGCACCGCCACGGGTGGAGATAAACATCAGCATGACTCCAGATAAAGCGAAGACTGGGCGTTGCCCATGACAAGGGGTGCCACGTGTGACGTAGCCGGGCATTGCGTTGCGCCGGCGTTCGGCCGGAGGGTTGCGCACGGTCGATGGCACGGGGCTATGCTGCGCGCACCTTTCCGTGGAGTCGGCAGATGATCAAGGTCAGTGTGATGTACCCGTACCGCGACGGCGCCCGCTTCGATCACGCCTACTACCGCGACCAGCACATGCCGCTGGTGAGCGCGCGCATGGGCGCGGCCTGTTTGAAATACACCGTGGACAAGGGCATCAGCGGCGGCGACGCCGGCAGCCCACCGGCATTCGTCGGGATGTGCCACATCTTTTGCGACTCGGTGGAGAGCTTCAATGCCAGCTTCGGCCCGCATGCAGGCGAGATTCTGGGCGACATCGCCAACTACACCGACCTGACCCCGGTGATGCAGATCAGCGAGGTCATGGTTGGCTGAGCCGCGCGGCGCGTGCAGTGCAACATGCCGGGCATCGCACAGCCCTGCGCCCACACCACGTCGCAGGCGCCGTGCCGCGGCAGTGTACTGTCGAGCAACAACGCCCGACGCGCAGCGACCGGATGGCATCACGCGGGAATCGCATGCACGACGAGGCGACCCGTACAGCCCGGACGACGCCACTGTGCTCGGTGCGTCGTCGATCCAGGACGACAATGACTCGATCCACACATCACTTGTTCTGACTCATCTTCTCTAAGGGCTGGCACGGCTCGACTCAGCAAGCGCAGCAGCCGGTCCGGCATGCGCCGCGTGCCCGATCGACCGACGCCCGCCATCGGGTTCCGTCTGCCGCCACGCGCATCTTCGCAGCGGCGCCATCCGCGCGCGTTCGACCCCAAACGTTACCAGATGACGAGCGCATACGCGCCGTACTTGCGACGCATCGCTTCGCGATGAGACGCGCATCGGCATCTGGCGCCAGTGAGCGAACGATCCGCTGCGGCCAGGCCCTTCTAAACTTCCTGCGCGCCTGATCCGCCTGTGCAGCCACACAACCAGCGCGAGCTACCGCTGCAGTGCGGCAGCTCGACGCCTGCAAGACAGCAGGAGTGGGGACGCCAGCGCAGGCGCAATGCGCAGCCTAACCAGTGCAGATCTTCTGCCTGCACGTCTGATCGACGTGCTCGACTACGCGCATGCTCGACCATGCGCGCGCCATGGAAGCGACGAACAGATCGGTCTGCTCAGCGCGACTGTCCAGCCTCTGCGCTGTCGGGATACGCGCCACGGGGACCATCGAGACACACGAAGTTCTGCTCCTGGTTGGAATCGCCCTGGCCAGTCCACTGCGCCGATTGCGGATAGCTGCACAGCGGGCGCGTACGCAACACGCCTTGGGTTTGGTCGTCGTTGACGTATTTGGCGGCGATGATGCGATCGGGCGCGACGCCCTGCTCGACCCAGGCTTCCATCGCCGACAACACATCGTGCTGGCTATCGACCGCCAACCCGGGTGCGCCATACAGCGCGCCAAACGCTGTCGCGCCCGGGCCACCGGTGAAATGGCCCATTCCGGGCACCATGAACAGGCGGAAGAACTGCTGCGTCTGCTGCAATGCTTGGTCGTCGCTGATTGCAGATGTGCTGCCAGCACGCAGCTTTGCAACGACCGATTCGTAATAGGCGATCATTCCGCGCGGCGGCACCACGGGATCTTCCCAGCCGATATACAGCAGAAGCTTGCCGTTGCGCGCACGTAACCGGCTCAGATCCGGCGACGTTGCGTTGATTACGTGGGCCAGCCGCTGACCGGCGATGGAGGTACGGTTGGTGAGGGCGACATCGCTGTCGAAGTTGACCTTGGTATGGTCGAACGAGGCGCTAGCGGTGTTGAACACCATGTTGGCGAAGAACTGATTTGCCAGCAGCGCATGCCCACCGCCCGGTATCGTGGCGTTGCCGGTGACCCAGCGGTCCCAGAAGGTCGGCAAGGCGACGGCGAACGGCTCGAACCCATAGTAAATGCGCTGTCCGGTCCGCGGATTGACCGGACCGCTCAGAATCGAGTCCAGTGCCATGATCTGGTCTGCAGTCAGGCAACTGTCGGTTTCGGCGGCAGCGCACAGCAGCACGCTGGGATCGAAGCGGCACAGACGCGGATCGTTGACCACCCCGTCTGCGGTCAGATCCTTGGCATCGCATTGGGCAAGTGCCGCGGCCTGGATCGCCGGCAGCTTGGCCATCGTGATGGTGGCCGCCGGATTGCCGAACTCGGCATCTTCGGACCACAGCCAGGAAAATGCGTTGTGGGTCCAGTCGGCGGAAGGCGCATCGGCAATCACGCCATCGAACGCATTCGGGTAGCGCTGCACGGCCATCAGCGCATCGCGGCCACCGTTGAAGGAGCCAAAAAAGTAGGAATAGCGCGGTGCGCTCTGCGTATACGCAGTCACGATTTGCTTGCTGTCGACGACCGTCTTGATCAGCGCCCGGTATCCCCAATCGATGATTTTCTGGGGGTGGTTGAGCGCGAAACTTGCATCGCCGACCGTCGCACGATGACCACCATCGGTGGTGGCGGTGGCGTAGCCACGGCGCAAGGCGAAACCTAGCGAGTTGTATTGGATCGTGCCGGCAAACACCACCGTACCGACCTGGAGATATTTCACGTTCCAGCCGGAAGAAGGGATCCAGACTTCGAAACCGATCTCCGAATCGCTGTTTGGCCGCGCAACGCCGACCACGCGGCAGAACGCCGGCAATCCTTTGACAACGGTGCCATCGGGCGCGGTGAAATCGCCTGCAGGCACATCGTCGGCCGTGCTGATCGTCGTCGACGGCACCGACAATTTCAGCAGATCCGCGCAGGAAGCAAACGCCGATGTCGCCACGAAGCACAAACCGGTCGCAACCACCACTGGGCCGAGCACGCTCGGCCAGTCCAATCGAGCCATGAACAATTCACTCGTCAGGTCAGAAGCGGATTTACCGTCTCGACCGGGCGGTCGGGACACCGAACACTCCACATGGCATCTCAAGGCGCGCACGTCATGATGTCGCCCTGCGTCGGGATGTAAGCCCCTGTCCGCCGCAGGTGACACAGCTTTGCCTGCCGATCGATCGCAATGCCCATGGGCATGGATGCTAGCGGCGACCGCAAAATGCCAGAAGGTAGAAACGAACGCTGCTATGTGGAAACGAAGCGCGCAAATGTCTGTGCGCACAGTGCAGTGGACTCGCAATTCAAAGCGATGTCCGGGTCACAGATCATCGGCATGCGCAGCTGCCGCACGCATGCAACGGCGCCAGCGTAGGGTCTGCATGCACTGGTCAACTCAGGTCCCTTGCGTGCAGAACGCGCGCTCGATCACGTTGCCGTGCGGACGGCATTGCCGGAACCACACGCCGCAAACGCGGTGCGCCCCCGACTGGTCCGGCGCGCGCTACAGCAGCCTGGCGCCCGGGCAGTTCAGCGCAGACACCCAACTCTGGCTGCCGAAGCCGGCATTGGCGAACGCCGCCTGTACAGGCACTGCGGCTGCCTCGGCTGCCGCGCGCGTGGCGAACCAGGCAAACACACTGGGGCCAGCTCCGGAAATGCCCGCACCCATCGCTCCCGCAGCCAACGCGGCGGCTTTGGCTGCGTCGAAGCCGCAGATCAACGGCGCACGCCGCGGCTCGATCAGCACATCGCGCAAGCCTGCGCGCACCAGCGATTCGTCGCCGGCGTGGCAGCCCGCCAACACCAGGGCAAGATTGCCGCTCTGCGCGACGAATTCATCGAGACGATAGTCGCCAGCCAGAGCAGCACGCGCACGGCGCGTTTCCAGCACCGCATCCGGATGCACCACCAGGCTATGCCACGCCGAGGGTACCGGCACCGGCACCATGCGCTCCAACGTGGACAGCACCAGACCGCCCAGCAACATCGGACCAAGGTTGTCGCCATGCCGGCTGCCGCTGGCCACCGCCTCGCCATCGAGCGCATGCAGATAGAGCTGATCGCGCGACAGCGGGACATCCAACAGCGCATTGGCCGCCACCAGCGCCGCCACGCACGATGCCGCAGACCCGCCCATGCCGGAACTGAGCGCAATCCCCTTGTCGATCTCCAACTCGAAGCCGAACGGCAACGCCAATGAAGTGCGCAGCGCAATCAATGCCGCGCCAGCGGTATTGCGTTCGGCCTCCAGCGGGAGCGCGACGGCGGTCCCACGGATCGCGGCGATGCGCACGTGCGGCGCATCGATACGGCGCACGGCCACCGTATCGCCGATTCCTTCCAGCGCATAACCGAGCAGATCGAACCCGACCGCCACGTTGGCCACCGAGGCCGGAGCGAACGCTCGCGCCTCGCGCAGCGAGGACACGCCTGTATGGCTCATAGTCGCGCGCCCTCGCCCGCCGCCACGCGCAGCAGATCGGCGAACACGCCTGCCGCGGTCACTTCCGGCCCCGCGCCCGGGCCCTGCACCACCAACGGATTCTCGCAGTAGCGACGCGTGGTGAACTGCACCACGTTGTCGGTGAGGCGCAGATTGGCGAAGGCGTGATCTGCGGGCAATTCCACCAGGCCCACGCTGGGCGCACGGTCCGGCGGCAGCTGCGCCACATAGCGCAGCACGTTGCCGCGCGCACGCGCGTCGGCCAGACGCTGCGCGAACACCGCATCCACTTCGGAAAGCCGCGCCATGAAATCGTCCACGCTGGCCTGGCGCAGCGCTTCCGGCACCAGGCTTTCAACCTGCACGTCTTCCAGGCTGATCGCGCGCCCCGCTTCGCGCGCCAGGATCACCAACTTGCGCGCCACGTCCACACCGGACAGATCGTCGCGCGGGTCCGGTTCGGTATAGCCCATGCCACGCGCCTGCGTCACCAGTTCGGCGAACGGCACGCTGCCGTCGTATTTATTGAACAGCCAGGCGAGCGTGCCGGAGAAGATCCCTTCGATCGATGTCACCGTATCGCCGGTATCGACCAGGTCGCGCAGCGTAGTGATCACCGGCAAACCGGCGCCCACGGTGGCTTCATAACGGAAGCGCGCACCGCTGGCATCGGCCGCTGCGCGGATCGCCTCATAACGCGCCAGCGGGCCGGACCCTGCCTGCTTGTTCGGCGTCACCACATGGATGCCAGCGGCCAGCCAACCCGCATAACGGTCGGCCACTTCAGCGCTGCCACTGCAATCGATGATCACCGCATGCGGCAGGTGCGCAGACAGCAGATGCGTGGTGAAGCGCTCCAGATCGGTGGGCGCGGACGCCGATGCAAATGCATCGCGCCAATCGCCGACCAGGCCACGCTCGTCCAGCAGCATGCGACCGCGCGAGACCACCGCACGCAGGCGCAGATCCAGATTGGCCTTGCCCAGCAACTGCGGTTGCGCGATGCGCAGTTGATCCAGCAACGCCGCACCCACATTGCCCGGCCCGATCACGCCCACCGAAAAGGTTTGCGGCGACAACCAGAAACCGGCATGCGCCGCGCGCAACGCCTTGGTCGCATGCGCTGCATCGATGGCCACCGAGATATTGCGTTCGGAAGAGCCCTGCGCAATTGCCAGGATATTGACCTGGGCTCGCCCCAGCGATTCGAACAAGCGCGCAGCCACGCCCGGCTGCCCGGCCATGCCATCGCCCACCGCCGCCAGCACGCTGATGCCGGTGGTCAGTTGCACGCGCTGCACCTGGCCGACCGTGAGTTCATGCGCGAACGCCTGCAACAACGCATTGCGCGCACGCTCGGACTCGTGCTGCTTGACCACGCAGCAGATCGAATGTTCCGACGACCCTTGCGAGATCATCACCACCGACACCTGCGCGGTGCGCAGCGCCGCAAACACGCGCTCGGCCGTACCCGGCACGCCGATCAGGCCGGTGCCTTCCAAGTTGAGGACGGCAAGATCCGGACTGAGCGTCAGCCCCTTGATCGGCCCGCTCACCGCGCTGCTGGCGGTGATGCGCGTGCCCGGGTGTTCGGGCTGGAAGGTATTGCGGATGATGATCGGCAAGCCGCGTTCGATCGCCGGCGACATCGTTTGCGGATGCACCACCTTGGCGCCAAAATACGCCAGCTCGCAGGCCTCATCGTAGCTCAGCGTTTCCAGTTGCACCGCTTCTGGCACCACGCGCGGGTCGGCCGACAGCACACCATCCACATCGGTCCAGATATGCAGCTCGTCCGCATTGAATAGCGCCGCGAAGATCGCACCGGAATAGTCGCTGCCATTGCGCCCAAGCGTGGTGATGCGGTCGGCGCGGTCGCGCGCCACGAAGCCGGTGACCACCACACGCGTTTGCGGATGCGCCTGCCGCCAGGTTGCCAGGCGCTGCGCACTCGCCTCCCAATCCACATCCACACCGAGTTCGCCGCGATTGACCACCAGCACATCGCGCGCGTCCAGCACCGCGCAGTCTTCGCCGATGGCGCGAAAGTGATCGCCCAGCAACTGCGCCGAATACACCTCGCCCAGGCCCTGCACGCGGTCGAGCACCTCGCGCGGCAATTCGCCGATCACCGCCAGTGCACCAAGGATCTGCGACAGGTGTTCGAAACGTTCGTCCAGCCACTCCACCGTCGGCCCGGAATGCTCACCGAGCAAGGCCACCGCCGCACCGCGATGGCGCGCGCGGGTTTCGTGCCAGCGCTCGCGCCATTCGGAAGGATTTTTCGCCGCCAGTTCGGCCAGTTCGATCAAGGCATCGGTGACGCCTTTCATTGCCGAGACCACGGTGACCTGCACCGCCTCGTCGCGGGCAAGCAGCAACTGCGCCACATGCCGATACCGGTCGGCATCGGCCACCGAGGTGCCGCCGAATTTGTGCACGACAGTGCGCGCAGAGGACGCAAGGACAGCAGCGGGTTCAAACGAAACAGCGGGCGATGACATCGACAGACCTCGTTGGGGGAGGCCCCGTCCGTATCGGATGAGAGAGGGAAACCCCCGCATCCTGATCCGGGTGCGGGGCCGTTGTTTTCGGAAGTTACGCGAAGACGACGGGCCGCACCGGGCGAATGGTGGCGGTAGTAATGATGGTGGTAATGCCGGCCACGCCCGCACCGGCCCGCAACAGCGGCCGGCAGGAAGGCGAAACGGTGGCGGAGGCGTTACCCATGCATGCAAAAGACATCACCTGGCCGAGACCTGTCAAGCATTGCGTGAATGGGCAGGCGCATGCGTTGGGCGCACGGAACAGAAAACCTTGCCGCTCAGGGATTTAGCCGCCGCGCTCGCAAGTAATTGATTGCCATGGAAACTGTTACGGCGACCTTGACGGATCGCCGTGCGCAGCTTTGGCACACCTGTCAGCGCCGCCCAGGGGGAAAGCTTCAGCTCGCATCGTTGGTGCCCACCCACGGTTGGCGCCCATCCACGCGTGTGCACCTGTCTGGTCAGCACGGACATCCGAGGCGGCTCGGAGGCCGTCATGCCCCTTGAACAACCTGCCCCTTTGGCGCTGCCGACCTATTGCGTCCCAAAACGGATTTTCGTCGCACCACTCGTGATGAGCGTCGTCCTGTGTTCCAAGCCAGCAAACTAGGCAGATCCAACCAACTGCCTGTGTCACACCACAGGATCAGCCGAGCACCTGAGGATTGAGTTGCCAGACCGAGAAATTAAGCGCCGTCGCAAAGCTTACCCATGCCAGATACGGCACCAGCAACCATGCCGCCAGCGCTTGCCTCTTCGCGAACGCCGCGGTCGTGGCCGCCAGCACCAGCCACAGCGCCACGATGTCGGCAAACGCCCAGGCTCCCATGTGCCATGCGAAGAACAACCAGCTCCACAGCCCGTTGAGCGCCAGCTGCACCACGAACAGAGTCAATGCCAACCGCGCCTTAGTCCAGCCGCCACGGCGCCACACCAACCAGACTGACACCGCCATCATTCCGTACAGCACCGTCCACACCGGCCCGAACAACCACCCCGGTGGTGCCCAGACAGGACGCTGTAACTCCGCGTAAAAACTGGCCGCCTGGATCGATGCCGCCGCGCCCAGCCCGGCGATTGCGTAGCACAGCGCCAGCCAGCCGATAAGGCCGAACCATTGCGATTTTTTTGAAAGACGGTGCGTCATGAGATTTGTGGCGAGTTATCAATGCTCTCTAGGGAAGGTCTGAACAACGCGATCGGAGGATGTGGTAAGCCATATCGGTCGCGGTGACCGCGCTCAGATCCTCGGTTTTTCGCCGTTTTTGGCGCTTTTTCGGGGTATCGTCCCGATTACGGGCGCACCTACCCCGCGGCGGTAATGAACTCTTTGCGCTTCAGCCACAGATTCGACAGCGCAAACAGCATCAGCATCTGTGCGGTGTTCTTCGCCAAACCGCGATAGCGCACCTTGACGTAGCCAAACTGGCGCTTGATCACCCGAAACGGGTGTTCCACCTTTGCACGCAGGCTGGCTTTTGTGTGCTCCCAGCGCTTGGCCAACTTCAGTTCGCGCTTGTTCTTAATCTGCTTCAGCTTCGAGGGCTTCTCCGCGATCAGGTAGCGCAGTTTGCGCTTGCGCTTCATCTCCTCGCGTTTCTCAAGCCCGGTGTAGCCGCTGTCCGCGCACAGCGTGTCCTCCTTGCCGTGCAGCAGCTTGTGCGCTTGTGTGATATCGGCCACGTTGGCCGCCGTGCACTCCACGTGGTGCACCAGCCCGGAGTCATCGTCCACCCCGATGTGCGCCTTCATCCCGAAGTAGTACTGGTTGCCCTTCTTGGTTTGGTGCATCTCCGGATCGCGCTCGCCATCCTTGTTCTTGGTCGAGCTGGGCGCAGCGATGATCGTGGCGTCCACGATCGTCCCGCCGCGCAAGCTCTGCCCCTTGCGCGACAGGTGCGCGTTGACCCGATTGAACAGCTTGCGCGCCAAATCGTGCTGCTCCAACAGATGGCGGAAGTTGAGAATCGTCGTCTCGTCCGGCACCTCATCCAGCCCGCCGATCTTGGCGAAACGGCGCATCGACACCGTGTCGTACAGCGCTTCTTCCGCCGATGGATCGCTCAGTGCATACCACTGCTGCAAAAAGTGGATGCGCAGCATGGTCTCCAGCCGATACGGCTGTCGCCCCGGCTGCCCCGACTTCGGGTAGTGCGGCTCGATCAGCGCCAGCAGGTCCTTCCACGGCACGACCTGGTCCATCTCGGCCAAGAACACCTCACGCCGCGTCCGCTTGCGCTTGCCGTTGTACTCCGCGTCGCCGAAGGTCAGCTGCATCGAAATCGTCTACTCGGGTCGTTGATCGATTGTGGCAGATCACGATGGATTGTTCAGAGTTTCCTTAGTGCGCTCCAGTGAGGATTCCAGACACGCTGAGCCGTCTTCTCAGACAGGCAATGCCCGAATGCAGGCAAATCTGCCCAACTCGAAAACCATAAGCATTCAGGCAGGCCGAAGCGGGAGACGAGCCAGGGCACGAATTCGCAATCGCACTGGTATCCAGGATGTCCAGTTCCATGGATACCTGCCTATAGGCCAAATCCGCCGATGCGTGTTCGCGCTCGGCAATTGCTTGCTGGTGACCCCGGCCCGATTCGAACGGGCGACCTTCCCCTTAGGAGGGGGACGCTCTATCCAGCTGAGCTACGGGGCCAAGGCGGCATTGTCGCACGATCGTTGCGATTGCCAAGCCGGTAGGTGGCCGGCGGAGCCTGCTAAAATCGCCGCCTACCGAGTTGCGGGTGGCTCTGCTACCGCGACCGTCACCGTTTCCAGGAGATCCCATGTCCGCTGACCTGCTCAAGGCGCTCGACCTCGCTGCGTCCAATTCCGGTACCTATCTTGGCGAGGCGACCTGGTCGCAGGCCACCGGCGCCGGGGTGCTGCAGCCGCTCAATCCGACCACCAACGCGGTGATCGCCGAGGTGCAGGCGACCACGCCGGAAGACTACGAGCTGATCGTCCAGCGCGCGCAGGCCGCCTTCAAGGTTTGGCGGACCACGCCGGCGCCGCGTCGCGGCGAGGCGGTGCGTCTGTGCGGCGAGGCGCTGCGCGCGCACAAGGATGCGCTCGGGTCGCTGGTGGCGCTGGAAATGGGCAAGAGCAAGCCCGAAGGCGACGGCGAAGTGCAGGAGATGATCGACATCGCCGACTTTGCCGTGGGCCAGAGCCGCATGCTCTATGGCTACACCATGCATTCGGAGCGCCCCGGCCACCGCATGTACGAGCAGTACCAGCCTTTGGGCCTGGTGGGCATCATCAGCGCGTTCAACTTCCCGGTGGCGGTGTGGGCGTGGAATGCGTTTCTGGCGGCAATTTGCGGCGATGTCTGCATCTGGAAGCCGTCCAACAAGACGCCGCTGACCGCGATCGCGACGATGAAGATCTGCAACGCGGCACTCAAGGGTGCCGGCTTCCCGGACATCTTCTTCCTGATCAACGATGCCGGCACGGCGCTGTCGGAAAAGCTGGTCGAAGACACCCGCGTGCCGTTGATCAGCTTCACCGGTTCGACCCAGATCGGCCGCGTGGTGGCAGAGAAGGTCGCCCGTCGCCTGGGCCGCTGCCTGCTGGAACTGGGCGGCAACAACGCCATCATCCTTGACGAAACCGCCGACCTGAAGCTGGCCATCCCCGGCATCGTGTTCGGTGCGGTCGGCACCGCCGGGCAGCGCTGCACCACCACGCGCCGCCTGATCGTGCACGCCTCCATCTATGACACCGTGCTGGCCACGCTGGTCAAGGCGTACAAGCAGCTCGACAGCAAGATCGGCGACCCCACCGACCCGGCAAACCTGATGGGCCCACTCAACAGCCAGGGTGCCGTTGCGCAGTTCCTCGACTCGATCGCCAAGGCCAAGGCGGCCGGCGGCACCGTCGAAGTGGGCGGCACGGCGATCGATCGCCCGGGTAACTTCGTGCTGCCGGCCATTGTCACGGGGCTGCAGAACAGCGACGCGGTGGTGCAGCACGAGACCTTCGCGCCGATCCTGTACGTGATGAAGTACAGCACGCTGGATGAAGCGATCGAGCTGCAGAATGGCGTGCCGCAGGGCCTGTCGTCGTCGATCTTCACCCAGAACCTCAAGGCCGCCGAGAAGTTCCTGTCGGCGGCAGGCAGCGATTGCGGCATCGCCAACGTCAATATCGGCACCTCGGGTGCGGAAATCGGCGGTGCGTTCGGCGGCGAGAAGGAAACCGGCGGCGGGCGCGAATCCGGCTCGGATGCGTGGAAGGTGTATATGCGTCGTCAGACCAATACCATCAACTACTCCGATTCGCTGCCGCTGGCGCAGGGCATCAAGTTCGATCTTTGATCCACGTCGCATGGCGCGCCGGGCACATGCTTGGCGCGCCGTGCGGTCGCAACGGGCCTGCTGCAGCGGTCCGCGCGGCATCGCCGACGCACATACCCCGGGGTGTTCCCACTATTGCGGCCGCGGTGCCGCCCGGAAAACATTGGCGGCTGCAGGCGAAGCCCAGCAATCCGGCTCTGTGCAGCGCATGCCACGTCTGCACCGGGCGCAGCGCTCGCCCAACGGTAAAATGCCGGCGCCACGTGGCACCGGCCCGGCTTGAGCCCGCCGAGCCGCATGGCGCCCGTTCGGCACGCCGTCAGCCAGCGTCCGGCAGCACGCGCCTCGACAGGCATGGCCACGCCCTACCCGCACGCGCGGCGATTTCAGCTCATCGCGCACGCAAAACCAGCCCCGCAACGACGTTTGGCCGCAAACGGCACGCCTTTTGCCCGGCAGCTCTGGGATAATCGTGCGACGCCAGCCTTCGGCTGCCCGCCTTTCAAGGAGTTCATGATGAACGTTGTCGTTCGACAGACCAGCGCCATGGCGATCGTCAGCCTGGTTGCGGGCATTCTCGGCTGGACGCTGATCCCGTTCCTGGGCAGCATCTGCGCCATCATTACCGGGCATCTGGCCCGCGCGGAAATCCGCCGCAACCCCCAGGGCCTGGATGGCGACGGCCTGGCCATCGGCGGCCTCATCATGGGCTGGCTGGCGGTGGCGCTCTGGGTGGTGGGAATCGCGTTTTTCCTGCTGTTCTTCGGCGGAATGGCCTGGCTTGCGGCCGCCAACAGTTGAGCATGGCCACGCCCTCTTCCGCCCAGCGCTTCAACGACCGCGTGGCGGCCTATGTGCGCTACCGGCCCAGTTACCCCCCGCAGTTGCTGCGCTGGCTGCATGACGAACTGGGCGTGACGCCCGCAACGGCAGTGGCCGACATCGGCGCCGGCACCGGCATTTCCAGCCGCCTGTTTCTGGAAGCCGGGCATGCGGTGACGGCGGTGGAGCCCAACCAGGCCATGCGCGAAGCCGCGCTGCAGTGGCTGGCGGAATTTCCAAAGTTTCAGGCGATCGACGGCACCGCCGAAGCCACCGGGCTGGCCGATGCCAGCGTGGGCTTGGTGTCTGCGGCACAAGCATTCCACTGGTTCGACATGCACGCGGTACGCGAGGAATGGGCGCGCATCCTGCAACCCGGCGGGCTGGCGGTGGTGTACTGGAATTCGCGCGAACTGGACAGCACCGCGTTCCTGCGCGGCTACGAGCAGCTGCTGCTGGATTACGGCACCGACTATTCCGCAGTGGCCGAGCGGTATCAGGACGACGCCACCATGCAGGCGTGGTTCGGCGAAGGCTTCCGCGCGATGGCCCGCTTCCCGAATGTGCAGCGGCTGGACTTCGAGAGCTTGCGCGGCCGCCTGCTGTCGTCCTCGTACGCCCCGCTTGCGCACGACCCACGTCATGCCCCGATGCTCGCCGCACTCCGCACGTTGTTCGATGCGTCTGCGCACGACGGGCTGATCGACTTCCAATACCAAACCCGCGTGTTCGCCGGGAGATTGAACTGACCCGCATGTATTCGCTTGCCCGCCCCTTCCTGTTTTCCCTGGATGCCGAGCGCGCCCACGCGCTGGCGTTGCGTTCCATCGACACCGCCTACCGCACCGGCACCACGGCGTTGCTGGCCAGGCGCCCGGTGCCGCTGCCCACCCCGGCCTTCGGCCTGATGTTCCCCAACCCGGTGGGGCTGGGTGCCGGGCTGGACAAGAACGGCGAGCACATCGATGCGTTGTTTGCGCTGGGCTTCGGCTTTGTCGAGATCGGCACGGTGACGCCGCGTGCGCAGGAAGGCAACCCCAAGCCACGCATGTTCCGATTGCCGGAATACCAGGCGGTGATCAACCGCATGGGCTTCAACAATCTGGGCGTGGATGCGCTGGTGGCCAACGTGCAGCGCGCACGCCGCACGGGAGGCCTGCTCGGCATCAACATCGGCAAGAACAAGGACACGCCCAACGAGGAGGCCACCAGCGACTACCGTTACTGCATGGAGCGCGTGTATCCGCTGGCCGACTACATCACGGTCAACATCTCCTCGCCCAATACCGCAGGCTTGCGCGAGTTGCAGGAGGAACAATCGCTGCGCCGCCTGATTTCCGACTTGCGCGAAACCCAGGAAGCGCTAAGCGCGCAGCACGGCAAACGAGTGCCGATGCTGGTCAAGGTGGCGCCGGACCTCAACGACCGCGACATCGATGCCGCCGCACGCGTGCTGGCCGACCTGGCGGTGGATGGCGTGATCGCCACCAACACCACGGTGACGCGCACGCTAGTGGCCAATCACCCGCTGGCTGCCGAAGCCGGTGGACTCTCCGGCGCGCCGCTGCTGGGGCAATCCACGTTGGTGCTGCGGCGCCTGCGCGCGCGCCTGCCCGAATCGATCCCGTTGATTGGCGTGGGCGGCATCAACTCCGGTGCCGATGCGGTGGCCAAGATGGCAGCCGGTGCGAGCCTGGTGCAGTGCTACAGCGGGTTGGTATATCGCGGACCGCAGCTCATCGGCGAATGCGTCAACGCCATCCGACGCCGCCGCGAAGCACCCAGCGGCGGTGCGGTGTCGCCGTTATGAGCGATGCCGTGCACACAGGCTGGCAGCTGAGCGAACAGGCGCCGCTGCGCGCGCTCAACACCTTCCATGTGGAGGCCACCGCGCGCTGGTTACTCAACGTCCACGCGCCTGAGGCATTGCCGCAGGCATTGGCCGCGCCCGAGATCGCCGGACAACCGTTGCTGGTGCTGGGCAGCGGCAGCAATGTCCTGCTGGCCGGCGATCCGCCGGGCTGCGTGCTGTGTTTCGACAACCGCGAGACCTCCATCATCGCGCACCGTGCCGACCACGCCATCGTGCGCGCCGGTGCCGGCGTGAACTGGCATGCGCTGGTGCTGTACTCGCTGCAGCAGGGCTTGTCGGGGCTGGAAAACCTGGCGTTGATTCCGGGCACCGTGGGCGCCTGCCCGATCCAGAACATCGGCGCGTATGGCGCGCAGGTGGGCGACTTCATCCACGTGGTGGAAGCCTTCGACCGACATGGCCAGCAGTTCGTGCGGCTGGATGCGGCCGACTGCGCGTTCGGCTACCGCGACAGCGTGTTCAAGCAGCAGCCCGAGCGTTATCTGATCGTGGCGGTGGAATTCAATCTACCGCTGCTGCACGAACTGCGACTGGACTACGCCGGAATTCGCGAGGAACTGGCGCGCATGGGCGCCGAACTGGCGGGCGCGGCCGATGTGGCGCAGGCAGTGATCAACATCCGTCGCCGCAAGTTGCCGGACCCGGACGTGCTGGGCAACGCAGGCAGCTTCTTCAAGAACCCGCTGCTGCCGAGCGAACAGATTGCCGCGTTGCAGGCCAGCTTTGCCGACATGCCGGTGTATCCGGGCGAGCATGCCGGCCAGGGCAAATTGTCGGCCGCCTGGCTGATCGAGCAATGCGGCTGGAAGGGCAAGCGCGAGGGCGATGCAGGCGTGTCGCCCGAGCATGCGCTGGTGCTGGTCAATTACGGCACCGCCACCGGCGCGCAGTTACTGGATTTCGCGCGGCGCATCGCCGAGTCGGTGCGCGAGCGCTATTCGGTGATCCTGGAGCCGGAACCGCGCATCATCGGGGCGCATTGGTGACGCCAGCGCAGGTATCGCGGCGAGCCGCGCTGTGGATGCTCACCAGTACCTTCGCCTTCGGGTTGATGGCAATCACCATCCGCCTGGCCTCGAGCACGATTGCGACGACCGAGATCGCATCTTTCCGCAATGCGTTCGGGTTGCTGGCGTTGTTGCCGTTGATCCTGCGGCCGGGCAAGCCGCTGCCGCGCACGCGGCAATTGCCGCAGTATTTCGCCCGTACCTTGATCGGCCTGGCCTCGATGCTGTGCGGGTTTTGGGCGATCGGCCATCTGCCCCTGTCGCAGGCCATCTCGCTCTCCTACTCCACGCCGCTGTTCGTCACCGTGCTGGCCGTGGTATGGCTGCATGAGCAGGTCCGGCTGCGGCGCTGGCTGGCGGTGGCGGCGGGTTTTATCGGCGTGCTGGTGATCCTGCGACCAGGCTCGTCCACGTTCACGCCCGGCTTGCTGATTGCGCTGTTGGCTGCGGTCATCAGCGCCATCGTCGCGATCCAGATCAAACAGCTCTCGCGCAGCGACGACTCGGACACGGTGGTGTTCTACACCTACGTGTTCTGGGTGCCGATGTCGCTGATTCCGGCGCTGTTCCAATGGAACTGGCCGCAGGGCATCGGCTGGGTATGGCTGGTGGCCACTGGCATCTTCGGCACCGCCGGGCAGTTGTTCTGGACGCGCGCACTCAAGCTGGGCGAAGTCTCTGCGTTGCAGCCGATCAGTTTCATGCAGCTGCCGTTGGTGGCGCTGCTGGGTTGGTGGCTGTTCGGCGAGGCGATCGAACGCCACACCGTCATCGGTGCGGCCATCATCATCGGCGCCAACGTCTATATCGCCCATCGCGAAACGGTGCTGGCGCGTCGCGCCGCCACGCATGCACCCGTGGAAGGCGCCAAGCCAGGCGAGTGAGCCGGCATCCTGAGCTGCCAGGGCATGATCGGGAATGCATCTGGTCGGGACGCCAACGTACACTTCGGTCCCCAAGCGCAGCGCACGCTGCGTGCCGTAGCCCTGGCAACCTCATCCGCTGTAGTGTTATGGAGTTCGCATGCCGGTTCCAAGCAAGACAATCGGTTTGATCGGTGGCATGAGCTGGGAATCCACGCTGCCCTACTACCGCATCATCAATCAGCGCGTCCGCCATGCATGCGGCGGCCTGCATTCGGCGAAACTGCTGCTGTACAGCGGCAATTTCCACGACATAGAACGGCTGCAGCACACCGGCGATTGGGAGGGCGCTGGTCAGGCGATGGCAACCGCCGCGCGTGCGCTGCAAGCAGCAGGCGCCGACTTCATCGTGCTGTGCACCAACACCATGCATTGCGTTGCCGACGCGATCACCGCCGCGACGCCACTGCCGCTGCTGCATATCGCCGATGCCACCGCCGCTGCGCTCATCGCAGCGGGCGTCACCCGGGTGGGGTTGCTCGGCACGCGCTTCACCATGGAGCAGCCGTTCTATCGCCAGCGCCTGCAGGCGCGCGGCCTGGACGTGCTGGTGCCGCCGGCCGAGGCACGCGCTCAGCTGCATCGGGTGATCTACGACGAGCTCTGCCAGGGCGTGATCAAGCCCGAATCGCGCGCGTACTTCCGCCAGGTCATGGCCGAGCTAGGCCAGCACGGAGCGCAAGCGATCATCCTGGGCTGCACCGAGATCTCGCTGCTCGTGGACGACACCGATGCACAGTTGCCGTTGTTCGACACCACCGCACTGCACGCCGAGGCAGCGGCGCTGGCAAGCGTGTCCGGCTGATTCGCAGCGAACGTCCAGGCGCGCGCGGTAACCAAAGCCCGCAAGGGTGTTCGCGTAAGGTTTGATGGGTGTCATCGGCATTTCAATGCCAAAACGGCGTAGCGATGGCCGCGCCCGGCAGCTAGCATTGCCTGCTCGGCGCGTCGGCAGGCTTTGATGGCAATGCGCGCCACCCGCGACAGGATGCGACTGCATGACCAGCCATGCCCCATCAACCCAGCTCACCCGCAGCGATTACAAAACGCTGGGCTTGTCTGCGCTGGGCGGCGCGCTGGAGTTCTACGACTTCATCATTTTCATTTTTTTCGCGAAGGTGCTGGGCGAGCTGTTCTTTCCGCCAGGCATTCCGGAGTGGACGCGGCAGCTGCAGACATTCGGCATCTTTGCGGCCGGCTACCTGATCCGCCCGTTGGGCGGCATCGTAATGGCGCACTTTGGCGATCTGCTCGGACGCAAGCGCATGTTCGCGCTGAGCATCGGATTGATGGCGTTGCCCACACTGGCGATCGGCGTGCTGCCGACCTACGCGCAGATCGGCGTGGCCGCACCGCTGCTGCTGTTGACGTTGCGCCTGTTGCAGGGCGCAGCCATCGGTGGCGAAGTACCCAGTGCGTGGGTGTTCGTGGCAGAACATGTGCCCGCGCGGCGCACAGGGCTGGCCTGCGGCACCTTGACCGCTGGCCTGGCTGCCGGCGTGCTGCTTGGTTCGCTGAGTGCCGGCGCACTGAATCGTGCGTTTTCTTCGGACCAAATCGCCGAGTACGCCTGGCGCCTGCCGTTTTTGGCTGGCGGCATCTTCGGCCTGCTCTCGGTGTACTTGCGGCGCTGGCTGCATGAAACGCCGGTGTTCGCCGAGCTGGTCGCCATGCGCGCACTGGCGCGCGAGACGCCACTGAAGGTGGTACTGCGCGATCACCCGCGCAGTCTGGCCATGTCGCTCTGGCTGACCTGGGTGATCGCCGCCGCAGTGCTGGTGGTGTCGCTGATGACACCCACGCTGCTGCAGAGTGCCTACGGCTACCCGGCACCGGTTGCATTGCAGGCCAATCTTCTGGCAGTGCTGATGCAGGCGATCGGCTCGGTGGTAACCGGGGCACTGTCGGATCGTTGGGGCAACGGGCGTGTGCTACTGGCCGGCAGCGTGTGCCTGGGCGTCAGCGCATGGCTGTTCTACCGCTTTGCGGGCGACCCCCACCTGCTGTTCCCGCTGTATGCCCTGCTCGGCGCTGCGCTGGGCGTGCTGGGTGCGATTCCGCGCGTGATGGTCGAAGCGTTTCCACCGGTGGTCCGTCTGTCCGGCGTATCGTTCGCCTACAACCTGGGCTATGCAGTGTTCGGCGGCCTGACCCCGCTGCTGGTGGTGATGCTGCTCAAGCAGCACCCGATGGGGCCGGCGTACTACGTGATCTTGCTGGCTTCCATCGGCGCCATGGTTGGCGCCCGATTAGCGCAGCGGGAGCGTATCAACCGCCGTTAATCGGCAAACGGCACGCGCCCAGGTTGCTCTGCCACCGCGCCAGCCGGCGTGCGCCAATGCGGCCGCCGCGCGCCGCGGAACATCACCAGATACAGCCCGACCACCCACACCAGCGCGGCCGACCAACCGCCCAGGATGTCGGAGGGGTAATGCACGCCCAGGTAGATACGCGAGATGCCCACCAGCAGCGCGAACAGGCTGGCGGCGATGCTCACCGGCCAGCGCCAGCGCGTGTTCCAGGCCAGCGCGATGACCACCGCGGCCAGCGTCATCGAGCCCATCGCGTGGCCGCTGGGAAAACTGAACGTGCTCTCCGGCGCGATCGATTCCCACAAGCTGGGGCGGTCGCGCTGGAAAAACTGCTTGGCGCCCATGTTGAGCAGCGCCGAGCCACCGAATCCCAGCGCGGCAAACGTGCCCTCGCGCCAGCGCTGCAGCACCAGCAACACCAACACGATGGCGATATCGGCCGGAATCACGCCGTATTGGTAGCCGGCCTTGGAGATCGCGCCGAAAAACGCATCCAGGCCGGGCGTGGCGATGCTGCGCATGCTCCACAGCAGCGGCTCGTCGAAGTACACATTTTCCAGCGCGTGGACTTCATCGGCCAGGTCCACGAACAGCCCTAGCGGCAGCAACACCCCTGCGAACAGCAACGCCATGCGCCACGCATTGCTACGCAACCACCCTTTGAACCCGGCCGGCGATTCAGCCGGCGCGGCGGACATAGGTACGTTCGACGTATTGATCGATCAACTCGATGAATTCGTAGGCGATGTTTTCGCCGCGCAAGGTGACGCTTTTTTCGCCATCGATGAACACCGGTGCCGACGGCGCCTCGCCCGTGCCCGGCAGCGAAATCCCGATATTGGCGTGGCGCGATTCGCCTGGCCCGTTGACCACGCAGCCCATCACCGCCAGGGTCATGTTTTCGGCGCCGGGGTTGGTGATTTTCCACTCCGGCATCTTGGCGCGCACATGGTTCTGTACCACGCCGGCCAGTTCCTGGAAGAACTCGGAGGTGGTGCGGCCGCAGCCCGGGCAGGCGGTGACCATCGGGGTAAACGCGCGCTGGCCGGTGGTCTGCAGCAGTTCCTGCGCCACCACCACTTCCTGGGTGCGCGACTGCCCCGGCTCGGGGGTCAGCGAGATACGAATGGTGTCGCCAATGCCCTCCTGCAGCAGCACGCTCAGGGCCGCCGCCGAGGCCACGATGCCCTTGCTGCCGATACCGGCCTCGGTCAGGCCCAGATGCAGCGCGAAATCGCAGCGGCTGGCCATGTCGCGATACACCGCGATCAGCTCCTGCACACCGGACACCTTGGCCGACAGGATGATGCGCTCGCGCGGCAGGCCCAGCTCCACCGCACGCTCGGCTGAATCCACCGCCGAGCGGATCAGCGCCTCGCGCAGTACCCGCCCGGCATCCCACGGGGTATCGCGTTGCGAATTTTCGTCCATCAGCTGCGCTGCCAGCGACTGGTCCAGCGAGCCCCAGTTGGCGCCAATCCGCACCGGCTTGCCGTACTTGATGGCGAACTCGATCAACTGACTGAACTGCAGGTCCTTCTTCTTGCCGAACCCGACATTGCCCGGATTGATGCGGTACTTGGCCAGCGCCTCGGCGCAGGCCGGCTCGGCAGCGAGCAATTGATGGCCGTTGTAATGGAAGTCGCCGATCAAGGGCACTTCGATGCCCATCATGCGCAGCTTGTCGACGATGCGCGGAATGGCGGCAGCGGACTCGGCATTGTTGACGGTCAGGCGCACCATTTCCGAGCCGGCGCGCCACAGATCGGCCACCTGCTTGACGCTGCCGGCGATGTCGGCGGTGTCGGTGTTGGTCATCGACTGGACGACGACCGGATGGCCCCCGCCCACGGTCACGCTGCCGATCTTGACGGCCTGGGTGATGCGGCGCGGCCAGGCGGTGGCGTCGGCGGGAGGGGTTGGGCGGGTCACGGCGTCATGCATCCCGCTATTTTAGCCTGTCCGCCGTGCGCTCACAGCTGAAGCGAGAGGCACGCCGATTTCTAGAGCGTGTTCTGTACGTTGAGGTGAGTGCGAAGCGTCCTGTGGCGCGTCGCGACAAGGCGGCGCCTTGACCACGCTTGCCGCCTGGGCAAGGCGCGCAACGCGGTATCGGCGCGCCACAGGATGCTTCCCGGAGGGTTGGCCGCCGGCGGCCCGGAGAGCGTGGCCAACGCATCTCATCTCAACGTGCATATCCCGCTCGAGGCCGATGCGACGGTTTGTCGCAGGCCACCATCTTCCCAAGCGCATAGCATTGCCGGGATGAACAGCTCCGACGCTTCCTTCCTGCGGACCCTCTGCAGCCTGCGATGGCTGGCCACTGCCGGCCAGGCTGCCACCATCCTGGTCGCGACCGGGCTGATGGGCCTGAACCTGCCGCAGCAACCCCTGTGGGCCGGCGTGGCCGCGTTGGCGGTCTTCAACCTGTATGCGCAGCTGCGCGTGGCGCACCGCGGCGCTGTGAGCCCGGCCACCGAGTTCGGCCACATTCTGGTCGACGTGACCGTGCTGACCTGGATGGTGGGCTGGAGCGGCGGCATCGCCAACCCGTTCGGCTCGTTGTTCCTGGTGCTGATCGCGCTGGCCGCACTGGCACTGCCGCTGAGCTGGGCGATGGCGGTAGCGGCATCGTGCGTGGCCGGCTATGTCATCAGCGCGGCGTTCGGGCTGCCGCTGCCCTACGGCGGCTTCGACCCGCTCAGCCTGCACATGTGGGGCATGGCGGCCAACTTTCTGCTGTCCACCGTGGTGGTGCTGGCGTTCGCGACTCGGCTGGCGTTTTCGATGCGCGAGCGCGAACGCGAGATCTCCACCTTGCGCGAGCGCTTTGCGCGCAACGAAGGCATCGTGGCGCTGGCCACGCATGCGGCGTCGGTGGCGCACGAATTGAACACCCCGCTGGCCACCATGACGCTGCTGGTGGACGACATCGCCGACCAGTGCGATCAGGTGGAACTGCGCGAAGACCTGGACACCTTGCGCGAGCTGCTGGTGCAGTGCCATGAGCGCGTGCTGGCATTGGCGGCACCGGCCGACAACGGCCATCTGAGCCGCGAGGTGGCGGTGAAAGACGTGCTGGAACAATGGCGCCTGGTGCGCCCCACCATCGAACTGCGCCGCAATGATGACGCACCGATGCGGCTGATGCTGCAGCCCGGCGTCAGCCACCTGCTGATGGTGCTGCTCAACAATGCCGCCGATGCCGGCGAACGGGCCGGGCGTCCGCAGATCGACCTGACCCTGCGGGTGGAACACGACTATCTCAGCGGCGAAGTGCGCGACTACGGACCCGGCTTCGACACCGCGCAAGCGATGCTGCCGGGCACGCTGTTCAATAGCGGCAAGCACGACGGCATGGGCGTCGGGCTGGCGCTCTCGCATGCCACTGTCGAACGCCTGCAGGGCGAGCTGTGGATGCTGCCCGCCGAAGGCAGCGGCGCGCGCGTCGGTTTTCGTCTGCCGCTCTCCGACCACGAGGCACTCGCATGACAAGTCCCCCAATCCGTACCGGCCTGCTGGTCGACGACGACACCTTGTACCTGCGCACGCTGCAGCGCAGCCTTGCACGCCGCGGCGTGGAAACGCTCACCGCCACCGATGCGGCCAGTGCATTGTCCACGGCACGCAGCGCGTTGCCGGATTTTGCGTTGATCGATCTCAAGCTCGGCCACGACTCCGGTTTGAGCCTGATCCAGCCGCTGCGCGAGATTCGCGCCGACATGCGCATCCTGCTGGTCACCGGTTACGCCAGTATCGCCACGGCGGTGGAGGCGATCAAACTCGGCGCCGATGACTACCTGCCCAAGCCGGCCAATATTCCCACCATCATGCGGGCGCTGGGCGAAGAGGATGACGAGTTGCCAGAGCCGGACGAAGAAGAAAGCGCGCAGGAAATGATGACGCCGCTCAGCCGCCTGCAGTGGGAGCACATCCAGCAGGCGCTGCACGAAACCGGCGGCAACGTGTCGGCGGCCGCGCGCCTGCTCGGCATGCATCGCCGATCGCTGCAGCGCAAGCTGACCAAACGCCCGAGCCCGGGGCCGTTACGCTAGCCGTCTTGCCCCTGTCGCCGGACCTTAAACGGCAGGGATATCGCGAAGACTTGTGACGCATCTGAAATGCGTGTCACGCGTGCCGGTGTGCCGATGCCGGCCGCGCAACGGCGCACAGATCGACAGCGTTGCAATGCCCTTGTGCGCGGCCGAAAAACTACAGTTTCCGGCTGCAGGACTTCATCTCACAGCGGGCCGAACACGCTTGCCCGACGCGAGGTTGCCGCGATGCCATCGGTGCCCAGGATCAGGTTGCGGCCCCAGCTGCTCAGTTGAGCGGCATTCCAGCCGATCGCGATATCCAGCGACTGCGTGCTGCTGTCGTTGCCCGACCATGACCAGCCCATGTAGCCAACCTTGTAGTCGCGCGCGCGGCGCATGATCGCCGCTTCGTCCACATGCGCACCGCGATGGTCGCCACCGAATTCGCCGATCACCAGCGCCAGCTTTTTATCGTTGAAGGCGCGCAGATAATTGTTGATCGTGGCATCGCTACCGAACACCTCGTACATGTGCACGCTGAACACCAGGTTGCGGCGGCTGTCGCGGGCCAGCAGCACAGCGGCGTTGTCGCGCATGTAGAACTGCCAGTCCTGGCCCCAGTTGGGCGCATCCACCATCAAGGCGTGGGTCAGTCCATTCTTGCGCAAAGTGGCGATGGCGGTAGCATGGCCGTTGACCCATTCGCTGGCAGTCAGGCTATTGCCGAACGGTTCGTTGGCGATATTGATGACCACATGGTCTTCATTGCCGATCAAGGCCTTGCGGATGGCGACCCAGTAATTGGTCGCATTGAGCAGATTCGCAGCGGCGGTGTCTTCGCCGTAGCCGGTGGTGTCGTGGACCTCCAGCACGGCGATCAAGCCCAGGCTTTTGCAGCGCGCGATGATGCGGGCCACATCGGCCTCCGGTGTGCGCGTCCAGCGGTAGCCGGAACTGAGCACGACGCGCACGCTGTTGGCACCGGTGGCCGCGATGGCTGCCAACGCCGCATCGGTGCGGCCCGCGTACCAGGCATGTGGAAGATTGACGCCGCGCAGCACCAATGCATTGCCATTGGACTCGCGCAACTGCGTGCCGGACACCGTGAGCCCGGCATGGGCGGCAGACGGCAGCGCCAGACCGGCGGCGACGAGAAGCGTGCGTTGTGCAAAAGACAGCAATGAATTCACGATGATTCCAGAAAAGAAGTGACAAAAGCCGCGGCGGCCAGCCCACAGCGCGAGTGAAGACTGTGTCAACTCGTGTCACGCATGAGGCGAATGCGCATCACAAAAGCAAACATCGGCCAAAGACCATTGGTCGCATGCGCGACGCGGATAGTTGCGCTGCGTCAACACTGCTGCCTCCAAAAGGTGATCGGCAGCGCACGCGGGATATTTAGGCGTCGCCACCGGAGGGCATGCGCCACTGCGCATCGGAGCGTGTCCACGTCCTGCAACGGCAGCATTGGCCGGTCGAGGGAAGCGGATCGACCGTTTCCGGCGCATGGCCTGCGACAGCGCTGCGCAAATGGCATTCCGATCGCGCGCGGCGCGTGTGTGGCGCTGCCAAGGCACTGTTCGCGTGTTCCAACGCGGCCCGGGTCCGCCTGCTGCAACTGAACGGCACCAATCGGCGCCAATCAAGGGATTACGCTTCAGGCCGATACGAGCACATGCCTTCCCTGCCTGCCCCCGTCGCGTCTCTTCTTCCGCCCACGCTCGACGAGTCCACCCGGCTCGAGGTGCTGCGCGGCCTGTGCCTGCTGGATTCGCCGCCAGACCCGGTGTTCGACACCGTGGCCGCGATGGCCGCGCGCAGCCTGGACGCGGAAATTGCGGTGGTCTCGCTGGTGGACGAGCACCGCCAGTGGTTCAAGGCGCGCATTGGCCTGGAAGCGCGCGAAACGCCGCGTAGCCAGGCGTTCTGCGCGCATGCGATCCGCTCGGACGAGGTGATGGTGGTGCCGGATGCGCAACTGGATCCGCGCTTTTGCGACAACCCGCTGGTGCTGGGCCCGCCGTTCATTCGCTTCTATGCCGGCGCACCGCTGAAGCTGCGCGACGGCCATCGCATCGGCACCTTGTGCGTGATCGGCACCAGCCCGCGCCCAGGGCTGGATCAAGCTGCGATCACGCAGCTGGAAGGCCTGCGCGACCTGGCCGTGCTGCGCGTGGAAAACCTGCGCAGTACCACCTACCGCGATGGTCCGACCGGGCTGCCCAACCGCTCGCGCTTTAGCGAAGACCTGGATACCTGGCTGTCGCAACGCGACACTGCACCGGCGACCACGGCGGTGGCCATCGATGTCTGCGGCAGCGACTACTTCCGCGATATGGTCAAGGCGCTGGGCTGGGAATACGCAGACGGCTACGTCGCCCTGGCGCAGCGCCGCCTTGCGGCCTATCTGCCCGGCGGCACCCTGCTGTATCGGCTGGACCCGACGACCTTCGGCTTCCTGGCCCAGGCGGAAGGCCAGCGCCTGGCCACGCTATGCACCAAGGTCTCCAAGGCGTTCACCGAGCCGTTGGAACACCAGGGCATTCCGCATACCGCGGTGGCTTCGATCGGCGCGGTGTCGCTGCAGTCCAGCTACGGCGCCGCCGATACCATCCGCTCACTGACCACCGCGGTGGATATCGCGCGCGAGCGCTGCCTGCCGTGGAGCATGTACGAGCGCAAGCACGATGTCGCCCAGCGCAACTCCTTCCGCCTGCTCGCCGCCCTGCCCGCTGCCCTGGACAGCGCCAGCCAGCTGCGCCTGCACTTTCAACCGCGCGTGGACCTGCACGACCACCGCTGCGTCGGCGTGGAAGCCTTGCTGCGCTGGCAGCACCCGATGATTGGCCCAGTGATGCCGTCGGATTTCATTCCGATGGCCGAGAAAACTGCGCTGATCAACCGCATTACCGCCTGGGTCATCGACAACGGCATCGCGCAGGCAGCGCGCTGGCAGCAGCAAGGCCTGGACTTCAACCTGGCCTTGAACGTGTCGGCTGCCGATCTGGACCGCCCCGGTTTTGCAGGCCTGTTGCGGCGTGGCCTGGATCGTCACAAGCTGGACCCGCGCCGGCTGGAGATCGAATTCACCGAAAGCGCGATGATCCGCCACCCCGATCACCTGGCCGAACAACTGGCCGCCATTGCGGCGCTGGGCGTGCATATCGCCATCGACGACTTCGGCACCGGCTACAGCAATTTCAGCTATCTCAAGCAGCTGCCGGCCAGTTCGTTGAAGATCGATCAATCCTTCATCCGCTCGCTGCCGGACAGCCAAACCGATCGCACCCTGGTACCGGCGATGATCCAGCTTGGCCACAGTCTGGGCCAGCGTGTGGTCGCCGAAGGCATCGAATCGGCGGAGGCGTACGCGCAATTGCGCGCCTGGGGCTGCGACGAAGGCCAGGGCTACTGGATCGCCAAACCGATGCCGGCCGCCGCGTTGGAAACCTGGCTGGAAACGCCGTGGCACGAGCAACATGCCGCGCCGGCCAACCTGCTTGCCGCCAGCTTGGCCGCGGCGCGCGTCTAGGCGCAGCCAACAAACCAACCGCTTCCACCATTCGGTGGCGCGTGCGGTACGCGAGCGGCATCTCCCACGCGTGCACAGTGGATCCTGTGGGCCATCCAAACCCGCTTGACGAAGCTCGCCGCCGAAACGGCAGGCTGTCAACGCAGCGCGGCGCAACACCAAGGTGCCGCGCCGCGCTGCATTTCAAGACATGGCTGCTTACCAGAACACGGTGTACAGCACGATCAGAATCGCGATCACGCCGGCCGCGCCGATCTTGAAGCCGAGGGTGGTGCCGTAGGCGACGTCGTTGGTACGGATCAGATCGCGTGCCTGCGTGGCAGGCGTCAGCAACGACACCACCACCGCCAATACCAGCGCGGCAACGAACACCACACCGATGCGGTCCATGAATGGCAGTTCGGGCCAGGCGAACTTGAGCGTGAAGGACAACACCACCGAGCCGATCGCCGCGGTCAGCGCGCCGGCTTCGTTGGCCCGCTTCCAGAACAGGCCAAGCATGAAGATCACCACCACGCCCGGGGTAAAGAAGCCGGTGAATTCCTGGATGAACTGAAAGCCCTGATCGAAGTTGCCCAGCAACGGCCGCGCGGTGAGGATGCCGATCAGCACCGAGGCGGCGGCCACGAGACGCCCCACGCGCACCAGCTGCTTCTGCTCGGTCTGCGGACGGAACTTGGCGTAGAAATCCAGGGTGAAGATCGTCGCCACCGAATTGATCTTGGAGGCCAGCGAGGCCACGATCGCCGCAACCAACGCGGCAAACACCAGGCCCAGGATGCCGGTCGGCAACAACTGCATCATGGTCGGGTAGGCCTGATCGGGCTTGGCCAGATCAGGCGCCAGCACCACTGCGGCAATGCCCGGCACCACGATCACCAACGGCATCAGCAGCTTCAGGAACGCGGCAAACACCATGCCCTTCTGCGCCTCGCCGATGTTCTTGGCGGCCAGCGCGCGCTGGATGATGTACTGGTTGAAACCCCAGTAACTGATGTTCATCACCCACAGCCCGCCGAACAGCACGCTCAGGCCCGGCAGATCCTTGTAGAACGGGTTGTCCCTGGTCAGGATCATGTGGAAGTGCTCCGGGTGCGCCGTCCACAGGTGCTGGAAGCCGGCCAGCACGCCGGCACCATCGCCAATGCGCGCCAGGGTCAGCCCCGCCACCAGCAGGCCGCCCAGCACCAGCAGGGTGACCTGCACGATGTCGGTCAGCGCCACCGCCTTCAATCCGCCATACAACTGGTAAACCAGCGCGAACACGCCGATCAATGCCAGCGCCAGGGTCTGGTCCATGCCGGTGACCTGGCTGACCGCGATCGATCCCAGCCACAGGATCGAGGTCAGGTTGACGAACACGTACAGCAGCAGCCAGAACACCGCCATCAGCGTGCGGATCCACGTGCCGTAACGCTGCTCCAGGAACTGCGGCATGGTGTAGATGCCGTTGCGCAGGAAGATCGGCAGGAAGAACTTGCCGACGATCAGCAGCGTCAGCGCCGCCATCCATTCGTAGGAGGCGATCGCCAGACCGATCGCATAGCCGGAACCGGCCATGCCGATGATCTGTTCGGCCGAGATGTTCGCCGCGATCAGCGAGGCGCCGATCGCCCACCACGGCAGCGACTTGCTCGCCAGGAAGTAATCCTCGGCGCTCTTGCTGTGGCCTGCCTTCTCGCACGAGACCCACTGCGCGAGCACGAAGATGCCGGCCAGATAGACCAGCACGATCACGATATCCAACGTCGCCAAACCCACTGCACTCTCCTGTCTGGCTTTGGGGTGTGCGTCGAACGCCAGACAGGCCTGCAGAATGCCGCCGCAACGCACGGCGTGCGCCACGGCAGCGCGGCGAACCGCAGCTGCAGGCCATCCCGGCCGATCGACGCGCGCGTCCCGCGGCGGCTGATGACACCACCGATCAGGGTGGCCGCTATACCGCGTCGCCGGCACTGGCGACGCAGCTGTTTGGTCTCATCTCAGGCGCGCACGCACGCCTGCGGGAATGCTGCTTACTTGACCGGGCAGTCGACGGTGACTTCGGCTTCGTTGAGCGCGCCAAGCGACACCTTGGACACCGACAGGTCCAGCGCGGCAGCGCTTTCGATGCTGGCGACCTGGGTCAGCTTGGTCACATCCGCGCCGGCCACTGCGAAGCACTTCAACGGCACGCCGACCACTTTCCACTGGCCTTGCGGCAGCGCAGCCAGGGTCTTCTGGACGTCGACACGACCACCGCACTTGTCGCCACAGCCCACGCCCAGCCACACCGGCGCGGTCACCGCGCTGTCGCGGCGCAGGGTCAGCTGCAACTGCACATCGCCGTTGCTTTCACGCGAGACGTCCACCGGCTTGGCGGACACCAGCAACACGCTGGAGGCGGTACTGCCGGACCACACCAGACGGCGCGCATCTTCCTGCGCCTTGTGGTCGACTGCGGTCATCTTCAGGCTGCCATCGGACAAGCCCACCGGCAGCGTGGTTGCCGGCATGTTGGCCTGACCGGCATTGGACAGCTGCATGGCGATGCCGAGCGCAGGCTTGCCGCGCACGAAGTACATCCCGCCTACCGACTGCTCGCCGGACACGCCGGATTCTTCCGGCAGTGCTGCCAGGTCGCCCTTGTCGGCGTAGGTCAGGCCGAAGCCGAACTTGAACTGCGGGTCGTAGTCCTTCTGGCCGACGTTATTGGCGAACTGCACGGCGGTCTTGGGCCAGGAGAAGCTGAGCTTGCCCTTGAAGTCGTTCTGCACCGAGCCATCGGCCTTGCGCAGCAGCACATCGGCAATGCCCTCGCCTTCGGAGCCCGGCAACCAGGCAGCGACGAACGCGTCGGAGGCGTTGATGTACTGATTCATCCACAGCGGACGCCCGCTCAGGAATACCGCCACCACCGGGATGCCTTCGGCCTTGAGTTTCTTGATCAGGGCCAGTTCGCTTTCGTCGCCCGGCTTGTACAACAGGGTGGCGATATCGCCCTGGAATTCGGCATACGGATTTTCGCCGAACACCACCACGGCCACGTCGGGCTTGGTCTTGTAGGCGCCATCCACGGCCAGCTCGGCGCTGCCGCCGGCGGCCTTGATCTGCTTGTCCAGGCCTTCCCAGATGGTGGTGCCGTTGGGATAGTCGCTGCGCTTGGTGCCGGTGCCCTGCCAGTTCAGGGTCCAGCCGCCGGACTGCTTGCCCATGTCGTTGGCACCGTCGCCCAGCACCAGCACGCGCTTGGTCGGATTCAGCGGCAAGATGCCGGCCTGGTTCTTCAGCAGCACCAGCGACTCACGTACCGCCTGACGGGCGATCGCACGGTGTTCCGGTGCGCCGAGCAATTCGTACTTGCCACCGAGTGGGCGCTTGGACGGCTTGCCGGCCTCGAACAGGCCCAGGCGCATCTTCACGCGCAGGATGCGGCGCACGGCATCGTCCAGACGCTCGGCCGAGATCTGCCCGGACTTCACCGCCGCCAGTTCGGTCTCGTAGATACCTTTCCAGCTGTCGGCGGCCATCGCCATGTCGACACCGGCGATGAACGAGGCCGGGCAGTTCTGGTTGGTGCAGCCCTTGACCTGGCCGTGGCCATTCCAGTCGCCGACCACGAATCCGCCGAAATTCATGCGGCCCTTGAGCACGTCGGTCAGCATGACCTTGTTGCCGTGCATCTTTTCGCCGTTGAAGCTGTTGAACGAGGCCATCACGCTCTGTGCGCCAGCGGCAATCGCAGGCGGATAGCCGGCGGCGTGGATATCGCGCATGGTGGATTCGGACACCTTGGTGTCGCCCTGGTCCTTGCCGTCGGTGGTGCCGCCGTCGCCGACGAAATGCTTCACCGACGAAATGACGTGGCTGCCGTCCAGGAACTGCGGCGTGCCCGGCACGCCCTGTACGCCTTCGACCATCTTGCCGGCAAAGCTGGCCACCACCTCCGGCGACTCGGAATAGCCTTCGTAGGTGCGGCCCCAGCGGTCGTCCTGCGGCACGGCCACGGTCGGCGCAAAGGTCCACTCCATGCCGGTGACGCGGGTTTCGGCAGCGGTGACTTCGCCGATCTTCTTGATCAGTTCCGGATTGCGCGTGGCGCCCAGGCCGATGTTGTGCGGGAACAGCGTGGCGCCGACGATGTTGCTCTGGCCGTGCACCGCATCGATGCCGAAGATGATCGGAATCGCGTTGCCGCCCTTGGAAGTGTCCATCGACGCCTCATATAACGCGTCGGCCAGCTTCAACCATTCGGCCGGGCTAGCGTTGTACTTGCCGCCCGGATCGGAATTGCCGCCGGCCAGCACCGAGCCGATGCGGTACTTGCGCACGTCGTCCGGGGTCATGCTGGCGATATCGCCCTGGATGGTCTGGGCGACCTTCTCTTCCACGCTCATCTTGGCCATCACATCGGTGATGCGCTGCTCCAGTGCCGCGTCCTGCGGGAACGGCCACTTCGGCGACGGCCACTGGTCCGGATGGATGGCGGTCGAGGCCTCGGCAGGTGCGGCGGCCGGGGCGGTCTTGCTCGCTTCGGCAGCGGTGTCCTTGCCTTGGCAGGCGGCCAGCATCAGCACCGCAGCGGCGGTGGCCAGGCAGAGGGCGCGACGCGCGACGGGCGCGGCGGTACGACGGAGCAGCTTGTCCAAGATTCGTTTCTCCAGGGTGGTTCTCCCACGGCGATGCGTTGCGCCGCAGGCCATTAGGCGGCGTACGCTTGCGTGATTCCCCTACCCTGTCAACAACAGCTGCCCGTATGCCGAATACCGGGCAACTTATTGGCCGCGGCTATAGCATTGGAATACCGGCAGCACCTGTGAAACCGCGCAAAACCACCTGATCTGCCGCAGCGTCTGAGCGCGCGAGCAGATGCACTTTGCTGCATCGCACCACCCGCCGGTCTGACCAATGCGCAGCATCGGCGTGTCAAGGGAATCTGGCAGCGCTCGCTTGCCATCACACGTTCGAATGCAGGCCAACGGGTGAGCCTGCTGTCAAACAACCGTCATACCAGCGGCCTAGCGTGACCGGCTTGCCGATGCGCCACGGCCATCGTTGATCGTCGCCTTTGCCTGGAGTTTCGATGTCCCCCTCCCCCGACCCCTCCCGTCGTCGCCTGATGCAATTGCTGGCGGCCGTCCCCCTGTTGCCGCTCGGCAACGCCAGCGCTGCCGCCCTGCAACAGCTTGGCGGTGCGGCGTGGGCCGCGCGCCCGCTGCGGCCGTCGGACAACCCGACCCGCCTGGTCTCGGCCACCTTCCACGGCATGCCGGCGCCGAGCCTGGCCGATCCGGCGGCAATGGCCACCACCACGGTCGGTTCGGCCCTCAGCGTGACCCGCAGCGACGGCAGCACGCAGCGGTATGCGCTGGCCTACCACCCGTTCTTCATTACCGGCGATCAGGTGCCGGACGGCAACGGCGGCACCGTGCTGGCGGGCGGGTACTACGACATCCAGCATCGCCCGATCATCGACCGCTCCAAACCCGGTGCCGAGCGTCCGTTCTTTTCCGATTGCCCGGACGGCTCCTCGCTATTGACCCTGCCCAATGCCAAGGTGCCAGGCGTCAAGGGCAACCATGTGTTCGCAGTGGTGCAGTTCGAATACACCACCCGCGACCAGGCCGGCAACGACACCAACCGTCACCTGCCTGCGCCGATCGCGGTGCTGACGCTGGACCAGGACCCGGCCACCGGCAAGCTGTCGCTGGTGAAGTACCACAACGTCGACACCGCACCGGTCCATGGGCTGTGGACCACCTGCGGCGCCAGCCTGTCGCCGTGGAATACCCATCTGTCCAGCGAAGAGTACGAACCCGATGCCACCGCGCTGGCCGGCAACACCCAGTTCCGCAGCTACAGCACGCATCTGTACGGCGACCCGGAAAAAGCCAACCCGTATCACTATGGCCACCTGCCGGAAATCACCGTGCACCCGGACGGCACCGGCAGCGTGCGCAAGCACTACTGCCTGGGCCGCATCTCGCACGAGCTGGTGCAAGTGATGCCCGACCAACGCACCGTGCTGATGGGCGACGACGCGACCAATGGCGGACTGTTCATGTTCATTGCCGACCGCAAGGCGGATCTCTCCGCCGGCACCTTGTATGTCGGCAAGTGGCACCAGACTTCGGGCGTCGGACCGGGCGCGGCCACGCTGCGCTGGATCAAGCTCGGCCACGCCACCAGCGCCGAGATCCAGGCCATGGCCGACCGTCTCACCGCTGCCGACATCCTCGACGTGCACCTGAGCGACCCGAGCGATGCTTCGTTCACCAAGATTCCGTTCAACGGCACCTTCAACTGGATCCGCATCAAGCCCGGCATGGAGAAGGCCGCCACGTATCTGGAAACCCATCGCTATGCCGCGCTGGCCGGCGGCAGCCTGGGCTTCACCAAGCTCGAAGGCACCACCGTCAACGCGCGCGACAAGGTCGCCTACATGGCCATGTCCTATATCGTCACCAGCATGCTCAACGGCTCGGGCGATGTGAAAGTGCAGGGTCCGGAAGCTGGCGCGGTGTATGCCCTGAACCTGCGCGGCGGCCAGCGCGATAGCCAAGGCGCGCCGATCCACAGCGATTGGGTGCCGATCGACATGGCCGCCCCGGCCGCCCTCACCGGCCACAACCTGGCCAAGGCCGACGCGCTGGGCAACCTGGCCGACCCGGAACGGATCGCCAACCCGGACAACCTCAAGTTCTCCGAATCGCTGCGCACCTTGTTCATCGGCGAAGACAGCAGCCTGCACGTCAACAATTTCCTGTGGGCCTACAACGTGGACAGCGGCACGCTGACGCGCGTGCTGTCGGTGCCGGCGGGCGCCGAATCGACCGGCCTGCATGCGGTCGACGAGATCCACGGCTGGACCTATGTCATGAGCAACTTCCAGCATCCCGGCGACTGGGAAAGCCCGTTGCACGACACCGTCAAGGCCACGCTGGATCCGCTGGTCCGCGCCAACTACAAGGATCGCTTCGGTGGCGCGGTGGGTTATCTCACCGGCGACCCGGTGGCAGTGCAGTTGAGCAAGGCGTAAGCGTCGCCGTTTCCAGGTACGGCGCTGCATGACGCAACAGCCGACACGTGCAGCGGGGCATTCCCGCTGCTGTCGCATCCCGGTAGCAGCGCACCTGGGCGGGAGGAGCGTTGCCGATATGGACTGTCGCGCCCGGGTGTGCTCCTGCGGGTAAGGTCGATGGGTGTCTGGCCGCGTCGGTGAGACGGATCAAAGCATAAGCGCCTGAGCAAGCGACTCAGGACTGCCGCAACTCCAGCGCTGCCATCACGATGGGCTTGGCCCAATCGGGTACCTGCGCCAGTTCGTCCGGCGTTTGCGGGTAATGCAGGCCGCTGCGGTCCAGTTCCAGCACCAGTATGGGCGATGCCTGAGCTGCGGCATCGGCCGATGCGCTGTTGTCGTAGACATGCAGCACTGCCAGGTGAGGCAGCAAGGCAATCAGGTTGGCACGCGAGGCGTCGTAACGCTCGCGGATCTTGTGCTCGGGAATGGCATGACCGCCGGCCGCAACCCGCGCCGCCACGCGCTCGATATGCAGGTCCACGGTCGCCAACCCGCAAAACCAGACCGCGACCGTGTGCTGCGCGCAGGCCTCGCGCAGCAGGCGCGGAATGGTCGTCGCGCCCAGCGTGGTTTCGAAGGCGAAATCGCTGCCATCGGCCATGGCCTGGCGCAGCCGCCGTACGCCTTCCTGCCAGGCCTGCGCGTTCGCTTCTGCAGGCGCCCAGCCCTGTTCCACCAAGTCCCTGGTGAAGGCGTCCGGGTTGAACCAGGTGGCGCCGTCCTCTTGCAGAAACCGGCCCAGTAACGAACTCTTGCCCGCGCCATTGACGCCGGCCAGCACCAGAAGATTACCCATCGCTTACAGCGACGGGCCCAGGGTGACCTTGCGGCCGCGGCGTGCCGGTGTGGCGATCGCCTTGGCCAGGCCCGCACCCTCAGTCGCCCCCGCAAGATGCGCGTCGAACTTCGCCTGCAGTGCCTGCAGCGACTGCGCGCGCGCCGAGGTTGCGGCCGCCGCACTGGCCTGATTGACCAGGCGCCGATACTCCTCAGCATCCACCACCACCGCTTCGGGATGATTGTGGTTGGTGATCACCACTGCCCCGTGCGAGCGCACCTTGCGCATCAGGCTGGGCCAGCCCTTTACCTTGATGTCGGCAGCGGGGGATTTTTCGAGCTCGGGCAGATCCTGGAAGCGCGACATGGGGAAATCCGGGGCGAAGTGCTGGCGATCAGCCTACTCCCAAATTCCCAATTTAGGAAATTTGTCCATTTTGTCCAAACAATCCGGTCGATCATGCCGTCCAAAACAAAAACGGGGCCCGCAGGCCCCGGTTTTTCAAGCGCGATGCGCACATGCTCAGCCGCGCAACTTGTTCAGCAGCTCGCGCGTCACCGGGTCGGCCACATCGGCCGATTCGCCCTTCAGCGCCGGCAGCAACTGGCTGGCCAGCTGCTTGCCCAGCTCCACGCCGAACTGGTCGAACGCATTGATGCCCCACATCACCGATTGCACGTAGACGCTGTGCTCGTACATCGAGATCAGCGCGCCCAGCGCCTGCGGGGTGAGCGCATCGAGCAGGATCACCGTGCTCGGGCGGCCGCCCGGGTAGCTGCGGTGCGGGTCGCTGCTGTCCTGCCCGTTGGCCAGCGCCTCGGTCTGCGCCAGCACATTGGCCATCAGCGCAGTATGGTTTTCCGCGTACGGGTCGTCGTTGTGCACGGTGCCGATGAAATCGGCCGGCACCACGCTGGTGCCCTGATGCAGCGCCTGGAAGAAGCTGTGCTGCACATCGGTGCCGGCACCACCCCACCACACCGACACGGTGTCGCTGTCCACCGCCGAGCCATCGAGCTTGACGCGCTTGCCCAGGCTCTCCATCACCAGCTGCTGCAGGTAAGCCGGCAGCAGTGCCAGGCGCTGGTCGTAGGTCATCACCGCGTGCGTGGCGCTACCGAGCAGGTTGCGGTTCCACACTGCCGTCAGGCCATGCAACACCGCAACGTTTTCTTCCAGCGGCGTGTTGAGCACATGTGCATCGAACTGCGCGGCGCCTTCCAGCAGTTGTTCGAAACGCTCGAAACCAATGGCCAATGCAATCGGGAAACCCACTGCCGACCACAGCGAGTAGCGCCCGCCCACCCAGTCCCACATCGGCAGCACGCGGCCGGGTGCGATGTCGAAGGCCTTGGCGGCACGCTCGGGGTTGGCACTGACCGCGTACAGCCGCTCGCTGCCACCGAGCCAGGCATGCAGGATGCTGCCGTTGAGCAGGGTTTCCTGGGTGCCGAAGGTCTTGGAGATCAGGATGCCGGCGGTGCGTGCCGGATCCAGCGTGGCCAGCGTGCGCTGCATCGCCGCACCATCGACGTTGGAGACGAAATGCACGCGCAAGCGCGCTCCGGCCACCGGACGCAAGGCATCGGCCACCAGCCGCGGGCCCAGGTCCGATCCACCGATGCCGACACTGACGATATCGGTGACCTCGGTCGCTTCCAGCTGCTGGATCAGCGCGCCCATGCGCTGGCGCACGTCGGCAGCGGTGGCATACGCCTCCGATGCCACCGCTGCGTCGGTCAAATCGCCGCGCAACGCGGTATGCAGGGCCGCGCGCTGTTCGGTGACATTGACCTGCTCGCCACGGAACAGGCGCTGGAACGCGCCGGAAAGATCGCGCGCGCGCGCGATGGCGAACAGCGCATCGAGCGCGGCGCGGTCATACTTCTGCCGCGCGAAGTTGAAATACAACGGACCGACTTGCCTGGCGTATTGCGTCGGCCGCTGCGGCTCGGCGGCAAGCAATGCGGGGATGGCAGCGCCGCGCAGGCGCTGGGCGTGGGCGTGAAGCGCGTCGAATCCGTTGGTGTGTGTCATGCGGCCTGCGTGGGGATGCTGTGGTTGGTGTGGGAGATCGCGTTGTGCGCGTTCACATATACCAGATTGGGCTTGAAGGTCTTGGCTTCGTCTTCGCTCATGCTGGCGAACGCCGCCACGATGATCAGATCGCCCACCTGCACGTGACGCGCAGCGCCACCGTTGAGCGACATGATGCCGCTGCCGTCTTCGGCGCGGATGGCATAGGTGCTGAAACGCGCACCGTTGGTGACGTCCCAGATGTGGACCTGTTCGAATTCGCGGATGCCGGTCGCTTCCAGCAGCAGGCCGTCGATGGCGATCGAGCCTTCGTAGTTGAGCTCGGAGTGGGTGACGGTGGCGCGGTGGATCTTGGCTTTCAGCAGGGACAGGTGCATGGACGGAAGGCAACGACAAAAGGAAAGCCGGCATTTTAGCGGAAAGCGCCCGTCCCCACCGGTTTGCGCTGCGGCCGGTGGTGAGGGCTTCAGGCCTGCGCAGCACGCACAACCGCGCGCCCGGTTCGCTGGCGCTGCCGGACGGCTCCGACGGCGCGTCGGCCTGCTCAGAATTCCAGGTTGTCGATCAAGCGCGTGTTGCCCAACCGGGCCGCGATCAAGGCCACGCGCGCGCCGGTGTGGCTGTCGCCCGGCTCGCTGAGGTCAGGCAGCCGCACCACCGCGTAATCGACCCTGAAACCGGCCTGTTCCAGCGTGTGGCTGGCCGCATCTTCCACCTGCGCACGCGGCGTGCCGGCGGCATAGCTGTCGCGCATCTGCAGCAGCACCTTGCGGATCGTGCCCGAGATCGGGCGATCTTCCGCCGACAGATACTGGTTGCGCGAGCTCATCGCCAGGCCATCGGCCTCGCGCACGATGCTGCCGCCCAAAATTTCGATCGGAAACGCCAGGTCGGCCACCATCTGCCGGATCACCGCCAACTGCTGGTAATCCTTCTTGCCGAAGGCGGCCACGTCCGGCTGCACCTGGTTGAACAATCGCGCCACCACGGTGCACACGCCATCGAAATGCCCGGGCCGGCATTCGCCTTCCAGCACATCGCTGACGCCGGGCGCATGGATCGGTGTGGCCAGCGCGGTGCCGAGCGGGTACATGGTGTCCACGTCCGGCAGCCACAGCGCATCGCAACCGGCGTCTTCCAGGCCGCGCAGGTCGGCCTCGGGCGTGCGCGGGTAGCGCGCAAAATCTTCATTCGGTCCGAACTGGGTCGGGTTGACGAACACGCTGGACACCACGCGGTCGGCGTACTGGCGCGCCAGCATCACCAGCGAATAATGCCCGGCGTGCAGGTTGCCCATGGTGGGCACCAGCGCCACACGCAAGCCCTCGCGCTTCCAGCCATTGACCAGGGCGCGCAGTGCGGAAAGATCGGTCAGGGTCTGGATCATGCGGCGTATGCATGCTCTGCATCGGGAAAGCTGCCGTCGCGCACCGCCTGTGCATAGGCGCGCACCGCGCCGGCAACCGAGCCGCCCTCGGCCAGAAAATCCTTGACGAACTTGGGCCGGCGGTGGCCACTGTCCAGCCCAAGCATGTCGTGCATCACCAGCACCTGGCCGTCGCAACCGGGGCCGGCACCGATGCCGATGGTGGGCACGCTGAGGTCGGCACTGATCTGCGTGGCGATCGGCGTCGGCACGCATTCCAGCACCAGCAGGCTCGCACCGGCGTCGACCACGGCCTGCGCGCCACGACGCAGCTGCTCGCCAGCCTCGCCGCGGCCCTGCACCTTGTAGCCACCGAACCGCAGCACCGATTGCGGGGTCAGGCCCAGGTGCGAGCAGACCGGGATCTCGCGCTCGACCAGGTAACGGATGACCTCCAGCTTGTGCCCGGCGCCTTCGATCTTGACCATCTCCGCGCCAGCCTGCAGCAGCTGGGTGGCGGCGTCCAATGCACGCTCAGGCGTGGCGTCGGCCTGGAACGACAGGTCGGCCACCAGCAAGGCGCGATCGAGCGCACGGGCCACCGAGGCCGTGTGGTAAACCATGTCGGCGGTGGTCACCGGCAAGGTGGAATCGTGCCCCTGCACCACCATGCCGAGCGAATCGCCGACCAGGATCAGGTCCACGCCATTGGCGTCGAAGGTGCGCGCAAAACCGGCGTCGTACGCGGTCAACATGACCAGTTTTCGACCCTCGCGCTTGGCCTGCGCCAAGGCGGGCACGGTCCAGGGCTTGCTGTCGGCGTGGCTGCTCATGAAGTCATTACGTGGGGTGATAAGCCGGCCATTATCTACCCAATCGGCTCCAGCCCGCAGGTATCGATGGCGTGCAGGGCGCGCCGCACTGTTCCATGCCCCGGAATGATCGCCTCCGGCGCCAGCTCCGACAGCGGCAGCAGGGCGAAGGCGCGCGCGTGCAGATGCGGATGCGGCACCTGCAGCTGCGGCAGGTCGATCACCTGGTCGGCGTACAGCAGCAGGTCCAGGTCGAGCGTCCGCGGGCCCCAGCGCTCGCCGGCGCGACGCTCGCGGCCGAACGCCTGTTCGATGCCGAGCAAGGCCTCCAGCAGCGGCAGCGGCGCAAGCTCGGTACGCAGCTGGGCCACGGCATTGATGAAATCGGGCTGGTCTTCGCGGCCCCAGGCCGGCGTGCGATACAAGCGCGAAGCGGCGATCAGCGTGGTCTGCGGCACGGCGCCCAGCGCGGCGATGGCCGCGCGCACGCTGGCCTCGGCCTGGCCCAGGTTGGCACCCAGGCCAACAAAGGCGGTCTGCATGCCCTACTCGCCGGCCGGTGCGCCGGTCCGACGGCGGCGTCGGCGACGCTTGCGCGGTGCGCCCTCATCGCTGTCGTGGTCGGCCTGCGCCGATTCGATCGCATCCACCAGCTCCTGGCCGGAGGACTTCTGCGCCTCGCGCCAGAACTCCACATCGGCGGCGTGGTCGGCCGATGCGAACTGACGCAGCACCAGGAAATCGAATGCCGCGCGGAAGCGCGGATGCGACAAGGTGCGAAATACCCGCTTGCGCTGACGCGAGGAGAAACGCGTCTGCAGTAACCAGATTTCCTGCATCGGCAGCGAGAAACGGCGCGGCAACGCGACGCGCTCCAACTGATGCAAGGTGACGCGATCGGCCGCGCGGCGCTGCGCATCCTCCGGTTGCACGCCTTGCGCCTGCAGCCCCATCAAGGTGCGGCAGAACGCCGGCCACAGCAGCAATGCAAACAGGAAGGCCGGCGACACCGGCTCGTCGTTGGCCACGCGTGCATCGGTATTGCGCAGGCCTTCCAGCACCATGGCGCGCAACGCGCCACTGCGGTTGGACTTCAATGCCGCCGCGCTTTCCGGAAACAACGCGCTGAGCAGGCCGTAACGCTCCAGACCTTCGAAGCTGGCCACACCGTGCCCAGACAGGAACAGCTTGAGAATTTCTTCGAACAACCGCGCAGGCGCAGCTTCGGACAGCAGCCCGGCCAGACGCGGAATGGGTTCGGCGGTGCCGGCTTCGATGTCGAAATTCAACTTGGCCGCCAGACGCACCGCGCGCAGCATGCGCACCGGGTCTTCCTGGTAACGCAACTGCGGGTCGCCGATCAACTTCATCAGGCGCGCCTGCACGTCTTCGAAGCCGCCGCAGTAATCGCGCACCGAGAAATCCTCGATGGCGTAATACAAGGCATTGCAGGTGAAGTCGCGGCGGATCGCATCGTCCTCGATGGTGCCGTAGACGTTGTCGCGCACCAGCCGGCCGTTATCGAGTTCGCGGTCGCCGCTGCCATCGTCGACATTGGCGCGGAAGGTGGCCACTTCGATGATTTCGCGACCGAACACCACATGTGCCAGACGGAAACGGCGGCCGATCAGGCGACAGTTGCGGAACAGCGCCTTGACCTCTTCCGGCGTCGCGTCGGTGGCCACGTCGAAATCCTTCGGGTGGCCGCCAACCAGCAGGTCGCGGACCGCACCGCCGACCAGATAGGCACCAAAGCCCGATTCGCGCAGGCGGTACAACACGCGTAACGCGTTGGGGCTGATGTCCTTGCGCGAGATGGTGTGCTGGTCGCGTGGAATGACGCGCAGCGTGAACGGAGATGTAACTGAGGGTTCGATGATGGCGCTTCCGTCTTGTGTTGCAGGATTGCCCAACGGCTATTACCTCACTATACTAGCGCGCTGCACAAGACGTGACAAAAGCGCTCCCTTCGTCTAATGGTTAGGACGTGGCCCTCTCAAGGCTAAAACAGGGGTTCGAGTCCCCTAGGGAGCACCACGATCGGTCTGACTGCTAAACGCCAGAGCCCCGCAATGCGGGGCTTTTGCGTTGTGGCCATTCGCCTTGCACGTGCCGTTTTGCAGAGCGAACGCGCTGCAGCGCTGCCGGCACGCTTGCTATCCATGCACATGTGCGCAGCGGCACGCTGGCAGAGGCCGCTTGGACGCTCAGCCGGTGACGCTGCCAAGCCCGGCGCACGATGCGCACCGACAGGTATCACCGACGAACGCCCCTTCGCCGGTCAAAAGTGAAAACTGCCACTGCCTATCTGGTCGGCGAACACATCCTCCTTCAAGCAATGTCGCTCACCGAAAGCAGTGTATGGATTGCCGATGGGCACGTGCTGACCATTCCCGCAGATGACCGCAGCGGTCTGGCCGAGGGGATAAAAACATCGCTTGCCGCCTCACGCGCAGGCGTCGCCCACCCGCCTCAGTCGGAATGGAAAAGCATCCAGCAGCCCATGCTTCAAGCCGCAGGCGTCCGAACCTGGGCCGCCCTGGGGAAGAAAGCAAAAGCGGTCGGCATGACGTCTGCGGACGAGGACGTGGCGTTCATTCCTGCGGTCCATTTTCGGGCGCATGGCGGCCACGCCAGTGACGAATATACGATCCACCGCCGCATGGACGACCCGGATTTGGGCTCCGGCTTGCTCGACGCCTTTGCACACGCAAGTTAGCGCCAAACCCTGCGTGCGCCGTGTGTCGCTCGCTGTCACGCACATCCATCGCCATCGACCCGACAGACGCGGGGTCTGTTGATGCACTGGCGCCAGGACGCCATCCTGCGCGGAGGAGAATGCATGTTGCCCGTTATTCGGCAAACGGATGTGTGTCGACCGCCTCGCTACCGGTTTCGGCGACCGCATCGTGGGCATGCAGGCTTTCCAGATGGCGTACCGCCACATGAAAGACTGCGTATTGCTCCGCCAGCGACTTGCGCAGGCGTCGCGCCGCATCTTCGACATACATCAGGTTTGCGCCATTCAAACGCGCAAACGCCTGTTCGTCGGGTCGCCGGACTGCAGCCTGCACCGGCGTCGCCAATGCCTGCTCGCACACACCGATCAACTCGCGGATCTCCAAGCGCTGCGTATCGTCGGCCAGATCGACGCGTACCTGCGCCACGCTGCGTTGGCTATGCGGCGTGGCGTAGGAGCCGTTGGCCTGCAGCCATTGCACAACATCGTGCAGCGCCAGCGCATCGCGCCCGGCATGTTGCTGCGCGAATGCATCGCCCAGCAGCTGCCGCGACAACGCTGCCGAACAGGGGCAGGTTGAGGCGTACAACACCTCCACCTGGAGCTGGACCGTGGTGCGCCCTGCCCTGCATTGCGCGGCGATGTGCACCGGATAGGCACGCCAGCCGCTCAGCCCCTCACTGCGCAAGGCCGGCGTGCGCAGCATCAGCTCGAAGCGCAGCGTCAGCCGAGCGGCGCGGCTTGCGCAATCGGCATGGCTGTCGATCAGCGCCTGCAATAACTGCGAGAGCATGGCCGGCGACAGTGGCTGCTGCAGATGCGTATCCAGCAGGCGATACAGCCGCGACATGTGGATGCCTTTCAGCTCAGCCCGCGGCAGATCGACCTGCACGCTGGCGCGCGCGGCAAGCTGGCTGCCACCGGTCTCCAACTGCACGGGAATGGCGATGTCCTGCATGCCCACCCATCGCAGGGGCGCGCTCAGCGCTGATGGTTCGGTCACAGCAACATCGGGAAGCGTAGCGGACATCGTGATCTCGTCGAAGATAAAGGTGACGACCGCGCCTCAGGCGCGGCCAGGAAACGCAGCGAAGTAGTCGTCGATTCCCGCATGCAATGTCTGCGCGAGTTCGTCCTGATGCGTATCGCTGCACAGGCGGCTGCAATCGTCGCGATTGCTCATGAAGCCGGTTTCGACCAGCAGCGACGGAATGTCCGGCGACTTCAACACCGCAAAACCGGCCTGCCCCACCTGGTCTTGATGCAGGCGCGTCACCTGCTGCAGGCGCTCCAACATCAATGTGCCCAATGCCACACTGCTGGCGATGGTGCCGCTCAACGACAGGTCGGCCAGCACCTGCGACAGCACCGGATTGCTCGGCACGCGCAGCCGGCGCGCGGTATCGCCCATGTCGTCGGCAGCGTTTTCGCTATCGGCGATCCAACGCGCCAGTGCGGAGCTGGCGCCAGTCTGCGACAGCGCAAACACCGAGGCGCCGCGCGCTTGGCGCGTTGGTGCGGCATCGGCATGGATGGAGACGAACAGGTCCGCGCTGTGGCGATGGGCGATCAACACGCGCTCGTGCAGCGGCACGAAGCGGTCGTCGCTACGGATCATGGTCGGCCGGTAACGCGTATCGGCCGCCAGACGCTGATGCAGCCGCGCAGCGATCGCCATCGCCACATGTTTTTCGTAACGCGCATCGGCACTGACCGCGCCCGGATCCTTGCCGCCGTGGCCGGCATCGATCGCGATGATGTAGGGATGCAGGCGCGAGCGGGCCGGGCCTACGGGCGCTGTCGCTGCAACATCGCCGATGACTGTCAGGGCCGCGCCACCGGGCATGGCGGCAAGCTCCAGCACCAGCGCACTGCCATCCCGGCGCACGTTGACCGTACAGGGCTGCCGCAGATCCAGCACGACGCGCAGACCATCGAGATGCGGCGCGCTGCGTATGCGGGTCACCGCAACGCTGGCGGGCATCGGATCGATGCAAGGCGACTGCGGCGACACGCCAGAAAGATCGATGACCACACGCTCAGGATCGGACAACCTGAAACTGCGGTAGGCCACCTGCGCGCCCAGTTCCAGCCGCAGGCGAAGCAACCCGCCCTGCTGTTGCACGCGGCATCCCCGCAGCGCCGGGAGCCCCCGCGCAGCCCCGAACGTCGGCGCAAGCATCAAGGCAGCAGCTCCACCCCGTAATAGGTGCCGACGCTGCATCACGCCCTGCCCTCACAACTCAGGCAATCGACCCGCCACAGCAAACGGCAGCGTAGAGCGCAGTGCGATTCCGGACGGCAGCTAAAACATAGAAGAAGGCAGGGCACGGGAGGCAAGACTGCGCGGCGAAGATGAGGTGTTATAAGGTAACATTAATTCAGCAAAAGCAAGCCGGTTGCCGCCTTCGTTCAGCTCCTCGTCCAGAAGCCGCCCATGTCCCACCATATCCCCGAGACCTACGACGCCTGGCGTCGCTGCATTGAGATTGACTGCGCCCAGCCCCTGACCGCAGCCTTCATTGCCCAACGCCTCACAGCGCTCCAGGACCCTGCCGATCACCACACTCAGCAGTTCCTGCGTCGCTGGGGGCCTGTGCATCACCAGCAGGTGATGAGTGGTTGGGCGTGCTGACAACGATCTCAAGCTGAGTCGGTAAGCTGGTCCGTCCGGAGCGCTACACAGACTGGGAAGATAGATAGGTCTAGGGAAGGTCTGAACAACGCGATCGGAGGATGTGGTAAGCCATATCGGTCGCGGTGACCGCGCTCAGATCCTCGGTTTTTCGCCGTTTTTGGCGCTTTTTCGGGGTATCGTCCCGATTACGGGCGCACCTACCCCGCGGCGGTAATGAACTCTTTGCGCTTCAGCCACAGATTCGACAGCGCAAACAGCATCAGCATCTGTGCGGTGTTCTTCGCCAAACCGCGATAGCGCACCTTGACGTAGCCAAACTGGCGCTTGATCACCCGAAACGGGTGTTCCACCTTTGCACGCAGGCTGGCTTTTGTGTGCTCCCAGCGCTTGGCCAACTTCAGTTCGCGCTTGTTCTTAATCTGCTTCAGCTTCGAGGGCTTCTCCGCGATCAGGTAGCGCAGTTTGCGCTTGCGCTTCATCTCCTCGCGTTTCTCAAGCCCGGTGTAGCCGCTGTCCGCGCACAGCGTGTCCTCCTTGCCGTGCAGCAGCTTGTGCGCTTGTGTGATATCGGCCACGTTGGCCGCCGTGCACTCCACGTGGTGCACCAGCCCGGAGTCATCGTCCACCCCGATGTGCGCCTTCATCCCGAAGTAGTACTGGTTGCCCTTCTTGGTTTGGTGCATCTCCGGATCGCGCTCGCCATCCTTGTTCTTGGTCGAGCTGGGCGCAGCGATGATCGTGGCGTCCACGATCGTCCCGCCGCGCAAGCTCTGCCCCTTGCGCGACAGGTGCGCGTTGACCCGATTGAACAGCTTGCGCGCCAAATCGTGCTGCTCCAACAGATGGCGGAAGTTGAGAATCGTCGTCTCGTCCGGCACCTCATCCAGCCCGCCGATCTTGGCGAAACGGCGCATCGACACCGTGTCGTACAGCGCTTCTTCCGCCGATGGATCGCTCAGTGCATACCACTGCTGCAAAAAGTGGATGCGCAGCATGGTCTCCAGCCGATACGGCTGTCGCCCCGGCTGCCCCGACTTCGGGTAGTGCGGCTCGATCAGCGCCAGCAGGTCCTTCCACGGCACGACCTGGTCCATCTCGGCCAAGAACACCTCACGCCGCGTCCGCTTGCGCTTGCCGTTGTACTCCGCGTCGCCGAAGGTCAGCTGCATCGAAATCGTCTACTCGGGTCGTTGATCGATTGTGGCAGATCACGATGGATTGTTCAGAGTTTCCCTAGGGTGGACGACGCGCTATGGACCCTACCAATGGGCAAGGACGTGGATCGCGTTGTCTTGCCTAAGAAAAATAGAATCTCCTCAGACCCAGGCGTGAGCGAGCCCACTACAAGCGATGCAGCCAGGCGCAATCAAGCCCAACTCGTCTATAAGACAAGAAATTTCATAGTGCTCACACGGCGCGAAGCAAACGGGGATCAGTGGTTCGTGTCTCCCTGATCAGCACGGGATTGGCCTCAGCGACGAGAAATGTCAGAACCAATGCATGGCGGCGATGAAACATACCGCCATGCACTCTCAATCTTGCTTTTAGCTCAGCTTCCACGTCATTCAAGTCGCGCCGGACCGCCTCCGCCGATGAGGAATCAGCAATGACACGCACCGCCACGCCACGAGTCTCCCTTGCTGCCCATGCGCGCACCTGGATGAAATGCCTGCCAGCCGTAGGCAGAATTTCGACGCAATTGAGAACACAGCGATATGCGCTCAACTGCATCTCCAAAGACAAGCTCCTACAGTCGCCACGAAACACACACTGAAACTGAGAAGCGCAGAAGCGCTCAAGCGCCGGCGAACGTAGTGCTTGATATAACCCATGCGTTTCTATTTCTAAGGAAACTCTGAACAATCCATCGTGATCTGCCACAATCGATCAACGACCCGAGTAGACGATTTCGATGCAGCTGACCTTCGGCGACGCGGAGTACAACGGCAAGCGCAAGCGGACGCGGCGTGAGGTGTTCTTGGCCGAGATGGACCAGGTCGTGCCGTGGAAGGACCTGCTGGCGCTGATCGAGCCGCACTACCCGAAGTCGGGGCAGCCGGGGCGACAGCCGTATCGGCTGGAGACCATGCTGCGCATCCACTTTTTGCAGCAGTGGTATGCACTGAGCGATCCATCGGCGGAAGAAGCGCTGTACGACACGGTGTCGATGCGCCGTTTCGCCAAGATCGGCGGGCTGGATGAGGTGCCGGACGAGACGACGATTCTCAACTTCCGCCATCTGTTGGAGCAGCACGATTTGGCGCGCAAGCTGTTCAATCGGGTCAACGCGCACCTGTCGCGCAAGGGGCAGAGCTTGCGCGGCGGGACGATCGTGGACGCCACGATCATCGCTGCGCCCAGCTCGACCAAGAACAAGGATGGCGAGCGCGATCCGGAGATGCACCAAACCAAGAAGGGCAACCAGTACTACTTCGGGATGAAGGCGCACATCGGGGTGGACGATGACTCCGGGCTGGTGCACCACGTGGAGTGCACGGCGGCCAACGTGGCCGATATCACACAAGCGCACAAGCTGCTGCACGGCAAGGAGGACACGCTGTGCGCGGACAGCGGCTACACCGGGCTTGAGAAACGCGAGGAGATGAAGCGCAAGCGCAAACTGCGCTACCTGATCGCGGAGAAGCCCTCGAAGCTGAAGCAGATTAAGAACAAGCGCGAACTGAAGTTGGCCAAGCGCTGGGAGCACACAAAAGCCAGCCTGCGTGCAAAGGTGGAACACCCGTTTCGGGTGATCAAGCGCCAGTTTGGCTACGTCAAGGTGCGCTATCGCGGTTTGGCGAAGAACACCGCACAGATGCTGATGCTGTTTGCGCTGTCGAATCTGTGGCTGAAGCGCAAAGAGTTCATTACCGCCGCGGGGTAGGTGCGCCCGTAATCGGGACGATACCCCGAAAAAGCGCCAAAAACGGCGAAAAACCGAGGATCTGAGCGCGGTCACCGCGACCGATATGGCTTACCACATCCTCCGATCGCGTTGTTCAGACCTTCCCTAACGGATACAACGCGGCCACGTATTGCTGCAATAGTTGCGATTCGATGACACCCACTCGTGTCATCTCCATGGCTAGCGAATGCTGCCCTTTTGCCCTCAAATCAGCCACTACATCTTTGCGCATTCTATTAATCTGTACATTAATGTCGGAGTATTCAAGCACACGATTGCGCAGCAAACGCTCGGCGCTGGCGTAGCTTGTGCGGGCAAAAGCGTAGGCATCGTTATTGGATTGATTCGATCTATTGTCGAGGACAGGCTCACGTAGACGGGCATCGAAAATAAACAGGATCGTCGTCACAACCGCATAGAGCAGCTGGAGATTGAAAACATTCTGATCAAAAAAACCGACCTGGTATACCTTAGGGAAACTCTGAACAATCCATCGTGATCTGCCACAATCGATCAACGACCCGAGTAGACGATTTCGATGCAGCTGACCTTCGGCGACGCGGAGTACAACGGCAAGCGCAAGCGGACGCGGCGTGAGGTGTTCTTGGCCGAGATGGACCAGGTCGTGCCGTGGAAGGACCTGCTGGCGCTGATCGAGCCGCACTACCCGAAGTCGGGGCAGCCGGGGCGACAGCCGTATCGGCTGGAGACCATGCTGCGCATCCACTTTTTGCAGCAGTGGTATGCACTGAGCGATCCATCGGCGGAAGAAGCGCTGTACGACACGGTGTCGATGCGCCGTTTCGCCAAGATCGGCGGGCTGGATGAGGTGCCGGACGAGACGACGATTCTCAACTTCCGCCATCTGTTGGAGCAGCACGATTTGGCGCGCAAGCTGTTCAATCGGGTCAACGCGCACCTGTCGCGCAAGGGGCAGAGCTTGCGCGGCGGGACGATCGTGGACGCCACGATCATCGCTGCGCCCAGCTCGACCAAGAACAAGGATGGCGAGCGCGATCCGGAGATGCACCAAACCAAGAAGGGCAACCAGTACTACTTCGGGATGAAGGCGCACATCGGGGTGGACGATGACTCCGGGCTGGTGCACCACGTGGAGTGCACGGCGGCCAACGTGGCCGATATCACACAAGCGCACAAGCTGCTGCACGGCAAGGAGGACACGCTGTGCGCGGACAGCGGCTACACCGGGCTTGAGAAACGCGAGGAGATGAAGCGCAAGCGCAAACTGCGCTACCTGATCGCGGAGAAGCCCTCGAAGCTGAAGCAGATTAAGAACAAGCGCGAACTGAAGTTGGCCAAGCGCTGGGAGCACACAAAAGCCAGCCTGCGTGCAAAGGTGGAACACCCGTTTCGGGTGATCAAGCGCCAGTTTGGCTACGTCAAGGTGCGCTATCGCGGTTTGGCGAAGAACACCGCACAGATGCTGATGCTGTTTGCGCTGTCGAATCTGTGGCTGAAGCGCAAAGAGTTCATTACCGCCGCGGGGTAGGTGCGCCCGTAATCGGGACGATACCCCGAAAAAGCGCCAAAAACGGCGAAAAACCGAGGATCTGAGCGCGGTCACCGCGACCGATATGGCTTACCACATCCTCCGATCGCGTTGTTCAGACCTTCCCTTAGGCATTGAAAACTCAAGCGAAAAGCTCGCCAACAACGCGCCTAAGGAAACTCTGAACAATCCATCGTGATCTGCCACAATCGATCAACGACCCGAGTAGACGATTTCGATGCAGCTGACCTTCGGCGACGCGGAGTACAACGGCAAGCGCAAGCGGACGCGGCGTGAGGTGTTCTTGGCCGAGATGGACCAGGTCGTGCCGTGGAAGGACCTGCTGGCGCTGATCGAGCCGCACTACCCGAAGTCGGGGCAGCCGGGGCGACAGCCGTATCGGCTGGAGACCATGCTGCGCATCCACTTTTTGCAGCAGTGGTATGCACTGAGCGATCCATCGGCGGAAGAAGCGCTGTACGACACGGTGTCGATGCGCCGTTTCGCCAAGATCGGCGGGCTGGATGAGGTGCCGGACGAGACGACGATTCTCAACTTCCGCCATCTGTTGGAGCAGCACGATTTGGCGCGCAAGCTGTTCAATCGGGTCAACGCGCACCTGTCGCGCAAGGGGCAGAGCTTGCGCGGCGGGACGATCGTGGACGCCACGATCATCGCTGCGCCCAGCTCGACCAAGAACAAGGATGGCGAGCGCGATCCGGAGATGCACCAAACCAAGAAGGGCAACCAGTACTACTTCGGGATGAAGGCGCACATCGGGGTGGACGATGACTCCGGGCTGGTGCACCACGTGGAGTGCACGGCGGCCAACGTGGCCGATATCACACAAGCGCACAAGCTGCTGCACGGCAAGGAGGACACGCTGTGCGCGGACAGCGGCTACACCGGGCTTGAGAAACGCGAGGAGATGAAGCGCAAGCGCAAACTGCGCTACCTGATCGCGGAGAAGCCCTCGAAGCTGAAGCAGATTAAGAACAAGCGCGAACTGAAGTTGGCCAAGCGCTGGGAGCACACAAAAGCCAGCCTGCGTGCAAAGGTGGAACACCCGTTTCGGGTGATCAAGCGCCAGTTTGGCTACGTCAAGGTGCGCTATCGCGGTTTGGCGAAGAACACCGCACAGATGCTGATGCTGTTTGCGCTGTCGAATCTGTGGCTGAAGCGCAAAGAGTTCATTACCGCCGCGGGGTAGGTGCGCCCGTAATCGGGACGATACCCCGAAAAAGCGCCAAAAACGGCGAAAAACCGAGGATCTGAGCGCGGTCACCGCGACCGATATGGCTTACCACATCCTCCGATCGCGTTGTTCAGACCTTCCCTAAAGCATTCCCTCTCCAACCATGCCTGAAAGTTAGTACAACCATCGGCACTAACATCGCGACCATCAAAACGTTTCGAATCGATGGGTCATTCAAGACACCAAGAATGAAGAAGAGGCCGAGGATGACAACCACAGCGACGGCAACATCCCGTGGAAAGCTGGAACGCACTGGACTGCGATTCCAATTGACCCACAACATCACTGGCAACAACAGGGTAATCACGCCAAGGTAGCTGCCCGCCCCATATCGCAAGAGCAGGTCGATTACAGGGTAAATCTGCGGCCCACCAAGCAGCCCGTTCAATAACAGACTGCATAAAGCATTCCAAAGTGCTAACGCGAGAGCAGCGGGAATAAGCCACTGCTCTCTCTTGACGATGTTAGGAGCGCGGTAACGCAGAAGGCCAATCGCACAGGCGATCAAGGGAGCATGCAATAGGGGGCTCAAGTACGACCACAGCGGACTGAACCCCTGCAGCTCGCCCAGAGGAATCCGCAAGAACAACATCGCCGCAGCGTCACCCACTAACAGGAACGGCCACTCTCGATATGGTCGATAGAGCAAGGTAACGACCCGCAAGCCAACTGGCAGATACCACTGGTCAAGGGAAAAACGCCAGAGAATCAGAAACACCAAGCAGTAGCACACGCTGATCAGCATGCCTCTGACAAGGTCTTTAGCTACCGCCATACCACCACTCCTTGGTTCCACGATGCGTCCTAGTCTGGAGGGAACTGCTCAACGGAGTATAGCGATGGCGCACACATTGCGATAAAGGCGTGTACGTTCCGGCGCGTAGCGTGTGCGTTTAACGACGCGCATTGCACTTTGCTGGTGCATTAGCCCCATACATGGATGCGCGCTGAGCTCGGTAGCAAGCGATAGCAGCGCTATCCGACGATTCATTGGAGAGGAGCACAAGCGCGCAATGCTGATGACGCGAACCAGGCCTTGCTGCCTGGTTCGGCTTGCTGATGCGGCTTATGCAAGCGTGCATAGCGTCTGGCCATAAGAAATCGTCCCAAGAAAAAAGGCCGCGCACTGCGCGGCCTTCTTCGTTTTCCATGCCGATATCGGCATACAGAGGCGATCAGCCCTCCATTTGTTCCAGTTCCTTGCCTTTGGTCTCGTAGACGTACTTGAGGACGAAGAACACCGAGATGAAGGCAGCCACGGTGTAGATGCCGTAGGCGCCGGCCAGCCCGATGCTGCCGAGCAGGATCGGGAAGCTGACGGTGATGGCGAAGTTGGAGGTCCACTGCGCGGCACCGGCAATGGCCAGGCCCGAGCCGCGGATCTGGTTGGGGAACATTTCGCCCAGCATCACCCACATCACCGGGCCCCACGAGGCGTTGAAGAACACCACGTAGACGTTGGCCGCCACCAGGGCGAGCATGCCCATGGCGTCGGACATCGCAAGCTTGCCGTTGGGATCCAGCGAGGCGGTGGCAAACGCGTAGGTCACCAAGGCCAGCGAGACCGCCATACCGGCCGAGCCGATCCACAACAGCGGCTTGCGGCCGATCTTGTCCACCAGCATTACGGTGACCAGGCAGGCACCGATGCTGAGGCCGCCGGAAAGCACGTTGATCAACAGCGCATCCTGCTCGGAGAAGCCCACTGCCTGCCACAACACCGCGCCGTAGTAGAACACCACGTTGATGCCCACCAGCTGCTGGAACACCGCCAGGCCCACGCCGATCCAGACGATGGGGCGGATCTTGCCGGTGGCCTTGTTGATCAGGTCGGAGAACTTGGGCTTGTGCTGGTCGGCCGCCATCGAGGCGGAAATCTCGCCCAACTTGGTCTGCGCGGCGGCATTGCCGTACAGGCGCTTGAGCACTACCAGCGCCTGCTCGCGGCGGCCCTTGACCACCAGGAAGCGCGGGCTTTCGGGGATGACCAGCAGCAGCAACAGGAACAGGATCGAGGGGACCGCCTGCATCCAGAACATCCAGCGCCAGGCGGCCTGCCCGGCCCACAACGGCTCGGTGGAGGCACCGGCAGCATTTGCCAGCAGGTAATTGCTCAGAAAGGCGCAGAACAGCCCGCTGATGATGGCGATCTGCTGCATCGTCGCCAGCCGGCCGCGATAACGGGCCGAGGCAACCTCGGCGATATACGCCGGTGAAATGACACTCGCCGCGCCGACGGCAAAGCCGCCCATCACGCGCGCAAAGATGAAGAAGCCGGAACTGTGCGAGGCACCGGCACCGATGGCCGAGAGCAGGAACAGCGCCGCAGAAATGATCAGGACCGCGCGGCGGCCCCAGCGGTCGGCCAGGCGGCCGGCAAAGAAGGCGCCGATGGCGCAGCCCAGCAGCATCGAGGCGACCTCGAAGCCGGTCTCGGCGGCGGTGGACTGGAAGGTCTGTTTCAGGCCGTCGACGGTGCCATTGATCACGCCGCTGTCGAAGCCGAACAGGAAGCCACCGATCGTGGCCACGCAACTAATCAGGATGATGAAACGGGTGTTCTCGCCGGCATCGGGGGCGCCGTCAATGGAAACACTGGACATGGGTTCACCTGGGAACATGCAAGGGAGCGTCCACGGGGGTGGCCGCCATCGGCCGGCGACGCAGTGCGCCGCCGGCCACGGGACATCAACGCGTCAGATACTGATTGATCAGGTTTTCGTACGCTTCCTGGCGGCCGCTGATCTGCTGCGGCGCATTGCCGGCCGCATGCTTGGCCAGATCCGCCAGCGTGGTCTTGCCTGCGGCAAAGTCAGCGCCCGCGCCGCTGTCGAAGCTGGCGTAACGCTCGGCGCGCCATTGCTCCAGCGGCGAAGACGTCAGCAGTGCGTTGGCCACTTCCAGCCCGCGTGCGAACGCGTCCATGCCGCCGATGTGGGCCAGGAACAGGTCCTGCGGGTCGGACGATTCGCGCCGCACCTTGGCATCGAAGTTCAAGCCGCCCGGTGCCAGCCCGCCCTGCCGCAGCACCACCAGCATGGCGCCGACGGTGTCGTACAGGTCGGTCGGGAACTGGTCGGTGTCCCAGCCGTTCTGCGGGTTGCCGCGGTTGGCATCGATGCTGCCGAGCAGGCCGGCATCGGAGGCCACCTGCAGGTCATGCTCGAAGCTGTGGCCCGACAAGGTAGCGTGGTTGGCTTCGATATTGAGCTTGAAGTCCTGGTCCAGGCCATGCTGACGCAAGAAGCCGATTACGGTGGCGCTATCGAAATCGTACTGGTGCTTCATCGGCTCCATCGGCTTGGGCTCGATCAGGAAGTTGCCCTTGAAGCCGATCGCGCGACCGTAATCGCGTGCCAGGGTCAGGAAACGCGCCATGTTGTCCTGCTCGCGCTTCATCTGCGTGTTGTGCAGGCAGGCATAGCCTTCGCGGCCGCCCCAGAACACGTAGTTCTCGCCGCCGAGTTCAACGGTCGCATCGATCGCGGCCTTGACCTGCACTGCCGCACGCGCCACCACATTGAAGTCCGGATTGGTCGAGGCACCATTCATGTAGCGCGGGTGCGAGAAGAGGTTGGCGGTGCCCCACAACAGCTTGACGCCGGTGTCGGCCTGGCGCTGCTTGGCGATGCCCACCATGTGCTTGAGATTCTTTTCGTACTCGCCGATGTCATCGGCATCAGGCGACAGGTCGATATCGTGGAAGCAGTAATACGGCACGCCGAGCTTGGTGAAGAACTCGAACGCCGCGTCGGCCTTGGCTTCGGCGCGGTTCAACGCGGTAGTGCCCACGTCCCACGGATACGCGCGCGTGCCCGGGCCGAACGGATCGGCGCCGTTGCCGCAGAAGCTGTGCCAGTAGGCCACGGCAAAGCGCAGGTGCTCGGCCATGCTCTTGTCGCCGATCTTCTTGTTGGCGTCGTAGACCTTGAACGCGAGCGGGTTGTCCGAATCGCGGCCTTCGAAACCGATCTTGCCGATGCCGGGGAAATATTCTTTCGCGCCGATGTACACGGTGTTGCTCATGGGGTGTGAAGTCCTTGCTGCTGGGGGAGTTGTCGAAAAATTATCGATCAACCGGCATAGAGCGGGCTGACGACATGCAGGTGCTTGAGGAAGGTCTGGTAGTGCTGCTGATACTGGGCCACCCGCTGCGGGTTGGGCCGTGCGGCAAGCGCATCGTCCACCTGCAGGTGTTCCAGCACCACATCGGCCAATGCGGCATCGCCGCCGTCGGCGCGCTCGCAGGCCCACAAAGCCTGGAGCGCGGCACCGAACGCAGCGCCTTCGGGCTGGGTCGGCACGACGACCGGCAGGTTGAAGATGTCGGCCACCATCTGCCGCCACTGTGCGCTCTTGCTGCCGCCGCCGGTGAGCAGGATGGTATCGAACTGCAACCCGGCAGCAACGAAGGCATCGAAGCCGTTGCGCAGGCTGTAGGTGGCACCTTCCATCGCGGCGCGATAGAAATGCGCGGCGGTGGTGTTGTGCAGATCCATGCCGAACAGGCAGCCGCGCGCGGCCGGCAGATCCGGGGTGCGCTCGCCGTTGAAGAATGGCAGCAGCACCAGGCCGTCGGCGCCCGGCGGCGTGTCGGCGATCATCGCTTCGGTCTGCTCGCGGGTGATGGAGAACATGCGCATCACCGCCTCGGTCGCGACGGTACAGTTCATCGTGCAGATCAAGGGCAACCAGCCGCCGCTGGAGGAGCAGAACGCAGCCCAGCGCGCCTCATCGTCCACTACCGGGTGGTCGGCATAGGCGAACAAGGTGCCCGAGGTGCCCAAGCTCATGGTCAGGCGCCCTGGCACCACGTTGCCGGTGCCGATGGCGGCCATCATGTTGTCGCCGCCGCCGGTGGTGACGCGCACACCGGCCGGCAGATTCAATGCCCGGGCGGCGGCATCGGACAGCGCGTAGACCGCGCCGGTCTCCACCAGCGGCGGCAACGCATCGCGCAGGTCGCGCTGGGCATCCACTGCGCTCAGCATGCGCTCGGACCACTGTCGCGTACGTACGTCCAGCCAGCCGGTACCGGAGGCATCGCCCACTTCGGCAAAGCGCTCGCCAGTGAGCCAGAAGTTGATGTAGTCGTGCGGCAGCATCACCGTGGTCATCGCAGCATACGCTTCGGGACGATGCTTGCGCGTCCACGGCAATTTGGAGGCGGTATAGCCGGCCATGATGGGGTTGCCCGCCGCGGCCACGCTGCCTGCGGCGCCGCCGACGGCATCCATGATTTCGTCGCATTCCAGCGCGGTGCTGGTATCGCACCACAGCTTGACCGGCGCGGTGACGCTGCCGTCGGCTGCCACCGGCACGAAGCCGTGTTGTTGGCCGGAGACGGAGATGCCGCGCACGCGCGCACGCTGTTCGCCATCGAGCTGCGCGAAGCAATGCACGATGCCGTCGATCCACCACTGCGCCTGTTGTTCGCGGGTGCCATCGTCGCGGCTGATCAGCTCCATGGGCGCGGCGATGGTGGCGACCACGGCGCGCTCCTGCGGATCGTAGGCCACCAGCTTGACGCTCTGCGTTCCCACGTCCAGTCCTACATACAAGCTCATTGCGTCACCAATCGGTTGTTGTTGAGTCCCACCTGCCGGGTGCGGCCTGCGCCCAGTTCCAGGTCCAGGGTCTGCCCTGCGTAGGACAGTTGATAGCGCCCGCCACGATCGCTGTGCAAGCGTGCCTGTTGCAAGCGACCGCCCTCCCATTCCAGATCCACGCTGGCGCCGCCACGCACGCGCAAACCGCGCACGCTGCCGCGCGGCCAGGCCTTGGGCAAGGCAGGCAGCAGGAACACGCTACCGCCCCAGCTTTGCAGCAGCATCTCGGTGATGCCGGCGGTGCCGCCGAAGTTGCCATCGATCTGGAACGGCGGATGCGCGTCGAACAGGTTCGGATAGGTGCGCTCGGGCGAAATCAGCAGTTGCAGGATGCGGTATGCATGCTCGCCGTCGGCCAGCCGCGCCCACAGATTCAGCCGCCAGCCGATGCCCCAACCGGTGGTGTTGTCGCCACGGATTTCCAGCGAGCGGCGTGCGGCCGCAGCCAGCTCCGGGGTATCGCGCAGATTGATCTGACTCGAAGGATGCAAGGCGTACAGATGCGAGACATGGCGGTGGTGCATCTCCGGTGCGTGCATGTCCCAGTCCTGCTGCCATTCCTGCAACTGCCCGGCCTTGCCAATGCGGTTGGGCGGCAACTGCTCGCGCAAGGCGGCCAATTGCTGGGCGAACTCCGCATCGATGCCGAGCAACGTGCTCATGGCGATGCATTGCGCAAACAGGTCGCGCAGCAGCTGCGCGTCCATGGTCGGCCCCGCGCACACGGCCGCGCCGAACGGGTGCTGGTTTTCCGGCGAGATCGAGGGGTTGGTGACCATCGCGCCGGTCTGCGGGTCGCGCACCAAGGTGGCAACGAAGAACTCCGCCGCGCCCTTGAACAACGGGTAGATCTTGCCCAGGTAAGCGCGGTCGCGGCCGTAATCCCAGCGGTCCCACAGTTGCTGCAGCAGCCACACGCCGCCCATCGGCCACAGGCTCCACTGCGCACCGTCAATCGGGCCAGCCTGGCGCCACAGATCGGTATTGTTGTGCACCACCCAACCCGGCGCATCGTAGAGCGCCTTTGCGGTATGCGCGCCGGTCTGGGCAAGGTCGAACAGCATGGCTTCCAGCGGTTCGACGCATTCGTGCAATGCGCAGGCCTCGCTGGGCCAGTAGTTCATCTCGGTATTGATGTTGATGGTGTACTTGCTTTCCCACGGCGGCTGCATCAGGTCGTTCCAGATGCCCTGCAGGTTGGCCGGCTGGGTGCCGGGCCGCGAGCTGCAGATCAGCAGGTAGCGTCCGTATTGGTGATACAGCGCAGCCAATGCCGGATCATTGCCTTGCGCGAACCGCTGCACGCGTTCGTCGGTGGGCAGCTGCATGGCATCGCTGCTGCCGAGGTCGATCGCCACGCGCCGGAACAGGCGTTGATGATCAGCCACATGCGCACGCAACAGTGCAGGGAAATCCAGCTTGGCAGCCTTGCGCAGGCTTGCGGCGGTCAATGCGAGCGGATCGCCATCGACCGCATCGAAGCGTTGGTAACTGGTCGCGGCGCTGAGTAGCAACACCACTTCGTCGGCCGCCTCGATGCGTAGACGGTCGCGCACCTGGCTCAATTTGCCGCCGCGCACCTGCGGCAGCACCCGCAAGGCAAATCGCAGCTTGCCTTCGATGCCGGCGAAGCTGCCGTTGCGACCACTGAACAGCAAACCGCCCTGCTCGGCGGTGACCTCGCCGGTTTGCGGGCTGTCGATGCCCACACGCAACGAAATGCCGCCGGGGCGGTCGCACGACAGCCGTACCACGATGCATTGCGCTTGCGCGCAGACGAATACCTCGCGCCGATGCACCGCGCCGCCGGAGCGGAACGTGGTGGTGGCCACCGCGGTGTCCAGATCGAGCTGACGGCGATAGTCGCTGATGCCGTCGGCGCGATCGAAATCCAGCAGCAGATCGCCCACCGGTTGATACGGCATCTGCTTGAGCGGACGCGAGAGCAGCTTTGCATCGGCCAGTTGTTCGGCCTCTGCGTAGCGCCCGGCGAAGATCAGCGCACGCACCTGCGGCAACGCGGCCAGTGCCTCAGGGCTGGTGGAATCGTAGGGCCCGCCAGCGTAGAGCGTGTCCTCGTTGAGCTGCAGGCGCTCGTGGGCGATACCACCCCACACCATCGCACCGAGTCGGCCATTGCCGACCGGCAAGGCTTCCACCCATTCATTGGCCGGCTCGCGATACCACAGCTGCAGGGCCTCTTCTGCCGCGACGGGCGGGGGCGCGGATTGTTTCGAAGCCTGCGCGGCCGGTGCAGCCGCCGGCATGGCGCCCAGGACCGCGATGGCGGCCCCGGTTGCCTTGCACAGCTCGCGACGGGTCAGCACGGCAACCGCCATGCTGCCTGGCCGGAACCGCGCGCGCCTGCCTTGCGGCGTTCCGGCATCTGGGTGCTCATCGACTGAAGACAGCCTGCGATCATCGACGACGCGCTTTGCCCGACGCAATCTTGCGCTGCAACACGCTGACCGGCTTGCCGTCGTACTGGATGCTGGCGTCGGTCTTGGGCGCGAGCGCGCCGGCATCGTCGCGTGGACCGTCGACGAAGCGCACGTTGATGGTGCGTTTGGCCTGCATGCCGGTCCAGCTGCCTTCGCGCTTGCCGATGCTCAGTTCGCCCTTGGCCTGGTTCCAGACCAGCGGGATGCGGCTGAACTCGCCCTTCTCGTAGCCGTAGCCTTTGCCATCGTCTTCATACAGCGAGAACTGGCCATCGGCGCCGGTGTAGATCACCACGGTGAGCGGTGCATCCGGCACCTGGTCGACGTATTCCTGCACCGGGCCGGTCGGCACGATGGAGCCGGCACGCACGAACAGCGGCATGCGTTCGATCGGCGCGGCCGCTTCGATGGTCTGGCCACCTTCGTAACGCTTGCCGGTGGCGAAATCCAGCCAGCTGCTGCCGGCCGGCAGGTACACCTGCCGCGAGGTGGCGCCGAAGCGGGTCACCGGTGCGACCAGAAAGGCCGGCCCGAACAGGTACTGGTCGTTGATGTCGCGCACCTTCGCGTCATCCGGGAAGTCCATCATCATGCCGCGCATGATCACACCATCGCGCTGGTAGGTGTCGCCGGCCAGGCTGTAGATGTACGGCAACAGCGCATAACGCAAACGGTTGTAGTAGGCCATGCTCTCGTAGAACGGCGTCCCTTCCGGTGCGATGTTCCAGATTTCGCGATACGGGAACTGGCCGTGCGAACGGAAGATCGGCACGAACGCACCGAACTGGAACCAGCGCGTATTGAGCTCGCGCCATTCCGGCAGGTGGGCCGGATCCTGGTCTTCGTAACGCTTCTCCACCGCAAAGCCGCCGATGTCGAAGGTCCAGTTGGGCAGGCCCGACAGCGCCATGTTCACGCCACCGGAGATCTGGTCGCGCATGTCGTCCCAGCGCGACACGATGTCCCCGCTCCACACCGCCACCGCATTGCGCTGGGTGCCGGCATAGCCCTTGCGCGAGAGGATGAACACGCGCTTGTCGTCGGCCGCACGGTCGCCCACGTACACGCCATGGGTGTGCGGCAACGGGTAGGAGTTGAAGTACTCGGTGGACGAGCCCAGCGCGTTCGGCGTGGTGCGTGCCTTGCGCTCGGCGATGTCCAGATTCGAATGCACGTCCGGCTCGTCGGCGTCCATCCACCAGGCATCGAAGCCCTTGCTGTTGAGCTTTTCGTTGACCTGGCGCCAGTAGATCGCCTGCGCCTTTTCCGAATACGGGTCGTAGAACGAGTTCTTGTAGCCCTTGCCGATCCAGTCCAGCTCACCGACCTCCACGTTGCGCTTGAACATGAAACCGGCCGCGTCCAGTTCCTTGTAGTTGGCGGTGGTGGGATAGAACTTGGGCCAGATCGAAATCATGATCTGCGCATGCATGTCGTGCACGGCCTTGACCATGCCGTCCGGGTCCGGGAAGTGCTGCTTGTCGAAATCGTGCGAGCCCCAGGCATCTTCCGGCCAGTACGACCAGTCGAGCACGATGTTGTCCAGCGACAGCTTGCGCTTGCGGTATTCGGCCACCGCGCCCACCAGCTCGTCTTGGCTCTTGTAGCGCTCGCGGCTCTGCCAGAAGCCGTAGGCCCACTTGGGCAGCATCGTCGACTTGCCGGTCAGCTCGCGGTAACCGGCAACGGCCTGGTCGTACGAATCGGCGGAGACGAAGTAGTAGTCGATCATCTGGCCGGCTTCGGACCACAACGACAGGTCCTTGGCTTCGGCTGCCGGCAGCGGGTCGCGGTGCAGCAGTGCGATGTAGCTGGGGTCGATCAGATCCCATTCGATCTTGACGGTGTGGCGCGTGCCCGGTTCCAGATCGAGCTTGAATTCGTGATTCCACGGGTTCCAGTTCTGGCGCCAGCGGTCGATCACCAGATTGCCGTCCACATACAACTTGGCGTATTCGCTCGAATACAGCGAGAAGGTGTGTTCGCCATCGATGAGCGCTTCGATCTCGCCCTCCCAGGTCACTTGCATGCGGCTGTTCTTGTCCTTAGTGATCGCTTTCTTCGGGTACTTGGGCAGATCGCTCAGGTACTGGTAGTTCACCTCGCTCTCGCGGCGTTCGAGGATTTGCTTGCCGTTGATCGCATAGCGTGCGGTCAGCGCGCCGGCCTTGCCCTTGGCGTCGTACAACTTCAGCGTTTTCGGCAGCGGCTGCAGGCCGCGCGGGTCGCCCAGGCGGGTGATCGAGTTGTTGTCCCACAGCAGGCCGTAGTTGCGGCTGGACACCAGGTACGGCACCGCCATGTCGATGTTGTTCTGCTGCAGCTCGACGTTGCGGCCCTTCTGGTTCATCCAGCCCTGCTGGTGCTGGCCGAAGCCGTACAGCGCTTCGTCATCGGGCGACTGGAAGCGCTGGCGCACGCTCAGGTACTGCTTGCCCTCGACCTTCAACGGCGCAAAGCTGCGCCCGCCGGCCACTTCCGACAGCACCGGCTTGCCGTTGGCATCGGCAAAGCTGACATGGCCATCGACGGTGGAGATGCTGGCAGTGACCTTGCCGGTCTTCAGCTGCACGCTGTCGCTCTGCTCGGACATCTGGAACGCGCTGTCGCCCTGCACCGGCACGCGCATCAGGCTGGGGCTGCGCGCGAAGTCGCCGTCCGGGTCCGCGCTGACGCGGATGATGCCGCTATCGACCACCTGCAGGCGCACCGGCGCAGCGCCCTTGGCGCTGGGCACCACGGTGACGCCATCGGCGGCCTTGCGCACTTCCTGCGCATGCGCGGCGTTGGCCAGCAGGGCCAGCGACAACGCCAGGCAATGGGCCAGCGGTGTACGCCGGTTGGCGGGCACGGTGCCGGCGGAACGGATGGTGGTTTGCATGATCACTCCCTTTGAATTGCGAAACAGGCTGCGGGGGCAGCGCTGCGTGGTCTTGATGATGATGTGGTCGACGCGTTGCGGGCAGTCGTCCGGTGGGCGTGGTAGCGGCAGGTGCAGCGGTGCACCCTGCCGCGTCGCTCGCATCCGCTGCGCCGGCATGACGTCGGCGCAGCGGGTGTCACCGGCCCTTACTTGAACGTGGCGAGCTTGATCTTGAGCAGCTGCGGCGCGCTGGAGAAGTTGACGCCGTAGTCGGTCTGGTCGCCATTCCAATTGCGCACGAACTTCCAGTCTGTGCCTTCATAGACGCCCTCTTCGACGCGGTCGTAAATCATGTTGGCGGTCGCTTCGCTGGCCGGGTGCAGGGTCACGCGCGCGTGGTAGCCGGTGACCAGGAACTCGTCCGGCCCCAGCTCTGCGATCAGCGCAGCGCCGATCGGTTCCGGGTTGCCCGGCGGCTCGCCCTTGAACCAGAACTGCGGCACACCGTAAGTGATGGTGGCGCTCCAGCGGTCGTTGAGCTTGAGCTCCTGCACGGCCTGGCCGGGTTCTTCGGCAGTGCCATGCAGCTTGCCTTCCGAAGCGGCCTTGGCGAACGGGCGCATGCCACGCTTGACCAGATCGAAGCCCAGCGCAAACGGCGCCAGGGTTTCTTCGTTGACGTGCTTGGCACCCAGCGGATAGTTGGAATAACGCGTGTAATCCATGCCGAACGCCGACCAGCCGATGCCGTCATGGCCCAGCGTCGGGAACAGGTAGCGCGCGTACTCGGGGCGGTTGCCGGTTTCGGCGACGAACAAGGCATTGTCCGGGCGTGCGTAACGTTCCAGCACCGTGGTGTACATGCGGTATTCGGGCATGTAGATGTCCGGCGCCAGCAGGTCGATATGCGGTCCGGCCGCCTTCCATACATCCAGCACGTTGTCGGTGGGGCCACCGCTGGCGTACTGGCCGGGCTGGCCCGGATTGAACGGGCCACGCAGCGCGGCGTTGACGTACATCGGCAACGGATAGGCGGCCTTGCCGGCTTCGGTCACCTGGTCGATGTAGCGGCCGATCGACCAGGCATGGAAGAACTCATCGGCATCGGCACCGAACACCTGCGTCCAGGTGCCCGGCTGCTTGTTCATGCGCTTGAGCAATTGCTCCGGCACCGGGCCGTCGAACAGCTTCTGCGCCATCGGCGAGAAGTCGCGCACGCTGCCGTAGGTGCCCGCCTCGTTCTCCGGCTGGATCATGATCACGGTGTGCTGCGGGTCCACCTGTTTCAGGTGCTGCATGAAGGCGACGAATGCCTTGCGGTCGGCATCCAGGGTGGCCTGCGCATGCGGCGACAGCGAGCCGATCGACTTGCCTTCGCGCGTCACCACGCGCGGGAAACGCTGGTTGTCGGTCTTGACCCAATGCGGCGCGTACTGCGGGCCGTTGTTCTTCCAGGTTGCAAACCACAGCAGCACCAGCCGCACCTTGTGTTCGCGCGCCTGGGTGAGCAGCGTATCGACAAAGGAAAAATCGAACCTGCCTTCTTCCGGCTCCACCTGTTCCCAGGCGATCGGCACCTGCACGGTGTTGGGGCCCAGCACCTGCATGGCCGGCCACACCTTGTCCATGATGCCGGGGTAGTTGCTGGAGTTGTTGACCTGCGCGCCCAGGATCAGGAACGGCGCACCGTCGACCATCAACGCATGCTTGCCATCCTTGCTGACGAATTGCGGCATCGGGGTCTGTGCAGCCGGCGCCTGCGCATTGGCCGGCGTTGCCGCAACGGTGCTTGCAGCAGGGGTGGTTGCGGCAGGTTTGCCGGCATCGCCCTTGTCGCCAGATTGGCAGGCAGCCAGGGCCAGCGTCAGCGCGGACAGCAGCAGCGGACGCAGGCAACGGCGTGCGTTGGAATGGGAAATGGCACGTGCAACGGGGGAATGCATGGACATAAGGCTCCGTGTCACCAGGTATCGGTGCGGAAGGGGGAAACAGGAAGGGCGTCGCGATTGATCAGATTGGCGTCGTTCGGGTTCTCGCTCCAGCCGTAGCGCACGGCGACCGGTGCGGCGACCGCATCGCTGCGCACGATCACGCGATCGCCCTCGATCTGCGCGGTGGCCGGGTGGAAACGTTGATCGGCACCTGCAATACGAAAGCCCTGCACGGCACCACCGCCACGCACCTGCAGCGCACTGCCCTGCAAGTCGAAGCTCAGCACCGCCTTGCCGTCGTCAAAGCGCGCGCGCTCGAACACCGGCGCGCTGTACACCAACGTTTCGCCATAGGCCACATGCCGCGCTGCCAGCGCCAGGCGATGACCGACATCGCGCTTGTTGGTGGGATGGATATCGGTGGGATTGCCGATGTCGATGATCACCTCCTGCCCGGTTGCCGGCAGCGCCAGCGTCTTGGACTGCGATTCGCGCAACAGCGCCCACGGACTCAGCTCGCCCGCGTCGCCACCGGCCTTGAAGTTGGCCAGCTGCACCCACAGGAACGGCAGCGCCTTGTCGCCGCGCTCGACACGCCATTGCTGGATCATCGCCGCGAACTGCTCGCGGTATTTCACCGCGCCGGTATCGGTGGCATTGGTTTCGCCCTGGTACCAGATCACGCCCTTGACCGGGAACGGCTGCAGCGGATGGATCATCTGGTTGTACAGCAGCGTGGGCAGCTGATTCTTGTTGTCGGCCAACGACACCCGCACCGCAGCCGGGCGGAATTTCCAACCGCCCAGCGCACGCTTGGCACCGGTGCTGGTCTGCACGAAGCGCTGCTCATCCGGGCCATGCATGCCGCCACCGCCGCTGAGGTCTTCCACGCGGACCGCAATGTGGTTGACGCCGGCCTTGAGCGCCGCAGCCGGCACCGGATACACGCGTGGCAGGTTCCATTGCTTTTCGGTGCTGCCGACCTGCTGGCCGTTGACGTAGGTGGTATCCGAATCGTCGATCTGGCCCACGCCCAAGGTGATGCCGGCCTTGGCCTCGGCAGCGCTGAGCGTCAAGGTGGTGCGATACCAGGCGATGCCGTCCATGCCGTCGTAGCCGCTGGATTCCCATTGCTTGGTGACCGGGATGCTGTCCCAATCGCTGTCGTCGAACGCCGCTTGGCGCCATTGCGGCATCTCGCCCTCCACCTTGGGCCAGCGCGCGATGCGCTTGCCGGTGGCCGCCTGCGCTGCGGCGTCGCGTTGCTTGATCGCCTCGATCGCGCCCTGGTTCTGATCGGCACTCAGGCCCAATGACGCAGCGTCCATCCACGCTTCGATCGCGCTGCCGCCCCAGGTGCTGTTGACGATGCCGATCGGCACGCCGGTGCTGGCGCGCAGCTCCTTGGCGAAGAAATAGCCAACCGCGGTGAACTCACCGGCGCTTGCAGGCGTTGCGGCCTTCCACTCGCCACCGGTCAGGCGCGCCTGCGGCTGCACCGACCACGACTTGGGCACCTTGAAATGCCGCAGCTGCGCATCGTTGGCCGCGGCCACCGCTTGCGGGCCGTCGCTGGCCTGGGCCAACGGCCATTCCATGTTCGATTGCCCGCTGGCCAGCCACACATCGCCAACCAGCACATCGCGCACCTGCAGCTCGCCCCCGTCGCCCTGCACACGCAGCATGTAGGGGCCACCGGCTGCGTGCGCAGGCAGCTTGACCTTCCATTGCCCTGTTGCGTCGGCCTTGGCGGAGGCGCGCTTGCCGTCGAAGCTGACCGTGATCGCGGCATTGGGCGAAGACCAGCCCCACACCGGCATCGGCTGATCGCGCTGCAGCACCGCGCCATCGGCAAACAGCAGCGGCAGCGTCGGCACCGCCCAGGCGCACGGACTTGCCAGCACCAGGCCCAGCAAGCAGCCACGACGAACGAAAGAAGCGGTCATGCAGTGATCTCCAAAGTCGGCGCAGCCAGGCGGCGCACAGCGCCGTACACGGTAAGACAGCGCGATGACACGCGCAGCGATGCGACGCTCATCGTGGATCGCCATAGAAGATGCCACGGCCACCGGTGGCAAAGTACACGCGGCCGGCAATACGCGGGTCGCCGGTCACGCTATACGGCTTGCCGAAGCGATGGGCATCGTCGTTGAGACGTCGCCAATGCGCGCCCTCGTCATCGGAGCGGAAGATGCCATCCACGCCGGCTACGCGTCCGGCCAGATACAGGGCTGGCGGCGCGCCGGCACGCAGCGCCTTGCCGATGCCCAACGAGCGCGCTTCATCGGGTCTGGAAAGCGTGCGCAACTGGCCGTTGTGCCAGCGCATCACGCCCAGCGTCGGGCTGGCCAGATACACCACACCCGCACGCCATGGGTCGGGCCGCAGCTGCGGGCGCGCACGTTCATCGCGGGCCGGGCTGCCGACCTGCTGCCCGGTATCGCGAAAGCTGGCCGCGCCATCGCGGCTCTCGTACAGCCGCCCACTCACCCGATCGGCCGCGTACCAGCGCTGTGCATCGACGCGGTCGGCCACCACGACCGCGGTGTCGGGCAAGCCCTGCACGCGCTGCCAGTGCTTGCCGACATCGCCGGTGCGCCATACCCCGCCCTGCTCCGGTGCCCACACCACCTGGGCTGCATCGGCGGCGATGGCAATGGTGCCGGCCCCCTGCCCGCGCGGTGGTTCGCTGGCGAACGCGCTCCAGTGCGTGCCACCGTCCTGCGAATACAGCGCGCGGATCTCGTTGTTGCGGCGATCGCGCACGGTGCCGCTGCGCACCACCCACTGCGGCGCCTGGCCGGCGGCATCGAGACTCTCGCCGTTGGTCAGGCGCGGGCCCAGATACTGCAATTGTGCGGTGTCCAACGCGTCATGCCGGAAGCCATCGATATCGCCCAGCGCACTGAGCAGATGCGCGCCGGCCATCGGGCTGAGCAGATCCAGCGGCACGGTTTCTTCCAGCCCTCGGTCCTGGAACCACCACTGCAACGGCTGCTGCGTTGAAAACGTCTGCAGATTGCGCGAGGCCCAGATGCCATAGCCGGTGACGAACAAGGCGTGGTTGCTGGCGAACGGATCGATCGCCAACGCGCCTATCCAGTGCGGTGTTGCGTGCGCGGTCCACGGCGCGGCGCTGTGATCGAACTGCGCACCGGCCAGCAGCGGCGCCCAGCTACGCCCGCCATCGCGGCTGCGAAATATCTCATCGCGCGGCGTGCGGCGGCGGAACGTGCTGGCCAGCAGCACCTGCGGATGCTGCGGATCCACCGCCACCGCGCCCCAGCCGAAGCCATCGCCGCTGGCGGGTTGCGGGATCGGGCTGATCTCGCGCCAGCGGCTCTGCGCCGCATCGTAGTTCCACAGCGCGCCACCGGCCATCAGGTCCGGGCCGGGGTGATCGCCATAACTCACATACCACTGCCCAGCCTTGCCACCGACCATGTGGTTGGGGCGCAACCCTTTGGGTTGCCCGGCCACGGGCGACCAGGTGCGCCCCGCATCTTCGGAGACGTACAGGCTGGTCTGCGCAGTGGAAACGCCCACATAGATGCGGGGTGTCGCAGCGCCGGTCCGGCCGCTGGCGGCATCGAAGACCACGAAGGCGATGCCCACGGCCTGTTCGCTTCCCACATGGTTGCGCGCGGTGGCGCCTGCCAATGCATCGGTCGGAAACGTCTCCACCCGCGCCCAGTGCGCGCCACGATCGTCACTGCGCCACAGGCCTGCATCCCGCGAACCCAGCAACAGCACACGGCCGTCGTGCGGGTCCACCGCCAGCCGCTCGCCGTTGGCGCGGCCCAATTGATTGCCACCGAGCTTGAACGGCAACTCGGCGCGTTCGAAATGCTTACCGCGATCGAACGAACGCAACACCGCCGCATTGCCGGCGCGTTCGTGCATGTAGGTGCCGGCAGCCAGATACAGCGCGTTCGGGTCGGCAGGATCGACCGCGAAGGCGTCGATTCCCATCAGGTTCCAGTCGTCGGCCCCCAACCAGTCGGTCAGCGCAACCCACTGCTGCGCCTGCGCGTCCCAGCGATAGGCACCACCGACATCGGTGCGTGCATAGGCGAGATCGCGTTCGGCGGGATGAAACAGCACGCCGGTGACGAAGCCGCCCCCGCCGATGGCCACGCTGCGCCACTGGTACGGTTCTGGCGTGCCGGGCTCGTCCGCAGCGACGCTGGACGTCATGAACAGCACCACCAGCGTCAGGCAGACCGCAGTCAGCCACGCACGTGCTGCAGAAAAACGGCGCTTAGTAGGCGGATCGATCACGGCGATCATTCCTCCGGCTCCCCTCGCGATCGATGGCCTGGCCATCGATAGGAAAAACACCGGCCCAACGAGCTGCCTGCACAGCTCGCCGGACCGGCGACGCACTTCCTACGGCGCGTTCTACAGGCTGGCCCGCAACGTCAGGCCATACCGACGATCGTTGATCACGAAATCGCGGTAGCGCGACTCGACACCCAGGTAGCTCTCGCGGCGGGTATCGAGCAGATTCACGCCATCGAGCGAAATCGACCACACATCATTGATGTTGAAACGCAGCGAGGCATCCAGCTGGCCGAAGCCCTTGTTGTAGACCGGCAGGTTGCCGGTACCGTTGCCCGCGGTGGTCACCAGCCAGTCGCTGCGCCAGTTGTAGGCCACACGGCCCTGGAAGCGCGACGTTTCGTAGCTGAGGATCGCGTTGTAGCTGTTCTTGGACAGGCCCTCCAGCGGCACCGTCAGCGACTGGCCGTTGGTGTCGGTGGCCGTGGGGCTCGGCGCCTCGCTGTCGACGTAGGTGTAGTTGGTCTGCAGGCCGAAGCCGCTCAACCAGCCCGGCAGGAAGTCGAAGAACTGCGTGTAACCCAGTTCCGCGCCGCGAATCTTGCCCGAATCGCCATTGACCGGCCGAGTGATCTGCCACACCTGGCCGTCGTACACCTCGTTGAAGACGGCATTGGCGATGAAGCCTTCCACCTTCTTGTAGAACACGGTGCCGTACATCATCGAGCCCTGGCCGAAGTACCACTCCAGCGCGGTGTCGAACTGGTCGGCCTTGACCGCTTCCAGGCTCGGGTTACCTGCGGTGCCGGTGAAGGTCGAAGCGCCGTTGGAGGTGCCGGTGCTCAGGCTCAGGTTCGGGTTGAGCTTGTCGAAGGTGGGACGCGAGATGCCACGCGAGGCGGCAAAGCGCCACTGCAGCTGATCGCTCAGCATCCAGCGCAGGTTCAAGCTCGGCAGCACGTCGGTGTAGGTCTGCTGTGCATCCACCGGAATCAGACCGCCGCCTTCAGCGTCGGTGCCGGTGCGCACGCCCTGCGAGCCCACTTCGGTACGCACCACGCGCACGCCGATGTTGCCGTCAAACGGAATGTCGCCATCCACGCCGAAGCGCAGCACGCCGTAGGCCGCGTAGGTCTTCTCGTTCTGCGTATTGATGTTGTTGGGCGCAAATTCCAACGGGCTGGCACCGAAGGCGGCCAAGGTCTGCTGATAGTTTGCCACTGCCGCATCGGATGCCGTCAGGGTCGGCCCGAAGGCGTGACTCTGGCCGCGGAAGAAATCGGTGATCGGATTGGTCATCACACCGATGCCCGGGTACTGCGAAAACGGCGCGCCATTGCAGTTGTTGATGCACATGAAGCGATAAATGTTGCCCTTGGTCTCGGCATCGCGGTCGGTGTAACGCACACCGGCCTTGAAGCTGCGCACGAAGTCGCTGTCGAAGGCCAGATCCATATCCGAACGCCAGGCGAATTCGGTGCCCTTGTTGTCGTCCTTGTTGTCCAGGTGATAGCGCCAACCGTTGTAGTTGTTGACGTCGGCCAGATAGCCTTCCGCACCGCTGGCGTCGGTCACCGACAAGCGCGGCAGATCGCCACGGAAATCGACGTTGAACTGCGGGCTGGTGACCTGACCGGTGGACAGGATGTAGCGCGTGCCGGTGGTGGTGGCATCGACATACTGGAAGTCGGTGCTCAGGGTCAGCTTTTCGTTGACCGTCCACTTGGCGCCCAACGAATAATCGGTGGTCACCGAATGCCGCTCGGTCAGGCTGGTATTGGATTCGGTCGGCACGTTCTGGAACGAGCCGTTGACGAACTCGTTGCGGCTGTTGACCTGGATGCCGGGCAAGCCCTGCATCGGGTTGGCGCCGGTAAGCGCGAAGAACGAATAATCGTGCCAGCTGAAGTCGTAGTCCGAACGCAGCACCTGCGTATAGACCTCCACCGCATCGTTCGGACGCCACTGCATCGCAAACGCGCCGGTCTTGCGCTCGCGCTCGCCGACGGTGGTGTTGATGCCGGCGCCGTGCGGTACCGACACGCCCTGCCCTTCGTAGCCCGGCAGATCGGCCTGGGTGTACCACGGCTCGATCGAAATGGTGTCCTGACGGAACGGGCTCTTCTGCTGCGAGTAGTTCACCAGGATGCCGATCTCGCCGATGCCGGTCTGCCAGCGATCGCTGAACAGGCCCGAGAACGCCGGCTTGCCGTCGTCGGCGAGGTCGTAATAGTTGTACTGCACGCTACCGGCGATCTTGCGGCCGTCGTAGTCGAACGGCAGACGCGTGCGCAGGTCGACCGTACCGCCCAGGCCACCTTCGATCATGTCGGCAGACGGATTCTTGTAGACGTTGACGCCGCCGAGCAATTCGGCAGACACGTCTTCGAAGCTCAGCCCACGGCCGTCGTTGGCGGTAAAGATGTCGCGGCCATTGAGCTCGGTGCGCACCTGGGTGAGGCCGCGAATGGCGATCGAGCTGCCTTCGCCGTAGTTGCGCGAAATCTGGATGCCGGAAATGCGCTGCAGCGCTTCGGCCACGTTGTTGTCGGGCAGCTTGCCGATGTCTTCGGCAACGATGGAATCGACGATCTGCTCTGCGTTCTGCTTGACCAGCTGCGCCTTGGTCACGCTGCTGCGGGTGCCGGTGACCTGCACGGTGTCCAGCTGTTGCGTCGTCGCGTCAGATGCCGGCGCGGCAGTGGTGGTCGCATCCTGCGCATAGGCCTGCGCGCTCAGCAGCGTGGCCACACTGATGGCCATCACGGAGCGGCGGAAATCGCGGATCGAACGCTGACCCACAGTCCGGCCTGCCGGAATGTGGCGATGTTGCACTGACATGGTGCTCCCTCCCAGGACGCATGTACTTCTAGTTTTTAGCGGGCCGGTGCGCGAGCGCCCTACCCGTCGTTGGTGCTGGCTTGGCATCTGCCGACGGCAAGGCCGTGGCTGCGAAGATGCGGTGTAAACCCGAGCGGGCTTACGTGCTAGCTGCGGCCGGAGCATAGGGCCCGGCCGTCATGCCGGACCAATGAAATATTCCTGGAAAGGTATTCGCTAAACCTATAACAACCCTGGAAAACGCGGCAACTCTGGCATCGCAAGGTCATAGCACGGATTTGAACGTGGCGGGCTCAACTCTGAGAGCCCGCGCACGTCGCCTGCGTGATCGCCCGCACTTACCAGTTCATGCGCAGCACCAGCGAGTAACGCCGGTCGTTGACGAACCAGCTGCGCGTGTACAGATGGTTGTCCACCTCACCGTCGGTGTAGGACGTCGGCCCCATCAACACCTTGGTCACCCTATTGGTCAGGTTGTTGGCCTGCACGCCGAGTTGCACATGCGGATTGAAGCGGTAGAACGCCGAGGCGTCGAGCTGGCCATAATCGTCCGACCAGGTCGGCAACTTGGTCGACACGTCGCTGGCGGTGAGCAGGTAGCGCGAACGCCAGTTGTAGGCCAGGCGCAACGAAAGCGGTCCTTTCTCGTATATGCCGGCCAGGTTGTAGCTGCGCCGCGACAGGCCTTCCAGCGGCAGGCTCACACCGGTGACGGTGGTCTGGGTGTACGGGTCGGTGGCGGTGTTCACGCCGCCGCTGCTGTCGACGAAGGTGAAGTTGGCATTGACGCCGAACCCGCTCAGCCAACCCGGCCATGAATCGAAGAACTGCGTGTAGCCGTATTCGAAACCGCGGATGCGCCCCTTGTCCATGTTGTACGGACGCGTCACCAGCCAGTCCTGCCCGCCGTAGTTTTCGGTGACGGTCTGGTTGGAGAAGTAGTCTTTGACGCTCTTGTAGAACAACGTCAGGTACATCATGTCGCTGGTGTCGAAGTACCACTCCAGCGCGGTGTCGTACTGATTGGCCTTCATCGGCTGCAGATTCGGATTGCCGGCAGTACCGGTCCACCTGGACACCGTGCCGTTGGATTCGGTGTTTGCCGCGAGCAGCAGGTACGGCTGCAATTGCGTGTAGTCCGGGCGCGCCATCGCCTTGGACGCGGCGATACGCCACTGCAGCGCGTCGGAGAACTTGAAGCGCATGTTGAAGCTCGGCAGCACGTTGGTGTAGCTGCCCTTGGCGTTGTTGGCGAAGTACTGCCCGGTGTATTGCTCGCGCAGCTCCTCCGAACCCGCGCTTCCCGACAGGTCGGGGAACTGGCCGTAGCCATTGGCCTCGGTCTTGGTCTGCACGATGCGCACGCCGATATTGCCGTCTACCGGCACGCCCAGCGCTTCGTCGTTGCCGAAGTACATCACTGCGTAGGCGGCCTGGGTGCGTTCGAACTGGCGATTGATGTCCTGCAGCTGGTACTTGTCCGGCGCCCAGCCCGAGCCGCGCAGCGCCACGATCTGCTCGATCATCTTCGAGGTACCGGCGTAGTCCTTGACCGCGGCGTCGCTCGGAAAATACAGGCTGTTGGGCACATCGATCTTGCCGCGGAACAGATTGGAATACGAATACAGCTGCGAGGTGCCGGTCATGTAGGTGGCCAGATCGGCCAGTCCGGTCCCATTGGCGGTCCCGGGAATCTGCGCCCAGTTGTCGCTGATCACCCCCCAGTTATAGCCGGAGTTCTTGTTGATCTGGGTGCGGTCGGTGGCGCGGATGCCGGCACGGAAGGTCCGCAGCCAGGAACTGTCGTCGAATGCATACTCCAGGTCGAAGCGCGTGGCCAGCTCGCGGCCGCGATTCTTCGCCAGGTGGTCCATCGCCGCACTCCAGAAATAGTTGGAGGGGTTGCTGGTGTAGGTAGTGTTGGCAATCGCGACCGATGGATATTTGCCGCTCAGATCGAAGGTCAGGCCCGGCAGGTAGATCGAATCGAACAGGGTGAAGTCCAGCGAATCGCTTTCCGAGCGCACCAGCTGCATATCGCCGCGCACGGTGAGGTTGCTGGTGAGCTTGTGGGTAAAGCCACCGGACAAATCCGAGGTGGTCGTGCTCTGCTGTGCGTAGCGGTTGTTGGTGTAGAAGCGCACGCCATCGTTGCCGGTGACGTTGCCGCGCCAGGAACTGGAGGCCGGCGAGCCGCTGACGAAGCGGCCGTCGGCATCGTAGGTGAATTGCGTGCCGGGCGCCGGACCAATCGCGTTGGTGTCGTCGTTGAAGAACGCTGCGCGCTCCTGCCAGTTCATGTCGTAACTGGAACGCATGTACTGCACGTAGATTTCGGTGTCGTCGCTAGGCCGCCACTGGAACGCGCCGGCCACGCCATTGCGCTTGCGCTCGAAATCGAGCTGCCGCCAGTTGACGCCGCCGGGCACGTAGACCTTGTCGAAGCTGGTGCCTTCCAGCAGCGCCGCATCGGTGCGACGCACGAACGGCTCGACCTGGATGCCGTCGCTGCGGGTGGCCAGTTCCGAATGCGCCACATCCACCATCAAGCCCATCTCGCCGAGGCCGGTGTTCCAGCGATCGCTGAAGAGAAACGAACCCGATGGCTTGTAGGTCTTGCTGAAGTCGCCGTAGTTCACGTCGGCGGTCGCACCGATGACCCGGCCCGGCTGGTCGAACGGCATTCGCGTGCGCAGGTTGACCGTGCCACCCAGGCCGCCTTCGATGATCTCCGCCGACGGATTCTTGTAGACGTCCACGCCCGCCATCAGTTCGGCCGGCACATCCTCAAAGCTCAGACCGCGGCCACTGGCGGCGCTGAAGCTGTCGCGGCCATTGAGCTCGCCGCGCACCTGGGTCATGCCGCGAATCATCACGCCGCTGCCTTCGGCCGAGAAGTGGTCCGGATCGTTACGCGCCATGAAGTGATCGATGGTCACGCCGCTCACCCGTTGCAGGGTTTCGGTGACACTGCGGTCAGGCAGCGCACCGATGTCCTCGGCACTGACCGAATCGACGATCTGTTCGGCATCGTGCTTGATCGACTGCGACTTGATCAGGCTGGCGCGCACACCGCGCACTTCCACGGCGTCCAGGTCGGTGGCCTTGCTCGGGTTGCTCGAGGAGGCATTCTGGGACGACTGCGCCTGCTGCGCGTAGACCGGCGCAGCGAGCAAGAGCCCGATACTGACGGCCATGGCGGAACGGCGCAACGAAGGCAAACGACGGGCAAGCACGCCCGTACCTGCCGAGGCATGGCTGGAACACTGATACATCTGAATCCCTCCCAGGACGCAAGACGATTGAATCGGGTTGTCGCCGCGCAGACGCGCGGCGTGATCACGCAAAAAACGGGCGATGTCGCCCGTCAATTCCCTCCAGCAAGGCGGCTCGGCCGCCGATCGCGTGCCCGACGTTACGTGCGCTTCAGCGTGCGATCTGGTTCACACGTATAGGCGCACCGCGCAGCGCCAGCCAATGAAAATTTCACAGGCTGCTATTCCGCTGCGGAATAGCGATGGACGCACCGGTCAGGCAAGGGAGTCCGGCACGCGTAGCGCGGGATACAGACGTCGCGCAGTGGTGCGCAACGCCTGCAGAATGCGCTCGGCACCAGGCGGCAGGACGTAATCGCGGCGACGGATGATGCCGAACGATTCCATCCGCACGCCCAGTTCGATCGGCAGCACGGTGAGCAATTTCGCCTGGATCAACGGCGCCACCGATTCCACCGGCAGGGCGGTCAGCATGTCGGTGCCGCGCAGCAGGGTCGAGGTGACTGGCAGCGACGAGGTTTCGATGGCATTGGTCGGCGTCTGCACGCCGTGCTCCATGAACATCGAATCCAGGCGCGCGCGCAATACGCTGTCGGCGGGCGGCAAGATCCAGCCATGCCGTACCAGGTCCGCATGCTGCAGGCCGGCGCGGCTGGCCAGGGGGTGCCCGGCACGCGCAATCACCGAATGCGGCTCGTCGGCCAGCGGTTCGAACTCCAGCTCGCCCACCCCTTCCGGCCCCAGGATGCGCCCGATCACGATGTCCAATTGCCCGTCCAGCAACTTGGCCACCAGCGGACGGCTGTAGTCCATTTCCACACGCACCAGGATGTCCGGGAACTCGCGCTTGACCTCGGCGATGGCCTGCGGCACCAGATTGGTACCCGGATTGACCACCGTGCCGATCGAAGCCTGGCCCATGCGCCCGGCGCGTAGCGCGGCGATTTCTTCCTGCGCCCGCCCGATCTCCGACATTGCCGCACGCGCGCGCCGGATCAGCACGTGGCCATACCAGGTGGGTTCCACGCCACGGGCGTGTCGCTCGAACAGTTTCACTCCCAGCATGTCTTCCATTTCTGCCAGCAATTTGGACGCGGCCGGTTGCGTCATGCTGGCGGCCTCAGCCGCGCGCAGCACCGAGCGCTGTTCGTGCAAATGCAGCAGTAGCAAGAGCTGGCGCGTCTTGAGGCGGGCTGCGTTGAACCAGGGAGTACCGGAATTTGCCATAGCGTGCGGTTGCGGCCGTGTATTCGTCGGAGGAATAGAATATGCCGAAAATTTCATTTGCAGCACATATCTCCCCGCGCGAGGCTATCGAACGCCGCAGCAGGAGCCCCTACCTCCCGGGCGCGGTGAGAACAGACGTGACCCGCCCGTCCCCGGGTGGCAACACGCACGCCCTACACGCGGAGGTGGACGACGATGACGGCATCATGCCCGCCGATTGCAGGCCGTAGGACGGCGCATGCATGTACAGGCGGCACTCCCCCACCGCCGGAATCCATCGCCTTCGTCGTCACGCGTTCTCCTGCGATGGTGCGCGTCGGCCGTCATGCCACGACCCGCCGTCGCGCAGCCTCCCCCGACATCGCCAGCCACCCGGCCGCCAACCGCCGCTTTCCGCTCTATCGCGAGTAACCGCATGACTTCAGATATCACCGCCAGCCCGTTCGTCCTGCCCCTGGTCGCCATCCTGCGCGGCATCACGCCGGAGGAGACGCTCGACCATGTCGGCGCACTGATCGACGCCGGCTTCGATGCGATCGAAATCCCGCTCAACTCGCCGCGCTGGGAGCAGAGCATCGCGCTGGCGCAACGGACCTATGGCGAGCGCGCCTGGATCGGTGCCGGCACCGTGTTGCGCAACGAAGATGTCGACACCCTGGCCGAGATCGGCGCGCGCTTCATCGTCACCCCCAACACGCGGCCGTCGCTGATCCGTCATGCGGTATCGCGCGGTCTGACCGTGGTGGCGGGTTTCGCCACCGCCAGCGAGGCGTTCGACGCCATCGACGCCGGCGCCACCATCCTCAAGCTGTTCCCGGCAGCGACCTATGGCGCGGCGCATGTGCGCGCGCTGCGCTCGGTGCTGCCCACGCACATCCCGGTCTACGTGGTGGGCGGCGTCAGCCCGCAGACCCTGGCCGGCTTCATTGCCCAGGGCGCGGCCGGTGCCGGCATCGGTGGCGAACTGTACAAACCAGCGCAATCCCTCCAAACAACCCAAACCCACGCACGCGCCTTCGTGCAGGCCTACCAGGAACTGCAAGGATGAAGATCACCCGCCTCACCACCTACCACGCCGCGCCACGCTGGCTGTTCCTCAAGGTCGAGACCGACGAGGGCATCACCGGGTGGGGAGAGCCGGTCATCGAAGGACGCGCACGTTCGGTGGAGGCCGCCGTGCACGAACTGGCCGGCTATGTGGTCGGCAAGGATCCGGCGCGCATCAACGACCTGTGGCAAACCCTGTACCGCGCCGGCTTCTATCGTGGCGGCGCGATCCTGATGAGCGCCATCGCCGGCATCGACCAGGCGTTATGGGACATCAAGGGCAAGACGCTGGGCGTGCCGGTGTACGAGCTGCTGGGCGGGCTGGTGCGCGATCGCATGAAGACCTACCGCTGGGTCGGCGGCGACCGCCCGGGCGCCATCATCCAGCAGATCACCGACTACCGCGCGCTGGGCTTTGACACCTTCAAGTTCAACGGTACCGAAGAAATGAAGCTGATCGACAGCGCGCGCGCCGTCGATGCGGCGGTGGTCAAGGTGGCCGAAATCCGCGAAACCTTCGGCAACAGCATCGACTTCGGCATCGACTTCCACGGCCGTGTCGGCGCGCCGATGGCCAAGGCACTGCTGCGCGAGCTGGAACCGTTCAAGCCGTTGTTCGTCGAAGAACCGGTGCTGGCCGAACAGGCCGAGTATTACCCGCGCCTGGCCGCAAGTACCTCCATTCCGCTGGCGGCCGGCGAGCGCATGTTCTCGCGCTTCGAATTCAAGAACGTGCTGTGCGCCGGCGGTATCGGCATGGTGCAGCCGGACCTGTCGCATGCCGGCGGCATCACCGAATGCGTCAAGATCGCCGCGATGGCCGAAGCCTACGACGTCGGCTTCGCCCCGCACTGCCCGCTCGGCCCGATCGCACTCGCCGCGTGTCTGCACGTGGACTTCGTTTCGCACAACGCGGTGCTGCAGGAACAGAGCATCGGCATCCACTACAACGAAGGCGCGGACCTGCTCGACTACGTCATCAACAAAGACGATTTTCACTGCGTGGATGGCAGCATTGCGGCGCTGCCCAAACCCGGGCTCGGTGTGGAGATCGACGAAGAGATGCTCAAGCGCGCAAACGAAAATCCGCCCGACTGGCGCAACCCGGTGTGGCGCCACAGCGATGGCAGCATCGCCGAATGGTGAGCACGCCCGAACACACCGCCGTGCTGGCGGTCGACAGCCGCTGCACGCATGGCGAAGGCGTGTTGTGGTGCGAGCAGCGCCAGGCGCTGTACTGGGTCGACATCAGCGAAAAACGCCTGTGGCGGCATCATCCGTCCAGCGCGCAGACGCGCTACTGGACGCTGCCCGACCGACCCGGCTGCATCGGCCTGATGGACGACGGCCGCGTGCTTGTCGCACTGGCCAAGGCAATCGGCATTGTCGATCCGGACACCATCGAAGCAGACGCGCTGCCCTTCGAAAAGCTGGCCGACGTGGAAGCGGACAACCCGCTCACGCGCAGCAACGATGGTCGCGTCGACCGGCATGGCAACCTGGTGTTCGGCACCATGGACGAGCACGACAGCAAGGCCGCACGCGGTGCGTTCTACCAATTTTCGCTGAAGCACGGCTTGCGTGCCCTGCCGTTGCCGGGCGTTTCGATCCCCAATTCGATCTGCTTCAGCCTCGACGGCCGCACCATGTATTACTGCGATTCGGTGCGCCCGCAGATCCTGTGCTGCGATTACGACCCGCAGACGGCACAAACCAGCAAAACACGTGTGTTCACCACCCTCGATCGCGATGACGCCGAGCCGGACGGCTCGGTCATCGACAGCGAAGGCCACCTGTGGAATGCGCAATGGCGTGCGTCGCGGGTGGTGCGTTATCGCCCCGACGGCAGCGTGGAGCGCATCGTGCAGCTGCCGATCAAGCATCCTACCTGCAGCGCCTTCGGCGGCGCGGCACTGGATCGCCTGCACGTGATCAGCTCGCGCCTGGACCATAGCGCCGATGAGCTGGCCCGCATGCCCGAGGCCGGCAGCCTGTTCGCCTGCGATCTGGCCGTCGCCGGCCTGCCCGAAAACCGGGTAGCGGGCGCGTGATCGCCATCGACTGGGGCACCAGCAGCCTGCGCGGCTATCTGCTCGATGCCGACGGCACGGTCCGTGAACAGCGCCGCGGTAGCGACGGCATCCTGGCCTGCCAGGGCCGCTTCGACGACGTGCTGGCTGGCCTGATCGACGGCTGGGACGGCCCGCTGCTGCTCTCGGGCATGATCGGCAGCCGCAATGGCTGGGTCGAGCAACCTTACCTGCCCTGCCCGGCCGACACCGCCGCGCTCGCCCAGGCGATGCGCTGCTACGACGCCTTGTTGCCGGGCCGCGCACTGTGGTTCGTGCCCGGCGTCAGCAGCGGCGAACAGGCCGGCGTGCCCGATGTGATGCGTGGCGAAGAAACCCAACTGGTCGGGCTGATCGCCGCACTCGGCGACGGCGCGCATGTCGCCTGCCTGCCTGGCACGCACAGCAAATGGGCGCGGATCGACAACGGTCAGCTGACAGGCTTTGCGACGGTCATGACCGGCGAGTTGTACGCCGTGCTGCGTCAGCACAGCATCCTCGGCAAGCTGATGGACGACGATCATGCCGGGCTGGACGCTGACGCATTCCTGCAAGGTGTCGACCGCAGCAACGACCCCGGCGGCCTCAGCCACCACCTGTTCGGCACCCGCACGCTCGGCCTGTTCGAACGCCTGTCCTCCGCGGCGCTGCCGTCCTACCTCTCGGGCGTGCTGATCGGCCACGAACTGCGCGAGCACCGCGGCGGTCACGCCATCGTGCACCTGGTCGGCAGCCCTTCCTTGGCGCAACGCTACGCGTTGGCGCTGCAGCATCTGGGCATCGAAAGCCGGCAGCATCCGGAAGATCTGGCCGCGGCCGGGTTGCTCGCGCTGGCCAGGCAACGCGGACTGGCCTGACAGCCCGGCACCAAAAACGCCGACAACTCCACACCCATCACGCGACTGCTTTAGAATTGGAAGGCTAAACGCCGGATTCCGCCATGCCTTTTGTTGTCACCGAAAACTGCATCAAGTGCAAATACACCGACTGCGTCGAGGTTTGTCCGGTGGATTGCTTCCACGTCGGCCCGAACTTCCTGGTCATCGACCCGGACGAGTGCATCGACTGCACCCTGTGCGAGCCGGAATGCCCGGCCAACGCGATCTATCCCGAAGACGATGTGCCGGCGGGCCAGGAGGCCTTCGTGGCACTCAACGCCGAACTCGCCAAGGCCTGGCCCGTGCTGACCGTGCGCCAGGAGCCGGCGCCGGATGCTGCCGAATGGGATGGCAAGCCTAACAAGTTGCCGCTGCTGCAGCGTTGAGTTACGCGACCGGGTGCGGCCCGGAGCCACACCGCTGCACGCACCTCGCAATGCAGTTGCCATCGACTCCGCACTAATGCGAAACGGGCGCCCAGGGCGCCCGTTTCGCTATCCATCAAACCGAACCGGCCTCAGCCGCCCAGCTTGCTCTTCAGCAAGGAGATCACCGCCACCGGCGCGGCCGCCGTGGCCGGCATGCCGCGCGGGTCCACTGCCGACACATAGCTGCCCGCGTCGACCTTGACCACGCGCACCAGGAAGCTGGAACCCTCGTAGCTCACGTCGTAGGAGCCCAGCATCTGCGCCTTGCTGGCAATGGTCAGGCCCGGGATATCGGCCAGTGCCGCGCCCACCTTGGCAAATACCTCGTCGCGCTCGCCCGGCACGGTGAAACCGCTGTTGGCGCTCGCCGACGGCGGCGTGTTGCTGTTCTGCTGCGTGGTGGAGGCCAGGGTCGGCACCTTCATCGCACCGGAGGTGTCGGGCAGGTTCAGATCCGGCGGCACTTCCAGCGGGCGGGCTTCCGGTGCCAGCGCATAGTCGCCGCGCGCGCCCTTGTGAAACCAGCTGCAACCGCTCGTGGCGGCGACGGTGGCGGTCGCCAGCAACGCGAGCGACAGCACGCGGACGGGGGAAACGGAATGACGCATCGATAGATCTCCTGGGTCAGGCCGCGAGCATTTCGCGGCTGGAAAGTGCTTCCAACGCAATGGCGTCGGCGGCAAGGCGGTCGGCGGCAGGCTGGTGCGCCGCAGAAAGAGGCAGCAGCGGCAAGCGCAGGCCGTGACCGATCCCGGCGCGCTGCAGCAGCGCCTTGACCGGGATGGGATTGGATTCGATGCCGCAGAAGCTGTGGTATTCGCTCAGCCGCGCGTCCCAGGCAGTGGCAGCATCGCGCTGGCCGTCGCGGGCCAGATCGCACAGGCGCCGGTACGCCGCCGGCAAGACGTTGGAGGCCACCGAGATCAGCCCGGCAGCGCCGGACAACATCGCGTGCGCCGCGCTGCCATCGTCGCCGCTGAGCACTGCAAAACTGTCGCTGCGCAGCGCCACCAGCGCGGCGACGCGCTCGGGCTCGCTACGCGCTTCCTTGATGGCGACGATGTTCGGATGACCCACCAGCTCGGCCACCGTCTCCGGCAACAAGTCGCAACCAGTACGGCCCAGCACGTTGTACAGCACCACCGGCAGGCCGCCTTCGTTGGCCACCGCCAGGAAGTGCGCCTTCAAGCCGGCCTGGGTCGGACGCACGTACGGCGGCGTGACCACCAGCGCGTACTGCGCGCCCAGCGCCGCAGCGCGACGGGTTTGCGCAATGGTCTTCGCCGTCCCGGACAAGCCGGTGCCGGCCAGCACCGGCACACGGCCGGCCACCTGTGCCACCGCCGCGCGCAGCAGCGTGTCGTATTCGTCGTCGCTCAATGCCGCCGCTTCGCCGGTGGAGCCGGCAACCACGATTCCCTGCACGCCACCGTGCAACTGCTGCTCCAGCAGCCGCCGCCAGGCATCCAGGTCGAGTGCGCCATCGGGACCGAAGGGGGTCGCCAGCGCGGTGATGATGCCGGAAAGGGACAAGATTCTGCTGCTCTTACGTGACAGGAAAAGGCCCGCGCGCACGCGGGTTGCGACCGCCTGCATGTTACTTGCGGCGCGAAACCACGGGCAAGTATGCTGGTCACCGCCAGGGCGCCTGCCCGGGCGGCCATTCAGCCTGATGCAATGCCGGAAGCCCCTTTGACCGACTCTACACCCCGGCCTTCGCCGACCGAAAATCACCTCCTGATCAACGCCTACACGACGCATCCGGAGTCCCCCCTGTTGCCCGTCACTCGCCGCATCGCCGACAGCGGCTGCAATCTCGTGGACGCCCGTCTGGCAACGGTGGGGCGCGACGTCTCGGTCACCGCACTGGCCACCGGCTCCTGGGATTCGGTCGCCAAGCTCGAAGCCATGCTGACCCGGCTCGAACGCGAAGAAGGACTGAAACTGGTGTGGTACCGCACCGGCCCCAAGCAGACCCAGTCCAACCTGCTGCCCTACATCGTCGAAGTGATCGCCGCCGACAAGCCGGGCATCCTGTTCCAGCTCGCCGATTTCTTCGACCGCCAGGGCATCACCATCGAAAACCTGCAGAGCACGCGCTACCGCGCCATGCAGACCGGTGCGGAGATGTTTTCGGCGCAGGTGACGATCGGCGTGCCGGCCAACATGCACATCGCCGCATTGCGCGATGATTTCCTGGAATTCTGTGATCACCTCAATCTCGACGCGATCATGGATCCGATGAAGTTCTAAGGCACCCATCAATGGCCATCGCGATCTCTGCGCTAAAACAGATGTTCGACCACATCCGCTCCGAGACCGATTGGAATCTCGACGGCCCGCTGCGCTGGGAATACTTCTTCGCCGATCCTGCGCAGGAGCCGCTGCAGAAGCTCGCCGAGCAACTGACCCAGGACGGCTATCGCGTCATCGACATCTTCCTCGGCGAACGCGACGAAGACGATGGCGATGACGAAGAGTCGTACTTCCTGCATGTGGACAAGAAGGAACACCACACCATCGAGTCGCTGAATCAGCGCAATGCGCAGTTCGACGCACTTGCCAAACGCTTCCATGTGGCTGCTTATGATGGGATGGACGTCGGCCCGGCATGACCGCGCCGTACGCCCCTCCACTTTGGGCTGAGCAACGATGACCGACGCTGTGCTGGAATTACCCGCTGCAACCTTCGATCTGCCGCTGGCGCTGTCCGGCGGCACCCAGACCACCCTGCGCGAGCATGCCGGCAAATGGCTGGTACTGTACTTCTACCCGAAGGACAGCACGCCCGGCTGCACCACCGAAGGCCTGGACTTCAACGCGCTGCTGCCGCAGTTCAAAAAGGCCGGTGCGATGGTGTTGGGGGTTTCGCGCGATTCGGTGAAGTCGCACGACAACTTCTGCGCCAAGCAAGGCTTCACCTTCCCGTTGATCAGCGACAGCGATGAAGCGCTATGCCGCGCCTTCGACGTGATCAAGGAAAAGAACATGTACGGCAAGCAGGTGCTCGGCATCGAGCGCAGCACCTTCCTGCTCTCGCCCGAGGGGCGCATCGTGCAGCAATGGCGCAAGGTCAAGGTGGCCGGCCATGCCGAGGCCGTGCTGGCCGCGTTGAAGGCGCACGCCAAACAGTGACACCCCTCGCTTCCCGCGTCCTCCATCACCCTGCCCCGGCAGGCGTGGTGGCTCGCCCCTGCTCCATCACTTGGAAGACCCAATGACCCGAGGCAAGCGCATCTACGTGCTGGACACCAACGTGCTGATGCACGATCCCACCGCGCTGTTCAAGTTCGAGGAACACGATGTGTTCCTGCCGATGCAGGTGATCGAGGAGCTCGACAACGCCAAGAAGGGCACCTCAGAAGTCAGCCGCAATGCACGCCAGGTCAGCCGGTTCCTGGACGAATTGCTGGAAAACACCAACGCCGAGCAGATCCAGGCCGGCATCCTGCTCAGCCATCCGCAGGGCATCCAGCTCAAGGGCCAGGCCGCGATCGGCCGGCTGTTTTTCCAGATCAAGCCGATCGATCCGGGCCGCACCTTCGGCGAAATGCTGCCGGACAACAAGATCCTGGCCTCGGTGCTGGCGCTGCGCGAAGAAAACCCGGATGTGCCGGTCATCCTGGTGTCCAAGGACATCAACCTGCGTATCAAGGCCTATATCAGCGGCCTGGTCGCCGAGGACTATCAGAACGACCGTGCGCTGGACGATTTCAGCCTGCTGTTCACCGGCGCCATCGAACTGCCGGAAGACTTCTGGCAGAAGCACAACGAAGATCTGCGCAGCTGGAACGAGCGCGGCCGCACCCATTACGAAATCGTCCTGGCCGAGGATGAAGACTGGTATCCGAACCAATACCTGTACCTGCCCGGCGAAGATGAAGTGGAGCTGCGCGTGGCCAAGGTGGGCGGCGGCAAGGCCACCTTGTGCCTGGTCGACGATTTCCGCAGCGGGCCGCATGCGGTCTGGGGCATCGTGGCACGCAACCGCGAGCAGAATTTCGCGCTCAACGCGCTGATGGACCCGGAAATCGACTTCGTGACCCTGCTCGGCACCGCCGGCACCGGCAAGACCCTGCTCGCACTGGCTGCCGGCCTGGCGCAGACCATGGACCAGCAGCGTTACCGGGAAATCATCATGACCCGCGCCACCGTCAGCGTGGGCGAAGACATCGGCTTCCTGCCCGGCACGGAAGAAGAAAAGATGACCCCGTGGATGGGCGCACTGACCGACAATCTGGAAGTGCTCACGCACAACCAGGAAGGCGGCTCGTGGGGCCGTGCGGCCACCAACGACCTGCTCGCCAGTCGCATCAAGATCCGCTCGATGAACTTCATGCGCGGCCGCACCTTCCTGTCGCGCTACCTGATCCTGGACGAGGCGCAGAACCTCACGCCCAAGCAGATGAAGACGCTGATCACCCGTGCCGGCCCCGGCACCAAGATCGTGTGCCTGGGCAACGTCGAACAGATCGACACCCCCTACCTCACCGAAACCACGTCGGGGCTGACCTACGCGGTGGATCGCTTCAAGGCCTGGCCGCACAGCGCGCATATCACGCTGCGTCGCGGCGAGCGCTCGCGTCTGGCCGACTTCGCGTCGGAGGTGTTGTGATGCGCGCATATCGCGGCGCGTTGGCGCTCGCGGTGATCGCGCTGGCCGGCTGCGCCAGCACGCAGGGGCCAGCCAGCGTGCCGACCAATCTCAAGAATGGCCAGTCCTGGATCATCACCCGGCAGAGCGTGGCCGAGCAGGTGTTGCAGACCTGCTCGCGCGACAGCCCGGCGCAGCATCCCGGCCAGATCAGCGGCTATTGGGCGCCGAGCCATCAGCAAATCGAACAGCTCGAAGCGCGGCAGGATGCGTTGACGCCCACCGTTGCCGAGCCGCGCGAGTTCGACCGCCAATACGTGGGTGTGGTGATCCAGGGCCAGCAGTTGATCTACATCAACGCGTTCAAGCTCCCCAACGACCCGCCGGTGAAACCGGCGCGGGAAGCGATCCAGGTCTGCGACGGCGGCAGCATGTTCTGGGGTGCGCTGTACGACCCGCAGACCGGCGCGTTTTCGCAGATCGCGATCAACGGCAGCCCCTGACCCGAGTGGGAATCCTGCTGCCGCGCTGGGTCTGGATTGGCGCGGTGGCATTGTCGGCCGTGGCCGGCATGGTCAACGTGGTGGGCTACCTGGGCTCCGAGCACCAGGTGGTCAGCCACCTCACCGGCACGACCAGCCTGCTTGGCGTGGCCCTGGCGCAAGACGCCGCCCCGGATATTGGCTTTCTCTGCGGCATCCTCATCGCCTTCTGCGCAGGCGCCATGCTCAGCGGACTGATCATCGAGGACGCTGTCTTGCGGCTTGGACAGCGCTACGGCGCGGCGCTGATGCTCGAGGCGCTGCTGTTGCTGGGCGCGACTGCGCTGTTCAAGTTGCATCATGTCGGCGGCGTCCTGTGTGCCGCCGGTGCCTGCGGCCTGCAGAATGCGATGGCGACCACCCTCAGCGGTGCAGCTGTGCGCACTACGCATTTGAGCGGCATGTTCACCGACCTGGGCATCGGCCTCGGGCACCTGCTGCGCGGGCGCCCGCTGCAGCTGCGCCGCCTCACGCTGAGCGCACTGATCATCAGCGGCTTTCTCGCTGGCAGCATCCTCGGTACCTTGCTGTTCCAGCGCTGGCAGTACGACGCGCTCTACCTGCCCGCCAGCCTCACCGGATTGACCGGCGCCGGTTATGTCACCTACCTGCGATGGCGCCGCTGGCGCACAGGATGATGCGCACATCCTCCGGCCAGCAGTGCAGAATCGCCACATGACTACGCCCAGTACGCTGTCTGCATTGAGCATCGCCGGCTCCGACTCCGGCGGGGGCGCCGGTATCCAGGCCGACCTCAAGACCTTCGCCGCGCACCGCGTGCACGGGTTGTCGGCGATTACCGCATTGACCGCGCAACACACCCGCGCCGTCACCGCCGTGCATCTTCCACCACTGCCCTTTCTGCAGGCGCAGGTGGACGCCTGCTTTGCCGATTTCCAGATCCAGGCGGTCAAACTCGGCATGCTGGCCAATGCCGAGGTCATTCATTGCGTGGCCGACCTGCTTGAGCGATATCGTCCGCCGTTCGTGGTGCTCGATCCGGTGATGGTGTCCACCAGCGGCGCGCGCCTGCTCGAAGATGCGGCACTGGATGCGCTACGCACGCGCTTGCTGCCGCTGACCACCCTGGTCACCCCCAACACGCCCGAAGCCGAGCTACTGACCGGCCGCCGCATCGACAGCGCCGACGCCGCCGAACATGCCACCGCCGCCTTGCTCGACCTGGGCGCCAACGCCGTGCTGCTCAAGGGCGGACACCTGCACGAAGGCGCACGCGTGCTCGACCGCTTCGATGACGGCGTGACCCAGGACGTGTTCATGCACCCGCGCCTGCAGGTCGATGCGCACGGCACCGGCTGCAGCCTGTCGGCAGCCATCGCCGCGCAGCTGTGCCAGGGCCTGTCGCTGCTCAATGCCTGCGAAGCGGCGATCGATTACGTTGCACGCGCTATCCGCCTGGGCCAACGCCCCGGCCACAGCGATGTGCTGGTGCTCGACCACTTCGGCGGCGCGCCCGGCGCATGAGCGTGCAGACCGATATCCTGCTCGCCAGCGCTGCGAATGGACATTGCTGGCAGGTTATCCGATGCGCGCCGCCGCACCCGACGACAACGCTGCTGTGGCTGCCTGCATTGGGCGTGGCAGCGCGGCATTACCAAGCCTTCGCACAGGCGCTCGCGTCCACCGGCGTTGCGGTGTATCTGCACGAATGGCGCGGCAATGGCAGCAGCACGCTGCGCCCGTCGCGGGAGCACGATTGGGGCTATCGCACGCTGCTTGCAGACGACCTTCCCGCCAGCCACGCCCTGCTCGCTATCCACGACCCGCAGCTGCCGCGCATGGTCGGTGGACACAGCCTCGGCGGCCAGCTCGCGTGCTGCTACGCGGCACTGCATCCGGCGCAATTCGCACAGCTCTGGCTGGTGGCCAGCGGCTCGCCGTACTGGCGCAATTTTCCCGTGCCGATGCGTTACGGCCTGCCCTTGGCGTTTTGGTTGTTGCCGTGGCTGGCGCGCAGGCAGGGCGTGCTGCACGGGCGCAAGCTCGGTTTTGGCGGCACGGAAGCACGCAGCCTGATTGCCGATTGGGCACAGGTCGGCCGCAGCAATCGCTATCGCGCGGCAGGCGCGCCGTGGGATCTGGAACAGGCACTGGGCCAACTGCGCGTGCCGATCCGCGCAGTGACCCTTGCGCGCGACACGTGGGGCCCGGCAGGTGCGCTGCACGCATTACTCGACAAGATGCCGCAGGCACACCCACACCATGTGCGATTGGACGATGTGCAACTCGGCACACGCAGCGATCATTTCGCCTGGATGAAAACGCCTGCGGCCGTGGTCGCTGCGCTGCGTAGCGCGCCTGACCACGGCCGCAACGACGCCGGAATTTCACAAAGGGATTGACGTGCCCGTCGCTCATCCGCATAATTCCGCTCCTGACGAGGCGCCCGTAGCTCAGTTGGATAGAGTACCTGGCTACGAACCAGGCGGTCGGGAGTTCGAATCTCTCCGGGCGCACCATCCTCAGAACAAGAAGAAGACAGCACGCACGCGCTGCTTTCCAGTTAAAAAGATCCGATCGCCCTGCGTCAGATCTGCGAGTCAAAACAAGATATGCGCCCGTAGCTCAGTTGGATAGAGTACCTGGCTACGAACCAGGCGGTCGGGAGTTCGAATCTCTCCGGGCGCACCAATCTTGAAGAAAAACGACCAGCTTGCTGGTCTTTTTTTTGCCCGTCGTTTTGCCGAAGCAGGCGATGGCGCGCATTGCGGTGTGTCATTCCATCGGGCGATGCCGATCTTTCAGCCAAACGCTCGCCGAGCGTCAGCACAGGCACCGCACCCAGTGCAATCAGGCCGTGGCAGCAGCCGCGTTCGTGTCGGCAACCACTGTCATCGGCACCAGCGATGTCACCGGATGCCCGGCATCGCGCCATGCATCCAGGCCACCCAATAGCGGCCGCACATCGCGGTACCCGTGCTCGCGCATCCGCGCGGCCAGCCATGCTGCAGACACTTCGTCCGGACACGCGCAGTAGATCACCACACTGCGATCGCGCGGCACGCTGGCGAGGATCTGCGCCAGCTGGCGCTCGTCGGCGAACACGGCGCCGGGAATCGTGTATGGCTGCAACTGGCGATAACCCGGGGCGCGGATATCCAGCACGGTCGGCCGCAGGCTTTCTTCGCCATCCAGCAACGGCACCAGCTCCTCTACCGCGATGCGCGCATGCTCCAGCGATCGCAACAGGCTCTGCCGTCGCCACCAGCGCCAACCGACATAGCCGGCCAGCAACGCGGCCAAGACCACGATCGCGCCCGAGCCAAGTTCGGACAGCAAGGCGAGCACGTCCTGCACCTGACGCGCGAACACAGCACCCACACTTAAGCCGACCAATGCCCACAACGATGCACCGAAGGCGTCGTATCGCAGGAACGCCGCAGGACGTACCCGCATTGCCCCGGCCATCGGCACCGAGACCATCGACAAGCCCGGCACGAACTTGGCCACTGCCAGCACGCGCACGCCCCAGCGCGAAAAGAAGCGCTCGGTCTGCTTCATGCAGCTGTCGCGCGACAGCGACAGCCGACACAGCGACTGCAAGGTGCGGTTACCGAAGCGGCGACCGGCCAGATACCAGACCAGATCGCCCAAAAGACTTGCCGCGACAGACACCGCCAACGCCGCAAGCCCGGCCAGCCAGGCATCGCCGCCCCCTTGCAACGCATAGCTGGCGCCGACCAGCACCAGGGTCGGCAATGCTGGCACCGGCAGCCCGAGCGACAACGCCAGCACGTTGGCGAACACCAGCGCCAATCCGTACTGTTCGATCAAGCCTTGCATGCGACAACCCTGCGCGACGGCGGGCCACCATTATCCGCCTTCCGTCACAGCGGCGACTGCCCGGCAGCGACGGAACGATACGTTGCGGCCAAGGCCTGCAACCAGCGCTCGAACAGGCCCTCGCTGCGCAAGGCGCGTCGCCACCAACTCAAGGCCTCTCCTTCTTCGCCCGGCCGCCACGCCAGATAAAAGGTTTCGTCGGGTTTGCGGGTGTCCACCTGCACCTCGCGTAGCCGTCCCTCCAGCAGCGCTCCGCGCGCATACGGTTCGGGCAGAAAGCCGTAGCCGGCGCCGGCCAGTTGCAGCAGCAGCTTGGTCTGCATGTCGGGCACGGTGAGCACATCGCGCCCGGAGAGCAGCCCGACCGTGCGCGGCAGCAGGCGCCGAGCCGAGTCCGCCACGGCGATCGCACGGTATTCGGCCAGCTCCGCCGCGCCCAACAGGCCGGCATCCGCTAGCGGGTACGTGGATGCCACGGCAAATACGAACCGCAACGTGCCGATCGGCTCGGCCACATAGCCGCCGCCACTGGGCCCCTCGCCCGCCGCCACGACCAGGTCCACGCGCCTGTCCAGCAGCGCCTCCCAACTGCCCGACAACGACTCGCTCAGCACGCGCAGCCGCGTGCTGTCGGCCACGGCGTAGAAGTCCAGGATCTGCGGCTGCAGCAGGGCCGCAGGCAGCACCGCATCCAGCCCGATCGCAAAATCCGATTCCCAGCCGGAGGCGACCCGCCGCACCCGCACCTCCAGCTCTTGCGCGGCACGCAGCAGGTGGCGCCCCTCGCGCAACAGCTCGCGGCCAGCCTGGGTCGGCGTGGCCTTGGGCCCCACCCGCTCGAACAGCTGCACACCCAGTTCCTCTTCCAGTTTGGACACCGTGTAGGAAATCGTCGAAGGCACCTTGAACAGCACCTTGGCTGCGCCAGCGAACGAGCCACGCCGGTCGATGGCATCCAGGATTTGCAGCGCTTCCAGGCTGATTTTCATTGTTCGAAATTTTCGATGATAGCGGCCAAATCTACTCGCTTTTCGCGCCGGATGCAGAGGCGGAGACTACGCATCAAGCCGCTGGACACCGAGTCGCCCAGCGCCAATTCCGAATCTTTCCAGGAGAAGCAGCATGTTGAATGTCCGCAAGAGCGAAACCCGTGGCCGCGCCGAACATGGCTGGCTGTCCTCGCGCCACACCTTCTCCTTTGCCAGCTATCACGATCCGCGCCATATGGGCGTTGGCCCACTGCGGGTGATCAACGAGGACAAGGTGCAACCGGGCGAAGGCTTCGGCACCCACGCACATCGCGACATGGAGATCATTTCCTATGTCCTGGGCGGCGCACTGGAACACAAGGACAGCATGGGCACCGGCTCGGTCCTGCATTATGGCGACGTGCAGCGGATGAGCGCCGGCAGCGGCGTGACGCACAGCGAGTTCAATCACTCGGCCAGCGAGCCCGTGCACTTCCTGCAGATCTGGGTGATGCCCGAGCGTGCCGGCATCGAGCCAAGCTACGAAGAAAAGCACTTCGATGCCGACAGCAAACGTAACCAGTTGCGCCTGATCGCCTCGCCAAGCGGTGACGACGGCTCCCTGCGCCTGCACCAGGACGCACGCCTGTATGCCTCGATCCTGGATGGCCAGGCGCGTCTGCAGCAGCCGCTGGCCGCAGGCCGCATCGGCTACGTGCAGGTGGCCCGCGGCAGCCTGAGCGTCAACGGGCAGGCGCTGTCGGCTGGCGACGCGGTGCAGATCGTCGGCGAGCCAGAAATCGTACTGGCCGATGCACGCGATGCCGAAGTCCTGGTGTTCGACCTGCCCAAGTAAGCATCCAAGACTGGATGGATGGCGTACCTGCGCGGGATTGGTGTGCGATGCGCTGGTCAGTGCCGAAACAGACAAAGCCCGCTCATGCGGGCTTTGTCTTGTGCATCGTCTCTTCGTCACTGACCCGCCGTGACGTGTCAGTTCATGCCACGTGGCCGACACCCTGCAGCTCGGCACCCAAGATCCGCGGCACGGAAGATGCGATTCGTAACTGCGCTCCGCACTCTGCGATATGTGAGTGCCACTCGTCGCTCGCCGCATCAATGCGAGCGCCTGTATGTCATCGCAGCGGCGCTGATGGCACCGAATGCCTCAGCACCGCAGGTTCGGCACTTGCGCCGAAATCCAGTACAAGAAAGTTGCAAGATCTGAGGGGATATCACGATGTCGCGTACGCGACGCCGTGAACCATCATCACGCCACCTTCGCTGTCGCGCGCCGCGCAGCCTGCGCATCGACCTGCACTGGCGCGCGATCTGCCCCGCCATCCGCATCGCCATTGACCAAGGCGAACAGCGCATCCGCATCGCCTTCCAGCACGCGCGCCGAACGCGCCAGGTCGCCTACCATCTGCGCCTGGTCGCGCGCCTGCACGCCGATCGACTGCAACGCGGTGTTGGCGCTGGAAATGTCCAGCGCCTGATCATGGCTGGCGGCGGCGATCTGCTCCACGGTCGCAGTGACGCGCAGGACCGACGTCACCATGTCCTGCATGACCACGCCGGCTTGCTCGGCCAGGCGCGAACCATCACCGACCTGATCGGTTGCGTTGTCGATCAAGGAGCGGATCTCCCTGGCCGACACGCTGCAGCGCTGCGCAAGGCTACGCACTTCGGTCGCCACCACCGCAAAACCGCGCCCCTGCTCGCCCGCACGCGCCGCCTCGACTGCAGCGTTCAGGGCCAGGATGTTGGTCTGAAACGCGATGCCGTCGATGACCTCGATGATCTGACCGATGCGATCGGTCGCCGAGCGGATGCCCGCGGTGGTCTTGACCACATCGGCAATGACGTCCGCGCCGCGCCGCGCCACCGTGGCCGAATCCTCGGCCATGCGCCGCGCCGAACCGGCATTCTCGGAATTGGCCCGCACCGTCGCGGCCAGTTGATCGATCGTGCTCGAGGTCTGCGCCACCGCAGCAGATTGCGTGGACACGCGACTGACCAGTTCCTGGTTGCTCACGGAAATATGGTGCGCCTCGCGCTGTACGTTCTGCGCGATGCTCATGGTCTGCAGCATCAAATCGCGCATCCGCTCGGCTGAACGCACCTGGTCGGTGACGTCGGTTGCGTATTTGACCACCTTGTACGGCCGCCCGGACACATCCAGGATCGGGTTATAGGACGCCTGGATCCACACCGCACTGCCATCCTTGCGCAGTCGGCGATAACGCCCCGCATCGAACTGGCCGCTTGCCAGCTTCGCCCAGAACTGCCGGTACTCACCGGATGCGCGGTAGGCCGCATCGATGAACACGCTGTGGTGTTGGCCGATTGCCTCGGCCGCCGAATACCCCATGATGTTCAGGAAGTTTTCGTTCGCACCGAGCACGTTGCCTTCCAGGTCGAACTCGATCACTCCCATGACCTTGTCGATCGCCCGGATACGCCCGTCCGCATCGGCCGAATCGATCACCTGGCGGGTCACGTCGGTGGCGTACTTGACCACCTTGTATGGGCGCCCGTGCTCGTCGAGCACGGGGTTGTAGGACGCCTGGATCCACACCACCCTGCCGTCCTTGCCGACGCGCCGATAGCGGCCCGCATCGAAGGCACCGCGCCCGAGCGAATCCCAGAATGCGCGATACGCAGCCGACTGGCGCGTGGCGGCATCGACGAACATGCCGTGGTGCTTGCCGCGAATCTCCTCGAGCCGATAGCCCATCACTTGCAAAAAGTTTTGGTTGGCTGCGAGCACCGTGCCGTCCAGCGAGAACTCGATGACGGCCATCACCTTGTCGATGGCATCGATACGCCCTTCGAAGTCGGCTGTCTGGCGGACCTGCGCAGTAATGTCGGTGGCGTACTTCACCACGCGATACGCCTTGCCGGATCGATCCAGCAACGGGTTGTAGGAGGCATTGATCCACACCTCGTTCCCGCGTTTATCCAGCCGGCAAAAGCGTCCGGCATTGAAGTCGCCGCGCCGCAGCCCCTCCCAGAAGTGCCGATAGCTTTCGCTGTCGCGATCTGCGGGCGTCACGAACATGCGGTGGTGCTGACCGACCACCTCGTCCAGCCGATACCCCATCAGGGCCAGGAAGTTCGAGTTTGCATCCAGAATGCGACCGTCCAGATCGAATTCGATCACCGCCATCACCCGGTCCACCGCTGCCACCTTGTGTTGCAGCCCGCGACCCCAAAAGGAGAACACACGTCCAAGCAGGTGCGATAGGCGCATCACGTCAACATCCGAGATATGGTTCACGTCCTTAGCGACCCATGCGCCGGTTACTTGACCCCCACCATGTGCCGCATCTAAAAGACGGTTCAGATGTAAGGCAGCGGCGACGCGCTCTAGCGCGAGGTGGTAATGGCATTCGCCCTGAATTCCTTCGCAGCATCCCGGGCAGACGGTCGAATGGGCGTAAGACCTCAATGGCTGCGCTGCCAACCTCGACTTACGAATAACGGCAGGTCTTTCACGCTGGCTCTTCGCCCCTGGTTCCGGTTCCTGGTGCTGGCTTTGACCCTTACGCCTTGAGGGTTCGCAGGAGTGGATTGGCGAAGCGAGGCTAGTGGCAGCAGCGACAGATCAATGCTCAATCTTGCGCGCGGAAACGCAGCACTTCCATTCGCCAGTCAACGCGCCCGTCAAGGCCGACAAGCATTACACCGTGCACCGCGGCGATCTGCGAGCGCAAACGGTGACAGCCCGGAGCGTCAAGATGCCATCCATACAAGGCTTTATCGCTCACGCCGATGCGCCTCGCTCGATACGTCATACGGCGCGCTGGCGTGCACGACAATTGCGTGCTGCCTCACCGCTTGCCTTGCGCACATACGTGCAAGCGCATGCCCACAACCATGCGAATGGAATGACACGCCGCAGAGATGCGCCGAGATCTGGGGACGGGCGGCGAGCAAACAAACAGGGCGCAACCTCGTCGCAACGCAACGCAACGCAACGCAACGCAACACAGAATCGCGCTACAGGCGCCCTAGCATGTCGCTATCGACGGTCGAGCGATGCGGGCAACACACGGACCTTCTCTCGCAACTCGCGTGCTTGAGATATGAGCTGGTGAGAGACGCGAAGATCGTGGCAAGCCTTCCGGCCCGCAGTCGAGCTCAGCGCCGCCCCTGCCTGAAGCGCTGTGGCCACTGACGACGCGCGCAGCGCGACACTTTCGCCGTACTCACTGCCGGCCTGAGCGCTGCCGGCCTGAGTGCGCCCACGGACGCGCTTGCATAGCCAGCTTCAGCACGTCCCGCGAATATCGCAGAAATCCGACCACGCTCCGAGCTGCTGTCCCAGCGGACGCGCTCAGGAAATATCGCCCTCTCGATAAATACAGACCACAAATAAAAACGCCCGCAAATCAAAGATTTGCGGGCGTCTAGAACACTGGCGGAGCGAGAGGGATTCGAACCCTCGATAGAGCTTTTGACCCTATACTCCCTTAGCAGGGGAGCCCCTTCAGCCGCTCGGGCATCGCTCCAGTTTTTGCTGCCTGCCGCGATATCCGTGGCAGGCCGCGAAGAATACCGGGTAAGAGGGGCTAACGTAAACCCTTGACAACGATCAATTCGAAGAATCGTCACCGTGATGTGCGCCGGAAGCGACCGGCTCATCCCCACGCTGGATGCGCTGATAGATTTCTTCGCGATGCACAGCCACATCCTTGGGTGCCGTGATACCGATACGCACCTGATTGCCCTTGACGCCGAGAACGGTCACGGTGACCGAGTCGCCGATCATCAAGGTTTCGCCTACCCGGCGAGTGAGGATCAACATTTTGCAAATCTCCTGGAACCGGTGGATTTCCCACCAGCATCGACGGCCTCCTGAGTGAGACGCGCCCTACGTAAAGGGAATAGACCAGAAATGGTAGCGGGACATCCTGCTAGCCAGCAAGGCATAGCAGGACAAGTGTTCAGCCCAAGTGTTGCTTGACCCAGAGGGGGACACCGTCGAGTACGGTCGCAAGGGCGGGCCCGTCCTCGCCACCACCCTGGGCGAGATCCGGACGGCCACCGCCCTTGCCGCCGATCTGACTGGCGATGTGGCCGAGGAGTTCCCCAGCCTTCACCTTGCCAGTTGGGCTGCCGTTCACACCAGCAACGAGCGCCACCTTGCCGCCCGAAGCGCCCGCCAGGACGATGACCGAATCGCCGAGCTGTTGTTTCAAGCGATCCATCGCATCGCGCAGCGCCTTGGCATCGAAGCCCTCCAGACGCACCGCGACAACCTTGACTCCAGCAACATCGATTGCGCCAGCGCCCAGATCGGCAGTCGCACCCGATGCCAACTTGGCCTTGAGCGATTCGAGCTCGCGCTCCAGCCGCTTTTGACGCTCGGTCAGTGCGCGCACCTTATCCACCACTTCGGTGGTGTTTCCGCCAAGCAGATTGGCCGCTTCGAGCAGGCGACGCTCCTCGTCAGCCACATAGTCCAGCGCGCCCTGCCCAGTCACCGCTTCGATACGACGCACGCCCGACGACACGCCGCCTTCGGAGGTGATCTTGAACAAGCCGATGTCGCCGGTGCGGGTGACGTGGGTACCGCCACACAGCTCGGTGGAATAACCGCCCATCTTGAGCACGCGGACGTTTTCCCCGTACTTCTCGCCGAACAGCGCCATCGCGCCGAAATCCAGCGCCTCCTGCATGGCCATGTTGTGCACTTCCACGCCATGGTTAGTACGGACTTCGGCGTTGACCTTGCGCTCGATCACAGCGAGCTCGTCAGCAGTGATCGGTTGGAAGTGCGAGAAGTCAAAGCGCAGGCGATCAGGCGCAACCAGCGAGCCCTTCTGTTGCACATGCGTTCCCAGGACTTCGCGCAGGGCGGCATGCAGCAGATGGGTTGCCGAGTGGTTGAGGATGGTCTTGCCGCGACGTTGCGTGTCGATCCCGCCGGCAAGCACATCGCCAAGCGCGAGCGCGCCTTCGCTGATGCGCCCCACATGCCCGTGGAACTGGCCGGCGAACTTCTGCGTATCGGTCACTTCGATCGATACGCCCGGGCCGCTCAGCTGGCCGCTGTCGCCGACCTGGCCACCCGACTCGGCATAGAACGGCGTGCGGTCGGTGAACACGATCACCTCATCACCCGCTTCCGCGCGTTCGACCGGGCGGCCCTGCTTGAGCAGTGCCACGACCTTGAGGTCATCGGCATCGTACGCTTCGTAACCCAGGAACACGGTCGGCGACATGCTGGCGACCAGGTCCGCCGGCAATGCGACACCGCCGCCGAACTTGCCAGCCGCACGTCCCGTCTCGCGCTGGCGCTCCATCGCGAACTCGAATCCCTCCATGTCCACGCGCATGCCGCGCTCGCGCGCGATGTCGGCGGTCAGGTCGACCGGGAAGCCGTAAGTGTCGTACAGCCGGAAGGCGTCGGCGCCTGGGATAATGTCCTGCGAGCGCGATGCAACCTCGTCGAAGATCTTCATGCCGGCGTCCAGCGTCTCGGCAAAACGCTCTTCTTCGGCCAACAGCGCGCGCGCCACGGTGTCCTGCGCCACCACCAACTCGGGATAGGCTTCGCCCATCAGCTCGACCAGCGTGGGCACCATCTTGCTGAAGAACGGCTGGCGCACGCCCAGCATCCAGCCATGCCGCAGCGCACGCCGGATGATCCGGCGCAGCACGTAGCCGCGGCCTTCGTTGGAGGGCAGCACGCCATCGACGATGAGGAAAGAACAGGCGCGGATGTGATCGGCGATCACCCGCAGCGATTTGTTCTCGAGATCGGTGATGCCGGTCAGCGCACTGGCCTTGCCGATCAGGGTCTGGAACAGGTCGATTTCGTAGTTGGTATGGACGTGCTGCAGGATCGCGGCCAGCCGCTCCAGCCCCATGCCGGTATCCACGCACGGCGCCGGCAACGGCACCAGGGTGCCGTCGGGCTGGCGATCGAACTGCATGAAGACCAGGTTCCAGATCTCGATGAAGCGGTCGCCATCTTCATCCGGCGACCCCGGCGGACCACCAGCAATGTGATCGCCGTGGTCGAAGAAGATTTCGGTACACGGGCCGCAGGGGCCGGTGTCGGCCATCTGCCAGAAATTATCCGAGGCGTAAGGCGCACCCTTGTTGTCGCCAATGCGCACGATGCGGCTTTCGGGAATGCCGATCATGTCGCGCCACAGCGCGAAGGCTTCTTCGTCGGTGTGGTAGACGGTGACCAGCAGGCGATCGGCCGGCAGCTTCCAGACCTGGGTCAACAGTTCCCAAGCCCAGGCGATGGCGTCCTTCTTGAAATAATCGCCGAACGACCAGTTGCCGAGCATTTCGAAGAAGGTGTGGTGGCGTGCGGTGTAGCCCACCGAGTCCAGATCGTTGTGCTTGCCACCGGCACGCAGGCAGCGCTGCACGTCTGCGGCGCGGACGTAGCTGCGCTTCTCCGCGCCAAGGAAGACGTCCTTGAACTGGACCATGCCGGAGTTGGTAAACAGCAAGGTGGGGTCGTTGCCCGGCACCAGCGGCGCGGACGGCACGATGGTGTGACCCTTGCCCTCGAAAAACGCAAGGAAGTCGCTACGGATCTGAGAAGTGCTGAATTTGGCAGGTGCGTTCATGTGCTGGCATTGGGCGGGCGGCAGTCCCGGTCACCCAATGACATGTGGGCGCAGATGAGCGGAACAACCTGAAACCACGAAGGGTAGCAGGCCTGACGCCCTCAGTCCTCAAGGTCGAAGCGCGTGGCGGCGCGAATGCTGTTGCCGTCGAAACCCCGCCGGGCCAGCAGATCGGCGGCCTTGCGCCGCTGCGGAAGGTCGGTTGGGCCTTGTTCGCCGAACCGACGGCGGATCAGGTCGCGCGCGTTTTCGGTCCAATCCCCTTCAAAGGTCGCCAAGGCGGTACTGATGGCCTCGCTATCCAGCCCATGGGTTCCGAGCTCGGCACGAATATGCAGCGGGCCGTAACCCGAACCGGCACGATTGCGCACGACTGCAGCAGCGAAGCGGGTGTCGTCCTGCCATCCCTCGTCCGTGAGCCGATCGACGGCTGCTTGCGCCGCATCTGGCTCGATTCCGCGGGCCAGCAGCTTGCGGTTCAATTCCTTGCGCGAATGTTCGCGCCGTACCAATAGGCCGAGTGCGCGCTGGACCGGTGTCTGTTCCTTGAACCGGCGCCCCCGCTTTGGTGCGGGCTCTTGCTCGTCCATCGTTGAGGGGTCCCGAATCGCCAAGATCAGTTACGACATCAATGCGCCATCCATGGCGCCTGCCCTCCTGGCCTTCGATAGATCTACCGCGAGAAGCGACAGCACTGACTCCGCCGTCCTCGCGATAGAAAAACTTCAAACACGCTCGAACCTGTTGCCCCAGCGCCGGGCGGACGTGGATGGCGCTGGAGCGTTCACGTACCGTGCGAGGTTCCGCCTACCGCTCACCAAAGCATCACCGTTACCCATTCGCGGCAAACCGCCTCCGGCGACCGGTGATGTTGTGCTGCAACTTATTCCTTGTCTTCGTCGTCGCCGGCTTCGCGGGGTGCTTCGGCCGGCTGGAACTTCTCACGCAGCTCGGCTTCCAGCCGGGTCGCAACCTGCGGGTTGTCGCGCAGGTAGGTCCGCGCATTGTCCTTGCCCTGACCGATACGCTCATCGCCGTAGCTGTACCAGGCGCCAGCCTTGTCGACCAGCTTGGCTTCCACGCCCATGTCGATCAATTCGCCCTCGCGGCTGATACCTTCGCCATACAGGATTTCGGTCACGACCTGCTTGAACGGAGGCGCCAGCTTGTTCTTGACCACCTTGATCTTGGTCTGGTTGCCGATGATCTCGTCGCCCTTCTTGATCGCACCGATACGGCGGATATCCAGACGCACCGAGGCATAGAACTTCAGCGCGTTGCCGCCGGTGGTCACTTCCGGGCTCTGGCCGGGCATCATGACGCCGATCTTCATGCGCAGCTGATTGATGAAGACCACCAGCGTGTTGGAGCGCTTGATATTGCCGGTGAGCTTGCGCAGCGCCTGGCTCATCAGGCGAGCCTGCAAACCGGGCAGCTGGTCGCCCATCTCGCCTTCGATTTCCGCCTTCGGCGTCAGTGCAGCAACCGAGTCGACCACTACGATATCGACCGAACCCGAGCGCACCAGCATGTCGGCAATTTCCAATGCCTGCTCACCGGTATCGGGCTGCGACAGCAGCAGGTCGTCGACGTTGACGCCCAGCTTGGCTGCATAAATCGGATCCAGTGCATGCTCCGCATCGATGAAGGCAGCGGTGCCGCCGTTCTTCTGGCACTGGGCGATGGCTTGCAGGGTCAAGGTGGTCTTGCCGGAGGATTCCGGGCCGTAGATTTCGACCACGCGGCCCTTCGGCAGGCCGCCGATCCCCAGGGCGATATCCAGCATCAGCGAGCCGGTCGGGATGACTTCGACCGCCTCAATGACGCGGTCGCCCATGCGCATGACCGAGCCCTTGCCGAATTGCTTTTCGATCTGGCTCAGTGCGGCGGAAAGGGCACGCTTCTTGTTCTCGTCCATCTGGGTGATCCTCGTCAGTGATTTCGGTATGGGGCTAATGTAGCGGCGGTGTATCGCACAGGCTGAGACTGCAGGCGACACACTCAGATTAAGTAGGCGGAAGGTCCGGTGGCAGCGGGAAATCCTGCGGCGCCAGCTCGGAGAAACGCCGGCACGGCCATCGGCACAGACCTCAACGGTTAGGCCTCAACAGTCCGCAATACAGACCTTCAATCGCGAAATCCTGATCCGGTAGCACCTCGATGGGCGCGTAGTCTGGATTGCGCGGCAGCAGCCGGATGCGGTCCTTGCCGATCTTCAGCAGCTTCACCGTAATTTCCTCATCGATCCGCGCCACCACGATCTGCCCCGAACGCGCGTCGCGAGTGCGGTGCACGCCGATCAGATCGCCGTTGAAGATGCCTTCGTCGCGCATCGAATCGCCTTGCACCTTGAGCAGGTAATCCGGCGAGGGCGAGAAGAACACCCGATCCAGTACAACGAAGTCGTCCGAGCCGATATCGGCGCCAATCGGCAGACCCGCGGCCACGCGGCCCAGCACCGGCAGACGCAAAACGTCATCGCGGGCCGCCTCGCTCACCGGAGCCGGGCGTGTCTGCGCACCCTGCCCGGCCAGCCGTATCCCGCGCGCCTGACCTGGGACGCGGCGGATCGCCCCCGCATGCTCCAGCGCTTCCAGGTGATATTGCGCCGCACGGACGCCCTTGAAGCCGAACGCGCGCGCGATTTCGGTCTGCGACGGCGGAACACCATCGGCATCGATGCGCTCGGCGATCAAGGCCAGGATTGCTTGCTGGGTATCGGTCAGGTCCATGGTTAGTAGTATTACTACTAACGAGCGCCTGCGCAAGTGTTCGCGGCGCCTCGCCCGCACCCATCAGGATGCGGCGCGCTGAGGGCGCTGTCGCCGGCTTCGCCAGATCGAAAACAGGATCCAGATGCCGCATAGCGCCGCGCCGATGAAACCGCCCACCCCTAGCGCGAGCAACCAGCGGCTGGCGCTCCCGCCGACGCTGTTCATGACGATCGAAGAGCCGATCACCAAGGCGGCAGTCACGATCCCCATCGTGAGGCGGTTGGCGGCGCGGTCGACCTGCTCGCCGAACTCGCGCAATGAGCGTGTTTCGATCTGAAGCTGCAGCTTGCCGCGGCGTGCGGCTTGCAACAGGCGCTTGAGGTCGCGCGGCAGATCGCCGATCAGATCGATCGCACCAGTCACGGTCCGCCGGCCGCGTCGCACCATGGCGCGCGGCGCATAGCGTTGCAACACCACGCGTTCCAGATATGGGCGCGCCTCGGTGGCCATGTCGAAGTCCGGATCGAGCTGGCGCCCCATGCCTTCCAGGGTGAGAAACGCCTTGATCATCAGTGCCAGATCCGACGGCAGCGTCAGCCCGTGATCGCGCAGGATGGAGGTGACATCGCCAAGCATTGCGCCGATACGCAATTCTTTCAGCGGCACGCCGCGATACTCGTCGACGAACGCGCCGATGTCCTGCTGCAAACGCGCCTCATCGACCTCCAGGCTGGTGCCCGCCCATTCCAGCAAGACATCGATCACCGCATCGGCGTCGTAGCTGACCATGCCGTGCAGCAGCTGTGCGACCTGAAACCGACGCTGCTCGGAGACGCGCCCGACCATGCCGAAATCGATGACCGCGATGCGCCCGTCGCGCAGGTAGAAAATATTTCCCGGATGCGGGTCGGCGTGGAAGCAGCCGTCCTGCAGCACCATCTTGAGCACGATGCCGGCACCGGCACGTGCGAGCGCCCTGCGATCCAGGCCGGCCGCGTCGACAGCGAGCAGATCACGGCCGGGAATCCCATCGATGAACTCCTGCACGTTGAGCGACTCGCAGGTCCACTCCCAGTACACCGCCGGCACCACTACGTGCGCGTCATGCGCGAAGTTGGCGGCGATGCGTTCGGCGTTGCGCCCCTCCGCAGCGAAGTCCAGTTCGCGTCGCAGCGAAACGGTAAATTGCTGCACCACCTCGGCAGGACGGTAGCGCTTGAGATCCGGTGCGCGGGTTTCGACGATTTCCGCAAGCCGGGCGAGCAGGCGCAGGTCCGCGTCGATGGTGTCACCGATATCGGGACGTCGGATCTTCAACACCACCGGCGTGCCATCGACCAGCCACGCGCGGTGGGTCTGTGCCAGCGATGCGGCCGCCAGCGGTTGTTCGTCCAGGCGCGCGAAGATGCTTTCCGGCTCCATGCCCAGCGCAGCAACCAGCTGTGGGCGGATCTGCCCGAACGGCAGCGCCGGCACCGCGTTCTGCAGCTCACTCAATTCTTCGATCCACTCCGGTGGCAGCAGATCCACGCGCGTGGCCAGCACCTGCCCGAGTTTGACGAAGGTGGGCCCAAGCTCTTCCAGTGCTCGCCGCACGCGCATCGCTGAGGACATGCGCAAACGACCCTCGGCGTTCTGCCAATGCAACAGCCTGCCGGCGCGCTCAAGCACATCGGCCATGCCGATACGACGCACCACATCCCCGAAGCCGTAGCGGATCAGGACCGAGGCGATTTCCTGCAGACGCCCAAGATCACGTACCGTGCCGAGCGCTTCCCACATCAGCGCACCGCCCGCGAGCGCGTTGCGCTCAGGCGCTGCGTGACGCTGCAGTACACGGCAGCCTGCAACGCGGCGACCGATGGGACAGGAGCAAGAAACGACGGCATTGGCACCCTGGGCGGTGAGGAGACCTTGTTTGTAGCCGATCTGCCCTCCGCTGTCGCGCCCTCGCCCCGTCCAAGCTCAGCGCAGGTTGCAAGGCGGTGCGCGATACGTACGCAACGGCAGCGTTCGCTGATTCGCTGCACTTCGGTTGCGCCGTCGTCACTTCGCAGCCTCGTTGCCGAATGTGCCAAGCGACGCATCCACTCAGCGTGCTGACGCGGCGTGTCGACAGCGAGCCGCAGCCAGTTCTTGGACTGCGCACGGCCACGGCGTTCGGGTTTCCATGCTGCGCGAGATTGCGCTGAAAAATGGGCGGCGCGGATCTGTTGCCGATCGCCCTCCAGTGAACCCGACCACCGCTACAGTAGCGCGCTCAGCCCACGCAGTGCCGCAGCGACGGTTTGACGACGCACCGCATCGCGGTCGCCATTGAACTGGAACAGTTGTGCGGTGGCGTAACCACCACGACGTTTCCAGCCGATCCAGACCGTGCCGACCGGCTTGTCCTCACTGCCACCGCCAGGCCCGGCAATGCCGGTCACCGCCACCGCGATGCTTGCGCCGGAATTCACCAGGGCGCCAGAGACCATTTCGATCACCGTTTCGCGACTGACCGCCCCATGCACTTCCAGGGTCTGTGGGCGGACGCCGAGCAGTGCCTGCTTGGCCTCGTAGCTATAGGCGGCCATCCCGCAATCGAACCAGTGCGAGGAGCCGGCGACATCGGTCACCGCCTTGGCGATCCAACCACCGGTGCAACTCTCGGCAGTGACCAGGCGCTCGCGCGCGGCAAGCAATTGCTGCCCGAGGGCTTCGGCCAGCTGCTGCAGTTCGGAATCGGCGGAAAAAGACATGGGCACGGCAAGGTGGGGGCAGCGGACGTTTTAGCCCAATTCGTCGCGCCTGTCTGCCGCTGGCGCCGCTTCCGGCTGGGCGCGAGGTGGCCAAGGTTCAGTGGCGATATGCGGCCGATGCGCACGCTGGGCCTGGACGGGCTTGTCTGTACGCCGACTTGCCGGCAGCACGAGTCAACGCGCAGCGCCGCCTTCAGGCCACCGAATCACCGCAGCTAGTGCGCCGGATCACTGATGACAGGCGTGACGTGCCGCATGAGCGCACGACCGCACCGTTCTGCAGTACGCACTACTCACACGGAATTTCTGTCGGTTCCCGCAGGCCAGGACGAGGCCTGGCAACTGCCGCACAGCGACCCGGTAGGCCGTTGCCCTAATCGTTTTGAAGCAGCGCACAGCCGTGCACTACCGACTGCGCGCGTCCATCACGCTTCCCAGTCTTCGCGACGATCCGGCAGCATCGCGCGCAGCGGCGCACCGTCCTGCCCGGCGGCCAACCGCTCGGCCTCGACCATCGGCAGATCGACATCGAGCAACCAACCCTCTTCGTCGATTTGCTCATTGCGCACCACTTCCAGCTGATGCAGCCTGGAACGCAGGCGGCCGGCAGACGGTGGGAGCCGTAGCTGGCCGGTGAGGTGGCGCAGGTCCAACCGCTGGCCGAGCGCATGCTGCAATTCTTCCAGCCCGCGCCTGTCGCGCGCCGACACCCAAACACGCTCGCGGCGTGCCGGGTCGGGAATGCCGTCCTGCGCATCGTGGCGCACTTCGGCGCCTTCGATCTTGTCGATCTTGTTAAATACCAGCAGCTGCGGCAGATCGCCGGCACCGACGGCCTGCAACACTTCGTCTACCTGCAGGATGCGTTCTTCGCGCAACGGGTCTGCTGCATCGACAACGTGCAGCAACAGATCGGCATCGCGCGCCTCCGAGAGCGTGGAGCGGAATGCGGCGACCAGCTCGTGCGGAAGATCGCGCACGAAGCCGACCGTGTCGGCAAGGATCGCGCTGCCACCCGGCAACGCAATGCGTCGCACGGTCGGGTCGAGCGTGGCGAACAATTGATCTGCCACGTAAGCCTCTGCACCGGTCAACACATTGAACAATGTCGACTTGCCGGCATTGGTGTAACCGACCAGTGCAATCCGTGGCAATTCGCTGCGCATCCGCGCACGACGCATCTGGGTGCGCTGCACCTCGACCTTTTCCAGCCGCTGCTGCAACTGTTCGACGCGTTTTTGCAGCAGGCGGCGGTCGGTTTCCAGCTGGGTTTCGCCCGGGCCGCGCAGGCCGATGGAGCCACCGCGCTGACGCTCCAAGTGGGTCCAGCCACGCACCAGCCGCGTGGCCATGTGACGCAACTGCGCCAGTTCCACCTGCAGCTTGCCTTCGTGGCTGCGCGCACGTTGCGCGAAGATGTCCAGGATCAACCCGGTGCGGTCGATCACACGCCGCTCCAGATACCGCTCCAGGTTGCGCTCCTGGCCGGGCGACAGGGTGTGATTGACCAGCACCAGGTCGGCGCCGGTGGCCTCGGCTGCGGCCTTGACCTCTTCCAGCTTGCCGCTACCGATCAAGGTCGACGGGCTGGGCTTATCGATGCGTGCGGTGAGCGTTGCGGCGACCGTGGCGCCCGCCGATTTTGCAAGGTCGGCGAACTCCTCCATCACATCGTCTTCGGCAGGCCCACCGGAGTGAGTCTGTATCAACAACGCGTGTTCACCCTTGCGGGACCGATCAAACACGCATTACTCCGTTACTGCTCGACGTCGTCATCTTCCGCCTGATTGCCTTCATTGGATTGCACATATCCACCACCAGGGCCCACGCGCACATTGCGCGCCGGCACCACCGTGGAAATGGCGTGCTTGTACACCATCTGACTCACGGTATTGCGCAGCAGGACCACGAATTGGTCGAACGACTCGATCGTGCCCTGCAGCTTGATGCCATTGACCAGATACACCGACACGGGCACCCGCTCGCGCCGCAGCGCATTGAGGAATGGGTCCTGTAAAGATTGCCCCTTAGCCATCGAAAAATCCTCTTCATTATTGTTCTTATTGTTCCGGTCGACACCTGCTATCCCCAGCCGGCCCCGGAAACGGGATGTTACACGCCCGAAGCCTGCCGTACACCGGGACGATGAGCGAGGAAGCCGACAATTGCGTCTTCCAATTGATGGCGGTCACGCTCCGGGTCGAACCAGCGCGCGTCGAGCTCGCCGCGCAGCCAGGTGAGCTGCCGCTTGGCCAGTTGCCGGGTCGCCTGGATCGCCTTGTCGCGGAACTCGGCCAGGTTGCCAGCCCCGTCCAGATACTGCCAGGCCTGGCGGTAGCCGACCGCGCGCACGGCTGGCAAATCCAGCGGCGCTGCCACCGCCTGCATCTGCGGCAGCGCCCGCAGACGCTGTACCTCTCCCAGAAAATCCTGCGCCAACATCGCATCCAGCCGGTGTGCGATACGTTCATGCAGCACCGCGCGCGCGCGCGGGGCCAAGACCAGCTTCAACACGCGCACCGGCAGGCGCGGCCCTGGCGGTAGCGCCTGCCACTCGCTGATCGGCCGCCCGCTGATGCGGTAGACCTCCAGCGCCCGCTGGATCCGCTGCGGGTCGGTTGCGTGGATGCGCGCTGCCGCAGCCGGGTCCACACGTGCCAGTTGTGCGTGCAAGCCGGCCCAACCGATCTGCTGCGCTTCGGCTGCGATGGAAGCGCGCACCGTTTGGTCGGCCTCGGGCAGCTGCGACAAGCCCTCCAGCAGCGCACGAAAATACAGCCCGGTGCCGCCGGCCAGAATCGGCAACCTGCCGCGCGCCACGATCTGCGCGATCGCCTGGCGGGCATCGGTGGCGAACTCCGCTGCCGAATACACCTGCCAGGGTTCGCGCAGGTCGAGCAGATGATGCGGAACCGCCGCGCGCATCGCCGCGTCCGGCTTGGCCGCACCGATCTCCAGGCCGCGATACACCAGCGCCGAATCGACGCTGACGATTTCTCCATTCCAGCGCTCTGCAGCTTCCAGCGCCAGCGCGGTCTTGCCGCTGGCAGTGGGGCCCATCACGGCGATCGCCAGCGGGCGTTGGTCGACAGGCATCAGTCCTCGTCCGGCCAACGAATCGTGGGCACGTCGGGCGCGCTGACACGCGGGACGGGAATCGCCGCCATCGCCTTCCATACCTTCAACGCATCCACGGTTGCCGCCACATCGTGCACGCGCAACAGCAGCGCGCCATGTTGCGCAGCGATCAGATGCGCGGCCACCGAGCCGTGCACCCGCTCGGCGGCGATCTGGCGCCCGGTCAGCTCGCCGATGCTGCGTTTGCGCGACAGCCCGGCCAGCACCGGCAAACCGAATTCCTGCAACCGCTGCAGCTGCGCAAGCAGGGTGAGGTTGTGCGTGGTGGTTTTATCGAAGCCAAAGCCCGGGTCCAGGACCAGCCGGCGCTTGTCGATGCCGGCCATTTCGGCGGCAAAGATGCGCTCAGCCAGAAACCGGTGCACGTCGCCCACGACATCATCGTAGTGCGGCGCATCCTGCATGGCATGCGGCGCGCTGCGCGCATGCATCAGCACCACCGGCACGCGCAGGTCCGACGCCGCTTCCAGCGCGCCGGGCGAACGCAGGGCATACACGTCGTTGATCATGCCGGCGCCGGCCGCGACCGCCGCGCGCATGACCTCCGGTTTGAACGTGTCCACGCTGATCGGCACGCGCGTGCGCTGCGCCAGCGCTTCGATCACCGGAATGACCCGCTGCATTTCTTCTTCCATCGAGACCGGCGTGGCGCCCGGGCGGGTGGATTCACCGCCGACATCCAGCACCGCAGCGCCCTGCTCCACCAGCGCCAGCCCATGCGCGATCGCCGCCTCGCAGGTCGCATGCTGGCCGCCGTCGGAGAACGAATCGGGTGTGACATTGACGATACCCATCACTTGCGGTGCATCCAGTCGCAGGCTGCGGCCGGCGCAATCCAGTGTGAGGGCGGTATCGAACATCGGCAGTGTCTCCTGGGATGGTGATGGTCGCCCACACGTGGGCATTGATGCAGCCCGACAATGCATCAAGGCCGGGAATCGCTCCCCGGCCTTGATGGATGCCTCGCAGATCAGTACATGGCCGGCTTAGAGTTGCTCGGCGGGTCCGGCGATCGGCGGCAATGGACGCGGGCTACCCTTGTCGTTGTTATTGCCACCGTCCTTGTCGGACTTGCCCCAACCCGCCGGCGGCGGCGGCTCGCGGCCTTCCATGATGGCGTCGATCTGCGGCACGTCGATGGTCTCGTACTGCAGCAACAACTGCGACATCGCGTGCAGCTTGTCCAGATTCTCGGTGAGGATGGTCTTGGTCTTGCTGTAGGCCTTGTCCAGGATCGAACGCACGACTTCGTCGATCTTGCGCGCGGTTTCGTCGGAGACGTTCTTGTGCTGGGTCACCGAACGGCCCAGGAACACCTCATCCTCCTCCTCGCCATAGGCTACCGGGCCAAGCTCGTCGGACAGGCCCCACTTGGTGACCATGTTGCGCGCCATCTTAGTAGCACGCTCGATGTCGTTGGACGCACCGGTGGTGACCTTGTCGCCGCCGAAGATCAACTCTTCGGCAACACGGCCGCCATATAGCGAGCACAGCTGAGACTCGATCGCCACGCGGTTCATCGAGTAGCGGTCGCCTTCCGGCAGGTACATCGTCACGCCCAGGGCGCGGCCGCGCGGAATGATGGTCACCTTGTAGACGGGGTCGTGCTCCGGCACCAGGCGGCCGACGATGGCGTGGCCTGCCTCGTGATACGCGGTGAGGGTCTTCTCGTCCTCGCTCATGGCCATCGAGCGGCGCTCGGCGCCCATCAGGATCTTGTCGCGGGCACGGTCGAAGTGGTCCATGCGGACCTCCTTCTCGCTGCCACGTGCCGCAAACAACGCGGCTTCGTTGCACAGGTTGGCCAAGTCGGCGCCGGAGAAACCCGGGGTACCGCGGGCGATGACCATCGGCACGACATCGTCGGCCAGCGGCAGCTTGCGCATGTGCACGCGCAGGATCTGTTCGCGGCCCTTGACGTCCGGCAGGCCGACCACGACCTGGCGGTCGAAACGGCCCGGGCGCAGCAATGCCGGATCCAGCACGTCGGGGCGGTTGGTCGCCGCGATCACGATCACGCCTTCGCCGCCCTCAAAACCGTCCATCTCGACCAGCAACTGGTTCAGGGTCTGCTCGCGCTCGTCATGCCCGCCACCAAGACCGGCGCCGCGATGACGGCCCACCGCATCGATTTCGTCGATGAAGATGATGCACGGCGCATGCTTCTTGGCCTGCTCGAACATGTCGCGCACACGGCTGGCGCCGACGCCGACGAACATTTCGACGAAGTCCGAACCGGAGATCGAGAAAAACGGCACCTTGGCCTCGCCGGCGATCGCCTTGGCGAGCAGGGTCTTGCCGGTACCCGGCGGGCCGACCATCAGCACGCCGCGTGGAATCTTGCCACCCAACTTGGTGAACTTGGTCGGGTCGCGCAGGAAGTCCACCAATTCGCCGACTTCTTCCTTCGCTTCGTCGCAACCGGCAACGTCGGCAAAGGTGATCTTGATCTGGTCTTCGCCCTGCAGCTTGGCGCGCGACTTGCCGAAGCTCATCGCACCCTTTGCGCCGCCGCCACCGCCCTGCATCTGGCGCATGATGAACAGCCAGAAGCCGATGATCAGGATGACGGGGAGGAAATTGAGCACCAGCGACCAGAAGCCCGGGCCGGTCGAGGGCTTCTGGCGAGTCATTTCGATGTTCTTGCTGTACAGCACGTCGACCAGCTTGTCGTCGCGCGGACCGTAGACGGTGGCTTCGCTGCCGTCGGTGCGCTTGAAGCGGATCGCGTTGACGGCCAGGTTGGTCTCATCGGTGTAATCCACCGATTTGACGCGCCCGGAGTCCACTTCCTTCAGGAACTGGGTGTAGGTGATCGAGTCGGCACCGACGCCGCCCGCCATCCGCGGCGAGAAGCTCTGGAAGACAACCATCAGCACAACTGCGACGACCACCCACAGCAGCAGATTCTTGGTCAAGTCGTTCATCCTCATTGGCTCCGGTGCCCTCTACTCTTCGATGCTTGAAATACGATGGTCATTGGCAGCTTACTTGATCTGGACACGCTTGCCCTGACCGAGCGCATAAACTTCCGGGGAGCGCTTGCGCGAGGCCGCCGGCTTGCGAATCGTCACCTTGTCATAGCGGCGGCGGAGCTCGCGAATGTAGTCGTCTGACCCGACACCCTGGAACAGCTTGATCAAAAATGCCCCGCCCGGCTTGAGATGGGTGTCGGCAAATTCCATGGCCAGCTCCGCCAGGTGCATCATCCGCGGTTGGTCGACCGCATCCATGCCACTCTTATTGGGGGCCATATCCGACAGCACAAGGTCCACCGGCACATCGCCCAGCATCGCTTCGAATTGGGATAGGACCGCCTGCTCCCTGAAGTCGCCGTGAAGGAACTCAACGCCCGCCAGGGCCGGCATGTCCAGGATATCCAGCGCCACCACCCGGCCGCTGTCGCCCATGGACTTGCGCACCTGTTGCGACCAGCCACCCGGCGCCGCGCCCAGATCGACCACCACCATGCCCGGCTTGAGCAGGCGGTCGCGCTGCAGCAATTCCTCCAGCTTGTAGGCCGCGCGCGAGCGCATGCCCTCGGCCTGGGCCTTCTTCACGTAAGGGTCGGCGAAGTGTTCCTTGAGCCAGCGCTGGCTGCTTTTACTGCGGGAAGGCATTGGCAAAGGGGTCCGAACGGGTCGCCATGATACCCTGAACACCCTTTGCTTCCCTTCGATCCTGCATGTCCATTGTTCTCACCTCCGCCCAGAACCGTTTCCTGCGCGGTCAGGCCCACGACCTCAAAGCCTTGCTGCAGACCGGCGGCAAAGGGGTCACGCCGGCATTTCTGGCAGAACTCGAGGAAGTGCTCGAGCGCCACGAACTGGTCAAGGTGAAGGTGGCATCGGAGGATCGCGAGACACGTGATGCGCTGATTGCCGAGCTGATCGAGCAGACCGGCAGTGCGCTAGTACAGCGCATCGGCCACGTCGCCATTCTGTACCGCCCCAGCAAGGAAAAGCGCCAGATCGTGCTGCCGCGCGGCTGAGCCAACGAGTTCGTCATGCCTTTAAGCCAGGAACATCCCGATTACACCTACGCGCTGCGCGCGGCCGATGGCCGCCATGCCAAGGTGAACGACCAGATCCTGCAGCAGAGCTTCATCCTGATGCCCGATGAGCTGGTGGAGCGCTGGCCGGTCCAGGCGCTGGAGCAGCTCCAGGCCAGCCACATGGAGGCGGTGCTGGCACTCAGCCCAGCCGTCATCCTGCTCGGCACCGGCGAACGCCAGTTATTTCCCAAGACCGACGTGCTGGCGGCCTGCCTGACCCGCGGCATCGGCCTGGAGGCGATGACCAATGCCGCCGCCGCACGCACCTACAACGTCCTGGCCAGCGAAGGCCGGCGGGTGGCGTTGGCGATGGTGCTGCCGGGCTGATTGGCTTGGGACGCGATTCGGGAATCGGGGTTGGGGATTTGTAAGAGCGGGCTTCAGCAAGCTGCGCTTCAATCGCCAAACCAGACTAAAGCGTCAATCGGTCACCAAGTGGTGAGTCCGAAGAACGCACACTCTGTCCGGATACGGACAGCCCAGGGCCGTTGCGAATCCCGACTCCCCAATCTCACTTCTTCGGCAAATACAGCAGCGGATCGACCGGCTTGCCGTTGTAGCGGATCTCGAAGTGCAACATGTCGCGGGAGGCACCGCTGCGGCCCATTTCGGCAATTTGCTGCCCCGCCTTGACGCTCTGGCCTTCGTTGAGCAGGCGCTTGCGGTTGTGACCGTACGCGGACAGCCACTGGTCGTTGTGCTTGATGATGATCAGCTCGCCATAGCCGACCAGGCCGGCGCCGGAATACACCACCACGCCGTCGGCCGCGGCACGCACGGCCTGGCCGCTGGTGCCGGCGATGTCTACGCCCTGCTTGGTGGTTTCGCCAGAGACGAAGGTACCCACCACGACGCCATCGGCCGGCCAACGCCAGGAAAATCCGCTGCTGACCGGTGCGGCGATCGGCGCAGCAGGACGCGGCGGCGCCACGGTACCGCCAGCCACCGGCGCGCTGCCACCCGGCTTGCTGGTACCGGACGGATACAACTTGAGCGTCTGGCCGGGATAGATGGTGTTCGGGGAAGACAGGCCATTCCAGGCGGCCAGATCCGCGGCGGTGATATTGGTCCGGCGCGAGATTGCGTACAGGGTATCGCCGCGCTGCACGGTGACCGTGGCACCCGGACGCGGCACCGAAGGGCGCGGCGCGGCGCTGGGGCGCGACGACGACCCGCCACCGCTTGCTCCGGGCGAACGCACCACGGTTGCGCTGCTACAGGCAGTCAGTCCGATGGCCACTGCGAGCATGACTGCTGTCTTGCGTGCCGAATTCATCTGCGTCTTGCTCATCCGTTCGTTGTCTTCCACACCAACCAGCCTGCGCCGACCGCCAAAACCGCCATTGCCACCCAGCCCAGCGGCTCGATCCAGCGGTGCAGCGCCGCTTCGGCCCGCGCCCCGCCCAGGCGGATCGCGCCGGCCACCAGATACACGCGCTTGCCGCGCCCGACCAACATGCTGGCAATGAATGGCAGGATCGGCACGCCGACCACGCCCGAGGCCCAGGTGAAGATCTTCAGCGGGATCGGGGTGAACCCGACCAGGACCAGCGCCCAGAACGCCTTCCACGGCGAATCGGCCACCAGTGCGCGCAGGGTTTCGATCTGCTGCTGGATCTTCGCGCTCCAGCCCAGCCATTCGATCAGCGGCTGCAGCGCGGCAAAGGCGAAATGGCCCAACAGATAACCGACCAGGGCGCCGCAGATCGAGCCGAGCAGGCTCAAGGTTGCAAACCAGAGCGAACGCTTGGGCTCGGCCAGCGACATCGGTGCCAACATCACTTCCGGCGGCACCGGGAAGATGAAGCCCTCAACGAAGCTGAGACCGGTCAGCAGAGCAGGTGCGCGGCGATGGCGCGACCAACGGATGGCCACGTCGTACAACGGCCCAAAAATCTTCATCGAGGAACTCTCATGGATTCAATCCAGCATGCCCGACAACAGCGGGACGAACGTGACCGGGGCCAGAACCTGTTGTTCGATCGCACCATCGGCCCCGCGGGTGAGTTGCACCAACGATTGCGAGGAAGCCCCCCCGACCGGCGCGACCAGGCGCCCGCCGACTGCCAGCTGATCGACCAGCGCATCGACCAACGCCGGCGCAGCAGCGGTCACCACGATGGCATCGTACGGGCCATGCTCGGGCCAGCCGATGCGGCCATCATCGTGCTTGCTGCGCACATTCATGCCCAGGTGCCGGAAGCGCTTGCGCGCCTGCCGCAGCAGGTCGCCGATGCGCTCGACCGTGTAGACCTCCAACCCCAGCGCCGCCAGGATTGCGCCCTGGTAGCCGGAGCCGGTGCCCACTTCGAGCACCTTGCTCGGGGTCACCTGCAGCACCGCTTCGGTCATGCGCGCCACTACCCACGGCTGGGAAATGGTCTGGCCATGGCCGATCGGCAACGCCGTGTCTTCGTAGGCGCGCGAGGCCAGCGCTTCATCGATGAACAGATGCCGCGGCACGGTACGCATCGCATTGAGCGTGGCTTCGTCCTGGATGCCGGCTTCGCGCAGGCGCTCGACCAGACGGTCGCGCACGCGTTGCGAGGTCATGCCGATCCCCACCGATTCCGGTTGCAGGCGCAGCCTGGACGTCATGCCGGGCCGTCCAGCGCGGCGGTCAGGCCGCCGACCCAGCCGGCCACGGTCTCCAGCGCCTGGTAACGGGTGAGATCGACATGGATCGGGGTGATCGAAATCCGCCCGGTGCGCACCGCGTGGAAGTCGGTACCGGCGCCGGCATCCTGCTCGGGACCGGCCGGGCCGATCCAGTACACGGTGCGGCCGCGCGGGTCGCGCTGCGGCACGCACGGCTCGGAGCGGTGGCGGTTGCCGAGCCGGGTGACCTCGAAACCGAGCACATCCGACCAGGGTAGATCCGGCACGTTGACGTTGAGGATGGTGTCGGCCGGCAACGGGTCGGCCTTCAACCGCGCAACGATTTCCACGGCTGCGCGTGCGGCGGTTTCGTAGTTGTGCGCTTGGTGATTCAGCGTGACCAGCGACACCGCCACTGCAGGCAAGCCCAGGAAGCGGCCCTCCATCGCGGCGGAGACGGTGCCGGAATAGATCACGTCGTCGCCCAGATTGGCGGAGTTGTTGATGCCGGAGACCACGATATCCGGGTCGTAATCCAGCATGCCGGTCAGCGCCAGATGCACGCAGTCGGTGGGCGTGCCGGCCACCGCGCAGGTCTGCGCGTCGATGCGGCGGGTGCGGATCGGCACATCCAGCGTCAGCGAATTGCTGGCGCCGGAGCGGTCGCGGTCGGGCGCGACCACCATCACTTCATGACCGGCATGGCGTAGCGCCTCGGCCAAAATCTGGATGCCGGGGGCGTCGACACCGTCGTCGTTGCTAACCAGTACGCGCATGGGACTCCTCGGAAAACCGGGCCATGATACCGGATGCGTCCCGCGCCTTCGCGCTTGATCTTCGCGTGCGTCTGCGCTTGGACGGGGTACGCTGTGCAGATGTCGCATCCTGAAGACGAAGACGACGGCGCCTTGTTCCGCGCAGCGATCGGCGCGGTCAAGCCGATTCGTGAAGTCGCCCCACCGGCCAACGCCAAGCCGCGCCCCAAGCCGCGCGCGCGCATGGCCGAGCGCGACGACGCCGAAGCGCACACCGAATTTGCGCGCCTGCTGCGCGACAGCGCGCCGCTGGAAGCGGGCGATACCGCCAGCTATCGGCGCGAGAATCTTCCCACCCGCCTGTTTCAACGGCTCAAACGCGGGCAATTCTCGGTGCAGGACGAACTGGATCTGCACGGCGCCACCGCAGCGCAGGCCGAATCGTTGCTGCGCCAGTTCCTGCTGGAAGCACACGCGCACGAACATGGTTGCGTGCGCATCATCCACGGCAAGGGACTGCAATCGGACAACGGTGCGCCTGTGCTGAAGAACCTCATGGACCGGCTGCTGCGTCAACGCAACGATGTGCTGGCGTTCCATTCGGCGCCACCGACGCAGGGCGGTACCGGGGCGCTGCTGGTATTGCTGGCGCGGCGATAGGCCGATGGTTGCGCGCGAGTGATGCCAAACGGCAGCGATTGCGCGTGGCGACGTACTGCCTGGAAGGTCTGTCGCGCATGGCTGGTCCGACGCGAGCTACTTCCTATTGTGCGCCGTGTGCAACTGGCTATCGTTTCGTGGTGCCGCGACCGGTCACTGTCGCCTCAGTGACCGCCGAGGCCGCTTCTGCGCACAGCTTGATTGGAGCGTCGTCCATGCTGCCGCGCGCGATTCGACCGGCGTTCGCGCGCGATCATGCGTCGGCGCGCACGCCGTCGTTGAAGCGACCGGCGTCGGTGATATCCCCCAATTCCCACAGCACTGCAGTGGCATAACAGCCAGGTGGCAGCGCGAACTCCAATTGCAGGGTCTGCGCCTCCAGCCATCGATACTCCAGACCCTGCGGGCACAAGCGCAGCGCGCGGCGCTCCTGCTTCAATCCCGCAGCTTCCAGGCCCTGGCGCAGCGCCGTGGAGAGCGGGTCGGACAACGCGCCCTGCTCCACCGCTGCGGCCTGATCGGCCGAGCGCAACTCGCCAGCGCCCCACAACGGCCCGCTGGGATGGATATCGAAACGCGCCAGTCGCTCTGCCAGGGCCTCGCTCCAAGGCTCCGGGCCGAACACGCTGCGCGAGCCGTCCAGCATCCACGCCTCGCCCTGCAGTGGGCTATCCCAACTGTCCTGCGCCACGCGTGCACCGAGCACGCGATTGAACAGGGCCGAACGCGCTGCCGACAGCAACATCGAGCGCTGATCGTTGCGCAGCCGCCGCCTGGATGCGGGCGCCGGCAGCAACGTTCCGTCGTCAGCCTGCACATGACCGAACATCGCCAGCGCAGCCGCCACATTTGCGCCATCGCGACCGAAGCGTTGTTCGCCGAACCAATTGGGGATGCCGCGCGCAGCAATCGCCTGCAGCCGTTGCTCGATCGCCTCGCGCTCGCCCTGCACCTGGCGCAGCGTCAGCACGAAACGGTTCCCGTGCAGCGCACCGCGTTGCAGCTTGCGGTTGTGCCAGGTGCTGTGGACCACCTGCATCTGTGCATCATCCAGCGCGGCGATATCCGGCGCGATGCGCTTGGGCAGATGCACGCTAAAGCGCTGGGTGGTCACTGCATGGCGATCCTTCAGGCCCGCATAGCTGACTCCCATCTCGGCGATGCCGGCCCAGTGCGCAAGCTTCTTGGCGATGTAGGCCGTGTTCTGGCCACGCTTGCGCACGGTGAGCAGCAGATGCTCGCCTTCGCCGGAGGGCTCGAATGCCGGCAGCTCGTCGACCTGAAAATCGTCCGGGGTGCTGCGCATCGCTGCGCTGAGCACGGCGGCGCCATGCGCACGCGGCAGCAAAGAGGTCTCGCTCATGGTGTGGTTCGCCTTCGCGCCGGAGCTGGCGCGCTATGCGCCGAGTGGTTCGGCGCGGTGATTGCGTCTGGCAGCATCGGCGCCGGCTTCGGCGCCAAGCGCTGCATGTGCGGGACAAAAATTATGCAGCGATCCTGCCCAGCAACACCGTGGCCTGTGCGGCGATGCCTTCGCCGCGGCCGGTGAAACCCAATTGTTCGCTAGTGGTGGCCTTGACGCTGACCGCATCGAGTTCGATCGCCAACAGGCCGGCAATGCGCTCGCGCATGGCCAGCGCATGCGGGCCGACCTTGGGGCGCTCGCAGATCACGGTAATGTCGGCATTGCCCACTCGCCAGCCGCGTTCGCGCAGCAAGCCATCGCAATGCTGCAGGAACTGCGCGCTATCGGCGTCTTTCCAACGCGCATCGGAAGGCGGGAAATGCCGGCCGATATCGCCCAGCGCCAGCGCGCCCAGCATCGCATCGCACAGGGCGTGCAACACCACATCGCCATCGCTATGGGCAAGCACGCCATGGCTGTGCGCCACGCGCACGCCACCCAGCATCACGTGGTCGCCAGGGCCGAACGCGTGCACGTCATAGCCTTGGCCGATTCGGAAATTGAAGGACATGCAGGGCCTGTGATGATTGAAGTGGAAAATAATACGTAGCGAGCGGTCGGCAGTTAGGTACGGGCAGCGCGCATGGAGCGGCAGCGAACGCGTCGTAGATGCCGTGCCGCCACAGCTCTCGCGCCTTCCTGGCTGTGAAAGCAGTGGCCTTATCCGCTCTCAGAGGCGTCGTTGCCGTTACCGACCGTAGCGGGCTGCGCTGCAGCTGCGCGCGGGTTGACCGATGCAGCGGCGACCTGCGCCGGCAGCGCATCGGCATCGACGGTCATGCCGCGGCGTGCCAATTCGAATTCGAAGCGCGCCAGATCCGCAGGGGTCGTCACCTTGAAGTTGTCTTCGGCGCCTTCCACCAGCAACGGGCGCAGCCCCATCCGCTCCATCGCCATCGCTTCATCGGTGACCTCGACACCGGCCGCCGCCGCTTCGGTGAGTCCACGGATCAGTTGATGGCGACGAAACAGCTGCGGGGTGAGTGCGCGCCACAGGCGTTCGCGCGGTTCGGTGCCGTCGATACCGCCATCGTCGCCAGCGCGCTTGAGCGTGTCGCGCACAGGTGCGGCCAGGATTGCGCCGACCGGATCGCCGCGACCGATTTCCAGCAATCGATCCAGATCGGCCAGAGCCAGGTTCGGCCGCGCGGCGTCGTGCACCAGTACGAAATCGTCGGCACGCACGCTTTCGGGCAGGGCCAGCACGCCAGCCAGCACCGAGGCTGCGCGGGTTCCCCCGCCCAGGCAGGTCAACACGGGCTTGGACTGTACCGCGGTCCAGCCGGGCCAATCGGCATCGCCGGGGGCAATTGCCACCATGATGCCGGCCAGCGCCGGATGCGCCGCCAGTGCCGCGAGCGTATACGCCATGAGCGGCTGACCGCCTGCCGGCAGATATTGCTTGGGAAGCGGCCCGCCAAAACGGGCGCCGCGCCCGGCGGCCGGCACGATGGCCCAGATGGACCCGGTCATGGGTGATCCACCGGATCGATCGGCTCAGGCGCTTGTTGTGCGGGGGGCGTCGCGTCAGGCGATGCAGGGGCCGGCAGCGGCGCATCCTCGACCACGCGATAGAACGTCTCGCCCGGCTTGATCATGCCCAGTTCGCTGCGCGCGCGTTCCTCGATTGCCGCCTCGCCGTCCTTCAAATCCTTCACCTCTGCTGCCAACGCCTGGTTGCGTTGGCGCAGACCTTCGTTGTCCTGTGTCTGATGCGCAACCTGGGCTTCCAGCATCATGACTTCACCGGAATTCCCAGACCCGAACCAGAAGCGGTACTGCAGCCAAGCCAGCAGTACCGCCAGCACTAGCAGTAGCCAGCGCCAGTTGCGCACGGCTTATCGCTTGATCGAAACGAACGCGTCGCGGCCGGCGTAACGCGCGCCGGACCCCAGCGCCTGCTCGATGCGCAGCAGCTGGTTGTACTTGGCGACGCGGTCGCTGCGGCACAGCGAGCCGGTCTTGATCTGCGTGGCGGTGGTGGCCACGGCGATGTCGGCGATGGTGGTGTCTTCGGTCTCGCCCGAACGGTGCGACACGATCGAGGCGTAGTTGGCCGCGTGCGCCATCGCGATGGCTTCCAGCGTTTCGGTCAGCGTGCCGATCTGGTTGACCTTGATCAGGATCGCGTTGGCGGTGCCCGAATCGATGCCCTGCTTGAAGATCTTCGGGTTGGTGACGAACAGGTCGTCACCCACCAGCTGCACCTTCTTGCCGACGCGTTCGGTCAGCAGCTTCCAGCCGGCCCAGTCGTCTTCGGCCAGGCCGTCTTCGATGCTGATGATCGGGTACTGCGCCACCCAGTCGGCCAGGAAATCGACGAACTGCTCGCTGGTCAGGCGCTTGTTCTCGCCAACCAGATTGTACTTGCCGTTGTCGTAGAACTCGCTGGAGGCTACGTCCAGGCCCAGCATGATGTCTTCGCCAGCGGTGTAACCGGCCTTGCCGATCGCTTCGAGAATGGTGTCCAGCGCTTCGACGTTGCTGCGGAAGTCTGGCGCAAAGCCGCCTTCGTCGCCCACCGCCGTGCTCAGGCCATGGCCCTTGAGCACCGACTTGAGGGAATGGAAGATTTCGGTCCCTGCGCGCAGCGCTTCGGAGAACGAGCTGCAGCCGACCGGCAGCACCATGAACTCCTGGAAATCGACGTTGTTGTCGGCATGCGCGCCGCCGTTGATGATGTTCATCATCGGCACCGGCAGCGCCACGTCGGATTCGGCAATGGTGGACAGGTACTGCCACAGCGGCTGCTTGCGCGAGGCGGCAACGGCATGCGCGGCAGCCAGCGACACACCCAGCAGCGCGTTGGCGCCCAGGCGGCCCTTGTTCTCGGTGCCATCCAGATCGATCAGGCGACGGTCCAGGCCCTGCTGGTCGGCCGCATCGAAGTTCTTCAGCGTCTCGGCGATGGTGCCGTTGACGTTGTCCACCGCGTGGCGCACGCCCTTGCCCAGGTAACGGGTCTTGTCGCCATCACGCAGCTCCACCGCTTCCTTGGTACCGGTCGAGGCACCCGACGGCACGGCCGCGCGGCCGAACGAACCGTCGTCCAGCGTGACTTCGGCCTCCAGCGTGGGATTGCCGCGAGAGTCGAGGATTTCGCGGGCGAGGATCTTGGCGATAGTGGTCATAGGTCCGTTCGGTTACCAGTAAGGGGGGGAAGTACACCGGAAACAAGCTGCCGGATTATCGCTGCACACCGGTCCATTGCCAAATCGCATGTCGCCGCTACACGCAGTACGTCGCAGGCGGACCGCTACGCCATCAAGCCCAGCAGCGACACACCAGACAGCAGCAGCAAGATCAACAGCAAGATCAGCGCGGCGATCGCTGCGCCCGGCTGGCGACCCAGCCGCAACGCAGCCGAGCCGGTGACCAGGCTCCCGATGGCGGCCGTCGTGGCCATGATCGCCGTGATGCGCAGCGGCAGCCGCGTGGCTTGCATGGCATGGTCGCCATCGCCCGGCATGCCGATGCTGGCGCTGAACAGAACGGCCATGACCGCCAGGCACGCCCACGCCGCGATCGACGTGGCCAGTGCCCACCAGCCCCACGGCCAGTGGCGCCATCGCCGATCCTGGCGGTGCGCTGCAGAAGCCACGCGTCGATCAGAACTCACGCAAAGCGCGCAAACCCATGCTTCTTGGTGACGGTGTCCAGCTCCATCAGGGTTTCGAGCAATTCTTCCATGCGATCCAGCGGCCACGCATTGGGACCATCGGACAGCGCCTTGGACGGATCCGGGTGGGTTTCGGCGAACAGGCCGGAAATCCCGACCGCCACCGCCGCGCGCGCCAGCACCGGCACGAACTCGCGCTGACCACCGGAACTGCTGCCCTGCCCGCCCGGCAATTGCACCGAGTGGGTGGCGTCGAACACCACCGGACAGCCGGTGTCGCGCATCACGCTCAGCGAGCGCATGTCGCTGACCAGATTGTTGTAGCCGAAGGACGCGCCACGCTCGCAGACCATGATCTGCTCGTTGCCGGTGGACTTGGCCTTGTCCACCACCGGCTTCATGTCCCACGGCGCCAGGAACTGGCCCTTCTTGATGTTCACCGGCTTGCCGGCGGCGCAGACGTTCTTGATGAAGTCGGTCTGGCGCACCAGAAACGCCGGGGTCTGCAGCACGTCGACAACGGCCGCGACCTCGTTCATCGGGGTGTATTCGTGCACGTCGGTGAGTACCGGCACGCCGATCTGCTTTTTCACCGCGTCCAGCACCTTCAAGCCTTCTTCCAGGCCCGGGCCACGGAAGCTGGTGCCGGAGGTGCGATTGGCCTTGTCGAAACTCGACTTGAAGATGAAGTTGACGCCGAGCTTGCCGGTGATCTCCTTGAGCTTGCCGGCCACGTCGAGCTGCAACTGCATCGACTCGATCACGCAGGGGCCGGCAATCAGGAACAACGGCTGATCCAGGCCGACTTCAAAGTCACACAATTTCATCAGGTCACCTAATTGAGTAAGCCCCTCTCCCGCCGGGCGAGGGGTCGTGGTGAGGGTACGGTTGCGAAGTGCTGGTGAAGCAAAATGGTTTGCCCTGGCTGGCGCGTAGCGACGCGCGCGTCATGGCTGCCATCTTCCGGTGCGTTGCGGCGCACCCTCATCCGGTGCTTCGCGCCACCTTCTCCCGATGGGAGAAGGGAGCTGCCTCGCGCTTTTTGATTTGAGCCCCTCTTCCACCGGAAGAGGGGTTGGGGTGAGGGTACGGTTGCGAAGTACTGCCTTCTCCCAACGGGAGAAGGAACAACTCACGCACGCGCTTCCTTCAACAACTTCCCGCCCGCCTTTTTCTCGCGCGCCGCACGCACGAAGCCGATGAACAGCGGGTGCCCATCGCGCGGGGTGGACAGGAATTCTGGATGCGCCTGGCAGGCCAAAAACCACGGGTGCGCATCGCGCGGCAGTTCCACCACTTCCACCAAGGTATCGTCCATCGACTTGCCGGAAATCACCAGGCCGGCATCTTCCAGCTGGGTGCGGTAGCGGTTGTTGAACTCGTAGCGGTGACGATGCCGCTCGGCCACCACGTCCTTGCCATACACCTCGCGCGCCAGCGTGCCCGGCTTCAGGCGCTGCTCCTGCAGGCCCAGGCGCATGGTGCCGCCCAGGTCGGATTTCTCGTCGCGCTTTTCGACTTCGCCGGTGGCGGTGCGCCATTCGGTGATCAGGCCGATCACCGGGTGCGGCGACTGGCGATCGTTCTCGGTGCTGTTGGCTGCATCCAGGTCGGCGACGTGGCGGGCATAGTCCACCACTGCCGCCTGCATGCCGTAGCAGATGCCGAAATACGGCACCTTGTGCTCGCGCGCAAACTTGGAGGTCTGCACCTTGCCTTCGAAACCGCGGTCGCCGAAACCGCCCGGCACCAGGATACCGTCGATATCCTGCAGGGCAGACATGTCGCTGCCCTCCAGATCCTGCGCTTCCAGCCACTTCAGGTTGACCTTGGTGCGCTGACGCAGGCCGCCGTGACGCAGCGCCTCGGCCACCGACTTGTAGGCGTCCTGGTGATCGACGTACTTGCCGACCACGGCGATGTTGACCTCGTCCAGCGGATGCTTGACCGCGTCCACCACTGCCGCCCACTCCGACAGATCCGCAGCGGCCACCTTGTCGCGCAACTTGAACTGGTCGATGACCAGTTCGTCCAGTCCCTGGCGCAGCAACTCCAGCGGCATGCCATACAGCACGTCGATATCCGGGCAGCTGATCACCGCGCGCTCGGAGACGTTGGTGAACAGCGCAATCTTGCGGCGCTCCGAATCCGGCACCGCCTGCTCGGACCGGCACAGCAGCACATCCGGCTGGATGCCGATCGAGCGCAGTTCCTTGACCGAATGCTGGGTCGGCTTGGTCTTCAACTCACCGGCCGCAGCAATGTACGGCACCAGCGTGAGATGCATGAACATGGCCTTTTCGGCGCCGCGCTCGGTGCGCACCTGGCGAATCGCCTCCAGGAACGGCAGCGATTCGATGTCGCCCACGGTGCCGCCGATTTCGATCAACGCGACATCGTACCCGGCCGTGGCCTCGTCGATGCAACGACGGATTTCGTCGGTGATATGCGGAATCACCTGCACGGTGGCGCCCAGATAATCGCCACGGCGCTCCTTGCGGATGACGTTCTCGTAGATGCGGCCGGTGGTCACCGAATTCTTGCGCGACAGGCGCGTGCGCACATAACGCTCGTAGTGACCCAGATCCAGGTCGGTTTCGGCACCGTCGTCGGTGACGTAGACCTCGCCATGCTGGAACGGGCTCATCGTGCCCGGGTCTACATTGATGTACGGGTCCAGCTTCATCATCGTGACCTTCAGGCCACGCGCTTCGAGAATGGACGCAAGCGAAGCGGCGGCAATGCCCTTGCCTAGCGAGGACACTACGCCGCCGGTAACGAAAATCAGGGGGGTCATGGGGCTTGAAGCCTCCCGGAAAGCCATAGTTTAGCGGGTGACGGGCGAATGCCCAAGGGTTGCGTGACGACGAGGTCATCACAGGTTGAAACAGTGCATGCCGCGCACGCCCTGAGCGGCTGACAGCCACCACGGGCAGTTGCTAGCTTCATGCAGGAACCGGAATGCACGCGCACCGCATGCCACTCCCGGTAGCGGCTACGACCAGCAGGGCCGCTGCTGAGTCGCCCTCCTTGGCCGATCCAAAAAGCAAACGCCCCGGCAATGCCGGGGCGTCGGTGGCACCTGGCCGCTAGACCGCGCGATCAGCGTGCAGGCTTTTCTTCTTCCTCTTCCTCGCGCGGCGCACTGTCGGCCTTGGGCTTCTGCGCGGCAGCGGCGGCACGGCGTTCGGCCTTGCGCTCGGCTTCGGTCTTGGCCTTGGCGTCGTCGGCCTTTTGGGCAGCCGCGCCCTGTCCGGTCTGCTGCGGAGCGGCCTGGGCCATGGCGGGAAGCGCTGCGACTGCGGCCGCACCAAGGGTGAGCATCAGGATGTGCTTGAACTTCATGGCGTCCTCTTTGGCTTCGGTGACATCCTCAGGTGGGGACGTTTGATTCCGAAACCAACGCCAGGGTAGCCAATGCTGCCCGGCCCTCCACTGAACGCCGGTCGCGTGCAAAAAATCGGCTCAGCCCCCACACTTGCGCGTCGTTTCACGTGCCGACGAGATGCATGAACACCCGTTATAACGCCGCCGATATTGAAGTGCTGTCGGGCCTGGACCCGGTCAAACGCCGCCCCGGCATGTATACCGACACTGCGCGCCCGAACCATCTGGCGCAGGAAGTGATCGACAACTCGGTCGACGAGGCGCTGGCCGGCCACGCCAAGCAGGTCGAAGTCACGCTGTACAAGGACGGTAGCTGCGAAGTGTCCGACGACGGCCGCGGCATGCCGGTGGACATCCATCCGGAAGAAAAGATTCCGGGCGTGGAACTGATCCTGACCCGGCTGCATGCCGGCGGCAAGTTCAGCAATCGCAACTACACCTTCTCCGGTGGTTTGCACGGCGTGGGCGTGAGCGTGGTCAATGCGCTGTCGACCAAGGTCGAGCTGTTCATCAAGCGCGAGGGCAGCGAGCATCGCATGGAGTTCCGCGATGGCAATGCCGCGTCCAAGCTGGAAGTGGTGGGCACCGTCGGCAAGAAACACACCGGCACGCGGCTGCGGTTCTGGGCCGACCCCAAGTATTTCGACACGCCCAAGTTCAATGTGCGTGCGTTGCGGCACCTGCTGCGCGCCAAGGCAGTGCTGTGCCCCGGGCTGACCGTCAAATTGCATGACGAGGCCACCGGCGAGCAGGACAGCTGGTATTTCGAAAACGGCCTGCGCGATTACCTGAAAGGCGAGATGGCCGAGCACGAACTGCTGCCGGCCGACCTATTCGTCGGTAGCTTGAAGAAAGACACCGAGATCGTCGACTGGGCTGCGGCCTGGGTGCCGGAAGGCGAGCTGGTGCAGGAAAGCTACGTCAACCTGATCCCCACGGCGCAGCATGGCACCCACGTCAACGGCCTGCGTTCGGGCCTGACCGATGCGCTGCGCGAGTTCTGCGATTTCCGCAACCTGCTGCCGCGCGGCGTCAAGCTGGCACCGGAAGATGTCTGGGACCGGGTGACCTTCGTGCTCAGCCTGAAGATGACCGATCCGCAGTTTTCCGGTCAGACCAAGGAGCGGTTGTCCTCGCGCCAAGCCGCCGGTTTCATCGAAGGCGCCGCGCACGACGCCTTCAGCCTGTATTTGAATCAGAACGTGGAGATCGGCGAGAAGATCGCGCAGATCGCCATCGACCGCGCCAGCGCACGGTTGAAGACCGAAAAGCAGATCGTCCGCAAGAAGGTCACCCAGGGCCCCGCCCTGCCCGGCAAGCTGGCCGATTGCATCAGCCAGGACCTGTCGCGTACCGAACTGTTCCTGGTCGAAGGCGATTCTGCCGGCGGCTCGGCCAAGCAGGCGCGCGACAAGGATTTCCAGGCGATCCTGCCGCTGCGCGGCAAGATCCTCAACACCTGGGAAGTCGCGTCGGGCAGCGTGCTGGCCTCCGAGGAAGTGCATAACCTGGCGATCGCGATCGGTTGCGACCCGGGCGAGGACGACATCACCGGGCTGCGCTACGGCAAGGTGGTGATCCTGGCCGACGCCGACTCCGATGGCCTGCATATCGCCACGCTGTTGACTGCGCTGTTCCTGCAGCATTTCCCCGCATTGGTCGCTGCCGGCCACGTGTTCGTGGCGATGCCGCCGTTGTTCCGTGTCGATGTGGGCAAGCAGGTGTTCTACGCGCTGGACGAAGAGGAAAAGACCACGCTGCTGGACAAGATCGCGCGCGAGAAGATGAAGGGCCAGATCAGCGTGACCCGCTTCAAGGGCCTGGGCGAAATGAATCCGCAGCAGCTGCGCGAATCCACCATCCACCCGGACACGCGCCGGCTGGTGCAGCTGACCATCGACGACGGCGAGCAAACGCGTTCGTTGATGGACATGCTGCTGGCCAAAAAGCGCGCAAGCGACCGCAAGCAGTGGCTGGAAACCAAGGGCGATCTGGCCTCGCTGGAAGTTTGAGGACACCGGAAGTTTCAGAAGCCCCAACAAGCGAAAGCCCCTCTGCCGTCGGCGAGGGGTTGGGGCGAGGATTGGCATGCGGGCGCGTGCAAGCGCGGGCGATCGGTCGCCGGCTTCGGCAAGGGGCAAGTGGGCCCCGGGACTTGCTATTTGACTCGGCAAACATCCTGTCCGATTCACCGTCGCGGAATATCGGCGCCCCTTGCCGTTAACTCCCAGCAGCGCTGCCGCCTCCGCACGTCGTTGCTGCAATGTCGAGCTGTATCGAGCGCGGCAACGAGTACACGGCCTAAAGCCCCTTTCCCGCCGGGAGAGGGGTTGGGGTGAGGTGGCGGGCGAAGCCCCTTGAGGCGGCAGTCCGCGCGACATCCATGCCTTCCTGCACATTCACCGGGCTCTGCAGCAGCCTAGCATCGGCGCTTCCCTGCTCCCACCCCGATGCCCATGCCCTTCTTTCTCCGTGCCGGCCTGCTGGCCTGCGTGCTATTCAGCGGGCCAGCGCTGGCCGATGCGCCAGACAAGGCCGATAAAAGCGATGCCAAACCCGATGCCGCTGCCGCCAAACAGGCGCCCTTGCCGGCCGACGCCAGCGTGCGCCAGAGCACACGGGTGGCCGGCCATAGCCTGAGCTACACCGCCACCGTCGGCACGTTGCCGGTACGCGATGCGCAGGGCAAGACCACGGGCGAGGTGGTGTTCACCGCCTACACCGTCGACGGCAAGGACCGCCCGGTGACCTTCGCATTGAATGGTGGGCCGGGCGCCGCATCGGTGTATCTCAACATGGGCGCGATCGGGCCGAAGATCGTCGGTTTCGGCGCCGAAGGCGACAGTGCCTCGGCACCGGCCACGCTGCGCGACAACCCGGGCACGTGGCTGGACTTCACCGACCTGGTCTTCATCGACCCGGTCGGCACCGGCTTCAGCCGCGCATTGATCGGCGACGACGATGCCAAGAAGCAGTTCTACAACCCGCAGGCGGATGTGGAATACCTCTCGCGGGTAATCTACGACTGGCTGCTCAAGAACCGCCGCCTGCAGGCGCGCAAGTACCTGGTCGGCGAAAGCTACGGCGGCTTCCGCGGTCCGCGCATCACCCACTACCTGCAGACGCAGCTGGGTGTGGCGATGAACGGCGTGGTGCTGGTGTCGCCGTATCTCAACCCGACCCTGGACGACAACGGCGATGTGTCGCCCCTGGCATGGATGCTGACGCTGCCCTCGATCGCTGCCGCGCACCTGGAGCGCCAGGGCCAGCTCAGCGACAGCGCGATGCGCCAGGTGATCGACTATACCCGCGGCGATTACGCGGTGGCGCTGATGAAAGGACGCACCGACCCGCAGGCGCATGAGGCGATGCTGCAGCAGGTCACCCGCATGACCGGGCTGGACCCAGCGTACGTGCGGCGCTCCGGCGGACGCCTGGAAACCCAGGCCTATTTGCGCGAGGTGTTTCGTGACAAGGGCGAATTGGGCAGCCGTTACGATTCCAACGTGACCGCCTTCGATCCGTTTCCCAACGATGCCGAACAACGCGCCAACGACCCGCTGCTGGACAGCATCATTGCGCCCACCACCACCGCAATGGTGGACTTCGTGACCCGCGTGGTCGGCTGGAAGATCGATGCGCAGTATCGCGCGCTCAACTACGACGTGAACAAGCTCTGGGACTGGAACGACGAACTCCGCAAGGGCGCAGTGACCCAGCTGCGTCAGTCGGTGGCGATCGATCCGAAGCTGCGCGTGTTGATCGCGCACGGCTGGAACGACCTCTCCTGCCCGTTCATGGGTTCGGTCCTGACGGTGGACCAGATGCCGGCCATGGGCAGCGACAGCAAGCGCGTGCAGGTGCGCGAATATCCCGGCGGCCACATGTTCTATAACCGCGCCGACAGCCAGGCCGCGTTCCGCAGCGACGTCAAGGCGATGTACCAAACGCGCTGAGCGCAGCCAGCGCCGGCCGCACACGCGGCCGGCGACCAGGCCATGGGCCAGACCCACCATTTCCGAGTGCTGCGCATCTGCGTTGCCAGCGTCAATCTGGAACTGGCAAGCACCGTCGCAAGTACATCAGCCAAGCAGATCCAGCAGCGCACCAGCTGTTACGAATCCCCAATCCGAAATCCCGGCTTCCCAATCACAACGCACCAGGCTCGCTAGCCTGCACATTCCATCCCAACCACTGGTAGACCTGATAGCGCGCAATGCCCAGGTATTCGTGCAGGGCCACATCGGCCAGGGTGAAGTTGTAGCTCTGCGGCAGGATCGACCACGTGGCGGTCAGCCAGTCGGCGCGCACCGGTGTGGCCTCGATGCCGAAATGGCGGAAATACAAGTCTGCGCGACGCAGGTGGGTAGCCGAGGACACCAGCGCAATGCGATCGGGCCGGTAGGCGCGCAGTAAGGGCTGGCTGAACTGCGCGTTCTGCCAGGTGTTCATGCTCGAGGGCTCCATGATCAGATCTGCCCGCGGAATGCCCAGGCCCAGCAAGACACGCTGGTAGACCACCGCTTCGGACAGGCCCAGGCCGCGTGCATCGCCGCCGCTGATCTCGATCTTGCAATCGCCCCCGCTGTGCCGGCATTGCCAGTACAGCCGTGCCGATTCGACGATGCGGCCGTAGGCGAACAGATTGGCTTCGGCCACCGCGTCGCGACCTTCCGGGCGCACGGTGCCGGCACCCAGCAGCACGATGACGTTGCGCGCGCCCCACGCGTTGAAGTCGTTGACCCCGGTGCGTTGCAGGTGCTGCAACATCCAGGAGGGCAACGGACCGCACCCCACCGCGAACACCAGCAGCAAGCTGACCAGGCCCAATCCGCGGGAAAACCGCCGCAGTCCGCGGCGGTCGATCAACCAGGCAAACCCGAACAACACGCACACCAGGGCCAGCATCATCGGGAAAGGGTCTCACTCATGGCATGCGGGCAACCTACCGGAAACAGGCCGATACGGCAACGGCAGTGCAGTCTGCCGACGGTGCGTGACCGCAGCGCGGCACCGCTCAGGTCCAGCCGAACAACTCGAACAGCATCAGGATCAGATACGCCACGCCGCCAGCAGCCGGGATGGTGAGAATCCAGGCCCAGACGATGCGCTCGATCACGCCCAGCCGCAGCGAACGCGGGTTCTTGGCAAAACCCACACCCATGATGGCGGTGGAAATGCTGTGCGTGGTGGACACCGGCATGCCGAAATGTGCCGCCACGGTGAGCACCGTCGCCGAGCTGGTTTCTGCGGCAAAGCCGTGGATGGGGTGCAGCTTGACCATCTTGTGGCCGAGCGTCTTGATGATCTTCCAGCCGCCCGACGCCGTCCCTGCGGCCATCACCACCGCGCAGGTCAGCACGATCCACATCGGGATACCGGCGCCGGCGGCCAGGCCGGTGCCCGGATGCAGGAACGACAGCCAGCCCGGCAGGTCGTCCAGCGCGCCGGTCGACTGCGCGCCGATCAGGGTCATGGCGATGATGCCCATGGTCTTCTGCGCGTCGTTGTGGCCGTGCGCGTAGCCCATGTACGCGGCCGAGGCGATCTGCGCCTTGCCGAAGAACGCATTGACCCAGCGCGGCCGCGCCAGCCGCCCGATCGGGCCGCCGAGCTTGGACATGCCGGCGATGATCGCCCACAGCAACACCATCACCACGATGCCGAGCACGAAACCGGCGATCGGCGAGGTGATCATCGGCACGAACACCTTCCACAACAGGCCCTTGTTCTTGGCCCAGTTGCCGATGTTTTCCGACCAGATCAGCGCGTCCCAGTTGTTGTGCGCCGCGGCCAGGCCGGCGCCGCACAGCCCACCGATCAAGGCATGCGAGGACGAAGACGGCAGGCCCTTCCACCAGGTGATCAGGTTCCAGATGATGCCGCCCAGCAGCGCGCACAGGATCACCTGCGGGGTGACCTCGACCACGTTGGTATTGAGCAGGCCCGAGGCGATCGTCAGCGCCACGGCGGTGCCGGTCAGCGCGCCGATCAGGTTCATGCCGGCGGCCAGCATCACCGCCCAACCGGGCGAGAGCACCTTGGTGGCGACCACGGTGGCGATGGAGTTGGCGGTGTCGTGGAAGCCGTTGATGAACTCGAACACCAACGCGGCCAGGATCACCACCAGAACTAAGGTAAGCACGCGGCGACCTCAGCTGTTCTTCAGCACGATCTGGTAGACCACCACACCGGCCTCGCGGCAGCGGTCGATGGCCTTTTCCAGAATCTCGAAGAACTCCTTGAGCAGGAACATCTGCAACGTGTCCAGGCGGCCGGAATAGATGTCGCGATACAGCTCCAGCATCAGCCGGTCGGCTTCGTTCTCGAGCATGCGCAGCTTGTCGTTGAGCGCGGTCATGCGGTCGATGTTCATGTGCGGCAGGTCGGCCACCATCTCCACCACCACCGCGGCGGCCTGCTCCAGCATCGCCGCGCGCGGGGCGAAGTCGATGTGTTCCAGGTGTTTGGTCGCCAGCGAGTAGCGGTCGGCGAACTTCTCCACCTGCTTGGGAATCTTGTACAGCGCCGACCCCAGCGCCTCGATGTCTTCGCGCTCGATCGGGGTCATGAAGCTGTCCACCAGCGCCTGGCCGATCTTGTCGGAGGCGGCGCGTTCGCGCAGGCGGGCCAGCTTGAAGGCGTCCAGCGCCGGTTGGCGGTCGGACTCGCGCATCATGGCGTGCAACGCCTTGGTGCTGTCGTAGGCGGCCTGCGCCGCTTCGTTCAGAAGCGCATAGAACTGCTTGCCGGAACCGAAGATGGTCTGCAACGAGAACATGGGTGGACAACTTCCTGCCGTCGAGGGAGAGACGGCGCCAGGCGCGAATTATGACCGTTCCATGACCTCTCTGGGTATCTCGCGCCGGGAGCGGCCTTCACATCGACATTTCCCGGCTCGAACCACCCTGGGGTTTGCTAACATGCCTGCGCGCCTTCGGGCGCACCCTATGGAAGACGACCCTATCCCCCCGTGTTGCCGCCCGGCCTGTGCGCCCGCCGGTAGCCCCAATGCTCTCCCGCCCTCCCCTTCACTGACCGGGGAAGACGCCCGTGGTTGAGTTTTTGATCGTCATCGCCCTGATCGTGCTGAACGGCTTCTTCGCCATGTCGGAGATGTCGTTGATGACCTCGCGCAAGAGCCGCCTGAAGCAGATGGCCGGTTCCAGCAAGCGCGCCGCGCGGGCCCTGGCACTGGCCGAAAGCCCGGAAAATTTCCTGTCCACGGTTCAGATCGGCATCACCCTAATCGGCATCCTGACCGGCGTGTTCGGCGGCGAGGCGATCGGCGAAGCCATTGCCAGCTGGCTGCAGGGGGTGTTCCCGGCCTTGGCGGGCACGTTCGAACTGGTCGGCAAGCCGCGCCCGTATTCGGTGGTGATCGGCAGCACCCTGGCGGTGGCGCTGATCACGTTCCTGACGCTGATCTTCGGCGAGCTGGTGCCCAAGCGGCTGGCGCTGCGCAATTCCGAAGACATCGCAGGCGTTGTCGCGGTGCCGATGGCCTGGCTGGCCAAGATCGCCGCGCCCGGTGTATGGGTGCTGGCGCGCTCCACCCGGCTGGTGCTGCGCATGTTGGGCATGGGCAAGGACGAGTCGGCCTCGGTCACCGAAGAAGAGATCCGCATGCTGGTGGCCGAAAGCCACGAGGCCGGCGTGATCGACGCGCACGAGCGCGACATGATGAATCGGGTGATGCGGTTGGGCGATCGCACCGCCGACAGCCTGATGACCCCGCGCAACCGCATCGCCTGGCTGGACGCCAACGCCGAGCCGGAACGCAATCTCCAGGTCATGCGCGAACACGAATTTTCGCGCTACCCGGTATACCGCGGCAGTGATCAGGACATTGCCGGCGTACTGGAAGTCAAATCGCTGGTCACGCGCATGGATGGCCACGGCGCGCACCTGTTCCAGGCGCTGCGCGACACCTTGTTCGTGTCCGAATCCACGCACGCAATGAAGCTGCTGGAAATCTTTCGCGAAGAACAGCAGTCGATGGCGCTGGTGGTGGACGAGTACGGCGAGATCCGTGGCCTGGTGACCATCAGCGACCTGATGGGCGCGGTGGTCGGCCGTCTACAGGCGGTGGAAAATACCGACGAAGACGCGCTGGTAGTCACGCGCGCGGACGGTTCGCTGTTGATCGACGGTTCGCTGCCGGTGGAAGAACTGCGCGAAGTGCTCGGTGCCGAACTGCCCGACGCCGACGAAGGCGATTACCACACTCTCGCGGGCCTGTGCATTTACTATTTCGGGCGCATTCCGCAGGCCGGCGAATTCTTCGATTGGGCCGGCTGGCGCATCGAGATCGTCGACCTGGACGGTGCGCGCGTGGACAAGTTGCTGCTGCGCCGGGTGGGCGACGAGGACAGCGATGACATCGTCGGGTGACGGCAGTGCGCCGCGCGATGATGCCAGCGAGCAGATGCGCTACCGCAACGAAGGCATCCGCAGCTTGCTGGCAGCCTTCAGCGAAGGCGATCCGGACCAGGTGTTGCGCGTTCGCGAAATCTTGGCCGACCTGCAGCAAAGCGCCTTCGGCGTGTTCCTGTTTCTTGCGATCCTGCCCTCGTTCATTCCGATCCCTGGCGTCGCCGGTGGCATCAGCGGGCCACTGACCATCCTGATCGGGTTGCAGATGATGTGCTGCCTGCGCAAGCCGTGGGTACCGCGCTTCATCGGTGAACGTGGGCCGCGCCGTCGGACCAGCCAACGCTTCGTGGCCAAACTGGGACCGACGCTGCAACGCCTGGATCGCCTGCTCAAACCGCGGTTGCACGGCATGCTGGACCGGATGCCGGCGCAGCTCCTCACCGGATTGCTACTGGTGTTGGTCGGCATCCTGCTGACGCTGCCGATTCCCTTCACCAACTATATTTTCGGCCTGATCCTGCTGCTGTTCGCGTTGGCCCTGCTCGAGCGCGACGGTGCGCTGATGCTGGTGGGTTGGGCAGCTGCGCTGATCTCGGTGGCGGTGTTCGGCGTCACCTCCGATCAGCTGGTGGACCTGGTTCGCGATTGGTGGCCGGACGCCTGGCGCTGAGCGCAGCGCGTCCGGCGCGTCGTCTTCGACGCAGTTACTTCAGATCGACCACGCGGTTGTCCGACAGGCTTCCGGTATCGTCGGTGACCGCCGTCATCACGAAATACAGCGCCTTGCCGAGCAGGCCGCTGGGGCCGTCCCAGTATTCGGCCGATTCGGCACGCACGTGGATCAAGCGCAGGTTCGGGTCGTCCTTGCCGCCCGGGAAGAACACCTTCATCGCCGGTGACCACAGCTCATCGATCCTGGTGCGGTCGTGGACCACGCGCGCGGTGCCGGCCACCGAGACATACGTGTTCTTCGAGGCCGACGCATAGGCCACGTTGACACGCGGATCGGCGGCGATTTCCGCGACTTTCGGGCTGTCGGCGGCGGTGGCGAACCACAAGTCGCCGTCGAACTCGACTTCCTGCGTGCCCAGTGGGCGGCTCACCAGTTTGCCGTCGGCCGAGACGGTGGTGAACATCGCGATGTCCACCCCGCGAATCAATTCGGCCAACTGCCTGATGCTCTCGCTGCGTTCCTGAAATTGCATGCCGGTCTTCCCAATGGATGTGCATGCATCACAGCGGATCGCCGCGCAAAGCGACGTGAATCACACCAAGGTCACGTCCAGCTCGCGGCACGCGGCAGCGGCGATTTCGAAGGAGCGCAGACGCGCGGCGTGGTCGTAGATGTTGGCGGTGAACAACAGCTCGTCGGGCGTGTGGCGCTCGATGAACTCGGCCACGCCGCGCGCAATCTGCTCGGCATCGCCAAGCACCGTGCAGGCCAGTGCACGCTCCACGCCGGCACGCTCATGCGGCTGCCAGAAGCTGCCGATATCGTCGATGGGCGGCGGTATCTTGCCCGGCTTGCCGCGCCGCAGATTGACGAAGCTTTGCTGCTGGGTGGTGAACAGACGCTGCGCCTGCGCATGCGTCTCGGCCGCCACCACATTCAGGGCCAGCATCACGTGCGGCTTGGCGAGCTGTGCGGACGGGCGGAATTCGCGCCGATAGATCGCCACCGCTTCGTCCATCGCGTCGGGCGCGAAATGCGAGGCGAACGCGAACGACAAGCCCATCGCGGCGGCCAGGCGTGCGCTGAACAGGCTCGATCCCAATAGCCACACCGGCACCTCCAGCCCGGCGCCGGGCACGGCCTGTACCAGCTGCCCCGGCACCGCCGGCGCGAAATAGCGCATCAATTCGGCCACGTCCTGTGGAAAGTGATCGGCGCTGTCGAAATAGCGACGCAATGCGCGGGCGGTGGGCTGATCGGTGCCCGGCGCGCGGCCCAGGCCCAGGTCGATACGCTGCGGATAGAGCGATGCCAGCGTGCCGAATTGTTCGGCCACCTGCAGCGGCGCGTGGTTGGGCAACATGATGCCGCCGGCACCCACGCGAATGGTCTTGGTGCCGCCGGCGACGTGACCGATCAGCACTGCGGTGGCGGCGCTGGCGATGCCCGGCATGTTGTGGTGTTCGGCCAGCCAGTAGCGCTGATAGCCCCAACGCTCGGCGTGCTGGGCCAGATCGAGCATGTTGGCGAAGGCGTGGGTGGTGTCGCTGCCTTCGCAGACCGGCGCCAGATCAAGCACGGAAATGGGGGTCATCGAATGACTCCGGGAAGAGTGATATGCCAGAGATGGGGCTGGCCCGGCGGCATTGCCAGCGGCTCGTTGGGTGCCGTGAGGGATTACAGCATTCCAGCAGTCGGACAACGCATCGGGCGTACGGCCCTGCCCGACTCGCGACTGCGGCGTTGTTGAGCTTGCTGTCGGCAGGGGCGCTGCGCTTGCGGCTGCGGTGCAGCGCGCTGCTCCTTGGTCGGCGGGGCGCACCTTGAATACCCAATGCCCTCCCGCCACAGACGAACGCATCGACTGCGCGACGAAGCGCGCCCGCTGTGGCATCCGGACGCTGGCTATGATGACGCCGCCCTGTTTGCGCCTTTGCCTGCCCATGTCTTCGAGTCCTTTAGCGTCCCCCGAACAGCCCTCGGCTTCGGCGCAGATCGCCGCCCGGATCGAGCGGCTGCCGGCCAGCGCCACGCTGTGGCGGTTGGTGGGGTTGCTGGCGCTGGGCGGGTTCTTCGAGTTGTACGACCTGTTCCAGACCGCCTACATCAGCCCCGGCCTGATTGGCGACGGCATTTTTGCCAGTGGCGCGGACGGGGCGTTCGGCATGTCCGATCAGGCCGCATTTGCGGCGGCCACCTTCCTTGGGTTGTTTGTCGGTGCCGCGCTATTGAGCCCGTTTGCCGACCGGTTCGGGCGTCGCCCGGTGTTTACCTTCGCCTTGATCTGGTACACCGCGGCGACCGTGGCGATGGGTCTGCAGAGCACTGCCAGCAGTGTGATCGTGCTGCGCTTTGTGGTCGGCATCGGGTTGGGAATCGAACTGGTCACCATCGATACGTATCTGTCCGAACTGGTACCGCGGCACATGCGCAGTGCGGCGTTTGCATTTGCATTTTTCGTGCAATTTCTGGCGGTACCGACGGTCGCGCTGACCGCGTGGATGTTGGTGCCGTCTGCGCCGCTGGGGGTGAGCGGCTGGCGCTGGGTGGTATTGCTCAGCGGCGCGTTTGCGCTGGCGATCTGGTGGCTGCGCAGCCGCTTGCCGGAATCGGCGCGCTGGCTGGCCGCACACGGCCGCCATGCGGAAGCCGATGCAGTGGTGACCAAACTGGAAGCGCGCTGCACGCGCGATGTGGGTGCGCCACTGCCCGCACCGCAGGCGGCCACACCCGCGCCGGCCGGTGTGATGCCCAGCACGCCACTGTGGCGTGCGCCGTATCGCGGGCGCATCGGCATGTTGATCGTCTTCCATGTATTTCAGGCGATCGGCTTCTTCGGTTTCGGCAACTGGTTGCCTGCGCTGATCTCGGCGCAAGGCGCCGGGGCCGGGGTGACCAAAAGCCTGGCCTACGCGTTTGCGATCTCGTTGGCCTACCCGCTGGCGCCGTTGCTGCTGCTGCGTTTTGCGCAGCGCTGGGAAAACAAATGGCAGATCACCGCATCGGCGCTGGGCGCTGTTCTGTTTGGCGGGCTGTTCGCGTTGCAGCATCAGGCCGTCGGCATGGTGCTGTGCGGGGCGATGGTCGCGTTCTGCAACGCGTGGATGAGCTTTGCCTATCACGGCTATCAGGCCGAGCTGTTCCCGACCGGCTTGCGCGCCCGTGCCGTGGGCTTTTGCTATTCCTTCAGTCGCCTGTCCACGGCGGTGAGCAGCGTGCTGATCGGCTGGTTGCTGACGCAGGTTGGCAGCCATGGGGTGCTGGCCTTCATCGCGCTCAGCATGTCGATCGTGGCAAGCGTGATTGCCGCATTCGGGCCGCGCACGCGCAATCGGACACTGGAAGACATTGCAGGTGAGTGCGGATGACGAAACGCCTGCGCAACCGCCAGGTGTGTACGCCACTGTGTTGGGTGGGAATTGGCGCACCTCGGTGCGTGCCTGGCAACGGCCGCGGTCCTGTCAGCAATAGCGGATCAGGCAGCAGCCGGCGGATCTGATCCGCCACCGCTCCATCGCCACAAGCCGCTGCGTCACCCTCTACCCCGGGGTGATCGCCCCGACTGGTTGCCAGCCGATAACGCGTCATCGTGCGCCGTGCTGTGCCAGTTCCCTCGTCCCGGCATGTCCCGGTTCGAGAGGTGCGCTGCCCAGTGTCACCGTGCGGTCTGCCACCGCGGCCAGGCTGGTGCGATGCGACACCACCACCAGCGCGCTTTGCGGCAGGCGTGCGCGCAGGGTGCTCAGCACCTGATGTTCGGCATCGGCATCCAGGGCGCTGGTTGCTTCATCCAGGACGGCCAGCGTCGGCCGACGCAGCAACACCTGCGCCAGCAGCAGGCGTTGCAACTCGCCGCCGGACAGGCGCCCGCCCTGCGCATGAATCGGCGTGTCCAGACCGTGCGCATCGCGCTGCAGCCGTGCACACAGGCCGACATCCGCAAGCGTCTCCCACATGCGTGCATCAGAGGCACCGGGCAGCGCCCACTGCAGGCACTCGCGCACTGTGTGCTGCCAAGGCCGCACGCCCTGGCCGATGTAGGCGCTGTGCCGCACCAGATGCCGATACGCGGAGAACGTCAGCCGACGTCCGCCCATGTGCGCCACGAACTGCGCCGGCGGCGTCTGGCCGGAGAGCACATCCATCAGACTGCTCTTGCCCACGCCGGAAGCACCGACCACCAGGGTCATCCGGCCTGGAACCAGCAATATCGATTCGATCGCGCGTTGGGGCAGCGGCAACGCCAGCCCGATGTGTTCGATATGCAGCGCAGCCGGCAGTGGTTCGGCCATTGTTTCCGGAACATGTACCCGCGCAGCGCCCAGGTCGACATAGCGGCGCCACAGCTGCAGCGCCGGCCACGCCGAACGCAACTGCTGAAGACTCTGCCGCGTGGTGACCAGGTACGGCAACAAACGGCCGAGCAACAGACTGACGGTGATCAGCGCAGCACGATCGCCCCCCTGCCATCGATTGGCCAGCACCAAAATGCCGGCGATGACGATCACCACGGTGAGTTCAAGCAGCAGGCGGCTACCGGCGACCAGTGCTTGCTGTTGCGCATACCCGTGCCCCAGTCGCTCGGAAATGCGCTCGTAATGGCGGGTTTCGAGGTCTTCGCGCTGAAACGAGCGCACGTGGCGCAGGCGACGCGGAAAATCTTCGCTCAGCCAGAACAGCTGGGTCATGTCCGCCACGTACGCGCGGCTAATGCGTGCCTGTGCGCGACTGCTGGAGAAGCGCAGACCCAACCAGGCCAGCACCGCCAGCAATGGGGCGGCGATCAACAGCGCAGGTGCGATCAGCACCGCGATGCACACGCTCACCAGTGCAGTGATGGCCGCGACCAGCAGCTGCAGCACGGCGCTGAAGCCTTGCGTGGCGATCTCGATGTTGTACGTGAGCACGTTGGCGATTTCTGCCGAGCTTGCCCCGGACAAGGCCGGCAATGGTGCATCGATCAATGCCGCATGCACACGTGCGCGCAGACCGATGGCATAGCGGCTGGTCAGCTGCGCGGCCAGCCGTGCGCTGTGCCAGCGCAACACGGCAAACAGCAGGCTCACCGCAATGAACACGCACGCCTGCATCGCAAGCCCGCCTGGCAAGGCCAGGCGATAGCCCGCCAGTTGCACGCTGTGGCCTGGCTGCACCAGCGGCAGTAGACACACCGCCACCACGCTTCCGGCCAACGCGGCAGCCAGCGACAAGGCGACGTAAAGTGCAATTGTCGGCATGTCTGCCGGCACCAGAGTGCTCGCGAACTGGTGCAATGCCGCGCGCATGCGCCGGCCGTCGGTCATCGCCGGCTGCTCATTCGTGCGCAACCTGCAGGCGCTGGTGCGCGATGAGGATCTGCCGGCCGATGGCGTTCCAGCACGCTTGCAGATAACCACTCATTGCAACAGCTGCAGCAGCGCATCCACCGATGCCTGCGGATGCGTGCCGCGGTGCAAGGTGAACATGCCGATGCGCTGCACCTGTTCGACAAAGCGCTGCCAGCCGGGCTGACCGGCGGCGTAGGGTTGATCGTGGGCCAGGCAGGCGGCGACGTGCTCGCCAGGTACCGCGACCAGGCGCTGTGTCGATGCGATGGCCGGCATCCTGGACACCATCACGACCGCATGCAACTGCATGGGCTTGGGCGCGAGATGCGCGTGGCGATGGCGGAGATCGACCTCGAATTTTTCTACGCCGCTGCGGCGCCGGATCACCGGCGATGCGCTGATCCACGCACGCGTGGGCGCATCGACCAGGCCCAGCGCTTCGGCACGCAGGTGCAGGAAATTGGCCACACCGGTGGTGAGCAGGCTATCGGGCGCCACAAAGACACCGTCTTCGGCGACAACGTCCAGGCCATGCAACAGGCTGTGCAAGACCAAGGTCGATTTGCCCGCACCGCTGGCGCCAAGCAGCAACGCGCTGCGTCCGCGGTGCCCCACACAAGCACCATGCAGCGGCACCAGCCCAATGCCGCGCGCAGCCAGCAGGAACACGGCGAATTCGATCAATTCGTAACGCACGTGATACGCGTGGGCAAGCATGTCCTCGGACACCATCAGCATCGCGCGGCGCTGTGGCACCGAGAGCATCAGGTAATTGCAGGCATCCATGACACCGCACAGCAGGCCACCGCTGGCGTGCGTGCGCACAGGAGGCGGCTCGGCATCGGTGCGGCCCGGCGCACGTGGCAGCAGGTCCAGCGTGACATGAAATTCCGGAGCGCCCGGCAACCGATGCGCAGGCAAACCCGCGTAGGCGGCATCGACAAGCCCCAACAATGCTTGGCTATCGCTCTGGAAATGGAACAGCGCCCCGAGAATCTGCCGGCGCACGCCCAACCGCCGCGGACGATGTTCGCCGAACGGATCTGCCGCTACGGCTGCCTGTGTGGCGATGGCAGCGGAGCCATCGCTCAACGACGTGTGTTGCGCCCGTGCAGCCGACTGCGGCATGCCTTCATCCGATGCATTGAATCAGCCGATGGGTGCCGCGTTTCAGCAGAAAGGTTGCCTCGCCCAAGCCATGCCCGCATGCAACGCGACGCAACCAAAGCCCCATGCATGCGCACCTACTGCCGAGCCGAATGCCGGTGCCTGCGCACGCCGCTGCTGCGCCCGCCTGGCGAGAGAACGAGAGCCTTGTGCAGATGGTAAAGATCCAGGTCAGTCATTCGTATTTCCTGCGTTACGACCCCAAGCAATGGGAGCGCGGCAAGCCGTATCCGCCATTGGCGACGCTGCAGATCGCAGCGCTGCTGCGCGAACGTGGGCATGCAGTGAGCCTGTTCGATGCCATGCTGGCCGACGATGTAGAGGACTACACCGCTGCGCTGCACGCTGCGCGGCCGGAGCTGGTGGTGTTCTACGAAGACAACTTCAACTTCCTCACCAAGATGTGCCTGAGCCGGATGCGCGAGGCTGCCTGCCGCATGATCGCGCAGGCCCGTGCCGCCGGCTGCCGCGTGCTGGTGGCCGGCTCGGATGCGTCCGACAACCCGGACGCGTTCCTGGCCGCAGGCGCGCATGCGGTGTTGATCGGCGAAGGCATCGCCCCGTTGATCTCGTTGCTCGAACGCATCGAAGCGACGCCGGATATCGACACCGAGCATTGGCTGGCAGGGGTTGCGCAAATTGCCACCAGCCAGCCGGCGGCAACGCGCGTGCACCCCGGCGCGCAACCACCGGACGCACGCCTGAGCGGCCTGCCGGCATGGGACCTGGTCGACATGCCGCGCTACCGGCACTTCTGGCAACAACGGCATGGCCATTTCAGCTTGAACATGGCCGCCTCGCGCGGTTGCCCATTCCGTTGCAACTGGTGCGCCAAGCCGATCTGGGGCAATCACTACAAGCGGCGTGGCGCCGAAGAGGTGGCCGCCGAAATGATTCACCTCAAACGCAGCTTTCGCCCCGACCATATCTGGATGGCCGACGACATCTTCGGCTTCCATATCGATTGGGTGGAGACCTTTGCGCAGCACTTGTGCGATGCCGATGGCGCGGTTCCCTTCACCATCCAGACCCGCGCCGACCTTACCAGCGAACGCATGGCCGCAGCCTTGGCGCGCGCCGGTTGCGTGGAGGCCTGGATCGGCGCGGAAAGCGGCAGCCAGCGCATTCTCGACAAGATGACCAAGGGCACCCAGGTCGGCGAGGTCATTGCCGCGCGCGAGCGCCTGGGAACGCACGGCATCCGCGTGGGCTTCTTCATCCAGCTGGGCTATCTGGGCGAGGAGCTCGACGACATCCTGGCCACGCGCGCACTGGTGACGCAGGCCAATCCGGACATCATCGGAGTCAGCGTGTCGTATCCCCTGCCCGGCACCAAGTTCTACGAGGAAGTGAAGAATCAGCTGGGCAGCAAGACGCATTGGCAGGATAGCGACGACCTGGCGATGATGTTCCGTGGCGCGTACGACTCCGAGTTCTATCGCAGCGTCCGCGATCTGCTGCACACACAGGTCGATCTGCAACAGGCGCGTGCTGCGATGACGGCGGACGCGTTCACGCAGGCGTCGGAGCAACTGGAAGCACGCTGGTCTGCCTTGATCGCCGGTGAAAGCCGGCACCGCAGCGAGCCGATGCCCCCCGGTGCTGCGCGTCAGCCACGGCAACAGAGCACCGTCCTGGTGGGCTAGCGCTCGATCGTTCCCACACGCTTCCTTCGACACTTTGTCTGACCGGACCACGCGCATGCCCCCTTCCCTTCGCACCATCAAGCACCGCCTGCACACGGCGACCGAACGGCTGGCTGTGGAGCTCGCCCAGCCGGGCGATGCAGTGCCGCAATGGGACCGGCTGCAGTGGCAGCTGGCGGCAGCGGCGGCGGCCGCGCACGGCATTTCGCCACTGTTGCAGCGCCGCTCGTTGTGGCAGAACGCCGAATGGAATGCCTTCCTGGGCGAACAGCGCAGCCATGTCGAGGACCGCCATCGGCGTATTGCGCTGCTGCTGACGCGTATCGATGCCGCTGCCCGCAACGAGGGCATTGCGCTGGTGGGTCTGAAGGGCGCCGCCTTGCATCGATTGGGGGTGTATCTGCCTGGCGACCGCCCAATGGCCGATCTCGATTTGCTGGTGGAACCCGACGACGCGCCTGCAGCGGCGGCGTTGTTGTGCGCACTCGGCTATGTCGCTTCCTTCCAGCAGTGGAAGCACCAGGTCTTCAAGCCGCAGCACGGCGAGGCAGTGGCCGGACTGGGCGAACACCGAGATGCGCCGATCAATATCGAGCTGCACACGCGCATCCAGGAGCGCTTGCCGGTGCGGACTGTGGAAATCACTGCAAGAATCCAGCCGGAGCGGCCGCAACCGGGCTTGAACCCCTATCCATCGATCGGCGCATTGATGTGTCATCTGCTGCTGCATGCGGCCGGCGGCATCTGCCACCGCACCATTCGCCTGATGCATCTGCATGACCTTGCCTTGCTGGCAACGCGCATGGGCCCGCGCGATTGGGAGCACTTGTGGGAAGACAGCGCCATGCCGCCATGGTGGGCGTTGCCGCCACTGTTGTTGCTGCAGCGTTATTACCGCGCCGTGGTGCCGGCCGCGGTGATGGCGCGCCTGCATGCCGACTGTCCTGCGCTGCTGCGCATGCTAGCAGCCCGGCAAACGCTCACTGCCGCATCGTGCTCGAATCTTTGGTTATCGGCGCTGCCTGGTATCGAATGGTCGCGTTCGTTGGCCGAAGCCCGGCAGTATCTGCACAGCCGTGTGGTGCCTTCGGCAGAAAGCCGCAGGGAGCGCGCCGACATGCTGCAGACCCAACTATGGCTGCAGGATCAGCCGTGGGTGCGCCACACCCAGGCGCGGCGCCTGGTGACGCGCCTGACCAGACCGGTACCGCGCACGGACATGTTGTACGTGGTGCGTGCGGCACTGGATGGCTATCTGCAACCGGCGTGAGCCTGCACCAAGGACTGTTGTCACCAGCACGCTCCTCACTCGAAGCACGGGCGCACGGGATCACCGACGATAGCGCCCTGCCTTGCCGCGCACATCAGCGCAGGTGAGGCAGCGGCCGCTGCTCGCACAGCTGGCGATACACCTGCTCGAACAGGCGTGTGGTCAATGCAGCATCTTCGCGCACGGCGCGGCACTGCGCCGCCCAGGCTAGGCGCAAGCGCAGTTCGTCGTCGCCGAGGACCTGGCGGATGGCCTCTGCCATTCCGGCCCAGTCGCCCGGCGGCACCGCCAATGCGCAGGCAGGAGCCCATTCGACCAGATGCCCCACCGCAGTTCCTACCGTAGGAATCCCCGCAACGGCAGCCTCCAGCAGCACCAGCGGCCCGGCTTCGTGCAGCGAGGACAGCACCAGCAGATCGGCCGACAGCATGATCGGACGCAACGCGCGCTGGGTCTTGAAGCCGAGGAAACGCACCTGTTGCTGCAGGCCGAGCTGCTGCACCAGGCGCTGCATGGCACCGTCCAAGGTGTCGACGCCCACCATGTCCAGGGTGAAGGCAACGCCGGCGCGCTTGAGCGCGGCCATTGCCTGCAACAAGGTGGCCTGATCCTTGACCGGATTGAGGCTTGCCACATGCAGCAGGCGCGCGGTCGGCCCGGTGCGGGCGCGCGGCGCTGCCGGTGGCCAGGCGCGCAGATCCACGCCCAGCGGCACGCGTTGCGCAGCGATGCCCAGTGCCTGCAGCGAATCGATGATGGGCGCGCTGGCCGCCGTTACCTGGTCGGCAAGCCGCAGGATCACCGCCTCGCGCAGACGCCCGCGCCATTTGCGGCGGCCGCCATAACCGATGCGATGCAGGGCAACCAGCTCGCCGCCGGCGATATGCACCATGCTCGGACGGCGCAACAGCTTGGCGGCGGTCACCGCGATCAAGCTGCAGTAGCCGGAGAAAATCGTCTGAATCACGGCGAACGGTGCGCGCCGGTGCTCATCGCAGATGGCGGCAATCGCGCGCAGCCGCGTGCGGCGCGCGCCGATGTTATGCACCGTGGCACCGCGCAGGTGCCAGGTGCCCGGTTGCGGCTCTTGATGCAGCACGAACACGTGTACGTCATGGCTGCGTGCCAGCCACTCGATCAAGGTCAGGAACACCGGGATCACGCGGACTTCCCCGCTCCGATCCACGCCACCTGGCACCACCAATGCCAGCTTCATGCGGTGCACTCCGGCTGGGTCGTGCGTAATTGCGCATAAGCCTGCGCCCAGCGCCGGCCCACCGCGGCAAACGACAGGCGCGCGTCGAAATGGGCGCGTACCAGTGCACGCGAGGGGCGTTGCCGACTGACGCGCAGCAACAGTTCCGACAATGCCGATGCATCGCCGACCGGCCACAACTCGCCCACTGCGCCGTCATCGCTGAGCGCACGAAACGATGGAATGGCCGTCAGCAGCGGCAGGCAGCCGCAGGCGTAGGCTTCCAGTGCGGCATAACCGCAACTTTCTGCATGGCTGGCAGACACGAATACATCCGCCGCACGCAGCAGTTCCTGAACGCGTGCGTGCTCGACCTTGCCGAGCAAGTGGACGCATCCGGCAAGCCGTGGGTCGGCGCGCAGGCGCTGCTGCACCTGCGCCAGCAGTGGCGCCTGGTCGAACACGCACCATAACCGCAGACCGGGCAACAGACGCGCCGCCATGGCCACCGCGTCGAGTACGCAGAGCGGATCCTTGGCTGGACTGAAATGGCCGATCCACACCACACATGGGTCGCCGTGCACGCGCGTTTGCTCGCGTGCCTGCAATCGGTCGCCAGCGGTAAAGCGGCTGCTGGATTCGGGGATGGCAAACAGCTGCGTGCTGCGGCCAAACAGGCGCGCACGCACGAACGGCTGCGCCAGCTCCAGCGAAGTAAACGCGATGCCAGCTGCGGCCGCGTAGCGTGCGCGCCACACGCGCCTGGCCCACCAGCGTGGTGGCCGGTTGGCATGATCCTGCAGCAGGATCGGCAACTGCGGCAGCAGGCGCGCCAGGCGCCGCGCGTCGCCGGCAAATTCCAGACCATGCACATGCAGCACATCGGCAGCGATCTCGTGCAGCAAGGCGGCAAGCGTACGCGCGCGGACTGCGCTGCCACGCTGGTGCAGATCGGCGAAGCGATAGTCCACGCCCGCGCGGCGCAGCCGGATGTCCAAGGCAGAGGCCTGGATCACCGACACCTGCACGCCAGCACTGGCGACAGCTTCGGCGATATCTGCCAACGATGGCCATTGGGCGAATACCTGCTCCGCGCTCAGGCCATCGGGCGTGGGAACCAGGTTCAGGTGTGCGACGTGCAGGCTCATTGGGCCGGCAGTGTATGAACGCAGATCGACGCAACGTCGCTGCCGTGTACCGCTGCGGCCGCAGCGTGCCCCTGACGGGTCGTACCCAACGCACAGGACGCCACTGCGGTGTTCAAGATCTTGCTCACGCGACCCGTCTCAGCCTTAGCACCAGCGCAACCGGCACCTGCAACGCCATCTGGTCGAAACGCGCACCGGCCGGGATGTCCGCGGGGTCCAGCATCGGCTCGGAGACGGCTTCGATCGCGAACCCGAGCGCGGTGCATGCCCAATGCCAGTGGCTGTAGAGATGCTGGGTATGGCGGACCGCATAGCGTTGCCCATCGGCCTTGAAGTCGCGCCGCCAGCCCAGCGCGTGGCCGATCGGATGGACGTCGCTGCACAACACGATGCCGCCGACACGGGTGACGCGATGCAGTTCTTCCAGCGCCGGCCACAACTGTTGCAGGTGACCCACCACCAGACCGCACACGCTCAGGTCGGCCACCGTATCGGCCAGCGGCAGATGATCCAGGCTGCCTTGTTGCAAAGCGATGCGTGCGGCCGGCCAGTCCTGTGCGAGCTCGGCACCGGCACGGTGCAGCATCTGCGGCGACAGATCGACCCCGGTCACTCGCCGGGCGCCACGGCGCAACACATGCAGCATGTAGCGGCCGCTGCCGCAGCCGGCGTCCAGCACGTGCTGGCCCTGCAGGCTGGCCGGCATCAATGCGAGCATGGCGCGCTCTTCGGCCAGCATCACCGGGTTGTGCGCGTGCGGTGGATACGCCTGCGCCCACAGCGCGTAAGCGGCAGCTGGCTCGAGCACCGGCACTGCGCTCATGCAAGCGCCCCGTTGGCAGCCAGCGCGTGAGTCGCCTGCGCGGTGGTCTGCGCCGGCTGTTCCTGCGTTAACAGCTGAAGACCAGGTTCGAGCGCCAGCACCGCCGGATCGGCCAGCGCGGCGTCGAGCAATTTTGGCCGTCCATCCAGCAACACCGGCACCGTCTGGATGCCGGCTGCGTCGAACCACGGTGCAAAATCCGGATCGGCGATGCGCGGCTTGCCATCGCGAATCACCGCACGCAGGTCGCTGCGCGTGCAACCAATGATGCTGCTGGCAGGCTCGCCGCCGCGGTCGCGCGCAATCAACACATCCGCAGTGGCTCCAGGCGCAAGGCGCCCACGTGTCGGCATGCGCAGGATACGCGCGGCGTCACCGGTGGCCATGCCAAGCAGTTGGTCCGGTGCCAGCCCGCTCGCGCTGGCGATCCGCAGTTCTTCCAGCAGGTCGCGCGCGCCGCTGACGCGCGAATCGTTGCCCAGCGCCAACCGGCCGGCCATGCACAAGCGCCACGGATCGAGCGTGCGGCCGAGCAGCGCCTGGTTGCTGGAAGGACACCACACCACGGCTGCGCCACGCGCGATCACCCGCTCGATATCTTGTTCACCCATGCCCACGCCGTGGATCACCACCGTGTTGGCGGCCAGGCAGCCGAGCCGGTCGAGTTCGTCGAGCTCGGCACGCGCCACCGCATCGGTGCCTTCGGCCAGATGGATCATCCAGGGGTGCGCTGGCAGGGTCGCGGCAAAGCTGTGTTGTACGGGCGGGCCATAGCCTGTCCAGCCCAATGCGTAGCTCCAGCCGAAGTCGCGCAACAGGCTCACCGGGAAGTTGCCTTCATCCAGCGCGGCGTGCCATGGATCGTGCTGGGCCACGCAGGTGACGCCGGCCAACAGGTTCTTCAGACCACCATGGCGCAGCCGTACCGCCTTGGGCACACGCAGTGCGGCGGCCACGTCCGGATGCTGAAAATGCGCTTGAAATGCCTCGATCCACGCATAGCTGTTGCGGAACGGTGCGGCCTGCGGCAGCGGCGGTACGCAGTTGACCTGCAGATGTTCGTGCGCATTGATCAGGCCTGGCGCCAACACATGCCCTTGCAGATCCATGCGCACGGTACCGGTGCCGAGCGTGCCGCCGAAGCGCCCCGCACGGATGGTCACTGCGGCACGCGAGAGACCCGCCTCGGTGATCGCGCGTGCGCCGTGCAGGCAGACATCGGCCATGGCCATCGACCGCTCCCCTCAGCGCTTGCGCATCACGATCAGGAAGTGATCGCCCATGTCGCGCAGCAATGGCAGCCCGCCCCAGCGGTCGTCGCAGCGTCCCAGGCGCTCGGACAGGCGTGGATTGCGTTCGCAAAACTCCACCAGATACGGCGGCGGCAGGAACAGGCTCAAGGCGCGGTAGCTGTCCAGCACGAAATGCGTTTCGAATGCGCGGTAGAACTCGCGCGGCAGGTGGTACCAGGTCCAGATGGTGTGGCCGTTCATGCCCACCGCAATTGCTCCTTTGGCGGCACGCACCGCCGCGCGCCTGAAGCGCCCGCGCAAGGCGTAATGGCCGATTTCCCACGGGCAGATCCGTCCGATCACCGAAAACACCAGGCAGCCGTCCGGGCGCAGCAGGCGCGCGCATTGCGCGGCGACGGCCGGCAGATCCGGCGCGCAATTGAGCGGGCCGAAGTTGGAGTACATGCCATCGAAGCTGCCTTCCAGCCGATCGAGTTGCTGGATGCCGACATGTGCGGCGGTGAGGCGTTCTTGCAGCCCGTGCGTGGCAGCGCGCTGGCGGGTGCGCTCGACCATTGCCGGCGACCAGTCGGTGGCCAGCACGGAATATCCGCGGCGTGCGAATTCGCCAGCATCCAGGCCAGTACCGCAGCCCAGATCGACCAGCCGCGACCCCACCGGCAACTCGCTCGCGACCGTGTCCCACAGCGTGGTGCGCATGCGCTGGATCAGCGCGTTGTTGCCGCGGGGACCATCGTAGTCTGGAGCAACGCTGTCGAACGCACGTTGCGTTTCCAGCAGTTGCTCCGGCGCGACCGTGCCGCCCCGCGCCGCATGCTCACTGAGTGACGACATGCACAGCCTCCCAGACCCGTCCTGATGTTTTCACCACGCTCTCCGGTCGCAACGCCCAACGCGGCATCGTTTTGATAGACCCGTGAGTGCGCGATGGTGCCGGTTTGGTTGCAGCGCGGTGGATGGTGGCCGAGCTGGCTCAGGCAATCACACCCGACATGCCGGCATTGGCTACCGCGACACATGCGATGCACGGCTTCACCTTCGCTCTCATATCGCCCGGGGCCTGCTGCTTGCGCAGACCCATTCGCCACGGTTGCGCCAAGGTCCCACTGCAGCGTCACGCACCAGTCGGTGCACGAGTCCGCGCACGACGACGCACCGCATTGCGCAGCAGCGCGACCAGCACGCTCAGTCCCGCCCCGGCAAGCAGGCCCGCTGCCCAAACCGTGCTCGCGTTCGGAAATGCCTGGCGGTCGGGCACATACAGCGGCCACGCCAGCGAGGTCTGGTAGGTGTAACGCGTGGTGAGCCGGGCAACAAGGTCGTCGCGCTCGCTCTTCAAGGCGCGAATCGTGGTGTTGCTGTCGGTCAGCAACACGCCCGCCAGTACCTGCGTGGGTGTGGCCGAAGCCGCTCCCTGCCCGGCCTGCAACTGCCGCTGCAGCTGCTCGCGATTGCTGGTGGCCGCGCGTAGATCCTCGCTCAAGCCTTGCAGGCGCGCGCGCGCAAGCTCCAGCGCAGCTGCGTTGGTGTCGCCGTGCAGCATCCGCAGCTGGGTGACGGTGGCCATGGCCAGCGTGCGTGCCTGCTGCGCCGACTCGGCGCGGATGGTCACACCGATCAGATTGGCGTACGGGTCGGGGTCCGGCTTCAGGCTGCCGCGATACAGCTGCGCGGCGCGGCCATCGAGCGGCACCTGCGCCTGACGCAGCACCGCATCCTGAAACAGCCGCGTTTTCATGCGATCGATCACGCGCTGAAACGGTTCGACCTTGGGGTCGCGGCCAGCAGGGGTCGGGCCGATTTCGCCCACCTGGATCCACGCGGTGGCCTCCCATTGCGGTTTGGCCAAGCGGGTAAAGGCGAACGTCAGGCCCAGCACCACGAGCAGCGCTGCCGCTGCCCAACGCCATTCCCGGCGCAGGATGCGCCACAGGTCGATCAGGTAGATTTCGTCGTGTTGATGCATGGGCGCGGCTCTGCAACGGGGCGATGGATGGCGTGCTGCACGCTTACGCGGCAGACGGGTGTGGGGACAGGCGGCTGGGCAACAGCACCGTGCAGGCATGCAGCACCAGGCACAGCGCGATGAAGCCGAAGTTGGTCCAGGTGAACGCCTGTGGCGCAAAGGGCGACATCAGGCAGGCATAGGCGATGCGCAGGAAGATCAGCACGTGAAAGATCGACAGCGAGCCATGGAGCCGGCGCACGCTCCAGACCAGCCCGGCGTACAAGGCCAATAGCGCAAGCAAGGCACCGGCAGCGCCCCACGCCATCAGGAACGGGAAGAACTCGGTGCCGACATTGATATTGGGCGCATCCAGCGGAATGCTGGTGCCGGCAGTGGCGATCGAACCACTGAACGGCACCAGTTGATTGACCAGGAAGCTGGCGTTGACGTAGCCCTTGGCCAACATCGCACCGAAGTTATAAGGCCCTGCGCTGATGTAGAGCAGCAACCATTGCAGGCCCTGCGGCATGGCACGGTAGAACGCACTGAACGGCAACGCCACGGTGGCCAGGGAACCGGAGCGCAACGCGCCGAGCATCGAAAACACGCCACCACCGGCCAGCACCAGCAGGCCGATGGTCTTCCACGGCAGCCGACGCGCCGGGTCGCGCCGCAACAGCATCACCAGCACGAAGGAGAACAGGCCAGCGAAGATGCGGTTGCGATCGATCACCACGATGGGAAATACAAACCCCAACGTCACCATCGCCGCACGCAAGCCACGATGGCGCACGCACAGCAGGGCGATCGGTGGCAGGATCCAGCACATATTGGAGATGTGCCGCACATGCGCACGCGCAGGGCTCAAGGTGGCGTACGACGCTGGATCGCTGAACAACGGAATGGGAAACAGCAGCACGTCGGCGATACAGAACACCGTCACCGCCGCGGCCAGCCCCATCGCCAGGAATGCATCGCGGGTACCGGCGTACCGGTAGTGGCGAAAGCGCTCGACCGACGGCAGCTGTGTGCGCAGCAGCGCGTCGAGCGCGAAGGTGGCCGCTGCCGCAAGCGCCAGCAGCACGATGCCTGCCAGGTAGCCGTCGGGTAGCGCATAGGTCAGCCACGTCAACGCGCAGCTGAGCAACATGGGCAATGCCAGATAGGTCGCCGGGCGGCGCAACAGTGCGATCATGCAAGCTCCACCGCACGCACGGCACGTTTCGGACGCCATCTGGCAGACAGCGACAACCATGCATAGACCACTAGATGCGCGGCTACACGGTGCGGCCGGCGCCGCAGGAATTCCACCTTGGCTGCGATGTAGCGCGCCTGCGCATACAGCAGTGTGCGATAGGGCGCATCGAACAATGGTGCGCAACGCAACGCCACTTGCCGCGACTCGCTCAGGTTGGCGATGCGTGCCGGCACGTTTGCGGTCTTGCTGAGGTTGCCGCCATGCAGGCGGTAGGCGCATACCGGCAGATCGATGAAGCCCAGTGCATCGCCTGCAACCAGGCGCAGGAAGAAATCCCAGTCTTCGATTCGTAGCGACTCGTCCCAGCCGCTGCGCGCGTCGAACGCACTGCGCCGTAGCAGCGCCACCGCGCCGCTGACAGCCCACTGCCGTATCACCGCATGCCGGATGCCGGATTCGGAGCAGTACAGGCTCTTGTCGACCCGATGCAGATCGCGCATGGCGCTGCCATGCAGCAATTGGCCATGCGCATCGACCACGCGGGCATCGCCGATCACCGCAAGCTTTTGCGGATGTCCGCGCAGATAGCGTACCTGCGCGTCCAGCCCGCCGGGCAACAAGTAATCGTCGCTTGCACCAAGCCGCAGATACTCTCCCCGCGCGCGCAATGCCAGTTCGTTGAGGGTGGCGGCAACTCCCCGATTCTCGCGTTGCACGAAGTGCACCGGTAGCCGATGCCCATGCTCGCTGATCCACTGGCTGATCTTTTCGCCAGTGGCATCGCTGGAGCCATCGTCGATGATCACGATCTCCTTGCATGGGTACGGGTCTTCCAGGACGCTGTCCAGGCAACGTTGCACGAAACGCGCATGGTTGAACGCCGGAATCAGCACCGACACCAACGGCCAGCGTGCACGTGCCGATACCGGCGCCTGATCGTTCATGCCGCCCGCTCCAGATAGCGTCGCACCACCACGATGTTGAACAACAGATACAGCACGTAGTTGGCGGCGAAGGCGTACATCGCACCGATCAGCCCGAACCACGCGGTGAACACGTACACCAGCGCCAGATAGCTCGCTGCGAACACGCATTCGGAGATCACGAACAGCCGCGTCATCGCCTTGGCCAGCATCACGTACGACAGCACGAACGCCGCAACCTTGATGACATCGCCCAGCAGCTGCGGGCCGTACAAGGGCGCTGCAGCGGCAAATTGCATATCGAACAGTAGCCAGGTCACCCAATCGCGGCCTACATACACGCCCAGCGCCACCACGATCACCGCCGGCATGACGTAGCGATACGCGCTGCGCAGCTCGCTGCCCAGACCCGCGCCGTCTTGCAGCGATGCCAGCTTGGGCAGGTAGTACACGTTGATGGCGGTGGTGAAGAACAGCAGATAGGCATCGGAGACCCGGCTGACCGCCTGCCAGTAGCCCACCTGCTCCCAACCGAACCGCGCCGCGAGATGATGGCGCACCACGATGGTCACCAGCTGCGGCACCAGTGTCGAGGTGAGCGTCATCAGCGAAAATGCCGCCAGCCGATGGGTCATCTGCGCGTCAAAGCGCATCCGCCACATTGCAGGTTGAAAATAGGGGCTACGCCGCAGCGCAGGGACCGCCGCCAGCAGCCACAGCACCTGCCCCAGGACCAGCGCCAACAGCGCCCCGTGCAATTGCGCCCGGCTGGAGAGCCACGCCACCAAGGCAACGCTCAGCATGGCGCCTGTCGTCTGCACGAAGGCGAGCCGCCGTACATCCATGAAGCCGTTGATCAGCGCCAGCAGGTAATTGAGCAGTGCGATTCCCAGCTGCGCGATTGCCAATACGCAGATCAGCGGGCGGTAGCTCGCATCGCCCAGCAGGCGCTCGGCAATCGCTCCACTGAAGACCACCGCCAGCAGTGCGATCACGCAGGCCGCGCAGAATGCGTATAAGAGCGCCGCACTCAGCAAGCGCGCCAACGCGGGCGCATCGTCGCGGTACTGCGCTACATACTTGACGATGCCGGCACTGATGCCGCCACCGGCCAATACCGCCAGCACCGACATCAGGTTGAGGAACTGGCCAAGCCGGCCCACGCCCTGCGGACCGGCGTCGACGGCGACCAGCTTGACCACCACCAATGCCGCCAGCAGCTTGGCCAGCGTCGCAACGCCGGTGTAGGCGCTGCTGCGCACGAGATTCATGTGTTGCTGCCGAACGATTGACAGGCCGCGATCACCTGCGCAACTGCTGCATCGTCCAACGCCGGCCCCATCGGCAGGCTCAGTACTTCCCGGTGCAGCTGTTCGCTCAGCGGCAGGCAGGCCTCGCCCAGCGAGGCATATGCAGGCTGCCGGTGCGGCGGCACCGGGTAATGGATCTGCGTGTGGATGCCCTGCCGCAACAGATGTGCCTGCAAGGCATCGCGCTGCGGGCTGCGTACCACGAACAGATGCCAGACGTGCTGCTGCTCGGCCACCGGCGCGGGCAGCATGACCAGCGGGTTGCAGATACCGTGCAGATACCGCTGCGCCACTGCGCGCCGCAGCGCGATCTCGTCCTCCAGATAGCCCAGCTTGACGCGCAGGAACGCAGCCTGCATTTCATCCAGACGCGAATTCACCCCCTGGCAGAGATGGTGATACTTCACTTCCGAGCCGTAGTTGCGCAGCGCGCGAATGCACTCGGCCAGACGTGCATCCGAGGTCGTGACTGCGCCGCCATCGCCCAGTGCACCCAGGTTCTTGGTCGGGAAGAAACTGAAGGCCGCCGCATCGCCGAACGCACCGGCGCGCCGCCCGTGTGCGCGTGCACCATGCGCTTGAGCGGCATCCTCGATCAGCAGCAGGCCGTAGCGATGGGCCAGGGTCTGCAGGGCCTGCATCTCAGCCAACTGCCCATACAGGTGCACTGCCATGATCGCGCGCGTGCGGGGCCCGATCGCCTTCTCCACCCTTGCCGGGTCGATGTTGAACGTGACCGGGTCCGGCTCGACCGGCACCAGCACAAGATGGTTCTGGCTGATCGCCAGGAATGTCGCGATGAAGGTGTTGGCGGGCACGATGATTTCGTCGCCTTCGCGCAAGACCCCCAGCTCACGGTAGCCCCGCAGGATCAACGCCAACGCATCCAGCCCATTGCCCACGCCGATTGCCTGCGTGGTGCCGCAATAACTGGCGAATTCGTCCTCGAACGCGGCCAGCTCTTGGCCGAGCACATACCAGCCGGCATCGATGACACGCGCCGCTGCGGTCTTGAGCGCATCGGCATAGCGTGCATTGACTGCACGCAAATCCAGGAAAGGCACATCCATTACATCAACCATCGATAGACATCCTGCACCACGGCACGCGCGCCGAAGCGTTCCTTTTGTTCCACCAAACCTTCGTTGAGCACCTGCCCGCCCTGTTCGGTGGAGATACCGAAACTGAAATAGGCGCGCTGCGCGTAGACATCGGTGATGAGGTCGGCCAGCAGCAAGCTCAACGCATCCAGCCGGCGGCCCTGTTCGGAGACCGCCAGGTATTGGGTATGCACACAGCGACCGAAGTCGAAGACCAACGCGGCTGCGACCAATTGCCCATCAGCGCGCGCTTCATGCAACACGATCTGCTGCGCGAACCGGCGTTGCAGCAGTTGAAGCTCATCCAGCCGATGCGTCGGTGCCACGCCATGCCGCTGCAGGACCTGGGTCAGCAGCGCATGGAATTCGACGAGCTGGGTCCCGCGCTGGACCTGCACCCCAGCCTTGCGCGCCTTGGCAATGGAACGCTGCCGCTCGGCACTGAATGCAGGCCGCTCGCGTAGCGCAATCACCGACGACAAATCGCGCCGGCACAGCTGCGCGCCCAGCCGATGCAGCGCGTACAGCTGTTCTTCGGCCGGGTAGGCATGAAAGATATGCGGCACCGGCTTGTAGATGACCTCGCGCACGCCTAGCGCGCGGTAGTGCGCGGCAATCTGCTCGAACACCTGCAAGGTGGCGCCGGCACGCAGCGCCATCGACGACAGCAGCCCGGCATAGGTGAGCCCGGCGTGGCTGCTGACGCAACTGCCCTGCACATTGGCCGGGAGCACCGCCACCACCGCGCCCCCACGTTCAACCAACACGGACGCATCCACGAAGCGCTCGGCGTGATAGTCCATATAGTCACGCCGATGCAGCAGATTGCCATTGCGCGATGACGCCACCAGGGCGTCCCACGCCGGCGCATCGCCCGGCACGTAAGACCTAACCGAAAACATCGCAGTCCTGCAACGCAACCGGCAACGCCGCCTCTGCCAGGCCGAAGCCCGCCTGCCCCATCGCGTTGCCGTTATAGAACATCAACACGCGCTCGCCGCGCCGAATCAAGGCGGGGTAGCACAGCGTCTGCGCATCCCAGCCTTCATTGGACAATGCAAGCCCCAATCGACGGTCGTCGCGCTCCCAGTGCACCCCGTCGCCACTGAAGGCGATGCCGGGAAAGTAGCCGCCCTTCAGGTCGCCACGGGTGAAATACATCACGTAGCGCTCGCCGAACCGATACACGCGCGGACGCCCGATGCGGTATTCGTCGCCGCGTGGGCGCAGGCACACAACATCGTCGGTGGGAATGCAACGCAGGTCGTCGGTCTGTGCGTAGCGGATGTGGTAACGCGGATAGGGGTGGCCGCCAATCGTTTCCCAGTCATCGCCCACCGCGTACCACAACCGCCAGCGGCCATCGTCGTAGCGTGCCGAATGCACCGCGGCAATCGTGCTGCGCCCAGGGGCGCGATCGAGCAGCGGCGTTTCCTGCCGGCGCTGGAAGCTCTCGCCACCATCGCAGGACACCGCCAGCCCGGTAAAGGCGAGGAACTTGGCCTTGGCCACGCGCTGGAACCCGACATAGAACAGGTACAGCCCGTCCGGCCCGGCGACCACATCGCCCAGGATCATGCCGTTGTCGTCGAAACACCCATCACGGCCAATGTCGAGCACAGGCTGCTTGCTGACGCCGACGATCTGCGTTGGCGCATCGGCGCGCACATCCACGTAGCCGATCCGGCTCACGCCCTGCGCATCGCGAAAGCCGGCGTACACACGCAGCACCTGAGCAGACAAGCGATGCGGTGTTGGCGTCAGTGCGGCATGGTGCATCCAGCCGCCCACCCCATGGCGGGCGACATCGAACACAAGCCCGCGTTTTTTCCAGGCAAACACCGCTCAGAGCTCCACATCGAAGCTGGATCTGCCCGCCACCGCGCGTGCCGGCGAGCCCACGTACACGCGCTCGGCTTCGGTATGTCGCGTCACCAGCGCGCCGGCACCGATGACGTTGTCTGCGGCAATGCGCACCTTGTCGCTGAGCGTGGCGTTGACCCCGATAAAGCTGCCCTGCCCGATCTCGCAATAGCCGGAAATCACCGCATGCGAGGCAATGAAGACATGATCCTGCACCACCGTGCGGTGGCCGATATGGTTACCGCTCCACAATACGCAGTTGTCGCCGATGCGGGTGAACGGCTGCACGACATTGCCCTCGAAGATGAAGCAGTTGGCGCCGATCTGCGCGTTTTGCCAGACGAATGCGCGCGAGCTCACATACGTCGCGCAGCGATAGCCGCGCCGCAGCACATCCTGGAAGAAACGGGTGCGCAGGCGATTGAGTTGCGTTGCAGGAATCGCCACGAACACCGCGTAGTCTTGCGGCGGGTAGCGTTGCTCCAGTTCTTCGTACGCCACCACCGGCAACCCGGCCACTGAGGGCTGCAGCAGAAAAGCGCGCTCCACGCTGAAGGCCGCCACCGTGTAGTGGCTGTCGTGCTGGAAGTACTCGCAGGCGATCTGCGCGAACTCGCCCGCGCCGACAATCACCAGTTGCTTCGGTGCGCTCATGCTTCCAGCCTGCGGGCTTGCAGCACGGTGCCATTGCGCACTTCGCTCACGAACTGGTCGTAATCCAGAATGTAGTCGCCAGGATCGTAAAGCTGGTCGGCCAGCACCATCAGCACGCAGTCGGCACTGAAGCGGTACAGGTCGCGCCACACCATGCGGCCGAGCAGCAGGCCTTGCGATGGGTCGTCCAGCACCACTTCGCTGGGGCCATTGCCGTGGCCTTCGTCGAGCAGGATCGTCACCGAGCCGTGCAAGGCCACGGCGAATTGATTGAGCTGGCGATGCGCGTGCTGGCCGCGGTGCACGTCGTGGCGCGTGCCGAACAGGTAATACACGCGGCGGATCTCGAACGGAACATTGCGCTGCTGCTCCAATGAAATGAGCAGCCCGCGATCGTCACCGTGGGTATGCAACTGGATGCGTTCGATAGCCATGATTAGAGAGGCGTAACCGCTGACTGCACGTAGTGCGACATGCCTGAGTGCGTCGGGTGACGCGAAAGGTTGCGCGCGGCCGCGGCCCTGCGAAGCGCTGTGCGCGCAAGCGCAGCCGACCCTGGCGCAGCGCTTCGGTGTGCGGCACGTGCGAACCAATCGCCATCACGACGCAACCTTTTTCCGACATCGCCGCACCCATCGGTGCACGTTCACCTGGCCGCCGTTCGGCCGGCGTGGGGAGCCAGGCCTGGCCGCGCGGTGCGCAGCCGGAAACCAACCACCACCACCGGAAGACAGATCAGATGCGTTCCTCCCCCCCGGCGCCCGCCAGCGCTCCCGTCAACGGTACAGACACCGTGCCCCTGGCAGAACAGGCGCCCGCAGCTGCGCGCGTGCTGCCCTTGCCCAAAGCGATGCGCGTGCTGCACTGGCTCACCGTGCTGTGCCTGGCCATGGCCGCCACGCTGATCCTGCTGCGCGCCGAGCTGGATGGCCGCGCACTGCGTCAGTGGCTGCTGGAAGGCCATCGCCACTTTGGCTTGCTGGTGCTGGTGCTGTTTGCATTACGCATCGGGTTGCGCCTGCGTTTGCGCAGATTGCCGCCCGGCCCGCCCGCGTCGCTGCCGATGCGCCTGGCCGCTGGCGCCACGCATCTGGCGATGTACGGCCTGATGCTCGCATTGCCCTTGCTGGGCTGGTCGCTGAGCAGCGCCTACGGCAAGCAAGTGTCTTTCTTCGGCGCTCCCTTGCCCGCGTTGGTCGCGCCGGATGGCGACCTCGGCGACACCCTGGGCACCTGGCACTTGAATGCGGCCTGGGCGCTGCTGGCGCTGGTGCTGCTGCATATCGGCGCCGCGCTCTGGCATCACCTGGTCCTGCGCGACGGCCTGCTGCGTCGCGTCTTGCCGGGCAAGCACGCATGAACCGCCATGCCCGGCCGCCTGCGATCCGTCTCTTCGCCCATTCCCGCACTGCTGCATCCCGCACCGTCGAACAAGGACTTTCCATGCCCGCTTTCCAGCCCGCCCCGCGTTGCACCGCGACGCGTACCGCCCGCCTGACGTCCTTGTTGTGCGTGTCCGGCCCCTTGTTGCTACTGGCCAGTACGCAGGCGCAGGCGATTCCCTCGTTCGCGCGCCAGACCGGCTCGTCCTGCGCCGATTGCCATGTCGGTTCGTATGGCCCCTCGCTCACGCCCTACGGCATGCGCTTCAAGCTCGGCGGTTTTACCGATACCGATGGCGAAGGCACCAAGATCCCGGTGTCCGGCCAGCTCACCTGGTCGCGCAACAACCCCAGCCGCGGCGACAGCACCTCGCGCCTGCGCGAGGCCGATCTGTATCTGGGCGGCCGCCTCAACGACAACATCGGTGGCTATTCGAAGATCCGCTCCAACAACAGCGGCAATGCGACCTTCGACACGCGCCTGGACGACGTCGATCTGCGCTTTGTCAGCAAGCCGTTCCAGATGGCGGGCAAGGACACCATGATCGGCGTCAGCGTCAACAACAACCCGGGCATTTCCGACCCGGTGCACGTATTGCCGAATGCCTCCACGCTCACCCCCGCCTCCAATGGCGGCGCCTCCACCATGCTCAGCTCCTCGGCGTTGTCCAACCGCGTCATCGGCGCCAGCGTCTACGGCCTGTACGACCGCAATTGGTACGGCGAAGTGGGCAGCTACAGCGCGCTGTCGCCGTCTGCGCAGGACCGCCTCGGCTGGCCGGTCAATGGCGACCCGGGCAAGCTCAGCGGCACCAGTTACGCGCGTCTTGCCTACATGAAGGACATGAAGCGCCAGTTCTTCTCGGTGGGCCTGACCGCGCTCAATACGCGCCGCCAGCCCTTGCGAACCGGGCCCAGCGACGACCTCACCGATTTCGGCTACGACCTGACCTACCAGTTCCTCGGCACCCGCGAGCACGTGCTGTCGCTGGCCTACGTCAACATCTACGAGCGTCGCAAATACGGCAGCCCGCTGATGTCGACCGACCCGACCATGCCGGCGCTGGACCGGGGCAGCGTGCGCGATCAGACCCTCAGCATGAACTACGCCTTCAAGCAGAGCTACGGCGTGCTGGCCGCGCACATGATCAACAGCGGCTCGTTCGATGCGGCGCGCTATTCGCCAGTGGGTATCCCGGACACCACCAGCAATTTGATCCTGCTGTACTGGACCCCATTCGGCAAGGACGGCACCTACACCTCGATGGCCAACCTGCGCGTGTCCGCCGGCTGGTTCCGTTTCGACAAGTTCAACGGCAGTACCTCCAACGTCTTCCGTGGCCCGCCGATCACCAATCCGCGCGATCTCGACAGCTTCACCTTGTCGGTCAACCTGGCCTTCTGATCCCTCCCGCACCTGTACGGATCCACATGAACCCACCCCGCAAACTCTCCGCGTTGTGCGCCCCGTTGGCCGGCCTGATGCTGGCGGGCGCACTGACCGTGCCCTCGGCATACGCCGCCGACGGCGCCGGCGTCTTCCTCACCGAATGCGGTGAGTGCCACAGCGTCAAACCGGGCAAGAACAAGAAAGGCCCATCGCTGTTCGGCGTGGCAGGACGCCCAGCCGGGACCGTCGCCGACTTTGCCGGCTATTCCGACGTGCTCAAGAACAGCAAGTGGACCTGGACCCCGGCCCAGCTCAAGACCTATCTGTCGCAGTCCTCGTCCAAGGCGCTGCCGGGCACCAAGATGAAGTACGACGGCCTGGACGACCCGAAGGAGCTCGACGCACTGATCGCCTACCTCAACACCTTGAAGTAGGCGCGGCCAACGCGGCATGGTGCGTCGCCGCCCGAGGGGGCGGACGGATGGCGCGCCACCTGCTCCCTGCTTGCATGCCCACGGTGTCGGTCGCCTGCCCTGCGGGCACCACCCTGCATCGCTTGCTCCGCCGGTCGCGTGGCTGCGTCGGTCGCCAACGCGTCCGGCCGTGGCAGCCTGCCAGCCGGCCGCATGCACCGCCAGGCGTCGCAGGCGGTCGCTGCCCGGCAGGCCAGGATGGAGTCGCGTTGCCCGCTGCGGTGCCTTCGCGTATACGGACGCAATCGCCGCCGGAGCGGTGGTCTCGTCCGCCGACCTGGGGCACCATCGCGTCCCTGTTTGACACCCGCCCACGCCATTGCCCACCGTTCCAGCTTCCAAGCCGCTCCCCTCCCGACCGCGACGCGACTGCGCCCGCGCGGGTTTCTGCGTGGGCGCACTGTTGGACAGTGCCGCACGCCACCCATGGTGCGAAGCGCGACCGGCCGCGTCCGCCCAGCAACCATGCCGACCGCGGGTGCGTCGCCAACCACGCCGGCACCGCACGCTGGTGCAGTGGCTGTTGCTCACCCTGGCAGCCGGCGCCTGCGGTGGCGCCCTGGCCAAGGACTTCGGCGGTGCAGTGGCCCTGACCTCCAGCCTGATCGACCGAGGCATCTCGATCGCGCCCAACAAGGTCACCGTGCAGGCCGCCGGCTACTGGCTGCCCGCCCCCGGCTGGTCGGTGTCCACCTCGGTGGCGCTGCAGTCCCCGGCCTGGAGCGATCCGGTTGCGGTCACCGCCCAGGTCGGGCGCGCCTGGATGCTGGACGACCGCTGGCAGATGCAGGCCAGCCTGCTCTACTACGGCTACCCAACCGACCGCGCCACCCGCACCTTCGACCGCCAGGAAGCCAGCCTGGCCTGGTCCTACCGCGACCTGCTGACGTTTTCGCTGTCCACCTTCAATTTCCCGCGGGCCGACCGCTCGCCGTGGAACGTGGCGTTCGACGTCACTGCCAACGTCCCGCTGCGCAACGACGTCAGCCTGTCGCTCGGTGCCGGCTCGTCGCGTTTTCCGGCCATGGCCTACGGTGCAGCACGCTCGGGCCGCTATCAGTACGGTCAAGTGGGCCTGAAGTGGAACCGCGACGGATGGACGCTGAAAGCCGAGCGCATCCTGACCAGCGGCAACACCCCGCGCATGCAGGGCGGCCCCGGCGACATGCCGTGGCTGGGCACGGTCGCCAGAACCTTCTGATCCACACGCAACCTTTTGCCTGCCTGCGCGCACTGACGTGGGTTACCTGCCATGCCTGCACCGATGAATGACACCGACACCCTGGGCGATGCCACCGACCGCATGCTGTTGCGCCGCATGGCCGGGGGCGATCGCGACGCGCTGGCCAGCATGTACCACAGCTATCACGGCCGGCTGTGCCGCTTCCTGTCGCGGCTGACCCGCCGCCCGGACATCATCGAAGAGGCCATCAACGATTGCTTCTGGATCGCCTGGCAAAAGGCCGGCGACTTCCGCGGCGACTCGCAGGTGTCCACCTGGATCATGGGCATCGCCTACCGCTGCGGACTCAAATGCCTGCGCCAGCATGACGGCGAAGCCATCGACGACACCGCCCTGGTGGAAGACCACGCCCCCAGCGCCGACGACAACGACGACCGCGAACTGCGCGACTGGCTGGACAAGGGCATGGAACGGCTGTCGCCGGACCAGCGCCTGGTGGTCGAACTGGTCTACGGCGTCGGCCACAAGCTCGAAGAAGTGGCCGACATCATGCAGTGCCCGGTTGGCACCATCAAAGCCCGGCTGTTCCACGCCCGGGTCAAATTACGCAATGTGCTGCCCGGCCTGGCCGGCGGCGCCCCTTGCACGGAGACCATGCAATGAAGACGTTTTTCATCGCGCCTGGCAAGGAATGCTCGCACGCCTGGGAATTGATGCCGGCGGTGCTGCTGGACAGTGCCACCGAAGAAGAAAACACCTGGCTGATCGCGCACGTGGCCAAGTGCGCCTCGTGTAGCGCCGAATTCGCCCAACAGAATCGCCTGCGCCAGGCCCTGGCGCTGCCATCGACAGTGAAGCTGGACCCGAACGCCGGTCTGCAACGCCTGCTCGGCCGCCTGGATGCACCGGAGCAGCACAGCGCACCTGCGCGCGCGCCCGCCGCACGCCGCTCCGGCAGTTGGACGGTCCGCGCCCTGGCCGCCGCCGCGCTGGTCCAGGCCATCGGGCTGGGCGTGATGGGCGTCAAGCTGGCCTCGCCCGCGCCATCGCCATCGCACGACTACCGCACGCTCAGCAGCGTCGCGGCCTTGCCGGTGCCGCAGGGCGCCATCCGCGTGGTGCCGGACGCAAGGATGACCGTGGCCGACTGGGACCGGCTGCTGCATGCGCAGCAGTTGCAGGTGGTCGGCGGCCCCAACGACATGGGCGCCTACACCGTGGTGCCGGCCGCACCGCGGCCCCCGGCGCAGCCGCAGCAGACCGTGCAGCAACTACGCGCCACCCCGGGCATCCGGCTGGCGGAGATCGTCTCGGCCCCATGAATCGCCTGTTCGCCATTGGCCTGATCGCCGCGTTCGCCGGCCTGGGCGCGCCCTCCAACGCGCACGCTGCCGCAGCCCTCCAGGAGCCGGTGACGGACGTTGCCGGCACCCCCACGCCGCTGGCCGATGCGCAAACGCCCGACAGCAGCCGCGACATCCTGCTGGCGGTGGCCAACCCGCTCGCCGCACCGCCGGCCCGCGCCGGCTCCAGCCTTATCGGCTACGCATCCAGCTATTACGGCGCCGGCCAGAAGGCTGCCGCGCGCATGGACAGCATCAAGCAGCGCTACAAATTACGCGAGGTCTCGGCCTGGCCGATCACCTCGCTGGGCCTGTATTGCGCTGTGCTGCAACCGCCGCCGGGCGTGTCGCGCGATGCACTGGTCAGTGCATTGGCCGACGACGAAGGCGTGGAGCTGGTGCAGCCAGTGCAGGACTTTTCGGTGTTCTCCGCCGATGCGTCGGAAAAGACGACCTCGCTGTCCAGCTACAACGACCCGTACGTGGACATGCAACGCGGCTTTATCGACACCGATGCCGCCAGCGCACAGACCGTGACCGAGGGCCGCGGCGTGCTGATCGCCGTCGTCGATACCGGCGTGGACACCAACCACCCCGACCTGAAGGCGCGCATCCGCGAGGTGCACGATCTGGTCGACGACACACCGGCGAAGACCAGTACCGATTCGCACGGTACCGAAGTGGCCGGCATCATTGCCGCCGGTAGCAACAATCACCAGGGCATCGTCGGCATGGCACCCAAGGCCATGTTGAGTATCTACAAGGCATGCTGGTACGCGCCTACGGTCGGCGCCACCGCACGTTGCAACACCTTCACCCTGGCCAAGGCGCTGGCGGCGATCGACAACAGCTCCGCGTGCGTGATCAACCTGAGCCTGGGCGGCCCCGCCGATCCGCTGCTGAGCAAGATGCTGCAGCAGCTGGTGCAACAGGGCCGCATCGTGGTGGCGGCAATGCCACCGAACGGGCGTCTGGATGGCTTTCCCAATGACGTCCCCGGCGTGCTGGTCGTGCGCAGCAGCAGCGCAACACCGGCCATGCCCGGCGTGCTCAGCGCGCCCGGCAAGGACATCCTGACCACGCAACCGAACGGCCGCTACGACTTCACCTCCGGCTCGTCGATGGCCGCCGCACATGTCAGCGGCATGGCCGCGCTGCTGTTGTCGCTGCAACCGTCGATGGATGCCAAGGCGTTGCGCGAGCTCATGCAGCGCACCAGCAAGGTCTCCGACGGGCAGTTGCAGGTCAACGCCGGCGCCGCAGTGCAGGCGCTGGCGCCTCACGCCAAACACTCCAACTGACGGCACCGGCATGGCCAAGTGGATTCCCTTGTGGCTGCATCGACTCAGCTCGCCGCCGACCTTCTATCGTGTCGCCGGCAGCGTGCGCCCGTGGGCGCTAGGGCTGGCCGCGTTGCTCGGCGCGGTCGCAGCCTACGGCGGCCTGGTCCTGGCACCGCCGGATTACCAGCAGCACGATGCATACCGCATCATCTTCATCCACGTGCCCAGTGCCTGGATGAGTCTTTTCATCTACGCGGCGATGGGCGTTTCGGCGTTCATTGCGCTGGTGTGGCGCATCAAGCTGGCCGAAGTGGCCGCCATGGCTTCGGCGCCGATCGGCGCAGCCTTCACCTTCATCACCCTGTGCACCGGCGCACTGTGGGGCAAGCCGATGTGGGGCACCTGGTGGACCTGGGATGCGCGGCTCACCTCCGAGTTGCTGCTGCTGTTCTTGTACCTCGGCGTGCTGGGCCTGTACCACGCGGTGGAAGACCGCCGCCAGGCAATGCGCGCCGCCGGCCTGCTCGCACTGGTGGGTCTGGTCAATCTGCCCATCGTGCATTACTCGGTGGTGTGGTGGAACACGCTGCACCAGGGTTCCACCGTGCGCCTGCTCGGCCCCTCCACGATGAGCGCAGACATGCTGTGGCCGCTGCTGACCATGATGCTGGCCACCAAGTGCTATTACGTCGCCAGCTTGTTTGGCCGCGTGCGGGTGGAATTGCTGGCATTGGAAAGCGGCAAGGACTGGGTCCGCCGCATCGTGTTGACGGAGCGCACCGCATGAGCACCTTTCTGGCGATGGGCGGTTACGGCCAGTACGTGTGGACCGCTTATGCCTTATTCGTGCTGGTGCTGCTGGCCGATCTTGCAGCGCCCTGGCTACGCCGTCGTCGGCTGCCGCGCGAGCTGCGCGGGCAGTTGCAGCGGCAGGCCCCGCGACATGCACGCGACCAACCGGTACCGGCACTGGAGCGCGACGCGCCATGAACGCCACGCGCAAACAACGCCTGTGGTTTGTGATCGGCGTACTCACCGCCGCCGCGCTGGCCGTCACGCTCATCGTGTTCGCTTTGCAGCGGAACATGAGCTACCTGTTCACCCCAAGCCAGGTACGCGCGGGGGAAGCGGCCGGTTACCATCAATTCCGCCTCGGTGGCATGGTCAAGGCCGGCTCGATCCAGCGCTCCAGCGATTCGCTGAAAGTCAGCTTCACTGTCATCGATAAAAACGCGGCGACCCAGGTGGAGTACACCGGCATTCTTCCGGACCTGTTTCGCGACAACCAGTCGGTCATCGCCAACGGGCGCATGCAGGCCGGGCGCTTTGTGGCCAACGAAGTATTGGCCAAGCACGACGAGACCTACATGCCGAAAGAGCTGAAGGATGCGATGGCCGAGGGCCACCTTGGCAAGCCGATTCCCGCCACCGCCGCACCGCTGGCCGCGCCGCGTTGAAGCGCGGCCAGTGGGCACCACGCACGTCGATGACTCCCTTCCGTTTCACTATGCGGTTCGACCATGACGCCTGAGCTCGGCCAGATCGCACTGATCCTGGCACTGCTGTTATCGCTCGCCCAGGGCGTACTGCCCTTGATCGGTGCCTGGCGCGGCAACACCGCATTGATGGGTATCGCGCGGCCTGCCGCCGTGGGCCAGGCGGTGTTCGTCTGGATGGCGTTCGGCCTGCTCGCCTGGTCGTTGTTGTCGCTGGATTTTTCGGTGGGCTATGTCGCCGCAAACGCCAATATCGCCCTGCCCTGGTATTACCGTTTCGCCGCGGTGTGGGGCGCCCACGAAGGCTCGCTGCTGTTATGGATTGCCATCCTGGCCACCTGGACGGTGCTGCTGGCCGCGTTCAGCCGGCACTTGCCGCAGCCTTTTGCCGTCCGCGTGCTGGCGGTGCTGGGGCTGATCTCGGTGGGCTTTCTGGCCTTCATCCTGCTGACCTCCAATCCGTTCGGGCGGCTGTCGCCGATTCCGCTGGATGGCAACGAGCTCAATCCGGTGTTGCAGGACCCGGGCATGACCTTCCACCCGCCAGTGCTGTACACCGGCTATGTCGGGTTTTCGGTGGCATTCGCATTCGCCGTGGCAGCATTGCTCGGCGGCGAGCTGGAACAGGCCTGGGTGCGCTGGGCGCGGCCGTGGACCAATGTGGCCTGGGCTTGTCTCACCGCCGGCATCGTCGCCGGCAGCTGGTGGGCCTATGCGGAACTGGGCTGGGGCGGCTGGTGGTTCTGGGACCCGGTGGAAAACGCCAGCTTCATGCCATGGCTTGTCGGCACTGCGTTGATCCATTCCCAGGCGGTCACCGAAAAACGCGGCAGCCTACGCGCGTGGACCATCCTGCTGTCGATCCTGGCGTTTTCGCTGTCGTTGCTGGGCACCTTCCTGGTGCGCTCGGGCGTGCTGACCTCGGTGCACGCGTTTGCGGCCGATCCGCGCCGCGGTCTGTACATCCTCATCTTTCTGGTTGCGGTAGTCGGCGGTTCGTTGCTGTTGTATGCACTGCGCGCGCCCAAGATCGCCAGCGGCAAACCGTTCGCCGCTGCCTCGCGCGAAACCGGCATTCTCGTGGGCAACCTGCTGCTCACCGTGGCTGCGGCCATGGTGTTGCTGGGCACCTTGTTCCCGCTGATCGCCGACGCGTTTGCGCTGGGCAAGGTCTCGGTCGGGCCGCCCTACTTCGGCCTGCTGTTTCCGTTGTTGATGTTGCCGGTGGTGCTGTTGCTGCCGTTCGGCCCATACCTGCGCTGGGGCAAGGCCGACGTCGCACCCTTGAAAGCACTCGGCACGCGCGCCGGCATCGCCGCAATTGCGTGTGCCCTGGTCGGCAGTGTGTTTGCCGATGGCCAGGCCAAGGCGATCGCCGGCATGGGCGTGGCCGCATGGGTGGCTGCGGGCACTGCGCTGTACATGGTCAAACGCTGGCGCGACATGCCGCGCGGGCGGCGCTTTCCGGCGGAAATGGCCGGCATGCTGATCGCACATGCGGGCGTGGCGGTGTTCGTTGCCGGCGTGCTGGTCTCCGAAAGCCTGTCGGTGGAACGCGATGTGCGGCTGTCGCCCGGCGAGTCGGCGCAGATCGCCGGCTACAGCTTCCGTTTCGATGGGGTGCAGTTGGTGGATGGGCCAAACTGGAAAGCCGAACAAGGCAGCGTGCAGGTCAGCCGCGACGGCCAGATCGTCGCGCAACTGCATCCGCAAAAACGCCTGTACAGCAGCGAGCGGATCCAGACCGAATCGGCGATCGATCCTGGCATCGCCCGCGACCTGTATGTGGCCCTGGGCGAGCCACTGGACGATGAGCACATCGAAGACGACTGGACGCTGCGGCTGTACTACAAACCCTTCATTCGCTGGATCTGGGCCGGCGGCCTGGTGATGATGCTCGGCGGTTTCGTCAGCGCCTGCGCACGCCGCTTTCGTGCGCCGGTGACTGCACACACCGCGGCCGCCTCTTCGGCGCAACCAGCGCTCGTCATCGCACAGGAATCGCACCCGTGAATCGTCTGCTGCCCTTGCTGGGCTTTGTGTTGCTGGCGGCGCTGTTCGGCGTCGGCATCCTGCGGACCATGCAGCACAATCCGCGCGAGGTTCCATCGCCATTGATCGGCAAACCGGCACCGGCGTTTTCGTTGCCGCGGCTGGATCTGCCCGCGCAACGCGTCAGCCGTGAGCAGTTGCTGGGCAAACCCTACGTGCTGAATGTGTTCGGCAGCTGGTGCGCCGAATGCGTGCACGAACACCCGGTGTTGATGGCCCAGGCCAGCCGGCTCGGCGTGCCGCTGATCGGCTACAACTACAAGGACGTGCCCGCCGATGCTACCGCCTGGCTCGCGCGCGTTGGCAACCCGTATGCTGTGGTGATCGCCGATGAAGCCGGCCAGACCGCCATCGACTTTGGCGTCTACGGTGCACCGGAGACGTTCCTGATCGATGCCCAAGGCATGATCCGCTACAAGCACATCGGCGTGCTGACCCCGGATGCCATCGACGACGAGTTGCTGCCGGCCATCGCCGCGCTGCGCAAGGACACGCCGTGATGGCCTCGGCGCTTCAAACACGCGTGTTGCATTGGCGCTGGCATTGGCGCGCGCAAGGCCGCCGCGTGCGGTTGTTGCTGGTGTTGCTGCTTGGCATGCTGCTGGCACCCTCGCTGGCGGCGCAGGCGGTGGACCCGCTGCCGTTCAAGAACCGCAGCGAAGAAGCGCGCTTCCAGCGCTTGACCGCGCAACTGCGCTGCCTGGTCTGCCAGAACGAAAACCTGGCCGATTCCAACGCCAGCCTGGCGCGCGATCTGCGGCATCAGGTGTTCGCGCAACTGCAGGCCGGAAAGAGCGATGCGCAGATCAAGCAGTACATGGTCGATCGCTATTCGGATTTCGTGTTGTACGACCCACCGGTCAAACGCGGCACCTGGCTGCTGTGGTTCGGGCCGGCGCTGATGTTGGCTGCAGGTGCCGGCGTGGTCGTCCACACCGTGCGTCACCGTGCGCGTGCCGGGACGCCGGTGGCGCCGCAGGCGGAGGAAGAATGGTGATGGCGGGTTTTTATATCGCAAGTGCCGTGCTGGTGGCGCTGGCCTTGCTGCTGTTGCTGGCACCACTGCTGCGCCGCCCCACCGGCAGCGGTGATGCGCGCCGCCGCTGGGCAATTCTGCTGGGACTGGGCCTGCCGCTGGCCACGGCCGGGTTGTATCGGCTGGTGGGCGCGCCGGAGGCGATCGTGACGCAGGTGTATGCAGCGCAGCCAGCCCACGTCGTCTCGCTGCCACCGTCTGCGGCTGCGGGGCAGGCGCAATCGGCACGCACCACTGCCGATGCGCAGGCGCAGGCGCTGGATCGCTTCATGCAGCAAGCCAAGACATTCGAGCAGAACGACCGACCCGCCGAAGCGCGCGAGGCGTATGCACAAGCGCTCAAGATCGCTCCCGATATCAGCGCCGCCATTGTGGGCTGGGTAGCGGCGGACATGGCCACGCACGACGATTTCGCCATCGACGCAGCATCGCGCACACGCTTGCAGCAGGTGATCGCACGCGAGCCGGACAACCAGCGTGGGCTCTGGTTGCTGGGCATCAGCGATTTTCAACAGCAGGACTTCGCCGCAGCCACTGCGCACTGGCGGCATCTGCACGGTTTGCTGGAAACCGGATCGCCGATGCAGAAGGCGGTGGCAGACAAGATCGCGGTGGCCGAATCGATGGCCAGCGCGCGGCAGTCCGCGCGTGGCACGCGCTGAGCAACGCCCCCTGCGTGATGCGGTCTGATTGCGATAGCTGCAACGCAGTGCAATTACACAGCGTGTGCAGCATGCCAAGCAGCTGGTCATCCGTTAGACGCGGCACCTGGCGAAAACACTCCGCCTCAGCGCATCGCACAATCAAGCGCGACGCATCGTGCCGTGCAGTGGCGGCAAATCGCCGTCATCGCATTGCAGTCTCTCGCGCAACCTTGCCAGCTGGAGTGCAGCCACCGAAAGACCGCGCAATCGCGAGACAAACAGCTCGTGACCCGAGAGCGAAAGCGGCCATTACACGTCGCTCCCATGCAGCATCCACGTTCAACTGGTTCGCCACATCGCGCCAGCCGTGCTCAGACCGAAGGCCCCAGCACATCGTGCAGCTTTCCGCTGAACTCGCCCAGCGTGAATGGCTTGGCGATCATGCTCATGCCTTCGCCGAGAAATTCGCCACGGTCGCGCGCCGTTTCCGCGTAGCCGGTCATGAAGATCACCGGCAGATCGCGCCGCGACTGCCGCGCGATCTCGGCCAATTGGCGTCCGTTGAGTCCCGGCAGGCCGACGTCGGTGACCAACAGGTCGATCCGGCGTGGCGAGGCAAGAATCGGCAGGGCCGCGTCCGCGTCGGCCACCACGTCGGCCTGGTAACCCAGCTCGCTGAGCAGCTCGGTGACCAGCAGCCGCACCTGCTCGTCGTCTTCCACCACCAGCACCTGCTGGCCCTGCCCTGCCAGCACCGCATCGCTCTGCGTCTGCGGCACTGCGGTTTGCGCCGCGACCCCGGCGGGCAGATACAGGCTGACCGTGGTGCCCGTGCCCGGCTGCGACTCCACCCACACCTGGCCGTTGGACTGCTGCATGAAGCCGTAGATCATCGACATGCCCAGGCCGGTGCCCTGGCCGATCGGCTTGGTGGTATAGAACGGTTCGAACACGCGTTCAAGCACGTCGGTCCCGGTGTCTGCGACCGACACCACCACGTAATTCCCCGGCGCCAGGGCGATGCCACGCCCGAGTTCCAGCGGCTGGTCTTCCACCTGCAGCTGCCGGGTTGCGATACGCAGCTGCCCACCGTCGGGCATGGCGTCGCGCGCGTTGATGGCCAGGTTGATCAGTGCGCTTTCCAGCTGGTTTTCGTCCACGTACGCCTGAGGCAGCTCCGCACAGAGATCGATCTCCAGACGCACCGATTCGCCCAGCGTGCGCGCCAGCAACTCCTGCAGCGACACCACCAGATCGTTCAACTGCAGATCCCGCGCCTGTAGCGACTGACGCCGCGAGAAGGCCAGCAGGCGCTGGGTAAGCGCAGCTGCGCGCAATGCCGAGGCGGAAGCCACATCCAGAAAGCGGCCCAGCCCTTCGGTGCGCCCCTGGTCGATACGCAGCCGTGCCAGATCCAGCGCAGACAAGATGCCGGTGAGCATGTTGTTGAAATCGTGTGCGATGCCGCCGGTGAGCTGGCCGACCGCTTCCATCTTCTGCGCCTGGCGCAGTGCAGCTTCGCTGGATTCGCGCGCCAGCATCTGCTGCTGCAACTCGGCGGTCCGTTCGGCCACCTTGGCTTCCAGCAGGTTGGCCTGTTGCTGGATCGATTCCAGCGCCAGCGCACGCGTGGTCACATCGGTGGCGAACACATGGAATCCATCCACCTTGCCGTCTGCATCGAAGCGCGGCATGTAGCGGATTTCCGCGTCGCGGCGCCGGCCATCGGCATGCGGCCAGCTGGTTTCGATGGTCAGGGTCTGCCCGGCCAACGCGGCCTCGATCCAGGCGCGGCGCTCCTGGACCACCGCAGGCCCCACCACATCCACCAGCGGACGCCCGATCACATTGGCAGGCGGCACCCCAATCCAGTCTTCGTAAGAACGGTTGGCAAAGCGGTACACCAGGTTCTTGTCGATGAACGCGATCAGCACCGGCAGCGCATCGGTCACGCGGCGCAGTTCGGCCTCGCTCTGCGCCAGCGCGGCGCGGCTTTCGGCCAAATGCGCCAGCTGGTCGCGGATGACGAACTGCTTCTGCCGTGCGCGCAACGCGGTGGAGATGGCGCTCAGCAACGAGGCCGAGCTCAGCGGCCGCTCCAACTCGATGACATTGGTCATGTCGGCCGGCAGCCGCACCTGCCGGCGGTTGTGCGTACCACGCGGCGTACGCAACAACACGAACGGAATGTCCGACCAGGCCTGCTGGCCTTGCAGGATGTGCGACAGCGCATGCAGGTCGCCACGGATGGCTTCTTCGGTCAGCACCACCACGCCGGAGCCATCGTGCAGGTCGCCTGCCAGCGCGCCCAGCGTGGCATGGACCCGGCATATCAGTCCGCGTTCGCCAACGATGCTGGCAATGCTGTGCGCATCGCGGCCGAACGGCGCGACGATATGGACGATGGAGCCGTCCGCGTCACAGATAGTCAAGGGGACGATCCAGCAATGGGCCGTCGTCTCCGACAAACTGCGGTGTACCGGTCAACACGCCGTGGAATTTCTCCAGCGGCTCGCTCAGCTGCAGACCGCTGTTGCCGATGCGCAGTTCGCGGATCGCATCTTCGTGTGCGCCGCTGCGATTCTTGATCACCGACAACGCCTTGCGAATGCGTCCTTTCGCCTCGAAAAAGCGCAGCAAGACGACGGTGTCGGCCATGTAGGAGACATTGAGGGTGCTGCTGGTGCCCATGCTGCCGACCAGCCCCTGCTGCGGGTTGATCAGGAACGTGGTCACACCGCTCTGGTTGAGATACGACAACAGCTCGTGCATCTGCAACATCAGCTGCTTTTCCTGCGGCATCGAGGCCAGATACCCGTTGAGGCTGTCGATCACCAGAATGCGGCACGCGCGCTCCTCCACGCTGCCGCGCACCGTCCAGGCAAACTCGCCCGGCGTGACTTCGGCCGGATCCATCTGATGCAACTCCAGCAGACCCGCATCCATATATTTGCGCAGATCCATGCCCAGGCCTTCGGCACGCTTCAACAAGGTGCCGGTGCGCTCGTCGAACTCCAGCACGCAGCAATGCTCGCCGCGCTCGCACGCGGCAACCACGAACTGCAGGGCCAGATTGGTCTTGCCCGAGCCGGCTGGCCCGGTCACCAGCGTGCTGGTCCCGCGTAACGGGCCGCCGTGCAGCAATGCATCGATGCGCTCCACGCCGCTCGGTACCGGCTCGCCGACAAATGGCCGGTGGTGGTCGGAGGCGATCAACCTTGGATAGATCCGCATGCCGCCGGTGACGATGGCCAGGTCGTGATAGCCGGCGATGAAATCCACGCCACGCAATTTCTGCACCTGCATGCGCCGCCTCGCCGCACCGAACTCCAGCGTCATGCGCTCCAGCGAAATCACCCCGTGACACAGGCTGTGCAGATGCGCGTCCCGCTCGCCGTTTTCGCCGGTGAGATCGTCGACCAGAAACACGGTGATGTTGCGCGGCGCGAAATACTGCTTGAGCGCCAGTACCTGGCGCCGATAGCGCAGCGAATCCTGCGCGAGCAAACGCAACTCGGACAACGAATCGAACACCACCCGCGTCGGCTTCACCCGGCCCACTTCGGCCTGGATGAGCTTGATGGTGCCATCCAGTTCCATTTCCCACGGATGCAGGATGGATTGCTGCCGCCCTTCGCCAAGGAACGCCTCTGCAGATGCCAGCTCAAAAATATGCAGGGACTCCAACGACCAATGGTGCGAGGCAGCCACTTCAGTGAGTTCGTCGATGGTTTCCGACAAGGTCACATACAGGCAACTCTCGCCCTTGGCCGCGCCATCCAGCAAGAACTGCAGTGCGAGCGTCGTCTTGCCGGCGCCAGGCTGGCCTTCAAGCAGGTACAAGCGGTTGGCAGGCAACCCACCTCGCAAGATAGTGTCGAGCCCGGTGCTGCCAGTGGTGATGCGGTTTGCGATCATCGGCGTCACGTTCTTCATAGAGCTGAATTTAACACGTGCGTGATAATCGCCGGTGGGCGCGACTGAACTGATCAGCTTGCTTTGCTTGACGCGATTCACGGCATCGCTGCTGCAGGTATCGCAAATCACCAGGGTTGCCGAGTCTTTTGATCATTCGCCGACGTGGCAAATGACGTTGGCAGCGATGATGAACGCAACGTAGCTCAGCATCCCACGCCGCCGTCACGCAGGCGCGCCTAACGTGCGTCTGGAAGCATCGCAGCATTGCGATCGCTCGAGGACCGCAGTGGCTCACGCATCACCCAACGCACGCATCCTGTTGGTCGAAGACGACGACGCAATCCGCGAAATGGCTGCAGATATCCTTGGCGACGAGGGCTACCACGTGGTGGCGTCCGCCGATGCCGAACATGCGCTCACGCAACTCACCAGGGCATGTCCGTTCGATCTGCTGCTATCGGACATCTGCCTGCCTGGCATGAACGGGCGCGACCTTGCCGACCAGGCGCGCAGGCTCTACCCCGCGCTGCCCATTGTCTTCATGACTGGCTACGCGGGCGAAATCGCCAGACGTGCCGACTTTCTGGATACCGGCATGCGTCTGTTAACCAAGCCATTTTCCCTGCGCGATCTGCTGGGCATCGTACACACGGCGCTCTAGGCAGGCCCAACCGCGCACGCACGCAACATCGTTGCGCCATGTTCGCCGCGACATGCAGGTTGCAGGCGTCGACGCCGGTGCAGCCGACGACCCGCAGCACCGGCACCGATTAGCGCGCGCGCCGCTCCAGCAACTGCGCCACCCGCCGCTCCAGCTCGATGGCCTGGAAGGGCTTGGTCAACACCTCCATGCCATCGTCCAGCTGGCCCGCGCCCACCGCGGCACTGGCCGCATAGCCGGTGACGAACAGCACCGGCAATGCAGGACGCGATTGCCGCCCGGCATCGGCAACCTGGCGCCCATTGAGGCCACCGGTGAGGCCGACGTCCGTCACCAGCACATCGATGTGCTCTTGCGAGCGCAAGCGCTCCACCGCCGCGCTGCCCTCGGCGGTTTCGATCACCCGGTAGCCGGCCTCGGTGAGCACTTCGGAGATCAAGACACGAATCGCGGTCTCGTCCTCCACCAACAGCACGGTGCGACTGTGCGCAGCACTGCGCTGCAGCGGCGCATCCGCAGGTGCCACCTCGCCCTGCGCCAGCACGCCGGTGAAGCGCGGCAGGTACAAGGCCATGGTGGTGCCTACACCCACTTCCGAATCGATGCGTACATGCCCGCCGGATTGGCGGGTGAACCCATAGATCATCGACAGGCCCAACCCGGTGCCCTGGCCGATGGGCTTGGTGGTGAAAAACGGTTCGAACACCTTGGACATGACCTCTGCGGTCATGCCGGTTCCGGTGTCCTGCACGCTCAGGCACACGTAATCGCCAGCCGGCAGATCCAGCTGCTGGGCGGCGGCGGCATCCAGCGCGCGGTTATGCAGACTGATGGTGAGCCGCCCACCATCGGGCATGGCATCGCGCGCGTTGATGCAGAGATTGAGCAGCGCGTTTTCCAGCTGCGGCGCATCCACCAGCACCTGCCACGCCTGGTCCGCCGGATGCAGCTGCAGCGCGATCGACGGCCCCAGCGTGCGCGCAATGATGTCGTGCATGCCGCGCACCAGCGCCTCCACATCCAGTGCGGTGGGCGCCAACGTCTGCCGGCGCGAAAACGCCAGCAGCCGCTGGGTCAGTGCGGTGGCGCGCGCGGCGCTGGATTGCGCCATTTCCACATAGCGCTCCAGCCGGTCGTACTTGCCCTGTTCGATGCGCGTCTGCAGCAGTTCCAGGCCGACACTGATGGCGGTGAGCAGATTGTTGAAATCGTGCGCCAGCCCGCCGGTCAGCTGCCCCACCGCCTCCATCTTCTGGCTTTGACGCAGCTTCTCTTCGGCCAGCAACAACGCCGCGCTGCGTTCGCGCACGCGCTCTTCCAGCGTCTCGGTGAGTTGCCGCAGCTGCTCTTCGGCCACGCGTTTGTCGGTGATGTCGGCAGAGGTGCCGAACCATTCGGCGATCTGCTCGCGCTCATCCAACAACGGAATCGCGCGCATCAAGGTCCAGCCCACCTGCCCATCTGCGCCGAGCACCCGGTATTCCACATCCACACCGGACTTGGCGGCAGTCGCCTGCGCAAGCGCTTGCGCCAACCGCGCGCGGTCGTCCGGGTGCACCATCGCCTGCCAGTCGGGCGTGGCCGATGCCGCGTCGCTCAGCACGCCGTCGCCCACCAATTGGCGCAATTCGCGCCAGTGGGCACTGGCGGAAAAAATCGATTGCGATGACGCGCGTACCAGTGCGTCCAGGCGCCGCTCGCTCTTTTGCAGCGCCTCGCTGGCCAGCCGCTCGGCGGTACGGTCGCGCAACACCTTGACGAACCCGATCGCCTCGCCGGTTTCTTCGCGCAACACCATCAGCGAGCCATTGGCCCAGAACCGCTCGCCGGATTTGCGCACGTGCCAACGCTCGTCCATGCCGCTGCCGCTTTCCAGTGCGGCAGCGGCCTCGATCAGCATCTGCCGCTGCTCGACGTCTTCCGGGGTAAAGGTACGTTGCAGTGTTTGCCCGAGCATCTCGGCCTCGCTCCAGCCCAGGATGCGCCGCGCGCCCTCGTTCCACGACGTCACCCGCCCGTGCATATCGGTGGCGATGATGGCGTAGTCCATCACGCTGTCCAGGATCTGCCGGTTGCGCACTTCGGCTTCGCGCACCGCGCGTTCCAGGCTGATGCGGTCGGTGATATCCAGGCCCTGCACGAAAATGCCGGAGATGGTGCCATCGGCGCCTGCGATCGGCTGATAGACCAGATCCAGCAAGCGTGGCTCGGTGGGACCACCGGGCACGGCTTGCACGTTGTACGGCAGCGCATTGGCCGAAAACGCGCGCCCGGACCGGTACACCTCGTCCAGGCGGCGCACATGTCCCTGTTCCACCGCATCCGGCAGCGCCTCGGCCAACGGCCGCCCGATGACGTCACGGTGGCCGATCAGACGCGAATAACACGGGTTGGCGAACTCCACCCGATGCTGCGGCCCGCTCAGGAAGGCCATGAACATCGGCGCCTGCTCGAACAGGCGGATCAGGCGCTCGTGTTCGTCGGCCAGCCGCGCCTGCGCCAGCTTGCGCGCGGTGACTTCGTTGGTGACGCAGAACGCGCCGCCCACCCGCCCATCGTCCAGATAGATCGGCGAGAACGAGAACGTCCACCAGGTCTGCTCCGGCACGCCGTAGCGATTCATGCCGATCGGCACTTCCTCAAAGCGCGATGCCTGGCCGACGAATGCCGCCTCGATCGGCTCGCGCACCGCCTCCCAGGCGTCGGCCCACAACACGCGCAACGGCGCACCCAGCGCCTGCGCCTGGCGCGGCCCAAGGATCGGCGTGTAGGCGTCGTTGTAGAAAAAGGTCAGCGCATCGCCCCACACCACATACATGCTTTCGGGCGAACCCAGCATCAGATCGACCGCGTTGCGCAATGGCGATGGCCACTGAGCGGTAGGTCCCAGCGGGCTGGCCGCCCAGTCGTGGCTGCGCACCGCCTGCGCCATGACGCTGTTGCCGTGCGGAAATTCCGCATTCATGCAGGACGTCCCTGCATTGCGTCCACACGCAGGTCGCCGTTCCAGCACGCACCGTGCACGACCGCGAGGTCGCCTGCTGCGTGCTTCTCCATCACCCATCCGTACATCATGTCCAACCGTTGAAAAGACCAGATCGCCGCAACCTATGACGCATCGGCAACACCGGAGCCGCGCGTCCTCGCCCATCATCTGGCCTATGGCAGGTGGCGTCCAGCCACTCCCGTATGCGGCGACTGAACCAGGCAGCTTCCACGCCTGCGTGTGCGGCAGCGCGCAGCCTACGCCACGGCCGGTACGGCCGTCGACCTGCGCGCATGGGGTCGTGCCGTCATCGGGCTGCACAGCAGCGCGGGATCGTCCTGGCAGCCAAGCCGCCGGGCGCGCGCGTTGCCGCGCAGCATCGAGCGCCATGCCGCACCGCAGGAGACGTAACATTGCCCGATGGCTCCAGGGCAACGCACGGTCTTACAGATGCTTGATCAGAATGAACTCATCCATCCGCAGGCTGCGGTCGCGCCGGGGTATCTGGCCAACCATGCAGCGCGGGTCTTCAACCGTCTGGTCGACGCCGAACTGCGGCCGCACGGCGTGTCGCTGGCGCTGATCGGTCCGATCATGCTACTGTCCTGGAAAGGCCCGATGCTGCAGCGCGACCTGGTCATCGCCTCGGCCGTGAAGCAGCCGGCCATGGTGGCACTGCTGGACAAGCTAGAGGGACTGAAGCTCATCAAGCGCACCCCGACTCCGCAGGATCGCCGCGCCGCGCTGGTGGCGCTCACCGCCCGCGGGCGTAAGATTGCCGAACTTGGCGGCCGTGCGCTGCTGGGTATGAACGCAGTGGCGCTGGAAGGCTTTTCCGCCGACGAGGTACAGCAGACCGTCGCACTGATGCATCGGCTGATCGCGAACATGGAGCGTCACGGCCAGGACGTGTAATATCACGCCTGATATTTAATGCCCTGGTGACTGCAATGCCGCGTCGCATCCTCATCACCGGCGCCAGCATCGCCGGCAACACTGCCGCTTGGACACTCGCCCATCGTGGCTTCGATGTCACCGTGGTGGAACGCGCCAGCCGGTTTCGCGATGGCGGCCAGAACATCGATGTGCGTGGTGTCGGCCGAGAGGTGCTGCAACGCATGGGCCTGGAACAGGCCGCGCTGGCCCAGGGAACCGGCGAAGAAGGCACCGCCTGGATCGATGCGCACGGCCAGGCCGTCGCCACCTTCAAGACCGAAGACGTCGATGGCGATGGCCCCACCGCCGAACTGGAGATCCTGCGCGGCGATCTGGCCCGCCTGCTCTACGATGCCGCGCGCAGCCATGTGGCATACCGCTTCGGCGACCGCATCGCCAGCATCCAAGACGCTGCCGGCAGCGATGCCGCAACCGTCACCTTCGAAAGCGGATGCAGCGAACGCTTCGACGCAGTGATCGTCGCCGAAGGCGTGGGCTCTTCGACGCGCGAACAGGTCTTCCCCGGGGAAAACGATCCGCGCTGGATGGATCTGACCATCGCCTACTTCACCATCCCGCGCAGCGCCGACGACGACCGGTTGTGGCGTTGGTACCACACCACCGGCGGGCGCAGCATCTCGTTGCGCCCCGACCGGCACGGCACCACGCGCGCCATGCTCTCGCTGCAGAAACCACCCGAAGGCGAACAGGACTGGAGCATCGACGCCCAGAAGGCCTACCTGCACGAGCGCTTTGCCGATGCCGGGTGGCAGGCGGCGCGCGTGCTCGATGGCATGCACGGCACCGACGATTTCTACTTCGATGCCCTGCGCCAGGTACGCATGCAACGCTGGCACAGCGGCCGCACCGTGCTTACCGGCGATGCGGCGTGGTGCGCGACGCCATTGGCCGGGATCGGCGCCACCCTGGCAGTGACCGGCGCGTATGTGCTGGCCAACGAAATCGCCCACGCAGACACTCTGGACGCAGCCTTCGCTGCCTACGCCAGCGCCATGCGCCCGATGGTCGACCAGGCACAGGGCGTGCCGAAGATCGGCCCGCGCCTGATGAACCCGCATAGCCGGCTCGGCATCCATCTGCTGCATGGCGCGCTCAAACTCGCCAGCCAGCCAAGCGTGCAGAACCTCGCTGCAAAGTGGATGACGCCGGCGATCAAGGCGCCGGATCTCTCGCGTTATTCCTAAGCGCCCTTGACAGGTACCGGCGCGCCAAGCGCGGCAGCACGGCCCGCGCGCGCGAAGAGATCGCGCGGCGCGCGTCGGAAGCTCCACGGCACCTGAACCGGCAGACGCTGCGGCTTCAGTTTCAAAGCTAGAGGTCGCTAACGAACACGTCGAGACACCACTGCAGGGGCGGGCGTTGCGCTGGCTCCTGCGGTGTCGCGTGCGTATTCGTCTCCCTGCAATTGCCGGGACTCCCCCGCTCTTCCGCCAGTCGGAACACCGATCGAACCCCTATGCATTTCTTCCCGAATCTGCGCATTGGACAGCGCCTGGCCCTTGGCTTTCTCGCGATCATCCTGTTGATGGTGATCCTGACCGTGGTCGGCATCCAACGCGTTCGCAGCATCGACCAGCAACTCACTGCCATCAACGAGGTCAACAGCGTCAAGCAACGCTATGCGATCAACTTCCGTGGCAGCGTCCACGACCGCGCGATCGCTCTGCGCGATGTCGTGCTGATGGACGACCCCGCGAACCGCCACGCCGCCGAACAATCGATCGACAAGCTCGCGGCCGATTACGCCCGCGCTGCGCAACCGCTGGACGACATGATCGCCAACTCGACCGATGCGAAAGAGAAAGACATTCTCCAGCAGATCAAGGCCATCGAGCAACGCACCCTGCCGCTGATCGCGCAAGTGCGCGCGTTCCGCGATGCGGCCGACAAGGCGCAGGCAGAACAGCACCTGCTGCAGCAAGCGCGCCCGGCCTTCATCGCCTGGCTGGCCAGCATCAATGCCTTCATCGACCTGCAGGAAACCAAAAATCGCCAAGCCGCGAGGCAAGCCGTTGCCACCGCGCGCGGTTTCGCGATGTTGATGGTGATGTCCACCGTCGTCGCCCTGCTGTTGGGCGCCGGCATCGCGTTCGTGCTCTCACGCAGTGTGGTGCTGCCGCTGCGCCAGTCGCTGCGCCTGGCCCAACGCATCAACGACGGCGACCTGCGCAGTCAGGACACCCCCACCAGTAGCGATGAATCCGGGCAACTGCTGCGCGCCATGCAGCAGATGCAGCGGCGCCTGCAGGAGGTGATCTCCGCGCAACGCAGCATGGCCGCGCGCCACGACGCCGGCGAAATCAGCTATCGCACCGACGCGCAGCTTTTTCCCGGCGAGTACGGCGACATGGTGCAAGACACCAACGCACTCGTGCACGCCCACGTGCAGACCCAGTTGCGCATGACCGAGGTCATGGGCAACTACGCGATCGGCGATCTTACCCAGGACATCGAGCAGTATCCCGGCGAAAAATCCGCCATCACCGCCACCATGCAGCAGGTCAAGCGCAACCTGCAGGCCATCAACGCGCAGATCCAGGAACTGACCCAGGCCGCCTGCGCCGGCGACTTCGCGCAACGCGGCCAGCCGGAAAAGTTCGAGCACGATTTTCGCCTGATGGTGGAAAACCTCAACACCATGATGGCCACCTCCGACACCAACCTGGCCAGCTTCTCCGAGCTGCTGCGTGCGATCGCCGAGGGCGACCTGACCGTGCGCATGTCCGGCAACTTCCACGGCGTGTTCGCCTCCATGCGTGACGATGCCAACAGCACCGTGCACCGCCTCACCGACATCGTCACCCGCATCCAGACAACCTCCAACAGCATCAGTTTCGCCGCAGAAGATATCGCCAGCGGCAATCAGGAGCTGGCGCAGCGTAGCGAACAACAGGCCGCCAGCCTCGAAGAAACTGCCGCCTCGATGGAAGAGCTGACTTCTACCGTCAGGCAGAATGCCGAGCACGCCACGCGCGCCAACCAGCTCGCGCGCGGCGCCGTCGCCATCGCCTCGGACGGTCGCGACGTGGTCGGCCAGGTGATCGAACAGATGTCCGGCATCGAGGCCTCGTCCAGGCGCATCGCCGACATCATTTCGGTCATCGACGGCATCGCCTTCCAGACCAACATCCTGGCCCTCAACGCCGCGGTCGAAGCTGCGCGCGCCGGCGAACAGGGCCGCGGCTTCGCCGTCGTCGCATCGGAAGTGCGCACGCTCTCGCACCGCTCCTCGGATGCAGCAAAAGAAATCAAGCGGCTCATCGACGACTCCGTACAACGCGTCGCCGAGGGCTCCACCCTCGTGCATACCGCCGGCACCACCATGGGCGAAGTCGTCACCAGCGTCCAACATGTCACCGACATCATGGCCCACATCTCCGCCGCCTCGCAGGAACAAGCCGGCGGTATCGAACAGGTCAATCGCACCATTGCGCAGATGGACGAGACCACACAACACAATGTGCGCCTGGTCGAAGCCGCCAGCACCGCTGCGCATGCGTTGGAGCAGCACTCCACGCAACTCACTCGCGCAGTGGAAGTCTTCAAGGTCAATGCAACGGTGCTGTGAGCCCGCGCGAATAGGGTTCGATGCACACGCAAAGGTTGCGGCGATCGTCTGGGCTTGGACTTAGCGCAGGCGCCTATTCGGCGGAAAACAGGCCATCCTGCCGCGGCGGATAGATCAGATCGCGCCCAGCCGGGCGCGCATCGGCATTCAACTGATGCGGCTGCACCGCGGTGTCGCCAAGAATGTGCAGCACCTGCCACCGGCGGTGCAGCAACAGATCCGCAATCAAGCGGCGATGGCACTGCCACCAGAGCGCTTCGGCACACATCAGCGCGGTACGCCGCTCCCGCGCCATGGCCATCGCCTGCTCCAGCCCGGCGCCGAAGTCGGCGCTGGCCATGTGGTCGGCATAGCCCTGAAACGCCGCGTTGCGCCACGCGCCATTGGGCGATCCGGGCTGCGCCTTGCGACGTCCACCCAGCACGGGCAGCCACAGATAGCGCACCGACGCTGCATCCAATGCCTGCGCCATCGTGTCGCTGGCAAACCACGGGTAGCGACGCGAGCCTGGAAAGCGCCGCACATCCACCAATGCCTCGATCCGATGCGCGCGCAACAGCGCAACGAACGCCTCCCAGGTCCTGGTGGAATGACCGATCGTCCAGAGCTTCCCGGCGTCATCGCCAGCGGCCTGCAGCGCAGGCGCGTCGGTGTTGATCAAAGCAGAGGGGTCATGCATTGCAGCAATCGCTAAACTGGGTGGCAGTACAGCACTATCACTGCCGGCGCCGACGGCAAGTGATGGACACGCGACAGCTGCCCGCACGCGGATCTGGCTCATCTGCTTTTAAGCGCGTGCAATTCCTGTCGCAAGGCGAGCGCTGCTTACACCAGATCGCCCTGAAAGCGGTGGCAGCGATGCAAACCTGCAGCGCGACCACCTGCTCTGCGGTCGACCGCATCGCTGAGCGACCAGCCCGATGACACATTGATCGGCAGGATGACATCGCGCTGAGGATGGAACAGGAGATGGGACCAGCTGTGTGCGTTGGCGGAACGTCACGGCGCCTATGCGATTTGCAACCACAAGTGGCGGAGAGAGTGGGATTCGAACCCACGGAAGGTTTGACCCTTCGCCGGTTTTCAAGACCGGTGCCTTAAACCGCTCGGCCATCTCTCCGATGCTGCTGCGCGTGACCGCCGAAGGGATCGATCGGATGTCACGCGGGCGCCCCCGCCTTGCGCTGGTGGCCCTGGCTATGGCCGCACGAACATCCTGTGCGGCTCATTCTTCCCGGGATCGCTCCCGGGCGCGCATTCTCGCATGCCCGGGCACGTTTTGCTCAGTGACGCCACCGCCGTTGGCTGGCGTAGCGTACCGGGCTGCTCGTGGTGCTCGGCCGCTACACGGTGCGGTCGGCCGAAGACGCCTGAGCACACAGGCAGCCTGCATAACATCTGCAGCGAACTGACTGCCCCGCAGCTGAGGGACTGCCGACGTACACGCCGGCCGGCCTCCGCGGCCAACCCGGGCCTTGGCAGGCTTCGCCGCAGACGCTCAGCCCGCTTCGGCCACCACCAAGCGCGGCGCTGTGCCGGCGGCACGCTTGAGCTTTTCCGCTAACTCGGCGCAATTGCCACCGCAATCCAGGCGTGAGCGCTCGATTTCCTGCGGCAGGTGTTCGGCCAGGAAGTCGATGAACACCCGCACCGCCGGCAGCAGGCCGCGACGCGAGGCGAACACGGCATGGCAGATGCCCTGCGGCAGCGACCAGTGCGGCAACACCACTTCCAGCTCGCCGCTACGCACCGCTTCGGCGCATACGGTTTCCGGCAGCATGGTGATGCCGAAGCCGTCGCGCGCCATCGACTGCAGCAGCGGGAAGTCGAAGCCGGCCAGGCGTGGCTGCAGGTCGACGCGGCGCATTTCGCCGTTCGGGCCGTGCAGCTCCCAGCGCTGGTGCGCTTCGTCTTCGCTGGTGCTCATGGTGGTGTGATTGGCCAGCTCGCTGGGGTCCTTGGGGCGCCCGGCGCGATCCAGGTATTTGGGGCTGGCAACCAGCAGTTCCTGCACCTGGCCGAAGCTGCGCATCACCAGGCTGCCATCGTCGTCCAGGCGCGAGCGCACGCGTAGCGCGATGTCGTAGCCCTCGTTGATGACATCGACGCGGCGATTGCTGATATTGAGCTGCAGCCGCACCTTGGGATACTTGGCCAGGAATTCCGGCAACAACTTGGGCAACTGGATCTGCGCAAGCGAGACAGGAACGCTCACACGTACAAGACCGCGCGGCTCGGCGCTGAGACGATCCACCACCTCGCGCGCGGCCTGGGCCTCGGCGAGCATGGTTTGCGCATGCCGGTGCACGCTGGTGCCGACGTCGGTCACGGCGAAACGGCGCGTGGAGCGCTGCAACAGGCGCACACCCAGGTCGGTCTCGAGCTGGCTGATGCGTCGGCTCAGGCGCGATTTGGGGATGCCAAGCGCACGCTCGGCAGCGGCAAAGCCGCCGTGATCCACCACCATCGCAAAGTAGTACAGGTCATTCAGGTCGTGCATGGCGCAGGTATCCATGGATAGAACGATACGTGATATTTAATCACCTTTATTCCAACAGAGCAACGACATAGCCTGCACACCTCCGCGGCGCTGCCGCTTGCCACAGGTCACTGCCATGAAACTGCTGCACCTCGATTCAAGCGCTCTGGGCGCCAATTCCGTCAGCCGCGTGCTCAGCGCCGCCGTCGTGGAGCAGCAGCGCCGGCTCCATCCCGAGGTGGACGTAGCGTATCGCGACCTCGACCGCCACCCGATTCCGCATCTGACCGCGCAGACGCTGGCGCAGGCCGATCCGGCAGAGGCCGCGGCCGCCGAAGCGGTGATGCAGCAGTTCCTGCAAGCCGACGTCATCGTGATTGGCGCACCGATGTACAACTTCGCCATCCCCTCCACACTCAAGGCCTGGATCGATCGCATCGCAGTCGCCGGGCGCACCTTCCATTACACCGCCAATGGCCCGGAAGGCCTGGCTGGCGGAAAGCGCGTCATCATCGCCAGCGCGCGTGGTGGCATCTATGCCGAGCCGACCAACGATTTTCAGGAGCCGTATCTGCGCCAGGTATTGGGCTTCCTGGGCATCGACGACATCAGCTTCGTGCGTGCAGAGGGCGTGGCGTATTCGCCACAGCATCGCGCCGATGCGCTGGCCTCGGCGCTGGCGGGGCTGGGTGAGGAAGAAGAAGCTGTTGTGAGCGCGTAAGCCTGGGGCTTGATGCGTTGACGCGTCGAAAGGTCGTCATGACTGCGACATGCCGGCAACGAAAAACGGGACCATCGCTGGCCCCGTTTTTTTCGCGTCGGTATCCAGTAGCCAGGGAGCTCGCACTCACACGCTCCCGAACGCTGTGCGCCAGACATCGCACACGGCACTCGACACTCGCATTTGGTGGCCGCTACCAACGCGTAGCGAGCGCGCGTCTGATGGGCGTGGATCTGGCCGGGCAGCCGCAGTGCCCGAATGCACTATGCACATCGAACACCGCCCACACCGCCTGGTGATGAGCGCCGTCTTCCCGTCAGCCGCACTCAGCCGATGCGCTCGAGCCCGCCCATGTACGGACGTAGCACCTGCGGCACGTCGATCGAGCCATCGGCGTTCTGGTAGTTCTCCATGACCGCGATCATCGCGCGGCCCACGGCAGTGCCGGAACCGTTGAGCGTGTGCAGCAACTCCGGCTTGCCGCTGACCGGGTTGCGCCAGCGCGCCTGCATGCGCCGCGCCTGGAAATCGCCGCAATTGGAACAGGACGAAATTTCGCGATAGGTATTCTGCGACGGCAACCAGACCTCCAGATCGTAAGTCTTGATCGCGGAAAAGCCCATGTCCCCGGTGCACAGCAACACCTTGCGATACGGCAGGCCGAGTTGTTCCAGCACCACTTCGGCGCAGCGCGTCATGCGCTGATGCTCGGCATCGCTGTCTTCCGGCGCGCAGGCGGTGACCAGCTCCACTTTCTCGAACTGGTGCTGGCGGATCATGCCGCGCGTATCGCGGCCACCGCTGCCGGCTTCGGCGCGGAAACACATCGAATGCGCGGTCATGCGCAATGGCAGACGCTCGGCATCGATGATCTCGTCGCGCACGATGTTGGTCAGCGGCACTTCGGAGGTGGGGATAAGATAACGGCGCGACTCGCCCACTTCGGTCTGGAACAGATCGTCTTCGAATTTCGGCAGCTGACCAGTGCCACGCATCGAATCGGCATTGACCAGCAGCGGCACGTTGGTTTCTTCGTAGCCGTGCTCGCCCAGATGCAGGTCCAGCATGAACTGCGCCAAGGCACGGTGCAGACGCGCGACCGGACCACGCAGCACGGTGAACCGCGCGCCCGACAGTTTGGCTGCCGTTTCGCCATCCAGCCAACCGTGCGGCGCGCCGAGTTCCACATGGTCCTTGACGGCGAAATCGAATTGACGCGGCGTGCCCCAACGCGATTGCTCGACGTTCTCGCTTTCGTCCTTGCCAAGCGGCACATCCTCGGCCGGCAGATTGGGCAGGCCAAGCGCGATGCCCTCGAGCTTGGCGCGAATCGCATCCAGCTTATCTTCGGACGCCTTGAGCTCATCGCCGAACCCAGCCACTTCGGCCATCAGCGCGGCCACATCTTCGCCCTTGGCCTTGGCCTGCCCGATCGCCTTGGACTTGGAATTGCGCTGACTCTGCAGTTCCTGCGTGCGCACCTGGATACGCTTGCGCTCGCTCTCCAGCGACTCCAGTTCCGCAGTGTCCAGGGAGAAACTGCGCGTGCTGCGCAGGCGCTCGGCAAGGTCGGCGGGGTGTTGGCGAAGCAGGGCCGGATCTAGCATCGGAATATGGGCGTCAGTGGAATAGCACGAGATTATCGCCTGTTCCGCCACCTGCTGCGATCGATTCACTACGGCTATGCCAGAATTGTGGCGATTCTTCAGGTGAGCCCTATGCCCGCGCCCCGTCCTGCGTCCGATCGCCCTATCGTGCTGCGTCTGCCCCGCCACACGCTGAAAATCGCCGGCATCGCCTTCGCTGCCGGCCTGCTGTTGTTCCTGCTGGTCTGGGCCACCGGCCGCAAGGACGACTTCTATAAAGCCTCGCCGGCACAGCCGACCGCAGGCGCGCAGGCCGACGACACCATCGCACCGCTGCCGGCGCCGTTGCCCGCGCAGGACGGTGCCAGCGACATGCCGCAGGCCAAGCCGCCAGCTGAAACACCCACCCTCGTGGACACCCCGCCACCTGCCCCACCCGCACCGACGCCGCTGCCGGAAAATGCGGCACCCGGTGCGCCAGGTGCCGCTGGCAGCGCCGCGGCGGTCAACGCGCCGGTCGCTGGCGGCGACCGCCCGGTACCGATCCAGGGCCAGATGCCGCCACCGCGCTACCCGCCGGCTGCGCTGCGTCGCGGCGATGCCGGTGATGTGGTGGTGCGGGTCGACGTGGATGCCGCCGGCAATCCCGGTGGCGTGACCCTGGTGCAGCGCAGCGGCTCGCGCGATCTGGACCGTGCGGCCATGGAAGCGGTGCGGCACTGGCGCTTCCACCCGGCGCAGCGCAATGGCCAGCCGGTGGCTGGCAGCATGGACATCCCATTCGAGTTCAAGCCTGCGCAGTAAGCGGAACTAACCCTCGGGCATGTTGCGTGTCGCCGAATCGCGAGTGCCCGAGCCTGGCGCAGCAAGCCTTGGTTAACGCTACGCAGCACAAACACCATGTGGTTTTAACTGCGCCGCAATGTCAGCTTGACTAAGCTGAACATCCAGCAAGCACTAGCGTTTCATCCGCTGGCCGCCTTAGCTGCCCCTCAGGTAGCGCCAACCAGACTGGTCACGTCATCCGCAGATGCGCCAGGAGGTCGGCCATGTCCGTCACTTCGAATCCTTCATCCGCTCACCCATCGTCGCTACCGCAACACGGCCGGCGCTCCGTGGAGCGGCCCCAGGACGTGGCGAGCGACGGCGCTTCGCCCTGGATGTGGGCAACGCTGGTTGCCTTGCTCATCGTGGTCCCCAGCTGGTGGTGGGCGCGCCATAGCGACGAGTCGTTCGCTACTGACACGCGGCCGCTGCCGGCGGCGAGTCGGCAAATCCTGCCGACGACCGATGGCCCGCGCGCGATGACGATGGTGGCGCACCAGCCTGCTCGCCCAGCCGTCAGCAGCGTTGAGGCCAAGCCGCTTCCGGGCAACGCAATGCCGAGCTACCCGGTTAGCGTGGCACGCGCCGGCATTCAAGGCAGCCGCACCGCACGTTTGCAATTGGATGTGCAGGGCCGAGTCAGCGATGTGACCATCGTCGACCGTAGCGGCAGCGACGACCCGCGGCTGGATGCAGCGGTGATGGAGAGCTTGCGTCGGTGGCGCTTCGAGCCCGCCACGCGCGACGGTCATGCAGTGGTGAGCACTGTGCAGGTGCCGGTGGAATTCACCGCGCAGCGTTGAAGATTTGTGCAGCGCGGCGGCTTCTTGACGGCAACGTGAGCGAAGTCGCGGCGCGTTTCTGGCTGCTGACTTGCCGGCAGAACGTTCTGCGCACCCTTGCGGATGGGCACGCGCTAGCCTGCAAATCACCGGCGGTCCTGGTTTCGACCCACGTCGCGCCTCCAAGCAAGCGTGCCGCTGATGGATGATGCAAGAGCGGCACATCACGCATGCAGTGGAAGCACTACACCGTGTGGGTCATCCCCAGCCCCACGAGCGGCTGCGTTCCTATGCCAGCCGTGCGAACCGTGAGATCCAAGCAATTCTGCGACGGATAAGGCGTTAGCGGTGCCCGGTGGTTTCCAGCCCGAACCCGGCGCCCTGTGCCAGGGTGTCGAAGCCCGGGAACGAGGTCGCCACATTCGCCACGTCGTTCACCTGCACCTGGCCCGTGGACAGCTGGCCGGCAATGGCGAACGCCATGGCGATGCGATGGTCGCCATGACTTTCGATCACGCCGCTGCCGATGCTGCCGCCGTGGATGGTGGCACCATCCGGCGTTTCGTCGACCCGCACGCCGAGCGTGCGCAAGCCGGTAGCCATCGCCGCCAAGCGGTCGGACTCCTTGACCCGCAATTCGGCAGCGCCGGTCACCACGGTCTGTCCGCTCGCCGCAGCGGCAGCGACGAACAAGGCCGGGAACTCGTCGATCATGTCCGGCACCAGCGCTTCGGGAATCTGCGCGCCACGCAATGGCGCGTAACGCACGCGCAGATCGGCGACCGACTCACCGCCGTGTTCGGCATGGTTTTCTTCGGCAATATCCGCGCCCATCAGGCGCAACGCGGCCAGCAGCCCGGTGCGGCGTGGATTCAGTCCGACCGCGCGCAGCACGACTTCCGAGCCAGGAACAACACTGGCTGCGACGATGAAGAACGCAGCCGACGAAAAATCCGCAGGTACCGCGATATCTTTCGCGCGCAGACGCTGTCCACCGCGCAAACGGGCCTGACCGGGCGAAAAATCGATCTCCACGCCGAACGCCGACAACATGCGCTCGGTGTAGTCGCGGGTGGGATGCGGCTCGGTCACCGAGGTCTCGCCCTGCGCATAGAGACCGGCCAGCAGCACCGCAGACTTGACCTGCGCACTGGCAACCGGCGAGACGAAATCGATGCCGTGCAGCGCCTGCCCACCGTGCACGTGCAATGGCGGCGTGCCGTCGTCCTGCGTCTGGATCCGCGCGCCCATCTGCGCCAGCGGGCCGGTCACGCGCCGCATCGGCCGCTTGGATAACGACTCGTCTCCCACCAGCACGCTGTCGAAGCGCTGCGCAGCCAACAGGCCGGCCAGCAGACGCATCCCGGTGCCGGCATTGCCGCAATCCAGTGCCTCGGTCGGCGGCTGCAGACCATCCACACCCACACCGTGCACGATGCGCCGCGACGCCGACGGCGTTTCGATGCGCACGCCCAGCTTGGCGAAAATGGCAGCGGTGGCGCGCGTGTCTTCGCCTTCCAGAAACCCATCGATCTGCGAAACGCCGTCGGCGAGCGCGGCGAACATGACCGCGCGGTGCGAAACCGATTTATCGCCCGGAATGGCCAGGCTGCCCTGCAGTGCGATGCCGCGTCGGGCAATCCAGTGATGCGTGCTGCTGCTCATGCATGTGATCCGATGGCTACGGCATCGCCAACGCTGACGATGCGCTTTGAAGAAGGTTGCGGCGCTGCAGCCAATACAAGGTTGCGGCGCGCCAGCATGGACTGTGGAAGCGAGCGTCGACGCTCAGGGAATGGCCACCGGATACGAACCCAGCACCTTGATCTGTGCCGAGTGCGCTTTCAGCTCGGCCAGCGCCTGCTTCATCGCATCGTCTTCGACATGGCCGATCAGATCGATGAAGAAGCCGTATTCCCACTTGGCCTGATGCGAGGGCCGCGACTCGATGCGGTTCATGCTGATGCCGTGGCGTGCGAACGGGCTGAGCACGTCGAACAACGCACCCGGCTTGTCGTGGATGAACACCAGCACCGAAGTGCGATCGTGTCCGGACGAAGGAAAGATCTGCCGCCCGATCACCAGGAAACGCGTGGTGTTGTCGTCGTCGTCCTCGATCGACTTCATGATGACTTTCTTCAAGCCATACACGTGCGCTGCGCTTTCGCCGCCGATGGCCGCGGCATCTTCGGCATTGCGTGCACGGCGAGCGCCCTCGGCGTTGCTGGACACCGCGATCTTCTCCACCTTGGGCAGATGCGAGCGCAACCAACCTGCAGTCTGCGCGAAGGATTGCGAATGCGCATAGATGCGTTCGATATCTTCCAGCCGACCGTTGCGCGAGAGCAGGTACTGATGCACGCGCAGCTCGACTTCGCCGCAGATTTTCAGGTTGGAGGTCAGGAACATGTCCAAGGTGACCTGGATGGTGCCCTGCCCCGAATTTTCCACCGGCACCACGCCGAAATCGGCATTGCCGGCTTCCACTTCCTGGAACACTTCTTCGATGGTCGCCATCGGCAAGCCCACCGCCGAGCGACCGAAATGCTTGAGCACCGCCTGCTGGCTGAAGGTGCCTTCCGGGCCGAGATAACCGATCTTCAGCGGCTCCTGCTGGGCCAGGCATGCCGACATGATTTCGCGATACACGTGCACCAGCACTTCGTCGCTGAGCGGGCCTTCGTTGCGGTCCACCACCATGCGCAGCACCTGCGCCTCGCGCTCGGGGCGGTAGTAATCCACCGCCGCTGCAAGCTTGCCCTTGGCCTTGCCGACCTGATGGGCGAAGTTGGCGCGCTCGGCAATCAGCGCCTGGATATTGCGGTCGATCTCGTCGATCTTGGCACGCACATCGGCCAGCACCGGTGCTGCGGTCTTGATCGCAGCCTTTTCAGCCGGCGTGTTTGCAGGCTTGCTGTCTGAAGCACGCACCGATGTCTTGGTCGGCTTTTTCTTGCCGCCTGTGGCGGCCGTGGGCTTGTTGGACTTGGGGGCCATCGCGGGGCATTCCTAAAAATGGCGGCACATGTGCGCTGTCAGCGCATGCGCCTGCGCGGCAGACGCCGCAGGTAGATAAAGACTCAGCCGTGACGCTGCTGGAAGTCGTGCATGAACGCGGCCAGCGCTTGCGCGCCGGCCACCGGCATCGCGTTGTACAGCGACGCCCGAATGCCACCGACCGCCTTGTGCCCCTTCAATGCGAGCAGCCCGGCTGCCTTGGATTCGCTGACGAACAGCGCATCCAGCTGCTCGTCCGGCAGAAAGAACGGGATGTTCATGCGCGAACGCACTGCCGGTTTGATCAGGTTGCGATAGAAGCCGCCGGAGCCGTCGATGGCGCCATACACTAGCGCGGCCTTCTCGGCATTGCGACGCGCGAACTCCTGCACCCCGCCCTGTTCCAGCATCCACTTCACGGTCAGCCCGAGCAGGTACCAATTCCAGGTCGGCGGCGTGTTGAGCATCGAATCGCGCGCGGCATGCGAGGCGTAATTGAAGATGTCCGCACGCGGCTGCCCCGCGCGCTCCAGCAGATCGCGCCGCACGATCACCACCGAAATGCCGACCGGACCGAGATTCTTCTGTGCGCCGGCGTAGATCAGCCCGTAGCGCGAAATATCCAGCGGCTCGGAGGCGATCGACGAACTGAAGTCGGCAAACAACGGTAACGTGCCCACGTCCGGCGTGTCGCGAAACTCCACGCCATGGATGGTTTCGTTGGCGGTGATGTGCACATAGGCCGAATGCGGCGACAGGGTCCAGCTGCCCGCAGGGGGAATGTCGACGAAGCCATCGGCCTGCGCGTCGGCCGCGATGCGCGCGTCCACGGACGTTGCCGCCTGCTTGATCGCGGTCTTGCCCCAATGCCCGGTGATCACGTAGTCGGCCGCCTGGCCGGGCGCGGCAAAATTCAGCGGCAGCAGCGCCTGGATGGTGGTGGCGCCACCGGCGGTGAACAGCACTGCATAGTCGTCGGGAATCGACAACAAACTGCGCAGATCGGCTTCGGCGGCAGCGGCCACCGCCATGAAATCGGCGCTGCGGTGGCTGATTTCCACGATCGAGGCGCCGACGCCGTTCCACTCGACCATCTCTGCCTGCGCCTGCCGCAGGACCGATTCCGGCAATGTCGCAGGGCCGGCACTGAAATTGAACGCGCGTGTCATGGCACACCTTGGTCGAGCTAGCCTTCTAGTATGCCGCAGCGCATCGGGCTTGGCAGCGGACAAAAAAGTTGCAGCTGCATCCTTTTGACTGAGCCTGACGTAACGTAGACAGGTGCCAAGGCGAACTTTTGTCCCGGTTCGTTACTCTCACGTTGCAGCCACTGCCGGAGCCTGCCATGTCGTTTCGCGATGCTTTCAACTTGCCGTCCAGCGAGATCACCGATGAGGCCGTTTACCGCGACCGCCGCCGGCTGCTGCAGTTATTTGCGTTGACCCCCGCGCTGGGCGTGGCCGGCTGTGCCGAGGCCGACCCGCCCCCGCCGCCCAAGACCGTGGTGACGCCGGCGCAGGCGCGCAGCGGGTTTCGCACGGCCGAGGAACTGACCCGGCTGGAAGACGTCACCAGCTACAACAACTTCTACGAGTTCGGTACCGACAAGACCGATCCGTCCAAGGCGGCCAAGACCCTGAAGCTGTCGCCTTGGACAGTGAAGGTGGGCGGCGAATGCGAGAAGCCCGGCAGCCTGTCGCTGGATGAGCTGCTCAAGGGCATCGCGCCGGAAGAACGGATCTACCGGCTGCGCTGCGTGGAAGGCTGGTCGATGGTGATCCCGTGGACGGGCGTGCCGCTCGGAGAGGTACTCAAGCGCTTCGCGCCGACCTCCAAGGCCAAGTACGTCGCATTCACCACCCTGGCCGACCCGCAACAGATGCCGGGCGTGCGCTACCGTTCGATCAACTGGCCGTATCGTGAAGGCCTGCGCATCGACGAGGCGATGCATCCGCTGACCCTGCTGGCCACCGGTTTGTACGGCAAGCCGCTGCCGCAACAGAACGGCGCGCCATTGCGCCTGGTGGTGCCGTGGAAGTACGGCTTCAAGAGCATCAAGTCGATCGTGGAAATCCGTTTCGTTGAAAAAATGCCCGAGACCGCCTGGCACGATCTGCAGCCGTCCGAATATGGCTTCTTTTCCAACGTCAATCCGGCCGTGGACCATCCGCGCTGGAGCCAGAAGACCGAGCGCCGCATCGCCAGTACCGCCAGCAAGCTGTTTGCCGAGCGGATTGCGACCAAGCCCTTCAATGGCTACGCCGAGCAGGTCGCCTCGCTGTATGCGGGGATGGACCTGAAGAAGTGGTTCTAGGCAACGCACACTCTGACATCGACCCGGCATAGGAGCGCGCCCGGGCGCGGCTGGCTTTATTGGTCATGCCAGTCGCGCCCGGGTGCGCTCCTACGCTTCAGCCTTGTTTCCTTCTTCGAGATCGCATGGCCAAGACATCCACTTCCGTGATTGCCGCCAAGGCCCTGGTGCATGCCGCGGCGCTGGCGCCGATCGCCCTGCTCGGCTGGCAATTCTGGCAGGTGTGGCAACGCGGCAGCGACGCGCTGGGCGCCGACCCGGTGGCCGAGATCGAACACCGCACCGGGCTGTGGGCACTGCGTTTCTTGCTGATCACGCTGGCGATCACGCCGTTGCGCCAACTCACCGGGCAGGCCGTGGTGATCCGCTTCCGCCGCATGCTGGGCCTGTACGCGTTCTTCTACGCCAGCGTGCATCTGGCGGCTTACCTCACGCTGGACCTGCGCGGCTTCTGGACGCAGATTTTCGAGGAGATCCTCAAGCGCCCCTACATCACGGTGGGGTTTGCGGCGTGGTTGTTGCTGATGCCGCTGGCGATCACCTCCACCCAGGGGTGGATGCGCCGGCTCAAGCGCAACTGGAGCCGCCTGCACATGCTGATCTACCCGATCGGCCTGCTGGCGGTGCTGCATTTCTGGTGGCTGGTGAAATCCGACATCCGCGAGCCGGCCCTGTACGCGGGCATTCTTGCGGTCTTGCTGGGCTGGCGCGTCTGGAAAAAACTCAGCGCGCGCCGAACCACAGCAAGGCGCTCAACGCCGCCGCCAGCAACACCGCGCTGAGCAGCAACCAGGGCCAGCGGGCCACCTTCACCGGTGCGCGCGTCGGCTCTGCAGCCGCACGCGGCGGCGGCAGGGGTTCGGTATCGGGCAGATCCCAGGTGGTGCTGTGGTGCGTCCGCGGCACCTCCACCACGAAGCGGTGGCGCGCATCGAACACGACCTGGTCGCCCGCCTGCAGCCAGCCGTCGCGCACCTGGACGCCATTGATCCAGCTCCCCTCTTCCGAGCCCAGATCGCGGATCAGCACACGGTCGCCGTGCCGCTCCAGACGCGCGTGCTGCGCCGCGAATGCCGGGTCGTCGATGACGATATCGGCGGCGGCATCGCTGCCGACCAGACGCGCGCGATCCAGGGTAAAGCTGCGCCCGTGATGGCGGCCGCCTATGCCGCGCAACAGCAGGCAGACCTCGCCGAGGCTGGCCGCGTCGTCGTGGATATCATTGGCCGGCGCACTGGACGGGGCACTGCGCAACAGCATTTCCACGCCATCGGCATAGATCGCATCGCCCGCACGCAGCAGCGCCATGCGGCGCACCGGGCGCCCATTGACGTGGATACCGCGGATTCCGTTGGCGACCTGCAGCCACAGGCCGCGTTGGTCCAGGCAAAACTGCGCCAACAGCAACGCGCCCTGCGCATCGCCGACCACCCGCACGCTGCCGGAGGCATGACGGACGATCCGGTGGACGCCGGGCTTGAGGGAATGATCCGGCTGCTGCCGGTGGGTGAAATGAACTTGCAGGTCGCGCACCGGCCGCAGCCTAGCAGGTTTGTCCCCATGCGCGGCCATCGTTCGTGATCGGAGCGTGCTGGATCGCTGGCGCGCGCGCCAGGGACGCGCTGCCGCCGGCTGAGCAGGCGCCAGGGCAGCGCAGCTCGCAGACCTGCATTTCCGACCTCGACAACACCACCACACACGGCCGCACTTGGAGCGGGGCCCTGGCATGCGCACAATGCGCCCTCACTTTTCGCATGACCCATCGCCCCCATGTCCAGCATCGATATCCGCCACGACCATTCCTTGACGCCGGCCCAGGCCCGCGCGGCCATCGACGAGGCGGCGCGCAAGCTGGCCGATCGCTACGGCGTCGCTTCGCATTGGGAAGGCGACACCTTGCGCATCGCACGTGCGGGCGTGGACGGAGCAATCGCGCTGCTCCCGCAGCAAGTGCACGTCACCGCCGAGCTCGGCTTTTTGCTGTCGGCGATGCAGCCGATGGTGGAATCGGAAATCCGTCGCTTGCTGGCCGAGAAACTGGCCTGATGGAGCGACTGGGTCTGCGCTGCTTCAGCGTCAAGTCACCTGCCCGGGCGCCTGCGGGTAGATGCTTTCAGCTCGCCTGATCGGGCACTGTTTCACCTGCCCGATGCAGGGTCGGCACTAGGGTGAATGCAATGTCACGTTGGCAACCTACAGGAGCATCGCATGACGACCGGATACGATCAGAACGGTAACCGCGGCAACGCGGCCCAGGGCTTCCAGGCGCAGGCGGAACAGATCTCGCGCCGGCTTGGCGAATCGGCTCAGACCGTGTGGCTTGCCGGCCTGGGCGCGCTCGGGCGCGTGCAGAACGAAGGCAGCAAGCTGTTCGACTCGTTGGTGCGCGAGGGCGCCGCCTATGAGCGCACCGGCCAGCGCAGGGCAGCCGAGAGCGTCGACGAATTGCGCGAAGAGGTGGAAACCCAGTTCGAGCAGGCACGCGATACCGCGGTGCGCGGCTGGGACAAACTGGGCAAGGCCTTCGACGAACGCGTGAAGGGTGTCCTGCGCACGCTCAACATTCCCAAGCAGGAAGAATTGGAAAACCTGCGGCGCGAGGTGGAGTCGCTAAAAGCCCAGGTCCGCGCCAATACGGCGGCCACCAAGCGTGCCAACCGTACCGCCAACCAGGCGGCGCAGGCCGCCAGCGAGACGACCGGCGCGGGCGGCGCGGGTGCCGGGGCGGCATCGTCGTCCGGCAATCCCACTGCGTTCGACCCGGAATAGGCACCACGGTGAAGCAGCCGCGCTGTCACGAGACGGCGCGGCTGTTGCCCGAGGCGATGAAGAGCGTCATCGCCGAGGTGCAGGTGCAAGTGCGCGCTACACGTCTGCCCGCCGGCCAGCGCGTAGCCCTCGCCACCTTGAGCGGTGTCACTGGCTGTTCCCCCTGCGCCGGTGCGTACAACGACCCTGAGTGGTGTGTTCGGCAGGCCGCAGCCAGGCACTGGCGATGGACCGGCATAAGGATGCGGCGTTGCTGAAGCGCGATTCGGACCCGTGCAGCCTTTGTGAATCAAGGCCTTAGCGCTTCAAAGCAGCCCCGCCTCCCGATGTTGCAAAGCAGCATGATTTTTTGGACAATCGGGGACGACCCGCCAGTCCTGCGTTACGAAGTCCGTTTGCTCCCCTCCCCTCACGGCTTCGGACTGGCGGGTCTTTCGCTATCTTGATCACGGCTCGCGATATCACCGCGCACGATCCATTGACGAATCTTTCGCGAAGGATTCTTCTACACGCACGATTCGTTATACGCGCCATTGCTTGATGCTCATGCCTTACTGGATTCTGGCGCCCTTGGCCGCACTGCTGCTCTGGCTGGCGGTGTCTGCCTACCTGTGGCTAGTGCGACGACGCGCCAATGAAGTGCATGAAGGCGTACGCGCCATGGCCATCATGCACTGGCGCGATTTTTCCGCCGTGGTGCTGCGCGTTCTGCAGGATCAACGCGGATGGCAGCCCACGCAGTTGCCGCAGGATGGCCTGCCCACCGCCGATTTCATGATGCAGACCGAGCATGGCACCCGGCTGGTGGCCTGCAAGCACGGGCGCGGTTATCGCATCGGCGTGGCGGCAGTGAACGAGCTGGGCGCGATGGCGCGGCTGGCCGGTGCCAACGGCGGCGTGATGGTGACCGAAGGCCGCATGGAGCGCGAAGGCATCGCCGCCGCGGAGAAGCAATCGATCGAAGTGCTGGACGGTGTGCGTCTGTGGCCGCTGCTCAAACCCTATCTGCCTGGCGATGTGGAAGCCGGCGTGGTCGGTGCGGCGCGCCGCCGCGCGATCCGCCACAGCATCATCGCCGGTGCCGCATTGGCGACGCTGGCAGTCATGGCGGTGCTGACGCTGCGCCCGCCGACGCCGACGCCGACGCCGACGCCGGCCACATCGCGCACCGCGGCGTCTTCGCCTGCTCCTGCACCGGCCCGCGTGGTCGCGGCACCTACCGCCTCCGCCAGTCCTGCCCAGCCGACGCCCTCACCCACTCCTGCGGCGCCGGCCGCGCCGGCAGCCGGCGCAGAACCGGATGCGGCCACCATCCAGGGCTATCAGCGGGAGGTTTCCAAGGCGTTGGCGCAGACACCGGGACTGGTGCGCGGCATCTGGCTGACCCAGGCAACCCTGGTAGTGGATCGGACGGTGGAAGACAGCGCGGCATGGCCGCTGATTTGCCGCGAGCTGCAACGCTACCCGTACCTGCGCACGGTGCGTGTGCAGCTCAACCCCCGCCCGGGAACCGCTGAGCCGGTACGCTGGCGTCAGTGCAGCACGATTTGATTCTGGGACGTTGGCTGCGGTCTTGGTGAAGCGTCGCTGCGCTTGCTCAACCGGACACATGCCTGCGAACGCGCAGTCGCCGCCATCGCGGCGTAAAGCGACTGCAACACGGCCGATGACAATTCAGCCAACAACCGCAGCGACTCGAGCGCTGCGGTACCGCGCCCTTCGCCTGCCGACATCAGCTCAGCGCAGTCCTGGCGCGAACCGCGCCACCAGATCGTACGAACCGCCTAAGAACATCTGGCGCACGTAGGTGACCGGCAGCTCGCCGCGCCAGGTGTGGCGGTCGATCACCAGGCACGCCGCACCATCGTCCGCCTGGAGCTGCTTGGCCTGCGCGGCGTCGGCACTGGCAGCGCTGATGCGGTGCTCGGCACGCGTCCATGGCACGTTGCGCAATAACCAGCTGCCCGGCGCCACCTCCGTGAACGGCTGGTCCAATGCGTCGGGCACGGTGGTGATGTCGATCACCCGGCGCTCCAGCGCAAACGGGCGGCCGTCGGCCAGGTGCACGCTTTGCAATTCCAGCACCTTGCCGGTACTGCCCAGCGCACGTTCCTGCGGCACGCGCTGCCGCACGTTGCGCAGCTGCCGCGACAACAAGGAGAACCGATACGCATGGCCGCGCGTGGTCATTTCCACTTCGATGTCCGGGATCGAAAGCGCCACCTGTTCCAGATGCGGGTGCTGCCGTGCCACGAACGAACCCGTACGGCGGCGGCGTTCGATCATGCCGGCATCGGCCAGCAAGCCGAGCACCTTGTTCACGGTCATGCGCGAACAGCCGTATTGCGCCATCAACTCGTGCTCGGGCGGCACGCGGTGCCCGGGCGGCCAGTCGCCGCTATGGATGCGTTGTTCCAGATCCTGGCGGATGCGCTGATGCAAGGTGCCAGGCACGATGGTGGTGGTGGCGGTCAAAGCACGGGTCTCCGGAAAGAGCGGCGATTCAATCGGCATGCCGCAGGGTCGGCAGCGTGCGCCAGCTGCACGTTGCGGCATGCACCATGCACGCCGCATGGACAAGGGCACTGCGTGCACCTGCTGTGGCGACGCAGCTGCGTCTGCGCCGGCTCCAGGAGCGAGGCTGCGCGCGCACCCGCTTGGCGCGGTTCAGGCGCAGCCACTGGCAGTTGCGGCCGGGGCCGGTAACCGGCGGGTGTGAAGCGTACACCACGACTCCGGCGCGCCGCTGGGCATCCACCTGACCGCTCTTGCCGCCGTGCGACGGCCAATGTCACTGGCCCAGCAGGCTGCGCAACACCGCGGCAAACCGTGTGGCGATACGGGCGCGGTCGACATGTTGCCCGTTGCGCACCACCCAGCGCCCGCCGCGCCAGACATTGCGCACCGCGTTGCCGCGCGCGGCAAACAGCCAGCTGTCCAGCCATGCGTCGTCGCTGCGCGCCTGCAGCGCCGGATGCGCGGTGTCCAATTCGATCAGATCGGCCGCTGCGCCGGCACGGATGCCGGTCTGTGCAAGGCCCAGCGCCTGCGCGGCACCCAGGCCGGCCTGGTCGTAGAGCCAGCGCCCGCTCGACACAGGCCCCTGCGCCAAGACATTGCGCGCCCGCAGCGTCAGGCGCTGGCCGTATTCGAGCAGGCGCAGTTCTTCGGCTGCATCGATCAGCACATTCGAATCCGAGCCCACGCCAAACCGCCCGCCCGCAGCAGCAAAGGCCTGCATCGGGAACACGCCATCGCCCAGGTTCGCCTCGGTGATCGGGCATAGACACACCACCGCGCCGCTGGCGACAATCGCATCCAGTTCGTGTGCATCCACATGCGTGGCGTGCACCAGGCACCAGCGCGCATCCACCGGCGCGTTGGCCAGCAGCCACTGCACCGGGCGCTGCTTGGACCAGGCCAGGCAGGCGTCCACTTCGCGCTGTTGCTCGGCGATATGCAGATGGATGGGGCCATCGGTAAGCGGCACCAGCGCTGCCAGTTGCTGCGGAGTCACCGCGCGCAGGCTGTGTGGCGCCAGCCCGAGCACCGCGTCCGGCAGCGCTTTCAGGCTGTGTCTGCAGTGGTCCAGCAAGCGCGCGAAGCCGTCGATGTCGTGAATCAGACGGCGCTGCGCCGGGCTGGGGGCAGCACCACCGAAATCCGAGTGCGCATAGAACACCGGCAACAGGCTGAGCCCGATGCCGGTGTTGGCGGCAGCGGCGGCAATGCGCTCGGACATTTCGCCGGCCTGCGCATACGGCGCACCGCTCGCCGCGTGATGCAGGTAATGGAATTCGCCGACCCGGGTGAAGCCGCTTTCGAGCATCTCCGCATAGGCCTGCTCGGCGATCGCCTGCAGGCTGTCCGGGTCGAGCCGGTCGACGAAGCGGTACATCAGCTCGCGCCAGCTCCAGAAGCTGTCGCCGCTGCGCCCGCCGACTTCGGTCAGCCCCGCCATGCCGCGCTGGAAGGCATGGCTATGCAGGTTGCCCAGGCCAGGCAGCACTACATCGCAACGCGTGTCGGCAGGGGCGGCAGGCGCATCGACATGCACCTCGCCGATGCGGCCCTGTGACAGCGTGATCCGCACGCCGCTCGCCCAGCCGTCGGGCAACAAGGCCCGGGCTGCCCAGAACACCTGCGCCTGTTGGTCTGCCACTGGACACCCTCGATCGCCGAATTTATTGTATATACATATCAGACACCACGAGCCTGCGCCATGCATTGCGACGTTTTGTGGCACAACGCGCAACTGATGACCCTGGATGCGGCCGATGGCGGCCTGGGCATCGTGGACGATGGCATCGTCGCCTGCCGGCACGGCCATATCGTCTACGCTGGCGCGGCCGCACAGGCGCCAGCGCTGCAGCCCGACAGTGCGCACGACTGCCAGCGCCGCTGGATCAGCCCCGGCCTGATCGATTGCCACACGCACCTGGTGTACGCCGGCAATCGCGCCAATGAGTTCGAGCAACGCCTGCGCGGCGCCAGCTATGCCGACATCGCCGCAGCCGGCGGCGGCATCGTGGCAACGGTGCGCGCCACCCGCGCCGCCGATGATGCGGCACTCCTGGCCGCCAGCCTGCCGCGCCTGGATGCGCTGCTCGCCGAAGGCGTGACCACGCTGGAAATCAAATCCGGCTACGGGCTCACGCTGGACGATGAAATCAAGCAGCTGCGCGTGGCACGCCAACTCGCCGCGCTGCGCAAGGTGGAAGTGGTGCCGACCTTCCTGGGCGCGCATGCCGTGCCGCCTGGCGGGCAGGCGCAGCACTACATCGACCAGGTCTGCACGCAGATGATTCCGGCGATCGCCGCGCAAGGGCTCGCCGAGGCGGTGGACGTGTTCTGCGAGCATCTGGCGTTCTCGCAGTCGCAGGCCGAACAGGTCTTCATTGCGGCGCAAGCGCATGGCTTGCGCATCAAGATCCACGCCGAACAATTGAGCAACCAGCATGGCGCGGAACTGGCCGCACGCTACGGCGCGTTGTCGGCCGACCACATCGAGTACCTGGACCCGGCCGGCGTTGCGGCGATGGCCGCTGCCGGCACGGTGGCAGTACTGTTGCCAGGCGCGTTCTACTTCACCCGCGATACCCAGCTGCCGCCGATTGCCGCGCTGCGCACGGCCGGCGTGCCGCTGGCGCTGGCCACCGACTGCAATCCGGGCACCTCGCCACTGACCAGCCCGCTGCTGGCGATGAACATGGCGGCGACGTTGTTCCGCATGACCGTGGACGAATGCATCGCCGGGTTTACCCGCCAGGCGGCGCGCGCGCTCGGGCGTAGCGAGCGCCTGGGCCAGTTGCGCGCCGGCATGGACTGCGACCTGGCGATCTGGAACATCGATGCGCCGGCCGATCTGGTCTACCGCATGGGCTTCAATCCTCTTCATGCCCGCGTCTGGCGCGGGCATCTGTGCTGAATCCGGAGTCGTCATGAGTGTTTCTGTTGTCTTGCAACCCGGCCAGGTCACGCTGGCGCAATGGCGTGCGCTGTACCGCGGTGCCGACGTCGCGTTGGACGATGCATGCGCTGCTGCGGTGTTGCGCAGTGCGCAAACGGTGGAAGCCATCGTCGCGCGTGGCGAGCCGGTGTATGGCGTCAACACCGGCTTCGGCAAGCTGGCCAGCGTGCGTATCGAGCGCGAGGATCTGCAGACCCTGCAGCGCAATATCGTGCTCTCGCACGCCGCTGGCGTCGGCGAGCCCACGCCGGTGCCGGTGGTGCGGCTGATGATGGCACTCAAGCTCACCAGCCTGGCCCAGGGTGCGTCCGGCGTGCAGCCGGACACGCTGGCGTTGCTGGAAGCGATGCTGCGCGCCGGCATCACGCCGGTGGTGCCGTGCCAGGGCTCGGTAGGCGCGTCCGGCGATCTGGCACCGCTGTCGCATCTGGCCGCGGTGATGATCGGCGTTGGCGAAGCCTTCGTCGGCGCGCAGCGCCTGCCTGCTGCCGACGCGCTTGCACGCGCGCAGCTGCAGCCGCGCGTGCTGGGCGCAAAGGAAGGCTTGGCCCTGCTCAACGGCACCCAGTTTTCCACCGCCTGCGCCCTGGCCGGTCTGTTTGAAATCGAAACCGTCCTCCAAGCCGCGCTGGTCACCGGTGCGTTGTCGGTGGAAGCGGCCAAGGGCTCGGACACGCCCTTCGATGCGCGCATCCACGCGCTGCGCGGGCAACCCGGGCAGATCGCCACTGCGGCGGCGTTGCGCGCCCTGATGGCCGATTCGGCCATTCGCGAATCGCATCGGCTGGGCGATGTGCGCGTGCAGGACCCGTACTGCCTGCGCTGCCAGCCGCAGGTGATGGGCGCGGCGCTGGATGTGATGCGTCAGGCCGCGCGCACCCTGGAGATCGAAGCCAATGGCGTGTCCGATAACCCGCTGGTCTTCAGCGATACCGGCGAAGCGCTGTCTGGCGGCAACTTCCACGCCGAGCCTGTGGCCTTTGCCGCGGACATGCTGGCGCTGGCGGTGTGCGAAATCGGCTCGATCAGCGAACGCCGCACCGCGATGCTGGTCGACCCCGCACTGTCCGGCCTGCCCGCCTTTCTCACCCCGCGCCCGGGCTTGAACTCCGGCTTCATGATTCCGCAGGTGACCGCTGCCGCGCTGGTATCGGAAAACAAGCAGCGCGCATATCCAGCCAGCGTGGATTCGATTCCGACCTCGGCCAATCAGGAAGATCACGTGTCGATGGCGGCGCACGGTGCGCGTCGCTTGCTGGCGATGGCCGAGAACGCCGCACACGTAATCGGCATCGAGCTGCTGGCCGCCGTGCAGGGCTGCGACTTCCATGCGCCGCTGCGCTCCAGCACCGCGCTGGAAGCGGCGCGTGCCCTGTTGCGCGCGCAGGTGCCGACACTGCAGGACGACCGCTATTTTCATCCGGATATGCTGGCTGCCAGCGCATTGGTGCGCTCGGGCGCGTTGGCGCAGGCGGTGGCGATCCCATTGCCGGGTGTGGAGCAGGACGTATGAGCCGGCAGCGCTTCTGCATCGAATCAATCGCTGCATCGTCGCGGCCGCAGCTGCAGTCTTTGGCGATCTTTTCGAACACACACACCAACGGTGACGCGGCAGCGCGCACGCGACGCATCCGCAATGCACAGCGGCGCAACGCATGCCGCACGCTCGCAGCACGTTTGCAGGGAGCGCAGCGATGAGCGCCCTGCCAGACTGGCTGGAACTGCACCGCGGCGACGCGCCGTTGATCATCAGTTTTCCGCATACCGGCACCGAGTTACCGGAGGACGTGGCCGACCAGTTCGTGTCGACGTGGCTGGCGCGCCGCGATACCGATTGGTGGGTACACCAGCTTTACGACTTCGCACAATCGCTGGGCGCCACCACGCTGCGGACTGCCATCTCGCGCTCGGTCATCGACGTCAATCGCGACCCGAGCGGGGCTTCACTGTATCCGGGCCAGAACACCACCGGCCTGTGCCCGCTCACCACCTTCGACAACCAGCCGCTGTATGCCGATGGCGCGGCACCGGATCAGGCGCAGATCGCGTTGCGTCGCACGCGCTGGTTCGACCCCTACCACGCCGCGCTTGCCGAGGAAATTGCGCGCCTGCGCGCGCAGCACGCCAAGATCGTGGTCTACGACGCGCATTCGATCCGCTCGTTCATCCCGCATCTGTTCGATGGCGAATTGCCGCAATTCAACATCGGCAGCAACGAGGACCGCAGCTGCGACCGGCGCCTGGTCGATGCGGTGGAAAGCCTGTGCCGCAGCAGCGGCTCCAGCACGGTGCGCAACGGGCGCTTCAAGGGCGGCTGGATCACCCGCCACTACGCGCAGCCCGAGCAGGGCGTGCACACCTTGCAGATGGAACTGGCCTGCCGCGGCTACATGCGCGAGCCGGACAGCCTGACTCCCGAAAACTGGCCAACGCCGTGGCAGCCGGTACACGCCGTGGTGCTGCGCGCAGTCCTGCGCCACGTGCTGCAGGCCTGCCTGCACTTCGCCAATGCGCCCTCTTCCGACACCGCGCCACCTGCGGCCAACCGTTGATTGCAAGGAACCTGGCATGACCCGTCACGATGCAACCCGCGTCATCCGCGCCGCCACCGGGACCACGCTCACCGCCAAGAGCTGGCTGACCGAAGCGCCGCTGCGCATGCTGCTGAACAACCTGGACCCGGACGTGGCCGAGCGCCCGCAGGAACTGGTGGTCTACGGCGGCATCGGCCGCGCCGCGCGCGACTGGGAATCCTTCGACGCCATCGTTGCTGCGCTCACGCGTCTGGACGAGGACCAGACCTTGCTGGTGCAGTCCGGCAAACCGGTGGGCGTGTTCCGCACCCATGCCGATGCGCCGCGCGTGCTGATCGCCAATTCCAACCTGGTGCCGCGCTGGGCCAACTGGGACCACTTCAACGAACTCGATCAAAAGGGCCTGGCCATGTACGGCCAGATGACCGCCGGCAGCTGGATCTACATCGGCGCGCAAGGCATCGTGCAGGGCACCTACGAAACCTTCGTGGAAATGGGCCGCCAGCACTACGCCGGCAACCTGGCCGGCAAGTGGCTGTTCACCGGCGGTCTCGGCGGCATGGGCGGCGCGCAACCGCTGGCGGCGGTAATGGCCGGCGCCTCCTGCCTGGCAGTGGAATGCCGCCGCTCCAGCATCGACATGCGCCTGCGCACCGGGTATCTGGATACGTGGACCGACTCACTGGACGAGGCGCTGCGCCTGATCGAGGAGTCGTGCACCGCGAAGAAGCCGCTGTCGGTCGGCCTGCTCGGCAATGTTGCCGACGTGCTGGACGAACTGCTGCTGCGCGGGATCAAGCCGGATCTGTTGACCGACCAGACCTCCGCACACGACCCGGTCAACGGCTACCTGCCGCAGGGCTGGAGCGTGGAAGACTGGGACGCAAAGCGCGTAAGTGCGCCCAAGGAAGTGGAAGCGGCGGCGCGCGAGTCGATGGCCAACCACATCCGCGCCATGCTCACCTTCCACGCACTGGGCGTGCCCACCGTGGATTACGGCAACAACCTGCGCCAGATGGCGCTGGAGGCCGGCATCGACAACGCATTCGATTTCCCTGGCTTCGTGCCCGCCTACATCCGCCCGCTGTTCTGTCGCGGCATCGGCCCGTTCCGCTGGGTCGCGCTCAGCGGCGACCCGGACGACATCGCCAAGACCGACGCCAAGGTCAAGGAGCTCATACCCGACGATGCGCACCTGCATCGCTGGCTCGACATGGCAGCCGAAAAGATCGCCTTCCAGGGCCTGCCTGCGCGCATCTGCTGGGTGGGCCTGGGCGATCGCCACCGGCTGGGCCTGGCCTTCAACGCCATGGTGCGTAGCGGCGAGCTGAAGGCGCCGGTGGTGATCGGCCGCGACCATCTGGATTCGGGCAGCGTGGCCTCGCCCAATCGCGAAACCGAAGCGATGGCCGACGGCTCGGACGCGGTCTCCGACTGGCCGCTGCTCAATGCCCTGCTCAACACCGCCAGCGGCGCCACCTGGGTGTCGCTGCACCACGGCGGCGGCGTCGGCATGGGCTTTTCGCAGCACGCCGGCATGGTCATCGTCTGCGACGGCAGCGAGGCCGCCGACAAGCGCATCGAACGCGTGCTCTGGAACGACCCGGCCACCGGCGTGATGCGCCACGCCGATGCCGGTTACGCCATTGCAACCGATTGCGCAAAGGAAAAAGGGCTGGATTTGCCGGGGATTCTGGGCTGATCCAGCCCAACGGCGTCACGCTTGGCAGCACCGCTGCAGCAGCAGGGCTGCCCCGCCCGAAACTCGCTTCGTGCAGTTGCCACCCGCAGGCGCCCGCTGTCGGGCCTCTGCCGGCTACCACTTCCCGCTTCAGATCGTGTGCGCCGGCGAGCAGGCAGTTGCGGTGTCTGAGTTCGATGTCGCGGATCAGGGCACGCACCAAGGATCAGCCTCAAGTCTGCGCGTTGCAGGCCGACAAGATATGCAACGTTTCGAGGAATCCCCATGGGCATCCTGATCTACCTGGTGCCTGCCTTCGCACTCTGGGCGCTGATCGCTACCGGGCTGGCGTTCGTGCGTGGCCGCCAGCTGCGTGCCGAATCCGGCGAGCTTGCCAGCACGCAGGACAGCCTTGGCCGCTACCAGGCGGCGCTGTCGCAACTGAAGGCGCGTGCGGCGGCCACCACGCTGGAACTGGAATCGCTGCAGCGCAGTTATGCCGTGCTCAAGCAATCGCTGGACCAGCATGAGCAGAACGCCTCCGAACAGCAGGCAGCCGCGGCCGGCCAGGTGATTCCCATGGTGCTGGTGCAGCGGCTGGATATCGCCAGCGAGATCGGCACGCTGTTCGCGCATGTGGCGCGCGTGGCACGCAGCCTGCGTCGCTACAGCGCCTACAGCCGCGGCCACAATGCACCCGAGCCTGCCACCGCGCGCTACGACCTGCACTGGCTTGCCGATTGCCTGCACAGCTTCGATCAGGTTGGCCATGCGCTGGTGCGTGGCAATGTCGCTGCGCTGATCACCGCCTGCCAGGATCTGCTGTCGATGTACGAGCATTACCTGAAGGATGGCTCCGGCTACAACAGCCGCGATACCTTCCAGCGCCTGAGCAACGATGTGCCGCTGTCCGAGGCCACCGACGCGATTCGCTCCATCATCGTCAAGGCGACGCTGGCGCAGGATGTGCGCGATGCGGTGCAGGATGATGAGGTGGCGGCGAACGTTGGATGATTCGGGATTCGGGATTCGGGATTCGAGATTCGGGAATCGGGATTCGGGATTCGGGAATCGGGAATCGGGATTCGGGAATCGGGAATCGGGATTCGGGATTCGGGATTCGGGATTCGGGATTCGGGATTCGGGATTCGGGATTCGGGATTCGGGATTCGGGATTCGGGATTCGGGATTCGGGATTCGGGATTCGGGATTCGGGATTCGGGATTCGGGATTCGGGATTCGAGATTCGGGAATCGGGAATCGGGAATCGGGAATCGGGAATCGGGAATCGGGAATCGGGAATCGGGAATCGGGAAAGCGTGCGGCCTGATGCATCATGTGGGCAAGCACTGGGCAGATCAGCATTGTCTTGCCGAGATAGCTGAGCGCTTGCCAGATGTGCTTCAAGAAAAAAGCGCACCGCTTGCGGTGCGCTTTTTCGTGCTTCAACGGTCCTGAGTCACTGACGAATGGTGCGATCCCTCGTTAGCTGCCGGCGGACGACGCGCGGGCGAAATCAGCATGTCTGCTTGCATTGCACACTCCGACTCTGGATACCAACCACGTGGCATGGCGTCTGCGTACGCGCCTGTCTTTAACAGCCGATCCCGCTCACCTCCGACATCATCATTGCGCTTTCTGCGGTAACGCGTAGGCGATCAATGCATCGCCTGCCGGGGTCTCCATGAAGTGGTGCCCGCCGGCCATGATGACCAGATACTCGCGGCCACCGTATTCGTACACCATCGGGTTGGCCTGGCCGCCGGCCGGCAACTTGGCGTGCCACAGCTCCTTGCCGGTAGCCAGATCGATCGCGCGGATCAGGTCGTCGGTGGCTGCGGCAATGAAGATCAAACCGCTTGCCGTCACCACCGCGCCACCATTGTTCGGTGTCCCGATTTCGATCGGCAGGCCGGAACGGATGCCGAACGGGCCGTTGCCGCGCGCACTGCCGAAGGGGCGGTCCCACAGCGTCTTGCCGCTGGCCAGATCGATGGCGCGGATGCCGCCGTACGGCGGTTCCTTGCACAACAGCTTGGTGAACGGCAGACGCCAGCCGGCATTGACGTTGACCGCATAGGGCGTGCCGGACTGCGGGTCGCCTGCGCCTTCTGCACCGCCCGCATCGCCACGCACCTCATCGCGCGGTGCCCAACCCAGCTTGTCGGCCTTGGCGCGCGGCACCAGCAGGTTGTAGTTGGGCATGTCATTGTAGTTGGCCACGATCACGCCGCGCCGCGGGTCCACTGCCACGCTGCCCCAATCCGAACCGCCGTTGTAGCCGGGGTACTCGATCGAATGCCGGTCCGCTTCCGGCGGCGTATAGATGCCCTTGTAGCTGGCGGTGCGGAACTGGATACGGCATACCAACTGATCGATCGGGGTCATGCCCCACATGTCGCGCTCGGTCAGATCCGGCTTGCGCAGCGTGTGATACAGCGAGAACGGCTGCGTCTTGGCACGCATCTGCGGCTCCACGCCACCGCCTGGCACCGCTCGCTCTTCCACGCCCACCAGCGGCTTGCCGGTGCGCCGATCCAGGACGTACAGCTCGCCCTGCTTGCTCGGCAACAGCACTGCCGGCACGCTGACGCCGTCCTTGGGGAAGTCGATCAGGCTCGGTTGCGAGCCCAGGTCGTAATCCCATGCATCGATGTGGGTGGTCTGGAAATTCCATACCGGCTTGCCGGTGGCGACATCCAGCGCCACCAGCGAGGTCGCGTAACGGTTCTCCTGCGGCGTGCGCGAGCTGCTCCAGTAATCGGCGGTGGAATTGCCCATCGGCAGATAGACATAACCCAACTGCTCATCGGCTGCGGCGGTGGTCCACATATTGGGTGTGCCGCGCGTCCAGCTCTGCCCCGGCGGCGGTGCGCCGTTCCATTCCGGATGGGTCATATCCCAGGCCCAGCGCAACTTGCCGGTCACCGCATCGAAGCCTTCGATCACACCGGAAGGCTCGTAACGCTTCTGCCCGTCCAGCACCTGATGCCCGGTGACCACCACGCCGCGCACGATGGCCGGCGGCGAATTGATCGACACATAGCCCGGCGGCGTCTCGCCCATACCGACAGTGATATCGACCTGACCGTTGCTGCCGAAATCCGGGCACGGCGTGCCGCTGCGTGCGTCCAGCGCGATCAAGCGCCCGTCGAGCGTGCCTTCGATCACGCGCGTGCGGCATAGCTGCGCCGATGACGTTGCAGCTGTTTCAGCATCCGCAGCGTTGGCAGCCGCCGGCACTTCGTAATACGAGACCCCACGGCATGCCGCCGTGTACGGAATCGCCTCGTCCTTGACCTTGGGGTCGTAGCGCCAGCGCTGCTTGCCGCTGGCGGCGTCCAGCGCAATCACCTGGTTGCGTGCAGTACACAGGTACAGGCTGTCGCCCACCTTCAGCGGCGTGGTTTCCGCACCCCAGCGCTTGTTCGGCAGATCGCCGGTGTGGAAAAGCCAGGCTTGCTGCAGCTGCGCCACGTTGTCGCGATTGATCTGCTGCAACGGCGAATAGCGCTGGCCAGCCTGGCTGCGTCCGTACGCGGCCCAATCGCCATCGGCAGGTGCGTTGGCCGGCTGTGCGCCGGACGCCGCGACCGGGGCGGATGTGTCGCGGGTGACCAGGCCACCGAGCACGCCTGCCGCATGCGCCAGCGCGCCGTCGGCTTCCATCACGCCATGCGGCAGGAACGCCAATGCAAACGCCACCACAAATACCACCGCCAGCGCACCGGCCAGGCTGCGCGATATGGTGCGCGACACGGGGCGCTGCAGTTTCGGCAGCAACAGCGCGAGCACCAATGCCAGGCCCACGATCAGGCCCAGACGCGGCACCCAGCGCCAGTAATCGCTGCCCGATTCCCACCACGTCCAAAGCAACGAAACCGCCACCACGCCGGCAAACCACCAGGCGCCCGCATTGCGGCCACGAAACAGCAGCGCGCCGGCAACGAGCATCGCCGCACCGGCCGGTGCGTAGTACCAGGAGCCCCCTAACGCAGCCAGCCACACGCCACCGGCAAGCAGTACCGCACCCAGTAATGCAATCACGCCTCCCAAGGTCGCCAGCGCCCAATGGCCGCGACCGGAAGGACGATCCAGAATCGTCATCAGTTGTTCCTCTTCGAACCAGCGGCGACGCAACGCCGCCGCACCACCCGCAACCTTCGACCCGTGCCAGTGAAAGAGCTGCGATCTTTGCGGCGAACGCATGAAGACACTGCGTTGCAGATGTCAGCGCACGCCATAAAGCCTGGCGCCCCAAAAACGTCGCGCATAAAAAACGCCGGTTTTCACCGGCGTTTCTGGTCAAGTGCATGGCAGCGGCAATGCGATCACGCGTCGGCTGGCGGCGCGTCGCTCACGCTTGCTTCGTCCACCACCTCATCCACTTCATCCAGCGACGCATCCAGGCGTTCGACCGCCTGCAACTTTTCGCCCTTGGACAAGCGGATCAGCGTGACGCCCTGCGTGTTACGGCCCACGCGCGAGATCTCCGAACCACGTGTCCGCACCAGCGTGCCGCCATCGGAAATCAGCAGCACTTCATCGGTGGCGCCCAGCAGCACCGCACGCACCAGCTTGCCGTTGCGCTCGGTGGTCTGGATGCCGATCACGCCCTGGGTGCCACGCCCCTTGCGTGGGTATTCGGTCAGCGGGGTGCGCTTGCCGTAGCCGTTCTCGGTGGCCGTCAGGATGTAGGCCACGTTGCCGTCGTCGGCGACCTCGATCACCGCAGACTCGCCGGCATCGGTGGCTTCCACCACGTCATCGACCTCCTCGCCTTCGATCTCTTCTTCCACGCCGCCGGCACGCTCGGCCACGATCAGGCTGACCACTTCCTCGCCCTTGGTCAGACGGATACCGCGCACGCCGGTGGCGGTACGGCCCATCGAACGCACGGTGGATTCGCCAAAGCGCACGGTCTTGCCGTTGGAGGCGAACAGCAACACGTCGCGGTCGCCATCGGTCAAGGCCACGCCGACCAGCGCATCGCCCTCGTCCAAATTGATGGCGATCTTGCCGCGCGCCAGACGGAAGGCGAATTCGCTCAACGGCGTCTTCTTGACCGTGCCGTTGCGCGTGGCGAAGAACACGTAGCGGTTGTCGGCGTATTCGCGCACCGGCAGCACCGCCTGCACACGCTCGCCGGCTTCCAGCGGAATCCAGTTGATGATCGGGCGGCCACGCGCATTGGAGCCGGCTTCCGGCAACTGGTGCACCGGCAGCCAGAACACCTTGCCGCTGCTGGTGAAGGTCAGCAGCGTGTCGTGCGTGTTGACCAGCCACAGCTGGTCGATGAAATCTTCTTCCTTGGTCGCTGCGGCAGAGCGACCACGGCCACCACGGCGCTGCGCGCGATACGCGCTCACCGGCTGGCGCTTGGCATAGCCGGCGTGCGACAACGTCACCACCACGTCTTCCGGCGCGATCAGATCCAGGATGTCCAGGTCTTCTTCGCTGTGACGGATTTCGGTGCGGCGTTCGTCGCCGTATTCTTCGCGGATATTGATCAGCTCGTCGCGGATCACCTGCAGCAGCACGTCCGGGTTCTCCAGGATGCGGATCAGGCCTTCGATGACGCCGAGCAATTGCTTGTACTCGTCGGTCAGCTTTTCCTGTTCCAGGCCGGTGAGGCGATGCAGACGCATTTCCAGGATCTGCGAGGCCTGCACTTCGCTGAGCTGGTAGAAGCCCTGGATCAGGCCCACGCCCGGCGGCAGATCTTCCGGCTTGGAGGCTTCGGCACCGGCCGCACCGAGCAGCGCACCCACCAGGCCCGGTTGCCAGGTCTTGGCGAGCATGCGCTCGCGCGCTTCCTGCGGATTGGCCGAGGTCTTGATCAACTCGATCATTTCATCGATGTTGGCCAACGCAACGGTCAGGCCTTCTAGCACGTGCGCACGCGCACGCGCCTTGCGCAGTTCGAAAATGGTGCGACGGGTGACCACCTCGCGGCGGTGGCGGATGAACGCCTCCAGCATCTGCTTGAGGTTCATCAACTGCGGGCGGCCGTCGATCAGCGCCACCATGTTGATGCCGAACACCGCCTCCATCTGGGTCTGCTGGTACAGGTTGTTGAGCACAACCTCGGCCGATTCGCCGCGCTTGACCTCGATGTAGATGCGCATGCCGTCCTTGTCGGACTCATCGCGCAGCTCGCTGATGCCTTCGAGCTTCTTTTCCTTGACCAGCTCGGCGATCTTCTCGATCAGCCGCGCCTTGTTGACCTGGTACGGGATCTCGGTAACGACGATCGCCTCGCGGCCGTTGTCGGCCACTTCCACATCGGCCTTGGCGCGGATGCGCACACGGCCACGGCCGGTGCGATAGCCGGCGGCGATGCCGGCGGTGCCGTTGATGATGCCGGCGGTGGGAAAGTCCGGGCCCGGGATGTATTCCATCAGGCCTTCGACATCCAGCTCGGGCGTGTCGATCAGCGCGATGCAGGCATTGATCGCTTCGGTCAGGTTGTGCGGCGGGATATTGGTGGCCATGCCCACCGCGATACCGGCCGAGCCATTGACCAGCAGGCTCGGGAACCGGGTCGGCATGACCGTCGGCTCCTGTTCCTTTTCGTCGTAATTGGGCTGGAAATCGACGGTTTCCTTGTCGATGTCGGCCATCAGCTCATGCGCCAGCCGCGACATGCGCGACTCGGTGTAACGCATTGCCGCAGCAGAGTCGCCGTCGACCGAACCGAAGTTACCCTGGCCGTCCACCATCATGTAGCGCAGCGAGAACGGCTGCGCCATGCGCACCAGCGTGTCGTACACCGACTGGTCGCCGTGCGGATGGTATTTACCGATGACGTCGCCGACGATACGCGCCGACTTGAAGTAGGCCTTGTTGCTGTGGGCGCCCAGCTCGTGCATCGCGTATAGCACGCGCCGGTGCACAGGCTTGAGGCCATCACGGGCATCGGGGAGTGCGCGGCCCACGATCACGCTCATCGCGTAATCGAGATAGCTCTTGCGCATCTCGTCTTCCAGGTTGACCTGGATGATTTCCTTGGCGGTTTCTGCCATTCGGGTTCCGTATGTGAGGTGGCGGGCGAGCCGGAAAGCCGCGTCGGGAGCGCCCTTGCATCAGGCTGCCGACCCCACGCTCCCGCCGATCGATTCAAGCGCCGGATTGTACCACGGCAGGGCCTCCCGACGCCTCCGCTTTACCAGCCAGAAACAAGCACTTGCAGGGAGTTTTGGCGGTGTTGGCAGCCGGGCGGCCGGCCCCGGGCTCAGCTGCCGAAGGCGGCCTGCATCCGCGCCAGGTCCGGCTGCGCGATCACGCCACGTTCGGTGACGATTGCGTCGATCAGCTCGCCCGGAGTGACGTCGAAGACCGGGTTCCAGGCATGGATGCCGTCGGCCACCGTCCTGACCCCGCCCACGCCGAACAGCTCGCCAGGATCGCGTTGCTCGATCTCGATCTGGTCCCCGCTGGCCGTTGCCATATCCACCGTGGACGAAGGCGCCACCACCATGAACTTCACGCCATGGTGGCGCGCGGCGATGGCCAGCTGGTAGGTGCCGATCTTGTTGGCGGTATCGCCATTGGCGCAGATCCGATCGGCGCCGACGATCACCCATTGCACCAGCCCGGATTTCATCAGATGCGAGGCCGCCGAATCGGCGATCAGGGTGGCGTCGATACCGTCCTGCTGCAGCTCCCACACGGTCAGGCGGGCGCCCTGCAGCCACGGCCGGGTCTCGCCGGCGAACACCTTGGCAATGCGCTGTTGCGCCATGCCGGCGCGGATCACGCCCAGTGCGGTGCCGAATCCGGCGGTGGCCAGCGAGCCCGTGTTGCAATGGGTGAGCACGCCGCTGCCTGGGGCGATCAGCGCGGCGCCAAGCGCGCCCATGTGGCGGTTGGCGGCCAAGTCTTCATCGGCGATGGCCTGCGCCTCGCGCGCTAGCACCTCGCGCCAGTCGGCGCCGGCCGCGCCCAGCACCCGGCGCATGCGCATCAGTGCCCAGGCCAGGTTGACGGCAGTCGGACGCGCCGCGTTGAGCCGCAGCAGCGCCGGCTCGAGCTTCTGCAGCGCAGCGCTGCCGTCGTCGGCAGCGATGTCGCGCGCGGCCAGCACCACGCCCCAACCTGCCGCAATGCCGATCGCCGGCGCACCGCGCACGGCCAGCGAATGGATCGCCTCGGCCACCGCATCGCTGCTGTCGCAACGCACATGCGCCACCTCGAAGGGCAGCTTGCGTTGGTCGAGCAGTTCAAGGGCATCGCCGGTCCACAACAGTGGCCGGATGTGGTCGTAGCGGGCGTAATCGATATGGGCGCTGTCGTTCATGCGTCCATTGTAAGGCGCGCGCAGCGCCTGCGCTGTTGCACGAACGCGCGGTCTTGGCGCGGCGAACAACACCACTGTACAGCCGGCAGGCGGGCGCGGCCGGTGCTCGTACCACGGGTACACCGGCGCTTGCTGCGCGTCGCCCCTGCCAACCGGACGACCGCGCGCGATGTCGTGCTGCTCTCAGTCGACGATGAACTCGGCGCGGCAGCCGTCGTTCACCCACACCCCATCGCGGCTCCAGCCCCAGGTCTGGCCTTCCACGCATGGCGTCTTGGACATCTGCCGGCCCAGGCGCACCGCGCGTTCCACCGACACGCCGCAGGTGCGCCGCGCGCTTTTCTTCGATTCGCAGGTGACCATGCGCGGCACCGCGACGAAGCCGGAGCCGTCTTCTGCGCCCACCTCGAATTCGCCATCGCATCCACGCGAGACCCAGATTTCGTTACGGCGAACGCCCCAGGTGCGCCCTTCCTTGCACGGCCACATCGAGCGTTGCCGCAGCAGCCGCACCGGCGCGCCACGCAGCACTACCGGGCATGCCACGGTGCCGCCATTGGAATCGCAGCGCACCACGCGGCGCATCACGGTTGCGGTCTGCGCACGGGTTGCGGCGAATTCGGCGCGGCAGCCTTGTTCGACCCACACGCCATCGCGTTCGACATCCCATTCGCTACCGCGGATGCAGCTGGTTTCGGAGAGCTGGCGCACCAGTTGCACGCCTTGGGCGGTCTCCATCGCGCAGTGCACGCGCGCCAGGTCCTTGGACTCGCAGCGCACCACGCCGGCTGCGCGGTCGGACGCGCGCGCATCGGCGAGCAGCAGCAGCGGCAAGCACCACAAACCGCATAAGCTGACCAGCCACTTCATGCCGACAATCCTCACCCCGAACGATCTTCGCCGCGCCCCCGTGGACGTGAAGATGAGAGCATCATCGATGTGAAGATAGCAATACGGCGCCGATGACAGCCAGATGAATCAGGCGTGGGCGAAGTCGAACGCCAGCACGTCGGCAATCTGCGTGGTGTCGCGCAAGGCCATCAACAGGCGATCCACGCCCACCGCCACACCGGCGCAGTCGGGCAACTGCGACAACACCGCCAGCAGGCGCTCGTCCAGTGGCAGCTGCGGCAATCCACGTGCCGCACGCACGGCGTTGTCGCGCTCAAACCGCGCACGCTGCTCCTGCGCATCGTTCAGTTCGTGATAGCCATTGGCCACCTCGAAACTGCCCAGATACAGCTCGAAGCGCTCGGCCACCGGCGGGTCATCGTGGCGGATCCTCGCCAACGCACATTGACTGGCCGGCCAATCGTGCACCACCGTCAGGGTGTCGCGGGCAAAGCCCGGCTGGATGCGATGGGTCATCAGCAGGTCCAGCCAATCGTCGCGGGTCAGGCCCACGGGATCGATGGCGACGTCATGCAAGCCAGCGCGTAGCCTTTCGACCGGGTCGCACACGGGGTCGATGCCCAACGTCTGCACAAAGAGCGCGCGATAGGTCAGCACCTGCACCCTCGCCTGGCGCCCGACCAGTGCCAGCGCGCGACGCACCAGTTCGATGGTCTCCTGCGCCAGACTGCGATCGTTCCAGCCCACCCGATACCATTCGAGCATGCTGAACTCGGGGTTGTGACGGCCACCGGCTTCGCCATTGCGAAACACCCGCCCCAGCTCGTAGCAATCGCCCACGCCGGCGGCAAGCAGGCGCTTGAGCGGATATTCCGGCGAGGTGCGCAGCCAGCGCAGCGGCGCGCCGGCATCGACATGGCCGGTGAAGCGCGTGCTGAAACTTTCGATATTCGGCTCGGTATTGCCGGCCTCCGAAAGCACCGGCGTTTCCACTTCCAGCACGCCGCGTTCGGCGAAAAACTCGCGGATCGTGGCGTTGAGCCGCGCCCGCAACTGCAGCGCGGCCAGATCCAACTGCGCCGTGTTCATGGCTGTTGGCCGTGCTCGCCCAGGAAGGCCAGCAGACGCGCTTCGTCCCAGATCTCCACGCCCAACGACTGCGCCTTGTCGAGCTTGGAACCGGCTTCTTCGCCGGCCACCAGGAACGCGGTCTTCTTCGACACGCTACCGGCAACCTTGGCGCCCAATGCTTCGAGCCGCTGCTTGGCCGCATCGCGGGTCAATGCAGCCAGGGTCCCGGTGATGACCACGGTCTGGCCATCGAGCGGGCCGGTCTTTTCCTCGCCGGCCTCCGGCAGCATCGCCAGCAGCTCGGAAAGCTTTTTCTGGGCATTAACCGCGAGCGTCTCGTTGGCCGGCACCAACAGCCAGGCCGCGAGCGACTCGGCCACTGACTGCGGTACACCCGCTTCGACGAGAGGCTCGGGACCGCCATTGCGCAGGGCATCGATGGAACCGAACGCAGTCGCGATCTGGGCGGCGCGGATCGGCGTCACCTTGGGAATCTCCAGGTCCTCCAGCAAATTGGCTAAGCTCAGCTCGCCGCGCAGCTTCGGCGAAGGCGGATGGGTGTCGCCAATGCGCACCTTGCGCGCCAGCAGATGATCGATGGCCTGCTGATTGCCGGCCTGATCGAAGAAGTGCCCAAGCGAGCGCGCCACTTCGCCGCCGATGTCCGGCACGCGCTTGAACAGCGGCCATGGCAGATGCCGGATCAATTCCAGATCGCCGAACCAAGCCGACAAGGCCTTGGCCGTGCTTTCGCCCACATGCTCGATGCCCAGCGCAAACAGGAAACGCTCCAGCGTGGTGTCGCGCGATGTTTTGATCGCCTCGATGAGGTTATCTGCCCACTTCGTCGCAATCTTTCTGCGATTCCAATCGAAGCCGACAAATCGTAGTCGCAGAACATTTGCCCGCCAATCTTCAGGCGCAGTGGTCTGCTCATCGACCAGATCCACGCCGTGCAACCCCATCAGAGTTTCCAGCTGCCGATAGTGGCTATCTGCCAAATGCTCACGCGCCTCGCGCAAGAACGCGTGCGGGCTCTCGGCGGTGCTGATCAGGCGCAATTGCAGCAGCTGATCCACGCTGAGCAGATACAGGTCGGCCACGCCTTTCACCAGGCCGCTATCCACCAGCACTTCGATGAATTTTTTGCCCAGGCCGTCCACATCCATCGCGCGCCGCGAGACGAAATGCCGGAACGCCTCCTTGCGCTGCGCCGGGCAGGTCAATTCGCCGGAACAGCGCCAGACTGCCTGGCCTTCTTCGCGCACGATCTGCGAACCGCACACCGGGCATTGCGACGGCATCTGCCAGGCCTGGGTACCGGGCGGGCGCTGGTCGGCCACCACAGCGGCCACTTCAGGAATGACATCGCCGGCGCGGCGCACGATCACCGTATCGCCCACGCGCACATCCAGCCGCGCGATCTGGTCGGCGTTGTGCAGCGTGGCGTTGGTGACGATCACCCCGGCTACATGCACCGGCTTCAGTCGCGCCACCGGCGTGGCCGCACCGGTGCGGCCGATCTGGATCTCGATCGCCTCCACCGTGGTGGACTGCTCCTGTGCGGGGAACTTGTGTGCAATCGCCCAACGCGGTGCGCGCGAGACGAAGCCCATTTCGCGCTGCCCGGCCAGATCGTCGAGCTTGTACACCACGCCATCGATATCGAAGGCCAGCCCGTCGCGCGCGGCACCGATGCGCTGGTAATACGCCAGCAAACCGTCGCTGCCCTGCACCACCTCCACCAGCGCGCTGACCGGAAAGCCCCACGCGCGCAACTGCGCCAGGATCGCCGAATGGGTCTGCGGCAATGCGCCTTCGCTCACTTCGCCAACGCCGTAGGCAAAGAAACTCAACGGGCGCTGCGCGGTGATGCGTGCATCCAGCTGCCGCAGCGAGCCGGCCGCGCCATTGCGCGGGTTGGCCAGCACCTTGCCGCCCTGCGCACGCATCTGTGCGTTGTAGGCTTCGAACGCGGCGCGCGGCATGTAGACCTCGCCGCGCACTTCCAGCACTTGCGGCCAGCCCTCGCCACGCAGCCGCAACGGAATCGCCTTGACGGTGCGCAGGTTGGCGCTGACATCCTCGCCGGTGGCGCCATCGCCACGCGTGGCGCCCTGCACGAACTCGCCATTCTCGTAGCGCAGGCTGATCGCCAGGCCATCGAGTTTGGGTTCGGCCGAAAACAGCGGTTGCTTGACCTCCAGCCGCTCGCTGATGCGCCGCACGAACTCAGTCACTTCCTCATCGCTGAAGGCATTGCCCAACGACAGCATCGGCAAGGCATGCCGCACTTCGGCAAACCGCGAGACAGCCAGATGGCCGACGCGCTGGGTTGGCGAATCGGCGCTGGCCAATTCCGGGTGCGCGCGCTCCAAGGCCTCCAGCTCGCGCATCAGCTTGTCGTAATCGGCATCGGCCATCTGCGGCTCGTCGAGCACGTGATACCGGTAGTTGGCGTCTTCGATGCGACGGCGCAGTGCATCGATGCGCTGAGCGGGATCCGGGCTGGCAGTCATACGATCGCAGGGCTGGCTCTGGGCCGCCCATTCTAACGGGCGATGTCGATGCCAAGGTCAGCGGCGCGGGTACCGTTCGTGATGATTGAGCGATGGATGAAGTCGTTTGCGTCGAGACGCACCAGGTGCGCCCGCACCCATCGGCATTCGGGCCGACAGCGAGCCCGGCAGGCGCCCGGTCATCGCCGCCAGCTGCCGTCGCGCCACCTGCCCTCTGCCCTCCAACGCCTGCAAGCGCGTGTCGAACCAGTTTTATGGCAATTCCCCGATAGGCAGACAGACACAAACCGGCTAGCGTGGCGCCCTCTTTGCCCGCCGCCTCTGGAGTTCGCCCGTGTCGTTGCCCGTCTCGCGCCGTTCGTTTCTCAGCCTCGCTACCACCGGCGTGGCGGTTTCCGCACTGGGGCTGGCACCCGCGGCCGGGGCGGCCCGCAAGCGCGCCGCGGCGCCGGCCACGCCGGGCGTGGCCGCGGCGGCCGGCACGGTCTACCTCAACCTCAACGAGCATCCGCTCGGGCCTGCCCCGGCCGCCTTGGACGCTGCCACGCGTTCGCTGGCACGCGCGGGCCGCTACCTGGTCGAGATGGAGCAGGATCTGCACAACCTGATGACCGGCGAGCTGCAGCTGCCCAACGATCATCTGTCGTTGTTCCCCGGTTCGCGGGACGCGCTGAACCGGGCCGGCAGCCTGTTGACGTCCGCGCGTGCAGGGCTGGTGGTGGCCGACCCGAGCTTCGACCCGCTGATCGAAAGCGCCACCGCCCGCGGCGTGGCCGTGCGCAAGGTGCCGCTGCGTGCCGATGGCGCGCACGACGTCAAGGCGATGGCCAAGGCCGATCCGACTGCCGGCATGCTGTATCTGTGCAACCCCGGCAACGCCACCGGCGCCATCACCCCGCGCGCCGACATCGAATGGTTGCTGGCCAACAAGCCGGCCAGCGCCGTGCTGGTGGTCGACGAGGCGTACATCCACTACAGCAACGAGCCCTCGGTGGCCGATCTGGTGCGTCAGCGCCAGGATCTGATCGTGCTGCGCAGCTTCTCCAAGCTCTACGGCCTGGCCGGCCTGCGCCTGGGTGCCGCCCTGGCCCCGCCCGGCTTGCAGACCAAACTTGCCGCCTTCGGCAGCAACCCGTTGTCGGTTCCGGCGATGGCCGCCGGCATCGCCAGCCTGCGCGACCCGCTGCTGGTGCAGACCCGCCGCGCCGAGAACGCCCGCGTACGCGAGGAGACCATCGCCTGGCTCAAGGGCAAGGGCTACACCTGCCTGCCCTCGCAAGCCAACTGCTTCCTGCTGGACGTCAAACGCGATGCGAGCGTGTTCGCCGATTCGATGCAAAAGCAGGGCGTCATCGTCGGCCGCAGCTGGCCGATCTGGCCCAAGCGCGTGCGCATCAGCGTGGGGACCGAAGCGGAAATGCTGCGCTTCCGTGAGGCATTCGGGAAAGCCAAGCGTTGAGCACCAAGCACTGAGCGGTAAATCCTTCTCCCCTCGGGACATTGTCCTCCTTCATGGGGGAGAAGGTGCCCCGAAGGTGGATGAGGGTGCGCGCGAAGCCGGGCGTTGTCCGGCTGCACGAGGGCTTCGCCCCGTACCCTCACCGCAACCGCTCTCGCGCAGGAGAGGGGCTTCAAGTTCCTAGCGATCCAACGCCTCAGGCTCCGGTGCGCGCAGCGTACGGCGGATCCAGAGATAGCTGATGACGAAGGTCAACGCCATCGAGCCCGCGTTCCACAGCAGCAGCTCGTGCAGCATCGGCGGGCCTTGCAGGATGTGCAGGTAATAGCGGCGATCCAGCAGTGCGATGGCGTGCGGCATGAACACGCTGACGAAAGGCGTTGGCACCGGCGCGACCAGCAGCGTGATCGCGGCAGCAAAGCCCACCACCAGCCAGGGCGAATGGCGCGGCCTTTTGCGCAGGCGCGCGGCGATCCGGGTGAAGATCCACAATAACGGCATCGCCAAGATCGCCCACAGCACCAGCAGCAACGCCACCGCCAACACGCCCTGCAGGCTCAACATCTCAACTCACCAGCGCGGCGACTTGGTCAGCGGCGGTGCCTGGTGCTGGCGGTCGTAGGCGCGGAGCTCGTCGCGGATATGCGCAACACGCTGGCGACCCAACGCATTGCGGCTGTCGTCCAACACCACGCCATCCAGCAGTTCGGCCATGCGCTGCACGGTGGGCAGCATTTTTTCCCAGGCATCCAACGCGGTCATCGGCGCCGGCAGCGTGAGGAAGAACGCAATCGCCGGCGTCTGCATCTCGCGGATATTGGCCATGTCGAAACTGCCGGGCTTGAGGATGCTGGCCATGCTGAAGATCGGTCCGCGCTCGGGGTGGCCTTCCACCAGGCGGTGAAACACGTTCATGTGACCGAACACCAGCCCGGTCTTCTCGGCGGCCACCACCACATCTTCGCCGCGCAGCACCTGGCCTGCCTTGGCGGCCACGAACAACGATACGATCTTGTCGAAATCCTGGTTCGGGCGCTTGCCCACCTCGTTGACGCCGGCCGCATCCTGCCCTTCCAGGTTGAGCTCGCTCTGCTCGACGCCTTCTGCGCGCTGCGCAGTTTCATCATCCACGCCGAACTCGCTGGAAATCACCGGTTCGCGCCGTTCGCGCGGCTGGCCCTCGTCCTTGTCGACCCGGCGCCCTTGCGGCGATTTCTTCGGGCGACCAAACAGGAAGATGGCCGCGACCAGCAGCAGTCCAGCGATCAGGATCCCGATCCGGATCATGGCCATGTCGGACATTCAGCGTGCCTCCGCATAAGAGTGACAGGTGTCGATATTCAAACAAGCATGGCACGTCATGCCGCACCCGCCAAACGTGCGGCCTCTTCCAGGTCCACGCTGACCAGGCGGCTGACGCCCGGCTCGCGCATGGTCACGCCGGAGAGCTGGCGCGCGGCTTCCATCGTGGCCTTGTTGTGGCTGACGAACAGGAACTGCACCTTCTCGCTCATCTCGCGCACCATGTTGGCAAGACGGCCGACATTGGCCTCGTCCAGCGGCGCGTCCACCTCGTCGAGCAGACAGAACGGCGCCGGGTTGAGCTGGAAGATCGCAAATACCAGCGCCACCGCAGTCATCGCCTTCTCGCCGCCGGACAGCAGCGAAATGCTCGACACGCGCTTGCCCGGCGGGCGCGCCATGATGGTGACGCCGGTGTCGAGCAGGTCTTCGCCGGTAAGTTCCAGATACGCATGGCCGCCGCCGAACAGGCGCGGGTACAGCGCCTGCACCCCGGAATTGACGCGATCGAAGGTGTCCTTGAAGCGGCCGCGGGTCTCGCGATCGATCTTGCGAATGGCCTCTTCCAGCGTTTCCAGCGCGGTATTGAGATCCAGGTTCTGCGCGTCCAGGTATTCCGAGCGTTGTGCGGCCTCGCCGTATTCCTGGATGGCGGCCAGGTTCACCGGCTCCAGGCGACGCATGCGCGCGTCGATCTGGCCAACGGCCGCTTCCCATTCGGCCACGTTGGCCGCCTCGGGCAACCCGTTGACGACGTCTTCCAGCACGAAGCCGGCCTTGACTACCGCCGCTTCCAGTTGCTCGGCGTTGAGCACCAGCGCCTGTTGATCGAGCTTGCGTTGGGAAATGCGCTCGCGCTGCGCCAGCGCCTGTTCGTCGCGCTGCTGGCGGGTCTGTTCGAAGCTGCGCAGCTCGCTGTCGATGCTGTCGAGCAGGGTGCGCGCTTCGCCCAGCGCGCGCTCGATGCGTACGCGTTCGCTCAACGCGGCCTGATGTTCGTGTTCCAGCGTTTCCACCGGCGAATCGCCTTCGCTCAGCTGGGCGACCAGATCTTCCAGGCGCGTATCGAGCTGCCCGCGCTGGCTGTCCATGCGTTCCAGGGTCTGGCTCAGCGATGCGATCTGGGTGCGCTGCGACTCCAGCGTCAGCGCCAAGGCATGCATTGCATCGCGCACGCCGCGCGCGGCATCGCGCGCCTGATCGCGTGCATCGGTGAGCTGGCGGCGCTCGCTCTCCAGCGCTTCGCGCGTGCCTTGCAGATCGCCCATCAAGGTGACCGCATCTTCGAGTTTGGCGCGCGCCTCGCGTGCCTGCTCGCGGCTGGTGTCGAGCGTTTCCAGCAGTTGCGCCAGCTCGGTCTCGATGCGCTCGATGCGCGTGCGCGCGGCATCGACCTTGCCCTGCTGACTCTGCAATTGCCCAGCCAGTTCGGAAACGCTGCGGTGCGCCATGTAGAGCTGGCGCTGCGCGTCTTCACGCTGCTGCTCTGCCGCCAGCAGCTGTTCGCGGAAGCTGGAGAGCTGGTGCTCAAGCTCGGCTTCGCGCTCCTGCAAGGTTTCGATCTGCGTACGGAGCTCTTGAATCTCGCGCTCGCGCAGCAACGCGCCCTGCTTGGCCGCGCCCGAGCGCGAGACGCGCACCCAGCCTTCGCCCAGCCGCTCGCCATTGCGGGTGATCACCGAATCGCCTTCGGGCAGGCTGCGTTGCAGCGTGCGCGCAGCGTCCAGGTCCTCGGCGGTGTGCAGACGCGCAAGCAGCCGACGGATCGCGATGGGCCCCTGCACTTTGGCAGCCAGCGAGGTCGGCGCGAAGCTCGCATCGTCAGTCGCACTGGACACCAGCGCGATGCGGCCATCGCCCAACTCGCCCAGCGCGTCGACCAATTGTTCCGGCGCTTCCACCAGCACGCCTTCGATCAACTGCCCCAAGGCGCCTTCGACCGCGTTTTCCCAGCCACTCTCGACGCTGATGCGCTCGCCCACGCGCGCGGCCGAATCCAGTCCGCGCGACTTCAACCACGCCACTGCGGCGCCCTGCTCCTGGCCAAGCGCGGCCTGTTGCAAGGTTTCCAGCGACGACAGCCGGCCACGCGCCGCCTGCGCCTGCTTGCGCACTTCGGCCAGCTCGCTCTGGCTGGCGCGTTGCTGTTCCTGCAGCCCGGCAAGCGCGTGCTTGCGCGCCTCGACCTGCTCGGTCAGGCCGTCCAGCGAGGTTTTCTGGGTTTCGTGGCGCAGTTCGATCTGCTCGAACGCCTCGGCCAATGCGTCCAGGTCCAGCCCGGCACGCTCGTTGACCAACGCTTCGCGGCGGCGGTCGGCTTCCAGCGCCTGGCGGTCCAGATAATCGACGCGCGTGCGCTCCACTTCACCGGCACGCGAGGCTTCGCCGGTGTCGCGGTTATGGGTTTCCCAGCGCTGCTGCCAGTCGGCCAGCCGCGCTTCTGCTTCGCGCAGCGACTCCTGGCGGAATTCGTGGTCTTTGCGCAGTTGCTCCAGTTGCGGTTCGGCAGACGCCACCGCTTCTCGCAGCACGCTCAATTTGGCCGAGTCGCCGCTGATGTGCTGGGTCAATTCCTGCAGCTGGCTCTGCGCCTCATCGCGCGCCTTGTGCAAGCGATGCGAGAGTTCGCGTTGGTGCTGGATCTGCTGCTCGATCCGTGCCAACGCGCCACCGAGCTGGTAGACATCGGCTTGTGCCTTGGCCACCGCTTCGGCGGCTTCTTCGCGGCGCACGCGGCCGGTTTCGATGCGTGCTTCGGCATCGCGTTGCTCGGCAATCAATTGCTGCAGGCGCGTCTCTTCCTGATTCAACTTCTCGCGCAGGCCCTGCAACCGACCATCCAGGCCACGGTATTCCAGCGCCTTCCACTCGGCATCCTTGATCCGGCGCTCTTCCTGCAATGCCTGGTACTGCTCTGCCTGCCGCGCCTGGCGCTGCAGATGCGCCAGTTGCTTGGTGATTTCTTCGCGCAGATCGCTCAGACGGTCGAGGTTTTCGCGCGTATGCCGAATACGCGTTTCGGTTTCCTTGCGGCGTTCCTTGTACTTGGAAATGCCGGCGGCTTCTTCCAGATACACGCGCAGGTCTTCCGGGCGCGCTTCGATGATCTGGCTGATCATGCCCTGCTCGATGATCGAGTAGCTGCGCGGCCCAAGGCCGGTGCCCAGGAACAGATCGGTGATGTCGCGGCGCCGGCACTTGGTGCCATTGAGGTAGTAGGCGCTATTGCCGTCGCGGCTGACCAGGCGCTTGACCGAGATCTCGTTGAACGAGGCGAACTCGCCGCTGATAGTGTGGTCGGAGTTGTCGAAGATCAGCTCCACCGTCGCCTGCGACACCGGCTTGCGTGCCGAAGAGCCGGAAAAGATCACGTCGGTCAACGAATCGCCACGCAGGCGGCTGGCCGAACTTTCGCCCATCACCCAGCGCACCGCGTCGATGATGTTGGACTTGCCGCAACCATTGGGGCCGACGATGCCGGTCATGTTGGTGGGCAGGTGCAACGTGGTCGGGTCGACGAACGACTTGAAACCGGACAGCTTGATCGTGGACAGGCGCATGGGGGCTGGAGATTCCGGGCACCGCGCGGACGAGGCCGGCAGGCACTTTTCCTGTGAAGCCAGCACCCAAGCCCTTGATCCATAAGATCTGCAGGCCGTGGAACCGGCAATGGGGCATGAGTATAACGGGCATGCCAGTGCTGGCGGCGGCGCCCCAAAAACGAAGGGCGCCTAACAAGGCGCCCTTCGGGTGACACATGCGGCCTGGATCAGGCGTCGGACTCGACGATGACCTTGACCGTGGTTTCCACATCGGCGTGCAGGTGCAGCACAACGTCGTATTCGCCGACATTGCGGAATGCGCCTTCGCCCAGGATCACTTCGCTCTTTTCCAGCGGCAGGCCGGCGGCGGTGAACGCCTCGGCGATGTCGCGCGGACCAACCGAGCCGTACAGCTTGCCTTCGGTCGACGCATGCGCACCGATGGTGACGCTAGCGCCTTCGAACTTGGTGGCGCGGCTCTGTGCGTCGGCCAGGATGCTGTTGGCCTTGGCTTCGTACTCGGCGCGCTTGGTTTCGAACGCTTCAACGTTGGCAGCGGTGGCCGGCACGGCCTTGCCCTGCGGCACGAGGAAGTTGCGGCCGTAACCCGGCTTGACGCTGACCTTGTCGCCCAGGTTGCCCAGGTTGGTCACTTTCTGCAGAAGAATCAGATCCATGGTGGTACTCCGTTATTCGTTAGCGCCGGCATGTGGCGGGCGCAACGGGTGCTGTCCGAAAAGACGGGATTCGGGAATCGGGATTTGGGAATCGCAAAAGCACGATCAACACCGCATCTCCAATCACCAGGCGTCTATCAATTTAATCACCCGCACATGGATGTGCGGGTTCTTCCGAGGGACTCGGATTAAACGTCGTGGTTGTCCGTGTACGGGATCAGCGCCAGGAAACGCGCGCGCTTGACGGCCGTGGCCAGCTGACGCTGGTACTTGGACTTGGTACCGGTCACGCGGCTCGGCACGATCTTGCCGTTCTCGGTGAGGTACTGACGCAGGGTGTTGAGATCCTTGTAGTCGATCTCTTTGACGCCCTCGGCGGTGAACTTGCAGAACTTGCGACGACGGAAGAACTTGGACATGACAGCGCTCCTTAAGCGGCTTCGGCGTTGTCGCCGTCGTTATCGTTGGCGGCGGGCGCTTCGCCCTCTTCGTCGTCACGACGACGACGCTCGCTACGCTCGGGCTTGTCGCCCTTCTCGTCCTTGCTCTTCATGATCAGCGACTGCTCGGTGTCGGCGCCATCGCGCTTGACGACCAGGTGACGCAGCACCGCATCGTTGAAGCGGAAGCTTTCCACTAGCTCGCTCAGCACGGCCTGGTCGACTTCGATATTGAGCAGCACGTAGTGCGCCTTCACCAGGTTCTGGATCGGATAGGCCAGCTGACGACGGCCCCAGTCTTCCAGACGGTGGATGGTGCCGTTACCGCCCTCGATCAGCGACTTGTAGCGCTCGATCATGGCCGGGACCTGCTCGCTCTGGTCCGGATGGACCAGGAACACGACTTCGTAATGACGACTCATGTTGTTTTACCTTTCGGATGTGGCCACGTGGGCCGGACAGCTCCCCGGTGGTCCGCGCAAGCGGCCGGTGGAGCAAGGGTTTCCGCCCGGAATCGGGCAGGAAGCAGGAAAGTATGGCAGTTCAGGCGTTTAGCCGCAACCAGCTGCCCGGCAAGGACATTCCAAAGCCCCTCTCCCGCCGTGGCGAGAAGGCACGGCTTACGCGCCACTGGGGCGTGTGCCTTGGGGCGCCCGCGCCTCGCGCGCGGGCCGGGCCGCGGAGGCGGGGGTTGGGGGGTGAGGGTCCGGGCGAGGCAGCGGAGCAGTCGGTGATTCAATTCTGACGGCGCGTGGCGACGCGTCTGCCATGACAGACGCTGGCAGGTTACGAGGCGCACCCTCATCCGCCCTTCGGGCACCTTCTCCCCATGAAGGGGGACAATGTCCGATGGGAGAAGGAATAACGCGCGCGGCCGGCTCAGCGATGCTCGTCTGCAGTCGTGAAGCTCTCACCGCAGCCGCATTCGGCCGTGGCGTTGGGGTTGCTGAAGGTGAAGGTTTCGCTCAGGCCGTGCTTGCCGAAGTCGATGCAGGTGCCATCCACCAGCGGCAGGCTGGCGGGGTCGACGAAGATGCGTACCCCGCCCTGCTCGAAGACCGCGTCGTCGTCACGCGCCTCGCGTGCCAGGTCGGTGACATGGCCCCAACCGGAACACCCGGTCTTGGTCACGCCAAAGCGCAGACCCAATGCACCCGGGGTCTGCTGCACGAAACGCTGCACGCGCTCCAGCGCGGCGGGGGTGAGGCTGACGGCCATGAGGGCACTCCAAGACGATGGTGGCAAGTATAGCGAGGCCGCAACAACCAGGCGGAACGCTGAGTGGCGGCGTGCGCAACAGATGGGGGCAGCACGCGCCTGCAACAAGCGCTGCGCTCGGCAAGCGGTTCAGATGCTCGCGCCGGCGCAGCCGCAGCCAGTAAACTCGCAGGCCATTCAAGGTCGCTACGGCGAGGAACAGTCATGACGGTGGTCAGCGTTGAACATGTGCTTGCGGGAAAGCTCCCGGAAGGCGGCGAAGTCACGGTACGGGGGTGGGTGCGCACCTTGCGCGGATCTGCCGGACTGGCCTTCATCAACGTGACCGACGGCTCGTGCTTCGCTCCGATCCAGGTGGTGGCCAACGACACCCTGCCCAATTTCGACGAGATCAAGCGGCTGACCAGCGGCTGCTCGCTGATCGCCAAGGGCGTGCTGGTCAAGTCGCAGGGCAAGGGCCAGTCGTTCGAGATCCAGGCCAGCGGCGTGGACATCGTCGGCTGGGTCGAAGACCCGCTGACCTACCCGATCCAGCCCAAGCCGATGACCCCGGAATTCCTGCGTGAAGTGGCGCACCTGCGCCCGCGCACCAACCTGTTCGGTGCGGTGACCCGCATCCGCAACTGCCTGGCGCAGGCGGTGCACCGCTTCTTCCAACAGAACGGCTTCAACTGGATCAGCACACCGATCATCACCACCTCCGATGCGGAAGGCGCCGGGCAGATGTTCCGCGTCTCCACGCTGGACATGGTCAACCTGCCACGCGATGCCAGCGGCAATGTGGATTTCAGCCGCGACTTCTTCGGCAAGGAAACCTTCCTCACCGTGTCCGGCCAGCTCAACGTGGAGGCGTATTGCCTGGCGCTGAGCAAGGTCTACACGTTCGGCCCGACCTTCCGTGCCGAGAACAGCCACACCACGCGCCACCTGGCCGAGTTCTGGATGATCGAACCGGAAATCGCCTTCGCCGACCTGGCCGAAGACGCGCGCCTGGCCGAACAGTTCCTCAAATACCTGTTCCGCGCGGTGCTCGATGAGCGCGGCGACGACCTGGCGTTCCTGGCCGAGCGCGTGGACAAGAACGCGATCACCAAGCTCGAAGCGTTCATCAATGCGCCGTTCGAGCAGATCGACTACACCGACGCAGTGAAGCTACTGCAGAACTCCGGCAAAAAGTTCGACTTCCCGGTCGAATGGGGCCTGGACCTGCAGACCGAGCACGAGCGCTGGCTCACCGAAGAACACATCGGCCGCCCTGTGGTGGTGACCAATTACCCCGAGCACATCAAGGCGTTTTATATGCGCTTGAACGACGACGGCAAGACCGTCGCTGCGATGGACGTGCTGGCGCCGGGCATCGGCGAAATCATCGGCGGCAGCCAGCGCGAAGAGCGCCTGGATGTGCTCGACGCGCGCATGGCGCAGTTCGGCCTGGATAAGGAGCACTACAGCTGGTACCGCGATTTCCGTCGCTACGGCTCGGTGCCGCACGCCGGCTTCGGCCTGGGCTTCGAGCGGCTGGTGGTGTACGTGTGCGGGTTGAGCAACATCCGCGACGCGATCCCCTACCCGCGCGCGCCAGGCAGCGCGGAGTTCTGAGGTGACGACCGCGCAGGCCACGGTCACGATGTACCGCCCGCTGGGGCCGGAGGAATACGCATTGGTGCGCGACTCCGGCTTCCGACGCTGGCCGCCGCGGTTGCCGGAGCAACCAATCTTCTATCCAGTCACCAACCAGCGCTACGCCGAGGAAATCGCGTCGCGCTGGAACGTCAAGGACAGCGGGGTTGGCTATGTTGCGCAGTTCGAGGTACGCGCAGCGTTTGTCGAACAGTACCCCATTCAAAAAGTCGGCGGCGCGCACCACACCGAGTGGTGGACTCCTGCCGAAGCGCTGGATGTGTTGAACGACAATATCGTCGGCCTCATCGACATCATCGGCCAATACGATGCCCCGCCTGCGGAGCACACTGCATGACGCTGTTTTTCGCACTGTGTTTTGTCGGTGTCGCCGTTGCAGGCCTCACCGCACTGCTGATCTTCTGGCCGCTGACCCTGGTGCACATGCGTGACCGCCACCCGGAAGCGTTGGCCAGCTTCGGCGAAACGGCCTTCATCAGTCCCGTGGCGTTGCGCTGGTTGTTGGCGCGCCGTTACCGCAGCTATCGCGACAGTGCACTGTCCGGTCTGGCCACACCCGCCTGGCTCTCGCTGCTCACCATCTTTTTCGGCTTGGGCATGGCGGCCCTGCTCGGCCTGCTTTCCAAGGTAATGCAATGACGAACTACGACGACACCCTGCAGGGCGCCCGCGACTCCTGGTGGCTGGCCACGATCGGCCGCACGCTGATCTGGGCACGCCTGCGCGTCAACGAAGCCGGCACCGCCGAGGTACTGGACAGCGACGGCAAGACGCTGCCCTACGACAGCGAAGACAGCGCACGCGCAGCCTTGTTCGATGCCGAATTCGTGGCACTGGACGGGCTGGACGAAGAAGACGCGCTCATCCGCGGTTTCTCGCTGCATGAAGTCTCGCCGCCCCAAGGTAACGACAATGCCGAGCTGCGTGCGCGCATGGTCGTGAACATGGGCGGCCGCGCCTGACATGTACGCCCCGCGCGCATTTGCGCAGACCGATCTGGCCCTGCTGGACTGGCTGTTCGCGCGCGATGCATTTGTCACCCTGATCAGCCAGGGCGAGGATGGGCAGCCGGTGATCTCGCACCTGCCGGTGCTGTATCGGCGCGATGACCAGGATGTCGTGATCGAAGGCCATTGGGCACGCCCCAATCCGCAGGCACGCACTTTCGGCGATGCGGTCATGGTGTTGCAGGGCCCGCATGCCTATGTCTCGCCTACCTGGTACTTGGACAAGGACGCAGCTGCGCGCGTGCCCACCTGGAATTACGCGGTTGCGCACCTGCATGGACGCTGCAGCCAGGTGAGCGATGAAGACGCGTTGGGCAGTTTGATTGCGCGCATGAGCGCGCACTTCGAGCAGCGCGTGGGCAGCGATTGGCAGTTCGAAATGGAGCGCGACAGTCATCGCCGACAATTGCGCGGGCTGGTCGGCTTCCGCTTCGTTCCAAGCCGCATCGAGCTCACCTTCAAGCTGAGCCAGAACCATCCGGCCGGCAATCAACGTAGTGTCGCCCAGTTTCTGACGCAGCAAGCCGACCAAGACGCGCATGCGATCGCAGCATTGATGCAGGCGGCGATGGACGCCGATACGACGCGCTGAGGCGGCCGCCTTTACACCTCGAACGGCTAGTCACCAAACGCTGGGGCGCGTCGGCCACACGGTCGGCCGACGCCTGCATCGTCGGCCCGCGCACAGGTCATTGCGGTGTCCCCCAACTTCGCCAGAAATCGTCCTTCGCGACGCTCATGGCATGAGCAGTAGTTTGCCGGTCCGGTCATGTCGAGCATTCGCTCCAGCCATCGACTCGGCTCCAGATTGCCGCCTTGCGCGCCGGCAACGGCATCTTTCGACATACTCATCAGCAGCGCCTGCAGTGCGCCTTTCGCGTTCGAATGGGAGCCTGTTCTCGTACATGTTCACCAAAACCGATAGCTCTCCAAGAGCAGCTAAAAAAACGTAGCGAGCAGCCGTCAGGTGGGAGCGGACGGCGCGCAGGAACCCCAGTGTACGAGTGGCACACGCCGATCCCGAGCACCGGCCGCGCCCGCCTGGTGGCTACGCAGTAGTTTTTTCAGCTGCTCTAAATCGACGTGCTTTTGCGCGAAGACTGCCTGCATCGCGCGTTCGATCGGCTCAGAACGCGCGGCCTCGCAGATCAGACATATCACCACGCTCAGCCAGTCGTTCATGGCGGCCTTGCCATTGCCGGCCCTGGAGAGCGCGCCAGCCGAATCGGCGCTTTTGGCGCTCAGAGTGTGTCCACGCCGATGTACCGCAGTGCATTGCCAGGACGCCTCAGCCAGCACGGCGCATGTGCTGCGCTACGCATCCCTCGGATGACTCGCCGCTACCGTCGATCGCTGCTTCAAGCGGAGAAAGGCCCTGCGCGATCGCATAACGGGTCAACTGCGCGATGCTTTGGATATTGAGCTTCAACATGCAGTTTTCGCGATGCGTCCCCACCGTCTTCACGCTCAGGTGCAAGCGGTTGGCGATCTGCCTGGTAGACAGGCCCTCCGAATAGAGCTGCACGATTTCCCGCTCGCGTGAGGTGAGTCGGGTATAGGCAGAATCGGCCTTGGCGGCTCGACGCAACCCGGCGATCAGCGAACGCGACATCTGCGGGCTGATGTAGGTCTGATCCTGGATGACGCATTGAATCGCCCGCAGCAATTCGGCGAAGCGGCTGGTTCGCGCCAGATACGCCTTGGCGCCAGCTTCGAAGACTGCGCTGGCCTGCGTACAGGCATCGGACGGAGCGATACAGATTGCCCGGCTATTGGGGCTGCGCTGCATCAAGCGCCGCGTCAGATCGATACCATTGAGGCCGGGCAGCAGCACATCCACCAGCACGATATCAGGCTGCTCTCTGGCGGCGATCTGAAGACATGCCAGGCCGTCTTCCGCATGCCCCACCACTTCGATACCGGGAACCTTTTGCAGCAAAGCGACCATCCCCTCCACAAGGATGGTGCGATCGGCAGCGACGACGATACGTGTCTTCATCATACCCTCTGGTGCACGAATGGGGACCGCGCTGTGCAGCGGCTTGCATGCGGCGCGCTGCAGCGAATCGGCAGATGCTCGGCAGGAGCACTTGAGCGAGCTTGTCACACGCTCATCTCCGGGCCATCGGTCTTGAACTGATTTGGCGAGCCTTGGATGCTGGTATCGACAGCGCTACAGATCTCGCTGAGGCACCATGACGGGTGCGCCTGCCTGAAGTGTGTTACGCAATCTGCGCAACCGCCGAAGCGAGCTATGCCGCACGACGCGAAAGCGTGCTGCCACTTGATGTCCGGCAGGCTGTGCCAAACCGCACTCCATGGACGGCCAGAAAAAGGCGCATGCGCGTGATCAGCGCACCTGATGCGCGAAAGATCACGAATCGTCTGACATCATCTGCCTGGCAAGGCCGGTCAGTTGCTGGCGCACCTGATCCAGGCGCGGGTCCGCCTGCATCTCACGCTGCAGGTCCAGCAGACCTGCGGCAAGTTCGCCACGCGCACGGATGCTCTCCGATTCGGCCGACACACGCTGCGACTGCATCGCGGCGGCTTGTTGGCCGGAATCGCCGCGCACGACCGTTTCCATGACCTCGACCATGCGTTGCAGCAGGCGATACACCGCGCTTGCCGAGAAACCGCCCATCATCGCCAATGCGGGCTTTCCGAATGCGCCCAGGCTGCTTTCGGCGAAGAGATTCTCCGGCAGCAACTCCACCAGGATCAGGCCAGCGATGAGACCGAGGATCATACGTGCGGCATAGGAGGAATCGAAGCGCGGGTCGTATGTTGCGTCGGCTACGTAACGATGGGCTGGAACAACGCGGAAAACGCTGCACCGAGTCCGGCACAGGCCAGGATGAACATCACATTCCAGCATAGCGTGCTCCCCGAGGAATCGAGGAAGCCCAACGTGATGTTGCGCTCGTTCACCAGGCTGGACATCGCCAGCCCGACCACTGAGGCCAGGCAACCGACCGAGGTCAAGGTCAAGGTGCGGATCAACGGAATCGGCCCCAGCCAGCGCAACCAACCGCCGCGCAGGCGCTCGCGCTCGATCAGCACCACCGCCTGCGGCGTTGCCGGCTGGATCGCACGCACCAGCTGTCGGTGCAGACCGGCCAATTCGCGCGCGCCGGCTTCGCCGTGCAAGGAAGCGCCAGGCATCACGCGCAGCTCTGCCAGCCGGCCAGGCAGATCGGGAGACATTGCCAGCCCTTGCTTCAGTGCGTAGGACACCATCGCCCGGCATTCGAGCTCCAGTTGCTCGAGCACGCTGGAAAATATCGGCCCGCCGACTTCCGCCGGCGGGACCGGACGGGCCACTGCGCGTTGTCGTAGGCCGCCGCGCCTATTGGCTCGCTTCCACATAAATGAGGTCCTTACTGGCAGCCGCGCAGCTGCGACACCTCAAGGCATCCGTTCGAACAGCGTCGTCTCTCGCTGCCCCTTCAACAGCAATGCAAGCTCGGCACTGCCATCTGCACGAACCTGCAGACTGGCCTGGGCATCACTGAGCTGGCGGCAATAGCCTCTATCGTTGGCCACGACCCAAGCATTCAACGCACCTGCGGCACGCCCGGCGTAGCGCACTTCCACCTGGCAATCCCGTGGCGCGCCATAACGCAGGCGACCGAGGACGTCTCCCGGACGGACGCTGGTGGCCACGATCTCCAGCTGTGCGGAAATCAGTCCCGCCGCGCGCCAGCGCCCGGCTTCGGCCAATCCGGCACTGCTCTGATTCAGGGCAACGACCAACGGCGAGGCGCTGCCAGGCAAGGTGAGCTGCACCCCGGGCACGCCACTCTCCGCTACCTGGAGTTGGGCAAGCCCGCCGGCCAGCGCGTCGCAGAATTTGCCGCCATTGCGCGACAGCAACGCGTACCCGTCCGGCTGCGCGCGTAACTCGAGCGCGCAATTGTAGGGAGGCCCGAATCGCAGATCCGCCACCTGGGCGCCCTCGACTCCGGGCGCGCGCGCGCTCAGACGGACGTAAACCGGGCCGGTACTGCCGCTGGCGGACAGGATGCCGCGCCAGTCACCCGCCGGAATCCCGCCCGCGGGAGCTGCCTGCGCCGCAGTCAGCGAAAGACACAGGGCAAGCGCCGAGGTGATGCGCAAAACGTGATGCCGATACCGATGTTGACCAGCCATGAAAAAGCTCCGAGAAAAAATTGGAAACAGCGGAAAGATCGATCACGCTGCCGCTCAGCACACCGAACGCAGCGATGACCAGCACAATAACCAGGCAAATGATGAAGATGGATCGCAGCTTGCGCCGGGACTGCCGACGGAGATCTGCGTGCAGGGTGGCCACATCGGTCCCCAGCCGCTCGGCGACCGCCCGGGCGTCGGCGTCCGATAGCAGCAGCCTCACCGCCGCGCTCCTGAATCGGATAGTGGCATGTCCATGAACGGATGCAGCGTCCACTCCTTCAATGCGACACCATCGAACCAAAGCACGCCATGCGGACGCTCGGTTCCTTGATAGCTGATCTTCAGCGTATGCCCAGGCGTACGGCCATCTGGCGGCGCAACACGCAATGCCAGCCCCGGAGCACCGTCGGTCTGCGTGACCGGCTCTATCTGCACTTGCAGCGTCAACGAAAACTCGCTGATTTGCTGCAGATGCAGCGCACGCAATTGGCAGACGGGAATGGAAAGCAGGGTTGCCGTTTCGGACTGCACCGTTTGCTCACCGTCCACGCACTGCACCCACAGGTCGCAGGCGGCCACCGCGGCGTTTACAACTGCGGCGTGCCGCTGGCGGCACCGCTGTTGCGCGCGTCGAACGGCCTGGTCGAGCAGCTCCACGAAAGCGTCAAGGCAATAGCTTGCACGTGCCATCCATGCCTCTGTCAGCCAGACCGGCTTGCGCTTGAACCCGACGTGGTAGCACAACCATTGCAGCACGACCTGGTGCTCGCCCAACTGCAGGATATTGAAGCTCTTCTCGACCCCGAGAATCGCTCCCCTGGGCGCTTCGCTGAGACAGCGATTGAGTAACTGCTGCGCGGCCTCGACTTGCTCGGCAGTCTGCATTTTTGCCGGGTTGTCGCTGCCGACGACGATGCGCTTGATGAAACTGACTTCTGACAAATCCATCATCGGCAACGACTCGAGTTAGGAAAAGTACGGGACGCAACAGCGACGCTTACGGAACCGGCACGGGCGCGGTGACTTTGCGTGGGGCCGCAGCGGTCTGCAGGATGTCGAGCACACGCGACAGGCCTTCGGGCGTGCCGCGATCTTCGGCGTGCAGCGCGACGTGATACTTGGCCGAGTTATCCGAAGAGCGGGTATTTTCCTTATGGCTGGACACAGAGCCCTGCACGTTGACCTTGGCCTTGAAGACGCCCCAGCCGACGCTGGCCTCCAGATCCACCTTAAGACTCTTGTCTTCGGCTTCCTTCTCCGAGAAAGAGGATTTGACTTCCATATCGAAGGTCACGTCCACGGTCTGAATGCTCAGGTTGGGGACGTTGACAAGGGTCAACAGCGGCACGACGATCTCGACTTCTTCCTCGGCCATCCCGGTGCCGCTAGGGTCTTCGACCGGGCGCTTGAATTTGAACTGCGCGGTGCGGGTGCCGCCGTTCCCGTTGGGATCTGCGGGGTCGGTCGGCGGCAGAAAGCCGATGACCTTGATGAAGTCGGCGGTGGCCCGTGCCAGCATGACCTGCGCATCGCAGGCTGCACGCAACGGGGCGCCGATCAGGTCTGCCATCGGCAGGCCCTTGAATTGGTCGGACATGTTGACGATATCGCTCATGGTGTTCTCCTGAAGAACGGTTGTTTAAGAAAAACGGTGACCGCGGGAGCTACTCCCCCTTGACCGTCTTGAACACACCTTGCGACTGCGCAAGGCGATTGATGAGACGTGCCACGCCCTCGGTCGGCTCGCTGCCTTCCACGCGCAACACGACGTGAACCGCGCTGTTTCGTGCATTTTTTGCGTTGGAGCCGAGGTCGATGCCGATCTGGCCCGGCAGCGCCGGCGGCTTGGGATGCCAGTCTTCGACGGCGGCGGGAACCGCCAGCGAGTCCGGCAATACGGCTTCGTCCAGCTCGCTGAGTTCGCCGAGCTGTGCATCGAAACTGATCTCTACATCCTTGATCCGCAGGACGTTGGACGACACCAGCGGCAACAGCGGGGCCCGATACAGGTCTTCGTCGTTCTCACCCGCTTCCGGGTGCTGCGACGGCAAGCGGATCAACACGCTTCTGGGGCGGTTGTCTTCGTCGAAGAACGCACCCAGGTTAGCCATCTGGTGTTGCTCGATCCGATCCTGGGCATCGATGACCGCGCCGGCCAGTGCTTCGATCAGATCATTGAGGGATATCTGCGCCATGTCGGGCTCGTCAGTCGGGAAGTGTCGCTGGCCGTTACCGGCTCAGACCGAATCGGGAAAGGAATCCACGCGCGCCAGCCAGCCCTTGAGAAACTTGCCAAGCGCCGGTCGCGCGGCGACGAGCCGGTGGTAGTAATCCTTGCGGCCGGCCTTGTAGCGTGCATACAGGTCTTGCTGGTTGCTGGATGCCAGCGCCGCGAAGGTGGCGGGCCCCATGCGGCCGTCGGCGACCAACCCGCCGCCGGTCTGGCTGTTGAGCACGGTCTGCAGCAATTTGATCGCGTTGTTGCCCGCGTTGACGTAGAAGTCGAACACGATGTTGGCTAACGGCTGCAGCGAGATCTGATCGGCGCGCAGCCGGTCCCAGTACTGCGCCTTGTAGATGACCCCAGCCTGGGCGTCGGTCAACGCGCGCAGGTTCGCCAGGCTTGGCTCGATGCCGAGCAGGTTCTGCGCGCAGGCCTTGAAGGTCAACAGGGTGATGCCCTTGTTGGTGGCACCGCCCGGATCGACGGGATCGTTGACGAAACCGCCTTCGTGTTTGAGCAAGGTCGGAAAGAACGCGTTGAAGTCGGCCATCGGCGCCACCTGTTGAGTTGATCGGTGGCGCCAGTTTCCCCAGGGGTGCACCGGCCGGACATCGGTCGTTCGCCGAGACTGGTAAGCCTGAAAGCTGATTCATCCTGGGGGCTCACAGAAGCCGCCACGACCACATTTTCTGGAATACTGCACGCATGAACGAGCTTAACCACTTGCTTGAAAACAACCGCGCCTGGTCCGAGCGTATCCGCCGCGAGGATCCGGAATTCTTTTCCAAGCTCTCGACCCAGCAGACCCCGGAATATCTGTGGATCGGCTGCTCCGATTCGCGCGTGCCTGCCAACCAGATCATCGACATGGCGCCGGGCGAGGTGTTCGTGCACCGCAATATCGCCAACGTGGTGGTGCATACCGATCTGAATTGCCTGTCGGTGATCCAGTTCGCGGTGGATGTGCTCAAGGTCAAGCATGTGCTGGTGGTCGGCCATTACGGCTGTGGCGGCGTGTTCGCCAGCCTGACCCAGAAGCGCATGGGCCTGGTCGACAACTGGATCCGCCATGTCACCGACGTGGCCGACAAGCACGAAGCCTGCCTGCACAACGCGGGCGAACTGTCGGTGCAGCACGCGCGCCTGTGCGAGCTCAACGTGCTCGAACAAGTGGTCAACGTGTGCCGCACCACCATCGTGCATGACGCCTGGGAGCGTGGCCAGCAATTGAGCGTGCATGGCTGGGTCTACAGCCTGCGCGATGGCCGCGCGCACGACCTGGGCATGTCGATCGACCGCCCCGAGCTGCTGCAGGAACGCTATGACGCAGCGCTGGCGCAGATCCGGGCAGATCACACCGAGCGCTGAGCCGTACGCACACGTGGCCGGCCGCAGCGTCCATCGGACATCGGCGGCCGGCTGAGCCGGATATCTTCTTTGCCGAGAAACGTCGATGCTGATCCCGCCAATCAACCTGCACGCCTGGATCGAGGAACACCGCCACCTGCTCAAACCGCCGGTGGGCAACAAGTGCATCCAGCAGGATGGCTTCATCATCATGGTTGTCGGCGGGCCGAACGCGCGCACCGACTATCACTACGACGAAGGCCCGGAGTGGTTCTTCCAGCTCGAGGGCGAAATGGTGTTGAAGGTGCAGGACGAGGGCGTGGCGCGCGACATCCCGATCCGTGCCGGCGAAGTCTTTCTGCTGCCACCCAAGGTGCCGCATTCGCCGCAACGCGCGGCCGGCTCGATCGGCCTGGTGATCGAGCGCGAGCGCCTGTCCACCGAGCAGGACGGCCTGCAATGGTATTGCCCGCAGTGCAATCACAAGTTGTATGAAGCGATGTTTCCGCTGAAAAACATCGAAACCGACTTCCCGCCGGTGTTCGATCGCTTCTACCGCTCGCTCGCGCTGCGCACCTGTTCGCAGTGCGGGCATCTGCATCCTGCGCCTGAGCGCTATGCCACCGTCGAGGATTGACAGCCTAATGGCATGCGATCGCGCACAGCAGGTGTGGCGCTCGCATGCTCTGAAACCGGCACCATGCTGCGCGCACTGATCGACCTCAAACCGCGCGACGTGCCCTTGCGCGTCGCGCTGCGCAACACCGCTGCAGTCGTCCTGCCGCTGGCGGTCGGCGTGGCGACCGGGCAGGTTGCTGCCGGTTTGGCGGTGTGCAGCGGCGCGCTCAATACCATGTTCTCCGACCAGCCCGGGCCGTATCGTGCGCGTCTGCAACGCATGTTGATGGCAGCCCTGGCGGCCGGCCTGGCTGCCTTGCTCGGCATCTGGGTCGGCCACAATACGCCGGCGCTGGTGCTGGCCGGCCTGTTGCTCGGCCTGGGCGGCGGCTTGCTGGTGGCGCTCGGTCCGGTGGCCGCGCGGGTGGGCCTGACCAGCATGATTCTGCTGGTGGTCAGCGCAGACATGCGGCTGCCGGTGCAGCAGGCACCCGGTGTGGCCGCGCTGATTTTCGCTGGCGGCCTGCTGCAGGTGGTGCTGGCGTTGGCGGCGTGGCCGCTGCAGCGTTATCGCCCGGAACGCTTTGCCTTGGCGGACCTGATGCGCCAGCTGGCCGGCATCGCGCGGCAGCGCCCGGATGCCAGTGCAGCGCCGCCGGCCACGCAGGAAGTGCTCGACGCGATGGTGATGCTGCACGGCGAGCATCGCTCGCGCGCGATCGCGGTGCAGAGCTTTCGCATCATCGCCGAGCTGTGCGATCGCGTGCGGCTGGAGCTGCTGTCGTTGGCCGATGCCGAGACGCGCCTGACCGACTCTCAGGCGCGCCCGGCGATCGAACGGGTGCTCGAGCGCAGCGCCATCGTGCTGGAACAGCTCGCGCACGCGATGACCATGGGCGAAGACCCGCAGGCAGCCAATGCCTCGATGACCGGGTTCGACGATCTGGTCGGCGCCTTGGCACAGTTTCAGCACGACAACGCCGACACGCGCGAACGCCGCCTGGTGCGTGTCGCCGTCGCGCGTGCGCAAGGCCTGGGCGGCCAGCTGCGCGCGCTGGTCCGCAACGCGCACTGGGCCAGCAGCCGTGGCGAAATCCAGGCGCAACTGGCCGAAGCGCGCCTGCCGTCGGCGCTGCGGCCGGCCGCGACCTGGGCCACATTGCGCGCGAATCTGGACCTGTCGTCGGTCGCCTTCCGCACGCGTTGCGTTGCGGCGTGTGCCTGGCATTGGCCATCGCTTTCCAGCGCTGGCAGCACATTCCGCACGGCTTCTGGATTCCGATGACCACCGCCATCGTGCTCAAGCCCGATTTCGGCGGCACCTTCAGCTTTGGCGCGTTGCGCGTGGCCGGCACCTTCGTCGGGCTATTGCTTGCCACCTTGCTCGCGCATCTGGCCATGGACGGCGCCAGCGTCCGCATGGCCCTGCTGGCGCTGTTTTGCCTCGGGTTTCGTTTGCTGACACAGGTGAACTACGGCATCGGCGTGGCGTTCTTGACCGGCATGCTGGTGCTGCTGCTGTCCTTCGAAGGGGTTGCACCGGGCGAAGCGGTCGGCGCGCGCCTGCAGGCGACAGTGGCCGGCAGCGCGCTGGCGCTGGTCGCCTACGCGATGTGGCCCACGCGCGAACGCCGGCAGATTCGCGCCTCGCTGGCGCAGTTGCTCAGCGCATATCGCGACCACCTGCGCCATGTGCTGCTCGGCCAGATGGAGGGCCTGAGCGATACGCGTGCCGCCGCGCGTGTTGCACGCACCAATGCGCAGGCCTCGATCGAGCGTTTGCGTGGCGAACCGCGCAGCCGCCGCAACCTGCAGGAGCTCAAGCTGGCCGAATCGCTGCTGGCCAATGGCAACCGGCTGATCCGCGCCAGCTTGTTGCTGGAAGCGGCGCTGCGCGATGGCCATCCGTTGCCCACGCTGGACGCGTTGCCCATCTTTGCGCAGCAGGCCGATGAGGCGCTGTCTGCGGTAATCGACTGCCTGCGCACTGGCGGCACCCCTGCCGCGGCGACCTTGCGCAACGCCGAGCGCCAGCTTTCCGATGCGTTGGCCGCATTGCCCGACAGTTCCCCGACCACCGCCGCGCTGGCCGACACCATCGACCGCGTCACCGACAGCATCGGCACGCTCACCCACCTGCTGCGCCCCGCCCGACCGGCCTCGGCCGATGCGCCGGCCGTGCATGACGGCGTGCACGATGCCGGCAGGTAAACTGCCGCCCTGATCCGTGTTGCGAGCCCGACGATGACCGACCTGCTGTCCCGCGCCCATGCTGCTGCACTGGATGCCGCCGACCCACTGCGCAACCTGCGCGATGCGTTCGTGTTCCCGCAACACGGCGATGGCGATCAGACCTATTTCGTCGGCAATTCGCTTGGCCTGCAACCGCGCGCAGCACGTGCGATGGTGGAGGAAGTGCTCGACCAGTGGGGCGCACTGGCGGTGGAAGGTCACTTCACCGGCCCGACCCAATGGCTGACCTACCACCAACTGGTGCGCGACGGCCTGGCGCGCGTGGTCGGTGCGCAACCCGGCGAAGTGGTGGCGATGAACACCCTCAGCGTCAATCTGCATCTGATGATGGCGAGCTTCTATCGCCCCACTGCCGAGCGCGGCGCGATCCTGATCGAAGCCGGCGCATTTCCATCCGACCGCCACGCGGTGGAATCGCAGTTGCGCCTGCACGGGTTGGACCCGGCCACGCATCTGATCGAAGTGGACGCCGACGAACCCAACGGCACCGTGTCGATGACGGCAATTGCCGAGGCCATCGCGCAGCATGGCCCGCGCCTTGCCCTGGTGCTGTGGCCGGGCATCCAGTACCGCACCGGGCAGGCCTTCGACCTGGCCGAGACCGTGCGGCTGGCGCGCGCGCAGGGCGCGGCGGTGGGTTTCGATCTGGCGCATGCGGTGGGCAATCTCCCGCTGACCCTGCACGACGACGGCGTGGATTTCGCGGTGTGGTGCCACTACAAATATCTCAACGCCGGTCCTGGCGCGGTGGGCGGTTGCTTCGTGCACGCGCGGCATGCAAAGAGCGACCTGCCGCGCATGGCCGGCTGGTGGGGACACGAGCAGCAGACCCGCTTCCGCATGGACCCGCAGTTCGTGCCCTCGCCCGGTGCCGAAGGCTGGCAGCTGAGCAATCCACCGGTGCTGGCGCTGGCACCGCTGCGCGCCTCGCTGGCAGTGTTCGACCAGGCCGGCATGGCTGCATTGCGCACCAAGTCCGAACAGCTCACCGGGCATCTGGAGCAGTTGATCCACGCGCGGGTGCCGCAGGTGCTGCAGATCGTCACCCCGGCCGAACCGGCACGACGCGGTTGCCAGCTCTCGCTGCGGGTGGCCGGCGGACGCGCACAGGGACGCGCGCTGTTCGAGCATCTGCACGCGGCCGGCGTGCTCGGCGACTGGCGCGAACCGGACGTGATCCGGATTGCGCCTGTGCCGCTGTACAACCGTTTCAGCGATCTGCACACCTTCGTGGAGCAGGTGGAAGCCTGGGCGGCTGCTTGAGCGCGGCAGTCTGACTGCAGTGCCACCAGCACGCCTGTACGGCACGCGCAATCGCCGCGCGCCCACGTACACTCCCAGCCCGCCCGGCGTTGCTGTCAGGGTCGCCGTCGTTGCCAGTCGCTGTCTTCCCCTTTTCGCCGGCGCTGCGTCCGGCTGCTTCCGGACATTGCATTGAGCCCAGTTTCTCCGCGTTCCCTGACCCTGATCGGCGCCGGCCTGGCCGGTTGTCTGCTGGCCATCCTGCTGTCGCGTCGCGGCTGGCAGGTCACCGTGTACGAACGGCGTGGCGACCCGCGCATCAAAGGCTACGAGTCCGGCCGCTCGATCAACCTGGCGCTGGCCGAACGCGGCCGGCATGCGCTGCGCCAGGCCGGTGCCGAAGATGCGGTGATGGCCAAGGCGGTGATGATGCGTGGACGCATGGTGCACCCACTGGTCGGGCAACCGCAGCTGCAACGCTACGGGCGCGACGACAGCGAGGTGATCTGGTCGATCCACCGCGCCGCGCTGAATGTCGCCCTGCTCGATCTGGCCGAACAGGCCGGCACGCGCGTGCATTTCTACCGCCGCCTGCATACCGTGGATTTCGACGCCGGCTATGCGCGCTTCATCGACGACCGCGACGACCAGCCGCACGAGATCCACTTCCAGAGCCTGATCGGCAGCGATGGCGCCGGCTCGGCCTTGCGTGCGGCGATGCAGCGCAAATCGCCGCTGGGCGAACGCACCGAATTCCTCGATCACTCGTACAAGGAACTGGAAATTCCACCGCAGCCGGGTGGCGGATTCCGGATCGAAGGCAACGCACTGCACATCTGGCCGCGCGGGCGCTACATGTGCATTGCGCTGCCCAACGATGGCGGTACGTTCACCGTCACCCTGTTTTTGCCCAACGCCGGCGAACCGAGCTTCGCCACCACGCGGACCGGCGATGAAGCATTCGCCTTGTTCGCACGCGATTTCCCGGACGCGTTGCCGCTGATTCCCCAGCTTAAGGAGCATTGGGAAGAGCATCCGCCTGGGCTGCTCGGCACCCTCACCCTGGATCGCTGGCATCTGGATGGCCGCGCATTGCTGATCGGCGACGCCGCCCATGCGATGGTGCCGTTCCATGGGCAAGGCATGAATTGCGCGTTCGAAGATTGCGTGGCGCTGGCAGATCAGCTGGACGCGCACGACGACCTCGCCAGCGCGTTCGCGGCGTTCGAAGCTGCGCGTCGCGACGATGCGGCCGCCATCCAGCAGATGGCGCTGGAGAACTACCTGGAAATGCGCGACCGCGTCGACGACCCCGACTTCCTGCTGCAGCGCGAGCTCGAACAACAATTGCAGGCGCGCTGGCCCACCCGCTTCGTGCCGCACTACACCATGGTGACGTTCCTGCGCACGCGCTATTCGATTGCGCTGGCGCGCAGCGAGATCCAGCGCGAGATCCTGGTGCAGGCCACGCGCGGGCACAGCGATCTGTCGCGCATCGACTGGGCCGCCCTGGAAGCGGTTGTGCACGCACGCCTGGAGCCGCTGGACGGCGCGCATTGACGCCTGCCAGGCGCGGACGGCATGAATGCTTGAGAGGGCGACGGTGACGCGCCGGCTTGCGATGGGCGCCCGGTCGAATGCCTTTTCGGCGCGATGCCTACCGCTGCCAGGCCCTTGCAACCGCTCCATGGGTGGTCGCTAGGACCGGGCAACGCCGCACCCGGCCCGCTTCGCGAATGCTTCGCCGCTGGAGGTGGCTCGCCTGCCGCACGGCCACGCCTTGGAGCGGCTAACACAACGTAGCGAGCAGTCGTCAGGTGTGCGCGGACGGTGCGCTCAGAACCGCAGTGTACGCGTGGTACATGCCGATTCCGAGCACCGGCCGCACCCGCCTGGCGGCTGCGCAGTGGTTTTGTTGGCTGCTCTTGGCGTGACGTTGCCGCGATGAGGGATACTGGGCGGCATCGGCAGCGCATACGCCGTGCGCTGCGCATCTGGATGTCGCACCCGCATGCCTGACAGCTTTCTGTTCTACGACCTGGAAACCTTCGGCCAGGATCCGCGCCGCACCCGCATCGCACAGTTCGCTGCGGTGCGCACCGATGCGCAGTTGCGCGTGATCGAAGAGCCCATCAGCTTTTTCGTGCAGCCGGCCGACGATCTGCTGCCCTCTCCGTACGCCACGATGGTCACCGGCATTACCCCACAGCACGCGCTGCGCGAGGGCGTCACCGAAGCCGAGGCGTTCGCCCGCATCGCCGAACAGATGGGCCGGCCGCAGACCTGCACGCTGGGCTACAACTCGATCCGCTTCGACGACGAATTCGTCCGCTGCGGCCTGTTCCGCAATTTCTACGACCCGTACGAGCGCGAGTGGCGTGGCGGCAATTCGCGCTGGGACCTGCTGGATGTGCTGCGAATGGTACATGCGCTGCGCCCGGACGGCATCGTCTGGCCACGGCGCGACGATGGCGCTACCTCGTTCAAGCTGGAGCATCTGGCCGATGCCAACGATGTGCGCGAAGGCGATGCGCACGAAGCCTTGTCGGACGTGTACGCCACCATCGGCATGGCGCGCAAATTCCAGCAGCACCAGCCAAAGTTGTGGGACTACGCGCTGCGCCTGCGCGACAAGCGCTTTGCCGCCACCTTGCTGGATGTCATCGCGATGCAACCGGTGCTGCATATCTCGCAGCGTTACCCCGCCTCGCGCCTGTGCGCTGCGGCGGTGTTGCCGCTGACGCGCCACCCGCGCATCGACAGCCGCGTGATCGTATTCGATCTGGAGGGCGACCCGGAGGTGCTGTTGCGGCTGAGCCCCGACGATATCGCCGACCGCCTGTACATCCGCGCCGCAGATCTACCGGAAGGCGAACAGCGCATTCCGTTGAAGGAAGTGCATCTGAACAAGTCGCCTGCGCTGGTGGCCTGGCAGCATCTGCGCGCTGCAGACTTCGAGCGCCTGGGCGTGGATCACGACGCGGTAGTGGCCAAGGCGGCACGCTTGCGTGCATTGGGCCCCGAACTTGCCGAGAAGGTGCGCCAGGTCTACGGCAGCGAACGCGCCGCGGCCACGGCGGTCAACGATGCCGATGCCTCGCTCTACGATGGATTTCTGGCCGAAGGCGACAAACGCCTGCTTGCGCAGGTCCGCGCCAGCGCGCCGGACGAACTGGGCGCGCTGGAAGCGCGCTTTCGCGATCCGCGCCTGATCGAACTGCTGTTTCGCTACCGCGCGCGCAACTGGCCGCAGACCCTCTCGTTCGAGGAACAGGAGCGCTGGAACGTGTATCGCCGCCAGCGCCTGCTCGAAGATCGCGGCCTGGGCGAAGTCACCCTGGAGCAATACCACGCGCAGATCGCGGATTTACGGCGTACTCACCCCGACGATGCTACCAAGCAAGCCCTACTCGACCAGCTCGCCGCCTGGGGTTCGGACCTCCAACGCACGCTATGACCACCTATTTTTCCGACGCCAGCTTTAAGTTCCTGCGCGCCCTGGCCCGCCACAACGACAAGACCTGGTTCAACGACCATCGGCATCAGTACGAGGCGCATGTGCGCCAGCCGTTCCTGCAGCTGATCACCGATCTGCAGCCGGCACTGGCACAGGTCAGCGAGCACTATCGCGCCGATCCCAAGACCCAGGGCGGCTCGCTGTTTCGCATCTATCGCGATGCGCGATTTTCCAACGACAAGTCGCCGTACAAGAACTGGCAAGGCGCGCGCCTGTTCCATGAGCGCCGCCGCCAGATGCCGGCGCCCTCGTTCTATATCCATCTGCAGCCGGGCGAAAGTTTTGTCGGCGCCGGCCTGTGGCATCCGGAGCCGGACACACAGCGCAAGCTGCGCCAGTTCATTTTCGACCGCCCCGGCAGCTGGAAGGCCGCCGCGCACAACCCGAAACTGCTGCGCAAATTCACCATGGACGACAGCGAAAAGCTGGTGCGCGCACCGCGAGGGTTCCCCAACGACTTCGAGTTCATCGACGATCTCAAGCACCGCAACTGGGCGTATCTGCGTCACCTGGGCGACAGCATCATGACCGGGCCGCGACTGCGCCAGACCATCGAGGCAGACCTGGCGATCCTGGCGCCGTTCGTCGATTACCTGTGTGCGGCCTTGGACCTGGAATTTTGATGACCCAGGATCTACCGCTTGGCCAGCAGCGCCGGACGCTGGGCCGTACCAAGCTATTGGTTTCGCCGATCGGTCTGGGGTGTTCCGGCTTTTGGGGTCACCGGCGCTTCGACGAAGGCGCCGCCGCACGGGTGGTCGAGCATGCGCTGGCGCAGGGCGTGAACCTGCTCGACACCGGCCACAACTACTCCGCTTTCCATGCGGAACCGCGTCTGGGACGGATCCTGCGGCCCATGCTGGCGCAGCGTTCACGGGATTCGCTTGTCGTGTCCAGCAAGGGCGGTACGTTGACCGGACAGGCCGGTATCAGTGGTGCCGAACAGCGTGACTTCTCTGCTGCGGCGATCACGGCCAGTTGCGAAGCATCGTTGCGCAATCTTGGCTTGGACTATCTCGACATCTACCAGCTGCATGGCGCCAGCGAGCACGACATCAACGACGACCTGCTGCTGGCCATGCAGCGCCTGCGCGAACGTGGCCTGATCCGCCACACCGGCATCAATACGCATTCGGCATCGACCCTGCGCTGGATGATCGCCAACCCTGACGTCTTCGATGTGGTGCTGCTGGACTACAACGCGCTGCAGCAGGACCGTGAACCGCTGATCGATCAGCTGCACAGCGCGGGCATCGGTGTACTGGCCGGTACCGTGCTTGCACAGGGCCACCTCTTGCCCGCGCGTGCGCGCCTGCCGCGTCTGGCCGACGCCTGGTATCTGGCGCGCGCCTGGCTCAAGCCCAGCAGCCGTACGTTGATGCACTGCGCGCGGGCCATGCGCCGCGCAGTGGCGTCGATCGATAGCCAGCGCCCCGCGCAAACGGCATTCGCTTACGTCCTGCAGCACCCGGGCGTGTCCAGCGGCATCCTGGGCACCACGCGCATCGGCAATCTGGATGAAGTGCTTCAGACCCGCACACACGCGCTGGACGCCGCCCAACGGCAACGTCTGGTCACCGCCTTCGGCGATGGCCGCGGCTCTCCCAGCCACTGACCTTCACCTGCGGCGATCACGATTGCGGCAGTCTGGGCGCCATGAAAAAAGCCATCGGCATCCTCATCGCTGTCTTGCTGACCGTCACTGCATGGTGGTTCGGCGGGCCTTACATGACCATGCATGGCCTGTCCAAGGCCATCGAGCAACGCGACACCGCTGCACTGGAACGGTATGTCGACTTCCCGCGGGTGCGCAGTAGCCTGCGCGCCCAGCTCGACGACTATCTGGTGCGGCAAGCCGGTCCAGACGTCGCCGCCAGTCCGTGGGGCACGTTGCTGTATGGCCTGGGGAACCAGCTCGGTGGTGCAGCGGTGGATGCGCTGGTGACGCCGATCGGCATCGGCGCGCTGTTGCAGGGGCATGTGCTGTGGAAGCGCGGTCGCAATGAACTGCAGGGCGGCGATCCCTTCGGCCCTACCGAGCCAGCGCGACCGCTGAAAGACGCCAGACACCGCTTCGAGGCGCTGGACCGCTTCGTGATCGACGTCGAACGCGCGCCCGGCGAACCACCGCTGAAGGTGGTGCTGGAACCACAGGGGCTGCGCTGGAAGGTGGTGGACCTGCAGCTGGGGATGTCACCGACGCCATGATGCAGGTCCAGTGATGCGGCCGCCTTCGCTTTACCCTTCGTTGGCCACGCCGTGCGGCACATGCCCGGCGGCCACGTGCTGATGCTGACGCGCACTGTCGATGTTGTGCTGCGAGTCGTCGAAGAAGATGTCCGCACCAAATGCCTGCAGGAACGGGCCCTTATGACGCCCGCCCAGGAACAGCGCCTCGTCCAGGCGCACGCCCCACTCGCGCAAGGTGCGGATCACCCGCTCATGCGCCGGCGCCGAGCGTGCGGTGACCAGCGCCGTGCGGATCGGCGAGGCCTGACCCGGTGGAAAGGCCGCCTGCAAGGTGTGCAGCGCCGACAGGAAATTACGGAACGGCCCCACCGACAGCGGCTCGCGTGCGCGTTCGCGCTCGTGACGTCCGAAGGCTTCCACGCCCTGCTCGCGCGAGATGCGTTCGCTCTCGTCGCCGAAAATCACCGCATCGCCGTCGAAGGCGATCCGCAGCTGCGTCGACAAACGGCTTTCGTCGTTGTCCACAATTGCCGCCGCGGCCTCGGCGCGTTCTCCCAGTGCGCGCGGCATGATGGTCGCCGCCGCGATGCCATGGCTCAGGGCACGCCGCACCGATTCCGGATTGGCCGAGAGAAACAGATCGGTCCCGAATGGCTTGACGTACGGCCAGGTCGGCTCGCCCGAGGTGAAGGTCGCACGCACGATGCCCAGGTTGTAATGCTGGATCGAGTTGAAGATGCGCAGACCGGTATCGGCGGAATTGCGTGACAGCAGGATGACTTCCACCCGCGGCGCGTCCTCGGGCACATCGTGATTGAGCGCCAGCAGCTTGCGCACCACCGGGAACGCAACGCCAGGTTGCAGGATGTCGTCCTCATGCTCGCGCTGGAACGCCGAATACGCCTCCACTCCATCGGCCTCGAACAGTGCATGGCCTTCTTCGAGATCGAACAGGGCGCGCGAGGTCACCGCGACGGTCAATAACCTTGGGGAGTTGTCGGGCATTGGGGGGCCGGGATTCGTGATTGGGGATTCGGGATTGGTTTGGAGCGGCGATCGAGAAGGTGAGATCAGGCGTTGAACGACGTGCGCTGCATCGTAGCGGGTCGGCCCGCTCATAGGCGGGTGGCAAGACATGCCGTTGACGTTACCAATCCCGAATCCCCACTGCCCAATCCCCGCCCCTCACACCGCAAACTGCTCGCTGAAGATGCGCTCTTCCAGATTGTGTTCGGGATCGAACAACAGCGTGACCTGGCGCTGCGTGGATTCGCGGATGGTCACTTCGACCACATCGCGGATTTCGTGCGAGTCGGCGGTGACGCTGACCGGGCGCTTGTACGGGTCGAGCACGCGGAAGCGCACTTCGGTATCTGCCTTGAGAATGGCGCCGCGCCAGCGCCGCGGGCGGTACGGCGCGATCGGCGTCAGCGCCAGCGTATGCGAGCTCAGCGGCAGGATCGGCCCGTGTGCGGAATAGTTGTACGCCGTGCTGCCGGCCGGCGTGGCCACCATCACGCCATCGCCGATCAGCTCGGCGATGCGGGTCTGGCCGTTGAGATCCACGCTCAGATGCGCGGCCTGCCGGGTCTGCCGCAGCAGCGAGACCTCGTTGTAGGCCAGCGAGCCGGCACTGGCACCGGATTCGGTCTGCACCTGCATCTCCAGCGGCCGTAGATACGCCGGTTCGGCGCGCTGCAGGCGCTCGAGCAGGTCGTCCTCGTTGTCGCGGTACTGGTTCATCAAAAAGCCGACCGAGCCCAGCTTCATGCCGAACACCGGCTTGTCGGAGGCGCCATGGCGGTGCAGCGTCTGCAGCATGAACCCGTCGCCGCCCAGCGCACAGACGATGTCGGCGCTGTCCAGGGCATGGTCGCCATAGCGCTGCGTAAGGCGCGCGCGCGCGGCCACCGCCGGCTCGGCGGGGCTGGCAAGAAAAGCGATGCGAGGTGATGCGGTCATCGTTGACTCCAGAACGTGCGAATCAGCATACCGCAGCCCTGTGCCGGGCTTGTTGTGGGTGCGTTGCGATCATGCCCGCCGGTTCTCCGCGTGCACGGCAGCGGTCGCGTCGTCGCGAGCACGCGCTGCTGAGCCTGTACGCATGGCACCTTGGCAACTGCGTGCGCTGGCGCCTAGGCGAGCCAAGCCGGCGCGCCGTCGGACGCAAACGGCGCGAACTCAGGCGGTCAACCGCCAGGCGCGATGAATGCGCGCATGCCGCTCGAAATCCGGGTCGATGGTGCGCGGGCTGATTTCTTCGCACTGCGCGAATTCCGCCACCGCTTCCTCGTCCAGCTTGAAGCGACGGAAGTTATTGGAGAAATACAGCACGCCACCCGGCGCCAACCGCGCCACCGCCGCGCGCAAAAGACGTACGTGCTCGCGCTGGATATCGAAATCTTCCGCGCGTGCAGAGTTGGAGAAGGTCGGTGGGTCGCAGAAGATCACATCGAAGTGCGCACGCTCGGCTTCCAGCCAGGCCAGTGCATCGGCCTGCACCAGCTTGTGCTTGCTGCCGGCCAGCCCGTTCAATGCAAGATTGTCGGCGCACCACTGCAGGTACGTTGCCGACAGATCCACGCTGGTGGTGGACGCTGCACCGGCCACTGCCGCTTCCACGCTGGCCACGCCGGTGTAGCAGAACAGGTTGAGGAAACGGCGCCCCCTGGACTGCTGCGCCATGGTGCCGCGCAGTGGGCGATGGTCCAGGAACAGCCCGGTATCCAGATAATCGAACAGGTTCACGCGCAGCAGCGCGCCGTGTTCGCGCACGTGGACGATTTCGTTGCGCTGTTCGAAGCGGCCATACTTGCTGCCGCCCTTGCCGCGCTCGCGCGACTTCAGCGCCACGCGCTCGGCAGGCACCTCGAAGACCTCGCGTGCGGCGGCCAGCAATTCGTTGAGACGACGGCGCACATCGGCCTCGGGAATCGTCGCCGGCGCTGCGTATTCCTGCACATGCAGGAAGATGCGCCGGTCGCCGTCGGCCTGCTGGTACACGTCGATGGCGGCCGAATATTCCGGCAGGTCGGCGTCGTAGGCGCGGAAACATTCGATGCCTTCGCGCGCGCGCCACTTCTTGAATTTCTGCAGATTCTTGCGCAGCCGGTTGGCCACCATCTGCGCGCCTTCGCTGAGCGCGGTGGGCGCTGCCAGCGGGGTGCGTCGCGGCACCGCGATCGGGTCGCAGACGATCAACGCGCATTCGATCGCGCCGTTGAACAGCTGGTATTTCTTGCCGGCGCGCAGGCCGGTGGCATACGCCAGCTCGGCATTGCCGCACAGCAGGCTGGCACGCCACTGCGGCACGACGCGCTGCAAGGTGTCGCCCAGGCGGCGATACAGCGCCGCATCGGCGGCCAGGCGCTCGTCGTAGGGCGGATTGCACACCACCACGCCGGTGGCCTGCGGCGGCGTCTGCAACTCACCGACCTCGCGCACGCCGAACCAGATCGCCTCGGCCACGCCGGCCACTTGCGCGTTCTCTTTCGCGGCGCGGATGGCATGCGGATCCATGTCGCTGCCGTGGATCACCTGCTTGAGCGCAGCACGGCCGACGCTTTCGCGTTCGCGCGCCTCAGTGACCAGCTGCTGCCAGGTCTCGCGGTCGAAACCGCGCCAGCGGCTGGGTATATCGCTGCCGTAGCGCTGCAGACCCGGCGCGACGTCGGCGGCCATCAGCGCGCCTTCGATCAGCAGCGTGCCGCTGCCGCACATCGGGTCGAGCAAGCCGCCGCCATCGGCATGGGCGCGCGGCCAGCCGCCACGCATCAAGACCGCTGCGGCCAGATTTTCCTTCAACGGCGCTTCGTTTTGCGCCATGCGCCAGCCGCGGCGATGCAGCGGGCCGCCGCCCAGGTCCACCGAAAGGGTGGCGCGGCCTTTGCGCAGCGACAGGTTCAGGCGCAGGTCCGGGTGTTCCACGTCTACCGACGGGCGCTCCAGGCCCTGCCGGCGCATGGTGTCCACCACTGCGTCCTTGATGCGCTGCGCCGCGTAGCGGGCGTGGGTGATGGCGGTCCCGGACACGTGCGCGTCCACCGACAGCGTATGCCCCACCGACAGATGCGCCTCCCACGGCAGTTCGGCCACGCCGGCGTACAGCGCGTCTTCGTCCGGGCAATCGAATTCGGTCAGCGGCCACAGCACGCGGCTGGCCAGGCGCGACCACAGCACGGCGCGCTGCGCATCGCGCAGTTCCCCTTCGACGTTGACGCCGGAAATAGTGGCGGTGGCCTTGCTGGCGCCGAGCGCGAGCAGCTCGTCGGCAAGCAGGTATTCCAGGCCCTTGGCGCAGGATGCGAAGAATTTCACGTAGGCAGGTATCGATAAAGACGCTGGCCGCGGCGGCGAGCGTGAAAGCAGGACAGCGGGCCGGCGCCTGGGTAGGCAATGCCGCGGCCGCCGTGGACGGGCCGCAAATGGTCGGCCATCGCGGCCGGCATTACCAGCCCGGCGCCCGGATCGCCCGCCGCACGGTTCACCAGGGCGCCAGCCGCCACTGCGCCTGCGCGGTGTCCAGGCGCTGCTGCAGGCCCAACCGTTGCAGGAAGGCCGCATCGTGCGAGGCGACCACCAGCGCACCCTGGTGGCGACGCAGCAGCGCCTCGATCGCTTCCACCGAGGCCAGATCCAGGTGGTTGGTCGGCTCGTCCAGCAACAGCAGTTGCGCCGGCCGTGCCCGGTACAGCGCGCAGGCCAGCGCCGCCTTGAGTCGCTGGCCGCCACTGAGCTGGCCGCAGGGTAAGTCGGCGCGCGCCTGGTCCAGCCCCAGCAGCGCCAGGCGCAGCCGCTGCACGTGGGCTGGCGCAGCCGGGTTTGCCTCCTGCAGCTGCGCAACGGCCGAGCGCGCCGGGTCCAGCAGCGCCAGGTCCTGATCCAGATACGCCACCGGCACGTGCACCCGGCAATGCCCCGCGCTGGGCTGCAGGCGCCCGGCCAGCAGCTGCAACAATGTGGATTTGCCACTGCCGTTCGGGCCGACCAACCCAATCCGCGACCGTCCCTGCAGCAGCAGATCCACCCGCCGCCCGCCCAACCGCGCGTGCGCCACTTCCACCTGCCGCAGTGTCGCCAGGCGCCTTAGCGTGTTGGCCGGCAAGGTCGGCGCCAACACAGCGATCGCCGGATCGACCTGCACCTGCGCTGCAGCCTGCACTACTGCCTCGCGCAGCCGCGCCTGTTCGGCCCGACCTTGCTGTTGCAGCCGGCCTGCGCTGACTTCGCTGCGTTGCCTCTGCCCGCCAAGCAGGATCGCGGCCTGATTGGCCTGCCCCGCAGTACACGCGCCGCGTGCCTGGCGCTGCTGTTGACGCTGCAGCTGCGCGCGCAACACCTGCTCGCCGCGTGCGCGTGCATGTTTGCGCTGGGCCAGCAGATCGCTGGCGGCCTGCTGCTCGCTCGCGCGCTGCTGCGCATAGAACGTGTAATTGCCGCCGTAGCTGCGCAGCCCCTGTCCTGACAACTCCAGGATGCGCTGCATCGCCTCGAGCAAGCCGCGGTCGTGGCTGATCACCAGCAAGCCGCCGCGCCACGCCAGCAATTGATCCATCAGCCGCCGGCGTTGCGGACCATCCAGGTGATTGCCGGGCTCGTCCAGGATCAGAACATCCGGCTGGCTCATAAACGCACCGGCAAGCGCCACGCGCATCGCTTCGCCGCCGCTCAGTTGCGCGGCCGGTGCATGCGGATCGCGTCCACCCAGGCCTTGCCGTTCCAGTTCGGCGGCAAAGTGCGCGTGCGCAGTCCAGCGCTCGCCCACGCATTCAAAATCGGCGGGCGCCACACTGCCGGCGGCGATGCGGTCCAACGCATCCAGCAGCGGCGCGACACCGGCCAGGTCGGCAATGCGCTGGCCCGGCACAACGCTCACCCGTTGCGGCAGGTAATGCACGCTGCCACTGCGCACGCACCGTCCGGCACTGGGAAGCAGCTCGCCGGCCAGCAAGCGCGCAAGTACGCTCTTGCCCACGCCATTGCGCCCGACCAAGCCGGTCGCGCGTTGGTCGATATGGATGTTCAGATCGGAAAACAGCGGGCTGCCATCGGTCAGCGCATACGCAACGCCTTCCAGCGTCAGCGACGGACAGGTCATACGGGTCTCCATTGCATGCCAGCACACGTGCCGATCCAAGCGGACCAGCAGCGGGTCAGGCCGTCATCACGACGGCGGCATCAATGGCGCATCGGACCAATCCTCAAAAGATGAAGCGCGCCCAGTCTAACCCGCTGCGCTGGCAGCGACACCCGCGCAACAGGCCCGGCGCATGCAGCCGGCGCTCAACCCAGCCCGAACGCCGGGGGGTAAGAGACATCGGCCAGCGACAGCAGCCGGTCGCCGAAGGCCAGGGCTTGCAATTCCGATGCAGGCACTCCGGGCAACACCAGGCCAGGTTCGACCGCAAAGCCCAAGCGGCGAAAAAACGCCGGCTCGCCCAGCGCCAGGCAGCCTGCGGCGCCGCGCTCGCGCAACGTGGCAAGCGCGGCCTGTACCAGCCGCGTCCCCAGTCCTTGCCGTTGATGGCCAGGCCCCACGGCCAGCGGGCCAAGCGCGAACCAGCCGGGCGAATCGTCCGACAACGCCACCGGCGAGACGGCCAGATGCCCGACCACGTAGCCGTCGTGGTCGGCGACCAACGACAACGCCAGGGCGCCGTCCTGGCGCAAACCGGCAATCACCTGGTGCTCGTCATGCCGGCTGTGTTCGGCGCGCATGAAGGCCACCATGGTCAGCAGTTCGATGGCAGCGGCGTCGCCTTCGGTGGCTTCGCGGATCAACACGTTCATCGCTGGCACCGCGCGCGGCCATCGCTGGGAACCGTGCGCATCACAGGCTCTGCAACAACTCTGCGAACGCGCGTGCCGACGCGTCGACGTGCGAGGCCAGGCGATGGTCGTCGTCGACCAGCAGCAGGCGCGCATGCCTTGCCTGCGCCCAGGCGATCACGTCGGCGGCCGGAATCAGCTCGTCGCGCCAGGCATGCACGATCGAGATCGGCACCGGTGCGGCGTCCAGCACCGGCATCGGGCCCATCTTGGTCGGCGGCACCATCAAAAATAGGCCGCGCGTGGGCACCTGCAACGACACCATCCCGGCGATATACGAGCCCAGGCTGGAACCGACCAGCACCACCGGCCCCTTCTCGGCCGCCGCCCGCGCAATGTCCAGCAGGCGCTGCAGCCGGCCTCGCACGTCGCCCAGCGTACTCACCTCGCGGCGTGCATCCAGGTCGGTGTAATCGGGGCGCTCATGGGTCCAGCCCAACTGCTCGGCCACGTTGGCCAGCGCGGTCACCTTCAAGGCGTCCGGGCCACTTTCGAAGCCGTGCGAGAGGATGCAATGGCCGCGACTCATAACGCCTGCACCGTGTCGCCGATGCGCAGCACACCGCCGCGCAAGACGCGTGCGCACAGCCCACCGTGGCCGCGCATGGCGTTGTAGCCGCCCGCACCCAAGGCATCTTCCATGCGCGAACATGGGTCGCACGGGTCGGTGCCTTCCAATTCAATGTCACCGATTCGGAATCGCCGCCCTTTCAGCGCGATCAACGGAATGCCGGACACCACCAGGTTGCGCCGCAGCGTCGCCGGGGCCATGGTGGCCTGTCCTGACAGCGCCGCGATCACCGGTAAATGCTCGGCCTGGATCAGGGTCACGCCGCGCTTGCCGCTGCCACCCTTGTAGCGGTCTCCCACAAGGCCAATACCGGTGCTGACCTGCGCCACGTCCACCTCCAGCATCGCCACGTCACGCGCCGGACGCACGCCGATCCAGGTCACCTGACCGGTCTGTGGCAGCGTCGCCATCAATTTGCCCAGGGGGCTGTCGGGATTCAAAGCCATCGGGCAATGCTAGCATCCGCTCCATGTCCGATGCCGTCTTGCCGTCGCCGCCAATCACCTACGCGCCGCTGTGCTACGAATCGCGGTTGGCCAAGCGCGCGCTCACCCAGATCGACATGGTGGTCATCCATTGCACCGAATTGCCGGACATGGCGATGGCGCGCGAATACGGCGAACGCGTGCTTTATGACAGCGGCACCGGCAACAGCGGGCATTACTACCTCGATCGCAACGGCAGCATCCAGCAATACGTCGCGCTGGAGCGCGTCGCGCATCATGTGCGCGGCCACAACCCGCATACGCTGGGCATCGAACTGGTCAACCGCGGCCGTTATCCGCACTGGCTGGATTCGCGGTATCAGCAGATGACCGAACCGTATCCCGAAGCCCAGATCGCCGCGCTGATCACCTTGTTGCAATGGCTGCAGCAGCAGTTGCCTTCGGTGCGGCGCATCGCCGGCCATCAGGCGCTGGATACCACCCAGGAAGCCGCCAGCGACGACCCGGCCCGCAAAATCCGGCGCAAGCTCGATCCCGGCCCGCTGTTCCCGTGGCCGCGCATCGAAGCGGCGGTCAGCTGGTCGCACGCGCCGCGTTAGAAGGCGTTTTAGAAACCGGACCACGCGCCCCTCGCGGCATGTGTTTGCCGGTCTTCATCCAGCGATTACAAAAGCGTGCGCAACCCATTGCACAGGTATGACGGGAGCGGGATCGGCAGCCACTCGGCAAACCGCGCGTGCGGCCGCGCGCAGCCTGGATCTGCAGTCCTAGATCTGGCATGCCGATTTCAGCGTTGCGGTCTTGGCGAAGAACATCGGCCAGAAAACACTCCGGCTCATGCACCTTAGCTACAGCCAGTGACGAGGCACTGCGTTACGTCGGTCATGCCCGGTCATGCCCGGGCGCGCCCGACAGCGCAGACAGCGCAGACAGCAGCGACACGCGATTCAACCTGCGTGCCCGCCGCGCCCTCGAAAGACAGCGTCGCCCGGACAACACGCACGTGACAGCTCTCGGATGCTTGGGTGACCCATCGCAAACACCTCTTCCTTCGCACACCGTCCGCCCGTTGCCGCGCACTCAACGCTCGGTTGCACGGTAGGTCTTCTCGCCGGCATTCACTGCCACGTCCAAGCGGTTTTCAGGCGGCGCAATGGGGCAGACCACATGGGGCGTCAGTGCGCATGGCGGGTTTTCGGCCAGGTTGAAATCCAGGACCACCTGACCATCGCGGGGCGCTGCGGCAAACAGATAACGCGCGCCGCCATAGCTTTTCTTGCCGCTGGTGCGGTCGGCGAACAGGAAGAACAGGCCCTGGCCATCCTCCTGCAGCAGCGGCCGCAAGCGGTAGTGATGGCCGTTGCGCGAAAACACGGCTTCTCCCGGCACCTCCACGGTGAGCGGCGTACCGATCGAGGTCAGCAAGGTGGTCGTGCGCGGCGTGGGATAGGGTTGCCATTGCGCCTGGATGCGCCACTGCGGGTCGGTGGGGAAATATTCCAGCCCGTCGAACTGCGTCAGCGCCGGCGCTGCCGGGTCGCGGAAGCGCCAGCCGTACAAGGCGCCGGTTTGCACCAGGTAGAACTGCCGGCCGCCCACGTCCAGCCGGTCGCCGCGCTGCCCGGCCTGCTCTGGTTGCAGAGGTACGTCGCCGATGCGCTGCCCGTTGAGCGTCACCGCGGCGGAGCCATCTGCGCGAAAGCGTATTTGTCCCGCAGCATCCAGCGTCAGTTGCCCCAGCTGCGCAGGGCCGGCAGGCAGGACGATATCGCTGTGCGGATCGCTGCCCACACGGTACTGGCCGGCGCGCACGCGCCCCGAACCGGTATAGCTCAGCCACCCGTCGGGCGCACGCAGCTGCCTCAACCGCTCCGCACGCGCCTGTTCCAGCGCGACCTCGTACGCATCGTGCTGCGCCGCATTTCGATGCGCGGCAACAGGCGTATCGCTGACATCGGCGGAGGATTCCGCCGAACAGGCAGCCAGCGTCCACACCGCGACGCACAGCGCGCCAACCCGTAACTGCAACCGCATGGCTCACCCAGCACTGCAAGAAACTGCGCTCCGCGCAGCGAACCTGCGTCCCCACAGGTCACCGTTCCTGCCGCCATTGTGCCTGCAATCAGGCGCCGGTCGCGACCGGACGCGAGGCGTCTTGCAGCCAACCGCTCCAGGAACCGGCGTAGACGCGCGCTCCTGATAACCCGGCCACTTCCAGTGCCAGCAACAGATGGCATGCCGTCACGCCGGATCCGCACATCACCACCGCCTGCTCGGGCCGGTACGCACCCAACAATGCGGACAACTCGGCGCGCAGTTCGGCAGCTGGCTTGAAGCGGCCATCACGCAGGTTCAGCCCCAGCGGGCGACTCACCGCTCCGGGCACGTGCCCGGCCACCGGGTCGATCGGCTCGACTTCGCCACGGAAACGCTCGCCTGCGCGCGCGTCCAGCAACCAGCCCGGCGCCTGCTGCAGGCGCTGCACGATCTGCTCGGCATCCACCACCGCGGCGGCATCGAAATGGCCGGGATACGCGGCGCCGCTGCGCAAGGCGGGTGATTCGGTGCTTTCCGCAAAGCCAGCCGCGCGCCACGCGGACAGTCCGCCGTCCAGCACCGCCACCCGGCGATGGCCCATCAGCCGCAACATCCACCACGCGCGTGCCGCCGCCATGCTGCCATCGGCCGCGTCGTAGACAACGACCTGGCTCTGCGGATCGATGCCCCATTCGCCGAGGCGCCCTGCAAAGGCCTGGCTATGCGGCAACGGGTGCCGCCCCTGCGCCGGCCGCGACAGATCTGCAAGGTCGTGGTCAAGATCGGCATAGTGCGCGCCGGGCAGATGCCCCTGCGCGTACGCCTTGCGCGCTGCGTGCGGGTCTGGCGCGGTCGGTGGCGCGGCACGCGCATCCAGCAGACGCAGCTGTGGATGCTGCAACGCGGCCGAAAGCGTGGCGGCATCGACCAACGTGGTCCAGTTCGGATCGGCACTCATGCAACCTGCTCCAGGCGACGACGAAGATTGAGAAGAATGGCGGCGGTGGCGCCCCAGATGCGGTGGGCAGGCCAGTCGTATTCGAGCACGCGCCGCGGGGGTCCGCGGAACTCCAGTTCCACACTGCGCAAATTGTCCGGGTCCATCAGATAGGCCAGCGGCACTTCGAAGACATCGGCCACTTCATCCGGCTGCGGCACCGCCACGAACGCCGGGTCGATGACCGCCACCACCGGCGTCACCCGAAATCCGCTCACCGTCACAAACGGATCCAGATACCCGATCGCATGCACATGCTGCGCGCCCAGCGCGATTTCTTCGCAACTCTCGCGCAGCGCCGCGGCGGCAGCATCGGCATCGGACGGCTCCATCCGCCCGCCGGGGAAGCTGACCTGCCCGGCGTGATGGCGCAGGCTGTCGGTGCGCCGCGTCAGCAACACCGTCGTGCCCTGTTCGCGCGGCACCAGCCCGCACAGCACTGCCGCTTCGGCAGACGCGTCGCCGTCGGTCAGGTCGATCAGCTCGGCATGGTTCCAACCCGGCCCGGCCGGCGCGGTATCCAGCGGATACAGCGCCCGCCTCAGCTGCGCGTATTCGGGCAGCCGTGCCGTCAGCGCGCGTGCGGGCAGCACCGTGTGCAGATAGTCCTGGCGTTCGGCGTCGCTCATGCTCATCCAGCGTGCAATTTCATCCAGGCTGCGCAAGCAGCCGACGCAGTGCGACTGCGCGTCCAGCGAACATACACCGATACACGGACTGGGCAGAGGGCCGGCAGCCAAACCGGGATCCGCGTCGGATCCGACATCGTTGCCGCTCATCGCTGGGTCCTGCGGCCGCTGCATCGTTGCATCGTTCTCTTCAGACAATCGCCAGACCAAAACGACAACGCCGGCCTGGTGGCCGGCGTTGTCGCAGCAACATCACATGCAATTACTTGACGCTGACCAGCTTGATCTCGAACTGCACGGCCACGTTCGGCGGGAACGGGGTACGCGGGTCGGCACCGTAGGCCTTTTCCGGCGGCAGGGTCACTTCCCACTTCGAGCCGGCCGGCATCTGCAGCAGCGTGTCGCGCATGGCCTCCATTTCGACTTCGCTGACCTTGATGGCCGGGATCTGCTGCGCCGGACGTGCCTTCTCGCGGTCGCCGAACGGGAACGGACCGGCCACTTCCAGCTGCACGGTGCTGGCCTGGGTAGGCTTGGCGCCCTTGCCGGCTTCGATCACGCGGTACTGCACGCCGCTCGGCAGCGTCTGCACGCCGGCGGTGCTCTTGTTCTTGGCCAGGAACGCATCGCTCTTGGTCTTGTTGGCTGCAGCGGCCTTGTCGTACTCGGCCTTGGCCTGCTGGGCACGGCCCTGCTCGCGCTTCTGGAACGCTTCAACGGCCGGCTTCAGCTGGTCGGCAGTGATCGCCGGCTGCTTCTTGGCATAGGCGTCCTGCAGACCCTTGACCACCGAGTTGATGTCGAGCTGCTCGCCGCGACCGGTAAGCTCGGCAAGGTTGTTGCCGTAGTCGTAGCCGAAGTAATAGCTCAACTTGCCCTTCTCGGACGTCGTGTCCTGGGCCAGTGCATTGCCCGTCAGGGCCAGGGCCGCCACAGCGACCGCGATAGAACGCAACTTCATCAAACAATTCTCCAGGGTGGTGGCACAGGACGGGTCTGCCGCCTGAGATGACGCGCTAGGATAGCGGCCGCGATACCGAACCGCTACTTATCGCGAAAGCTAGGACCAGCAAGGCTTTTGGAAGTTCCGTGTTTACTATTTTTTTACGTTCGTAAGGGTTCACATGTCCAATCACGTCATTCTGATCGCCGATCACGCCAGCGTCCGGACGATTACGGTCAACCGGCCGGACAAACTGAACGCATTGAACCAGCAGACCATGCAGGCACTGGATCGGGCGTTCCAGGACGCAGCCGCTGCGGACGATGTCCGTGCCGTCATCCTCACCGGCGCCGGCCCAAAGGCCTTCGTGGCGGGCGCGGATATCGCGGAAATGAATGATCTGTCGGCGATTGAAGGCCGCGAATTCTCGTTGCTGGGCCAGCAGCTGATGCGCCGGATCGAGCGCATGCCCAAGCCGGTGATCGCGATGATCAATGGCTTTGCGCTGGGCGGCGGCCTGGAGCTGGCAATGGCGTGCCACCTGCGCATCGCCGCAGCAACAGCGCGCCTGGGGCAACCGGAAATCAATCTCGGCCTGATCCCCGGCTTTGGCGGCACCCAGCGCCTGCTGCGTCTGACCGGTCGCGCCGCAGCGTTGGAACTGTGCCTGCTCGGCCTGCCGATCGACGCAGCCCGCGCACTCCAGCTTGGCCTGGTCAATCGCGTGGTCGAGGCCGATGCCCTGCACGAAGAAACCCTGGCGCTTGCGCAACGCCTGGCAACTGCAGCGCCGCTAGCACTGCGCGGCATTCTCGATGCGGTGGTATTCGGCGGCGAATGCGCCATCGAAGAGGGCCTGCAGCTGGAAACCGCGCAATTTGCGTTGTTGTTCGCCACCGACGACATGCGCGAGGGCACGCGCGCATTTCTAGAAAAACGCCCTGCCCAGTTCCGCAATCGTTGATATCGCCATGACGCTCGACCTCATTCCTGCATCGCGTCCGTTGCCGCTACTGTTGTTCGATTGTGTGCAGGCCGACGATCTGGGTCGCGCGCTGGCACTCGGCCTGATGGCGTATCTGCCCGACCCGCAGCACGATGCGCTGGACGCCAACTGCCCGCAGGTCTGCGCCACGTTGCTGAGTGCGCAACGCCGTTTACAAGACGCCTGGGCCGCGCGCGAACGCTATCGCGCGCGCGCGGCGCGCCTGCAACGCCGCGCCGCCGAACGCGATGCGCGCAGGGCTCCCGCCCCGATAACCAGCCAACCGGCAACGCCCGCGCTGCCGCCGCTGGCCGCTGCCATCCTGGCGCGCGCGAAGGCGAAGGCCGCTGGCGGAGCGCAGCCATGAACACCCCTCAGGCAACGGTACCGGCGCGTCGCGGCAGCAGCATGCGCAAGCCCGAAATACAGGAAATGTTCGAGCGCCTGCGCGAACTCAACCCGCACCCCACCACCGAGCTGGAATACACCACTCCATTCGAGTTACTGATCGCCGTGCTGCTGTCGGCGCAAGCCACCGATGTCGGCGTCAACAAGGCGACCCGCAAGCTATATCCGGTGGCCAACACCCCGCGCGACATTCTCGATCTCGGCGAGGAGGGCCTGAAGCGGTACATCTCCACCATCGGCTTGTTCAACGCCAAGGCCAAGAACGTCATCGCCACCTGCCGCATCCTGCTGGAGCGCTATGGCGGCGACGTGCCGCACGATCGCGCCGCGCTGGAAGCGCTGCCCGGCGTGGGCCGCAAGACCGCAAATGTGGTGCTCAACACCGCCTTCGGCGAGCCCGCCATGGCCGTGGACACGCATATCTTTCGCGTTTCCAACCGCACCGGTCTTGCGCCAGGCAAGGACGTACGCGCCGTCGAAGACAAGCTGGTCAAGGTGATTCCGGCCGAGTTTCTGCACGATGCGCATCACTGGTTGATCCTGCACGGACGCTACGTCTGCAAGGCACGCAAACCAGATTGCCCGGGCTGCGTCATCCACGATCTGTGCCGCTACCGCGACAAGACGCCACCGACGCCTGAGCGGCAGACAAAAACCAAGGGCTGATGCAGCAGTAGCGCCGAAGTAACGACGCAACCGCGGCCCGGATCCACACGCAGCAAACCACAAGGGCGCAGGCTTTCACGACTCCCGACTCCCGAATCCCCACTCCCCGCCCCAAAAAAAAATCGCGACCGGATGATGCGTCTTTCGGCGCCATGCATCACCCGATCACGATGGGGGTCACCCGGCGCGAACGCCGGGCGCTTACAACACGTTACGCAGCTTTCGCCTGCTCGACGCGCTGTTCCACCAGCACGCCATCCACCCTGGGCTGGCCTTCGACACGTCGATCCAGCTCGTTCCAGTCCACCACCAGTTCGCAGCCGCGCGAGGCCGCATTGCGGCTCCAGTCGCGCAACAACTCGATGCAGGCATGATCGACGTGGTGCAGCTTAGCCACATCCAGATGCAGCGCAGTGTTCGGCGGCACACTTTCCAGCGTCCGCGCCATCGCCGGCACCTTCAGGAAGGTGGCCGAACCCTGCAGGGTCAAATGCATTTCGTCCTTCTTGTCGGCGTGCTCGCGCACTTCGACTTTCAGACGCGACGAATGCAATGCCAGGCGGAACAGCGACAGACCGAAGCCGATCAGCACGCCGGTCAGCAGGTCGGTGGCCACGATCGCGAAGGTGGTCGCCAGGTAGATCGCGGCCGTTCCGCGGCCATAGGTCGCTAGTTCCTTGACCTGCCCGATCTTGATCATCTTCACGCCGGTATAGACCAGGATGCCGGCCAGACACGCCACCGGCGTCATCCGCAACAGCCACGGCAACAGCATGGCGAATACCAGCAGCCAGCTGCCGTGCAGGATGGTCGATGCACGCGTTGCGGCCCCGGCCTGCACGTTGGCCGCACTGCGCACGATCACGCCGGTCATCGGCAATGCACCCAGGAAACCGCAGAGCATATTGCCCACGCCCTGTGCCGCCAGCTCACGGTCGTACTGGGTCCGCGTGCCCTGATGCATGCGGTCCACCGCCGCCGCCGACAGCAAGGTTTCGGCGCTGGCGATGAAGGCGAAGGTCACTGCCGAGACCAGCAAGGTGTGGTTGAACACGCCAAAGATGTCGGAAATGCTGGGGATGCTGATCGCAGAGAACAGGTTGGTCGGGACATCGACCTTGTTGACGTTCAAGCCCTGCAACTGCACGGTCGCCGTGACCGCCACCACCGCGATCAATGCACCCGGCAGAAAGCGCAGACGCTGCGGGCGCAGCTTGTCCCAGGCCAGGATGATCCCGATCGTTGCCAGACCCACGAACAGCGCATTCCGGCCGGTTCCTTCGCTGATGGCCTGCCACAGCACGCCAGGCAATGCAGCGAAGTTTTCCAGACCGCGGGCCTTGGGCGCGGCATCCATCAACACGTGCGCCTGCGAGGCGACGATCAGGATGCCGATGCCCGACAACATGCCGGCCACCACGGCCGGCGATGTCATCCGGAACCAGACGCCTGCGCGGCACAGACCGGCAATCAGCTGAATCGCGCCGGCCACCAAGATCACCGGCCCGAGCGCGACAGCGCCATGCTCCCGGACCAGTTCGAACACCAACACAGCCAGGCCGGCGGCCGGCCCGCTCACCTGCAGCGGGGAACCCGCCAGAAAGCCGACGACCAGACCACCAACGATGCCGGTGATCAGGCCCGCGGCGGGCGGCATGCCGGATGCGATCGCGATACCCATGCACAGCGGCAGCGCGACAAGAAAGACCACTACAGACGCCAATAAATCACGCCCAAACAGTCCCTGACGGAAATATCCGCCGATACCTGATGTGTTCATGGCAGGCTCCGTCAGGCGAGTTCAGCGCGCACGACTTGCTGCAGTCGCGGGCGTGGGGTGGCTTCGGGGGTGCTTTCGGCCAGCAGTGGCCGGAAGCCACCCTTCTCGGCATCGAAGGCCCGGATCTCCCCATGGGCGATATCGTAGATCCAGCCGTGGATGCGCAAGGTGCCTGCCGCCAGGCGTGCTGCCACCACCGGCTGCGTGCGCAGGTGGTCCAGCTGCGAGACCACGTTTTCCTCGGTCATGCAGCTCAGCGCCTCCTGGCTCTGCGGATCGTGCCCGTGATGCGCGGTGACATGGCGCGCCGCATCGGTGTGCTTGAGCCACGCTGCCACGGAGGGCACGTCTTCCAGCGACTCCGGCTTGAGCACGGCCTTCATCGCGCCGCAGTCGGTGTGACCGCAGATCACGATATGGCGCACGCCCAGCACTGCGATCGCGTATTCGATCGCTGCCACCACGCCACTGACATGCTGCGAGTACGGCGGCACCACATTGCCGATGTTGCGGTAGACGAACAGCTCGCCTGGCTGCGCGGAGAAGATCAGCTCCGGCATGACGCGCGAATCTGCGCAGGTGATGAACAGCGTATGCGGGCTCTGGCCGCCTGCCAGTTCCTGAAAGCGCGCACTCTGGCGCGGATACACTTCCTTACGGAAATGACGAAAACCTTCTAGCAAACTTTCCATGGGAGATTCCTCTAGGCAACGAATGGCCATCCGCGGCAAAACCGCGAATTGCAAAGACAAACAAATCAATTGGGAATCCGGCGCGGAACGCACCGGGTGCAGCGACAGCGTGGATCAGCCAAGCAGTGCGTTTGGAGGGCGCAGCTGTGGGATCAGGTCGCGTTTTTGATTTGCCGGCGCGTGATGCGCGTGCCACGAGGGGGAATACCGCGCCAGCATCGGCCATGCTTGGGAGAGCAAGGGGATATCGTCTGCAGGCTGTGTGTCGACTTGGCTCTGTGCTTCGCCGTCGTCCTGCGGATCTTCTGCTGCATCGCGTTCTTCGCCAGCATCCACCATTACCGCCAGGCCGTCGCCCACGAACGCATCATGCATGCGCGCGTGCGCGTTGGCTGCCGACCACGCGGAGAGCGCGAGCAGGCAGACCAACAGCATTTGGAGGAATCGAGGAAACATGGCCTCGAAGCTAACAATTTTGACGCCGCGTATGCAAGTGGTGCGCCGCACAAACTGACGCAAGTGTTCATGCTGACTGGCTCCAGTTCAGGCCGTCAGCGGGCCAGCCCGGATATTCAAGGTTTTGAGGTCGCCGCCGGGCGCTGTCATAAACCGGCTCCGTTCAGCTTCTTGACACACAATGACATAGTTGAAACGCACGTAAACTCTTGTCTTTATTAGCAAAAATCACGTATTACGTTTCTGTTGTTTTGTCACATTAACGCAACCTTCACACCCTAGCCTGCGCCCACTTTCTCAGGTCGCAAGGCATCTATGAAACTCGCTCCCACCCTGCTTGGTTCCGCGCTGCTGCTGGCCTTGGCCGCCCCCGCAGCACACGCCGAGATCGCCATCGATGTGATCGGTGGTTCGGAAATCTCGCTGGAAGGCCTGGTCCAGGCCGACGGCAATTGGTTCCACAACGATGTGCAGGACCTCAATGGCCCGATCGGCGCCAATGGCGACAATTCCGAATTCAGCATCCGGCGCGCCGAGCTGGTCCTCAAGGGCAAGGGCCCGGGCAACTTCGAATGGGTCGCCGGCTATGACCCCAGCGTGCTGAAGGAAGTCACCATCCGTGGCACCACCATTCGCAGCACCGGCCGCTTCCTGGATAACAATATCAAGTACAAGTTCGGCGGCAACGCGAACAATTACCTGCAGATCGGCCAGTTCAAGCAGCCCAACAGCCTGGAAGAACTGTCCAGCACCAAGAACAACGACTTCGTCTCCAAGGCGTCGGTGACCAACACCTATGGCATCTCGCGCCGGCTGGGCGTGGCCTACGGCATGGGCGACAACAATTGGAGCCTGACCGCCAGTGCGTTCGGCCGCGAACTGACCCGTAACCAGGCACACGGCAGCGGCTACGGTGCGCGCGGCACCTGGGCGCCGATCAACGAGACCGGCAACGTGCTGCACTTCGGTCTCAGCTACCTGGCCTACGACACCGACGACGACACCCTGCGCCTGCGTGCCCGCCCGGACGCCGACCTGACCACCATTCGCCTGATCGACAGCGGCGCCATCACCAATGTGGACAACGTCGGCGTGGCCGGTGCCGAGGCGATGTGGATCACCGGGCCGTTCAAGCTGCAGAGCGAGTACTTCCAGGAAAACGCCAACCGTATCGGTGCCAATGCGCACGACTATAAGAGCGACGGCTGGTACGTGAGCGGCGTCTGGAACCTCACCGGCGAAACCTGGGGCTACAAGGCTGGCGTGCCGACCACCCCGCTGCCCAACGAGCCGGCATCGGGCATGTGGCAGCTGGCGGTGCGCTACGACACCCTGGACCTCAACGATGGCCACCTGGTCGCCAACGGCAATACCCCGTTCGTCGATGGCGTGCTGGGCGGCAAGATGAACATCTGGACGGTCGGCGCCAATTGGTACTGGCGCTCCAACTTCAAGCTGGCGCTCGACTACGCCAAGGTCGACAGCACGCGCTACAACAGCACCACGCGCGGCCTGGTCGACGATAACCCGTCGATCATCGAAGCACGCGCGCAGTTCTACTGGTAAGTGCGTCGCCACCACGTGCGCTCGGTCAAGCGCACGCGGTGGCAGCCGCCACTTCCTGCCGGCTTGAACATCCGACGGCGCAACGCCGTCATCGGCCTGTCATTTCCCAGACACCGCATGGTCATGCCGTTGCCCTGCAATGGCACCACGGCGGGACGTCCTCATCCCTTCGCTACAGGAGCTGTTCCGTGATCCACTCCTTCAAGACCCGTCTGGCCGTCGGCGTACTCGCCGTCTCGCTGGCACTGTGTGCCCAGGCTGCCGATGTCACCGGTGCCGGTGCGTCGTTCATCTACCCGGTGATGTCCAAGTGGTCTGCCGACTACAACGCCGCCACCAAGAAGCAGGTCAACTACCAATCGATCGGTTCGGGCGGCGGTATCGCCCAGATCAAGGCGGCCAGCGTGGACTTCGGCTCGTCCGATGCCCCGCTCAAGCCGGAAGAACTGGCCGCTGCCGGCCTGGCGCAGTTTCCCTCGGTGATCGGCGGCGTGGTGCCGGTGGTCAACGTGCCCGGTATCGCCGCCGGCACGCTCAAGCTCGATGGCAAGACCCTGGGCGACATCTTCCTGGGCAAGGTCAGCACCTGGAACGACCCGGCCATTGCCGCGCTGAACCCGGGCATGAAACTGCCGGAAGGCAAGATCACCGTGGTGCACCGCTCCGATGGTTCGGGCACCAGCTTCAACTTCACCAACTACCTGTCCAAGGTCAACCCGGACTGGAAGAGCAAGGTTGGCGAAGGGACTGCCGTGCAATGGCCGACCGGCATCGGCGGCAAGGGCAACGAGGGCGTGGCCGCCTACGTGAAGCAGATCAAGGGCGGCATCGGCTACGTGGAGCTGTCGTACGCGCTGCAGAACAAGATGGCCTACACCTCGATGAAGAACGCGGCCGGCAAGTTCGTGCAGCCGTCGGATGAAACCTTCGCCGCCGCTGCCAACAGCGCCGACTGGGGCACGGCCAAGGACTTCTACCTGGTGATGACCAACGCGGCCGGCGATAACGCCTGGCCAATCACGGCGACCAATTTCATTCTGGTGCAGAAAAAGCCGAAGAACCCGGCGGGCCTGAAGAACACGCTGGACTTCTTCCGCTGGGTCTACACCAAGGGCGATGCGCAGGCCAAGCAGTTGGACTACGTGCCGCTGCCGGACACGCTGGTGACCCAGATCGAGGCGTACTGGGCCAAGAATCTGCCGCACTAAGGACGGCGCAGGCCCCTGATATAGCGGCCAAGGTGGGGCAAGCCATGCTTTAAAACCGCATGGGCGGTTATCTGGTGCATGCCGGCGACCTGCATGGCCACCTGAAATGGCCACCAGGTGCCCTGCACTAAGGCCCGGCGGCAAGCACGAAAACGCGTAAAGGAACGACGCCGTCTCTCTCCCCGGCGTCGGCCCCGGGACGCGGATCCCGGAGGGCGCCACGCCCTCCGGGATCCGCGTCTTTTTTTTGTGATGCGTTGGCCAGAAGGCGCTGTCATGCAGGTGTAACAAAAACATCATTTCATAGTGTGGTCTGCCGGAGACACCGGCCAATCCAGCCTCGGAGCTTCCATGAAATTGCAGTCGGCCAGCCTGACCGCCCTGTCCCTCACCATCGCCCTCGCCCTGGCCGCGTGTTCGCCCGGCAAGGACGCGCCGTCCGCAGACGCCGCAAAGGGCGCGCCGACCGCAGGCGCCACCGCCAGCGACAGCAAGGGCGCTGAGATTTCCGGCGCCGGTGCTTCCTTCATCTACCCGCTAGTGTCCAAGTGGTCGGCCGACTACAACGCCGCCACCGGCAACAAGGTCAACTACCAGTCGATCGGCTCCGGCGGCGGCATTGCGCAGATCAAGGCCGGCACGGTGGATTTCGGGTCGACCGACAAGCCGCTGGACAGCACGGAACTGCAACAGGCTGGCCTGGGCCAGTTCCCGTCGGCCATCGGCGGCGTGGTGCCGGTCGTCAATCTGGAAGGCATCGCCCCGGGCAAGCTGCGCCTGACCGGCGCCCTGCTGGGCGACATCTTCCTGGGCAAGGTCACCATGTGGAACGACGCGGCCATTGTCGCGGCCAACCCGGGCGTGACCCTGCCCGCCACCAAGATCAACCTGGTGCATCGCTCGGATGGGTCGGGCACCACCTTCAACTTCTCCAACTACCTGTCCAAGGTCAGCCCGGAGTGGAAAAGCAAGGTCGGCGAAGGCACCTCGGTGCAGTGGCCGGGTGGCGTGGGCGGCAAGGGCAATGAGGGCGTTGCCTCGTACGTGCAGCAGATCAAGGGCTCGATCGGCTATGTCGAGCTGGCCTACGCGCTGCAGAACAAGATGCCGTACACCTCGCTGCAGAACGCGGCCGGCCAGTGGGTCGAGCCGAATGCGGAAAGCTTCGCCGCCGCCGCTGCCAGCGCCGACTGGGCCAACGCCCGTGACTTCAACCTGGTGATCACCAATGCACCGGGCGAGAAGGCCTGGCCGATCACCGCCACCAACTTCATGTTGATGCACAAGCAGCCCAAGGACGCCAAGCGCAGCAAGGCGACGCTGGACTTCTTCAAGTGGGCGCTGGAAAGCGGCCAGGCCCAGGCCAGCGAATTGCACTACGTGCCGCTGCCGCCGGAGCTGGTGAAGCAGATCGAAGCCTATTGGGGCAGCGAGTTCAAGTAATGCCCTGCACCTGCCCATGCGGCAGGCTGCGCTGCGGCGAGGTACCTGAAGGTGCCTCGCCGTTCCTGCTGTCTCACGCTCCCGCCGTTGCGCGGGTGACGAGTCCAATCGAATGAATGCCACCGCCATTCCCGAAGCGATGACCGCGCCCCGCGGCCGCGACCTGCGCGACGCACGCGCCGATCGCCTGTTCAAGCTTGCGCTGGCCGCCACGGTCGTTTTCGTCCTGTTGGCGCTCGGCAGCGCGGCACTGTCGATGCTGTGGGGCGGACGCCATGCCTTGCAGATGCAGGGCCTGAGTTTCTTCTATTCGGCCGACTGGAATCCGGTCGAAAACAAATACGGTGCGCTGGCACCGATCTACGGCACCCTGGTCACCGCAGTCATTGCGATGCTGATTGCGGTGCCGGTGAGTTTCGGTATCGCGTTCTTTCTAACCGAGGTGGCACCGCGTTGGTTGCGTGGCCCGGTGGGCACCGCCATCGAATTGCTGGCCGGCATCCCGTCGATCATCTACGGCATGTGGGGCCTGTTCGTGCTGGTGCCGGTGATGACCGAACACGTCACACCATGGCTCAACGATCATCTCGGCACGCTGCCGCTGATCGGCCCGTTGTTCCAGGGCCCGCCGTTGGGCATCGGCCTGCTGACGGCCGGCTTCGTGCTGGCAATCATGGTGATTCCCTTCATTTCCTCGGTGATGCGCGAAGTCTTTTTGACCGTGCCCACGCGCTTGAAGGAATCGGCGTACGCGCTGGGCTCGACCAAATGGGAAGTGAGCTGGGACATCGTGCTGCCCTACACCCGCTCGGCGGTGATCGGTGGCGTGTTCCTGGGGCTGGGGCGTGCGCTGGGCGAAACCATGGCGGTGGCCTTCGTGGTCGGCAACACGGTACGTCTGTCGCCGTCGCTGCTGGAGCCTGGCACCACCATCGCGGCGTTGATCGCCAACGATTTCGGCGAGGCCACCGAAACCTACCGGTCGGCATTGCTGCTGCTGGGCTTCGTGCTGTTCATCGTGACCTTCATCGTGCTGGCCATCGCGCGCTTCATGCTGATGCAGTTGTCGCGTCGGGAGGGTAACTGATGTCCGCCGCTTCGGTGTCGCAATCGCTGTACAACCGCCGCCGGGTCACCAACGCCATCGCGTTGCTGCTCTCGTGCGTCACTGCATTGTTTGGTCTGTTCTTCCTGGCCTGGATCCTGTGGACGCTGGTGTCCAAGGGCGTGCCGGGCATCGACCTCAACCTGTTTACCAAGATGACGCCGCCGCCGATGCAGGAAGGCGGCCTGCTCAACGCCTTCTTCGGCAGTGCGGTGATGTGCGGGCTGGCGCTGGCCATCGGCACGCCGCTGGGGATTGCAGCCGGCACCTGGCTGGCCGAGTACGGCAACGCGCGCAAGGCCGGCGTGGTGGTGCGCTTCGTCAACGACATCCTGTTGTCGGCGCCCTCGATCGTGCTGGGCCTGTTCGTCTACACCTTGTACGTGATGCAGACCGGCGGGCGCTTTTCGGCATTCGCCGGTGCGCTGTCGCTGGCCTTCATCGTGCTGCCGGTGGTGGTGCGCACCACCGACGAGATGCTGCGGTTGGTGCCGGCGCAGATGCGTGAAGCGGTATTGTCGTTGGGCATTCCCCAATGGAAAGTCACGGTGCAGGTGCTGTACCGCAGCGCCTCGGCAGGCATCGTCACCGGCGTGCTGCTGGCGCTGGCACGCATCAGTGGCGAAACCGCACCGCTGCTGTTCACCGCGTTCGGCAACCAGTACTGGAACAGCAACATCTTCCAGCCGATGGCCAGCGTGCCGGTGATCATGAACCAGTTTGCCGGCAGCCCGTACGACACCTGGCAAACGCTGGCCTGGGCCGGCGCGCTGGTACTGACCGTGTTCGTGTTGCTGGTCAGCCTGGGTGCGCGCGCCATGCTCTTGCGCAACAAGATCTCCAATGACTGACCTTTCCTTCCGGACACCCGACATGGACGATCTCCAAAACGCCAAGCCGATGCATCGCATCGCTGTTCCGGCCGCCACTGGGGCGCCGACGGCGCAGGCGCCGGTGAAGGTGGCCGCACGCAATCTGGATTTCTATTACGACAAATACCACGCGCTCAAGAGCATCAACATCGAGATCCCCGAAAAGCGCGTCACCGCGTTGATCGGTCCCTCCGGCTGCGGCAAGTCGACCTTGCTGCGCATCTTCAACCGCATCTATGCGCTCTACCCGAAGATGGAAGCGCGCGGCGAGGTCTTGCTGGACAACGAAAACATCCTGTCGCCGAAGTACCCGATGAACCGCCTGCGCAGCAAGGTGGGCATGGTGTTCCAGAAGCCGGTGCCGTTTCCGATGACCATCTTCGAAAACGTGGCTTACGGCATCCGTCACCACGAAAAACTGTCCAAGGCCGACATGCAGAACCGCGTCGAGCAGGCCTTGCGTCAGGGCGCGCTATGGGACGAGGTGAAGGACAAGCTGGGGCAGAGCGCGCTGGGGCTGTCCGGCGGCCAGCAGCAGCGCCTGTGCATCGCACGTGCGGTGGCGCTGCGCCCGGATGTGTTGTTGCTGGACGAACCGACGTCCGCGCTGGACCCGATCTCCACCAGCCGTATCGAGCAACTGGTAGAAGAGCTCAAGCGCGACTACACCATCGTGATCGTGACCCACAACATGCAGCAGGCCGCCCGCGTCTCCGACTACACCGCCTTCATGTACCTGGGCGACCTGATCGAGCACGACCGCACCGAAACCATTTTTTCCCAGCCATCCAAGCAGCAGACCGAGGACTACATCACCGGCCGCTTCGGTTGATGTAAGGCGCGCCAGCGCAACGCCGCATTGACGCAGTTCCGCCGCACCGCCCGGCACGACATTTGCATCGTCTGCCATGTCGCCAAGGTAACGGCGGACATCCACCACTGCCACGAATCGAGATCACGATGAACCAGCACCTCAACGACCATATCGTCAAAAGCTACGACGAGGAGCAGTACCGTCTTGTCGCCGAGATCGTGCGCATGGGCGAGACGGCGGTGGCGCAGCTGGAAGCCGCACTGGATGTGGTGGAGCGTCGCGACGACAATGCCGCGCACCGCATCGTGGTCAACGACGAGGCGATCGACGCGCTGGAGCATGCAATCAGCCACGACGTGATGCGGCTGGCATTGCGCGGGCCGATGGCGCGCGATCTGCGCGAAATTCTTGCAGGCCTGCGGATTCCGGCCGATATCGAACGTATCGGCGATTACGCGGCCAACGTGGCCAAGCGCTCGATCGCGCTCAATTCCGCACCGCCGCTGCCGCAGACCGTGGGCCTGCGCGCGCTTGGCCAGATGGCGGCCGATGCGGTGCGCGAAGCCGTACAGGCGTATCGCAACAAGGATGCCGATGCGGCGATCCGCGTCCGCGACGAAGACGCACGCCTGGATGCGCAATACACCGCGTTGTTCCGCGAGCTGCTCACCTACATGATGGAAGACCCGCGCAATATCACCCCGTGTACGCATCTGCTGTTCATGGCAAAGAATCTGGAACGCATTGGCGACCACGCCACCAACATCGCCGAGAACGTCTGGTTCCTGGTGCATGGCGAGCAGCCCTTGCCTCCGCGGGTGAAGCGCGACGACACCAGCAGCACCGGCGTCATCTAGACCGCGGCGACGGTCGTGCCGGCGAGGTGTCGGAAGGCCTTCTCATTACGTATTCAGCTTGGAACTTCTAGGGTGCAGGTGCACAGGCATTTCCTGCGACGCAGGAGTCCGCTGATGAAACGCTTCATTGGATCTTTCATGGCCTTGACGCTGCTGACCTCTGGCGCAGCGTTTGCAGCGCCGCAGCAGCACGACCTCGATCACGACCGTGACCGCGATGCGCAGCGTCACGACGAACATGGCCCTGATCGCCGTGACGACCATCGTGACGACCATCGCGACGACCGGCACGACGACCGCCGCAACGCACATCACGACGATCATCGCAACGACCGGCGCGGCCCGCCGTATCGCCGCGGCGAGCGGCTGGCGCCGTACCATCGTGGCAGCCGCGTTGCCGACTACCACAAGCATCATCTCAAGCCGCCGCCGCGCGGGCACGAATGGCGTCGGGTGGACAACACGTATGTGCTGATCGCAGTCGCCACCGGGCTGATTGCCAGCGTCGTCGCGGCTCGCTAAGCGCTCGCTCACCGTGTCGTTAGGCAGGCCCGGTCCGTGGCAACGCGGATCGGGCCTCTTCGTTTCGGTATGGGGCGACGGCCGCTGCGTGGTCTGCAGTCGCCCGGCTCGAGAAACACGCTTGCAGACAGTGGGGCGGCAATGCATGCCAAGGCCAGTGGCGTTAGGTCATGCACCGGATCGCGTGGGTCTGCGCTGCCGCCGGTGTGAGCGTGCCAGCTGCAGCCAGGGCAGAGCCCGGCGTGCGACCTGCTAGGCTATGCGGATGAACGAACCGGTCGATGCACAGCCTGCCCCCTCCTTTTTGCCGATGTCGCGCCGCTTTCGTGGCTATCTGCCCGTGGTGGTGGATGTGGAAACCGGCGGGTTCGACTGGAACAGGCACGCACTGCTGGAGATCGCCTGCGTGCCGATCGAAATGGATGCCGATGGACGCTTCTTTCCCGGCGAGACCGCCAGCGCCCACCTGGTACCGGCGCCCGGGCTGGAGATCGACCCGAAGTCGCTGGAAATCACCGGAATCGTGCTCGACCACCCGTTCCGCTTCGCGAAACAGGAAAAGGACGCGCTGGATCATGTGTTCGCGCCGGTGCGCGCGGCAGTGAAGAAATACGGCTGCCAGCGCGCAATCCTGGTCGGCCACAACGCCCATTTCGACCTGAATTTTCTCAACGCGGCCGTGGCGCGCGTGGGCCACAAACGCAACCCGTTTCATCCTTTCAGCGTGTTCGACACGGTGACGTTGGCTGGCGTGGCCTACGGCCAGACCGTGCTGGCACGCGCCGCCCAGGCCGCAGGACTGGACTGGAATGCCGCCGACGCCCACAGCGCGGTCTACGACACCGAACAAACCGCACGCCTGTTCTGCAAGATCGCCAACGCCTGGCCCGGGCCGGTGTGAGGGCGGGATGCGGGAGTGGGCATTCGGGATTGGTAGAAGCGTCGTGGTTTCTGGATTGAGGCGGCCAATCGCGTACGTTTACCAAACACGAGCCGCAACCGTCTGATCACGACGCAGCACGGCTGCTTGCTGCCGTAGCCTCATCCGCCCTTCTGGGCACTTTCTCGTGCAGGAGAAGGAACACCTGCACTGCCGTTGCGAATCCCAAATCCCGATTCCCGAATCCCGGCGTCTAACCCACACAGATCCGATCGCGGCCGGCGCTCTTGGCCTCGTACAAGGCATGATCGGCACGCTGCATCAGCGACGAGCCGGTCTCGTCGTCGCGCAGCGCGGCAACACCGGCGCTGAAGGTCACCTGCAAGCCCTCGACGCTGGCCCAGTTGTGGCGGGCATGGAAGAGCGCGCGGATGCGCAGGCAGAGCGCCTGTGCCTCGTCCAACGTGGTGTCGGCCAATAGCAGCGCGAATTCTTCGCCGCCCAGGCGGGCCGGCAGATCCGAGGCGCGCGCGGCCGCGGTCAGGAGCACTCCCACCTCGTGCAGAACCGCATCGCCGCTGGCGTGCGAATAATGGTCGTTGATGCGCTTGAAGTGATCGATATCCAGAATCGCCAGCACCAGCGGCCGCGCACTGCGCCTTGCACGGCTGATATCGCGCGCCAGCGCTTCGTCGAAATGGCGACGGTTTGGCAGCCCGGTCAACGCATCTTCGTGCGCCTGGCGCTCGAACACATCGGACTTGATGCGCAAACGCGTCAAGAGTTCGCTCTTTTCCTGGTTGGCCTGCAGCAAACGCTGCGCCTGCCGTTGCAGGTCTTCGGTGCGCTTGCGCACCAGCTCGGCCAGGCGCGCGTTATGGGTCTGGTAGCGATGCAGCAACACGCGATACAGCAAGGCCAGCAGCAAGAGCGCCCCCAGCGCCGCGGCAAAGCGCACATCCTGGCGTTGCCACCACAGCGGCAATACCTCGAACGCCCACACCGCTTCGTGCGGGCTCCATGCCCCGCCCGGATGGCGCGCAGCCACGTGTAGACGATATCGGCCCGGCGGCAGGCCGATGAATTCCACGCTGCGCTGCCGGCCGCGTTCTGTCCAGGTATTGTCCAGGCCTTCCAGTCGGGTGCGGTATTCGATTCGCTCCGGCAGCAGAAAGCTCATGCCGACGTAGGACACGTTCAAGCGATGCCCGCCAGGCAATTGTGCGCGCTGGCGCCACACCAACGGGTTGCCATCTTGCTGCACGTTCTCGATCACTGCCGGCGGCGGGCGACGTTCGCGAAAGCGCTGCAGACGCGAGGGATCGACCATGCTCACCCCGCCAGCTGTCACCACCCACACCGTGCCGTCGGCACGCCGCAACAGGCTGGGGCCGGAACTACCGTTGGCCTGCGCATTGCCCATGCCGTCGATCTCGCCATAGCGTTCGATCGCGAGCGTGCCGCGCCCATCGGCCACTGCATCGAGCGTCTTGAATTCGGTACGCAGCACGCCGCGGTTGCTGCTGATCCACGCATTGCCAAGCCGGTCTTCGACAAGCTGGAACACCGTGTCAACCGGCATGCCCTGCTCCAGCCCGACGCGGGCGAGCACGCCATTGCGCTCGCGATACAGACCGCGGTCGGTCGCAATCCACATGGCATCGCCGATGGCCTGAAACCCGAACACGCTGCGCGCGCCGCCCAGTTGCTCCAGATTCAACTGGCGCAGCTTGCCGTTGCGCAGCACTGCCGCACCATCGACCGAACCGATCCACACCGCGCCATCGACGCTGGCCAATGCGGTCACCACGCTGACAGGCAAGCCTGCGATCGCCAACGGCGCGCGCTTGCCATCCACCAGCTGCACCACGCCACGCTGGGTTGCCAGCCATACCGCATCGCGGTCGTCGATCACGATCGCGCGGATATGCCCGCCGGGAATGCCCTCGGCCTCGCCGTAGTGGCGCAGCACGCGCCCAGCGCGCAATACGAACACGCCATCGGCATAGGTGCCCACCCAGAGATCGCCGCGCCGGTCCAACGCCAGACTGAGCACCGAAAGGCGTCGCCGGGAGGGTGTGACCACCGGCACCGGCACGATGCGCCCGTCCGGCAGCATCCGGTCCAGGCCGGCGGTTCCGGCGATCCACAGGCTGCCATCGCGGTCTTCCAACATGGCACGGCTGTAGTCGCCGCTTAATCCATCGCGCTGGCTGTAGCTGCTGAACAAGGTCTCGCGTAGCCGGAACAGACCGCCGTTGGCGCCGACCCAGATACTGCCTTCGGCGTCCTCTCGCAGGCTGACGATGCGCCCGGTCGGCAGGCTGCGACCGGCCGGCAGATGCTCCACGCCGTAAGGCCCGATCCGCAGCAGCCCCTGGTTTTCGCTGCCCAGCCACAGGTCGCCGTGGCGATCCTGCAGCATCGCGGTGAAGTGGCCCTGCCCCGGCACCCGATGCACCAGCTCGGCGCGCTCGCCCTGCAGGCGATACAGCTGATCGCCCGCAACCACCCACACCGTGCCGTCCGTTGCGCGATACGGCCATGCCAACCCCGGTGGAAACCCGAACGCGGCCGGCGCGCGGTGCATGCGCCCATCCGGTTCGCGATAGATCAATCCATCGAAGGTACCGATCAACAAGCGCCCCTGCGCATCGACCGCCATGCGCGGAAAGCTGCTCTGCAGCGGTGCGTCATCGTGCGGCGGGAAATAGTCGAAGCGCCCATCCGGCCACAGGCAACCCAGCCCGTGCCCTTCGAACAACAGCCACATGCGGCCTTCGGCATCCATGGTCATGGCATGGATCAACGCCTGCGGCCACTGCCCTTGCCGCTGCCACTGTCGCCATTGTCCGTCGGCACCATGCCGGACCAGATTGCCGCGCGCATCGCTCAGCCACAGCGCGCCATCGCGATCTACATACAGCGCACCGACGCCGTTATCGGGCAGCCCCGGGCACGTGCTGCGGTCGATCACGCTGAATTCCAGCCCGTTGTAGCGCACCAGGCCTTCCCAGGTCGCGAACCACAGATACCCGTCGCGGGTCTGGGCGATGTCGCGCAAGGAGTTGTGCGGGAGCCCGTTGCGCGAACTCCAGCTGTCGATGGCGTAATCGCGCAAGCGCGCCGTTCCGGCCGGCGAGGCAGCCGCAACAAGCGAACACAGCGCCAGCAGCAGGCAGGCGCCGACACCGAGCCAGCGCTGCTGGCGTCTGTTGTTTCGTCGTGCTGACGCCTGGACGCCGCAACTGCTCTCGCCTGTTTGCCAGGCGCCCACCCCATCGTTCATCACACACAACGCGCCGTTCGCTGGCGATATGGTAGGCAAAAACGTCGCACTGCGTTCGACGATGTCTGCGCAGGTCTGGAAAGCCTTGCTGCAACTCCCTGCGCGTGCGCCTGGCAGCGCCCCGCGACCTGCATCTGCGCGGAACATTGCGCAGTTGCCCATCGGCAATGCAACGATCAAGCGTTGGCGCTGCGGTGCATCGCCTAACGCGCGTGCGATACGCAGGCCGGCACGCCTGCGCCCGCACCTGATGCATGCAGGCCGTTAGGTGCCCAGGCGCTGGCGCACGGCCTCGAACAAGGTCACACCGGTCGCGACCGACACATTGAGGCTTTCGATTTCGCCGGGCATTGGGATCTTGACCAGGCCATCGCAGTGCTCGCGGGTGAGACGGCGCAGGCCATCGGCCTCGCCACCCAGCACCAGCCCGACATTGCCGCGCAGATCCACGCTATACAACGAAGCCTGTGCTTCGCCGGCCAAGCCATACAACCACACCCCCTGCTTCTGCAGGTCGCGCAGGCAGCGCGCCAGGTTGGTCACCGCCACCACCGGAATGCGGTCGGCCGCACCGGCGGAGGTCTTGCGCACGGTGGCGTTCACCGTGGCCGACTTGTCCTTGGGAATCACCACCGCGGTGACGCCCGCTGCTGCCGCACTGCGCAGGCATGCGCCAAGGTTGTGCGGGTCCTGCACGCCATCGAGGATCAGCACCAACGCGCGTCCTTCGGCGGCCTCGACCAACCCTTCCAGCTCGTTCTCGGCCCATAGCCGCGCGGCGGCATAGCGTGCGGCCACGCCCTGGTGGCGCACCTGCCCGCCCACGCCGTCCAGCGCCTGCGTGTTGACCCGGCGTACGTCGATGCCCTTGCGGCGCGCCTGTTCCTCGATCTCGGTCAGGCGCGGGTTCTTGCTGCCGGCCTCGATCAACACCTCGCGCACGTTGTCGGCGTCGTTCTCGACGGACGAGGCGACAGCATTGACGCCGACGATCCACTGGTTCTGCTTGCTCATTGCGCGGGCATACGAAAAGGTAAAGGGGAATGGTAGGGCTTGCGGCCTGTCACGTCACGGCCGGGGCATGCAGCCCGGCGATGCCAACGACGCGATGCGGCGATGGCACTGGTACTGGACGCGCAGCGCCCGAGGTCGAGGGCGCATGCCTGCATTGGACCGCATGCTGGCCGCGCACCCCCTTGTGCCGATGGATGCCTGCCAGTCGGTGCACCGGCGCGTCTTGCCGCGGCGAGTGGCAGCCGCGAGCGAGGTTTCGCCGTTACTGCTCGCATGCCGCGATCAGCAGCACACTCCAACCAGGGCGATGTCTCACGCAGGCCAATGCGCAGTGTCGTGATCCGGATGCTGCCGCGACACCACGCTGGCCAAAAAAGCCTCCGCGGCGGCATCGTCTTCGGGTGGACGCGTGGGCAGCTGCGCCAGGCCATCGACGAAGGGCAGCTTGCGATCCAAACCATATTGGATATGCGGCGGCAGCCGCTCCGGCATATCGAAGGCACCTGCCGCAACTGCCACGCCGTCGGGTGCCTCATACGTCAATGGCGTGCCGCAGTCGGCGCAAAAACCGCGCTGCACGACGTTCGACGATGCGAAGCGCCTGGGCTCGCCACGGGTCCAGCGAAACTCGGTGCCTCGTACTGACACCAGCGGCGCGTAATACGCGCCGAATGCCTTCTGGCACATGCGGCAATGGCAGATCGAAGCGTCCATCAACGCACCACGCACATGAAACCGCACCGCCCCGCACTGGCAGCCACCGCTATATTCGCTTGAAGTGTCCATGCCCTGCTCCGCGTCAGTCTATTACGGACACCATTGCAGACCCGCTTCCCTGCAATGGCCCCACCTGCTTTGCTAACAGCTAATAACACGACTGCGCTCATCACCAAGCGGACGCGGCTGGCAGTGGGAGTGGGACCTGGCCGGAAGCGCCGGCACGCTGCGGTTCATCAGCGTCGTCTACACCTACCCGACCACCCGCACTCAATTGTTAGTGGCTGCTCTTGTCACCACCTCGCGTGGCGGGCTGCCGTTTCGGCGGCCCGCAGCGGCGTTCTGCATCTCAGTACGATTTCTTTTTGCGCTTGGTCGGCTTCTCGCGTGGCGGCAGCGGCGCTTCGGGCGCTGCGCCATTTTCTTCGGCCAGGCGGAAGTCGATCTTGCGCTCCTCCATGCTGGCCTTGAGCACCAGCACGCGCACCGGGTCGCCAAGGCGGAACTCGCGACCACGGCGCTCGCCGCTGAGCGTCTTGCGAATCGGATCGAACTGGTAATAGTCCTGCGGCAGCTGCGTGACATGCACCAGTCCGTTGACCTTGGACTGCGTCAACTCCACGAACAAACCAAATCCTGTCACACCGCTGATCACGCCATCGAACTGGCCACCGACGTGCTTTTCCATCCACGCTGCGCGGTAGCGCTCGTCCACTTCGCGCTCGGCTTCATCGGCACGCCGTCCACGCTCGGAGCATTGCAGCGCCAGTGCCGCCATCTGCCGCGGCGTGTAGATGAATTTTTCCCGGCTGGCGCCGGTCAGCGCGTGCTTGATCGCGCGGTGCACCAGCAGGTCCGGATAACGGCGGATCGGCGAGGTGAAATGCGCGTATGCCTCCAACGCCAGACCGAAATGGCCGTTGTTCTCCGGCGAATACACCGCCAGGCTCTGGCTGCGCAGCAACACCGATTCCAGCAACGCCGCATCCGGGCGGGCGCGCACTTTTTTCAGCAACTTGGTGTAGTCGCCGGGGCGCACCTTGCTCCATGCCGGCAAGCTCAGCTGGAACTCCTTGAGGAACTCCAGCAGGTCTTCGTACTTGCTCTCCGGCGGGCGCTCATGCACACGGTAAGGCGCGGGCACGTGCACGCTCAGCAGGTAGCGCGCCGCCTCGACGTTGGCGGCGATCATGCATTCTTCGATGAGCTTGTGGGCATCGTTGCGCACCAGCATGCCGGCCTGGGTGACTTCGCCGGTGTTGTCGAGCACGAAGCGCACTTCGGAGGTTTCGAACTCAATCGCCCCGCGCTGCGTGCGCGCCTTCGACAGCACGTGATACAGCTGATGCAGGCGCTGCACCTGCGGCAACAGCGGGCCGATGAAGGCCTTGGTGTCGGCATCGTCCTCGCCCACCGCCTTCCAGACCTGGTTATAGGTCAGGCGTGCGTGCGAATTCATCACCGCTTCGTAGAAGCGCGAGCCGGTCACTTCGCCATCGCGGCCCACCTGCATATCGCAGACGAAACACATGCGGTCGACCTTGGGCATCAGCGAGCAGATGCCGTTGGACAGCGTTTCCGGCAGCATCGGCACCACGAAGCCGGGGAAATACACCGAGGTGGCACGCTTTTGCGCCTCGTCGTCCAGCGGCGTCCCGGGACGCACGTAGTTGGACACATCGGCGATTGCCACCACCAGACGGAAGCCGTCGGCGTTGGGCTCGCAATACACTGCGTCATCGAAATCCTTGGCGTCTTCGCCATCGATGGTGACCAGTGGCATCTGCCGCAGGTCCACGCGCCCACCGATCATCTGTGGCTCGACCACCAGCGGCACGGCCGCGGCTTCGTCCAGCACTTCCTGCGGGAATTCGTGCGGCAGTTCGTGGCCGTGGATGGCCATTTCAACCACCAGCGACGGCGTCAGCTTGTCACCCAGCACCGCGATGATCTTGCCGATCGCCGGGCGACGCGCGTCCGGCGGCGCGATCAGTTCGCAAACCACCAATTGGCCTTCGCGTGCCTCGCCGATACCGTCCGGGGCGATCTGCACATTGCGCTGGATGCGCTTGTCGTCGGGGTCGACGTAAGCCACACCGTGCTCATAGAAAAAACGCCCCAGCATGCGCGACATGCCACGCTCGAGCACGCGCGCGATGGCGCCTTCGCGACGGCCGCGGCGGTCGATGCCGGTGACATTGGCCAGCGCGCGGTCGCCATGCATGACTTTGCGCATTTCGAACGGCGGCAGGAACAGGTCATCGCCGCCCTCGTCGGGCTTGAGGAAACCGAAGCCCTCCGGATTGGCGATGACCACACCGGCGATCAGGCTGGTCTGCTGCACCGGCGCGTAGCCGCCGCGGCGGTTCTGCACCAGTTGCGCTTCGCGCACCATTGCGGCCAGACGCTTGCCCAGCGCATCGATGCGGCCACTCAGATTGAGCTGCTCGGCAATTTCTTCGGCGGTCTGCGGACCGTCGCAGGCTTCAAGCAATTGCAGGATGGCCTCGCGGCTGGCAATCGGCTCGGCATACCGAAGCGCCTCGCGCTCGGCATGCGGATCCTTGAATTCGGCAGTCGCAGGCGCAGCGGTCTGGAAGCGTTCCGGCGGCGGCGCAGACGGACCACTCTTGCGCGGATGCGGGGCGCGCGGCGCAGGCGGCGCGGCCGCCGGCTGGGGCGAGGCTTTGGAGGGGTTGGATGCTTTGTCGGCAGCGCGCTTGTCGGCTGACTTGGTCGATGCGCCGGCTGCGGCGCGGACCAGGAAGTCTGGCATCCAGCCCGGCAACTTCTGCTGTTCGGCAGTGCTGGAATCGCCTGCGCCGGTGGATTTGCGGCGACTCGGCCGATCGGAATCTGGGGTTTTTTTCTTTGTCATTGCCTACATGGTACTGCGTGGCGCGGCGAGATGGGCGGCAAGGCCGGCGCGACCGCCGAGGATTGCCGTATAGAAACCATTGACAAGACTTCCAGGAGCCTGCAAAATTCGCGGCTCACCTGCCCAGGTGGCGGAATTGGTAGACGCACTAGCTTCAGGTGCTAGCGGGGGCAACTTCGTGGAGGTTCGAGTCCTCTTCTGGGCACCAGTTTAAAAAGACCTCCGAGCAATCGGGGGGGTCTTCTGGTTTCTGGGGTTCGAACATGCAGTGCTCTGCACTCGATTGCCGCGCCAAGCCCTTGCCGGGAGCCCGGCCCCCGGCTCGGCCGTTCGGCGTTGGAACTGCAGACCAGGCCATGCCCGGCCGTACCTGAGACGCAGAAGGCCCGGCTTGAGCCGGTTGGCCGTTACCAGCTCCATGCAGGAATGCGGGCCCGCGCAATGCTAAAAATCAAGCGCGACTGTCGGCCCGCACGATGCAGCGGCGCGCGGGCGGCCGCACTGCACCACTTACCAGCCGCGCTCGCCTTTCCATGAACACCCCGGCGTGCCGCCCCCGTTACGGCGCAGCGGTAATCCCCGCGTCGCGCAGCGCCTGCGCCCAGATGCGGTAGCCGGACTCGCTGGGATGTGTGCCATCGGGCATCAACGCGTCGGGCAGCGTGCCGTCGGGCTGCAGCATCTTCGGGCCGATATCGACCAACTGCACCGCTGGATCCTTGGCATAGCGCGCAACCAGCAGTCGGTTTGTCTCGGCGATCGGCGCGCGCCGCGCATCGTCGGCGTTGCGGCCACGCGGCATGATCGCCATCAGGATCAGCTTGCTGTTGGGCAAGCGGCGACGCAGCTCGGCGACCACCGCCTCCACGCCCTGGGCAGTCTCGGCCGGGGTGCTGGCGCGCGACTGGGCGGTGCCGGTGAGATTGTTGGTGCCGATATGCAACACCACCCATTGCGGATCCAGGCCGTCGAGTTCGCCCTGGCGGATGCGCCACAGCACATTTTGCGTGCGATCCCAGCCGAAGCCCAGATTCAGCACCGGTCGCGTGCCATACAGCCATTGCCACGATTCCGGGCCACTGACACGGGTGGCCTGCGGCGGCCCGGACCAGAAATGGGTGATCGAGTCGCCGATCATCACCACCTCCGGCTTCAGGCTGCGCGCAACGGCTAGCGCCGCGTGGTGGCGTGCGTACCAGTCGTAGGAATCCTGCTCCAGCCAGTCGACCGGCATCAGCGAGGTCGCCGCGTCACGGCCGAGTTCGGCCACCGGCTTGACCGGTGGCTCGCCCAGCAGCCGCGCCAGCGTGGGCTCGATCGCTTCGGCCAGCATGCGCTGCCCCCGCGTGTCCGGATGCAAGGCACCGGCCGCCGGACGGAACCGGGTGTCGTAAAACAGCTCGGTGCGCAGCTTGCCGTCGCACTGGAAAACCGAGCTCACATCCAGATAGGTCACGCGCGGATTGTCGCCGTAACGCACGGCCAGGCCCTGATTGATCTGTACATCGCGACGCGATTTTTCGCTGGAGAGATCGCTGGGCAACACGCTCAGCAGGAGGATGTGCGTGCGCGGCAGCTTCTGTTCGATCGTCGCGACCACCGCATCGATACCCAGTTGGGTCTGTTCGGCAGTTTGACTGAGATGGCCGGTGTTGTTGGTGCCGATCAGCACCAGCGCGACCTTCGGCTGCAGCCCGTCGACTTCGCCATTGGCCAGCCGCCACAGCACGTTTTCGGTGCCGTCGCCACTGAAACCCAGATTGAGCGCACCGCGGCTGCCGTAGAAGGTTTGCCAGGTCGGTTGGAAGTCTTCGTCCGGCGCCTTGGCTTTTTCGTAGTTTTGAGTGATCGAATCGCCGATCAGCAGCAACTTGGTATCCGGGTGCTGCTTGACCTGTTCCAGCACCTGCGCATGCCGCTGCGCCCACCAGGACTCGCGCAGACGATCGGTTGGCACGATCGAAGGCGGCGTCTGCGCACCTGCCGTGGCGCAGACCAGCAATAGCGCGCAGCACACCAGCGCGGGCGCGACGGCAGACAGCAAAGGACGGGAAAGCACAGCGTGCAACGACCGGAACATGCGCGCACCAGCAGCGGGAAGAAGCGGCGATTGTGGTCCGCGGGCGCAGCGAACGACAAGCGTGCCCATGCAGCGCCCGTGCTCAGGCGCTGCGCGATAGCGAATGTGTGCGGGCGGCTCGGCGGCTCACGCAAGGCAACTGCATCCAGGCCACGCGCGCCAGCCGGTGCAGGAGCATGCCTGCGCGCGATGTGGACTGATCGACAACGCTTCGTCGCACGCGGGCACGCTCCTACCAAGCGATACCTGGCGATCGAGTACACACCGACGCCGGAGCGGTCACCACGGATTTCGGGAGCACCTTTGTGGATCTGGGCGATCGTGGCATCGCGGAGAGCGCTCCAGCGTTGCCACGTGTAGCGGCAGCGCTGGAGTGCGGTCGACCTCAGCGCAGGCCGGTCTCGCCGCGCGCAATCACCAGGCGTTGGATTTCCGAGGTGCCCTCGTAGATTTCGGTAATTTTGGCATCGCGGAGAGCGCTCCAGCGTTGCCGCGTAGCGGCAGCGCTGGAGCGCGGTCGACCTCAGCGCAGGCCGGTCTCGCCGCGCGCGATCACCAAGCGCTGGATCTCCGAGGTGCCCTCGTAGATTTCGGTGATCTTGGCGTCGCGGAGAGCGCTCCAGCGTTGCCGCGCGTAGCGGCAGCGCTGGAGCGCGGTCGACCTCAGCGCAGGCCGGTCTCGCCACGCGCGATCACCAGGCGCTGGATTTCCGAGGTGCCCTCGTAGATTTCGGTGATCTTGGCGTCGCGGAGAGCGCTCCAGCGTTGCCGCGCGTAGCGTCAGCGCTGGAGCGCGGTCGACCTCAGCGCAGGCCGGTCTCGCCGCGCGCGATCACCAGGCGCTGGATCTCCGAGGTGCCCTCGTAGATTTCGGTGATCTTGGCGTCGCGGAAGTAGCGCTCCAGCGGCATTTCTTTCGAATACCCCATGCCGCCATGAATTTGCACGGCCTGATGGGTGATCCACATCGCCGCCTCGGATGCGGTTAGCTTGGCCACGGCCGCTTCGGTACCGAACTTCTGCCCCTGCCCTTTCAACCACGCCGCGCGCAACGTCAGCAGCAGCGCTGCATCCAGCTTGCACTTCATGTCGGCGATCTTGGCCTGGGTCATCTGGAACGTGCCGATGGCCGCGCCAAATGCCTTGCGTTCCTTCACGTAGGCCAGCGTGGCCTCATACGCCGCGCGTGCAATCCCGACCGCCTGCGACGCAATGCCGATGCGCCCGGCATCCAGCACGCTCATCGCAGTCTTGAAGCCCTCGCCTTCTACGCCCAGCACGTCGTCGGGCTGCGCAACGTAATCGGCAAACTCGATTTCGCAAGTGGCCGAGGCGCGGATGCCGAGCTTGGGTTCGGTCTTGCCGCGGTGAAAACCGGCGCGGTCGGTGTCGACCATGAAGGCGGTGATGCCGCGCGAGCCCTTGTCCGGCTCGGTTACCGCAAATAAAACGATGTACTTGGCGACCGGGCCGGAGGTGATCCAGCTCTTCTTGCCATTGATGACGAAGCTGCCATCGGCCTGCTTGACCGCGCGGCAGCGCATTGCCGAGGCATCCGAGCCGGACTGCGGCTCGGTCAGCGCGAAGGCACCGATGTGGGTGCCTTCGGCAATCGCGCGCACATAGAGCTGCTTCTGCGCTTCGCTGCCGTTCTTCAAAATGCCGGTGCAAAACAGCGAATTGTTGACCGAGACGATGGTGGAATGCGCGCCGTCGGCCGCGGCGATTTCGATCATCGCCAACGCGTAACTGATCGGGTCCATGCCGGCGCCGCCGCAGTCGACCGGCACCTCGATGCCCATCAGGCCGTTTTCGCCCAGCAGGCGGATATTTTCCAGCGGGAACTCGCCGCTACGGTCGAAGTGCTCGGCGCTGGGCGCGATCTTTTCCTGGGCGATGCGGCGCGCCACATCCTGGATCATCAATTGTTCTTCGGTAAAGCTGAAATCCACGTCGCACCCCTTCAGGCCTGAGCTGAGCCCCATTGTAGCGCCAACCATTCGCATGCGTATGTAGTTGACCGCACCTGCCGCCGGACCGAAAATATCTCCATATCGCGATATAGAGATATTCATGGATCTGGAAGACTGGTCGGCCCGCCTGAAGGTGTTTGCCGACGCCACCCGAGTGCGCCTGCTGGCCTTGCTGGAGCAGGAAGAACTCACCGTGGCCGAGCTGTCGGCCATCACCCGCCTGGCGCAGCCGCGGGTGTCCACGCACCTGGCCAAACTCAAGGAAGCCGGGCTGGTCCGCGACCGCCGCGCCGGGGTGTCGGCGTATTACCGCTTCGACGAAGTGTCGCTGGACCCGGCCCAGCGGGCGCTCTGGCTGGCGCTGAGCACAGGCAGCGACGATCCGTTATTGCGCCAGGATGCCGAGCGCGTGGCCGCCGTGCTGGCCAACCGTGCCGCGGACCAGAACTGGGCCGATTCGGTGGCTGGCGACATGGAACGGCATTACTCGCCCGGACGCACCTGGGAAGCGCTGGCGCGCACCGCCCTGCCCCTGCTGGAAACCGGCGACGTACTCGATATCGCTTCCGGCGACGGCGTGCTGGCCGAGCTGGTGGCACCGCATGCCACCCGCTACATCTGCATCGACACCAGCGCGCGCGTGGTTGCGGCCGCCAGCGAGCGCCTGCGCAAACTCCGCAATGTGGAAGTGCGCGAAGGCGACATGCATGCGCTGCCATTCCCCGATGCCAGCTTCGACCTGGTGGTGCTGATGCATGCGCTGACCTATGCGGCCAAACCGGCGCAGGCGGTGGCCGAATCGGCGCGCGTGCTGCGCCCGGGCGGCCGCCTGCTGCTGTGCAGCCTGGCCAAGCACGAACACCGCGCCGCGGTGCATGCGTACGGTCACGTCAATCTGGGGTTTGCTGCCAAGGAGTTGCGCAAGTTCGTCGAAAAAGCCGGGCTGGACGTGTCCAGCCTGGAGACGGTGACGCGCGAAAAACGACCGCCGCATTTCGAGGTGATCTCGCTGATTGCGGTGAAGCCGGGAATTGGGAGTCGGGAATCGGGAATCGTCGAAAGCAGCACCACTGCCTCACGGAGCATCGCATCATGACGCCTGCAGCACTCCACTCCCCCCTTGTGCACGCGCTGCCCTGGTTGCACCCCGAGCGCGCGGCCAAGCTAACTGCCGCGTTGCGCGAGCGCATCCTCATCATCGATGGGGCGATGGGCACCATGATCCAGCGCCACAACCTGCAGGAACCGGATTACCGCGGCACCCGTTTTGCCGACGGCTACGACAGTGCGCACGTGCACGCGCCCGGTTGCGACCACGCACACGTACCGCAGGGCCACGACTTGAAGGGCAACAACGATCTGCTGCTGCTGACCCGGCCGCAGATCATTGCCGGCATTCATCGCGCCTATCTGGATGCAGGTGCCGATCTGCTGGAAACCAATACCTTCAACGCCACGTCGGTGAGCCAGGCCGACTATCACCTGGAACATCTGGTCTACGAGTTGAACAAGGCCGGCGCACAGGTCGCCCGCGCCTGTTGCGACGAAGTGGAGGCGTTGACCCCGCACAAACCGCGCTTTGTGATCGGCGTGCTCGGCCCCACCAGCCGTACCGCCTCCATCAGCCCGGACGTCAACGATCCCGGCTACCGCAACACCAGTTTCGACGCGCTGCGCGAAACCTATCGCGAAGCGATCGAAGGCTTGATCGATGGCGGCGCCGATACCCTGATGGTGGAAACCATCTTCGACACGCTCAATGCCAAGGCCGCGTTGTATGCGATCGAAGAGGTCTTCGAAGCGCGCGGCGGGCGTTTGCCGGTGATGGTCTCCGGCACCATTACCGACGCATCCGGTCGCACCTTGTCCGGACAGACCGCCGAAGCGTTTTATGCCTCCGTCGCGCACGGCCGGCCGTTGTCGATCGGCCTGAATTGCGCGCTCGGCGCCAAGGAGTTGCGCCCGCACGTGGAAACGTTGGCGCAGATCGCCGACGCCTATGTCAGCGCACATCCGAACGCCGGTTTGCCGAATGCCTTCGGCGAATACGACGAGACGCCGGAAGAAATGGCGGCCACGCTACGCGAATTCGCACAGGCCGGCCTGCTCAACCTGGTCGGCGGCTGCTGCGGTACCTCGCCCGACCATATCCGCGCCATCGCCGAAGCGGTCGCCGATCTTCCACCGCGCCAATTGCCCGGCACGCAGGAGTTGGCGGCGTGATGCGGCAAGTGAGCCCTCATCCGCCCTTCGGGCACCTTCTCCCGCTGGCGGGAGAAGGACAGCGCAGCGCTTGGGCTGCCACGAGGAAGCGCCATGCGCAGTACACACCCTGTCCTTCGCTGGAGGGAGAAGGGATCCGCATTGCTCGGCTTGCCACAAGGATGCTCCGTGCGCAGCGCACTGCCCTTCTCCCGCCTTCGGGAGAAGGTGGCGCGCAGCGCCGGATGAGGGCCGCATTCCATCGCGCCGCATCGTTCGGCCATGCGCACCACCCCACCAAGACCGTCCGCGCCGTCACCGTCCAGCAGAGCCTTGCATGAGCACTCCCCGCTACACCCGCCTGTCCGGCCTTGAGCCGCTGGTCATTACGCCAGACCTGTTGTTCGTCAACGTCGGCGAGCGCACCAACGTCACCGGCAGCGCGCAGTTCCGCAAGCTGATCAAGGAGGAGCGCTACGAGGAAGCAGTGGAGGTCGCGCGTCAGCAGGTGGACAGCGGTGCGCAGATCCTCGACGTCAACATGGACGAAGGCCTGATCGATTCGGAGAAGGCGATGACGCGCTTTCTCAACCTGATCATGTCCGAGCCGGATATCGCGCGCATTCCGGTGATGGTGGATTCGTCCAAGTGGAGCGTCATCGAAGCGGGATTGAAGTGCCTGCAAGGCAAGAGCGTGGTCAACTCCATTTCGCTCAAGGAAGGCGAGCCAGTGTTCATCGAACACGCCCGCAAGGTGTTGCGCTACGGTGCCGCAGCGGTAGTGATGGCCTTCGACGAACAAGGCCAGGCCGACACCTGTGCGCGCAAGGTCGAGATCTGCACGCGCGCCTACACGCTGCTGACCGAGCAGGTAGGCTTTCCGCCGGAAGACATCATCTTCGACCCAAACATCTTTGCCGTGGCCACCGGCATCGAAGAGCACGACAACTACGCGGTGGACTTTATCGAAGCCACCCGCATCATCAAGGACACGCTGCCGCACTGCCATGTCTCCGGCGGTGTTTCCAACGTCTCGTTCTCGTTCCGCGGCAACGAAACCGTGCGCCAGGCGATCCACTCGGTGTTCCTGCTCCATGCGATCAAGGCCGGCATGGACATGGGCATCGTCAACGCCAGCGGCATGCCGATCTACGACGAGCTGGATCCGGAACTGCGCGAACGCGTGGAGGACGTGATCCTCAACCGACGCCGCGACGGCACCGAACGCCTGCTGGAAATCGCCGAGCGCTACAAGGGCACCAAGGGGGCGGCGAAAGTCGAAGACCTGGCCTGGCGCGACAAGCCGGTGCGCGCGCGCCTGGCGCATGCGCTGGTGCACGGCATCGACGCATTCGTGGAAACCGACACCGAAGAAGCGCGCCAGCATTCCACACGCCCTCTGGAAGTGATCGAAGGCCCGCTGATGGACGGCATGAACGTGGTGGGCGATTTGTTCGGCGCCGGCAAGATGTTTTTGCCGCAGGTGGTCAAGTCCGCGCGCGTGATGAAAAAGGCGGTGGCCTATCTGCTGCCCTTCATCGAAGCGGAAAAACTGCGCACCGGCGATGTCGGCAAGTCCAACGGCAAGATCATCATGGCCACCGTCAAAGGCGACGTGCACGACATCGGCAAGAACATCGTCGGCGTGGTGTTGGCCTGCAACAACTTCGATGTGGTGGATCTGGGCGTGATGGTCTCGGCGCAGGTGATCCTGGATCGCGCACGCGAAGAAAACGCGGATCTGATCGGGCTGTCCGGCCTCATCACGCCATCTCTGGAAGAAATGTCGCACGTGGCGCGCGAGATGCAGCGGCAGGGCTTCGAGATTCCGTTGTTGATCGGCGGCGCAACGACCTCGCGCGCGCACACCGCGCTGAAGATCGACCCGCACTACAGCGCACCCACCGTGTGGGTGAAGGACGCCTCGCGTGCCGTGGGCGTGGCGCAATCGTTGATCTCGCGCGACCTGCGCCAGGCCTTCGTCGCCGCCAACGATGCCGATTACGCGGAAATCCGTGCACGCCACCGTAACCGCGGCGATGCCAAGCGCCTGGTGTCGCTCGAAAAAGCCCGTGCGCAGCGCTTCGATGGCGATTGGGACACTTACACCCCACCGGCCCCACGCCAGCCAGGCATCCGCGTATTCGGCGACTACCCGTTGCAGGAGCTGATCGAACTCATCGACTGGACGCCGTTCTTCCAGGCATGGGAACTGGCCGGCAAGTTCCCTGCGATTCTCAGCGACGACATCGTCGGCACCCAGGCCAGCGAGCTGTATCGCGACGCGCGCCGCATGCTCAAGCGCATCGTCGAAGAGAAGTGGCTGACGGCCAAGGCCGTGTTCGGGCTGTGGCCGGCAAATAGCGTCGGAGATGATGTCGAGGTGGTCCTGACGGACCACCGGGATTCGGAAGTGGAGATTGGAGATTGGCAGCGGCAGAGCCAATCCCGAATTTCCACTCCCCAATCCCGGCAACTCCTGCACTTCTTGCGCCAACAAGTCGACAAGCCCATCGACCGCCCCGACTTCTGCCTGGCCGATTTCATCGCTCCAAAGAGCAGCGGCAAGCAGGACTGGATCGGCGCCTTCGCGGTGACCGCCGGCATCGGTATCGATGCACATGTGGCGCGCTTCGAACCCGCGCACGACGACTACAACTCCATCCTGCTCAAGGCGTTGGCCGACCGTCTGGCAGAGGCGCTGGCCGAACGCCTGCATCAACGCGTGCGCACCGAGTTCTGGGGCTATGTCCAGGACGAAGCACTGGACAACGAAGCCTTGATCGCCGAGCGCTATCGCGGCATACGCCCGGCGCCCGGCTACCCGGCCTGCCCCGAACACAGCGAAAAACGCACCTTGTTCGATCTGCTCGATGCCGAGCGCAACGCCGATATGTCGCTGACCGAAAGCTTCGCGATGCTGCCCACTGCCGCGGTCTGCGGTTATTACTTCAGCCACCCCAAGAGCCAGTACTTCGTGGTCGGGCGACTGGGCAAGGAACAGGTGGCCGATTACGCAAAGCGCAAGGGCATCACGCTGGCATTGGCCGAGCGTTGGCTGGCATCGAACCTGGATTACGACCCGGAGTAAGGGGCATCTGCAGACCGCAGATATCGTCGCAGCGCACCCGGGCGCGACGAGGCTTCACAGGTAAAAGGCCATCGCGCCCGGCTGCGCTCCTACCCGGCAACGCCACCGCATTGCGCGGTGGCGCTTGGATCGGGCCAGCATCAAGCAGCCGGCCGCAGCACGTTCAAGACTTCGTAGCACGCGCCCATGGTGTGGTAATCGGTCTTACCCGCCGGGCTTTTCTCATCGCTGTACTTGCGGTTGTCCGCATCCAGGATGCGATACCACGCGCCATACCGATGATCGACCATGTGCGCCCACGAATAGGCCCATAGCTTGTCGTACCACTGCCAGTAGCGATCGTCGCCACTGCGCTGCGCCAGCAACGCAGCGGCGGCCAACGACTCGGCCTGCACCCAGAAATACTTGTCGTCGTCGCAGACGTTGCCGTCAGGGTCGAACCCGTAATACAGCCCACCGCGCTGCGCGTCCCATGAGCGCGCTACTGCGACATCGAACAGATGCTGCGCAGTGGGCAGCAACCAATCGGCTGGCGCATAGCGATCCAGCAGCATCAGCAGCTTGGCCCATTCGGTCTGATGGCCGGGCTGAAAACCCCAGGGGCGGAACAGGTGCTTGGGATTGTCGCGGTTGTAATCCCAGTCGATATTCCACTGCAGGTCGTAATGCTCCCACACCAACCCATCGGCCTTGGCTGCCTGGCGAAGGGTCATGTTCTCCGCGAGCACCAGCGCGCGATCGAGATAACGCTGCTCGCCGCTGGCCTCGTACGCCGCAATCATCGCCTCGCACATATGCATGTTGGCGTTCTGGCCGCGGTAGCTGGTGAAATTGAACTGCGCGTCGGCCTCGTCGCGATACAGCCCGAACTGCGCGTCCCAGAAGTACTTTTCCAGCAGCTGCCAGGTCTCGTCCATCCACGCACGCGCCTCATCGACACCGGCCTTCAAACCACACGCATACGCCAGCAGCACGAAGGCCACGCCATAGCAGTGATTCATGTCGTCTTCGACCACGCCGTCGCGCAGCGTCCACGCATAACCACCGGTTTGCGGGTTGCGATGCACGTTGCGCAGATAATCCAGCCCGTGACGCACCGCCTGCAGGTACGCCGCATCGCCGAACTCGCGGTAGGCCATCGCGTAGTTGAAGACAAAGCGCGTACTGCTGACCAGGTGCCGATGCCCAGCGTCGTAGATCGAACCGTCATTGCGGAAATACTGGAAAAACCCGCCTGCCGGATCGATCGCGCGCGGATGGTAGAACGCCATGGTGTCGGCGATGTGCTGGCGCAAGACGTCAGCCAAACGGAAATCGGGTGCGGGTATTGCAGGCAAACGGCTCATGATTGTTCCTGGATCAAGGAATGGACTTCATCGATGCTCGGCATTGCCGCGAACGCGCCCTTGCGCGTCACCGCCAGCGCGCCGACCGCGGCAGCAAACCGAATCACCTCATTGACTGCCGCAGGATCGCCGCATAGCTGCTCCAGCGATGCAGCACGCGTTGCCAGCTGATACAGCAGCCCGCCGACGAACGCATCGCCAGCGGCGGTGCTATCGCGCACCTGCACCTGGAACGCCGGCACCTGGCCAGAATCGGTGCGTGTCTGCCAATGCACCGGCCCGCCGCCATCGGTGACCAGCAACCAACTGGCCTTGCCCTGCCACAGCTTTTGCGTGACCGCACTGGCATCGCTGTCGAGCGTTCCCGCCAGATACTCAAGTTCCTCGCGCGACAGCTTGACCACATCGGCCAACGCCAACGCCTCCCATAGCAGCGGCGCCGGGTTCACATCCTGCGGCCACAGCATCGGGCGCAGGTTGAGGTCCAGGCTGACGATGGCGCCATCGGCGCGCGCACGGCGCATGCCGTCGAGCGTGCACTGGGCAATCTCCGGCTCGGTCATGCTGTTGGAGCACACATGCAAGACCGCTGCCTGCTTAAACCCGTCCGCAGCGAAGTGCTCGGGACGGAACAACAAGTCCGCTGCCGGCGGACGGTAGAAACTGAAACTGCGCTCGCCGGCTTCGTCCAGCGCAACGAACGCCAACGCAGTCTTGGCCTGATCGGTGCGCACGATGCCGTCGGTCGCCACGCCGGATTGCTGCAGGCTTTGCAGCAGGAAATCGCCGAATATGTCGCGCCCGAGCATGCCGACAAAATGCGCAGCGCCCCCCAGGCGCGCCACCGCAACGGCGACATTGGCCGGCGCACCGCCGGCATATTGCGCGAAGGTACGCGCCTGGTCCGGTTGGGTCTGCGGTAATGCCAGCATGTCGATCAGCGCTTCGCCGAAACACACCACCTGATGCTTGGTCGCACTCATGCGCGTGCCTCCGCCAGTGCACCGCGCAACCGCGAGCCCCAGATACCGTAGAACACGATGTACAGGTAGCACAGCAACGGCAGCACGAACGACTCATGCAGGCCGATGCCATCGGCGAGCAACCCTTGCAGATACGGCACGATGGCGCCGCCGACGATGGCCATGATCAGCAGGCTCGACGCGCGCCCGGTCAGCGGACCAAGCCGCTCGATGCCCAAGGTGAAGATGGTCGGGAACATGATCGAATTGAACAGGCCGATCGCCACCAGTGCATACACCGCCAACATGCCGCCGCTGGCCATGGTCAGGCCCAGCAACAGCGCATTGATTGCCGCGAACACCGACAACAACACGCGCGGCGACAGCTTGGCCAGCAGCGCCGAGCCGATGAAGCGGCCGATCATCGCCAGCGTCCAGTAGGCCGACACATACTTGGTCGCCTCGCGCTCGGTGAACCCACCGATCTGCGGCAACGAGAAGTAGTTGACCATCAGGCTGCCGATCGCCACTTCTGCGCCCACATAGAAGAAGATCGCCAACACACCGAATCGCACATGCGGGTGTTGCAAGGCATCGAGCAAGGAATGCGTGCTGTCGTCTTTCTGTGCACTGGCGTCGGTCAGTGCCGGCAGACGGAACAAGAACACGAAAACCGCCAGCAAGAACAGCACGATACCCAGCCCGATGTACGGGCCTTGCACAGCCTGCGCTTCCTGCACGCGGTAAGCCAGTTGCTCGGCTTCCGGCAGGGCCTTCAGCTGGTCGCCGCTCATCACCGTGTTGGACAGGATCAACCAGCCGCCCAACAGTGGCGCGATGGCGGTGCCGAGCGAATTCAGTGCCTGGGCCAGGGTCAGGCGACTGGAGGCGCTGCGCTCGGGACCCAGCAAGGCGACGTAGGGATTGGCCGCCACCTGCAAGATGGTGATGCCGGTGGCCAGCACGAACAATGCGCCGAGAAATGCGCCGTATACGCGCAATTCCGCCGCCGGCCAGAAACCCAGCGCGCCGACCGCCGCCACCGCCAACCCCGCCACGATGCCCTGCTTATAGCCCAACCGATTCACCAGCCAACCAGCCGGCAGCGACATCAGGAAGTACGCGCCGAAGAAGGTGAACTGCACCAGCATCGCCTGCGCGAAGTTGAGCTCGAACACCGCCTTCAGGTGCGGAATCAGGATGTCGTTGAGGCAGGTCAGAAAGCCCCACATGAAAAAGATCGTGGTGACCACCGACAGCGCGACGCCGTTATTGACAGGCGCCTTGCTGCCGCTAGGCACGGAGGATTGCGTGGAAAGGGAAACCATAGGAGTTGCCTGGTCAGCGGCCTGAGGCCTTGGTGGGGGAATGGGCGGATGGACCGCTCGGGGGAGGTGATGACAGCTGCGTTGTCGGTCCGCAGGCGCTGCTCGCACGAATATTCAAGGCGACTGCAGCGGTCAGCTGTTGTGCGGCGAGCCCCGGGCTACCGATGCGTTGCAGTACCAGTTGCGCAGCCTGCCTGCCACGCGCACGCGGGTCTGCAGCCAGGGTGGTCAATGCAGGCGTGAACAGCGCCGCTTCGGCGATATCGTCGAAGCCGGTCACCGCAAAGTGGCGGCCAGGTACGATGCCGTGCTTGGCCAACGCCGCCATTAAACCGAGCGCAACGCTGTCGTTGTAGCAGACCGCTGCAGTCGCCGCGTGCGCCGCACTGCTCAGCAAGCGCGCCCCGCACACTGCTGCGTCCTGGCGGTTTGGGGCCGACTCGACGTAATGCGTTTGCAGGTCCGCCGCCTGCATCGCGCGCGCGTAACCGGCGCGACGCTGCCGGCAGGAACTGGATGCGGCATGACCACCGAAAAACACGATACGCCGATGACCTTGCGCGATCAGATGCGAGCAGGCCACGAACGCGCCTTGTGCGTTATCCAGCGCCAGCAGATCCCATTGCGCGCCTTCCACCTCGCGATTGAACAGCACCACGTTGCGTTGGCGGCCGAGCACCTGGGTCAGCGCCTGCGCCTGGCTGCCTTCGGCCGGCGACAGGATGATGCCCGCTGGCGTGTGCTCCATCAGCGAGGTCAGCACTGCTTGTTGACGCTGCGTCGATTCGCCGGTGCTACCGAGCAACGTGACATAACCGGCTGCGCCCAGCGCCTCGTCCACACCGGCGGCGAACTCGGCAAAAAACGGGTTGGACAAATCGTTGATGACCAGCGCGACGCTGGACGAGGTGCGTTGGCGCAGATTCGCCGCGGCGCGGTTGTAGACGTAGTTCTGCCGTTCCAATTCGGCCTCCACGCGCGCGCGCGTACTTGCATGCACAAGCGGGCTTCCGCGCAGCACCAGCGACACCGTTGCGCGCGAGACACCGATGGCGCTGGCGATATCGCGTAACGTCACCGCACCGCGCCGCACGCCCGGCGTATCGCCGTCCGCAGTCATCTCGGGTGTCGGCTTGGCTGGCGTCACGTGGCAAGCCTGGCGGAGGAACAAAGACGCATGCAATGGCATCAAATTGGATCGATCCAATTAGGCCTCTTCCGCGCAGCCAATGCATGCGGCAGTGCAACATAGACACTCGCACAGCCCTAGAGCCCGGAGCAGTACACCGACCGGCCAGCGCCCCGAACAGAGCGGTTCGCGCCACTCACTCAAACGCGATCGACAACCCGATGCCACCTTGCCAGTCCGGGCTTTCCGAGGTCAGTCCCCGCAACACCGACACATCCAGCTGCATCGCATGCGGCAGCTGCCAGGCGCCACCCGCGCCGGCCACGCGCGAATGCGCGCTGCCGGTATCTACGCCCGCTTCCACATAGCTGCTGAAATGGTCGCCGGAGAAAAACGTGTAATTGGGCGCGAAGGTCCAGGTGTGCCCGTCGTCATCGCGCGCGTAATTGACGTACAACGCGATGGCACGCTGCTGCGCCAGATCCCAGGATGCAGTCACGCCTAGTTCGCGCGAGTAGCCGTCGCTGAAGGCCGGGCTGCCAGTCGGGATGCTGTAGGTGCCCAACGCAGCCCAATGGAAGCTCGCCGAACGCGATGGCAAGGCCACCTTCAACCCGACACTGCTGTCGCCGCCGCCACGTACCCGCGCACCAGCGCCATGCTGCCAGTTGTAACTGTCGCTCCCGAGTTGCAGCTCTACATTCTGGAACAGCCCCAGACGCAGCAGCGTGTCGGCAGTGTATTGCGTCGTGCGCTGACCGGCGCTGCGATCGGTACTCGCATCCGGCAAGCCCTGCTCCCAGGCAAACGCATCTGGCTGCAACGCCTCCGCAGCGAATGGAATGCCCGGCCGGTCGAACGCCGGCGCATCGCCTGACTGCGCGCTGGCATGCCCGCTAGCGACACACAGCGCAAGCATCACCGCAGCTGACGCCGTTCGGCGCGGCGCCCGCACCGGCACGCGACTGCGGGCACGCATGTCGACAGCCGCCACGGCGTTGAATTTCAGGAATTTCGACGACAGGAACATATGCAGCACCATTGGCAGGACGGAGCAACCAGGCAAGGACGAAGGCACGGCAGAGGCCCTTAGCCTGCATCGACACGAACGGCGCGCATGGTGCCGCGCCGCCCGTGACCGGCTTGTATAGCGGCGCTCTGCACGCTGTCTTCCGTGCCAGCGGTCAGGGTGCCCCGAAGGCATTGCATGAAGCACCATGATCAAGCGACAACCTGCATTGAGCGCCCGACAATCCGATGTCCGCCATCTGGCTCACGCGGTGGCTGCGCGCTTATTGCCTGCGGAAAACGCAATGAAATGGGCACCGGTGGGCGCCCATGCACGACACACACCACCCATCGCGCGCCTTACCAGACCAGGTCGTCGGGCACCTGATACTTCGGATCAGCGTACGGGTCGTCGCCCGCTGGTGCGTTCGGGTCCACTTTCAAGGCGACCGATGGGGCGAACACCGCCTCGGCTTCGGCAAGCAGCTCGGCAGTCACCAGCAGATAGCGTCCGTTGAGTTGCAGCACGCCCAGCTCGCCGGCGTTGAGCGCCTTGAGCTGATCGGCGGTGACGTAAATGCGCTTGATCTTTCCGCCATACGGAAAATGCCGGGCGATATCCGCAGCGGCGTCATTCAAACCCTTGTCCTTCACCAACGCTTCGAGCTTGGCCTTGGCTTCGCGACGCAGGCGTGCTTCTTCCTGCTTCACTCGCTCGGCTTCGATGCGCTCGTCCTTCTCGCGCTGCGCACGGATCGCATAGGCCTTGGCCAGATCGATATCTTCGCGCGTGCGCGCCGGCTTGGGACCACGACGGTCTGCAGCGGAATGCGGTGGACGCGGCGCGGAACCGGGCTTGCCGTCGTGCCGACGCTCGGGCCTGCCAGCGGGCTTGCGCTCGCCATTGCCGTCGGTTGCCGCGGCGGCATGCGACCGCTGCGGGCCCCTGCCCTGGCCCGGCCGATTCCCCCCGGGTGCTGGCTTGCCAGCATTGCCATGTGCACGCGCTGCAGGCCGTGCATCGGGTTTGCGTTCGGGCTTGGGCGCGGACTTGAAGCCCAACCCAAGCAACTGGTCACGTAAGGTATCGCTCATGGCGGTGGCAATCTGCAATCAATAGTGCGGAGGCGGCGGTTCGTCCGCTGCATCGGCAAACAATGTGGAGCGCACCTTGCCCAGATCCTCGAGCAGGTGGCGAATCAGTTCGGCATTGCGTGCACCCGTCAAACGGGCGTCTGCAAGTGCTTCACTCAGTTCGTTGAGCGCCTGCTCCTGAAAGGAGAGGCGCGTTTCCAATTCGATCAACCGCGCTTCCAGCGCGCGGTCGTGCAGCGGGAATTGCTCATGCATATAGCGAACGGCCTCGTCCAATGGCGTAGTACGCCAGACCTGCGGCTTCGATCTCCTGCGGATCGTAAAGGTTGCGGCCGTCGAAGACGACATCGTCCTTCAAGGCCTGCTTGATCTTGCCGAAGTCCGGGCTGCGGAACTGCTTCCACTCGGTGACCACCACCAGTGCGTCGGCGCCTTCCAGGGCAGCGAAGGCATCGTCGCAGAAGGCCAGAACCCGCGATTGAGGGCATCAGGCTTGGCTTGATCGATATCCACGCAGACCACCTGATGCCCCACTTCCGCCAGGCAGGCACCGGTCACAAGACCCACGTAGCCGGTGCCGAAGATCGCAACGCGCATGGAATGGAATGCCTGCTGCGGAAGATCAGGGAAGGATGCCCATCAGTTCGACATCGAACGTCAACGTTGCGTCAGGTCCGATCGGCCCGCCCTGCGTGCCGTTCGGGCCATAGGCCAGGTTGGAAGGAATCCAGAAACGGTATTTCGACCCGACCGGCATCAACGCCACGCCCTCGGTCCAACCGGGAATGACTTGATCAAGACCGAACTCCGCCGGCTGGCCGCGCTGGTAGGAACTGTCGAAGACCTGCCCGTTGAGCAGCTTGCCTTCGTAGTTCACCCGCACCTTGCTGGTCCGCATCGGGCGCTCGCCGCTGCCCTGGCGCAACACCATGTACTGCAGGCCGGACGCGGTGGTGATCACGCCCTTCTCGGTCTTGTTCTTGGCAAGGAACTCATTGCCTTGCTTGCGATTGTTGGCAGCGGCGGCACCCTGCTTGGCAGAGGCGAATGCCTGCATGGTGGCGGCGGCTTCCTGCTGGGTCAGGCGCGTGGTGCCCTTGGCGAACACGGTACGCACCGCTTCCATCAGGATCGACAGATCGATCTCGTCCTTGATGCCGGCCAGCGACGGACCAACCGCACGATCGCCGAGCATCAGACCGACATTTTCCTTGGAAGGTGCAGCCGGTGCGGCGCCCGGCGCCATGCCTGGCACCTGCTGGCCGTTGCGGGCAGCAAGCGCGGTACGCAATGCGGTGTCGGTGGCCTGGGTCTGCTCATCCGACAACAGCGGCTTGCCGCCCTTGAATGCATTTTCGATGGCGCGTTGCATCGCGTTCACATCGATGTCCTGAGCAATCGGCTCGAACGAACGTGCCACGTCCATACCGATGGCGTAGCTGACGTTGTCGCGCGTGCTCTTATCAGACGATGCATTCAAAGCTGGCTTCTCCTTGGTGGCCGCTGCGGCCGGTTGCTGCGACATCGCCGGCATCGATGCCGCCATTGCCACCATCAGTAATGACGCCGCCGCGCCGCGCTTTCCCATCTTCATTCGATGCACTTCCCAAAAGTGAAAAGACACGCCACCGATGGCGCTGAATGTGCATTGTCGCATGCGCGCGCGGCGATGCGAGCGCTGCGCTCAGCGCGCCGGCGCCTTGAGCTCGCGTTCGATTGCTGCCAGCACGCTCGGATCGTCCGGTTTGATCTTGCTGGGGAACTGCGCAACCACCCGGCCATCGCGACCGATCAGATACTTGTGGAAGTTCCAGCCCGGCGCCACGCCAGTGGCCTGGGTCAGGCGCTGATACAGCGGCGTTGCCTCGGTACCCAGCACATGGACCTTTTCGAACATCGGGAACTTCACGCCATAGGTCAGCGTGCAGAATTCCTGGATCTGCTTCTCGGATCCCGGTTCCTGTCCCTGGAAATCGTTGGATGGAAAGCCCAGTACGGTGAAGCCGCGGCTGCCGAAGCGCTGGTTGAGCGCTTCCAGTCCTTCGTACTGCGGGGTGAAGCCGCACTTGCTGGCAGTGTTGACCACCATGACGACCTTGCCGCCGTAGGTACGGTTCAGGTTGATTGGCGTCTTGCCGGCCAACGGCCGGTACTCCACATCCAGCACCGGAGTGCCGGCAGCGAACGCGGAGGTTGCAAAAAAGCCAGTCAATACAAGAGCTAGCAGACGATTGAGCAACATGAGCAATGCCCTTCCAGAGTTGAGGCGGCGCACCGCCAAGGGGTGCCATCAGTTGGGGATGACAAACAGTTGACTGCCTGCGTGTCGGTGTTATAGTTGAATACAACACCAGTCACCCAACGCAGGGGAAAGCATGAACAGCACACGCTTGACGCGACCAGTTCCGCTGTTGCTGTTCGGCAGCACCCTGTTTGCCATTGGTTGCCTGGGAGCCGCTTCCAGTCAGGTGACGGAGTCCGGCGCCGATTATGGCGTGTCGGAGGCGGTTACGGAAAACGCGACAACTCCCCCCGAAGCGCGTTCCCGGCCTGGCCGGCATGTGTGCGCTTCGCTGTCGATGCCCTATTTCTCCTTCGCGCAGGCCCTGCGCCCACGGAGCTGATCATGAACGACATTCAGTGGAGCGACGGCGCTCCCATCTACCGCCAACTCAAGGAACGGGTGATTGCCATGATGCTCGATGGAATTCTCAAGCCCGGCGATGCCCTGCCCTCGGTGCGCCAGGTGGCAGCCGATTACCAACTCAACCCCATCACCGTCTCGCGCGCCTACCAGGAATTGGCCGACGAGAACCTGGTGGAGAAACGCCGCGGCCTGGGAATGTTCATGACCCCGGAAGCCGCACAGAAGCTGCGTGGCAGCGAACGCGAGCGTTTCTTGAATGAAGAATGGCCCGCCGTGCTGGAAAGGATCCAGCGCCTGGGACTGTCCATCGACGATCTGTTGCCACAGGGAAAAACACCATGACCGCCGTCTCCTCCGACCATGTGGTCGACGCACGTGGCCTGCGCAAGGCCTACAAGCATCGGCTCGCGCTGGACAACACCAGCTTCAGCATCGCCGCCGGCCGCATCGTCGGCTTGATCGGCCCCAACGGCGCCGGCAAGACCACCGCGCTCAAGGCGGTGCTGGGGCTGACCGATTTCGATGGCGAACTGAGCGTGCTCGGCATGGACCCGCGCACCCAGCGCAATGCGCTGATGAACGAGGTCTGCTTCATTGCCGATGTGGCGGTGCTGCCGCGCTGGTTGCGGGTCGGCGAAGCGATCGATTTCGTCGCTGGCGTGCATCCGCGTTTCGATCGTGCCAAATGCGAGCGCTTCCTGGCCAACACCCAGCTCAACCGCAAATCGCGGGTGCGCGAGTTGTCCAAGGGCATGATCGTGCAGCTGCATCTGGCGCTGGTGATGGCCATCGACGCACGCATCCTGGTGCTGGACGAACCGACCCTGGGCCTGGACATCCTCTACCGCAAGCAGTTCTACCAGCGACTGCTGGAGGATTACTTCGACGAGCAGAAGACCATCATCGTCACCACCCACCAGGTCGAAGAGATCGAACACATCCTCACCGATGTGATGTTCATCCGCGACGGCCGCATCGTGCTCACCGCCGATATGGAAAGCGTCTCTGAGCGCTATACCGAAGTCCTTGTCGGTGCCGAGCAGCTGGATGCAGCGCGCGCCCTGAAACCGATCGACGAGCGCGGCCTGCCGTTCGGCAAGACCGTGATGTTGTTCGATGGCGCGCCGAAAGAGCAGCTCGCCCGTTTCGGCGAAACCCGCAATCCCGGCCTAGCCGACCTGTTCGTTGCGGTCATGAAGGGGACCTACGCATGAATGCAGTGACCAACCAAGCATCACCCGCACGTACCTTCGCCTGGCTGCTCAAGCGCGAATATTGGGAGCACCGTGGCGGCTTCGTGTGGGCACAGTTCATCACCGGCGGCATTGCGGTGTTCTTCGCGCTGCTGGGCGCGGTGATCGGTGCGATCAGTGCGCGCCGCAACATGGTCGGCGACAGCATCACCATGGACGATCTGGCCGAATACACCCGTACGCTGGGCCAGGTCGGCGACGGCCTGCTGCTGGGCGGCATCGGCATCGCCTCGGTGGTCCTGGCGTTCGTGGTGTTTTTCTACGCGCTCGGCAGCCTGTACGACGACCGTCGCGACCGCAGCGTGCTGTTCTGGAAATCGTTGCCGGTGTCGGACGTGCAGACGGTGTTGTCCAAGGCCGCCTGGGCGTTGCTGCTGGCGCCGCTGATCTCCATCGCCATCGGTGCGGCGGTCGGCATGGCGCTGTGGTTGATTGCCATCGTTGGCGCCCTGATTGCCGGTGTGCCCAGCCCCTGGGCGCTGGCGACCCATTCGCACCCGTTTTCGCTGCTGTGGCTGTTGCTCAAGACCGTGCCGATGAGCCTGTTGTGGGCGCTGCCGACCGTGGGCTGGCTGATGTTCTGCTCGGCCTGGGCCAACAGCAAGCCGTTCCTGTGGGCGGTGCTGTTCCCGCTGCTGGCCTGCGTGATGCTGAGCATTCTCTCGGCGATGCCGGGCGTGTCGCTGCCGATCGGCTGGATCTGGTACGTCGTCGTCTACCGCGGCCTGCTCAGCGCCTTGCCCGGCACTTGGTCGCCTCTTGCCGTCAGCGGCAATCTGGACAGCAGCACCCTGCAAAACCCCAGCGACCTGGTGCAATGGGCCCTGCAGCACACCGACAGCACGCGCGTCTATGGCAGCGCGGACATCTGGATTGGCGCAGCCGTCGGTATCGCCTTGATCGCCGCTTCCATCTACCTGCGCCGCCGGCGCTCCGAAGCCTGAGGGACATCGCATGCGCCTGACCCTGAGCCTGGCCATCCTGCTCGCATTGCCCGCTGTTGCAGCAGCAGAGGAGCAGTGCAAATTCTCCGAGCCACGCAGCCTGGACCTGCAACTGACCGGCGTGAAGTCGGTCCTGTTCGAAGTCGCTTCCAACGACCTGCATCTGGACGCCTCGCCCAGCGGCGGCGGGAAACTGAGCGGGCGCGCCTGTGCTGCCAGGGCCGAATTGCTCGAGAACCTGACCGTGACCCAGAAGCGCGTCGGCGACAAGCTGGTGGTGAGCTTGAACGATGACCGCCGGTTTTCCTTCGGCAACAGCTATTCCTACCTGGACCTGCGCGGCAGCGTGCCGAACACGCTGCTGGTGCAATTCGACGTGGGTTCCGGCGATGCGCAGATCAACGGGGCCGCGGCAGTGAGCGCGGACGTGGGTTCCGGCGACATGACGATTCGTCACACCAAGGGCCGCGTGACCGCCAAGGTGGGTTCCGGCGATGTCGAGCTGGAAGATCTGGGCGCCCTGCGCGTGCTGGCAGTGGGCTCGGGCGACCTCAAGGCGCGCGAGGTGCACGGTGCGGCAGAGGTGGCGAAAGTGCAGTCCGGCGAGGTCAAGCTGCACGGCGTCGCAGGCAACATCAAGATCGGCACGATCGGCTCGGGCGATGTCGATATCCGCGATGTGCAAGGCAATGTCAACGTGGAGTCGGTCGCTTCCGGCGCGTTGAACGTCCGCAAGGTGCGCGGCGATCTGAACGTGGCACGCAAGGGCAGCGGCGATATCAGGGTGAGCGATGTCACCGGCAGCACGCGAGTGCCGGCAGACAAATGACGACTTCTTTCAGGATGTGGGGAGATTGCTGATGAAATTGCTTGTTTCGGCGGTAGTGATGAGCGTGTTGCTGGTGGGTTGCGGCAAGTCCGAACCCACCGTCAACGTCTCCGGCCAGGCCAATGGTGCCGGCGTGACCTTTATCGGCAAGAGCCTGACGCTCAAGCGCGATGGCTTGCCGGCCGCCACCATCAGCGTCGATGGCGCGCTCAGCATCGACGGCAAGCCGGTTGACTTGAATGACGCGCAACGTCAGGCGATGCGCAGCTACTACGCGCAGGTGCAAGGCGTGGCCAAGAAGGGCATCGACATCGGCACCCAGGGCGCGGCGTTTGGCGCACATGCGGCAGGCGAAGCGATCAAGGGCGTGCTCAGCGGCAACTCCGACCAGATCGGCGACAGGATCGAGGCCGAGGCAGACACCTTCAAGAACAAGGCCCTGCAGATCTGCGATCAGCTGGCCACGCTGCGCACCGCACAGGATGCAGCCGCGCACCTGGTGCCGGCCTTTGCGCCGTATTCGACGCTGACGCAGCACGACATCGACGATTGCCGCAAGTAGAGCGGCCGTGCGACGACCACGCCCACCGCCGGCCGGGCGTGGTCGTCGCACGGCGCGGCATGTGCCGCTCGTCCACTGCAATGCTTGTGCGCCACACGCCTGGTTGACGACCGTTCGCGGGGATGTGGCAGCGCTTGTTTCAGCAACGCTCGGCAACTGCGTATCTCACCGCCTGCGCAGCCGGTGCGGGGGCTGAGTGGCCGGCCCGGAATGCGCTCCGAGCCGGCGATGCGTGCACGGCGACCAAACAGATCGACGCCCTGCGACATTTTGGCAGGCGCCGGACCGCCGCTTTGCCGATTCGAAGACCGGGGCGGGATTACACTAGTGCGCTCCCCTCATTCCATCGACCCCATGAACAAGTTCGTGATGCTCTGCGTGGCGCTGCTGCTGTGCACGCTTGCTGCCTGTGGCGACCAGTCGTCTCGCCGCGCCGAACGCGGCAAGCCGCGCGTTGCGGTCACCACGCAATCGGTGATGATCCGCCGCCCGCCGGCTGCCAATGCCGAAATCACCCCCGACGGCACGCTCAAGATCGACGACATCGCGCTGCCGCAGAAAGAGCCGACACGCGCCAAGCTGCAGCTGCTGTTCGGCCACCTGCAGATGCTGCGTCAGCAGGCGGTCAACGAGGCCGGTCCGGATCCGGAGTACAAGTCGATCAAGCTGACCGCTACGCCGGAAATCCAGACCCTCAGTGGCGAGTTGCTGGATGAAATTCCGTCGCTGCAGCCGTATCGCGAGAGTTTCAGTAACGTGCAAGCCGAGCGGCACTGACGCTCGGGCACCTCAGCCAGGCGACGACCAGGCCGTCAAACCTGTAGGAGCGGGCTTGCGCGCGACAGGCGTCATCGACAACGCCCCATCGCGCGCAAGTGCGCTCTACGCAAGCACTGCGGTAATCAACCCCCGCCACCACCGCCGGCCTGGATACCGCCACGCGTCAATGCCGCCGGGTCGAGCAATCGCCGCAGTTCCGCTTCGCCGAGCCCGCTGTCTTCTTTTGCCACATCCAGTACCGGGCGCTGCTCCTTGTAGGCGCGCTTGGCAATCGCCGCGGCTTTTTCATAACCGATGATCGGATTCATTGCCGTCACCAAAATGGGGTTGCGGTCCAGCGCCTCGCGGACGCGTTCCTGACGCACCTTCAGCCCGGCAATGGCGGTGTCGGCCAACAGACGCGACACGTTGCCCAGCAGGGTGATCGAATCCAGCAGGTTGTAGGCGATCAGCGGCAAGGTCACGTTCAACTGGAAGTTGCCGGTCTGCCCGGCGATGGTGATGGCCGTGTGGTGGCCGATCACCTGCGCGCACGCCATCACGGTGGCTTCGGGAATCACCGGATTGACCTTGCCCGGCATGATCGAGCTGCCAGGCTGCAGCGCCGGCAGTTCGATTTCGCCCAGCCCCGCCAACGGGCCGGCATTCATCCAGCGCAGGTCGTTTGCGATCTTGATCAGCGCCACCGCCAGCGCGTTGAGCTGGCCGGACAACTCCACCGCGTCGTCCTGTGCGGCGAGTCCTTCGAACTTGTTTTCCGCGCTCTGGAACCTGGCTCCGCTCAGGCTGGACAAGGCCTTGGCCACCTTGCCACCGAAACGCGGATCGGCATTGATGCCGGTGCCGATCGCCGTGCCGCCCAGCGGCAAGCGGCGCAAGCGTTTGAGCGCGTCGTCGATACGCTCCTGCGCCGAACTCAGCTGCGCCGACCACGCGCCGAACTCCTGCCCAAAGGTGAGCGGCATCGCATCCATCAAATGCGTGCGACCGGTCTTGACGATCTTGTCCAGCGATTTGGCGCGCTTGTCGATGGTCTTGCGCAGATGCTTGAGCGCAGGTTGCAGATGTTCCTGCACGGCGAGCAAGGCCGACACGCGAATGGCGGTGGGCACCACATCGTTGGAACTCTGGCCGAGATTGACGTGGTCGTTGGGATGCACCGCATCCGTGCCGGCACGCGTGGCCAAGGTGGCAATCACCTCATTGGCATTCATGTTGGATGAAGTGCCCGAACCGGTCTGGTAGACATCGATGGGAAACTGCGCATCGAAGCGACCCTCGGCCACTTGCAACGCAGCGGCCTGCACGGTCTTGCCGATCGACTTGGGCAGCAATCCAAGCTCGGCGTTGACGCCGGCTGCCGCGGCCTTGATCAAGCCCAACGCGCGAATGAAACCGCGCGGCATCGGCTGCCCGGACACCGGGAAATTCTGCACCGCGCGCTGGGTCTGCGCACCCCACAGCGCATCGGCGGGCACCTGCAGTTCGCCCATGCTGTCGTGTTCGGTCCTGAAACGTTCGCTCATCTGCACTCTCCGCACATTGCTGATTTGTGGTGATGGATGGCTGGCGGCGGGCGTACCCACGCTGGCGAGGCTGTCTACGATACTCGCTCGCCGCGTTGCGACGATGTCGTCGCACGCCGTCGGCTAGACTGCCTGCTGATCCTGACGAGATACCAAGCCGCCATGGGCGATGAGCCTGACTGTAGAAACGTAAGTTCCGCATCGATTTCCGCGACACCGCTTGTCGCCGCTGCACATGCGGTCGCATGCCGATGTACCGCTCCCGCAGCGCATGGAGGCGGCCATGTGGGGTAACGTCCTGCTACTGTTGGTGGCATTGCTGCTGGTGCTGTTGAATGGGTTTTTTGTCGCCGCCGAATTTGCGCTGGTCAAGCTGCGGCACACGCAAGCGGTGGGCCTGGCGCAGACCAACGACTGGCGCGGGCGTTTGCTGCTCGGTGTACACGCGCATCTGGATGCGTATCTGTCGGCCTGCCAGCTCGGCATCACCCTGGCCTCGCTCGGATTGGGCTGGGTCGGCGAGCCGGCGTTCGCGCATCTGCTGCAACCGCTATTCGACACACTGGGCCTGTCGCCGGAAGCGGCACAGTTCACTGCGCTGGCAATCGCGTTCAGCCTCATCTCGTTCCTGCACATCGTGCTGGGCGAATTGGCGCCCAAGACCATGGCGATCCGCCGCCCGGAACGCATGTCGTTGTGGACCGCCGCGCCGCTATACGTTTTCTATTGGCTGATGTACCCGGCCATCTGGGTCCTCAATACCAGCGCCAATCGCTTCCTGCGCCTGCTCGGCTGGGGCGAAGTGGAACATCACTCGCATCGTTACTCACGCGAGGAATTGATGCTGATCGTCGGCCGCCAGGACCCGAACGCCGCGACGCCCGACCAGGGGCTGGCCTTGATGAGCCACGCGTTGGAATTGCCGGATCTGGTCGCCGGCGATCTGATGCGTCCGCGCGAGCACATGCGCAGCCTGCGCGAAGGCATGAACCTGCAAGCGGTGCTGGCCGAATTCAGTGAGTCGCGCTACAGCCGCTACCCCTGGTTCGATGCCGATGGCGAGCAAGTGCTGGGCATCCTGCACACCAAGGATCTGCTGGTGGCGATGGCGCGCGGCCAGAACCTGGACGATCTGCGTCCGCTGCTGCGCCCGCCCACTGTGCTGACCCTGGAAACGCCGATTCCCAACGCACTAGAGCAATTCCGCACCGGCACCACCCACCTGGCGCTGTGCGTGGAAGAAGAAGGCCGCATCCTGGGCTTTTTCACCCTGGAAGACCTGCTGGAAGTGGTGGTCGGCGACATCGAGGACGAGCACCGCCATGTGGTGCGCGATGCCCCGATCCGTGGCCAGGACGGCTCGCTGCTGGTCGCCGGTAGCACCTCGATCTTCCGCCTGGAACGCCTGCTCGGTCAGGATCTGAGCGCACCGGACCACGTCAATTCGGTCGGCGGGCTGATTTTGTATCAGCTGCAGCGCCTGCCGGAGGAAGGCGAAACGCTGGAACTGGATGGGCACCTGCTGACCGTGCGGCGCATGGCAGGCCACCGCATCCAGGCCGTCACGGTGCGTCCGGTGGGCGAAGCCGTCGACGCGGCAAGCTGAAGCCGTCGAGTCATTCGGCGGACGCGCCAGGCGATTGGCCGATGCGAAACCAGTAACGGTAATCGCGCGACTGCCCGCCGAACCGCACCCCGCGAATGGTCACGTCGTAGATCACACCCGGCTGCAGGCGCGGCACCCGGAACTGCAGGCTGTTGGGCACCCCGAAACCTTCGTGGTCGTCGCTCAGGTTGCGCACCTGCAGTTGGCGTCCATCGCGCTCGCGGATCTGCACATGCGCATCGGCGTAGTCGACATCGCGATTGGCGAACTTGCGCTTGCGGTCCGGCAAGGCGGTGAACGACAACAGCGCATCGTCGACGTAGTAGCGGCGCGGGTACTCGCCGATCGGCCAGGCGATGAAATCCTCACGCGTGCGCGCAGCGACGCCGACGGCGGGAACCAAGCGCAGCGCAGCACCGCTACTGACCGCAGCGCCGTCGCGACCGGCCACCATGCCGAAGGCGACGCGTTGCAGAAACGGATCCAGCAGCCAGCGCCGGTGCCCCAATCCACCGGCGCTGACGTTGTTGGCGTCGGTCAGCCACTCGATCACGATCTGTTCGGCGCTGGAAAAACGCAGCAGCGGCGAGCTGACCCCGCCATAGATCAGGCTGCGGCGCGCGCCCCTGGCTGCGGTGTCGGAATAACAGCGCCAGTGAGGCGTCGGCGTATGGCTGAGGCGGCCGTTGGCGGCAATGACCAAGGCCGCCTGGGTGGCTTCGGTCTCGGCCGCCGGGTCGTCGTCGACCGCCTCCAGACCGTGCAGCCGACGGATGTCGTTGATCAGCGCCAGCACGCGTTGTCGCTGCGCCGGCTGCAGCTCGCCGGCGCGGCAGCCGGCGATCGCGGGCGGGGTGCGATACAGCGCCGCCGCCTGCGCGGCGAAGTCGGCATCCTGCGCGGCGGCGGGCAGCGCGGCGGACAAGATCGCGAAGGCGAGGCGAGCGAAGATCGGGCGCATGGCAGGCCGGAACAGCGCGGGGAGCTCTACCATAAAGTGCAGCTCGCGCCATGTCGGGGCTTCTCTGCCGCGCGGATAGCCCGCCATTCAGCCCACGTCGGCGCGGGGTTGGAGGACCGGTTTTGCAGCGCTGCGGACCTGCCCGCGGCCCTGGCGGCGTAGAATGCTGGCCCCACCGTCACCGCTGCCTCCCTTGCCCATGTCGGATTCCGCCCTGCTCGCCCTGTCCCCGCTCGACGGCCGCTACGCCTCCAAGGTGGATGCGCTGCGCCCGATCTTCTCCGAATACGGCCTGATCAAGGCCCGGGTCAAGGTCGAAATCGAATGGCTGCTGGCACTGGCCAGCGAGCCGGGCATCGCCGAACTGGCGCCGTTCTCGGAAAGCGCCGCGCAGCGCCTGCGTGCGCTGGCCGATGGCTTCAGCGTCACCCATGCCGCCCGCGTCAAGGAGATCGAGCGCACCACCAACCATGACGTCAAGGCGGTGGAGTACTTCATCAAGGAGCAGCTCACCGACGACGCCGAGCTCGGGCCGGCACTGGAATTCGTGCACTTTGCCTGCACCAGCGAAGACATCAACAACCTCAGCTACGGCCTGATGCTAGAGCAGGCCCGCCGCGAGGTGCTGCTGCCTAGCCTGGACGGCATCGTCGCCTCGCTGCGCAGCCTGGCGCATGCGCAGGCGGCCCAGCCGATGCTCTCGCGTACCCATGGCCAGACCGCCTCGCCCACCACGCTGGGCAAGGAAATCGCCAACGTGGTCGCGCGCCTGGAGCGCCAGCGCAAGCAGATCGCCGCAGTCGAACTGACCGGCAAGATCAACGGCGCGGTCGGCAACTACAACGCGCACCTGGTGTCGTACCCGGACCTGGACTGGGCGGCGTTCGCACAGCGTTTCGTGGAAAGCCTGGGCCTGGTGTTCAACCCCTACACCACCCAGATCGAACCGCACGACAATGTGGCCGAAATCGGCGATGCCAGCCGCCGCGCCAACACCATCCTGATCGACCTGGCGCGCGACATCTGGGGCTATATCTCGCTGGGCTACTTCAAGCAGAAGCTCAAAGAGGGCGAAGTCGGCTCCTCGACCATGCCGCACAAGGTCAACCCCATCGACTTCGAAAATGCCGAGGGCAATTTCGGCATCGCCAACGCGCTGTTCGAACACTTTTCCGCCAAGTTGCCGATCAGCCGCTGGCAGCGCGACCTCACCGATTCCACCGTGCTGCGCGCACTCGGCACCGCGTTCGGCCACACCCAGGTCGCGCTGGATTCGCTGGCCAAGGGCCTGGGCAAGCTCACCGTCAACCCCGAGCGCCTGGATGCCGACCTGGATGCGGCCTGGGAAGTGCTGGCCGAAGCCGTGCAGACGGTCATGCGCCGCCACGGCCTGCCCAATCCGTACGAACAACTCAAGGCGCTGACCCGCGGCCAGGGCATTACCGCCGCCTCGATGCAGGCCTTCGTGGAAAGCCTGCAACTGCCCGAAGACGACAAGCAGCGCCTGCGCGCGCTCACCCCGGGCGCCTACACCGGCCTGGCCGAGCAGTTGGCGCGCGCGATCTGAGCTGACCGAACCGCACGCGCGGAGGGAGCCTGCGCAGCGGGTCACGTCATCGACCTCATCGGCGAAGCTGCATCGGCGAGCCTGCATCGACATGACCACATGCCGATGCAGCCCGATCAGGCCCAGTGATAACGAGTCCAAGACACCTCGCACCGGACGGATTGCACGTCGTTGGCGTATTGGACGCCCGGCCAGCGCCTGCACATGGATGACCCAACCGCACTGCTATCGTGCCGGCCTCACCTTCAGGAGATCGGCGATGCGCGTCACTCACACGGCACTGTCACTGTTGACGCTGGCAAGCGTCCTTGCACTGAACGGATGCGGCGGCGAGGGCCCCGCTGCGCAGGCGCTGTCGGGGGTTTCCACTCCCCTGACCGATCCGGCCAGCGGCGCAGACTGTGCCGGCAAAGACGTCCGACTGACCCGCAATGACAGCGAATGGATCCTGCACGGCGAGTGCGGCACGGTCACCATCACCGCCTCGCGTGGCGCGATGAATCTGGACACCGCACGCAGCATTCGGCTGGAGGGAAGCAACTTCACGGTGCTCAACGAGCAACTCGGTCAGCTCAGCGTGAGCGGTCACGACAACACGCTCAATCTGACCGATGTCGACACCGTGGATATCCAGGGCAACAAGAATCTGGTGCTGGCGCGCGCCGTCAAACAGGTACGGTTTTCGGGCAACGACAACACCGTCAACCCATCCAGCAAACCCGCACTGGACGACCGTGGCAGCGGTAACAAAGTGATGTGATGCGTGCTGGTGCGACACCCGCAGAGGTGGGCGTGCGCACCAGCGCGTTGCTGCACGGCCGCGTCGTTGGACAATGCCCTCAAGCAATACCGCTTGGGACAATGCGGATGTAGAACCTCGTCACGGCCACCGCGCGGCCACCAGCGCCACCTCGCGCGGCTCGGCCGCACCACGCACGATGACCAAACGCAGGGTCTGCCCGATCTTGCGGTTGGCGGCCTGCTTGGGCACGTCGGCCCCGCTTCCGGCCACCGTGATGCCTTGCGCGGATACGATCGCATCGCCGACCTGCAGCCCGGCAGTCGCTGCGGGCGAGACCGGCTTCACCGAATCGATCGTGGCCGAGGTCAGCGTGGGATTGAATGAAAACCCCTCGCCCTCCACTTCAAAACCCAGGCCGAACCAACCCTTGTCATCGGTGGCCTGCGCAGCGCCGTGCACCCCCAGCGTCGCCGTCAACAACAGCAACATCAGCGTCCGCCGATTCACGCACCCGATTTCCCGACTAGGGGAGCAGCACCCCACGGCTGCGATGCCGCAGTGTTCCAGTCAGGGACTTCCAACTCATGTGCCGTCGGACACCCTGACCAGTGCCAAGGCAGCCGCCGGCAACGCGTGAGATGCACCCCGCACAGGTGCACATCCGGCTCGGGCAGTCGACAATAGGCCATTGGCGCCGGCCGATGCCGCGCACCGCACTCTCTTCTACATCGTGTAAGGACCCCACATGGCCGTACGTAAAGCGACCCCACTTGCCATCGAAGTCCAGGCCCGTCCGGGACAGCCGCTGGGTATGCCGGTCGAGCGCTTCCTGCGCAATTACTGGCACAAGCACCCGCTGTTGATCCGCAACGCGTTCGCGGAGTTCGCCTCGCCGCTGCAGCCGGAAGACCTGGCTGGGCTGGCCTGCGAAGACGGCGTGCTGGCGCGCCTGATCAGCCACGACCGAGCCACCGACCGCTGGGACGTGCGCACCGGCCCGTTCCAGGAAGCCGATTTCCCGGGCCTGCCCGACCATGACTGGACCCTGCTGGTGCAGGACGTGGACAAATGGGACGCCGACGTACGTGCCCTGCTGGAGCACTTCCGCTTCCTGCCGCGCTGGCGCATCGACGACATCATGATCAGCTTCGCCGCCACTGGCGGCTCGGTGGGCGCGCATGTGGACCATTACGACGTGTTCCTGCTGCAGGGCCAGGGCCACCGCCGCTGGCAGATCGACGCACGCACCGTCCAGGGCCGCAAGGCCACGCCGCTGGCGTTCCGCGACGATGTCGAGCTCAAGCTGCTGCGCGAATTCAAGCCCACCCACGATTGGGTGCTGGGCCCGGGCGACATGCTCTACCTGCCGCCGCTGATCCCGCACCACGGTGTGGCCGAAGACGCCTGCCTGACCTTCTCCATCGGCACCCGCGCCCCCTCCTCGGCCGAGCTGATCGGCGATTATCTGGACACCTTGATCGCCGATGCGGACGAGGCCGTGCGCTATCACGACGAAGACCTCAAGCTGCCGGCCGACCCCTACGAGATCGACGTCACCGCGATGAACCGCGTGGTCGCTGCGCTCAACGCGCTGCGCATGAACGACCCCGACCGTCTGGGCGACTGGTTCGGCCGTTTCATGACCACCTATCGCGCCTCCGGCGACGTGGTGCCGGCGCCCGAGCCGATCCCGCGCGAAGCGGTCGAGCAGGCGCTGGAAGAAGGCGTGCTGCTGCACCGCCACCCGTGGTCGCGGTTGGCCTGGCGGCGCGCCAAGCGTGGCGCCACGCTGTTCTGCAGCGGCCTGGAGTTTGCGCTGTCGGCCAAGGATGCGTCCCGGCTGGCTGCAGTCGAAGAGATCGACGGCACGTTGTACGCGCAGTTGTCGCCGCGTGGCCGCGAGGTGGTGCTGGAGCTGCTGGCACAGGGGCACTACCAGCGCGCCCACGAAGATGCCGAGGACGACATTTCAGACGACGACCACGCGCATGCCCTGAGCGTGTCGGCCGACCACGACGATGAAGACGTCGAGGATGATGCGCCGGAGACGGACCAAGACATCGATACCGACGCCGATGTCGAACAGGTTGCCGACGCTGCCGACACCCCGGCAGAGGCGCTGGAGGCCGATGTTGAACCTGGCGATGACGCCGACGCCGCGGAGGACCTCGACAGCGCGATCGCCGACGAGCCCGATTCCGACAACAGCCACGACGCTACCAAGCCTGCATGAGCGCGCACGCCAGACCGCAGATCGTCACGCTGGACCCGGCCGCCGACGCCGCGGCACTGCGTGCGCTGCGGCTGGCCTGTGCCACCTACACCGCTGGCGACACCGACGGTGCCGAGTGGGATGCACTGGACCCGCTCAGCCTGCATCTGGCAGCGCGCACCGACGACGGCCAACTGATCGCCTCGGTGCGGCTCACTGCCGACCGCCGTCTCGACCGACTCGGCGTGCTGCCCGGCTGGCGCCGCCGTGGCGTGGCGGACCAACTGCTCGCTGCCGCGGTCGACGCGGCACGGCGGCACGGCTGGCCCAGCCTGCGCGCATGCCCCACCCCCACAGCGGAAGCGGTCTTCGCACGCCTGGGCTTCCTGCCCGACGCTGCCCCCCTCTTTTCAGCCGAGCGCATCGGCCAGCCCCAAGATGCACCCGGCACCGTCGTGCACCGTCGCCTCGACGGCCCGATGGCAGTCGACACCTTCACCGCAGCCTTGGCCGCCACTACCGGGCTGCTGTGCGCCGCGCGCCGCCAGGTGCTGATCTACACCCGCGCCCTGGACCCGCTCCTGTTCGACAACCCCGCGGTGCTCGATGCGCTACGCCGTTTCGCCACCGCCCGCCACGACAAGCGCGTGCATGTCCTGGTGCAAGACACCGCCAGCGCCGCGGCCAGCAGCAGCGCGATGCTGCGCCTGGCACAGCGCCTGCCCAGCGTGTTCCGGTTCCGCGCGGTCAGCGACCCGGTCGATGCAAGTTTTGCATCGGCCTATGTTGTCGGCGACGACGCCTACTACTTTCGTCCAACGGGTCATCGCTTCGATGATGGCGAAACCTGGCTGTCGGGTGCAGCGCGCAGCCGCCAGTTGGAGCGCGAATTCGCGCAGATATGGGAGCGCAGCGCGCTCTGGAACGGGCCGCGCGCGCTCGGCATCTGACCCCACAGCGCCCCTCGCACGTAGGCGCGCGCGCAATTGGTCTACCCCGCCGGTCAGCTTGCAGACGCCCCCTCACTAGCGCAAGGGGGTATAATTTTTCGAGATTTGAGACCGACCGACGGGGCATCTCGCCCTGCCGCTTCCGCACAATCATCCCCACAGCAGACCCGACTTACCATCGTGGATAATCTCCTAAAGCAGTTCGCGCAGTCATCGCAGCTCGCCGGCGGCAACGCCGCCTATATCGAGGATCTGTACGAGCAGTACCTCGTCGCCCCGGACAGTGTCGATCCGAAGTGGAAGAGCTACTTCGATGGTTTCGAAGGTCGCGGTGCCGGTGACGTACCGCATTCGGCGGCCATCGCCCACATCCTCACAGCCTCCAAGCAGGCTGCCAACGCCGGTACCGGCGCAGGCGCCAGCGACGAGCGCGAGCGCAATGTTGGTCGTCTGATCACTGCCTACCGCGCCCGTGGCCACCTCGGCGCACAGCTCGACCCGCTGGGCCTGGTCCCGCCGGTCAACCCGCCCGACCTGGACCTGCCGTTCCACAGCCTGTCCCAGGCAGATCTGGACAGCGAATTCAGCACCGGCGGCATCGGTGGCCAGCCGCGGATGAAGCTCAAGGATCTGCTGACGCGCCTGAAGGCGACTTACGCCAGCAGCATCGGCGCCGAGTTCATGCACATCCAGGAGTTCGACCAGCGCCAGTGGATTTACAAGCGCCTGGAAGACGCCGGCGGCAAGATTGCCGGCGATGCGGCCAGCCGCAAGCGCACCCTGGAGCGGCTCACCGCTGCCGAAGGCCTGGAGCGCTACCTGCACACCAAGTACGTTGGCCAGAAACGCTTCTCGCTGGAAGGCGGCGATTCGCTGATCCCGATGATGGACGAGATCATTCGCCAGTCCGGCAACGATCAGGTCAAGGACATCGTGATCGGCATGGCCCACCGCGGCCGCCTCAACGTGCTGGTCAATACGCTGGGCAAGAACCCGCGCAAGCTGTTCGACGAATTCGAAGGCAAGTTCGAGCACGCCCATGACGACCGCGCGCACACCGGCGACGTCAAGTACCACATGGGTTTCTCGGCTGATATCGCAGTCGGCACCGACAAGCAGGTGCACCTGGCACTGGCGTTCAACCCCTCACACCTGGAAATCGTCGACCCGGTCGTGGTCGGCAGCGTGCGTTCGCGCCAGGAGCGTTTCGGCGATGCCGAGCGCAAGGCCGTCCTGCCGATTCTGATCCATGGCGACGCCGCATTCGCCGGCCAGGGCGTGGTGATGGAACTGTTCCAGATGTCGCAGGCACGCGGTTTCGCGGTCGGCGGCACCGTGCACATCGTGGTCAACAACCAGATCGGCTTCACCACCAGCACCCGCGACGACGCCCGCTCCACGTTGTACTGCACGGACGTGGCCAAGATGATCGGCGCGCCGGTCTTCCACGTGAACGGCGACGATCCGGACGCGGTGATGTTCGTGTCCAAGCTGGCCTACGAATTCCGCCAGCAGTTCAAGAAGGACGTGGTCATCGACCTGGTCTGCTACCGCCGTTGGGGCCATAACGAGGCCGACGAACCGGCAGCGACCCAACCGGTGATGTACCAGACCATCCGCAAGCACAAGACCACCCGCGAGCTGTATGCCGCCAAGCTGGAAAGCGAAGGCGTGCTGAGCGCCGACGAGGCCAAGGCCCTGGTGGACGGCTACCGCAACAAGCTCGATTCGGGCGAGTACACCACCGAACTGGCCAAGCGCAAGCCGGACGAATTTGCCATCGATTGGTCCAAGTACCTGGTCGGCACCGCTGCCGATCCGGTAGACACGCGCGTCAAGCGCGAGCAGCTGGACCGTCTGGCCAAGCTGATCACCACCATCCCCGAAGGCGTCGAACTGCACGCCCGCGTGGCGAAGATCTACGAAGATCGCGTCAAGATGGCGGCAGGCGACCAGCTTGGCGACTGGGGCTTTGCCGAAAACCTGGCCTACGCCACCTTGCTGGCCGAAGGTCACAAGCTGCGTCTGGTCGGCCAGGACGCCGGCCGCGGCACGTTCTTCCACCGTCACGCGATCCTGCATGACCAGAAGACCGACGATTACTACCTGCCGCTGCGCCAGCTGGTGCAGAACCCGGAAGACGCCACCGTCATCGACTCGCTGCTGAGTGAAGAAGCGGTGATGGGCTTCGAATACGGCTACTCCACTACTGACCCGAATGCGCTGTGCATCTGGGAAGCGCAGTTCGGCGACTTCGCCAACGGCGCGCAGGTGGTGATCGACCAGTTCATCGCCGCCGGCGAAGCCAAGTGGGGCCGCATCGCAGGCCTGTCGCTGTTCCTGCCGCATGGCTACGAAGGCCAGGGCCCGGAGCACAGCTCCGCACGTCTGGAGCGTTTCCTGCAGCTGTGCGCGCTGGAGAACATGCTGGTCTGCGTGCCAACCACGCCGGCGCAGTGCTTCCACATGATCCGCCGCCAGATGCGCATGACCACCCGCAAGCCGCTGGTGGTGATGACGCCCAAGTCGCTGCTGCGCCACAAGCTGGCAGTGTCGAGCCTGGAAGAGCTGGCCGACGGGCAGTTCCAGCACCTGATCCCGGACGCCAAGGCCGACGCGGCCAAGGTCAAGCGCGTGGTGCTGTGCTCGGGCAAGGTCTATTACGACCTGCTCGAAGACCAGACCAAGCGCGGCCAGGACGATGTCGCCATCCTGCGTGTGGAGCAGCTGTATCCGTTCCCGCGTGCGCAGCTGGCCGCCGAGCTCAAGGCCTATGCCAACGCCACCGACGTGGTGTGGTGCCAGGAAGAGCCGCAGAACCAGGGTGCGTGGTACCAGATCCGCCACCACCTCAACTTCTGCCTGGCCAGCGGCCAGAGCCTGCATTACGCCGGCCGTGCCCGTTCGCCCTCGCCTGCCGCCGGCCACATGGCCGACCACATCATCGAGCAGCAGAAGCTGGTTGCCGATGCGCTGCTCAACCCGTTCAACGACCAAGTCGCTGAATAACTCCTCTTCCCCAAAGAACGAAAACCCTAGGACGCTCCCCGAATGGCCACCGAAGTCAAAGTTCCGGTACTGCCCGAATCCGTTTCCGACGCCACCATCGCCAGCTGGCACAAGAAGGCCGGCGAAGCGGTCAAGCGCGACGAGAATCTGGTCGACCTGGAAACCGACAAGGTCGTGTTGGAAGTTCCTTCGCCGGTCGACGGCGTACTGAAGGAAATCAAGTTCGACACCGGCAGCACGGTCACCGGCAACCAGATCCTGGCGATCATCGAAGAAGGCGCCGTGGCTGCCGCTCCACCGGCTGAAGAGAAGAAGGCCGCTGCACCGGCGCCTGCCGCTGCTGCGCCAGCAGCCGCTCCGGCACCGGCTGCCGCCGCCGCGCCTGCGGCTGCGTCCAAGTCCGCTGCCGATGCGCTGCCGCCAGGTGCGCGCTTCTCCGCAATCACCCAGGGCGTGGATCCGTCGCAGGTCGAAGGCACCGGCCGTCGTGGCGCGGTGACCAAGGAAGACATCGTCAACTTCGCCAAGGCCGGCGGCGTCGGCAAGGCCTCGGGTGCCCGCCCGGAAGAGCGCGTGCCGATGACCCGCGTGCGCAAGACCATTGCCAAGCGCCTGATGGAGTCCAAGAACTCCACCGCGATGCTGACCACCTTCAACGAGGTCAACCTGGCCAAGGTGTCGGCCGCACGCAAGGAGCTGCAGGACGAGTTCCAGAAGGCGCACGGCATCAAGCTCGGCTTCATGAGCTTCTTCGTCAAGGCCGCCGCAAACGCGCTGCAGCGCTTCCCTCTGGTCAATGCCTCGATCGACGGCGACGACATCATCTATCACGGCTACAGCGACATCTCGATCGCGGTATCGACCGACAAGGGCCTGGTCACGCCGGTGCTGCGTAATGTCGAGCGCCAGTCGTTTGCCGACGTCGAGCAGGGCATCGCCGACTACGCCGCCAAGGCGCGCGCCGGCAAGCTGGGCCTGGACGACCTGCAGGGCGGCACCTTCACCATCACCAATGGCGGCACCTTCGGCTCGCTGCTGTCGACGCCGATCATCAACCCGCCGCAGAGCGCCATCCTGGGCATGCATGCGATCAAGGAGCGTCCGATCGCCGAGAACGGCCAGGTCGTGATCGCCCCGATGATGTACCTGGCGCTGTCCTACGACCACCGCATCATCGACGGCAAGGATTCGGTGCAGTTCCTGGTCGACATCAAGAACCAGCTGGAAAACCCGGGCCGCATGCTGTTCGGCCTGTAAGCCTCAAAGCCCCTCTCCCATCGGGAGAGGGGTTGGGGGCGCCAGGCAACTGCGTCCGACTCAGCAATGAAGAATGAGCCGCCGCGAGCCACAGGGGCGAACTATCGGCTGTTCACTAACTCCATTTCGCAGTGGTTTGCTTCATATCGGGAATACCCGGAAAGCGACCACAGCGCACCCTCATCCGGCGCTACGCGCCACCTTCTCCCGCAGGAGAAGGGAAAGGCAAAGGACTCTAGAAATGGCTGAAAACTACGACGTCGTCGTCATCGGTGCTGGTCCGGCCGGTTATCACGCCGCCATCCGCGCGGCCCAGCTGGGCATGAAGGTCGCCTGCATCGACGCAGCACTGGGCAAGGACGGCAAGCCCGCCCTGGGCGGTACCTGCCTGCGCGTGGGCTGCATCCCGTCCAAGGCGCTGCTGGATTCCTCGCGCCAGTTCTGGAACATGGGTCACCTGTTCGGCGACCACGGCATCAGCTTCAACGACGCCAAGATGGACGTGCCCACCATGATCGGCCGCAAGGACAAGATCGTGAAGCAGTTCACCGGCGGCATCGCGATGCTGTTCAAGGCCAACAAGATCACCCCGTACTACGGTTTCGGCCAGCTGCAGCCGGGCAGCATCGTCAAGGTGAGCCAGCACGAAGGCGGCGAGATCGAGCTCAAGGGCACCAACGTGATCCTGGCGGCCGGTTCGGAGTCGATCGAACTGCCGTTCGCCAAGTTCGACGGCGACACCATCGTCGACAACGTCGGCGGCCTGGACTTCACCGCCGTGCCCAAGCGTCTGGCCGTCATCGGTGCCGGCGTGATCGGCCTGGAGCTGGGCAGCGTGTGGAAGCGCCTGGGCGCCGAGGTCACCATCCTCGAAGCGCTGCCGGACTTCCTGGCGCTGGCCGATGCCGAAGTGGCCAAGACCGCACTGAAGGAATTCAAGAAGCAGGGCCTGGACATCAAGCTGGGCGCCAAGGTCAGCAAGACCGAGATCACCGGCAGCGGCGACGCCAAGCAGGTGGTGCTGAGCTACACCGACGCGACCGGCGAGCAGACCCTGACCGTGGACAAGCTGCTGGTGGCCGTGGGCCGCAAGGCCGCGACCAAGAACCTGCTGGCCGAGGGCACCGGGGTCAAGGTCACCGACCGCGGCCAGATCGAGGTCGATGGCCATTGCCACACCGGCGTCGATGGCGTGTGGGCGATCGGCGACTGCGTGCGCGGCCCGATGCTGGCGCACAAGGGCTTCGAGGAAGGCATCGCGGTGGCCGAACTGATCGCCGGCCTGCCCGGCCACGTTAACTTCGACACCATTCCGTGGGTCATCTACACCGAGCCGGAAATTGCCTGGGTCGGCAAGACCGAGCAGCAGTTGAAGGCCGAAGGCGTTGCCTACAAGGCCGGCAGCTTTCCGTTCGCGGCGATCGGTCGCGCGGTGGCCATGGGCGAGCCGGCCGGCTTCGTCAAGGTGATCGCCGATGCCGAAACCGACCGCGTGCTGGGTATGCACCTGGTGGGCGTGGGCGTGTCCGAGCTGGTGCACGAAGGTGTGCTGACGATGGAATTCAACGGCTCGGCCGACGACCTGGCGCGTATCTGCCACGCCCATCCGACGCTGTCCGAAGCGATCCACGACGCCGCCATGGCGGTCAGCAAGCGCGCGATCCACAAGGCAAACTAAGACCGGGATTCGGGATTCGGGCGTGGGGATTCGTAAACGACTCCCTCTCCTGATCCTCTCCCGGCAAGCACATGACGCCGGGCTAAAAACCCGGCGTTATGTTTTTCAGGCACGGTCAAAACAATCCGCAACGTTCATTTCGGCGGGCCTCTAGATGGCATCGACGCATCGGGCGCCCGTTTTTACGAATCCCCAATCCCCAATTCCGAATCCCATGAAAAGCATCTGCGTCTATTGCGGCTCCAATGCCGGTAACAAACCGGCCTATGCCGAACGCGCCACTGCCCTGGGCACGCGCATTGCCGAGCAAGGCCTGCGACTGGTCTACGGCGGCGGCAACGTCGGTCTGATGGGCACGGTGGCCAACGCCGTCCTCGCTGCCGGCGGCCAGGTCACAGGCGTGATCCCCAAGCAACTGGCGGACTGGGAAGTGGCCCACCGCGGCCTGACCGAACTGGAGATCGTCGGCTCGATGCACGAGCGCAAGATGCGCATGTTCGAGTTGTCCGATGGCTTCGTCGCCCTGCCCGGCGGCTTCGGCACCATGGAAGAGATCTTCGAGATGCTGACCTGGCGGCAGCTCGGCATCGGCAACAAGCCCTGCGCCTTCCTGGATATCGCAAATTTCTACGCGCCGCTGATCGGCATGATCGATCGCATGGTGGAAGAGCGCTTCCTGCATCCGGATCAACGTACCGACCTGTGGTACGGCGCAGATATCGAGCAGATGCTCGAATGGATGCAGCACTACACGCCCGCGCAGGCATCGAAGTGGATCGACGAGAAGCGTCGCTCCACCCTGGTGTGAGCGAAAGCAGCCAAGACAAACGTCGTCTCACCGCGCGTCGGCCGGCTTGCCGAGGCGCCGCTCTCTGGTCGCCCGACCCACGATGACAGGCGCACGTCGCGGCTGCAGCGGCGTCGGCAAGCACGATGCCACGTGGTCGCAACACCTGTCGTCACTGCGACCCTGCGCAGGTGCTGCAGCACGATGGCACGTACACGGCGCGGTGTTGCCAGCTTGCAACGGCAGTCACGATGGCTGCGGCAATCCGCCGTACCGCCTCGCATAGAATGGCGGCGATGCTCGATACCCTCGCCGCTGATGCGCACCACAGTCTGGACATCAAGCACAGTCGCTTTTTGGCCCACGCTGCCGCACTGGAGGCTCCCGCGCATGCGCTGGAGAGACGACGGCGAGCCAAGCGGCACCGCCGGCCGGCCGATCCTGGCCGCCATCGATGGCCAGGGCTTCGATCGGGTGGTGGTGGTGGTCACGCGCTGGTATGGCGGCATCAAGCTCGGTGCCGGCGGGCTGGTGCGCGCCTACGGCGGTACCGCGGCCGAGTGCCTGCGGCTGGCAACGCGACAACCACTGATCGCGTTGTCGCTGGTGCAGGTACAGTGCCGGTTCGACGATCTGGGCCTGGTGCACGCAGCACTGGCGGCCTTCCATGCCGACAAACTGGATGAACACTTCGACGCCGAGGGTGCAGCGTTGCGCGTGCAACTGCCTGCCGATCAGCTCGCCGGCTTGAAAACCCGCCTGTGCGACGCCACTCGCAATCGTGTCCATCTCTCAACCCCGGAAGCCGCATGACCGAGCCAGCCGCTGCACGTCCCAGCCCGTTGCGGAAGCTGGGCAGCCTGCGCACCTTGTGGCCACTCGTCCAACGCCAGCGCGGCCTGTTCGCCGCCTGGCTGGTCGCACTGTCGATTTCCGCTGCCGCCACGCTGAGCCTGCCCGCAGCGGTCAAGCGCATGATCGACCAAGGCTTCTCCGGCGATGCGCAGATCAACCAGGCGTTCTCGCTGCTGTTCGCAGTCTCGGTCGTGCTGGCGTTGGCAACGGCGGCGCGCTTCTATTTCGTCGCACTGCTGGGCGAAAAAGTGGTCGCCGACTTGCGCGGCCGGCTGTATGCGCACCTGATCGGCCTGGACGCCGGATTTCATGACCGTAGCCGCAGCGGCGAATTGGTGTCGCGCCTGTCGGCCGACAGCGAATTGCTGCGTGGGCTGATCGGCACCACCATGTCGGTGGCCTTGCGCAGTTCGGTCACGGTGATCGGCAGCATCGTCATGCTGTTCGTCACCAGCCCGCGGCTGGCCGGCTTCACCTTGATCGGCATCCCGCTGGCAGTGCTGCCGATCGTGCTGGGTGCACGCCGCCTGCAGAAGATTTCGCGCGCAAGCCAGGACCGTGTGGCCGATGCCAATACGCTGGCGGCCGAAACCCTGGGCGCAGTGCGCACCGTGCAGGCGCATGCGCGCGAGCGTTACGAAAGCCAACGTTTCAGTACGGCACTGTTGACCGCCATCGACACCGCGAAGGTGCGCATCCGCACTCAGGCCACCGTGGCCGCGGTGGCGATCATGCTGATCTTCGGTGCGATCGTCGCGGTGTTGTGGCTTGGCGCGCACGATGTGATTGCTGGCCGCATGACGCCCGGCACGCTCGGCCAGTTCGTGTTGTACGCGATGATCGGCGGCGGTTCGGTCGGGGCGCTGGCCGAGGTCTGGAACGAGTTGCAGCGTGCCGCCGGCGGCATGGGCCGAGTGAGTGAATTGCTCGACGAACAACCGCTGATCGTGGCGCCGGCCACGCCGCAGGCCTTGCCGCAGCCGCTGCGCGGCGCGATCCATTTCGACCGGGTGGTCTTCCATTACCCGCAACGCCCGGACGCGCCGGCGCTGGACGGGTTCGACCTGCATGTCAGCCCCGGCGAAACCGTGGCGCTGGTGGGTCCGTCCGGTGCGGGCAAGAGCACGGTGCTGTCGATGCTGCTGCGTTTCCACGACCCGGACAGCGGCAAGGTGCGTATCGACGACATCGACCTGCGCGAGGTCGACCCGGTCCTGTTGCGCGAGCACATCGCGCTGGTACCGCAGCAACCCACGTTGTTTGCCGCCAGCGCGGCCGACAACATCCGCTACGGGCGCCTGCAGGCCAGCGATGCCGAGGTGGAAGCGGCGGCGGCGGCGGCCGAAGCCGATGTGTTCATCCGCGCCCTGCCCCAGGGCTACGCCAGCGAACTGGGTGAGCGCGGCACGCGCCTGTCCGGCGGCCAGCAGCAACGCGTGGCGATTGCACGTGCGCTGCTCAAGGACGCGCCGATCCTGCTGCTGGACGAAGCCACCAGCGCGCTCGATGCGCAAAGCGAGCGCGCCGTGCAGCAGGCGCTGGAGCGGCTGATGCAAGGCCGCACCACGCTGGTGATCGCGCACCGCCTGGCCACCGTGCTCAAGGCCGACCGCATCGTGGTGATGGATGCCGGGCGCATCGTTGCGCAGGGTACGCATGCGCAGTTGATCGCCGAAGGCGGTCTGTATGCGGAGCTGGCGCGGCTGCAGTTCATCGACCAATGAGCGTCGCCAGGCGCCGTCGTGCCAGCGATGGCACCTGGCGCAGCCAGCGAAACGACTGCGCTCGCCGCGAGACGGGCGCGGCCTTCGCTCGGCATCGGCCTGCGCCGCTCGTACACTGCGGTGACCGCGGTTCGCCCACCCTCGCCGGACGCGCTGCCGCTGCACTCGCCCGCCGCACGTGGCCCGTCTTGTCTCACCGGCCACGCCGGCCGTGCGCTCCCACGCAATCCGATGTGACCCCATGCCCCGCCCCAAAACCACTCTTCGCCAGCTGAGCTATTTCGTCGCGCTGGCCGATACCGGCAGCTTTACCCGTGCCGCCGAGCAGATGGGCGTCTCGCAGCCATCGTTGTCGCAACAGATCCGCGCATTGGAAGCGATCATCGGCGCGCCGCTGTTCGAGCGCGGCGCGCAGGCAATCCTGACCCCGCTCGGTCGCGAGCTGCTCGACCGCGCACGCAGCATCCTGCTCGATGTCACCGATCTGGAAGAGGTCCGCGCCACGGCCGCCGATACCTTGATCGGCACCATCCGCCTCGGCGTCTCGCCCACGCTCGGCGCCTATCTGATGCCCAGCCTGGTGGCACGCTTGCATCGCGAGCATCCGGCCCTGCGCGTGCATGTGCGCGAAGGCCTGCCAACCGCCCTCGCCGCCGACCTGAGCAACGGCACGCACGACCTGGTCCTCGCGCAACTGCCGGTGGCCGGCCGCGGCCTGCACAGCGAGCGGCTGTTTCGCGAACTGCTGCATGTGACCATGGCTGCCGATCATCCGCTGCGCACCAAGGCCTGCATCACCCCGGCCGACCTGCGCGGCGCCAACCTGCTGACCTTGATGCCGGAATACCGACTGGCAGAACAGGTTGCCGCGATCGCCATGGAGGTGGGTGCCAATGTCTTGCGCGATTACGAAGGCACCAGCCTGGACGCGATCCGCCAGATGGCCGGCATGGGCATGGGTCTTGCCTTGCTTCCGGACCTGTACGTGCGCCAGGAAATCCGCGAAGGCGACGACGTGGTGGTTCGGCCGGTCAAAGGCGGGCGCTACTATAGGGAGATCGGTCTGCTCTGGCGCCAGGGCGCCGGTCGCGCACCAGCCTTCGGTTTGATCGCCGATCTGCTGCGCGCGGTGGCTGCATAGGAAAATCCTATGCGGCACATAAGCGCTTCGGCCTTGTTTGCGGGCCGGCAACTCGTCAATGCTTCACTGAACTCATCAACGGATATCGAATGGCGGCCAAGCGGATTGGATGGCGGGAAGCGGCGAGCTGGCTGACGGAAGTTGTCGGCCCGGACATGCCGTATGTGCGCCTGACCCTGGTGTACGGCGTTGCGATCAGCCTGCTGTCGCTGGCCACGCCGATCTCGGTGCAGTTGCTGATCAACAGCGTTGCCAACACCGCGCTGCCCACGCCGCTGTGGACCTTGTCCGGCCTGCTGCTGGGCCTGCTGCTGCTGGTGGCGGCACTGAGCGCGATGCGGGTGTGGGTGATGGCGCTGTTCGAACGTCGCCTGTTCGCACGCGTGGTGGCGGAGATCACCGTGCGTGCGGTGCATGCGCAGAACCCGTTCTTCGCCGACCAGAACCGCGGCGATGTCTTCAACCGCTACTTCGATCTGGTGGTGGTGCAGAAGGCAGTGCCCAGCCTGGCGGTCGGCGCGTTCACCATCGTGCTGCAGTCGGCGGTCGGCCTGATCGTCACCAGCTTCTATCACCCGTTCTTCCTCGGCTTCAACGCGCTGCTGCTGCTGACCATCTTCTCGATCTGGATGATCTGGTCGCGCGGCTCGATCCGCTCGGCGGTCGAACTGAGCCAGGCCAAGCACAACGCCGCGCATTGGCTGGAAAGCGTCGGCGGCTCCAACGGGTTCTACAAATCCAGCCGCCATCTCAACTTCGCGATGGATCGCTCGGAAAAGGTGACCGCCGACTATGTCGACCGGCATCGGCGCCACTTCCGCTACACCTTCACCCAGACGCTGGCCTTCCTGCTCACCTATGCGGTGGCCAGCGCGGCGCTGCTGGCGCTGGGCGGCAGCCTGATCCTGCGCGGCGAGCTGTCGATCGGCCAGCTGGTGGCAGCCGAACTGATTCTGAGTGCGGTGTTCTACGGCATTGCACAGCTGGGCAGCTACCTGGACACGTTCTACGACCTGGTGGCCAGCGCGGAGGAATTGTCGCTGCTGTACGCCATCCCCCAGGAGCGCCCGGTGCTTGCCGCCGGCGAGGCGCCGCGCAATAGCGGGGTCCGCCTGGACGGGGTGGTGATCGAGGGCGCGCGTTTCGATTTCGCGCTGGAAGCCGGCGAGCAGCTGGTCACGCTGGCCGATGGCGGTGCCGAGCGCCTGCTGGCCATGGTGCTCAAGCGCCACGTCGTTCCCGACCGCGGGCTGGTGATGGTGGGTGGCGCGGACATGGCCACCTTCGATATGTACCTGCTGCGTTCGGAAGTCACCGTGCTCGACCGCCCGACCATCGTGGAAGTCACCATTCGCGAATATCTGGCAATGGCCTCGGCCGATGTGACCTCCGAAGCGATGCTGCAAGCCATCGATGCGGTGGGCCTGCGCGCACGCATCGCCGCGTTGCCGCAAGGCCTGGACACCCGGCTTGCCGCGTCCGGCTTCCCATTGTGGATTGGCGAGGTCATGGCGCTGAAACTGGCCAATGCACTGCTGGTGCGCCCGCGCGTGTTGATGCTGTCGCAGCTGTACGACCTGATCCCGGCCGAGCGCCTGACCCAGGTTCTGCGACGCTTGAAGGATGCAGGAACCACGGTGCTGCTGTGCACCGGGCGGCCGGAGAACATCACCCTGGATGGCTGGTTCCGGCTGGAGCCGGAGCGCCAGCAACGCTACGCCACGCGCGCCGAGCTGATCGCATCCACGCAGGAGGTGTCGCATGCCGCACGCTCCTGATCGCCTGGCGCACTTCCCCACCCTGGCGGCGATGCGTCCGCCCAGCATCGCCAAGGCAGTGGCCTGGATGCTGCTGATCGGCATCGGCATCGCTGCGGCGATCCTGGCACTGGCGCCGTGGGTGCAGACCGCCAGCGGCAAGGGCCAGGTCGTGTCGCTGGATCCCAGCGACCGCCAGCAGCCGGTCACCGCCTTCGTGCCGGGCCGCGTCGAGCGCTGGTACGTGCATGACGGCCAGCATGTGTCCAAGGGCGACCCAATCGCGCGTGTCGGCGACCTGGACCCGGACCTGCTCACCCGCCTGGCCAGCGAACGCGCGCAGGCACAGGCGGAAATCGCCGCCATCCAGCAGTCGCGTGCGGTGGCCAGCATCGATGTGGCGCGCAGCAGGCAATTGCTGGCCGAAGGCCTGGCCGGCCGCCGCGACTACGAGCTGACCCAGATCAAGGTGGCCGAAGCCGACGCCAAGCTGGCCGAATCGCGCGCCAAGCTGACCCGCATCGACATCCAGTTGAATCGCCAGTCTGCGCAGCTGGTGCGCGCCCCGCGCGACGGCCGCGTGCAGCAGCTCAATGCCGCCAGCGGCAGCGCCATGGTCTCGCCGGGCACCGTGCTGGCGGTGATCGCGCCGGAACGGGTGGAACGCGCGGTCGAGCTGTACATCGACGGCCGCGACGTGCCGCTGATCCGCCCCGGCCGCCCGGTGCGGCTGGAATTCGAAGGCTGGCCGGCGATCCAGTTCAGCGGTTGGCCGTCGGTGGCGCACGGCATGTTCGACGGCCGGGTGCGCGCCATCGACCCCAACGCCGCGCCCGATGGGCTGTTCCGCATCCTGGTGGAGCCGATGCCGGGCAAGCCGGCGTGGCCGGCGCAGGAATTCGCCCGCCAGGGCGGCAAGGTGCGCGGCTGGGTGCAGGGCGAAACGGTCAAGGTCGGCTACGAACTGTGGCGCCAGCTCAACAACTTCCCGCTGGAATTCGGCCGGCGCCCGGCTGCGACCACGCAGGAAGAGAGCAAGGCCAAGCCGGCCACACCCAAGTCCGAAGACGAAGCGACGGGCAAGAAATGATCGGCCGTCTTGTCGTCCTGTTGATCGCACTCTGCCCCGCTGCGGCACTCGCCCAGACCGCTGCACTGACCCTGGATGAGGTACTGCAGTCGTCGGCACGCTCCGCACCGCAGATCGTCGAAGCGCTGGCGAAGGTGCGCCAGGCCGAAGGCAAGGGCATCTCGGCCGATGGCGCCTTCGACACGGTGTTCGACATCGAAGGCCGTTCGCGCGAGGCCGGCTATTACGACGGCAGCACGATCGAAACCGGGGTCAAGCGGCCGTTCGAAGAGAACGGAGGCTATTACTACGGTGGCTACCGCTCCTCGCGTGGCTCCTTCCCGATCTACGAGGACAAGTCCTATACCGATCGCGGCGGCGAAGTGAAGGTCGGCGCGCTGTACGCGCTGCTGCGCGACCGCGTGATCGACGAACGCCGCACCAAGCGCAGTATCGCCAGCACCGATATCGATGTGGCCAAGTACGAGGCGGAAATGGTGGCCATCGGCGTGCAGCGGCGCGCCGTGGATGCGTACCAGAACTGGGTCGCCGCCGGGTTGAAGTTGCGCGCCTACAACGAGCTGCTGCAACTGGCCGAGCAACGCCGCAATGCGATTTCGCGCCAGGTCACGCTTGGTGCGCGCCCCACCATCCTGCTGACCGAAAACGACCAGAATCTGGTGCGTCGTCGCGCCCTGGTGGTGCGCTCGGAACAGGACTTCGCCAATGCGGCCAACGCCTTGTCGCTGTATTTGCGCGACGACGCCGGCATGCCGCTGATCGTGTCCGCCGAACGCCTGCCGGCCGACACCACGGCGCTGGAAGGACTGGCCGGCGCCAGCAAGATCACCGCGCCGGTGGAGCGCCCGGATTACCGCGCCGTGCTGACCCGCATCGACCAGGCCACCGCACGGCTGATGCTGGCCCAGAATGATCTCAAACCGCGCCTGGATGTCAGCGTGGAAGTCAGCAAGGATCTGGGCCCGCCCGGCGTCGGCGGCCCGAACCGGTCGCTGACCGACGCCATCATCGGCTTCCGTTTCAGCGTGCCGCTGGAAAACCGCGCCGCCAGGGGCCGCGTGGCCGAAGCGCGTGCCGAGATCGAAGCGCTGGATCAGCGCAGCCGTTTTCTGCGCGACCAGATTTCGATCGAAGTGGAATCGATCGTCATCTCGCTCAACGCCGCCGAACGGCTGGCCAAGATCGCCGATGAGGAACGCGGCCTGGCAGACCGCCTGGCCGCGGCCGAGCGGCGGCGCTTCGAGCTGGGCTCGGGTGACTTTTTCCTGGTCAACCAGCGCGAGGAGACCGCCAACGACGCACGCGTACGCCTGATCGATGCGCAGGCGCGCATCGCCTCCGCGCGTGCCGAACTGGCGGCGGCCACCGCCGACCGGGATGCGTTGCAGCTAAGCCGTTGACGGGGCGGCTGTGCGTCGGGCGGACGCGGTGATGCCGCAGCCATCGCGCCGTTGTGCAAGTGACTTCGCGGTGCCGCAACGTGGTATCCGTTGGGTTCAAGCAAAGCCTACGCGACGGACGCATTCAACCGCCCCGCAGGTGTCTGGCTGCTGTGCCCAGCGACGTTTCAGCGTGCCTGAAGCCTTATCGATCCCGATAGTGCAGGTGTCTGCTGCCAGGCAGCCGCCCATGCAACACACGTGTACCCAGCCGCTTGTCGGAGCGGCCAGACACGATCGCCACCTCGCCTGACGAGCTCAACCAACCGGTCTTGCAGACCTCACTGCATCACGACATCTGGGTAACACTCGCGTGCGCATGCTCGCCATACCGGCTCGACGCCGGGCGTGCGGATCCATCGAACTCTGCACTGCAACCTTAGGAACTTTCGGAGGTGCGTATGTCTTTCCGGCAATTTCCCGCAATCGGTGCAGATGGCGAGCCCTATGTCATCATCGAATTTCGCGACGAGCAACAACCGCGCGCAAACCCACAGTCGGCGCCGCGTTACGAGCTTCCCGACGGCCGACATCTGCAACGTCAGGGGCAGCGCTTCGTCACCGACGGCGGCGAGCTGCGCCTTTCCGCGCTCTAGGAACGGCAGTCAACCCTGCGCGCGTGGTCGCCTTGCAGACGTGGGCGGCGCATGAATAATCAGGACGTAGTAGACAATTCGTGGCACGGCGGCGCTCGGAAGCTGGCGCCGTCATGTAGTTAGCTGCCTCAGGCGGCACTGGTCAATTTTTGACCACCCACTACCTGGCCCTTGCGCTGCAAGGGCTAGCCGCAGTTATCCACACGCTTGTACAAGTTTCATCCACACCCTGTGTGGATGAAATCGATCACAATGGGCGGGCTTGGTCGCGCCACTAGCCACCGGAACGCTCCAGCACCCGACCGATCCCGCTGCGATCGATCTCGCTTGCTGCTTGCGCCAATGCGGCACGATCGCTTGCCACCTCGAAGCCGATACGGAAATGCAACTCGCCCATTGGCGTGCGCGATGAGTGGATCGAGGACAGGTTCACTCCATGCCGCTCGAACACATGCAGCAAGGCGCGCAGCGAGCCGGGCTGGTCCTCGGGCAGGTACACGCTCAGTATCAACGGCTCGGTGAGATCGGCCAGCAGGTAGCCCACGCGCTCGTAGGTGTAATTGGCTGCTGCAAGCGCGTCGTGCTGCAAGGCTTGCGCGTTGTCGTGAAGGAATTGGGTGCGGAACTGCGCACGCGCGGCATCGTCGCCCTGCGCCACAAGCGCACGCAGCTGCTGCAATTGCAGCAGCAAGCGGTCGAGCATCTCGCCCACGTACGGGTTGCCGAACTGGATGTCCTCGTAGATCGAGGGATTGAGCGAAAGAATGCGCGCGATCACTGCGGTATCCAGCTCAAACGATACCGAGCGATACGGCATCAGCGCGCGCAGCTCGCCCAGCAGCGGTGCGTAGTCGCGCAGGGTGCCGGCTTGCGCCAGGTGAGTGGCATGCACCATCGCCTGCACCAGCGCCATCACGCGGTCGTGGTGCTCCGGCGTGGCGTACACGCATTCGGCCTGCAGCGCGCTGCACAAGGTCTGCACCCAGGCCGACCAGTGCCGCAGCCGCGCTTCGCAGACCACCATCACGCGCCCCTTCAAGGTCGGCGATTTTGGCGGTGCAGTCATCGGATGCAGGCCGACCACGTCCGCCTGCGAGGTCAGCATTGCGGCGACCGGCGCCTGTTTGATCGAGGTGACATCCAGCCACAACTGCGCTGCAGCGCGCGCGCCGGCGAGTTCCACATACCGTTCGATCAGTGCGGCGGTATGGCGAATCGGAGCGGCGAAAATCAGTACGTCCGCACGCTGCGCCAGTGTGGCTTCGTCCATGCTGCCGCTGTCGGCCGGATCGAACCCGATCACTTCCAGCTGCATGCGCGTGCGCAGGAACTGCGCCAGCCAACGCCCATACGCACCGGCGATGCCGACGATGCCGATCACCGGCTGCGCAATCATGCCAATCGCTCGACGGCAAATCGCGGCGTCGCGGCAAGTGCGGCCGGCGCCGCGGCCAGCACGTCGAATTCCTCGAAACCTGCGGCCAGCGTCGCTTCCAGGGCGCCATGCACCCCGCTGAGCGCATGCCCCACCGCCTGCTCGAACGGCACATCGCGCAATAGCAGCCCGATCAGCAGGGCCATCAGCACATCGCCGGTGCCTGCCACATCGACCGGCAGGTGCGGGCTGGCCCAGCGATACACCGCCGCATCGCTGACCGCCAGGGTCACCAGCTCACCCGCAGCACCGGCCACGCTGTGTGCAAGCACCCACTGCGGCCCCCGCGCCAGCAACGCGCGCGCGGCAACGATGGCATCGCCCTGCTGCAGACTCGGCAGGCCGGTCAACCGCCCCAACTCGAATGCGTTGGGCGTTACCAGCCAGGCGTGCGGCAGCAAACGCTCGGCGAACACGCGCTCCAGCCCGGGCTCTACATACGGGCCGGTGTGCGTGTCGCCAATCACCGGGTCCAGGCAATAGCGCAGCTGCGGCGCCTGCGGCAAGGTCTGCTCCAACCAGTCGGCGAAGGCTTCGCCGTTGGCCAGGCTGCCGAAATAGCCGGACACCAGCATGCGGGCACGCTGCGGCAAGCCGCGTTCGGTGGCGCCCAGCAACAAATCCGCCAGCCAGTCGGCCGGCAGGATGCGCCCGCGCAGGGTCGCGTAGAACGGCGCGTTGCTCAGCAACGTGGTGGGCACTTCGGCCACACGCAGCCCCAGGGCGCGCAACGGCGGCACCGCAGCGCTGTTGCCGGCATGGCCGTAGACCAATTGCGATTGCACCGAAATCACATCGATCGGCGAAGGGCCGTCCGGACGCTGGCGGCGACCATGGACGAGGTGGCTGTCGGTTGCATCGCTCATGCGGGCGGCCGTGCTGGAAAGGATGGCACCGATTATCCGCGCAACCTTGCAAGGATGTCGTGGACGAACGATGTCGCCGGCACGGCACTGTTGAACACGCGCATTCGGTCACGTACACCAAGGCCAGAGACTCAAAGCCGCCAGTGCAGCACGATCGGCAACACCGTCGTTGCACAAGGTCAGACGCTGAGACGCATCGACGATGCTGCAATCCAAGGGCCCGAATGCACGATCAGGGATGGCTTTGGCTCGCATTGCGGGCAGCAGCGTGGCGTCTGAAGGCACGGACGATGCTCCAAAACGCAGGTGCCATGTGCGTGCATGTCCCTGGAAATCCCACCCCGAGGCGTTGCTGAAAAGCATGCGCCGACCGGCCATTCTCACGCGCTTATCGCGTTGCATCTGCAGCGTCGTCGCACATCGGCCACGTCGCGTGCGACCTACCGGGAAAAACCAAAAAAAGCCCGACGTGCAGCAAGCCGCACGCCGGGCCATCATGACATCACGCCGCCTGGGTCAGGACGTCATCCGATCCCAAAACCCCTTGACGCCATCGATGAAGGTGGCCGACTTGGGCGAATGCTTGCGTGCATCCTCACCGGTGAACGTGGCTTCGAACTGCTGCAGCAGTTCGCGCTGATCGGCGGTGAGATTCACCGGCGTTTCCACCACCACGCGGCAATACAGATCGCCTTCGCTGCGGCTACGCACCGAACGCACGCCCTTGCCGCGCAGACGGAACAGCTTGCCGGTCTGGGTCTCGGCCGGGATGCGGATCTCCGCTTCGCCGCCCAGGGTCGCCACGCGGACGGTATCGCCGAGTGCGGCCTGCGAAATGCGGATCGGCACTTCGCAATGCAGATCGTCGCCGTCGCGCTGGAAGATCGCATGCTCGCGCACGCGCACTTCCACATACAGATCGCCCGGCGGCGTGCCGGCCGGACCGGCCTCGCCCTCGCCTGCCAGACGAATCCGGTCGCCGGTATCCACGCCGGCGGGCACCTTGATCGACAGCACCTTGTCTTCTTCCACGCGACCGGCGCCGTGGCAGGTCTTGCACGGATTCTGGATCAGCGTGCCGCGGCCGTCGCAATGCGGGCAGCTCTGCTGCATGGCGAAGATACCGCGCTGGATGCGTACCTGGCCGCGCCCATGGCAGGTGCCGCAGGTCTCGACCTTGCCGTCTTCCGAACCGCTGCCGTGGCAAGGCGCGCATTCGACCAGCGTGGGAATCTCGATGCGGCGCTCGATGCCGGCAACGGCTTCTTCCAGATCCAGTTCCAGCACGTAACCGACGTCGGCACCACGTCGCGCAGCGCGCGGACCGGCGGCGCCACCGCCGAAAATATTGCCGAAGATATCGCCAAAGATATCTCCCATGTCCGGGCCACCTGGCCCGCCACCACCGCCCATGCCGTGCTCGAACGCCGCATGGCCGTGCGCGTCGTAGGCGCGCCGCTTGTTGCCATCGGACAGCACTTCGTAGGCTTCCTTGCATTCCTTGAACGCCGCTTCGGCAGCCGCATCGCCAGGATTGCGGTCCGGGTGGTGCTTCATCGCACAGCGCCGGTACGCCTTCTTCAGCTCCTCGTCGCTGGCGCCACGGGCAACGCCCAGCACTTCGTAGTAATCGCGTTTGCTCATGACAGGGAATCGGGAATTGGGAAACGGGAATCGTTCAAAGCGCACATCCTCGGTAAATCGCAATCGAAAGTGGGAGAGTCACACAATGGGAAGGAGCGATGCCGCGGCACCGCTCCTCCCATTCTCGATTCCCTATTCCCCACTCAGGCCTTCTTGTCGTCCTTGACCTCGGTGAACTCGGCGTCCACCACGTCGTCGGCGGCCTTGGAGGCCTGCGCGTTGCCGCTGGCCGCATCGGCGCTGCCGCCCTGCTCTGCTGCCGCAGCGGCTGCATACAACGACTGGCCGGCTTCTTCCAGCGTCTTGGTGCGTGCTTCGATCTGCGCCTTGTCGTCGCCCTTCATGGCGGTCTCCAGATCCGACAGCGCCGCTTCCACCTTGCCGATCACATCGCCGCCGACCTTGCTGCCATGCTCGGTGATCGCAGTCCGGGTGGCGTGGATCAGACCATCGGCCTGGTTGCGGGCCTGCACCAGCTCCTGGAACTTCTTGTCTTCTTCGCGGTTGGCTTCCGCGTCGGCGACCATGCGCTGGATCTCTTCGTCCGACAGGCCCGAACCGGCCTTGATCTCGACCTTCTGCTCCTTGTTGGTCTTCTTGTCCTTGGCCGACACGTGCAGGATGCCGTTGGCGTCGATGTCGAAGGACACTTCCACCTGCGGCATGCCGCGCGGCGCCGGCTCGATGCCGGACAGGTCGAACTTGGCCAGCGACTTGTTGAAGCGGGCCTGCTCACGCTCACCCTGCAACACATGCACGGTCACGGCCGACTGGTTGTCTTCGGCAGTGGAGAAGGTCTGCGAAGCCTTGGTCGGGATGGTGGTGTTCTTTTCGATGATCTTGGTGAACACGCCGCCCATGGTTTCGATACCCAGCGACAGCGGGGTCACGTCCAGCAGCAGCACGTCCTTGACGTCGCCGGCCAGCACACCGCCCTGGATCGCGGCGCCCACGGCCACCGCTTCGTCCGGGTTGACGTCCTTGCGCGGTTCCTTGCCGAAGAAGTCGGCCACCGCCTGCTGCACCTTCGGCATGCGGGTCTGACCGCCGACCAGGATCACCTCGTTGATGTCGCTGGCGCGCAGGCCGGCGTCGTTCAACGCGGTGCGGCACGGCTCGATCGACTTCTTGACCAGGTCTTCCACCAGCGCTTCGAGCTTGGCACGGGTCAACTTGATGTTGAGGTGCTTCGGGCCCGAGGCATCGGCGGTGACGTACGGCAGGTTCACTTCGGTCTGCTGGCTGGACGACAACTCGATCTTGGCGCGTTCGGCCGCGTCCTTCAGGCGCTGCAGGGCCAGCGGATCCTTGCGCAGGTCGATGCCCTGGTCCTTGTTGAACTCATCGACCAAATACTCGATGACGCGGTTGTCGAAGTCTTCGCCGCCCAGGAAGGTGTCGCCGTTGGTGGCCAGCACCTCGAACTGCTTTTCGCCATCGACTTCGGCGATTTCGATGATCGAGACGTCGAAGGTACCGCCGCCCAGATCGTACACCGCGATCTTGCGGTCGCCGCCGTTCTTGTCCAGGCCATAGGCCAGGGCTGCGGCGGTCGGCTCGTTGATGATGCGCTTGACGTCCAGACCGGCGATGCGGCCGGCATCCTTGGTGGCCTGGCGCTGGCTGTCGTTGAAGTACGCCGGCACGGTGATCACCGCCTCGGTGACCTTCTCGCCGAGGAAGTCTTCGGCGGTCTTCTTCATCTTTTCCAGCACGCGCGCGGAGATTTCCTGCGGCGCCATGCGCTTGGCATCGCTGGTCTGCACCCAGGCGTCGCCGTTGTCGTGCGCCAGGATGCCGTACGGCACGTGCGAGATGTCCTTCTGCACTTCGCCGTCGGTGAACTTGCGGCCGATCAGGCGCTTCACCGCGTAGAAGGTGTTCTTCGGGTTGGTCACCGCCTGGCGCTTGGCCGAGGCACCGACCAGCACTTCGCCGTCCTTGGTGTAGGCGACGATCGAAGGCGTGGTGCGATCGCCCTCGGAGTTTTCGATGACGCGGGCCTTGCCGCCGTCCATGATCGACACGCACGAGTTCGTGGTGCCGAGGTCAATACCAATGATCTTGCCCATGGATACGCTCCTGATGAGTCTTTAGCTGTGTCCGGCGACGCCGGGTCTGGCTGAGATGTGGGGGTGGTGCGCAGGTGTTCAAGCCACCGGCGCACATCTGTGTTTCATGCCTGCGCCTGGCAGTTCAGCCGGCGCTGCGGTTCAGTCGTGCTTGGCGACCACTACCAGCGCCGGGCGCAGCAGGCGGTCGTTGAGCAGGTAGCCCTTCTGGAACACCTGCACTACGTGGCCGGGCGCGATGCCTTCGGCCTCGCCCTGGCTGATCGCCTGGTGCTGGTCCGGGTTGAACGGCTGGCCGACCGGATCGAGCAGGGTCAGGCCGTTGTCGGCGGCCACCTTGAGCAATTGCTTGTAGGTCATGTCCAGGCCGTCGCGCAGCGGGCTGGGTTCGGTGCCGGCGGCGGTGAGCCCCGCGTCCAGGCTGTCGAACACCGGCAGCAGTTCGCCGAGCAGCTTCTCGTTGGCGAACTTGCGCGCGTTTTCCACGTCGCGGGCGATCCGCTTGCGCTGGTTCTCCAGGTCGGCGCGCTCGCGCAGGGCGTCGGCCTTGACCAGGGCGATCTCGCTGCGCAGCGATTCGATCTCGGCCTTGAGCGGATCGGTCTCGGGTGGATTCTGGGACAGGTCTTCGGAGTCGAATTCGGGGTGGTCTTGGTTCATGTGCAGTTCCCGGGCAAGCGGAACGCCCGCCCCAACGTCACCCCGTATATGGGCGCCTGCGCGCGTTTCAAGCAAAGCATCGCGCCGATCGATGCCGGTTATCGCGTGCCGGGCGACTCCATGGCCGCGCCCAGCACGTCGGCGGCGGTCTGCACCAGCGGAATCAGCCGGTCGTAGGCCATGCGTTTGGGCCCGATCACCCCCAGCACACCCAGCACCTGGCCATTGGCGGCGTAAGGTGCAGTGACCAGCGAGACGTCTTCCAGCGACACCATGCCGGTCTCCTCGCCAATGAAGATGCGCACGCCCGGTGCCTGGATGGTGCGTTCAAGCAGCTGCAGGATCTCGCGCTTGCTGGCGAAGGCCTCGAACAGTTCGCGCAGGCGATCCAGGTCCGACAGGTCCTGCACGCCCATCAGCCGGGTCTGCCCGGCCATCACCATGTCGTCGGCATCGGCCGGCACCAGCGCCTCGCTGGCCAGGTCCACGCTGTGCGCCAGCAGCTGCTCCATCTCGTTCTTGGCCATGCGCAGCTCGCGCAGCAGGCAGGCGCGGATATCGGCCAGCGCGCGCCCGGCAAACTGCGCATTGAGGTAGTTGGCCACCCGTTCCAGCTCGGCTGGCTCGTAGGCGCGCCGCGGCTCGATTACGCGGTTCTGCACCTCGTTGTCGGCGAACACCAGGATCGCCAGCACGCGGCGCGCATCCAGCGCCACGAAATCGATATGCCGGAACGCGAACTGCTCGCGGCGCGGCGCGCTGACCACGCCGACGAAATGACTCATCGCCGACAGCATCTGCGAGGCGCTGCCCAGCAGCGACTGGGTCCCGTTGCCGCTGGCCAGCTCCGCGCGCAGCCGGCGCACTTCTTCTTCGCCGGGCGGCTGCATCTGCACCAGGCTGTCGACGAATACCCGGTAGCCATGCGCAGTGGGCACGCGTCCGGCCGAGGTATGCGGGGAGCTGAGCAGGCCGACGTCTTCCAGGTCGGCCAGGATATTGCGGATGGTCGCCGGGCTGACATCCAGCCCCGCATGCTGGGCCAGCGTCTTGGAGCCCACCGGCTCGCCGTCGCGGATGTAGCGCGCAATCAGGGTGCGCAGCAACTGGCGGGCGCGGGGGTCGAGCATTGGGGACTGGGACGCGCGCATGGGATCATCCGGTGAGACAGCGCATAGATAATGTCTGGCCCCGGGGATGGCAAGCGTCCGATTCCCCGTCTGCCCCTGCCACCCTAAGCTTCCCCAAAGCATTCACACTCGACCTCATGCTCAGACACCTCTCGATCAAGGATTTCGCCGTTGTCCGTGCCACCGAACTGGAATTCGGGCCGGGAATGACCGTGGTATCTGGCGAAACCGGCGCCGGCAAGTCGCTGATGGTGGACGCGCTGGGCTTCCTGTCCGGCCTGCGCGCCGACAGCGGCGTGGTCCGTCATGGCGCCGAGCGCGCCGAACTGTCGGCCGAGTTCCAGCTGCCGGCCGAGCACCCTGGGCTGGGCTGGCTGGCCGATAACGAACTCGACGACGAGGCGCAATGCCAGCTGCGCCGGATCATCCGCGCCGACGGTGGCTCGCGCGCGTGGATCAACGGCCGCCCGGTCACCTCCTCGCAGCTGGCCGAACTGGCCTCCAAGCTGGTGGAAATCCACGGCCAGCACGAGCACCAGGCGCTGATGGCCCGGCACAGCCAGCTCGCCCTGCTCGATGCCTATGCCCGCAACAGCGCCCAGCGCGAGCAGGTGCGCCAGGCCAGCCAGCGATGGCAGGCGCTGCTGGACGAGCGCGATGCGCTGTCGGCGCAGGGCGATGTCTCCGACCGGATCGGCTTCCTGGAGCACCAACTGGCCGAACTGGAGCGCGAGGACCTGGACCCGGCCGCGATTGCCGCACTGGACGTCAATCACCGCCGCCAGGCCCACGCCACCGCGCTGATCGGCGCCTGCGACAGCGTCGCCCAGCAGCTCAACGGCGACGACGGCGCCAGCGCCCTGGGCCTGTTGCAGGACAGCCGCCACGATTTGTCGCGCGTGGCAGAGCACGAACCGCGCCTGGGCGAGGTGGACGCGCTGCTGGACAGCGCTGTCATCCAGATCGAGGAAGCGCTGGCCCTGCTCGACCGCGTGCGCGACGACCTGGAGGCCGACCCGGCCCAATTCGAGGCGATGGAGCGCCGCCTCGGCCGTCTGCACGACCTGGCGCGCAAACACCGCGTCACGCCGGACGAGCTGGCCGCGCATCGCGATCATCTGGCTGCCGAGGTCGAGAGCCTGCGCGGCGCCGACGAGCGCCTGCAGCAGCTCGACAAGCACATCGAAACCGCCACCGCCGCCTGGCGCAGTGCGGCCGGCGCGCTCAGCGACAGCCGCACCACCGCCGCCGAGGCGTTGTCGGCCGCCACCACCGCGTTGATCGGCGAGTTGGGCATGGGCGGCGGGCAGTTCCTGATCCAGCTGCAGCCGCACGAGGGCGCCCGCCCCGATCCCAACGGCGCCGAACGGGTGGAATTCCTGGTCGCCGCCAACGCCGGGCAACCCCCGCGTGCGTTGCGCAAGGTCGCCTCCGGCGGCGAGCTGTCGCGCATTTCGCTGGCCATCGAAGTGGCCGCACTGGGCCTGGACAGCGTGCCCACCATGGTGTTCGACGAAGTGGATTCGGGCATCGGCGGCGCGGTGGCCGACATCGTCGGGCAGAAACTGCGCGCGCTGGGCGAAGAGCGCCAGGTGCTGTGCGTCACCCACCTGCCGCAGGTCGCCGCCAAGGGCCACGCGCATTACCGGGTCAGCAAGGCGCCGGTGGACGGCATGACCCAAAGCGCGGTCGAACTGCTCGGCCCGCAGGCCCGCCAGGAAGAGCTGGCGCGGATGCTGGGCGGCGTGGAAGTGAGCAAGGAAGCACGCGCAGCGGCTCGCAAGCTACTGCAGAGCGCCTGATCGCGTCGAGCGCTCGCAAATTCAGAGTCCCCGTTCCCTCCCCCGCTGACGAGTCTCCCTTCCCGGCTGACAAGGCTCCCTTCCCCCGCCTGCGGGGGAAGGTGCCCGAAGGGCGGATGGGGGCGAGCCCTCCGCGACGCGACCACGGCAGGCGCGACAGGCGCAACAAGCGCAACAAGCGCAACAAGCGCAAACGGTATCTCCCCGCACCCGGCGCTGCGCGCCACCGTCTCCCGCCAGCGGGACAAGCGATGCCTGGCTGCGCGTGATCTGTCGGTTGCACTGCATCTGTCGGTTGCACTGCAACCGACCACCACCTGCCCCCTTCCCCCGCCTGCGGAGGAAGGTGCCCGAAGGGCGGATGGGGGCAAGCCCTCTGCGACGCGACCACGACAGGCGCAACAGGCGCAACAGGCGCAAACGGTATCCCCGCATCCGGCGCTGCGCGCCACCTTCTCCCGCCAGCGGGAGAAGCGATGCCTGGCTGCGCGTGATCTGTCGGTTGCACCGCATCCGTCGGTTGCACTGCAACCGACCACCACCTGCTCCCTTCCCCCGCCTGCGGGGGGAAGGTGCCCGAAGGGCGGATGGGGGCATGGGCCTGCAGCAAACCCACCAACACGCCCCAGCACGCACAAGGCGGCCGAAGCCGCCCCGTCATTACATCTCTGCAGACACCGAACTCAGCGCGGACGCTTCTTGCGCACGTACAGCACCAGCGAGTGCTCTTCCAGTTCGTAGCCGTGCTTGGCGGCGATCTGGCGCTGCAGCGCCTCGATCTCCTCGCTCTCGAACTCGATCACATGACCGGTATCGACGTCGACCATATGGTCGTGGTGACCGCCTCGATCCAGCTCGTACACGGCCTGCCCGCCTTCGAAATTGTGCTTCAGCACCAAGCCGGCCGCCTCGAACTGGGTCAGCACCCGGTACACCGTGGCCAGCCCGATCTCATCGCCGTGGTCGAGCAGTTGGCGATAGATGTCTTCTGCGCTGAGGTGATGCTGGTTGCTCTTCTGTTCGAGCAATTCCAGGATCCGCATGCGCGGATGGGTCACCTTGAGCCCGACTTTGCGCAGGTCGTGGGTTTCCATACGTTCTCCGTTCATTGGCGATTTAGCGCCAGCTGCCATCAAACGGGTCGCGGCGACCGGCGGAAGTGTATCATCGGCGTGATTTCCTCAGCACTTAATCCCCGATGCGTAATCTCCTGCTGGTCGCCGCCATTGCTCTTTCCACCGCTGGCTGCGGCATCATCTACAAGCAGCCGATCTACCAGGGCAATCTGATCAAACAGAACGCCGTGGAGCAACTGCAGGTAGGCCAGAGCAAGCAGCAGGTCAGCGCGTTGCTGGGCACGCCCTCGATCCCCGACCCGTTCCATGCCCAGCGCTGGGACTACACCTCCACGCAGCGCGTGGACCGCCTGGCGCGTACCGAGATCAAGAATTTCACGGTGTTCTTCGAGAACGAACAGGTCGCGCGCTGGGAAGGCGACTATTTCCCGTCGCAGGACGAGCAGTTGGCCAAAGCCGCACCCAAGCAGTTCGGCCGCAACCTGGCACGCGACAAGAAGAAGCAACGCGGCCGTTGATACCGCTGCTCGACGGTGTCGTGATCGTCTGATCGGACCAAAACGCATCCCTTCGAACGGATGCGTTTTTCGTTTTGCCTGATGCCAAGAGGGCGCTTCAGTGACCTCGCAGGGCTGCCGCCAGGACCGATCCGCCGCGCCTTGTCCGGCATGTCGTAGGTCCAAGCGGGCCCGTTCGACTCATAGAACACATCTGATTTTGCGGGGCAAAGGCCAGCAGCGCCGGCTTTGCAGCGACCTGACCTGCTTCGCAGCGCTGGGAATCGCTAGCTATTTGAGCCTGCTTTTTTGCTTGGTCCGGCACGCCGCCGCCGCGCCTCCTTCGGGTCCAGCAACAGCGGCCTCAGCAATTCGACCCGGTCGCCATCGCGCAATACCTGCTCCGGTCGCGCGATCAGTCCGTGCACCGCATGCGCGGCAGGGGCCTGCTCCAACGCCAGACCGGACGTGGCGACGGCTTCGGCTACCGTTGCGCCCTGCGGCAATTCCAGTTGCACCGAGCTGTAGCGATCCGGCCAGGCCAGCACGACCTCGATACGCATGCCGGCGCGCACCCTAGACGTCGCCGCGGTCGGCGACGCGCACGAAGTCGTTGACCATGCGGTCGGCCAAGCCCTGAAACCCCAGCGCCAGCGCCGGGCCAAGCAGTCGCGAGCTGGTTTCGACCTCCAGGGTCAGACTCACCTTGCAGGCGCCCTCGCCCAGCGCCTGGAACTCCCACAAACCTTCCAGGCGCTTGAACGGGCCATCGCGCAGGTGCATGACGATGCGCTCCGGGCGCTCGAGGATGTTCTCGGTGGTGAACCAGGTGCGGAACGAGCCCAGCCCCAAATCCAGGCGCGCCACGATGTGCGCCTGGTCCTGCTCAAGCACATTGGCAGCGTCGCACCAGCCGAAACGGCGCGGGTAGGCGGCGACATCATTGACCAGATCGAACATGCGGGTGGCGCTGTGTTCGACCAGGGCGCTGCGACGGATGGTAGGCATTCGCTAACTTGTGAAAGACGGAAGATCGTTTGACGACACCGAATCGGCGACAATGGGCGGATGAGCAAGAAACAGACCAAGGATAAAGCAAACGGCGCGAAGGCCACGAAAACCATCGCGTTGAACAAGCGTGCGCGCCACGAATACCACCTGGAAGAACGCTACGAAGCCGGCCTGGCACTACAGGGCTGGGAGGTCAAGGCGATCCGCGCCGGCCGCGCCAACATCGTCGATGGCTATGCCTATGTGCGCTCGGGCGAGATCTACCTGATCGGCGCGCAGATCACGCCGCTGATCCAGGCCTCCACCCACACGGTGCCCGTGGAACGGCGCGACCGCAAACTGCTGCTGCACCGGGCCGAGATCGACAAGGTGCTCACCCGCGTGGAGCGCGAAGGCTACACCCTGGTGCCCACCGCGCTGTATTGGAGCAGCAACAAGGTCAAGCTGGAAATCGCCCTCGCCAAGGGCAAGCAGAATCACGACAAGCGCGACGCCGCCAAGGACCGCGACTGGCAGCGCGACAAGCAGCGCGTAATGCGGCGGCATAATCGTGATGCCTGAGGGGCCGGGATTTGGGATTCGGGATTAGGGATTGGCTACAGCGGTTTTGCGTGGCTTTTTGCACTGCTGGCTTGCGATCCACACCTGGAGAGCGGCGAGGCTAAGCCACACCGCTCTTGCCAATCCCCAATCCCGACTCACGGCTCCGAATCACGTCGCTCCAAGCATCCGCATCAAATTCGGCACTCCCCTGCCCTGCACATAGCGGTCGCGTTGCAGGTCGGTGCAGGTATCCAGCAGCAATTGCTTGACCCGGTCCGGGAAGCCGATGAACTCGCGGCGCGCCGACAAGAAGCCCGCCAGCACGCCGGAAACATGCGGTGCGGCCATGCTGGTGCCGCTCATCTCCACCATCAGGCTGGACGGGTCGTTCGGGTCGAAGTCGTAGTAGGCCGACAGGATCTTCTCCCCTGGCGCAACCACATCCGGCTTGCTGCGGCCGTCGGCGGTCGGCCCGCGCGAGGAAAAATACGACACGCCATAGTTGTGCGGGCTGCTCTTGTGCACCGAGCCGACCACGATGGCGTCTTCCAGATTGCCCGGGTCGCTGATCGACAGATCCATGTTGGCCGCATATGCGTCACCGTCGTTGCGCATCAACCAGGCCAGGCCTTCGTTGCCGGCCGCGACCACCACCAGCACGCCTTGCCGCCACAGCCGGCGTAATTCGTTGCACAACGGCGTAAACCCGCAGCCGTAGCTCTCCGGGTCGAAGCAGCCGCCCAGGCTCAGATTGACGCCATGGATGACCAGCTCGCCGGCGCGCTCGTTGATGTCGGCCACCTGCTGCACCGCCTTGATCGTCCACGAATCGCGCCCGTTTCCGGCATCGTCGAGCACCTTGAAGCCGTACAACTGGGTCTCCGGCGCCATGCCGGAGACTTCCAGCGTACGGCCGGGCGTGCCGCTCGCATCCGGGATCGACGCGCGGCACTGCCCGGCGATGATGCCGGCGATATGCGTGCCGTGGCCATGCCGATCGAGCCGGGTAAACGCCGTGCCATCGCCGCGGGTCAGCCGTTTGGGCGCACCGCGTCGCGTGCAATCCCACTGGGCCACCACGTTGTCGCGCTCACCCTTGACGAAAAAAAATGCGGGTGATCGGCCGCGATGCCGGTATCCATCACCGCCCAACCGATCTGTTGCCCGCGCGCGCGATACGCCGTGCGTGCCGCATCGGCATGCAGCACGTTACCCGATACATGGATCAACGCGCGTTTTCCGGCATCGCGCCACACCCGCCGAAAGCCCAACGCGCGGTAGCGATCCTGCAGCGATTCGATCTCGAACCGGGTCAGCCGCGCAGACACGAAACGCTGCAGGCTGTCTTCCAGCTCGATCGCCTCATCCAGCGCATCGCCGCTCAGGCCGGTGGTACGCGCAGCGGCCTGACGCACATGCTGCAACAGCAATGCGCGCACACCGGCGGGGTCGTGCCCCAACACGCGCCGATCCAGTTCGATCAGCACATCGTGTCGGTACTCCGGGCCATGCGCTTCCAGCTGTTCGCTGAGGTCCTTGATCAGCACTGCATTGGACACCGGCTGATCGAAACCCACACCCACGGCTTGGCGCACCGCGGCGCGCACCTGCGGAATCGACAGATAACCCGACGCCGAATGCGGGTTGTGCTGCCAGTCCGGATTCAAACGCGCAGCGGCCAGGTTTTCGAAACGTCCTTTCGCATTGGCGATGTCGTCGGTGAGGTCCGGGTCCAGCGCGATCGGGTCGCGCGTTTCTGCCACATTGATCCAGCGCTGTACGCACTCGGGGAACGGCAGTTTGCGCGTGCCGGTCCAGCGCTTGAACATGCTACGCACCTGCGGCAAGCCTAGTGGCGAGCCCAGGGTGAGGAACAAACTGACCTCGCAGTCGGCGGCCTTCAGCTGGCGCAGCACATCAAAGGCGATCATCGAACCCTGGCTGTGCGCCACCACCACGAATGGCCCGCCGCCTGCGCGCAGCCGCTGCGCCAGACTTTCGCGTATCAGCGCCGCACGGTCCGGCACGAAGAACAGGTCATGTACGTCCTGCAACAATGCGGCGGAAATCAGCCGTAGCAACACCCGGTTGATCGCATCGATGGCCCCCTTGGCCTGCACGCTGCCGGGCACGGACGTGCCCTGAAGCTCGTCCAGCAGCCGATGCAGATCGGCACGTTCCTGCTCGCTCTGCGCCAGCGCGTCTGCCAACAGGTGCAGGTCCTGTTCGCCCGGCACCAGGCCAAGCGTACTCAAGGCGCGCTGCACACTTTGATTGAGCGCCGGACCCACATCGCGCGCATCGCAATTGCCCGGCTCGGCCACTGGATACCGCTCGCGATTGACCCAGTACGCCAGCCGCGTGCGCTCGCCCATGGGCCGCCCGAACAAGGCCTTGTCCCACTGGCAACGCAGCACATCGGCCGGCGGCTTGTTGCCGATGCCATGGATGTAGATCACCGTACGCGCCTTGCCTTGCACGCGGGTCGCCTTGGGCTCCTCGGCGCCGGCTTGCTGCGCACGCGGAGCGCGCGGCCGCGCCGCATGTTGCGTGCTAGCAGCAGCCTTGCGCGGCAGCGCGCGTGCAGGTTTCGAACGTGGGGGCTTGCCTGTCGCCATCGCATCGCTCCTTCGTTTGCAGACTGTTCCGTCCGGTACGGGACTGAAGCCACTGTAAGCGCTGCGCATCTCACTACTTGTGACAGGGCGCGCCGATCCCTACACTGAGCCGGTCAGCGTTTTACTGCTTTCCCCGGGGGTGCACTGGTTTCGACGGGGGTCGCGAAGTCGCTTGGCGCATGCCGAGGGGGCAGCTTTCCTCGTTAATCCAGCAGCAAACTTTTAGTTGCCAACGATGACAACTACGGTTCGGACTTCGCTATCGCCGCTTAATTGGCTTTAGTTGTAGTTCTACAGCCGCCTAAGGCGAACCCCCGAACCTACTTGTGCCCGTGCTCGTAGGTGTAGGGTCATTATCACGGAACCATCGGTAGTGGCTGCCTGTCAGCTACCGGTCAGATAAAGCAGGCTGGTTTCCAGGTGCGCTTTGCCAACCGTGCTGCCTGGGAACGAGATCTAACGGAGGGCTAAGCATGTAGTGCTGGGGATGGAGTGCTTCCGGACGGCGGTTCGATTCCGCCCACCTCCACCAATGAGCGGACCGACGAGGTCCTGAGAAGGCCGGGAACCCCCGTAAAACAAGGGTTCTCGGCCTTTTTCATGTGCGACACGGTGCGTACGTGAACGTATCAAGCCCTGCGACGTTGGGGGTACATATTGGGGTATCTCGCCGACCGGCTGACACAGATACCCCCAATGCCCCTGTCTGACCTTGCAATACGCCGTGCCAAGCCCACTGATCGACCGCAGAAGCTCTCAGATGGGGGCGGCCTGTATTTGATGGTGGCCGTGAACGGTGGTCGCTACTGGCGCTGGAAGTACCGATTCGCAGGGAAAGAGAAGCTGCTGGCCATCGGCGTCTATCCCGAGGTTCCACTGGCCCTCGCCCGCCAGCGCCGCGAAGAGGCCCGCCAGCTGCTGGCCCAGGGGATCGACCCGGGCGAGCACAAGAAAGCTGCCGCCGCCGCGCGCGCAATGCTCGGCGCCAACACCTTCGAAGTGATCGCCAACGAGTGGCTGGAAAAACGCAGCTGGGTGGAGGGATATCGCGTGAAGGTGGTCGGATGGTTCAAGAACGACGTGTTCCCCTACATCGGCGCGCGGCCGGCGGCGGAACTGGATGCTCCTGAGTTCCTGGCAGTGGCCAGGCGCATCGAGAAGCGTGGCGCCTTCGAGTCGGCGCACCGGATCATGCAGAACTGCGGCCAAGTGATGCGCTATGCAATCGCCACCGGCCGCGCCAGCAGAAACCCAGTGGCAGACCTGCGCGGCGCGCTGGCGCCCGCGCCACAGCGACACCACCCCGCAGTCACGGATCCCCGCGAGCTGGGCCAGCTGCTGCGCGCGATCGACGGCTACATGGGCAGCCCCATCACACGATGCGCGCTCGCGCTTGCCCCGATGGTGTTCGTCCGTCCCGGCGAGCTGCGGCAGGCCGAGTGGTCCGAGTTCGACCTCGACGCAGCGCGCTGGAGCATCCCCGAGGTGCGCATGAAGATGCGGCAGCCGCACCTGGTGCCACTATCGCGGCAGGCGCTCGCAGTGCTGGCCGAGCTGCAGCCGCTCACCGGCCAGGGGCGCTACGTGTTCCCCAGCGCCAGAACAGCGAAACGCCCGATGTCCGACAACGCTTTGAACGCCGCATTGCGCCGCATGGGCTACGAGGTAGGCACAGTGACCGGCCACGGCTTCCGCGCCACAGCTCGAACAATACTTGATGAGGTGCTGGGGTTCAGGCCCGACATCATCGAGCACCAGCTGGCGCACGCAGTCAAGGATCCGAACGGCAGGGCTTACAACCGGACCACCCACCTGGGAGAGCGCGTTCGCATGATGCAAAGATGGGCAGACTACATGGATGAGCTGCGAAGTCTTAACTAACTAGTCGGCGTCCAAACCCATATCCCCTTTAAATCCTTGACATACTTTTGTGGGAGAAGATGGTTGTCGCAAAGCGCTGGCCCAACTACCCGCATTGCATTTTCATGCAATTTTCCACGTCTTATAGAAGGGTAGCGCAGGAGCTGTGCCTGCAACTTTTCAATCGAATATTCATGACTTATTTGGTCGCAGGCCACGAAGCTGTCATGAGTTAGAAATATATGCTCAGACGCAAAGATTTGCGGCTGAGCCTTCACGTGAGCAGTACTAGCCTGCGCAAATTCAGTCCGCTCAGAATTGATCAACACCATCCGTAGCGGCGAAGTCTGAACTACTACGAAGAACTTATCTTTCGGAGGAGCACAAAGCGTGCAACGCAGGAAGAAAACATCACCTAATGAGATACCGAGTTGCGCATTCATCCGTGATCAACAAACTCTCTACTAGTGAGCCTCTCCGGGAGCACTGTCCTTGAGATGCTTTAAGACCTTTTCCGCTTCGTCGTATTGCTCGGCAATTACCTGCATGGGCATTTCAGTTGCTTTAACCAGCCTTCCGCCCTTTTTTCGCTGCCATGTCTTGGCCCACGCGTCGTCATGACTGAGGTCGCGAACCGCCCATTTACCCAGACGTTGATAAATTCCTACAACCTCGCCCAAGCAATCCACATCAGACCCAGACAGCTCGTCATAGTCGGGCTGGATCTTCATTTTCAACTCATGAGTGCTGCGGGTGTATTCGAAGTACCGACAGGCCTCGCTTAAGGCCGCATCTTGCACATCCCCCCTGACACACTTCACCAAATTGTACGCATGACTAGGAACCGGTCCTTGCTCCATTGCGACGTAGCTGTCGCCAGCAATGAAGCGCCCGAACCGCTCCAAGTGGATCTTGTCGGCCAGGTACATCATCTTCATCAACGAGTACATTGACTCGCCGGTCTGCTCGACCAAGTAGCCGATCGCTGCGATCGCTTTTTGAACATCGAAGGATCCGCGATCCGTCGATACAAGGCCCATCATGGCCATCTCCTGTGCACCTTCATCAGTGGTGCCTCTCTCACAGTGCCACTTAGCATTCTTGGCTTCGTAATGGCCCCTTGCGGTGCTCACTTCTAGTGGTGCTCCTCAGCTTGCGGCGCATGTTGCTGCATAAAAGTGCAGTTTGCCAGTGGCTCAAGTTGCAAAAGTCGAAGCAGCAAAGGTCATCGTCACGAAAACAAAAATAGTTCTTTCCCGTCAATGACTTGCCAGATCGCGTCACTTCACATTTCCGGCACTCCTTTCATCTTCGGCTGATATCTGGCTAACTTTAGGTCCACTTTGCGCAAATTGAGACGGCCTAGGACGGCCTAGGACGGCCTAGGACGGCCTGGGACGGCCTGATACGGGACGGGCCGGGCTAGGGCAGAGCTTCTGAACTAGCGGGCTAGACTGCGTGCGAACTCGGCCGCCACCTCGAGAGCCTGAGCGATCGGCAACGTCACAGGCGGCGGTACCATTGGGCTTCCGGTGATCGTCAGCGACACAGCTGCCTCAGTCTCCCCATTACGCCGAACCCTTGCCAGGACATCTGCCCCTCCTGGACCGACACGCAAGAGGTTCCATTCGCCTCGATCGACGTTCCCGCCGATAACGGGGTTGTGCCAGTTCATGTTGAGCGGGAGAGACGGCAGCGTCACACCTTCGGGAGCAATGGCGCTCGGCTCCTTAGATCGCTGAAGTGCGGCGCGATGTGCAGATCGGGATGGCATGGCTATCTATCCTGGTTGTCGCTGCTGCTGGTCATGCTGCTAGCCGGTGCTTGTAGAACGGGTGCCGCTTGTCGTCGAAGATGGCGTACAGCGCATCCAGGTTGCGCGGATCCGGGTTGAGCCAAGCGTCGACGTGTTCGGGCTTGATATTGATGATCGTCCGGTCGTGGCCAACAGTCGCCACCTCGGGCTCCGGCTCATCGGTGATGGCCGCGAAGCTCAGCAGGTCCGGCTGATCGCCGGCCGGATCTGTCCAGCGGGACCACAGGCAGGCCACCAGCATTGGCTCGCGGTCGCTGGGCTGGAACTGCACCACACGGTTTTTGCCGTCGGGCCCCTCCACGTTTTCGTAGAAGCGACCGACGACCACCAAGCCATGGGTATAGCCGAATTGCTCGCGCCAGAAGCCCTGCAGGTTGTCACTGCGGGCGTTGTAGGTGCCGGGATACTTGGTGTCGTAGATCGGCGGCCTGCCGGCGGGCCGACACTGGTAGCGCATCGGCTTGATGACGCGCTGGCCGCCCTCGGAGATGATCACCGGCGCGTAGTAGCCCGGGAAGATGCGGTAATCCCGCGCCTTGGCTTCGGTCCGCTGCAGGTCCGCGATGCGGCCCTTGATCTGCTCGATCTTGCTGGTGGCGATGCGCTGGTCGGTTGCTGCCTTCTTGGTCGGCTTGCCGCTGGCCAGCACCCGCTCGGCATCGGCCAGGCGCCAGGCCTGTTTGAACAGTTCCTGCTCCAGGGTCTGCGTGTCCTCGGCATCCCAGGCAGCCAGCTCAGTGGCAATGTTCGCCAGCTCACCCTCCCCGCCGGCGCGAAAGGCATCGTCCATCGCCTTCGGGGTCTTGGGCCGCTTGACGTCGTTCTGGCGCAACCACAGCTTCGCGAATTCCTTCAGCGACATGGTGGCGCCGTAGTGGCGCACGAGCTTGCGGTAATCGGCCTGGATCTCGGCGGAGTAGCACATGGCGGTCCCTCAGCAGTCGCGGCCGGCGTCTTCAAGGCCATGCCAAGCCAAGATCTCGTCGAGCCGCCGGGAAACGAATTGGGCGTCCTCGCCCGTGACGGCGCCGTCGCCAATAACGTCGGCCATGCCGGCGAAGGCTTGCCAGAAGTGACACCGGTCGGGGCTGCTCTTCAGCAGCGGCTGCACCGCGGCATCGAGGCTTTCCAGATGGGTTCGGAGTTCGGCTCTATCCATGCCGCCAGTATCGGCCGGCACGTCTCACCGCTTGAGACGCGGCGCCGTAGACTGCTTTGCATGGATACCAGCGCACCCAGCCTCTTCGAACAACTGCAGCAGCGGCTCGCCTGTGCTTCAGAGCCGTTGGAAGTGCTCAACCAGTTCGAGGCGGAGCTGCTGTATGCATTCCCAGCGGAGGCGCCAACCATCGTTGAACTGGTGGCGTCATGGGGCTACCGCTTGGGCGTGCTGGCACGCGAAGACCTCGACGGTTTCGTATAAGAGCCGGACCGGCGCTGCTCAGGCGCCACGCGGGTGAGCGGCCTGTGGCCCCGCGTCCGGCATGTGTAGGTTGCCACCGGCATGGGGTCGCAGATATCGGGTGGGACCGCAAAGTGGGGTCGGATTTTTCCTCACCAGGGCTGTGCGCCGCGCCTTCAAATGAACGTTTTTTCCTGAGCACGCGCCGAGCATCTTGGCTGCGCGCCGAGATGATCTCGCGCCGCCGGCAATGACCGGTGTAGCCGATCAGGAGAACGTAATGCATCCAGTCCTCGCCACCGCCACCTTGGCGCTGCTTGGCGCCACCCTTTCGGCCTTCGCCGCCGATCGATCGCTGGCGAAATCCAGCCAGACAAAGGAACTGCACAGCGAAATGTCCGCTGCGGGTGAGAGCCTTGACGACTTCGTGGCTCGGATCGCGCCGCGCGCCCGTGCCGTGTCGGTGAGCACCCGCTCCATCGTGTGTGGCGAGGTCCTGGGTGCCGGCCCTTATAGCCTGACGCTGAAGACCGATGGGCGGCAGGATTGGTGCGAGGTGCCGAAGACCGCGGCACCCTATCTGCTGGTCAACGGCATCGCGAAGGACGCGCGCGAAGATCACATCCCGGCCATCTACTACCGCCGGCCGGGCTATCTGATCACTCCCTGGAGCATCAAGTTTCAGGACCGCACTGGTGTGCGCCGCGTAGAGTCTGCTCAGTAGTTGCGGACGTTGAGCAGTAGGCAATCCACCTGCATGGTCCCAAACGTTCCGGGCGGCGCCGGTGGTGGGCCCTGGTTGCCCTCGGCATGGTCGTAGTACGTATTGATGCCCTTTGCTGACGCTGTTCCCGGCGTATACCGAACGCCTGCAACATAGCCAAGGCGATCCATCATCCAGCGAGGGCCGCCACCAATGAGTCCGCTCACGATGGTGTAAGACGCACCGGTGTGCCCTAGCGCGATCGCCACGCCGTCCGCCTGTGTCGGAAAGTCAGTCTGCGCAGTACCTGCGGTGGCCCGCATGCGGCCGATCACCCGCATGTACTTGTAACGCGAGTCGAAAGCGATGCGCCCGGTGGCCGGGTCGCGGAACCGTACCCCCTTGCTCATCACAAATGCCATTTGCGCCACATCCGTTGTGTCAAAAACGTAGTACTGGATTTCCGTGTTCGCCGTTTCGCACACAAGCTCAAAGGTAAAGGTGCTCCCGCTCTGGGATCGATTGCGGAGGCCAACAAACGAGGCGCAGGTGACGGCGATGAGCGGGGAGTTGCCACCGCCAACGGTGACGGTGGCGAAGCCGATACCCTGAGCCGCACCTCCCGAACTGGCCCCGACAGCGGTAACAGTGCCCTTCTGCTTCAACGCGAGGTTTTCGTAGCGCGTGTCGATCTGAATGATGTTCCCGCCCTCGGGGCGGATCCTCACGCCAAGGGCCATTCAATACCTCCCGTATGTGAGCACGCCGCCGATCTGCGCGCCCATGTTGCTGCCCCCGCCGTAATTCCAGCTGATCGTCCCGGCCTGCTCGTCCACGGTGAACAGCGGCGCCTGGGCAAACTGAGCGCTGCTGCTGGCGGAGAACCAGAAGTAAATCTCGTTGGTGCCGAGAGCCGGGACGGCGACCGATCCGCTGGAGCCCGCCGCGATGCTGATTGCGCCAAACTTGCTGGTGATGCGCGTTGAAATGTCGATCAGGATGTTGCCGTCTAGATCACGTTGCCGAATACCGCGCGCCATTAGAGCAGCTCCCCTGCCTCGAACAACGCAACGCTGCCAGCAGCGTTCCAGAATCGCAGCGCCTGCTCGTTGAGCGTCATGAAGCCTCCGTTGTTCGCACCGTTCATCGACAGCGTGCCGTTCTTGTCGAGCTTCCAGCGCGGCTGGCCATTCGCGCCCACACCGTTCGACTGGATGGTGTCGCCGATCATCGCGTTGGTGATCCAGGCATTGCCGATCAGTGCCTGGTTGATAAACGTCTGGCCGCCCTGGATCACAAATGGAGAGACCACCTGACCGTTGACGACGTTGATCACACCGACACGGTCACCTTGCAGCAGAATCTGGCTCTGGAAACTGCCGTCCTGCTGCTGCTCGACGCCTACACCCAAGCCGGCAATGTAGATTTGGCCCGCACTCGTGATTTGCGCCTTGACCGTGTAGGTGGCACTGATCTTGCCGTCTAGCGCCACGACGGTCTGACTCGCCTGCTGCACGCTCGCAGACACATCGCCGATTGATGATTCCACCGTGTCCAGGCGCTGGGCCTGGGCACGATCACCTTCCGCAATGACCGATTGCCAGGTACGCGTTCCTGCGAACACGTTGCGGTCGCCCGCATGCCAATCTCGATCGCCCGCATGCCTGTTGCTGATCTGGGCCACCAGGCCTTCCGTGCGCTCGCCAATGGCTGCCAGGCCGCTCTCCGGATCATTGATCTGCAGCTTGAGCGAATTGACCTCGCCCACGATGGCACCAGCCTCAGCGATCGCGTTGCCGACGTTCTGCCACTTCGTGCCCGGCGGCTCTTCGTTGCCCGGCTCCGCTGGCACCCAGCTCCAGATGATCCCGCCCCGCACGACCGTCTGTCCGGTGCTGTAGGTCGCCGCTTCGTCCCATACCAGCGGCACCAGGTCGCTGATGGACTCGATCGGGAGGCGGAGATCCTGCGACAACTCGGTCAGGCTGATCTTGCCGGCCAGGTACGCGAGAATTGCCGTGGCATCGGTGCTGCTCTCCCCCATGACGCCGTTTGTGAGCGGATACCACGGACCGATGTTGCCGCTTCGATCAACCAAGCGCCCCCAGAAGAAGAAGCGCGCACCGGCTGCAAGGCCGAGCATTGAGTGCTTCGCCTGCGGATATGCAAAGTCGCCCAGCTTGGTTGCGACCTCCAAGTTGTTGGCCGGGCTGTACCAGATCTCTGTCCGCTCGGTGTCGGTAGCACCGGGAGGGAACGACCAAGACAGTTCGATGCCGAAGATGATGCCAGTGGCGGTGAGGCTGGCCAGCGACGGCGGCGGCTCGATCTTGCCCGTGATTTCGGTAAGCGCGGACAGCGCCGGCATGGACACTGCATTGAGCGCGTTCACCGCGCGCACGCGCGCCAGATATTGGCCGGCGTAGATGCCGCGCACTTCCAGGTTGGTGGTGGTGGCCCGGCCGGCCTTCACCCATGCCATATCGTCCCGCCGCCACTCGACGTCGTAGGCGATCGCTTTGTCTGCCGGATCCCAGGCAATCGTCAGCACGTGTTGCGCAATGCCCTGCTCGACAAAGCTGTGCGACGACAACCGCACATTGGTGGGCGGCGGCTGCACGCCGGGTGGGATGATGCTGATCGGCGGTAGCTCGACGCGTGCGCCATCGTCGATCGCGGCGAACTTCTGCGGTACGTGCTCCAGCGCGGTGATCTGGTAGGTGATTGCGTTCTCGCCACCATCGCCATCGGCGACGGCAAGCACCCGAAAAGCCTGCAGCGCCAGCTCAGCGGTGGACACCACCCATACGGAAGTGGCCACGGGCACGCTGTCCCACGGCACTGCCACAGAGACCGTGTTCCCCGCGATGCCGCTGATCGTCCGGCCCTGGCTGCGGCCATTGCTGCCCAGAACGCGGATGGTGTCGCCCACGCTCAGGCCCGGCGGCACCACGTCGAGATCGACAGAGCGCGCGGCGCCAGCCTTGATTCGCCCACCATTGCGGCGGCCGGCGCGCTTCGGGTCGGCCACCTCAATGATGTCGCCAGGCTGCGGCACCACACCCTCGAGGCCTACGCCAAACGTGACGGTCTCGGTCTCCAGGTTCTCGGTGTACAGGATGTGCAGCCCGATGCGCTGCGCCTGCGCACGCGAAGTGCAGCCCATGGCCGCCACTTCGACCTGCTGGATGCCGTAGCGTGCGATGCCCGGTCGATACTCGACCGTCTCAACCTTGGCCCGGCCAAAGTCGTCCGGATCGTTCCAGGACACCAGAGCGACCGTGTGGCGCACCTTGCGCGCAGAGCCGGAGTACACGAACCGGCCGTCGATGACGTTGGTCTGGTTGAACGTGTAGACCGGGTCCTGCGGCATGTCTGCCGAGGCGAGCACCTGCCCTGCGGCGTAGTAGGTGATGCCGCGGAACACCGCCGCCATGTCCTGCAGCATTTTGTAGGCGTTCTGCCTCGTCTGCAGGTACATGTTGCAGGTGAAGCGCGGCTCTTTTCCGCCCTGCCCGTCGCTCACCAACTGATCGCAGTACTGCGCGATCTGATAAAGCCTCCAACGATCAACCCAGGCTGCGGGGATACGGTGACCAAGCCCGAACCGATCGTTTGTGACCAGGTCGTAGAACACCCAAGCCGGGTTGTTTGTCCAAGCCGGCTTCATGGTGCCGTCCCAGATGCCGGCATACGTGCGCGCCTGCGGGTCGTAGTTGCTCGGCACGGACACGATGCGGCCCAGAACGCGATAGGCGCGGGTTGGGATGGCTTGGAACTGGCTGGCGTCCACTTCCAATGCGGCGAGAGCACAGTTGGGATAGCGCAGTTTGGCGTCGATGATCTCGGTCATCGACTGCACCAGCGTGGTGTCTGCGATCGTAGCGCTGTTGGCGTTGGGCGTGAGACGGCGCACGCGGATCTGCCACTGGCTGCCCCCGGGCAGGTCGACGCGGTGGCTGCGCTCGTAGAGCGTGGTGGTCTTGCCGGTAAAGGCGTTAGAGATCACCGTGTTGAAGGCACCGCCGTCCGTGGCCACGTCGATCGCGTAGCTGACGCTGTGACCCTCGATATCGCCGTTCTTGGTGTTGGTCTTCTGCAGCGCCTGAACCGCAATGCGCACTCGGATGGCGGAGAGATCCGAGTTGGTAAAGCTGCGCACGACAGGCTGGTCGCTACGAAGCTCGACGTTTACCGAGTTCTCGTTTTCGACGCTTGGGAAGCCAGCCAGGTGCTCCTGATCCTGCGTGCCTGCGCGCGTCTCGAACCGCACGTTCTGGAAATTGAAGCCACCATCAGCGGCCTGCAAAGGGGTTCCATCCAGGTAGACCGAGCGCAGGCCATCCTTGAGCCCCGAAACTTCTCCCTCGCTGATGAGGTCGATGATCTTGGCGAAGGCGATCGATTGCAGGCTATCCGGCGTCTCTACCGGAGTGCGGGCAGAGCTGGCGCCCTTCTTGGCGCCCTGCAGAGTCATCGCCCTCGCTTGTGCATCACCACTCATTGTTGATCCTCCGCATAAATTCCGCCGCTGATAACAGCCGAGCCAGTCCACGTGTCGCCGTATGCCACCGGTGTCGGGTTGCCCTGCGCTTGCGTGTTGACTGGTCCGTTGAAGGCATAGCTCGGACGGTTGTCCGGACTGTCTTGCGTGCCAAGCCCCTTCTGCGTCGGCGACAGCATCTGCACCACGCCTCCGATAACCATCGCGATGCCAGCGTTGGTCAGGGGAACGCCCACCGCTCCCAAGCCGTAAGCGCTCAGCACGACACCAGCGACCACCAGGACAGCACCCACAATCGTCTGCAGCACTCCTCCACGCTTGGAACCCTGCAACACCGGTGCAATGCGGATCGCGTCATCGCCAGGGGGATCGTGCAGCTGGTCCTCGCGGAGGTTGCGGCGGCCGTTGAACACGGCAAACGTCAGGCCGCAGTCCTTGGCTCCCATGAGGAATGCCTGAAACCCTGGCAGCTGCACTGATAGCGCGCGGACAGCCTCAGCCGGCGATGCCACTGCAAGCCGGAACTCCTTCCCGAACTTGGCGCGCAGGACGCCGTACAGGCGTACCACGCGCACCTTGGGCACTGCATGCATGCTCATACGGCACCGCCGGCGGCGAGCTTGTGGCGCACAACGCGCACGGTGCGGTCTGCCCAGTACCCGCCGTAGGGCACGCGCGCGGACAAGCGGTCCGCGAGGTGGTGCAGCATCTGACCCTCGCCCAGATAGACGCCGGCATGGTTCGGCACCGGCGCACGGACCTGCATCACGATCATGTCGCCGCGCTGCGGATCGTCCTGGATCTCGGAGAAGCCCTCTGTCTGCAGACGCTCCAGCGAGTAAAGATCGCCGCCGTTGTTCCACCAATCGTCGGCACGCTCGTAATGCGACAGCTGGATGCCCAGCTCCCGAGCATAGAAATCGCGCACAAGCGTGTAGCAGTCGAGGACGCCATGGGCGAACTGACGCCCCACCAGCGGCGCGACGTAGCCGCTCGGCTTGATGGTCTGCACCTCACCGCACTCCGGCACGCCGTCGACCTGGCCGACACTGATGATGTGCCAGGTCAGCGCGCTGGCTTCGCACATCGCCTTGTCCGCATCCGATGCGTGCGCCGACGCGTTGGGGTGGCTGTGCACCAGCGCCACAATCTGGCCGGCATCCTCTGCGGTGGTGTAGTCCTCAGCCGGCAGGATGAAATGCTCGCTGGGCGTGGTCGCCACGTTTCGGCACCGCAGGTACTTCTCCCCGGCGTCAGAGAGCACAATCAGCCCGCAGCACTCGCGCGGGTATTCCGCAGCGGCGTGCGCCTGGATAGCCAGAAGCGTTGCGTGTTCCATGTAGTCGCCCATGAAAAAGGCCCGCACATGGCAGGCCTTGGTGTGATGGATGTCGGCCGCGCGCTACGTGCGCAGCAGACCGGCGGCGGGGAAGCCGCCGTAAGGCAGCGGGTTGTTCGCGCCAAAGCGCAACTTGCAGGAGCGGACCTTGCCGGCGCAGATATCCAGCGACGGATCGCTCACCGGGTTGTCGTTGATGTCAGCGACAGGCGGGCCGTTGTACCCGCAGTACGGGCCGCGGTAGCCGCCGCGAATGATCCAGCTGCAGGTGTTGGCGATGATCTGGCGGCCGGGCAACTGCTCTCCGTTGAGGTCCGCTGCGGTGGCCAGCTCGAACTCGACCACCTCGTGGTCTTCGCTGACCTTGCGCTCGATGAACCAGATTTCGTCTGGGAAGTGCTCGTCAGGGTCAGCGGTAGGATTACCGCCTGCGAAGTTGGCCGGATCCAAGTACTTGGCCAAGGTCTGCCGACGAATGATCCGCGCACCCACCAGGTCGTCGAACAGGAGGCATAACGCTGTGATGGTGCCATCAATGTTGCCGACCCGCAGGCGCGGGTTCGGTGGCTGGTCGCTGGTGCGCTCGAAGCCAGTGGCCTCAACCGGCCAGGGGTCATAGACCTGGCCCTGCCAAACAATCGGGTTTGACTGCAGGTGCGAATGGAACAGCAGCGAGTCGGCACCCAGCGAGGTCACGTCCAGTTCGAACACCGTCACGCGCGCGCCTGGCTCCAGGGTCTGAATGTCGGCGAGGATGCTCATGCCGGCCATCCAAGGTCGACGTCATACGCCTGCAATGCCTCCAGGCTGTCGATGGCGTCAATCGCTTCATGATGTGCACGTTCGGCGGTGAAACAAGCCTGCACGTGCGCACTGATCGCCGCTGCGATGCCTCTGATCTCGGCGAGCGTGAGCGTCACCCAGCCGCTGTTCGCCTTGAAGTCGACTCGATCGACTGTACCCAGGTCTGCGGCAGCGAGGACCGTGCTGATTCGGTTCTGGTCCTCGGTGGTGCTACCGACCTGCACGCCACCGATAGTGATGCCGCCTGTCTCACACTCCCATCGGCGCTGGGTCGCCGCAGCGCGCAATTCCGCGCGCAGCGACTCCGGAGATTCCGGTGGTGCGAACGGCTCCGGTACGCCGCCGCTAGCGCAGTAATCCTCGAAATCATCCCACCAACGGTGCCCCCGCGGGATGGTGGCACCGTCAGCAATCCGGATAACGCGATCCCAATTTTCCGTCAGCCGATAGCTCATGACGTGATCTCCGCATCGAAGAAATACCCAGCACCGAATGCAAACGCCTGGTTTGCGTTCACGAATACTTCAACGCCAGATTTGTAAGCGTTCGACCCGATACCAGAGCAGCCGTAGACATAACTCACATTGGAAAAGGTAACTGCCGGTGCGGCACGCATGGCTGCAGCGACGTATAGGCCGACACCTGTTTGCTGGGATGTGGCGCCGCGCATGAACAGGTTTCCGGCTGCCGCGTACCACTGACACAGTGCCGCCTGTTCTCCGGGTGATCTGTACTGGAAGCCCACAAAATCTGCGCCGCGCACGATTGCGAGGTTGCGGTAGGTGGCGCTTGCCGCAGTGAACTTCACGAGCAAATTACCCGTATTGCTACCGACTGGAGCGACAAGATTCACGTAGCGGCGCCCTGCGCCCGGCGTGATCGCAGATGCGACGCCTCCGACGTCCACAGTCAAGTTGCCGCCGCTCAGGTCATCGACGGCAATGCAGAGCGTTTTGCCAAAAGCATCTCGCGGAGCCTCAATGGCTTGGCACCATGTGCCACTCGTGTGAGTGATGACGCCGGTCGATTGATTGACGCTGACGTTGCACCCTCCAGGGGCTGCGAACATGCGGTCGTAGCCGAAAGCACCAGCGGCTAATGCGCCACCGCCAAAGTTTCGCTGGTTGACGCGAAAATCGCTATTGATCAGCAAGTTCTGTCCGACGGACCTGTACAACTTCGGGAGCTGGTCGATGGACGCGTATACCTCCGAGAACATGCTATTGATCTTGGAGAAAGCGATGTATGCGTCATCGCCAATATCTCCATTAGGATAAATTGTTGTCTGGTCGATTACTTGAAGTGCCATATATCGCCTTTAGGGCTGGAATGCCTGTTCAAAGGTGGTGCTGATGGAGAGCATCTCCCCACCCTCGCCGCGATCGCTGTAACCGTCGCATTGGTAGTAGCCCTGGCCGCCAATCCTTGGCGTCCAGAGAAACGAGCGACCGACGTGTGCGTCGAGAAACGCCGCGATTTGTTCCATCTGTGCTTTTGGCCCGGTGAAGGTCAGCTGGTAGGACCGCGAGATGGGATTGATGCCGTCGGCGACGCTTTGGCTGTACCCATCGCCGAACCTCGCACGACTGACTTGACCTGTTGCAGTTCCACCGCTCTGTGATGTCGGCATCCACGGGAAAACATCGGCCATCAGCGCACCCCCGTCAGCAGTCCACCTGGTCGCATCTGCTGCGCCAGCACCCGCTTCACCTCCGGCTCGATCAACTTCGCGAGCGAGCGTCCCATTGCGTTGTCGTCCCCGGCGGTTGCCGAGGTGCTGCTATTGCCGTCGCTCTGAACCACGGTGTTGATGCTCACGTTGACGGTGGGAGTAGCCGAGCCGCCCCCGTTTCCGGATGCCAACTGATGCATTGGCACCACGGTGCCGTCGTTGCCAGGAATCAGGTAGCTGCGGCCGCGTCGGTCGTTGAAGATCTCCGGCCGGTCGAACTCGCCCACCTCGTACATCGAGGAATTGGACACGTCACCGCCACCCGCGCGGCCACCACCGAAGCTCGCCCAGCTGCTGCCGGTGAAGCTGTCCACGTTGTTGCCGAAGTTGAGGTTGCTGCCGGCGCCTGCGCTTGTACCCGTCCAGGTTCCAGAGGAACCGCCTGCCAGGGAGCCGACGATCGAGCCGACCGCACCGACGATTGCTTGTCTTGCAGCGATGCGCGCCAGATCTGCGAGGATCGACTTCGCCAGGTCCGAGAACGACAGCTTGCCCGTTTGCACGAAGCGAACGAATGCATCCTCGGCTGCGCTGAGGCCGTTGACCAGCGTCGTTGCTGCAGCTTCCGACGCATTGCCAGCGCTGAACTCATAGTCTTCCCACACGCGCCTAAAACCCGTACGCCAATCGCCGAGCAACTGCATGCGCTGCTGCTGGTAGCTCCGCTCGATCTCCAGCGAGCGCTCCCTGCTCGCCTCGAGCAGCGCGACCTCGTTCTGGTACTCGCCCTGACTGAGCGGGTTCTGTCCGCGCTGCTCCTTTTCCAGCTTCTCCCGCTCGCGCAAGTACTCGCGCTGGATGTCCAGCTGCCGTTGCAGCACCTGTGTAGCGTCAGCACCGCGGCCGATACCCATCAGGTCAACGTCCGACTGCTCCTGCCGCTGCTTCTCCAGCTGCGTCAGCCGCTCGGTGAGCGCTGCCTGCGCCACCAGGTCGCGCTGCGTTTGCTTCGCCTTCTCGGCCTGCGCATCACTCGCCTGCAACAACGGGATAGCAGCTTTGAGTGCCTCGCGCTGCGCCGCGGTCATCGTATCGGTCTTGTCGGCCAGCAGCTGTTGGGCTTGGATCACCAGCCGGTCGCTGGTCGTGACCTTGTCGCCGCTTTCTGCCAGCTGCTGGTTGGCGGTGATCTGTCGCCGAATGCTCGCTACCAGGCTCTGCGCCGCGTTGTCGTCCGTGTTGGCCCTGCCGATGCCTTCCCGCTGGTTGAACTGCTTGTCGACCTGCGCGTTGGACCGTGCAATGAGGCGCTGCATCGATCCGTCGAAATGGCGGCTATCGTTCTCCGGCAGCTTGTTGTAGATCTCGATGATCTTGTTCAGCGCCTGCTGCTTGGACGCTGCACGGTCGAGTCCGGCCATGCGAGCGTTGAGCGCCTCCGAGGCCGCTTTTTCAGCCGTTTGGCTCTCCTGCAAAGCCTTGCTGTAGTCCTCCACCGCCTTGCGGTTGTCTGGAGTTTCTTCACTGATCGGCGCCGGCAGCCCGTATGGATTGCGGGCCTGTGCTGACAACCGGCTCATCTCCTCATTCAAACCGTGCAAGAACGCGAAGCCGGTGCGCGGGCCTGCGCTGGCCAGCTTTGCGATCCAGGAATCTTGCAGCCCGCTGTTGCGGCCCACATCCGTAAGCGCGCCGCCAAAATTGACCAGAGCACCCCAGGCACCGCTGATCTCGTCCTTGATGGTGCGCCACCCTTGCGCCATCCCCGGCATTACAGCCTCGGTCTGGTTCGCAACGTTGATGGATCGCTCGTAGTACAGCTGCAGCGCTTCGGCCACGGCCTCTTGCTGCCGCCCCTCTTCCTGCAGCGTGATGATTCGCTGCAGCTGCGCGGTGTTGAGGAAGCCCTCCTGCTTGTTGAGCTCCACCAGCGCATCGACCGGATCACGCGCGATGCGCTGGAACGCCTCGACGGTCTTGCTGGTGGCCTGGCCGGTGGATGCTTCCATGCGTGCGGCGGCTTCCGCCACCATCGTGAACTGCTTGCCGGCGAACTGGCCCGACGCAGCAACCGCCGTCAGTGCATCCACAGCGCCGCCGCGAGTCACACCGGTCAGCTTGTCCAGGTCCGACACCAGGCCACGGAACTGGCTGCCGCTGATGTCCGCATTGCGCCCGGTGAGGATGAGGTTCTTCTGGAAGTCGAACAGCTCATCCTGTCCCTGCTTCAGTGCCACGGCCAACGCGAGCGCAGCAGCTGCCGATACGGTCAACGGATTGACCATGCCCATCACGTAGGACGTCACCGCCTTCGCTGCCGGGCCGATGCCACCGAGCTGGTCCTTCAGCTGGCCACCCTGCTGGATCGCCACCATCCAGATCGGTTGCCCACTCACGATGCTAGTGACGATGTCCGTCATCTGCGCCGGAATCATGCGCATCGCTGCAGCTGTCTGGCGCGCCGACATTGCGTACTGCTCGTTGGTGTTCTTCGACTTGAGCAGGGCCTGACGGCTGACCTCGATTTGCGCCTGGTACTGCTGCATCACCTGCGGCTTGATGAGGCCCAGGTCGCCGGCGCGCTCCAGCCGTTCCTCCATGTCGGCCAGGCGATTGAGTCCCGCGACGGTGGGATCGATCTGCGACAGCAGGCGCTTGAGGTTGAGCTCCTGCACCTCCGCCGCGCGCGCCGCCTCCCTGACCTGATTCGCCGTCCGCGCTTCGGCCTCCTGCAGTGCGCGTGCCCGCGCGACCGTGCGCTCCTGCTCCGTGCCAGCGCGGGACAGCGCCGACGCGTGGTGATCGATGCCGGCAGCCGAATCTCGCGCCGCCTCAGCCAGTGCACGGTCCGACACGTTGGCCGTGCGTTGCGCCTCCGCGTATGCCATGGCCTGCTGCGCGACGCTGCGGTAGCGCGCCTCCTGCTGCTCCAGCTGCCGTTCCAGCTTCTCCGATGCGCTGGCGGTTGCCGAGGCACCGGCGGCGGCGTCCTTGCCCGCACCGCTGTATGCCTGCAGGCCGGCAGCGGTACCGGTCAGCCTGCTCTCCATCGCCACCAGCGCGCTGACGATCTCCGCCTGCACGCGGTTCATGCCCTGCAGCTCGGCAATGACCGTGCCGGTACCGGCGCCAATGCGATCCAGTGCTCCGCCCAAACGGTCGCCTAGCACCACCGCAGAGCGGTCGATCGAGCGCGACATCGACTGGAAGTAGCGCTCCAGCCGATCCGCCGAGCCACTGGCCTTGTCGGCTGCGGCCGCGTTCTGGTCCAGCGCCTTGGTGCTTTCCACAAGGCCACTGGAATCGACTCGAAAGCCAAGTTCGGCGATATCCATCAATCAGCTCCAGGTGTTGCTCGGTTCGGGCGGCCGCTCACGGGCCGCGGCTTGTTCTTCGCGCACGGCTCGTAGATAGGCGTCGTCCATGGCCATGAGCATTGCCACCTCATGCGGCAGGACATCGCGGCAGGTCAGCTGCTGCCACGCGCTCAGCTCGGTGTAGGACAGGGCCTCCGGGCCGCTTCCGCGCCTTCCTGAGATCAACCAGAACCACTCCCAGACGTGCGCGGCTTCTTCCGGCATGTCCACGTCAGGGGTCGGCTGTTCGAAGCGCGCGTTGCGCTCCCTGCGCGTCTCGCCCTTCGCGTCCGGCATGTCGTACCGGACGGTCAGATACGTGGCGTCAGAGATCCGCGTCTTCAGCGCTGCGAAAAAACTCGGCGCGGTTGCCCAGCTCCACCTCCAGCTGGTCGCCGATCCACGGCAGCTCCTTCAGCACCTTGCGCAGGGATTCGTCGGTGAGCGGCGGCTTGGCACCGTGGAAGGTCAGGTCGCCCAGCCATTCCCAGGCGCCCACAGAGGCGACCAGCATGTCGGTGCGCCCCTGTTCCATCTTCGCCGCGGTGACTTTGCCCCGGCCCTGCAGGCGGTCGTCCAGCGCCTTGCGGCTGGCCTCGCGCACCTTCGGGTGGCTGTCGGGTAGCAGCGTGATGCGCAGGCCCACCGGTGCCTCGGTGGCGGGATGCTTGATGTCGATGGCGCGCTCGGCGGCCACGATGGTGGTCAATTCGGTCATGGGTGATCCTTTGCGATCGATCCGGGAGGTGAAGCAGGGGAAGCCGGCCGGATCAGATCCGGCGTGTCAGGCGGCCGCCCTATCCCCTGCTGTTCGGTTACGGAGTGACGGGCGCCGGCACTTCCACGGGCACCTGATTCAGGGCCAGCGAATAGACATGCAGCACGAAGTCCTCATTGCGGCCGCCCGGCGTACGGGGGCCGGTGACCAGGCCGCGCAGGTACTCGATTTCGCCGGACGGACGCTCGACCTTCAGTGCATAGGCGCTGGTTACCGTGGGCTGGCCAGCTGCACGCATCGCGATCTGGCCTGGGTCTGCGAGGTCGCGCGCCATCTCCACCTCGGGGTCGCCGGCATTCGAGATGCCTTTGCCCTTCAGCGATACCGCCGTGTCCCACGTGTCGTAGGTGACGATGTTGGTGGTCAGACCGCGCTCGCCGACGCTGCCGACTTTCTTGACCTGCACATAGGTCAACGCTTCGAACTGGGTCTTGGTCAGATCGCTGTTCTGCGGCGTGGCGCAGATGTAGAGCTTGGAACCACTGTTGGTTTGTGCCTCAGCCATTGCTGATATCTCCTCGCGTTGGGCATAAAAAAACCCGCCACGGGGCGGGGTTGGAAAAAGAAAGCCCGCTTCTCGGCGGGCCGTCTGCTTGGCCTTACATTTTGAAGCCTGACGTGCTGTCGTCACTTAGTCCAAGGTCGTCTGGCGTCCTGTTGATCGATAGCGCCGACTGCTCAAGAACGTCTCTTTCGAAGTCCCGGGAGTCCGTGATCATCTTTTCCAACAGGGCAATCGCCGACTTGCTTTGTGCGTCGCCGGACTTCTGTTCAAGCTGCCTATTAAACTCAGCAATCTTGTCCCTGATCTTCTTGTTGAGACGAGCAGAGTCGACTGCGATCTTTAGCCAGAAGATGGCATACCTTGCCCCTTGAAGGCTTGGCGCAGCTCGTAATATTTGCGAGCGTTGAGAGTCGATTTCTGCCTGAATGCCAACCGCCATAGCTTTCAGTCCAGATGAGAGGTCGTCTGGCAGGTCATCCAAGACAATGCCATGTAGCTCAGCTTGCAAATCATCGATATCGGACATCTGTCACCTCGGCGGTATCTGAGCGCCAAGCCTAGCACCACACTTATCCCTCGAAGCCGCGCCACATGATGGTCACCGGATGCATATGCCGCTCCGGGTCTTGGATGATGGTTGAGGTCCAGGGCATGCGGTACACGCGCATGCCGGCGAAGTTCGTGCCCTTGGCGAAGGCGGCGATGATCTGATCGGTGATGCGCGTGCCGACCATGATCCCGCCGCCGGGGCGGTAGCACGCTGACAGCTGGCCGAAGCCCTGAAGCAGCGACGGGCCATCGTCGGCCATGCCGTAGTTCTGCGTCTCATTGGGGAACCACTGCAGCTCCAGCCATGCGCCATCCGTCGGCGGGGTGAAGGCCAGGCCCGGATAGGAGCACGGCAGGCCCTGCGCCGTAGCGAAGGCGCCGACCAGGCCTGCGAAGGCGTCGTAGATCGCGGTGTTGCTCATGGGATGCGTGCCTTCACCTTCGCGGTGACCTCGTCGACGATGAAGTCCCAGTTCTGCACGGCGGCGCGCATGAAGCCGTTGCCCGCCTGCTCGTATTGCCTGCCCAGGCTGTCCTTGCCACTGAATCCATGCTCCATGCGCAGCGCATAGGCGGCAGTCCAACCGGCCCACACCGACTCGCCCAGCTGCAGGGCGGCGAACACCAGCGCGGGATCGCCGCTCTCCGATGTCGCCGGGCCGTCCTTTGACGCCGCCCTTGAGTTGAGCAGCGTGCCTGTATCGACCGGCATCTTCCCGCCTTTTTCCTTGGGTGTGTTCGCCTGGTCCATCACAGCCTGCGCTGACTCGCGGAAGATGGCCTCCTGTCGCTGCTTCGCCTTCTCCGCGAATACCCGCACCTGGTCACCGAACCTGCTTGCCACGTAACACCTCCGCCGTCATGTCGATCCGGAACTGCTTCGTACAGCGGCAACCGACGATCTCGTCTGCGCCGGCACCGAGGTTGGTGTCGCCCGGGTAGTTCATCCGCGCGCCGCTGGGCGATTCGAACGGCTCGCCGAACATGCGCTGTTGCCCGTTCATGGCCTTGTGCGTGTGGCGCGTCCGCTTGTCGCCGGTATCGGACCAGGTGCCGATGACGTTCTCGACGGCCAGCGCACCCGATTCGATCTGCTGCCGGTAGGCCTCTTCCCGTCCGGCGTTCATGCTGCTGATCGATTCGGTTCGGGCGATCATCTCGCCGCGCAGCTGCAGCAGCCGGTCTGCATAGCGGCCGGCGATCTTGTCGATGTCGGCCCGCGACGCCGGCTTGCCGGCGGCGATCGCGCGCTTGACGATGCCGTCCAGCCGCTTGTCCCTCCGCTGCCGGCCGAAGTACTTCGCCATTTCCCGTGGGTCGCCGCTGGCCAGCTGCTGCCGCATGTTGATGACGAACTGGCCCTGCTGCGCCGTCAGCCCGACCATGCCGCCGCTGCGCCTACCGTTGGTACCCACGCGTCCCACGATGTCCAGCGCGCTCTGCCGAGGGTTCTGCCCAGCCGTCATGCCCTGTACCAGCACGCCGCGGATCAGTTCCCGCTGGTCGTTGACGATGCCGGTGACCAGCTTGGACGACGCCTCACGCAGCCACCGCTCTGCTGCAGGGTTCCGCAGGTCGAACTTCGGACGCAGCGCTGGCGACTGCACGGCTGTCCTCGGGCGGTAGTTGCCGGTGATGATCGGATCGAGCGTCAGGCGCATCCGCGGCATCTCCGAAACGCCCTGCTGCCCACCGGCACTGTATGCACTGCGCAGCGCCTCGGCCAGATCGGCAAACCGCGGCTCGTCCAGCCCCATGACAGTCAGCACGTCATCTACCCGGCCGGCCTGCAGTAGGTCGGTGATGAGCTGGACGCCCACCTGGTTGGTCACCTCACGGATGGCACGCAGGAACGCATCGCGGATGGCGGGCTCCAGCCGCGTCGCCAGCTGATCAAGTTGGCGGGCGGTCGTGGCGGCCATCAGCGTCTCGCGTGGAATTCGTAGAGCAGCACCTGCCCACCAGGTGACAGTGGCTGCAGGTCAATAAAGGTAAACAGATCGTTACCCAGCACGATCCGGTCGCTCAGGGCGGGCACGGTATCGATGGCGGTGCTGATCAGTCCCAGCCTGTCGCCCTTGAGCACCAGAGTGGCGTCCCTGTTGGTGAGGCTGTATTCCAGCTCCACCACCTTGCAGTCGTGCTGCGTGGCTGGGCCCGGCTGCGGGTTGTGCGGCGGTCCTGTCGGGGCGCCTGCGCGCTGGAGTTGCGCCGCATAGCCAAACTCTTCGATCAGCTCCTCCGCTACCGCCTGCATCTCGTCGTAGAACTGGCTCATACGACCATCACCGCCAGGCCCGTGTATGGGGTTCGCAGCAGCGGCCCGAGGATCTCATCGATCGCCGTGACCACTGGACGGTTCGGCACGCCCCCATCGGCGCCCTTCTCGCTATACGCCACCTCGATGGGGCCGACCTTCTTCCGGATCGCCTGAGCGCTCGCGACGAAATCGGGGGACAGGCTCCCCGGCCTGGCCAGCTCCCGCAGGGCCGCTTCATACGTTGCCCGCTCAACCTCGCCCGGGATCTCCTCCGGACCGATGGGCGCGCCCGCGTTGTCGGTTGCACCGGACCGGGGCCACTCGTTGGGCTGGCCCCGCCCTGCGGTACGCACGCCGGAGAACAGGGACTGCCACCGGCCCGACGCGAGCAGCACCCGGTACCGGCCGTCGATGTAGTCGGTGCCGCGCACCAGGGCTGCCGTGCGTGCCGCCTCGCTGCCTGCGGCCCAGGAGGTATTCCCCCGGGCCAGGTGATAGTCGTCTGCTCCTGCCAGCGTGCCGTACATGCTCAGCTCCCGCTGGTGGTCTTCGCGTGGTCGTCCAGCGCGGCCTGCAGCTTGTCCACGCCCCAGCGCTTGTCGTGCTTGATGCCGCCGGCTTCCAGCTTGGCGATGAGGTCGAGCTTCCGCTGGTCGGCTGCGGTCTGCGCAGCGATCACCGCCTGGGCGGCTGCCGCGGCCTCGGCCTTCAGCGTGTCGAGCGATGCGCTGATGCGTGCCTCGCGATCGACTTCGCCCAGCGAGTTCCAGTCCTCCAGGGACAGGGCCGAGGCCTTGAAGGCGTGCTGCACCACGTCGTCGCGGGTGACGCTGTCGCCGCCCTCGATCAGCAGGATGCTGTCCGGCAGGTTGAAGGTGCCCAGCAGGAACGGCTCGGTGTTGTCCTTCGATTCGCTCAGCACGTTGGCGGCGAGCCAGGCCTGCACGACGGCGTTCTTCTTGATGGTCGGCCAGTTCGGCACCGTCGCCGGTGAGCCCGGCACCAGCGTGGTGCCATCCGGGAGACTCAGCGGCGAGGTGTGATTGTTGCTGATTTGCATGTGGGTGCTCCGGTGTGGCCCCGGCGGTGACGCACGGGGCCGTGGTGGATCAGATGCCGTCGACGTAGACGACTTGCTTCGGGAGGCGCACGTCCAGGCCGCCCAGGCGCATCACGCCCGGGATGTCCCAGCGCAACGGGCCGGACTGCCAGGCGGGCAGGAAGCGGTCCGGCATCGGCATGTGCAGCTTCAGCACGTTCGCGTCGTAGCGGTAGGCGATCATGCGTGCCACACCACCGGCGCCCGCCGTGTCCAGGCCGCGCAGACCGCGCATGTCCAGCTGCTGGCGTGTGGTTGCCGTGTAGACGTTGTTGGCCAGGAAGTACTGCAACACGGTGAGGTCACTGTTTTCGCTCATCTTCTTGGTGGAGATGAGCATGTACTTCGACCACGGCAGCAGCAGACGGTCAGCGATGGCGGTGGTGTTGGTGCCATTGAACACATTGATCAGAGCCGCGTTCATGTCGCCGACCATCTGGTCCGAGGTCGCGCTTCCGGGTGCCTGCAGGGTGCCCCACGCACCGGTGGGCGCCGCAACCGGGGTCACGCCGGCCGCGTTGAACAGGCCGGTGAAACCCTTGCTCGCGTCGCCGAACAGCGCGACACGATCGACCATCTCCTCCGAGGCCCGGCGCGCGGCGGCGGCGTCCTCGTTGGGCAGGTTGATGCCGAGCCGCTGAGCGCGACCGATTTCTTCCCAGCCGTAGCCATAGCCGATACCCGCAGTGTGCACGCCGGTCTGGAACTGCGAGCGGTTGGTGCCGGCCTTCGGGATGTCGTCGGCGTTGCCGTTGATCCAGTCGGCCTTGCCGTACTGGTCCTGTGAGTAATAGGTGACCGACGTGGCGAACTCGCTGCCGGAGGTATCGACCGGGATCAGGTCGCGGTACTGGATGTCCGGGTAGACCGTGCGGTAAACGCCGGGCTCGATGATCGTGGTCTGCGAGACCACGAACCCCATGACTACCTGGGCGTCGAAGAGTGGATGTGCACGCATGTGGCTTGGCTCCTTAGCCGAGACGGACGACGGCCAACTGGCCCGCCGCGGTGGTGCTGGTGTCCCAGCGGGCGCCGGTGATGGCGGTGTTGTTGGTGGCGACGTTGGTAAACGCGCCGGCCGCGGTGAGGTACACCGGGTCACCAGCAGCGACGACGACGGAAGCGGTCACCCAGATGTCGCCCTTGGTGATGACGCGCGCCGATGCACGCTGCGGAAACAGATCCGAGCCCGTGGCCGAACGATCCAGCAGCGCGATGCCGACGAACTTAACGTTGGCGCCGCCGAAGGTGACGACGCCCTTCTCTGACGGGCCTTGGGCCACGGCCAAACCGAACGCGAGACCTGCGACGTCCTCAACGGTGCGGGAGATGACGGTGGCCGGAATCATCGTGGCCTGCATGCCGCGCACGGCCGCGGGCTGGATGTCCGGATAGTTGGTTTGCAGTGCCATGGCTTAGGCCCCCTGGTTCTTGGTGCGGTAATCGAGGCCGGCGACGGACGCGCCATAGCCGTTGTCCTGCATGACGGTGCGGTGTGCGGCGCCATCGCTCAGTGCGCGCGCGACCGGATCGAACGCCTTGAGGCCATCGGCGAGGATGTCGAAGCGCGCTTCGATGTAGGCGTCGGTCTTGCCGACGATGGCGGAGTCGCCGAGCTTGCCGATGACGGCGGCTTTGCGAACGTCCGCATCGCTCTTGCCCCGGTAGTCGCCGTCGTGGATGGCCTTGGCCGTGGCCAGCAGATCGCCACGCGCCTGCACGCGCGCATCCAGGGCGGCGGCATCCAGTACCTTGCCCTGCAGGTCGTCGATGGCGGCGTCGCGCTTGGCGATCTCCGCATCCTTCAGCGCGAGCGCTGCGGTGTGCTCGGTCGCCTGGCGCGCGGCAACGGCATTGGAGTCGGAGAGCTGGCGCTGCAGCTTGTCGATGGCCTGGGCGCCGGCGTCGGTGGTTTCGACGGACAGCCCATCGACCAGGACGGTCCGGGTCTTGATGTCAGGCATTGAAGTGTTCCTCTGAGGGTTGTCGTCGCCGATACGAAGGTGTTCACCGCCGCGCGCCCGGTCGACTAGCGCGAGATGGTTGTTGCGGATGTTTCGTTGCACCGCGTCGTACGGCTCGCCCTCCGGCGTTACGCCGTCCTCGAAGACGATCTCTGCGGTGTAGCCCTGGGATAGCTCGACCTTGCCGGCCTCCCAGTCAGCGATGGCTGCCTTGTCCATGAGCACCAGCGGCACGCGCACGAACTTGTCGTCGTGCCGCACTTCGTCGCCAGTCTGGCCGACGGCGTACTGCTTCCAGTTGCTGGCGTCGACCATCACCGGCGGGTGGTCGTTGGTCATCGGCCGGTGCGCGAAGCTGCGCAGCGTGGCGTCGGAGAACACCTCCTCAGGCGGCCGGTACAGCCGCACGATGGGCATGTCGGGCTTGCCGACCTCTGCCCCCAGGTATTCCTGGATGCCGGTGCGCGCCACTTTTGCATCGGCCACGAGGTAGCCGTCCGCGGTGCGGCGGGGCGCCGACACCGAGACTCGATCTGTCAGAAACATGGTTCAGTCCTCGCGGAGCTCTTCGAAGATTTCCGGGCCCAGCACGATGCGGCCCCGATACGGCTCAACCTTCGATAGGTCGATGGGCGCCTTGGTCAGGCTGATGTGCGGCGTGTAGTCGGGGAAGTCATGCGAGGCGCCTGCGCGGACAATCTCCTCATGCCTCCACACGAGCTGCGAGGACGCGAACAGGATCACCGCCGACATGCCGCCCAGCGGTTCGATGGCACGCGGGCCGCCGCGCGGGATGACCAGCTCACCATTGCTGTCCCCACTCCACTCACTCGCATTGCCAGCCTTGATCCAGTCGAAGCGCTGGCGCGAATAGGCCACCGTCACGTGCAGGTCGTCTGCGATGTCAGTGATTCCCTGCTCTCGTGCCCATGCCTCTATCTCTGCCGCGTTGAGTACATCGCGGCGCACATACAGCGAGCGAGGCTCGGCGTCGTTCAGCGCGTTGCCCTCGCTCTTTGCGGCGGCAGCCATCTGAGCTGCGGCACGCTCATCCTCCGCCTGCTCCTCCTGCCAGTCAGGATTCTCCCTGCTGAAGTCGTCCATCGCCGACTCCAGGCCAGGCGCTACGCCCGCCTCGGTCAGCATATTCACCGCGACCTCTGCCAACACCTCGTCCGGAATGAGCTTGGTGTCGGCCAAGGTCTTGATCGTGTCGGCAGTGGTCTTGCCGTTGGTGGCGCGCTCCGTGTCGCTGGTCTGCCACAAGCTCCGCCAGCTATAGAAAACTTCCTTCGGTCGGGTGCCGAGTGCCGAGTAAATCAGGCACTCATCCAACACCGACATGGCCGGCGTGTAAATCAGTTCCTGGCCTGACTTGATGCGGTCGTAGTAGTTCCGGATGTCGTTGTCGCCGGTGCTGTTCAAACCGCCGGGCGACTGCCCCAGCAGACGCGTCAACGGGATATCCGCTGCGCCCGAGACCTGCTGCAGGAAGGCGAGCATCACATCGACCAATCCGCTGAAAGACGCCGACTTCTGCGTGTACGTCTCCTCACCATCCAGCACCAACATGCCGTTGATGCTCTTGGCCACGGCCGCGAGCTGGAGCCTCTGAAGCAGCTGCTCCTCATACACAGGGTCGTCTGCCAGCTGCGACATGAGGTTCGGGATATTCAGTACATCGACCTTCGCCTCGAACACCAGGCTGGCGATGTTGGCGCTCGTGCTGTCCGCCTGTTTCACCGCGTCGCTGGTTGCCATCAGCACCGAGTCGCCCCATCCGTCACCGTGGTCAATATCCGGATCTGGACGATGGACGCCATGCAGGATGACCAGCCGCGAGGGGTGAATCTCGACCTGGCCGGCCCGTGCCGAGGTCAGCTTGTAGAGCGCAGGCCGACCGTAGGTGGGCGACTCAGCATCGCGATCCTGCTCGCCTGCAGTCAGCATGCGCTTGGTCAGCACGTTGAGGTGCTTGATGCCCTGCTTCCTGACGCGCGCCGGATCCAGCGGCTTGCTGGGATCTATGTCGCCGGTACCGATGTAGATCGCAGCGCCGCCGAACAGTCGCGCTTTGGTGTGCGCCTCCAGCAGCTTCACCTGTAGGCCCAGGCGCTTCTCCTCCGCCTCGAGTGCGCTGATCTGAGTCTGATCGGCATTCCAAGTCCGCCAGTTCCGGCAGCCGTCGAGCGCAGGGATGTCGATGATCTTGCGAGCGAGCCACGTGCCGCGATAGGCGTTGCTGGCATCCAGATCGCTCAGCGCCGCGAGCGCGTAGTGGCTGTGCACCGCCTTGTCGCGTGACGTGCCCAGGTTGGCAACGAGATTGACCAGCCCGTCTTTGAATTGTGCGAGCTTGCCCATCAGAGTGCGTTTCCAAGGTTGTAGGTGCTGCCGGTGACCAACTCGGCGAATGCACCGGATAGCGCGTCGACCTGGTCATCGTGTTTGGCGTTGGGGAACTCGGCGATTTCGTCGAGAAACGTGGCCACCCATGGCCCGCTCACCAGCTTGATGTTCCCGGCTTCGGCCTGAGCTTCCACGGGCGTTGCACGGACCTCCTTCGATCCAGATTCGAGCGATGCTTTGATATCCCAGCCCGCCAACAGCTTGATCTGGTGCGCGGCATTGGACTTACCGGCAGCACCCGGATCCTGCGGGATGCGCACCTTGACCGTCCTACCGTCCTGACGCGCCGTGTTCGTTAGCATCCGCTCCACGCCGGCGGGCGACACCCGGTCGCGGACGACATCGAGCACGTAGTAGACGCCGGCCACCTCCCCCAGCAGCAGGCCGACCGTGTAGTCCGGGTCGCTACTGGTCTTCTCCTTCGGATCGGTCGCTGCGAAGTCCCAGCGACGAACCTTGCGCGCGGACGAAATGGCCGGCGCGGCCTCTACTACCTCGAACCATTCCCGCTTGAACGTGCCGCCGTCACGCGGCGTCGGCCGCTGCTGATACTGGCCGGCGTATGCGTAGCTGCCTTTCGCACGCTTCAGTCGATCGACTTCGGCGCGTGGGAAGCGTTCGGGGAACAGCAGCTCACCTTCCTGCGTGCGCGGATCCTCGAAGAACAGCTCGCCGTCGATGTACGTGCGGCACGGCCCGCCGGTCTTCTTTCCGTCCTTGTCTGTTCGCTCTTCCTCGAACTCCATCGGGAGATTCAGGTGGACGAAGCCCAGATCCAATTCCATCGCCACCGCTGCAATATCCCGCTGATGCAGGCGCTGCATGATGATGACCATGGCCGACGACGTAATGTCGTTGAGGCGGTCGGTAATGCCTTCGCGGAAGATGCGGACGGCAGTCTTGCGCTCGGCGTCGCTCTCGGCGGTTTCAGTCGAATGCGGATCGTCGACCTTGACCCGGTCGCCGCGGCCGCCCGTCATTGAGCTGAAGGGTCGGGCCTCACTGAAGCCGTTGCCTGTGTTCTCGAACTTGCCCTTGGCGTTCTGGTCGCCGCGCAGCTTTATCGGCCAGGCGGCCTGGTACTGAGCGCTGTCGATGAGACGCCGCAGCTTGAGATTGTCGCGCAGGACGTTCGGCTGGCTGTAGGAGGTGGCCAGCGTCTGCAGGTCTGGACGCCCGCATGGGCCCCATTCCCACGCTGTCCAGAACACCAGCACCAGCGACTTCATCATGCCGGGCGGCACGGTGATCAGCAGGAACTGGATGCGCCCTTCGGTGACAGCCTCCAGGTGCTGGCACATCGCTCGCAGCGCCCAGCCGATCTTCAGCGGCCGCGTCGGCTCCAGCACCCGCCAGTGCTCCCGGATGAACCCCTCCAGCGACTGCGAGCGCGCCCTGATTCCTTCAACATTCTCGGTAATGCGCTGGCGTTCTCGCTCAGCCGCCCGCCTGGCCCTCTCCGCTCGGATCTCCGCCAGCGTCGGCAAGCGGACCGAGGATCTGTTCAAGGCGGTCGAGTTCATCGTCAGTGATCTTGCTCAGGTCGTAGGTGCCGATCGCCCCGGTGTGATGCCGCTTCTCCACCAGCAGGCCGGCGAGCTTGCCCTTGCCCATGGTTGCTGTGACCGCCGCGCTGGGCTGCTTCTCCTTCAGCGCCATGCGGCGCGCCTGCTCCAGCTCCGCCATCAGGCTGTCGACGGTCACCTCAGCCTTGGCAGCGAGGCGCTTCTGTCCGGCGCGCACCGCAGCGGCGACGGCCGGCAGTTTCAGAAGGCGCGAACCCTGCTGCTTGGCGGTCTTCTCGCTGTAGCCAGTGCGGATCGCCGCCTGCGCGGCGTTCTGGTCCTTCAGGTACTGTGCGACGAATAGCTGCTGCTTCTCGGTTAGCCCGGCCGCTGAAAGCGCATTGGGCTTAGGTTTCTTCCTGGGCATGTTTGGCTCCCCGCATGGGGCCTATGAAGGTTTGGCAGGCACAACCGTGCGTAGGGGCTTTGGCACCGGCCTTGCATCTGCCTTTGCGCACGCTTCGTGCGACCTCAAGGAACAGATGACGATGAAGCTCAGTACGCTCTGCTTAGCCCTACTGATGACAGTGACTGCCCCAGCAGTCGCAAAGGGTCCGGCAACCTCCGATGCTCAGATCAGAAAGGCGCTGATCGCTCAGTCAATCGACGGCTACTCCGGCAGTTGTCCCTGTCCGTATAACACCGCCAGAAACGGCAGCAGTTGCGGCCGCCGCAGTGCCTACAGTCGTGGCGGCGGGTATGCACCGCTCTGCTACGACAAGGATGTGACCAAGCAAATGGTTGCGGAATACCGCGCCACCTCAAGGTAGGCAGTGAGGGCGGGCGACACTTCGGCGCCCGCCTATGTCGTGAGCTAATCGTGGTCAGGGCCGGAGGGCCTGGTACCGATCGATGGCTTCGTCGCGCTCGGACTGAGCGAGCTCGCAGGCTCGTACAACTCGCGCCGCGCTTGCCCCGCGTAGTCGATCCTGTTCAGCAGCTTCTGCGGCAGCGGTGGCACCACCGGACAGGCGGTCGGTTTCACAGCCGGCCCACAACCGCCGAACCCGGCTAAGCTCGGAGTCACGGCCAGCAACAGCAGCCGCAATGCGCGCGTCGTAGTCAGCATCGATCTTGTCCTCTCGGGCGGTGGCCTTATCGCCTGCTTGCTGCGCGGCCCCAGCCTGTTGGTGTTCAGTGGCCCGGGCGGCCTGCTCACCGGCCAGAGCGCCCAGCGCTGCGCCCGCCTTCTGCTCGCTGATGGCACCCTCAGCTCGGTCACCGCGCCAGGCCCAGCCGGCCCCAAACATGGCAACCGACCACAGCAGCGTGGCGATGATTGCAATAGCGTGGCGGTTCATGCGGTCACCGTATGCAACCAGGGCTTCACCAATTCCCAGAGCCACGGCACCAGCCAGAACAACAGCGCGAAGATCGCTGCACCGGCCACCCCGGCCACGACCAGAAGCGCAGTAAATGCGCCATCCAAGCTATTTCCATACATGGTCAGATCCTTGCGTTGGTGTAGGAGATCCAGATCCAGGCCAGCGCGGCCAGCAGCAGGCCGCACAAGGCGACGATCAGCCAGCCGGGTGGATCGCGTGGAGGCGGCAAGCCGCGGTCCCAGCGCTCACTCATCGGCCGGCCGCTTCGGTTCCAGCGACGGCTGCTTGGCGCCGCGCAGGATCAGCGACGCCGACTTGATCACCAAGCCAACGCCGGCGAGTGCAGTAAGCGACCAGGGCGGCAGCGCCGCGCGCCAGTCATCGGGCAACTGGCTGTAGGCCACCGCCACAGAGCCAACCATCAGCGCAGCGGCGTCCAGCTTGGCGGACCACCATTTGTGCCAGTTGTGCAGATCCTGGACCGGCTCAAGGCCGACGCCCTTAATCACTTTTCGAAGGATCATCTAACACCCGCCAGGCTATGGATCTCCTCGAGCGCCCAGTGATAGAGCGGCTGATCCACAACAGTCACGCGCGTGATGCGCTTGCCATTGATGTCTCGCACGCTCACATGGGTGGACTGCTGCACGGCCAGAAGAACGAAGCCGATGCGCTTTCGCAGCGGGTCAGGCTCCTGCAACACCGCGATAGCATCCCCCACCATCTCGCGGATGGTTCCGAGCAGCTCAGCGGTGGGCCGCTTTGTGCGGTTGTCCAGCACCGACAGCACGCCTTGCAGCTGATTGATCGCCGGAATGACCGGCTTGGCCTTGGCGGGCATCAGCTTTGGGCCAGTTGGCCGCCGGCGCGCTTGTAAGCGGCCAGCAGGTTATCCAGCTTGTGCTCGTGCTGTCCGTAGCCAGCGCCTGGCAGGCTCGCCCAGATGTTGGACACCTTGGCGATTGCCTCTGTGACCTTGCCGGCTTGGATCAACGGCAGCGCACGGCGCTCGCGGATCTGCTGCAGCGCGATCTTGTCCTGGCTCAGCGGCGAGAAATCCGGCAAGCCCAATGTTTTGCGGTATGCGTCGTAGTAGCGGCGCAGCAGCTGGTACCGGCCTGCGGCAGTGGACGAGATGCGGAGCTTGGGCAACGGCACCAGCACACGGGGGTGGTCGGCGTAGCCTTGGAACAGGCCGCCCCCTACCAAAACGTCATAGCCGCGATCCTTGGTCGGCTGCCGACCGTTGTCGGTGCCCTCCGACCAGGCGAGCATGTCCAAAAAGGCCACGACATTGCGGCCACCAGCTTGTTCAGGCGTGATGACCGGCATGGTCACATCTCCAGGTTGAATAGTTGGCCGGTTACGGCTCCGGCAGCTGCCTTACACAGCCGATTCCCGGGCGTCTCACGACGACGCCGGCAGGCTGCCGCGCAGCCGGTTGGCGGCGCAGCAAACACGAATAGATGCCCGTCCCGCGCTCCAGCGGGTCGCATTGCTTGATCTGGCGAGGGGATCGGGCGAACTGACGCGGGCCACCGGCAGGTTCCAGTGCTTACCCCAGATAAGCCCCCGTTTGGCTCGTCTGGACCCGCAGACACGCGAAAACCCGGCGCTTGGCCGGGTTTTAGGGGGAACTTTTGACAGTACCCAAATCATGCAGATTGGTGACGTCACGTGTCAAGCCTTGCGGTAGATCGCCATATAGGTATTCTCGAGAACAAGCCAAGCGGCGGTGCCGAACAACTTGGCCAGGGCCCCTTAGCGGGGTGCCCGAGGGTGGCTTAGCGGCTGCTCAATGGGCCGGCGTGAGCGGCCCCATGTCGACCCACTCGCCCTGAGGGACTCAGGTTCGACTGGGGACTTGGGATAACTGCAAACAATGGTTCGAATTCGGAATGGCGTGTGCACGCGCAGAACCGACGTCGTAGCAACGCGACGATAAATAAAGCCGAGATCGCCAACGCGGTCCCGGGGTACCCCTGGATCGCTCGTGCCGGGAATCCCGACATGATTAAGATCCAGTTCGAGGTCCAGGTGGACCTGAGCAAGTTGATCAGGCTGGTGCCTGCGATCTTGCTCCTCCTGGCCCAATAAGCTGCACCCCGGCGCGACAGGTCACCGCGCCGGGACTTATGCAGCGCGGTGGGCATGCGCGCCTCTCAGATTGTCCACCGCCTTGGTCAGCTCATAACGATACTGGCGTAGCGTCAGCGCCCCCCCATATTGCTCCCCCGCTATTCTCGCCTTCACCGCTTGGCTCGCAGCCACGGTGAACTCAGTGCGCATCACCAGCACGCGTAGCGGGAACTGGCGTGACATCGAAGCCAACGCGCGGTCTATCCAGCGCAGGTCGTCGGGAATACCGATGTCGATGGCGACCTCCGAATTGTCGTGCGGCCGGTCGGCGTCGTTCGTTGCCCGGATCGGATCGACTGCCCAGGACGGGATCTCGTCCAGGCCTTTCAGTCCAGCCTGCTCTGCCATGAAGCGCCTGCGCTGCCGGCCATCGCGCTCGACCAGCTCGCAGAATGCCTGCTCGACAGTCTTGGGCGCATAGTCCTTGGCGTTCTCCAGCACGTGCCGGCTACGGTCGGCGCGGCTGTAGGTGTATCGGTTTGCGTGGGCATATCCCCAGCGGCGCAGCTCATCGAGCAGCGGATCCTCATTACGCCGCATGGCGAAATTCCTCCAACGTTTCATCATCCAGCCGGAACTGGGGCAGCCTGCCGTCGTCCTGGCACATCCCCATCTGCCGGCCCTCGTTGCCTTTGCAGTGCACGATCCCCAGCGTGCGGTCCCGGCAGCTGCAGAAGGCGCACAGCCCACGCTTGCGCACCGCTGCGGCGTAACGCTTCCGCAGCAGCTTCTCGTAATAGGCCTCCGGCCGGCTCAGGTTGGTCGGGTTGAGCGTCATGCAGCCAGGGCTCCTGGCTGCGTCTTCTGCACGTGCCACAGCGCCAGCAGCAGCGCCTCGGCGCGGCCGTCGTCCTTCTTGCGCTGCAGCTGCGACGCGGCGGACGGGAACCTGCGGATGGCCAGCTGCCGCGACGCGTCTTTGTCCTGACCGATCAGCCCGAAATGGCGCTTCCAGCTCTGCGGCTCGGCCAGGCTGAAGGGGATGCCCATCACCTCGAGCACCGCTTTCGCCTTGGCGTAGCTCTCGCCGAAGTTCATCGACGACTGCGCTCCGGCCTGCCGGCCGTCCTTGGGCGGCATCGCGCGCACCCGCTCCACGCAGCCGGCGAACACCGCTCCGGGATGCTGGCTGCGGATCTCGCGAATGAAGACCGCGATCGCGCGTGCATCCACTTCCTGCTTCTTGCCGACCGTCATCGTCGGCATGTCGAGGATCGGACCGGCCTCACCATCGATCAGCGCGGCCACGGCGCCGGACATGCCGGGGTCAATGCCAAACGTCACGCGCAGGGTCATCGGGCACCCGTCTTCAGTGCGTACGCCATCTGTGCACGAGCTCGCGTACTGGCGAACGCCTTCTGCTTGCCGGCGGCGACGCGGCGCTCCACCTCCGCGATCGTTTCCGCGCCATCGCGGATGGAATCGATGCAGCGAGCGTATGCCGGATAGGCAGCAGCGAACTCCGCCACGCTCCCGAACACTTTGCCCTCGAACCGGATCGGAGTGGTGCTCATGCCGCCTGTCTCCGGCTCTGATCCTCGGCGTCCCAGCCTTCGCGCCATGCTTCACGCTGCAGCTGGCCATCTTTGCCCATGCCGTACATGGGCGACTGTTCGCGCTTCTTGCCGGCCTGGCGAACGCGGCGGCCGGTGTCCACTGCCTGTTCGTATTGATGCTGGTTCATGCTGCCCTCGTGATGTTGAGTAGTTGGTCCTGGTAGTCCTGCCAGGCTTCAGTGCCGCGGCCGCCCAGGACGTCGAACGTCCAGGCGCGGAACTCACGTGCGTGGTGCTTGAAACTGGGTCCGAAGACCTCGCGCATGCGGTCGCGGGTCATGCCGGGTATCTGGTCGCCGTCGTGGTGCCAGGCTCCGAGCGCGACAACTGCGTGCTGGCCGATCTGCTTCTGGCCATGAAGGTCGCCGAGATTGCGGTGGTGAATTTCTGTGTGGCCGCACTGGATGGCGCGCTGCAAGCCAGCGGCGATGCGCCAGCGGCAGACGACGCAGCCGAGTGCGCGCGCGGCGTCCTGATAGGCCTGCTCGGATCTGGCGGCTGCTTTGATTGCGCGACGCATCAGCTTTCAGCCCTTGCGCTTGCCTGCCCACCTGCTGCGGGGCACGATGCGCGTAGCTCAAAAGGACCGTCATGGCCGACCCGACCTACTGCCCCTGGATCCTCGAAGCTCCGTGCCTCAAGCCGGAGGTATGGGCTGCTTGGGCACAGGCCTTCCTTGCGGCAGCTGCAATATTCGCTGCCGGCTTTATTCCGACATGGCAACAAAGATCTCGAGACAGGAAGGTTCGCGCGGACTACATCCGCCTGGTGGAGAACGCTAGCGCAACCGTGGAGCTGCAAATGTCGACACTCGCGCTTAATCAATACGACGAAACGCAAAATCGCTACTTGCAGCCACTGCTCGACTTTCCAGCAGGTGTTAAGGAGGCCTTCGCGTTCGTGCGATTTGACCAGCTGCCCGACTACGCCTTGCTGCCTCCAGTTTCGGATGCTCTCCAAGCACTTAATCGATTTGCTAACTCTTGGCACCACGTTAGAACCATGAGCGCTGTCGGCATGTTGCAAAAAGAGGACCAGAGGCGGCAGATTGAAGAGCTCACTGCCACCCGCGCGATCTTGAGTCGATGCGCGCTCGACGTTCGGCATGCAAGCTGACATCACGCAGCCCTCCGTGCCGGAGCCGGCTGCGTGCCCTGCCCGTTCGCCATGAGCCAGAACTCGGCCAGCACGTCGTTGATCAGCACGTGCGCGTAAGCGCTGCCGATGTGGCGAGTGATGCCTTCAAACAGCCGGCGGAACTCGTCCTCATCCATCGAGTCGAACGCCAGCGACCGCGCCACGGTGACCGGGATCGTTTCGATCCTGGGCAGGACTTCACGCAGCATCTTCGCGGCACCAGGGCCGAAGGCTGCATCTGACGCGGCCAGCACCGCGGCGACGACCGGCGTGGCGTCCATGTCGATTTGCTCGCAGCATACGTTCGCCTCGCGCTGCAACTGCTTGATCGCCTCGTGGCTGTCCAGGCCTTCCCAGCCCTCGACGTTCTCGACCATCAGCTGCCCGATCTTGTGCAGTAGCCGGTGCCGCCAAGCGTCGCGCGGCGCCTTGATTTCCAGCCGAACCTCCTGGCCGCGCCGATAGCCGCGCTGCTTCATCAGCTCGCGGTCGACCGGGTGCTCGGCGAGCATGGCCAGCCGCTCCTCGCCGGTTTCCATTACCACCACGCGCTCTATCAGCGCGTAGATGGGGCGCGATGCTCGTTTGGCGCGGATTTTCTTTGCTGCAGCTGTCATGGTCATGCGTCGACGTCCTGACGCGGCGCGCGCGGCTTGAGGTTGCGGAAGCCGCGCGAGCGCGGGACCGGCTTGCCGTCATCGCTTTCGATCGGTGGCGGCTGCCAGTACTCGGGCAGGTTCTGAAACTTGAAGCGCTCGGGCATGTAGAGCACGCGAACCTCACCAGGAGGACCGCTGCGCTGCAGCGGAACAAGCAGCTCGGCCGTGCCCTTCCAGCGGCTATCGCGGTGATAGACCTCGTCGCGGTAGATGAAGATCACCGCATCGGCGTCCTGCTCGATCGATCCGGAGTCGCGCAGATCCGCAGGCTGCGGGCGCTTGTCCGGTCGGTCCTCCAGCTTGCGGTTGAGCTGCGAAAGCAGCAGCACCGGCACGCCAAGCTCACCAGCGAGCAGCTTCAGGCCGCGGCTGATATCGCCGACGCCATTGGCGCGGTTGTCGCCCTGGATCTCCATCAGCTGCAGGTAGTCGATGACGATCAGGCCCAGCGGCTTGCGGGCGTGCTGCCGGCGCGCCTGTGAGCTGACGTGCTCGACGCGTGCGCGGCGTGGCCGGCTGACGAAGATGTCAGCTGCGCGCAGCTTGCGCATCGCGCTGGTGACGTTGGTCCAGTCCACGTCGTCCAGATCACCAGAACGGATCCGGTGGCCGTCGATGCCGCCGACCGACGCCAGCATTCGGTCGCCCAGCTCCTCGGCCTGCATCTCGAAGCTGAAGACCGCGACCGCTTTGCGCAGATTGAGCGCGACGTGCTCGGCAATGTTCTGCGCCAGCGTGGTCTTGCCCATCTTCGGGCGCGCCGCCAGCACGTACAGGCCGCCCGGCTTCAAGCCACCCAGCAGCGTGTCCAGGTCGTCGATGCTGGTGGTGATGCCGTGGATGCCGCCGCCCTCGCGGGAGCGCTCGCCCAGGCGCTCGAACACCCGATCCATCACCGGCGCCACCGCTTCGAGTTCGCAAGGCTGGCTGTCCATCAGCGAGCCAATGCGCGACTGCGCGGAGCCGATCAGCTCGATGCTGCTTTGCCCCTCCGGGTTGAAACCGGCGTTGGCGATATCGGTGCCGACCTGGATCAGGCGGCGCAGCCGCGCCTTGTCCGCGACGATCTCCGCATAGGCGCGGATGTTGGCCGCCGACGGCGTCGTGTTTGCGAGCTCGATCAGATACGCGCCCTCGCCCACCTGGTCGAGCAGCCCCTGGGCCTCGAACCAATCGCCCAGCGTTACCACATCGAACGGACGGCGCGGCTGTGCGATGGCCATCTCGCGAATGGCCCGAAACATCAGCAGGTGGTCGCGGCGGTAGAAGTCGCCCTCTTCGACCAGGTCGGCAATGTCGTCCCATGCGCGATTGACCAGCATCAGGCCGCCTAGCACCGCCTGTTCGGCTTCCACGCTGTGAGGCGGAATGCGAAATTGTTGAAGGCGATCGGCGCGGTCGCCGCGCTCTGTGCCGTATTCGGCGGCCATGCGCTCGATGTCGTCATGCATGCTCATGCCGCCACCTTCCCTGCTTGCGCCTCAGCGTCGCGCACACGGCGGTACTGCTCGCCGATGGTGGTCAGCGTGTAGCCGGTCGCAGGATGCAGGAACCAAATCTTCTGCCAGTTGCCGCGCACCGCGTTGCGGAAGACTGCACGCCAGTCCGCATAGCGCTTGGCGTCTCCGCTGTATCGGTCCGCAAACGACAACCACGCCAGCTCGATGAACTCCTCGGGGATTGCTGCTTTGTCCGCCCAGGCGAAAACCGGGTCGTCAGCACGGATTGCGTCCTCGTCACCGAGCGATGCGTTCCAGCTGTCGAAGGTCTGCATGCGCGTCTTCGGCGAAGCACTGGCGGATGCTTCGCTGCTGTTTCTTGTAGGTTCTTTACGGTTAGACGGCATCTCCTGCGGGGGTTGGTGCACGTGCTGCGGGGGTTGGTGCACGTGCTGCGGGGGTTTGCGCATCTCCTGCGGGGGTAAGGGTGCATCTCCTGCGGGGTGCATCTCCTGCGGGGCGAGGGAGGTGCTGTGGTTTCCGCCAGCGTTTGCGGGGTTCGTCACCCGCTGGTTGAGGCACAATTTGTTGCCGACGACGTTCTCAAGAAGCTGTGTCTCGGCCCGATTCGCCTCTAGGCGCGTGGCGTACTCCGCCAAGATTTCACGCTTGCAGGAATCCTTCTCGCTGGCGAGCCATGCAGAGTGCGCTCCCGACCCGAAATAGACATCGGCCTCCGGTGCGCAGGCACAGGTGCGGCTTCCGACATAGAAGCGCCCCGTGGGAAGATGCGTTATGCGATAGACGTAGTGGGCCTCGCGAGCGGACGTCCCAGTGAACGATCCGGGTGTGAGCCAGTACCGCGTATGTCGACCGTTTGATCTGTCAGTGGTAAGGACGCCGTTACCCTCAAGCCAGCGGATCGCACTTTGGACAGCCCGCTCGCTGAAGCAAGTGCGTTCGGCGATGGTGGGTATGGACGGCCAGCAGTGGCCCTGATCGTTCGCATTGTCTGCGAGGGAGATCAGAACTGCCTTGGGGGTCGGCGGCATCTGCATCGGCCAGCACTGGGACATGATCAGCGTGCTCATGCCAAACGCCCTGCCCGCTCCATGCGCTTTATCTGGCCCGAGCTGCGGCTCTCGCATTCGCGCTTCATGTCGAGCCAGTAGGCACGCGCCAGGTTCCGCTTACCGGCAACGGTGGCGGCACGCATAGCCCTAGCAATGCGACGGATACGGCGCTCGCGCTTCCAGTCTTCGATCAGCTGCTGGATCATGCCGCAGCCCTCGCCCGATCCACGGCTGCACTGGCATGCCGGGCAATCTGCGCTGCAATCGCCTGCAGGTCGCCGCAGATTCCGCCGATGGCCAGTGCTTCATTGGCGGTGATGCGGCCGTCATCTAATGCGTCGCCAATGATCTGGCACAGCTTCCCCTTGATCTCGCCAGCATCGATCAGCGCGGCAACGAGCGAACCTGCTTCGGGAACATCAGTCAGCACGACCGTGTAGCCGTGCTCGGCGGCCAGGGCATGCAGGATGCGGTGGTCGCCCGTCAGCCCCATGATCTCGCTGGCCTCGGTCAAGGTCAGATGGTGCGTGCGGGTATTGGGATTGACCTTGCTGCGCAGAACCGCCGCAGACATTGGCTTCTCTTCGCCGCGGTCATTGGTAGAGATGAGGCGTGTGGCCAGGGCCACGCTGCCACCGGGATAGTCGAGAACGGTTTTATGTGCTGCGTCGGCGATGTGCATCGGGCTGGGTACCTGAACGTAATATTTGGCGACCGCCCTGGCCAAGATGTGCGCCATGGACGCACTACAGAGACGGCTCAGAGCAGCGAGGAAACGGGCGCCGAATGTCACGACGATCATTCGGTGGAAAGGCAGCGTGTTCGCGCTGCGGTGGGTCAACGAACGGATGGACGTTCGACTGCTACGGAAGGGTTGAGACGTGGACAGGAGAGGCGTCGCCCCCCTTGCGGTAGGCTGCTGTTTCCACACGAACAGCCCGCAAGGAGGGCAACATGGACTTAGAAGCGCGAATCGAGAGATTGGAGCGGGAAGCCGGCGCGCATCGTCAGGAGCTGGACATCCTGATCGGGCGCACGAACGCCCTACACCAGGTGCTATTCCAGTTCGCCTTGGACAGGGACAACTCCACGCAAGTCCTCATGGAAAGGCTCGCGCAAGCAAACGAGCGAGCGCTCGCCGAAATGCTGCAGAGCGACCTTCCGGAGACGACGATCTCCGAACATCGTCGAGTGGCTCAGGAGTTCGTTGCTCTGTTGAACAATGCGCGCCTTGGGTTCCAGGCACCCGAGCAGCACTGACTTCAGTCGCTCTGCCGCCTTCGGCACTTGAGCTAGATAGACCCGTGCAGAAAATTCGGCCAGTCGCGTCACGATCAAAGGCGATGGTGGGGATGCCGTATGCATGCGGCTTAGGATTGCCATGGGCATTGAGGTCGACCAGTGCAAAACGCTCTGTAGTGAGCACGATGCGGTCAGGCAGCTTCGTGCCGCTCACGCCCTCCGATGCATTCGGCTTCAACAGCCAGTCGCGCACCCACAGCCGGGGATTAAAGCGGTCAGGCAGCATCGGCCACCTCGGCGTCGGGGGTGGCGGGCGGCCAGATGTCGGGCCGCAGTTCGGTCAGAGAGACAGCCCCCTGGCTCTGAACGTGCAGCTGGCGCACCAGGCCGCCATCGAAGCGCTGGCCTTTGCTCATCGCCTTGCGGAGATAGCCAATGGAAGTGCCAGCGCGAACGGCGTAGTCGGCCTGCTCGGCTGGGGTCAAGGTCGTGAGGTAGCTGCGCAGAGTGTCCATGCGCCAAATATTACTTTTTGGTAATTCTGAGTCAATACCTTTTGGTCAATTACCGATAGGTAAGGGAAAATCGGCTATGACCTCGACAGACCCCACCATCGTTGCGCTGCGCCGCGCCCGCCTGCGCGCCTGGATCGATGACCGCCACGCCGGTGTGCAGGCATCCTTCGTGGCTGCTGTCAGCATCAATCAAGGCGAGCTTTCCGGCCTGCTGAATGGAAAGAAGTCATTCGGTGAGAAAAAAGCTAGGTCGCTCGAGCAGGCTGCCGGCATGCCAAGCGGCTATCTCGACAGTGACTCAACTGCAACCGCTGCGGCCTCTACTGTCTTAGCTGCTGAGACCCCTTCGGGATACCTTCGCCTCCAGCTTTTTGAAGGAGCAGCAGGGATGGGGCAAGGGGTGGTGAACCAGGATTTCCCAGAGGTTATGAAGGTCATGGAGGTGGCCGAATGGGAGGTTCGCCGAAAGCTCGGCTTTCTCCCGAAACCTGGGCGAATCCAAATCATCACTGGGCGCGGACCATCAATGCGCCCCAAGATTGAAGATGGCGACATCGTATGGATCGACACGTCAATCGACTACTTCGACGGCGACGACTATTACCTGATCAGCTACGACGGTGAGACACAGATCAAGATGCTGCAAAAGCGAAGCGATGGTTTGTATGTAGTGAGCGCGAATCCTGAATTCAAAGAGTGGCGCTGCGATCCAACCGATCTTGCGGTTCGTGGAAAAGCGCTCGTACACGCCGGATTTCGCAGGTTCTAACAGGCCTGCCAGGGGATTGCAGCCTTGTTGCCATTGATCGCTGCTCAACGGATGGCCAACGGTAGCCGTCCACATAAGATGGGGGTTGCATGAAGATTGGTCTGATCGCGATAGGCGTACTAGTAGGTGCTTTGCTGTCCGGTTGCCTTCAACCGACGAAGCAACCACGGGCAGATCAGATTAGAGATGTGTCTGCTGATCGGTTATTTGACTTTGGCGCCCAGGCAGAACCTACGGGTTCGATTTCTGTTATCCGCGACATTGGCATGGTCGGAGCCGGCTGTCTCTTGGGGCTTTACATAGATGGCAAGCCTGCTGCGCACCTCAACGCTGGCGAGCGCGCATCAATAGCTCTGAGCGCAGGGCGGCACGTTATTACTTCTCGATCGGTTGGCGGCCGGGGTCTTTGCGGGGTTAATAGCGAAGAGCGCCAGGTCGCGCGCAGCCACAGCCTTGAGATCATGGTCGATCCAGGGCAAACCCGCTCCTACCGCATCCACACCGTGCTCGAAGGTGAGTCCAGCATCGAGCCCGCGCTGTAAGAGTTGGGCCTGGAGCCATCACCGCAGCCGACTTTCCTATGTCAAAAATAATTACCATCTGGTATTGACATAAAATTACCGTTTGGTGATCTACCTCCATCGCAACGAACTCCCCGGATCCCACCGGGGACGTGCGACGGAGAACGTAGATGTCCAGCACCCGCCACCCGTACCACCCGCAATGCGGCTGCGCGACCTGCAGCCGGCACGAGCTGTCGGACGAGCGCGCCGACGTCCTGGCTGGCGCCCTGCACCGCTCTGGCCACGTGCTCAGCGAAGCGCTTGGCGAACTGACCGACGAGCAGCTGGGCCTCATGGCCGGCCATATTGCAGATGGCAACGACGCCGCTGCCGCCGAGATCCTGCGCATCGCCGTCGCCGACTACCTATCTCAGCTGATCAGCGGCCGCATGGACGACGTGGACTGCTCGCGCATCGAGGCGGTGCAACACTACCTGGCGGTTTACGAAGCCAAGCCGGCGCCGGTCGCCGCGATGCCATGGCGGGTGGCTGCATGAAGACCATCCCGCAGTGCGGACCGAACGGCATCTGGGATCACCTCGGCTACTCGATTGACCGGTGTGCTCGCGGCGGCCGAACCATCACGCGCCCGGACGGATCGGTGGTCGACACCATCACGCGAGCACATGAGCGCGAGGACGGCTATGCGCGCGAGCTGCGTGCTGGGAAAGCAGAGCTGGCTTCTCATGGCTTCGAGATGGAGGAAGAGGCATGAGCGCCCCTGTCAATGTGCTGGCGGTGATGGATTCTGTGATCGCTGGTGAGCGCGAATGGGGCGCATACGAAGCTGCCAATGCACTGACGAATGCCCGCGCTGCAGTGGCCGAGCTGATCGAAGCAGCGTCAGGGATTGAGGGGCTTGCGCGCTTGCGAGCCGCCCCGCTCCGGGACTACCGAGCCGCGGTTGATCGGCTTACCGCTGCCCTGGCCCGCGTTGGCGGTGCCGCATGAGCGCCGTCATCCCCTTCCCTGTTTCTGCCCGCGGCGCCGATTTGGTGCGCGCCATTGCCACGGAGCGCGGCTACGGCCCGGTGGTAGCTGGCCAGCTGGCCCGGACCTTCCGACCCGACAACCTGCGCCCTCTACGCGTGCAGGCATCGCAGCACGTTCGCGAGCCTGACGAGTCTGCGACCGCGTTCGGCGACGGCCCGGAGGCTGCGTGATGGACAAGATGGACCAGAAGGAATTTCAGCGCCACGTGCTGCGCGAGGACGTGCCGTTCGCCCTGATTTGCATGGCCATCGGCTCAGTTTTGACGCTGCTGGCGCAGGTGGTGTTCTCGTGATTGGCCGCAGCTACGCCGGCTTTGCGTGGCTGTGTGCGTCAGTGCTGTTCCTGGCCGCGCTGGCGCTGTTCGCCTACATCCGGAACGCGCACGGCATCTGCTCGGCGGTGCTGGTTGTCGGCTTCGTGCTGTCGCTGCACCTGCCCCAGAGTTGGAGCAATGCCCGAGCACGTGCGCACCGCGCCGAGCCGCCGCCGGCTGTCGACCCCTCCATTTCCTTTACCAAACAGCCGCGCCGCGGCGTCCGTTGATCCCCGCCGGCGCGCCGGCACAACCCGACGAGGTTCCAATGTTTCAACTCGATAAACACGAGGCGTCCATCGCCAACGTCAACCAGCGCATCCAGCGCCATGGCGAGGAACGTCAGCTGGCCGCCGACATCAAGTTCGTGCTGAGCGTCAGCAACGAAGCGCTCGATTCGTTCGACCCCACCCTGCGCCATGACCTGTTCCGCAAGCCGGCGAAGGGCGAGCAGCAAGATTTGCCGCAGATCGGCGGCGACGGTCTGACCGCGGTGAAGCATCCGGCGCTGGAGCCGTTGAAGCTGAGCCACGAATTCACCGGCTTCGAGATGCACCTGGACGGCCTGCTGCAAGCCGGCAACCCGATTGTGCTGGTCGACGTGAAGCTGAAGCGCTTCGTGATCGAGCCGAAGGAAGGCGGCAGCCTGGCCATGTCGTTCACCGCATCGGCCGAGGTCGAGCCGCAGGAGCTTGCCGAGCTGTCGGAAGCGCTGATCCGCGAGGACGTGCTGCTGACGCTGATCGCGCCGAAGCGCGCCGGCACTGTTGCCGAGGATCTGGCCGAAGGCAGCGACACGCTCGATGCGCAGGACTCGGCCGCAGCCGCTGCCGAACTCGCACGCTTGGCCGAAGCCGGCCAGAAGGCTGCCGCATGAACGCGCCTCTGCATATCGCGCTGCAGGACGTCGAAAGCCGCCAGATCGCGGCGATAGGCCACGACGCCGCCAGCCAGACGCTGGCCGTGCGTTTCAAGAGCTGGAAGGGCGAAGCGACATCGCTCTACCACTACGACAACGTGACCGCCGAGGACTACGCCGCGCTGCAGGCGGCCGAATCCAAGGGTGGCCACTTCAACAAGGTGATCAAGGCAGACCCGGTGCGCTGGCCCTATCGCAAGGTGGAAGACCGCCCGCTCGCCGACGCGGCCTGATCCCGAACCCTGATCCGTGGCAGGTGTCCACGGACGCGATCGCACCGCGCATTGACCCTCGAAGGTCAGACGTTAAAGGCAGGAAGGGAACCGCCCGCACCGCCGATACGTGCGCAAGAAGGAGCGGAAGGCAAAAGCCTATGCAGTCGGGAAAGACCGGCCGTCTGGAAGCCCTTGGGTAGTTTCGTTGGACGTAAAAGCACAGCAAGGGAACACGGTCGGCAAGGTGCCATGAACCTTGTCTTCCCTGGGCAACACGGCGGTGAGAGCCCCGCGCCGGAGACGTACCCGGCACCTATCCATAGCGGAGCGGCCTGCGATCAACGAGCGTTCCTGTCTGTCGTATCGAAGACGAGGCCGCTCCGCTATGGAGGGAAAAGCGAAGTAGTGACTCGCTCAAACGTGACACCAGCAAATTGCCGAAAGCAATGGCACGACTGAGGCGGATATCTGGTAAGCCGCCGCCGGAATCACACCACCGGCCCCCTCCACCCATCGACAACACGCCGGCGCCGCCGGCAGGAGATTGCAGTGAGCAACGTAGCCGTCATTCCGCAAAACCAACAGGGTGCAGTTGCCACGCAGCCGCGCCAACAGTTCGACCTCAGCCCGCAGACGTTCGAGCAAGCGCTGACCTTTGCCGATTACCTCGCCGACAGCGACCTGGTCCCGAAGGACTTCAAGGGCAAACCCGCGAATTGCCTCATCGCCATGCAATGGGGTGCAGAGCTGGGTTTGAAGCCGCTGCAGGCACTGCAAAACATCGCGGTCATCAACGGCCGGGCCGCGCTGTGGGGTGATGCTGTGCTCGCACTGGTTCGCAACTCTCCTGTCTGCGAGTTCGTTGAGGAATGGGATGCCAACGAGACGGCTCATTGCAAGGTGAAGCGGAAGGGCGAGAAGGAGACTCTGGTGACCTTCAGCATGGAGGATGCCAAGAAGGCTGGCCTGGTCGGCAAGCAAGGCCCCTGGACGCAGTACCCGAAGCGCATGCGCCAGATGCGCGCCCGCGCGTTCGCACTTCGTGACGTGTTCACCGACGTGCTACGCGGCATGGCGATCGCCGAAGAGATCATGGATATCCAGCCGACGGGCTTTGCTGGCGCTGAGCCGGCACGCGCGGCGATCGAGGGCCACGCGGAACAGCAGCTGCCGCTGTACTCGGAAGCCGACTTCTCCGCGAACCTGCCGAAGTGGTGGGACATCGTCGCCAGCGGCAAGAAGACCGCCGACGACCTGATCGCGATGTTGCAGACCCGCGCGCGCTTCACCGCGAAGCAGCTGGAGGAGATCCGCAACCCGCCGACCGACGAGGGCGAGACCCAGAGCGACGTCGCAGCCGCTGCCGGCGGCATCACCCAGACCGCGGTGGAGCGCTGAGCATGAAGACCGTCAACCTGATCCAGGGCACGCCGGAATGGCATGCCCACCGCGCTACCCACCTCAATGCCAGCGACGCGCCGGCGATGCTCGGCTGCAGCCCGTACAAGACGCGCGCGCAGCTGGTGCGCGAAGTCGCTACCGGCGTTGGTGAGGAACACGACGACGCCACGCTCCAGCGCTTCGCCGATGGCCACCGCTACGAAGCCCTCGCGCGCTCCATCGCCGAACAGATCATCGGCGAGGATCTGTACCCATGCGTCGGCGAAGAGGGGAAGTACTCGGCCAGCTTCGACGGCCTGACCCTGCTCGAAGAAACCGCGTTCGAGCATAAGAGCCTCAACGACGACCTACGGCGCGCCATGGTCGACGGTTGCACGGGCGCAGATCTGCCGCTGGTCTATCAGGTCCAGATGGAGCACCAGGCGATGGTCTCCGGCGCGGCGCGAGTGCTGTTCATGGCCTCGAAGTGGCGCGGCGATGAGCTGGTCGAGGAGCGCCACTGCTGGTACACGCCGGATCCCGAGTTGCGCGCACGCGTCAGCGCCGGCTGGGAGCAGTTCGAGGCCGATGTCGCCGCCTACGAGCATGTCGAAAAAGCGGAACCGGTAGCCAGCGGCCGCGCTCCGGATACGCTGCCGTCGCTGCACATCGCCGTGACCGGCATGGTAACCGCGTCCAACCTCGCTGAGTTCAAGGCATCGGCCATGGCTGTGCTGAGCGGGATCAACCGCGAGCTGCAAACCGACGACGACTTCGCCAATGCAGAGCAGACCGTGAAGTGGTGCAAGGGCGTCGAGGAGCGGCTGGAGGCAACGAAGCAGCAGATCCTGGGCCAGACCGCCGACATCGACGCGGTGTTCCGGACGATGGACGACGTGGCCGCCGAAGCGCGCCGCGTGCGCCTGGAGCTGGACAAGCTGGTAAAGGTCGAGAAGGACAACCGCCGCAGCCAGATCGTCGCCAACGGCGTGCAGTCGGTGCGGGAGCACTATGCGTCGATCAATGCGGGACTCGATGCGCATGCGCTGGCGGTACCGGTAACGCTGGCGGCCGACATCGGCGCGGTGATCAAGGGCAAGAAGTCGATCAGCAGCATGCAGGACGCAGTCGGCGCCGCTGCCGCCAACGCCAAGATCGCCGCCAGCCAGCAGGCCGAGCGCGTGCGCGCCAACGTGCGCGTGCTGGAAATGGAGATGGGTACTTTCGCCGGCCTGTTCCATGACCGCGTGCAGCTGTGTGCCACGAAGTCGCCGGAGGATCTGCGCAACCTGATCACCGCGCGCATCACGGAACAGAAGCGCGTCGAAGAGCAGCGGCTGGAAGCGCAGCGCGAGAAGATCCGCCAGGAAGAGACCGACAAGCTGGCGCGCGAACAGCAGGAACGCGAGGAGGCGCAACGCCTAGCCGAAGCGGTCGCCGAGCTGGCACGACGCGCCACCGCTGTGCCATCCGCGGCCGTGTCGGCGCCGGCACCGGTTGCGGCTGCACCTGCTGCTCTCTCCCCCGCTCTCTCGCAGCCGGCGAAGCCTTTGGCCGCGCAAGCGCCGGTCGTGCGCATCAAGCTCGGCGACATCAACGCCAAGATCGCGCCGCTGACGATCACTGCCGATGGCCTGGCGCAGCTGGGCTTCCTGCCGGTGACCACTGAGCGCGCCTCGAAGCTGTACGACTCCGCGCAGCTGCCGGCGATGTTCACCGCTATGCAGCAGGTGTTCGCGCGGGCCGCCACGACCAGCTATCAGCAGGCCGCCTGATGTTGCGCACCTGCACCAGCTGCGCGCGGCGCCTGCGCGAATGCCAGTTCCCGACGCAGGGCGGTCGCGTCGTCAGCGTCTGCGCGCCCTGCCGGAACGACATCAAGCGGGCGCAGACAAGGCTCGCACCGATCCGCCGGGATCCCGAGCAGATCCGGCTCAACAACGTCGCTGCGCTGTGGCATGGCCCAGTGCGGCGCACCCACCTGCTGAGGAATGCCGCTTGAACCGACAGCACTCTCGCCGCGCACCGAAGCGCAACGGCGGCTTCTCCTGGGGCCGCTTCCCGACCAGCGACGGCGCCTTCATCACCTGGCGCATGTTCCGCCGCGATCACACCTGCGCGCTCCACATGCATGCGCTGACCTTCACCGCCAAGGACGAGCCGTCCTACGTCGCCAAGCAGCTGCGCCGCGCGCGCCGGCAGCTGCGCGATCGCGTGGACGAGATCGACCTGGCCGCTATGGGAGTTGCCGCGTAATGCCGATCCTGCCCGCAAACCGTGCCCGCTACCCCAGCAATTGGAAGACGGAGATCCGGCCGCGCATCCTCGCGCGCGCCGGGAACTGCTGCGAAGGATCGCCGGATCATCCGAACTGCAGGGCGGCCAACCACGAGCCGCATCCGGAAACGGGCAGCCGCGTCGTAATCACCATCGGCCACCTTGATCACGTCCCCGAGAACTGCGACGACACGAACCTGCGCGCCTGGTGCCAGCGCTGCCATCTGCACTACGACCGCCACCACCACGCAGCTACACGGCGCCACGGCAAAGCCTTGGCCGATCTCTTGGAGCAACCCGCATGACCATGCACCCGCATGACCGCCTCGCCGCACTGGAATGGGCACTGGCTCGCGCACGCGAGGCCGGAAAGGCCGACGAGCTGGTGCGGCTGACGCACGTGCAGGCACTGCAGGAACTGCGCGACGAAGCGCAGCGGGAGGCGCGCGGTGGCTGATCCCTACCGCGAGTTCCTGGAGCGAAAGGTGCGCGTCGCGCCGTCTCTTGGGTTCGACGTATCGCCCGACGACGTGCACCCGCTCCTCAAGCCGCACCAGCGCGACAGCGTCGTATGGGCATGCTCCGGCGGGCGCCGCGCCCTCTTCCAGCGATTCGGCCTCGGCAAGAGCATGCAGCAGCTGGAGATCATGCGGCTGGCGCGCGCGCATGCCGGCGGCGCCGTTGGAATCGTGGTGCCGCTGGGCGTGCGGCAGGAGTTTCGCCGCGACGCCGGCAAGCTCGGGCTGGACACGCGCTTCGTGCGCACCAGCGCCGAGGTGGATTCGAACTTCGATGGCATCCACCTGACCAATTACGAGAGCGTGCGAGACGGCAAGCTCGATCCCAACCTCTTCACCGCGGCCAGCCTCGATGAGGCATCGGTGCTGCGCAGCTTCGGATCGAAGACCTATCAGCAGTTCCTGACCCTGTTCGATGAGGTCCGGTACCGGTTCGTCGCCACGGCAACGCCAAGCCCGAACCGCTACAAGGAACTGATCCATTACGCCGGCTTCCTGGGCGTGATGGACACGGGCCAGGCCCTCACCCGCTGGTTCAAGCGCGACAGCACCCAGGCCAATAACCTCACCCTGTATCCGCACAAGGAGCGCGAATTCTGGCTGTGGGTGGCGAGCTGGGCGCTGTTCCTGCAGAAGCCATCCGACCTGGGCTACAGCGACGAAGGCTATGACCTGCCGGAGCTGACGGTTCACTACGTCGAGGTGCCGGTGGACCACGCCAGCGCCGGCGCCGAGCGCGACGGCCAGGGCAAGCTGTTCCGAGACGCCGCAATGGGACTGAAGGATGCCGCGAAGGAAAAGCGCGACACGCTCGGCGCGCGTGTGGCTGCCGTGCAGCAGGTAGTCGGCGCCAGGCCGGACGAGCATTGGCTGATCTGGCACGACCTCGAGGCAGAGCGGCATGCGCTGCAAGCTGCTATCCCGGCGGCGGTCAGCATCTACGGCGACCAAGAGCTCGATGAGCGCGAACAGGCGGTGATCGACTTCAGCGAAGGCGTGATCCCGATCCTGTCGGCCAAGCCAGTGATCGCCGGCAGCGGCTGCAACTTCCAACGGCATTGCCACCTGTCGGTATATGCCGGCATCGGCTTCAAGTTCAACGACTTCATCCAGTCCATTCACCGCATCCAGCGGTACCAGCAGGCGCACCCGGTGGAGGTGTGGATCGTCTACGCCGAGAGCGAGCGCGAGGTGCTGGCCAGCCTGCAAGCGAAGTGGACGCGTCACGAGGAGATGGTAGAGAAAATGAGCGAGATCATCAGGGAATACGGCCTCAGCGAGGCTGCCATGGCGCAGGTGCTGCAGCGCTCAATCGGCGTGGATCGCATCGAGGCCAGCGGTACCCGCTGGACAGTCGCGAACAACGATTGCGTGATGGAGACGCGCGGCATGGCCGACGACAGCGTCGACCTGATCGTGACCTGGATCCCGTTCGCCAACCACTACGAATACAGCCCGAGCTACAACGACTTCGGCCACACCGACGACAACGCGCACTTCTGGGCGCAGATGGATCATCTCAGCACGCAGCTGCTGCGGATCCTCAAGCCTGGCCGGATCGCGGCCATCCACGTAAAGGACCGGATCCAATTCGGCGCAGTGACCGGCGCCGGCGTGCCGACGGTCAGCCCGTTCCACGCGGAGGCGATCTTCCACTATCGGTCCCACGGCTTCGACTATATGGGCCTCATCACGGTCGTGACCGACGTGGTGCGCGAGAACAACCAGACCTACCGCCTGGGCTGGTCGGAGCAGTGCAAGGACGGCACGAAGATGGGCGTCGGGTCGCCCGAGTACATTGTGCTGCTGCACAAGCCGCAGACCGATCGCAGCCGCGGCTACGCCGACGAGCCGGTGCGCAAGCAAAAGTCGGATTACACGCGGGCGCGCTGGCAGGTCGATGCGCATGCGTTCTGGCGCTCGAGCGGCCGCCGGCAGCTCACGGCTGAAGAGCTGGCGCAGCTGGGCCCGGATAAGCTGGCCAAGCTGTTCACCGAGTACAGCCTGCGCGAGGTCTACGACTTCGAAACCCACGTGCGCATCGGCGAGGAGCTGGAGGCTCGCGGCGCGCTGCCCTCAACCTTCATGTCGCTGGCGCCCGGCAGCCATGACCCGGACGTTTGGCACGACGTCAACCGCATGCTGACGCTCAACGGCGAGCAGACCCGGCGCGGCCTGGAAAACCACATCTGCCCACTGCAGTTCGACATCGTCGATCGGCTGATCCAGCGTTTCAGCAATGCAGGCGAGCTGGTGTTCGACCCGTTCGGCGGCCTGTTCACTGTGCCCTACCGCGCATTGAAGTTGGGGCGCCAGGGCCGCGCCGCCGAGCTGTCCACCGCCTATTTCATGGACGGCGTGCGGTACCTGCAGGCGGCCGAGCGCGAAATCGCCATGCCGGATCTGTTCGCGACCATCGACCTGCAGCAGGACAAGGCCGCATGAAGCCGCAGCTGTTCCCGCGCGAGCCGCGCCGGATGAAGCAGCCTGCAAAGGATCTGCTGCGTCAGCAGCTGGCCATGGCCGCCGACCACATCGAGCGGGTCACCGCCGAGAACCACGCTTTGCGCGCGATGTGCGCAGACCTCATCAACACCTGCCAGGGCAGTGCCGACCAGATGCGCGCCGCCTTGGCGAATACGGAGAAATCAGCATGAGCGAACAATCTGGCAATTCCGGACAGTTGCAGGGCGATGCGATGGCGGTTGAGGGCAGCGTTGAATTGCGCCGACGCACTGATGGTGAGCGCGCTGCATACTTCGAAGGCGTGGAACAGGGAAAGCTTATCGCCGCCCGCCAGCCGGTGGGGCAGGAGCCGGTGGCGTGGCAGTGGCGCAGCCGGATAACGGGCGGCGCTTGGGACACATGGGAAAATGGCCGGTACTGTTCCGAGCCTGCGCCTTTCATGGACGTGGAGCATCGCGCGCTTTACACCGCCCCGCCCGCGCCCGCTGCTGTGCCACCGGATGTGCTGCGCGAAGCGATGTCGCTTGCCGATGCAGTCGAGAAGAATGGGGAGTGGAACGACGGTTGCTTCTACTACAACAGGCATGCGGCGAGCGAACTGCAAACTCCGCTGACGAACCTCCGCCGCGCCCTCGCCGCCCACCCCCAGCCGGCAGCGGCTGACATCGACGCAGCGCGCTACCGCTATCTGCGTGACCAACCCGTCGAGGGCGGCCCATACGGCACGCCGCGCATCGCGATCCCGAGTTCGGAGAGCCGCGGCCAGTTTGCGAACGGCGAGGATGCCGATGCGGCAATCGATGCGGCCATTGCAGCCGCTGCCCAGGCCGACCAGCAGGCCAAGCCGGCAGGCGAGGTGCAGCCGTGACCATTCCCGCATCCCCTCTGGCCTGGCCGGCAGGCTGGAAGCGCACACCCGGTGGCGTGCGTGATAAAGCCCGGTTCGGCAAAGCCTCTCGCGCCCGCGCGGGCGGCGGCTGGGACTACGGCCGGGAGCTGACCATCGCCGAGGGTGTCGATCGCGTGCGCCGCGAGCTGCAGCGCATGGGTATAGACGATGACGACCTGGTGATCAGCACCAACCTCGAGCTGCGCCTCGATGGCCTGCCGCGATCAAACCAGCGCGAGCCGGCCGACCCTGGCGTGGCCGTCTACTGGCTGGATCGCTACGACAGGACGCAGCCGCCCAAGTGCATGGCTATCGATCGCTATGACCGCGTGGCCGACAACCTGGCGGCGGTAGCCGCAACCCTGGATGCGATGCGCGCGATCGAGCGCCACGGCGGTGCTGCAATTCTGGAGCGCGCGTTCGCCGGCTTCTCCGCCCTGCCCGCGCCGGTGGCGCCGTCCTGGCGCGAAGTGCTCGACCCCGCAGACCCCGAGGGCAGCTACCGCCGGCTGCGCTCGCAACACCACCCGGACCGCCCCGGCGGCGATGCAACCGAGTTTCGGCGCGTGCAGCGCGCATGGCACGCATACCAGCAGGAGACCTCACGATGAGCGACACGACAAACACCCCGGCCCCAATACCTGCGCCCCGCCGATTTCTGAGGATCCGCGACGTGATGAGCCGCACCGGCCTGTCCAAGTCGACGGTCTATGCCAAGATCCGGCTGAAGCAATTTCCCGCCCACGTCCCCCTTGGATCGATATCGGTCTGGGTAGAGTCCGAGATCGACGAGTGGATGGAGGAACAAGTGGCCGCTCGCGACAAGGCCGCATGAGCTGGGGGTATCTGTGGGGGCATCAAGCAACCAGCGGCTGGCCTAGCGCTTTGCGATTCAACGAGTTACGTCGAATTAAGGGTAGAGCCCACCTCACCATCTGATCGCGGAAAAGAGCAGTAAGTGCTTGATTTCGCGAAGGTTCGGCCCGGGGTTTGATGATCGATTTGAGCCTGGTCTAGGTATCAAACGAGGTATCAAACCCCGTGCCCAAGCCTTATTTTCTGCGTCGCCCTGCTGGGCTCTATGTGCGCTTCTTCGTCCCGACCGACCTCCAAGCCCTCATCGGCTCACGCTACCTCGTCCGTCCCGTTCGCTTGGCCCTTGGTGATGCTGCACGTCTGGCCGTAGCTCGAACGGCTGTGGCACTCTCCGAAGCATTCGATCGGATGCGGCAGGGAGCAAGCAGCATGAAGGACGATTTGCTGAGCCAAGCTTTGGCTGCTCTGCAAGGGAACGAAGCTCGCCCCTACACCATCAAAGTTGGTGGCATGGAGCTGTCTGCTGATGGGGCCGAAGATCATGCTCGATTGCTCGAAGCGCTAAAAAATCTTCCACTTCCCTCTTCCACAGAAGTGGCGAAGAAAGCTGGGCCTTTGTTTTCTGAACGCGCAGCCATCCATGTTCGTGAAATGAAACGGGTTGCTCGAAGTGCGACCAACATCTTTGACACCGAATACAGCTTGGGGCTGTTCGTTGCGTTGGTTGGTGACAAGCCTGTTGAAGACTACAAAGCGGATGATGTGCGGAGCTTCCTAGAAGCCATCGAGCACTATCCCAGCAACGCGAGCAAGAAGGCAGCGTTTGCAGGATTGGCTCCTGCTGACATTTTGAAGAAAGCCAAAAAAGGCGGTTACGCCAAGCTTGGGATGCGCACGAAGGAAAAGCATCGGGACCGTTTGGCTGCATTTTTTAATGCATTGGCCAGCGAAGACCTAATCAGCAAAGCCCCTCACAAGGCTATTATTAATCGGTCAAAAGCCACCACAGATGAGCCAAGTCGCAATCCATTTTCAAAAGAAGAACTCAACGCATTGTTTGAGCCTTCAAAATTTAAAATGTGGGCTTCGAAGTATCCCCATCGTTGGTTCGGCACTTTGTTGGGACTGACCACAGGTGCCCGCATCAATGAAGTTGCGCAACTTTATGTGGATGATATTGATCAAGTGGGAGGGCATTGGGGGATCCATATTCGTGCAGCACGAGCCGATCAGCGCTTGAAAAATGCGCATTCTTCCCGCTTTGTGCCCCTCCCCTCTGCGTTGATTGAAGCAGGAATTTCGGTCTATCACGATGAGGTCAAGGCAGCTGGCTTTGACAGACTGTTTCCCCATCTGCCGTATCACAGTGAACATGGCTACGGGGATGCATTGGGCGACCAATTCCGGACTTATGCTAAGAAATGCGGATTGATGCAACGACTCAAAAGCTTTCATTGCTTTCGCCACACCCTTTCCAATGCGTTGATCAATGAGCATGGTGTTTCGGTGATGACCACTCAGCAGATTACAGGGCATGATCTGACGCTCCCACCTGGGCTGAAACATTATGTTGATCCGCCCACGGTTCCAGCCCGTTTGCAAGCCTTGGAGAAGTTCGGCCCACCCGTCAATTTCCCAGCTTATCAGCCTAAGGAAGGTCTGAACAACGCGATCGGAGGATGTGGTAAGCCATATCGGTCGCGGTGACCGCGCTCAGATCCTCGGTTTTTCGCCGTTTTTGGCGCTTTTTCGGGGTATCGTCCCGATTACGGGCGCACCTACCCCGCGGCGGTAATGAACTCTTTGCGCTTCAGCCACAGATTCGACAGCGCAAACAGCATCAGCATCTGTGCGGTGTTCTTCGCCAAACCGCGATAGCGCACCTTGACGTAGCCAAACTGGCGCTTGATCACCCGAAACGGGTGTTCCACCTTTGCACGCAGGCTGGCTTTTGTGTGCTCCCAGCGCTTGGCCAACTTCAGTTCGCGCTTGTTCTTAATCTGCTTCAGCTTCGAGGGCTTCTCCGCGATCAGGTAGCGCAGTTTGCGCTTGCGCTTCATCTCCTCGCGTTTCTCAAGCCCGGTGTAGCCGCTGTCCGCGCACAGCGTGTCCTCCTTGCCGTGCAGCAGCTTGTGCGCTTGTGTGATATCGGCCACGTTGGCCGCCGTGCACTCCACGTGGTGCACCAGCCCGGAGTCATCGTCCACCCCGATGTGCGCCTTCATCCCGAAGTAGTACTGGTTGCCCTTCTTGGTTTGGTGCATCTCCGGATCGCGCTCGCCATCCTTGTTCTTGGTCGAGCTGGGCGCAGCGATGATCGTGGCGTCCACGATCGTCCCGCCGCGCAAGCTCTGCCCCTTGCGCGACAGGTGCGCGTTGACCCGATTGAACAGCTTGCGCGCCAAATCGTGCTGCTCCAACAGATGGCGGAAGTTGAGAATCGTCGTCTCGTCCGGCACCTCATCCAGCCCGCCGATCTTGGCGAAACGGCGCATCGACACCGTGTCGTACAGCGCTTCTTCCGCCGATGGATCGCTCAGTGCATACCACTGCTGCAAAAAGTGGATGCGCAGCATGGTCTCCAGCCGATACGGCTGTCGCCCCGGCTGCCCCGACTTCGGGTAGTGCGGCTCGATCAGCGCCAGCAGGTCCTTCCACGGCACGACCTGGTCCATCTCGGCCAAGAACACCTCACGCCGCGTCCGCTTGCGCTTGCCGTTGTACTCCGCGTCGCCGAAGGTCAGCTGCATCGAAATCGTCTACTCGGGTCGTTGATCGATTGTGGCAGATCACGATGGATTGTTCAGAGTTTCCCTAGTGACGTGCACTGCGTGTTCGTGCGCTTGGTGACCGTCGACCGCGTCTGCAAGTCCTCCGGCGTCTGCGCACCGCGGAACGGCATCACCGCGGAGTTGATCGAATAAGGCCAGCAACGCGCTGGCTTCCAATTGCAGCAGCACCAGGGCGCTTTTGTTGGGCTCTTCCATTGCACTTGCTCCAGGGACGCTCGACAGCGCCCTGATCAGACCAGAGCAAATCGCGTGCCAGCCGTCAGCACCTTGCTCAGGCGTGCTCGCGCTGTTCTTGCGCCTTGGCGTGCATGGCTTCCAGCGTGACCATGCCGGCAATGCGGGCGGCGGCCATGGCGCTGCGATGGTCAGGAAAGGTCGACGACAGCGCAGCGCCTGCCAGGTTCGCGCCACGGCCAATGCCGATCTGTGCGATATCCCAGCCGGCAACCCAGCCATGGGCGGGGGTATCGCCTTTGGCGGCATGACAGGTGAGCTGGTAATTGCCTAGAAAAATGACCAATGGGCGCCCTTTTCGGTGACTGCTTGCCAGCATACCGTCACGATGCTGCGGCCGGGGGCAATGCGCCGTCTGCCAGCTGACTCGGCAAAGCGAAGTGGAGCGTAGGCACGCGACTTGCATCGACCTCGACCAGACAATCGTGCCGGGGAACGCGGTGTTGACCAAAAGAACCAAACGTCGCGCTGCCGGGGCATTGCTGGTGGGCGGGCTGATCTTTGTGCTGATCGGCGTGGGTGGATATCTCACCACGCAGCGTTCGCTGTCGGACGCCGGCTGGGTGACGCACACGCAGGAAGTGATTGCCAGCATCGACGAAATCCAGGCGGGCATGCTGTCGGCGGAATCGTCGGCGCGCGGCTACGTGCTGACCGACAACGAGGCCTTTCTGGGCGTGTATGCCGATGCGATCGGCCGCCTGCCCGAGCGCATCGTGCGGCTGGACGCCCTGGTGCAGGACAACCCGACGCAGCGGCGCAATGTGGTCGTGCTGAGCCGTTTGGTGGACGCGCGCCTGGTGCAGATCGACGAGCTGTTGCATCGCTATCGCAAGCAAGGCCTGGATGGCGCGCGTGCCGCCATTGCGCGCGGGGTGTTCCAGACCTCTTCATCGCTGCGCCGCCAGGTGCAGACCATGACGGAGCTGGAGCGGCAGCAACTGATCAGGCGCAACGCGGCCACCACACGCAGCGCACAGTGGGCGCTATGGGTGACCGTGATCGGCATTGTCAGTGGCTTGCTGGTGATGCTGCTGGCCTATCGCCTGCTGTCGCGCGAGCTGGAACGGCGCACGCGTGCCGAAGACGACGCCAGCCGGACCAGCGAGCGCCTGATCGAGTCGTTTGCCGCACTCGAACGCACCTCCGCTGGCCTGGAGGCGCTGGCACGCTACTCCGGGCTGCTGCAGAACTGCCGCAACGCCGAAGAAGCGCTGGAAATCACCGCACGCACGATTGCGCCGCTGATTCCAGGTGCCGCCGGCGCGGTCTACCTGCTACGCGCCTCGCGCGATCGTGCCGAACAGGTGGTCGCCTGGGGCGAGATGGCCGACGACGCCAGTGCCAGCATCGCGCCGGACAACTGCTGGGCGTTGCGCCGCGACCGCACCCATGTGGTGATGGACGCCAGCGCCGGGATGCTATGCCAGCATGCCGGCGTCAACCTCCCGGCGAATGCGGCCACCGCCTGCATTCCGCTCTCGGCGCAGGGCACGCAGTTGGGGATGCTGGCATTGCGTAGCGAAGACCCCGACGATCTGGCCTCGTTGACCGTGGCCGAGGCGGCAGCGGAACAACTCTCCCTGGCGCTGCACAACCTGCGCTTGCGCGAAACGCTGCGCCAGCAGTCGATCCGCGACCCGCTGACAGGCCTGTACAACCGCCGCTATCTGGAAGAAACCCTCAATCACGAGTTGGCGCGCTGCACGCGCCGGGCGCTGCCGTTGTCGGTGCTGATGCTGGATGTGGATCACTTCAAGCGGTTCAACGACCTGCATGGGCACAGCGGCGGCGACCGCGTACTGGCGGCCATTGGCGAATTGCTGCTGGCGCAGACGCGTGGCGAGGACATCTGCTGCCGGTACGGCGGCGAAGAATTGACGATCATCCTGCCCGAGGTCGATCTGCCAACCGCCTGCATGATGGCGGAGAAACTGCGCGTCAGCATCGAGGCCTTGCAGGTGATGGGCGATGGCGTCTGTCTGCCGAAGGTCACCGCCTCGTTCGGCGCGGCCAGCTTCCCCGATCATGCCGCCACCGTGGCTTCGTTGGTGCAACGGGCGGACGCGGCGCTGTATCGCGCCAAGCAGGGTGGCCGCAATCAGGTGGTGAGCGCGGACGTCCTTGCATTCGTGGCCTGAACAACGGCCAGGCGTGCTTCTGCGGCCTGCTGCCAAGACGGGTGTTGCGCGGTCCACACTCAGATCCGCATCGCGCGCGCTTTGCGAACCCTGCTGCGAGCATCTACGCGAAGATGCTCGTATCGTTCGCCGGCGCCCGCATTGCAGCGACTAACACTCAAGCACCTGGGCTCATGCCAAGACGAGGCCTCAGCCGCAGGCCTGGCCCGCATCATCGGTGGGAATCAAGACCGCACCGGCCAGCATGCCGTCGATACGCGTGCGCACATAGGCGGCATCGTCCTGCGCGGCGCTGCTCAGGATCGCTTCTGCACGCGCCTGAAAATCCAGGTAGTCGAAATCCGCATCTTCATCTGCCGACAACTTGGGCAACTGTTCCTGCAACGCGTCCAGGCGCGTGGCAAGTTCTTCGCGGGTGGGCATGGCAGACTCCGACAACCAAAACGATACGTTTGCGGCAACGCCGTCAAGGATGTGCGAAGCCTTGCGCTGCAACGCTTCACTTTCCTACCCATTGCGGCGATGAAGGCATGCTCAACTTTGACCGCGCTCCGCCGATAATGATGCCGACTCCTATAGAACCTTCCCTGTGATCCTCCACCTGCGGCGGGATTTTCGACTCGGCATCGTCAAGATGCTTGGGCCAATCACCGCGCTGTTGCTTTGCCTCTATGCGGTGTACCTGGCCATGACCGGTCAGGCAGTTGCGTGTCTGGTCACCGCTGCGCTGGGCGTGCTGGCGGCATGGCGGGGCTGGCAGATGCGCAGTGCCGAAGACACCGGCGCTGGCGGCGTGTGGCTGGCGTCGATCAATGTCGGCGGGTGCCTGGTGGCGTGCTGGACCGGGGGCGATGGCGCCCTGCCCTGGCTGTTTCCGGTGCTGGCCACCAATTATTTCCTGTGCGGCCCACGGCGCGCGGTGTTGTTGAGCTTGCCGCTGCTGGCCGCCTTGTTGTTCTTGCCCGGCCTGATCACCAGCCCCGGCCAGGGCGTGTCGACGATCGTGGTGACGCTGGTGACGCTGGCGGTGGGCTATGCGTTTTCGCTGCGGATGCAGGACGACCGCGTGCATCTGGAAGAACTGGCCTCGCTGGATGCACTGACCGGCTTGCCCAACCGTCGCATGCTGGAACGTGCGCTGACCCACCAGATCGATCAACGCCAACCGCACGACCGGCTCAACAGCCTGATCATCCTGGACCTGGATCACTTCAAGGAGGTCAACGATCTGTACGGGCATGCCGCCGGCGACGCGGCGCTTTCGGACCTGGCCACCATCCTGCGCTTCGAAGTACGCGACCCGCACCAGGTGTTCCGTTTTGGTGGCGAAGAATTTGTGGTGCTGCTGCGTGCCGGCTCGCTGGCCGAACTGGAAGCGGCCACCGAACGCTTGCGCAAGGTGATACGCAACGGCTTGCGCGGACCCGGCGGGCGCATCACCGTCTCGCTGGGCGCGGCGCGCCACGATGGCGAAACGCATTGGCAGGACTGGTTTTCGCGTGCCGATGCAGCGCTGTATCTGGCCAAGAACGGCGGACGCGACAGCGTGAGGATCGCCGAATAAACGCCTGGCGGTATGCATGCGTCGGCGTCTGCATATGCACCTGGCAGATGGGTTGATGCATGGCACGAATGCGATGGTGCTGACGAAACGCCGGTCGCGCACCTGCCAGAGAGGCGAGCGAACCGATGGCGTCGGATGCATGGCCGGTATCGCCCGCCATCACCGCATACCTTCGATCGCCTCGCTGAACGCTGACGCTGCAGCCAGACCTGCGGGGCGACCCACTGGCCGCCCCGCGCGCATCGTTCAACGACCGACCACGGCCACCGGTGCCGCAGGCGCTTGATCCTGCTTCCAGCCACCGAGCGCCTTGTACACGCCGACCACGCCGACATTCACCGCCGCTTCGGCCTGCGCCAACGCATCATCGGCCGCCAGCTGGGTACGCTGCGCATCCAGCAGGGTGAGGAAGTCTTCCGAGCCCTCGCGGTAGCGGATCTGCGCCAACTGCTCGGCACGCCGCGCGGCATTGGCCTGCTCCACCACGATGGCCAGGCGCGCCTGCTGGCGGCCATAGCCGATCAACGCGTTTTCGGTGTCTTCCAGCGCCAGCAAGACGGTTTGTTGATACTGCGCCAACGCACCTTCGGCCTGCGCCTTGCTGGCGCGCAACCGCGCGCGCACGGTGCCGAAATCGAAGGCGGCCCAGCTGATCGACGGGGTCACCGACCAGGCCTTGGCATTGCCTTCGGTCAACCTGGCCGCGTCGCCGGTCAGGAAGCCGACGAACCCGCTCACGCTGATGCGCGGAAACAGGTCGGCCGTGGCCACGCCCACTTGCGCGGTGGCTGCCGCCAGCCGGCGCTCGGCGCCGCGCACATCCGGACGCTGACGCAGCAAGCCGGCGGTATCGCCCAGCGGCAGCGGCCGCGCGAACGCCGGCATATCGCGCGCGGCCAAGGTGGCATCCAAGGCATCGGGTTGCTGGCCCAGCAACACCGCCAGACGGTGGCGGTATTGCGCCTCGGCGGTTTCCAGCAGCGGAATATCCGCTTCGATCGCCTTCAACCGCGCCAGGCTGCTCTGCACATCCAGCTCGCTGCCGGCACCCAGATCCCACCGCGTCTGCGTCAGCTTCTGGGTGTCGCGCAGGTTGGTGAGCGTGCGCTTGGAGACATCCAGCCGCTTCTGGGTGCCGCGCAGTTCGAAATAATTGCGCGCCACTTCGGCAGCAACGGTGACCTGCACGTCCTGCAGGTTGGCCTGCTCGGCATCCAGGTCGGCACGCGCGGCCTCCGATGCACGCCGCTGCCGGCCGAACAGGTCCAGCTCCCAGGCCGCATCCAGACCAAGCGTGGTCTGCTCGGTCAGAAAGCGCTGATTGCCGGCGATCACCTGCTGCTGTTCGCGACGATCGAAGCTGCCTTGCGCGGTGATATGCGGCGCCTGATCCAGACGGCGCTCGACGAACACCGCGCGCGCCTGCTTGACGCGCGCCACCGCGATGCGCAGGTCGTGGTTGGCGAACAAGGCGTCGCGCACCAGCTGTTCCAGCACCGGGTCGTCGAATTGCGACCACCAGTTGCCGACCGGCGATTCGGTGCTGAAGGATGCGTCCTGCGCGCCTTGCAGCGTCACCGCCGCGGGCGGATCGGGGCGGTAATCCGGCCCGACCGCGCAACCGCTGAGCACCAGCGCAGCCAAGGCCACGCTCAGGAAGTTTCTTACCATGGCAACACCTCTCCCAGATGGGTAAAGCTGCCGGTGGCACCGTGCGCATCCAACAGCGCCATTTGCACACTGCTGGCAGCGCCCTGCTCCACCTCGAGTTCCCCACCACCGTTCATGTCGGTCTTGACCGAGCCCGGATGCACGGCATTGACCTTGATGGCGGTGTCGCGCAATTCGTGGGCCAGATGCACGGTCCAGCTGTTCAACGCGCTCTTGGAGATGTTGTAAGCCGGAATCTTGAAATCGTAGATCGGCGAGCCGGGTTGGCTATGCAAGGTCAGCGAGCCGAGGAGGCTGGACACATTGACGATGCGCCCGGCCAGCGAGCGACGCAGCAGCGGCAGGAAGGCCTTGGTCACCTCGACCACGGCGAACAGGTTGGTGTCGAAGGTGCGCTTCCATACCTCCAGGCTCTGCTGCGACGGGGTGCGCTGCAGGTCATCGAGCATGATGCCGGCATTGTTGATCAGGATGTCCAGATGGCCATGACGCTGCTCCACCGTGCCCACGGCGGCAGCAACGCTGATGTCGTCGTTGACATCGAGCTGGATGGCCTCCACCGGCAGGCCTTCGGCCTGCAACTTGAGGGCCGCGGCCACGGCGTCGTCGCGCTTGCGCCCGGCCAGCAGCGTGTGCACGCCGGCCTGTGCGAGTTGACGAACGGTCTCCAGGCCGATACCGCGGGTGGCGCCGGTGACCAGTGCGATCTTGGTATTGCTCATGTGTAAATCCTTCGAATGTATGGAGGGGGAAGTAATGCGCGCTCAGGCGTTGACGTGGGCGTGATCGTGCGCAACTGCGGGCGGTGTCGCGGGACCGCGACGGATCACCCACTTGCGCAGCGCCACGTAGAACACCGGCGTCAGGAACAGGCCGAACAAGGTCACACCCAGCATGCCGGCGAACACCGTGATACCGGTGACCGAGCGCACTTCGGCGCCGGCACCATGGCCAAACACCAGCGGCACGGTGCCGGCGATGAAGGCGATGGAGGTCATCACGATCGGACGCAGGCGCAGGCGGCAGGCTTCCAGTGCCGCTTCAACGATGCCCTTGCCGTGCATTTCCAGTTCGCGGGCGAACTCCACGATCAGGATCGCGTTCTTGCATGCCAGGCCCATCAACACCACCAGACCCACCTGCACGAACACGTTGTTGTCGCCGCCGGTGAGCCACACACCGAACAACGCAGACAGCAAGGTCATCGGAACGATCAGGATCACGGCCAGCGGCAGCGTCCAGCTTTCGTACAACGCGGCCAGCACCAGGAACGCGAGCAACACCGCCATCGGGAACACGATCAATGCCGAGTTGCCTTGCGTGGACTGCTGGTAGCTCAGGTCGGTCCACTCGATGTTCATGCCGTTGGGCAGCACCTGCGGCGCCATGCTGGACAGCTTCTGCATCGCCTCGGTGGACGACAGCACGCGCGGATCCGCCTCGCCGATGAGGTCGGCAGCCGGGTAGCCGTTGTAGCGGATCACCGGGTCCGGGCCGTAGGTCTGGCCCAGCGTGACCATGCTGCCGATCGGCACCATGTCGCCGTTGGCATTGCGCGTGCGCAGGTTGGCGATGTCTTCCACGCTATCGCGGAACTGTCCATCGGCCTGGGCGATCACCTGGTAGGTGCGACCGAAGCGATTGAAGTCGTTGATGTAGGACGACCCCAGATAGGTCTGCAGCGTGTCGAACAGGTTGGTCAACGGCACGCCCTGCGCCTTGGCCTTGTCGCGGTCGACCTTGGCGTCGAGCTGCGGCACGTTGGCCTGGTAGGTGCCGATCGGGAACTGCATGCCCGGCGTTTGCGAGATCGCACCGGACATCGCATTCACCGCACTCTGCAACTGGCCATAGCCCAGGCCGGCACGGTCCTGGATGTACAGCGAATAGCCCGAGCCCTGGCCCAAACCCAGAATCGGCGGCGGCATGAAGGCGAATGCGAAGCCCTGCTGGATCTGGCTGATGCGTGCGTTGATTTCCGCATTGATCTGCGCGGCGGTGCGGCTGCGCTGGCTGAATGGCTTGAGCGTCAGGAACACCGTGCCGGTATTGGGCGTATTGGTGAACTGCAGCGGATTCAGGCCGGGGAACGCAATGGCGTGATCCACCCCGTCGGTCTGCAGCGCGATCTGGGTGATCTGGCGGATCACTTCATTGGTGCGCTCCAGCGACGATCCTTCCGGCAGCTTGGTGCCGGCAATCAGGTACAGCTTGTCCTGGGTCGGAATGAAGCCGCCCGGCACCAGCTTGAACATGAAACCGGTACCGACCAGCAGCAGCAGGTAGACCACGAACACCGCACCTCGCTTGCCCAGCGCACGCGACACCGCACCTTGGTACTTGTGCGAGCTGGTGTTGAAGAAACGGTTGAACGGGCGGAACAAGCGGTCGATCAACCGCGACGGACCGTCCTTGGGCGCGTCGTGCAACTTGAGCAGCATCGCCGCCAGCGCCGGCGACAAGGTCAGCGAGTTGATCGCCGAAATCACCGTGGAAATGGCGATGGTCACCGCGAACTGCTTGTAGAACTGGCCGGTCACACCCGACAGGAACGCCATCGGCACGAACACCGCGCACAGCACCAGCGCGATGGCGATGATCGGCCCGGACACTTCGCGCATGGCCTGATGCGCGGCCGCCAGCGGACTCAACCCTTCTTCGATGTTGCGCTCGACGTTTTCCACCACCACGATCGCGTCGTCGACCACGATGCCGATCGCCAGCACCAAGCCGAACAGGCTCAGCGTATTGATGGAGAAACCCAGCAGATACAGCGCGGCAAACGTACCGACCACCGACACCGGCACCGCCAGCAACGGAATGATCGAAGCGCGCCAGGTCTGCAGGAACAGGATCACCACCAGCACCACCAGCAGCACCGCTTCCAGCAGCGTGTGCACCACCGCGCTGATCGAATCGCGCACGAACACGGTCGGGTCGTACGCGGCCGACCATGCCATGTCCTGCGGGAACCGCTTTTCCAGCTCGGCCATCTTGGCGCGTACCGCATCGGACAATTCGATCGCGTTGGCGCCGGGCGACTGGAACACGCCCATGCCTACCGCGTTCTGGTTGTCCAGCTGCGAGCGCAAGGTGTAGTTGCCGGCGCCCAGTTCCAGGCGCGCCACATCGCTCAAGCGCACGATCTCGCCGCTGTTGCCGCTGCGGATGACGATGTTGCCGAACTCTTCTTCAGTGGTGAGGCGGCCCTGCGCGTTGATCGAGAGCAGGAAATCGCTCTTGTTGGGCATGGGCTCGGCACCGAGCTGGCCGGCGGAGACCTGCACGTTCTGCTCGCGGATGGCGGCGACCACATCGCTGGCGGTGAGCCCGCGTGCGGCCACCTTGTCGGGGTTCAACCAGATGCGCATGGCGTAGTCGCCGGCACCGAAGATCTGGATCTGGCCCACGCCCGGCAGGCGCGACAGCTCGTCCTTGACCTTCAAGGTGGCGTAATTGCTCAGGTATAGCGAGTTGTACTTGCCCTTGGGCGAGGTCAGATGCACGACCATGGTCAGCGTCGGCGATTGCTTCTGCGTGGTCACGCCCTGGCGGCGCACGTCTTCGGGCAGACGCGCCTGCGCCTGGCTGACGCGGTTCTGCACCTGCACCTGCGCCTGGTCCGGATCGGTGCCGGGCTTGAAGGTCACGGTGACCACCAGCACGCCGTCCGAGCCGGCCACCGACTTCATGTACATCATGTTTTCCACGCCGTTGATGGCTTCCTCAAGCGGCGTGGCGACGGTTTCGGCAATGACCTTGGGGTTGGCGCCCGGATACACCGCGCGCACCTGCACGCTCGGCGGTACCACTTCGGGGTATTCGCTGATCGGCAGCAGCGGCATGGCGATCAGGCCGGCGGCGAAGATGATGATCGACAGCACCGCGGCAAAGATCGGCCGGTCGATGAAAAAACGGGAAAAGTCCATTGGGATGGTCCTGAAAGAGGGTGCCGCCGGGTGGCGGCGCGGCACGGCGGCCCCGGGCCGGCCTGATGACGAGGCCGGCAGTCATGAGCTGCGATGCAGCGATGGATCAGTGCAGCCGTGGCAGGTGGCGCGCAGTCGCCGGGAAGGCGCGACGGCGCGCAACGCGCGTTGGCGATACCTAATTGGAAGCGGTGCGCTTGTCCGCCGCCGGCGCCATGGCCACGGTCTTGGCGTCCACCGGCATGCCGGGCATGAAGATCTTCTGCACGCCATCGACCACCACGCGGTCGCCGGCGGCCAGGCCGCTACGCACGATGCGCAGACCATCGGCACTGCGGCCGAGCTCCACATCGCGGCGCTGCGCCTTGCCGTCCTTGTCCACCACGTAGACGTACTTGCGGTCCTGGTCGGTGAGCACGGCCTTTTCGTCCACCAGCATGGCCTTGAACTGGCCGCTGCCCAGCAACTGCACGTGCGCATACAAGCCCGGCGTGAATTGCCGTTGCGCGTTGTCCAGCACCGCGCGGACGCGGATGGTGCCGGTGCTGCGGGTCACCTGGTTGTCCAGGAAATCCACGCGACCGGCGTGCGGGAAGCCCTGCTCGCCGACCAGCCCGATCCGCACCGGCAACTCGCCGCCACGTTCGTCCGGGCGCTCGCCGTTGCGGGCCATCTGCGAATAGCGCAGGAAGGTACCTTCGTCGGCGTCGAAATAGACAAACACCTTGTCCAGCGACACCAGCGTGGTCAGCACGCTGGCACTGTCGCCAGCCGTGACCAGGTTGCCGGCGGTGACCATCGCACGCCCGGCGCGGCCGTCGATGGGAGCGCGCACGCGCGTCCAGTCCAGGTTGAGCCTGGCGGTGTCCACCGCGGCCTGGGCGGCCTGCAGGTCGGCATCGGCCTGATCGGCGGCGGCGCGACGTTGCTCCCAGGTTTCGGTGGAGATGGCCTGCTGCTCGGACAATTTGCGTGCACGCGCAGCTTCGCTACGTGCCAGCGTGGCCTGGGTGCGGGCACGCACCAGCGAAGCGTTGGCACGCGCGAACTCGGCGCGGTAGCTACGCTCGTCGATGGTGAACAGCACATCGCCCTTCTTCACTTCCGCACCTTCGGTGTAGTTGACCTTGTCGATATAGCCGGACACGCGCGGACGCAGTTCGACGCTTTCCACCGGTTCGATGCGGCCGCTGAATTCGTCCCACTGGCTGATCTGCTTCATCAGCACCGGCGCGACGCTGACACTGGGCGGCGGCGGTGCGCCGGTCTCGGCGGCCTTGCTGCCGCAGCCGGCGAGCACGACCGCAAGCACGGCGCCCGCCAACACGGTACGCAAGGGAAAACGGAACGGGGTGGCGTTCGTGGTCATGGGGAAATCTCTCGGGTGGGGATGGGAAATTGCAGACCGGCCAGCCGGCTCGCCGACGGTGCGGCCGGCGGGCGACGACTCACGGTCACGATGGCTTGTCCGGGCTGGCCAGGTCCGGCGATCAGGGAAACAGCGGCGCGGCCGACGTCCACGGCACGGATCCATTCCGGACAGGCGTCCTTGGCGCGACCGGGCGTGCAGACCGGCTGCTCGACCGAGAGCAACTGCACGCGGACGCCCAACGGCTTGGCTTCCTCGTGCAACACCTGGGCAAGCATGCGGGTGGCGGAGGCCGCAACCGACCGATCGCCATGCGCCGACCAGGCACGCAGCGCGCACGGACTGCCGAGCAGCAGATAGCGGCCGCCGCCGTCGGCTTCGGCCAGCAGCGGCAGCAGGTGGCGGGCGGCAGCCAGATGCGGCAGCACGTCGCGCTCCAGGCGACGACGCAGGGCGGCCACCGGCCGATCCACCAGCCGCCCGGCCTTCGGCGGGCTGCCCAGGCTGGCGATCACCGCACCCAGCGGTCGTTGCCGCTGGGCCAGTTCGGTGGCCAGGCGCTGCGCGGACGCATCGTCGGCCACCGATCCCTGCACGATGTCCAGCAGCGGCGAGTGACCATGCTGCGCGCGCAGTGCGTCCAGCTTGGCGGCGTCGCGCCCAATCGCCACCGTTGGCATGCCGGCGTCCAGCAACGCAGAGACAATGCCCATGCCCACGTTGCCCGCGCCGCCAATGACGGCCGTCTCGGATTGAACCATCCCGCTCATGGGATTTTCGCTCCCGAGATCGGGATAATTCCGCGCCGCGCCCAGCGCGCCTGCAGTCCAGTTCGCTGCGCAGGCGCGCCGCCAGCCTGCCGCCGTGGCGAGCTGGAGAATTCGCGCAAGGCACTGTCGTAAGACCGTTTTTCCGTGGAAACGACCGGATCGAAGGCGTTTTCGATTGCGCTGCGCTTGCTGGAGGACACGCCGAAGACATTGCACAACCACATGGCCGTGCTCCTGCATGGAGGGGATGCCGCATAAGTTAGGCTTCAAAGCAGCACTTGATTAGTCCGGATTTAGGGGAATAATCGTCCCGTAAGCGGTCTAATCCCTCCTGGCCCCCGGAAGGCATCCCATGACTCACGATCTCAACGACACCTTGATCTTCGTCAAGGTGGTCGAACAAGGCAGCTTCATCGCCGCCGCCAACGCGCTTGGCCTGCCCAAGACCACCGTCAGCCGCAAGGTGCAGGAACTGGAAACCCGGTTGGGTGCGCGCCTGCTGCATCGAACCACGCGCCGCATCGGGCTGACCGAAGCCGGCTCGGTGTACCACGAACATTGCCAGCGCATCGCGCGCGAGCTGGAAGAGGCCGAAAGCGCGGTGGGACAACTGCAATCGGGCCCGCGTGGCTGGTTGCGTTTTACCGTGCCGTATTCGTTGGGCATTACCTGGATCGCGCCGTTGCTGGGCGAATTCCACGCGCAATATCCGGAAATCCAGCTGGACATGCATCTGGGCAACGAGAAGCTGGACCTGATCGGAGGCGAAGCCGACCTGGCATTGCGGGTTGGTGCGCTGCCCGATTCCAACCTGGTGGCGCGCAAGCTCGGCAGCTTGCGCACCCAGGTGTTCGCCAGCCCATCCTACATCGAACGCTATGGCGAGCCGCTGCATCCGGATGAATTGCAATTCCATCGCACGCTTGCCTTGCGCAAGAACCGCAACGTGCACAACAACCGCTTCTTCTGGTCGCTCAGCGATGGCAGCGATGTACGCGATTTCCCGGTCAATCCGCTGATGGTGGCCAACGATCCGGCTGCGCTCAACGGTGCGGTGTTGTGCGGCGAAGGCCTGTTGCTGACTGGCGATGTGATGGCCAAACCGTTCGTGCAATCGGGCCTGGTGCGCCGCGTGCTGGCCGGTTGGACCGGGCCTGAGGTGGACTTCAACGCGGTGTTCGCCGGTGGCCGACTGGTGTCGCCGAAAGTACGTGCGTTCGTGGACTTTTTGGTGACGCGCATGAACTTCGATGCGGACTACATGATGGCGCAGTGCCCTGCCCGTCTGGCCGCACAAAAGGCCGACCACGATGCAAAAGTCGACGTGGGCGCAGACGCGCAGTTGCGCGCCGAAGGCAAGCGGATTCTGGAAAACGTCACGGCATAGTGGCCGATCAAGCGTGCGCCGGCGGTGCCAGCCGTCTGGCGCAGCCCATAAGTTCATCGATGCAACTCAGTGAATGCATCTCTGTCACCACACGCGTACAGCCGACGATAGCTCGGTCGGTTTGCAAATGATCTCACTGCCGTAAGCGGTGAGTTGGGAAAGATCCAGACGTCCGTCGTGGCGTCGTCGGATGCGATCACCCGATGAGCGCAAAGCCGACTCGGTCGCGCGCGCGGTACCCCCGCCGCTCGCGGGACACGCCGTCAACCCGTCCATGGGGGCTCGATGGCGGCCCATGCCGCCAACGGTCCCGCAAGCGGCGAGGACACCGCACCAGAACGTTGGTCGGTCGCTCGGAAAGCGGCCCATCGTAGGAAAGGTGGTGGAGATACCTTCGCTTGAGCACTGCGAGCTAGCCGCACCTCCTTAAATCGCTAGCGAACGCATCAATCGCTCGCACAAATACAGCGACCACTCGACTGGTCCTTGCCCGCTCACCGTCGCGGGACCTTGAGCGGCATGGATGCCGCCACGGAGCTTACATGGACGTACTTGCAGCGTGTCCCGCGATGGTGGGCGGGCAAGGGCCCTGCAACAACATTCAGATCCGCGCTTTGAAGTTCCACAGTTGCGCCGACACATCAGCGCCGATGACATCGGAAGATCGAGACCTCAAAGCCGTGCAGACCAGACGTTCTAGACCCGAGCGATTGGTTAGCTGCTCTTGATCACACCATGCAGCAGAAAAACAGGCCGCTTTCGCGGCCTGTTTTGCGTACATCAGCACATCGCGGGTGAGTCATCCGACTCGCCACGATTCACTGCATCCCCTCAACGCATGCCGCTATTGCTGGCAGCGCCTTCGGCACGCAAGGGAATCAGGCGGATTTCGACGCGACGGTTCTTGGCCCGGCCGGCGTCGGTGGTGTTGTCGGCAATCGGATAACGCTTGCCGGCCCCCATGGTTTCCATGCGCTCGCGCTGCACACCTTGCGCCGTCAGGTACTGTGCAACTGCGCTGGCGCGCTCTTCGGACAGGCGTTGATTGACCGCATCGCTACCCACGCTATCGGTATGCCCCACCACTTCCACCATGGTCTGGTTGTACTCGCGCAGCGTGGAGGCCACGCCGTTGAGCGCGGTGTAGAACTGCGGCTTCAAAGCCGACTTGCCGAAGTCGAAGGTGATGCCGTCGGGCAGGTTCAGGCTGATGTTGTCGCCCTGGCGTTGTACTTCGATCCCGGTGTTGGCGGTGCGCTCGCGCAGCGCGCGCTCCTGGCGATCCTGGTACTGGCCGATCGCCGCACCGCTCAGTGCACCGATGCCGGCGCCGATCATTGCGTGCTGACGACGCTCGGTGGCGCTATCGCCGGTGAGCAGGCCTGCAGCCACACCAATGGCGGTACCGATCAGCGCGTTGCGGCCGGTTCGATTCTGCTGTTGTGTCTGCTCGCCGTATTGGTCGCGCTGCACATACGAGCCGCCGGTGGCGCAAGCGGACAGCGCAATGGCGCTGGCCAGTGCAACGGCAAGACTCTTGGTGGCTGCTGGGGACATGGTGTTCTCCTATGGCCGGACCATCCGGCGCTCAATCGTGTGCGCGAGGATAAACAGGCCCACGCGACTGGCGCATGATGAAAACCGCCGCAATCCATGCGCAGCAGGTGCGCCATTCAGGAAAACGTTTCCGGCGATGACACGCATTCGTGCACCACCACATCAATCAGCGCAGGCCGGTCAACGACGCGCGTTGCAGGCCCTGTACTCACTCATCAAACAGCACGGTGTGCACCATGCGAACGGGCACACGCGCATCGATCAGCAGCGACTAGGCACGCGACTTCGCATACGCGGCCAGCGCCGCATCGCGGCCCTCGGCCAAGCCAATGATTGGATTGCGCGGATACTCCGGAGCAAAGCGAGCCAGCGCCAATGGATGCAACCACGGCGCGAAGCGTTCCTTCACCGCAAGCTTGCCCAGCTCAGGCACCCAGCGCGTGATGTAGGTCGCCTGCGGGTCGAATTTTTCTGCCTGCGTCACCGGGTTGAACACGCGGAAATAGGGCGCCGCATCGGCGCCGGTGCCGGCCACCCACTGCCAGCCCAGCGTATTGTTGGCCAGGTCCGCATCGATTAGCGTGTCCCAGAACCAGCGCGCGCCTTCGATCCAGTGGATGCGCAGATGCTTGCACAAAAAACTGGCGACGATCATGCGCACGCGGTTGTGCATCCAGCCGGTATGCCAGAGCTGGCGCATGCCGGCATCGACGATGGGAATGCCGGTGCGGCCACGCTGCCAGGCCTGCAATGCCACCGGGTCGACCGTTGCCCAGTCGAATCCTGCAAAGCGTGGATTGAGATTCTGGTTGGTGGTGTCCGGGAAGTGATGCAGCAAGTGATACGCAAAGTCGCGCCAGCCCAGCTGCCGGATATAGCCATCGATTTCGGCGCCATTGCGCGCAGTGCGCTGCGCTTCCAGCGCGCTGGCAATCCGCCACGGAGCAATCTCGCCAAAGTGCAGATGCGGCGACAGTTGCGAGGTGCCGACGCGATCGGGGCGATCGCGGTTTTCGCGATATCCAGACAGCGCGCCGTCGATAAAGATCTCCAGCATTTCGTGCGCGCCGGCTTCGCCGGGCTGCCAGTGCTCCCAGAAGCCCTGGTCCCACTGCAGGCTGGGCACCAACTGCAGCGTGTCGAGCGCATCGGTCTTCAAGCTCGCAGGCAGCGGCGGCAGGCGACGCGGCGCATCCATGGCGGCGGGCAATTGCAGCTGCGTCAGCGCATTGCGCCAGAACGGGGTAAACACCTTGTACGGGCCGCCCTGCTGCGTGGACAACTGCCACGGTTCGAACAGCAGCGCGGCATTGCAGCTCTGCACCTCGATGCCGCGCTCGCGCAGGTCGCGCTTGATCTGTGCGTCGCGCGGCTGCGTGGCCGGCTCGTATTTGCGGTTCCAGTACACCGCCACCGCGCCGGTCTGCGCGATCACCTCATCCAGCACCTGCGCGCTGTTGCCGGAGCGAATGACCAGGCCGCTGCCGAGCGCACGCAACGCGTCATCCAGGGCTGCAAGGGCGCGATGCCGCCAGCTGCGCGATGCGGCGCCAGGCGTCCATTCGCCCTCTTCGTGCGGCGCGTCGATGTACAACGGAATCGGGTGATGCCCCGCATCGAGTGCGGCGCGCAAGGCCGGGTTGTCTTGCAGACGCAGATCGCGACGGAACCAGACGATGGCGTATGACATACGAGCTCGGCAGCGAACGATGAGGCTGCGCAGCATAAGCCAGCGGGCGCAACGATGGCGCGATGCCGGGCGCCGGATGACTGCCCGGCCGATCCACCGCAGCGCTTACTCGAAACTGCCCACCGAGTCGTGCGCCAGGTTGTCGAAGCGGGTGTATTCGCCGAAGAACTTGAGCTTGCACGAACCGGTCGGTCCGCCGCGGTGCTTGCCGATGATGATTTCGGCCAGGCCCTTGTCCGGCGAATTTTCCTTGTTGTAGTAGTCGTCGCGGTAGATGAAGACGATCATGTCCGCGTCCTGCTCGATCGCGCCCGACTCGCGCAAGTCCGCCATCACCGGGCGCTTGTCGGTGCGGGTTTCCAGCGAGCGGTTGAGCTGCGACAACGCAATCACCGGCACGTTGAGTTCCTTGGCCAGGCCTTTCAGCGAGCGCGAGATTTCCGAAATTTCGGTCGCGCGGTTTTCGCTGTTACCCGGCACCGACATCAGCTGCAGGTAATCGATGACGATCAGTCCCAGGTCGTGTTCGCGCTTGAGCCGGCGGCACTTGGAACGCAGCACTTCCGGCGAAACGCCCGGGGTGTCGTCGATGAAGATCTTGGTTTCCTTGAGCATCTTGATCGCGCCGGTCACGCGCGCCCAGTCCTCGTCTTCCAGCGCACCGGTGCGCAGGCGCTGCGCATTGATGCGGCCATTGGAGGAGATCAGGCGCATCGCCAGCTGCGAGGCCGACATTTCCATCGAAAACACCGCCACGCCCTTCTTGGACTTGATCGCGGCGTATTCGGCAATGTTCAGCGCGAAGGTGGTCTTGCCCATCGCCGGACGCGCCGCCAGGATGATCAGGTCGGTCGGCTGCAGGCCGGCGGTCATCGCATCGAAATCGGTGTAGCCGGTCGGCAGGCCGGTGATGTTGCCGCCGTTTTCGAAGCGGTTGCGCAGTTCTTCGAAGGCATCCTTCAATGCCCCGGGCATGGCCACGAAATCGGTGCGCCCGCGCGCGCCGGCTTCGGCGATCTTGAACACGGCCTTTTCGGCCGAAGACAGCAACTCGACGCTGTCGCGCCCTTCCGGCTGAAAGCCGTCGTTGACGATGGTGGTGCCCACCTCGATCAACTGCCGCAGCACCGCCTTGTCGCGCACGATTTCCGCATACGCGGCGATGTTGGCTGCCGACGGCGTGGTGCTGGCCAGCTCGATCAGGTACGCGCCATCGCCCACCTGCTCCAGCTTGCCCTGCGACTCGAACCATTCGCCCAGGGTCACTGCATCGAACGGGCGGTCTTTCTCGTTCAGTTCGCGAATCGCGCGGTAGATCAGCCGATGGTCGCGTCGGTAGAAGTCGTTTTCGGTGAGCTGGTCGTTGACCCGGTCGAACGCGTCCGGCGCCAGCATCAGGCCGCCCAGCACCGCCTGTTCGGCCTCGACCGAATGCGGCGGTACCCGCAGCTGGTCCAGACGTGGCTCGGGACGATCATAATCGTCGTCGTCGCGATCGCGACTGCGCTTGGAACGGAAACCAGGACGAGCGGACATGGACAAACAAACCTGACGCGGGGAGACGAGGGCAGGAAGCATAGTCATCGGCGCGGCCGACGACCATGCACAACTCTGTGGATAACTGCTGTATAGCCGGTGCATCCACGTTCTACGCGGCGGCCGTCGCAGATGCCGAGACCCTTGCGCCGCTTAGGTTTCCGCCCTCGCCCAAGGCCCAGCACGGCGCCGCAGCGACGTGCGGCGCCGCTGTGGTCAACTCAGCGCTTGAGATGTCCGATCAGGCCCAGGAACTGGTCGATGAAGCCCTGCAAAAACTTGCGGCTGTCGGCATTGGCGATCTGGTCGTCGGGCCCGAACAGGCCGTCCTTGTATTGCAGGAACACTTCCGGCTGGCCAAGCACATGCATATCCAGGTATGCCAGCACGTTACGCAGGTGCTGCTGCGCGGTAGCAGTGCCGATCGCGCCGACCGAGATGCCCACCACCGCCGCCGGTTTGCCGGCAAACGCGCTATCGCCGTAGGGGCGCGAGCCGGTGTCGATGGCGTTCTTGAGCACGCCGGGAATGGAGCGGTTGTATTCGGGGGTGACGAACAGCAGCGCATGGGCGGCGCGGATCTGCTGCTTCAGCCGTGTGCCTTCGGCGGGATAATCGCCGTCGCGGTCCTGGTTGTACAACGGGATATCGCCGATCTCCAGGTACTCGAACACGGCCTTGTCGCCGGCCAGATGCTCCAGCGCGCGCGCCAGCTGGCGGTTATACGACTCGGCGCGCAGGCTGCCGACCAGCACGGCAATGGTGAGCTTGCTCATGGGAATGCTCCGTGGAAACAGGGCCCCACCCTACCCAGCCGGATGCTCAGGGCCGGTGAAACGCCGCCGGCATCTGCGCCGCAGCGGCAATACGCAAACGCGCGCGCGGCAACGCGCATCGGCGGCTTTGCCCACCCCGCCGCGTGCGCAGACCCCAGCCTCAGGCGTCAGCGCACCACGGCCGCGCGCTGTTCGCGCCAGTGTGCCTGCCAAGCCTGGAACATCAGCACCGTCCACAGATGCGTATGCCATTTGCGCTCGCCACCGTTGAAGTCGCGCCACAGGCGGGCCACGCTGTCGGCGGCGAACACGCCTTCGCGCTGCAGGGCGCCGTGCGCCAGCAGATCGTCCGCCCAGCCGTGCAGATCGCCGCGCAGCCATGCGCTGACCGGTGCACCAAAGCCGCGCTTGCCGCGGTACACCATTGCGTCCGGCAGGTAGCGGCACAGCACGCGCTTGAGCAGATACTTGCTCACTCCATCGCGATATTTCAGCGACAGCGGCAGCGACCAGGCGAATTCGGCCACGCGCCAATCCAGCAGGGGCGCACGCGCTTCCAGCCCCACCGCCATGGTGGTGCGATCCACCTTGCACAGCAGGTCGTCCGGCAGGTAGGCGGCAAAATCGGCCAGCATCATCGCGTCGGCCGGCGTACCGGACCCATGCAGCGGATCGGCCAGGCTGTAGAAACTGTCGGGTTCGGTGGCGCCCAGCACCACCGCGGCCGGATCACGCCAGCGCGAAATGCGGTTGCGGTAGATGTCGCCGATGCCGCGTGCGCCGGCTTCGGCCACCAGCGCAGCGAGCCCGCCGGTGCGCGAGGATTCGCCATTGCGACGCGCTGCCACCGCCATCAGGCGACGCAGCGGGCCTGGCACCAGGCCGTGCATGCGCCAATTGCGCAGTGCGCGCTGATATCGGCCATAGCCGAAGAACAATTCGTCGCCACCATCGCCGGACAGCGCCACCGTGACCCCGCCGCGTGCCAGCCGTGCGACCAGCGCGGTCGGCACTTGCGACGCATCGGCGAAGGGTTCGTCGAACATGTCCGGCAGGTTCGGCACCACCGCCAGCGCGTCGGCGCCGCTGACATAGAGTTCGGTGTGGTCGGTACGCAGATGCGTGGCCACCTCGCGCGCCAGCGGCGCTTCGTCGTGGTGCGAGCCTTCGAAGCCAATGCTGAAGGTGTGCACCGGTTGCGCGCTCTGCGCCTGCATCATCGCAGTGACGATGGACGAGTCGGTGCCGCCGGACAGGAACACGCCCACCGGCACATCGGCCACCATGCGCAAGGCCACCGCATCGCGCAGCACGCTATCCAACTGCGCTTCGGCCTGCGCGTCGGTACCGGTGAACGGCGTCGCCAGCGCGCGTTGCATCGCCTCGCGGGCGTTCCAGAACGGTTGCTGCGCCTGGTCGGGACGATGCGCGGCCGCGCCGGTTGCGACAGCTTGCGCATCCATGCGCAGCACCCGGCCGGGCATCAGCTTGAAGGTGTGCTCGTGGATGCAGGCCGGTGCCGGGATATAGCCCAGCCGCAGCAGCAGCGTGAGCGCATCGCGATCCACGCCGTTGTCGAAATCCGGATGCTGCCACAAGGCCTTGAGTTCGGAACCGAACACCAAGGTGTCGCCGGCCCACCCGTAGTACAGCGGCTTCTTGCCGACGCGGTCGCGGGCCAGAAACAGGCAGTTGTCGCGCTCGTCCCACAACGCAATGGCGAACATGCCGTTGCAGCGGATCAACGTCTCATCCAGGCCCCACTCCACCACGGCCGCCAGCAGCACTTCGGTATCGGAGTGGCCGCGGAAGCGATGCCCAAGCGCGGAAAGCGCTGCGCGCAGCTGCGCGAAGTTATAGACCTCGCCGTTATAGGCCAGCACGTAGCGGCCATCGGCCGAGCGCATCGGCTGATGGCCGAGCGGCGACAGATCCAGAATGCTCAAGCGCTGATGCGCCAGCGCAATGCCTGCCTGCGCATCGCACCAGGTGCCGGCATCGTCGGGACCGCGGTGGCGCAAGGCGGCCCCCATCGGCCGCACCAGCGCATCGAGCTGTTCGCCATGCAGGCGCGGCGAAGCCAGCAACATTCCTGCCAATCCGCACATCGTCAGCGCTCCTGCCGGCCGGCCACGGCCAAGCGGGAGTCGCCGGCCCGCCTGACGCGTTGCACCCGCCCGAGCAGCCGCACGGCGCATGCCGATACCGATGCAGGAGCGTCAAGACAGCCGTCCGCCGGGCACACAGCACTGACCCGGCAAGCCACCTGCAGATCGCGCAGACGGCTCATGCCGCCACCGATGCAGCGGCCGGCATCGGCACGAAACGCGGCAGCGCCTGCACGCGATGCAACCACGCGCTAATCGCTGGCCAGCGATCAAGATCGAAACCACCGTCTTCGGCGCAGTGGGTGTAGGCGAACAATGCGATATCGGCGATGCCGTAGTCGCTACCGGTGAACCAGGCGTGCTGCTGCAGATGCTGCTCCATCACCGCCAGCGCCTGCTCGCCGCGTGCGCGCAGCTGTGGCAGCTCGGCGCGGCGTGCGGCGTCGCGTGGCGTCCACAGGCTGATGAACCGCGCCACCGCCACATAGGGCTCATGGCTGTATTGCTCGAAGAACATCCAGCTCAATGCCTGCGCCCGCTGCCACGCATCGGTGGGCAGATACGGTGTGCCTTCGGCCAGCCAGAACAGGATCGCGTTGGATTCGGTCAACACGCGGCCATCGTCGCGCTCGACCATCGGCACCTTGCCGTTGGGGTTCTTGGCCAGATACGCGGGCGTGCGGGTCTGCCCGGCCACGCTGTCCACCTCGACCCAGTGATAGCGGCTGCCCAACTGTTCCAGCAGCAGGCGCACCTTGTAGCAATTGCCGGAACTGGACATGCCATGGACGGTCAACGGGGGACGCACGCTCGACATCTGGCTGGCTCCGCGACAGCAACGAGGGGGCTGGCAGTGTCACAGCCCCGCGTGCCTTTGCAAAGCCCCGCACACAACAGCGGCGCACCGATGCCGGTTTGCATGCACTGCCGCGCCGACCTGCGTCAGGCCAAGGCCACCACCGCCACCGGCACGCTCAACACCGCCATCAGGATGCCCAACGCCGCCACCGTCAGCGCCCAGGCGCCGAACGCACGCGTGCGCGCGCAGCCGGCAGCGGCGGCCGCGGCCTGCACCGAGCAGACCGACCACCACAGCGCCCCCAGCATCAGCAGCAAGATGCATGTCGCCAGCTGCGCCATGCCGGCCGGATCGGTCGCGCCGGTGCGCAGCAATGCAACCTGGCCCTTGAGCGCGACCACGGCCGCCAACAGGCATACCAGCCACGGCAAGGCGCAGCCGGCCATTGCCGGCAACACCTGCCCAAGTGGGGCTCCGCTGCCCATCCAACGCAGGATCTGCTTGAGCAGCACGCCTCCCAGCAAGGCGATTGCAACCACGACAATGACACCACCGGCCTTGGCCCATAGCGGCAGTGCGTGCAGCCACACCCACGCCGACAGCAGCGTGGTCGCCGCAAACACCGCCCAGGCGCTCCAGCGCAACCGAGCGTGCTGCGGCATCCGCGTCACCGTGGCATAGGGATCGAACATGATTCCGCCCAGGCCACCGCCGCGCCACCAGAAAAAGCAGGCCACTAGCAACACCACCAGGGCCACCAAGCCGGCCAGCGGATAGCCGAGCGCACGCCAGTCGGGCGGCTGGGTGCGCCGCTTTGGCGTGAGATCGTGATTGAAGTACAACAGGTCGCGCGCGCGTTCCATGTCGGCAGCCGCGCGCGCCACGCCGTTGGCCGGAATACGGTCGGTGAAGCGCTGCCATTCGCCCACGATGACCATTTTTCCCTCGCGCATCGCAATGCTGCGCGAGAAGCGGAACCACGGATTGGCGACCACTTGCGTGTCTGCTTCCACCTGGATCGCCGGGTCGCCGTGCACGCGCACGGTCTGCCGCGCCAGCCGCGGGCCGCCCAGCGCCAGCGGACTCTTGCGCGCCTCTTTCGGTAACGCATCCATCCACTCGCCAAGCTGGAACAACGGGAAGCCCAGCTCATCGCCCTCCTCGGCTGACCACTCCAGCCGGTAGGCCTCGTGCGTGCGCACATTGAGCGGATCGGCAGCGTCGATGCTCGGCACGCGCACCTGGGTGAGCGCGGTGTAGTACTGCTGCATGAATTCCAGATAGTGCTCGCCCACCGTCTGCGCACCATCGTCGTCGAAGCTGCTGGCGACACGCTCGCCGCGGCCCTGGCGATACATGGTGTCCACCGTGAAGCTTGCCCAGCGCTGCGGCTTGCGCAGCGAAATGGAAATTTCTTCATTCACTTCGATCTGCGGCAACGCAGGCATCGGCGCAGGCACGTCAACCAATGTGTCCTGCCCCGCAATCACGGGCAATCCGCGCACGAACGGCAGCGGCCGACGCTGTGCCAACGGACCCTCTTCGCGATCGCGCGTGGCATCCACCCACACCTCGCCCTGCGGCAGATGCGCACGCACCACCACATGATCGAAGGCGTACGGACTGGGCAACCGCTTTTCCAGCCCATGCCCTTTGTCGCTGCTGACCAGCACCGGCTCGGCGCGGATGCCGGCCAGCTGCAGCAGTGCGATCAGCAGCGTCGCCTTGTCCTTGCAATCGCCGTAGCGGTTGCGCAGCGTCACTTCGGGCGCGTGCGGGGCGTGCGAGTTTTCGCCCATATCCAGGCCGACGTAACGGATCTCGCCCTGCACGAACGCCACGGCGCGCAGCAACGCACCTTGCGGGTCGTCGCTGCGCAACATCAGGCTCTGCGCCATCTTGGCGGCCACCTGCGGCTGCTCGAATGCACGCGGATACAGCTGCGCCGCCCAGGCCGCCACCGCCCCCCAACTGCCGGCGGTGGAGACTTCGATCACGCCATACGGGTCCACATCGTCCGGCGCGTCTTTTTCTTCCTGCACCGCTGCAATGTTGCTGGCGCCGATGTCCAACTGCGTCACCCCATCGAGCGTGCGCACGTTCCGGCCGAACCCCGGCGCGCTGATGCGCCACTGCAGCGGCAACTGGGCGGGATAGCGCACCCGCACCCGGCGTTCACCCAGCGGCACGCCGTAGCGCGCTTCGAACACGTCGTAATAGCCTTTGCCGAATACCGGATTGCTGCCGCTGATGGTCACGCCATAGTCGACACGGTCACCCACGCGCAGATCCGGCAAGGTGATCGACAGCGTCAGCGCGCCATCGATCAACCCATTCTCCAGGCCGCTCTCGCGCCGCAATTTGGCGTAATGCGCCTGGCTGCGCATATCGATCCGCTTGCCGGCGCGCCAGACATCCAGGCTGTTGAGCTCCAGCTGCTGGTACTGCGGCTGGTAGTCGATGGAAATCTGCCCGGCTTCCTCCAGGCTTTTGGCGCGCTGCACGGTGTAGCTAAGCCGGCGGTAGGCCTGCGGCGCGCGGCCGGTCAGATCGACCTGGTCGGACACCAGCTCATAGCGCAGCCCGGTGGCGCCAGGCACATTCTCGGGCACGGCGTCGGCCACCACCCACGTCGGCGTCGGCGCCATGCGTGGCGCCTCGTTGGCCCGCGCTGGCGCGATTGCCATGCCCGCGAGCGAACAAACGGTCCAGAAAACGCCGCGCAGGCGTCGCCTCACATCCTTGCCGATCAAGCCCCCACTCCTCGTCAAAACGCATTGAGTCCTGTCAGCGCACGTCCCACTACCAGCTGATGCACGGTTTCGGTGCCTTCGTAGGTGATCACCGATTCCAGGTTCAGCGCATGCCGGATCGCCACATGCTCGGTGGTGATGCCGGCCGCGCCCAGCAGGTCGCGGCATTGGCGCGCCACATCCAGCGCCATGCGGCAATTATTCCATTTTGCCAGCGAGATCTGCTCCGGCTGCAGCGTCCCGGCCTCCTTCAAACGCCCGAGCTGCAACGCGAGCAGCTGGGCGGTGGAAATCCGCCGCGCCATGTCGGCCAGTTTGATCTGCGCGCTTTGCGTGGCGGCCAGCGGTCGGCCGAACAGGATGCGCTCGCCGGCATAGGCCAGCGCCTCGCGCAGGCAGGCCACTGCCGCGCCGATCGCGCCCCAGGCAATGCCGTAGCGCGCCTGGTTGAGGCAACTCAGCGGCGCCTTCAAACCGGCCGCCCGCGGCAACCGCATCTGCTCGGGCACGAACACATTGTCCAGGAACAGTCCCGAGGTGACCGACGCACGCAGGCTCATCTTGTGGCTGATGTCCTGCGCGCTGAAACCGGCGCTGTCGGTTTCGACCAGAAAGCCGCGCACGCCATCGTCGGTATGCGCCCAGATAATCGCCAGCCCCGCAATGCTGCCGTTGGTGATCCACAGCTTGGCGCCGTTCAAGCGCCAGCCATCGCCCTCGCGCACCGCGCGGGTCGTCATCGCGGCCGGGTCCGACCCGCCCTGCGCCTCGCTGAGGCCGAAACAGCCGATGACCCGGCCGGCCGCCATTTCCGGCAGCCAGCGCAGCCGCTGTTCGTCGCTACCGTAGGCATGGATGGGGTACATGCACAACGACGACTGCACGCTGACGAAGCTGCGCAGGCCGCTGTCGCCGCGCTCCAGTTCCTGGCAGATCAATCCGTAGGACACCGCGCCCAGGCCCGCACCGCCCTCGCGCACCGGCAGGCTGGCGCCCAGCAGCCCCAGTTCCGCCAGTTCCGGAATCCACTCGCGCGGAAAGCGTCCGGCATCGAAGGCATCGCCGATCGCCGGCACCACCCGCGTATCGGTAAAGCGCGCGACCGCATCCTGCACCGCCCGCTCTTCGTCGGTGAGCAGCGCGCATACGTCGAACAGGTCATCGGGGCGCACCGGCATGTTGGCTTCCATCGCAAGCTGAAAGCGCGATTATCCGCCAGTTGCCGCCCCAACATGGCAGAGCACCAGTCCGGCCCTGGCGCTAACGAAAAGAGCCGGCAATGCCGGCTCTTTTCCAACGACTGCATCGACTGCGTGTCGCTGCGGCTGGCCCGTTACTGCCGGGTGCTCAAACCGTCCTGGCGCACGTTGGAGTCGACCGCCGTCGATGCCATCTGGGTCACCAGCTGGCCATCGACCACCGGCAGACGGTCGCCGGTGGGCTTGTCGTTCATGCGCACGGTCTTTTCGAACCCGTCGTAGCGGTAGGTGACGTCATAAGCCACCACGTTGTCGGCGTCGCCCAGCGAGATGCGCTCGCCCGGCTTGCTGTCCATGCGCATGGTGCCGGTGGTGCCATCGGCATTGCGATAGGTCACGTCGTAGCCGACCACGCGCGAAGACGAGGAGTTGGCATTTTCGGTATGGCACTGACGCTCGGTGCGATCGACGACCCGGCCGCCGACGTGGTTTCGGTCGACGCGGTTACCGATGAAGCCGCCGCCCACCGCACCTGCGGCGGTCGCCAGCTTGCGGCCGTTGCCGCCACCCACCTGGTTGCCGATCAGGCCGCCGATGACCGCACCGGCCACGGTGCCGCCGACGTTACCGTCGCGCTCGGGCAGACGCTCCTGCACCACGACATCGCGGCACACTTCACGTGGCGACGTGCTGGTGGTGGTCTCGCGGACGGCGTTGCTGTTGATCATCTGCGCATACTGCGGCTCGCGTTGGGTGATGGGGGCAACCTTGACCACATCGGCATATTCCAGGCCGCGCGGCGCCGGCTGGCCGTTGGCGACAAAATCGCCAGACGATGGGCGGTTATTCATGAAAGCGGCAGTGGCGGCACCTCCGACCAGCAAGGCACCAGCAGCGACCAGTATAGTTGTCGTATTGCTCTTCATCACCAGCTCCCTGCGGACGCACCGCGTTGTTGACGGCCGTGATTCCAGCATGGGAACCCTGAACGAAAAGGCGCTCGCTCATGAACACGGCGGTTAAGTTCAGCTAGCGGTTACTTCATGCATCTCTAACAGCCGGAACATTCGCATGCGAAATCCCTTGACCGCACGCGCGCTGGATTGGGCCAGCACGCTGCGCTATCCCACCTTGTTCAAGCTGGCCGCCGCGCTGTTTCTGATCGACGTGGTGATGCCGGACCCGATCCCGTTTCTGGACGAATTGCTGTTCGGCCTGACCACGCTGCTGCTGGCCAATTGGAAAACCCGCAAGGCGCCCGCGCCGGAACCGGTGCGCCGCGACTGATGCAGCTGATCGACAGCCATTGCCATCTGGATGCAGGCGAGTTCGACCACGACCGCGCGGCGGTGGTCGCGCGCGCCCGCGCCGCGGGCGTCATGCAACAAGTGGTCCCGGCGATCACCGCCGCCAGCTGGCCGGGCCTGCGTGCGGTCTGCGATCAGGCACCTGGCCTCTACCCCGCTTATGGCCTGCATCCGCTGTTTCTGGACCAACACCGCCCCGAACACCTGGAGCTGCTGGCCGAGTGGATCGAACGCGAGCGGCCCTGCGCGATCGGCGAATGCGGCCTGGACTTCTTCGTCGACGGACTGGATGCGCAGGCGCAACGCGCCTATTTCGATGCTCAGCTGCAGCTGGCCAAGCGCTTCGACCTGCCATTGATCGTGCATGCCCGCCGCGCCACCGAGGAAGTCATCGCCCGCATCAAGGCGACAGGTGGCCTGCGCGGCGTGGTGCACAGCTTTGCCGGCAGCCCCGAGCAGGCGCAGCAGTTGTGGAAACTGGATTTCATGATCGGCCTGGGCGGCCCGGTGACCTACCCGCGTGCCAATCGCTTGCGCGGGCTGGTGGCCAGCATGCCGCTGCAGCACCTGCTGCTGGAAACCGATGCGCCGGATCAGCCCGACGCCGGCAACCGCGGCCAACGCAACGAGCCGGCGTATCTGCGCACGGTATTGGACTGCATCGCCCAGCTCCGCGGGCAAGACCCTGCGCACATTGCTGCGCAGACATCGGCCAACGCACGCAGCCTGTTCGGCCTACCGCACTAGCGCAGCGTGCGTATCAGCGCGCACGGCCAGCACGACAGCGCGCAGGCCACATCACGACGCCGCAACCGCCTCGGCCGCCGGCGTCGCTGCCGCGGCCTTGGGCTTGAGCAACATGTCCAACGCCTTGCCCACGGCCACGAATGCAAAGGTACCGGTGATATGCGTGGCCGCACCCAGCCCTGCACCGCAATCCAGCTTGAGCGTGGCATCGGCATCGAGCTGCGGGCGGATGCCGCAAACGCTGCCATCGGCCTGCGGGTATTTGACGTTTTCCAGCGAATACACCGCGGGCACGCCGAAGTAGCGCTGCGGGTTCTTGGGAAAATTGAATTCGCTGCGCAGCTTCTTGCGGATCAGCGCCAGCATCGCATCGTGCTCGGTGCGCGAGACATCGCGCACGCGCACCAGCGTCGGGTCGGTGCGCCCGCCCGCCGCGCCAACGGTCAACAGCGGCAACTTGCGCCGGCGGCACCAGGCGATGGTTTCCACCTTGACCCGAAAGCTGTCGCAGGCATCGATCACCAGGTCGAAGCCCTCACCCAGCAAGCTGTCGATATTGCCCGAGGTCAGGAAAGCCTCGACCGCGTCGGCTTCGATGTCAGGGTTGATCGCCACGCAGCGCTCGGCCATCGCACGCGCCTTGTTGCGCCCGTATTGCCCGGCCAGCGCCGGCAGCTGCCGGTTGGTGTTGGACACGCACAGGTCGTCGGCATCGATCAGGCGGATGTGCCCCACCCCGGTGCGTGCCAGCGCCTCGACCACCCACGAGCCCACCCCACCCATGCCGACCACCGCCACGCGGCACGCCGACAAGCGCTCGACCGTGCCGACCCCATACAGCCGGTCGATACCGGCAAAGCGTTCACGCCATTGTGCTTTCATCGGCGTATTTTACGCGCCCCGCCCAGGGCGCGCCCACGCTGCCGCAACGAACGTTGCGTCCCAGGAGCCATCGCATGCACGCCCCGCCTCCCACCCAATCACGCGCCGCCCGCTACGCCTTCATGCTGGTGCTGGGCCTGCTGATCGGCCTGGTCGCCACGGTCATGGTGGCCAACGCACTCCGGTCACGACGCGACCCGGTGCCCGATAGCCTGATGCAGATCATGGCCTACCAGTTACGCGCATTGCGACCGGACGCAGGCGCCACCTGCACGCCGATGCAGCAACAGCGACGGCTGCAATCGCTGCGCCTGCTGGCCGACGAAGTCGAGCCGGCCTTCCCTGCGATTGGCGAGGATCGTCGCTTCAGCGAGCACGCGCAGGCATTGCGTGCCGTGCTGGACCAGGCCGCGCGCGTGACGCCGAGCGATTGCAGTCAGCTGGGCGAACTCCACTCCCGCATCTCCGATGCCTGCGAGGCCTGCCACCGCGACTTTCGCTGAGCTTTGATGAATACGACGCTCGGGTTTCGTTAAGCCTGCAGTGTCGTAGTTGGCAGGCCGTTCACCTGGACCATCACAGGATGACGTCGCCGCGGCCCCGGCCGCCTTTTCGAACCACCCCGGAGAGATTTCATGAAGACCCGACTGCTCGTCATTGGCCTGGCTGCAACCGCAACCCTGGTTGGCTGCGCCACCTCCCAACCCCAATACGGCAGCTATCGCGGCGACCGCGGTTATGACCAGGGCTACTCGCAACCGCAGCGCTGCGTGGACTGCGGCATCGTGACCCGGATCGATGAAGTCGGCCCCACCCGCACCGCGCCGACCGGCACTGGCGCCGTGCTGGGCGGCATCGTGGGCGCGGTGGCCGGCCGCCAGATTTCCAAGGAGACCGGCGGCAGTACGGGCAACAAGAACGTGTCGGCCGTGGCCGGCGCCGCTGCCGGCGCGCTGGCAGGCAACGCCATCCAGAACAACGTCACCAGCGCCAGCTTCGACGTGCAGGTGCGCATGGACGACGGCCGCGTGATCGTGGTCAACCAGCGCGACCTGGCTGGCGTGCGAGAGAACGCGTACGTGCGCGTGGTCAACGGCAAGGTCGTGCTGCGCTGATCCTTCCGCCCGGCGGGGCCTATGCCCTGCCGCTGCGTCGCCAGTTGGCAGGCGCCGCGAACGACACCGTTGCAAACAACAAAAAGGCCCGGTGACGGGCATTTTTGTTGCGTGGCTGATGCGCTCCGCGCAGCGGCTCAGACCACCTGCACTGCATCGGCCTGCAGGCCCTTCTGGCCTTGCACGACCGTGAAGCTGACCTTCTGACCTTCCTTGAGACTCTTGAAGCCCTGGATCTGGATCGCGCGGAAATGCACGAAGACGTCTTCGCCATTTTCGCGGCTGATGAACCCAAAGCCCTTGGCATCGTTGAACCACTTCACGACACCATTTTCGCGTTCGATGTTGGACATCTCGACTGACTCCCTACGACACTGTGATGGACGAGCGGTGGTGGCTGTGATTGCAAGGAGGAAGCGAGGTACAAGGATGTAGCGGATCAGGCGATCTACCGCATCAGGCCACGATTCACGGTGACCTTTGCAAACAGCAGCGGCTGCAACTTAACCCGCACAAAATGAATTTTCAAGCACCCCTTGCGCCTTTTTGTCAAGCCTGAATTAGGACCTGTGTAACCATCATGGATACCGTCGTCGTCTACTACGTCCTGGCCACGGCGCTCGTGCTGATCGGCCTGGCTGGCGTCATCCTGCCGGCCCTGCCGGGACTGCCGCTGGTGTTTGCCGGCCTGCTGGTTGCCGCTTGGGCCGACGATTTCACCCACATCGGCTGGGTGACGCTGGTCGTGCTGGGGGTGATCACCGCGCTGTCGTATCTGGTCGACTTCCTGGCCACGCTGTACGGGGCGCAGCGGGTAGGTGCCAGCAAGATGGCATTGTGGGGTTCGGTCATCGGGGGCATTGCAGGCATTTTCTTCCTGCCGATCGGGCTGTTCGTCGGCCCGTTCGCTGGCGCCTGGCTCGGCGAGTACTACCAGACACGCAAATCCGGCCAGGCCACCAAGGTCGGTCTCGGTACCTGGGTGGGCATCATGCTCGGCACCGCCACCAAGCTGGCGCTTGGCCTGTGCATGTTGGGTGTGTTCGCCATCGGCTGGTTTTTCTAGGGCTTTGCAACGGCTCGACGGCGGTGTACGCGCGTCTTGTCCGGGAGGCGCGTAACAGCCACCTGCGCTCACTCGACTGACGCGTGGCGGGGACACTCCATGCGCATACCGGCCTTCGGCAACACGTTGCAGGCAGCTGCTGGGGCGACGCAATTCAACCGAATGTTATGCCGTCGTGTACACACTGCGTATGCAGACGCGACCGTTAAGCTGGGTATCTCTGCGCCTGCCTGGCGCCTTCACTTTGGCCAGACCGCCCATGTCCAAGCACCACACCCGCCCCCTGATGCTGATCGCACTGGCCGCCGCGCCAGTGGCACATGCGCAGGAAATCGCACCGCAGCCGGCCTCGCCGCAAGCCTGCACCTCGGTGACCTCCGATGCCGCTCGCCTGGCCTGTTACGACAAGGCGCTGGGCTACACGCCGCAGCAAACCGCAGAGGCAGATGCCGCAGCGCAACTGGCCAAGCAGAAGGACGCCAAGCCCGACGATACGCGCACCATCAGCCGGGTCGGCGATTTCTTCCGCGCCGACGGCCAGGACCAACCGAAAGAAGAAGCCGTGGCCAATGCCGGCCGCGGCTCCTTGCTGGACCGACGATGGGAACTGGCCAAGGACTCCAAGCTGGGCACCTTCCAGCTGCGCGGCTACAAGCCGGTGTACCTGTTGCCGGCGTTCTGGACCAGCGACACCAACCGCACTCCGCAGTCGCCGAATCCGGCCAACTCGCTCGACACACCGCAGCAGCTGGACAGCACCGAGCTCAAGTTCCAGCTCAGCTTCAAGACCAAGGTGGTGGAAGACCTGTTCGGCGACAACGGCGATATCTGGATGGGCTACACCCAGAGCTCGCGCTGGCAGGCCTACAACGCCGATGCGTCGCGCCCGTTCCGCGAGACCAACTACGAGCCCGAAGCGATGCTGGTCTTTCGCAACAACTACAGCATCTTCGGCTGGAAGGGCCGCATGAGCGGCATCAGCCTCAATCACATGTCCAATGGGCGTGCCGACCCGCTGTCGCGTTCGTGGAATCGGGTGATCCTGAATTTCGGGCTGGATCGCGAGAACTGGGCGCTGACGCTGCGCCCGTGGTTCCGTATCAAGGAAGACCGCGCCGACGACAACAATCCCGATATCGAGGATTACATGGGCCGCGGCGATGCCACGCTGGTGTACAACAAGGACGGCCACGAATTGGCGCTGATCGCACGCCACTCGCTGCGTGGCGGCGACCGCTCGCACGGCTCGGTGCAGCTGGATTACGGCTTCCCCATCACCAACCTGTTGCGCGGCCATGTACAGGTGTTCGATGGCTACGGCGAAAGCATGATCGACTACAACCACAAGGCAACCTACATCGGTGTGGGCGTGTCATTGCTGGAGTGGTTCTAGGCACCGCGCGCAAACCGGCTGCGTTCGCCGCAAGGCGGCAGCAGCCGGTGTTCGGCATGTACTGCTTCAGCGTTGCGAGCCCTACGCGCCGCATGTACTGCTTCAGCGTTGCGAGCCCTACGCGCCATCCGCATTGCCGGCGACGTCGTTTGATCGCCCTGGCCGCGCCCAATGGTGTTGCAGGGTGCTCACGACAAGCGCTGCTGCCGATGATCGCCGGCACACGGGCCGGCGCATCGTGCAAGGCAGTCAAACGGCGAACTGCACCGAGTTGATCAATCGCAGGCCGGCATGTGCGCATGTCGGCCTTTTTCTTCTGCACACCCATGCGGAAAGACATTGCCCGCGGACCAACGCATGTCGCGCTGGCCGAGGCGTGCCTGTGCTCGACTCAGACGTCGAAGAAGTCCACCTTGCCGTCCTGCAAGGTGTAGTACGCACCGACCACGCGCACATTGCCGGCGCGCAATGGTTCGAGCAGTGCAGGTTCGGATGCCGCGCGCAAGCGGTCGACAGTACGCTTGACGTTGGCCTTGACCGAGTCGGCCAGCAGGTTGGTACCGCCCTTGGCCTTGGCGGTCAGCACCGCCGGAACGATCGGCTCGATCATCGCGCCGATTGCGCCAGGGAAGAACGTGTTGTTCTCCACGACCGACACTGCCGCGGCCACCGCACCGCAGCTTTCGTGGCCCATCACCACCACCAGCGGCACGCCGAGCTGGCTGACTGCATATTCGATCGAACCGAGCGCGGTGGTGTCGACGGTATTGCCGGCGTTGCGCACGATGAACATTTCGCCTAGGCCGCGGCCGAACAGGAGTTCCGGTGGCACGCGCGAATCCGAGCACGACACCAGGATGACGAACGGGGTCTGGCCCAGCGCAAGCTCCAGGCGGCGCTTGCTGTCGGAGATCACTTTCTTGGGGCGGTTTTCGACGAATGCGTTGTTGCCGTCACGCAGAATCTGCAGCGCCTGCTCGGCATTCAAATCGGTTTTCTTGGACGGCGCCGCGCGCAAGGCGAACGGCACGGACGCGGCAGCAGCCGCGATCGGCGCGCAACACGCGCACTGAAGCAATTTTCGACGCGATGCGGAATGCGACATGGACGAGGCCCCCTGCTCTGTGGTTGGTGTCGCGATCGTACTATGTGGCGGACGCGACCAAACGGGCGGATGGAGATTGCGATCAAAAGGCGCGGTCCGCGGACGCAGGTTCAGGTCCAGTCCGTCAGGCCCTCCCGGCGATAGGTTTCCTGAAACGCCGGGCGCGCCTTCATCCGCATTGCGTGCGCCTGCAGCGCAGGCCAGGTATCGGTCGGCCGCGGCATGTTGCGCGACCAGCGCATCAGCATGGTCAACATGAAGTCGGCTGCCGACACGGTTTTCCCGAGCAGATATGGGCCGTGGGCCTGCAGATGCGCATCGACCTGGGCCCAGGCCGCTTCGAGCTTGCGGCGGGCGTGCATCTGCGCCGCCTCGGCCTGCCCGGCCCCGGCCGGCTCGCTCGGGTAGAACCAGGCGCGGTACGCCGGCTGCAGGGTGTTGGCGCAGAAGAACATCCACTTGTAGTACGCCGCACGCTCGGGCGTGCCGACTGCCGGGGCCAGCCCGGCCTGCGGATGCAGGTCGGCCAGGTGCAGCACGATGGCTGCAGCTTCCGTGAGCACTTGGCCATCGAGCACCAGCGTGGGCACCACGCCGGCGGGGTTGAGCGCCAGGTACTGCGGCGATTTGTGCTCGCCGCGTTCGAAATCCAATGGGTGCAGTGCGTGCGGAATATCCAGTTCGATCAGCAGCCAATGCACCACCAACGCTGCGGTACTGGGGGAGTGGTACAGCGTGGCGACCATGCGGGGCTCCGGGATCGGTAGGGACAGGCGCGCAAGGCGGGCGACGTCTGCGCGGCGCACGGCGATTGTCGTTGTTTTTACCGCGCTGTCGAAGACCTGTGCCGTGCAATCACTGCTGCACCGACGCGCGCACCGGCACCACGACGCACTCGACACGATGCGGCATGCGCGCATCGTGCCTGCAGCTCACCGGCACCGGCCACACCCGCGCAACGGCAGTGAGGCCGGCTCGATCGCCGCCGTTACTCCACCACCACCGGAATCTTGCCGATCCGCGACTGCCATTGGCGCGGGCCGGTCTTGTGCACCGATTCGCCGCTGGAATCCACCGCGACCGTCACCGGCATGTCCTTGACCTCGAATTCGTAGATCGCCTCCATGCCGAGATCCTCGAACGCCAGCACGCGCGCGGCCTTGATCGCCTTGGACACCAGATACGCCGAGCCGCCGACCGCCATCAGGTAGACGGCCTTGTTGTCGCGGATCGCGGCGATCGCCGCATCGCCGCGCTCGGACTTGCCGACCATGCCGAGCAGGCCGGTCTGTTCCAGCATCTGCCGGGTGAACTTGTCCATGCGCGTGGCGGTGGTGGGGCCAGCCGGGCCCACCACTTCGTCGCGCACCGGATCGACCGGGCCGACGTAGTAGATGAAGCGATTGGTGAAGTCCACCGGCAGGGTTTCGCCGCGGTTGAGCATGTCGATCATGCGCTTGTGCGCAGCGTCGCGGCCGGTCAGCAGCTTGCCGTTGAGCAGGATCACCTCGCCCGGCTTGAAGCTGGCGACTTCTTCCTTGCTGATGGTGTCCAGGTTGACCCGGCGCGCATTGGTCGGGTTGTAGGTGAGCTTGGGCCAGTCTTCCAGCGACGGCGGATCCAGCATCACCGGGCCGCTGCCGTCCAGGGTGAAATGCGCATGGCGGGTGGCGGCGCAGTTGGGGATCAACGCCACCGGCAGGTTGGCCGCATGGGTCGGGTAATCCTTGACCTTGATATCCAGCACGGTGGTCAGGCCACCCAGGCCCTGCGCGCCGATGCCCAGCGCATTGACCTTTTCATACAGCTCAAGCCGCAGTTCTTCGGCACGGTTGGCCGCGCCGCGCGCCTGCAGGTCGACGATGTCGATCGGCTCCATCAAGGCTTCCTTGGCCAGCAGCATGGCCTTCTCGGCGGTGCCGCCGATGCCGATGCCCAGCATGCCCGGCGGACACCAGCCGGCGCCCATGGTCGGCACGGTCTTGAGCACCCAATCGACGATGGAATCGGAGGGATTGAGCATGGCGAACTTGCTCTTGGCCTCCGAACCGCCGCCCTTGGCCGCGACGATCACCTCGACATGGTCGCCGGGCACGATCTTGGTGTTGACCACTGCCGGCGTGTTGTCGCGGGTATTGGCGCGCTTGCCGGCCGGGTCGGCCAGCACGCTGGCGCGCAGCTTGTTGTCGGGGTGGTTGTAGGCGCGACGCACGCCCTCGTTGACCATGTCTTCCACGCCCATGGTGGCGTCGTCCCAGCGCACGTTCATGCCGATTTCCAGGAACACGGTGACGATGCCGGTGTCCTGGCAGATCGGTCGGTGGCCTTCGGCGCACATGCGCGAGTTGATCAGGATCTGCGCAATGGCGTCCTTGGCAGCCGGCGACTCTTCGCGCTCGTAGGCGGCGGACAGATTCTTGATGTAGTCGACCGGGTGGTAGTAACTGATGTACTGCAACGCATCGGCGACGGACTGGATGAGGTCTTCCTGCTTGATCGAGGTCACGGCTGGCTCTACGGCTGGCGGGGGTGCAATCCGGGCATTTTAGAGCAAACCGCAGGCGCGTCCGGGTGCGGCGTCTATCGCTGCGATTGACCGATGCGGCCTTTCGCCGGTGGTCGCCGCAGTGCTGCGATCGTGCTGCGGTGATGGCAAGCCACCAATCCACCGACCGTTGCCGGCGCGGCGGCCGACGGTGAGCCCTGGGCGCCGCGAGGCGAGCACGCGCCTGCCTGGGCCCTGCCCCTTTCTTATGGTTGGCCCCACACCCCGCGCCCACGCCGGGCGCGGCACACTAATACGATGTCAGCTTCCCGTTCCGGCGCTCCTGCGCCCGCCGCCCCCCGTACCGGCCCTACCCTGCGCGAGCGCCTGGATGCGCTGCGCAATCTGCCGCCGTTCCTGCAGCAGATCTGGCAGACCAGCCGCTGGCTGAGTGCCAGCAGCATCGGCTTGCGCGTGCTGCGCGCGCTGATGCCGGTGGCGACGCTGTACATCGGCAAATTGATCATCGACGAGGCGATCCATCTGGTTGGCCAGCCGCAGGCATTCGACTCGTTCGCGCAGGCGCTGGGCAGCGGCCGACTGAACCGGCTGCTGGAACTGCTGGCGCTGGAACTGGCGCTGGCGATCGGCTCGGACCTGCTCGGCCGGCTGGTCGGTTATGCCGATGCGCTGCTGTCGGAGTTGTTCAACAACGCCGCCAGCGTGCGTCTGATGGAACACGCCGCGCAGCTGGATCTGGAGGATTTCGAAGACCCGGACCGGCAGGACAAGCTGGATCGCGCGCGACGCCAGACCATGAACCGCATGAACCTGATGAGCCAGCTGTTTGGCCAGGTGCAGGACGCCATCACCGTGGTCAGCCTGGCGGTGGGCCTGGTGGTCTATGCGCCGTGGTTGATCGTGCTGCTGGCGGTGGCATTGATCCCGGCCTTCATCGGCGAGGCGCACTTCAATGCGCTGGGCTATTCGCTCAACTTCCAGTGGACGCCGGAACGGCGCCAGCTCGATTACCTGCGCCAGGTCGGCGCCAGCGTGGAGACGGCCAAGGAAGTCAAGATCCTCAACCTGCACCGCTTCCTGATCGCGCGCTACCGCCGGCTGGCCGACAAGTTCTTCCAGGCCAACCGTGCGCTGGCACGCAAGCGCGCAATGTGGGGAGCGCTGCTGGCCGCGCTCGGCACCCTGGGCTACTACATGGCCTACGGCTACATCGCCTGGCGCACGGTGCGCGGCGATTTCAGCATCGGCGACCTGACCTTTCTGGCCGGCAGTTTCCTGCGCCTGCGGCAGTTGCTGGAAGGCTTGCTGATCGGCTTTTCGCAGGTCGCAGGCCAGGCGCTGTATCTGGACGATCTGTATTCGTTCTTCAACATCGTGCCGGAAATCCGCTCGCGCCCGAACGCGCTGCCGGTGCCGCGCCCGATCCGCCAGGGCTTCGTGTTCGAAGACGTCGGCTTCCGCTACCCGGACGCGGAACAATGGACGGTGCGGCACCTGGATTTCGAACTGCGTGCCGGCGAAGTGCTGGCGCTGGTCGGCGAAAACGGCGCCGGCAAGACCACCCTGGTCAAGCTGCTGGCCCGGCTCTACGACCCCGACGAAGGCCGCATCCTGCTCGATGGCCACGATCTGCGCGACTACGATCTGGACGACCTGCGCGCCAACCTGGGCGTGATTTTCCAGGACTTCGTGCGCTATCACCTGAGCGTGGGCGAAAACATCGGCGTGGGCCAGGTGGATGCGATGGACGACGCGCCACGTATCCGCGCCGCCGCACAACGCGCGATGGCAGGCGAGCTGATCGACAGCCTGCCCGACGGCTACGACCAGCTGATCGGGCGGCGCTTCAAGAACAGCGTGGATCTGTCCGGCGGGCAATGGCAGAAGATCGCCATCGCTCGCGCCTACATGCGCGATGCGCAGCTGATGATCCTGGACGAACCCACCGCCGCGCTGGATGCGCGCAGCGAATTCGAGGTGTTCCAGCGCTTCAAGGAACTGTCGGACAACCGCACCGCGGTGCTGATTTCGCACCGTTTCTCCAGCGTGCGCATGGCCGACCGCATCCTGGTGCTGGCCGCAGGCCGCATCGAGGCCAACGGCACCCACGACGAGTTGATGGCCCAAGGCGGCCGGTATGCGGAATTGTTCGAATTGCAGGCGGCGGGGTATCGGTGAGGTCGGGATTTGGGAATCGGGAATGGGGAATCGTTAGAAGCGGCGCTCCTGCGGCTGACAGGTACTGAGCCTGCGGATCCTGAAGAGGCACAGATCGTTCGGCACTGCACCCCATTCCCGATTCCCGATTCTCCATTCCCACCAAATGAGAGTTCATCTCATTTGGCCGGCTTGAGGTAGAATTGCCGGGTACTCTTCCCACGACACTTACCGGTATGTCTTCCGCTTTTGGCGCCGAAACGGTGCTCAAGGTCCGTCACTGGACCGATGCCTACTTCAGCTTCACCACGACCCGCGATGCCGGGTTCCGTTTCGAAAACGGGCAGTTCGTGATGATCGGGCTGGAAACCGAAACGCGTCCGTTGCTGCGTGCGTATTCGATCGCCAGCGCCAATTGGGAAGAACATCTGGAGTTCTTCAGCATCAAGGTGCCGGACGGCCCGTTGACCTCGCGGCTGCAGCACATCCAACCGGGCGACAAGGTGCTGGTCGGCAGGAAACCCACCGGCACGTTGCTGATCAGCGACCTGCACCCCGGGCGCAACCTGTATCTGCTGGGCACCGGCACCGGCCTGGCGCCATGGCTGTCGATCATCAAGGACCCGGAAACCTACGAGCGTTTCGACAAGGTGATCCTCACCCAGGGCGTGCGTTTCGTGCAGGATCTGGCCTACCGCGATTACTTCGAACGCGAGTTGCCGCAGCACGAATTCCTCGGCGACCTGCTGCGCGAGAAATTGCTGTACTACCCGGCGGTCACGCGCGAAGCCTTCGCCAACCAAGGCCGTTTGACCGAACTGATGGCCGATGGGCGCATGCAGCAGACGCTCGGGTTGCCGACATTGGATCCGGCCAACGACCGCTTCATGATCTGCGGTAGCCCGCAGATGCTGGCCGACCTGCGCACCCTGCTCGATAGCCGCGGTTTCCAGACCTCGCCGCGCATCGGCACGCCGGGGCATTACGTGTTTGAGCGTGCATTCGTCGAAAAGTGACGTGGCACCGGTGAAATACCAGCACGTTGCGGCGTTTCGTTGAAGCACCCGATGTCGTAGAAGCGCAGCCGGGCGCGACGAGGCGTTACGGGAAAAGCTCCGTCGCGCCCGGGTGCGCTCCTACGGTTCAACACCATGCCTGCCGGATCACGCGCCCAACGCGCGCTCGATGTCGGCGGCCAATGCTTCCGGCTTGGTGGTGGGCGCATAACGTTCCAATACGCGGCCGTCGCGGCCGATCAGGAACTTGGTGAAGTTCCACTTGATCGCTTCGGACCCGAGCACGCCGCGTTGTTCGTGCTTGAGCCATTGCCACAGCGGATGCGCGCCGTTGCCGTTGACCTCGATTTTTGCTGCCAGCGGAAAATCCACCGCATAGTCGAGCGAGCAGAACTGGCGGATCTGCGCCGCATCGCCCGGCTCCTGATGCCCGAATTGATCGCATGGAAAGCCGATCACCACCAGCCCACGTTCGCGATAACGCTGCCACAGCGCCTGCAGCCCCGCATATTGCGGCGTAAACCCGCACTTGGAGGCAACATTGACCACCAGCAGGACGTTGCCGGCGTAGTCGCGCATCGACTGGGTGCGGCCTTCCAGGTCGGTGAATGCGAAGGTGGAGATGTCGCTCATGGTTGCCCTGCGGTGTGCGAAACGGGCAGCGTACCGTAGCCGCCTGCACGGCGGCCACGCAGCGGCCGAAAGATTGCAGCAGGCAACCGTGCGGCAGATCGCCTGCGGCGCGGCAGGTCGGGAGCGTCAAGCAGACGCCCTGGGAGCTCGGCAAGCTCACCCGAACACAGCTAGCTCGCAAGGTGCCAAGGGGTGCAGCCGGCACACGTCCGCCGGCGGTACAGGCCCAGCTTGCATCGACTCGTACCCTCGCAACGCGAGCAACGGTTGTGCCCGCCTGCTCGCGTCGTCTTGGCCTGGCAGCCATGCCTTTTGTCACACGCCTGTCCCGACCGGCTGGGTTAGCCTCGGGGGTTCGCACTTTGGAGCAACTCTCTTGACCACCCGTCTCGCTTTTGCCCTGGCCGCCGCCCTGGGACTTGCCATGCCGTCCTACAGCATCGCCGCCCCCGCTGCCACGCAGGCCGCCACCCAAGCCAACCCCTTCTTTGCCCACAGCACGCTGCCGCTGCATTACCCGCAGTTCGACAAAATCAAGGACAGCGATTTCGCACCTGCCTTCGATGCCGGCATGGCCGAGCAGCTGAAGGAAGTCGAAAAAATCGCCAACCAGAAGGCCAAGCCCAGCTTCGAGAACACCATCATCGCGCTGGAAAAGAGCGGCGCCACGCTCGATCGCGCCACCACGGTGTTCTTCAATCTGGTGGGCGCAGACACCAACGACGCGCGCAAGAAACTGCAGGCCGACTATTCGGCGAAGTTCGCAGCGCACCGCGATGCCATTTCGCTCAACGGCAAGCTGTTTGCACGCATCCAGAGCCTGTACGAGCAACGCGCCACGCTGGGGCTGGATGCGCAGGGCGTACGCCTGGTCGAGAAGTACTACAGCGATTTCGTGCGCGACGGCGCCAAGCTCTCCGACGCCGACAAGACCACGCTCAAGGCGATGAATGCCGAGCTGGCCAACCTGGGTACCACGTTCAGCCAGAACGTGCTGGCCGAGGTGAATGCTGCCGCTGTGGTCGTGGATGACGTCAAGCAACTGGACGGTTTGTCGCAGGAGCAGATCGCCGCTGCCGCCGAAGCGGCCAAGGCGCGCAAACTCGATGGCAAGTACGTCATTGCCTTGCTCAACACCACCGGCCAGCCGCCACTGACACAGCTGAAGAATCGCGAGCTGCGCAAGAAGATCTACGACGCCTCGGTGTCGCGCGGAAGCCACGGCGGCCAGTACGACAACACCGCGCTGGTCTCGCGCATCATGAAGCTGCGTGCCGACAAGGCCAAGCTGCTCGGCTTCCCCACCTATGCCGCCTACTCGCTGGAAAACCAGACCGCCAAGACGCCTGAAGCGGTTAACGCAATGCTGGGCAAACTGGCGCCGGCCGCGGTGGCCAATGCCAAGCGCGAAGCCGCCGATCTGCAGGCGATGATCGACAAGGAACAAAAGGCCGCGCGCAAGCCGACCTTCAAGCTCGAAGCCTGGGACTGGGCCTACTACAGCGAAAAAGTGCGCCAGGCCAAGTACAACTTCGACGAATCCCAGCTCAAGCCATACTTCGAGCTCAAGAACGTGCTGGAAAACGGCGTGTTCTATGCGGCCAACCAGGAATACGGCCTGACCTTCAAGCAGCGCACCGACCTGCCGACCTACCGCGACGACATCACCGTCTACGACGTGTTCGATGCCGACGGCAAGCAGTTGGCGATCTTCATCGCCGACATGTATGCGCGCGAATCCAAGCGCGGTGGCGCATGGATGAACTCCTATGTATCGCAATCGGCGCTGACCGGCTTCAAGCCGGTGGTGGCCAATCACCTCAACATTCCCAAGCCGCCGGCCGGCCAGCCGACGCTGCTGACCTGGGATGAGGTGACCACCATGTTCCATGAGTTCGGGCATGCGCTGCACGGCATGTTCTCCGACGTCAAATACCCGTATTTCTCCGGCACCAGCGTGCCGCGCGACTTCGTCGAGTTCCCCTCGCAGGTCAACGAGATGTGGGCCGACGAGCCATCCATCCTGAAGAACTACGCAAAGCATTATCAGAACGGCACCCCGATGCCGCAGGCGTTGCTGGACAAGGTGATTGCCGCATCCAAGTTCAACCAGGGCTTTGCCACCACCGAGTATCTGGGTGCGGCGATGCTGGATCAGAACTGGCACCAGGTCAGCGCCAGCCAGGTGCCGGACGCTGCCGGCGTGATGGCATTCGAAGCCAAGGCGCTGCAGCAGGACGGCATTGCCTACGCGCCAGTGCCCCCGCGCTACAAGACCCCGTATTTCAGCCACATCATGGGCGGTTACGCGGCAGGCTACTACGCCTACATCTGGTCGGAAGTGCTGGACGCCAACACCCAGCAGTGGTTCAAGCAGCACGGTGGCCTGAGCCGCGCCAATGGCGATCGTTTCCGCAAGACCCTGCTTTCGCGCGGCGGTAGCGTGGATGCGATGGAGCTGTTCCAGAACTTTGCCGGGCATGCGCCGCAGATCGAGCCGCTGCTCGAAAAGCGCGGTCTCAGCGCGCAAGGCGGCGATGGCGCCACTCCGGAAGCGCCGCAGTCCAAGCCATAAATCGGCTGCACGATCCGCGCACGGTCATCAGGCCGGGTGCTTGGCAACAGGATCGGCATGTCCCGTGCGGGCATGCCGGTCTCCGACACCAGACGAGCCATCCAACTGCTCGCAATGTATCGGCAAGTCCTTGTTCGAGAACAGATGAGAGGACAACGCCGCCCCGGGCGATCAGGGCGGCTTTTTGCTGGCTGTAGTTGCAGCGCCTTGTCGCACGCGCAACGCGCAGTGCTTAGAGTTCGACCGCGTCCACGCCGTCCAGGAGCTTTCTCAGCAGCTTCTCCAAACGCAGCTGCTCGGCCTCGCTCATGCTGGCGGTTTCTGCATCCAACAGCGTACAGGCATCGGGCAACAGTCTTTCGATCAAGGCCAGGCCCGCGGGCCGCAGCGTCAGTACGATCTTGCGCCGATCTTCGGGGCTGCTGGTGCGCGTGATCAGGCCTTTCTCGCACAGCTGATCGGTGAGCCGGGTGATGTTGGCCGGCTTTTCGCTGGCGGCTTCGGCCACCTCGGTCGGAGTGATCGACTGCTCCGGTGTGCCATAGAGCATCATCAGAATTTCGTATTTCGGCGGACTGATGCCATAAGGCTTGAGCCGCACGCACCCGAGTGTATGCAGGCGCTTGTGGAGATGCTTGATCAGTCTCACCAATATTGCCGGCTCCCGCGGGAATGCCGGATAACGCACGCAGGTGTGGTCCACGCGACTTGCGGTTGAGTCGAAACTACTCATATCACCCGTTGGAGTACGTTGCTGAATGGCCGGGCCATTCAATCACAACATGCGCGATGCAACACCTCAGCGCGCGAAGAGATGTACATATTCCGGTGCGACCGAAGGCAATAATGTGGAGGCAGCGACCTCAGCCATCTGCGTGCCATCCGAGTAGGGACCCACCTGATAGGGCGGAAACACAAAGCGCACGGCAGTGATCTGCCCAGTTGCATTCAACACCGGGACGAACTGCGCAAAATTTTCCACCTGCGCGGCGGTGCCTTCGGCAATCATGCGGTCGGCCGACGCTACCTGCTCAGCCTGCTCTTCTACCGGCACGCGATCGGCCTGGACACGCTGGGTCGCTGCTGCATGCAATTGCGCCGCGACCTCGCGGCCGATCTTTTCCCAGCCTGCCGGATCCGGAATCAGCGCCTGCGCGGTCAATTGCTTGCGCTCCTTGACCAACCAGACGAAGCGCGCCACCAGCGGCTCGCCGTGCGCACCACCGGTGTACCTGCTGCCGTCGGCGGAAATCACGATCAGTTCCGGGGTCTGCAACACGGTTTCGAAGGCCAGCGACAGCTCATACGGCGCGGGCGGCTTGTCGTTGCCCAGACCCGAGACTGCCTGCATCAGTTCGGCACGCGCATCCTGGGCATAACCGCGAATGAGCGCAGTGAGTTCCGGATATGCATCCAGCCCGCGCGGATAGCTGATGCCCACCATGTAAGCCGGCGCATGTTCGATCACATCTTCCAGCGGGCCGCTCTGTACGACGGTCGGCTCTGCAGGCGCTGCCGCCGCGGGCGCCGCATCGGCGGCCGGCGCGCTTGGCTCTGCCGTTGTCGGTGCGCGCTGCGTACATCCCGCCAACACGGCCAGCACCAGCAAGCCCTGCACTGCCTTGACTCCAAGCAACCGCCCCATTACCACCTGCTCCCCTGATATGACTTGTGTTACGAAAAGACCCGCTGCTGGTCAGGCCAGCAAATCGTGATACTGCGGATGTCGACGCACGTATGTATCGGCATAGCTGCACGCCGCAACCACCTTCAAATCGTGTTGCCGCGCGAATGTCAAAGCGTCCTCGACCAATGCCGCGGCAATTCCGCGTCCGCTGACCGCGTCCGGTACCTGCGTGTGCGTAATGGTCATGATCTCACCCTCGCGCCGATAGGCGAGCTCGGCGCGATGTCCATCGGTGTCTATGTTGAAACGCTGCCGGTCCGGATCGTGTTCTACGTGCACTGTCGACGCCTCTCTCAAGTTCTGCGCCAGCAAGAAGTGGTGGTCAGTGTGACCAGCGCGATGCCGCGCCTGCGTGAAAGTGAATCGCTGCTGTGATCGGCTGCCCAGCTTGCGCAACGCGGCCTCAAGTTCGCCCGGGGAGCGCCGATAGCTGACCCGAAGGCAATCGCGGCAACCGGTGTGCGGTAGCAGCGACGTCTTCGTCTTACCTACGAGGGAGCCACCGCATGAACAACGATTCGGCAGGACACAGCGCAGACAGCGACAGCTCGTTGCTGGAGGGCCTGTTCCAGTTCGCCCTCAAGGGCGACACCCACAATCCGGATTTCACGCAGCTCAACGATACGGTGTACGAGCGCCTGCAGCAGGCGTACGGCGTGGCATCCAGCGCCGACCAGAAACGCAACGCGGCCTGAGCTGGCGCATCGTTGCACAGCGGACTCATCCGCTGTGCAGCCGTTGATCGCATTTCATAAGTCTGTCGAGACCGTGCCACCGCGCGGTCGGACATGACTGGGCCTTATCGAGCCGGGTTCTCGCCCGCTTCCCGCAACGGGCCGGTCCGTCCCCCCAGCAGTCGTTGGGCATCCCATCGCGCGATCTGCAATCACGCGTTCGGCGTGCAGAAGGGACGCGCTGCGCGCAATCAAACGTCACTCTGTACCTGCGGCAGCGTCCAGCGCGTCGAGCTTGGGCAGCGTAACCGCCGCGCATTGCGCTCAGCCGAAGCGCGGATTGGACAGCTGCTCAAGAAACACCTGCCACACGCGCGGTTCCATGATCAGCATGAACATCACGCCGAACGCGGCGCCGGCCAGATGCGCGCTGTGGTTGATGCGATCGCCGCCGCGGCGGTCCATCCACAGGCTGTAGCCCACATAGAACACCGCATACAGAATTGCCGGGGCCGGAATGAACAGCACCAGGATGATCGTCCATGGTTGCAGCAGGATGAAGGCAAACAGCACCGCCGACACCGCGCCAGAGGCGCCCAGACTGAGGTAATTCGGATTCTTCTGGTTCTTCAGGTAGCTAGGCAGGATCGAGACCACCAGTGCGGCCAGATAGAACAACGGATAGGTCAGCACGCTGCCGGTGAGCTGGGCCATCACGTTCTCGATCACCCGCCCGAAGAAGAACAGCGTGATCATGTTGAAGATCAGGTGCCCCAGGTCGGCATGGATGAAGCCATAGGTCACCAGGCGGTCGTATTGCTTGTGCTTGTCCACCGCCGGCGGCCACAAGATCAGCCTGTCGCTCAACTTGCGGTTGTTGAACGCCATCCACGAGACGATGCCGGTGATGGCGATCAGGATCAGGGTAATCATGCAGACCTCAGGCAGTACGGTAATTGTCGACCATGCGATACCGGCGTGCGTACAAGCCGAAGGCAAGTGCCGCCAGGAACGCGAAGGCCGCGAAGAAGAACATCAAGAAGGCCGCTTCGCTGAGCCCAGTATCGGCGATATGCGCAGTCACCGTCGCGTTGCGCACCGCCAGGTTCGACAGCAGCACCCATAGATTGCCGACGGTGGTGGTGAGATACCAGAAACTCATCACCACCCCCTTCATCGACGGCGGCGCCTGGCTGTAGGCGAACTCGATACCGGTGGCCGACACCAGCACCTCGCCGAAGGTGAGCAGTGCGTACGGCAGGATCTGCCAGGCGATGTGCATCGGCTCGCCACCGTCCATCACCATCTGGATCGCGCCTACCGCAATCCAGGCCACGCCACTGAAGGCGATGCCGCTGGTCATGCGGCGTAACGGGGTGGGCTCCCAGCCGCCACGTCGCAGCAGCGGGTACAGCACCAGGTTGTTGAAGGGGATCAGCAGCATCACCAGCAGCGGATTGAGCGCCTGCATCTGCGAGGCGGTGAACCAGGCCGGCATGGTCATCTCGCGCCCCTGCAGCACCCAGGTCGAGGCCTTCTGGTCGAACAACGAAAAGAACGGCGTCACCAGCGCGAAGATCACCAACACCCGCAACAGCGCACGCACGCCTTCCACCGCAACATCCGGATGGGTGCCCCGCGCGCGTTCCAGCTGCCACCAGGTCCCGCCGCCGATCCCGGCCAGCAACAGCACCAGCGCAATGCACAGGCACACCACGATGCCCAATTGCTCGACCAGCGCGAAGCCGGCCAGCGCCAGCAACACCGAGACGACCGCCAGCATCAGGCCCGGACGCCCCTGCCCGGGCGCGTGCGTCAATAACGCCGTACGCACCACCGCGCCGAACCCATGCGGGTCCTTCGGCGGCAGCGGCACCAAGACATAGCGCTTGCGCCCAAGCCAGAACACCAGCGTGGCCACGAACATCAGGATGCCCGGGATGCCGAATGCCCAGGCCGGGCCAAGATTCTTCAGCGCCAGCGGAATCAGCAGCGAGGCGAACAGCGAGCCGAAGTTGATGATCCAGTAGAAGGCGTCGAACACCACCTTGGCCAGGTGCTTGTTGGACTGGTCGAACTGATCGCCCATGAACGAGGCCACCAGCGGCTTGATGCCACCTGCGCCCAGCGCGATCAGGCCCAGACCCAGAAAAAACCCGTCGCGGCTGCCTTCAAACAGCGCAAGGCAGGCGTGCCCGGCGCAATACACCAGGCTGAACCACAGGATGGTGTTGTACTTGCCGAAAAAGCGGTCGGCCAGCCAACCGCCCAGCAACGGGAAGAAATACACCCCGATCATGAAACTGTGCAGGATGTGCTTGGCCTCGGCTTCGCGCCCCGGCCCGCTGATTTCCTGCAGCAACAGCGAGGTGATCAGGAACTGCACCAGGATGTTGCGCATGCCGTAGAAGCTGAAACGCTCGCAGGCCTCGTTGCCGATGATGAAAGGAATCTGGCGCGGCAGCCGCGCGCCGGCAGAAGCGCCTGGCGAGATGGAGGTGGTCAAAGGCAGTCCGGTCATGCTGAAAACAGGCCCTATCGTACCGGCGCCCGACCGCCGGCCGCCATTGCCGCCCGAACATGCCGGACGCAGGCGCTGGGCGGACGCGGCTGGCGGACCTCACCTTGGCGCGACCGGTGTCGTCCAGGTCGGCCGAAAACACCATGGCGCCAAACGTCGCACGGCAGCCGCATTGCCTGCGTCTACCTCGAATGTCGCCCACCCGGTCAACGGAAAGCCGCCACGCGTGCAGGTGAAGCCCGCGCTTGGCACCGGTCACAGCAGGACCATGACGCAGTGCAGATTGGCCTTGCACACCGGCTCGGCTACATTGCAAACGTTTTCCTGGAACACTGGACCGCTGGATGCCCCGCTTCACTCGCCTGGCCCTGAGCCTGTTACTGCTGACTTCCGCCCCCGCCGCACTGGCTGCCGCGCCGCTGACTACCCAGGCAGAGCGCAGCGGTTTCATCCAGACCGGCCGCTACGACGAAGTCATTGCACTGTGCGATGCATTTGCGCAGCGCTACCCGCAGGCGGTGCGTTGCATCCAGTTCGGCACCACGCCCGAGGGCAGGCCGATGAAGGCCTTGATCGCCTCCACCAGCGGCGCGCTCGACGCGCAATCGGCAGCGCAACGCAAGCTGCCGGTGGTCTTGGTCCAGGGCGGCATCCATGCCGGCGAGATCGATGGCAAGGATGCGGGCTTTCTTGCTCTGCGCGAGTTGCTCGACGGCAAGGCCGGCCACGGCGTGCTGGACAAGTTGGTGTGGGTGTTCGTGCCGGTATTCAACGTCGATGGGCATGAGCGCTTCGGTGCCTGGAACCGCCCCAACCAGCGCGGCCCCGAGCAGATGGGCTGGCGCACCACCGCGCAGAACCTCAATCTCAACCGCGATTACGTCAAGGCTGACGCGCCGGAAATGCAGGCCATGCTGCAACTGGTGCAGCAATGGGACCCGCTGATGTATGTAGACCTGCACGTCACCGACGGCGCCAAGTTCGAGCACGACGTCTCGGTGCAGGTGGAACCGGCGCATGCCGGCGATGCGAGCTTGCAGCGCGATGGCACACGCTGGCGCGACGCAGTGCTTGCCGATTTGAAGAGACAGGGCTCGTTGCCGCTGCCGTACTACCCGTCCTTCGTGCACGAAGACGACCCCAGTTCCGGCTTTGCCGATGATGTGTCGCCGCCACGCTTTTCGCATGGCTATTTCCTGCTACGCAACCGCTTCGGCATGTTGGTAGAAACGCATTCGTGGAAGGATTACCCCACGCGCGTGCGGATCACCCGCAACGCCATCGTCTCGGTGTTGCAGCAGGCCGCACGCCATGGCACCCAGTGGCGCGCCGATGCACTGGCGGCCGATCAGCGCGCCACGCGCTTGGCCGGCACGACCGAACCGTTGAGCTTCGCTGCGGGCCCAGACGCACGCACCGTGGCGTTTCGTGGCTACGCGTATACGCGCACACCGTCGCCGATTTCCGGCGCGCTGATGACGCGCTACGACGAAAGCAAGCCCCAAGTCTGGAAGGTGCCGCTGCGCGACCAGATCAAGCCCGATGTGGTGGTGGATGCGCCGCGCGGCGGCTACCTGGTCCCGGCTGCGCAAGCAGCCTTGGTGGGCGAAAAACTGCGCCTGCATGGCATCCAGTTCACGACCATCGGCAATGCGGCGCAGCGGCCGGTGCAAACCTTCCGCGCCGACGCGGTCAAGTTCGCGGCACGCTCCAACGAAAGCCATCAGACAGTCGAACTCAGCGGGCAATGGCGCGATGAAAGCCGCGATGTGCCGGCTGGCTCGCTGTTCGTGCCGATCGCCCAATCCAAGGCGCGCCTGGTGATGGCGATCCTGGAACCGCAGGCGCCGGATTCGCTGCTGCAGTGGGGCTTTTTCAATACCGCGTTCGAGCGCAAGGAATACATGGAAGCCTACGTCGCCGAAGACGTCGCGCGCGACATGCTCGCCAACGATGCCGCGTTGAAGGCGCAGTTCGAACAGCGCATCGCCAGCGATCCGGACTTTTCCAACAACCCGCAGGCGCGGCTGGAATTCTTTGCCAAGCGCCACGCATCGTGGGATGAGCGCTACCAGCTCTACCCGATCCTGCGCACCGCGCAGACCGACTTCTAACCGCCTGCGGATTCTGCACGCGTCGGCGCGGCATCACCGCGCCTTTCCGATTTGGGCACCTCGGTGCCCCTCGTATGTGTTTTGACCCAGTACCACAAGGATATCCCGTGCCACAGCTCGATATGAAACCGTTTACATCCCGTCATCACCGTCCACGGCCCCTGGTCCTGGCGGTCGTGATGGGCTTGGGCAGCGCCCTGGCCGCGCCGCTGGCCGTTGCGCAAGGCGCGCCATCTTCGCAGCCGTGGATGGACACTGCATTGACCCCGGACCAGCGCGCCGACCGCCTGCTGGCGCAGATGAGCGAGGATGAAAAATTCCAGATGCTGCGCAGCTATTTCGGCCTGGGCACCGACAAGATTCCCAAGCCCGAAGGCGCGCTCGGTTCGGCCGGCTACGTTCCCGGTATTGCGCGCCTGGGCATTCCCGCCCAGCAACTGGCCGATGCCGGCGTCGGCGTGACCAACCCCGGCGGCATCCGCAAGGGCGACTACGCCACCGCGATGCCCTCGGGGCCGTCGACCGCATCGAGCTGGAACCGGCAACTGGCGTATACCGGCGGCAAGACCATGGGCCGCGAATCCTGGCAGCAGGGCTTCAACGTGTTGCTCGCCGGCAGCGTCAACCTTCAGCGCGACCCGCGTAATGGGCGCAACTTCGAATACGCCGGTGAAGACCCGTTGCTGGCCGGCACCATGGTCGGCGAATCGATTCGCGGCGTGCAAAGCGAACATGTGCTGTCCACGATGAAGCACTTCGCACTCAACGATATGGAAACAAGGCGCAACTTTCATAGCGCGCAGATCGGCGAGCAGGCGATGCACGAATCGGACCTGCTGGCCTTCGAGATTGCACTGAAGATCGGCGACCCGGCCTCGGTGATGTGTTCGTACAACAAGATCAACGGCATCTATGGTTGCGAGCACGATTACCTGCTCAACCAGGTGCTCAAGCAGGAATGGAAATACCCCGGTTACGTGATGTCCGATTGGGGCGGCGTGCATAGCGGTTCCAAGGCGGCATTGGCCGGGCTGGATCAACAATCGGCCGGCGAAGTGTTCGACGCGGCGGTGTTTTTCGATACCCCGTTGCGCATGGCGGTGTCTGCCGGCGTGGTGCCGCGCGCGCGCTTGGACGACATGGTCAGGCGCGTGTTGCGTAGCCTGTTCGCACATGGCGCTTTCGATCACCCCACTCAGCGTCAGTCCATCGACGGCAAGGCCGGTCTGTTGGCTGCGCAACATGTGGCCGAAGAAGGCAGCGTGTTGCTGCGTAACGAGCAGGCCACATTGCCGTTGTCCAAAGACGTGCGTCGCATTGCCGTGATCGGCGGCTACGCCGACAAGGGCGTGATGTCCGGCGGCGGCTCCTCGCGCGTGGACTACACCATCAACGGCGGCAACGCGGTACCGGGCATCACGCCGACCACCTGGCCCGGCCCGGTGATCATCCATCCGTCCTCGCCGCTGCAGGCACTGCGTGCGGCATTGCCGAACGTGCAGATCGATTACGTGGACGGCAAGGACCGCAATGCGGCCGCACGCGTCGCCAAGGCCGCCGATGTGGCGATCGTGTTCGCCACCCAGTGGGCGGCCGAATCGGTGGATCTGCCGGACATGCGCTTGCCCGACAACCAGGACGCGTTGATCGACGCGGTGGCCAAAGCCAACCCGAAGACCGCCGTGGTGCTGGAAACCAACGGACCGGTGCGCATGCCGTGGGCCGAACGCGTGCCGGCGGTGTTGCAGGCGTGGTATCCGGGCATCGGTGGCGGTGAGGCGATCGCCAACCTGCTGACCGGCGCGGTGAATCCTTCCGGCCACCTGCCGGTGACCTGGCCGGTGGACGAATCGCAGCTGCCGCGTCCGTCGATTCCGGGGCTGGGCTTCAAGCCGGCCAAGCCGGGCGAAGACACCATCGACTACGCCATCGAAGGCGCCAACGTCGGCTACAAGTGGTTCGCCGCGCGCAAGCTGACACCACGCTACCCGTTCGGCCCTGGCCTGTCGTACACGCAGTTCCGCATGGGCGGGCTGCAGGTGGAGGCACGCGGCAGCCAGCTCACCGCCAGCTTCGAGGTGGAAAACACCGGCCCGCGCGAAGGCGCCGCCGTGCCGCAGCTCTACATCACCCTGCCCGACGGCCACGCCACCCCGCTGCGCCTGATCGGCTGGCAGAAACTCACGCTAAAGCCTGGCGAAAAACGCAGCGTGCAGGTCGTCGCAGAGCCCAGGACCTTGGCCGATTTCGATGCCAAGGCACGTCGCTGGACGATTGCCGCGGGCACGTACCACGTGCAGCTGGCGCGCTCGGCGAGCGAGCCGGTGCAAACTGCCCAGGTCACGCTGCAGGCGGCACAGTTGCCGTGAGCGCACGTGGCGCATGCAGCAATGCATGCGCCACGTGCGCCGGCATCGGGCCGGTTCGGTTGCCGTGCCGCGTACGGGGCGACAAAAAAAATGTGCCGGGTGCGTTGACAGCTTCGCGCCCAGCTTGCACAATTCGCTCCCTGAGTCGCCCAGGTGGCGGAATTGGTAGACGCACTAGCTTCAGGTGCTAGCGGGGGCAACTTCGTGGAGGTTCGAGTCCTCTCCTGGGCACCACGACTCACGGTAGATCGTAAAAAACCTCGCTTCGGCGGGGTTTTCTGCGTTTGGGCGATGTGCAAGACAGGCAGCGCGATGCGCTGGTCGACAGTACGCCCCCGCCTGCTCAACTATCCGGTCGGGCGCGCTACTGGCAGTCGAAGGATGCACTCCGCTCGGCTTCGGGCATGGGGTCGCTGCGCAAGGTGCCTGTGCAGATGCGTGCGGTATCGCTGATGCGCAGGGACACCTGCACTGCCTCACCGTACGCGCAAACCACATAGATGCCGTGCGGGTCTGCATCATCGAAACGCCAGACCCAGTGCGCCAAGCCACGCGGCTGCGCTGCTTCCGCGTTGCGCGGCACCAGGGCGGCACGCTCGCGGGGGTGGCCCGAATACACGCCAATCGACGATAACCGCAGCGCCTGGTGCGGATCGACGCCGAGCTGCGCGCCCAACGGCAGGTCCGGGCTCTGCAAGGTGCCATCGGTGATGTGCAAGGCTGCCGGGCACTGCAATGTGGGTGTGGCCAAGGCAGGCAACGCAAGCACCGGTGCGAGAAGCACCGCTAGGCACTGCAATGATCTGACGAACGACGCCCCTGCCATGATCGCAAACCCCTGATGTGCAACTGCACCGGACGAAGCGGCAATGTTGCCGTGTTTTGAAACCGGACCGTGCTGCAGACCTGGCCACGCAGGCCTGCAGCGCGTTGCGTTGCCTAGTTGCTGCCGGCCATCTGCTCAAGATAATCGGTCAGATAATGCTCGGGATTGATCTGCTCCGAGACACCGGCGTCATAGCCGACACGCGCCGGCTTCGCCGCACCTGGCAGGTACAACTCGCCACCACCTTCGTCGAGGATCAGCAGCACGTACGGACGGCCTTTCAGCTGAACCGTGTAGCGGGTGTCCTTTTGCGTAGCGGCCGTTGTTGCCAGCAGGATCTTGTCGTCGATCTCGCTGTCGGCACCGGTTACCTCCACCAGCGCCTGATTTTTTTCGCGCGGGCCGTAGCGCAAGGTCGACACCTTGACGCCATCGTTTGAGCTATACGCCTTGGCCTGCTTGGCCACCTCCGGACGTACGGCCGCAGCCTGCGTCTGCACAACGGCAGCGAGAGCAAGAAGTGGGATGAGCAATGCCGTCGCACAGACGCGACGCCATGAGGATCGAAACATCATCGAAGCTTCCTTGTGTGATGAAAAACGCAGACCGCATGCCCGCGCACGACGCCGCGCGTGGCCCTCTCGAAAAAACAGAGCCGCGCTTGGCAGCGACGCATGCTACCCCAACCCTTGCGAGAGCGCCTGGCACCTCACCTGCGCAAGCGGCCCATCGCGCGCGCCTGAAAGCGGCCTCACGCGGCCAATCAATATTGGATCCGGCCGTATTGACGACCCGCTCAAGTTGGATCGGCAGCCGCGGCGTCTTCGGTGCATCGTGCATTGGCACATGCCCGCATGTCGCCATCGGCCGGTGAGTGCAGCGGTGTGGCCGGTTCGTCGATACGTGTGGAAAGACAGCGTACTGTCGAACCGCTTGCTCACCGAAAACGCAGCAACGCGTTGCGCTGGCGTCACCGGCTGCTTGGTGTCCAGATCGGCAAGCCGCTCGACGCCGCGAAAGAGCCCCTTGCCGCTGTACACCACGACACCGCCTGACCGACGATGCCGTAACGCCCTGGATAGTGGGCTCAGTGCCCGCCAGCTGCCGCCGCACTTCCGGCCCCGGCACCGAACGGCGGTTTTGCCAGCCACAGGAAGAAGATGATCGCCAGGAACGTCCATCCAAGCAGATAGAAGATGTCGTTGAAACCCATCTGCGAGGCCTGGTGGTTGATCATGTTATTGAGCGATGCCGCACCGCGTTGCAGGTCGCCCTGCCCCATCGCGGTCACCTGCTCCTGCATGCCGGGCGTGTACACCGAAATGTGCTCGGTAATGTGCGCGTGGTGCACCTGGGTACGGCGTGCCCACAGATACGTGGTCAACGATGCGGCAAAGCTACCGCCCAGCGTGCGCAGGAAGGTGGCCAGGCCCGAACCAGCCGCGATCTCGCGGCCATCCAGATCCGACAACAGGATCTGCAACACCGGCATGAAGAACAACGCCACGCCCACGCCCATCACCAACTGGATCGTGGCCACATGGCCGAAGTCCACCTGCAGGTTGAAATTGGAGCGGAAGAAGCTGGTGAACGACATGAAGATAAAGGCGATGGTGGCCAGCATGCGCAGGTCGAAGCGCAGCGCGTATTTGCCTACGAACGGCGTCATCAGCACCGGCAGGATGCCGATCGGCGCGGTGGCAAGGCCGGCCCAGATCGCGGTATAGCCCATATCGCGCTGCAGCCATTGCGGGATCAGCAGGCTCACGCTGAAGAACGCCGCATACGCCACCACCATCGCCAAGGTACCGGCGCGGAAATTGCGATGCCGGAACAACTTGAGATCGACGATGGGATCCTTGTCCGTCAACTCCCAGATCACGAACACCACCAACGCCACTGCCGCGATGCAGGCCAGCACAACGATCTTGTCCGAAGAGAACCAGTCTTCGTCATTGCCCAGATCCAGCACCAGCTGCAGTGCGCCCACGCCAACCACCAGCAGGATCAGGCCGATGTAATCCATGTGCGGCTTTTCGAGCTGTTCGGGACGATGCCGCAACTGCGAACCGACGATGCTGCTGGCGATGATGCCCAACGGCACGTTGATCAGGAAGATCCATTCCCAGCTGTAGTTGTCGGTGATCCAACCGCCGAGAATCGGCCCGGCGATCGGCGCCACCACGGTAATCATCGCCAGCAACGCCAGCGCCTGCCCGCGTTTTTCGCGCGGATAGATCGACACTAGCAGACTCTGGGTGATGGGATACATCGGGCCGGCAACAAATCCTTGCAGCGCGCGCGCCACCACCAGCATCCCCATGCTCTGCGCAAGACCGCACAGCAGCGAGGCGATGGTGAACGCCAGCGTGGACCACACGAACAACTTGGTTTCGCCAAACCGGCGACTCAACCAACCGGTCAGCGGCAGCGCAATGGCAGTACTGACCGCGAACGAGGTGATCACCCAGGTGGCCTGCTGCGAGCTGGCGCCGAGGTTGCCGGCGATGGTCGGCAGCGAGACGTTGGCGATGGTGGTGTCCAGCACCTGCATGAACGAGGCCATGGCCAGGCCCACGGTGCACAACGCCACGCTGGCCGGGCGAAATCCGGCGGCCGGCGCCGGTGCCGCCGGGCCGCCGGGCGCGGTGGGAGCTTGCGAAGACATGGTGGCTTAGCCCGCCTTGCTGGCAGCCTGCGAGGGCAGGTTGTCCTGGATGATGCGTTGGATGTCGGCGTCGGCAGCCTTGAGCTGCTGCGCATACACGTCAGTGGAAAATACCGCGCCGTTGGCGACCTTGGTCGGCAGCACGCTGCCCTGCTGATCGTGCAGGTTCACATCGACCTTCATCGACAGGCCAATCCGCAGCGGATTGCTGGCCAGCTGCTTGGCATCCACTGCAATGCGGACCGGCACGCGCTGCACGATCTTGATCCAGTTGCCGCTGGCGTTCTGCGCCGGCAACAGCGAGAACGCGCTGCCGGTCCCCAGGCCAAGGCTCTCGATGCGACCGGTGTAATCCACGCCACCGCCGTACAGATCAGAATGCAGTTCCACCTCCTGGCCCAGGCGCATGTGCTTGAGCTGGGTTTCCTTGAAATTAGCTTCCACCCACACCTGCTCCAGCGGCACCACCGCCATCAACACACTGCCCGGCTGCACACGCTGACCAACCTGCGCCGAGCGCCGTGCGACATACCCGGACACCGGCGCCACCACGCCGGTGCGCGCATGATTCAAATACGCCTGACGCAGTTGTGCGGCGGCGGTCTGCACGTCCGGCTGGTTGGCCACCGCACTGTCGTCCACCAATGCACGGTTACGCTCCAAGCTCTCGCGCGAGCCGCTCACGGCCGCTTCGGCGGCGGCCAGTTCGTCGCGGGCATGCGCCAGTTCTTCATTGGAGATGGCGCCAGTGGCGGCCAGGTCCTTGCGCCGTGCAAAGTCCGAGCGCGCACTGCGCAGCGTGACTTCGCGTGCGGACAACTCGGCTTGCGCACCTTCCACGGTGCGATACAGACCGCGCACCTGACGCACGGTCTTGGCCAGGTTGGCTTCGGCCTGCTGCAAGGCGACCTCGGTATCGGCCGGATCCAGCTGCACCAGCAACTGGCCGCGCTCCACACGCATGCCGTCTTCGGCGCCGATGCTGACCACGGTACCGCCCACCATCGGGGTGATCTGCACCTGGTTGCCCTGCACATACGCGTCGTCGGTGTCTTCGTGCCAACGGCCGACCAGCAAGTACCACACCACCAGGCCGATGATCGCCAGGATCACCACGATGGCCACGATACGCAGCGCAGCGCGGCGCTTGCTGGGCGCAGCCGGTGCGGGTTGAGGAGAAGTTGAAGTCGTCTGGCTCATCGTCGATGTCTCAGGAATTCGGTTGTGCGGAAGTGGGCGCGGTGTGGGCGGTGTCGCGTGAGGGCTGCGGCGTGAATCCGCCGCCCAGCGCACGCTGCAACCTCACCGAGGCCAGAAGTTGTTGCGACTGCAGCCCGGCCATACGTTGGCGTGCGACGAGCAACTGCTCTTGCACGCTGAGCACTTCCAGATAGCTGCCGATGCCGGCGCGGTAACGCTGCTGGGCCAGCTCGAAGGCGGCCGTGGCGGTCTGCACGGCATCGTTCTGCGCTTGTGCGCGTTGCTCCAGCGAACGCACGGCGGTGACCTGGTCGGCCACTTCGCGCAGCGCCGCGATCACTTTCTGGTTGTAGTCGGCCACGGCCAGGTCGTATTGCGCATCGCTGCCGGCCAGGTTGGCGCGCAGCTTGCCGCCGTCGAAGATCGGCAGGCTGAGCGCCGGCGCAACCAGACCGAACACCGAGCCGCTTTCCAGCAGCTTGCCCACATCCGGATTGATCACACCGCCCAATGCGGTGAGGTTGAGGCTGGGATAGAAGCGGGTCTTGGCGACTGCGATGTCCTTGTCGGCCGCCTCCACGCGCCAACGCGCCGCCACCACGTCCGGGCGACGACCCAGCAGGTCGGCCGGCAGCATGCTCGGCAACTGCGTGGCGATGCCCGCAGCGAGTGCAGGACGGGCGATGTCCAGACCGCGATCCGGGCCCTGCCCGAGCAAGGCTGCCAATGCGGTGCGGGCTTCGTCGATCTGCTGCTGCGCCGATTGCAGCTGCTGTTGCGCGGCCGGCACCCGCGCTTGCGCCTGGCGCACCTGCAATTCGCTGTCGATGCCGGCGCTGCGGCGTTGCCGGGTCAGCTCCAGGGTCTTCTGCGCACGGCTCAATTCGTCGTTGGCCAGGTCGTGCAGGCTCCACGCGTACGCGAGCTGCGCATAGCCTTCGGCAATCGCCGACGACAGGTTCAATCGTGCCGCCTGCGCATCCACTTCGGCCGCATGCGCCTGGTCCACTGCCGCTTCCCACGCGCTGCGCTTGCCACCCCACAGATCGATGCCGTAGCGGAAATCCAGCACGACCTGCGCGCTGCCGCCGTAGCTGCCGCCGAGCTCTTCGCCGACCATGGATTCAGGCAGTTGCAGGCCGGTGTAGCCGCCGGACACCGAGAGGCTGGGGCCGCGTTCGGCCTGTGCACTGCCGATACGCGCCTGCGCCTGCTGCAGGCGCGCATCCGCCGCAGCGAGGCTGGGGCTGTGCTGCAGGCCTTCGGCGATCAGCGCGTCCAGCTGCGCATCGCCCAGCGCGCGCCACCAGTCGCTGGCCGGCCACGCGGCCGGACTCAGCGCGGTTTGCTGCGCCAGGGTGCGCTCTGCATGCAGCGTGCCGGGATCCAGCACGGCGCCCTGCGGATTCAGGCCACGGCTGCTGGCGCAGGCGGCCAACGCCAGTGCCAGGGCGGTGATAACGAGCGGCTGCGCCAGGCGCATCGAGCGCGGGCGCAGCATCTGGGTCGGGGAACTAGCAGCGTTCATGAGTTGAGTGCATCGCGGACACGGATAAGAAGTGAGGTGAGAAGTTCGCGCTCGGCCGCGGACAGGTCGCGCAGGCCGTGCTCGATGGCGCGTTCGCCGCGCAGGCGCAGCCGCTCCCAGAGCGCCACGCCCTGCTCGGTCATGACGATCTGCAGCGCGCGCCGGTCCTGCGCATGCGGCTCACGCCGCACCGCGCCCAGCGCTTCGAGCTTGTCGAGCAGGCGGGTCACCGCGCTCGGGGTCTGGTCCAGCGCCAGCGCCAGTTCGTTGGCCGTGCACGGCGAGCGCACCGCCAAGATCTTCAGGCCTACGTAATGGCTGAAGCCGAAATCGGGCAGTTCGCCCTTCATCTCGGCATCGAGCTGGCGCATCAGCGCATCGCGCACCTGACGCAGCAACAGGCCGAACGACGGCGCGGCGGAAGACGAAACATTCATGCGGCACATTTTGTTCCGAAAAATATATTTGTCAACGCAATTATCCCGCCAGGGATTAAACCGCACGCAAGGATCGCCACCTTACGCGGCGTGCGCGCTGGCTCGGTAATACAATTCGGCCAATGAGTATCGAAAACCCGCCAACCCAGATCGACGCATTGCCGCCCGGCATACGCGCCAGTTTCGAAAAGGCCGATGGGCCCGTGCTGATCGCGTTCCTGGCCGAACTGCGCGAGGTGTGGGCGCCGGAAACCGCCTGGCACGCGCATGTCCGCGGCCAGCTGATGTATGTGGAACATGGCGTGCTCACCGTGCATACCGAACAAGGCGCCTTGTCGCTGCCACCGGGTTGCGCCGGCTGGCTGCCGCCCGGGCAGCAGCACACCGTGGAGCTGGCCGGGCCGATGCGCGGCTGGGGCGTGGTTGTGCGACCGGATGCCTGCGCCGCCCTGCCTGCGCAAGGCGGGGTGATCCGGCTGACCGGTCTGGCCCGCGAGGCCATCATGCGGGCCGCCAGCTGGCCGCTGGATCAGCCCCTGGATACCGCCCAGCAACGCCTGGCTGCGGTGCTGCTGGACGAGCTATGCCAGGTGCAGATCGACCACCTGCACCTGCCGATGCCCGCCGACCGCCGGCTGCTGCGGATCGCCCGCCAGTTGCTCAACACGCCCGCCGACCCGCGCCCGCTGGACGCCTGGGCCGACTGGGGCGGATTGTCGCCGCGCAGCTTGAGCCGGCATTTTCGCGACGAGACCGGCCTGAGCTTTGCGCAGTGGCGGCAGCAGGCCCGTCTGACCGAGGGCCTGCGGCGGCTGAGCCAGGGCCATGCGGTGGCGCAGGTGGCCGACCAGCTTGGCTACAGCAGCCCCAGCGCCTTCGTCAGCGTGTTCCACCGCCATTTCGGCGCCCCGCCCGCCCGTTATCTGGCCGGCTCGCATGCGCGCGGCTTGGCATCCCCCGCCGCATCCGGATAATCGGCGCTCTTCGAGCCCGCGCCCCGGCGTGGGTTCCTCTTCACGCAGGACCTGGCTTTACATGACCAATCTGACCCGCCCCACCTTCCACGGCTTCGAACAGCTGCCGCTGCGCGAGTACGCCGAACGCGCCTATCTCGACTACTCGATGTACGTGGTGCTCGACCGCGCCCTGCCGTACCTGGGCGACGGCCTGAAGCCGGTGCAGCGCCGCATCGTCTACGCGATGAGCGAGCTGGGCCTGAATGCCGCCGCCAAGCCGAAGAAATCCGCGCGTACCGTGGGCGATGTGATCGGTAAGTACCACCCGCACGGCGACAGCGCCTGCTATGAGGCGCTGGTGCTGATGGCGCAGCCGTTCTCCTACCGCTATCCGCTGATCGAAGGCCAGGGCAACTTCGGCTCCACCGACGACCCAAAGTCGTTCGCCGCGATGCGCTATACCGAGTCCAAGCTGACCCCGATCGCCGAAGTGCTGCTGGGCGAGCTTGGCCAGGGCACGACCGACTGGGCGCCCAACTTCGACGGCACCCTGGAAGAACCCACCTGGTTGCCGGCACGCCTGCCGCATCTGCTGCTCAACGGCACCACCGGCATTGCGGTGGGCATGGCCACCGACGTGCCGCCGCACAATCTCAACGAGATCGTCAGCGCATTGCTGCGGCTGCTCGATGATCCCGATGCCAGCGTCGCCGACCTGTGCGAGCACGTTCTGGGCCCGGATTACCCGACCACCGCCGAGATCATCACGCCGGCTGCGGACCTGCGGAACATCTACGAAACCGGTCACGGCAGCGTGCGCGCACGCGCCACCTACAAGAAAGAGCACGCCAACATCGTCATCGATGCGCTGCCCTACCAGGTCTCCCCGTCCAAGGTGATCGAGCAGATCGCCCAGCAGATGCGTGCCAAGAAGCTGCCGTGGCTGGAAGACATCCGCGACGAATCCGACCACACCAGCCCGGTGCGGGTGGTGCTGGTGCCGCGCTCCAACCGCGTGGATGCCGAGCAGTTGATGGGCCATTTGTTCGTCACCACCGACCTTGAGCGCAGCTACCGCGTCAACCTCAACGTGATCGGCCTGGACGGCCGCCCGCAGGTCAAGAACCTCAAGCACCTGCTGAGCGAATGGCTGAGCTTCCGCAGCGATACGGTGACCCGCCGCCTCAACCACCGCCTGCAGAAGGTCGAGCGTCGCCTGCACCTGTTGGAAGGCTTGTTGATCGCCTTCCTCAACCTGGACGAAGTGATCCGCATCGTCCGCAGCGAAGACGAACCCAAGCCGGTGCTGATCTCGCGCTTCGCGCTGAGCGAAGAACAGGCCGAATACATTCTGGAAACCAAGCTGCGCCAACTGGCGCGCCTGGAAGAAATGAAGATCCGCGGCGAACAGGAAGCGCTCGCCAAGGAACGCGCGCAGATCATGGCGATCCTGGAAAGCAAGACCAAGTTGAAGAAGCTGATCAAGGACGAACTGACTGCCGACGCCAAGAAGTTCGGCGATGCGCGTCGTTCGCCGCTGGTGCAGCGCGGCGCCGCGCAAGCCATCGACGAAACCGAAATGGTGGCCAGCGAACCGATGACCGTGGTGCTGTCGCAAAAGGGCTGGGTTCGCGCGGCCAAGGGGCACGAAGTCGACCCGGCCGGCATGTCCTACCGCGATGGCGATGGCCTGCTGGCGGCGGTCCGCAGCCGCAGCACGCACCAGGTGGCGTTCCTGGATTCGGACGGCCGCGCCTATTCCACCGCCGTGCACACCCTGCCCTCGGCGCGCGGTAACGGCGAGCCGCTGACCGGGCGGTTCTCGCCGGCGTCTGGCGCGGCGTTCCAGGTCATGGCCAGTGCCGACAACGCCGCCCGCTTCGTGCTGGCGTCCTCGCACGGCTACGGCTTCGTCACCCGTTTCGAAAACCTCACCGGCCGCAACAAGGCCGGCAAGGCCATGCTCAACCTGACCACCGGATCGCATGTGCTGACGCCGGCCCAGGTCAGCAACCCGCAAACCGATCGCATCGTCGCGGTGACCAGCGCCGGCAATCTGCTCGCGGTGCCTGCAACCGACGTGCCCGAGCTGGACAAGGGCAAAGGCAACAAGATCATCGAGATCCCCAAGGCCAAGCTCGGCACCGAACGGGTGGTGGCCGTGGTGGCGGTCGCCCCGGGCAACACGCTGCTGGTACGCAGCGGCGCACGCACCATGAGCCTGTCGTTCAAGGACCTGGACACGTATGTGGGCGCACGTGCGAGCCGTGGGTCGTTGTTGCCAAGAGGGTGGCAGAAGGTGGATGGACTGGAGGTGCAGTGACGGTGATTCACTCGTCTGGCGCGCGGCGGCGCGACTGGCATTGCTATCGCCTCAAGCTGCTGAGGCGCGGCAGAAGGTGGATGGACTGGAGGTGCAGTGACGGTGATTCACTCGTCTGGCGCGCGGCGGCGCGACTGACATTGCTATCGCCTCAAGCTGCTGAGGCGCGGCAGAAGGTGGATGGACTGGAGGTGCAGTGACGGTAATTCACTCGTCTGGCGCGCGGCGGCGCGACTGGCATTGCTATCGCCTCAAGCTGCTGAGGCGCGGCAGAAGGTGGATGGACTGGAGGTGCAGTAACGGTCATCCACTCATCGCGCGCGGCGGCGCGACTGACACTGGGGTCTCCGCGGTCTGCTGAGGCGCGGCAAAAAGTCGATGGGCTGGAAGTGCAGTAACGGCATCCACTCACCGCGCGCGGCGGCGCGGCTGACCTGCAATCGCCCTCAGCCCGCCAAGGCGCGGATCACCCACGCACCGCACTGCGTTGTCTTGGCTGGGAGGTTCAATGCTGTACGCGGATGGCCAGGAAGCAAAAGCCGGTGATCTGATCGAGATCGACACGCGCTACCGCGGGACTGTCGTTGCCTGCATGGACACAGCCGATCATCTTCAAGGCCACGAGAGCTGGAACTATCTTGGTCACGGCATCATGGTCGACACGGACTTTTGTGGCCTGGTTCATTACGATCAGGCCTGCGCCGATGCAGAGGGACTGCGGCTCATCGCGCGTCTACCAGTCAGTTGAATCACCCCGTCACGCGATTTGATTCCGGCAAGTGCTGTAGCGTCTGAACTGACGCAGCGAACATAGTTCTGTGGCCCCTCCCAGCATGCAACCACGCAGCCGGCGATCTGATCGATGCGCCTGGCCGCAAAGCCAACTCCATCACCCGCAATACTGAGCCCCCTGCCGCGCCGCGTAGACTGGCGCGTTTTATCTTAAGCGCGGTACCACACTGGGCTGCACCAACACGACGAGACCATGGATACAGACTTCTGGCTGCAACGCTGGCACGACGGACAGACAGGCTTTCATCAGGACGAGGTCATGCCGCTGCTGCAGAAGCACTGGCCCGCACTGCAGCTGCCACATGCGGCACGCGTGCTGGTACCGCTGTGCGGCAAGACACTGGACATGCACTGGCTGGCTGCGCAAGGCCATCGTGTCCTGGGCGTGGAGCTGTCGCCGCTGGCCGTGACGCAATTCTTCGCCGAAGCGGGCCTGCAGCCGCAGCGCCACACCAGCAGCGCCGGCGAGCATTTCATCGCCGGCCCCATCGAGATCATCTGTGGCGACGCGTTCGCACTCGATCGCAGCGTGCTGGCCGATTGCATGGCGGTGTATGACCGTGCAGCACTGGTGGCATTGCCTGCCGAACTGCGCCGGCAGTATCTGCACACGACCTACGCGCGCCTGCCGGCCGGTTGCGGTGGGCTGCTGATCACCCTGGACTATCCGCAGGCCGAAAAAGCCGGCCCACCCTTCGCGGTGGATGCCGCCGAAGTGCATGCGCTGTTCGATGCGCAGTGGCAGGTGCAGCAGCTGGAACAGCGCGACATCCTCGAGCAGGAACCACGTTTTCGCGCCGAGGGCGTCACCGCACTGACCACTGCGGTCTATCGCCTGCAACGCTGCTGAGTGCCGGCGGGGTAACGCGCGGCCCATGTCCCGGGCCTGACGCTGCACTGGCTGGCGCTAATGCGGCAGCGACCTCGGGTTGCCGACGTTCGGGCCCAGTGCGTCGCTCCAGGCGCGTGCCACGCGAAGCCAGCTACGCGCCATCGTTGACGCCCTGCGTCCCGGCGCCCGCACGGCGCTCCCGCGAAACGACCCTGTACTGATCAACCCAGGCAACTTGCCCCAGCCGGTCAGCGCCTCTGCTGTGCAAGAAGAACGGCCCTGCCCAGCGCTCCCTGATGGGCAGCGCAACGCTCCGCCTCGCCGAGCGCCACACCGCGTCTGCCACGCCACTCGCCACTCAACCGGCGACGTGGCCCTTGTCGATCTTCGAGGTCTGGTACAGCTCCAGCCCGATGCGCTTGATCAGGCCAAGCTGCTGCTCCAGCCACCACGCATGATCTTCTTCGGTGTCCTGCAACTGCTTGAGCAACACGTCGCGGCTGACGTAGTCGCCATGCTCTTCGCACAGCTTCATGCCGGCAGCGAGCGCAGCGCGCACTTCGTACTCGACAACCAGGTCGCGCTCGAGCATTTCGACCACGGTCTTGCCGGGGGTGAATTCGGCCGGGCGCATGTCCGGGTCGCCTTCCAGGAACAGGATGCGCCGCAACAGCGCGTCGGCGTGCTCGGTTTCCTCCTCCATCTCATGGTTGATGCGCTCATACAGCGCCATCAGGCCCTGATCCTCGTACCGGCGCGAATGCAGGAAATATTGATCGCGGGCCGCCAATTCACCGCGCAGCAGCTGCTTGAGGTAATCGACGACTTCGGGATGGCCTTTCATGGTGTGCTCCAGCGACGCAGTGCGCGCATGGTGCCCTAAGCCGCCGGGCAATGATCTAATCGGAATCACTTTCAGTTGCGCTTGCGGCCAGACCCGCCACGGTCATGTCCGCCGGCCACACTTCACTGGGGTCCAAGGAACCGACAATGCGTAAATGGCTGGGCCGGCTGCTGCTGGGAATCGTGTTGCTGGTCCTGGCGGCCAGCCTGGGGCTGTATCTGTTGATGCGCGGCAGCCTGCCGCAGTTGGACGGCGACAGCGCGCTCGGCGGCCTGGCTGCGCCGGTCAGCGTGCAGCGCGACCGGCTGGGCGTGGTCACCATCGAGGCAGCAAACCAGCTTGATGCGATGCGTGCGCTCGGCTACGTGCATGCGCAGGAACGCTATTTCGAGATGGACCTGATGCGCCGCGCACCGGCCGGCGAGTTGTCCGAGCTGTTTGGCGCCAAGGCCGTGGACCTGGACAAGCGCAACCGCGTGCACCGTCTGCGTGCGCGCGTGCAGGCCAGCCTGGATATCGCCACCGGCAGCCAGCGCGCCGCATTGCAAGCGTATACCGATGGCGTCAACGCAGGACTGGCGGCACTGCGCGTACGGCCCTGGCCCTATCTGCTGCTGCGCCAGACACCGCGCGCATGGACGCTGGAGGACTCCATCCTCAGCGGCCTTGCGATGTACGCGGACCTGCAGGACAGCGACAACCAGACCGAACTGGCCGCCGCACGCATCCGTGCCGTGGTGCCGCCTGCGCTGGCGGCGCTGCTCGATCATCAGGGCTCCAGTTGGGACGCGCCATTGTTCGGACCGCCACAGGGCGACGCCCGCTTGCCGGATGCGGACGCGCTGGATCTACGCCGTCTACCGCATCCGCCTGCCGCGCCGCACGCGGAAACGCCGACGCCGGGCAGCAACAACTTCGCGGTAGACGGCAGCCTCACCGCCGACGGCCGCGCCATCGTTGCCGACGACATGCACCTGGGCCTGCGTGCGCCCAATATCTGGTTCCGCGCACGCCTGCGCTATGCAGACAGCAACGCGCCCGATGGCAAGGTGGATGTCACCGGATTCACGCTGCCGGGTCTGCCGGCGGTGGTCGTGGGCAGCAACGGGCATGTGGCGTGGGCGTTTACCAACAGCTATATCGACACTGCGGATTTCGCGCGCATTCCTGCACCCACACCGGGTCACCCGCAAGCACTGACCACGCATGTGGAAACCATCCGCGTGGCGGGCGCAGCGCCGGTGCAGTTCGAGGTCCGCGAAGCGGCGTGGGGACCGCTGCTGCACGTCAATGCCGACGGCAGCGCGCTGGCATTGCGTTGGGCAGCGCAGTTGCCCGGTGCGATCCGGCTGGACTTCGCCCAGATGAGCACAGCGGGCGATCTGCAGGCGGCGTTCGCGGTGGCCGACCGCTCCGGCATTCCGGCGCAGAACCTGTTGCTTGCCGATCGCAGCGGACGCATCGCCTGGCGCCTGATCGGCGCGCGCCCCGCGCGCAACACCGGGTGCGGCCCGAGCGGGATTGCCGAATTGGCGACATCGACGCCCGCGCCTGAGGCAGCATCCGGCGCAGCTGCAGAGCTGGCTGCAGCGCCTTCGATGTCTGGCACCTGCCTGCCATGGTCGCTGCGCAGCGACGCTGCGCCGGCGTTGATCGATCCGCCATCGCACCGGCTCTGGACCGCCAACAACCGTATCGTCGATACGCAGCAACTGGCAACGCTTGGCAACGCAGGTTACGACCTTGGCGCGCGGGCACGGCAGATTCGCGATGATCTTTTCGCAAAGCAGCGCTTCAACGAACGCGACCTGCTGACCATCCAGCTCGACGATCGCGCCGTGCTGCTCACGCGCTGGTGGCACCTGTTGCGTAGCGTGGTCGAGCACAGCAAGGACCCGGCACTACAACAGGTCGCATACGCCACGCGCGACTGGGATGGGCGCGCATCGACTGGCTCGGCCAGCTATCGCATCGTGCGCGAATTTCGCAGCAAGACCATCGAGGCGGTGGAAGCCGGCCTGCTGGCGCCGGCAAAAGCCGCGCTTGGGGAGGAGTTCCTGCCGCCACGTCGTGCGCAACTGGAGGGCATCGTCTGGCCGTTGCTGCAACAGCGCCCAGCCAACCTGCTACCGCCCGCCGCCGCAAGCTGGGACCAGTTGCTCGAAGATGCTGCGCGCAGTGCGCAGTCAGACGTGACTGCCGAAGACGCACAAAGCGAACCGCGCGGCCAGCACACCTGGGGCCAGCGCAATACTGCCGCCATCTGCCACCCCATCGCGCGTGCACTGCCCGCCCTGGCCAAGCGTTGGCTCTGCATGCCGCCCGATCAACTGCCGGGCGACCGCGACATGCCGCGTGTGCAAGGCCCGGCCTTTGGCGCCTCCGAGCGCATGGTGGTCTCGCCCGGCCACGAGCAGGACGGCATCGTGCACATGCCCGGCGGCCAGAGCGGCCACCCGTTCTCGCCGTTCTGGGGCGCAGGACACGACGATTGGGTGCATGGCAGACCCACACCATTTTTGCCCACTGCCACGCGTTACACGCTGCACTTGCGTCCGCAGTAACAGCGGGCGGCAACGCTGCTGCGCCGCGTCCAGCGCAGCAGGACGAAGACGTCAACGGCATCGCCGCTTCAAGCCCCTCTCCCCTTGGAAGAGGGGTTGGGGTGAGGGTACGCCCATCACACACCATGAGTGTGTGTGGACCTCTTCGCGCGTGCATGGGGCCTCGCACATACCCTCGTCCGCCCTTCGGGCACCTTCTCCCGCATGAGCGGGACACTGTTCGGCAGGAGAAGGAAGCTGCGCACGCATGCCTTGTGCGTCTCCGCGCTCCGCATCTTCGCGTCGCATGGTTGCATCCGCACACGGGCGCGCAGACGCCATCGACCATGGCGCCCAGCATCCCGTCTCCGTGATCGAGCAAACACATCATGCTAAGATGCACTTGATAACCATTCCCATTAGTGACCAATGCGCCCCACGCTTCTTGTCACCGCGCTTGCCGCTGCGCTCGCCCTGCACGCCCTTCCCGCCTTGGCTCAACACACAACCTCGCCGGCCGTGACCGAGCTGGATAGCGTGGATGTCGTCGGCCGTGCGCAGACGCTCTACAAGTCCGAAGACGCAGCCGTTGCCACGCGTACCGATACCCCGCTGGCGCTGGTGCCTCAGTCGGTGCAGGTGCTGCCGCGCGAGTTGATCGACGACCAGGCTGCGCGGCAGATCACCGATCTGTATCGCAGCATCAGCGGCATCAGCTTCTTCAGCTATGCCGGCGTGACCTTGCGCGGTTTCCGCCAGGAAAACGTGCTGTACGACGGCCTGCGCGGCGACCCGTATGCCGGGTTCTCGGTGCCGCAGCTGTTCAACATCGAACGCGTGGAAGTGCTCAAGGGTCCAGCCGGTGCGCTGTACGGCGGTGGCGAACCCGGGGGTGTGATCAACTACGTCACGCGCAAACCCGCTCATCAGGCGGCGCGCCGCATCGAACTGCAGCTGGGCAATCAATCCTTCGGTGCAGCCTCGTTCGAGGCCACCGGCCCTGCGCGCGCAGATGGCCGCATCCGTTACCGCATCGGCGCCTATGCCGATGGCGAAGACGGGTTTCGTTGGAATACCGACAGCCAGAGCCAGATCGGCGATGCGTCGGTGGCCTTCGATCTCGGCGATACCGGCGAGCTCACCCTGCAATACATCGACATCACCCAAAACCTGGGCGGCAACCGGTTGCGCGGCGTACCGGTCGATAACGACGGCAACTTCCTCACCGACCGGCGCTGGAACCACAACGAACCCACCGATTTCCTGGACATGCGTGCCAAGGTGGCGCTTGCGCAGTATCGGTTTGCGCCGTCCAACGCGTGGGACGTGGACATGGCGCTGCGCTGGTTCAAAAACCAGGAGCATCAGATCTATCACGAGCCGATGGGCTTGATCGACCGCGATCGCGACGGCACCGCCGAGTGGATGACCCGGCAGCTGCGCAATCAATACCGCGACAACGATGCGATCTCCAGCAACGTCAACGCGATATTCCGCACCAGTACCGGGGCGATCGACCACAAGCTGCTGATGGGCGCGGACTACTACCGCCTGGACGCGGATTTCCGCGCGCAAACCGCCAACACCGCCGACAGCGGACGCGTGCGTGGCCCGGTGCCTGGCATCGATTTGTTCAACCCGGTGTACGGCCGCAGCGGCTTCTACGATTACGGTTTGGATGCCCTGCCCTGGCGTGCCACCAGCACGCGCAGTCAACGCTATGGCGCCTATCTGCAGGACGAACTCACGCTGACGCCGCGCTGGTATGCAATGGCCGGGTTACGCTGGGACGGCTTCAAGGACGACGACCTGCTGAGTGGCTCGCACGTCACCGGCAACGATCTCAGTTGGCGCGTCGGCAGCACCGTGGTGTTACGCGACGGCATCAATGCCTACGCAAGCTATGCCAGCGGTTTCCTGCCGCAGGACGCGGCCAATCAGGACAGCAGCGTGGGCGGCCCGTTCGCACCGGAACGCAGCACGCAATGGGAAGTGGGCCTGAAGACTGCGCTCAATGATGGCGGACTCACCCTCAACACGGCGCTGTACCGCATCGAGCGCAGCAATATCGTGCAGGCGAACGGGCGCGTCGTCGACGGCGTCAATCAACTCTCTGCGCTTGGCTTGGTGCGCAGCGAAGGGTTGGAAGTCGACCTGCTGGCCGACCTGACCAAGCGCTGGGTACTCAATCTCACTTATGCCTACAACGATGCACGCGTGCTCGATGCAGGCACCAACGGCATCACCAATGCCTCTGGCGATCGCTTCGCCAATGCACCGCGCAACACCTTCGGCCTGTGGACGCGCTACGACCTGCCGATGTGGCGCTCGGCGATCGCCTTCGGTGCCGACTACGTGGGCGAACGCGTCAGCCTGGATGGCCAACGCGTCAAACCGTATGCCATTTACGACATCAGCTGGCAGACGCAGTGGGACGCGTGGAAGCTGCAGATCAACGTCAAGAACCTGTTCGACAAGGTCTATGCGGTAAGCGGGTTCAATACGCGCGCCGGGCACTTCCCCGGCGAGCCGCGTCGCATCTACGTGCAGCTGGCTTACAGCTTCTGACCAGCGCGCAGCGGGTATGTGGCACGCCACCGGCAAGCTGGGCGATCGACGTGCACAGCGCATCGCGCATGCGGCTGCCACCTGCTCCAAATACGTGTTGCTCGTGTTTGGAAAGACACACGGCGTCTGACACCGCACGACCACCTGCATGCGCAACATCGTTGAAGACGGGCGCAAGTCGTGGCGTGGAACTGCGAATCTGTTCAATGCAAGATGCATCGAGCGCTGACGACAGCGTTCGCAATGTGATGCCGGTCAACGCAGCGGCTTCTCGGATGGGAAAAACAGCCTCGACTGCAGCAACGTAATGAACCTGCGCCGAATCGCGCGGCTGCGCATGGGCTGGAACTTAACGTTCGGTGGGACACACTAGAGCCCGTCGCGATTGGAGTCCTGCTCCGCACATCGCCCTTCTCCCCCCACTGATCGGAATCCGCATGCCTGTGCTTGCCCGCTCCGTTTCCGCCCTGTTGCCACTGCTGTTTGCCACTGCCTGCTCGGCCGCGCCGCCAGCCAAATCCGGCCCGCCGGATGCGCCTGTGGCTGCCTGCACCGCCAAGGTACGCCCTGGCCAGGACCTGCAAAAAGCCATCGACAAACTGCCGCAGAGCGACAAACCGACGGTACTTTGCCTGGAAAAGGGCGAGTTCCCGCTCAACGGCTTGGTCTCGATCCACCGCGGCAACTTCACCCTGCGCGGCCAGGGCCCGAGCACCGTCGTGCGCATGGCCGACGGTGTGCAGCAGCCGGTGCTGGTGGTCGGCGATTACGAAAACCAGCAGCCCACCGGGGTGATCCCCAACGTCAGCATCGAAGACATGCAGATCGTCGCGAGCACAGGCGACAAGGAGTTCATGCCCGAGCGCCCCTACCTGAGCAATAGCGCGGTGGTGGTGCGGTCCGGACAAGGGATCCGGCTTGCCGGTTTGCAGGTCAACAAGTGCCGCAGCGCGTGCCTGCTGAGCGAGTACGACACCCGCGAGATCACCATCGAAAACAACGATGTGTCCGGCGCAATCTGGGACGGCGTCTCGTTCAACCGCACCGCCAAGGTCACGATGGTCAACAACTACATCCACGACAACGTGGCCGCCGGCTTGACCACCGAGCACCTGGAAGACAGCGAGATCCGCAACAACCGTTTCGAGCGCAACGGCAGCCAGGGGATCTATCTCTCTGACGCGCGGCGCAACCGCTTCAGCAACAATCAATTCGACGGCAACAAGGTGGCCGGCGTGTTTCTGGCCTGCGCGATTCGTTATCGCACACCGGAAATCTTGTGCTGGGACAACAGCATGAGCCAGGACAACGTGTTCGAGAACAACCGTTTTGCCAACACGCCGTTTACCTACACCATCGGCGTGGACCGCGCAGCCAACTGCACCTCGGCCGACTTCAAGCCGAACCTGTGGCGCAACAACCAGGCCGACATGGCCGGTGTGGATATCGATCCGCAGCGCTATGGGTACTGCGTGCGTCACGAGCAATAAGACGCGCTATTGACTGAGCGGCCGGCCATGCAGCGATGCAGGCCGGCCGCTTTAGTGACTGCAGCCTTATGACGCCAGCGCCTGCGCGTGCACCCCGGCAATCGCGCGGCCCGATGGGTCGGCCATCGCGGCAAAACTCGCATCCCAGGCAATCGCCGTTGGCGAGGAACAGGCAATCGACTTGCCGCCCGGCACGGTTTCCGCCGCCGCCTGACCGGGGAAAAACTGCTCGAACAAACTGCGATAGAAATACGCCTCCTTGGTCTGTGGCGGGTTGACCGGGAAGCGTCGGTCGGCGGCGGCCAGTTCGCGGTCGCTCACCTGCGCCTGCGCATGCGCCTTCAGTCCGTCGATCCAGCCGTAGCCCACGCCGTCGCTGAACTGCTCTTTCTGACGCCACAGGATCGATTCGGGCAGGTAGCCGGCAAATGCCTCGCGCAGTACGCCCTTCTCCATACGCGTGGCCCCGCTGCTGGTCTTGTCGATCATCTTGAAGCCGGCATCCATGCGCATCGCCACGTCCAGGAATTCGCGGTCCAGGAACGGCACGCGTGGCTCCACGCCCCAGGCCATCATCGACTTGTTCGCGCGCAGGCAATCGTAGTTGTTGAGCGCATCGAGCTTGCGTACCAGCTCTTCGTGGAATTCGCGCGCGTTCGGCGCCTTATGGAAATACAGGTAGCCGCCGAAGATCTCGTCGCTGCCTTCGCCGGACAGCACCATCTTGACGCCCATTGCCTTGATCCGCCGCGCCAGCAAGAACATCGGCGTGGAGGCGCGAATGGTGGTGACGTCATAGGTTTCGATGTGGCGAATGACGTCGGGCAATGCATCCAGGCCTTCGTCGAAGGTGTATTCGAAACCATGATGCACGGTGCCGAGCGCTGCGGCAGCCACTTCGGCGGCGGCCAGATCTGGCGAACCCTTCAAGCCGATCGCGAACGAATGCAAGCGTGGCCACCAGGCCTCGGTGATGTCGTTTTCTTCGATGCGATGACGGGCGTAGCGCGCGGCCACGGCCGCAACCAGCGAAGAATCCAGGCCACCGGACAGCAACACACCGTACGGCACATCGGTCATGAGCTGACGGTGCACGGCGCGCTCGAATGCTTCGCGCAATTCCTGCAGTTGCACCTGTACACCTTCCACCGCGTCATAGTCGCGCCAGGCGCGCTCGTAGTAGCGGCTCAGTGCGCCGGTGGCGCTGTCGTACCAATGACCCGGCGGAAATTGCGCGGCATCGGCACAGTCGTCCACCAGCGATTTCAGTTCCGACGCCACCCGCAAACGGCCTTCGCGGTCGTGTCCCCAGTACAGCGGCACCACGCCGATCGGGTCACGCGCGATGATGACGCGCCCTCGTGTCTTGTCCCACAGCGCGAAGGCAAAGATCCCGTTGAGGCGGTTGAGATACGAGGCCGGCGTATCTTCGCGATACAGCGCATTGATCACCTCGCAATCGGAGCCGGTCTGGAACGCATACGGCTGCAGCAGTTCCGCCTTGAGTTCGCGATGATTGTAGATCTCGCCATTGACCGCCAAGGCGAGCTGCCCGTCGTCGGAGAGCAACGGTTGCGAGCCGCCCGCCGGATCGACGATGGCCAGGCGCTCGTGCACCAGGATGGCGCCGGTATCGACGTAGACGCCGCTCCAGTCGGGCCCGCGATGCCGCTGGCGCTGCGAGCATTCCAGCGCCTGCCGGCGCAGCGCCTGCAGGTCGTCACCAGGTTGCAGGCCGAAAATACCGAAGATGGAACACATGGAAACACTCCTGAAGAACTGCGGGGGTTGGCGGCCGGTGAGAGCGTGCTGCAAGGATCGACACCCATAAAAAAACCCGCATCGGCCGATGCGGGTTTTTCTGGTTCCTGGGCGTTTGGTGGACGTCGCCTAGTCGCAGACCCGCATCGGCCGCGCACGATTATTCGCGCGCAGATTGTTGCGGTTGGCGTTATTGAGGTTGGCGAGGCGAGTGACCATGTCGCCGACGCTAACGGTTCGGTTGTACCGGCGCAACTGTTTCAGCGGCAACAACGGCGTCTGCGCGGTCCGCTCACTCGACTAGCAGGCGCTCGATCAACCTGCGGTACAGCGCCGGTAGCGCCTGCAGGTCGGCCACGCGCACATGCTCGTCGACCTGGTGGATGCTGGCATTGACCGGGCCCACTTCGATGCATTGCGCGCCCAATGGCGCGATGAAGCGCGCGTCGGAAGTGCCGCCACCGGTGCTTTCTTCCGGCGGCGCACCGGCGAACTCGCCCAAGACCTCGCGCGCGACGCTGCGCAACCGCCCTTCCGGGGTGTAGAACGGTTCGCCGCTGCGGTGCCAGCGCAGCGTGTAGTCCAGCGCATGCCGATCGAGCAGTGCGGTGACTTCGGCTTCCAGGCGCGGCGCGTCCCAATGCGGCGTATAGCGCAGATTGAAGGCCACCTGCAGCTCGCCAGGAATCACGTTATTGGCGCCGGTGCCGGCGTGGATGTTGGAAACTTGCAGGCTGGTGGGCGGAAAGCTTTCGAAGCCATCGTCCCATTGCCGCGCCACCAGTTCGGCCAGCGCAGGCGCTGCCAGATGGATCGGGTTGCGCGCCTTGTGCGGATACGCCACATGCCCCTGCACACCTTTCACGGTCAACGTGCCGGACAGGCTGCCGCGACGGCCGACGCGCAACAGATCGCCCAGGCGCTCGGTGGACGACGGCTCGCCGGTGATGCACCAGTCGATCGCTTGCCCGCGTTCGCGAAACACCTCGGCAACCCGGCGCACGCCATCGATGGCATCGCCCTCTTCGTCCGAAGTCAACAGCACCGCCAGCGTGCCGGGGTGCGTTGGGTGGGCAGCGACGAATTGCTCCGCGGCAACCACGAACGCGGCCACGCTGCCTTTCATGTCCGCGGCACCACGCCCATACAGCACGCCGTCGCGGATCTGCGGATCGAACGGATCGCTGGTCCACGCCTCGCGCGGGCCCGGCGGCACCACATCGGTATGCCCGAGCAATACCAGCACTGGCGCACCGCTGCCATGGGTTGCCCACAGATTCTCGACCTCGCCCAGGCGCAAGTGCTCGCAGCCGAAGCCGGCTGCGCGCAGGCGCTGCGCAATTGCGGCCTGGCAACCGGCATCGGCCGGCGTTACCGAGGCACGTGCAATGAGGTCACAGGTCAACTCCAGCACATCGCTCATGAAACGTCACCGCAGTAGAGCCGCATCGCGGCGTTGATGGAGAAAAGCGCGTCTGCATCGATCGGCGTGGTTTGATCGCAGTTGCCGTCGTGGCAGCGAATCGGTTTGCAGGCAGTACTCGCGTCATTGCCGGTGCGACATCGAACCGCTTACCCAGCCGATGCGGGCGCGATCAACATGCCAGACGTCATGCGCCGCGACGATAGCGGCAACACGGTCTGCAGCACCGTCGAAATCCGCAGTCGCTTAGCCAACGCCGAATAGCTTCTTGAAGCCGTTATCGGAAAAGCCCTGATGCAGCGCGCCCTCGTCGGTGGCGACAAGCGGCCGCCGGATCAGCTGCGGGTATTCGCGCAGCAACAGCTTCCATTCGGCCGCACTGCCCGCCGCCTTGCGGTTGTCCGGCAACTGCCGCCAGGTGGTCGAGGACTTGTTGATCAATGCATCGAATCCACCGACCTGCTCCGCCCACGCCACCAGGGTGTCCGGCTCCGGCTTGTGATCGCGATAGTCGACAAACGTATACGCCACACCAAAACGATCCAGCCACTTGGTGGCTTTCTTGCAGGTATCGCAGTTTTTGAGTCCGTAGAGCGTGGTCATGTGACATATCCCAAAGGGCGGTGCAGATCCCCTCACTTCGTGAAAGGGGTTGCGATGGAACTGCGTGCAACGCGACCGGCAAGCGATCTCACAAGCGCGCTGAGACACGCGGGTGATTGCGGCAATCGAGAGTGCCAAAGGCGCACTCTCGACCGGCGCTGCGCGTCAGCTGTTGCCGATGCGAAGCGGATTAATCCGCCAGACCACGCAACAGTTCGTTGACGCTGGTCTTACTGCGCGTCTTGGCATCCACCTGCTTGACGATTACCGCGCAATACAGCGAGTGCGAGCCGTCCTTGGAGGGCAACTGCCCGGACACCACCACGCTGTACGGCGGCACATAGCCGTAGGAAATCTCGCCGGTAGCGCGGTTGTAGATGCGTGTGCTCTGGCCGATGAACACGCCCATGCCGATCACGCTGTGGTGCCCGATGACCACGCCTTCCACCACTTCCGAGCGAGCGCCGATAAAGCAGTGATCTTCGATGATGGTGGGGCTGGCCTGCAGCGGTTCGAGCACGCCGCCGATGCCGGCGCCGCCGGACAAATGGCAGTGTTTGCCGATCTGCGCGCACGACCCCACCGTGGCCCAGGTATCGACCATGGTGCCTTCGCCAACATAGGCGCCGATGTTGGTGAAGCTCGGCATCAGCACCACGTCCTTGCCGAAATAACTGCCGCGACGCGCCACTGCGCCCGGCACCACGCGCACGCCGGCCTTGCGGAATTCGGCTTCATGGAAGCCGGCAAAGCGCGATTCCACCTTGTCCCAGAACGGCGCCGGCTGGGCGTCGATCACCGCCATCTCGTTGACGCGGAAGTAGAGCAGTACCGCTTTTTTCAGCCACTCGTTGACGGTCCAGCCTCCCTGCCCGTCCGGCTCGGCGACGCGGAACTGCCCGCTTTCCAGTCCGTCGATCACGCGATTGACAATGGCACGGCTGGAACCGTCGATCTCGTCGATAGTCAGCGTGGCGCGCCGTTCGAATGCGCTTTCGATGCCCAGCTTGAGCTCGTCGCTGCCGGCCTGCGGTGCGACGCTGTGCACGGCCTGCTCGGCAATCGGCAGCTTCCTTGCCGCCGCAGCCTTCTTTGCGGCCGGTGCAGCAACCACTTTGGTCGGCTGCTTGGCCACGCGTGGCGCAGCGGACGTTGCGGTCTTGCCGCCCGTCTTGTTTGCAGCGGTTTTCGGGCTTGCCGCATCGGATGCAGCAGCCTTTTTGCCGACAGCGCCCGCTGCTGCGCCCTGTTTGCCGACGCCAACGCCTGGCTTTGAGGCGGCAACAGCCGGCACCTTGGCGGCCTTGCCGCCCGTTGCAGCCGCGCGCTTGGAGGCTGCGGTGGTGGTCGCGCTCTGCTTGCGCGCGGTCTTCTTGCTGGTGGCCATGGGGGTCTCCGGAGTTGCTAGCTAGACAGGGTCAAGGCAGGCGCACAGCGCATCGCGCAGCGCCTGCCGGGCGGATTCGGACAACGGGCGGTCATGCTCGTCGGTGATCTGGAACTGGTCTTCGGCACGTTCGCCGAAGGTGGCGATACGCGCGTCGTGCACGCGCAGGTGCTGCATGCGCAACACGTGCGCGACATCGGCAAGCAGGCCGGGGCGGTCGGGTGCGACCAGACTGATGCGGGTGCGGCGGCCGCCGGCGCTTTCGCTGAACTCCACCCGCGGTGCGAAGCGGAAATGCCGCAGCTGGCGCGGCACCGCACGGCGTGCCGGGCGCACCTTCTGCAGGTCGCCGGCCAGCACCTGACGCAGCGTTGCCGCAAGCCGCTGCGGGTCGCCGTCGGCATAGGTCTCCTGCGGCAACACTTCGAACACGTCGAAGATCGCATCGTGTGGCGCGTCCAGCACACGTGCGCGATGGATGCCGTAGCCCTTGCGATCAAGCGTGGCCACGATGGCCGCAAACAGCCCATCGCGGTCCGGCGAATACACGAACACTTCCAGCGCGTCGTTGTCCGGCACCGCGCGACGCGCCTTGACCAGGGTCTGGCCGATCTCCACTTCGATCAGCGAGGCCGCCTGCCATGCCAATTGCTCGGGACGGAAACGCAGGAAATTCTCGTCCGGCATGCCGGCAAACTGGCGATCGATGGTGACATCGTCGTGCCCTTGCGCCTGCATCAAGGTACGCGCCGATTCGCGCGCCTCGCGTAGCCGTTCTTCGCGCGGTGGTGGGTGCTCCAGGCCTTCGCGCAACGCGCGACGCGCGGCGAAATACAGATCCGCCAACAGCCGATCTTTCCACGCGTTCCACAACTTGGGACTGGTGCCGGCGATGTCGGCACAGGTGAGCAGGTACAGATAATCCAGACGTTCGCGTGTGCCGACCAACGTTGCGAAACGGTGAATCACCTCCGGGTCGGAAATGTCCTGCTTCTGCGCGGTGACCGACATGCGCAAGTGCTGTTCCACCAGCCAGGTCACCAGCTCGGTATCGCCTTCGCTCAGGCGATGCGCCAGGCAGAACGCACGCGCATCCACTGCGCCCAGTTCCGAGTGATCGCCGCCGCGGCCCTTGGCGATGTCGTGGAACAGGCCCGCCAGCAACAGCAGTTCCGGCTTGCGCAAACGCGGCCAGACTTCATGCGCGATCGAGAAGCGTTCGTCGGCGCGGCCGGCGGCAAACAGTGCGATGTTCCGCAGCACCATCAAGGTGTGCTGGTCCACCGTATAGACATGGAACAGGTCGAACTGCATGCGCCCGGAAACGCTGGCGAATGCCGGAATCCACTGGCCCAGCACGCCCAGCCGCGCCATGCGATTGAGCGTTTCCACCGCACGCGGGCCGCGCAGCAATGCCATGAAGCGTTCCCGGGCCGTGGCATCGGCCATGTCGTATGCCGGCAGATCGCGCAGAACCTCGGCCAGCGCGCGCGCGGTCAGCGAATGCAGTCCGCGCACCTCGCGATGCGCGGCCCATTGCGCAAACAGCGCGAACACCTGCAGCACATCGCCGTCTGGCCAGCTCTCGGCGTCGGCAGCCAGGTAGCCGCGGCGCAGGCTGAAGCCGCCGCCCAGAGGCTCCGGCGTCGCTTCGCCATCGAACTGTTCTTCGAAACGCTGCAACAAGCGGTCGCTGATGCGGCGGATCAATGCAGCGCTGCGATAAAAGCGCTGCATCATTTTTTCCACGCCCAGGCTTTCCGGGTCGTCGGCGAACCCCAACCGTTCGGCAAGGGTCTTTTGATAATCGAACCGCAGCCGCTCTTCCGGCCGGTTGGCCACGATGTGCAGACCGAAACGCAGCCGGGCAAGCTCTTCGCGCTCGCGACGCAACGCGGCGGCCTCGTCGAAGCCGACATGGCCCAGCCCGACCAGGGCCTCCAGGTCCTTGACCCCGAACGCGCGCAAGGCCATCCAGCCCAGCGTCTGCAGGTCGCGCAGACCACCGGGGCCATCCTTGATGTCGGGTTCGAGATTATCGGCGGTGTCGCCGAAGCGCTGATGGCGCGCCAGCAATTCCTCGCGCTTGGCCTGGAAGAAGTCGCGCGGCGGCCACACCTGCGGCGGCGCGATCGCCGTCGCCAGCGCAGCGCGCGCGGCGGCATCGGCCACCAGTGCGCGCGATTCGATCAAGGCAGTGAGCACGGTCTGGTCGGCGGCCGCAGCAGTGCACTGCGCCGGCGAGCGCACCGCGTGACTGATCGGCAGGCCCACATCCCAGAGCAGCGCAAACAAGCGCGCCAGGGCCTGCTCGTGCTGCTGTTGCGCGGCGGTGTCGCCCAGCACCAGCACATCCACATCCGAGCGCGGAAACAACTCGCCCCGTCCGTAGCCGCCAACCGCATGCAGCGACAAACCGCTATCGGCCGGCATGCAGCGCATCCAGGCATTGCGCATCAATTGGTCGACCGCGCGGGCGCGCAGCGCCACCAGACGCTCGATCGGCTCGCCCTGGTCGAAGCGTTTGCACAGGCGCATGTCCGCATGCACCAGCAGCGGACGGGCCTGCGCGGCCCAGTCAGCGTCGCCGGCGACGCCCGGGTCGGGTCGCTCCGCCGGCGTGTCCGTCATACCGGCGCGGGCGAATTGGCCGACAGCGTCAACACATCCACGCCGTCTTCGGTGACCGCAACCATGTGTTCCCACTGCGCAGACAACTTGCGGTCCTTGGTGACCACGGTCCAGCCGTCCGGCAGCGTCTTATGGTGATAGGTGCCTTCGTTGATCATCGGCTCGATGGTGAAGGTCATGCCCGGCTTGAGCACCAGCCCTTCGCCCGGACGGCCGTAATGCATGACCTGCGGCTCGTCGTGATACACCTTGCCGATGCCGTGGCCGCAGTAATCGCGTACCACGCTGAAGCGCTCGGCTTCGGCGAACTTCTGGATGGCATGGCCCACATCGCCTAGCGTGGCGCCCGGCTTGACCGCCCGGATGCCGCGCCACATCGCTTCATAAGTCGTTTCGACCAGGCGCTTGGCCATCACCGACGGGGTGCCGACGTAGTACATGCGGCTGGTGTCGCCGTGCCAGCCGTCCTTGATGACGGTGACGTCGATATTGACGATGTCGCCGTCCTTCAACACCTTGGCTGCACTCGGGATGCCGTGACAGATCACGTTGTTGACCGAGGTACACACGCTCTTGGGGAAACCACGATAGCCGACATTGGCGGGGATGGTGCCCTGCACGTTGACGATGTGGTCATGGCAGATGCGGTCCAGCTCGGCAGTGGTCACGCCCGGCTTCACGTGCGGTGCCACCACATCGAGCACCTCGGCGGCCAAGCGGCCAGCGACGCGCATCAGTTCGATTTCTTCTTTGGTTTTCAGATTGACGCTCATGGCCACGATTATCGCCGATCCGGGCTGAATCTGAACGACCCGCGCCTGCGCTTTTTGTGTGGATACCGCAACCGGTAGCAAGCGGACCGCACAACGGAAAACCGTCGCGGCTGCCTATTCATGCGTGACGCCGTGCACGCAGCGTCAAAAAAGGCCCTAACGGAGTCATCCGTAAGACATCCCACTTTTATCAATAAAACCAGTCAAGACAGCTAGATAGCGTGTGAATTCGGCGTTATGTTTGGCACAGCTGATGCATTGCAGGGAAGGCGACGACTCGTCGCGTCATCAATGACCAGAACGGTCAAGGAAATGTCCATGCGTACTGTCCGCCCTGTCCTGCTATCGCTCGGCCTGCTCTCGACCATTGGCATCGCGAGCGCGGCAGACACCACCACCTTCAACGTCAAGATCGCGGTCACCAAGGCCTGCACGATTACCGCTGCGTCCGCCACGGACGTCGACTTCGGCTCGGTACTCTCGACCTCGACCGCCAATGCCGACGCCAACGGCAGCGTGACCGCCCAGTGCACCGCGTTGACGCCGTACAACATCGCGCTGAGCGCGGGCAGCAATGCCGGGACGGCCAACGACGTCACCACCCGCCGCATGAAAAATACCGACGCGCTGGTGACCACCAACAACTACATCGCCTACCAGCTCTACCAGGATCTGGGCCGCAGCACGGTCTGGGGCAGCACCACCGGCACCAACACGCTCAGCCGCACCGCCACCGGCCTGAATCAGGTCTACCCGGTCTACGGTCGCGTGACCAACCCGTCGGCCAACAATCCTGCGACCGGTAGCTATCAGGACACGATCACTGCCACGATCGTCTATTGAGCCCGCGCATGCCTGTGCATCACCGCCCGTTGTCACGTCTACCTGCCTGGCTGATGTCGGCCGGGCTGGCGATGACGCTGGTCATGGCCAACGGCGCCCTGCCGACGCCGGCGCATGCCGCCAGCCTGCAGCTGGCGCCCACATCGCTGAGCCTGAGCGCCCAGCAGACCGCCGACGGCCTGTGGCTGAGCAACAGCGGCAGCGCGCCGGTCCAGGTGCAGACCCGCGCCTATCGCTGGACCCAACGCGATGGGCAGGATCAGCTCGATCCCACCCAGGATCTGCTGGTCAGCCCGCCGATGCGCACCCTGGCCGCTGGCGAGCGCCAGTTGATCCGGGTCATCCGCGCCGGGCCTGCCCCGAGCGGACAGGAGCAGTGTTACCGCATCATCGTCGACGAGCTGCCCAGCGCCGATGCCGACCGCAAAGGCATGCAGTTCGTGCTGCGTTACTCGGTGCCGATCTTCTTGCTGCCGCCCGGCAACGCCGAACCCTCGCCGACCCTGAGCGCGCAAGTGGTTGCCGGCAGCGACGGCAAGGCGCAGATACAGATCAGCAACACCGGCACCGGCCATGCGCAGGTCGCCGACCTGCGGCACCAGGTCGATGGCGCAACCAAGACCGCATTGAACGGCTTGGTCGGTTATGTGCTGCCCGGGCAGACCATGCGCTGGTCGCTGGATGCGCCGCTGGCGCAGTTCGGCCGCGGCACCATCATCGCAAGGATCAATGGTGAGGCTGACGAACGTACTTTGTTGGCCGCGCCGACGGCACCGTGATGCGGCGCGGCTGGCGATGACGCTGCTTGCGACCGCCAGTTGCCTGGGCAGCGCCGCAGCCGGCGATCTGGCCGATGTGGCGTCGCTTCCCGATCAGCCGCCACCCAGCGCCACGCCACAGCCGCAAACGCTGTATCTGGACGTGACCTTAAACCAGGCCGACCGCGGCTTGGCACCCTTCGAACTGGTCGACGGGCGGCTCCGCGGCTCGGTGGAAACCCTGCGCAAACTCGGCTTCATCCTGGCCGACCGCGTGCCTGGCGAAGTGGTCGATCTGGACCGCCTGCCCGACGTGGAAGTGCGCTACGACGCCGCGCTGCAGCGGCTCGCGCTGCAGGCGCCGCTGGCCCAGCTGTCGTTGTCCACTACCGTGCTCAAAGCCGAACAAGTGGCCCCGCCCAGCGCCACCGCATCGCCAGGCATGCTGCTCAATTACGACCTGTATGCCACCCGCAACGCCGGCGTCAGCAGCGCGTCGCTGGCCACCGAAGTGCGCGCGTTCGGCATCGGGCGTGGCATGGTCGATACCACCGCGGTCTTTCTGGCCTACGACCGCCCACAGGACAACCGCTGGCGCAGCGAAGCGGTGCGTCTGGACAGTGCCTGGCAGATGGATTTCCCGGACAGCGCCACCAGCCTCAGCGTGGGCGATTTCTATAGCGGCTTTGTCGACTGGAGCCGCTCGATCCGCCTGGGCGGCGTGCAGATCGGCCGCAATTACGCCTTGCAACCGTATCGGGTGCTGACCCCAACGCCGAGCTTTCTCGGCGAAGCGGCAGTGCCTTCCACCGTCGAGCTGTATGTGGACGGCTTGCGCCAGTACAGCGGCCAGGTGCCGGCCGGCCCGTTTCAGCTGGCCGCGCAACCGGGCATCAGCGGCACCGGCCAGGCGCAGATCGTGGTGACCGATGCGTTCGGACGCGTGCGTCGGCTGGATTTTGCGTTCTATGGCACACCGCAGCTGCTGGCGCGCGGCATTTCCGAATGGTCGGCCGGCATCGGTCATCTGCGCCGCGACTACGGCGTGCGCTCGTTTTCGTATGACCAACGTCGTGTGGCCAGCGCCACCTTTCGCAAAGGCCTGCGCGAGGATTTCACGATCGAAGCGCATGCCGAAACTGGCGGTGGCGTGATCAACGCAGGCGCAGGCGGTGTGTGGCTGCTTGGCGTGGGCGGTGTGTTCAATGCCGCCTACGCGCATAGCGAGATGGACGCGCTGCGTGGCGGCCAGTACGTGCTGGGCTACGCCTGGAACAACCGGCGTTTCAACGTCAATCTGGGCAGCCAGCGCACCCATGGCGATTATCGCGACCTGGGCGCACTGCAAGGCGCCCTGCCAGCGCGCGTCAGCGACCGTGCAGCAGTCGGGGTCAACGTCGACCCGATCGGCTCGCTCGGCACCAGCTATGTGCGGCTGAGCTATCCGCAGGGCGATACCTCGCGCTATGCCAGCGTGTTCTGGTCGCGCAATTTCGGGCGCAACTGGGCGGCCAATCTGTCGGGCAATCAGAATCTGGATGTCTCCAGCGATCGCAGCCTGTACCTGTCGCTGTCGACCACCTTCGGCGAAGTGCGTCAGGCCAGCGCATCGATGCAGCGCAACGGCGACCGCACCGGCTTGGTGGCCGACGTCAGCCAGCCACTGCCTGGCGATGGCGATCTGGGCGGCATCGGCTGGCGCCTGCAAGGACGTGCCGGCGACGATGCCAGCGGCGGGCTGGCCGAACTGGGCTGGTTGAACCGGGTCGGTCGTTACAACCTCGGCGCAGCAACCCAGGATGGCGATACCTTCGGCTATGCCAGCGCCAGCGGCAGCCTGGTGTGGATGAACGGCCGCACCTTCGCCGCGCGCGATATCCAGGACGCGTTCGCGGTGGTCTCCACCGACGGCCAGCCCGGCATTCCGGTACGGCTGGAAAACCGCTTGATCGGCGTCACCGACGCGCGCGGCACCCTGCTGGTGACGCCGTTGCAATCGTGGCAGCGCAACCAGCTCTCCATCGACACCCTGAGCCTGCCGGCAGACCTGCGCGTGGACCGTGTCGACACCACGGTGACACCGCGCCAGCAATCCGGTGTGGCGGTGCGCTTCGGCATTACCCGCGTACGCGCCGCCATCATCGTGCTGCACGATGCGCACGGCGCGCCGCTGCCCGTCGGCAGCGTGGTACAGCGCGAGGGCAGTACCGAGCGCGTGGTGGTCGGCTACGACGGCGAAACCTATCTGGACAACCTGCAACGCGACAACCGCATCCTGGTCGACCTGCCCCAGGGCCGCTGCGTTGCGCAGTTCGCGTATCCGGCCGACCCGGGCGGCATCCCGCGGGTGGGTCCGCTGCAGTGCATCCCCGAGCAGACCACCCCATGAGCATGTCCACGCTTTGGCGCCTGATGCTCGCGCTGACGATCGCGATGCTGTGGCTTGGGCCCAGCGAGCGGGCGCACGCAGATACCACCTGCACCGTCACCCTCGGCACGCCATTGGCGTTTGGCAACGTGGCGGCCAACGGCACCACCGATGCGGTGGCAACCCTCAACGTTTCCTGCGCGACCGCCGCGCTCAGCGTACTGGGCTATGCACAAGTTAGCCTCTGCCTGGACCTTGGCCCCGGCAGTGCCAGCAGCGGCGCGTATGCGCCTCGTCGCATGCTCAACTCCACCAGCGACAGCCTGGATTTCCAGATCTACAGCGAGGCAACCCGTACGCAGATCTGGGGCGCCACCGGGTCGGCGGCCCCCTCGCCGCGGACATTGACGCTGTCTTACAACGTCCCGGTGATCACCGGCGGCTCGCAGACCGCCACCATCACCGTGTACGGGCGGATTCCGGCCAACCAGATTCTCTCGGTTGGCAACCACACCAGCAGCTTTGGCGGCGCCGACACTGTGCTGCGCTACTCCTACAACGAAAGCATCACCGGCGTACCCTCGCTGCCGAGCAGCTGTACGGCCGGCGGCACCGGCTCCAAGACTGCCAGCAACGCCTTCCCGTTCACTGCCTCGGCCACTGTGCCGGCACGCTGCAATGCCTACGTCACCACCGATCTGGACTTCGGCAGCATTGCCGGCAGTATCGACGCCGCGATCGATCGCACCTCTACCATCAGCCTGGCCTGCACCAACCGCACCGCCTGGAATATCGGCCTGGACAATGGCAGCAATGCCAGCGGCAGCGTGCGGCGAATGCGTCACGCAACCAGCGCCAACTACGTCAACTACGAGCTCTACAGCAATACCGGCCGCAGTAACCGGTGGGGCACCGTCATCGGGGTGGACACGCTGTCCGGCACCGGCAATGGCACCACCCAGACGGTCACCGTTTATGGACGCGCGCCGGCCCCGCAGCTGCCGATTGCCGGCGCCTACACCGACACGGTGACCGTCTCCATCACTTACTGACAGTTAATAAAGTTCGTATCGGGGGCGTCGCTATTTCTTACGTCTCCAATGCAAACGATTGCCTCCATGACGCTGGTCACCCTCCTGAAACGACTGGCCCTGGCTGCGCTTGCCTACGCCGCGACCTCTACCGCGGCGAACGCGGCCACTGCGCAGGGGCCGGAAAACTCCACCCTGCACATCGGCCTGCGCCTGCTCAGCGGTTGCGAACTGCGTACCGCGCCGCCGCGCGCCAGCTGCTCCAGGGGCACGCCGATGGCGATCGCCGAGCCGCCCAGCAGCAATGAGGCAGCCGCCGTCACCAGCACCGGCCAGGACGCCAGCGCACTTGCCGGGCCGATGCCCGCCGGCGCTGCGCGCATCACCACCATCGCGTTCTGAGCATGGCCACTGCCCGCTATCTTCGCGATCTGATGGCCTCGGCCCTGGTCCTGGGCTGCGTGGCAGCAAGCGGCGCCGCGAGCGCTGCCGAGATCGCCATCGCGCCGACCACCGCGCATATCCCGGCCGACAGCGACCAGACAACGGTCTGGCTCTACAACCAGGCCGCACAGCCATGGCGTGCCGACGCCAAGCTCTACCGCTGGCGCCAGGACGGCGAGCGCGAACTGCTCGAGCCGGCCAGCGGCGTCACGGTCAGCCCGTCGCACTTCGAAATTCCGCCGCAAGGCCGGCAACTGCTGCGCGTGATCCGCCTTGGCCCCAGCCCCAGCCAGGCCGAAGACAGCTACCGGCTTGTCGTGACCCAGCACGCGATCGGCAACGAGACCGACCTGCTGCGTTATTCCACCCCGGTGTTTGCACAGCCCAGCCAGGCCAGCGCAGTGCAACCGGCGTTGCACGCCAGCCTGGCCGGGCACGGCAGCCAGCGCGCGTTGCGTATCTACAATTCCGGCTCCAGCCATGCACGCCTGGCCGACCTGGCGTACATCGATGCCGGCGGCACCCGCCGCAACATCCGCGGCGACCTGGCCGGCTACGTCCTGCCCGGCCAGACCCGCCAATGGACCTTGCCCGCCAACCTGCCCGCAGGCAGCGGCCGCTTCGTGGCGCGTATCAACAGCGACATCGAGAGTACATTGGCCCTGGAGCCGTGAGGGCCGGGATTGGGGATTCGCAAAAGCGTTGCTGGCCTGGCCGTCCTTCGGCATGTGCGACACGACCGGTCATTCGCGATCCGCTCTAAACCAATCTCTAATCCCGACTCCCGAATCTCCCAGCGATCACTGTCAGCTGCCTCAGAACCATACCAATTGCACCAAGTCACCCAGCCAGCTATACTCCGTCGGCTGTTTTGCGTCTCTTGCGCATTGCGTCGTCCACGTCGGACGTCACCGACGAATTCACACCTGCTGCCGCCATCCGCGCCGGGGTGCCCTCACAAGGGGTTCGTCGCGGAGGCAACAGGGAAGCCCAACCCCGGAATCTTGTGCGATTTGATGCGAGTCCCTCGCAACGGCCCGCACATCCATGTGCGGACTTTTCAACAACAAGCCGCGCACGGCGATTCCGCTCTTACGGAGTTACTGCAATGCCCCAAGTCACCATGCGTCAGATGCTGGAAGCCGGCGTCCATTTCGGCCACCAGACCCGCTACTGGAACCCCAAGATGGCGCCGTACATCTTCGGCGCTCGCGGCAAGATCCATATCATCAACCTCGAGAAGACCGTTCCGCTCTTCAACGACGCGATGAACTTCCTCTCCTCGGTTGCGCAGAAGCGCGGCACCGTACTGTTCCTGGGCACCAAGCGCAGCGCGCGCGAGTCCATCAAGGAAGAAGCCGAGCGTTGCAACATGCCGTTCATGACCCAACGCTGGCTGGGCGGCACGCTGACCAACTTCCGCACCGTCAAGCAGTCGGTTGCCCGCCTGAAGGAACTGGAAGCCGCTGAAACTGACGGCACCTTCGACAAGCTGGTCAAGCACGAAGTGCTGGGCCTGCGTCGCGAGCGCGAGAAGCTGGACGCCTCGCTTGGCGGCATCAAGGAAATGAACCGCCTGCCCGACGCGATCTTCGTGATCGATATCGGCCATGAAGACATCGCCATCAAGGAAGCCAAGAAGCTCGGCATTCCGGTGATCGCCGTGGTCGATACCAACTACGATCCGGCCCTGGTCGACTACGCCATCCCGGGCAACGACGACGCCATCCGCGCCGTGCAGCTGTATGCACGCGCCGCTGCCGATGCCGTGCTGGAAGGCAAGGCTGCTGCGCCGAACTCCGCTTCTGTTCGCGAAGAAGAGTTCTCGGCCGAGTCCGCCGACGAAGGCAAGGGCCGTCGCGCTCCGGCCAAGAAGGGCGACAAGAAGGCCGACGCCGCCGAGTAATCGGCGTGCAATGCGGCCGCACCATGCTGTGCGGCCGCAGCCCCGACGGCGCCCTGTCGCTCCGTCGCCGAGGCGACTGAATACATCTACGGGGGCGGCGGCATGCTGCACCGTCTCCTACTGGCGGAATCACTTCCGCCGCACGCATTCGTCCATATGAGGTAATTCCATGGAAATCACTGCTTCCCTGGTCAAGGAACTGCGCGAGCGCACCGGCGCCGGCATGATGGAGTGCAAGAAGGCACTCGTCGAAAACGCAGGCGACATCGACGCCGCGGCCGAGTGGCTGCGCAAGTCGGGCCTGGCCAAGGCCGACAAGAAGGCTGACCGCGTTGCCGCCGAAGGCCGCATCGCCACCGCCCAGGCCGGCGGCAAGGCCGTACTGGTCGAAGTCAACTCCGAGACCGACTTCGTCGCCAAGGACGAGAACTTCCTGGCCTTCACCGAAGTCGTGGCCAATGCTGCCCTGAACTCGGATGCAGCCGATGCCGAAGCGCTCAAGAGCGTCAAGCTCGACAGCGGCGAGACCATCGAAGAGCGTCGCGCTGCGGTCATCGCCAAGGTCGGCGAGAACCTGCAGGTGCGTCGCCTGGTCCGTATCGACAGCGCCAACAACGTCGCCGCCTATGTGCACGGCGGCCGTATCGGCGTGCTGGTCGAGCTGAAGGGTGGCGACATCGAGCTGGCGCGCGGCATCGCCATGCACATCGCCGCCATGAACCCGCCGCACGTGAAAGCTTCCGACGTGCCGGCCGATTTCATCGCCAAGGAAAAGGAAATCGAGCTGGCCAAGATGTCCGAAAAGGACAAGGCTAAGCCGGCCGACATCCTGGAAAAGATCATCAGCGGCAAGATCAGCAAGATCGTCAACGAGGTCACGCTGTACGGCCAGCCGTACGTGCTCAACACCGACCAGACCGTCGAGCAGGCAGTCAAGGCCGCCGGCGCCGACGTGATCGGCTTCCAGCGCCTGGCCGTTGGCGAAGGCATCGAGAAGGTGGTGGAAGACTACGCTGCCGAAGTGATGAAGCAGGCCGGCCTGGCCTGATCTTCCCCGCTCGGGAAAAAGCCGCGGCATGCCGCGGCTTTTTTTTGCCTATTGGTCACGCATCCGCACACGGACGCGAACCTGAAGCGGACGCATCCGGCACCGCAGCAAGCGGCCTCAACTCTACAGATGTCATCGACATTGCCGTTACCCGAAGATGCCGACCAGGCTTTGGCGTTCATCACGCGTGTTTTGTGGCGCGGCGATGGCCGAGCATGGCGCGCCCCACTCAACGACCGCAGCTGTATGCTTGTGGCCACTGTTGGCGATGACTCATGCAACCAGATCTCCAGGCCGCCCTGCACTACTGCCGCAACCTGCCCTCGCCGCCCGGGGTTGCGCTGCGCATCATCGAACTTGCGCAGGATCCGGACGTGGACATGACCACCACGGCCAAGATCATCGGCATGGACATGGCATTGAGCGCACGCATGCTGCGGGTGGCCAATTCACCGCTCTACGCCAGTCGCCGCCGCATCGACAATCTCGGCCAGGCGCTGACCATGCTCGGCCTCAACGCGACCTTGAGCCTGGCATTGGGCTTTTCGATGGTGCACGGCGTGCGCAGCACCTTCATCGCCCACCCCTTGCATGAGCGCATCTGGCGCCGCGCCGGCCTATGCGCGCTGGCCAGTCGCATCCTCGGCCAGGCCTACGGCATCCGCAAACCCGAAGAATTGATGCTGGCTGGCCTGCTGCAGGACATCGGCAAGCTTGCCCTGTTGCAAGGCGCGCCCGATCTCTACGGGCCGCTGCTGGAACAGGCCGCCGACAACACCGCGCTGCTGAATGCCGAACGCGAACAGCTGGGCGCCACGCATGCCGAAGTCGGCGCCTGGCTGGCGCATCAGTGGCAATTGCCGCCGTATCTGCAGAATGCGATTGCGCAGAGCGAAGAAGAACCGGCCGGCCTGGAACCGTTCATGGCCTGCGTGGCGCTATCCGGGCGCCTGGCCGATATCTGGCTTTCGGCCAGTGCGGTCGCTGCAACCGAACATGCGCAGCAACAGGCCCAGGACGTGCTGGAGCTCGATGCCGAACGCTTCGAGAAAGTGATCGAACGCATCGCCGAATCGTTGCCGGAACTGGAGGCGCTGTTCGACATCCGCATGCCGCAGCCCGAGCACATCCAGATGATCTTCGAGCAGGCGCGTGAACTGGCGATGCTGCGTAGCCTGCGCGAGTTGCAGGACGTGGCCGAAGCGCGCCGGCATGCCGACGAATCGGAAAACCGCATGCGTCACCTGGCCGAACAGGCCAGTCGCGATGCGCTGACCGGCGTGTTCAACCGGCATCAGCTCGGTACTGCGCTGACGCATGAGTTCGAACTGGCCTCGCGCCAGGGCTGGCCGCTGTCGATCGCCTTCATCGACCTGGACGACTTCAAGCGCGTCAACGATGCGCACGGGCATCTGGTCGGCGATGAAGTGTTGCGCAATTTCGCGCAAACGCTGCAACGCATGGTGCGCACCAGCGACCTGGTGGCGCGCTACGGCGGCGAAGAATTCCTGGTGATCCTGCCCAATACACCCGCCGATGCGGCGCTGATGGTGATCGAGCGCATCCTGGCCGAAACCGCACGCACGCCGATGGCGCAACTGCAGGGCGGCCCACTGCATATCACGTTCTCTGCGGGTCTTGCCACGCACGGCGGTGCCGAGCGCCAGTTCGACAGCATCGACCATTTGTTGCAGGCCGCCGACAGCACGCTGTATCGCTCCAAGCATCGCGGCCGCAACCGCGTCACCGCATACGATGCGACCGATGTACCAACGCCGCCGAACCCGCGCGCGCACTGAGCAACCGGTCACGCCACTACCGACAAAGGAATTTTTACCACGTCAGGTGACAGGCTTCCGCTAGAATTGTCGGCGTTTGCCGATCCCCCACCCCCGAGGTTTCCCATGTCCGAACTTTCCTATCGCCGCATTCTTCTCAAACTTTCCGGGGAGGCGCTGATGGGGGACGGGGATTACGGCATCGATCCCAAGGTGATCAACCGCCTTGCCCATGAAGTGATCGAAGCCCAGCAGGCCGGCGCGCAGGTGGCCCTGGTCATCGGCGGCGGCAATATCTTCCGCGGCGCCGGCCTGGCCGCCAGCGGCATGGACCGCGTCACCGGCGATCACATGGGCATGCTGGCCACGGTGATCAACGCGCTGGCCATGCAGGATGCGCTGGAAAAGCTTGGCGCCAAGGTGCGCGTGATGAGCGCGATCAAGATCAACGATGTCTGCGAAGACTTCATCCGTCGCCGCGCGATCCGTCACCTGGAAAAGGGCCGCATCGCGATCTTCGCCGCCGGCACCGGCAACCCGTTCTTCACCACCGACTCGGGCGCGGCGCTGCGCGCGATCGAGATCGGTGCCGACCTGCTGCTCAAGGCAACCAAGGTCGACGGCGTGTACGACAAGGACCCGAAGAAGCACACCGATGCGGTGCGCTACGACAGCCTGACCTACGACCAGGTGATCCTGCAGGGCCTGGAGGTGATGGATACCGCCGCCTTTGCACTGGCGCGCGACAGCGACCTGCCGCTGCGCATCTTCGGCATGAGCGAACCGGGCGTGCTGCTGCGCATCCTGCATGGCGAGCAGATCGGCACGTTGGTGCAGGGCCGTAGCTGAGGCGGGGAATCGGGATTGGGGAATCGCAAGGCGCAGTACCGCAAGCTGTGCGGCGATCTCCAACCCGCGGACCCGGCACCTAGAAAGGGGCGGCAAGTGAACCGGCTGCGCGGGTGCTGGCGGCCCGCGAGTCGTGAAACCTCAGTCCCGGCTATAATCTCCGGATTCAGCTCCACACGGATTCCGGCGATGCTCACCCAGATCAAACAAGACGCGCAGACGCGCATGACCAAGAGCATCGATGCTCTGCGCCATTCCCTCACCACCATCCGCACCGGCCGTGCCTCGCCGGCGCTGCTGGACGGCATCAAGGTCAAGGCCTACGGCGCCGACACGCCCCTGAATCAGGTTGCCAGCATCAGCGTGTCCGAAGGCCGCTCGCTGGTCATCAGCCTGTTCGACAAGGGCATGATCAAGGACGTGGAAAAAGCCATTTATGCCTCGGATCTGGGCCTGACCCCGACCGTGGTCGGCACCGTGATCCGCCTGAACCTGCCGCCGCTGACCGAGGAGCGCCGCAAGGAGCTCAGCAAGTCCGTGCATGGCGAGGGCGAAGACAGCAAGGTGGCGATCCGTAACATCCGCCGCGATGCCAACCAGCAGGTCAAGGATCTGCTCAAGGACAAGGCCGTCACCGAAGACGAGGCCCGCAGCGCCGAAGACGACATCCAGAAACTGACCGACAAGTCCATCAAGGACGTGGATGAGGTCGTCAAGGGCAAGGAACAGGAATTGATGACGGTCTGATCGTGGCATCGCCTGCCATGCATCCCGTCCTCTCTGCTGCTGTGCCGCGCCACATTGCCATCATCATGGATGGCAATGGGCGTTGGGCGCAGCGTCGGCGGCGTCCGCGCGTCATCGGCCACCGTGCCGGCGCGCGCGCGGTCAATCGCACGATCGATTTCTGCCTGGAAAAAGGCGTGTCGGCGCTGACCCTGTTCGCGTTTTCCAGTGAAAACTGGGGCCGTCCGCAGGATGAGGTCGATGCGCTGATGAAGCTGTTCCTGCATGCGCTCGACCGCGAAGTCGAAGAATTGCAGCGACGTGGCGTGCAGGTGCGCTTCATCGGCGACCGCAGCCGCTTTGCCGCACCATTGCGCGACCGCATGGCCGGCGCCGAGCGCAGCACCGCAGCGAACTCGCGGCTGGTGCTGAGCATCGCCGCCAGCTACGGCGGCCGCCAGGACATCGCCGCGGCGGCCCGCGCGTTGGCCGAAGACGTGGCTGCCGGCCGCCTGCAGCCAGAGCAGATCGACGAAGCGCTGCTGTCCAGCCGGGTCGCCCTGGCCGACCTGCCCGCGCCGGATCTGTTCATCCGCACCGGTGGCGACACCCGCATCAGTAATTTCCTGTTGTGGCAGCTGGCTTACACCGAGCTGTGGTTCACCGAAACCCTGTGGCCGGAGTTCGATGCCGGCGTGCTGCAGCAAGCGCTGGACGACTATGCCGGGCGTGAACGCCGCTTCGGCCTGACCAGCGCACAGATCGCCGACAAGGCGACGGAGAGCTCCTCCGCATGACCAAGACTCGCGTGATTGCCGCGCTGATCATGGCGCCGCTCGCGATTTGCGCGATCGTGCTGCTGCCCACTCAATGGCTGGCAGCGCTGGCGGCGGTCCTGTTCCTGACCGGTCTGTGGGAGTGGCTCAAGCTCTCCGGCATCGACGACAGCCTGCCGCGCACCGTGCTGCTGATGCTCAATCTGCTGCTGATGGTGCTGATGGTGTGGGCCTCGGCCGGCTCGATGGTGCTGTTCCAGATTGCGTCGCTGGTCGGCGTGGCGTGGTGGCTGTTGGCGCTGCTCTGGCTGCGCTTTTTCACCTTCGGCGCCGATCATGGCAACGGCCAGGCGCGCGCACTCAAGCTGGCCGCCGGCACCCTGGCGGTGCTGCCGGCATGGGCGGCGCTGGTGCTGCTGCATGCCAGCCCGGACAAGGGCAACCTGTGGTTGCTGACCGCGCTGACCATGGTGTGGGCGGCCGACTCCGGTGCGTATTTCGCCGGCCGCGCGTTCGGCAAGCACAAGCTGGCGCCGCGGGTCAGCCCCAACAAGACCATCGAAGGGTTGCTCGGAGGCCTGCTCGCCGGGATTGCAGTTGCCTGCGCGTTCGGCTGGCTGGCCGGGCTGACCCTGGCGCATGTGCCGCAGCTGGTGCTGGTCTCCGCGCTGGCGGTGCTGGCATCGGTGCTGGGCGACCTGTTCGAAAGCCTGCTCAAGCGCCACGCCGGCGCCAAGGATTCGGGCACGCTGATTCCTGGCCATGGCGGCGTGCTGGACCGCATCGATGGCGTGCTCGCTGCCCTGCCGGTGTTCGCACTCGGCAAGGAAATTCTCGGATTCTAGGCATGGCTGGCTCTTCTCCCCGTCAGGTCGCCGTCTTCGGCGCCACCGGCTCGATCGGCGCATCGGCACTGGACGTGATCGCGCGCCACCCCGAGCGGCTGCGCGCCAGCGTGCTGTCGGCCGGCAGCAAGGTCGACGAGCTGCTGGGGCTCTGCGCCACCCACCGGCCTGCGCATGCGGTGATTGCCGAGACGACGCTGTACCCGGCACTGCGCGATGGCCTGCGCGCGCTGGGCCTGGCGACCCAGGCGCATGCCGGCGCCGAGGCGTTGGACGCACTGGCGAGTGGCGATGCGTGCGACACCGTGGTGGCGGCGATCGTGGGTGCGGCCGGGCTGCCGTCTACGCTGGCGGCAGCGCGCGCCGGCAAGCGCCTGTTGCTGGCCAACAAGGAATCCCTGGTGCTGGCCGGCGAGCTGCTGACCCGCACCGCAGCCGCTGCCGGGGCTGAAATCATCCCGATCGACAGCGAACACAGCGCTATCTTCCAGTGCCTGCGCTCCTGCGACGCCAGTCGTGGCGTGCGCCGCGTGGTACTGACCGCCTCGGGCGGTCCGTTCCGTGGCTGGGACCGTGAGGCGCTGACGGCGGTAACGCCGGCGCAGGCCGTCGCCCACCCGAAGTGGTCGATGGGACCGAAGATCTCGGTGGATTCGGCGACCCTGATGAACAAGGGCCTGGAAGTCATCGAGGCGCATCACTTGTTCGGACTGCCGGGCGAGCAGATCGATGTGCTGGTGCATCCGCAGAGCCTGGTGCATTCGCTGGTGGAATTCGTCGACGGCTCCACCCTTGCCCAGCTTGGCCTGCCGGACATGCGAACCACCCTGGCGGTGGGCTTGACGTGGCCGGAGCGGGTCGACTCCGGTGTCGCCGGACTTGACCTGCTGACCCAGGGCCGGCTGGATTTCGAGGCCCCCGACACCGCCGCATTCCCGTGTCTGCGTCTGGCCTGGGACGCATTACGGGCCGGCGGCACCGCCCCGGCGATCCTGAACGCGGCCAATGAAGTGGCTGTTTCAGCCTTTCTTCAGGGCCAGGTGGGTTTCCTAGCGATCCCTGCGTTGGTCGAACACACACTGACAACGCTCCAGCGGCACAATGCCGATTCCCTCGACACCCTGCTTTTTGCCGATGCGCAAGCCCGGCAAATCACTGAACGCGCCCTCGCCCATCACGCCCTTCATGCCTGATCGTTCCACGCACACGAGCTGCACACATGGGTGATTTCATCGGTTCGGTCTGGTGGATGATCGTCAGCCTGGGCGTGTTGGTGACCTTTCACGAATTCGGGCATTTCTGGGTCGCGCGGCGCTGCGGCGTCAAGGTGCCGCGTTTTTCGGTGGGCTTCGGCAAACCGCTGTGGATGCGCCGCGATCGCCACGGCACCGAGTTCGTGGTCGCCGCGATCCCGCTGGGCGGCTACGTCAAAATGCTCGACGAGCGCGAAGGCGACGTGCATCCGGCCGAGCAGGACCAGGCCTTCAATCGCAAGACCGTGTGGCAGCGCATCGCGATCGTCGCGGCGGGCCCCATCGCCAACCTGCTGCTGTGCATGGCGATGCTGTGGGCGATGTTCGTGGTCGGCAAGCAGGATTATTCGGCAACCGTCGGTCGCGCCGATGGCCTGGCCGCCGAAGCCGGACTGACTCCGGGCGAGCGCATCGTACGCATCGACGGCCGCAGCGTGAGCAGCTGGAGCGATGCCAGCCTGCAGCTCACCACTGCGGCAATGGACAGGCGCGATGTCCGCGTCCTGACCGCCTCCGACACTGCGAGCAGCAGCGAACACACCTTGCGCCTGTCGCAGTTGCCGGTCGGTTTCGACGAACGCCGCGTTGCCGCACTGGCCGGCATCGGCTGGCAGTTCATGCTGCAGCCACCGGTGATTGCCGAAGTGGTGAAGGGCTCGGTGGCCGATGGCCTGCTCAAGCCGGGCGACCGGATCGTGGCCATCGATGGCCAGCCGATCCGCTCGGCCGAAGACATCATTCCGCAGGTGCAGGCGTTGGGCGCCCACGGCGGGCCGGGCATGATCGAGGTGGCGCGTGGCGAAGACCGGCTGGCGCTGGAAATCGCCCCGCGCAAGTCGCCGCAGGGCCAATGGATGATCGGCGTGCGTCCGGCCGCCGCCCCGGCTCCGGCATACGACAGCCGCCAGCAGTACGGGCTGTTCGCCGCCGTGCCGGCCGCGATCCGCGAAACCGGCCGGATGACCGCCGATTCGCTGGGCATGATGAAGCGCATGCTGACCGGCCAGGCCTCGGTCAAGAACATCTCCGGCCCGGTCACCATTGCGCGCGCCGCCAACGCCTCGGCCGAACGCGGGCTCGACTGGTTCCTGTATTTCCTCGGGTTGCTGTCGCTCAGCCTTGCGATCATCAACCTGATGCCCATCCCGATCTTGGACGGTGGGCATCTGCTGTATTACCTTATCGAGTTGATCAAGGGCAGCCCGATCAGCGAACGGGCCATGATTGCCGGACAATACGTCGGCCTGGCGGTCCTGGCCGGGTTGATGGGACTGGCGTTCTACAACGACATCCTCGGCCTGGTTCCACGATGAAGCTGCTCCACTCTTTCCGCCTGTTGTCGTCGTCATACGCCGGCATCCAGCAACACCCGAATACGACTCCAACCGGATGTGACATGACGCGTCTTCCCACTCGCCGCCTGCTTGCCCTCGCTCTTGCCGCCGGCCTCAGCCTGCCGGCCGTTGCTCTGGCCGTCGAGCCGTTCGTTGCCAGCGACATCCGCGTCGACGGCCTGCAGCGCATCGCCTCCGGCACCGTATTCACCTATCTGCCGGTGAACCGCGGCGACACCGTGGACGATGCCAAGGTGGCGGACGCGATCCGTGCGCTCTACCGCACCGGCTTCTTCGAGGACGTGCAGCTGGATCGCCAGGGCAACATCCTGGTGATCACGGTCAAGGAGCGTCCGGCGATCAACAAGCTCACCGTGACCGGCGACAAGGACATCAAGTCCGAGGAACTGCTCAAGGGCCTGGGCGACATCGGCCTGTCCGAGGGCGGCACCTTCGATCGCCTGAGCCTGGACCGCGTGACCCAGGAGCTGACCCGCCAGTACAACAACCGCGGTAAGTACAACGTGGAAATCACCCCGACGGTGAGCCCGCTGGACCGTAACCGCGTCGACGTGGCCATTGCGATCAAGGAAGGCAAGGCGGCCAAGATCCGCCACGTCAACCTGATCGGTACGGAAAAGTTCGCCAACGAGGACATCCTGGACAACTGGGAATCCAAGGAGCACAACTGGGCCTCGTGGTACCGCCGCGACGACCAGTACTCCAAGGAAAAGATGTCCGGCGACCTGGAAAAGCTCAACTCCTGGTACCTGGACCGCGGCTATGTCGACTTCAGCATCGACTCCACCCAGGTCTCGATCAGCCCCGACAAGCGCGACATGTTCATCAGCGCCGGCGTCACCGAGGGCGAGCAGTACAAGATTTCCGAAATCAAGGTGACCGGCGACACCGTGCTGCCGCAGGCCGACATCGAGCGCCTGGTGATCCCCAAGGCCGGCGACATCTTCTCGCGTGCGTTGCTGGAGTACACCTCCGATGCGATCACCAACACGCTGAGCAACGTCGGCTACGCGTTCGCCAAGGTCAACCCGATCCCGACGCCGAACCGCGAAGACCGCACCGTGGCCGTGAACCTGCAGGTGGTGCCCGGCCCGCGCGTGACCGTGCGCCGCATCCTCTACAAGGGCAACAGCCGCACCTCCGACGAGGTCTTGCGCCGCGAAATGCGCCAGTTCGAAAACACCTGGTATTCGCAGGCCGCGATCGACCGTTCCAAGATCCGTCTGCAGCGCCTGGGCTACTTCGAAAGCGTGGACGTGGAAACGCCCGCGGTGCCCGGCAGCAACGACCAGGTCGACGTGGTCTACAACGTCAAGGAGACCACCTCCGGCAGCTTCGTGTTCGGTCTGGGCTACTCGCAGAGCTTCGGCGTGACCACCTCGGTGCAGTTGTCGCAGAACAACTTCCTGGGTGGCGGTAACCGCGTGGCAGTGGAGGCTTCGCGCAGCAGCTACCAGCAACGCTACGCGTTCTCCTACACCAACCCGTTCTTTACCGACGACGGCGTATCGCTGGGCTACAACCTGTCCTGGCGCGCGCTAGATTACTCGGACTTCAACACCGCGCAGTTCAACAGCAAGAACGGTTCGGCGCAGGTGGTGTTCGGCGTGCCGATCACCGAAAACGACACCGTCTCGGCAATGGTGGGTATCGACAGCAACCAGATCACGACCTTCGCCGGCACCACGCCGCAGGCGATCATCGACTACATCAATGCGATCGGCACGCGCACCTTCCATGCATGGCGCACGGAGCTGGGCTGGGCACGCGACACCCGCAACGACTTCTTCATGCCGACCCGCGGCATGTACCAGCGTGTGGGCCTGGAAACCACCCTGCCCGGCTCCACGGTCGAGTACTACAAGCTCAACTACCAGATCTCCAACTACTGGCCGATCATTCCGGCGCTGGTGTTGAACACGCGCTTCGAACTGGGTTACGGCGACAGTTACGGGAAGGACAGCACCCGCGTGCTGACCAACCCGGATGGCAGCACCCGCACGGTCACCGCCACCGGCCTGCCGTTCTACGAGAACTTCTACGCCGGCGGTACCAATTCGGTCCGTGGCTTCGAAGACAACACCCTGGGCCCGCGTTCGGAAGCGATCAACGGCTATACCCGCGGCCAGCCGCTGGGTGGCTCGTTCAAGACCGTGGGTTCGGTGGAAATGTATTTCCCCAAGCTGTTCGACAGCCCGTCAGCGCGCGTTTCGGCATTCGTCGATTTCGGCAACGTGTACAACGGCGTGGACAACTTCAAGGCCAACGAGCTGCGCGCCTCCACCGGTGTGGCGCTGTTGTGGCGCGCCCCGGTCGGCCCCATTTCGATCAGCTACGCATTTCCGCTGAAGAAGGAAGACAACGACGAGATCGAGCGTCTGCAGTTCACCTTCGGCGGCCAGTTCTAAGATTGGCACGCGCAACAATGGCGGCCCGGACGCCCGGGCCGCCATTGTTGTTTGAACACTGGTACGAAACAGCTTTAGAAGTAGTTGTTCCAGACATTGCCCAGGCAGGTGGCGGTGGCGCCCCAATCGGATGTGTCCACGCATTGCACCTGCTGGTCCCAGAAGCTCAGCGCGTTGGTGCGCTGCTGCGCGAAATCGTCGGCCGATGCACTGGTGATTGCGCCCAGCAGGATCACGCTACCGAAAATCGAGAGAACAGTTTTCATATGTTTCTTCCTGGGGTTCGCCGCATCGTTGCGGCCCGGCAAGCAATACGCTCGACTGTTTAGCCAACTGTTGGCGATGTTTTCTCACTGTTAAACCAGTCACTTACCGTTTACGCGAGGTTTACCCTGATGCGATTGACCGCCAGTGCGATTGCCGAACAATTCGGGTTGACCGTCGTCGGTGACGGCACCACCGAAGTCAGCGGCGCCGCCACCCTGGCCCACGCAGGCGCAGGCCAGCTGAGCTTCCTGTCCAACCCGCGCTATCGTCCGCAACTGGCCGACACCCAGGCCGCGGTCGTGGTGCTGCGTGCCGACGATGCCGACGCCGCCAAAGGCACCGCGCTGGTCGCCAAGGACCCGTATACCGCATTCGCCAAGATCGCCGCACTGTTCGATGTGGCACCGGTGCGCGAACCGGGCATCCATGCCTCTGCGGTGATCGATCCGACCGCCCAGGTCTCGGCCACCGCCCACGTCGGCCCCTTCGTCAGCATCGGCGCGCGCAGTCGCGTGGGCGATGGCTGCGTGATCGGCACCGGCAGCATCATCGGCGAAGACTGCGTGGTGGACGAGGGCAGCGAGTTGCTGGCGCGCGTCACCCTGGTCACCCGCGTGCGGTTGGGCAAGCGCGTGCGCATCCACCCCGGTGCGGTGATCGGCGCCGATGGCTTCGGCCTGGCCATGGATGCCGGGCACTGGATCAAGGTGCCCCAGCTCGGGGGTGTGGTGATTGGCGACGATTGCGAAATCGGCGCCAACACCTGCATCGACCGCGGCGCGCTGGAAGACACCGTGCTGGAAGAAGACGTGCGCGTGGACAACCTGGTGCAGATCGCGCACAACTGCCGCATCGGCGCGCACAGTGCGATTGCCGGCTGCACCGGCATTGCCGGCAGCGCCAAGATCGGCCGTTATTGCCTGCTTGGCGGGCATGTCGGCGTGGTCGGCCACCTGGAGATCTGCGACAAGGTGGTGATCACCGGCAAGTCTGTCGTGCGTAATTCCATCCATGAGCCGGGCGAGTATTCGTCCGGCACCCCTCTCACCGACAATCGCACGTGGCGCAAAAACGCCGCGCGCTTCAAGCAGCTTGATGTGCTCGCGAGGCGCATCCTGGCTGTGGGCAAGGAGAAAGAATGAGCCACCACGTTTACGAACTGCCGATCGACGTCAGTCAGATCCAGACGCTGCTCCCGCACCGTTACCCGTTTCTGCTGGTCGACCGCATCCTCGAACTCGATCTGGAAACCAAGTGGATCGTGGCGCAGAAGAACGTCAGCATCAACGAGCCGTTTTTCCAGGGCCATTTTCCGAACCGTCCGGTGATGCCTGGCGTGCTGATCATCGAGGCGCTGGCGCAGGTCGGCGGGGTAATGACCCAGCTCGGCCTGGGCCGCGATGCCTTGTCGCAGCTGTTCTATATGGTCAAGGTGGACAAGGCCCGCTTCAACAAGCAGGTGGTCCCGGGTGACGTGTTGATCATGGAGGTGCAGATGAAGCGCCTGATCCGCAACGTGGGATGCTTCTATGGCGAAGCCAAGGTCGATGGCGAAGTGGTGGCCAGTGCCGAGGTGATGTGCGCCGGCGCCAGGTAATCACCCGCTTTCGGAGTAAGACACGATGCGCGATTCAACACCTTTGATTCATCCCACGGCGGTCATCGATCCATCGGCAACGCTGGCAGACGACGTCCGCGTCGGCGCCTTTTCGCTGATCGGCGCCGATGTGCAGATCGGGGCGGGCACCGAGGTGGGGCCACATTGCTCGATCCACGGCCCGACCCGGATCGGTCGCAACAACCGCTTCATCGGCCACGCCGCGATCGGCGGCGAACCGCAGGACAAGAAGTACGCCGGCGAGCGCACCGAACTGGTGATCGGCGACGGCAACGTGATCCGCGAGTTCGTCACCATCAATCGCGGCACCGGCGGCGGCGGCGGCATCACCGTGGTCGGCAACGACAACTGGATGCTGGCCTACACGCACGTGGCGCACGACTGCCAGGTGGGCAACCACTGCGTGTTTTCCAACAACACCACCTTGGCCGGCCACGTCACCGTTGGCGACTACGTGATCATCAGCGGCTTTGCCGGCGCGCATCAGTTTTGCCGCATCGGCGCGCACGCCTTCCTGGGCATGGGCGCGCTGACCAATGGCGACGTCCCGCCGTTCACCATGGTGGGCAGCGACTCGCTGGGGCGGCCGCGCGGCATCAATAGCGAGGGGCTCAAGCGTCGCGGTTTCGACGCCGAACGCATCACCGCGATCAAGCGCGCCTACCGCACGCTGTACGTGGCCGGCCTGCCGCTGGCCGATGCCAAGGCGCAGCTGGCCGAGCAGGCCGAGAGCAGCGAGGATGTACGCGGAATGCTCGAGTTCATCGAAGCGGCAGAACGGCCGTTGTTGCGATGAAGAGAATCGGGAATCGGGAGTCGGGCATCGTGGACGGTCAGCGCAACGGCGCGTCAGTCGGCAGCGAACCGACGGCTCTGCCGATTCCCCATTCCCCACTCCCCATTCCCGGCGCGCATGCGCGCCCTCCCCGCATCGCCCTGATCGCTGGCGAGGCCTCTGGCGACATCCTCGGAGCCGGGCTGATCGAGCAGCTGCGGCTGCGCTATCCGAATGCCGAATTCGTGGGCATCGGTGGCGATGCGATGCGTGGGGTCGGTTGTCAGACCTGGTTCGATGCCAGCGAGCTGGCGGTGATGGGCCTGACCGAAGTGCTGCGCCATCTGCCGCGCCTGCTCAAGCTGCGCAGTGCGTTCCGCGAGCGGGTGCTGGCGTGGAAGCCGGACGTGTTCATCGGCATCGACGCGCCGGATTTCAATCTGCCGGTGGAACGCTGGCTCAAGCAGCGCGGGATCAAGACCGTGCACTACGTCAGCCCGTCGGTGTGGGCGTGGCGCGAGAAACGTGCCGAAAAAATCGGGGTCAGCGCCGATCTGGTGCTGTGCCTGTTTCCGATGGAACCGCCGATCTATGCCAAGCATGGCGTGGACGCGCGCTTTGTCGGCCATCCGATGGCCGACGATATCGCCTACCAGGCCGACCGCGCAGCGGCGCGCGCAACGCTGGGCCTGTCCGCCTCCAGCACCGTCCTGGCAGTGTTGCCGGGCAGCCGGCACGGCGAAATCAGCCGGCTCGGCGACACCTTTTTCCAGGCCGCCTGGCTGGTGTCCGAGCACCTGCCCAACCTGCACGTGCTGGTACCGGCCGCCAATCCGGGCTGCAAGCAACTGCTGGCCGAGCAGCTCTCACGCTCGTCGCTGCCGGTGATGCGCTCGCACCTGCTCGACGGCCAGGCGCGCACCGCCATGCTGGCCGCCGACGTGGTGCTGCTGGCCTCCGGCACTGCCACGCTGGAAGCCATGCTGGTCAAGCGCCCGATGGTGGTGGGCTACAAGGTCGCCCCGGTCACCTACCGCATCGTCAAGCTGCTGGGCCTGCTCAAGGTCAACCGCTACGCCCTGCCCAATATCCTGGCCAATGACGACCTGGCGCCGGAACTGATGCAGGACGACTGCACCCCCGAGCGACTGTGCGTGGCACTGCTGGACTGGTTCAAACACCCCGACAAGGTCGCCGCCCTGCAACCGCGCTACCTGGCCCTGCATGCGCAGTTGCGCCGTGATGCGTCGGCGCGGGCAGCGGATGCGGTGGCTGAGCTGCTGTCGCAGCGGGAATCGGGAATGGAGAATCGGGAATCGGCAGGAGCCGGCGCATGAGGCGCTCTACCTCCAATGGCGCGGTTGTCGTTCCGACGACGCAGGACGGGCTTTTCCACGATTCCCCATTCCCCATTCACGACTCCCACCTGGTCGCTGGCGTCGACGAAGCTGGCCGCGGCCCATTGGCCGGGCCGGTGGCCGTCGCGGCCGTGGTGTTCGATCCCGGCAAACCGCGCATCAATGGGCTGGACGATTCCAAGCAGCTCACGGCCGAGCGGCGCGAGCAGCTGTATGCGCGCATCGTCGATCGGGCGCTGGCGTGGTCGGTGGTGTTGATCGACAGCGAAGAGATCGACCGCATCAATATCTACCAGGCGACCATGCTCGGCATGCGGCGGGCGGTGGAAGGCGTGGCGCATGTGGCCGGGTTCGCGCGCATCGACGGCAACCGCGTGCCCAAGGGCCTGCCCTGCCCGGCCGAGGCATTGATCGGCGGCGACGCGCTGGACCGCGCCATCATGGCCGCCTCGATCGTGGCCAAGGTGACCCGCGACCGGCTGATGCACGAACTGCACATGCGGCACCCGGAATACCGCTTCGATCAACACAAGGGCTACAGCACGCCGGTGCATCTGGCCGCGTTGCAAACCCACGGGCCATGTCCGCAGCATCGGCGCAGCTTTGCGCCGGTGCGCCTGGCGCTGGAAGGCCGTGAACCGGGCCCCGCGACCCATGCCCCGGAACAGCTGCAGGTCGGGCAACTGGTCGCGTCGTTGTAGGACACGCCAGGGTCGGCATCGGCCTGTCCGCTTGCGCGTCGGCGCCTGAACAGCCGCACATTGCATGACGTGCGCGGTGGCTCCGGACACACATCATTCCACGCGTAATCGGTCCTGCAGGCCTCCGATGCCTGTGCAGTGCCGGCGCAGCAAGCGATTGCCCGCCTTTCCAGGTCCCCGGTCCCGGGTCCGGCCCCCTGCTGTCAAGCCTTGTTCGCCCCCGCCCCCGCCGGTACCCTGACCGCGCATTATTCCGGTCCCGCATGTCCACTTCCCGCTTCGTCCATCTGCACGTCCACACCGAGTTCTCGCTGGCGGATTCCACCATCCGTGTGCCCGAGAAACCGGATCAGGCTGACCCGAAAAAGGCCAAGCAGGCCAACCTGCTGAGCCGGGCAGTCGAACTCGACATGCCCGCGCTGGCAGTCACCGACCTCAACAACCTGTTCGCGCTGGTCAAGTTCTACAAGGCCGCCGAAGGGGTTGGCATCAAGCCGATCGCCGGCGCCGATGTGATGATCGCCACGCCGGACATGACGCCCTGGCGCATGACCCTGCTGTGCCGCGACCGCGACGGCTACCTGAGCCTGTCGCGGCTGCTCACCCGCGCCTGGATGGAAGGCCACCGCCCCGAAGGCGGCGTGGCGATCCATCCCGAATGGCTGCAGGCCGGGCACGCCAACCTGTTTGCGTTGGCCGGCCGCGACAGCCTGGCCGGGCGCCTGTTCAACGAGGGCCGCGCGGACCTTGCCGAGCAGCAGCTGGCCGACTGGCAGCGCGTGTTCGGCGATGGCCTGCACCTGGAGCTCACCCGCACCGGGCGCGAGGGCGAGGAACGCTTCAACCAGTTCGCGCTGCACGCCGCCGGCGTGCGCGGGCTGCCGGTGGTGGCCAGCAACGACGTGCGTTTTTTGTACGCCAGCGACTTCAATGCGCACGAAGCGCGCGTGTGCATTTCCTCCGGCCGCGTGCTGGACGACCCCAAGCGCCCGCGCGAGTACAGCGACCAGCAGTACATGAAATCCAGCGAGGAGATGGCGGCGCTGTTCGCCGACATCCCCGACGCCATCGACAACACCCATGCGCTGGCGCAGCGCTGCAACATCGAGATGCGCCTGGGTACCTACTTCCTGCCCGCCTACCCGGTGCCGGAAGACGAGACCCTGGATAGCTGGATCCGCAGCCAGTCGCGACAGGGTCTGGCCGCACGCCTGGAAAAGAACCCGATCGCGCCAGGCAAGACCCGCCAGGACTATGTGGACCGGCTCGAATTCGAGCTGGACACCATCATCAAGATGGGCTTCCCCGGCTACTTCCTGATCGTGGCCGACTTCATCCAGTGGGGCAAGAACCAGGGCATTCCGATCGGCCCGGGGCGCGGTTCCGGTGCCGGCTCGCTGGTAGCCTGGGCGCTGCAGATCACCGACCTGGACCCGCTGCCGTACAACCTGCTGTTCGAGCGCTTCTTGAATCCTGAGCGCGTGTCGATGCCCGACTTCGACATCGACTTCTGCATGGACCGGCGCGACGAAGTCATCGACTACGTGGCGCGCAAATACGGCCGCGAACGCGTCAGCCAGATCATCACCTACGGCACCATGGCCGCCAAGGCCGTGGTACGCGATGCCGGGCGCGTGCTGGGCTTTTCGTATGGGCTGGTCGACAGCGTGGCCAAGCTGATCCCCAACATCCTGGGCATCACGCTCAAGGACGCGATGGGCGAAGGCAAGGACTCGGAGATGGCCTCGCCGGACCTGATCCAGCGCTACCAGGTCGAAGACGACGTGCGCGACCTGATGGATCTGGCGCGCCAGCTCGAAGACCTCACCCGCAACGCCGGCAAGCACGCCGGCGGCGTGGTGATCGCGCCCGATCCGCTCTCCGAGTTCTGCCCGCTGTTCGCCGAACACGACGAAGACGGCCGCGGCAAGAACCCGGTGACCCAGTTCGACAAGGACGACGTCGAAGCGGTGGGCCTGGTGAAGTTCGACTTCCTGGGCCTGCGCACGCTGACCATCATCGATTGGGCGGTCAAGGCGATCAACGTGCGCCATGCGCGCGCGGGCATCGACCCGGTCGACATCACCGCCATCCCGCTCGACGACGTGCCCACCTACAAGGGCGTGTTCGCCTCGGGCAATACCGGCGCGGTGTTCCAGTTCGAATCCTCGGGCATGCGCCGCCTTCTCAAGGACGCGCGCCCGGACCGCTTCGAAGACCTGATCGCGCTGGTGTCGCTGTACCGTCCAGGCCCGATGGACCTGATCCCGGACTTCAACGCGCGCAAGCACGGCCAGCAGGAGATCGTCTACCCCGATCCGCGCACCGAAGTCATCCTGAAAGACACCTACGGCATCATGGTGTACCAGGAGCAGGTGATGCAGATGGCGCAGATCGTCGGCGACTACTCGCTGGGCGGCGCCGACCTGCTGCGTCGCGCGATGGGCAAGAAGGTGCCGGCCGAAATGGCCAAGCACCGCGAAATCTTCCGCGAAGGTGCGGCCAAGGGCGGGGTGAGCGCGGCCAAGGCCGACGAAATCTTCGACCTGATGGAGAAGTTCGCCGGCTACGGCTTCAACAAGTCGCACGCGGCCGCCTACGCGTTGGTCAGCTACCAGACCGCCTGGCTAAAACGGCATTACCCGGCCGAATTCATGGCCGCCACGCTGTCCTCGGACATGGACAACACCGACAAGGTGGTGGGCTTCCTGGATGAGGTGCGCAACCTCGGCCTCACCGTCAAGCCGCCGCGCGTCAACGAGTCGGCGTACATGTTCGAGGCGGCCAGCCCGGACACCATTCAATACGGCCTGGGCGCGATCAAGGGCGTCGGCCAGGGCGCCTGCGAGGCGATCGTCGAAGAACGCCAGCGCGGCGGCCCGTACACCACGCTGCTGGATTTCTGCACGCGCGTGGGCACCGCAAAGCTCAATCGGCGCACGCTGGAAGCGATGATCAATGCCGGCGCGATGGATGGCCTGGGCAAGAACCGCGCCTCGCTGATGCTGCAGCTGCCGGAGGTGATGAAAGCCACCGAGCAGATGGCGCGTGAGCGCGCCTCGGGCCAGAACTCGCTGTTCGGCGGGCCCGACCCGAGCGCCCCGGCAATGCGCCTGGACCTGCCCGAAAGCAAGGAATGGCCGCTGGGCCAGCTGCTCACCGGCGAGCGCGAAACGCTGGGTTTCTATCTCAGCGGGCACCCGTTCGATCCGCACCGCGAAGAAGTGCGCGAGCTGGTCGGCTGCGACCTGGGCGCGCTGGAAAAGATCCTGGCCTCGCAACAGCGTGGCGGCGGCGGCGATGGCGAAAAACGCGCCTGGCGCCCGGAGGTCAGCGCCATTCTTGCCGGCCAGGTGGTCGGCGTGCGGCGCAAGGGCGACAGCCAGGTGTTCGTGCAACTGGAAGACGGCCGCGGCCGGGTGGAATGCAGCGCGTTCTCCGATGCGATGGCCGAGTTCGGCCACCTGCTCACCCGCGACCGCATCCTGATCGTCAAGGGCGGTCTGCGCGAGGACGAATTCAACGGCGGCTACAGCCTGCGCATCCGCCAGTGCTGGGACTACGAGCAGATCTGCGCAGACCACGCCCAGCGCCTGTCGCTGCGCCTGGACCTGCGCGAAAAGCAGGCCTTCAAACGCATTGACACGCTGCTGGCCAAGCACCGCCCCGGCAGGACGCCCCTGCGCCTGGACCTGCTGCTGCGCGCGCCCAGCGGGGGCGTGGCCGGCATGCTCGACCTCAACGGCAACCACTCGGTGCGGATCGACCAGCAGCTGATGGACAGCCTGCGCGCCGACCCTGCGGTGCGGACGGTGAAGATCAAGTACAGCCCACCGTGGGCGTGAGAATGGGGAATCGGGAATGGGGAATCGCAAAAGCGTGGCGGCCGGATACCTTGCTCTGATTCCCGATTCTCCATTCCCGATTCCGCTCCCAACGCCCCCGTACGGGCCGAGGGCAGCGCTTCAGCTACACTCCCCGCCTTACGTTGACGACGCCATTGCATGAATCCTAACTACCTCGACTTCGAGCAACCCATCGCCGATCTGGAAGCAAAGATCCAGGAACTGCGCAAGGCCAGTACCGGGCCTGCGGTCAACGTGGAGACCGAAGTGCGGGCGCTGCGCGACAAGCTGCGCGTGCGCACCGCGCAGATCTTCCGCGATCTGTCGGCCTGGCAGGTCTCGCAGCTGGCGCGCCACCCGCAGCGCCCGTACACGCTGGATTACATCAACACCATCTGCGACGAATTCCAGGAGCTGGCCGGCGACCGCGCCTATGCCGACGACAAGGCCATCGTCGGGGGCCTGGGCCGTATCGACGGCCGTCCGGTGGTGATCATCGGCCACCAGAAGGGCCGCGACACCAAGACCAAGGTGGCACGCAACTTCGGCATGCCGCGCCCGGAGGGCTACCGCAAGGCCTTGCGCCTGATGAAGCTGGCCGAACGCTTCCGCCTGCCGCTGCTGACCTTCATCGATACCCCCGGCGCGTATCCGGGCATCGGTGCCGAGGAGCGCGGCCAGTCCGAGGCGATCGCGCGCAACCTGCTGGAAATGGCCGAGCTGAAGATTCCGGTGATCTGCACCGTCATCGGCGAAGGCGGCTCCGGCGGCGCGCTGGCGATCGGCGTGGGCGACCGCACCCTGATGCTGGAATACGGCACCTATTCGGTGATTTCGCCGGAAGGCTGCGCCTCGATCCTGTGGAAGGACGCGGCCAAGGCCAAGGATGCCGCCGAACAGCTCGGCCTGACCGCCAAGCGCCTGAAAGGCCTGGGCCTGGTCGACAAGGTGATCCGTGAACCCACCGGCGGTGCGCATCGCAATCCCGAACAGATGGGCAAACGCCTGAAAGCCGTGCTGCTCAACGAGCTGGACGCGCTGGAAAAGATTCCAGTGGAAACGCTGCTGCAGCAGCGCTACGAGCGCCTGCGCAGCTACGGTGCCTACGAAGGGCATTGATTCGCACGACGGCCTGCCGCGTCCAGTGCACGGCCATGGAAAGGACGCCACACCCGCATGTCTCCGCTCCTGCTGATCTCACTGCTGCTGCAAGCCGCCTGCTGCGTCCACGTCGTGCGCAGCGGGCGGCCCTTGTACTGGATCTTCCTGCTGCTGGCGTTTTCGCTGCTGGCGGTGCTGGTCTATGTGTGCGTGGCGGTCATCCCCGATCTGCGCAACGACCCCTATGCACGCCGTGGCCTCAAGCGCGTGCGCAGCACCCTGGACCCGCAACGCGAACAGCGCGATGCCTCACGCCGGCTGGATGTGGCCGACACACCGGAAAATCGCCGCCAGCTCGCAGAGACCTTGCTGGCGCGCGGCGATTACGCCCAGGCCGCCGAGCATTACCAGGGGGCCTTGCGTGGACTCTATCGCGACGATCCGCACCTGATGCTCGGCCTGGCCAAGGCGCAGTTCGGGCTGGGCCGACCGCAGCAGACGCGGCAGACCCTGGATGCCTTGATCGCAGCCAACCCCAGCTTCCGCTCGCATGACGGGCACCTGCTGTATGCGCGCGCGGTCGAAGGCAGTGGCGACACCGAGGCTGCCTTGCACGAATACGACACGCTGGCGCAAGGCTATCCGGGCGAAGAAGCACGCGTGCGCTATGCACAACTGCTGCAGCGCATCGCACGCAATGACCAGGCCAGGGCGGTGTACGAACAGGTGCTGCGTCACGCCGCCGCCTCGCCCAAGCATTACCAACGCGAGCAACGCGCCTGGGTCGACCTGGCGCGCAAGGGCCTGCGCGAGCTCGACACCGGCGCCTGAGAGCAGCCAACACGACGCCCGTGTAGCTGCAGGTCACGCACATCGCATCGCTCGGCAACCAATCGCTTGGCAACCTGATCAAGGCCATCACCATGCAAAGGAAGCCTGAAATCGAGGCAGGTCTGAGAGCCGAGATCGATCGTCTGCTGGAGCAATCCACACAGCGGTTTCGCAGCGGCGCCCTGGCCGAATCGCTCGCCTTGGGATTACAGGCGTGGGCGCTGATCCCCGAACCTAAGGCGAACTGGGATTATTACCCGCAAAGCCTGTCTGCAAGTTTCGTCAAGGATTACGCCGACCTGCACGATCAGGAAAACGTGCTTCGATGGATCCAGGTGATGGCACTGATGTACGACGACCCAGACCACACCGACCATCTTGTGCTGATGACCGAAGGCGAAGCGATGCTGCAGCTCGGGGATGAGGCACGCGCCTATGCTGCCTTCGGCAAAATTTACGCGCTATACGGCAGAAAGGGATTTGCCGGACACCAGAAACGGTATCTGGAGATGCTGCTCAAGCAACACCCGTCAGGCGCATGAATTCGTCGTCGCGCTCGCGCGGACCCTAAGATTCATCGGCCCTTTTGCCCGGTGCGCACATCTCCACGTCACTGGCCGTCCCTCCATGAACCACCACAGGCATGCGCGGCGGGACACCGGAATGCCCCGTATTTTTTCGGCAGTAGCAGCCTTGGCACCGGCGCGCCGGAGCCGTCAGGCGTACGCAGATGCGGTGGGCAATGCGCTCAGAACGGCTTGGCCAGCACCAACCAGATCACGCCGACCAGCAGGATCACCGGTGCTTCGTTGAACCAGCGCAGCGCCCGACCGCTGGGCACTGCACGCCCCTGTTCGGCGCCTTTGACCCAGCGCCCGGACACGATGTAATGGGCAAGAATCAATGCCACGGCAAACAGCTTGGCGTGCAGCCAGCCGCCGGCGACCATCGTCGGGAAATCCGGGATGACCCGATAACCCTGCCAGAGCACCGCCCCCAGCAGCAGTGCCAGACCGAGCATGCTGTGGCCGAATGCATAGAGCCGCCGCCCCATCAACACCAGGCGCGCGCGCACCGCGGTGTCGCTGCCGGCTTCGGCGATGTTGACCAGAATGCGCGGCAGGTAGAACACCGCGGCCATCCAGGCGATTACGAACAACAGGTGGAAGGTCTTGATCCACAAATACAGGGTCATGCGCTGGCTCCGCTGGCTCGCGTAGGATGGCCCGCATTTTCACCTATCCGCGCGCGCGAAAGCAGCCAAGCCCATGCAGCAGTCCGACCCCAAACAGTACGACGCCCACTATTTCCGCCGCTGGTATCGCGATGCCGGGCTGGCCGACCCCGCACGCCTGCGACGCAAGGTCGCACTCGCCGTGGCCCAGGCCGAGTACTACCTGGAACGGCCGATCCGCAGCGTGCTCGATGTCGGCTGCGGCGAAGCCGCATGGCGCGCGCCGTTGTTGGCATTGCGGCCAAAGCTGAGTTATCTGGGTTTCGACAGCAGCGCCTATGCGGTGCAGCGCTATGGCCGCAGTCGCCAGATCCACCCTGCCCGCTTCGGCGATTTTGCCTGGCTGCGCCCGTGCGCCCCGGTGGATCTGCTGATCTGCTCGGACGTGCTGCATTACGTGCCCACGCGCGAGTTCAACCAGGGCCTGCCGGGGTTGGCCGAGATGTGCGCAGGCGTGGCGTTTCTGGAAGCCTTCGCCGAAGAAGATGCGTTCGAGGGCGATCACGACGGCTTCCAGGCGCGATCGGCGCGCTGGTATCGGCGCCGCTTCGCCAGCGTGGGGTTTGCTGCACTCGGCTCGCATTGCTGGTTGTCGCCACAGTTGGCCGATGAGGCCTCTGCACTGGAACGCGGCTAAGCAAAACGTTGGCCGGTTGCGGCACGCGTGGCGAGTGGCTTCGCCGCGCCCCCTTACCGCAACCCTCTCCCGCAGGAGAGGGGCTTCAGTCCACGCAGCCTTCCTCGCAGGCTGAGCGGCTTGATTCCTTCCCGCCGGGAGAAGGTGCCCCGCAGGGGCGGACGAGGTACGTGCGAAGCCTGGTGGAGATCGAGCGCTGAAGAAGTTTGAGTGCACTGGGCTGCGCTCCGACCTCACGTGTTCCTCTACAGGAGAGGGACTCGTCCAGCAGGCCGCAGGGTTCTGCGCCGAACGCGCGCTTTCGGCGCGCGCAGCCGTCCAAAGCATCACCACTTGCGGCAAACCAAACCGCGGCAAATCAACGCGCTCGCGCTTGCCGTCAATCGTATGGCAGCCTCAACGGTCCGCAGCCCCATTAAGGTGCAAATGCGCCAAAACCGGTATGCTGCGCGGCAGCAAAACCGCACGGATGGGTGGAATGCTTTATCAACTGCATGAGCTGACCCGCAATCTGCTAGCCCCCTGGGTACATCAGGCCCAGGCGAACGCCAAGATGTTTTCCGACCCGGACAGCCTGTGGGCCTCGCTCCCGGGCGCCGAGCGCATGGCCGCCAGCAACGAGTTGTTCCACCGGCTGGGCAAGGAATACGAAAAACCGGCCTGGGCGCTCGACGATGTCGAGGTCGATGGCCATTCGCTACCGATCATCGAACGCGAAGTGTTGAGCAAGCCGTTCTGCCGGCTGCTGCGCTTCAAGCGTTTCAGCGACCACGTCGAGCTAATCGGCAAGATGAAGGAGCAGCCTGCCGTGCTGGTGGTAGCGCCGTTGTCCGGCCACCACGCCACGTTGCTGCGCGACACCGTGCGCACCCTGCTGCGCAACCACAAGGTCTATGTGACCGACTGGGTGGACGCGCGCATGGTACCGCTGGACGCCGGCGCGTTCCGGCTCGAGGACTACATCACCTACATCCAGGAATTCATCCGCCATATCGGCGCCGAGCGCCTGCATGTGGTGAGCGTGTGCCAGCCTACCGTGCCGGTGCTGGCTGCAGTGTCGCTGATGGCCAGCAACGACGAGCCCACCCCGCGCTCGCTGGTGATGATGGGCGGGCCGATCGATGCGCGTCGCAGCCCCACCCAGGTCAACAACCTGGCCACGGAAAACGGCATCGAGTGGTTCCAGAACAACCTGATCCACACCGTGCCGTTCCCGTATCCGGGCCATGGCCGCCAGGTGTATCCGGGCTTCCTGCAACACGCCGGCTTCCTGTCGATGAACCCCAACCGGCACGTGATGTCGCACTGGGATTTCTACACCGATCTGGTCAAGGGCGATCTGCAGGATGCGCAAGCGCACCGGCAGTTCTACGACGAATACAACGCCGTGCTCGACATGCCGGCCGAGTATTACCTGGACACCATTCGCGTCGTGTTCCAGGAGTTCCTGCTGCCGCAAGGCAAGTGGAAGGTGGACGGCCAGTTGGTCAAGCCCTCGGCGATCCGCAATACCGCGCTGCTGAGCATCGAAGGCGAGCTGGACGACTTCGCCGGCCTCGGCCAGACCGAGGCGGTGCACGATCTGTGCACCGGCATCGATGCGGCGCATCGGCGCCATCTGGTGGTGGAAGGCGCCGGCCATTACGGCATCTTCAGCGGCCGTCGCTGGCGCGAGGTGGTGTACCCGCAGGTGCGCGAATTCATCGCCCGCTACGACGCCGACCCGGTGGGTAGCCGCGACCCGGCCACCGTGACCCCGATCCGCAAGCGCGGCAAACGCGCCTGATCCACACAACATCCCCGGCAATGCCGGGGATGTTCATTTCGATCTGCGTGCAACCGCGAGACGACGTGATGCCGGCGAGCGAGCACCACCACCGACCCTGCGCACGCTGACATCTCGGCCAGGCGCATCACGCGGCCGCTTCTCCGCCCTTGACCAGCAGGTGCTTGGCGAACATGCCGTGCAACTTGCCGAACGCTCGCGCCAGGTGCAGCGTAACGAACAACAACAGCACGCCCGCTGCGAACAACGGCAGCGTCAGCCAGGCGCTGGTGATGTCCACGCCATCCCAGGTCAGCACGGCGAGGTTGTCGAACAGCACCGCGATCGGTGAAGCGGCCAGGCCCAACGACAGCGCCAGCAGCGTGCAAAACACAGTGAAATACAGAATGCCCAGCGGCAGCATCAGCAGGAAATACAGCATCGTGCTCCAGGTCCGCGCATCGGTGAACATCGCGCCGATACGCTGCAGCCAACCACCTTGCAGGCCCGGGTATTGCGGGCGACGCGGCATGCGCACGCCGAGCAGCGTCTCGACCACGCGGCCTTCCACCAGCGACAACACCCGCACCGAGCCGAAGAACAACACCAGCAGCGGCACGCCGATGATCAGGATCAACATCCCGATCGACAGGCTGGCGCCAGTCACGACCCAGGTGAAATAGAACACCCCGGTGAGCAGCGACAGCAGCATGTAGAACAAGGCGCCATAGGTGCGGGGGTCGGCGGCCACACCGAAGAACGTGCCGATCCACGATGCCCGCCTCGGTGGCACCGGGGAACGCAGTGCGCGTGCCACGGTCACCTCGGTTTCGCGGTAGATCTCTGCCACTTCCTCCGGCGCGCCGTAGCTGCTGGCCACGCCGGCAATGACCTCGGCCTCGCTCTTGCCTTTCTGTTCTGCCAGTTCCGAACGCAGATACTCTTCGGCGTCGTAAAGCGCGTCCTGGATCATTGCCGGATCTGCACCGGACAGCGCCTGGCGCAGCTGCAGCAGATAATCGCCAATGGTGGTCGGCAACGGGTGTGCCTGTGCAACTGTCTTCATGAGTGGGTCCCCTCCAGCACTGAATCAACGGAATCTCGGGTGGCACGCCAGGCGGCGGTCCAGTCGCGCAGGCAGTCACGCCCGCTGTCGGTGATGCGGTAATACCGCCGCGGTGGCCCGGAGGCCGAGGGCTCGACATGGCTGTGCAGCAACCCGGCCCCTTCCAGATTGCGCAGCACCGGATACAGGGCGCTCTGCTTGCCGCTGAGCACGCCCTCCAGACGCTCGAGCCGCTTGGCGATGAGGTAGCCGTACAGCGGTGTATCGGCCTGTGCCAGGACGGCCAGCAAGGCCAACGAGACCGTGCCCGCACTCAGTTCCTTCTGAAATTTGCGTAGGTGGATATCCGGCTCGCTCATCGGCCATCTCCGCTAGGTTGAAGGTGATGCTATGTAGAACCTAGCTATAGTGAATGTGCCGGTAGTCATGGGCGGGGATTGGGGATTCGGCATTGGGGATTGGTCAAAAAAAAAGCCGTGGTCGCTAGCTTGTTTGAGCAATTGTCGTCATCGCAGCGAGCCCCGTCGCAGTAGCGCCGCCGTTGCGAATCCGCAATACCGAATCCCCAATCCCCGCCCCACTAGCGCCCGCCTGCGCAAACCCAGTGAGTTCATGAGCTTAGAACCTTTGGGTTACTGCCTTTCTGGCACGGCTTTACTACAGTCGGTGTCCCCCCTGCCGATACCTTTCGCCTAGGGGTTTTCACTTTCGACGGGGAATACGATGCAAACGACACGCTTGGCGCAGGCGGCCATGGCTGATACTTCCTTTGGTGCCACACGGCGCTTGTGCCTTGCGATCGGGTTGGCGCTGCCGGGTCTTGGCCTGGCGCAGGTGCAGCCGGCGCCGACCAATGCCGAGCAGGCCGTTGCCGAGCCGGCGAAAGCGCCGGTCACCGCCGCTCCGGCCACCGCCAAGGGCTATCCGCTCGAAGCGCAGGGTTGGGGTGCCAAGCAAGGCGGCAACATGTGGCAGGTGCGCTGGGCCGAAGACTGGTCGTATCTGAAGGACCCGTCCAAGCGCAAGAGTCCGTTCGATCCGCTCAAGTACATCCCGCTCAACGACGACGGCGATGTATATGTGTCGCTCAGCAACGAGTTGCGCGTGCGCAGCAATACCATCACCAATCCGGGCCTGATTCCCGGCAGCCATTCGCAGCAGCAGTATCTGCTGCGCGCCTTCTTCGGCGCCGACTTCCATGTGGGCGAGCACTTCCGTCTGTACACGGAATTGGCGCATGGCAGCCTGGACGGGCGCAACGAAGGCACCAAGACCGGCACCCAGGAAAACAACGCGATCCTGCAGCAGGTGTTCTTCGACGTGAAAGGCCGTATCGGCAACGCCGACACCGGCCTGCGCGTCGGCCGCCAGGTGTTCGTCGATGGCCCGACCACGCTGATGGCGCTGCGCGACAACACCGATATCTTCGTGACCTTCAACGGCGCACGCGCTTGGGCAATCGGCGACAGGACGCGTGTTGACCTGTTCGATTTCAATTTCAACATCGATGGCACCGAAGGCCTCGGCGATGATCGCATCGACCGCTCGCGGCACTTCCGCGGCGTGGTCGGTGGCTATCGCTTGGCGACTGCCAAGCCGATGTACCTGGAGCCGTTCTTCTATCAGTTCCGCAACGACAACCAGGTGTGGGGCCGCCAGACCGCGGAAGAAAACCGCAATTACTACGGCCTGCGCCTATGGGGCAATGTGGGCAAGCTGCGCACCGATTCGTTCGTGACCGTGCAGCGCGGCAGCTTCGGCGGACGCGACCTGCGCGCCTACATGGCCAGTACGTCCAACGCCTGGTCGCTGAGCGAAACCGGCTGGAAGCCGCGCCTGGGCTTCCATAGCGAAATCGCCTCCGGTGGCGGCGGCACCTCCGGCACCGGCACGCTGCGCAACAACAACTTCCTGTACGGCAACACGATCTACTTCAGCTGGGCCACGTTCTTCGGGCCGGTGAACCTGGTCACTGCCGCACCGACGTTGACGTTCTCCCCGACCTCCAAGCTCACCGTGAACCTGGAATGGGAAACGCTGTGGCGCCAGACCACCAGCGATGCGATCTACAACAACCAGGCACGCGCCTATGCACGCACCCAGAACACCGGTGAGCGCCGCATCGGCACCATGCCGCGCATCAACGCCACCTGGAATATCGACCCGAACTGGTCGGTGACCTTCCGCGCCGAACATCTGATGGCCGGGCCCGCGCTGGAGAAGGCAGGCTACGGCGATTCGACCTTCGTGATGGGCTGGTTGAACTTCCGCTTCTGACACAGCGGCTGGGTGCGTCATGCATCCCCGACCTGCAGTGGCATCATCACATGCCGCGTCCCGCAAGGACGCGGCATGTTGTTTTTTGGCGTGCGGGCGATGCCGATGCCAGCGAACAAGGGCGCATGCGCCCGGCAGCGGGACACAGCGACGCACTGATCGTCGCTTTGACGGCTGTCCGTCGGTGGCGGCAGGCAGCCGCTGCGGATACACGCATTGCGCATGCAGGCGCAGACCGCGTGCGCCGGCGCTGCGACCTGTGCCTGGCAGTGCAGAAAGCGTCTTGTTTATCGAGCCGATGAGGCTGCCTGGGTGGCCGCGATCGCACTGGCCGGCAACGGCCAGCGATCGTTCCCTGCCACGCCCTCCCTTCGTGCGTATTGCCGAAGCGTCAGGCTCTTGCCGTCGTTTCCGGCGCCTAGCGGGCGCACCTGTCCACGCAACGCAGGCGGTAGCGCGGCGATCCGCTGCGGCAGCGGCGTTGTCTGCTCAGGATGGTCGCGCAACCACTGCAGTGCCGACAGCGCGCGCAATGCAGCGGCGGTGTCCTGCATCTTGTGCTGATAGTTGAGGTAGTCCGGATGCGACACGCTTGCCAGCAAACACCCGGTGGCATTGGCGACGCAGGCCACCGATGCGGTCTGGGGCAACGGGATCAGCGTTTGCGGAACCGGCTGATCCTGTGCCAGCAAGGTCCGCACCGGCGCGCTGCAGGCCCAGGTAAAGGTGGGCGCCAGCAAGGCCTGGGTGCGTTGGGAGTCCAGCAACCGTAACGGGAACCGGTCTTGCCAGGACGATTGGCCGCCTTGCGTCAACGCATCCTCCTGCAGCAGCGCAAACACCATCCGCGATTCGCCGTGCAACGCGTGACACAGCGCGATCTCTTCCACCGGCAGCGGCGCAAAGGCAGCGGCGCATTGCGCGGGCAGCGGATGCTGCGCCGGCAATTCGGCCAGCATGTCGGCAAACAGGTGCGCATTGCCGCGCAGCATCGCCGCGCCGATCATCGTGATTGCCAGATTGTCGCTACTGCGCATCAGCACACGGGCCACCTGTGCATCGGTGCAGACATCGGACAAGGCCTGGGTGGTGCGCCCCTGGACAAAGTCCAAGGCGCTGGCCGTCATCGACAAGGTCATGCGCGGCAGTTCGGGCAACGGCGTACCGACACGTGGACGGAACGGGCTACGGTAGTCGGCGTGTTGCGCCAACGCGCGCATCCGCGCGAGCATCGGTGCCTGTGCGGCCAGCGCCGCGGCATAGGCCTGCGGTTGTTCGCGCACGCGCTGCAAGCATCCGCCAGCGCTAGCCATGCACAGCGCAGGCGCGCCGGACGGCCAGCCTGGCAAGCGCCGATAGCCTGCAGCGGCGCTTTGAAATGCCGCCTGCTCCGGCAGCCGATTGAATCGCGCGACGTCCTGGGCCAGCACTGTCTCGCGCTGCGCCTCCGGAATCGCGTACGACAGCGACCACAGCGCCCCGAACATGTTGCTCCCGCGCAACGGCGGCAGCGGCTGGCGCAGCTGCGCCAACGCCTGATGCTGCGATTCGGGAATCGGCCAATGCCTGGAGACCATATACAGCGCCAGCACTGCTGCGATCAGGATGCAGACACCGAGCAAGGCGGCTTTGAGAAATTTGGCGAACACGTGCGAAAGATCCATCCCTGGGAGCTGCGCATCTTAGTGCCATCGGCGCAGGCCTGCGACGGGCACAGACGCACTGCGTTCTTTCGGGCCGCAGACCATCGGCAGCCGCGTGTCTGGCGACCTGCGCAACAGTGGGCAACGACACCGCGTGCTGGAACCACACCGCGCCAGCGATGGGCGATGGTGCCAGTCAGTCGTCGAAAGAATCCGGGCGCTGGCAGACGCCGCCCCCTCATCCGCCCCTGCGCGGCATGTTTCCCCAACGACTGGAGGCTGCACCGGTTGCCCGTTGCGGCTGGGCGACGGGTGCCGCCACGTCTGTGGCGATGTGGGTACCGGAATCATGGGATTGCGCCGGCTTGGGGCACGCGAAACACTTTTGCCAATGGCGAATGCCTGCTGCCAAACCCCGGCCCCAGCCCCACCGAACGTGGCCGAATGCCTACACTATGCCGATGTCCGAATCCCCCACTCCCCACGTCCGCCCTTCCCTGCAACGGGTCTTTCTGACCGGGTTGCTCACCTTGCTGCCGGTCTGGTTGACCTGGGTGGTGGTGAAGTTCGTCTTCTCGCTGCTTTCGGGCATCAGCAGCCCGTGGGTGGTGCCGTTGTCCGAACGCATCGCTGCGTCGTTTCCCGATTATCTGGGCTGGTTCAAGGCGCTGTGGGTGCAGAACACCATCGCCCTGATCGCCACCGTGGCAGTCATCCTGTTCGTCGGGATCCTGAGCCGGCGCGTGATCGGCCAGCGCTTGCTGCGCTGGTTCGAGGCCATCATGCGGCGCATTCCGCTGGCCAGCGTGGTCTACGACAGCGCGCGCAAGTTGCTGGACATCTTGCAGACCCAGCCCGGCAGCACCCAGGGCGTGGTGCTGATCGATTTCCCACATCGCGACATGAAGTCGGTGGGCCTGGTCACCCGCGTGATCAAGGAACAGGGCACCGGCCGCGAGCTGGCCGCAGTCTACGTGCCCACCACGCCCAATCCCACCTCCGGCTACCTGGAAATCGTGCCGGTGGAGCTGCTCACGCCCACCGACTGGAGCGTGGATCAGGCGATGAGCTTCATCATTTCCGGTGGCGCGGTGGCGCCCGAATCGGTTCCCTTCACCCGGACTGCGGATCGCTGACACCATGCCCCATGTGCGCACCCTCGACGATCGTGCGGTACGCCTGTTCATCGCGCTGGCGGCCTTCTTCTGCGTCAATGCGGCGCTGGCCGAGTTCATCGGCGTCAAGATCTTCGCGCTGGAAGACACGCTCGGCATTGCGCCGTTGAACTGGAATCTGTTCGGCCAGCGCGGCTCGCTCAGCTTCACCGCCGGCACCTTGCTGTGGCCGATCGTGTTCATCATGACCGACACCATCAACGAGTTCTTCGGCAGCCGCGGGGTGCGTTTCATCTCGTGGGTGGCAGTGGCGCTGATCGGCTACGGCTTCGTGTTCGCATTCGCGGCCATCGCGCTGGCGCCGGCTGGCTGGTGGGTCACGGCGGCGCAGAGCCAGGGGGTGCCCGATTACCAGGCCGCATTCGCGGCAGTGTTCGGGCAAGGGCTGTGGACCATCGGCGGCTCGCTGGCGGCCTTCCTGTTCAGCCAGTTGATCGATGTCTCGGTGTTTCACCGCATCCGCCGCGTCACCGGCGAAAAACACGTGTGGCTGCGCGCCACCGGCTCCACTGCGGTCTCGCAGGTGGTGGACAGCTTCGTGGTGATCTACATCGCCTTCGTGCTCGGCCCGCAGCATTGGTCGATCGACCAGTTCCTGGCGGTAAGCACGCTCAACTACATCTACAAGATGGGCTTTGCGGTGTTGCTGATCCCGCTGCTGTATCTGGCACGCCGCGGCATCACGGCGTACCTGGGCGCCGAGCGCGCCGAGCAGCTGCGCGAAGAAGCCGCTGCCGACTGAGCCGGGCTTCCCTCCCGGCCAGGTCATCGCGCCGCAATGGCTGCGGTGGCAGCACCTGGTCGACGGTGGTCCTGATCGCGGCGCCCCGCGCCCGCCTACCAAGCGCTGTGGCTGCACGCCGCCTCGCTGGGCATGTCGCAGCGCACCACATCGCGCGGGCGCAGCACCGTGCCCATGCGCCGCATGAATTGCCGATAGGCGGTATGCCCCCAATGGGTGGCCGTAACCGTGCGGATCGGGCAAGCTCCCCGCTCGCTTGTTTCCGGAGCCGGTAATGCCCCTCAGCTTTTCCCGCCTGCTGTCCCTGGCCATGGCCGCCCTCGTGAGCCTGTCGCTGGCGGCGCCGGCCGATGCGGCCAAGAAGAAGACCGCCAAGGCACAGACCACGCAAACGCGCGCGAAGGCGAGCAAAGGCAAGAAGACCGCCAAGCCGGCAGCCAAAAACACCAGGGGCAAGGGCAGCAAGGCTGCCACGGCCAGGCCACGCGCGGTTGCAGCGCCAGTGGTGCTGACCAAGGCGCAGCAGCTCAACCTGCTGTACGACCAGTACTGGGACGCCTCGCTCAAGCTCAACCCGCTGCAGGCCACCTTCCAGGGCGAGAGCCGCTATAACGACCAGCTACCGAACTTCCTGTCGCCGGCGTTCCGCCAGCAGTCGCACGACTTCACCGTGCTGTGGCTGGGCAAGGCCGAGGCGCTGGGGCCCGACGGGCTGAGTGGGCAGGACCTGCTCAGTTACCAGATCTTCGTGCGCGATGCGCGCAGCGCGCTGGCGGCCGAGCAGTTTCCCAGCTGGATGCTGCCGATCAACCAGTTCTACAACATCGCCAGCATTGCGGTGGTGCTGGGCTCGGGCACCGGCGCCCAGCCGTTCAAGACGGTCAAGGATTACGACAATTGGTCGCGGCGTGCGCTCGGCATTCCCGACCTGTTCGAGCAGGCCATCGCCAACATGCGGGCCGGCATGCAGGCCGGCGTGGTGCAGCCCAAGGTGCTGATGCAGAAGGTGCTGCCGCAGCTGGACGCGATCATCGCGCGCAATGCCGAAGACAGCCTGTTCTGGGGGCCGGTGCGCAACCTGCCGGCCGACATGCCCGAGGCCGACAAGCAGCGCATCACTGCCGAGTACAAGCGCATGATCGAAGTGCGCATCATGCCGGCCTACCGCGCGTTGCGCGGCTTCATCGCCACCGAATACCTGCCCGCCTGCCGCGACAGCGATGGTCTGGCCGCCTTGCCGAACGGCGCGGCGTGGTACGCCTACGACGTACGCCAGAGCACCACCACGGACCTGACCCCGGAGCAGGTGCATCAGATCGGCCTGGATGAGGTCGCTCGCCTGCAGGGCGAAATCCAGGCATTGGCCAAACAGGTCAAGTTCCGCGGCAACCTGCCCAAGTTCTACAAGTTCATGCAGACCGACCGGCGCTTTGGCTTCCGCAGCGACACCGAGTTGCTGGGCACGTACCGCAGCCTGCAGGGCCGCGTGCAGCTGGCGGTGCCGCGGCTGTTCAACACCCAGGGCATGCCGGCGCTGGAAGTCCGTGCGGTGGAACCGCAGCGTGCGCAATCGGCCGCCAGCGGCTCGTACATGCGCCCCAGCGGCGACGGCAGCACGCCGGGCATCTTCTACGTCAACACTTCGGACCTGCCTTCGCGCAAGACCTGGGAGGCCGAGAGCCTGTACCTGCACGAGGCGGTGCCCGGCCACCACTACCAGCTGGGCTTGCAGCAGCAGCTGACCGACCTGCCCAAGTTCCGCCGCCTGGGCGGCGAGACGGCCTACATCGAAGGCTGGGGCCTGTATGCCGAATCGCTTGGCCGCGAGCTGGGGCTGTATGATGACCCGTACAACTACTACGGCTATCTGCAGAACGCGTTGTGGCGCTCGATTCGCCTGGTCACCGATACCGGCCTGCACAGCAAGGGCTGGACGCGGAGCCAGGCCATCGACTACATGGTGGACAACTCCGCCATGAGCCGCGCCGATGCCGAAGCCGAGGTGGACCGCTACATGGCCATTCCCGGCCAGGCGCTGGCGTACAAGGTGGGCGAGATGAAGATTGCGCAATTGCGCGAGCAGGCGCAGCGCGAGCTGGGCCCACGCTTCGATGTGCGCGCCTTCCACACCGAAGTGCTCAAGGACGGCTCGGTGCCGCTGGATATCCTGCAGGACAAGATCCAGCGCTGGATCGCCACCCAGAAGGGGTGACGCGCGCGGTTGCGGTGGTTGGACGCTGCTGACCCGTCACGGCAGGTTGGCCTCTGGTGAGCGCGCGTTCGTAAGTCGGGTCAGTCCCGCGCACGCGCCGCCGCCAGCGCGGCGATATCGCGCGGTGCGGTGCGACAGCAACCACCGATCAAGCGCGCGCCAGCCGCCAGCCAGTGCGCATGCTGGTCGGCCAACGTGAGCGCAGCCGCGTGACCGGCATGCCAGCGCTTGTCGCTGGCGTCGTAGTGCTCGCCCGAGTTGGGATATACCACCAGCGGCAGCGCAGTCAGCGCCGCAAGGCTGTGCAATGCAGCGCTCGCCTGATCCAGCGCAATGCAATTGATGCCCACCGCGATCGCCTGCGCGCAGGCATCCAGCGCCGGCACCACCTGCGCCAGCGGCGTGCCATCGCTCAGATGCGCCGCATCGCGCAAGGTGAAGGAAAACCAGGCATGCAGCTGCGGAAATTCGTGTTGCAGCAACTGCCGCAGCGCCACGATTTCGCTGGCCGATGGCAGCGTCTCGCAAGCCAGCAGATCCACGCCCGCCTCCGCCAGCGCTGCGATGCGCGGACGATGGAAATCCATCAGGTGTTCGATCGGCAGGACGTAGTCGCCCCGATATTCCGAGCCATCGGCCAGATAGGCGCCATACGGCCCCACCGAGCCGGCCACCCACAACGGCGCAGCGTCCGGCTGCAGTTGCAAGTGGTCGGCGCGTGCCTGCGCGGCCAGGTGCACGCTGCGCGCGATCAGCGCCTGCGATTGCGCCAGATCCAGTCCACGCGCGGCAAATCCCAGCGGCGTGGCCTGATAACTGGCGGTGATCGCGCATTGCGCACCGGCAGCGAAGTAGTCGCGATGCACTTGATAGATCAGCTCCGGCTGCTCCATCAGCACGCGCGCCGACCACAGCGCATCGTTGAGATCGCAGCCGCGCTGTTCCAGCTCGGTGGCCAGCGCGCCATCCAGCACCACATACCCGTCGTGCTGCAAGACTTGGCTGAAAGGCGCATTGGCGCGCGGCTGGCGTGGAAGAATCGTCATGCGTGCAGTCTCCGGGCCGCAAGCCATTGGGTCAGTGCGTAGGCGCCATAGCACAGCGCGACGAACGGAATCCCGCACCACAGCGCAATGCGCTGCTGCGGATCGAATGCCAGCCCGATGCAGGCGAGCAGACACAGCAAAACGCCCAGGATTGGTGTCCACGGATACCACGGCGCACGATACGCCAGCGTTTCCAGCGCAACGCCATCGCGCAGCAGTTGGCGACGGAAACGGTAATGCGCCGCGCAGATGCTCAGCCACACCGCCACCACCGCAAACCCCGAGACCGCCGAGATCGCAACGAACACGGTGTCGGCCGCATACACGCCGGTGAGCAGCGCCAGCAAGCCGCCCAGCATGCTCAGCGACACGGCGCGCAATGGAATGCCGCGGCCGGTCAAGCGCGCCAGGCCGCTCGGCAACGTGCCTGCATCGGCCAATGACCACAGCATGCGCGCGGCTGCATACAGGCCGGAATTGGCTGCCGACAGGATCGCGGTGAGGATCACCGCGTTCAAGATGTCGGCTGCATAGGGAATGCCAAACAGCTCGAAGGCGCGCACGAACGGGCTGGTGTCCACGGCCGCTTGTTTGGCGGGAAGCAGCGCCGCCAGCACCAGCACCGTGCCGACGAACAGCACCACCAGCCGCACCAGCGTGGTGCGGATTGCCAGCGGAATCGCGCGTGCGGGCTGGGCGGTTTCGCCGGCCGCCACGCCGATCAACTCGGTGCCGGAAAATGCGAAATTCACCGCCACCATCGTCATCAAGATCGGCAGCGTGCCGTGCGCAAACCAGCCGTCGGCGCGCAGATGGCGCAACCCGGGTGCGGGCGAACCATCGGCCAACGGCAACAGACCGATCACCGCCGCGCCGCCCAGCACGATGAACACCACGATGGTGATCACCTTGATCAACGAAAACCAGAACTCGCCTTCGGCAAACCAGCGCGCCGACACCGTGTTCAGGCCAAAGATCAGCGCGCAGAACAGCAGGCACCACGGCCACGCCGGGCTGTGCGGAAACCAGTACTGCATGCAGAAGGCTGCGGCAGTCAGGCTCGAGCCCAATGCCACCGTCCAGGTCAACCAGTACAACCATGCCACCACATAGCCAGTCGCCGGGCCGAGGTAACGCGCGGCATACACGTGAAACGCACCGGTCTGCGGCATCGCCACCGCCAGCTCGCCCAGGCATTGCATCACCAGGTACACCACCAGTGCGCCGATCAGATACGCCAATACCGTGCCCAGCGCGCCGGTACTGGCAATGATGTACCCGGTGTTGAAGAACAGGCCGGTGCCGATCACCCCGCCCAGCGACAGCATTACCAGATGGCGCACCTGCATGCTGCGCTGGAACTGCGGGGCGGTGATCGGTGGCGATTCGGGCATGGGTGTATCTGATCGGGGGGCATCTGCATCCTGCCACGCCCACGCAGACGGGCACAGCCGTGTGCGGGCCAGCCGTGGGCGAGGGCCCGCCTCTGACTGGCGGGCGGTGATGCTGCCGATCGGTTCGTTCGCGGTGCCGGTCAGGGATCGAGCCGGCAATAGGCGCCCGGTGTGTAGCCGAAGCTCTCGCTCATCGCCTGGCGGAACTCGGCGAACGTGAAGTCGGTCGCCACCCGCATCAACACGCCGGCATAGGCACCGCCGGTTTTGCCGTTGCTGCCGGTGCCCCACTGCACCTGCCAGGTCGCGTAGGTATTACCGTCGTGGGCCTGCGCGCGCTGCAGGTCCACGCGCAGCCCTTTGACCAGTTCCATGCCCGAAATCACGCCTTCGCTGTTGGCGTAGTTGGCGGGCACTTGGATCACGGTACGGTCGTTGACCTCGCTGCGGCGGATGCCGAGATGGTTGGCGATCTTCGCCGCCAGGTAGTCGTCGAGCACATGCTTGCGGATCGCGTTGCTGGCACTGCTGAACGTGCCGGTGCCGTTGTTGGTATAGGTCGTCATGGAGAAAGTCCTCTGGTGTTGGGTGGATGACCGGATGGGCTACGGTGCCAGGCCGGTCAGAGCTGGTGCAGGCGTTCGATGAACCGCGTGCGGTCCTCGATGCGCTGGTCGGTGGCGATCAGCGGCCTGCCCTGCCAGGTCGCCTTGCCGACGCGGGCGAGGGTTGCCTCGGCATCGGCGATATCGCCGGCAGTCATCACGCCCCCGATCGCGGTCAACCGGCCATAGCGAATCAGCACCCGGTCGCGAGCGATGTAGACCACCTGGCTGGACGCGGCCGTGGTCACTTGCGCCAGCGCGGTCTCGAGCTGCTCCACTAACGCGGGCAACTGGCCCGATGTCAGCGATTCGATGCGATTGCTGTTGCAGATGCTCGACCAGCCGGCAAACATGCCGTCCTCGGTGAGCAAGGGAGCAAATTGCGGCAGCCAGGCCAGCGAAAAGCAGCTATCGACGATCAGCGCTGGCGTGCGGATGCCGATGGTGACCAGATCCTCGATGAAGCTCGTGACCTTTTCGACACCTGTGCAGTCGTTTAACTTGGTCGGTGCTCCTTGGTTGTCGACATCGCCGTGGCCGCCGCCGATCCACAGCGTGTCGTAATGCAATTGCGGCGTGCCCTGCCCGGTGCGCGGCAAGGCCGCGACGATCGCGTCGCGATCGGGCAGCGTGCCGGCCGGGTGCCGGATCACATGCACGCCCTGGGGGATGGATTTGAGATACTCCGGTTGAAACGCAAGAATGGACATTGGCAGGCTCGGTTGGCATGGAAGGACGATGCCGCGGCGGCGTCATGCAAACGCGCACCGGTACGACATCGGTGTCCAGCATCGGTTGCGTCGACAGTGCAACCCATCGGCAAACCCCTGAGATCGGCCTGCCACGCGGAGGATGTCGGCGGACAGCGCTGCGCTGCCCTTCCGCACCTGCGTCCAGGAATCGCGCATGCGGGACTGCAGGTCCGTGCAGTGGCCGTTGGCAAATCAGCCGTGCTGTCCTCGATGTGCACGCACAGGGCGCCGCGTTACCCGCAGTGCATCGCTCCCGCCCGATGTCGATCGGCCATCCTGCGACCGTGCGCGAACGGGCACAGCCGTACGCGCGCCGTGAACCAGGGCCTGCGGCTAACGAGCGGGCGGTTATGCTGCCGACTGGTTTCTGCCAGCCCTCCGACATGCCGCACCATCGCCTTCCAGCTCCGCAAACATCCGCGCACGGCCTGCCTGCTGTGGACTTGCCCACAATCCTGCCGATGCCACGGCAACCTGCGTGCGATGACGCTGCTGCGTTCCGCATCGCGAGCACGCGCCTTGCGTTTACGTGCGACGCGCCGTCGAGCGTGCCGGCACCGCGCGGCTGGTCGAGGGCACTTCATCGGAGCCCCGCATGATGCTCGCCGGCATTCACCACGTGGCCATCATCGCTGGCGACTACGCGGTCTCCAAACGGTTCTATTGCGACATTTTGGGCCTGCGTGTGCTCGACGAGCATTACCGACAGGCGCGCGACTCGTGGAAGCTGGATCTGGCGCTGCCCGATGGCGGACAGATCGAGCTGTTCTCGTTCCCCAACGCGCCACTGCGACCCAGCCGCCCCGAAGCGCGCGGCTTGCGCCACCTGGCGTTCCGCGTCGACGACCTGGACGCGGCGGTTGCGCATCTCAACGCACACGGTGTGGCGACCGAAGACATCCGCATCGACGAATACACCGGCCGCCGCTTTACTTTCTTCGCCGACCCGGACGAGCTGCCGCTGGAGTTGTACGAGATCGGCTAGCGCCTGTGCCTGCCGCAACCGCAGTGCAGTGAGGCACGCGTACCCGTCACGTCACGCGCCGAGCTTCGCCTCGCGAAGGTGTCTCAAGCGCAGGAGCGTACGGCCGTTATCGAGACGCTGGCGGCATGTCGCCGCAGCGTCGTCGCAGGCATGGATGCGGCACAGACCAACAGACGCCATGCCGGACCTGACGCATGTTTCATTTCATCCTGCGCATCGTTGTCGCCGTCGCGATCGTGCTTGCCGGCTGCGGCTTTCTTTTCCCCAAGCGCTATGTCGCGCCAAAACCCGGCGAGCCGTTCGCCACCCTGACGCTGGCCAAGCCCACCAGGCCCGCCCTGATCCCGATCGAGCCTGTCCAATACTTCGATGTCTTCGACGATGCCAGCTGCGCAAAGGGTGGCCATGGCGGATTTCTGGGCGCACTGACGCCGCCCGTCAACGGCGTACTCGGGAAGTTGAGCAACAATCAATCTCGCGAAGCGTATTCGGTTGTCCCCGACAGACCACTGTTCTTACGCGCACGCATGGTGCAAACGCTCGACTCGCGTCGTCGGAGCCTGACCACAAGCAATTGCACCAACCTGCTGGCATTCACGCCCGCGCCTGGCGAGCACTATGTCGCCAGCCAGCTCTACGATGACCAACGTTGTCTGCTCACCGTCATCGACGTCAAGACCGGCGCTGCCCCGGCGGATCTGGAAGTTGTTCCGATTTCAGGCGATTGCCATGCCGACTAGACGCATTTTCCTCACCGCGCTGGTCGCGCTTCTGGCCGGCTGCGGAATGACACGCAGCGCGACGATTTCCTTGTCGACCTTCGATGCGCCACGCGATGGGCCGCGTGCGCGTGTCCGCCTGGTCACCGAGCGACCCGCACCTGTGCTTTATCCAAACCGCACATGCGTCGGCGGAACGCTACGTGGCGCCGGCATTGCACCAGGCTCGCGGCCCGGTCCGTTCGGCACCGGCGCAGGGCAGAAGATCGGGATACCTGCCGTTGCCGTCAGCGGAGGACGCTACGTAACCGAAACGCAGGTCAAGGCAGGCGAGCCGATCACCCTCTCCCTGTCGGCAGGCGGCTGCATGGACAACCGCTGCGTGATGAACGCACCGCTGTGTACTGTAAGCCGCAGCTTTGTCCCTGAGACCGGCCAGGATTATGTCGCCACCATCCTGTCGCATGGGCAGGAGTGCGAGGTGGAAATGTTCCGCATCGTCACCCAGCAGGGACGAACACGCCTCATGGCCGAGCAGACGACGGCGGCATCGCGCTGCCCCGTTTCAAACTGAACGCCCTGACTTTCCCGCACCATACCCCGCGGTATACATTCGCGATCAGGCCGCCGACGGCGGCCCTAGCAAACCCTGGGAGGGGAACCATGCGCAAGACCTTCAAGACCCTGTTGCTCGCCCTGCCGCTGGCGGCCGCTTCGCTGATGGCCCATGCAGCCGATTCGCCGGTGGGCCGCTGGACGACCATCGACGATGAAACCGGCAAGCCCAAATCGGTGGTGCAGATCGAGCAGGCCGCCAATGGCACGCTGAGCGGCAAGGTGGTCGAGATCCTGCAGTCGTCCAAAGGGCCCAACCCGGTCTGCGACAAGTGCGAAGGCGCGCTCAAGGGCAAGCCGATCAAAGGCATGACCATCCTGTGGGGCCTCAAGCCCGACGGCACCGCGGTGTGGAGCGGCGGGTCGGTACTCGACCCGGCCAAGGGCAAGACCTACAAGTCCAAGATCACCCTCACCGATGGCGGCAAGAAGCTGCAGATGCGCGGCTATGTCGGCATCGAAGCGCTGGGCCGTACCCAGACGTGGGTGCGTGAGTAGCCGGGATTCGGGATTGGGGAATCGGGAATCGTCAGAGCAGGCGTCCTTCGGGGCGCCTTTTTTGTTCTCCAATCCGCAATGCCGGCCCGCGAGAAAAATTGAAAGGCAGGGGTGAGCGCCATTGCGCTCCCACGGCCGGCGCCCATCAACAGCGCAAGAAACTTACCCTGCCTCTACCGATTCCCGAATCCCCATTCCCCATTCCCGCCCCTTTCCCGACTAATGCGATAATCGCGTGTCCCCCGCATTACGCCTGCCATGACCCGCACCGCACTCGTCACCACTGCCCTGCCGTACGCCAACGGCCCGCTGCATCTTGGCCACCTGGTCGGCTACATCCAGGCCGACATCTGGGTGCGCGCGCGCCGGTTGCGCGGCGACAAGACCTGGTTCGTCTGTGCCGACGACACCCACGGCACGCCGATCATGCTCGCTGCAGAGAGGGCCGGGGTGACCCCGGAAGCCTTCATCGCCAACATCCAGGCCAGCCACGAGCGCGATTTCGCCGCGTTCGGGGTGACCTTCGACCATTACGATTCGACCAATTCGCCGGTCAATCGCGAGCTCACCGAAGCCTTCTACGCCAAGCTCGAGGCGGCAGGCCACATCAGCCGGCGCTCGGTGGCGCAGTTCTACGACACGGCCAAGGGCATGTTCCTGCCGGACCGCTACATCAAGGGCATCTGCCCCAACTGCGGCAGCCCCGACCAGTACGGCGACAACTGCGAGGTCTGCGGTGCGACCTACTCGCCCACCGAGTTGAAGGAACCGAAGTCGGTGATCTCCGGCGCCACCCCGGAACTGCGCGATTCGGAGCATTTCTTCTTCGAAGTCGGCCATTTCGACGGTTTCCTGCGTGAGTGGCTGGCTGGCGACGTGGCATTGCCCGGCGTCAAGGCCAAGCTCAAGGAATGGCTGGATGCCGAAGGCGGCCTGCGCGCGTGGGATATCTCGCGCGATGCGCCCTACTTCGGCTTCCAGATCCCCGGACAGCCAGGCAAGTATTTCTACGTTTGGCTGGACGCGCCGATCGGCTACCTGTGCAGCTTCAAGACGCTATGCGCGCAGATGGGCGAGGATTTCCAAGCGCATCTGGTCGCCGGCACGCAGACCGAGCTGCATCATTTCATCGGCAAGGACATCGTCAATTTCCACGGCCTGTTCTGGCCGGCGGTGCTGCACGGCACCGGCCACCGCGCGCCGACCCGCCTGCACGTCAACGGTTATCTGACCGTGGACGGCGCCAAGATGTCCAAGTCGCGCGGCACCTTTGTGATGGCGCGGACCTTCCTGGATGTGGGCCTGGAACCGGAGGCGCTGCGTTACTACTTTGCCGCCAAGTCCTCCGGCGGCGTGGACGATCTGGATCTGAACCTGGGCGATTTCATCGCACGGGTCAATGCGGATCTGGTGGGCAAGTTCGTCAACCTGGCCAGCCGTTGCGCCGGCTTCATCGGCAAGCGCTTCGACGGCAAGCTGGCCGAGGCGCTGCCCGACCCGGCGCAGTACGACCGCTTCGTCGCCGCGCTGGCGCCGATCCGTGAGGCCTACGAACGCAACGATGCAGCCAGCGCGATCCGCCAGACCATGGCGCTGGCCGACGAGGCCAATAAGTACATCGACGACACCAAGCCATGGGTGATCGCCAAGCAGGACGGCGCCGATGCGCAGCTGCAGTCGGTGTGCACGCAGGGCCTGAACCTGTTTCACATCCTGGTGGCCGCGCTCAAGCCGATCCTGCCGCGTACCTGCGCCGAAGCCGAAGCCTTCCTGTCGGCACCGATGACCAGTTGGGAAGACGTGGTCCGCCCGCTCACGGCGCACACGATCCAGCCCTACACCGCCCTGTTCACCCGTATCGACCCCAAACTGATCGACGCCATGACCGACGCTTCCAAAGACACGATGGCCGCACCTGCGGCACCTGCTGCGACCACCAAGTCCGCACCGAGCAAGGCCGACGCAAAGCCTGCCGCCGTTGCGAATCCCGAATCCCAAACCACCAATCCCGGCCTCATCGGCATCGACGATTTCGCCAAGCTCGACCTGCGCATCGGCAAGGTGCTGGTGTGCGAATTCGTGGACGGCTCGGACAAGTTGCTGCATTTCGAACTGGACGCCGGCGAACTGGGCAAGCGGCAGATCTTCTCCGGCATCCGTGGCAGCTACGGCGAGCCGGAGACGTTGGTGGGCCGCAGCGTGGTGTTCATCGCCAACCTGGCGCCACGCAAGATGCGCTTCGGCATCAGCGAGGGCATGATCCTGTCGGCCGGCTTCGACGGCGGCGCCCTGGCGCTGCTGGATGCCGACAGCGGCGCACAGCCGGGCATGCCGGTCAGGTAACGCGATTGGGGAGTTGGGATTTGGGATTGGTAAAAGCCAAACCTGACTTGCTGACCCAAGACAAATTTGATGCGTCGTCGATCTTTGACTAGTGCGGGGTTTTAAAGAAGCCCGATACCAAGCTCCTGTTTCCATGCGGTCCGGGGCGTGAAGCCCCTCTCCTGCGGGAGAGGGGTTGGGGTGAGGGTACGGGGCGAAGCTCTAGTGTCGTTGTAACTGCACGTGGCTTCGCGCGTGCCCTCATCCGCCCCTGCGGGGCACCTTCTCCAGCACGAGGGAGAAGGGAACAATCAGTCACCGCGCTTTTAACCAATCCCGACTCACGACTCCCCAATCCCAGCCCCCATGCACCTGGCCCTGTTCGACTTCGACCACACCATCACCACCTGCGACAGCTATGGGCGTTTCCTGCGCAAGGTGGCAACGCCGGCACAGGTTGCGGCAGCGAGATGGCAGGCGGGGCCATGGGTGCTGGGGTTCCGGATGGGTGTGGTGTCTGCAGCCGCACTGCGCGCGCGGGTGACGCGGCTGGTTTTCAGCGGCCGCTCGCTCGATGAGATGGAAGCGCATGGCGCCGAGTACGCGCGCACTGCGCTGCCGGGCATGCTGCGCGGGGAGATGATGCAACGCATCGACTGGCACCAGGCGCAGGGGCATGAAGTGGTGCTGGTGTCGGCGTCGCTGGATCTGTATCTGCAACCGTGGTGCACCCGGCACGGGCTGTCGCTGATCTGCAATCGGCTCGAACACGCTGCAGGCGTGCTGAGCGGGCGCTATGCCGATGGCGACTGCGGGCCGCACAAGGTCGCGCGGATTCGCAGTCACTACGACTTGCATCGGTACGACTGCGTGCACGCGTATGGCGACAGCCGCGAAGACAAACCGATGCTCGCACTTGCGCAACAACGCTGGTATCGCGGCAATTTGCTGCACTGAGATGGCCGCGACGCCCGCCCCTGCTCCCGATCTGGTCGAACGCCTCGACCGCCTGCTGCCGCAGACCCAATGCGGGCAATGCGGGTATGACGGCTGTCGTCCGTATGCGCAGGCGATGGCAGAGGGCCAGGCGTCGATCGATCACTGCCCGCCCGGCGGCGATGCCGGGGCACGCGCATTGGCGCAGGTGCTGGGCGTGCCGGCACGTCCCTACGATCGCAGTCGCGGGGTACATAAACTGCCGCAGGTGGCCTGGATCGTGGAAGCCGACTGCATCGGCTGCACCAAGTGCATCCAGGCTTGCCCCGTGGATGCCATCGTCGGCGGCGCCAAGCACATGCATACGGTGATCGCGCCATTGTGCACCGGTTGCGAACTGTGCCTGCCGGCTTGCCCGGTGGATTGCATCGCGTTGCATCCAACCGGCTGAGCGCGGCGGCCAGCGCGATACCGCGCCCAGTCGGTGCCTGCGTGGTCGTGGATTGGCGCGCATGCCAGCATGACCACCCGCTGCGATAGGCGGATTCAAGCTGCACGACACGCAGGCGAGCCCCGCTCGATCAGTGCGCTGCCGCATCCAGGTTGGAAGGCCGGCACGAAGAACATCGACACCGCCGCAAGCGGCCTGGCAGTCGTCCGAATCTCCGGGGTACGACCGCATCGGCTGCGCGCCAGTCGCATGCGCATGCAGACCTGCGCCACCGGCATGTCGCGGCGCCACGCTGCGGACCGGTGGCAATGAGCTAACCGCAGACTGCGCAGGACAACCTGATCGCGCTGCGCGCATGCACCCACCGTTCGAAACCTTGCACCACGCGCGCGCGCCTGGCATGTGCCACCACGCTTGTCGTCACTCTCGCTCGCCCATGCGGCAAGAGCACCGGTTGCCACACGACGCCGTGACGCTGCAGCACTGCCAGCGCCATCACCAACTACTCCATAGGCCAACCGCGCCAGCGCCGTCAGGAACGCCCTGACGCAGCCGGCGCATCCGTGCTGCGGCCGCGCCCGTATTGGTAGGCACTCCCATCGAGGATCCGCCGATGCGTCCACTTGCCGCCACCCTCGCCGCGCTCACCGTCCGTTGCCGGCCGATTCCGCCGTTGTTGCTGCTGGTGCTGGGCAGCCTGCCGCTCGGCGCGGCCGCGGTGACGCGGGTGGACGGCGATGCCTTCGATGGCGACAGCGGCGCGTTGCGGTATCGCGAGTCGCACTGGTTGCTCGACGATGGCGGGCGGCTGGTGCTGTACCGCTGCCCGGACGGGCGAGCGTTTGCGCGCAAGCAGGTCGACGGCGGCGGCAGCTCGCCCGACTTCAGCCTGATCGATGGACGCGACGGATATCGCGAAGGCGTGCGCCAACGCGACGGTGTTCGCGAAATGTATCAGCTCGCCCCAGGCAAACCCGAACGCCGCACCGCGCTGCCGCCTGGCGCCGGCGCGCGGGTGATCGATGCCGGGTTCGACGCCTATCTGCGCGAGCAGTGGGACGCCATCGCACGCGCGCCGCAAAAGGTGGACTTCGTGCTGCCCAGCCTGCAGCGGCAGGTGGGCTTCCGGGTCGAACGCCTGGGCGATGCCGACGGCCAGCGGCGCTTCCGCATCAGTCTGGATGCCTGGTACGGCGCGGCAGTGCCATCGCTGGAGGTGCGTTATTCGCTCGCCGACAAGCGGCTGCTCGAGTTCCGCGGGGTCGGCAATCTGCGCGATGCGAACGGCCACTATCCGCACGTGCGCATCGTGTTCCCGGACACCCCTGCGCGCGCGGCCAGTGCCGAGGAATTGCGCGAAGCGCGCGAGCAACCGCTGGCCACGTCGTGCAGCGCCTCGTGACGCACGCCCGCGCCATCTTCACGTCCGACCACGCGCGCTTGCGTACAACGGCCCGGGCACCCATTCCCCGTACAGGAGCAGCGTCGTGGCAAAAGCCTATCTCTGGATCAATGCAGTGCTCTATTTCGTTCTGGCGGTGTGGTGCACGCTCTCTCCAGCCAAGACCGCAACGGCCGTGGGCTATACCCAGCTCTCGCCGGCCGGGCAGTCGGAGTATCTGGTCATCTACGGCGGGCTGCAGCTGGGCATGGCGTTCCTGTTCGGCTACTTCGCGTGGATCGACCAAGCCCGCACCGGCCTGGTGGTCGCCCTGGCGTTCTATGCCCCCATCGTGCTGTTCCGCAGCGTCTCGCGCTTGTGGCCGGTCTCTGCGCCCACTGTTGCGCTTGCCGGGGTGGAGATCTTGTTGTTGCTTGCCGCGGTGCTGCTGTGGTTCCAGCGTAAGTGAAAGACACGCTCGGCCCAGTCCGGTAGCATCGCCCCCACCTCACCCAACGCCCGACCGCATGAGTGCCATTCCTGGCCACGACGACGATGAGACCGGACGCCTGCTGACCGCAACCGCCGGCGGCGACCGGCATGCTTTCGAAGCGCTGTATCGGCAAACCTCCGCCAAGCTGTTCGGCGTGTGCCTGCGGATGATCCCGCAACGTGCCGAAGCCGAAGAGGTGCTGCAGGACGTGTTCACGCTGATCTGGCACAAGGCCGGACAGTTCGACCCGAGCCGCGCACGCGGGCTCACGTGGCTGGCGATGATCGCGCGCAACAAGGCCATCGACCATCTGCGCGCCAACGCGCCGCAGCGCCGCAACGTGGCGCTGGACGATGCCGGCGAACTGCGTGCCAGCGATGCCTCGCCGCTGGATCGCACCGAGCGCGCCAGCACGCGCCGGCGCATCGATCACTGCCTGGCCGAGCTGGAACCGCCGCGCAGCGAGTTGATTCGCACGGCGTTCTTCGAAGGCATCACCTACGAAGAACTCGCCGCGCGCACCGATACGCCGATCGGCACGGTCAAGAGCTGGATCCGTCGGGGTCTGGCCAAACTCAAGGCATGTCTGGAACGATGAGTACGCCCTTTCCCATCGACCAGGAACCGCCACGCGACGTGCTTGCCGGCGAATACGTGCTTGGCCTGCTGAGCGCGGAAGAACGCCTGGCGGCCGAACAACGCATCGCCACCGACGGCCAGTTCGCCCAGGCAGTGCTGCAGTGGCAGGAACTGCTGTCGCCGCTGCTGGAAGAAATCGTCGCGCAGACGCCGCCGGATCAGGTGTGGGTGCGCGTGCGCCAGGCGCTGGGCTTCGATACGCCCTTACGCGCGGTGCCTTCTGCAGCGCCGGTCGGCACGTCCGCGCCTGCGGCGCCGTTGTGGAACAGCGTGCGGTTCTGGCGTTGGGCCAGCGTCGGTGGCCTGGCCACTGCAGCGGTCTGCGTGCTCGCCCTGCTCAACGTGCGTACGCCGCCGGCACCGGTGCAGCCGCCGCCCACTGGCGAGGTGGTGCAGACCCCGGTCCCCCCGCCTGCGACCAATCCCCCTGCCGCGACCGGGATCGCCATGACCTCGACCCTGGCCACCGAAGACGGTCGCCCGGGTTATGTGGCCTTGATGGACGCCGACAAGCACACCATCACGGTGACGCCGTTGGACCGCACCGCCACCGCCGACAAGGTGCCGGAGCTGTGGCTGATCACCCCCGATGGCAAGGCGCATTCGATGGGGACCTTCGACGATCAACGTGCACGCCGTGCGCAGATTCCTGATCAGTTGATGCCCATGTTGAGCAACGAAGCCATTCTGGCCGTCACGCTGGAGCCGCCGGGTGGCGCGCCCGGTGGCGTTGCCACCGGTACGGTGGTGGCTAAGGGCGGCATCAGCACGCTGGCGATGGCTCCCTGATCCAACGCGCCTAGCCTCGCCTGCGGGCACGTCGCAGGCGAGGCCTTCCAAAACAGCCTCATCCACGCCGGTATGCGCTGGCGCGGGCAATGTGTGCGCAGCTGCGCGATTCATTCGCAACGCCAAGCGAACCCCACCCATGCATGCGACGATCAAGCGGCCTGGTGCATCTGTTTGCCGGCAGCGTCCGTACTGGGTCACGACTACCTATGGAGAATCACGCGTGCCGAGCACTGGCCTGGACCCTCACGCCGCAGCGCCGCAGCCCGCCACCGCACCGCCACGCGGCGGCCTGGCCGCACGGGTCGGCAGCCTGCGTCGCTGGGTGGATTCGCAAACCAACGAGCCCCTGGACCCAGCGCGTGCCGATCGCATCGACTGGCTACGTGCGGTGCCCTTTATCGCGTTGCACCTGGCCTGCCTGGCAGTGTTCTGGGTCGGTGCGTCCTGGTTTGCGGTGGGCATGGCCGTGGCGTTGTACGCGCTGCGCATGTTCGCGCTCACCGGGTTTTATCACCGCTATTTTTCGCACCGCGCCTTCAAGACTTCGCGAGTGTTGCAGTTCGTGTTCGCCGCCATCGGGGCCACCTGCGTGCAGCGCGGGCCGTTGTGGTGGGCGGCGCATCATCGCAACCACCATCGGCATACCGACACCGGGCGCGATCCGCATTCGCCGGCGCAGCACGGCTTCTGGTGGAGCCATACCGGCTGGTTCCTGACCCCGCGCAATTTCCGCACCGACTGGGAAGTGATCCCCGACCTGCGCCGTTTTGCCGAACTGCGCTTTCTGGACCGCTTCGACATCGTGATGCCGGTGCTGCTGGCGCTAGGCCTCTACCTGCTCGGCAACTGGCTGGCAGTAGCTGCGCCCGCGCTGGAGACCAGCGGTGCGCAGTTGCTGGTGTGGGGCTTTGTGATCTCCACCGTGGCGTTGTTCCATGCCACCTTCACCATCAACTCGCTGGCGCATCGTTTCGGCAGCCGGCGCTTCGACACCCGCGACGACAGCCGCAACAATTGGCTGCTGGCATTGCTCACCTTCGGCGAAGGCTGGCACAACAATCACCATTTCTTTCCCGGCTCGGCGCGCCAGGGATTGCGATGGTGGGAATACGACATGACCTGGTACGGACTCACCGCGATGTCGTGGGTGGGGCTGGTGTGGGACCTCAAGCCGATGCCGAAGCTGCTCACCCAGCGCGCCGAACGGGTGAAACGATGAGCGAGGGCAGAATTGCCGTGGTCGGCAGCGGAATCGCCGGCCTCGGTGCAGCGTGGCTGTTGTCGCGGCGCTACGAGGTCACCTTATTCGAGGCCGCCGATTATCTGGGCGGGCATACGCACACGCACGACATCGACCTGGACGGTCAGCGTTACGCGGTGGACAGCGGCTTCATCGTGTTCAATCCGCAGCATTACCCGCTGCTCACCCGCATGTTCGCCGAGCTGGACGTGGCCGCGCAGCCGACCACGATGAGCTTTTCGGTCCACGATGCACGCAGCGGTCTCGAATACAACGCCGGCAGCCTGGGCGGATTGTTCTGCCAGCGCCGCAACCTAGTCAGTCCGCGCTTCTGGGGCATGCTGGCCGACCTGCGCCGCTTCTATCGCCAAGCACCGGCGGTGCTGCACAGCGACGAGCGTTTCAGCACGCTGGGCGCGTATCTGCAGCGGCACGGCTATTCGGATGCGTTCCGCGACCAGCACCTGGTGCCGATGGCCTCCGCGCTGTGGTCCTCGCCCTCGCAGACCATTCTCGAATTTCCGATGGGCCAGTTGATCGGTTTCATGGCCAATCACCACATGCTGCAACTGAGCGGGCGCCCGCAGTGGCAGGTGGTGCGTGGCGGGTCCAACAGCTATGTGCGTGCGCTGCGGCGGCGCTGGCAGGTGATCGAGCGCCTGTCCACGCCGGTACAGTCGATCCGCCGCACGCCCAATGGCGTGGTAGTGAAAGCTTCGCATTGCGAGGAACATTTCGACCACGTGGTGCTGGCCTGCCATGCCGACGATGCGCTGGGTCTGCTCAGCGACGCCACGCCGGCCGAACGACACATCCTGGGCGGCATCACCTACCAGGACAACGATACCGTGCTGCACACCGATGCCAGCGTGCTGCCGCGCGACCGGCGCGCCTGGGCCGCATGGAACGCGCACGTGCCGGCCGACCCGGATGCCGCCTGCACGGTGAGCTACTGGATGAACGCACTGCAGTCGATCGCGTCACCGCAGCCGTTCATCGTCAGCCTCAATCGTAATCACGAGATCGACCCCGGCAAGGTGCTGCGGCGCATGCGCTACCGCCATCCGGTACAGAACGCGGCGGCAGTGGCGGCACAAGCGCGCAAGGCCGACATCCAGGGCGTGCAGCACACCTGGTTTGCCGGCGCCGCGTGGGGCTTCGGTTTCCACGAAGACGGCCTGCGCAGCGGCGTGGACGTCGCGCATGGCCTGGGAGTGCATTGGTGATGCAGCTGCTGCGCGACGCCCACCACGACGCGGTGCCGTTGCCCCCTGCCGAGGGCAGCGGTGCCGGTCGCGTGGCGGGGCCGTTGCGCAGCGCGATCTACACCGGCTGGGTGCGACACCGGCGCTTCATGCCCAAGGCGTTGCACTTTCGCTATCGCCTGTTCCTGATGTACCTGGATCTGTCCGAGCTGGACCAGGTGTTCGCACGACGCTGGTTGTGGTCGGTGGGGCGCGCCAATCTGGCGCAGTTCCGGCGCAGCGACTATCTGGGCGATGCCAACATTCCGCTGGACCAGGCCGTGCGCGACTGCGTGCAGACGCATACCGGCGAGCGCCCCGAAGGCGCGATCCGGCTGTTGACGCACCTACGTTATTTCGGCCACGTGTTCAACCCGGTCAGCTTCTACTATTGCTTCGATCGCCACGACAGCCTGCGCTGGATCGTGGCCGAAATCACCAACACCCCCTGGCAGCAGCGCCACACCTACGTGCTGCCGGTCGCGCAGGCGCGCACACATCGCGATGTGCACGCGTGGCGCTTCGACAAGCGCTTCCACGTTTCGCCGTTCATGGGCATGCAGCACTGCTACGACTGGCGCTTCAGCGTGCCGGATGCGCAGTTGCGCGTGCACATGGATGTGCTGGACACCGTTGGCGACGATGCCGGCGGTTCCATCGACAACAGCGGCACGCGCCGCTTCGACGCCACCTTGGTGCTGCAGCGTCAACCGCTCACCGCGCGCAACCTGGCGCGCACGTTGCTGGCCTATCCGTTGATGACGGTGTGGGTGGTGGTCGCCATCCACTGGCAGGCCCTGCGCCTGTGGCTGCGCGGCAACCCCGTCCACGACCACCCTCACCCGCCTGTGCGAGAACCCCGATGAACGCCACGTCCCTGCCCGATCACGCCGCGCCGCGCGCGGCCTCCTGGACGGACCGCCTGCTGCGCAAGCGCCTGCTGGCCACGCTTGGCGAGTTGCGCGATGGGCAACTGCAGCTGCACGAAGCCGGCACCGTCACCACACTTGGCACGGCCACTGGCGCGCAGGCCTTGCAGATGCAGTTGCGCGTGATCGATCCCGGCTTCTATCGGCAGGCGGCGCTCAACGGCAGCGTCGGTGCGGGCGAGTCGTATATGGACGGGCAATGGCAGTGCGACGACCTGGTGGCGTTGATGCGGCTGCTGCTGCGCAACCGCGAGCGGCTGGACGCGATGGAGACCGGCACCGCGCGTTTGGGCGGCTGGGCCATGCGCAGCCTGCATGCGTTTGCGCGCAATACCCGCAGCGGCAGCCGGCGCAATATCGCCGCGCATTACGATCTGGGCAACCCGCTGTTCAAGCTGTTCCTGGATGAAAACCTGATGTACTCGTCGGCCATCTTCGTCGATGGCGAAGAGGCGCAGGGCGAAGCGGCGCTGGAGCGCGCAGCAACCCGCAAGCTCGAACGCATCTGCCAGAAACTGCGCCTGGCGCCGCACCATCATGTGGTGGAGATCGGCACCGGCTGGGGCGGCTTCGCGCTGCACGCCGCACGCGAACACGGCTGCCGCGTTACCACCACCACCATTTCGCGCGAGCAGTTCGAGCTGGCCAACCAACGCATCGCCGCGGCAGGGCTGAGCGATCGGGTGACGGTGCTGTTGCGCGACTACCGCGACCTGGAAGGCCGCTTCGACCGCGTGGTCTCGATCGAGATGATCGAAGCCATCGGCCACCAGTATCTGGACACCTACTTCGCCAAGGTCGGCAGCCTGCTGGCGGACGATGGCGAAGCGCTGATCCAGGCCATCACCATCGAAGACCACCGCTACAAGCAGGCGCTGCACTCGGTGGACTTCATCAAACGGCATATTTTCCCGGGCAGCTTCATTCCTTCGGTTGCGGCGATGACCGGCGCGATCGCGCGCGCCAGCGATCTGCGCCTGTTCAATCTGGAAGACATCGGCCCGAGCTACGCGCTGACCTTGCGCGCGTGGCGGCAGCGTTTCATGGCGCAGTTGCCGCAGGTGCGTGCGCTGGGTTACGACGAGCGCTTCATCCGCATGTGGGAGTTTTACCTGGCCTATTGCGAAGCCGGTTTTCTGGAACGCTCGATCGGCGATGTGCATTTGTGGCTGAGCAAGCCCGGTGCGCGCCCGCCGCAGTTCGTACCGGGCCTTGCCGCCGACGCATGAAGCAGCTCGGCAACTACCTCGGCCTGCAGGTGCTGTGGCTGGTAGCGGTCAGTTCCGCTGCGCATGCGCGCATCTGGCCAACGCTGCTGGTGCTGGCCGCATTTGCGCTGTACCAGCTGTGGCCATCGCGACGCGCGCCCGGCGACGTGCAGTTAGTGGTGGCAGCCTTATCGCTGGGCTTGCTGCTGGACACCACGCTCGCCGCGGGCAATTGGGTGCGCTACGCCGCGCCGTGGCCGGGCAGCCTGCTGGCGCCGCCGTGGATCCTGGCGTTGTGGCTGGGCTTTGCGCTCACCCTCAACCATTCGCTGGCCACGGCAATGCAGCGGCCGTGGCTGGCGGTGCTGCTGGGCGCCATCTTCGGGCCGTTTTCGTACTGGCTGGCGCAACGCAGCTGGCATGCGGTGGAATTTCAAGCGCCTTACCTGCATGCCGTGCTTGCCGTGGGCATCGGCTGGGGCGTGGCCTGCGGCGTGTTGTCGCTGTATGCACGCCGGCTGGCGCGACCATTGCCCGATGACCCCACTGGAGAACTGCAATGAATGCCTGGCCGCTGCTGCATGTGGGCGTATTCGCAAGCGTGGTGATGGTGATCGGCTGGCTATGGCAGCGTCGCAGCGGCAACGCCGGCCCGGTCGATGTGTTGTGGGCGGGCTGCCTGGCGGTGGCTGCGCCGTATTGTGCGTGGATGTCCGATGGCGCGGTGCTGCCGCGCGTGCTGGTGGCGGTGCTTGGGGGCGTGTGGGGCGCGCGTCTGGCGCTGCATCTGGGGGTGCGCGTGTTCGGTGACCCGCACGAAGACGGCCGCTACCGCGCGTTGCGCGAACATTGGAACGGCAGCCAGAGCAAGTTCCTTGGCTTTTTCCTGGCCCAGGCGGTGGTGGTGGTGCTATTTGCGGTGCCGTTCCTGGCCGCTGCGAGCAACCCAAACGCGCAATGGAGCGTATGGACAGGCATCGCGATCGTCGTGTGGTTGATCGCAGTCGGTGGCGAGGCATTGGCGGACCGGCAGCTGTCGGCGCACAAGGCCAACCCGGCCAATCGCGGCAAGACCTGTCGCGCCGGACTATGGCGTTATTCGCGCCACCCAAATTACTTTTTCGAGTTCGTGCACTGGTTCGCGTATCTGGCGCTGGCCGTCGGTGCAGGCCCGTGGCCGGTGGCGCTGTGCGCGCTCGGGCCGGTGGTGATGTTCGTGTTTCTGTATCGCTTCACCGGCATTCCTTACACCGAGCAACAGGCGCTGCGCTCGCGTGGCGAGGACTATGCCCAGTACCAGCGCAGCACCAGCGCGTTCTTTCCGCTTCCCCCTTCGTCCTGATTTGCCTGGAGAGTTGCATGTCTACCGTTATCGTCCCGCCCTCCGCGCAGCCCGAAGAAGCCTTCGCCACGCGGCTCGCCGAATCCGGCGTGCTGCCCGATGCGGTCTTGCGCTACGGCATCCGTCGCCTATGTGCGCAGCGCCTGCGCGATGAGCGCGGCAACGATGCCGATGCCAACGGCGAGCGCCAGCGCGCCTTCATCGACAGCCTGCGCGCCAGCGCAATCGCGATCGAAACCGATGCGGCCAATCGCCAGCATTACGAATTGCCGCCGCAGTTCTTCACCCTGTGCCTGGGCCGCCGGCTCAAGTACAGCAGCTGCTATTGGGACGCCACCACGCCCACTCTGGATGCCGCCGAAGAACGCATGCTGGCGCTGTACGGCGAACGCGCCGAGCTGGCCGATGGACAGCGCATCCTGGAATTAGGCTGCGGCTGGGGCTCGTTGACGCTGTGGATGGCCGAGCGCTATCCGAATGCCAGCATCACGGCAGTCTCCAACTCACGCCCGCAGCGCGCGCATATCCTCGAGCAGTGCCGCATCCGCGGGCTGGGCAACGTGCAGGTGATCACTGCCGACGTCAACGCGCTGACCCTGCCACCGGGCGACTTCGATCGCGTGGTGTCAGTGGAAATGTTCGAGCACATGCGCAACTACCGCGAGTTGCTCGCGCGCGTCGGCAGCTGGCTGGCACCGGGCGGCAAGCTGTTCGTGCACATTTTTTGCCACCGCGATCTGGCCTACCCGTTCGAAGTGGCAGGCGAAGACAACTGGATGGGCCGGCACTTTTTCACCGGCGGGCTGATGCCGGCGGCCGATACCCTGCTGCATTTCCAGCAAGATGTGGTGATCGAACAACGCTGGGTGCTGTCGGGCGAGCATTACGAAAAGACCGCCAACGCCTGGCTGGAAAACCAGGACCGCCACCGCGACCAGATCATGCCGCTGCTGAAGCAGACCTACGGCGACGATGCGCAGCGCTGGTGGCAGCGCTGGCGGATGTTCTGGCTGGCATGCGCGGAATTGTTCGGCTACGACCAAGGCCGCGAATGGGGTGTGGCGCATTACCGCTTCGTCAAGCGCTGACTGCAGCGCCGGCAGTGGTTGCGAACATGACTGCAGGCCACCATGCACCGTGCGTGCATACGTGCGCGCACTGCGATAACCGCGCAGCAGTCACTTGGTTGCGCTGAAGCGGTGCGTGCCATCGCGCGCCGCTTCAAGCGCCGCACCCAGTGGCGCGCTCAGCCCGCCGCAGCGGTCACCACGATTTCCACCTTCCACTCCGGCCGCGCCAACTTGGCTTCAACGGTGGCGCGGGCAGGCGTGAAGCCGTGCGGCACCCACTCGTCCCAGGCCTTGTTCATGCCATCGAAATCGGCGATGTCGGCGAGGAAGATTTCCGCCCGCAGGATCTTGGTCTTGTCGCTGGCCGCCAGCGCCAGCAGCTTGTCGATCTCGCCCAGCACCTGGCGGGTCTGCCCGGTGATGTCCTGGCTGGTGTCCTCGGCAATCTGGCCGGCCAGGTAACACACGCCGGCATGGACGGTCATTTCGGACATACGCGGACCCGCATCGAATCGCTGCAGCATTTCAGGCTTCCTACGGTTGATTGACCCCTGCATTGTCCCGCGAATGCGGCAGACGTGCAGCCCCGTCGCGCTCGCAGCGCGCCAACACGGTGCCCGCGCGCACCATCCACACCACGATCAGCACGATGGCGATCTTCTGGCTGGTGCCCAGAGGTGCGCTCGTCACCGTGACATGGAACAGCAACACCGCAAACGCGGCCCAGCCCAGCAGAAAGGCCGAAGGAAGTGCGCACGCCACCGCACATCGCGTCGGAAGTACCACGACTGCAGCAACACCGCGGCAATCACGCACAGAAACGTCGTATCCGCCGACAGCACATGCACCATCGCCGCTGCCTCCGGTGCCAGCTCGGGCATCCAGCTGTCCCCGATCGAGACCATGCACAGGCCCACTGCGGCCATCCAGAACAAACCCAGCACGGTGCGGCTGCGCGCGGCCGGCGCCAATGCCGCATACAGGCCCAGCGCCAGCCACGCCATCGTGGCGGCCAACAGGCAGTAGGCGGTGCGCAGCAACAGGCCATACGGGCCGTGCAGATAGGCGCTCAGTTGCGCATCCACCCACCATAGATCGCCGCGCAGCCATTGCAGCACCAGCACCAGCCCAATGAAGACCATGCCCGCGGCCGCGGCGATGCGGCCGGCGGAGCCGCGCCAGCGCGGCGGCATGGCGCGCGCGTGGGGCGCAAACCTTGGGGAATCGGGTGGATTGCGCATCAGCAGCCTGTCTGCCTTCCAACTGTCATGGCGGTCCTGTCGTGTTCGTTCGGCAAGTGTGTGCGGCTTTGCCCTATGATGCGCGCGGCCGGCCCGCACAGATACTGTGTCGGTACGATCGAACCACGGCGTTCACCGGATGTCGGCACCTTCGCAACCACGCGGCATGCACCCTCAACCCGACCGGCCCATGCATTGCAAACGCGCGCGCGGCACATCTCGTGCATGCACCCTTCTTCCCTTTCAGCAGATCCCGTTGCCCTCATGACGGATACCTCCACGTCCTCCGAAAGCTCCGCCAGCGGTTGGCGTCGCGCCCTGCCGGTCATCATCAGCCTGGCGATCCTGGCGATGGCCCTGCATGCGCTGTCGTCGCAGTTCACCGACCACGGCTATCGCCAGATCCGGCACGCGTTCCGTGCGCTGGGTGCGGGGCAGATCGCACTGACGCTGCTGCTCGGCTTGAGCAGCTACGCGTGCCTGGTCGGCTTCGACTGGGTGGGGCTCAAGCGCACCGGCAAGCAGTTGCATCCGGCACGGGTGGGCATCACTGCCTTCATGGCGCATGCGGTCGGGCAGACCTTGGGCTTTGCCGCTCTCACCGGCGGCGCCGTGCGCCTGCGCGGCTACGGCAGCGTGGGCCTGACCCTGGCCGAGATCGGCCAGGTGGTGCTGATGAGCACACTTGGTTTCATCTTCGGGGCCTGGGTGCTGCTGGGTCTGGCATTGCTGCTGGAACCGGAAGCGGCCGCGCGCGCGTTGCCGATCACCGCGCAGGCCATCCGCATCGCCGGCATCGTCCTGCTGGTCGGCTACGGCGCCATGCTGGCGCTGGTCGGCAAACAGGGCCGCGAGTTCGGCATCCGCAGCCACCGGTTCTGGTTACCGGACCGCACCACGGTCCTGGGCGTCACCGCACTGAGCGTGGTGGAGCTGGGCCTGGCCGCGGCCGCGTTCTACGTGCTGCTGCCGCCGGACCCCGGTACCGGCTACTTCGGCTTCATCGGCATCTGGCTGGTGGCCGTGGTGGCCGGGCTGATCTCCACCGTGCCGGCCGGCCTGGGCGTGTTCGAGTGGAGCCTGCTCAAACTGCTGCCGCACGTGACCCCTGCCGCGGTCCTGGCGGCGGCGCTGGCTTACCGCGTCACGTATTACATCGTGCCGCTGCTGATCTCCGTGGCCATGGCGGCCGCCTCCGGGCTGCGCGCGCCGGTACGCGTCGGCGCCAGCACCGCGCGCACCGTGTGGAAGACCCTGCGCCCGTGGCTGCCGCAGATTCTGGCGTTGGCGGTGTTTGCGGTGGGTGCCGCGCTGGTGATCGACGGCACCCTGCCGACACCGCGCGCGCGCCAGGAAGTGGCGCCGCTGCCGCTGATCGAAACCTCGCACCTGCTGGTCAGCCTGGGCGGCATGATGCTGCTGCTGATCGGCCAGGGCCTGCAGCGCCGCAGCCATGCGGCCTGGGTGCTGGCGCTGGGCGTGTGCCTGCTGCTGCCGCCATTGGCGCTGCTGCGCGGCAGCCATATCTCGGTGTCGTTGTCGGCGGCGCTGGCAGCAGTTGCGCTGTGGGCGGCACGGCGCGAGTTCTATCGCCAGGGCGCGCTGCTGGACGAAGCCTGGTCATGGCGCTGGCTGAGCAACCTGGGCCTGGTGCTGGTGGCCACGTTCTGGCTGCTGTTCTTCGTCTACAGCCATGTCGAATACAGCAACGATCTGTGGTGGCAGTTCGCCACCTCGGCCAATGCGCCGCGCGCATTGCGCGCCGCGCTGATCTTGTGCGTGGGCGTGATCGTGTTCGGCATGGCGCGCCTGCTGCGTGGTGGGCGCAGGCCGATGCCGGCCGCCGATGCCCAGACGCTGCAGACGCTGGCACCGATCCTGGCCACCAGCACCGATACCCAGGCCTGCCTGGCGCTGACCGGCGACAAGGCGTTTTTGTTGGATGAGCAGCGCCGTGGCTTTGTGATGATGCAGCGCTATGGCGGTTCGTTGATTTCCATGGGCGACCCGGTCGGTCCGCCGGAGGTGGCGTGCGCGCTGATCTGGCGCTTCCGTGAAGAGGCCGACCACATGGGCCTGCGCCCGGTGTTCTACCAGGTCGGCGAACGGTACTGGCAGACCTATCTCGACATGGGCCTGACCCTGGTCAAGCTGGGCGAAGAGGCGATCGTGCCGCTGGAGGGTTTCACCCTGGAAGGCCGCGACCGTGCCGACCTGCGCCAGGCCTGGAACCGCGGCAAGCGCGGCGGCCTGAGCTTCCGCATGCTGCCGCCCGAACAGGTGGAGGAGGTATTGCCGCGCCTGGCCGAGGTGTCGGAACAATGGCTGGAAGAAAAATCCGGCGAAGAGAAAGGCTTCTCGCTGGGCAGCTTCGATCCGGATTACCTGCGTCGCTTCCCAGTGGCGGTGGCCGAGGCCGAAGGCCAGATCGTGGCATTCGCCAATGTGTGGTGGGCACCGGCCGGTGGCGAACTCTCGGTGGACCTGATGCGGCACAGCGCGCAGGCACCGAAGGGCACCATGGACTTCCTGTTCATCGAGTTGTTCCTGTGGGGCCAGGCCAACGGCTACACGCGGTTCTCGCTGGGCATGGCGCCGTTGTCGGGCCTGGCCGAACATCGCCTGGCCGGGCGCTGGAACCGCTTCGCCAGCCTGGTCGCGCGGCACGGCGAGCGCTTCTACGGATTCAGCGGTCTGCGCCGCTTCAAGTCGAAGTTCGCCCCGACCTGGCGCCCGCGCTACCTGGTCGCCCCCGGCGGCATGCATCTGCCGGCCGCCTTGCTGGATGTCACCCGCCTGATCTCGGCCGATCCTGGGCGGCAGGAGTAAGGCCTGGCGGGACGCTGGCGCCAGGCCTGCGGGTCTGGCGGCACTGGTCACTGCGGATGCCGGAAGCGCAGGCGCACTCGGTTCCTGCAATGCTGGCCTGCCAAGAAACGGGGGCGAAACGTGAAGGCGCGGTGCCGCATTCGAGGGCGGGACCGTGCGGCGGCCTGGATCCAGCCAGAGCGCTTGCATGGATGGATTCACCTGCATCCCGACACCGGATGCGGCACCGCGGCCGCTCACCAACCTTGCGCATGTCGCTGCGGGCGTTTGCACGCATGCCATCGCCGGCGGCCGAAAGGAATCGCCGGGGCGGAAAGCACGGCGGCGGAATTGAATGATCGGACTTCTGTACATCGCCTTCGGCAGCGACGTACAGCGTCAAGACGCCGACATCGACACGTCGGCGCGCGCATCAAAGCAACCGGTGTTGCGCCTTATTTCGACAGCGCGTGCAACTGGTCCATGATCGTCTTGGCCAGGGTCGCGTAATCGCCCTTGAAATGGTGATCGCCCGGCAGTGCGACCCGCTTGGCCGCGTTTGCGGGCAGGTCCGGGCAGAGCGCATCGCCGTCGTCCTGGCCGTAGATGCACACCGTCGTGCCGGCCGGCAGACGCTGTATCTCCGGCGCGATCGGCAGGCCCTCGTCGTCCGAGCCCAGCCAATTGCTGACATGGAATTCGTAGTCGGCCAGCTTGCCGACCGACAACAGCGCCGTCATGCGCAGGTTCTGCTTGGTCGCCGCCGGCAGTTTGTTGATGGCCGCCGGCAGCACGTCGGCGCCCTGCGAAAACCCGATCAAGACCACGCGCTGACGATCCCAGCGCTGCGCATAGATGCGGGCAATGCGATCCAGGTCGTCGGCAAAGCCTTGCGGCGTGCGCTCGGTCCAGAAGTAACGCAGCGAATCCAGGCCGACCACCGGAATGCCTTGCGCGGCGAGCGCGTCGGCCACCTCTTCGTCCAGGCCGGCCCAACCGCCATCGCCGGAGACGAAGATCACGAAGGTGTCGTCGTCGCTGTCGCCATCGGGCTTGGCCGGCAGTTCCACCACCGGCAGATCCGCCAGACCGCCCGGCGGCGGCGGCAAAGCCACCCCCTTCTGCTCGCCCAACGAGCGCACCGCGGCACGCAGGCCGGGCAGGATGTCGCCTTGCGCGGAGCGCCGGAAGGTTCGCGCCTGCGGCACCTGTTTGAGGAAACCCTCCTCGGTGGCCGCGGGGCAGCGTTTGTCCTGGCTGGCGGCCAGCACCCACGGAATCTGCAGCGGCACCGGCAACAGGGTATTGGTGCCCGGGCTGACACCCGGCTGGCAGATCGCCTGGTTAGACACGGTGGCCGGGCACAGCCCGTCGGTCAGCACGCCGGCCAGCACATGCGACTTGGATTGCGCAGCGATCGCGTAGGCCAGCGCCGCGCCCTCGCCATCGCCCACCAGCAGCGGCAGGCGATAGGTGGGAATGTGGTAGAAGGCCTGCATGTAGCGCGAGAAGTTTTCTACGTCGCCAACGGAGAACGTGCAGGTGCCGCCGGCCTTGCGCAGCACCGCGTACAGGTGCGCGGTATCCACCACCGCCACCATCGCACCGTCGGCGCGCAGGCTTTCTGCCTGGGCCTGGCGCTTGGCGGCATTGCCGGCACCGGCCAGCCAGATCACCACCCGTTGCGGCTCGCCCTTTGGCATCAGCACCGGCACCTGCTCGAAACGGCCATGGCTGACCGGTCCCGGCGCCTGCGCGGCGACTATGCCCGACAGCGTCAACATCGCCGCGCCGCAGAGCGCGCTCCACATTTCAAGTCGTCGCATGTCGCACCATCGGGAAAAGTGGTTCAAAGATAATCGTTCCGGACTGCAGCGCGAAGCGCGGGACAGCGCTCATTGGGCTTCGGGGCGGCTGGGCACCGGCTGGCGCGCCTCCCACGCGGCCAGGGCCTGGCGGTAACGCGTCAGCTCCTCGGCATACAGATCGTGCACGCACAGCGGGCAGCCGCTCTCGCAACATTCGTTGGGCGCAGGCGGCTGCGGGGCGATAGGGCGTGGGTCGGGGCTGGAAGCAGCGCTGTCGTGCATGCGGGCATTGTAGCGTGCGCATCGGACTCAGCCGGGCATGCAGCCCGGCCGGGGCATGGCCGCTCAGCGCCCCAGCCGCCGGCGCAGATTGGCGCGCGCCGCGGTGTCGTGATGGGTATGGAAGTAGTCGCTCAGGAAGATGCGCGGTTGCTTGAGCACACCGGCCAGGAACCGGCGGCGATTGAGCCGGAACAGCACGCTGGGCACGTGCCCGCGATACTCCTCGGCGATGGCCCGATCATAGGCATCGAACACCGCTGCGGGCGCGGCCAGGATCGCCATGTCGCAGTCCAGGAACAGCGCGGCGTCTTCATCCACGTCCTGCGGCAGCACGTGCCCATGCCGGGCCGTGAGCAGGATCAGCGCCTGCACCCGCTCGACATCCACCTGGGCCTGCGGCCACCAGCGCGGGATGGATTCGGCCGCCATCCGTGCCGATTGCGCTTCATTGTCGCTGCGTCCGGGCTGATACACCGCATCGTGGAACAGCACCGCCAGCCAGACCTCCACCGGCTGGCGCCAGCCCGGCCCGGCGGCGACCTCTGCGTAGTGCTGCAGCACCGCGCGAACATGGCCGAAGTGGTGGTAAGCCCGCGGTGGCGTGGCATAGGCCTGTTCGAGCGCGGCCAGGTGGTCGGCGTGCAATGGCAATGGCGTGACGATGTCCATGCCGCAGGCTACCGCGTACGTGCGGTCATGCCCATCAGCGCAGCGACCAGCGGCCTTCGATCTGGTAGCGCGACTGGCCGAGAAAGCTGCGCACCAACGCAAACTCGCGCACGGTCCAAGCAAGCGCATCGCAGCGCCGCTGCGGCACCGCCTGATTGCAGTACAGCAGCGTCATGTGCGGCGTGTATTGCGCGTCGCCGGCAATGCCGACATGCGCCAGCTGCCTTCCCAATGCGCCTTGCAGCTCGTAAAGCCCACGCACCTGCTCTTCGCCACGCAGCACGCAGGGAAGCTGCGAGCGCCTGCCACCGAAGGTGCCGACGCGATCGAACTCCACCTCGAACGCGTCCATCTGCACGCGCGTCGCGGCCTGGCTGGCGCGGCTCACCAACGAGGGCGGCAGGCCACCGGCGTAATCGCCCAGATGATGCAGGGTCACATGCAGCCGTTCGCGCGCAAGCGGCTTGCCTTCGGCGTGCCCGCCTTGCAACAGGCTGTCGGCGATCCGTGCTGCATGCTCGGCGGTGGGCGCATCGGCCATCACCGCGAAAAACAAACGTTCGGTGGTCTTCTCTTCGCCAAGCCCGAGCGACAACTGCGCCTCGGCCGACGACAGGTACAGGAACTGTTGCTTCATGGGTGGATGCCACGACCGCGCAACGCGCGCCTGCCTGAAGAAGGGCGGCGGATACTAGCAGACCCGACGCGCACCGAATATGCCGAATTGCAGGATGCGGATGTGGAACCTTTACACACTGCGTGGAACTGCGACTGCGGGTCGGGCCCGGCACTCGCGCCGTGCCAAGACACAAAAAGAAACGGGCAGCCTGCGCTGCCCGTTTCCGCCTTTATCGTCTTACCCCGGAGCCGCATCGGATCGGTGACGATGCACTTCGGTTCTGCACTCGATTTATGCAGCGCTCTTCATCGCATGCTTGCGGTTACGCATGACGTCATGGCAAGCGCGCACTTCCGGCAGCAGGCGCAACGCGGCTTCGCGTGCAGCGGCCGGGGTGTCCTGGTCGGCGATGGTCTGATCGAACGCCTTCAACAGACGGTCTTCGGACTCTTCCAATTCGGCCACATAGCCGTACTTGGTGTCGCCCAGGGTTGCACGAACCTTGCCGTAGAACTGCTGCATGCTGCCCACCATGGTGCCGTGCTGTTCCGGCGTTCCACCGGCGGCGGTGACCACACTGCTCAGGCTGCTGACGATGTCGGTCTTGACGCCGGCAATGCGACGGAACAGCGTCGCGAGCTCTGCGTCGCCCACCTTGGCCGCGGCTTCTTCATAGAAGTCCTTGCCGTCGCGCGAGATGGCGATAAGGTCGTTGAGGCTATGCTCGGTTTTGCTCTGAATGCTCATGTGTGGCTCCTTGTTGGGATGGGCCGACGCTGCACGGTGCGATGACTGCGCATGCGGCGGAAGGTGAGTCAATCGATGGCTCGATTGCATTGCCGTCGCGTTGTGTACGGCCTCATCCTCGCCCCGCCTGCATAATCGATATGTGAGCGATGCGGGCGTCTTCCTCACACCGTCGTGCAGGCGATGAATTGCAATTCATCCATGCCAACAGCGGGTCAAGATCACTTCGGCTGGCGACTGGCCCACATGTTGTCGACCAGGTTCGGATACGGCCGTCCCGCTTCTTCTGCACGCTGCTTGGCCGCTGCCTTTTGCGCGTCGGTCAATGGCGTCGACTTCGCCTTGCCCTTGGGATTGGCGCGCTTCCACGGCGGTGGAGTGAACTCGGTCATGGCACTGTTCGGTCCGCTTGGTTGGGCACCAAGTCTCGCCGCTACCACGTGAGATGGCTGTGGCGACGCCATGGTCTGCGGATCGCCGCATCGCGGCGCAAGCGGCTGCCGCGTGGCGAACGTTGCCGCGAGCGCTTGCCCGTCGCGGCACCGACCACTCAGCAGTTCGTCAACACCGTGCGCTGCTGATGACGCTCCTGCCACACCGCCGCTGCATAGACCAGCAACCCACCGAGCGCGGTGGCCGCGCCGACATAGCCGGTGGAGGTCCATCCCCAACCTGCCGTGATCGCCATGCCGCCCAGCCAGGGGCCCAATGCATTGGCCGTATTGAACGCTGCATGGTTGGAGGCTGCGGCCAGGGTCTGCGCTTCTGCTGCCACGTCCATCAAACGCGTCTGCAAGGCAGGCGCCAACGCCCCCATGGTGCCGACCGCCACGATCGAGACGAACACCCACACGTCTGATAGCGCTGCCAGCGGAAACGTCAGCATCACCACCATCGACCACAGCAGCAACACCGGCACCGCGCGGAACTGCATGCGGTCGAACAACCAACCGCCCAGGATGCTGCCCAGCACCCCGCCCACGCCGAATGCCACCATCGCCAACGGGATACGCGCTGCGGTCACGCCGGTCACCGCAGTCAAGGTCGGCGCAAGGTAACTGAAGACGCAGAACATGCCGGAAAAACCCACCGCCCCGATCGCCAATGCCAGCCACACCTGCGGCTGATTGAACGCGCGCAATTCACGCAGCGGCTGCTGGCGCGGCTCCTCCGGCTGCGGCGGCAACAGGATCGCCACAGCGGCGACCGTGCCCAGCGCAATCACCGACACCGACGCATAGGCCCAGCGCCAGCTCACGATTTGCCCCAGCCAGGTTGCCAGCGGGTTGCCCACCAGCAACGCGACGCTCAACCCCAACAAGACCCGCCCCACTGCAGTGGCACGTTGATTGGGCGGGCTGATCGATGCGGCCACCAGCGACGCAACGCCGAAGTAGGCGCCGTGCGGCAGCCCGGCGATAAAGCGGCACAGCAGCATGGTGTGGTAGCTCGGTGCCAATGCGCTGGCCACGTTGCCCAGCGCATAGAACACCATCAGCATCAGCAACAAGGTGCGCCGCGGCCAGCGCGCGCCCAGGATCGCCAGCAAGGGCGCACCAACCACCACGCCCAGTGCATACGCGCTGATGACGTGACCGACCTGCGGTTCGGTGATCTGCAAGCCCTGCGCAATCTGCGTCATCAGGCCCATGGTGGAAAATTCGCTGATGCCGATCGCGAAGCCGCCCATCGCCAGCGCAAGCAGGATCAGCACGTAATCGCGCCGGGACACGCGTGACGAGGAAAAAGCGGTATCGGTCATGCCCGACTCCAGGAATGGCGGGGCGGCCTATTATTGTGCAATGCAGCAGAGCAGGAAAGCGCGACACCACGGCCTGTTCAGTCCCAGCGCCCACTCCATCACAGTTACAACGCATTCGACGCGACAGGGACGCTGTGTCCTATCTGCATCGCTCGAATCTGCTCGAGTCCGCCACCATCGCTACCGGGCACCGCGATCGGCGCGGCGTCGCGCCTGGCGCGTGATCAATTTCGACTGGCTGCTGATGTCCAAATCCACTCAATCCCCCTTGTTCTCGCCGGTGCGCCTGGGCGCGCTGGATCTTGCTAACCGCGTGATCATGGCCCCGCTGACGCGCAACCGCGCCGTCGCGGGCCAGGTGCCCTCGCCGCTCGCCGCCGAGTATTACGGCCAGCGCGCCACCGCCGGCCTGATCGTGGCCGAAGGCACCCAGATCAGTCCGCTGGGCCAGGGCTACCTCGATACGCCCGGCATCTACACCAAGGAACAAATCAACGGCTGGCGCGCCGTGACCGATGAAGTGCATCGCCGCGGCGGCAAGATCGTGCTACAGCTGTGGCACGTCGGCCGTGTCTCGCACACCAGTGTGCTGCCGCCGGGCGAAGTGCCGGTTGCGCCCAGCGCCATTCGCGCCGAAGGCAAGACCTTCACCAAGAACGGATTCGAGGACGTGTCCGAGCCGCGCGCGCTGGCACTGGACGAAATCCCCGGCTTGATCGAGGACTACCGCATCGCGGCGCGCAACGCGCTCGATGCCGGCTTCGACGGCGTGGAAGTGCATGCGGCCAACGGCTATTTGTTGGACCAATTCCTGCGCGACAGCTCCAACCAGCGCACCGACGCCTACGGTGGCGATATCGAAAACCGTACCCGCCTGCTTGCCGAAGTGGTGCAGGCGATTGCCGATGAAATCGGCGCCGAGCGCACCGGCGTGCGCTTGTCGCCGGTGACCCCGGTGTACTGCGCGCACGACTCCGACCCGCAGCCGCTGTTCGAGCGTGCGGTCGAGCGCCTGAATCTGATCGGCGGGCTGGCCTTCGTGCACGTGATCGAAGGTGCCACCGGCGGCCCGCGCGACAACATCGCCTTCGACTACGCCGCATTGCGCGCCAAGTTCGACGGCGCATGGATCGCCAACAACGGCTACGACCGCGGCATGTCCGAACACGCCATCAGCAGCGGCTACGCCGATGCGATCGCCTACGGCCGCCCGTTCATCGCCAACCCGGACCTGGTGCGCCGGCTGCGCGAGAACGCGCCGCTGGCCGAGATCGATCAGGCAACGATGTACGGCGGCGGTGCCAAGGGCTACACCGATTACCCCGCATTGCCGAAGTGATCGCCTGATCAGCACCTCACCGCGCGACCGCACCTGCCACCTGGCATGGTGCGGTTGCGTGGGTAACGCCGATGCGCTGCATCCTGCTGGTGGCCGATAAGCAGCTGCCGGTCTTGCAAATGCACCGCTTACTATGCGGCCCGACAGCCAGGGTTTGTTGATGGAAGTGCCGCCACCTCATCCCGGTGTGCACCGTCACGACCGGGTCGATTGCTGGACGGCTGCCGCGAACTCAGCGGCGCGCCGCCAATCCGCTTCGTCGCCGGGATGGGTTCGAATGCGACCTGCGGCAATCCGGGTGACAAGGTCGATGCGCTGGATGCGATAAGCCGGCGCCGGCGCACGCGGCGGTGTCGGCCAGCAAGGTGGCTTGAGCAGCGCCCGCCGCGACATGCGCTGGTGGATGCGACAGCGCGGCAGGGTAACGGCGGTGTCTCCGCGCGATCAGCGCAACGGGCCTGCACTTCCCTAGCCTCAGGTGCGCTGCGCATAGGGGCGATGCGCGCGCCGGCTTGGCGCCATCGCGTTCTGCGGCGCCGCTGGTCAACCGCGCCTATGCCTTGCGCAGGAAACAGGTCTTCAACACCAGGCCCTTGATCTTTTCCGAGTTGCCCTCGATGTGCTCGGCATCGTCTTCGACCAGGCGAATATTGCGGATCACCGTGCCCTGCTTGAGCGGGATCGAAGAGCCCTTGACCTTGAGATCCTTGATCACGGTGACCGTGTCGCCGGCCTGCAGCACGTTGCCGTTGCTGTCGCGCACCACCGTCGTGTCTGCCGCGGCATCGCCCGCGCTCCATTCGAAGCCGCACTCGGCGCAGATCGACGTCGCGCCATCGGCATAGGTGTTGTCCAGTCCGCATTGCGGGCAGGCGGGGACGGTAGGCATGCAATTCCTTGATCGAAGCGGGCGTGGATTGTAGCCGCCCGGGTGCGCGATCACGCACCCGGCACGGCGATGGCGCGATAGTGCGGCGCTTGTCGAATGCCCCGCAGGTCGCGCGTGTCCCATCAGCCAGTGTCCCCTTCCTCGCGCACAATCCCGCCCTCCCCTCGCCCCGAACAGGGCGACGCCGGCCGCGGTAACGGCCCAGGCAAGACCAAGGGGTCGCACGTGGTGGTGTACGTGGCACTGGCGGGCAATCTGGCCATTGCCGTGGCCAAGTTCATCGCCGCCGGCATCTCCGGCAGCTCGGCCATGCTCAGCGAAGGCGTGCATTCGCTGGTGGACACCGTCAACGAAGTGCTGCTGTTGTATGGCTTGCGCCGCGCCGCACAGCCGCCCACCCCGACCCATCCGTTCGGTTACGGGCGCGAGCTGTATTTCTGGAGTTTCATCGTCGCCCTGCTGGTCTTTGCGATGGGTGCAGGCGTGTCGCTGTACGAAGGTATCGTGCATTTACGCAACCCCGAGCCGGCCAAGAGCCATCTGATCGCCTACTGCGTGCTCGGCGTATCGATCGTGTTCGAAGGCATTTCGTGGGTGGTGGCGGTACGCGAATTTCGCTCCAAGAAAGGCCGCATGGGCTATTTCCAGGCATTTCGCCAGAGCAAGGACCCCACCACCTTCACCGTATTGTTGGAAGACAGCGCCGCATTGATCGGCCTGCTGATGGCGCTGCTCGGCCTGGCCGGTGCGCAATTGTTCGACATGCCCGAACTCGACGGCATCGCTTCGATCGGCATCGCCGGGGTACTGGCATTTACCGCGTTCCTGCTGGCGCGCGAAACCAAGGGCCTGCTGATCGGCGAGCCGGCGCATGCGAATGTCACCGACTCGCTGCTGCGCATCGCCGCCAGCGACCCGGACGTGCGTGCGGCCAATGGCGTGCTCACCATGCAGATGGGCCCCAACCAGGTGGTGGCGGCGTTGAGCGCCGAGTTCGAAGACAGTCGCACCACACCGCAGATCGAGGCCTGCGTCGGGCGAATCGAAGCCGCTGCCAAGCAGCAACATCCCGAACTCACCGCCCTGTTCATCAAGCCGCAGACCCCGGAAACCTGGCGTGCACGGCGTGCGCAGATCGAGAGCGGCGCAGAGCCGAACTGAGGGAGACCGGAGCGTGCGGTATGCAGATGTCGTGATGGACATGCCTATCGGTCGCTGCGGGGTTGCGCGTGTCGTTCTAACCAAGCGCCATTGCCGAACTCGCCGATCGCGCTGAGGACGGTCGGCCCGACCCACACCCCGCTTCAATCCGTGGTCGCGCTGACGTAGCCGGCGCGAGCCTGGTCGTGGCGTCGTGCCGCCAAGCTGATCCCCGCCTCAACCGCAAACCCGGCTGCGGTTGCATGATCCGGTGCGATTGCCTACGGTGTGCGTGCGGCATCTCTTCGCATCGTGAATCAGCCGATGCATTCCCCTCGATCACCCGTCATGGAGGTTTCCAATGGAAATCAGCCAAGGTCGCGTTGCGACCATTCACTACACCCTTTCCGACGACAACGGCCAAGTGCTGGACCGCTCCACGCCCGACACCCCGCTGAGTTATCTGCATGGCGCCGGCAACATCGTGCCCGGCCTGGAGCAGGCACTGGAAGGCAAGCAGCTGGGCGATACGCTCACCGCCGACGTCGTGCCCGAACAGGGCTATGGCCCGCGTCATGCGCAGCTCATCCAGCAGGTGCCCCGCGATGCGTTTCCGACCGATGTGGAAGTGGTCCCCGGCGTGCAGTTCGAAGCGCGCACGCAGCAGGGCCCGGTCCTGGTCACAGTGACCGAGGTCGGCCCTGACCAGGTCACCGTGGACGGCAACCACCCACTGGCCGGGCAAACGTTGCACTTTGCGGTCGAGGTGGTGGCAGTGCGCGAGGCCACCACGCAGGAATTGAACGACGGTCACGTGGCCGAGCTGGCGGCCTGACCGGAGCGCGCGCCGCGCCCGCGTGGCTGCGGCGCGGCCAGTGCCCGACACAGCGCCTGTGTTCGGCCACTGGCATCACCGACGCTGCCGGTCTCGACGGCAGGCGCGGCAGCCGTAGTAAAGTGCGCGGCCCGCTCTCCAGGCCCGTCTGAATGAAACTCGGCATCGACTTCGGTACCAGCAACTCCGCCGCCGCGGCGATCGTGGATGGGCAGGTGGTGCCGGTGCGCTTCGGCGAGGCCTTGCAGTTCCGCACCACCGTGTATTTTCCCGAGACCATGCGCGACCCGGACAATTTCAGCCTGACGCCAGCGCTGGAGTACGAGGTGGAGCGGCTCATCGACTCGGGCCGCCGCGATGCATTGGCCGCCGGCCGCACTCCCAACAACGACAGCCTGCGCCGCGACGCGATCCGCATCGTGCGGCGGCAGTGGATGGAAGAGCAGGTACGTGAGCCACGCAGTTCCGCTGCCCTGCTGCAGAACGCCGTCTACGGCGACGAAGCGCTGGATGCGTATTTTCTCGAAGGCGAAGGCAGCCTGGTGCAGAGCCCCAAGTCGATGCTGGGCTACAACCTGCATCCGCGCGCGCGCCAAACCATTACCGGCATCGCGACCCATGTGCTGGAACATATCCGACTGACCGCTTCGCGCCAGTTCGATGTGAACATCCGCCAAGCCACCCTGGGCCGGCCGGTGCAATTTCGCAGTTCGATCGGCGAGGCCGGCAATGCGCAGGCGCTGGAGATCCTGCAGACCGCCGCGATCGCCGCCGGTTTCGACAATGTGGACTTTCTCGAAGAACCTGCAGCGGCCGCGATGCATTACCACGTCAGCCACGACAGCCGCCACGACACCGTGGTGGTGGATATCGGCGGCGGCACCACCGACATTGCCCATGCCAGCGTCGGTGGCAGCGCTGCGCCGCAGGTACACCGTGCCTGGGGAATTGCGCGAGGCGGTACCGATATCGATCTGGCGCTGAGCCTGGCGGCCTACATGCCACTGTTCGGCCGCGGCATCACCCGCGTGCCCACCCACCATTACGTGGAGGCGGCGATGGTGCAGGACATGACGCGACAGCGCGAATTTCGCCTGCACAAGTACCAGGACGTGCCCGCCCCCTTCGACAAGCGCCTGCAGGCCCTGCAGGACACCGGCAACACCGCGCGCCTGTATCGCGGCGTGGAAGCCTGCAAGATCGCGCTCAGCGAGGCGGATCGGCACCAGGCCGCGCTCGACTTCATCGAGCGCGGCCTGGGCGTGGACGTGCAGGCCGATGCATTGGTTGCGTCCGCTTCCAGCTATCTCGGCGAATTGGCGAGCCTGCTGGAACAGGTGCGCGCCGACATGGCGGCCGCACCGACGACGGTGTTCCTGACCGGCGGCATGTCGCGGGCCGGCTACATCCGCGAGACCGTGGCCGCTGCGTTCCCCGAATCGCGCCTGGTGCATGGCGATCCGTCATTCGGTGTGGTCCAGGGCTTGGCCTGGGCCGCCGCACAGGCCCACTCGTCGGGCGATTAACACGCGCTGCCACCTCATCCCTTAGAATGTGCGGTTGCTGCTCGACGCCCAGCCGTCTTGCCTGCAATGGCACGCACACCGTGCCACCGCAATGGCGCACCGAACGCCGTCGCACTCTCGACACCGCTTCCGCGCGCGCCACCCTAGCCGCACGCGGTGTCACCGCACTTCCCCGCTACAGGAGGCCACATGGCACGTCCCGCGACCAAGCAGAAATCCCAGCCCAGCATCGCTCGCAGCGAAGGCAAGTCGCAGCCGCTCAGTCGTGAGCGCATCGCTGCCGACATCGCCGCGTTCCGCAAGACCGGCGGCCGGATCGAAGTGCTCACCACCAACTTCGGCCCGGCGCGCAACGACGGCGACAAAACCGCCTGACGCAGCCAACACCGCGGCAGGTTGCAGTGCATGGTGCCGCGAAGTTGGATTGTTGTATCGACATGCCACCGCAAGGTGGCATGTTTGTTTCTGGGGTACGTCGCTGTCATGCAGACGCATCACGCAGGAACGTACCTCCAATGCGATGTCGTGTCGCTTGTGGCGACGCCCCACGCAATGACTTCGCACAGGCTGCCGATGCGCGGCAACCGAACGCTGCGGGGCGTCGGCGCCTTGCGCCGCATCCGCGCTACCCCCCCAGGCGTGTACCTGCCGACTCCACCTGCATGCGCGTGTGGGCATGCACGCATTGAACGCGTGCAATCTGCGGCACGTCTACATGCGCAGACGCGCATGCATTCACGCTGCACACCGACAGCGCAGAGTTGGCCCGCTACAATGAATGCCCCTTTTGATCCTGCACGCTGAGATGTCTGCCGCCGATGCGTTGCCCGCCATGATCCGCAGCCTGTTGCCCCATTGGAATCCCGCATGGCTGGCGATTGCGGTGCCGACGGTCAAGATCGTGCTGATTCTGGCAGTTGCCGCGCTGGTCCGCCTGCTGCTCCGGCAATTGCTGCGGCGGCTGTGCACGCGTTACAGCGTGCCGGCCGAAATGATGATCGGTATCCGCCGCGTCGGCAGTTTCGTCATTTCGGTCAGTGCCTTGCTGATGGTGCTGCGGGTCGTCGGCGTCTCGGGTGGCACCTTGTGGACTGCATTCACCGGGTTCGCAGCCGTCGGCGCAGTGGCCTTCTTCGCTGCATGGAGCGTGCTGTCCAATATTTTCTGCACGTTCCTGATCATCACCACGCGGCCATTTCGCCTGCACGATCACATCGAGGTACTCGAAGGCGGCGACAAGCCCGGCTTGAAGGGACGTGTGATCGATATCAACGTGATCTACACCACGCTGGAAGAAACCGGCGAGCGTGCCGGTAGCGTACTGCAAGTCCCCAACAGCCTGTTTTTCCAGCGTACGACGCGTCGCTGGCGCGAGACCGGCAGCTTCAACGCCAACTAGGCGCAAGGCGAAGACGCGTGACGGCGGCGAGTTCGCCAGTGGCAGAACGCAAACACGGCAGCGTCCGCAAGCGGCACACTTCGGCGACCACGGCAGGCTCCACTGCAGCGTTGGCTTGCGGTAGCGGCGCCGGATGCCGTGAGCGCGGTCGCGACTGCACCGAGTGCATGGCCCATCAAACTCAACGCAGCTGACTGTCCTTGCTGCCGCGACGGTTGTAGCCGCTTTGCGCGGCCTGCTCCTGGTCGTGCGCCTCTTGGCAACTTACGCACAAATGCACGCCGGGCACTGCCTTGCGACGCGCCTCGGGAATCGGTGCGTCGCACTCCTCGCAGTGCGTCAGACTCGGCCCTTGATGCAGCTGACTCCGTGCGCGCTTGATCGCATCGTCGACAGTGGCATCGATCTGGTCCTGTACCGCTCCATCACCCGCCCATCCGGTCGCCATGGTCGCTCACCTCGCTGGTCTGGACACACATATGGTCATTCGCGCAGGCAAATCCAAGCCGCACGTGCACAGTACGCTCAAGCTAGTTGAACTAGCATCAAATCACCGCCACCGGCCGCACGCGCGGCAGTGAGCAAGCACTCCGCCACCCGCATCCACGAAGGAACAGCAATGGAACAGCCCGTCCACCCGTTTTCCGAACTCTTCGCCCAGCTTGGCCTGCCGTCCGACGAAGCCAGCATTCGCAGCTTCATTGCCGAGCATTCCCCGCTGCCGGGCGATATGCGCTTGGAAGAAGCGCCGTTCTGGACGCCTGCCCAATCCCAACTATTGCGTGAAGAACGCCTCGACGATGCCGACTGGATCGTGACCATCGATCAACTCAACATCGCCTTGCATACCACTGCCGACGATACCGGCGTTTAAGGCAGAAGCGCGCTCGCGCACCACGCTTGAGGTCGCCTGCAGCCGACATGCTTGCCAGCGCTTCGGTAAAAAAAAGAGCGGCCATTGGCCGCTCCTTTGCTTCACAGGCAGGATAGCAGGCCGCAACGCGCGTGCCCGGCTGTGCAATCTGCGTCAGGTCACTTTCTTGGCAATCGTCATGCCCAGCACGAACAGCACGATGGCGATGATGATGCCCGCCCAGAACAGGAACTTGGCAATCCCCATCGCCGCGCCGGCCATGCCGCCGAAGCCCAGCGCACCGGCGATCAAGCCGATGATTGCGAAAATGATGGCCCACTTGATCATGATGTTGTCTCCTCATCGGCACCGTGCCGTTGTTCGATCGTGTGCTTGCGGCGCAGCGCCACAAGACATGCATCGCACGCTACCTATTCGAATGTGCCGCACTCGTGAATACGCCTGACACACGCTGCAATACATGCGGTGCATTCAGAGAACAGGCAGCGCTTCCACGCAGGCGCGCGCGCTCGTGGAGACATCAACACAGCAGCGCGCGGGGCCGTCCGTACACGACCGAACACCACATCCGCATCGCATCGTGCAAAGCGCACTGAGCGCAACAGATGCACGCGCCTGCCACATCGACTCGGCGCGCATGCGCCCGGTGCGTAGTCACGCACCTGCACGCGTGGATTGGTCAGTAACCGATACATCGGCGATCATGCGTGCTTGCCCGCGACAGATCGCCATGGACACTCTTCGCTACCTCACCGGCTACCCGCCCGCCGTCCTGGATCAGGTGCGTGAGCTGATCGCGCAGGACAAGCTCGCCACCGTGCTGGCGCGGCGTTACCCGGACCGGCACGCAATCCGCACCGATCGCCATCTCTACGAGTACGTCAAGGCGATGAAGGAGCGCTACATGCGCTCATCGCCGACCCTGCACAAGGCGATGTACGACAATCATCTGCATGTGGTCAAACACGCCCTGGGCACGCATACGGCGGTCTCCCGCGTGCACGGCGGTCGCCTGAAGGCCAGCCGCGAGATCCGCATCGCTTCGGTGTTTCGCGACGCGCCGGAACCGTTCTTGCAGATGATCGTGGCGCACGAACTGGCGCACCTGAAGGAGGCCGATCACAACAAGGCCTTCTACCAGCTCTGCAACCACATGACCCCGGACTATCACCAGCTGGAATTCGATTTGCGCCTGTATCTGACGCAATTGGCCCTGTCTGCCGATCGCTGAGCAATGCAGGACGTGCAACCCGGCGTGGCTGACCGAACCGCTGCGCTCACCGACAGGCGGGCGCGCACGCCGCCGCTGCCCTGGATCGCCAGTCCCACTCTTACACTTTCGTGCACTGCAGTTCCGAGCGCGCCGCCAACCTGCGCCTGACGACCGCTCGCTCGGGGCGTTGGCCACTTTAGGATGCGCGCATGCAGCCCTCCTCTCTTGCAGACCTCACCCGCGCCGCGCAACGCCAGCAACCCGGCGCGATCAACGCGCTGGCCCAGGCGCTGGTGCGAGCCGGCCAACCGGAACAAGCGCTGTCCTGGTATTCGCGCAGCGCGGCCGCCGGCGATGCGCTGGCGCAGGTCGAAGCCGGGCGCATGCGGGCCTATGCGTCGGTTGCGAGGCGGACGTCGGTCAGGCGCGGGCGTACTGGGAGCTGGCCGAGCGGCAGGGCACTGCGGCAGCAGGCTATCTGCTGGCGACCCTGGCGGTGGGAGAGCAGCCGCTGGCCCTGGCCGGCACTGCGCAGGATCGACTGCAGTCGGCAGCCGCTGCCGACTACCCGCCAGCGCTACGCGCCATCGCCATCCATCACGGGCGTGTGGCGCATCCGGAGCGGCAACGGCAGTGCGTGGCCTTGCTGGAACGCGCAGCGGCAGGCGGCGATGCGGTGTCGGCCGCCCTGTTGGCCGAGCGCCTGCTGCGTGGCGAAGGCGTGCCGCCCCAGCCCGACGCCGCTGCACAGCTCATGCAGCAGCTGCAGCCCCTGGGCATGACCGCGCTACCGGCAGTGGACGTCGCGCCGCCGGACCCCGCAGACGACACCGACGATCACCGCATCGCATTCGCGCCGCGTGTTGGCCCGGTGCGACGCCACACAGCCCCACGCATCGAAGAATATGCCGCAGTCCTGTCGGCCGACGAATGCCGCTTGCTCATGCTGCTGGCGCGACCGCATCTGCGTGCCTCGAAGGTGATCGATCCCAACGATGCCAGCACCCAGCGCGCGCCGGTCCGCACCAGCCGCGGTGCGACATTGGACCTATCATCGAGGACTTCGCCGCGCGTGCCGCGCAGGCGCGGTTGGCGGCCTGCGCGCAGCTCCCGCTCGCCCACGCAGAACCGCTCTCGGTGTTGTGCTACGCACCGGGCGAGCAGTACCGCGCGCACCGCGACTACCTGCCGCCCGGAACGATCGCCGCCGACCGTCCTACCGCCGGCAACCGCCAGCGCACCGTCTACGTCTATCTCAACGACGTCGGCGCCGGTGGCGACACCGAATTTCCGGTCGCCGGCGTTCGCGTACGGCCACGTCCCGGCACACTGGTCTGCTTCGACAACCTGCATGCCGATGGCCGCCCGGACGCCGATTCGCTGCACGCCGGCCTGCCGGTCACGGCAGGCAGCAAATGGCTGGGGACGCTGTGGTTCCGCCAGCAACGCTACCGGGATTGGTGAACAGATTCATACACAACCCCCTGCCGACGTGGTTTAAAATGTTGCAACGCGACGTGATCGGACAGGATCTGCAAACGTCGCGTTTTTTGTTTCCCACGGCACGGGTGCACGCCCGGCTTCAGGGAAGGCACATCACGCAGCCCCGCGGAGCCTTCGATGCTTTTCGACACCCTCGATACCACCGGCCACGAGCAGGTGATTTTCTGTCACAACCGCGACGCCGGGCTCAAGGCGATCATCGCCCTGCACAGCACGCGCCTTGGGCCAGCGTTGGGTGGCGTGCGGATGCGCCCATATGCCAGTAGCGAGGCGGCACTCAACGACGCGCTGCGGCTGAGCCGCACCATGACCTACAAGAACGCCCTGGCCGGCCTGAATGTCGGCGGCGGCAAGGCGGTCATCATCGGCGACCCTCGGACCGACAAGACCGAAGCGCTGTTCCGCGCCTTCGGCCGGTTCGTCGACACCCTCGGCGGGCGCTACATCACCTCCGAGGACGTCGGCACGGACGTCAACGACATGGAGCAGATCTACCTGGAAAGCGAGTACGTCACCGGCGTGCACCAGGTGCATCGCGGCTCCGGCGACCCAGCGCCGTTCACAGCCTATGGCGCGCTGCAGGCGCTGATGGCCTCGCTCAACCGCAAGCTCGGCCACGAAGAAGTCGGCAAGGCCAGCATCGCGATCCAGGGGCTGGGCCATATCGGCATGGAGTTGGTGAAGCTGCTCAAGGAACGCGGCGCAAAACTCTATGTGGCCGACCTGAATCAGGCGCTGGTGGACCGCGCGGTGGCCGAATACGGTGCAGAAGCGGTGCGCCCGGATGAAATCCATCAGGTGTCGGCCGACGTGTTTGCCCCGTGCGCGCTGGAAGGTGCCATCAACGAAGACACGCTGCCGCAACTCAAGGCCAAGATCATCTGCGGCACGGCCAATAACCAGCTGGCCAGCGCCGCCATTGGCGAAGAGCTGCATCGGCGCGGCATTTTGTATGCGCCCGATTACGTGGTGAATGCGGGCGGAGTGATGAATGTGTCGCTGGAGATCGACGGCTATAACCGCGAGCGCGCGATGCGGCTGATCCGCAGCATCTATCACAACCTGGAAAAGGTCTTCGATCTGTCCACGCAGCTGGACGTTTCGCCGCAGCAGGCGGCCGACCGGATTGCCGAAGCGCGCATCGAGTCCATCAGCAAGCTCAAGCTGCCGCTGGGCCGCACTGCGCCGCGCTTCCTGCACAAACTGCGCGGCGAGTAACCGGAAACGGACGGATTGGGCATGACGATCAGCGTCGTAGGTGATCACCGTGGTAGGTGATTGCCGCCGAAAACGCCACGCCCGGGCATTGCGCCCGGGCGTCATGCACGCCGATCAGAAATCGGCGCTGTACTTCGGGCTCAGCGCACGGTCGTCGCCGCGCTCGCCCACCCGCTGGTCGTAACCGAAACGCAGCTGGCTCTGCGGGCCAACCGGCGCAGCAGCGGTGATGCCGAACAGACCACCCGAGCGTGCCGGCTGCATGCCACGCAGCGGTGCCCACGCATCCACCCCCACGAAGCTGGCCTCCAGCGTCAAGCCGTCGCTGCTCAGCGCCTGCTGCCATTCCGCATAGCCGCCCAGCTGGAGGCCGCGCCAGCGATACGCCGAGCGCACGCCGGCAAGTGCCTGCGTGCGCGATGACGTATTCGCGTTGGCACGCAATCCGAAGCCATCGCCGCCGTTTTCGCGGAAACCATCGCTGCGCAAACGCACGTAATCCAGGCCCATATACGGCGTCAGGCTTGCACGCGCACCGCCCAGGCGGTACCCGGTTTCCAGATTGCTGCTGAGGTAACTGCCGCTGTAGTCGCTGAAGGCGCTGCTGCGGTCTTCGCCCAGCTGCAGGGTGCGCTCGATCTGCCGATTGACGTTGCCAAAGCCCACTTGGCCCAGCGTGTACGCAGCGCCCAATGTCGTGCCCCAATACAGCTGCGCCTGCACCTGACGATCGCGCCCGCGTGCCCCATCCAGGTCGCCCAGGCTGCTGGAGCGCGTTTCGCCGAACGCAAAACCGGTGACCGCACCGGAAGCCAGGCGTACATCGTTGCCCATCATCCAGCCGGAGGTGGCAAATCCCGAAGTGGTTGCACCACCCTCGCCCGGCCCGCCAAGGGCCCGCTGCCAGTTGCCCAACAGACGCGGCTGTTGCGAGAGCCCATCGAAATGCGCTGCCAGTGCGCGGCGACCCAGGTCGATGGTGTCGAAGGTCATCGCCGCAGAATCGGCATGCGCACGGCCAGACAGGCTGCGCAGCGAATCGGCGGCGGCCTTGGCGTTTGGCGATTGTTGCAAGGCAGCTGCAGCGCGAATGAAGCCGCCGCTGAGCGCACCGTTGCCCTGGAACTGCTGCGCATCGACCTGCTGGAACGCCTGCTCGACGCGGATGGCCGAATCCATCGATGCGGTGCCGATCGCGCCCAGCGACGCGGCGACCGCGGTGACATCCATGCGCTGCAGCGACACATACGCGGTGTTGGCGTCGTAGCTGCGCGTGGCGCTCAGAAAGGTCACCGCCGGCCCGCTGCTCAGCGTGTCGAATGTGCCTTGCAAACCACCGGTCGCCTGCAGCACCGCGTAGGTGGTGTTGTTGACGACGTAGTCGCGCCGACCGAGCAATTGCAGGTCGCCTGCGATGGTCGCCGTGCCCGCCACATTCAAACGGTCACCCACATTCACCGCCAGGCGACCATTGCTGGCCTGCGTGTAGTTGCCGGCAATGGAGGCGGTTGCGCCGTTGACCTGCAAGGTGCCGGCGTTGTCGACCCGACCACCGACGTTGCCCGCGCCAACCAAGCGCGCGCCGTTGGCGATGCTCACGCGCGCACTCTGCAAGCTGGCCGTCTGCAAGGTGCCGCCAAGTACCTGGGTGTCGCCGGTGAAGGCATTGGCCGTGCTGCTCAATACCAAGGTGCCGGTGCCGCGCTTGGTCAGGCCACCGGTGCCACTGATGGCGTTGGCCCAGGTCGAACGCAAGGTGGTGACATTGACATCCACCGTGCCCCAATCGAAGCGTGCCGGCCCCAACACTGCCTTGCCGACGTTGAGCAGGCCGTAGCCGAAGACCGGATCCACGCCCGCAGCTCCCAAGTCGGTGGCGGTTCCCAGCAAGGTCTGGCGCACCAGATCGTTGTTGAAATACGGAAATGCCTGCCACACCAGCGCAGCCGCACCGGAGACCAGCGGCGCTGCAAACGAGGTGCCGCTGCCGTAGAAATAACGGATGTTGCCGGCAGTGGCGTCCGGGTCGATGAACAGCGACGTGCCTGGCGCGACCAGGCAGTAGCGCATCGCCACACCACAGGCGTTGGAGTACGACGCCAGTTGCGTCGGGTTGGCGGTATCCAGCGCGCCCACCACCAACCAACCGCGCTCCAGATCGGCCGCCGGCAGCGTTCCGTTGGGGCCAGGCTGACTGGGCAGCGCCGCCGTATCGGAGGGCTGCGAGCGCGATTCATTGCCCGACGCGAACACCACTAGCCCATCGTTACTGAGGATGAAGGGGCGGTATTCCTGGGCAATCTGATTGGTCACCGTCGGGTCGTTCCAGTACAGGCCGCCCCACGAGTTGTTCATGATGCGCACACCGGCACTGATCAGATCGGCGTGCACCGGTCCCAGGCCAAGCGGTCCATCGACCTCGTTACCGTCGCCGCTGCCGTCATCCTCCGGCGCACGGTCGCTGATGATGCGCGCAGACACCAGGCCCGCGCCCGGCGCGATGCCGCCGGGCCATTGCCCGACCGCACGCCCGGCGGCCAGCTCGGCCACCACGGTTCCGTGCCCGACCACATCGCCCACCGCGGTGTTGTTGGTTCGTGGGTCCACATAGATGAAGCTGTCGCTGACGCGTCCCTGCAACGCCGGATGATTGGCATTGATGCCGGTATCGATGACACCGATGCGGTACCCAGCACCCGTGAAGCCAAGCACCTGCGCCGCACGCGCGTTGGTCAGCGCCAGATGCGCATCGATCGCCGGCTCCGGCGTGGTGGGTGTCGTCACCGGTGGCGGCGGCGATGTTGGCGGCGATGTTGGCGGCGGCGGTGGTGGCGAGGTCACCGGCGGTGCGGCCGGAGTGCTTGGACGGATACCACCTCCGCCACCACCACCGCCACATGCGGTCAACGCAACGGCCAGCGCCGAGGCCAGGACAGTCCTGGCGACGTCTTGCTTCTTCATTTGTGTTCTCCCCGAACCCATTCCATGGATGGGGCCCAATCGGGCCCGAATAACGCTTTGCTTACTTTAATCGGAAAGCGTGCGCGTGGGGCGCGTGCTGGCGCGGCGCCGCCATGAGGCAGATAATCGTTTCACTTTAAACGGTATCTGCTCATGTCCGACATCGTCATCGTTGCTGCCAAACGTACTGCCATCGGCTCGTTCCTCGGCCAATTCAATGCGGTGCCGGCACCCACGCTCGCCGCGGCTGCCATCCGGGGCGCGCTCGCGCAATCGGGCATCGCACCTGCCGATATTTCCGAGGTCATCGTCGGCTGCGTGCTGCCGGCCAATCTTGGCCAGGCACCTGCGCGCCAGGCCGCGATTGCCGCGGGCATTCCGACCTCCACCGGCGCCACCACCATCAACAAGGTGTGCGGCTCGGGCATGAAGGCGATCATGTTGGGACACGACCTGATCAAGGCCGGCTCGGCCAGCATCGTGGTGGCCGGCGGCATGGAGTCGATGAGCAATGCCCCGCATCTGCTGCCCAACTCGCGTACCGGCAATCGCTACGGCAATTTCCAGGCGGTCGATCACATGGCCTGGGACGGCCTGACCAATCCGTATGACGGCCAGGCCATGGGCGTGTTCGGCGAAGCCACCGCGGAGACGTTCGGCTTCACCCGCGCCGACCAGGATGCATTCGCGATCGCCTCGGTGGAACGCGCGCAGGCGGCGCAGCGCAGCGGCGCGTTTGCCGACGAAATCGTGCCGGTGACGGTGGCCACGCGCAAGGGCGAAGTCGTCGTGGACAGCGATGAGCAGCCGGGCAAATCGGACGTGGCCAAGATTCCAACACTGAAGCCGGCCTTCAAGAAGGACGGCAGCGTGACCGCGGCCAGTTCCTCGAGTATTTCCGATGGCGCGGCAATCACCGTCCTGATGAGCGCGGACGACGCGCAACGCCGCGGCGTGACGCCGCTGGCGCGCATTGTCGGCCACGTCACCCATTCTCAGGAGCCGGAGTGGTTCACCACCGCACCGGTCGCTGCGATTCAAGCGCTGCTTGGCAAGCTCGGCTGGCAATTGGACGATGTGGATCTGTTCGAAATCAACGAAGCCTTCGCCGTCGTGGCGATGGCACCGATCAAGCAACTCGGCATCGCGCACGAGAAGGTCAATGTGCATGGCGGCGCCTGCGCATTGGGCCATCCGATCGGCGCATCCGGCGCGCGTTTGGTGGTGACATTGGTGAACGCGTTGCGCAGCCGCGGAGGCAAGCGCGGACTCGCAACGCTATGCATCGGTGGCGGCGAAGCGACCGCCATCGCTATCGAATTGATTTAATTATCTTTAACGGCGATTTTGCAAAACTGAATGCGCGTGCGCTTGACACTCGTCTTGTGGCCGTCATCATGTCGGGGGCGCGCAATAGCGCGTTGCCTAATCTAACGACGAGGATTGAAACAATGACCATCAACAAGCTGCTGATCGCAATGGCTCTGGGCCTGGCCCTGACCGCTTGCTCGAAGCCGGAACAGGCTCAGGACGCTGCTGCTTCGGCTAACGAAGCTGCTGCCGACGCTCAGACCGCTGCCGACCAGGCTGCTGCCTCGGGCTCGCAGTCGGCTGACGCCGCTCAGGCTGCTGCCAACACCGCTGCTGCTTCGGCCGACACCGCTGCTGACGCTGCCCAGGCTGCTTCCGGCGCCGCGACCGACGCTGCTGCTGACCAGGCTGCCGACGCTGCCAAGACGGCTGAAGACACCGCCAAGGCTGCCAAGGACACCGCAGAAGAAGCCAAGAAGTAATCACTTCTTGACTCCAAGCGAGTTCGAAAAAAGCCGCTGGTTTCCAGCGGCTTTTTTTTGCCTGCGATTCCGGCCTTGCACGCCGTACCCGCCGGCATGACCACCAACATCCTGCAAGACTGCGTCTGTCTACCCCGTGGCTGAATGGCCGGCTGCGCATTGACGCAGGCTGCATCGCCTCCTGCATAAGCTCCGGCTTCCAACACCGGAACAGGAACAGGACCACCCATGAAGACGATCCGCATGCTGTCGTTGAGCGCCATCGCCGCCCTCACCCTTGCTGCCTGTCAGGGCCCGGATGCCGAGCAGGCGCGCCGCGATGCCGCGTCTGCCGCCAAGCACGCCGCCGCCGCGACCGAACAGGCCGCAGACCGTGCAGCAGTGGAAGCGAAGGCCGCAACTGCCGATGCACGCGTGGCTGCGCGCGAGTTGGCCGCAGACGCCAGCCGCGCCACCGCCAATGCGGCCGATGCCACAGCCGACAAGACGCGTGAAATGGCCAACAAGGCCGAACAGAACGCCGACAAGCACGACGCCGACCACGCGCAGCACTGAGTCGCCCCTCTTTCGCGGCACCCGCCACGCGCCGGCCATGTGCCGGCGCGCTTGTCTCGGCCGACGGGTGGCTCGTGTTGTCGAGGCCGGCAGGCTAGCATTCGCATATGTCCTCTTCTTTTACGTCACGCCGGCGCAACCAGCTGGCGCTGATTTTTTCTGCGCTGATCTTCGTCGTCATCGGAATCGGCATCTTCGTCGGTGCCCGCCGTTCGCTGGCCGACGCCGCGCTGGTGTCGCATACCCACGAGGTGATCGGGCGGGTCGACGAGATCCAGGCGCGCGTGCTCGATGCCGAATCGGCGCAGCGTGGTTTCCTGCTCACCGGCAACGACGCCTACCTGCTCGACTATCACACCAGTGTCGAACGTTTGCCGATCCTGATGGACAACCTGCGCCGCCTGATCGTCGACAACCCCGCGCAGGAGCAGCACCTGGCGCAGTTGCAACGGCTGGTGGAAACCCGCCTGCGGCAGATTCAGCACGTGCTCGACATCTATACGCAAAGTGGGCTGGAGCCGGCACGTGCCGACATCCGGCAGAGCGCCTTCCGCACCACCAGCGCGATCCGCGAGCAGGCATTGGCGATGGTGCAGCGCGAACAGGAACTGCTGGCACAACGCGCGCGAAGCAGCGAACAAAGCGCCAACCTGTTGCTGGCACTGGCGCTGGCCGGCATTCCGTTCGGGCTGGTGGTGGTGGGCATGGTCTATGCGCTGTTGATGCGCGAACTGCGCCATCGCGCGCAGGCCGAACAGCTGGCGGCGCAGGCCAATCGCGAGTTGGGCGAGAGCATCGACGCACTGCAGCGCAGTACCGCCGACCTCAACCTGCTCAGCCGCTACACCGGCCTGCTGCAGAGCTGCATCAGTGCCGAAGAAGCGTTGATGGTCAGCAGCCGTACCCTGGCCAGCCTGCTGCCGGGCGTGGCGGGAAGCGTGTACCTGCTGCGCGCCTCGCAAGACCGCGCCGAGGCGATCAGCCACTGGGGCGAGCCGCTGGTGCGCAGTGCGCCGCATCTGTCGCCGGAGCAATGCTGGGCGCTGCGCCGCGGCCAGCCGCATATCGTCCACGACCTGGGCCGGGATGCGCTGTGTGCGCATATCGAAGAACCCGCACGCGATGCGTCCGTCACCACCGCGTGCCTGCCGATGTCGGCGCAAGGCACCCAGCTCGGGTTTCTGTTCCTGTCCGCGGCCGGCCCGGGGCCGATGCCGCGGCTGGAAATCGCCGAGGCGGCCGCCGAGCAGTTGTCGTTGGCGCTGAGCAACCTGCGCCTGCGCGAATCGCTGCGCCGGCAGTCGATCCGCGATGCGCTGACGGGGCTGTATAACCGCCGCTATCTGGAAGAATCGCTGAGCCACGAGCTGGCGCGGTGCGCACGGCGTGGTCTGCCGTTGTCGGTGTTGATGCTGGACGTGGACCATTTCAAACAGTTCAACGACAGCCAAGGCCATGCCGGTGGCGACCTGTTGCTGGCAGCGGTGGGCGAGGTGCTGCTGACCCGCCTGCGCGCCGAGGACGTGGCATGCCGCTACGGCGGTGAGGAATTCACCGTCCTTCTGCCCGAAGCCGATGGCGAGGAAGCCATGCGCGTGGCCGAGCAGATCCGCGGTTACATCGCCGCGCTGGCGGTCAGCGACGGTGCGCGCGCGTTGCCGAAGGTGACTGCCTCGATCGGCGTGGCCAGTTTCCCGGCCGATGGCGAACAGGGTGCGAACCTGATCCAGAAAGCCGACGCAGCGCTGTATCGCGCCAAGCGCGCTGGGCGCAACCGGGTCGAGCGACACGGTGCTGCGACGGACAGTGCGAACTGAAAGCAGCTGACAAAGCCGCGGCGCAGCTGCCAGGCCGGTGCGGCCGTGTCCGCGATGTGTCGAGCGACACTGCCGCTCCTGTACACCGCACCCACCTGGGCTCTGCCCGCGACGTTTGCCGACAGCTTCGGCACGCACGCCGTCCATCGCGGATTGCGGAGTTCGTCACACAAAAGATCCAGTTGCGCAGCGATAGTCGGCCTCGACCCCTAAAGCGAGGCAGTCCGATGTCGATGTGGCGCGATCAAGGTCCCAACAAGAAAGACGGCGTTCCGGTCACCCCCGAGGTTCCTGCTGCCGATGGCAGGCTGTTCACCGCCGAGACCAGCCCCGCACCGCCGGTGCCCGCCGCCGCAGCGCCCAGCGTCGCACCGACAACTGCAGCCACGCAGCGTCATAGCGAAGCGAAAGAGTCGCTGATCGCTGCCGACATCAGCATCGAAGGCAAGATCGAAGGCGCAGGTCATGTGCGCCTGGCCGGCCGCTTCAAGGGCGATGTCAACGTCAAGGGCGATCTGACCATCGAACGCGGCGCCAAGCTCAATGGCGGCGTGCGCGCCAACAAGGTGATCATCGCCGGCGAGCTGGAGGGCAACATCGAATCTGCCGCGCAGGTCGAACTGCAGACATCCGGGGTGTTGGTCGGCGACGTCAAGGCCGGCAGCCTCACGGTGGCATCGGGTGCGCGCATGCGCGGCCAGGCCGATTTCGGCTGGGGCGATGATGGCGGCAAGCCGGTCGCGACCAGCAAGCCGGTCGTCAGCGGAGACAGCGACGCCACATGAGTGCACCTCGCCCGGGCACGCCCGGCGCCACGCGTAGCTGTCCGCACTGCAAGGCGACGATCCTGGAAAGCGCCAGCGTCTGCCCTGCGTGCAAGCACCACCTGCGCTTCGATTCGGCGGCTGCGCAACACGCGCAGCCGGCGCCGATCGTGCCGCTCAAGGTCGACGGCACCATCCGCCACCCGGCCGAAGGCGATCCGTGGGAATACACGGTGGTGGTGGTGCGCAACGGTAAGGGCGAGGAGATCCGTCGCCAGGTGGTCGATGTCGGCGCCATGCACGGCGGCGAAGAACGCGGCTTTACCCTGGCGGTGGAAGCGAGCGCGGTGCGTTCGCCTGGGCGACGTACGCGGCATTAAGAACAGCTAACAAAACGACTGCGCAGCCAGGCGGGCGCGGCCGTTGCTCGGAATCGGTGTGTACCACGCGTACACCGCGGTTCCTTCGTACCGTCGACGCCACCTGACGGCCGCTCGCTTTGTTTTGTTGGCCGCTCTAAGGCGTCCACGATCCACGCGGCTGCCAACACTACTAAACGCGCACTGCCGGACGAACGTGGCGGTGAACTGACCGGCATGTGCCATGCGTGCACCCTTGGCCTCTGCACGCTGGCCTCTGCACGCCGACCTCTGCGCGCCGTCCACGCCCGTCCGGCGGCGGCTCGCGACGTCGTGGCACCTGCCGGTAAGCGCGTGCTGCACGAACGCACCGGCGCACGGCTCCCATTCTCAGGATCTGCACACCGGCTTGGCCAGAGTTGCCGCATGCGCAACGGCAACGATGAGACAACTCACACACGCGGCGATCTGGTGGTGCTCGGGCCGGAGGGCCTGTATTGCCCGCAAGGCGACTTCCATATCGACCCGTGGCGGCCGGTGCCGCGCGCGGTGATCACGCATGGTCACGGCGACCACGCCCGCAGCGGCATGGGCGAGTACCACTGCACGCGCGAGAGCTTGTCCATCCTGCAATGGCGCCTGGGCGAACAGGTCTATCACACGCATGCGGATGGTGAAACGTTTCAGCTGGGTCGTGCGCGCGTGTCGCTGCATCCGGCCGGACACGTGCTGGGGTCGGCGCAGGTGCGCATCGAAGTGGATGGCGAGGTCTGGGTGGCCTCCGGCGACTACAAGCGCCAGCCCGACCCCACCTGCAAGCCGTTCGAAGTGGTGCCGTGCGACACCTTCATCACCGAGGCGACGTTCGGCCTGCCGGTGTATCGCTGGCCCGACACCTCCGAGGTCGCGGCCGATATTTCCGCCTGGCGCCGCGAATGCGCCGAATGCGGCGAAGCGGCCATCCTGTATTGCTATGCGCTAGGCAAGGCGCAACGCGTATTGGCCGAATTGCGCGCGTGGGAGACGCAGCCGGCATTGCTGCATGGCGCCGTCGCGGTAGGTGTGGAGGTCTACCGCCAGGCAGGCATCCCGATGCTGGACACGCAGCCGGTCAGCGAGCATGCGCGCGGCGCCGACTATGCCGGGCAGTTGGTCATCGCACCGCCATCGGCGGCCGGCAGTGCCTGGATCCGCCGGTTCCGCAGCGCACAGCAGGGTTTTGCCTCGGGCTGGATGCGCATCCGCGGCAATCGTCGTCGGCGCAATTACGACCGCGGCTTTGTGGTCTCCGACCATGCCGACTGGCCCGACCTGCTGCGCACCATCGAAGAAACCGGCGCACAGCGCGTCATTGCCACCCATGGCAATACCGATGCATTGATCCAACACCTGCGGGAGCGCGGCGTCGCAGCAGAAGCCTTCCGCACCGATTTCGGAGCCGAGGAATGAACCCGCTGCCCGCACGTCGTTATGTTCGCGCGCGTCCGCGTATTCGCCTGAGCGGTGCGCTCGCGTTTCGCCGTCATGCGTTGGCGTTTTGCGTGCATCGCAGCGCACCAGCGGCCACCATCGGTCCACCGCGAGCGCTACGGCGCCCAGGCGTGCTTGCCGCGTTTACCCGACGCGCACTGGAACTGCGTGCTGCCGACAGGCGCGCAGCGCCACGGGCGCTGCCGTGAGGCGTTTCGCGGCGTTGTACCGCACCCTGGACCGCAGCACCGGCACGCTCGACAAGCGCGCTGCACTGGTGGCGTATTTCCGCGAGGCGCCCGCGCTGGACGCGGCATGGGCGCTCTATCTTCTGGCCGGTGGCAAGGTGGCTAGCGCGCGCATGCGCATTGCCAGCAGCGGCGAACTGCGTGATTGGATCACCGACACCGCCGGCGTTGCCGACTGGCTGGTCGCCGACAGCTACGACCATGTCGGCGATCTGGCAGAAACTCTGGCCCTGCTGCTGGACGACCCGGTCACAGAGGCGGCCGACCTGCCCTTGGCAGAGTGGATCGAACAGCGGCTACTGCCGATCGCCAACCAGGACGTGGAAATCCGCAAGGCCTGCATCGTGCAGGCGTGGCGCAGCCTGGCCTTCGACGAGCGGCTGGTGTTCAACAAGCTGCTGACCGGCGCACTGCGGGTTGGCGTGTCGCAACGGCTCGTGCAGCAGGCGCTGGCCGAATTGTCGGGCGTGGACATCGCGCGCATTGCCCAGCGCATGCTGGGCAGTTGGCGGCCGCATCCGACCTATCTTGCAGACCTGTTGACCAGCGAAGAATTGCCCGGCGACCGCCAGCAGCCCTACCCGTTCTTCCTGGCTTCGCCGCTGGAAGCGGAGGTCGAAACATTGGGCGCCATCGACGACTGGCTGCTGGAATGGAAATGGGACGGCATTCGCCTGCAGCTGATTCGCCGCGCTGGCGAAGCGGCACTGTGGTCGCGCGGCGAAGAACGTCTGGATGGACGTTTCCCTGAAATCGAACACGCCGCGATGCAATTGCCGGACGGCACCGTCATCGATGGCGAGCTGCTGGCCTGGCAACCCGAACAGCCCCTGCCGATGCCGTTTACCGCGTTGCAGACGCGGATCCAGCGGCTCAAGCCCGGGCCCAAGACCTTGGCCGCCGCACCGGCGCGCGTGGTGGCCTACGACCTGTTGGAACTGGCGGGCGAAGACCTGCGCGAGCGCCCGCTGCAGGAGCGGCGCGCTCTGCTGGAAGACGTGCTCTCCGCGCTTGCAGACCCGCGCATCGTTGCCTCGCCGCTGGTGCAGGTCAGCGATTGGCAGGCCGCAGCGCAGGTGCGCGTGGAAGCGCGCGAACGCGGCGTGGAAGGGTTGATGCTCAAGCGCGCCGGCTCGGTGTATCAATCCGGTCGCCGTCGCGGCGACTGGTGGAAATGGAAGATCGACCCACTCACCATCGATGCGGTGCTGCTGTACGCGCAAGCCGGCCACGGCCGACGCAGCACGCTCTATACCGACTACACCTTCGGGCTGTGGAATGAGGGCCAACTGGTGCCGATCGCCAAGGCGTATTCGGGCCTGGACGACAAGGAAATCCTGCAGCTGGATCGCTGGATCCGTGCCAACACCACCGAGCGTTTCGGCCCGGTGCGCGCAGTCACCGCGCAGCATGTGTTCGAGCTGGGGTTTGAAGCGGTGAACCGCAGCGCGCGGCACAAGTCCGGTATCGCAGTGCGCTTCCCGCGCATCCTGCGCTGGCGTCACGACAAGCCAATGGCCGAAGCCGATCATCTGAGCACCCTGCAGGCACTGGCGCGGTGAGCGTCACGCAGCACACATACGGCACGCCACTGCAACAGTGGCGTGCCTGGTTCGCACGGCGCGGCTGGGCGCCGCTGCCGTTTCAACGCGATGTGTGGAAGCGCTATCTCGACGGCGAATCCGGCCTGCTGCACACGCCCACCGGCAGCGGCAAGACGCTGGCGGCATTCGGCGGGCCGTTGCTGGAGGCATTGGCCGCGCGTGGGCGCACATCCCCGCGCAAACCGGGCAAACCCGCCTCGCCTGCGCGTCGCCAGCCGCAACGCAATCTGCAGGTGTTGTGGATCACGCCGCTGCGCGCACTGGCCGCCGACACCGCACGCGCGCTGCGCGAGCCGGTGGATGCGTTAGGGCTGGATTGGCAGGTGGGCCTGCGCACCGGCGATGCCAGCGCGCGCGACAAGCGGCTGGCCCGCAGCGGCAAGCTCGATGTACTGGTGACCACGCCCGAATCGCTGGCCTTGCTATTGTCGTATCCGGATACCGCGCCGCAGCTATCGGCATTGCGCTGCGTGATCGTCGACGAATGGCACGAACTGCTGGGCAACAAGCGCGGCGTGTTGCTGCAGCTGTGTCTTGCGCGCTTGCGCGGCTGGACGCCGCAACTGCGCATCTGGGGGCTGTCGGCAACGCTGGGTAATTTGTCGCAGGCACGCGATGTGCTGTTGCCGCATCGCCCCGAGGCGGCGCTGGTCTCCGGCGTCAAACCGCGCACGATGACGCTGGAAACCTTGCTGCCGGACAGCGGCGAGCGCTTTCCCTGGGCAGGCCACCTCGGTCTGGCGCAACTGGCGCGCGTGCTGCAAAAGATCATGCAGCAGCGCACCAGCCTGGTGTTTACCAATACGCGCGCGCAGGCCGAGTTGTGGCATCAGGCCTTGAGCGCGGTGTGGCCCGAAGACCTGGCCACGCTGGCGCTGCACCACGGCTCGCTGGATCCGTCGCTACGCACTGCCGCCGAACGCGGGCTGGCCGACGGCAGCCTACGCTGCGTGGTCGCCACCTCCAGCCTGGACCTGGGCGTGGACTTCCCGGCCGTGGATCAGGTGCTGCAGGTCGGCAGCCCGAAAGGCATCGCGCGCCTGCTGCAACGCGCCGGCCGCGCACGCCATCGTCCCGGCGAGTCCGGCCACGTGGTGTGCGTCCCCTCGCATGCACTGGAACTGGTCGAATATGCCGCGGCCCGTCGCGCGCTGGTGCACGGCCATATCGAAGCGCGTCCACCGCCACGGTTATCGCTGGACGTACTGGCGCAGCACTGCGTCACCCTCGCCCTCGGCGGCGGCTTCCACGCCGACGCGTTGTTCGAGGAAGTGCGCGGTACCGATGCCTTCGCCGCGCTGAAAAGGACCACCTGGAACGCGGTGCTGGATTTCATCGTGCAAGGCGGCAGCGCGCTGGCGCACTACCCGGACTTTCACAAAGTGGTGCGCGACGAGGAGGGTCTGTACCGCGTGATCGACCGACGCGTCGCGCTGCGGCACCGGCTGTCCATCGGCACGATCACCAGCGACGGCAGCGTGCGCGTGCAGTTTCTGCGCGGCGGGCGGCTAGGCGCGGTGGAAGAACAATTCATCGGCCGCCTGCGCCGCGGCGACCGCTTCCAGTTCGCCGGCCGCCTGCTGGAACTGGTGCGCCTGGAAGACATGACTGCCTACGTGCGTGTGGCCAAGGGCGGCAGCGGCGTGGTGCCGAAATGGATGGGCGGGCGCATGCCGCTGTCGTCGGCATTGGGGCGCGAGGTGGAAGCGGTCTTCGCCGCCCCCGGCGATGCGCCGGAGATGCAGGCACTGGCGCCGTTATTGCACCTGCAGGCATCGCTCTCTTCGCTGCCTGGGCCGGACCATCTATTGGTGGAAAGCGTCAAGGCGCGCGACGGCCGCCACGTCTTCGTCTACCCCTTTGCCGGCCGGCAGGTCAACGAAGGCCTGGCCGCGTTGCTGGCGGCACGTTGGGGCCGACGCCAGCGCAATACCTTCAGCTTCGCTGCCAACGACTACGGCTTTGTGCTGTCGCCGGCGCAGGATGTCGACATCGATGCCGATGTGCTGCAGGCCCTGCTCTCGCCGGCGGGACTGTTCGACGATCTGCGCGACAGCCTCAACCTCGGCGAGTTGGCCCGCCGGCAGTTCCGCGAAATTGCGCGCGTGGCGGGCTTGTTGTCGCCGTCGTTGCCTGGCCGTGCACCGCGCAGCCTGCGCCAGCTGCAGGCGTCCAGCGGTTTGTTGTACGACGTGTTGCAACGCTTCGATCCCGATCACCTGCTGCTCGCCCAGGCCGAGCGCGAGGTGTTCGAAGGCCAGCTCGAACTGGCGCGGCTTGCGCATGCGTTGGAAGACTGCGCGCGTCGCGAGTTGCGCCTGCGCAAGCCACGCAGCCTCACGCCGTTATCGTTTCCGCTGTGGGCCGAACGCGTGCGTGGGCAGCTGAGTACCGAGGACTGGAAGGCGCGCGTCTTGCGTGCTGCCGAACAACTGGAACGTAAGCATGGGCGATAGCGTGCAGCTGCAGCTGGCCGGCGAAACCGTGGAATTGCTCGGCGAGCGTGCGTTGTATCGCCCGGCACACCGTGCGCTGTTGATCGCCGACCTGCACCTGGGCAAGGCCGATGTCTTCCGACGTGCCGGCATCGGCTTGCCGGCCGGCGGCACCGCGCACGATCTGGAGCGGCTGGATGCGTTGCTGGATCAACGCGATGTCCGGACGCTGTGGATTTTGGGCGACCTGTTGCACGGGCCCGCGCCGCGTGCCGCCTGGCACCGACGCTGGAGCGCATGGCGCGAACGGCATTGCGCGTTGCGCGTGATCGCCATCCGCGGCAATCACGACCGCGCCCTGGCCGGTGCGGAGTTGCACATCGAAGCGGCCGGCGAACAGGTCGAAGATGGGCCGTTCGTGCTGCGCCATGACCCATTGCCACATCCCACCGGCCACGTGCTATGTGGGCACCTGCATCCGCTGGCCAAGCTGCCAGGGTTGTCGCGGCGCTGGCCGGCGTTCTGGTTGCGCGAGCGCGTCACCATCCTGCCGGCGTTCTCGCAGTTCACCGCAGGCATCGTGCCGACGTTGACCGAAGGCGAGCGCCTGGTTGCCTGCGTGGAAGGCGATGCGTTGGCACTGCCGGTGCGTTAGCCCTGCCACGCACGCACCGGTCGATGCTATGGCCGTGCAACTGCTTCGGCGTTAGCGTCGGCCAGCCGCACGACTGGCTGCGCCAAGGCCTCGACGAATTCAGGCGCCAGCGCCAGCTTGCCGAACCAACCGTGCTGGGTGCCGCTGAGCACACGCAACATGTGCCCGCGTCCACCCGGCACGCGTCCCATCGGGCGTAGCAGCAGATCGCGGCCATGTGCCCACAGATCGCGTTCGGACTGGAACAGCGGCGTCAGCCAGCGGCTCCAGCGGTGATAGATCGCCACGTGCGCCTGGCGTTCGCGCTGGTAGCGCTGCAAGGCAGCGTCCAGATCGGCGCTGGCGCGCAACGCATCGCGCATCGCCAATGCGTCCAGCAGCGCCATGTTCACGCCCTGCCCCAACTGCGGGCTCATCGCATGCGCGGCATCGCCGGCAAGCACGAAGCGGCCGCGATGCCAGCGCGACACCACCGCATCGCGATAGCTCGCGCGCGCCAGTGCACCATGCACCTGCACCGTGGCAAGCCGCGCGTGTGCTTCCGGCCACATCTGCGCCACCTCGTCGCGCCAGGCGGCAATGCCGCGCTGTTCCCACGCAACGAAATCGCTGCACTGCAGGCTCCAGAAAAAGCTCAGCCGCGGCGTGTCGTCGCCCGGGCGCGTGCCCACCGGCAACAGGCCGATCATCTTGCGTGCGCCGATATAGCGCTGGCGCAATTCGTCCACGAACGGCCAGTCTTCGCGTGGCAGCAGGCACCAGAGCGCCCCCCATGGATATACCCGATCCAGCTGCGTTCCCTGTGCCTGCGCACGCAACGTGGAAGCCGAGCCATCGGCGGCGATGATCAGATCGAAGGGGCCATGCCACTGCCCGCGTTGATCCTGCACGCGCACGCCCGCGTGGTCGATCGCGGTGATCTGCGTGTCTACATGCAGTTGCGCGTGCTGCGGCCAGGCCTCGCGCAGCAGCGTAAACAACGCGCCGCGCTGCATGCCCACACCCATCAGGCGCGGATCCAGATCGCGGTACTGCATGTCCATCACCGCGCGCCCGCACGGCGTGTCGCCATACAGGCGGCGCACCGGCGCTCCATGCGCAAGCGCCTGCGGCAGCAAGCCCATGTTCCAGAGCACCTGCAACCCGCTGGGTTGCAGCAGAAAACCGGCGCCCACCGGCCCGGGTGCAGCTGCGCGCTCGAAGACCTCCAGCTGATGCCCGTCGGCGCCGAGCAGCACGGCCGATGCCTGCCCCGCCGTTCCGTAGCCCACTACTGCAATACGTAATGCTCGTTGCATCGTCCCTGCCCTGTCTGGCGATCGCTGCCCGCGCACAATCGGCGCAAAAAAACCCCCGCCGTGGCGGGGTTTTTCAACCGCACAATCGAGTCAGATTACTCGACCGGCGTGATGTTCGAAGCCTGGGCACCCTTGGGGCCCTGGGTCACGTCATAACTGACGCGCTGGCCTTCCTGCAGGCTGCGGAAGCCCTTGGAATTGATCGCGGAGAAGTGCGCGAAGACATCGGCGCTGCCGTCCTCCGGTGAGATGAAGCCAAATCCCTTGGCGTCGTTGAACCACTTGACGGTACCGTTCGGCATGGTGATGCGAGACCTTTGCAATAATTAATGGGTGGTGTACGGCGGTGCGTACGCGCCGAGTATGCAAAGCTTATGCCCCGATGACAATCACCCGCGCGCAAGTTCGCCAATCAGCTCGGGCAGCCCGGACGAAGCCGCATCGACGTTGGCCAACACGTCGGCCATGGTGATTTCCTGCGCGTCGCCGCAACCGGCCGCCCAGTTGGCCACGATCGCCAAACACGCATATTCCAAGCCTTTTTCGCGTGCCAGCCCAGCTTCGGGCATGCCGGTCATGCCCACAAGATCGCAGCCGTCGCGACGCATGCGTGCGATCTCTGCAACCGTTTCCAGTCGCGGTCCTTGCGTTGCACCGTAGCAGCCGCCGGCCACCAGCGTGACGCCGGTCACTTTGGCTGCCGCAATGACCTTGCTGCGAAACATCGGCGAATACGGGTGGCCGAAATCCACGTGCTGCACTTCGCTTCCAGTCTCTTCGCAGAACGTGGACACGCGGCCCCAGGTGTAGTCGATCAACTGATCCGGGCACGCCAACACGCGCGGGCCAAACTGTTCGGTGATCCCACCCACGGTGTTGAGCGCCAGCACCCGCGAGGCGCCGATTTGCTGCAGTGCAGCGATGTTTGCGCGGTAATTGACCTTGTGCGGTGGCAGCGAATGGCCTTCGCCATGGCGCGCCAGGAAGGCCACGCGATGGCCGAGCAGCATACCGACGCGAATCGGCCCGGACGGCGCGCCGTAGGGCGTTTGGACTTCGTGCGATTGCACATCGTCCAGCTGCGCGAGCTTGTAGACACCCGTGCCGCCGATGACGGCCAATGCGATGGAATTTGCGGACACAACCGACCTCTGCAGCGAAAGACATAATGGGGAGCGCACGCGTGCGCGCCGAGCTGCCCGCAACGATGCGGGCATGGATTTGCAGCGTTACGGCTTCATCGCATAGATGGCAGGAATACCGCGCAGCTGCTCGTTGACGTCCATGCCGAAGCCGAACACGTAACGGTCGGGCACTTCCACGCCCACATAATCGGCGCTTACGCCCGGCACGCAACGGTCGTGCCGCTTGACGGTCAACACCGCCACGCGCACGTCGGTGGCGCCCTGTTCCAGGCACCACTGGCGCACGCCCTGCAGCGTGTAGCCCTCGTCGAGAATGTCGTCGACCAGGATCACGCGGCGACCGAACAATGCGGTGGCCGGACGGTGCTTCCATACCAGTTCGCCGCCGATGGTTTCGCCGCGGTACCGGGTGGCATGCAGGTAATCGAATTGCAGGTCCTGCCCGCGTGCGCCCAGCTCAAGCGCAAGCTGGCCCGAGAACGGCAGCGCACCGTGCATGATGGTGAGGTACACCGGCACTTCGCCGGCGTAGTCGCGTGCGATCGCATCGGCGATGGTGGCAACGGCGGCATCGATGGCGGGACGGTCGACCAGCAGATCGGCTTGGGCCAGGGCCTGGGAAATGGTGAGCGTGGACATCAGGCAGTTGTTCCGAAATGGGCAGAAGGAGGAGTGGTGAATGAGGCGTCGGTGCCGGCGAGCAGGCCATCCCAGCCCAGTCCGCCACGGCCGATCAGGCCGATCAATGCAGCGGTATTGAGGCTGCGGCCCTGCACGGCCTGCAGCGATTCGGCGACCAGCTCCGGGTGGCACACCAGCACCACGTCGCAGCCGGCATCCAGATGCGCATGCACCCGGCCCGCCACGCCGCCGGCACTGAAGGAGGCGGCCATGCCGATGTCGTCGGAAAAGACCACCCCGCGGAAGCCCATCTGGCCGCGCAGGATCTGCTCGATCCAGCGCTGCGAATAGCCGGCCGGCTCCGGCGCGACCTGCGGGTAGACCACGTGCGCCATCATCACGGCGTCGGCGCCGGCCTCGATGCCCGCCACGAACGGCACCAGGTCTTCGGCCTGCAGCACCTCCAGCGGCCGTGGGTCGCTGGCGTGATCGACGTGGGTATCTTCCAGCACGGTGCCGTGCCCGGGGAAATGCTTGAGCGTGGCGGCCATGCCGGCGCCGTGCAGCGCCTGCACATAGGCACGCGTGAAGGTGGCCACGATCTGCGGGTCGTCGCTGAAGGCGCGATCGCCGATGGCGCGGTTGCCGCGGCCCAGGTCTACCACCGGCGCAAAGCTCAGGTCCACGCCGCTGGCGCGGACCTCGCTGGCCATCAACTGCGCATGCGCGCGCGCCGCGGCCAGTGCAGACTCCGGGTCCTGCTCGTACTGCGCACCGAAGCTTTGCAACGGCGCCAGCGCGCTGAATCCTTCGCGAAACCGCTGCACGCGCCCGCCTTCCTGGTCCACGCAGATCAGCACCGGGCGCGGCGCGGCGGCGCGAATGGCGGCCGACAGCTCGGCCACCTGGGTGCGCGAGGCGAAGTTGCGCTTGAACAGCACCACGCCGGCAACCGCATCGTGCTGCAGCCATTCGCGTTCCTGTGCGCTGAGTTCGGTACCGGCAACGCCGATCAGAAGCATGTTGGGGGACTCCCGGGCCAGGCGCCATGGTGGCGCAGCGCGGCATTGTCGCAGATGCGCGTGGCAGCGTCAGATCGCGCATTCAGCTGCGGGCACTGCCGGCAGACTTACAGCCCCTCGAGGTGGGCGCGCCAATGCGCGGCCTGGGCCTGCACCTGTGCCAACACTTCGGGCGCCATCCCGTCGAGCTGGCGGTACGGCAGCGCCAGGCGTTCGTTGGCGCCCAACAGCGGGCGCTGGCGCTGCAGGAAATCCCAATACAGCGCGTTGTAGGGGCAGGCGTTCGGGCCGACCCGCAACTTGCGTTGGTACCGGCAACCACCGCAGTAATCGCTCATGCGATCGATGTAGGCCGCGCCGCTGATATACGGCTTGCTGCCGAGCAGGCCGCCATCGGCGAACTGGCTCATGCCCACCGTATTGGGCAGCTCCACCCACTCGAAGGCGTCGATGTAAACGCCCAGATACCAGCGATGCAGGGCCTGCGGATCCAGCCCCGCCAGCAGCGCAAAATTGCCGATCACCATCAGCCGCTGGATGTGATGCGCATGCGCGTTGGCCAAAGAATTGCCGACCGCATCGGCCAGGCAGCGCATGCCGATCTGCCCGTCCCAGAACCAGTGCGGCAGCGGCGCATGCTGGTCGAGACGATTCGATTCCGCGTAGCCGGGCATCTGCGACCAGTACACGCCGCGCACGTACTCGCGCCAGCCCAGAATCTGCCGGATGAAGCCTTCCACCGCCGCCAACGGCGCATGCCCTTGCCGCCATGCAGCTTCGGCGCGCGCAATCACCTCGTGCGGGTGCAGCATCTTGACGTTGAGCGCGAACGAGAGCAGCGAATGGAACAGGCGCGGGTTACGCGTGCTCATCGCATCTTCAAAGCGGCCGAAATTGGGCAATGCATGCGCGATGAAAGCGTCCAGATGCTGCAAGGCTTCGTCGCGATCCAGCGGCCATGGCAGGGCTTGCGCGTTCGGTGCGCCAAAGCTGCGCACGCCGGCGGCTTGGATCGTGTGCCACAGCGCGCTGTGATCGTGGGTCGTGCGCCAATCCTGGGGGACAGGCGGGTGGCCCGGCCACGGCGCACGGTTGTCGTGGTCGAAGTTCCAGCTCCCACCTTCCGGCTCGCCTGCTGCATCGAGCAGGATGCGATGCTGGCGCCGCATACGCCGATAAAACACTTCCATGCGCCATGGGCTGCCAGTGCGAAAACAGGCGGCGACTTCGTTGCGCACGGTCAGGAAATGTTCGCTGTCGACCATGCGCGTGGCAAAGGGTTGCGCGGCGCTCCAGTGCTGTAGTGCTTCGTCCAGCCGCCATTCGTCCGGGGACTGGTACTCCAGATGGTCGGCGCGGTAATGCGCCATCAATGCCTCGAGGTTGTGCGGGATCGACTGCCGGTTGCTGGCGTTGTCGATCGTCACATAGCGCACCCGATGCCCTGCACGCCGCAAGCCTGCGGCGAACGCGCGCATGGCCGCGAAGATCGCCAGGACCTTCTGCGCGTGATGCAGTACGTAGTCGGTTTCCTGCCGCACTTCCATCAACACATAGACCACCCCCGCATCGCGCGTGGCGAACCAGCTGTGCTGCGGATTGAGCTGGTCGCCCAGGATCAAGCGCAGCGTCTGCGCCGGCGTCTGCGGATTGGTTTGCGCGATAAGTGCGCTGGAATCATGCATCACAGTGGCGCCCGATGATGCGGGGCGCATGGGCGCGTCCATGCCAAGGAGGCGCATGGGCGCGCCTTAGACGCGAGAAACATCCTCGGGTCGACGCGGACGCATGCACGAACGACTGCCATGACCGCGGTATGGACTTGCACTGCACTACCCTTTAGTTCTGCACCGCTTGGCACAGCGTCAGTCGCAGACGCTGTGCGGCACATCGCCCGCACACACGCGCCGGGCCAACGCCATTGCGCTCTGCCATGCGCCCTCCACCTTGCCGCCGGCCAACCAGTCGCCACACATCCCCAAGCCCAGCGGCGCATCCCAGACGCAGCCGAGTTGCAATGCGGGGTCGCTGCTGGCCACTTCCCAGAAAAACGCATCGCAAGACTGCGGCATCGGCAAACCGAGCGCAGCAAGTTCCGGAACGAGGCTGGCGATGACCTGCCCAGGCTGGGCATCGCAATGCACCTGGCTCCACTCGGCCGTTGCATGCAGCAGCCAGGTCTCCGCCCCCACACGCGCAGGCTTGCTGGCGTTGCGCGCCACCCAGCGCAACGGGCCGGCATTGACGAACAGCGCGTCATAGCCCGGATCGATGGGCGCATCGAAGTGTGCCATCACCGCCCACGCAGGCTGCATGCGCACCTGCTCGGCAATCGTTGCCAGCGCAGGCGCAACCTGTCCGAGTAACGCAGCCGCACTCGGCGCCGGGACGGCCAGCACCACCGTATCGAACAGATGCTCTGCAGCGTCTTGCAATACCGACAGGCGCCAACCCGTTCGGCGGCGCTGCAGCGCGCGCACCTGGGCACACAGGCGAACATCCAACTGCACAGCAAGCGCACGCGCCGGCGCGGCCATCCCAGGAACACCCACGTAGCGCGTCAGTACACTCTGGGATCGGCGCAACTGCGCGCCATCCCAGCTTGCGATACGCGCCTGCCAGGGCGCGGCGATACCGGCATCGATCCAGGCATCCACGACCGCTGCAAATGCAGGACCGCGCGCGGTGAAATACTGCGCTCCGTGATCGCATTGCCACTGCTTGGCCCCGTAGTGGCGCATGCGACCGCCCGGGGTCTTGGCCTGATCGAACACCGTCACTGCATGGCCTGCCGCCTGCAGCTGCTGCGCGCAGGCCAAGCCGGCCAACCCGGCGCCGATCACGGCGATCGTCTGCGCGCGCCCGGGCGGCGTCATGCCATCGCGCACGTGCCGGTGCATGCGGCAGGCATGCGGGTCACACCGCGCAGCCGTCAGGCCCGCAGGCATCGGGCCCGCCCACTGGCGTCGATTCGGCCGCCAACTGCAGCAGCGCCTGCGCAAAACTCTCCGGCGGCTGCGCGCCCTGGATCAGCGCGCGGCCGTCGATCACAAAGCTGGGCACCGCACGGATGCCCAACGCGGCGGCCTGCGCTAGCTGCGCTTGTACCTCGACGGTGCCTTCGTCCGATTCCAGCATCGCCTGCACACGCGCCGCCGTAAGGCCGCCGGCCTCGCCGGCACGCACCAGCGTGTCGGTCGCACCCACGTTTTGGCCTTCGGCAAAATGCGCATGGAACAGCGCTTCCATGACCGCGTCCACATTGCCCTCGTGGCTGGCCAGCCAGATCACACGATGCGCACGCAGCGTGCTGACCTGCACCTGCCCACGGCCGAAGTCCAGCGGCAAGCCTTCCGCCTGCGCAGTGGCCTGGGTCTGCCCCAGGATCTGTTCGACCCGTGCCGTACCGCCGAACTTCGACGCCAGGGCCTCGCGCAAGGGCGTCGGCTCCAGGCCGGCATCTGGGTCAAGCTGGAACGCGTGGTAATGAATGTCCAAGGCCGGCGCCTGCGCGCCAAGTGCCGCAAGGGCGGCCTGGAAACGGCGTTTGCCGATCCAGCACCAGGGACACACTACGTCGGACCAGATGTCGATGCGCATGAGCTGGGATTCGTTTCTTGGGGATGGGCAAAGCATAGACGGGATAATGCAATCGCGAAGTGTTTGCCGATGCCGAATGGGGGAGCGGTGATTAAGCGCTGCTAGGCGGCCTGGTGTCGCGCACCGATCTGTTTTTACGCATCGCCCATCCTAACTCCCGTATCAGGCCTTCAAGGCACCGAGCTGCGCGCCTGCCTTTGCAAATCCAAATCCCGACTCACAAAGCCTCTTTCCACTGCTTGAATGGATGCGAGGCCAGGGCCAGGTTGTAATAGCGCACGTCGTCGGTGACTTCGGTCCCGACCCATTCCGGCGTGGCGAATGCGTCGTCGGCGCGTTCAAGCTCGATTTCGGCCACGATCAGACCGGCGTTGTCGCCGAGGAATTCATCCACTTCCCACACATGCCCCTGGTAGGCGACCAGATGACGGCGTTTGTCGATCAGGCCGCCAACGCACAGCGCCAGCAATGCGCGTGCATCGGCCAGTGGAATCGGATATTCGAACTCCTGACGCGTATGCCCCACCTCGCGCGATTTCAGATTGAGAAACGCACTTTCGCCCTGGATCCGCACCCGTACCGAGGCATTTTGCGTCCCACTGCGCAGCGCCGCCTGATCGTTGAGATAGCCCTGCGCCATCGGAATCACCGCATGCGCGGCGTTGCGCCAGCCATCGCCGGTGACCAGGAATTTGCGTTCGATTTCTAGAGGCATGGGATTGGGGATTCGGGAGTGGGGATTGGTTGAAGCAGGAGCCAGTGCCAGTGCCAGTGCCAGTGCCAGTGCCAGTGACGTCAGATCTTATCAATCCACAGATTGCAGTCGAATCCGAACGCAATAGCGAGCGACATGCGCGAAACGACAGTTGCGACGTAGAGCGAAGGTGTTCGCTTTCGCCAATGCCCAATGCCCAATCCCGAATCACCGCCTCTCAAACACCGCAATGCTTTCCACATGGGCGGTGTGCGGGAACATGTCCATCGCGCCCGCGCAGACCAGCGTGAAGCCCTGCTCGTTGACCAGACAGCCGGCGTCGCGCGCCAGCGAGCCGGGGTGGCAGCTCACATAGACGATGCGCTCGAACGTCTTCAACGGCAGCTGCTGCAGTACTTCCAACGCGCCAGAGCGTGGCGGATCCAACAACAGCTTGTCGAAGCCCTGGCGCATCCAGGGTGCGCTGCGCTGATCCTGGGTCAGATCGGCGGCGTAGAACTGCGCATTGTCCAGGCCATTGCGCTGGGCGTTCTCCTTCGCCCTTGCCACAAGTCCGGCATCGCCTTCCACACCCACCACCTCGCGCACCACGCGTGCCAGCGGCAGGGTGAAGTTGCCCAGGCCGCAGAACAGGTCCAGCACGCGGTCGTCGGGCTTGGCCTCCAGCAGCGCGACTGCATGCGCGATCATTTTCTGATTGAGCGACGCGTTGACCTGGATGAAGTCCAGCGGCCGGAACGCCAATTCCACATCCCATTGCGGCAAGCGGAACGAGAGCGGCACGTCCTGCGGCCACAGCGGATGCACGCTGTCCACCCCGCCTGGCTGCAGGAAAACCGCAAAGCCGTGCTCCTGGGCGAAGGCGACCCAAGCCTGGCGGTCGCGCTCGCTGAGCGGCTGCATATGTCTGATGGTCAAGGCCACCGCATCGTCGCCGGCGATGAATTCGATCTGCGGAATGTCGCGCTTGCCGTCCATGCCTTCGATCAGCGCGGCAAGCAAGGGAATCTTCTCGCCGATCTGCGGAATCACCGTGTAGCAGACGGACAAGTCGGCCACGAACCGCGGGTCGAGCTCACGAAAGCCGACCAAGGTCTTGTCCTTCTTCTCGACGCGACGCACCGAGAACCTGCCCTTGCGCCGATACCCCCAGTTGTCGCCGGTCAGCGCGGGCAGCACGGCTTGCGGAGTGACGTGACCGATACGTTCCAGGTTGTCCATCAGCACGCGCTGTTTGGCCACGATCTGCTGCGACTCCTCCAGATGCTGCAACACGCAGCCCGCGCAGACGCCAAAGTGCGGGCAGCGCGGGGTGACCCGTTGCGGCGATGCCTCCAGCACCTCCACGGTCTTGGCCTCATCGAAATGCCGACTGCGGGCGGTGGGTTCGGCGCGCACCAACTCGCCCGGCAAGGCGCCGCTGATGAAGGTGACCTTGCCGCCCTCGCCGTCGCGGCGGGCAACCCCGCGGCCGTCATGGCTCAGGTCGGTGACCGCGGTCTGGAAGGGGGTACGGTCGAGACGGTTTCTGGTTCTGGCCACGTGGCGACAAGCTGCGGGCAAAAAGGGTGCGTATTGTCGCAGATGCGACCGATGGAGGCCGCGCCGGTCGGCGCAACAATTGTCGCGCCCCACAAACACAGGCAAACTTCCGCTGCGCGCGACAAATCAGGACGCGGCATCGCTGACATGGAGGCAGCATGAACATGGCCACACGCCAGGAACCCCACCCACGCCTACTGCTGGTGGAAGACGACCCGATCAGCCGCGGATTCTTACAGGCTGTCCTTGAAAGTCTTCCGGCCACGGTCGACTGCGCCGATTCCCTTTCTTCCGCACTCGACCGCGCGCGCGAACGTCGCCACGACCTCTGGCTGATCGACGTCAACCTTCCCGATGGCACCGGTAGCGGGCTACTGCGTGCATTGCGCCTGCTGCATCCGGACGTGCCAGCACTGGCGCACACCGCCGACGCCACCATGTCGATGCAGCACAGCCTGCAATCGGACGGGTTTCTGGAAATGCTGGTCAAACCGCTGACCTCCGAGCGCCTGCTGCAGGCGGTGCGGCGCGGCCTGGCACGCGGTCGCTACAGCGTGGCCCCGGTGGGCGTGCTGGACATCGCCGCCAGCGACTGGGACGAGACCGCAGCGCTGAGTGCGCTCAACGGCCAGCAGCACCATCTTAATGCCTTGCGCGAGTTGTTCCTGGCCGAGCTGCCGGGCACCCGGGATGCGGTGGATTCGGCCTTGCAGATCAGCGACGAACAGGCATTACGCAGCCATCTTCATCGATTGCAGGCCAGCTGTGGCTTCGTCGGCGCAGCGCGGCTTGCCGGCGCAGTGCGCCTGCTGCGCGGCGACCCGCACTCGCGCACCGCACGCACCCAGTTCCATGCGGCGGTGGCTGCGTTGCTGCACTGAGCGAACCAACCGCAGCACCTCCTTGCCAGACGTGGTGGGCCAGGCGTCGGCGGCGGTGCGCTTCCGGCTCGGCGCCGCGGCCGATGCATCGTCGTCTTGCCGATCGAGCTGCGTATTGCAGGTGGCACCGGCTCCAGTTGCCGGCGATTGACTGCCTGGAGGAGCGCCAGGCTCGACGCAGGCGTATGCCGTTGCTGCTCGCCCGGTCCACGTCGGTGACGAGAGGAGCGCTCGTGGGCTGGGGTAGGCTGAATGGCTTTCTAGACCAACGGGCGCAGGTACTGCCTGTCGGTTCTCCGAGCACCCGCTTCGCTCAATTCGCTGCTGCGCCGTGCTATCGCCGGTCGCTGCTGGACTTTTGTCCAGCGCTAATCACGCATGCACCTTCAGCACTCCGCGCCATCAACGACGGCGCGCGAGGTCCTCGAGCATTTCCCAGGATTTCAGGCCACGCCCGCCCAGATGATGCAACAGCACGCCGCGCATGCTGCGGCGCAGGCCGGGCATGTCGTCCGCATCCGGCATGACGTCTTCGCCGAGCGCCAGCAGCGCCGCACCGGTGACGGTTTCGCGGCGATCCTGGGCTAGCCGTTCGCTCAACACACGCAAGGCGCCCTCCTGCGGATCCAGCCGGTACCGCGCTGCCGGGTTGATCGGTTGCCCGTCGCTGTCGTGCTGCAGATCGAAGGCGAACCCCAGCCCTTCCAGCACGTCGCGCTCGAACCGGCGCAGCCCCCACGCCAACGGCAGATCGGACGCAAGGTGGGCACGTGCCTGCGCATAACAGGCATAAAGTTCAGGCACCGGATCGTTACGCGGGGCCAGGCGCAGCAGCAATTCGTTGATATAGAAACCGGCCAGCATGGTGTCGCCGACCAGCCGCGGCGCGGTATCCAGCGCTTCGGCCTGGCGCAGTTGGGCCAGCTCGCCGCGCTGCACGGCACTGAACTGGATCAGCTGCAAGGGCTGCAAGGCCGCGCGCAGCGCCTGCTTGCGTGGCCCCTGCACACCGCGCGCCAGCAGTCCCACCCGCCCATGTTGCTCGGTCAGCACTTCCACCAGCAGGCTGGTCTCGCGCCAGGCCCGTACGTGCAGCACAAATCCGCGCGCGTGCTCGATCAGCACGGCAGGCAAAGCCAGGATTGGGGATGCTGAACCGGGGCCTCGGAAAAAGCGCCGGATCGGCCGTCGCCGCGCAGCGCGGCGCGGCGACAGGGAGCCGAGCCACTGCCGTCATCGCCGCACGCGACGTTGAAACATGCGAAAAAACGTCTTCCCGACAGCATGCCGACCAACTGCCTGACCCAGCTCCCGGGTCGCCGGTCCCGGGTTCCCAGTCGCGGCCTTCCCGGCCTCATTCGTAGCCGAATGCCTTCAGCGCAGCCTCGTCGTCCGACCAGCCTTCGCGCACGCGCACCCAGGTTTCCAGGAACACCTTGGCACCGAACAGGCGCTCCATCTGCAGGCGCGCCTTGCCACCGATTTCTTTCAAACGGGTGCCGCCCTTGCCGATCACGATGGCCTTCTGGCCTTCGCGCTCGACCCAGATCACCGCACCGATGCGCAGTAGCGCGCCATCTTCGGCAAAGCGCTCGATCTCGACGGTGGTGGCGTACGGCAGCTCTTCGCCGAGCTGACGCATGAGCTGCTCACGCACCAGTTCGCCGGCCAAAAAGCGCTGGCTGCGGTCGGTAATCTCGTCTTCGCCGAACATCGCCTCGGCCTCGGGCACCAGCTTGAGCAGGTCGCCGACCAATGCCTCCAAGCCCTTGCGCTTGAGCGCGGACACCGGATGCACGGCGGCGAAGGTGCGCCCCTCGCTGACCTGGGCCAGGAACGGAAACAACGCGGTCTTGTCCTTGAGCCGGTCGACCTTGTTGACCACCAGCACCACCGGCACGCTGGCGTCGCTGAGCACGCGGAACGCCAGCGTGTCTTCCTCGTCCCAGCGGCCGGCTTCGATCACCAAGACCGCCGCGTCCACGCCCTCGAGCGAGCCGCGCGCGGCGCGATTCATCACCCGGTTCATTGCGCGCTTCTGCTCGCGGTGCAGGCCCGGGGTGTCGACTAGCACCAGCTGCCCTTCCGGGAAGGTGGCGATGCCCAGCAACCGATGACGCGTGGTCTGCGGCCGGTTGGAGACGATGCTGACCTTCGCGCCGACCAGGGCGTTGGTCAGGGTGGACTTGCCGACGTTGGGCCGGCCGATCACCGCAACGCTACCGCTGCGGTGGGGGGAAGAGGTTTCGCTCACGTGTTTGAATCCAGTTGTGCGATGACAAGAGTCGCCGCCTGTTGCTCTGCGAGGCGACGCGAGGTGCCCTGACCCTCGGCGCGGGCGACGGGCTGCTCCAGAATGCAGGCGACGTGGAACTGCTTGGCATGCTCGTCGCCGCTCTCGCTGATCAGCGCGTAATGGGGCAGCGGCAGTTGCCGCGCTTGCAGCCATTCCTGCAGCCGGGTCTTGGGATCCTTTTCTGCCTTGCCCACCGGCAATGCCGCCAGCGAGGCTTCGAACCACGGCAGCACCACTGCACGGCAACGCTCGAAACCGCAGTCCAGATAGATGGCCGCGACGATCGCTTCGACCGCATCGGCCAGGATCGAATCGCGCCGGTGACCACCGGACTTCAACTCGCCTGGGCCCAGCGTGAGGCGCTCGCCGAGATTCAACGTACGTCCGATCACGGCCAGCGCACCTTCGCGCACGAGTTCGGCACGTGCACGGGTCAATGCGCCTTCATCGGCCTTGGGCCACCGTTGATACAGCGCCTCAGCGATCAGCAGGTTGACGATGCCGTCGCCGAGGAATTCCAGTCGCTCGTTATGCGGTGTCCCGGCGCTGCGATGCCGCAGCGCCTGGGCGAGCAGAGCCGGATCGGCGAATGCGTGCCCGATCGGATCACCGCGTTGGAAGGTTCTATTCGACACCGCGCTTCGTCAGATCCTGTGCCGTATCGAACTTGCCGACCACATCCAGATTGCCAACCAGCTCGCGACGGACTTCGTAGTTGACCTTCATGCGCCAGCCGCCTTCGATCCGCTCGAACTTGACGTCTTCTCTTTTTACATTTTCAGAATAGTTGATGTACAGGCGCTTGAAGAACATGTCCTGCAACTTGGACGGATCCAAGTCGGAAGTGCCTGCTTCATTTGCCAAGCCCTTCATCGACGTACGCACCGCGTAGTACTCCTGGTACATCGGAAACAGCTTCATCCCGATGTACAAACCGAACCCCACCACCGCCAGCACCACCACGAACGACGTCAACGTCATACCGCTTTGCTTGCGCTTCATTGTGCTTCCCCTGGCACGCCGTGCGTGCATTTACTGGATTCCAGTCCCGATCCGCGATGGATCGAAACTCCCCTTGCAGAACCATCCTTCGCAATTGAGCCAGATCAGGAACGCCTTGCCGCGCAGATTGGCTTCCGGCAGAAAGTGCGTTTGGGTCCAGAACCGGCTGTCCTCGCTGTTGTCGCGATTATCCCCCATCACGAAATAGCTGTCCGCCGGCACGGTCCAGTCGCCCTGGCCGGCCGGCATGTTGCGGTCCAGCCATTCCAGCACGGTATGCGTGCGGCCTGGCAGGTCCTCGACCAGCAGCGTGGTGCCGGTCATCTCGGCGCCCTTGCCCTTGCCGATGTACTCGCCCTTGACCGTGTAATGCATCGGTTTGTCGTTGATGTACAGCGTATCGCCGTGGAAGCCGATCTTGTCGCCCGGCAGGCCCACCACGCGCTTGATCCAGTTCTGGTCCGGCGCGTGCGGCGGCTTGAACACCACCACGTCGCCGCGCTTGGGCTCGCCGGTGGGAATGAACTTGGTATTGGTGATCGGCAGGCGGAAGCCGTAGGCGAACTTGTTGACCAGGATGAAATCGCCGATCAGCAGGTTGGGCATCATCGAACTGGATGGGATCTTGTACGGCTCGGCCACGAAGCTGCGCAGGATCAGCACCACCGCCAGCACCGGGAAAAAGGCGCGCGAGTAATCGATGATCGCCGGCTCGCTGTCCAGCAACCCGGCCCTCGCCGCACGGCGCTTGGCCAGAAACAGCTTGTCCAGCAGCCAGATGAAGCCGCTGCCCAGCGTCAGGACAACCAGGATGATTTCAAACCATTTCATTGATGTTCCTTTCGGAAAGGGAATCGAGAATCGAGAATGGGGAATCGGAACAGCAGGAGCACTCGCGCTCTTACGATTCCCGATTCACCATTCCCAGCTACTTATCCATCTGCAGGACAGCCAGGAAGGCCTCCTGCGGAATCTCCACGCGGCCGACCTGCTTCATGCGTTTCTTGCCTTCTTTCTGCTTCTCCAGCAGCTTTTTCTTGCGCGAAACGTCGCCACCATAGCACTTGGCCAGCACGTTCTTGCGCATCGCCTTGACCGTGGAGCGCGAGATGATCTGCGAGCCGATCGCGGCCTGAATCGCCACGTCGAACATCTGCCGCGGAATCAGATCCTTCATCTTTTCGCACAGCTCGCGGCCACGACGATCGGCGTGGCTGCGGTGCACGATCAACGACAACGCATCGACCTTGTCGCCGTTGATCAGCACGTCCACGCGCACGAACGGGCCGGCATCGAACCGCACGAAGTGGTAATCCAGCGAGGCATAGCCACGGCTGACCGACTTGAGCTTGTCGAAGAAGTCCAGCACCACCTCGGCCATCGGCAGCTCGTAGCTGATCTGCACCTGGCTGCCCAGGTAATTGATGCCGATCTGCGTGCCGCGCTTTTCTTCGCACAGCTTGATGATGTTGCCGATGTACTCCTCGGGCGTGAGGACATTGGCGCGAATGATGGGCTCGCGGATTTCCTGCACCAGGTTCAACTGCGGCAACTTGGCCGGGTTGTCCATGTTGACGATCGTGCCATCGGTCTTGAGCACTTCATACACCACGGTGGGCGCGGTGCTGATCAGGTCCAGGTTGTATTCGCGCTCCAGGCGCTCCTGCACGATTTCCATGTGCAGCATGCCCAAAAAGCCGCAGCGGAAACCAAAGCCCATCGCTTCGGAGCTTTCCGGCTCGAAGCGCAGCGCGGCGTCGTTCAGGCGCAGCTTGTCGAGCGCTTCGCGCAGGTCCGGGTAATCCTCCGCATCGACCGGGAACAGGCCGGCGAACACGCGCGGCTGCATTTCCTGGAAGCCGGGCAAGGCATGCGGCGCCGGATCGCCGGCCAGGGTCAGGGTGTCGCCGACCGGGGCGCCATGCACGTCCTTGATGGACGCGTTGATCCAACCCACTTCGCCGGCGCCGAGTGCAGGCAGCTCCTTGCGCTTGGGGGTGAATACGCCGACCTTGTCCACCAGATGGGTGCGCCCGGTGGACATCACCAGGATCTTGCTCCCGGGCTTGATCTCGCCCTGCATCACGCGCACCAGCGACACCACGCCCAGGTAGTTGTCGAACCAGGAATCGATGATCAGCGCCTGCAGCTTGTCGGTATCGCGCGGCTTCGGCGGCGGAATGCGATGCACGATCGCCTCCAGCACCAGATCGATGTTCAGGCCGGTCTTGGCACTCACCGCCACCGCGTCTTCGGCATCGATGCCGATCACCGCTTCGATCTCGGCCTTGGCGCGGTCGACATCGGCGGTGGGCAGGTCGATCTTGTTGAGCACCGGCACCACTTCCAGCCCCTGCTCCACTGCCGTGTAGCAGTTGGCCACCGACTGCGCTTCCACGCCCTGCGCGGCATCCACCACCAGCAGCGCACCTTCGCAGGCAGCTAGCGAGCGGCTGACTTCGTAGGAGAAGTCGACGTGCCCGGGGGTATCGATGAAATTCAGATGGTAGGTCTGCCCGTCCTTGGCCGTGTATGGCAGGGACACCGACTGCGCCTTGATGGTGATGCCGCGTTCGCGCTCGATCGGATTGGAGTCGAGCACCTGGGCTTCCATCTCGCGCGCCTGCAGGCCGCCGCACAGCTGGATGATGCGGTCGGCCAGGGTGGATTTGCCGTGGTCGACGTGGGCAATGATGGAGAAATTGCGGATGTTCCGCATTGAATCAGAGGACATTGAGGTGGGCGCCGGCGCAGCCGTCGTCAGGGTAACGCAGCATTATCGCACGCTCGGCCCCCTTGGGGCCGGGAATTGGGAATCGGGAGTGGGGAATCGGAAAAGCCAGGTGAGCTCTCGGCTCGCGGAGACGCTCCTGCTCTTGCCATTCTCGATTCCCGATTCTCCATTCCCGCCCTTAGCCGCCGGCCTTCAAGGCCACGTAGCTGGTCGCCTTGCCGTCGGTCACCAGCAGCATGATCACGTCGCCCTTCTTGTAGCTGGATAGCGCGCGGTTGAGTTCGGCGACGCTGCCGACCTTGGTACGGCCGACGCGGGCGATGATCAGGCCCGGCGACAGCGGGGGCTGGGTGCTGCGTGCCGCCGCACCGGTGACCGCGGCAATGCGCACGCCCTCGCCCGCTTCCAGGCCCAAGCGGCTACGCTCGGAAGCGGTGAGATCGGCCACTTGCAGGCCGAGCAATTCCACGCTCGCCGGGGCGCCGGGCTTAGCCTCATCGGCGGCGGTGCGCGGCGCAGCGTTCTCGCCGCCGTCCTGCAGTGGGGCCAGCGTGACCGTCACCTTGCGCGGCTTGCCGTCGCGCAAGACATCCAGGGTCACCTTGGTGCCGGGCGCCATCAGCCCGATCATGGGCGGCAGATCGCTGGCGACATCGATCGGCTTGCCGTTGACCGCGCGGATCACGTCGCCCACTTCGACACCGGCCTTGGCTGCCGGGCTGCCGGCCGGAATATCGTTGACCAGGGCACCACGGCTATCCGGCAAGCCCAGGCCTTGCGCCTTGAGCGAGTCGATCGGACCGACCTGCACGCCCAGCATGCCGCGACTTACGTGGCCGGTGGCCTTGATCTGCTCTGCCGCGCTGAAGGCCAGGTCGATCGGAATGGCGAAACTGATGCCCATGTAACCGCCGGACGCGGAGAAGATCTGCGAATTGATGCCGACCACCTCGCCACGCGTATTGAGCAGCGGGCCACCGGAATTGCCCTGGTTGATCGCCACGTCGGTCTGGATGAAGGGCACGTAGCGCTGGTCGGCGTACGGATTGCTGCGCCCGGTGGCACTGACGATGCCGGCAGTGACCGAGTGGTCCAGGCCGAACGGCGAGCCGATCGCCACCACCCACTGCCCCGGCTTGAGCGTGTTGGAATCGCCCAGGCGCACGGTCGGAAGGCCCTTGGCCTCGATCTTCAGCAGCGCCACGTCGTATTGCTCATCGCTCCCCACCACCTTGGCCTTGAACTCGCGGCGGTCGGTGAGCTTGACGGTCACTTCGCTGGCGCCATCGACCACGTGGTGGTTGGTCAGGACGTAGCCGTCGGCCGAAATGATGAAGCCCGAGCCCATCGACTTGCCGGCGATGCCGCCGTCGTCATCGCCGCCGCCAGGCCCCTGCCGCGGCCCGCCCGGCATCTGGAAATCCGGCCCGAAGAAGCGGCGGAAGAATTCCGGCATCTGATCGTCATCAGGCATCGCACCGCCGCCACGGCCACCCGGGCCGCTGCGCTGCTGACGCGCCATGGCATCCTTGCGGGTGATGGTGGTTTCGATATTGACCACGCCCGGGCCGACCTGCTCGACCAGATTGGTGAAGTCCGGCAGCCCCGCCACCAGCTGCGGCGCCGGCGTGGCACTGCGGTTGGCGGCGATCGGGGCGAGGTCCTTGGCAGCGGGTGCGGGCTGCTGCGCGCAGGCGGCCAACGGCAGGGTCATGGCGATCAGGCCGAACATCTGGGTGCGGATGCGATGGTTCATCAGGTTGCCTCCGATGGCAGGGCGACAGGGGCCAGACCCGCGTGGCGACACGGGCCCGGCACGATAACGGAAGGGAGATTGCCGAACGGGTGAAGGCCGGCGACAGGGTCAGTCCTGCGGGGCCTGCGCCGGTGCCGGCCGATTCGACGCCGGACTGGTCACTGCCTGTGGCGCGGGCTCGAACGGATAGAACGCCGTGCCGGGTCGGCTCTGGCGGAAACTGGCATTGAGCGAGCTTTCGCCAGCCCCGGACAAGGCCGCGCGCGGCCACGGACGTGCCTGCAGCGTGGTATCCGGATGCGTGAACGGGTTGGACGGTGTCGCCGCAACCGCAGATGCGGCCCCCGTGGAAGCCGGTGCTGCCGCAGCGACCATGCGGGTCGGCGCCTGTTGCTGACGCGCGGCGGCGTTGCGTGCGACTTGCTGATTGCGGGTTGCCGCGCCGCGGCGAGTAGAGGCCAGCGCAGCGGCAGGCACGGCAGCAGCAAGCGCGGCCACCTGATCCGGCGTCCCCGGCGCCGGTGCGGCCGGCGACTTGGGTGCCACAGGCACCTGCGGGGTCTGCGAGGCAGGCGGAAGCTGCGCAGTGCTGGCATAGACGGGGGTCTGAGCAGCGGGCGGGGCAGTGTCGGGCAGGCGCTCGCGTGCCAGGAACAAGGCAACCGCCGCGACCGAGGCGGCAATCGCTGCGCCACCGCCCCAGCGCCAACGAGCGCCCGGGCGGGCCGCAGGCTGGGCTTGCGGTGCCGGCTCGGCGGCAATGGCACTGCGCACACGCGCCGCGAAATCCAGCGGAGCGGGCGCACTGGCCGCACCGCGCAGCACATCGCCGCACAACTGCCAGCGCTCGTGGCAGCCGGCCAATTCTTCGTCGTGGGCCAGACGGCGCAACAGGAAGCGCGACTCGTCGGCGCTCAACTCGCCGTCGACCAGCGCGGACAGCTGCTGGCGATAGTGAAGTTCGAACTTGTCGGTGGTGGACATGGCAGGGTTCTGGTTCATACGCGGTGTCGCTCACGGGTAGCGCTTTCGGTCTCCAGCAGAGGCCGCAGCTCGATGTCGATGGCCTCGCGCGCCCGGAAGATGCGCGAGCGCACCGTTCCGATCGGGCAATCCATCTTTTGCGCGATTTCGTCGTAGCTCAGGCCCTCCACCTCGCGCAGGGTGATGGCCAACCGAAGTTCTTCCGGTAGCGCTTGGACCGCACGCATCACCGTTTGTTCCAGCTCCTGTCGCATCAATTCACGCTCCGGGGTATCGGTGTCGCGCAACCGGGTCGCTCCATCGAATTGTTCGGCATCGCTGATCTCGATGTCGTCGGTGGGCGGGCGGCGGTTGTGCGCAACCAGATGGTTCTTGGCAGTGTTGACGGCAATGCGGTGCAGCCAGGTATAGAACTGGGCGTCGCCACGAAAACTGTTGATGGCGCGATACGCGCGCACAAACGTGTCCTGGGCAACGTCCTGGCATTCGCTCCAGTCGGCGATGTAGCGCCCGATCAACGCAACGATCCGATGCTGGTATTTGCGCACCAGTACATCGAACGCCGCACCTTCGCCGCGCTGCACACGCCGGACCAGTTCCAGGTCCAGCTCCTGAGGTGTATCGACTTCGGCCATATCGGGCCGCACTCCTGTCAGCCCACCGAAGTCGGGCAATGAGACCGCCATTGAGAAGAAAAGTTCATACCGATCCGTACGACGTCACGCATCAGGGTAGCGGCAGCGATGCACCGCTGGCGACGCCGCGCGCAACGCGCAGATCTCCCCTGTCGACAGGTATGGGTATTTGACGTGAAGGAAACAACCTCTGGATGATAACGACCTTTCCTTCTATTGCCGGATGGCCAGACGCATGCTTCCAGGTTTCGACGGGCTCCGATTCAGCCATTGGCAGGCCGATCTGCGCGAGGACGGCGTGGTGGTGCTCAGCCTCGATCGGCAGGGCGCACCGGTCAATGCATTTTCGCAGGAGGTGCTGCTGGAGCTGGGCGCCGTGGTCGAGCGGCTGGCACTGGATCCGCCAAAGGGCGTGGTGCTGCGCTCCGGCAAGCCCAACGGCTTCATCGCCGGCGCCGATCTGAAGGAATTCCAGGAATTCGATCGCAAGGGCACGGTCAACGATGCGATCCATCGCGGGCAGCAGGTCTTCCAGAAGCTGGCCGAGCTGCCCTGCCCCACCGTCGCGGCGATTCATGGCTTCTGCATGGGCGGTGGCACCGAAATCGCGTTGGCGTGCCGCTACCGCGTGGCGTCCGATGACGGCAGCACCCGCATCGGGCTGCCGGAAACCAAGCTCGGCATCTTCCCCGGCTGGGGCGGCAGCGCCCGCTTGCCGCGCCTGATCGGTGCGCCGGCGGCGATGGACCTGATGCTCACCGGTCGCACGGTGTCGGCCAAGGCGGCGCGTGCGATGGGCCTGGTCGACAAGGTCGCCGCAGCTGCCGTGCTGGTGGATGTGGCAGCCAGCCTGGCGCTCGCCGGCACCACGCGTGCGTTCAAGCAGCGGGCCACTGCCTGGGCGACCAATACCCTGCTGGCACGCAAGATCCTGGCACCGCAGATGCGCAAGCAGGTGGCGCGCAAGGCGCGCAAGGAGCATTACCCGGCGCCCTACGCCTTGATCAACGTCTGGGAGCGGGCGGGCGGTAGCGGCATCCAGGCGCGTCTGGCGGCCGAGCGCAAGGCGGTGGTCAAACTTGCCAGCACGCCGACCGCACGCAACCTGATCCGGATTTTCTTCCTGACCGAGCGCCTGAAAGCGCTGGGCGGCAAGGACGCAGCCGGCGCGGCAGCAGCCCCGATTCGCCACGTGCATGTGATCGGCGCTGGCGTCATGGGCGGCGATATCGCGGCCTGGGCGGCGTACAAGGGCTTCGAAGTCACGTTGCAGGACCGCGAACAACGTTTTATCGATACGGCGCTGACGCGCGGCGGCGAGCTGTTCGCCAAGCGCGTCAAGGACGACGCCAAGCTGCCGGCAGTGGCGGCGCGTCTGCGCGGCGACCTGGCTGGCGCGGGCGTGACCCAGGCCGATCTGGTGATCGAGGCGATCATCGAAAACCCGCAGGCAAAGCGCGACCTGTATCAATCGATCGAGCCGCAACTCAAGCCGGATGCATTGCTGACGACCAATACTTCGTCGATTCCGCTGACCGAATTGCGTGACCACATCCAGCGCCCGGCGCAGTTCGCCGGCCTACACTACTTCAACCCGGTGGCAATGATGCCGCTGGTGGAAATCGTGCAGCACGACGGCCTGGATCCGGCCAACGTCGCGCGCCTGGCGGCGTTCTGCAAGGCCTTGGACAAGTTCCCGGTGCCGGTGGCCGGCACGCCGGGGTTCCTGGTCAACCGGGTGCTGTTCCCCTACCTGCTCGAGGCGGCCACCGCGTATGCCGAAGGCATTCCCGGCCCGGTACTGGACAAGGCTGCGGTGAAGTTCGGCATGCCGATGGGGCCGATCGAATTGATCGATACCGTGGGCCTGGATGTGGCGGCCGGTGTAGGCGCGGAGCTGGCACCATTTCTGCGTTTGCCCATCCCGGCGGCACTGGCGACCGTGGAAGCCGGCAAGCGCGGCAAGAAGGACGGCCAGGGCCTGTACAAGTGGGAGAACGGACGCGCCGTCAAACCCGAGGTTGCCAGCGGTTACACCGCGCCGGCGGATCTGGAAGATCGCTTGATCCTGCCGCTGCTCAACGAAGCGGTGGCATGCCTGCACGACGGCGTGGTGGCCGACGCTGACCTGCTGGACGCCGGGGTCATCTTCGGCACAGGGTTTGCGCCTTTCCGCGGCGGCCCGATCCAATACGTCCGCAGCGTCGGCGCAGACGCGCTGCTGGAGCGCCTGCAGGCGCTGCAGGCACGCTACGGCGAACGCTTCGCGCCGCGCCCGGGTTGGGGTTCGCCGTTGTTGCGGGAAGCGGCAGTGTAAGCCGCATACGCTCATCTTCGGCCTCAAGCAGGCACGGATCGCAACGGCAAACGATGCGTGGAAGGATGCATCGTTGCGCGGTCGCTGCGCTTGGCTCAGATACAAAAAAGAACGGCGAGCCGAGGCCCGCCGTTCTTTTTTCCCTCCCTGCAATGCGACTCAGAAACGCAGACCCACACTGGTGAAGAAATAGCGTCCAGCCTGGTCGTAACCACCCAACGAGTTGGCATTGAAGGTCAAGCTGCCGCCCACTAGCGGCGGCTCCTTGTCGGCGATGTTGTTGATACCCAGGGTCCAGGTGACGTAATCGCCCAGCTGCATCGACCCGGAGAGATCGAAGTAGTTGTACGCCGACACCTTGTTGTCCTGATTGACCAAGCGCACGTCGGTGGTACCGGCGGTGCCATCGGTGTTCCGGTAGTCCAGCTCACCGATGTAACGCCAGCGCAGGCCAACGGTGTAGCGATCGAAGCTGTAGCGCGTGCTCAGCACATGCCGCCATTCGGCACTGTTGCATGCCACGTTCACCACGCCAGCGCAGTCGTAGGTCACCTGCTGCACGCCCGGAACCGGCTCGTATTCCTGCTTGATGGCATAACTGCCCATCATCGAGGCAGTCAGGCGTCCCGGCCCGATGCTCCAGGCATAGGAGGCCGTCAGATCCACGCCCTGGAAGTGCAACGAACCGAAGTTGTCCTGGGAGTTGAAGATCAGGCCGGAGGTGTCCACATCGCTGCCGCGGAACAGGTCGCCGGTCGTGGCATTGCGGCGGATACGGCTACACAGGTCCGCATTACCGGTCACACCGCAGGCGGTCAGGATGTTGGAAGAACCAATGGCTCGGATCGCATCGTCAATCTTGATGTCGTAGTAATCCACGCTCAGATCCAGCCCCTTGACCGGGCTGGCAGCGAATCCGATGGTCCAGGTATTGGCGGTTTCCGGCTGCAGCGCGGTGTTGCCGCCGCCGATCTCGTTGTACTGCCCCGCCGGATTGGCCGCCACGCGTCCGTACTGCGCGGCCGTGACGCCGGTGTTGGCGCACTGCGCCTGGGTAAACGTGGGATTGGCACCGGCGCAGGGGTCGCTACCACTCCACAACCCGATCGTATTTTCGTTGTAAAGCTCGGTGATGTTCGGCGCACGGATGGCACGATTCCAGCCTGCACGCACATGGTACTTGCCATCCGCGAAGGTCGCTCCCAGGCCCGCCTTGTACGTACTCACGCCGCCGGAAATGTCGTAGTCCGAATAGCGATAGCCAAGCTGCATGTCCAGCTGATCCAGGCTGCCCGACTGCGCCAGCAACGGCACTGCGCCTTCTAGGAACAGCTCCTTGACGCTGATATCGCCGGAGACGTTCGAGGTCGGTCCGCCCAGGCCGGTGAAGTTGCCGGTCTGCATATTGCTGTCGGCAACACGCTTGAAGGTTTCGGTGCGGGTTTCCACGCCACCAACGACGCTGATCGGATGATCGCCAGCCCAAGGCAGGCTATAGCCGAAGTTACCGGTGACGTACGCATTGAATACACGCATCGAGGTTTCGTAGTTGACGACGCCGACGCCTTGCAATGCTTGCGCCTGTTCGGCGGTGACGCTGTCGTTCCAGACGCTGTACGGCACGCAGCCATCGAAGGATCCCGGCTGGCAGCCAAGCAATGCGTCGCGCACCCGGGTGGTCACGAAGTCGTTGATGTTTTCCGACTTGGTGGTACTGCGGTTGTAGGTAAACGAGGCGTCGTACGACCAGTTGTCGTTGATATCGCCCTGTGCGCCGGTCGTGATGCTGAAACTATTGGTATCCGATTCGGTGATGCGTGGGCCGCCCTCGACGTTGCGCTTGGCCACATACACGGTGAACTCGTCGTCGGTAATGCCGACATCGTTGCACAAGCTGCCGATCACCGAGGTCGCGCAGTTGACGTTGAGGTCGGTGAAGAACGCACCGGAGGGCGCGATCTGGGTCGAACTCTTGCGGTTGACGAACAACGTTTCGAGGTAGGGCTTGAAGTGTTCGTTGACCTCATACTTGATATTGGTACCGGCGGTGTAGCGCGTGTCCGGCCGCTGGTAATAATTCAGCGGTGCAAAGTTGTAGAGGTTCGGCGAAGCGACCTGCGACCAGGTTCCACTGGCAGAAGGCTGCACGTAGAACGCGCCGGCCGATGGCGCCACCACATAGAAATTTGCAGGATCAGCCGTTGCAGAGCCGCCGCAGGCAGTGCCGCGATTGCTCAATGCACATGCGGAGTAGTCGCGCTGTCCTTGCAGCAAGGGATCGTTCTCGCGCCAGGTGGCCCAGGCAGTTGCATGACCGGATTCGCCAAAGCTGCCACCGATCGCGAGGTCGACGTTGCGGGAGATGCCGTCCAAGCCGGAATTACCGGTGGAATAATCGTAGCCGGCCTCGTCCATCAGCCCACGCATCAACTTGTTACTGTTGTCGTGCTGATAGCCGTTGTAGCCCATATCCACGCTCACACCTTCAAATTCGTCATCCAGCACGAAATTGACCACACCGGCAACCGCGTCGGAGCCGTACACCGCAGAGGCGCCGCCGGTCAGGATGTCCACCCGGCGCACCAACGCTGCAGGAATGATGCTGATATCCGGACTTTCACCGATTCCCTTGGGAATGCGTCGGCCGTTGACAAGGGTCAGTGTGCGCTGCGCGCCCAGCCCGCGAAGGTCGACCGTTGCATAACCCTGGGACCCGTTGTTGGCGAAGTTATCGAACGAGGCAGCAAGTTGCGGGTACTGATTGATCAGATCTTCGACCTTGGTCGAGCCGGTGTACTGGAATTCTTCCTTGTTGATTTCTGCGACCGGACTGGAGGCAGTCATCGTCTGACTCTTGATACGCGTGCCGGTGACACTGATGGCGTCCAGGCTTTTAAGTTCCAGGGCGGGCTGTTCCTGCGCCATCACGGTGCCAGTCAATGCCAGCGCAGCTGCGCCGGCGGTGAGCGACATCTTGATGGCATCGCGCAGTTTGGTGGTCTTCAATCTCATCTCTCTCTCCGACGATCCGAACGGATAAGCGCAACACAAGGCAATACATCTGCATTGATGCAGAGGCATCACGGTTGCTGCGGCGTAGGCAAGGCATCGCGATGCGATGCTCACAGTGGCTAGCGGCAGGCGAAACGGCGCCCGAAAAAACGCTGCCGACCCGATGTTAAGACGATGTCGAAGATAATTAAACCCCCGTTCAGCATCGCTCCTGATTGGTGCAAGAAAGCCCCAAAAAAGTGCAGCGATCACACAATAAGTGCCTCTACGATCGCACCGGATGGGGTCGCTTGTGACGCGCCTATTCGGCTGAGCGTCATTGACCGATAGCGGCGTCCAGCCCGTTCAACTGCAGGAGCGATACACCTGCGTCCTGAAGCTGCTTCACTAGCGGCGCAAGCCCTGCCAGGTGTCGGCGGGAGCTGCGCACCGAACGTTGATGCACCTCCCCGCGCACTTGCGCTGCGCTCGCAGTAACGAACGCCACCGCGCCTAGCTCGGGCACTGTGTCGGTTGCGGCCAGCCCACAGTGGGCCAGCACGCGCGCGATCTGTTGTTCGGTCTCGCTGACCAGTGCTTCGTAATGCACATCCAGAATCCTGCCCGGCAGCACTGCGTGCCAGTGCTGCATGATTTGACGGTAGGCAAGGTAGTACTCGCCGATCTCGTCCAACGCGTAAGAAAACGGATAGGCGTTGTAAAACAAGGTCTTGTACATCGCGTAACAGGTATCGAGCGGATCGCGTGCAAGATGGATGATGTGCGCTTTCGGCAGCGCGGTCGCGATCAGGCCACAGTAGAGATAGTTGATCGGCATCTTGTCGATCGCCACCGGGTGGCCATGAACGACTTCGCGGGCGCCCCGCAGGTACTCCTGTCCGAGCGCAGCGAAATCGATTTTCAGCGATGCCTGCACCGCCGTCAGGCCTGGGTGGGCCGACACGACGCGGGCGGTCGCCTCGCCCAGAACCATGCCGAAATCCATTAGCTCTCCAGCCGAGCGCGCATCACCGTGCTGGATGAGCAGACGCTCCAGCAAGGTCGTCCCCGACCGTGGCAAGCCGACGATGAAAATGAGGCCTTCACCGCCATGACCGGGTTGCAGCGCGCGTAGCGCGGTCTCGTCGTAGCTCTTGCGCACCGCCGCGATCTGCGCGCATTCGGCAGCGACATCGTATTGCAAGGTCTGGCGCTTGCCTGTCGCAGCTGCGGTAAGAGTCTGGAACGCGTCTGCATGCAGCCCCAGATCTTCCTGTTCCTTGGCCAGCGCATACAGTGCCGCCGCCCTGGCAGAGGGCTCGGCAAGCGCCGTGTGTTGCAGCCGTTGCCGCAAATCGTCCAGATGATTGCGCTGCGCGGTCTGCCGGCGCAAGGTGGCGCGCAGATACAGCGCATCCCCCGCCCCTGGCGCCAATTGCAGCAAGCGCTGCAGGGTGGTTTCTGCGGCATCGAACTCACCACCAAAAAATTGCATGGTGGCCAGGTCGTACAACAGCGGTGGCGGTTCTCCCAACAGCCCAAGCGCCTGCTGGTAGGTGTCGCGGGCAGCACAGACATCGTGGCAGGCACTGTATAACGCACCAATCCGCCACAACGCCGTGCCATCGGTTTCAGCCAGGGCGTGCGCTTGTCGGGCGACCGACAACGCGTCATGCCGGCGTCGCAGCTGGACCAGCAGGCTGGCGTACTTGATCAACAGAGCAAGCGGTGCCGACGCGACCGCCGCTGCCCTCGCGATCCGTTCGCCTGCAGTGTGCGGGTCGCCGTGTGCCAGGTGGGCTTCGCTGGCCAATTCCAGCAAATGCGCCTGGTCCGGATACTCCAGACAGGCGCGTTCTGCCAGATGGATTGCCTCGCTGTAACGGCCCTGGCGCAGCCACTGGTACCCTTCCCGCAAGATGCTGCGCAGCTGTAACTCGGTCAATCCACTCTCCTCTCCATGCATTGCATCGGCCGCTCAATCGACGCGCCGGGCGCGCAACGCCACGCCCGCAGGCGTCACCAGCATGTAGCTGCCCATGGCCGCCTTGCGAATCACGACACGCTCGCCCTCGGCCAGATGACCGCGACTGCTCGCTTCTGTCAACGCCCAGCGCTGCTGTGTATCCAACGACACCAGGCGGGTGCCATCGGCTTGATAGGCCACGGCAAGCACGGTCGCGCTCACCTGGGACGGGGCGGACTGCGTGGTGGATGCTGCGGGCGCATGGGCCGCGTGATGCCCAAATTCGCGCATGCCTCTGTCGGCTTCCGCCGCCCGCACCGCCGCCGACGGGGGATAACTGGCGTCATAGCAGGCGAGGCGCGGCAGTGGATCGATCACCGAAGCGCATGCATGCGTCGCAGGCTCCTGCGCCGACACGCTGCCTGCGCAGCTCAGCAGGATCGGCACCCATTGCATCGGTCTGGCCATCTGTCGGTCTTCGGTCATCGCCTGCAGACGAGCATACAAGGCAAGTGGACGACGGTGGGATTGCCGCTTGTGCTTGCTGCCCGGCACCGATTGAACGGCATGTGCACCCCACCTAAGCTGCAATGGTCCAAATTGCTGCATCGCCAGCCGGAACCGCGCATTGAATACCTCTGATCAGCGGGCAGCGCACCTCCTGCAGCAAGGTCACCTGCAACAGGCGATTGCTGCGTATCAATCGATCGTGCGGGACCGCCCACACGCCGCCGATGCCTGGTACAACCTGGGGTACCTGTTCCGCCGCACCGGCGACATCCCTGCAGCATTGCAGGCGTATGCACAGGCGCTGGCATGCGGAGCGGCCGCACCGGAGCAGATCCACCTCAATCGCGCAGTACTGCTCAGCGAGCACCTCGATGACGCCGCCGCGGCGTTGCAAGAACTCGAATTGGCGCTACATTGCCGGCCGGCCTATCCTCCCGCGCTGTTGAATCTGGGCAATCTGCACGAGGAGCTGGGCGCACGTGCTCATGCCATTGCCGCCTATACGCAGCTTCTTGCCGTCGCCCCGGTCGATCCAGCGACGCGGGCACTGCAATTGCAGGCTGCTGCAAGGCTGCTGCATCTGGACCCACCCACCGCCGTCGACGACCCGCGCATGATTGGCCTGACCCAGGCGATCTCTGTGCAAGGACTGGAGCCGCCGCTTGTGGCGACCGTGCTGCATGCGTTGGCCCATGCCTACGACCGTCTTGGCCAGCATCGGCATGCATTCGATACGGCCACCGCTGCCAACCGGCACGCCTATGCGCAAGTACCCACATACGACCCGCAACGCACCCAGCGTCATTTCGACGCATTGATGGCCGCATTCGACCGCGTGGCTGTTGAATCTACGCTGCTGCCGCATGCAGGTGCACACGACGCAACGCCTGCGCTATTTATCTGTGGAATGTTTCGCTCCGGGTCTACGCTGATCGAGCATGCATTGTCGAGCCACTCACAAGTTGCTGCGGGCGGCGAGATGGATGCGCTACCCCGATTGGTCGCGCAAAGGCTATCTCCGTTTCCGCAAGCCGTCAGTACGCTCTCGCAACAGATGCTCGCGCAGCTCGCCCTCAGCTATCGGCGGCACCTCGATGCAGTCGTTCCCGACCAAGCGCAGCTGCGCTACATCACCGACAAGCGCCCGGACAATTTCCAGCTGATCGGCTTGATCAAACGCCTGTTCCCATCGGCACGGATCGTGCATACGCGCCGTCATCCGTTGGACAATGGGCTATCGATCTTTATGCAACAGCTCAATCCGCACGGATTCGGATACGCGGGCAAGCTGGAAGACATCGGGCATTTTTATGGCGCGTACCACCACTTGATGAACCACTGGATGTCGCTCTACCCGGACAGCATCCATACCTTCGACTACGATGCCTTTGTGGCCGCGCCCGGGCCGACCCTGCGCGCCTTGCTGGAATTCCTGCAACTGCCCTGGGAGCCGGCGTGCCTGGACTTCCACCTGGCGGAACGTGCGGTGCGAACCGCAAGCTACTGGCAAGTCCGCCGCCCCTTGCACGGCGAGGCTTCGGGACGCTGGAGATCGTATGCGACGCAGCTTGCTCCGCTGCGCATCGCTCTCGGCAAGGCCGGCGTCCCGCTCCCGGATTGATCAGCGAACAAGTAAGCGCTCATCCGCCCCGGTGCGCTGCGATGGCAGCTTCCATGGCATTGACCATTGCCCGCTCCTCCTGAGTGAGCAGCGGATTCCAGACGTCGAAAATCAGGACTGCCCGGACCTGCGCGCTGTCGTTGCGTGCCTCGTGCTCGATCGAATCGTCGAACACAAGCACTTTCCCGGCTTCCCAGCGTCGCCAGTCATACCCTACCCGAAAGCTGCAGTGCTCCGGCACGATCAGCGGTAGATGCGCCACCAACCGGGCGTTGGTTTCGCCATGGTGCGGAGGAATGGTGGTGTGCGGCGCCAGCACGGAAAACATGGCATTCGGACAGACGCCATCGATCTGCGCCGCATCCACCAGCGATAAAGCGTACGCGGTCGCCGGGCAACGTTGCAGATGCGCTTCCACTGGCTGGCCGTGTGCCCAGAGCGGGTAGGAACTCCATGCCGGCGAATGATTGAGGTCTTTCCATTGATTGACCGGCTGGTCGGGCGCGTAGGCGATGTAAGGAGCAAATCCGCGCGTGTTCTCATCCATCACGGCACGCAGTTCATGCGTGATCGCATCGGTATGACGCTGCAGCTCGTCGATCCAGGGAAATGCGGCTTCCGCGTGAAATGGCAAGGCCGGCAGGCGCGGAATATGCAGGCGATTGGATTGGGAATGAAATGGCCTGGTGCGACCACACGCGATCGCCGCAGCTTCGTCCCAGCGGCCGTGCAGGGCCGCGTCTACTGACGTACGCGGAATCTCCAATGCGGCCCGCAACCTGGCTTCCAATTCCAGCGTGTCCTGCTCGACCGCCTGTTGCGCGTGCAGCAGTTTGCGGCGCAACACCGCTGGCCATTGAGGCTCCGGCGGCGCGACGGCGAGCGCATCGCGATAGACCCCGGCTGCCGCGTGCGGCCGCCCGCGCGTTTCCAGGAATGCGGCTTTGGCCAGCAAGCCCGGCAAAAAATACGCATCCAGCGCCAACGCTGCGATGATGGCTTGCCACTGGCCGTCGAGATCGCCTTGCGCCTGCTTCACCACGGCGATGGTCAATACGATCATCGGATCGCCTGGATTGCTTGATCGCGCTGCCATCAAATACTCCAGCGCTGCAACCGCATCGCCACGTTGATGGGCATGGACGCCTAGGCTGTACAAGGCGTGCGGATGCGCGGGTGCCAACTGGTGGACCTGTCCCCACAGCCGTTCGGCTTGCTGCCATTGACCGGCCGATGCAGCCGTACTGGCCTGCGCAATCAGTGCGGCGATCTGCTCGTTGACCTGCTCGACCTGTCCCCCCATGCCACGTGTCGCCCGTCAGCCATTCCCGTCCGGATCATACGGCCTGGATGACCGGGCGACAGCAAGCCCGCGGCGCACCGATGACGGCATCGCGCCGCGACCCTTGGCGAAGGTGCATCGTTACCGGCTCGGAATGCTCACCCGTGCGCCACCGGCGATCAGTGGGAATGCCCGCCATGCGTGTGCCCATGCGCATGAGCGTGCCCATGGTGCGCGTCATGGCCCGTGCCTGCCGCCGGTTTGGGCGTGCCGCAAGGTTCAGTGCCGCAGTCACCGCTTTCCACCTGCAAGGTGACGTGCGCGATATCGAAGCGCTCATGCAACAGGGCGCCGAGCGCATCACGCAGACGGTCGCGGTCGGTGGTCTCATTGACCACGATGTGCGCGGTGAGCGCCGGCGTGCTGGAGGCCAGCGCCCAGACATGCAGGTCGTGCACGTCCTCGACCCCAGGGTGGCTGGTCAACGCCTGCTGCACCTGAGCCAGGTCGATCCCCTTGGGCACGCCTTCGAGCAACACGTTGATCGCCTCGCGCAGCAGCACCCAGGTGCGCGGCAAGACCCACAGGCCGATCAGCACGGCCAGCACCGGGTCGATCCACTGCCAGCCGGTCCAGCGGATCAGCAGGGCACCGATGATCACTGCCACCGAGCCGAGCATGTCGCTCCAGACTTCCAGATAGGCGCCCTTGACGTTAAGGCTTTCGCCGCTGCCGGCGTGCAGCAGTTTCATCGCGATCAGATTGATCACCAGGCCGAAGCCTGCGATCAGCAGCATGCCGCTGTACCCGATGTCCTGCGGAGCGCGGAAGCGTTGCGCGGCCTCCCACAGGATGTAGCCGCCCACTGCGAACAACAGCGCGCCATTGGCCAGTGCGCCGAGCGCTTCGAGCCGCACATAACCATAGGTGCGACGCGCGTCGGCCGGGCGACGGCTCAGGCGCACCGCGACCAGCGCGATCATCAGGCCGACGGTGTCGGTGGCCATATGCGCAGCGTCGGACAGCAGCGCCAGGCTGTTGGTCACGAATGCGCCGATGATCTCTGCCAGCAGGAAGGTGGCGGTCAACCCCAGTGCCCACCACAAGGGTGCTTCGTGACGGATTTCGCTGGGTGCGTGGTTGTGGTCGTGTCCCATGGATGTCGTGGTCTGCTGCAGTGCGCGCACCTTAGGCGCACGCGATGGCGGAGACTATTACACCTGCGCGTAATGACATCACATCACGCGAGCCGTGCGGCGGGCCGCACAAGGCGCAGTGGTTGCGCTACTGCAAGACGATAAGGAATGCAGTCAGGGTCTGGAAGCATGTCAGCACCGTACCGCCACCGCCCTTCCAGCAATTCGCGGCGCGAGCCAGGTGGCTCGCTAGACCTTGGCGACCAGCTTGACCACGCTGGAAAAATCCAGCGCCCCGTTGCCGGCCTGGCTGTTCATTGCATACAGGTTGCGCGCCAGCTCACCGAGCGGAATCGAGACGCCGGCCTGCACTGCCGACTCGGCAACCAGCCCCAGGTCCTTGAGCATCAGGTCGTTGCCGAAGCCGCCGCTATAACCGCGTGAAGCCGGCGCATTAGGCAGCACGCCGGGCCACGGGTTGCACACCTCGGTGGCCCAGCTGCGCCCGGTACTGACCGCCATCATCTGCGACAGCACCGCAGGGTCCAGGCCCTGCGCGACGCCGAGCGCCAGCGCTTCGCCGGTGGCCGCCATGATCACGCCCAGGGCCATGTTGTTGCATAGCTTGGCGACCTGCCCCGCTCCGTTGTCGCCGACGTGGAAGATGTTCTTCCCCATGGCCTGCAGCACCGGGCGCGCGCGCTCCAGCGCATCGGCAGCGCCGCCGACGATAAAGGTCAGCGTGCCGGCTGCAGCACCGGCGGTGCCACCGGAGACCGGGGCGTCCAGCATCGTCAGGCCACGCGCCCTGGCCGCATCGGCCACCTTGCGCGCAGACACCGGTGCGATGGTGCTGCAATCGATAACCAGGGCCCCATCCGGGATCTGCGCCAGGATGCCGGACTCGCCCAGGTACACACCTTCGACATGCCGGCTTGCAGGCAGCATCGAGATCACGACCTCGGCATCGACCAGCGTGTCCTGTGCGGAGCTGGCAGCCTGCGCGCCGGCCGCTGCAGCAGCATCGATGGCAGCCGGCGCGAGATCGAACACCCGCAGCTGATGCCCGGCCTTGATCAGATTGGCAGCCATTGGCCCGCCCATATTGCCCAGGCCGATAAATGCGATCTTGCTCATGGTGTCGGTTTCCAAAGTAGGACCATCTTCAATAAATAGCCGGGATCATCACCGATTACTGGTGCGCGCGGAGCCGCCGCCAGTTCCAGCTGCCACGACACAGGTCAGACATGGCAAGCGCGATGCAATCCGGCGTGGGCCAAACGGACTTCGCAAGGCGCCAGCCACTCACTGCGCACCCAACTCGCCTGCCCCCAAATCGGCGAGCGGATGCGATGCAGGCAACCAGGGCGCAACAAGGAAGGCTTCAGCCCACGGCGCATCGGCTTCCTCCAGCGATGCAGGCTGCCAGTGCGGTTGGCGGTCCTTATCGATCAACAGCGCGCGGATGCCCTCGGCAAAATCGCCGTGTGCGGCCGCATGCAACGCGACCACGTACTCGGTGCGAAAGGTATCGGCAAGCGTCGTGGTGTCCGGGTGGCGATGCAGCTCCCAGGCAAGGCGCGCCGAGCCCGGCGCACCGGCGGCCAAGGTGGCGCGCGCGGCCTGCAGCCAGCTGTCTTCGCCTTGCAGCGCCAGGATTGCAGCGACAACGTCCTCCAGTGATTCGCCGGCCACCAACTGTTCGATCAGCTGTGCATGGACTTGTAGCGGGCCCGGCTCGGTGGGTTGCGCAATGCCATGCAGGAACGCGCTGAGCTGGGTGCGGTCGTTATCGGCATCGCCCGTCCATGCGTGCGCGCTCAGCGCATCCAGCACTGCCGCGTACTGCGCATGCTCCAGGCGCACATCTGCCAATCCCGCGTAAATGGCATCGCTGGCATCCAGCGGCGCGCCAGTCAGCGCCAGAAACAGGCCGGCGCCGTGCGGCACCCGACGCAACAACCAGCTGCCACCCACATCCGGGAACAACCCCACGCTGATCTCCGGCATGGCAAGCCGCGAGCGTTCGGTGACCACGCGATGGCTGGCGCCGGACATCAGGCCGATGCCACCGCCCATCACGATGCCGTGGCCCCAGCACAGCAGCGGCTTGGGATAGGTATGGATGCGGTAGTCGAGCCGGTATTCCTCCTCGAAAAATGCGGCCGCATGCGCATTGGCCTGCGGCGCTGCGCGTCGCGCTGCACGGTCGGGCACTGCATCGCGGTGCGCACACATGCTCTGGTACAGGCCATGCAGATCGCCACCAGCACAGAACGCCTTTTCGCCTGCGCCACGCAACACCACGCACGCGATCTGCGCGTCGTCGGCCCAGGCGCGCAACTGCGCATCCAGCAGCCGCGTCATCTGCAACGACAGGCCATTGAGCGTCTTGGGCGCATTCAAGGTGGCAATGCCGATGCGATGCCCATCGGCGCATGCACGCTGCTCGAACAGCACCGGTGCGTCGTCGGTTGCGCTCACCTCTGCCATCAGCGATTGCTCCACTGCGGTGCGCGCTTTTCCAGGAATGCAGCCACACCTTCGACCTGGTCGGCGTGCTCGAACAGATCCACGAACGCTTCGCGCTCGGCAATCAATGCCGCTGCGTGCGTCCCATGCCGGGTGGTGGACTGCACCAGCCGCTTGCAGGCCGCCACACTGACCGGACTCTGTTTACCGGACCGCTGTGCCCAGGCAACCGCCAGCGCGCGCGACTCGCCCTTGCCAACCACTTCTTCCACCAGACCGATGCGCTGGGCGGTCGCCGCATCGATACGTTCGCCCAACAGGATCATGCGCTTGGCCCAGCCCTCGCCGACCAGGCGCGGCAGGTTCTGGGTGCCGCCTGCACACGGCAGCAAGCCAACGCTGGCTTCGGGCAACGCGAGCTGTGCATGCTGCTCGGCAATGCGCAGATCGCAAGCCAACGCGCACTCCAGCCCGCCGCCCATCGCATAGCCGTTGATTGCGGCGATCGACACGCCGCGAAATGCACTCAAGGCTTCGAATGCTTCGCCGAACCGGCGCGCGGCCTCGCGTGCGTTGGCCTTGTCGCCGTCGGCGAACTGCTTGAGATCGGCACCGGCGCTGAAGAACTTCTCGCCCTCGCCAGTGATCACCAACGCATAGATGCTGCGATCGGCATCCAGTGCGCGCACCAGGTCACGCAGGGCCGCCAGGCTGTGCACGGTCCAGGTGTTGGCCGGTGGGTTGCTCAAGGTCACGATGGCCACGTGCCCATCGCGCTCGACCTGCAGACCGGTGTGGAGGCGCCCTTCCCAGTCGCTCATCGCAATTCCTCCTCGCCATTGAGCAGGTGGCGCGCCACGATCATGCGCATCACCTCGTTGGTGCCTTCCAGAATGCGGTGCACGCGGCTATCGCGCAGCAAACGCTCGATCGGGTATTCGCGGATATAGCCGTAGCCGCCGTGAATCTGCAAGGCATCGTCGCAGATGGCAAAGCCGGCATCGGTAGCGAAGCGCTTGGCCATCGCACACCATACGGTGGCATCGTGGCTGCCGGCATCGAGCTTGCGCGCGGCGGTGTGCACCATCTGCCGCGCGGCCACCAGCTGCGTGGCCATGTCGGCCAGCTTGAACTGCAGCGCCTGGAAATCGGCCAGTTTCTTGCCGAACTGGCGACGCTCGCCCATGTAGCGACGCGCCGCATCCAGCGCGCCTTGCGCGGCGCCCAACGAACACGCGGCGATATTGATGCGGCCACCATCCAGCGCCTTCATCGCCATCTTGAAGCCTTCGCCTTCCTTGCCCAGCAGGTTGCCGGCCGGAATCCGCACGTTTTCGAAGCTCACACCCCGCGTGGGCTGGCTGTTCCAGCCCATCTTCTCTTCCTTGCGGCCGTAGCTGATGCCCGGCGCATCGGCCGGCACCACGAAGGCGCTGATGCCACGTGCACCGTCTTCGCCGGTACGTGCCATCACCACCAGCACGTCGGTTGCGCCGGCGCCGGAGATGAAGGCCTTGCTGCCGTTGAGCACATAGCTGTCGCCGTCGCGCTGCGCGCCAGATTTCAGCGATGCCGCGTCCGAACCGCTACCCGGCTCGGTCAGGCAGTACGAGCCCAGCTTGGCGCCGCTGGTCATCGCCTCGCCCCACTGCGCGCGCACCGCCTCGGTGCCATAGCTGGCGATCAACCAGGTGGCCATGTTGTGGATGCTGATGAACGCCGAGGTGGACGGATCCACCGTGGCCAGTTCTTCGAACACCACCGCCGCATCGAGCCGACGCATGCCCAGGCCGCCCACGCCTTCATCGGTGTAAAGGCCGCAAAAACCAAGCTCGGCGGCCTTGGCGATGGCTTCGCGCGGGAAGTGACCTTCTGCGTCCCACTGCGCTGCATGCGGGGCGAGTTCCTTGTCGGCGAAGTCGCGGGCGGCAGCGCGGAAGGCTTCCTGCTCGTCGTTCAGATCGGCCGCATTGGGGTGGAGCTGGATGGCTGCATTCATGGCGATCGGGTCACTTGAGGGAGATGGTGGTATTGACGCCATGGCCCAGCGTCTGGTCATCGAACCAGCGCGCAGTCACGGTCTTGGTCTGGGTGTAGAACATCACCACCTGCTTGCCGTACGGACCCAGGTCACCGAGCTTGGAAGCGCGCGAGCCGGTGAAGGAAAACAGCGGCACCGGCACCGGGATCGGCACATTGATGCCGACCTGTCCCACATCGATGTCTTCCTGGAAACGCCGCGCGGCCGCGCCGGATTGGGTGAACAGTGCCGTGCCGTTCCCGTTGGGATTGGCGTTGACCAGCGCGATGGCCTCCTCGAGCGTGGCCGCTTCCAGGATCACCAGCACCGGCCCGAAGATTTCTTCGTCGTAGATGCGCATGCCTGGCTTGACCCCGGAAAAGATGGTCGGGCCGACGAAGTTGCCCTGCTCGAACCCCGGCACCTGCGGCGCGCGCCCATCCAGTTCCAACGTGGCGCCCTGCTCCACGCCGGAGGCGATCAAGCCTTCCACCCGCTCGCGCGCGGCGCAGGAAATCAGCGGACCGACCTCGGTGCCCGGGGCGTTGCCGGCGCCGATTTTCAGGCTCTTGGCCTTGCTCACCAACTCCGGAATCCACGCGCGCGCTTCACCGACCAAGACCAGCGTGGATGCGGCCATGCAGCGCTGCCCCGCAGCACCGAATGCGGCACCGACCATCGCATTGAGCGTCTGCTCGCGGTTGGCGTCCGGCAGCACCACGGCGTGGTTTTTGGCGCCCATCATGCATTGCACGCGTTTGCCGGCGAGCGAGGCACGTTGATACACGTGCGTGCCCACCTTGGTGGAACCGACGAACGACAACGCCTTGATGTCGGGGTGATCGCACAGCGCATTGACCACGTCTTCGCCGCCGTGCACAACGTTGAGCACGCCCTTGGGAATGCCGGCCTCCAGCGCAAGCTCCACCAGCCGCATGGTCACCATCGGATCTTGCTCGGAGGGCTTGAGCACGAAGGTGTTGCCAGTGGCAATTGCCATCGGAAACATCCACAGCGGAATCATCGCCGGGAAATTGAACGGGGTGATGCCCGCGCACACGCCCAACGGCTGCAGCAGGCTATAGGTGTCCACGCCGTTGGCGACGTTGTTGGCCAGCTCGCCCAGTTGCAGGTTGCCGATGGCCGCGGCGTGCTCCACCACTTCCAAGCCACGGAACACATCGCCTTCGGCATCGGCCAGGGTCTTGCCCTGCTCGGCGCTCAGCAGCGCAGCCAATTCGGGCATGTTTTCGCGGATCAGCTGCTGGTATTTGAGAAAAATACGCGCGCGGGTACCGATCGGCGTCTTGCGCCAGGTCACGAAGGCGCGGCTGGCCGCTGCCACGGCGGCATCCACTTCGGCGGTGGTGGCGAACGGGACCTGGGCCAGCACCGATTGGTCGGCCGGGTTGACGACGTCCTGCCACTGCGTGCTGGCGGACACCACCAACTCGCCATCGATCAACAGGCAGACGCGGGGGACGGATTGGCGCATTGCAGGGCTCGCTTGTTGAGAAGGACATCGGGCCGTCGCAGGCCATGGCTTCGCATTGTTTGCATCGACGCCCGCCATTCCCAGCCCACAAATGCTTAATCGCGCTAAGCTTGCGACACAATCTTGCGAATCTTGCGAATGCCTCAGTCGCATGCTCAACTCCGCCACCAGCTCGGGCTGCGCCTGCAGCGGTTGCGCCAGCGCCATGGCCTGACCCAGGCCGAGCTGGCGCGCCGGCTCGAACTGTCGCCGAGCTATCTCAACCAGATCGAGCGCAACCAGCGCCCGCTCACCCTGGCCATCCAGCAGCGGCTCAAGACCGCGCTGGGCGACCTGGACGGCCTGCTGGATCTGGACGACCCGGCCGCACTGGTCGAGCCGCTGGACGAATCGCTGCGCAGCCTGGGCCACACGCTGTTGCCGGCCGAGCTGCGCGCACTCACCGGCAACCTGCCGCAGGTAGCGCAGGCACTGCTGGACCTGCACCGCGCCCATCAGCAGCTGCTCGAACGCAACGCTGCGCTGGAGCTGCAGGTCGGGGTCGAGCACGCGGCAATCCCATCGCTATCGCCCGGCGAGCAGGTGCGCGACTACTTCAACCGCGCGCACAACTATCTGCCCGAGCTGGACGAGCGCGCCGAAGCGCTTTACGCCGAACTCGGATTGACCCCGGAAAATCTGCCGCTGCGGCTGCGCCAACGGCTGGCCGATCGTCATGGCCTGCTGGTGCAGGACGCCGCCGACCTGCACCACGACAAACGCAGCATGGATGCGCAGGCGCGCGTGCTGTGGCTGCCGGCGCACTTGCGGCCGGGGCAGCAGGCATTCCAGATGGCCGCGCAGCTGGCGTTGCTGGAATGCGCGCCGCTGCTGGACGCGCGCATTGCCGATGCCGGTTTCGAAGACGCCGAACGCATCGCGCTCTCGCGCATCGGTCTGTCGAACTACTTCGCCGGCGCGTTGGTGATGCCGTACAGCGCGTTCCTGCACAGCGCGCAAACCTCGCGCTACGACATCGAATGGTTGGCCGACCGCTTCGACGTGGGCTTCGAAGCGGTGTGTCACCGGCTCAGCACCTTGCAGCGGCGCGGGGCAGCCGGTTTGCCGATCTTCTTCATGCGGGTGGACCGCGCCGGCAACGTATCCAAGCGCCACTCGGCCACCGATTTCCATTTCTCGCATGTCGGCGGTGCCTGTCCGCTGTGGATCGTGTACGAGGCGTTCAACCAGCCCGACCGCATCCTCACCCAGATTGCGCGCATGCCCGACGGCCGGCGCTATTTCTGGCTGGCCCGCCAGGTCAGCAGCGGCCCGCCCGGGTATGGCCGCCCACGCAAGACGTTTGCCCTGGCAATGGGCTGCGACCTGCGCCACGCCGATCAACTGGTGTATGCGCGCGGCTGGGATCTGAACGCGGTCGACGATGCAGTACCGATCGGCCCGGGCTGCCTGACCTGCGAACGCAGCGACTGCGTGCAGCGCGCCTTCCCTGCGCTGCCACGCCTGCCCGCGCGGGCGCGTTGGCCGGTTGGTGGGAATTGAACCTGGTCATCTGAAGTGGCCGTGCGTCGGCCTGCGATCGCAACGACAGACACACTGCCCCCGGGTCGATTGCATCGGCCCATCTGGAGGCTGCCGCTGTCGGAAAAGCGGCGACACCATCGGGCAATCGGATCAGCCCAAGTCAGCCAAGTATCCGCCCCCATGCCACAGCCTCTGTGCCGCATCACCGCCGCACCTTCGACGGGGACCAAGCAAGCGCGAGTGCCGCAGCGCAGCATTCCAAGGCGAGATAGCTGCCGCAAAATGCTTCATTGGAATGGAATGGCTTGCGCTTCTACCCTGAAGCGGACACATGCAAGACAGGGGGACGCCAGCGCGACGCAGCGCGCTTCCGGCGTCACGCAAAAAAACGACCAACACTGATCACGCAGCACAGCACCACCGACCACACCCGCGCGGATGCGCCAGACCCGCTCCACGCGGCTGGCCGCACCAGCAGCTACCACCGTCTTCGGTCACTTTGTCCTGGGAGGGATCAACCGATGTCTGTTCACCATAACGGCCATCCGGCCAGCCGGCGCCTGCGCCGCACGCCAGTGCGCGCCATCCTGTGCACCACCATCGCTTGCGTATTGGCGACCGCGTTCGGCGCGCACGCACAAGACAGCGCCCCCGCCGCCCCACCCGCAGGCGACGCCAGCCCGGCTGCGGGCAACGGCCAAACGCCGGTGACGCTGGACAACATCACCGTGATCGGCCAGCGCGCAAGCCTGAATCAGGCGGTGCAGGCCAAGCAGATGTCCGATCACGTCGTGGAAGTGATCTCCGCCGACAACATGGGCCAGATGCCCAACGTCACCGTGGCCGAAGCGCTGGTGCGGCTGCCCGGCGTCAACGGGACCCGCGACCGCGGCAACGAGAGCCTGGCCACCGTACGCGGCCTGGGCCCGCGCATGACCATGGGTACCGTCAACGGGCGCGAAATCGCCTCCTCCGAACCCAATCGCGCCGTGCGTTGGGAGGTCTTCCCCACCGAGATCGTCTCCACCGTCAAGGTCTACAAGACCCAGTCTGCGGATCTGGTCGCCGGCGGTCTTGCCGCCACCGTGGACATCTCCATCATCAGCCCGCTCGATTACACCGGGCCGGGATTCGTCGGCACCGCCGGCCCGGTGTTCTACGACCACGCCAAGGATGTGGACGGCTACAGCCCGTGGGGCAGCCGCTTCGGCGCCAGCTGGGTGCACAAGCTCAACGACAACCTGGCGGTGGCGTTCGGCGCAACCTACCAGAAGCAGAAGAACGCCAGTTCCTCGATCGGCAGCTGGGGCTATACCGATGCCACCACCTCGCGCGACGTGGATGGCGACGGCAGCGTGGACCCGACCCCATGGGGCGCGGCCGACCAGCTCAAGCTGATCGACCAGACCCGCACCGGCGCGATGGGCACCGTGCAGTGGCGCTCGGGCAATTTCGAATTGAAATTCGACGGGCTGTATTCGCGCATCGAAATCGACGAAGACCAGTTGCAGAACTGGTTCAACGGGCTGGCCTTCAGCACCTTCTCCGGCAGCACCAATCCATACACCACGCCGGGCTCGTCCTACACCATCGTCGATGGCGATGTGGTAGCCGGCACGCTGGCCAATTCCAACCTGCAGGTCGACCATGTGGTCAGCCACTACAACGAGGTCAAGACACTCACCGCCGGCGGCTTGAACGCCAAGTGGAGCGGCGATGTGTGGACCCTGGGCAGCGACCTGTCGTTCTCGCAGGCCAAGCGCGACAACACCTGGCAGGCGGTACGTTTCGGCAGCAATCCGGACACCATCTCGTTCGATTTCCGCCGCAGCGTCACCCCCACCATCAGCACCAGCTCGGACACGCCCGAATACGGCATTGCCGGGCAGACCGAGCCGCAGGCCCTGCGCGACAAGATCGCTGCGCTGGCACTCAATGCCAGCCGCGCCGTGGATGCCGGCCCGTTTACCTCGCTGGAGTTCGGCGCACGCGCCGCACGTCGCGAAAAACAGAACCGTCGCTTCCTCAGCAACCAGTCCGGCTACGACCAGCCGATCTCGGCGTATCAGGACCTGATCTACCCGGTCAACATGCCCGACTTGAACGTGCCCACGCTGACCGGCGGCAACATGGCCGAGATCGCACGCATCGGCTTTGGCGGGTTCGATCCGAGCACGCTCGACGAACAACTGCTCGACCATTGGAACGTCAAGGAAGACGTGCGCGAAGCCTTCGCCAAGGCGGTCTTCAGCTCGCAGCTGTTCGGCACCGATGTCACCGGCAATGTCGGCGTGCGCCTGGTCAACACCAAGACCACCAGCGAGGGTTTCGATTCGGTCGGCAGCACCATCCAGCCCAGCACCGGCAGCAAGGAATATACCGACGTCCTGCCCAGCGCCACGCTCAATTTCCTGATCGACGACCAGCGCATCCTGCGCTTTGCGGTGGCCAAGGTCATCGCGCGTCCGCCGCTGGACGAGCTGCGCACCGGCCGTCGCCTGGACGACCCCAGCGTGACCGTTGGCCAGCTCACCGGCAGCGGCGGCAATCCGCAGCTGGACCCGTTCAAGGCCACCCAGGTCGATGTTTCCTACGAGTGGTACTTCCATACCGAAGCGCTCGCCGCACTGGCCGTGTATCGCAAGGAAGTGGATTCGAGCATCGGCTACCGTACCGACCGCGAAACGATCAACGGCCTGGATTACCTGGTCAGCGCGCCGTTCAATGGCGGTGGCGGCTACATCAATGGCGTGGAGCTCACCTTCCAGACGCCGTTCTACTTCATCCCGCACATGGAAAACTTCGGCGTCTACTCGAACTATTCGCTGGTGGATTCCAACCTCAAGGAATTCTCGCCGGAAGACAACCCGCTGCCGTTGAGCGGGCTCGCACGCAAGACCGGCACCTTCGACCTGTGGTACAGCACCGGCTCCTTCGAAGCGCGCGTGGGCTACAAGTACCACAGCCCCTACACGGTGGTGTACGGCTGGAATGCCGCACGGCTGGCGCGCCTGCAGAGCGAAGGCACGGTGGATCTGAGCTTGAACTGGCAATACAGCAAGCAGCTCGGCTTCCGTTTCCAGGCCAGCAATCTCACCAACGAGCCACTGCGCGCCTACACCGACAACAAGCCCAATCGCCTGGCCAATCAGGACGATGGCGGCTACCAGCTGTTCGGTCGTCGTTACCAGCTGGAAGCCACCTACAAGTTCTGAGCATCGCCCGATCGGCTGCACAGGCTGCTGTGCAGCCGATCTATGGCTGCACACCTGCATGACACCGCAGCCACTGTGCGCAGTCCAGTCTGCACGCCACGATTGGACTGCGCACGGCTGCCGCACGGCAGCACGGCCGCACGGCCGCCTGCGGCATGCTGTCGCCCGCTCCACGTTGTCTCTGTCGAGGAATTGCATGCGCTCACCCCGCCGTCTCTGGACGCCCGCGCTCCTGGCGCTGGCCATTTCCACCTTCGCACACGCCGCCCCGGCTCCCGCCACGTTGTATCTCGGCGCGGACCTGTCCTACGTCAATGAGATGGAAGAGTGCGGCGTGCAATACCGCGAGAACGGCGTGGTCACCGATCCGTTCGAACTGTTCCACGCACACGGCGCCAATCTGGTGCGCGTGCGCTTGTGGAACGATGCGCGCTGGACCAAGTACAGCGACCTGTCGGACGTGAAGAAGACCATTGCGCGTGCACGCGCGCACGGCATGCAGGTGCTGCTAGATCTGCACTACTCCGACGATTGGGCCGACGGCGAAAAGCAACTGATTCCCAAGGCCTGGGCCAGCATCACCGACACCGACGAGCTGGCGCGTACGCTGTATGGCTTCACCTACGACACGCTCAGTGCGCTCGACCGCGCCGGCTTGATGCCCGAGCTGGTGCAAGTGGGCAACGAAAGCAATTCCGACCTGATGGACAGCACGCCCTCGGACAAGAAGCGCCCGATCGATTGGCAGCGCAACGCCAAGCTGTTCAACGCCGGCATCAAGGCGGTGCGCGACATGAGCGCGCGCTCGACGATCAAGCCGCGGGTGATGCTGCATATCGCCCAACCGGAAAATGTGCAGCCGTGGTTCGCCGACGCCACCAAGGCCGGCGTCACCGATTTCGATCTGATCGGCATCAGCTACTACCGCAAGTGGTCCACGCAATCGATGGCCGAACTGGGCAAGACCATCAGGCGTCTGCGCGGCCGTTATGACGCCGATGTGGTGGTGGTGGAAACCGCGTACCCGTGGACGCTGGACGCAGGCGACACCTCGCACAACCTGCTCGGCGAAGACTCGCTGATTGCCGGCTACCCGGCCACGCCGCAAGGCCAGGCACGCTACATGGTGGACCTCACCCAACTGGTCATCGATGCCGGCGGGGCGGGCGTGGTGTATTGGGAGCCGGCATGGACCAGCAGCCGTTGCAAAACGCGCTGGGGCACCGGCTCGTCGTGGGAAAACGCCAGCTTCTTCGACTTCAAGCACGGCAACGAGGTGCTGCCGGCGATCGACTTCATGCGCCACCCGTATACCGGCGTGCCTGCCTCAAGTAAGCCCAACGCAAGCCAACATGCTGCCAGTACACCAGATGGTTCCGCAGCAGCCGGCAAAAGGACACAACCATGAGCGGCATCAATCGGCGTGAGTTGCTGCGCGGCATGCTGGCCAGTGGGGTGAGCGCCGCACTGCCGGCGGGCGCAGCCGGCGCACTGGCGTCGGCCTGCGCTACGGCTGCACCGGCTGCGACCAAGCACGCCATCTCAGCATCAACGCTGGGCGATGCAGCGCTGGCACCGCGTGAGCGTCTGCTGTTCGACTTCGGTTGGCGCTTCCATCTGGGCCATGCCAGCGATGCTGCGCGCGATTTCGAGTTCGGCACGTTCCAACGCACCTTCGCCAAGGCCGGCAAGGACACCGCCACTGCCGCGCAACTGGCGTTCGACGACAGTGCCTGGCAACCGGTGGATCTCCCTCACGATTGGGCCGTTGGTCTGCCGTTTCGGCAGGAGCCGATCTCGGCCTCCATCACCGAGGAAGACCCGGCCGCCGCGCACGGCTACAAGCCGCTGGGCACGAGCTTTCCGGAGAACAGCGTGGGCTGGTATCGGCGCATATTGCAGATTCCGGCAAGCGATTTGGGCAAGCGCATCGCCCTGGTGTTCGATGGCGTGTTCCGTGAGTGCATCGTGTTCTGCAATGGGCACATCGTCGGCCGCAATGCCAGCGGCTATTGCGGCTTCGAAGTCGACCTCAGCGACGTGCTCGACTACGGCAAGCCCAACATCATCGCCATCCGCGTGGATGCCACGCTGGGCGAAGGCTGGTTCTACGAAGGCGCCGGCATCTACCGGCATGTGTGGCTGCACAAGACCGCCCCCCTCCACATCCCGCAAAACGGGGTGTTCGTGCGCAGCACCGTGCAGGATGGCAATGCCACTGCCCAGCTATCCACCGAAGTGTGCAACGACGGCGCCACGCCATGCCATTGCGTGGTGCAGGCGCGCATCACCGCACCGGACGGACGCACCGTGGCACAAGCGGCCAGCGCAGTGGTCACCGTCGCGCCCGGGCAGCTGCAGGTGGTCGAACAGACCTTGCCGCTCGGGCCGGCCGCGCTTTGGTCGATCGACACGCCCCAGCTCTACAGCCTGACCAGCAGCGTGCACAGCGATGGCACTGCAGTCGATGCGCTGGTCACGCCGTTTGGCGTGCGCAGCATCGCCTTCGACGCGCAGCGCGGCTTCCTGTTGAACGGCGCACCGCTCAAGTTGCACGGCACCAACAATCATCAGGATCACGCAGGTGTGGGCACCGCCATCCCGGATGCGCTGCACGAATGGCGCCTGCGCCAGCTCAAGTCGATGGGCTGCAACGCCTACCGCAGCTCGCACAATCCGGCCACCCCGGCATTGCTCGCGCTGTGCGACCGATTGGGCATGTTGGTGATCGAAGAAACCCGCCGCATGTCCACCGATCCTGAGGCCATGGGCGAGCTGGAAACGATGGTACGGCGTGGCCGCAATCATCCCAGCGTCATCCTGTGGTCGCTCGGCAACGAGGAACCGCAGCAAGTGACCGAGCGCGGTGCACGCATCGTGACCCGCATGCAACAACGCGTGCGCCAGCTCGATCCCACCCGCCCCACCACCTTCGCCATGGACAAAGGTTTCGGTGACGGCGTGGGCCAGGTGGTGGATGTGGTCGGCTTCAACTACCGCACCAGCCAGATGGATGGCTTCCATGCGCAATACCCCCACATCCCGATCTACGGCAGCGAAACCGGCAGCACCGTGTCGGTGCGCGGCAACTATCAGCGCGACGAGCAACGCGGCTATACCCGCGCCTACGACCTGGACCATCCCTGGTGGGCCAGCACCGCCGAAGCCTGGTGGAGCTATGTCGCGCAACGCCCGTATATCGCCGGCGGCTTCATCTGGACCGGCTTCGACTATCGCGGCGAGCCCACGCCCTACAACCGCTGGCCGAATGTGGCTTCGCAATTCGGCGTGCTCGATAGCTGCGGCTTTCCGAAAGACAATTACTGGTACTACCGCGCGCAATGGACCAGCGAACCGGTCCTGCATCTGTTCCCGCACTGGAACTGGGACGGCGTGCTGCAGCCCGACGACAACGGCCACATCGCGGTCTGGTGCCATAGCAATCTCGAGGCGGTGGAACTGCTGGTCAATGGTGTCAGCCAGGGCCTGCAGCAGGTGCCGGCCTACGGCCATGTCGAATGGCGCGTGGCCTATGCGCCCGGCATGATCGAAGCGCGCGGCTATCGCGGCGGCAAACTGCTCCTCAGCGAGCGCCGCGAAACCACGGGCACGCCGGCGGCGATTCGCTTGAGCTGCGACCGCAACGCGCTACGTGCCGATGCCGAAGATGTGGCCGTGGTGAAGGTGGAAATCCTCGATGCGCAAGGCCGCCTGGTACCGACTGCCGACAACCTGGTGCAATTTACGCTGCGCGGACCCGCGCAACTGATTGGTGTCGGCAATGGCGATCCCAGCAGCCACGAAGACGACAAGGCGCCGCGGCGCAAGGCGTTCAACGGCTTGTGTGCGGCGCTGCTGCAAACCACGCGCAGCAGTGGCGACATCGTGCTGCAGGCAACTGCGCCTGGGCTGACCGCATCCACGTTGCGCCTGCCTGCCGAGCCCATGCGAGCGCGCGCGTCGGTGGCTTGAAGCCCAATCGCCGCGTACGGCAACCGAACGTGCTGCGTGACCGGGGCCAGTAGTGGCCTCGGCAGCGTAGCGGCGCCATACGCGCGTCGAGGGCCGTCCATCGGTAGGTTTGCTGGCGGCGACGATCGAGCAGGTGATCCCGGGCTAGAAAGATCGCATGCGGGCTTTGGCCACGGCGCGCACATCGTCGGCAGCCCTGACAGGTCGGCCCCCTACGTCCGCGTCACATCGGCAGCCTCAGGTCTGCGCACTTCCGGCAGCCGGGTCGCGCGGAAAATAGCGGTTGAACTTGTCTTCCCACGCGCGGAACTGCTCCAGTGTCTGGGCATCCATCGGGCGCGGGTCGTCGGCCAGCGCTTTGTTCTGCGCCACATAGGCGATGCGCTGGGACGATAACTCATCCCACGCCTTTCTAAGCGTCACCGGATCCGGATGCGAGACCAGCATCGCCTCCAGCAGCGTGGACTGGGCCACGCGCGCGGCCAGCAGATCGCTGAGCGCCTCGGTCACCGCCTGCATCCACTCGTGTTGTTTCTGTTCCATATCCAACCAGGTCGCCTGCGTCATGCGCCGCGCACCATAGCGCCTCATCTGGAACGACGGCGTGCAAGCCAGGTTGACGATTCAGGTTCGCCACATGGTGCGACTGCGGCCAGCGCCCTCTCCATCGCGTCGCTTGACGTGTTCGACGCGCGAAACTGTCGCCACCCAGCGATACCCTCCCACGCGGCGCACGGCCGCGCGGGAGTGCACGCTCTCATCGCAAGCGTGAGAACGCACCGATCCCTGCAATCGCCAGCCGCTCGGCGGGCACCGCCGTCTCCGCGAACGACAGCCGCAGATAGCGGATCTGGCGGACCTCGGGGAAATTCAGCCGCTGGGTCGAGAGCGCATAGGCGATGTTGGAGAGCTCGCCGGCGCCGGCCGGCTGCCAGTGCTGGCCATCTTCGCTGGTTTCGGCGCGATAGCCCTTCGGCGGCGCCGCACCGGTCATCACTGCGCGCGAGGGCGTGAGGCTGAACCCGGCAACCTGACGCGACGCGCCGAGGTCGATGGTCGCCTGCACGGGATGGCCCGGCGTCGGTGCGGGCGTGATCCAGATCGTGCTGGCATCGTCGTCGAGCAACTTCTCCGCCCCTGGCGCGCTCGCCTCGACGATGCGCCAGCCGGCGGTGGACAGCACGTCCGGCGCATTCGCCACCGGGCGCGCGACCGGCACAGGCGCAACGGCGCGGAACAGGGCGAATTCGCTGATCGCCGGGCAGACCGGTGCCTCGAGCACGACCAGGCGCACCCGGCGTGCGGCGATCGGGCGCTCCAGGCGCACGATCCGCTGTGCACCGATGCACTGCGCCTCGGCCAACCGCCGCCATTGCCCATCGAACTCGGCTTCGACCGCGAAGCGGGTAACGCGCACGCCCAGCGGCAGGTATTCGCGCAACCGGATCAGGTCGAAGCTGTGCGCCGTCGACAGTTCCAGCGTCAGCGTCGGCGTGGTGATCTCATCCGGCGTAGACCAGTAGCTGTCCGGCTGGCGATCGAGCACGCGCGCCGGCTCGAACCCGACACCGCGCGACGCACTGGCACTGGCCTTGGCGCCCTTGGCCAGGTCGATGGCGAAACTGGCGCGTATCGCATCGCCGAAACTCTGCAGCACCGCCACGTCGTGGTCGGGGATGCGGCCGCGTCGGTCGGGCGGCAGATTGAGGTTCATGTTGGTACCGCGCGCCACCGAGGTGTCGAAGTAGCGCACCAGATTCTCCGGGCTGCGCACCTTGCCGTCTTCGTCAGCGTGATAGAACCAGCCCGGACGGATCGACGTATTGGTTTCGGCCGGCCACCACAGCGCTCCCCCGCGCACGCCGGAATTGCCGTTTTCCTGGGTGTACGGCGCATTGGGCATGGTCGGCCAGGACGGATCGCCAGCGATGCCGTCTTCGTTGCCGCCCCACCGGATATCGGCGCCGAGCGGATCGAAGGTACATGCCATCGGCTGATGCCGATGCACCAGCTCGATCATCCGCGGCCAGTTGTAGTACGCAGGCGCATCGATCTTGCGCGATTCGCGCGCGCCACCGTAATAGCCGTCGCCGCCATTGGCGCCGTCGAACCAGAACTCGAACAGGTCGCCGTAGCCCGTGCAGAGTTCGACGATCTGTTTGCGGAAATAGTCCAGATAGCCGGGGCGGCCATATTCGGCGTGGTTGCGATCCCAGGGGGAGAGATAGATGCCGAAGGCCAGGCCCGCGCGTCGGCATGCCGCGGCCATCTCGCCGACGATGTCACCCTTGCCGTTTTTGTAGGGCGAATTGCGGATGCAATGCTCGGTCAGGCGTGTCGGCCACAGGCAGAATCCATCGTGGTGCTTGGCGGTGAAAATCAGCCCTTTCAGATTGCCGGCCTTGGCAGCGGCGACGATCTGATCGGCTGAAAAATCGCTGGGATCGAATTTGCGCGGATCCTCGTCGCCGTAGCCCCATTCCTTGTCGGTGAAGGTATTCATCGCAAAATGCACGAAGGCGTATTGCTCCCACCGATGCCAACGCAGCTGTCGCGGGCTGGGCACCGCACCCCACGGCGCCGGTCCGCTGGCGCGCGGCGCCGGCGCGATGCCCGCTGCCGACGCGCCGAAACTGGCGGCAGCGGCCACCACACCCGTGGCAAGAAAGGTACGACGATCGATCATTGGCGACTTCCGACTTTGCACAAGTTTCGATCTTAGCTTTTCCAATGGCGAAGAGTCCTGCCCCGCAGCAACGGATGGTGATGCAAGCACCGCACACGCACTGGCGCCGTCCCGGCTGGCGTCGAAGAACGTGGAAGCATGCGACAAGCGTTCATGGTCGACGGCGAATGGTTCGCCGCACGGCGCCTTGCCGGCTTTCGCGTCAGATCGCGGAAGCGCGCCGCATCGGCTCCAGTTCCAGCAAAGAACCCTGAGCGGTGATGCTGAATTTCCATCGTTCGGGCCAACCGGCAGTCATTCGGAGATTTCGCCGCGCCGCGTCTGGTGCTGACATGTAGCAGGACAACAAGACACGCGATGGCGCGCCTATCGCAAATCTACCCGGGCACAGTGCCCGCGAGACGTGGCTTTGCATGCCTTGGGTGTTCCGGCATGCGCTCATCCGTCGGTCGTTCCACCGCGGCGACAGCCCTGCTCTGTGTAAGGACGACGATCCAGGAAGACGGTTCGTATCAGGCGTTCGGCGAGACAAGTGGAACCGGATGCGACATCAGCATCGGCTTCAGCAGCGCGCCTGGCGCAGCGCGGCCAGCCGATCGCCCGGCGCGTCGACGGCGGCACGCCATTCCTGATTGCAGTCCTCCATGCGCGGCTGTCGCACGGGTAGCTTGCAGGCAGCAGACCCGACAACTGCAACGGAATGGGCAGCAGAGGTCAGCAATGACGGCACAGAAAGCAGCCTCTGCCATGGTTTGACGTCCTCATGCAGCGCTTTCCGGCGCTGGGGTCTGAACGGCGACGTTCACAACTCGGGCCTAAATCCGAGCGGTACTGCGGGCGGTCAAGTTTGCCGATTTCCTATCGTTATCCCGATGCTGCCCCACCTTCATGCGTTCTTCACGCGGCTGACCGGACGGCGCCCATCCACTTCGATTCCGGGATTGCCGCATGACCGCCCTACTTCAACGTTATTCCGTCGGTCGCCGCCTTCGGCCTGCTGATCGTGCTTTCCGGCTTGCTGGTCGCGACCGGGCTGAGCTCGATGGCCAGCGCCAGGAAGCAGCTGGATTTCATCGTGCTGGATCGTATGGCCAAGATCCAGATGGGCAACGGGATGCTGGACGCCAACTCGTCGATCATGATCGCCTTGAGCACCTACGCCATGGCCACCAGCGAAGCGCTCAACACGCAGGCGTTGGAAGCGATCAAGGCGCAACGCCAGCGCTACAAGGAACTGCGCGAAAAGCTCGATACGCTGCCCACCTCGGAAGAAGGCCGCAAGATTCGCAAGGAAATGGATGCGCAGCGCCTGGTTTCCGGCAAGATCAATGATGAGGTCATGGCACTGGCGGCCAAAGATGAAAACGCAGCCGCGCAGGCACTGCTCAACGAGGCGGGGCGTCAGGCCAACGCCGCATGGCAGGACAAGATCCGCCAGCTGGTCAGCCGGCAGGAAGAGCAGAGCCAGCAAGCTTACGCCGACGCTGTGCAGTCGCTGACCCGCGCCAAGTGGCTGTTGTTTATCGGCGGCGTGGCCGTGGTCACCATCAGCGCCCTGCTTGCCTGGCTGATCACCCGCAGCCTCACCCACCCGCTCGCCCGCGCCACCAAGGGCGCCGAAGCCATTGCCAAGGGCCAACTGGACAACCAGGTGCAGTCCGACGCGCAAGATGAAACCGGTCGCCTGCTACGTGCCATGAGCGGCATGCAGACGCAGTTGCAGTCGTTGCTGCACGCGCAGACCGACATGGCCAAGCGCCATGATCAAGGACAGACCAGCTTCCGAATCGACGCCGATGCGCTTCCCGGCGAGTACGGCCGCATGGCACAGGACACCAACGCGCTGGTCGCCTCGCATCTTGAGGTGCAGACCACGCTCGCCCGCATCATGGGGCGCTATGCCATTGGCGATCTGAGCGTGAGCATGGACGCATTGCCCGGCGAAAAAGCCGTGCTTACGCAGACCATGAACGAGGTCAAGGCCAACCTGTCGGCGATGAACGCGGAAATCAAGCAACTTGCGCAGTCCGCCGCCAATGGCGACTTCAGCGCGCGTGGCGATGCCGGCCGCTTCCAGTACGACTTCCACATCATGGTCGACAGCCTCAACCAGTTGATGTCCACCGCAGACGGCAACCTGCAATCGCTGTCCTCGCTGCTGCGATCCATCGCTGCAGGCGACCTGACCGCACGCATGAGCGGCGATTTCAGGGGCGTGTTCGCGCAGATGCGCGACGATGCCAATGCCACCGCCACGCAGCTGGCCGAAATCGTCGGGCGCATCCAGCACTCGGCGGTGTCGATCAACGCGGCCGCCAGCGAAATCGCCGCCGGCAATCAGGACCTGTCGCAGCGCACCGAACAGCAGGCTGCCAATCTGGAAGAAACCGCAGCGTCGATGGAAGAACTCACTTCCACCGTGCGCCAGAATGCCGAGCACGCCCGCCAAGCCAATCAACTGGCGATCGGCGCTGCCAGCGTCGCCTCGCAAGGTGGCGACGTCGTCAGCAAGGTCGTCGGCACCATGAGCGGTATCGAGGCCTCGTCCAAGAAGATCGCCGACATCATCAGCGTCATCGACGGCATCTCGTTCCAGACCAACATCCTGGCACTCAACCCCGCGGTGGAAGCGGCGCGCGCCGGCGAACAGGGCCGTGGCTTTGCCGTGGTGGCCAGCGAAGTGCGCACGCTGGCGCAGCGCTCCACCGCGGCCGCCAAGGAGATCAAGAGCCTGATCGACGATTCGGTACAGCGGGTGGCAGAAGGTTCCACCCTGGTGCACACCGCCGGCACCACCATGGCGGAAATCGTTGCCAGCGTGCAGCGCGTCACCGACATCATGGGCGAGATCTCCGCGGCCTCGCAGGAACAGTCGGCGGGCATCGAACAGGTCAACCTCACCGTCACCCAGATGGACGAAACCACCCAGCAAAACGCCGCGCTGGTGGAAGAAGCAACTGCTGCCGCACGTTCGATGGAAGAGCAGGCCGGCGAACTCACCCAGGCGGTGTCGATCTTCAAGATCCAAGCCGAGCGGCCGGCCGCCATCCGCCCAGTTGCGCCCGCCGTGCTGCAGCCCACAAGCAAGCCAGTGGCCCCGCCCAAGCGCGAGCTCACCGTGGCCGCGGTCAAGCGTCCGGCCAGGCAGGCGGCAGTGGCAAGCGTCTCAAGCAACAGTGCCGACTGGCAGGAGTTCTGAGTCGGCAGACATTCCAACCACAACTGCCCTGACGATCGCGCAATCGTCGGTTGGGCGTGGCGAGTGCCGGGGATGAGATAGACCACTCACTCCCGCACCACGGTTTTGCGCACCTTCCCCGTCCGTCCGATCGCCATTCGGGGAATGTGCTCACCGCTTCGATAACAAATGGTTAGACCATGAGGCCGGCTAAGCAAGTCGCCGGCCTTGCATGTCGCCAGTAAGGCCGGCCCGGAATGTACGCCCAAGATGTGCCAGGCGGCGCATCTGCAAATCGAGACGGGGTCGACATGGCCCGCCCTCGCCACGAGGAAACGGACATCGAACACGTCACGGTTTATCCGATATCAGACCTCTGATGCGTGCAATAGGCGCACCCGCGCTGACGAACGCGCGTTCGCTGGTCTATCGCTCGTCCTGCGCAATAGACGCCAATAACTGCGCCATCCGCGCAAGCCCCAGCTCCAATTCCGGCAGCGACACCCCACCGGCTCCAAGACGCATATGCTGCGGGCAGGCATACGCACCACCGGACATCACGAACGTGTTGTATGGCGGCGCCAGCAGTTGCCTGCTGAAATCATCGGCACCGATCGGCAAATGCAAGCGTGCAAGTCCCAGCAGCCCGGCTTGCGGCGACGTCCATGTCAACGCGGGCTGCCCGGAGACAAAACGATCCAGCAACGCGATTCGTTCTTGCCCGACAGCACGCGAGTGCGCCACCGCCGGCCCGAAGTATTCCGGTCGTAGCGCAATTTCGGCGATGCGCTCCCCCAGCACGTTCATGATCTCGCTGGTGTTCTCGCGCAACACCATCGCCGCGTTCAGCAGCGCGCGGTCGCGCGTCACCATCCACCCGGTACGCAAGCCCTGCAAACCAAGCAGTTTGGAGACGCTACCGGTACTGATGCCGCGCGCGTACAGCGTTGCGATACGCGGAGTGTCCTGCCCGGTCCACTCCAGTCCACGATAGACCTCGTCGGACACAATGTACGCACCGACCCGGTCTGCGGCGGCGATGATGCGTTGCACCGTCTGCGCATCTTCCACCCGCCCGGTGGGATTGTTCGGGTTGCACAGGAAGATGAGTTTGGTCTTCGGACTCACCAGCGATTCGAGCTGCGCGATGTCCAGCGCCCAGCCAGATGCTTCCGTCCGCTGCACACGCTTGGCGACCGCGCCGATCTGCTCGGCAAGGACGAGTGGCTGCTGCCAGCCCGGTGCGTCGATGACGAACTCATCGCCCGCACGCAACAGCTGCGTCAGCACAAGGTAATTGGCCTCCTGCGCACCGGCGGTGATCAGCACATCGTCCACATCGCAGCTCGGACGATAGCCGTACTGCTCAAGCACCCGCTCGCGCAAGCTGGGCAAGCCCTGATAGTCCTCGCCTGTCCAGTCCAGCGACGACGCTGGATCCAGTTGCGACAGGAACGGCTGCAACGGCGGCGAGGGCGACAACGAGTAGGTCACGCAGGCCTCGGGCTTGGCACGATGCGCGATGAGCCACTGCTCCCAGAAACTGTTCGACGGTACAGGCATGCGTGCGGTCCTTATCCCATGACGGCCGGGCAGACACCCAGGCCGAGCGATGCATCGATGACCGCGCCACGCAGGATGCGCTCCTCCTCGCGACAGAGGTAGAAGCAGAGATCGGCGATCTCGCGCGGATGGATCAACCGCCCCCCCGGCAGCGAGGCTTCGAGCGCCTGCCTCTGCTCGGACGACAGCGCGTTCAAGGTACTGGCCTGGAACATCGGCGTATCGGTCGCGCCTGGACAGACGGTGAAGACATCGATGCCGGTACACGCGTAGGTGGCAGCCAACTGCCGGCCCAGGAACGCCACCGCCGCCTTGCTCATGCCGTCGGCCGCACGGAAGCGCGGGAAATGTGTGATGCCGCCATCCACCGAACTCATAAACAGGATCTTCCCGTGCCCGCGCGCCTGCATGCCGGGAATCAGATCTTCGCTCAACCACAACGGCCCGAGCGTATTGACGCGGAAGAACACCTCGTCCTGTTCCTTGTGGCTTGCCGCTGCACGCTCCACGGTCTTGGTGCCGACACCTGCGTTATGGATGACGATGTCGACAGGCTCGGTCAGGGCCTGCATGAAATGGGCGTGGCTATCGCGATCGCCAACATCCAGGACCCGTGCAACCACTCGATCGGCGCCATTCGCCTTTACCAGCGCGCCTGCGCGCAAGCGACTGTCTTCGCCCGGCCGATAGGTGAAGGTCACCTTGCACCCCGCCTGCGCAAAGACCTTGATCAGCTCGCTACCGATTCCGCCTGCGCCACCGGTGATCACGACATGCTTGTTCTCGAAGCAGGGAACGCTCATGCCAACACTCCTTGCGTCTCGGCATCGCTTGGTGCCGCAAGGCAGTGAGCCAAGGCCTCGCCCAGCCGGGCATAGTCGTCCAGCGTGTTGTACGCCTGCGCCGATATGCGGACCAACTGCCCCGCTGGCGTTGCCCAGGCGGCAACGGCGACATCGATCGCGTGCGCGTCGTACAGCCGATCCTGCAGTTGGGCGGCGGTGATCGTCGGAGCTTGGCACTCCATCAGCAACGCCACCATGCTGCCTACCATCGTCTCCGGCGCCACGCGCATCAACGGCAACGACTGTGCAAGACGCGCAGCTGCGCGGGTGGCCAATGCGTGGTTGCGTGCGTACAACGCGTCCAGTCCACCAGGCAGCAGCCCAGCCAGAAACTGCAGCGCTGCGGGAATGCAGAGCAGCGCGGTCGGATCCGAAGTGCCCAGCCAGTCGAATTCGAGATGCAGACGCGGCCGACGTGTCGCCGTATCGCCGTAACCGCGACTGATCACTGCCGGATGCAGGCCCTGCTGGCGATCGCCTCGCACATGCAGGAAACCCGCGCCGCGCGGGCTACACAGCCATTTGTGGCAATCCCCTGCGTAGTAGGCCGCCCCAATGGCGCGAAGATCCAGCGCCAGCATGCCCGGTGCATGCGCACCGTCCACCAGCGTGTCGACGCCCATCGCATCCAGGCGCTGCACCAGTGCTGCGATCGGGAACACGATGGCGGTGGGGCTGCTGACGTGGTCCAGCACCGCCAAGCGTGTCCGCGCGGCCACGCGGCCGAGCACCGCATCGAGGATCTCATCGGGATGGCTGACAGGCACCTGTACCCTGGCAACCACCACCACGGCCCCGGTGGAACGCGCAATGAAATCCAGCAGATTGGCACAGGACAGATAGGCGTGATCGGTGGTGAGGATCTCATCGCCCGGCACGAAGACACGCGAGCGCAGCACCGCGCTCAACGCAGTGGTGACATTGGGGACAAGAGCCAGATCCTCGGGATCGGCGCCGATCACCTCGCACAGGGCCTGGCGAGCCTCGTCCAGCAACAGCGGAAGTTCGCGCAGGACAAACGCCGCGGGTTGACGTTCCATGCGCGCGCGCAGCTCGGCTTGCCGTTGCAGGACCATGACTGGACAGGCGCCCAACATGCCGTGATTGAGACAGCGCACGTCGGGATCCAACGCAAAGTGGCTCCGAAACGGGCTTGGACTGCGGTCCAGACCCCAGGTTGCTTGTTGCATGAAGAACTCCAGGTGACCCGGTCATCAGGCAGGCGGGTGGACACAGTTGGCGGAGCGGTGCCGGTCGATGAGCTGTAGCAGTGCGTCTCGGCCAGGTTGCGATGGCGGCATGGGCTGCACGCCCAATGCGCGCACGCGCGCCAGCACATTGGCACGCGCAAAGATCGCATCGGGTGGGTCCAGCATCCCTGTGCGGCGCGCCAGTGCCTGCCAGACCACTGCGTCATGGCGCGCAGCGGCGGCAATCTGCTGTAGCGTGATCTGCCCCTGCGGCGGCGTCGGCCGGGATGGCGTACCGGCCCACAGCGCGCTGCGCGCACGGTCCTGCAGGACGCTGTCGTCGTGCCACGGCCGAATCCACTGTTGTACGAGAGCATCGGCCTGCGCCGCGAAGCGATGCGGATCGTCCAAGCCGTCTTGCTGCACTAGATCGGCAAGCGCGAACGCATGACGCATCGCCAACGACATGCCGCGGGTATAGGTGGGATTGGTCGTGCACAACGCATCGCCAACGGCGACCACACCCAGCACCACAGGCTGCCCATCGGCCATGAAGTGTCGGAAGCGGTTCTCGCAGACAGGCCAGCGCAGCACGTCCGATACCGGCTCGCAGACGCCAGGCTGCAGCCACGCTGCGATGCCGGCGTGTTGCCGCGCCGCAGCGGTGAACAGCTCTGGCGCATCGAACGCATGCAGCGCCTTGTCGGCTTGCGGCACCATCAGGGTGATCGACGCGTAGCCATTGTCCGCAGGACAGACGATGCACCCGCTTGTGGCGGCATACCCACCTGCCGAGAATCCTGCATCCAGGCGAACCGCCGGTCGACGGATCAGGCGGTACCAGCGGGTGTAGTAGGCCAGCCCGCAGTTCTCAACTGTTTCCGAAGGCGTTGCAGCACCTGCGGCGCGCAGCCACTTGCAAAGCGCGGACCTGCGGCCAAGCGCATCGATGGTCAGATCCGCGCGCACCTCGCCGTTGGCGGTCTGCACGCCGTGCACCATCGCAGCCCCCTCCCCTTCAACAAGCAGCCCGCCTACCGCGGTCTGCGCGAGCACGGTGACGTTTGGCTCGACCAGCACGATCGGCCGCAACACCGTCTCGACGAAGGCCCGACGCACCGACAACCCGAACAGGTCCGGATCGTCGCAACGCGGAGTGGCGGCAAGGCCCTGTAACTGCGCACCGAAGGGCATTTCGATGGCGCCTGCGGCGATCAATGCGCTCCACACGTCCGGCGCACGCTCCCGCAGCGTCCGCCGCCCGAGCGCGGCCAGCGCGTGCGTATGCCTGGCGTGCGGCACACCCTTACGCCATCCGTCGCTGACCGACGCCTCACAGGCAGTCTCTGCAACACGCGCTGCATCAACCGCGTCCCGCTCGATCAATGTCACCCTGGCACCACTGCGCGCAAACGCCAGCGCACTCGTCAACCCCGCGATACTGCCGCCCAGCACGGCAATGTGCTTGCCTCTCATTGGGTGACGTCCTCGCCATGCCGGACAGCATCCAGCGACGGTAGGCAGTCCTTGCGCAACAGCAGCGAACGCACGGTCCACAGGTCGGAAAACACGCGATACTGCAGCGCGGTCTGGTCCAGGTAAGCGACCCCGGGCGATCCACCGGTACCTGCACGGTGACCGATGAAGCGCTCCACCATCCGCGCATGCCGCTGGCGCCAGATCAGCATGGCCTGTTCCAGCGCGATCACGCCTTCGAGTAGCTCGCGTGGCCAGGCCATCTGCGGCAGCTCGCGATAGCTTTCCACGAAGATCATGGCCGTGCGCACCGCACGGCGCTGCGCACGCACGTGTGCCGGCGCCGACGGATCTTCCTCTGCACGCAGGAAGGCCGCCGCATGCGCGTCTTCAAGTGCCAATCGCGAGCGTTGCTGATCGATGGCCTGCGGCGCCGTCCCGTTGTCCTGCGCCAACTTCAGGCGCCAGCGGCCTTCAGCACGCAGGGCATCGAGATAGCGCTGCGCGAACCGCTCGGCGACCGCCGGATCGGTCGATCCAGCGATCGGCAGACGTTCCAACCACGCGTACAGGCTTTGTTTGAGGCTGGGACCACCTGCGATCCGCGCCTCGAGACGGCGCGCCGATGTCGAAAGGGCGCCATCGGGCAGCCTGAGGGCATCCTTGAAAGAGTAGCCCTGCCCGGTGGCGAGACGGTCGGAATCCTCCAGACCCAGCAACACCTCGATCTCGCGCAGCTGAGCGGACTGGAAGCCGCTGGCAGGCGCCAGACGGCCGCGGAACTCCAGAAAATCGCGCGCCGTCATGGTCTCCATCAGCTTGAAATGCAGATTGGCCTGCTCGAACACCGCCGTTGCACGGTCCAGCGAGCGAAAAACGGCGATGACAATACGTTCGTCGTCCGGCTGCAGTTCCTGCAGCAAGTCGCGTGTCGAGCCGAGCTCACGCAGGATGAGCTTGAACCACAACTCGTAGATCTGGTGCACTGCGATGAACAGCGCCTCGTCGTTGCCGACGGCCGTCTCGTCGTCTCCCAGCCCACCCTGCAGCGACAATAGTTGCTCCACCTTGATGTAGTCCCAGTAATTCATTGCGCCACGCTCGGCTCCGGTCACGTGCACCGCGGCGCGCTCGGAAGTGCCTGCTGGCCGCTGAGTGAATGCAGGGCGCTCATGCGGCGGCGCTCCTCTTCAAACGCTCCCACCTGGCAAGATTGGCGTAGGCATTTTTCTGCAAGTCGCTCCAGATGCCAGTCTGGGCAATGGCCGGCTTGACCAGCAGTTCCAGTCGATGTCCGTTGGGATCCTGGAAGTACCAGGAACGCGCGAGCTCGGCATGGGTATCGTCACCGGCCACGTCATGGATCACCGGTCCCTCGACCCGGGTGCCGTGTGCGCGCAACCTGGATGCGATCGTTTCGGCACGCGCCTCATCGCTTACCTCCAGCGCCAGATGCTGCGCCCAGTCATCGGCAACCGGCACCATTGCATCGTCGCTTCCCAGGATGTCGAAGAAGCAGATGTAACTGCCGTCTTCCATTTCGAAGAAAATATTGTTGTTGATCGGACGTGCCCCGCTCGACGGCACGTGATCGATCATGGCAGCGGCAAACTTCAAGCCGATCACCTGCGTGTAGAACGCAACGGTCTCGCTGGCGTCCCTGCAGCGGTATCCGACGTGATGCAGTTTTTTCAACATGACCTAGCGCCTCTCGATTGGATGGAACCACTGCATGCAGGCATCCGCACATCACGCTGCAACCGAACGCGAAACCTGGAACCGATGGCATAGGAGAGCGCTAGCTCGCTTGCGTTCGGTCGACAAGCCTTTTGAGAAATCAGCCAATTCCCGGAGCGCAAACCTATGCCCATCGATCACACCGGTATGCGTCGTTGCTGCGAAAGAGTCTGGTGAGGTCGCGACAAACGCCAGATGTTTTTTAATATCGAAACTGCACAATTGCGCCCAGAATTTCAATCATGGAAAGGCAACCAGTTTTTCGGAATCCAGCACGGATTAAGTTTTTTCACAATCCGCGATTGATCGCGATCACACAGGCCATTAAAAAAATCCTTCCCCATCGCAAAGCAAGCGCTGCGCGTCACCAAATCGCATGCCGACGATGATCTGATAGCTGTTACGCCTATTTACTACTAACGAAGTCGTCGAAGGTTTCGTCTCTCCATGCACTGGCCAGACGCTCGCTACGAAACGGACGTCGCAAACGGCGACATGGCCGCTGCCTGACCGATGCGGCGGGCGTGTACGCATCGGTATCGCGACCTGGCACGTCACCGCCTGGCCCAATAGTCACGCAGCCCGCCAGTAGGATGTCGATACCAATCGGCTGCGGCGTGGCGCACGCTGGCGTCGGTGAATCGGCACGCTTGCGGGGCGTCCGGTCAGTTGGCAGCAACTAGACTTAGGCCATGTCGCCGACGTCGTGCCGCACTGGCCGTACCTGTCCATGACATGCAGCCGCGTGCAGCGTGCCAGGTCGAACGCGATTGCGTCATCGTCCGTATCCGTTCACAGCGGTGGTCGGGTCAAGGCACTCAAGCGAGTCCTTCGCCGGCGCCCACATCTGGGTGCATTGCCATTGCGCCTGTCGTCGCCCGCGCCGCAGCGCGAGCGTGGAGCTTCCGTGTGAGGTCTCGTCGCCTTTTCTGCCGGGCGGCAGTTGCATGCGTCGCGACAACGGGTGGTCATCGCCTCCCAACCAGTGGATCTGCAGCAAGGACGGGCTCGCATTCCTTTAACGACGGGCCGTCCAACGATGTTCGCAGCGCGGGGACGCGTCGACAGGGGAGCCCGGGCAGCGCCCGGAGGCAGCAGCTCTGAATGTCACGCGGATGAACCGACCAAGACACCCTTGCTCCCCAGGGATGCGGGCGCCAGCCGCCAACGAGAGTCCAGGATCTGGCCACTCCTCGGCTAAACTGACGGCTCGCAGGCTGATGGCCCCACGGCCGCCGCAGCGCCGAGAGGGCGGGCACCATCGCAGCGTCGCTCGCGCGGTGTGCCCCCATCGTGTTTGCGCCAACTCGCCCCGATTCTGGAAGACCTTCTTGCAAAGCTCCAACGCCAAAGACACCTCCAAGCCCAGCACGTGTACTCCCGAGCACACTCCGCTGATGAAGCAGTTCTTCGCAGCCAAATCGGACTACCCCGATCTGCTGCTGTTCTTTCGCATGGGCGATTTCTACGAGCTGTTCTACGACGACGCGCGCAAGGCCGCGCGGCTGCTCGACATCACCCTGACCCAGCGCGGTAGCTCCGGCGGTGCGCCAATTCCCATGGCCGGGGTGCCGGTGCATGCATATGAAGGCTATCTGGCGCGCTTGGTGGCACTGGGCGAGTCGGTGGCGATCTGCGAGCAGATCGGCGACCCGGCGCTGGCCAAGGGGCTGGTCGAGCGCAAGGTGGTGCGCATCGTCACGCCAGGCACGGTCACCGACGAGGCACTGCTGGACGAACGTCGCGACACCTTGTTGATGGCGATCTCGCGCAGCAAGCAGGGCTACGGCCTGGCCTGGGCCGATCTGGCCGGCGGGCGCTTCCTGGTCAACGAAGTGGACAGCGCCGATGCGCTGGAAGCGGAAATCGCACGCCTGGAACCGGCCGAGCTGCTGGTGCCCGACGAAGACAACTGGCCGGACTTCCTGCGCGGGCGCATCGGCGTGCGGCGCCGGCCGCCGTGGCTGTTCGATGCCGACAGCGGACGCCGACAGCTGCTGGCGTTCTTCAAATTGCACGATCTGTCGGGCTTCGGCATCGACGACAAACCTTGCGCCACGGCTGCCGCCGGCGCGCTGCTGGGCTATGTCGAAGAGACCCAGAAACAGCGCTTGCCGCACCTGACCTCGATCGCGATAGAGGTGGCCAGCGAGGCCATCTCGATGAACGCGGCCACGCGCCGGCATCTGGAGCTGGATACGCGCGTCGATGGCGATACCCGCAACACCTTGCTCGGCGTACTGGACAGCACCGTCACGCCGATGGGCGGGCGTCTGCTCCGGCGCTGGCTGCACCGTCCGCTGCGCCTGCGCGATGTGCTGGTGCAGCGCCACCATGCGGTTGGCACGTTGATCGATGCAGGTGCCGATGCCGATCTGCGCGAAGCCTTCCGTGCGCTCGGCGATCTGGAACGCATCCTGACCCGCGTGGCGTTGCGCTCGGCGCGGCCGCGCGATTTCTCCACCTTGCGCGATGGCCTGGCGCTGTTGCCGAAGGTGCGCGCAATCCTGGCGCCGTTGGATTCGCCGCGCCTGCAGACGCTGCATGCCGAACTCGGCGAGCACGATGCCACCGCGCATCTGTTGATCAGCGCAGTGGCCGAGATCCCGCCGCTCAAGCTCAGCGACGGCGGCGTCATCGCCACCGGCTACGACGCCGATCTGGATGAGCTGCGTCGTTTGTCCACCAATGCCGATCAATTCTTGATCGACCTGGAACAACGCGAGCGCGCCAGCAGCGGCATCGCCACGCTCAAGGTCGGCTACAACCGCGTGCACGGCTACTACATCGAGATCAGCAAGGGCCAGGCGGACAAAGCCCCGTTGCACTACAGCCGCCGGCAGACGTTGACCAACGCCGAGCGCTACATCACCGAAGAACTCAAGAGCTTCGAAGACAAGGTGCTGTCGGCACGCGAGCGTTCGCTATCGCGCGAAAAACTGCTGTACGAAGGCCTGCTCGATGCGCTTGGCACCGAGCTGGAAGGTCTCAAGCGCTGCGCAGGTGCACTCAGCGAACTGGATGTGTTGGCCGGCTTTGCCGAACGCGCGCAGGCGCTGGATTGGTCGCAACCGGAGCTCGACAACGCGCCGTGCCTGCGTATCGAACGCGGCCGTCACCCGGTCGTGGAGGCGGTACGCGAACAACCATTCGAACCCAACGATCTGGACCTGCACGGCGATCGTCGCATGCTGGTGATCACCGGCCCGAACATGGGCGGTAAATCGACCTATATGCGGCAGAACGCACTGATCGTGTTGTTGGCGCATATCGGCAGCTACGTGCCGGCCAGCCGTGCGGTGATCGGGCCGATCGACCGCATCCTCACCCGCATCGGCGCCGGCGACGACCTGGCGCGCGGGCAGTCCACCTTCATGGTGGAAATGGCTGAAACCAGCTACATCCTGCATCACGCCACGCCGCAGTCGCTGGTGCTGATGGACGAGATCGGCCGCGGTACCTCCACCTACGATGGCCTGGCACTGGCCGATGCCGTCGCACGCCATCTGGCGCACACCAATCGCTGCTACACGCTGTTTGCCACGCATTATTTCGAGCTCACCGCGCTGGCCGACCAATCGCATGCCGGCGGCGCCAGTGGCATCGCCAACGTGCATCTGGACGCAGTCGAACACGGCGAGCGCCTGGTGTTCATGCACGCAGTGAAAGATGGCCCGGCCAATCGCAGTTTCGGCCTGCAGGTGGCCGCGCTGGCCGGCCTGCCCAAGGCGGCGGTGACGCAGGCGCGCCGACGCTTGGTGGAACTGGAACAACGCGGCGGCGAAAGCCACAGCGCGCAGATGGCGCCCACCGCGCTGGATGCGCCGCAACAGTTCGGGCTGTTCACCGCCCCCTCCTCCGCTGCACAGGAAGCCTTGCAGGCGCTGGATCCGGATGAGCTCACCCCCAAGCAGGCGCTGGAGGCGCTGTATCGGTTGAAGGCGTTGCTTTGAGGGGCCGGGATTTGGGAATCGGGAATCGGGAATCGGGAATCGGGAATCGGGAATCGGGAATCGGGAATCGTAGGAGCGTAGCTGCGTGACTTTCGCTTGCTGCGTGTGCGGATGCATTGCCTCGCAGGAATCGGAAATCGATTTTGATGCTGCGTTGCGGGATTTGTTCGCTGATTTTGGAAGTGGTGACGGCATGGTTGCGGGCTGCCAAGTCCTGCATCGTGCCGTGCGTAAAGCGCTTCGGGTGCAGCTGGCTGGATTGATCTGTCGGCGTGACCGGCGCACCCTGCCGCAACGCTTCGCCAGACAGGAAACCTTCCGATGATCATGTCCGCTTCGTTGACCAACCAACTCGCCGCGCAATTGCAGGGTCCGCCGCTGCAGCAACTCGCCGGCCGCCTGGGCATTGCGCCAGAGCAGGCGCAGTCGGCAGTGCAGGCCGCGCTGCCATTGCTGATGGGGGCGCTGGGCCGCAATAGCCAGCAGGCCGGTGGCACCGACGCGTTGCTGGGCGCACTGCAACGCGACCATGCTGCCAGTCCAGACCTCGGCAGCTTGCTCGGCTCGCTATTGGGCGGTTCGGCCACCGGTGCGCAAGGCAACGGTGCCGGCATCGTCGGCCATCTGTTCGGCGACAAGGCGCCGCAGGCCGCTGCCGGCCTGGGCCAGGCCACCGGGCTGGAGACCAGTAAGGCCAGTCAGTTATTGCAGCTGCTTGCCCCGATCGTGATGGCGTATCTGGCCAAGCGCTTTCTGGGCGGCGATGCCGCAGCCAGCGGCCAGCTCGGGCCTGCGCTGGCACAGGAACATCAGCAGGCGCGCAGCCATCCCGGTGCCGGCGGGCTACTGGCCAGCGTGCTGGACCAGGACGGCGACGGGCAGCTGGGTCTGAGCGATGTCATGAAGCTGGGCGGCAGCCTGTTCGGCAAACGCTGAGCCAGCAGGTCAACCGGGCGGCGGCCCCAGTTGCAGATGCGGATGACGGCCTGCCCCCATGCAATCGGCATGCGGCACGCCGGTTGGGCACCGGCGTGCTATCCATAGTGGCACGCTATCGATATGGTTGAATAATTCGAATTCACCAAATGATCGATGCTCCTTATCGTGTGCGCAACGCCACCGTGATGAGTCCGCCTGATGCGTGTCCCTGCCACCTCTGCCCGCTCGCGGTCGACCTATTCCGGGCCTCCAGGCAGGCGCTAGCATCGACGAACACAGCGGCCACGCCAGGCCGGCATCGCTCGCAACTTCCCGCAGCCCCGATGACTCAGCCTTAAGCCCCATCCGCCACTTCGACTCCAACAGCACGTGTCTGCAACCTTCGGCACGCAGCTCCCCAAGTGCCCTTGCACATAGGTATTGCCATGACCACCGAAGCAAAGTGCCCGTTCAACCACGCCGTCGTCGGTACCGGAACCACCAATCGCGATTGGTGGCCCAAGCAGCTGCGCGTGGATCTGCTCAGCCAGCATTCGAGCAAATCCAATCCGCTGGGCCAGTCGTTCAACTATGCCGACGCGTTCAAGCGCCTGGACCTGCAGGCGCTCAAGCGGGACCTGCATGCGTTGATGACCGATTCGCAGGAGTGGTGGCCGGCCGACTTCGGCCATTACGGCCCGCTGTTCGTGCGCATGGCCTGGCATAGCGCCGGCACCTATCGCATCGGCGACGGACGTGGCGGTGGCGGACGTGGGCAGCAACGCTTCGCCCCCCTCAACAGCTGGCCGGACAACGTCAGCCTGGACAAGGCGCGTCGCCTGCTATGGCCGATCAAGCAGAAATACGGCCAGGCCATTTCCTGGGCCGATTTGATGATTCTTACCGGCAACGTCGCGCTGGAATCGATGGGCTTCAAGACGTTCGGCTTCGCCGGCGGTCGCGAAGACACCTGGGAGCCGGATCAGGATCTGTACTGGGGTCGCGAAACCAAGTGGCTGGGTGGCGACGACCGCTATTCGCGCGGCTCGCCCGGCGTGGACGAAGCGCACGGGGTGCTGGTGAAGGACGACGACAGCCAGGTGCCGCATACCCGCGACCTGGAAAACCCGCTGGCCGCCGTGCAGATGGGCCTGATCTACGTCAATCCGGAAGGCCCGGACGGCAACCCCGACCCGATCGCCTCCGCACGCGACATCCGCGACACCTTCGCGCGCATGGCCATGAACGATGAAGAGACCGTGGCGTTGATCGCTGGCGGCCACACCTTCGGCAAGACCCACGGTGCCGGCCCGGCCGACAACGTGGGCGCCGAACCCGAAGCTGGCGAACTGGAAAGCCAGGGCTTGGGCTGGCATAACCGCTACGGCAGCGGCAAGGGCGCCGACACCATCACCAGCGGCCTGGAAGTCACCTGGACCACCACGCCGGCGCAGTGGAGCAACGACTACTTCGACCATCTGTTCGGTTTCGAGTGGGAGCTGAGCAAGAGCCCGGCCGGCGCGCACCAGTGGGTTGCCAAGAACGCCGACGCCGTCATTCCCGATGCGCACGACGCCTCCAGGAAGCATCGCCCGACGATGCTGACCACCGATCTGGCGCTGCGCTTCGACCCCGCGTACGAAGCCATCTCGCGGCGTTTCCAGCAGCATCCCGAACAATTCGCCGATGCCTTCGCACGCGCGTGGTTCAAGCTCACCCACCGCGACATGGGCCCACGCGCACGCTACCTGGGTGCGGACGTGCCTGCCGAAGAGCTGATCTGGCAAGACCCGGTGCCGGCGGTCGATCACGCCCTGGTCGACGCGCAGGATGCCGCCGCGCTCAAGCAGACCATCCTGGCCTCGGGCCTGAGCGTGGCGCAGCTGGTGTCCACCGCGTGGGCGTCTGCCTCCACGTTCCGCGGCTCGGACAAGCGTGGCGGCGCCAACGGTGCGCGCATCCGCCTGGCCCCGCAGAAGGATTGGCAGGCCAATCAGCCCGAGCAACTGGCCAAGGTGCTCGCGACGCTGCAACGCATCCAGGCCGACTTCAACGCCGCGCACCCGGGTGGCAAGAAGATTTCGCTGGCCGACCTGATCGTGCTGGCCGGTAATGCGGCGGTCGAACACGCGGCGCAGGCCGCCGGCCACCAGGTCACCGTGCCGTTCGCACCCGGCCGTACCGATGCGTCGCAGGAACAGACCGATGTGGAATCCTTCGCCGTGCTCGAACCGGTGGCCGATGGCTTCCGCAACTTCGCCAAGCGCCGCTACGCAGTGCCGGCCGAGGCGCTGTTGATCGACAAGGCCCAGCTGCTCACCCTCACCGCACCGGAGTTGACCGTGCTGGTCGGCGGCCTGCGCGTGCTGGGCGCCAATGTCGGCGACTCGAAGCATGGCGTGTTCACCAGCCGCCCCGGTGTATTGAGCAACGACTTCTTCGCCAACCTGCTCGACATGCGCACCGAGTGGAAGGCCACCTCGGAGGCGAAGGATGCCTACGAAGGCCGCGACCGCAGTACCGGTGAACTTCGCTGGACCGGCACGCGCGTGGACCTGGTGTTCGGCTCCAACTCCATCCTGCGTGCAGTGGCCGAGGTCTATGCCAGCGCCGATGCGCAGGAGAAGTTCGTGCATGACTTCGTTGCTGCCTGGACCAAGGTGATGCAGCTGGATCGCTTCGATCTGGCCTAAGCGTCTTCACTCATGCGCACCTGCCAACACGCAGGTGCGCGAGCCCGCACACAAACGCCCCGATCAACGGGGCGTTTGCGTTTGCGGGGTCTATTGCATGAGCGCTTGTTGCGACAGCGCGCTACAACGCGTCGATATCGCCCAATGCCGTGATCAGGCCGCGCGCGCGCTTGTCCGGTTTACCCTCGGGCGCACGGTAGCCGGTACGCTCGGCAGCGCGCTGCAGGCGCCATTGCGCGCGGGCCTCGCGCGAACCGTCGCTCTCGATGTAGAGCGCCTGCGCCACCGGCGCCGGGCCGCGTACATCGCTGAGCGCGGCAACGGTGATCTCGAAGATTTCGCCGCCGCGGTCGATACGCAGTTGTTCGCCGCTGCGCAGCGCGCGCGACGGCTTTGGACGCTGGCCGGCCACGTCGACCTTGCCGGTCTCCACTGCGTTCTTGGCCAGGCTGCGCGTCTTGAAAAAGCGCGCTGCCCAGAGCCAGACATCCAGCCTGACCGTCATCGCCTGTTCCAGCTCTAGATTCATTCGTCTTGCGGTCTCGTGTCGTGCGGTGGCTCGCGCAGTACGCATTGCATGCGTGCCAATGCTGCGATCTTGCGCAGACGCCAGCGTGGTTGCCGGCGTCGTCCTCGCCAATGGCGTGCGCCACACCCGATGTTTGGGCAACGGCTGCGAAACTCAAGCGGGCAGGACCAGGCCCGACCTGGCCTGCACCGCAGGGCGTCACCGCCGGCGGATGCCCTCCTCCGCTAGGTGTTCGCTGTGGCCACGGTGCGCGGCATGTCCGGGTTTGGATGCGCCGCGATCAACGCGTCGTCGGCGACGTTGGCGCGCAGCACCGCAGGCCGGGCGGCATGCCGTTGCGCGAAGGCGGTAAACGCAGGGCGCGGTTCCAGCATGCCGGTACGCGTGTAGAACCCCACCACCGCCGCCATGTACAGGTCGGCCGCGCTGAAGCGGTCGCCGGCCAGATGCTCGCGGCCCGCGACCGCCTGTTCCAGGGTGTGCAGAAGGTCCGCTTCGTGGCCGTAGCCGGCGCTGCGTGCCGGTGCCAGCACGCCGCTTTCCTTCGCGGTCAGCAGCGCCTCCACTGGGCCGGCCAGGAAAAACAGCCAACGGTAATAATCGGCGCGCGCCGGCGATCCCGGCGGCGGCGCCAGGTGCCGCTCCGGCACCAGGTCGGCCAGGTAGGCACAGATCGCCGCATTCTCGGTAACGACCGTGTCGCCATGACGCAGCGCCGGCACCTTGCCCATCGGGTTGATCGCCAGATAGTCCGGCGCCTTCATCGTGGTGCCGTAGTCGAGGATGACCGCCTGGTACGGCAGGCCGGTTTCCTCCAGCATCCAGCGGGCGACACGGCCGCGTGACAATGGGTGGGTGTGGAGCACGATCTCGGTGGACATGGGCAGACTTCGGTGGTGGACAGCCTGCAGTCTGGTCCTGCCTTGCTGACAGGTGCTGTCAGCAGTCGGCTCCGTAGCCGGTCGCCGCGCGCCAGCGCTTGATCAGCAGATGCCGGCGCGAGGGATAGCGTTCGCCGTCGTCGGCCAGGGCCAGCACCCGGTCGGCACGGAAGTGGCGGAAATCGCCGCGCAATTCGCACCACGCGGCGATCATGCCGTAGCCGCCGAGAAAGGCCATCGCGAACGGCCAGACCCGCCGTTGCGAGGCAGTACCTTCGGCATCGGCGTAGTCCACCCGCAGCACGTGTTCGAGCCGGATGCCGCGACGCAGGATCGGCAGCCACGGTGCGGGCGGTTGCGCGGCATCGGCCGCGGGCACCAGCAGCCCGCTCGTCTCGATCGATGCGCGCAAGTTGCCGGGCAGCGTGGCGGTGATACGCGCCACCGCGCGCTGCGCTGCCTGCGCCAGTTCCGGATCGGCCTGGCGCTCCACCCAGCGCGCGCCCAGGGTCAGGGCCTCCAGTTCGTCCTCGGTGAAATTCAGTGCCGGCAGCAGGAAGCCTGGACGCAACACGTAGCCCACCCCGGGATCGCCAAGGATGTCGGCGCCCTGCGCGCGCAAGGTAGCGATATCGCGGTACAACGTGCGCAGGCTGACGCCCAGCGCAGTGGCGAGCTGGGCACCGGCCACGGGCCGACGCCGTGCGCGCAGGGCGTCGAGCAGATGCAGCAAACGGGTCGCACGAATTTCCATCGCGACAGCATAGTGGGCTTTGCGTCCTCGCTGCTTTGGGCCGCATGGCGCTCGCGCATTCGAGTCTTAGGGCGACTGACAAAACGTAGCGAGCAGCTGTCAGGTGGGCGCGGACGGCGCGCAGGAACCGGAGTGTACGGGTGGTACATGAGGATTCCGAGCACCGGCCGCGCCCGCCTGGCGGCTGCGCAGTAGTTTTGTTAGCCGCTCTTAGACGAACGGGCGCATCCATAGGTGTCCAACTGCGATGCAGCGATCGGCCGGCGCATCGGCAGGCCAGCCGGCGACCACGTCCGACCATGGCTGCGGCCCAGCCCAAACCTGCATCCCCATCCTCGCCAGGCCCACCTGCCGCATTGCCTATTCACGCACACGCCTGCGGCTGCTTTGCATGCCGCTGCCAGACAAGGCGCGCGGCGTGCTCCACGATCGGCGCGCCCCACGCCGCCTCGCCGCATGCGCTGCATTCGGGCTCACCCGGGCAATGCTAGTGTGCGCACCTTCTGCGCGACGATACGACTGCGATGCCCAAATCCGCTGTCCTGACCGAAGGCCCGATCGGCAAGAATCTGCTGTTGTTCGCACTGCCGATCATGGCCGGCAACATCGCCCAGTCGCTCAACGGATCGATCAACGCGATCTGGATTGGCCGCTATCTCGGCGAAGAAGCGCTGACCGCGGCGGCCAATGCCAACAGCATCATGTTCTTCCTGATCGGCTCGGTGTTCGGCATCGGCATGGCCTCGACCATCCTGATCGGCCAGGCGATGGGCGCGCGCGATATCGCCCAGGCGCGCAAGGTGATGGGCACCAGCGCGAGCTTTTTCGGCGGGCTGTCGGCCGTGATCGCCGTGCTCGGCTGGTACCTGGCGCCGCATTTGCTGAGCGCCATGGGCACGCCAGCCGCCTCGCAAACCCTGGCCGAAGACTATCTGCGGGTGATCTTCCTGGCGATGCCCACGCTGTATCTGTTCGCGTTCCTCTCGGCCGCCTTGCGCGGCACCGGCGATGCACGCACGCCGTTCCGGTTCCTGTTGCTGTCGGTGCTGCTGGATATCGTGTTCAACCCGCTGCTGTTGTTCGGTATCGGTCCGTTTCCGGCATTGGGCATTGCCGGCGCGGCCTGGGCCACGTTGATCGCGCAGGTCGTCGCACTGGCTGGGTTGCTGGTGTATTTACGCAAGAAGCGCCATGTCTTGTGGCTGGGCCGGAGCGATGTGCGGCTGTTTCGCATCGACCCAGCCATCCTGCGCGCGTTGATCGTCAAAGGCGTGCCGATGGGTCTGCAGATGGTGATGATCTCGCTGTCGATGATCGCCATGTTGTCGTTGGTCAATGGTTTCGGCACCGAAACCGCTGCCGCATTCGGCGCAGGATTGCAGCTATGGAACTATGTGCAGATGCCGGCCATGGCGGTGGGCGCAGCGTGTTCGTCGATGGCCGCCCAGAATGTGGGTGCCGGCCTGTGGTCGCGCGTGGATGCGGTCGCACGTACCGGCATCGCCGCCAATTTCCTGATGACAGGCCTGCTGATCGTGCTGCTGATCCTGTTCGATCGCTGGACCTTGGCCCTGTTTCTGCCCGAAGGCAGCGCCACGCTGGAGGTTGCCCGGCACCTCAACCACATTGCGATCTGGTCGTTCCTGCTGTTCGGTGTCAGCTTCGTGGTCTCGGGCGTGGTGCGCGCCACCGGTGCGGTGATTCCGCCGTTGTTGATCCTGGCGTTTTCGCTATGGGGCGTGCGCGTGCCATTGGCCAACGTGCTGCTGCCGCATCTGGGGGCCGATGCGGTGTGGTGGAGCTTTCCGATCAGTTCGGCCTGTTCGATGCTGCTGTCGCTGGCGTACTACCGCTGGGGCGGCTGGCGCAAGGCGCGCATGCTGAGCGCACCCACGCATCCGTCGGAACTTGCGGCAGCAGCGGAAGTGCCGGCGCATCCGGCCTCGCCGGTCGCCGACCCGGCCCCGCTCACCGATGCACCAGGCGGACAGCAATTACCGCGGACGCCGCAGCGTTAGTCGCGTTTGCCGCAGGCGTACCGTCCGGTCCGCAGCCACCGCGGGTGCATGCGCTTGCAACCGTCGTGGGATCAGGGTGGCCAGCCTCCATACCTCGACCACCCTGATCGAGAGCACGGGTTGCTGGACGCATTCGCTCAAGGCGCGGTGTGCAGCATGCGTGGATGCCGCAATCGAACAGGCATTCCCACAAACGCAAACAGCCGCCCGAAGGCGGCTGTTTGGCAGTGGCGGGACAGGCCCGCCAATGGGGCTTACTCCGCCTTGGCAGCAGCCTGGCGAGCAGCCTTGGCCTGCGCAGCGGCGGCCAGATCTTCCTTGATGCGGGCAGCCTTGCCTTCCAGACCACGCAGGTAGTACAGCTTACCGGCGCGCACCTTACCGCGACGCTTCACTTCGACCGAGTCGATGATGGCGCTGTGGGTCTGGAACACGCGCTCCACGCCAAAGCCATGCGAGATCTTGCGCACGGTGAAGGAGGAGTTCAGGCCGGCATTCTTGGTACCGATCACCACGCCCTCATAGGCCTGCACGCGCTCGCGGTTGCCTTCCTTTACCTTGACGTTCACCACAACGGTGTCGCCCTGGTTGAATTCCGGCAGCTTGCGCTGGATCTGGGCGGCTTCGAAGTCAGCCAGGATGGTCTTGTTGAGTTTGCTCATGGTGGGCACCGCGTGTCTGGTGATATTGGACCGGCAGTCGCCGCACGGCGATTGCTCGAGGTTCGTAGGAGGGCCAGACGCAAGGCTGGCCAGCAAGCCGCATATTGTACCCCAATCAATCTTGCAAGAGCTAGGGGTGAGCCATTATTTCTCGTCGTCCGGGGCGAGTTCGCGGCGAAACTCGTCCAGCAGACGGCGATCGTTCTTCTCCAGCCCCGCCTCGTCGAGCAGGTCCGGACGACGCAGCCAGGTCCGGCCCAGCGATTGCTTCCGGCGCCAGCGCGCAATTGCCGCATGGTTGCCCGACCGCAGCACATCGGGCACATCGCCCCATGCGTGGGTCGCCGGATGGCTGTAATGCGGACAATCGAGCAGGCCCTGCGGGCCTTCGAAACTGTCCTGGGCGGCAGATTCGGCGTCGTTCAATACGCCGTCCTGCAACCGCGCCACCACGTCCACCAGCACTGCGGCACCTAGTTCACCGCCGGACAAGACGTAATCGCCGATGGAGATTTCCATATCCACCGCCTGCGCCAAAAAGCGCTCGTCCACGCCTTCATAGCGACCGCACAACAACATCAGGCGCGGCAACTGCGCCAACTCGCGTGCGAGCGCCTGCGTGAGCGGACGCCCCTGCGGGCTGAGGTAGATCACGGGCGCTGGCCGCGCGTCTGCGGCCTGCACCGCGCCCAGACAGGCCCGCAACGGCTCGATCAACATCACCATGCCGGGCCCGCCACCGAACGGACGGTCGTCCACGCGGCGATAGTTGCCCTGCGCATGCTCGCGCGGATTCCAGCCGTGCAATTCCAGCAAGCCGCGCTCCTGCGCCCGCCCGACCACGCCGAACGCCGCGCATTGCGCGATGAACTCGGGGAACAGGCTGATGACGTCGATGCGCACTGGCAGGGATTCGGGAATCGGCAATGGGTAAGGCAAGAGCGAAGCGGATGGCTTCGATCAGAAATCCGGATCCCAGTCCACCACGATCAAGTTGGCTTCGAAATCCACCGACTTGACGAAATCCGGGAACACGAACGGAATCATGCGCTCACGATCGCCACGCACCACCACCACGTCGTTGGAGCCGGTGGAGAACAGGTGCGACACCGTGCCCAGCTTGACGCCTTCGACGGTTTCCACCTGCAATTCTTCCAGATCCACCCAGTAATATTCGTCGGGCTTGGGCGGCGGCAAGGCACTGCGCGCGACGTAGATTTCAGTCCCGTGCATGGCTTCGACCGTGTCACGGTCGGTGACGCCAGGGAACACCGCAATCAGATTCTTGCCCTGATCGCGCCCACGCACGCCGCTGACCACCGACTCCTGTCCGGACGGCGCGCGCACGATCCACGGCTGATACCGGAAGATGGCGGTCCGTGGCTCGGTCCAGGATTCGAGCTTCAGCTCGCCCTTGACACCAAAAGCGCCGACAATCCTGCCTAACAGGATGCGGCGCTCGGTCTGCTTCATCTGCGTCGACTCTGGGCCAGGTGGCGACACCCGGCCCTCAAGTTCAGGCCGCAGCGGCCTGAGACTTGGCTTCGCGATACAGGTTACGCACCTTGTCGGTCAGCTGCGCACCGTTGCCGACCCAATGGTCGACGCGTGCGACGTCCAGCACGATGCGCGGTTCTGCACCCTGGGCAACCGGGTTGTAGTAACCCAGGCGCTCGATGTTGCGCCCGTCGCGCGCGCTGCGCACGTCGGTCACGATGATGTGGTAGAACGGACGCTTCTTGGCGCCGCCGCGGGTCAGTCGGATCTTGACCATGGTGTTGTTTTCCTAGTTGCCCAGTCGCCAGAGTGGCACGGTAAGCCGGCGATTATAGCGGGCTCCGGCGGCGAAGCCAAGCCGCCCCTGAATCGCTCAGATCGCTTGCCAGGCCTGGGTTTGCAGGGACCGCTCCAAAACCGCCAGCTGGGCGGCGCCGTCCGGCCACTGCACAGACCCGACCGCCGCCAACGCTTGTTGCCCGCGCGCATTGCAGCTGAAGCCGCCATCGAATGCGTGGAGCTCGCCCAGCGCGACCGGGCGCGTGTCCTGCTCGATGCCAAGCGCCTGCAGCCCGGCCTGCAGCAGACGCTGCCGGGTGCCGGGCAAGGCCGGCCCCTGTGGCCACACGACCCTGCCCTGCTGCCACAGGCCCAGATTCCAGAATGCACCCTCCACGAGCCGGCCTTGCGGATCGATCAGCAGCGCATCGTCGAACCCGGCAAGCAGTGCCTGACGGCGCAGCTGCAGCAGCGCAAAGGTGCCGACGTGCTTGCACAGCGGCTGCTCGCGCACGTAATTGGCCGGCTGCACGCGCACAGCGGTGGCGGGCGTCTGCGCGGCGGGCGAGAGCGCGATCAACACATCCAGTGCGACGGCGCGCGCTGGATCGCGCAGGTCGAAATCCTGCGAAAACACCGTGATGCGCACGCTCGCATCGGTGCTGCCGGCACCCGACAACGCAATGCGCAACTGCGCGCAAATGGCGTCAATATCGACGGCAGCACCAAACAAGGCTGCGCTGTCGTGCTGCAGACGCTGCAGATGCAGGTCCAGCCCAAGCGCAGCGTTGTCGCGCACCTGCAGCGTGGTGAAGTGGCCGTAATTGTTCAACGCCGCAGCACTGAGCTGCTGCGCGGTGGCGGCTACGCCATTGCAGAAGATCAACGGCACAGCAGCGCTTGCGCCTGTTCCCACCACTGCGTCACGACGTGCGCAGCAGGTTGCGCAGGCGCCATCCAGGCCGATTGGCCGGCCCAGGCCTGCATTGCATCCAGACGATTGTCGCGCGCGGCCGCCTGGCGCATCGGTGCGGTGAGCCCGCGCTGCACCGGGTATGGCGCAGGTGGTGGTGCGTCTGCAGCGTTTGCTGCACTGACATACGGTGTGGCCAGCGCGCGCCCCAACCGACCCGAGAATGCGCGGGTTGGCTGGGTGTGCTCCGGCTCTGCCTGAGATAACGCGTCGGCCCAGGCGCTCGGCAATGCAGCTTCGGGGGTGCGTAGCAGACCGGTGCCGATCTGCACCGCGCTTGCGCCCAACGTCAGCGCCGCCGCAATGCCGCGCGCATCGGCGATACCGCCGGCCGCGATGATCGGGATATCGAGACGATCGACCAGGCGCGGCAACAGCGCCAATAGTCCGGTCATCTGCTGCGCGGCGCGGCCGGCCTCGAACGCACCGCGATGACCACCGGCTTCGGCCCCTTGCGCAACCACTGCATCGGCACCTGCTGCCTGCGCCGCAAGGGCTTCGTCCAATGTGGTGGCGCAGGCGAACCAGGCGATCCCGGCATTCTTGAGACGTGCCACCTGATCGGGCCGAAAGATACCCATGATCGATGAGGCAACTGCTGGCCGCGCGGCGAGCAAGGCGTCCAATTGCGCGTCGAAATCGGCAGGTGTCGCGTCGCCCGCTGTCTCCGGCACCGGGGGCCCCCACTGCGCAAGAAACGCGCGCAGCCGCGCTTCGGTCGCCGCATCGCGCGCAGGTGCCGGGTCGGGAATCCATAGATTGACCTGCGCAGGCCCTGCGCTGGCCACACCGAATGCGGCCATCCACGCCACGATGTCGTGCGGCTGCGATAACACGGCCCCCATCGCGCCCATGCCCCCGGCGTTGGCGACCGCCGCCGACAATGGCACCGGGCAGGCGCCGGCCATGGGGCTGAGCAGGATCGGCAAGCGCAGCCCAAAGCGCTGCTGAAAGGCATCGACGTTGGAAAACCTGGTCATCAATCACTTCGAGCACCATGAGATGCCACATGGTAACCGCGACGCAGGGACGCCGATGCCGGCACAGGCACGAGCACCTGCGGCGCCCGGCTGATGGCTGCGTAGCAGATGTTCTCTGCGCATGCGCCGGCATCGGCATGCTTGCCGGTATGACTCTTCGACCCAGACAGTCTCCGACGCGAAGTACGCCGGCGCTGCGGACGCTATAGAGAAGCGCGCCACAAGCACTGATCGATAAACGCCGAAGCCGGTTGGGGGCACCGCGCCGGCGGCTCGCATAGCGCAAGCCAGGCAGCAATCGCCATCGGCACGACAGGCACGCTGCGTGCAGCTGGCCGGTGTTGCGCTCGCCACGCATGTTCCGGCTCCGGCCCACTTCTTCCTAAGACAGCACGTCCACGATGTGGCGGCGCCACTTGGGCACGGCGACATGGCGCACGGCTTGCTGGAGGCCGCGTTAGGTTGTTGTGTCGAGCTGCAGCAGGCGAGCGATCGCCTGCGCGGTACTGGTGGCGTCGCCCACGTCTTCAGCGGCGAACAATGCCGCTCGCACGCCTGCAGTGCGCGAGCAATAGGCGGTCGACACCCGCAACAACCAGTGCGATGCACCGCCAGAGAGCAAGACCTGCCGGAACGACCACCCGCCTCGATGTGGTGTGCCAGGCCAGCACAAGGACCAGCGCAAGATGCACGCACTGCGCGCCTGCGAATGCTTCGCAGCGCGGCGTGCGCAGGTTGCTCAGCGGAACGGCATGCCGCCGCGGCCGCCCATGGCGCCCATCATGCCCTTCATGTTGCGCATCAGGCCCTTCATGCCGCCACCGGCCAGCTTGCCCATCATCTTTTCCATCTGCTGGTACTGCTTCATCAGCTTGTTGACGTCGGCCGGCTGCATGCCCGAGCCGCGGGCGATGCGGGCGCGGCGCGAGCCGTTGAGCAGCGCCGGGTTGCGGCGCTCCTTCTTGGTCATCGAATTGATGATGGCGATCATGCGCGGCACTTCCTTGCCGGTGACCTGCTGCTTGACGTTGTCCGGGATCTGGCCCATGCCCGGCAGCTTGTCCATCAGCCCATGGATGCCGCCCATGTTCTGCATCTGCTCGAGCTGTTCCTTCATGTCGTTGAGGTCAAACTTCTTGCCCTTGGCGACCTTGGCGGCCAGCTTGGCGGCCTTTTCCTGGTCGACGCTGTGCTCGACCTGCTCCACCAGCGACAGCACGTCGCCCATGTCCAGGATGCGGCTGGCGACGCGATCGGGATGGAACACGTCCAGGCCATCGGTCTTTTCGCCGGTACCGACGAACTTGATCGGCTTGCCGGTGATGTAGCGCACGCTCAGTGCCGCGCCGCCGCGGGCATCGCCGTCGGTCTTGGTCAGCACCACGCCGGTGAGCGGCAGCGCCTCGCCGAAGGCCTTGGCGGTGTTGGCCGCGTCCTGGCCGGTCATGGCATCGACCACGAACAGGGTTTCGGTCGGGTTGACCGCGGCATGCAGCGCCTTGATCTCGTCCATCATCGCCTGATCGATCGCCAGGCGGCCGGCGGTGTCGACCAGCAGTACGTCGACGAAGGACTTGCGCGCATCGCTGATGGCAGCGCGCACGATGTCGACCGGCTTCTGCGACGCATCGGAGGCGAAGAATAGCACCCCGACCTGGTCGGCCAGGGTCTTGAGCTGCTCGATCGCGGCCGGGCGGTAGACGTCGGCCGAGACCACCATGACCTTCTTCTTGCGCTTTTCCTTCAGGTGCTTGGCGAGCTTGCCGACCGTGGTGGTCTTGCCGGCGCCCTGCAGACCGGCCATCAGCACGATGGCCGGTGCCGGCACGTTGAGATTGAGGTCGGTGGCGGCCGCGCCCATCACGGCGGTGAGCTCGTCGCGCACCACCTTGATCAGCGCCTGGCCCGGGGTCAACGACTTGAGCACCTCCTGGCCCACTGCGCGCACCTTGATGCGCTCGATCAACGCCTGCACCACCGGCAGCGCGACGTCGGCCTCCAGCAGCGCGATACGCACTTCGCGGGTGGCTTCGCGGATGTTCTCCTCGGTCAGGCGGCCGCGGCCGCGCAGGCGCTCCATGGTGCCGGAGAGACGTTGGGTAAGGGACTCGAACATGCGCACAGGACCGCAGAGGGGAAACGGGTGCCGATTATAGCGGCACCGGCTGGCGGCCTGCCCCGGCCTGCACGGGCCCGGCAAGGTGCCCGGTGAGGAACTCTTCGACCGTGCTGCGAGGCGGGCAATCAGCCGGGACCGAACCGGGACGCGCAGGAATGGCAGCAAGGCCGGCGAAAGCCGCGCTACTGCGTGCCAGGCGCACCCTGCTTCACCAGGCGCTCCCTCGCGACGAGAGACCGCCCGCCAGCAAAACCCACGCGACCCACGGCCCAGGCCTCCCCGATTCCCGATTCCCGATTCCCGATTCCCCAATCCCGGCCCCACCATGCGAAACTTCCACGATGACAATCGTTCTCATCGCGTTCGCCCTATACCTGCTGGCCACGGCGCTGCTCACTCGGGCAGTGTTGCGCGATGGCAACCAATCGCCTGCGCGCTGGCTGGCGCCCGCACTGGCTGCAGTGGCGTTGCATGCCGGTTACCACGTGCTGGTGGCCGTGCGCACCGCCGGCGGGCCGGACATGCATTTCTTCGCGGCACTGTCGTTGTGCGGGCTGGGCATGGCTGCGCTGACGGCGGTGTTCGGCGGTCGCGGGCGGATGGCGGCGGTGGGCGTGGTGGTGTTCCCGCTGTCGGCGATCCTGCTGGCCAGCTACCACGCCTACGGCCACGAACCCAGCTCGGATCTGGGCTGGCGACTGGAATTGCACGCGTGGCTGGCCTTGCTGGCCTACGCCACGCTGGGCATCGCGGCGCTGCTGGCAATCATGCTGTGGCTGCAGGAACGCGCGTTGCGGCGGCGCGATTTCCATAGCTGGCTGCGCGCGCTGCCGCCGCTGACCGAGCTGGAAACGCTGCTGTTCCGCACGATCACGGTGGGCTTTGTGCTGTTGAGCCTGACCCTGCTGACCGGGCTGTTGTTCGTGCAGGACTTCCTGGCGCAGCGGCTGTTGCAAAAGACCGTACTGAGCATCCTGTCGTGGATCGTGTTCGGTGCGCTGCTGATCGGCCGCTGGCGCAACGGCTGGCGCGGCACCAAGGCGGTGCATTGGACGCTGACCGCGATGGTGCTGCTGGTGCTGTCGTTCTTCGGCAGCAAGTTCGTCATCGAGCTGGTGCTGGGGCCGCGTTGAGCGCGGTTGGCCTAGCCCAGCGTCTCAGATTCGAAAGCGAGTACGGCGAACTGCGATCGCGTTGATTGCGCACATCCTGGCTGGTGCGCCGACCGCGCGCGCGCGGATCGATCTTGTGCGGCGCGCTACGGGTATCGGCCACGCCAGGTCGTTGGCAACCCAGGCTTACGGCAACTGGAGGATGCGCACGGTCAGAACTGACACTGCGATCAGCGGCGCCGGGTCGCTCCCGCACGACGCAGCCCAGCTAACTCCTCAGCGCTGACATCTCTCACGCATCCAGCGCGGCGCGTACAGCGTCCCACGGCTGGTCCGGCCCAGCATGGGCAAAGCGATAGCTGATACTGCGGCGGTAGGTCTGGCCCGGCCGCAGGATGGTCGACGGGAAGTTGGGATGGTTGGGGGCGTCCGGATAGTCCTGCGGCTCCAGGCAGACGCCACGCCCCAGTCCGGGATGGTGGGCGTCCAGATGCTGGCCTTCGTACACCTGCACCGCCGGGGCATCGCTGCCGATGCGCAGCGCCACCCCGCTGTGCGGGGAGTACAGCTCGGCAACGCAGTCCGCGTCGGCGGCCAGCACCAGACACTGGTCATAGCCCTTGCCGAGGACGATCTGCGGATGTGCCGGGTCGGTGTTGTCGGCCAGCGCGGCAGGCTGGCGGAAATCGAATGGGGTACCGGTCACCGATGCGATCTGGCCCGTGGGGATCGACTCGGCATCCACCGGCAGGTAGCGATCGGCAGGCACGCGCAGCACCTGCGCTGCGGCACGCAGCTGCGGGTCGCCGGACAGGTTGAAATACGGGTGATGGGTGAGGTTCAACGCAGTCGCGGCATCGCAGTGCGCTTCGAAGTCCAGCTGCAGGCTCCACCCGTGAAGCTGCAGGCGCGCACGCACCTGCAGATTGCCGGGGTAGCCCTCTTCGCCATCGGGCGAGTCGTAGCCCAGCACCACCTGGTCCGGCGCCTGCTCCAGCACGCTCCACACCCGTCGCCCGAAACCGCGCAGCCCGCCGTGCAGTTGGTTACGCCCTTCATTGGCGGCCAGCATGTGGGTGACGCCGTCCAGGGTGTAACGCGCACCGGCGATGCGGTTGCCGAAGCGGCCCACCAGAATGTTGAGGCTGTCGCCATCGGCAGCATAGGCGGGTAGATCCGGCAGGTTCAGCACCAGCGGCACCACACCCTGAGCGGTCGTCAACTGCAGCGTATGCAGGATGCCGCCATAGGTGAGCACCTCCGCCTGCAGACCAGCCTCGCTGCGTAACGTGAGTGCGTGGATCTCGACACCGTCTGGCAACTGCCCGAACACTCGCTGCATGGATCGTCCTGCCGATGAGATAGCCCGCGAGCATAGCCGCATGCGGTGGCTGCCGACCATGCTGCTGCGCACATCCTGGCCGGCGAGACGATTGCGGCGGCGAAGCGACTGCCGCGCTCGCCTGCAGCGCTCGCGCTGCAGCAATACAAAGAACGGCCACCGGCACTACGCTAGCCGCGCGTTTCCCATCGCAGCAGCACCCAACCGACCATCGACCAGCACAGGAGCACCGACCCGATGCAGTGGATTTCCCCCGCATTGCAGGCATCGCGCAGGCAGCTGTTGAACGCCGTTTTCGTCGCCGCCTCGCTTGCCAGCGTGCCGGCCGCCTTCGCTGCCGAGGTCAAGGTCAGCGGCACCTTGCGCGTGGACCAGCCCGGCGCGCAGGTGTCGCGGCAACTGTTCGGCCAATTCGCCGAGCATCTGGGCACCGGCATCTATGGTGGCGTGTGGGTGGGCGAGCAGTCGCCGATTCCCAATACGCGCGGCTATCGCAACGACGTGGTCGCCGCACTGAAAGCCATCGCCGTGCCCAACATTCGCTGGCCCGGAGGTTGCTTCGCCGACGAGTACCACTGGCGCGATGGCGTCGGCACGCCGGCCAAGCGCCCGATCCGGGTCAACACGCACTGGGGCGGTGTGGAGGAGTCCAACCGTTTCGGCACGCACGAGTTCATGGACTTCACCGAATTGCTCGGCACCCAGGCCTATGTCGCCGGCAACGTGGGCGATGCTGCGCCGGAGGAGATTGCGCAGTGGAGCGAGTACATGACCGCGCCGACACGCTCGAGCCTGGCCAATGAGCGCCGCGCCAATGGCCGCGATGCGCCCTGGCAGGTCCCCTACTTCGGCGTGGGCAACGAGCTGTGGGGCTGCGGCGGCAACATGCGCGTGGAATACGCAGCCGATGTGTTTCGCCGCTACCAGACCTTCGTCAAGTCGCCGGCCAACCAGAAGATTCTCAAGATCGCGCCTGGCCCAAGCGACGACGACTATCACTGGACCGAGGTGATGATGCGCGAGGCCACCAAGTTCATGGATGGGCTGAGCATGCATTACTACACCATTCCCGGTGGCTGGCCGCCGCGCGCGTCTTCGACCACGTTCGACGAAGCCGGGTGGATCCAGACATTGTCGCGCACGTTGGTGATGGACGAGCTGATCACCAAGCACAGCGCGATCATGGACAAGTACGACCCGGCCAAGAAAGTGGCCCTGGTCGTGGACGAATGGGGCACCTGGTATGCGCCATTACCCGGCACCAACCCCGGTTTCCTGCAGCAGCAAAACAGCCTGCGCGACGCGCTGGTGGCCTCCCTCAACTTCGACATCTTCAGCCAGCATGCCGAGCGCGTGCGCATGGCCAACATCGCGCAGATGGTCAATGTGCTGCAGGCGATGATCCTCACCGATGGTGACAAGATGGTGCTGACGCCGACCTATCACGTGTTCGCGCTCTACAAGCCCTACCAGGACGCCACGCACCTGCCATTGCAATTGCAGACACCGCAGTACCGTCATGGCGACACGCAGGTGCCGGCAGTGCACGGCTCGGCGGTGAAGGCGAAAGATGGCCATGTGTATCTCGCACTGACCAATCTGGACGCGACCGCAGCGGCGACTGTAAGCGTGCAGGTGGAAGGGCTGCCGCTACGTGCGGTGGAGGGACAGATCCTGACCGCACCGGCGATCACCACGTACAACACCTATGCGCAGCCAACGGCCGTTGCGCCGGCGGCATTCAAGGGCGCACGTGTCCAAGGCAAGGCAGTGAACGTGGCGCTGCCGGCGCATTCGATCGTGATGCTCAAGCTGCAATAGCGATCGGATGCAATGCGCAGGGCTGCCCAGACGCATGACGCGTCGGGCACTGCCGGCCGTGTGGACGCCGCGTTGCCGCGTGCGGGCGCGCCTTCGAAAGGGGCGCGATCGTTGCATTTCTGATGTGCCTGGTGGTCACGTCGCCGTGCCGGCGTGACACTCCGGATTGAAGGCGCCATCGACGAGGCGACTAGCAGCGCCGTCGATGCCGCACGCCCGGTCGACGTTTACGCGCTGGCCGGGGTGCTCTTGAGCATGTCGATGAGCTGGCGCAGGCGGTAGGGTTTGGGCAGGAAATCGACCTGGGCCGGCAACGGCGGCAACTGCGCCTTGGCAAACCCCGAGGCCAGAATCACGCGCGCCTGCGGCAGCAGTTGCGCCACCTGCTCGCTCAGTTCAATGCCCGACATGCCGTTGGGCATGCGGATATCACTGAACACCACATCGTACGGGCCGCTGTCGCGCACCATGCGCAATGCGCTGTGACCATCATCGGCGGTGTCGACGCTGATGCCGGCATCGCGCAGCGCTTCGCCGATCAATTCGCGCAGTTCTTCTTGGTCTTCCACCATCAGCAGGCGAAGGGATTCAGTCATGCTCGGCCTCCTCGACGGCCGGAAGAAACACGGTGACGGTGGTGCCGCGTCCAGGTGCGGTCTCAAGCTCGACAAAGCCACCGGACTGGGATGCGAAGCCATAGACCTGGCTCAAGCCCAGGCCAGAGCCCTTGCCGACATCTTTGGTGGTGAAAAATGGTTCGCTGGCGCGTTGTGCAACGTGCGCGGACATCCCCGGACCGTCGTCGCGTACCGCAAGGGCCACGTACCGGCGACTTGCACCTTGTGGGCCTGACGGTTCGGATCGTTGCGCAGCAAAAGTGAGCAACACGATGCCGCCGCCAGCGGGCATCGCATCGCAACTGTTGAAGACCAGGTTGAGCAGCGCCGCCTCCAGCTGGCCAGGGTCCACGCGCACATGCGGCAGTGCGTCGGCAAACTGCAACGACAAGCTCACACCCGGCGGGCAGGCACGCCGCAACAGTTCCAACGAACGGGTCACGACGTCGTTGACGGGGTGGCGCTCGGGGTTCAGCTGTTGCCCGCGCGCGAACGCGAGCAGTTGCCGCGTCAACAAGGTGCCGCGATCCACCGCCGTTTGCGCCACTTCGATCAGCACGCGGGTGCGCGCGTCATCGCCTGCGCGCAACGCAATCAGATCCAGGCTGGTCACCATCACCGTGAGCAGGTTGTTGAAATCGTGGGCCATGCCCAGCGTCAACCGGCCCAAGGCTTCGACCTTCTGCGATTGCAGCAACGCCTGCTGCGCCTGTTGCAGCAGCTGCTGGGCTTCATGGCGCTCGGTCAGGTCGCGGGTGATTTTTGCAAATCCCACCAATACGCCGAATTCGAGCACCGGTTCGATGACCACGCTGGCCCAGAATCGGCTGCCGTCCTTGCGCAGGCGCCAACCTTCGGCAGCGAAGCGCCCTTCCCGCTTGGCGATTTCCAGATTGCGACCGGGTTCGTCGCGTTGCGCATCCTCGGGCAGGTAGAACCGCGAGAAATGCGTGCCTAAGACCTCGCTTGCGCTGTAGCCCTTGATGCGCTCACCGCCGGGATTCCAGCTGCGAATATGCCCACCGATATCGAGCATGTAGATCGCGTAATCGGACACGCTCTGTACCAACAGCTGACACTGCCGGCTGTCGTAAGAAAGCGGCCCTGCGCTGTCGATGGCCGTTTCCGCATCCATCGCGCGATGATTCTCCGGAAAAGCGCGGGACCATATTGATAGCGGCGTGAAGGCTGCGTGCAAGCTAACCCGGCAGCAAAAAGCGTCAAATTTCCGGCGATTTGTACGTGAAAGTTATCGGCTACCATGACCGCCCTCCCAGTTCGGTCCACGCACCTTATGCAAACCATCTCGACCACACGCGACCGCTGGATTTGGGTCATCGCGGGGGCCTTGATGGCTGCAACGCTGGGCATGGAGCTGGTGACCCCGCTCGGTTATGCGGTGTGGCTGACCTACTTCGTGGCAGTGGGCGTGACGGTGTTTCAGAACCGGCCGCAGGTGCCGCTCGTCGTGGGCGTGCTGTCGTGTGTCTTGCTGGCGATTGGTTTCCAGCTCGCGCCACCAAGTACCAATTCCAGTTTTTCCTCGGTCAATCGCAGCATTGGCGGCGTGTCGTTCCTGGCAATGGCATTGGTGGTGATGCAGGCGATCCGCGCACGCCGGCAAGCCGAATTCGCACTGTGGCTGCAGCAGGCAGAAAACACGGTCGAGGCCAGTTTGCGCGGCGATCAGGCACCGCAGGAGCTGGCCGACGCCGCGGTGCGCGCACTATGCCAGACACTGGATGCGCAGGTCGGCGCACTGTATCGCATCGAGGGCGACCGTCTGCGACTCACCGGTGGTGCGGCGTTGCCGCCCGATCTGCCGCAGACCCTGCCAACCGCTGCCGGCCAGCTCGGCGAAGTGTTGAAACATGGCACGGTGCGTCGCATCCGCGGCATGGACGCCGGGCATCTGCAGATTGCCTCCGGGCTTGGTCAGAGCAACTGCCAGGAGTTGCTGCTGGCGCCGATCACCGCCGACGACCGGGTGATCGGCATCATCGAACTCGGGCGCGTGACCGACCCACGCACCGCCGGCTCGCGCGAAGACGAACTGCTGGCACGCTGCGGCGAGAACATCGGCCTGGCACTGCGCACCGCATTGCTGCGCGCGCAACTGGTGGCCTTGCTGGAAGAAACCCAGCGCCAGAGCGAGGAACTGCAGACCCAGCAGGAAGAGCTGCGCGTGGCCAACGAGGAACTCGAAGAACAGAGCCGCAGCCTGCAGCAATCGCAAAGCGACCTGGAAGTGCAGCAGGCAGAACTGGAACAGACCAACGTGCAGCTGGAAGAGCGCACGCAGGCGCTTGAGGCGCAAAAGCAGGCCTTGTTAATCGCGCAGAATCAGCTGGTGCGCAACAGCAACGAGTTGTCTGCTGCCTCGCGCTACAAGTCGGAATTCCTGGCCAACATGTCGCACGAGTTGCGCACGCCGCTCAACAGCGCCTTGATCCTGGCCAAGCTGCTGGCCGACAACAAGGACGGCACGCTCAGCGCCGAGCAGGTGAAGTATGCGCAGGCGATCCTGTCGTCCAACAACGACCTGCTGGCGCTGATCAACGACATCCTGGACCTGTCCAAGATCGAAGCCGGACACGTGGAATTGGCCGACGAAACGGTCGTCACCGGATCGGTGCTGCAGCGCCTGCGCGAAACCTTCGAACCGTTGGCGCGGCAGAAGGGCCTGGCATTGGAGATCGCGGCAGCTGCCGGCGCGCCGGCACAGTTGGTCGTGGACAACCAGCGGCTGCAGCAGATCCTGAAGAACCTGCTGGCCAACGCCATCAAGTTCACCGAACACGGCAAGGTCAGCTTGACCGTCCAGGCGCATGCGCCTGGCCGTGTGCGCTTTGCGGTGACCGATACCGGCATCGGCATCGCGCGCGAACAGAGCGAGGTGATCTTCGAAGCGTTCCGTCAGGCCGATGGCAGCACGCGCCGCCGTTATGGCGGTACCGGGTTGGGTCTGTCGATTTCGCGCGACCTGGCGCAACGCATGGGCGGCAGCATCAGTGTGGACAGCGAGCCCGGGCGCGGCAGCTGCTTTACGCTGGAATTGCCGACCGATGGCGCACCTGCGGAAGTGCTTGGCCCTGCCGATGCAGCTGCGAACCCCGTGGTAGCCGCAGTCCCGGCCTCTGGAGCCCACGTGCAACAACGCAACGGCAGCGCGCTGGGTGCGCAATCCGGCGCATCCGGTGGTGCCGTGGCCCACACGATGCCGGTGCCGATCGCATCGCCCAATGCTGCACCGATCCAGCGAGCCGACGACGATCGCGACCAACGCAGCCGCCCCGGCCGGCTAATCCTGGCGGTGGAAGACGACACCCGCTTTGCGCAAGCGCTGGTGGAACTGGCCCACGAACTGGACTTCGATTGCGTGGTGGCCCCCAACGCAGAAGAGGCCCTGCGCCTAGCCGCCGAGCTGCGCCCCAGCGGCATCCTGCTCGACATCGGCTTGCCGGATGCCTCCGGCCTGAGCGTGCTCGAACGCCTCAAGCGCGATCCGGCCACACGCCACGTACCGGTCCACGTGGTGTCGGCGTTGGAACGCAGCCAGATTGCGCTGGAGCTTGGTGCGGTCGGCTACCTGATCAAGCCCGCCACGCGCGAATTGCTGGCCGGGGCGATCCGCCAGCTGGAAGAAACCAACGCACGCGCAGTACGTCGTTTGCTGATCGTCGAAGACGACAGCGCATTGCGCGCGAACCTGCAACTGCTGCTGGCGCGCGACCAGCTGGACATCGTCGCGGTCGGCAGCATTGCCGAGGCGATGGACCAGCTGGCAGGCTCGACATTCGATTGCATGGTCACCGATCTGGCCTTGCCCGACGGCAGCGGCTACGACCTGCTCGAACGCATGGCCGGCAACGATGCGGTCGCCTTTCCGCCCGTGATCGTCTACACCGGGCGCGCGCTGACCCGCGACGAAGAGCAGGGCCTGCGCCGGTATTCCAAGAGCATCATCATCAAGGGCGTGCGCTCGCCGGAACGCCTGCTCGACGAGGTGACGCTGTTCCTGCACAGCGTGGAAGCCTCGCTGCCCAGCGATCAGCAGCGCCTGCTGCGCGAAGCACGCCGCCGCGACGCGGTGCTGGACGGCGCCACCGTGTTGCTGGCCGAAGACGATGTGCGCAACATCTTCGCGCTCTCCAGCGTGCTCGAACCGCTGGGCGTCACGCTGCAGATCGCACGCAATGGCCGCGAGGCGCTGGAGCACCTGGCCAAGCACGAAGTGGACCTGGTCCTGATGGACATCATGATGCCGGAGATGGATGGCATCACCGCGATGCGGCAGATCCGAGCAAACCGTCAATGGCAGGATCTGCCCATCATCGCGCTGACCGCCAAGGCCATGGCCGACGACCGCGAACGTTGCCTGGAAGCCGGCGCCAACGACTACATCGCCAAGCCCATCGACGTGGACAAGCTGGTCTCGCTGTGCCGCGTCTGGTGCTCGCGGCAATGAACCCGGTGGAGCTGTTCGACCTGGAACTGCGCGTGCTGCTGGAAGCGGTCTTCCAGCGCTATCACTACGACTTCCGCGACTATGCGGTGTCGTCGTTGCGGCGGCGCATGCGCCACGCGATGGCGCGTTTCGACTGCGTGCGCGTGGCCGATCTGCAGCACCGTCTGCTGCACGAGCCGGACATCTTTGCGCAGGCGATGCAGTTCTTCACCGTGCAGGTCTCGGAAATGTTCCGCGACCCGGCGTATTTCCGCGTCCTGCGCGAGCATGCGGTGCCGGTATTGCGTACCTATCCCTCGATCAAGCTCTGGGTGGCAGGTTGCAGTACCGGTGAAGAAGTCTGGTCCCTGGCCATCCTGCTGCACGAAGAAGGCCTGCTGGAAAAGGCGGTGATCTACGCCACCGACATCAACCCCGAAGCGCTGGGCATGGCCGAAGCCGGCGCCTATGGGATCGATCGTATTGCGCAGTTCAGCCGCAATTATCTGGACGCCGGTGGCCGCACCTCGCTGTCGGACTACTACACCACCGCTTACGACGGTGCGGTGTTCGACCGCCGCCTGAAACGCAATATCGTGTTCGCCGATCACAGCCTGGCCACCGACACGGTGTTTTCCGAAGTCCACTTGGTGTCGTGCCGCAACGTGCTGATCTATTTCAACCGCAGCTTGCAGGATCGCGCGGTGGGGCTGTTCTACGACGCATTGGTGCATCGCGGATTTCTCGGCTTGGGCAGCAAGGAGTCGCTGCAGTTCGGCGCGCATGCGCAGGCCTTCGAAGCCTGCGCGCGCGAGCAGCGGCTGTATCGGAAGGCCGCATGAGCCGCGCATCTGCAGCCCAGCATTTCGATGCGATCGTGATCGGTGCCTCCGCCGGCGGGGTGATGGCCCTGCAGGCGTTGTTGTCCGGGCTGCCGGCAGATCTGCCGATGCCGGTGCTGGTCGTGCTGCATCTGCCGCGCGACCGCCCCAGTCATATCGCCGAGCTGCTGGATGCGCGCTGCGCGTTGCCGGTGCGCGAGGCCGACGACAAGCAACCGCTGCTGCCCAGCACCGTCACCATCGCCCCGCCCGACTACCACCTGCTGGTGGAAACCCGCGACAGCCTGGCGTTGTCGATGGATGCGCCGGTGTTGTTTTCGCGCCCGGCGATCGACCTGCTGTTCGAATCGGCTGCCGATGTCTTCGGCGAACGCCTGCTGGCGATCCTGCTCACCGGTGCCAGCAGCGACGGCAGCGCCGGGGTGGCTGCGGTGCGTTCGGTGGGCGGTACCGCCTGGATCCAGCGCCCGGATGACGCCGCCGCCTCGCTGATGCCCGCCTCTGCTCTCGCCCACGCCGGCGCCGATGCGGTGCTGACCCTGCAAGCCATCTGCACCCGACTGGAAGCTTTTCACGCATGAACCTCACCGCGACCGGCCTGGCTGCAAGCAGCGACGACTCCGAATCGACCAAGATCCTGATCGTGGACGATGTGCCGCAGAATCTGGTGGCCATGGAAGCGCTGCTGCAACGCGACGGCATCCGCGTGCTGTGCGCAGCCTCCGGTGCGCAGGCGCTGGAACTGCTGCTCGAACACGACGTGGCATTGGCACTGCTGGATGTGCACATGCCGGAAATGGACGGCTTTTCGCTGGCGGAACTGATGCGCGGTTCGCAGCGCACCCGGCACGTGCCGATCATTTTCCTGACCGCCTCGCCGAACGATCCGATGCGCGCTTTCCAGGGTTACGAAACCGGCGCCGTGGATTTTCTGCACAAGCCGATCGAGCCGCACGTCATCCTGAGCAAGGTCAACGTGTTCATCGAGTTGTACCAGCAGCGGCGGCTGCTCAAGGCGAGAAATGCCTCGCTCGAACGCGCGCTCACGCTCAACGAAACCATGATGGCCGTGCTCACCCACGATCTGCGCACACCGCTGTCGGTGATCCTGTTGTGCGCCGACAAACTCGGCCTGGATGTCGATGCCGACAGCTCGGCGGCGCGCACGCTGGAACACCTGGAAAACAGCGCGCACCGGATGTCGCGCATGGTCGAGCAATTGCTGGATTTTTCGCGCCTGCGCACCGATGGTTTGCCGATGCAGTTCGGCCCGTGCAACCTTGGCGAGGTGGTGCACAGCGTGGTGGGCGAAGTGGCGCAGGCCAACCCGCACACCACCATCGACCTGCGCACCGAGGGCGACCTGGATGGCGATGGCGATGGCGACCGGTTGGCGCAGGTCGTGTCCAATCTGGTCGGCAATGCCGTCCTGCATGGCGGACGCCATCCGGTGCAGGTGCATCTGGATGGACGCGAACACGACACCCTGCGCCTGTCGGTGCGCAACGCCGGCAGCATTCCCGACAGCCTGATGCCGCGTCTGTTCGAGCCGTTCAAGGCCAGCTTCCATGCCAGCCAGGGATTGGGACTGGGCCTGTTCATCGCCGACCAGTTCGTCAAGGCTCACGGCGGCACGCTGCAGGCGCGCAACGAGGACGGCGACGTGGTCTTCGAAGCACGCCTGCGCCGCCACAACCTGGCCGCCTGACCGCGGCACTTTGCCGGCAACTGCAGTGCCGGTGCGCACGCAGATGTAAGACCAACGCATCTTGGCCGATGCATTGCCGCGGCCTCCAGCAAGAGGCTAGCAGTGCGCTGCCATCGATCGGCCCACGACAGATCCGCCGCCCCGCGCCAGCGAGCCCGACAGCCAGGGCATTGGCAGAACGCCTGGCTGCCCGGGTGACAGCCAACTCAAGCAGTGCCGTCGCGCACCATGCACCGTATGCTCGTGCGGCCAGCGCGCTGGACGCACGCTCCTGCCCCACTGCTCTCCGGTTGTTGGTCGTACCAGACATTCCTTGGTCATCCTCGGGTGCACACCATGCACCCCATCTGCGGAGGTGGTTATGTCGTATATCGATGGTTTTGTACTTGCCGTCCCTACAGCCAACAAAGACGCATTCATCGCGCATGCCCGCATGGGCGATGCGGTCATCATGGAATACGGCGCGCTGCGTGTGGTGGAGTGTTGGGGTGACGATGTCCAACCGGGGCAATGGACCGACTTCTATCGCGCAGTCGATGCCACCGCCGAAGAGACGGTGGTGTTTTCCTGGATCGAATGGCCGGACAAGGCCACCCGCGATGAGGGCATGCGCAAGATGATGGAAGACCCACGCATGGACCCGTCGGTCAATCCGATGCCATTCGACGGCAAGCGCATGGTCTACGGTGGCTTCGTGCCGATCGTGGCGTTGGGCCAATCGGCTTGAGCGTTGCAGCGCACGGCGGCCCGCAGGACGTTGGCCAGGCCTGCGCAGGCTGGTGCTGCCGCTGGCAGTGGGCACGGAATCTTTTGTGGTGATCGCTACACTGGGCGCATGCAGCATGCGCGGCCAGCGATGGCCGGAGACAGCGCAGGCAGTACCGCCGACTGGAGACCCACATGACCGACGCACCACTGCTGATCGCCTGCCCGAGTTGCGCTGCGATGAACCGCATTGCGCCTACGCGCCTGCGCGATGCACCCAACTGCGGCAGCTGCCATCGCCCGCTGTTCCTGGGGACGCCGGTGGCGTTGTCGGCTGCGGATTTCGACAAGCATGCGCTACGCAGTGCACTGCCGCTGGTGGTGGACTTCTGGGCGCCCTGGTGTGGGCCATGCATGAGCATGGCGCCGCAATTTGCCGCAGCCGCCGCAGCATTGGAACCGCAGGTGCGCCTGGCCAAGGTGGATACCGACCTGCATCCGGCGCTGGGCACGCGCTTTGGCATCCGCAGCATTCCCACCTTGCTGGTCATCCAGGGTGGGCAGGAACTGGGCCGTCATTCCGGCGCGGTGAGCAGCGCGCAAATCGTCAACTGGGTGCGCTCTGTCCTGAGCAAGCGGTGACGCAACCCGAAGGCCAGCTGCACATGCACACAGCTGGCCTCTCCACCTGCAGGAAACATCACTGCGGCGCAGACGCCGCAGAGACTGCGATCAGGCGATCAACCCGTTACTGCCAGTTGACGTTGACCGACACCCCAACCACACGCGGCTCGTTGTAGACCGCGGCCATGTAGTTTTCGATCACGCCCTTGAGATTCTTTTCGTTGGTGATGTTGCGCGCGAACGCCGCCACTTCCCACGCACCGTAGCCACCGGTGTAACCCAGCTTGAGGCCACCTTCGAAATTGCCGTCGGAGCGGAATTCGGTGGAATCGTACAGCACGAAGCTGGTCTGGCCTTGCTTGTTCCAGTCGGTGGACACGAAGAACGCGCCGTCGTTGCCCACCGGGATGTCGTAGCGCGCGGCCAGGTTGAGGTTGTACTTGGGCGCGTTGGGCAGCGGGTTGCCGTCGATCTGGGCGAAGGTGTTGGCACCGACGCGGATGGTCGGGTCGTTGACGGTGCACACCACCACGCCATTGAGCGCGCAGGCCTGCGCATAGACGCGTTTATCGTGGATTTCGCTGTGCAACAGGCTCAGGCCGGCGGTGATCGACAGGTTGGAAATCGGGCGCCAGTCCAGATCCGCTTCCATGCCGTAGGCCTTGGCCTTGTCGGCATTGAACAGCACGCCATTGCCGTCCGAGTCGTTGCCGTTGAGCTGGATATCGTCGACCGTGTAGGTGAATCCGCTGACATTCAGGCGCAGGCGGTTCTCGAACAGGCTGCTCTTGATGCCCGCTTCCCAGGACAGGATGGTTTCCGAATCGGCAGTGGTGAAATCGGAATTGAACACCGCGCTGCGGCCCTGGATGGTGGGGCCGCGGAAACCGCGCGCCACGCGCGCATACACGCTCAGCTGCGGGTCGATCTCATACATCGCGCTCAGATCCCAGCTGGGCTGGGTGTCGGACATGCGCACATCGCGGCGGCCGCGGTAGGTCACCACCCCGGCCGCGGTGTCGGCGGTCTTGAGCAGACGGGTTTCCTTGCTGTCCCTGGTCTGGCGGATGCCGGCGGTCAGCGTCAGCGCGTCGGTGGCTTTGTAACTGAGCTGCCCGAAGCCGGCCCACGAGGTATTGGTATTGCGCAGGCGCACCCAGTTATTCGGGTTGCGCGCGGCGGTCTGCAGGAAATAGGCACGCTGGTAGAAATCGGTGGTGTCGCGGCCGTCGAAGTAGAACGCGCCCACCTGCCACTGCAGGGCCTGCTCGCCTTCGCTGGCCAGGCGTAATTCCTGCGTGTACTGATCCAGGTCGCGGATCTGTCCCATCGACTGGCCAAAGCCGTTCGGCACGCCATTGACCGGGTAATTGGCGGCAGCACCGCCATCGGTGTCGCCACGGCTGTAGCCGGAAGTGGTTTCGTAGGCGGTGATGGAGGTCAGCGACACGCCACCGAAGTCGTAAATCGCCTTGAGCGAGCCGCCATCGGTTTGATACGCCTGCGGGTTGTCGTGCCCCTCATCGTAGGCCACGCGGTCGCGCGGCACGTCCACCTTGTCGCTGCCACGTGTGATCGCGTTGCGCAGGAACAAGGTGGAGGTGCCGTCATAGTCGCGCGTGTGCACCGAGCCCAGCAGCGAAAACGCATCGTTGGGCTTGAGCAGCAACTGCAGGCGCGCGTTGCGGTCGTTGTAACCGCCCATCGCGTCCTTGCGTGGCGTGCGCGTGCCGTCGGCGCTGCTGCCGGCAAAGGTGTTGTCCACCCAATCGTCGCGGTGCTGGTACAACGCCGATACGCGGAACGACAGCACGTCGTTGATGGGACCACCGAAGCCGCCATCCAGCGAGAGCGTGTTGTAGCTGCCGTAGCTGGCATTGACGCGGCCGATGTAGGTGTCGCTGGGCTTGACCGTATCGAACTTGACGATGCCGGCGGTGGTATTGCGGCCGAACAGCGTGCCTTGCGGGCCACGCAGCACTTCGACCTGATCCACGTCATAGACCGGATTGGATTTGAGCACGACATGCTCCAGCACCACATCGTCCTGGATGATGGACACCGGCTGCGAGGCACCCAGGTAGAAATCGATATTGCCCAGGCCACGGATATAGAAACGCGGGAAGATGCGCCCGGTGGTGGTTTCGGCATAGAAGCCCGGCACGCGGCCGGAAAGCGCCAGCAGCGTGTCATCGCCACCGGCGGTGAAGTCGCGCATCGCTGCGCCCTGCACCACGCCAACCGAGACCGGCACGTCCTGTAGGTTCTGCTCGCGGTGCTCGGCGGTGACGGTGACCGTGTCCAGCGCGGTCGGGCTGGCTTCGCCCTGGGCCGCCGGCGCTTGCTGCGCAGACGCGGTTGCCGCCAACGAGGCAAGCAACAGGCCGGCGCAGGCACGTGCGAGCGGCGTGCGCTGCACGGCGGCGCGGCGGCGCGCAGCGACCTGTGCACGAGCGGACACCGGCGACGGGAGGACAGGCGAGTACAACGACATGCGGATTGATCCTAAGTAGTGAAGCGAGGTGATGACACAGCGTCGGAGCCGTTTGGCACGGCACGCCTGATGGCGGCGCCGCGTGGCGCCGCGTGGCGCCGCGCGCACGATATGTCAGCAATGTTGCAGCGAAGTGGCAACACCCGATCCACCCACTCCGCTACACGCATGGAGGCATGCCGCCACGCAGCGCTGGCATCGCAAAACGTCATGCCACGCCGCCTTGCGTGCTGTCATGCTGGTGTCTTGCTGGCGTTGCGCCAGGGCATGGCACAAGGGGATCTCTTGAAACGACTCGCATGGTTGGCCGGCCTGCTGGCTGCAGTGAGCTGTCCGCTGGCGCATGCCGGCACCGCGTTGATCACGCAGATCGAGTACCAGGGCGACGATGGCGGCCCGGTGCCAACCGCCGCGCAGTACCGCAATCCGGTCGTGGCCGGTTTCCATCCGGACCCATCGGCGGTGCGGGTCGGCGACGATTTCTACTTGGTCAATTCCAGTTTCGGCTACTTCCCCGGCCTGCCGGTCTTCAAGAGCAGCGACCTGGTGCACTGGAACCAGATCGGCAACGCGATCGACCGTGCAACCCAGATCGACTACGGCAACGACGAACTGACCCGCGGTCTGTTTGCCGCCAGCATCAGCTACCACGCCGGCACCTTCTATATCGCCAATACCTGTTTCTACTGCGATGGCGGCAATTTCCTGATCACCGCCACCGATCCGGCCGGGCCATGGTCCGATCCGATCTGGCTGGACGCCAAGGGCATCGACCCCTCGCTGTTTTTCGATGACGATGGCAGCGCCTGGCTGGTCAACAACGACGTGCCGGCCGGCAAGATGCGCTACGACGGGCACCGCGCCATCTGGCTGCAGCAGCTGGATCTGGCCAGCATGAAGTTGGTCGGCACCCGTCAGGTGATCGTGGATTCCGGCTTCAAGCCGGCGACCAATCCCGAACACATCGAAGGCCCGCACCTGTTCCGCCGCGATGGCTACTACTACCTCACCGCAGCCGAAGGCGGCACCGGCGAGCAGCATGCGCAGATGATCTACCGCAGCCGCCAGATCACCGGGCCATACGAAACCTGGAGCGGCAATCCGGTCCTCACCCAACGCGACCTGGACCCATTGCGCACTGCGCCGATCACCTCGGCCGGGCATGCGCAGTTCGTCGAACTCAAGGACGGCACATGGTGGGCGGTATTTCTCGCGACGCGCCCTTACCAGGGCAATCACTACAACGTGGGCCGGGAAACCTTCCTGTTGCCGGTGCAGTGGCGCGATGGCTGGCCGGTGGTGCTGCCGCACGGCGCCGCGGTCCCTGCGGTGGCTGCGCGCCCACCCTTGCCGGCGGGCACGCAGGCCCTGCCGACCACCGGGCCGATGCAGTGGAGCGAGCGCTTCGGGGATGCGCGCGTGCCGATGCAATGGATGACCATCCACCCACCAACGACGTCGTGGTATCAGCCCGGCGCGCAAGGCTTGCGCGTGACCCCGGCCAAGATTGCGCTAGGCGATATCGGACGTGGTCAGCCGGCCTATCTGGGTCATCGCCTGCAGCATCATCACGCCACCTTGGTCGCCAGCGTGGATGGCAGCGCGCTGGCACCGGGCGAACAGGCCGGTCTTGCGATCGTGGCCAAGGAGAGCAATTTCCTGGCAGCAATGCTGGTGCGCGAAGCCAGCGGCGCTGCGGTGGTGCTGTATCGCCGCGCCGGACCGCAGCAGCCCGGCACCGGCACCGAACTGGCACGCGCGCCACTGCCCGATGCCACGCAACCGGTGAAACTGCGCTTTGCGCTGGATGCCGCACGCGTGCACGTGGATTACGCCGTCGGCCAGGGGCAGTGGCAGACGCTGCTCGAACAAGGCGATGCGAGCGTGCTCAGCACCGAGACGGCCGGCGGCTTTCTCGGCGCCACGTTCGGGCCGTACGCGTATGCGCGCTGAGCGGCGTGCAGGAACGGCGCTGCACGCCTGGTGCATGCGTGGTCCGGGCGCCGGCCGCGCCCACCCCGCAGCCACGCATGTGCGTTTGGGGCCGCCTTAACGCCCTACGCCCGCGCCAGGACGCTGCTGTCGAGCATCTGCCCCACCGTGTTGAGCAGATCGTTGAGGCTGAAAGGCTTGGGCAGCAAGGCCATGCCCTCTGCCAGAAATTCCTGCCGCGTGACCGCGTTTTCGGCGTAGCCGGTAATGAACAGGATCGGCAGGCCCGGGCGTAGCGTGCGCGCCACATCGGCCATGTCGCGCCCGTTCATGCCGGGCAGGCCGACATCGGAAACCACCAGATCGATGTGCACCTCGGTGCGCAAGTGTTCCAGCGCGCCGTTGGCATCCTCGGCTTCGATGACCTGGTAGCCGGCATCGCCGAGCACTTCGCTCACCATCATGCGCACCACATCGGTGTCGTCTACCAGCAAGATGCGCTCGTTGCGCGTGCGCGGCGCGCTGGGCGGCGGTGCCGGCAGCATCTCGTTGGCCGAGAGCCCGCGCGGCAGCAGTAGCGCCACCGTGGTGCCATGCCCCACCTCGCTGGTGATGCGCGCGGTGCCGCCGGATTGACGTGCGAACCCGTAGGTCATCGACAGGCCAAGACCGGTGCCTTCGCCGATGGGTTTGGTGGTGAAAAACGGCTCGAACACCTGGTCGAGAATGGCCGGCTCGATCCCGCTCCCGTTGTCGATCACCTTCACCGCGACATAGTCGCCATCGTCCAGTTCCGGATCGTTGTGCGCGGTGTAGGCCGCACTCTGGATGCGGATGGTGCCCTGCCCTTTCAAGGCATCGCGCGCATTGATGACCAGGTTGAGCACCACGTTTTCGAGCTGGTTGGCATCGGCAACGGCCACCAGCGGCGTGGAGGCAAGATCCAGCTCCAGCGCGATGTTTTCGCCGATCGAGCGCTGCAGCATGTCTTCCAGCGAACGCACACGGGTGTTGACGTCGAACGGCTGCGCGTCCAGCGATTGCTTGCGTGCGAACGCGAGCATGCGCTGGGTCAGCGCAGCGGCGCGGTGGGCAGAGCCGGTGGCGATTTCGGCCAGGCGCGGCACCCGTTCGATGCGGTTGGATTCCACTGCGAGCTGGATCATGTCCAACCCGGAAATGATGCTGGTCAGCAGGTTGTTGAAGTCGTGCGCGATGCCACCGGTGAGCTTGCCCAGCGCTTCCATCTTCTGCGCCTGCAGCAACTGGATTTCGGTGTGCTGGCGCTGCGCGATCTGATGCGCGAGCTCGCTGGTGGCGGTATCCAGTTCCTGGCGCTGCTCGCGCTCGCGCAGGCGCTGCTCGGTGACGTCTTCCACCAGCAACAGTCCCAGATCCGGCTCGCGGTAGGGCGACACCCGCCATTCGGTTTCGCAGAGCTTGCCATCGCGCAGCAGCGACAAGGTGCCGCTCCAGCGCTCGCGTTGCGCCAACGCTGTGGTCAGTGCGTGGACGGCGGCGGCCTGATCCAACCCGGCAGCGCGGATCGCGGCGCCGGGTGTGGCGCTACCGATCAGGCGCTGGAACGCGGCATTGGCCTGGTGCATGTGCAGGTTGGCGTCCACGACCGCAATCGGTGCGCTGATGTGTTCGAAGATCTCGCGGAAACGCGCCTCGCTGATCCGCAACGCCTCCTCGGCACGGCGTGCGCGCAACAGCGTGCGCAACGTGGCCAGCAACACGTTGGGGTCGACCGGATGGATCAGGTAGGCATCGGCACCGGCATCCAGCCCGGTGATCATGTCGCCGGTGGCGATCGAGGCCGCCGAGACATGCACCACCGGCAGCAACGCGGTGCGCGGCTCGGCACGCAGCGTCCGCACGATATCGAAGCCGCTCATGTCCGGCAGGTTGACGTCCAGCACCACCGCAGAAAACGTCTGCGCGGCCAGTTTGGCAAGACCCTCGGTCCCGGTGCCGGCTTCTTCGACCACGAACTGATGGTGTTCGAGCACGCGCCGCACCGAATAACGCGTCACCGCGTTGTCGTCGACGACCAGAATGTGGTGCTTACTGCCCACGTGTCTCCTCCGCTGCCAGCGTCACCGGCAGCACCACGTAAAATTCGGAACCCTGCCCGACCACGCTGTTGATCCCCACCCGGCCGCCCAGCAATTCGGCGAACCGTTTGCAGATCGACAACCCCAGGCCGGTGCCGGTCAGGCGTTTTTGCAGCGGCGAGTCCACCTGTACGAAATCTTCGAACAAGGCCTCGTGAAGCTCGGCCGCAATGCCGATGCCGGTGTCCTGCACGCCAAAGCGTACATGGCTGTCGCCTTCCAGCTGCGCGAACACGCGCACCTGCCCCTGCGGGGTGAACTTGAGCGCGTTGGAAATGAAATTGCGCAGGATCTGCGCCAGCTTCTTGTCGTCGGTATAGAGCAGCGGCAGCACCGGCGGATCCTCGAAGATCAACGTGGTATTGCCCACATCGGTGAGCGGACGGAACATGCCGCGCAGCGCCGCGAACAGGTCCATCAGGTCGAACCAGCCCGGCGAAATGGTGATGCGCCCGGCCTCGATCTTGGCCAGGTCCAGCAGGTCGTCCACCATCTCGGTGAGCTCGCGCGCCGAACCGCTGACAAAGCGCACCTGCTTGAGCTGCTCGGCATTGAGCGGCCCGTCCATGCCATCCTCCAGCAGCCGGGTGATGCTCAGGATCGAGCCTAGCGGGGTACGGAACTCGTGACTCATGTACGACAGGAAGCGGCTCTTGAGTTCGGACACCTCGCGCAGCTGTTCGGCCTGCTGGTCGAGCTCGGCATACAAGGCCAGCACGCCCTGGTTGGTTTCTTCCAGCTCTTCGCGCAAGGCCTGGTTCTGCTGACGCAAGCTTTCAAGTTCAGCCATCGCCTCGGCTGCCGGCATCTCGGTGGTCGAATTCATTGCATGCCTCCTAAGCGCATGACGAACACGCAGCAATCGTCGCGGCCGCGCGCGTAATCGCGTGCCAGCACCGCGGCAATGATGCGTGGATGGCGCGACAGCAGGCCCGGGTGATCGCGCAGGGTCCAGCGCGATTGCAGGCCGTCGCTGTGCATGATGAGCAACTTGCCGGCGGCGTGTGGAAAGTCGAACGGTTGCGCCTTGCGGAACTGGACCCCGACGATGCCCGGGTGCGAGGGCATGCCGCGCACACCATCGCCATCGCACAACGAAGCGACGATATTGCCCACCCCGGCAAAGCGCGCCTGGCCGCTGCCGGCATCGAACTGCATGACCGCCGCCGCACCGCCGCGCGTGCCGCTCATGCCGGCATGCAGGCGGGCGATGCGTTCGCCCGGCTCGCCACGGGCCGTTGCAGCAGCGCGCGTGCCGGCATCGGCTGCATCGGCCGCCCCGGCTCCATGGCCCAGGCCGTCGATCATGCTCACGGTCACCCGTTGCGCCTCGATCGCCAAATGCCAGCCATCGCCGCACACCGTTTCGTTCTGCAGCGGCATACGCAGCGCGCCGTAGGGCAGATCGGGCGTGCTCTCGGCATCGGCATACACGCGTGCCAGGACCACGGCCCCCCGCGCATCGGAATAGGCATCCAGCAAGGCGGCATGTCGCTGTACCGTGCCCAGGCCATTGCCAGGCGTGCTGCCGGTGGAGTACCCGTCCGGCAGGCAATCGGCCAGCACGAATCCGCGCCCCTGATCGAGCGTGCACAGCTCGATGCCCAGGCCATCGCGGCCGGCGACGCTGCACAGCTGCATCTGCCCGCCACCGGCATGGTTGAGCAAGTTGGTGCACAACTCGGTCGCCACCAAGGCCACGCGCCCACAGCCGTCCTCATCGAAACCGCAGGCCTGTGCAAGCGCCACCGCTTCGCGACGCACCTGCCCCACCTGGGTACCCTCTTCGACGCGGATCACCTGGGTGAGCGCGCCGGTCATGGTTACTTCCATTTGGTGATGGTGATGCGGGTGCCCTTGCCGGCTGCGCTATCGAGCACGAAATCGTCCACCAGCCGCCGGCTGCCGGACAATCCCAGCCCCAGGCCATTGCCGGAGGTCCAGCCGTCGGTCAGCGCAAGTTCCAGGTCTGCAATGCCCGGGCCCTGGTCGCGGAACGTCAGCTGCACACCCTTGCGGATGCCGCTTTCGACCAATGCCCAGTCCATGTCGCCACCACCACCGTAGATCACGGTATTGCGCGCCAGCTCGCTGGCCGCAGTGACCAGCTTGGTCTGATCGACCAGGCGCAGCCCGCACTGCACTACCAGCTTGCGCACGGTCTGCCGCGCCAGCACCACGTCCTGCTCGGTGCGCACCGGCTGCGAGCCGGCCGTCATGGAGCCGCATCGGGTTGTTGCAGCAGTCGCATGCCGCGCTCGACATCGAGCGCGGTGCGCACCGACGGCAAGGTCAGCCCCAACTCCACCAGGGTGATCGCCACCGCCGGCTGCATGCCCACCACCACGGTTTGCGCACCCATCAGCGTCGCCAGTCCGGAAATGGTGCTGATCATGCGACCGATGAACGAGTCGACGATGTCCAGCGCGGAAATGTCGATCAACACCCCACGCGCAGAGGTGGCGCTGATCTTCTCGGACAGGTCGTCTTGCAGTTGCAGCGCCAGCTGGTCGTGCATGTCGACCTGGATGGTGACCAGCAACAGATGGCCCATCCGCAGGATCGGAATACGCTCCATGTCAGTCTGCCTTGCTGACGGCAACGCCGGTGCGCTTGAGCGCCAGCGCCAAGGCATCGGCCAGGTTGGCCTTGGTCACGATCCCCTGCAGGTCCAGGCCCAGATGCACGATGGTCTGCGCAATCTGCGGGCGCACGCCGCTGATGATGGCGTCGGCCCCCATCAGCCGGATCGCGGTCACGGTCTTGAGCAGATGCTGCGCCACCAGGGTGTCCACGGTGGGCACGCCGGTGATGTCGATGATGGCGATTTCCGAGCCGGTGTCGACAATGCGCTGCAACAGCGATTCCATCACCACCTGGGTGCGCTGCGAATCCAGTGTACCGATCATCGGCAGTGCCAGCACGCCCTCCCACAGCTTCACCACCGGGGTGGACAGCTCCAGCATCTCTTCCTGCTGACGCACGATGATGTCTTCGCGGGTCTTCTGGAAAACCTTCACGGTGTACAAGCCCAGGCGGTCGAGCAATTCCGATAACGCCCACAACTGCTTGCCCAGTTCGTCCGGGCTACTGGCGTATTCGCGCTGCACCAGCGCAAACAACACGCGCTTGAGCGAAAAGATGAAGTTGGCGGTTTCCTGCGAATCGAAACCGCGCGTGGCGCGGTCGCGCGAGAGATTTTCCAGGAAGCGACGCACCTCGCTCCATTCGGCACTGTCCAGGCTGCTACCGTCGTGCTTCAACGAGGCCACCAGCAAGCGCAGGAATTCGCCAGCCTGCGCTTCGAACTCCTGCCGCGACAGACGCGCATCGTTGCCCAGGCTGGACTCCAACCATGCGGCCAACAACGCGTGTTCCTGGCCACCAATCGCATCGATCGAGCGCTGCTGCAATGCCACCATGAGATCACCCACCAAAAGAAGAGAGGTTGGGCATGCGGGCTGGACTGCGCCCGACCGACGCGGCGCCCCCACGCCGATGCGCAGCAGAATAAAGCAATTCAGATTGGCCAACCAGCGAGCCAACCTGTAGCAGTCATCCGGCCCACGCGTGCAGTGTGACATTGCGACGCACATGCCGAACGTGCGCCGGTCCACGCCTGCGGACATGCGCTGCGCCATTGCGCGTGCAAGGCAAAACCATGCCCGCAGCGTGCCATCGCCCTCAGCCCTGGCGATGGCCGATCAACGGCACGTCACTGCGTCCTGAGCCTGCGGCAATGCGTCCCGATCGGCATTGCCAGGGCCATGGCAAGCTCCCTCGGCACGATGGACACCAACAAGACCAAATGCCGCAGAAGCGGCCGTGACGGAGCGCTGCGCCTTGCGCTTGCACGCAGGGCCTGCATTTGCGTCATCGCCCTGCCGACGGTGTGGCGGCATGTCAGACGCGAGAGGGCGTGCCGGCACGGATGCCACCGCGTTGTGGAAGAGCCATGCGCGTGCTCTCGACGCCGGATGCAGCGCCGCGCATCCAGCGTGGCGCTCGAACGCACGCCACGATCGCCAATGTCCATCCCAACCCCGGCGACACCTGCCATCCAATCACGCCGATCGCTGCCTTACAGCCCGTAGCGCTCCACTGCGTCCAAATGCGGCTGCGGATCCTGGCCGCAGGCTTCGGCAAGCCGCAGCCAGCACATCGCGTGCGGCCACTGCGCTGTCGCTGCGAGCAAGGCGCGATGCAGTTCGAGCGGCGCAACCGCTTCCGGCAAGGCCACGGTGAAGAGCACCCCGGGCAGCCCCGAACCGGCCTGTTCCGGATCGAAGCTGTCCGGGTCTTCCGGGTCGATCACCCGATAGTCGTCGCGACTGTGCAGCCACAGCGTCCAGCCACGCGCTTCGACCTCCTCGCGCAACGCATTGATGGCGTCTTCGCCGGGATGCACGCCGTCGACCAGCCAGCTGTTCGCATAACCGCCGGCCTGCAGCACATGCACCTGCGCGTAGGTCGGCACGAAACGCTCGCGCTCGGCCTCGTCTTCCGGCGGCGGATACAACAGTTCTGCGTCGAAGACCACCCAGTCGCCGACATGCTGGCGCCGATGTGCAGGCGCGTTTTCGACGATGCGTGCAGTGACCGGGCCGGTACGGCGCGCGTAATACTCCACCGCTTCGCCATCGTCGATGCAGCGCACGATGACCCAGCCCCACGTTTCTTCGACCACGCCGCTGGTGTTGCTCAGCTCCATGCCGATCGCCTGCGCAGAGGCACGCACCGCGTCCCAATCCTGCGCCGCGCTGGCCGCCGTCATGTGGTCCCAATGCGCAGAGCGCGGCTCCTCCAGCAGTTCGGTCAGTTGCCGATAGACCGCGGCGGCCTCGGCAAACCGGCCGGTGTTGAGATACATGCGCGCCAGCAGCCCACGCGCACCATGCGAGCCGGGCGACAGCTGCAACAGTGCGGTGCAGGCCTGCTCCAGCGCCGGCCAATCGGCCAGCCGCTGCGCCAGTTGCGCCTCGCACCACAACGCCGCCACCGGCACCTGTGGGCGATACAGCTGCACCAAACGGCGCAGACCTGCTTCGTCGCCGCGGCCAAGCAACAGATTCATCAGGCGGAACGTTGGGCTGGTTTCGCGATCGGCATGCCGCTGCACGAACGACCACAGCAGTGCGATCGCTTCTTCGTCGGCCGCACAGGCGCTCAAGGCCGATGCGGTGGTATCGACAAGTTCGGCATCGTCCGGGCACTGCGCAACGGCCTGCAGCAGCCACTGCGCTTCGCGTTCGGGATTGCGCACCACATCCTCGCCTTGCGCGTTCAACCATTCCAGCAGGTGTGCGGCCGGTACCGGCGCAGTCTCGCCCGCAGGCGCTGCATCGATGCGCGCGGCCAGGCCATCCAGCAACTGCGTTGCGCCGCGGTCGTGGCGCAGCTTGGGCAGATGCGCGCGCGCAAGCGCCAGATGCCGCTGCGCGGTCCACACCGCGCCGCGTTGCAGTGCCAACCCGATCGCAAGCTCGGCCGCTTCGATCAGGATGCGATACGCGCCAACCTGCGCGTAATGGTCGAGCATCTGCTGCACGCGGCTGCCCAGGTCCCAGCTATTGCGCTCGGGCGCGCGCGTCACCAGCACCGCCACCGCGCGCAGCCAGTGCAGGCGATACCGCGGCGCAATCTCGCGCCATGGCAGCAGCGCTTCCATGGCCTCGTCATCGCGCTGCAACAGCGCCAATGCGCGCGCTTTCTGCAGGCGCCGCGGCTGGCTGCAATTGGCCCACTCGACGCCTTCGCGCGCGGCGTCGCGTTCGCGCTGTTCCACCAGCGCCAGCGCTTCCTGCGCACGCCCCAGCGCAAGCAGGATCGAGATGCGCATGTCCGGCACGCCGTCGTAGATTTCGCCGCCATGCGCCAGGATGGTCTGCGACTGCTGCTCCAGATACTGCAGCGCCGCGTCACCACGCCCGTCATCGAGCAATGCATCGGCTTTTTCGCAGCTCAGGCACTGGTAACACGACCAGCTCGGGTCGATGCGGCCCAGGGTTTCGTCGCACACCTCGATGCGTTCTTCCACCCAGCCCGGGCCATCGATGTTGGCATAACACGCGGCCAGATCCTGGGTCACGCAGACCGATTGCGGGCACTCCACTGCGTCGGCGCGATGCGCACGCTCGAACAGCGCCACCGCATCGCCCAGCGCGCGTTCGCCTTCGCACAGGTTGCCGACCCGGTTACGCATTTCCCAATGCCCGACGAACACCTCCAGCCACGGGTTGGCCAGCGTCTTGCCCAGCGCACGCGCCTCCGGCAGCAAGGCCTCGGCACGGTCGATCTGCAGATCGCAGATGTGGTCGGTCAGCCGCGTCAACAGCTGCGCATTTTGCGGCTGCCCGGCTTCGCCCAGATCGTCCTGCAGCTTTTCTACCCAGTTCCAGATTTCCATCGTGTCGCTCCTGCGATGCGGCGCGTCAGCGCGCCAACAATTGGGTCACGGTCTCGGCGAAATCGCCGAAGGCCTTGTTGAGATCGGAAGCACCCGATTCGGTGCTGCCCGGCTGCGGCTGCGTACGCCCTTGCGCCGAGACGATCACCTTGAGCGCACGCAGCAAGCGTGCCGCCACCACTGCCTGCCGATTGCCTGCGCGCTGCGCGCCTAGCAAGGCCTGTAGCGCCGGATTATCCAGATTCAGATACAGCCGCTGGGTCTGTCGCGCTTCGATGCGCGCGGTGAATTGCCGCGCCAGGCGCAACGCGGCGGTGGAAACGCGCTTGTCGTTTTCGTCCTGCTCCAGGCGGCGTTTGAGCTCGGCCTCGCGGTCGGGCACCACCACCAGCGGCAATTCCTGCGGGCTGAAACGCGCCGGCACCAACGCTTCGCCATCGCCAAGCTGCTGTTCCAGCCAGGCCAGTTCGTCGGCCGGCAGCGTGTCCAGCTGGAACAACTGGCGGTTGCCCTGCTCGGTGCCCAGCTCGACCAGACGCACACCCTTGACCTGCGCCCAGCGCCGCAGAAACGGCACCACCGCATAGCGGTTGCCATAAGCCACCGGCACGCCCATCGCACGGAACAGCATTTCTTCGAAACCGCTGTCGCTATCGAGGATCACATGCACCGCACCGCGCGACGGCAATTGCTGCGCTGGCAGATCGCCTTGCGATGTGGGTACCCGCACGTGTTCCAGCAGCAATTCGAACAGGCGCTCGTCGCACAACGCCGCACCCAGCAGGGCTTCGTTATGGCGTAGCAGGATGCGTCGCCATGCCTCCGGTTGCTGGCGCGCCACATCGGCCAGGCCCTGCACCAACGCCTCGGACAAGGCGTGCTGCACCGCGCTATAGACCGTATCGCGCTGCAGGTCTTCGCGGCTTGCGGTGGGCGTCAACCGATTGGATTCGATCACCCCACCGATGAAGCCTGCCCACGGCGGCAGCAACTCGCGCGCGTTGTCATCCAGCAACATGCCGCGCAGGAACACCGAGAGATTGCGGTTGTCGCTGGTGCCGTAGGTCGCACCGTCCTGCACCCACAACAGGCCGACCGCATCGCTGCCCTCTTTCGCACGCACCGGCATGCAGCACAACGGCTCGAAATTGCGCTCGAAGCGCGCGGCGAACTCGCGTTGACGGCGCCAGGCCTGCACCGGATGCAGCGGCACGGCGTCCTGCACGCGCCACGGCGGCGGCTCGGGATTGATCGGCTGGGTTGCGGCGCCGATCCAGATTGGCTCGCGCAGCAGCGCGCAATAGCGCGACAGAATCTCACCCAGCCGGCCTTCCTGCGCCAACGCCAGATACTCGCTGTGCAATTCCAGCACCACCTCGGTACCCACCTGCGCACGCGCGGGAATCGGGCTGACCGTGTACTGCTCGGCGTTGCTGGAGATGTAGCAATGGCCCAGCGTGGGAGACTGGTAGGAGGTGGTGCGCACAGTCACCCGCCGCGCCAGCACGAAGGCGGACAGGAAGCCCAGCCCGAACATGCCGATCAGGCCGCTGTCCTCGTGGCCGCCCTGGCGCAGCCCGCGTGTATAGCCCACGCCGACGGTAGCCAGGTAGTCGTGTATTTCCTGCTGGGTCAGTCCGGCACCGGTATCGACGATGCGCACGATGCCCTGCGCGGTATCGGCATGCACCTCGATGCGCGACTCGCCGTGCCAATCGGGTTGTTCCAGACGACGGCGCAGGATGGAATCGTGCGCGTTCTGCACCAGCTCGCGCAGCGCCACCACCGGGGTGGAATACAGGTGCTTGCTGAGGACCGACATCAGTCCATTGAGATCGACGCCTGCCCGGCGGATCTGCGAGGCGTCGGTCGCCCCGGGGGTGGGATCTTGCATGATCGGTCGTCGTTTCCTCGGCGACGATGCCCATCCTCGGACGCGTCACCTGGGTGCCAGTGCCAGCCGGAAAGGATAGCCGGAACCCACATTGCACGCACGTCTCAGCTTGATCCCTGCCCTCCGTTGCGTACAGCGACGCACTGCACCGCACGCCGGATTGACCTCCACGGATCGGTAGCGCTACCAACCCGTGGGTTGCGGAAATTACCGCTGCAAGGTCTCCATCGGCGCCTCGTTGAAGTGCTGCCGATAGCCCTTGGCCAACGCCGAACGGCTACCGACGCCCCAGCGACTGGCCGCCTGCAACACACTGCCGCAGCCGCCTTCGGCCAGCAATTCGTCGCGGATGCTTTGCATCCGGTAACGGCGCAGCACCTGCGTCGGCGAGAGCCCGGTAGCCGACTTGAACGCTTGCTGCAGCGCGCGCCCGGTGACCCCGATCTGCGCGGCCACTTCGTTGATCGACAGATCCGAGCGATGCGCATTGGTGATCATGTAGCTGTAGGCGCGCCGATACTTGGCCGGCAACCGGGCGGAGATATCGTCGCTGACGTGCGCGGGGGTGCCGCTTTCCAGCAAGCGCGGGGCTTGGACTTCGCTACGCAGGCACTGCACCGCGTCCAGCGCGTAGCGGTTGTAGAGCAGCAACGCTTGTTCGGTGCGCCCCATCGCCTGGCTGATCTTGGCCTGGCAGTACTCGAACTCCAGGTTCCAGCGCGGCGCATGATGCCGACCGGCACCGGCCAGCGCACGCTCGGCCAGATCGGCACGGCCCACCGCCAATGCCGCCAGCGCCAGTTCCACCTGCGCGTCCTGGCGCGCGCACGGTGGGCAGCCGGTGGCCGCGGCCGGCAATGCGTCGATCTGCGCGTCGAAGCCGAAGGTGTCGCCGCCGGCAATACGCAACAGGCTGCGGACATGCCGCATACGCTGCGCCAGCACCGGCATGCTCTCTGCCAGATCGGCAATGCAGGCGCGCAGGTCGCTGGGTTCGAACGCATGCGTGGCATCTTCCTGACGCAGCGTGGCTTGCCAGAACACGTGGTCGCTCATGCGGTCGGAGCGACGGATACGCAGCTGCGCAATCATGTCCAGACGCAGCGCAGTGGCAATCCGCAGCCAATCCGACGCCCCGCTCTCCAGCTCGGCCAGCACCTCGCGGGCACGCTCCAGGGTCTGCAAGGCCAACGTGCTCTGGCCCAGATGGAAGTGGGTCAGCGACTTGCCCAGCAGGCTCTCGCCGCACAGGCTGGGCGGCGTCTCGCGGTCCATTGCCAACTGAGCGAAACAATTCAACGCCGCGCTCAGGCGTCGCTGGCTCAGCATCAACCAGGCGGTGTTCCGGCACGACAGCAGGCGCAATTGGCGCTGATGCCCGCGCATTGCCTTCAAGGCCTGCCGATACGCATCTTCGGCCTCTTCCTGATATTCCAGGATCAGCAGCGCATCGCCGCTGGCACCGAACAAGCTCACCTCATCGTCGGCGCCATCCGCTGCGCCCTGTCCGTCGCGTCGCTGTTGGAGATGTTGCAGTCCCTGTGGCCAAGCACCAACCAGCATCCTGCTCGTATAGGTAGGAAGACGTTCTGCGTAAGACAACGCAGAGATCGCTGCAAAGTAGGTGGAAAGGATCATGCCGGTCTCTCTCTTTTGGGGGGCGGAGCAAAAGACAACAGGCGCCGAACTCGCGGGCGCAAACGATTGTATGCAGCGGGTCCAATAGAAATTCCCTCTCGGAGCCATTGAAAAAATCAAAAAAGCTCACTCTGTCAATCATCCAGTCGATGCGTTTTCTTCCGGGCGTAAAGCGCTTTGCAACGCGTCGTCGTTGTCGTACGCCAGACATTTCGTGCCATGCGGTCAAGTATTGATCTCGCCGGTCTACGCCACTCTTTCGGTACAGTCGGACAACGTCTGCGAACGCGCCGCTTGCAGACGCGTCGATGCTTGTCGGCGATGATCGAATGCGATGCCCAGTAACTGTACGGACAGGTATGCCGAGAGGCGTTTGATCGAAAAGAGCAGGCATGACACGGCGACAATCGCTGCCGACCTATTCCAGTCACGCGCGATCACACCACCAATCGCAATAGATTGGTCTAGACCTCAGCAACCGAAATGTCACTGGTCACACGCACGGTGCCAAGCGATGCATGCGGACTAGACATGCCCTCTCTGTAAGAGCTCTGTTACGTCTAAATGAGCGCGAGCTAAAGCCGCTGTCGACAAATCCGAAGGCACGTATGCAAGCGTGAAACTTTTGGCCTCCGCAATGGTACATACCATTCTGCCAGCTCCGCTGGACACTCCCCCGCCAACCGACTGGTCCGACGATGCAGCGATCTTTGAAGATGGATTTTGTCCTGGCATTGGCCAACCAGTACCGGCGCCCGTCCCATGCGTGGCTTGTACGCCGACACGCGAAGGCCGCCTGAATGAACGACCACTCCCCCTCCAACGCCGGATCGGTGTTTCTGTTGACGCAGGACGCGCGCTTGGTCTCGCAGATCAATGCCAGCCTTGCACCGCTCGCGCGCAACGTCTCGACGTTTTCCGAGGAACTGGAGCTTCTGCGTTCGCTGCGGCACTCGCCGTGCGAGCTGCTGATCTTCGATGCCAGCTGTGTCGCCGCCGATGACAGTTCACTGCTGGCCTGGCAGCGCTGCCATAGCGGCCAGCCCACGCCGCTGATCGTGCTTGGACGTTTCGATTGCGCCGACAGCATTCTGGCCTGGTATCGCGCAGGCGCGCAGGAGGTCCTTGCACTGCCTTTCAATTCGCACGAGTTGCACGTGCGCGCGGTCCTGGCGATATCGCCGGTGGCGCATGCCTGCCCGGAGACGCAGCACCTGAGCGTTGGTCCATACCAGCTGATCCGCGATGAAAATACCGTCTATCTGGAAGGCAAACCGATCGTATTGACCGCACGCGAGTTCTCGATTGCCTGGCTGCTCTTTTCCAGCCCCGGTGTGTGCTTCCGGCGTTGCCAGCTGGCCAAGGCGGTCTGGGGCAGCCATACCGAATTCACCGACCGCACCATGGAACAGCACATCTACAAGTTGCGCAAGAAACTGCAGCTGAGCAGTGACAGCAGCGCAGTCCGCATCAGAACCGTCTACTCGCACGGCTACAAGCTGGAGCTCGCGCTGCACGATACCGAGGCAACGACGATGAGCAAGGCCGTCAGCCCAAGTCTTGGCCCTGCACATCACGCAGCTGCCTGCTGAGCAAGCGCACCGCTGCAGAGAAGCCATCTGCGACCTGCATTGCGCAGTTTCGCTTGCGTTACAGCGCAGGCAGTTTGATGACACCACGTGCGTCGGCACGGCATCGATGACAGCGCGGCCTCCACGCGCCCTCGGCCTGCATGCTGTGCCGTCACTCAAGTTCTGCAGGTGTACCGGCCATGCGCCTGCAGCGGCATCGTTCGCTGCATGATGCAGCGCACATGCTGATCAGGGTCGAGTGACATCGCCGCATCTATGAAGCGATGCCGCAGCATCACATGCAGCACTGCCTGCTGCGCCGGGACCGCTCAGCGCAAGACGCCTCAAGCATGTCGCGGTGTCGCCGCCGTCCATCTCTGTGGGTCCGATGCGGGCGCGCGCTTTGCAGCGCACAGACTTGCTGGCAACTGTCACGCACGCAGCGGTGGCCGTCCGCCTCTGCAAAGCGCGCAATGGCACGATTGGCACACGCACAAACAACAACGGCGCAGGAAACTCCTGCGCCGTTGTCCGCGTTCATAACGCGAGTTACTGCTTGGGATTTTCGCCGTACTGGTTCGGGCCGGGCGTGCCTTCGATGCACATGAAGACCAGCAACACGAAAGCACCAACGTACGGCACCAGGCTGATCAGATAAAACCAGCCGGACTTGTCCTGGTCGTGCAGGCGGCGCACCGTGACTGCAATACCGGGCACGATCAACGCCAGACAAACGATCACCATGACCGCACAGATCAACCAAGCCAGCGCACCCGGGCCGTTCTCGTTCCCCAATGCCAATGCGGCGACGGCAAACAGGCCGCCAAACACGAACAGCACCAAGCACTGCATCAGCGCGAACATCCAGTATTCCTTGCGGCGCGAGCGACCGTTGAAGTCGGCGTAACGCTTGAGCGGCAGCAACATCCATTCCATCGTGATTCTCCTGAAAACGGCAGTGAGCAGTGTGTGTGATCCGGTGCACAGGGCAACGGGCCGCGCATGTTGCCATAGCCCCACTCTTTCTGAAAACGCTTTCTCGACAAGCAAATGCAAATCCCGGTGTTTGTCCGACAAACGGTTTGTGGGCGTCCGGTCGCCCTGCGACACATGCCATGCCCGCGTCCCGCAGCAGGTCCGAAGGCACGCGACGCCCCCTGCACCCAGCGTTTCTTGAGCGGCAGCACGGCCGCACCAGGGGTGACCAAGCCGGACGATGCTCGATGGTCGCCCGGCAGCTGGCCGGAACGATGGCGGCAGCTGCTCTGGAACATGCCCAGGCGGCGCTTCCGACGCATTCGCCGGCCGCCAACCCGGCCTATCGCAACATCGGCAAGGCGCGCGGCTTCAGTCGGCCGCCGCTTCCAATGCCTGGCTCAAGCGTTCCACGGCAATGATGTCCATGCCCTTGATGCTGGTGGTCTTGGGCGCATTGGCGCGGGGCACGATGGCGCGCTTGAAGCCATGCGTCGCTGCCTCCTTCAGCCGGTCCTCGCCATTGGGCACCGGGCGGATTTCGCCGGACAGGCCCACTTCGCCGAACGCGATGGTCTTTTCGGACAGCGGCCGGTCGCGCAGCGACGACAGCACTGCCAGCAGCACCGGCAAATCGGCCGCGGTTTCCTGCACGCGGATGCCGCCCACCACATTGACGAACACGTCCTGATCGCCCACCACGATGCCTCCGTGGCGATGCAGCACCGCCAGCAGCATCGCCAGCCGGTTCTGCTCCAGACCCACTGCCACCCGACGCGGGTTGGACAACGGCGAGGCATCCACCAACGCCTGCACCTCCACCATCAGCGGGCGGGTGCCTTCGCGGGTGACCATCACGCAACTGCCGGGCTGCTGGGTGCTGCCACCGGAGAGGAAAATCGCCGATGGGTTGGAGACTTCCTTCAGGCCCTTCTCACCCATCGCGAACACGCCCAGTTCGTTGACCGCACCGAAGCGGTTCTTGAACGCGCGCAACAGGCGGAACCGGCTGCCGCTCTCGCCTTCGAAATACAGCACCGCATCGACCATGTGCTCGAGCACGCGGGGCCCGGCGATGCCGCCTTCCTTGGTCACATGGCCGACCAGAAACACCGCGGTGCCGGTTTCCTTGGCGTAGCGCACCAGCCGGGCTGCGCTCTCGCGCACCTGGCTCACCGAGCCCGGCGCTGCGCTCAACGACTCGGTCCACAAGGTTTGTACCGAATCGGCCACGATCAGCTTCGGCCGCGCCACGCTGGCATGCTGCAGGATGTTTTCGATGCCGGTTTCGGCCAGGGCGTTCAGGCCTTCCAGCGGCAGGTCCAGGCGCACCGCGCGCCCTGCCACCTGGGCCAGCGATTCTTCGCCGGTCACATACAACACCGGCAACGTGGAGGCCATGCTCGCCAGCGCCTGCAGCAGCAGCGTCGACTTGCCGATCCCGGGGTCGCCGCCGATCAGCACCACCGCACCTTCCACCAGCCCACCACCCAACACCCGATCGAACTCGCCGATACCGGTGGAAACGCGCGCCTGCTCGGTCTGCTGCACATCCTTGAGTGCAGTGATCTTGGGCGCCTCGGTCTTGCCGGCCCAGCCGCTACGCCGCGATGCCGCTGGCGATGCCTTGCCGCCCGGCGTGGCGCTTTCGAGCACGATTTCGCTCAGCGTGTTCCAGACACCGCATTCGGTGCACTGCCCCTGCCACTTGGTGTACTCGGCGCCGCACTCGCCGCAGACATAGGCCGTTTTCGCCTTCGCCATCGCTCTTGCCCATCGTTGTTGAAGCAGCAGGATAGTGGCTGACGGTCTCAGTGTGCGCGACGCAGGGCTTTGCGGATTCGGGATTCGGGATTCGGGATTCGGGATTCGGGATTCGGGATTCGGGAATCGGGAATCGGGATTCGGGAATCGGGAATCGGGAATCGGGAATCGGGAATCGGGCAAGTCGACGGCTTGCTGATGTGCAGTGCAAGCGGTGACCGGCTGCGCTCACACAACGGCGGCATGACCGGTGACCACCGGCCATGCCGCTTGGATTCCGCTGATCCCACGTCGGGCAACGACGTGGGCATGCGCCACTCAGCGCGCCTTGTACAACTCGCTCAGGCGATCCGGCTTGCCGGCGATGCGTTCCAGATGCGGGTACAGCAGACCGCCGTGGTAGTCGATGCGGACGGTTTCGTAGCGGTCGCCACGCTTGACCAGCAGCTCGATCGGCGCCGTAGTGCCCTTGGCCGCCTTGATCGCATCCTTGATCACATCGGCGCTGAAGGCGCGGCCGTTGACGGCCACCAGGGTGTTGCCGTTGATGATGCCGGCATTGAATGCCGGGCTGTCCCACAACACCTCGTTGACTTCGCCCGAGCCTTCCAGCGACAGGCCCAGCGAATAGGTCAGGCTGACGTCGTTCTCGTTGCTCTCGTAGGTCTTGATCGCCAGGTTCGGCTCGTCGGTGTAGACCAGCTTCCAGCCATTGGCTTCGATGCCGCCATTCAACGAACCGTGCCCGTCCATGCGCTCGCGCAACAGGCTGGCCCAGTCGTAGGCGGCCACGCCGTTGAGCGTGCTCACGATGTCGTCGAAGGTGTACGGATTGACATCCCAATCGCCGTTCTTCATGCCGAAGAACGCCTTGGCGAAATCGTCGATGGAACGCTTGTTGTTGGTCAGCGCGCGCAGCTTGCCATCCACTTCCAGCCACATCATCTGGCCGCCGGAGTAATAGTCCTCGCTCATCTGGTAGCTGCGGTACGCCTTGGGACGCCGCATCGACATGGTCGGGTCGTTGGTGGTGTCCTGCACCGTGCGCCAGCCCATGCCGGGGCGGCCGCGCTCGTAGGTTGCCGCCACGCCGGCCAGCATCTCGCGTGCCTGGTCCTGCGTCCACAGGCCGGAACGTGCGGCCACCACTTCGCCCCAGAACTGGGTCTGGCCTTCGTACAACCACAGCAGGCTGTCGCCCATCGGCACGTTGAAGTTCGGCGTCGCCAGGTCGGCGCCGCGGCGGTATTTGCCGTTCCAGGAGTGATTGAACTCGTGCGCCAGCAGGTCGCGCATGGTCCAGCTCTTGTCCCACTCGGTGAAGTAATTCGGCGGGCCGCTGTTTTCGCTGGAACGGTGATGCTCCAGGCCGATGCCGCCCAGCTTCTTGGTCAGCGCCAACAGGAATTCGTAATGGTCGAAGTGACGCGCGCCGTACAGCTTGTCCATCTGCTGCACCAGCGCCGCATGCGCCTTGATCTGCTCGGGCTTGGCCTCCAGCGACTTGGCTTCATCGGCGAACACGTTGAGGTAGACCGGCTGCTTGCCGGTGCTCAGTTCCACGCGCTTGTAGTACTTGCCGGCGAACATCGGCGAATCGACCAGGTCGTCGAAATCGATCGGCTTGAAGCTCACCGTGTCGCCCACGCGGCGATCGGTTTCCAGTGCCGTGGCATAGCTCCAGCCGGCCGGCAGCGTGACGCTGGCCTGCGCCTTGATGTTGCGCGCGAAATAACCGGCCGGGTACAGCGCCGTGGTGTTCCACTGCAGGTTGAGCATTTCCGGGGTCATCATCACCCGGCCCTGGTTGCCGGCCTGCGGCGAGAGGAACTTGAACTCGGCCGTCAGTTCGGTGGCGCCCTGTGGCACATCCACCTTGAACGCATAGACGTCGAATTGGTCGCGCTTCCATGGCACCACCTTGCCATCGACCTTGATCACCAGGCCGGCGAGCTTGTCGATCGGCCCGGTCGGCGAATGATTGCCCGGAATCCACTGCGGGTAGAGCAGCGTCATCGGGCCGGGCTTGGCCGGCATGGTGGTCTTGACCTTGAAGATGCGGTGCGCCAGATCGGTGGCATCCACGTCGATCTTCAAGGTGCCATCGAACGGCACGTCCTGCGGCGGTGCGGTTTGCGCAGCTGCCGGCAGCGACAACGCCGCCAACAACGACACGGACAACAGGGTGGGCATTTTCATCGCAACTCCGCAGGTGACCTGGAACAGGCAAGCCCATGATGCTAAGCGCCTGCCTGTGCTTGACCGTATGCCATTGGTCATGCTGCGGGCGATTGACGCATAAAAAAAGGCCGCCAATCACTGGCGACCTCTTCCTCAACCTTGCTGTGATCCGGCGTAGCGCCGTCTCAATGCATCATGTTGACGTTCATGTTGTGCAGCACCCACAGCGAGCCGACGATCACGATGCCGATGATCAGCAGCGAGAACAGGCCAACCTGCACGTTGGAGCGCTGCTCCGGCGTGCGGTCCATGTGCAGGAAGTACACCATGTGCACCAGCATCTGCACTGCGGCCATGACCGAAATCACGACGACAGTGACGCCCTTGGAGAACGCGCCGCTCATCACCATCGCAAACGGGATGACGGTGAGGATCACGGCCATCACAAAGCCGATCAGGTAGGACTTCAGGCCGCCGGCATGCGCGTCGGCAGCGGTATCGGTGTGGTGGTGATTGGCCATTACAGCGCTCCCAGCAGATAGACGACGGTGAACACACCGATCCAGATGATGTCCAGGAAGTGCCAGAACAGGCTCAGGCACGCCAGACGCGTGCTGTTGCGCGCGGTCAGGCCGTTCTTGGAAATCTGGATCACCAGCACGGCCATCCACAGCAGGCCGGAGGCCACGTGCAGACCGTGCGTACCCACCAGGGTGAAGAACGCCGACAGGAACGCACTGCGCCCCGGGCCGGCACCTTCATGGATCAGGTGATTGAACTCCCACACTTCCATGCACAGGAAGCCGATACCCAGCAGCGCGGTGACGGCCAGCCAGCCGTACAGGCCGCCCATCTTGCGCTTGTGCGCGGCGATCATCGCAAAGCCGAAGCTCAAGCTGCTGAACAACAGCAGGAAGGTTTCCACCAGCACGAACTTCAGATCGAACAGCTCCTTGGCGGTCGGCCCGTCCACCGTGGCGCCGGAGAGCACCGCATAGGTGGCGAACAGACCGGCAAACAGCAGGCAGTCGCTCATCAGGTAGACCCAGAACCCGAAGACGGTGTTGCCACCGCCGTCGTGATGTTCGTGGTCGTGATCGTGCCCGCCCGCGTGGGCGGCGTGGTCAAGCGTGGTCGAGGAAGCCATGGTCATACCACCTTCGCGGCCTGCGCCGCCTGTTGCTGTTCGAGCAGGGCGAAACGTGCGTTTTCGATGCGCTCCACTTCGTCGGCCGGCACCCAGTAATCGATGTCGTCATCGAAGGTACGTGCGATGAAGCTGCCGATCATGCCCACCAGGCCGATGATGGCCAGCCACCAGATGTGCCAGATCAGACCGAAGCCCAGCAGCACACTGAAGGCACCGATATAGACGCCGGCACCGGTGTTACGCGGCATGTGGATCGCTTCGTACTTGGACGGACGCACCCAGCCCTTGCCATTCTGCTTGTCGGCCCAGAACTGGTCGCGGTCGTCGATGTGCGGCAGCACGGCGAAGTTGTAGAACGGCGGCGGCGAGGAGGTTGCCCATTCCAGCGTACGGCCATCCCACGGATCACCCGTGTAGTCCATATGCTCCTTGCGCTTCCACACGCTGTAACCGATCTGCACCAGGTTCAAGAAGATGCCCATGCCGATGATCGCAGCACCCACCGCGGCCACGTACAGCCACGGCGCCCACTCGGGGTGGTTGTAGGTGTTCATGCGACGGGTCATGCCCATGAAGCCGAGCACGTACAGCGGCATGAAGGCGACGAAGAAGCCGATGATCCAGCACCAGAACGAGGCCTTGCCGATCTTCTCGTTGAGCTTGAAGCCGAACGCCTTCGGGAACCAGTAGGTCAGGCCCGCCAGGTAACCGAACACCACACCGCCGATGATGACGTTATGGAAGTGCGCGATCAGGAACAGGCTGTTGTGCAGCACGAAGTCCACGGCCGGAATCGCCAGCATCACGCCGGTCATGCCACCGATGGTGAAGGTGATGATGAAACCGATCGTCCACAGCACCGGCGAGGTCATGTGCACGCGACCGCGGAACATGGTGAACAGCCAGTTGAAGATCTTCACGCCGGTCGGGATCGAGATGATCATCGTCGTGATGCCGAAGAAGGCATTGACGTTGGCACCCGAACCCATGGTGAAGAAGTGGTGCAACCACACCACGAACGACAGCACGCCGATGCACGAGGTCGCGTACACCATCGAGGTATAGCCGAACAGGCGCTTGCGGCTGTAGGTGGCGATCAGTTCGGAGAAGATGCCGAACGCCGGCAGGATCAGGATGTAAACCTCCGGGTGGCCCCAGATCCAGATCAGGTTGACGTACATCATGGCGTTGCCGCCACCGTCATTGGTGAAGAAGTGCGCGCCCAGGTACCGGTCGGCACCCAGCAGCGCCAGCGCCACGGTCAGGATCGGGAACGCGGCGATGATCAGGATGTTGGTGATCAGCGCGGTCCAGGTGAAGATCGGCATGCGCATCAGGGTCATGCCCGGCGCGCGCATGCGCATGATCGTCACGAAGAAGTTGATGCCGGTCAGCAAGGTGCCTAAACCGGACACCTGCAGCGCCCAGATGTAGTAATCGACACCGACTCCCGGACTGTATTCCAGTCCCGACAACGGCGGATACGCCAGCCAACCGGTCTGGGCGAATTCACCGACACCCAGCGAGATATTGATCAGCGCCGCACCGGCCACGAACAGCCAGAAGCTCAGCGAGTTCAGGAACGGGAACGCCACGTCGCGCGCACCGATCTGCAGCGGCACGATCAGGTTCAACAGGCCCGTCATGAACGGCATGGCCATGAAGAAGATCATGATCACGCCGTGCGCGGTGAAGATCTGGTCGTAGTGATGCGGAGGCAGCACGCCTTCGCCACCGCCGCCGGCCAGCGCCTGCTGTGTGCGCATCATCGCCGCGTCGGCAAAGCCGCGCAGCAGCATGACCAACGCCACGATGATGTACATCACGCCGATGCGCTTGTGATCCACCGAGGTGAACCACTCTTTCCAGAGATAGCCCCACAGCTTGTACTTGGTGATGGCGCCCGCGATGAGCAGGCCGAGCAGGCCGGCACCACCCAGCGCGACCATGATGATCGGCTCGTGGTACGGAACTGCCTCGATGGTGAGTTTGCCTAGCATCACTTGTCTCCAGAAGTGCACATGGCGACCGGCTCCGTAGCCGATGCCTGATGGTCGCCGTGGCCCTTACTGTGGCCCGGACCATTCATGTATTTGTCGACCAGCGAGCGGAACATGCCGTCCTGCACCGACGAGTAGTAGGTGACCGGATACTGTTCCTTGTCGTTGCGGTTGGCTGCCAGCACCTGGTACTCGGCTGCATTCAACGCGGTCGGCGAGGCCTTGACCTTGGCCACCCAGGCCTCGAAGCCGGCCTGATCGACGGCGTGCGCCTTGAAGCTCATCTTCGAAAAGCCGTGGCCGCTGTAGTTGGTCGACAGGCCAAAGTATTCGCCCGGCTCGTTGGCCACCAGGTGCAGCTTGGTTTCCATGCCCGCCATGGCGTAGATCATGGTGCCCAGGTGCGGGATGAAGAACGAGTTCATCACCGTGTCGGAGGTGATCTTGAAGTTCAGCGGCGTGTGCACCGGGAACGCGATCTCGTTGACGGTGGCGATGTTCTGGTCGGGATAGATGAACATCCACTTCCAGTCCAGCGACACCGCTTCGATGTTGATCGGCTTGACGTCCGAATCCAGCGGCCGGTAGGGGTCCAGCGCATGCGACGAACGCCAGGTCAGCACCGCCAGCACCAGGATGATCACGCACGGGATCGACCACACCACCACTTCGATGGCAGTGGAGTGCGACCAGTCCGGCTCGTAGCGCGCCTTGGTGTTGGATGCGCGATATTTCCACGCGAACGCAATCGTCATCACGATCACCGGGATGACCACGATCAGCATCAGCACCACCGAGGTGATCAGCAGTTGCTTTTCGTCGTGGCCGATCTGGCCTTTCGGATTGAGGATGGCCGAGTTGCAGCCTGCCAGCAGCAGGAAGGGCAACATCAGACCTGGACGAAGTAAACGCCCGAGCTGTTTCAGCGGAATCATCGGTCGATCCAAGTGCGAAGGAACGCCAGCCTCGTTCGTCGTATCCGTCGTGGGATGTACCCGACGCAGCTGTCTTCCTGGAGGAGATGGACTGCGCAGACCGAAGACGCGGGTTAGCGCGCTAATTTTAGTCTTTGCTGCACCTGCACGAAACCCATTGGCAATGATCTGACGCAATAAAAGCGCGCCAATTTGTGCGACATGTTGTCGCAGCGCAGCGCGAGGCAAGAATTGCGCCGTTGCGTTCGCCGAACGGGAAGCGCCTGCGTGGCTGCAACACACGCGAGCAATGCGTGAAACACGGCGCTCGACGCTTCAAAACGCAACTGTGCCGGCACAGGCCGACCCAGTCTTGTAGCGTGGTGCCGGAAATAGGAATCGAACCTACGACCTACGCATTACGAATGCGCCGCTCTACCAACTGAGCTATTCCGGCGAGCCATGAATTGTAGGAGCGCAGCGCCCCTCGGGTCAATCGCTGCGGGTGCTTTGCCCTGCCGGAGGGCGTCGCGTCAGCTGACCAGACGCAAGCGCAGCTCCTTGGGCAGCGCGAACACCATCGATTCCGGCTCGCCTTCCAGTTCGGAGACGCCGGCCGCGCCCAGTTCGCGCAGGCGCGCCAGCACGCCATCGACCAACACCTGCGGCGCAGAGGCGCCGGCGGTCAGGCCGATATGCTGCTTGCCAACGATCCAGGCCGGGTCGATCTCGCTGGCGTTGTCGATCAGGTAGGACTCCACCCCGTCGCGCCGGGCCAGCTCGCTCAAGCGGTTGGAATTGGAGCTGTTGGGCGAACCGACCACCAGCACCAGATCGCACTGGCGCGCCAGATCGCGCACCGCGTCCTGGCGGTTCTGGGTGGCGTAGCAGATGTCGTCGTGGCGCGGCCCCTGCATTGCCGGGTAGCGCGCACGCAGGGCTTCGATGATGCCCATGGTGTCGTCCACCGACAGCGTGGTCTGGGTGGTGTAGGCAAGGTTATCGGGCTGGCGGACATCGAGCGTGGCGACCTGTTCGATGTCTTCGACCAGATAGATCGTGCCCGCCCCGCGCTCGCGGCTCCACTGCCCCATCGTGCCTTCCACTTCCGGGTGCCCGGCATGGCCGATCAGCACCACGTCGCGGCCGGCCCGGCAGTGCCGCGCCACCTCGAAATGCACCTTGGTCACCAGTGGGCAGGTGGCGTCGAACACCTTCAGTCCACGCCGCTCGGCTTCCTGGCGCACCGCCTGCGAGACGCCATGCGCGCTGAAGATCACGGTGGCATCGTCGGGCACCTCGTCGAGTTCTTCGACGAAGATCGCCCCACGCTGCTTGAGGTCGTCGACCACGAAGCGGTTGTGCACGACCTCGTGCCGCACATAGATCGGCGCGCCCAGCGTTTCGATCGCACGCTTGACGATCTCGATCGCACGGTCGACACCGGCACAAAAACCACGGGGATTGGCGAGCAGGACATCCATGGCGGGCATTCTACGGGAATGAGGGGTGCGGGGTCGGACCGGGCGGCACGCGCCTGCAGGCAGGCTTCAGCGCAGATTCCCGGTTCCCTGCCCCTGCGTGCCGGATTTGTCGAACAACCCGAACACGGCAATCCCAATCGCGCCACCCACGATCGCCGAGTCGGCGATATTGAAGGACGGCCAGGTGTGGCTGCCGATGTACCACTGAATGAAATCCACCACGTGGCCGTGCATCAGCCGGTCGATCACGTTGCCGATCGCCCCGCCGATCACCAGCGCATACGGCAGCGCGCTGCGCCACTGCCCGCGCGCAGTGCGCGAGAGCCAGAACGCCAGCAGGCCGCTGATGCCCACCGCCAACGCAGTGAAGAACCACAGCTGCCAGCCGCCGGCATCGCTCAGAAAGCTGAAGGCCGCGCCGGTGTTGTAGGTGCGGTACCAGTTCCAGAAGCCGTCGATCACCGGCACCGGGGTGTACTCGGGCAGGCTGGACAGCACCCAGGCCTTGCTCCACTGGTCCAGGCCGACCACCAGCGCAGAGAGCAGCAGCCAGATCAGGGCCGAGGGATTGGGGCGTTGACTCATGTCGAAGGATCGCAGTTGGTGGCCGCTCCTCCGATGCCGGAGAAGACGCCTGGGTGGGAGACAGTGACGGCAGCGGCAGAAAACGACAGATGCACGATTGCAGGCGGACAAGGATGGCACGGGCGGCTCGACCAGCCGCGCCGCCCCGCCCCGATGCATGCCCCAAGCTTCAGCAAGCCAGGCGCACGGCGGAATGGCCGCCTCGCCGCAGGGCGACCGGGGCTACCCCGGCAGCTGACGCGGGCTGCGCCAGCGCCAGAGGCCAGCCGTGCGTGGCGAGATCCCCGCCACGCACCGCCGGCACAGCGGCGTCAGAACCAGCGACGCTGCTCGCCCGGACCTTCGATATTGCTGACGCAACGGCTGCACAGTTCGGGGTGACGGGGGTCGCTGCCCACGCTGGCCTGGTGATGCCAGCAGCGCACGCACTTGGCCTTGGTCGTGGGCTGCGCACTGACGAAGATGTCGTCGGTGCTGGCCGCGATCACGGTGACATCGCCACTGATGAACAAGAAGCGCAGCTCCTCGGCCAGCGGCTGCCAGCGCGCGGCGGTCTGCGCATCGGCGGCCACGGTGATTTCCGCTTCCAGCGCCGCACCGATCGCGCCGTTGGCACGCATCGGTTCCAGCACCTTGGCCACCTGCTCGCGCAGGACCAGCAACTTGTCGACATCCGCACCGGTCAATGCAGCGTCGGCCGGCAACGGCGCAAGGCCGTCGTACCAAGTGGAAAACAGCACGTTGTCGGCACGCTGGCCCGGCAGGTAGCCCCACAGTTCCTCGGCGGTGAAACTCAACACCGGCGCGATCCAGCGCACGAATGCCTCGGCCACGTGATACATCGCGCTCTGCGCCGAACGGCGGCCGCGTGCGTCCTCGGCCATCGTGTACAGGCGGTCCTTGGTGACATCCAGGTACAGCGAGCCCAGGTCCACGCTGCAGAAATTCAGCAGCGCCTGCACGATCTCGGCAAAATCGTAGCGCGCGTAGGCGGCCACAATTTTTTCCTGCAGCTCGTGTGCGCGATGCACGATCCAGCGGTCCAGCAGGACCATCTCGTCCAGCGCCACCAGGTGCTGCAGCGGGTCAAAACCGTGCAGGTTGCCGAGCAGGAAGCGCGCGGTGTTGCGCAACCGGCGATACGCATCGGCGTTGCGCTTGAGGATCTCCTGCGACAGCGACATCTCGTTGCTGTAATCGGCCGAGGCGATCCACAGGCGCAGGATGTCAGCGCCCAGCGTCTTCATGATGTCCTGCGGTTCGATGCCGTTGCCCAGCGACTTGGACATCTTGCGGCCGTGTTCGTCCACGGTGAAGCCGTGGGTCAGGCACTGCTTGTACGGCGCAACCTTGTCCATCGCCACGCCGCTCAGCAGCGACGACTGGAACCAGCCGCGGTGCTGGTCGGAACCTTCCAGATACAGGTCGGCCGGCTTGGGCAGGCCACGATCCGCAAGCACCGCTTCGTGCGTCACGCCGGAGTCGAACCACACATCCAGGATGTCGGTGATCTTCTCGTAGTCGGCCGCCTCGCTCCCGAGCAGTTCGGAGGCGTCCAGCGTGTACCAGACATCCACGCCGCCCTGCTCCACGCGGTCGGCGACCTGGCGCAGCAACGCGGTGCTGCGCGGATGCGGCTCGCCGGTTTCGCGATGCACGAACAAGGCGATCGGCACGCCCCAGGTGCGCTGCCGCGAGATGGTCCAGTCCGGGCGCCCGTCGACCATGCCGGCGATACGCGCCTGGCCCCAGGACGGATACCAATGCACGTTTTCGATGGCCTTGAGCGCGTCGGCACGCAGGTTGGCCTGCTCCATCGAGATGAACCACTGCGGCGTGGCGCGGAACGCGATCGGCGTCTTGTGGCGCCAGCAATGCGGATAGCTGTGCTCCATCTTGCTGGCCGCCAGCAGCACGCCGGTCTCGCGCAGCGCCTCGATGATGACCTCGTTCGCCTTCCAGATATGCAGCCCGGCCAGCACGGTGTCGCCCAGCGGCGGGGTCGACGGCAGATACACGCCGCGCCCGTCCACCGGGTTGATCTGCGCCGCGCCGTAACGCTCCAGCAGGCCGTACTGCTTGGAGACCTGATAGTCCTCCTGGCCGTGGCCGGGTGCGGTATGCACCGCGCCGGTACCTTCCTCGGCCGACACGTGATCACCCAGCAACAGCGGGATTTCGCGTTCGGCATAGAACGGGTGATTGAGCAGCATCTGTTCCAGCGCCGCGCCCTTGGCGTGGCCGTGCACCACCACCTCGCCCACGCCGTAGCGTGCCAGCGCCTTGGCAGCCAACGCTTCGGCGACTACCAGCCAGCGCGGCTGGCCGCGATCGGCGGGGCCTTCGACCAGCACATAGTCGAGCTCCGCGCCCAGACTCACCGCAAGCGACGCCGGCAGCGTCCACGGCGTGGTGGTCCAGATCGGCACCGCCACGCCCACGCCCGCCGGCAGCCTCGCGCCGAATGCGGCAGCCACCGCACCCGGGTCGCGCGCCGGATAGGCGATATCCACCGTCGGCGACACCTTGTCGGCGTATTCGATCTCGGCCTCGGCCAGCGCCGAACCGCAATCGAAGCACCAGTGCACCGGCTTGACGCCGCGGGTCAGATGACCGTTATCGACCACCTTGGCCAGCGCGCGGATTTCGTTGGCTTCGAAGCGGAAATCCAGTGTCTTGTACGGATTGTCCCAATCGCCGATCACGCCCAGGCGCTTGAAATCGCGCCGCTGCAGATCGATCTGCTCGGTCGCGTATTCGCGGCATTTCTGTCGAAATTCCGCCGCATCGAGCTTGACGCCGACCTTGCCGTATTTTTTTTCGATCGCGATCTCGATCGGCAGGCCATGGCAGTCCCAGCCCGGGATGTACGGCGCATCGAAGCCGGCCAGGTACTTGGACTTGACGATGATGTCCTTGAGGATCTTGTTGACCGCGTGGCCGAGATGGATCTGGCCATTGGCATACGGCGGTCCGTCGTGCAGCACGAACAACGGGCGGCCAGCGGCATTGGCACGCAGCTGCGCGTAGAAGCCCTCGCGCTCCCAGCGCTCCAGCATCGCCGGCTCGCGCTTGGGCAGGTCGCCACGCATCGGAAATTCCGTCGCAGGCAGATGAAGAGTGGCTTTGTAGTCTTGGGTCACAGGAATCTACCGTTGCGCTGGATCTTTTAATAAGTCCGCACACGGATGTGCGGGCTCTTGCGAGGGACTCGCATCTTTATTGCCCGCACACGGATGTACGGGCTGTTGCGAGGGACTCGCAGTGTCTACGGGCTCTTGCGAGGGACTGACCGTCGTTGAGGGTTGGTGCTCAGCACGCATCTGCGCCGCCAGCACCTCACGTGCCTGCTCTGCATCGCGGTGCATCTGCACGGTCAGCGCCTCCAGTCCATCGAATTTTTCTTCGTCGCGCAGCTTGGCGACGAATTCCACGGCAATGTGCCGGCCGTACAGATCGCACTGGAAATCGAACAAGTGCGCTTCCAGCAGCGGCTCCACGCCCGCTACCGTGGGGCGCGTACCGAAGCTCGACACCGACGGCCACGGCCGCTCGGCCACGCCGTGCACCCAGGTCGCATAGATTCCCGACAACGCCGGCGTGCGCGGAAAGCGCAGGTTGGCGGTGGGATAGCCCAAGGTACGGCCAAGTTGCTTGCCGCGCACGACCCGGCCACCAATGGCGTACGGGCGACCGAGCAAGTCGCCAGCGTGGGCGAATTCGCCGGCGCCGAGCAGTTCGCGAATCCGCGTTGCCGAAATCCGCTCGCCATGCAGGTGCACCGGCGCAATCTCGCCCGCCACAAACCCATGCTGCTCGCCAAGCCTGCGCAACAGACCGATGTCGCCGCTGCGTCGATGGCCGAAACGGAATTCCGGGCCAATCCAGACTTCGCGTGCGCGCAGCCGGCCAACCAGCGCCAGCCGCACGAAATCTTCCGCACTCATCTTGGACAGGCGACCGTCGAAACGGATCATGCCCACGCTGTCGGCGCCGAACCCGTACAAGCCTTCGATCTTGGCGCGCGCCAGGGTCAGACGCGGCGGCGGCGCGGCAGGTGCGAAAAACTCGCGCGGCAGCGGCTCGAAGCTCACCGCCACGCCCGGCACACCGAGTGCGCGGGCACGCGCAACGGCGTGTTGCACCAGCGTCCGATGCCCCAGATGCAGGCCATCGAAGGCGCCGATGCAGACCACGCTTCCGCGCGGGAACAGCGTCCCGCCTTCGACGTCTCTAAACAGCCTGCTCATTCCTCGATCCAAACAGATGCCGGCCCGCCGGCCGACCCTCGTTGATACATAACCTGCAAGTATAGCCGTGCCTGTCAAGCCGTATGGGCACCTTGGCGTGGCAGCGCGTCCCGCGTGCGGTACGCGGGGATGCGCAACCTTCAGCCAGTGCAGGCGACCGTGCCGCGCGCATTCGTTCGGCAGTGGCCTCAGCCTTCGCGCAGATGCCGCGGCCGCAGCCCCAGCGCCAACTGCGCGACCAGATACGTCGCCCCGCCAATGCCGACAAGCACCGCGAGCCAGCCGATGCGGTTCCATTTGTCCATCTGCGTAAACGACGGCAGCCACCACAGCAGACTCAACAGCACCGCCGCCATCGCCGCACATGCCAGCAGCAGACGCAGCGCATAGCCACCCCAGCCCGGGCGGCGCTGGTACACCCCCGACTTGCCCAGCCAGTACCACAACAGTCCCAGGTTGAGATAGCTCGACAACGCACTGGCGATACCCAACGCCAGATGCAGGCCCGGCTGCTTGCCCAGCGCCTGCATCACACCCTGCGCCTTGAGTTCGGGCGGCACCATGATCTGGTACACGACCGCCAGCAACGCGAAGTTGAAGACCATGTTGGCGATCAGCGCCGCCACGCCCGCCCGCACCGGCGTGCGGGTGTCCTGGCGCGCATAGAAGGCCGGCAACAGCACCTTCAGCATGGCGTAGGCCGGCAAACCGAAACTCAGACCATAGACCGACATCGCCGTCATGCGGGTGTCGAACGCAGTGAACTGGCGGTACTGGAACAATGTCGCCACCAACGGCTCGGCCAGCAGCAGCAAGCCCAGCATGGCCGGCATCGCGATCAGCAAGGTGGTGCGGAAGCCCCAGTCCAGCGCGCCGGAGAAGGCAGTGCGATCGGTCTTGACATGATGGCGGGCCAGCGCCGGAAGGATCACCGTGCCCAGCGCCACGCCAAACACACCTAGCGGCAGTTCCAGGAACCGGTCGGCCAGCGACAGCCACGACTGCGACCCATCAGCCAGGCGCGCAGCGATCACCGTATCCAGCATCAGGTTGATCTGCGCAATCGACGAGCCGAACAAGGTCGGGATCATCAAGGTCAGCACCTTGCGCACATCCGGATGATTCCAGCCCCAGCGCGGCAGCGTCAGCAGGTCGATGCCCTTGAGCGCCGGCAGCTGGAACAGCAACTGCAGCGCACCGGCCACCAGCACCGCCCAGCCCAGCGCCAGGATCGGGACGTCCAACCGCGGCGCCAACCACAGCGCGCCGGCAATCATGCACAGATTGAGGATGACCGGCGTCAGCGCCGGAATGGCAAAGCGCTGGAAACTGTTGAGCGCGCCGCCGGCCAGCGCCGTCAACGAGACGAACAGCAGGAACGGAAAGGTCAGCCGCAACAGATCGACCAACAAACCGTATTTTTCCGGATCGGTGGCCGCACCATCGGAAAACACCGCGGCCAGTTGCGGGGTGAAGATCAACCCCAGTGCGGTGATCAGCAGCAACATCCCGCCCAAGGTGCCGGACACGCGCGCCATCAGCTCGCGCAGATCGGCATGCGGGCGGGTCTCCTTGACCTCGGTGAACACCGGCACGAAGGCGGTGGCGAACGAGCCTTCGGCGAACAGCCGGCGCAGGAAATTGGGAATGCGGAAGGCCACCCAGAACGCGTCGGTCACCGCATTGGCGCCGAAGGTGGTGGAAATCGCCTGGTCGCGGATCAGGCCCAGCACCCGCGAGATCATGGTCATACTGCTGAATGAGAGCAGGCCTCTCAACATGCCGGGCTTGCTCACGCTGCATCCCTCTTGACAACTGACTTGACGTACATATCCGGGTCCATCATACTTTCGCGCTTGCTTTTTCCACCATACCGATTTTTCAGGAACCCACCACCGTGGCCAATATCAAGTCCGCCAAGAAGCGCGCCAAGCAGACCATTGTGCGCAATGAGCGCAACACCGGTCAGCGCTCGATGCTGCGCACCGCCGTCAAGAAGGTGATCAAGGCCCTTGACGCCAACGATGCTGCAGGCGCCGAAGCCGCTTTCGCCGTTGCTCAGCCCATCCTCGACCGTTTCAGCGCCCGCGGCCTGATCCACAAGAACAAGGCTGCACGCCACAAGAGCCGCCTGACCGCTCGCATCAAGGCCATCAAGGCCGCGTAAGCGACCAGTTGGCGCATTGCCGGGAGCCTGGCTTCCGGCAATACAGAAAAACCCGGCCTTGGCCGGGTTTTTTGTGTGCCTGCGCCTGCACTCAGCCCGCATCGCGTGCATCAAGCTCGTCTTCGCGCTGGCGGTCGAAGAACGCCATCACGTCTTTCATGATCGGGAACGTGCCGTCACGCCCGAGGGCGGACACCAGATACCACGGCGCCGTCCAACCCAACTCGGCCACGATGCCCTCTGCGGCGGCACGCGCCTCGTCTTCGAACATCAGGTCGGCCTTGTTGAGCACCAGCCAGCGCGGCTTCTTCAGCAACTCGGGATCGTGCCGTTCCAGTTCGCGTTCGATGGTGCGCACCTGGTCGGCCGGCGATACGCCATCCACGCCACCATCCATCGGGGCCATGTCCACCAGATGCAACAGCAGGCGGGTGCGCTGCAGATGGCGCAGGAACTGCGTGCCCAGACCGGCGCCGTCGGCGGCACCTTCGATCAGACCCGGAACGTCGGCGATGACGAAACTGCGGTATGCCTCGACACTGACCACGCCCAGATTCGGGTACAGGGTCGTGAACGGGTAGTCGGCCACCTTCGGCGTGGCCGAGGACACCGCGCGGATCAAGGTGCTCTTGCCGGCATTGGGGAACCCCAGCAGGCCGACGTCGGCCAGCAGCTTCAGTTCCAGCTTGAGCAGACGTTCTTCGCCCTCCTCACCGGTGGTGGCCTGGCGCGGCGCGCGGTTGACCGAGCTCTTGAAATGCATGTTGCCCAGGCCGCCCTTGCCGCCCTTGGCCACCAGCAAGCGGTCGCCGTGCTGGGTCAGGTCGCCGATCACTTCATCGGTCTGCACATTGATCACCACGGTACCGACCGGCACCACGATGATGCGGTCTTCGCCGCCCTTGCCGTACGCCTGCCGGCCCATGCCGTTCTCGCCGCGCTGCGCCTTGAAGGTGCGCTCATGGCGGAAATCGACCAGCGTGTTGACGTTCTCGTCGGCCACGATCCAGACGCTACCGCCGGCACCGCCATCGCCGCCATCGGGCCCACCCAGCGGAATGAACTTCTCGCGGCGAAAGCCGACACAGCCGTTGCCGCCATTACCGGCGGTGACCAGGATTTCTGCTTCGTCGACTAATTTCATGGGATGACAACCGGGAATGGAGAATAGGGAATCGGGAATCGGCACAGCGAATGACTGCTTCCTGCCGGCAAGACTGCTCGCCGGCCTGGCTGCAGAATCCGGTCGGGGAGCAGAATCGCTTTTTTCGATTCCTTATTCCCGATTCCCGATTCTCAAACGCAAAACCCCGCCGAAGCGGGGCTTTCCGTCTCGTTCGCCCGGCAGCGTTGCCGGACGAACTGGCCTGCATGGAGCGGGCGATTACGCCTCGGCAACCACGCTGACGGTACGACGCTTCTTCGGGCCCTTGGTGGAGAACTCCACCTTGCCGTCGACCAGCGCAAACAGCGTGTGGTCACGACCCAGGCCGACACCGGCGCCCGGATGGAACTGGGTGCCGCGCTGACGCACGATGATGTTGCCGGCGTCGATGGCCTGGCCACCGAAGATCTTCACGCCGAGGTACTTCGGATTCGAATCGCGACCGTTGCGCGAGGAACCTACGCCCTTTTTATGTGCCATGACTGGTTCTCCTTACTTCTTGTCGCCACCGGCGATGCCGGTGATCTCGATTTCGGTGTAGTGCTGACGGTGTCCCTGACGCTTCATGTGGTGCTTGCGGCGACGGAACTTGATGATGCGCACCTTGTCGGCGCGGCCGTGGGCCACGACCTTGGCGGTGACCGAGGCGCCCTTCAGCGCATCGCCCAGCTTGATGCCATCGCTATCGCCCAACATCAGGATGGTGTCGAACTTGATCTCGTTGCCAGCTTCGACTTCGAGCTTTTCCACGCGGAGCGTTTCGCCCTGCGCGACGCGGTATTGCTTACCGCCGGTTACCAGAACTGCGTACATGACCAGGTGTTCCTCTGTAGTTATTATGGTCGCCTGACTTGCCCGTGGGGCAGACAGGAGCGGAATTGTACTGACCTAGCCGGTTTCGGGTCAAGTCGCAAGCGGGCCCGCCGCTGCCGGCCCGAACCGGGCTGGTGGAACGCATCATCCGGCCGCCACAACGGCCCCGGCAGACTGGCATTTGGGGCAATTGCCCTCACCTAGGTCGGCGGGTAGGCTGATCGACTGCCACTCATTCCTGCTGAGCACGCTCGCACCACCGCCGGTTCGCCGGCCCGACATCGGATCCCCCATGGCGATGGATTTCATCCGCATCCGCGGCGCGCGGACGCACAACCTCAAGAACATCGACCTCGACCTGCCTCGCGACAAACTGATCGTGATCACCGGCCTGTCCGGCTCGGGCAAGTCGTCGTTGGCGTTCGACACCATTTATGCGGAGGGCCAGCGCCGCTACGTCGAGTCGCTGTCGGCGTATGCGCGCCAGTTCCTCAGCGTGATGGAAAAGCCGGACCTGGACCACATCGAAGGCCTGTCCCCGGCGATTTCGATCGAACAGAAGTCCACCTCGCATAACCCGCGCTCCACGGTCGGCACGATCACCGAGATCTACGATTACCTGCGCCTGCTGTATGCACGCGTGGGACAGCCGCGTTGCCCGGACCACGGCTTCCCGCTGGAGGCGCAGACCGTCAGCCAGATGGTCGATCACATGCTCACCCAGGACCAGGAGCAGCGCTACATGCTGCTGGCGCCGGTGATCCGCGAGCGCAAGGGTGAGCATGCGCAGGTGTTCGAACAACTGCGTGCGCAGGGCTTCGTGCGCGTGCGCGTGGACGGCGAGCTGTACGAAATCGATGCAGTGCCGCCGCTGGCGCTGCGCCAGAAGCACACCATCGAAGCGGTGATCGACCGCTTCCGTCCGCGCGAAGACATCAAGCAGCGGCTGGCGGAAAGTTTCGAGACCGCACTCAAGCTCGGCGAAGGCATGGTGGCGGTGCAGTCGCTGGACGACCCGGCTGCGGCGCCGCACCTGTTCTCGTCCAAGTACAGCTGCCCGGTGTGCGATTACTCGCTGCCGGAGCTGGAACCGCGGCTGTTTTCGTTCAACGCACCGGTGGGCGCCTGCCCCAGCTGCGACGGCCTGGGCGTGGCCGAATTCTTCGATCCGGATCGCGTCGTGGTGCATCCGGAGCTGTCGCTTTCGGCCGGCGCGGTACGCGGCTGGGATCGGCGCAATGCCTATTATTTCCAGCTGATTGCTTCGCTGGCCAAGCACTACAAGTTCGACGTGGACGCGGTATGGAACACGCTGCCGGCCAAGGTGCGCCAGGCGGTGCTGTTCGGCAGCGGCGATGAGGTGATCAGCTTCACCTACTTCACCGATGCGGGCGGGCGCACCACGCGCAAGCATCGCTTCGAGGGCATCCTGCCGAACCTGGAACGTCGCTACCGCGAAACCGAGTCGCCGGCAGTGCGCGAAGAGCTGACCAAATACGTCAGCCAGCAACCCTGCCCTGCCTGCAACGGCACGCGCTTGAATCGAGCCGCACGCAACGTGTTCGTCGCCGACCGCCCGTTGCCCGAGCTGGTGGTGCTGCCGGTCAACGAAGCGCTGAACTTTTTCCGCGGCCTGTCCTTGCCGGGCTGGCGTGGCGAGATCGCGACCAAGATCGTCAAGGAGATCGGCGAGCGGTTGGGCTTCCTGGTCGATGTGGGCCTGGATTACCTCACCCTGGAACGCAAGGCCGACACCTTGTCCGGCGGCGAGGCGCAGCGCATCCGCCTGGCCAGCCAGATCGGTGCCGGCCTGGTCGGGGTGATGTATGTGCTGGACGAGCCCTCGATCGGCCTGCACCAGCGTGACAACGAACGCCTGCTCGGCACGCTGACGCGGCTGCGCGACCTGGGCAACACCGTGATCGTGGTCGAGCATGACGAAGATGCGATCCGCCTGGCCGACCACGTGCTGGACATTGGCCCCGGTGCGGGCGTGCATGGCGGCGAAATCTGCGCGCAAGGCACGCTGGACGACATCCTGAAATCGCCGCGCTCGTTGACCGGCCAATACCTGTCGGGCAAGCGCCGCATCGAGATTCCCAAGCAGCGCCACAAGCCCAATCCGAAGATGATGCTGCATCTGCGCGGGGCCACCGGCAACAACCTGAAGAATGTCGACCTGGACATTCCCGCCGGCCTGCTGACCTGCATCACCGGCGTGTCCGGCTCGGGCAAGTCGACGCTGATCAACGATACCTTGTTCACCCTGGCGGCCAACGAGATCAATGGCGCCTCGCACACCGTAGCGCCGCATCGCGAAGTCGAAAACCTGGACCTGTTCGACAAGGTGGTGGATATCGACCAGTCGCCGATCGGGCGCACGCCGCGCTCCAACCCGGCCACCTACACCGGCATGTTCACGCCGTTGCGCGAGCTGTTTGCGCAGGTGCCCGAGGCGCGTGCACGCGGCTACTCGCCGGGGCGTTTCAGTTTCAACGTGCGTGGCGGCCGCTGCGAGGCCTGCCAGGGCGACGGCATGATCAAGGTGGAGATGCACTTCCTGCCCGATGTCTACGTGCCCTGCGACGTCTGCCACGGCAAGCGCTATAACCGCGAAACGCTGGAGATCCGCTACAAGGGTTTCAACATCAGCGACGTGCTGCAGATGACCGTGGAAGATGCGCTGCGCCTGTTCGAGCCGGTGCCGTCGATCGCACGCAAACTGGAAACGCTGGTCGATGTGGGATTGAGCTACATCAAGCTGGGCCAGAGCGCGACCACGCTCTCCGGTGGTGAAGCGCAGCGCGTCAAGCTGTCCAAGGAACTGTCGCGTCGCGATACCGGACGCACCTTGTACATCCTGGACGAACCGACCACCGGCCTGCACTTCCACGATATCGAAGCGTTGCTTGGCGTGCTGCACAAGCTGCGCGACGAAGGCAACACCGTGGTGGTGATCGAACACAATCTGGACGTGATCAAGACCGCCGACTGGATCGTGGACCTGGGCCCGGAAGGCGGACATCGCGGCGGCACCGTCCTGATTTCCGGCACGCCGGAAGATGTGGCTGCACACAAGGCGTCCTACACGGGGCAGTTCCTGGCCAAGATGCTGCCATCGGTGAAGGCGCGCGAAACGCGTCCGGCGGCGATGGCCAACAAGCCCGATGCGCGCCCTCCGCGCAAGATCAAACCGGAGAAGGTGGCCAAGGCCGCCACATCCGCCACCAAGAAGACTGCGAAGAAGAAGGCAAGCTGATGAGCGAACACAAGATCCTGGCACGCATCCCCATCAGCGTGCGCTGGCGCGACATGGACAGCATGGGCCACGTCAACAACGCCAAGTACATTTCCTATCTGGAAGAAGCGCGCGTGCGCTGGATGCTGGGCGTGCAAGGCGTGGCGATGACCGACCACATCGCGCCGGTGGTTGCGGCCACCAACGTCAACTACAAGCAACCGTTGATCTGGCCCAACGACATCACCGTCGAGTTGTTCGTCGAACGCCTGGGCACCAGCAGCGTGACCATCGGCCACCGCATCTTCGACCAGAAGGACGACAGCAAGCTGTACTCCGATGGCAACGTGGTCGTGGTGTGGATCGATACGCAGACCGGCAAGAGCGCCGCGCTGCCGGATGCGGTGCGCGCGGCCAGCAGCTGAATTCCCATCGGCTGCTTCGCTGACGTTGCAGCAGCGCGAAAGATCGGCGGCGGCTCCGTGTGGAGCCGCCGCTTTCATTTCAATGCCGGCGCACGCGCGCAACGGCCATCAGACACTCAAGACCCGGGCGCGCGCTTGCGTGCTTCCAAGGTGGCCTTGATTTGGCGACCGTCCTGCAGGGTAAAGCTCACCGGCACCTGCGCACCTTCCTGCAATGGCGCATTGGCATCCATCAACATCAGGTGCAGGCCACCCGGCGCCAGCGGCACCGATTTGCCGGCAGGCAATGCCAGTTCGGGCACCGCACGCATGCGGCTGACGCCATTGACCTGGGTGGTTTCGTGCAACGAGACATCGGCAAATACGCTGCTGTTGGCAGCAGTGATCTTCAGCGGCTGCGCACAGCCGTTATGAAATTGCCCGAACCCGGCCGCCATGCCCATGCCACCGGGCGGCGGGATGCGGATCCAGCCATTCTTGAATTCGGGCAGGCATTGCGCCGACACGCCCGCACTTGCCGCCAGCGCCAACGCCGCGAGTACCACGCCGGCCCACCTACCCCGCCTGCTTCGACTGCCGTCTATCATGACCTGACCTCCAGGAGCCCCGAATGAGCATCCAGATCTTAGACCATGGCCGTCTTCGCGAAATCCGTCTGGCGCGCCCGCCGGTCAACGCGCTGGACAGCGCGTTGTGCCAGGCATTGAGCGTCGCGGTGCGGCAGGCGGGCGAGGAAGTCGATGGCATCGTGCTGTCGGGCAGCGAGCGGATTTTTTCCGGCGGCATGGATGTGCCGCATCTGCTGGCGCACGGTACCGACCGCACGGCGCTGTTGGCTAGTTGGACCGCGTTCTTCGATGCGGCGCAGGCGCTGGCCAACAGCCGCGTGCCGGTGGTAGCGGCCATCGGCGGGCATGCGCCGGCCGGCGGCTGCGTGCTGGCGTTGTGCTGCGACTACCGGGTGATGGCGCGCAGTGCCGATACCGCAAGACCCTATACGATCGGCCTCAACGAAGTGCAGGTAGGCCTTGCTGCGCCAGAGGGGATCCAACGCCTGTTGCGCCGCGTGGTGGGTGCGCATCGCGCCGAGCGCCTGCTGATCTCCGGGCACCTGCTGCCGGCCGAACAGGCGGTCGCGATCGGACTGGTGGACGAACTGGTCGATGGCGAGCTGGTCACCGCACGCGCGGTGGCGTGGCTGCAGGAGCTGCAGCAGCTTCCCCGCCAACCGATGTTGACCACGCGCGCGATTGCGCGTGCCGACCTGCGTGCGGCATTGGCGCCGGAGTTGATCCAGCTGGAGCGCTTCATCGATGGCTGGTACGCGCCGGATGCGCAGACCGCGCTGCATGGCCTGGTGGCGCGCCTGCAGAAGGCCTGAACCCCGCCCCCGCGGCGCCCCTTGGGCGGGCCGGTATACTCGCAATCCGTTGCATGCCCAGGCCAGCCCCTTGTCCGCCACCGCCGAACCCGTCGTCTCCGAACTGATCAGCCTGCTGTCGCTGGAGCGCCTGGAAGACAACCTGTTCCGTGGCCAGAGCCGCGACATTGGCACCAAATACGTGTTCGGCGGGCAGGTGCTGGGCCAGGCGTTGTCGGCAGCGCAGGCCACGGTCGAAAACGGGCGTCAGGCGCATTCGCTGCATGCGTATTTCCTGCGTGCCGGCAATATCGACCACCCCATCGTCTACGACGTCGATCGCACCCGCGATGGCGGCAGTTTCTCGGTGCGCCGGGTCACGGCGATCCAGCACGGCAAGGTGATCTTTTTCTGCGCCGCCTCGTTTCAGGAGCGCGAAGACGGCGCCGAGCATCAGTCGGCGATGCCGGTGGTGCCGCCACCGGAAGACATCGAACCGGCCGCACCGCTGGCACCGGAGGTGTTGGCCAAGCTGCCGGCCAAGGTGCAGCGCTGGCTGTCGCGCGGCGGCCCGTTCGAGTTTCGCCATGTCTTTCCGCGCGACGAACTCAAGCCGCCAAAGCGCCCGCCGTTCCAGCAGATGTGGCTGCGCCTGAACGATCCCATCGGCGAGGATGTTGGCTTGCATCAAGCGCTGCTTGCGTACGCGTCGGATTTCCAGTTGCTCGGCACCTCGACATTTCCGCACGGCATCAGCTATTACACGCCGAACGTGCAGATGGCCTCGCTCGATCATGCCCTGTGGTTTCATCGTCCGTTCCGTACCGACGACTGGCTGCTGTACTCGCTCGACAGCCCCACCGCGCAGGGCGCACGCGGTCTGGCCCGCGGACAGTTTTTCACCCGCGACGGCGTGCTGGTGGCTAGCACCACGCAGGAAGGCCTGATCCGGGTAGTGCCTGAGGGCAGCGCGATTGCCGTGCCGGCCAGGGGGTAGACCGCACACCGCGACAGCGCGGCACGCTGCGTGAGGCCAGTGCGCACCCCGACTGGGTCGAAGGCAACCGGCCACCGCGCCCCGCGCACTGCAGACACCGCAAGCTGGCATGCTTGCCTGCCATGGGCATGCGCATGCGATCACCTGACCGCATCACCCGCACCTTGATGTTTCATCTTGAACTGGCGCCTCGACGGCGCCATCTGTTCCGGACCCAACGGCGTTTTCCACCATGCGCAAGATCTTCAGCAGTCAACGTATCGAAACCGCCGAAGGCGTGGCCAATCTCTTGCGCGATGCGGGAATCGAGATCCGCATCAGCAACGGTCGCTCGTATCAAAGCAAGCGAGGCGGCCAGTTCAGCTACCTGGAGCAGAGCAACGCCCAGGCGCAGCCCACCGTCTGGATCGTGCATGCCAACGACCAGCCGCGCGCACGCGAGCTGCTGCGCGACGCCCGCCTGCTGGACACCACCCGCCGCGACCTGCCGAATGTGGAATACACCTTCCGCGAGGGTGAAAACGGCTCCAGCTCCAATGCGCGCAGCTGGGCTTGGCGTATCCGCCTGGTGTTGCTGCTGGTGATCGGCGCCGTGGCGATGGTGGTGGTGATGCGCCACCGCAGCGCGCCGACGCAAGTGGCACCAGCGGCCCAGCCGGCATCGCAACGGACGCCAGCGCCAGATGGCGCACCACCGGCAGCAGAAGACGACGAAGTGCGCGTACGGATCCAGCCGACCCGCTGAACGCGGCTGGCCAGCGCGGTCACCCGCTGGTACGGCAGGCATGCTCGTCGGCGCGGTCACATCCGTCGCCGGCCTGCGTCATGCTGGCATCAGGACATGGATTGCGCCGATGAACGCCGACACGCTGAATCTGATGTTGCAACGCGACCTGCCCAGCGCCGCGGCTGGCTGCCAGCAGGCTTACGGGCGCATCGTGCTTGCGTGCCAGAACACGGTGACTGCGATCGCGCTGGCGATCACCCGCGACATCGCAGCCAGCGAAGACATTGCCCAGGAGGCCTTCCTGCGTGCCTGGCAGCGGCTGGCGCAACTGCATCAGCCGGCCAGCTTCCTGCCCTGGCTGCGCCAGATCACCCGCAACCTGGCGCGCGACTGGCTGCGCGCCAACCGCCATCGCGCGCTCAGTGGTGAAGCGGCCGAGCTTGCCATTGCGATGGCCGCCGACCCGGCGCCCTCGCCCGCCGAGCAGTTGCTGCAGGTGGAAGAAGAGATCGCCGCGCTCGACATCATTTCTGCATTGCCGGAAGAAAGTCGCGAAACGCTGCTGTTGTATTACCGCGAAGGCCAGAGCTCGCAACAGGTTGCCTCGCTGCTTGGGCTCAGCGATGCAGCAGTACGCAAGCGCCTGTCGCGCGCACGTGCCAGCGTACGCAGCGAGCTGCTGCGCCGGTTCGGCGAGTTCGCGCGTCGCAGCGCACCCGGCATGGCATTCGCCAGCGCAGTGAGCTCGGCCAGCCTGTTGGGCGCGCCGGGCAAGGCTAGCGCGGCGGTTGTGCTGACGGGCATCGGAGGCGCGGGAAAACTGGGCGCGAGCGGGTTGAGCGGCTCGGCGCTGGGTGGGGGCGGCGCCGCTGGCGCGCTCAGCCTCTGGCTCGGCATGCCGGCACTGTTCGCTGCGTGCGCGGTGCTGGTTGCCGGGATCGGTACCTACTGGACGTACTGGTACCTGCTGCGCTTCGCACAGACCGCCAGCGAGGCAGCGGCGATCCGTCGGTTCGTGCACGTCACCACGCTGACCTCGGTGCTGGTATGCGGCAGCACGTTGGTGCTGAAATACCTGCACGCAGGCGCGTGGGTATCGGTTCTGACGCTGTGCGCAGGCATGGCGGTACTCAACTATCAATCCCTGCGCATCCTGCCACGCGTCATGCGCCCCATGCTCGAACGCGATGCGCGCAGACACGGCGCCACCCGGGCGCCGCTGTTGTACCGCTGCATGTTCAGTCCCGGCGCGATGCTGGTGAGCACTGCGGCTGTCATTGTGCCCGTCGTGCGGCACTACATGCAGTCAGGAATGCTCTGAGCCGACCGGATATCACCGCTGGTTCGGCAGCGGCAAACTTTTCCAAGACGATGACACGCCGACGCCGAGCCAAGCGCACGCCGACGCGACAACTGCATACGGCAACCTGGTGGCGTGCGCGATGGATCCGGCTCAATGTGGTCTGCGTGCGAGGGGAGGCGCGCGGCGAGCCACGCTCCATGATCCGAAGTGATGGATTCGTATCCGACCATCGCTGTCATCGGGCAACGCCCGCGCTGCTATAAGCAGGCAGGATTCAACCAGACCACGGAGTCATGAAGTGAAGGCAAGTCTGTTCACCAGTCTGCTGATGATGGTCCGCATGAGCGCGCATGCGGACGGACTCACCAAGTCCCCCGATGGCAAGACGCTGTCGGTGAGTTTCGGAGCACCCACCTTCAAGCAGGTGCTTCACTACCGCAAGCTCTACGACAAGAAGCCGTTCCCCGACGCGGAAATCTATTATTTCAGCAACGGCATGTACAAAATCATTTCCCAGGGCGAAAACCATTACGGCGTCTATGTCCTGCAGGGAACATTCGACGACCAGACCTACACCATCCGGTTCATCTCCCTGCCCTCGGAAGACTGGGGCAACAAGACCGCGTTCCACCAGCTGACCTTCGTGCGCGGCGAGCAGCAGAATGTCTTCATCCAGAACGCCATCGTCGACACCGGCGAAGCGATCGCGCAGCAGAACGGCACCTACACGCTGGAGAAAAACACCGTCTCCAATCCGGTTCCCACCTCGTGGAAGCACGACTGAGCGTTGTGCCCGCGCTCAGCGTCTGTCCCAAACGCAAGCGCCCTCCCGCCAGGCGGAAGGGCGCGGTCGATCGGCGCCTTGTTACGTACTGCAAACAACTGGTGAACCCACCACTCACCCAAGCGGCACTCGCCAATACGCAACGAGTGCCGCAGTCGGCGATGCCTCAGCGGTTCGTCGCAGGTGCGGCGGCCGGTGCCGGCTTGCCATCGTCGCCGTGCCTGCCCATCCCACCCGGTCCGTGCCCGCCACGCCACTTGGACGCGGCATCGAACTCGGCCTTGCTCAGCTTGCCGTCCTTGTCGGTATCGGCCTTGGCAAACCACGCGTCGCGATGCTGCTGCATGCGCAACTCACGGTCGGCACGGTCGACGAAGCCGTCCTTGTTGAGATCCATCTGGTCGAAGCGTGCAGCGAACTTGGGGTCGGCCTTGGCTTCTTCGCGGCTGATACGGCCATCCTTGTTGGTATCGAGCTTGGCCATCCATTCGCCACGTCCGCCGCGCCCATCGCGCCCAGGGCCACGATGATGCGGGCGCTCGTCGCGCGACAGCTTGCCGTCCTTGTTGGTGTCCAACGTATCGAACTGCGCGGCCAGCGTCGGATCGGCAGCCGCTTCGCTGCGGTCGATCACGCCATCGCCGCTCTTGTCGAGCTTGGCAGGCCGCGGCGCATCGCCGGGAGCCGGCACGGTGGCGGCGAATGCGGTGCCAGCGGACAGCGCGGCCAGCACGGCCAGGGCGAGAAAGGGTTTGCGTGACGTCATGAGACACTCCTGGAAGATAGGAACCACACGCGGCACCTGCATGGGCCGCATCGCGTGGGTGGTGCGTGCGGATCATCCGTGCGCTGCCACCAACACCCTCATCAACGAGCCATCGCTGCGCGCGTTGACGCCCAGGCCGGACGTATTCATCCGGCGGACAGTCGCCGCTGCTGCGACGCGCAGGCGCTATCCTTCGGCCATGGCCATCCATGCCGACACCCACGACGACCTGCGCCTGTTCCAGACCGGCGAGCATGCCTGTGGCTATTGGTCCGACCGGCAGGCGCGCGATCTGGTGCTGGACCCGCACGATCCGCGCCTGGGGGCGATTTATCCGCAAGCGCTGGCATGGGGGTTCCGTCGCTCCGGCGACCTGGTCTACCGGCCGCACTGCGAACGGTGCCGTGCCTGCGTGCCGGTACGCATCGCGGTGGATGCGTTCCATCCAGACCGCAGCCAACGCCGTTGCCTGGCGCGCAACCAGGATCTGGTGGTCCGCGTGGTGGCCGCCGAGCGCACCGACGAACAACTGGCGCTCTATCGCCAGTACCTCAAGCACCGGCATCCCGGCGGCGGCATGGACGAACATGGCGCCACCGAATTCGACCAGTTCCTGATCGGCGGCTGGTCGCACGGGCGCTTTCTGGAGATCCGCGAACCGGCCATCGCGCACCTGCCCGGCCGGCTGCTGGCGGTTGCAGTGACCGATGTCACCGAGCATGCGTTGTCGGCGGTCTACACGTTCTACGCGCCGGAGGCGGCAGCGCGCAGCCTGGGCACGTTCGCGATCCTGCAGCAGATCCAGTGGGCGCAACGCGAGCGACGCGCGCACCTGTATCTGGGGTACTGGATCAATGGCCACGCGAAAATGAACTACAAGCGCCGCTTCAGTGCACTGGAAGCCTACGATGGCCGCCACTGGCGCGGCTTGCCCGCCCACGCATCGGCCGACTGAACCGCCGGATTGCGACATCGGCGTGTCGCATCCCGCATGCGAGAATCTCGCAATGATCAAACCTTTCCTGCTGCTCACGCTGACCGCCCTGTGCGCGGCCTGCGCCCACCCCGCGCCCTCGCCCACGATGCAGACCGACACCCTCGCCGCCCGGCCGGCCGCGGCACAGCTGCGCATCGCCACCTACAACACCTCGCTGTATTCGGACGAGGCCGGCGGCCTGATACGCGAGCTGCAGGGCGACAGCGCGCATGCGCGCAAGATCGCTGCGGTACTGCAGCGCGTGCGCCCGGACCTGGTGCTGCTCAACGAGTTCGACTTCGACCCGGAACACCGTGCTGCCGATCTGTTCCAGCAACGCTATCTGCAAGTGGCCCAGCCGGGCGGCGGCGAGGCGTTGCGTTATCCGTACCGCTATCTGGCACCGGTCAATACCGGCGTGCCGAGCGGCCTGGATCTGGACAACAACGGCAGCGCCGGCGGCGAAGGCCGCGCGCGTGGCAACGACGCGTGGGGCTACGGGCTGCATCCTGGCCAGTACGGCATGCTGGTGTTGTCGCGCTACCCGATCGATGCGCAGGCGGTGCGGAGCTTCCAGTTGCTGAAGTGGAGCGCGCTACCTGGCGCGCTGCGGCCGATCGATCCGGCCAGCAAGACGTCGTACTACAGCGATGCCATCTGGGCACAGCTGCGGCTGTCGTCCAAATCGCATTGGGATGTGCCGGTGCGCACGCCGGTGGGTGTCGTGCATGCGCTGGTGTCGCACCCCACCCCACCGGTGTTCGACGGTGCCGAGAAACGCAACGCCGCGCGCAACCACGACGAGCTGCAGTTGTGGCGCGCCTACCTGGACAACGCACCCGAAAGCCAACGCTGGCTCTGCGACGACAAGGGCGGCTGCGGCGGCTTGGCTGCCGATGCGCGCTTCGTCATCCTGGGCGATCTGAACAACGACCCGGTCGATGGCGCCGGCCGCCATGAGGCGATCCGCGCCTTGATCAACCACCCGCGCGTGCTGCAGTACCCCACCCCGCGCAGCGATGGCGGCCCGGAAAAAACCGCCGAATACGCCGCGTTGGGCATCGCCCACAGCGGCGACCCGCACCAGGTCACCGGCGACTTCGGCCCGCAGGCCGGCACCATGCGCCTGGACTACGTGCTGCCATCGCACCAGTTCACCCTGATCGGCAGCGGCATTTTCTGGCCGGCCAGCAACGCGCCGGAGGCGGCGATTGCCGATGGCAGCGACCATCATGCGGTGTGGGTGGATGTGGCGGAGTAGCGGGGGGTTGGGGAGTTGGGATTAGGGATTCGGAGCAGCGAGTTGCTTGCCCATCTGCGGTCTCGGCACCCGGCTGGAAAAAGATCCACGCACGAGCAGCTCGTCGGGCGCCGTGCTGCTTGCGGTGACCGATGACGTGGCGTCACCAGGGGCAATCAATCAGCTGCGTCAGGCATCCTCGGGAAGACGTCCGCATCAATCCCGAGCGCCCTTGCCGCGTCGACGCAATGCAGCCGTGCGCAGCACTGCGTCTGACCTACGCCGCTCAGGCCTGCAGCTGGATCGTCAACGCCGCAGCAGCGACGCGCGCCTTCTCACGCGCGGCATCGATGCTGTCCGCACGCGCCAGGGTGACGCCGACGCGGCGATGGCCGTCCACGCGCGGCTTGCCGAACAGGCGCAGTGCGGTGTCCGGGTCGCGCAGTGCCTCGGCCACGTTATCGAACACCGGCACGCCATTGCCGTGCGCCAGCAACGCGCACGACGCCGAAGGGCCGGCCTGACGGATCACGCCGCCGTCCTGCGCGCCCACCGGCAGGCCAAGGATGGCGCGGGCGTGCAGCGCGAATTCGCTCAGTTCCTGCGAGACCAGCGTGACCAGGCCGGTGTCGTGCGGGCGCGGCGAGACTTCGCTGAACCACACCTCGTCGCCCTTGACGAACAACTCCACGCCGAACAGGCCCCAGCCGCCGAGCTCGTCGGTGATGGCCTTGGCGATCTGCTGCGAGCGGCGCAACGCAGCGGCCGACATCGGCTGCGGCTGCCAGCTTTCGCGGTAGTCGCCGTCCTGCTGCCAATGCCCGATGGGGTCGCAGTACGAGGTGCCGCCGGCATGCCGCACGGTGAGCAAGGTAATTTCGTAATCGAAATCGATGAAGCCTTCGACGATGCAGCGACCGGCACCGGCACGCCCGCCGGTCTGCGCATACGCCCACGCCGCATCGATATCGGCCTCGCTACGCAGGGTGCTCTGGCCCTTGCCCGAGGACGACATCACCGGCTTGACCACGCATGGCAAGCCCACCGCGGCGATTGCATCGCGATACTCCTCGACGGTATCGACAAAGCGATACGGCGAGGTCGGCAAGCCCAGCGTTTCGGCGGCCAGGCGGCGAATGCCTTCGCGGTCCATGGTCAGGCGGGCGGCACGCGCGGTCGGGATGACCTTTTGGCCTTGCTCGCGTTCCAGCGCCACCAGGGTCTCGGTATGGATCGCCTCGATCTCCGGCACGATCAGATGCGGCTGCTCGCTGGCGATCAGCGCGCGCAATGCGGCGGGGTCGAGCATGTCCAGCACATGCGAGCGGTGCGCCACCTGCATTGCCGGTGCATTGGCATAGCGGTCGGCTGCGATCACTTCCACACCGAAACGCTGCAGCTCGATCGCCACTTCCTTGCCCAGTTCGCCTGAGCCCAGCAACAACACGCGGGTGGCAGAAGGCGATAACGGCGTGCCGAGAGTGGTCATGAGCGCGATCCAGAGCGAGAGGGGGCCGCCATTCTAACGGTTGCCCGCTGCCACGCCGACGAACGGCAGTTGTTTAAATGATATCACATTGATATCTTTTTACCACTCCATAAGGACTCGCGCTCATGAAAGAGAAGCCGATTGGTTCGTTACCCGGCATTCCTGTCGTCCTCGTTGCAGGCGCCGGCCTCCTCGGTGCCGGCTGGTACGTGCTGACAATGATGGCCGGCACCAGCGTCACGCCAGGCGCGTTCGTCGCTGCAGTGCTGGTCGCGGCGGCGTGCATTTTCATGTTGGCCGGCCTGTATACGCTGGAGCCCAACCAGGCCGCGGTATTGAGCCTGTTCGGCAAGTACGTCGGGACCGTCAAGGACGCCGGCCTGCGCTGGAATGTGCCGTTCTACGCCAAGCGTCGCGTCAGCCAGCGCGTGCGCAATTTCGAAAGCGGACGACTCAAGGTCAACGAGCTGGATGGGAGCCCGATCGAAATCGCGGCGGTGATCGTCTGGCAGGTGCTGGATGCCTCCGAAGCGGTCTACAACGTCGACGACTACGAGAGCTTCGTGCATATCCAGTCCGAAGCGGCGCTGCGCGCGATGGCGACCAGCTATCCGTACGACCAGCACGAAGACGGCCAGATTTCGCTGCGCAGCCATCCGGCGGAAATCAGCGAGCAGCTCAAGCGCCATCTGGACGAGCGCCTGACCCAGGCCGGCGTGGACGTGATCGAGGCGCGCATCAGCCACCTCGCCTATGCGCCGGAAATCGCCCAGGCCATGCTGCAGCGCCAGCAGGCCAATGCGGTGATCGCAGCACGCTCGCGCATCGTCGCCGGCGCTGTCGGGATGGTCGAAATGGCGCTGTCGGAGTTGCAGAAGAATGGCGTGGTGCAACTGGACGAAGAGCGCAAGGCGCATATGGTCAGCAACCTGCTCACCGTGTTGTGTTCCGATCGCGGGACCCAACCGGTGGTCAACGCCGGCTCGCTGTATTGAGGGCAACCGATAAAACAGCTGCGCTCACTGCCGTCCGGGCGCAGCCACGGTTCGGCATCGGCATGCGCCACTCGTACACTGCGCGTGTGGGCGCACCCTCCATGCCCGCCCTGGCGACGACTTGCTTCTGTTGCATCAGCCACTCCGAGATCGATCCGATGAATATCATGGTGCCCCTGGTGGTTGCGCTTTCCGGCTTGCCCGCGCTGGCCATCGCCGCGTCCATCGGCGCGGACGACGACGACCGCGCACGCGGCCTGGGCCTGCGCTGGGCGCTGATCAGCCTGGTGATCCTGGTCGGCGCTGCGTGCCTGTACTGGGCCGGCGACAACCGCGCCGGTATCTATGCGGTGGTGATCGGCATGCTCGTCGGCGTCAACGCGTTGATCGTGTCGATGCTGATGCACCTGCGCCGTCACGGCGGCCGCAGAGACGGCAAATGAGCGAAAAAAAAGCCTACCCACTGCGTATCAATGCCGATGTGTTGGCCGCCGTGCAGCGCTGGGCCGACGACGAATTGCGCAGCCTCAATGCGCAGATCGAGTACGTGCTGCGCGATGCGTTACGCAAGGCTGGCCGGCTACCGAAGCCGCAGGGCGGAAAAGAAACATCCGAAAATTGATCACGCGCCGTCGATCTTCCGGACGCGCCTGCGCAGCGGTATAGCGGTTCGTGCGTGTGGCTTGGCGCGTGGTCACAGCGCCCGGCTGGACTGGCAGCACTCACCTGGCAAACGCTAAGCTGCGTAGATGCATCATCCTCAACGTGCACTCCTCAATACCAGCGCGATCGAGCTGTGGCCGGCCGATCTGCTGCGCGCGCGCGGCAATGCGGATGCGCGTGTGCTGGCACAGGCCGACTGGCTATTGCGACGCAAACGCGATGGGCGCTATCTGGCTGCACATCTTCCGCAGGGTCTGATGCCGCTGATCCCGCGGCTGGCACGCGAGCCTGGCCTGGACGAAGCATTGGACCGTCTGCAGAGCGCAACCGGCCGCAACGGCCAGGTACACGACGATACGCTGGCGATCGACGGATTGCAGCGCCGGCTGAGCCAGCTCGGGCTCGTCGCCGACGACTACGTGCAACGGACGGGCCTGCAGTTGATCGCCGAACCGGCTGCACTGCAGTTTGCCGGACGCGATCGCTTCGGCCGTCCGTTATGGCTCAGCGCTGGTGCTGCACGCGCATGGCGACGGATGCGTGCGGCTGCGCTGCGCGCAGACATCGTGCTCGATGCGATTTCCGGCTACCGCAGCCACGACTACCAACTGGGCATCTTCGAGCGCAAGTTCGCGCGCGGGCTCACCCTGGAGCAGATCCTCACGGTCAACGCGGCGCCGGGTTTCAGCGAACACCACAGCGGCGACGCACTGGACCTGGGCACACCGGGCGAGCCGCCGGCCGAAGAGTCCTTCGAAGCCACGCCCGCATTCGCCTGGTTGTGCAGCCACACGCACGCGTTCGGCTACCGCCTGAGTTATCCACGCAACAACCCGCATGGCATCGTCTACGAACCGTGGCATTGGCGTTGGTCGGCCAGATGAGCCGGCCGAACCTCATACGCCACGTAGCGCGGCTGGAGATTACCGCCCGTCGCGTCTGACCCGCGTGCGAGCGCCCTACTCCTGCGAACGCGGTGTCGGCACCTTGGTCGCCACACTGAAGTCGGCAATCTTCCACAGATAGAACGCGGCATAGGTGCGGTACGGGCCCCAGCGTTCGCCGCGAGCAGCCAAGTCCTTGGGCGTAGGCATCTGCTCCTGCTTGTCCACGCGCTGCGCCCCTTTGCGCACGCCCAGGTCGTCGATGGGCAACAGATCCGGGCGGCCCAGGCGGAACATCAGCATCATTTCCACCGTCCAGCGGCCGATGCCGCGCACCGGCACCAGCGCCTGCACGATGGCGTCCTCGTCCATGAAAGCGAGTCTGCGCAGCGAGGGAATCTCGCCTTCGCTTTCGCGCCGCGCCAGATCGCGCAGCGCGAGCGCCTTATTGCCGGAAACGCCGCAGGCACGCAGTGCCGCATCGTCGATACGGCCGAGGGTGTCCGCATGCAGCCGCTGCGCGCCGATCGCCACTTCCACCCGCGCCACGATGGTCGACGCCGCCTTGCCGCTGAGTTGCTGAAACAGGATGGCGCGTGCCAGCGCATCCACCGGATCGAAGGGTTTGTGCCACCCTGGTTGCGGGGCGATCGGGCCAATGCGCTTCATCCACGCGCCCAGCGCGCGATCGCGCCGGGACAGGTACGCGAACGCAGCCTCCACATCGAATCCGCGGGCATGGCGCGGCATGCTCAGCGCCTCAACGCACCGATGGCCAGCACCACCCAGCCCAGCATCAGGCCAACTCCGCCGACCGGCGCCAGGGTGGTCGGCCACTGCAGCAGCGCGCCCCCGACCAGGCTACCGGTAAACAGCAAGGTGCCGAGCAACAACAGGTACAAGCCCACCCTGCCCAGCGCGCGCGTTTCGGTGGCGCCCAGCACGGTGAGGACCGCGCCATGGCCGAATGCGTACAAGGACGCCAGCTGCAACCGCGACTGCACCACCGCATCGGCAACGCCGTGCGAGGCATAGGCCGATAGACCGACGGCAATGGCCGCCAACAGGCCACCGCAGAACGCCAGCAGCGAGGGGTGTTTCTTGCGACGATCAAGCAAAGACATGCAGGCAACTTCCATAGCAGCGCCGCAGCGCAAAAAAAAACGCGCCGCAAGTCTGCGGCGCGTTTTCGTCTGGATCAGCTCATCGCGGTGAGACGATTACTTGATGGCCCAGTAGACGTCGTACGTACCGTCCTGGGTGAACGACTTGTCCACGCCACCCTTCCAGGCTTCGTACGGACGATCGGTCACGTCCATGCCACTGGTGGCAGCCCAGGCACGCAACGAGTTACGCACTGCGTCCAGACCGGCCATATGGCCTGCGTAGGTCGCAAACGCCGAACGGTGCGCCGGAACCCGCTGGTACTTCACCGGTGCTTCGGACGGAATGTTGAGCTTCAGCTCGTCGCCGGTCGCAGCCACCGGGGTTGCATCGGCAGGTGCCGCGCCAGCCGCGTCGTCCTTCTTGGCGTCGGTCTTGGCAGTGTCGGCCTTGGCGTCGGTCTTCGGAGCGCCACCAGCGCGCTTGCGCACCGGCTGCACCACGTCGAAGGCGTACTTGTCGGACGCAAAGTCGGTGGTCACGATGCGCACCGGACCAACCGCTTCAAGGCCGTTGGAATCCATCACGCGCTTGATCCACTCCTGGTTGTCCTTGATCGACTTCTTGATCGTCTCGTTGTCACGATCGATGTTGCCCGCGGTGACGACCAACAGGTCCTCGGCCGGCACATCGACGATCTTCAGGTCGCTCAACACCGGCTTGCCGTCAAGCTCGGCGCGGTAGTCGAAGTTCGGCACGGTGGCCAGCGCGGTCGCCAGACGCGACAGACCCAGCTTCAGGTCGTCGCCCACGTGGCGGCTGACGTACAGACCGGCATAGCGACCGAACAGGTTCCAGCCGTACTTGACGCTGTAATCCTGGGTGATCTTGACGTTCTTGTTGTTCTTGCCGGTCGGCACCAGGGTGAAATTGGTGACCTTGTCGTAGCCCTTGGTGGGATCTTCGATCGCGATCTCGACACGCTCGTTCTTGACGCTGTTTTTGATCTCCCAGCTGCCGTTGCCGATATAGCCCTCGGTGGAGCTGTATTCGACGCGTGCACCCTTGCCCTCTTCCGGGCCGGCCAGCTTCAGCTGGATCTTCGGGTCACGCAGCACAAGCGGGTTCCAATCCTTGAAACGACGGAAGCTGTTCACGGTGTCGTAAACAATCGTCATCCTGCGGTTGGTCTCAACACTCTCGGACATCTGCCGCTCCGAGGGCAACACCAAGCCCACCACGACAAACAAGCCAGCCACGATCCCCAAGGCGATCAGGAACTCGATAATACGGGTCATTCAGGAGGTCTCCGGGGCCGATCCCACGGCCGGGTTGAGTGAAGCGAAGCCACCATCCTAGCAGGCTTCGAGAAAGATGTTCAGTTGTGCGACGGGTAGCGCGGTCTTGCGGTGTCATTCACCGCGCAACGCAGCGCGTAGGGGATGCGCAATCCCAACCTGCACAAGGGTTTGGGCGATTGCGCGCCGCTATCATGCACATCACGTGCTGCGTGCGTGTGATGTTGCAGCTGCCAGGCGGCACCGGGCCGCCCGTCTGGCAGTCCCACCGGCGCTGCAGCGTCCTGAATGCGAGCTCCGCCCTTGCTGCAGGCTGGCGCGGCGTCGAGCTTGGCGGTGCGGCGCCGATCTCACACCAACTGCAGCTCGAACGCCTTCAGCACCGCGCGGGTGCGGTCGCGTACGCCGAGCTTGGAGAGGATGTTGGAGACGTGATTCTTGATGGTGCCTTCGGCCACACCCAGCGAGTTGGCGATTTCCTTGTTGGAGAACCCGCTCGCCATCAGCCGCAGGATCTCGGTCTCGCGGTCGGTGAGCGGATCGGGCCGGTCCAGGCTAACGAACTCGTTGCGCATGTGCTCCAGGCCCGAGAGCAGGCGCTGGGTCACTGCCGGCTGCACCAGCGAACCACCTTCGGCGACGGTGCGGATGGCGCCGACCAGTTGTTCCAGCGAGACGTCCTTGAGCAGGTAGCCCTTGGCGCCGGCCTTGAGCCCGGCCAATACCAATTGGTCGTCGTCGAAGGTGGTCAGGATGATGGTCGGCGGCAGGGTGCCGTTGCGCGAGAGCATCTGCAGCGCTTCCAGCCCGGACATCACCGGCATGCGCATGTCCATCAGCACCACGTCCGGCTGGATCTGCGGAATCTGCTCCACCGCCTGCTTGCCGTCGGAGGCCTCGGCCACTACCTCGATGCCGTCGTCCAGCGCCAACAGCGAGCGGATCCCCTGGCGCACCAGGGTTTGATCGTCGACCAGGCACACACGGATCATCACAACACTCCTTGAGTCACGGCCGCAGGCATCAGTGCCGGCGCGCCTGGAACAGCGATGCGCAGGCCAAAGCCGTCACCCCGCCGGGTTTGAATTTCGAGCTGCCCACCATACTGGTTCAACCGCTCGCGCATGCCGCGCAGCCCGTTGCCGGGCGCGACCGCATCGGCGCCGTGGCCGTCGTCGCGGGCGTCGATCAGCACCGTATCGGCATCGCGGCGCACCTGGATCCACAGGTTGCGCGCGCCGGCGTGGCGCACCGCATTGGTGATGATTTCCTGGGTGCAGCGCAGCAGCACGTGGGCGCGCTCGGGGTCGTCCAGGGTCAGCGGCTGGGCGATGTCCAGATGGATATCCAACGACGGCACCTGGGTGACCAGCGGGCGCAGCGCCGCTTCCAGGTCGATCGCACCGCTGTCGCGCAGATGGCTGACCGCCTCGCGCACATCGGTGAGCAACAACTTGGCCAGCGTGTGCGCCTGGCGCACATGCTCCTGGGCCTGCCCCTCGGTGATGTGACCGGCCACTTCGAGGTTGAGACTGAGCGCGGTGAGGTGATGGCCCAGCAGATCGTGCAGCTCGCGCGAGATACGGGTGCGCTCGTTGATGCGCGCGCTCTCGGCCAGCAACGCGCGGGTGGCGCGCAATTCGGCATTGAGCCGGCGTTGCTCTTCGCGCGCATCGGTCTGTTGGCGGGCCACCAGGCTGGTGACGAAGATGAACATCGAAAAGCCGCCGTACAACAGCGACTGCATCAACGCCGCGAACAGGGTGAAGTCCGGGCGCAGGTAGTAGAACACCGGCAGCACCGCCAGCTGGCTCAGCACCAACCACAGCACGCCCACGCGCAGCGGCAGCAGCCACGGGATCACCCCGGCCGCCACCATCATCAGGATGCTGCCGAGCCCGGTTCCGCTCAGATAGCTCACCGCCAGCGCGCAGATGGTGAGCAGCAACAGGATCAGCCGGTCGTACCAGTGCGCGTGGCCGCCGCTGTTCAAGCCGCGGGTCAACCAGAAGTAGCTGGCGCCGAAGCCGATGAAGAATGCCGACATCATCACCGCCTCGGCCACGCTGCGGTGGTCGCCCTCTTCGGCCGGCGGCCAGTACGTGTACACCAGGGGCATGACGATCATCGCCCAGGTGAACAGGCCGGCGAAGCGCAGGACGCGCGTATGACTGAGGTATCCCAACATGTCCGCATCTTAGGCGTAAGCGACCGCGCTGCCCTCTTGCCGGAAGTCATGCATGCCGGCGTGCAAGGATTGCGGATGCCGGCCCGCACCGCGCCTGTGCCGACGCGCCGTTGCATGCCGGCACCTGCCGCGCGCCGGCCGATCGCACGTGGCGGGTCGCCGCTTCAGGCCCCGCATGTAATAATCCGACGCAGATCCGATTTCGGGTCGAGGCGTTACCCCACGGAGTCCCAATGTCGATCGTCATCCGCGACGTGCGCGAGCACGAGCTCGATTCCGTCCTGGCCCTGAACAACAATGCCGGACTGGCGATCCTGCCGCTGGATTCAACCAAGCTGCAACGTTTCTACGCGCAGGCCGAATATTTCCGCGTCGCCGAGCGCGACGGCAACCTGGCCGGGTTTCTGGTCGGTTTCGGAAGCGGCAGTGCGCACGACAGCAGCAATTTCGCCTGGTTTCGGGACCGCCACCCGGAATTCTTCTATATCGACCGCATCGTGGTCGCCAGCCGCCGCCGCGGCGGTGGCGTCGGGCGGGCGTTCTATGCCGATGTGCAGAGCTATACCGAGCTGCGTTACCCGCAGCTGGCGTGCGAGGTGTTTCTGGACCATGGCGCAGATGCGGCCTTGCTGTTCCATGGCAGCTTCGGCTTCCGTGAGGTTGGCCAGAACACCATGCCCGACGTGGAAGTGCGCGCCAGCATGCTGATGAAAGACATGTGCAGCTATCGGTGGGTCAAGGAGACCTATGGCGGCAAGTTGCCCGACCACTTGCCGTGGGTGGGCCGGCCGCGTCATGCCGCCACCACCGCTAGCCCATCGACGGGGAGCTGAGTTGTGGCAAGTGTGAATGTGGATTTTGAGCAGGCCGGCGAACTGAAGATCGGCCAGGTAGGTATTGCCAACCTGCGCGTGCGGACGCTGGATGTGCCGCGGCTGGTGCAGGAAATGCGCGAGCGCGTGAGCCGCGCGCCCAAGTTGTTCGGCCGTGCGGCGGTGATCCTGGATTTCGGCGGGCTGTCGCAGGTGCCGGACCTGGCCACGGCCAAGTCCCTGCTGGAAGGTCTGCGCGATGCCGGCGTGCTGCCGGTGGCGCTGGCCTACGGCACCAGCGAGATCGACCTGCTGTCCCAGCAGTTGGGCGTGCCGCTGCTGGCCAAGTTTCGCGCGCAGTACGAGCCGAGCGCGGTCAGTCCGCCGCCGCCACCGCCGCCGCCCGCACGTGCCGAACCCGCGCCGCCGGCCGCGCGACCGGCTCCGGGCCGGATGCAGCGCACCGCGGTGCGTTCGGGTCAGCAGCTGTACGCGGAGAACTGCGACCTGACCGTACTCAGTACGGTCGGTGCCGGGGCCGAGGTCATCGCCGACGGCAGCATCCACATCTACGGTACCCTGCGTGGCCGCGCTCTGGCCGGCGCGCAGGGCAACCCCGACGCGCGCATCTTCTGCCGCGACTTCCACGCCGAACTGGTTGCCATCGCTGGCCACTACAAGGTGCTGGACGATGTTCCCATGGACCTGCGTGGCAAGGCCGTCCAGGTCTGGCTGGAGCAGGATCAGATCAAGATCGCTGCGCTTGATTGACGCGGCCCAACCACAGAAATATTCGGAGAAATCCTTTGGCTGAAATCATCGTAGTCACCTCCGGCAAGGGCGGCGTCGGCAAGACCACCACCAGCGCAAGCCTGGCTTGCGGGCTGGCCAAACGCGGCAAGAAGGTGGCGGTCATCGACTTCGACGTTGGCTTGCGCAACCTGGACCTGATCATGGGCTGCGAGCGGCGTGTGGTGTACGACTTCGTCAATGTCGTACACGGCGAAGCCACGCTCAAGCAATCGCTGATCAAGGACAAGCGGTTCGAGAACCTGTACGTCCTGGCCGCCTCGCAGACGCGCGACAAGGACGCGCTGACCCAGGAAGGCGTGGAAAAGGTGCTCAAGGACCTGGCCGCCGACGGCTTCGACTACATCGTCTGCGACTCGCCGGCCGGTATCGAAAAAGGCGCGTTCCTGGCGATGTATTTCGCCGACCGCGCGGTGGTGGTGGTCAATCCGGAAGTGTCTTCGGTGCGCGACTCGGACCGCATCATCGGCCTGCTCGATTCCAAGACCCGCAAGGCCGAAGAAGGCAAGGCCGTGCCGGCGTTCCTGTTGCTGACCCGCTACAGCCCCGGCCGCGTGGAAGGCGGCGAGATGCTCAGCATCACCGACGTGGAAGAAGTGCTCGGCCTGAAGGCGATCGGCGTGATTCCCGAATCCGGCGACGTGCTCAACGCCTCCAACAAGGGCGAGCCGGTGATCCTGGATGCCGAGTCCCCGGCCGGCCAGGCGTATGACGACGCAGTCGCCCGCATCATGGGCGAGGAGCGCCCGATGCGATTCACATCCGTGGAGAAGAAAGGCTTCTTCAGCAAGCTGTTCGGAGGGTAAGCATGGGCCTGCTCGATTTTCTCAAGAGCAAGAAGAACACCGCCGAGACGGCCAAGAACCGCCTGCAGATCATCATTGCGCAGGAGCGCAACCATCGCGGCGGGCCGGATTACCTGCCGCTGATGCAGCGCGAACTGCTGGAAGTGATCAAGAAGTACGTCAACATCGACGCCGATGCGGTGCGGGTTGATCTGGTCAAGGACGGCGAGCATGACGTGCTGGACATCTCGGTCGCCCTGCCGGAAGACGGCGACAAGTAAGCGCCCAGAACGGCACCGGGTTCGCACGGTGCCGTTGTCGCATGTGACCTGACCGCGAGCCATTGCGCGTGACCACTGCCCCCACTGCCACACCCACCGCCGCCGATGTTCTTTGCGTGGCCGATATCGGCCTGGACGCACCTGCCGCCCTGCTCGCGCGCTATGGCTTGCGCCTGCATCGTGTGGAATCGGGCGCGGCGATTCCAGGCAGTTTCTGGGGAGAACCGGAGGCCGGCATCATCGGCTGCGATGTGTATGTGCGCGACGACACACCGGTGCATTCGCTCCTGCACGAAGCCGGACATCTGATCGTGCTGCCTGCGGAAAAACGCGCCGCGGTGCACACCGATGCCACCGATTCGGTGGAGGAAGAAGACGCCACCTGTTACCTGCAGATCCTGCTGGCCGAGCAACTGCCCGGCGTGGGCAGCGCGCGCCTGATGGCGGACATGGACCGCTGGGGCTATACGTATCGGCTGGGCTCCACCCGCGCCTGGTTCGAGCACGACGCGGAGGACGCGCGCAGCTGGCTGGACGCTCGCGGCCTGCTGCCTGCCTGAAGTGGCCTGTCTGAGCGAGCGCGGCGCGTTCAAGCGCCGGCGCAATCGCAGCGAGTAGCTGTCAGCAGCGAACGGTCACTAGGCCGGTGTGGCGTTCGCAGGAGCCACGGCGCACGTGTGGCACCTGCAGGAGCGAGTACCGGACGCACCATCCGGCGCGAGCGCAGTCGGTCGCGTGATCGCCCTCAGGATCCCGTTGCCGTGGCGCCGGAGAGATCCAGCGTGGCCACCGTGCCCTGCCCGGCGTTGGAATCCAGCTGCAGGTGCCAGCCCAGGTGCTCGCACAACCGTCCGATCAGTTCCAGCCCGATGCCGCTCCCCTGGCGGGCGTTGCCGCGCGCCAGGCGCGTGTAGATGGCGCTGATCTCTTCGGGTGTCATGCCATGGCCAGGGTCGGCAATGCGGACCACGCCGGGCGCCGACAGCGAGATGCGAATGATGCCGCGGTCGCTGTTTTCGATGGCGTTGCGCAGCAGGTTGCCGATGGCCGTCTGCACGATGGCGACCGGCGCGACCAGGCTGCACGGCGGCAACGGGTCCATGACCAGTTGCAGATCCTTGTCGGCGCACAGGTGCGTGTGGTCGGCCACGATGTCCGGCAGCAACTGATCCAGCCGCACCGAATCGCTGCTGCGCACCAGCCGGCCAGGGTCCTTGGCCAGCACCAGCAGCAAGGTGATCAACTGCTCGACCGAGGCGCTGGTCTGCGCAATGCGCTGCAGCTGGTGGCGTACCGCCGGCGGCGTGCCGGGTTGCTCCAGCGCCAGCTCCACCGCATTGCCGATCACCGCGATGGGCGTGCGCAGTTCGTGGCTGGCGCTGTCGATGAAGGCGCGCTCACGGTCGACGAACTGGCTGTTGCGCTCGAGATAATCGTTGAGCGCATCGGCAATGACGTACAACTCGGCGCTGCCCTGTGGCCCGACCGCAATCTGCTGCGCGCGCTGCTCCGGCCGCAATGCGCCGATGTCGCGCGCAAGTTCCACCAAAGGGCGCACCAGCCGGGCCATCGCATACGTGCCCATCAGCAAGGTGATGCCGATCAGCGCGATGCCGGCGGCCAGCATCCAGCGGGTAAGGAATTTTTCCAGCGCTTCGAAATCGGTGATGTCCAGCACCAGGGCCAGGCGGCCGGCATGCGCGGTGTCGCGCACCATCACCGCACTCTGGCGACCGGCGATCTCCAGACCGTCGTGCAGGCCGGGATGCAGGGTGCGCAAGACCGGCGGTGTGCGCGCGACATCCTCGACGCGGTACAGCCGCAAGGTGTCCGAGTCCTGCCAGTGATACTCCGGATTCTGCACGCTGCGCTCGAGGATGCTGTCCAGTTCGGAATTCAGCAGCGAGCGCCACACGCCATGTTCGGCGCGTTCGTGCAGGTACTGCGCAGTGCCGAACACCGCCAGCGTCATCAGCAGCGTGTAGCCGAACAACCACACCAGCACGCGGCGACCCAACGGGCGCTGTTTAGACATCGCTGCAGTCGCCGGCGCCAGGTGCATCGGCCGCATCCAGCTGCGCCAGCCGGTAGCCGAGCCGCGGCAAGGTATGGATCAGTTTTTGCGCGAACGGGCCGTCCACGCTGCGACGCAACTCGTAGATATGCGAGCGCAGCATGTCGCCGTCGGGCGGATCGTCGCCCCACAACGATTGCTCCAGGCGTTGCCGCGTCACCGCGGCCGGGCTGGCCTGCATGAGCACTTCCAGCAACTTGCGGCAGGCCGGATACAGGTGCAGCACCTGGCCGGCGCGGGTGGCTTCCAGCGTGGCCAGGTCCAGGCGCAGGTCGGCCACTTGCAGCAGCTTGCCGCGGCGACGGCCGTGCGCACGCGCCAGCAAGGCTTCGATACGCACCTCTAGCTCGGGCAAGGCGAAGGGTTTGGTCAGGTAGTCGTCGGCGCCGGCGCGAAAGCCGGCAATCTTGTCCGGCAGTTCGTCGCGTGCGGTGAGCATGATCACCGGCAGTTCGGACTGGTGCTGCTCGCGCAGCCGGCGCAGCACTTCCGGTCCATCCATGCGCGGCATCATCCAGTCCAGGATCAATGCGTCGTACTGCTGGGTGGTGGCCAGGTGCAGGCCGGTGACGCCATCGGGCGCGGCGTCCAGGGTATGCCCGCGCGCTTCGAAATAGTCGAACAGGTTGGCAACCATATTGCGGTTGTCTTCAATGACCAGCAGCCGCATGAGCGGAGTTCCGGGACGCCTGGCAGGCACAGTGTGCGCATCCTAACCGAGGCCGGCCAAGTGCAACCGCCATCGCCGGTACGGTCTTCCCGATCGGTTGCGCTTCAGCACCCGCGCACGGCGATGCCTGCGCTGCGATGCACGATCACGCGGGCTCGGCTCCGACAAATTTCCGACCCACTTGCCAGATAGTGTCTGCCCGCATCTACTCAGGGCGTGCGCGTGTCGCCTGCCATCGCTGCCTCCTCATCCCGCCAGCGCGCGCTGCTGGCCGCGTTGCTGTTGATCCTCGTCAGCTTGCTGGCCGGGCTGGGCATGCGCCAACCCAATCCGCCGGACGAACCGCGCTTCGTGCTGGCCGCGCGCACCATGGTCGAGACCGGCCAGTGGCTGTTGCCGCACCGTGGCAGTGAGTTGTATGCAGAAAAACCGCCGGTCTTCATGTGGCTGCAGGCGGCAACCTACGAACTGGTACCGCACTGGCCGGTGGCCTTCCTGCTGCCGTCGCTGCTGGCCGCGCTGGCCACGCTGTGGCTGACCTGGGATATCGCGCGCCGGCTATGGACCCGGCGTGTGGCGGCCCATGCGGTGCTGGCCTCGTTCACGGTGCTGCAGTTCGGCCTGATGGCCAAGCGTGCGCAGATCGACATGGTGCTGGTGGCGCTGACCACCCTATCGTTGTGGGGAATGCTGCGGCACCTGCTGCGCGGGCCGGACTGGCGCGCATGGACGCTGGGCCTGTTTGCTGCCGGCGTCGGTACGGTGACCAAGGGCGTCGGTTTTCTGCCGCTGCTGCTGTTGCTGCCGTGGATGGCGCTGCGGCGTACGCATTGGCGCGTGTTGCCGGCGCGCGCGCTGGCAGGACGCAGCTGGGCACTGGTGCTGCCGGCGTTCGTGGCCGGTACGGCGGTGTGGCTGGGGCCGCTGGGCATCGCGCTGTGGCACAGCGACGACCCGCAGCTGCATGCCTACGCGCACGAGCTGTTGTTCAAGCAGACCGGCACGCGCTACGCGCACGCCTGGCATCACGTCAAACCGTTCTGGTACTACCTGCAGGTGATCGCCACCTTGTGGCTACCCGGCTGCCTGTTGTTGCCGTGGCTGTTGCCGGCCTGGTGGCGGCGACTGCGCCGCGGCGACCCACGCTATGTGCTGCTTCTGGCCTGGAGCGTGCTGGTGCTGCTGTTCTTCAGCGCCAGCCCGGGCAAGCGCGAGGTCTATATCTTCCCGATGCTGCCGGCGCTGTGCATCGCCGCGGCGCCGCTGCTAGCCGGGTTGTTGCGCCGGCGCGGCGTGCGGATGCTGCTGAGCGGGTATGTGCTGCTGCTTGGCGTTGCCGGCCTGGTGCTGGGCGGCGGCATTGCGCTGCATCTGCACTGGGCCGAAAACACCGCAGTCAAGCGCGGCATGGCGCTTGCCTCGCTGCAGCCGGTGGGTTTCTGGTTGATCGGCCTGGGCGTGGTTGGCCTGGCCGCAATTGCATGGTCGCGCGGTAAACGCGCGGGCACCGCGCTGGTGGTGATGACCGCCGCGCTGTGGACGGTGTTCGGCCTGGGGTTGATGCCCGCGCTGGATCCCTACAGTTCGTCCGCAGGTTTGATGCAGCGCGTGGGCCAGCGCATCGGTCCGGACGCGCAGCTGGGCATGCTGGCCTGGCGCGAACAGAACCTGCTGCAGGCCGATCGCCCGGTCACCGATTTCGGCTTCAAGGCGAGCTGGCAGGAGCAGTGGGCCAAGGCAGGCCCGTGGCTTGCGCAAGCGCCACACACCCGCTGGCTGTTCGTGCTCAAGCAGGCGGTGCCGGCGTGTATCGATCCGGCACAACGCATCGATATCGGCGAGTCCAATCGCAACCAATGGCAATTGCTGCCGGGCACGGCGTGGCATGCCGGTTGCATCGCCACCGTGTCCGACGCCGAACAGACCGGTAGCGAAGGCGATGCAGACTGAACGCTTGGCGTCGGGTTAACGGCCAAGCAACCCCGGTCCGACCGCTTTCCGACATCCGGGTTTCGAAGATGTCGGGCATTGACACAGGCCGCCATCTCGATGACAACGCTTCCCATCCGTGCGCCGGCCGTGGCGCATACCGCCAGCGGCATGAAGACGCACTTCTTCGTGCGCCATCTGTGGCTGCCCCTTGCCTGCGTCCTGTTGGCGAGCGCGCTGTTGATGGGCGCCGGTGGCGACCAATGGATCGCCGATGCGCTGTATCGGCTGGAAGGCGGGCACTGGCTACTCAAGGACCACTGGTTCACCAGTGGCGTGATCCACCGCGTGGGTAAATGGTTGAGCACGGCAGCCGGGGTCGGCGTGCTGGTGCTGGCCATCGTTGCGTGGTGCAGGCCACGCCTGAAGGTGTTGCGCTGGCCGCTGACCTACCTGGCCGCCTCCGTCGCACTGTCGACCTCGCTGGTGTCGCTGCTCAAGTCGTGGACGGCGATGGATTGCCCGTGGGATCTGAGCCGCTATGGCGGCACGCAAGCGATGATCGGGCTATTCGAATCGCGCCACGGCATTGCCGCGTCCGGTTGCTTTCCGGCCGGCCATGCCAGTGCCGGTTATGCATGGGTGGCGCTGTATTTTTGTGCGCTGGCGCTCCGTCCTGCATGGCGGTTTGCAGGTTTGTTCATAGGCTTGGCGGCAGGTCTCATTTTCAGTGTTGCGCAACAACTGCGCGGCGCGCATTTTCTCTCGCACGACCTGTGGTCGCTGGCGGTGTGCTGGGTGAGCGCACTTGCACTGTACTGCGTGATGCTGCAACGGCCGCGTCGCGCGCTTGGATTGATGTTGCTCTCGGGGGACGCAGCATGAGTACCTGGTTGCCGGAACCGCGCAAGCGTAGTGGCCTGCGCGCGCTGACATGGAGTACGCGGCCGACGGTGTCGACCGAAGCGCTGGTGCTGCTGTCGAGCCTGTTTTTTGCTTTGGTGTGCAATCAATTGTTCTGGCGCACGGCCATGGCCACGCATCCGGGCAGCATCGGGTTTGCGATCTCGTTGATGGCGCTGCTGGTGGCCGTGCATGCGCTGCTCCTGGGCGTGCTGGTCTGGCGCTGGAATGCAAAGCCGCTGCTGACGCTATTGCTGTTCACTACCGCACTGGCCGCGCACTACATGGACAGCTACAACGTCTATCTGGATGCGGACATGCTGCGCAACGTGCTGCATACCGATCACAAGGAATCGCGCGAGCTGCTCACGCCGGGCCTGATCCTCCCGCTGGTGTGCTACTTCCTGATTCCGGCCGCATTGCTGTGGCGCACCCGTTTGCGCGCACGCAGCGTGGGCAAGGCGGTGCTGGTGCGATCGGTTTTCCTGCTGGTGGTGGCGGTGGTGGGCGCTGCTGGCGCCATGCTCTCGTCGCAGGATATTTCCGCACTGATGCGCAATCATCGCGAAGTGCGTTATTTGGCCACGCCGATCAATTACATCGTGGCATTGCGGCAAAACCTCAAATCCGAATCGCCGATCAAGCGCGCGCCCAAACAGCCGATCGAGCACGATGCGATGGCCACGCCGCGTGCGCCGGGCAGCCGCCCGCGCCTGTTACTGGTGGTGCTGGGCGAGACCGCGCGCGCGCAGAACTGGGGTCTCAACGGCTATGCCCGCCAGACCACGCCGGAGCTGGCGCAGGCAGGGGTGATCAATTTCCCCGATATGCATTCGTGCGGGACCAGCACCGAGGTCTCGGTGCCCTGCATGTTCTCCCCCTACGGCCGTCGCGATTACAACGAAGACATGATTCGAGGCCATCAGTCGTTCCTGCATGTGCTGGAACACGCTGGCATCTCGACGCTATGGCGCGACAACCAGTCAGGGTGCAAGGGCGTGTGCGACGGGTTGGACATCCAGAGGCTGGACGATGCCACCACACCGGGCCTGTGCGCCGATGGCCGCTGCATGGACGAGATCCTGTTGAGCGACTTGGCTGCGCAGGTGCGCGCAAAGCCTGGCGACCGCGTGGTGGTGCTGCACCAACTGGGCAGCCATGGCCCGAGCTACTTCGAGCGATATCCGGCGCAGTTCGAACGCTTCAAGCCAGTGTGCAAGACCGCGGATCTGGGCAGCTGCGGCCGCCAGGACATCGTCAACGCCTACGACAATTCGATTGTGTACACCGACCACTTCCTCAATCAGGCCATCCATGCGCTGCGCGGCCTGCCGGACTACGACACGGCGATGATCTATCTCTCCGATCACGGCGAATCGCTCGGCGAAAAAGGCCTGTACCTGCACGGCGTTCCGTATGCCATCGCGCCCAAGGAGCAGACCCATGTGCCGATGGTGATGTGGTTCTCGCCGGAGTTCGCGCGCGATCGCGGCCTGGACGAAGCCTGCCTGCGCCACCGTGCAGGGCAATACACCGATCAGGATGCGCTGTTCCCGTCGGTACTTGGGTTGATGCAGGTCAAGACCAGCGCCTACGCGCCCGAGCGCGACCTGTTCGCCAAGTGCACCGGCACGACGTTGCGCTGATCGCCAACGCCTGCGTCTGCCTGCCGCATCGCAGGCGTGGCGTGCGTTGCCCCTTGCCCTGAAACCCGGCGCGCTCTAGCCTTCGCCGGACTTCACTGCAAGGACCACCCGTGAATCCTCGTTTGCTGTTGCTGGCGTTGGCTGTGGCTGCCGGCACCCTGAGCCTGTCGGGCTGCCGCCGGGATGCGGCACCACCGGACAAACCTGTCGCGAGCAAGGCCGCGCCGGCCGAAAGCGCCGACCAGTTCGTTGCGCGCATCAGCGCCGAATACAAGGCGACCTATCCGGAAACCACCGCTGCGCAGTGGCTGTCGTCGACCTATATCAACGGCGATTCGCAGTTGCTGGCGGCCAAGGCCAACGAACGTTCGCTGGCGCAGCTGGATCGGTGGATCGAACAATCCAAGCAGTATGCCGGCACGCCGATGTCGGCCGACAGTGCGCGTGCGCTGCAGTTGCTGAAATTGATGAGTGCCCTGCCCGCACCGCGCGACCCGGCCAAGCTGGCCGAGCTCACCCGCATCGCGGCCAAGATGGAAGGCGATTACGGCGCCGGCAGCTACTGCGTAGGCGAAGGCGAGCAGCGCCGCTGCCGCCAGCTCGGCGAGTTGGAACAAGTGCTGGCCAGCAGCCGCGACTACAACGAACAACTCGACGCCTGGCAGGGCTGGCACAGCACTGCGCAGCCCATGCGCAAGGATTATCAACGCTTCGTGGAACTGGCCAACGAGGGCGCACGCGGGCTGGGCTTCGCCGACGTCGGGGTGCTATGGCGCAGCGGCTACGACATGCCGCCGGCGCAACTGGCCAGCGAAACCGACCGCCTGTGGGAACAGGTCAAGCCGTTGTATGCGCAGTTGCAGTGCTATGCGCGCGGCAAACTCGATACGCAATACGGTAAGGACAAGGGCGAGGTCGCCGGCGGCCTGTTGCCGGCACATCTGATGGGCAACATGTGGCAGCAGGACTGGAGCAATCTGTGGGATCTGCTGCAGCCCTACCCCGGGGCCGGCGACCTGGACATCACCTCCGCGTTGGAAAAGCAGTACCAGGGCAACCTCACTGCAGTGCTGGCGCGCAACGCCGGCGGCGATGGTGGCGCGGCCGCACGCTTCAACGCCGAACGCGAAGCGCAGCTGCGTACCGCCAAGCAGATGACCGAACGCGCGCAGGATTTCTACACCTCGCTGGGCATGCCCAAGCTGCCGGACACCTATTGGCAGCGCTCGCAGTTCATCAAGCCGCTGGACCGCGATGTGGTGTGCCACGCCAGCGCCTGGGACATGAACATGGGCGGCGAGGCGAACCAGAACATCGGCGCGGATGTGCGCACCAAAATGTGCATCAAACCGACCGAAGAAGACTTCACCACCATCTACCACGAGCTGGGACACATCTATTACGACCTGGCCTATAACCCGTTACCGCCGCTGTTCCAGAACGGCGCCAACGACGGCTTCCACGAAGCGATCGGCGACACCATCGTGCTGGCGATGACGCCCAAGTACCTGCAGTCGATCGACATGGTGGGCGAGCAACAGACCGGTCGCGAGTCGTTGATCAATTCGCAGATGCGCATGGCCCTGAGCAAGGTGGCGTTCCTGCCGTTTGGTTTGATGATCGACCGCTGGCGCTGGGGCGTGTTCGACGGCTCCATCACGCCCGAGCATTACAACCAGGCCTGGTGGGAATTGAAAGCCAAGTACCAGGGCGTGGCGCCGGTCGGCGCGCGCGGCGAAGAATTCTTCGACCCTGGCGCCAAGTACCACGTGCCGGGCAACACACCGTACACGCGCTACTTTCTGGCGCATATCCTGCAATTCCAGTTCTACAAAGGCCTGTGTCAGGCCGCCGGCCATCAAGGGCCGCTGTACGACTGCAGCTTCTACGGTAACAAGGACGCCGGGCAGAAGTTCTGGTCGATGCTGCAGCGTGGTTCCAGCCAGCCCTGGCAAACCACCCTCAAGGAACTCACCGGCAATGACAAACTCGATGCCGGCCCGATGCTGGAGTACTTCGCGCCAATGAGCGAATGGTTGAAACAGCAGAATCAGGGGCAGATGTGTGGGTGGCAGGCCAGCATTCCGGTCAACAGCAGCAGCCCTGAACATCCCGTTTCGCGCTGAACCTGTGCGGCGGTTGCAGGCTACATGACCGACCTAGGGGATCTTTTGAGTATGCTGCCCCACGTCAACAGATGCGTTGGGCATCTGGCAATCAGCGCCTGTCGGCCCACCCGACGGTTACAAGCGCGCACGCAAATCAAACGAGAAGACTTGCTTCAACGCAGTACAGATTGACGTAGCCAGTTCCTCCTGCTGCTGTATGCCGAATCCGATCGAGCGATCGAAGTGCCTCGCCCAGCGAATCCTGCGCAGCGAAGAGTCCACGATTCTGAAGGAGGCCCTAATGCGCTCGGCATCGACACGCACACTGCCCTCGATAGAGTGGTTGACGCTAGCGCCAGAAAGAAGCTCTTTGGATGTCATCGCGTCGCCGTTGGCAGACGCTGCAACCGGCAACACGGCAAACGCTTCACCGAAGGTCTGGAACAATTGATCAAGTAGTTCCTCGTAGAGTCCATGCGTAAATGCCTGCCCATCGCTACGCTCCGCAATGTAGTGGATCGGCTGAATGATCAGACCGCTCCCAGGCGAAGACGGCGCAGGGTTGCGCCGCAGTATCACTGGCATGTAACTGCCAAGGGGAATACTGATCACAAGCGCCGCCGCCGCGCCCTGTTGGCAATAATAAGAATTCAGTCGCTGGCGTAAGCGCCCCACCTGCACCCTGACGACCGGATCTTCCGCCGGAACATAGTTGGCCGGGTTGCGATCGAACACGTCAATACCGATGGCGTACTCGTTGGTATTGCGGCTTCTCCCGGCAATTGCTTGCTCAACCAGGTACGTGAGTAAACGACCCATTCGCGGCGCTTTGATAAAGGCGTCGCTGCTAAGCAATGCGTTACAGGCTGATCGAATTTCCTCTTCCCCAACCTCACCCATCACCTCGGTCACGATACACCCTCATCCGTCCTGTCACTCCCATCGGGTCAGCCAAGGCCGATTTCATAAGCACAAATCATCCAGCAGGTGCACGGGCCGCGTGCGTCCTGATTTGCAAAAACCTGTCTCGCCCCGGTGCTTTAAGGAAACTCTGAACAATCCATCGTGATCTGCCACAATCGATCAACGACCCGAGTAGACGATTTCGATGCAGCTGACCTTCGGCGACGCGGAGTACAACGGCAAGCGCAAGCGGACGCGGCGTGAGGTGTTCTTGGCCGAGATGGACCAGGTCGTGCCGTGGAAGGACCTGCTGGCGCTGATCGAGCCGCACTACCCGAAGTCGGGGCAGCCGGGGCGACAGCCGTATCGGCTGGAGACCATGCTGCGCATCCACTTTTTGCAGCAGTGGTATGCACTGAGCGATCCATCGGCGGAAGAAGCGCTGTACGACACGGTGTCGATGCGCCGTTTCGCCAAGATCGGCGGGCTGGATGAGGTGCCGGACGAGACGACGATTCTCAACTTCCGCCATCTGTTGGAGCAGCACGATTTGGCGCGCAAGCTGTTCAATCGGGTCAACGCGCACCTGTCGCGCAAGGGGCAGAGCTTGCGCGGCGGGACGATCGTGGACGCCACGATCATCGCTGCGCCCAGCTCGACCAAGAACAAGGATGGCGAGCGCGATCCGGAGATGCACCAAACCAAGAAGGGCAACCAGTACTACTTCGGGATGAAGGCGCACATCGGGGTGGACGATGACTCCGGGCTGGTGCACCACGTGGAGTGCACGGCGGCCAACGTGGCCGATATCACACAAGCGCACAAGCTGCTGCACGGCAAGGAGGACACGCTGTGCGCGGACAGCGGCTACACCGGGCTTGAGAAACGCGAGGAGATGAAGCGCAAGCGCAAACTGCGCTACCTGATCGCGGAGAAGCCCTCGAAGCTGAAGCAGATTAAGAACAAGCGCGAACTGAAGTTGGCCAAGCGCTGGGAGCACACAAAAGCCAGCCTGCGTGCAAAGGTGGAACACCCGTTTCGGGTGATCAAGCGCCAGTTTGGCTACGTCAAGGTGCGCTATCGCGGTTTGGCGAAGAACACCGCACAGATGCTGATGCTGTTTGCGCTGTCGAATCTGTGGCTGAAGCGCAAAGAGTTCATTACCGCCGCGGGGTAGGTGCGCCCGTAATCGGGACGATACCCCGAAAAAGCGCCAAAAACGGCGAAAAACCGAGGATCTGAGCGCGGTCACCGCGACCGATATGGCTTACCACATCCTCCGATCGCGTTGTTCAGACCTTCCCTAACGCTGCGGGATGCATGCGCCGTCGCCACGGCGGGCACGAATGATGGGTCGGCTTTTCGATGTCCTTGACCATCTGGTCAATGCTTTGCTGATTTTTGCACTCGCTTGTGCGTTCGATCATTGCGACGCACTTCGCAGCGGCAGCCATCTGCACCTGATTCATGGCTTGTTGCTGGCTGAGCGAAATTTGCTGTTGCATGTTCTGGTTGAATATTTGTTGCGCTAAAGCAAGGTTTGCAAGAACAGCGGGCTGCTCGCCTATGGATTTTGCGTTCGATATGGCGATGGCTTGAATAATGTCGGCGGGGAGTGAGTCAGCCATTTAGGGAAGGTCTGAACAACGCGATCGGAGGATGTGGTAAGCCATATCGGTCGCGGTGACCGCGCTCAGATCCTCGGTTTTTCGCCGTTTTTGGCGCTTTTTCGGGGTATCGTCCCGATTACGGGCGCACCTACCCCGCGGCGGTAATGAACTCTTTGCGCTTCAGCCACAGATTCGACAGCGCAAACAGCATCAGCATCTGTGCGGTGTTCTTCGCCAAACCGCGATAGCGCACCTTGACGTAGCCAAACTGGCGCTTGATCACCCGAAACGGGTGTTCCACCTTTGCACGCAGGCTGGCTTTTGTGTGCTCCCAGCGCTTGGCCAACTTCAGTTCGCGCTTGTTCTTAATCTGCTTCAGCTTCGAGGGCTTCTCCGCGATCAGGTAGCGCAGTTTGCGCTTGCGCTTCATCTCCTCGCGTTTCTCAAGCCCGGTGTAGCCGCTGTCCGCGCACAGCGTGTCCTCCTTGCCGTGCAGCAGCTTGTGCGCTTGTGTGATATCGGCCACGTTGGCCGCCGTGCACTCCACGTGGTGCACCAGCCCGGAGTCATCGTCCACCCCGATGTGCGCCTTCATCCCGAAGTAGTACTGGTTGCCCTTCTTGGTTTGGTGCATCTCCGGATCGCGCTCGCCATCCTTGTTCTTGGTCGAGCTGGGCGCAGCGATGATCGTGGCGTCCACGATCGTCCCGCCGCGCAAGCTCTGCCCCTTGCGCGACAGGTGCGCGTTGACCCGATTGAACAGCTTGCGCGCCAAATCGTGCTGCTCCAACAGATGGCGGAAGTTGAGAATCGTCGTCTCGTCCGGCACCTCATCCAGCCCGCCGATCTTGGCGAAACGGCGCATCGACACCGTGTCGTACAGCGCTTCTTCCGCCGATGGATCGCTCAGTGCATACCACTGCTGCAAAAAGTGGATGCGCAGCATGGTCTCCAGCCGATACGGCTGTCGCCCCGGCTGCCCCGACTTCGGGTAGTGCGGCTCGATCAGCGCCAGCAGGTCCTTCCACGGCACGACCTGGTCCATCTCGGCCAAGAACACCTCACGCCGCGTCCGCTTGCGCTTGCCGTTGTACTCCGCGTCGCCGAAGGTCAGCTGCATCGAAATCGTCTACTCGGGTCGTTGATCGATTGTGGCAGATCACGATGGATTGTTCAGAGTTTCCTTAGCTCTCCATAATGAGCGCGTCTTGCCGAGGCGAGTGTTTGCGAAACGATGATTGAATCCTAGGGCAGGGCTCTGTCGCCGAACAAGTATCGTTACGGTAGCTTTCCGGTATCGCTATCCGTAACGCGCAAAGTGTCGCAAGCTCAATTGAATTTAGATGGGTGAAAGTGGATCGATAGCCGTTTTCTCTGTGATCTGCACCGCATTCTTTAGTCTGCGTATCGCGCCCGGAAATGAAGACTTTCTTTGGCAGTTGAGAAATTTCGCTGCCTGTCACGCAAACTGCCCTAGGTGTGCTGCGATGGATCAATTTCTTTGCTGAGCTAAATTGACGGGATATGGTTGCTCGTCTGGGGCAAGTTGCATAGGACGAGCTCGCTGAGGTCTGTCTGGTGTAGGCCCTTAAGGAAGGTCTGAACAACGCGATCGGAGGATGTGGTAAGCCATATCGGTCGCGGTGACCGCGCTCAGATCCTCGGTTTTTCGCCGTTTTTGGCGCTTTTTCGGGGTATCGTCCCGATTACGGGCGCACCTACCCCGCGGCGGTAATGAACTCTTTGCGCTTCAGCCACAGATTCGACAGCGCAAACAGCATCAGCATCTGTGCGGTGTTCTTCGCCAAACCGCGATAGCGCACCTTGACGTAGCCAAACTGGCGCTTGATCACCCGAAACGGGTGTTCCACCTTTGCACGCAGGCTGGCTTTTGTGTGCTCCCAGCGCTTGGCCAACTTCAGTTCGCGCTTGTTCTTAATCTGCTTCAGCTTCGAGGGCTTCTCCGCGATCAGGTAGCGCAGTTTGCGCTTGCGCTTCATCTCCTCGCGTTTCTCAAGCCCGGTGTAGCCGCTGTCCGCGCACAGCGTGTCCTCCTTGCCGTGCAGCAGCTTGTGCGCTTGTGTGATATCGGCCACGTTGGCCGCCGTGCACTCCACGTGGTGCACCAGCCCGGAGTCATCGTCCACCCCGATGTGCGCCTTCATCCCGAAGTAGTACTGGTTGCCCTTCTTGGTTTGGTGCATCTCCGGATCGCGCTCGCCATCCTTGTTCTTGGTCGAGCTGGGCGCAGCGATGATCGTGGCGTCCACGATCGTCCCGCCGCGCAAGCTCTGCCCCTTGCGCGACAGGTGCGCGTTGACCCGATTGAACAGCTTGCGCGCCAAATCGTGCTGCTCCAACAGATGGCGGAAGTTGAGAATCGTCGTCTCGTCCGGCACCTCATCCAGCCCGCCGATCTTGGCGAAACGGCGCATCGACACCGTGTCGTACAGCGCTTCTTCCGCCGATGGATCGCTCAGTGCATACCACTGCTGCAAAAAGTGGATGCGCAGCATGGTCTCCAGCCGATACGGCTGTCGCCCCGGCTGCCCCGACTTCGGGTAGTGCGGCTCGATCAGCGCCAGCAGGTCCTTCCACGGCACGACCTGGTCCATCTCGGCCAAGAACACCTCACGCCGCGTCCGCTTGCGCTTGCCGTTGTACTCCGCGTCGCCGAAGGTCAGCTGCATCGAAATCGTCTACTCGGGTCGTTGATCGATTGTGGCAGATCACGATGGATTGTTCAGAGTTTCCCTAAGGTGATCGCTCATGGAAATTGAAATCACAGTTAATGGCATTCCATCTACATCAGATCCAATTCTTTCCTCCACCGCTTTGAGTGGTTTGGCCATCTCACAGCAAGGCGCACTTATCTCAATGCTTGCTTACGCCAATCAGGTGGCGAGCAGCGATCTCTCTGCCAAGACCCAGATCGTTCATCAGGACGCATCCAATCGATTGCGGCAATCCATCCTTGCCAAGGCTGTCAACGGCGTACAAGCCTCGGACCCCATAAATGCAAGGTCAACTGGCTCGTTATTGACATCCAATGGCATGGCACAAAGCCTGCTCGACCTAAGAGCAACACTGAAGTCAATGCATACGCCGGCAAAACCCGTGGTGTCGGCATGAGCGACAAGCCTGACGATGCCGGTACGTCGATGGAGCATTACAACAGCCAGGTCCTGGCACTTATGGAGGGTCGCCTGCTCAGCGGCATGCAGGCTGCCCTACTGCCTCAGCCATATTACGTGATCAGACACCGCGAAACGGGCGTGATAACCACTACGGCCTCGACGACCGTCGGTAGCAGTACGAAGGATGCGATATTCGGCCCCGATACGTTTTCTGCGTGCAACACGTACATCAACTCAACGGTCGTCACCCAGCTGGCCACCAGCAGCCCGGACTTCCAGATGGACCAGCAACACCAATCTGCCACCACAACATTGCCATCAGAAGGAGCGCCCACATGACCCAACCGGAATCCATCGAGCAACTTGGGCAGGCCGTGAACGAGATCGCGGATTCGATGACCAAGGTCGCCACCAACGTCGCACTGCTGGGCGTTGATGGAAATGCAGACGAACAGATGCGCATCCTCACCGAGGAAAACAACAAGGTCTTGAACCGCATTCGCCAGCTCTACAACCTGCCGCCAATGCCGGAGAAATAGCGTGACTGCGAAGGGTTCGATCGTGACAGCTCCGCTCGCGGCTGCCGCCGCGCTGAATGCCACCGCGATCCCGAGCGCGCAGGCAGCATATGCACTGATGACCCAAGTGCTGCAGGACGAACCATCGCCCTTGATCTTTGGCTCTCTGGCCTTGAGCGCAGGTGCGATCGTGCTTGGGCTGGAGGCGTACGAGGCAACCAACGCAGCAGCTGTCGAGGTCGGGCTCGCACATGGAGCGATCGAACAGTAGGAGTCGGCCATTGCCGGCACAGGTGCTGGTGGTGGCTTTCCCGACCGCATACAAGCAGTACCCGCAATCGCAGCCAGCGGACACGCACTGTTTTTTTCTTGTCCAGGCAAACGCCACGCAGGTCCGGATTGCCTCTTACGACACCCGATGGTTGTTGCTCGAAGATCCGTCACCGATCGCGACGGGCCTGACCAAGATCAACTACCGGGCAACCGACAATACATTGGCGCGTCGCCAAGTAACGGTTCCGATCCAGGTGAATGGAACGCCATACGAGGTGGAATTCGTGCAGCAGGCCGGGCAGTTGGTGCAGATCCAGATGGTCCAGGTATTGAACTGCCCATTGAATCTGGAATGCCTGATTGCCGTTATTTTCATCGCGAACCTGATCGAGAAGATTCCACTGCCTCCGATCAAGTTACTGGTCGCCTTGATCGCAGCGCTGGCGCTTGCGGCGCTGGGCGTGATCGTTGCATTGATCAGACGTAGCTTTGCCGACGTACCTGAACCCAAGCCGTTGTCCACCGAAAACAATGGCGTTCCGATCGTGCTGTTTCCGGGAATGTCGCTGCCGAATGGCCTTCCACTGAAAACCGTGCGAGCGGAAAGCCAGACCATCGCACTACAGACCGTCAGGGAAATTTACTGGCTGGTTAAACAAGTTACCGAATCCTGATTCGATCACTCGCCCCCGTCATCGCCGTGTTCAACGCGCATTACTTCAACAATCATCGGAGCAAGACATGGAAATCAGCGAAATCCTGATGCAGCAATCCGTATGGACCTGGAACATCATGGCCGGCTCGGCCAACCTGGGCGAGATGATCCGCGAAGACGCGATCACCTCGGTCAACCTCACCACGATCAACCAGCTCGCGCTTGAAAATCAGCTACCGCTGGTCACGACCAGCTTTCAAGGCGCTCACCTCGAGGGAGAATATGGCGCAGACTGGATGTGGCGATACGGCGACCGCAATGCCTGCCTGATCCAGGCAAAACGGCTGGATGTCGTACGCAGCATCGGAGTCATGTCCTACACCTTCAACTTGCAGCAGATGGCGGCACTGATCGATGCCGCCAACGTCCTGGGCACTACCCACAACATCGATGCGATCCCGTACTACGTGCTCTACAATTCGATGATCCCCAACATGGAATCCCGGGAAAAATTCTTAGGATGCACCTGCGTCAACGCATACATGCTGTCCGCATTTATCGAAAGCAGCGGACTGCGCGCAGGGCAAAAAGAAAAAACCCTGTCGTTCCAAACCCTCATGTCACGCAAGGAACTTAACATCGGCCCCTGGTTCGGAATGTTTCCCTGAGGCAATAAGGCAGGCCGTAGCGCCGGTCCAGGAGACATTCGCCATCTTGGTTGGCGCATAGGGTTTCGTGCATTCCTGTTGATTTTCAGTCTTGCATGTCCTGTGTGGATCGAGCATCGGTCTTCGGAGTAAGCGAAACACGGGACTACGCCGCAGCCAAGCTCAATTGAGCTTGGTGCCGCCCTGCAACCGTTCGCTCAACTTGGTCTTGAACTGCTCGAACTCCATACCGTCGGCACGGGCCTCGGCATGCGCGGCGTCCTTGAGGGCGTCCGAGTAGGTCAGCCGCACCGGGGTGCCCTGGCGTTCGTGCAACTCGGCCGCGCGCATGATCAGCGCCAGCACCTGCGCGGCGCTGGTGCTTTCGCCGGCGATGCGGCCATCCATTCCCAGCACCCATTCGCCGTCGCGGCGGACGATGCCGGCCAATAGCGTGCGTTGCTGGTCGCGGAGTTCGGCATGCGGTTCGATCGGGGACACCGGCGCGGGATTGGCGGCGGCCTGGTTGCGCTGGCGCTCGGCGGCACGCTTGCGGGCATCACGGCGCAACTTGGAATCGGTGGACATGCAGGCTCCTGTGAGGTCAGAGGTGGTCGGCCGGCTCCAGAGGCACTGCCTCGGTGGCCTGGCGGTGCCGTAGACGGCGGCCGCTGCGGCGCTCCCAGCGCCAGAATAGCCAGCCCAGCAAGAAAAAGCCGGTCATGCCGATCGCCAGATGCCGCGGATGTTCACTCAGCAGCGGCGACAGCACCCCGGCCACCACCGTATTGGTCATCAACTGGGTGAAGGCCTGCAGCGACGACGCCAGGCCGCGCTGCTGCGGGTACATGTCCAGCACCGCCAGCGCCAGGATCGGAAAGATCAACGCCATGCCCATGCCGGCCAGGAAGATCGGCAGCACCGCCCACGGCAGCGCGATCTGCGCAACCGCAAAGGTGTAGGCCAGATTGGCCAGTGCCGCCACGCCGCAGCAGATGAAGCCGATGCGGATCTGCCGCACCGGCTGCATGCGCCCGGCCATGCGCCCGGACAGGAACGAGCCCAGCGTCATGCCGCCGATGGTGGGAATGAACAGCCAGGCGAAATCGCCTTCGCCCAGCTTCAGGTGCTGCATGATCAGCACCGGGGCCGAGGCGATGTAGAGGAAGATGCCGGCGAAATTGAACGACCCGGCCGCGGCCAGGCGCTGGAAGCGCGGATTGAAGCCGATGCGCACGTAATCCTGCATTAGGCGTTTGAACTGCAGCGGGGTGCGCGCCTCCACCGGGTGGGTCTCCGGCAGCCAGGTCAGGGTTGCGATGAGCAGCACCAGGCCAAACACCACCAGGAACCAGAAGATCAACGGCCAGCCGGCGCCACTGAGCAGGATCCAGCCGCCGATGATCGGCGCGATGGCCGGCGCAATCCCGAAGATCATCGACACCTGGCTCATCAGCCGCTGTGCGTCAGGGCCATGGAACAGGTCGCGGATCACCGCCCGCCCGACGATCATGCCCACGCCGGCCGACAGGCCCTGCAGCGCGCGGAACGCCAGTAGCGTGGGCAAGTCTTGCGACAACGCACAGCCGATCGAACCGGCGACAAACAAGGCCAGCCCGCCCAGGATCACCCGCTTGCGGCCCCAGGCATCGGACAACGGCCCGTGCGCGATGCTCATCAGGCCATACGCCAGCAGATAGACGCTGATGGTCTGCTGGATCGCCACCTGGTCCACCGCCAGGCTGCGGCCAAGTTGCGAGAACGCCGGGAAGATGGTGTCGATCGAAAACGGGCCGAACATCGCCAGCCCGGCCAGCAGCAGCGCCATGCGACGGGTGGAGGGAACAGCAGAAGTCATGCGCAACGGTATCCGGAGGACTCCCCACGCGCAGGCACCGGCAGCGGTGGTCAGGCCAACGAGCGCAGCGGCAGGCATGGGGCAAAGAAGCCGACACTTTACGCCAACTGCCACCGCATGCGGCCAGCGATGGAGCGCATGCGCGGCACGCAGGCATGCAAATCGCAGCCGCGTCCGCTTCATCCTGGCACCGCATCGTCATCCTGCCCAACCGAGCGGCCGCACACCTGACAATGACGGCGCCGGCAGTGCTCGGCGCCCAGTGCCCAACGGCAGCGATCAGTCGGCTGCGGTGGAGCGCTCCTGCAGCCGCTGCCAATCGGCGATCGGCTGATCGCTCACCACCCGGCCCTGCTCCAGGGTGATGACGCGCGCGGCCATGCCGACAGTTTCGCGCCGATGCGCCACGATGATCCGGGTGACCTGCATTGCCTGGATTGCGCGATTGACGCGCTGCTCGTTCATCACGTCCAGATGGCTGGTCGCCTCGTCCAGCACCAGGATACGTGGCGACCTGTACAGCGCGCGTGCCAGCAAGACGCGTTGCCGCTGCCCGCCCGACAACCCGTTACCCGCCTCGCTCAACAACGAGGCGTAGCCGAGCGGCATCTGCTCCACCTCCTGATGCACGCCGGCGATGCGCGCGCAACGTTCGACCTGCGCCTGGTCCGGCTCCGGGTCGAAGAAACTGATGTTTTCGCTGACCGATCCGGTGAACAGTAGATCGTCCTGCATCACCGTGCCGACGATGGCGCGATAGTGCGTCAGCGCCGCCTCGCTCAGCGGGCGCCCGCCGATCTTTACGTGTCCGACGCTGGGTTTCAGCAGCCCGAGGATCACCTTGACCAAGGTGGTCTTGCCGCACCCGGACGCGCCGGTGATGGCCACGCATTCGCCGCTGGCGATGTGCACGCTGACGTCTTCGAGCACCGCCGGGGTATCGTCGGCGTAGCGGAAGCCGATGCCGCACAGTTCGATGGTGGTGTCGTTCCAGGCCGGCGCATCGATGCGCTGATCGGCCTCCTCGCGCGGCTGGTGGACGATGTCGGCCACCCGCTCCAGATGGACGCGCAACAGGCGGAACTCCACCAGCCGATCGATCAGCTCGGACAAGCGCATGGCGAACTGCTCGCGATAGGCCATGAATGCCAGCAGCATGCCCAGCGAAAGCTCTGCGCGCAGGATCGCGAACGCGGCGAGCCAGATCACCAGCACCCGCTCGCATCCGAACAGCAGGCGCTTGAGTGACGACTGCCAGACCTCGCCCTGCGCCAGGCGCAGTTGTGCATTGGTCTGTTCGGCCAGCAGATGGGTCCAGTCCATGCGCCGCACCTGCTGGCGCCCGAACAGCCGCACGCCCTGGATGCCGCGCACGCTCTCCAGCAGGTGGGTGTGCTGGCGCGCGTCCCACAACAACTGCTCGGCGGCGGCTTCGCGCATCCTCCGCAGCCACAGCCAGCGTGTCGCCGCATACAGCGCTACCGCCACCAGCGTGATCGCGCTGAGGCCGACGCTGTAGACCAGCATCAGGCCAAGGGTGCCGATCACCAGCACGCCATCGACCAGGGTCTGGGTGAATCCGGTCGTCAAGGTGCGTTGCACCTGCACGATCGAGGCGAAGCGCGACTGGATGCCGCCGAGGTGACGCTTCTCGAAATACGCCAATGGGAGCGCGAGCAGGTGCGCAAACACCTGCCCCATCCATTGAAAACCCAGCTGTGCCGACACGCTGGCGATCAGCCATCCGCGCAGCAGGGCGATGCAGGATTGCAGGACCACCAGCAACAGGAACCCGGCGCCAAGGACATGGATCAACCCGATGTCGGCCGACGGCACCGCCTGATCGACGATCCACTGCAGTTGGAACGGCATGCCCAGGCTGAGCACCTCGAGCGCGAATGCCAACGCAAGCACCTGCCAGACCGCACGTCCAAGTCCGTGGACACGACCGATCAACGAGGACAACGCCACTGCCGGCGCCGCAGCTTGCGGACGGAAGTCGGCGGCCGGGCTGAGTTCCAGCGCGATCCCGGAGAAATGCCGGGCGAATTCGCCCGGCGTCAGGCTCCGCGGCCCGCTGGCCGGATCGTGGATCTGCAGACGACGGGCGCCCACCCGCTTGAGCACGACGAAATGATTGAGATCCCAATGCACGATGCAGGGCAGCTGCAACTCCGGCAGCGCGTCCATTTCCAGCCGCAACGCGCGCGCCTGCAGACCGAGCGCCTGCGCGATCGCCACCAGATTGGCCAGGTTGGTGCCCTGCCGCGACAGCAGGAACCGGTGGCGCAGCTCGGCCAGGCCGATGTGGCAACCGTGATAGTGGGCGATCATGGCCATGGCGGCCAATCCGCATTCGCCGACCTGGCCCTGCAGGATCATCGGCAAGCCACGCACGGCGGACGCGCGACGCAACTGCGCCCGCCAGCGGCTCATCGCAGCGTACCGTGCAAGCTGGACAGCGGCTCGAAGGCCCACTGCGAGAAGCGCCGCCATTCCAATGCCAGCGTGCCCTGCACGCGCATACCCGGTCGCAGGACCGCGGTGCGTCCTGCACGCAGCGCGGCATCCCCGGCCAGGCGCACCCGCACGCGGTATAACGGTTCGCTCGCCGACGTGGAGTCGACACGCGGCGGTTCGGGCGCGGCGGCGATCTCGACCACCTGCCCGGCAAACTGACCGTAATGCTGGTAGGGCAAGGCGTCGAAGCGCAGTTGCACCGGCATGCCGGGCCCAATCAGCCCGGCGGCCCGGGAGGGCGCATACAACACGACCTCGGTCGCCATCGACGTCGGCAGTAGATCGGCCAGCCGTTGCCCCTGCGCGACCGCCTGCCCGCGCTGCAGCGGTCGCAGCGCCACCCGCCCGGCACGCGGCGCGCGCACTTCCCAACGCGACGCGGCCGCCTGCTCGATCGCCGCACGCCGATCCTCCTGCAGGCCGGCACCGGCCATCGCCAATTGCTGGTGCACGCTCAATGGCAGTTGCTGCACCTCGGCCTGGGCCTGCGCAAGCGCATCGGCCAAGGCCATGCGCTCGCGCTGCAGCTCCAGGGTATGCGCGCGTTGGTCGAGCACGTCGGCCTGTTTCTCATCGACGAATTGCTGGCTGACCAGGCCGCGCGTCAACGCGGTGCGGTAACGCTGCTCGATCGATTGGGTCAGTTGCTGCCAATGGCGCAGCAAGTCCAGCTCGGCGTCGATCTGCTGCAGGCGGTCGCGCAGGCCGGCCAGCGCCCGCGCAGCCGCCTGCTGCTGCACGCGCCCCTGGGCACGCAACTGCGCCATCGCCTCGACGGCCAGGCGCTGCTGTTCGGCCAGCACCGCAGCAGCGCGCTGGGTCGGCCGCCCGCGATCGTCGCGATGTTCGGCCGACAACACGAACAGCAGCTGGCCCGCAGCGACGCGCTGGCCCTGCGCGGCGCCGACCTGCACCACCACGCCCGACTGCGGTGTGGTGACGGCGATCAGTCCGCCCGCCGGGACGACCGTGCCATACAAGGTCTCGCTGCGCGCGAAGCCCAGGCGGAAGAATCCGACCAGCAGCAGGATCACGGTCGTCATCAGCAGGCCTACGCACCAACGCAGCGCGCCATGCTGGCGCAGCACCACCGGCCCGAGCCGACTGCGCTGCCGGTAGTCCACCGCCTCGCGTCGGAACAGGGTCGTCATCCGCTGGCGGCCGCCGACGCCCGCCCGTGCTGCCTGCCTGCTCGGTGCTGCCGCGTCGCCGTGTGCTGCCAAGCCACGCGCCTGCTCATACCAGCAGGGCTCCATGCGAGGGCCCGCGTTCCCAGAAGGCCAGCTCCTGCAACCGTTCGAACAGCGCCGGCGGCAACACGCTGCGCCGGGGGACGTACTGCACCCCGCGACGGACGCGATGCAGGCCCGGCATCTGCAACGCGGCATCGAAGCGTTCGGCCTCGGCCTGGACACCGGCATAGTCGTGCGCGAACGCCGGCAGTTGCAGGAAAGCGTAGACCTGCTCCATCGCCTGCGCCGGCCGTTGCGCCAGCGTGTCGTAGCGCAACAGCAGCAGTCGATCGGCATGTTCGCCGTAGAACGCCTGGCGCAGCCCATCCAGCGCATAGCCCACCACGCCGCGCGGTGCGGTCAGCAGGTCCGCGCGCATCGAGACCGAGTCTTCCGGGTCGTAGCCGAACAACGCCGACAAGCGCAGCGGCTGGGTCTGCGCCAGGCGCTCGAAGCTATCGACGACCCAGCCAACATCGCGAACGCAACAGATGACACGGCTGTGCGGAAATAGCGTCGCCAGCCCTGCCAGGCGACTGCACCAGGCGCGATTGGTGTCGAACACCGTGCCCAGCCCCTGGCGATCCTGGTAATAGGCGTCGAAGACCGAACGCAGCAGCCGTACCCGCTGTGCGTCATCGATCTGCACGTTGGAAGGATGTTCCTCGCTCATGCCCATCAGCATCGCCGCGTACAGTCGCGCGACCGGCGAGGTGACATCGGCGTGCACGTGCGGGTTCTGTCGCAGCAACGCGGCCAGCAAGGACGAGCCCGCCCGCGGCAGCCCGGAAATGAAATGGTAGTCCACCTCGCGCCTCCCCTATCCAATGCTGGTCGGCGGCGGCATGCCGGCGAGACGCATCGCCGGCCAAGCCTGCATCGCGTGCCACTGCACACGCGGACACGCTGCGCAAAGGCGCTGCGCTTTGCGAATGCCAGCGCTCCGACCGGGTGGTCGGGAGCGCTTGCCGTGACCGGCATCACATCGGCACGTGCCGGCACTCACCTGGCGGATGCGACGTTCGTTACCGCGCACACAGCGTCGTGCGCCGGCCCTGGGTCGCAACGGCACCCGCGCACGCTGGATCGCATGGTGCTGTCCCCGGCTCTGCGGTCCGGCGACCACTGTCGCCTCACCGGCCAACGGGCAGATGGCCGAGGCGGTCACGCAGTCGTCCCTTCGGGCGGCGTGACGCTGCGTACGAAGGGAAAACCCGTGAGGACGTCAACATGAATCTGTCGAAAAAATCGCCAACCAATGGTGCGCAAGCGCTGCAGCGGCCCGCCGGGGCCAAGGGCCAGCTGGAGCCCCTGGACCAGCGTCTGTGGAAGCATGTCGGCGGTGGGGACTATCCCCCGCCGGGCGCCAATACCAAGCACGATCCGCCGCCCAAGAACGGGCACCACTGATCCGCCTGCGCGGGCAGGAGCGAGCGGGCGCTGCCGTTGCCGGACCGCCCGGTAGCGGTGGGAACAGCGGCCGCTCAAACCCCGGAGGCCGGACGAGGCGACTCGCCCGGCCTCCGGCATTTCATGCCGCCGAAAAGCGTTTCGCCAAGCGGCCGGGCGCTGGCTATACTAGCCAGGCAACACGGTGGGAGAAGCGGCACTGCCGCTGCCGAAGGCGCAACAGCCCGTAATCGCTCAGGCCCGATACCATCTTCAACACAACTCTGGAGAGACCGGCCGCGGCCGGCGCCGAAGGGGCACGGAATGCAGGCAGGCCAGGTGCCATGCCGCGTTCCTAAACTCTCAGGCAAAAGGACAGAGGGGCGCGAGGAAGACCGCCGCTGCGGCAGGTCGTGGCGCGCGCATGCGCGTCAGACCGGTCGTGGTGCTTCCGACCTTTCGCATGCCCTCTGCTCCGGATGCCCGCCATGTCCCAGACCCCGTCTTCCCTGCGCGACCTCGAACACCACAGCGCGTTCGTCGAACGCCATATCGGCCCCAACGACGCGGAAATCGCCCAGATGCTGGACGTGGTCGGCCACGCCTGCCTGGATGCGCTGACCGATGCCATCGTGCCGGGCAACATCAAGTCGCCGGCGCCGCTGGCGCTGCCCGAGGCGATCACCGAAGAAGAAGCGCTGGCCAAGATCCGCGCCATCGCCGACAAGAACACCGTGTATCGCAACTTCATCGGCCAGGGCTATTACGGTACCCACACGCCGAAGGTGATCCTGCGCAACATCCTGGAGAACCCGGCCTGGTACACCGCCTACACGCCGTACCAGGCGGAAATCTCGCAAGGCCGCATGGAAGCGCTGATCAACTTCCAGACCCTGTGCGCCGACCTCACCGGCATGCAGATCGCCAACGCCTCGCTGCTGGACGAAGCCACCGCCGCGGCCGAGGCGATGACGCTGGCCAAGCGTTCGGCCAAATCCAAGTCCAACACCTTCTTCGTGCACGACGCGGTGCACCCGCAGACGCTGGAACTGCTGCGCACGCGCGCCGAGCCACTGGACATCGTGCTGCGCGTCGGCACGCCGGAAGAAGCGCTGCAGGCCGAGTGCTTCGGCGTGCTGCTGCAGTACCCGGACAGCTTCGGTCATATCGGCGATCACGCTGCACTGGCCGAGGCCGTGCACGCGCAAGGCGGCCTGGTCGCGGTGGCCACCGACCTGCTGGCGCTGACCTTGATCGCCGCCCCGGGCGAATGGGGTGCGGATATCGTGGTCGGCAACTCGCAGCGCTTCGGTGTGCCGTTCGGTTTCGGCGGCCCGCATGCCGCCTTCATGGCGTGCCGCGATGCCTACAAGCGCTCGATGCCGGGCCGCTTGATCGGCGTGTCGATCGATGCCGCCGGCAACCCGGCGTATCGCCTGACCCTGCAGACCCGCGAGCAACATATCCGCCGCGAAAAGGCCACCTCCAACATCTGCACTGCGCAGGTGCTGCTGGCGGTGATGGCGTCGATGTACGCGGTCTACCACGGCCCCGACGGCCTGACCCGCATCGCGCGCCGCACCCATCGCCTGGCGGCGATCCTGGCCGCCGCACTGCGCAGCGCCGGCGTCACCGTGGGCGAGCGCTTCTTCGACACCCTGCACGTCAAGGCGATCGATGCCGATGCCATCCACGCCCGTGCGCGTGCGGCCGGCATCAACCTGCGCGCCATCGACAGCGAAGCGGTGGGCATCAGCCTGGACGAAACCACCACCCGCGCCGACGTGGTTGCGCTGGCGCAGCTGTTCGGTGCCACGGCCGATGTGGACGCGCTGGATGCCGCCACCGCCGATGCCCTGCCGCAGGGCCTGCTGCGCACCACCCCGTTCCTGACCCACCCGGTATTCAACACCCATCACAGCGAACACGAACTGCTGCGCTACATGCGCTCGCTGGCCGACAAGGACCTGGCGATGGATCGCACCATGATCCCGCTGGGCAGCTGCACCATGAAGCTCAACGCCACCGCCGAGATGATTCCGGTGACCTGGCCGGAGTTCGGAGCGATCCATCCGCTTGCACCGGCCGAACAGTCCGCCGGCTACGCGCAGCTGATCGAAGAATTGGAAGCGATGCTGGTCGAGTGCACCGGCTACGACGCGGTGAGCCTGCAGCCCAACTCCGGCGCGCAGGGCGAATATGCCGGCCTGCTGGCGATCCGCGCCTATCACCGCGCACGCGGCGAAGGCCATCGCGACATCTGCCTGATCCCCGAGTCGGCGCACGGCACCAACCCGGCCTCCGCACAGATGTGCGGCATGACCGTGGTGGTGACCAAGTGCGATGCCAACGGCAACGTGGACGTGGACGACATCCGCGCCAAGGCGGAAAAATATTCCGATCGCCTGGCCGCACTGATGATCACCTACCCGTCCACCCACGGCGTGTTCGAAGAAGACGTGGTGGCGATCTGCGAAGCGGTGCATGCGCATGGCGGCCAGGTCTATACCGATGGCGCCAACATGAACGCGCTGGTCGGCGTGGCCAAGCCCGGCAAGTGGGGCTCGGACGTGTCGCACCTCAACCTGCACAAGACCTTCTGCATTCCGCATGGCGGCGGCGGCCCGGGCGTGGGCCCGTGTGCGGTGAAGTCGCACTTGGCCCCGTATTTGCCGAAGACGCTCGGCGGCGAAGGCGACGTCGGCATGGTCAGCGCTGCCAGTTATGGCTCGGCCTCGATCCTGCCGATCAGCTGGATGTACGTGACCATGATGGGCAGCGCCGGTCTGCGCAAGGCCACGCAAGTGGCATTGCTCAACGCCAACTACATCGCCAAGCGCCTGGCACCGCACTACAAGACGCTGTACACCGGCCGCAATGGCCTGGTCGCGCACGAATGCATCCTCGACGTACGCCCGCTGGAGAAGACCAGCGGCATCGGCGCCGAAGACATCGCCAAGCGGCTGATCGACTTCGGCTTCCACGCACCGACGCTGAGCTTTCCGGTCGCCGGCACGCTGATGGTGGAGCCGACCGAAAGCGAATCGCAGCACGAACTGGACCGCTTCATCGACGCGATGATCCAGATCCGCCAAGAGATCCGCGCCATCGAAGACGGCCGCCTGGACCGCGAGGACAACCCGCTCAAGCACGCCCCACATACCGCAACCCAGGTCTCGGCCAGCGAGTGGACGCATGCCTACCCGCGCGAACTGGCCGCCTTCCCGCTGCCCAGCCTCAAGCAGCAGAAGTACTGGCCGCCGGTGGCACGCGTGGACAACGTCTACGGCGACAAGAACGTGATGTGCGCGTGCATCCCGGTCGATGCCTACAAGGAAGACGCCGAGGCCTGATCGCCGCACCGCGACGGCCAACACAACCCAGCCGGTAACGCGGCTGGGTTTTTTATTGCGCTGCGATTGAATGCCCAGATGCCATCGCACTGCCAGCCGTTTTCCTGGCCTACACGTGCCACCAGGATGATGGCGGACGCTCTCATTCCACAGCAGACCCTGGCGCATGCGTGAACCGAACTTCCTTGCTGCCGCCCTGTTGGCAGCCTGCCTGCTGGTTGGCTGCGCACCGCGCCGCCCCGGCGAGGTACCGGCGCTGGTGCACGCGCCCGATGCGCGTGCAGAGGTGGTGCAGACGACAGCCGGCCCGGTGCGCGGGGTGGCCAGTGCACAGGGTCGCGCGTTCCTGGGCGTGCCGTTCGCAGCGCCGCCGGTAGGTGCACTGCGCTTTCGCGCACCGCAACCGCCAGCCGCATGGACCCAGGTCCGCGACGCCACCCAGGCCGGCCCGGCCGGCCTGCCGCGCTATCGCTTCGGGCAGAAGCATGTTTCCGAAGATTGCCTCACGCTCAATGTCTACGCACCGCCCGGCCCGGCACCTGCGCATCCACGCGCGGTGATGGTGTGGATCTATGGCGGCGCGCTGGAGCTGGGCAGCAATGTCGACTACGACCTGAGCGCGTTGGCTGCACGCCAGGATGTCGTTGTGGTGGCACCCAACTATCGGCTGGGCGTGTTCGGTTTCTACGCACATCCAGGCCTGCGTGACGAAGGCGAAGGCGCCTATGCATTGCTCGACCAGCAGGCGGCCTTGCGCTGGGTGCAGGGCAATATCGCCGCATTCGGCGGCGATGCGCGCAATGTCACCGTGTTCGGTGAATCGGCCGGTGCATGGAGCATCTGTTATCAGCTCGCTTCGCCCGGCGCGGCGGGATTGTTTCAACGCGCCATCCTGCAAAGCGGCAGTTGCCTGGCGAGCGATTCCAGCGTGCCGCAGCGCGAGGCAGAAAGTGGCGGCGTACGCATGGCGCAACGCGTGGGTTGCGCGCGCACGCGCGATGTGGCCGCCTGCCTGCGCGCATTGCCGGCCGAAAGGCTGGCCGATGCAGCACCCCAGCGGCGTGGCCTGACCGGCAGCGACGCGTGGGCGCCGATGTCCGGTGGCCAGGCATTGCCGCTGCCACCGGCCGCGGCAATCGCCAGCGGCCAGCATGCGCAGGTGCCGGTACTGCTCGGCACCAATCGCGACGAAGGGCGCTTGTTTGCGCAACTGCTGTCCTACATCGGCAAGCTCAACCTGCGCAGCGGATACGAAGCGCGCGTACAACGCATGCATGCCTCGCCTGCCCCGGTCCTGACGCAATATGCAGCCGTTGCCGCGCAATCGCGCTGGGAAGCGTTCGCCGACATCGTGACTGATGGCGGCTTCGCCTGCCCCGCACGCCGGCTGGGGCAGGCATTGCGCACGCATGCGCCGGTGTACGCCTACGAGTTCGACGACCCGCACGCGCCGTACGGTCTGTTACGCCTGCCGTTTTCGCCTGCATTGGGCGCTTTCCATGCCGCCGAACTGGTGTATCTGTTTCAGCGTCCGTGGGTACTCAGTGGCCAGGCGCAGTTCAGTCCGGCGCAGCACGCGTTTGCCAATACGCTGCAGGATTACTGGGGTGCATTCGCGCGCACCGGCGATCCCAACGGTAGCGGGCGGCCGCCGTGGCCGCGCTTTGATGGCGACGCGCCGCTGACGCTGTCGCCGCACAGGATCGGCGCCACGCCCGACTTCGTGCAGCGTCATCGATGTGCATTCTGGGATGCGCGTGCAGACACTGCGACAACATCGGTGCAGCCATCGTCGCAGTGACAAGGCCACCGGTGTGATGCGGCCGTCACCCATTCCAACAAGACAGGAGCCCATCATGTCCGAATCGTCTTTATCCTCCTGCGCGCAGGTGCGCCTGCGCAACGGGCGTCACGTGCCTGCGTTAGGTCTGGGCTCCTGGAACCTGGGCCAGGGCCGGCATGCGCCCGAGCAGGAAATTGAAGCGCTGCAACTCGGTCAGCAATTGGGCATGCAGCTGATCGACACTGCCGAGATGTACGGCAATGGGCGCGCCGAGCAATTGATCGGTCAGGCCATCGGCCGCACGCAACCGCCCTACGTGGTGTCCAAGGTGTTGCCCGGCAATGCCAGTGCACGCGGGATTGCCCGCGCCTGCGAAGCCAGCCTGCAACGGCTGGGCGTGCGCGCATTGGATCTGTATCTGCTGCACTGGCGTGGCGGCAGCGATCTGGCCGAAGTGGTGGATGCGTTCGAAGCGCTCCGCGATGCCGGCAAGATCCGCGATTGGGGCGTATCGAACTTCGATGTCGATGACATGGAAGAGCTCTGGGCAATCGATGGCGGCTCGCGCTGCCTGGTCAACCAGGTGCTGTATCACGCCGGCAGCCGCGGCATCGAGTTCGACCTGCTGCCATGGTGCGCCGCGCACGAGGTGGTGGTGATGGCGTATTCGCCGCTTGGCAGCCGCTCGTTGCTGGATCATCCGGTCCTGCACGCCATCGGCGAGCGTCGCGGCGTTGCAGCCACCGCGGTGGCGCTGGCGTGGGCGATCCACAGCGGCAATGTCATCGCCATTCCCGAATCTGGAACGCCGGCGCATGTGCGTGCCAACGCCGCGGCGTGCACGCTGCAATTGCACGCAGACGATCTTGCCGAGATCGATCGCGCCTTCGCGCCGCCTACGCGCAAACAGCCGCTCGATCTTCTGTAAGACTCAGCAAGGTCGCGCCCGCTTGTTTGCGCATCTGCGTGGCGACGCGCGTGGCGTGATCGATGCAACACATGCAACTGCGACGTCGCGCAATGTTTGCGACGTATGTGAGTTTTCGTTCGCAAGCAGACACATGCAATTAACAGCGCCACTCCCAGGCTTTATGGCTCAGCCCGCATCCCAAGCCCGCCACAGTGGAGTTTCCATGGCCAAGTCCCCCAGCAAATCCGCGCAGGTCCCTGCCCTTGCACCTGTCAGCGCCACCGTCGATGGGTCGCGCGGTACTGGCGATGAGTTGCACCAGAAGGCAGGCGGCACGCACCCGCAACTGACCACCAACCAGGGCATTCCTGTCGGTGACAACCAGAACTCGCTCCGCGCCACGCCGCGCGGCCCGACGTTGCTGGAAGATTTCATCCTGCGCGAAAAGATCACCCACTTCGATCACGAACGCATTCCCGAACGCATCGTGCATGCGCGCGGCAGTGCCGCGCACGGCTACTTCGAACTCACCAAGTCGTTGAGCCAGTACACCACCGCCAAGATCTTTACCGAGGTTGGCGAAAAAACTCCGTTGTTTACGCGTTTTTCCACTGTCGCAGGTGGCGCCGGCTCGGTGGATACGCCGCGCGATGTGCGCGGCTTCGCGGTGAAGTTCTACACCAAGGAAGGCAATTGGGATCTGGTCGGCAACAATATCCCGGTGTTCTTCATCCAGGATGCGATGAAATTCCCGGACCTGATTCATGCGGTGAAGATGGAGCCGGACCGTGGTTTCCCCCAGGCTGCCAGCGCGCACGACACGTTCTGGGATTTCATTTCGCTGACACCCGAATCGATGCACATGGTGATGTGGGCGATGAGCGACCGCACCATCCCGCGCTCGCTACGCATGATCGAAGGGTTCGGCATCCACAGCTTCCGGTTCCTCAATGACAAGGGCGAAAGCACCTTCGTCAAGTTCCATTGGCGCCCCAAGCTGGGCCTGCAATCGACCATCTGGGACGAGGCGGTCAAGATCGCCGGCGCCGATCAGGATTTCCACCGCCGCGACCTGTTCGAAGCGATCCAGAACGGCGATTTCCCCGAATGGGAACTCGGCGTGCAGTTGTTCACCGAAGCGCAGGCAGCAACGTTCCCGTTCGATCATCTGGATTCGACCAAGGTCATTCCCGAGGAGCTGGTGCCGTTGCAGATCGTCGGCCGCATGGTGCTCGACCGCTGGCCGGACAACTTCTTTGCCGAAACCGAGCAGGTTGCCTACTGCCCGGCCAACATCGTGCCCGGCATCGACTTCAGCAACGACCCGCTGCTGCAAGGCCGCCTGTTCTCGTATCTGGATACGCAGCTGAGCCGTCTGGGCGGGCCGAATTTCCATCAGATTCCGGTCAACGCGCCCAAGTGCCCGTTCGCCAACAACCAGCGCGATGGTCACATGCAGATGGGCGTGCCCAAGGGCCGCGTCGCCTATGAGCCCAGCTCGCTGCAGGCCGATGCGCCGCGTGAAGCGCTGCGTGGCTTCCCCAGCCACGCAACTCCTGCCGAAGAAGGTGCCAAGGGCCGCGTACGCGCAGAAAGCTTCGCCGATCACTACAGCCAGGCGCGCCTATTCTTCCGCAGCCAGACCGCACCGGAACAGGCGCATATCGCCTCGGCATTGGTGTTCGAACTGTCGAAGGTGGAGACCGCTTACGTGCGCGAGGCCATCGTGGGGCATCTGCGCCACATCGACCAGGAGCTGGCGCAGCGTGTGGCCGATGGCATGGGCATGACCGCCCTGCCGCCAGCACCGCCGGCGGCAGTGGCGCCGATCGACATGCCGCTCTCGCCTGCCTTGCAGGTCATCGGCAAGATGAAGGACACCTTGAAAGGGCGCACGGTGGGCATCCTGATTCACGATGGCTCGGACGCAGCGGCAATCAAGGCAGTTCGCAAGGCGGCCGAAGCTGCAGGCGCGACGGTCAAGATCGTTGCGCCGAAACTCGGCGGCGCCAAGCTTAGCGACGGCAAGCAGTTGGCCGCCGATGGGCAACTGGCGGGCACGCCCTCGGTGGTCTTCGATGCGGTGGCGGTGCTGCTGTCCTCGGAGGCGGCCAAACTGCTGACACGTGAATCGGCGGCATTGGATTTCGTGAGCTTTGCCTGGGCGCATCTGAAGGCCATCGCGTTCGACGAAGGCGCGCAGGTGTTGTTGAAGGCCGGCAACGTGGGCAAGGATGCGGGCGTCGTTCCCGCTGCCGATACCAAGGCATTCATCACCGCAGCAAAAACCCGCCAATGGGCACGCGAGCCGAAGGTGCGCATGCTGGCGTAACCGCACCCAGGGAAGCTCCAATAACCCGGGTTAAAACCGAGGGACGGCACACCGGCTGCACTGGAGCGCTACGTCCCTCGGCTTTCGCCGCTACCACGCGTTTGCGGAGTAGCGGCAAGTACGGCGCGCCATTCCCACGGCAGGCGTCGATTGTTTTGTTTTAGCCGAAGCTTCGATAGCGCAAGCAGCATGAGCATCCACGCGATGTTCGCGACAAGCCGCGATAGAAGGCCCTGACGCAAGCGACTTTACATGTCGCGCGCGTCCAAGGCCGCGTGTGTCGTGTCCGGATAACGTCGATGATGACGCTCGGTCGATATTCGCTTACCGGATGACGATTACGCCAAATGGAGTTGCTCGGAATTGGCCACATTGCAAAATGTGCCGCTGGTTATTGGAGCACGGTATGGAATCCCGTATCACCCCGACCTCTGGTGCAGCAAGCTTGCCGCTCCCTGCGACCGATGACGCGGCGTTACCACGCGACCCGGCAACGGCCGACGATCGGCAACATGGCACTGACGCACGATTGGCTGGACTAACGCCACGCCGCAGCATGGCTCGGGCCGGCGCAGCCCCCGCGCCCGATTGCATGACGCCGGACACCGCGTGCACCAGGAGCATACGTGCGCCTGCCTCGGCTCCCGGCGTAAACCGGCCGGATAAGCCCATATTCTCGGTTATGCGGCCTGTCGCGTTTCTCTCAACCAAGGCCGGCATTGGCGGCCATGAACCGATGCGCCTGTCTGGAAGTGCTGTCGTCTTCTCGCGCTCCAAGGCGACATTGGGAGGCAGCGATGTTGGCATGGTCGGGATGCTCGATGGCCAGGAACACCTCGTCAAAACCGGAATTTCGCGAAGCCTGCTGGGTCAAGCAGTGGCCTGTTGCGCGAAAGGGCAAGTCGAGAAGGCCACCAAGCGTTTGGGCTACATCGTTGGCTCTGCAGCCAGGCTGCTTGAAGGCGCCATAGACAAGCAGGCCACGCAGCAACGGCTGACACTGGCCTTCCATGCCTTTCTCGATACCGAAAAAGGCAAAGAAATGGCGGAAAAGGCCAAGACAGGGGCATTGGATATCGACGATGTCTGCAGGATTCACGACAGCCTGGTGGCCGCTGATCCTCGATTACGCAATCCCCTTGGCATCCCCATCCTGTTCGACGTCATCAACGTCGCTGCCGCCCAGGATCTGGTCAATGCGCTGCAGGAATGCTATCTGTCGCGGCAACACATTCCGGACTCATCGCTGCTGACACTGCCCAGCAACGCCTTGATCGCCTCGCGACTCATCCATGATGCACAGCCGCTGGACACGTTCCTGACTAAAGCGTTTCTGCCGCCTGAGGTTTCGCTTGCACAGGCCAAGCAAGCCGCTGCCCGTGTCGAAAGCGCCGCGCCCGACAGCGGTGCGCAGGCGGATGAACTGGCCGAAGACCGCGCGCTGCTTGCGCGGATTAACGATCCGGTCAATCTCCGTGCAGGCAAACAGGCATTGGTCGACACACTGCGCCACAACGGTCTGGACGGGCTGTTCGCATCGTTGCTGGTCAGGCTGACCCTGGGTGAAGCGTCTGATCTTGGCCCGGACAATATGCTGGTCGTTTCCGGGGAAGATGCACGCCACAAGGTCATCAGCATCGACGTGACCGGCTTTCGCTACGATCGGGAGCAGGATGTGCCGTCAGATCCACGCTTTCGGCATGGTTGGGGAGACGTCATTCGGGCCCCGGCAAGCGCGCTGGACGTGCTGCTTCATAAAAGCGTGATGAGCGATCGTTATGCGACAGGCCTGAAGAGCGTGCATGCCATGGTCATCCAGGCCATAGGCGAGGCGCTTGACGGGCAAGCCAGGCCCGAAGTGGAAATGGTCAAGCAGTGGTACGCCGCGCTCGACGTGAACTCCGCCACGGCGTCCTTGCGTTCGTTGGGCGATCAATTGAAAGGCATGTCTGCCGCAGGTTGGATGCCCGATGCCGCGCTGGTGAACCAGGTGTTGGCACGCAATTCTTCTTTCCTCAACAACGTGGTTCAAACATCCCGGAAATGACGGCTGCGACCAGCGCGTTCACTGGCTAGGGCGTTTTAGACCGGCTTTCTTCCTGCGAGGCATTGGCATACAAACAGACCCCAAGCTCCCCGCCTGCCGGATCGCCTCTCTCAGATGCTTACCGGTCGCAGGTCCTTGCCAGGCCCGCTGCAACTGGCCAGTCACGTTAAGTGATTCGTGCAGCTCCGAGACCTTTGCTGCGGGGATCTCTTTGCTTGGAGAGGACAGACTCAGTGCCCTTTCTACTGGTGCCCACCAGCACCAGCCACCAAAAGCTGGCCAAGCAGCTTGGAGCCGATGGTTGCCCGGTGCACCTTGGCGCCGGTATTGCCGAGGGCGCGCATCACCTCTTCCCAGCGTGCGCCTAGGTTGACCTCCCTGGCCGTCTTCAGGTGGACGGCGGTCAACTCCTTGTAGTGAAGCGCGCGCACACCAGCGGAAGTCACCGATTTGTCGGTATGTATGTGGACGAACCAGGGCGCAGGATTGTCTCCATTGGACTGCGGCGTGTGCTCGATACGCACTTCGAATAGTCTGCCACGGTCGCCACGGTCGCCCTCTGAACGAAGCAGGTTCGGCGCCGTGACGCGTGCCAGTCCATTCATGGCCAACAGGCGCTCCAGATGCAGCGCGCGTGGCTGCGGATCGGTCTTGAGCGCATCGGCTTCGCGCCGTTCGAAATCTTGCTCGATCCTCTGGAGAAGACGCAGCCGCGTGTCGAGTTGTTCGATGCGCTCGTCGCCTGCACGGAGCTTGCCTTTGAGCTGCAGCAAGCGCTCACTCGATCCGAACCAGCCCTGCATGCGGGTCCTGGCAAAATCGAAGGCCGTCGCCGCGTCATGTCTGGAGTCGCCGATGAGGCGCTCTACGTCGACGGTGTCCTTGCCAAGGCGCTTGGCAAGCGCGATGAAATCGCCGCCGAATTCTGCCACTGGCAACGTCTCCAAGCGTGTGCTTCTCAGTACCTCGTCGGCCTGCTTTTGCGCAGCGCTGCGCTCATCGACGACCCGCTGCGCGGGCGCTGCCGCCAGCTGGACACATCAGGCGTGCGCGTGCGCGTCTTACGTGACCTGCTCGATTTGCCTGCGCTCGTTGTCGGCACGCTTGTGGTGAGCGACGCCGGTCGCTGTTCGGGCGAAGCCACTGCCGCGCCAATCAGCTGTCTGTCCTGGACGGCGAACTGGCACATGTCAACGATCGCTTGGCGTTGGTCGGTTAGCGCCTGTGCAAGATCGAACATTGTTGCCCATAGATGATCCCTGGCATGCCCCCCTTCCTCGATGAGCGCGGCGGCATCCACACACAGCTGCATCCCTGCTCGGCCGCGCATCTCGGCGTAGTCGACGACCACGCTCTTGTACATGGCCAGCCTCTCCGGTGTCAGCGAGTGCCCGGTCGAGGACATGCATTCGAGATGGACCTCGACCACATGCCTGAGCGCTTCACCCACCTCGGCATGGCGAAGGCTGTCGATTTCTTCGAGCTCTCTCAGCCGGTCAATCACCTCGAACAGGCCGTACTGGTAGGCCTGATCGTAAAGTTTCTTCGAGTGTATTTCGACGAGTATCCCGCGGACGGTCTGCATCCGCTCATGGCACGACCCCATCATCGCCCTCGCGACCGGCAGATTGTTCCTGAGCGCATCGGACGGCCTCAGCCCCGTCATCGGCGACTTGACGCGCTGGCAAACCTCTTCCATGGCTGCAAGGGCATCAAGAAGATGCGCGCGCAACGCAAGCCATGGTTCCGGTTGCTGCTGACGGATGGCGTCGGCGGACAACACCACCAACTCGGCCCTTTGATTGGGGACATGGCCCAATTCCTTGATCAGTTTCCGCTCGAGCATCTGCTCGCATGAACCGTAGTGAAGGGATGCAGCCACGGCCAGATGCGACACCACGTAATTCTCATGCTCTGCGATGCCGGCAAGCGGCATACGTTTTTGGATCTTCAGCTCGGCCAGCGCCTGCAATGCTTGTCGACCCGATTCGATCGCGGACGTTCCGGACCGGAGTCTTGCTTCCAGTACCCTGATATCCGATGTTTCGGTCGGCGCTAATTCTTTGGTCAAATCGTTGAAGCGTCGCAGCCTGGACGAGGCCCTGCTCAATACCTCGAAGGGATCTGGTCTTTGCGGGACGGACGGCCCGGCAAAGAGCGCCGCCATGACGTCCTGGGCATTGGATGCCGCCGGAGGATTGGCTCTGGAGGCCCGGCCCAGTCTTTGCGGCCTGACCGCAAGCCCGCCGAGTTGCGCGGAGACCGTCACGCTATCGGCAGGCGCGCTGGTGGCCGCTCCCGAGCCCGATGGTGTCGATGCGGCTTGAATCAATTGCGCGGGATCCGGTGAGGCCTGCTTGGTCGATCCAATCTTAGGCACGGTGCATCCTCCGATATGGCCGCTCGCACACGGCATTCTGATATCCCCCCGTCACGACATCTGCATGGAACGTGAGGGTGTCGCACACCAAACCTAGCGAGCGGGCAGCGAAGCGTGTTGCCGATGCGTAGAGCAGTCGCCGCGTCACCTATGCATGGTGCGCGATCCGTCTGCCTTATCGTGCTGCATATTGCAGTGCCTGCGTCGCTCGCTGATGAAACCGATATTTTTCATCGTTCAATTACACGTGACGTGCGCAGCGAATACGTATTGCCGTTTCAACATAAGAAACTCGACCGACTCGCTTGTCGATATGCCTGACATCGCCGCCGTAGTAAACCACCGAACGCTGCGCTGTTCGCATGCCGCGCGAATGCTTGGTGACTGATACGAAGACACCCGGCTGCGCACGCCTTTATTCAATGACCAGACAACGCGATCAAGGCAGCTCCCCGATCATTTGTGCACCTATCAATACCGGTTACCGCATCCGACGCCCTTGGGAGCGTGTCATGGACTTTGAGGTGACTGCGCAGCATCCTGTGGCGCGTCGAGACGAGGCAAGGGCCTTGCATGGGCTGCCCCTTTGCAAGGCGCGCAACGCGGTATCGGCGCGCAACAGGGCGCTTGTTTGAAGCACCTCATCAGGCAGTTCAAGATAATTCAGGCTCAACTCACGTCTCGTGCAGGCACGTTGAGATTGCCCCGCATCTACACTGTTTCGGCTGAAAACTGCTGCGCATTCGCCAATGCACGATATTCGCGCGGCGTCATGCCCACCGCTTGCTTGAATTGCCGCGCGAACGCGCTTTGATCGCTGAAGCCGCACGCGTGGCCGATTTCGGTGAGGCTCTTGTTCCCGTGCAGCAGGTGCATCGCCATCTGCAGGCGCAGCTTGGCCAATACCTGTTGCGGCGTGAGCTGGAAGACCTTGCGGAACGAGCGTTGCAGCTTGGACATGGAAAACCCGGTGATCTCCACCAGAGCCTGCATGCGGACGTTCTGCGCGTAATTGGCGTTGAGATACGCCAGCGCAAGTCGCAGCTTTTCGTATTGCGATTCGTGCCCGTCCTGCGGGCCCAGATCGCGCGAGATGCCGATGATGCCCTGCACCTTGCCATTCACCACCAACGGCCGCTTGCAGGTCAGGCACCAGCCAGGCTCACGGTTGGCGAACAGGTGGAGCTCCAGCAGGTTGTCGATCACCTCGCCGGCCAGCACCTGCTCGTCCTGATTGGCGTAATTGGCGCCCAGTCCGCTGGGATAGACCTCGGCAACACGCTTGCCGATCAGGTCCTTGCGCGATTTCAGCCCCAGCCGCCGCAGCATGGTCTGGTTGACGTGGGTGTAGCGGCCCTCGCGATCCTTGACGAAGAACAACACGTCCGGCACCGCATCGAACAACGCTTCAAGATCGGCAGGATCGATGCTCTTCATGCGAGAGGGTTCATGCAGGGCAAGGTGCTCGAGACCGGGAAAAGCGCATCAAACCAGGTGTGCGATCGAAACGATCCGACCCTGCCGCGACATGATACGCCGCAGGCGCGATCGGCCTGCGGCCGGAGGACTCAGCGCGCGTTGTTGCCTGCGTCCACTGCCGCCGGTGCAGGCTTGGCATCTCCCGCCGCAGCGGTCGGGTTACCGATGCGATCCAGCGGCACCTGTCGCGCACGCCAGCTCTGCACCACCGCCGCACCGGCCTGTGAGCCCACCTGCACGCGCAGCCGCGCGCTGCCGCCGGGCGCAATGAACTCGATCTCACAGTCGCCAGCAGCCATGCAGCTATCGGCCGCAAGGGGATCCACCAGCTGCCAGCCTTGCTCCATCACTGCCTGGGCGAACGCGCGATACCCCATGCCGGATTTCAGCACGGCCGGCAATGGCACGCTCGCATCGCCGCCTAGCTCGGACGACGCAGCCGCCGCCACCGGGGCGCGCGCAGGCGCAACGGCGGGCCGCGACGCGGCGCCCAGGGCGGGACTGCAGATCAGGGCGATTGCCCACAATGCGGGGCGGAACGACGTGCGCATGCAAACGGTCCTTGCGGTCCTGGCAGGGAACTGGGAAGAGGAAGATGCGCTAGTTTGACATGCCTGTGATGCGCTGCGGCAATCGCATTTGGGATGCATTGGCCCGTGATCCGGACGGCGGCGTTGCAGCCGGTTCACGCCAAGCGTGCTCATCCAGTGCGCGTGATGTCGTTGGAACTGCCAACGCTTCAGGTCGATAGTCGTCGCCGGCATCGGTCATTGCGACCGCGGGCGGAGGCATCGATACCAGCGCGCCCACCGCCGTGCCGGTCGCCATCGTCGCACGCAAGCTGCATCATTGCGGTTTGCTCGCGGAGTTTTCGATGGCCATCGCCAACGCTTCAACCACGACGTCTTCACCGTATGCAGTCGGCCAGCTGTGGCGCTGCCGCGGGCGCAGTGCCGCCGAAACGCCGCTGTTGCTGATCAACCAGATCGATACGCATCCGCAGGGTGGCCAGATCCTGCATGTGACCATCAGCGACGTCCAGGTGCGTCATGCGGGAATGCTCAACGGGACGCTGGACACGCTGCCGCACATACCGGTCATTGCACAGACGCTGGAGCGCAGCGCTGCCGAACATGTCGGCGACAGCACGCCCAATCAGGCCTATCTGCCCGGGTATGCCGAGTGGAAGGCGGCGTTCGACGCCGGGCGTGCCGGCTCGTTCGGGATTGCGGTGTCGGAAATTCTGGACATCGTGGAAGGCCAGCTGGCCAAGCGCGGCTAGCACCGAGCAGATGTCAGGTGGGCATGGACCGCCGGGAAGAATGCAGTGCACGCACGGCAGATGGGATGTGGAATAACGGCAGCGTGCCTCTGGCAGTGCGCACAACCGCTCGCTAGCATTCCAGCCGCAACGGGCAGGATGCGACTGCCGAACGGTGACTTCGACAGCGCCCATCACCCAGAGAACGCAATCGCTCAAGCAACCGACACGCCGCGCCTGGCGGCGTGTCGGTCGTTCATCACTGGCCGATATGCTGCTTCAGCCAGCCATTGACGGTGTCATGCCACAAGATGCTGTTATCCGGCTTGAGCACCCAGTGGTTCTCGTCCGGGAAATACAGGAACTTGGAATCGATGCCCTTGCGCTGCAGCGCGGTGAACGCAGCCAGGCCCTGTTCGACCGGAATGCGGAAATCCTGCTGACCGTGGATGACCAGCATCGGCACCTTCCACTTGTCCACGTGCAGCACCGGGTTGAACTTCTCGTAACCGGCCGGGTTCTGCCACGGCGTGCCGCCGTTTTCCCACTCGCTGAACCAGAGTTCCTCGGTGGCATAGCCCATGGTGCGGTTGTCGAACACGCCGTCGTGGTCGACCAGGCACTTCCATGGTTGATTCCAGTTGCCCGCCAACCAATAGACCATGTAGCCGCCATAGCTGGCGCCCAATGCGCAGGCCTTGTCGCCGTTGAGGAAGCCGTATTGCTTCTGCGCGGCGGCCCAGCCTTTTTGCAGATCTTCCAGCGGGCGGTCGCCCCAATGCTGGCTGATGGCGTCGGTGAACTCCTGGCCGTAGCCGGTGGAGCCGTGGAAGTCGATCATCACCACCGCATAGCCCTGCCCGGCGTAGGTCTGCGGATTCCAGCGGTTGCTCCAGCCATTGCCGAAGCTGCCCTGCGGGCCGCCGTGGATCAGGAACGCCACCGGATAGGTCTTGCCCTGCTGATAGTTATACGGCTTGACCACGTAGCCATGCACGGTGTCGTTGTTCCAGCCCTTGAACTGGAACTGCTCGTAATCGCCGAACTGCACGTCGGGCAGCATTTCGCCAGCGCTCTGGCTGATCGCGCGCAGGCCCTGGCCTTGCGCATCGCTGACGAAGACCTGGTCGCCGCTCTTGAGCGAGCTGCGCGTAAACGCCAGCGTATTGCCGGCCAGCGTCGGGGCGTGCACGCTGCCCTCGCCCACCAGCTTGGTCGCCTCGCCGCTGGCGATATCGATCTTGAACAGCGGATGCTCGCCGAGATCATCGGCACTGGTGTACAGGCTGCTGCCGTCGGCGCTCAGCACGATTTCGCCGGCCGAGCGGTCCCACTTCGGCGCGATCTCGCGGGTCTTGCCGCTGGCCACATCCATCGCCATCAGGCCGAAGCGGTCGGCCTCGAAGCCCGGGCGCTTCATGGCGCGGTAGTACAGGGTCTTGCCGTCGGTGCTGAACACCGGGCCGGCATCCCAGGCCGGGTTGGCCGCGGTCAGGTTGACCGGCGCGGACTTGCCGCTCGCATCCAGGCGGTACAGATCGAAGTTGGTCTGCCAGGGCTCGTCGTTGCCGGTGGGCTTGCCGCCGGCCTTGGGGTTCTTCCCTGCTTCCGGGCCATGCGGCTGCGGAATGCGCACGCTGGCCACCACGCTGCTGCCGTCGGGCGACCAGGTGTAATCGTCGTTGCCACCGAACGGCTTAGACGGCGCGTCGCCGGCCAGCGTGGCGCTGATCGCCGATGCCCCGACCACTGCCTTCGCACCAGCCGCAGGCAACTCGGCCACGAACAAGGTATTGCGGCGACCATCGTTCCAGGTGTCCCAATGACGCACGAACAACTGGTCGTACACCACGCCGCTGACCTTGTTGTTCTTGAGCTCGCTCAGCTTCTTCTTGGTGCAGCCCAGGTCCGAACCGCAGTCCTGGAACACCCCCGCGCTGAAGGCGATGCGCTTGCCGTCCGGCGAGAGCTTGTAGCTGTCCACGTCTACTGCAAATGCGGTGAGTTGCTGCGGGGTGCCGCCGGCCATCGGCTGCGCGTAGAGCTGCTGGCTGCCGGATTTGCTGCTGAGGAAGTACACCGTCTTGCCGTCCGGCGACAACGTCGGGCTGTTGACGTTCCATCCTTCCGGGGTGAGCCGCTTGGGCGGCGCCAGATCGCGCGTACGCAGATTGCGCACCCACAGGCTGGTGGCCGGCTTGCCATTGGCGGTCTTGGCCTGGCGCTTGGCGAACAGCACCACGCTGCCATCCGGGCTGAGCGTGGGCGAGGACACCCGGTCCAGCGCCACCATGTCGCGCACATCGAAACCGCGCGCGGCGGCAAGGCTTGGCAAGGCAGCCAGCAAACACAAGGGCAATACGGCGTGACGCAGCTTCATCGAGATCTCCGGCAACGGCAAAACGTCGATGGTAGGCGTTGCTGCGGCGCACGCGCAAAGGCAGCAGGTCATGCGGCGCGACGCAGTGCGCCGCGCACGCATGCGTCCGCCCATGCCGCCTATACGCAACATGGGCGGCTGAGCGCTTTGGAGCGGCTAACAGAACGCAGCGCGCTGTCGTCAGGTGGGTGCGGACGGGGCACTCAGAACCGGAGTGTACGCGTGGCACATGCCGATTCCGAGCACCGGCCGCGCCCGCCTGGTGGCTGCGCAGCTGTTTTGTTCGCTGCCCTTAGAAGCAGTGCGACAGGCCGACGTAGACCTGCGTATCGGGCGTGCGGTCGTTGAGGCCGAAATTGGCACCCACGTCCAGCTGCAACAGCGGGTTGAGCAGATACGACGCCGCGATATCGGCCGAGTACTGCTCGACGGTCCGCGCCGGGTCGCGGTTGATCGAGGACCACAGTTCCACGGCCATCGATAACTTCGGCGTGATCGGGCGCGCGAGATTGATCACGTTGACGATGGCGACATGCTTGCCGCTGCCATCGCTGTCGGCCAACCAATCCAGCTCCGGACCGAACGTCAGCGAGAAGCTGCTGGGCAGCACGAAGTTGACCGGCAGCGCCAGGCCGCCTTCCCAGGTGTCGTTGCCCAGGCCGGTACGCGCGGTGGGTGCTTTGACGAACGGCAGCAGCGCCACGCTGGCGGTGTCGCTCTCGTACACACGCGCCTTCATGCGCAGATACAGATCGCCGCCGCCGCTCAGGCTGCTGCGCGCGCCGGTGGCGCGGTCGGTGGTCTTGACCTGCAGCTGCGGTGCCCAGTTGAGTTGCAGATCGATACGGTCGCTGACGCCGTACTTGAGCGTGGGATTGGTGAAGTACGCCGTCTCTGTGCGTGTGCCGGGCTGGCTGTCGCGCGTGTAATTGCCGATGTCGGTTTCCAGCTGCCAGTCGCCGGCCGGCACGGTGCAGGTGGCATTGGCCTTGGTCGGCCGATCGGTGCAAAGCGCCGCGTCGGTGGCGTCTTGCGCCTGCGCCTGAACTGCAAGGCTGCTCAGCGCTGCAGTAACGATGACGGCGAGCAGAGTCCTGCGGGAAGACGAGCGCGAGGTGATGGTGGGCATTGCGGTGATTCCAGGGCAAAGCGCGGCACGAATCGCATGACCGTGCAGCGTTGAAGAGTGGGATGAGTAAGGCGTTACGACGCGCGGCATGGCGGCGCTGCGCTTGGTCGGCAGTGCCGCGACTGCAGGTTTTTCAGGGCGGCGCCAGCACGGTCGCGATGCGTTAAGCACGCTTGCTGGAGAGCAGTGCGCGTGTTTGCACTGGCAGACACTTGCCTGGCGTTACGAACGTCAAGTAAAGCGCGTAAGCGCGCCACGGTTTCCAGCGTGGTTGGGATCAGGTCAGTCCAGGCATGCAGCACTCGTGGCGCACCGTTGTGCAGGAGACGGCACGATAAGGAGCGGCGGCATAAAGTCGCTATGCACGGCAGCGGCGCAGGGCGTAAAGCCGGCGCAAAGACATTGCCTGGCGATGCGGGTAGCCGGTAGCTGTGCAGGCAGCGATGCCCCGCATGCGGCAGTGCTACACGGTTCGCATGCGGTGTGACGGACGCAGTGGCCACGATGCAATCGAAACGGCGAATCGACAGCCGTCGTGCGGAGCACCTGGCGCCATTGCAGCGCTGGTGTGTAAACCATCCGTCTTAGCCGGCTAGAGGCAGTGGCCCAGCCAGCGGGTTCCCGAGCCATCAAATCTGCGCTGGATCAAGCTGCGCATGCCACCAAGCGCAGCTTGCAGATGGCGCATGCCGAGCGCATGCGCCATCGGGTATCACACTCAGGCGGCCTGTTCGCCGCGCTTGCCGACGCGATACAGCAGCCAGCCGACCAGGGCCAGAATCGCCAGACCGACCCATTGGTTGAGCTGCAGCGCGGCCGGCAATGCCAGCACATCGGCGCGGCTGGACAGTACGATCGGCACCGCAATGGCGATGCCCATCAGCGCCTCGCCGGTGATCAGGCCAGCGGCAAACAGCACGCCCGGGCGATGCACGCGGTCACGGCCGTCTTCGTCGTCGGCACGGATGTTGTGGAAGCGTTCCACCAGATGCGCGATCAGCCCGCCCAGGAAGATCGGCACCATCAGTTCCAGCGGCAGATAGATACCGATGGCCGCGGCCAGCACCGGCACGCGGAAGCGCTTGCCGGTAGCCTTCAACCATTCGTCCAGCGCGATGATGGCCGCGCCCACGCCGGCACCGATCGCGATCATGCTCCACGGCAGCTGGCCGCCGAACAGGCCCTTGGCCACCGAGGCCATCAGCGTGGCCTGCGGCGCGCCCAGCGAGTTGGGATGCTGGGGCGTGGCCGGGCCGATGCCATAGGCCTGGGCCAGCAGGTTCAGCACGGGCGCCATGATCAATGCGCACGAGAACGCGCCGATGCCCAGCATCAGCTGCTGTTTCCACGGTGTGGCACCGACCAGATAACCGGCCTTGAGATCCTGCAGGTTATCCCCGCCCACCGCCGCCGCGCAGCACACCACCGCGCCGATCATGATCGCGGCCACCGCGCCCAGCGGCGCGGCGCCGATGCCCACCGGCACCAGGCCGCTCTTGCCGAGCAGCAACACCAGCACCGCCGAGGCGAACAGGATGGTGGAGATGGTGATGCCCGACACCGGGTTGTTGGACGAACCGATCAAACCCGCCAGATAGCCCGAAACGGATACGAACAGGAAGCCGGCCACGATCATGATGATGGTCATCGGGATCGACACATGCCACTGCTGCACGATGGCCTGATACAGGCCCAGCAGCGGTAGCGTGCACAGCACCAGCGCTACCAGCATCCACTTCATCGGCAGATCGCGCTCGGTCTCTGCGACCACGCCGCCGCCACTCTTGCGCGCAGCCGCAAAACCGCTCTTGACGCCGGAAAACAGCGATTTGCGCAGCGAAAACAGGGTCCACACACCACCGATCAACATCGCGCCGACACCGAGGTAGCGGATCTTCGCGCCCCAGATGCCGAACGCTGCATCGGCAGCCGATGCACCGACCAGGCTCTGCGCCAGGGCCGGGTCCGAGCCCATGAAGAACTGCTGATACAACGGGATGGCGATGTGCCAGGACAGGATCGAACCGGACAGCACCACGATGCCCACGTTCAAACCGACGATGTAGCCCACGCCCAGCAGCGCCGGCGACAGGTTGGTGCCGATATAGCCCACCAGCCGGCTGCTGCCCAAGTAGGTGGCCTGCGCCCAGGTGTCCGGAATCACGCGCAGGCCGCTGGCCGCAGCCAGCTTGACCAGCGCACCGATAGCGCCGGAAATGGCCAGAATCTTCAGGCCCGGGCCGGGATTTTCGCCGGCTTTGAGCACTTCGGCCGCCGCCTTGCCTTCGGGGAACGGCAGCGGGTCTTCGACGATCATCGAGCGACGCAGCGGCACCGAGAACAACACGCCCAGCAGGCCGCCCATGCCGGCGATGCCCAGCACCCACCAGTACTTGAAGTCCGGCCAATAGCCCATGATCACCAGCGCGGGGATGGTGAAGATCACCCCGGCCGCGATCGACGAGCCGGCCGACGCCCCGGTCTGGACGATGTTGTTTTCCAGGATGGTGCCGCCGCCCAACAGGCGCAGCACACCCATCGACACGACGGCTGCCGGGATGGCGGTGGCGATGGTCAAGCCGGCAAACAGGCCGAGGTAGGCATTGGCGGCCGAAAGCACGACCGCCAGCACGATGGCCAGCGCGACGGCACGGAAGGTGAGCTGGCGCGGCTGCGCGTCGTGGCTCATTGGGCATTCCCCTGTAGGCAAAAAATCCGCACCACGCTAGCGCCTGTGTCCACGCGAGTCCAGCTGCGACGCGGCGTGACAGTGTGCGTGCTGTGGCGGGTGGACTTCACCGGGGCGACCCGACGCATGCGCTGCTGCCTGGGGTGCAACTGTCCAATCGCAGCGGCATCCGGCACGTTTGCTGCTAAGCGCGCGGGCACGTTTCCAAACACGTTCACCCCAGCGTCGATACATGTGCGCCGTGCCTGCCGCCTGGCGCCAGCTGCTGCGAAGCGGAGCGTAGTCGCGCTGACGCCTCCCGGAATCTGCGCCCGACGCGGCGATCACTGCATGGCAGCAGCGGGCACCGCGCGTGCAATGCAAGACGCACACGACTGCGCATGCGCCGCTGCGCCGGCAATGACGCAGCAGCGCGTCCTGCCGAGGGTCAGTGCAGCAACTCGGCAAAGGCGCGATCGGCCTCGATGACTTCCGGCAGCGCGGCGAACAACCCGTCCAGATCCACGCCCTCCATCAGCGGGCTGCGTACTGCTTCCAATGCCTCCGCGGTGGCGCCGCCATGCGCATGCAGCGCATCGCAGACCAGTACCGCCTGGGCCACCAGCAATGGCATGCGTGCACCGTCCGGGGCCGCGGCGGGCCGGACCTGGTACGCGATGGCTTCCTGGATCACCACGGGCAGCTGCCAGCGCCGTGCCAGCTCGGCTCCGACTTCCGGGTAACCGAAGCCCAGTTGCAGGGTTTCTTCGGCCGCATGACCGGCAGCGGAGGTTTCGTGATTGATGCGGCTGGCGTATTCCGGCGCACCGGACTGGATCAAGAGCTCGCCGATGTTGTGCATCATCCCGCAGGTGAAGGCCGTCTCCGGGTCCAGCCCCTGCTGGCGCGCCAGCAGGCGGCAGATGCCGGCCACTTCGAAACTGTGCCGCCAGAAGGCCTTGAGGTCGAAGCCCGGGCCGGCCCGGAACGCGCCCGTCATCGCCGACGCCAGCACCAGCGTGCGCAGCGTGTTGAAGCCCAGGCGCATGGCCGCGTCTTCCACGCTGGTGGAATCGCGCAAGCCATGGAAGCGCGCCGAATTGGCCAGCCGCAACACTTTGGCGGCAATCACCGGATCGCGCTCGATACTGTGCGCCAGCGTATCGATATCGGTCTGCGGATCGTCGAATTGACGGATCAGGTCTTGCGCCACCTTGGGCACGGTGGGCAAGGTGTGCAACTGGTCGAACAACGCCTCCAACTTCATGATCGCCTCGTGGGTGAAAGACAAGCCAGCGCGGCCGCGCGGACCTGCATGGTGTAACACGGACCGGTTCACTGCCAATGACCGACGGCAGGACGATTCACTCAGGCTTCTGGCTGGGTCTGTACAGCGCACGGCCTCACCGGCTGGCCCGGCCGACAGGGAAGGCAAGCGAACTCGGCAGTTCGACAAGGCGACCGTCTCGATGACGCTCAGTCGGCCTTGGCGCCACCCAGCGATCTGGACAGAAATGCCAGCAGCTGGGTGTAGAACGCGCGTCGATGGGGTTCGGTGTAGAAGCCGTGGCCTTCCGTGTCGAAGTACAGCGTTTCCACTGGCGTGCCGGCCTGGCGTAATGCCGCTTCCATTCGCTTGCTGTGCTGGATGGGCGCGCGCTCGTCTTCGCCCCCTGCGGCCAGGAACACCGGCACCTTGATCTGCTTGGCCAGATTGACCGGCGAACGTGCGGCCAGGGTGGCCGGATCACCCAACCACTGCTTGAGGTAGTTCTCGCCGGAACCGCGCTTCTGGATGTCGCCGCTGGTGAACATCATCGGCAAGTCGTAGACGCCCACATAACCGGCCGCGCACGCATACAGGCCCGATTCCTTTGCCGCACCCATCAAGGCTGCGTACGCACCGTAACTGGCGCCAAAGATGCAGATCTTGCGTGCATCGGCATACCCCTGGCCAATCGCCCAGCGCGTTGCGTCGGTCACATCGTCCTGCATGGTGCCGCCCCACTGACGCGCGCCGGCGTGCTGGAAGTGGCGCCCATAATTGCCAGAGCCACGGAAATTGATCTGCAGCACCGCATAGCCCGCTTGCGCCAGCAGCTGCGCATCGTCGTCGAACTGCCAGCTGTCGAAGATCTCGAAGGGACCGCCATGGGGCATCACCACCATTGGCAGCTGTTTGTCGCCCCCGCTGCGCGGCAGCGTGAGATACCCATGCAACGGCGCTCCGTCACGTGCCTGCAGCGCAATCGGCTGCACGGTGGCCGTGCGCTCGGGGTCGAACCAGTCGCGCCGACTGATCACATGCTGGGCTTTGTTCTGTTGCGTGTCGAACACGTAGAAGTCGCCAGGATTACTGCCCGAATAGGCTTCCAGCATCACGTAGCGACCGTCCTTGGTGCTGGAGGTCACGCGCACCGCATTGCCGGCGAAGGCCGCCTCCAGACTGTGATACATCCGCGCCTCGACACCATGCTCGTCGAAAAAGCGGGTGCGGGGGCGGTCGGCCATGAAAGTGGCGCCGACCGGGATGCTGGTGCCGTTGCGGTAGATGATCTCCAGTGGGTCGGCCACCGCGTCGCGCAATACCTGCTCACGGCGATCGGCCTGGATGTCCCAGCCGACGATCGCATCGGGGCCGTTGGCGCTTTGCACGCGCAAGTAGGCAATGCGCTCGTCTTGCGAAAAACCCAGCGGTGTTTCGACATGGCCACTGACCTGCTCGTCGTTGATCAGCGCCCATTCGTCGCCCGCGCCCTTGCGGTAATACAGCTTGCTCACGTTGTCCGAGCCCGCCCCCTGCGCAAAGCGCACCTGCCCATGATGGTCGGTGGTGAAACTGGCGCGCTGAATCGGCGCACGCGCCAGCGGGAGACGGCGGCCGGTGGTGACGTCGAGTTTTTCTGCGCGGGTGTAGGGATCCTGCCCCGACATCGGCCAGATCGCCACGATCACGCTGCGGTCGTCGTCGGGCAAGGGATCGGTCAGGAATGCGGCCACCGCTTCGGTCTTCTTGACCTTGATGTTGGTGCCAAGGCCGGTGCCGCGTGCGCGGTAGCCCACCAGCAACTCGACTCCGGTGCCATCGGCATTGATGGCATACAGCTCGCCGGTCGGCAGCGGCTTGTCGAGCAGGCCGTACTTCTGTGCAATGGAAATCAACACGCGGGTGTCGCTGACCCAGGCGAAATCGCTCACGTACGTGTTCTTTTCCAGCACGAAGGTGGCGCCGATGCTGTTGTCCGAACGCCGCATGATCGCAAGGGCGGTCTTGTCTTCCATCGGCACGGTCGCGGCGAAATACACGCCGCTGGGCGATAGCCTGATGTCGGCGAACTTGTCTTTCTTGATGTAGGCGCCGACATCCACCTGGGCCGTGGCAGTGCCGGCCGCCATCAGCAGCACCAGGGCCGCAGGAATGATCCATTTCCGCATGTACGACTCCGTGTTGTAGGCAAACCGAGTGCGGAATCTAGCAGCAATGCATGCACCTAAAAAGGCGTCAATGGAAATCGCGCGAGGGCAGCTGCATGTCGCCGAGCAGGTTGCTGAGGTCGTACAGGTCGCCGGCGATGAGATGCTCTACGCCGTCCACGCGTTCCCAGCGACCGCGCACGGCAAGCAGGCGCGATTCCAGCAGCGCACGGCGGCGACGCAGCGCAAGGTGCGACCAGACGATGACGTTGATCATGCCCTGCTCGTCTTCCAGGGTGACGAAGATGGTGCCCTTGGCGGTAGCCGGGCGCTGGCGCTGGGTGACCAGGCCGGCCACATGCACGCCGCTGCCGTGGCGGCGGCCCTGCAACTCGCGCAGGCCCAGGATGCGTCGCTGGCGCATCTGCGGCCGTAGCAGCGCCATTGGATGCTGGCGCAGACTCAGGCCGACCGAGCGGTAATCGGCAAGAATTTCTTCGCCCGCGCGCGGCGCCTCGAACTCCACCGGGCGCTCCTCCGGGCTGCCCGGCAACAGGGGGCGGCGCGCCTCCACACCGGCCATGGCCCAGCGCGCGGCATTGCGGTTGCCCACCATGCCTTGCAGAGCGCCGGCTTCTGCCAATGCCAGGCGTGCTTTTTCGTCGAGTGCGGCGCGCAGGCACAGATCGCCGATATCGGCGAACGCCCGCTGCGTGCGTGCGGCAACGATGCGCTGCGCCACCACTTGCGACAGTCCGGCGACCTGCCGCATGCCCAGCCGGATCGCCGGTTGTTCGCCTGGGTCTTGGTCGCTGCACCAGGGCCGGCCACCGACCAGGGTGTTGTCCCAGTCGCTGTGCAACACATCCACCGGCAGCACCTCCACACGCTCGCGCTCGGGGCTGCCGCGGCGCGCATCCTGCACGATCTGGCTGGCCGAATAGAAACCCATCGGCTGCGCGTTGAGCAGCCCGCAGGCGAAGGCAGCCGGCTCGTGGCGTTTGAGCCAGCAACTGGCATAGACGAGTTTGGCGAACGAGGCGGCGTGACTCTGCGGAAAACCGTAGGAACCGAAACCCTTGATCTGTTCGAAGATCTGGTCGATGAAGCTGGAGGCGTAGCCTTTGCCTTCCATCAATGCACGAATGCGCACGCGATGCGATTCCATATCGCCACCGCGGCGCCAGGCCGCCATCGAGCGGCGTAGCTTGTCGGCCTCGTCAGGATCGTAGCCGGCGTGGATCACCAACTCCATGACCTGCTCCTGGAACAGCGGGATCCCCAATGTCGGCCCGAGAATTTTCTCGACGCCTTCGGAGGGATAGTTGATCAGGCTCTTGTCTTTGCGACGTTGCAGGTACGGATGCACCATGTCGCCCTGGATCGGGCCAGGGCGCACGATCGCCACTTCGATGACCAGGTCGTAGAACTCTGCCGGTTTGAGCCTTGGCAGCATCGCCATCTGCGCACGAGACTCGATCTGGAACACGCCGACCGTATCGGCGCGCTGGATCATCTTGTAGGTCGCCGCATCCTCATCCGGCAAGGTGGCCAACGCATAGTCGCGATGACGGTGGCCACGCACCAGGTCCAGCGTCTTGCGAATGCAGGTCAGCATGCCCAGGGCCAGGCAATCGACCTTGAGCAACTTCATGGTTTCCAGATCGTCCTTGTCCCACTGGATGATGGTGCGGTCTGCCATCGCGGCGTTTTCCACCGGCACCAGTAGCGACAAGGGCTCGTCGGAGATGACGAACCCGCCCACGTGCTGGGACAGATGCCGTGGGTGATCGCGCAAGTGCTCTGTCACGTCCAGGATCTTGTTGATCAACGGGTTGGCCAGATCGAAGCCGGCTTCTTCGATGCGCTGTTCCATCGGTGTTTCGCCATTGCCCCAGCCATAGCAATTGGCCAGCAACGCAATCTGGTCCGGCGGCAGGCCAAAGGCCTTGGCCACATCGCGCACCGCGCTCTTGCCGCGATAGCAGATCACCGTCGCCGCCAGCGCCGCGCGTTCGCGCCCGTACTTGCTGTAGACGTACTGCAGCACTTCCTCGCGGCGTTCATGTTCGAAGTCCACGTCGATATCCGGCGGCTCATCGCGTTTTTCGGACAGGAAGCGCGCCATCAACAGACGCGTCTCGTCGGGATTGACTGCGGTGATGCCCAGCGCATAACACACCGCCGAATTGGCCGATGAGCCACGGCCCTGGCAGAGAATGTCCTGTTCGCGTGCGAAGCGCACCACATCTTGCACAGTGAGGAAGAAAGCTTCGTACTTCTTGAGCGCGATCAGCGCCAACTCTTTTTCGATGTCCTCTCGCACCTTGGCCGAGATGCCGCCCGGCCAGCGCTTGCGGATGCCGGCTTCGGTGAGCTGGCGTAGATAGCTGGTGGGCGTGTGGCCTTCCGGCACCAGTTCTCTGGGATAGGTGTAGCTGATCTTGGAAATATCGAAGGTGCAGCGTTGCGCCAGCTCCACCGTGGCCTGCAACAACGCTTCCGGGTAGATGTTCCCCAGGGCACGCCGGGTGCGCAGATGGCGCTCGCCATTGCGAAACAGGTGCGCGCCGCAGTCCGCCAGCGGCAGCGTGTGGCGGATGGCGGTCAGGGTGTCTTGCACGATGCGCTCGCGGCGCTGCGCCATATGCACATCGCCGCTAGCCAGTGCGGTCATGCCCAGTTGCTGCGCCAGCGCTTGCAGGACCTGCAGGCGTGCGACATCGTCCTGTTCGCGATGCAATTCCACTGCCAGAAATGCGCGCTCGCCGAACACCTGCTGCAACCAGGCACCTTGCTCTGCCTGCGGCTGCGCGCCGGGCAGCCACAGTGCAAACACGCCCGGCGCCACATCACGAAACTGCGCTTCCACCTCGGCCCGCCCCAAGCGATACGCGCCCTTGCTGGCCGCGCGCCGCGCGGTGGTGATCAGCGCGCACAATTGCGGATAACCGTTCGCCTCTTCCACCAGCAGCACGAAGCGGGTGCCATCGACCAGGGCGAATTCGCTACCGACGATCAGCCGCACGCCGGTGGCGCGCGACGCTTCCAGGCCACGCACGATGCCGGCCAGCGAGCATTCGTCGGTGATGGCCAAGGCGCTGTAGCCGCAGTGTTGTGCGCGCACGAACAGCTGTTCGGCGCTGGAGGCGCCACGCAGGAACGAGAAGTCCGACAGGCAGTGCAGCTCGGCATAGGCGGGCAAGCCATCGGCAACGTGCGCATGGCTGATGTCGTCATTGGCCGCGCGCAACCGTGCGGCCACATTCCAGGCGCGCGGCATGCGCCCGCCGGGCGTGTCGCGGTCTACGCCATCGATGGCGTCATCCCAGCTCATGGGCGGCTGCCTTCAACAGCGCGCTGCGCCAGACGGTTTTTGCAGTGCGCAGCAGATCGCGCCATTGAAGATGCTGCTGCGTCTTGCCTGCAGCCCTGGCATCGGCCACGCGCGCCCCAGCCGCAACCACCAGACAGTCGGTACCTGCTCCGATACCGCGCGAACATGCGCGCGCTCACGCAAACCACCCATGCAGCATCCAGCCATCTACCCGGCCAGGTGCGGCAAAGGCCCAGCCACGCCGGCCGCGCGCAGTCTCCACCACGTAGTAATCGCGACGGGCTTCATCGTCGTCCCACCAACCGCTTTCCAGCCGTTCCGGGCCGGACACGATGCGCAGGTGCGGGTCGTGCAGCGGCACCGGCTGCGGCAGCAACCAGGTGGGGCGCGGCGGACGCGGCGGCGCAGCGGCTTCGCGCACCGCATCGCCGATGGCGCGACGCCACGCGCGCTCCGGGCGCGGGTCGTCGGCCGGCAACACACGATAGACCGCGTCATCGCCAAGCCGTGCACGCAGGCGCTCGCGCAGTTGCGGCCACTCCACCGATTGTTGCGCGCGCTGATCGAACAGGTCGCGCATGGCCGGCACGAACGGTGGTAGTTGCCGTGCCAGCAAGCGCATCGCCACCACCGGCCGTGGAATCTCCACACGCTCCAGCCGGTTGCGGGCCAGCTCGAACAGCAAGGTCGGCGCGCGCTCCGGTGTGAGCAGGCCGATCTCGACATCGGTGGCGCCTTCTTCGTGCTCCAGGCGCAGCAAAAACCGCTGCACGCCGCCATCGCGAATGGACAGATACATGCACAGGTCGCCGATCAGCCGGCGCAACGGACACAGCAGCGCCGGATGCGTTTCCACCTCATAGCCCAGCTCCACGCGATGGTCGAAGTGGTCTGGCGGCGCGTAGCACTCCAGTGGGTCGTCGACCTGCCCGTAGAGGCGATCCAGATGATCGAGCAGGCCCGCACCAAACCGCCGGCGCAACCCGTCGCGCGGCAGGCCGCGCACCGCCGCGAGCGTGCGCACGCCCATGTGCTGCAGGCGCTCGCCGGCATCGTCGGGCAATGCAGCACGGCGCACAGGCACCTTGTCGAGCGTGCTGTGCAGGGCCGGCAATTGCGTCACCACCATGCCGTCGCGCAGGCCGGCCAGCACGCGCGCGGCACGCGGCGTGGGCGCCAGCGCAAGCCGGTGCTGGAAGCCCAATGCCTGCAGCTCATCGCGCAGGCGGCGCTCGAAGCGTGGCCAGGGACCGAACAGGCGAAAGCTGGCACCGGCTTCCAGCACGATGGCGCGCGACCACTGCTGGCTGACCAGCGAACTATGCCGATACGCCCAGGCCGCAAGAAAGCGCTGCGTGCGCGCTTCGTTTTGCGCGTCGTAATCGATGGTGCGCACCTGGGTCATCAAGGCATGCGCCGCCGATAGCCGCATGCCGGCCTTCAACCCAGCTGCGCCAGCGGCAGCATTGACCGAATGCAGGCTGCGCAGCTGCGCCGGGCCTTCCACCAGCGCCAGTGGCGCCTGTGGCTCTTCCAGACGCCGAAGGACGGCGTCCAGCGCCAGCTGCGGCAGCAAGATGCAGGCCCACAACATGCGCGCGGCTCAATGCGCCAGCCGCAACGGCTGCGACGGCACCTGCCCGCCGCGGCATTTGCGCACCTGCCAGGCATCGCGCTCGGGCAGGAATTCCAGCCGCAAGGCCGCTGGCGATGCATTCACCGCATGACGGCGGTCGCGCAGTGCGAACGCGCAGCAATTGCCGCTATCGGCCGCCACCTGCACCCGGCGCAGCGCACGCGCATCGCCAGTCTGCGGCCAGCCCAGTACCGCAGCGCATGCACCGCTGCGCAAGCATTGTTCGAACGCCCATAACGCGTCGCGCGGCTCGGCCTGCACCACTTCCAGATGCTCCAGCACCACCCCGCCTGCCTGCCAGGCCGGCGCGTAAGGAATGAACGGCGGTGCGACCAGCACCACCCGGCTGCTGCTGGCGGTCATGCGTGCCAGCGTGGGCAGCAACAAGGCGATTTCGCCGATGCCATGCGCAGGCAACAGCAACTCGGTCAACGCACGCCGCGGCCAGCCGCCATCGGGCAGCAACGCATCCAACGCCGCATGCCCGGTGGATTCACCGCCATTGGCGGTGGCCGTGCCCTGGCCTGCACGCCAGACGGTGCGCGCAGCCAGCAGGGCGTCCAGCGGCAGTGCCACGGCCGCATTGCCGTCCTGTCTGATGCGCGCCGGCTCCTGGCTCATCTCAGCCCTGCCGGATCAGGCCGCAGTACAGCCCTTCGATCGCGAAGTCGGCATCGGCCGCCACCACGATCGGCGCATGCGCACGATTGCGCGGCAGCAGGCGGATCCGTTCGGCGCCGCGCTCCAGGCGCTTGATGGTGATTTCGCCATCCACCCGCGCCACCACGATCTGCCCGTCGCGCGCCTCGTTGCTGCGGTGGACGCCCACCAGGTCGCCATCCAGGATGCCGTCATCGATCATCGAATCGCCCTGCACTTTCAGCAGGTAATCCGGGCGCAGCGAGAACAGCGCGCGGTCCAGCCAGAGCTGACGCTCCAGGCCGATATCCGCACCGATCGGCAGGCCCGCGGCCACCCGCCCCAGCACCGGCAAGGCCAGCAATGCATCGCGACCGGCGCCACCCGGCATGCGGATGCCACGTTTCTGATTGGGCAGCAGCTCGATCAAACCGGCGTCGGCCAGCGCCTGCACGTGCTTTTGCGCGGCATTGCGCGAGGCAAACCCGAAGGCCTGCGCGATCTCGGCCAGGCTGGGCGAGACGCCTGCGTGGGCCTGCTCCTGTAGGAACGCCAGCACGGCGGCACGTTGGGGGGAAAGCGATGGCATCGGGGCGCGGCAGCAGCAGGAGACAAGGTGTACATTTGTACACCCATCGATCGCAGCAGGCGAGACTGCCTTGCTGAGCCGCTTCAGCACGCCGCTTGCGACCGGCCAACGACAGGGTTATAACTTTCGTACCAACGTGAGAGTGCCGCCATGAAACTCAAGATCACCGCCATCGGCAATTCCGCCGGCGTCATCCTGCCCAAGGAACTGCTGGCCCGCCTGCGGCTTGGAAAGGGCGACGAACTCTATGCACTGGAAACGCCCGACGGCATCAAGCTGACCGCATTCGACCCGACGTTGGCCGCGCAGATGGATGTGGCCGAGCAGGTGATGCGTGAGGATCGCCAAGTGCTGAACAAGCTGGCCAAGTGAACACGCGCATGCTGATCTGGATCACGCATGCGCTTGCATTGGCCATCCACGAACGCCAATTGAGCGAACACGGGGGTGCAAGCGGAGTGCGCGACGAAGCGCTACTGGATTCGGCACTTGCACGCCCGCAACAACTGTTTTCGTATGGCGACCCTGCGCCCGATCTGGTGGAGCTGACGGCCAGCCTGGCGTATGGGCTCGCGCGCAATCACCCGTTCGTGGATGGCAACAAACGGACTGCCCATGTGTGCTACCGGGTCTTCTTGCTGCTCAACGGTGCCGAGCTCATCGCCTCGCAGGAAGAAAAATACGTTGCCATGATGGGGCTGGCCAATGGCGGGTGGAGCGAAGCGGCATTCGCCCAGTGGCTACGGCCGCGCGTGCGGTTGCGTGCAGACACGCATGTGCACGAACCGCAAGGTCATTACGGCTGAAGCAACCCTGGGCAGCAACGCGCCAGTATTGGCACATGAGTGCGCAAGTAGCGGATCTAAACGTCGCAACTCGGTCAGCATCGACGTCGCTGTCTAACGCATGCCCCCTTATTCGGCACGCTTGCGCGTCGCTGCCGCTTTCTTCGCGGCGGCCTTGCGTACGGCCGGACCCTTGGTCTTTGCCGCCTTCTTTGCTGCCGTCGAACGGTCGCTGGCCGTGCGCTTTTTCGCGGCACGCGTGGTCTGTTTGGACAATGCCTGTTTGCCTACCGTCTTCTTGGCGGTCGTGTCCTTGCTGGCGGTCTTGAGGGCTTTCTTGGCACCGGCCGAGCGCGTAGGCGACACCGACTTTTTGGAGGTTGCCGCGGCCTTGTCCTGCGCGGCTTTTTTCTTGGTGGCCTTGGACGCGGAACTGCGCGGGGCAACATCCACGCCATCGCGGCGCGCCTTGGATAAGCCGATCGCAATGGCCTGCTTGGTGCTTTTCACACCATGCGCGCCGTCGCGCACCTGGTCGATTTCTTCTTTGACATATTCACCGGCCTGGGTGCTGGCCGATTTTCCTTCGCGCTTGTCCTTGGCAGCAGCGCGGCGTGTCTTGGCCTGTGGCATGGCACTTCCCCTGTTGGTGGATGGCAATTCGATGTAACAAGCATGGCGTCAATGCGCAGTGGGCGTGGTGATCACCTGGCGTTGAAGCATGCCTGCCGCCTTACCAAGTCCTGCATGCGCAGTGACCGATCCACGCAACGACAGGCACCACCGCCAGCGATCAAATGCCTCACCGGCTGGCAAGGGTTCGCCTTGGGCATCGTAGGCAGGCGGGTGATAGAAATTGACCGTCTTCAGCGGTGTATTCCCCGTATTGCGAATCGCGTGGGTTTCACCGCGCTCGATGGCGATCAGGCTACCGGCCTGCAGTGCATGGGTCTGCCCCTCGATCACTGCCTCGCCGGTGCCTTCCACCACGTACAGCCATTGATCGGCACCACGGTGGCGATTGCCGGGCCCGCCTTCGCCCTGGCCCGGTGCAATCACCATTTCGGCGGCTTGCACCTGGCGCACCGAAAACAGCACCTTGAATGCGTCGGTCAATGTCAGTTGTGCAATCTGCATAAGCCACTCCTCAGGGTTGAGGCGATGCTCAGGCCCCGCACGTCAACATGCTGGCAACATGCTCAGCGGTTGCGGCAATACCAAACCCAAATGTGTTCGGGCAGATGTTGCTGCATGGAAAAATCCAATGCGCGATAGCCATCGAGTACATCGCGCAGCGCACGTTGTGCTGGCGTAGGACCGACCAAGCCATCCAGTTCGTCCGCACTCAACTGCACCGCAGCCCAGTCGTAGAGCCGATCGATACGCTGGGCCATCGCCGCCTGCAGCCAATCGCGCAACACGAACACGCGGTACCCGCCCTGCTGCAGTTGCGCGACTGCACCTTGCAATGCATCGCCCACGCCCCGAAACCATTCGGTATGCCCACCGGCCACTGCGCGGATCGCCATCGGTGCCGGTGCGTTGTGGACAAGCAGCGGGCGCCGCAGTTGCAGTTCGAGATCGCGCGCATCGCGCTCGCGTTCGGTTTCCACCAGCAGCCCGTGCTCCAGATCGAAAAAATCGAACCAGCGCGGATGCAGGCTACCGATGCGCCCCAGCGGATCACGCGAAAAACCGATCTTGCAATGGTCTTCCCATTGGCAGGGGAACACATAGGTGAAGCAACGTCCATCGATGGCCACCGGCATGCTGCCACGTGCGCGCACGCTCATCGGCGACCTGCATGCGCTTGGGTCGGCTGCGCCGTGTGCGCATCCTCCGGCGCCGGTTCCCAGCCGAACACGCTGCGCCCGCCATAGCGATGCGACTCGCGACGTTCCTGCGCGATGTAGTTTTCCACCGTCGGCCCTTGTGCACTGGCTTCGAGCCGACGCGCCTGTGCATCCAGCCGCGCAATCGCCTGCAAGCGTTCGTCGTTGCCCAGCTTGGCCTGCTGCATCGCCTGCTTGAGTACGCCGATGGTGTGATCGAGCACGCGTGTGGGCACCGGGAACGGTTGCCGGTCCTTACCGCCATGCGCAAGCGAAAAGCGTGCCGGGTCGCTGAAACGGCATGGCGTGCCATGCATCACCTCGGCCACCATCGCCAGCGAGCGCAACGTGCGCGCTCCCACGCCGGGCACCTGCAGCAACGCGGTGAAATCGCGCGGCCCGGCTTCGGCGGCGGCGGCCAGGCTGGCGTGCAGCCGTCGTGTGATCACGTTTTCGCTGCGCACGTCATGATGGTCGGGCATGCACAGATGCGGTTGTTGTGCCGGGCCCCAGGCGTGCCCGGCGAATAGATCGCCGGTGAGCGGACCTTGCGCCGCAAGCGCCGCGCCAGGCGCCTCCACATCCGCAATCCGTTGCCATTGGCGGGCCAGCCGGTCCGGCGCTGTGCTGCGCAGCAGCTCCAACTGCGCATCGCGCGAGGCAGCGGCGCGGTGGTCGGCGAGATTGACGATATTGCCTTGATGCGCGCCATCGATGGCCGCATGCGGCGCATCCACAAAGCTGCTCAGTCCTTCGGAGAGCCAGTGATACCGGCGCGCCTGCTTGCGCTGCCCGTGCATGCCTTGTTGCACCACCACCCAGCGGCCATCGTCGCTGACGATGAAGCCATGCAGGTACAGATCGAAGCCGTCCTGCACGGCAGCGCTGTCCACCTTGGCGACCAGGCGGCTGGCCTGCGCCAACGCGGCGCCGTCCAGCCCGACCGCATCGCCCACTGCCAACAATTCGGACGGCGTGGCGCGCGAATGCCGGCCGCGCCCGCCACACACATGAATGCCCAGTTCGCCGGCCAGCGGCGTCAACCCGCGCTTGAGTGCGCCGATCACGCTGGTGGTAATGCCGGACGAGTGCCAGTCCATGCCCATGACCGCACCGAACGACTGAAACCAGAACGGGTGCGCAAGCCGCCGCAACAATTCATCGCGCCCATAGCTGTGCACGATCGCCTCGCACATCACTGCGCCAAGCCGTGTCATCCGCTCACCCAACCACCGCGGAACGCGACCTCCATGCAAGGGAAGATCCGCACTGCCACCACGCCGGCTCATTGCTGCCACCTCGTCTTCATGCCGCCAGGATAACGGCGGCACGTCGCAACAGCTGGGACACCGCCGCATTGACGCGCGCGGGAAGCTGACGAATTCAGCGCAGCATGTGGCACTCCACGCGATGCCCGCCTGCGCACGCGCGCCATGCAGGCGCGAGCGTGCAGCGGTCACGACGCCGCTCCTGAATGCGCGTACGCCGCGCCGCATCGGTGCCAATCGCAGCCGTGGTCACTTTGCGTTGACCACAGCGCCGTCAAGGTGGTGGTCCTTCTCCTCAGCCATCGCCACGGGGTTCGCATGACTGCCACACCCGCCACTTCCCATGACACGGCGCCGGCCACTGCCACCACCAGTGCGCCGACCTACCCGGTCAACCTGCGCATCAACGGTCAGCCTTATCACTTGCAACTCGAAGCCTGGGTGAGCCTGCTCGACCTGCTGCGCGACCGCCTCGACCTCACCGGCACCAAGAAGGGTTGCGACCACGGCCAGTGCGGCGCTTGCACGGTGCTGGTCGATGGCCGCCGCATCAACAGCTGCCTGACCCTGGCCGTCATGCAGGACGGTGCCGACATCACCACCGTCGAAGGGCTGGCCGATGGCGATGCACTGCATCCGCTGCAACGCGCCTTCATCGCCAACGACGCATTTCAGTGCGGGTACTGCACCCCTGGGCAGCTGTGCTCGGCGGTGGGCCTGATCAACGAAGGCAAAGCGCACGATCGCGATCAGGTGCGTGAACTGATGAGCGGCAATATCTGCCGTTGCGGTGCCTATCCGCAGATCACCGATGCCGTGATGGAAGTGATGGGCAAGCCCAGCGACAGCAGCGACAGCGCGGCCACTCCGTGGACGCCCGGGACGGTGCCGGCATGATTCCGCTCACCTACACACGCCCGGACACCGTCGATGCCGCACTCGGCGCTATGGCAGCGCGCAGCGGCGACGCGCAGCCGGTGCCCTCCGAGGCACCGGTACGCTTCATCGCCGGCGGCACCAATCTGACCGACCTGATGAAACTGCAGCTGATGCGCCCCAGCAGCCTGGTGGACATCAATCGGCTGCCGCTGGACAGCATCAGCACCCAGCCCGACGGCGGCCTGCGCCTGGGCGCGCTGGCACGCAATGCCGACACCGCGTATCACCCGGAGGTGGAGACGCGGTACCCGTTGTTGAGCGCGGCGATTCTAGCCGGCGCCTCGCCGCAGATTCGCAACATGGCCAGCAATGGCGGCAACCTGCTGCAGCGCACGCGCTGCATGTATTTCTACGACCATGCCACCCCCTGCAACAAACGCGATCCGGGCACCGGCTGCTCGGCCATTGGCGGGCTGACCAAATACAACGCCATTCTCGGCACCAGCGCGCATTGCATCGCCACGCACCCATCGGACATGTGCGTGGCATTGGCGGCGCTGGATGCCGTGGTGCATGTGCAGGGCGCCAAAGGCGAGCGCGATATTCCATTCGCGCAGTTCCACCGCCTGCCTGGCGATCACCCGGAACTGGATAGCACCTTGGCGCCGGACGAACTGATCGTGCATATCGACCTGCCCGATGCGCAGCGCTTTGTCGCGCACAGTGCCTACCTCAAGATCCGCGAGCGCCTCTCCTATGCGTTCGCGCTGGTGTCGGTGGCAGCGGCCCTGGATCTGGCCGAGGACGGCAGCATTCGCCAGGTGCGTGTGGCACTAGGCGGCGTGGCGCACAAACCCTGGCGCAATGCCGAGGCAGAGGCACAGCTGGTTGGCCAGCCGGCCAATGCCGACACCTTCGGCCGTCTGGCCGATGCGCTGCTGCAGGGTACGCAACCGCAGGGCGAAAACGCCTTCAAGCTGCCGCTGGCACGCCGCGCCATCGTGCGCGCATTGAGCGTTGCGCGCGAAGGCACCATCGACAACCGCGGGCGCACCGGTGCGCTGGAGGAATCGCCATGAACGCACGTAGCACCGACCTGTCCGACAGCGAGCTGACCCCACCGGTTGCCGACAATGGCACCGGCTATCGCCCCACCGGCACCGGCGTCACGCGCATCGACGGGCGCGCAAAAGTCACCGGACAGGCACGTTATGCCGCAGAATGGCCGGTGCCGGATCTGGCCTATGGCGTGGTGGTCAACAGCAGCATTGCCAAGGGTGAAATCGTTGCCTTCCATCTGGATGCGGCACGCGCAGTTCCCGGCGTGCTGGAGATCGTCACCCACGAAAACCGCCCGCACATGCGCGGCATGGACCTGTTCTACAAGGACATGACGGCGCCGGCCGGTTCGCCTTTCCGTCCGTTGTATAACAACAAGATCCTGTACAGCGGCCAGCCCATCGCGCTGGTGGTCGCCGAGACCTTCGAAGCGGCGCGCCTTGCCGCGCATCTGGTGGAAGTGGAGCTGCTGCAGGACCCGCACGACACCAACCTGATGACCAACCTGGACCGCGCGCACACGCCCAGGCCGCTGAAGGCCGGATTTTCGCCGCCGCCCAAGGACAAGGGCGATCCGCAGAGCGCCTTCGACAATGCCGCCTGCCAGGTACAGGCCGACTACTACAGCGGCGTGGAGCACCACAACCCGATGGAGTTGTTCGCGTCCACCGTCATCCGCGATGCCGACGGCCATTTCACCATTTACGACAAAACCCAGGGCTCGCAGAACAGCCGCTGGTATGTGTCGCATGTGTTTGGGCTGAGCAAGCGCAAGGTGACCGTGCGCAACCCATATGTGGGGGGCGCGTTCGGCTCGGGGCTGCGCCCGCAGTATCAACTGCCGCTGGCGGTGATGGCGTCGATCCTGCTGGATCGCTCGGTCCGTGTGGTGCTGACGCGGCAACAGATGTTCACCTTCGGCCACCGCCCGGAAACGCTGCAGCGGCTCAAGCTCGGCGCAGACCGCGATGGCACCTTGCGCTCGGTCTGGCATGAAGCCATCGCCGAAACCTCGCGCATCGAAGACTACGTGGAGGTGGTGGTCAACTGGAGCGGGCAGTTGTATGCCTGCGACAACGTGCACCTGGGCTACAAGCTGGTGAGCCTGGACCAATACAGCCCGATCGACATGCGTGCACCCGGCGCCGCGCACGGTGTGCATGCGCTGGAAGTGGCGATGGACGAGTTGGCCTATGAGGTCGGCATCGATCCGTTGGCACTGCGCCTGAAGAATTACGCCGAGGTCAATCCGGCCGACGACAAGCCCTACTCCACCAAGGCGCTGCGCCAGTGTTACGAGCAAGGGGCAGAGCGCTTCGGTTGGGCGCAACGACCCCTGCAACCACGCGCGCGCAAGGAAGGCAGCGAGTGGGTGGGCTGGGGCATGGCCACCGGGCAATGGGATGCGATGCAGATGTTCGCGCGCGCACATGCGGCGCTGCATGCCGACGGCCGTTTGGTGGTCAGCAGCGCGGCCAGCGATATCGGCACCGGCACCTACACGGTGATGGCGATGATCGCTGCCGAAGCGCTGGGCCTGCCATTGGAGCGGGTGACGTTTCAACTTGGCGACTCCACCTTGCCGGTCGCGCCGATCGAAGGCGGCTCCTCGCACGTCACCACGGTGGGCTCGGCGGTGGATGGCGTGTGCGGCAAGCTGCGTGGCCGGTTACTACGGCTGGCACAGGCGCTGCCCGAATCGCGCTTCGCAAAAGCCAAGCCTGACGATGTGGTCTTTGCCGACGGCAAGCTGGCATTGCGGGCCGATGCCGGCAGCGCCATCGCCTTGACCGACCTGCTGCGCACTGCAGGGCTGGAACAGATCGAAGATAAGTTCCTGCTGCTGCCGAACGTACTCAAGCAACGCAAATACACCCGTGCCACGCACGGCGCCGTTTTTGTTGAGGTGCGGGTGGACGAAGAACTGGGCACGGTGCGGGTCACCCGCGTGGTCAGCGCCGTTGCCGCCGGGCGCATCCTCAATCCGATCACCGCACGCAGCCAGATCGTGGGTGGCGTGGTTTGGGGCATTGGCCAGGCGCTGCACGAGCACACCCAATCGGACCATCGCTTCGGCCGCTTCATGAATCACGACCTGGCGCTGTATCACGTCTCCGCCAACGCCGACATCCACGACATCGACGTGATCTTCGCGGACGAAGACGACCGTGTCGTCAGCAGCCTGGGGGCGAAAGGCGTTGGCGAAATCGGCCTGGTCGGCGTTTCTGCGGCAATCTGCAACGCCATCTTCCACGCGACCGGCAAGCGCATCCGCAGCACACCGATGACACCGGACAAGGTGATGGCGGACTGACCTGCGTGGCACGTTGCGCCTGTATGAATGCATGGCGCAGCGATAAGACGGGTTACGAAAACGCAGCCACGTTGCCGCTGCTCTCATGGGTCACGACGATGGGCCCAATGCATTCGGTGCACTGGGCCCATCGTGTTATCGGAGCGGTGCAGCGTCGAGTGTGAGCGGTGCAGTACATGCCAGTCGCCGCATCAGCGTCGCGCGGACTTCTTCTTGCCTGATGTCTCGCTAGCACCTATGCGCACCGTGACCACAGCTATGGTGATCTGGCAGGCAACAGCCGCCTCAAGACCAACTCGTTGTTGGCCGACGCTTTCAGGCCGGTTGGTCGCAAGCGCAGGATTTGGTCGAATCGTCGGCCGACATTCCGCGGCCCCTGCACACATGCAGGCGCAACAGCTGCACCAGGGTGTCTTCCAGCTGCCGGTAAAGCGCATCCAATGCTTCGGGCGCATGCGCGCCGCAATTGCTGACCAGTGCCGTTTTCCGAATCGACCACCGCCGCTACGGCTTCCACCACCCGTGTATCGAACTGATGCCGTAGTTCGGTCTGCAGGTCCTTTGTGTTGCGCACGCGGTTTCGGCCACTTATCAGGTCTGTTGCGCGACCAGTGGCGAAGAACGCCACCGAATGACAAACCTCGGCCTGCCGCAGGCCGCGGAGCGCTGCACCTGCGCCCACCCGCTATCCGAGCGCTGCAGACCCCAGGTAGCAGCCGGGCGCCGTGCCGACCTGGCGCTGCTGGCGCCCGGTGAGCCGCTGAGCTACTCCGGCCACACCGCCGACCTTGGAGCGGGAGCTGTTCGATATGTGGGTGACACGGCCGCCCGACGCTACCGGTTGTGTCGGCCAGTTTTGAACAGCTGCGCTGATGCACACTGCGATGACCAGCGTGCTGCGCAGGCCATCGGTACGGTCTATCTATATAATCGCTACGTCGCGATCATCCTCGGCTACACGCGCCTGGTTGACGCTCCAACCCGCAGCGCCCCGCCGCCGGTCTCGCGCCCTCCTGTCATGCAGCGCGCCCGCGCATCGCGCGTACGCCTGCGCGGTCAGGACGGCATTCAAGCGTGCCCGGCGCATCAGGCTCATTGCTCATCGGCCAGGGTGATGTCATCGCCGGCATCGGCCGCTGGCGCGGCATCGTCGCCGAAGGGTGCGCCCAACATCGCCAGCATGGCAGCCCGCGCCTTTTCACCGAGGTCGTGCGCACGTGTCATGGTTTGCCGTGCTGCACGTGTCTGTGCATCGATGTCGCCTAACGCATCTGATTCTTCAGCCAGCCTGGCGCGCACGCCGTGCGCTAACGACATCAGCGCAACGATGCGATCGCGTGTCTCTGCCGATTGCTGCTGGACCCTGCTCAGTTTCGTTTGCGCCTCTTCGAGTACCCGCACTGCCTCATCCTCGCTGGCGGTGTCGTTCGCCAACGCATCGGTGCTCGTGGCATGCATGCGCAATACCCGCAGCGCTTGGCGTCGGATGTCGGCATCGCGCTCGGCATGTTCGATAGACTGACGCTCTAGCTCAGACACGCGCTGCAGATCCGCCAGACGCTGCAACAGGTCGTTCAACCTGTCGTCCAGGTCCTGCAGTTGCGCCTCTTGCGCGTCATACGCCTCTGCAGTCTGGCGCAGAAGGTAGTCGATCGCTGCAATCAGTGACGACTCACTTTGTGCAGCCTGCCGCAGTAATTCGAACGCATGCTGAGCTACCGCAATCTCCTCCATTGCGCTGCGCCCGGCCATCAGGTGATTTAGGCGACCGTGCGCCTGGTCAAGCGCATGCTCGGCCTGTGTCACCACCTCCCTGCAGGCGTGCAACGACGCAAGCGCTTGGCGCAAGCTCCACGGCGCGATCGCCGCTTCGGTGATGTCCTGGCCTGTTGGCGCAAGTCTGGCCAACAAGCGGTCGATGCGTTCGCCTGCCTTGGCCTGTGCGAGCCCCACTGCCTCCATCAGCGCAGCGCAGTTGCGGCGCTGCGCATCAACTCCAAGCGTTTGTTCTTCCAGGCGTGCCAATTCGCGCGTCAACGCGCGTAGATGAGGACCCTCCGGCGGCGTGCCCGTCTGCAGATGCCGTTCAAATGCAAGCTCGCGCGCCTCCTGTAACCCTGGGCGCTCGGCCCGCGGGGAGACCCTGCCCGGTTGCGGCACTTGCGCACGCTGAGGTTGCCCAAGCGCCTGCACGCCGGCCTGCTGCAGACGGTCCAGGGGGCGGCGCAGCGCACGCGCACCGGCTTCGAGGACTTCCGCCCCTTCGATGCGGTCGTACAACCCGTAACGGAACTGAATCTCCGCCTCGAACAACTGGTGCGAGGCGACCGCCGTCGACACCACATTGAGCAGCGGCAGACCGACACGACTGGTGACCGGATTTTCGTCGGTATTGTGAACGGCGATGGCCGCAAGCCGGTACAGATCCGGCGATTGCTGCGCGGCAACCAGAACGTCCTGCCAGGACATCCCGTCGCTGGACACCGGCAATCCCAGTGCAGCTGCTGACTGCGCATGCTGCCTGGCGGCTAGGGCGTCGTTGATCGCCACCATCGCCTGCGGCCGCATCTCAAACACGAAACGAACCTGATTGACATACGGGATGTCCTTGAATCTGCGCAACGCCTCATCCAGCCCGGGAATCTTGCGTCGTATCTCGGCAACGTCGCGCATCTTCTCGCCCAGCGCGCAGTGGCCGATGGCATGACTGATTACCGCGTCGAGCGATTCGCGTCCGAACATGTTGATCTCTACGCGGGCGCCGGGAATCACGCGCGCCCGCTGCTGGATGGCTGCAGCGTCCTCCTGCCGCAGCTGATGCAGCATGTCGACCACTGCCGCGCGCTCGGCCGCCGTACCGCCTTTCCACAGCGATGCCGCCGCGGCACTAGTCGCTTGCGCGGCGAGCGTCCGCTGTCGCGCCAGGGCTGCTCCGCCGAGTGCCGCGCCAGCTTCGATGGCCAGCGCGTCGGGACCCTGGATACGTTCGAGCGCCTTGCGCAGCACGACACTGCGCTCTTCCGGCGTGGACGGATACTCCATCGCGCTCAGTTCGGCGCTGCTTTCTGGAAAAACGGCCGTGAGCCGTGCGCGCAACGTGTCCCATCGATGCCGCGTCACCGGCTGCGCGGCATTCGTATCCAGGGTGCGCTTGTAGCTGGCAGTGCCCAATAACGGGCCGGTGCGCGTATCGTCCAGTATTGCGTTGGTTGGCAACTGCACGTCGCTAGACGCCACTCGCACACCGGCCAGCTGCAGCGTGCCGGCACCGGTGACGGCATTGACCAGCCGTTTGAAATTGCGTCCAAGTACCGAAGTCAATGTGCCACCTGAATTGATGCCGGCATTGACCTCGGCATTAATGCCGATGCGACCCTGGAATTCCAGGCCGATGATGTCTTGCCAGGCGTGGTCCAGATGCAATTCCATCTGGCTCCATTGCACCCCGATCTGCGCCGTCATGCCGACCGGCACCGACACCGTAATCGCGCTGCGCGGACTGCCGGTGGCTGCGCCCTGTGCGGTGGGCTGTTTCGCGCCGAAGGGATGCCTGACTGCCAGGGGATTCACAGCCAGGTTGACGTTGAGCGACGCGTTGATGTTGGTTTCAAACAGATCCAGGCCGATCGCCCCATCATTCACACCTGCACGTAACAGGCAGGTGGTATCGTCGGCGTACCGGTCGAACAACAGTCTGGCAAATTCGGGGATGGTGTCCGGCGACAGGATGACTGCCGCGCCCACGCCATGTTGATAGGTCCCCCCCACGCCTAGATTGGCCGCGCCGCCCCAGGTTGCAGACACTGTTTGCCCCGGGGCGTCCACATACACATGTCCGCCGGTCCCCGGGCCCGGTTCAAGATCAATGCTCAGGCCTGCGGTTGCGGACGCGGTCGCTTTTGCGTGGCGCACGAAGAAGGCCACCAAGCCCGCGTCGCCGTCCTTCGAATCGCCGATGCGCTCGACGCCCAGCGCGTGGATGGCCTCCCCTCCCATACCGACATTGATCGGATTTACATGCATCCATTGCACCGACCCCAGCGAGCCGCGCAGCTCGGCCGAGCGCACCCGAGTCGAGAAGAAGGTGCTGCGATTGAACAGGTCCTGCAGCACATCGATCATGCGCGATGCCATTTCATCTGGGGCGCTCCCCTGCGGCAGACCAAGACTCTTGAGCAGCTGCAGCTGGCGGGCGCTGCCGGGAGTAGTGACCTCTTGCCGAAAGGTCGACACCACGTCATCGAATGCCTCCAGTTCGCGCCAGGACGACAGCCCCAGCTTGGCCAGCGCATGCAACCCGGACTGCTGCCGCCTGGCGTCGGCTGCCTCCAGCGCCTGCGCGTCGTGAACGCCCAGCAGCGCGTCGTACTCAACCAAGCCTGCGAGCAGGCAGGCGCTGCGCAGCGCATTGGGCGCATCGGCTGCGTTGGCGGCTTGCTCCTTCTGGGCCGGCAAAGCGACCTTGGCGGTCTTGAGTCGATGGACGACCTCACGCAACTCGGCAAGCAGCGCATGCTCGATGTCGCTCAGTGCCTGCGGATGTAGCGCTGCGCCACCGGCCAGCGCAGCGATGCAACGGTCAAATGAGGGCATCAGGTCATCATCCTTCTGCACCACAGCGCGAGTGACCGCAGAACGCGCCCGCCGCCAAAGTTCGGCGACGCGATAGCTGGGAGTCGAACTTGTCCGCTGGATGGAGGCCCCGTCCGCCATGGAAAAATCGGCGGCCAGCGCGCCATCGCGGAATCCGATCTTGCGCAGATCGCGCAACAGCCCGGTCAAGGCCGTTTCGCGCAAGGCCACCAGGCGCGCATTCTGTTCAGCCGAAAGCCCATCAACCGGTTGGCGCTCAGACGCCGCAGCGGCAATACGCACCTCGGCCAGGACAGGCAAACTCTCGAACAGTTCCAGCGCAAGCGACTGGGCCTGCATCGCCTCCTGGCGGACGCCGGCAAGTCGCTGTTGCTGCGGTGTGGGTGGCTGTGTCACGCCGGTCCATCCGGCCAGCGTGCGCACAGCACCTCCGACTATGTCTGTCATCACTTGCGCGAGCGCGGTGGCCTGAGCGCGACCACTCTCGACCAGGACCTGCACATTCGAGCTCAAACTTAACGGATCGGTGGACGTGGTGCCCAGCAAGGTCGTGCTGATCGCCGCGTCGTGGTCGGGCGTACTGATCCGACTTGCCTGCTGCTGGTTTATGTGGGCATTGGTACCGGACTGGGTACTGGCAGCGGCGACTTCCTCGAGTGACGGAGACGCGGCAACGCGTGCCGCCAGGAGGGTGCCATCTGCAGCCGTCATTGCTGGCAACACGGCGTGCCAGCGCGCGCCCAACTGCACCTGGAGTCGCCCGGTACGCGTACTGCGCAGCCCACGCGGTGGCGGTAGCGTCTTTGGCAAGGTGATCTGCACCGCATCCCACTGCCCGTGTTCTGCAAGCCGGTATAGCTGCACAGGCCCTTGGTGAGGGTGGTCTAACGCATACAGCACATCGTCCAACCCGACCGCGATTGCCAGCGGGCGTTGCAGCGGGGGGATGCTGCCGCGGTTGCCTTCCGCATCCACCTTGAGCAACGTTCCCGACGCCGTCATCACTACCGCGCTGCGATCTGCATGCACTGCCGCCTGGACAAGCTCTTCGTCGAAATGGGCGATTGGCTTGCAGCGCACCTCCACTACATCCGGCACCACGATGAGCGGCCCACCGGAAGGCGTGGTGGGCACCGCATCGGCCGCCAGCCAGGTGGTCCGCCCGGGAAGCGTGATGTCGACCAGTTGCGGCGGCGAAGCCAGCAACGCAAACACTGGCCGACGGTCGACGAAGCCACGCGCTCCGGTATGCAACGAGACAACGCCGGTGAGTGGAGCGCCATCGGCAAGCTTTAGCCGCTCCCATGGCTGGTCTGGCGCGGGCGAGTAGTGCAGCACCCCGTCCAAATGCCCCAGCCGGGCATGTCCATCCAGCACCACCGGCGACTGTATCGCCTCATCGGCGGGCAGCTGCAGCCCTTCGCTGCGCATCAGCAGAAGCGGACGGTCGAGCATGAACGCCGGCTGGAATCTCGCTTGTCCTGCCGGCCGTTGCAACGCGATGCGGTGCCCGGTTCTGTCTTCCAGCACAAGATGCACACCGTTGTCGGTGACAAGCCCGATGGACGTGACCGCCCATCCCTGTGAGCGCTCCAGCCGATCCGGCAAGGTCAGGCGCCGTGCAGCGATCGGCCCGGTTCCGCGCAGATCCGCCTCATACACGCGCCCCTTGTCATCGAGCATCAACGCGGTGCCGGCGTCAGGATGCGGCAGCGGCAGCACATCGACCGGCACCGCAGGCGTCGGCTCGAAGGCTGGGCCGCCAGGCACCGGACGCAACAACTCCACCATCCGGTCGGGCATATCCTCATCGCAACGCCGGAACAGGCCATCATGCAGCAGGCATGGCCTGCCATCGGCATCGAAACGAAGCACGGCGCCGTCCGGTAGATCGTCGACGCTGACGGATATCTGCTCACTGCCGGCGCGCCAGCAGTGAGCACCCGCCTGCAGATACACAGCGCCATCGGCCTGCAGGCCGAGCATGCGGATATCGGCAGCTGCACCGCACGCGGCGGGCAGCGGAACCGGTACCCAGCGCCCACGCGCATCGGCGCGATGCAGCTGGTTAGCACGACAGGTGAAACACTGACCATCGGTCGCCTGCCAGATACCGGTCAGCAGACCAATCGGCGGCTCGGCAAGCTGGCTGGCGATCTGGTCGGCGGTCGGCGCCGTGCCGGTGCGGCGTTCGACGTCCGGATGCACGGTCAACCCTGCGATCAGTAAACCTGGCGTTGTGGTGAAGAACGCCTCGTTGCGTGGCATCCGCGGATCCTTGGGATCGGCCACATAGCGCAGCAGACGTCCACCGCCGCCTAGCGCCGATTCGCTCTGGATCGCCGGCCGACGCGCAAGACAAGCGTCAATTATGCGAGCGACCTCGCGATCCGACGCGGAGGCGCCGTCGAGCTGCACGCTGGCACGTCGGCCGTGCTGCGACGGGGAACTGCGCAGGCGGACCGCGGTGGTTGAGGTGCTGGATGCGCGTCGCCTTACCGGCAAGGCGCCCGGCGCATGCGCCGGAGACTCAGGGAAAGGCGGCCGCGGTGAGACTGTGGTCGGCACCGACGTGTCTACCGAATCTGGTGCCGGCAGCGACCGAGACGCACTTGAGGAAGCGATGGAGTGTGATGTGGTCATCGAACTATCCAAAAAAATGGGATGCTCGGCGCGACGTCTGCAGGGCGACGCCTCACACGGCGTGAAGTACCGCAGATGTGCATTCCCGATCAAGACAGGCCCACGGATGCCTGACAGTGCGCGGAGCATGCGTAGGCAATCCATTCGGCTTGATCGGAAACACTCGATGGGCGCGGGCAACGCCCAGGCCCTCACTTGGCGCACCGACGCATTGCCAGTTCAGGCCAGACGGCGAGCCCGCCAGAAACGCGAGCTCACGCGGGCGCTGGCAAACTCAGGGTGTGCACGCAATTGAACACGCTCACGCCCCGAGCGTGACGCTGTTGCCTTGCTGTGATTAAGCGCATATCGTCCTGCCTCCCAGAAGAAATGACATCCGTCAGAATGTATCGCTGCGGACACGTCGGGCATTCAACGTCCCGCTGCTCACCCCCTAAAGTAGTGCGCTGAGCATCGCGCGGAATGTCGAATGCGAAGCGCCGCGCGCGATGGCGAAACGTGGCGCACTGAAATTCCGACCGTATCGATCAGTTGCGACGTGCGTCGCCTAAACGATCAACGGCGCAAGAAATGCAGCTGTTCGGCTCTTGACATATTGAGCTACCGCAGCCGGCGTGCCTGCGACAACCACGTTGCCGCCAGCGTCACCCGCGCCCGGCCCCATCTCCAGCACCCAGTCGCTGCTGGCGGCCACGCGCATATCGTGTTCGACCACGATCACCGTGTTGCCTGCGTCGACCAGCCCTTGCAGTTGGCCCATCAAGGTATCCACGTCGGACGGATGCAGGCCGGTGGTCGGCTCGTCCAGCACGTAGACGGTGTCGCGTCGCTGCGCGCGTTGCAGCTCGGTCGCCAGCTTGATGCGCTGCGCTTCGCCACCGGATAGCTCGGTGGCCGGCTGGCCAAGACGCAGATAGCCCAGCCCCACTTCGCGCAACACCTGCAACGGGCGCAGCACGCTGGCATCGTCGGCGAAGAAACCGGCTGCCTGATCCACCGTCATTTCCAGCACCTGCGCGATGTTGCGACCGCGTAGCGCAATCTCCAACGTCTTGGCGTTATAGCGTGCGCCGTGGCAGGTGGGGCACGGTGCGTAGACGCTGGGCATGAACAGCAATTCCACGTACACCGAGCCTTCGCCCTCGCAGGTGGCACAGCGGCCCTTGGCGACGTTGAAGGAGAATTGCCCCGGGTCATAACGGCGCCGGCGTGCGGCCGACGTGGCCGCAAACAGCTTGCGCACCGGGTCGAACAGGCCGGTGTAGGTGGCCAGATTGGAGCGCGGGGTGCGGCCGATGGGCTTTTGATCCACGCGCACCAGCCGGCGCACCTGATCCAACCCGGCGACAATCGCACCGCCCAACGGCACCTGCGTGCCGCGCTCCAGCGGATCCAAGGCGTCTTCGTCCTCTGCCTGCGACTGCCCCAGATGGGCGGCCAGCAGTTCTACCAGCGCCTGACTCACCAACGACGATTTGCCCAAGCCGGACACACCGGTCACGGTGGTGAAGACACCCAACGGCAGGTCCACATCCAGCGCGCGGACGTTGTTGCGGGTGATGCCGCGCAGCTGCAGCCAAGCGCTTGCCACGCGCGCATGGCGATGCACCTGCGGCGGTGCGCCGAACAGATAGCGCCGCGTGGACGAGGCCTGCACCTGCTCCAATCCTGCGGGCGGGCCGCTGTAGAGCACCTGCCCGCCCTGCACGCCGGCTGCCGGGCCGACATCCACGATCCAGTCTGCATGGCGGATCACGTCCACTTCGTGTTCGACCACGAAGACCGAGTTTCCGGCCGCCTTGAGTTGATCCAACGCACCCAGCAGCGCCTGCGCATCGGCGGGATGCAAGCCGGCCGATGGTTCGTCCATCACGTACACCACGCCGAACAACTGCGAGCGGATCTGCGTGGCCAGCCGCAGCCGTTGCAACTCGCCCGGCGACAAGGTGGGCGTGCTGCGCTCCAGGCTGAGATAGCCCAGACCCAGCGCCTGTACGACGGCAATGCGCGCGCGCAGATCCGCGGCGATGCGTTGCGCGGCGATCACCTGTTCCGGATGCTGGCGCGCCCCCTTGCGCGTACTGTTGGAGGGCGTGGCTTCGGCGGCGGGGCGCAGCAGCTCGGCCACCTCGTCCAGCGGGCGCCGCGACAGCTCCCCGATATCCAGCCCGGCAAAGGTGACCGACAAGGCCTCGCGGCGCAGGCGCTTGCCGTCGCACTGCGGGCATTGCGTGCTGAGCAAATACTGCGCCACGCGCTTTTTCATCTGCGCGCTTTGCGTGGTGGCGAAGGTGTGCAGCACATAACGCCGCGCACTGGTGAAGGTGCCCATGTAGCTGGGCTCTTCCTTGCGCTTGAGTGCGCGCTTGACCTCGGCCAAGTTGTAACCGGCATAGACCGGCACCACCGGCTGTTCGTCGCTAAACAGGATCCAGTCGCGGGTCTTCTTCGGCAGCGTGTGCCATGGCACATCCACGTCATGGCCCAGCGTGGTGAGGATGTCGCGTTGGTTCTGCCCATGCCATGCGCCCGGCCAGGCGGCGACCGCGCGCTCGCGAATGCTCAGGCTTCGGTCCGGCACCATGGTCGCTTCGGTGGCGTCATAGATGCGCCCCAGGCCGTGGCAGGTCGGGCAGGCGCCGGCCGGCGTGTTCGGCGAAAAACCGTCGGCGTAGATGATCTCCTGCCCCGGCGGATACTGGCCGGCACGCGAATACAGCATGCGCAACGAGTTGGAAAGGTGGTGACGCTGCCCACCGAAGAGCGTGCGCTGGGCGCGCCGCGCGCCTGCTGCAGGGCCACCGCCGGTGGCAGGCCATCGATGGAATCCACCTCCGGCACACCGACCTGGTCGATCAGCCGCCGCGCATACGGCGAGATCGAATCCAGATAGCGCCGCTGCGCCTCGGCAAAAATGGTGCCGAACGCCAACGACGACTTGCCCGAGCCGGAAATGCCGGTAAACACCACCAGCGCATCGCGGGGGATGTCCACATCCACGTTCTTGAGGTTGTGCTCGCGCGCGCCGCGCACGCGCACGCGCACGCGCACCAGGCCAGTGGAAGACGTCGCGTTTGACATGACTACCGAAACCAGAGATCGACAAGACGCCAGCCTAGCGTGCGCGGCATGCAGCCGGTGTCAGCGATGCTGATCGAGCGCAGGCAACACCTGAGGTGCCAGGCGCTGCAGATGGCATGCAGTGGCCAACGAGGCGCGGGGGCGCCTTCGTCAGATGGATGTGGGCAGCGCGTAGCAGTCACATCTTTTGTGTGGTCGCTGCCGCTGCCTGGCGTGAGCCGCTCGTGCCTGAGGCGCGTACCGCCCTCTCTATGCGGCGCTTAACCTAGCGCATGCGCCGGCGACACCTGCTCGCCGGTGTCGGCCAGGGCATGCATGCGCCTCACCACGCCACTGAACAGCCGCGCGGTGGCGGCATTGCGGGTACGGAAGACCTCTTCCAGCGCGGCGTAATACCACAACGTGCCTTCGCGCCCGGCGGTAAACACATTGAAGATGTCCTGACCGACCGCAGGATTTTCCAGGTCCTGCACGATGCTGCGCGCGTTATAGAGCTTGTCGCAGCCGGACACCAGCAGCGCGCGCTCGGGCGTCTTGCGCAGGTGCGCAAGATAGGCCTGCTTGCGCTCGCGCCAATCGCGTTTGCGTGCGCGCTGGCTGTTGTCCACCTCGGCCTTGTCTTCGGCAGTGGCATCGGTGCACGCCATCACGATATCGGCCACCGCATCGCCGAACTGTGCGCGGATCGAGGCCTCGTGCCCGCCGCCGCAGTCTTCCACCACATCGTGCAGCAGGCCGGCGATGGCTTGTTCCTCATCGCCGCCGCATTCCAGCACCAGCGTCGAGACGCCCAGCAAATGACTCAGGTAGGGCACCTGCGTGCCCTTGCGCACCTGCCCGGCGTGCGCGATACGCGCGTAGTCCACGGCCAGGGCATAGCGTTCGGTGAGAGCGGTCATGGGGCATCCGATGCGAGCGATGCGCCTAGTATCGCCGAGCCCGACTGCCGACAGGTGAGGACACCGCCATGAGTGATTCAGGCTCAATGCTGCGCGATCGCGGCCGATAGGTCTAGGCTGCACCTACGCCGTTCGATGACCCAACGCCATGACCACGCTTCCTGTCTGCAACGCCTGCCGCGACGGCCAAGACTTCCCCACCGCGATCACCATGGCCTTCCAGCCGATCGTGGACGTGTCCACCCGCAGCATCTACGCAGGCGAGGCGCTGGTGCGCGGCATCAACGGCGAGTCGGCCGGCAGCATCCTGGCCGCAGTGGATGAGCGCAATCGCTACGCATTCGACCAGGCCTGCCGCATCAAGGCCATCGAATGCGCTGCGCAGATTGGCCTGCCGGCGCTGCTGTCGATCAACTTCATGCCCAACGCGGTCTATAACCCCGAGCATTGCCTGCGCGCCACGCTATCGGCCACCGCGCAACACGGTTGGCCGCTCGACGCCATCATCTTCGAGGTCAGCGAGCAGGAACATCTCACCGATCCGGCGCATCTGCTCGGTATCTTGCGCACCTATCAGGCGCGTGGCATGAAGACCGCCATCGACGACTTCGGCGCCGGCTACGCCGGGCTCGGCCTGCTGGCCGAGTTCCAGCCGGATCTGCTCAAGCTGGACATCGCCCTGGTCCGCGGGATCGACACCGACCGCAGCCGCCAGGCCATCGTGCGCCATGTCACCCGCATGTGCGAAGAACTCGGCATTGCCGTCATCGCCGAGGGCATCGAACAACCCGACGAATACCGCACCCTGCGCGACCTGGGCATCCACCTGCAGCAAGGCTATCTGTTCGCCAGACCCCAGATCGGAGAACTACCGAAGGTGCATTGGCCGCAGTGAGCGTGCGGGTGTGCGCACGAACGACGCAAATCTGCGCGCCAACCAGCAAGCGCAACACGCAGGCGCAAGCGCACAACGTCCCAACCAGCGGCAATCGAACGCGCGGAAACCGCTCTTACGATTCCCCAATCCCGATCCCGATCCCGATCCCGACACCGCCTCGCAAGCCACCAGCGACCGCCGAACACCACGCGGCGCCACTCACACATACCGCGGAATCGGCCCCAGCTGCGGCGTCTGATCCGGCAGTTCCACTTCCACCTCGTCCACATAGCACCAGCCCCAGCCTTCGGGCGGGTCGTAGCCTTCGATGATGGGATGGCCGGTGGCATGGTGATGCGCGGTGGCGTGGCGATTGGGCGAGTCGTCGCAACACCCGACATGGCCGCAGCTGCGGCACAGGCGCAGATGCACCCAGACGCTGTCGATGGCCAGGCATTCTTCGCAGCCGCGCGCACTGGGCGTGACCTGATTGATTTGATCGGTATGGCGGCAGTGCTGGCTCATGCGCTGGTCGACTCCTGGGTGGCGCTGGCAAGTTCGGAGACCGGCACCGGGTTGGCCTGATGTGCGAGGTACTGGTGGATCTGCGCGACCACGGCGGCGCCCTCGCCCACTGCGGCGGCCACGCGCTTGACCGAGCCCGCACGCACGTCACCGATGGCGAACACGCCCGGGCGATTGGTTTCCAGCGGCAAGCACGCCGGCACGCCGTCGCCACGCGCGGTGCCGGTGATGACAAAGCCGCGCTTGTCGGTGTCCACGCAATCCCGCAGCCAACCGGTGTTGGGGTCGGCACCGACGAACAGGAACAGGTGCCGCAACTCCACGCGGGTGGTTGCATCGTCCTTGCGCGTGCGCAACACCGCAGCCTGCAGGCCGCGCTCGGGGTCGCCCTCCAGCGCGGCCACTTCGGTGCCGGTGTGCAGCTGCACGTTCGGCAACGCGGCGATGCGTTCGATGAGGTATTGCGACATCGAGCTTTCCAGCCCATCGCCACGAATGATCAGATGCAGTTCCTTGACCCGAGGCGCCAGGAACGCCACCGCCTGCCCCGCAGAATTGCCGCCGCCCACCAGCGCCACCACGCCGCCCTCGCACAGGCGCGCCTCCACCGGCGAGGCCCAGTACGAGACACCGTGGCCTTCGAAGCAGTCCAGCCCCTCGATCTCCGGGCGCCGGTAGCGCGCACCCGAGGCGATCACCACCGTGCTGGCCAGCACTTGTTTGCCATCGGCCAGATCCAGCTTTAGCGCGCCATCGTCGCGGCCGCATTCCAGCGTGGCCGCCTCGATCGGAATCGCCAGTTCCGCGCCGAATTTCAGCGCCTGGTTGTACGCGCGCCCGGCCAGCGCCTGCCCGGAAATGCCGGTGGGAAAGCCGAGATAATTTTCGATGCGCGCCGACGCACCGGCCTGCCCGCCGATGGCGCGCTGGTCCAGCACCAGCACCGACAAGCCTTCGGATGCGGCATACACCGCCGTCGCCAGGCCGGCAGGGCCGGCGCCCACAATCGCCACGTCGTAACGTTTGTCCGGGTCGATGTCCGGCGTCATGCCCAGGCAATGCGCGGCTTCGGCGTCGCTGGGCTGGCGCAGCACCCGCCCGCTGGGGCACACCATCACCGGCAGATCGTGTTCCTGGATGCCCAGGCGCTCCACCAACGCGCGGCCGTCGTCGTCGGAGACATCCATCACCGTGTTGGGGTAGCCGTTGCGGGTCAAAAATCCCTGCAGACGGGTCAGATGCGGATCGTTCGGCTCGCCGATCAGCACCGAACCGGAAGCATCGCCCTCGATCAGCCCGACGCGGCGCAGGATCAACGCACGCATCACCACTTCGCCCACTTCGGCCGAACTGATCATCAGCGCGCGCAGATGCGCGGTATCGAAGGGCAGCGCCAGGCAGCCGTCCGGCCCGGCACGTCCGGCCGCCAGCGACGCGCGCCCGGCCAGCTGACTCACCTCGCCGGTGAACTGGCCGGGCGTGTGCCGGGTGATCGGCTTTTCGTTGCCCAGTCCGTCGCGGCGCACCACTTCGATGGCGCCCTCCAGCACCACCCACACCGGCGCGTGGGCATCGCCAACCTCGAACACGGGATCGCCCGCGCCGAACCGTTGCGCCGGCCCGCTGGCAAATCGCCGGGTGATCGACAGCTGGCCCGCGTCCAGCTCGGGAAACATCTGATGGTGGCGGGTCTGGTCCAAAGACATGGAGGGGCGACGCGGCTAGGGGATCACATGCAAGCATGGGCAGTGGTGATGGCAATGGCAATCACCCGAAATGGTCACGCATCGCCGCGACAGCGTGCAGACACCGGGCAAGCGTACGCGAGCGCGTGCTGCGGCCGGTCAGGCGCTTGCAGCTGGTGAAGACCGCACGCGTTCGGCGTGGGGAATCCGGCGCGGCCGATACACCCGGCAAGCAATCATCCGCCAGGTGCAGACCGCGCATGGCAAACGCAGGATCCGCATGTTGCATCCCGCGCAAAGTAACCCTTGTGCGCGTCCGACAACTGCACAGGCGTTTTGTGAGCTGCCCGATCAATCGAGCCCAAGCCTGGGCACTACGACCGCACGGGCTGCCAATGTGGCCCATGCTGCCCGGCCGCCATGCGCTGGGCCGGGCGCACGCGAAACACCACACTGATGCGCTCGCCCACCGCGCCCGTGGTTTTGGCAATGCCGTGCGCGTGCGTGTGTTGCGAAGCGTGGCTCATCGCCAGCAGGCTCCCCGGTGCCAGCTCTAGCGCAACCGCCCGCGCGTTGCCGTCCTTAGCGCGCAGTTGCATCCGGCGCGGTGCACCCAGCGACAGCAGCGCGATCGGATGCGGTGCCACCAGTGTGTGCAATGCGTCGTGATGCATTGCCACGCTGTCGCGCCCATCGCGGTACAGATTCAAGCCCGCCGCGTTATACGGCGCCGGGAGCACCGCCTGCACCGCATCGAGCAAGCGCTGCAGCGGCAATCCCGCAGGCCATGTTTCATCCAACCGATACGAGGCCAGCAGGCGCGGCACCTCCACCACCCGTTCGTACATTTCGCGGCGCTGGCTGCGCCAATCGGCGCCCTCGCGCAGTGCGTCGAACGCGGCCTGCGTCAGTGCGGGCGGCAACAGCTGCGGCCAATAGCGCACGCCACCTTGCTGGTCGTGCAGCACCTGCAGCGGTGCGATGGGAGCGTTGAACAAATCCATCAACGCAATATGCGGGCGCCTGCAGCAGATTTCAGCGCCACGCCTTCGTCGCCCATGGCGCCAGCCGACCAGTTCAGCTTCACGCTGCGGTACACAAAGCGCCGCACCGTTCTCACGTACGGCGATCAAGCATGCCTGCTCGTTTTCGTGGAGAGATCGCATGCATCGCCCCCCCTCCTGCCCACGTGGTGATTTGCGGCGTGTCCAGCGGCATCGGGCAAGCACCTGGCATTGCCGCGGCATCGACGGTGGCGACCGGCGGCGCCCCGGATTGCGCGCACGCTCTCCCCGCGACAAGGTGTTGATCGGTGCCGCCGCTGCAGCAGTGGCGGGTTTGGCGGTGCTGGCGTCACGGCGCAGGGAAATGGCTGCGGTGTGCGACTGCGTTGGCGACCGTTGCGCGTTCTCGCCGGCGATTGCCTAACGCGGACCACGCGGAGAACACAGACTAACGTCCATGCAGCACGACAGCCGCCAGATGTGCCGCGGTGCGTGCCCAAGCAACCACGTCGATCACGCGCGCCTGCTCAGCGAACCCAACCATGACCACGATGGCCATCGCATCCTCTCACCTGTAGCGCGCCCGCTCAGCTGTGCTACGGTCCGGCGCTGCATCCGCCTGGAGCACTTGGCATGTCGTCTCGCTTGATCGCCCCACGTCGGGCTCGTTGGCTGGCATTGCTTGCCGCCGTCGTCGCAGTGTTCGGCAACGCGGCGCCGCGTACGCCTGCAACTGCCTTCGACGCAGTGGACCCGTTCATTGGCACCGGTGGCGAAGGCCATACCTATCCAGGTGCCACGGTACCGTTCGGCATGGTGCAGCTGAGCCCGGATACGCAAATCAAGCCGCGCAAGGACGCCTACGGCTGGGCAGCTGGCTATCGGCATAGCGACACCACCATCGTCGGGTTCTCGCATACGCATTTTTCCGGCTCCGGGCATTCGGATCTGGGCGACATCCTGCTGATGCCGCAGGCCGGCGACATCAAGCTCGAACGCGGCGACGCCAGCAAGCCGGGCAGCGGCTATACCGCGCAGTTCGACCACGCCAGCGAACAGGCGCAGCCCGGCTATTACGCAGTGACCTTGAAAGACCGCAACATCCGCGCCGAACTCACCGCCAGCGCGCGCGTGGGCGTGCATCGCTATCAGTTTCCCAAAGGCACGCCGGCGCATGTGCTCATCGACCTGCGCACCAGCCTGTACGACTACCCCGGCAAGGTGCAGTGGTCGCGGCTGCGGGTGCGCAGCGATGGCACGGTGACCGGCTTTCGCGAAACACGCGGCTGGGCGCCCGGCCGGCAGCTGTATTTCGCCATGCGCTTCTCGCGTCCGCTCACTGCCACGCAACTGCATGACACCGAGCAGGACATCCCATACAAGGGTTTCCCACCACCGGGCGAAAAGAATCCTGCGCAGCGCGCGCAGATCGAAGGCCGGCAACTGGTCGGTGTGTTCGACGTGGCCAATGACGGCACACCGCTGGTGGTGAAGGTGGCGCTCTCGCCGGTCAGCGAGGCCGGCGCCATCGCCAACCTCGACGCCGAAGTGCCTGGCTTCGATTTCGATCGCGTACGCACCGATGCACGTGCGCAATGGACGCAGGCGCTGTCGGCGATCGATGCACAAGGCACCACGCAACAACGCACCCAGCTCTACACCGCGCTCTATCACACCCTGCTGGGGCCAACGCTGTTCATGGACAGCGACGGCCGCTACCGCGGGCCGGACAATGCGGTGCATCAGGCAAATGGCTGGACCAACTACTCCACCTTCTCGCTGTGGGACACCTACCGCGCCTTGCATCCGCTGCTCACCCTGGTGCAACCGGCGCAACGCAGCAGCGACGTGGTCAATTCCCTGCTCGCCTCGCGTCGCGAAAGCGCCTACGGCATCCTGCCGATATGGGCATTCCATGGCCTGGAAACCTGGTGCATGATCGGCTACCACGCCGTCCCGGTGATTGCCGACGCGTACATGAAAGGCATCGGCGGCTTCGACGCAGAGGAAGCCCTGCAGGCCATGGTCGCCAGCGCCAACTACGGCCCGTACGATGGCATTGCGCAATACCGCGAGCTGGGCTACGTGCCCATCGACGAAGAAGGCGAAGCCGCCTCCAAGACGCTGGAATATGCCTTCGACGACTGGACCATCGCGCGCATGGCCGACAAGCTCGGCAAGCCCGCCATCGCTGCAGAATTCAACAAGCGCGCAGGCAACTGGAAGCATGCCTTCGACCCGGCCACCGGCTACATGCGCGCGCGCACCCGCGCCGGCAACTTCCGCGAGCCATTCGACCCATCTGCCAGTGGCTACGGCAGCGACTACACCGAAGGCAATGCGTGGCAATACTCCTGGTACGTGCCGCAGGACGTGGCCGGGCTGGCTGCCGCGCATGGCGGCGACGACAACTTGCTTGCCCGGCTGGATGCAGTGTTCGATGCCAAGGTGGACCCGAAGATCTTCGAGCACATGGAAGACATCACCGGCCTGATCGGCTGGTACGCGCACGGCAACGAACCCAGCCATCACGTTGCCTATCTGTATGCGTATGCCGGCCAACCGTGGCGCACGCAGGCGCGCTTGACCCAGATCATGCGCAGCCAGTATCACGCCGGGCCCGAGGGCCTGGCCGGCAACGACGATCTCGGCCAGATGTCGGCCTGGTACGTGTTCACCACGCTGGGCTTCTACCCGGTGGCGCCCGGCAGCAATCAGTACGTCATCGGCCGCCCGTTCCTGCCGCGTGCCACGCTCAACCTGCCCAATGGCAATCGTTTCTCGATCATCGCCGAAGGCGTGAGCGATGCACGCAGCTACGTCGGCAGCGCCACGCTCAACGGCAAACCGCTGACCCGCGCTTATGTGACACACGAGGAAATCCAGGCTGGCGGCGAACTGCGTTTCCGCATTCAGGCGACACCGAATCCGCGATGGGCCACCGACCCGGCGCAGCGGCCGTATTCGATGTCGGCGCAGCTGCAATGATCCAACGCCGTTGCGAGATGTAGCGCCCGGATGATCCTGCAGGGATGCATCCCGCAGGAAATGAGGTGTCTGCGCGGCTCCACCGACCGTTCGCTACATTTGGTCAGCGCCCCCCGGAGTGGCCCTGGCTAGCTGCCTCAGTCGTGGGTCCGCATGCGCAAACCGCATGCACCGCGCTCGATCAACGCTGCCGTACATCCAGCTGTGCCAGCGTCGTCGACTCCTGCGCAACGCGTGCGTTTGTCTTCCGTCAGTTTCTGAATGCGACGTCTCCGGGGCGATGGCATTGCATGCACCGCGGTCACGTATTCACACGATGCACAACTTTCGTTCACCGATACGCATCGCCCCGCTTTCCACACTGGTCGTCATCGGTACGCACGACGACTGCGTGCCTGCCCTTCCCCCAATGCAGGAGCATGTGCATGTCCAGCACCAAGAATCAGTACGAAATGCAGAACCCGTTGACCCAGTTCCCGCAACCGCAATTTCCGGAACAAACCCAGCAAGCGCCGGGCACCATCCACGAACTGCAGCCCAAGACAGACCATGGCGAGCAGAGCTACAAGGGCTTTGGTCGCTTGCAGGGTCGCAAGGCCCTGATCACCGGCGCAGATTCCGGGATCGGGCGCGCCACCGCCATCGCATTTGCACGCGAAGGTGCCGATATCGTGCTCAATTACCTGCCGGAAGAGGAACAGGACGCAGCCGAAGTCGTGCAACTGATCCAGGCAGAAGGGCGCAAAGCCATCAGCGTTCCGGGCGATCTCAAGAACGAGGAATTTTGTACCCAACTCGTGGATCGGGCGGTGAAAGAGCTTGGCGGACTGGATGTACTGGTCAACATCGCGGGTAAACAGACCGCCGTGAAAGACATCGCGGACATCACGACCGAGCAGTTCGACGCCACCTACAAGACCAACGTCTATGCGATGTTTTGGCTGTGCAAGGCGGCCATCCCGCATTTGCCGCCGGGTGCCTCCATCATCAATACCGGTTCGATCCAGTCGTATCAGCCCTCGCCTACGCTGCTCGACTACGCTTCCACCAAGGCGGCCATCGTCAACTTCACCAAGGGGCTGGCGCAGCAGATCGCCGAGAAGGGGATTCGCGTCAACGCAGTCGCGCCTGGACCGGTGTGGACGCCGCTGCAGCCCAGCGGTGGTCAGCCGCCGGAAAAGATTCCCGATTTCGGCTCTGAAACGCCGCTCAAGCGCGCTGGCCAGCCGGTGGAAATGGCGCCGCTGTATGTGATTCTTGCATCGCAGGAATCGAGCTACGTCACCGGCGAAGTGTTCGGTGCCACTGGCGGCCTGTTGCTGTCTTGAGCCATCCCGGCGCTGAGTTTCGACGCGATGCCACCGGCGCCTTGCCGATCGCCGCTTATGCGGCGATCGGTGACGGGCGCTCGGTGGCGTTATGCGGTGCAGACGGCAGCATCGATTGGTGGTGCGTGCCGAAGATGGACTCGCCGCCGTTGTTCGATCGCCTGTTGGATGCAGGCGAAGGCGGCTATTTCGCCCTTACGCCGCAACAGCTGCAGCACGTGCAGCGCAACTACCGCGATGGCAGCAATATTCTCGAAACGACCTTCAGCACCGCCACCGGCAGCGCACGCTTGACCGAGTCACTCAACAGCGGCGAAGCCGGCCGGCTGCCGTGGTCGGAACTTGCGCGACGCATCGAAGGCATCGAAGGCCGCGTTGTCTTCGACCTGATCTACCGGCCCGGCACACGTGCCGGAGAAGCCCCCCCCTGGCAAAGCGAGACGCCGAACGGACGTGTGCATCACGTCGGTTCGCTCATGACCATGTTGCGCTACGACGAGAATGCAGCGCAGCTAGTGCGGTGCGATGACCGCGGCGTGCACGTGACGCTGGCGATCCACGCAGGCGACACCCAGGTCGTAGCACTGCTGGCCGCCGAAGAAGATGCGCTGCCAGTGCCCGCGCTGGAAGACATCGGTGGGCGCATCGAGCGCAGCGACCAGGAGTGGCGCGAGTGGAGCGGCAACCTGTCTTACGACAAGAGTTACCGCGATGCGGTCGTGCGCTCTGCGCTGGCGCTCAAGTTCCTGTGGTTTTCGCCTACCGGCGCCATCGCTGCTGCAGTCACCACGTCATTGCCGGAACAGATTGGCGCAAACGGCAATTGGGATTACCGCTATGCCTGGGTCCGCGATGCCGCCTACACCACCAAGGCCTTCCTGCGCGTGGGTGCATTGGCCGATGCCAAGGCTGCGTTTAGCTGGTTGATGCGCACCATCCGCCAGCACCGGCCCGGCGTGCGCCCCTGCTACACCCTGGATGGCGCGTTGGTGCCCGACGAACGCGTGATCGACATTCCCGGCTATCGCAACACGCGCCCGGTGCGCGTGGGCAACACCGCCAACACCCAGCTGCAGCTGTGCCTGTACGGAGATATCTTCGAAATGGCCGCGCGCTTCCTCGATGCAGGCCACATCCTGGACCAGGAAACCGCACGTCAGTTGTTCGAGCTCGGCAACGAATGCGCAGACACCTGGATGCGCAAGGACGCAGGCTTCTGGGAACTGGAAACCGCCCAACACTACACCATGTCCAAAGTGGAATGCTGGCTGGCGCTGCGCCGCGCCAGCGAGCTGGCCAAGGCCGGCCACCTCTCCACCGCGATGCTGCCACGCTGGGAGCGCGAACAGGCGCGGATTCTGGAGTGGATCGACATGCACTGCTGGTCCGACGCCAAGCAGGCATACACCTTTTAAGCGGACACCGACGACCTGGACGCAAGCCTGCTGTTGGCCTCGCGCTTTGGGCTGGGCGGGCCGCGCCGCGAGCGCATGATCGCCACCCGCGATGCCATTGCCGCAGAACTCGGCAGCGACGCATTGCTGCACCGCTACAGCGGCATGCAACAACGCGAAGGAGCATTTATCGCCTGCTCGTTCTGGCTGGTCGAAGCTTATGGGCTGCTCGGCGAGCGTGCCGAAGCCAGGCGCTTGTTCGAACAGTTGCTAGAACAGCTGGGCAACGATGTCGCACTGATGTCCGAGATGCTGGACACCAGCACTGGCGCCGCCCTGGGCAACGTACCGCAAGGCTTGAGCCACCTCGCGCTGATCCACGCAGCGCTGGCCGTAGATGGCGAATAAGCGCAGCGCAGCATCTGTCCTCGCCGGTGCATCAGGCTGCCATCAGCAGACGCCTTCTGCCGTCGGCAGAAGCGGACACCTCGCGAATGCGGCTGCGCCAGACCACAGCTCGACCCATTGCGTCGATTCGCCTACTGCGCCATTACCACCGTCTGGATCGCGTGCGCGGGAATTTCCAACGTGCTGGATGCTTCGCCCACATACAGGTTGTAGGCAATCGCCACGTCGCTGGCATTCATGACCACCATGGCCAGGCTGCCATCGGTGTTGACAAACGCGGTGGTCGCCAGATTGCTGCGGCTGCTGGCCGCGCTGACCCGCCGTGCGCCCGGCCGGATGAATTTGGAAAAGTGGCCGATATACCAATAGCTCGGCGTATAGGTCACCTCGCCGGTGCGCGTATCGGCATGCACCGGCGCAAAGCAGTAATTGCCTACATGGTTCGGCCCGCCCTGTTGGTCGAGCAGAATGTTCCAGTCCGTCCAGCCCACTGCGCCATGATTGAGGTCGTTGATGATGGCCGTGCCGTAGCGTTCGCCATTGGGCCAGTACTGCAACTTGGCCGGGTCGAACTTTTCCACCGCCGCTTCGGTCAACAGCAGGTGCTTGTCCGGGTAGGCCTGCGCCACTGCCGCCACGTTCTCCACCATCGGCTCGAATCCGGCCCAGGTTTCGTACCAGTGGAAGCCCATGCCCCACGCATATTTTGCCGCCTCCGGATCATCGAAGATCACATGCGCGCGGTGCACCATCATGTCGCGGTTGTGGTCCCACACGATGATCTTGCGATCGCCGTAGCCGGCGCTGGCCATGGTGGGCCCAAGATGATTCTTCAGGAAGTCGCGTTCGTCTTCGGCCGAAAACAGCATCGACTCCCAGGTCTGCACCGCCATCGGCTCGTTCTGCAGGCTGATGCCCCAGATGGGGATGCCCGCTTTTTCGTAGGCCGCGATAAACCGCGTGTAGTAGCTTGCCCAGGCCTGCGCGTACTCGGGCAATAGCTTGCCGCCCTTGAGCATGGTCTTGCTGTCTTTCATGAAGGCCGGCGCACTCCACGGGCTGGCGAACGTGGTGAGCTTGCCGCCGGCCGCCGCAATGGCCTGGCGCAACATCGGGATGCGGTACTTGGCATCGTGCTTGACCGAAAAACTCTTCAGCGCCGCGTCGCCCTCCTTGATGTAGGTGTAGCTGCCGCTGCTGAAATCCGAGCTATGGATGGTGGTACGCGCCAGCGTGTAGCCGATGCCCTGCTGCGGATCGTAGTAGGCCGTGAGCAACGCACGTTGCGTACGCTTGGGCAGCTTGGCAAAGGTCTCTGCGCTGGAATCGGTGATCGCACCACCAATACCCAGTACCTGCTGAAACTGCCGCTGCGGATTGACGAAGATGGAGTTTTCTTTTTCGGTCAATGCATGGCCGGCGACAGGCGCGGCCGCCGTGCTGGCGCGCATCTGTTGCGTGGCGCCTTGGGAGCTGGTGTAGATGCGCAATGCGCCAGCGCTGCGCGTCGCTGGCGAGGTTGCATCTGGCGCTGCTGCAGCCGCCGCGTGTGCCACGGCTGCCGTTGCGGCGCTCGCGCTGCTCACCGTGCCCAGCATCCCCAGCATTCCCACCACCGACCACGTCATCGCTCGCTTCACCGCGCACCCTCCCAGGTAGATCGCGCAAGCCTAACCGACCAACGCGCCGCAACATCGCACGAAAAACGAGCGCAAGCGCAACGCGGTGTGGCATTCATTGGTTCTTCCATCAGCAGGGGGGCTTGGCTGCAGCACAAGCATTCCTTTCTCCCGGCGGGACATTGCCCCCCTTCATGGGTGAGAAGGTGGCGCAGCGCCGGATGAGGGTACGGGCGCAGATGGCGGTGCCGGCAGCGCTTGATGCATCACAAACAGCGAGGAATAAGACTTCAATCTGCACCAATCCCAGTTGTCGTACCCTCACCCCAACCCCTCTCCCGGCGGGAGAGGGGCTCAGCTGCAGCGCCAACATGCACCTCTGCCGTCTGGAAAAGGGCTTGATCACCCACGCGACAAACGGTCCAGGATGCCCGGCACTTCCGGCGGAATCTCGCGCGCCAAAAAGCCCACCGTGCCGACCCGCTTTGCGAGCTGTTTGCCCGCCGCTGCATGCACGAACACGCCCCATAGCGCTGCGGTCAATGCATCGCTGCCCCGTGCAGCGAAACCTGCAATCAACCCGGCCAAGGTGTCGCCCGAACCCGAGGTGCCCAGCCCGGGCACACCGCCGCGATGCACCCACAACGCACCGTCCGGCCCGGCGATGAAACTGTCCGCGCCCTTGACGATCACCACGCTGCGCATCTTCCGCGCGAAGGTCAGCGCGTACTCGCCGGGCGCCGCTTCCACCGCGGCCTTGTCGTCGCCGGCGAGCGTTGCCATTTCGCCGGCATGCGGCGTCAGCACGAATGGGCGCCCAGGCGGCGCACGCAAGCTGCGCGACAACGCACCGGCGTCCAGCACCAAGGTACAGACCGCCTTCGCAGCGGCCAGCTTGGCCAGCGCCGTTGTCGTCGTGGTCGACGCCATGCCCGGCCCGATCACGGCCGCGTCGCAGGCGGCCAGCGCCGCGTCCAATGCACGGTGCCCGCGCGTGATCTCGCCCTGCCCGTTCTGTCCCAGCCCCAGCACCAATGCCTCGGGCACCGCCAGGGCCATGGCGGGCGCCACGCTGGCAGCGGTGGCGATCTGCAATTTGCCGGCGCCCGCGCGCAACGCAGCTTCCCCGGCCAGCAACGCCGCACCGGGCACGCGCATCGACCCACCGACCACCAACACGCGCCCCCCGCTGCTCCTTGTCGCCGCCGGGCGATGGCAGCGGCATCGCACGCAGTGCGGCAGCGGTCAGCGTGCGAAGGCGTGCGGCGGCCATCAGCGCGCTCCGGCCGGGCGGTCGGATTCGGTGGTCACCGGCTCGTCGGCCAGCTCTGGCGGCACGAACTTGGTGCGCACCAATTGCAGCGATTGCCCATCGGCCGCGGCCGCATATTCGGTGACGCCACAGTTCGGCACATCGCCTTCGCGGTCGATGGCCAGGATGGTGGCCTCGTCCATCCGCTCGATCAGGTAACGGAAGCAGTTGACGATGACCTGGTGCCCCACGATCAGCACACGCGCACCCACATGATTGCGCTGCAGGTCGCCCACGATGCTGCGCAACCGAAAGATCACATCGCACCAACTCTCGCCACCAGGCGGGCGAAAATAGAACTTGCCCACCAGCTTGCGTTGCTCGGCCAGCGCCGGAAACGTCGCCAGGATACCGGCCGTGGTGTAGCGGTCGAGCACGCCGAATTCCTTCTCGCGCAGCCGCTCGTCCACGCTGACCGCATCGGCCGGCTGGCCGAGCGCACGTGCCACCGCAGCGGCGGTTTGTCGCGCGCGCACGTAGGTGGAACTCAGGATCAAGCTCGGCCGCTCGTGTTCGGGCAGCCCAGCCATCCACGCGCCCAATGCCTCGGCCTGGCGCTCGCCCAGTTCCGAGAGCGGCACGTCCGCATCGCGATGCTCCAGGTCGATCAACGTCGCGCCATTGGATTCGGCCACATCGCGTGCCACGTTGCCTGCGCTTTGCCCATGCCGCACCACCCACAGGCGCGCCGGCCACTGCGCCGACACCCCCGCAACCGCACTGTTCTCACTCACACCCATCTCCTGCACCACGTCGGCACCACGTGTCGCACAGCCGCCGTGAACAGCTGGTCGACCATACCTGCGGCCGTGCGCGGCCGCGCCACCGGTGTCATGCATGAGCCCGCACATCGCACACGCTGCAAGAACCATGCGCCATAGCACAGACCAGCGCCGCTCCAACGGATGCGTAACCCTGGCTCGGTATACTGCAGGCCCCCGACACCTCGCTCGCCCATGTCCAACGTCCTTCAGCTGCGCACCGCAAAACAGCGCGAAGAGCTCCTGGTAGACGACGTACTGGACGCGGCCGAACGCTGTATCGACGAGATCGGCCTTTCGGCCACCAGCTTCGAGCTCATCGCCGAACGCACCCGTCTGTCATGTGGCAGCCTCCTGCAGCGTTTCGAAGACAAGGACGCGCTGGTGCGCGCATTGCTCGAGCGCAACTACATGCGCGCCATCCGTCAGATGTGGCTGGTGGAACGGCCGGCCAACGTGCACGTGGTGGACTTCATCGCCGGCCTGCTCGAAGACTGGCTGCTGCAGGAAATCAACATCAAGCGCACCCGCATCGACCTGGAGCTGCACCTGGCCACCCTGCGCGACCCGGTGCTGGCCGCCTTCATGCGCCGGCAGAGCGCATCGCTGATCGAACACCTCAGCGCACTGCTCAAGCGCCTGCTCCGCGGCCACACCGATACCGCCAGCAGCGAACACGAATTCCAGGCCCGCGTCTTCGCCGTCGCTGCCATGTGCGGCGGCCTGCACAGCGTGATGACCAGCGGCATGGAACTCAACCGCATGCATCTGCAGCTGATCCTGCGGGAGAGCTTGTCGGGCATCCTCAAGTCGGCGCCGGTGTAATCCCAAAGCAGCACTGCCCGGCGATTGCGGGCCGCGCCCGGGTATCTTGCAGGCAGGCGCGCTCAATCTGCCGACGACGTGGACGCCTCTTCCGCTGCACGGGCTCTGGCGGCCTGCAGGAGCCGGGCGACCAGACCGTACGCATCGCTGTTGTTGTCAGTGCTGCTCGCTGCTCGCCATAGGTCTGGCGGCAGACGGGAACGTTCTACCATGATGAGGTTCAGCAGATCCCTGGCCAATGCCAGCCGCTCGCCTTCGTCCATGGCAGGACCAGGATGGTCGGCGTCCAATCTGGTCACCATGTCGACCGCCTGATCCAGGCAGGCCTCGGTTGTTCCCAACTCGCTTGCCCGCTGCGCCTTGGTCGGCACGTCGTACCACCGAGCTTGCGCCTCCACGTAACGAGCGGCCATCACATCGGCCAGCCTCATCCCCAAGAATGCGGCCAGCGCTCCCACTGCCTGGCAGCTACTCACCACAGCAAGATTCTTGTAATACTGATCATCGTTGAGATAGCCGTATGCCGCCGCGGCGGGTGCCTGGAGTGCCGCAAACCCTCCGCAGAGTGCGGACCCGGCGGCGCCCACATAAGCCATCGTTCGCCCTAGATTGGCGAGGTGGACGCCACGCGGCGTGCCAGGCGCCCTCAGCGGCGCCTCACGGACCGGCCGCCGCGGCAGGCTCTGGGCCAGCTGCGTATTGGCGTGCGGGTCGCTGGCCGGTGCAGACGGGCCGGCATCTACCACGGTCGCGTCCTCTTGCTGCTCGCGCCTGGCGCCTCTGCGCGTGGCGGATGTCAACGCTAACGGTTGCATGGTCACCTCTCCGCTTTCGGTGCGCGCCATTGTTCCCCAGCGTGATCGGGCATGACGCATCCGGCCGAAAAACCATTGCCGAACACGAATCAAGCGGCGCTGCGCTTGCCAAAGCGCGCACGCGTTCCAGCCGGCACCAGTGCGTCGCTGCAGGCGAACGAGCCGGGTGGCTGGCGATCGTGTTGACATTGCGCGTCGGCCACACCCGCCGGCGCGATCCCGCCGCCCCGGATGCCAAGACACGCAGCACTGGCGCAACTTCGCCCACGCCTGCACCGCTTCGTGCATTGCTCACTACGCATGCACCACTGCCTCAATGATGATGCCGGTGACGCAGCCGACATCGCCGCTGAGTGGCTCCTGGTTGCAACGGGCTCACGCCAGCTGCCGCATGCCGTGTGTTGCAAGCGAACCGCCAGAGCCACCTCCCCTGATCGTTGACCACACTGGCCTCGACCATGAAACAGATCTCCGGCAACGTCACTCTCCCTTCCACGGCGCTGCGCGCAGACGCAGAGCGCGATGCGCCCGAAACTGCACAGGCGCCCGAGCAGCACACCCCGCCCCATCCCGTCGCAGACCATCCACTCAACCTGCTGGAAAAACGAAGAAGCACCACCGGCGTGCTCGCCGATGAAAATACGCGCCTGGAGGTCGTGGTGCCCCGCCTGCAGGCAGCGTTGGCACCGCACACCTGGTCCTCATCCAGTAGCGACTCGCCAACGACGCCTGTCACCGGCCGCAGCCCCCGTCTGGGCCCGCAGCCCGGCTCACCGACCTGGGCCTGCCTGCTGGAGACGCCGGCGCGCACATCGGCTCTTGCGGGCGCCGACAGCAATGACGCATTCCAGAACTTGCGCAACGCACGGCGTCTGGTCAGCGAGATGCGTCATGCCCGGCAGCACGTCGTGCTGAGCCCGCGTCTGGTGAAATCGCTGACCAGCCGATCCGAACGCCCGGACTTGATTCAGAAGCTCTCGGCGTTGAAGCCCGGCGCCGTGGATGTAGACACTGGTTTTCTCCAGGTGACGCTGGAAAGCGGGAACGCAGGCACTGCAGCAACGCTGCACACACTGCCAACCATCGGCACCGGCGCCTCCGCCTCGACCTACGCGGTTCGGCTGGCCGAAGATCTCTGGCAGGGCGGGCAACATTGCGGCCGCGACTTCATCTTCAAGGCCTTGTTGTGCACGGACCCGCAATGGCCGATCCCACCGACACTGTGCGACCCCGCCACCGTTGCAGACGCACCGACGCTGCAGGAGCGGATCGATGAGCGCAAAGCCATGATCTTCCAGGAGTATCAAATGATCAGGTCGGTCGATGCGGTGCCGTATATCGTCCATGCCCATGGCGTGGTGCAGATCGAACACACCTTCGGAATTTTGCTGGAGAAAATCGACGGCATCAGCGTGCGCAGCATGATTGGCCGCGCACGCACAGCGCTGCAGCAAGGCGCCATCAGCGCAATGGAGTATCTCGGCCTGGCCCGGCAGCTGATGGCCGATGTACTGGTGGGCATCGCCTGCTGCGAAGACGCCGGCATCGTGCATCAGGACATCTCGCACAACAACGTCATGTACGACCAACCCACCAGGATCTTTCGGCTGATCGACATGGGACTCGGCGCAGAAGAAGGCGATCCGGTAATCCCCCCACAGGTTAGCTGACGCCAGAAGTGGAATTTTCTCGTACCCTTTTCCGAGGAGGTTCCATGAAGACATCCCGCTTCACCGACAGCCAGATCATTGCCGTCCTCAAGCAGGCCGAGGCCGGCACGCCCGTGCCGGAGTTGTGCCGGGAACACGGCATCAGCTCGGCGACGTTCTACAAGTGGCGCAGCAAGTTCGGCGGCATGGACGCATCGCTGATGTCCCAGCTCAGGGAGCTGCAGGACGAGAACCGGCGCCTGAAGAAGATGTACGCCGATGCCCAGCTCAGCGCCGACCTGCTGAAGGAGGCGATGGCAAAAAAATGGTGAGGCCATCTCAACGCCGGGAGATGGCCCGATGGGCCGTAGATGGTGGCCACACGAACATCCGGCATGCCTGCCGGACCTTTGCGGTGAGCGAGACCTGCTTTCGCTATCAAGCCAAGGCCAGCGAGGAGAACGCCCGGATTGCCGATTGGCTGGTGCGGTTGACCACAACCTATCGTGATTGGGGGTTCGGCCTGTGCTTTCTGCACCTGCGCAACGTGAAGGGCTTTGGCTGGAATCACAAGCGGGTGTACCGCATCTATCGGGAGCTGGAGTTGAACCTGCGGATCAAGCCGAAGAAGCGGCTGGTGCGCGAGCGGCCAGAGCCGTTGGCGGTGCCGGAGACGATCAACCAGGTCTGGTCGATGGATTTCATGCACGACCAGCTGGCCGACGGCCGCAGCTTCCGGTTGTTCAATGTGCTCGATGACTTCAACCGTGAGGGTCTGGGCATCGAGGTCGACTTATCGCTGCCATCGGCCCGGGTGATCCGCTCGTTGGAACAGATCATTGACTGGCGCGGCAAGCCAAACGCCATTCGCTGCGACAACGGCCCGGAGTACATCAGCGGCGCGCTGCTAGCTTGGGCACAGCAGCGCGGGATTCGGATCGAGCACATCCAGCCAGGCAAGCCGCAGCAGAATGCCTATGTCGAACGTTACAACCGCACCGTCCGCTACGCCTGGCTGGCCACAACGTTGTTCGACACCATCGAGCAGGTTCAGGACAAGGCCACGCGCTGGCTATGGACGTACAACCATGAGCGCCCCAACATGGCGCTCGGCGGTATCACGCCAGCAATGAAATTGGCGATGGCCGCCTAGCTCCACTTTTGGCGAACGCTCAAAGCGGGGGGATTACCATCCGAACCGCGGCGGCACACCGGGCTTCTACGACTTGAGCACCCCTGCCAGGCATGCGCGCGACGTCTACAGCGTGGCGCAACTGCTGGTGCATGTGCTCAAGCGCCCCGACTACAACATGGGCATGATCGGGATCAATCGCACCAAGACTGCAGACACCTTCCCCTTCATGGATGCGTTGCAGGCTCTCCCGGCCGACCACAAGCGCACGGTGGTCCACTTCTTCAACAGCATGCTGGACGACGGAACCGGCGAGCGCACCAAGGCAGAGAGACTGCTGCGCGACCCCTTTTTCACCGAACCGCCGCTCCCGCCCCGTGATCGGATGCATCGCACCTTCGAAAAACTGAAGCGCTTGCCTTCTTTTTAGCAGCAATTATTTTTAGCAGCGCCCACGTTACAAGTGAGCGCGAACCGATAGACCATGCAGTGTGTGGTGGCTGGGTCTAGAAGCGCGGGATCGACAGACAAGTGAGGCAAGTGTGCACGCCTGCGAGCAGTCTGAGCGCTGATTCGGGCATTCAATCGGCACCGCTGCTTGCTGCCATACGTAGGCCGATCAATGCGTCCATTCGGCAGTGATCCATACGGCAAAAGATCCAGACGGCACAACACGTCATGGCAATGGATGCGCGCCTTCGATCACAGCGCACTCCACATCGTCCAGCACTCTCCCCACCTGCTCGGCCAGTAGTTCCAGACAAAACGCCAACTCGTCCATGCAGATGGTCGGCTGCCTTGCCTGCTCTTCGGCCTGCGTGCGTGGCTGCGCCAGACGCGCCAAAAAGCGCATATGGTCGCGCAATTGCTGCAGGCGGTATTGCGCGCCTTCCGGCATGTAATAGCCCGGCTGTGACTGCACATCGCGTACAACGTCCGACATGGCCTGCTCCTCATTCCATGGAATCGCCCCCGCCCGCCGCGAGGCGACGGACGGGAAGTCGGGAGGCTCGAAACCGCAAACAGCCGGCGGGCTTATTCCCCTTGCGGGTGTTGTATTCGCCGCCCTCCCGACGCAGGCATCGCGTCGGTTGTGCCTGCAAAACATGCAGGCACAAAAAACCCACCAGTATTTCGGAGGGGGGTACCGCTGTTTGAGGAGTTTCGAGGCTCCGTGCAGCAAGACTGCTACTGAAAAATCCCGACGTCAAGCATGGATATCGAACACTGCTGCGAGCAGGGAAACGCATCATTGGCCAACGGCAACGAGCTCTCCTCGTCGGAGCTCAGACGACTCGTTGCCATCAGCCCGTACCCCGAACGCCACAGGTTCATTTGAACAAGAAAGCTGCCTGTGACTTCGTCACCGCACTGTTACCCGTCGGGACAAGTCCATGATCGCGCATCCAGCCAAGCCAGTTACCCAAGATGTCCGGCGTGAAGCGCTCCTTCGCCTCATGCCAGTTGTTGCGGAACTCGCTGATCAACCACTCGTCATTGGGATGGAGCCCCCCAGCAAGCGCATCGTTCCAGACTGCGTATAGCGTTGCGACAGCCTCCAGATCGTCCGTCTTACGCCCTTCGAATAACGCGATAAGACGATCCAACTCCTTCCGACCAGCGCCAAGTGCGGCAGCCGCCATTTCGACAGAGCGACTGATGTTCGCCCCGACATGATAGGAGACCTTTTCCTGCCCAGATTTCAGCACCTCGATCGAGGCCGAATACAGCCCTTCTTGAGCGGCACGCTCCTCCATTCGATAAATCGACGTATCGAGCGGACCCGCCGCATGGCGACGATATCCATCCATCAAACCCAAGCCAAGATGGGAATCCGCCAAAAACAGCATCTTCATATGTGCCACGCGCCCAAAGGTGCGTTGTGGCGCGAGCTTTGAAATGAGGTAAGCACTGAAATCAACGACCTCGGCACCTGACTTCTTTTCACCACTTAAAGCTTGGCCAATCAATGCATTGGCCAAGTACTCATGTACTTGCCGGGCTTCGCTGAGGCGTGATTTGAGCTGATCACAAAGCGCCATTAGTTGATCGAGTTTGGCGACGATGCGGTGTTGTTCGGCAATTGGTGGCAGCGGCACAGCTATATTTTTAGATTTGGTAACCGAGATATTGTCTTGCCCTGCTGTACCAATAAGAGCGATGTTTTTTAAAAACGAACCTTCCTTCAAAAACGTATAGATGTACTGACGGCTCACTGGCGCAATCAGTCCGAAAAACACTATCGCTTGATTGCAGTTCCACTCAGGAAAAGTATCGGGAATGATCGCGACCTTGCCCAATGGTGGGCCGACAATGTTCATAACCACGTCACCAGGCACCAGAGCGGAGCGCTTCATCTTCCCCCTATGATTCTCAGGACTCACAAATTGTTTTTTGTATTCGAAATCGATTTCTTGGTTCCGAATGTTGTAGACCTTAAGGAACGGTATTCCTTCGTCGTACCGAAATAAATCTGAGGGCGGAGTGGAACCAGAAGATATAGGTCGACATATATCGCCCATGCGTACCCACACCCAGGAAGACGGAGCAGTGAACAGCTCTTCATCAGTGCTTACTGGCTCCAGGTGTGGGGTTTCTTTCATTTTTTTTTCTGCTACTAAGCGCTGCTTCTCGGCCTCGATACTTTTGCAAAGTTCACTAGCCGGCTCATCACTAGGATCTTGAGGCACAAGTTTTCCCATCACCGCCAGTTGCAGCAGAGTTTGCTTGAGGGCGTCGATGCTGGATTCTGTGGTGAACAGGGTGTGGAAGTGCTCGGCCAGGTGCTGCCAGCTTTGCGCAAAGTCCTCGGCATCGGGGGCCTGGGTCAGGCTGTCCAGCAGCGCCTGCACCAGTTGGGCGTGGGCGCTGCCGGCATCGGCCTGCCGAGCTTCCAGCCGGTCGCACAGGGCCATCAGCTCATCGACTTTGGCGACGATGCGGTATTGTTCGGCGAGTGGCGGCAGTGGGCAGAGTGTTTCATTTGCTCTGGCGATAGTGAGCGTGTGTACTGTCGTACCCATGCTCTCAGCGTGAATTTTCTCTATCCATAGCGGAGAAACGAAGTACTTAAGAAGATAGCCTGAATTATCCGCTATATGATTTTTGAAAATCAGGACGCTGGCATCCTTAAAGTAAAAACGATCTGTTTTCTGTACGCGGTATGGGACACCAATTGTCCCTACACCTGTCAGCATTATGTCTCCTACTTTCGGCGCTGACTCTCCTGTGGAAAGCTCTTGATATAGAGCCTCCGAAATAAATAATTCGTTTTCGACAAAACCATCTTTGGATAGCCGAACTATTTCCCGGGCACGGTAGAAAGGAATACCGCTAGTTTGCCAGTCTTTCTGGTGTACACGCGAACTAGACCCGACTAAACCCAACTCTCCAAGACGCGTCCACGCCCAGTTGGTAGGCACTTCAAACGGTGTCTCTTCTTCGCCAATCTCGGCAAGTGGCTTCTGCTTCTTGATCTTCCCCTCAGCCACCAACCGCGCTTTTTCCTCCGCAATCCGCTTCAGCAGCTCACTCGCCGGCTCATCATTCGGATCTTGCGGCACCAGCTTGCCACGCACCGCCAGCTCCAGAATCAGCTCGCGCAGCTTCTTGATACCATTGGGCGCGCCTGCCAGCAGCGGCAGATTGCGGGTAAGCAGCGTCGTCATACCCGGCGCTCCAGCGCTTCGGCCAGCACAGCCTTGAGCTGGTCACGCAACCCGTCAATCTCGCCTTGCAGGGCGGCATAGCCGCGCAGCAGCTCGTCCGGGTTGTGGCTGATCTGCTCGCCCACATGCGGGTTCTTGCTGTCGAGGTTCCAGTTGCGGCTTTGCAGTTCGTCGAAGCTGACCTTCCAGGCGAACTCATTTTCCTGGCGAGCAGCAAAGCCATCGGCCTCGCTGCCCCACCAGGCTTCCTCAACGGCGAACTCCTCGACGCGCATGGGCTTGGTCTTGGAGTAACTCTTGTAGCCAGCCGGGTACTGGTGCTCGTAGAACCACACATCCTTGGTGGGCGTGCCCTTGGTGAAGAACAGCAGGTTGGTCTTGATGCCGGTGTAGGGGTTGAACACGCCATTGGGCAGGCGAACGACGGTGTGCAGGTTGCACTCGGTGAGCAGCTTTTCCTTGATGCGGCTCTTGATGCCTTCGCCAAAGAGGAAGCCATCGGGCAGCACCACGGCGGCGCGGCCACCGTCCTTGAGCAGGTGCATGATCAGCACCAGGAACAGGTCGGCGGTTTCACGGGTGCGGAAGGCAGCGGGGAAGTTGCTTTCGATGCCGTCTTCTTCCATACCGCCGAATGGTGGATTGGCGACAATGCAGTCGACCCGCTCGCCCGGCCCCCAGCTGATCAGCGGGCGCGCCAGGGTGTTGTCGTGCTTGATCTGGCTGGGCACCTCGATGCCGTGCAGCACCATGTTAGTGGTAGCCAGCAGGTGCGGCAGCGGCTTCTTCTCCACGCCGAAGATGCTGGCCTGCAGGATGGCCTCGTCCTCGGCGGTGCGCACATAGCGCTGGCGCTTGTGCTCGATGGCGCAGGTGAGGAAGCCGCCGGTGCCACAGGCCGGGTCCATGACCTTTTCATGCAGCTTGGGGTCGACCATGCGCACCATGAACTCGGTGACCGGGCGCGGCGTATAGAACTCGCCTGCATTACCGGCGCTCTGCAGGTCGCGCAGCAGCTGCTCGTACATGTCGCCGAACGCATGGCGTTCCTGCGCCTTGTTGAAGTCCACGCCGCTCTGGATCTTGTTGAGCACCTGGCGGATCAGCTGCCCGGACTTCATGTAGTTGTAGGCGTCCTGGAACACATCGCGCACGACAAAGCCCAGCGGCTTGCTGTGGCGAGGTGTCAGGTCGCGTAGATTAGGAAACAGCTCAAGGTCGATGAAGTCTTTGAGATCCCCGCCAGTCATGCCTTCCGGATTGGCGGCCCAGTTACGCCAACGCAGGCGCTGCGGCAATGGCGACCGGTAGTCCTCGTGGATGAGCTCCCATTCCTGCTCACTGTCATCGAGAATCTTGAGGAACAACATCCACACCAGCTGGCCGATGCGCTGCGCGTCTCCGTCGACGCCGGAGTCCTTGCGCATGATGTCCTGGATGGATTTGATGGTGCTGCTGATCGACATCGTGTTACCTGTTGAATGATGCAAGTGCGTCCAGCCGCGTGAAGATCAACTCCTCGCGCTGGCGGTTGTTGTTGGAAGTGGCCTGAACGGCGTAGTTGAAGTCGCGGTGGCGCAGGAGTTCGGCGATCCCCTGAGCGATATCCAACTGCAATGCTGTGGACGCCTGCGCGACCTCATCGCACAGGGTGGCGCGGCCATCCACGACATTGAGGATGTCCTCGACATCCCGGCTGGCCAATGGATCGCGGTTGCCGCGACCCCGGTAGGCCTCCAGCTTGGTGCCCAGAAAATAGGCTGGAGCGACCACGCGGATTGTCACACCTGACGGCAGTGCGTGATCGTACGCCTCACGCAGCGCATCGGCGTACCAGCGATTGCTGAAGCCGAGGACGGCAGCGTCATCAGGCATGAAATCGACGATCAGTTCGCTGGCATGTTGATCGCGCAGGCGGGTACGGCAGACGACGTCGTCGTTGGGCGAGGTGCGAAAGCCCTTACCGGCCAGCACCTGCTGCAGACGGTACCAACTGCCCAAGCCCATGACGTGCACGATCAAGTCGACGTCTTCGGTAAAGCGAACAGCTTCCCGGCTGACCGCGTCTGTCATCAGCAGACCGGTGGTGCAGCCACCGACGAAGGCAACTTCCGGCAGCAGATCCGGCCCAAGCGCTTCGGCCACGCGTGCCAGCATGTGCTGCTGGATATCCCAGTTTCCAGGCGTGCCCATTACGGTACCTCTCGCAGGTGTTGGGTCAGCACACTGCCGGCAAGCGCCGACTCACGCTCACGCCCCAGCCGGATCGCGTCCACCAGCGCCAGCATGGCGTACAGCTCCGCATCGCGACGTACGGCACGCGGCACGCTTTTGTAGAGCGGTTCCACGCGCTGGCCCTGCTCGCTGCCGTAGCCGTCCTCCCAGACGTAGATGTGTTCGCCTGCGGACAACAGGCGATCGACCAGCACTGGCGCCGCGTGTGCTGTGGGAATGCCGCGGACAATCGGGCCCGGGCGCGCCGGAAACACATACTTCAGCCCGTTCAACACAAAGCCCAGCAGCGCGCGCGTGTTGGCGCGCGGGATGCCACTGCCGCGCTCGGCCAGCACCAGCCCCACGTCGGCGCAACGCCGGAGCGCCTGACTGACTTCCGATTTGCTGATGCCGGTGGATTCCTCAAGGCCGCGCACGGAGAACGCATCTTCGGCCAAGCCTGCTGCCCCCCGATCCTCTTGAGCCGCCGACACGGCCCAGCCACGCCAGTCATCGGGAATGCCGAGCGCTGCTTTCTCGCCGCCTACATGGACCGATTGCTGGCGCTCAAGGCTGACCAGCTTCAGCAAGAGCAGGATATCTTGACTTTTCATGAGTAACGGAAAGGTCCCGTCCCCCGTCCTGAAACAGAGGACAAGAATACTATGGAACGCAGGTCAGGCAACGTCCGCACTGCTATATAGCTGGCTTTCCAGGTCCAGGATGGCGCGCTGGTAATTCGTCTTGCCGCCAAAGGCCGCCACAAGTTCGACCGGTGCTCCAAGGGCACGAAACGGATCGAGCTGCAGGATCCTGATGTCCTCGATGTGCTCCACCCCGGTGTCGGCGTACTTGTCCAACAAGCCTTCGAGCACTTGCCGCGCCTTGCCCTGATACCTGGCGAAGTAATTGCGCTTGCGCACACCCTCCGCTCGCTCCCTGCGCGACAGCGGCGGTTGATCGAAGGCCACGTGACAGATCAGATCGAACGGATCGAGCGACTGACCGAGCTTCTTCTCGACCTCGCCGGCCAGTTCCTCCCAAAGCACGCCCTGCGTAGCCAGCTCATCGATTATGGCCTTCTTCTGCTGGGCATCGCTCCAGCGCCGCAGGAAGTCATCGAGCGACGCAAACTGGCGCAGGACGCGCTCGCGGGTATAGTCGCGCAGCGACTCAGTGATGAGCTTGCCATCGGACCCGTAATACAGGACGCGCTCGGCCACGACCGATACCGGCAGTTTGTCGATGACGTATTTGATGCGCTTCGGCCCATCTTCACCGCCAGTGGTGACGTCATCACCGCCCTCTGGAGGATCGACGATCCCACCGCCGTCGCCACCGTCGCCGCCCCCGATCTCAGGCGGTACCGGACTGTCATTGGGCGAGGGGTTGTAGATCACCTCGGGGTCTCCATCGAATGATGGATCAGCGAACAGTTCGGTCGCCTTCTTGAAATCCATGATGGTGAACCAGTACTTGCCGTAATCCTCATTGATACGGGTCCCGCGACCGATGATCTGCTTGAACTCGGTCATCGACCTGATGTGCTGGTCCAGCACGACGAGCGTGCAGGTTTGCGCGTCAACGCCGGTTGTCATCAGCTTGCTGGTGGTCGCGATGACGGGGTAACGCATTTCAGGATTGATGAAATTGTCCAGTTCGGCCTTTCCCTCGTTGTCATCGCCGGTGATGCGCATGACGTACTTGCGATTTTCCGCGACACGCTTTGGATTGAGATTTACCAAGGCCTGGCGCATACGCTCGGCATGATCGATGTCGTCGCAGAACACAATGGTCTTCTGGAATGGACCGGTGGCAGTGAGGAATTCGGTGACTTTCTGCGCGACCAGATACGTCCGCGCTTCGACCACAAGCTGGCGATCCATATCCCGCAGGTTGTAGATGCGATCTTCGATCAACTCGCCGTTTTTGTCGCGCATCCCTTTAGGTGGCCGCCAGCCCTGCAGATCGACATCGAAGTCGATGCGCACCACTTTGTACGGTGCCAGGAAGCCGTCATCGATGCCCTGCTTCAGCGTGTAGCTGTAGACGGGTTCTCCAAAGTAAGTACTGCTAGAGACTTCCTTGGTCTCCTTTGGCGTTGCGGTCAAACCGATATGCGTGGCACCAGAGAAATACTCCAGGATCTCCCGCCACGCAGAATCCTCGGCCGCGCTGCCACGATGGCATTCATCGATGACGACAAGATCAAAGAATTCCCGAGAGAACTGCTTGTAGATGTTCTTGACGTCCTCTACGCCGGTTACCGCCTGGTACAGCGACAGGTAGATCTCGTAAGACGTATCAATCTGGCGCTTGGTGATCTTGGTCATCGCCGTGCCGAACGGCTTGAAATCGTTGTTTTTTGTCTGATCGACCAAGATGTTGCGATCAGCCAGGAACAAGATGCGCTTCTTCTGGCGCGACTTCCAAAGCCGCCAAATGATCTGGAAAGCGGTATAGGTTTTGCCGGTTCCGGTGGCCATCACCAGCAGGATGCGGTTTTGACCATTGGCCACAGCTTCGATCGTTCGATTGATCGCATTGATCTGGTAGTAGCGCGGCGAGCGACTGCTGCCATCATCGTAATACGGGGACTCGACCACCTGCCGCGCGTCCTCACCAAGCCCCTTCCAGATGCAATAGCGACGCCAAAGTTCCTCTGGCGAGGGAAACTGGTCCAACGTTAATTCGGATTCGATCTTGTCGCCGGTCGCGGTTCTATCATGGAAAAGGAATCCGTCGCCGTTGCTCGAGAACACAAACGGAACATCCAGCGCATCTGCATATCCCAGTGCCTGTTGCATACCGGAACCAACGGTGTGCCTGTTGTCCTTTGCCTCGATCACGGCCAAAGGAAGATTGGCTCGGTGGTATAGCACGACGTCGGCACGACGCGCCAACCCCCGGCTGTGCAGCTTGCCGCGAACTACGACACGCCCCTTGGTAAAAGCGACCTCTTCGCGCACCTGGAAATCCAGATCCCAGCCCGCGGCGACGATCGAAGGAATGATGAATTTCGTGCAGATATCGCGCTCGGTTAACGACGACTTGTCCATCCAATCCCCTGTGTCTCCATCTTCCCGCAATTGGCGACGCGCCCCGAGGCACAGACGCCACTTCTCGATTGACTCGCCGCCTAATGATAGTCGTCTTCACGCTGATGCCTGACTGCGAAAGATGCCTGACTGCTAAAACGGTGACGACTTGATCGCTTTCAATCTCAAACAACAGGACGTAACGCTGGCGCCGAAACCGATCACCAACTCGCGCAAGAACGAATCTGACACTCCCGCTTTGCGGCAGCTCACACCATCGAAAGCCTTCTGCCCACCCGCTACCTGCACTACCCGCGCAACGCCGCCCGAATCCCCTCCCCCGCCAACCGCGCACTCGCCAACAGACGCTCCAGGCTCTGCCCATGCCGGGCGCTGGCGGACAGGCCGGCCATGGTGGTGCTGACGAAATCGGCCAGCCGGTCTGCGTCGTGCGGGCACTGCTGGGCGATGTGGGAGCGGATCAACGCCTGGGCGGCGACATGAAAGCCGCAGGCGGCCTCGCGCGCCTGCGCGTCGTTGCTGCGCGTGCCCTCCAGCACCAGGCAGCCGGTGGCGGCGGGGTCTGCGGCGTAGCAGCGGGCGGCGTGCTCCAGTACATCGGCCAGCGCGTCGGCCAGCGGTCGGTCGGCGTCCAGGAGTTGCGGCAGCGGGATCGCGCCGGTCTGCGCATAGCGGTCGAGGATGCGCGCGTACAGGCCCGCCTTGCTGCCGAAGGCGGCGTAGAAACTGGGTGGGTTGATGCCCAGCGCCGCGGTGAGATCGGCCACGCTCAATGCGTCGTAGCCGCTTGCATGGAACAGCCACTGCGCGGTGGCGACCGCTTGCTCCGCGTCGAACGCCCGCGGCCGGCCGCGGGCCCGTGAGATTTCTGTAGTCATTGTTACAAAACCCTTGACGGCAACCGAAATCTATTATGTATTACTCGCTATATTAATAGCGAGGTAGGTACATGTCAGCGTTCAAGAACAAGTCGGTGTTGGTGCTTGGTGGCAGCCGGGGAATTGGGGCCGCGATCGTGCGGCGCTTCGTGGCCGAAGGTGCGCGAGTGACGTTTACCTATGCTGGCTCTGCCGAGGCGGCGCAGCGCCTGGCCGGCGAAACCGGCAGCACCGCGGTGCTGGCAGACAGCGCCGATCGCGATGCGGTCATCGCCACGGTGCGCCGCAGCGGGCCGCTGGATGTGCTGGTGGTGAACTCCGGCATTGCGTTGTTCGGCGATGCGCTGGACCAGGATCCGGACGCGGTCGACCGGCTGTTCCGCATCAACGTGCACGCGCCCTACCACGCCGCTGTCGAGGCCGCGCGGCAGATGCCATCGGGTGGCCGCATCATCGTCATCGGCTCGGTCAACGGCGACCGCATGCCGCTGCCCGGCATGGCCTCTTACGCGCTAAGCAAATCCGCGCTGCAAGGGCTGGCCCGCGGGCTGGCGCGCGACTTCGGGCCGCGCGGCATCACCATCAACGTGGTGCAACCCGGCCCGATCGATACCGACGCCAATCCGGAAAACGGACCGATGAAAGACCTGATGCACAGCTTCATGGCGATCAAGCGCCACGGCCGCGCCGAGGAAGTGGCTGGCATGGTGGCCTGGCTGGCGGGCCCGGAAGCGAGCTTTGTGACTGGCGCGATGCATACGATCGACGGTGCGTTCGGGGCATGACGCGGCCACATTTGTACTGATGGCACTGCAGCTCTCCACGTCGTGCAGCCCACGCCTCTGGACGACACCCAAAGGGACCTCGCTGCAGTTGGATCGACACATCGGCGAAGGAGTACTGACCTCGATCAGCGCGTTACGGCAACGGGCTAACACGCCATTCCCACGACAGATGGCGGCAAATGCCATCCTTCAGCACATATAGCGAGCTGCCGCTGCACGGCCGACCTTGTGTCCGCGCGTATCTCCTGCTGGCAGTGCGCCGCATTCCGATGTCATGCGGCGCACTGCACGTGCACTAACTGGGCTTGCTGTCGCCTTGATCGTGATTTGCCTATAGTTCGGGACGAACCCTGCAATGGATTGACCAATGTACATGATGTCATCCGGCCGATCCCTGGCCCTTGCACTCGCCATCGCCGTGACCGGCAGTGCATGTGCACGGACGCCATCACCCGAACATAAAAGGACTTCCCCCATGTCGGACACCGTCACCACCGGTCGCACCATCAACGGGCATACCTATTCGGACGCTCCGGTTGACGTAAAGCTGGGGCCGAATACCTTCCGCATCCCCGCCAACTACCTGGACAGCCAGATCGCACCATGGCCGGGCGAAGGCGTGACGCTTGTCATCGAGTGGCCGGATATGACCCCCACGCCGCCTGGCGCACGGGCCAACCCGCGTACGAATGATTTCCGGAAGGAAATCCATGCCTCGGTTGACTATGTCGACCGCGTCCCCATCGAGGCATTGCTGGCACGCTACTCATCCAATGAAGCAATCACCGAGCCTGATTCGGTCGAACGAGGTGATCCCGTCGACAGACTCGATCTGCGTATTGCACAGCCTGAAACACTCGGATTGACGCCGTATGCCATCGATGAAGAAAAGATGGCGGTGTACGTTAAAGCGTACGAGGCCCGCTACAGCAAACCTCCGACACGCAACCCCGCGTTTGAGGACGATTGGTATGTCGCGCGCGATTCCGGCGGCAATCTCACCACTTTCATCAAGTGCGATAGCGTCAAGTTTCGTAAGGACGGCATCCGGCTTGAGGGCGACCAAGTCATTGACGAAGAAGGGCCAGTTGTCGCCGGATGCACGCACTACCTTGTGGATGTCGAGAATAAACTATCCATCACGCTCAACTACCATCGCGCGTTTCTAAGGGACTGGAAACGTATGGAAAAAGCGATTCGGGACGTTTTGGCACGCACTAAAGTTGGGTGATCCAGACTTTTTGCAAGGAGTAAATCATGGGTGGATTAACTCAGCAGGACTTGACGATCCTGCGCAGCTACGCAAAAGCAGGCAATCGTGAGCTGTACTGGAACTACCTCTCGCAACTGCCCGATGCAGACGGCTACGGGACGCTCGCGCTTGGTGTCGTGCGTAATGACAGTTTGCCGGGGCGCGTTGCGAATAGTTACGCGCAGGATTACGCGAATACGCAGCACGACAGCGGCTCGCGCTTTGCTAATGCTCAACTGAGCGAACGTCAGTGGGAGAGCTTCGGACAGACGTTGCTGGAGAGGGATTTGGAACTTCGGCAAGCATGGCTCCGTCGAGACCGTCCGGATCTGGCACTGAACCTACCAGGCGCCTCCGTCATGCTCGCGCACGACCGCGCGTTTGAGCAGCATCGTCTCGACCCCAACTGCTGGACTCCACGCGTCCTCCTGCAAGCGGCCCTGGAAAAAAGCGGTCCCCAGAAGCTCGAACAAATCTGGACCAACATGCTCGACAACGAGTACGTCGGCGCCACTCGCATCAGCAATACCGGCTACGAGACCTTCGCGCAGATGGGCGTGGCGGCCGGCAGCCAGTACTTGGCCAAGCTCGGCACCACCGAAGCGATCCAAATGCTGGAGGGCCGCTCCGCGGTCGACCCCAACGTCATCGGCAGCAACAGCTTCTACGCGATGTACTTCGAAAAAGAACACAAGTGGGTGAACGTCAGCGCAGGCGGCGGGCATCTTTCCATGCGCGAAGAAACCAATCCCGCCCGCATTGCAGAACTCAACGATGCGCGCGAAGTACGCCTGGAACGGCAGCAGAAAGCCACGCAGTTCCATGCCGATGATCCGTACCGCTCCATCACCCGCAGTCCGTTCACCGCGTCGACCGACGGCGTGCCCGATCGGATGCTGCCGCCCACCAAGCTGGCCGATATCGGCCCGGATCACCGGGACTACGCGTTGCTGCAGCAGGTACGCGCGGGCGTGAGTGCCATCGATGCGCAAGCCGGGCGGACGCATGACGACACTAGCGACCGCCTGATCGCCAGCGTGATGACCCTCGCCCGCCAGAACAATCTGGATCGCGCCGATCATGTTGTGCTGAGCAACCAGACCACCGAACACCCGGCAGGGCGCACGGTCTTCGTGGTGCAGGGAGAATTGAACAACCCTGCCCATTTGCGTGCTGCCATGCCCACCGATGTGGCGGTGCGCACGCCGGTTGAGCAGTCGCTGCAGCAGCTGGAAATGGCCAGCGTGGAGCGGCAACCAACCCTGGCGCAGAGCCAGCAGCAAGACATGGACAATCGGGTTCGCGAGAACATGTCGATGCGCATGGCGTGATGCACGCAGCCAACCGCAGCCGGTCGGCAGGCGCGCCGAAGCCAGACGCGGCGCGCAGAGCGGCAGCACGACTCGGAAACACGCGACCCCGGCTTCGGCAGTCACCACGCGCACGCTGCGCTTTTCAGGCAGTTGCTCATCGGATCCCTTCGCTACTGTTGCTGTTCAATCCGCTTCACCTGCAATGGCGGCCTCTGCACCGAACAAAAAAGCCCGGAATTACCGGGCTTTTTTGTTTTTCCACGCAACTGCTTAGCTCTTCTGCTTCTTCAACCATGCCGCAATCTGCGGCACGCGCCGTTCGCGCAAGGTCACCCGCGTCTGGATGGTGCTGATGGCGGTTTCGGCATCGCGGCGCGAGGTGGGAGCGAGGTACTTGTCGGCGTACGCCTTGATCTTGTCGATGGTCTCCAGCTTGCTGGAGCCTGCGGCCAGGTGCGGGTAGTAGCGGGCGCGCGAGGTGGAGTCGATCAACGTGTCCACCTGGGCGCGATGCGCCAGTGCGAAGTCGAATGCCAGCTCCGGGTGCTCGCTGGCGACATCGCCGATCATGCTGGCACCGGTGGTGGCGCCGGGCTCGTCGGTGAGTGCAAGTTCAAGGGCGCGCTGCGCCAATGCCGGGTCCTTGGCGTAGGCGAGTAACGCATACGACTGGTCGCGCAGCATCGAGGAGGTTTCCTTCTTTGCCATGGCATGCAACGCGTCCCACGTGGCCGCGTCGGCATGGCGGGCGACGATGCGCAGCACCGTGCTACGCAACTCCGGCGACAACGTGCCCGGGTCGGCCTGAAACGCAGCGAAACGACGCTGCGCTTCGGCAATCACCTGTGCATCGTCCAGCGCGCTCAGGCTGTTGAGCAGGCTGGCGCGCAACTGCTTGGTCTGCGCACTATCGTCCTTGCGCTCGTCCCAGCCGAGCGTGGCGAACTCGGGCGCAAGCCGTGCCCGCGCGAAGCGCCGCCAGCCGGCCTGCGCCTTGAGGTCGTCGGCGAACAGGCGATCGATGCTGGAATACGTCTCAGACACCACTTTCCACAGATCCGGCGAGCCACCCACCGGCACCTTGGCGGTGAGCTCGAGCAGGTCCGCCTCGGGCTGCAGGCCCACCGGTGCCAGGGCAGCGGTATCCATCAGCACACCCAGCTGATCGACCACCGGCAACGCGTCGAACCCCTTGCTGAGCGCGGTGAATTGCGCCGGTGCATACAGCGTGCGGAAGTACCCCTTCTGCCCGGCATTGACTACAACAGGCGCATCGCAGCCGGGTAGCTGCATCTGCGCGCTGGCATCCACCAACACGCGCACCGGCGTGCCATTGGCGCCCCGCACCGTGACGGGCACATGCCAGCGCAATGGCGGTTTGGCGGGGCGGTCGACGGTGTATTCGCCTTGTTTCAGCTGCACGGTGGTGGTGCCTGCCGTGCAGCTGGCGCTGACCTTGATCAACGGCACGCCCGGCTGCAAGGTGAAGTCGTGCGCCACCTGGGTGAACTGCTTGCCCGGTTCCACCGCATCGATCTGCTGCCACAACGCATCGGTGACGGCATTGCCGTATTGATGCTGCTTGATGTAACTGCGCACACCGCTGCGCCAGTTGTCTGCGCCCACATAGTCTTCGAGCATGGCGATCACCGCTTCGCCCTTGTCGTAGGTGATCTGGTCGAATGCCTGGCTGGCCTGCTCCACCGTGGCGACGTGCTGCACCACCGGGTGGGTGGTGACATACGCATCGCGCTGCATCGCCGCGCGGCTCTTGAAGGCTGCGCCGGTGTTGTCGATGTCCCACTCCGGGTGCAGCTTGTGCGTGGTGCGCGCCTCCATCCAGTTGGCGAACCCTTCGTTGAGCCACAGGTCGTCCCACCACGCCATGGTCACCAGGTTGCCGAACCACTGATGCGCGATCTCGTGCGCGGCAACGGTGAAAACGCCCTGTTTGTCGTCGATGTTGGAGGTGGCCGGGTCGAGCAGCAGCGAGTATTCGAAGGTGAAGATCGCTCCCCAGTTTTCCATTGCACTGAAGAACTGGCTTTGCCCGGGTGCGGCGATGTTGTCCAGCTTCGGCAATGGGTATGGAATGCCGAAATAAGCGTTGTATTCGTGCAGCACATCGCGGCCCGAATCCAGTGCGAACTGCGCCTGGTCCACCTTGCCCTTCTGCGCGATCACGCCGATCTCGGTGCCGTTGTCGGCCTTGCGCGCCGCCCGCTCGAAGTCGCCGACACTCAGGAACAGCAGGTACGTGGACATCCTGGGCGTGGTCTGGAAGACCACGCGCTTCATGCCGCCGGCACCATTGCTGGACGAGGCAACCGGCATGTTGCTCACCGCCATCTGCGTGGCCGGCGCATTGACTGCCAGGTCGAAGGTGGCTTTGAAATTAGGCTCGTCCCACGACGGAAGGAAGCGGCGTGCATCGGAGTTTTCGAACTGGGTGAACAACGCGCGGCGCTGGCCTTGCGGAGTGGCGTAATCCAGTGCGAACAGGCCGTTGGCCTGGGTGTTGATCACACCGCTGTAGTCGATGGACAACACGTAGTTGCCCGGTGCCAGCGGTTTGTCGAAAGCGAAGGTGGCGGTCTGCGCCTGCGCGTCGGTGCTGACCTTGGCCGTCTGCGGCGTGCCACCCTTGCGCTGCGCCAATGTACTGCGCGCGAAGCTGAGGTTGGCCGCCTGCAACACGATGCGGTCGGTGGCTTGTAGCACCACGACGTCGATGGCCGCTTTGCCGTCGAAGGTCATCTTGTCGGCATGCGGGGTGATTTCCACCGCGTAGTGGGTGGGCTTGGCCGTGCGCGGCAACTGGCTGGTGACCTGCGCGACCGATGCGCTGGCCGCCTCCGGTGCAGCCACAGCAGCGTGAGCCGGCGAAACGGCGCAGGTGCTGGCCAGGGCCAGCGCAATAGCAGTCACCAGGATCTGGCGCATGAGATTCCTAAAATGAGTAATGAAGTAAACGACGTCGTAAAGCGGCCAGCATCATCGCGCCGACATGCAAGACCACACACGGCCGAAAGTCATGCGCCTGCCTGACAGATGCGAAGACACACACGTCAAAGAGAAGCCACGGCAACGACAGGGCACGCGTGCGTCAAACCAAGGCAATCCCGATTGGCGGAGCATGCTACACCGCCCTGCTGAACCCGCCCCGCATCGATCAGGCCTGGGCGGGCAATAACACCTGATCAGCGACGTCAGGCAGATGCGGGCACATGGACGAGGCAACGCAATGGCGTTTTGCAAACAAAAGCCCCGCTTTCGCAGGGCTTTCGTCGGTTCAATCACGCATCAGCCGATCAGGCGAACGGATCCTGCAGCACCATCGTATGGTCGCGATCCGGGCCGGTGGAGACGATCGAGATGGGGCAGCCGGCCAGTTCTTCCAGCGCGCGCAGGTAGGCGCGAGCGGCGGGCGGCAGTTCGTCCCACACGGTGATGCCGTGGGTGTTCTCGCTCCAACCCGGGAACTCCAGGTACACGGGGGTGCACTCTTCCCAGCCTTGCGCGTCCAGCGGCGCGTACTCGGTGCGCTTGCCGTGATATTCGTAGGCGATGCAGATCTTCAGCTTCTCCATGCCGTCGAGCACGTCGAGCTTGGTGATGCACAGGCCCGAAATGCCGTTGATGGCCACCGCACGCTTGAGCGCCACGATGTCCATCCAGCCGCAGCGACGCGGGCGACCGGTGGACGCGCCGTACTCGGCGCCGCGGTCGCGGATGCCCTGGCCCACTTCGTCGTCCAGTTCGGTCGGGAACGGGCCGCCGCCGACACGCGTGGCGTACGCCTTGGCAATGCCGAGGACGTAGTCGATCGCATCGGCGCCAACGCCGGTACCGGCCAGTGCGCCGCCCACGGTGGTGTTGGAGCTGGTGACGTACGGATAGGTGCCGTGGTCGATGTCCAGCAACGCACCCTGCGCGCCCTCGAACAGCACGCGCTTACCCTGCTTGCGCAGGTCGTGCAGGATGCCGGCCACGTCCGACTTCATCGGCTGCACGTACTCGCCGAAGGCCAGCGCCTCGTCGTAGGTCTTCTGGAAATCGACCGCTTCCACGCCCAGGTACTTGGTCAGCACGAAGTTGTGGTAGTCCAGCGCGGTGCGCAGCAGCTCTTCCAGCTGCGGCGGGTAATGCAGGTCGGCGATGCGGATGCCGCGACGCGCCACCTTGTCTTCGTAGGCCGGGCCGATGCCGCGGCCGGTAGTGCCGATGGCCTTGCCGCCAGCGGCCTTCTCGCGCGCCTGATCCAGCGCGATGTGGTAGGGCATGATCAACGGCGCAGCCGGAGAAATCTTCAGGCGCGAACGCACTTCCACGCCGGCGTCTTCCAGCTCGCTGATTTCCTTGATCAAGGCGGCCGGGGAGATCACCACGCCATTGCCGATCAGGCACAGCGCGTCCTCGCGCAGGATGCCGGACGGAATCAGATGCAAGACGGTCTTTTTGCCGTTGATGACGAGCGTGTGGCCAGCGTTGTGGCCGCCCTGGAAGCGGACCACCGCACCGATTTCCTCGGTGAGCAGATCGACGATCTTGCCTTTGCCTTCATCGCCCCACTGGGCACCGAGCACGACAACTGACTGACCCATGACGGGTGAACTCCTAAGTTTTGCTGCGGCCATCGGGGCCGCGGGATGGGACCGCTGCAGGGTTGGCCGCGACACCCTGCGCGCGGCTCCATCGGGGAGCGTTGCAGTGGCGCGATAGCCCTGACACGGAAAAAGCCGAACCGAGTGCTCTGGTTGGAGCGTGCCCGGCCGGCTTTTGTGCATTATCCGGGTTTCCGGTGGCGTGCACTACCCCTGGCGCCGATACCCCGGGGGCAGGTCGGTGCCCGCACTACCGGCTCTGGCCTCGGTAGTGAACGGGCCGCGCCCTGCCGCCATCGCTCAATGGCGGACGATCCAGAGCGCGATAGCGCCAAGCGCCAGGGTGACCCCGCCAATGGCACGCAGATGGGCCGTAGGCAAGCTGAACAGTTGCTCGACCATGAGTTTCCACTGCCTAGGCGCGGCGAACAGCAGCAGGCCTTCAATCACAACAATCAGGCATAGGGCGGTCAATAGGTCATGCATGAGGGAGCACCGCATCAGGGCTCCGAAGTGTGCCTACTTGCCAGGTCCACGGAAATGGCGTTACCGCCCAATTCTGCTCCTGCCGGCACTGGTCGATCCTGGCTTCAAGACACAATGCTCGACTCAACCCGGAAGGACTCAACCAGAAAGTAACAGCCTTCAGCTGCTCCATAAAAAGTGTGTCCGCAGTAAAAAGTGTGTCCGCAGTAGCGAGATACGGGCGCGCCATGCAAGGACACCACTAAGGTCGCATTGAGCGGTCACGACCGTGCACGAGTTGCTCCTCTTTCCATGACGCTCGGCCGTCTTGCAGTACGCGCCATTTGAGCTGACGCGCCGCAACGCCTATCGTTGCGTGTTTTCTCATTGGCAAGGACGCATGCTTACGAACAATCGGCTGGTCTTCTTGGACGCACTTCGCGGGTTGGCCGCGCTGTATGTGCTGCTATTTCATGTCATGGCCATGCCGACCCCGGCAATTTCGCCTGGCCATGCACTCACACCTGTGCTGATGGCAGGCGGCAGCGGAGTGGCATTGTTCTTTGTCATCAGCGCTTTCTCGCTGTGCTACACGATGCCACGCCATGCCGCAACCGGCCGACCGCTGGCGAGCTTCTATCTGCATCGCTTTTTTCGCATTGCGCCACTATTTTATTGTTGGCTGGCCTTTTCTGTTTATCGGGATGGACGCGGCCCCCATGCCGGACACCATTGGGCGGAAATCGCAGCAAATCTGACTTTCACCTTCAACTTCGTCCGCGGCTGGGAGGACGGCATTGTCTGGGCCAGTTGGGCCATCGGTGTGGAAATGCTGTTCTATGCGGTGTTTCCGCTACTTTTCCTGGTTGTCAGAACCATGCGCGATGCCTCGGTGCTGGCGCTTTGCGCCATCACTGCCGCCGGCCTGGCGGGAGCGGGAGTTCTTGGAGACGCAGGCACCGCAATGATCGGCGACTACGGGCTACTGCGTCATTTCCCAGTATTTGCAATTGGCTTGTGTACTTTCTTTGCCTACCGGAAATTCTGCGAGACAACGCCAGTCACCGCGAAGCATTGGGGCGCGGTGTCGATCGCTGTCGGTTCGGCCGGTTTGGCTGGAACGATCACCTTGCTGGCGTTGGCCATGATCGGCCCCACCACTTACTGGATCGCTAGCGGGCTGATGTATGCATTGTTATTGGTCGGCATGTCGCAGTCGCCTCCTCGCCTGGTAGTTAATCCGGTAACGGCTTTTCTAGGCAAGATCAGCTATTCGGTCTACCTGGGCCACCCCGTGGTGATTGCGATACTGGCGCCGCTGTTTCGGCGCATCCAGGACGCAACGCCGAACCCCTCGGTCGCCTACGCAGGCTGTGCCGCCTTGACCTTGCTGGTTACGTTACCGATGGCGGCACTGACCTATCGCTTCATCGAGGCGCCGGCCATCGCCCTAGGCAAACGACTAGGCCCCAAGGTCGTGCGCGCTTCTGCAACCGCGGTATCCGTCTGATTGATTTGGCTGGGCCCGACGACGGGTGCAAGAGTAGCCTCAGCTTGATTGGCTGACAGCGCATACAAGAACGCCCGCATTACGCGGGCGTTCTTGTTTCAAGGCAGAGCGTTGTTTCAAGGCAGAACGATCAACGGTCGCTCTTGAGGTACTGCAGGAACGGGTCGTTCTTGTCCAGCACCACCACGCCATTGCCGTCGGTCATGGAGCTGCGGTAGGCCTCCAGGCTGCGGTAGAACGCATAGAACGACGGATCCTTGGAACCGGCCTGGCCGTAGATGCGGGCTGCTTCGGCATCGCCTTCACCACGCAGTTTCTGCGCGTCGCGCTCGGCGTCGGCCACGATCACGGTGGACTCGCGGTCGGCTTGTGCGCGGATGGTCAGCGCCTGCTCTTCGCCTTCGGCGCGCAGCTTGCTCGCTTCCTGCTTGCGCTGGGCGCGCATGCGCTCGTACACGTCGGTGATCACCTGGCTGTCGGTCGGCAGGTCGATCTGCTTGATGCGCAGGTCGGTGATCTGCATCCCCAGGCCCTTGATGGCGCCATTGATGCCCTTGAGCTGGTTGGCGATCAGTTCGCTGCGGTCGCCGGAAACCAACTGTTGCAGAGTGCGCGAGTTGATCTGGTTGCGCAGCGAATCGGTGATGATCGGGGCCAGGCGCGAGTTGGCCACCGATTCCTCGCCACCGGTCGCACGATAGAACGCCCGCACATCGGAGATGTAGCCGATGGCGAAGAAATCCACGCTCACGTCTTTCTGCTCGGCAGTGAAGTAACGCGCAGGAGCGGTGTCCAGCACCTGGAAGCGGCGGTCGAACACGCGTACCGATTCCACCACGGGAATCTTGAAATGCAAACCGGGCTTGAGGTCGGCACGCACGACACGGCCCAGGTTGAGCACCATGGCGGTCTGGTCTTCGCGCACGACGAACACCGAGCCCATCAGGGTCAGCAAGACGGCAATGATCAGGCCGATCACTAGCGAATTCTTCATTATTCGGTTCCCTCACGGCCGGTCGGGCGCGGGCCGCGCTCCGGGTTGCGGATGGCCTCGCTACTGGCGCTTTGCGGCGGATTCAACAGCACGTCCTGCGGCACCATCGACGGCATGCCGACATTGCCAGCGGAAGTGGCCGGCTTGCTGGCGTCGGCCGGCAGCGGGACGTAGATGACCTGGCGGCCATCGCTACCGATGACCTTGCGGTTCTCCGACAGCACCTTCTGCACGGTTTCCAGCCACAGCCGCTTGCGGGTGACTTCCGGCGCGCCGGCGTACTGGGCCTGCAACAGCGTGAAGCGATCGGCGTCGCCCTCGGCCTTGGAAATGGTGGCCTGCTTGTAGCCTTCGGCGCCGGTACGGGTGCGGGCACCCTGGCCGCGCGCTTCGGGCACCACCTTGGCGGCGTACGCCTGGGCTTCGTTGATCAGGCGCTCGCGCACCTGCTGGGCACCGTTGACCTCGTCGAAGGCCGGCTTCACTTCTTCCGGCGGGCGCGCATCCGGCAGGGTCACGCCGGTGACGGCCAGGCCGGTGTTATAGGCATCCAGCGCCGCCTGCAGCCGGTCCTTGGAGGCGATCGCCAGCGGGCCGCGATTGTTGAGCACGGTATTGAGGTCCGAACGCCCCACCTGCTCGCGCACGGCACTTTGCGCAGCCTGCTCCAGCACCAGATCGGCATTGCGCGAACCGAACAGGTATTTGCGCGGGTCGTTGATCTGGTACTGCACGTTGAGCGAGACGTTGACGATGTTCTCGTCGCGCGTCAGCACCGGCACCTGGTTGCTGAAGGTCTTGATCTCGGTGGCATTGACCTTGCGCACCGACTCGATCGGCCAGGGCAGCTTGAAGTTCGGGCCGGGCTGCAGGATGCGCGAGAACTGGCCGAAGCGCAGCACCACGCCACGCTGCTGCTCGCCGATGAGCTGGAAGCTGGAGAACAGCACCATCAGCACCACCGCGACCAGGATCCAGCGCCCCACGCCGCCGTCGAACAGCTCCTTCAACGGAGCGGGCAGATTGCCCCAACCGCCGCCGTTGCCACCACCACGCGGTCCCCAGGACCTGCGACGGTTGGGGTCCGGGCCGTCTCCGCCCTTGTTGCCGGGTGTGTTCCAGGCCATGCACGCTCCATGATCGAGGGGCTGTGCGGGCCAGTCCCGCAGTGCCGCCATGTTGTTTGATTCGCCGATTCTACTAGATGGGGCAGACCCGCCGTTTTGAAAGACCCGGTGCGATGCATGGTTGGTTTAGCCGGCGGGGCGGATCGGGCTGCTGGGACACACGCAGCGGCCGACCGGCGGGGGCCTTTGCGCCGAGGACCTGGAGACAAGGATGCACGTGGCTGCAACAGGCATGGATGCGCCTGCCGAGCGCTGCGTGCGCATCTGTTGGACGCAGCCGGCCACCTGATGGGTCTTGGGCGGTTGAAGACCGCTGACCGGGCGCGTGCCTGGATGGCAGGGGTCGAGCGCGGACGGTGATGGGAGATCGCACGCGTGCGGCCCAGCGGCGATTGCGTCCTGGGCGCTCATCCTTTCAACCATAGGGTGTTCCCGGGCGACGACGGCTGCGCCGCGCGCTTCACCCCGACTGCGCTTCCACGGCCCATCGGCAGAAGGTAGCGCTCGGCACAGCCTGAAGGTGCAGCTGCGATGCGATGGCGAACGACGACGTGGACTTCCGCATGGCCGGTCTGCCGAACCCTCAGCGGGCTCCCCAGCGCGCAAGAGAGGGTTGGCACATCCCACCCTAATCCCCCATCTGCGTTGCCGAAATCCGCCCTCGATCACGGCTCGCCGGTGCACTTACGCTTGCGGGGGCTCGTCCTTCTGGTTGAACACTCGCTCCATCACTTCCAGCAGCTCGTCTTCGGAGAACGGCTTGGTGATGTAGGCGCGGGCCCCCTGGCGCATGCCCCACATGCGGTCGGTGTCCTGATCCTTGGTGGTGACCAGGATGACCGGAATATGCTGGGTGGTGGGCTCGCGCTTGAGCGTGCGCGTGGCCTGGAACCCGTTGAGGTTGGGCATCACTACGTCCATCAGCACCAGATCCGGCAGCGATTCCTTGGCCGCTTCCACGCCGGCGGCACCATCGGTGGCGGTGATGGTTTCGTGCCCCAGCTTCTCGACGATGCGCTGAATCCCCAGCAGCTGCGACGGCGAGTCGTCGACGATCAAAATGCGTGCCATGTGTTTCCCCTAGTGTGCGCGGCGAGTGTAGTGCGCCCGCCGCGCTTTCGATAGCTGGGCCAGGTGAGTTGTGTGACGGTTCGTGGTTTGTGAGCGAGGCCAGAGGTGATGGAGCATGCGCTGTTTTGCCAGTCGCTGGAGCCACTACGTTGGATAGGACAGGCTGGATTCAATACAGGACGCACCGAGCGACCGCGTCGATTCGCTCTCCTGTCCCCTTTCATCGCAGACAAGGGGCGCATGCGCTGGATGGGGCGGGGTCCCGATGCGAGGGATGCAGATCGAGTTGATGATCAGGTTGCGGAGCACCCAACCCTCACCCCTCTCCCAAAGGAGAGGGGCTAGCTCCCCCTCTCCAGGGCCGAATGAGGGGGGGCCAAGATTCGATGATGCGGGCCGACATCACCTGCCGCATCGCTGGGCGAGCGTGGCCTCGCCCAACCCTCGTGCGCGCACAGCTGATCCGGCCCTTCGATCAATTCAGCCTACGGTCTCGCCGAATGCCTTGGCCAGGTTGCGGTAGGCCTTCTTCTGCGCATCGTCGGTGGGGGCGGGAGCGAGGATTTCCAGTTCCACGATCTGGTCGCCCTGGGTGGCGCCCGGCAGGCCGCGGCCGCGCAGGCGCAGCTTGCGCCCGGCGTCCGAATCGGCCGGCACCTTCAATTCGACCGAGCCGCCCAGGGTGGGCACGCTGATGGTGGTGCCCAGCGCGGCCTGCCAGGGCATGACCTGCAAGGTGTACAGGATGTTGCGCCCGTCCACTTCGAAATGCGGATGCGCCGCGTATTCGATCTCCAGCAACAGGTTGCCGCCGCCGTTGCCCTGCCCGCTCAGGCGGATCACCTGGCCGGGCTGCACGCCCTTGGGCACGCGCACGTCCAATTGCTTGCCATTGATGGTGATGCGCACGCTGTCGCCCGAATGCACCGCTTCCAACGGCACCGCAAGCTTGGCGCGGGTGTCGCCGCGCGCCTGCGGGCCGGCCCCGGCACCAGGCCCGGCGCCGGGGCCGCGCGGCCGGCCACCGCGCTGGCCGGCGAACAGGCTTTCGAAGAAATCGCTGAAGCCGCCGCCGGCGCCGCCATTGCCGAACACCTCCTCGAAATCGAAGCCCTGCCCGCCGCCGTAATTAGGCGGGGCCTGGAACTCGTCGCCCGGCCGGAATCCCTGCGCCTTCAACTGGTCGTAGGCCTTGCGCTTGGCCGGGTCGCGCAGCGCTTCGTAGGCTTCGTTGATCGCCTTGAACTTGTCTTCGGCGCCGGCTTCCTTGCTGACATCGGGGTGATATTTGCGTGCGAGCCGGCGGTAGGCGGTCTTGATCTCCGCATCGCCTGCACTGGGCTCCACGCCGAGCGTTGCGTAGTAATCCTTGAATTCCATCTAATCACCTCTGGAAAAAAAATGGCCCGCAGCCGAGGCCACGAGCCAGTTCGAACGGCCAGCGCTCCGGCGGACAGCGCGTATGCAGGGCGGAAGGCGTGCAACCCTGCCCCGTACCGATGTACGTGCCGGGTTTGCATACCAGCCGCGTCCGCAAGCGGTCACGCCTGGGAGCTGTTGGCCAATCTATTCGCAGCCGGGCGGGCAACCGCGCCTATTCTACGGCGCGACTGTCGCCGGAGAGCGAAGCGGTGGCCTCGCTCCAGGGTCAGCGTCTTGCGGCGGCCAGTTTCGGCTGGCAGAGGGGCCAGTCGGAACTGCCGGTCGCCTGGCCAGCCTGCACGCACAGGACAGGCCGGCCAGGCGAACATTGCGCGCCTGCACGGCGCACCGCCGCGCGGTTCATTGCGCTTACTGCACCGTGCTGCCGTTGGGGTTCTGACCGTTGCCCACCTGGATACGGCGCGGCGTGGCGGCCGGGCGCTTGGGAATGCGGATTTCCAGCACGCCGTTATGGCCCGCAGCCGTGATGCCATCGGCATCGGCGCTATCGGGCAGCGCGAAGCGGCGATGGAAGCTGCCGTGGCGGCGCTCAATCCGCGAGAAGCGCTCGGTCTCGGTGCTGGATTCGCTCTTGCGCTCCCCCTTAATCGACAGGATGCCCTTGTCCATCTGCACCTCGATCTGGCTCGGATCGATGCCCGGCAAATCGGCGTACAGCACGAAGTGATTCGGCTCTTCCTTGATGTCGACGCGTGGCACCCACTGCGCGGTCACCACCGCCGATTCGTCGGTGTCGCCGTTCTGCTCGAAGAAGCGATCGAACACATGCTTGATCTCGTTCTGCAGCGCGTGGGTGGGAAATTGGGGATAACGAACGATGTTCATTGAAAGCCTCCAAAAGGTTGATGACGGGGCCGGCGACTGCAGGATGCGCAGGTGCGCCGGCCATGTGCGTCAGATAGGCGTGGCCGGACGGATTTCAAGCGCGTTGACGCGCTTTTCCCCTGCCCCTTTCTAGAATCCGTTCAGCCACAGGAGCCCGCCGCATGACCATCCACGTTGGTGACCGCATTCCCGAAGTCGTGCTCAAGCGCCTGCGCGAGGGCATCGAGGCCGTCGACACCCACAGCCTGTTCGCAGGCCGCAAGGTGCTGATGTTCGCGGTGCCGGGGGCCTTTACTCCCACCTGCTCGGCCAAGCACCTGCCGGGCTATGTGGAACACTTCGAGCAATTCCGCAAGCGCGGTATCGACGTGCTGTGCACCGCGGTCAACGACCCGTTCGTGATGCAGGCCTGGGGACGCAGCCAGTTGATCCCCGACGGCCTGCACCTGTTACCCGACGGCAACGCCGAACTGGCGCGCGCCCTGGGCCTTGAAATCGACGCCAGCGGCTCGGGCATGGGCCTGCGCTCGCGCCGCTATGCGCTGTATGCAGACGACGCCGTGGTCAAGGCGTTGTTTGTTGAAGAACCCGGCGAGTTCAAAGTCTCTGCAGCCGATTACGTGCTGCAGCATCTGCCGGATTGAGCACCCATTTCTCCCATCCACTCAGAAGGAACACGGCCAGCCATGTCTGATCAGCCAGCCACCAAAACCCCCGCCGGTATCACCGACACTGCCACCTTGCGCGCCCGCGCGCGCCAGAGCATCGAAGACGGCGCCATCACCGAGAGCTACCACGCCGATCGTGAGAAGGTGATCGAATTGCTCAACACCGCGCTTGCCACCGAATACGTGTGCACCTTGCGCTACTACCGCCACTACTTCATGGCCAAGGGCATGCTTGCCGACGCAGTGAAGGGCGAGTTCCTGGAACATGCGCAACAGGAACAAGAGCACGCACACAAGCTGGCCGAGCGCATCGTGCAGCTGGGTGGCGAACCGGACCTCAATCCGGACACGCTGACCAAGCGCTCGCATGCCGAATACAAGGAAGGCACCGATCTGCGCGACATGGTGAAGGAAAACCTCATCGCCGAACGCATCGCCATCGATAGCTACCGGGAGATGATCGATTTCATCGGCGACAAGGACACCACCACCAAGCGCATTCTGGAAAGCATCCTGGCCCAGGAAGAAGAACATGCCGATGAATTCGCCGACATGCTGGAAGGCTGGATCGGCGAGTGAGTTTTTGATTTCTGCGATGTAGCGCTGCGTTGCGATGAACGATCGCAGCGAGTTGAAATTGAAATCGACTCGGTGATGAGGCAGACAGGTCAGCGCTTAGAGCGCGCTGTCTGTCTTTTTTTGTGCCGCCAGCTTGCGCGTATACGATCGCGCCCCGTGAGCCACGCCCCTACGAGGCGGACAGATCCCGACGCAGCCGCCGCCCTCGTCAACGCCTCTGTAGGAGCGCACCTGGGCGCGATGACGCATTCCCGGCAAGGCCTCTTCGCGCCCGGGTGCGCTCCTACCCGTTTGTCGCGCGCAGCAGGTCTGCCGCCAAGCACGGGGCGGTCGCACTTGGTTGGTGATCCGGTCAGCGCAATACCCGAAAGCGCACCTGCGTCCATGCGCCATCGCTGGCCATTGCGGTGAGCGTATGCAACCCGGCTTCTTCGAAATCGCGCTGAAATCCTTGCCTTCCGCTGGTTTGCGCAATCCAGCGGCCATCCAGCAGCCAATCGATTCGCGCCTCGCTGCCCAGCGCACGTAACTGCAGCCGTACCGGGCGCGCGGCGTCATTGGCCCGCGCAAGCGTGGCGCGGTCACTCAACCCGTCGATGCGTAGCACCCCGCCACCGGTCATGCGCCCGTCCGGCACGCAATCGTCAGCCAAGGGCGGCAGTTGCGCGGCGGCGCGTTCGGATGTACTGAGCCAGGGCGAGACCAATGCCGGCCAGCGCGCCACCGCGCGCGGCACACGCGCATGCGGTTGGCTGCATTCCTGCGACAACCGCTGACCGCTGCGCGCATCGACCTCGAAGCGCACCTGCCCGCTTTGCCAAAGACGCGCGTCGCGCTCGGCAAAGGTGGGCGGCACGGCACCGTCGAGTGCATACGCATCGGCACGACGTGCGCACAGAGGCGGTGGCGTCTGATCGGCGGCGCCGCCCAGCGGCCAGCAGATGTTGATTGCCTGCACCGTGGCTGGCATCGGCAACGGCGCACTGTCGCCAGCGCTACGGGGCAAGGCATCGATGACTTCGAACATCAATGGCAATGCGGTGACCGCACCGTATTGGCCCGGCAGCGGGGTGCCGTCCGGCCGTCCTACCCAGACGCCGACGGTGTAACGCCGCGTTCCGCCAAGGGCCCATGCATCGCGGTAGCCGTAACTGGTGCCGGTCTTCCACGCCACGCCGGGGCGTGCGGTGGTATCGAACGTGCCGCTGCCGTAGCCGGGCCGCGGATTGCTTTGCAAGATTTCGCGCACGATCCAGGCCGCACCCGGCGACATCAAGCGGCGATCAATATGCGCATCGTCCGGCGTATAGCGCACACGTCCAGCAATGCCGCTGCGATTGAGCGCGGCGAACGCGCCCACCAACTCCTGTAACTGTGCGCCGGTACCGCCCAATATCAACGCCAGCGACGGCGTACTGCCGGAGGGAAAATGCAGCGCAATCCCGGCATTGGACAGTCGCGCAGCAAAGCGCGCCGGGCCGATGCGCTCGAGCAGATCCACTGCCGGCACGTTCAACGACAGCCGCAACGCCGTGGCCGCGCTCACCGGGCCGTTGAACGCCGCATCGAAGTTGCCGGGCCGGTAGTCGCCAAAACTCTGCGGCGCATCCACCAACAGGCTTTCGGAATGGATCAGGCCATCGTCCAGCGCCATGCCATACAGGAAGGGCTTGAGCGTGGAGCCCGGCGAGCGCCACGCCTGCACCATGTCGACATGACCCAGGCGCTTGCGGTCGCCGAAACTGGCCGAGCCCACGTAGGCGCGCGCCTCCATCGTGGCGTTATCCACCACCAGCAATGCCGCGGAGGTGCGCTCCGGCAGCTGCGAAAAATACGTGGACACGCGCTCTTCCAGCGTGCGCTGCAATTCCGCATCCAGCGTGGTGACGATACGCGCCGCACGCGGCTGCGCGCTGTGCAGGCGCTGCGCCAGCAGGGCCGCATGCAGGGGCGGCTTGAGCGAGCGGGTGACCACCGGTTCGATGCGCGCATCGTCCACCTGTGCGCGCGACCACACGCCCAGCTCGACCATGCGGTCGAGCACCTTGTCGCGTGCGCGTTGCGCCGCTTCCGGGTGCCGGTCCGGGCGCAGGCGGCTGGGCGACTGCGGCAATACCGCCAGCAACGCGGCCTCGGCATGCGACAAGGCCTTGGCCGGCTTGCCCAGATACGCCCAGCTGGCCGCCTCCACCCCTTCGATGGTGCCGCCGTAGGGCGCGCGCTCCAGATACAGCATGAGAATCTCATGCTTGCTCAGGTGCGCTTCCAGCTGCAACGCGCGCAACAACTGCTTGGCCTTGCCCCATGGCGTGCGCGTATGCGGGTCCAGGATGCGTGCCACCTGCATGGTCAGGGTGGAGCCGCCGGACACGATGCGGCCCTGCTCGATCCACTGCCCCCCGGCACGCAGCAGACCCCACGGATTGACGCCTGGGTGGCGCCAGAACCAGCGATCTTCGTAGTTCAGCAGCGCCTGCAGATACAGCGGCGACACGCTCTGCGGCGTGGCGGGGTAACGCCATACGCCATTACGGTCGGCGAAGGCGCGTAACGGCGTGCCATCGCGCGCGACCACCAGGGTGGAGGTGTCGCGGGATTTGGGCAACGGCAGCGGGAAGGCCAGGTCCAACAGCAACAGCGCGCTCAACAGCACCACCGTACCCCAGCGCAGCCAAGGCAGCAGGCGCGTCCAGCGCCGGGTTCGCCGCGCGGGATGCGTGGCGGCGGTGTCGTCCTGCAGCATGCGTGCTCCCAATGGAAGCCGCTATTTTGCCCGTTGCGGCAACGTCATGGGCAAGGCGGCGTGCTGGCGCGACGTTTCCGCACAGGCCGATCCGATGGCAGGCCATGGCACCGGCATCACACCGCGCCGTCCGCCGCCAGCGGCAGCCACAACTTGGCACCACTGCCCGGCGCATCGCTGCGTGGTCTAAGCTCCAGGCTGCCGCCCTGTGCGTCTACGATCTGCCGCGACAGCACCAGACCAATCCCCGAGCCGCCGGGCTTGGTGGTGAAGAACGGCACAAACAAATTGTCGCTAGGCGGCAATCCGACACCGCCATCGAGCACCTCGATGCGTGCCATCGCGCCATCGGCGCACGCCCGCAGAACGACCGGCGCATCGCCACCGGACTCCAACGCGTTGCGCAACAGATTGATCAACACCTGCTCGAGCTGGTCGGTATCGGCGCGCAGCCGCAACCCGGCGCCAGCGCGAGTGCTGCCGGCACCGGCGCCGGTAGTCGCGCCAGCCGCGCATAGCCGCCGAGAAAGCGCTGCAAGGCCATGCTCCGCCACGCGCTGGGTTTCGATGCTGGCGCGGCTACGCTGCTGCGCCTCGACGATCTCGCTATGGGTCAGGCCAGCGCGGCGTGGGCGCGATCCAGTGCGGCGTCCAGCTCGGGATTGCGCAGCTGCAGGATCAGCGTTTGGCCTGGACCCGCGCGTGGCGGCATCGATCCACAGCTACCGCCACAGCAGCGAGGACAATGACGCCAATGGCCAGTGACAGCCAACCGCGTTGGTGGCGCCAGAACGAACGCGGTGGAGACTTCGCGCTATCCATGGCCATTGCAAAGCAGATGGCATGCCAGGTCGCAAAGCGTGATAAGTCATTGAAACCGCTACACAGCGCTCTCGCCAGTCAGGGGCACAGCGTCCGCAAGTAGACGCGCACCGACCGATTGCGGACGGTTGCGCGGCAAAGTGCGTGCTCAGTGTTGTTCGAGCGAGGCGCGGTAATGCAGCAGCGCTTCGGGTTCGTCGGTCTGGAACGCGCTGATGCCGGCGCGATGCAGCCGTCCCCACACCGCATCCGGATCGCGCACCGCATCCGCGTCGCCGCCGGCACCGGCGACGAAGCCATCCCACAGCGTGTTGACCAGCAGCCGCACGTGCTGCTGCTTGGCCAGTGTAGCCAGCGCGGGCAACTGCTCGCCGCTGATCCGTGGCAGTTCGATCGCCACCGGCCGCACCTTGCCGCTCAGCTAGGTACGCAAGGTCTTCAGCAAGTCGTCGGTACCCGGCGGATTGAGCAGGATCGGGGTGAAGTTGATACGGTCGAACGGCGGCAGCGATGCCAGCGGCTGGCTGTACACGCCGACCTCGGTCTTGAGGACCACCTGGCGCTCCATACCGGCGCGCCGCACCGCGTCCGCGACTTCGGCATAGATCGGTGCCTTGACGTCCAGATTGAGCATGATGCGGCCCTTGGCCGCGGCCAGCATCTGATCCAGCCGCACCGGATGCTGGTCGGTGAGTGCGGCATCGGCGCCGCCCTCGTCGTCGCGCAGCCGCAGTCGCGATAGCTGCGCCCAGGTCAACTCGGCGACTTTGCCGCTGCCGTCGGTGGTGCGCTCGACGGTGGCGTCATGGAACATCACCAGGGTGCCATCGCCGCGCGGCGGATATCGGTTTCGACCATATCCACGCCCATCGCCACGCAGCGCTCCAGGCCGGCCAGCGAGTTCTCCGGCGCATGGCCGGGGAAGCCGTGCGCAGGAGCAGGGTTGTGGCAGCCGCGATGGGCGACGACGAAGATCCCACCGTCGGGATTGGCCAGGCGCGCCTGGATCGCCGTACCGGCGCCGGTACTGGATGCTGCAGCGGCAGGGCCGGTCAGGCCACTGGCCAGCAACAGTATCGGCAACAAAGAGGATTTCATGGGCAGCGCAATCCGAAGGAAGAAAGGAGGGAAGGTGGTCAAAACGCCGGTGTAAACCGCAAACCAACCCAATAGGTGGTGGGAACCGAATAGCTGTCCTTGAGCAGATTCTCGCCCGGGCCGGTCACGCTGGTGATGCGGCTGTGGGTGAGATTGCTGACCTGGCCGATCAGGCTCAACTGCTTGCTCACCGCATAGGTGGCGGTGAAATCCAGTTGCGAACGCGGCGACCAGTACAGGTCCTGCCAATCGATATTGCTGACGATGGAGCGCAGCGCCTTGCCTTGCCGGTTGTAGGCCGCGCGCAGCTCCAGCCCACCGGTGTTGTAGAACAGCGTTGCGTTGGCGGTGTAATCGGGCTGACCAACCAGATTGTCGAGCTTGCGCTCGCGCTGGGTCAGGCTGCTGCCGCTGCCGACGCTGTAGGGCACATCCAGACTGCCATCGAGCAACGCGAGGTTGGCGCTGAAGCCGACGCCACGCAACCACGGCACGATCGGCCCTAGTGTGTTGACGATGCCGTTGAGCTCCACACCGCGGATGCGCGCCTTGGCGGCATTGGCCGGCGTGCTGATGAACGCATTCGCATAGGTGGTGCCGTCGAAAGTGAAGCTGTCGGTGCGCGAGAGCGTAAAGATCTCGTCCTGGATGTGCTTGTCGAAGACGGCGGCGGAGGCGAACGCATCGAAATCGCCGGGCAGTCGCCATTCCAGCGACAGATCCAGGTTGTTGGACACGCGCGGCTTGATATCCGGGTTGCCGATGGTGACGGTGACGCCCTGCGCATTCGGGTTGCCCGCGTCTGTCGCATTGACGAAGCCGATCGAGGTACGCGCCGCATAGGCATCGTACGGCGGGCGGCCCAGCGTGCGGCTTGCACCGGCACGCAGGTCCAGCGCATCGGTCAGGTGATAGGTCATCACCGCCGATGGCAGCAGATAGTCGTAATCCGCACTGGTCGGGTTATCGACGTACACGTAGTGATTGGTTGCCGCATCCAGCTGCCGCTGGCGGCCCACCGTGTCGAGCTTGGTGCTGTCGAAATGCACACCGGCCTGCACGTTCAAACGATCGCTGCGATAGCTCACCAAGCCATAGCTGCCGAAGGTTTTTTCGGTATGCGTGAAGTTGTCCTGATTGCTGAAGGCCTGCTGGTCGGTGCTGTTGAACGCGCTCAACGGCACGGCTGCCAGCACGCGATTGGCCTTGTTCGGGTCGATGCTCAGCAGGTTCAAGCCGGCATAGCGCATCGGCGCCCTGCCGGTACCCACGACGTCGGCCAGACCGAGCGTTGGCGCCGTCGTATTGGGCTGGTACTCGACGCGATAGATCTCATAGGACGGCTTGTCGGTGGTGTACGACACGCCTGCCGCAAAGCCAATGCCCTGATCGCTTTCGCCTTGATTGAAGCCGTAATCGAGCCGACCGGTGAGGATGCGATCGGCGGCGGTGCGTTTATAGTCCGGGCGCCAGTACGACAGGCTGTAATTGTCCAGGTTGTTGTAGGCCTGCGGCGACACGCCGAAGCGCTGGTCGAACCCGGACGTGTCGTAGTTGAACGCATAATCGGGCGTGGCATTGATGGTCACGCCACTGCCGGTCTGGCCCACCGGCACCGGTGCCGGGCGCGTGATGCCGGTAGCGTACTTGATCATGCGAATCGGCTCGTCGTAGGTCGCATCCGACCACGCACCACGCGCGGAAAACTGTTGGCGATCGGTGGGCCGCCAGATCGCTCCCAGCTGCGCAACCTTGGTACGCGTGGTGACGATCTGGTTCGAATAGCCCACCTCGATGTCGCCACCGGGATAACTGCCGGAGGTGGCGGTCTGATTGAAGACCCGGCCACGGTTGCGCGGATCGATGATGACTTCGTTGCGCTCCATGTCGTCCTTGAAATAGTAGTAGCCGGCCATGGCATAGGCTTCCAGCGCCGCGCTGGGCCGCATCTCGAACTTGCCAGTGAGGCCATAACGGTCGCGCTGATCCTGCACGTACCAGTATTTATCCTGCTGCGGCACCGCCCAGCCATTGCCCAGGCTGTCGCCGGTCTGCAAGACACCGCTGTTGTCGTAGAACCCGTAATGCACCGTGTCGGTGGTCATATGGGTTTCGGTGTAGCTGCTCAGCGTTTGATAGTTGGCAGACAGGGTGACACCGTACTGCTGCTCGCTCCCGAAGGTGCGGCTGCCGGTGGCGTTCAAGCGATAACCGGGATCGTCCTGATCGCGCGGCTTGCCTACATCGTTGGCGTGGCCTAGCGCTGCCTCGGCGCTGAAGAACGGCTTGCCACCGTTTTCGAACGCGCTGCGGGTTTTCAGGTTGATCGCACCGCCGGTGGCGTTGGGGTCCAGGTCGGGGGCGAAGGTCTTGACGACCTGCAATTCGCTGACCATCGAGGCCGGCAACAGGTCCAGGCGCACGCCGCGGGTGATCGAACCGAGCGTGCCGTTCGGTGTACCGGGCGAGGCGATGGTGAGCCCGTCGATGGTGACGTTGTTGTACGACGGCCCCAGGCCACGCAAGACCGGCGTGGCTGCTTCATCGCGCGGATGCTCGTTGTCGGTGGCAGGCAAGACGGACAAGCCCGGCACGCGCCGCAATGCCTCGACGATGGTGCTGTCGGGCAAGGCACGCACATCGGTGGCGCTGATCACATCGGTGATATTGGTCGCCGCGCGCTTGCTTTCCACCGCAGCCGCGTTGGCGCGGCGCACGCCGGTGACCTGCATGGCATCGAGGGTTTTTACGCCGCTTTCCGGCGCGTCTGCGGCGGGCGCATCGCTGCCGGCTGCATCGCTGCGCGTCTCTGTAGCGTCGGTGTTGGAGCGGTGCTCTACCTCCGATGCTGTCTCTGTACGACGCTGGCTCTCGTTGGATGATGCCGTGTCCGGAGGCATTGGCGAGGCAAGGCGCGCAGCATCGGATGATGCGCCGACGGTTTGCGCCTGCACTGCAGGCGAACATGCGGCGATGGCCACGGCGAGAACGGACAGGTGCACACGGTACGGATCGAAGCGCTGCATGGAATCCCGTTATTTGCGCGGCACCAACGCCGCGCCGATGAGAAAGCACGCCACCGTAGAGTTGAAAAATGACCTTCGTATGTCGCCCAGGTCGCACCGAAAAGACAATGCGCAGCGATGTCGCGGTGTGCGAAGTTAGGGCTACTTGGGAGCGCGCTTGTGCTCCTGGCAGCGCGGCGATGAACGCACGGGACGCTGATGCGGCCAGCTGAAAATCGTCGACTAGGCGTTGCCGCTAGCGGGCCGTGACGGCGAGGAGGTAGCAGTGATTCGCAAGCGAGTGCCGACCACGACCAAGCGCACGATGTCCCGCGGAAATAGCGTTGATCATCGCTGCACGCTGGCCCAGCCACGCAAACGCTGGCATCGGAGCCGGACACTCGCTTCGGTGAAAAACACCGTACGTAGATGGGGCGTTACCGGTACGCCCCATCGCGCGAGCGCGCTCCTTGTCGCCCTACGGCTGCACCACCGTCATCGTGGCTGGCGTGCTGCGGCCTACACCGCGCAGCTCCGGCCGGTACATGTCTTCCACCAGCGACGGCGGCACCGTGTAGGTGCCCGGGGTGACGGCACGCACCAGGTAGTACACCTGCGCCTTGCTGCCGGAAGAGAGCGCCAGCGCGGCTACATAGCGGTCGTCGCGGAATTCTTCGTGCTTGACGTCGGCGGCGCTGGACCGCTCGCTGATGCCGATGCCGTCCACCACCACGTCGGCCCATTGCTTGGCATCGCCGAGATTGAAATTCTCGATTTCCAAACCGGCCGGCAACAGGTCGGTGAGCAAGGCGTCGGGCATGCTGCTGTTGGCAGTGATGCTGACGCGCACGATCAACGCTTCGCCTTCCTTGAGTGGACGCGGGGTCCACGGCTTGCCATCGGTGGTGTACCAGCTGCGCTCCACGCTGAGATTGCGCGTGTCCGGTTCCGGTGCGCTGCGCGGAATGCCGGCCACTTCCAGGCTGGCGTACATCGGCGCCTCGCCTTGCGGTGCGAACTGCACGCCGCGCGCCAGGGCAGCACTGTCGAAACTGCGCCCGAACACACGTGCCGGTGCGATCTGCTGCACCTGGTCGCCCACCGTCAAGCTGCCGGACACCTGCTTGCCCTGCCCGACCATCAACGCCTTGCCCAACCTGGCAAGCGCCACTTGCTCCTGCGTGCTCAGCCACAACCAATCGCTCGCGCGACGTGCATCCAGCGCGCGGCCCAGGGCCACCGCGCGGGTGTCGTACTCGGGCTTGGACAAACCGCGTTCGTGCAGCAACGCCATCATCAACGCGTCGTCGCGGATCGCGCTGCCGTAATCGCCGAAGTACGGCGGACGCTCGCTGCTGTCCTTGGCAAACCCGGCCTTGATCGCCGCTTCGCCACGCTTGGTATCGCCCTGCAGCGACAAGGCGATGCCCAGATGCACCAACGACAGGCCCGTCAGCGCCTTGTCGCGCTGGTTGTCGTACAGCGCGCGCAGCGTGCCCAGCGGCGCGCGGTTGACGCGTGCCAGCACGTAGCCGGACCAGGCCTGATTGGCGAACTTCAGGTTGTCGCGACGGTCCTGCCCATAGAACTCGTTGCCACCGGACAACAGATCTTCGCTCAGGCGATTGAGCGCCTTCTGCAGCACCGTGTCGGGCACCGCAAAACCGGCGTCCTTGGCGTCGAGCAGGAACTCGGCGATGTATGGGGTCAGTCCCGGGTTGACGTAGCCATCGTCGCCCCACATCGAAAAATGCCCGCTGGCGATCTGCATCGACGCCAGACGCCCGAACGCGCCTTCCATGCGCTCGCGGCGCTTGGCCGCTTCCAGCCCCTTGGTGCCGAGCGCCCTGGCGGTGGCATCGTCGAGCAGCAGCGCCGCATAGCCCTTGCTGGTGGTCTGCTCGGCGCAGCCGTACGGATACTCCAACGCGCCCTGCAATGCGCTGGCGAACGGAATCGGCGGCAACGCACTGACCACCATGCGCGCGGTCACCGACCCGGCCATCAGGCCATCGGCAAAGCCGCTGTCCAGGGTGATCGGCGCCAGCGGATCGAGCACGCGGGTCTGCGCACGCAGCACCTGCGGCCAGCCGGCACGCACCGGCAGCTCGTAGCTGCGGTCGGCCTTGAACCCGTTGCCGTCCACGCGCACGCGCACCTTGGCCACGCTATAGCCTTCGGTGGCGCTCAGCGGGAAGCTCAGCGTCTGCTTGGCGTCCACGCCGAGCTTGACGCTGCGCGACGCTTCGCCGATGGCCAGCGGGCCCATGCCCTCCACACGCACGTCGAATTCGCCCGGCTTGCCGGTGAAATTCTGCACGTCCAGCGTCACCGTGCTGCGGTCGCCCGGGGCCATCACGCGCGGCATGCTGGCCTCGGCCAGGATTGGTGCACGCACGACGGTTTCCATGTCGCGGTTGCCGTACCGCGTGTCCGAGTACACCAGCGCCGACACCCGCAAGGTGCCGTTGAAATCCGGCACCGGCAGTTGCACGCGCGCGTTGCCACGGGCGTCGAGTTTGACCGAGCCGGAAAACAGGTCGACGGTCTGTACGCGCGCGGTCGGGCGCTTGGCCTGCGGCAAGGCTTCCAGCGCCATGTCGCCGCCGAACTTGAGCTTGCCGCTGGCGCCTTCGAAACTTTCGATCACCCGCCCATAGATGTCGTACGCATCGGTCCCCAGACGACGCTGCGCAAAGAACTGCGCATTGGCATCGGGCACCGGGAAACGGGTGATGTTGAGGATGCCCACGTCCACTGCCGAAATGGTCACGTGCGCGGCCTGGCCTGCCAGCTCGGGCACGCTCACCGTTACCGGCAAGGGCTGCTCGGGGCGCATCTGCTTGGGTGCGGACAAGCCCACCGCCACGCGCCGCGCCTTGCGATCCATCGGCACATAGGCCACGCCCACCGCGCGTGCCGGGGTGATCTTGCTGGGCGCACTGCCGCCGCGGAAGACCAGTGCGGTGACATACACATCGTGGCGCTCCCACGCCTCGGTCACCGGAATCTCGAAGCTGCTGCCCGGCTTGACGTCGATGTCCTGCACGTACAGCAGCTTGTCGCTTTCCACCAGCAACACGCCCTTGCCGGCATGCGGCGGAGTCAGCGTCACCTTGAGCGTGTCGCCGGCGCGGTAGCCGGTCTTGTCCAGCGCCAGCTTGACCTTGTCCGGGCGCGCGTCCAGGCCACGGTTTTCATCGTTCCAGCTCCAGCCGGCGCGGAACGGGTAACGCGTGGTCAGCCCGCTGGCCGGGTCGAACACATCCAGGCGGTATTCGCCCCATTCCACCGGGAAATCGATCTTGGCATTGACGCTGCCCACATCGAGCGTGCGCGTGTCCTTGTTTTCGAAGCGGCGGGTGAAGTCGTAATCCCAGTGGTTGTCGGTGTAGTTCCAGTGGTAATCGCGCAGCTCGCGCACCAGCGTGACCTTCAGGCCCTTGGCCGGCTGCGGCTTGCCATCGGCATCCACGCGGGTCACTTCGAAGCGCGCCGTCCCATTGGCATCGGTGCCGTCTTTGTCGTCGAACAATGGCCGCACGCCGACCAGGGCCTTGGCCGGCCACAGCACGCGCTTGAGGGTGCGGGTGACCGTGCGCCCGCCGGTTTCGTACACGCTGCCGGAAACGACGGCGGCAATCGTGCTGACCGGCTTGGCTTCGGCCGGCAATGCGATGTCTTCGCGCAGGATGCCGTCGCCACCGAACTCGGTGTCGATCACGTCCTTGGCTTCGCGCGGCAGCTCCAGCGTGGGGTCGCCGAAGAACCAGCCGGGCAACGCTTCCAGCGGATGCTGCTCGACGCTGACCGCCAGCTTGGCGGTGAAACGGTTGCCGGCGGCCGGTGCGCCGTACAGGTACGCGGCATTGGCCACCAGCTTGAACGGCTGGCCGGCGCTCAAGGTTTTTTGCGTACTGTCCAGGTCCAGCTTCATGCGCTCGGGCAGGAACTCTTCCACGCGCACGGTCATGCCCTGCACGGCGTCCTTGCTGGCCGGATCGGTGCGGAATTCCACCTGCCAGCGGCCGGTCGGCGCATCGGCCGGAATCTGCTGGGCGAATTCGAAATAGCCCTGCTCGCCCGGCAGCAGCTTGGTCTCGCGGAAGGTCTTGCCGTCCGGCTGCTTCAGACGCAGGAACACCGGTTGCGGCTTGGTCGGTTTGCCATCGTTGTCGCGCAGGATCGCCGACACCCGCATGGTTTCGCCGGGGCGATACAGATCGCGACCGGCCCAGGCGAACACATCGAACCACGCGCCCTGGCGCCCGGCCACGGCGAACTCGCTCAAATCCAATGCGGGCTGGTTGAACGGCAGCAGCGAAATGTCGGTCTTGCTGCGGGCGGTCAGCACATGGCCGGCGTCGAGCGTGTAGTTGAGCAGCGCATTGCCGTTACCGTCGGTCGCACCTTTCAGGAACAACTCGCCCTTGGCATCGAGGATGCGCAGCTCCACGTTCTTGATCGGCTCGCCGCTCTGCAACGAGGCGGTGTGCACGAACAACTTGTCCTTGTAGGCGCGCGTATGCAGGCCGATGTCGCTGACGGTAAAGAACGCGGTGTCGAATTCGTTCTCGAAACTGCCAGCACGCTTCATCACCGCGAAATACAGGCAAGGTTCCTGCAGTTCCTTGATGTCCTGCGTCGGCAGGTAGGTCAGCACGCGCTCGTTCTTCTTGCCGCCAAGGATGAAGCGATTGACATACACCGGGTCGGCCAGCTTGGACAGCGGCTGGTTGCCGCTGTATTCGCTCTCCAGATCCCAGCTGCCACGGCGCCCGCCACGCTGGAACTGCTGGAAGAACGCCGGCAGCGATTTTTCGCGCACGCGCAGGAACTCCACGTCCACTTCCGACACGTTGACCGACACCACCGGCAGGCCGCGGCTTTCGCGCGCCGGCAACACGCTGCCCTGCGAAGCGAACCCGGCCACAGGCTTGAGTTCGCCGGTGTAGACCTTTTGCTTGAGCGGCGTGCTCAGGCGGCTGCCGTCGGCGGCCAGCAGGTTGGCGTCGACCAGCACGGTGTAGTCCTTGGCCGCTTCGACGTACGGGTAGCGCAGCGTCTTGCCGTCCTCGGACAGCGTCCAGCTGCTGTCGCCCGTGCCGACCTTTTCTTCGAAGCGCACCAGCGCATCGAAATCCTGCGTGCCGACCAGTGGCCGCGAGAATTCCAGTGCCAGCGACAGGCCGTCGCTGGTCTGGTCGGGATAGGCACGCGCCAACGCGAAACCGGTGATGGCCTGCTTTTCGGCCTTGATCGCCTCGCCGCTGGCGGCGGGCAGCTGACCGCTTTCGTTGCGCTTGCACGCCACCGCGCCGATTGCCACGGCCAGCAACACCACCCACAGCAGCATGCGCCGCGTGCCCGACCGCATCATCCGTGATCCCTGGCTGTCCATTCGTGCTACTCGCAATGTGAGAATGCAAGTATAGCGACGCTGCGCATCTGGCTGATGGCGCCAATGCGACGACGTGGCTGCTTGCCGATGGGCGGCAAGCGTGCCCTGCTGGCGAGCGTTGCGATGGCCGACTGGCAGTGAGCGCAGTGGTCTGGTACCCGCGCTTGGAGCGACCGCCAAACCACGGTATGCCGCCTAGCGCAGGCAGCTGGACTGCGGCGTTGGCTGCAGGCCCTCGCTCGTTCTGTTGTCGCGTCCATCGAGTGCCAAACAATCGATCCGCGGCAGCACGCGAGCCGAGTGACCCGCTTTCAGTTGGCCACCAGCCAACTGTCTAGCGCGATGCCCTCACCGCCTGCGGGACCGTTGGCGGCATGAATGCCGCCATCGAGCCTCCACGGATGGATTCACGGCGTGTCCCGCAGGCGGTGAGGGCACCGCGCACTCGATGTCTTCGCAGTTGCTGCAGGGCCAAACGCAGCAAATTAGCGGCGCGGTCTGCCGTTTTTTCAACAAAGTCACCAGCCAACTGCCTGGGCGCGCTGCCCTTGCCGATTGCGGGCGCGGTGGCGGCATGGATGCCGCCATCGCATCCGCATGGACCGGTTCACGCCGTGTCCGGCGAGCGGTGAGGGCATCGCGCGCACGACCAAACAGACTTTTGACTGCATCCCAAATTGCGGCCAATAAAACCACTGCGCTCGCCACCAAGCGGGTGCCCACCACATTTTGACAGCCACTCCTAGCGCAACTGCAGCACCGTGCGCATGTACAGGTCGATCAACGCCGGCTTGTCCACGCGCAGACAGGCCTGCACATTGGGCGTACCGGCACCTTCGCGGGTATAGCCTTGCGCATCCACGTCCAGATGCAGTGGCGTGATCGGGCACAGGTCGGGGCGCAGCAGCCAGGCCACCGGCACCACATCGAATAACGTGGGCGTGGCACTGGCCCAGGGCTGGTCGGTGTTGCGCCACTGGTAGTACAGCTGCGTGAGCGCATCGGTGAGCCCGTCGCCGTGCGCAAACAGCGCGATGCGCTCGGGTTCTTCCAGCGTGATCTGGGTGGCGTCCAAGGGCAGCAATACGATCGGCACGCCGGTCGCGAACACCCGCTGCGCCGCCGGCACATCGGCCAGGATGTTGTACTCCGGCGCCGGCGCGCTGGCCGGCCGATAGGCCGACTTTCCGTAGCCGACGCGCACCGAACCGCCCATCGCCACGATGCGCTTGAGCTTGGCAAAGCCGGCCGGGTCGCGCTGCTGCGCCACTGCGGCGTCGGTCATCGGCCCCAATACCAGCAAGGTCACCTTGCCAGGGTACAGGCGCGCCTGCTGCAGGATCATCGCGGCCGCATCCGGCAGCTTGTCGGGCAACTGTCCCCTGGCGGCCCAGCGCGCCTGGCTGAAGGGGATCGCGCTGGTGGTGCGTGCGCCCACCGCCAACGCAATTTCGCTGCGCCCGGCCTGCTGCAACAGGCGCTGCAGCAGCTGTGCCCGCAAGCTGGTGTCGCCCCATGCCGATGCAATGCCCAGCACCTGCAGCTGCGGGCTACGCAACAGCAGCCCGAGCGCGAACGCATCGTCGATGTCGTCGCCAATATCGGTAGAGACCACCAGCAACTCGGGGGACGTCGATGTCGATGTCGATGTCGATGTCGAAGTGGGCGTGGGCGCCGGCTGCGCGGCAGTGGCGGCAGGTGTCTGCGCCCATGCCACTGCCGACGCACACCACAGCCCCAGCATCCACCACATGTTTGGCCATCCACGCTGCATGCATCCACTCCTGCGACCATAAAAAAACCGCCGGCATGATAGCCGGCGGCTCGATAGTGCTACGCCAAAACGCCGATCAGAAGTTGGCGCGGAACTGCGCACCCACGATGCGCGGGTCGTTGATGAAGCCGGTGAGGTTGTTGAAGTCGATTGCACCGGTCACGCGGATCTGGTTGGTGCAGTTGCGGCAGAACACCGACAACTCGTACGCACCCGCGCCCCAGTTGTAGCCGATCTTGGCGCCACCTTCGACCAGCGGCTGGCCGGTGAACTCCTTGGAATCGTACAGGAAGAAGTTCACTTCGCTGCGGTAGGACCAGTCGGTGTAGAAGAACAGCTCGCCGTCGTTGCCCATCGGAATGCCGTAACGCAAGGTCGCATTGGCCATCCACTTGGCTGCCTGCGGCAAATCGTTGCCGTCGATCACCGCGCGGCCTGCCGCGTTGATCGGGTCGGTGACGGTGCAGGTGCGGCAGATGCCCACCGACAGGTTGGGGTCGTCGATGCGGGTCCAGTTGTAGGCGCCGCCGGCGGTCACGCGCAGGTTCTGGGTGAGCAGCGCCTCGAAATCGAACTCGGCGCCGCGCGCCTTGGTCTTGTCGGCGTTGAGCAGGCGGATGTCGTTGGACGCGCCGCCCACCGCGGTGAGCTGCTGGTTCTTCACCCGGAAATCGTAGATGTCGTAGCTCAGGCGCGCGCGATTGTCGAACAGATCCGACTTGATGCCGACCTCGAACGAATCCACCGTCTCCGGCTCGGCTACCGTCAGCGGCGCGGTGCCCGACGGCACGCCGAAACTGGCGCCGCGGAAACCGCGTGCGGCACGTGCATACACGTTGACGTCGTCGTTGATCGAGAACGTGGCCGCCAGATCGCCGGTGACCTTGGAGTTGTCGGTCTCGCCGCTGGACGGTTCGACCAGGGTGACGCGATCCAGCGCCAGCACGTCGAAGGTCTTCTTGTCGTAGGTGTAGCGGATGCCGGCGCGCAGGTTCAAACGGTCGCTGGCCGCGTAGTTCAACGAGCCGAACGCCGCCCAGGAGGTGTTACGCTGGCGGGTCAGCTGATAGCTGGCCAGATCACCGCCACTGAGGGTGTTGTAGGTGTAGTTTTCGCCTTCCACATCGTCGTGGAAGTAGTACAGGCCGGCCTGCCAGTTGAGCGGGCCGTCGTACTGCGATTCGGCGCGCACCTCCTGGCTGTACTGATCCAGGCTCTTGATGCCGCCGGCGGTTTCCACCGGGAACGGAATCACGCCCGGGCCCGACGGCGGTGCGAACACCGCGCCGAAGCCACCGTCGATATCGCCACGGCTGTAGTACTTGCCGATCCCTTCGTAGGCGGTGATCGAGTGCAGCGCGACGTCGCCCAGATCCCAGGTCAGGTTGGCGCTGCCGCCGTAGGTCTGCAGTTCCTGCGTGTTGGCACCATCGATGAAGGATTTTTCCGCATCGAAGCCATCCACCAGCTGGTTGGTGCCGGGCTGGATGATGTTGGCGCGGAACAGCCGCGCGGTGCCGTCCAGATGGCGCGCATGCGCATTGAACAAGGCGCTGAAGTCGTCGCTGGCCTGGTACAGCAGCTGCAGGCGCACGGCCGAATCGGTATAGCCTTCCAGATCGCGGCCGTCGCGGTTTTCCACCCAATCGTCGCGGCGTTGGCCCAGGGTCGACAGACGCGCTGCCCAATGGTCGCCCATCGCGATGCTCAGGCCGCTTTCCAGGGTCATGGTGCCGTAGGTGCCGTACGACAGGCTCGCGTAGCCGTCATTGGCGCCGATGGTCGGCTTGACCGAATTGAACTTGACCACGCCGGCCGGCGTATTGCGGCCGAACAGCGTGCCTTGCGGGCCGCGCAGCACTTCCAGGCCTTCCAGATCGAAGATCGGGAAGCCCTTCAGGAAGGCGTTTTCCTGCACCACGTCGTCATAGATCAGCGACACCGGCTGCGAGGCATAGGTGTTGAAGTCCGTATTGCCGTAGCCGCGGATGTACACGCGCGGGAACACACGGCCGTTGGACGATTCGATGTTCAGGCTGGGCGCCTTGCCGGCCAGCACGCGGATGTCCGAGCCGCTGGTGGAGATGGCATCCAGGAATTCCGGGCGCAATACCGATGCGGAAACCGGCACGTCCTTGGAGTCTTCCGAACGCCGCTCGACCGTGACCTTGACCGCATCCAGACGCACGACGCCGTCGCCGCCGGGCGCCTGCTGGGCAGCGGCTTGGAGCGGAAGAAAGGAAACGATGGCAACGGCAAGCGCGCTGATCTTGAGCGACCGGCTGGCGGACATGGGAAGAACTCCGGATTCTGGTGGCGGGGCGGCCCGGCCTGCGTGCCGCGGTGCAACAGAATTAACACGATTTACACAAATATGGCAGAGCGCGTGCGAAAAAGTTTCCAGAATTCGAAAAAGCGTTCGAATTAATGCAACAGCACCGTGCGTTTTTCACGACGACGAGAAAGCACGCTCGGTTAGCGATGCTGGCCATGTTGTCCTGCGCTGTATGGCCTGCGCCAGTTGCCTAGGGCGCAACCCAGCAACATCGATCAATGGCATCGGAATCACATCCAGCATGAGGAGACACGCCGCACTCAAACGCAGCTGCGTTGGCTTCCAACGCGTCCGCCCGGACATGCCGATGCGGAGCAGATCCGGCTGACGCGGGCAGCGCGACGCCGGCTCCGCATTCGCGACCGGGCGCGCCCGACCGACGCGATGCACATCTCGCACACCAGCACCAAGCAAGCGCCTCGCACGCCAGGCATGTATCGCGTGCAGCCACGCACGCCAACACCTTGCGCAGGCTTACCCAACCTCGGCAACAGGCGCCGGTACCCTGACCCACCCCTCCATCAGCACCCGCGCACTGCGGCTCATCAGCGCCTTTGTCACCTGCCACTGGCCCTCGACCAGCTGCGCCTGCGCACCAACCCGCAAGGTGCCGGACGGATGCCCGAAGCGCACCGCCGAGCGCGCCGCACCGCCGGCAGCCAGATTGACCAGCGTGCCCGGCACGGCCGCAGCGGTGCCGATCGCAACTGCTGCAGTGCCCATCATCGCGTGATGCAATTTGCCCATCGACATCGCACGCACCAGCAGATCGATTTCGGCCGCGTGCACCGGCTTGCCGCTGGATGCGGTGTAGTCGGCTGGCGGTGCCACGAAGGCGACCTTGGGCGTGTGCTGCCGCGTCGCGGCGTCTTCCACCTTCGCAATCAACCCCATCCGCACCGCCCCATGCGCGCGCAATGTCTCGAACATGGTCAAGGCGCGCGGGTCGCCGTTGATGGCGTCCTGCAGCTCGGCCCCGGTGTAACCCAGGTCTCTCGCGTTGACGAAGATGGTGGGAATGCCCGCGTTGATCAGCGTGGCATCGAGCGTGCCCAGCCCGGGAATTTGCAGTTGATCGATGACGTTGCCGGTGGGAAACATCGCCCCGCCCTCGCCTTCGGCATCGTCGGCCGGGTCGAGAAATTCCAGCTGCACTTCGGCCGCGGGAAAGGTCACGCCATCCAGTTCGAAGTCGCCGGTTTCCTGCACCACCCCATCGGTCATAGGCACATGCGCCACGATGGTCTTGCCGATATTGGCCTGCCAGATCCGCACCGTGGCCACCCCATCGCGTGGCACGCGTGCGGGATCGACCAAGCCGCTGGCGATGGCGAACGGCCCCACCGCCGCCGACAGATTGCCGCAGTTGCCGCTCCAATCCACGAACGCACTCTCGATGGACACCTGCCCGAACAGGTAGTCCACATCGTGCCCATCGCGCGTGCTGGCCGAGACAATGACGCTCTTGCTGGTGCTCGAAGTGGCCCCGCCCATGCCATCGATCTGCTTGGCATACGGATCCGGGCTGCCGATCACCCGCAACAACAGCGCATCGCGTGCAGCCCCTGGTTGCTGCGCGGCCACGGGCAGATCCTGCAGACGGAAAAACACGCCCTTGCTGGTGCCCCCGCGCATGTAGGTGGCGGGGATGCGGAGTTGGGGAGCGAATGCCATGAATATTCCTTGGAAAACGACGTGCGGACGTGATGTGAAACATGTTGCGTGATGCATCTGTACGAACTGGCCAAGCATCACCATAAGGATCGCAACACGCCTTCCGACTCAGGTCATAGCGGTAGTTGCGCCTGCTCCGGCATGAGGCCCTCAGGTTGCAATGGCCAAGATCCGATGGGTACATAGCGGTACGGTCGCCCACCGCCTTCGACCAATAGCACCTCAGTGGCGTGCCAGGTGATGGGCACAATTGGCTGGTTGAGCTTACCGGGCGCTGCATAGCTAATCGTTACGTGCGGCGTATGTCCGCCCCCTGCGTGTAGGCCTTCCGCACGCAGCGCCGCTGTGATGGCAGCCTGCAATGCAACGAAGGCAAATGGAACGCCCTCTGCCCGGAATGCCCAATGCACCGGGTCTGTTCCGCGACTGGTGATCCGGTTCAAGCACAACGTAACGGCCTGGGCATCGAGACGATCGCCAGCGCGCAGCATTGCCGCACGCGCAACTGACCCTTCAAACCGATCCGAAACCGACTGATGCCAGTTGCCTGGATCGAAGTACGCGTCACCAAGCAGTGCATCGAGGCGGTGTGCGGCCACGGCACCGGCCATCGCTTCAAGCACCTGCGGTGGCGGCTTGAGCATGAAGATCAATCGCGAAGAATCGGCCATGATGCTGCCCTATGCCGCCTTGTTTGCCTCGAGAAAATCCTGCGCAAACCGCTGCAAGACACCACCGGCTTCGTAAATCGACACTTCCTCTGCAGTATCCAGACGGCAGGTCACCGGCACCTGCAGTTGCTCGCCATTGCGCCGGTGGATCGACAACGTCAGCGTGGCGCCGGGCGTGCGCTCACCCACCACGTCGAAGGTTTCGCTGCCATCGATGCCCAGGGTCTTGCGATCGGTGCCCGGCTTGAACTCCAGCGGCAGCACGCCCATGCCGATCAGGTTGGTGCGGTGGATCCGCTCGAAGCCTTCGGCGACGATCACTTCCACGCCGGCAAGCCGCACGCCCTTGGCTGCCCAGTCGCGCGAAGACCCCTGCCCGTAATCGGCGCCGGCAATGATGATCAGCGGCTGCTTGCGCGTCATGTAGGTTTCGATCGCCTCCCACATGCGCAGCACCTGGCCTTCCGGCTCAAGACGCGCCAGCGAACCAGCCTTGACCTGCCCATCGACCACCGCCATTTCGTTGATCAGTTTGGGATTGGCAAAGGTGGCGCGCTGTGCGGTGAGATGGTCGCCGCGATGGGTGGCGTAGGAATTGAAGTCCTCCTCCGGCACGCCCATCTGCGCCAGGTATTGCCCGGCCGCACTGCCGGCCATGATCGCGTTCGACGGCGACAAATGGTCGGTGGTGATGTTGTCGCCCAGAACGGCCAACGGGCGCATGCCGCGCAGCGTGCGCGCACCGGCCAACGCGCCTTCCCAATACGGCGGGCGCCGAATATACGTGCTGGCCGGGCGCCAATCGTACAACGGGTTCACGCTGATTCCGTGCCCCACGCTGCGCTTGAACATCGGGTCGTACACGCTGCGGAAGTGTTCCGGCTTGACGCTGCGCGCCACCACCGCATCGATCTCGGCATCGCTCGGCCACAGGTCCTTGAGCGTGACCGGCACGCCGTCGGCGTCGATGCCCAGGACATCCTTTTCGATATCGAAGCGCACCGTACCGGCAATGGCATAGGCAATCACCAGCGGCGGCGATGCGAGAAACGCCTGCTTGGCATACGGATGGATGCGGCCATCGAAATTGCGGTTGCCCGAGAGCACTGCCGTGGCATACAGATCGCGATCGATGATCTCCTGCTGGATCGCAGGATCCAGCGCACCGCTCATGCCGTTGCAGGTGGTGCAGGCAAACGCCACGATGCCGAAGCCCAACTGCTCCAGCTCGCGCAGTAAACCGGCTTCTTCCAGGTACAGCTGCACTGCCTTGGAGCCCGGCGCCAGCGAGCTCTTCACCCACGGCTTGCGGGTCAAGCCACGCGCATTGGCATTGCGCGCCAGCAAACCGGCCGCGATGACATTGCGCGGGTTGGAGGTATTGGTGCACGAGGTGATCGCTGCAATGATCACGGCGCCGTCAGGCATCTGCCCCGGCACCTGCTCCCACGCACGGGCAATCCCACGCTCTGACAGTTCGGTGGTGGCCACGCGCTTGTGCGGATTGGACGACCCGGCCATGTTGCGCACTACGCTCGCCAGATCGAACTGCAGCACGCGCTCGTAGTGCGCGGTGGCCAGATCGTCGGCCCATAGGCCGGTATGCCGCGCATAGATTTCCACCAATGCGACCTGCGCATCGTCGCGACCGGTCAAGCGCAGGTAATCGATGGTTTGCTGGTCGATGTAGAACATCGCCGCCGTCGCACCGAATTCCGGCGTCATGTTGGAGATGGTCGCGCGGTCGCCGATGGTCAGCCCACGCGCACCATCGCCATAGAACTCGAGATACGCCCCAACCACGCGTTGCGCGCGCAGGAATTCGGTCAATGCCAGCACGATGTCGGTGGCAGTGATGCCCGGCGCCGGCCGGCCGGTCAATTCCACGCCGATGATGTCCGGCAGGCGCATCCACGAGGCGCGCCCCAGCATCACGTTCTCCGCCTCCAATCCGCCCACACCCACCGCGATCACGCCCAGCGCATCCACATGCGGCGTATGACTGTCGGTGCCCACACAGGTATCCGGAAACGCCACGCCGTCCAGCGTGTAGATCACCGGCGACATCTTCTCCAGATTGATCTGATGCATGATGCCGTTGCCTGGCGGGATCACTTCCATGTTTTCGAACGCGCGCTTGGTCCATTCGATGAAGTGGAAGCGATCGGCATTACGCCGATCCTCCACGCTACGATTCTTGGCAAAGGCCTGCTTGTCGAAGCCGGCGTATTCCACTGCCAGCGAGTGATCCACGATCAACTGCACCGGCACCACCGGATTGACCTGTGCCGGGTCGCCGCCCTGCTCGGCAATGGCATCGCGCAAGCCCGCAAGATCCACCAATGCGGTCTGGCCCAGGATGTCGTGACACACCACCCGTGCCGGAAACCACGGAAAATCCAGATCGCGCTTGCGCTCGATCAACTGCCCCAGGTACGCCTCCAGCATGTGTGGCTCTGCACGCCGCACCAGATTCTCGGCATGCACGCGTGCGGTATACGGCAAGCTCGCATACGCACCGGGCTGCAGCGTATCGACGGCGGCGCGTGCATCGAAGTAATCCAACGAGGTGCCCGGCAAGGGCTTGCGGTACTGGCTATTCATGGCTGGCGATATCACAAGGCGGCCGAGGAGTTTGCATTCACTTTGTCCTTCTCCCGCAAGCGGGAGAAGGTGCCCGACGGGCGGATGAGGGAACGGGGAAACCAGGGAATAAGGCAATGAGGGCCGGTATCGCCCTCATAGCGACTCAAGAACGCTGATCCAGCGGCACGAACACCTGATCTTCCGGCCCGGTGTAATTGGCCGAGGGCCGAATGATCTTGCCGTCCACGCGCTGCTCGATGATGTGCGCGCTCCAGCCGGCCGTGCGCGCCAGCACGAACAGCGGGGTGAACATCGCCGTCGGCACACCCATCATGTGGTAGCTCACCGCACTGAACCAGTCCAGGTTCGGAAACATCTTCTTGATGTCCCACATCACGCTTTCCAGACGTTCGGCGATGTCGTACATCTTGCGGCTGCCCTGTTCGTCGGAGAGCTCGCGCGCCACGTCCTTGATCACCTTGTTGCGCGGGTCGGACACCGTATACACCGGGTGCCCGAAGCCGATCACCACTTCCTTGCGCTCCACCCGCGCCTTGATGTCGGCCTCGGCTTCGTCCGGCGTGTCGTAGCGCTTCTGCACTTCGAACGCGACTTCATTGGCGCCGCCATGCTTGGGACCACGCAGCGCGCCGATACCACCGGCGATGGCGCTGTACATGTCGCTGCCGGTGCCGGCAATCACGCGGCAGGCAAACGTGGATGCATTGAACTCGTGCTCTGCATACAGGATCAGGCTGGTGTGCATCGCGCGCACCCACGAGTCCTTGGGCGCAAACCCGTGCAGCAAATGCAGGAAATGCCCACCGATGGAATCGTCGTCGGTCTCCACCTCGATGCGCTTGCCGTTGTGGCTGTAGTGATACCAGTACAGCAGCATCGAACCGAGTGAGGCCATCAACTTGTCGGCGATGTCGCGCGCACCCGGGTGGTTGTGGTCGTCTTTTTCCGGCTGCAGGCAGCCCAGCACCGACACGCCGGTGCGCATCACATCCATCGGATGCGCTGACGGCGGCAACTGTTCCAGCGCAATTTTCACCGCTGCCGGCACACCGCGCAGCGAGCGCAGCTTGGCCTTGTAGCCGCGCAGTTCGCCGCTGTTGGGCAGCTTGCCGTGCACCAGCAGGTACGCAATCTCTTCGAACTCGCTGGTGCTGGCCAGGTCGAGAATGTCGTAACCGCGGTAATGCAGATCGTTACCGCTGCGCCCCACCGTGCACAGGGCCGTGTTACCGGCGGCAGTGCCGGACAAGGCAACGGATTTTTTCGGCTTGAAACCAGGAGTGACAGTGTCGTTCATGCGATGAGCTCCCAAACTGTGTGGTGTCGCGGCGTGGCGTGCGAGGTGGCAATGAAGTTGGTCAGCAGCGCGTAATCATGCGCCTTTGCGCGCAAACAACGCATCCAGGCGCTGCTCGTAATCGTGATAGCCGATGCGTTCGTACAGCTCTTCGCGCGTCTGCATGCTGTCCAGCACGCCCTGCTGATGGCCGTCGCGCCGAATTGCGGCATAGACCGCCTCGGCGGCCTTGTTGGCCGCGCGAAATGCCGACAGCGGAAACAGCTGGATCGCCACGCCGGCTTGCGCCAGCTGGTCGCGCGTAAACAGCGGGGTCTTGCCGAATTCGGTGATGTTGGCCAGCACCGGCACGCCTACCGCATCGACGAAGCGTTTGTAGGTCTCCAGGTCGTAGGCAGCTTCGGCGAAGATGCCGTCCGCACCCGCTTCCACGCAGGCGATGGCGCGTTCGATCGCCGCATCCACGCCTTCCATCTGGATTGCATCGGTGCGCGCAATGAGGAAGAACGCCGCATCGGTCTTGGCATCGGCCGCGGCCTTGACCCGATCCACCATCTCGCCCTGGCTCACGATCTCCTTGCCCGGCCGGTGACCGCAGCGCTTGGCACCAACCTGGTCTTCGATATGGCAGCCGCCCGCGCCCGCCTTGATCAGCGACTTGATGGTGCGCTCGATATTGAACGCGCTCGGGCCAAAACCGGTGTCCACATCCACCAACAGCGGCAACTCGCACACGTCGGTGATACGCCGCACGTCGATCAGCACATCTTCCAGCGTGTTGATGCCCAGGTCCGGCAACCCCAGCGACCCGGCCGCCACGCCGCCGCCTGACAGGTAGATCGCCTGATAGCCGGCGCGTTGCGCCAACAGCGCATGGTTGGCATTGATCGCACCGATCACCTGCAACGGCGATTCGGCAGCCAGTGCTGCGCGAAACCGCGTGCCAGCGGAGGGAGTGGACGAGGGCGTCATGGCGGTTCCTTGAGTGGGATAACCGTACAGGCGCAAACACCATGCCAAGTGCAAGCCATTGATTCCTATGGACCTCTGCCGACCGTTCGTTGCACTCATGCAACAAATGGCCCACCATGAAACACCTTTGAAACGCGGCAACGTCATGCGCAGCCCTGTCCTTCCGGAAACCGCAGACGCCTCCTTGCCCATCATCTGGACCGTCAGCGTCTCGCGCCTGACCGGCCTGCTGGCCGATGTCATTCCCGAGTTCGACCAGCGCGCGCGCATCGAGCAGATCAACCTCGGCTTTGCCGAAGCGGTCGAGGTCATCGGCCAGCGCCTGCGCCGCGAGCGCTGCGACGCGCTGGTGGCCGGCGGATCCAATGCGGCGTACCTGCGCAGCCGGCTCGCGCTGCCCTTGGCGCCCATCCAGGCCACCGGGTTCGATCTGATGGAAGCGCTGGCGCGTGCGCGCCGCATTGCGCCACGCATCGGCGTGGTCACCCACGCCACCGATGTGCCGTCGTTCCGCGCGTTTCAGCACAGCTTCGATCTGGAAATCGAACACCGCCGTTTCGTCACCGCCGAAGACGCACGCCACTGCATCGCCGATCTGCGCGCCAGCGGCATCCAGGTCATTGTCGGCACCGGCATGGCGATCGATTTCGCCGAGCAGGCCGGGCTGCCTGGCGTGCTGCTGTATTCGGCCGATTCGGTGCGTCACGCGCTGGAACAGGCCATCACGCTGGGCGTCGCTCCAGGCACCGATCGCTTCGCCGGCCGTACCGCGCCTCGCCGCGCGCGACGCGCCGACGCCCTGCTGGGCGAAGACAGCGCAATGCGGGGCGTGCGCGAGCTGGTGCAGCTCTACGCACCGCATGCCGGCACCGTGTTGATCAGCGGCGAAACCGGCACCGGCAAGGAACTGGTCGCGCGACAACTGCATGCCGGCAGTCGTCGCCGCGGCCGTTTCGTGGCGATCAACTGTGGCGCCATCAGCGAATCGTTGCTGGAGGCGGAACTGTTCGGCTACAGCGACGGCGCCTTTACCGGTGCCCGTCGCGGCGGCCACACCGGTCTGATCGAAGCTGCGCAGGACGGCACGCTGTTCCTCGACGAAATCGGCGAATTGCCCATGCCGTTGCAGACCCGGCTACTGCGCGTCCTGGAAGAACGTGAAGTGCTGCGCGTCGGCGCAACTGTGCCCGTTGCGATCGACGTGCGCGTGGTTGCCGCCAGCCTGCAGGAACTGCAGCAGTTGGTCGAACAGGGCCGCTTCCGCCGCGACCTGTTCTATCGTCTTGCCGCGCTGCGCATTGCACTACCGCCGCTACGACACCGCCACCGCGACATTGCCTTATTGCTTGCGCATTTTTTCCAGCAACTCGGCAGCATGCCATCGCCGCTATCGCCAGCTGCACTGCAATGCCTGCAACAACACAGCTGGCCCGGCAATGTGCGCGAGCTGCGCAATTTGGTGGAACGGCTATGCATTCACTGGAAAGCCCAACCGCACGACAGCCTGAGTTTGGAGCAACTCGGACGCTGGGCGCCGGAATTATTCGATACTCCTCCCGACAACCGCGGCGCACCGCTTGAGCATGCCGATTTGGCGACCTCTCGCCTGCAGCTCACCGCCAGCGCAGTCCGCGCAGCGCTCGACCGCGCCAACGGCAACCGCACCCTCGCCGCGCAAGCGCTCGGCGTCTCGCGCACCACGCTGTGGCGCTGGATGCAGGCGCAGGCGGTGGCGTCGCGTACATAGTGCAAGCGCGAACTCGCACGACTGATCAGACCACACAGGCATGCGCGACCTTCCACACTCAAGCGGCAGATGACGGCATGGCATGCGCGCTCGGCGCATGGATGCCCAGCCCACGCTGACCACCGTGTGCGCCGCAATCAGAAGACATGAGGCAGCTAGCTGGTGACACGATCAACTCGCCTGCCGCAACACCGCGCCTCCATCGCATGCCGTTGACCAAGCGTCTTGCCGTCACTTGACCCGCGTGTACTCGGTATCGCCCGTGCTCAACTTGCCGGTCGCATCATCGATCGCGTAGTTGACCGTGCCCACCCCGTTGGATACCTGCAGCACGCCCTTGGTCAGCAATGCCGGATGATTGCGGGTCTTGACGCCATTGCCGAACAGCTCCGGTTGGGTGTCGCGAATGATGAAGCTCTCGCCATTGTGCTCGATGCTCAGCACGTGCTTTTCCGACTTCACATTGACCCACTTGCCCACGAATTGCTCGCCCACGTCGCGCGCACACCCGGCCAACAGCAACGTCGCAACCAGCGCACTTCCAAGCAGCGTCTTCATCGCCACTCCATCTCGATCCGGGGCCTTGCAGGATGGCAAGTCCCTGTCGAGCTCGCAAGGCACCCGTCCTAGCGAAAAGTGCTTAAACGCAGCGTCTGGCGCGAATGGTGCCGGACTCCGCTCTCAGTTAAGCACGGCGATACCAGCACCGCAGCTGGTTGCTCTCGCAGTCGATAGGCCAAGCAAACCGTGTAGCGCCCAGTTCAACGATGAACCTGCCTCGTCAAAGTGCTGTCGGGATCGAGCAGATAGATCGCGTCGTTGATGAGTAACAGTTGTTCATTGAGAAAAATGGTCTCGCTGACTGGTAGACCCTGCATCCCAGGAACAAGATCCAGCTGCCGCCACCGAAGCGGCAGCTCAGCCTTACCGAAAGCCCAGTCATCCCTACGATGGGCATATGCGTTACGCAAGGCGCGCAGCAAGACAACCGCGGGCTCACTTTCATCGCTCCGCTTGAGGTCTGATGCCAACGCATACCTCCACATGGCATCAGAGATTTCGACGATTGCTTGACGCGCGGTATATCGAACCACTTCCTGCGCGCGCTCCCGCAACTGTTCCGGGTAAACCTTAAGGAAACTCTGAACAATCCATCGTGATCTGCCACAATCGATCAACGACCCGAGTAGACGATTTCGATGCAGCTGACCTTCGGCGACGCGGAGTACAACGGCAAGCGCAAGCGGACGCGGCGTGAGGTGTTCTTGGCCGAGATGGACCAGGTCGTGCCGTGGAAGGACCTGCTGGCGCTGATCGAGCCGCACTACCCGAAGTCGGGGCAGCCGGGGCGACAGCCGTATCGGCTGGAGACCATGCTGCGCATCCACTTTTTGCAGCAGTGGTATGCACTGAGCGATCCATCGGCGGAAGAAGCGCTGTACGACACGGTGTCGATGCGCCGTTTCGCCAAGATCGGCGGGCTGGATGAGGTGCCGGACGAGACGACGATTCTCAACTTCCGCCATCTGTTGGAGCAGCACGATTTGGCGCGCAAGCTGTTCAATCGGGTCAACGCGCACCTGTCGCGCAAGGGGCAGAGCTTGCGCGGCGGGACGATCGTGGACGCCACGATCATCGCTGCGCCCAGCTCGACCAAGAACAAGGATGGCGAGCGCGATCCGGAGATGCACCAAACCAAGAAGGGCAACCAGTACTACTTCGGGATGAAGGCGCACATCGGGGTGGACGATGACTCCGGGCTGGTGCACCACGTGGAGTGCACGGCGGCCAACGTGGCCGATATCACACAAGCGCACAAGCTGCTGCACGGCAAGGAGGACACGCTGTGCGCGGACAGCGGCTACACCGGGCTTGAGAAACGCGAGGAGATGAAGCGCAAGCGCAAACTGCGCTACCTGATCGCGGAGAAGCCCTCGAAGCTGAAGCAGATTAAGAACAAGCGCGAACTGAAGTTGGCCAAGCGCTGGGAGCACACAAAAGCCAGCCTGCGTGCAAAGGTGGAACACCCGTTTCGGGTGATCAAGCGCCAGTTTGGCTACGTCAAGGTGCGCTATCGCGGTTTGGCGAAGAACACCGCACAGATGCTGATGCTGTTTGCGCTGTCGAATCTGTGGCTGAAGCGCAAAGAGTTCATTACCGCCGCGGGGTAGGTGCGCCCGTAATCGGGACGATACCCCGAAAAAGCGCCAAAAACGGCGAAAAACCGAGGATCTGAGCGCGGTCACCGCGACCGATATGGCTTACCACATCCTCCGATCGCGTTGTTCAGACCTTCCTTAAAGGTCCAGTTCACGCCAAGACCGGGAAATGGCTCGGTAGCAATGTAGTCGCCATCGATAATGAGCTCAAAGGGGACCCCTGCGTCCCCAGCCTCCCGCATGTCACGGAAGCCAGCGATCGCATGCCATACCGCCGAGTTGGCGGTGGTGACCGCCTGTATCGCTGCATCGAAAGGTGACTGCGCGCAGTCATATCACCAAGCCTGTGCTTGATGCGCTGCAACTACGAAAAAACCGGCTTTCGCCGGCTTTCGTTTGACACTGAATTCATGGTGGGCGGTACAGGGTTCGAACCTGTGACCCTTGCCGTGTGAAGGCAATGCTCTACCGCTGAGCTAACCGCCCGGTGACGCGAGCCGCACATTATAGGGCAGCGGCGGCGGTCGTCAACAACTGTTTACCTGCTCTCTTTCACGCCAGCCAGATCGCACATTCATCGCACCGGTCTGCCGCGATGACCTAGCAGCTCTACCGCGAGCCTCACTGGCATCTCGCCCTGCCCCTGCCGCTTACATCGTATGCGTCGGCTTGTCCGAGGTGGTCAATCCGGCCAGCAGCGTCTCGATCTTGTTGCGTACCGCCTCGCCTTCCGGGCCGTCGGGGAACTGCACGCCGATGCCGGCGGCGCGGTTGCCCTGCGCGCCGGCAGGCGTGGTCCAGATGACCTTGCCGGCGACCGGCAGACGCTCGCTGGAGTCCGGCAGGGTCAGCAGCAGGAAGACTTCGTCGCCCAGCATGTAGCGCTTGGGCGTGGGCACGAAGATGCCGCCGCCTTTCACGAACGGCATGTAGGCGCTGTAGAGCGCTGGCTTGTCTTTCAACGCCAGCGACAAAATGCCTTGGCGTGCATTCATTGCACTCATCGAGTTCCCCTAGGACGTGGCTGGCGCTCTCCCTCGCGCCAGGACAGCAATAATTCCGTCACTGCCAGGTCGGCGCGGACGGTGGTGCGCAGCAGATCGCGGGTGCGGTTGGCAGCGTCGAACCAGGTCGCCAGCTTGTGCAACCGCGATGGATCGGTCAAGCCGGCCGATGCCTGTGCCAATGCCAGATCGGCAGCATGGCGCAGGCGTTGGTCGGCCTGGCCATCGTTGGTCCACCGCTGCGCGACATCGACGGCGCCAGCGCGCCCACTGGCGATCTGCTCCAGATCCTGCGCAACCGCACGCCGCACGGCCAGGCCATCTTCGCGCAACCACTGCGCGGCCAGGCCGGGGTGGCCGCGCGCGGCGTCCAGCGCTTCCTGCGCGGCGCGCTCGCTCACACCCTGGGACAGCAACCAGGCCAGCGCCTCGTGCGCGGGCGGCAGCTTGAATTCCAGGCGCTGGCAACGGCTGCGGATGGTCGCCGGCAGACGCGCTGGCTGCGCGCTGATCAACCACAGGTAGCGCCCTGGCGAGGGTTCTTCCAGGGTCTTGAGCAAGGCATTGCAGGCCGAGCGATTGATCGCATCGGCCGGGTCGACGATCACGACCTGCGCGATGCCGTACTGCGGGGTCAGCGCGAGTTTCTGCGAAATTTCGCGCACCTGCTCGATGATGATCTCGGTACGCAGTTTGTCGCCGGTGCGATTGGGAATGAACGAGACCAGTTGCAGGTCCGGATGGGTACCGGCGGCAATCAGCTGGCGTGTGCGCTGCGCCAGCGCCGGGTCTGGCGAACTGGCCAGGACGTGCTCGGCCAGGGCCAGGGCGACCGCGCGCTTGCCCAGACCTTGCGGGCCGCAGATCAGCAACCCATGTCCGAGCCGCCCCGCATCCAGCGCAGCCACGGTCTGGTCGAAGGCGCGCTGCTGCCAGGGCGAAAATGCGGCGGTCATGGCGTGGTCTCCGTCTGCGGCGTGCTCGGCAGCCGGCGGCGCTGCAGATAGCGCGCTACCGCTGCGTTATGTTCGGCCAACGTGGCCGAAAACGCGTGCGCGCCGGTGCCATCGCCCACCGCCACGAAATACAGCGCTTCGCCGGGCGCCGGCCGCACCGCCGCCAGCAGCGCCTCGCGCCCCGGCATGGCGATCGGCGTCGGCGTCAGGCCGGTGCGGGTGTAGGTGTTGTACGGCGTATCGGTGGTCAGGTCGCGGCGACGGATATTGCCGTCGTAGCTGCTGCCGATGCCATAGATCACGGTGGGGTCGGTCTGCAGCTTCATGCCCAGCTGCAAGCGGCGCAGGAACACCCCGGCGATGAGCGGGCGCTCGGAGGCCAGCGCCGTTTCCTTTTCGATGATCGAGGCCAGGATCAATGCCTGCTCCGGCGAGGCGAGCGGCAGGTTCGGGGCGCGCTGCTCCCAGGCCTGCGCCAATGCCTTGTCCATGGCCGCATGCGCGCGCTTGAGCACATCGATGTCGCTGTCGCCACGCTGGTACACATAGGTCTCCGGCAGGAAGCGTCCTTCCGGATGCTGCTTGGCAAATCCCAGCCGGGCCATCAGTGCCGCATCGTCCAGCGCATTGATGGAATGTTGCAGCGGCGTGGCAGTCGCCAGGGCGGCGCGCAGCTGACGGAAATTCCAGCCTTCCACGATCGTGAAGCGGTATTGGATCACCCGCCCCTGGCGCATGCGCGTCAGCAGCTCACGCGGCGACAGCGCCGGCGACAGCGCATACTCGCCCACCTTGAGCTTGCCGGCCGCACCGACCTGGCGCGCCAACAGCTGCCATTCCAGCTCGGTGCCCTGCGCCAGGCCGGCAGCACGCAGTTTGCGCAACGTGGCCTTGAGCGAATCGCCGGGCGCAATCACCACGCTGGGCGCGCTCGCGGCCACGGGGGTATCGGCGAAGTGCAGGTAATGCCGCCACGCCACCACGGCGGCAATCGCCAGTAGCGCTGCAAGCAGCAACACCGTGCCCAGCACGGCCAGACATCCGCGTTTGCCAGTCACCGCCACACCCACCTCGTCATTGCCCCTGCGCCGCGCAGGATACCGCGCGCCGGTGATGTCCCGTTGAAGCGCTCATGTCTGCTCGATCGCACGCAACACGCCACGCGCCTTGGCGCGGGTTTCGTCCAGCTCGCGCTGCGGATCCGAATCCACCACGATCCCGGCCCCGGTGCGGAACCGCACCTGGCGACCGGCCACCTCGGCAGTGCGGATCAGGATATTCAGATCCATGTCGCCATCGCGATTGAGCCAGCCCAATGCGCCGGTATAGGCCCCACGCGCAGTCTGTTCGAGCTCGGCGATGACCTGCATGCAGCGCACCTTCGGGCAACCGGTAATGGTGCCACCGGGAAACACCGCGGCAATTACCTCACCGGGCGTTACCCCGGCGCGCAGGCGCCCGCGCACGTTGCTGACGATGTGATGCACATGCGCATAGCTCTCCACGCACATCAACTCGTCCACCTCCACGGTGCCCGGCGCGCAAAGGCGGCCCAGGTCGTTGCGCTCCAGATCGATCAGCATCACGTGCTCGGCGCGCTCTTTCGGATGCCCCACCAGCTCACGAATACGTGCAGCATCGTCGTCGCCGGCAAACCGCGCGCGTGTTCCGGCGATCGGACGCGTCTGCACCACATCGCCCTGTACCGAGACCAGCCGTTCGGGCGAGGAACTGGCCACTGCACGCCCGGCTGCCACGAACAGGCCGGCGAACGGCGCCGGATTGGCTGCACGCAGGCGCGTATGCAAGGCGGCAGGATCGACCACCGCAGCGAATGCCGCGTGCCAGGCGCGCGAGATATTGGCCTGGAACACATCGCCGGCGCGCAGGTAATCGAGCACGCGCTCCACTGCCGCGGTAAAACGCTCGGGGGCATCTTCGTCCACCGCAAGCGGCCCGGCCCAGGCAGGCAGCGGCGGCAGTGCGGCGCAGGCAGCAATGTCCTCGCCGATCTGCTGCAACAACTCCTCCCGACCCGGCTCTGCCAGCGCCACGCAGCGCCCGTGCAGGCGATCGCGCAGCACCGCTGCCGGCGCGCGCAAGGCCAGCGCGGTGGGCACGCCATCGCTGCGCGTCGGCAACTGCAGAATCGGTTCGACCTGCGCTGCCAACTCGTAATCCAGCAATAGCGCCCAACCGCCGCGAAATGGCCAGGGGCTCGCAGGCGCGTGCGGCACCCGCTCGGCCTGCCAGGCGGCATCCAGCGCCGCCAGGAAACCGCCCTCCAGCACTTGCCCAGTGCCATCGCGCGTGCGTCCGTCCGGATCCAGCCGCAGGCATGGCCCCTCCGCCAGCAGCAGGACATCCCAGCGACCGTGCTCGGTGCCGGAAGCGCTGGATTCCAGCAGGGCCGGATAGCGCTGCGGTGACAGCCGATGCAGCGCCAGCAGGTCGATGTCCGCATGCAGTGATCGGGTAAGCGTCATCGGTCCGGCATGGCGTGAGGTACAGGCGCGCCGCTGCCGTACGCAGCGCACGCGAGGAGTGGATCAACGGTTGATCGCAGGATGGAACATCAACCCGCACGCCGGCAGTGCATGCGGCAGCCAGGCAGATCGCGCGCCAATGACGGCCACGCGACCGATTTGCAGAGTCAAACGCGCTTGAACACCAGCGTGCCGTTGGTGCCGCCAAAGCCGAAGCCGTTGGACATCACCGCATCCACCTGCACCTCGCGCGCGACGTTCGGCACGTAATCCAGGTCGCAGCCGTCGCTTGGCTCTTCCAGGTTGATGGTCGGCGGGATGATGCCGGTGTGCAGCGCCATCACCGAGAAGATCGCTTCCACACCGCCAGCCGCGCCGAGCAGGTGTCCGGTCATCGACTTGGTCGAGCTCACCATGGTCTTGTAGGCGTGATCGCCCAGCGCGCGCTTCATCGCCATCGTTTCGGCCAGGTCGCCCAGCGGCGTGGAGGTGCCGTGCGCGTTGAGGTAGCCGATCTGCTCGGGATTGAGCTTGGCATCGCGCAACGCTGCCGCCATGCTGCGCGCCGCGCCCTCGCCGTCTTCGCTGGGGGCGGTCATGTGGAACGCATCGGAGCTGGCACCGAAGCCGACCAGTTCGGCATAGATGCGCGCGCCACGCGCCTTGGCGTGTTCGTACTCTTCCAGCACCAGCACGCCGGCGCCGTCGCCCAGCACGAAGCCATCGCGCTGCTTGTCCCATGGCCGCGAGGCGCCGGTGGGATCATCGTTACGGGTGGACATCGCTTTCATCGCGCAAAAGCCGCCCACCGAACTCGGCGAGGAGCCGCGCTCGGCACCGCCCGCCAGCATCACGTCGGCATCGCCGTGCTGGATCATGCGCATCGCGGTGCCGATCGAATGATTGGACGTGGCGCAGGCCGATACCGCCGAGAACGTCGGGCCCTTCAGCCCTTTGATCAGGCTCACCTGGCCGGGCAGCATGTTGATGATGGTGCTGGGCACATAGAACGGCGAAATCTTGCGTGCGCCGCCCTCATGGAATTTGATGGTCTGCTCTTCAATGCCGAGCAGGCCGCCGATGCCGGAGCCGAGAATGGCGCCCACGCGTTCGGCATTGCTTTCGTCGATTTCCAGGCCGGAATCGTCCAGCGCCATGAACGAGGCGCCGACACCGTAGTGGATGAACGAATCCATCTTCTTGACGTCCTTGGCGGACACAAAAAGCGTGGGGTCGAAATTCTTGATTTCACCGGCGATCTTGGTGGTGAACTGCGAGGCATCGATCTGCGTGATCGGGCCAATGCCCGAGCGGCCGTGGACGATTCCATCCCAGCTGGTGGCCAGATCATTGCCCAGCGGCGACACCATGCCCATGCCGGTAACGACAACACGACGACTCATTGCAGATCTCCTCACCACGGAACGGACGGTGCTTGGGGTTTGCGGGTGACACTTGAAAAACACAGGGCCGCATCAGCGGCCCCATGGAATGTCTGATGCGGCAGCGGCTCGATGCACGCCGCCGCGATCAGGAACAACGCATCAGCTCTTGACGTGAGCCTTGACGTAGTCGATCGCCTGCTGCACCGAGGTGATCTTCTCGGCTTCTTCGTCCGGGATCTCGCACTCGAACTCTTCTTCCAGCGCCATCACCAGCTCGACGGTGTCCAGCGAGTCGGCACCCAGGTCATCGACGAACGATGCGCTGGTGGTGACTTCCTCTTCCTTGACGCCGAGTTGTTCGACGACGATTTTCTTGACGCGTTCTTCGATGGTGCTCATTGGGGATATCGCTCCAGCTGGAGTAGTGGTGGTTCGAGTTTCAGGATCCCCGCACACGATGTGCGGTGCTCCTGTGAGGGACTCACAAAATGCCATCGCTGCTGCGATGGCCGCGTTGGATAGTGTAGTGGAAGCGACCGGGCCTTGCATTGCATCACAACTCCCGGCCGATCAGCCACTTAGCGCCTCCCGGCGCCGCACGCTTACGGCATGTACATGCCGCCGTTGACGTGCAGGGTCTCACCGGTGATGTAGCGGGCCGTCGGGCCGGCCAGAAACGCCACCGCATTGGCGATGTCTTCCGGCTGGCCCAGATGACCCAGCGCAATCTGTTGCAACAAGGCGGTCCTGGCCTCGTCCGGCAGCGCCTTGGTCATGTCGGTGTCGATAAAACCGGGCGCCACCACATTCACGGTCACCCCGCGCGAGCCAATTTCCTTGGCCAGCGATTTGGAGAACGCGATGATGCCGGCCTTGGCGGCGGCATAGTTGGTCTGGCCCGGATTGCCGGTCACGCCCACCACCGAGGCGATATTGATGATGCGGCCCTTGCGCGCCTTCATCATGCCGCGCATGACCGCCTTGGAGGTGCGGAACACGCTGGTCAGGTTGGTGTCGATAATCGCCTGCCAGTCGTCGTCCTTCATCCGCATCAACAGATTGTCGCGGGTGATGCCGGCGTTGTTGACCAGGATCGAGATGGCGCCGAACTCCTTGCCGATGGCATCGATCAGGCCATCGACCGCAACCGCGTCGGTGACGTTCAGTTCACGGCCGTGTCCGCCGTGGGCCGCCAGACGCTCGCCGATCGCCGCAGCGCCGGAGGTCGAGGTGGCGGTGCCGATGACCGTGGCGCCCTGGGCGGCCAGGGTGTCGGCAATGGCCGCACCGATGCCGCGACTGGCGCCGGTGACGAGGGCGATTTCGCCCTGCAGGGGCTTGCTCATGATTGCTGTTCCTCGATGGGGGACGCCGCAACCGTGGCCGCGAACGTCGAGGGGTGCCGGCACCACCGGCAGCGGCGTTGGATCAGTGCGCCCACGCGTCGAGCGCGCCGGCATAGTCGGCAGGCGTTGCCAGCGGCCGTGCGTCCAGACTCTTGTCGATCCGCTTGATCAGCCCGCTCAGCACCTTGCCCGGGCCGCATTCGGCAACGCGGGTGATGCCCCGGCTGGCGAGCGCCTGCACGCAGCCGGTCCATTGCACCGGCAGGTAGAGCTGCTCCACCAACGCCTGGCGGATGGCCGTGTTGCCTTCATGTACGCGCGCGTCCACGTTCTGCACCACCGGAATCTGCGGGGCGTGCCAGGTCAGCCCGGCCATTGCCTCGCCGAGCTGGTTGGCGGCATCGCGCATCAGCGGGGTGTGCGATGGCACGCTCACGGCCAGCTTGACCGCCTTGCGCACGCCGCGTTCGGCCAGCAGTGCCAGCGCGCGATCCACCGCCGCAGCGTGGCCGCCAATCACGATCTGACCGGGCGAATTGAAGTTGGCCGGCACCACGACGTCGCTACCGGACGCCTGCTCACAGACCTCCTGTACCACGGCATCTTCTGCGCCCAGCACCGCAGCCATCGCGCCGACGCCCGCCGGTGCCGCAGCCTGCATGAACTGGCCGCGCAACCGCACCAGATGCGCACCATCGTGCAGCGACAAGGCGCCGGCCGCGACCAGCGCGGTGTATTCGCCCAAGCTGTGTCCCGCCAGCAGCGTCGGGCGCTGCCCGCGCTGGGCAGTCCACAGCCGCCACACCGCCACGCCCGCGGCCAACAAGGCGGGCTGGGTGTATTCGGTGCGATTGAGCATTTCTTCCGGGCCGCCCTGGGACAAGGCCCATAAGTCGACGCCAGCGCCTTCGGAGGCTTCGGCAAACGTGTCGCGAATCTGCGGGTGCAGTTCGGACAATTCGGCCAGCATGCCCAAGGACTGCGAGCCCTGGCCGGGAAACACGAAGGCGAGAGTGGATTCGGTCACGCGTTGCTGCCTACAAAAATCGAGCCGGGATCATACGTGCGAAATCGCCCCGGCGTCTGTACTGCCGCGTATGCAGATGGCCGCGCGGACGTGTCGCCACTTCGCAAAACCGCACACCGGGCGGGGTCGGGCCGTGCGCGCAACGGCAGCAGTCGCGCTGACGCGCCGCTATTCGGGTTCGATGATGAAAGCGCTGCCGGCGAAGGCGGCGCGGCCAGCGCCCGCAACGCCAGCGAGGAAGCTGAAGGGCCGGGCGCACCCGGTGCTGCCAGCTGCGCCTTGCCTACCCCGGCAGCGGAAATGCCGCCGCTTGTCCACGCAGCACCCCGTCCTCATCGACCAGCTGCCAGACCACACCCCCGGCGATCCGGAAGCGTGAACCATCCTTCGCGATCCGCACACCCGCGTAGCCGCTTACGACGCCGTCGCGGGTGACCGCATCGAGCAACCGCTGACGTTCCGCTCGTTCCGGCAATTCTGCCGATAGCCGCGATGGCATGCCGACGAACTCGCCCCAGCTATAGCCGAAAACGCGCTGCGCCGCCTGGTTCGCATAGACAAACCGCGGGTCTGCATCGGTATCGTGCGCAAGCAGGGCGAAAGGCGCATCGCGATATAGCCAATCGGGCTCGATCGGTCGATCTGCGACCAACGGGCGGCCTGCAAACCGCCGGTAACTACCGGTGAGCAAGGCGACGAAGTCGGGGTCGTGGGCGGGGTGCATGCGCTGAATTTACCTGCCCGCCGGCCTGCCCGACGCCCTGGCCCGCAAACGGGTCGCATCTGGCGAATCAAGCGAATCACGCGACCTAAGACCGGGCGCTGCCCGTCACGGAAATTCAAACGCTCCGAAACCGTACACACGCCCCGGGAGGCAAGATTGCCACCACCGCAAGGTAAAGACGCGCGCCCCCGCCATGCACGAATCCGCTTGAGTGGACGTGCGCACCTATTTGCGCGCAGGACGCAGAAACGTCAGTAGCGCAGCAGCGCCGAGCCCCAGGTGAAGCCGCCACCGAAGGCTTCCAGCAACAGCAACTGCCCACGCTGCACGCGACCGGAGCGGACCGCCTCGTCCAGTGCCAGCGGCACCGACGCAGACGACGTATTGCCATGGCGATCCACGGTAACGACCACCTGCTCCATCGGCAGCTCCAGCCGCTTGGCAGTGGCTTCAATGATGCGCAGGTTGGCCTGATGCGGAATCAGCCAATCCAGGTCGTGCTTGTCGTAGCCATTTGCCGCCAGAGTCTCGTCGACCACCGAGTCCAGCGCCTTGACCGCATACTTGAAGACGTCGTTGCCCTTCATCAGCAACGCGCCGCCGCCATTCTTGCCTTCGCCGAACCCCACCGAGACCCCCACCGGATCCCACAGCAGCTCTTTCTTGCTGCCATCAGCGTGCAAATGGGTGCTGAGGATGCCGGTTTCTTCGTCGGCCTTGAGGATCACCGCGCCGGCGCCATCGCCGAACAGCACGCAGGTGGTGCGATCAGTCCAGTCGACGATGCGGGTCAGGGTTTCTGCGCCAACCACCAGTACGGTCTTGGCGTCGCCACTGCGTACGAACTTGTCGGCCACGCTGAGCGCGTAGACAAAACCCGAGCAGGCAGCATTGACGTCCATCGCACCGCAACCGACGTTACCCAGCCGGGCCTGCAACAAGCAGGCGGTCGACGGAAAGATCAGGTCCGGGGTGGTGGTACCGATGACGATCAGATCGATCTCGTCGGCGGTCACACCGGCCGCTTCCATCGCCTTCAGCGAGGCGAAATACGCCAGATCGCTGGTGGTCTGGTCGTCGGCAACGATGTGACGTTCACGGATGCCAGTGCGCGAGAAGATCCATTCATCGCTGGTGTCGACGATCTTCGACATGTCGTCGTTGGTCAACACCTTTTCGGGCAAATAGCTACCCGTGCCCGCGATTCTGGAATAGATCCGCTTGCTCATACTGTTCCCTGTTGCAAGAGCCGCGGTGACCGGCGGCTCCTGAAGAAGCGAGAGTCACCCGGCCGCGTCGAACGCGGCGGGCGCCACGGATCAATCTTCTTGGACGGCCGACGACTTGGTCGCGATCACCTTCTTGCCGCGGTAATAACCGTCAGCGGTGATGTGGTGGCGCAGATGGATCTCGCCGCTGGTCGGGTCGGTCGACAGCTGCTTGGCGGTCAGGGCATCGTGCGAACGACGCTGGCCGCGGCGGGACGGGGTGACACGGGATTTCTGCACAGCCATGGGATTGCTCCAACTTTAGTTCGATAACTTGTCTGTTGAGTCGAACAGCACGCTCTACGCCCGCCTCGACCTGTCTTACCGCCCTTAACAGCGGCGGTTACTGTTTCTTCAACGCTGCCAGCGCCGCGAACGGACTGGCCTTGTCTTGCTCTTCCTGGGTCGGAACCCATTCGGCGTCGATCGCTTCGCTACCCGGCGCCACCGGCACCACTGGCACTGACAGCACCAGTTCGTCCTCGATCATGTCGACTGCCCGCAGCATGCCATCTTCCGGCACCAGCAACGCTTCGTACTCGGCCGGCAATGCAGCTTCGTCGGCCTCGTCACGGATCAAACCAAGACGCTGTCTGATTTGCACCGGATACAGAAAGCGTTGCAGGCTGCGCTGGCAGGCCAGCGGAAGCTCCACATCGATACCGAGTTCGACATAGGCGACCTTGAGCAGAGGGTCTTGATCGAATTGAAGCGAATAGACACATTCGCCGTCGGTATCGACAAGACTTCCCTGCAGACGGGTCATCGCAGAGAGCGGGATGCGGCCGTCGAAGCGCCTGCGCGCTGCGACCATCCGCCAAGCATCCAGCATTTCGGGCACGTTTGCGGACATAAGCCGCAGAATGTTAAAGACCCGCGGCAGCCCTGTCAAATGACTCCATTCACGCGATTGCCGCAGGGGCCGCGGGACGGCAGACTCCCCTGCCCACCCCGGTAGCGCGCCATGATGCCACGCCTGATCCTTGCTTCCACGTCTGTCTATCGGCGCGAGCTGCTCGGGCGCCTGCAGCTCGAGTTCGACACCGTCCAGCCGGAGGTCGATGAGCAGGCACAGCCGGGCGAATCCCCGAGCGCACTGGCCAGCCGCCTGGCTGTGGAAAAAGCCGCCGCGGTGGCAGCCCGCTTCCCGGCCGCCTGGGTGATCGGCTCGGACCAGGTCGCCGACCTGGACGGCCAGGCGTTGGGCAAACCCGGCACGCGCGAGCGTGCCCGGATGCAGCTGACTGCCATGTCCGGCCAAACCGTGCGCTTCCATACCGCCGTCAGCCTGGTCGGCCCGGAACGCCAGCTGCACGCGCTGGACCTGACCGAGGTGCAGCTCCGCGCGCTGACCATCGCCGAGATCGAACGCTACCTGGACGCCGAACCGGCCCTGGATTGCGCCGGCAGCTTCAAATGCGAAGGCCTCGGCATGAGCCTGTTCGACGCGGTCCGCTCGCAAGACCCCACCGCCTTGGTGGGCCTACCGCTGATTGCGCTGGCGCGGTTGTTACGGCAAGCGGAATTTGACCTGCCTTGAGTGATCGACAGCGATGACCCAATAGAAGGCAAGACCTCGTTTGCAATCAGGGCGCCAGAATCGAGTCAACCGCTTGAACCACCAGACGCGAAGGCAAGCCCAAAACCCAGGGGTTACCTCTTACCCTGGGAGCACGAAGACATGAGGGAGCAACGTCTGCATGCGCCAATGCCCGTTCGTTCCCAGCCAGAAGACACTCAGGGTTCCAATCAGTCCGGCGGCGTATGCCGTAGCACCCAGACGCTCAGTTTGAACCAGACGTCGCAGCATCCACACTGCCAGCAACGCCGACGCAACACCCGCCCGAATCTGCAGCCATTGATCTCGATAAAACCATCTGAGCTCGGCAAGACGCAGCAGGCTGGGCAAGACCTCACGATGTCCGTTGTCCCACCGCAAGTACAGTCCGTGGCCAAGGCTGGCTCAGGAGGTTGTTTGCGAATCGCCATGGATCGGCTTAGAGCACCCTGGGCGACAACGACCATTGCCAGCACGCCGACCACTCAATAGAACCACTTGGCACCAACGGTGGCGTCAGCGATCCCCACGTCACGCCGGCAGTGGAGACCTAATTGAGAAGGCGTGTGCCTGCAAAAAATCCAACAACTGGTGCGAGAGCTTGCCCTAAGCCCGGCCTGCTCCCAGCCGGTCGCCGGAGTCGCTGGATAAAGCCCTATATTTGCGCGGCAATTGCTTTTCCTTCATTGCCTTGTCGGCTAGCAGCGGCCGTTTCACGACGGGGAGCCAAGCACATGGCCTGTGGGTGCATTTTAGCGACCGCCAGCGCGACCAACCGTTTTTGGTTCGTCCGTTACCTCTGACAGGTTTGCAAAACTCCTCACCGACAGCTACGTCTTCGGTCCGAGAAGCAGGACGACGTAGAAGATTGCTTGAACAGCGTGGCGACTCTTGCGGACCGCTCTAGTGGGCGCTTGATCGCTGCAACTGGGCATTATCTCTGACAGTGAGGGGTTGCTCCCACCAATCTTCCACGCTGCCGTCTCGGCCGTGCAGGCGCAGTCCCAACCAGTGCGTGCCGGGCGGCAAGGCGTGGGCGTCGAGCGTGGCGGTGAAGCCGACGTTGGGGTGCTGTGGGTCGTTGGAGATTTTCCAATACGGGCGCACGTCCAGCGCACTGCCATATTCGGCGTTCGCCACCGGGCGGCCGTCGAGTAGCAGCTCGACATTCGCCAGCCCGACGCCATCCTTGAAGGCCCAGCCGCGCACCTCAAACGTGCCGGACACCGAGACGTTCGGCAGCGGTGCGTCGATCCAGGCCATCGCCGGGGTCACGCACGGCCCGGGCTGGCGTTTTGCAGGCAGTGCGAACAGCAGGAAGCGCTGATAACCATGGTCGGTAGAGACCACCGTCGGTGGCGGTAGCGGGCCGACCATGTCGCAGATGGCGTGATAGCGCTTCAACAGATCGCGGTAGCGCTGATCGCTGGGCGAGAGCACCAGCAGCCGTGGCCCGGTGCGCGCGCCATCGCTGAGCAGGCCCCACTGCTGCAGCTGCGCGCTGCGCCCGTGCTTATCATTCAAGTCGGCACGCAGCACCTCGATCTTGGCGTCGTGCAACTGGAAGCCGAGCTCGGCGCCCACCTTGAAATTTTCTGCCAGCACGCGCGTGCCTGGCGGCATCTGCGCCAACCGGGATTTGACCGCATGCGCCAGATCGTTCCAGCCGGCGAAGTTGCGCGGGTAGTATTTTTCGCCAGCGGCATGGGCGCGAATCGACGGCACCGACACCGCCAGGTAGTAGCCGTATGCGCCGAGCATGCCGAGCAGCGCAAGCAGCCAGGCGGCACGCCGCAGCGCATGCGGCCACCGCATCAGGATCATCGGCACTGCCACCAGCAGCGCCAGATAGCCGGGCAGCGGCCAATGGAAGCTGATCCGCTCGGCATCGCTGAAGAAGCCCAGCACGAAGATCGCCACGGTCGAAATGCCGCCGAGCAGACCGAAATAGCGCCATTGCGCGCGCGAGCCGCCACCGCTGCGGGTGCCGGCCAGACCCACCTTGACCATCGCCCAGGCCAGTAGCGGCGTCACCGCCACCGTCTGGATCAGCAGGAACCACAGCCCGCCGATCTGGAACCGCCACGGGTGCCGGTCGACCAATTGAAAACGCAACCCGGCATCGTCGTGGTCGGTATTCCAGAACAGCAGCGGCAGCCAGCTCACCGCGCCGACGGTCAGTGCCATCCAGATGCGTGGGTCGCGCATCACCGCACGCCCCTGCGGGATGCACAGCAATGCAATGCAGCCCACCCCGATCACCCCGACAAAGCGGTAGTGGCTGAGTGCGCCGATGGCCAGGCCAATGGCGAGCTCCAGCGCGCTGGTGGCATCGACCTCGCGCAGCAGGCGCGCGCCAGCGTCCATGCACAACACCGCCGCCAATGCCATCGGCACATCCGGCACGGCCAGAATGCCCAGCGTGGCCGACAGCGGCATCAGCAAGGTCAGGCTGCCAGCTTGCCACCCCAGCGTGGAGCCGAACCAGCGCGTGGCGATATGCGCGATCAACCAGGGAATCAGCGCGGAAATGGCCAGAAACGGCAGCCGCAACGCCAACAGATGATGTCCGCCCAGCTCCACGCCCAGCCGCGCCAGCCAGGCGGTCATGCCCGGCAGATCCGAATACGCCGCCGCCAGATGCTGGCCTTCCTGCCAGTAGAAGGCCTCGTCGACGAAGAGCGGCAAGCGTGCGGCGATCAATAGCTTGACGGCTGTCGCCAGTGTCCACAGGATCACGAAGGTGCGATGTGCGCGTTGGTCCCCCTGCATTGCCCTGTGCACTCTTCTTTTCCACCTACGGAATTGTGATGTCGACACCGCTGCGTTCCACGGAAATGCTAACCGATGCGCTGCGCCAATCGCTGCGGCGCGCGCAAGACCAGGTCAATTCGCTGCTGCTGGGCAAGGCGCAGGAAGTGCGGCTGGCGTTCGTGGCCTTGCTGTCCGGAGGACATTTATTGATCGAGGACCTGCCCGGCCTGGGCAAGACCACGCTCGCCCATGCGATGGCCTCCAGCCTGGGGCTGGGCTTCCAGCGCGTGCAGTTCACCTCCGATCTGCTGCCGGCCGATGTGCTGGGCGTATCGGTATACGACGCTGCCTCGCGGCAGTTCCAGTTCCACCCCGGACCGGTGTTCACCAACGTACTGCTGGCCGACGAGATCAACCGGGCTCCGCCGCGTACGCAAAGCTCGCTGCTGGAAGCGATGGCCGAGCAGCAGGTGACGCTGGATGGCGTGACGCATGCCTTGCCGGAGCCGTTTTTCGTGATTGCCACGCAGAACCCGGTCGATCTGTCCGGCACCTTCCCGCTGCCGGATTCGCAGCTGGACCGCTTCCTGCTGCGGCTGAGCCTGGGCTACCCCAGCGCCGATGCCGAGCGTGCGCTGCTGTCGGGCACGGATCGGCGCGAACTGATTGCCCAGGCCGCCCCGCAACTGAGCGACGCCGACGTGGTCGCGCTGCGCGGGGTGGTCAACCAGATCCATACCAGCGATGCGCTGATCGGCTATGTGCAGGCCCTGTTGCTGCGTAGCCGCCAGCATGCCGGGGTGCGCGTAGGCCTGTCGCCACGCGCCGGTATCGCCTTGCTGCGCGCGGCCAAGGCCTATGCACTGCTGCTTGGGCGCGAGCATGTGCTGCCCGAAGACGTGCAGGCGTTGTTTGTGGCCGTGGCCGGGCACCGGCTGGTGCCGGAAGCCGAATCGTCGTCCGGGCCGACACTGGCCAAGGCGTTGCTGCACAGCGTGCCGGTGGACTGACCCAGGTGCGTGCGCACCTGCGCGGCATCGTCCGCCGACTCAGCCTGCTGGTGCGGCCGCGGGGCGCGGAAGGCGTGCCGATCGTGCTGGATCGGCGGCGCATCTACGTGTTGCCGACCCGCTTCGGGCTGTTTGTCAGCGCATTGTTGCTGGCGATGCTGCTGGGCGCACTGAACTACAACAACAACCCGGCGCTGCTGCTGGCGCTGTTGCTGGCCACGGCCGGGATCGCCAGCAGCATCATGGCGCACCTGCAGCTGTCGGCGCTGCGTATCGAAGCGGTATCGGCCGAACCGGTGGTCGCCGGCGAGCCGCTGCGCATGCGGGTGTCGTTGGCGCGTCGCGATACCCGCGCGCGGCGCGGGCTGCGGCTGGATCATCTGGACAGCAGCGGCTTCTGCGCGTTGATCGAGCACGACATGGCCGAGGTCGATCTGCTGGTGCCGACCGAGCGCCGCGGCTGGCAGGATATCGAGCGCATCCGCCTGTCCAGCACCCAGCCGCTGGGCCTGGTGCGCGCCTGGTCGTGGGTCTGGCCGGAAACGCCATTGCTGGCCTACCCCAGGCCCGAACAACAGGGTCCGGCGCTGCCCGATGGGACGGGCTCGCCCAACAAGACGCGCCTGCATGCGCAAGGCGAAGAGCTGCACCAGCTGCGCCCGTATCGCGCTGGCGACGCCCCGCGCACGATTTCCTGGAAACACTCGGCCCGTCGCGACACGCTCCTGGTGCGCGAATACGAACAGCCACTGGGAGTCGACGTCACGCTGGACTGGCGTGCGCTCAATGCGCTGCCGTACGAGCGCCGCATTGCGCGCCTTGCCCGCTGGGTCAACCTGGCCGAGCGCGACGGGCGCCGTTATCGCCTGCTGCTGCCCGGCCAGCCACCGTTAGGTCCCGCGCAAGGACCGTCGCACCACCACCTGTGCCAACGCGCCCTGGCCCTGCTTCCGCATGACTGAGCCCGCCCTCCCGATCAGCCAGGCCAGCCGCGCCTGGGTGCTGGCCACCAGTTGGCTGGCATTGACGCCGCTGCTGTTGCAGTTGCCCGGCCTGCTTGCGGCCACTGTCGCCGTGGCCGCGGTGCTGGTCGGCGTGCTGAGCTGGCGCGGCACCTTGATGGCGCCGGTGCGGCTGTTGTTGGTGATCGCCATGCTGGCGGCGGTGTATTGGCAGATCGGCATGCGCTTTGGCCGCGACACCGGCTGCGCGGTGCTGGCATCGATGCTGGCGATCAAGGCCTCCGAACTGCGTACCTTGCGCGATGCACGCAGCCTGTTGGGTTTTGTGTTGTTCGCACCGTTTGCCGCCTTTCTGCTCGACCAGGGCCCGGCAACGATGAGCCTGGCATTGTTGGCAGTGGTCAGCGCATTGCTGAGCATGCAGCGGCTGGCCGACGAAGAACACCACGCCGCCACGCCGGCCCTGCGCCTGCAATTGCGTGGTATCGGCAAGCTGGTTGCCATCGGCGTGCCGCTGGCGCTGGCCACGTTCTGGTTGCTGCCGCGCCTGAGTGCACCGCTGTGGGGCGTGCCCGAGCGCGCGCTCTCCCGGCCTGGCCTGTCGGACAACATGTCGCCGGGCGAATGGATCGACCTGATGGCCGACGACAGCCCGGCCTTGCGCGTGCAATTCGCCGGCAAGGCGCCGCCACCGCAACAGCGCTACTGGCGCGGCCCGGTGATGTGGGACTTCGACGGCCGCACCTGGCAGCGCGCGCGCTGGACCGGCCGCGGCCAGCCCGCTTCGGTCACCGCAGGTCCGCAAACCTACCGTTATCGCCTAGATTACGAACCGACCGATCGCCGCCAGCTGGTGTCGCTGGATCTGCCTACCCAGGGCGTGCCCAACGCCGAGTTATCTCCGGACTACGAACTGTTCGCGCAACGGCCGTTGAGCGCACTGACCCGCTGGGACCTGCAATCGGCACCGCCAACGCGCTTCGATACCGATCTGCCCGATCAGTTGCGCAAGCGTGCACTTGCCCTGCCGCCCGGTTTCAATCCGCGCACGCTGACGCTGGCACGGCAATGGCGTCGCGAGGCCGGCGACAACGACGATGCGGTGGTGCAGCGCGCGCTGCAGTGGATCACCCGCGAATTCGCCTACACGCTGGACACGCCGCTGCTCGGCCGCAACAGCGTCGACGAGTTCCTGTTCCAGCAGAAGGCCGGTTTCTGCGAACACTTCAGCTCCTCGTTCGTGGTGCTGATGCGCGCGGCCGGCATCCCGGCGCGCGTGGTGACCGGGTACGCCGGCGGCACCTACAACCGGCTGGGCAATTACTGGGTGGTACGCCGCATGGACGCGCACGCCTGGACCGAAGTCTGGCTGGCCGGGCGCGGCTGGGTACGCGTGGACCCCACTGCCGCGGTGGCGCCGGAACGCATCTACGACACGCTCGAAGATCGCCTGCAAGCCGGCAGCGGCAACGACTTCGCCGACCTCGGTACATGGGCCAGCCTGGGCCAGGTCAGCGACTGGCTGCGGCGCGGCTGGAACGAGCTGGTGCTGTCCTTCGACGCCGACCGCCAGCAACGGCTGCTGCAACCCTTCGGCATCGATCGCCTGGACACCTCGCAACTGGCCGCCATCTTCGGCGTGTTCGCGGTGAGCGCGCTGGCGTGGATGGGCTGGCTACTGGCACGTGGCGAACGTGAGCGCGATCCGTTGCTGCGCGCCTGGCACCGACTGAGCCGCCGCTACCGCAAGCTCGGCCTTGCCCGTGAACCGCACGAACCGGCCGGTGTGTGGGCGCAACGTGTCGCCCGCGCACACCCCAATACGCCACTGTTGGCACTCAGCCAACGTTTCGCTGCCGCGCGATACGCTGGCGCTGATTCGGACAGCGCCACTCTCTTGAAAGATTTGCTGCAGCATCGCCCGCGAACCGGAGCTTCCTCATGAGTACCCGTTTTCTTGTTCCTCTTATCGCTGTGCTCGGGCTCGCAGCCTGCGCCACCGCCCCCAAGCCGCTGCAGGGCCAGTTCCCCGCGGTCAGTCCGAGCGATTCCACCGCCAGCGCGCAGGTCGGCACGTCCGTGCGCTGGGGTGGCAAGATCATCAAGACCACGCCTGGCCAGGGCCAGGCCTGCTTCGAGCTGATCTCGCGCCCGCTCAATGCCAGCGGTCGTCCCGACCGTAATGCCGTGGATGCCAGCGATGGCCGTTTCCTGGCCTGCCGCTCGGGCTTCTACGATCCGGCGGTGTTCGAGCCGGGCCGTGAAGTGACCTTCATCGGCAAGATCGACGGCTACGAAACCACCAAGATCGGCGAGTACGACTACAAGCTGCCCAAGGTCAATGCCGATGTGGTCTACCTGTGGCCGGTCGTGCGCGACGTGGAAGTCGTGCCGGCTTACCCGTATGGCCCGTGGGGCGATCCGTGGGGTCCGCGCTGGGGCGGCGGTTGGGGCTGGGGCCGCGGCTGGTGGTAATGCGCCGCTAACCTACGTTACTCGCAAAAACGCCGCTCGCAGGGAGCGGCGTTTTTGTCTCTGCGCGACGATCGCCGCCTGACGCGGCTTGCGCGCCACGCGTGATCCAACGACGCATCATGGCGTGCCGAAGCGGCCCAGCGGCGCACCGGCCAGCAGATGCAGATGGATATGGAACACCGTCTGGCCGGCATGCTCGCGGCAATTCATCACGATGCGGTAGCCGTCTTGCGCCAAGCCTTGCGCACGCGCATAGGTCGCCGCCGCGATTGCCAGCTTGCCAACCAGCAGCGCCTGCTCGGGTGGCACATCGTCCAGGGTGGGAAAGGCATGCTGCTTGGGAATGAAGAGCACATGCACCGGCGCCTGCGGCGCGATGTCTTCGAAGCCCAGCACCTCGTCGTCTTCATAAACGATGGTGGCCGGAATTTCGCGACGAATGATTTTGCCGAAGAGGGTGTCAGTCATAGACGGGATTCGGGATTCGGGATTGGCCAAAGCTTACCGCGCGTGCTTCTGACTTTGCTTCTCCGATTCCCTATTCACCATTCGCGATTCCCCGCCCTCAAAGCACCTCACTGCGGGTGCCGAAGGCATGCGACAGGGTGCCCCGGTCCACATACTCCAGCTCGCCACCCAGCGGCATGCCCTGGGCAAGCCGGCTCGGGCGTACTGCGTGCTGACGCGCCAGTTGCGCCAGGTAATGGGCCGTGGCTTCGCCTTCGACCGTGGCGTTGGTGGCGATGATCATTTCGGTCACTTCGCCGGCAGCCAGCCGTTCGCCGAGCCGATCCAGCCCCAGTTCGCGCGGGCCGATGCCATCCAGCGGCGACAGGCGCCCTTGCAGAATGAAATACAGCCCGCGGTAGCCGGTGGCGTGCTCGATCGCTAGGCGGTCGGCCGGCGACTCCACCACACATAGCTGCTGCCGATCGCGGCTGCTGCTGGCGCAAATGGTGCAGATTTCAGATTCGGTGAAATCGCGGCACTGCACGCAATGCCCGACCTTTTCCACCGCGTTGCCCAAGGCCGCGGCCAGCCGACGCCCGCCCTCACGCTCGCGCTCGAGCACGTGATAGGCCATACGTTGCGCCGATTTCTGGCCTACGCCGGGCAATACCCGAAAGGCCTCGATCAGTTGTTCGAGCAGAGTGGACATTGGGTCGGGAATTGGGAATCGGGATTGGGGAATCGCAACAGCAAAGCCAGCTCGCTCTACGATTCCCGATTCCCTACTCCCGATTCCCCGCCTTTCAGAACGGCAGCTTCATGCCCGGCGGCAACTGCATGCCGGCGGTCGCCGAGCCCATGCGATCCTTGGATTCGGCGTCGATCTTGTTGGAGGCGTCGTTGAAGGCGGCGGCGATCAGATCCTCGGCCATCTCCTGGTCGGAGAGGATGCTTGGGTCGATGCGCACCTTGCGGCACTCCTTGGCGCCGGTCAGCGTCACGCTGACCATGCCACCGCCAGCGGTGCCGGTGACTTCCAGCTTGGCCAGTTCTTCCTGGGCGCGCTGCAGGTTTTCCTGCATCTTTTGCGCCTGCTGCATCAGTTGGGCAATGTTTCCACGCATGGGTCGTCACTCGTCGTAAGGGCGGATGGAATCGGGCACGATCCGCGCGCCTTGCTGCTGAATCAGCAGCTGCACCGTCGGGTCGTTCATGAAGGCTGTTTCGGCCGCGCTCTGGCGCTCGCCTTTCTGGCGGTTGGCACGCTCATGCAAGGTTTCGACATCGGCACTACCGGTTTCGATGACGATGCGCGGCGGATTTCCCAACACCGGTGCCAGCGCCTGCGCAAGGTTGGCGATGGAGCGCTCGGAGTGGAGATATTCGAAGCCCGGCGCCAGCGCCAGCCGCAGCACGCCATCGCGATGGCCGATAAAGGCGGCGTTGGCGGCCAACTGGCGCGACGGGCCATTCAAGCCACTGCGCGTGACCAGTTCCAGCCATTGCTCGGCATCGGCGATGCGGCCGTCATCGAGCAGGGCCGTCGCGTCGGTTGCCGAGTCCGATGCGGGCGCTGCCGTTGTCGGTGGCGCAACCAGCGTTGACTCTTCAAATGATGAGGGATCGACCAGCGCGGTCGGCAAAGACACGACAAGCGAAGCCGGAGCTTCAACCGCAGCGTCAGACGCAATCGCATCGGGCTGCGCGAGCTCGGCGGGTGCAGACGGCGGAGCCATCGCCGCTTCGGGCGCAAGCACGGCCATGGTGTCGTGCGCCGGCGCGGCCTGCGCCCGCACCGGTGCATCGTCCACGGCCCACGGCGGCGTGTCGTCATTACGTGCACTGGCTGCCGACGCGCGGCCGGCCGGAGGAGGCGCTTGGGAGGGAAGCATGACGACAGGAGCCGCAGCCGGAGTCGGGATTGCCTGGGTCGCTGATGCCGGCAAGGACGCCTCCGCTGCGGCAGCAGGCATCGTAGCGGTCACCGCAGCAGGCGCGGCCACTACGGCGGGCGCAGCCGTCACCGGCGCTACCGCTGCCGGCGCAGCAGCCTGACCGCCGGCAGGGGCCGAACGCGCGCTACCGCCTGCGCTGGCGCCGCGCCCGTCATCCGAGCCGCCAGCGGGCACCGCCGCTGCGGGGCGGAAGGCAAGCATGCGCAGCACTGCCATTTCGAAACCGGCGCGTGGACTGGGCGCCAGATACAGGTCGCGCCGCCCGTTGAGCGCCATCTGATACCACAGCTGCACCACTTCCGGTCGCAGCTGCGCCGCAAACGGCGTCGGGTCGATGCCGTCGCCGACAAAGGCCACCGACGGCACCAGCTGCTGCACCTGCACCCGGTGCAACGCCTCGGCCAGGGCCTCCAGCACGCCGCTCCAATCGGGCGAAAATTCGGCCAGCGCGGCCACCACCTGCAACAGGCGCGCGCCATCGCCATCGGCCAGCGACTGCAGCATCGCGCCGACCTGGGTGCGGTCCACCGTGCCGAGCATCGTGCGCACCACATCCTCGCGCAGCGCACCGCCGGCGTAGGCAATCGCCTGATCCAGCAGCGACAGGCCATCGCGCAGCGAGCCGTCGGCCGCCTTGGACAGCTGCACGATCGCCGACGGGTCCGATTCGATCTGCTCGGCGGCCAGGATGCGAGTCATCTGCCCCTGAATCTGGTCTTCGTCCAGGCGCTTGAGGTTGAACTGCAGGCAGCGCGACAGCACCGTCACCGGCAATTTCTGCGGGTCGGTGGTGGCCAGCAGGAACTTCACGTGCTCGGGCGGCTCTTCCAGGGTCTTCAGCAGCGCATTGAACGCCGCCTTGGACAGCATGTGCACTTCGTCGATCAGGTAGACCTTGAACTTGCCGCGCGAGGGCATGTACTGCGCGTTCTCGATCACCTCGCGCACATCGTCCACGCCGGTGTTGGACGCGGCATCGATCTCCAACAGGTCGATGTAGCGCCCGGCGTCGATGTCCAGGCAGGCCGGGCACGTCCCGCACGGATCGGCACTGGTGCCGGTCTCGCAATTGAGCGATTTGGCGAAAATGCGCGCAATGGTGGTCTTGCCCACGCCACGGGTGCCGGTGAACAGGAACGCGTGATGCACGCGCCCACTGTCGAGCGCGTTACTGAGCGCGCGGACCACGTGTTCCTGGCCTACGAGTTCGGCAAAACGCTTCGGGCGCCACTTGCGGGCGAGAACAAGATAAGACATCGGGCAACCGGCTTTGTTTGAGCCGATATTGTGCCACGCCCGGTCTCAACGACTGCGGCTGGAAGATTCAGCTTGTGATACGGGCCGGCGACCGCTAGAATTTGCGGCCCTGTTCGACCACAGTCGTGCAGGCACGGAGAGGTGTCCGAGTGGTTGAAGGAGCACGCCTGGAAAGTGTGTAAGCGTCTAAACCGCGCTTCGGGGGTTCGAATCCCCCTCTCTCCGCCAGAATACGCAAACCCCTGAGAAATCAGGGGTTTTTTGTTAGCGTAAAAACTGGCTGCAGCTGCGCACGTCGGAACACACGACACTTATGCGCATTCCTCATCATCTCGTTCGAGCTCCCTCCGGACTCTGGTCCTACCGCCAACGTGTCCCGGTCGATTTGCAGCCCATCGTGGGTCGCCAGACCTTTAAACGCACCCTGCACACCTACGACATGCGGGAGGCGAGATTGCGCGCGCTGACCCTGGCTGCCCGGTATGCTCAGGTCTTCACTGTGTTGAAGGAACGACGCATGCAAAACCGAGACGACGACTTGGACGCGCTCCTGGCGCGCTTGACCGGCACCCGTCCGCAGGAGCTGACGCTGAATCGGACGCGCTCTCCGGATGGGTCGATTACCGAGCAATGGCAGATCGACACCCCCGAGGACGTCACGCTCTACCAGCAACTTATGGCGCTCACGGCCCCGCAGCCCAGCGCGTTGGGAGAGCTGATTCACCAGCATGTGCCGCCTCTCCCCACGCCGAGGCGGGTAACCAGACCCTCCCTCGAATCAATCACGCTCGGGAAGGCCCGAGACGCCTGGCTGAACAGCCTCAAGGGCAGCACCTTGCCCAAGACCTGGACCATCAAGCGGACCGCTGTCGAACTGCTGACCAGCTTTCTCGGCGATAAGACCAAGCTGCACACGGTCACCCGTTCGGACCTGGCCCGGTGGTATCAAGACATGCGCGACAAAGGCGCCTCCACCCCGACACTGACCAATAAGCAGAGCTATATCGGCGGCAAGGGCGGGTTCTTCGAATGGGCCCAAGCGTCCGGCCACTACCCCCGGGGCGACAACCCCGCCTCCGGGCACGTGAGCTACTCCACCCGGGAAAAGCGCGCTCGGCGCAAGTTCGGATTCAAAGCCTACGACGCCCACCAGGTCCAGGCCTTGTTCGCGCCGGCCGCCTTCGAAGCATTGCCCTTGGCCGCGCGATGGGCCTCCCTCCTCGGGCTGTATACCGGCGCCCGCGCCTCGGAGGTCGGCCAACTGCTGACCGCCGACGTGGTTACGGATGGTAATCCCCCCACAGGTTAGCTGACGCCAGAAGTGGAATTTTCTCGTACCCTTTTCCGAGGAGGTTCCATGAAGACATCCCGCTTCACCGACAGCCAGATCATTGCCGTCCTCAAGCAGGCCGAGGCCGGCACGCCCGTGCCGGAGTTGTGCCGGGAACACGGCATCAGCTCGGCGACGTTCTACAAGTGGCGCAGCAAGTTCGGCGGCATGGACGCATCGCTGATGTCCCAGCTCAGGGAGCTGCAGGACGAGAACCGGCGCCTGAAGAAGATGTACGCCGATGCCCAGCTCAGCGCCGACCTGCTGAAGGAGGCGATGGCAAAAAAATGGTGAGGCCATCTCAACGCCGGGAGATGGCCCGATGGGCCGTAGATGGTGGCCACACGAACATCCGGCATGCCTGCCGGACCTTTGCGGTGAGCGAGACCTGCTTTCGCTATCAAGCCAAGGCCAGCGAGGAGAACGCCCGGATTGCCGATTGGCTGGTGCGGTTGACCACAACCTATCGTGATTGGGGGTTCGGCCTGTGCTTTCTGCACCTGCGCAACGTGAAGGGCTTTGGCTGGAATCACAAGCGGGTGTACCGCATCTATCGGGAGCTGGAGTTGAACCTGCGGATCAAGCCGAAGAAGCGGCTGGTGCGCGAGCGGCCAGAGCCGTTGGCGGTGCCGGAGACGATCAACCAGGTCTGGTCGATGGATTTCATGCACGACCAGCTGGCCGACGGCCGCAGCTTCCGGTTGTTCAATGTGCTCGATGACTTCAACCGTGAGGGTCTGGGCATCGAGGTCGACTTATCGCTGCCATCGGCCCGGGTGATCCGCTCGTTGGAACAGATCATTGACTGGCGCGGCAAGCCAAACGCCATTCGCTGCGACAACGGCCCGGAGTACATCAGCGGCGCGCTGCTAGCTTGGGCACAGCAGCGCGGGATTCGGATCGAGCACATCCAGCCAGGCAAGCCGCAGCAGAATGCCTATGTCGAACGTTACAACCGCACCGTCCGCTACGCCTGGCTGGCCACAACGTTGTTCGACACCATCGAGCAGGTTCAGGACAAGGCCACGCGCTGGCTATGGACGTACAACCATGAGCGCCCCAACATGGCGCTCGGCGGTATCACGCCAGCAATGAAATTGGCGATGGCCGCCTAGCTCCACTTTTGGCGAACGCTCAAAGCGGGGGGATTACCCCACGACAGGATTTCCTCTGCTCGACGGCCGTCAGGCCCAGCCTCAGACCAGATTTTTGTGGGCGTTGGCCGTCAAGTGTGACCGAGCTCTACATTCCAAAATTACGACTGAATTTAGGTTTGACGATAGGAGGTGGCGGGGGTGAACCTGCCATGGCAGGGGATTAAAAAGGGGTTCTTGACGATTAAGACGATTGTGATGGCTGGCAGCCTAGTGCTCGCAGGATATGTCGGACAAGCCACTGCGAATGACATCCACTTCTGTGATGCCTGCACACAGGCGCAACGAGGAGCGCTTGCAAATCAGCTGACTTCGGGTCTCGGTCAAGCCTACATCGGTGATCGTTCGACCGGCATTCCATACCTCTACACGGTCAATACTGTAAACGGTCCCGTCTCTGTGGCGCCGCCGGGGATTCAAGAGCGACCTGTGGCACAAGCAGATATCGACCAGTTCGCCGTTTATTCGTCTGTATATCGGAGTTACGGAAATATCGGCACTCTCAACGTGAAGATTGACTTAGCTAATGGAACTGTCACACCCAGCTCAGTCAGGAAGATGGCCACGCCTGCAGCAGACCAGTCAGCAGCATTTGCTAGTGCATTTGATGTGCGTCGGGAAGGCGCAACGCGTCAGCAGGTCATACAGTGGCTTGAAGCAAACGACTGGCAAGTGCCCAACACCGGCGAAAATTTCATCTTCTTCATTCAACAGGTTCTGTCCAACGCTTACAAATGGAGGAGCTCGGAGGATTACAGCATCCGCATTGACACAACGTTCAATGATAAAAGCAGGGCGATTTTCGCTTACGACTCTGCTAAGCGAGCCATTGTTTACGTTGAAGCCTACGATTCAGCAGGCAACCTCATTGGGACATCTAGCAGCGAGCCTATCAACGTCGATTACAGTTCTTACGAAAGCCCGGACGCGGCGTCTCGACCTGATTACCAGCGTGGGATAGACTGGCTCACGTCAAGTGGCGCAGCGACCATTTCTGGAGGCACAGTGACTGTAGGCAGCGGAACCGTCCTTGTCGGCGATGTAGTGCAAGTTAAGTAATGAGCACAGTCCATTTCAGGGAGCGCAGGCTTAGCCTGCGCTCCCGCGAAGTAACTCTTCTCCTTGGGACAGTGGCTTGCTCGGCCCTTTTTCTGGTGACTCAAAACCAATTTGGGCTACTTGGCTACGCAGTAGCGCCACTTTTGCTGTTAGCATTCTTCGTGTTGCAAGCAGATTTGGTGTGGCGTGGACACAAAACACCAGGGGCAGCCTTCGCTATCTCCGGCGCGGCTTGGCTGGCGTTCTCAGTCCTAGCCACCTACGTCTTCACTGGTCCCGGACGAACACAGGTTTTCTTGGAAACTTGGCTAAAGGCGCTTGCGGGTGCAGGATTCTTTGCCGCCCTTTTCTTTTTGTCGGTGCTGACCGCTAGAAAGCGATCAGTGAACCTGTATTGGTGTCTGGCCGGAAGCTTAGCGGTAGCAACTGCAGCCGCAGCAGTTCATCTTGATAAATCTGGAAAAATAGAAATCCAATGCGAGCGAGGCACCTGTGCTGCGGGTGCTATTGCCTTTTGGCCTGGCGCATTTCAGGCCTCAAATGGCAAAAGATCGATTTCCGTTGTCCTTCCTCAATCCAATGGCAAGGCACAGTAAGCACTTGTCAGGTCGGCCACCGTCTTCCACTGTTTAAGACACATCGTCACAAGTCAACACTACCAGCCCCCTAGCAGATGCCAGCACGACGCTGCTCAAGCGCCTGCAGGGGAAGCGGTCATTGGGGTCCACGCCCGGCAAGGTCAGATTGCGCTCCTGCCATTCGTCGGACCATCGGTGTCGCGCCCCATCGGATGTCAGAAAGTTCTGAACCAAGCAGATCGCTGCTTTTAATATAAATCAGACTAACAATAACAGGCTAACATTTAACTTAAATTCATTTTCAAAATCGAGAAATAAGGTCATTTAGTTAGCTTATTTACTGCAAACAGTACGCAATTGACTGCGATAAATCGACACAAATTCTCTTGAAACCCTTGGTTTACAAGGCTTCTCGCCGGATAACGAATTGGCGGACCCGGGAAGCACTTCATTGGGAATATCCCAACACCTAAGGACTGCGCCGCCGCCGCAAATTTTTGTATCGACCCCGTTGACGAATTTTCGTCCTGTCATATCCCTACTTCCATCTCCGATGGAAGTGACCCATGACCGCTCTACCCTCCGCTGCACTCAACGATTACATCGCTTCGCCCTTCGGCCTCCTGCACTTGGAAGGCATCCACATCGGACGGTTCCGTATCGACCGCGCCATCATCCGAGGCCGGGAAGCCGCCATCAATCTCCAAGAATGCATCCTCGCCGCTCTCGACGAAACCGGACGAAAGAGCGGCCTGAAGAACAACACACGCTACCCAGCGCAACTGCCCATGGGCACGCCTTCGCGCCCCTTGGTCAAGGAGATCGAAGATCATCTGGAGGACATGCGTCGCCGCCAGCTCGACCCGAAGACCGTGCAGTCCACCGAGCGCACGTTGAAGCTGCTGCTTCTTACCTGCGGCAACATCTCCGCGTCCCGTGTCGACTACCACCACATCCAAGCGCTCTGGAAGCTCCTACGCTGGGCCCCCAGGAACTTGACGTCGGACCCGCTGTTGAAGGATCTCACCTTCGACGAAGCCATCGCCATGGGGAAAGAGCAGGACGTGCCGCCGCTGGCCCCGGCCACCGAGGAGCGTCATCGCCGGTTCCTCGTCGCTTTCTTCAACCACTTGGTCAACGGACAGGCCATCGTTTCTTCGCCCATGAAAGCCTCCCGGAAGATCAAGCAGGACGACACCATCGATCCAGAGAAGGCCATCCGGCTGTTCGAGGACGAAGACCTGCAGGCCATTTTCGACCCCGAGACATTCATCCCCTGGGCCAAGAAACCCCAGTATTGGTGGGCGCCGATGATCGGCTTGTATACCGGCGCCAGGGTCAACGAGGTCTGCCAGCTGAAGCTGACCGACATCATCGAGGAACGCGGGGTGTGGTGCATCTCTTTCCAGAAGACGTTGGACCAAGACTTGGCCGCGGACCCGAAACGCCGTCGGCGCAGCCGGCAAAGCATGAAGGGCGCGGGGTGCATGCGCATCATCCCTATCGCCAAGCCGCTCTTGGAGGCCGGATTCCTGGAGTTCGTGGAAGACATGAAAGCGATCGGCCACCCTCGGCTGTTCCCCCTGCTCTCCGCCGGCGTGAACCGCACGACAGGGGAAACGAATGCGCGTTACAGCCAGCAGTTCGTGGTGGACTTTGGGCGCTACCTAAAGAGCCTGGGCTTCCCCAAGGGCGTCGGGTTCCATGCTTTCCGCCATACGCTGGCCACTGAGCTCGACGTCAACGACGTGCCGGAGAAGGAGATTGCCTTGGTCACCGGCCACAGCACCGATCCCCGCGACCGGGTCCAGGTCTTGCGCCAGCACTACCTGCACAAGAAACCGCAGGTGACACGAAGCAAGCAAATCAGCGCCTTGGAGCTCTATCAGCCAAACATGGAACTGCCGCGCTACCACCGGGGGCAGTTTGCCAAGTGCTTGGCAGCTTCGAGCAAGTTCTACCCTTGACCTCCAACCAACCCCAAACCAATACATTGCTGCGCAGCTTTCAAGGCTGCGCTATGCGAAGCGGCCTCAGGACCTCATCGACTCTGCTGCGGAGCACTACCCGCCACCACAGCCAAGTCGATTTCAAAGCGCTCATCGAACTGGTCCCATAGTTCGTCGTGGACCGTGTTTCCGGGCCCCCTGATGTGGGGGCCGTGCCACAGCACAGTAAGCACCCCATGGCGCTTCACTGCCTCAATAGCCGGAACAAAGTCACTATCCCCGGCAATTAGAATTGCCTTCTGGATCTGGCGAGTCGCTGCGAGCTCAACCATGTCCACTCCGAGGAGAATATCTACCCGCTTCTGCTGAAACACAAAGTTTGGTGCAGTCCCGCGACGCTCCAACTTACCCTGCCTGACTTGGAAGCGAGGAAGGCGAGACAGCGCGTTGAAGAACTTTTCCTTCCCTGCAAATCGCTGGGCTTCTTCTTCTGTCGGGTGGGATGATTGATACGGCGGGCAGTCGTAGTAATAAGTGCGCAACACGTCAGATCCCTGCAGGACGTGCTGCACAAATTTACTGTAGTCAATCCTTGCCCCATCAAAGTTGTTGCTGAGCAGCTTGGCTACATAGCCACCATCAATGAAAACCGCACAACGATCCATGTCCACCCCTGAATTGGATACAAAAATGGACGCCGAAGCGCCCATTTTTGCTTTTTTTACATTAAATCCGGACAGCGTTACCACCGCCGGCGAAGATTAATACCCGCTCATCCACCAGGAACGACGGGGTGCATTACAAGCCTGGAACTATACCAGCAAAAAAAAGGTTTGCAACCGCTTCATCACCATTTTCTGCTCCACTCGGCAAATCTAATGCCGCCTCCCTGCCAAGTCAATCCTTCTCAACATGTGCTTGCGGCTGGGTCAGGTAGCCCTTGATGACACCTAGAAGCCTTTCCTGACGGTCTACAGGCAATCTGGCGACAAGCAGGATGATCTCTGCCAGCACGTCCGAACTTGCATGGAAGTAGGCCGGAGGCACGTCCAGCACCTTGCTTAAAGCCGCCAGCGTCTCGTGGTCGGGCTCCCTCTCCCCCCGCTCGTAGCGGGAGAGTCGTGACGAGGCAGATTTCTCATTCATCCCCAGCAGCGCTCCCAGTTCGACTTGCGACAGGCCTGCCACGCGCCTGGCCGCACGTAGGCGACGACCGAAGACGGAACTTGTGGGCAGAGATGCGGGCATGGAGATCTAACTGATGGCTGACCTCCAAGTCTGCACCGAGTAGCATCCTAGCGCACTTATCTGCCAATATGGCAGATAGAACCACATCTATCTGAGGCCACATGGAACTTTCAGGACAAGGAGTGTTCGCAGCGCTCCTGGCATTGACACTCATCAGGCCTTTCACCACCCACGCCCAGGACGTGCCGGAACAAAAACCCGGCTTCTTCCGTCAGCTCCGAAAGAGCCTGGCCGACTCTGGGAGGCAGCTGGTCGGCATCCAGCCGAACTCGGGCAGCAAAACCAGCGCGCAAGGCACTGGCGCCATCTACGCGCCCCTCAGCGGTGCAGGAAAGCTGCCCGGGCTCTTCAAAGGCGACAACCACCAGCAGGCCCAGCACGGGAAGCTGGAGTGGCCCCGAGTCACGTTGACCTTCACCGAATGGGGCGCCTCGCTGCCCTGCTGGACGGTCGAAGCTCGCATCTGGACCAGTCCGACCGCCTCAAGCGTCGAAACCTTCCGCACCTGCTTCGATGCCGCGGTGACGGAAACGGACGACCTGGGCGAAACCGCTGAGCTCAATACCTCCGCTCTGTGGAAAGGCAGGGATACCCTCAACGGCGTCCGCGTGCCTTCCAGCAAGCCCAACACGGGCGTCCAGCGCTCCAGCGGCCCCAACCCGCCAGCGCAGCCTTTTGTCGTCAACGTGAGCCGGCCCGGCGTGGCTGACCGTGCCGTCGATGTCGCCCTGCGCGTCGCCTGGGTCTCGGGATTCCTCCAGACCTCTGACCTGCACCCGGGACCGTCAGGAATGCTGACGCCTTTCAAAGACACCAGGCTCTGGATCGCGGGCTTTAAGCCCGACGGCAACCGCGACAAGTAAGAGCCCGCTCGCCCTCACTTCCTCCCTTTTTACCCAGCAAAGGAACGACATGAAAAACGCATGGATTGGCTTGGTCGCGTTGACCATGGCCCTGGGCCTGAGTGCCTGCAGCGGCAAGCCGTCGAGCGACAGCGCCAAGCAGGCGCTGGTCGCGCTGCTTCAGCAGAGCGGCGCCGGCCAGGTCACGGACATTCAAAACTTCGAGCTCTCCGGCTGTGTGGAAGCCGAGGGCGCCGACGGCTACCGCTGCGACACGCGCGGCCAAGTGGTCCTGGTGATTGCCGGTCGGCAGGTCCCCGTGCCGGTCAACAAGAACTTGCGCTATGCCAAAGCCGACGGCACTTGGAGGGCCTACGCCAAATGAGCACGAAGACTGATTCGATGGCAGGAACGTCCGTCGACGCCGTGGGGGCTGGCGGGGACGCCGCGCTCCGCGCTGCTCCCAGGAAGGTCATGACTCCGCACAACCGCTTCTTCTGGTGGTTCTCGCTGAGCCTGCTCTTCCTGGGCCCGTTTGGTTTCATCGTCGGACCGCTAATGGCTCGACGGGGTCTGCGGAAAGCGGAGCGGCTCTATCCGCAGCAGGCTGACGCGGCTCGGCGGCGCGACCAAGGGTTCACCGCTGCACAGTGGTGGGTCATGACCCCGCTGACCGTCATGGGGGCTTTTTGGGTCACCTCGATGCTTAGCGGGCTGCCCATGGTACTGCTCGTGGCATGGATGCAGCTGACGGAATGATCGCCATCTCAAGAACGAACACTTGGCTCCCATATGGCTTCAACAAAAAAGCTCCCTTTCGGGAGCTTTTTTTTTCAATCCATCCCAAGTGGGACATTCGCGTAAACGCGACTTCTCTTCATTTCTTCGGAATTCGTTATCTGCCTAGCACCCTTCTCTCTGTGCACGCTGTAGACAGGCAAACTGGCACCAGCCTTTATTTTTTTGGTCGACTGAAAGCGCCCTAGCACACGTGCTATCAAACCCTGTTTGACCTTCATATCTTTCTCCAGTCCTGAAGGAACTTGCCTAGCGTTTCGCGTGATTTCGAATTCTTCGCCAAGTCAAAGTTCATATAGGAACCTTCACCAGCAATTTTCCAAAAATCCCTTCCGCCAACTAACGATAACACATCAGAAACCTTCAGGCAAGAGGCGAGTCCAGCCGGATAGTAGGGGAAGTGTGCGAACAGCGCTCTTGTGGGGCTCGGGACAATGCAATCGAAGCCGTATTTTGGCCATGCGAAATATCCGCCCCACCTCACGCCAGGGCTCATATCGTCCCATAAAAGGCCGCCCGCAGCCCAGAGCTTCAGCCTAGAGGTGCCGGGAATCTTCAACGCGGCCCCTGCCATGACATGAATCATGTGCCCAGCAAGCCCTTTCAGCGCAGGGTCATCTTTGAAGACAATTAGCTTCAGATAAACACCAATCTTGTCTCTTAGACCATCCAAAAATACGACCACTTCGGCGGGCTCATCGAAATATTTATCGTTTTCCACAAGAAACAAAATACCCGGGGGCACGTCCTCCCCATCAGGAATTTCTTCCTCAGACCACTCCCATTTCACCACGACCCTGATTTTCGATTTTGTCGGCGCTCCGATTAGCCCAATCAACAAATCAGTTTCGATCCCGCAACCGAGCGCATCCACCACTTCTTGGCCCAGTCCTTCAATAACACAAGTGCTGCAATCGAAATGTTCGCTCTGATATTCGACCACGCGATCATTGCTCAACTCTATCCCCTTCCTTTATTTGAAACTGCTGCGCTGCCCTGCGCTACTTGAAGTAGGTGCATAAACCGACTACAGACTACGGACAGCGCGGCCCCTTAGGCAACAGGTTCGATGTCTTGCAGCTGGACTAGCGCCCAAGACACTGCACCCGCTACAATGGCGGACCACAAAGCAGGACACCCTCCTGGTTTGCGTGGCTGTAGGAGAGTCAGGACGTTCGAGTGGGATCAGTACCTCCCCCCCCCCCCCCCCCCCCCCCCCTCTCTCTCCGCCAGTTTTATGACTCTGCAAGCTGATTGCACGGGTCCAGGGCCACGGCATCGTGGCCCACGTCTTATGGTGGCCCCGTCGGTCCCTCGCGACGCTAGATCGAGAATCCCGCCAGGGCCGGAAGGCAGCAACGGTATCGATTGATGCGGGCGCCGAGGTCAACCGGCGGGGACACCACCCTAACGTTCGACAGACGCCAAGCGAACCAGCTGGAACCTCTGGCTTGCGCACGATTGATCGAGCAGCAAATAGCGATCACCTCGTACAGCGCTGTGCGCCCATACGCAAAGCCGATGCGAAAAGCCGACCCATCATTCGTGCCCGCCGTGGCGACGGCGCATGCATCCCGCAGCGTTAGGGAAGGTCTGAACAACGCGATCGGAGGATGTGGTAAGCCATATCGGTCGCGGTGACCGCGCTCAGATCCTCGGTTTTTCGCCGTTTTTGGCGCTTTTTCGGGGTATCGTCCCGATTACGGGCGCACCTACCCCGCGGCGGTAATGAACTCTTTGCGCTTCAGCCACAGATTCGACAGCGCAAACAGCATCAGCATCTGTGCGGTGTTCTTCGCCAAACCGCGATAGCGCACCTTGACGTAGCCAAACTGGCGCTTGATCACCCGAAACGGGTGTTCCACCTTTGCACGCAGGCTGGCTTTTGTGTGCTCCCAGCGCTTGGCCAACTTCAGTTCGCGCTTGTTCTTAATCTGCTTCAGCTTCGAGGGCTTCTCCGCGATCAGGTAGCGCAGTTTGCGCTTGCGCTTCATCTCCTCGCGTTTCTCAAGCCCGGTGTAGCCGCTGTCCGCGCACAGCGTGTCCTCCTTGCCGTGCAGCAGCTTGTGCGCTTGTGTGATATCGGCCACGTTGGCCGCCGTGCACTCCACGTGGTGCACCAGCCCGGAGTCATCGTCCACCCCGATGTGCGCCTTCATCCCGAAGTAGTACTGGTTGCCCTTCTTGGTTTGGTGCATCTCCGGATCGCGCTCGCCATCCTTGTTCTTGGTCGAGCTGGGCGCAGCGATGATCGTGGCGTCCACGATCGTCCCGCCGCGCAAGCTCTGCCCCTTGCGCGACAGGTGCGCGTTGACCCGATTGAACAGCTTGCGCGCCAAATCGTGCTGCTCCAACAGATGGCGGAAGTTGAGAATCGTCGTCTCGTCCGGCACCTCATCCAGCCCGCCGATCTTGGCGAAACGGCGCATCGACACCGTGTCGTACAGCGCTTCTTCCGCCGATGGATCGCTCAGTGCATACCACTGCTGCAAAAAGTGGATGCGCAGCATGGTCTCCAGCCGATACGGCTGTCGCCCCGGCTGCCCCGACTTCGGGTAGTGCGGCTCGATCAGCGCCAGCAGGTCCTTCCACGGCACGACCTGGTCCATCTCGGCCAAGAACACCTCACGCCGCGTCCGCTTGCGCTTGCCGTTGTACTCCGCGTCGCCGAAGGTCAGCTGCATCGAAATCGTCTACTCGGGTCGTTGATCGATTGTGGCAGATCACGATGGATTGTTCAGAGTTTCCCTAACGCTGGACTTAAGCGGCGGCGTAGCCCTCCGGCTTGAACGAATTGTTAGGCCTAGGCCACGAAATCCATGACCTAGCCCGCGAGGATATCCTTTGCCTTTTTGATGAAGTAAGCACGAAGCTCATCGTCTTGGATGAATTGCTTGGCGCGTTGCTCGACTTCGGGCATGGAGCGATATTCATTTTTCCCCAAGAGGTCACTCAGATATGCATCTGCCTCAGCCTCGCTTTCAATTCTGTATGGCTCGATCATTTTTGATCCTTTTGCTTAACGCCTGAGTTAAGCCGTGCCGCGAAGCCGCATCGGCTTGAATGAATTGTTAGGGCGCACTAGCCGCACCGTTTTGTAGCCGTTCTAGCTTTCTCAGCTTGTGGACCAAAAGCCTAGCCCCACTCTCATCCACGAAGTCTTCGTACATAACCGTGCTGTCTCTGAAATGCTGCTCCAAGCGGTTTAGAACAGCGCGCAACGCCGCTAGCATTTGCTCCACGATCGCCCTGCTTATGCCGCTCAGGGGGTCGGAACCTCGATTGCTGAGGTAGTTGTGATCCTGATGAGCAATGCGTTTATTACGATGTTCGCGCGCAAACTCCGCTGAGTCCAACGCCTTGTCGCAAAGTGATTGAAGCTCGGTTCGTAGCACCAGATCCGTTATCAACGGAGGCAGCGACTGTATTGTCAGGTTCCTTTTCTTGCCTGTTGCCTGCGGATCTGTCATCCGTGAGACTCCAAGCAAGACACTGTCCCACAGCTCGTCTTGCACGATCTTGAAGAACAGACCAGCGGTTCTATTAAGCAGGTGGACCGTCCCCGTGTCATTTCCAAACAGCTGACGATATTGCTGCCAAAGGATGTGGAGCTCGACGAGCTTTCGATAGAGCTCGTAGAAGCTGGCGCCTAACTCCTCTCCCATTGAGGAAATGTACTCGGCACGTATCTCATCCATGGATCGCGTGGTCATCCGCGTTCGCCCTAACTACATTGGACCGCCGAAATGCGGTGTTGCGTTGAGTATCTTGGATCGCTGCCGCTTTGTGAAGGAGGAAATCCTATCCGGGGTCACGGGATTGCACGATGGCAAGCGGACGCGACCATTCGGATGCTTTCAGTGTTATCCAGCAAGGATGCAGGCGTATGAGATACGCCCCAAAAAGCACGGCGTAACAGTGCTTCCACCGCTCTGGCTACTCGAACAGATGCGCGATCGCCCGCGCATACGGCACTACAGCCTGCGCACCGAGCAGCCTATCTGGGCTGGATACGGCGCTTCATCCTTGCCAGCGGCAAGCGTTATCCGGCGCAGACGGGCCAAATGGAGGTCGCGGTGTTCCTCACCCGCATGGCGGCCGATGCGCAGGTGACTACGGGCATACAGAACCAGGCGTTTGACGTCGCTGTTGTTTCTCTAACGCGACGTATTGCGTATCGATCGGCATCACGTGCCCCAGGAAATCCTAGCGTTGAAAATCTTGAGTAATAACGTCGCAGTGCACGATCATGAAGTCACGACGTTCACCGCCAGAAACAAAAAAACCGCGCAATGCGCGGTTTTTTCGTCAGACCTTTTGCCAACCCATCAAGGACGACGCGCCAGCGCCTCCACGTCCTTGGCCTTCGGCAGCAGGTCCTGCTTGGTCACCGCAAACGGACCGATGCTCAGCATCGGTACGGCCACGATCACCGAGGAGATCACCACGATCACTGCGCCGATCATGTGGGTTTCGGCCAGGCCCTCCATCGATTCGCCGCCGTAGATGTACAGCGCCAATGCCGACAGGAAGAACATCACCGCGGTGATCACCGTGCGCGAGAGCGTCTGGTTGATCGAGCGGTTCAGCACTTCCAGCGGCTCCACGCGCAGTGCGCGGAAGTTTTCGCGCACGCGGTCGAACACCACGATGATGTCGTTGATCGCAAAGCCCATCACCGACAGCAGGCCGGCCAGCACGGTCAGGTCGAACTCGCGACCGGTCAGCGACACGAAGGCCACGGTGACCAGCAAGTCGAACAAGGCGGTCAGGCTGGCGACCACCGCGAACTTCCACTCGAAGCGGAACGCGATGTAGATCAAAAAGCCCACCAGCATGAACACCGTGGCATACACGCCATTCAAGGCCAGATCCTTGCCGACCTGCGGGCCGACGAATTCGCCAGGCTGCACGGTGGCCGGATTCTCGTCGCTGGTCACTGCCTTGCGCACATCTTCGGCAACGGTGCGCGCGGCATCGTCGCGATTGTTGTTCTGCCCATGCGGCTGCAGGCGAATCATGACTTCATTGCCGCCGCGCGCGTTCTGCACCTGGGCGTTTTCGAAGCCGGCCTTGGACAGCTTCTCGCGCACCTGGTCCACGTCCACGGTCTTCTGGAACGAGGTCTGCACCAGCGTGCCGCCGGTGAATTCCAGCGCGTAATTGAAACCCTTGCCGACGATGATGCCGACCGAGGCGACTGCCAGCACCAGCATCAAGATCAGCACCGGCTTGCGCCAGCTCATGAAATCGATCTTGGTGTCGTTGGGAATGAGATGGAGCGGGAACAATTTCATGGAAAAGATCTTCCGTTTAAGACGTTTGCGCCATTGGGGCGCAGACGCTTGCAAAGGGATTCATTCCCCGACCGCGTGCAGCTGGGCTGCACCGGCCAGGGCCGGACTCGCATCTCAGATAGCGACAGACTTCAGCTTCTTGCGGCTGCCATAGATCAACACCGCCAGCGCGCGCGAGACCGTGATCGCGGTGAACATCGAGGCGAAAATACCGATCATCATGGTCAGCGCGAAGCCCTTCAGCGGGCCGGTACCGAACGCGTACAAGGCCACCGCCACGATCAGACCGGTGAGGTTGGCGTCGAGGATGGTGCCGCCCGCCTTTTCATAACCGGCCGCGATCGCCGACTTGGCCGGCACGCCCAGGCGCAACTCTTCGCGGATACGCTCGTTGATCAACACGTTGGCGTCCACCGACAGACCCACCGACAGGGCAAGGCCGGCAAAGCCCGGCAGCGTCATGGTGGCGCCGAACAGCGACATCACCGCCACCACGATCAGCAGGTTGAACAGCAGCGCCACCGAGGTGATCGCGCCGAACACGCGGTAGTAGATGGTGAAGAACACCAGGGTGAACAGGAACGAGTAGACCACCGCGGTGACGCCACGCTCCACGTTCTCCGCACCCAGGCTCGGACCGATCACGTATTCCTCGACGAAATCCATCGGCGCGGCCAGCGAGCCGGACTTCAGCAGCTTGGCCAGGTTCTCGGCTTCGGTCTTTTCCAGGCCGGTGGTCTGGAAGTTCTTGCCGAATACGCCGGCAATGCGGGTCGGCGACAAGGCTTCTTCCTTGACCCGCACGCTGCGCACTTCCTTGCCGTCGACCATGGTCACGGTGGGGATGCGCTCGATGTAGACCACCGACATCAGCTTGCCGACGTTGGCGCTGGTGTAGTCGAACATGCGCTGGCCGGCGACGTTGTTGAGCGTCACCGCCACTGCCGGCATGCCGTTCTGGTCGGTGCTGACCGATGCGCTGACCATCTGGTCGCCGGTCACCAGCGCGCGCTTGTTCAACAACACCGGAGCGTTGCTGTCGCGCAGGCGATAGACCTTGGCCTCCGGCGGAATGTTGCCGCTACGCACGGCGTCGTCGGCGTTGCCGTCGACCACGGCGCGGAATTCCAGCGAGGCGGTAGCACCGATCAGGCGCTTGGCTTCGGCGGTGTCCTGCAGACCGGGCAGTTCGACCACGATGCGGTCCTCGCCCTGGCGCTGGATGGTGGGCTCGGACACGCCCAGCGCGTTGACGCGGTTGCGCAAGGTGGTGAGGTTTTGCTCGATCGCACCGCTGGCGATCTGCTTGAGCTCGGCCTCCGGCACCTTGACTGCGATGTTCTGGCCGCTGACGTCGTAAGTCAGGGTCGGCTGCGCCTTGGCCAGCGTCACGCGCGCGGCGTCGGCATTGGCGCCCTCGCCCAGGTTGACCTGGATACTGTTGTCGGCGCGACGCTCCACCGAGCGGTACGGGATACGCGCATCGCGCAAGGTGGTGCGGATGTCTTCGGCAAAGCCGTCCAGGCGCTTTTCCAGCGCGGCCTTCTGATCGACCTGCATGGCGAAGTGCACACCGCCCACCAGGTCCAGACCCAGCACCATCGGCCGGCCGCCCAGCTTGGCCAGCCAGTCCGGCACGGTGGAGGCCAGGTTCAGCGCCACGGTGTAGTTCTCGCCCAGCTGCTGACGCAACACGTCGTTGGCGCGGGTCTGCGCCTGCAGCGAAGGCAACCGCACCATCAGGCTGTCGCCTTCCTTGGTGATCGCCTTCGGGGTGATGCCGGCGCTCTTGAGCTCGCCGTCGATGCGGCTGCGCAATGCGTCGTCGAGCTGCGCACCGCGGCTGGCGGTGATCTGCACGGACGGGTCCTTCTGGTACACGTTGGGCAGCGCATACAGCGCACTGACGGCCAGTACCAGCAGGATCAGGAAATACTTCCAGCGAGGAAATTCGAGCATTGCGACAGTCCCGCGTGGCACCATCCCGGCGCCGCGCCTAGCAGTGAGAACGACTTCAAGCGACCGGTACAACGTCGCCAATGGTCTTCAGATGGATACGGGCGGTACGGCAGAACCGGTGGGTCACAATCTCCGGCTCCACTTTGCGACTGCGCCTACCTGACGGCGGCGCAGCCGTTGCAAGACGCGTTTAGCTCGCCGACTTCAGCGTGCCCTTCGGCAGCACATGGCCCACCGCGCTCTTCTGCACGCGGATACGCACGTTGTCGGCCACTTCCACGCTGATGAAGTTGTCGCCGATGTCGGTGATCACGCCGGCCACGCCGCCGGAAGTGATCACTTCATCGCCGCGCGCCAGCTTGTCCAGCAGCGCCTTGTGCTCTTTCTGACGCTTCATCTGCGGGCGGATCATCAGGAAGTACATCACCGCGATCAGGATGATCGGCAGCGCGAAGGTGGACAGGCCGCCCATCGGGCCGGGTGCCGGCGCGCCGCCAGCGGCCTGCGCCTGGGCAGCGGGGATCAGGAAATCGAGCAGATTCATTCAGTGCATCCTAGTTTGGTGCCAGCGCGACCATGGGCCCGCTCGCTATTCAGGTACCGCCGGAGCGGAACAGCCGGGAATTATGCCACGCAGGTTCCACGCCGTCCGCGCCAGGGCGCGGGCGGCCGGTCTCAGCTGGCTTCCCCCGGCAACGGCGGCGTGGTGGCGCCGCGTGCCGCATAGAAGGACCGCCGGAACTCCACAAAGGTTCCCGCCGCGATCGCCGCGCGCATGTCGGCCATCAGTTTTTCGTAGTACCAGAGGTTGTGCAGGGTGCCCAGCATCGGCGCCAGCATTTCGTTGCAGCGGTCCAGATGGCGCAGGTAGGCGCGCGTATAGCCGCTGCTGCAGGCATGGCAGCCGCAGCCCGGCTCGATGGTGTCCAGGTCGCGTTCGTACTTGGCGTTGCGGATGCGCACGGTGCCGAACGAGGTGAAATAGTGGCCGTTGCGCGCATTGCGGGTGGGCATGACGCAGTCGAACATGTCCACCCCCCGGGCCACGCCTTCCACCAGATCCTCCGGTCGGCCCACGCCCATCAGGTAGCGCGGGCGCTCGGCCGGAAGGCGTGGATGCAGGTGTTCGAGCATGGCGTTGCGCTCGTGCTCGGGCTCGCCCACTGCCAGCCCGCCAATCGCATAGCCGTCGAAACCGATGCCTTGCAGGCCCTCCAGCGAGCGGCTGCGCAGGTCCGGATGCACCCCGCCCTGCACGATGCCGAACAGCGCCGCATCGTTGCCCAGCCCGTCGTGCGCATCGCGCGAGCGCTGCGCCCAGCGCAGGCTCAGCTCCATCGAGCGGCGCGCCACCTCTTCGGTGGCCGGGTACGGCGTGCACTCGTCGAAGATCATCACGATGTCCGAATCGAGCACCTTCTGGATCTGCATGCTCTCTTCGGGGCCCAGGAACACCCGCGCACCATCGGTGGGCGAGGAAAAGGTCACGCCCTGCTCGGTGATCTTGCGCCGGTGCGCCAGCGAAAACACCTGGAACCCGCCGGAATCGGTCAGGATGGGGCCATCCCAGCGCGCAAACCCGTGCAGCCCGCCGTGATCGCCGATCACCTCCAGGCCGGGGCGCAGATACAGATGGAAGGTGTTGCCCAGGATGATCTCCGCACCCAGGGCACGGATCTGCTCGGGCAGGATGCCCTTGACCGACCCATAGGTCCCGACCGGCATGAACGCAGGGGTCTGGACCGTGCCGCGCGGAAAGGTCAGGCGCCCACGCCGGGCATGCCCGTCGGTGGCTTGGAGTTGGAACTGGAGTCGGGACATTGAAAGGCCGGGAATGGGGAATCGGGAATGGAGAATCGGAAAAGCGGTTGGCAGGCGGCTGATCGTTTGGCGGATACCGCCTTACGATTCTCCATTCCCGATTCCCGATTCCCTGCCCCACAACAACATCGCATCGCCGTACGAAAAGAAGCGATAGCGCTGCGCGATGGCATGGTGGTAGGCCTCGAAGATGCGCTCGCGGCCGGCGAAGGCGGAGACCATCATCATCAAGGTGCTTTCGGGCAGATGGAAGTTGGTGACCATCGCATCGACGCTGCGGATGCGGTAGCCGGGCAGGATGAAGATCTGGGTTTCGCCGGCGAACGGCTGCAATTCGCCTTCGGGCGCGGCCTCGGTGGTGCGCCAGGCGCTTTCCAGCGAGCGCACCACCGTCGTGCCCACCGCGATGACGCGGCCACCGCGGGCGCGGGTGCGCCGCACCTGTTCCACCAGCGCCGCACCCACGTTGAGCCACTCCTTGTGCATGACGTGCTGGTCGAGCTTGTCCACCCGTACCGGCTGGAAGGTGCCGGCCCCCACATGCAAGGTGACGTGGCCGAACTCCACCCCGCGCTCGCGCAAGCGCGCCAGCAGTGGCTGGTCGAAGTGCAGCCCGGCGGTGGGCGCGGCGACCGCGCCGACTTCGCGCGCGAATACGGTCTGATAGCGCTCGCGGTCTTCCACGCCCGGCTCGCGGCGGATGTAGGGCGGCAGCGGCAGGCGACCAGCCTCCAGCAGCCAGTGCTCCAGCGGGGTCGGGATCTGAAAACGCAGCAGATAGAACTCGCCATCGCGGCCAAGCACCTCGGCCTGGCCGCCGGCATCGAGCGCAATCACGCTGCCGGCCTTGGGCGACTTGCTGGCGCCGATCTGCACGCGCGCCTCGCGTTCGCCAAGCAGGCGCTCGATCAGGATTTCCACCCGCCCGCCACTGGCTTTCTGCCCGAACAAGCGTGCCGGAATGACCCGGGTATCGTTGAAGATCAGCAGATCGCCGGGCTGCAGCAGCTCGGGCAGATCGCGCACCTGGCGGTCGGCCAGCGCCTGAGGCGACGGCGGCACCACCAGCAACCGGCTCGCCGCGCGCTCGGCCAGCGGCGCCTGGGCGATCAGTTCGTCGGGCAGGTCGTAATGGAAATCGGACTTCTTCAAGGCCGCAGGATCGTTGTCTGAGTAGCCGCATAGTGTAACTGCGGCCGGGAATGGAGAATTGGGAATGGGGAATCGGACGAGCGGCAGGGCTTCATCGTCGCCTTTCCGCCCCCGATTCGCTGCTCTTACGATTCCCTATTCCCGATTCTCCATTCACCGCTCGAACTTGGTCGACAGGATGATCGCGCTGGTCGTGCGCTCCACGCCGTCGATGGCGCCGATGGCGTCGGTGAGTACGTCCATCTCGTTGACGCCACCGACCACGCCCAGGGCGACCAGGTCGTACGCACCGCTGACCGAGTGCAGCAGGCGCACTTGCGGGATATCGCGCAGCGCCTTCACCACGGCCGGCATCTTCTTGGGCAGCACGGTGATCAGGATGTGCGCGCGGATGCGGCCCTGCTCGTAGTCGTCATGCGTGCGCACGGTGTAGCCGCTGATCACGCCATCGCGTTCGAGCTTTTCGATGCGGCTTTGCACGGTCGTGCGCGAGAGCCCGAGCCGCCGCGCGATCTGGGCGGTGGAAGCGCGCGCGTCCTCGCGCAGCAGCGACAACAGGCGTTCGTCGGAGGGGTTGATCTTCACTATTGCGCATTGGTTTCGGCGATTCGCCGAAAATACCGCACTTCCTGCCCAGATTCACGCTGCCAAATGCCGATCTTCTGCCGATAATAGAAAGGGAACGCCACCTTAAAGGAGATGCGCCATGTCCGTCCTTGCCCCGCTCGCCCCGCTGCGTGCCCATGCCGGCCGCCGCCTGACCGAAGGCCTGGACGACGCGACCATCGCGCGCCTGGCCGCCAACCACCCAGACCTGCAGCACGCCATCCAGGCCGCCGCTGCCGAATACGCGCTGGTGCGCGACGATGCCGCCGACCTGCTGGACCTGGACGAAGAGGCGCAGATCGGCGCGGTGCAGGAAGGGTTCATCAATTTCTACGCCGACGATGCAGTGACGCCATATGTGGCACTGGCCGCACGCGGGCCATGGGTGGTCACGCTCAAGGGCGCAGTGCTCTACGACGCCGGCGGCTACGGCATGCTCGGCTTCGGCCATACGCCGGCCGCGGTGCTCGAGGCCATGGCGCGCCCGCAGGTGATGGCAAACGTGATGACGCCCAGCCTGGCGCAACGCCGGCTCGATCGCGCCCTGCGTGCGGAGATCGGCCACAGCCGCGGCGGCTGCCCGTTCGCACGCTTCATGTGTCTCAATTCCGGCTCCGAAGCGGTGGGCCTGGCCGCGCGTCTCGTCGATACCAATGCCAAGCTGCACACCGACCCGGGCGCACGGCACGCCGGCGCCACCATCAAGCGCCTGGTGGTGAAGGGCAGCTTCCATGGCCGCACCGATCGCCCGGGGCTGTATTCCGATTCCAGCCGCAAGACCTACACCAAGTACCTGGCCAGCTATCGCGACGAAGATTCGGTGATCGCGATCGCGCCGTACGACGTGGCCGCATTGCAACGCGCCTTCGATGAGGCCGCGCGCAATCATTGGTTCATCGAAGCGGTGTTCCTGGAGCCGGTAATGGGCGAAGGCGACCCGGGGCGCGCGTTGCCGGCCGAGTTCTACGCCGCTGCGCGCGCGCTCACCCGGACCCATGGCAGCCTGTTGCTGGTCGATTCCATCCAGGCCGGGCTGCGCGCGCATGGCGTGCTCTCGGTGGTGGACTACCCCGGATTCGAGCAGCTCGACCCGCCGGATCTGGAAACCTATTCCAAGGCGCTCAACGCGGCCCAGTACCCGCTGTCGGTGCTGGCGGTGACCGAGCACGCTGCGCAGGTGTACCGCAAGGGCACCTACGGCAACACCATGACCACCAACCCGCGCGCGCTCGACGTGGCCTGCGCCACGCTGGCGTTGTTCACGCCGCAGGTGCGCGAGAACATCCGCATCCGCGGTGCGCAGGCGATTGCCAAGCTGGAAGCGCTGCAAGCCGAACTCGGCGGCTTGATCACCAAGGTGCAAGGCACCGGCCTGTTGTTCTCTTGCGAACTGGCGCCGCAATTCAAGTGCTACGGCGCCGGTTCCACCGAGGAGTGGTTGCGCCATCGCGGCGTCAACGTGATCCACGGCGGCGAGAATTCGCTGCGTTTCACCCCGCACTTCGCGATGGACGAAGACGAGCTCGATCTGCTGGTCGGCCTGATCGCCCGTGCGCTCAAGGAAGGTCCACGTCAGGTGCAGGCCGAGGCGGCCTGAGTCGCTCCATGCGGCACGCCGGCGCGCATGGCGTCGGCGTGCACCCCGGCAGACGGCGAGTCTGCTCCGCCCACATGCTGTGGAGCCTGGCGGTCTGATCAGCGCCAGCGCCGCTGGCGTTCAATCGAGCCAGGTCGCGCCATCAGCGAACGCGCGCCATCTGCACTGCTTGCCAGACTTCGCGCAACACCGGCAACACATGATGCGAAGCCAATTGAACATGCAAGCTTGCGCTTGCATAAATCGCCTACTGCATGCAGGGCAATGACCTCACTCGGTTTCGACCTGGGCGACCCTGCCCCAGGTCGATTGCCGTATCACCGCGCATGCTGCCATTCAAATCGGCACCGCATTCAACTTGCGGCGCAGGTAGTTGGTCAGCGCACGCCGCGGCGACTTGCCGCGCCACGATGCCCAGCACAGGTGCGAGCCGACCGCGATCTTGCCGCCACGATGGCCAAGCCCGAACCAGGTGCGATCCGGATGGAAGGCGTCGCGTGGGGGGAACAGGATGTCGGCGAACTGCCCACCGTGCGCGTTGTAGAAACGCGTCAGCCCACGCGGGCCCGAAATCATCGGAATCTCGCGATGGTCCTTTAGCGTTTCCGGGGCGTGCGCGGTAAAGATGTGTTCGATGAACGCGCGCCAGAACGGATGCCCGGGCTCTGAGCCGAACACGGCATTGCCGATCTTGAAGTCTTCCTGGCCCGGCGCACCTTCCTCGACGGGCAGCACGCAATGCTACGACAGCACCTGCGCATCGAGTGGTCGCAGCAGTTTGTAGTCGGTGTCGAAGTAGAAGCCGCCATGCGCGTGCATGTACGCGCAGCGGGCGATGTCGGCTTTCATCACGCCGAAGCGGATCTGCTCGTAGCGCGCGGCAAACTCGGGGAACGCACGCCGCATCAGTTCTGCGTTATCGGCGTCGTCCCAGACGTAACAGGTCCATCCAGGCAACAGGCGCTGCAGGCGATCGCAGATCCTGCGCTCTTCCCACAGCAACTGCTTGGTGGGTGCGGTCAGGTGAATCAGTTGGGGAATCATGGGGGCGACTCGGGCTGTGGGGGAGCCAAGCCGCCCCCGCAGCGCCGCATCGATTCGGTTACCTGGTTGCTGGCTCGGCCGTACCAACCGTAGTCGCACTATCGACGTGACATAAATCGCAGTACATGATGATCAACCGCACGATCATAGAAATCATCTATGCGGATGCGAAGTTCTGAAACAGCGCGTAAATGCAGTCGAAATCCGGCTTAAACCGCTTGCTGACTTGTCATATTCAAGGCGGCGATCAGGCACGTCGAAGTAGCTGGCAGCGTGCATGCAACCAGGTACGCGCAGCTTGCAGATCGTCTGCGCACTGCTGGCTCCGCCCACCGGCAGCACGGCATTGCCGGGCAGGCGGTTGCCTGCCCTGGCTCATTCCCAGCATCGATCCGCACGCCCCTTGAGCGTTGCGCTGCGCGGACAATTACGCGGCGCGATGCGCCCGGTTTCGCGTTCGATCAAGCGTTTGCTGCCGTTGCTGTCGCGTTGCAGTTCGAACGCGTCGTAGAGACGTCCGGTGGCAGTACGCGATTCATACACCAAATGCCGTTGGTCGAGCCGCAGCACCTGGTAAAGCTGGGTATCTTCGCCTACCGGGCGCATGGTAGTGCGCGCCATGTCCGACAGGCGGTACTGCTTGGGCCCGGCGACCGAGACCACGAAGACCGGCGTCGCCTGCCCTGCCGCATCGCCACGTCGGCCATAGGTGTGGTCGTGGCCCTGCAGCACCAGATCCACCTTGTGGCGGCGGATCACCGGCAGCACCTGCTCGACCAACTTTTCGTTTTCGCGATCGGCACGCGGCGAAAAGAATGGCTGATGGATCAGGACGATCGACCAGGGATGCGGGTTGTCGGCCAGCACCTTGTCCAGCCACTGCGCCTGCGCGGGGCCGGTCCCCAGGCCCAGCGCCGAGGTACCGTCGAGCACGGCAATGCGCACGCCCTGGTAGTCGAACCAGTAGCTGGTACGCGCGGCGGCCGAAGGTCCGTTGCGCGGCAATGCAAAGGTCACCGGCCAATGGCTAGCGAGCACGCGGGTTGCCTGCGGCGTGTCTTCGCCCTCTTCGCGATATTCGTGATTGCCCGGCGCCGGCGCCACTGCAGTGCCTTCCAGCAGCCAGCGCCCGGCCTCGAACCACTCGGCCCATTCGTTGTCGTCCTGGCCGTCCTTGCCGCTGACCAGGTCGCCGGCGAACAAGGCCAGCCGCGCGTCCGGTGCCGAGCGCCAGGCCTGACGGATCACCCGCGAGACCAGACTGAGGTTCTTGTTCTGGGTGTCGCCGAAATACAGCAAGGTCAGCGGCGTGGTGGCTGCGGCAGCCGTGCGGAAGTGATTCCAGGCGCCCCACGTTCCCTGCCCCTGCACGCGGTAGGCGTACATCGTGTCCGGCTGCAGCCCGTCCACATCGGCGCGATGGTGATGCGAGCTGCCGTTTTCGCTGGCGAGCACCAGCGTGCTCGCCCGGATGCGTCGTGGCGACCCTACATCCGGCGAATCGCCGGCGACCACCAGTTCCAGCCAGGGTCTGTCGACGCTGGCATCGGTGCGCCAGGCCACCGCAAACCCGGTGGCCGCGTCTTGCGCCGGCGTGGCGACGATGCGGTCCGGGAAGCCATCGGCAACGTAATGCGTCGAACCCGCCGGCACCTGCGTATTGGGTTCGGCAGCACGGTCGGCAGCCGACGCGGGAACACTCATGGTTGCGACCGCCGCAAGCAACGAAGAGACCGATCTGCGCGCGGCCATCATGGCGTGCACTCTTTCAGGCGCAATGTACGCGCGATATCGCGCCAATCGAAGGCGGCCACTGCCTGGTCGTCATGCAACGCGTAGAACACGCCGCCCGGAAAGCGCGCATCGCCGCGTTGATCCAGCCACACGCCATCGGTGTTGGCGGTCACACGGCCGGCGAAGGCGCCGACATGCGCCAACGTCTTGCGATCGAAGAGCTGGAACACGCTGCGGTCCTTGAACTGATCGGTGGCGATCCAGTAGCCGCTCCCGTCGCTGCATGCGAACAAGCTGATGCCCTCGGCCTGCGCCTTGAACAGCCCGCTGCCGACGTTGCGGCCGCGATACCGCCCGTCCATGCCGTACTCGCGCAACTGGGTGCCCACGGCCACGTCTTCTTCGGCAATCATCAGCCGCGCATTGGCTTCGTCGCCGAACACCGATTCGGCAATTCGCACCGCACCGGCTTCGCTGGTGTCGCCAAAACTCTGTGTCAGGCGTGCCTGCCAGCCCTGCCCTGCAGCATCGAGCTGATAACGCCGAAAGCGCTGGCCAAGTTCGGCCAGCGGCGGCGGCAGATCCTTGTTGGCCGGCGACATGTAGTTGTCGCTGACCACTACCTCGTAGCCGCCATCGTGCTTGCGTACCCACAGGCCGTAGGGCTCGCGCAGTTCGTTCTGGCCGAATGCCGTCACCGGCGTGAGATCGGGTAACGAGAACACCTGCACGCGCCGGTTGTCGCGCTCCACCACGAACACCAGGTCATCGACCACCGAGATGCCATTGGGGCGGTCGAGCTTGCCCAGCGCCTTGCCCTTGCCGCCGACCACGCGCAGCCGCTGGCCGCTGTCGCCGTCGAACACCACCAGCGCATGCGTGCCCTTGGCGGTGGCGATCACCCAACGGCGGCCATCCGGCGCCATCCAGCTGGCCGGCGAATCCAGGTTGTCCGCTGGCGTCAGCGCGGTGATGAAGGCTTCCGGCACCACTTCATGCGCTACGTTGGCCTGACTGAGCAAGGGATCCTTCAGCAGCGCTTCGTCGGCTTCGCGGCCGGCCGGGGCGGTGGCGCAACCGACCAGTGCGGCGGCGGCGGACAGCAGCGTGATCTGCACCAGGGTGCGCGGTGCGATCACAGCGCCACCTTCAGGCCAAGCGCATAGGTGCGGCCGTACTCTTCATTTTGCAGGGTGCGCGAACGGATGCCCTGATACAGCTCCAACGGCTCGTCCAGCAGGTTCTGCGCTTCCAGATACAGGCTGACGCGGCTGTTGAATTGATAGTTCATGCTGAAATCCAGCTGCGTGTGCGGGGCAACGTAGATATCGTACGCACGGCTCTGCCCGATGGTGTCCAGATATTGGCTGCGATACACCGCCGCCACGCGCGCACTGAAGCCGTATTTTTCGTAGCCCAGGTGGCCGCTGTAGATGCGCTTGGACGAACGCGGCAAGGTGAAGTCATCGCCGGCACGATTTTCCAGCCCCGGATTGAAATCGCTATCCAGCACCGTGGCGCTGGCACCCACCAGAAAGCCATTCCAGCCCTCGGGCAGGAAGTCCAGGGTCTGCTGCCAATTGAATTCCGCGCCGCGCACCTTGGCGGTGTCGCCATTGATCGAGCGTGTGACCTGCAGGCCCGGAAATTCCGCATCGTTGGTGTTGATGGCCTGCACGATGTAGTCGTCGATCGACTTGTGGAACACGCCCAGCGAGATCACGCCGGTACTGCCGATGTATTTTTCGAACGACAGGTCCAGATTCTGCGAGCGGTATGGATCGAGATCGGGGTTGCCCAGGCTCACCTCGTTATCGCCACGGTTGATGCTCACGCGCGGCGACACGTCGCCGAACGCCGGGCGCGCCAAGGTCTTGTTGGCCGCAAAGCGCAGCACCCAGTCATTGCCGCTGTCGTAACGCAGATGCAGGCCGGGCAGCACGTTGGTGTAGCTGCTGGACGCCTCGCGCGGCGTCACCGTGGCGGTGCGGCCATTGGCTGACACGTCCACCTGGTTGCCGGTGGCATTGAACTGGGTATTTTCCACGCGCACGCCGGCAATAATGCGCAGCGCACCGATGTCCCAGGTGCCCATCGCATAGGTGGCGAAGACATCTTCGGTGGCCGTGTAATCGTCCTGCAGCGAGGTCTGCAGGTTGCCGCCCACGTCTTGCGGGCGTGCACTGTACAGATCGCCGGACGTATTCCAGTAACGGCGCATGCCGTCCGAGCTGATGCTCTGGCCCAAGGTGCCGCCACGGTGTTCGGGCGCGGCGGTGGTCCAGTCGCTCAGGTCGATGGCCGGCCCACGACGCAGCTCGCTTTCGTCCACGTTCACCCCGCGCTCGCGCCAGCGGCCCAGCACGCCCATCTTCAGGCTGGAATGCTCGCCGTCAAAGCGCACATTGATCTGCGCGCTGCGCTCGCTGTCGTCCACCTGCGTGGGCGCAATCACGAAGCGATCGAACACGAAGTCATCGTTGCTCTGCCAACCGTTGTCGGAGAAGCCCAGCTTCGGAATGCCGCTACGCTGATCCACCGTGGCAGACAGATCGTCGCCGTCGTAATTGAAGCGCGCTTCCTTTTCATCGTTCACGCGCTCGCGGGTCTTGGTGTAGCCCAGCTTGTAGTCCACGGTGGCAGCGCTCAGGCGGTTTTCGCCACCCACGCTCAACGCCATGGTGTCTTCCTTCTTGGTGCGGTAGCGCACGCGCTTGGAAATGCTGTCGGCCGGCAAGTCGGCCACGTTGTAGGTGCCGTCGCCGTTGGCACTGACCTCGCCATCGCTCAACCCGAAGATGGTGCGCTGGCGCGTTTCCGCGTCGTCGAAGCGGCTGTAGAGCGTGCGCAGGTAGTAGCGGTTATCCGCATCCGGGCGCCAGTCCAGATTGAGGTTCGCGCCCATGCGGATGCGTTCGATGAAGTATTTGCGGCGTTGCACTTCGCCGGCGAACAGATCGTCGTCGGCGCCACCGTCGAAGGTGTCGTAGGCCACTTCGGTATTGTCCGATTCGAACTCGCGGTCCTGATAGTTCACACCCACTGCCACCCCGAAGGTGCCATTGAAGATGTCGCTGTAGTTGAACGCACCTTTCGGGCTGGTCTTGCCCGACAGCGATTGGTGGCTGGCTTCGATGGAGCCGCGCACCGTGCGCCCGTCGCGATCGAAGGCGGAGGTGGATTCCACCTGGATCGCGCCGCCGATGGAGTCGCCCGGCATGTCCGGGGTCGGCGACTTGACCACCTTCAGGCGCTCGGTGGAATCGGAAGGAATCACATCCAGCGGTGCAGAGCGCGTACCGTCTTCCGGCGTGCCCATGGTCATGCCGTCGATGGTGACGCTGTTGAGCGACGAATCCAGGCCGCGGATGACGACAAAACGGCCTTCGCCCTGGTCGCGCGTAACGCTGACACCGGGCAGGCGCTGCAAGGATTCTGCAACATTCTTGTCCGGGTAACGTCCCATCGCATCGGAGGCAACCGCGTCCTGGATGGCATCGGAGGCGCGCTTGAGATCCACTGCGCGCTCCTGCGCTTCCAGCTGCGGACGCACCTCCAGCCGCTCCAGGTCGATTGCCGCAGCGCTGGCAGCGCCGCCGGTGGCCGCACCCTCGGCCGCGTGCGCCAGCGGACTCCACGTGGCCGCAGCCAACGTCAGCGTGATCGCCAGGCAGAGTGGAGTCTTGTTCAACACGGGTGCTTCCCCAATCGGTTAAGAATGGGTGGGCACACTATGTCTACGACGTTTCACTGACATGACATATGCATCGGCGATCACATCCGAAGTGTGGCGACACACTGCGCGGCTGCGGCACACTGTGCCCCTCCCCCGCCTGCCACTGCCCATGAAAATCGTCGAAGTCCGCCACCCCCTCGTCCAGCACAAGATCGGCCTGCTGCGCGATGCCGCCTTGAGCACCAAGGGCTTCCGCGAACTGGTCACCGAACTGGGCACGCTGCTGGCCTACGAGGCCACCGCCAACCTGGACACCGAATCGCACACCCAGCCGGGCTGGGCGGGCCCGGTGACGGTGCAGCGCATCGCCGGCGCCAAGATCACCTTGGTACCGATCCTGCGCGCCGGCCTGGGCATGCTGCCCGGCGTACTGGCATTGATTCCTGCCGCGCGCGTGAGCGTGGTCGGTCTGCAGCGCGATGAAGAGACCCTGCAACCGGTGCCCTATTTCGAACGCCTCACTGGCCGCCTGGAAGAACGCGACGCCCTGATCCTGGACCCGATGCTGGCCACCGGCGGCACCCTGATTGCCACCATCGACATGCTCAAGCGCGCGGGCGCACGGCGCATCAAAGGCATCTTCCTTGTCGCTGCGCCGGAGGGCCTGAAAGCGCTGGAAGCGGCGCACCCGGATGTCGAGGTCTATACCGCGGCCATCGACGACCACCTCAACGACAAGGGCTACATCCTGCCCGGCCTGGGCGATGCAGGCGACCGGATTTTTGGGACGCGGATGGAGTGAGTTCAAGCCCCTCTCCCCCCGGGAGAGGGATTGGGGTGAGGGTACGGCATGCCAGTGTTCTTGCTGACGCCCTACCCTCATCCGGCGCTACGCGCCACCTTCTCCCGACGGCAGCAGGAAATGCCGCAGCGCGTCCGATCTCGATCATGTTGCTGGCATGGCTAAAAGCGTCATTCAGAGCTGCTGGTGACCGAACCTTTGGTCCGCAGGCAGCATGAATTGCAGCAGCTTGAGCCCTCTCCTGCGGGAGAGGGGTTAGATGAGGGGACGGTGTATCAGTGTTCCTGCCGACGCCGTACCCTCATCCGGCGCTGCGCGCCACCTTCTCCCGACGGGAGAAGGAACAGCCGCGGCATCAGGCATTTCGTTGAAAAACGCCCGCCTCAACGCGTCGACGCCTCGATCGCCGCGCTCACATACACCAGCGGCGCATTCCAGTTGATCGCCACCTCGTTGGTGGAGTAGCTGCAGAAGTTGTCCAGGTACGACAACGCCGGCTGCTTGGAGGGATACGACACCTTGCACTCCTTGGCATCCTGCTGCCCTGGCTGCGGACCGCCGACCAGCCAACCCGGCACCGGCGCTTCGATCCCATCGGCCTCTGAGGGGCGGTGATGGATATGCATCGGGGAGTGCCTGCCTATCCCGGTCACGAACGACAGCCCCAGCGGATTGCGGCCCAGGATGTAGTCCAGCTGCGATTGCGCCGCATCCAGAAATTGCCGCTGCTGCGTCAGCCGGTAGCCCTGCAGCAGCATCATCGCGCGGTTGAGCACCCCTGCATTGCTGCCCCACACGAAATCGCCGTCATTCATCGCCAGCCGCCATGCCGATGATTGCCAGGTGTCGGCCAGCCGCTGTGCCAGCCCGGTGATCTCGCGTTCGATCCGCGCGCGGTCGGCATGCGCCGTGAGTTGGTCGCGATGCCCGGCCAACGACATCCAGGCCAGTCCACCGACATTGCCCCACGACGGCACGGTGGCCGGCACGTTGCGCGCGATCATCGCGTCGTAGAACCCATCCTCGCCGGTGGCGATGTACAACTCGGCCGCCGCCCAGGCGAATTCGTCATCCAGGTGCGCATCGTCGTAACCGCCGGTACGCACGTCGCTGGGCTGATGGTAGATCACATCCGGATGCTGCTTCGCCCATGCCCACGCAGCCCGCGCGGCGTTCAACATGCGCGCCGACAGACCTGGATACTGCTTTTCGAACGGCGCATACACGCGACTGGCCACGGCCATCACGGCAGCGAAGTCCAAGGTCGCGGCAGTGGTCTTCATCACCACGTAGCGTGGCTGCGTGGCCTGATCGGGCATCACCAGGCCATCGAATTGCTTGTCGGTGAGCTTGTGGTACACGCCGCCATCGGCCGGGTCCTGCATGGCGAGCATCCAGTCCAGATTCCACCAAGCCTCCTGCAGGATGCCGGGCACGCCGGGCGCATCGTCAGGGATGGTCAGCGGCTTGGACTTAAAGAACGCCGGATACTGCTCGTAGGCCGCCAGCAAGGTATAGGTGCTGATGCCGGAATTGACGATGTACTTGTTGTAGTCGCCCGCGTCGTACCAGCCTTTGGGCGCGCTGATCACGCTATCGGTTGGGCGCGTCGCAGACGCTGCGGACGGATGGATGCGCACCTGCGTATCCGGGTGCCCGGCCGCACGCGCATAGCGCCCGGCGTAGCGTGCCGGCAGCGCGGTGCTGGCACGGTTGAAGTAGAACGCCTTCAACGCTGCATCGACCAGGGGCTGATAGGCATGCGCGTTGATGGCGAAGGTCTCCGATGCCGGCAGCCCGTCGATCTTCAGCCGATAGGTTCCGACCGCACGCAGCGCGGAAAAATCCGCCACCCGCGCCTGCTTACCGGCCGGCGACCACATCGCGGCCGGCTGCAGGGTTCCCTGCAACACGCTGCGTCCTTGGGCATCTTCGACCGTGAAGCGGTCCGAACGCTGCGCGGCGTCCTGCTGCGGCAACCCGATGACGGCCAGTTTTGCCGAGCCCGGCAGGTAGCCCAGCTGGTTGACGTGGATGGTGTTGCTGGTCGCCACGGTTTCCTGCCTGCCGGGCGTCTCCGCGGCGCAGGCGAGCACGGGCGAAACGATCATCAGGCTGGTGAGCAGAGTCTTGAAGATAGTCATGCCACGATGGTCGCCGCATTATCTTGCAGCGACAAGTCCAATGCCGGCATCGCCCATGCGTCGATCCGCATCGCTGCAATGATGCGCCCGTTGCGCGGACCGCCTCGCACGCCGCCATGCTGCGCGCATCGTCACTGCTTGCCGGCGCTCAGGCGCATGCCCGGCTGCCGACAAATGCGCCAACCTCAGGTAACCACGGCCGCACTGCATCTGCTGCGATTGATCCAGACCACGCACGACGCCCGGCCGGGGTGCCGGTTACCGGGCGTCGATGCAATGGGCTTCACGCCTCAGCGTGCCGCCGCGTCCAATTGCACTTGCGCCTTGCCCACCGGGTTGCGCGGGTCGCTGCCGCCGCTGAGCACGTTGCTGCGCTTGTCCCACTCCACCGTCTGCAGGTTGCCCCACACATGGCTGGAGCCGCGGCCGCCTTCGGCGGTGTCGCCGGGCAGTTTCAGTGCATGCCCCATCGCTTGCAGGCCCTTGGCGGTCTGCGCCGAAAACGCGTCGGTCTCGGCGTCGATGACGTCCGGCAGCCATTGGTGGTGATAGCGCGGCAGCGCACTGACCGCCTGCGCGTCCAGGCCGGCGTCGTAGCCCAGGATTCCCAGCAGCACCATGGTGATGATGCGGCTGCCGCCCGGGGTGCCGAGCACGATCGCCTTGTCGGCCGATTCCATGAAGGTGGGCGTCATCGAGCTGAGCATGCGCTTGCCCGGCTTGGGCGCATTGGCGGCATAGCCCATCACGCCGAAGGCATTCGGCGTGCCCGGCTTGAGCGCGAAGTCGTCCATCTCGTTGTTGAGCAGCACGCCGGTGCCCTTGGGAATCAGGCCCGAGCCGTACAGCAGGTTCACCGTCTGGGTGGCGCCGACCCGGTTGCCTTCGCCATCGATGATGGAGAAGTGCGTGGTCTCGTCGTCTTCCAGCGGCGTGGGATTGCCCGAAAGCAGATCGCTGGGGGTCGCCTTGTCCGGGTTGATGGTGGCACGCAGGCCTTGCGCGTAATCCTTGCTGGTCAGCACGCGCTGCGGCACGTCCACAAAGTCCGGGTCGCCCAGGAAGAAGGTGCGATCGCGGTAGGCGCGGCGCATCGATTCCACCACCAGATGGGCGCGGTGCACGTCGTCGAGTTTGTTCAAGTCCCAGCCTTCCAGGATCTGCAGCATCGCCGCCAGCGCGATACCACCGGACGACGGCGGCGGCGCCGTGGTGATCTTCCAGCCGCGGTAGTCGAACTGGATCGGCGTGCGCTCCTTGACCCGGTACCCGGCCAGCTCGGCCGCGCTCCACTGGCCGCCGGCCTGCTTCACGCCGGCCAGCAACTTCTTGGCAGTCTCGCCCTTGTAGAAGCCGTCGAAGCCCTTGTCGCCGAGCAGCTGCAGCGTATGCGCCAGCTCCGGCTGCTTGAAGGTGTCGCCTTCGGCAATGGGTTTGCCGCCGCGCAGATACACCTCGCGCGTCCCGGGGTAACGCTCCATCACCTCGCGCCTGAAGGCATAGCCCTTGGCCATGCGCGCGTAGACCGGAAAACCTTCGGTCGCGATAAGGATCGATGGCGCCAGCGACTGCTTCAGCGGCAGGCGGCCGTGCTTGGCGGCCAGCTCCACCAGCGCTGCAGGCAAGCCCGGAATGCCTGCCGACCACGGTCCGTTGACCGAGCGGTCGCGGTCCAGCTCGCCTTTCTTGTTGAGAAATTGCGCTTCGGTGGCCGACGCGGGCGCGGTTTCGCGCGCGTCCAGCATCACGTCCCTGCCGGTCTTGGCGTCGTGCAGCAGGAAGAAACCGCCGCCGCCCAGCCCCGAGCTGATCGGCTCGACCACCGCCAGCGTGGACGACACCGCCACCGCGGCATCGAACGCATTGCCACCTTCGCGCAGGATCTGCAGGCCGGCATCGGTGGCCAACGCATGACCGCTGGCGATCGCCGCGCCGGGCGGATGCGCGGCAACCGCTGCGGTGGTGGCTGTCGCCGGCTTGGCGGCATCGGCGCACCAGGCCGCTGGCGCCAGCACGAAGGCCAGCAGCAACACGCCGCGCGAAGAAAAACGTCGGGAAAAAGTGCTCACGGGGCGGGGGGCTCCTGTTCGTACAGTTCGGGATGATCGCGCTGCAACTGCATCAGCTTGGCCAGCAACTGATCATGGGTTTCCGGAATGGCCGGATCCGGGTCGATGCATTCGACCGGGCACACCACCACGCACTGCGCTTCGTCGAAATGGCCCACGCATTCGGTGCAACGTGCCGGGTCGATGACGTAGATGGTTTCTCCCATCGAGATGGCCCGGTTCGGGCACGCCGGCTCGCAGACGTCGCAGTTGACGCAGAGCTCGTTGATTTTCAGAGACATATCGGCACTACGATGCGACGCGACACGGCGCGCTGCAACCGCAGGCGCTGGAACGTAATGTGCTGCTGCAGCCGGGCGCAGATGGCGCGAAGCGGCAGGTGGACAACGCCGTGGGCGCTGTCGGACACCGGCCTGACACGGCCGGCTCCGGTGGAGTGCGAACTCGGCAGCATGGTGCATTCCCAGGCTGCGGCCGGATGCGCCCTCCCGCGCATCCGGCCTGGCACGGCATTACTTGGCTTCAACGAAGATGTATTCCGCGCCCTTGGGCTGGACGATGGTCTGCACACGCGCGTTGTCGGCAGCGTTGCCGATGAACAGCACGCGCACACCCTTCATCGAGTCCGGTGCCACGTCCTTGAACGCTGCATCGATCAGGTCGGCCATCTTGCCGGACGCCGACGAACCGAAGGCCAGCATGTTGCCCGGCTGCACGCCGCGTGCCAGTGCGGTCTTGACGCTTTCCAGCTGACGTTCGTAGCTGCCGGCAAATTCGGCGTCGGACTCCGGCGGCAAGTAGTACAGGAACGGGCTGTTGGTGGTGGTGCCCAGGTTCTGGCCGACCACTTCCTGCAGGTACTTCTTCCAGCCGGCGTTGTCGTCCTTGCCCGGTGCGGTCAACGGGGCCGGTGCGGCGGCAGCGGTCGGTGCCGGCTCTTCCTTCTTGCAGGCGGTGACCGCCAGAGCGGCGATCGAAGCGAGCGCCAGAGCGCGCATGGTGTGTTTCATGAAACTCCTCCCTTTGAAATGCGTGTGGTGATGTGACTGCAACTCTTCAGGCCTGCGCGCGGGACTGCCGCACCTGCCGCAAGGCCTCGACAACCGATGCCGGCACGAAGCCGGACACATCCCCGCCCAGCCGCGCGATTTCGCGCACCAGCGAGGACGAGATGAAGCTGTATTGCTCGGCCGGGGTAAGAAACAGCGTTTCCACCTCCGGGATCAGATGGCGGTTCATGCTGGCCATCTGGAATTCGTATTCGAAGTCGGACACCGCACGCAGGCCGCGCAGCAGCACGCCGGCACCCATCTCGCGCACGAAATGGGCCAGCAGGGTATCGAAACCGCGCACTTCCACATTGGTATGCGCCGCCAGCGCTTCCTGGGCCAGCGCCACGCGGCGCTCCAGCGACAGCGCCGGGCCCTTGGAGGGGCTGTACGCCACGCCCACCACCACGCGCTCGAACAACGGCGCGGCGCGATTCACCAGGTCGATATGGCCATTGGTGATCGGGTCGAAGGTACCGGGATAGACGGCGGTGCGGCTATTGGCAACGCTCATACGGAGACTACCGGGGTCGGATCGCTCTTCAGTGTAGCAGCGGCCCGGCGGTACAGCGCATAGCGCACCTCACGGGTGGCGCCCTCGCGGTGCAGATGCCAGCCGGCCGGCAGCAGCGGCGGCGCATCGGCCGGCGCTTCCAGATAGAGCCAGGCGTCGGCGGCCACATGCGCCGGCAGGCGCTCCAGCACAGCCGGCCACAGGTCGGCCGCGAATGGCGGGTCGACGAAGACGATATCGGCCAGCGCTGCGGGTGCACGCTCCAGCCAGCGCAGCGCATCTTCCTGCAGCACCTGCACCTGGGTGGCGGCGTCGAGCCGGGCCACGTGCTCGCGCAGCCGCTGCACCAGGCCGGGGTCGCGTTCGATCAGGGTGGCATGCGCAGCGCCGCGCGACACTGCCTCCAGGCCCAGCGCGCCCGAGCCGGCGAACAGATCCAGCACGCGCGCGCCGGGCAGGCGCGGCATCAACCAGTTGAATACCGTTTCGCGCACGCGGTCGCTGCTGGGGCGCAGGCCGGGCAAATCCGGCACTGCCAGCCTGGTATTGCGCCAGCGCCCGCCGACGATGCGCACTTGCCCTTCCGTGCCACGTGGCACCGGCCGCGGCGGGCGGCTCATCGCCACGCACCTGTCGATGGTGGGCGGGTGCAGCACGGCAGCAGCGCAGTTGGCGACATGGCTCAAGGCAGGACGAATGGCCGGCCATGATACCGCTGCCGTTGCTGCAGCCGCCCTCCCCCGCACCGGCCGCCACGCGCGGGACATGCGTGCAGGCCGCCTTGAAAAATCGGCAGAAGCCCGCATCCCCCAGGCCATCGGCCGCGTTGCGGCCTGGACCACCACGGAGCACGACCCCAATGACCGTTGAAACCGATAAGCAGACGCTCGGCTTCCAGACCGAGGTCAAGCAGCTGCTGCAGCTGATGATCCATTCGTTGTACTCGAACAAGGAAATCTTCCTGCGCGAGCTGGTCTCCAATGCCGCCGATGCCGCCGACAAGCTGCGCTTCGAAGCCTTGGTCAAGCCCGAGCTGCTGGAAGGCAGCGGCGAGCTGCGCATTCGCGTCGACTACGACAAGGACGCGCGCACCGTCACCATCGACGACAACGGCATCGGCATGAGCCGCGAGGATGCGGTCTCGCACCTGGGCACCATCGCCAAGTCCGGCACTGCCGATTTCCTCAAGCACCTGAGCGGCGACCAGAAGAAGGACGCCAACCTCATCGGCCAATTCGGCGTGGGCTTCTATAGCGCTTTCATCGTCGCAGACCAGGTGGACGTGTATTCGCGTCGCGCCGGCCTTCCGGCCAGCGAAGGCGTGCATTGGTCCTCGCGCGGCGAGGGCGAATTCGAGGTCGCCAGCGTCGACAAGCCCGAGCGCGGCACCCGCATCGTGCTGCACCTGAAGGAAGGCGAAGAATCGTTCGCCGATGGCTGGACGCTGCGCGGCATCCTCAAGAAATACTCCGACCACATCGGCCTGCCGATCGAGATGCGCAAGGAGCATTACGGCGATGAGGCCGACAAGCCGGCAGAGCCGGAGTGGGAAGCGGTCAACCGCGCCAGTGCGCTGTGGACGCGCCCCAAGTCCGAGATCAAGGACGAGGAGTATCAAGAGTTCTACAAGCACATCGCCCACGACGCGGGCAACCCGCTGGCGTGGAGCCACAACAAGGTCGAAGGCAAGCTGGAATACACCTCGCTGCTGTTCGTACCAGGCCGCGCGCCGTTCGACCTGTACCACCGCGATTCGGCCAAGGGCCTGAAGCTGTACGTGCAGCGCGTTTTCATCATGGACCAGGCCGAGCAGTTCCTGCCGCTGTACCTGCGTTTCATCAAGGGCGTGGTGGATTCGTCGGACCTCTCGCTCAACGTCTCGCGCGAAATCCTGCAGTCCGGCCCCGTGGTCGACTCGATGAAGTCGGCGCTGACCAAGCGCTCGCTGGACATGCTGGAGAAGCTGGCCAAGGACAAGCCTGAGGACTACGCGACTTTCTGGCGCAACTTCGGCCAGGCATTGAAGGAAGGCCCGGCCGAGGATTATGCAAACCGCGAAAAGATCGCTGGCCTGCTGCGTTTTTCGTCCACGCACGACACCACCGGCGCGCAGAGCGTGGGCCTGGCCGATTACGTCAGCCGGTTGGCCGAAGGCCAGGACAAGCTGTATTACCTCACCGGCGAGAGCTACGCGCAGATCAAGGACAGCCCGCACCTGGAGGTGTTCCGCAAGAAGGGCATCGAAGTGCTGCTGCTCACAGACCGCATTGACGAATGGCTGATGAGCTACCTCACCGAATTCGACGGCAAGTCGTTCGTGGACGTGGCCCGCGGCGACCTGGACCTGGGCAAGCTGGATTCGGAAGAGGACAAGAAGGCGCAGGAAGACCTCGCCAAGTCCAAGGAAGGCCTGGCCTCGCGCATCAAGGCAACACTGGGCGACGACGTGGCCGAAGTACGCGTCTCGCACCGCCTGACCGATTCCCCCGCCATCCTGGCGATTGGCCAGGGCGACCTGGGCCTGCAGATGCGCCAGCTGCTGGAAGCCAGCGGCCAGGCGGTGCCCGAAAGCAAGCCGGTGTTCGAATTCAACCCCACCCACCCGCTGATCGAAAAGCTGGATGCGGAACAGGATATGGATCGCTTCGGTGACCTGAGTCGGGTGTTGTTCGACCAGGCTGCTTTGGCTGCGGGCGATAGCCTCAAGGATCCGGCTGGGTATGTAAGGCGATTGAATAAGTTGTTGTTGGAGTTGTCGGTGTAAGCGACGAGATGGTGGAATGAAGAGCATAGGCCGGCGTCATCGCCGGCCTTTGCGTTTCAGGCTGGGGAGGGGCACCCAACTTCGCTGACCGGAATTATCAGCGCTCACCCATAACATCCGTCGATGATACTGTAGGATCCAGAGCATTCGAGACAGCGGCAACCAAGGTTGAAAACCTCAGCGGTTGCCGGGAAGCCTGGGGTGTAACAGATTGCATTTCTCCATTCAGTTAAAGCGGCGGGATGCCGATGGCAACCTTGGAGCAGCAACATATAGCAGTGACCGATTCCCTCTCAAGGATTAAAACTGGATGCGTATAATTTCGTTATTTTTGGCACTCGCGCTCCTAGCGGGGAACGCATGGATCGGCAATGCCTCTGCGCAGACTCTAAATTTCGACCGCATTCCGGCACTGACGAAATATTCAATTCAGATCAATCTTCCTAAGGAAACTCTGAACAATCCATCGTGATCTGCCACAATCGATCAACGACCCGAGTAGACGATTTCGATGCAGCTGACCTTCGGCGACGCGGAGTACAACGGCAAGCGCAAGCGGACGCGGCGTGAGGTGTTCTTGGCCGAGATGGACCAGGTCGTGCCGTGGAAGGACCTGCTGGCGCTGATCGAGCCGCACTACCCGAAGTCGGGGCAGCCGGGGCGACAGCCGTATCGGCTGGAGACCATGCTGCGCATCCACTTTTTGCAGCAGTGGTATGCACTGAGCGATCCATCGGCGGAAGAAGCGCTGTACGACACGGTGTCGATGCGCCGTTTCGCCAAGATCGGCGGGCTGGATGAGGTGCCGGACGAGACGACGATTCTCAACTTCCGCCATCTGTTGGAGCAGCACGATTTGGCGCGCAAGCTGTTCAATCGGGTCAACGCGCACCTGTCGCGCAAGGGGCAGAGCTTGCGCGGCGGGACGATCGTGGACGCCACGATCATCGCTGCGCCCAGCTCGACCAAGAACAAGGATGGCGAGCGCGATCCGGAGATGCACCAAACCAAGAAGGGCAACCAGTACTACTTCGGGATGAAGGCGCACATCGGGGTGGACGATGACTCCGGGCTGGTGCACCACGTGGAGTGCACGGCGGCCAACGTGGCCGATATCACACAAGCGCACAAGCTGCTGCACGGCAAGGAGGACACGCTGTGCGCGGACAGCGGCTACACCGGGCTTGAGAAACGCGAGGAGATGAAGCGCAAGCGCAAACTGCGCTACCTGATCGCGGAGAAGCCCTCGAAGCTGAAGCAGATTAAGAACAAGCGCGAACTGAAGTTGGCCAAGCGCTGGGAGCACACAAAAGCCAGCCTGCGTGCAAAGGTGGAACACCCGTTTCGGGTGATCAAGCGCCAGTTTGGCTACGTCAAGGTGCGCTATCGCGGTTTGGCGAAGAACACCGCACAGATGCTGATGCTGTTTGCGCTGTCGAATCTGTGGCTGAAGCGCAAAGAGTTCATTACCGCCGCGGGGTAGGTGCGCCCGTAATCGGGACGATACCCCGAAAAAGCGCCAAAAACGGCGAAAAACCGAGGATCTGAGCGCGGTCACCGCGACCGATATGGCTTACCACATCCTCCGATCGCGTTGTTCAGACCTTCCCTAAGGAAACTCTGAACAATCCATCGTGATCTGCCACAATCGATCAACGACCCGAGTAGACGATTTCGATGCAGCTGACCTTCGGCGACGCGGAGTACAACGGCAAGCGCAAGCGGACGCGGCGTGAGGTGTTCTTGGCCGAGATGGACCAGGTCGTGCCGTGGAAGGACCTGCTGGCGCTGATCGAGCCGCACTACCCGAAGTCGGGGCAGCCGGGGCGACAGCCGTATCGGCTGGAGACCATGCTGCGCATCCACTTTTTGCAGCAGTGGTATGCACTGAGCGATCCATCGGCGGAAGAAGCGCTGTACGACACGGTGTCGATGCGCCGTTTCGCCAAGATCGGCGGGCTGGATGAGGTGCCGGACGAGACGACGATTCTCAACTTCCGCCATCTGTTGGAGCAGCACGATTTGGCGCGCAAGCTGTTCAATCGGGTCAACGCGCACCTGTCGCGCAAGGGGCAGAGCTTGCGCGGCGGGACGATCGTGGACGCCACGATCATCGCTGCGCCCAGCTCGACCAAGAACAAGGATGGCGAGCGCGATCCGGAGATGCACCAAACCAAGAAGGGCAACCAGTACTACTTCGGGATGAAGGCGCACATCGGGGTGGACGATGACTCCGGGCTGGTGCACCACGTGGAGTGCACGGCGGCCAACGTGGCCGATATCACACAAGCGCACAAGCTGCTGCACGGCAAGGAGGACACGCTGTGCGCGGACAGCGGCTACACCGGGCTTGAGAAACGCGAGGAGATGAAGCGCAAGCGCAAACTGCGCTACCTGATCGCGGAGAAGCCCTCGAAGCTGAAGCAGATTAAGAACAAGCGCGAACTGAAGTTGGCCAAGCGCTGGGAGCACACAAAAGCCAGCCTGCGTGCAAAGGTGGAACACCCGTTTCGGGTGATCAAGCGCCAGTTTGGCTACGTCAAGGTGCGCTATCGCGGTTTGGCGAAGAACACCGCACAGATGCTGATGCTGTGTGCGCTGTCGAATCTGTGGCTGAAGCGCAAAGAGTTCATTACCGCCGCGGGGTAGGTGCGCCCGTAATCGGGACGATACCCCGAAAAAGCGCCAAAAACGGCGAAAAACCGAGGATCTGAGCGCGGTCACCGCGACCGATATGGCTTACCACATCCTCCGATCGCGTTGTTCAGACCTTCCCTAACACATTTCCCAGACTTTCAGATGGAACCACGGCCTGCGAAATTGCGATCAATGCATTTCCCAAGTCGGACAATGGCTATATTTACACAAGTATCCACTATGTGGAAGACGATTATACCGGATGTCACCACACCATTGTATACACCGGCCCCAATATCGGGGGTTATCCGGTAGGGTCGACGATTGATGGATACGGGCAGAACTGGGTTATCCCAGTTCCCGCGTGCCCCGCAAGCTATACGCTGATTCGAATTTATAATCCGGATTCATGGATCTGCAGCAGACCGATTGGCCAAGCCGATCCGGCCAAACCAATGCAATGCACGGGGATGAGCACAGAGGTCGGCAACCCCATTTCCTGCTCAGGCGCAAACAAGGTTGAACGTCGAGCCGATGGAGTGTCTGCAGATTTCTCGCTCGAGCAAACCTTTTCCTCATCGCCCAGCTCCGAATTATTTCCATTTGGCAAAAACTGGAGCAGTATCGTCACCTCCCGCGTTGAAGTGGACAAGCAGAAGACCGCCGCATTTGTCTTTCTAAGGAAGGTCTGAACAACGCGATCGGAGGATGTGGTAAGCCATATCGGTCGCGGTGACCGCGCTCAGATCCTCGGTTTTTCGCCGTTTTTGGCGCTTTTTCGGGGTATCGTCCCGATTACGGGCGCACCTACCCCGCGGCGGTAATGAACTCTTTGCGCTTCAGCCACAGATTCGACAGCGCAAACAGCATCAGCATCTGTGCGGTGTTCTTCGCCAAACCGCGATAGCGCACCTTGACGTAGCCAAACTGGCGCTTGATCACCCGAAACGGGTGTTCCACCTTTGCACGCAGGCTGGCTTTTGTGTGCTCCCAGCGCTTGGCCAACTTCAGTTCGCGCTTGTTCTTAATCTGCTTCAGCTTCGAGGGCTTCTCCGCGATCAGGTAGCGCAGTTTGCGCTTGCGCTTCATCTCCTCGCGTTTCTCAAGCCCGGTGTAGCCGCTGTCCGCGCACAGCGTGTCCTCCTTGCCGTGCAGCAGCTTGTGCGCTTGTGTGATATCGGCCACGTTGGCCGCCGTGCACTCCACGTGGTGCACCAGCCCGGAGTCATCGTCCACCCCGATGTGCGCCTTCATCCCGAAGTAGTACTGGTTGCCCTTCTTGGTTTGGTGCATCTCCGGATCGCGCTCGCCATCCTTGTTCTTGGTCGAGCTGGGCGCAGCGATGATCGTGGCGTCCACGATCGTCCCGCCGCGCAAGCTCTGCCCCTTGCGCGACAGGTGCGCGTTGACCCGATTGAACAGCTTGCGCGCCAAATCGTGCTGCTCCAACAGATGGCGGAAGTTGAGAATCGTCGTCTCGTCCGGCACCTCATCCAGCCCGCCGATCTTGGCGAAACGGCGCATCGACACCGTGTCGTACAGCGCTTCTTCCGCCGATGGATCGCTCAGTGCATACCACTGCTGCAAAAAGTGGATGCGCAGCATGGTCTCCAGCCGATACGGCTGTCGCCCCGGCTGCCCCGACTTCGGGTAGTGCGGCTCGATCAGCGCCAGCAGGTCCTTCCACGGCACGACCTGGTCCATCTCGGCCAAGAACACCTCACGCCGCGTCCGCTTGCGCTTGCCGTTGTACTCCGCGTCGCCGAAGGTCAGCTGCATCGAAATCGTCTACTCGGGTCGTTGATCGATTGTGGCAGATCACGATGGATTGTTCAGAGTTTCCCTAAAGGACGGCAAGGTCGTTCCTTTTCTCAAAGATCCCGGTGGCGCCTGGATGACGCAGTCGGATCTGAAGCACTATCATCTTTCAGAGATTTCAGGAGTCGACGGCTCTATCGCTGGATGGCAGTTGCGTACTGGAGCGCAGACCAGCGTCTTTGATAGCCAGGGGCGTTTTTCCAGGAGTGAAAGCTTTGGCGAAATACTGATCTCAGTCATCTACGATGCAATGGGCCAGCCGATCAAGCTGATTGATCGAAAAGGCCGTGAAGCAGTGATTCACTACATGGACTACATGCAGGCAAGCAGTCTCGACCTACCTGATGGAGGACGCATCGATTACGCATACGATGCGCAAGGGCGCTTGATATTGGCTGGCCCGGACGGTGATGCGATGGTTTATCGCTATGCTGGCAATGATGCGGTGTGGTTGACGGAGAAACTGGATCAGACCGGCGCTGTAGTCGGCCAGTATGCCTATGATGAGCAAGGGCGGGCCACAGCCACGGGAGATGGCATCGGCGGCAATTACTTCTCTGTGGCTTATGCGGAAAACGGCAATAAAGCGGTCGTCACAAATCCTTTGGGATCGACCAAGGAATTCTCTTTCGATGTATTCAACAACGGTCGGCGGCTACGCAGCGCCGTCGATACATGTGTGGATTGTCCGCGCCTGGAAACGTCCTACATCTATGGGGATGATGGCTATCTGAGTCGATCTGATAATGGGACACTAATAAAGAACTTTACCCGTGATCAGAGCGGACGTATGCTTTCCATCGTGGAAAGTCGCCAAGACGGCGGCCATCTCCGAACTACACGAACAGAATGGCATCCCGACCGTGATATCCCACTGACGCGGCGTGTGGATGACCCAACGAACACACTGATCGAAACATCGACCTGGACTTACAACACACGTGGTCAAAAGCTGACATCCTCCCGTACCGATGCAGCCACCGGGACCACCCGGATCGCGACCACAGCATACTGCGAGCAAACCGACGTCGATGCAGGCACCTGCCCATTGCTGGGGCTGATGACCTCGGTCGATGGTCCACGCAGCGATCTCTCCGACCTACTGCGCTACACGTATTACCTCGCCGACGATAGCGCCTGCGCCGCGACACCGACCACCTGCCCGCACCGCAAGGGCGACCTACAAACGATCACCAACGCCATCGGACAGATCACCGAATATCTCGCCTACGACGGCGCTGGCCGCCCGCTGTCCATCAAGGACGCCAACGGCATCGTCACCGACTACACCTATCACCCGCGCGGTTGGCTGACGGCCACCAAGGTGCGCGGCGCCGATGCCTCCAGCGAGGCCGATGACCGCATTACCCGCATCGACTACTGGCCCACCGGCCTGGTCAAGCAGGTCACCCAGCCCGATGGCGCGTTCACTGCCTTCACCTACGATGCGGCGCATCGGCTGACCGACATTACCGACAACGCGGGCAATACCGTCCACTACACGCTCGACAACGCCGGCAATCGCATCAAGGAAGACACCAGCGATGCGTCGGGCACGTTGAAGCGCACGCTCTCGCGCGTCTATAACCAGCTCGGCCAGCTCAAGACGCAGGCCACTGCCGCCAGCGACCCGACCGACTTCGCGTACGACGCCAACGGCAATGCCACCACCGTGACCGATGCGCTGGCAACCGCGACGCAGAACGAGTACGACCCGCTCAATCGCCTGTCGCGCACGCTGCGGGATGTCGCCGGCATCAAGGCCGACACGAAGTTCGAATACGACGCACTCGACAACCTGACCAAGGTCACCGACCCCAAGGGCTTGAACACCACCTACGACTACAACGGGTTTGGCGATCTGGTGAAACTCACCAGCCCGGACACCGGCGTCACCAGCTACACCTACGACAGCGCCGGCAACCGCGCCACCCAGACCGACGCGCGCGGCAACACCACCGCCTACAGCTACGACGCGCTCAATCGCCCGACCAAGGTCACCTACCCCACCACCAGCCTCAACGTCACCTACACCTACGACGCGACGCAGACGGCCTGCGCCAGCGGGGAGACGTTTTCGATCGGCCGCCTGACCAAGATGCAGGACGGCGGCGCCATCACCCAGTACTGCTACAACCGCTTCGGCGACTTGGTGCGCAAGGTGCAGACCAGCAACGGCACCGCGTTGGTGCTGCGTTACGACTACACCATTGGCGGCCAGTTGCGGCGGATGACCTATCCCGACGGGGCGGTGGTCGATTACGTGCGCAATGCACAAGGCCAGACCACCGAAGTCGGCGTGACCTCTGCCGGCGGCAGCCGGCAGGTGCTGTTGGACAACGCCAGCTACTACCCGTTCGGCCCGGCTGCCGGCTGGACCTACGGCAACGGCCGCACCCTCGCCCGCCAGTACGATCTGGACTACCGCCCGCAGGCAATCCAGGACACCCGCCCGGGCGGTCTTGACGTGGGCTTCGGCTTCGACCCGGCCGGCAACCTCACCGCATTGACGCCCGCTGGCAACACAACACCCGAGATCGCGCTGGGCTACGACACCCTGAGCCGCCTGACCGGCCTGACGGACGGCCGCACCGGCACCCTGATCGATGGCTACAGCTACGATGCCACCGGCAACCGCCTCAGCGCCAAGGTCGGCGCCGCCACGCAGAGTTACACCTACCCAACCGACAGCCACCGCCTGAGCGCAGTGGCCGGCGTGGCGCGTACCTACGATGCCACCGGCAACACCACCGCCATCGGCGGCACCGCGCGCCAGTACACCTACGACACCACCGGCCGCATGACCCAGGCTCGCCGCGCCGGCGCGGTGACCATGAACTACCGCTACAACGGCCGTGGCGAGCAGGTGCGCCGCTTCCTCGGCACCACCGATACCTACACGCTCTACGACGAAGCCGGCCACTGGCTGGGCGACTACGACACCAATGGCGCGCCCAAGCAGCAGGCGATCTGGCTGGACGATCTCCCGGTCGGCCTGCTGGCCAACGCCAACAAACTGCACTACATCGAACCGGACCACCTGGGCAGCCCGCGCGTGGTGATCGACCCGACCCGCGATGTGGCGGTGTGGACGTGGAGCCTGAAGGGGGAAGCCTTCGGGAATACTGCGCCGAACCAGGATCCGGATGGTGACGGTGCGGCGTTGGTGTTAGATATGCGGTTTCCGGGGCAGCGGTACGATGCGGCGAGTGGATTGAATCAGAACTACTTCCGGGATTACGACGCCATGACAGGGCGGTATGCGCAGAGTGATCCGATTGGATTTCGCGGAGGGATCGGCACCTACGTATATGTCCGATCAAGCCCATTCCGTTGGTCGGACAAACTTGGCCTGCTTCCCGGTGATTGTTACAGGACAGAAAATTTAGCAGCAGCTCAGGCGCTTAAGGAAGGTCTGAACAACGCGATCGGAGGATGTGGTAAGCCATATCGGTCGCGGTGACCGCGCTCAGATCCTCGGTTTTTCGCCGTTTTTGGCGCTTTTTCGGGGTATCGTCCCGATTACGGGCGCACCTACCCCGCGGCGGTAATGAACTCTTTGCGCTTCAGCCACAGATTCGACAGCGCAAACAGCATCAGCATCTGTGCGGTGTTCTTCGCCAAACCGCGATAGCGCACCTTGACGTAGCCAAACTGGCGCTTGATCACCCGAAACGGGTGTTCCACCTTTGCACGCAGGCTGGCTTTTGTGTGCTCCCAGCGCTTGGCCAACTTCAGTTCGCGCTTGTTCTTAATCTGCTTCAGCTTCGAGGGCTTCTCCGCGATCAGGTAGCGCAGTTTGCGCTTGCGCTTCATCTCCTCGCGTTTCTCAAGCCCGGTGTAGCCGCTGTCCGCGCACAGCGTGTCCTCCTTGCCGTGCAGCAGCTTGTGCGCTTGTGTGATATCGGCCACGTTGGCCGCCGTGCACTCCACGTGGTGCACCAGCCCGGAGTCATCGTCCACCCCGATGTGCGCCTTCATCCCGAAGTAGTACTGGTTGCCCTTCGTTGGTTTGGTGCATCTCCGGATCGCGCTCGCCATCCTTGTTCTTGGTCGAGCTGGGCGCAGCGATGATCGTGGCGTCCACGATCGTCCCGCCGCGCAAGCTCTGCCCCTTGCGCGACAGGTGCGCGTTGACCCGATTGAACAGCTTGCGCGCCAAATCGTGCTGCTCCAACAGATGGCGGAAGTTGAGAATCGTCGTCTCGTCCGGCACCTCATCCAGCCCGCCGATCTTGGCGAAACGGCGCATCGACACCGTGTCGTACAGCGCTTCTTCCGCCGATGGATCGCTCAGTGCATACCACTGCTGCAAAAAGTGGATGCGCAGCATGGTCTCCAGCCGATACGGCTGTCGCCCCGGCTGCCCCGACTTCGGGTAGTGCGGCTCGATCAGCGCCAGCAGGTCCTTCCACGGCACGACCTGGTCCATCTCGGCCAAGAACACCTCACGCCGCGTCCGCTTGCGCTTGCCGTTGTACTCCGCGTCGCCGAAGGTCAGCTGCATCGAAATCGTCTACTCGGGTCGTTGATCGATTGTGGCAGATCACGATGGATTGTTCAGAGTTTCCTTAAAGACATCCTACCGACGTCGATAAAGGAAGACTTGGAATACGGCGGCTGGGTATATCAAAAATCGAACGGGTACTATAGTTACATGGCGCCACGTCGCGGGCTGACCTCTTCAGTGAATCCTGGCCCGCGGCCAGATGGAGCAACTGGCGCGTACCACACGCACGGAGATGTAACTCCCGGCTATGTGGGGGAAGCGTTCTCAAAGGCTGACACAAGAATACCGTATGGGGATGCCGCCTACTTAGGAACACCCTCGGGTAAGTTATTGAGATTTTCCAGTTCAGGCTCGCCTTACAGTGATCTCCCTGACGCGATTTCGAGTTCCGGCTGTGGATGTGACGGCAACAACGATAAGCTTCTGGAATTTCTCAGCAATGCATTTGGATGGCAATTATGAAATTTAAATTCTTCATGCTATTTTTATCTTTGTTCTTAGCCGGCGCTTCTGGCGCCGAAGCCAATAATTCAGAAACCATTAAGGCGATTGAAGTAGCAAGCAAAGATTTTCAAAATCGAATAATGGGAATGTACCCACCCAGCGGCGATTACTCGCCGCTGCGAAACCTCGACTCTTACTCAATGGGAATTGCCAAAACACACTCAAAAATAATAGTCGTTTTTTTAGTGGATAAGCGCCTAGGAATTATAGGTGGCGGCGGAGAATACACGCTAAGCAAAAAGGACTCAGAAATCATAAGCTTTAAGGGGTATGAATAAATCCTTGCCGAACAGGGCCTTGGTCGTTTACGTGCACAACGCCCAGGGCCAGACCACCCAGGTTGATGTAACACCCGCCGGCGGCAGCCGTGAGGTGCTACTCGGCAATGCGACTTACTACCCATTCGGCCCCGCTGCCGGCTGGACCTACGGCAATGGCCGTACCCTCGCCCGCCAGTACGATCTGGACTACCGCCCGCAGGCGATCCAGGACACCCGCCCAGGCGGGCTGGACGTGGGCTTCGGCTTCGATCCGGCCGGCAACCTCACCGCACTGACACCTGCCGGCAATCCCACGCTGGAGATCGGTCTTGGCTACGACACCCTGGGCCGCCTGACCGGCCTGACGGACGGCCGCACCGGCACCCTGATCGATGGCTACAGCTACGATGCCACCGGCAACCGCCTCAGCGCCAAGGTCGGCACGGCCACGCAGATCTATAGCTATCCGGCCGACAGCCACCGCCTCAGCGCCGTCGTAAGCTCCCCAGCCTGACAGACACCGCATAAGTGGATATTTCTGGCATCGTTACCTCAGCCAGGAGGTTCTATGCGCACCTCAAAGTTCACCGAGACGCAGATCGTCGCGACGCTCAAGCAGGCCGACGCCGGCGTGCCGGTCAAGGACGTCTGTCGCCAGGTTGGTATCAGCACAGCGACGTACTACCAGTGGAAGAGTAAGTACGGAGGCCTGGAGGCTTCGGAGCTGCGGCGGGTCAAGGAGCTTGAGTCGGAGAACGCCAAGCTCAAGCGGATGTACGCCGAGTTGGCGCTCGACAATGCGGCCATGAAGGATCTCATCGCAAAAAAACTCTAGGGCCGGCGCGCAAGCGCGAGGCCGTGCGGTACCTGATCGAGGTACGCGCGCGGCCGCTGCGTCGGTCCTGTGCATGCGTCGGGCTTGCACGTGCGGCGTGGTATGCGCCACCGCTCGACTGGACAGTACGCGATGCCGAGTTGATCGCGGCGATCGCACGTGTCGTCGAAGACCGCCCCAGTCGCGGCTTTTGGAAATGCAGCGACGTACTGCGCAGGACGCGACCTGACTGGAACCCGAAGCGAATCTATCGCGTGTACAAGGCCATGCGGCTCAACCTGCGCCGCGCTGCGAAGCGGCGGCTTCCCAAGCGCGAGCGTGTCGCGCTGTATGTCCCAAGGTTGCCTGATACCGTCTGGTCGGTCGACTTCATGAGCGACGCTCTGGCGTGCGGCCGACGCTTCCGCACCTTCAACGTGGTCGACGACTTCAACCGCGAGGTGCTCCACATCGAGGTGGATACGTCGATCAACTCGCATCGTCTGGTGCGCGTGTTCGAGCAGATCAAGCACGATCATGGCCTGCCGCAGGTCGTGCGTTCCGACAACGGACCAGAGTTTCTGGGCGACGCATTTACCAGCTGGCTGAAGGTCAATGGCGTGGCGATCCAGTACATCCAGCCCGGCAAGCCGAACCAGAACGCCTTCATCGAACGTTTCAACCGCACCTTCCGGGAAGAAGTGCTCGACCAGCACCTCTTCACCCGCCTCGACGATATCCGCGAAGCTACCCATTGGTGGATGATCGATTACAACGAACAGCGGCCCCATGACGCGCTCGGCGGCCTAACGCCGACCGAGTACCGCAACCAACACGCCAGAAGGTCTACTTTTGGACTGTCTGCTTGACGGGGGAGCTTACGCCCCCACCCCCTCTCCCGAAGGGAGAGGGGCTTTGTTTTGCGCGCCGGAAAGTTCGTGCGGGGTTACTGTGCGCTTTCACTTTGCCGTCTGTAGTAGACCTTCCCCCCTCTACAAGACACGCTGCAGCAAGATCGACAGCGCGCAGACTTCAGCATTCACGCCGACTCCAGCACCCAGCACCCAAACGCAGGCCCCGCCGAATAACCGGTTTCCGGTTCAATGCGGATCTGCAAGTTGTCGCGGCCGGCGACTGCTGCTGGGAGTGCGTAATCCACATCGACGAAATCCAGGCCGCGGTTGCCGTCCAGGCGTTCGTTGGCGATGAGTTCGCCGTCGGCGACGATGCGGAAGCGGCGGCGGGTTTCGTCGCCCCAGTAGCGTAGGCGCAGGATGCGGGCTTGGGCGGTATTGCGCAGAGTGAAGGCCATGAAGCCGCCAGTGCGCACGTCGCGGCCGGGGCGGCGGCGGTAGCTGAGCGGGTTGGAATTTTCCCCGTGCAGGGCATGTGCCTTTTCCGAGGCATCGTCGCCTAGCACGATGCGATCGAGCGCGCGGGTGTCGAGTGCTTCTTGCGCCGCCGCCGCTGCCGCCCGTTCGGTCTGGCGTTGTTGCCACGCAGCGGCGTCGCGGTGCTCCAGGTAGACCGCGCTGCGGCGGTCGAACTGGGCGTAGAACGGGGACAACTGCCACTGCTGCGCGCCATCGCTGTAGACGAAGGCTGTCTTGCCGGGCATCGGCTGCAGGCGTTGCAGGATATCCTGCCCCCCGATCAATGCCGGGGTCTTGCCCGACCATGGCTTGGCGGCATCGCCCAGATCCACGGCAAGCACCAGCGGCCCACGCAGCACCGAGACCCAGGCGGGATCGTCCGCGGTCGCTTCCAGGCGCAGCGGCATGTCGAACGCCAGACTCAGCGTGTCGCCGCGCTGCCACGTGCGCGTGATGCGCAGATAGCCATCGCTAGCGGTGCCATCGACAAGCTGGCCATTGAGTTGCAACCGCGGCTGTTGCGCCCAGCCTGGCACGCGCAGTGCGAGCGTGCGTTGCTCTGGCGGCGCGGCATCGATGCGCAGCGAGGCGCTGCCCTGTTCCGGCAACCCGCTGTGCAAGGTCATGTCCAGCCCGGCGGCACCGCGGACCGTGGAGGGCACATAGAGATTGACGTAGACGCCCTGCCCGTCTTCCCAATAGATCGAATCGCCGAACTGCGCGTGCGCTTCCATGCCGCTGCCGACGCAACACCAGAAATCGTCGAACGGCGACGACCAGCCGCGCGCTTCGCCGGCCAGCAGCGGCGTCATATAGGTAAACATGCCGGTGCGTGGGTGCTGCTGCGCCATCACGTGATTGAGCAAGGTGCGCTCGTAGTAATCGAACAACTCCGCCTGCGGTCCCCATTGATACAGTTGCCGGGTGAGCTTGAGCATGTTGTAGCTGGCGCAATGCTCGCAGGTCTGTTCGGTGAGGAACTTCGAGATGCTGTCCGGCTGCTGGAAATATTCGCGGTCGCCGTTGCCGCCGATTACATAGGTGTGGTGGTCGGTAACGGTGTGCCAGAAGAAGCGCGCCGCAGCGCCCGATGCGGCATCGCCGGTGACCTCGTACTCGCGGGCCACACCGATCAGCTTTGGGATGCTGGTATTGGAATGCTGGTGCGCCAATTCGTCACGCTGTGCGACCAGCGGGTCGAGTACGGCGTGGTGATGCAGGCGCTGCGCCAGCGCCAGCCATTGTGCATCATCCGTACGTACATGCAGTTCGACGAACGATTCGTTGAGGCCGCCGAATTCGCACGACAGTACCTTTTGCAATTGCGCCTCGTCGAGCGCGGAGAAGATACCCTGCAGATACCCGGCCAGATCCACCGCGACCTGCAGCGCTTGCGCGTCATCGCAATGCGCATGCACGTCGAGCAAACCGGCGAACAGTTTGTGCCAGGTGTACAGCGGCGCCCAGCTGCCGTTGAGGTAGAACGGCGCCGGGTCGATCTTGCCGCGCTTGAGTTCGTCGAAGACCGCGCGCCCGCTTTCGATCTGCCCGGCCGCGTTCTTGCGCGTGAAGCCGGCCACGTAGCCATCGCCCGCCTGTGCCTGGCAGCGCGCCAGTTCGCTGACGATATAGGCCGCGCGCGTGCGGCATTGCGCGTCGCCGGTCTGTGCGTGCATCAGTGCCAGCGCACTGAGATAGTGGCCGAGCGTATGCCCGGCGATGGTGTCCGCTTCCCAGCCGCCATAGGCCGGCGCCTTCGGGTCGAGGCCGGCATACAGCACGAAGTTGTGCAACAGCCGGTCCGGCTGCAGCCGCATCAGATAGCGCCGGTTGGTCTGCAGCGCATCCAGGAACAACGACGGCGCAAGCCTGACCTGCGTAAGCGGCACCGCGCGCACGCTGCCCGGCTGCGCAGCGCTGGCCTGGGCCGGAAAGCGCAGGAAGCCGGCCGCAACCGCCAGGCTGCTCCAGGCCAGAAAGCGCCGCCGCGACAACAACGGCGTGTGGTTGCAGGTCGATTCGCTCGGGTGCGCTTCCGTCATGGGATCAGCTTAACTCCTGAGAGCGCGCACGCTCGCGCGCGTGGTCGCAACAATACGATCGGAACTCCCCTGGCAACGCTTGCGGTGACGTGGCATCTGCACAAGCGATCGCACCCGGCCACGCAGCGCAGCGAGACAACGGCGCACTCAAAACTTCACCGTCGCGCGTGCCCAGTAAAAACGCCCAAGCAGATCGTAGGTGGCCACATCGGTGTTCGCATTGCCCACGTTATTGGAGTAATACAACGGCGGCTGCTTGTTGGCGATGTTGTCTACGCCGACTTCGAAGCGCGTATGCCACGGCTCCACGTTATAACCAAGCTGCAGGTTGTTGTAGACGTAGGCGCCGATATCGCGCACCACGGTCGGTTCGCTGGCATCGGCCGACAGACTCTGGTCCGGATCCGAATTACCGATGGCGGTGTGGCCCACATAGCGGATGCGCCAGGTAGCGCTCCAGTCGTCCAGCGCCCAGTTGACCGTGCCAAGTGCGCGCCAGCGTGGAAAATTGCCGTAGGCCTGGGTGTAGCGGCCGACGTTGTGGATGGTGACCGAGCTGGGATCGGTGGTGTCGGGCAGCACGTCGTAACGGGTGAGATAGGTGCCGTTGAGGCCGGCGGTGACATTACCCCACGTCATTGCAGGCAAGCGGTAGGTCAGGTTGAAGTCCATGCCCTTGGCCCACAGCTTGCCCAGGTTGACGGTGGGCTCGGCGATGTAATTGATGGTGCCATTGCCGTTGCGATGGATGAGCGCGCAGAACGCGCTGGCGGAATTGGCGAAGCATTGATTGAGCACAGTCTGCGCCGACACCGTGGTGATGGTGTCTTCCAGGTCGATGCGCCACCAGTCCGCGCTCAGCGACAAGCCCTCGATCCATTGCGGGTCGTACACGAATCCGACGTCGTAGGACTTACCGGTTTCCGGCTTGAGCTGGTAGCCCGCCACTGCCGCGCCGGAGACCTTGCCCGACACCTGCCCGTCTGATTGCTGGTAGCTGCCGTCAGTGGGCACATTGGCGCAGGCCACCGTATTGCCGCCGGTATAGCCATTGCACGGGTCGTTGACGGTGGCCGCATCGCCGGCTACGCCGGCATACAACTCGTTGATGTTGGGTGCGCGAAACACCTGAGAAACGGTGCCGCGCAGCAGCAGGTTTTCGATGGGGCGGTATTCCAGCGAGAGCTTGCTATTGGTCTTGCTGCCCACCGAGCTGTAGTCGGAAAAACGCGTGCCCACGGTGATGTTCAGCGCATTGATGCCGGGCAGATCCTTGAGCAGCGGGAACAGCGCTTCGGCATAGGCCTCCTTGACATCGAAACTGCCGCTCAAGCTGGACGAGCAGAATTCGATGACCCCGCACAGGCCGTTTTCATCGCCGGTCCATAACGGATCCGAGGCGGTGGTGGAGCGTTCCTTGCGGTACGAAATGCCCGCTGCCAGGCTGGCCTCGCCGGCCGGCAACGCAAAGAGCGTGCCGTTGGCATTGGCCTCGAATTGCTTGACCGTGTACACGCTGGTGACGATGGGGTTGACCACCATGCCCTGCAACGTGGCCAGATTGGCGCTGTCGTTGAGGTTGAAGAAATTCAACGGCGTACAGCCGGCAATCGCTGCGCCCGCACTGCCGCACTTGACCGTGCCATCGCTATCCAGAAACGAGGGACCGATGGCTTGATTGAACGCCGCATAGTCGAGAAAGCCGTTGTTGATCGACTTCTGCTTGACCTTGCCGTAGTTGAAGGTGGCATCCCATTGCCAGGAGCTGTCGCCGAAACGGCCGCGCAGACCCGGGCTGATCTGGAAGTTGTAGGTGTTGTACTGGTAGCGGCGGTTGCCCAACACGGTGGCGCGCGTATTGAGGTCGTTGTAGGAAGTGCCGGTGGTGCGGTCGGTGCCGAAGTTGACGCCGAACGGGTTGTAGTAACTCTGCGCCGACACCAGGATGTTGTCGCCGTTGGAAAAGATCGGAATCGGCGCAATGATCGAAGCCGACTCGGTTTTGCTGAACCAGGTATTGACGTAGCCCTCGACGCTGTCGCTGAAGCGGTAGGTCCCCAGCAGGAAGGCATTGGTGCGTTTTTGCGGGGTCTGCAACAGGTTGAACGGCTGATAGTTGTAGGAATCTGCAGCGGCGTTATAACAATGGAAATCGCCAGGACCGGCACGCCCACTAACACCGCTGTTGAGCGTGACGCGCCCGCAGCCATTGGACTGTGCAAGCAGCTGCGATTGATCCGACCCGTCATTGAAGTTCACTGTGCCGGTGGGCGTGGCGGAGGAGCCCTGTTTCACCGGTTGGCCATTGGTCAGGGCGAGCGCGTCCTTGGAGTAGTCGCGCGCCGCTGCCGAGACGGCATCGATGTTGTGATACGACAGGCCGCCGATCAGGCTGCCGCGCTCCCAGGTCTTGCCGGCGGTCAAGGTGAAGTTGCGGCGGTTGCCATCGCCTTCGCTGCTGGTGCCGAAGTCGCTGCTGAACTGCACGCCGTCGAAGCGCGAGCGCAGGATGAAGTTGACCACGCCACCAATCGCATCGGAGCCGTACACCGCAGACGCGCCATCGCTAAGCACCTCGATGCGTTCGATCATGCTGGAAGGGATGGCGTTGACGTCGTTGTAGGCCAGCCGGATGCCGTTGACCAGCACCAGCGTGCGCTTGTCGCCCAGGCCGCGCAGCGAGATCGCCGAGGCGCCGGTGCCGCCGCCGTTGTTGGTGTAGGGATTGGTGGCATTGCCGGCGATGGATGGCAATTCCTGCAGCAAATCGCCCACGGTCGCCTTGCCGGTGGCAGCGATCTGCTCCTGGCTGACGGTGACCACCGGGTTGGCGGTTTCGGTGTCCACGCGGCGCAGGCGCGAGCCGGTGACGACCACGCTGTCCAGCGTCTGCGTCGCATCGCCACCCGCCGCCTGCTGCGCAGCCACCGGCGCGACCGCACCTGCCGACAGCGCCAGCAACAGCGCGGAGGTGAGCATGCTCGGCAACGGCCGCGTGGTGGCGCTGGTCGTGCGGGAGAGAGGCAACGGCAACATCGGCATGCAAGGCTCCTGAGTGTGACGAAAGACAAACAGTGGGCAATACCTGCCCGTGCCGACGTACAGCGGCGCAGGGCGACGTAGATGGCAGACGCACGCTGCAACGGACCGCTGGCACGGTCGTGTTGCAGACACGCAGACAACGTGCGACGCAGGCGACCCGAAAATCGCGCAGCAACGCGTATTGCCAGGAAGGTGGTGCATTCCACACTGGATGCGCGTTTGCGCTCCAGTTTTCATCAGCTGGTCACAATGTGCCTGTGCGCGGACGCTACGTCTTGTCGCATTTGGCGAACGCGCATGCGGAAAACAGCATGGTTCGCAACTGAACGATCATGCGTGGCGGCACGAGCGCGCTCGAGCCCGCACGCTTGCGCACTGCTTGCGGCGATTGGAGTGCAGATCAAGCTGACCAGGATCGGTGCGCGGACCGGGGCATCGGGCTGGGTGTGCCGCGCACGTCAAATCGACGCACGCGAACGGCAGCGTACGCGCATCACGGCGCCGGTGCGGCTGGCGCTGCTGCATTGCGATTCCACTCCGGGGTGGGTGCCTGCTGCATCCAGCGCAGGAAGAAATCCAGCAGACGGCGCCTGCCGTAGTCGCCACCGGCACCGTGGTCGCCGCCCGGCACGACCAGCAGATCGAAGTCCTTGCCGGCCTTGATCAGGCGATCGGCCACCTGGAAGGTACTGGCCGGGTCGACATTCATATCCATGTCGCCGGTGACCAGCAACAGATGCCCCTGCAGGCGCGCGGCGTTCTCCACGTTCGACGAGGCGGCGTACCACGGCCCGACCGGCCAGCCCATCCACTGTTCGTTCCACCAGATCTTGTCCATGCGGTTGTCGTGACACCCGGAATTGGCCACACCCGTCACATAGAACTCCGGATGAAACAACAGCGCGCCCAACGCGTTCTGCCCGCCGGCGGAGGTGCCGTACACGCCGACACCGCCGCCGATGTCGTACCACGGGTACTGCGCCGCGGCGGCCTTGTGCCAGGCGATACGATCCGGCAAGCCGGCGTCCTTGAGGTTGCGCCAGGCCACATCGTGGAAGGCGCGCGAGCGGTTGTTGGTGCCCATGCCATCGATTTGCGCCACCGCAAACCCCATCCCGGTGAGCGACGGTGTGGCGGTGCTAAAGCGCTTGGGGACGAACGAGCCCTGCGGGCCGGCATAGATGTCTTCGACGACCCGGTAGCGCCGCTGCGGATCGAGCTGCTGCGGGCGATGGATGACGCCCCAGATCTCGGTCTTGCCATCGCGCCCGGTGGTGTGGAACGGCAGCGGCGCCTGCCATCCAGCCGCCAGCAGGCGGCTCAGGTCGGTGCGCTCCACCGTGCGTGCCAGCCCGCCATCTGCGCTGCGCCGCAGTTCCAGCACCGGGCCCAGATCCACGCGCGAATACAGATCCAGTAGCCACGTTCCATCAGGCGAATAGCGCACCTCATGATCGGCAGCCAGCGGGGTCAATGCGGTGAGCCCGCGGCCATCCAGGCCGACGCGATAGGCATGGCGATAGTACGGGTCCTCGCCGGGCTGCATGCCCGAGGCGGTGAAATACACCTGCCCTGCGGCTTCGTCGATGCGATCGAGCTTGCGCACTGCCCAGTCGCCACGGGTGATCTGGCGGATCACCTCGCCGCGGTGGCCATCGTACAGATACAGATGCTCCCAGCCATCGCGCTCGGAGGCCCACACGATTTGCCCGCCATCGTCCAGATCCTGGCGCGCGTGCTTGCCGCCGTCTTCATGCTCGCCACTGAGCTCGGAGTATTCGATGAAGGTGGGCGATGTCTCTTCGATGAGCGTGCGCGCGGTGGCGGTGCGTGCGTCCACCTCGATCACCCGATACAGCTGGTGCCCGCGCGCGTTGTATTCGAAGGTGAAGCCGCGGCTGTCGTTCCACCAGACCATCTCGCTCAAGGTGAAGGCATTGGGCAGCAAGGTCATCGCCACCGGATGCGCTGCGTGCGTGGCGATGTCGAACAGCACCGGTTGCATCACCGGCAATGCATCGCCCGGCTTGGGGTAGACCTGCTGATGCAACTTCGGCTGCAGCTGATCAGCGGGCGCCGACTCGATGTAATAGACCATCCGCGGCGGCGGTGCCTTGACCCGATACGCCGCCAGATGCTGCGAATCCGGCGACCACACCACGCTGTCGAGTGCGTAGTAGTCCTGCGCACTGCCATCTTGGCTGAGCACGCTGCGTTCGTGACTGCCGACCGGTGCGATGACCAGGTTGCCCTGCTCCACCCAGGCGCGCCAGCGGCCATCCGGCGATTGCTTGGCCTGCTGCTCGCCCTGTTTGTGCGGCAGGCGCATGTCCATCGATTCGGCTGGCAGGTCGCGTTCGGGCAGATGTGCGCAGCGATAGCGCCGCAGATCGCATTGCCAGCCCAGTTTCGCCAGCTGGAAGCTCAGGCGCTGCTGTTCCAGGGTGGGCTCCTCGAGCTGCAGTCGCGCTGCGTCGACTGCCTTGGCACCAGCCTGCGTCAACGCGGCGGCCAGTCGCGCGTGATCGAAGGCCAGTGTGTTGCGGCCACTGGCCGCCTCTACCAGGCGGTATTCGATGGCCGGCAACTGGTTGCTGCGTGCCACCCCACGCCGATACAGAAAATGCCCGGCATCCACCCACACCGGCGCCGTAGGCTGCCGGTCCACCAGCGAGGCATAGCGATCGGACAAGCCCATCGCTTGCGTGTACTGCGCTGGCGTGGGGGCGGCGAGTGGTGCCGCAGTCGCCGACACGATGTGCGCGAGGGCGAGCGACACGCACCAGGTGGCGATGGTGCGAAAGCGCATGACGGGGATCTGTGGCACCTGCGACCTCATCGAAGCGTTGGAAAGACAGTGCGGCGTTGATGGACGATGGCCGAGCCGCTGGCCGCAACCGCTGCGGCAGGCATACGCCAAGGACGCTGCGACAGGCCGGCCAGGAGAGCAGACGCGACGGCTGCGCGGGGCGACACAACTGCTTGCAATGTGGAGCAACGCACGTCAGCGCGCCTGAACCACTTGGGACACGTTCGCAAGGCATGCGCGGCCAGTGCGCGCAAGCCAGTTCGTTGTACCCCGCCAGTGCACTGCACTGCTCGCGCACCCTCAGCCATCGTTCGGCTGCCGCACGCGGTGCCTTGTCAGTTGCTTCACGGCGCATCGCAATGCGTGCTGTCGGCGGCTGTGGCAGATGGCAGCCGTTGTGGCTGTGGCGCCAGCACTTCCCATTCCTGCACTGCCAGCGCGGCGTAGCTGGCCGGGTTGCCGGAGGCGTCCATGACCACGCGCACGCAGCGCGTCGTCACCGGCGCGAACGACACCGCTTCATCGTGATCGGGACGCTTGCCATACCCATCGCGCGGCTGCACGGGCTGCCATCGCCCCGCGCTCCGGTATTCCAGATGCCAACGCGCCGGCGGTGCCACGCCGACGTCGGCACCGGCCGGGTGGTCGGCCCAGAACACGATGCGCGTGCGATCCACGGTGATCGGTTGCGCCCAGCTGTATTGGATCCACTGCTGCGATGGGTTGTGGTCCGTCCAGCTGCCCCACATCTCCGGCGGCAAGGGATTGGCCTTGACGATGCCGTCGTTGAGCGCGGCGATCCAGTACTGCACCGGGATATCCGGGCCATTGGATGCAGTTGCATAGGCCGACGGCGCTTGATTGCGCGTGGGCGGCGCAGGTGGCGTTGGACGCCGCGTCGGCACCACGGTGCGGATGCTGGCCGGCTGGGTGCTGTCGTCCCATTCCAGCCGGTCGATCGCCACGCTGCGGCGGAAATGCCCGCCGTGCGCATCGGCGGTGTGATACACCAGATACCACTGCCGCTGAAATTCGACGATGCCCGGATGCGAGGTGGTCGAGGACACCGGCCGCAGCACGATGCCGCGATATGTCCACGGACCCAGCGGGGTTGGCGCGCTCGCATAGGCAATGCAGGCGTGATACAGCGTGGGCGTGCATGGCGAAAGACGCCCGGCGTTGTTGGCCGAGTAGGCCAGATAATAGGTGCCGTTGCGCTTGAACAGCCAGGGCGCCTCGAAATAACCGTCCAGCGTGTCCACGCGGATCGGCGTGCCCTTGAAGCTGATCATGTCGCGCTGCAGCTCCACGCCGTACAACGCACCGAAGGTGCCCCAATACAGATACGCCCGTCCGTCGTCGTCGACCAGCACGGTCGGGTCGATGTTCTGGATGTCGTTGTGGCCCGGCACCGACTGCGAGACCACCGGACCCTGCGGATGCGCGTCGGTCCAAGGGCCGAGCGGACTATCGGCCACCGCCACGCCGATCGCGAATGGGTCGGCATTGGGCGAATCGCGCTGCTGCACCGGCGCATACAGGTAATAGCGCCCATCCGGGCCCTGCACGATCTGCGCCGCGTAGGCATGACGCTTGTCTGCCCAGGCAAAGACCTGCTGCGGCCGCAATAGATCGCGGTAGTGGGTCCAGTCGCCGCTGGCCGGATCGCTGCTGACGAACAGTTGCCAGCCAGGCATGACGAACGCATTGAGATTGGGAGCCGCGGTGTCGCGGCCGGCAATGATGTACAGCTTGCCATCGGCCACCAGCGGCGCAGGGTCGGCGGAATATGTGCTGCCGTCGGCGAGGATGGGATTGCCGGGTGCATGCAGCCGCGTTGCCTGCGGCGGCTGTAAGGCACAGGCCGGAGCGCTGGCCAGCAACAACCCGCACGTCACCACCAGCAACCGTAAAAACGTGCGCATCATGGCGCAGCCGCCTTGATCTGCACCAGCAGCGTCACCGACACGTGTCCGGTGGGTGCACGCCCTTGCGCGGTGCCGGTGAGCTGGAGTTCGCCAGGCTGTGCGTAACGCTCCGCTTGCAAGGTTGGCCATTGCACCGGCAAGCGTTCGCGCGAGCCGTCGTTGTATTGCACCGTCACAAAGCCCGGTAGCGTCGGTGCATGCCCAACCACCGCGCTCACCGTCGGCAACGGCTGCACGGTGTTGATCTGAGCCGGCGGCGTCGCGCGTACCCAGATGGTGGCCCTGACGGGAATCGCGCCTTCCACCAAGCCCTGCAGTTCCACCGTACCTTCGTGGCCCAGGCGGCTGGCGGCCAGCTCTGACCACTGCACCGCCACCGGCAGCACACTGCCATCGGCAAAGAACGCGGTGATCTCCTGTGGCAGCGTCGGCAGTTGCCCGGGAGCAGTCCGCAGATCGATCGTCTCCAACTGTTTGGGCAGATCAGACAGCGCCTGCCATTCGTCCACACCGATGGCGGCATGTCCGTCGCCCTTGGTCTGCGTCGTCAACACCACGCGCAGCCTGGTGGTTACGACCGGCACAAAGCTGGCGGTGCTCGCCGCACCTGTCGCCCCCGCGGCAATCGGGTAGCCGCTCTTGCTGACGATGTCCTGCCAACGTCCGTCCTGCAGCATCTGCAACTTCCAGCCAGCAGGCGCTGCCACCCCGCCATTGGGCTGGTCGTTCCACAGATAGAGCGTGCTCGACGACAAGCGCACCGGACGTGGCCATTGATACTGCAACCACACTGTCGCTGGCTGGTCGAGCCCATAGCTGCCCCAGCGCAGGCTACCACTGGGAAAGCTGCCCGGCTGCGGGATGAAGCCATCGTTCAAGGCCTGCACGCGGTATTGCATGCCGGTGAGTTGCGCACTGACAGCGGCCACGGCCTGCAACGGGATGCTCTGCAGCGGGCGCGAGGCGGCGGCGCTGACCTGCACATCGGCATGCCCCATCAGCGCCCCATCGTTGGCGACCAATCGCAAGATGTATTGCCCGGCACGGGTGAAACGTACCGAAGTCTGTAGCGCGGCGGCATCGGCAAACACCGCATCGCCACCTTCCGGGGCCTGCTGCACGCGCCAGCGCACCTGCAGCGTGCCAGTGGGCAAGCCGTCATCACCAACGCGGCCTTGCACCGCCACCGCGCCATCGGCGCCCGGCGTGTCCAGCTGCCATGCCTGCACCTGCGGCGGCGTGTTGCCCGCAAATGCCGGCGCCGGCAAGCCGCTATCGAACAGCTGGATTTCCTTGATGCCGGTGCGCGCCGTGCCAGCGTGCGTCACCACCACGCGCAGCGCGGCAGTGCGGATGGCCGGAAAGCGCACCCGATTGCGATTGCCCTCCGCCAGCGTGGCATCGCGGACCTGGCCGGGAACGTTCTTCCATCCACCGCTGCCGTCCTGATATTGCACGGTGTAGATCCACGGTGCCGCGTAGCCAGGCAGCGTTCCGGAGGGAAAGCCGTTCTGATCGCCGCCCGGCGACGAGCTGCGATAGAAGTACAGCACGACCTGATCCACGGTTTGCAGGCTGCCCAGGTCCAGCGCGATCCAGTCGCTGGCCGACGGCGAGCCGGCGGTACCCCAGAACGGCGTACTGGCAGTACTGCCGTCTACCGCCGCCGTCGCCGGCAAACCTGCGGCAGCGAAACTGGCGCTGACACGGGCACCCTCGGCAAGATCGCGACTGTGCGCGGGCGGCAGCGTCACATCCACACCGGCCTTGGCCAGGATCTGCGCGATCCGCGAGCCGGCCGCGAACGGCACCTGCGTCATCGACGCCAGCGGCGCGGGATGCGCTTCCAGCACCTGCGCGGTGCCATTGCGGTTGACCGCGTCCGGCGCGGCACTGACCTGGCCGCTGGCCGGGTCGTACACCACATGCGCCAACCGGTCCACACGGAACGCCAGGCGGCCATCCAGATAGACGCTATAGCCCTTCGGCAGCCGGCCACCGTAATGGCTGCCATCACGATCCCAGACGATGCTCAGATTGCGGTCGCGATAGCGCAGATTGTCGGCGGCGAAATGGTCCCAGCCGATATCGATCGGATACAACTCGATCTTGCCGTCGCTGCGCGGGCGAAAGCCCATCGCATCCTCGATCATGCTGAAGTTGGTCGCCCCCAGCTGGGTATGGTGGATCCAGGAGCGATAACCGATCTTGCCGCCGTTCTTGGCACTGCCCTTGGCCCAGAATTCGTTCTGGTCGGGGTAGCGATTGTCGCCATTGATAAAGGGCGCCCAGGCATTCCAGTACAGCAGCTTGCGGTAGCTCTGCGCGTTCAGATACGGGCTGGGGTAATCGCGCAGGGCCGAGCCGAATAGACGGAATGCCACCGTCGCATTGATGGTGGAAAAGTTGTTGCTGCCCACATCGGTGCCGCTGCCGCGCGCCTGCATGTCCACCTGGTTGGCGGTATAGAACGGGAACAGCGGGTATTGCGCTGCGTCGGCGAACAGCCGCAAGGCGCGCACATACTTGGGGGCGTAGTCGGAATCGCCCTGCTTGGGCATCAAGCCCACGCTGAACGGGTAGTAGTTGTTGGTTTCCTTCCAGTCGACCGCCAGCCGCGGCCCGTCGGCCTGGCGATGCTTGAGCAGATCGCCATACAGGCCAACTGAGTCGGGCGCGTCGCTGTGGTCCTGCCACAGCACGTCCAGCACAGCCTTGCGGATACGGCGCGCGGTGGCCTGCATGCGCTGCGCGGTAGCGGTGTCGCCCGCGAGCATCGCTGCCTGCGCCGCCGCCTGCGCATTGGCGTAGACGTAGGCGCTCTCGGTGCGGTCCATGCGGATCTGGCCGTGCTGGTCGGCCCAGTCGAACGACACCGCGTCGGCGTCGTTGCCGGTCATCGCCGCCCAGTCGTATTCGATCAAACCGTTGTGATTGAGATCGTAGGCCGCCAGTACGCCGTCCACGTCACCGCTGCCATAGCGTGCCAGCTTGCCCGCCAGCGCCGCTGGCCCACCATGGATCTGCATCGACCGCCATGCCGCGGCCGTGATGTATTGCGCATAGGAGTTGGACCAGTTCTCCGGCGAGCCGGGGTTGTCGGTGTACTTGCCACCGCCCGCGGTCTCGCCCGCGCTGAGCCAGGTGCCATAGGCGTACAGCGGATTGCGCAGGTATTTCAGATCGTCCAGGAACATCCCGGCGGTCAGCACGATGGCATTGTCGTAGCCAAGCACACCCTCGATGGCGACCGGGAACTGGTAGTCGTTGCCGGGGACGTTGGCATCGAGGAAGTTGAAGCGCAGCACCCACCAGCGATAGAACAGGCTCTTACTGATGTTCTCGTCGGGCGTATCCAGGTACGGCAGATTGTCCACCCACCAGCGGTTATAGCTGGCCACGTGCTGCTGGTAGGCCTGCTGCGGCGTCTGCGCGGCAATCCGCGTGTACTCGGCGCGGGCTTCGGGCAATTCGCGGGTAAGCATGCCGAGCTGCAGCTTGATTGCCGCCGTTTCGCCACTGGCAGGAATCTCCACATCGCGCACCAGCTGCTGCCCCTCGACGCGGAAGCCATCGCCGGACAGACGGGGGAAGACCGTCGTGATGTGGTTGTAGGCGTCGAATGCACCGGTCAACTCGTTGCCGTCGGCATGCTGGGCGATCGGCGACACCGCTTGCAGCGATAGCGTGTGCGCTGCGCCATCCAGACTGGACAGCACGACGCTGGCGACCGCCACGTTCTGCTCGGTGATGTACTTGACCAAGCGCATGCGCACGCCCGCGTCGGCATCTTCGAACACTGTGGTGAAATAGCTCGGCGTCTGACGCCGCTGCTGCGACACCTCCTTCCAGTGGATACGACGCTTGCCCAGCGTGGAGTGGATGTGGAACAGCGCGTCGTAGTCGGTGGCATGCCAATACGCCACCTGCCCAACGAATCCCGGCGCATCGGGCGCGTGATAGGTCAGATACGCGGCACGGCCGCGGGTAAACAGCCAGTCGTTGCGATCGTCGAAACCGCCGCCGGTTCCCTCGCGCACCAGCATGCGGTCGATCCAGAAATCGTTGCCCGGCACCTGCCCTGCCCCATGCGCGACATCGGCCGCGTAGATCCGTGCCAGTTGTCCGCCGGGCGCAAACGGCACCGCGCTGTCGGGCATCGGGTGGTCCAGCCCGTGGAACAGCGGCTCGCCGATCATCGCGTTGGGCTGGGCGATCGGCGCTTCCTGGGCGACTGCAAGCGGCCAGCCCAGCATGACGCATGTCCACAACAGCGCAGCAGCGCCGGGTCAAACGCAACCAGCGCCGGTGCCGCGCCAGGAACAACTTCCAGCGTAAATTCCTCATGCATCCATCTCATTAGCGTGCAAGGCAGCGCGATCGATGCGGCGGCTGGTGCGCATCGGACAATAAACAGCGGCGATACTCCCTATTGCATCGCAAGCGATGTAACGCAGCCGCCTCACTATAGTTGTTTGCGCCGGCAACACCTGCGTCAACACGAAGTGCAGCGATGCAATGCGAACCTTGCTGTGCGTCGTCTGCCGCCACGCGTAGCGATCGTGGCGACAGATGACGCGAACCGCCGGCCGCGCACCCACCGGCTGACGCAGGCCATGCAGGGCAACCCCAGCCTTGCGCCAACTTGGCGCGCCATTGCTCGGTGCGGCATGTACCGCGCGTCCACTGCGTTCCAAGGGCGGTGCGCCGTCTACGTTGCCTGACATCTGTTTGCTGCCTTGTTAGCCGCCCTAAAACTCCACGCGCAGCCGGCTCCAGACATACCGCCCGAGCGTGTCGTAGGTGCTCGCTTCGGTATTGGCCGCATTGGAGTAGCTATAGAACCGTGGCGGCTTGCGGTCGCCCAGGTTGTCGATGCCCACCGCCAGCGTGCTATGCAGCGATGCGATCTTCCGGCTCAGCGAGGCGTCGTGATACACCACCGAGCCGATTGGGAAGTAGGCGCAGCTACCATCGGCATTGGTGTCGACGCAGAAATTTTCGTACTGGCTACCGTTGACCGTGCGGCCCAGGTAACGGGCGTTCCAGCTCGCATGCCACGGGCCCTTGTCCCAGGCCAGATTGGCCACGGCGCGCCAGCGCGGCATGTTGCCCCAGCTGGAATTTTCGCCAACGTAATTATGCGAATCGCCCGCAAAGCGATAGCTGGAGAAGAACGTCGCATCCAGCCCCAGCGCAAACGTGCCCCAGGCAGTATCGGCCAGCGTGTAGTGAATGCCGGCATCGTAGCCGCGAATATCGACCTTGCCGCTGTTGTACGCGAACGGCACCGACACCCGCGTCAGCTGTCCGGTGGCATCGCGTTGAATCAGCGGACAGAAGGCGGCTTCGCTGCCGTCGAAGCAATCGCTGACCACCTGCTGATAGCCGACACCGCTCAGCATGTCGTCCAGCACGACTCGCCAGCTGTCCACGTTGAGCGACAGCCCGCGCAACCGATCCGGGGCGTAGACCACGCCCACATTGTAGGAGCGGCCACGCTCGGGCTTGAGCTTGAAGCCCACGTTATTGGCGCCGGAGGTCACCACGTTGAACTGCGCAGTGTTGGTGAAGCTGCCATCGTTGGGCACGTTCGCGCAGGCCGGATTCGGCGCGCCGGTCAAGCCTGTGCACGGGTCCTCGAAATCGCCGGTGTTGTCGACCACGCTGTTGTAGGGCGAGCCATACAAATCGCCCAATGCCGGCGCCCGGAACACCTGCGAGCCGGTGGCGCGGACCAGCAGATTCGCAATTGGCCGCCACTCGATCGCAAGCTTGCTGTTGGTGGTGCTGCCCCAGGCGTCGTAGTTGGAATAGCGCGAGCCCAGATTCAGGTTCAACACATGGGCGAACGGCACATCCTTCAACAGTGGCAGCAGCAATTCCGCATAGGCTTCCCTGACCGACTCATCGCGCCCCTGCTTGAGGATGCAGCCATCGTTGTAGTCGCAATTGCCATCGGCATCGGCAGCGGCCACCTCGCTCGTCGTGCCCTGCGCGAACGTGTTGGTGCGATACACCAGGCCGATGGCCGCCTGCACCATTCCGGCCGGCAGCTTGAACAGATCGCCATTGGCGCTGATATCGACAAAGCGCATCTGGCTTTTGTCAATCAGGTCCACCGGCCGCTGCGTGCCACGCAATGCGGCGATGGTGGCCGGGTCGTTGGGGTTGAAGACATTGATCGGCGTGCAACCGGCGATCACTGCGTCCGGCGCGCCGCACTTCACTCCTCCGTCGCTGTCCAGGAACGAAGCACCGACTGCGTTGTTCAACGCCGAGGTGATCGAAAAACCGGTGCGCACCAAGGTGTCCTTGTAGCGTGCATGGCCGGCCGCCGCATCCCACTGCCAACTGGTGCCATCCACGCGCCCGCGCAAGCCAGCCACGATATTGGTCTGGAACATGGTGGAGGTGTAGACGCGCGTATTGGCCTGCGGAGAGCGCAGATAGTAGGCGTCCAGTTGATCGCCGAACGGGTTGTAGTAGTTGTCTACCGCGTCCGGCATTTCCAGCCCGTAGGCATCCAAGCGCGAGACCGTCTTGCTGCGCGTCAAGAACACGTCCATGTAGCCCTGCACGCTGGGGTTGAAGTCGAAACTGCCGTGCAGCGAGGCATTGGTGCGTTTGATCGGGGTGATCAGGTACTGCGCGTCGTAGACGTTGTAGCTGTCGGTGGCGCGATTGTAGGGGCGAAACGCCTCTTCGCCGACCGGCCCCGGCGCGACGCCATCCACCGGCGTCAGCACGCGCCCGTCGGTCAGGAAGGCGCGGGTGTTGGCTCCGCGAACCTCGCTGACCTGCCCATCGAGATATTCCACCTGCTTTGCCGCATAACTGCGGTCGCGATTGAACACCGGGTTCATCGAGTTTCGGCTGAGCCCTACGATCAGCCTACCGCGGTCCCAGGTCTTGCCCCATTCCAGCCCGTGCGTGCGTCGATTGGCATCGCCATGGGTGCTCTGCGCGTAGTCCGCGGTGGCAGCGAATCCGTCGTATTTGTCCTTGAGGATGACGTTGACCACCCCGCCGATCGCATCGGAGCCGTATACCGACGACGCACCGTCGGTGAGCACTTCCACGCGCTCCACCATCGCTGCGGGGATTGCATTGACGTCCACGCCGGGCGCCGACGCCACGCTGCTGGCAGGCCCTGCCATGCGATGGCCGTTGACCAACACCAAGGTGCGCTCGGGCCCGAGATTGCGTAGCGACACCAGCGCGCGGCCGTGACTGAAGTTGGAATTGAGCGCGGGCCCGGTCTGGAAGCCGGCCATCATCGGCAAGCGTTGCAGCAGCTGCCCCAGCGTGCTCTGCCCGCTGTCTTCGATACGCTGCCGGTCGATCACTACGACCGGGCTGGCGGTTTCGGCGTCGACGCGGCGCAGATGGGTGCCGGTGACGTTGATCTGATCCAAGGTCTGGGTGGCATCGTCTGCGCCATCGCCACGCTGTTGCGCGGCGGCCGGCACGGCGGCGACCGCCAGTGCAAACAACACAGCGTTGACGAGCCTGGTGGTCTGCAAGACGCGTCGTTGGGGAGCAACAGCAGTGCGGCTGGACGACATCGGAAATCCTCGTGCTGACGCAGGGTACGGGCCACCTTCCTGCACGACCGCGCACGGCCAAGCCGCACCGGCACAGCGCACAGATGGAGGGATCGATCACGACAGAAACTGCACCGGCCTGCCGTCTCAGCGGCAGGTCTCTACGCATGCAAGGACGGCACCTGCTACGGCACCGCTCTCCCCTGAGAGCACACGTTGTGACACACGCGTTACGTTAAAAAAATCTTGCGACAACGGCACTGCGCCGTCTTGACGAATTTAGTCGGGGCGCATGCGGAAAATCGCGTGCTTGCGCCTGCTTTCGGGCATGCCTGGATTGCCCAAGCAGCGACATACCGACACGATCATCCGATGTGCCCTGGTCTCTACGATCGACTACAGCACCTGCATGCGATCAGCAAAGCGGCACTGTGGCACGCCATGTCCAGCAACACTGCAGCAAGGCGATGCTTGCGCATCGCGTCGCGGTTGTCAGACGTACCACGCCTGCACCTTCACCAGTGCAGCAGCACCGGGCAAGGCCACCCGATCCGCATGCGAGCCCTGCACTCGCGCCGGTTTTCCATCGACCAGCACGCGCTGCAGGCGTGTGCCTGCGGGCGTGCGCAAGGTGAGCCAGGTGCGTGCAGGTGCGCGTTCCGGCAATTGCACATCGGCACTGATGCAACGCGCCGCAGTGTCGGTGCGCAGCGTCAAGGTGACCGTGCCCCAGCGCGTTGGCGCTGCGGTGATGCCAACAGGCGCACCGCTGCCCAGCCACGCGCGCGGTACCGCACGCGCGAGAAACAACTGCTCGCCGGCGCTGTCGTCGCTGACCAGCATCCAGCGCAGCAGCAAGGGAATGGTCATCTGCGCCGGGATGCAGAACAACGGCATGCCGCCGGTGATGCCGCTGACTTCCCCGGCGGTCCAACTACCGCGCGTGTGCACTTGATAGCGATGCGCGTAGACGAACAACAGGTATTCTTCGATGCGATCCAGCCGCAGCAGTTGTTGCGCGTAGCCGTAGGAAATGAAACCGAGCAGATCGCGGCTGCCCGGCTCCGGCGGTGCGATGTTGGCCACCACGCCAATGCTGGTGCCGCCGTGGCCACGCAGGCAATCGATCACCAGGTGGGCCAGATCGTCCGGCAACACATCGGCCTGCAGCAGTTCGGCATATGCACGATGCGGCCATTGCTGTTCGCTGGGCTTTTCCTGCAGCAGCGATTGGCGGAAGGTCAATGTGGTCCCGGGCAACGGACCCACGTACGGCGGCGAAAGGTCGCGACGCACGTTGGCACGCAGGCTGGCCTCCAGCCGCGTACGCAGCTGCTTGGCGCGGCGTTGCCATTGCGCGGCCTGGCCGGCATCGCCATCGAGCGTGCTCCACACCTGTGCGATGTCTTCCCAGCCGCGAATGGTCAGCGCGCTATTGGCGAAATACGGTTTCCACCATAGCGATGGATCGGGAAACAGGCAGGCATCGGATTCGTTCCAGCCGTGCAGCAACCCATGGCCATGCGCCGTGCGCGGCAGTGCCAGCGCCTGGTCGTGCAAGGCGCACAACAGCTGCGCGGTGGCGGCGATCTTGGGCAGCACGCGGCGCAGCCGTGGCGCATCGCCGGTGTAACGCAGGTACCGCGCCAGCAACGACAAGGTGAGCCCGAACTGCCCGACTTCCGGCCCACGCATGTTCGGCAGGCCATCGTCCTGCACGAAGGCGTCGAAGTAGTTGTCGAGCACCGCCGCGGCTTGTGCAAAGCGTCCCCACTCCAGGTTGGCGTACAACGAGCTGGTAAAGGTGTCCTGAAAACCGTCGTATTCGTTGCCGTAGTAGTCGCGTTCCACCGCGCCATACTTCGGGTAGTCGCCGCCAGGGCGCACCACCAGCTCGCGCGCGAACGCGAACTGCGCCATGTCGTTCCAGCTCGCATCGGGAAACTGCGCCTGCACGGTGCCCTGCAGCGCCTGCTGCCAATACGCAGCGAAATCGATCAGTGCGGCGTAGAACTGTTCGGCCGTGGCGGCGCTGCGCGAGGGGGCAAATTCGGGGTAGCTGTTCGTGTAGTGCACCGCGACGATGGCGCCGGCCTTGACCTTCATGGTGCGGTGCCAGGTCTGCACCACGAAGCGGTCGCTTGCCCGCACGTCGGCAAACACCAGCACGTCGTACCAGCTGTCGGGCTCGCCCTCACGGCGCATCACCTTGCGCACCGCCGGCATCCAGCCGCCGAGCATGCCTTCTTCGCGGCGCTTGATCAGCGCTTCCTCGCCCAGCTCGGCGAAGGCTTGTTCCGGACGCGAGGTGCGGCTGCGACCGTTGGGGAGGATGGGCATGGTGTCCAGGCTTTCGCGTGTGCCCACAAAGGTGGTCCACGGCCAGCGGCCGCCGTTGTCCTTGGGGTCGAGCAAGGAGGCAGGCGGCGGCGCGGCATCGCGCACCTGTGCCTCGTCCGGGTCGCCGTCGCGCAGCAGGCGGTCGGCCAGCAGGTCGGCTTCGGCCATTGCCACCTGCGCCAGCGGCAGCCCGAAATACGGCGTGCCCCCGGCCGGATAGGCCGGCTCGGTGCGTTTGTCCAGGCGCAACATGCCGCTGTCGGTGCACAACGTGAGCTGGCCTTGCGCGTCGTCCAGATGCTCGTAGACCGTCCAATGCCGCTGCAGGTGGGTGAAGCTGCACAGCGTGCTGCCGACATGCGCGGCCGAAGGCAGCGGTTCCAGACGGGGCAGCGTCGGCGCCGGCAGCGTGCTTGCAGCCGACGACGTGGCCAGCGTGGCACCTGCACCGACCGCCGCGGTGGCCGCCACGCCCCGACGCAGAAAGGTTCTACGGTCCATCGTTACTCCCTCGAATGATCGTGGCCCATCGTGCGCGCGTTGCTGCACGGCGTCTTGTGACGGCGGTCAGACACCGGTGCGGAAATCTGCACATCGCCCCGACGCGTGGACCGCTGACGGTTGGGCGCGCGGCGGCCCTGAGTGCGCCAGGACGCTGGCCCCGCAAACCACGCGGCATGCTGTCGCAGGATTTGAGGCGCACGCGGGCGATGCTGATCTTGCTGCAACCGCTTGCCATTGCGTGCCATTGGCCGGTGGCCCAGCGATCGATGCGTCCGTGCTTCGTATTGCAGTCCATCGCACGCGGTACCCCGCTGCACGGACAACCCGCGCATGGCGTTGAATGCACACGCTGGCAGTCGTGCGCGCCGCGCTGGTCGCGCAGCACGCGGCGGCGACATTGGATCTGCACCAACCCACGTTGTCCCACCCACCTCGATGGAGTTCTCCCCCGCATGCACACGATCCTGGCCGGCAGTGAGCGCCGTACCGCCCCCTCCACCATCCAAGCCGGACGACCGCCGCAGGACGAACGCCTGCGCGTCCTGCTCGCGGTGCGGATGCCGGCATTGAATGCCGCTGCCGATGCGCTGCTGCAACTGCAGCCCGATACGCTACCGAGTGCATGCACGCGCGCGGAGTTCAGCGAGCGCTTCGCTGCCAGTGCGACCGATCTGCAGGCCGTTGCCGACTTTGCCGCCAGCTATGGCTTGACGATCGAGCACGCGCACGCAGACAGCGGCAATGTGATCGCGGAAGGCACCGTGCAGCAATGCGAGGCCGCATTCCAGGTCAGCTTGCGCGACTATATCGATGGCGCATTGCGCTATCGCGGACGCACCGGCCCGGTATCGATTCCACAGACCCTGGGCGGCATCGTCACCGCCGTGCTCGGGCTGGACGCACGCCCGCAGGCTCAGACGCTGCCCAGCGTGCCCGAGGCGACTGCCTCCTCGCCGCCCGCGATGCGGCCCATTGCAACGGCGGACAGTCAGGATGGTCCGATCATGCAATACACGCCACCGCAGCTGGCGCAGCTCTACGGCTTTCCCGAGCACGACGGGCACGGTCAATGCATCGGCATCATCGTGTTGGGCGGCGGCTATGCACGCGAACAGGTGGCGGCCTATTTCGCGCAGCTGCGCGTGCCCATGCCGACACTGGTCGATGTGCTGTTGCCCGGGGCCACCAATACCGTCAGTCGCGGCAATGCTGATGCCGATGTCGAAGCGCAGATGGATATCCAGATCGCCGGGGCAATCGCGCCGGGCGCCAAACTGGTGGTGTATTTCGCGCCCAACACCGACAACGGTTTTCTGGAAGCGATCAACGCCGCCATCCACGATGCAGAGCATTCTCCTGGCGTCATCGCCATCAGCTGGGGCTTCACCGAATCGCAATGGACGCCGCAATCGCGGCAGGCGTACGACTGTGCGTTTCAGGCCGCTGCACTGATGGGCATCACCGTGTGCATTGCCGCTGGCGACGATGGCGCCAGCGACGGGCAGCCAGGATTGAATGTCTGCTTTCCGGCATCCAGCCCGTTCGTGCTTGCCTGCGGCGGCACTCGGCTCCAGGTAACGGCCGACAGCGCCAACGAACAAGCCTGGACGAACGGCGGCGGCGGAGAAAGCAGGTTCTTTGCTCGCCCTGCCTGGCAGATGGGTCTGCGCATCACCAATGCGCAGCATCAGTCACGCCAGTTGGGCATGCGTGGTGTCCCCGATGTCGCAGCCAATGCCGATGCGCAGACCGGTTACTACCTGTTGATCAACGGGCAGCCCGCCGTGATGGGCGGCACCAGCGCCGCTGCGCCGTTATGGGCGGCCTTGCTGGCACGCATCTACGGCGCAAACCGCATGCAACCCCGCTTCGTGTTGCCGCGTCTGTACGGTCGACCGGGTGCATTCCGCGACATCGTCGCCGGCGATAACGCCGGCTTCCGTGCATCCACCGGCTGGGACGCCAATACCGGGTTGGGCGTGCCCGACGGCGCACGTTTGGCCGAGGCGCTGCGACCGGACTGAGTGTGGCATGGGCGATGCTGCAAGCAGCCATCACCGCGCGCGGAATGCCCCGATATCCGCGTACAAGCGCGGTGGCTGCCGCTCGCCTCGCTGCGTCGCTCCAGCTCCCCTGCAGGTTTGCCGCCACGCACGCTCAGGCCACTTGCATGCGGCACGTGCGACCCACCGTGGCCGACGTTTCACCACCAGGCAAAACCTCGCAGGGTGGGCGCACTGCCGCCCCTGCCATTTGACCGCATGACTTTCCGGCCGGGCCCGCCGCCCGCTGCCTCGGCCACACTCGCCGCACGTCCACCGCCGCAGGGTGCGCTTGCGGTGGCGCGGACACGATCATTCCACAAGGAGCGTCATGCAGACCCCAGTCCCTTGCGAACCGAACGGCGTCAACGCTGCGGCATCCCGTTCGGCCGTGACCGCGCCATGGCGACATCGCATGGTGTGCTCCGCATTGCTGACGCTCATCGCGCCCAGCGTAGCGCAGGCGCAAGTGGATCTGTCGCAGCTGGATGCGGAGATGGCCGCGCCACGCACGCAGGTGCTGGTACTCGGCAGCGTGCATCTATCGCAGGTGCCCAAGGGCAGCGACATCAGTGCCGCGCGCCTGCAACCGCTGATGGACCGACTGGCCGCTTACCGCCCCACCATCATCACCGTCGAAAACCTGTCTGGCGAAAGCTGCGATCTGATGCGCCGGCATCCTGCGGTCTATCTGCCCGAAGACACCACTAACTATTGTCCGGACACCGCCGACGCTGCGCGTGCCACCGGACTGGATGTGCCAGCCGCCGTTGGCCAGGTACGCAGCGCATTGAAGACCTGGCCGCAGACGCCCATGCCGGCACAACGTCGCCATCTGGCAGCGCTGTTCCTGGCCTCCGGCGACCCGTCATCTGCGTTGGTGCAATGGCTGCAGCTTGCACCCGCCGACCAACGTGCCGGCGACGGGCTGGATGCTGCGCTGGTTGCTCGCTTGCGCAAGGCAGAGGAGCGCCCCAACGAGAGTCACCAGATCGCCGCGCGGCTGGCGGCACGGCTTGGTTTGCAGCGTGTGTATTCGGCCGACGATCACACCGGCGACAACATCGATATAGGCGATCCGGTGTCCTACGGCAAGGCGATTCAGGCGGCCTGGGACAAGGCCGCGCCGCGTGCACGTACCATGCGCGAACACGAAGACCAGTTGGCAAGCGAAGGCAAACTGCTGGAGTTGTACCGCGCGATCAATCTACCTGCCAGCCAGCAGCTGGCGATTGCAGTGGATTTTCGCGCTGCGTTGAGCGAGGACTCGCCGGAGCACTACGGCTATCGCTACGTGTCCGGGTGGGAAATCCGCAACCTGCGCATGGTGTCTAACGTGCGTGCCAGCTTTGCCGACCAACCCGGCGCACGGGTATTGGCGGTGGTCGGCGCGATGCACAAACCCTGGTTCGACAACTGGCTGGGACAGCTACAGGGCGTGGATATCATAAATGCGGCACAGGTGCTGGGCACTGACGGGCAATGAGTTGTGAGTACAGCGATTTCAGTATGACGCTCCAGACCAACGCCTGTTTATTTGAATACGTGATGCCCTCACCGCGTCTGCGTTGCGAGGAGATCGACGCGTCGCGTGTGCGGTGCCCTCACCGCTCGCGGGACACGCCGTCAAACCGTCCATGGGGGCTCGATGGCGGCATCCATGCCGCCAACGGTCCCGCAATCGGCGACGGCACCGCACCAGACAGTTGGCGGGTGGTTTTGATGAAAGCGAAGGAGAAGGGCAAAGCCCTCTGCCGGTTGCTTTGCCGAACCATGCGCACCGACCATCTCGACTGGTCCTTGCCCGCCCACCGTCGCGGGACCCTTGGCGGCATGGATGCCGCCACGGAGCTTACATGGACATACTTGCAGCATGCCCCGCGATGGTGGGCGGGCAAGGGCCCTGCAGCAAAACGCGAAGACCTTGAGTGCGCGGTGCACTCACCGCACCTGAGAGTTGGCTGGTTATTTTCGACGGCGTCGCATTGATGGTTGCTTGTTGAAACGCTGCGCACCGACCAGTTTGGCCGGTCCTTGCCCGCTCACCGTCGCGGGACCCTTGGCGGCATGGATGCCGCCACGGAGCTTACAAGGACGTACTTGCAGCGTGTCCTGCGATGGTGGGCGGGCAAGGGCCCTGCAGAAAACACGAAGACCTTGAGTGCGCGGCATCCTTGCCGCTCGCAGGACACGCCGTGCACACAATGCAACAGGTCGACGACCGTCGTCGTGTAGGCCAACCGCTTAGGTCAATACATCCAACAAGCTACCCAGCATCTCGTCGGAGCGCCGCAACACGTTGGCATTTGCCTGGAAGTCATTGCGTGCCGATAGACCTTCCACCAGATCGGTGGCCGGTGCAGATGGATCGGCGCTGGCATCGACGACGCTGGCGGCCACGCCGGCATTGGCCTGGGTGCTGGCCGCGACAGACTGACGTGGGCTGCCATCCACGGGCTGGCGGGCTACATTGCTGGCCGCGACCTGCTGACGCAGCGCGGCGACCTGCATTCCGGAACTGTCGATGCTGCTGATGCTCATGATGGCTCCGCTGTAGAAACTGAGAACTAACCGATGACGTTTGTTGACAACCCACCAACACACTCGCAGCTGGCAACTGCGTTCTACTGTTTTGGCACTTGCATCAACAAATATGTGTCAGTGGCACTGCTCGGAACACTAGAACCGGCGGACAGCAGCCGCAATGTCCTGCCCAGCTCGTCGATTCCCCCAACGCCCGCCTTACAGCCGCGTCACGCGCGCTCAGTAAGTACCCACCCGCACCCGCAACACCACGGGCACATTGCCAGCCGCATCCACACGCCCGAAGTTGAGGCCGTAATCGGTCTGGTCGCCGTTGAGCTGCCTTTCCATCTGCCAGCGCCCATCGACATACCGCCCCTGCTCCACCCGCAACAGTTGTCCATGACGGGTATCGGCCGCGTCGCGGAAAAATTCAATGCGTGCGGCCATACCGGTCACCAGAAATTCCTCCGGCCCCAGTTGCGCCACCAGTAGCCTGCCGGCGTGGTCGTCGTTGCCCGGCAGAATGGGCGGCGCATCGCCCCACATGGGCGCACCGAACGACACCTTGGCCTCCCAGTCGCCGAAGCGCAGCGTCCGCTGTGGCGCGCCGGGCTGCTCGGTCACCGCCTGCAGGCGGCCGTCGAAGGCCGCCTGCGCCAGAATCCGCTGCATCGGCGCGAGCAGTGTGAAGTTGGCCGCATGGGCTGCAGCCGCTGCGCGGTTGGCCTCGCTGTCGGGGTTGCCATCCATGCCGAACACCGAAAAGCCCATCCCGCCCTGCCCCAGCACATGGAACAGATACGGCGCGGTGGCCGCTTCGAAGCCGGTTTCCGACACCCAGGCCGGGTTGTCGGGCGGCGCGTACTGGCCGATGACCTTGGTGTATTCGTTGTAATCGTTGGTGTAGATGTCGGTGCCGATGAAATCGATCGACGGCGTGGCCGCGCGCCACAGCGCGAAGACGTTCACCGTCGCACCGCCGGACGGATAGTCCATGCCCGGATAGCGCTTGCCCTTGTAGCGCAGCCAGGTGTTGACGTAGAACGGCAGCGGATACACACGCTTGCCGGCGGCGGCCACCTGTTCGATATACGCGGCGGTGGCATACGCATTGAACGCTTCGGCTGCTTCGGCACCGAACAGTTGCTGCCAGCTGCCCTGCGGCTTGCCCAGCGCGCGCGCAATCTGGGCCGGCACCGGTTGTGCGAACGCGGCCTCCCCTGCGGGGCCGTGATCGCGCACGGTACCGATGGCGCCCGGCTCGTTTTCCACCTGCACCAGGATCACGGTATGGCGGTCGCCATCCACCTTGCGCAGGTGCTGCATCAACGCAGTGAATGCACGCGCATCGGCCTGCATATTGGCGGCCACATGGGGCGACAACACATCCACCGGCTCGCCATTGGCGTCGCGCATGCGCGGGTAGGTCGCTTCGTCGCGCTTGATCCATTCCGGCACGTAATGCATCTGGCCATTCTTCCAGCTGCCGAACCACAGCAAGGCCACGCGCAGGCCCCGCTTGCGGGCGCCGGCAATCAGCGCGTCCACATTGCTCGTGTCGAAGCGGCCCTGTTCCGGCTCGAACTGCTCCCAGTACACCGGCGCTTCCACCGTGTTGGCATGCAGGGCAACCACCTCGTCCAACGCCTTGGGCAATACCGCCGGCCATGCGCTGGAGTTGTGCAATTGCGCGGACAGGATCGTATACGGCGCACCATCGACAAACAGCGCGTGGCGGCCGTTCTGGGTGACCAAGCGCGGCAGCTGCTCTGCAGCAAGCAACGGTGTGCTGCCAGCCAGCAATGCCAGCGACCACAGCAGACCCGCCACCCGGCCGCGCCCCTGTGTCTTGAATCGAACAAACAAACCCATCATTGCGCCTCCGATGGCAGGGAATTCCAGTGCGGCGTGGATTCGTTGCGCAGATGGCGCACGAAGAAGTCGTACTGGCGACGTTGCACGTAATCGATCGGCCCGCTGGAGCGGCCGACCGAATGCTCGCCACCCGGTACGGTGAGCAGGTCGAATTCCTTGCCGGCCTTGATCAGTGCGTCGACGACTTGTGCGGTGGACGCCGGATCCACATTGCTGTCCTGCTCGCCGACGATCAGCAGCAGGTCGCCCTGCACCTTGCTTGCATTGGCCACGCCGGACGCCTGCGCATAGTGCGCATCCACCGGCCAGCCCATCCATTGCTCGTTCCAGCTGATCTTGTCCATGCGGTTGTCGTAGCACCCGGCAAACGCAACGCCCACCTTGTAGAACTCCGGATGACGCTCGAGCGCTCCCAGCGTGCTCTGCCCGCCGGCCGATGCACCGTAGATACCGACGCGGCTGATGTCGTAAGACGGGTCCTTGGTCGCCAGCGCACGATGCCAGGCAATGCGGTCGGCAAACCCGGAATCGCCCAGATTTCTCCACGCCACATCATGAAACGCCTTGGAGCGATTTGCGGTCCCCATGCCGTCGATCATCACCACGATGAAACCCAGATCGGCCTGCGCCTGCATGCCGATCTGCTTGTCGCCGCCGGAGTGATAACCGAACGGCCAGAACGTCTTGGGGACGAAGGAATCGTGTGGCCCGGCATAGATGTTTTCGATCACCGGATAGGTCTTGCGCGGATCGTAGTCGCGCGGACGCACCACCATGCCCCAGATATCGGTGGTGCCATCGCGGCCCTTGGCCACGAAGGTCTCCGGCGCGCGCCAGCCGGCGGCCTGCAGCTTGTCGATCGTGCCACGCTCCACGGTGTGCAGCAGCTGGCCATCGATGGCGTGCAGCTCCATCACCGGCGGCAGGTCCGGCCGCGAATAGACATCGACGTAATGCAGGCCGTCATCGGCAATCGCCACATCGTGGTCGGCCTCGGCGTGGGTCAAGCGGGTCAACCGGCGGCCGTCGAAATCCACGCTGTAGAGCTGGCGGTCGTACGGATCCTTGCCCGCATCCATCCCGCTGGCCGTGAACCAGATGCGGCGTTGCGCATCGTCCACGCGCAGCACATCGCGCACCACCCACGGCCCGCGGGTGAGCTGGCGTTTCAGCTTGCCGCTGCGTCCATCGAACAGATACAGGTGCCGCCAGCCGTCACGTTCGGAAATCCACAGCACCTCATCGCCACGCCCGTCTACGTCGTGGCGAAAGCTGCGGTCGGCATACACGAAGGTGCGCGCGTCTTCACCGACTGCCACGCGCGCGCGCCCACTGATTGCATCCACCGCAATCACGCGCATGCGTTGAAAACCACGCTGCACATACTCGAACGCCACACTGCGCCCATCGCTGCGCCACTGCAGCGGCGACAACGAATACGGGTTGTCGAACAACGCGGTGTCCACGTCGCGACGTGTTCCGTCCAGCGCAAATAGCACCGGCCGCTCCACATCCACCGCATCGCCCGGCTTGGGATACAACTGGGTATGCACCACCGGTTGCCCGCCGCCGGCAGGCGCGGCTTCGACGCGGGTGACACGGCGAGCCAGCCCCGGACGCACGCGGTACACCGCCAGCTGCCGCGAATCAGGCGACCAGGCAACACTCTCCAGATCGAAATAGTCATCGGCACGGCCGTCGCTGCTGAGCCGGGTGACCTGCCCGTCGGCGACATGGCGCAACACCAGGTTCCAACCATCGGCCAGCACCTCCCACTTGGCATCGGGCGAGCGACGCGGCGTGGTGTCTGCCGGCACCAGCGGGTCACGCACCACGCCGAAACCGCGTGGGCGTGCCGGCTGCAGCCGAGCATCGGGTGCGCAGTGGTAGGTGGTCAGCGTGCAACGCCAGGGCGCATCGTCCAGTGCAAAGACAATGGCGCCATCGCTGCGTTCGCCCTCGGTTGAAAACCAGAACTGCTCGAACGGCAGGCGCAGCGGCGCATAGGGTTGTCCGGTTGCCGCACGCAGGCCCTGTGCCAGGCGCGCCTGATCGAAGGCCGGCTGCTTCTGCAACGTGGCCACATCGGTACTGACGAACGCAAAACCACCCGGCACCGTCTTGCGGTAATGGAACCTGCCATTGTCCTGCCATTGCGCCGGCCAGGCGACATTCTCCGTCAGAGTGATCCACTGCTCGCGCAACCCCAGCGAGCGTTGGTAATCGGCAACGCTTGGCGCAGCCTGCACAGCACCGGACAACAGCATCACCGAGGCGACTAGCGCAGACCATGGACGCAAACCAAGTGCGCTGCGGCGCGCCTCACTCACCATCGTCCTCCTCCAGCGCAAGCTCGTCGCTGCGCAAACCGCTGCGCGCGCCCCAGTGGTAAATGAAGAACGCAATGGCCGCCACGGCCAGCGTATCGAACGGATGCGCAATCCAGCCATGTCCGCCGAACGTCCCCGCCCACGACACCAGCATCACCAGCACGAAGAACACGATCAGCCACAACGATGCGTGCACCTGCCGCACCAGGCGCGCGCGGCCTTCGCGCGAAGGCAGGCGGTACAGCACATACAGCACGAACGCGAGCACCTGCAAGCCCAGCAACCACGACAAGGTCGGCCAGGTGGACCAGTACACGATCAACGCCGCCACCATGAACGACAGCGGCCCCAGCACCGGCAGGCCACGCACGAAAAATGGGCGCGGCAAGTCCGGCGCGCTGCGGCGCAGGGCCGCCACCGTGATCGGCGCCACCGCATAGCTCAGCACCAGGGCCGCCGACACCACGCCGATCAGCGTCTCCCACGAGGGAAACGGCAGCGTCCAGAAGATCGACAAGCCCAGGCTCAACCACAGTGCCGGACGCGGGATGCCCGACGCCGGATCCACCCGCGTCAGCACTGGCAAGAATCCACCGCTGCGCGCCCAGCCATACACCACGCGCGGCGTGGCATTCATGTAGATGTTGCCGGTGCCGCTGGGCGAGACCATCGCATCGCAGATCACCAGTGCCGCCAGCCACGCCATGCCCAGCGCCAGAGCGATGTCGTGGTACGGCAGCGAGAAGGCCTTGTCGATACCCGCCCAGCCGTGTGCGAGCTGCGCGGCCGGGATGCTGCCCAGGAACGCCAGCTGCAGCAGCACGTAAATCACCGTGGACAGCGCCACCGACAGGATCAGCGCAATCGGAATATTGCGCTGCGGGTCGCGCACTTCGCTGGCCACCGACACGATCGGGGTCAATCCCAGGTACGCGAAGATGATGCCGCCGGCCGAGATCGCCGCTTCCACGCCTGCCATGCCAGATGGCGCGAACCCATGCACGCTCAGATTGCCGGCATCGAAGTGCTGCATCAGCAGCACGATCACCAGGATCGGCACCAGAAACTTGAAGATGCTGACGATGTTGTTGGCCAGCGCAAAGGTCTTGACGCTGAAATAGTTGAGCACGAAGAACAGCACCAGCAACGCCAGCTGCACCAGCCAACCCACGACGCTGGGATGGGTGCTGTTCGGCTGGCTCAACCACGGGAACCACGCCGCTGCGTATTGCCGCGCCGCCTCCACTTCGATCGCGATCAGGCTGGAGAACGCGATCAAGGTGATGAAGCCGGTCAGCGAGCCGAGCAAGGCGCCATGCGAATACTCCGGGTAGCGCACCACTCCGCCGGCGCGCGGCAATGCCGCACCGAGTTCGCAATACACCAGCCCAAGCAACAGCACCGCGATGCCGCCGAGGATCCACGACACGATGCCGGCCGGCCCCGCGATCGATGAGACGTGGCTGGCCGAAAACAACCACCCGGAACCGAAGATCGAACCCAGCCCGATGAAGGTCAGGTCGGTCAGGCTCAGCCGCTTGTGGAACTTGCCTTGTGTGGCCATGGTGCCCCTCATTGAAAAGGTTGTCGCCGGTTCCCAACTACTGCAGCTGTTCCCTTCTCCCTGCGGAAGAAGGTGCCCCGGAGGGGCGGATGAGGGTACGCGCGCAGCCTCGTGTCATTTCGACACTGCGCAGCTTCGCCCCGTACCCTCACCCCAACCCCCGCTTCCCGCCCCGGCCCGCGCTTGCGGCGCGGGCGCTCCAAGGCACGCGCGCCGATGGCGCGCAAACTGTGCCTTCTCGCCCCAAAGGGAGAGGGGCTCCACTGACACCCCTTCTCCCTGCGGGAGAAGGTGCCCCGAAGGGGCGGATGAGGGTATGCGCGCAGCATCGTGTCGTTTCGACACTGCGCAGCTTCGCGCCGTACCCTCACCCCAACCCCCGCTTCCCGCCCCGGCCCGCGCTTGCGGCGCGGGCGCTCCAAGGCACGCGCGCCAGTGGCGCGCAAACTGTGCCTTCTCGCCCCGGGGCAACGGGGCTTCACAGCATTGCTATTGCTCCGACGCCTCCTGAGCCCAGGGCGACTTCCCACCCTCGGCGATGAAGCGGGCGATGCGTTGCTCCAGCACCGGGAGCGGCACCGAGCCGGTTTCCAGGATCGCGTCGTGGAAGGCACGGATGTCGAACTTCTCGCCGAGCGCGGCTTCGGCCTTGTGCCGCAACTCGATGATCTTCAGCTCGCCCAGGTAGTACGACAGTGCCTGCCCCGGCCAGGCGATGTAGCGGTCCACCTCGGTGGTGACTTCGTGCTCGCTCAGCGCAGTGTTGTCGCGCAGGTAGGCCTGCGCCTGCTCGCGCGTCCAGCCCTTGTGGTGGATACCGGTATCGATCACCAAACGGCAGGCGCGCCACATCTGGTAGGTCAGGTAGCCGAACCGGTCATAGGGCGTGTCGTAAATGCCCATTTCCTGGCCCAGGTACTCCGAATACAGCGCCCACCCTTCGCCATAGGCGGAGATGTAGCCGTAACGACGGAACTCCGGCAAACCCTGCGCCTCTGCCGCCAGCGGCATCTGCAACGCGTGGCCGGGCGAGGATTCGTGCAAGGTCAGCGCGGTCAGGTTGTACAACGGCCGCGACGGCAGGTTGTAGGTATTGACCAGATAGATGCCCGGCCCACCGCGACCGCCGGTGTAGAACGGCGCCAGCTCCGGCGGCACCGGTTCGATGGCGAAGCGACGGCGCGGCAGCCGGCCGATGTAATCGCCCACCTTGGCGTCCACGCGCTTGGCGATCCACGCCGCCTGCTTGAGCAACTCTTCCGGCGTCTTGGCGTAGAACTGCGGGTCGGTACGCAGGAAGTGCAGGAATGCCGGGAACACGGCCTGCCCAGCCGGCGGCTTGAAGCCGCTGGCCGCGATGGTCTGGTCCATCTGCGTGCGCAGCTTGGCCACCTCCTGCAAGCCGATCTGATGGATCTGGTCGGGGCTCAAGTCCAGCGTAGTGAACTCGCGAATCTGCGCACGGTAATACGCCTGCCCGTCCGGCAACGCTTCGCCGGCCAGCGTGGTGCGTGCGCGCGGCTGGTACTCATTGCGGATGAAGTCCAGCAGCCTGGCGTACGCCGGCACCACCTGTGTCTGAATGACACTGACCGCCTGCTGGCGCAGTTGCGCCTGCACATCGGCCGGCAGCGTCGCCGGCATCTGCTTGAATGGCGCGTAGAACGGGTTGGCCTCGCCTTTGGCCTGCGCCACATCGGCGATGGACTGGTCGCGCCCGGTCATCGTGACCCGCGGCTGGGTGAAACCACGCGCCAGCCCGGCGCGCATATTGTCGGTGTGCTCGGCGAAATAGCGCGGGATGTCGGCCAGCATCTTCAGATACCGCTGGTAATCCTCACGCGTGCGCAGCTTGACTTCGGCGCTGAAGCCCAGATCGCTCCAGAACGCCGAGTCGCTGTTGAACGGCATTTCCCAGGCGCGAAAATGCTGCTGGTCCAGCAACACCTGCAATTGCTGCCGGTACACCTGGTAACTCACCTGATCCTCGGCCGACAGCTGCGCCTGCGGGATGGCGTCCAGTTCCTTCAACACCTGTTGCCAATACGCCGTGCGCAGGTTTTGCGTGGCGACATCGACCTTGGGCAGATGGTCAGCTTGTTGCTCCTGCGTGGCCTGGTTGTCTTCATCCACCGCGCCGGACGCCTGCGCCTGGCGCCAGCGCCACTCGCGTGTGTACAAGGCCTTGAAGCGTGCCGCTGCGGTGTTCTGAGTGGCCGCAGCCGCGACCTCGGCCGCTTTCGCAGGCAAGGCCAGGCCGCCCAGGCTGGCTGCAATCAGCAGCGTCAATGTGCTCGCACGTAACGTGCCGATAGTGCTCATTGGTGTGCCTCCGGCGCCGCCTTGGCCTGAGCAATCCACTGCCGCACGCGTTGCTGCAGCAGCGCCAGCGGCATCGCGCCGCCGCCCAGCACCGCATCGTGGAAGGCGCGCACATCGAAGCGCTGGCCGAGTTCTTTCTCGGCTTCCGCACGCAGCGCCAGGATCTGCAGCTGCCCGAGCTTGTACCCCAGCGCCTGGCCGGGCCAGACGATGTAGCGATCGGTTTCGGACTGGATGCTGGGCTCGTCGTCGGACGGATGTGCGTGGAAGAAATCCACCATCTGCTGGCGGTTCCAGTGCTTGTAGTGCACGCCGGTGTCGAGCACCAGCCGGTTGGCGCGCAGCAACTCGCCGGACAGGCGCCCATAGTCGTTGTACGGATCCTTGAAGAAACCGATCTCCTTGCCCAGGCGCTCGGCATACAGCGCCCAACCTTCGATATAGGCGTTGTAGCCGGCCTGCTGGCGGAACGGCGGCAACGGCAAGGTCTGCGCGAGCGAAATCTGCAGGTGATGACCCGGGACCCCTTCGTGATAGGCGGTGGTTTCGATATTGATCAACGTGCGGCTGGCGAAGTCGCTGGTGTTGACCTTCACGATCGCCGGCTTGGTGCCTTCCGGATTGCTCTGCCAATATTCGGCACCCGGTGCGGTGCGTCGGAAGGCCGGCATCGCCTGCACTTCCAACGGGGTCTTGGGCAGATGGCCGAACAACTTCGGCAGCTGCGGTTCCATTCCCGCGATGTACTGGCGGTACTGCTGCAGGATCTGCTCGCCCGAGGTGGCGAAGTGTCGTTTGTCGGTCTCCACCGCCTTGCGGAAGCTTGCCAGATCCGCAAAACCCTGCGCCTTGGCGATCTGCGTCATCTCGCCTTCGATGCGCGCCACCTCGTTCAGGCCGATCTGGTGGATGTCCTCCGGCGCCATGTCGGTGGTGGTCTGGGTGTGGATGGCGTAACGGTAGCGGCGCTCGCCATCGGGCAGCGACCAGACACCTTCCTGCGCGCGCCCCTGCGCGGCATATTCGTCGCGGACGAACGCGGCCAGCTTTAGGTAAGCCGGGCGCACCTGCTGGTCGATCGCGGCGAGCAGCTGTTTGCGCAGCACCTCGCGCTGGTCGGCCGGTACGGCGGCGTCGAGCTTTTTCAATGGCGAGGCGAACGGACTCTGCTCGCCGGTCAAGGCCGCAATCTTGTCGATCTGCTCGGGCAGGCGTTCGAGCAGATAACGCGGCTGGGTGAGGCCGTCCTTCGCCCCCTGCCGCGACACCGCGATCACCTGGTCGATCACCGCCGGAATCGTCTGCAGCCGCTTGATGTAGTCCCGGTAATCCTTGGCGTTTTCGAACGGGAAGGCATCGCCGTACCCGGCCAACGCCAACTGTATGCCGCCGATCGGTTCCAGCGGCATTGCATAGGTCTTCAGGTCGATGCCTTCCAGCTTGTCGCGCAACTGGCCCAGCATCATCTGCAGGCTGAGCTGGCGTTGCGCGTCCAGCGGCTTGGCATCCACCGCTTCGAACTGCTTGAGCAGGTCGGCCGTTGCGCTGCGCTCTGCTTGCACGGCCGCCAGCGAGTAATCGCTCCAGCGGTCGTTGTAGCGCTTGTCGCCGATGATGCTGGCGAACTCGGGGTTGTGCTGCAGTTGGGACTGCCACTGCTTGTCCAGCAGCGCATCGAAGGCCTTGGCAGCCTGCTCGCCGGTCGAGGCGGAGGCAGGCGTGGCCTGCTCCGCTGCGGGTGGCGCCGGCTTGCAGGCGGTGAACAAGGCCGCGGCGAGCAGACCGATGGCAACAGGACGCAGGTGTTTCATGCATTCACTCCAAGATGCAAGGACCGCGGTAGGGGCGCGCCTGAGCGCGAATGGCGTTACTCGGTAATGCCCGTCGCGCCGGGTGCGCTCCTACGCGTGCGTGAACCTTTGCAGGCTCACGCAAACGGTTGATCGATCGCCACCGACGGCGGCGTGAACCACTGCGCGCCATCGTCGGTCACGTGGAAATGGTCTTCCAGGCGCACGCCGAACTGCCCCGGCACCACGATCATCGGCTCGTTGCTGGCACACATGCCCGGCTGCAACGGCAGCGCATTGCCGCGCACCAGGTAAGGCGCTTCGTGAATCGCCAGGCCGCAACCGTGACCGGTGCGATGCGGCAACCCGGGCAGCCGATAGTCGGGCCCGAGCCCGGCTGCTTCCAGCACCTTGCGTGCCGCCTGGTCCACCGCCTCGCATGCCACGCCGGGACGGATCGCTGCGAATGCCGCCGCCTGCGCGGCCTGCTCCAGGTCCCAGATGCGCTGCTGCGCGTCGTTGGCCGCACCATAGATCCAGGTGCGGGTGATGTCGGAGTGGTAGCCCTGCACGGTGCAGCCGGTGTCGATCAACACCATCTCGCCCTCGCGCAGGTGCTGCACGCCCGGGATGCCGTGCGGAAACGCAGTAGCGTGGCCGTACTGCACGATACAGAAGGTCGATCCGTTGTCGGCGCCCAGCGCGCGATGCGCCTCGTCGATGAAGCGCACCAGTTCATCGGTCCCGAGCCCTTCGTGTGCGAGACCGGCCGCCAGCCGTTGCACCAGCAAGGTCATATCGCACGCCTGCTGCATCAATGCCAGCTCGGCCGGCGACTTGCACATGCGGCAGCCATCGATGATCGCGCCGGCATCACGGATCGCCTTGCCCAGATGCGCACGCAGGCCGGTGTGCACGGCGAACGCAATGCCCGGGTCCAGCGCCAGGGCGTGCGCATGGCGCTCGTCCATGGCCTGTACCACCAGTGCATACGGGTCGTCGTGCTCTTCCCACAGGTATTTGGTCACCGGGATCTTCAGCACCGCATCCAGCGAGCCTTCCTCGAACATGGGGCAGAGCAACACCGCATCGCCCTCCAGCGTCAGCAGCAGGGCCACCAGACGCTCGCTCGCCCCCCACGGCACACCGGTGAAATAGCGCAGCGACGTGCCGGCACCGATCAACAGCGCATCCACGCCATGTGCGCGCATGAGGCTGCGTGCACGCTCGATGCGGCGCTCGTATTCGTCCGTGGCGATTGGCGCGGCGCGCTGTGTCCACGGCGCGAGTTGCTTACGCGCTTGCTCCACCGACAGCCCGCCGATCTGGCTGCTCATGCGCCGGCTCCCAGATCGGCGGTGCTCCATTGCCCGTCGACAAAACGCGCCACGCCGCCCGGATTGCGCTGGCGCAGTTCGGCGGGCAGCAGTGCATCGGGCACCGCGTCGTAGCTGTGCAGGGCGGCAAACCGTCGGATGGCGCCGGGGATGCCCACCGCGGTGAAGCCCGGATGCCCGGTGCTCGGGAACGGGCCACCGTGGTTCTGCGCCGCGCTCACCGCCACGCCGGTTGGCATCTTGCTGTTGATCAACCGCCCTACCCGCGCGCGCAACACCGGCGCGATGGTCTGCCACGCGGCATCGTCGCGGCCATCGGCCGCGCGGTACAACGTGCCGGTCAGGTTGCCTTCGAACGCGGCCGCCACCTGTGCCATCTGCGCCACATCGGCTGCGCGCACCAGCAGGCTTACCGGGCCGAAGGCCTCGGCCTGCAGGGCGTGCGGGTTGGCCAGGAAGGCGTGCGCATCCACGCTCAACAAGGTCGGCGCATAGCGGTAACCGTCCTCGCCGGTGTGTCCGCCGGCCAGCATGCTGGCGCCGGCGGCACGCAGGCTCGCCACACCACGTTGCACGCCTTCCACACCAGAGGCGGAGAACAGCACCATCGGCATGGCCGCGTCGAAATGCGCCTTGCTGGCCGCAACGAACGCATCGCCAGCAGCGCCATGCGGCACCACCACCACGCCGGGATTGGTGCAGAACTGCCCGCTCCCCAGCGTGCAGGAGGCGAAGAAGTCCTGCGCAAGCGCGTCGCCGCGTTCGGCCAGCGCGCCCGGCAACAGGAAGACCGGGTTGACGCTGGAAAGCTCGGCATAAAACGGCACGCCCGCCGCGTCTGCGGCGGCCTTCAGTGCCAACCCGCCGGCACGGCTGCCAGTGAATCCGATCGCGCCCAGCCGCGCATCGCCCGCCAAGCGCAGGCCGATGGCATTGTCGAAGTGATACAGCAGTTGCACCGCCGCCGCAGGCAGACCAGCCGCGACCAAGGCCTGATGCGCAAGCTGCGCCATGCGCTGGCTGGTGGCCGGATGCAACGGATGCGCCTTGGCAATGACCGGGTTGCGCGCGGCAATCGCCGAGGCGAAATCGCTGCCGGCAATCGCATTGAAGGCGAACGGAAAGTTGTTGGGACCGAACACCAGCACCGGTTTGCCTAGCGGCGCCAGGTGCGAACGCAGATCTGCCGCGCTGTCGATGATGGGCTGGGTCCAGCTGTAGCTGCGCACGGCCTGTGCGGCCTGCCGCAGTTGGCCGCTGGTGCGCGGCAGTTCGTTGCCGCGCAAGCGTGTGGGCGCCGGCAGCGCCGTCTCGGCATGCGCCAGCGCGACCAGGTTGTCGGCGTCGGCATCCAGCGCGTCGGCATAGCCTTCCAGAAAGGCAGCGATCCGCTCCACCGGTGCGGCCGCCAACTCCGCTGCCACTGACTGCGCCGCCGCCACGGCCGCTTCCACATCGTCCGCACCACTGACCGGAAAGTACGGCCCGATCGGCTCGCCGGTGGCCGGATCGGCAGCACGGAAGCTGCCGGTGGCGGCGCGGCTGGCTTGCCATTGCCCTGCCAGCAGGATCTCGGCTGCGGCCGTGGGAATGGAGTGGTTCGTATCGTTCATGACGGCACCTTCGGTGACAGGGAAGCAGGACCGGCGCTCGGTGCGCTGGCGGCCGACCAACAAGACGATGAGGATGCAGCACTGGATGCCACATCCGCATCGGCCAACGCATCGCAGCGCGCGCAGGCAGGGCGCGTGCTACGAATCGGCACAACTGCCACCCTGCGCTTACCGACAGGCACGACGGACCAGGGCAGCATCAGTGCGCCATCAAGGCAATGTGGGCGCGGTGGCGATGGCATGGTCGATCACCTTCAACGCGGCATCGCGCTCGGCGCCGGCCACCACCAGGCGCGGCGCACGCACCTGCTCGCTGCCCATGCCCACCTTGGCCTGTACCAGTTTGATCAGCTGCACGAACGTAGGCACCGTGTCCAGGCGCAGCAGCGGCAGGAACCAGTGGTAAAGCTCCCTGGCCGCCGGGTATCCGCCATCGCGGGCGAGTTCGAACAGGCGTACCGATTCTTTCGGATACGCATTGACCAGGCCGGCGATCCAGCCCTTGGCGCCCATGCTCAGGCCCTCGACGATGGCATCGTCCATGCCCACCAGCAGCGCCAGGCGATCGCCCAGCAATTCCTGCAGCGCGGCGAAGCGGCGCACATCGCCGGAGGACTCCTTCACGGCCTGCAGGTTGGGGAATTCGGCGGCCAGCTCGGCGATCTGCGCCGGGCCGAAATCGGTCTTGTAGGCCACCGGGTTGTTGTACAGGATCACCGGCAGATCGGTGGCGCCGATCACCGCGCGCACATGCGCGCCCATTTCGCGCCAGTCGGTGGAATACACGTACGGCGGCAGCACCATCAAGCCGCCGCAGCCGATGTCCCTTGCCGCCTTGGCCAGCGCCACCGCTTCGCCGGTGGCCAGGCTGGCGATGCCCGGCACCACCGGCACGCGGCCGTTCAAGGCGGTGACCAGCGTGCGCAGGATCGCCAGCTTGTCTTCCACGCTCAAGGTCGCGGCCTCGCCCAACGAGCCCAGCGGCACGATCGCGGTGCAACCGGCATCCACCAGTTGATTGGCGTGCTTGCCGAGGAAATCGTGGTCGATCTCGCCGTTGGCGGTGAACGGAGTGGTGATGGCCGGCAGCACGCCGTGCCAGAACGCAGCATTGCTCATGGATGTTTCCCTTGCGAGTCGGAAGTGAACGGGTCGGCCAGCGCCGCGAGGCGGACCGGAAACAACGGCGGCCGGCGGCCGGCGTCGGTGGAAAGATCGGGCGGGCAACGCCCCAGCTCGGCCAGCGCAGCGCCGCAGATGCGGCCCTGGCAGGCGCCCATGCCGCAGCGCGAGGCAAGCTTGGCGTCGCGTGCATCGGTGAAGCTGTCCAGGGCAGCCAGCGGTACGTCTTCGCAGCGGCAGATCAACGTGTCCGCCTGCGCCAGGGTGCGGATGCGCGGGTCAAGCGCGAATTGCCGCTGCAGCAGGTCGGCAAACGCACGCGCGGCGTGACGCCGTGGCTGCAGGCGCAGCGCCGCCTCCGGTGCATCGGCGGCCATATGCCCGGCCATCGCCCCTTCGATCACTGCGCAATCGCGGCCGCCGATGCCGCAGACTTCACCGGCGGCAAAGACCTGGTTGACGCTGGTACGCAACAGCGCATCCACCTGCACCTGCTGGTGCGCGCCGTAGGCTTGCAGCTGGCAACCCAGCAATTGCGCAAGTTCGGTGTTGGGCACCAGGCCATAGCCCACCGCCAGTTGATCGCAGGCAAGACGCGTGCGGCCGCCGGGCCCGGCGAGTTCCACTTCGCGCAGCTGCGTGTCGCCATGCGCGGCAATCACGATGCTGCCGGCGCGATATGCCACCGCGCGCAGCTGCAGGCGCAACGCCACCGCCTGCGCCGCCTTGCCCGGCCAGCGCCACAACTGCAGTGCGAACTGATGCAGGGCGGCCGGCGAGGTTTGTTCGTGAATGCCGAGCACGCGCGCGCCATGCCGTTGCAACGTGGCCGCACTGGCCAGCAACAACGGGCCACTGCCGGCCACCAGCACGCGCTTGCCCGCCAGCGGCCAGCCCTGCTTGGCCAGCGCCTGCGCCGCGCCGGCACCGGTGACGCCGGGCAGGGTCCAGCCCGGGAATGGCAGCAGCAGTTCGCGCGCACCGGTGGCCAGCACCAATGCGGCGTAATGCAGTTGCAGCGTGCCGTCGGGGCCATCGGCCAGGAGCCAGCCCGGCTGCGCCAGCAAGATCTGCGTGCGCGTCAGCACGGTGATCGATGCATTGCCGGCCACTTGCTGCAGCAATGCGCGCGCATCGGCCGGCGCGCCGTGTTGCACATCGCTGCGCCACACCTGACCGCCGGTCCGTGGCTGCATGTCGACCACGCCCACCCGCACGCCTTGGCTGGCCGCCGCCCGCGCCGCCGCCAGCCCGGCCGGACCGGCGCCGATCACCAACACATCGAAATGCAGCGCGCGCTCAACCATCGGTGCGCACCTGCATGCCATCGCATGCGTCCACCAGGCAGGCGCGTTGCTGTCCCACGCCGTCGATGCGCACGCGGCATTCGAAACACACGCCCATGCCACACAGGGGCGCGCGCGCTTGCCCACTGCTCGATTGCCGAAACTGCAACGTCGCCTGCGCCACTGCCGCCGCCACGCTGGCACCGGCCGGCACCTGGACCAGGCGCCCATCCACGTGCAGACGCACCGTCGCGCTCATGCGCGCGCGCCTTGCACGGCACGCGCCGGTGCGTAGGGCGCCGGGTCGATGGCCGGGGTGCGCCCGAGCAGGCTGTCCACGATCACCCGTGCGCTCCCCAGCGCCGTGGTGACCCCCAACCCCTCGTGACCGGCGGCCACCCACACATCGCGTCGGCCGGGCACCGCCCCCAAATACGGGCGCCCGTCCGGCGTGGCCGGACGCAGGCCGGTCCACACGCGGATCGCCTGCAACTCACGCAGCACCGGCAGGTACGCAAAGGCACGCTGCAACATCTGCTGCAGCACCGGCATCGACACGTCGCGGTCGTGCTCGCCGAACTGGCGCGAGGAACCGATCAGAATCTGCCCAGTGGGCCGCGGCTGCACATTGAAGGCCACGCTGGTCTCGTCGGCCCCATGCGCCGAATCCGCGTAGCCCAGTTCCAGCAGCTGATGCCGGATCAGCCCCGGGTGCCGGTCGGTGATCACCAAATGGCCCTTGCGCGGGCGCAATGCCAGCTCGGGCAATAGCTGCGGCAAGGCCACACCGCTGGCCACCAGCACCGGCCCGGCGAGCATCTGCCCATCGTCCAGACGCACCGCATGCTCCTGCAGCTGCACCACGCGGCGGCCGGCGAACACGCGTGCACCGGACGTGCAGGCCGCGCCTACCAGGTGGCGCGCGACCCGCGGCGGATACACCACCGCTTCATCGGGCACGCGCATGCCGCCAGCCAGCCCGGGCACCAGCTGCGGCTCCAGCGCATACAGCTGCGCGGCATCGATCGCTTCGGCATGCAGGCCGGCCGTTGCCAGGCGCGCGATCTTGGCTGGCACCGCCGCCAGTTCGCGCGCATCGCGGGCCACCCACAGCGTGCCGCAGCGGCTGAATTCGGCGTCGCCGAGCGTGGCGAAGCGTTCCCATAGCCGCAGCGAATACGCCGACAACGCCAGCTCGGCCGGGTCGTCGTCCATCGCCACCAAATGCCCCATCGCCGCTGCGGTGGCGCCACCGCCGATCGGTCCCGGCTCGACGATCGCCACGCGAAGGCCCTCGCCCGCCGCGGCTTCCGCGCAAGCGGCGCCCACGATGCCGGCGCCGATCACGATCAGGTCGTAACTGCGTCGCGTGTATGCGGCAGACGCGGCGGGCCCGGATCCGGCAACCGCAGTCAATCCAGGCGCCGCTGCCGACGCGTGCGTTGCAGCAACGGTCCCTGCCATCGCAGCGGACAGTGCTGCGCCAGGCGGCGTGACCGACGCAAGCACCGGCGCGGGCCGCTGGGGTTCCATCAGGCCACGATGCCCCAGGCGAACGGGTCCGCCGGGTCGATCACCAGCTGCGCGCGCGCGGTGATGTACGCCCGCCCACTGATGCGCGGTGCGATGCCGCGCCCGCTCAGCCGATAACTGCCTTCGAAAGCGCTGCCCAGAATGCCTTGCTGCACCCAGCGCTCGCCTTCGGCCAACTTGCCGTCCGCCGCCAGGCAGGCCAGCTTGGCGCTGGTGCCGGTGCCGCACGGCGAGCGGTCATAGGCCAGCCCCGGGCACAGCACGAAATTGCGCGCCACCCCGCTGCCGTCGGGTGCGGCGCCGTTGACTTCGATATGGTCGATCTCGCCACCGGCCTCGCCGGTGATCCCGGCCGCTTCCAGGGCCAGCCGAATCGCCTCGGTGTAGGCGGTCAGCTCGCGCTGGTGCGCCAGGTCCAGCGCGCACGGCGCATGCTCGGTGATGAAGAACCAGTTACCGCCCCAGGCCACGTCGCCGCGCACCCTGCCATGCCCGGGCACCTCCACTTCCACCCCGCTGGCAAACCGATAGCTCTCGACATTGTCCACCGACACCGTGCCGTCGTCGGCCAACGCTACCCCCACCGTTCCCACCGGTGTCTCGATCCGGTGCTGGCCCGGCCCGATGCGCCCTAACGCGGCCAGCGTGCGGACCACCCCGATGGTGCCGTGCCCGCACATGCCCAGGTAGCCGACATTATTGAAGAAGATCACCCCGGTGCAGGCGCCTGGGTCGCGCGCGGGCAGCAACAAGGCGCCCACCATGGTGTCCGACCCACGCGGTTCGCACGCGATGGCGCTGCGCCAGTGGTCGAACTCGCTGCGAAAGCGTTCGCGGCACTGCGCCAGATCGCCATCGCCCAGATCTGGAAAACCGGAAAGGACCACGCGGGTAGGCTCGCCAGCCGTGTGGGAGTCGATGACGTCGATGGTGTGCATGCCACATGCTCCCACTGCCGACCTGCGGGCGACTAGCGTTCAATGCCGAGTGAAAATGCGGAAATCCGCACAATCACCACCCCAATCACGACCACGCGTTTGCGCTAGGATCATTGCTGGGCTGCACCGTCGTGCAACCGTCTAATCGTGACCGCTACCATGACCCTGATGGACCTCAACCTGCCCGCCCTGGAAATGCAGACGCTGTTCGATGCACTGCCGGATGTGGTGTTCTTCATCAAGGACAGCGAGGGCCGCTACACCCATTGCAACCTGACCCTGGTGCGCCGGCTGGGACGCAAGCTGCGCAGCGAGATCATCGGCCGCTCGCCGCTGGAAGTGTTTCCGTTGCCGCTGGGCGGCAGCTACATGATGCAGGACCGCCGCGTGCTGTGCGGCGAGCTCATCGACAACCAGCTTGAAGTGCATCTGTACCCCAACCGCCTGCCGGGTTGGTGCCTGACCTTCAAACGCCCGCTGTGCGAGGCTAATGAGGTGATCGGCGTGGTCGGCATCTCGCGCGACCTGGGCCAGCCCGACAGCCGTCATTCCGCGTACGAACGCTTGAGCCAGGTCATGGACCACATGCAGGCCAACTTCGGCGACAACCTGCGCGTGCAGAGCCTGGCCGACCTGGCCGGGCTGTCGGTGGCGCAGCTGGAACGCCACTTCCGCCGCGTGTTCCAGGTCACCCCGCAGCAATTGCTGACCAAGTTGCGCATCGAATCGGCGATGCGGCTGCTCTACGGCGACGACAGCATCGCCAGCATCGGGCAACGCTGCGGGTTCGCCGACCAGAGCGCCTTCGCGCGCCAGTTCAAGGCCACCGTCGGTATGACGCCGCGCGATTACCGCGCGCTCAAAGGTCAGTTGTAAGGACACAACTTCGCGTTGACACATCGCTGGCACAAATGCCGAATTCGGCAGGATTTGTCATGCGCTGGCGCAGCTAGGTGAGTCGCCAGACCTGCGTGCGGCGGTGCATGCAATGCGCCCGGGCGCGGCGCTGGAGGCAGCGTCAAGGTGTCGGGGGGGCCGGATGATAGACTTTCGGGTTTCCCCTACTGCGTTGCCAATGGCCAGCTTTTTTCGCCGTCACAAGCCAATCACGCCAGACAGCTCGCGTACCTCGCGCTACAGCCTGGAAGAACTGGCAGCCGCATTCCCCACCGCGCCGTCTGCCGCCACCCCGGCATCGCCGGTCGAAGCGCTCGCCACGGCCGAGCCAGGCACAGAGACGGCTGCAACGCCGGCTGTTGCGCCTGTTGCGCCTGTCACGCCTGCTCCGGCAGGCAGCGAGCCTGCTGCGCCGGCACCGCCGCAGACCACCGCTGCGCCAGCCGACCAGCTGGCACAGGAGATCGCTGCACGCACGGGCCAGGCGCAAAGCGTTGCCGCCGTTCCCAGCGCGCCGACAACTCCTGCGGCGCCTGCGCCGACCGCATTGCAGGCGCTGCCAGACCCGGTACCCGCCAGCGCCCCCAGCGCGCCGGTTGTGGTGGTGCCGCCGGTCGTGGCGCAGCCACAGACTGTCCCGACGCCGCCTCCCGTCGTGCCTGCGCAGCCAGCCGCGCCTTCGCAACGCGCAGCCCCTGCCGTGGTCGCGCCGCCGGTCTCGACGCCTGCAGCGGCTGCTGCACCTCCCGCCAGCGCGCCCCCAACCAGTGCCGCGCCGACGGTCACCGCACCGGCCATCGTCAGCGCGCCGCTGCCGAGCACGCAGGACGAGAGCATTGTCGGCCAGCGTGATGCCCTCCCCGCCGCACCGGCCGGAAAACCCGGCTGGCGCGAACGGCTGCGCAACAGCACCTTCGCACGCAGCTTCGGCGGCCTGTTCTCGCGCAACCCCAAGCTCGACGACGACCTGCTCGACGAGATCGAAACTGCGTTGATCACCGCCGACGTCGGCATCGGCGCCACCACCGCGTTGATCGACGGCCTGCGCAAGCGAATGAAGTCGCGCGAATTCGTCGACGCCCAGGCGCTGTTCAAGGCCTTGCGCGCCGACCTCATCGCGCTGCTGCAGCCGGTCTCCAAGCCGCTGGTGATCGACCGCTCGCTCAAACCCTTCGTGGTGCTCACCGTTGGCGTCAACGGCGTCGGCAAGACCACCACCATCGGCAAGCTCGCCAAGCGCTTCAAGGACGAAGGCAACAGTCTGATGCTGGCGGCCGGCGACACCTTCCGTGCTGCCGCGGTGGCGCAATTGCAGGCCTGGGGCGATCGCAATGGCGTGGCCGTGATCGCGCAGGGACAAAACGCCGATGCCGCTTCGGTGGCGTTCGACGCGCTGCAGGCCGCCAAGGCGCGCGGCACCGATGTGTTGATCGCCGACACCGCCGGCCGCCTGCACACCCAGACCGGGCTGATGAACGAGCTCGGCAAGATCCGCCGCGTGCTCGGCAAGATCGATGCCGCCGCGCCGCACGAAGTCTTGATGGTCATCGACGGCACCACCGGCCAGAACGCCATCTCGCAGCTGCGCCAGTTCCATGCTGCCGTGGGTGTCACCGGCCTGGTCGTGACCAAGCTCGATGGCACTGCCAAGGGCGGCGTGGTGTTCGCGCTGGCGCGCGAGTTCAATATCCCGATCCGTTTTGCCGGTATCGGCGAGCGCCCGGAAGATCTGCGCGTCTTCGACCCGGTCGCCTTCGTCGACGCGCTGTTGCCGGACGCGTTGGGCGGCTGATTGGAAGATGCCTGCGCGCATCTGCAACCGCTGTGCGCGCAGGCGCTACAGGCAGGTGGCACGGTGCGGCAGGTGTCATGCGATTGGCCCCAGACAAGACCCGTACTGGAGTTCGCCCAGCCCTTGCCCGCAGGACTCTGAAAGCAAGGCTGCGCGGATGCGTCAGTGGCCTGGTCCCCTGCGCCGACACCACCGCAGTGGCCGCCTGGCGATACAGGATGGCGCTGCGAACGGTGCCTGGGCGCAATGACGTGCCGCTGCGGCGAAGGGATGCGCCGCACGAGGTACGCAGCAGATCCGCTCCGCGTCACGTAACTCTCGCCTCGCCCTCCATCGCCAGCACAGCTCATGCCAGCCGACCACGCCACTCCTTCCGCTGATGCATTCGTCGACCGCCTGTTGCACTGGTTCGACGGCCATGGCCGCCATGATCTGCCCTGGCAGCATCCACGCACGCCCTACCGGGTATGGCTGTCGGAGATCATGCTGCAGCAGACCCAGGTCGCGGTGGTCATTCCGTATTTCCACAAGTTCATGGCGCGCTTCCCTCAGCTGGCCGATCTGGCGGCGGCCGACAACGACACCGTGATGGCGCAGTGGGCCGGACTGGGCTACTACGCCCGCGCGCGCAATCTGCATGCCGCCGCCAAGCAATGCGTCGCGCTGCACGCCCGGCAAGTGCCGCGCGACTTCGATGCACTGCTTGCGCTGCCGGGCATCGGCCGCAGCACGGCAGGCGCGATCCTGAGCCAGGCCTGGAACGATCGCTTCGCGATCATGGACGGCAACGTCAAACGCGTGCTCGCGCGCTTCCACGGCATCGCCGGGTATCCCGGCCTGCCGGCGATCGAAAAACAGTTATGGCAACTGGCCACCACCCATGTTGCGCATGTCCCGGCTGGCCGCCTGGCCGACTACACCCAGGCGCAAATGGATTTCGGCGCCACGCTGTGCACGCGCGCCAAGCCCGCCTGCGTGCTGTGCCCGCTACAGACCGATTGCATCGCACGCCGCGATGGCTTGGTCGAGGCGTTGCCCACCCCCAAACCCGGCAAACCGCTGCCCGAACGCGAGGCCACTGCGCTGTTGCTGCTCAATGCCGATAGCCACATCCTGCTGCAGCGACGCCCGCCAACCGGCATCTGGGCCTCGCTCTGGACGCTGCCGCAGGCCGATACCGACAGCGGCATGCGCGCCTGGTTCGCAGCGCATATCGACGGCACCTACGAGCGCGCCGACGAGATGCCGTTGATCGTGCACACCTTCAGCCATTACCGGCTGCACTTGCAGCCCCTGCGCCTGCGCAAGGTCGCGCTGCGTCCGGCGGTGCGCGACAATGACGATCTACGCTGGGTCGCGCCCGCCGATCTCGCATCGCTGGGCCTGCCGGCGCCGATCCGCAAGTTGCTCGACGCGTTATAAGCGCGTCTCCCAAAGGAATCCGCATGACCCGCACCGTGTTCTGCCACTACCAGCAAAGCGACGCCGAAGGCCTGGATTTCGTGCCGTATCCGGGCGAGCTCGGCCAGCGCATTTTCGCGCAGATCGGCAAGACCGCCTGGCAAGCGTGGCTGGCGCATCAGACCATGCTGATCAACGAAAACCGGCTGTCGCCGCGCGACCCCAAGCACCGTGCCTTTCTCGAAGCGGAGCTGCAGAAGTTCCTATTCGAGCGCAACGCCGACAAGCCGGACGGCTACGTGGCGCCGCTGGGTGAGGAATAGTTGGCGCAGACATTGTGATTTAGGGATTGGCAGCAAGGTCGGGCGTTGACAGCCGGAATGCGGGATCACGCTTCATGGCCGTGCTCCGGGTATCTGGAATGGTGATTGGCGACGACAGGCACTGGCCCGTCCGACATTAACGCGCAATCGACATTTATCACTGACGCTGGCGGCGCGCAGTGGCAAAAGTCGCCTTGATGATTGCGCAAGCGCTCACTGACGCGCAGTTGAATCTGGCCGACGTCGAAGAGGCAGCCGACCGCGTCGCGCAGCGCATTGCCTGCCTTGTTCTGAGCGGTCGGCTGGAGGCTGCGGGTGATGTGGCCGACTGGCGACACGTCTCGCTGCCCATTCGCCGCACGCACGCTGACGCAGCCACGTAGGGACTGCGCGACGCATCGCTGCAGTTCCCTACCCAACGGCACATCGACGGCCCACTGCTGTGGGGCAGCGCGCTATTCGGCATTGTTAGGGGACTGGTCGGGCGCTGCACGGCGCCCGCGTTGCCGAGCGCGTCTGCGTTACGGCCGTCCAGCTGGTGTTCGTGGTCGGTTCGTGTCGCAGTGCTGATCGGCAGGCGGCTGCACCTGCGCTATCGACAGAGCACCGCACATTATCCGCGTCGCTGATCGCATCACTGGCCGCGACGGCTGCATCGCCGCTCATCGGCAATGCACCCCGCTACCTCCGCTCGTATGCATCGGGCCAACGACCCAACGCATGGCCATCGATATCCGGGGAATTTCCACAAAGACGGTGTAGGAGCATCGCGATCTTCACCCGGCAGCCAATCGGCGATTGCAAGCATGTTTCGGTGACGCCACCGCATCGCGATAGCGTCACCGGGCGGCACACGCGCTCAGCCCACCCCGGTCGGCCCATCCAGCAGCATACGGATGCGCTTGAGCAATTCCTTCTGCGTATAGGGTTTGCTGACCACATCGAACTCGGCGCCGCCCACGTCGGTGCGCTGGATGCTGGCATCGGCGTAACCGGTGGTGAGCAGGATCTTGATCTTGGGCAACATGCGGCGCGCCTCACGGGCGAGCATCACTCCGTTCATGCCACCGGGCATGATCAGGTCGGTGAACAACGCATCCACCTGCGGAGTCTTCTCCAAGATCTCCACCGCCTCGCGTCCGCTGGACGCAGACAGGATGCGGTAACCGGCGTTTTCCAGAAACATCCGGGCCACCACCGCCACGTCCTGCTTGTCTTCCACCACCAGGATGGTTTCGTTGCCCCCCTTGTCGATGGCGCGGCTCTTGGCTGCCTGCAAATCGTTTTCGAATTCGCTGGAGGCAGGGAAATACAGCCGCACGGTGGTGCCTTCGCCCACCTCGCTGTAGATGCGCACGGTGCCGCCGGACTGCTTGACGAATCCGTACACCATCGACAAGCCCAGGCCGGTGCCCTGCCCTTCCTCCTTGGTGGTGAAGAACGGTTCCATCACCCGGCTGACCACCTCCGGCGGCATGCCCGAGCCGGTGTCGGTCACGGCGATGCTGACGTAGCGGCCCGGGGCCAGCTGGTGGTACATCGCCAGGTCGTGGCCGGTGATCTCCACGTTCTGGGTTTGCACCGTGACTTCCTTGCGCTCGGCCTGCGCCATCGCGTCGCGCGCATTGATCAACACGTTCAACAACGCCACCTCTGCCTGGGTGGTGTCGATCTGGCAGTTCCACAGCCCTTCTTCCAGCACCTGGCGCAACGTGACGCCGCCCCCCAGCGCGCGCTCGGCCATGTTGGTCATGCCGGCCACCAGCCCGTTGAGGTTCACGACCCGCCCGCGCAGTTTCTGCTTGCGTGAAAACGCCAGCAATTGCTGGGTCAAGGTGGCCGCCTTGGCAGCCGCTGCCGCGGCGTGTTCGGCACTGAAGGCAATCCGCTCGGCATTGCCCCCGCCGGCGCTGGCCATCATCTGGATCACTTCCAGATGTCCAGACATCACCTGCAGCAGATTGTTGAAATCGTGCGCGATGCCGCCCGTCAGCTGGCCCAGGGCCTCCATCTTCTGCGCCTGGCGCAGCGCGTCTTCGGCATCGCGGCGCCGGCTCACATCCAACTGCGAGCCGAAGAAATACACCAGGTTGCCCTTGTTGTCGAACACCGGCGAGATGAACAGCGCATTCCAGAACGAAGAGCCGTCCTTGCGGTAATTCAGCACCTCGGTGGCAATTTCGCTGCGGCTTTCGATCGATTCGCGCACATCGCTGATGCTGGCCGGATCGGTCTCCGGCCCCTGCAGGAAACGGCAGTTAGTGCCGATGACCTCATCGGCGGCATAGCCGGTCATCTCCAGAAACGCGCGGTTTGCGAACACGATGGGATTATCCGGAAGATGCGGGTCGGTCACCGTCATTGGCATACGCGTGGTTTCCACGGCGGCAAAGAAGATGTCCGAGCGGTGCTTCTCGACAGGCAGGCCGCTTGTGTCGCTGATCTGAGGCGCCCGCAGCTCTCCGTGACCGGGATCGTTCAAGTGATGTTCTCCGCGGGGCCGTTCCCGTGGCCACAGTTTAGTTGGGTTCGGTGAGGCGATTCGTCACATCCATGAGCATTTCCCGTACGGCCGCGCCCGCCATCGAACCGGATGCGCTGCGATAGCCCCCCCGTCACGGTGCAGGCGTATAGGCAGACAGCAGGACCGGCTGACGCGGATCGGCGGCAATTTCTTTGTGCTCGCGCAGCCGCAGCGCGTCGGCATCGGGCGTGTCCTGGGTGTTCATTTCCCATGCTTCGATCACGCGCTTGTGGAATACGAAAACGCCGCGGCGGCGGTCGTAACGAAAGGTGATGTAGTCGGTCCAGTGTTGTCCGCACGCCACCCCATTTTGCACGGTGAAATACGCGCCCTTCGCGACCAGGCCCTGGTCGCTGTCCAGGAACGGGTCGCACTGTCCGCCTTCGTCGGCTCTGAAGATCACCCGCGTGCTGCGCGCGGCTTGGACAAACCCGCCGTCGGCGTTTGCAACCAGCACCAGCAAGGTACGCGGCGGTGCCGCATCGCCATGGCCACGCAGCGTTTGTTCTGCCGATGCACGCAACGCAACCACGTAATCCAGCCGGCCATCGCCGGTGAGATCTGCGCGAGCGACGCTCATCACCGACTGCCCGGCAGGTAACAACTTGGCAGCGCCGGCGGGCAGCGTGGCGGCGCCGGCTGGCATGGCAAACGTCGCCGTCATTGCCAGCACTGTTGCCCACCACCGGCATCGTGTCGTCATCGCTGTATCCTGGTCTGCGTCGCGGCTGCCAGGATAGCCGGCCGCACCTGCCCCCGCGCGGTGGCATCGGACTGCAACACGCAGGGCCGTGTCGCACGTTCGTCGCATGCGCTGCGGCGCGCACGCACGATGGCGCCGCAATACTGTCGAGCGTCTCCAGCATTGCGTCGCCATGCCGCGTTTTTCGCCAGTGAAGATCGCATGTCAAGCCCGCTTGCCGGCTCACGCCTGGCTGCCGAAATCCCCACGTCCGATTGATGCTTCCACCGCGATGCTGGCCTCGCACCACGGCGTCCAGTGGTGCATTCCCCAACTGACGAATGAGAATCTGCAATGGCAAATCAGAACGACAACAAGGGTGGCACCAGCAACCGCGGCTTTGCTTCGATGGACGAAGACAAGCAGCGCGAAATCGCCTCCAAGGGCGGCAAGGCGGCCCATGAAAGTGGCAACGCCCACGAGTTCACCTCCGAAGAAGCGCGCGAGGCCGGCAAGAAGGGTGGCCAGGCGAGCGGTGGCGGCAACAACCGCTGAGCAGCACAACACGGCAGGTACCACGGCGCTTCCGGAATTGCTGCAGCTCTTCCGGAAGCGTTCTTTTCAAGAATCGTGCAGCGTCTCAGCTGATGCGACAGCACATCGGCACGCTGCTGCCCGATGACAACGATTTTCCGCACGCACTCATACGCCACCGAGCATGCAGCAGCCCCAGGCCCTCTGGGTGGTTACGCACGCATCGAGACGCCGGCGCAGCAGACCAAGGTCCGTCGTGGCCCGCAGTGAACGCGTTCGCCGCGGTCTCGGTGCGGTCGAATACGCCTATCCCGATCATTTACGCAGCACGCTCGCAACCTTGCCAACGACTGCCGGGGTGTATCTGTTCCACGGCCAGGACAGCGAACTGCCGTTGTACATCGGCAAGAGCGTGAACTTGCGTGGGCGGGTGATGGATCACTTCCGCACGCCACGCGAAGCCGCCTTATTGCGCCAGACCCGTCGCATCAGCGTGTTCGAAATGGCCGGCGATCTTGGCGCGCAGCTATTGGAATCGCAGCTCATCAAATCGATGCGCCCGCTGTACAACCAAAAGCTACGTCGCGTCCCGCGTCAGTTTTCGATCCGGCTGTATTGTGGCGAGGTGTCTATCGTGCATTCGGCCGAGCGCGATCCGGCGGTCACACCGTGGCTGTATGGGCTCTATTCCAGCCCACGCGCCGCCAAGGAAGCGCTGCGGCGGCTGGCCGATCGCGACCGTCTTTGCTACGGGCTGCTCGGCCTGGAACGCGCCACCGATGGCCGCCCGTGTTTCCGCGCCATGTTGAAGCGCTGCGCCGGTGCCTGCCATGGCGCCGAATCGCTGGGCGACCACGAGACGCGTCTGCGCGCTGCCCTTGAATATCTGGAACAGGCCGTCTGGCCCTTTCCTGGCGCGGTGGCGTTAAAGGAAGAAGGCAAGCAGTTGCGCCAGTTCCACGTGCTGCGCAACTGGCATTATCTGGGCAGCGTCAGCTCGCTGGCTGCTGCCCGCAAACTGAAGACCGCACCCGGCGACTTCGATCGCGATTGCTACCGGATTTTGCGCAAGGGGCTGCAAACGCATCTGCACAACGTGGTGTTGCTATAAGCACGACATGGGTGGGCGCGCGCACTCCGGCACTCGGAGCAGGCGCTGAGTTCATGCAAGACATCGCGCGCCTTGCCGCCGGGCTGTCCTGTTCCATCACCAACAACGCCCCCTTGCCTGCACTTCCGTAGCGCACGCGAGAGTCTTCGATGCTTCAGCCGCTCTGCCTCTCGCAGCAGCGGTATTGCTTGGGGTCCAGAAACTCCGCCAGACAAGAACCCACGCGCAGCGCCTGCTCGCGTGCGTCGCCCCGGTACTCGCCCTGCCCTGCGCCCTCGATCGTGGCCACGGGCGCGGCGCGATCGCGGTGGTAAACGAACGCAGTCGAAAGCCACAGCGTCGCGCCTGGCGCCTGGCTTTCCAGCGTCTCCACGCGAAATTCACCGCAGTAGCCGTGGATCAGGGTGCGTCGAAGTGTCTTGTGTGTCTTGTGTGTCTTGTGCGTCATGCGCGCAGTATCGCCATGCGCATTTGAAGACCACGTCGAAATCGATTGCATCGTGCGCACATAGGACCTACACGGATGATGACCGGGCGGCCGAACCAACGCGCGAGTCTGCGTCCACGCTGGATCGCGTCAGCGCACGCACGCGCGCAACACAAACACAGCGCACAGCATGCGCAACCGAGCCAGTGACAGGAGGTGGGGGAAGCAGTAGATCCGGTGGAAACCGGGAAGCCTTGCGAACGAAGGCTTGGATATGGTGGCCGAGGACGGAATCGAACCGCCGACACGGGGATTTTCAATCCCCTGCTCTACCAACTGAGCTACTCGGCCACTTACCCTGCAACACGATGCCTGCGTTGCGAGGACGCGCACTATAGCGAGCAGGCGCAGTTTGGGCAAGCGCTGCGAGCAACTTTATTGCCGGCCGCCGTGGGGGACGCGTTTCTTGCACCGCTTCACGCCGCGCGGCCGGGGACATGGCCTAGCCTGCGCGCGTCCACCGGAGATTGTCATGCGCCTGCCCCGCCTGCTGCTGTCGTTCGTCGCCCTGCTGCCGCTGGCCGCGTTTGCGCAACAGCCGGTGCGCGCGGTGCCGCAGCTGGACATCTCGCGCTATGCCGGCCAGTGGCATGAGATTGCACACCTGCCGGTGTCGTTCCAGAAAAAGTGCCGTAGCGACATTACCGCCATCTACACCTTGCGCGACGATGGCTTGATCGGCGTGCGCAATGGCTGCCGCACCGCCGATGGCAGCCTGACCCAGGCCGACGGCGTGGCGCGCCCGGTCGCCGGCCAGCCCGGGCAGTTGCAGGTGCGCTTCGCTCCCGAGTGGCTGGGTTGGTTGCCGCTGGTGTGGGCCGACTATTGGGTGATCGCGCTCGACCCGGATTACCAATGGGCGGTGGTCGGCGAGCCGGATCGCAAGTACCTGTGGATCCTGTCGCGCTCGCCGCAGATGCAGCGCGCGCAACTGGAACGGCTCAAGGCGCAGGCCACCGCGATGGGCTACGACCTGTCGCCATTGATCGTGGCCGCGCCGGTGTTGTGAGGCCTGCCCGCGCCCCGGCCTAGGATCGCCACCTCCGCTGCGCGCGCTGGGGAGCAGCGACCGTACTGCGTAGTATTCTTGGCGCCGCCTCATTCCGCCAAGGACCCGAGTCCATGCGTCGTGCCTATCGTCTTCTTCTTGTGTCGCTGGCCTGCGGGTTGCTGCTGAGCGCCTGCGGCGGCGCAGTCCGCCGGGTGTCCGAGCCGGCCGCCAGCATCCAGCAACTGACCGTGCGTGCCGACGGCGCCTGGTCGGTTGACCTGCGCCTGCAGAACTACAGCAGCATCCCGATGCAGTTCGAACGCGTGGCGCTGGAAATCTCTGCCGGCGATCAACTGGCCGGCAAGCTCGACCAGGCAGTGGGCATGTCGATCGGCCCGGAAACCGCCGACGTGGTCACCGTCACCGTGCAACCCACCTCGCTGGGCCGCATCACCGTGGCCGACGTGCTGGCCGGCGGCCGCTCGTTCCCGTATGCGCTCAAGGGCACCGTCTGGGCGACCCCACAGGACAAGAAACAACGCGAGTTCAGTGTGGAATCGCGCAATACGCTCAGCCCGGCTCCCGGCCTCAACGGCGTGCTGCGCTAAGAGTGGCCCTAAGGCGCACGCCTCCCGTACCCGCTTCCAAGGATCCCGCATGAGCAGCTATACCGCCCCGCTGACCGATTTCCGCTTTGCCCTGCACGACGTGCTTGGCGCGCACGCCCTGTTCGCCCGGCTCGGCTACACCGAGGCCAGTGCTGACATCATCGACGCCGTCCTCGAAGAGGCCGGCCGCTTTACCTCGCAAGTGCTGGCGCCGCTCAACAGCGTGGGCGACGAGATCGGTTGCGCGTTCGACAAGAGCACACACGCAGTGACCACCCCGCCCGGCTTCCGCGCCGCCTACGATCAATTCGTGGAAGGCGGCTGGAACGGGCTCACCGCCGAACCGCAATTCGGCGGCCAGGGCATGCCGCACACGCTGGGCGTGCCGCTGAGCGAAATGATCAACGCCGCCAACCTGGCCTGGGGCAACTTCCCGCTGCTGTCGCATGGCGCGATGGAAGCCCTGCGCCAGCACGGGGAGACCTGGCAGCAGGACGTCTTCCTCAAACCGCTGATCGACGGCCGCTGGACCGGCACCATGTGCCTGACCGAACCGCATTGCGGCACCGACCTGGGCCTGCTCAAGACCCGTGCCGAACCCAATGCCGACGGCAGCTACGCCATCACCGGCACCAAGATCTTCATCACCGCCGGCGAGCACGACCTCACCGACAACATCGTGCACCTGGTGCTGGCCAAGCTGCCGGACGCATCGGCCGGCGCCAAGGGCATCTCGCTGTTCGTCACCCCCAAGTTCAAGGTGGACCGCGACAGCACCATGGGCGAGCGCAACGCGCTGCATTGCGGGTCCATCGAACACAAGATGGGCATCAAGGGCTCGGTGACCTGCGTGATGAACTTCGAGGGCGCGCAGGGCTACCTGGTCGGCCAGCCGCACAAGGGCCTGCAGGCGATGTTTACGATGATGAATACCGCACGCCTGAGCGTGGGCCTGCAAGGCATCGGGCTATCCGAGCGCGCCTACCAGAACGCCCTGCGCTACAGCCGCGAGCGGTTGCAATCGCGGGCGCTCAGCGGCGCCAAGTTCCCGGACAAGCCGGCCGACCCGATCATCGTGCACCCGGACGTGCGCCGCATGCTGCTGACCATCAAGTCGCTGACCGAAGGCAGCCGCTTGCTGGCGCTGCACGCGGCCAGCCTGGTGGACGTGGCACATCGTGGCGAAACCGAACGCGAACGCGCCGATGCCGAGACCCTGGTGAGCTTCCTCACCCCGATCTCCAAGGCCTGCCAGACCGAATGGTCGATCGAGAACACCTACCACGCCCTGCAGTGCTTCGGCGGCCACGGCTACATCCGCGAGTACGGCATGGAGCAGCTGGCCCGCGATGCGCGCATCACCACCATCTACGAAGGCACCACCGGCATCCAGGCGCTGGACCTGATCGGGCGCAAGACCGCCGCCAGCCAGGCTGCCGGGCTGAAGTTGTTCCTGGCCGCCGTGGAAACCTTCGCCAACGCGCAGGACGGCAATGCCGCGCTGGCCGAGTTCATCAAGCCGCTGCGCGACAAGTGCAGCGAATGGGCGATGCTGACCCGCGATGTGCTCGATCGCGCCGCGCGCAACCCGGACGAACTGGGCGCGGCCAGCCATGACTACCTGTTTTATTCGGGCTACGTGGTGCTGGCGTACTGGTGGGCGCGTAGCGTGGCCGCTGCCGACGCATCGGCGCATGGCGAGGACTTCAGGCGCGCCAAGCGGGAGACGGCGCGGTTCTACTTTGCGCGTCTCCTGCCGCGCACCCTGACCCATGCCGCCGCCATCCGCAGCGGCGCCGCACCGCTGATGACGCTAGAAGCGGAACTGTTCGGCGAAGGCTGAGTGCTCGCGCCCGGGTGCGCTCCTACGGCTAACGTCGCGGGATTCCGCCGCTGTCGTAGGAGCGGACCTGGCCGCGACTGGGAGTATCGCGCGACAAGGCATCGCGCCCGGGTGCGCTCCCACGGCTAATGCCGCGGAACTCCATCGTTTTCGTAGGAGCGGACCTGGCCGCGACTGGAAGTATCGCGCGACAAGGCGTCGCGCCTGGGTGCGCTCCTACGGCTCATTAAGGCCATCACTGCGTTCGAAGCGTGATCCCGCGGCGCGGCGGCACGGAATCGCAGACAACAGTACTCGCCGAGCCAGTGCTTTCGAGTCACGCGCCAACGCCGTTCGCTGCGATACACAAACTGTCAACGATCGGGTATAAGCTGTTTTCCCGATGGAGACAGACACGCACGTTCGTGATGTGATCGTCCCCGGAGGCAGCGCTGCCCCGGACGCGGGCAGCGCTGTCGCTGCAATCCACCAACTCCCCACGCTTCGCCTGTTGTCGCTCGATGCGCACGGCCGCGTGCTGGACTGGATCAACTGGCAAGACGCTGCCTGCCTGTACGCCCGCGATGCGGTGTCGTGGACGCTGGGCGAGCCTTGCATGCAGATCCACGGCGGCATCTCGCGGCTGACCGGCGAGCGCAGCACGCTGGACCTGCACCCCATCATCGCCGCGCGCGGGCATGCCCGTTCGCGCGCGCTGGACCCGACCCCGACCCTCAGCAACACCGCGTTGTTCGCGCGCGATTCGCAGCTGTGCATGTATTGCGGCCAGCATTTCAGCCGCCCGCACCTGACCCGCGACCACGTCATGCCGGTGTCCAAAGGCGGTCGCGACAGTTGGGAAAACGTGGTGACCGCCTGCTTCCAGTGCAATTCGCGCAAGGCCAACCGTACGCCGCAACAGGCGCATATGCCGCTGCTGGCGGTGCCCTACCGGCCGAGCTGGATCGAGCACCTGATCTTGTCCAACCGCAACATCCTGTCCGATCAGATGGCCTTCCTGCGCGCGCAACTGCCCAGGCGCTCCAAGCTGTCGCTGTAGGCCCACTGGTCACGCGTTGCGCCTTCTGGCGGGTGACTTGCCGCGCCAGGCTCGGCGCAGGGCCAAGGCAGCCACGAATGATTGAGCCTGGACACGCGTGCTCGTGCCCCACGCGCGCAGCAGCGCTGGCGGCTTCCCTGGCGCGCCGGGTGTCCCACGTGACATCGAACCCGGCCACCGCGACCCAAGGCATGACACGCCTCGATACGGCCCAGTGCCCTCCGCCCGACGCAGGCACTGAGGCCGAGTGATCTAGACGACACGGCGCAATCGACCCATCCACAGGTGCGGCAGATTGCCGCAGGTGTCGGTGAGCGCCGCGCGCGCCAAGCGTGCCGTTGCGCGTGCCCATCACTTCCCGCTGACAGCTGAACCGGTTTGCTTGCCGGGCCTTCGCATGGGGAGGACAATACGGCTTCAGAAAATTGACACGATGATGATCGACACCACCCGCTATCCGCGCCTGTCCCGCATCCAGACTCCCGACGATCTGCGCCGCTTCGACGAAGCCGAGCTGACCGCGATCGCCGAAGAACTGCGCTCCTATCTGATCGAATCGGTGGGCAAGAGCGGCGGGCACTTTGCGGCCGGCCTGGGCGTGATCGAGCTCACCGTCGCCCTGCACTACCTGTATCAGACGCCGGTGGACCAGCTGGTGTGGGACGTCGGGCATCAGACCTACCCGCACAAGATCCTCACCGGCCGGCGCGACCAGATCCACACGGTCAAGCAAAAGGACGGCGTTGCGCCGTTTCCCAAGCGCGAAGAGAGCATCTACGACACCTTCGGCGTTGGCCATTCGTCCACCTCGATCTCGGCCGCGCTCGGCATGGCCATCGCTGCGCAGCGTAACGGCGACGAGCGCAAGGTGGTGGCGGTGATCGGCGATGGCGCGATGACGGCCGGCATGGTCTACGAGGCGCTCAACCACGCCGGCGGCATGGACCCGGAACCGAACCTGCTGGTGATCCTCAACGACAACCGCATGTCGATCTCCGAAGCGGTCGGCGGGTTGACCAAGATGCTGGGGCGCGCCAGCGGCAGCCGCACGCTCAATGCGATCCGCGAAGGCGGCAAGAAGATCCTCGGCGACAAGAAGAACAATCCCACCGCGCGCTTCGTGCGTCGCTGGGAGGAACACTGGAAAGGCATGTTCGTGCCGTCCACGTTGTTCGAGGAAATGGGCTTCCATTACACCGGCCCGATCGATGGCCACGACCTGCCCAGCCTGATCGGCGCACTGAAGACCCTGCAGACGCTCAAGGGCCCGCAGCTGCTGCACGTCATCACCACCAAGGGCAAGGGCTACGAGCTGGCCGAAGGCGATCAGATCGGTTATCACGCCGTTGGCCCGTTCGATCCGAGCAAGGGCCTGGTCGCCAAGACCGGTGCCAAGAAGCCGACCTATACCGACGTCTTCAGCGACTGGGTCTGCGACATGGCCGCCGCCGAGCCCAAGTTGCTGGTGATCACCCCGGCAATGCGCGAGGGCTCGGGCCTGGTGCGCTTCAGCAAGGAATATCCGCAGCGCTACTTCGACGTGGCCATTGCCGAGCAGCATGCGGTCACGCTGGCCGCCGGCATGGCGACCCAGGGCGCCAAGCCGGTGGTCGCGATCTATTCCACGTTCCTGCAGCGCGGCTACGACCAACTGGTGCACGACGTGGCGGTGCAGCAACTGGATGTGCTGTTTGCGATCGATCGCGGTGGCGTGGTCGGCCCGGATGGCGCTACCCATGCCGGCAATCTGGACCTGAGCTTCCTGCGCTGCGTGCCGCACATGGTCGTGATGGCGCCGGCCGATGAGGCCGAATGCCGTCAGATGCTGAGCACCGGCGTGCAGTACCAAGGCCCGGCGGCGGTGCGCTACCCGCGCGGCACCGGCCCCGGCGCAGCATTGGACACCTCGCTGGCCACCCTGCCGATCGGCAAGGCGCAGCTGCGTCACAGCGGCACCCGCATTGCCCTGCTCGGCTTCGGCGCGACCGTGGATGCGGCGGAGGCAGTGGGCCGCGAACTGGGCCTGACGGTGGTCAACATGCGCTTCGTCAAGCCACTGGACAAGTCGCTGCTGCTGGAGCTTGCAAAAACCCACGACGGCTTCGTCACCATCGAAGACAACGTGGTTGCCGGCGGCGCAGGTTCTGGCGTGTCGGAACTGCTCAACGCCGAAGCCATTACCGTGCCGATGCTGCACCTGGGCCTGCCGGACAGCTTCCAGCATCACGCCAGCCGCGAAGACCTGCTGGCCGAGGCCGGCATCGACCAGGCCGGTATCCGCGCTGCCGTGCTCAAGCGCTGGCCGCAGCTGATGACCAGCAAGACGCCTGCGTTGAACGCAGCTGCAGGCTGATCGCCCCTACAGGCTCGTTGTGGCGCGTGCCGCATTACACCGGCGGCACCGCGCCAGTCTGCGCGAAATCCTCCACCAGGTGCGCGATGCGCGCCTGCGATTGGATCAGCTGTAGCTCCGCCTGCAGGCGACGCACGCCGCGTGGCACCTCGCCGGCGCCGAGCGCCTGACGCAGCAACGCCGGCAAGCCATCCAGATCGCGCAACCACCAGGCAGCGCCCGCTACCTGCAGGCGCGCGGCGTGATCGAACTGGTCGTAGTCCAGCGGGTAGACGATGGCCGGCAATCCCGCGGCAAGGCAGGCGTAGAGAATGCCGGCACCGCCGTGATGGATCACCAATGCGTAGCGGTGCAGGTGCTGTGCGTAATCCACATAGGGCAGCCGCTGATAATTGCCCTGCCCCGGCTGCGGCGGAGCGCCGGTGTCGCCGTCGCTGAAATGGAAAATCACCTCCGGGAACTGCGGCGCCAGCGCGCGCAACACGCCATCCATGCGCTGCTTGACCCATTGCAGATGCGTGCCCAGCGTCACCAGCACATGTCGGCGACCGTCGACGAAGGTGGGCGCAGTCACCGACGAAGGCGGCGTGCACAACTGCGGCCCGACGAAGCGCACTGCCGCCGGCCAATGCTGCGCCAGCTCGAACGACGGTACTCCCAGGGCCAGGATGCACTGCGGCGAATACACCGCCTCGCTGCGATCGCTGCGATAGATCGCCGGCAACCCGCACGCGCGCATCTGGCGCCGATAGCACAGGTGCAGGGTCCGTTTGAAACCACGCGTGAGCCGGCGCGCCGCTGCATGCCAGACACGCTGCAAGGGCGTGGTCGCAGGCAGCAATCCACCAATGTATGCGGGCGGCCCATCCGTGGTTTCGATCACGCACGGCGACGGCATGCTGGTCCACCAGGCGATGCCCATCGCCTGTGCGGCCAGTCCTGCGCTGGGCAGGGTGAAGTCGACGATCACCAGATCCGGCCGCCGCTCGCGCCAGCGCTGCTGTAGCACTTCGCCCAGCTGCGCCATGAGCCCGAGCGCATGGTGCAACTGCCGACGCAGGCGCACGGGGTTGTGGCCCACGGCGTGCGGCGGGTTGGCGATGGAAAGCAGCAAGCGATCGGCATGCGCGTCCAGCACGCTGGCAGCGGTGAGCCCACATGCTTCGATGCGCGCCTGCGCGGCAGGCGTACTGATGACGCAGACCTGGTGCTGCGCGCTGAGTTGTTGCGCGATTGCCAGGATGGGATGCAGATGGCCGCTGTAGGGCGGTGCGATCAGATCAATGCGCATGCGCTGCGCCCTGTCGCGTCCGTTCGATCTGCGCGAGGAAGCGCTGGCACTCGGCAAGCACCTTGGCGTTGCGCAGGTACGCCATGTGTCCGCACGCAGGCCTCGCATCGACGTGCCCATCGAACAATGTTCGAGAGATCCAGTCGCTGCGGCCCTGTACCACGCGCAGCTGGCCGAACACTGCGGGCGCATCGCACACCGGGCCGTACGCAAAAACCGCCAGACGTGCGCGCAACGCATCCGGCAACTGCAAAGCGGTCAATAGCTGCAGCCCGCAGCTGCCGGCAAGAAGCAGCGTCATCGGCGCCTGATCCAGCAGCGCATGCACACGCTTGCGATCGGCCTCGGCAAGGCGGGCATGCCGGGCCGCAAGATACTGCCGCGCATTGGACAGGCTGGCACGCCACAACGGCGTGCGCCGGTGCGGCACGTTGTTTCGGCGGTACGGATAATTGCAGTCCACCAACTGCCTGCCCGTGCCCCGCAGCTCTTGCAGAAATGCCCCCTGCTCCGCACTCAAGGCGCAGCTTGCCGGATCGCTCTGCCCGGTGAGGAAGGCGATCTGCAGCGGACCCGACTCACTCTGCACGAAAGCACCCATTGGCTAACACGCGGTAGCGCCGCGTGCGCCAGCGGATCGTGCGCACCAGCACGGCGTGCAGCAGATGCAACGGCTGCAGGCATTCGGCGCAGAGCGACACCAGCAGGCGATGGCGAACGGCGCCGGTGACGCGCCATTGCACACCGCACAGCAGCAACGCGCGCACCAGCAAGACGATCAATACGCACAGTGCAGCCGGCCAGGTGTGTTGCACGCAAGCGCAAACCAGCATGGCCACCAGCAGCACCGGCGGCAGCCCCTGCAACACGCCGATGGCACTGCGTACGCGCAGGCGTTGACGGCCTAGCAGGATCGTTGCGAACAGCATCCAGCGATGCATCTGGCGCACATAGCCACGCAGGTCGGGCATGGCGGTACGCATCGCCACCGGCGCAGTGGATTGCCAGAGTCGCCCGCCGCGGTCGCGCACCAGGGTCGCGAAGGCCAGATCGTCGGTCAGTTGCTCCAGCAATGCGGCAAAGCCGCCCCAGCGGCGCAGCTGTTCGGTACGCGCGGCGTAGCACATGCCATTGATGGTCAGCGGCGCTGCGAATGGCAGCCACCCCAAGTATGTGAGCGCGGCATTGTTGTTGACGAACTGCGCCAACAGGCGCCCGGCCAGCGTGGCGCTGTCGCGGTAATACGGCAGCGCGGTGACGACATCGGCATGCGTGAGGTCCGACAACAGTTGCGACAGCGCATGTCCGCCCAGATGCGCATCGTCGTCGAGAATCAGGCTGACAGGCGCATCGATGTGCGGCAACGCGTAATCGAGTTTCCAGGCCTTGGGGTTGATGCCTGCTGGTGCCGCCGGCACCAGCAGGCGCGCGATACGCCGCTGCGGATAGCGCGCAACGACAGCATCGGCAGCGGCGTTTCCCGGGCCATCGTCGGCATCCAGCAACCAGACGAACTGCGCCTGCGGCAATGCCTGCACGTTGGCGCTGAGCACCTCTTGCAGGTGCGCATCGCCACCAAGAATCGGCTGCAGGATCGCCACGTCGGCCGGCGTTGCAATGGCACTGCGCGCTGAGCTCCTGCGTTCGCCACGCATGATCCACAGCACGGCCGCCGTCTTGACCAGCAGCACGGCCAGATACAGCGCCGCCAGGAGGGGGACGATCAGGCCCACTGCGCTGCCTGCCAACGCACGAAGGCGTCCACGCCCTCGTCCAGGCCGACACTGGGCGGGCCGAGATCGGCCAGCGTGCGGCGCGGATCGAAGGTCTTGGAGTACGCGAACACGCCAACGCCGAAACGCGTGATCGGCGGCTCGCCGCGCAGCCGCAGCCCGCGATACACCGCCTCCACCACGCTGGCCATGCGCAATGCGGTGCCGATGCGTACCTCGCGCCGCGGCAACGGCAGTTGCAGGCGCGCCAGCACCTCCAGCAACAAGTGCTGCAGGTCCACCGGGTGTGCGTTGGTGAGGTTGTACGCCGGCTGCAACTGCGGCGCGGTGGCCGCGCGGTACAGGTAATCGCACAGCGTATCGATATAGATCAGGTCGCCGATCACCGGTTCGGTCTGGCCGACAAAACGTGGCAAGGCACCCTTGCGCGCGGCGGCGATCACGCGCGGAAACAGCACCGTATCGCCGGGCCCGAACACCGCACGCGGGCGCAACACGCTCTTTTCCCCGGGATAGTCGTCGAGCAGGGTTTCGCCAAGATATTTGGTTCGTGCGTAGGTATTGACGAACGCCGGGCCGATCGGGCTGTCTTCATCCAGGTCGTATTGATGCGCTTCGCGATAGAACACCGAACTGGAGGAGACATACAGCAGGCGCGGGCAACCGTGCCGCTTGCAGAAGTCGATGACGTTGGCGGTGGCCTGCACGTTGTGCTGGTGGAACTGCGCGCGCGTTCCCCACGGCGAGGCCAGCGCGGCCGCATGGATCACCACATCCGGTCGCCAGTCCAGCGCGAACGGTTGGCTCAGATCGATGCGATGGTAGCTGGGCAGATCGCTGGCGCGCCGCCCGATGCCATGGATCTCCACACCGGGCCGCCCCTGGAAACGCCGCAGGAACGAGCCACCGACAAAACCGGATGCACCGGTCACGAGAATGCGCAGGCTCATCGCCACTCCGGTTGATAACGGTCAAGACTGGGCTGGCAATGCGAAGGCAGGATGACCAGCTCCGGATGCGCCTGCGACAGGCCGTGCAGTTGCCGCACGGTGCGCTGGAATGCGTGCCAGTCGTGCATCAGCAAACGCGTGGGCCAGGCTGGCCATTGCAGCGAGGCCCAGGTGGCCGAGGACCACACCGCGTCCGCACACAGCAACACCTCGCGGTCGTGCTGGTCGCGTACCCATAGCCCCATCTGGCCGGGCACGTGCCCGGGTAGCGGTACCGCGAGCACGCTGCCGTCCTCGAACAGATCGTAGGCCGGGCCGAGCTCCTGCCAGGCTCCAGTCAACGCGCACTGCGGTGCCTGGTCGGCGAACTGCAGGCGCTGGTCGAAGTCGTCGGGCAACAACTGCGGCAGCAAGGCGCGGCGCAACCCGCCCACGCGCGAGCAGCTGCGCAGCTGCTGGTAGTCCGCGCGCAGGCAGATGAAGCGCGCATTCGGCAGATCGCGCAGGCCACCGATATGGTCGGCGTGGAAGTGCGAAATCAGACACCAGGCGATCTCGTCCAGCTGCACGTCGCGACGCGCCAGTTGCGCGCCCAAGGTTTCGTGCGCCGGCAGCGTCACCGGCGTGGTCCAGCGGTACAGGCGCTCCGGCCACGGATCGGTGGCGCGAAAAAAATGCTCCGCATAGCCGGTGTCGTAGAGCAGCGCGCCGCGCTGTGGATGCCGAATTAGCACGCTCAAGGCTGGAAACTCGACCGCGTGCCAATGTCCATCGGCGCGCACCATGCGTTCGCAATGTCGGCAATGGCCGATGCGCAGCAGGTCGAGGGAAATACGCGGCGCCATCAGTAGCGCAACACCATGCCGCCGATCGCCAAGCCGGCGCCGGTGCCGAGCAAGGCGACCAGCTCGCCGCGCTGCAGTTGCCGACCCACCACCGCATGATGCAAGGCATGCGGCAACGAGGCGGCCACCTGGTTGCCGGTGGTCGGCAGGATGCGCACCACCTGCTCGGCACGCAGCCCCAGCGCCTGCACCACATGATCCAGGCCGCCACCGGAGGCCTGGTGCGGCACCAGCCAGTGCAACGCAGTGGCCGCAACTCCCGCCTCGTCCAGCAGCTGCGTCCAGAACGCCGGCAGGTAACGCGCGGCAAAGCGATACGCGCCGCGGCCATCCATCCAGAACAGGCGCGAAGCGGCGGGTGCGCTTGCTTCTCCGTGCGGCGCGCGGGTGCCGCCGCCGCCGATGCGACACAGGTCCGCGCCGTTGCCATAACTGGCAAGGCGGCTGGACAGCAACGCCGAGCCCTGCTCTGCACTGCTGCGCCCGACCACGACCGCGGCAGCACCATCGCCGAACAATCCCGCCGTGCCGGGGTTGGCATCGTCCAGCCCAGCCGAGGCCACTTCGCTGGAGACGATCAACACGCGCCGATAGCGGCCCAGGGCCAGCGCATTGGCGGCCATGTCCAGCGCCACCAGGAAGCTCAGGCAGGTGGCATTGACATCGAATGCGGGAATGCCGGAATCGCCCAACCCCAATGCGCGCTGGATCAGCACCGCCTGACAGGGAATTGGTTGCTCCATGACCGCACAAGCCGAGATCAGGCAATCGATCTGGCTGCCGTCGATGCCGGCATTGTCCAACGCCTGCTGCGCCGCGGCCGCTCCCATCGACGATGCCGTTTCGCCCTCGCCCACGTAGTGGCGGGTGACAACCCCCAGGCGTGCGGCCGTGGTTCCGGCCGGCAACTGCCAGCGCGCGTCCAACTCGCCCGAGCTGACTTCGCGCGCCGGGACATGGCGTCCGGTGCCCAGGATGCGTAGCGGCAATGCGTTCAACACGAAGCTCTCGGCAAAGAAGGCGCGCAGCATACCGTGGCAGGAACGGCCGGCCTAACCCCCGCACGGCCAGTCGCCCTGCGCGATCGCGGTGCCGTCCGGGCGGAGCGCGACACGGCTCCGGCGATCGGGCGCGGCAAGCACCGCTCCAAACGGCTGCAAGCGCTGCACAACCCGCATCGCCAGCGCACCGCAGCAGGCACTCGCGTGTGCAGACGTGCCTGGGGCGCATGCGCGCCGTCCTGCGCGTCAGGCGATCAAGGCGCTTGCACCTCATAGCCCAGCGCTTGCAGGCGTGCCAGATAGCCATCCGGCGCGGTCAACCGACTGATCGGCAGCACCGCGAACGTGCTGCGATTGCGTTGCAGCGCGGCGGTAGCGATGCCCAGCCAATGCTCGCGCATGCGCCGTTCCAGGTCGTCGATGCCGCGTTTCTTTGCAGCAGCGGAGCTGGCCATTGCGCCCATGCAGGCGGCCCGCGGGTCTTCGCGCGGCAGCTGACGCAAGGCCTCGATATCGCCCACCGACCAGGCATTGGCGCGCTCCACCATCGTCGGCAGGTCGCGTTCCACTGTCACCAGGATGCTACGGAAACACGCGGTATCGTCCATTCCGCCGGCCCGAAATTCCTTGAGCGCCTGGCGCGGGTCCTTGATCTTGTAGTCCAGTGCGGTCGGTGTGGGTTTGATGCCCGCACGCTTGGCGGCGCGTTCCACCACTGGCCAAACCACCGGCGAACGGGCCAGGCCGGAGCGCTTGATCGCCGCCTGATACAACTCGCCGGCGGCCAGCATCGGGCGCTTGCGCTCCACGCCGCGGTCGCTGCCGAGATAGCGCGCCTTGGACACGCTCCAGCGCGCATACAGGTCGGCCGGCAAGATATCGCGCAGCTCGCGCCCGTCTTCGTTCTTCATCGCTTGCATGGCCGACGGCAGCAAGGTCAGCTTGCCGAAGAATCCCATGTCCGCATCCACCTGCACGGTTGGCGCTTCCAGCACCTGCTGGGACTGGCCGATGATGGTTTCCACCTCGGTCGACTGCCACTGCAGTCGCCTTGGCAATGGCGACGAGGTACCCAGGATCCACAACACATGATCGCCCTTGCTGACCTTCCACAAGCCCGGCCCGGGCTGCACGCCGCGCACGACCATGGCTTCCAGATCCACCACGGCCGGTGCCGGCGCCGCCTTGGGCGGCACGGCTTCACCGGCGGTCGCCAGCAGCGACACCAACATCAACCCCATTCCCCATCCCGCGGCCTTGCGTTGCATGGTGTGTCGCCCCTGTTTGAGGCGGACAGTACGCCAAGCCGGCAGCGGCCGCGTTAGGGAAGCGTTTGGCCGAACTCGCAGTCGACGGCTAGCGTGGCAGCAGCGTCGCCAGGTGTGCGGCCAACGGCGAAGCCTCGTCGAGCAGCGCAAAGCCTTCCCAGACAAATCCCGGCGACACCGTGCAGCCCACCAAGGTGAAGTCGCCGAGCGAGCGTGCCGCTTGCCAACAGCCTGCCGGCACCACATGCATCGGCTCGCCGCGTTCGGCGGCATCCACGATCACGCGCTGCACTTGATCGGTGCAGGTGTCGTAGATCAGCAGTTCCAAGGCATCGCCCAACTGCCAGTGCCAGGTTTCTTCCGCATCGACGCGGTGCCACGCACTGCATTCGCCTGCATTCAACAAAAAGCGGATGGCAGTCATTGCCGGACGGGTCTGCCCGTTGTCGGTCACCTGACGCGCGGAGGCGTAGACGCGGCGATAGTGTCCGCCTTCCGGATGCGGGGCGAGCTCCAGCGAGCGGATCAGGGCGGCGGCGGTCGGATGCATGCGCGCATGCTAGGCCAGACACGCCCGCGCTGCATCAGGGCAGCTGCTTTCCCGCGCGCAGACAGGTACGGAAGAACACCAGCAGATCCCAGCTATAGCGCTTGAGCAAACGGCGTGGCTCGTTGAGCAGCCGATACATCCACTCCATATGCAGGCTTCGCACCCACTCGGGCGCGCGCTTGGCGGTACCGGACAAGAAGTCGAGCAACGCGCCCACCCCAAAGACCAGCGGCACGCTCAGCGCGTGGCTATGGTCCAGGATCCAGCGCTCCTGCAGCGGGTTGCCGAACGCCACCAGCAGCACATCGGCACCGGAGCGATTGATACGCTCGGCCAGGCCCTCGCCCGCCGCCGCAAATTCGCCATAGCCGTCGCACATGCCGACCACCTGCTGCCCCAAGGTCCCGGTCAGCGTCGCCGCAGCGGTCTTGCCCACACCCGGACGGCCGCCCAACAGAAAGAACTTCAGCGGCTGCGCACTCTCACGGCACAGATACGGAATCAGGTCGGTGCCATTGAGGTTGCCGGCAAAGCGGCGGCCGTGGATCAGCCGAGCAGCCAGATCCATGCCGATCCCGTCGTTGACGATACGCACGCTGGGCTCGCGCATGCGCATCCGCAGCGACTGGCACTGCACGATGAAATTGGTATTGGCGAAGAACACCCGCCGCGGCTGACGAGCGGCCAGCGCGTGGAACAGATCCAGCGCGAAGGCTTCCTGCGTGGTGGACGACACCGGAAAGCCGCCTAACGGAATCACCACACCAGGCGGCGTGGTTCCGCTGGCAATCCCCGTTGTTTCCACATCCACGCGCTGGCCCTGCGTCATCGAATCACCAAAGGTCGTAAGGGAAGGCAGCCAACAGCCCCGCCTGCAGCTTTTCCAGATCGAAATCGCCGTTGCCGCCCAGTTGCAGACACTCTTCCACGCTGTTGCCGGAATGCCATTGCAGACGCCCGGTACCGTTGTAGTAGTCGTCGTACTTGAAGCGATCTTCGCCGTTGCCCCAATCCAGGTACACCGCCGGAATTCCATAGGCTTCGGCAAGGATCAGGCCGTGCAGCGAGCTACTGATCACCAACTCCGCGCCAAGCAAGGCGCTCATGAAGGTTGCGGGCTTGACGTTGGGAAATACCAAGTGATCCTTGTACGCGCTGTACTTTTCGACCGGCTCGTTGAAGTGCGGAACGATGGCGAACGGGCGCTTGTTGACCGCGCCAAGCGCATCGGCCGGAAAGAACATCGGCGTCAGCAGCCCGGGATCGCCATACACTTCCGGCACGGCGATGCCGCGATCGAGCAGAAACTTGCGCGTCTTCGGCCCACGCACCGCGCGGACATCGAGCGTACTGAAGGTGTTGCGCTCGGCAGGAATCTTGCCGTTGATGCCACTGCCCCAGACGGTGTCGCCGTCTTTGGCAAAGTGCAGCACCGAGCCGATCGCGATCAGCTTCTTGCTCAGATCCCGCTTCTCGATCAGCGTCTTGTCCTGCAAGGACAGCACGCAGGAGACGATTACCTTGGACAGGTGATCCCCCATATTCACGCCAGCGTTCTTGGGCTGCCACCAGAACAGCGCACGACGTTCTGCATGTTCTATCCATTTCTGCAGCAAGGCGTTGGCCATAACGTATGAGTCTCCTAATGAAAAAATGTGCGCCGCATCAGTGCGAGAGCGCAGCCTCCGACGAGGCATGCACCGCTGCGCTTTGCTGTGGATACAAACGGGTTTCCGGATACGCCCCTGGGTCCAGCACGCGATCGGTGGTGTCGGACCAATTCAGGCACTGGCGATAACGCACACGCGGCGCTTCCAGGGCGCGGCCGATTGCGGCAACGACAGAATCGGCGTCGCCCGGAGTGTAGCCGAAACGTGACTGATACGGCCCCACCACGGCGTTCGGACACACCGCAGGCAAGCCGAAAAAGTCGTATTGCAGCAACTTCATCGAACTGTCGGCCAGGTAGACCGGCACCTGCTCGGAGGCATACGGCGCAATCCCGAACCGCGCGTGCTTGATATAGCCAATGGTCTCGGCATGCTTCATCTCGCCGTAGACCACCACGTTATCGCCGTAGCCCGGATGCCGGCCCATGCCCGAGCCGATCACATGAAACGTCACCTGAGGGAAGGCCTTGCTGGCAACCACGAAGAATTCCGGATCGAACAACATCGAACCGACCGCCACTGCGTGGATGCCCTCGCCGTACGGCGACGGGTCGCCGAGTTGATCCAGGTTGTGATCGACGCCATGGCCAACGTGATAGACGTTGTCGCGGCTGGCGATCTCCTCTGCCATTGCCGGCGACACCAGTGCAATCACATCGAGCTTGGGCGCTACGCGGTCGAACTCGCGCTCGATATAGGACGCAACATTGATCGTGCTCAATCCGTCTGACGCGCGGTATACCAGCTTGGCTACAGGATTGACGCGCTTGGCCAGTTCGATGAAAGCCACCGCAATGCCGCTTTCGAACACGATTACGTCCGCCTCGCGCATCCAGTCGAGTAGCTGGCGCGGCGGATGCGCGGCATACCAACGGAACATCGCATCCTCGACCGACCGCAACCATGGACGACGCGTATTGAACGGATGCACCGTCGTGCGCCACAGGTAGCAGTCGACACCCTTATGCGAGACGACCGTGTTTGCGGTTTCGTCGAGCGGCAGCCGCATATCGCCCTTCATGCGCGACAACCGGCTGTAACGCAGCGAGAAGAATCGCGTGGTCCCGCGCAACGCCAGTTGATCGGTAATGAAGTGGATATTGGCGCGCCGCGGCGTGCGGTAATCGTGGGCGGACAAGACCAGATAGCAAGGCCGGCGGATGCCGGAAGCGGCGGCGGGTGTATCGCTCATGGGCCGTGTCCTATGAATGAGTGAGAGAAAGCATGACCGACTGCAGGCGAAGACAATGTCGACTCATCGACGTGCCTTGGCCTGGGTCAGCAGCTTGCGGATGTTGATGATCGCAATCACATCGCGACGGAATGCAGGCCAGATCGCCAAGGCAAGCAGGCAGACGGCAAGCATTGTCACTGCGCCGACAGCCAGTTGCTCCCACAGCGGGCCGCCCACCGTAATGGAGGCGTAATACGCACAGCCACCCGCCGCCCCGTAGGCGACCATGGCGCGCAGCGCATTGGTGAAGAGAGCTCCGACCGGCGCGTCTGAAATCTTGCCGATCCACAGCAGCGACAGCGGCCAGGTCAACAACAGACCGAACGAATAGCCGATCGCCACACCCATCGCGCCCCAGCGCGAGCCAACGAAAATGCAGGCAATCAGCAGGACGCGGCTGACCAGCGAATACACCAGCTGCGCGCGCATCAGCCCCCGCGCAAGGAACACCCAGTACGTTGCATAGGCCGCCGTCTGGAAGATACCGCCCAGTGTCAGCACCTGGAACAGCGGCACCGCCTCACGCCACTGCTCGCCCAGTACCAGCACGATCAGCGGCATCGCCAGTGCGCAGGCAAACGCAAACAGCGCAAAGATCAGGTGCACCATGACGGTCTGCCCGCGCAGCAGGAAGGCACTAAAGCGCTCGCGGTCGTCCTGCAACTGCGACAACACCGGCAGCGCCACGCTGGTGGCAGGCGCATTGATCTGGTTCAACGGCATCATCAACAGCTGGAATGCGCGGTTGTACAAGCCCAGCGCGTCCGGTCCGGTCCGCCAACCGATGATGACCTGGCCCACGTTGCGACTGGCATACCCGAGCAACTGCGCTGCCATCAGGTTCCAGCCGAAACTCATGAAATCGCGCATCGGCGCCGAACGTCGGTAGCCACCCGGTAACCAGCGCGCGCAGCTGGCGGCGATAATGAAATTGACGCCGGCCTGCACCACCTGCTGTACCACCAGCGCCCAGTAGCCCCAGCCCAGCAGCGCAGCGGCAACCGCCGCGCCAAGACCGAGCACCTGCGAGCCCACGTCGCTTAGCGCCACCTGCCCGAAGCGCAGCCCGCGGCTCAGGTGCGCGCGGTACTGCGTGGTCATGCCGTTGATCAGGAAGGTGACCGCCAGCGCCTGGGAAATCGTCACCAGGGCCGGCTCCTTGTAGAAGTTGGCAATCAGATGCGCCGAGGCGAACACCACCAGCGACAGCAGCAGACCAATGCCGCTGTTGATCCAGAACAGGTTGTCGCGCTGCTCGCGACTGACTTGCTTGGCTTGCACGGCTGCCGCCGACAGGCCGAAATCGCGCAGGATCTCGGCGGCGCCGACGATGGCGGTGACCATCGCCATCAGACCGTAGTCGTAAGGCGTCAGCAGACGCGCCAACAGGATGATGCCGCCGAACTGCACCACCATCTTGGCCGACTGGCCAAGCATGGTCACCGCTGCGCCACCGGCAGCGCGCGACCCAAGACTGCGCTGTGGCGGTGGCGGCGGTGTGGAAGATGTCATCGTAGGTGTCTCAGCGGTCACAGCGCGGCGTCTCCATCCTTGCCCAACGCTTCCAGATAGGTGCGGTAATGCAATTGTCCAATCCGCGGCCAGTCGCGCTGCGAGAGATCCGGTGCCGGGCCGCGTGGCGCAGCGCGCACCTTGTCCAGCATGCCGGTCAGCAACGCGGCATCGAACTCGCCTTCGTACAGGAACACCCAACCGGGGCCCACTTCCTCGGCGATGGCCGCGTTGGATTCGCTCCATGGCGCCAGCACCGGACGCGCCAGCGACAGCGCCAGCAGCAACGTGCCGGAGTTATGCATCTGCCGATACGGCAACACCACCAGTTCGGCCGCGCTGACTTCTCGCGCCAGCACCGGCTCTTCCACATAGGCCAGCAATGCGCTGATCCGCGGATCCTGCGCACAGGCGTCCTCCACCAAGGTGCGCATCTGCGGCGTGGCCGGGTTGCCGACAATACGCAGGCTGAGACGCGTATCGTCGACCTCGCGCATGACCTCCAGCAAGGTTTCGACGCCTTTGTACGGGCGAATCAGGCCAAAGTGCAGCAACCGCCCCGGCACCGTGCTGCCCTGCTCCATGGTCGCGAACCAGTCGCGATAATGGCCGTGCAGAATCGTGTCAGTGAACGGCGGACGCGGCGGCGTGGTCGCATTGATGCGAATCCAGCGCCGCGTCAGCCGGTCGATCCAGCGCAGCAGGCTACGTTCGCGCCAGCCGCGGTCCTCATGCGGTGCAAGATTGTGCAAGGTGCGTACCACCGGCGTGCCGGTCAGCTGCAGCTTGAGCAACAACAACGCCGCGCAGACCTGCTTGGCTAACGTCCCGGCAGCAGTCGGATGGCGTAGCAGGTATTCGGGCCAATGCAGATGCAACACGTCGTAACGCGACAGCAATGCGTCGCGCATCGAAAAGAACCGCGGATGCACTGCGGCAGGCAGCGCGTCGTAGAGCTGGGTCAGGTACGGGTTGGTGTTGGCATTGGGCTTTTCGGTGGAAAACAGCACCGTCACCTGCGGCTGCGTTGCCGCATGCGTCATCGGCGCAGAAGCAAGCGTGCTCATCGCACAGCCTCCTGCACGCGCGGAATACCCAACGCATCGTGATATTCGTCGACGTAGCGCCCGACCACGTGCTTCCAGTCATAGCGGCTCACATAGGCCATGGACGCCGCGCGACGGGTGTCGAAATCGCTGTCGGACTGCAACGCAAGCGCCTGCACCTGATCTGCTGCCGCTTCGATCCTGTCGCGGTTGACGATCACGCCCTGGCCCGATTCGCTGGCGAGCCGCACGAATGGCGGGATATCGCTGAGGATAGGAATCAAGCCCGCACTCATCGCTTCGACCGCCGCGATACCAAAGCCTTCATGCCGCGACAGGCACACGAAGAACTGCGCCTGCTGCATCAATGCACGCAACTGCTCCTGCGAGGGCGACATGCTCAGCTGCACCTTGTCCTGCAGCCCGCGTTCGGCAATTGCCTTGCGCAGATCAGCTTCGTTCAGATCGTACTGGCGGCCGGCAATGATCAGCCGCCAGTGCGGGTCGCGGTTGAGCGCTGCCTGCAACAGCTCCAGGGTTTCGATCAGCCCCTTGTTGACCGACCACCGCCCGAAATACAGCATGGTCCGGCCGGGCGCGGTCGCTCCCTGCCCTGCATATTTGTCTACATCCACGCCGTTTTCGATCACCCGCAGCCGCGCCGGTGCCACGACCTTGGCGAACAGATCGCCATCGTTTTCGCTGGTGGCGATCACCCGCGCATAGGCCAGCGCCGAGGTACGCGTGAGTGTCTGGAACCACAGCTGTTTCATGCGCGATGCGTAGGCGGTATGGAAAAACCCGCCGTGCGTGGACACCACCATCGGCTTGCCGTGCAGCGGCTTGGTCAATGCCAGATAGTCGTAAAAAAAATCGATGCCATGCACATGCACGACATCGGCCGAACGAATCGCACCGAGCACTGAAGGCGCCAGCGGGTAGCGCGACGAGCCGCGGTAGCCAATCCGTCGGATCGGTAGCCCCTGGTGCGTCTCCTGCGCCGAAAGCTGCGCACCGGGATCGGTGAACACACGATCCAGCGTCACGATCTCGACCGTGTCGGCACTGGTGGCTTGATGTTGGCGGGCAACATTGAGAACGACCTCTTCCATGCCCCCGATCGAAGGATGGAATTGGCGGACGACATGCACCACTTTCATTACGCCACTCTCCTTTGCCAGCGGCGCGCACTCTGTTGCTGCGACGGCTGATGATTCTGAAAACTCGTCATTTGCGTTTCAACCCCAACATCCATGGTGCGACCAGCACCAGCACCGCGCGCATCGGCACGCTTGCAGCAATCGCGAAAGCGCTCAGCCCCAACGCCCAGGCAGGTGTACCGATTGCGCTACGTGCGACCAGGCCCGTACGCGCCACCACGCTGGTGGTCACCAAGAAAACCAGGGTATGCGTGCACAGGATCAGCAAGGTGTTGGTGCCAATCCATTGCACCCAGCGCAGGCGCCGAATGAAATAGGCGACGCAAAACGTCATCGCCGTCCCGAGCAGACTGACCAGCAGGAAGACGGCCGCCGACCGCCCGAACTGCAGGTTGTTCACATCCACCTGCCCGTTCCACCCCGCCAGCCACCACCACAGTGCAGCCAACGGCAACAAGGCAAGCGCCCACACCTGCGCGCGCAGCGATCGCAACGCATCGGAGAACCGCGCCAGCCAACCGCCAACTGCAATGAAGAACAGCGCCACTGGCAGCACATCCAGCGCGAGCGGCAGGCGCTGCTGTAGCAAAGGAAACCAGCCCGCCCACGCCAGCGCTATCGGCAGACTGACCGCCGCCACCGCAGCCGCACTCAATCGCGCACGCAACGCAATGTAAGCCAGCGTTGTGACAAATAACGCGGGCAGGAACCACAGCGCCGGAAGCACATAAAGGCGTGACCCGTTGGCCCACAGCAATCCCGTGAGCGGGTGCCACCACGGGCGCGCCTGCGGATGACCCGCATGCCCGTCGATCGCAGCAGTCAACAACCACAGCGCATAGGCCACCATGAAAAACGCGAGATACGGCACCAGCAGCGTGCGCGCCAGTTTTGCGACCGATGCCCCGGTCAATGCCCGCTGTCCAAAACGCTCGCCAACCCACCCCGACAACACGAAAAACAGCGGCACATGGAAGCTGTAAGCGAACAGCTTGTACGCTGGCGGCATGCCGCTGGCATGGCCCAGCACCACCAGCGCGATGGCCAACGCCTTGGCGGCGTCGATCTGCCAGTCGCGCGTCCGCGCAGGCGCCGTTTCGGCGTCCGCCAGGTGATGGGCACGCATAGCGTGCGGTGAAGAGAATTCGCGTGTCATGCCAAGGCGCCGCTCATGCCGCCACCCGACGCGCACCCAGCGCCCACGGCGCGAAGCGCATCAGGATCCAACGCAGCGGCACGCTGGCGGCCAATGCGAACAGCGTGACAAACACCGCCCAACCAAGCCCCGGACGCGCACCGCCAAATCCACCAGCCAAAGCGGCAACACCGGAGAGCACGAAGAACACCAACATATGCGTACAGAGAATCAGCAAGGTGTTGCGGCCGATCCACTGCAGCCACGCCCAATGCTGTACCAGCCGCGCCGCGCAGATCACCATCAACGAACCAAGCAACGCGCTCACCAAGAACAGCGCGGGGTTGCGTCCGAATTCGAGCATGTTGACGTCGATTCGCCCGTTGGCGACGGCCAACCAGGCCACCGCCAATGCCAACACGACCGTTGCCAGCGCGCTTCCGGCCAAGGAGGTTGGCAGGCGTGGCGAAACGTAGATCAGCAAGGCGCCCAATGCGTAATAGCAGAGCGACACCGGTAGCACATCCAAACCGAAAAAAATCCGCAAATGTTGGGCGGGGAACCAGTTCATCCAGAACCATGCCACGATCAATGTCAGCCCCACGATCAGCAACGGCGACATCAGCCGGCGCAAGACCATGTAGCTCACCACGGTTACCAACATGACGGGCAAGAACCACAGCGGAGGCTGCACATACAGGTCCGGGCCAATACCGGTGAACATCGCGACGATCGGCTCCCACCACGGGTGACTTCCCCAGCGCGCAGCCTTTTCGCCGATATTGCGGGTCAGCAACCAGTAGGCATAGCCAAGCAGGTAGAACGTGACATACGGCAGCAGCAAGCTGCGTACATGCCGGCCGACCGAGCGCCTGTCCAGTCCAGTCGTGGTCGACGCATAACCCGCTGCCAACCAGCCGGATACCAAGAAAAACAGCGGCACGTGGAAGCTATAGGCGAACAAGGTCATGCCATGTGGGACGCCCTTGGCATGACAGAACACCACCAGCAGGATCGCAATGGCCTTGGTGGCATCGATACGCGGGTCGCGGACGCGACCGCCTGTTGCAACCTGCGCGGCTGCGGCCGGCAAAGCCGACGGCGATGCCGGCGTTGCCGACACACTCACCGTGCCGCTCCGGCAGGCAACGGCAGCTGCGCGCCATCTGCCGCTGGATCGTCCTTGATCAGAGCAGTCTGCGTGCCGGACGCAGACCAGGTCGGCAGCATGTGCCACATGCAGCCACAGACGAACCACCACAACGCCGAGGTCTTGATCGAGAAGTAGCCGTTGGAGACAAGCAAGCTCAAGGCGAACGCGAAGATCGCCAGGTTCTTGAACAGCTGCCCTTCCTTGCTCGGCATCAGCAGCAGGAACGAATAGGCCAGCAGGAAGGCCAGCACGCCCACGATCGACTGCGATGCGATGAAGTACGAAATGCCACTGTCGAAGTAACGATACGCCTGCGCAAAATCCAGCCCCATCCAGGATTCGAACGACAGGTTATTCATCGAATAAACGGTGAAGAACACGCGCCCCATCGTGGTGTCCTGGTATGCGGTGATGCCCGTGACCCAGACCAGCAGCCATGCGCTCATGATCACCAGCAGGAACACCAAGAACGCCAGTCGCTGGTCCAACCGTTTCAATAGCGGCGTCAGCAGCACCATCAAGACACAGGTGCCCGCCGCCAATCGTCCGTCTGAGGCCACGATCATGAAGCCGATCAACCCCACCGACAGGATCAGCGCCGCCGGTCGCATCCAACGCCAGAACACCAGCACGGTCGCGGTGAAGAAGCAGATGTAGTTACCCATCGTCACCGGCTCGATGAACATCGAAGAGGCGCGCGGCAGATTGGAGCCCGGCAGGAAGTTACGTTCGCCTGGCCGGGTGGCGCTGACGAACAGATTACTGTCTTCGTTCCAAAAGCCTTCGGCGCTCATGCCGCGCGCGTTGACGAAGAAGCTCTTCGGATTGATCAGATCGCCGTATTTGACCGGCATCGCCAGCTCGAATGCGGCAACCAGCGACACGATGATGGTCATGCGGATGAACAGCTTGGGCACCGAGCCGGTGTAGGCTGAGCCAAGCACGACGAAGGCGAACACCACCAGCGCGTCGCGGAAGAACTTGGGGTCGATCTGCCAGTTCACCAAAAACCGCACGAACATCAGCGTGACGATCAACCCGAGTCCGCTGACGATCAGGGCAATGCGCTTGCGGCTCAACGAACCCAGGCCAAGCAGGAAGCACGCCGCGTAGACCATGAACTCGACCGCGTAGGTGATCACCGGGCGCACGGTGAACACGTTCGCGTTGATGAATGCCAGTACCAGGTTATAACCCACGCCGACCAGCAAGGTCAGCTCGATCAGCAGGTTATGCCAGCGCACGCGAGTTTCCTCGCTCATTCGAATCAGCATGCATATGCCCGCTTGAAAGGAGCGGCTGCAATGCAGCCGCCCGCGGCGCCGGACGCGCCAGCTCGCACGCTCCCCACCATCATCAGTACGCGGTCTTCTGTCCGAGCACGCGTACAGCGGTCAGCACGATGATGCGGATATCCAGCCACAACGACCAACGGCGGATATAGTCGAGGTCGTACTGGATACGCTTCTTCATCGTCCGCAGTTCCGGGGTTTCGCCACGGAACCCGTTCACCTGCGCCCAACCGGTGATTCCCGGCTTGACGTAGTGACGTTGCATGTAATGGTTGATCAGCTTCTCGTAGTGCGTGTTGTGCTGCGCAGCGTGCGGGCGCGGCCCGACGATCGACATGCTGCCACCCAACACGTTGAAGATCTGCGGCAGTTCATCCAGGCTGCTACGGCGCAGGAACGCACCGAAACGCGTGATACGTACATCGTTCTTGGTCGCCTGCTGAATCGTCGTGCCATGGTCGTCATGCACGCGCATCGAGCGGAACTTAAACATGTAGAACTCGCGGCCACCCAGACCATGACGGCGCTGACGGAAGAACACCGGGCCCGGCGAACTCAACTTGACGCCCACTGCAATGGCGGCCATCAGCGGCCACAGGCCAAGCAGCGCGATCACGGCCAGAATCTTGTCCTGCAACGCCTTGGCCACCACGAAGTAATTGTCGCGGTCCACGCCGCCCTGGCGCAGATTGATCACCGGCACGTTGCCGATCTGCTCGCCAGACTGATTGAGCAGACCGAAATCGAACAGGTCAGGCACCAGCTTGACGTTGATCGGGTAACGGTCCAGGCGCTGCAACAGTTGCTTGATGTGATCGCGTTCGCCCAGCGGCAGCGAGATCCACACCTGCTCGACCTGATTTTCCTTCAGGTAGTCGATCAACGCATCCGGCTCGCCCAGGCACGGCAACGACTGACGCTGCTCGGTCACGGCAATGTCGTAGGGGGTGCGGAAATAACCGACCAGGTTCATGCCCACCCACGAGTTACGGCTCAGGTAGTGGTTGATTTTCATCACCGGGTGACGCAGCCCCACCACCACCACACGCTGCACGTCCACGCCCTGGGTACGCAGATGGTTCAGGAAGCCGCGCAGCACCGTGCGTGCCGCCACTAGCGAGGCCAGGCCACCGACGAACCACAAGCCAATCCATCCGCGCGACACCTGCTCGCCCACCTGCACAATCAGCGCATGCACGGCAAACAGCGCGAACACACCGCCGAACGCGCCGCCCAGCACCATCAGTTCGCTCAACAGTCCACGACCGCGCCAGCTGCGGTAGAGCGGGAACAGCGCAAAGCAGATCACCGAATACAGCAGCGTGGTCGCGATCGCCAGCCTATACGGCGCTGCCGGCACCCAGGAGCCAAACACGATGCGATAAGCAACCAGACCGGACACCACAACCATGGTCAGGTCGAAGACGCGCAGAACCAGATCGGCCGCAGCCGAATATTTGGACAACAATCGCGGCGAAGAAGTTGTGTAAGTCGCGCTACTCAAGTCTGCCAAAAGCATGGGGATGTCCTCCAAACTCGATACGACGCATGCGGGGGAACATACGAATCGCACGCGAGCTTTCAATCATCTCCGCCAAGCGATCACCGCGGTAACACCTACCGACCCCAGATCACTCGACAGCCCTTTGTTTCAACAGAGACAAACTTTCAAACGAAGGAGCCCGAAACATACGGGATCCGACCTTTTCCACGCTGAATCAGTTGTCACTTTAATTAACCATCGTTTTGCAACATCACGATGTCAATTCGGCCGTGTTTCCGGCCCATTGACACGTAGGAAGTACCGCACCAGAGCCACAGCCAAACCTAGGAATACGCCAAAGATCAGGCCCAAAGCGAGGTTCAATTTCAGTTTCGGCGAAGTCTTCGACGTAGGCACATCTGCGGTATCGACGATGGTCACGTTGTTGGCGCCGACATTGCCTGCCACACCGATTTCCTTGTAGCGCTGAAGCAGCGCATCGTAGAGCTGACGATTGGTGTCGACGTCGCGCTTGAGCATGTTGTAACGAATGCTGCGACCCTGCAGATCCAGCTCGTTGTTCCGCAGACCGGCGATGCGCTCGTTGAGCAACTGCTCCTGGTGCACCGACGCATCGTAGGTCGCCTTCAGCGACTGGCGCACATTCACGACCTCGCCGTTGATCTGCCGACGAGACTCTTCGATCTGCGCCTTCAGACGCTGCATCTCCGGGTAATCCGGCTTGAAGGTCGACAACTTCTGCTGGTACTCGGTGGTTAGACGCACTTGCTCGCTACGCAGGCTCTGGATCAACGGACTGCTGAGCACCTGCGGCAACGACATGCCATCGCCACTGGCTGCCTGGCGCCAGGCGGCCTCGGCCTTGATACGGGCATCCTGAGCGGACGCCAGCAAGGCGTTGAGATCGGTCAGGTTCTGTGCCGGCAACGAAGGTTTGTCGTCGCCCACCGACACAATCTGCTCGTCGGTCGAGTACGCAACCAACGACTTCTCCGAATCTTCCACCTTGCTGCGCAACTGCTCCAGTCGCTCGGCGAGGAACTTGGTCGCGAACGAGGACGCCTTCATGCGGCGTTCCTGCGTACTGATGATGAACATCTTCGCGTACGTATTGGCGATCTTGGCCGACAGCACCGGGTCCGGCGAGTCGTAATTGACGTAGACCAGTCGCGAATTGAGGATGGGCTCGACCACCAGGCCGGCCAGCAACGTATCGGTGAGACTGCGCTCGATGATCGCCTGACGCGAATCGACCGATTTGCCTGCCTCCGGATTTTTCGCCGCGGCCTTCTCCAGTGCCTCGTCCACCTGGTCCTTGAACGCCGGCTCCTTGTCGAGCTTGGCTTCGCGGATCACTGCACGTGCCAGCGAACGGCTCTGCAGCAGCTGATACTGGGTCTGGTAGAAATCGCGGTCCTGCGGCGACTCCACCGGCATCAGGTTGTCGACGTTCACCACGTTCAGCGAATCGCGTTCGATCTGCAGCGTGCTGGTCGCGCGGTACTTCTCCGGCATCAGCAGCGTGATGGCCAGCGCCAGCAGCAGTGCGGCCAGTGCGATCGCGATAATCAACCAACGCTGCGACACCAGGGCGCGCCAGTAGTCGAGCAACCCCACATCGGCAAGTTCGAGATGCCCGTGACGCTGCGACGAAGAGAAACGATTGTCGGAATTCATGCTCATCGGTAAGCGCGCCACACCATCACAAGAGGAGTCAGTTCCAGCATGGTGCGCAACCACACGCGCGCATCCGAGCGGTACACCACCACGATGTCGCCGCCATAAATCTCAGGATCCGGGTTGGTGCCCTTCTCGATTTCGGTCAGGTCGAACCGCGCGAGCATCTTTTGCCCGTTGACCATGCGGAACACGATGACATTGCCGCGGCTGGCGACCGTACTCACGCCCTTGGCCTGCGCGATGGCCTGCTGCAAGGTCAGGTTGGCCCCGATCACCGGATAAATGCCCGGCTCGTCGACCGCTCCGGTCACGGTGACACGACGGCCGTTGGATTCCTGCACGAACACCGACACCTGCGGATTTTGCAGGTAGCCGTTGCGGTATCGGTCGGCCACCATCTTTTCCAGCTCGCCGACGCCCATGCCGGCCGCATTCACATCGCCAATCAGCGGCAACGAAATGTGGCCGTTCTGATCGATACGGACCTGCCGTTCCAGATCGTCGATCTGGAACACCTTGACCAGCAGCAGGTCGCCTGGCGAGAGCCGATACTCGGGCTGCACTGCGGACATTGCGAGCGGGTCAGGCAGGGGCAACGAGGTCGCCATATCCTTACCGGTGCTGCAAGCGCCCAGTGTTATCGAGCAGATCAACGCCAGGCTGAGCGCTTGGCAGAATCGTCCGATCAGTTTCTTCATGCGTGTGGCTGGCTGCCTCGGTTGGGTGGGACAGGAGCTCGCGCAGCATTCAACCGGCCAAACACGCCAGCACGAACGTACGACAGAGGGTTCATCCCGGGACATCGGGATCACGACAGGTAAGGCGTGTTGCACTGCACTATGGCACAGAAAAATCGCACCGCAAGAGACCGCACGCCATTTTTTTGACAGCGTTGGCCTATTGATTCAAGTTCGTCGATATCGCGTTAACGAACCGTGATCCACGTTTGAATCTGGAGAAAATGTTTCGGAGTGTTTTCGGACACTTAGCACCATTGCGTGATCCAAGTCCATAGCGAACCGGACCGCAAAAAGCGGGCGCTAGTGCGCCGTTCATGCTGCATCGCGATATGCCGATATGCGTATTCGCCCAGCTGGTCGCCGACACAAAAATGCAATGTTGCAGCGCAACAAAAAAGCCCATGACATGACGTCATGGGCTCAATGTTTGGTCGGGGTAGCCGGATTCGAACCGACGACCACTAGTCCCCCAGACTAGTGCGCTACCAGGCTGCGCTATACCCCGAAGATGCTGCGTTCCGCCGCGAGGGCGGCCTGCCATTATAGCGGCTTTATGAAGCGTTTTCCTAGCGGCGCAGCAGTTGCAGGACTTCTTCCAGCTCCATCCGCACCTGCTTGATGATCTGATTGCTCAGCGCCGACTCGCTCTTGGCACCGTCGCCCTCCAGGCGCAGGCGCGCACCGCCGATGGTATAGCCCTGCTCGTACAGCAGGCCGCGGATCTGACGCACCATCAGCACGTCATGGCGCTGATAGTAGCGCCGGTTCCCGCGCCGCTTGACCGGCTCCAGGCTGGGAAACTCGGTTTCCCAATAACGCAGCACATGCGGCTTGACGTCGCATAGCTCGCTCACCTCACCGATGGTGAAATAGCGCTTGGCCGGGATTGGCGGTAGCTCGCGATTACTGCCCGGATCCAGCATAAGCCTCCACCCGTTCCTTGAGTTTTTGACCGGGGCGGAACGTCACCACCGTCCGTGCCGAGATCGGAATTTCTTCGCCGGTCTTGGGATTGCGACCGGGCCGTTGGTTCTTTCGCCGCAGATCGAAGTTGCCGAAACCCGACAGCTTCACCTGACGGCCCTGCTCCAGCGCATCGCGCAGCACATCGAAGAACGCGTCGACAAATTCCTTTGCCTCACGCTTGTTCAGACCGACCTCGTCGAACAGACGTTCGGCCATCTCCGCTTTCGTCAATGCCATGCCAATCCCCTGGTTACTGCCTCAACTCCGGATCCGGGCGCGATGTTCGCGCTCGATCACGGCCACCACATCGGTGACGACCGCATCCACGTCCCGGTCGGTGAGAGTGCGCGAGTTATCCTGCAAAATCAAGCCCATAGCCAGACTCTTGAAACCTGGCTCGACCCCCTGCCCGACATAGCGGTCGAACAATTGCACCTCACGCAACAATGGCCCGACCGTCGTGCGTACGCTGGCCGACACTGCCGCCCAGCTCACTTCGTCGGGCACCAGGAAGGCCAGATCGCGGCGCACCGAAGGGAAACGCGACAGCTCGCCAGCGCGCGGCAGGGTCCGCTGGGTCAAGGGCATCAGCTGCAACTCGAACGCGATCACGTCCACATCGATGTCCAGCGCCTTGGCCAGACGCGGATGCACCTGCCCGATCCAGCCGATACAGACGCCGTCGCGATAGATATCGGCCGACCGGCCCGGGTGCCCGAACGGCTGCGTCGACGGCTGGAACTCCAGCTGCGCGCCACTGGCCGCAGCCAGTGCCATCAGGTCGCCCTTCAAGTCATGGAAATCCACCTTGCGCGCTGGCTCGCCCCACTGCAGCGCCAGCGCATCGCCGCACACCGCCGCGGCAACGTGTTGCGATTCGTCGGGTGCTGCACCGGCATCGGCCGCAGCCGCGAACACCTTTCCCAGCTCGAACAACCGCACCCGCCCAGCCTGACGCGCCGCATTGCGGCCCAACGTGGCGACCAGGCCCGGCAACAGGCGCGGACGCATGACCGCCAACTCCGCACTGAGCGGGTTGGCCAACGGCACCAGGCCTTCGGTGAGCTGCCAACGCTCCAGCAAGGCCGCATCGACGAAGGCGTAATTGATGGTTTCCTGCAGCTCGCGCGCCACCAGCTGGCGCCGCACGCTGAGCTCGTCCAGCCGGGTTTCGCTCGGCATCGCGATGCGGCTGGCGCCACCAGGCAGCGTGGTCGGCACCCGGTCGTAACCGTGGATACGCGCCAGCTCTTCAATGAGATCCTCTTCGATGGCGATATCGAAGCGACGGCCCGGGGCCATCACCTCCCAGCCTTCGGCAACCGCCTCGACGTGCGTGCCGAGCGCACGCAGCATGCGCAAGACGTCGGCATCGTCGATCTGGATACCGAGCACGCGTGCAATGCGCGCGCGGCGCAAGCGGATGCGCGCTGGCTGCGGCAGATGCTCCGGCAGCTGCGCATGCACCACCGGGCCAGGCATACCGCCGGCCAGTTCCAGCACCAGGCGCGTCGCCACTTCAAGTGCCTGCGGCGGCAATGCCGGATCCACGCCACGCTCGAAACGGTGCCCGGCATCGGTATGCAGGCCGAGTTTGCGGCCACGGCCCATGATGGCCGCAGGGTCGAAGTACGCCGACTCCAGGAACACGTTACGGGTGGTTTCGGTGACGCGTGTGTCCAGCCCGCCCATCAAGCCGGCCAATGCAACCGGACGCCCGGCATCGGTGATGGTCAGAAAACTATCGTCCAACGTGACCTGGCGGCCGTCCAGCAGCGCCAGCTGCTCGCCGGCGCGGGAACGGCGCACGCCGATCGGCCCCTGCAAGGTGTCCAGGTCGAAGGCATGCATCGGCTGGCCCAGTTCCAGCATCACGTACTGGGTGATGTCCACCAGCAACGACACCGGACGCACGCCGCTGCGGCGCAGGCGCTCGGCCAGCCACACCGGCGTCTTGGCGGCCGGGTCGATGCCTTCGATCACACGGCCGCAATAACGCGGCGCATCTTTACCGGCGTCCAGTTCCACTGCCAGCGTACGCGTGGACACCGGCGCCACGGCAACAGCGTCGAACGCCACCACTTCGCTGGCGCACGCGGCGGCCACGTCGAAGGCGATGCCGCGTACGCTGAAACAATCGGCACGATTGGGCGTGAGCTTGATCTCGATGCTGGCATCGGGCAGCCCCAGATACTCCGCCAGCGCCTGCCCCACCGGCGCATCGTCCGGCAACTCGAACAGGCCCGAGGCATCGCTGTCCAGGCCGAGTTCCTTGGCCGAACACAACATGCCGTTGGACGCCACACCGCGCAGCTTGGCCGCAGTGATCGTCAACTCGCCGATCTTTGCACCGACCAGCGCCAACGGTGCCACCAGACCCGCACGCGCATTGGGCGCGCCACACACGATCTGCAGCAACTCGCCCTGCCCGGCATCGACGCTGCAGACCTGCAGACGATCGGCCTCCGGATGACGCACCGCCTCGACGATACGCGCCACCACCACCTGACCAAGCGACTCGCCCAGCGGCGTGACCTCTTCGACTTCCAGACCGATCGCCGTCAGCGTCGCGGCCAGTTCGTCGCGCGTGGCCTGGATAGGAACGTGGCTGCGCAGCCAATTTTCAGAGAATTTCATGAGAGGCCGGGATTCGGGAATCGGGATTGGAGATTCGTATAAAGCAGCATGCCGGAACGGTGCGGAACAGGGGCGCTGTTGCCAATCCCCAATCCCGAATCACCACTCCCCGCCGTCAGGCGAACTGCCGAAGAAAACGCACATCGTTCTCGAAGAACGCGCGCAGGTCGTTGACGCCATAACGCAGCATCGCGAAGCGTTCCACGCCCAGGCCGAAGGCGAAGCCGGTGTAGCGTTCGGGGTCGATACCGACGCTACGCAGCACGTTCGGGTGCACCATGCCGCAGCCCAGCACTTCCAGCCAGCGCGTGCTGCCGTCCGGCTGCTGCCAGGCGATATCCACTTCCGCGCCCGGTTCCACAAACGGGAAATAGCTGGGGCGGAAGCGCATTTCGAAATCGCGCTCGAAGAACGCGCGCACGAACTCGGACAAGGTGCCCTTGAGGTCGGCGAAGTTGGAGTGCTCGTCCACCAACAGGCCTTCGACCTGATGGAACATCGGCGAGTGGGTCTGATCCGAATCGGAGCGATACACCTTGCCGGCCGCAATCATGCGCAGCGGCGGCTTGTGTGCGTCCATGTAGCGCACCTGCACACCGGAGGTGTGGGTCCGCAGCAGGCGTCCGTCGCCGAAATAGAACGTGTCGTGCATCGCGCGCGCCGGATGGTGCGGCGGGAAATTCAGCGCTTCGAAGTTGTGCCAGTCGTCCTCGATTTCCGGGCCGTCCGACAGCTCGTAGCCGAGACGGGCGAAGATTTCGACGATGCGCTCCAGCGTGCGCGTGACCGGATGCAGCCCGCCGCGCTCGCTGCGGCGGCCCGGCAAGGTGACGTCGATGCGTTCGCCGGCAAGACGGGCATCCAGCGCGGCGGTTTCCAGCGTGTGCTTGCGCTCGGCCAGCGCTGCAGTCAGCGCGTCGCGCGACAGATTGATCGCCTCGCCAGCCGCCTTGCGTTGCTCTGCCGGCAACGTCCCGAGCTGCTTGAGCTGGGCGGTAATGCTGCCGCTCTTGCCCAGCAATGCGACACGCAAAGCTTCCAGTTGGTCCGGCGTCTGCGCCGCGGCAACATCGGCCAGCGCGCGTTCGGTCAGGGATTGAATCTCACTCATTGCACTTGCGCCTCAACTGCTAACCGAACGGTGTTTCCGGATGCACCGGAACGCATTGTCATTGCATTGACCTGTCATCGCCCACTTGGCACTTCGCTAAAACGCAAAAGGGGAAGGACTCGCGCCCTCCCCCTGCATCTCTGCGTCTCATCTCACCGAAGGCACGCACACCAAGTGTGACTACATCCGATGACCCGCTTTTCTAAGCAGTCCGCACATGGATGTGCGGGCTCCTGCGAGGGACTCGCACACACAGCGTGCGGACTCTTGCGAGGGACTATCTCATTAAGAAGTCCGCAGATGGATGTGCGGGCTCTTGCAGAGGGACCTGCATTTACGCCGCCAGCGCGCCCTTTGCTTTCTCGGCCAGCGCGGCAAAGCCGGCGGCGTCGTGCACGGCGATATCAGCCAGCACCTTGCGGTCCAGGGTGATGCCGGCCTTGAGCAGGCCATTCATGAAACGGCTGTAGCTCATGCCGTTGATGCGGGCAGCCGCATTGATGCGGGTGATCCACAACGAACGGAAATTACGCTTCTTCTGCTTACGGCCAATGTAGGCGTACTGCTGCGCCTTGATGACCGCCTGCTTGGCAACGCGGAAGACCTTGCGGCGAGCGTTATAGTAGCCCTTCGCCAGGGTCAGAATTTTCTTGTGGCGGCGGCGCGCCTGCACACCACGCTTTACTCGTGCCATGGTTCAGTCCTCAGAGATAGGGAAGCATACGATCAAGACGGCCTGCGTCCTCGGCACGGACGTGATTCGTCTGCCGCAGGTTGCGCTTCCGCTTGGTCGCTTTCTTCGTGAGGATGTGGCTACGGTTTGCGTGGCCGCACTTGTACTTGCCGGAGGCGGTCTTGCGGAAACGCTTGGCCGCCGCCCGGTTGGTCTTGATCTTGGGCATTGCAATGTCCTTGATGGTGTTTTGTCACTGACACGGGCGGCAGTCTTGCGACCACGCTTTCCATCCTTGCCCTTGCCTGCTTGTAAGTCCTTGATCGAACACGATCCGGACAGGTCCTGGTGCCGTTTGCGCGGCGCCCCGATAAAACCGGGCCGCGCAGTCTACCCGTTGCCGGGAATTGTTGCAACTGATTGATCCTGCAACCACAACGGCCCCCGCTGGGGGCCGGGCAGCAACGAAGAAGATCCTTAGACCTTCTTCTTGGGCGCGATCATCATGACCATCTGGCGCCCTTCCAGGCGCGGACGCGACTCGATGACGATATCGTCGCCCAGATCGGCCTCGATCCGGGCCGCCATCTCGCGACCGAGCTCCTGGTGGCTCATTTCGCGGCCACGGAAGCGGATGTTGACCTTGACCTTGTCGCCCTCTTCCAGGAAGCGGCGCATGTTGCGCAGCTTGATCTGATAGTCGCCCTCGTCGGTGACCGGGCGGAACTTCAGTTCCTTGATCTCGACCTGCTTGGTCTTCTTCTTGGCCTCGTTGGCCTTTTTCTGCTGCTCGAACTTGAACTTGCCGAAATCCATGATCTTGCAGACCGGCGGATCGGCCTGCGGCTGGATTTCGACCAGATCCAGGCCTTCTTCTTCGGCCTTGGCGAGCGCTTCGTCGCGCGACAACACGCCGACCATCTCTCCGTCGCTGCCGATCACGCGAACGCGCGGCACCCGGATTTCTTGGTTCTTGCGGTTCTGTTTGTTGTCAGGGGTACTGATATTGCAATCTCCCAGAGGAATCGAACCGGCGCATCCGGATCATCCAGACCGGCCGGGGTTGGCTCACGCTGCCTGCTCTGCCTGCAGACGTTCGATGAAGGCCGAGACCGTCATGGTCCCAAGATCTTCGCCTGAACGGGTCCGCACGGCGACAGCGCCATTTTCCTTCTCACGGTCGCCGACCACGAGCAGATATGGCACGCGTTGCAGCGTATGCTCGCGAATCTTATAACCGATCTTCTCGTTACGCAAATCGGCGCTGACACGGAAGCCTTGATTTGCAAGGGTTTTCCGCACCGAGTCGACATATTCAGCCTGAGCATCGGTGATGTTGGCGACAACGACCTGCACCGGGGCCAGCCAGGACGGGAATGCACCGGCGTGGTGCTCGATCAAAATGCCGATGAAACGCTCCATGGAACCAACGATGGCCCGGTGCAGCATGACCGGATGCTTCTTCTGGCTGTTTTCGTCCACGTACTCGGCGCCGAGGCGGCCCGGCATCATGAAATCGACCTGCATGGTGCCCAGCTGCCAGGTGCGGCCGATGGCGTCCTTGAGGTGGTACTCGATCTTGGGGCCGTAGAAGGCGCCTTCGCCCGGCAGCTCCTGCCATTCCACCCCGCACACGCCCAGCGCACTGCGCAGCGCAGCTTCGGCCTTGTCCCAGGTGGCATCGTCGCCCAGACGCTTCTCCGGGCGCAGCGCGATCTTGATCTGGATGTCGTCGAAGCCGAACGCTTTGTAGACCGCCAGCGCCTGCTGGTGGAAGGCGGTGACTTCGGATTCGATCTGCGATTCCAGGCAGAACACGTGCCCGTCGTCCTGGGTGAAGCCGCGCACGCGCAGGATGCCGTGCAGCGCGCCGGAGGGTTCGTTGCGATGGCAGGCGCCGAACTCGCCGTAGCGGATCGGCAGGTCGCGGTAGCTGTGCAGGCCCTGGTTGAACACCTGCACGTGGCCCGGGCAGTTCATCGGCTTGACTGCGTAGGTGCGCTTTTCCGACTCGGTGAAGAACATCGCGTCCTGGTAGTTGTCCCAGTGGCCGGACTTCTGCCACAGCGACACATCCAGTATCTGCGGGCAGCGCACTTCGCCATAGCCGCTGTCGCGGTAGACCTTGCGCATGTACTGCTCGACCACCTGCCACAGCGACCAGCCCTTGGGGTGCCAGAACACCAGGCCGGGCGCCTCTTCCTGCAGGTGGAACAGGTCCTGCGCCTTGCCGATGCGGCGGTGGTCGCGCTTGTCGGCTTCCTCCATGCGCAGGATGTAGGCGTCGAGCTGCTTCTTGTCGGCCCAGGCGGTGCCGTAGATACGCTGCAACTGCTCGTTCTTGGCGTCGCCGCGCCAGTAGGCGCCGGAGATGCGGGTCAGCTTGAACGCCTTGAGGAAGCGCGTGTTCGGTACGTGCGGGCCGCGGCACATGTCCACGTATTCCTGGTGGTAGTACAGGCCCATCGCGGTGATGTCCTCGGACATGTCCTCGATCAGACGCAGCTTGTACTCCTCGCCGCGCTGGGCGAATACCTCGATCACCTCGGCGCGCGGGGTAACCTTTTTGATCACGTCGTAATCCTGCGCGATCAGCTCCTGCATGCGCTGCTCGATCGCGGCCATGTCGTCGGGCGTGAACGGGCGCTCGCTGTAGATGTCGTAATAGAAGCCTTCGGCGATGACCGGGCCGATCACCATCTTGACCTCGGGATACAGCTGCTTGACCGCGTGCCCGACCAGGTGAGCGCAGGAGTGGCGGATGATCTCCACGCCTTCCGCATCTTTGGCAGTGATGATGCGCAGGCTGGCGTCATGGTCGATGACGTCGCTGGCGTCGACCAGCTGGCCGTCGACCTGGCCGGCGATGGTGGCCTTGGCCAGGCCGGCGCCGATCGACTGGGCGACCTGCATCACCGAGACGGGGGATTCGAATTCGCGGCGGCTGCCGTCGGGGAGCGTGATGTTGATCATGGGCAAGAATGAGGTCTGGTCTGGCTGCAGCGGTCGGCTGCCATGGGAGATCTGGCCATTGCTGGTCAGGCTCGAAGGAGAATGCGGGACGTGGGGCAAGACGGCGCCATGCAGGCGCTCTGCGCGCTGGCGCAGGCAAGGATCAGCGGTGGGCGGTGGTAGTGCTCATGTCGCACGCTGGGCCGGCGCGGGGCGCGGGCCACCTTCTCGCAAGGGGTCTTGGGTGCGAATGGTAAACCAATCAGCCGTCCGCTGCGTATGGCGGCACGGCGCTGGCGGGCGCATGGCATGATGCCGGCCACCTGTCCTGCCGTTGCCAACCATGACCATCAAGGGTAAAGCCACCTCGCTGGATATCGCCTACCTGGCCGGCGTGTCGCAGCCGACCGTGTCGCGCGCACTGCGCGGCAGCCCGATGGTCAACGAGGAAACCCGCAAGCGCATCCTGCGCATCGCCCGAGAGCTGAACTACAAGGTCGACAAGAACGCCTCCTCGCTCCGTCTGCGCAATGCCGGCACGCTGGCACTGCTGTTCTTCGAAGACCCCACCGCCGACGATTCGCTGATCAACCCGTTCTTTCATTCCATGCTTGGCTCGATCACCCGCGCCTGCGCGCTGCAGGGCTACGACCTGCTGGTGTCGTTCCAGCAGTTGTCCAAGGATTGGCAGGCCGATTACGAAGACAGCAACAAGGCCGACGGCATCATCCTGCTGGGCTATGGCGACTACCAGGAGTCGCGCCAGCGGCTGCAACTGCTGGTCGAGCAAGGCACCCATTTCGTGCGCTGGGGCGCGGCCCTGCCCGGCCAGCCCGGCATTTCGATCGGCAGCGACAATTACCAGGGCGGGCTGGACATCACCGACCATCTACTGGCGCAGGGCTGCCGGCGCATCGCGTTTGTCGGACACGCGTCCAACCATTATCCCGAATTCGAAGAACGCTACCGCGGCCATGCCGCTGCGCTGGCGCAGCATGGCTTGGCGGCCGATCCGGCGCTGCAGTTCGATGCGATCACCACCGAATTGTCTGGCTACACCGCGTGCCTGGCACTGCTGGACAGCGGCAATGCGTTCGATGCGGTGTGCGCAGCCAGCGATCTGATTGCGATCGGTGCGATGCGCGCCCTGCGCGAGCGCGGCCTGCGGGTGCCGCAGGACGTCGCGGTCAGCGGCTTCGACGATATTGCGTTGGCGGCGTCGGTTGCGCCCGCGCTGTCGACCGTGCAGCAGGACACCAAGCAGGCCGGCACACTGCTGGTGGAAAGCCTGGTTGCCCTGATTCGTGGCGAGGCGGCGCAGAGCCGCACGATTCCGGTGCGTCTGGCGCTCCGCGATTCCTCGCGCAGCAGCGGGCTGCAGCGGCCACTGGGATGGGCGCCATCCGGCGCAGAGACAGGCGATGCGATGACGGGTCGAGCGGCGGATGGTGCGGTCAGGCGCTGATTCGGGATTCGGGATTCGGGATTCGGGATTCGGGATTCGGGATTCGGGATTCGGGATTCGGGAATCGGGAACCGGGAACCGGGAACCGGGAATCGCGACAGCATGCACGTTGTGCCGCGATCGGTCGCCACCTGCTGATGTCGTTGCAGGAGCGGACCCGGCCGCGGCGAGGCGTTGCCGATATCGGTGATGCCCCATGCGTAGCGCCCCGAGCATAAAGCCCCCGGGGGCGCTCCTAGTGGTTGCGGGCGTCGCGGGCGGCTTGTTCGGCCATCTGCGTGTCGAGTTGCTTGCGCAATGCGGGATCGGTGACCGGCGCGTCCGAGAGCAGCACGCGCACGCCATGCGCCGGCACCGCTGTTGCGAAATCACCCCGCACCTGCAATTGCTCGCCACTGACTGCATCGCGCCACGCGCCAGGCTGCAGGAAGCGCCTCACTTGAATGGTGGCTGCGGTATCGGCCTTGTTGAGCAGCACCAATGCGGTCTGGGTTGTACCAGCATGCTGGTAGACACGCAGGAACGCGGCTTGATCGCCGTGTAACTGCACATCGACCTGCACGCCACGCTGCAATGCCGGAGTGTTGCGTCGCACCTGGGCGATGCGTTGCAACGGGCCGAAGATCGGGCTCTGCGGTGCAGTGCGAATGCGCTCGGCGCCGAAGTAATTGCGGTTGCCGGCATGTTCGGCGCGCCCGCGCATGAAGCCGATTTCCGAGCCGTAATAGATCACCGGAATGCCGCGGGCGGTGAACAACCAGTTGTGCGCATCGATGAATCCGTTATCGCTGGCATCCAGGCGCGCCATGTCGTGGTTATCGTAGAAGCTCATCAACTCATAGGGGTTCGCATAGGGCCCCTGACGCAGGAACAAGGGCGCGGAGAGCTTCTCGAAGCCGGCCTGTTCATGACCGAACACCGCGGCAATCTGCTGTTTCAGCGGGAAATCCAGCACGCTGACGCCGGCATTGCGCGTCCAGGTATGCCCGGCGATCTTGTTGGCGTCGTAATCGAAGGCTTCGCCGAACATGAAAAAGCCAGGGCGTTTTGCACGAATGCGCGCCACGAAGGCATGCCAGAAGCGATCCGGCATCCAGCCGATGGTGTCGATGCGAAACGCATCGGCGCCCTGCTCCATCCACTGCAGGTATGCGCCGGCCAGATAATCCAGCACTGCCGGATTGTTTTCGTTGAGGTCGGACAATTCCGCCAGCCCGCCGCCGGTGTTGTAGAAAGCATGCAACGGGTTGTGCTGGGGATCCAGTTGCGCAGGCGCAAGATTCTGGTGGTCGGCGACCAGGCGCCCCTGTGCATCGTAGAGCTTGCCAAAGCCGGGTTGCGCCTGCGGCATGGTGTAGGCCGGCGAACCATGGTTGCCCACGATGTCCAACACGACCTTTAGCTTGCTGGCATGCATGGCGCGAGTGAAGCCTGCGAAATCCAGGCCCGGACTGGGCAGATGTTCGTCGAGCTTGTAGAAGTTGACGCCCCAATAGCCGTGGTAGCCAGTCTTGCCATGGTCGCTGAGCGTGCTGCCGCAAGTGATCGGCTTGCCGCCGGTAAACGCTTCGTCGGGATTGTCGACGATCGGGGTGATCCAGACCGCCCCGAAGCCCAGGTCGCGGATGTAATCGGCATGCTCAACGATGCCTTTGAAATCGCCACCGAGATAGCCGATGTTGTCCTCGCTGCCGTCGGCGCATGGTGTGGGCACATCGAAGGTGCGATGCGCCCCGCCCTGGTCGCGATGGTCGTTGCCGGTATCGCCGTTGACGAAGCGGTCGGTCACCACGAAGTACACCGCCTCGGCGGCGAACGGCTCCAGGGTGCCGTAGTAGTCCTTGGTTGCAGGCGCCGCCATTGCCGCGCCCGCGTACATCGTCAACGCTACATACATCGCACTGCGCATCACTGCCCTCCCGAGGCCACTGGAACCCGCACCACGCACACACCTGCAATCAACAGGCTGAGCCCGCCGATGGCCAATGCATAGATCGGCTGCCCGCCCAGCCACGCGCGCAGCACAAAGCCCAGCGCGCTGGCGGCAACCAACTGCGGAATCACGATGAAGAAATTGAAGATGCCCATATACACGCCCATCTTTGGCGCAGGCACGCTGTCTGACAGCAAGGCATACGGCAGCGACAGGATCGAGGCCCAGGCGAAACCGACGCCCACCATCGACAGCAGCAACCACTGCGGATCGCGGATGACCAGCATCGACAACAAGCCGGCGGCACCCAGCCACAGATTGCACAGATGGCTCCAGCGCAAGCCGATCGCACGCACCAGTAGCGGAATCACCACTGCAGCCAATGCTGCAAACCCGTTATAGGCGCCGAACAACACGCCGACCCAGTTTGCGCCGTCGTTGTAGGCGGCCGAAGCGGTGTCGTTCGCACCGAAATGCACTTGCGTCACTGCGGCAGTGGTGTAGATCCACATCGCAAACAAGGCAAACCACGAGAAGAACTGCACCCAGGCCAGGCGGCGCATCGTCGCCGGCATGCTGCGCACGTCCTGCACGATCGCCACCAACATACTGGTGGCGGGCAGCATGCGCGCCAACGCAAGCAAGACGCCGTAGGCAAAACACAACCCGGCCAGCACATACAGCATGCGGTCGCCATGCTGCCAGGCGATGGCCGCGGCAAGCAGCACGCCCAGACCGCACCACAGCATGCCTGCCAGGGGCGTTGGCGCCATGCCGGTGCTTGCCACCTGCGCGAGAGGCGGATGTGCATCGTCAAAACCGGCAAGCTGCGCTGGGCTGTACTCGCGCGTACGCAGCACCGTCCAGGTGATCGACAGGAACAGTACCGCTGCGCCGAGGTAGAACGCATAGCGCACACTGTCGGGCAATTGGCCTGGCGGCGCAGTGTTGGCAATGCCCCAATGGGTCAGCAGCCAGGGCAGAAAACTCGCGACGATCGCGCCGATGCCGATGAAGAAGCTCTGCATCGCGTAGCCGGTCGGCCGCTGCGACGGCGGCAACTGATCGCCCACCAGCGCACGGAAAGGCTCCATCGAGATGTTGATCGATGCATCCAGCACCCACAGCGTGCCGGCGGCCACCCAGAGCATGGGCGCGTTGGGCATCACCAGCAAGGCCAACGTGGTGAAGACAGCGCCCACCATGAAGTACGGACGCCGGCGGCCCCACGGGGTCCAGGTGCGATCGGACAGGTAACCGATGACCGGTTGCACGATCAGCCCGGTGAGCGGTGCGGCGATCCACAGGCCAGGCACGTCGTCGACCTGCGCGCCCAGGGTCTGGAAGATGCGGCTGGCATTGGCGTTCTGCAGTGCGAAGCCGAACTGGATGCCGAGAAAGCCGAAGCACATGTTCCAGATCTGCCAGAAATTCAAGCGTGGCTTGGCGGTCATGGCGCGACCTCCACGCGTGCTGCAGGCCCGACCAACAATGCACTGACCTGCGCAGCATTGATCACACCATCGCGGCCGCCGCGGCCGCCGTTGTACTGCGCAAAATGCGCCAACGCGCTCATGTTGAAGCCGTTCTCGAGCCGGAAGGTACAGGCCTGGCCCGCCACCGCATCGAAACTGACTTGGGTGGAAAGCTGCTCGCCCACGCTATGCGGCATCACGATGACCTGCGATTGCGCAGGTTTCCCCGGGCATTCCAGCACCAGGTGTTTCACCGCTGCCGTGATACCGGTATTGATTGGACCACTGGCATTGCGGTAACGCAGCGCTACCCGATGCACGCCTGCACGTGCCGGACGCCAGCTCCAGTGCTGGCTGCCCGGCAACTGCTGCAGTGGGCCCAGCGTCAACGACGGGCTATGCAGCGACTCCAGACCATCGCGCCGCCGGGTCAGGCTGAGCACATGCAGCAGGCCATCGTCGGGAAGATCCCAGTGCGCGCTGGCATCGAGTGCGCGGCCGTCCAGATACAGCGTTGTTCCTTCCGGAATGCCGATGCGATACGTGTTGCCGATCCGTTGCGCGACCGGCGCCTGGGGCGTCTGCGGTGCGAACACCTGTTTCGGACGCGGCGGCGGCGTGAGGTCGGCAGTGCGCCCGACCAACTGCACCAGCGTGGTCTGACCCTGCCGTTCGATACGCCCTGCTACCAGCAACTCGCCGGTATCGTTCGCCGGGCGCTGCAGCACATACCGTTGCGCGCCGTGTTCCAGCACGATCTGTTTGGCGTCGCCAAACAACTGGGGCAGCAAGGACCGCGGCAACTTCGGCTGCAGGCTGCCATCGGCCGACAGACCGAACACCCCTTCCCGCACTGCAGCCAGATAGCCGGCAACCGACCACAGCTGGCGTGGCGAGTTGACCACCGGGCCACTGCGTGCACCCTCTTCCACGTGCACAGCAAGACTCTGCATCTCGTAGTTTTCCATGTTGGAACCCGCCAGCGCGCTACCGCGCATCAGCGATTGCAGCTCCAACGCGATGCGTGGCGCATCGTCCAGCGTGCGTGCGGCGCGCAGCGCATAGGCGCTGACGAACGGCCAGACAGCGCGGTTGTGATAGATCGGCTGCGCGGCCTCCTGCGGCCACACCACTGGGCTGCCACCCGCGACCATCGGGTAATTGCGCAACGCAACGCGTGCCCGCTGCGGCGGAAACACATCGACCAGCACGCCCAGCGAGAGACCGAGCAGATCCACCTTGGCGTAGCGCACCGGATGCGCGGCGCTGCCGAGATAGCTGACGTATTGGCTGCTGGTCGCATCCCAAAAACGCCTATCGATGGCCTGGCGCAGTGCATCAGCCCACTGCGCGTATTGCGCAGCGCGTGCATCGCCATGCTGGCGCGCCAACTGTTCGGCCAGGCGCAATGCCTGGTAATGCAGCACGTTGGTGGAGAGCGCAAAGGATTCGGCAATGAATCGCACATCCTCGCGCGTCCAGTCCGGGTAGGTCTGTTCGCGCCAATCCAGAAACGAGGTTTCGCCGTGGTAGAGACTGATCTGAGCGTCGAAGACGGCATCGCGGTCCTGCGCAATCGTCGCCCGCAGCGCCTGCCACACCTGTTCGGCAAATGGCTTGTCGTCCAACAGGCCGCGCGCGGCAAGGAACCACACCACACGGTCGCTGCTGATCGGCCAGCTGCCACCGGAGCCGGTGTCCTGCGCCACGAACAGTCCCGGCGTGCGCCCATCGCGTGCGGCAGAGAGCTTGAAGCGCAGTGCATTGCGCGTGCGCTCCGGCTCCAGCTGCGCCAACGCAAGATCGGCCGCAAAGCTGACATCGCGCGTCCACACGTACGGCCAGCGCTCGCCGGTTTCGAAGCAGGCGCACGGCACCGGCCTGCCGTCGTTGAAGGCGGGGTCGCGGATCGCCTCGACGCGGTCGTCGGCCATTTCCTGCTGTGCCAGCGCGAACAAGGCGTCGAACAGCGGGCTGGCGGTGTGCGTGCGCATCGGTTGTGCCGCAATGCGGCGTTCGCCTTGCGGCCAGCGCAACACGAAGCTGCCATCCTCCAACGCCTGCGCTTGGGCCCGGCGCCCGTGAAATTCCAGTTCGTCGGCCAGTGCCGGCGAGCTTGCCGCAACGCCCAGCGTTGCAGCCATGCAGATCATCTTCAACATCGAAGCGGCAAGACAGCTTGCGCCGTCGGCCTTCCTCCCTCGTTGCACGCGTTATGGTGCGCAGCACGGACGTGCCACGGGCGCGGACCCTCCCAGGTGCCGTGTCGCCATGGTAGACGCGCACTCCACTGTTCCGCACCACTGCATACGTATTCATGGGCTTCCAGCAGCGCGCACCACGGCGCATCCACTACCAGGCACTGCATAGTCACTGCTTGCGCAACGGTCACCTTGGGAGGGGATATGCCGCTGTCTTCACGTCGAGCGCACTCGACACTGGGCGCCGCATGGATCGCCCAGCTGCTGGTCCTCACGCTGTTCGGCGGGACTGCGCCGCAACTGCATGCCGAAGCCACCACCGTCAGCGTGGAGTCGCCGAACAAGGTGCTGCAGGTCAGCCTGGACGTGGATGGCGGCACGCCTTATTACCGCGTGCAGCGCCTGGGCGAGGCGGTGGTGCAACGCTCGCGACTGGGGTTCGAGCTACGCGACGGCCGGCTGGACCGCGGCATGGTGGTGCTTGCGCAAACACGTCAAAGCCACGATGACACCTGGGAGCAGCCCTGGGGCGAAACGCGGCTGGTGCGCAATCACTACAACGAATTGCGCGTGAGCCTGGGCGAGCGCGACGGTGCGCAGCGCACCTTCGAGGTGATCTTCCGCGTCTACGACGACGGGCTGGGCCTGCGCTATCACTTCCCCAAGCAAGCAGGTATGCGCGAGGCAGTCATCGACGAGGAAGTAACCGAATTCGCCATCGCGCAACCTGCCGATGCGTGGTGGATTCCCGCAGGCGAGCCGATCCACTACGAATATCTGTATCGGCACACGCCGTTGAACCAGGTTGCACTGGCGCATACGCCACTCACGCTGCGCACCGACAGCGGGCTGCACATCGCACTGCATGAAGCGGCCTTGGTCGACTACGCCGGCATGTGGCTGCGCCGCACCGACAACCAGCGCCTGCGCGCGCAGCTGTCGCCGGCGGCCGAAGGCTGGAAGGTACGCCGCAGCCTGCCCTTCGATACGCCATGGCGCACGCTGCAGATCGCCGATCAGGCCACCGGCCTGGTGGAATCCAACCTCATCCTCAACCTCAACGAGCCCAATGTGCTGGGCGAGGTGAGCTGGATCAAGCCATCCAAGTATGTGGGCGTGTGGTGGTCGATGCATCTCAATCAACAGACCTGGGCCACTGGCCCCAAACACGGCGCAACCACCGCGACGACAAAACGCTATATCGACTTCGCCGCCGACCACGGCTTTCGCGGCGTGCTGGTCGAAGGCTGGAATCCCGGCTGGGACGGGGAATGGTTCGGCAATGGCGGCAGCTTCGATTTCACCCGGCCCACGCCGGATTTCGACCTGCCCGCACTCAGCAAGTACGCCGCCGGCAAGGGCGTACACCTGATCGGCCATCATGAAACCGGGTGCGCAGTGGACCATTACGAAGATCAAATCGCCGAAGCGATGGACTTGTATGCGCGCTTCGGCGTGGACTCGGTCAAGACCGGCTATGTCTGCGACGACGGCCAGGTGGAGCGGCGCAATCCCGCGGGCGGCACGCCGCTGCGCGAATGGCACGATGGGCAATGGATGGCGCGTCACCACCTGCACGTGGTGCAGGAAGCAGCGCAACGCCACATCGCGGTCAATGCGCACGAGCCGATCAAGGACACCGGGCTGCGCCGTACCTATCCCAACTGGATCTCGCGCGAAGGCGCGCGTGGCATGGAATACAACGCCTGGGGCCAGCCGCCCAATCCGCCCGAGCACGAAGTCAACCTGGTGTTTACCCGGCTGCTCGCAGGGCCGATGGATTACACGCCTGGCATCGTCAGCCTGAAGGGCCGCAACGGCCAGGCGATTCCCAGCACGTTGGCGCGTCAGTTGGCGCTGTATGTGACGCTCTACAGCCCGATCCAGATGGCCGCCGATCTGCCCGAGCACTATCTGCAACACCGCGACGCGTTTCGCTTCATCGAAGACGTGGCAGTGGACTGGGACCAGACCCGTGCGCTGAATGGCGAGGTAGGCGATTACGTCACCATCGCACGCAAGGACCGGCATAGCCGCGACTGGTTCCTGGGCAGCATCACCGACGAACACGGCCGCCTGCTGCAGGTGCCGCTGGGCTTTCTCGAACCCGGCGTTCGCTACACCGCGCAGATCTATCGCGATGGCGACGGCGCGGACTATGCCAGCAACCCGTTCGCCTTCGTGCGCGAAGAACGTCAGGTCAGCAGTGCCGATACGTTGGAGCTACGTCTGGCACCGGGCGGTGGTCAGGCCATTCGCTTTGTTCCGATGGGTGGCAAACGCTGACTACGCCATCGCGTGGGCGCCGGCATGCACAGCCGGCGCGATCGATTGCACGGCGCAGCGCTCGTACCGCTGCTGCGCATCGCGCACCATGTCGTTACCGAGCGCAATCACCGTGCTGTCGCCGGCATGGCCCTGGATGGAATCGATTTCATCGCGCAACACCGCAGTGAATACGTATGCAGTGCACGTTTGCACCCAGGTGCCGTGTCTACCATACGTCGCAGTCGCGTAACGTCCATCGTGGCGCGCGACGCATGACATCCAGGCATCTGCCGGATCAAAAATCAGAAACAACATGTACCTGGGAGGGGAAAATGTTGAAACACAAGCGCTCCGCGCTGAGTATCGCCCTGGCTGTTGCCATGGCACCGACATGGGTAGCCGCGCAAACGGCAGCGCCTGCACAAGCAAGCGACGCCCAACAAGGCGCGTCCGAACAGACTGCTGGTGCGGTCACCGACCTGGACAAGGTCCAGGTCACCGGCCTGCGCCGCGCAATCGAAGGCGCCATCTCGGTCAAGCGCGACTCCACGTCGATCGTGGAAGCCATCTCGGCCGAAGACATCGGTCGCCTGCCGGACGTGAGCATCGCCGAATCGCTGGCGCGCCTGCCCGGCCTGGCTGCGCAACGCATGGCCGGCCGTGCGCAGGTGATCAGCGTGCGCGGCCTGTCGCCGGACTTTTCCACCACGCTGCTCAACGGGCGCGAAGTGGTCAGCACCGGCGACAACCGCAGCGTGGAGTTCGACCAATACCCGTCCGAACTGGTCAGCGGCGTCACCGTCTACAAGACCCCCGATGCCGGCCTGGTCGGACAGGGCCTGTCGGGCACGGTGGACATGCAGACCGCACGCCCGCTCAGCTACAACGAGCGCGTGATCGCCATCGGTGGCCGCTATCAGCGCAATTCGCTGGGCAAGGCCGCCAACGTCGACCCGTATGGCAACCGTTTCAATGTCAGCTACATCGACCAATTCGCCGACCGCACCATCGGCCTGACCATCGGTTACGCGCACACCGACATGCCGATCCAGGAAAACCAGGTGGGCCTGTACGAACCGTGGCAGCAGGTCAACGCACAGCGGCAGCGTCCTGGCGTCGCCGATGGCGTGTACTTCTCCGATGGCATCAAGGCCCTGCGGCGCACCGGCAATCAGAAGCGCGACGGCGTCATGGCCACGCTGCAGTATCGCCCGTCCAATGCCTGGACCAGCACGCTCGATGCGTTCCACACCGAAGCCGAGCAGATCGACACCGCCAACCAGTTCGAGCTCAATCTGAGCAACTACAACGGCGGCTACACGCCCGGCCTGAACATCAGCAACGTGCGCGTCAACGATCGCAATACCTTCATTGGCGGCGATGCCAGCGGCGTCTATCCGTTGGTGCGTGGCATGTACAACAAGCGCGAAGACAAGATCGATGCGTTCGGCTGGAATAATGAGATCACCGCCGGCTCCGTCAAGATCGTCGCCGACCTGAACTACTCCAAGGCCACCCGCGACGAACTGAACCTGGAGAACAATCTTCAGCGTGCCCCCATGCCGCAGCTGGACACCGTGGGCGTGTCGGTCGTCGGCAACGGCTTCTCCCAGCTGTCGCCGGGCATGAATTATTCCAATCCGGACGAGCTGTTCCTCACTAACACCATCTACGGTTCCGGCTACGGCAAAGTGCCGAGCGTGGAAGACGTGCTCAAGGGCGCGCGCCTGCAGGCCAACTTCCCGATGCCCGAAGCGCTGAGCTGGTTCTCGGACCTGGATGTGGGCGTCAACTACGCCAATCGCCGAAAGCAGAAGACCCAGCCGGAAGGCAACATCACGCTGGGCGCTCAGGGCGAGGCCACGGTGGCGGCGGATCTGCAATACGCACCGGTCAATCTCGGCTTTGCCGGTCTCGGCTCCCTGCCCGCATGGAATGTGCCAGCCACGGTGGCGCGCTACATGGTGTTCAACCCCAGCGACGACGCCTCGTTCCTGGTGTCCAAGGCGTGGACGGTGGAAGAAAAAATCACCACCGCCTGGCTGCGTGCAAATATCAATACCGAATGGGGCGAAGTGGGTGTGCGCGGCAATATCGGCGTGCAACTGCAGAGTGCCGACCAGTCCTCGCAGGCGAATTACTGGGATGCCTCGCAGCCGGCCGGTAGCGAAGTGCGGCCCATCGACGATGGCAAGACCTACCGCGACTGGCTGCCCAGCTTGAACCTGGCTTTCCAGTTCCCGTACGAGCAGACGCTGCGCTTTGCGATGGCCAAGCAGGTCGCACGCCCGCGCGTGGACCAACTACGTGCCTCGCTGGAATTCGGTGTCGACACCTCGACCGGGCGCCCCGGAGCCAGCGGTGGCAACCCCATGCTCGACCCATGGCGCGCCAATGCCCTGGACATCTCCTACGAGAAGTATTTTGCCGACCGTGCTTACGTGGCCGCGGCGTTCTTCTACAAGGACCTCAAGAGCTACATCTACACCCAGAGCCGCGACAACTACGATTTCTCCGCACTGGTGGCCGGCTACGTGCCGCCGCCGGGCTCTGCACCGGTGCTGACCACCGGCACCTTCAGCGCCCCGTTCAACGGCAAGGGCGGCACTTTGCGCGGCGTCGAACTCACCGCCTCGCTGCCGCTGGATCTGGTCTTCGCGCCCTTGGAAGGCTTCGGCATCCAGGCCAGCGCCACCTTCAACGACAGCGACGTCAAGATCCGCGACCCGGAAAGCGCCTCCAGCGTGGGCGACGGTGAAATCAGCCTGCCGGGCTTGTCCAAACGCGTCTACAACCTGACTGCCTACTACGAGCACAAGGGCTTCGAAGCACGCGTCAGCCAGCGTCGGCGCTCGGACTTCATCGGCGAAATCGGCAATTTCAACGGCAACCGCACGTTGCGCTACGTGGTCGGCGAAAACATCACCGACGCGCAGATCAGCTACAACTTCAGCGAAGCCAGCGCCCTGTCCGGACTGACCCTGCTGCTGCAGGCCAGCAACCTCAGCAACTCGCCGTATCGCACATATGCAGAAACCAAGGACCGCCCGCTGGAATACATCGAGTGGGGCCGTACGTTTGTGCTGGGTGTGAACTACAAGTTCTGATCTGCTGCAGCAACAAATAGCGGCCCTGTAGTCCCTCTCCCCCGGGAGAGGGGTTGGGGTGAGGGTACGGATTCAAACACAATCAGCTCCAGGTGTACTGCTTCATATTCTGTAGATTTTTCAAAAAGGCCGCTCTCCAATACGCGCAATGCAACCCAAAGCGCCCTGCCCCAGAACCTCATCATGTTGCCTACTCAGAAGCCGCCGGTTAAAGACCGGCGGCTTTTCTTTTGAGTGAGCACCACCACCATTCGGGTAAACACAATCGCCACGAGAGCAGCTAATAACAAGACCATGCAAACGCCAAGCGGGCGATACCGGAGCTGGAAGGGGGCATGTGCTGCTCGTGCACTCCAGCTCAACGGGCCCCATACACGCCATGCTCGCTGCGTTCTGTCAGCCGCTTTCAATCCAGGGAATCGGGTGTGCTGAGCGCCACATACCCCCCTGGCTTCTCGACGTTACCATGCGCATCAAACGCCGTAACACGCGAGCCAAGCGCGTCGATTGACGACGTCGCGATCGCACGCAGCGTCATCAGGCACCCTGCGCCTGCAGCTTGATCGGGCCGGCGCAGATGCATTGCCGTTTCCTGCAACAGCCCCTCGATATGACGCATCTTGAATCGCTTGCCGGGCACAGCGCCCGGCGCAAGCACTGATTGGTAGCTGACATCGCATACAAAAAAGCGAGGCATCCCGATCGAACGCCTCGCCTGTCTCACTCAATCGCAGCATGCCCGACTGTGAAACGGTGCTATCAGCCCTCGCCCGTGGCGCACACCACCGCGTGCCCAGGCAAGCTCACCCGTCCATCCTCGATCACGCCCCGCGCCACACCGGGGACATCGATCTGTTCCCATGCGCCTTCAGGCAGCGCAAGCTCGGCAACGTCGGAGGACAAATTGAACGCCAACAGCATGACCTGGCCCGCATGCTCACGCCGGAACATCAGCACCGGCTCTGCTGTGTCGTAGAACATGATCGCGCCTTCGCGTAGCGCTGGCATGCCCTTACGCCAGGCAAGAAATGCCCGCACGGCACTCAGCACAGACTGGGCATCGTCCTGCTGCACACTCACTGCAGCCAGACGGTGCGGCTCGGACAACGGCAGCCACGGCTTGCCGCTGGTGAAACCCGCCGACGGCGCATCGGTCCACGGCATCGGCGTACGGCACCCGTCGCGGCCTTTGAAGGTCGGCCAGAACGTGATGCCGTACGGATCCTGCAGATCCTCGAAGGCCACATCCGCCTCACTCAACCCAAGCTCCTCGCCTTGGTACAGGCAGACCGAACCGCGCAACGAACACAGGAGCGCCACCACCATGCGAGCGAACGCAGGCGATGCTTCTTCGCCGCCCCAACGCGTCACCGCACGCACCACATCATGATTGGAAATCGCCCAGCACGGCCATCCTTCCAACATGGTGGCCTCGAGCCGGCTCACCGTTTCGCGGATATAGGCCGCGCTGTAGTCCTGCACCAGCAACTCGAAGCTGTAGCCCATGTGCAAGCGGCCCTTGGCGGTGTATTCGGCCGTGGTCGCCAGCGAGTCTTCCGAAGAAATCTCGCCCAGGCTCACCGCATTGGGATAGCGGTCAAGCAGCGCACGCAGGCGTTCCAGGAACGTCAGGTTTTCCGGCTGCGTGTTGTTGAAGTAGTGGTACTGATAGGCATACGGATTGTCCGCGCTAAAGCCCCGCCCCACCCGCCTGTCGGCCGGCTTGGCTGGGTTATCGCGCAGCTGCGCGTCATGGAAGCAGAAGTTGATTGCATCCAGGCGGAAGCCATCCACCCCTCGGTCCAACCAGAACCGCACATTGTCCAGGGTCGCCTGCTGCACCTCGATATTGTGGAAATTGAGGTCGGGCTGATCCACCAGGAAGTTATGCAGGTAGTACTGCTCGCGCCGCGGCTCCCATTGCCACGCCACACCACCGAATAGCGACAACCAATTGTTGGGCGGCGTCCCGTCCTCGCGCGGATCGGCCCATACATACCAATCGGCCTTCGCATTTGTTCGGTCCTGGCGGCTTTCCTGGAACCACGCATGTTCGATCGAGGTGTGGCTCAGCACCTGGTCGATCATTACTTTCAGCCCGAGCGTATGCGCCTTGTCGAGCAGACGATCGAAATCGTCCAGCGTTCCGAACAACGGATCCACGGCACGATAGTCTGCGATGTCATAGCCGAAATCGGCCATCGGCGACTTGAAGAACGGCGAGATCCAGATCGCATCCACACCTAGCCCAGCGATGTAGTCGAGCTTGGCAATGATGCCCGGCAGATCGCCGACCCCATCGCCGTTGGAATCCAGAAAACTACGCGGATAGATCTGATAGATGACCGCCCCGCGCCAACATGGTGTCTGCAACATGCACGCCCCTCCCGGGCCACTGCTGGCAGCCAACACGGCCACCGACTAAGGGCGTTAGCCTAGCGGCGTGACGCTGCAAGAGCGTGGGCGTGCATACGTATTCATTGCTCTTGCGGACAGATCACTGGTGGTCAATGGACGGATCGCGTAGGCAGCCACTGTTGCGAGCACCTACTGTCAGCGCCTTAGCGACAGCACAAAAAGCAGCTTATTGACCTAATTCTCGAACTAGCCCTCGTGGAGCCAAAATTTCAGCAGCCTGCGCGCCGCCCATGCGGTTCGTATTTGCATGAAACAACGGCAATCGACAAAGTCGACAGCGAAGTCCATGCGGACGGCCTGCTCCGGACACGAAGCAAGCCAAGACCTGAACCACATCGCCACAGAGTCAAGACAACGTCCTACGCACGTGGCGCCCTATATAAATCATCGGCCGAATCAATCAAAAAACTACACGCGATCTTCGACACTACCGCTATTCGACTTACGCTTGCCAGAACCCTTACGATTCGCATAGAAATCTTCTAGGGAAACTCTGAACAATCCATCGTGATCTGCCACAATCGATCAACGACCCGAGTAGACGATTTCGATGCAGCTGACCTTCGGCGACGCGGAGTACAACGGCAAGCGCAAGCGGACGCGGCGTGAGGTGTTCTTGGCCGAGATGGACCAGGTCGTGCCGTGGAAGGACCTGCTGGCGCTGATCGAGCCGCACTACCCGAAGTCGGGGCAGCCGGGGCGACAGCCGTATCGGCTGGAGACCATGCTGCGCATCCACTTTTTGCAGCAGTGGTATGCACTGAGCGATCCATCGGCGGAAGAAGCGCTGTACGACACGGTGTCGATGCGCCGTTTCGCCAAGATCGGCGGGCTGGATGAGGTGCCGGACGAGACGACGATTCTCAACTTCCGCCATCTGTTGGAGCAGCACGATTTGGCGCGCAAGCTGTTCAATCGGGTCAACGCGCACCTGTCGCGCAAGGGGCAGAGCTTGCGCGGCGGGACGATCGTGGACGCCACGATCATCGCTGCGCCCAGCTCGACCAAGAACAAGGATGGCGAGCGCGATCCGGAGATGCACCAAACCAAGAAGGGCAACCAGTACTACTTCGGGATGAAGGCGCACATCGGGGTGGACGATGACTCCGGGCTGGTGCACCACGTGGAGTGCACGGCGGCCAACGTGGCCGATATCACACAAGCGCACAAGCTGCTGCACGGCAAGGAGGACACGCTGTGCGCGGACAGCGGCTACACCGGGCTTGAGAAACGCGAGGAGATGAAGCGCAAGCGCAAACTGCGCTACCTGATCGCGGAGAAGCCCTCGAAGCTGAAGCAGATTAAGAACAAGCGCGAACTGAAGTTGGCCAAGCGCTGGGAGCACACAAAAGCCAGCCTGCGTGCAAAGGTGGAACACCCGTTTCGGGTGATCAAGCGCCAGTTTGGCTACGTCAAGGTGCGCTATCGCGGTTTGGCGAAGAACACCGCACAGATGCTGATGCTGTTTGCGCTGTCGAATCTGTGGCTGAAGCGCAAAGAGTTCATTACCGCCGCGGGGTAGGTGCGCCCGTAATCGGGACGATACCCCGAAAAAGCGCCAAAAACGGCGAAAAACCGAGGATCTGAGCGCGGTCACCGCGACCGATATGGCTTACCACATCCTCCGATCGCGTTGTTCAGACCTTCCCTAGCCATTGTTCGGGCGTGAGCTGGTCAATACTTACTCCCAACTGACCTGCCTTACGCGACAAGACATCATGCATAATTTCGATGTTGTCAGTGGAAGAAGAAATCACGGAAAGCGCGTCGTCCATGCCTCGCAAATTGAGCTGACACACAGCTGAGGCATGCCCTTGCTTGACCAGGAAGCAACGCGACCGCTCGTCCAGTGACACCACGACCTGATACTCGGCGTCAGTGAGCTTGAGACCCTCGATATAGTCGTCACGACTAGCATTAGGGTTGGGCAGCAAAATCATAGTGGCGGTCTGCTCGATGAGCGCCGCAGCAATATCGCTGGCAAGTGCATCCTCTGGACTTTGGGTCGCAAATATACCCATTCCATTCTGCTTTCGAATAGTCTTTTGTTTGTTTTTCGCAAACTCCTTCAGCCCCCCTTTGCCATCGAGGATCTTCCAGAATTCATCCATGACGTAAATTAGAGGGCGTCCATCTATCAAAGATTCAAGCCTATGCAGCAGGTAGTTGATAACCGGGGCGCGCACCTCGGCATTGTCAATCATATCCGTGTAATCAAAACCAATAATAGAGGCTTTCTGCAAATCAATCGTATCTAGTGGATTGTCGAACACCCAACCAAGCGAATTACCGGCTGTCCATCGTCGCAGTCGGGCATAAAGCCCGTCGTCACCCATATTGGGTAGACTTTTACGAAAATTACTCATGCTACGCAGATGCATCGGGGTATCCAGCATCCCCTCCACAGCCCTGAATATATCCTCCTCTTCACGCGAGCTGTATTCAGACTTACCGCCTAACACCTTGATTAGCTCTGCAAGAAATTGAGTATTCGCCTCGTTCCTCTCGCATTGAAACGGGTTGAAACCAGTCGGCACACCGTTTTCGAGCGCCAAATAATTCCCCCCACAAGCGCGCACGAAAATCTCAGCCCCCCGATCTTTATCAAAGAAGAAAATGGTCGGAATAGGATCGAACTTCTGAACCTGACTTAATAAGAAATTAATTAAAGCAGTTTTGCCGGTGCCAGATTTACCAATTACCATTGTGTTAGCAATTGCTTTTTCACCCAGTGAATTTTCAGCAGGATGCGTAGCATGGAAATTAAAGTAGTAGGGCTGGCCGTTAGTCGTCTGCAGAGTAGTAACACACTCGCCCCATGGATTGTTTCGCTGCTTCCCCTGCGCAAAATTATGCAGCGGTGAAAGACCCAGAAAATTAAGTGAGCTAAGATTTGCGATACGCGTACGAAAGCGCCAATTCCCAGGCAACTGCGCATAAAAAGACGAAGCTACGGCCAAATCCTCTTTTGAGGATACGAAGCCTGCATTAGACAATTCTGCTCTGGTAGTAGCAATTTGACGCGCAAGCTTTTCTTGACTATCAGCATAGATCGCGATGGTGAAATGATACTCACCAAGGACGAAGTTACCGGAGGCAACGTCATCCATAGCTATATCCAGGTCACGTATCTGGCTAGACGATTTGTCACCTGACGAAATCATCATGCCCTTAGTACGTTCCAGCACCTTCAATGCCTCATGTCGGCCGACAGGACTAAAGGAGTGAGTCACTACATATTCAAAATCAAGATATTTCAAGCCATTGAGGATGCCTGGATATGTACCATCCGCATACTCTTTAACATTAAGAATCGCGCCAAAGTGATTAATTCCGTCAGGCGTCCGTATAACGAAATCACCTGTTTTATTTGCAAACATATGCTTGCTTACAGGCAAGTAAGCTTGTACGGGGGCCTGCAATACCGGAACCGGCTCATCAATACGATTCAGCAAATATCCTAAAAACTCTAGAGTTTCGGAAAAAACAATGCCATTTTTTGCTTCGTACATTCCTAGCCGATAAGGCGAATAATCCTTGAGCACTGCCTCGACGTTCGTGGCAAGTTCGATCATTTTTGCAACAGCCTGCTCTTCCTCTGAGCGGATGCGTTCAGGATCAGCAGACTTTTCAACCAACCTTCTACCAGTTATCACTGGACGATAAATCATGCTGAAATAAAGCTCATTTTGCATGATTTTCTGGGAAGACAATGCAGAATAATACTCGTCAGACAGGTTTTGATTAAATGCCTGTTTGAAGCGACTTTCATCTCCAATCTTGCGGCGGCGACGAACATCGTGCACCCAAAATGCAACGTTAGCGAAATCCGGCGCACGCAGTGTCTGCAGAAGTCGATTAAACGTATTATGCCGCTGCTCTAGCTCACATTCATCCCGTCCGACAAATGGTAGGCCCGCAAGATGCCAGATCAGAAGATAATCACCTCCTGTTGTCTTAAGGAAGGTCTGAACAACGCGATCGGAGGATGTGGTAAGCCATATCGGTCGCGGTGACCGCGCTCAGATCCTCGGTTTTTCGCCGTTTTTGGCGCTTTTTCGGGGTATCGTCCCGATTACGGGCGCACCTACCCCGCGGCGGTAATGAACTCTTTGCGCTTCAGCCACAGATTCGACAGCGCAAACAGCATCAGCATCTGTGCGGTGTTCTTCGCCAAACCGCGATAGCGCACCTTGACGTAGCCAAACTGGCGCTTGATCACCCGAAACGGGTGTTCCACCTTTGCACGCAGGCTGGCTTTTGTGTGCTCCCAGCGCTTGGCCAACTTCAGTTCGCGCTTGTTCTTAATCTGCTTCAGCTTCGAGGGCTTCTCCGCGATCAGGTAGCGCAGTTTGCGCTTGCGCTTCATCTCCTCGCGTTTCTCAAGCCCGGTGTAGCCGCTGTCCGCGCACAGCGTGTCCTCCTTGCCGTGCAGCAGCTTGTGCGCTTGTGTGATATCGGCCACGTTGGCCGCCGTGCACTCCACGTGGTGCACCAGCCCGGAGTCATCGTCCACCCCGATGTGCGCCTTCATCCCGAAGTAGTACTGGTTGCCCTTCTTGGTTTGGTGCATCTCCGGATCGCGCTCGCCATCCTTGTTCTTGGTCGAGCTGGGCGCAGCGATGATCGTGGCGTCCACGATCGTCCCGCCGCGCAAGCTCTGCCCCTTGCGCGACAGGTGCGCGTTGACCCGATTGAACAGCTTGCGCGCCAAATCGTGCTGCTCCAACAGATGGCGGAAGTTGAGAATCGTCGTCTCGTCCGGCACCTCATCCAGCCCGCCGATCTTGGCGAAACGGCGCATCGACACCGTGTCGTACAGCGCTTCTTCCGCCGATGGATCGCTCAGTGCATACCACTGCTGCAAAAAGTGGATGCGCAGCATGGTCTCCAGCCGATACGGCTGTCGCCCCGGCTGCCCCGACTTCGGGTAGTGCGGCTCGATCAGCGCCAGCAGGTCCTTCCACGGCACGACCTGGTCCATCTCGGCCAAGAACACCTCACGCCGCGTCCGCTTGCGCTTGCGCTTGCCGTTGTACTCCGCGTCGCCGAAGGTCAGCTGCATCGAAATCGTCTACTCGGGTCGTTGATCGATTGTGGCAGATCACGATGGATTGTTCAGAGTTTCCTTAAGAACCGACGGGGCAACATGCGTCGAAATAGAGACAAATTCGCTGATCGGGCTATCTGGACTAAACATGACCTTACCAATAAGAGTAAAAAGGCATTGAAAAACTTAGATCATTAAAAATATCAACCCCATGCACCTTTGTGCATGGGGTTGGCCATTCAAGACGTCCTTCAATTAACGCTTTCCAGGAGGAACTTTACGATATTCATTAGGGCTAAAAATCCACATACCCGAATATCGTTGAAGATTTCGAGCACGAAATCTAAACAACCACCGCAACGCCAACAATCTAAAAATCATTTCATCACGCTTAGCCATTTGCTGCATGACGAAAACAATGACGGGAATAGTCAGTAAAAACCAAAGATTAAAATACATACCCATCATGAGGCCACCGCCAGCACCAATGAAAAAAGGAATATAAGGAACCCCTAAAAACATTGCAGGACGGGTGCAACCACGAAAGAGTACATCCTTATGCATAATGATGCAGAGCTTGGAACAAAGCCATCGCCGCCTCGCCTTGGCACTGACTATCGCGCTTACCGATGACCATGTTTGCAATCTGTCCTGCAGCGCCAATTAAAACACCGCCAATCAGAATCGGCGAAACCTCGGATATTCTCTTGTGAGCAAATGCAATCTGATAACCAGCGACAATCACTGCAATCGTCACAACTGCAACAGAGCCCATGGTGAGCAGCGAATTAATATTATCCAAGAATCCACAGACCTTTTCGTCAGTCTTTGCCAGATCACCCACCTGTGCACCCGCGCCTCCCGCAACCAGCAAGGCGGAGGTAAAAATTACGGCCTTTAGGGCCTGTATACCAATCATTTTAGCATCGGCAACCAATTGCTTATCATTTAACATTTTCATCAATTATCTCCTAGAACAGGGGGACACACAGCTATCCATTGCATTTTTTCATCCTTGTCAAAAAACGAAAGCATTATCTACCTGCCCCTTCTGAGGAAGCGTCGGCGCTTCAGTCGGAGCGGGTTGCAAAGCAGGACTTACGGGCCGTGGCCGAGCGGCGGAAGCGGGAACGGCGACGCCATGACCCTGGCCGGTCGATTGAATGACGTATAGATCGCTAGGGGTGGCAGGCGTTGGAGAAGGTTGAGCCTGTCCCTGATCTAAGGGTGACCCTACGTTAGCATCCGATCTCTGGTCGTCACGAAAGGACCGCTGACTTAAATCTTGAATACGGCGGGAAACAAGAGCGTCGGTCAACTCGGCCGCTGCCTGCCGCACCGAGCTCTGTACCTTGATTTTGATTGGCCGATTGGGAATGACACTGATCGGCTCCGCGCCTCCAGCCGCCGCTCCTGACTGGCGAATGGATGCATAAATTTTCTGGACGTATCCATGCTTGAAACCAGTTTCAAAATTTCCGGAATAGTAGCAGCTAAAAGACTTACCCCAATCTGCACCGGAACGAGAATGACACTCGGCTAGAATCCGAGAGGCCGCAACGAGATTTGGGCATTTGGCAAATGCCATCTCATAGCTGGTAATGCCGTACTTCAAAAGATTGTATCGATTGACCTGGCCCAGCCCCAGCGAAAAGTTGTATCCCTTCTGCTCTAGCATCTTTGCGGTAGCAACAGCTTCTTCCAGTCCTTTCGGCTCTCGAACGAGTCTCCCGCCGACTACACCGATCGCATAGGGATTCCGCGAAGACTCTACCCGGACGACGTGCTGCATCACTTCGCCGGGAACAGCCAATCCAGTGCACCCCATCAGTTCCATACCAGGCGACATAGTGGTTTCCTTAAGCTCATACGGTGCCCACCGGTAACGGCGATCTAACCGCCCCGAAGGGTTCTAACAGGATCAAAATCGATCCCTGTGATGTAACGCCTGCCTGCATGTGCCTTGATGTGCACAACGATGTCGATCGTCATACGCAGCAGGCGTTTGATCACGTCAAATTCTAGCCCTGAACCTTCGTTCGAGGCTTTAACCATCAGTGCCAGTTGATCCCAGGTCTGCTCAACACTACCTGCGTGACAACTTGTGATCGAGCCAGGATGCCCCGATGCGCAGTTTCGTATGAAATAAAACGATTCATCACCACGTAACTCAGCCAATATGATCCGATCTGGCTTCATGCGCAGACACGCCTCCATACAGCTCTTGGCCGTCACATTGCTAGCGCTTTGACCTCCTTTCGAATAAAGGAGATGCACAGAATTAGGCTGACTGATGAATAGCTCACGTGCATCCTCGATAGTAACTAAACGCTCCTCATTGGGAATGTGATTCACTAGAGCTTTCATAAAAGTGGTCTTGCCACTTCCGGTGGCGCCTGCAACCACGACATTCTTTTTATAAAGAACACACTTTTTGAAGAACTCTGAGTAGTCTCTATTGCGTCGAAGATCAAGCAGCTCGCGGTCCTGATCACTGACGTCAGCAGCTTGCTCCAAAACCTGATCGAAGAACCCGTCGTGCTTGTATTGCTCAAGGGTCTTGGTGTGCTTCGAAGGCAGCCGAATTGTGATCGACACCTTACCAGCATCGCAGGCCGGGGGAATTACAAACTGTGCACGCTGCCCGGTGGGGAATGTCAATGAAACCACCGGATCAGCGTCAGTAATCCGCTGACCGGTGTTGCTTTCGTTTACAACCGCGGTGCAAAACTGTCTTGCACGGTCGAAGGTCAAAGAAGGTACATCTACTCGCTGCCAACCATTGATGGTTTCAAGATAAAGTTCCCCTGGACGATTGATGCAAATCTCCGTAACTTCCGGAGAATTGAGATAATCCAATATCCCGAGCACAGAATATTGATAGTCCAGGAAATCATTTGAGATCCTCGCGACTGGTGAATCTTCGATTGTCACAGCGAAAGCGTCGTTCACTTCGGCAGCACCGCTGTGAAATCAACGTCTTTGGCGACGTAGACATTCAGAACGGTTCCCTGGTTAATCGTAACAGTAGAAGGACGGCGACCAGACTTGGCGACGGCCTGCTCCGCAATATCCTGGATACTGCGCGCAGTATTGCTTTCGAATGGTTGCTGAGTGATAACACCACTACCCACACCAACGGTCGTAGTCTGAGGGCCGTATTCAGCCGCAGCATACTTGAAAGCATCACTGAGCATACTTATGAAAAGCGCAGACGCAATCTTGTTACCCCAATGGGCATCGTATTGACCTGGGTGACCCGCACTACCAAGATTATCGATACCAGGCCCTTCCAGCTTCACGTCGAGCCCGTTTGGCGTTGTGATCCGATCCCAGACCACCTGCATGCGCGCAGATGTTGGCTCCTTGGCTGCGTACTGACCCAACATCTTCGACCCTTTCGGCAAGAGCAACTTGTGGCCGTTGATCGAGTACACAGGCTCAGTAACAATGCATGAAGTAAATCCATCGAAATCGCTAATAATTCGCGTCTCCAATATGCACCGTATATAAGTCCCACGGACTAGCAGTCCATCTGGATTACTGATTGGCTTGGCCAAAGTTACTTGATTATCTTCCTGATCTGCAGGCGATTGTGCTCCAAGAAGTCCATTCGCCGCCGGAGCACTGGGAGCACCGGCCCTAGCATCTTGTTCAGCTAGAATACGCCTTTCGAGCAATGTAGGCCCCCTTTCTCTCTCAGGAGCAGCTGTGATAGGGGCACTGTTGTACTCGGGCGGCTGCGTCACCGGCAGCGGCGGCAGATACTGCTGCTGAGCAAGCGGCACCGGATCAGGCTCCGCTGTTGGAGTGATGTTTTGAGGAAGAGCGGGCGCTACCACGGTTTCTGCACGCGGCTTCACTACCTCTGCTTTCTTCGAATCGCGCGACACAAGCCAGAAAATCGCGAGAACCAGCAGCAGTGCAACGCCAGCCAGAAAAAATAGAGCTTTACGGTTAAGCCGCTTTAAGTCGTTAGACTGAAGAACGGGCTCATTTGCATCCAAGTCTGGAGACTCGGTTGCGCGCTGCCTTGCAAAATAGGGATTACTGTCGTGCTCAGCACGTGCCTGCGCATCGCTCTCTCCGTGGATGCGCTCATCTGAATTGTTTGGCGGATTTGAGTTCACTTTTGCTTATTCCTTCGCAGACCGACCACATTGTTGCCATGGCGAACCACCAAAAATGGGTAGGTGCCGTGCACGATCAATGTATTTCCTTCCACTGTCGTATTGACCAGAAAATCTTCGCTATGCTCTTTTTCTCGACCAAAAACGGCCGGAAAGTTGCCGGTAGTGAAGCGAGTCAAATCCATATTTATATAAGTGAACTTCCCATCATCATATACCCGACTCGGGACCAGCCAGGATTTCTTGGTCCGGGTTGAATAATCATAATCGTAATAATAACGACGATCCTTCAATATTTTAGAATTCAACTGCGGGCCATCTTTCACCGCAACTGCCTCCTCAGCCCCGTTGAAACTGGTGTCTTTAGGGTAAGTAAAAACAACCTTGTACTGCACACCAGCTTGCTTCGCCTGCTCCAATCGTTGCCAATCGGTTGCAACAACTTTGAGCTCAAGAATATAGGAGTGCGTTGCCGTACGAATCATCATATTCGTGTCGACATCGACGTTCTTAGGCTTCAAATAAAACACGTTTTCACGACGGGTCAACTCCCAACCGCCTGTGAAACCGGTACTGTAGTCCAGAATTTTCTCGTTTGGACTAAGCTCAACCTGGGTTGTAATACCAAGACCGGTTCGGACTGGGTAGATGCGATTTGGCTCGTACTCATACTCTTGCACGACTTGCGCAACAGCAGGGAAAACAAAAAGGAGTAATGGAATCAACGCTGGTAGCGCCATCCTGTGTCGGCTAAAGAATTTCATCTACCGTTCGCTCCATTGACATTATTTATTGTTCCTTGAGGCTGAATCGCCGGCTGAGCCTGATTAGGGTACATTGCCCCCGGTTGCTGCTGGACTGTTCCCGCTGGCGGAACAGACTGCTGTAGAGGCAGGGATCCTTGTGGTACGGCCCCTGGGACGGGGGGCGCAGCCGTCATTGGCAGTCCTGGTTGCGTGGCAGAGACTCCCGGCGCGGCTGTTGGGACTTGGGCCTGAGCTCCAGAAGCTGGAACCGCAGGCAATGCGGAGTAGTCGTTGTCTACGCGATAGTCAGAAACCCGGAAACCCAGTGGATTTTCTACCCTCAAGTCGTCGCTCATCTGCAGATTATCTTGATAAGCGAACTCCATCGTCGCAATCTTGTTATCCAATAGTGTGGATACTGTTGAACTCTTATCATAAAGGCTGCGTTGAAAGCGCACAGTAGCCCCCGTAAACGGCTTACCCTTGCCGCCGATAAGTGTGATACTCAATATGCTGATGCGGATCGCGCGATTTCTACCATAAACGTTGAACGGCCTGGCAGCGTTATTGGCAGCGTGAAGGGCCCGATACTCTGCCAGCACGCCGGTGGTTGCCATTGCTACCACGGTATTCCAATCACGATCGCTTATGTTCGAGGCGTCGTAAGACTCACGCGCAATAATGAACCGTGCGATATTGCTGCGCGCCAGCGCTTCGCTGGTGCTGATGGCCCGACCGCCAAAGTTGGGCTCAAGCTTGGCGATGGTACTAGTGCCCGAATACGCATCTGCCATGACCAGATACGGCACTTTTTCCTTCAGCGGCAGCATGTAGTAGTAGCCGCCCGCTGTCATGACGGTGACCAGCATCGACAAGGTCGCCACGATCCAGGCACGCTTTTCGCTGCGACGCGCGAGGTCTGCAATGCTGACCTCGTAATTCACCGCTTTTTGAACGGCCGCACCTACTTGGGCGGAGCCGTCCTTTTCACTGACCTTCTTACGCAACATGTCTAGATCCGTCACCGTAAGGCCTTGTCAGGCCTGAAACTATTGCCGCAACGCGTCGCGGGTACTTGAGAAGGTAGGAACACCGCCGGCTCCATGCCTGACAGGCATCGAGCCGACAGCAACCTTTAGAGCTTGGCGCCAGACGACACTGGCACTGGCTGAACCAACAACTTGTTGGCAGAAACCGACACCGAAACCCCTTGAGCTGCGTACACGGCACTCAGCTCGGTTGCAGCCTGCTGGACGCTGGTCGTGCTGATTGCGGAAACCGGCCCGATCAAGGTGTAGTCCGATGGCAAGTTGTAGGACAGCTGCATATTGGAGTCCGCCGCCCAGCGCTCCAGCATGGTCTTCAACGTGCCGTCCATGGGCGTGGCCTGATACGTGTACGAGGTGTAGAGCGGGATCTCGGTAGGCGCCTCGTCAAAGTGGTTGACGTGCTTCCAACGGCCACCAAAGTCAGGAGCAGGCTTGGTCGCGCACGCGCCTACCAATGCTGCAGCCACTAGCACCAACGACAGCTTGGACACATACATCGGATTCACTCTGACTTCTCCAACTCATGAAATTTCGGGCTTAAGACGGACAGCACTAAGCCTCCGCGCACCAGTGGGTACCGGAGGAAACCTGTTATTGATGCGTTTCTCGCAGTCCTCCAACTCGCCGGGGCGTCCCAGTTGCGAGTCTGTGCTGCCAAGAAAAATGAATACGCTGAAAAACCATCCATAGCCTTACTCCAGTACGGCCCATCCGGCGCCGCTCCCCTACGACCATCTATCCATACCGCAGATTCTTGCTAACTTTGCCCTTAACAAGCAGATCCGTCAAGAATTGCGCGCCAAGCCCCGCACCGCAAACGAGGCAGTCATCACACTTTGATGGTAAGCGTTTTCACTTCAGTTTTCGGCAACAAACGCGCAGTGAAGTAGCGATCCTCGTAGTAGCGAATCTTGTCGCACTTCACCGGATGCGGGATCCCCTCGTACAAGAACACTTCCTTCTCGTTGCCCATGGCCTTGAGTTCCTGCGGCAACATCAGCGCCCGACGCTCTTCTGACACGCTGTGGGTGGTCTCCCGCCCTCGGGTGACATTCTTCTTCTTGATGGTGGTGTAACCCAGCATCTCGGAATAGTCGTTGGCATCCTGCTGCTCACGCGGTGCGTAGAGGATCTGCAGGGCGTGGTTGGTGATGATGGTGCGTGACAGATCTTTACCGTAGGTCGCGTCCAGCTGGGCCATGCTCTGGATGATGGGCAGCAGGCGGATGTTGTAGCCGGCCATGTAGGCTACCGCGGTCGCGATGATGTCCACCTTGCCGATCGAGGTGAATTCGTCCATCAGCAACAGGCACTGATATTTGAGCTCAGGGTTGGACTTGGGCAATTCGCGGGTGTTGAGGTTGATGATCTGGCTGAAGAGCAGATTGATGATCAGGCGGCTTTCGGCAAGCTTGTTGGGCTGGATGCCGATGTAGATGGTCATCTTCTTCTTGCGAAGGTCCGTGAGCACGAAGTCGTCCGCACTGGTGGCGGCGTCCAGCACCGGATTGATCCACGCATTGAGCGGCTCCTTCAAGGTGCCCATGATCGAGGCGAAGGTCTCATCCGCCTGGGACAGCATGTTGGCAAAGGCCGACTTGGCGTTGCTGCTGAGGAACCGCCGCTCGGACAGCGACTTCAGGTATTTCTTGAGATCGGTGCCGTCACCCGAAGAGAGGCGATAAATCCCGCCCAAGGTGGGTGCCCCCGCCCCGCCCGGAAAACCGAGCGCGAGCTCCTCGTCCCAGTTTTCGAACAGGTACAGCGCGAATGCCATGAAGGCATTACGCGCCTGGCTGACCCAGAACTTCTGGTCGTCCGACCCATCTGGATACAGCATCGCCGCAATGCTCATCAGATCCGAAACGCGAAATGCGGGGTCGTTCGACACGTAGGTCAACGGATTCCAGCGATGCGTGCGACGATCTTCGGCGAACGGATTGAACAGGAAGACCTCGTGGCCCTGGCTGGCGCGCCAACCACTGGTCAGGTCGAAGTTTTCCTGCTTGATGTCCAGGACCACCACCGACTCCTGATACTCCAAGAGGTTCGGGATGACGACGCCGACACCCTTACCCGAGCGCGTCGGCGCAGCAAGAATCACGAATTGCTGGCCGCTCAATCGCACCAGCTTGCCGTTGAACTTGCCGACGACGATGCCGTTTCCGCTGGGCTTGAACAGCCCATGTTTGGAGAGATCGGCGGCGCCGGCGAAGCGCGCGTCACCGTGCAGGGCGCGCGCCTTGGGCTTGACGATGAGCACAACGGCAATCGCCCAGACCAGCACCGGCAGGCCGAATCCAAGCACGCCCGCAATCTTGATCTTGGTCGCGTAAGGCGCCACTTGGGGCAACCCAAGCGCACTGAAATAGCGGTAGTAGGTGTCCCACCCGTACAGACCGGTGTCGAGCCGCAGCAACAGCAGGGTCAGATAGCCAGACAGGCAGTATCCGACTAGGACCGCCACCAGCGTGGCGATTGCGATGATTTTGGGTTTGGACATGCGCCCTTCTCCTTAGGCTTGCATCACGATGGCGGGCTAGCAAAGCACGACCGGCTTATGATCGACAAGCTCGGACTTGCGCCCGCCGCTCTCGCTCTCCACCAGCGAATCGATCCAGACCTTGGCCTGGTCCAGGGACAAATCCGGCGTGATTCGCGTACCCGCATCGGTCACAACGGCGTATGCCACGACCGCGTCGGGTGCGTACACCTCGTCACGCGTAATCGCCACAACGCGATATCCGCCCCTGGTCAGCACGGTGTGCTGATATTCGTCCATCGCCAGCCTTCCTTTCCGTCAGCGCGGTGGCGATGCTAAAGCAAGACGTGTGACGGTAAAAGCGGTTTCGGCGGACCGGGCTGCGGCCGACAGCGCTGCCTCGCGAAACAGCCGCACGGAACACTCGTTTTCGCAGTCGAGGGACTCCCGGCGCGCTTTCGAAAACGCATATGGCCGGGGTGAGACCTGGACCGCCCACCGCCTACGCGCCGAAAGTCACTCCGATCGCCTGGCTTACGCGTAAGCTCCCCAGCCTGACAGACACCGCATAAGTGGATATTTCTGGCATCGTTACCTCAGCCAGGAGGTTCTATGCGCACCTCAAAGTTCACCGAGACGCAGATCGTCGCGACGCTCAAGCAGGCCGACGCCGGCGTGCCGGTCAAGGACATCTGTCGCCAGGTCGGTATCAGCACAGCGACGTACTACCAGTGGAAGAGTAAGTACGGAGGCCTGGAGGCTTCGGAGCTGCGGCGGGTCAAGGAGCTTGAGTCGGAGAACGCCAAGCTCAAGCGGATGTACGCCGAGTTGGCGCTCGACAATGCGGCCATGAAGGATCTCATCGCAAAAAAACTCTAGGGCCGGCGCGCAAGCGCGAGGCCGTGCGGTACCTGATCGAGGTACACGCGCGGCCGCTGCGTCGGTCCTGTGCATGCGTCGGGCTTGCACGTGCGGCGTGGTATGCGCCACCGCTCGACTGGACAGTACGCGATGCCGAGTTGATCGCGGCGATCGCACGTGTCGTCGAAGACCGCCCCAGTCGCGGCTTTTGGAAATGCAGCGACGTACTGCGCAGGACGCGACCTGACTGGAACCCGAAGCGAATCTATCGCGTGTACAAGGCCATGCGGCTCAACCTGCGCCGCGCTGCGAAGCGGCGGCTTCCCAAGCGCGAGCGTGTCGCGCTGTATGTCCCAAGGTTGCCTGATACCGTCTGGTCGGTCGACTTCATGAGCGACGCTCTGGCGTGCGGCCGACGCTTCCGCACCTTCAACGTGGTCGACGACTTCAACCGCGAGGTGCTCCACATCGAGGTGGATACGTCGATCAACTCGCATCGTCTGGTGCGCGTGTTCGAGCAGATCAAGCACGATCATGGCCTGCCGCAGGTCGTGCGTTCCGACAACGGACCAGAGTTTCTGGGCGACGCATTTACCAGCTGGCTGAAGGTCAATGGCGTGGCGATCCAGTACATCCAGCCCGGCAAGCCGAACCAGAACGCCTTCATCGAACGTTTCAACCGCACCTTCCGGGAAGAAGTGCTCGACCAGCACCTCTTCACCCGCCTCGACGATATCCGCGAAGCTACCCATTGGTGGATGATCGATTACAACGAACAGCGGCCCCATGACGCGCTCGGCGGCCTAACGCCGACCGAGTACCGCAACCAACACGCCAGAAGGTCTACTTTTGGACTGTCTGCTTGACGGGGGAGCTTACGTACGGCCTGAAGCACCCATTCGCGGCAAAAGCCCCCATCAGCCGAGCGCTACACAGTCACCCCGCGACCATCGATCAAGCCACTGTTCCAAGATAGGAAGAGAGCGGCGCGGGGAGTTCATCGCTCGGATGGGGCGAGACTCGCTGGCGTCTCGCCCCATCGGCAACGTGTAGATCAGATAGATGGCGCAGCACGATTCGGCATCGCCATGGCAACGCCGCGCACCTGGGCGGGATTTTTTGATCGCAGCCAGCCACTTTCATAGGCGACGGGCGCCTCGGCATCGTCAGTCGACAAGCGACGCGCAGCGCAAGCACATATGCAAGTGCAGAAAGGCTGGGATTTAAGTTCAGCAGACCCGGGCTGACGCATGCCAACGCTGCGAGAGCGTTTGCTTGGGATCACTTTGGGTCAGTGGCAGACGTTGCTGCCGATATTGAATCCACTCAAGACCCTGTGCCATCTGGACTTAGAGTGGTGGGCGGTACAGGGTTCGAACCTGTGACCCCTACCATGTCAAGGTAGTGCTCTACCGCTGAGCTAACCGCCCGAATCCTGCTTCAGCATTGCGCTGTGCAGGGCGCGCATTCTAGCGCAGGGATTTAAGGACTACAAGCCCTTCAGCAACCCACTCCCCCCTGCCCTAGCCCAGACTTACCGCTTTCAACTTCTGGATCTGATCGCGGATTTGAGCCGCGGCCTCGAACTCCAGATCCTTGGCGTGCTGATACATCTTCTGCTCCAGACTCTTGAGCTTGCCGGCGATTTCCGCAGGCTTCATGGCACGGTAATCGGGCGCGTCCTCTGCGACCTGGCGCGATTTCGAACGACCCTTGCCCGACTTCTTGTCGGCCGCATCGTCGCGCGCGCCTTCCATGATGTCGGCGATCGGCCGTTCGACGGATTTCGGCGTGATGCCATGTTCCAGGTTGTACTCGACCTGCTTCTCGCGGCGACGATCGGTCTCGTCGATTGCCGCCTGCATCGAACGCGTCACCTTGTCGGCATACAGAATGGCTTTGCCGCGCAGATTGCGTGCGGCACGGCCGATGGTCTGGATCAGCGACCCGGTCGACCGCAGGAAGCCTTCCTTGTCGGCATCCAGGATCGCCACCAGCGAGACTTCCGGCATGTCCAAGCCCTCGCGCAGCAGATTGATGCCCACGAGCACATCGAACTTGCCCAGGCGCAGGTCGCGAATGATCTCCACGCGCTCGACGGTGTCGATATCCGAGTGCAGGTAGCGCACCCGAATTCCGTGTTCTCCCAGGTACTCGGTGAGGTTCTCGGCCATGCGCTTGGTCAACGTGGTCACCAGCACGCGATCGCCGAGCTTGATGCGCTCGTGAACCTCGGACATGAGGTCGTCGACCTGCGTACCAACTGGTCTGATCTCCACCACCGGGTCGATCAGACCGGTTGGGCGCACCACCAGCTCAGTGACTTCGCCGGCAGACTCGCGTACCTCATAAGGACCCGGCGTTGCCGAAACATAGATGCTGCGTGGTGAACGCGCCTCCCACTCTTCGAAACGCAAGGGTCGGTTGTCCAAGGCGGACGGCAAGCGAAAACCGAACTCCACCAGCGTTTCCTTGCGCGAACGGTCGCCCTTGTACATCGCACCGATCTGCGGAATGGTCACATGCGACTCATCGATGACCAGCAGTGCGTCCGGCGGCAGGTAGTCGAACAGGGTCGGCGGCGGCTCGCCCGGCGCCTTGCCGGTGAGATGCCGCGAGTAGTTTTCGATACCGTTGCAGAAACCCACTTCGGCCATCATTTCCAGATCGAATTGCGTGCGCTGGGCCAGACGTTGGGCCTCGACCAACTTGTTCTGCGCGTAGAGCTGTTCCAGGCGTTCTTTCAGCTCTTCCTTGATGGTGTCCACCGCACTCAAGGTGCGCTCGCGCGTCGTGGCGTAATGGGTTTTCGGGTACACGGTGTAGCGCTGCAACTTGCGCAAGGTTTCGCCCGTGAGCGGATCGAACAACGTCAGCTGCTCGATGTCCCCATCGAACAACTCGATGCGCAAGGCTTCGGTATCCGACTCGGCCGGGAACACATCCAACACCTCGCCGCGTACGCGAAAGGCACCGCGCGTGAGTTCGAACTCGTTGCGGGTGTATTGCAGATCGGTGAGATGGCGGATCAACTGGCGCTGATCGATGTGCTCGCCAACCGACAGGATCAGACGCAGCGATAGGTAGTCCTCCGGCGCGCCAAGGCCGTAGATGGCCGACACCGTCGCCACCACCAGCGAATCGCGCCGGGACAGCAAGGTCTTGGTCGCCGACAAACGCATCTGCTCGATGTGTTCATTGATCGAACTGTCCTTCTCGATGAAGGTGTCCGACGAGGGCACATAGGCCTCCGGCTGGTAGTAGTCGTAGTAGCTGACGAAGTACTCGACCGCGTTATGCGGGAAGAACGACTTGAACTCGCCGTACAGCTGCGCCGCCAACGTCTTGTTGGGCGCCATCACCAGGGTCGGCTTCTGCACCTGCTGGACCACATTGGCAATGGTGTAGGTCTTGCCCGAACCGGTCACGCCCAACAGCGTCTGCTTGGCCAGCCCGGCTTCGAAGTTGGCCACCAACTTGTCGATGGCCGCAGGCTGGTCGCCCGCCGGCGAGTAAGGGGATACGAGCTGAAAACGGTCGGTCATTGAGCGGATCTCGGGAGGCTGCACGAATTTACGGAGGCCAGCATCGGTAGAACCCTGACAGCCATTCAAGGGGAGGCAGCGTTACCTTGCAAACAATCAATGTTGAGACTGCTTGCTCCACTTCAAGGAGACGCGCAATGGACGCAGCAGGCTATTTGAGCGCGAGAGGGTACACCGCAGTCCAGTTGCTCATCGTGATGGCGGTCATCGGGATCGGCGCAGCCATCGGCGTGCCCAGCTTCAAAAGCCTCATTGAGTGGCAGCGAGCGACCACCCGCGTGCATCTGCTGACTGCGCACCTTGCGATGGCCAGAAGTCTTGCCGTCACCCAAGGCGAGCCCGTCAGCCTTTGCCCCTCCACTGACGGCACACGTTGCCGAACAGATCGCATCTGGAGCCAAGGATGGATCCTCTTTAAGGATCCAGGGCGCGGCGGGCAGCCGCCAACTTCCGCATCCGTGATCAGAGCGGAGTACGGCTTCGCCACCGGCGGCATCGATATCGTCAGCACAGCTGGACGATCAATCGTTCGCTTCCTGCCGAACGGCCGCAGCAGTGGCACGAATATCACCATAAGCCTCTGCAGCAACGCTAGGCGCCTCGCTGACGTGGTGGTCAACAACTCCGGAAGGGCGCGCACTGTGCGCTACACCAGCCCTACCAGCTGCGCAGCCCGATGAGCGGGCAAACAAAAAGCCGCGACACGTCGCGGCTTTTTGAACATCTTGGCGCCCGAAGTTGGACTCGAACCAACGACCCCCTGATTAACAGTCAAGTGCTCTAACCGGCTGAGCTATTCGGGCGGGGTCCGCATTGTAGCAGGATTCAGACCCGATGCAACACCCTTCGGACGTTTTTTTGCACTACCAACAATCCGATTTGTTGCCCCTTGAGTTGCTCTTGCGAGAAGCCTGATCAATGCTCAAGGTGCCGCACTTGTCGGCGGCCTGGGCAGCAGCCGGCGTTGCCGTGATGACGTATCCGGACTGCGTCTGTTGTGTCAAGGCAAGAGTATAAGCCGCCGTCCCTCCCTCACGCGGCGACACGTTGGTCGGCAGAGTAAAGCCCGAGTATGTGTTCTGCACTGTGTGGAACCGCTCTGCGAGCTGCCCATATTCCACCAGGTCAACCTTTGCCTGTGCGCGCCTCGACTTCCGCACATGTTCGGTGTAACTGGGGTACGCAATCGCTGACAAGATTGCGACCACTGCAACCACAATCATCAGCTCAATGAGCGTAAAGCCACGCACTTGCGCCGCAGTGCGCTTCATAACTTTTGCACGGGAACGTTCGAATAGCATCGTCACTGGATCTGCCTCCACGACTGTCTTCCGCAGGGATAAGGAACATACATCGGCTGCGCGCCAGCCACATTGATTACCATCCAGCAAGAGCTACCACCGGGTGGCAGAGACCCGCCTGTCTCGGAGGGAGTCAAGCGTGGAATTGCTGAAACACCCACGTCTTTCACGGGCGTCGTCCCCTGCGTGGTCAACGACGTCGCCGCAGTGCCGGAGGCAAAAGCTGCCCCGGAGGGAGAGCCGTTTCTTGCGACATCCAGCGCCGCACCACCTGTGCGGGTGTTCAACCCAAACAGCCAGTTGCTCCCCTGAGATGCACAGCCCACGCTGTTGGGATTGGGAACATAAGTGGGTATAAAAACAATACCCGACGCAACACTAGGATTCCCCACCATACGCTCGCCAGCCGGTAGATCCACATACCACCCCTGCCCGCCTGCCACGCTAGAGCCCATCACCAGACTGCGAGATGTACCAGAGGTGGCGATCGAGTTGGCCTGGAGGTTCGAACGCGTAATCGTGCTGGTGACGCTCCCCGTAGCGACGTCGTTGATGCCATACAGAGACTGGATCGCTGTATCGAACGGGTCGTTCTGGAAAGAGAAGCTGCCAGTACCGAAGAACAACGTCACACCACCATTTTCACCGGCACTGGCCACCAGGCCACCCGTGATCGGCTGCCGGTATGTCGCGCCATTCTCGACAGACGTGCGACTGGTGAACAGCGGAACCGTCAGCGCAGTCGTAGTGTTGCGCAAATCGAATTTCCAAATAGCTCCCTTTTGATCGGCAGCATAGACAGTATCTGCGTAGCCATCACGCACTCTTTCCGACTGGCCCGTGCCGCCCCACCGATCAACAACCACGATATTGCCCAAACCGTTGCTACCAGAGACAGTACTGCCGCTCTCGGCAGCTTCAATCATCGTTACGGTCGGCGTGCCTGTCTTGATATCCACAAGAAACAGGACAGCCTTCCCGCTAGCGCTGTTGTAGCCGTTGCCGAAGACCGCCTTCCAGGTCACCGTGCCATTCGAACTCAAGATCGGCACGATGACTGGCTTGCCGAGCACAAATCCGATATTGGCACGTATGGCAGCGGACAACGAGCTGTCGAGATCGCTAATCTCCCAAAGCCGGCTAGCCGCAGTCACACTGGTAGGCGTCGTAACGTCCATCGCAAAAACACTTCGGCCGCCAGCGCCAGCAGTGCCGACTAGGCTGGTCTTCCATGCGCCGCCGTAGTAGGTGTCGGATATGGCCAAGGGCCCATCGACATAGTAGCGGTGACCGAATTTCTGATCGCTTTGATTGGCCGGGTCATACGGCAAGAGAAGATTCCCCATATGGCCCAGTGCGGTCGACGGGATATATGCAAAACGCTCGACCCCGCCGTTGGAGGCCATAACGCCATCGCCATTCATACCACCGTCGAAACCGTGCAGCATTCCATCATTGGCCCCCACATAGACCATATAGTTACGGCCGGCCTTTTTCGTATTCAAATAGGCCTGATAGGTAGCCCCAGGGTTGCCCGGCAGGCTTCCGTAACCATAATCATCCAGTGGACTACTGATCACGGGAGTCGAGTTGACGATGTCGCCCAGAACAGTCGTTCGGTCACGCAAGCGACCTCCGCTTCGCACTTCTCCAGACGCGTCCCCGCGCAAATATGCAGTCGCCGTCGCTGCATTCGCCCCAAGAGTTGCAAGATCCAAAGCAGTGCACAAGGACATGCCCGGGTAAAGCGCAGTCGACTTGGTGCAAAGATCCGACAAAGAGACATTCGTCTCGTTGAACGCCGAAACCACCCCGGCCTTGCTCACCAACACATTACGCGCTGCAGCGGACGGCATGCGCGCGCTAGCTTCCCATGCAGCAGTGCTGACCGCTACGCGGGTCTGCGGGTTGACCGAGACAGTGTACCCGGTGAGCCGCCCAAACCAGTCTGTGCCCTCATTTGCAATTTCATAGTTCGGGGCAACCGAGAAGGATCCTACGCCGATGCGGGCACCACTCTGAGCCAGAGTACCTGAAGGCGAAGAGCCCGCCGTCACCGACGAAAGCACACGTCGCATTGCTTGAGTGATTTCGGCCGGGGTCCGGGCGTTGATGTACTGGCCACGCGTGTTCGTAGCCGCATGCCAGATATCGTCGACAGTGCTTCGCTCATCGTTCTCGCGAGGCGGCCAATTTTGATAAATCGCCGGGGTCGTGTACGCGTCCTGCACAACATTTGGATTGAAAAGATTACCTCGTGCACCCAAAGTAATGCCATAGAAGTTAACATGCAGATTCTTCTGACAATCCAGCCTTACACTTGCATTAGCGGTGTTGCATGAACTCGGAACGGGCACCAAACCAGAGGGCATATCCGCTCGAATGGGAGAACCACCATTTATATTATTGTAATACTTGGCAGCAATGTCGCCCATGGTGTTATCGTACGTGTCGGCAAAAGGAATCCCCATATTCCCGTCGCCGCTCGCGTTACTTACGGATGGGCCATCCTGATTACTGTATCCATCCGTAAACAGCATGACCGCATTTTTTTGGCATGCCAACTGCACAGGAGCTGCACTATCAGTCCGCTGAAACTGGATACCAGCGGCGTTGACCGCCTGCCGATTTGGCGTTCCGCCACTAGCGGGCAGGGCTAGAATCGAATTATACAGGGCGGTCTTCTCACTTTGCGTACCCATGTTGCGCATAGGCAATTTTTCATTAACCGAGTCATAACTTGCGCTCTGGTTAATCCTAAAAAAACCAACTCGCATATTATTAACGTTAGCTAACGACCTGGTCATGCCAGCAATGATTGCTCGATTTCGATTTCCATAGAATGAAAACCAATTTGCAAAGTTTTGAAGGGCATCAATATTTGTGGCCTTTATTGTGTACTTCCACATATCGCAGCCAGTACCACATACATTACGCACCCGATCGCGCTGGACCGCATCGTAAGCGGCGGTGCCAGCGAGAAGCGGCCTGGCGTCCGTGTCGCTTGTATAAGGCACAAAGAAAGTCGCCGGCCAGAACCTGATCAGCAGCGTCTGCGAACCACCATTCCAGGTTACGTCGGAAGTCGTTATCTGTTCATTCCCGAAATAAAGATTTCCATTATTATCCTGGAAACGCTGCTTGTATCCAGTACCGCGAGGGAGCACCATTCCGTTCTGAATTCTGAAACTGCTGCTGAAATCATCCCCCATATAGTTGGAAGCAAGCGCTACAGTGGCGCCGGCTTGGAGGGGGTTGATCCGCGTGTTGACCAAATCCGCCTGAGGAAAAGGATTTCCATCGTTATTTATCCACGGGTCGTACTTGACCTCAGGATCGTAATAGGTGGGGTTGTAGGCAGCAGAGCGCGCAAACCCAAGGCTATCCAGGGGTGGGATGCCGCGACGGTTTTCGTCGATACGAACGCCGGGCAGGACATGGTTATAACCACACCCCACGCTTGGCGAATCCTCGGTGTTCAATACGCCCTGAGCAGAAAAGAAGCTGAGTCTAGCCGTGCTCCAGCATCCTTGACCGTCCTGTCCTGGAAACTGGGTCTGAAATGTCATCGAGCCCGAATCGTCCACCGCCATGATGAACGCAGGAGGCGTCTGCACCTGATCGTTCATCGGCGCCTGAGCCAGTACGCCCTGTCCTTGCGCAGCAATCAAGGTGTAGATGAAGAACCCTAACCCGACCGCACCCGTCAGTGCCGAAGCAAGGACCACTTTTTTCGTGTGAGCTGTCATTTGCGTTTCTTCAGAGTTTGAAAACGGTATCTATCGCTGCTTCGGAACTGGCATTATCGTTGTCGTCGGCAGCAACACCGGTAATTTGAAAAACTGGAGATGCTGGATCGACCGGCTGGCCCATCCCGATGTTTGCTTCGCCCTGGATACATTGATCGATCTGACGGACATTGACCGCACGATTGGATGTCTGCGACTGGGCCCATTGCATCGGATCAAAGCCATCGTCGCACACCCGCTTGATGTCACCCGAATTCACCAGACTAGAGGTATCGCTCGAAGACGTGGTTCGATTTGAGATCTTCTCCACAGAATTCTCGGCGTTTCTAACCGTTCCCTCTGCCTCCTCGAACGCACGATTCACTGCGCGATAATTCGACGCCATCTTCTCCTGCATGCCGGAGACTTGAATACCTGCAATGCCGATTAATGCCAACAGCACCAAAATTATCAGCGCAACATATAGGACAGCACCCTTCTCCCGTCCAGACCCGACTCTTGGCATCATGCGCTTTTTGAACACAGGTAGCATTCTCATGATCAATTTCCGAACAATCGGTTACGGAGAGCCACGGAAAGTTCATAGCTGGCCCGATATCGTCCATCATTGGTCGTAGGTGGGATTACCGTTACTCCCAATACACCAAGACGATTTTCGGTACGCTGCGCTGCTGCGACAGCAGGAGTCGGACTGCGCACAAGAACGCCAACCTGCACCTGACCAACCCGCCGCCATTGATTAGCGGCTGCTGCATCGGTTGTAACGGCAACATCGCTGGCAACCCTCTGCACGGTGATGTTGCCGACGGGAGGAGTCTGCGTCGCAATTGTTTCGGTAGTGTCCAATCCATAAAGGAATTGAAGGCTTTCGATGCCTTCTACCAGTTCTTCGCTGGTGTATTGGCCATTACCTCCGGCCCGAGCCCGGCGCAGCGCAGGCTCTCCGGTATCTGGATTGTTGGCGACGTAGTAGACCAGTGATTCCGCACGATAAACCATGGTCTGCCCGGTGGGCTGTACGACATATCTTCCGGCCAGGTTGACTCCTGAGGCCACCACGGTTCCGGCCGTGGTCGTGCCGGCAAAAACGTCGGCATGTGCGCAATCGGCAATTCCGAACAGTGTTGGTGCGGCAACGCCATCATCCGTCAGCCGCGCCCAGCGGGTGGCATCCATTGTCAATGTCGTATTGGAACCCGCCGCCACGATACCCGTCGCAGGGACGCCTTCGGCGGAAAGAAAACGCAAGACGATGATATCGCTACCCGCTACTGGCGCTGGACTGAGGTTCTGGATTGCCGCAGGCAATCCAGTGACAGAACCTGCGCTCGCTCCGATAGTGACCGCTTGCCCGGGAGCAGTACCCGGCGCCTCGTACCCTTGAATTGATACAGAAAAGTCAAGCGGTGTGCCGCTCCCCGTTGTGGCAGAAAGATTGACTCGTGGATCGCCTTGCCCCTTCACAAACTGCGCCTGATCGTTGACACATCCAAAATGCCCGGCCATCCGGATATCACGGGCCAGATAATCCAGCGCGAAGCGCCCATTCTCCTGAGCGCGCGAGGCGCCCTCGGATAGCTGAGCAGCAGTACGCGATGCGGAAAAAATCTGGATGACGCCCAACAGCAGCACCAGCCCGATCACCATCGCAATCATGAGCTCGATCAGGGACACACCCGCATTGCGCCTATACCCACTCATCGCAGTCAAATCTCCGTACGTAGGGCAAAACTTGTAATGGTGTCGGGATTATCCTTATCCCAGCGCTGATCGCCCCAGCTGATCGACACTGTCGCCACTCCATTTACATAAGTGACAGTAGCGGCGGCTTTATCTCCCAAAGCTTTTGCGACCTGACACTGCCATCGCGCAATGTTTTGAGCGACAGGAACCGCGGTGCCGGTGGGGTAAGCGCAGGCGCCCGTCGGGGTAACAGAACCGGCAGCGAACGTAGCAGCAGTGTACTGCGTCACCAGATACCGGTTCGATCGCATTTGATCGGTGAGGTCGTATGCAAGATTGGTCGCCTGCGTCCGGTAATTTGCACTTTGCACGAACCGTACATTCATGGTCTGCAGCAATGCGAACCCCAGCAAACCGAAGGCCAGCACAAGAATGGCGATCAGCACTTCGATCAAAGTGAAGCCCCGCGACGAGCGCGCGTTGAAGCGAGCAAGCTTGCTCATACACAAGTCTCTTTTTTGCTACGAATTTGCCCAGATGCGTTCACAGTTAATGACCGCCTCAGTGGCTGACTACCGCACTGATCCGGCCGGAGAGTGACTTGCTGGTCTGCAGCTGCGCGACGTCGACCACGGGCATCGAAGGCGATTACCGTCCCGCTGGTAGGCCCCTGGACAACGAGCAAGGGATTGCCGGTCGAGTAGCGCAGCACGGTTTCCCCGGCGTCGAAGCTGCCGTTCCCATTAGTGTCGCTCCAAGCCATAACTCCTCCACTCCAGTTGCCGTCGCAGCTATTACCGTTAGAGCTGCCACAGATGCCTCCGCCTCGACCGTTGCGGATGGCCTCGCTTCTGGAAAGATTTAGAAGAGCAATGAGCTCATTGTTGGCGGCAGCCACACGGTTTGATCGCAAAACCCCTTGAAAGCTCGGATAACCGATGGCGACCACGATCGCAAGCACAGCGATCGTTACCATGAGTTCAATCAGAGTGAACCCGCGTGAACGGACAACAGGCATTAGACGCTCCCCAGCGTTGGCCCTAGCAGCTTCGTCAAAGTTCACACCCGACGCAATCGGCCGCGGATGGGCGGTAAAAATGGCCGACGAACGACGTCGGCCAGGCCGTAACTCCGCAAAATCCTTAGGTCACCACCCGATAACAAGGCCGGTAGTCCCCCGAGATCTTCATCCGGCGCTGCTCGACGAAGCCGCGCAGGAGTTCGTCCAGTGCCTGCATGATCTCGGGATCGCCGTGGATTTCGAAGGGGCCGAATTCCTCGATGCGGCGCATGCCGTCTTCCTTGACGTTGCCGGCGACGATGCCGGAGAAGGCACGACGCAGGTCGGCGGCAAGGGCCGGCGCCGGGCGGCCGTGGTGCAGGTCCAGCGCAGCCATCGCTTCGTGGCTAGGCTCGAAGGGCTGCTGGTACTCGAGCGGGATGTGCACGGACCAGTTGAAGTAATACGAGTCTTTCTGGTCCTTGCGGTGTGCGCGCACTCCGTGGACCCCCTCGGCCATACGGCGCGCCACGGCGACCGGGTCGCCGACGATGATCTCGTAGCGCGAGGCGGCAGCGTTCCCCAGGGTGAGGCGAATGAAACGGTCGATCTGCTCGAAGTACGGCGCGGCGATGGTCGGGCCGGTGAGGATCAGCGGGAACGGCACATCCGCGTTTTCTTCGCGCAGCAGGATGCCGAGCAGATAGAGAATTTCCTCTGCGGTACCGACGCCGCCTGGGAAGACCAGGATGCCGTGCCCGATGCGGACGAAGGCCTCAAGGCGCTTCTCGATGTCCGGCATGATCACCAGATGGTTGACGATCGGGTTCGGCGATTCGGCGGCAATGATGCCGGGCTCGGTGACGCCGATGTAGCGGGTATTGTGCTTGCGCTGCTTGGCATGCGCGATGGTGGCGCCCTTCATCGGACCCTTCATGGCGCCCGGGCCGCAGCCGGTGCAGATATCCAGCCCGCGCAAGCCAAGCTCGTAGCCGACCTGCTTGGTGTAGAGGTATTCATCGCGCGAGATGGAATGGCCGCCCCAGCACACGACCAGGTTCGGGTCCAACGGTTGCAGGATGCGCGCATTACGCAGCTGACCGAACACGGCATTGGTGATGCCTTCGCTGGTGTCCAGGTCGGCGCGCTGCGCTTCGAGCTCGATGGCCATGTAGGCGAGGTCGCGCACAACGGCGAACAACAGCTCGGCCACGCCGCGGATGATCTCGCCATCGACGAACGCCATTGCCGGCGCGTTGGTCAGATCGATGCGGATGCCGCGGTCTTGCTGGTTCACCTGGATGTCGAAATCCGGGTAGAGATCGCGTGCGGCACGCGGGTCGTCCGATGCGCTTCCGCTGGTCAGCACGGCCAGCGCACAGCGGCGCAACAGCTCATGCATGCCACCGCTGGATGCGCCGCGCAACCGTGCTACTTCTGCCTTGGACAACACATCCAGCCCACCGCGCGGATAGATCCGCGCATCCACCACCGGCAGCGCCCGTGCTGCCGTACTGCTGAGTTCCATAGCATGCTCCTGTCGTATGCACGGAACTTTAGCGTACTCACCCGCACAAAAGAAAACGGCCGGGAGACCCCGGCCGTTTTTTCAAACATCGACACGCTAGCCGGCTTTAGAACTGGTAGCGGAAGCCCAGCTGCAGCGCCCAGCGGGAGATGCCCTTGTCGTCGTAGATGGTCGCGGCATCCGGCTCGTTGAAGCGGTAAACGTACTTGCCGGTCGCTGCATCGATACCGCCGTATTCAGCGACACCCTTGAAGCCCGGGAATGCGTACTCATCGACGCGGCCCCACTTCTTGTTGAGCAGGTTGCCCACGTTCATGACGTCGACCCAGATCTGCGCCTTGTTGCCATCGAAGAAACCAGGAAGCTCCTGCTCGATGTGTAGATCGAACTGGTTGACCCACGAATTACGCACCGCATTGCGACCGGCAACCTGGCCCTTGTGCGTGGACAAGTACTGGTCATTGTTGACGTAATTCCAGAACGCGTTTTCTTCGGCCGCGTTACGGAACAGCACATCGCCGCGCGCCGCCGGGATATACAACAGGTCGTTGGAGCGACCGTCGCCATTGGCATCGTTGTCGAACGTATAGCTATAGGGACGACCGCTACGGCCTTGATACACAAGACCGACCTTTGTTGCAAAATCGCCGAAGAAATTATGCTTCCACTGCAGCGTACCCAGGAAACTGTCCTTAATTTCGTATGCAGAGGTTGCATTGACCTCTTCATTCGCCTGGAAGGTTGCGGTGTTGAGCAACTGCGAACTCGAAGTGGAACTGGTCAGACCGCTGACTTCCTTCGCGTTCGAGTAGGTATAAGCCAAGCTCCACGACCAGTCGCTGTCATTGAACGGCTTGTTCAAGCCGACAGTGAAACTCTGTGAGCCACCCCGATCGGTGGGGCGCGCAATGATGGCATCGTTGAAGCTCATGTTGCGACCAGCACGAATATCGGTACCGCTGTTCACACATGACGAGCCAGCCGCAACACCCGTCTCGCGGAGACATGCATTACCCAGGGAATTCCAATTAGCCGGATTGCGGCCATTGGCGTTCCAGTAGATGTCACGACCATCCTGGCCAACTGCCGTCGGATTACCGAGATTGAGCTGCTGGTAATAAATCGCTTCCTTGACTTTGGTCACCACGCCTTCCATCGAGGCGACGATGCCGTACCACGGCAACTCGGTATCGAACGCGAGGTTTGCTTTCCAAACGGACGGCTGACTCAGATCCTTGTCAACAAAGTCGACCGACTGCGTGGCGCCCGATGTTCCGCGCGGCTGGTTGTTGATATCCGGCGTGAAGCGGATACCACTGTTGGAGGCGTTATTGAAGTTGTAATCGGTGTAAGCCAAACCCGTATTGGAATACGGGTTGGACAACCAAACCGACGCGGCAGCACCCTGGAACAGACCAACACCGCCACGCAGCTGGGTCGGACGATCTGCATCGAAGGTGTAGTTGAAACCAAAGCGCGGCTGCCACAAGCCATTGCCGTCAATGGTTTCATCATTGCGAAGACCGAATGCGTTGAACGCAGCCTGGTTGAACTGCGGTGAGTTCTTCACCATCGGTTCGTCGTAACGCAGGCCGAAGTTCAGCGTCAGGTTGCTATTGACGGCCCAAGAATCCTGCAAGAACACGCCCACGTTCCGCATGCCCCACTTCGCAGCGATATTATCGATCCCGGTGGGCGAATACGAGTAACGATACGCGTTCGGCAGATTCGCCTGGTAGTTGGCAACCGAATTGAAGGTGTAGCTGCCGAAGACACGCGGACCGTACAAGTTGTAGATGTCGTTGTCTTCGTAGTCGAACCCGAACTTGACCGTGTGGTCATTCAAGAACAGCGTGCCGGCGAAGAACGCGTTCCAGGTTTCGGTGCGCAACTCGTTAGCCTGAGTATTGGCTTCAGTACCAAGATTTAAGGTGTTGTTGCCAAAACGCACAGCGATGGCCGGCAACTGCGATGCCGCAGTACGAACTGCCGAGTAATCGCGATAAGACACCTTGGCTTCGGTCGAGAAAGTATCGGTCCAATCGCTGAACAACTGACCGGTGTAGGTCTCGAGCTCGAAGTCGCGCACATAGTGGTACGAGTTCAACGCCAGCTGGTTGTTGCCGAACCCGTTGAGATTGGCCGTGCTCTGCTCGGACTTGCCATAGCGGAACGAACCACGATGCTTATCGCTGATGTTCCAATCCAGCTTGAAGCCCTTCTCTTCCGAATCAGAATCCAAAGCCGGCAAGGCCAGGGTCCCAGGGTCGAAGCCATAGACATTGCGCGAGATATCGATCACCTGATCGACCTGCGCCTGGGTAATACCGACTTCATTGCTGGCACCAGAACCGGCCGGACCATAGCCACTGTTACCGGTAAACACGCCCTTGCCCTTGTACTTCTCGTAGTTGGCGAAGAAGAACAATTTGTCCTTGACGATCGGGCCGCCAAGGGTCAGACCATACGTCGCTTCGTTGTCGAACAGCTGCGGGCGGATGTTGTTCTGATTCTTGCCCGACCAGTCGTTCTCGCGATAAGTGCCGTAGACCGAACCATGGAATTCGTTTGTGCCCGACTTGGTGACGGCATTGATCACGCCACCGGTGCCGCCACTGATCGTAACGTCGTAGTTAGCCACGTCCACCGAGATTTCATCGATGACATCCATCGAGAACGGCTGGCGCGGGGTCGGCAGGCTGTTGGATTCCAGACCGAAGGCGTCGTTGGTGCTGATGCCGTCGACGCGGATCGCGTTGTAACGCGGGTTCTGGCCGGCGATGGAGATTTCGTTGCGGGCCTTGTCGGTTTGCGCAACGCGCGGATCCAGGCGCACATAGTCCTGCAGGTTACGGTTGATCGATGGCAGCGACTCGATTTCTTCGCGGGTCACGTTGGTGCCAGTGCCCATCTTGCTCGCGCTGAAAATGGCCGAGCCGTAATTGCCGGCGATTGCCTGCACGGTGCCCAGCGTCGCCAGATCGCCGCCCAGGGCGGCATCGACCTGGTTGACCTTGTCCAGATTCAGATACACGCCTTCGCGGGTGGTGTTGCCAGCGCCCGAAGCGGTAATGGTGATGGTGTACGGCCCGCCCACACGCAAGCCGCGCGCGTTATAGCGTCCGCTGGCATCGGTGGTGGCGCGGCTGACCGTTCCGGACTCCACATGCGTGATGGTGACTTCGGCGTTCGGGACGGGCTGGCCGCCACTGCCGGTCACCAGGCCGGCGACGCCAGCCGAGGTGCTTTGCGCAAATACAGGAGCGGCGGCGAGCGCGGCGACAAGGCCAAGCGTCAGCTTGGACATGCGGAGATAACGGGGATGGGTCATTTCGGTAGCCTCGATACAGGTTGGGCAGTGACAAAAAGGCGCAGTCAGCCCAACCGTTCCCGGGGGTGGGCTGCCGATGATCTGGGGTCCCTTGCCGCGCGACTGGTTGCTGCCGCAACGGTTAACAACAGATTAACACGCTAAGGCCTGATTGTGACGACGGCGTGACAAACTTCGCGCACTGCTACATGAACTGCGAAGTTAGGGGCGCAATCGCCAAATCGTGCAAGGTCGCAACCGGAACGAGACGCACGTCGCGCCTCTGGCGCCGCAAAGTCGCGAGATCGGGTCAATTTGCCCAAACGCCCCCATTCGGCCACCGCGTGCGTGCTGCGCATGGTGGCGCCACTGTCCAAGCACCCCACCGAATATGACATTCCACCTGCACTCTTGCGTCACTGACGGATCGGCCTCAAGACAGGCGCGAGCGGCCAGGTGCTGCGCCGTCTTCCTCGTCCAGAGACCATCACGTCGCAACGCCACTTTTCCGGACGCGACGCTGCGCTGGCCGCCGTCACCATGAACCGTAGGCACGTCACCACAGCTGGCGCGGGTTGAATCCAGGCCATCGGCGCACGTCGACGTCCACATGCGACGCGATCGGCAAGCTGCGGGGCTGCGCTAGATCGACACCGGCAGCTTGAAATACGTGCCCAGGCCGTCCAGGAACATCTGTACCGAGATGGCGACCAGCAGCATGCCCATCAAGCGCTCGATGGCCGTCAGGGCGCGGTGGCCGAGCAGTTTGTATAACAGCGGCGCGGCGGCCAGGATCGACGAGGCGCCGATCCAGGCGATCATCAGGGCAAGGCTCCAGTCCCACAGCCGCGTGGGCTCGTTGCTGCCCATGAGCATCACCGCGGCCATGCCAGACGGGCCGGCCACCAGCGGGATGGCCAGCGGCACGATGAAGGGCTCGCCGTCGGGGATCTCGCCCATCAGGCCTTCGGGCCGCGGGAAGATCATGCGGATGCCGATCACGAACAGCACGATGCCGCCGGCGATGGCCACCGACTCCTGGCGCAGGTGCATCAGCTCCAGCGCGTACTTGCCGCCCCACAGGAACGCCATCAACACGCACAGGGCGATCAGCAGTTCACGCGCAAGCACGAAGCGCTGGCGCTTGGGTGGCAGCGGCTTGAGCACGCTGAGAAACACCGGAATGTTGCCCAGCGGGTCGAGAATCAGGAACAGCAGCAGCGCCGCGGAAAGAATGGTCATACCGACGGACTCCAGATCGCACCGCGATGCGTCGCCCCTGCGGCCGACAGCACGCTGACGCATGCAGGTGCGTAACGTGCGGCATCGACCGCGTCGTTGTCTTCGTGATGGGTGAATGCGCGTGCGCGCAATGCGGTGCGCATCGGGCCGGGCTGCAGGCCGCTGACGCGCACCGGGCCGGCGGCGGTTTCATGATGCAAGGTGGCGATCAAGCCGCGCTGCGCATGTTGGGCGGCGCCATACGCCCCCCAATAGGCCCGACCCACACGCGCGGGGTCGTCCACCACGAAGACAGCTGCCGCATCGTCCTGCTGCCGCAACAACGGCAGACACGCCTGGGTCAGCCAGGCACGCGCGGTCAGGTTGACGTGCAGGGTGCGTGCGAAATCTGCAGGTGAGGCCAGTTCGGTTGGCGTCAGGCCGGAAAAGTCGGCAGCGCACTGCAGCAGGCCATGCAGACCACCAAGTTCGGTCTGCAACCGTTGCGCAAGCGTGGCGTAGTCGTCCGGCGTGGCGCCGGCCAGATCCAGCGGATACAGCAGCGGCTCGGCACCCAGCGCTGCCACCGCGTCGTAGATGCGCTCCAGCGGGCGCACCTTGCGACCAAGCAGGACCACCGTGGCGCCTGCAGCCGCACATGCCTGCGCCGCGGCGGCGCCGAGGCCGCCGCCGGCGCCGGTCACCAGCACGACCCGTCCCGACAAGGCGGCCGACTGCGGCTGGGCCTGCACCGAACTCACGGCTGGTACGCCTCGCTGACAATGCGCTTGAGCTCGCCGGCCTCGAATAGTTCCAGCGTGATGTCGCAGCCGCCGATCAGCTCGCCATGGATGAACAACTGCGGAAACGTAGGCCAGTTGGAGTAGCGCGGCAGATTTGCGCGCACTTCGGGCTCTTCCAACACGTTGACCGTACGCAGTTGGTCGGCACCGGCGGCCACCAAGGCCTGCACGGCGCGACTGGAAAACTCGCACATCGGAAATTGCGGGGTGCCTTTCATGAACAGCACGATCGGGTGTTGTTCGACTTCGGCCTGGATCCGTTCCATCACCGGCATTGGACTCTCCTGACTGGGAGCGGCAGGCCCGACCGCCGGGTCGGATAGACTTCCGCAAAGGCGCGCATTGTAAGCCTTCAGCGCGACCTATCGCCGCACTCCCTTCGCTGCCACTGCCATCATGCCGATCGAACACGTTGCACTGCCCTACTCTCGCGCTGCCCTGGAGCCGCATCTGTCCGCCGCAACACTGGAGGCGCATCACGGCGTCTGTCACCGCAGCGAGGTCGAACAGCTCAACGCGCGCATCGAAGGCAGCGAATTTGCTGAGTTGACGCTGGAAGAGATCATCGCGCAGGCGCAGGGCACGCTGTTTCATCTGGCCGCACAGGTGTGGAACCACAATTTCTATTGGCAGTGCCTGCGGCCGCGCGCTGGCGGGGAGCCACTTGGACGGCTGGGCGACGGCATCGCCAAATCGTTCGGCGACTTCGTGCATTTCAAGCAGGAGTTCACGCGTGTGGCGTTGAGCAGCTTCGGCTCGGGCTGGGTGTGGCTGGTGCAGCGCCCGGACGGCGCGCTGGCAGTGGTCGCCACACCCAACGCCTCCACCCCACTCACCGGGCCGGACATCCCGCTGCTCGCCTGCGATATCTGGGAGCACGCGTACTACCTGGACTACCAGCAGGATCGCGCGCGCTACCTGGAGGCGTTCTGGAAGCTGGTGAACTGGGATTTTGTCGCAAGCCGGCTGGGCTGACCTGGCCGCTCAGCGTTCAGACGCAGATGCGGACTGGCTCATCTGCTGGAACATCGCAGAACGGGTCCGCGCCCGACACCGACGCGCCCTCGCAGACGGCGCGCGGCGTCGCATGCGATCACCACCGAGACGCTGCGCGCATCAGCCTTCGTTCAAACGCGCAACCACTGGCCGAGCCTGCGCATCGCGCTGCAGCGCAGCGCAGCGCCGGCATCGCTCACTGCCAGCGCCAGCGCCTGCGCCGTCTCCGCGCGCAGCGTTGCGTGTCCCACCTTGCGTCCATCGCGCGCTTGCTTGCCGTAGTCGTGCCAATGCCCACCGGGCACCGCCAGGAACGCCCTGGCGTCTGGCATCGCGCCCAGCCAGTTGAGCATGCAGGCGTGGCCGCGCATCGCAGTACTGCCCAGTGGCAAGCCAAGCACGGCCCGCACATGATTTTCGAATTGCGAGGTCTCGGCGCCCTCGATGGTCCAATGCCCCGAGTTATGCACGCGCGGCGCCATTTCGTTGGCAAGCAACTCACCGTCGCGCACGAACAGTTCCAGCGCAAATACGCCGACATAGTCGAGCTTTTCCGCCACGGCACGCGCGTGCGATTCGGCCGAGGCTTGTAGCGCCGCCTCCACGCTCGCCGGTGCCAGGCTGGCCGACAGCACACCGTCCACATGCCAATTTTCGGTCAATGGCCAGGCGCGGAATTCGCCATCGCGCCCGCGCACTGCAACCACGCTGACCTCGCGCTGGAACGGCACGAACGCTTCCACGATCAACCCGACGTGCGCCGCCTGTGCGCCAAGCGCGTCCCACGCTGCATCGGCATCGGCGAGCGACTTGATACGGAACTGGCCCTTGCCGTCGTAGCCGAAGCGGCGGGTCTTCAGCACGCAGGGCGTACCGATCCGCGCAAGTGCTGCGTCCAGGCCGGCGCGGTCGTCGATCGCGGCAAACTCGGGCACCGGAATGCCGAGCTCGCGGAACAGGGTTTTTTCGCTGAGCCGGTCCTGCGCAACCGCAAGCGCAGCCGGACTCGGAAACACCGGCACCTGGGCGGCAAGTTGCTGCGCGCTGGCGGCCGGCACGTTTTCGAAATCGAAGGTGATCACGTCCACCTGCTGGGCGAATGCGGCCAGGGTCGCCGCGTCTTCGAACGCGCCAACCTGCAGCGGTGCCACCTGGCCTGCGCAGGCATCGGCTGCCGGGTCGAAGACCGCAAAGCGTATGCCCAGCGGCGCCCCAGCCAGTACCAACATGCGCGCCAGCTGGCCGCCACCGAGAATGCCGACCGTGCTCATTGGCGTGGGTCGTCGCTGGCCATGACATCGTCGGTCTGTTTGGCGCGGAACTGCGCCAGCGCCTGACCGACCTGCGCCTGCTCGGGCGCCAGCATGGCCGCCGCAAACAACGCCGCATTGGCCGCACCCGCATTGCCGATGGCGAAGGTCGCCACCGGAATGCCGGCCGGCATCTGCACGATCGACAGCAGCGAATCCATGCCGTTCAGCGCCTTGGACTGCACCGGCACGCCAAGCACCGGCACTGCGGTCTTGGCCGCCAGCATGCCCGGCAGGTGCGCCGCGCCGCCGGCGCCGGCAATGATCGCGCGCAGTCCGCGTTCGCCAGCCTGCTCGGCGTAGGCGAACAGGACGTCCGGGGTACGGTGCGCCGAGACCACCTTGACTTCGTACGGCACGCCCAGTGCGTCGAGCTTCTGAGCTGCGTGTTGCATGGTCTCCCAATCCGAACGGGAACCCATCACGATGCCGACCAGCGGCGCGGAGTGGTTGGAGGTCATGGCCCTGCCCTGCGGTAAAGACGTATTCTAGCCAATCTCCACGCAAGACAAGACTTCGATGGATCGCAAATTGCTCGACCTGCTGTGCTCGCCCGACACCCGCCAGCCGCTTTCGCTGCTCGACGGCAAGGGCCTGGAAGCACTCAATGCCGCCATCGCCGGCGGAACCCTGCAGCGCGCCGACGGCGCCGCGCAAACCCAGCCGCTGCGCGAAGCGCTGATCACCCGCGACCGCAAGCAGATCTTCCGCGTCGACGACGGCATTCCGGTGTTGCTGGCCGAGGAAGCCATCGCCACCGCACACATCGCCGACTTCCCCGAGAAGTGAGCCTGACCGTGCGCACCAACGTGCCGGACGCGCCACCGGCCGAATCGGTCGACGCCGACGTAGCGCGCGCCCTGGCCGAAGACATCGGCAGTGGCGATGTCACCGCTGCGCTATTGCCCGACCAGGCCGACAGTGCCTATCTGCTATGCAAGCAGGACGCGGTGATCGCCGGACGCCCCTGGTTTGATGCCACGCACCGCGCGCTCGACCCGCAGGTACGCATCGACTGGCAAGTGCATGAAGGCCAGCACGTCGGAGCCGGCACGGTGCTCGCGCTGTTGCAGGGGCGCAGCCGTAGCCTGGTCAGTGCCGAACGCACCTCGCTCAATTTCATGCAGACGCTGTCTGCCACGGCGACCACCACCGCGGCATATGTGGCTGCGGTGGCCGGCACGCGCGCGCGCATCCTGGACACACGCAAGACGCTGCCTGGCCTGCGCGCCGCGCAGAAATATGCCGTGCGCTGCGGCGGTGGCGACAATCACCGCATCGGCCTGTTCGACACGGTGATGCTCAAGGAGAACCACATCCGCGCCGCCGGTTCGTTGAGCGCGGCCGTGCATGCCGCACGCGCGCAGCAACCGCAGCTGCCGCTGGTGGTCGAAGTGGAAACGCTGGAACAGCTACACGAAGCACTGCAGGTTGGCTGCACACGCATCCTGATCGACGACTTCGACCAGGCAATGCGCCGAGAAGCGGTGCGTATCGTTGCTGCATTACCGCCGGAGCGACGCATTCCGCTGGAGGTCTCCGGCAGCGTGGATCTGGGCGGCATTCGCGCCATTGCCGAAGACGGAGTGGACTGCATTTCGATTGGCGGGCTCACCAAGCACGTGCAGGCAGTGGATCTGTCGCTCAAACTCGGCCCGCCGCCAAAGCGCTGATTTCACGCGTGCGCGCAGCCGGCTCTGGCAGCCTGCTGCGATTGTTTCCGTGCAGGACCTGCAATGACCGTCAAACCTTGGCCGTGGATCTGCTTCTTGCTGGCAGGTATCGGAAGCAGCGCTGCGGCTGCGGAAGTGTGCGATATCCCGCCACGGTTCGGAACGAGTCCCGCCGCGATCGCCATCGTGCGCAACGCCTGCAATGAGCATCGACTGTGGCAACGCCCGTTTATCGATGCCAAGGGTCGCCTGGCCAGCCTTGGCGTTACCGAAGCCGAATCGGGCTATCTCGCCGATCATGCCGTGGTCGCCTGGCAACGCGTTGCAGGCTACTGGCGCGACAGCGGCACGCTTGCGTCGATGGGCGGACGCCCCGGCGCATCGAGTTGCGCGGCACTGGATGGTACGCGCTACACCGCCAGCGACTGCCGGGCATTCCTGATCGACAACCCATGGTCGGCCGCTTTCATCTCCTGGGTAATGACGCAATCGGGGTTGAGCGGTTTTCATCGCTCCGCGCGCCATCTGGATTACATCCGCAGCGCCTACAACGACGGCGCTACCGGCCCGTACCGGTTCACCGATCCTGCAGTCGAGAAGCCGGCGCCAGGCGATCTGCTGTGTCTGCTGCGCGGCCGCAGCACTGCGTTGGGCTATGCCGGCCTGAAAGCCGCGCTGGGCGGCAGTGCGCCGATGCCGTGGCAGTCGCATTGCGATGTCGTGGTAGCCGCCAATGTCGGCGGCGATCGCACGTTGTATCTGATCGGCGGCAACGTCTTCAACACGGTGATGATGCGCAAGATGCCGCTGGATCGCGCCGGCCGCGTGGTGTTGCCAACACCGCAATCGGACAGCAGCCAGGATCAGAACGAAGACAGCTTGGGCATCGCCAGCGAATGCACGCCGGCGCACGAAGAACTGTGCGACTTCAATCGCCGCGACTGGGCCGCACTGTTGAAACTGCGTCCTGATGCGGCAATGGTTGCGCCGGCACCGACCGCGCCGCTGCCCACACCCGACACCGTGCCTACAGAACAAACAATGCCGCCGGGCTTCCCACGCGTCGTGCCACCACGCCCGGAAGCCCAGCCTGCGCCGACACAACAACAGCAACCTGAGTAAAGACGGATTCCAAGCCCCTCTCCTGCGGGAGAGGAGTTGGGGTGAGGGTACGTGACGGAGGCTTCGCTCAGTTCACAGCACCAGGCTCCGCCCATACCCTCATCCGGCGCTACGCGCCACCTTCTTCCGGTGGGAGAAGGAACAAAGCTGCTGGCGACGGGTGTGGGTAGGACGAGGCCGCAACGCCGAAGCGGCACATCAACTGCACGATGCGGCGCACCTTGTCCGACGCCATGCATTTCCTCTTGGTGCGAGCAGGAGTCAGACAGCCCTGCTAGCCACAACAAAAAAAAAACGGGCCGAAGCCCGCTTTTTTGTCATGCATCATGCGTGATGCATCAGCATGCGGCGATTACTCCGCCGACGCCTGCACGCCTTCGCCTTCTTCCACTGCCTTGATCGACAGACGGATGCGGCCCTGCTTGTCCACTTCCAGCACCTTGACGCGGACCAGATCGCCTTCCTTCAACTTGTCGCCGACCTTCTCCACGCGCTCGCTGGAAATCTGCGACACGTGCACCAGGCCGTCCTTGCCCGGCAGGATGGTGACGAACGCACCGAAGTCCATGATCTTGGCGACCTTGCCTTCGTAGATGCGGCCCGGCTCCACGTCCGAGGTGATCTGCTCGATGCGCGACTTGGCAGCCTGCGCGGCAATCGCGTTGACCGAAGCGATGATGATCGTGCCATCGTCCTGGATGTCGATCTGCGTGCCGGTTTCCTTGGTAATGGCCTGGATGGTCGAGCCACCCTTGCCGATCACTTCGCGGATCTTGTCCGGGTGGATCTTGATGGTCAGCAGTCGCGGCGCGTAGTCGCTCAGCTCCTGACGCGGGGTGGTCAGCGCATGCGCCATCTCGCCCAGGATATGCAGACGGCCAGCTTTGGCCTGCTGCAATGCCTGCTTCATGATCTCTTCGGTGATGCCTTCGATCTTGATGTCCATCTGCAGCGCGGACACGCCTTCGGCAGTACCGGCCACCTTGAAGTCCATGTCGCCGAGGTGATCTTCGTCACCCAGGATGTCGGAGAGCACGACGAAGTCGTTGCCTTCCTTGACCAGACCCATCGCGATACCTGCGACCGGCGCCTTGATCGGCACGCCGGCATCCATCAGCGCCAGCGAGCTGCCGCAAACCGATGCCATCGAGGACGAACCGTTGGACTCGGTGATTTCCGAGACCACGCGAATGGTGTACGGGAATTCTTCCAGAGTCGGCATCACGGCCAGCACGCCGCGCTTGGCCAGGCGGCCGTGGCCGATTTCGCGACGCTTCGGCGCACCGAAACGACCGCACTCGCCCACCGAATACGGAGGGAAGTTGTAATGGAACAGGAAGTTTTCCTTGTACTCGCCCGACACTGCGTCGATGACCTGACCGTCGCGCGCGGTGCCCAGCGTGGTGATCACGATCGCCTGCGTCTCGCCGCGGGTAAACAGCGCCGAGCCATGGGTACGCGGCAACACGCCGGCCTTGGCGCTGATCGGACGCACGGTATCCAGTGCACGGCCGTCGATGCGCACCTTGCTGCTCAACACCGAACCACGCATGGTCTGGTATTCCAGCTCGCCGAATTCCTTGGCCAGATCACCGGCAGCCCAGCCTTCGATGGTCGCGCGCGGCGCCAGGGCGCCCAGCACGTCCTTCTTGATCGCCGAAATCGCATCGCGGCGCTGCAGCTTGTCGCGCACCTGGAATGCCGACGCCAGCTGGTCGCCCACCGCTTCCTTCAGTGCGGCGATCATGCCGTCGTTCTTGGCCGGGGCCACCCAATCGGACGGCTTGGTGCCGGCTTCGACGGTCAGCTCGTTGATGACGTTGATGACCTTCTGCATCTCGCGATGACCGAACGTCACTGCGCCCAGCATCACTTCTTCGGACAGCAGCTCGGCTTCGGACTCGACCATCAGCACCGCGTTGGCGGTACCGGCCACGACCAGCTCCAGCTGCGAATCCTTCAGCTCGGTCACGGTCGGGTTGAGGATGTATTCGCCATTCTTGTAGCCGACCTTGGCGGCGCCGATCGGGCCCTTGAAGGGGGTGCCGGCCAGCGACAGTGCAGCCGAGGCGCCGATCAGCGCGGCGATGTCGCCGTCGATGTCCGGATTCATCGACATCACGGTGGCGATGATCTGCACTTCGTTCTTGTAGTCCTCCGGGAACAGCGGACGGATCGGACGATCGATCAGGCGCGAGATCAACGTTTCCTTCTCGGTCGCGCGTCCTTCGCGCTTGAAGAAGCCGCCCGGGATGCGGCCGCCAGCGTAGAACTTCTCCTGATAATCGACCGTCAGAGGAAAGAAGTCCTGCCCTTCGCGCGCGCTCTTGGCGGCGACGGCGGTGACCAGCAGTACGGTGTCGTCGAACTTGACGATCACGGCACCGCCTGCCTGGCGAGCGATTTCGCCCGTCTCAAGGGTGACGGTGTGCTTGCCGTACTGGAAGGTTTTGGTGATTTTTGCCACGGAGGTTTTTTCCCTTAGGTATTGCTGTCTGCGTTGGACCGTCGTCGACCCATGCCGAGAACGGGCGGCCGGGAGGCTCCGGCCCAAAAGTGCGTCTTGCTTAAAACGGAGTGCGATTGACCAAAACAAAACCGCGGCGCATCGCTGCGCCGCGGCGGTAGGACTCGATTAGCGGCGCAGGCCGAGCTTCTCGATCAAGGACTTGTAACGCTCGTTGTCCTTCTTCTTCAGGTAGTCGAGCAGGCTGCGACGACGGTTGACCATCTGCAGCAGACCACGGCGGCTGTGGTGATCCTTCTTGTGGGTCTTGAAGTGACCGGTCAGCAGCTCGATGCGTGCGGTGAGCAGAGCGACCTGCACTTCCGGCGAACCGGTGTCCTGGGCGCTGCGCTTGTTGTCTTCAATAACTTTCTGGGTGTCGACGGACATGATGTTTTCTCGATAGATGCGTGGTCGACAGGAACGTGCGTGACGCACCGTCGGACTCGCCGTTTGCTTAGGATGAGCGCGCTTGGCGCAAAGGTGCCCCGATCGGGGCCGCGAAATTGTAACGTCGCCCGGCCCGGGTAACAAGTTGACAGAATCTTAACAGGCTGGAATTTCGTTCAGTCCATTGAACAATCGCTGCGGCGACAAGCGCCCGTCGGCGTCGACCAGGCCTAGTCCCGAGGGGGTTCCGTCCGGTCCGAATACGGCGACCTGCCCCGCCGGAAATGCGGCGTCACGCAGGCGCTGGCCCATGCGGAAACGCGCCGCGTGGTTCTGATCGAGCACGATTCGCGCAAAATCGGCCAGGCCGGCCTCGATCGGCAGCAAGAGTGTCTGTGCCTCGGCGCCCGCCTCCAGCGCGGCCGACAACGCCTCCAGCGTGATCATCTGTGGAGCGCGAAACGGCTCCACCCACAGCCGACGCAACGAGGCGATGTGCGCCCCACATCCCAGCACCTCGCCCAGGTCGCGTGCCAGGCTGCGAATATACGTGCCCGAGCCGCAGGTCACGCGCAGGCGCAGACGTGGGGCGCTGTAGCCCAGCACCTCGATCGCCTGCACATCCACCTCGCGCACCGGCGCTTCGATGCGTTCGCCGCGTCGCGCCTTGGCATACAGCGGCTCGCCGCCTTGCTTGAGCGCGGAATAAATCGGCGCTTGTTGCTGGATACGGCCGATGAAGGGCGCCAACGCCGCCTGCAGATCGGACTCGCTCAGGTCCGGCACCGCACGCTGGCGCAGCGGCTCGCCGTCGGCGTCGTCGGTGTCGGTGGTGACGCCCAACACGATCTCGGCGTCGTACGCCTTGGCTGAACCGAGCAGCAGCCCGGCGATCTTGGTGGCTTCGCCAAAACAGAGCGGCAACAGGCCGGTGGCCAGCGGATCCAGGCTGCCGGTATGGCCGCCCTTCTCAGCGCGCAATAACCGACGTGCGGCCTGCAGTGCATTGTTGGAGCTCAACCCGGCCGGCTTGTCCAGCAGCAGGATGCCGTGCAACGGGCGATAGACGATGCGGGGTTTCAAAAGATCGGTGCTCGAATCAGGCGCAGTGCGCGCCCGCGGGAATCAGGGCCGCGGCAGGCGCGGCAGGCCGTGACAGCGCTCAGCGCTGTTCGGCATCTTCATCGCTGGATGTGGCCTCGGGGCCAACGTCGTCCAGGTCACGCAGCAGATTGTCGATGCGTTCGCCGCGATCGACCGAATCGTCGTAATGGAAGTGCAGCTCCGGCACATGGCGCAGCTTCATCGCGCGCGCCAACTGCGTACGCAGCTGGCCGGCGATTTCCTTGAGCCCCTTGACCGCTTCGGCCGAACGCTCCTGCTGCAGCGCGGTGACGAACACCTTGGCGTGCGCCAGGTCGCGACTGATTTCGACGTCAGACACGCTGACCGACGGCAGGCCATGGTCGCGCACGGCCGCGTGCACGATCGTGCCGAGGTCGCGACGCACCTGCGCAGACACCCGGTCGGTGCGATGGAATGATTTGGTTGGCATGGTCGTGGACCTGGTTGATTCGGAGGGCCAGTTGGCACCGAAGCCAAAAACAAACGCGGGCGGCCATGCCGCCCTCGCCTTGCAGAACCTGCATTGGACAACTCCGCCGAGCGGAGTCCGGGGCCGGTCGGCCCCGGCAGCCGTTACAGCGTACGGGCCACTTCGATACGCTCGAAGCACTCGATCTGGTCGCCGGCCTTGACGTCGTTGTAAGCCTTCACGCCGATACCGCATTCGGTGCCGTTACGCACTTCGTCAACGTTTTCCTTGAAGCGACGCAGCGATTCCAGCTCGCCTTCGAACACCACGACGCTGTCGCGGAGTACGCGGATCGGCTTGCTGCGCTTGACCACGCCTTCGATGACCATGCAGCCTGCAACCGCGCCGAACTTCGAGCTGCGGAACACATCGCGGACCTGTGCGATGCCGATGATCTCTTCGCGGATTTCCACGCCGAGCAGACCGGAGGCCACCTGCTTCACCTGATCGATCACGTCATAGATGATCGAGAAATAACGCAGATCGATGCCGTTGGACTCGACGATCTTGCGCGCCGAGGCATCCGCACGCACGTTGAAGCCGATGATCGTCGCCTTGGAAGCAGCAGCCGAATTGGCGTCCGATTCGGTGATGCCGCCCACGCCGGAGTGGATCACGTTGATGCGGATGTCCTCGTTGGACAACGCCACCAACGACTGCTTGAGTGCTTCCACCGAGCCCTGCACGTCAGCCTTGATCACCAGGTTCAGCACCTGCTGGCCTTCGCCCTTGCCCATCTGGGCCAGGATGTCTTCCATGCGGTTGGTGGCCGAGGCAACCAGACGCGATTCGCGGCGCTTGGTTTCGCGCTGCTGCGCCACGTCCTTGGCCAGGCGCTCGTCGTCGACGACCACGAAGTCGTCGCCCGCCTCCGGCACGCCGGACAAACCCAGCACCTGCACCGGAATCGACGGGCCCGCCGAGGCCGGCTGATGACCGGTTTCGTCGAACAACGCACGCACGCGACCGTACTGGATGCCGCACACCAGATAGTCGCCACGCTTCAGCGCACCCTGCTGCACCAGCACCGTCGCGACCGGGCCGCGGCCCTTGTCCAGCGAGGATTCGATGACGGTACCGCTGGCGCGGCCCTCGGCCACGGCCTTGAGTTCCAGCACTTCGGCCTGCAACGAAATCGCATCCAGCAGCGTGTCCACGCCGGTACCGACCTTGGCAGAGACTTCGATGAACTGGGTGTCGCCACCGAACTCTTCGGCCACTACGTTTTCGGCCAGCAGCTCGTTCTTGACCCGCAGCGGATCGGCGCCGGTCTTGTCGATCTTGTTGACCGCCACGATCAGCGGTACGCCTGCCGCCTTGGCATGCGCAACCGCTTCCTTGGTCTGCGGCATCACGCCGTCGTCGGCGGCAACGACCAGCACCACGATGTCGGTGATCTTGGCGCCACGGGCACGCATCGAGGTAAATGCGGCATGGCCGGGCGTATCCAGGAAGCTGATGACGCCACGACCGGTTTCGACGTGGTACGCACCGATGTGCTGGGTAATGCCGCCGGCTTCGCCGGAGGCGATCTTGGTACGGCGGATATAGTCCAGCAGCGAGGTCTTGCCGTGATCGACGTGACCCATGATGGTGACCACCGGCGGACGCGACGTGGCTTCGCCCTGCGCATCTTCGGCATGCGCCAGCAGCGCGTCCTCGAAGTCGGCATTGTCGGCACGCACGGCCTTATGGCCGAGCTCTTCGGTCACCAGTGCGGCGGTGTCGTGATCGATGCTCTGGGTGATGGTCGCCATGACGCCCATCTTGAACAACGCCTTGACCACGTCGCCGCCCTTGAGCGCGAGCTTCTGCGCCAGGTCTGCCACGGTGATGGTCTCGCCGATCGCCACTTCACGCACCACCGGTGCGGTCGGACGCTCGAACCCATGCGGGCCACTGTTGGCCTGGCTGCCACGGCCGTTGTCATTACCACGACGCGAGGACGACGAACCCGGGCGGCCGGTCGGCTTGCCGCGCACATTGGAACGCCGCGCGCGATCGGCCGCGGACAGATGCAACTGCCCGGCAAAGCGCTTGGTCGCATCGTCGTCTTCGACACCGGCCACCATGACGTGCGAACCGCGCGTCTTGTGCTTGGCGGCATTGCTGCGGTCGTCCGCACGTGCCGGCGCTGCCGGACGCGAGGCCGGGGATGCACCGGCCGGGCGCGCCGCACGCGGTGCGGACGACGGCGAAGCAGCAGAACGTGCAGCCGGCGCGGCGGCAGACGGCGTCGGCGCGTCAGCAACCGGGGCCGGCGCACTGGCAGCCGCAGCGGCTTCCTCGGCAGCCTTGCGCTCGGCTTCTGCACGGTCCTTGGCGGCCTGCTCTTCCTCGCGCTTGCGCTGAATTGCCTCGTCGCGCACACGGTCGCTTTCGGCCAGGCGCTGCTGCTCTTCGAGGTTGCGCTGACGCGACTCCTCGAGCTTGCGCAGGATATCGGCGCGCTCTTCGTCCGGCGTCATCGGCGCGGCCCGGCCGCTGCCTTCGTTCTCGGACTTCACGTAGGTGCGCTTCTGCCGCACTTCCACATTGACCGTGGTCTTGGTGCGGCCGGCGTTGACAGTGACTTCCTGCAGCTTGCGCCGATTGAGCGTGATTTTCTTGGCTGCTTCGCTCGCCGCTTCGGCAGACGTTTCCGCCTTGCCATGCGTGCGACGCAGGAAGCCAAGCAGTTTCATCTTCTCGGTGCTGGTCACGACCTGGTCGGGACCGCTGAACTTCATTCCGGCCTCGGCCAGTTGAACCAGCAGTTTATCGACCGGCGTGTTGACCAGTTCGGCAAGCTTGCGGATGGTGGTTTGCTGCGACATTCGGATCCTATGATCTGGTTGGCGCCCCCTCGCCCAGAGCAAGGGATACGCTGATTCTAAGCCCTGATGGGGTCAGGGCGCGGTTCATTGCCGGCTCATTCGCCGCGCTCCAAACGGGCGATCTCCTCGGCGCGGGCCGCCAGGATCAGCGCCGCGGCGCGCTCCTGGGTCATGCCCTCGATGCCGAAGTCGACGATCTCGTCCGCGGCCAGGTCGGACAAGTCCTCGCTGGTACGCACGCCGTGCTCGGCCAGCGCAAAAGCCGTCTCCTCGTCCATCCCCTCCAGCGCCAGCAGGTCCTCGGCGGGCTGAGTTCCTTCCAGGCCTTCCTCCTCGGCCAGCGCGGCGTTCAGCAGCGCATCGCGGGCACGGGCGCGCAGTTCCTCAACGATGTCTTCGTCGAAGCCTTCCACCGCCAGCAACTCGCCGACCGGCACATAGGCAATTTCTTCGACCGTATTGAAACCTTCGGAGACCAGGATCGCGGAAATTTCCTCGTCCACTTCCAGGCGGTCCATGAACAGCTGGCGTGCCGCGGCCTGCTCGGCCTCGGACTTGGCGGCCACCTGGTCGGCGGTCATCACGTTGAGCTGCCAACCGGTCAGGCGGCTGGCCAAACGCACGTTCTGGCCGCCCTTGCCGATCGCCTGCGCCAGGCGGTCTTCCGCCACCGCCAGGTCCATCGAGTGCTTGTCTTCATCGACAATGATCGACTGCACTTCGGCAGGCGCCATCGCGTTGATGACGAAGTTGGCCGGGTTCTCGTTCCACAACACGATGTCCACGCGCTCGCCATTGAGCTCGTTGGACACCGCCTGCACACGTGAACCGCGCATGCCGATGCACGCGCCGATGGGATCGGTGCGGGCGTCGTGCGCGATCACGGCAATCTTGGCGCGGTCGCCCGGATCGCGTGCGCAAGCCTTGATCTCGACCAGGCCCTGACCGACTTCCGGCACCTCGAGCTTGAACAGCTCGATCATGAATTCCGGTGCGGCACGGCTGATGAACAGCTGCGGGCCACGAGGCTCGGAGCGCACTTCGGCCAGATAGCCGCGCACGCGGTCGCCGGGACGCAGCACGTCGCGCGGAATGCCCTTGTCCTTCGGAATGAAGGCTTCGGCGTTGCCGCCAAGATCGACAAAGATATTGCCGCGCTCTGCACGCTTGACCACGCCGGTGATCAACTCGCCTACGCGATCCTTCCACGCATCCACCACCTGCTGGCGCTCGGCCTCGCGCACACGCTGCACGATCACCTGCTTGGCAGCCTGCGCGGCGATACGGCCGAAGTCGGGGTTCTCGATCTGCTCTTCGATGTAATCGCCCACTTCCACGCCGTCGGCCTCGTCGATGGCATCCATCAGACGCACCTGGCGGTCAGGGGATTCCATCACCACGTCATCGGCAACCACTTCCCAGCGACGGTAGGTTTCGTAAGTACCGTCCTTGTGATCGATGGTGACGCGGGCCAGCACGTCCTGGTCGGGATAGCGCTTCTTCGCTGCGGACGCCAGCGCAGCTTCGATCGCTTCGAAGATCACTTCGCGCGGCACGCCCTTTTCATTGGCGACCGCATCCACTACCAGCAAAAGTTCCTTGCTCATTTCGTCACTCCGCGCGCGGCTTGCCAGCCGCCGACTCGTTGGATGGTTTCTTCTTTTCGTGCCCGGGTTTCTTCGGGCCGGGCTTGTTCGGTTTCTGCGGTGCCAGACCCAGCGCAACCCAATCCGGCACGATGCGCGCTTTGTCGATATTGTCGTAGCCGATCTGCACGTCCTTGCCATCGACGGCGAACACCACCGCATCTGCCTCGGCATCGATGCGCAGGATCTCGCCCTGGAAGCGGCGCCGCCCATCCTGCGCCAGCTTCAAGACGATCTTTGCCGACTCACCGGTATGGCGCGCGAACTGTTCCAGCGTGAACAGCGGACGATCCACGCCTGGCGATGACACTTCCAGCGTGTAGTTGCCGCTGATCGGGTCTTCCACGTCGAGCTGGGCAGAGACCTCGCGGCTCACGCGCTCGCAGTCGTCGACATTGACGACGCGCTCGGGATGTTCGGCCAACGGCACATCGATATAGAGGCGCAATGTGGCGCCGCCTGGAGCGGGAAGATATTCCACACCCAGCAGTTCCAAGCCCAGGGACTCAACCGTTGGACTCAGCAGATTCGCGATTTCGGTCGCTTTTTCGCTCACAGACTGCCCTGATCAGATGATTGCCAGTAGAACCCCGGCAACCGGCAGCAAACTTTCCGGTTCCGGAAAAAACAAGGGGCCCGATGGGCCCCTTGCGTGAAAAAAGCCCGACCTCTCTGGGTCGGCGTAAAGACGGGAACATGCGTCCTTACGATCCAAGAAGTTGAATTACTGCGATGAAGCAACAATTCGAAACTTGGTAGCGGGGGCAGGATTTGAACCTGCGACCTTCGGGTTATGAGCCCGACGAGCTGCCAGACTGCTCCACCCCGCAGCAGAAGCGGAATTATGAAGAACTTGAGCGGCAATTGCAAGCCCTAGTTTTTCATCTGTTGAACAGCGTGGCGGCTGTTCAACGTCGCGGCGAATAATACCCGCATTGCAACAAAAACGAAACAGTCAACGCAGCCCTATTTCAGAGCGGCGCCGCACAGGCTGCGCGACACCGTCTTACGTCGCGCCAACATGGCGGTCTCAGGCGAGCCCGGCGAACGCGCGCTGGCACCACACCATGATCGGGCTCCAGGCCAGGCCAAGTGCAAGCAGGGCCAGCGCGTTGACGCCGAGCACGGTGCCGAGCACACGATCGTTATTGGCCGGCAACGGCTCACCTACAGGCTCGTCGAAGTACATGACCTTGATGACGCGCAGGTAGTAGTACGCACCGATCACTGCACAGATCACACCAACCAAGGCTAGCCACAGCATGTCGCCCTTCACTGCCGCGCCCAGCACCGCCAACTTGGTCCAGAAACCAAGGAACGGCGGGATGCCCGCAAGCGACGCCATGATGCACAGCACCAGGCCGGCCATCCACGGATTGCGCGCGTTGAGTCCCTTGAAGTCGTCGATGTTTTCCGCTTCGAATCCATTGCGCGACAGCGCGATAATGGCGCCGAAGGACGCGGTAGACATGATGGTGTAGCTGACCGCGTAGAACATGGCAGCCGCATAGCCCTCTTCACCACCGCCAGCCACGCCCATCAGCAGGAAGCCGATATGCGAGACCGTCGAGTATGCAAGCATGCGCTTGAGGTTGCTCTGCGCAATGGCCATCAGGTTACCGACCACCAGCGACACCGCCGACAAGCCGCCGATCAGCAGATGCCACTGCGGCGACAACGGGCCCATACCGACTTCCAGCAGGCGATAGGCCATACCGAACGCCGCAAGCTTGGGCGCCGAGCTGATGAACAACGCGATCGGCGCAGGCGCACCCTGATACACATCGGGCAGCCACATGTGGAAAGGCGCAGCACCCAGCTTGAAGGCGACGCCGGCGATCATGAAGATGGTGCCGGTCAGCAGCAAGGTGCGTTCGTTCGAGCCTTCGATTACATCGTGGATGCCGGCCAGGCTAAGCGTACCAGTGGCGCCGTAGACCAAGGACATGCCGTACAGCAGCAGACCCGACGCGAGCGACCCGAGCACGAAATACTTCATCGCCGCTTCGGTGGCCAGGCCGTTGTCGCGATTGGAGGCGACCAATGCGTAGGAGCACAGCGCCAGCAGTTCCAGCCCCAGATAGACCATCAGCAGGCTACCGGCCGAGGCCAGCAACATCATGCCGGCAGTGGCGAACAGCACCAGCACCGGGATTTCGCCCTGGTAGAGATTGCGCTCGCGCAGGTAGGTCCAGCCATAGACCAGGCTCAACCCGCTGACCAGCACGATCACCGTCTTCATGACATCGGCTGCCGTATCGCGGACGAACATACCGTTGAAGATATCGCCCTGCCCGCCCGTGCCGGTCGCAAGCAACACGAGTACCACGGCAAGCACGGCAACGGAGAACAGGTGGGTCCAGACCTTGTTCCGCTGGCTCACGAATAGGTCGAGCATCAGCAGTGCGAAGGCGCCGCCGATCAGCACCAGCTCCGGTACGAGCGGAGCCAGGTCAGCGGTGGTCAACGGCGCGAGCGTTGGCGTGGTCATCATTAAATCCTGGAAATCAAAACGTACGGCAAGCGGTCAGAGCTTGGTCGCGGCAATCTGGGTTGCCAGCTTGGCGATCGACGGTTCCATCAGATCGGTCAGCGGCTTCGGGTAGAGGCCCAGGGCCAGCACGCCAGCGGCGAACACCCCCAGCACGAATGCTTCGCGGCCATTGATGTCCTTCAGCTCGGCCACATGGGCGTTGGCCACTTCGCCGAAAAACACGCGCCTATAGAGCCACAGCGTGTACGCGGCGGTGATCACCAGCGTGGTGGCGGCGCCGAAGGCGACCAACGGATGCTTCTGGAAGCTGGCCAGGATGACCATGAACTCGCCGACGAAACCACTTGTTCCAGGCAGGCCGGCATTGGCCATGAAGAACAACATCGCGAAGGTGGCGAACCAGGGCATCACGTTGACCACGCCGCCGTAGTCGGCGATGCGACGGGTATGCATGCGGTCGTAGAGCACGCCGATGCACGAGAACATCGCACCGGACACGAAACCGTGCGAGATCATCTGCACCATCGCACCCTGCAAGCCCAGACGGGCAGCATCGGTGCTGCCGTACTCGCGCACCAGAGTGAACGCGATGAAGGTACCGAGCGTGACGAAACCCATGTGCGCGATGGACGAATAAGCCACCAGCTTCTTCATGTCGTCCTGTACCAACGCCACCAGGCCGACATAGATCACCGCAATCAGCGATAGCGTGATGACCAGCCAGGCGAACTCATGACTCGCATCGGGCACGATCGGCAGGTTGAAGCGCAGGAAGCCGTAGCCGCCGATCTTCAACGCAATCGCCGCCAGGATCACCGAACCGGCTGTGGGCGCCTCGACGTGCGCGTCCGGCAGCCAGGTATGCACCGGGAACATCGGCACCTTGACTGCGAAGGCGATCAGGAACGCGAAGAAGATCCAGGTCTGTTCCTTGGCTGTCAGCTGCAGCGCATACAGGTCGGCGAGCTGGAAGCTTCCGCCCTTCAGATACAGATACACAAGGCCCACCAGCATCAGCACCGAGCCGAGGAAAGTGTAGAGGAAGAACTTCATCGCGGCATAGATGCGCCGCGGCCCGCCCCAGACACCGATGATCAAGAACATCGGGATCAGCATGGCTTCGAAGAACACGTAGAACAACATTGCGTCGGTGGCGGCGAAGATACCGACGGTGACGCCTTCCAGGATCAGGAAGGCAGCCACGTACTGATTGACGCGCTTGTCGATCGAGCGCCAGGCACCGATCAGGGCCAGCACCGTCACCAGCGTGGTCAGCACGATCAACGCGACCGCGATGCCATCCACGCCCAGGTTGTAGCCGATGTTATAGGCCGGAATCCAGGCATGCAGTTCGATGAACTGCATGGCGTCATTGGCCGTGTCGTAGCCCAGCAGCGGCAGACTCAGCGCAAAGGTCGCCACCGCTACCGCCAAGGATGCCCAGCGGGCAGTCTCGGCGTTGCGCAACGCAAGGATCAGGGCGCCACCGATAATCGGCAGCCAGATCAAGATAGACAGTAAAGGCCAGTTCGACACGTTTTCTTATTCCGTACAGGTCAACGCCAGAAATGCATCAGTACCGCCAACAAGGCGATCAAACCGATGATCATTGCGAAGGCGTAGTGATAGAGGAAACCGGATTGCGTGCGACGCAGCAGATTTGCAGCCAGGTCGATCAGTCGGGCAGAACCGTTGACGACAGCGCCGTCGACCACATGGGTATCGACTGCGCGTGACGCCTTGCCAAGAACCACGCCACCACCGGCGAAGCCATTGATCCAAACCTTGTCTAAGAAGTACTTGTTCTCAAGTATCCAAACCAGCCACGAAAGCTTCTTACGTGATGTCGCTGCCCACTCAGGCTTCCAGAGATAGAACAGCGCGGCAAGCAGCAGGCCGGCAACCGTCAGGAAGAAAGGAGCGGCCAGCAGGCCATGCCGTGCGAATGCCACCGGACCATGAAACTCCTTGGCCAATGCACCAACGGTATCGCGTGCCGGATCGTAGAAATCGACGATACCGGTGAAGAACGAGACTGCCTGGCCCTGCATGGCGTGCGCCGCATGGTTGCCTTGCCAGTCGGTACCGAACAACATCGGACCGATGGTGAAGAAACCAATCGCCACCGAGGGGATTGCCAGCAGGATCAACGGCAGCGTCACAACCCACTTGGACTCATGCGGCTCGTGCGCACCGTGATGACCATGTCCGTGATCGTCGTGGCCATGCGCATCGTGCGCGTGAACCTGCGCTTCGGCATCGGTATGCGCGCTGTCGTGATGCGAATGCGCGTCGTGCGCATGGGCGTCGCGGAAGCGCTCCTTGCCATGGAAGGTCAGGAACAGCAGACGGAAGCTGTAAAAGCTGGTCACCAATACACCACCTAACACAGCCCAATAGCCATAGAGTGCGATCAAGCTATGCGACTCATGCGCATGATGCGCGGCCGCTTCGATGATGGTGTCCTTGGAGTAGAAACCGGAGAAGAACGGCGTACCGACCAGCGCCAGGGTACCGATCACGCTGGTCCAGTAGGTGACCTTCATGTACTTGCGCAGGCCGCCCATCTTGCGCATGTCCTGCTCGTGGTGCATGCCGATGATCACCGAGCCGGCCGCCAGGAACAGCAGCGCTTTGAAGAAGGCATGCGTCATCAGATGGAACACGGCAGCCGAATAGGCCGACACGCCCAATGCCACGGTCATGTAACCCAGCTGCGACAGCGTGGAGTACGCAACCACGCGCTTGATGTCGTTCTGCACGATGCCGATCAGGCCGGTGAAGAAGGCCGTGGTCGCACCGATGACCAGGATGAAGTTCAGGGCGGTCTCCGACAGCTCGAACAGCGGCGACATGCGCGCCACCATGAAGATGCCGGCGGTGACCATCGTTGCGGCATGGATCAGCGCCGAGATCGGCGTGGGGCCTTCCATCGAGTCCGGCAGCCACACGTGCAACGGCACCTGGGCCGACTTGCCCATCGCACCGATGAACAGGCAGATGCAGATCAGCGTCATCACGCTCCATTCGTGGCCCGCGAACAGCTGCACCTTGGCACCGGCCATCGTGGTTGCGTTAGCGAACACGGTGGAGTAATCCAACGAGCCGAACCACAGCAGCACACCGGCGATACCGAGGATGAAACCGAAGTCGCCGACGCGATTGACCAAGAACGCCTTCATGTTGGCGAACACGGCGGTCGGCCGCTTGAACCAGAAACCGATCAGCAGGTACGACACCAGACCCACCGCTTCCCAGCCGAAGAACAGCTGCAGGAAGTTGTTGCTCATCACCAGCGTGAGCATGGAGAACGTGAACAACGAGATATAGCTGAAGAAGCGCTGGTAGCCCGGGTCTTCTTCCATGTAGCCAATGGTGTAGATGTGCACCAGCAGCGACACGAAGGTCACTACCACCATCATCATTGCGGTCAGGCGGTCGACCATGAAGCCGACATGCGCCGAGTAATTGCCGACATCAAAGAACGTGTAAAGGTTCTGGTTGAACGGGCTGGCGCCCTGCTCCACCAGCTGATACAGCGTCAGGCACGACAACACGCAGCTGACCGCAACACCGAGGATGGTGACGTACTGCGCGCCCTTGCGCCCGACCTGGCGCCCGAACAGGCCGGCGATGATGCTGCCGACCAGCGGTGCAAGCACCACTGCGATCAACAGACTCTTGGAGAGAGTGATTTCCATCTACAGGTCAGCCCTTCAACGTATCGACTTCGGCCACATTGATCGTGCGGCGCGTGCGGAACAGAGTCACCAGGATCGCAAGGCCGATTGCAGCCTCCGCAGCGGCAACCGTCAAAATGAAGAACACGAACAACTGACCGGCGGTATCGCCGAGCTCGCGCGAGAACGCGATGAAGTTGACGTTGACCGACAGCAACATCAACTCGATCGACATCAGTAGCACGATGACGTTCTTGCGGTTGAGGAAGATGCCGGCCAGCGAGATGCAGAACAGCACCGCGCCCAGTCCAAGCAGGTGGCCCAAGGTAATCAAGACTTCGCCTCCTGTCCGTCGGCCGCGTCGATCTGCGGCGCAACCTGTACCGGCTTTTCAACCGCCATTTTGACCATGCGCAGACGGTCGCCCGCCTTCACCCGGGACTGCTCGCCGGCATTCTGCAACTTGATACCAGTGCGCTTGCGCAGGGTCAGCATCACTGCAGCCACCACCGCCACCGTCAGGATCACCGCAGCAAATTCGAACGGCAGCAGGAATTCTGTGTACAGGCTCTTGGCCAGCCAGGTCAGATTCGAGCTGTCAGCCGCTTGCGCAGCTGCGTTGTCTGCCGGGAACGGCGTGGCGCTGCGCGCCTTGACGCCGATCAACGTGACCATCTGCGCGAGCATGGCAACGGCCACGATGACGCCCAGCGGCATGTACTTGACCCAACCCTCGCGCAGGCGGCTGGTATCGATGTCCAGCATCATCACCACGAACAGGAACAGCACCATCACCGCGCCGACATAGACCAGCACCAGGGTCACGCCGAGGAATTCAGCCCCGACCAACAACCAGATGCATGCCATGGAGAAGAACGTGAGGATCAGGCACAACACGGCGTATACCGGGTTGCGCACGCTGATCACCGCACCGGCGGACACGACCGCGACGGCGGAGAAGGCGTAGAAAGCAATAGTGACCCAGTCCATCATGACCTCAACGGAAGGCGGCATCGGCAGCGCGACGCTCGGCGATCTCGGTCTCTAACCGGTCTCCGATCGCCAGCAACTGCGGCTTGTTGACAATGTTTTCGCCACGCTTCTCGAAGTGGTACTCGAGGATGTGCGTTTCGACGATCGAGTCCACCGGGCAGCTTTCTTCGCAGAAGCCGCAGAAGATGCACTTGAACAGATCGATGTCGTAGCGCGTGGTGCGGCGGGTGCCGTCCTCGCGCTTGGCCGAGTCGATGGTGATCGCCAGCGCCGGGCACACCGCCTCGCACAGTTTGCAGGCGATGCAACGCTCTTCGCCGTTGGGATAACGGCGCAGCGCATGCAGGCCACGAAAGCGCGGCGACTGCGGGAACTTCTCCATCGGATACAGCACGGTGTACTTGGGCTTGAACGTGTATTTCAACGTCAGCCACAAGCCGCCGAGCAGCTCGAGCAGCAGCAAGCTCTTGAAGTAATGGGTGATCTTGTTCATCAATTACACGCCCTTCTGGATCACGCCGTAAAACACCATCAACGCCGTCACTGCGATCCATACGATCGTGAGCGGAATGAAGACCTTCCAGCCCAGACGCATGATCTGGTCGTAGCGGTAACGCGGGAAGCTGGCGCGGAACCAGATGTAGGCGCTGGCGAAGAAGAACACCTTCATCAGCAGCCACGGCCAGCCGCCCTTCCACAACCAGTCGATCCACGGCGAAACATCCGCATTGACCCAACCCTGGATCGGGCTCAGCCAGCCACCGAGGAAGAAGATCGAGATCAGGAAGCTGACCAGGATCATGTTGGCGTATTCGGCCAGGAAGAACAGCGCGAACGCGCCGCCCGAGTATTCCACCATGTGACCGGCGACGATTTCCGATTCGCCTTCCACCACGTCGAACGGCGCGCGGTTGGTTTCGGCGACGCCGGAGACCCAGTAGACGATGAACAACGGGAACAGCGGAATCAGGAACCAGTCGAAGAAGCCGGAGTTGCCGGCCTGCGCGAACACGATCTGGCTCAGGTTGACGCTGCCGGAGGCAATCATCACACCGACCAGCGCAAAGCCCATCGCGATCTCGTAGCTGACCACCTGCGCAGCCGAACGCATCGCGCCCAGGAAGGCGTACTTCGAGTTCGACGCCCAGCCGGCCAGGATGATGCCGTACACGCCCAACGAGGTCATCGCCAGCAGATACAGCAGGCCGACGTTGGCATTGGACAACACCAGCTTCGCATCGAACGGCACCACCGACCATGCGGCGAAGGCCGGCGCCAGTGCCAGCAGCGGTGCGATGACGAACATCGCCTTGTGCGAGCTGGTTGGCTGCACGATCTCCTTGAACAGGAGTTTGAACACGTCGGCGAAGGCCTGGAAGATGCCCATCCCCACGTACATGGGCCCGTGGCGCACGTGCATCCAGCCGATCAGCTTGCGCTCCCAGACCACGTAGAAGGCCACCGCCACGATCACCGGCACGGCGATCAGCAGGATCTTCAAGACCGACCACAGCACCACGCCGCCATCGCCCAGCCCCAGGAACCACTGGTGCAAGGGGTCGACCAGGTTCAACAGCAATTCGTTCATGCGGCCACCACCGTTACACGACCGGCACCGAGCGGCGCGGTTGCGCCATGGCCGGATTCGATCCACACCGTGCCCGGTGCGACGCGCTTGTCCAGCACCACCGGCAACGTTGCCTTACCGGCATCGGTACCGACCTTGACCATCTGACCCGCCTGGACGTGCAACTGCGTCGCCTGCTCCGGATGCATCGCCACGCATGGCGCGATGTTGAGCGGATGCGACTGCAGTGCAGCAGCCCGACGCACCACTGCATCGGTGCGGTAGATCGCTGCCGTTGCAGCGACCTCCAGCCCATCGCTGGCGGGCGCTGGCTGTGCCGAGGTCGTCGGCGTCACGCTGCGGTTCTGCATGCCGGCGCGCAGGCCGACCAGATCGATGAATTCGAAACCGGGCAGACCCAGTTCACCGCCCAGTGCACGCAACACGCGCCAGCCATCGCGTGCTTCGACCGGCAGGCGGCCAGCAGCGCGTGCGGTCTGTACGCGACCATCGAGATTGGTCAGCGATGCATCGATTTCCGGCAACGCGCCGATCGGCAGGATCACATCGGCCACATCGCGCGTGGACGCACAGGCGAACTGACTGAAGGCCACCACCTTGGCGCCTGCCAGAGCGCTGCGTGCAGCGGCGGCGTCGGCAAAATCCAGGCCGGGCTCGACGCCATACAGCACGTACGCCTGACGCGGTTGGGCCAGCATGCCGGCGACATCGCGCGCGGTGGGCAGCACGCCCTGCGACACCAGACCGACGGCATTGGCACCCTGCGGGATGCGGCACAGCGACGCCCCGGTTGCGGCAGCAAAATCGCGTGCGGCAGCACGCAACGCGGCAGCCTGCGGATGATTTTCGGCCAACGCACCAACGACGACCACGGCGCGGCTTGCAGCCTTGACCGTATCGCGCAGCGTCGCATCGCTCAGTGCGCCCGCCAACTGCGACGGCGCCACCACGGTGCGGCTTGCCTGGGTGAAGGCGAAATCGAAGTCGACCGGGTTGACCGAATGAATCTGCGTACGATTCTGGATGTGCGCCTTGCGCAGACGTGCATGCAGCAACGGCAGCTCATGCCGCACATTGGTGCCGAACAACACCACCGCATCGGCCTGTTCGATCTCGGCCAGCGGCGTGGCGAAGGCTTCGGCCACCGCAGCGTCGGAGAAATCGCGATTGAGCAAACGGTGATCCAGATTGCCGCTACCCAGCCCTTCGGCCAGACGCGCGAGCAATGCGCCTTCTTCATTGGAGGTGGACGGATGCACGAGCACGCCAAGCGCATCGCCGGCGTTTTCGCGCAGGATCTGCGTAGCGGCGGCCAGACCTTCGGCCCAGCTCACTTCAGTCCACTGCCCGTTGACCTTCTTCAGCGGCTTGACCGCACGGTCTTCGGCATACAGGCCCTGATGCGAATAACGGTCGCGGTCGGACAGCCAGCATTCGTTGACCGCCTCGTTCTCACGCGGCACGGTGCGCAGCACTTCGCCGCGACGCACGTGCAGGAACAGGTTCGAGCCCATCGCATCGTGGTAACCCAGCGATTCGCGCGCCATCAGTTCCCACGGACGTGCACGGAACTGGAACACCTTGTTGGTCAGCGCGCCCACCGGGCAGACGTCGATGACGTTGCCGGAAATCTCGGTGGTCAGCGGCTTGCCATCGTAGGTGCCGATCTGCAGGTTCTCGCCGCGATACATGCCACCCAGCTCGTAGGTACCGGCGATGTCCGCGGTGAAACGCACGCAGCGCGTGCACTGGATGCAGCGGGTCATCTCGGTGGCGACCAGCGGGCCGATGTCCTCGTCGGGCACCACGCGCTTGCGCTCGTTGAAGCGGCTGACCGAACGGCCATAGCCGAGCGAGACGTCCTGCAATTCGCACTCGCCGCCCTGATCACAGATCGGGCAGTCCAGCGGGTGGTTGATCAGCAGGAATTCCATCACGCTGCGCTGGTACTTCAGCGCCTTCTCGCTGCGCGTGGTGACCTTCATGCCATCCATCACCGGCGTGGCGCAGGCCGGCGACGGCTTGGGCGACTTTTCGACATCGACCAGGCACATGCGGCAATTGGCCGCGATCGGCAGCTTCTCGTGGTAGCAGAAGCGCGGGATCGGAATGCCGGCCTTGTCGGCCGCCTGAATGATCATCGAGCCCTTCGGCACGACCAGACTCTGGCCGTCGATTTCGACGGTCACATGATCCGGCGGCACGTTCGGGTTCACTGGTTGGGCGCTCATGCAGCCACTCCGACTTGCGTATCGACGATCGAACGACCGTTGACGATGTAGTACTCGAACTCGTCCCAGAACTGGCGCAGGAAGCCTTGGATCGGCCATGCCGCCGCTTCGCCGAACGCACAGATGGTGTGGCCTTCGATCTGGCCGGCGACGGTGCGCAGCTGATGCAGGTCTTCCATCGTTGCCTTGCCGGCGACGATGCGCTCCAGCACGCGGTGCATCCAGCCGGTGCCCTCGCGGCACGGGGTGCACTGGCCGCAGGATTCCTTGTGGAAGAACTGCGAGATGCGGCAGGCGAAACGTACGCAGCAGACGCTGTCGTCCAGCACCACGATGGCACCCGAGCCCAGACCGGTGCCCAGCGCACGCAAGGTGTCGTAGTCCATCTGCAAGCCAGCGACCTGGTCGGCCTTCAGCACCGGCATCGACACACCGCCGGGCACCACGCCCTTGAGCTTGCGACCCGGGCGCAGACCGCCGGCCATTTCCAGCAGTTCGTCGAAGGTGGTGCCGAGCGGCACTTCGAAGTTGCCGCCCTTCTGCACGCAACCGGACACCGAGAAGATCTTCGGGCCGCCGTTCTTGGTCTTGCTCAAACCAAGGAACCACTCCGGGCCGTTGCGAATGATCGCCGGCACCGACGCATAGGTCTCGGTGTTGTTGATGGTGGTCGGCTTGCCGTACAGGCCGAAATTGGCCGGGAACGGCGGCTTGTAGCGCGGCTGGCCCTTCTTGCCTTCCAGCGATTCCATCAGCGCGGTTTCTTCGCCGCAGATGTAGGCACCGGCGCCCAGCGCACCGTAGATATCGATATCCACGCCGCTGCCGAGGATGTTCTTGCCCAGCCAGCCATTTGCGTAGGCGTCGGCCAGCGCCAGCTCGAAGTTCTCGAACGGCTCATGGTGGAACTCGCCACGCAGGTAGTTGTAGCCCACGGTCGAACCGGTGGCGTAGCAGGCGATCGCCATGCCCTCCACCACCGAATGCGGGTTATAGCGCAGGATGTCGCGGTCCTTGCAGGTGCCCGGCTCGGATTCGTCCGAGTTGCACAGGATGTACTTCTGCATCGTGCCCTTGGGCATGAACGACCACTTCAACCCGGTCGGAAAGCCTGCGCCACCACGGCCGCGCAGGTTCGACGCCTTGACCATCTCGATGACATCGGCCGGCGGGATCTTCTCTTCGAGGATCTTGCGCAGCGCGGCGTAGCCACCGGTTTTCAGATAGCTCTCATACGACCACGGAGTGTCGTAATGCAGGGTCGTGTAGACGACCTGATGCGGCTGCGGCGCCGGACCGACCGGGCCTGAGGGTGCGTGATGATGTGCCATGTCTTACTCCAGCCCGTCCAGCAGCGCGTCGACCTTTTCTTTCGTCAGGTGCTCGTGATAGTGGCCATTGATGACCATCATCGGCGCCGCGGAGCAGGCAGCCAGGCACTCTTCTTCGCGCTTGAGGTAGACGCGCCCATCGGCCGTCGACTGCCCCAGCTTGCAACCCAGTTTCTTTTCCGCGTGCGCCAACAGATCTTCGGCGCCATTGAGCCAGCAGCTGATATTGGTGCAGAACGCCACGTTATGACGGCCGACGCGTTCGGTCTCGAACATCGAGTAGAAGCTGGCGACCTCATAGGCCCACACCGGCGGCAGCTCCAGGTACTTGGCCACGCCCACGATCAATTCGTCGGTCAGCCAGCCCTGGTTCTGTTCCTGCGCGGCATGCAGACCCTGCAGCACCGCAGAACGCTTGCGGTCGGGCGGGAACTTGGTCAGCCAGTGATCGATGTGCGCGCGCGTCTTGTCGCTCAGCACCACCAGCGGATCGACGTCGCGCGCCGCTTCGAAATTACCCGTCGCCTTCATCGGTCAACCTCACCGAAAACCAAATCGTAAGTACCGATCATCGCCACGACGTCGGCCAGCAAATAGCCACGCACCACCGCGTCCATCGACGACAAATGCGCAAAACCCGGCGCGCGCAGATGCACGCGGAACGGCTTGTTGGCGCCGTCTGACATCAGGTAGCAACCGAACTCGCCCTTCGGCGCTTCGACCGCGCTGTAGGTTTCGCCAGCCGGCACGCAGTAGCCTTCACTGAACAGCTTGAAGTGATGGATCAGCGCTTCCATGTCGTCCTTCATGCCTTCGCGGCTGGGCGGAGCGACCTTGAAATTGGTGACCATGACCGGGCCGGGGTTGGCCTTCAGCCACTTCACGCACTGCTTGATGATGCGGTTGGATTCGCGCATCTCGGCCACGCGCACCAGGTAGCGGTCATAGCAGTCGCCGTTGGTACCGACCGGGATATCGAAATCCACTGCGTCGTACTTGGCATAGGGCTGCTTCTTGCGCAGATCCCACTCGATACCCGAACCACGCAGCATCGGGCCGGTCATGCCCCAGGCGCGCGCCAGATCCGGGCTGATGATGCCCACATCCACAGTGCGCTGCTTCCAGATACGGTTATCGGTCAGCAGGGTCTCGTATTCGTCCACGCGTGCCGGGAAGGTATTGGTGAACTCTTCCAGGAAGTCCAGCATGGTGCCTTCGCGCCCCGCATTGCGCTTCTTCAGCGCACCGCCCTTGTGCCAACGCGACTCCTTGTACTGCGGCATACGATCAGGCAGATCGCGGTAGACGCCGCCGGGACGGTAGTAGGCGGCATGCATGCGCGCGCCACTGACCGCCTCGTAAACGTCCATCAGTTCTTCGCGCTCGCGAAATGCATACAGCATCACCGCCATCGCACCCAGATCGAGCGCATTGGAACCGACCCACATCAGGTGGTTCTTGATGCGGGTGATCTCGTCGAACATGGTGCGGATGTACTGCGCACGCTCGGGCGCCTCGATTCCCATCAGGGATTCGATCGCGCGCACGTAGGCGTGCTCGTTGCACATCATCGAGACGTAATCCAGACGGTCCATGTACGGAACCGACTGGTTGAACGGCTTGGACTCGGCCAGCTTCTCGGTGCCACGGTGCAGCAGGCCGATATGCGGATCGGCACGCACCACGGTCTCGCCGTCCATTTCCAGGATCAGGCGCAACACGCCGTGCGCCGCAGGATGCTGCGGGCCGAAGTTCATCGTGTAATTGCGGATTTCCTGCTTGCTTTCGACAGGATTGCTCGCGAAGGCATCGGTTGCCTGGCGGAACTCACTCACTTGGCAGTCTCCGACTTGCCCACTTCACCAGCGGCAGTCTCATAACGGGCATCGTCGCGAATGACGCGCGGCACGCCGACGCGCGGCTCGACCGAGGTGACCGGCTCGTACACCACGCGCTTGCGCTCCTCGTCGTAACGCACTTCGACGTTGCCGATCAGCGGGAAGTCCTTGCGGAACGGGTGGCCGACGAATCCGTAGTCGGTCAGGATGCGGCGCAGGTCCGGGTGACCATCGAACACGATGCCGAACAGGTCGAACGCCTCGCGCTCGAACCAGTTCACGCCCGGCCAGATGTCGGTCACCGATGCCACCACCGGCACCTGCTCGTCCGGTGCATAGCAGCGCACGCGCAAACGCTGGTTGTGCTGGTAAGAGATCAGCTGCGCGACCACTGCAAAACGCTGCTTGGGCAGCTGCTGCGGCTGCGCGCCGGCGGAGCTTTCCTGGCTGGGGAATTCGCCCCAGGCGAAACGGCCGACGGCCTTGCCCTCGACGCCGCGGCTGAAGCCCTGCGACGACACGTCGGCGGTATCCCACTCGTCGCTGCCGTAACCCAGGTAATCGACGCCGCACAGGTCGCTGAGCTGTTCGAAGCCGAGCTCGTCACGCAGTGCAAGACAGGTGGCATGCCAGTCGGCGGCAGCGACTTCCAGCGTCACTTCGCCGCGCGGCAATGCCACGGCAATCTGCGCACCGGCGAAACGTGCCGCAAGTCGGTCAGTGAAGGAGGATGCTTGCTCTGCCATGTGGGCTTGGCTGCTCTCGGTAGAAGATGACGGGTGTCAGCGCGCGATCGTCTGGGTACGCCAGATCTTCTTCTGCAGCTGCAAGATGCCGTAGACCAGCGCCTCGGCGGTCGGCGGGCAGCCCGGGACGTAGATGTCCACCGGCACGATGCGGTCGCAACCGCGCACCACCGAATACGAATAATGATAGTAGCCGCCGCCGTTGGCGCAGCTGCCCATCGAGATGACCCACTTCGGATCTGGCATCTGGTCGTAGACCTTGCGCAGCGCCGGGGCCATCTTGTTGACCAGGGTTCCGGCCACGATCATCACGTCGGACTGGCGCGGCGAGGGACGGAACACCACGCCGTAGCGGTCCAGATCCAGGCGCGAGGCGCCTGCGTGCATCATCTCGACGGCGCAGCACGCCAGACCGAAGGTCATCGGCCACATCGAGCCGGTGCGCGCCCAGTTCAGCAGCGCATCGACGCTGGTGGTCACATAGCCCTTTTCGAGCAACGGGTTTTCGCCTTCCGGGCGCAGGATGTCTTCCACCCGGCCTTCCGGCATCGGGTTGGTCATCAGACTATCCAGGGTCTGAATCACTCCCATTCCAGCGCTCCCTTCTTCCACACGTAGATAAAGCCGAGGAACAACATGCCGACGAACAGGCCCATGGTGACCAGCGAACGTGCGCCGATCTCCATGAACACCTGCGTCCACGGCACGATGAAGATGATTTCCAGATCGAACACGATGAACTGGATCGCGATCAGGTAGTAGCGCACATCGAACTTCATGCGCGCGTCTTCGAAGGCTTCGAAGCCGCACTCGTAAGGCGAGAGCTTGCGCGGGTCCGGGCTACGCGGACCGAGGAATCGACCGACCAACATCAGCACGATGCCGATACCGGTGGCGACGATCAGAAACAGCAGACTCGGCAAATATTCGGCCAGCACAGCGATTCTCTCTTGCCTCTGCCCGCACGCGCCGCGTGCCGGCATGGGGTATAGGCAGACCCCGCGCGCGACAAGCGATGCGCAGGAACTGCAGCCAAACAATGGTGCCCAAGAGGGGACTCGAACCCCTACGACCTAAGTCGCTACCACCTCAAGGTAGTGCGTCTACCAATTCCGCCACCTGGGCATACGTTGCGCCGCTGGGCATCCCAGTGCGCAGCGTATTGTAACCGGCTTCAGCGTTTTTGTGCTGGTTCTGAAGCGTTTTCTTCGCTTGCTGCAGGCGCCGGCTGCGCCGGTGCGGACTGCGCAGGCGCCACCGCCGGGGCCGCGGCCGGAGCCGGCTGCGACGGAGCGGTCGGCACCGCACCTGCGGCCGGAGCCTGCGGCAACGGCTTGGTGAGCTCGCCCGCGGCGGCCGGAGCCGGGGTTGCCGACTGCGACATCACACCCAGGTTCTGATCCGTCGGACGTGCGCCGTGCGTGGCGTACCACGCCATGAACAGGCTGATGCTGAAGAACACCACCGCCAGCCACTTGGTCGACTTGGACAGGAAGTTCGACGCACCCTGCGAACCGAACACGGTGCCCGACGCGCCGGCGCCGAAGCCGGAACCGGCCGCGGCACCTGCGCCACGCTGCATCAGGATCAGCGCAATCATCGCCAGGGCGACCAGCACGTAGACCACATTGAGGATCAACATCAGCATTTCGAAATCCGTCCCCGGACAAAACTTAATGGGTTAAAACGCGGCCGCCGCGCGTGCGATGGCCAGGAAATCTTCGGCGACCAGTGATGCGCCGCCAACCAGCCCGCCATCGACGTCAGGCTGTGCGAACAGCTCGCCGGCGTTGTCGGGCTTGACACTGCCCCCGTACAGGATGGGCAACGAATCGGCGATTCTAGCATCCGCCTTCGCGACTTCGCCACGCAGGAAGGCGTGCACGGCCTGGGCCTGCTCCGGGGTCGCAGTGCGGCCGGTGCCAATGGCCCAGATCGGTTCGTAGGCCAGCACCGCGCCTGCAAAGCCGTCACTGCCGACCAGCGCCAGGACCGGGTCGAGCTGGGCACGCAGGATTGCCTCAGTCTGACCGGCTTCACGCTGTTCCAGCGATTCGCCCACGCACAGCACCGGAATCAGCCCGGCATGGATGGCGGCGGCAAACTTGCGCGCCACCAGCTCGCTACTCTCCTGGTGGTATTGGCGGCGCTCGGAGTGGCCGACCAGCCCGTAGCCGGCGCCGACGTCGACCAGCATCGAGGCCGAGACCTCGCCGGTATAGGCGCCCTTCTCGTTGCTGCTGACGTCCTGGGCTCCGAACGCCAGGTGATGGGCCTCGAAATCCTCGATCAGGTCGCCGAGGTAAGGCAGTGGCGGCAGGATGACGACTTCGACACCCTTCAGGGGCATGTGCGCGGCCACCTTGGCCACCAGTTCGGTGGCGAAGGCGCGGCTGCCATGCAGCTTCCAATTTCCGGCAACGATCTTTCGACGCATCAGGCGCAGGTTCCTGAGTTGAAGACAGGCGACAGAATAGCCCAAGGCCTGTCGGCAACCGGCACACTTCTGTCCGCCAGATGTCCTCCCCCTCCCCTTCCAGGAACCTGCCATGTCCGTTTCGCCTGTCTTCGCCGTGATCACCGGCGCATCCAGCGGCATTGGCCGCGAGATTGCGCGCGCATACGCCAGGCGCGGCATGCCGCTGATCCTGACCGCACGACGGGTGGATCGGTTGCAGGCATTGGCCGAGGAATTGCGAGGCACGGTTCGGGTGGAAGTGCTGCCGGCCGACCTGGCCGACCCTGCCGCGGCCGAGGCGCTGGCAGCGCAGATCCAGCGCAACGGCTGGACAGTGGGCACACTGGTCAATAACGCCGGTTACGGCGTGCCGGGCCGCTACCTGCATCACGACTGGGCCACGCATGCGCGCTTCCTGCAGGTGATGGTGGGCGCGGTGTGCGAGCTGACCTGGCGACTGCTGCCCATGATCCGTGCCAGCGGCCAGGGCCGCATTCTCAACGTGGCCTCGTTCGCGGCGCTGACGCCCAGCGCCGATGGGCAGACCCTGTACGCGGCCAGCAAGAGCTTCATGCTGCGCTTCAGCGAATCGCTGGCGCTGGAAAACGCCGATTGCGCGGTCAAGGTGTGTGCCCTGTGCCCGGGCTTTGCATGGTCCGAATTCCATGACGTGACCGGCACTCGCGAGGCGATGTCCACCCTGCCCGACTGGGCCTGACTGCAGGCCGACGCAGTGGCCGAGTATGGAATCGCCGCCCTGGAGCGCGGCCAGGTGCTGGCAGTGCCGGGCTGGCGCTACCGGCTGGTCAACGCAGCATTGCGGCTGTTGCCGCACGCGTTTGCGCTCCGCCTGATGGCGCGCGGTTCGCATCGGGTGCGGCCGCTGGAGTGACGCACCGGCAGGCGGCATGTGCAGAAGAGATCGCCTAGCTCGGCCGCGCGTCTGGCCCGGGCCACCGAAGGGCTTGCAACGCGTACGCAAGCGCAGGTATCGAGCGTCAATGATTTGGGCGCATGCGCATGCAGGTCCAAGCCAGCATCAGCTCACGCGCTGGCCGCCAGCGCTGAACCACCCGCTGTTGTCAGTGATTGACGATCTCGCCGTGCATCGCCGCCAGGCGCGCCAGCAGGCGGTTTTGCGTGCGGCGCGGAATCTTGCGCTGATCCATGGCCCAGTTCAGATCTTCGACCAAGGCATTGAAGTCGCCTTCGCGGATCGCCAGGTGCGCATGTGCCTGCTGCATCGACTTGGCGGTGTCAGGGCATGGGCCGTCGGCAACATGGCAGAACTTTTGCACCAGGCGCTCGTTGAGCATGACGATATTGACGCGTGCGAATTTGTCGACGATGCGTGGGTCGTCGGCGATGCGCGAGAGCATGGTTTCCACCAGCGCTTCGATGCCGGCCTGGCCGCCGAGTTCGTCGTACAGCGTCTGCCGCGCTTGCGTGCTGGCGCAGGCACTCGTCAGGCCCAGCATGCAGAGCAACGACCAGCGCAACCATCGGTTCATCAGAACGCCACCTGCAAGGAGAGATAAGGGCCTCGCTGATCGGCAAGCGTGGCGATATCGCCAAGATCGGCCCAGGCAGCGGTCAACGAGACATGCTTGCTGGGGAACCAGGCGACGAATGCATCTGCCCACGCTTGCTCGCGCGCGAAGCCGAGGTTATTGGGCTTGTCGCGATATTCCACGCCCACCGCCCAGGACGGCGACAGCACCACTGCAGCACTGACCTCCGGAACCAGGCGATAGCTGTTGCGGCGATCGCCGCCGAAGCCGAGCAAGCCGGCCTGGTTGGCGCGGGTAGCGCGCAAGGTGCCGTTGAGCAGTAGCTGATATCCGCCGGCGCCCTGCAGCAACAGGCGGCTCGCGCTGACGTAGATGTCGGTGCCGTGGTCGTCGCGCGCACCGATCGCCAACGGCAAGGTTCCGTTGCGCAGGCGCTTGTATTGCACGCCCAAGCTGACTTGCGGCGCGTGTCCGTACACAAGGTCGCCGGCCACGCGCCACTTGGCACCGACCACGTCCTGGCCAAGCGCATTCCACGGCAAGCCGAGCCGGTCCTGCAAGGCGCCCAGATCCAGACGCTGGCGGGCAAGCGAAAGCTCCAGCCGATTGCCAACCGTGAGCGCGGCGCCCTGCACGTCGAGACGGTAATCGCCGCTGTCGACGTGGGTTGCGAACGCGACGGTGCCAAGCTCGTCGCGCGTGCCGTACCCAGACAACGTGGCCCACGGCACGATGCCGCCGCCGCTACTGCCTTCGATCATCGATACGCCGCCGGTGGCGAGCAGGCGTCCGTCGCCGGCCAGGGCATGCAGCGGCGCAAACACGCCAGCTGCCGCAGCAGCAAGAAGCGCAACACGCAGATGGGCGCTCATCGCTGCACACCTGCATGCGCTGGCGTGGTCATGCCCAGTTGGCGCATGCACCAGGCCACCAGCGGCGCTGCTTCCAGCGGTGGCGAGTACAGATAGCCCTGCACCATGTCGCAGCCGTAGCCGCGCAGCAGCGCAAGCGCCGCGGCGTTTTCGACACCTTCGGCAATGACGCTCAGCCCCAGGTTGTGTCCCAGATCGATCGTGCTGCGGACGATGAAGGCATCGTCGGTGCCGTCGGCCAACTGCATGACGAAGCTCTTGTCGATCTTCAGTTCGTTCACCGGCATGCGCTTGAGTTGTGCCAACGAGGAATAGCCGGTGCCGAAGTCGTCGATGGACAGGCGTACACCGACACTGCGCAACTGATGCAGCATGTGCAGCGCAAATTCGACATCGCGCATCAGGGCACTTTCGGTCAATTCCAGCGTGACCGACTGCGCTGGCACGGCATGATGCTCCAGGCAGCCGCGGACGAAGTCCGGCAAGCCGGGATCGGACAGATCCAGTGCGGACAGATTGATGGCCATGCCCAGTTCCAGCCCCTGCTTGCGCCATTGCGCCTGGCAGCGCAGCGCTTCGTCCAGTACGAAGCGGGTGAGCGGATGGATCACGCCGGAGTGTTCGGCAAGCGGGATGAATTCGTCCGGACCGATCGGCCCGAGCACCGGATGATGCCAGCGCACCAGCACTTCGACCTGTTCGACACGATCGGTGCGCAGACAAATCTTGGGCTGGAAGCGCAAGGTGAGTTCATTGGCGCCGATGGCCTGACGCAGATCGCCGGTGAGGCGCAAACGCCGCAGATGCTGTTCGTCCTGGCCCATGCGGTAGACGCTGGCGCCGAAGGTGGCCGTCGTACCGACCTGCCGCCGTGCGATGTCGGCGCGGCGCAACAAGGTGTCCGGGTCGGCGCCGTGCTCGGGAATCAAGGCGATGCCGATGCTGGCTTCGAGCTGGATGCGCGCCTGCGGCAACACCAGCGGGCGGCGCAACTGCAGCAGCAGGCGCTGCGCATCCTGCTGCACGCTGGCCGCATCGGCTTGCGCCACCACCACCATGAATTCATCGCTGCCCAGCCGACCCACCAGGTTGGGCTCTTGCACCACATCGACGAGCCGGCGTCCGGCTTCCACCAACACCTGGTCGGCGAAATCGTGGCCCAGGCTGTCGTTGAGTTCCTTGAAGCGCTCCAGATCCAGGATCAGCACCGCGGCAGTGCCACCGGATGCCACAGTCTGATCCACCACGTCCTTCAAACGCTCCAGCAACCAGATCCGGTTCGGCAACCCGGTCAAGGCGTCATGGCGGGCCTGATGCAGGATGTGTTGTTCGCGGCTGGCGATCTGGTGCTGCATGCGCCCGAAACTGTCTGCCAGTTCGGCGAGTTCACGGCCCGGCGGCACCTGCACGGCGGTGCGGTAATCGCCGCGCTGAATGCGCCGTGCGGCCTGCACCAGTTGCGCAACGGGTTTGCTCACGCTGCGCGCAAGAAAAATCGCCACACCCAATGCAGCGACCGTGGCCAAGCCTGCCAGCAGCAGGATCCGCAGCTTGAGGATGCGGTACGGCGCGATGGCGCGATCCAGCGATGCCTGCAACGCCACCCGCACCTGGCTGTCGCCCTGGATCGATTGCAGCCTGACCAGATAGCGCGCCTGGTCCAGCGTCAGCGGGATCGATGCAGCCTGCACCTTCTCGACCAGGGGCAATTGCTGCGCAAACTGGGCGCGCGCCGAGGGCTCCAGGGTGGAGGCCAGCACGCGCACTGGCGGGCCATCAGTGAAGAAGGTCGCATCCAGCCCGGTGGTGGTGCGGAAATCCTGCGCCAGGCCATCGCCGGATTCGTTGCCGATCCCAATCCAGCCCACCCGGTTCGGCGCCAGCACCTGCACCACCGCCAACCGCACGATGTGTTGATTCAGCGCCACCACACCGACCGCGCGTCCATCGCGCTGCGCTTGTTGCAGCAATGCCTGCACCGCACGCAATTGTTCGGCCTGCGGGACGTCGGCCAGGCCGGTCAGGAATTGCCCATCGGGCGACAACAACAGCGCGGTTTGCGCCGACATGCGCGCGGCGTGGTTGCGCAGGGCCGATTGCATGGTCGGCACATCGCCGCTTGCAACGGCCGCACGAAACCCGAAATCGTCGGCCAGCACCGACGCCGACTGCAGCAGCTGTTCGTCGCGGCGCATGTTGATGCGTTGCCAGACCCGCTGCCCGATCTCCAGCTCTTCGCCAAGCTGGGCCTTGACGCTGCGCTCGGTCGCCACCTGCACGGCAAGGAAGGTCAGCGCCTGCGTGGCAAGCACGACCAGCACCAGCAAGGCCGCGATGCGGGTATGCAGGCGCATCGACCTCATGGGCGCGGCTTCTTCGAGTCGGCGTTACGGAACTTGTCCTGCAGCGCGCGCACGCGCGCATCCGGTGGCGCCACGGCCGGCGCGGTGCCGGTGGTCTGCAGGGTCACGCGGCGCTGCACCTGCTCGCGTGCGATCACCAACGGCTCGCTGGTGGCAGCGCCCTTGATGCGCGGGTGCCAGACCCGCAGCGTGTAAGTGCCGGCAGGCGCCTCCAGCTGGGCACGGCCATCGCTGCCGGTTTTGCCGAAATACGGCGTGTCCAGCACCACGATGTATCCCAGCATCCAATCGTGGATGTTGCAGCCTATGGTGACCAGACCCGCCTGATCGAAACGCACCGGCGTCGCGGTGGTGCCTTGAAACAGCGGCAGCTCGAAGCGCTTGGCCGGAGAGAACGAATACACCTGATGGCGAATCTGATCGTTGTTCGGAAAGCGCACCAGGGTGCCGGTGCGCACCGCCAGCACGGCAGGCACGAACTGCGAATTGACCTGATCCATCTCCGCAGTCTTGCTGGCGGCTGGCGGAGCAGGCCGCGCCGGCTCCAGGCTCACGACCGCATCGACCAGCACGCCGCCGGCATCGGCGACGGTCACACTGACCGCTGTCGCCGACACCGATCCCACGGCAGCACAGGCCACCAGCACCGACACGACACCCAGCCATTTGATCCATCGCATGCGCACGCCCCCAGCCTTGTGCAATCGGCAGCGGAGCGCCAGGCGAGTCCGACGTCGCGCTAGCGATTAGCCTCGGTTATCGGCCCGAGTGAACGCAAGCTTTAACCAGACGCGAGCGGGATTTTCTGAACAGAAGTGCGGCACCGGTCACCGGTGGGTGCTGCGAGCGCGGCTACCGGCGACGGGCGATGCGTGCCGGCGCTGGCGCCGGATCACTTCAGCTTGATCTCGCGCAGACGCTCTTCCAGGAAGCCATGCGCCGTGATCGGCTCCGGATAACGGCTGGGATTGTCGGCGCTGATGCACGAGGGCAACACGTCGATCAGGAAATCCGGATTGGGGTGCAGGAAGAACGGCACCGAATAGCGCGGCTGGCGCGCCTGCTCGCCCGGCGGATTGACCACACGGTGGATGGTGGACGGATACACGTGGTTGGTCAGGCGCTGCAGCATGTCACCGATGTTGACCACGATGGTGTCGGCGTCGGCAGTGAACGGCACCCACTCGCCATCGTGGGAACGCACTTCCAGGCCGGCGGCACTGGCGCCCACCAGCAAGGTGATGAAATTGATGTCGCCATGCGCACCGGCACGCACGTTGGGGATGTCGTCGCTGGTGATCGGCGGGTAATGGATCGGCCGCAGGATCGAATTGCCGTTGTTGGTCTTGTCGACGAAGTAGTCCTGCGGCAGGCCGATATGCAGCGCCAGCGCCGACAGCACGCGCGAACCCAGCTGATCGAGCTGCTGGTACAGCTGGTAGCCGCGCTCGCGGAAACCCGGCACTTCGCTGGGCCACAGGTTCGGCGGCATCACTGCGCGATACGGCGAATCGTCCGCGATCTCGCGGCCGATGTGCCAGAACTCCTTGAGGTCGAAGTGCTTGGAATCCTTGGCGGTTTCCACGCCGAACGCGGTGTAGCCGCGCGCGCCACCGCTGCCTTCCACGTGATAACGGCGCTTGGTCGCTTCCGGCAACGCGAAGAACGCCTTGAACACGTCGTAGGCGGCATCGATGTCGGCCTGGGCGATACCGTGATTGCGGATGCCGGCAAAGCCCCACTGCCGGTAAGCCGCTCCGAGCTCGGCGACGAAGGCGTCGCGGTCGGTGTCGAAACGGGTGATGTCCAGCGTGGGGATGCGCGCGCTCATACGGATGTCTGCAGTCAAGGTCGAAAGGTCGAGAGAAACCTGCTGGTCAGATCAGCAGGCGATACAACAGGTAAAACGTCGCGGCCTTGGCGATGACCACGCAGACGCCAATGACGATCGACTCACGCCGCGTCACGCACTGCACCCGAGAGCCGGTCGAGCGTGTCCTGCATCAGGCCGGCGTCGTCGGCTTCGACGGTCACCCGCACCACCGGCTCGGTGCCCGACGGACGCAGGAACGCGCGGCCACGGCCTTGCACGGCGGCCTGCGCCTGCTGCAATGCCTGGCGCACGTTGGCCGCTTCCACAATGGCCTTGGCGGTACCGCCATCCAGGCGCACGTTGACGGTCTTCTGCGGCACCTTGCTCAGGCTGCCCAGCGCCTCGCGCAGGCTCTGCCCGTCGCGACCCAGCGCCTCGAGCACCTGCAGCGCACTGACGATGCCATCGCCGGTGCTGGCACGGTCCAGGCACAACAGGTGACCGGACGTTTCGCCGCCCAAGGTGCCGCCGCCTTCGACCAGGGCCTGATGCACGTAGCGGTCGCCGACCTTGGCGCGCTGGAACGGGATGTTCAGTGCAGCCAATGCCTGTTCCAGACCGTAATTGGTCATCAAGGTGCCGACCACGGTACCCGCCAGCCGGCCGCTGGCCTGCCACGAGCGCGCGAGCACGTACAGCAGATCGTCGCCATCGACCGGGTTGCCCTGGTCGTCGGCCATCAGCACGCGGTCGCCGTCGCCGTCGAAGGCGATGCCCAGGTGCGCACCGCACTCGCGCACCTTGGCAGCGAGATTCTCGATATGGGTCGAGCCCACACCGGCGTTGATGTTGAGCCCGTCCGGCGCAGCGCCGATGACCACCACGTCGGCGCCCAGCTCGCGGAACAGCATGGGTGCGATGTGGTAGGTGGCGCCGTGCGCGCAATCCAGCACCATCTTCAGCCCGTGCAGGGTGAAACCGCGCGCCACGCTGGCCTTGCAGAATTCGATATAGCGGCCGATGGCATCACGCGTGCGGATGGCCTTGCCCAATCGCTCCGAGTCCACCGTGTGGAACGGCTCGTCCAACGCCGCTTCGATCGCCGCTTCGGTGGCGTCATCGAGCTTCTCGCCTTCGGCGGAGAAGAACTTGATGCCGTTGTCGTAATGCGGATTGTGCGAGGCGCTGATCACCACCCCGGCGTCGGCGCGTAGCGTGCTGGTCAGAAAGGCGATGGCCGGGGTCGGCATCGGTCCGATCAGCTGCACGTCGGCCCCGGCGGCAACCAGGCCGGCTTCCAGCGCCGCTTCGAACATGTAGCCGGAAATGCGGGTGTCCTTGCCGATCAGCACCAACGGCCGCTTGCTGCGGCCCCGGGTCAGCACACGGCCAAGCGCATTGCCCAGGCGCAGCACGAAATCGGCCGAGATCACGCCCTGCCCGACCCGGCCGCGGATGCCGTCGGTGCCGAAATACTTGCGTGCGCTCATGCGGCGTCGGCGTCTTGCGGATGCGGCTGCCGCATCATCATCGCGGTGAGCTCGGCGATGCGGTCGCGCATCTGGCGGCGGTCGCAGATCTGGTCGATGGCGCCGTGATCCAGCAGGAACTCCGAGCGCTGGAAACCTTCCGGCAGCGTTTCGCGCACGGTCTGTTCGATCACGCGCGGGCCGGCAAAGCCGATCAGCGCATGCGGCTCGGCGATGTTGATATCGCCAAGCATCGCGAACGAGGCCGACACGCCGCCGGTGGTGGGATGGGTCAGCACCGAGATATACGGCAGGCCGGCTTCGCGCAGGCGGCCGAGCGCGGCCGAGGTCTTGGCCATCTGCATCAGCGAGAACAGGCCTTCCTGCATGCGCGCGCCGCCACTGGCGGAAAAGCACACGAACGGGCAGCCGACTTCCAGCGCCACTTCGGCCGCGCGCGCAAAGCGCTCGCCGACCACCGACCCCATCGAGCCGCCCATAAAGGCGAAATCGAACGCAGCGGCGACCAGCGGATTGCCCTTGAGCGTGCCGCGCATGGCGATCAGCGCGTCGTATTCGCCGCTGGCCTTCTGGCTGGCCTTGATGCGTTCGCCGTAGCGCTTCTGGTCCTTGAACTTGAGCGCGTCGACCGGCCCGAGCTGCGCGGCGATTTCAGTGGTCGCGGTGTCCGGGTCGAACAGCGAATTCAGGCGCGCGCGGGCGCGGATCGCCATGTGGTGATCGCACTTCGGGCACACCTCGAGGTTCTCTTCGAGTTCCGGGCCGTACAGCGCGCTCCCGCAATTGCTGCACTTTTCCCACAGGCCCTCGGGGACGCTGCGCTTCTTGGCCGGTGTGTTTTCGGTGCGGATGCCGGAGGGCATCAATTTGCTGAGCCAGCTCATGCGTGTATGACAATCCATGCAGGGCGGCCTGGCGGGCCGCAGAGGGGCGACAGTCTAACGCAGCGCCCCAGGCTGGTGCAGCGCGCCGGACATGGCGGGTTGCCGCTGTGGCGGAGCGTTGTGGTGCAAGCTGTCGGGCGATATGCAGCAGGTTGGCATGCTGCGGGGCACCGTGTGTTCAATGGCTGTCAACGCCTTCGCCCAGCCCGGCGCTGCTTCGCCCGTCCCCTCACCTCCCCCCTCCCGCAGGAGCGGGGCTTTGATTCCTTCTCCGATCGGGACATTGTCCTCGCAGATGGGAGAGACGGTACCCCGCAGGGGTGGATGAGGGTGCGGGCGAAGCCCCGTGCATCCACGCGAGAAGGTCCTGAGGTCTGGCGTTAGCGGTGATCCAGCGCCTGCCGAAGTGGGGCAAGGAACGCTTCGGCGCGCTCACGGGCGCTGCGGACCTCGCCTGCTTCCGCCAACGCGGCGACCAGGGCGCTGCCCACCACCACGCCATCGGCATCCACGGCCATGGCAGCGGCACTGGCCGCATCCTTGATGCCGAAGCCGGCCACCACCGGCGCGCCGGCCCGCTGGCGCAGCTGGCGCAGGCGGTCGCTGGCGGCGTGGGTGTCGAGCAGATTGGAGGCGCCGGTGACGCCGGCAAAGCTGACGTAGTACAGATAGCCCTGCGCGGTGCTGCACAGCATGTCCAGGCGCTGCTCGCTGGTGGTGGGCGAAGCCAGTGCGATCAGCGCCAAGCCGACCTCGGTGAAGATGGTGCGCGTTTCGCCGGCTTCTTCCGGCGGCAGGTCGACCAGCAGCACACCATCCACGCCCGCGGCGACCGCGGCTTCGGCGAAGCGTCGCGTGCCATGGATCTCGATCGGGTTGAGGTAGCCCATCAGCACCACCGGCGTGGTGGCATCTTCGCGGCGAAACTCGTGCACCGCTTCCAGTACATACGCCAGGCCGGCGCCACGTGCCAGCGCGCGCTCGGAGCTGCGCTGGATGGTGGGGCCGTCGGCCATCGGGTCGGAGAACGGCACACCCAGCTCGATCACATCGGCACCGGCGCGCACCAGCGCGTGCATCACCGGCACGGTGGCTTCCAGCGATGGGTCGCCGGCGGTGATGAAAGGGATCAGTGCCTTGCGCCCATTGGCACGCAGCTCGGCGAAGCGGGAATCGATACGACGCATGAAATCACTCGAACAAGGGAGGAAAGCCAGCCGCCATGGAACCTCAGGTGGCAAAGAAATACCGCATCAGCGCAAAGCACAGCGCAAACAGGTAGCCGTAGGAAAATCGATCGATGCGCAGCACCGGGTCGCCGCGCCGCGCACGCCACGCACCAAGCGCGGCCATCAGCCCACCGGCGACTAGCGGTACGATCACTAGCGCTGCCAGTCGCGCGCCGTGGGTTGCGGTGAGGTGCTGCGGCAGCAGCCAGAGACTGACACCGCCAAGCAACGCACCCGCGATTGCGTAGCCGACCGCTGCCAGCCCCTGCGAGGGCCTGCGCTCGAACGACTCGGCGACAGCGTGCAGGCCAAGTTCGATCAGCAGCTCGGTCAAGGCCTGCAGCAGCACCTCGGCCACCAACTGGAGCATTCCTTCGAGCATCGCCGCGTCCCTGCATCCGGAGAGAGCGTTAGCCGCAGCCACGCTTAAAGCGCGATTCCCTCGCGCGCCGCGATGGTATGCACATCCTTATCGCCACGCCCGGAGAGATTGCACAACACCAGCGCATCCCTGGGCAGCTCGCGCGCCAGCTTGATCGACTGCGCCACCGCATGGCTGGACTCCAGCGCGGCCAGAATGCCTTCGGTATGCGCCAGCAGATGGAAGGCCGCCATCGCCTCGTCGTCGGTGATGCCCTGGTACACCGCGCGACCGCTGTCGGACAGAAACGAATGCTCCGGGCCCACGCCGGGGTAATCCAGGCCAGCGGAAATCGAATGCGTCTCGGTGATCTGGCCGTCGTCGTCGCAGATCACGTAGGTGCGGTTGCCGTGCAGCACGCCCGGGCGACCTGCGGCGATGGAGGCGGCATGCCGGCCGGTGGCGATGCCGTCGCCGGCCGCTTCGGCGCCATAGATCTTGACGCCCGGATCGTTGAGGAAGGCATGGAACAGACCGATCGCATTGCTGCCGCCACCCACGCAGGCACTGATCGCATCCGGCAGCCGGCCATAGTCCTGCAGCATCTGTTCGCGCGCCTCGCGGCCGACGATGGCGTTGAAGTCGCGCACCATGCGCGGGTACGGGTCCGGGCCGGCCACGGTGCCGATGATGTAGAAGGTGTCGCGCACGTTGGTCACCCAGTCGCGCATGGCTTCGTTGAGCGCGTCCTTGAGCGTGGCCGAGCCGGAGGTCACCGGGATCACCGTGGCGCCGAGCAGCTTCATGCGGTAGACGTTGATCTTCTGCCGCTCGATATCGGTGGCGCCCATATAGACCACGCATTCCAGGCCCAGGCGTGCGGCCACGGTGGCACTGGCAACGCCGTGCTGGCCAGCTCCGGTCTCGGCAATGATGCGGGTCTTGCCCATGCGGCTGGCCAGCAAGGCCTGGCCGATGGTGTTGTTGATCTTGTGCGCGCCGGTGTGGTTCAGGTCTTCGCGCTTGAGCAGGATCTGCGCCCCACCCACTTCACGGCTGAGCCGTTCGGCATGGTAGATCGGGCTGGGACGGCCGACGTAGTGCTTGAGGTCCTTGTCGTATTCGGCAATGAAACTCGGGTCCTGCCGCGCCTGATCGTAGGCAGCGGACAGTTCCTGCAGCGGGCCGATCAAGGTTTCGGCGACGAAACGGCCACCGAACTTGCCGAAGTGGCCGGCAGCATCCGGATAGGCGTAAAAGTCACTGATGGGCTGGGCCGACATGGAAATCCTCTGCAGCAATGCGTCATACGAGAAGCGTCACTCTAGCGCAGCCGCGGCACGGGATAAATCGATGAGATTGCCGCAACCTGTGAGCTGGAATCACACATGAGCACCTTGCTTCCTCCGCTGGCAGCGCTGCGTGCGTTCGACGCTGCCGCGCGCCTGCAGAGCGTCAGCCGTGCTGCCCAGGAACTGCACGTCACCCATGGCGCCATCAGCCGGCACGTGCGCTCCCTGGAACAGGCATTGGGCACCGCGCTGTTTGCGCGCCAGGGCCGCGGCCTGGTGCTGACCGCGGCGGGCGTTCGGCTACGCGATGCCACTGGCGAAGGCTTTGGCCTGATTAGTCAGGCCTGGGCGGCATTGCAACGCCCGGCCACCGAAGCGCCGCTGGTGCTCGGGTGTTCGGGCAGCCTGCTGGCGCGCTGGGTGATTCCGCGCCTAGGACTGCTGCAGCAAGAGCTACCGGATGTGCGCCTGCATCTGTCGGCCAGCGAACAACCGCCCGGCCCGGACCTGGACGGCCTGGATGCTGCCCTGCTGCTGGACACCCCGCCCTGGCCGAGCGAGTGGCAGGTCCGCACCCTGGGCGTGGAGTGGATCGGGCCGGTGTTGAGCCCCCAGCTCGCATCCACCCTGCAGATCGAGGGGAGCGGCCCGGCCGCGCTCGGCGATCACGCGCTGCTGCACACCCGCTCGCGCCCGCAGGCCTGGCCGGAATGGGCCCAGGCGCACGGGCTGGCACCTGAGGGGTTGCACTTCGGCACCGAATTCGAACACCTGGTGTATCTGCTGGAAGCCGCTGCCGCTGGCCTTGAATCGCGATTGCGCCGCAGCCCTTGGTCGCCGCGGACCTGGCAGCCGGGCGCCTGCTGGCGCCATGGGGCTTCACCGCCACGCCCGGCCGCTGGGTGCTGTGCGCCGCCAAGCGCAACCCGGATCCACGCATCGAACGGCTGGCGGGTTGGCTAGGCAAAGCGCTGGCGGAAGATCAGCACATGTCTCTGGCCATGGGTGCAACGAACGCCTGAGCGGCTATCGCAGATGTTCGTTGCAACACTGCATCGCCCGCCCACGCCTCGCGACGAGCGTGTGTACCGTCAGGAGCTATACCTGCCGAGCGGAAGGCCACGCATCGGCACAACTAGCCAGAAGACACAAAGACGTCAGTCGCGGCTCAGCCTGAAGGAACGCCATCTAGCGCGCGAACGCTCGTTAAACCGCCTTAAATGGCGAAACCGCGACTGTATCCAGCGAGATGAACGCAACGTGCGGGAAGGTCGCTGAGGGCTGATTAATGATTGCTGATCGTTATTCGGAATTCGGAAAGCATGCTACGCGCACGCACACTGATAGCTATCCAAACGACCCAGCCGCGTCACGCGCCTGCTGTTACGAATCCCCAATCCCGAATCCCAAATCCCACCCTCACGACATGTCGTGACAATCCGCCCGCCGCACTTCCTCGACGAACTTGCGCATCTTGTGGCCGTCCTTGATGCCCGGCGCCAGCTCCACGCCACTGGAAACGTCCACCCCCCAGGGCAAGGTGGCCACGATGGCGTCGAACACGTTGTCGGCGTTGATGCCGCCGGCCAACAGGAACGGACGATGCAAGCCGGTGGGCAGGCGCGACCAGTCGAAGGTCTTGCCGGTGCCGCCGCCCGCGCCGGGCGCATGGCTGTCGAACAGGAAACCAGCGGTATTGGGATAGGACAACTGCAGCGTACGCGCGTTGGCATCTTCGCCATTCACGCCGCTGCTGCCCATCGGCACCGCCTTGAGATACGGCAGGTTGAAGCTGCGGCAGAACGCGTCGTCTTCCTCGCCATGGAACTGCAACAAGGTCGGGCGCACGGTGCGCACCACTTCGCGCACCTCTTCCTTGGAATTGTTGCGGAACAACGCCACCACATCGACCATCGGCGCAGTCGCCTGGCGCATCGCGCGCGCCTCTGCCGGCGCAACGCGCCGGGGGCTGCCATGCGCAAAGATGAAACCTACCGCGTCCACACCCAGCTCGCCGGCCAGCCGGATATCGCCGGCGCGGGTCATGCCACAAAACTTGATACGGGTGCGGTACAGCGATCGATTCATTGGGTCACCTCAGCAGGCAGATGCCACTCTGCAGGATACAGAGGTCCGATAAACACCAGACCCTGTGGCGGCGCTGTCGGGCCGGCCACAGTGCGGTCGCGTCCGGCGAGCAACGTCGCGATCCAGTCGGCCGGCTGCTCGCCGGTACCGACCAAAATCAGCGAGCCCACAATATTCCGCACCATGTGATGAAGGAATGCATTGGCCTGGACCTGCACCTCCACCACCTCGCCGATACGCTGCACGTGGATGGCTTGCAGGTGACGGCGTGCGTGCAAGGCCTGGCATTGCACGCTGCGGAACGCGCTGAAATCGTTCTCGCCCAATAACGCCTGTGCTGCCGCATGCATGGCATCGGCATCGAGCGGGCGACGCTCCCAGCTCAGGGTCTGCCGATACAGCGCCGGGCGAATCTGCCGATTGAGCAGGCGATAGCGGTAACGACGCGCGCACGCGGAAAAGCGCGCATGGAAGTCATCGGCTGCCGGCACGCACCAGCGCACGGCGATCGACGGCGGCAGGCGCGCAGTGGTGCCCAGCATCCAGCCACGCGGCTCGCGGCGTGCGTCGCTGTCGAAATGCACCACCTGGCATTCGCCATGCACGCCGGCGTCGGTGCGCCCGGCGCAGACCACCTGCACCGGCGCATCGGCGACCGACGACAAGGCTGCCTGCAGGCTGGCCTGCACGCTCGGCCCGCCATGCTCGCCCAACTGCTGCCAGCCCTGGAACTCGCTGCCGTCGTATTCCACGCCCAGCGCGTAACGCATCGGTATCTGCCCTATGAGTGAATCGAAGAAATCCGCGCGCCGGTCATGCCACCGCCAGCGCAGGCGATTGCCAGCCCAGCCCCGCCGCCGCAAAGAAGGTGAAGTGTACGAGCCGCATTGCCTGGTGGGTGCCGAGCCGCGGCAACGCGCGTGCGGCCAGCGCGCAGGTGCGTGCTCAGTCGTCGGACCCGACGCTATGCTCGGACCACACGGCCAAGGTGGTGCCGCCGGGCTCGCGGAAATGAAACCGGCTGCCGCCCGGAAAACCGAATATCGGCTTGACGATCTCCCCGCCTGCGCCACGCACGCGCTCCATTACCGGGGCCAACGCGTCCGCATACAGCACCACCAACGGCCCACCCTGTTCCGGCGCCGGCGCGGCTGCACGGTAGAAGCCGCCGTCCAGGCGGCCATCGTTGAAGGCCAGGTAATCCGGGCCGTAGGCCTGGAATTGCCAACCGAACACCGCTTCGAAAAACGCACGACTGGCATCCGGATCGATGGAGGCGAACTCCACATAATCGATCCGGCGCTCGCGTGCGGCGCCTGTCTGCGCGGGCAGGCAGTCGATCGCCGGGCTCATGCCAGGCGTTCCAGCAGCTCGGCCGCTTCGGCGCGCGTGGCGTCGTCGCCGGTGGCGGCAACTTCCAGCAGCAGGCCGCGCGCGGTGTCCTTGTCGCCCAGGTCCATGTAGGCCACCGCCAGTTCCAGGCGATCGCGCCCGGCCGAGGCGATGCCCCGGCTGGCCGACGCGCTGGGCGCGGCACTCGGTGCCGCAGGCGCACGTTCGAAATCCAGGCTGTCTTGCGTGGCCACCGCGACCGGGGAGGCGTTCGACGGAACATCGCCGATCGTGGGCGCGACATCTGCGTGGCGCGTTTCCACAGCTTCGGACGCCGGTTGCGGCGGGGCCTGCGCCTCGTCGACGGGCGTGGTGTGCTGCGGCGGCGTTGCCACCACCGGCGGTGCGGCACGCAGCGCACGCCAGTCGTCGCTGTTGACCGCCATGGGTGCAGCAGCCGGCTCGGACGGCAGCGGCTCGCGACGCAACACCTCCGACAACGGTTGCTGCGTGTCATGGGCGCGCTCTTCGTCGCGCAGATCGGCCTGCTCGAATTCGGTCTCGTGCACCACATCGCGCTCGCTGGGCTCGGTGGTTGGCGTCGCGTCTTGCGGTTCGGCGGCCTGCACCGGTGCGCCAGGCAGGACGAAGTCGAACTGCCGACGCGGCAACGGCGGCAGCGGCGAGGGTTTGCGGCGGCGCGCGGCCAGCCACGCCACCACGGCAGCGACGATCAACACCAGCCCGCCGATCAACCACAGCGGAAAACCGCCGCCCTGTTGTGCGGCCGCCGGAGTTTCCGACAGGCGTTTTTGCACGGCCGCCAGATCGCTGTCCTTCATGGCGATCAGCGCTTGCTGTTGCTGCTTGAGCTTTTCCAGATCCGCCACGCGGGTCCGCAGGTCCTGCAATTCCGCATCGCGGGTGGCGATGTCTTCCTTGGCCTGTTGCAATTGTTGATTGGCCGCCATCTCGCCCTCGCCTTCGGCACTGGTGCCGGACGTGACGCCGGCGGTGTTGGTCTGACTCGCCACTGCAGGGGCGATTTCGAGCCGCGCGCCGTTGCCGGACGCTGCGGCAGGCGTGGCGGGCGGCGGCGTGGCGGTAGCGGCAGCGCCGGCCTCGGCCGGTTGCGGCACCGCCGATCGCGCCTGCCGCCACTGCGCGGCCTGCTCGCGCACCATGACCGCCGCTTCGGCCGCACCGACCTGGGCAAGTGCGTCTTCCTGCGGCGTGCGCAGCACCGCGCCCTGCTTCAGGCGGTTGATGTTGCCGTTGATGAAGGCGTCCGGATTGGTGCGCAGCAACGCCAGCATGGTCTGGTCCAGCGAATGCCCGCTGGAACGCGCCACTACCGCGGCGATCTCCGACAAGGTCTGGCCCGCGCGCACGGCCGGCAACGCATCGCCGGCCTGCGTCGCAGACCCGGCAGACGCACTGGCAGTCGCACGTGCGGCCGGTTCGGCGCTGGCGTTGTCTTGCGCGGTGCGGTCGGCGACCGGCGCCGGCTCGCGTGCAATCGCATTGCTGGAACCGGCACGCGGCGCTTCGATGGCCGGCTCGGCGATGGCGGCCGCGGTATTGGGCGCATCGACCAAGGCGGAATATTCGCGCACCAGCCGGCCCTGGCCCCACTCCACCTCGATCAGGAAGTTGATGGCCGGCTGGTCCACCGCCTGGCTGCTGGTGACGCGGATCACTGCCCGCCCGCGTGCGTCCTGCGCGAACTGGAACTGCAGATTGCTGACCAGCCCTTGTGGGCGCTCCAGGCCGACCCGCGCAAACGTGGTGGCCGATGCAAGCGCCACGCGCGCGTTGTCGAGCTCGCCCGGCTCGTTGGAGATGACCGGAATCTCGGCCACCAGCGGTTGCCCGGGCTTGGACAGCACCCGGATATCGCCCAGCCCCAACGCCATTGCGGCGCCGCTGCAGGCCATCAGCAGCAACGCACCTATCCCTTGTATCGGACGCATCGCGCCCCCGCCCCTATGTTTCATGGGCATCAATATAGCCGCTGAATGAGCGAAAAAGTCGGTGCCGTGATCCAGAGCGCTGCGCCAGCGACGCTGCCGCAGTGCGGCATGCATGCGTGGCCACTGCAAACAGGCAAGCGTTGATGGGCGCTCGCACTGCGCGAGGTCTCCAGCGCGCAACGGTTTGTCGGCAGATTGCGTGGTGCAACGTCACGAACTGCGCGATGCCACGATGTGACACCAATGTCGCGTCCTCTGCAAGCAATGGCGTGTGCGAGCGGCGGGCGGCGTGACGGCTCGCGCAAGCTGCAAGACCCCTCGACGCGTAGGGCGTGCGATAGCAGGCGACACGCGCACGTACGCATGTCTGCAGGCACGCGACGGGCAGCGCGCGTGCAGGTTGGAGCTTGGTTGAGAATCGAGCAGACCTTCTACGCGTCGGCGCGCACCCTGCCAGAGCGCTTGCTCGCGGTGCGCCTGTCTGGAAAGCATCATTGCGCGCCGACATGCTCGTGCATGTGCACGGCGGTGTAGAGCCGCCAACCGCGTGAAGCGACCAGTCCTCATGCAGGTGCAACCGGCGCGCTCAGCACCGCAGTGAACCGCAGTGACCGGGCGGTGCCTGCTGCACCATGCACGGGCCGCGCGCGCCGATGGCGACTGCGCGGCCGTTTTTGTCGTGCCCCTCAGCCTTCCTGTGCGACCAGTTCGGCCAACTGCACGGCGTTGAGCGCGGCGCCCTTGCGGATGTTGTCGGAGACGATCCACAGGTTCAGGCCACGCGGATGCGAGAAGTCTTCGCGGATGCGACCGACAAACACCGCATCCTTGCCGGACGCATGCGTGACCGGGGTCGGGTAGCCGCCGGGCTTGCGCTCGTCCACCACTTCCACGCCGGGCGATGCTTCCAGCAGCGCGCGCGCCGCTTCCACGGTGATCTTGTCGCGGGTCTCGATCGCCACCGCTTCGGAATGGCCGTAGAACACCGGCACGCGCACCGCGGTGGGATTCACCTGGATGCTGTCGTCGCCGAGGATCTTGCGGGTTTCCCAGACCAGCTTCATCTCTTCCTTGGTGTAGCCGTTGTCCTGGAAGTCGTCGATGTGCGGGATCAGGTTGAAGGCGATCTGCACCGGGAAACGCTGCGGATCGATGTCCTGGAAGCTCAGCAGCTCGCTGGTCTGCTTGCCCAGTTCTTCCATCGCCGAACGCCCGCCGCCGGAGACCGACTGGTAGGTCGCCACATTGATGCGCTCGATGCCGTACTTGCGGTGAATCGGGCCCAGCGCCACCAGCATCTGCATGGTCGAGCAATTGGGATTGGCGATGATGCCGCGCGGGCGCTGCTTGAGCGCCTCCGGGTTGACCTCGGACACCACCAGCGGCACGTCGTCGTCGTAACGGAAGGCCGAGGAGTTATCGATCACCACCGCACCGGCCGCGGCGAACTTGGGGCCGTATTCCTTGGACACGCTGCCGCCAGCGGAGAACAGCGCGATGTCCACGCCGGCGGGGTCGAACTCGGCCAGGTCCAGCACATCGACCTTGCCGCCATTGAACTCCACCTGCCCGCCCGCCGAGCGCGACGACGCCAGCGCGTACAGGGTGGCGACCGGGAAGTTGCGCTCGGCCAGGATGCTCAGCATGGTCTCGCCGACAGCGCCGGTGGCGCCCACGACGGCGACGTTGAAACGACGGTTTTCGTTGCTCATGAGTTTGTCTTTATCGAAAGGGGAAATGAGGAAGCACTGCGCGCTGGGTTCGGGGAACCTCCAACGCTGGCCGCGGAGGTTCCCTATCGTTTGGTCGAAATGGTTTTGCTCGCGCCCACGATCGCGCCGCCACGTTTGGCAGCGGCAATCGCATCGGCATTGAGCGCGCTCGGCGGGTTGCCGGCATGCGGGCCCTTGCCCAGCGCAGCGATCAGGTTGTCAACCGCCAGTTGCACCATCGCGCGGCGGGTGGCCAGGCTGGCGCTGCCGATATGCGGGGTGAGCACCACGTTGTGCAGCGCCAGCAACTCCGGACGCACACGCGGCTCGCCTTCGTAGACATCCAGGCCGGCACCGGCCAGGCGGCCGTTGGCCAGCGCGTCGGCCAGCGCCAGCTCATCGACGATGCCGCCGCGGGCGATATTCACCAGCGTGGCAGTCGCGCGCATCTTGCCCAGCGCCGCGCCGTCGATGAAGTGATGCGACTCCGTGGTGTACGGCAGCACCAGCACCAGGTGATCGGACTGCGCCAGCAACGTCTCGAAATCGACGTACTGCGCGCCCAGCGCCTGTTCGGTGGCGGCCGGCAACTGGCTGCGGTTGTGATACAGCACGCGCATGCCGAAACCGTGCGCGCCGCGCCGCGCGATGCCCTGCCCGATCCGGCCCATGCCCAGGATGCCGAGCGTGCTGCCGTGGATATCGGCGCCGAGCATGGTCTTGAACGACCATTGCCCCCACTGCCCGTCGCGCAACCAGCGCTCGGGCTCGGTGATGCGGCGCGCGGTGGCCATCAGCAGCGCGAAGCCGAGATCGGCGGTGGTTTCGGTGAGTACGTCCGGCGTGTTGCTGGCCAGGATGCCGGCGGCGCTCAGCGCATCCAGATCCAGGTTGTTGTAGCCCACGCCGACATTGGCGATGGCGCGCAGCTGCGGCGCGGAGGCGATTTCGGTCGCGCCGATACGCTCGTTGAGGGTGATCAGGGCGCCGTCCAGCGGTGCCAGTTGCGCAGCCAGCTCGGCCGGCGAATACGCGCTGACGCGCTGCGTGGTGGTCAGCTCGAAATGCTCGCCCAACTGCGCGACGACATCGTCGAACAGCGGCTGGCTGACCCACACCTTGGCGCGACGGCCGTCAGACATCGACCTGCCCGGGAATGCGGGGCGACACCTCGCCCACATCGCCGCATTGCGCACGGTGACGCAGCGCCTGGTCCATCAGCACCAGCGCCATCATCGCCTCGGCGATCGGCGTGGCGCGGATGCCCACGCACGGGTCGTGCCGGCCGGTGGTGATGACATCGACCACGCTGCCGTCGGCATCCACCGTGGCGCCGGGCAAGCGCAGGCTGGAGGTGGGCTTGAGCACCATCGAGGCGGTGACCGCCTGGCCGGTGGAGATTCCGCCCAGGATGCCGCCAGCATGGTTGCTGAGAAAGCCTTCCGGGGTGATCAGGTCGCGGTGCTCGGTGCCCTTCTGCGCCGCGCTGGCAAAGCCGTCGCCGATCTCCACGCCCTTGACTGCATTGATGCTCATCAAGGCCGCCACGAGTTCGGCATCGAGCTTGCCGTAGATCGGCTCGCCCCAGCCTGCGGGCACGCCGCCAGCGACCACGTCCACCCGCGCACCGACCGAATCGCCGGATTTACGCAGCGCATCCATGTAGGTTTCCAGTTCCGGCACCTGCGCGGCATGCGGCCAGAAAAACGGGTTGTCTTCCACCGCATCCCAGTCGAAACCAGCGGGACGGATCTGGCCCAGTTGCGACAGGAAACCGCGCACCAGCACGCCATAACGCTGCTTGAGCCACTTCTTGGCGATCACGCCGGCGGCCACGCGCATGGTGGTTTCGCGCGCCGACGAGCGCCCGCCGCCGCGCGGATCGCGAATGCCGTACTTCTGCCAGTAGGTGTAATCCGCATGGCCCGGACGGAACTGCTGGGCGATATTGCTGTAGTCCTTGCTGCGCTGATCGGTGTTGCGGATCAGCAAGCCGATCGGCGTGCCGGTGGTGCGGCCTTCGTACACGCCGGACAGGATCTCGATGGCGTCGGCCTCGCGGCGCGCGGAGGTGTGCCGGCTCTTGCCGCTGGCGCGGCGCTGCAGGTCGTGGGCGAACTCTTCCGGCGCCAGCTCCAGGCCGGGAGGACAGCCGTCGACGACGCAGCCGATCGCCGGCCCGTGCGATTCGCCGAAGGTGGTGACAGTGAACAGCTTGCCGAACGAATTGGCACTCATGCGCGCAGGCTCATCGCTGCGCGGCCAGCTCGGCGATGCGGGCGCCGTGGGCGATCAATTCGCGGCATTCCACCGCGAAAATGCCCATCTGCCCCACCTTGAACTCGACCCAGGCCAGATCCACTTCCGGCAGCAGCTTGACCAGGTGCTGCTCGGACTCGCCCACCTCGCAGATCAGCAGGCCGTCTTCGCTCAGGTGCTGCGGCGCATCGCGCAGGATCTTCAGCACCAGGTCCAGGCCATCGTCGCCGGCGCGCAGGCCCAGTTCGGGCTCGTAGGAATACTCCTGCGGCAGCGCGTCGGTTTCGTCGTTGGTGACGTACGGCGGGTTGGTGACGATCAGGTCGTACTGGCGACCGCCCAGGCTGGCGAACAGGTCCGACTTGAGCAAGCTGACATTGTCGGCATGCAGGCGCGCCTTGTTTTCGGCGGCCAGCGCCAGCGCATCGTCGCTGATGTCCACGCCGTCCACATCCCACTGCGGGTTGTAGTGGCCCATCGCGATGGCAATACAGCCCGAACCGGTGCACAGGTCGAGCGCACGGGTCACCTCGCGCCCGCCCAGCCACGGCTCGAAGCCGGCTTCGATCAGTTCGGCGATCGGCGAACGCGGCACCAGCGCACGCGCATCGCTCTTGAAACTCAGGCCGGCAAACCAGGCCTCGCCGGTGAGGTACGCGGCCGGCACGCGCTCGGTGATGCGGCGCTCGAACAGACCGAGCACCTGCTCTTTTTCCGAGCGCAGCAAGCGCGCCTGGCCGTAGGCCGGGCCCAGATCGTGCGGCAGATGCAGGCTGTGCAGCACCAGTTGGGTGGCTTCGTCCAGCGCATTGTCGTAGCTGTGGCCGAAGGTCAGACCGGCTGCGTTGAAACGGCTGGTGCCATAGCGGATCAGGTCGATGATGGTGTGCAGTTCGTCGGCCGCGGCGGCAGTCATGGCAACAACTAAAGAGGAATCGGCCCCCGATTATAGAGGTCGGATCGGTATCATGAGCGTCCGTTGCACTGGAAACCGCCATGTTCAATCGCAATACCGGCATCGTGCTACTGGTGGCCCTGGCCGCTGGCCTGGGGATGTTGCTGGGCCAGAAGTTCCTTGGCGGCGCGCCCAGTTCGCCATGGCCCCCCACCAAGACCATCACCTTTTATCCGCAGCCGCGCCCGCTGCCGCAATTCAGCCTGCGCCAGTCCGACGGCACCCAGTTGGTGCCCGGCGAGCTCAAGGGGCATTGGACGCTGGTGTTTCTGGGCTTCACGTTTTGCCCCGATGTCTGCCCCACCACCTTGACCGATCTGGCCGTGGCGCAACAGCAATGGGAAAGCATTCCCGATGGCTTGCGCCCGCGCGTGCTGTTCGTCTCGGTGGACCCGCAGCGCGATCCGCCTGCGCGCCTGGGCGAGTACGCGCACGCCTTCCACAAGGACACCCTGGCCGCCACTGCCGACGTGCCGGCGCTGGAGCGCTTTGCCACCGCGCTGGGCTTCGTGTTCCAGAAGGTGCCGGGCGAGGGCTATGCGCAGAATCCCAACGACTACAGCATGGATCATTCGGCCGGCATCGCCGTGCTCGATCCGCAAGGCCGTCTGGCCGGGTTGATCCGTCCCCCGCTTGATCCGAAGGCGATCGCCGCCGACCTCCAACAGCTGACCAAGGTAACCGCTCCGTGAGTCTCGTCACTTCCCTGACCTACGTGCTGCCGCACCGGTTGCTGTCGTCGCTGGCGCGCGCGCTGGCCTATTCGCAGACCCCCTCCACCAAGCAGTGGTTGATCGACACGGTCACGCGCAAGTTCGGCGTGGACCTGAGCGAGGCACAGGAGCCGGATCCGCGCGCCTACCCCACCTTCAACGCGTTTTTTACCCGCGCCTTGAAGCCCGGCGCGCGCGTGCCGGATGCCGACCCTGCGGCGGTGCTGATGCCGGCCGACGGCCGCATCAGCCAGCTCGGCCCGATCGAGAACGGCCGCATTTTCCAGGCCAAGGGGCAGTCGTTCACCGCTGCCGAGTTGCTTGGCGACGAAGCGGCCGCAGTGCCGTTCAACAACGGTCTGTTCGCCACCGTGTATCTCTCGCCCAAGGACTACCACCGCGTGCATATGCCGTGGACCGGCACCCTGCGCGAAACCGTGCACGTGCCCGGCCGGCTGTTCAGCGTGGGCCCGGATGCAGTGCGCAACGTGCCGCGCCTGTTCGCGCGCAACGAGCGGCTGGTGTGTCACTTCGACACCGAGTTCGGCCCGATGGCCTCGGTGATGGTTGGCGCGTTATTGGTCTCGGGTGTGGAGACGGTCTGGAGCGGCGTGGAGATTCCGCGCTATGGCGACCGCATCACGCGCAAGGACTATCGCGGCAAGGGCATCGTGCTGGAAAAGTTCGCGGAGATGGCCCGGTTCAATTACGGCTCGACCGTGATCGTGCTGCTGCCGCCGGGCGTGGCCACGCTAGATGGCAATCTTGCGGCCGAAACATCGGTTCGTCTTGGCCAGGCGCTCGCCCGTCGCCAGTGAAGTGCAACACCGCGGCGTAGGAGCGGACTTGGCCGTAACCAGACATTCCCGACGATGCGCAGCCCCTACGCGCACCGTCTTGCTCGGCCCAAGATAAAAAACACACGGCACACAACAGGGCGATTTGGAGGCTTCGTCGCTGCCGGTTCCGCTCCCGCGGCAACCAGACTTGTCACGAGCTCGCCGCCATCGCAGGAGCGGACCTGGCCGCGACCAAGCATGCCCGAGAACGCGGCGCATACCCGCGCGCTGTGTTCCCAGCTTCAGATCGAAAAGCTCCAGCCCGTGTTTGAGGCTACCGGACCGGCGTTGACGCGGCCTGGCCTGCCCCACGCTAGCGGGTTCAGCCCGATGCGCACCGCCGCCTAACAGGTGCGGCCATCAGCACCGCACCAACAGCGCATGGTTCAGCGATCGCAACCGGCCAGCTTGATGCTCTGCCCGGGCTTGAGGGCGTACGACGGTGCCTTCAAACCGTTGGCCTTGGCCAGCTCCTTGATCTCGCATTGGTATTTGTTCGCCACGCGACCGAGCGTGTCGCCCTTGGCGATGGTGTAGCTGCGTACCTGCTTGGCCTTGGGCTTGGCCACTGCCGGCTGGCCGGTAGCGACCGTGGTCGGGATGCCGGCCATCTGGCTGACATCGCCCACCGCGACGCTGGGCACGTACTCAGGCGCGCTGCTGCTGCGCACGATCGCGCTGTTGAGGTCGGCGGTGATCAGGGTACGTGCCAGATCCGCACGCGGGCCGTTGACGCAGTAACGGGTGTAGAGGTTGACGATGCGGTTGGTGGCATTGATGACCGTGCCGGCCGGAATCCAGCCGTCGGATTCGTAACGCGGGTTGAGATTGCGCAGCGCACGCATGTAGCCGTCGCGCGTGCCCATGCTGCCCAGGCAGATGGTGAGTTCGTAGATGGTGGTCGACTTGGCCAGCTTGAGCGTGGCCGGCTGCGCATCGAGCTTGGGGAAATCCACCCCGTACTGGCGCGGGTGCAGGAAGATCCACGCCGCCGCGATCACCATCGGCACGTAGTCCTTTGTTTCGGCCGGGAACTGGTTATAGACGTCCTGCTCCCAGAAGCCGCGCCCGCCGCTCTGCGAGAACACGCGTGCGGCACGGCCTTCGCCGCCGTTGTAGGCGGCCAGTGCCAGTTCGATGCTGCGGTTGAGCCCGGCCATGCGCTCATTGAGGTAGGCGGCGCTGGCTTCGGCGGCACTGCGTGCATCAAAGCGCGTATCGAAGCCGGTGCCGTCCGGGCCCAGCCCGAAGCGACGTCCGGTGGCAGGCATGAACTGCATCAACCCGGCCGCACCCGCGCGCGAGCTGGCATGCACCTTGCCGTTGGATTCCTTGGCCATGATGCCGAACAGCAGCGCTTCTGGAAGGCCGCGCTTCTGCCATTCCGGCCACATCACGCCGCGCAGGTTGCTGTAGTTTTCGTAGCTGGTCAGCAGCGCCGGGCGCATATCGGTGAGCCAGCGCCGGATACCGGCCTGCACGGCCGGGTTGTACTGCACCATCTTGTCGAAGTCGTGGCGCTGGTCGTTGAGCAGCGTGGCGGCACGCGCGGCCTCTGGCACGCCGTTCGACGCCGGGCCGAGATGGTCCGGGTCGGCTTGCAGCAGCGTGTCGTCGTCTTCCGGATCTTCGGCGGCCGGCGCCTCGGCATCGGCGCGCGCCTTGAGCAGGCGCTTGTAGGTGGCCAACTGGTTGGACACCAGGCAACCACGTTGCTTGATGCAGGCGTCGATGATGTCTTCCATGTCCTCCAGCGCGGCATCGCCTTCGGCGGTGCCCTTGGGGTCGGAGTTGTTCACCAGCACCAGCGCATCGCGATAGCGCTTTTCGGCGGCGGCCATGCGCGCATCGAGCGCGGCGGCCTTCTCCGTGTCGCGTTTGGAGATGGCGTGGGCGGCGGGGACGACAGACATCAGCGCCACCACAGCCAGGACAGGCCATGGGCGCAAACCAAAATGAGCGAGCGGCATCGTAGGCAGTACAGCGGAAAGGCAGGCAGGGTAGCCGCCGGGGCAACATCGGGGCAAGGCAGCGGGGCCACCGGGGTCAGTGGGCCGTTAGCTTGGTGGGCGCGATCGATGCGTGCGGCACCTGCCAACCGGCTCACCGACGCGAGGAATTGGGTGCGTCTGCGGCTGCAGCGCTGCGCGTGCATGATCGCCCGTTCGACCCAGCCTGCCGACCAGGATCTGCCGAGTTGCCGGCCGGCATTGCCCACTGGGTTTGCCCGTTAGAATCGGCCCTTTCCTACCGGATCAGCGCAATGGCCTCGTTCCTGCTTGGTAAAGGCGTCACCGACGATATCCCGGTTGTGCTGGAAGGCCGCTTCGGCAACCGCCACGGGCTGGTAGCCGGCGCCACCGGCACCGGCAAGACCGTGACCTTGATGACCCTGGCCGAAGGCTTCTCGCGGCTGGGCGTTCCGGTGTTCCTGGCGGACGTGAAAGGCGATGTCGCCGGCCTGGCCGTGGCCGGTGATGGCGCGCCCGGCGTGCTGCAGCGCGCCAACGATTTGGGCATGACCGACTACGCCCCGACCGCCAACCCGGTGGTGTTCTGGGACCTGTATGGCCAGCTGGGGCATCCGGTGCGTACCACCGTCAGCGAGATGGGCCCCACCCTGCTCGCCCGGATTCTGGAACTCAACGACATCCAGTCCGGTGTGCTGGACATCGTGTTCAAGCTGGCCGACGACCGCGGCTTGCTGCTCCTGGACCTGGACGACCTGCGCGCGCTGCTCGCGCTGGTGGTCGAAGAGCGCAAGGAGCTCTCCACCAGTTATGGACTGGTGTCCAGCCAATCGGTGGCCGCCATCCAGCGCGCCTTGCTGCGTTTGTCCCAGGACGGCGGCGAACAGTTCTTCGGCGAGCCTGCGCTGGAGCTGGCCGAACTGATGCGCGTCGCGCCGGATGGCCGTGGCGTGATCGGCATCCTGGCTGCCAACCAACTGGTGCTCAAGCCCAAGCTGTACTCCACCTTCCTGCTGTGGCTGCTGTCGGAACTGTTCGAACGCTTGCCCGAAGTAGGCGACCTGGAACAACCCAAACTGGTGTTCGTGTTCGACGAGGCGCACCTGCTGTTCGACGATGCGCCGGCGGCGCTGGTGCAGCGCATCGAACAAGTGGTGCGCCTGATTCGTTCCAAGGGCGTGGGCGTGTATTTCTGCTCGCAGTTTCCCGACGACATTCCCGACAACATCCTCGGCCAGCTCGGCAACCGCGTGCAGCACGCACTGCGCGCCTACACCCCGCGCGACCAGAAAGCAGTCAAGACCGCCGCGCAAACCTTCGTCGGCAATCCCAAGCTCGATGTCGCCGCCGCCATCTCCAGCCTGGGCACCGGCGAGGCGCTGGTGTCGCCGCTGCAGGGCAAGGGCGTGCCGGCGCCGGTACAGCAGACCTTGATCGCACCGCCGCGCTGCCGGATGGGGCCGATCACGCCGCCCGAACGCGCGCAGGTACGCGCCTGCAGCCCGGTCGGCACCCGCTACGACACCGCGATCAACCGCGAATCGGCTGCCGAACTGCTGGCGCGTCGCGTCGAACAGGTGGCCGAACACAATGCCGCACCGCCTGCCCGCACTCGCGAAGACGACGACGCGCACGACAGCGGCTTCGGCCAGGCGGTCAAGGACGCGGTGTTCGGCACCGGCCGCCGCCAGGGCATGCTCGAAGCGATGGCCAAGCAGACCTCGCGCACGGTGGGCAACAAGATCGGCCAGCAAATCGTGCGCGGCATCTTCGGTAGCATTTTTGGTGGGAAGCGGTGAGCCTTGCATTGCAACCAGCGTGGTTGTGCGCCTCCACGCAATAAAGCCTGACCAACAAGGCATCGCAATCGAGCGTGCTCGCGCAGCACCACATCCGGAGGTCAAGGAGACTCGCAGATGCAAGCAGATGCAGCTGTTATTTCGTCACTTTTTTTACTCATCAGCGCGGACACAACCTTCGCTGAGCAGAACGCAAATCAAGACGACCCGCCCAGCGCATGGCCACAGGGCAGGCAGCACCTGCTTGCAGGTCACTATGTCGGCAAGCTGCACCCAGACAATACGCAATGCCAGGCCGTTAGCGCAGAACTCTGGCTTGAGGCCAAAGGAAACAAGGAAAGCCGGCGATACATTTTGAAGACGGCATGTATCGCGCCCGAAACGCAACGCAACACCACCACCACAACCGAACGTGGACCTTGGTGGCTCGATAAGAACGGAGACGAGTGCCTGATTCTCTCGCGCGACGACGTCTCCGATCTCTCGCTCAATCCGAATATGTATGGATTTCGGATCGACCAAGAAACTGATCCGAAAGGGCAGCAAGCTAGCTTTTCGTTAGCTCAAGACGGCAATAACTGCCACAGCGGCAATCCACTAGAACATCGAGACAAAGTGTTGAGACGAGCTCGTTGAGCGAGAGCCTGGGCATCCGCGCGTTGCGTGTTTGCCTACTTACCCATACTGGGCAGGGTAGACAGCGCGCACCTCAATCCAACACACCATGCAACTTGGCGTACTGCAACAGCATGATGGTCTTGGCATCGGCGATCTCACCTGAGCCGATCATCGCCAGCGCTGCATCCAGCGACAGCTCCAGCACTTCGATCTCTTCGCCGTCTTCTTCGAGTCCACCGCCCTGATTGAGCTTGTCGCCGTCGAAGTATTCGCCGACGAAGAAGTACAGGCGTTCGGTGACCGAGCCAGGGCTCATGAAGGCCTCGAACACCTTGCGCACGTCGTCGATGCGGTAGCCAGTTTCTTCTTGGGTTTCCTTGCGGATGCAGGTCAGCGCATCGTCCTGGTCGAGCAGGCCGGCACAGGTTTCGATCAACATGCCATCCGGGTTGCCATTGAGCAGCGTCGGCAGGCGGAACTGACGGGTGAGCATCACCGTCTGCTTGGCTCGGCTATACAGCAGGATGGTGGCGCCGTTGCCACGATCGTAGGCCTCGCGCGACAAGGTCTGCCAGCGGCCGTCCTTGCGCTGGAAATCGAACGTGACCTTGCGCAGCACATACCAATTGTCCGAGAGCACATCGATGCTGCGAATGCGGACCTGCGGGTTGCCGGTGGCAGACGGAATCAAGCAATACTCCTTGTGATGCGGGCGATGGCAGTGCCGCGGCTGCGGCTGCGGCGCGCGGTCGCTCGCAGGACCGCAAGAGCGCGGCGGGCCACCATTTTACCTGTGGCTCGATTGGAACCTCGGACAGTCACGCACGCACCGCATTGGCGGGCTGCCGATGCGCCGACGCTGCTGTCGGACACAGCATGCTCCAATGCAATGCCGGCACTGATGCACTGCCTGGCCAGCAGTTTGCAGACCATGCCCGCGACATGTCGCCGGTCGCGGGCGATCCAGGTTTGTCGGCTTGACCACCCCTGATTGCGTGGCGACACGCGGCCCCGCACAATCCGGTCACATCACACGCTTGGGGAGCGTCATGGAAGACCGTTTTCGCGCACGCACGCTGGCCGCGCAAGCTGCGCCTGCACCGTTCTGGACCCGCATTCCCGCCATCGCCACCTACCCGCTGCGTGGCTCGGCGCTATATGCGCTGATCGCATTGACGCTGTGCAGCGCATTGTTGGTGCTGCCGGGCATCCTGAAACTGGTGATTGCCGGTGTGCTGGGCATGGCGACCTACACCTATGCCTTCGACATTCTGCGCCACACCGCCGATGGCCAGACCGATGCGCCACGCCTGGGCTACAACAGCTTCGACAGCGCGGTACTGCGCCTGATCCTGCTGGCCATCGCGCTGGGCATCGTGATCGGCGTGGGAGCCGTGATCGCCGGCCCGTTCGGCCTGGCAGTTGCCTATCTGGGCACCATGCTGCTGCTGCCGGGCATGCTGATCTCGCTGGCCATCGACGGCAGCCTGCGCCGCGCACTCAACCCCGCCGTCTCCATCGACATGGCGCTCCGGATCGGCTGGCCGTATCTGGCCGCCTACGGCCTGCTCTACGTGATCCAGGGCAGCGGCACGGCAGCGGTCTTCTTCGCTACCAAATACCTTCCGCCGCTCGTGCGCGAAGCGACGGTCATGGTGACCTCGATCTGGACGCTGTTCGCCAGCTTTCACTTGCTGGGGTACCTGGTGTACCAGTACCACGAAGAGCTGGGCTATGTGCCCAGTGGCGCGGATGCGCACGAACGCAGCGACCCGGACCAGCGCCTGCTCGACGAAGCGGAACAGTACGTGCGCGACGGGCATTCCGACGAAGCCTTTCAGGCCTTGCGTGGCGCGGTGCGCTCGCGCGCGGTGAGCCTGGCGGTGCACGAGCTGTATCAGCGCTTGCTGCGCCAACACCATCGCAACGACGAACTACGCGAACACACTCGCCAATACATCAATCGGCTGTTGCAGGAAAAGCAGGAACGGCGCGCGCTCGCGCTGCAGCGCGAAGCGCTGGACATCGACGCCACATTTACGCCACTGACGCCTGAGCAGGCCAACCTGCTGGCCGAGCGCGCAAAGATGGCCGGGCAGTTCCAACTGGTCACCGATGGCCTGCTGGCCGCCATCGCTGCGTGGCCGCGCGACCCGATGCTGCCTGCCTGGTCGCTGGACGCCGGCGTGCTGCTCGCCGAGCGCTTCGGTCGCGACGAGCAAGCGCGGGCCGTCTTGCAGAATGCGACGGATCGCTGCGACGACGAAGCATTGCGCGCGAAGCTGGATGCGGCACTGAAAGCGGTGGCCATTCAGCCGGCGTGATCGGCTGAGGACCCTTCTGCAGGTTCCAGACAGACAGAGTCCATCACACCCAGAACCATCCCTGTCGGCCAACTCGACCGGCTTTTGCCCGCCCGGCGTCGCGCGCGTCAAGGCGCGCGCGTCGAGCGGAACCGCTCACCCGTTCTCGAGCAAAAAACGCGCCTTGTTCGCCTGTGCCTGCTCGGGAAACTGATCCAGCACTTGGCGCAACAAGCGCGTACGTTGCGCACTGTCTTGCAGCTCACCGTGACGCAAGGCAAGCACGAACCACTGTTGGGCTAATTCGTCGCGGGGCGTACTCAGTTCGCCGTCCTTCAACAGACACTCGGCATCGGCCAACAGGCCGTTACGCATGCACGCAGCGATCAGCGCCTTGCGCGCCGTCGGACTGCAGGCGATCTTGGCCTTGCCGAGTTCGGAGGCGACTGCCAGCTGGATGCGCGTCTGTTCGGCGCTGTGGGTTTGCAGGGCCAGCAGCGTCTCGGCGTGGCGTAGGCTGTCCTGGCTGCGCCCTGCATGACGCGCGGCGCGATAACGCGCAAGCGCAACCTCCAGATTGTGCGGCTGCTCGCTCGCCAACTCCGCCAGCACATGTTCGGCCTCGGCGTTTTCCATCCGGCCCAGATGGCGCTGCGCACGCGCCCAGCGATCGTCCACCGCAACTGCGTCGCCCTCCTCCATGAATACCGGCCGGGTCTGCCGCAACACCACCAGCAAGGCGCCCAACAAGGCACCGCTCACCAGTCCCCCGGCATGCGCCTCAAAGGCGACTGCGCCGTCGTCGTTGGATGCCAGGCTATACAACTCCCAGCCCAGCCACAGCGGCAATAGCAGGATCGCCGGGCCGCGTGCGTAATTGAAGACCACGAAAAACCAATAGAAAAAACGGACCCTGCGCCTGCCCCAGACCACGCAGAACGCGCCCATCAGCGCAGCGATGGCGCCGGAGGCGCCCAGACCGCCGCCGGGCTCGCCCCAGCGCCACCACAAGCTGGCCAGGCTGGCGCCGAATCCGCCGAGCACATACAACAACAGGAACCAGCCACTGCCGATCGCGCCTTCCAGCAAGGTACCCAAGGCAAGCAGAAACAGCATGTTGCCCAGCAAATGATCGAAGCTGCCGTGCAGGAACGTGGCGGTCAGCATGCGCGCTGGCGACCATTCGGAACTGCGCTGCAAGTGGCGCAGCGTAAATATCTTTGACAGCCGCGTTTGGTAAGGCGCACGCAATGCACGCCACTCGCGCAGATGCGCGTCGTCCTTGAACAAGCTGCCGCTACGCAGGGCGTGTTCGAAGGCGACATCGTGCATCGTCAGGTGCGCCAGATACGCGATGCGTTGCGGTTTAGGCACGCTGTCCAGTTTTGCCTGGCGTGCCGCGCGCAGCTTGGCGTTGGCGGTCTGCTGCAGGTAGCGCGCATGCGCATCGGCCTCCAGCGCGCCCAAGCCGGAGTGCACGTAATAGTGCACGGCGCTCTCGACCAGGCTGTCGTCCTTGCGTTGGTAGCCCAGGTAGACCGCCACATTGATCAGCACCAGCAGCAGCGTTACCCAGGGGATGTTCTGGCGCGACCAGGGTTTGTGCAGCGGCATGATCAGCATGACAACGTCCGTGTCCTAAGAATGGCGCAAAGCTTCGCTGTGCGGCGGCAGATGCGCAAGCACGTCATGCGCGCTAGCATCGCGGCCCCGCCGTTCGAAACTGCCTGCCCCATGAGCCGTTGGCGCCCACCTGCCGAGAAAAGCACCGCGCTGATCACGCCCGAAGGCCATGCCCGCCTCAAGGCCGAGCTGGACGACTTGTGGCGCGTACGCCGGCCCGACGTGGTACGTGCCCTTGCGGCGGCCGCCGCCGAAGGCGACCGCTCTGAAAACGCGGAATACACCTATCGCAAGAAGCAGCTCGGTGAAATCGATCGGCGTGTGCGCTATCTGAGCAAACGGCTGGAAACGTTGCGCGTGGTGGATACGGCACCCACCGACGCGAACGCGGTGTTCTTCGGCGCGCAGGTGGAACTGGAAGATGCCGACAGCGGCGAGCTGCTGCGCTACCGCATCGTCGGCCCGGACGAAACCGATGCGGGACGCGGCTGGATCAGCATCGATTCGCCCCTGGCGCGCGCACTACTGAAAAAGCGCGTGGACGACGAATTCGACGCGCACTTGCCGGCCGGCAAGCACACGTTTGTGGTGGTGTCGGTGCAATACGTGCCGTTGTAGGCGATAGACAGCGCGCGAAGCGACTCTGGCGCCGTGCATCAGCAACGGCGGTCATCGACACCCGGAGAACCGAACACCTATGACCCCAGCACTGCCTCGCGGCGCGCTGATGCGCTCGCACGCTCCCTCATGCGGCACTGTCATGCCCACACGCGATGCGGGTAGTGCAGCGCGTCGTGTGGGGGGGGCGACTGCGCGTGGCACGCCGCGTCGCGCGCAGGCCCGCCCCTGTGGCTTGGCGTGCCCAGCGGGCATGTGCGCCGACGGTCCGGCGCAGCCGGGAGCACCGACGCGATCGGCCATCGACCATCGGCCATCCGGCAGCCTGCGGCGGCTAGACGATCTGCAGGTTCAACGTCCGTCCTGGCTGCATCGCAGGGCCAGACGGCAGTGCATCACCGAACAGATCGTGCTCGTCGCTGTCGGTGATTTCCACATCGACCAGATCGCCCACCTTCAAGCCGAGCTCGCCGCCGTTCTGGATATGCACCAGCCCGTCGATTTCCGGGGCATCGGCACGCGAGCGGGCGACCGCGATGTCGTCTTCGATCACATCCACCAGGCACTGCTGCACGCTGCCGATCTTGGATTCCAGACGTAACGCAGAGATCTGCGCCTGCTTGGCCATGAAGCGCGCCTGGCGCTCCTGCTTCACTTCCTCGGGCACCTGGTCCGGCAAGGCATTGGCGCTGGCGCCGTCGACCGGCGAATACGCAAACGCACCGACGCGGTCCAGCTGCGCCTGATCCAGGAAGTCCAGCAGGGATTCGAATTCGGCGTCGGTTTCGCCAGGGAAACCGACGATGAAGGTCGAGCGCACGGTGATCTCCGGGCACATTGCCTTCCAGCGCTGCACGCGCTCCAGGGTTTTTTCCACCGCGCCCGGGCGCTTCATCAATTTGAGGATGCGCGGACTGGCGTGCTGGAACGGGATGTCCAGATACGGCAGCAGCTTGCCTTCGGCCATCAGCGGAATGACATCGTCCACGTGCGGGTACGGGTACACGTAATGCAGGCGCGTCCACACGCCCAGCTCCGACAAGCCCTCGCACAGCGCCTTCATGCGGGTCTGGTACATGCGGTCGCGCCACGGGCGCTCGGCGTACTTCAGGTCCACGCCGTAGGCCGAGGTGTCCTGCGACACCACCAGCAATTCCTTGACGCCACCGCGCACCAGCCGCTCGGCTTCGCGCAGCACTTCATCGACCGGACGCGAGACCAGATCGCCGCGCATCGAGGGAATGATGCAGAAGCTGCACCGATGATTGCAGCCTTCGGAAATCTTCAAGTAAGCGTAATGGCGCGGGGTCAGCTTGATGCCGTAGTCCGGCACCAGATCGACGAACGGATCGTGACGCGGCGGCAACGCCGCGTGCACTGCCTCCATGACGCTCTGGTAGTCCTGCGGGCCGGATACCGCCAGCACTTGCGGGTACGCCTCACGAATCTGCTCCGGGCGCTTGCCCAGGCAGCCGGTGACGATGACCTTGCCGTTGGCGTTCATCGCCTCGCCGATCGCATCCAGCGATTCGGTCACCGCCGAATCGATGAAGCCGCAGGTATTGACCACCACCACATCGGCGGCGTCGTAACTGGGCACGATGTCGTAGCCCTCCACGCGCAGCTGGGTGAGGATGCGTTCGGAATCGACGAGCGCCTTCGGGCAGCCAAGGCTGACGAAGCCGACTTTGGGGTTCAGCTGGGACATGGAAGCAGGAGCCTGGGAAACGGAGCGGCCTGGGGCCTGAGCGGGTCAATTATAGCGGCGCGGGGGCGGCGCTCTGAACCGCATGCCGCGCACGCGGGGCCATCTTAGCGGAACCCTCACCTTCACCCCCGCCGATCCGGTCGATAATGCGCGCCTCCCCCAGACTGCAGCAGGAGTTTCCATGGGTCACTGGACCACGCTCGACACCCCCGACGGCCAAGTCGCCGCCTGGCACGCCACACCCGCTTCCAGCCCGCGCGGCGGCCTGGTGGTGATTCAAGAGATCTTCGGCGTCAACGAACATATCCGTGCGGTGGCCGACGATTACGCTGCGCGCGGTTACGAGGTGCTGGCACCGGCCTTTTTCGATCTGGAAGAAAAAGATGTGCAGTTGCCGTACGACCAGGAAAGCCTGCAGCGGGGCCTGGCACTGGCCAATGCGGTCGGCCTGGAGCGCGCTGTGGAGGTGGTGAAAGCCGCCGCCACCCTGCTGACCCGCGCCGGCAAGGTGGGCACGGTGGGCTACTGCTGGGGCGGCTCGGTCGCGCTGCTGTCGGCCATTCGCCTGGGGCTGCCGTCGGTGAGCTACTACGGCGGCCGCAACACCCAGCTGCTGGACGAAACCCCCAAGGCGCCGGTGATGTTCCACTTCGGCGAGCGCGATGCCAGCATCCCGCCCGAGGCGATCCAGGCCCATCGCGAGAAACTGCCGCAGATGGAAACCTTCGTGTATCCGACCGGGCACGCCTTCAACCGCAGCATCGACCCCACCCACTACGACGCCGACAGCGCCGAGCGTGCATTGGAGCGCACCCTGGGCTTCTTCGCGGCGCACCTGGGATGAGCGACGCCGCACCGGACAGGCCTGCGGGCGACTTCCAGCTCGATCCGCGCCTTGCAGCCGACAGTGTGTTCGTCGCCGACGGACCACTGTCGCAGGTGCGGCTGATGGACGACAGCCGCTTCCCGTGGCTAGTGCTGGTGCCACGGGTGGCCGATGTCAGTGAGTGGATCGATCTGGATGGCGGCCAGCAGCGTTTATTGCTGGCCGAAATCAACCAGCTCTCGCAGTTGCTACGCGCCGAACCTGGGGTGGGCAAGCTCAATATCGGCGCGCTAGGCAACATCGTGCGGCAGCTGCATGTGCATCTGGTCGGCCGTCACCCCGGCGATGCCGCCTGGCCCGGGCCCGTCTGGGGCAGCGGCAGTGCGCAGCGCTTTACGGCCGACGCGTTGCAGCAGCATGTCGCGACGTGGGCGCAACGGCTACGATAGGCGCCTGTCTTTCAACCAGTCTCCCGCATGAAATCCAATGTCGTCGCCGCGCTGATCCTGATCCTCGTCGGCCTGCTGTTCTTGGCCAACAACCTGGGCTGGACCAATCTCAGCATTGGTCGCTTGATCGCCACGTGGTGGCCAGCCGCATTGGTTGCATGCGGAATCGGCATGCTGTTCGGGCGCGGCAAATAGGTGGCGCCGGGATTGAGGAGTTGGGATTCGGGATTGGTTAGAGCGGGCTGATTGCGCTGCTGATGTTCCAGCGGATCGACGGGATTGGCGCTTGCGCGTTGAGGTGCGCTGCTGCGCTCCGCTGGCGAAGTCGCACAGAATGAGGCGACCGGCATGACGTTTGTCATCTGCAATTGTTGACTTCCGGCACCTGATCGCGGGGCGCATCGGGCGCAGCATGGCCTCATACCCAACGAGGACATCGCCATGAACTACCGCCTGATCCCCGCCCTGTTCCTGATTGTCATGGGCGCGCTGTTTCTGCTGGACAACCTGGGGCTGGCCCATCTGGACGTGGGCAACCTGATCGCAACCTGGTGGCCGGTATTTCTGATCGCCGCCGGCGTGCGCCAGCTGCTGCGCTATCGCGAGAAAACGGCCGCAACCTGCTGAAGGTCACGGCCGCCCCATTGCATCAAGAGCGGCCAACAACCTGGTGAGCAGCCCGGCAGGCCGGCATGAACGACCCGGTATGTACGCAGCGTACATGCCGGTTCCGAATGCCGGCCGCGCCCGCCTGGCAGTGAGCGCAGTCGTCTTGGTCGCTGCCTTACGTGCGCGGCAGGGTCACGCCGGTCTGGCCCTGATACTTGCCGCCGCGATCCTTGTACGAGGTTTCGCACACTTCGTCGGACTGGAAAAACAGCATCTGCGCCACGCCTTCGTTGGCATAGATGCGCGCCGGCAGCGGCGTGGTATTGCTGAATTCCAGCGTCACGTGGCCTTCCCACTCAGGCTCCAGCGGGGTCACGTTGACGATGATGCCGCAGCGTGCGTAGGTACTCTTGCCCAGGCACACCACCAGCGTGTCGCGCGGGATGCGGAAATATTCCACCGTGCGCGCCAGTGCGAAGCTGTTGGGCGGAATGATGCAGACATCCGATTCGATATCGACAAAGCTGCCGGGATCGAAGTGCTTCGGATCGACGATCGTCGAGTTGATATTGGTAAAGACCTTGAACTCGCGCGAGCAGCGTACGTCGTACCCGTAGCTGGAGGTGCCGAAGCTGACGATGCGCTGGCCGGCGGCATCGTGCTTGATCTGGCCGGGTTCGAACGGCTCGATCATCGCGTGCTGTTCGGCCATGCGCTTGATCCAGCGGTCGCTCTTGATGCTCATGCGGTGTTCCTTGAAGACGGAAGGCGGCAGGCCGAGCGGCCCGCGCGAAGACGGCGGATTCTACCAGCGGCCGGCATCGCCGGCCCCGATGCGCTACAACAGGGACGCCGAGATCGGGATGCTGGCGCGTGGGCGCTTGCCCAGCTCCTCGGCAAGCCGCGTCGCCGCCGCCAGGTAGGCCTTGGCCGCCACCGACTCCGGTGCGGCGACCACGATCGGCTGACCGGTATCGCCTTGCTCGCGGATTGTAATCTCCAGCGGCAACGAGCCCAGCAACGGCACGCCGTACTGCGCCGCCATGCGCTCGCCGCCACCTTCGCCGAACAGATGCTCGCGATGCCCGCAGTTGCTGCAGGTATGCACCGCCATGTTCTCGACGATGCCCAGCACCGGCACCTCGACCTTTTCGAACATCTTCAAGGCCTTGCGCGCGTCCAGCGTGGCGATGTCCTGCGGGGTGGTGACGATCACCGCACCGGCCACCGGAATCTTCTGCGACAGGGTCAACTGGATGTCGCCGGTGCCCGGTGGCAGGTCGATCAGTAGATAGTCCAGGTCGTCCCACAGGGTGTCGTTGAACAGCTGGGTCAGCGCGGACGTCGCCATCGGCCCGCGCCAGATCATCGGGGTGTCCTGATCGACCAGCAGGCCGATCGACATCGCCTCGATCCCGAACGCACGCAACGGCTCGATCGACTTGTTGTCCGGGCTGTCCGGGCGCCCGCTCAGGCCCAGCATCGCCGGCACGCTGGGGCCATAGATATCGGCATCCAGCACGCCGACGCGCGCGCCCAACTGACGCAGCGCCAGTGCCAGATTCACCGCAGTGGTGGACTTGCCCACGCCGCCCTTGCCCGACCCCACCGCAATCACGTTGCGGATGCGCGGATGTGGCGCCAATGCGCCCTGCACCGCGTGCGCGGCGATTCTGCGCTCGCCCGTCATGCGCCAACTGCCTGCGCAACGGCGCGTGCCGCTACCGAACCACGTTCCACCATTGTGTTCATCGCTTACTCGACTGGTTGTGTGCCAATGCGCGAGCGAGGCAAGCATCGCCCGGCGCGACATCAAAGAGGGCGTCAGTGTACTGGCTCGGCCAAAAACAGCTGATGTGTTCGGCAACCCCGACCGACGCTCGCGCGTTGCCGCGTGCCATGGTGTGACATATTTTGCAAATATGGACACAAAATTAAGGAATTGTTACGTTCGAAAAGTTCAGCCGGCGCTCAGCGAGCCCAGCTGTGCCAATCGAATTTCAAGCAAGGATCTGCAGCATCATGTCGAGCCGTACCCCGCAACGCACCCGCCACCACCGCCTCAGCACCGCACTTTTCGGCGTACTTGCCGCGTCCGCAGGCAACGCCGCCGCCCAATCGGAAAATGGCGTCGCGCCCGATACGACCGATCTGGACAAAGTCACCGTCACTGGCTCGCGGATCGCGCGCACCGGCTTTGTCACGCCCTCGCCCGTCACCGCGATCACCGCAGAGGAAATCCGCGCCACCGGCGCGACCACCCTCAGCGACCTGATGGCGCGTATGCCGGCACTCGCCCCGACCTACACGCTAGGCAACTCCACACGCTTCATCGGCACGGCCGGCCTGGGCCTGCTCGACCTGCGCGCAATGGGTGCAGACCGCACGCTGGTGCTGGTCAACGGCCGTCGCCATGTGGGCTCCAGCCCGGGTTCAACCGCGGTGGACGTCAACACGATCCCGGTGGAATGGATCGAACGCGTGGAAGTCATCACCGGCGGCGCGTCCGCGGTGTACGGCGCCGACGCCGTGGCCGGCGTGGTCAATTTCATTCTCAAGAAATCGTTCACCGGCTTCGAAACCCGCGCGCAGACCGGCCTGGCCGACGAAGGCAATTTCAACCGCTCGTTTGCCAGCTTTTCTGCCGGTACCGATTTCGCAGGCGGCCGCGGCAACATCGCGGTGTCCGGCGAATACAGCAAGCAAGATCGCTTTGGTCGCGGCAATCGCGCCATCGGCCGCGAGTATCTGGTGAGTGTGCCCAATCCCGGCTTCGACCCCACCCGTCCGGCAAGCGAACGCAACCCCCAGAACGTGCTCAGTGGCCCTGGCGGCAACCATTCGACCTCCTACGGCGGCACCTTCAACCTGGGCACGTTCGATTTCCGTAACCCGGCCAGCTACGGCAACCGCTATTTGTTCAACGACGATGGCAGCTTCCGGCGCAACCGTTACGACGGCTCGGTGGTGAGCAACACCTCGTGCGTGGACTGCGATTTTGTCGACCTCAACGCGGTGGCCGACCTGCAACCGGGCTTCGACCGCAAAAGCGTCAATACGATGATCAACTTCGAGATCAGCGAAAACCATCGCGTGTTCTTCGAAGGCAAATACAGCGAAACCGATTCGGAATTCTTCAGCCAACCCGCATTCGACAGCTCGCTGCGCGTGCGTCGCCAGAACCCGTACGTCAGTCCCGAACTCGGCGCCTTGATGGATTCGCGCGGCGCCACCCAGATCCTGATGAACCGCTTCAACGTCGATGCCGGCCGTCGCGGCGAAAACATCGAGCGCAAGACCTACCGCGCCGTGCTCGGTGCCGAAGGCAACTTCACCGACAACTGGACCTACGACGTATCTGCCAACTACGGCAAGACCACGGTCGACCGCCTCAACCTCAACAACCGTATCAACGAGCGTTGGCAGGCCGGTATCGATGCGGCGCGCGATGCCAGCGGCAACATCGTGTGCCGCACCACGCTGGATCCGACTGCAGTCAATCCCAATACCGGCCGCGTGTACTCGGCACTGGCCCGCGAAGGCTGCGTGCCCTTCAGCGTGTTCGGCAATGGGGCGGTTACCCCGGAAGCGGCTGCGTGGTTCAACACCACCGCGCGCTCGCAGGCCAAGATCCAGCAGACCGTGTTCAGTGCTTCGGTGGCCAACAGCAGCCTGCTGTCGCTGCCGGCCGGCGACATCGGCTTTGCCGGCGGCGTGGAATACCGCAAGGAACAGAGCGAGGAAGTCGCCGATCCATTGGCCGCGTCGGGCGCGACCTTCCTCAACGCGATCCCGAACAGTGGCGGCGACTACAGCGTCAAGGAAGTGTTCGTCGAAAGCACCGTCCCGCTGCTGGCCGGCCTGCCGGGCGTGGAGCGCCTGGCGCTGGACGTGGCGGGACGCTATTCGGACTACAGCAGCATCGGCTCGACCAAGACCTGGAACATCGGGCTGGACTGGACCATCATCCCGTCGCTGCGGTTGCGCGGCACGCTGGCACAGGCCGTACGCGCGCCCAGCATCGGCGAGCTGTACGCATCGCAGAGCGAAAACTTCGCCACCATCAACGACCCCTGCAATTACCTGCCCACCAACACCAACCGCCCCGGCACCGCCGGCGATGTGGCATTGCGTCAGGCCAACTGCAGCGCGCTGGGCGTGCCGGTCGGCTGGATCGACACCTATACCTCCACGCGCCCCGGCGTGAGCGGCGGCAATCCGGAACTCAAGCCGGAGCGCGCGCGCAGCCTCTCGTATGGCGTGGTGTGGCAGCCGGAGTTCTTCGAAGGATTCGGCATGTCGATCGACTACTGGCGCATCGACCTGCGCGATGCCATCGGCACGGTGACCGCGGAAACCAATGCCACCCGTTGCGTGGATAACCCCGGCGGGATCGGCAACAGTTTTTGCGGCTTCGTGCAGCGCGCCCCGCTCGGCGGCTTCACCGACCCGCAGGGGCGCATCTATCCCGAGCACAGCATCATCGGCTGGCAGGCACTCAACGAAAACCTCGCCCGTTCGCGTCGCGTGGGCGTGGATCTGGAAATGGACTACCGCTTCCGGCTCGGCGAAGGCAATACCGTGCTGCGCTTCGTCGGCACCCGCCTGATCCAGTCGCGCGAATGGGTATTCCAGGACTTCCCGGCCGAATACGACGAGTATGTGACCTCCGTGACCGACCCGCGTTGGCGTGCGCAGTTCCAGACCAAGTACAACCGGAACGAGTGGCGCGCCTCGTGGGACATGAACTATGTGGACGGCAACCTGCGCGTGACCCCGGAGAGCTATAACAGCAACCCTGGCTCGGCCAGCCCGATCAGGAACGGCTCGTACGTCTACCACAACTTTCAGTTCGGCTATCAATTCCCCGGCTCGAAGATCGACGTGTACCTGGGCATCGACAACGCCTTCGACAAGGATCCGCCACGCAACTACTTCGGCGCGGATTTCACATCTGCGCTGTATGACAACGTGGGCCGGTTCTTCTACCTGGGGACGACGGTGAAATTCTGACGGCCCCACGCACCTAGAAAAAGCCCCGCTTGTCGGGGCTTTTTTTTGCGGCTTTGCCAACGCGGTAGATCTTCGCTTGCCGCGCGCAATATTCAAAGCGTTCGATCCAGTCGGTTACACCAAGCAATCTGTATCGAACGTAACTATTAAGTCGAAAGCGTCGCTCCAGGCCGTTTGCCTACGTGTGCAACACAACGCCACTTTGTGCCGAATTCCTCACTTTCGACGCGGATTCGGGTTATTTCATTAACAAATCATGTCAGACGCTTGCACTCTGTAGCAGGCATTCATTACGTTCGGGTTAAGGCCATCTGACTCCCCGATGACCGCCCCTTATCCGAACTCCAGTTGAAAGGTCAGGAATGAGCAATCAGTTTCGTCGCCAAGTCCTCAAACGCACCGCCCTCGCTGTCGTGCTCGGTGCATGCCTAAGGAAACTCTGAACAATCCATCGTGATCTGCCACAATCGATCAACGACCCGAGTAGACGATTTCGATGCAGCTGACCTTCGGCGACGCGGAGTACAACGGCAAGCGCAAGCGCAAGCGGACGCGGCGTGAGGTGTTCTTGGCCGAGATGGACCAGGTCGTGCCGTGGAAGGACCTGCTGGCGCTGATCGAGCCGCACTACCCGAAGTCGGGGCAGCCGGGGCGACAGCCGTATCGGCTGGAGACCATGCTGCGCATCCACTTTTTGCAGCAGTGGTATGCACTGAGCGATCCATCGGCGGAAGAAGCGCTGTACGACACGGTGTCGATGCGCCGTTTCGCCAAGATCGGCGGGCTGGATGAGGTGCCGGACGAGACGACGATTCTCAACTTCCGCCATCTGTTGGAGCAGCACGATTTGGCGCGCAAGCTGTTCAATCGGGTCAACGCGCACCTGTCGCGCAAGGGGCAGAGCTTGCGCGGCGGGACGATCGTGGACGCCACGATCATCGCTGCGCCCAGCTCGACCAAGAACAAGGATGGCGAGCGCGATCCGGAGATGCACCAAACCAAGAAGGGCAACCAGTACTACTTCGGGATGAAGGCGCACATCGGGGTGGACGATGACTCCGGGCTGGTGCACCACGTGGAGTGCACGGCGGCCAACGTGGCCGATATCACACAAGCGCACAAGCTGCTGCACGGCAAGGAGGACACGCTGTGCGCGGACAGCGGCTACACCGGGCTTGAGAAACGCGAGGAGATGAAGCGCAAGCGCAAACTGCGCTACCTGATCGCGGAGAAGCCCTCGAAGCTGAAGCAGATTAAGAACAAGCGCGAACTGAAGTTGGCCAAGCGCTGGGAGCACACAAAAGCCAGCCTGCGTGCAAAGGTGGAACACCCGTTTCGGGTGATCAAGCGCCAGTTTGGCTACGTCAAGGTGCGCTATCGCGGTTTGGCGAAGAACACCGCACAGATGCTGATGCTGTGTGCGCTGTCGAATCTGTGGCTGAAGCGCAAAGAGTTCATTACCGCCGCGGGGTAGGTGCGCCCGTAATCGGGACGATACCCCGAAAAAGCGCCAAAAACGGCGAAAAACCGAGGATCTGAGCGCGGTCACCGCGACCGATATGGCTTACCACATCCTCCGATCGCGTTGTTCAGACCTTCCCTAACCAACGGCGCGGTCTACGCGCAGAGCACCACCGGCAGCATTTACGGTAGCGCCCCGTCCGAAGCCGGCAGCACGATCGTCGTGCAGAGCGACACCGGTCTCAGCCGCACCATCACGGTGGATGCAAATGGCCGCTACAACCTCGGCTCGCTGCCGGTGGGCGCCTACACCGTCACCCTGAAGCGCGGCGACCAGGTCGTCGACACCCGCAAGAACGTGCAGCTGCGCGTCGGCTCGGGCACCGAAGTGTCCTTCGCTGGCGCGGCCGCATCGGGCAGCAACGCCGATGCAACCACGCTCGGCGCGATCACCGTCACCGCCGCCAACGCGCCGAAGATCGATGTCAGCTCGACCAGCTCGCGCTCGGTGATCACGTCCGAGCAGTTGGCTACCTTGCCGCTGGGCCGCAGCGCCGAAGCGATTGCGTTGCTGGCGCCGGGTGCGGTGGCTGGTAGCGGCGCGTTCAATAACGGTTCGCGCTCGGTGGTCTCTTTCGGCGGTTCCGGCGTTACCGAAAATGCTTATTACATCAATGGTTTCAACGTCAGCAATCCACTGAGCAACCTGGGTGGCGTCAGCCTGCCCTATGGCGCAATTGATCAGCAGGAAACCTATACCGGTGGTTACAGCTCGCGCTACGGGCGCTCGACAGGTGGCGTGATCAGCCAGGTCGGCAAGCGCGGCACCAACGAATGGCACTTCGGCGCGCAGGCGGTGTGGGAGCCGAAGAACCTAGCGAGTTCGGTCGGCGATGTTTGGTACCCAAGCAATACGCTCAACTCCAATCCGCGCTACAAGTATGAGGATCCTGATCTGCCGGGCACGATCTATCGCAGCGGCAAGGGCGACGTGCAAAGCCGCACGGTCTATAGCGCCTACGCCGGTGGCCCGCTGATTGAAGACAAACTGTTTATCTTCGTTGCTGGCGAAACCGACAAGACCGACGGTGCGGCAACCAACACAGCGACCGCGGCTACCGCGCAAGGACGCAATCATTACGAATACAGCTCGCCAAAGTTCTACGGAAAGATCGACTGGAACATTAAGGAAGGTCTGAACAACGCGATCGGAGGATGTGGTAAGCCATATCGGTCGCGGTGACCGCGCTCAGATCCTCGGTTTTTCGCCGTTTTTGGCGCTTTTTCGGGGTATCGTCCCGATTACGGGCGCACCTACCCCGCGGCGGTAATGAACTCTTTGCGCTTCAGCCACAGATTCGACAGCGCAAACAGCATCAGCATCTGTGCGGTGTTCTTCGCCAAACCGCGATAGCGCACCTTGACGTAGCCAAACTGGCGCTTGATCACCCGAAACGGGTGTTCCACCTTTGCACGCAGGCTGGCTTTTGTGTGCTCCCAGCGCTTGGCCAACTTCAGTTCGCGCTTGTTCTTAATCTGCTTCAGCTTCGAGGGCTTCTCCGCGATCAGGTAGCGCAGTTTGCGCTTGCGCTTCATCTCCTCGCGTTTCTCAAGCCCGGTGTAGCCGCTGTCCGCGCACAGCGTGTCCTCCTTGCCGTGCAGCAGCTTGTGCGCTTGTGTGATATCGGCCACGTTGGCCGCCGTGCACTCCACGTGGTGCACCAGCCCGGAGTCATCGTCCACCCCGATGTGCGCCTTCATCCCGAAGTAGTACTGGTTGCCCTTCTTGGTTTGGTGCATCTCCGGATCGCGCTCGCCATCCTTGTTCTTGGTCGAGCTGGGCGCAGCGATGATCGTGGCGTCCACGATCGTCCCGCCGCGCAAGCTCTGCCCCTTGCGCGACAGGTGCGCGTTGACCCGATTGAACAGCTTGCGCGCCAAATCGTGCTGCTCCAACAGATGGCGGAAGTTGAGAATCGTCGTCTCGTCCGGCACCTCATCCAGCCCGCCGATCTTGGCGAAACGGCGCATCGACACCGTGTCGTACAGCGCTTCTTCCGCCGATGGATCGCTCAGTGCATACCACTGCTGCAAAAAGTGGATGCGCAGCATGGTCTCCAGCCGATACGGCTGTCGCCCCGGCTGCCCCGACTTCGGGTAGTGCGGCTCGATCAGCGCCAGCAGGTCCTTCCACGGCACGACCTGGTCCATCTCGGCCAAGAACACCTCACGCCGCGTCCGCTTGCGCTTGCCGTTGTACTCCGCGTCGCCGAAGGTCAGCTGCATCGAAATCGTCTACTCGGGTCGTTGATCGATTGTGGCAGATCACGATGGATTGTTCAGAGTTTCCTTAGAAGCTAGCGGTGGCAACCCGGACGCGGTAGATATTCCCGGCTGCGTAATGTTCAACCCAGGTAAAACCAACACCTACAATCTCGCTAACGTGGATGGCTCCGGATATACCCAAGTATCCATGTCGCAGTCCGACTGGGGCTTCACCGACAAAGCCAAGCGCAGTTATGTCTCGGTCGACCTGTTCCTGGAACACCCGTTTGATGAAAAGTGGTACGGCCGCATCGATTACACCTGGTCGCACAGCTACGGCAACACCGAAGGTCAGGTGAAGTCGGACCTCGGCCAGGCCGACGTATCCAAAACGCAGGATTGGGATTCTGCCGAGCTGATGTATTACGCCGGCGGCAGCCTGGCTAATGATCGGCGCCACCAGATCAAGGCGTTCGGTGCCTACCAGATCAACCCGGAATGGATGGCCTCCGCTACCCTTCGCGTGATGTCGGGCACACCGATCAGTTGCTTGGGCTTCTACGGCGGCCCGGATGCGGCGGCGGTCGACTACGACCCGATCGGCTACGGCTCTTCGTACCACTATTGCGGCCTACAACCATCGTCTCCTGGCGACGCAGGCCGTACGCCGTGGATCAAGAACCTCGATCTGGGCTTGACCTACCGCCCGACGTTCGCCGATCACAAGCTGGCTTTTGGCGTGCAGATCTTCAACGTCCTCAACGATCGAACGGTCAATCGTGTCGATGGCGTCTACGAAGGCGATGTTCCCTTCAACGTCTCCAACACCTACCGGGTAGGTCTGCAGCCTTACAACTACAACACGCCACGCTATGTACGCCTAACCGCCTCGTACGATTTCTGATGCGAAAAGAGGATCGAAGACGTCACGACGTCTTCGATCCGTCATCGGTATTTGCTCCAAGCCGCGGCTAGTTCGGGGCTTTTTTTGCAGATGGGTAGCGGTTTGGCTCAGCCGCGGAGAATCACCCGCGCCGCATTATGCCCAGGCGCACCCGTCACACCTCCGCCGGGATGGGTCCCGGATCCACACAGATACAACCCCGGCACCGCGCCGCGATACGCACCCTGGCCCAGCAGCGGGCGTGCGCTGAAAAGTTGATTGAGGCTAAGGGCGCCGTGGAAGATGTCGCCGCCAACCAGGCCGAAGATGCGTTCCAGATCGAGCGGGCTCAGCACTTGCCGGCCCAGGACCGATGCGGCAAACCCGGGCGCGTAGCGCTCCACCGTGGCGATCATCAGATCGGCCACCTCTTCGCGGTAATCGTCCCATCGCCTGCCGTCGGGCAGTTGCGGTGCTACATGCTGGCAGAAGAGGCTGGCGACATGCTGGCCCGGCGGCGCAAGGGTGTGGTCTAGGGTGCTGGGAATGAGCAGTTCGACCACGGGCTCACGCGACCATCCCAACGTGCGCGCGTCATGCCAGGCGCGGTCCATGTAGTCCAGGCTCGGTGCCAGGATGATGCCGGCGGTCAGGTGATCGCCATCGCCGGGTAACGCGGTGAAGTCCGGCAGGCGCGAGAGCGCGACATTCATGCGGAAGGTGCCCGACCCGCAGCGGTAATGGGCAATACGTTCGCGCGTCGTCGCAGGCACGTCGCCTGGGCGCATCAGGCGCTGATACAGCAATTTCGGGTTGACGTTGGCCACGACCGCGCGGGCGCGGATCGTGTCGCCAGCAGTCGTGACGACACCGACCGCATGCCCCTGCTCTACCAGCACGTGCGCCACCGCGCAGCCGGTACGGATCTGCGCCCCGTGCTCGCGCGCGCTGGCGGCCATGGCCTGAGTGATCGCGCCCATGCCACCGATGGCGTGGCCCCACGCTCCCTTGACCCCATTGCTCTGCCCGAACACGTGATGCAACAACACGTAGGCGGTGCCCGGCGTGTAGGGGCTGGCGTAATTGCCGACGATTCCATCGAAGCCGAACAAGGCCTTGATCGGCGCGCTTTCGAACCAGCGATCCAGATACTCGGCCGCTGAAATCGTAAACAGGTCCAACAGCTCCTGGCGCAATGTCAGCGGCAGGCCTTGCAACTGCAGCCCAAGCTTGCCTGCCTGCCATAGCTGCGGCAATGCCCGCAGCCAGCCGCCATCGGTGACGTCGGGTGGTGGCTGCAAGGCCAGCGCACGCAATACGTCGGCCAGTTGCTCCAACCGCGCTTCGTAGGCAGGCAAGGCGGCAGCATCCCGCGCTGAAAACTTGGCAACTTCCTGTGCCGTGCGCCCTGCCCCGGCAAGCAGATAGTCACCGTTCGGCAACGGCAGAAAATTGTTGATCCGTCGCGGCACCACATGCAGGCCATGGCGCTCCAGTGCCAGATCGGCGATGACCTTGGGCTGCAGCAACGACACCGTGTACGCCGCCACCGAATTGCGGAAACCGGGATGAAATTCCTCGGTCACCGCCGCGCCGCCAACCACCTCGCGCGCTTCCAACACCAGCACCCGCTTGCCAGCCTTGGCCAGATAGGCAGCGCACACCAACCCATTGTGGCCGGCGCCGATGATCAGTGCATCCAAAGGTTCAGGGGCGATGGGCATGCACTGGTATATAGCACCGCTCACCCGCGCCCACCATCTGGCAGCGGCAGCGTCTGAGCACCTGCCCGTCGCTCCCAACGCACCCACGCGCCGGCGCGTGCCGCCGGCAAGACGAAGAACGGCCGCTGCAAAGTCGCCTTAGGCGTTGCAGCAAGTGCCACGCCTAAGGATTCGCGGCTGAGCAGGCCGGCACGTCAAGCCGACAGCTGGATATTGCGTGATCGGCAGCGCCGCCGTTGCACTGCTGGCGCTGGCCAGGTGGCTCACATGATGGTCGACGCCGCCGCGCCCCAACAGCTGGCGCCTCGCCCGGCCCTCTACACCCCGCACCCATGACCTTCGACACCATGCCATCCGGCTGGCGAGGCGTAGAGTGCCGGCCACGGCCCCGGCGACGGGGCTTCCCATTGATGCTTCTGGAGTCCTTCGTGATTCGTACACCTCATTTATTGACGCTGACCCTGGCCGTGGCCACCGCCCTGAGCGGTTGCAAAAAGTCCGAAGACGCCGCTCCCGCGGCCCCGGCGGGCGACACCGCGGCCACCACCCCGGCGGCGCCCAAGACGCTGACCCTGGACCAGAGCAAGCTGCCGGCAGTGAACCAGTTCACCGCGGCCGACCTGGACCCCAGCAGCAACGCCTGTACCGATCTGAACGCCTATGCCAATGCCAAGTTCCTGGCCGCCAACCCGGTGCCGAGCGACCGCACCAGCTGGGGCGCGTTCGAGATGCTCGACGAGCGCTCCAATGCGATCCAGCGGCAGTTGGTGGAACAAGCCGCCGCCGACAGCAAGGCCACCGGCGTGGAAAAGATCGTCGGCGACCTGTGGTCGACCGGCATGGACGAAGCCAAGATCAATGCGCAGGGCATCGAGCCGCTGAAGCCGGAACTGGCCGCCATCGACGCCATCAGCGACCAGACCAAGCTGGTCGACTACCTGCGCAGCAGCGCGGCCAAGGGCAACAACGCGCTTTTCGGCTTCGGCGCCGAAGCGGACTTCAAGAAGTCCAGCCAGAACATCGCCTACGCCATGCAGGGCGGCCTGGGCCTGCCGGACCCGGAGTACTACACCAGCCCCGCCAACAAGGCCAAGCTGGAGGCCTACCAGGCGCACGTGGCCAAGGTGCTGGAACTGTCCGGCGTGGCTGCGGCCGATGCCGCCGCGCAGGCCAAGCAAGTGGTCGCCTTCGAAACCCGCCTGGCCAAGGTCTCCAAGACCAGCACGCAGATGTCGCGCGATGCCTCGCTGGCCTATAACCCGATTTCCCCGGCCGAGGCCGACAAGCTGACCCCGAACTGGTCGTGGACCGAGTTCTTCAAGTCGCAGGGCGTGGCCACGCCGGAGATGTTCTCGCTGGCGATCCCCGCCTTCCACCAGGAAGTGAGCAAGATGATCGCCGACACCGACCCGGCGATCTGGCGCGCCTACCTGCGCTTCCACACCGTCGATGGCGCTTCGCCGTTCCTGAGCCAGCCGTTCGTCGATGAGAGCTTTGCGTTCTACAACAAGACCATGCGCGGCCAGAAGGAAATCAAGCCGCGTTGGAAGCGCGTGCTGGCCACCATCAACGGCCAGGCCGGAGAAGCGCTGGGCCAGCTGTACGTCAAGGTCGCCTTCCCGGCCGATTCCAAGGCCAAGATGGAAACCTTGGTGACCAATCTGCGCACCGCGCTCAAGGCCCGCATCGAAAAGCTGGACTGGATGAGCCCGGAGACCAAGACCAAGGCGATCGCCAAGTGGGAAAGCTTCACGCCCAAGATCGGCTACCCGGAAAAGTGGCGCGAGTGGAACGGCCTGAGCACCGGCCGCGACAGCTACCTGGGCAACGTGATGGCGGCGCAGGAATTCAACTACAAGTGGAACCTGTCCAAGATCGGCAAGCCGGTAGACAAGACCGAATGGGGCATGAGCCCGCAGACGGTCAACGCCTACTACAACCCGCTGCAGAACGAGATCGTGTTCCCGGCCGCCATCCTGCAGCCGCCGTTCTTCGACCCGAATGCGCCGGAAGAAATGAACTACGGCGGCATCGGTGCAGTGATCGGCCATGAGATGACCCACGGTTACGACGACCAGGGCAGCCGCTTCGGCGCCGATGGCAACTTCATCCCCGATCCGGGTTGGTGGACGCAGAAGGACCTGGACGCGTTCAAGGCCCGCACCGGCAAGCTGGTGGCGCAGTTCGACGGCTACCGCACGCCGGCCGGCGACAAGGTCAAGGGCGACCTGACCCTGGGCGAGAACATCGCCGACCTGGGTGGCCTGAACACCGCCTACGACGCCATGAAGACCGCCACCGCCGGCAAGGACGACCCCAAGACCGACGGCATCACCCGCGACCAGCGCTTCTTCCTCAACTGGGCCACGGTGTGGCGTCGCAACTTCACCCCGGAAGAACTGGTCGTGCGGCTGAAGACCGACCCGCATGCGCCGGCCAACTTCCGCGCCATCGGTGCGCCTTCAAACATGCCGGCATTCGCCGCCGCGTTCTCGTGCAAGCCGGGCGATGCGATGGTGCGCCAGGGCGACAAGCAGGTCGTGATCTGGTAATTGCGCATTGCTGTAACTGATGCGGGCGGCGATCGAAAGATCGTCGCCCGTTTTTTTGGAGGCAATGCAGTGCAATGCCGGCACGATCGCGCGCTGCGCGTCCAAACGCCCGGACGCACCAGGCCTTGTCCCGTACAGGGTGCACCGGCCGTGCCTGCATCCATCAGGCGGCAATCGCGCGCCCTGCGTTGAACAGCCCTGATCACCGAGGTTTACCGCGCTGTTTGTTCGCTCGCGGGATGGCGTGATGCGGTGTTTCTTCGCGCATCAGGCGCATCTGTGGGCTGACAGTCGGCAACTTAAATGCAAGGCTCAACAAAGCTCACATGCATGCGCCAGCACGGCAGCGCCCGCCTATCCTCGGCGCTCCTTCCCGCGACTTTCCTCCATGTCGGCCATCAAGACTTCGACACTCGCCCTTTCCCTGCTGGTCGCCCTGGGGGGCTGCAACCGCACGCCCGACGATCGCAACGTGCCAATGCCGGCCACGCAGGCGCCCGCAGCAACCGCTCCTGCATCCAGGCCTGCCTTCGATATCGGCGATCTGGATACCGGGTCGGGCGCTTGCACGAACCTGGATACCTTCGTCAATGCCAAGTGGGCCAAGGCCAATCCGATCCCACCCGACAAGACCAGCTGGGGCGTGTTCGACGAACTGCTGGAAAAGAGCCTGGCCACGCAGCGACAGATTATCGAAGCCGCCGCAAAGCAGGCAGACAAACAGGCCGATCCCCTGACCCGCAAGCTGGGCTTGCTGTACGCCTCCGGCATGGATGAAGCCGCCATCGAAGCAGCAGGCGACCAGCCCATCCGTCCGCAGCTGGAAGCCATTGCCGCACTCGACTCCAGCACCGCGATTGCCGACTACATCACCAAACGCTACGCAGAGGGCGACGCACTCGTGTTCGAGTTCGGTGCCGGCCCCGATTTCCACAAGGCTGAGCAGCAGATCGGCTTTGCCGGGGAAGGTGGCCTGGGCCTGCCGACCAAGGACTATTACACCGCTGCGCAATACGCTCCCATCCGCGCAGCCTACCTCGCCTACATCGCCAAGTCGTTCGAACTCACCGGCAGCGATGCCGACACGGCCAAACGCCAGGCAAAGGACGTCATGACCCTCGAATCGCGCCTGGCTGCTGCATCGCTTGCACCGACCGACGCCCGCCAACCCAAGAATCAATACCACTTCCTCAGCGTTGCCGATGCCGACAAGATCACGCCGCACTTTTCGTGGACAACCTTCTTCGCCGCGCAGGGCGTGGATGTCGGCCCCGGCTTCTCGCTGTCGCAACCGCGCTTTTTTGCAGCATTCGACCAACAACTAGCCACCGCGCCGGTGGCGCAGTGGCAGGCATATCTGCGCTTCCACACCATCGATGACGCGTCCAGGCAGCTCAGCAAGGCGTTCGTCGATAACAACTTCGCCTTTTATGGAAAGACGCTGTCCGGGCAGCCCGAACAGCGGCCGCGCTGGAAGCGCGTCCTTGGTGCGGTCAACGTCGCCATGGGCGAAGGCCTGGGCCAACTGTACGTCGCCAAGGTCTTCACGCCCGACACCAAGCAACGCGCCGCCGAATTGGTGGACAACATCCGCGCCGCACTCAAGACGCGAATCGAGCACGTCGACTGGATGAGCGAGCAAACCAAGGCCAAGGCCTTGGCGAAGTGGGAAACCTTCCTGCCCAACATCGGGTACCCGGACACGTGGCGCGACTGGTCCGGGCTGGATATCGTGCCTGGCGCGTATTACCGCAACCTGCAGGCCGCGGCGAAGTTCAACTACCACTACGACATTGCGCAGATCGGCAAACCCACCGATCGCAAGCGCTGGACGATGACGCCGCAGACGGTCAACGCGTACTACAGCCCCCAGACGAACACCATCAATTTCCCGGCCGCCATCCTGCAGCCGCCATTCTTCGATGCCAACGCGGATGACGCGCTGAACTACGGCGCGATCGGCGCCGTCATCGGCCATGAGGCGTCGCATGGTTTCGACGATCAAGGCAGCCAGTTCGATGGTGCGGGCAACAATGTCAATTGGTGGACCCCGCAGGATCGCAAAGCCTTCGAAGCACGCACAGATTTGCTGGTCAAGCAATTCGACGCCTATGTGCCGCTGCCGAACCATCCAACCCTGCACGTCAACGGCAAGCTCACCCTGGGCGAAAACATCGCCGATCTGGGCGGCATCAACATTGCCTACGACGCATTGCAAACCGCATTGCGTGCGCATCCCGAGCGCGCACAGGCGATCGATGGCTACCGCCCGGAACAACGGTTTTTCCTGGGCTTTGCACGTAACTGGCGCGAGCGGGTCCGCGAGCAGCAGCAACTGGTCTATCTGGCTTCCGACCCGCACTCGCCCTCCAACCTGCGGGCCATCGCCTCGCCCTCCAACATGCCGCAGTTCGCCCAGGCGTTCTCCTGCAAGGCAGGCGATGCGATGGTGCGCCCGGACAAGGACCGCGTGGTGATCTGGTAAGCGACTGCAAGGGCTTCCAATGCGACACCTCCGTACAGGCCCGCACGCGCGGGCCTGTCACGTTCATGCAAACGGCCGTTAGCGAGGACGAACGGCAGCAGGCGCCTGCCTGCACGGCCCCCGGCCTTGCTAAACTCCGCCGACTTCAATCTGGCCACCCTTCTTCTCGATGCCCACCATTCGTCCGCTTGCCCTCGCTCTTGGCTTCAGCCTGATCTCGCTGCTGTCGGCCCCCGACGCCGACGCCGCTCGCAAGAAGAAGGCCGCAGCGCCCAAGGCTCCGGCCGTCTCGGCGGCCTGCACCAATTTCTACGACTACGCCAACGCCAGCTGGCTCAAGGCCAACCCCGTGCCGCAGGCCGGCGCCGTCACCGCGCTGGGTCAATTGTCCGAGCGCGCCCTGCAGCAGCAGCGCGAGTTGCTCGATGCATCGATGAAGTCCCCGCAGGGCAACGTGCAGAAGCTGCTCGGCGATTTCTGGGCCAGCGGCCTGGACGAAGCGGCTGTCGAGAAGGACGGCTCCAACCCGATCGCCCCGCTGCTCTCGCGCATCGACGCGATCAAGAAGGCCAAGGATGTGCCCGCTTCCATCGCCGCGTTGCATCAGGTCGGTATTCCGGTCGGCTTCAATTTCGGCCCGGACGTGGACCTGAAGGCGCTCGATCGCCATATCGGTTACTTCATGCAGGGCGGCATGGGCCTGCCCGACCCGGCCTTCTACACCCGCACCGACGCCGACACCCAGGCGCTGATGGGACGCTACCGCGCGTACGTCAAGCAGATCCTGGCGCTCACCGGCACCGCCGCCGACAAGCTCGACGCCGACGCCGCCTCCGTGCTGCAGATCGAAACCGCGCTGGCGCGTAGCGCGCAGTCGGTGCAGGGCATCAACAACCCGTTCAACAACTACGCACCGATCGCCACCAAGGAACTGAGCAAGCAGTACAAGAACCTGCGCCTGGCCGACTTCCTGGAAGCGCAGGGCGTCAAGGACGACCTGGTGTCGATGGCCGACCCGGCCATGTTCAAGCAGCTCGACAGCATGATCGTCAGCATCAAGCCGGACCAGTGGAAGGCCTACCTGCGCTGGCGCGTGGGCGATGCGATGGCGCCGTACCTGTCCAAGAGCTTCCACGATGCCGAATACCAGTTCCGCGGCCGTCTGCTGCGTGGCGATGCGGTGCCGCCGCAGCGTTGGCAGCAGGTGCTGGACGCGATCAACGTGGCCGCCGGCCCGATGCTCGGCCGCGAGTACGTGTCGCGTAATCTGAGCAGCGACACCCGTCGCCAGGCCGAAGCCATCGCCGACCAGGTGCGCGATGCGCAACTGGCCGCGCTGGAGCGCACCGGTTGGGGCAACGGCGAGGTGGTGGCCGAAGCCAAGGCCAAGCTGGCCGCGATGAAGATCGAAGTCGGCGCACCGCGACGCGACCCGGATTACACCGTGCAGCCGATGGGGCGCGGTAGCTTCGGCGGCAATATGCTGATCGCCTCGACCTGGCGCCACCGCGAAGAGATGAAGCGCATCGGCAAGGGCAACGCCGACCGTCGCTGGGACGTGCTGCCGCAGCAGCCAGCGGTGGCCTACGACATCGCGCAGAACCGCCTGATCGTCACCGCCGCCGTGTTGCAGGCGCCGGTGTTGACCACCGGCGGCACCCAGGCGGCGCAGTACGGTGCCTACGGTGCGCTGGTCGCACACGAGATCACCCGTGCGATCGATGCCAAGGGCTCGCTGGTCGATGCCAAGGGCCAATTGCGCAGCTGGTGGACGCCGGCCGAAAAGGCGAGCTGGACGATGCTGACCAACAAGGTCGCCACGCAGTTCTCGGCCTACCCGTACCCGGGCGTGCCCAACGCCAAGGTCAATGGCGCGCAGACCGCCGAAGAAAACCTGGCCGATCTGGCCGGCGTCGAATTGGCCTGGCAGGCGTTCAGCAAGGCGCAGCCGGCAGCCACCGATGCCGACAAGCAGGCCTTCTTCACCGCTTGGGCCGGACTGTGGGCGCAGCAGTTGTCGCCCAACGAAGCGGTACAGCGCGCAAGCGCCGACATCCGCGCACCGGGCCAGTGGCGCACCAACGGCCCGCTGTCCAACTTGCCGGAATTCGGTGCGGCCTTCAGCTGCAAGGCCGGCCAGCCGATGCAGCGCGTGGATGCGGACCAGATCAAGATCTGGCGCTGATAGCTAGCGGGTGGCAATGAAAGAGAGCGCGGAATCCGCGCTCTTTTTTTGTGTGCATCGCCTGCGAAATTCCGTAGGAGCGGCCCCGGCCGCGACGGGCAATATCGATAGAGTCTCATCGCGGCATGGGCCGCTCCTACGGGTCATGCGGTAACCGCGCACTTTCAACGTCGCGCGCAATCCAACCAACCACCGTGTTGTGCGGATAATGCATTTACCCGCCCTCTGATGTCCCGCCCAATCCAGCTCAACCAATCCCATGAGCGCCGCGGGCTGCGATAAGGCATTACCGATAAGCCTCTTCGTGGCCGGAACCGCTCCCCGGATGCAAGACGTCCAGCACCGTGCCGTTTAGCTCAACGCACCACGCGCAACGGCGGCTTGCGCCCTTTGCGGCCGCCCTTGCCACCGCCGAATGGCGACTGGCCACGCCAGTAGCGGATCATCAGCCAGCCGAACAGCATGCCGCCCAGATGCGCGAAATGGGCCACGCCAGGCTGCCAACCGGTCGCCCCGAGCACCAACTCGATCGCGCCGAACACGATCACGAACGTCCGCGCCTTCATTGGAATCGGCGGGAACAGCAGCATCACGCGCTGGTTGGGGAACAGCATTCCATACGCCAGCAGCAAACCGAACACGCCGCCCGATGCGCCCACGACCGGCGCACCGCTTTGCGTGAACCAGGCCATCAACAACTGGCACAGGCCGGCGCCGGCGACGCACACCAGGTAGTAGGTCAGAAAGCGCTTCTGGCCCCAGGTCTGTTCCAACGGCGCGCCAAACATGAAGAGCGCCAGCATGTTGAAAAACAGATGGTTGAAGCCGCCATGCAGGAACGCGTAGGTCAGCAGCTGCCACGGCATGAAGCTGGCGCCCGGCGAAAACGCGTCGAAGCCGTTGGACAGCGGCCACAACATCAGCCACGACAACACGCTGTCCGATGGCAACACGCCAGCGCCCAGGTCGCCCACCGCCCATTGCAGCAGGAACAAGCCGATGTTGGCGATCAGTAAGGCTTTGGTGATGGGCGGCAGTTGAGGCATGGCGGCTTCCTTCGGAATGCTGCCGATGATAACGGCAGGCTTATGAAGGCCCCCACACGGCCGCGTCCAAGCGCTGCGCGGCACTGGCACGACGCACACGGCCCCGTTCCACCTGGACGCCCTCGGCGCGCAGGCGCTGGCATTGCTCCCGGTAGCCTGCCGAGCCATCGGGCAAGGCAATTCGGCCATCGCTGCGTAAGACGCGGTGCCAGGGTAGCTGCGGGTCGTCGTTGCCGCTGAGCACGCGTGCCACCAGCCGCGCACGGCCCGGCAGGCCGGCGCGCTGGGCAACTTCCCCATAACCGGCGACTTCGCCCACGGGAATGGCGCGGATCACCTGGAGAATCCGCAGCCGCGCCTGCTCGCCGGACAGTGACTCACCTTTGGAGGCGTCACGAACAGGCACGCTGGCAGTGCCGCGCGCGGCTAGATGGCGAGATCTGGACATCGCGCAAGCATGCCAGCTGACGGGGCTAGATGTGCGCGTGCGGATCGCCCTGTAGGCGAAGGGAACGTTGCAACCCCTCCCCCCGGGAAAGGGTTGGGGTGAGGGTACGGGCGCCGCAAGCAACCGCTCAGGCAACGCGACACCCCGTCATTGCCCGGTTCAAATTACAAAACGCTTTGAACCATCGGATCGAGCTGGATCGATGACTCGCCTGTGCCGAGGCCTGTCACGAGGGCAGAGGCTTCGATCCTTCCCCGCATCGATACGCCGCCCCCGTCGGGGAGAGAAGGTGGCGCGCAGCGCTGGATACGGCTACGGCTGCAACGGCGATATCCCAGCCGGGCATCGATCAAGGCATCGCCTCATTCCGCCACATCGCAACCAACCACCGGCAGCGGCAGCGACGCCACCGCGCACCAGCCCTCAATGCATCAACACAATCTCTTCGGACGAGGTGGGATGAATCGCCACGGTCTCCTCGAAGTCCCGCTTGGTCGCGCCCATCTTTACCGCCACTGCAAAGCCTTGCAGCATTTCGTCGGCGCTCTCACCCAAAAGGTGCACGCCGACCACCCGTTCTTCTTCGCCCACGCACACCAGCTTGAACAGACTGCGCTGCGGCGCGTCGGCCAGCGCGTGCAGCATCGGGCGGAAATTGCTGCGGTACACGCGCACCGCGCCGTTGTAGCGCGCACGCGCCTGCTCTTCGGTGAGCCCGACATGGCCGAGCGGCGGGTGCGAAAACACCACGCTGGGCACGTTTTCGTAGTCCATGCGCGCATCCGGTTGGTGACCGAACAGGCGGTCCATCAGCTTGCGCCCCGCCGCAATCGCCACCGGCGTCAGCCCGACCTTGCCGCCCACATCGCCGATCGCGTGAATATTCGGCACGTTGGTGGTCTGCCCGTCGTCCACCACCACTTCGCCCTTGTCGCCAAGCGCAACACCCACCGTGTCCAGACCCAGCCCGGCGGTATTGGCGCGACGGCCCACCGCAAAGAACACCTTGTCGAAGACGTCGTTGCCCTGCTCGCGCGGATGCACGGAATGCCCATGCACGCGCAGCGCACCGTGCAGATCGCGCTCCAGTGCGGTGGTGGTGAAACCGAAGTGCAGCCGCACGCCCAGATGACGCAGGTTGTCGGCCAACTGCAAGGTCAGTTCCGCATCGAAGCGTTCCAGCAAGCGCTCGCCCTGCACGAACAGATGCACGCGGCTCCCCAAGGCCTGCAGCAGCCCGGCGATTTCCACCGCGATATAGCCACCGCCGATAATCGCGACCTGCTCGGGCGCATGGCAGAGGTTGAAGAAATCGTCGGAGACTTCGCCATGTTCTGCGCCCTGCACGTCCGGGCGTAACGGGTGTGCGCCGGTGGCGATCACGATGTGCTCGGCGGTCACCGGCACGCCGTCGCTGCCCATGACGGTATGGCGGTCCTGCAGCACGCCACGCTGCGGGATCAAGACCACGCCATCTTCATTGAGGCGGCGTCGATAACTGGCGTGGATGTTGGCGATGTACCCATGCCGATGCGTAACCAGCTCCTGCCAGGCCAAGGTCGGGCGCGGCAGATCGAATCCCAATGCGCTGGCCAACTCGATCTTGCCGGCCAGATCGGCTGCCAGCCACATCGCCTTCTTCGGCACGCAACCGAGATTGACGCAGGTGCCGCCCAATTCGGAGGGCTCCATGATCGCCACGCGCGCGCCATGTCTTGCTGCGCGAAATCCCGCCGCAAGCCCCCCGGAGCCGCCGCCCAGAATCACCACGTCGTAGTCGTAACGCGCACTCATGCGAAACGCTCCGCCCGGTAAGGATGCGGGTCCAGCGCGGGTGCGCGGCCCGTGATCAGGTCGGCCATCAATTGTCCGCTTGCAGTGCTCATGCTGATACCGAGCATGCCATGCCCGGCTGCGAGCCAGACGTGAGGATGGCCCGGCACCGCGCCCAGGACCGGTACATCGTCCCAGGTCATCGGCCGCCAGCCGTACCAGCGCTCGATCACCGCAGGCCCGCAGGGCGCCTGCAGATAGTCGGTCGCTGCACGCTCCAACGCAGCCAGGCGGGTGGCGTTGAGCTGCGTATCGCGTCCGGAAAATTCCATCGTGCTGCCGATGCGCAGGCGCTCGCGCCACGGCACCACGAACACCCAACGGTCCTTCAACACCACCGGGCGGCGCGGCATCAGATGTGGCGCGCTGTAGGTAATCGAATAGCCCTTGCCGGCCTGCACCGGCAGGCGCAAACCAAGTTGCGCCGCCAGCACCGGCGACCATGGCCCAGTAGCGATCACCACCTCGCGCGCACGGCGCTTGCCGTGCTCGGTCTGCACGCAGCTGCCAGCTCCATCGGGCACGATCGCCTGCACCCGGCAGTGCGCATCGATCACCACGCCACGTGCGCGCAGCACTCTCGCAAGCTCTGCGGTGTATTGCTCCGGGCGCAGATGCGCATCGCCCGGGAAGTGGATCGCGCCGGCGATCCCATCGCGAAATGCGGGATCCTGGCGTACGTAGTCCGCACCCTCGATGACCTCCGCCCGGATACCCCACTGCGCCAGCAGCGCGCATTCGTCGCGGTATTGCGCAAAGCGGCGCGCATCGCCAAACACGTAATCCAAACCGTCATTACGAAACTCGCACTCCAACCCGTACCGCGCCACCCACGCGTCGAAGCGCTGCCGCGCATCGTGCAACAGCGCTGCGCGCGCCTGTGCACTGGATTGCCAATCGCGTGCATTGCAGCGCCGCGCAAAGCGCAGCAGCCAACGCCACAACCCCGGATCCAGACGTGGCGGGATATACAGCGGCGCATCCGGGGTGAACATCCATTTCAGTGCCTGCGCAATCATGCCGGGCGCCGCCAGCGGCGGTGCATGGCTCGGCGTGATGGTGCCGCAATTGCCATAGGAGGTCGCCGCACCGGGCGCACCGGCATCGAGCACACGCACCTGCCGGCCCACGTCGACAAGTGCCAGCGCGGTGGCCAGGCCAATCGCGCCCGCACCGATCACCACCACATCATCGCCACTGCCGTGCATGCAGGCGCTACCCGGTGCGCCCGGTGCCACGCCACATCGGCGGCACCTGCAGATAGGTCGCGCTGCGCCATAGCCACTCCATCGGCCCGAAGCGGAACCAGTGCAGCCAGCACCGGCTCAGCAGTACCTGCAGCGCGAACAGCGCCAGCGCGAACGGCAGCTGCCACACCCGCGGCAGCTGTTCGAAATAGCCCAGCCCGTAGCCATAGAAGATGCCGGTGCAGACCAGCGATTGCAGCAGATAATTGCTCAATGCCATCCGCCCCGCTGGCGCAAGCCATGCCAGACGCGGTGCCAGGCGCACCACCCATGCGGCATAGCCCAGGCACATCAACGGCCCTGCAATCAGCGACAGCGCGAAGGCGCCGGACAGGCGCAGGTCCAGCCGCGCCGGATCGATCCACGGCTCCAATGCATAACTTGCCAGCATCACGCCCAGCCCGAGCGGCAACACGCCATAGCGCAACGTCGCAAACACGCGTGGGAAGCGCTCGGGCGTGGCGATCGCACCGCTGCGCACGAACCAGCTGCCGGCCAGGAACATGCCGAGCATGGCCGGGCCGTTGATGCTGAGGCCGGTCATCGCCTGCTGAAAGTCATGCCAGCGCTGCACCGTCGCCTGCAGGTAGGTGCCGCTGCCGAACGCGGCGCGCTGCGCCTGCACATTCGCCAGCGCCTGCTGCGCGGCGTCAGCCATCGCCGCTTTCCACTGCACCGTCGCCGCAGGATCGGCCTGCGCCAACTCGCCTGCCACCCCGTACAGCAGGGTCAGTCCGGGTGCGCACAGGTACACGAACGCAGCGAGCCACGGCAGCGTCATCGTCGGCACGTTGCGCGCACCGAGCAGCAGCAACGCCAGCAGGGCATAAGTCACCAGGACATCGCCAGACCACACCAGCAATGCATGGGCAAGCCCGATCGCCAACAGCCCGAGGGTGCGGCGCAGATACAGGCCGAAGAACGCGCGCCCGGCGCGCGCGGCGCGTTGCGCCATCACCGCAAAGCCCATGCCGAACAACAGCGAAAACAGCGTGTAGAACTTGCCTTGCACGAACACGTAGACCAGCGCATCGGCAACCCGGTCGGCGCCATGCCAATGCGGCTCCACGCCGGTCATGGCCAGATCGAGCGGCCCGACAAAGGCTTCCATGTTCATCAGCAGGATGCCCAGCAGCGCCACGCCGCGCAGGACATCCAGCACGACGATGCGCTCTGTCGCAGCAATGGGGAGCAGCACGTCGCGGGATGTCATCACGGCTCAGGCAACCAGATGCGGCGGCACGCGCCGCAGAATGCAAACGGCCCACCAATGGGGTGGGCCGTCAGGAACAGCAATCATGCACGCACCGCGGCAACCCACACGCATGGCCCGATCTGCGCGCAGCCTGCATGCGCCACCGTAGCGCCGGATGAGCGGCCTACGTCAGTGGCGCGCAGACGTCCCACTGTCAAACCGCCGCGGGCGCGTGCTTGCCCCACCCTCAGTGGTGATGACCGCCGTCGCCGTGTACGTGGCCGTGGTCGCGTTCTTCCGCGGTGGCTTCGCGCACTTCGACGATCTCCACGTCGAAATGCAGGTCCTTGCCGGCCATGGGGTGATTGAGGTCCACATCGACCACGCTCATGCCGACTTTCTGCACCGTCACTGCGCGCGGGCCGAAGTTGGTCTGCAGCACGACCTGGGTGCCGGGCACCAGCTTGGTGGCGCCGAAATGCTTCTTGGGCACGCGCTGGCTCAAGCCTTCGCGGTATTCGCCGTAGGCTTCGGTCGCCTTGACGTCCACGCCGAAGCTCTCGCCGGCTTCCTTACCCATCATGGCCGCTTCCAGGCCCGGGATGATGTTGCCGTGGCCGATCATGATCGCCAACGGGTCACGCTCCTTGGAGCTCTCGATCGGCTCCTGGCCGATCTCCGAAACGGTGTAATGGAAGCGGACAACGCTGTCTTTTTCGATCTTCATGCCTGGCTCTGAATGGGCTGCCCGGTGGCAGACGGTTGAGGACGGCTTGTCGGCCGCCGGGTGCGCCGCCATCATGGCGACCTTTCGAACCGCCCATTATCCCGGCTCCATGCATATCACGCCAGTTTTCGCCGCCTGCGCCCGACGCGCCGCGGCCAGCCTGCTGCTGGGCCTGCTGCTTGGGGGCTGTTCGTCGCACGCGCCGGTGCGGCGCCCGGCCGCGTCCCCACCGGCAGCGCGCGTGTGGCCGCAGGTAGCGCCGGCCGACCCGGCTGCCGCCAACAACATCTTGATGCGCGCGCTGGGGCTGGTAGGCACCCCATACCGATTCGGCGGCAACACGCCGGAGACCGGCTTCGACTGCAGCGGGCTGGTCACCTATGTCTACAAGGATGTCCTGGCCTTGGCGCTACCGCGCACCTCGCGCGAACTGGCCGCAATCCAGGGCCCACGCATCCCGCCCGAGCGACTTGCCACCGGCGATCTGGTGTTCTTTGGCTCCGGAGGCAACGTGACGCACGTCGGCATTTATATCGGTGAAGGCCGCTTCGTGCATGCCCCGACCACCGGCGGTACAGTCCGCTTGGACTTCCTTGATGGAGCTTACTGGCGCGACCATTATTCAGGTTCAAAGCGGGTTTTGCATTGAAATGTGACGCAAATCACAAGTCATAAAACGGAAAGTTAACTTTTTTTGAACGTAACGATTCTTTCACCGGGGCATCATCTCGCATCGACAGCAGAACTGTGATTCCCGCGTGACGAACGACGAACAGATCAAAACTGGCGCCGCACCGCTTCCGCCCCGGAAACCGCTCCGCCTGCTATGCGCCACCGCTCTCTTGATTGCAGCACTTCCCGCATTCGCGCAGACCGCCAGCAGCACGCCATCCGCTCCGCAGACGACCACGCCTGACAGCGCCGTCGCCGCCGAGAAAGCCGCAACCCGCAGCCGCGCCGACGCCGCTGCCACTGCAACACTGGCCGCCCTGCTTCCGCATCTGGCTGCCAACGACGCCATTCCGCTGATGGACCGCTCGGCGATGTTCGCCGGCGATCTCAGCCGCCTGCTTGCCAATTACGACGTGTCGCAGAGCGCAGCCAATGCTGCCCAGAACGCCGTGGCCGACAGCCGCGTGCAGGTGATCCTGCAGCGCGCCATGGCCCTGCTCGGCACCCCGTACGTCTGGGGCGGCGAGTCCACCGAAGGGTTCGACTGCAGCGGCCTGGTCGGCTATGTGTTCAAGACTGCGCTCGGCATCGACCTGCCGCGCGTCTCGCGCGACATCGCCCGCGACGAATCGGCCGAACTGATCAAGGACCCGAGCGCGCTGAAGGCCGGCGACCTGGTGTTCTTCGGCAAGCGCGGTCGTATCGACCATGTCGGCCTGGTGGTCGGCGACGGTAAGTTCCTGCACGCGCCCAGCCGCGGCAAGGACGTGCGCGTGGATTCGCTGGCCAGCGGCTACTGGAGCGAGAAGTTCATCCAGGCGCGTCGGGTGCTGTAACGCTCGGTTGCCCGGACTCCGTCGAACAAGGCCGCGACGCTCTCGCGGCCTTTTTGTTGCGCGGAACCGGGCCGCGACGCCCGTGTGCCACCGCGCGGCCTCCCGGCGCCTATCGGCCTCCGTGCCAGTCGCTCCGAGGGTGTTGACGCTGCCAGCGCCGCCTACGCTGTCATCGGGCAGATGACCTACCCGCAGGCATGATGCGGATTACTGCGAAGTGTCGGCCTTGTACCGCGCCATGGTGTCCTCGATGCCCTTGCTCAATTCCATCACTTTGAGCGCGTATTCGGCCAGGCGTTGATCTTCCGGGGTGTCGGGCCGCCAGGACGGCACTTCGACCGGGGTGACCCCGTCCGGGTCCATCGCCACGAACACGATGATGCAATGCGTGCACAGGCGCGAGTCGCCTCCCATCGGACTGCGCGCGCGTACATCGATGGCGAAATGCATGCTGCTGCGGCCGGTGTAGACGAGTTTGGCCGACACCGCCACCAGATCGCCGATGCGCACCGGCGCCACGAACCGGATACCGCCCACCGCCACGGTGACGCAGTAATGCCCGCTCCAACCACTGGCGGCGGCAAAGCCAACCTGGTCGATCCACTTCATTACCACGCCGCCATGCACCTTGCCGCCGAAGTTGACGTCGCTGGGCTCGGCCAGAAAACGAAATGTCAGATCACGCTGTTGGCCAATCACCGCCCGCCCTCGTCAATGGATGAGCTGGAAGTGTGCCATGCGGTTGAAGCGCGTCGTACCCGCAACGCGATTGCCGCACCGGCCGACGTGAGCGCCTAAGAACGTCGGTCGGCACACGCAGCGTTTTCGCATCTGTCCATCAGCAAATGCCGGATGCCTCGAAGCTCACCCGCGAGCGTGAGAAGCCAGATCGCCCCACGCACACTGCCCGGCGTTGTCAGCCAACATCCCCAAGCACACTCAACCGCCAAGCACCTCAAGGTTGTCGCGCTTGCGCAGACGCAGCCACGGGAAATGCGGTTGCGACAATCTGAGCGCCTTTCGCGCACGTGCACTCCAACGACGCGGGTCGAACAACCACTGCACTGCAAAGCGATCGAACGTCGCGTAGGTATGCTGGTGGTAATGCGCGGCCAGTTCCGGGACGCCCAGCTCGGTGAAGTAGCGCAGGCTGCGTGCGGCGCTCTCCTGGCCGCGCTGCGGCGTGGCGTAGAGCGGGCTATCGAGAATATGCAGCTCGCCATCCTCGCGCAGGTGCGCGAGCAGACGTTCGATCAGCGCGCCAGGATCGGCAAAATATTGCACGCAGGCGGGGAGCACGATGATGTCGAACACCTCGCGCGGCAGTGCCACGGTCTGGATGTCGCCAGCGATGAAACTCAGGCCCGCTGCATGGCCGAACACGCGTGCGGCCTGGGTGAGCTCGGTGCGATTGACGTCGATGCCGCAGACCTCGCGTTGCAGCGACTGCGCCAGCAAGTGCGATAGCCAGCCGTTGCCGCAGCCGAGTTCGAGGATGGCGCCCTCGCCGGCATGCGTGCCCAGGTGCTGCACCAGCAAGCTGCTCGACAGCGCGCGCACGCGCCATTCCAGCGTTGCCGCCAGTTTTCCGCCCGGACGCGGCAGGCTGCGCACCTGCGCATCGGTGTACAGCCGGCCTTCCTTGCGCCGGATCTCCAGGTAGTGCTGCTCGAAGGGGTCCTCCGCCAGGCCGCGCTGCACGAACACACCATCGACGTGTTCCAGCTCGGGCAGCTGCTGCAGCCGTTCGCGCAGCATGGGACATCCGGCACGCATCGGGTCTTCAGCGCAGTGGCTTGGCACTGTCGGCGGGCGGATCTTCCAGCCCGACATTGGTCGACGCCGCGTCGTAGATGCGCTTGTCGAGCAGCCCGGTTTCCTTTGCCACCAGCACCGGCACCAGCATCTGCCCGGTGACATTGGTCATGGTGCGCATCATGTCGAGGATGCGATCGATGGCGTACAGGTAGCCGATCACTTCCAGCGGCAAATTGGCTGCACTCAGCACCACCGTCGCCATGATGACCGCGGTGCCCGGCACGCCGGCCGTGCCGAAGCTGCCGAGCACCGAGGCGATCAGCACCACGAAATACTGATTGGCGGTCAGCGGCACGCCGGTGTATTGCGCAATGAACACCGCGCACAATGCCGGAAAGATCGCGCCGCAACCGTCCATCTTGATGCTGGCGCCCAGCGGCACCGCGAATGCGGCGTAGTCCTTGCTGACCCCCAGGTTATGCGTGATCGACCGCATCGCCACCGGCATTGCCGCAAAGCTCGACGAGCTCACGAACGCCACCTGCATGCCAGGCGCGGCACCGCGGAAGAACTTCCACGGGTTAAGCCCATGAGCGAGCAACAGGCTGCTGTAGACCACCACAATATGGATCGCGCAGGCGACGTACAGCGCGAGCACGAAATTGCCGAACGGCAGCAGTTTCGAAAAACCGTAGCTGCCGACCAGGCCAGCGATCAGGCCAAAGGTGCCGAGCGGGGTCATCTCCAGCACGAAGCGCGTCACCTGGATCATGATGTCGCTCAGTTGCCCGGTGAGCTTGCGCGCCTCGGCCACCCGCTCGCCGAGCTTGACCATTGCAAAGCCGAGCAACGCGGCGAAGAAGATCACCGGCAGGATCGAGCCACGCCCCGCCGCCAGCACCGTTTCGCCGGCCGCGTTGGTCTTGGTGCCGATGCCGGTCAGTGCGTAGAACGGATTGGACGGCACCACATCCAGCAGCACCTGGACCGGGCTGGGCACATCGCGCGGCTTCCAGGCCGAATCCACGCTCAGACTGAAATGGCCGGCGCCCGGCTGCATGATCGTGCCGACCGCCAGGCCCACCCCCACCGCCAATGCTGCGGTGATGACAAACCATAAAAACGTGCGCCCGCCGAGTGCGGCAACGGATTTTTGCCCGTGTAGCGACGAGATCGCATTGATCACCGCAAAGAACACCAGCGGGATGGCGATCATCTTGATCAGCGTGACGTACAGGTCACCCAGCGGACCGAACCACACGTCGGCCGCCGGGCCCATGGCCCAGCCGACCAGCGCGCCGAGGACAAAGCCGGCCACCACGCGTTGCCAGAACGGAATGCGCAACCACGCCGCAACCAGTTTCATGTCGTCGAATCTTCCGGGGGGGAAAGTGCTTGCACCATAGCCCAGGGCCGCCTTGCCCGCGAGACCACAGCTGGAACAGCGCTGTGTCATCGGTGTGACACCACCCAGCGCGGCATAATGGGGATTGATTCAGCCACGAGTTCGATGCCGATGCGTTACCGCCTGCCTACCCTCGCCGCCCTGACCACGCTGTGCGTCGCCGCCTGCGCTTCCACGACGGGGAGCAGCACCTCTGCGCCCGCGTCGGTCCGCGTGGAGGTACCGCCGGTGGTGCACCCGGCCGGCGAAACCCCGCAATGGTGGTACCGCTCGGGCGCCGCCCGGGCCGCCGGCAACGGCGCCATGGCCGGCAAGGCGCGTAACGTGATCCTGTTCCTGGGCGATGGCATGAGCCTGACCACGGTTGCCGCCGCACGCATCCTGGATGGCCAGCGCAAGGGCGGCCCGGGCGAGGAAAACCTGTTGTCGTGGGAACAATTCCCCGCCACCGCTTTCAGCAAGACCTACAACACCGACTCGCAGACGCCGGATTCGGCCGGCACCATGACCTCCATCACCACCGGCGTGAAGTCGCACATGGGCGCGATCGGGGTCAGCAGCGGCAACCGCAGCGACTGTGCCGACAGCTTGAACAAGGGTCTGCTGAGCTGGCTGCAGCTAGCCGACAGTGCCGGCATGGCCACCGGCATCGTCACCACCACGCGCCTGACCCATGCCACGCCGGCGGCAACCTATGCGCATTCGCCGGACCGCAACTGGGAAAACGACACCGACCTTCCAGAGTCGGCGCGTGCTGCCGGTTGCCAGGACATTGCCCAGCAATTGCTCTCCACCGCCCGCTACGGCCGCGGCCCGCAGGTGGTGCTGGGCGGAGGACGCAGCCAGTTCCAGGGCGTGCAGGAGCGCGACCCGGAATACGACGACAAGGTGGGCCTGCGCCTGGACGGCCGCGATCTGGTGGCCGAATGGAAACAAGCGCACCCGCAGGGCGCCTATGTCTGGAACGAGCAGCAATTGCAGGCAGCGTCCGGTGCACCGGCGCTGCTGGGCTTGTTCGAACCGGACCACATGCAGTTCGACCACGACCGCAACCGCACCCCGCAGGGCGAGCCCAGCCTGACCGAGATGACCCGCACCGCGATCCAGTCGCTGTCGCGTGACCCGAATGGCTTCGTGCTGATGGTCGAAGGCGGCCGTATCGATCACGCCAACCACGCCGGCAACGCCTACCGCGCGCTCGACGAAACCGTGTCGCTGTCCGATGCCGTGCGCGCTGCCGTGCAGACTGCGCCACCGGATACGCTGATCATCGTCACCGCCGATCATTCGCACACGCTCAACTTCGTCGGCTACCCGGTGCGCGGCAATCCGATCCTGGGCAAGGTACGCGGCACCGGCGGCGAAGAAGGCGACCGCAGCCAGCTGGCCACCGACCTGGCCGGCCAGCCCTACACCACGCTCAGCTACGCCAACGGCCCCGGCTACACCGGTGCCAGCAACGCGCAGCCGGCCGGGCCCAAGAAATATCCACACGAACCCAGCAGCAGCGAGCCGGCCGCCGGCCGCCCGGACCTGACCCACGTCGACACCGAGGCCCCCAGCTACATGCAGGAAGCGCTGGTGCCGACCAAATCCGAAAGCCATGGCGGCGAAGATGTGGGCATCTGGGCCACCGGCCCAGGCAGCGCGGCGTTCCGCGGCACGCTGGAAGAGAACGTGATCTACCACGTCATCGTCCAGGCCACCCCGCGCCTGCGCGAGCGCCTGTGCAAGGCAGGCACCTGCGACGCGGCTGGTGTGCCGGTCCAATTGCCCAAGCCGGCCACGTTCGAGGCTGCGGTCAAGCGCTGATGCGCAGGCGGCGCTGCGGCGATGGCGGGCGAGCCGGCGCGTGATGCGGTTGACGCAGCGCCACGCGAGCTGCCCGTCTGGCGTCGCCAACGCCGGGTGCGAGCACGCCTGCAAACGGCCGCAATCCGCGGCGGTCGGTGGGGCGCTCGGATGGGTCGCCGCAGACCGATGCGGTGAGCGCGCACGGCAGCCCGTTGCAGCCAAGGCTGCAGCTGCGCACGGCTGTTCGCGCCGTCGGACGCGGGCGACAACGGAATCGTCGATGCGTCCCAAGCAGAGCACACCCCACGCGGGCGACCGACCGGCCATCACGCAACAGGGATGGCCTCTGCATACCGAGCGCGCAGGATCCGCTGCAAGGTTGCGCCTGTGCTGACCGGCACCCCGCTCCTGCTGCCAGCCACCCCGCCCGGTCCGGTCCTGCTGGCCTACAGCGGCGGGATGGATTCCAGTGTGCTGCTGCACCTGCTGGCGGCAACGCCGCGTTATCGACACGCAGGATTGCGCGCGCTGCATGTGCATCATGGGCTGCATGCCGATGCCGATACCTGGGCCAGGCATTGCCAATGCACCTGCGACGCGCTGCAGGTGCCGTTGCAGATCGTGCGGGTGCAGGTGGCACGCGACAGCGGGCTTGGGCTGGAAGCGGCGGCACGCCACGCGCGCCACGCGGCGTTCGCGCAGGCGCTCACTGCTGGCGAATGGCTGGCGCTGGCACATCATCGCGACGACCAGGCGGAAACGTTCCTGCTGCGTGCGCTGCGTGCTTCCGGCCCCGAAGGCCTGGCGGCGATGCGGCCGCAGCGCCCATTCGCCAACGGCACGCTGTGGCGCCCGATGCTGGCGCATGCTCGCGCAGACCTGCTCGCCTACGCGCATGCGCAAGGGTTGCGCTGGATCGAAGATCCCAGCAATGCCGATCCACGCCACGACCGCAATTTCCTGCGCAACCAAGTCATGCCGTTGCTGCAGCAACGCTGGCCGCAAGCACCGGATGCGTTGGCGCGTAGTGCGCAACTGAGCGCCGATGCCAGTGCATTACTGCTGCAGCAGGACATGGCGTTGTTGCCGAGCGTGCGGACCGCAAGCGGCGCGCTGGATCTGCAGGCATTGCGCGCGCAACCGGTGGAACGAAGGGCACGGCTGTTGCGCGCCTGGGTGAGCGCGGCGCACGCGCCGCCGCTGCCTGCGCAAGGTGTGGCCGCACTGGAACAGGAAATCGCCAATCACGCCGCAGATCGGCACGCCTGCTTTGCGTGGCAGCAGGTTGAAGTACGCCGCTGGCGCCAGTGCCTGTTTCTGCATCGCCCCGTTGCGGCCTGGCCGTCGGACTGGCATGCGCAATGGGACGGCGCAGCGCCCCTGCACCTGCCCGACGGTGCGCAGTTGCAGTTGCTCGGCGCACCCGGCCTGCGCTTTGCGCAGCCGCTGCTGGTGCGCGCACGCCAGGGCGGCGAGCGCATCGTATTGCCGCGGCGCACACATTCGCACCAGCTCAAACACCTGCTGCAGGCGCTGGATCTACCGCCGTGGGAACGCGGGCGCCTGCCGATCCTGTGGGAAGGCAAGCAGGTGCTCGCCGCCGGCGACTGCATCATTTCCGGCACCTTGGACGCATGGCTGCAGGCCAATGTCGCAGCGCTGCAGTGGCGCACGGCTGCCGATGCGAATTGACCCGCCTGCGCGCGCGCCGCACACTTTAGCGATGGCCAAGAAGTCCTTGAACGAAACGTCCCCGGTTGCCCGCTTCGAACAGTCGCTGGAAGAACTCGAGCAACTGGTGCAGAAGATGGAAGTCGGCGATCTGAGCCTGGAGCAATCGCTCACGGCCTACGAACGCGGCATCGGCTTGTACCGCGATTGCCAGCAGGCGCTGGAACAGGCCGAACTGCGCGTGCGCCTGTTGACCGACCCCGCCCGCCCCGAGCTTGCCGAAGCCTTCGAACCGCCGTCGCTGGACGGCTGAGGTGAGCTCGGCGCTGTTCGACCACTGGATCGCCCGCACCGAACGCAGCCTGGAGGCCGGCCTGCCGAGCGCCACGCATGCGCCGCAGGGCCTGCATGCAGCGATGCGCCATGCCGTGTTGGGTGGGGGCAAGCGCATGCGTCCGCTGCTGGTCTACGCAAGCGGCGCGTTGTTCGGCGCGTCCGAGGATCAGCTCGACACGCCCGCGGTGGCGGTAGAGCTGATTCACGCCTATTCGCTGGTGCACGACGACTTGCCGGCGATGGACGACGACGCGCTGCGGCGCGGTCAGCCCACCGTGCATATCGCCTTCGACGAGGCCACCGCGATTCTGGCCGGCGACGCCTTGCAGACGCGCGCATTCGAATTACTCGCCACTGCCTCTGCCAGCGCCGAACTGCGCGTTAGCTGGATGCAGAGCCTGGCCACCGCTGCGGGCGCGGCCGGCATGTGCGGCGGCCAGGCGCTGGATATCGATGCGACCGGGCAACTGCAATCGCTGCAGGATCTGCAACGCATGCATGCGCTCAAGACCGGCGCGTTGATCCGCGCAGCGGTGCGGATGGGCGCACTCACCGGAGACGCCGCGGCGGCCGACCAGCAACGTCTGGACGAGTTTGCCGACGCGCTGGGCCTGGCCTTCCAGGTGCGCGACGACATCCTGGATGTGGAATCGAGCTCGGCGCAGCTGGGCAAGACCGCCGGCAAGGACGCGGCGCAAGCCAAATCCACCTACCCCGCCCTGCTGGGGATGGACGGCGCCAAGGCGAAGCTGGCCGAACTGGCCGCGCGCATGCATGACCTCCTGCAGCCCTACGGGCCACCCGGCGAGACATTGGCCACGTTGGGCCGGTTTGCGGTGAACCGCGCGCACTAGGCGCGGTTGCCGACGCCGCTAGAGCGCAGCAGGCGAGAAACGGCCGCTGCCGAATCGATTCGAAGCGCCTCGGGTGCCGCAACGGCGCGCTATTCGCTCGCGCGGGCCACATCGAGACGATTTGCGACATGAACCGGACGCGCCGGACACGATTTGCGCACTCCGTGCGCCAGCGCACGGTCAACCTCTGCAGCGGCAGCGGGCGTCCGGCGAACTCGGTCACACATTGCAACTTTTCTTGCGCACGTTTGTGTCAGCCGTCGACACATTGGACGCTACAACACATGACAGACCGCACGCTTTAAAGCTGAATTGTCTACATCCGTGATATTTCAGTAGCGTTCATAGGTGCGCTGCGAACAAAAATATTCGCAATTGAATAACTTGTCGCGTCCGCTCGTCGTGCCTAGGTTTGGCTTGCCCGCATCCGCGGACATCCCCCGATCACACGGAGAGTTACTGGTGAAGAACGTTTTTTTCGCATCGTTTGCAGCAGGCACGCTGGCCGTTGTTGGCGTCCTCGGATCGGCGCAGGCGCAGTCCGTGCGCGGCCCGGTTCCGTTGACCATCGAACTGTCGCCAGTGGCCGACCAGGCTGGGCGTCATCAGGGCAAGATCGCCGTCACCGTCACCAATCACGGCAGCCAGATCGCACGCGTGCCGACCTATCAGCTGCCGCTGAAGTCGCTGGATAACGGCATCCTGGAAGTGAGCCGCGACGGCAAGCCAGTGGACTACACCGGGCGCCTGGTCAAACGCGGCCTGCCCAAGGCGGCCGACTTCACCATCCTGCAGCCAGGCCAGAGCGTGAAGGGCGAGGTCGATCTGGCCGGCGCGTACGATCTGTCCACCAGCGGCAACTACACCATCCAGGTGCGCTCGGCGCTGCAGTACGCGTCCTTTTCCGACGGCAGCCTGATGAAGGCGGCGGCCAACGGCGAGCCGGCCGTGGCCACCAGCACCCCGCTCACCGTCTGGCTGGACGGTGCACGCCGTGGCGTCCAGCGCGAGCTCGCAGTCGGCCCGACCGCCGTGGTCAACGGCATCAACTACCTCAACTGCAGCACCACCCGCACCAGCCAGGCCGGCAGTGCCGTCACTGCCGCGCGCAACTACTCGCAGAACGCGCGCAACTACCTCAACGCCGGCAGCACCGGCGCGCGCTACACCACCTGGTTCGGTACCTATAACGCCTCGCGCTACAGCCGGGTCAGCTCGAACTTCGTCAACATCGACAATGCGCTGGACCAGAACAACGGCCAGCTGACGATCAACTGCAGCTGCGATGCGGATCTGGCGGACGCCTATGCCTACGTCTATCCGAACCAGCCGTACGAGATCCACGTCTGCAACGCCTTCTGGAGTGCGTCGACCACCGGCACCGACTCCAAGGCCGGCACGCTGGTGCACGAAACCAGCCACTTCACGGTCGTCGCCGGCACCCAGGACCGCGTCTATGGCCAGTCCGGCGCGCGCAGCCTGGCGATCAGCAACCCGGCCCAGGCCATCACCAACGCCGACAGCCATGAGTACTTCGCCGAAAACACCCCGGCGCAGAACTGATCGCGCCATCGGCTGATACGACAAAGGCCCGGCATCGCTGCCGGGCCTTTGTTGTTTCCTCCGCGCCGATTACTTGATCAGGCGCAGCGCAAACGGGTAACGGTAGTGCTCGCCGTTGTTGGCCTTGACTGCGGCCAGGATGCACAGCACCAGGTTGGCAATCCACACCAGCGTCGGCAGGAAGAACAGGATGCCGAACGAGACAATGGTCAGGACGATCGCCGCCACGGTGGCAATGAGCACGGTGATCTGGAAATTCAGCGCTTCCTTGGCTTGATCGGTCGCGAACGGCTTGGACGGGTTGGCGTCCTTGCTGATTAACCAAATCACCAACGCACCGACGAACGAGGTCACGATGCCGAGCAGATGCGCGGCCAGCGCGAGCGTGCGCTCCTCCGACGGACTGGTGCCGACCGGCGGCGGTGGCGGTGCGGCCTGCGATTCGAATTCGCTCATCATGTCTCCCCGTGCATGGTTGTGGTGCGGCGGACTATAGCAACGATTCAGCCAGCCACCAGTGCGGAAAGACATGGGCGCACGCCTGGCCGTGGCTGCAAAGGGCCACGTCATTTCGAAAAAAGGCCTTGCCGTGCTGCGAGCTCGCGCCGCCCGCACCATGCAGGCGACGTGTTCACCGGCGTTGTCGCTGCATGGCGAGCGCTCGCACATCGCGCGCCGCCGCATGAGCCATCGGCTCTACACACTCGCGTGGGAGACAGCGGTCGCGAAGGTGAGCTGCCCGCTTCGGCGCCACGTGCATGTACCGTCCAGTTCCAGCGGCTGCCTGCCGGGCGTGCGCCTGCACCACACGCTGCCGCGCGCAAACCGGCCAGGTCGGCACCGCCAAGGCCGCTCAGCTATCGCCTGCCACCGTCATGCGGTTGATCAGCACCGAGCCGATCTTGACGTGCGAGCGCGGGTCGACGTCGCTGCCCACCGCTTCGATGCCGGCGAACATGTCGCGTAGATTGCCGGCGATGGTCAGGCCATCGACCGGGTAGGCAATCACGCCGTTCTCGATCCAGAAGCCACCGGCGCCGCGCGAATAGTCGCCGGTGACGGGATTGACGCCATTGCCCATCAATTCGGTGACCAGCAGGCCGCGCGACATGCCGGCAATCATCGACGCCAGATCGCCCGCATTGGCGGTGACCTGCAGGTTATGCACGCCACCGGCATTGGCGGTGGTCTGCAGGCCCAGCTTGCGCGCCGAATAGCTGCCCAGCACATAGCGCTGCAGCACACCGTCGGTGATCAGCGCCGAACGCCGTGTCGCCACGCCTTCGCCGTCGAAGGCCGCCGAGCGCAAACCGCGGCGCAGGTGCGGCAGCTCTTCGATATTGAACCAGTCCGGGAACAACTTGCTGCCGACGCTGTCGAGCAGGAAGCTGGCACGGCGATACAGCGCGCCGCCGGAGACCGCACCGAGCAGGTGGCCGACCAGCGAGCGCGCCACTTCCGGTGCGAACAGCACCGGCAACTGACCGGTGGGCAGCGACCGCGGCTGCAAGCGCGCCACGGTACGCTCGGCGGCACGACGGCCGATGGCGTCGGGCGCTTCCAGGTCCTCGCGTGCCAGCGCACTGCTGTACCAGCCGTCGCGCTGCATGCCGTCGCCCTGGCCGGCGATCAGCGCGCAGCTGATCGAATGATGGGTGCCACGCTCGCGGCCGATGAAGCCATGCGAATTGGCGTACACCGACAAGCTGAGACCGGTGCTGGCCGAGGCGCCGTCGGAGTTGCTGATGCGCGCGTCGGCGTCGCGGCCGGCGGTTTCGCAGGCCAGCGCCAGATCCACGGCGGTGTCGGCGTCCAGCGCCCACGGATGCCAGCTATCCAGCTCGGGGAACTCGCGCGCCATCAATTCCGGATCGGCCAGGCCGGCGGCCACGTCGTCCTCGGTGAAGCGGGCGATCGCGCAGGCCTGCGCCACGGTGGATTCCAGGCTGGAATCCTGCAGGTCGGCAGTGCTGGCACTGCCCTTGCGCTTGCCGAAGTAGACCGTAACCGCAATGCCGCGATCGCGCGTGGATTCGACCGTCTCCACATCGCCCAGCCGCACATTCACGTCCAGGCCGCGCTCTTCGCTGCAGCTGACTTCGGCTTGCGTGGCGCCGGCGGCGCGCGCGCGCTCGAGCAGGCGCTGGGAGATGTCGGTGAGCGCATCCAGGCGCTGCAGGCTGTCGTCGGTAACGCGGATTTCGGAGGAGAGTGCGTTCAATGCTTTATCCTTGGAAACGCGGATCCGTCCGCGAAAGCCCGGCCGTCCATGGCCGGAGTGTTTGAATTCGGTGCGGAATTGTTCCGCCGACGCGCGGCCGTTCGAGGCCGCAGATGTTTATCAACCAAGTTTCGGGATGTGGTGGCAATGCGCGGACGCGATGAAGAGACCGGTGAATTTCGTGGCGCCAGCCGCAGCCAGCAACGGCGCGAGGCGTTGGAGATTTTCGACCTGGGCGAAAAGCTGGTGGCGCTGACCCCGGCGCAGCTGGCCAAGTTGCCGGTGCCCGAATCGCTGATCCCGCATATCGAAGAGAGCAAGCGCATCACCTCGCATATCGCGCACAAGCGGCAACTGGCGTTTCTGGCCAAGCACATGCGCCGCGAGGACGAGCAGACCCTGGCCGCGATCCGCGATGCGCTGGACGCCAACAGCGACACCGCGCGCCGCGAAGTGGCGGCGATCCACCGGGTCGAACGCTGGCGCGAACGCCTGCTCGCCGAAGGCGACGTGGCGCTGGCCGAACTGCTGGAAGCCTACCCGGCCGCCGACCGCCAGCAACTGCGTCAGCTGGTGCGCAACGCGATCCACGAACGCGCCAAAAACAAGCCTCCGCGCGCCTACCGCGAACTGTTCCAGGTCCTGCGCGAGCTGTCGCAGGAGCAGGGATTGGAGAGTGGGGATTCGGGATTGGACGACGACCAGGATCTGGAAGACGAAGAATAGGAGCTGGCGGCCGCAATCGTGGAGCCGCTCAACCGGCGCCTCCGCCGCAGCCAACCGCGGCAACCAGCGTCCACCATCAGCAACCCGGGCGGGCGACACCTGAGCGCCAAGGACGCTGCGCACCTCTATCGCCGCGCTTCCCGACGCTCTGACCCCCAATCGCGGTTTCGAGACCGGCGCAGTACACGGCACGGCCACATGGCGCCCCGCTCCTGCCGTTACCAATCCCGAATCCCGATTCCCAAATCCCCGCATCTCAGGCCTGCGTTCCGCCAACCGTAATGCCGTCGATCAACAGCGAGGGCTGGCCGACACCGACCGGTACGCTCTGCCCGTCCTTGCCGCACACGCCTACGCCTTCGTCCAATGCCAGGTCGTTGCCGATCATGCGCACCTTCTGCATGGTCTCCGGGCCGTTGCCGATCAAGGTGGCGCCCTTGACCGGCGCGGTCACCTTGCCGTCTTCGATCAAATAGGCCTCGGTAGCCGAGAACACGTATTTGCCGCTGGTGATGTCGACCTGGCCGCCGCCGAAGTTCACCGCATAGATGCCCTTCTTGACCGAGCGGATCATCTCTTCCGGGTCGTGCTGGCCGGCGCGCATGTAGGTGTTGGTCATGCGCGGCATGGTCAGGTGCGCGAACGATTCGCGGCGGCCGTTGCCGGTGGGCGCCACGCCCATCAGGCGCGCGTTGTGGCTGTCCTGCATGTAGCCCACCAGCACGCCGTCTTCGATCAGCGTGGTGCACTGGCTGGGCGTGCCTTCGTCGTCGATATTGAGCGAGCCGCGACGGCCATCCAGGGTGCCGTCGTCGACGATGGTCACGCCCGGCGAGGCCACGCGCTCGCCGATGCGCCCGGCGTAGACACTGGTGCCCTTGCGGTTGAAGTCGCCTTCCAGGCCGTGCCCCACCGCCTCGTGCAGCAGCACGCCGGGCCAGCCCGGGCCGAGCACCACCGGCATCACCCCGGCCGGCGCCGGGATCGCGTCCAGATTCACCAGCGCCTGGCGCAGCGCTTCGCGTGCAAACCCTTCCGGGCGGCCGTCGGCGAACAGCTCGGCATAGCCGTAACGCCCGCCGCCGCCGGAATAACCGGATTCGCGCCGGCCGCCCTGTTCGACGATCACCTGCACGTTCAAGCGCACCAGCGGGCGCACGTCGGCCGCCAGCACGCCGTCGCTGCGGGCGATCAGCACCGTGTCCACGCCGCCGGACAGGCTCACCATCACTTGATTGACGCGCGGGTCGGCAGCGCGCAGGAACTGGTCGATCCGGCGCAGCAGGTCCACCTTGGTGGCGCTGTCCATGTCGTCGATGGGATCGGTGGCCGGGTACAACGCACGGCCGTTGCCGCGCACCAGCGCGCGGGTGGATTGCGCGCCGCCCTCGCGCGAGATCGCGCGCGCGGACTGCGCCGCTTCCAGTAGGGCATCGCGATGGATGTCGTCGGAATAGGCGAAGCCGGTTTTCTCGCCGGCGATTGCGCGCACACCCACGCCTTGTTCGATGGAATGCGCACCGTCCTTGACGATGCCGTCTTCCACGCTCCAGCTCTCGCGCCGCGAATGCTGGAAATACAGATCGCCGAAGTCGATGCCCGGGCCCAGCAGGGCGCCGAAGGTGCGATCGAGATGGCCGGCGTCCAGGCCGGAAGGAAGCAGCAGCCGGGTTTCGGCCAGAGTGAGAGCGTTATCGGTCATGTGGTCAGGATGGGGCCCGCGCGCCGGGGAGACAAGTCGTTCGGCTGAACATGCGCGCAGCTATCATCGCCAGCCAGCTCTTCACCGATCGCCCGCGCATGAAGCTCATCGCCCACGTCCTGGACGGCCACACGCTGGACATCCGCCCTGCCCCGCACGAGCGTGCGTGGATGGACGCCACCGACCAGCGCTACGCCTACCGCTGCCTGCCGCTGGCGATCGCCAATGCGCATGGCTGGGAGCTGCTGTGCCAGTCCGGTTTCGAAGCCAGTTGGGACGGCAGCGACGCACTGGCGGCGATCACCATCACGGCCGATGCGCAGACGCACGCACCGGCGATCAGCCACTTCGGCTACGGCGTGCTGACCTTCCACGTACCGTGCCTGTTCCGCACCGACACCGGCATCGACCTGTTCGTGACCGGCCCGCTCAACCGGCCCAAAGACGGCATCGGCGCGCTGAGCGGCATGGTGGAAACCGACTGGAGCCCGCACACCTTCACCATGAACTGGCGCTTCACCCGGCCCGGGCGGGTGCGCTTCGAGGCGGGCGAGCCGTTCTGTCATCTGTTACCGCTGCAGCGACAGTTGATCGAGCAGATACAGCCGCAGTGGAAACCGCTTTCCGAAGCGCCGCAGCTGGCGCAGCAACACGCCGACTGGACCCAAAGCCGCACGCGCTTTCTCGATGAGCTGCCCGATGCGCACTCGGCCGCGGCGCGCGAGAAATGGCAGCGCGGCTACTTTCTTGGCTTGACCGCACCCGCACAGCCGCCAGTGCCGGGCCATCGCTCGCGACTGCGCTTGCCGATGTTCACCCGCGCCGGCAGCGAGGACACGCCCGCAGAGTGAGGCCGACGGACTCCGTCAGCGCTGCGTCGGATCTGCCTTGCCGGACTTGCCCGACGGTGCGGCCGGTTTGCTCGGCGCCCGCTCGCGCGCCTCGCGCTCCATCACGTCCACCTGCGGGTCTTTCCACGGCCCGGTGACGTGATAGGTCTTTGCCCCAATGGCGCCCAGCGGTTTGCCGAGCACCGCGTTGGCGGCTGCGCCGACGGCGGCACCCACCGGGCCACCGGCCACTGCGCCGACCACGGTCAGCAGGTTGCCGGCCTTGGGGTTCACGTCCACGGTCTGGTCGAAGGTCTGCGCGCGCAGGTCGGTCTGGCCACGAATCGCGATGTCGGCAGCCGGGCCTTCGATGCGGATGGCGTCGGTGCGCGCGAAACCCTCGCCGAAGCGCACCTCGCCGGCCAGCTTGTTGAAGGCCAGACCCTTGGAGAAGAAATCGCGGAAGTCGAACATCAACCGGCGCGGCAGCTGCGCCACGCTCAGCAGGCCGAGTACGCGGCCGGCGCCCGGATCCACTTCCAGCAACTGGCCGTTGCGCACATCGACCTTCAGGTTCCCATCCAGCGAACCGAGCGCGAAACCGGTTGGTGAGCCCTGCCAGCCGGCGTTGAGCTCCAGTTGCCCTTCGCCGCCGCGCAGTTGGCCGCCCAGGGTGAGGTTCTGCAGCAGATTGCCCAGGTTGCGGCTGTCCACGCGCGCCGACAGCCGCGTGCTGGCCGCCTCGCCCTTGCCGCGCCAGGCCCCGGTGAGGCCGATGTTCTGATCGTCCGAGCGCAGCTGCAGCTGATCCACCTGCATGCCGTCGGTGAGCCGGCTGCTGCGCAGGGTGGCCGCGCCGAAGGTCATCTTGCCGATCTGCAGATCGGCGATATCCAATGCCAGCGGCGGGATCGACACCGGGTCGAATTCGGCCACCGCACGGCGCGCGGGCTCCGGCAACGCGCCTGCCAAGGGGTCGCCCGGTTCGGGCGCGGCCGGCTCGGCAGGCGCCTCCACCGGCTGCCAGTGCACGGTCTTCAACGTGCCCTGCACCGTTGCGCCGTCGGCATTGGGAACAGTGAGCTGGCCGGCCAGCGAGGGGCCGTCCAGCGTCACCGCCACCGTATCGCGGGTGGGGCGCAGACGCAGACGCGTCTGCGGGAACACCCCGCCGATCATCAGCAACCGATCTGCCTGCACATCCACCTGCTGCAACGGCATCGGGTCCTTGGTAGGCACCGCCGGCTGCCCGGGCAACGGTGGCATGTCGGCGTCGCCGCTGCTGCCGCGCGCCAGGCTGATCCAGTCGATCGCATCCAGCGACGCAGCGCGGCCGGTCACCACCAGCCCGTTGGCGGGCGGCCGTTCGGTAACGGTGTCGGTGCCCATCACCACGCGCACGCCGGTTTGCTCGCCATGGCTGCTGGCCTTGAGCGCGACCAGCTTGCCGAATCCCACATCGATGTCGCCATCGCCCAGCGGCAGCGCGACCTTGACCCGGGTATCCAATGGCTCGCTGGCGGCCTTGTCCAACGGCGCGGGCAGATCCAGCGTGGTGCCGACCAGATTGGACCGCAGCGTCAGCACCGCGTTCGCATCGGTCTGCCCGGCTGGCGGCAGCGGCACATCCACGCCCACCTGCCAGGGCGCACTGCCATGCACGTACGGGCGCAGCCATTCCATCTGGGGTGCACGGTCGAACAGTTCCTTGGCATCCAGGGTGGCGCCAAGACGCGCTTCGAAGGCTTGCGCGGGGTCCTGCACCAAGCCGCCGGCGCGCAACGACAATTCGCCGCTGCGGCCTTCGTGCTGCACGCTCAGCCGCTCGGCAGCAAAGCCGGTGTCGCGGTACTGGGCCTGCCCGCTGACCTGATCGAAGGCCAGATCCCAACGCGCGTCGGCCAGCTTGGCGCCCTGCAGGGCCACTGTGCCCTGCAGATGCCCACCGACGCCATGCGTCCGCAGGGGGCGCAGCAGGTCGAAGGTCACGGCGGCCGGCCCGGACACGGTGAGATTGCGCAAGGTGTCGCCGTAGCGCCGCTCCAGCGGACTCTTGCGCAACATGCCGAGCAGTTGCGCCGCATCGGCCTGGGTGGAGGCGCGGACGTAAAGTTCGGAGGTGGCAAAGCTGGGAATGCCCGCTTCCAGCTGCGCGATCGGGGTACCGGCCAGATCGCCCTGCCCTTGCAGCGAGAAGCCGTTGCCGATGAAGCTCAGGTGGGCCTGAACCTGCTCCATCGCCGGCCAGTCCGGCTGGAAGCGGATCTGGCCATCGCGGATCTGCCCGAACGCTTCGAAGCGCCCGTCGTTATTGTCGAACGGCCAATCGTCCAGATCGCCGCTGACCAGGCCAGTGCCGCCGGTGACGGTGCCGCCGGCCACGGCCATGTCGAGCCAGTCGATGGCGGCCTCGCTCATCTTGGAGCGGATCCAGAACTTGCGCGCCACCGGCAACGCCACATCGTCCAGTTGGGCCGCCAGCTGCATGCGTGGGCGGCTGCCATCGCCCTGGAACCACAACCCGCCACGCACGTTGGCGCCGTAATCCTTGCCCTGCACGCGCAGCGCCGGAGTGGCGACCTGCCAGCCCGCGCCTTCGCGCCAACCGACGATCTTGCCGGCCAGCTGGATCTCGTGCACCACGCCGAAGCCGGTCGGCCAGTCGAAACGCAGCGTGGCGTCGGGCGCGGGGTCCAGCTCGACGCCCTGCGCGTCGCCATCGAGGGTGCCGCGCAGGCCACTGATGCCAGGCGCATTGCCCACCGGCAGAAACCCCAGCGCTTCGATCTGGCCCTGCGCGCGCAGCGTGCCGCCTTGCTCGCCGACCACCTGCAGGTCGGCCACGCGCAGCTGCGGTTTGGACAGGCTCAGCCAGCGCCGCAAGGCAGGCGACAACTGCTCGCTGAGGGCGGCAGCTGCGATCAGGCCCGAGACATCCACATGCTTGGCCACGACCGCATAGCGGCGCCCGCCGGCAATGCTCAGCCCGTCCAGGTGTTGCAGCTGCGCTGCCTGGCCCAGGCGCAGCAGCGGCGCGTCCACGCGCCAGCCGCCATCGATGGTCTGCCAGCGCGCACGCGCCTGCAGCCGTTCCCAGGTGAGCGTACGCCGCGCGGTTTCGTCCGGCAGTGCGGCCCCGGACAGGCGCAGCTGCTGTAGGTCGACATCTACGCTCACTGCGGCGATCCGGCGCGCGCGCAATTGCGCCCAGGCCTGCAAGCGCCCACCACCGCCATCCACGCGCATGCCACCGAACTGCAGCAGCGACGCCCACGCAGACAGGTCGGCCGGGTCGGCTTGCATGTAGGCACTGCCGTCGCCGCTGTCGCGGTCGAATTCCAGCACCGCCGTCAGCGGCGCGCGCTTGAGATCGATCCAGCTACGGCTGCCCACCTTCACGGTCGAGCCGCTGACGCGCAGGCGCAGGTCGATACGCGGCAGCGTGGTGTCCAGTCCGATCGACGGCGCAGCCACATGCAGGCGCGCTTCGGCCAGCTGGATCTCGCCAAGCCGGCGCAGCGCATCCAGCGGATCGGAGTTTCCGCCGCCGGGCATGCCCTGGACCGACCACACACCGTCGTCGCTGCGCTGCAAGGTCAGCGCCAGGCCGCGCAGACGTATCTCGGTCAGCGAATGGCCCGGCAGCAACCCGGCGTACATCGCCAGCAGCACTTCGGCCTGGCCGACACGCACCTCGCCGTGCGGACCGATACGCAGCCCATCCAGCCGCAGCAGCGGACCGCGCCGGGTCCATTCGGTCTGCAGCCGGTCGAACGCAATCGGCTGACCGGCACGCTGGCTCAGCCACTGCGCGATCTGCTGCGGATGTTCCTCGGCCAACGGCAGCGCCTGGCTGGCCGCGCCCACCAACAACGCGACCGCCACCAGCGCAAGCGCGCAGGCAGTGATCGCATAGCGGCGAAACAGACGCAGACGGCGGCGCAGCGGGGTGGGCATTAACGGCTGGGAATGGGGAATGGGGAATGGGGAATGGGGAATGGGGAATGGGGAATCGTAAGGGCACCGGCCCCGGCTTACGAACGGTCAGCCGCCTGATTGCGCATCCAGGCTGAAGGGATAACCAAAGCGCCGTTGAGCGGACGTTGCTCCACACCCATTCCCCACTCCCGATTCCCGATTCGCGGCCTCACAGCAACACCACATCAAACTGCTCCTGCAGATACTGGTCGTCGGACTGGAAGCGGATGCTCTTGCCGAGGAACTCTTCCAGTTCGGCCACGGCGGCGGACTCTTCCTCGGTGATGCGGGCGACCACTTTCGAGGAGGCGATCACCAGCAGGCGCGCGGCATCGAACTGGCGCACCGCGCGGGTGATCTCGCGGAAGATCTCGTAGGTCACCGTTTCGGCGGTCTTGATGGTGCCGCGCCCGCCGCAGTGCCCACAGGTCTCCGACAGCTGGCGCTCCAGGCTTTCGACGGTGCGCTTGCGGGTCATTTCCACCAGGCCCAACGGCGAGAACTCGTACACGGTGGTCTTGGCGTGATCGCGTGCCAGCGCTTTTTCCAGGGTGCGCAGCACCTGTCGGCGGTGCTCCGGATCGTCCATGTCGATGAAGTCGATGATGATGATGCCGCCCAGGTTGCGCATGCGCAGTTGCCGCGCCACCGCCTGCGCGGCCTCCAGGTTGGTGCGAAAGACGGTTTCTTCAAGATTGCGCTGACCGACGAACGAGCCGGTATTGACGTCGATGGTGGTCATCGCCTCGGTCTGGTCGATCACCAGATAGCCGCCGGATTTGAGTGGCACCTGCTTGTTCAGCGCACGCCCGATCTCGTCTTCGACCCCGTACAGGTCGAAGATCGGGCGGTCGCCGGTGTACAGCTCCAGTCGCTCGGCCAGCACCGGCATGTACTTGGCCACGAAGGCCTGCAGCTGCACGAAGGTCTCGTTGGAATCGACCTTGACCTTTTCCACGTCGCGGCGAATCAGGTCGCGCACCGCACGCAGCGGCAGGCTCAGGTCTTCGTAGATGATGCTGCACGGCGGCGCTTCGCGGCCGCGGCGCTCGACCACGTTCCAGACCCGCGACAGGTAGGCTATGTCCTCGGCCAGCGCCTCGGCCGGCTGGCCCTCGGCGTTGGTGCGGATGATGTAGCCGAAGCCGCCATGCTGGGCCGAGACCTCGCTGACGATGGTCTTCAGGCGCAGCCGCTCGGCTTCGTCTTCGATGCGCGCCGACACCCCCACCACCTTGGACTGCGGCAACAGCACCAGATAGCGCGAAGGGATGCTGATCTGCGTGGTCAACCGCGCACCCTTGGTGCCGATCGGGTCCTTGACCACCTGCACCACGATCTCCTGGCCGTCGCGCAGCAGCTCCACGATCGGCACCGAGGCCGGCGGCGGCGGCGGGATCGGGGTTTCTTCGGTATCGACCACGCTGGCGGGCGCCGGTGCCAGCCGGACCACATCGTTGGCATGCAGGAACGCGGCACGCTCCAGCCCCACTTCGACGAAGGCCGCCTGCATGCCGGGCATCACCCGCTGCACCTTGCCCTTGTAGATATTGCCCACCACGCCCCGGCGCCAGCCGCGCTCGATATGCAACTCCTGCAGCATGCCGTTCTCGATCACCGCCACACGGGTCTCGCGCGGGGTGACGTTGACCAAAATCTCTTCCGACATCAATGCGCTCCGAAGGCAGTGAGCAACTGCGAGGTGTGATACAGCGGCAATCCCATCACGCCGGAATAGCTGCCGGACAGATGGGCGATGAAGCGTTCGGCGCGGCCCTGGATCGCATAGGCGCCAGCCTTGCCCATCGGCTCGCCGCAGGCGGCGTAGGCGGCGATCTGCGCATCATCGAGGGTGTCGAAGGTGACCTCCGACACCACCAATGCCTGCGCCGGCGCGCGCCGTGCGCAGACTAGAACCACCGCCGTGAGCACCTGGTGGGTGCGCCCGGACAACGCGCGCAGCATGGCGACGGCATCGTCCACATCGACCGGCTTGCCGAACACCCGCTCGCCCAGCACCACTTCGGTATCGGAGCCCAGCACGATGGCGTCGGGGTCGGCGGCCTGTACCAGCGCCAGCCCGGCGTGCGCCTTCTCAAACGCAACGCGCTGCACGTACTGGTCGGGCGATTCATCGGCTGCGCGCAGCTCGGGCACATCCAGTTGCAACGTCTGGAACGGCACATCCAGGCGTTGCAGGAGTTCTTGTCGGCGCGGCGAACGGGAAGCGAGATAGAGCATCCGTCCAGCATACCTGTTGCCTGCACTCGCCCGCTTGCCTGGTGAACGCACACACCGTTGCCAACGGGGTGGTCGTGCTCGACTCACAACACATTCATCGACCTGCCAACACGCTCCCCACACAGACAAGGAGATCTCATGCGTACCCATCTCAAGCCGTTGTTGCTGGCCCTGTCCATCGCTGCCGGAACCGCCATGACTGCCCACGCCCAACCTGCGTCGAGCTACACCATTCCCAGCGACGGCACCCTGCTCAACGTCTCGGCCGAGGCCGAGGCCAAGCGTGTGCCGGACATCGCCACGCTGTCTGCCGGTGTGGTCACCCAGGCCGCCGACGGCAACGCCGCCATGCGCCAGAACGCCGAACAGATGAGCAAGGTCATGGCCGCGGTCAAGGCCGCCGGCATCGCCGACAAGGACGTGCAAACCAGCGGCATCAACCTGAGCCCGCAGTACACCTACAAGGAGAACGAAGCGCCCAAGATCAACGGCTACCAGGCCAGCAACACGGTCAGCCTGAAGGTGCGCGACATCACCCGCCTGGGCAAGGTGCTCGACGCGCTGGTTGCGCAAGGCGCCAACGACATCAACGGCCCCAGCTTTTCGATCGACCAACCCGAGCCGGTCTACGACGAAGCCCGGGTTGCCGCACTGAAGAAGGCCCAGGCGCGCGCCGAAACGTATGCCAAATCGCTGGGCCTGAAGGTGCGCCGCATCGTCAGCATCTCCGAAGGCCGCAGCGGCGGCGCGGTCCGCCCGATGATGATGGCCGCCTCAATGCGCTCGGCCAAGGCCGAGATGGACACCCCGGTCGCACCCGGCGAAAGCACCTTGTCGATCAACCTGGAGGTGACGTTCGAACTTGGGCGTTGACAGGGCAGACCATCGTCCAGTCCCACGCGTTGCATTTGCACTGCCCTCCCTGGAGGGTAGTGTCGTTTTGCACGCTTGCCAGTGCACACCTCACCTCTGGCCGCCGCCAGTCGCTGGTGATCACCGGTGACTGGCGGCTGGCGACCTTCTCCATGACCAAAGCAATTGCTTGGTTCAAGTGTCCAGAGTCACGCCCACTTGCCCTGAATACGCGTTCTTGGTTGTTTGTGCTTAAAAAACATGAAATTCAGAGAAATCGTTCTTTAAGCAGGCGCGACCGCTCTCTAGCATCGGTTGTCAACGCACCGTCATCTTCGTGACGGCGCTCATCCGGAGAGCGATAGAGATGACCAGCCACGCCGTGCGGCAACGCCGCTCGTTCCGCTCCACCTCGCCTGCGCGCTATGGCCGCATCAGCATGCTTGCGCTTGCCCTGAGCGGTGCCGTCGGCATGCTTGCCACCGGCACTGCAGCCGCGCAAAGTACCACTGCCGGCATCTACGGAAGCGCGCCGGCCAGTGCAGGTGCAACGGTCACCGCGCAGAGCGATACCGGTCTGACGCGCACGGCAACGGTCGATGCCAATGGCCGTTATGCCATCGGCAACCTTCCGGTCGGCACTTACACCGTCACGCTGCAACGCGAAGGCCAGGCCGCCGAAACCCGCAAGAACATCGAATTGCGCGTTGGCGCCGGTACCGATGTGTCCTTCGGCAGCAGCAGTGCGTCCGACGACACTGCCACCCTGGGCACCATCACGGTGACCGGCAAAAATATTTCGCCGGTGGACGTCTCTGCCACTGCTTCACGTACCGTCATTACGGCCGAGCAACTGCAGCGCTTGCCGCTGGCACGCTCGGGCGAAGCGATCGCGTTGTTGTCGCCTGGCGCGGTACAGGGCAGCGGCTATTTCGGCAACGCCATTTCCTTCGGCGGCGCCGGCGTCACCGAGAACGCCTACTACCTCAACGGCTATCTCAGCTCCAATCCGCTGACCAACATTGGCGGCGTCACCCTGCCCTACGGCGCCATCGACCAACAAGAGACCTATACCGGCGGCTATAGCGCCCGCTACGGCCGCTCGGCCGGCGGCGTGCTCAGCCAGGTCGGCAAGCGCGGCACCAACGAGTGGCATTTTGGCGCGCAGGCATTGTGGCGTCCGAAGTCGCTCTCCAGCGACTACAAAAACGTCTTCTACCCTGATGCCGCACCGCCTGCCGGCTATGAGTACAGCGATGAAAGCCTGCCCGGCACGCTTTACCGCAGCCGAAAGGACGACACCTTCTGGAACACGGTCTACAGCGTCTATGCCGGCGGCCCGCTGGTCGAAGACCGCTTGTTCGTTTTCGTTGCCGCAGAGCAGGAACGCACCGAAGGTGTTTCCACTGCACGCCGAGACGACCCGGTCATCGGCCGCAACAACTATCGCATTGATGAGCCGAAGGTCTACGCCAAAATCGACTGGAACATCAACGACAGCAATATCCTCGAACTGACCGGCGTCAAGAACAATTATCGCGAAGGCGGTGCTTATACCGATTTCAACGGATACCCAGACGTTGTCAGCGACGCCAACGGCGCATTCGCCGATACGGTCAAGGTCAACGACCGTTACTACATCGGCAAGTACACCAGCTATATCACCGACGATCTGACTCTGAGCGCCACTTATGGCAAGAGTCGCCAGACCGACTTCCGCAACAACCCCAGCACCGCACCGCTACTGACCAACACCAATCTGCAGGACCCGGCTATCACCGGGGGCAGCGAGATCCGCAACAACCAGACCTCCAGCCAGGCACGCGACGGCGAAAACAAGACGCGCGGCCTGCGCATCGATCTGGAATACGTGCTGGGCAGCCACACTCTGACCGAAGGTGTGGACAACATGTATTTCAATGCCGACAACGAAGGTGTCATCACCACGGGTCCGGGCTACCGCTGGATCTATGGCCGCTCCTCCCGCCCCACCTCGCCCATCAGCGCTGCACTGGGCGTGGGTCCGGCCGGTGGCAACGGCTACTACGTCTATCGCTCGGTATTCAATACGGCGACCAGCATGTCAGTCGCGCAGAAGGCTTACTTCCTCGAAGACAAGTGGCAAGTCAACGACAAGCTGCTGCTGACATTGGGTCTTCGCAACGACAAGTTCACCAACTTCAATGATCTGGGTGAGGCTTACGTGACCAGCGGCGATCAGTGGGCGCCGCGCCTGGGACTTAGCTGGGATGTGTTCGGCGACTCGTCGCTGAAGGTCTACGGCAACGCCGGTCGCTATTATCTGGCGCTGCCCAACAGCGTGGCCATCCGTGGCGCGTCGCCGTCCACTTTCACGCGCGAATACTTCACCTACGCCGGCATCGATGCGCAAGGCAACCCGACCGGGCTGACGCCGGTCTCAGTGGATCCATCCGCCGGGTTCTCCTGTTCGGGCAACATCGTGTCGTCCAACCTGGAATGCGGCCAGGCACCGGATGCCGCCGGCATCGCCGCCACCGACCTGAAGTCGATGTACCAGGATGAGTTCATGCTCGGCTTCGACAAGACCTTGGGCGAGAGTTGGGTCACCGGCGCCAAGGCCACCTATCGCACGCTCGGCGCCACCATCGACGACGTCTGCGATGCGGACCGCATGCGGACAAAGTTGACGGCATCGGGCGTCGACCCGAGCACCGTCAATGTGCCTGGCTGCATCATCTTCAATCCCGGCGAAACCAATTCCTTCAGCCTCGCCAATCTCGATGGCTCGGGTCGCACCTCGGTGACGATGTCGCCGACGGACTGGGGCTTCGACAAGAAGGCCAAGCGCACGTACCTGGCAGTGGACCTGTTCCTGCAGCATCCATTCGACGGTAAGTGGGAAGGCCGTATCGATTACACCTGGTCGCGCAACTTCGGCAATACCGAGGGCCAGGTGAAATCGGATATCGGGCAGACCGATGTGTCCAAGACCCAGGACTGGGATGCTGCTGCGCTGATGTGGTACTCGGGCGGCTACCTGGCCAACGATCGCCGCCACCAGATCAAGCTTTACGGCTCATACCAGATCGCACCGGAATGGCTGATCGCGGGCAATGTCCGCATCCTGTCGGGCACCCCGAAATCCTGCCTGGGATATGTGAGCATCAACGGCATCAGCGAAGATTCCGATGCCTGCGATCCGGTGGGCTATGGTTCTTTGTACCACACCTGCAATGGCCAACCGTCGCGTCCGGGCGATGCTGGCCGGTTGCCGTGGACCAAGATCGTCGACCTGGGCCTGACCTACCGCCCGGCATTTGCCGACAAGAAACTGGCCGTCACCCTGCAGGGCTTCAACATCTTCAACGAACGCAAGCCGCTGCAAGTGGACTCCACCTGGGAAGACAGCCCCTACACCCTGTCCAACACCTACGGCATGGGGGTCTATTTCACCCAGCCGCGCTACGCGGTGCTGTCCGTGTCGTACGACTACTGACGCACTCTCCCGTCAGCGTCGCTTCCCCAGCCCTGCGAAGGGCTGGGCTTTTCTTCGATCCACGCCCAGCTTCGGCTGGGCGTTTTGTTTGCGCGGATGAGTGCCGCGATTGACCCAAGCGGACACGCGTGAGCCGCAACGTGTCCCCAAGCACCATGAGCATCACGCGTGCCGCGTCGACGGCTGGGTGCCACCACGCACATTTGCATGGCGCTTGTGCGGTCGCCACCGCTGCGGTAAACCTACGCCACCGGATGGTGTTGTGCGTCCGGGTCGCGCTGGTCCTTTCCGCAGTTCCGTTCTGGAGGTGGATGATGGTTCGCACGCAATCGCAGGTTTCTTCCCGACCCCTTGGCATCGACCCCTCGCGCGTCCTGGCGATGAGCACGGCCGTGGCATTGCACCTACTGGCGGGCGGGTTGTTGTTGATTCCGCTCTCGCACCGGGCCATTCCGCAGCAGACCGCGCCAAAGGAACGCTGGCTCATGCCGGTCAGCATCCCGACACCGCCGCCACCGCGGGTGTTCCCCGTCGAAGTAAAGTTCACGCCGAAAACGCATTCACCGACCATGCCGCTGCCGGTAACGGTGCAGGCCCCGCTGATCAGTGAAACCTCCGTTGTCGACAGCGCACCGTCTGCCGTTGCCGCAACGGCCTCCGACGTTGTTGCAGACAGCGCGCCGCCAACCACCGCTCCCAGCGGCCCGGTCGAAGCAGGTCAACTGCAGTATCTGAGTTCGCCCGCGCCGAGCTATCCGGCGGCCGCATTGCGTGCAGGCCAGCAAGGCACGGTACTGCTGCGCGTACTGGTTGGCACCGATGGACGTCCGGCCGAAGTGAGCGTGCAGACCAGCAGTGGTCATCGCATGCTCGACCTGGCCGCGCGCAGCCAGGTGCTGCGCAACTGGCGCTTCCAGCCGGCGATGCAGAACGGCCAGGCCGTGCAGGCCTATGGCCTGGTGCCGGTGAGCTTCTCGCTCAATTGAGCGGCGAGCGGATGCGGCGGCCTGCAATCGCAGCCGCCGCATCGATATGGCTCGGCACACACGTTTCGTTAGCCGCGTTTATGCGCGGTGATAGGGATGGTTGGCCAGCATCGCCGCGGCGCGATACAGCTGCTCGGCGACAATCAGGCGCACCAGCATGTGCGGCAGGGTCAGCGGCCCGATCGACCAGCTTTCGCTGGCACTTCTCAGCACCTCTGCCGCGTGGCCTTCCGGCCCGCCGATGAGAAACGCCAGGTCGCGGCCCTGTCCGCGCCAATGCTCCATGCGCTGGGCGAGCTGTTCGGAACTGAGCGGGCGCCCCGGGACATCGAGCGCCACCACGTAGGCGTTTTTCGGCAGCGCGGCGAGCACGCGACGGCCCTCGTCGTCGGTCGCGCGCTGCGCGTCGCGGCCCTTGCCGCGCAGGCCGGGCTCGATCTCGACCAGCTCCAGCGGCATCCAGTGCGAGAGACGTTTCTGGTATTCGGCAAAACCTTGCGCCACCCAGCTCGGTGCGCGCTCGCCGGTGGCGATGAGTCGGCATTTCATCGCCACATGATATCCGCGTCACAGCCCGGGCAGCCCACGGCGATTTGTCACTGCGTGTCATGGTGTGGTTACAGCCGGCAATTAGTGTCGCCCGACCACCCAGCCACGCAGGAGTCGTTCGATGCCGATTTTCGATCCCGCCCGCCGCCAGGTTCTCAAGGGCAGTGCTGCCGTCATGGCCGCCGGCGCCCTTGGCAGCTTGAGTGCGCTGCAGTCGCGCCAGGCCCAGGCCGCCACCTCGCCTACCACGCAACTTGCGCCGGTCCCGAGCCGGTACGGCCCACTCGCCCCGGTCCCCGACCAGAGCACCGGTTTGCCGCTGCTGCAGCTGCCTCAGGGCTTCAGCTACCGCTCGTTCGGCTGGAGCGGCGACCGCATGGACGACGGCCAACCCTGCCCCGACCGGCATGACGGCATGGCTGTGGTCGGCCTGCGCCGACCCGACTGGCGCCCCGGTAGCGATCCGCTGCGCGGCCTGGAATACGTGTTGATCCGCAACCACGAACGCGGCGCAGGCAGCCCGTTTCGCGCCCCGGCGATGTACGACACCGGCATCGTCAGCGGCACCCAGCAGGCCGGCGGCGGCACCACCACGCTCAGCTACGGCCGGCGCGGCTGGGGCAGCCTGGAGCCCAGCCTGGGCGGCACCCTGGTCAACTGCGCCGGTGGCCCCACGCCCTGGGGCACCTGGCTGAGCTGCGAAGAGATCAAGACCAATGCGGTCTCCAGCACCGGCCGCAAGCATGGCTATGTGTTCGAGGTGGACCCGGACAGCCACCGCACCACCGGCCGTCCGCTGGTGGGCCTGGGCCGTTTCAGCCATGAAGCGGTGGCGATCGACCCGCGCACCGGTATCGTCTATCTCACCGAGGACGACCGCAACAAGGCCGGCCTGTATCGCTTCATCCCCAACGACCGCCGTGGCCGCAACGGCTCGCTGGAAAACGGAGGGCGATTGCAAGCCGCGCGGGTGCGCGGGCGCCGTAATGCCGACCTCACCGTGGTCAGCATCGGCCAGCAATTCCAGCTGGAATGGGTGGATATCTCCGAGCCCGACCTGGACAGCATCGCCGCCCCAACCGGCTTTGCCGATATCGGCGCCAACGACACACTGAGCGGTCCGTTCGCACAAGCCTGGGCCGATGGCGCGCTGCGCATGAGCCGCGGCGAAGGCATCTGGTACAGCTACGGCAAGATGTTCATCGTCGACACCAGCACCGGCGTGGATGCGCAGGGGCGCCGTGGTTACGGCAACGGTGCGGTGTGGGTGCTGGACCTGTTTACCCAACGCCTGAGCGCGCTTTTCGTCAGCGGCGATCAGCTGGCCGCGCACAACCCGGACAACGTGACGGTGAGTGCGCGCGGCGGCGTGGTGTTGTGCGAAGACGGCGGCGAAAGCCCGGACGCATACGGCCCTGGCGCGCGTCTGCTCGGCCTGACGCGCAACGGCGAGTCGTTCTATCTGGCCAAGAACAATGTGCAGCTGACCTCGCAGCAGATCGCCGATGCCGGCAAGACGATCGCCGAGGGCGACTACCGCGACACCGAGTTCTGCGGCGCGTGCTGGGACCCGTTGGCGCGTACCTTGTTCGTCAACATCCAGACGCCGGGCATCACCCTGGCCATCACCGGGCCGTGGGAACGCGGACCGCTGTAAGCGCGGCGGCAGGCAGGCACCGGCGGACGAGCCGCTGCTGCGCACCGGCCGGGCAGCGGCTCGCCCGGAGTTGCGCAGCGCCGATCGAGGCTTGCGCGCTGGTTCGTCCAAACACGAACGGCGCCCAAGGGCGCCGTTCGTTCGTCCTGTCACGTCGACGACGCGATGCGCAGACTCAGCGCAGTTCGTCGGACTCGTCTTCGTCGGACGGGCGTTGATCGCCCACGGTCCACAGACGCTCCAGCGCATAGAACTCGCGCACGCGCGGCAGCATCACATGCACCACCACATCGCCCAGGTCGACCAGCACCCATTCGGCTTCGCGCTCGCCTTCCACGCCCAGCGGCATCACGTCTAGACGCTTGGCGAACTTGACCACTTCGTCGGCGATCGATTTGACGTGGCGGGTCGAGGTGCCGGAGACCACCACCATGTAGTCGCAGACGCTGGACTTGCCGCGCACATCGATCTCGACCACGTCCTTGGCCTTGAGTTCTTCGACAGCCTCGCGCACGGTAGCCAACAGGGCCGGCACGGACGGCGGCGGGTTCGGAAGGGAGGTCTTGATGACTTGGGCTTGGCTGGTCAAAGCGGCAACTCGATGGAATTGGCGTGAATTATAGGCCGGTCCGTGCGGACGCGTGTTCAGGTAGCCGGGCGGACGCGACGGTACAGGCCTTCGCGCTGGATCATTCCGGCCACCGGGGGCGGCACCAGACTCTGCCAGTGCGCGCCGGTGGCGATGCGTGAGCGCACCGCGCTGGCCGATTCGCCGCGCAGTGGCTGATGCAGCAGATACAGGCAGCCCGCCGGCGCGCCGACCAGCGCGTCCGCGCCAGCGACCCAGCGGCCCTGCACCGCCGCGGCCAGCTGCGGGGCGTCGGCCAGCGCCAAGGCCGTGCCCGGTCTGGCGGCAACCACGAAATGCGCCAAGCCGAACAACGCCTCCCACTGATGCCAGTGGTGCAGCCCGACGAAGGCATCGGCGCCGAGCAACCAGGCGATCGGCGCTGCAGGGCCGAGTTCGGCGCGCAGCTCGCGCAAGGTATCGACCGTGTAGGACGGCGCATCGCACTGCGCGGCGCGCTGCAGTTCGCGGGTATCCAGTTGCAGGCCTGGATAGTCGGCCAGCGCCAGTTGCAGCATCTGCGCACGCTGCGCGGCGGTGGCGCCGGGTGCAGGACGATGCGGCGGGTCGGCGGCCGGCACCAGTTGCACGCATGCGCCCAGTTCGTCGCGCGCCTCACAGGCGATGGCCAGATGGCCCAGGTGGATCGGGTCGAAGGTGCCGCCGTAATAAAGATGGAGCTGGGAATCGGGATTGGGGATTCGGGAATCGGAAGAGCCAGGGTCCGCCAAGTGGTCGGGATGGGAGTGTTGCTGTTCCTGCGATCCGGAAGAGCTGATTGCAGGGCTGGCCTGCGCAAGCTGGTCGGAATGGGCTCGCTGCCGGTCACCGTGCCCTTCCAGGCTCCCCGGTCCCCGGTCCCGGACCCCGGCGTCCCTAGCTCTCACGCCAACAATCTCACCGCACGGGCTTCGGCCACGGCCACCAGCAGGCGCTCCAGACCAACCCAGGCATCGCCGTCGGCGCGGCCCTTGGCCATGCGATCGACCTGCCCGGCTTCGGCGACGAAGCGTTCCCAGCGGCGCGGTTCGGGGTGACGCTGCAGCGCGCGCTTGAAGGGCGCCTGGCGCGATTCCCACAGCCCTTGCGCCTTCATTTCGGCGGCCAGGTTGCCGCCGTTGGCCTGCACCTTCGCCAATGAGGCGGTGCGCAGCAGTTCCTTGATCAGGATCGGCATCAGCGCGGCGACCGCCTCGCCTTCGCCGCGCAGGCCGGCAAGCATGCGGATCACCGCGGCCGGCTGCCCGGACAACGTGGTTTCGGCCAGCCGGAACACGTCGTAGCGCGCGGCATCGGCCACCAGCGATTCCATTGCCTCCAGATCCAGCGTCTTGCCGTCGGCCAACAGGGCAAGCTTGTCGATTTCCTGTGCGGCGGCGAGCAGGTTGCCTTCCACCCGCTCGCTCAGGCGCTGCACGGCAGCAGCGTCGGCGCGCAGGCCGTGCGCGCGCAGGCGGCGCTCGATCCAGTCAGACAGTTCGTGCGGCTTGATCGCCCAGGCCACCGCGATGGTGCCGATGCGACCGACCGCCTCCGCCCACTTGCCGTGGTGCGCCTTGCTCCAGTCGTTGGCGGTGATCAGCAGCACCACGTCCGGCGGCGGGTCGGCGCAGAAGCGGGTGATGACCTCGGCCCCGTCCTTGCCGGGCTTGCCGCTGGGCAGGCGCACTTCGACCAGGCGGCGCGGACTGAACAGGCTGGGCGCATTGAAGCTGGCGTCGAGCTGGTTCCAGTCGAACTCGCGGCCATCGGCATCGAACACTTCGCGTTCGCCGATGCCTTCGGCGCGCGCCCGCGCGCGCACCGCGTCGGCGGCCTCAAGCACACGCAAGGTCTCCGGGCCGGCGATCAGATACACCGGCTGCAATGGCTGGCTGGACTGGCCGGCCAGCTGCTCTGGGCGAAGTTCCATCACCGAAAACGCGGGGCGCGGCTCAGTTGCCCGACGTGGGCGCGGGCGGCAACGAAGCCGGCACGCTGGATTCGGGCGTCGTGGTGGGCTGCGCTGGCGCCGTCGGGGCCGGCGGCAATGGCGCGGTCGGCGTGCTTTCCAGACCTTCGCCGCGCTGCAGGCGTGCCCGCACCACGCTGTCGATACGACGCAGGATCGAGGCCGACATGTCCTTGCGCAGTTCGTCGGCCAGGATTTCGCGCTCGGTTGCCGTACCGGTGGCGTCCACCGGTGGCGACACGTAGTCGCGCGACAGCTCGATCACCTGCTGCGGCACCAACACCGAGCCATTGGCAGTGGTGACGGTGAAAATGGCCGCGTAGCGCAGGCTGTATTCCTGGGCGCGGCCCTGGCTATCGATGGCGATCGGCAGGTCGCCCCAACGCTCGGACAACACCTGCACCTGCGCAAAGCCGGTCTTGGCGTCTTCATCTGCCAGCGTGGCACCGGAGGCCTTGAGACCACGCCGCAACAGCTTGGCCAGCTCGCTGTACTGCACGGCGGACTGCACCTTCACCGCCGGTGTGTCCGGCGGCAACGCCAGCGAATTGCGCAAATGGAAGCCGCAGGCGGTGAGGCTTGAGACAAGCACGAGGGACGCAGCGAAGGCAGTAGGGAATCGAATCATGGGCACAGTCTGGATGAGCGCCCCGGCGGCGGCAACAGGCGGCTAGCCTGCCCGAGACCGCGTGAACGGGGCTTGAGAGGACACCGCGAAACACTGCGGCGCCCCAGGAATGAAAAAACGCGTCGCCACGCGCCGGTGAAGCCAATCGTCGGCAACCACGGCCAAAACTCTATAAATGCATCGTGCGCGCCAGTGAATGCGATGTCGAAAACGAAAGCCGTGCCCAACTAAGCCACGCCCCGCGCCGATGCAGTGATCTTGCTAAACCCGGCAGCGCATCGTCATGCACCGATGGAATGAACGCCGCAGACGCCTGGCACTTCTCGCCGATCACCCTCGCCTTCCTGGTTGCCGCGGCGCCCATGCGGTGCATCGCCAGAGCCGTCGCAGCAGCACACCGCACATCGCACGTCGGTGCAGCGTGCAGTCGCTGCACCGGCAATATCACCGATGCGCCCTCACCGCGCCGAAACACTCTCGCCACCGCCGCGTCGCTACACCGATCCGGCGCACTGCCCGGGCCGGCGAAGGCCACCGGCCGGATCAGCGCGGCTTACCCCGCGACGATGTTCACGATCTTGCCGGGCACGATGATGATCTTGCGCACGCTCAGGCCTTCGAGGAACTTGGCGGCGTTCGGCTCGGCCTGCGCCAGTGCTTCGATCTGCTCGCGGGTCGCATCGGCAGCGACGTCGATGGTGCCGCGCAACTTGCCGTTGATCTGCACGGCCAGCGTCAACGCATCGCGCACCAGCGCGCTGGCATCGGCCTGCGGGAACGCCACGTTTTCCAACAGCGTCTCGCCACGACCCAGGACCTGCCACAACGCGTGGCTGGCGTGCGGAGTGATCGGGTTGAGCAACAGCACCATCGCCTCCAGCGCTTCCTGGCGCACCGCGCGGCCCTGCTCGCTGGCATCGTCGAACTTGGCCAGCGCGTTGGACAGTTCCATCACCGCGGCAATGGCGGTGTTGAAGCTGTGGCGGCGGCCATAATCGTCGCTGACCTTGCCGATGGTTTCATGGGTCTTGCGGCGGATCGCCTTCTGTTCGGCGCTCAGGCTGGCGGCATCCAGCGCCGCTGCACTGCCCTCGCCCACATGCTTGTGTACCTGCACCCACAGCCGGCGCATGAAGCGCGCCATGCCGTCCACGCCGGCTTCGTTCCACTCCAGCGACTGCTCGGGCGGCGCGGCGAACATCGAGAACAGCCGCACCGTATCGGCGCCGTACTTGGCCACCATCGACTGCGGGTCCACGCCGTTGTTCTTGGACTTGGACATCTTCTCGGTGCCGCCGATGTGTACCGGCTGGCCGTCGGCAATCAGCACCGCACCGGTGACGCGGCCGCGCTCGTCGCGCTGGATTTCGACGTCGGCCGGGTTGATCCAGTCCTTGCCGCCATTGTCGGCATCGCGATAGAAGGTGTCGGCGATGACCATGCCCTGGGTGAGCAGATTGGTCACCGGCTCGTCGCTGTCCACCAGCCGCGCGTCGCGCATGAGCTTGTGATAGAAGCGGAAATACATCAGGTGCAGGATCGCGTGCTCGATGCCGCCCACGTACAGGTCGGCCGGCATCCAGTAGTTGGCGCGGCGGTCGACCATGTCGCGCGCATTGGGGCTGGTGTAGCGCGCCACGTACCAGCTGGACTCCATGAAGGTGTCGAAGGTGTCGGTCTCGCGCTCGGCCGGGCCGCCGCAGTCCGGGCAGGTGGTCTGGCGCCAGCTCGGGTCGGTCTTGATCGGCGAACCGGTGCCGACAAATTCCACGTTCTCCGGCAGCACCACCGGCAGCTGGTCTTCCGGCACCGGAACCGCGCCGCACTTGGCGCAATAGATCACCGGAATCGGGCAGCCCCAATAGCGCTGGCGGCTCACGCCCCAGTCGCGCAGGCGGTAGTTGACCCGGCGCTGGCCCTGGCCCTTGCGCTCGAAGCGCTCGGCCAGCGCCTCGAAGGCGCCGCCGAAATCCAGCCCGTCGAACTCGGCCGAATTGACCAGCTCCAGCTCGCGGCTCTTGTCGGTATACCAGTCGCGCCACTGGGTGGCGTCCCAGCTCTGCTCTTCTTCGTTGCGCGGCTCGCGCAGCTTGACCACCTGCACGATCGGCAGGCCGTACTTGTTGGCGAATTCGAAATCGCGCTGGTCGTGGCCAGGCACTGCCATCACCGCGCCGGTGCCATAGCCCATCAGCACGAAGTTGGCCACCCACACCGGCACCTGCTCGCCGCTGATCGCGTGGACCGCGGTCAGGCCGGTGGCCATGCCGCGTTTTTCCTGGGTTTCCAGCTCGGCTTCGGAGACGCCGCCGTGCTTGAGCTCTTCCAACAGGCGCGCCAGCTCCGGATTGGATTTGGCCGCGTGCAAGGCCAGCGGGTGCTCGGCGGCGATCGACACGAAGGTCACGCCCATCAGCGTGTCCGGGCGGGTGGTGAACACGCGCAGCGGGTCCAGTGCGGCGCCGTCGGTATCGCGCACGTCGAACTGGATCTCCAGGCCTTCCGAACGGCCGATCCAGTTGCGCTGCATGGTCTTGACCGACTCCGGCCAGCCGTCCAGCTGGTCCAGGCCGTCCAGCAGTTCCTGGGCGTAATCGGTGATGCGCAGGAACCACTGCGGGATCTCGCGTTTTTCCACCAGCGCGCCGGAGCGCCAGCCGCGGCCGTCGATGACCTGCTCGTTGGCCAGCACGGTCTGGTCGATCGGGTCCCAGTTCACCACCGCATTGCGGCGGTAGGCCAGGCCCTTGCGCATCAAGCGGGTGAACATGCGCTGCTCGTGCACGTAGTAGTCCGGCGTGCAGGTGGCGAACTCGCGCGACCAGTCGATGGCGTAGCCCAGCGATTTCAGCTGCGCGCGCATGTGCTCGATGTTGGCGTAGGTCCACTTGGCCGGCGCGGTCTTGTTCTTGATGGCGGCGTTTTCGGCCGGCAACCCGAACGCATCCCAGCCCATCGGCTGCAGCACGTTGTGGCCGGTCATGCGCTTGTAGCGGCTGACCACGTCGGAGATGGTGTAGTTGCGCACATGGCCCATGTGCAGCGCACCGGACGGGTACGGCAGCATCGACAGGCAATAGAACTTGGGTTTCTCCGAGTTCTCCTCGACCTGGAAGGCGCGGGTGGCATCCCAGAATTGCTGGGCGGAGGTTTCGACCTGCTGCGGGTCGTAGACGTTCGGTTCGACGGTGGACATTGGGAGCGGATGCTCGGACGGTGCAAAGCGGTACAGGGTACCGCAGTGCAGCAGGTGGACCAAACCGTTACCGCAGCGCCACCGACTTCGGCGGCCAGATCCAGCCCGCCACCGCCAGCCAGCCTAACCAGGCCAGGAACGCCAGCCGTTGCGCAATGGCCTGGCGCACCAGGCCGGGCGGCCCGAACGCCAGCACCGCCACCAGCAATCCTGCCGCTAGGCTCAACCAGGCCAGGGTGCGGGTTGCGGCATCGTTGAGCAGCGCAGCGGCAATCAACAACATGCCCGGCACGAACGCCACGGCCCACAACAACCAGGCGGTGGCATGGGCCTGGCTGGCGCGGCCATCCAGATCGGTGGGGTCCAGCGGCAACATGCCCATGCCCAGAAAGGCCAGGCCGGCCAGCGCGATCAACTGCCCGCCCACGCGCAGACTCCAGCTGGCCTTGGCCGGCATGCGCGCCAGCAGACTCACCCCGGTGGCCATGCCCAGCGCGCCCACCAGCACGAACGCGACCAGATTGAAGCCCAGCGCATGCGGCACGCCCTGCGCGCCCAACAGCGCCACCGGATGGCTGGCCTGCAGATAGCCCGGCAGCGTGACGCCGAAACCGGCCAGCGCCAATACGAAAACCGTTGCGGCGATCAGGCCCATGTAGCGCTGTGCGCGCTCGGTGGTTGCCATTGGCTTACTCCAACACGGGGCGCGAAGCGCCGCCAGGACGCGGCATTGTCGTGCCGGTCGGGCGCGGCGTGAACCCCCGGTGCTCACACGGCCATGCGGAAGGCGCCCGACCCGGGCACGTGCGCGCGTCATTGCCGCTAGGCTTGTGTCAGCCGCGTTTGCCACCATTACCTCCCACTGTCGCCGTACTTAACTTCTGGAAGCCCATGTCCGACAAGCCGCATGTATTCGATGCCACCACCGACACCTTCGAGACCGAAGTCCTGCAGAAATCGTTGACCACACCGGTCCTGGTGGACTTCTGGGCCACCTGGTGCGGCCCCTGCAAGTCGCTGACGCCAATCCTGGAAAAGCTGGCCGGCGAGTACAACGGTGCGTTCGAGCTGGGCAAGGTCGACGTGGACAAGGAACAGCAGATCGCCGCGGCGTTCCAGATCCGTTCGGTGCCGACGGTGTTCCTGGTCAAGGGCGGCGAGATCGTCGACGGCTTCCCCGGCGCGATGCCGGAAGGCCAGGTGCGCGAATTCCTGACCCAGCACGGCGTGCTGCCGGCCGAGCCGCAGGTGGCCGAAGATGTGCCGCTGGCGCCGCTCGACCCGCAGGCGCAAGCCGCGGCGCTGCGTGAAGCGGTCGCCGCCGAACCGGACAAGGACGAACTCAAGCTGGACCTGGCGCTGGCGCTGCTCAAGACCGGCGACACCACCGAGGCCGAGCAGTTGATCGACGCCCTGCCCGCCAATCTGGCCACCGACGATCGCGCGGTGCGCGCCAAGGCGCGGCTGAGTTTTGCCAACGTCCTCAAGGACGCCCCGGACGCCGGCGCCTTGCAGGCCGCCGTGGATGCCAACGGCGCCGACCTGCGCGCACGCCACCTGCTCGGCGTGCGCCATCTGCTCGACGGCAACGACGAAGCGGCGCTGGAGCAGTTCCTGGAAATGCTGCGCCAGGACCGCAGCTTCGACGACAACCTGCCGCGCCGTAGCCTGATCGATGCCTTCCGCGTGATCGAGGACGAAGACCTGGTCGGCCGCTATCGTCGCAAGATGTCGGCGCTGGTGTTCTGACAGCCAGTGGCGCTGCGGCGCCACACGGACACGTAGGAGCGGACCCGGCCGCGACCAGGCGGTACTCGCCAGTCCTCGATAAGGTATTCGCGGAGAGCGCGCCGTCGCGGCCAGGTCCGCTCCTACGAAAACTGCACCACCACGGTGGGCTCTTGCCCGGTGTGCACCAAGCGGCAATGCACACCATGCGACTGCGTAAGCGGAGATGACCCACCGCCTGGACTGGCTCGCAGTACGAACACGACCGTCTCAATGTCGGCATGCGGCAAGCCTCCATACGCATGCGAATGTTATGCTGGGCACTTTCCCTCGCCAAGGAAACAGGCCCGCATGCGCGCATCGTTGTTCAAGTTAGGCATCAATCTTTGGCCGCCGTTCTTGTTCGCCGGCATCCACGTCACCGTGCTCTCGGCCGACTACCGTTTTGCGCGGGTGGAGCTGCGCCAGCGCCCGTGGAATCGCAACTATGTCGGCACCCATTTCGGCGGCAGCCTGTTTGCGATGACCGACCCGTTCTGGATGCTACTGACCATGCAGAATCTGGGCCGCGATTATTACGTGTGGGACAAGGCCGGCAGCATCGACTTCGTCAAGCCCGGGCGCGGCACGGTAACGGCGGATTTCGTCATCGACGACAGCGTGCTGGCGCAATTGCGCGAGGCCACCGCAAACGGCGAGAAACATCTGCACTGGTTCGAGAACACGGTCTACAACCGCGACGGCGAAGTGGTCGCACAGGTCCGCAAGCAGCTCTACGTCAAACGCAAGCCGGCCCGCTGAGGATGACGGCCGTGCTGCTGCCATGCCAGCTGATGCGGCGATGCATGCTTCGCTCACCTCGCCGCTCACGCAACGGATGATGCCGGCGCGAAACCTGCATGCCCTCACGACCAGCTGCAGGCGCCGCAGCAGGAACCGCGGCGTCCGCACCGCGCCAACGAAAAACGATCTGAAACTTTCATACGCAATGGGCAGCGACGCCTTACTGCCGACCGCCTTTATATCGGCGGCAACTTCCTAGGGAAACTCTGAACAATCCATCGTGATCTGCCACAATCGATCAACGACCCGAGTAGACGATTTCGATGCAGCTGACCTTCGGCGACGCGGAGTACAACGGCAAGCGCAAGCGGACGCGGCGTGAGGTGTTCTTGGCCGAGATGGACCAGGTCGTGCCGTGGAAGGACCTGCTGGCGCTGATCGAGCCGCACTACCCGAAGTCGGGGCAGCCGGGGCGACAGCCGTATCGGCTGGAGACCATGCTGCGCATCCACTTTTTGCAGCAGTGGTATGCACTGAGCGATCCATCGGCGGAAGAAGCGCTGTACGACACGGTGTCGATGCGCCGTTTCGCCAAGATCGGCGGGCTGGATGAGGTGCCGGACGAGACGACGATTCTCAACTTCCGCCATCTGTTGGAGCAGCACGATTTGGCGCGCAAGCTGTTCAATCGGGTCAACGCGCACCTGTCGCGCAAGGGGCAGAGCTTGCGCGGCGGGACGATCGTGGACGCCACGATCATCGCTGCGCCCAGCTCGACCAAGAACAAGGATGGCGAGCGCGATCCGGAGATGCACCAAACCAAGAAGGGCAACCAGTACTACTTCGGGATGAAGGCGCACATCGGGGTGGACGATGACTCCGGGCTGGTGCACCACGTGGAGTGCACGGCGGCCAACGTGGCCGATATCACACAAGCGCACAAGCTGCTGCACGGCAAGGAGGACACGCTGTGCGCGGACAGCGGCTACACCGGGCTTGAGAAACGCGAGGAGATGAAGCGCAAGCGCAAACTGCGCTACCTGATCGCGGAGAAGCCCTCGAAGCTGAAGCAGATTAAGAACAAGCGCGAACTGAAGTTGGCCAAGCGCTGGGAGCACACAAAAGCCAGCCTGCGTGCAAAGGTGGAACACCCGTTTCGGGTGATCAAGCGCCAGTTTGGCTACGTCAAGGTGCGCTATCGCGGTTTGGCGAAGAACACCGCACAGATGCTGATGCTGTTTGCGCTGTCGAATCTGTGGCTGAAGCGCAAAGAGTTCATTACCGCCGCGGGGTAGGTGCGCCCGTAATCGGGACGATACCCCGAAAAAGCGCCAAAAACGGCGAAAAACCGAGGATCTGAGCGCGGTCACCGCGACCGATATGGCTTACCACATCCTCCGATCGCGTTGTTCAGACCTTCCCTAGGCGGCGCCCGCACCGAACGCTTCAATACGCTCCTGCAAACGGGTATCCGCCCATTGCACGTTTTCCGCCTGCACTGCGAGCTGCTCGTCCGACGGCTCTGCAAACGGGCGATCCTTCAGACCTGCACGCAGTTGCGCCTTCAGGCGTTTGCAAGCGGCGCCACAACGCGCTGCGCAAGACCGCTGCGTCGCAGAAGAAGAAGCCACCTGCCGGTCGCCTGGATGCCGTCCAGCGCGATGCTGGCGCTCCGCGCGCGCTGATGCAGCGCGGGAGGATTCGCCCGCTTCCGGACGCCACTGCCCTGTCTTGGCGGCGAATCATTCGCCAGACCCGAGCAGTGTCACTGTCAGCGCCCAATCGCCGCAAAAAAAGCGCGAATCGCCGGCGCAACGCACGAAGCGCGAGCCTGACGTCACTCGCTAAATGCGCACGCTTGCCTGTTTACTCAAGTCAGCTATGAAGGCTGTAGTGGACACAGGGGTTTCGGCACCTCAGGTGATACCCGTCTCGAATGACCTCGCTTAGCATGCGGTCCGCTGCGGCAGCCCTGAAGCGCAGCACCCGTGTTGGCCTGCACCCGCGCCGACCTGCTCGCCATGGACAGGCATCCGGGAGATTGCTGACGAGACAGAGACCGGCCAACGGCCGAACTCCAGCGCCTTTAAAAAGACCGCGCTCTGTCACGTACGCCACATTGATGCGGACCAAGCGCCGTCTCGGAACCTCATTTGGTTCGCGTACGGCGATAGAAGATCTGCTGTGCAGACAGGCGGCATAGGGCTCTGGTAGTTCAATTTTCGCGCAGTGCATTCACCACCTCGCCTCCATCACTACCGGCAGGCTCAGGATTGCACCAGGAACCTCGCCAAGGGTGGAAGGTTCCACGGCATCTGCGATGCAATCCCATGCGATGCGCACCAATCGTCTGGTACGCAAGCAATCTATCTGCCGTATCCACGTCAGGAGATATCCCGATGAAGTCATCCGCATCCGTCGATCCGGCCAGCCGCAGTGCGAGGACGCACTCGCCTGAGATTCAGGAAACAGAGCTCGCCATTGCCTCCACCTCTGCGGCGGTCATCCCGCAATCCGCGCCTGATCCCGCACTCAGCCCACTTGGGCGCGCGCCCGTCAGGCGCAATAGCGGAACCACGTTAGGGGCGCTGCTAGCCAGGCCCGAGCAAGACGCCCAGGCCCTCGCTCCGCAACCGGTCACCTCATCGACTGCAACCAAGGCGACGCTGGCACGGCTTCGTCAGCAATTGGCCTCGGACAATGCACGCGCAATCGCACCGGACTTGGCGGCCGATCTGATCAGCAGGCTCAGGCCGATGAAATCGCCCGGCACCACGGGTGCGCAGGCACGCGCGGCCACGCATGCGGACTTGGTCAGCCGCATCAGCGAACAAGATGTGAGCGATTGGTACAAGGCGCAGGGGCTGAACGAAAACGACGTGGCCACCCTGCGGCGCACCGCACTGCTCTCCGGCCTGCCCAACCCGAGCGGCAGCTTCCTCACCAATGCCATGCAGTACATCGTCTCGCCGTGGATTAACTATGCGACACGCCAACCCTGGGCGGGCGCTGGGTTCGGCCTGGCGACCATGCTGGTCGCCGCACCTGTGAATGCCGGCCAACAATCGGCGGTTGTCAGCCTGTGCGAGTCGATTCGCGAACACGGCGCTCACGTCATCGTGCCGGACAAGAAGCAGATCAATGACAAGCACTGGCTCCCCGAACTGGCAAGCGCCCTCGAGGAAAAGATCGAAACGTTCGCCAACGCCTGCGACAGGTTTCGCGAGATCCAGCGTGATCCAAATTCCCCACATGCAGAACGCGCAGCGGCAGCCGAGGTCTTGCTGACAGCAGAGAAGGATCTGCACCAGGCCCAGCATGATTTCGTCATGACCCAGGGCGCGCACGATCGCCAGTGGCAAGGCAACCGCTGGCAGGCCATTCCACGCATCTTACGTTCGCCGGTCGCCAGCACGCTGGGGCTGCTCAGCAAGACAGGCGCGATGCTTGCGCTGTCGCCGACGGCGCAGACCGTTGGCGCGATGTTGATGACGGCTGCACAACATGTGGCCGCCGGTTTCGACGAGCAAGCCAAGCAGGAAGCCAACAACAAGCTCAACCTGTTGTACGCCGACGTACTGACCGCCGCAGGCAAGCAGAAGCTGGCCAGCGGCACGGCGGTCAGCGCAGAAGACATCAAGGCCGACAAACTACGCAGCCTGATCCAGTCGCCCACCCAAGCCCTGGTCAAGCGCGTCACCGCCGGGGTCGCCGAGCTGGAGAAGCTGCTGGCGGATGCGGTGACAGCAGAGGATGCGCAGCACGGCGCAATCACGGCAGACGACCGCGACATCGAGGCCGGCGACGCCAGCAAGGCAATGCAGGACCTGCGCTTGCTGCGCAACGACCTTGAGGCATTGCGTGAGGGCAGGCTCGACCAAATCGACCCGAACGGCACCGCATCCAAGCTGCTTATCGGTGCCGAAAAATCTGTGCTGTCGCAGCAGCTGTTCAGCGATATCGCCAAGAAGTACAACTATCTCGAGTTCACCGCGCAAACCGCACAGCGCATCGGCCAGATGTTCCATCTGGTCTTCCTGGGCAGCGCCGCATCGTCGGTGATCAGCAAACTCGTTTCGGCCGCCCAGGGCGGGACCCGCAATGTTCCGGTCGCGCAAAGCCTGGCGGTGTCGGCGATATCCGGAGGCATGGCCACCGTTGGCGCCCTGAACCAGCACACCGCCATCACCATCAAGAACAACCGTCGCGAGGGAAGCACCGACATCGGGCTGGGCAAGCAGGTAAGCCGCGGCGTCATGGGCGCGATGCATGAAACGCTCTCCCAGCGCCGTGCGACCAAGGCCAGCAAGGCAGTCAACGCCTTGTTGGAGGGCAATGACGTTGAAGCGCTGCTAGCAGCGGCAAGAGCGTTGCCTGCGCAGGAGGCAAGCGCCTCTTCCAGCCAGCCACAGGATTTGCCATCGACATCCAAGGCGGCACCACCGCGCCGGGAACATGTTTCGGCCCCGAGTAGCCCGAACCGATCGAGGCTGGGGCAGACGAACGACGAGATAACCCGGTCCAAGAGTGCTCGGAACTTGGGGGTGGAACTCCACGAGTTCGCGCGCATGGCCGGCAAACACTCCAAGGACTTGGTGTGAGGTGATCATCCGGCATGTTGCAGGGCCGTGCCTGCCTGCAACATGCCGCATGACGTGTCCCGGGCGCGGGACGAAGGCATGGGTCAGCAAGCCTGAACCACACGCACTGCCGGCATGCAGACAGCGTCCCGATGCGGGCTTTGTTCGCAAGATGCCGAGGGTTTTGAGTCGCCCGATTGTTCATCGCAGCGCAGGTGCACGTCAGCGCTGTGTGCGAAGGCCGCTCGGCGATGGGCTCCACCCAGCCACGCAGTCGATGGACGCGACGTCATGCCCAGCACGAACAGCACGATGGCGATGATGATGCCCGCCCAGAACAGGAACTTGGCGATCCCCATCGCCGCGCCGGCCATGCGTGCGAAGCCAGCCGCCGCACCGGACGCGACCTTATCCATTGTCGATGTCGATCGACGATGGATGTACGGCGTCCTCGGCGGCCGCGCTGGCGCGCGGATGCCGAAGCGGACTCAGTGCCGGATCAGGGCAGCATCAGGCCGAACATGCACACCGCTGCATCGTTCGCCTCGGCGCTGAACGACGCGAGATCGCCCCTATGAGCGTCGGATCGTCGCCGCTCTGCCAAAGGCATCGATCCTCGGCCATCGTGCGGCTGGCGACCGCTGCCCAAGCGCGCAGACACCGCACGCGTGGCCGGCGAATGTGAGCGACATGTGTGCAACGCAGGCCGCCAGTGGGCGACGCTCACGGCCTGCTCGCTGGGGCATGCGGAGTCTGGGGCCTCCCAACCCACATGGAATGCGTTCATGAAAACGATCAACGTCATCACTCTGGTGCTTCTTATCGTCGGCGGATTGAACTGGGGGCTGGTCGGCCTGTTCCAGTTCGATCTGGTTGCCGCACTGTTCGGCGGACAGGACGCGCTGCTGTCGCGTGTGGTCTACACGCTGGTGGGTGTCTCGGCGCTGTGGCAGCTGGTACCGCTGTTCCGCAACAACCATGGCACCGCCGAGCATCACACCAGCCCGCACGTGCGCAACAATCCGTAATCTCCTGCCCGCGGCAGGTCTGCGCATCTGCACATGACGCCGACGCGCTGCGTCGGCGTCATGCCATGCGATGCATGCTTTGCGTCCGGGCGCGTGGTCGGCAAGAATCGCAGACACCTCCCTTCTGGCTGCCTTCATGCTCCTGCGCACTGTTGCTTCCGCCTGCCTGCTCGCCCTGCTGTTACCCGCAGCCGCCAACGCGGCTTACCGTAGCCCGCAACAGATTCTCGACAGCTCGCCGACCAGTGCCTGGCGCGCGCTCGATCCGGACCGCACGCTGTACCTGGAGCTGGATGCCGGCCGGGTCATCATCGAGCTGGCGCCGCAATTCGCGCCGGAACACGTCGCCAACATTCGCACGCTGGCACATGAGCGCTTCTGGGACGGGCTGAGCATCTATCGCTCGCAGGACAATTTCGTGGTGCAGTTCGGCGACCCTGATGGCGAGACGCCGGCCAAGGCCAAATCGCTGGGCTCGGCCAAGACGCATCTGCCGGCCGAATTCGAACGCCCCTCGCAGGGCCTGGATTTCCAGCGCCTACCCGATAGCGATGGTTGGGCGCCGCAGGTGGGCTTTGTCGACGGCTTCCCGGTCGGCCGCGACACGGCCACCGGCAAGACCTGGCTGGCGCATTGCTACGGCACCCTGGGCGCAGGCCGCAACAACGACGAAGACAGCAGCATCGGCGCCGAACTGTACGTAGTCACCAGGCAATCGCCGCGCCAATTGGATCGCAACATCACCGTGGTCGGGCGTGTGGTCAAAGGCATGGAATTGCTCAGCGTGACGCCGCGCGGCCCTGACCCGATGGGCTTCTACGAAGACCCCGCACAACGCGCGCCGATCCGCGCGATCCGGCTGGCCAGCGAAGTGCCTGCGCCCGAGCGCACACCGCTGCAATTGCTGCGCACCGACAGCCAGACCTTTCGCGACGTGGTCGAGGCGCGCCGCAACCGCAAGGACGATTTCTACAAGCGCCCGGCCGGGCACATCGACCTGTGCAATGTGCCATTGCCGGTACGTGCACCGCCGGCGGGTTGAATCGGAATCGGGAATCGGGAATCGAAAAAGCGAGTCGCGTCCGCTCAGCGGGCGCGCTGGCTGAAGGCGACGCTGCCGAGGATCAGCACCGCGGCGACCAGCATGGTCCAGGTGAGCGGTTCGCCCAGCAGCGACCATGCCAGCAGCGCGCCGAACACCGGCACCAGATAGGTCACCGTGGACGCACGGGCCGGGCCGATGCGCTGGATCAGCCGGTAATACATCAAGAACGCCAGCCCGGTGCACACCACACCCAGCGCGGTGGCGCAGGCCCACGCCAGCGCCGGCACCGGCGTGGTCGGCCATTGCCACCAGGCCAAGGGCGCCAGCAAGAGCGCACTGCAGCCCAGGGTGGACGCCGCCGACGCAGCAGGCGGCAAATCGCCCATATGGCGCTTCACCAGGTTGTAGCCGATGCCGTACAGCAGCGAGGCAGTTGCGCCAGCCAGCGCTGCCGGCCCGACGCTCAAACCGGCGGATTTGCCGGTGGCCAACACCAGCACGCCGATAAACCCCACCAGCAACGCCAGTGCGCGACGCGTGCCGATTCGTTCGCCGAAAAACAGGAAGGCGATCAGCGCGGTAAACAGCACCGTCATCGCGTTGCAGATCGCCCCGACTGCCGCCGGTGCATGTTGCGCGCCCCAAGCGAACAGCAAGAACGGCAACGCCGAGTTGAGCACACCGATTGCCGCCAGCATCGGCCAGCGATGCAACGGGAAACGTTCGCGTGCCAGCCACAGGAATGGCAGCAGCACCAACGCACCCAGCGCCAGGCGAATTTCCACCAGTGCCACGGTGCCGAACTTGGGCGCGGCCACGCGCATGAACAGGAACGAGCAGCCCCACACGACGCCCAAGAAACCAAGCTCAAGCGGCGTGCGCCAGTGGTGGACCGCAAGCTCCGCCTGCGCCGGAGATTGGGCGCTCATGGCCGTGCTCCCGAACCGTGCCATGCAGGAATGAAACGGCAGAAGACAGCAGCAGGCAGACAAAGAGACATGGCACGATCGTCGCGAAGGGATGACGCAGCATCGGTTGCCGCCATGGGCGCGACAAGCGCGTAGTATCGGGGCGAGCCACAAATCTCACTCATGCCTCGATGAATCTGCGCCCTACCCTGTTGCCTGCGCTGGGCGTGTTCGCCGCGGCCGCCCGCCACCAGAACTTCGCCCACGCCGCCGAAGAACTGCACCTCACCGCCAGCGCAGTCAGCCACCATGTGCGCAAGCTCGAAGCGCTGCTGGGTGCGACCTTGTTCCAGCGGCTACCGCGCGGCGTCAAGCTCACCGCCGAAGGCCGCCAGCTGGCCGATGCGGCCACCGCCGCGCTCGCCGAGATTGCTGCGGTCGCCGGCAACCTGCATCCGCGCGAAGATGCCATTCCACTGCGCGTCACCACGTTGCGGTCGCTGTCGTACTGCTGGTTGTTGCCGCGGCTGCCGCGTTTTTGCCGCGCCTATCCGCATATCCGCATGGACCTGCAATCAGATACGGCGTTTTCGCGTTTCGAAGAAGGCGGCCCGGACCTGGGCATTCGCTATGGCCAAGGCGCATGGCCCGGACTGACCTCGCATCATCTGATGGACGACGAGCTGTTCCCGGTGGCCTCGCCGTCGTTGCCGGAAGTGGCTGCCCTGCGCACGCCGGCACAGATCGCGCAATTGCCGCTACTGACCGAAATGTCGCCGCAGGGGTGGCGCGACTGGTTCCGCGCAGCCCAGGTCCGCGGTACCACCGTGCCGCCCATGCACACCTTCAACGACAGCACCGACGCGATGCGCGCCGCCGTGTATGGCCTGGGCGCGGTGCTGGCGCGCAAGCACATCGCCCAGCCCTACCTGCAGCGTTACGAACTGGTACGCCTGCCCGGCCCCACGCTCAAGGCGCGTTACGCGTACTACATCGTGCACCCCAGCCACCGCGAGCTCAGCCCGGCCGCGGCATTGTTCATCGACTGGCTCAAGCGCGAAGCACAGGACGAACGCACCCCGATGCCGGCACTGCCTGCCGAGCTGGTGGCGTTGCCGCGGAGCGAAGATGTACAGGAGCCGCGTGCGCGGCGACGTTTGCCTAGCGCATCGGCGGCGAAATGAAATCACCCGGGGATCTCGAAGATTTTGCTGCCCCTTCGCGCTAGGGGAAAAGGTGCGCCGCAGGGGCGGATGACGGTAAGAGCGCGGTAGTGGAGCCTGCTGCACTTGCGGGTTCGCCCCGTCCCCTCACCTCCGCCCCGTGCCGCGCCCTTGCCCGCGCCAAGAGCGCGCGCGCCATTGGCGCGCAAGCATTGCATCGGCGCCCTGCAGGAGAGAGCGACAAACACGCCCTGAGCGACGCTGCATAAATCGCTTGACAGCCAGCCCCATCAAGATCATTAATTAGCTAATTCGTTAATTAGCTAACCCCATCCATGTCCATCGATCGCATTTTCGAAGCCCTGGCTTCCCGGCCACGCCGGGAAATCCTGGCCTACCTGTCTGCGCAGGAATTGACTGCCGGACAGATCGGCGAACGGTTTGCGATGAGCGCACCAGCAATTTCGCGCCATCTCTCCGTGCTGTCTGCGGCCGGGCTGGTCAGCAGCGAGCGCCGCGGCCAATTCGTGGTGTATCGGCTGACGCCCGACAACATGGTCAATACGCTCAGCGGCTTCGCATTCGAGGTCTGTCCCAAGGCAGGCCCGCTGCAGCGCGAGTCGCGCAAGCTGGCGAAAAAGACCCGCTGATCCTCCACTCGACTTCTGCTGCAAGGACATGCCATGGACCCCCAACGGATCGTCGCAGACACAAGCTTTCCACGTGTATCGCTGCCCTCGTACAGCGGTGGCCGCCCGGTCGAGGTGATGCTGATCGCGCAACTGGACCCAGGCGCAGGCGATAGCTTGATTGCGCAGACCGGCGAACGGCAGCGATGCCACCCTGCGCACCACGATGCCCTGGATGAACCGTCGGCGCAGCTGTCCGCACCCGACTTCGGCCATGACGATCGTGCCTCGCTATTTTCGTTTCCGGTCGGGCCGCAGGGGCATCCGTTTCACTGCCATGCCGGCAATCGCGTGTTCACCGCAATCACCGGAAGCGGCGGTGCACAACTGCGCTTTTCCACCGCGTCGGCGCAGCAGGTGCGTCGGGACCCGCGGGCCTTCTTGCAGGCGTTGCGCTACGTGGATCTGCCCGGCGACAGCCTGTTTACGGTGCGCTTCGGCGGCGGAACGTGGCACCAGTTCGTACCTTCGCAGCGGAACGCGCCACACTCGGCGTTCTTTGCGCTGTCCTGCCATCCGGACGAAGCCGGCGGCGACTTGAGCCCCGAGCAGCAAGCCTTGGTCACGCAAGGCACGGCGACCATTGCCAGCTTGACCGAGCTGCTGCCGCCTCCCGTCGCGGCGCTGCTGCAGTCCAATGCCTTTCATGCGGCGGATGTACCTACCGTGTCGCTGTCGCTGCACGTCAAACCGCAGAGCTGGCAGCAGCGCGTCTGTGGCCGTGCGCGCCGCTGGAGCGGGCGCATCCGCCAGCTGCCGCCGCGTACCCGCCGCCCCGGATTTGTCGCCACCCGTGTGGCACCGCTACGGATCCGCTCGCTGCAGGCACTGCCGGCCGATGCATTGCTGCGCGAGCAGTTGGGCGGGCAGGTGCATTTTCAGGACACCCATCAGCTGCGTTTGGACACACGCCAACTGCGCAGCGACAGCCTGCAAGGCCTGATGTGCGACTTGCTGCAGGCATTCATCGATCAGCCGCCGGGCGGCGTGAGCGGTTTGATGCGTCTGCGCAACCTGATGGTCAAGCCATTGGGACTACGCACCTCGCATCTAGGCTGCCCGGTGTCTTCGTTGCTCGACCCGAGCGCAGCGCACCGTTTCGCCGGGCGCTTCCCGGTGCTGGCACAACGCAGCGACGCCGATGGGCAGCAAGTGCAGATCGTGCTGGGCGCCGACGACAAACATCTGCGCTTCCGCTCGTCGGTGGCACTGCGTCGGGTCGGCACGCACGAGATCGAGCTGACGATGGCCACACGGGTGAGCTGCCGCAACTGGTTTGGCCGCATTTACATGGCCTGCATCCATCACGCGCATCACCACTACGTCATGCCGACGATGCTGCGCGCCGCAGTGAGCCGGGTAATGCATTCCGACCCGGTCACACGCCAGGCATGGCCGGCACAGCCGGCGTGATGTGAGCAGCGCACCGTCACCTGGTTTTGTCCTGGCGATGCCTAGGCTTGATGTCCCCAATCCACAGGATACTCCCATGCCTACCCTGCGCATGCGCATCACCGGCACCGACGACGACGCGCGTGCCATTGCCAACCTGCTGCAAAGCATCGACGGCATCGAGCACGTAGAAGAAGTGGACGACCTGATGCCGCACCTGGACGACGAAGATTCCAGCTCAGCAGGCCTGTCGGACGACGAAGGTCCGGGCAGCCACGAGTTCGAAGTGGAAGCCGGCAACGAGGCTACCGCGCAGAAGGTACGTGACGCAGTGCAAGAGCTGGCGCTGCAGCTGGATGTGTTTGTGGAATACGAAGTCGACGAAGGTTGAGCCAGGCTCAACCTACTTGCCGCACATGACTGCCCGGCTGGATAGCAGGTGACGCTGTGACGCGTCTGCTGCGCGTTGGCATGTGCTGCGTGCTTGAGCCGCGTGCGCCCAGCACTGACAACGCACGCCGCATGCAACATCAAATCGAATGACCCCGCAGCTGCGCGCCAGTACCGCGCAGCTGCGGTGCATCAGGACATCCGGCGCCGACGTACGCGCCAGCGCCACGCCTGCAGCAACAACCAGCCGGCGATCAGTGCGACCACAGCCACCGGCAGCAGCGCCGCCACTGCGCGGATAACGAATGCCACGCTGCTGGAAAACACCTCGCCGAACTCGGCAGCGGCTTCTGCGATCTCGCCCCTGCCCTGCTCGCCACCGGTGCTGCTGAAATTGAGCGTCAGCAGCTGCGTGCGCACCCGACGCTGCTGTTGCGCGGCTTGCTGTTGGGTCTGCTGCGCTTCGGCCTCGATCTCGGCCAGCCGCTTGGACAGGGCCAGCAGATCGGTCACCGCCAGATCGCGGCGCTGCTGCAATTCCAGCAGGCGCGCATGCTCTTTTTGCAGCCGGGCCTGCGCCAGGCTGGTGTCGGCGATCTGCTGCGCCAGGTCTTCGGCCCGCGTGCTACGCGCGGCGACATCGCCATGCTGGCCGGCCAACTGCACCATGGGTTCGATCCCGTCTGGCGCCAGCCGTACGCTGACGCGCCCACTGGGGTCGCGCCCACCTTCCTGCTCGACCGCCAGCAAGGCGCAGTCGCCGAACTGCGCGCCCTGGCAGGCAGTGCGTATCGCGGCGATGCGCTGGCCGATCTGGTCGGCAGGCAGCTCGATCCGCACATCGTGCTCGTAGGCCAACGCATTGCTCTGCGCGGCGGGCGGTGCCGGCGCCGCAGCGCCGCCATCGGCCGCCATCTCTGCGTGATGCTTCGCACACCCGCATAGCGCCCATCCCAGCAGCATCGCGGTGGCGTACCGCTGCATGGCGCGGCTCATCGGCTGGCTCCGTCGACGGCATGCACCTGCAGCCCGGCAAGATCCAGGGCCGGCAGGCAACGCACATTGACCGCGACGCCCATTTTCGCCGGTCTTGGGATTGAGGCCTTCGCTGAAGGGCGCGATCCCGCACTGCGGGCAATAGTGGTGATCGATGTGCTGCTGGTTGAAACGGTAGCTGCCGACAGCTTCCGGCGTGGCCTGAAGCTGCAGCTGGGTGCGCGCGCCGAACCAGAGCAAGCCGCCGCGGCGGCGACACAGCGAACAGTTGCAGTCGTAGACCTCGGTGATGGGCGCTTCGGTCTGCAGATCGAACGCGATGCGTCCGCAATGACAGCTACCGGCATAGTGCATGTGATCCTCCTTGGAACAGGCCACCGTGCGGGTGGCAAGCATGATGTTGCGTCTACGCGCAGCCTGAGGAGCGAGGCGGCGCCCGGGAACCGGAGTGTACGAGCGATCGCGCCCGCAACGTGCACCCGTCGTGTGCCCCGCGCGATCGCGCCGCTGACCGGCTGGCAGGATCGGGGGCGGCCGTCCCTGCGTGGTGAGCATCTGTGAGGGAACCTGGAGGGCGCGCAGAAGCCGGAGGGTGCAAGCGGCACAAGCAGGTCCAAGCCTCGGCCGCGCCCGCCTGGCGGTGGGGGCGGCCGATTTATTGGCTGACCCACACCAATGGCGGATGCGCATGCGCGCGCAGATGCCTATGCTGGCGGTTTGATTCCACCAGGACCCACGATGCGTCAACGCCTGCTTGTCCTCGCCCTGCTCGCCGGCCTCAGCGCCTGCCAGCAACAGCCCGAATCGCCGCAAGCCGGCACCACCGCAGCTCCCGCCCAGGACGCACAGACCCCGGATGCGCGCTTTGCCGCATTGTCCAAACAGGCCCTTGACACCTGGATGCAGCTGTCGCCGGTGACCGCCACCCAGACCGGCGACCATCGCTTCGATGCGCAGATCGACGACCTGAGCGCCGGCGGCCGCCAGCGCAGCGTGGATGCGGGCAAGAAGCTGCTGGCCACCCTGGATGCGATCGACGTCACCAAGCTCTCGCGCGAGAACCAGGTGGATGCGGCCATTCTGCGCAACCAGCTGCAATCGGAGATCTGGAATACCGAGGTGCTGCAAAGCTGGGCCTGGGACCCGCAGGTCTACAACGGCCTGGCCGGCAGCGCGCTGTACAGCCTGATGGCGCGCGAATTCGCGCCGCTGCCCGAGCGCCTGACTGCGGCCACCCAGCGCATGGAAAAGATCCCGAGCATCTTTGCGCAGGCACGCGAGAACCTGGACCCGGCGCGCGTGCCGAAGATCCATGCCGATACGGTGGCCAAGCAGAACAAGGGCATCCTGAGCATCGTCGACAGCTTCATCGCGCCCAACATCAGCCAGCTTGGCCCGATCGAGGCGGCGCGTGCGCAGGCGGCCATCGACAACCTGCGCAAGGCAGTGGCCGAGCAGCAGACCTGGCTGGACACCGTGCTGGTCCCCAATGCCAAGGGCGACTTCCGCATCGGTGCGGAAAAATACGATCAGAAGCTGAAATTCGCACTGCTGTCGTCGCTGTCGCGTGCCGACATCAAACAGCGTGCCGAATCCGAGCTCAAGCGCGTGCGCAGCGACATGTACGGGATTGCACGCACGGTGCTCAAGGACAAGCCCGGCGCCCCCAAGTTGCCCGAATCGCCCACCGACGACCAGCAGCAGGCGGCGATCGAAGCGGCCCTGGAGCTGGCGTATGCCGACAAGCCGGCGCGCGACAAGGTGGTGGACGCCGCCAAGGCCGCGCTGGCGCAATCGACCGAGTTCGTGCGCCAGAAGGATTTGATGACGCTGCCCGATTCGCCGGTGGACATCATCCTGATGCCGGAATTCCAGCGTGGCGTGGCGTGGCGGTGGCGTATTGCGATTCGCCCGGCCCGCTCGACAAGAATCTGAAGACGTTCTACGCGGTGTCGCCGATTCCCGACGACTGGAACGACAAGCAGGTCGATTCGTTCCTGCGCGAATACAACACCCGCATGATCCAGCTGCTCAGCATCCATGAGGGCACCCCGGGTCATTACCTGGAAGGCTGGCATTCGGCCAAGTTCCCCTCCACGCTGCGCGCGGTGCTGCGCTCTGGCATGTTCGCCGAAGGCTGGGCGGTGTACACCGAGCGCATGATGCAGGAGCAGGGTTACCTGGATAACGACCCGCTGTTCCACCTGGTGCAGCTCAAGTTCTACCTGCGCACCATCGCCAATGCCATTCTCGACCAGGGCGTGCATGTGGACGGCTGGGATCGCGACAAGGCGATGCACCTGATGACCCACGACACCTTCCAGCAGGAAAGCGAAGCGGCGGGCAAGTGGGTGCGTGCACAGCTCTCGTCCGCACAGCTGCCGACCTACTTCGTTGGCGTGCAGGAACATCTGGACACGCGCAAGGCGGTACAGGACAAGCTCGGCGAGACCTTCAACCTGAAGGCCTATCACGACCAGATGCTGTCGTACGGCGCACCGCCGGTCCGCTTCGCGCGCGAGCTGATGCTGGATCAACCGATCGAGTGATTGATCCTTCACCCACGCGCGGGAGAGGGGCGTTCTACGGCAGCCGAACAAGCGGTTGCATGTGGCCCTTCTCCCGCACGCGGGAGAAGGTGCCCCGCAGGGGGGCGCCTGGCAAAAAGGTGTCACCACCTACGATGTCGAACGCGTCGCTACGCGCCTCCAGAAATGACACACCGAGTGGCTTCCCCCGTGCCCTCACCCCAACCCCTCTCCCGCATGCGGGAGAGGGGCGTGCTCCGGCAGCCGAATAAGCTGCTGCATGCGGCCCTTCTCCCGCGCACGGGAGAAATTGCCCCGCAGGGGGGCGCCTGGCAAAAAGGTGTCACCACCTACGGCGTCGAACGCGTCGCCACGCGCCTCCAGAAATGACACACCAAGTGGCTTCCCACGTGCCCTCACCCCAACCCCTCTCCCGCACGCGGGAGAGGGGCGTGCTCCGGCAGCCGAATAAGCGGTTGCATGCGGCCCTTCTCCCGCGCGCGGGAGAAGGTGCCCCGCAGGGGGCGCCTCGCAGAGGTGTCACCGCCTGCGATGCCAAACGCGTCGCCACGCGCCTTCGGAATGAAACGGCAGGTGGCTTCCCACGTGCCCTCACCGTGCCCTCGCCCCACCCCCTCTCCCGCACGCGGGAGAGCGGCGTCCTACGGCGGCCGAATAAGCGGTCGCATGTGGCCCCTCTCCCGCACGCAGGAGAAGGGCTACGGTCGCGCCGAGCTCGCGCATCTCTTCAATCACGCATCCGCAGCAACAAATCCACCGGTCTGCCGCGCCCACAGGCGCGCATACAGTCCGCCATGCGCGATCAACTCCGCATGCGTGCCGGTCTCGACGATGCGGCCGCCGTCCATCACCACCAGCCGGTCCATGCGCGCGATGGTCGAGAGCCGATGCGCGATGGCAATCACCGTCTTGTTGCCCATCAGCGCGTCCAGGCTGTCCTGGATGGCGGCCTCCACTTCCGAATCCAGCGCCGAGGTCGCCTCGTCCAGGATCAGGATCGGCGCGTCCTTGAGCAATACCCGCGCAATTGCAATGCGCTGGCGCTGACCGCCGGAGAGTTTCACCCCGCGCTCGCCCACATGCGCATCGAAACCGCGACGGCCTTCGCCATCGATCAGCGTGTCGATGAAACTGTCGGCGCGGGCCTTGCGCACGGCGTCGAGAAGTTGCGCCTCGCTGGCCTGCGGCCGCCCGTACAGCAGGTTATCGCGGATCGAGCGATGCAACAGCGAGGTGTCCTGGGTCACCAACCCGATCTGCCCGCGCAGGCTTTCCTGCGTCACGCTTGCGATGTCCTGCCCGTCGATCAGGATGCGGCCCTGCTCCAGGTCGTACAGCCGCAGCAACACATTGACCAGGGTGGATTTGCCGGCACCGGACGGCCCGACCAGGCCGATCTTTTCGCCGGCGCGCACCTGCAGATCCAGCCCGGCAATCACCCCACCGCGCTTGCCGTAGTGGAAATGGATGTGCTCGAACTGCACCTGCCCCTGGGTTACCTGCAGCGGCACCGCATCCGCTGCATCCTGTACCTGCACCGGTTGCGAGATGGTCTGCATGCCGTCCTGCACGGTGCCGATGTCCTCGAAGATGCCGTTGACCGTCCACATGATCCAGCCGGACATGTTGTGGATACGGATCACCAAGCCGGTGGCCAGGGTGATCGCGCCCACGCTGATCTGGCCGCGGCTCCACAACCACAGCGCCAGCGCGCAGGTCCCCACGATCAAAAAACCGTTTGCCACGGCGATGGCGGTATCCATGGCGGTGGTCACCCGGGTCTGCCCGCGATGCTTGACCGCCAGCTCGTCGATGGCATCGCGCACATACGCCTGTTCGCGGCCGGCATGGGCGAACAACTTGAGCGTGGAAATATTGGTATAGCCATCGACTATGCGGCCGGTCGCCTTGGAGCGCGCATCGGAGGCAACCCATGCGCGCGCCTTCATGCGCGGCACGAAGAACGCCATCAGCGCGACGTACACCACCAGCCAGAGCAGCAGCGGCGCCATCAACCAGGGGTCTGCCTGCGCGAACAGCCACAGCGCACTGCCGGTATAGACCACGATGTACCACAGTGCATCCACCATCTGCACGGCCGATTCGCGCAGCGAGGTGCCGGTCTGCATCACCCGGTTGGCGATGCGCCCGGCAAAATCGTTGTTGAAGAAGCCCAGGCTCTGGCGCACCACGTAGTTGTGCATCAGCCAGCGCGAACGGTTGCTCAGGCCCGGCACGATCGCCTGATTGACCAACAAATTGTGCAAGCCGGTGAAAAACGGCCTTGCCACCAGCGTGATCACCGCCATCCAGATCAGTTCGCCCGCATGCTGCCGGAAGAAATCCGGCCCTGGCTTGCCGGCAAGCATGTCGACGATGCGGCCGAGGAAATCGAACATCGCCACTTCCACCAGCGCCAGCAACAGCCCGGCGATCAAGGTGGCTAGCAGGATCGGCCACAACGGCCGCAGATAATGCAGATAGAAGCGCCACACGCTGCGTGGCGGCATCTCCCGCTCGATCGGCGGGAAAATATCGATCAGGGACTCGAACCAGCGGAACATGGCGCAGACTTCAAAAAAACCGGGGTCCCAGGCTAGCCGATCGGGCGTCAAGCCGCAGTGGCGCGGATCGGCACGCGCGGCCTGGTCAGCCCATGCAATGCGTCAATGCTCTGGCGATGAGAAACTAGAGACGAGGTCTGCAGCGCCTTCGCCCCTGAGGCGCCACCGCTGTCACTCGCGCACGCGCGCGAGCAGGCGATTGACCTCCGGCAGATCGAAATGCCCGGGTTCCAAGCGCCCACCCAAGCTCGCCAGTTCCTGCACATGCTGCGGGTGGTCCGGGTCGGCGATGATGCGCAACAGCGCCTGGTAATGACCGATGCCGCCACTGCGCTCCGGCGGACAGGCATTGGCACCGTCCATGCAGCGCGCTACGCGCAGGCCGGCATCGGCCGGCAACCGCGCTTCCACGTGCAGGCGATGTTGCCAGCCGGCGCCGGCGCCGTAGAAATAATCGAAGCCTTCTAGCTCGCCCACCGCGCTTTCCAGCGTGACACGTCCGGCGTGCTTGAGCCGGGGACGCTCGGGCACATCCAGCCCGGATTCGCCATAACGTCCGCCACCGAGGTCGAACTCGTAGGGATGGATGCCAGTCCAGCCCATCACCGGCTGCAACACGCGATGCAGCGTGGCCAGGCGCACCGCACCGGACACCAGCAGGCGCCGCCAGATCAGCGGCGCACTGCCGGTCAATGCCACATGCAGTTGATACACCGGCGCAGGTGCCTGCAGCGCTTGCTGCGCGGATTTCTTTCTTGCCTTGGTCATCGTGTGATGCGTTTGCCTGCCTGTTACCAGTATGGCGTGCCAGGCAGGCGAATGCAGAAGCTGTCCAGCTCCGCGCGTCAGTCGACTGCGCAACGCCAGGCGCGCGCGGCCTGTGCATGGGTCGGGATGTACCCCATGTACATCCGCACTCTGAGCGCTCCATCCACGCCCGCCTGGCCGCGACTGGCTGCGGTTTGCTGACAACGCTCAGGCACGGCGGCGCAGGCGCAAACCGAACAGCAGGTCATACAGGATCGGAATCAGGCCCAGCGTCACCAGCGTGCCCAATGCCAGCCCACCGATCATGGTGATGGCCATGCCCGTCCACAGTGGGCCTGCAAACAGCATCAGCGGTACCAGGCCAACGATGCAGGTGAGCTTGGTCATGACGATCGGGCGCAGCCGCTTGACCGCGGCCGCCACCACCGCGTCGCGGCGCGGCAGGCCATCGGCAAGTTCGGCTTCGATGCGCTCCAGCAGCAACACCGCGTTGTTGACGATGATGCCGGCCAGCGCCAGCAGGCCGAAGGTCGCCATGAAGCCGAACGGATAGCCGGTTATCACCAGCGCCAGTGCCGCACCGATCAGCACGAAAGGCACCGCCGACAGCACGATGAACAACTTGCGGAACGAGTTGAACTGCCACACGAACAGCAACAGGATCGCGCCCAGCGCATGCGGCATGTAGTGCAGCAAGGCCTGATTGGCTTCGGCCGAATCTTCCAGCTCGCCACCGATCTCCACGCGGTAGCCGGGCGGCAACTTGAGCGCGGCGATTGGCGCGGACAGCCGTTCGACGATCTCGGTCGCGGTCAGTTGCGGGTTGCGTGCGGTCACGGTGATGGCACGGCTGAGGTTGCGCCGCTGGATCGCCGACGGCTCGCTGTCGCGCAGCACCGTGGCGACCGCCGCCAACGGCACCGGTGCGCCGCCTGCCTGCGGGTACACCAACGTATCGGCCGGATTGCCGTTGGCGGCACGCTCGTCGGTGCTGCCGCGCACGACGACCGGCACATCGGTGCCATCGTCGCGGATCAAGGTGGCGTCCACGCCGCTGTAGCGCCCCTGCAAGGCCTGCGCAATGTCTTCGCTGCTCACACCGGCGCGGCGGGCCTTGAGCTGGTCTACCTGCACCACGTAGCGCGGAATGCGCGCCTGCCAATCGTCCTGCACGTCCACGGTGCCCGGCACCGCCCGCAACGCCCTGGCAATCGCGGCAGCGCTGCTGCGCAGGACGGCCTCGTCCGGACCCACCACGCGATACACCGCCATTCCGGCTTCGGTGGCGCCCAGCGAAAAGCGCTTGGGCTCGGCACGCAGCGCGGGGAAGTGGCTGCGCACATGCGAGCGCACCCGTGCGATCACCGCATCGATGTCGGTCCCCGGCCGCACGCTGACCGTGAAGTAGGCCTGGTTGGCCGCCGGCAGCGGCGGGTTCAGGCCCAACACGATGCGCGGCCCGCCATCGGCGACATACCCGATGCTGTCCACCACCTCGGGGTTCGCATGGCGGTCGCCCAACCAGCGGCTGAGTTCACTCACCGTGCGCAGGGTCTGGCGTGCATCGCTGCCCGCCTGCAACGTCACCGGCATCTGGAACTGCAGGCGGTCGGACTTGGGCAGGAAGTCGTACGGAATGGACACCAGCACGGTGACCGCCACCGCCAGCGTCGCCGTCATCGCACCGATGAACAGCACCTTGTGCTGCAGCACGCGTTCGATCACACGGCGGTAGCCGCGATAGAAACGCGACTCGCCTGCATCGCTGGTCTTGGCGACATGCACCTTGGCGAAGTACATGCACAGCAGCGGCGTCACCGTGATGCTCAGCAACCACGAGCCCAGCAGCGTCACGCCGAGCACGGTAGCCAGCGAGCGCAGGTATTCGTTGGTGCTGGTCTGGCCGAAGAAGAACGGCGAGAACGCCAGCACGATGACCAACGAGGAGGTCAGCAAGGGTGTCGCCAACGTCCGGCCCGCGTCGATGCAGGCCTGGCGGCGTTCCTCGCCGGCCACCAGACGGCGCTCGATGTCTTCGGCAATCACGATGCCGTTGTCCACCAACAAGCCCAACGCAAGAATGATGGCGGCAATCGAGACCGTCTGCAGCTCCACGTCCAGCACACGCATGACGATCAGCGAGGCGAAGATGGTCAACGGCACGATCGCGCCGACGATCAACCCGGTGCGCCAACCCAGAAACAGCATCACCACCGCCATGACGATGACAATGGTCTCGCCCATGACGTGATGCATCTTGCCCATCTCGCGCTCGACCACATCGGCCTGGAAGCTCACCACATGCTGGGTGAAGCCGACAGGCAGCTCACGCGCGGTGTCGTCGAGCTTGGCGCGCAGCGCCTTGCCGAAGTCGGCGATATTGGTGCCGGGCTGCATCGAGACCGAGACCACCACCGCCGGCTGTCCCTGGTAGACGGCCGCGCTTTGCGGCGGGTCGGTCGGCATCACCTGCACCTGTGCCAGCTCGCCCAGGGTCACTTCGCGGGTACCGCCGGCAGGCGCGCCTGGCACGCTCAGCAACACGCCGCGCAACTGCTCAGGCGTGCGGATTTCGCCGGACGTGGCCACGGTCAGCGCCAGCCCGGACACCGCGACCTGCCCACCGGAGCCCACCACATTCTGCGCGCGTAACTGCGCCATCACGCTGGAGGGCGTCAATCCGCTCGCCAGCAACCGCGCGCGATCGAACGACACATACACTGCCTCGTCCTGCAGGCCATACACCTTCACCTGCTCCACGCCGGGCAAGGCGTATAGCTGCTCGCGCATGCGCCGCAACGGGGCGCGCATTTCGCTCATCGAAAAGCCCGTTGCGGTCACCGCAATCGAGGCTACCGACACGCGCCCGAAGTCGTCGTCGACGAAGGGGCCAAGCGTGCCCGCAGGCAATTGCGCGCCGGCCTCCGCGGCCTTGGCGCGAACGCGCTGCCACAGCGCAGGCAGATCCTGCACATCGTCATAGGCGGTCAGCTGCACGATCGCGCTGCCCGGGTGCACCGTGGTGACGATGCGCTTGATGCCGGCCAACTCGCGCAAGCGCTCTTCCACCGGACGCGCCAGCAGGTTTTCCACCTGCTCGCTGGGCATGCCGGGATAGGCCACCGACACCAGCGTGTCGCGCACGGTCACCGACGGTTCTTCCTGCGATGGGAAACCGAGAAACGCCACGATGCCGCCGATCAGGATCATCGCTGCGGCAAACAGCGTCAGCCGGCTCGAGCGCATCGCCATCTGGGTCAGCTTCATGGCGTGCGACCTCCGCTCAGCTGCGTTTGCGCCTGCAGTGGCGTCACCGGCTGGCCGTTCACCAAGAAGCCCACCCCGGCGCTCACCACCTGCTCGCCTGCACGCAGCCCGCGCAGAATCTGCACACGCTCGCCGACGATCGTCCCCAGGTCGACCGCGCGTTCGATCACGGCCCGCTTTGCCGGCTGGTAAACGAACACGCTGGCCCGCTGCCGGTTGAGCCGGGGCAATACCGCCGACAACGGCACGCTCGGCGTGGAAGCGGCAGGAGGCGGCAGCGTCAGCATCACGCTGTCGCCGCTACGCAGCGACGGCGCGGCGGCGAGCGGTTCCAGCAACGCCTGTACGGTCGTGGCATTGTCCAGGCGGCTGGAAAGACTGCGCAGACGCAGTTCGATCGGCGCCTCGCCCGTATCCATGCGGGCACGCACGGTCTGCCCCGGCGCCAGGCCGGCACCGGCAGTTGCCGGCAGCGTGGCGACCAGTTGCACACGGCCCTGCCCTTCCACCTGCAGCACCACCTGCCCCGCCGCCACATCGGCCTGCGGCTGCTGCAGGCGCGCCACCACGCTGCCATCGAAGGGCGCACGAAGCTCGCCCAAACGCGTGCCGCGGCGCGCCATGGCCAGGTCGGCCCTGGCCACCTGCAGCTGCGCGGCGGCCGCATCTGCCGCCGCCCGCGCGGCCGTCAAGGTGGCATTGGAACTGGCGCCGTCATCGAACATTGCCTGTTGCTGGCGCAATTGCAGTTGCCGTTCGCCAGACTGCGCCAGTGCCGCGCGCACGTTGGCATCGGCCTGCTGTTCGCGCAGGCGCAGCGGTTCATCGTCCAGCCGTGCCAGCAGTTGCCCGCGGGTCACACGGTCGCCGACATCCACCAGCACTGCCGACAGACGGCCTGCCCCTTCGAACCCCAGCTCGGCGCGTTGTTCCTGGCGCACCAGCGCCGGCACCTGCAGCGGGTTATCGCTCCCGCTGCCGAAGCGCTCCAGCTTCACCGCGCGCGGTGTCTCGGTGGCCGGCGCATCCGGCCCGCTGCATGCGGCCAGTCCCAGCAGCAACGTGCCGCACACCAGGCCGCGATAAAACATCGTCATCATTCGATCCCCCGGTGTATGCCGCTCAGCGGCTGTAGGTCAGTGCAAGGTTGCCGCTCACCACGCTGCGGCGTGCCACCAGCGGGCTGTCTTCGGCGTTGTCCAGGTAGCGCGTTCCGGTGACCCCCACCGTGGTGGCCCAGTGCTCGCCCAGCGAGTGCGTCCAGCTGCCACCTACCGCGGCGGCATACGCACCGGACCCGGCATTGAAGGCGGCAAAGCGGGTGCGCGCGGCTTGCGCATCGCTGACACCGAAGTAAGCCTGATTGAAGCGGCGGTCGCCGCCATGCACGTCCAGGTCCAGGGTGACCGTGTCGCTGGCGCTATGCAGCAGGGTGAACTCCATCCCGGCGCGATAGCGGTTGCGGCGCGCAGCATCCTTGAGCGTGAATTCCGCCTCCGCATTGACGTTCATGTAGGGCGTCACTTGCTGCATCACCAGCGTACGTGCCGTCACCGAGCCAGGCACATCGCCCATGCCGGCCAGCAGGCGCGAGCCCGGCCGCCAGTTGCTGTCGCGTTGCAGCCGTCCCAGGTCGTAATACAGCGATTGCGATATGTAGAAGCCGGACTTGCTCTGGAATTGCAGGCCTCCACCGCGCGAGGTGTCGAAGAACAACACGCCGCGCTGCACCACCAGCACCGGGTTGAATTGCACGCGCGCGCGCTCGGCACCGGCATACTCCGGCGTGGCCACCGCTGCGGCGCCGGCGGTGATCTCGGTGCGGTCTCCCAGCAGGCGCGAACTTCCGGTCAGATCGGTTTGTGCGTGCGCGATGCACGGGATGGCGCTCATGCAGGCAAGGACGCTGGCGCGAACCACATGGTTGCCACGCAGGCGATTGAAAGACGATACGTTCATCGAAAGTCTCCGTCGGAAGTCAGGAAGCGGTGGGCAGGCGCACGCCATAGAACGCCTGAAACAGCGCAATACGGCTCAGCACGCGTTGGCGTGCGGTATCCAGGTAATCGAGTTCGGTTTGGGCGATGCGGGTCCGCTCGGCCAGCAGCGCGCTGCGGTCTTGAAGACCGGCATCCACGCGTTGTTGCATGCGAGCAAGTCGCAGTTGCTCGCGTTCGACCTGCTCGCGCGAGCGCGGCTCGGCCTGCGACAAGGTGGCGTGGGCGTCGAGCGCGTTGGCGACCTCGCGAAATGCCGCTTCGATTGCCTGCTCGTAGGCAACCACATCGGCGCGTTTGCGCAGTTGCGCCAGGTCCAGGTTGGCGCGATTGCGGCCGCCATCGAACAACGGCAGATTCACTTGCGGCATGAAGCTCCACACGCCGTGGCCTGCAGAAAACAAGCCGTTCAATCCGTCGCTGGCCGTGCCCACGCTGCTGCTCAAGGTGATCGACGGAAAAAACGCCGCGCGCGCCGCGCCGATATCGGCATTGGCCGCGCGCAGCTCCAGCTCGGCCTGCTGGATGTCCGGGCGTTGCAGCAACAGCGACGAATCCAGCGCGCGCCACGCACTTGCCGACGTATCGGCGGCGATCAGCCCCTGCAGATCGCCGGGTACCGGCGTGCTGTCGTAGCCGGCCAGCAATTGCAGCGCGCGCACCGCAGCGGCGTGGTTGTCGTTGCCCTGCAGGGCCGCCACATGGGCCTGGTCGGCCTGCCGCTGCTGCGCATCGCGCTCGTCGCGCGCAATCAGCCCCACCTGATATTGCCGCTCGGCGATGGCAAGCAATGCAGCGCTGTCGGCATCCAGCGATTGCAGCTGGTGCAGCGCCTGCGCGGTGGTGCGCTCGGCGGTGTAGGCGCGCAGCACCTCTGCAATCAGGGCGCCACGCGCCGCGTCGCGGCCATGGGTGCTGGCCAAGTAGCGCTGGCGTGCGGCCTCGGACATCGCCTGCAGCTTGCCGAAAAAGTCCACTTCGAAATTGCCGATCCCCGCATTGGCAATCACCAGATCCTGCTGGTAACGCGCATCCAGCGTCGGGTTGTCGAAATGTTGCCGCAGCTGCTGTGCGCCGACGGCGAGCGTCGGCAGGCGCGACGCCTGCGCGATGCCGTATTGCGCACGCGCCTGTTCTACCTGCAACGCCGCACGGCGGAAATCGCCGTTGTGGGCCAAGGCACGTTCGACCAGCGGCCGCAGGTCGCGGTCTGGCGCGAAGGCCTGCAGAAACGCGCGCTCTTGCGCGTTCAACGCGACCGCGGCGGTCGCATCGGCGTCGGGCTGAGCGGATGCCGGTGCGGGTGCGGCCTGCGGGCTGCCGAACGTGGCCGGCACGCTGACCACCGGGCGCTGGTAGGCCGGCGTCAGCGAGCAGCCAGCAGACAGCACCGCACTGGCGGCAACCAGGCACACGCAAGACCAACGATGCGGAATAATTTGTGGAATCATGATGTCGGAGCACAGAGCCAATCTCGACCGACATCCTCGACCCGCAGCGTCCAGGTTGTTTTCGGGAATTATCCAGATTTGATCGAGACGACAGGGCAACACGCCATGACAGGCAAAAAGGTTCTGCTGGTGGAAGACGACAGCGATAGCGCCAGCATTCTGGAGGCCTATCTGCGCCGCGACGGCTTCGATGTGGCGGTGGCCGGCGATGGCGAACGCGCCATCCAGCTACACCGGCAATGGGCACCGGATCTGGTGCTGCTGGACGTGATGCTGCCCAAGCTCAGCGGCATCGAGGTGCTGTCGACGATCCGCCGCGCCGGCGACACGCCGGTGATCATGGTCACCGCCATCGGCGACGAGCCGGAAAAGCTCGGCGCCCTGCGCTACGGCGCCGACGATTACGTGGTCAAGCCGTACAGCCCCAAGGAGGTGGTGGCGCGCGTGCATGCGGTGCTACGCCGGAGCGTGGCGGTGCGCGCACCGGGCGAGCCGTTGCAGCACGGTCGGCTCAGCGTGGATCCGGCCGCCGTGGTGGCCAGCGTGCAACACGAAAACGGCGACAGCGTGGCGCTGGATCTGACCCCGACCGAATTCAACCTGCTCGCGCTGCTGCTCAAGACGCCGTTCAAGGCCTTTACGCGCAGCGAACTGCTCGACGCCTGCCTGCCCGACAGCGATGCATTGGAACGGGTGGTGGACTCGCACATCCACAACCTGCGCCGCAAACTCGAAGTGCATGGCATCACCGGTGTGCTGGTCACCGTGCGTGCAGTGGGGTATCGCTTTCAATGAAGGTGCTGCGGCGGTTTCATGCCTGGCGCAACCAGGCGCCCCTGTGGTGGTGGGTGGGGCTGCGCATGAGCGCGCTGGCGGTGGTGACCATGATGGTCATCGCGTTCGGCATGTGGTGCTATTTCAACCTGCGCTACAGCCTGATCCTGAGCACCGTGCCGGCCGGGCCGCGTGCGGAGATCTCCGAGCTGATCGAGCAGCCCAGGGCCAACCAGGCCCGCCTGTGGGAGCTGTTCCAGCGCTATTACGACATCGAAAATTTCCTGCCCGGGCTGGCCAATCCGGACTGGTGGATGCTGGGCGCCATGATGGCCATCTCGGTGCCGGTCATTTTGTTCTGCGGCCTGCTCGCGTCGCGGCCGCTCTCGCGGCAGTTTTCGCAGGTGGCTTTCGCGGCGCACCGGGTCAGCGATGGCGATTTCGGCGCACGCGCACAAGTGGTGCGCGGCGCGCCGGACGAGCTCACCGCGCTGGCCGAGGACTTCAATACGATGAGCGGCAGGCTGCAGCAGTACGAGCGCGAATTACGCGACTCCAGCGCGATGCTGGCGCATGAATTGCGCACCCCGCTCAATGCCGCGATGGGACGCGTGCAAGGCATGCTGGACGACGTTTTCCCGCGCGAACCCGAGCAACTGCGGCTGGTACATCGCCAGCTGGAGCAGATCAATCGCCTGATCGGCGACCTGCACCTGGTGTCGCTGGCGCGTGCCGGCCAGCTGGTGCTGGAGCCGGAAAGCGTCGAGCTGCGGGAGCTCGTCGCCGAGCGTATCGAATGGGCAGGGCCGGCACTGCGCGAGGCGCAGATGACCATCCACTACCCCACGCATCCGGCGCTGCGCCTGCATGCCGACCGGCACCGGCTGGGCCAGGTGCTGTCGATCCTGATCGATAACGCGTTGCGCTACGCCGCAGCCGGCAAGCTGCTGGAGATCCAGGTGCGTCGCGACGGCAACAGCGTGCAGCTCACCGTCGGCGACCGCGGTCCCGGCGTGGCGCCTGCGCAACTGCCGCACCTGCTGGACCGCTTCTGGCGTGCCGACAGCTCGCGCGCGCGGCATTCCGGCGGCAGCGGCCTGGGCCTGGCGATCGCCTCGGCCATCTGCCAGGCGCACGATGGCCAACTGGTCGTCAGCAATCGCCCCGGCGGTGGCCTGCTGGCCAGCGTGCAGTTACCGCTGGGGCGTTGACGCAACGCTCGGCCGCGCACACGCCAGTGCAAGTGCCCGCACCCGCGGGCAGTTGCGCGCCCGATCACCGCGATTGCAGGCTCGGCACCGCATCGCTCACATGGGCGTGGCGGCGCATGATCCAGTTGAACAACGGAGTGGCCATCAGCGTGGACACGATCGCCATCAGCACCAGCACCGAGAACAGGCCCTGTTCGATGACACCGGCCTGCAAGCCGATATTGATGATGATCAGCTCCATCAGCCCGCGTGCATTCATCAGCGAGCCGATCGCCATCGCGTCGCGGTTGTTCTCGCCGGTCGCACGCGCCGCGGCCCAGCAGGCCACGCCCTTGCCGATGAACGATGCGGCCAGGATCGCCACGCCAGCCAGCATGATCTGCGGCTGCAGCAACACGCTGAGCTGGGTTTTCAAGCCCGAATAGGTGAAGAACATCGGCAGCAGCAACACCACGACGAACGGCTGCAGCATCTCGCGCAGCTTCTCGGTCAATGCGCCCCTGGGCAAGCAGACCCCGAGCAGGAAACCGCCGAACACCGCATGGATGCCGATCGCATCCATCGCCCAGGCGCTGACGCAGAACAGGATCAGCACCACCGCCAGGACACTGTTGCTCAGCGGCTGGCCGGGCACCACATGATCGGCCAGCCGCTTGAGCAGATGCCGGCCGACGAAAATCATGAACACCGCATAGCCGATGCCGCCGCCGATGGCCAGGTAGGCATTGCCCCAACTGCCGCCGAAACTGGCCAGCACCACGGCCAAAATGCACCACGCTGCCGCATCGTCGAACGCGCCGGCGGTCAGCGCCAAGGTGCCCAACGGGCTATTGGTCAGACCGCGTTCGTGGATGATGCGCGCCAGCATCGGGAAGGCGGTGATCGCAATGGCCGCGCCCAGGAACAGCGACGCTTCGGTCAGCTTGGCCTGTTCCGAAAACAGGCCTTCCACGTTGATCAGCCACGGGCACATGGCAAACGCCAGCAGGAACGGCACCGCGATGCCCGCCATCGACACGCTCATGGCGCTGCGATAGCGCGCGCGGAAGTGGTCGCCGCGGAAATCGGTTCCGACCAGGAACATGTACAGGCCCACGCCGAACTGCGCGAACACATACAGCACGTCCATGGTCTGCTTGGGGAACAGGGCTGCTTGCACGCCCGGCGCCAGCAAGCCGAACAACGAAGGCCCCAGCATCACGCCGGCAATCATTTCGCCCACCACCTGCGGTTGCCCGAGGCGCTTGGCCAGCATGCCGACCAGCCGGCACACCAACAAAATCGCGGCAGCCTGCAAAAAGAAATACACCGACATCTGCGGAGTGGTCATGCGTGCGGCGACATCCCTGAAAAGTGCGCAGATCGTAACCGGAGCTGCCGCACTCCGATAGCGTGCGGCCGCCGTGGCGATCTGAGCCCACCTGCGCGCTTGGGCCCGCCAGGCACGGCGCGCAGGCCATCGGCGCTTGTCTGCATCATGTGCCCGCAGCGGCCTGCGCCGGCACCGGCGTCAGCACCAGGTCCTGGAAATCGAAGCTGAAATCGGTCAGCGGCGAAATCGGCTCCATGCGCATCTCGCGCACCGCGCCATCCGGGGTCAGCGCAAAATTGACGAAGGCATCGGCATTCAAGGAGCGGTCGTCCCAGCGCACGATGAAGCTGTCGTGCTGCCAATGCTCCAGCGTGCCCACCAACTGGGCGGTCTTGGCGAACTGCATGCGCAGCCGCTTGCCATCCTGGACGATCACCACATCGCCGTACCAGGGGTCGCGATAGGTGGTCGCGTAGCTGCGCAGCGGCAACGACGGCGTCGAACGCGCCGCACGCGCTTCCTGGTGCTTCTTCCAACTTGCGTCCGCATCGCTGTCGGCCTTCTCCACCAGTTTGGCGTAGGCGGCGGTCCAGTCCGTGGACGGCACCTGCAAAAACGCATCCAGCATCTGGAAGGTCACGGCGTTGAACGCAGCGCCCACTTCCTGGTTGGTCAACACCACCACGCCCAGCTTCTGATCCGGCAGCAGCGTCAGGCGCGACACCATGCCGGGCCAGCCGCCGGTATGCCAGACCATGCGATGGCCGCGGTAGTCGCTCAGGCTCCAGCCCTCACCGTAGCCGGCGAAGTTCGGCCGCGCCGCGGCAAGCTCGGGCACCTGCACCTCGCCGATCGGGATCGGCGTGATCATCGACCACATTTCCTGCTGACGCTTGGCGCTGAACAGGGGTTTGCCATCGGGCAGGATGCCGCCGGCCAGCTGCACGTTCATCCACAGCGCCATGTCGTGCGCGCTGGCATAGATGCCGCCGGCACCGGAGTTGTTGGACCAGGTCAGCGGCGCCACCGTACGCAGCTCGGTAAAGTCGTACTTGGCATGCCCGACTGCCGCGTGATCGCCGGGCTGCAGATGGTCGGCGTTGAAGCGCGTGCCGCGCATGCCCACCGGGTCGAAGATGCGTTGCTGCAGAAACGCCGCGTAACTCTGCCCGGATACCTGCTCGATCACCTTCTGGGCAACGGCGTACAGGATGTTGTCGTAGGCATAGCGGTCGCGAAAGCCGCCCTTCAGCGGCACCTTGGCCAGGCGCTGCACGACCTCTTCGGTGGTATAGCTGGTGCTGGGCCAGAACAACAGATCGCCAGCGCCCAGGCTCAGGCCGCTGCGGTGCGCCAGCAGATCGCGGATGCGCATTTGTCCGCTCACATACGGGTCGGACATGCGAAACCACGGCAGATGGTCGATGACCTTGTCGTCGAGCGAGAGCTTGCCTTCATCGGCCAGAATCGACAGCGATGCGGCAGTGAATGCCTTGGTATTGGAGGCAATGGCAAACAACGTGTCGGCCTGCACCGGCGCGGGCTTGCCGGTCTCGCGCACGCCGTAGCCGCACTCCAGCACCACCTGGCCGTCCTTGACGATGGCCACCGCGAGACCGGGCACGTCGAACTGCTTGCGCACGCGTTCCATCTGCGCATCGAACTGCTGCATGCCGGCGGGAAGCTCGGCCGCATGCGTTGTCGTCACCAAGCTTGCCACCATCAGCACGCCCCCACTCAGCCATCGGTTCAAGGTCACTGCATCACCTTCAGGTTGTTGGTCAGATCGATCCGCCGGCGCCATCCAGCGCCAGCGGTTGCGGCGCCACCAGCACGCCATTGGCATCGGCATACAGCCAATGGCCAGGAACGAAGGGCACGCCGGCAAAATTCACCGGCACATCCACATCGCCCAGATCGCGTCGCTCGGTACGGCGCGGGCAAGCCGCCAGCGCCAGTACCCCCAGCGGCAACGTGGCAAGAATCTCGACATCGCGCACGCAGCCGTGAATCAGCACGCCGGCCCAGCCGTTGGCCACTGCGTTGGCCGCGATCTGGTCGCCTAGCAGCGCATGCTTGAGCGAGCCCTGCCCGTCCACCACCAGCACGCGGCCATCGCCCGGCGTGGCGGCCAGCTCGCGTACCCGCGAGTTGTCTTCGAAACAGCGCACCGTGACCATCGGTCCGGCGAATGCCGTACGCCCGCCGAAGTGGCGGAACAGCGGTTCGGCGATCGTCACGTCGGGGTAGCGGTCACACAGATCAGGCGTGGTCCAGGTCATCGGGGCGATCTCGCGCGGCAGAGCTGGCATGGTAGCCGGCCGTGGCGGCGCGCGGGCGATGGGGGACGGATGCCCGATATCCGCTATCCGATACCCGATAACGCGACATGCAGGCACGCACGCGCAACGACAGTGCGCACACGCGGACACCGCTGCGTTCGCCGTTTCATGATGGTCGCGACAAGGCAGTCGCCATGCGGCGCTTGCCGCGTATGGGCCTCGGCAGCGCGCTGCTGCGCTGGCGTCCAGGGCATCTGCTTGAGGTAAGCACTGCGAAGACGCCGAATTGCGGCACCGAGACGCAACGCAGCCGACGTGGGTTGCCGGCAGCGACGCCGTCGGTGGCGTGCGCAGCTCACCCCCGGCGGCGTGTAACCCCAACACGGCAGACCAGCGCAGGGGCAACGCACTTCGGTAAGACGACCGCCCCACTGCGATGCACCGTTGCGTCATGCAGGCTCAACCATTGCCCTTCACCGCGGCGCCTCATTGGCCGCCGCGTTTCTCATCGCGCCACCTGCGCCACGGCTATGATCGGCCGGCGCGCGTCGCACCCATTGACGCATCCGCAACGACGCACGACCTCGCCAGCGAGTATCCATGCAATGACCGATCTGTTCGCTTCCGCCCCGCCCGCCCTCGACGGCATCCACATCGGCATTGGTGGCTGGGTCTATGCGCCGTGGCGGGCGGGCATGTTCTACCCGGAAGGGCTGGTGCAGCGCCGCGAGCTGGAATACGCAAGCCGCCACGTCACCGCCATCGAAATCAACGGAACCTATTACGGCACGCAGAAGCCGGCCACGTACGCGAAGTGGCGCGATGAGGTGCCGCCCGGCTTCGTGTTCTCGGCCAAGGCGCCGCGCCGCATTACCCAGTCGCGCAAACTGGCCGGTACCAAGGCGCAGGTGGAAGATTTCATCGGCGGCATTGTCGAGCTCGGCGATACCCTTGGGCCGCTGGTGTGGCAATTCGAACAAGGGCACCGGCTGCAGGCCGACGATCTGGACGCGTTTTTGTCGTTGCTGCCCAAGCGTGCAGGCACGCGTGCGCTGCGCCATGTACTGGAGATCCGCGACCATGATGCGGTGGATGCGGCGCTGCTCGCATTGGTGCGCGGCCATGGCGTGGCCACGGTGTTCACCGATTCGGATGAGCACCCCTCGTTCGCCGATCTGTCCACGGATTTCGTCTATGCACGTCTGATGCGCAGCCAGGCGCGCCTGCATGCGGGGTATCCGGCGCCGGCATTGGCGCGCTGGGCAGAGCGCATCAAGGCCTGGCGCCGCGGCGAAGACCCGGCCGACCTGCCGCACGTGGATGCAACGACGGCGCCAGCGCCGCAGCCGCGCGAGGTCTTCGTGTTTTTCATCAGTGCGGCGAAGGAACGCAACCCGGCAGCGGCGATGGCGCTGTTGAAAGAAGTGTCGGCGCGTTAGAGCAGCTCGCAACACGACAGCCCAGCGGCGATATGGGCGCGGCGGCTTGGGAATCGGCAGGTTGCATGCGTACGTTCGGATGCTGCGTGCGGCATCCACAGCCATCTGACGACGGCTTGTTGGTGTATCAGCCGCTCTTGGCCCGCGCATGAGGACAATCGGCGATGATGGATGCGGCCGTCTCCTGAGCACGGCGTTGCGCGCCGGGGTACGGCGATCGATCGCGGCGTGGGGTGATGCATCGCTCGTGGACTCTCCTGCCGTGATGCAAGTCGGTCGATGGCGGGCGTCTCGCGCGATGACTGCGCGACAGCCTGATCAGCCATCCCTCCATCGGCGCCGCTGCACGCCGCCGCCGATTCCCTCGCAGCGCAACATCACGCCGTTTTCGGCGACGATGACGCATGCCCACGACCGACCTGCGCAAGGCGCAACTGCAAATTCACTTCTGCGTCCTGCTTTGGGGCATCACCGCGATCCTGGGCAAGCTGATCACGCTGCAGGCATTGCCGCTGGTGTGGTGGCGCATGTTGATCGTCGTGGTGGCACTGGCCTTGTGGCCACGCGTGTGGCGGGGGTTGCGCGGCTTGTCCGGGCGTGTGGTGCTGGGCTATTGCGGCATCGGCGCGCTGGTTGCCTTGCACTGGCTCACCTTCTACGGCGCGATCAAGCTGGCCAATGCATCGGTGGCGGCGACCTGTATCGCACTGGCGCCGGTGTTCACCGCGGTCATCGAGCCATTGGTCACGCATCGCCCATTCCGTCCGCGCGAGCTGCTGTTCGGGCTGGCCGTGTTGCCCGGCGTGGCGCTGGTCGTCGGCGGGGTGCCGGACGGCATGCGGGCCGGCGTGGTGGTAGGCGCGATTTCGGCGGTGTTCGTCGGGCTATTCGGCTCGCTCAACAAGCGCATGGTGGCGCATGCCGACCCGCTCACCGTCACCGCGCTGGAACTGGGTGCCGGCACGTTGACCCTGACCCTGCTTGCACCGGCCATGCCGCTGCTGCTGCCGGCGTTGCATGGCGATCTGCTGGTGATCCCCAGCCTGCACGATGGCGTGTTGCTGCTGGCGTTGTCGCTGGCCTGCACCTTGCTGCCGTTCGCGCTGGCGCTGATCGCCTTGCGGCATCTGAGCGCCTATTCGGTGCAACTGGTGACCAATCTCGAACCGGTCTACGCCATCGTGCTGGCGATCGCGCTGCTGGGCGAACAACGCGAACTGACCCTGCAGTTCTATCTCGGCGTGGCAATCATTCTCGGCGCGGTATTCCTGCATCCGGTCCTGGAGCGTCGGCGCACGGTCGCGCACCCGGAAGTGCTCGGCACAGCCGAGGCGAAGAACATCGTCGACTGATTGCACTGCGCTGCAAGACCACGCATCTTCACAGCGACCTCTGCGTTGATGCGCGCCGACGCTCACGCTGCATCGCGCGGGTTCGGCGCCCGGCACATGGCAATCGACGCCCCATGCGCTTGCCAGGCCATCTGCATCGGCAGGCGCGCAGCCACGCCCGCCCCTACTCCAGCGCAACCACCTGATCGCGCCCGCCGCGCTTGGCCGCATACAGGGCCTGGTCGGCGCGCTTGATCACTGCCTCCACGCTTTCCTGCGGGTACAAGGTCGCCACGCCGATACTCACCGTCACCGGCAGCGCGATCGTCATCGCCGCCACGCTCTGGCGCAGGTATTCGCATTGCACGCGTGCCTGCAGCAGATCCGCATTGGGCAGCAGCAACACGAATTCCTCGCCGCCATACCGGGCGATGGTGCCGGCACCGGCCATATGCGCACGCAACAACGTGGACAGTGCGCGCAGCACTGCATCGCCCTGATCGTGCCCATGCACATCGTTGACGGTCTTGAAATGATCCACGTCCAGCAGCGCGACCGACAGCGGCTGGCCCACCGCACGCGCCTGTTCGGTGGCCGCCGCCAGTGCCACCGCGAACGCGCGCCGGTTGGGCAGGCCGGTCAACGGATCGGTACGGGTCTGTTCGACCAAGTCGGCGTTCAACGCATCCATCTGCGCGTAATAGCCGGCCATCTGCTGTTCGTACCACTCGCGCTCGTGCAACTGCTGGCGCAACTTCCTGCCGGCCAACCGCAACTCGAGCAGGTGCGAGGCCTGGCGCGACAAGGCCTGCAAGGCGTGGCGCTGGTCTTCGCGCAGGTGCGCCGGGGTCTGGTCGAACACGCACAGCGAGCCCAGCGCCATGCCCTGGCTGGTCACCAGCGGCGCGCCGGCGTAGAAGCGCACCCCGCCGCTGCCGACCACCATCGGGTTATCGTGGAAGCGTGGGTCCAGCAAGGTGTCGTCCACCATCAGCACTTCGTCCGGGCGCAGGATCGCGTGCGCGCAGAACGAGATATCGCGTGGTGCCTGGCTGCGTGGCGCACCGTGCGCAGACTTGAACCATTGCCGGTCTTCGTCCACCAGCACCACCGCCGCCATCTGCGTCTCGCACAGCGTGGAGGCAATCATGGTCAGGTCGTCGAATGCACGTTCGGCCGGCGTATCCAGCACGTCGTACTGGCGCAGCGCGGCCAACCGCTCGGCCTCGTTGCTCGGCAATTCCGGTTTGATCACTGCCGCCCCCTGGCTGTTATCTGTGAAAGTATGCCGGAGCCCGGCAAGTGCCACCATCTGGCTGGCCCGCACCCTGCCGTGCCGCAAGCACCGCCCTGGCCGACATCGGCCGTGTCGAAGGGTGATCCATCGGGCGGGCGCAAATACCCGCCGCGGGGTTGCACGTGTGGCGCGGCAGCACGGCAGTACCACGCGCGCATGTGCCGTGTCTGAAACGCCGGCTGCGCTGACCTGGCAGCGATGCAGCCGGCCCGGCACAGGCACTTACCAGTCGGTGCGTTGCGGCAGCAGCCCGCGCAATTCCGCATCGCTGAGGTTGCGCCACTGCCCCGGCTTGAGCGCAGCCAGCTTGATGTTGTCGATGCGCACCCGGCGCAGTTGCGTCACCCGGTAGCCGAATTCGGCAGCCATCAGGCGAATCTGCCGATTCAGGCCTTGCTCCAGCACGATGCGGAAGCCGAATTTGGCAATGCGCGCGGTGCGACACGGCAGCGTGGTTTCGTTGTGGATGCGCACGCCGCGTGCCATGCCACGCAGGAATTCGTCGGTGACCGATTTGTTGACCGCGACCAGATATTCCTTCTGGTGGCGATTTTCCGCACGTAGGATCTCGTTGACGATGTTGCCGTTGCTGGTCAACAGGATCAGCCCTTCGGAGTCCTTGTCGAGCCGGCCGATCGGAAAGATGCGCTGCTCGTGACCGACGAATTCGACGATATTGCCCTTGACCGAACTCTCGGTGGTGCAGGTGATGCCCACCGGCTTGTTGAGCGCGATATAGACGTGCTTGCGACCGCCGAGCTTCTTGGCCTCGCGCATGCGTAGCGGCTGGCCATCCACCAGCACGGTATCTTCCTCGCCCACCACCGCGCCGGTGCCGGCGGGCACGCCATTGACGGTGACCCTGCGTTCTCCGATCAGGCGATCGGCCTCGCGGCGTGAGCAGAAGCCGGTTTCGGCGATGTATTTGTTGAGTCGGATCGTCATCTGCCAATTATCGGCGATTTGGAGCAGGCCGTGCGTCATGCCGGCTGCCCGGGCCAGCAATCGGCAGCAGGCCGTCGCAAAGGCGTGTGCACGCAGCACCGGCATGACGCTGCGCGACGTCGCCTGGGTCAGGCGCGCTTACCCGGAGACGGCCACCAGCTGCGGCGTGTGCAACAGCTCTTCCAGCGGGCATGGACGATGCAGGCTGAAACCCTGCACCTGGCCCACACCGGCGTCGCGCAGACCGGGGATGTCGGCCTCCGATTCCACGCCTTCGGCGACCACCTCGATGCCCAGCGCCAGGCCGACCTGGGCGATCGAATGCACCGCCGCGCGATCCACCGCATCGTGCGCGTAGTTACGGACGAAGCCGCAATCGATCTTCAACACGTCCACGGTGAATTGCTTGAGATAGCCGAACGAGGCAAGGCCGCTGCCGAAGTCGTCCAGCGCCACGTGGCAGCCGCGCGCGCGCACGCTCTGCACGAAACGCTGCGCGTGTTCCAGATCGCCGATGACTGCGGTCTCGGTGATCTCCATGCACAGCTTCGGCACCAGTGCCGGGTAGCGTTCGAACAGGGCACAGACCACGTCGAGAAAATCCGCCTGCGCGATCGATTGCGCAGACAGATTGACGTGGCACAGGTCCAGCGTCGCCACATGCATCGGGTTGGCCGACAACTGCGCGCACAGCGCTTCCAGCACATAGGTATCGACCATGCGCCCCAGGCCGTAACGCTCCACCGCCGGCAAGAATTCACCCGGGCTCAGCACCCTCCCGTCGCTGGCGCGCATGCGCACCAGCACCTCGTACTGCAGGCGCCCCGGGTCGTTCAGCACCTGGATCTTCTGCGCGTACAACAGCAAGCGCTCTTCGGCGATCGCCTGTTGCACCGCACTGATCCAGCCACCATCGTGGCGGCGCTGCGCCAGCGCCAGATCGTTTTCGTTGAAGCAGCGAACGCGGTTGCGGCCTTCTTCCTTGGCCGCATGACAGGCCAGATCGGCGGCGGTCATCAAGGTGGTGAGGTCGCTGACGCCCTGGCGAATCTCCACCACGCCAAAACTGCAACTGGGCGTCAGCGGTCGCCCGCCTTGATGGCTCCACGGTTGACCGAGCACGCCGTGCATGCGTTCCAGCACGATTTGCGCCTGCGCCAGATCGGTATTGGCCAGCAGGATGGCGAACTCATCGCCGCCCAGGCGCCCCAGCCAATCGCCAGAACGCAGCTGCATGGTGATCACGTCGGCGAAGTGACACAGGAACCTGTCGCCCACCGCATGCCCGAAGGTGTCGTTGACCAACTTGAAGTGATCCAGGTCGACAAAACACAGCGCGTGGCACATCTGCGGCGATTGCGGCAGCTCGATCAGGCGCAGCAGCCGGCGTTCGATTTCATGCCGGTTGATCAACCCGGTCATCGCATCGTGGCGCGCATGGAAGGCCACTTCGTCGGCCAGCTCGTGCGCGTGCGAGACATCTTCGATCACCGCCAGCACAAGGGTCGGCTCTTCCGGCCCCGGCTCGACCAACGACGCGCTCCAGCGGCCCCACATCACCCCGCCGTCGGCACGCAGAAAGCGCAGCTCGCCGGACTGCAGCAGCTTGGGCCAATCGAGCATGCCGCGGCTGTCCAGCTTGATGTCTTCCGGATGCATCACCTCGGCCAGCGTGCACGCCTGCAGCTCTTCGGGCCGGTAGAGCAATACATTGGCCATCGACGCATTCGCATCCAGCACATTGCCGCGCAGGTCGAACTTGACCATGCCCAGCGCCGCCTGCTGAAACGCGGTACGGAAGCGACCTTCATGCGACAGCAGATAATCGCGAATGCGCCGCATCGCCAGTACGCAGGTGATCAACACCAGCAGCAAGGTGGCCAGGCTGCAGACCACCATCACATCGTGCAACAGCCGCGCGCAGCGGGTCAGGTAGGCCAGGAATTCGGCCGCATCGCGGCGCATGCGGCCGTCCAGCAGATGCAGTTCATCGCGCAGTGCCTGCAGCGCACGCGGGTCGGGCCGGTTGGCGGCGTGCACCGAGGCGGCGCGGTCGGCCAGGTCGCTCAGTTGCAGGATGCCGGCGTCGGTGCGCTTCCACAGCGCGATGGCGTCGCCGAGATACGGAAATTGATGCCCGTAGCGATACAGCCGCACCATTTGCGGCATGTCTTCATGGGCATTACGCCCAGCGGCCAGACCGGCGTAGACCGCGTCCCAATCGATCGCCGGCTGTTCGATCGCCACGCGAGCAGCGCGGTCGCCCAGCGGCACTTCCAGCGCGCGGCAGGCGGCCTGCAGATCGGCCGTATCGCCGCTGCCCAGGTAGCGCTCCATCCAGTACACCGATTCCTGCTGGGCGTTGGACCAATGGCTCTGGCCGACGATCCAGGCGGTCGCGCCGGACTGGACTTCGATCACCAGCGCCGACACCACCGTCATGCAGACGGCGATACCGATCAACAGCGCCAGAGGAAGCGTCAGCCAGCCACGCACCAGATGCATGGTCTGCCCACCGCCCTTGCCGCGTACTGCCTGCGCCATCGCCGTCCGTCCTTCGCCGCCCCAGTGCGATTCAGGCGCCCACTGGGCGCCTGAAGGCAGTAACGGCCGCAACGGCCGAGTCTGTATGGCTACGCCCGCTTGGCGTCCTGCGCTCGGGGTTAGCGACGCTGACGGGATCGGCCTGATCGCCGCCGCCCTGAGGCGCCGTAACGTCCTACCCGCTCGCTATGCTCTCTGATGCATAGCGATACTGGGCAATCCGACCAGCTGCGGGGGTCCCGGCGGGCCGTGCCGGGCAGGCTTACTCGCCGCGCGGCTTCGGCGGACCCTTGCGGTGCGGCGCGCCGGCGCGGTCCATCGGACGGCCCGGGCCGTTCGGGCGCCCGGACGGCTTGCCGCCACGCGGGAAGCGCGGCTTGGACGCCGCACCGGCCGCTTCGCCGTCTTCCAGCTTGCGCATGTTCAGCTGCTGACCGGACACCCAGACCTTCTTCAGGTGGGCGAGCAATTCGCGCGGCATGTCGGCCGGCAGATCCAGGATCGAGTAATCGTCCTGGATGTCGATACGACCGATATAACGACTTTCCAGACCGGCTTCGTTGGCGATCGCGCCGACGATGTTGGCCGGCTTCACGCCATGGCTGTGGCCTACTTCGATGCGATAGCTCTCCATGCCGAACTCCGGCTCCCCACGTGGGGCCGGCTCGCGGCGCGGACGCTCGCCGGCATTGTCAGCGCGGGGCGGGCGCGGAGCGCGGTCGCTGTCGGCGCGCGGGCCACGTTCGAACGTGGGTTCGAAACGCGGACGCTCGCCCCGGTCGGCACGCTCGTTGCGCTGGCGCGGAGCGGATTCCTCGCGCGCACCGCGCACCGGCGGGGTCAGCAGGAACGGGGCATCGCCCTGCAGCAGCTTGGCCAGCGCGGCGGCGATATCGATCGCCGGCACGTTGTTTTCGGCCTCGTAGCGCTGCAGCAGATCGCGGTACATGTCGATCTGGCCACCGGCCAGGGTCTCGGTGATGCGGGTCATGAAACGCGCGACGCGGGTGTCGTTGACCGCGTCCACGCTCGGCAGCTGCATTTCTTCGATCGGCTGGCGGGTGGCGCGTTCGATCGAACGCAGCATGCCCTTCTCGCGCGGCGTCACGAACAGGATCGCGTCGCCGTTACGCCCGGCACGACCGGTGCGACCGATGCGGTGCACGTAGCTTTCGGTGTCGTAGGGAATGTCATAGTTCAGCACGTGGCTGATGCGCTCCACGTCCAGACCGCGTGCGGCCACGTCGGTGGCGACCAGGATGTCCAGCTTGCCGTCCTTGAGCTGGGCGATGGTCTTCTCGCGTGCGGCCTGCTGCATGTCGCCGTTGATGGCCGCAGCCGCCATGCCGCGCGCCTGCAGCTTCTGCGCCAGCTCTTCGGTGGCCGCCTTGGTGCGCGCGAAGATGATCATGCCGTCGAACGGCTCGACCTCGAGAATGCGGGTCAACGCATCCAGCTTGTGCAGCCCGCTCACCCACCAGTAGCGCTGGCGGATATTGGCCGAGGTGGTGGTCTTGGCCGCGATGGTGACTTCGGCCGGGTCTTTCAGGTAGGTCTGCGCGATCCGGCGGATGGCCGGCGACATGGTGGCCGAGAACAAGGCCACCTGGCGCTGCTCCGGCAGCTTCTTCAGCACCGCTTCGACATCGTCGATGAAGCCCATGCGCAGCATTTCGTCGGCTTCGTCCAGCACCAGCGTCTTGAGCTGCGACAGATCCAGGGTGCCGCGATCCAGGTGATCGATCACCCGGCCCGGGGTACCGACGACCACGTGCACGCCGCGCTTGAGCGCGCTCAGCTGCTGGGCATACGGCTGGCCGCCGTAGACCGGCAGCACACGGAAGCCGGGAATGGCCTCGGCATATTTCTGGAATGCCTCGGCAACCTGGATGGCCAGCTCGCGGGTCGGGGCCAGCACCAGTGCCTGCGGCTTGACCTGGTTGAGATCGGCGTTGGACAGCACCGGCAGCGCGAACGCGGCGGTCTTGCCGGTGCCGGTCTGGGCCTGGCCGAGCACATCGCGACCGGCCAGCAACGCGGGGATGGTGGCAGCCTGGATCGGCGACGGCGACTCGTAGCCAACATTGGCAACGGCCTTCATCACAGCGTCCGAGAGGCCGAGATCTGCAAACAGCAGCGGCGCGGAAGATTCTTGGGTCATGGGTAACTCCGGAGGCGCCGCACGGAGCCGGCAGGCGCAAAGCAGCATAGTGTGCCTCTTCAGCCCCCTTGCTGTCGAAATTTTCGTGACAGTCCATTCAGGTTGTGAGGAATCGCGCTCCTGCGCGAATCATCCCCGTGTCGCCCCTCACCTGCCCGACTGGAGCCATGCCCCTGGACACAGACCTGCACACCCGCTTCAGCGCCCTGCTGCAGCAACATCGCGGCATCGTGCTGAAGGTGGCGGCCAGCTATTGCCGCGGCCGCGACGACCGCGACGAACTGGCGCAGGAAATCGCCACGCAACTGTGGCGGGCATTTCCCGGCTACGACCCGGGCCGGCGCTTTTCCACCTGGATGTACCGCATCGCCCTGAACGTGGCGATCAGCGATCTGCGCGGCCGCCGCGCGGCCAGCGAGCCGATCGCGCTGGATGCGGTGCAGGAGCGCATTGCCGATCCCCATGCGCACGACCCTGTACGCGAGCAACAGGTGGCCGCGCTGTATGCCTTCATCGCACAGCAACCGCCGCTGGAACGCGCGTTGCTGCTGCTTTATCTGGACCAACACAGCTATCGCGAGATCGGCGAAGTGCTCGGCATCAGCGAAACCAATGTCGCCACCAAACTCAGCCGCCTGAAAACGCGTATGCGCGCCGAGCTGTGACCCCCACCCATCCGCAACCGGAGCAAGACATGGAACTGGACGACATCGCCCTGGCCTGGCGTTCGCTGGAACAGCGACTGGACCAACATGCCGCACTCACCGACCAGGTGCTCGGCGAGCTGCGCAGCCACGCAGCACGCGCCCAGCTACGCCCGTTGTGGCTGAGCCAGTCGGCGCAACTGCTGTGCGCCATCGCACTGAGTGGCATCGTTGCCCACAGCTGGCGTGCGTTCGCCGAACAGGCGGCTGCCGTCGTCGGCGGCGTGTTGCTGCAGGCGTGGTGCGTTGCGCTGGCGGCGTCTGCGGTCCGTCAACTGTGGCTGTTGTCGCAATTGGATTTCGCCAGGCCCCTGCTGCAGACACAGCGCGCGCTTGCACAGCTGCGGCGCTGGCGCACGCGCGTGGCGCCGTGGCTGGGCGTAGCGTTCTGGGTGCTATGGGTGGCATTGGCAGACGCTGCATGGCGGGCCCTCACCGGCCTGTCGTTGCCAACCGCCTGGCTGCTATGCAACCTGCTGGTCGGTGTCATCGGCGGCATCGGCACCTGGCTGGGCTATCGCCGGCTGCAGCGCAGCGGTCACCCCTGGCTGGAACGCCTCGACACCGCGCATGCCGGCCGCAGCGTCGCCCGCACCGAAACCCTGCTGGAACAGATCGCGCGTTTCCAGCGCGAGTAAGCGGATAATCGCGGCCTCCCTGCCACCGAGCACACCATGCAATACCTGGAATTCGACCTGGACGGCGACTACATCGAACTCAACCAGTTGCTCAAGCTGGCCGGCATTGCCGACAGCGGCGGCCAGGGCAAGGCGATCGTCGCCAGCGGCGCGGTCAGCGTCGACGGCGTGCAGGAGCTGCGCAAGACCGCCAAGATCCGTCCCGGTCAGCTGGTGCAGCTGGACGATGTGGAAATCCGCGTGCTGGCATGGGACCCGGACGCCGAGCCCGACGCATGAAGGTGGTGGAGATCGGCCGGCGCAACAACGCACCCTCGGCCGACGATCCAACCCACGACGTCTGTGTTTTTTCGATCGCCATCGACGCGGACCAGCCGTTCTGGCTGGAGAGGTCCATCCGCGGCGGCCATGCCGAGCGAGGCGGCTGCAGCATGCTGGCCTTGCACGAACTGGATGCCTGGCGCGGCGACTGGCGTGCCGAGGTGACCAGGGCCGGTTGCGCCTGGGTGATTCCACTCCTGGAACACGCCCTGCGTACCGACGATGCGCAGGCGTCCATCGATGCCATCCTGGCGCGGGTGCAAGCGCCGGATTGAAACTCGCACCCGCCGGCGACGCTGCATCAAATGCCCAGCAGTGCGCGCACCAGTTTGATGATGCCCCAGAACGACACCACCCAGATGGCGCTGCGCAGGTACGGAATACCCGCGGCATACACCGGCACATACGCCACGCGCGCCCACAGGTAGAGCTGCACGGCGAGTGCTGTTTCTGCGCTGGTGCGCCCGGCCACGCTCACTGCCAGCACGGCAGCCGCGAAGATCGGAAAGGTTTCCAGATAGTTGCGGAACGCGCGGTCCAACCGCGCCGCCACGCCGGTGAGCGGCTTGGCCTCGCCATCGCGTGCGCTGGCATTCCACTTGGTGCCGCGCTGGGCGGTCATGCTGGCCGAGGCGGCCAGCAATTGCACCAGCCCGAGCACCATCGCCCAGCCCAGCATCTGCAGCTCGATCGTCAGTTGCATGCGTTTCTCCTGGCCGATGGAAACATCACTTCACCGCCGTGCGCAGGCTGTAACCGGCCAACCGCCAGGTCTTGTCTTCGTCCAGACGGAACGACACCAGCTCGCGGACCGGCTGTTGCGCCTTGGCAAAACGGGTCGGGAAGCTGACGTTGACATACAGGCCTTCGGGCACCTGCGCGCCGGGGCCGTACTTGACCCGCGTGACCGAGCCCTGCCCGCGCCCCACCACCGCACCCAAGCGCGCGCGTTCGGTGCCGATCTGGCTGACGAAGACATCGCGCTTGACGGCGGTCTTGGCGACCTTGGACGCGCCATCCCACAGGGACGCAACCTGGTTGCCGTCCACCATCTGCGCCACGCGCAAGGCGGCCTGGGTCATCTCGGTGTTCTGCTTGGTCAGCTGCGCCTGCTGCGCCGGGCTAAGCGCCGGCTGCGCTGCGGGCCCCGCAGCGGCCGGTTGCGCCGCAGCCGGGCCAGCGGGACGACTGGCGGCCTGCGGTTGTTGAGCGAACGCCAGCGCTGGAGCCAGTGCCAGCACGATAACCAGACGAGAACGAAGCATGGGACAAGGACCTTGTACGGATCGGGTGGAAAGGAAAGGCGCCCGCCCACCTGTGGGTGGGTAGCGCAGTCTAGGGCGTGTCATGCGCAACACAAGTCTGCGGCTGCAGGTGCGGGGACGGCACTGACGACAACACGCCAAGCGCTGACGCGGGCCTCGGGGAACAACGCACCGCTCGAGCGCGCAAGCGACGAGCAGCAAGCTCTGGCCACGGCCGCACGCATCGACGTCATCGGGTTTGGCAGCGGCGTTTTCCTCCCTCTGTCCGGAGTGGCAGGCATGCTGCGGATATCGGCATCGGTTGGGCGTGGACGCGTGCCGCAACCATTTGAAGTTGCCAAGCCCCCATCCCGCACAAGCACCCACCAACCTTGAAGTTCCAGCGTCGTTGCCTGCGCAATCAGACCTCGCTCCCGGGAGCCGGCGGCACGGCTGTCACGCCACGCGGCCGCCACAGACGCCAACTGACCCAGAAGGCACGCGCGATCGCGGCAATCAGCGCCGCCAGACTCAGCCAGGTTGCCAGTGTCGCCGGCCATTGTTCGTGCATGGCGGCAGCGGCCAGACGCAGCAACTCGGCCACACCGAAGCCGACCAGCACCAGCAGGGCCGACGGGAGATATGCCAGTAACACACCCTTGGTCTTGCCTCGCATATGTCACCGGCTCGGTTGTGATGCAGCGACGATAGGCAGCGCGCAGTGCGATACGCGTGAAGCCGGTCGCTGCGCTCAGCCGTCGGGGTGAAGCGCAGACGGCGGGCCGGCCTGGGCCGCATCCTGCGCAGGCGCGGCGTCTGGCTCGGCTGCAGGTGTCGCCGCACCTGCGGCGTCGCGCTGGACTTGGTCGTTCTGCGCCTGGCCGTTCTGCGCCTGGCCGGTCTGCGCCTGGCCGGTCTGCGCCTGGCCGGTCTGCGCCTCACCGGTCTGCGTTTCGGCCGGCGGGCTGGCGGGCAGCGCCGCGGCATCGGTTTCGGCCAGCGGGCTTTCTTCCGGGCAGGCGGCATCCGGAAAGCCGAAGCGCTGCTTCAAAGCCAGGCCGCAGGCATTGACCGCGTCCAGGTCTGCGCCCTCGCCCTTGCACTTCTGGTCGAAGGCGACCAGAAACGCGTCCTTGCGGCGTACGAAGGCATCGCCGCACTTGCGCATCTGGCGGATGCGTTCCAGATCGTCCTGCACCGCGTTGGTGCCATCCAGCCCGTATTCGCGCAGCTCTTCCATGCTGAGCAGGCGCAGGCTGCGGTTGGGCACGGTCATCATCAGGTCGGCCACCGCCACCGCCACGCCGTTGCGCTCCAGGTAATCCTTGACGTTGCCGTAGACCTCGCGCAGTTCGCGATTGAGCTCGGCGCGCGAGGTGGCCTTGGAGCTGATCCGCATCATGCGGTGAATGCCGACCTTGCCGGCGACCAGGCGGTTGTCGCCGGCCGCCAGCACGAACACGCAGGCGCTGTGGCAGATCGAGCCTTCGCGCACCCAGATGGTCCAGTTGGACTCGCCGATGGTGTCGCCGGCACGGATAGCCGCCTCCACCTGCCCGCCACTGGAGTCCAGGTCCAGGATGCGATGCGGCAACTTCCACTGCTCGGCCACCGAGGCCAGCCGCCACACCAGCGCCGCAAACCCTGCGTTGATCTTGCCGGCGTAGCGCACCCGCACCAGCCCGGTCTCGCGGCACGGCGCCAGCGCCGCTTCCACGCTGGCCCGGTCCAATGCCGGCAACAGCGTGCCGTCGCCGGCCTCGCGGCTGTAATCGGTCGCGCAGCTGATCCAGGCCTGGCCCGATTCCAGTTCCGCCTGCGGCCAGCTTGCCTCGCCTGCCTGCGTGCGCGGGCGCGGCGGCGGTACCGGTTCGGGCGTATCCACCGACACCATGTGATCGCCATCGCCGGCCTGCCCCGCACCACTTTGCTGCGCAGCCGCGGCATCGGCGGAGGTCGCCGACCGGTCGCAGGCGGCCAGCAGGAGCAAGCAGGCAAGGGACAGACAAACCGATTTCAGCATGATGTGGGGCACGGAACGCGACGGAGATCACCCGCAGTCTATGGCTGAATGGGTCGAAGGGTTGACCCGGCCATGAACGCGCAGGGCCAACGCAACCCTGTCCGAAAACGGCCAGCCGGCGCCGGAGCGAGCGCATAGACTGGCGCCATGCAGACCGCAACGCCCGACCGAGCCCAATGCGACCGCGCCCGCCTGGCACGCGATGCACGCTTCGACGGGCTGTTTTTCACCGCCGTGCGCAGCACCGGGATCTATTGCCGCCCGGTGTGTCCGGCGCCGCCGCCGAAGCCGGCCAATGTCAGTTACTACCCCACCGCCGCGGCAGCCAGCGCTGCTGGATACCGGCCATGCCTGCGCTGCCGGCCGGAGTTGTCGCCGCAGGCGCAGCAGCATCTGGGCGAAGAAAGCGTGCAGCGTGCGCTGGCGATGATTGCCGACGGCGCGCTGCAGGCGCAGCCGGTGCAGACGCTGGCCGATGCGGTGGGCGTGAGCGCGCGCCAGCTGCAGCGGCAATTCGTGCAGCAGCTGGGTGCCACGCCGATCCAGGTGCACGGCACGCATCGGCTGCTGCTGGCCAAGCAACTGCTGACCGAAACCGCCCTGCCGGTAACCGAGGTCGCGCTCGCAGCCGGCTTCAACAGCCTGCGCCGCTTCAATGCGGCCTTCCTGCAGGGCTGCGGCATGCCGCCCTCTGCACTGCGCAAGCAGCGTGCCGAGGTGCCGGGCGGCGAACTGACATTGCGCCTGGGCTATCGCCCGCCGCTGGATCTGCCGGCGATGCTGGCCTTCCTGCAGCGCCGCGCGATTCCGGGCATCGAGCAGGTCGACGCCAACGGTTACCGGCGCGTGATCGGCGCGCCGGGCAAGGCCAGCGTGATCGAGGTCAGCGCGGCACCGCAGCGCCCGGAACTGCTGCTGCGCATCGGCGCCACCGACCCGCGCCAGGTTCCGCAGATCGTGCGGCGCGTGCGCCGGCTGTTCGATCTGGATGCAGACCTGCAGGCCGTGCACGCCACGCTGGCGCCGGAACCGCTGCTGGCCGAGGCAATTGCACGCCGACCCGGTCTGCGCGTACCCGGCGGCTGGGACGGCTTCGAAGTGGCGGTGCGTGCAGTGCTGGGGCAGCAGATCAGCGTGGCCGGCGCGGCAACGCTGGCAGCGCGCCTGGTGAACCGTCACGGCGGCCATCATGCCGACATGCCACCCGGGCTGGATCGCAGTTTTCCCACGCCCGAACAGTTGGCCGACGCGCCGCTGGAACACCTCGGGCTGCCGCGTGCGCGCGCCGCCACGCTGCGTGCGCTGGCCTCGGCCTGCGCGCAAGGCCAGCTGCACTTCGGTGCCGGGCAGCGCCTGGCTAATTTCATCGCCGCCTGCACCGCGCTACCCGGGATCGGGCCGTGGACCGCGCATTACATCGCCATGCGCGCGTTGTCCCACCCAGATGCGTTCCCGGCCGGCGACCTGATCCTGCAGCAGGTGCTCGGCGCCCCCGGGCGCCTGAGCGAACGCGCTACCGATGCCCGTTCGCAGACATGGCGACCGTGGCGCGCCTACGCCGTGCTGCACCTGTGGCATCTGGCCAACGACCGCAAGGACCCCCGCGCATGAGCACCCTGCACTACGACACCTTCCCCTCGCCGATCGGCGCACTGAGCGTGGCCGCCGACGACACCGGCGTGCACCACATCCTGTTCGCGCAGAACCGCTACGACGCCGTCGGCCGTGCACGCTGGTTGCACGACCCCGATGCGCCACTGGTGCGCGAAGCACGCCAACAGCTGCTCGATTACCTGCACGGCGGGCGACGCAGTTTCGATCTGCCGCTGGCACCGGTCGGCACACCGTTCCAGCTGATGGTCTGGCGCACGCTGGCGCAGCTTCCGTTCGGGCAGACCTGGAGCTATGCGCAGCTTGCGCAGGCGGTGGGCAAGCCGGCCGCGAGCCGCGCGGTGGGCGCTGCCAACGGACGCAACCCGCTGCCGATCGTGCTGCCGTGCCATCGCGTGATCGGCGCCAATGGCACGTTGACCGGCTTCGGCGGCGGCCTGCCGACCAAGCAGGCGTTGTTGCAGTTGGAAGGCTGGTCGCCGCGTGGTGCGGCGCGCGCCGACGATCTGTTCGCCCCTGCCTCGCCAGCGCGCACTGGCTGACTTCGCGGCGTCATCGCTGCGCCGTAGACTTACGCCATGATCGACCGACGTCTTGGAATTGCCGCAGCGGCGCTTGCCTTGCTTGCGGCCTGCAGCAGCCAGCCATCCGCGCGCAGCGCGCCCACGCAGCTGCCAACTGCATCTGCGAACATCGCATCGGCCAGCAACCCGCACACCTTGCTGCTGATCTCCATCGACGGCCTGCGCGCGGACATGCTCGATCGCGGCATCACGCCGAACCTGTCGCAACTGGCACGCGAAGGCGTCCGTGCGCGCTGGATGACGCCCGCGTATCCGTCGCTGACGTTTCCCAATCATTACACCCTGGTCACCGGGCTGCGTCCGGACCACCACGGCATCGTGCACAACAGCATGCGCGACCCGACGCTTGGGGGATTCTGGTTGAGCAAGTCCGACGCGGTGGGCGATGCGCGCTGGTGGGGCGGCGAACCGGTGTGGGTGGGCGTAGAAAAATCGGGCCAGCATGCGGCCACCTGGTCGTGGCCAGGCAGCGAGGCGGCGATCAAGGGCGTGCGCCCGTCGCAATGGCGCCATTACCAAAAAGGCGTGCGCCTGGACACGCGCGTGGACGCAGTGCGGGGCTGGCTGAAAACCGACGGTGCCCAGCGCAATCGCCTGGTCACGCTGTACTTCGAACACGTGGACGAAGCCGGCCACGACCACGGCCCGGAATCGCGCGAATACGCCGACGCCGTGCGCGCGGTGGATGCGGCCATCGGCCGGCTGCTGACAGGCATGCAACGCGATGGCACGCGTGCGCGCACCAACATCATCGTGGTCTCCGACCATGGCATGGCCGAGGTGGCGCCAGGGCATGCGATCAGCGTGGAAGACATCGCGCCGCCGCAGATCGCCACCGCAATCACCGACGGCCAGGTGATCGGTTTGGAGCCACTGCCCGGGCAACAGGCCGCTGCCGAGGCCAGCGTGCTTGGCGCGCACGACCACTACGACTGCTGGCGCAAGGCCGAGCTGCCGGCACGCTGGCAGTACGGCAGCCACCCGCGCATTCCGTCGATCGTCTGCCAAATGCACGAAGGCTGGGATGCGCTCTTCCCGGACAAGCTTGCCAAGCGCGCGCGGCAAGGCATGCGTGGCTCGCACGGTTTCGATCCGGCATTGCCGTCGATGCGCGCGGTGTTCCTGGCGCAAGGCCCGGATCTGGCGCAGGGCAAGACACTGCCAGGCTTCGACAACGTGGATGTCTATGCGCTGATGACCCGGCTGCTGGGGATTGCGGCCGCACCCAACGATGGCAACCCGGCAACCTTGCTGCCGGCCCTGCGCATGCCGCCGGCAGCCGACGCCCGGTAATCGCGACCGGCATCCGCAACGCCGCCGCGGTGCGTAAGCGGGCCGCATCAACGCCGACAATGCGCACGCAGGGAAGATCCCGCTCCACCTCGCCACCGCGCAGCGCGTGTTGGCGAGCGCGCAAAAATGCGGATCGCTGTAGACACCGCTGCGGCCCGGCAGTGCGACAATGACGCAATGTCCGGTTCCAATCCCCCGCCGCATCGCTCGCGGCCGCTGTTGTCCAGCGAAGGCTGGCGTCGTCGCGCTGCGCTGTGGGGCGGCGCCATTGCGGTGGCGCTGGTGGCGATCGTGTTCGCCAAGGCCAGCGACGCGGCTTTTCATCTCTTTCAACGCATTACCGCACACTCGATCTGGTGGGCATTGCTGCTGACGCCGGGCATCTTCGCCCTGCTCGCTTGGCTCACCTCCGGTGCGCTGCGGCCCACGCGCGGCAGCGGCATCCCGCAGGTGATCGCCGCGCTGGAGCACCCGGACCCGGCGTTTCGCGACAGCAACCTCTCGTTGCGCGTATCGGTTGGCAAGCTCGCGCTGACCACCTTGTCGCTGCTCGGCGGCGCATCGGTGGGACGCGAAGGACCCACCGTGCATGTCGGCGCCAGCCTGATGCATGTGTTCGGGCGCTGGTTCGGTTTTCGCGACCCACGCGAGCTCTCGCATTTTCTGCTCGCCGGCGGCGCCGCCGGCATCGCGGCTGCGTTCAACACCCCGCTGGCGGGCGTGGTGTTTGCGATCGAAGAACTGAGCGGGCGTTTCGAGCACCGCTTTTCCGGCACCTTGCTCACCGCGGTGATCGTCGGCGGAGTGGTGTCATTAGGCCTGCTGGGCAACTACACCTATTTCGGCAAGGTGGCGGTGGCCTTGCCGTTGGGCCAGGCCTGGCTGGCGAACGCCTTGTGCGGCAGCGTGGCCGGGTTACTTGGCGGCCTTTTCGCGCGGATGGTGCTGGCCAGCGTCAGCGGCAAACCGCGCTGGTTGGGCGCGCTGCGCCAACGGCATCCGGTGCTGCTGGCCGCGTTGTGCGGCGTTGCCCTGGTCGGGCTGGCGCTGGTGTTCGGGCAAGGCGCCTTCGGCACCGGCTACGAACAGGCGCGCAGCCTGGTGCAGGGGCATGCGGTGGTCGGCCACGAGTTCGGCTTGATGAAACTCATCGCCAACCTGGTCTCGTATCTGGCCGGCATTCCGGGCGGACTGTTTTCGCCGGCGCTGGCAGTGGGTGCCGGCATCGGCCACAACCTCTCGGTGCTGATGCCCAGCGTGGACCCGCGCACCTTCGTGCTGTTGGGCATGTGCGCCTATCTCACCGGCGTGACCCAGGCGCCGCTGACCTCGGCGGTGATTTCGCTGGAACTCACCGACACCGGCCAGATGCTGCTGCCGATCCTGGCCACCGTGCTGATCGCGCGCGCAGTCTCCGGGCTGGTCTGCAAGACGCCGATCTATCGTGGCTTGGCCGAGCAATTGCTGCCGGTGCCGGCGCCCGCTGCAGAGCATGCGTCAACGTCGCAGTCCCAGACATTGGCCGGAAACAGCAGCCAGGACGACGCCTCGCCACGAACCTAAGCTGCCGCAACGCTCGCCAGCGGTGCAGCGCGGTAGATCCCCTCTTCGTTGTGCTGCTTCCTGAGGTTATGTATGCGTGCAATGCAGTTCGAGCGTTTCGAACATGTTCCGAAAATTCTGCAGCTCCCGGACCCGACGCCAACCGATGACGGGGTGGTGATCAAAGTGGCGGCCACTGGCATCTGCCGCAGCGATTGGCACGGCTGGATGGGGCACGATCCGGACATTGCATTGCCGCACGTGCCGGGACATGAGTTCGCCGGCGAAGTGGTCGCCTTGGGAAAACACATCTCGGGCTTTGCGATCGGCACCAGGGTCACCGTGCCCTTCGTGTCCGGGTGCGGGCGCTGTGCGCAGTGCCACGGCGGCCATCAGCAAGTGTGCTCGAACCAGTTCCAGCCCGGCTTCACCGCATGGGGATCGTTCGCCGAATATGTCGCGATCGACTTTGCCGAAACGAATCTGGTTAGACTGCCGGACAGCATCGACAGTGCGACGGCGGCAAGCCTGGGATGCCGGTTTGCCACCTCGTTTCGGGCCGTGGTCGATCAGGCCAGAACCGGCCCTGGCGAATGGGTCCTGGTACATGGCTGCGGCGGCGTCGGGCTTTCGGCAGTGATGATCGCAGCGGCACTGGGGGCGCAGGTGATTGCAGTGGACATCTTCGACGACAAGCTGGCGTTCGCCGTTGAATGCGGCGCGGTCGCAACGGTCAACGCGTCGAAAGCGGCCGACACGGTGGAGGCGATTCGCGAGATCACCAAGGGCGGCGCGCATGTTTCCATCGATGCGCTCGGCAGCCCCGCGACCTGTTTCAACTCCATCAGCAACCTGCGGCGGCGCGGCCGTCATGTCCAGGTGGGACTGATGCTGGGCGAACACGCCACGCCCAGGATCCCGATGGCGCAGGTGATCGGCCACGAACTGGAGATCTACGGCAGCCACGGGATGCAGGCGTGGCGGTACGATGCGATGTTGGAGATGATCCAGGCCGGGAAGATCGCACCACAACGGCTCATCGGCAAACGGGTGGACCTGGACGAGGCCATTGCGGTGCTGACCGGCATGGACGCCATGCGCGACCTCGGCATCAGCGTCATTGATCGCTTCTAGCGCAGATCGCCGCCGGCATCCTGCGCATATGGGCGCACGTTGATGGGCCGGGAGCGTAACGACCGCCTGCAAAACGAAAAACGCGGCGCAAGCGCCGCGTTCTGGTGTCGCGAAGCTGGCTGGGATCAGCCGGCCTTGGCGACAGTCTTCTTGGCGACGGCCTTCTTGGCCGGGGCCTTGACCACGCCCTTCTTGGCAACCGGGGCAGCTGCACCCACGACAACCTTGCTCACCGCGTGCGAACGCGAATTGCCGTAGCTGGCGTTGTAGCGCTTGCCCTTGGCGGTCTTACGGTCACCCTTACCCATTTCGTCGACTCCTGAATGTGAATACAAATTCCCGTGCTGGCACAGGTCTGGCGAGGTTTCACCGGCGGCGCCCTCGCGCAAGGCCGACAAGCCTATCACGGCGGCCCCCGGCGCGCGTAGCTGGGCAGCGCCTGGCCGCCCTGCCGAGCTGGCTGCCTGCGGCGCACCGCGTGCGTTGTGCGCGCCGCGCTGTGATCAGGCGAACGCCGTAGAGCGGCCCGAATGGACGAACGGCAGGTCTCGATTCTGCGTGCAGCCCTCGGCCCAAGGGCCATCGCTGCAGCGGTAGCGGTGCTTAGTGCGCGCAGCTGGCGTCGTGCACATGCCCATGCCCGTGATTCAGGCGCAGATTGACCAGATGGGCGATACCGACCAGGGCGCCGCCCAGGGTCATCACCACCGCATGCGGCACCACCGAATGATGGAGCGGGTCGTACAGCAGGCCCAGCCACAGCAACCCCAGACCGGGCAGCAGCAACGCCAGCGCATGCAGCGCTTTATGCCGGCGATACCCCAGCACCAGGCTGAACAGGCCCAGCAGCGTCACGAACACCACGATGGCCCGTTCCACCCCGTCGCCCAGCCAGACCGACAGGCCCAGCGACGGTGCCAGCACCAGCACCAGTGGCAATACCGCACAGTGCACGGCGCACAGCAGCGAGCCGGTTGCGCCGAAGCGGTCAAGAAGATGGCGAAGGGATGGTAGAGGCATGACGTCCAGCAGGGTACTCGCGGCGACGTGGAATAATATAACATCTTACTGTTCCAGCCCCGCATCAGTGCATCGCGCAGCCATGCGGGCTCGCCGCCGGCGCAGCAGGCAAGCTGCGCCTTACCACTGATACACAGTAACAATTACAGAGTCCGGCCCACCATGCCCCCATTTGCACCCTCGTTCCACCGTTCCGCGCTCTCGCTGGCCCTGGCCAGCCTGCTGACCCCTGCCCTGGCCATGGCCGAGGACGCTCCGGTCGCTGCCGATGGGCAGACCCCGCCCAATTCGGACACCCGCCACGATGCCAGCCCCTCCAGTGGGCGCCATATCAAGGATCTGGACAAGGTGGTGGTCACCGCCAGCCCGTTGCGCGATGCGGCCGGTGAATTGAGCCGCCCGGTGGAAGTGCTGGCCGGCGAGCGCCTGGACGAGGTGCGCAGTTCCAGCCTGGGCGAAACCGTGGCCAGCCTGCCGGGCGTGCAGAGCTCCAACTTCGGGCCCGGCGTGGGCCGTCCGATCATCCGCGGCCTGGACGGCCCGCGCGTTGCAGTGCTGCGCGACGGCCTGTCCACCCAGGACGTGTCCACCGTCAGCCAGGACCATTCCCCGGCGATCGAGCCGTTCCTGGCCAACCAAATCGAAGTGCTGAAGGGTCCGTCCACCCTGTTGTACGGCTCCGGCGCCATCGGCGGCGTGGTCAACGTGGTCGATGGGCGCATCGCCGAGACTCCCGTGGACGGCTTCAGCGGGCGCGCCGAAGCGCGCTTCGACGGCGGCGACAAGGACGGCAACACCGACATGTTCCGCGTCGATGCCGGTAATGGCAGCGGCCTGTCGATCCATGCCGATGGTGTGTATCGCAACCAGAACGACTACGACACGCCGAAGGGCCGCCAGCTCAACAGCTGGATCGATTCCAAGGTGGGCTCGATCGGTGCATCGCTGTCCGGCGACTGGGGTTTTGTCGGCCTGTCGGCATCGCGTTTCCGCGACAACTACGGCAACCCGGGCGAACCGGGCGACCCGTCCATCGGCGAGCGCGGCGTGTCGCTGAAACTGCAGCAGGACCGCTACGACCTCAAGGGCGGGCTGACCGATCCGTGGGGCGACGGCAGCGCACTGCGCTACAGCTTCGGCCATACCGATTACGCGCATACCGAATTCGAAGGCGCCGAAGTCGGCACCGTGTTCACCAAGCGGGCCAACGAAGGCCGCGTGGAAGCCTCGTTCACGTTTGGCAGCGGCTGGCAGACCGCATTCGGCCTGCAGGGCAGCGACAGCACCTTCCAGGCGATCGGCGAAGAATCCTTCGTGCCCAAGACCGATACCCGCTCGCTCGGCGCCTTCGCCGTCGCACGCAACAGTTGGGAGCGCGTCACCGCCGAAGTCGGCGCGCGCGTGGACAAGGTCAAGTACCAGACCGATATCGGCGTGGACCGCGATTTCACGCCGACCAGCTTCTCGGCCAGCGGCGGTTTCCGCTTCAACGAGCAGTGGCGCCTGACCGCCAACCTGGACCACGCCGAACGCGCGCCGGCCGAGGAAGAACTGTTCGCCAACGGCCCGCACATCGCCACCCTCGCCTTCGAGATCGGCGGCGCCGATCTGAAGACCGAGAAGGCCAACCAGGCCGAGCTGGGATTGAATTTCCAGAACGCATGGGTGGATGCCAAGGTGGCGGCGTACTACAACCGCTACAACGACTTCATCTACATCGTCGACACCGGCGGCCAGTGGTTCAACGAAGAAGACAACGACTTCCTGCCGATTCGCCAGTGGACGCAGGCCGACGCGATCTTCCACGGTTTCGAAGGCGAGGCCACCTTCCACCTGGTCAACAACCAGAACGGTGCGTGGGACCTGCGCGTGTTCGGCGATACCGTGCGTGCGCGCCTGAACGATGGCGGCAACCTGCCGCGGATTGCGCCGGGCCGCTTCGGTGCGCAGCTGCGCTGGGATGCGCAGCAGTGGCGCGCATCGGTCGGTGCCACACGCACCATGAAGCAGGACAAGGTGGCAGTGAACGAAACGCCGACCGACGGCTACACCTTCGTCGATGCACATCTGGCGTATCACGTGGACCACGGCAGCACGGCGTGGGAAGTGTTCCTGGACGGCAATAACCTCACCAACCAGGACGCACGCGTGCACACCTCCTTCCTCAAGGACGATGTGATGCTTCCTGGCCGCAGCGCCTCGTTCGGCGTGCGCCTGTTCTTCTGACAGCAGACTCTCTCCCCTGCTGACTGGAAGGAAGGCCGCCTTCGGGCGGCCTTTTTTATGGGCGTTGCCGACTGGTCGGCGTGTACGGCAGCGCGCTGCACCGGGGCTGCAGTCGCGTTCGCCATCGTGCGGAGCTGCATGGCGCACAGGACAGGGGCACCGTCCGCGCTGCAAGCAAGTACCGCCGTGTTCCCAACAGAAAACGCTGCCGCATGCTGCTGCGTCGCACAACAGGCTGCGGCGCATCTGGGGTTAAACTTCATTAGCACTGCGCTGACAGGGGGCGCACGCGACGCGATAGCGCGGGCGCGCGCGTGCACTGGCTGCCGATGCCTGCACACCGCCGCATGGCTCGGCAGCGTTCTCGCACCTACACAAGGAGCCTTGCGCATGCGTTTTTCATCGCCCCGCTACACCCTCTCGCTCGCCGTCGCTGCCGCGCTGTTGGCACCCGATGGCCGCACGCAAACCGCCACGCCCGCAGCAGCCAATCAAGAGGCCACGACGCTGGATGCGGTCATCGTCAGCGGCACCGCGCGCTTCAAGGGCCTGGCCAAGCGCGATGCCAGCTTTTCGATCACCACGGCCAGCCCGGAACAGATTCAGCAGGCGGTGCCGCAAAGCACCGCCGACCTGCTCAAGATCGTGCCCGGCGTGTGGGCAGAGCCCAGCGGTGGCGGCACCGGTGCCAACATCTTCGTGCGCGGCATGCCATCGGAAGGCGATGCGCCGTTCGTGACCATGCAACTGGATGGCTCACCGCTGTTTCCACCGCCGACCTTGTCGTTCCTGGAGAATTCCACGCTGTTCCGTGTCGATGACACTGTCGAACGCATGGAAGTGCTGCGCGGCGGCTCCAGTCCGATCTTCTCCAACGGCCAGCCCGGCCTGACCGTCAATTTCATCCAGAAAAAAGGCCAGGACGAACCCGAAGGCAGCGTGCGCCTGACCGGCGGCAACAACGCCTTGCGCCGCATCGATGTGTTCAACAGCGGGCCGATGGGCAATGGTTGGTACTACAGCGTGGGCGGCTTTTTTCGCGAAACCGACGGCGTGCGCGACCCGCAGTTCTCCGCCGACAAGGGCGGCCAGTTCAGCGCCACGTTGAGCAAGCGCTGGGACAGCGGCGAGCTGTCGTTCTACGCACGCCACACCGACGATAACAACGCGTTCTACACCGCGATTCCGTTGCTCTCGCGCAACAACGGCAACGATCTTTCCAGTTTCCCCGGCTTGAACGCGCAGACCGGCACCCTGCTCGGCCGCGACTTCCGCAATGTGGAGCTGTTGGTCGGGCCCGATGGCCAGACGTTGCGGCGCGATCTGGCCGACGGGCGCGGCGTCAACATCGACGTGTTCGGCGGCGAATGGAACTGGGAAAGCGGCGGCTGGACCGTTGCCGACCGCTTCAACGTGATCAGCGGCAGCGCGCCGACCTACGCGCTCTTTACCGGCGATGCGCCACAGCGCCTGGGCGATTTCATTGCCGGTTACGGCAGCGGCGGCAGCGCCAGCTACACCAATGGCGGGGGTACGGTGGATCCGAACCAGCAGGTGCTCGAAGCCGGTTGGTGGTCGGTGGACAAGCGCCTGAATTCCTTTACCAACGACCTGCGTCTGAGCCGCGAGCTGTTTGCCGGCAATACGCTCACCGTGGGCGCGTACTACACCAAGTATTCGTCTGCCGATACCTGGTACCTGGGCAACACCATGCTGCTCACCGCGCAAAACAACGCACGCCGCATCGATGTAACGTTGGACGATGGCCGCCAGGCCACGCGCCAGGGGTTCACCAGTACCGCGTTCTTGAACCTGCGCGCCAAGTACGACGGCGAAAACATCGCCGCCTTCGTGGCCGACGAATGGGAGCTGAGCGAACGCCTGCGCCTGGACCTGGGCGCACGCTACGAGCGCCAGAGCGTCACCGGCGATGTGCACGACACCACGACCGTGGATCTGGATGGCAACCCGGCCACGTTGTACGACAACGCCACCTCGCTGGCATTGGCGACCACCCGGCGCATCGATCAGGACGATGAAGCGTTCTCGTGGACAGCTGGCCTGAACTTCACGCTGGACCAGAACAACAGCCTGTTTGCGCGGGTCAACTCCGGGGTGAAGTTTCCCGGCTTCGACAACCTGCGCGATGGGCAGAACCGCGTGCAGGATGTGGATCAATACGAGCTGGGTTTGAAGTCCGGCACAAGCGTCTACGACCTGTATCTCACCGCGTTCTACAACACCTTCAAGAACTCGCCGTTCCAGGCATTCCTGGCCAATGGCGAGAACTTCACCGCTGTGGGCGATTCGCGCGCACGTGGCCTGGAAGTGGAGGGTGCGATCCGGCCGTTCGGCGGGTTCGAGCTGGCTGGCACCGGGGTATGGCTGGATGCGAAATATCGCAACTATCGCGAGTTCACCGGCAACCGGGTGATGCGCCAACCCAAGCGCCAGTTCCGCATCACGCCCAGCTATTACTGGATGCTGCCGTTCGGCGACCTCAAGGTGTTTGCCACCTATTCGTACATCGGCGAGCGCTTTGCAGACCTGGCCAACAGCCAGCGCCTGCCCGCGTACGACATGCTGGACATCGGCGCCCACCTGCATGTGGGCGAACATTGGGAAGTGACGGCCAGCGGCAGCAACTTCACCGACACGCTGGGCCTGACCGAAGGCAACGTGCGCGTGCCTGGCGCAGCCACCGGTGGTGTCTTCATGGGCCGCCCCATCGCCGGGCGGCAGTACCAACTCTCGGTGGCGTACCGCTGGTAGTCCGCCGCCACACCTGAGCCGCGCAGCAGCGGAGACTGCTGCGCGGGACCTCGCTAGCGCATGCCTCGATGCGCAGTCTCGCGACGCTGGCATGCCCGGACCAAAACCGGCGTTGCCAGGCGTTGCGGCACCCATGCGTTTTCCCACGCGCGACGGCCGCTGCAACCCGGTGATGACGGGGCGGAGGCGAACAGCTCGCATGCGAAGCACAACGACGCATCGTGATCGCTTATTTCGATCGAAATGACCGCCCCCGCCAAGTTTTTCTGCAAATTTCGTCGGCAGAACTTCGCATGCAACGCATCACCCGACACGCCCGTCGTAAATTGCGCGATGTGTCACGAAGATCTCGCCGTGTGCATGCCTTGCAGGCAATGCTGTCCCCCTTTGTAATCCAGGCGTTGTTGGTGCAGACGCATCGACAACATCGGCTGCGTCGACACGCACAGGGGAGCCGACGCAGGACCTGACAGCAGCTTTGCATCGGCGCAAATGCGCTTTTGTGACTCAACTGGGATAAACGCACATGGCGCTTGTCGCTGCTTCTTTGCATCGATGTCGCACCCCGGGCATCGACACGTGGCATCTGACTGCCTGCGGTGCAACTCCGCTTGCAGGTTACGTTGGCTGAGGGGCTTTCCGGACCCGGCTGGCATCTGCCGGTTCCTTCACTCGCATTCCTCCTTCCGGCTCCACCAACACCGGCTTCACAGGCGCGAGCTTTCGTGGAGTGGAGCAGTTGCAAGGGCCGATCGCGCGGTTGGCCTGACGGAGGACTGTGTCACTTCGACGGCGCCCACCCTTTGACTGGAATCAGACGGAATGAACTCTTTTCGCAGGCGACCTCTCACGCTGTTGATCGTTGCCCTCCTCGCCGGCAGCACACCACTGTCGGTACTTGCTGCCGCGCAGGCAGCGGCTGCCACCACCCCGGCCACTACCAGCGCCACGGCCAAGGCCAATGGCAACGACCCGTTGCTGCGGTACCAGTGGCATCTCTCCAATCAGGGGCAGGCCGTGATCGGCGACAGCCGTCCGGTCGCCGGCGTGGACATGGATGTCGACATCCTGCATGCCCTGGGCATTCGCGGACGCGGCGTGCGGGTCGGCGTAATAGACAATGGGCTCGAATTGGGCCATGAAGATCTGGCAGACAACATCCTGCCGAACGGGTCGCACAATTTCGGCGACGGCTCGCACGACACCACGCCGATCGACCCGCGCAACGGTCACGGCACGTCCGTCGCCGGCATCATCGGTGCGGTGGGTTGGAATGGCCGCGGCGGACGCGGCGTGGCGCCAGAAGTGCAACTGGCAGGATTCGACTTTCTTGCACGCGATTCTTCGAATACTGATGCCAGCATCCGGTATGCATGGGGCGATGGTCCGGAGGCGCGCAATATCGATGTCTTCAACAACAGCTGGGGGGCGACTGCCCCGTTCTATTTGGATTTTCCTCTGGAAGACCAGCGCACCTGGCAAGCATTGATGGGGTCGACACGTGGAGGCCTTGGCGGCATTTATGTCAAATCTGCAGGCAATAGCTTCCAGCGGTTCCTTGCGCCCGACGAGAACGGAAACCGCGTCAATATCTGCAGCGCACAATCGCGTGAATTGAAAGTCGGCTGCTCGCTGGCCAACATCGACCCGTTGGCAAATCTGCCCGGGACCATCGTCGTGGCCAGTCTGAATGCAAAGGGCACCCATGCCTCGTATTCGTCCACAGGCTCTGCGTTGTGGGTCTCCGGCCTTGGTGGCGAGTTCGGCTTTCAACGCAAGTTCTATCCCAACGCAGCGTCGACCTTTGCCCCGGATTCGGCGCCTTATGCCTACGACCCGGCGATCGTCACCACCGATCTCAGCGGCTGCGCAGCGGGCGAGAACGTCGAAGCTCCCGACGTGGTCTACAACGCATTGGATGGCAGCAACTCGAAGATCGATGCGTCGTGCAACTACAACGCGATCATGAATGGCACCTCGGCTGCAGCGCCCACCGTGTCTGGCGTGGCTGCGTTGATCCTCAGTGCCAATACGAGCCTGAGCGCACGCGACGTCAAATATATTCTTGCGACCACCGCGCGCCAGATCGATCCGTACCAGCCGCGGGTGGTCTACCAGGGCAGCGTGATCGATCCGGGTTGGATCACCAACGCAGCCGGGCACCGTTTCAGCAACTGGTACGGTTTCGGCCTGGCCGATGCCGCGGCCGCGGTCTACAAGGCGCGCTATTTCACGCCGCTGCCGCCCATGCGCGACACCCAGTGGGTCAGCTCCACCGACGTGGCCAGCCAGATCGGTGGCCCGGCGCGACCGGGCAAGCTGCGCATCCGGGTGCAGCAGGCCATGAAGGTGGAAGCGGTGCAGCTGTCGCTGCAGTCGGCGCACAAGACGCCGTCCAACCTGCGTGTGGTGCTGGTGTCGCCGAGCGGGACGCGCAGCGTGGTCGCCACGCCGTTTTCCGTCCTGGATCCGGCTGCTTATGCGCAGACGGGGTTCTACATCGACCTGACCTCCAGCAATGCGTTCCTGGACGAAAAATCGCGCGGCATCTGGACTCTGGAAGTCACCGACATGAGCGACCCCAGGAGCACTGTCGCACTCAACGCTTTCAAACTTCGCATCGTGGGGCACTGATATGAAACCGATCATTCTTGCTTGCGTGTTGACGCTGTCCATGGCCGCAACCGGTGCTGCCCAGGCAGTGCAATACATGGACGCCAATGCCCTGCGTGCGGCAGCGACCGGCGTGCGTTTCACCTCCGGAGCGGACACGTTCCGCATGCTGCCGGGCACAGTGGTGAGCGAGCACATGCCGCCACGGAACGCAGCATCAGCGCAGCGATCGGCAGCCAAAGCCGGCAGTACAGGTGCAGTGGCCCCCAACGACAAGGTCGCCGCGCGTATCGGGCCGTATGCGGTGGTACTGGATGCGCCTGCAGGTGCTGCGCGCAGTCTCGCCACCAACACCGAACGCCCCATCGCCGCTGCGGTCAATGAGCGCAACGGTCGTGTCGTGCTGGTCAACCCGCAGGTGAAACTCACCGGCACGACGCCGGCCACGGCGACATCGCTGGCGGCCAGCACCGGCGGGACCATTGCGTACACCTCGACGGTAGACGGCAGCGCAGTGATCACCTATGCATCGGTGGAAAGCGCCCAGCGTGCACTACCCGGCCTGCAGCGCAGCAGCGTTGTCGCGCATGCGGCGCTGGTGGTCATGCAGGCGGTCATGCAACCGATGTAAATACACCGGCCGCAGGCTGACCCCTGCGGCCGTTCCACGGCGGGCAGCAGGCCGGCCGGTCTGGCCGACACCTGCATCTGCGTACACCACCATGACCGATACCATGCCATGACAACCTATCTCCCGCGGCGATTGCCGCTGTCTTGCGCCTGCCTGCTGGCGCTGGGCCCCTTCTCGCTGACAGCCGCTGCTGCAGCAAACGGGGTCGATGCGCCGACCAGGACAACGCAGAACACAAACCAAACCAGCGACCCGTTGTTCCGCTACCAATGGCATCTGCTCAATCAAGGCCAGCCGGTGTTCGGCGACCAACGTCCACGGCCAGGAGTCGATCTGGATGTGGACATCCTGCATACGCTCGGCATCCGTGGCGCTGGAGTCAAGATGGCGGTCATCGATGGCGGGCTTGAGATTGCGCACGAGGATCTGGTCGACAACATCGTTGCCGGCGGCTCGCACAACTTCTTGAATGGTTCCAACGATCCGACGCCGCCTGCGGATGAAATCGACAATGACCACGGCACCGCGGTCGCCGGCATCATCGCCGCACGTGGATGGAATGGCCTGGGTGGACGTGGCGTCGCGCCGGAGGCGAATGTGGCTGGCTTCAACGCAATTTCCGAGAATGACGGCAGCAAGCAATACGTCGACATCCGCTACTCCTGGGGCGATGGCCCGGAAGCCCGTGCGATGGACGTGTTCAACAACAGCTTCGGCATCTCGACAGCGGTCTATCCATTCAGCGATCTCGACGAGCAGCGCTCCCTGGAAAAAATGATGCGTGCCCAGCGTGGCGGCAAGGGCGGCATCTACGTCAAGGCAGCTGGCAACGATTTCAATACGCTGCTCGATGTGGATGCACAGGGCACGCTGATCGATCGCTGCAGCGACCAGACCCGGCAGCTCGGTGTCGCCTGCAGCAGCGCCAATATCGACAACCTCAACAGCCTGACCACCATGATTGTGGTCGGTGCAGTCAATGCCAACGGCGTACGCGCGAGCTACTCATCGCCCGGATCGACATTGTGGGTGTCCGGGCTGTCCGGCGAATTTGGCTTCCAGCGTCGCTTCGATCCGCACCCTGAGACGTTCAGCCCGCTCTATACACTGCTCGCTGCGCAGGGTCCGCAGCCATTCTTCTCACCGGCGATCGTCACCACCGATCTGAGCGGTTGCGCGGCAGGCAATAATCGCGACCGCACGCGCGCGCCGCAGAACGCGCTGGATACCAGCCACTCGAAAATCGATGCCTCGTGCAACTACAGCGCACGCATGAATGGCACCTCTGCCTCCGCGCCGACAGTTGCAGGCGTCGCGGCGCTGATGCTGAGCGCCAACCCGCAGCTGACACTGCGCGATGTCAAATACATCCTGGCAACGACGGCGGTACAGGTCGATCCTCATCAAGCCAAGGCGTTCTACAAGGACGCCGTGATCGAGCCCGCCTGGATCACCAACGCGGCCGGCCACCATTTCAGCAATTGGTATGGCTTCGGCTTGGTGGATGCAGCCGCGGCGGTGGAGCGTGCGGTGCATTTCACTCCGCTGCCTGCAATGCAAGACACCGAGTGGACCGTCTATGACGGAAAAAGCAGCACCATCGGCGGTATCAGCTCGCCAGCGCGATTGGCGATCGACATCAAGCAGTCCTTCAAGGTGGAAGGCGTCCAGCTGTACTTCGCAGGGACGCACAAGAATCCTCGTCAGTTGCGCGCCGTGCTGGTCTCGCCCAGCGGCACCCGCAGCACCGTGATGACGCCGTTTTCCACGCTCGATCCGGGCGATGGCTTCGTGGTCTTCCTGACCTCCAGCAATGCGTTCCTGGACGAAGCGTCAGCCGGTCGCTGGACATTGGAGGTGGACGACATGCTCGCCGACAACGGCAAGGAACAACTGCAGGAATTCGAAATGCGCGTGGTGGGCCACTGACATGAAAACTTCTCTGATCGCACTGTTGTGCGTCGTTGCCGCCAGCATGTCTGCACCTGCCTCGGCACAGGTGTTCGATCGCGCCCGCCTGCGTGCTGCCGCAACCGGACAAACCGTTGTGGTGGACCGCGCCAGTTTCCGGCTGATGCCAGCAGCGGTGGTACAGCTGGCCGAGGCCACGCGCGGCACTGCGTCCACGCAATCGCCAAGAAGCACGCAAACCAGCACGAAGGCACCGGTTGCCCGCGTCGATCGCTACGCGATCTACCTCGACACCAGCGGCGCCGCGGACGCGGTTGCGCGCACCACGCGCAGCGCAGCATCGGCGAGCGTCGTTGCCGCGCTGGAAACGCGTAGCGGCCAGCCGGCATTGCTCGGTGCTTCGATCAAATTGTTCGATACCACGCCAGCCATCGCCCGCGCACTGGCTGCGCGTACGGGCGGCAGACTGATCTATGCCTCCGCTACCGACGGCAGCGCGATGATCGGCTACACCTCGGCGATGACGGCATTGGACAATTGCCGCCAGCTGCAAGGCAGCAACGGCGTGGGAGCGATCAAGCCGGAAGTGATCGTTCCGGCGGCACGGCCATTGTGATGCAACTTCACTAGCACTGCGGCAATCATGCGCGCCACCCTGCATTGGCTTGCCGCGTGGCGCGTTTGGCGCAGCCCGCCCTACAGCGGCAGCGGGCTGCGCTCTGCGAACTGCCCGCGCCAATAGGGGTAGTACAGGTACGGCGGCTCCACTGCGCTGGCCTGATCCAGGCGGGCACGCTGGTCGTGAGTCAACGACCAACCCACCGCACCGAGGTTTTCGCGCAGTTGCGCTTCGTTGCGTGCGCCGATCAGCACCGTGCTTACGGTCGGCCGCTGCAGCAGCCAGTTGATGGCGATCTGCGGCACGCTGCGGCCGGTCTCTGCGGCAACGGCATCGAGCGCATCGACGATGTCGAACAAGCGCGCATCGTCGATCGCCGGGCCGGCCGCGGCGGTGGCATGCAGACGGCTGTGTTGCGGCAATGGCTGGCCACGCCGCAGCTTGCCGGTCAGCCGCCCCCAACCGAGCGGGCTCCACACCACCGCCCCGATGCCTTGGTCGATACCCAGCGGCATCAGCTCCCACTCGTAGTCGCGCCCGGCCAGCGAGTAATACGTCTGGTTGGCGACGAAGCGGCTCCAGCCGTGCGCATCGGCGACCGCCTGCGACTTCATCAACTGCCACCCGGAATAATTGGACGCGCCCAGATAGCGCACCTTGCCCGCGCGCACCAGGCCATCCAGCGTGGACAGGGTCTCTTCCATCGGCGTCATGGCATCGAACGCATGCAGCTGCAGCAGATCGATGTAGTCGGTGCGCAAACGTCGCAACGATGCCTCCACCGCACGCAGCAAACGGAAGCGCGACGCGCCGGCATCGTTGGGGCCATCGCCCAGGCGCAGGCCGGTCTTGGTCGAAACAATCACCTGATCGCGGCGGCCTTGCAGCGCCTGGCCAAGGATGTCTTCGGACGCGCCATCGGAATACACATCGGCGGTATCGAACAGGTTGAGCCCTGCTTCCAAACACACCTCGACCATGCGCCGCGCCTGCGCCACATCGGTGTCGCCCCATGCAGAAAACAGCGGCCCCTTGCCGCCGAACGTGCCGGCACCCAGGCCAAGCACGGGCACCTTGAAACCTGAACGGCCGAGTAGACGGGTTTCCATTGAGAATTCCTTGTTCACGTTGAATGAGAGATGCGCTGGGTGACCGCTGGCCGTTTGCGCTTGTGGAGTGTTGGGCGCCAAACCAGTGTTTATGCGCCTCGAACGCCGCCTGGCGCGCAGTGCGCCAACGTGGCCAATGACCAGCGGGCAACCAGCTCAACCCATCTGCGTACAGGCCAGTGGCGCAGTCGCGCGGCGGCGTTGCAACTGCACGCTCCATCGCGCCAGGCCCAGCCCGATGGCACTCAACAGCGCGGCCACCCAGGGCGTTGCGACCAGGCCGGCCTGCGTGGCGATCACCACACCACCCAGCCACGCGCCCAGCGCATTGCCCAGGTTGAAGGCGGCGATGTTGAGGCTGGACGCCAGGTTCTGGCCGGCGCCGCGCGCATGTTCCAGCACCCGCAACTGCAGCGGCGCCACGGTAGCGAAGGCGGCCACGCCCAGCAGCCCCACAACAGCCACCATCGCGGCCTTGCTGTGCAGGGCAAACCCCAGTGCGCCCAGCACCACCACCAATGCCGCCAGACTGCCCAGCAACGCCGCAGTGGGGCGACGGTCCGCCAACCGCCCGCCCAACAGATTGCCGACGATCATGCCGACACCGAACACCAGCAGCACAGGCGACACTGCCGCTTGCGCAAAGCCGGTGACCTGCAGCAGCAGCGGCTGGATGTAGGTGAACACTGCGAACACGCCGGCATAGCCCACCACCGTGATCGCCAGCGCCAGCAGCACCTGCCCCCGCTGCAACACCGCCACTTCCTGCCGCCACGACGCCGGCGTGGCAGCACCCGCCGCGGCCGGCACCCACACCGCGACCGAGGCAGTGGCCAGCACACCGATCGCCGCCACCGCCCAGAAGGTCGCGCGCCAGCCCAGTTGCAGGCCCAGCCAGGCACCGGCCGGCACCCCGAGCAAGGTGGCCACGGTCAGCCCGGCAAACATCAGCGAGATGGCCGACGCGCGGCGTTCGGCCGGCACCAGCGATGTCGCCACCACCGCGCCGACGCCGAAAAACGTGCCGTGGGCCAGCGATGTCAGCACCCGCGCAACCATCAGGCTGGTGTAGTCCGGCGCCAGCGCGCAGGCCACGTTGCCGACGGTGAAGATCAGCATCAGCCCGACCAGCACCGCCTTGCGCGGCAGGCGTGCGCTGGCCAGGGTCAGCACCGGCGCACCGACGAACACGCCCAGCGCATAACCGCTGATCAACAGGCCCGCCGCGCTGAGCGAAACGCCCAGATCTGCGGCCACCTGCTGCAGCAGCCCCATGATCACGAACTCGGTCGTGCCAATGCCGAAGGCACCGATGGTCAGGGCCAGCAACGCCGGCGGAAAGCGCGGCGAACGCGCAAAGGTAATGTTGGACATGGGCATGGGCCAAGGGAGACTCCGCACAGCCTGCGCGCTGCGTTTACTTGCAAAAACCCCTGCTATCCTGATTCACTTTCAATCAATCGTTGACAATTGCATGGACCGTCTTGGCGACATTGCCCTGTTCCTGCGCGTGCTCGACCTGGGCTCGATCACCGCAGGCGCGCGCAGCCTGGATCTGTCGGTGGCGGTCGCCAGCCAGCGTCTCAAGCGCCTGGAACGCGAGCTGGGCGTGCGCCTGCTGCACCGGACCACGCGCCGCCTGCATCCCACTGCCGAAGGCCAGCGGCTGGCCGAACGCGGCCGCGTGCTGGTGGAAGACCTGGACGCACTGGCCGAGGACCTGCGCGAAAGCGCGCACGATGTGGGTGGCGTGCTGCGCATGACCCTGTCCGCCTCATTCGGGCGGCAATACAAGTCGCCGCTGCTGCCCGAATTCCAGGCCCGCCATCCGCGCCTGCGCATCAGCGCCCACCTGAGCGACGACCTGGTGGACCTGGTCAAACAGGGTTTCGATCTGGCGATCCGGATCGGACCACTGGAGGACTCCGGGCTGGTGGCCCGGCGGATTGCCGACAACCGCCGAACCCTGGCGGCCTCGCCCGCCTACCTGCAGCGTCACGGCACGCCACGCACGCCGGACGAACTTGCACAGCACGCCGGCGTGTTGCTGATGGGCCGTGACGGCCGCCAGGACGTGTGGACACTGCAAACGCCAGACGGTGGACCGGTGCGCGTGCGCATGCAGAGCCGCTTCGAAAGCAACTTCGGCGAGCTGATACGCGACGCCGTGGTCGCCGGCCAGGGCATCGCGGTTCATTCGTATTGGCACATCGCCGACGAATTGCGCAGCGGCCGCCTGGTCGAAGTGATGCGCGACTACCCCCCGCCCACCTCGCAGATCAGCGCAGTGATGCCGGCGCGCCAGCTGCAACCGCCGCGCGTGCGTGCGTTGGTGGAGTTCCTGCTGGAGCGGCTGGGCGAGCAGCCGCCTTGGGAGCTGTCGACATAGCGCCGCCGCGCGCATGGGGCCGGCCGGCATCGGCGCTTGCCGTGCGGATGGCGCCGTAGCGACACGCGAGCGCCGCGACCGCGAGCCGGCGGATGGCGCCGTCTGCGGCATGCCAGTCACCGTCGGAAACGACAGCATCGGTGAGCTCTACGCTGCGTCCCACGCGCGCCGACCGCATGAGTGACTGGCTGCCCGAACGCGCGGCGATCGGCCGCATGACGGGACTGGCAAGCTACCGCCCCTGCGGTCAGCATGACCGTGCACGACCGCACGCCTAGGCCGGCGGCGTGCGCAACCGCTGCGGCAATCGCTCCGGCAGATCAACGCCCGCCGCGCAGCAGGCGCTTGTGCAGGCGACGCCGCTGCGCATCGCTCAACAGATGTCCGTGCGTTCGCAACAGCCCCAGGATCTGCAGATGCGCCTGTGCGGTACGCCGCGCCAATTCGGCGGCGGCAGCGGCTTGGAGCCGCTTCCACTCGGCAGGGCTGGTCGGCGTTGGAAAGCTGGAACGTTTTGCGGGCATGGCAGCAGGTGGATGCAAGAGACCTCGCCATGATACGGCCGGCCCGTGATCGCCCTATCAGGGCCAACGCGCAGTTAAAGCGAAGGCGGCCACGACTGCGGCAGCGCTTGGCGGCGGGCGCACGCCCACAACCCGCGCAATGGACCTTGCCGCCCACACCACCTGCACTCTTGTACGATCGGTGCCCTCGCGGCTGGGCCGCATTGCATCGTCGACGGGTTTTCGCATGTCTTCGCTGACCGAGTTGAGCACGATATTGCTGCGTCATGCGCCTGGCGACGGCATGCATTCCACGCCGATCGCCGGGTTGCAGATCATGCGCAGCGCATCGCCGACAGTGGCCATGCCCACTGTGTATACACCCATGCTGTGTCTGGTGGCGCAAGGCCGCAAGCAGGCAATGCTGGGCGCGCAGGCGTACGTCTATCACCCGCAGATGTACCTGGTGGCGTCGGTGGATCTGCCCATCGTCGGCTCGGTCATCGAAGCCAGCAGCGCGCAACCGTATCTGTGTTTCTGCCTGGACCTGGACACCGCGGTGCTCAGCGAGCTTGCGATCAATCATCCGGAACTGGTGGACACCCAGCGCGACGCGGCATCGGCCGGGTTGCTGCTCAATCGCAGCACGCCGCAGTTGCAGGACGCTGCGCTACGGCTGGCGCGCCTGCTCGATCAACCGCATGAAATTGCCGCGCTCGCTCCACTGATCGTGCGCGAACTGTTGTACCGCCTGATGGCCGACCCGGCCAATGCGGCGGTGCGCCAGATGGCCATCGCCGACAGCCGGCTCAACCAGATTTCCAGGGCCATCGTGTGGTTGCGCGAGCACTATGCGCAGCGCTTCAGCATCGAGCAGATCGCCGATCTCTCGGCAATGAGCCGCTCCACCTTCCATGCGCATTTCAAGGCGGTGACCACGCTGACGCCGCTGGAATACCGCTCGCAGCTGCGCGTGCACGAAGCACGCCGCCTGATGGTGGCCGAGGCGCTGACCGCCGCCGATGCCGGCTTCCGGGTTGGCTATGAGAGCGCATCGCAGTTCAGTCGCGACTACGCACGCATTCTCGGCATCTCGCCTGCGCGCGATGCGCAACGGCTGCGTGCCAACGCGCAGGACGCCACCGAAGCGGCGTAAGCGCTGCTGTACGCGGCGCAGGCCGCACCGCGGCCCCGGCCATCCGCCGCAGCGTTCGCTTACGCCAAGGCGGCACCATCACCGCGCCAGTATCGGCATCCACATCCGTCTACTCCTGCGCGTATTGCGCCTCGCTCACCTGCTCCAGCCAGGTGACAGGAGTGCCGTCCTGCGATTCGGCAATGGCGATATGCGTCATCGCCACGTTGGCATTGGCGCCGTGCCAATGCTTGACGCCAGGCGGAATCCACACGATATCGCCCGGGCGAATTTGCTGCGCCGGCTTGCCCCACTCCTGCACGCGCCCCGCGCCAGCGGTCACGATCAGCGTCTGGCCCAGCGGATGGGTATGCCATGCAGTGCGCGCGCCCGGCTCGAAGGTGACGGTGGCGCCGCCGACGCGTGCCGGTGCGTCGGCCTGGAACGGTGCGTCGATGCGCACCTTGCCGGTGAAATACGCGGCCGACCCCACTGCCGACGGCGCCCCGCCCGCCTTGCTCACCTTGATCGGCTGCGCGGCCTCATCCGGTGTCACGGCGGCCAGCATGGAGACGGACATCGCGGTCGCGAACAGTTGCATTACAGTGCTCCTTCATTTGAGTCTGCGCACTGTAGCGCGCTCGTCCACTGGCATGACCTGGGCACGCACGCATGCTTCATCGCACCCCGGGCGGCCTAAAATCCGCGGGGCACCTCGCGCTTGCCGTCAGCCTCCGGCACCACCGCGCCCGGTCGATACGCCCGCAGGAACAACGCCACCGCACCGCTGACATACGCATCCGCATCCAGCTGTACCGATTGCGCGTCTGTCGCATCGTCGCGCGCGGCAGCGGTGGCCGGCCGCCCGGTCATCAATCCGAAGAAGTGCACCGATGCATCGGGCACGTTGTCGATCACCAAGGCGCCGCGTTGCACCTCGCGCGCCAACAGCGTGCGCATCATGGTGTCGTAGCGCCCGAAGCACAGCGTCCACATTTCCTCGCGCATCTGGCCAGGCAGCAGTGGCGGGCGCACCAGGCCATAGGCGGCATCATCGCGCATGCTGCTGGCAGACACGCGCAGCACTGCATCGGCCACCGCAGCCAGGCGCCGCTCCAACGGGCCCTGCAGCTCCAGCAAGGCCGTCCAGCGATTGGGCGAGGCCTGCGCCAGCGCTTCCAAAGTAGTGCGGAACAGCACCTCCTTGGACGCAAAATGCGCATACACCGTGGCCTTGGACACCATCGCGCGTTCGGCGATGGTGTCCATGCTGGTCCGGTCGAAACCGTGCTGCTGAAACAGCACGCCTGCCGCCGCCAGGATGGCGCCACGCTTTTCGTGTGGCGCACGCCTGGGCGCAACGGGTGGCGCATCGTCATCCACGCGACGGCTCCGCTGGCGGGGTCGCGGCGGCAGTGGGCGCAGCGGTTTGCAGCCAGCCTCCGCCCATGGCCTTGTAGAACGTCACCAGGTTGGTGAAGCGCGACAGCTGGGTGTTGATCAAGGTCTGCTGCGCGCTGTACAGCGAGCGCTGCGCATCCAGCGCCTGCAGATAGCTGTCGATGCCGCGTTCGAAACGCGCTTGCGACAGCTTGTAGCTATCGGCTGTGGCATCCACCAGCGCTTGCTGGGCCTGCAATTGCCTGCCCAGCGTGTCGCGCTGCGCCAACGCGTCGGAAACCTCGCGGAACGCGCTCTGGATCGATTTTTCGTAGCGCGCCACTTCGATATCGCGATTGGCCTTGGCCATGTCCAGATTGGCGCGATTGCGCCCGGCATTGAAGATCGGCAAGGTCAGCGTGGGCACGAAACTCCAGGCACGCGTGCCGGCATCGAACAGCCTGGACAGGCTGCTGCTGGACGAACCGGTAGATGCGGTCAGGCTGATGCTGGGGAAGAACGCTGCCCGCGCCGCACCGATATTGGCGTTGGCCGCACGCAAGTTGCGCTCGGCTTCCAGGATGTCCGGGCGACGTTGCAGCAACTGCGATGGCAGGCCGGCCGGCACGCTGGCCAACACATTGCCTTCCACGCTCGCGTTGTCGGGCAGTGCATGTGGCAGCAATTCCACCGGCACCGACCTGCCGACCAGCAGCACCAGGGCATTGCGATCCTGCGCCACCTGCGCGGTGTAGCGCTCCACATCCACACGTGCGGTTTCCACCGTGGTCTGCGCCTGACGCAAGGTCAGTTGCGAAGCCGCGCCCAGTTCGAAGCTGCGCTGCTGCAGACGATAACTGTCGCTCTGGCTGCTCAGGGTGGATTGCGCCAGCTGCAGCAACTGCTGGTCGGCCGCCAAGGTCAGGTAGGCGGTGGCCACTTCTGCCACCAGGCTGATATGCGTACTGCGGCGTGCCTCGGCGGTGGACAGGAATTGCTGCAACGCCTGTTCCTTCAGGCTGCGCACGCGCCCGAACAGGTCCAGCTCGTAGGCACTGATGCCGATGTTGGCGCTGTAGGTGCGGAACACCTGCGGCTGGCCGGGAATGGCTAGCTCCGAGGGCGTGCGCGCATTGTTGGCGGTGCCGGTGCCCTCGATGGCGGGCAGCAGCGCGGCGCGATCCACCCGGTATTGCGCGCGGGCGACCTCGATATTGAGCGCGGCCACGCGCAGGTCGCGATTATTGTCCAGTGCCAGCGCAATCACCTGCTGCAGCGCCGGATCGGTGAAGACCTCACGCCAGCCGATGTCGGCGATGTACGCCGTGTCGGTGGTGCTGCCGGTATCGGCAGCGGCAGCCGGAGGGGCTGCCGACACATCCGTGCCGGCAAATTGCGCGGGCACCGGTGCGTCGGGCCGCGTGTAGCGCGGCATCAGCGTGCAACCGGAAAGCACGCTGGCCACGCCAAGCGCGCAAAGAGTCATGCGAATCGCGGTCATGTCAGTGTCCTGTGGGTTGCGGTGCGGGCGAGGCAGGTTGTGCACGGCGCTGGAACAGGCCGCACACCAGCACGAAGAACAGCGGCACGAAGAAGATCGCCAGCACCGTGCCGGAGACCATGCCGCCGATCACGGCCGTGCCCAGCGCGTGCTGCGCGCCGGCGCCGGCACCGCTGGTCAATACCAGCGGCACCACGCCGAGGATGAAGGCCAACGAGGTCATCAGGATCGGCCGCAAGCGCATGCGCGCCGCTTCCAGTGCTGCGGCCACCAGGCTCTTGCCGCTCTCGTGCAATTCCCTTGCGAACTCCACGATCAAGATCGCGTTCTTCGATGCCAGGCCAATGGTGGTGAGCAAGCCCACCTGGAAGTACACATCGTTCATTTTCCAGGTCAGCATGGCCGCCAGCAGCGTGCCGAACACGCCCAGCGGCACCACCAGAATCACCGAGAATGGAATCGCCCAGCTTTCGTACAACGCGGCCAGGCACAGGAACACGATCAGGATCGAGACGCTGTACAACAGGCCGGTCTGACCGGACGAGGCTTTTTCCTGACGCGACAACCCGGTCCACTCGAAACCGATGCCCGGTGGCAGCTTGGCGGCTGCGGCTTCGACGATCTGCATTGCCTCGCCGCTGGAGGCCGCACCCGGCAACGCCATGCCCAGGATCTCCATCGACGGCACGCTGTTGTAACGCTCCAGCCGCGGCGACCCGGATTGCCAGCTTGCCGTGGCGAAGGCGTTGAACGGCACCATGGTGCCGGCGCTGTTGCGCACGAACCAGTGGTCGATGTCCTGCGGGTTCATGCGATATGGCGCATCGGCCTGCAGCATCACCTTCTTGACCCGGCCCTTGTCGATGAAGTCGTTGACGTAGGTGCTACCCCACGCGCTGGAGAAGGTGTCGTTGATGTCGGAGATCGACACGCCCATCGCCTGCGCTTTATGCGGGTCGATTTCCAGCTTGAACTCGGGCGTGTCTTCCTGGCCATTGGGGCGCACCGCCACCAGGCGCTTGTCTTGCGACAGTTCTGCCAGCAATTGATTACGCGCCTGCATCAACGCCGCGTGACCCAGATTGGCGCGGTCCTGCAGCATCAGATCGAAGCCGGTGGCATTACCCAACTCCGACACCGCAGGCGGTGCGAACGCAAACACCTTGGCATCGCGGATACCGGCAAAAAATGCCCCGGCCTTGGCCGCCACGTCGGTGACGCTCTGGCCCTTGCCGGTGCGCTCGTCCCACGGCCGCAACTTGACGAAGGCAAAGCCCACGTTCTGGCCGCTACCGGCAAAACTGAAACCGGTCACGGCGAAGACACCGGCAACCGAATCCTTCTGGTCGACCAGGAAATGATGCTCCACCTGCTTGAGCACATCGCTGGTGCGCGCATTGGTGGCACCGGGCGGCAACTGCACCAGCACGAACAAGGTGCCCTGGTCTTCGTCCGGCAGGAATCCCACCGGCAACTTCATGAATCCGAACACCACCAAGGCCAGCAACGCCGCGTAGGCGAGCATGTAGCGCCAGCCCTTGCCGAGCATGTGCCGCACCACGCCCTGGTAGCTGGTGTTGCCGCGATCGAACAGGCGGTTGAACCAACCGAAGAACCCGGTGGTGGCCAGGCCATGACCCTTGTGCACGGGCTTGAGCAAGGTGGCGCACAAGGCCGGGGTCAGGATCATCGCCACCAGTACCGACAAGGTCATCGCCGAGACGATCGTGATCGAGAACTGCCGGTAGATCACGCCGGTGGATCCGCTGAAAAACGCCATCGGCACGAACACCGCCGCCAGCACCAGCGCCACGCCGATCAATGCCCCGGAAATCTGGTCCATCGATTTACGCGTGGCGTCCTTGGGCGACAACTGCTCCTCGCTCATCACGCGCTCGACGTTTTCCACCACCACGATCGCATCGTCCACCAGCAAACCGATCGCCAGCACCATCGCGAACATGGTCAAGGTATTGATGGTGAAACCGAACGCCGCAAGCACACCGAAAGTGCCCAGCAGCACCACCGGCACCGCAATGGTCGGAATCAACGTGGCACGGAAGTTCTGCAGGAACAGGTACATCACCAGGAACACCAGCACCACCGCTTCCACCAGCGTGTGCACCACCTGCTCGATGGAGATGCGCACGAACGGGGTGGTGTCGTACGGCTTTTGCACCTTCATGCCGGGCGGGAAGAACTTTTCCTGCTCTTCCAGGCTTTTATCGATCGCGCGCACCGTATCCAGCGCATTGGCACCGGTGGCCAGTTTGATCGCCAGACCGGCAGCCGGCTTGCCGTTGTAACGGCCCACCGTGTTGTAGCTTTCGCTGCCCAGCTCGATGCGGGCCACATCGCGCAAGCGCACCTGCGCGCCATCGGATTGGGTGCGCAGCAGGATGCTTTCGAATTGCTCAGCGGTCTTCAGCCGGGTCTGCGCAGTGATGGTGGCATTGAGCTGCTGGTTGGCCACCGCCGGCAACGCGCCCAACTGGCCGGCGGAAATCTGCGCGTTCTGCGCCTGGATCGCGTTGCGCACATCCACGGGCGTGAGGTTGAAATTGCTCAGCTTGTTGGGGTCCATCCACACCCGCATCGCGTACTGCGAACCGAACAAGGTGGTGTCACCCACGCCTTCGACGCGGCTGATGGTTTCCTGCACATTGGCGGCCACGTAATCGGACAGGTCCGAATCGCTCATGCTGCCGTCTTCGGACGTAAACGCCAGCACGTTGAGGAAGTTGGTGGCCGACTTGGTCACCGTCACGCCCTGCTGCTGCACTTCCTGCGGCAACAACGGCGTGGCCAGCGACAACTTGTTCTGCACCTGCACCTGCGCGGTGTCCGGATCGGTGCCGTTTTCGAAGGTCAGGGTGATGGTCACCGCACCGCTGGATTCGCTGGTGGACGCCATGTAGCTGAGATGATCCAGCCCCTTCATCTTCTGCTCGATGACCTGGGTGACGGTGTCTTCCAGCGTCTGCGCCGAGGCGCCCGGGTAGTTGGCGGTGATGGCGACAGCCGGCGGTGCGATGCTGGGGTATTGCGCAATCGGCAAGGTGGCGATGGAGAGGATGCCGGCCAGCATCACGATGATGGCCAACACCCAGGCGAAGATCGGACGATCGATAAAGAAACGTGCCATGACGTGTGATCCCGCCTTCAGTTGGCCGCACGCGGTGCGGTCGGGGCAGCAGGACCGGCAGCATTGCCGGCGGCGGGCGTGGCCTTGGGCTGCCACGGCACGGTCTTGACCTCGATGCCATCGCGCGCGCGCGACGCGCCTTCGACGACCACTTGCTCGCCGGGCTTCAGGCCGCTGCGCACCAGCCACTGGTCGCCCACCGCGCGATCGGTTTCCAGCACGCGCAACTGCAGCTTGTGGTCGGCGCCGACGACGAAGGCGGTGGGTTTACCGGCGCCGTTGCGCGAGACCGCCTGTTGCGGCACCAGCATGCCCTGCTCCTTGACGCCTTCCTGCAGCACCGCGCGCACGTACATGCCCGGCAACAGCTCGGCGTTCGGGTTGGGGAACACTGCGCGCAGGGTGATCGAGCCGGTGTTCTGGTCGACGGTCACGTCGGAGAACGCCAGGTGCCCCTGCAGCGGGTAGGTGCTGCCGTCTTCCAGCAGCAGCGACACCTTGGCCGCGCCGTCGCCGGCCTGTTCCAGATCGCCGCGTGCCATCGCCTGCCGGAGACGCAACACCGCACTGCTGGGCTGGGTGACGTCGATGTAGATCGGGTCCAACTGCTGGATGGTGGTCAGCGCAGTGGCCTGGTTGGCGGTCACCAGCGCACCCGGGGTCACGCTAGAGCGGCCGATGCGTCCGGAGATCGGTGCATCGAGCCGGGCAAACGCCAGGTTGATACGCGCGGTCTCCACGCTGGCCTTGCCGGCTGCCACGTCGGCCTTGGCCTGACCTAGCGCGGCATCGGTGTCGTCACCTTCCTGCTGGCTGATCGCCTTGATCTGCGCCAGTTCCTTGTAGCGCTCGGCCTTGAGCTGCGCGGTGCGAAGGGTCGCCTCGGCCTTGGCCAGCGACGCCTGCGCGCTGGCATAGCTGGCGCGGTACTGGGCCGGGTCGATCTGGTACAGGGTCTGGCCAGCCTTGACGTCGCCGCCCTCGGTGAACTGGCGCGATTGGATGATGCCCCCCACTTGCGGGCGAATTTCGGAGATCAGGTACGGAACGGTGCGCCCCGGCAATTCGGTGGTCAGGGTCACCGGTTGCTGCTTGACGGTCAGCACACCCATTTCCGGGGTGCCTTCCTGCGGCGGCGGGCCTCCCGGCGGGCTGCCGCAGGCGCTCAGCAGGGCGGTGACGACGACGGCAACAGCAAGCAACGACGGGCGAAACGAGGCATGGGCACGCACGGGCAGGTCTCCGACGGAGGTGTAATGATTAAATCTAAACGGTACGGTTCGGTATCCTAATAAGCGCATCCGTAGCCGTCAAGCATTCCTGCCCAGTCGGTATACTTATGAATTATTGGGAGAACCCGATGCGGGTCAGAACCGAAGAAAAACGCGAGGCCATCGTCCAGGCGGCCAGCGAGGTCTTCCTCGAGCTGGGCTTCGAAGGCGCGTCGATGTCGCAGATCGCCGCCCGCGTGGGCGGCTCCAAGCGCACGCTGTACGGCTACTTTCCGTCAAAGGAAGAGCTGTTCGTGGCCGTTGCCAAGGACATGTCGGACCGCTATTTCGATCCGTTGCTGCATGCGCTTTCGCAAAGCAGCGGCCCGGTCGATGAGGCACTGCAGCGCTTCGGCGAGGATGTGCTGCGGTTCCTGTGCGCCCCGCCCAATATCACCAGTTGGCAGACCATCATCGGGGTATCCGGCAGATCGGCGGTCGGCGCGCTGTATTTCAGCGCCGGGCAGGAGGAAGGCATCCAGCGCTTTGCCGAATACCTGCAGGCACAGGTGGATTGCGGCCTGCTCCATTGCGAAGACACCCTGCTTGCCGCCCACCAGTACGCTGCCTTGCTGGAATCGGAAACCTTGATGCCCTGCCTGTTTGGCGCACTCAAAGACCCCGCGCCCGAGTTCCTGCACGACGCGACGCGACGTGCGGTGCAGACGTTTCTGGCCGCGTATGGCGGCAAGGCCGGCAAAGCGGCGTGACGCCCCTTGCGAGGTCACTGCATTGCACTGCGCGAGGACGCGCAGTGCACGTACAGACGCCAAGCCTGCAGCCACTTAGACGTCTAAACCACGCCGCCGCCCCGCTGGCTAGAAGGCAGCGTCGTCATCACCGCATGATTCGACCAGGCAGCGATGCTACATTGTTGGCGCAAGCATGCCGCTGCGGCGATTGAGCGGGGTTGCGATTGACGGTATTGCGATTGCGCTTCAACACGCTGCCATCGCAAGCAGGCTGCCACCCGGGCATCGCGCCACCAGCGCCTTGGAACAGGCCGCGTGTACGCGCGACCTAGGCGCTGATCACTCGGCCACTGCGCATTTCGCGCACAGGCCGTGCACTTCCAGCGTCTGTGCCTGCGGCTGGAACCCGAGCGCCTTGGCGCGGGCTTCCAGTTGCGACACCACGTCGCGATCTTCCAGCTCCACCGCGCTGTGGCAGCGGTCGCAGATCAGGAACGGCACCGAGTGTTGGGCGCTGTTGGGGTGGTGGCAGGCGACGAACGCATTGACCGATTCGAGCTTGTGCACGAAGCCGTTGGCCATCAGGAAATCGAGCGCGCGGTACACCGTGGGCGGGGCGTCGGCGCCCACGCCCTTGCCTTCGCGCACCCAGTCCAGCAGTTCGTAGGCCTTGACCGGCTTGCCGGCGTCGGCGATCAGCCGCAGCACGTTGGCGCGGATCGGCGTCAGCCGCAGGCCGCGTTCGCTGCAGGCACGCTCCACCGCGCGCACGAAACCGTTGGCGTCGTCGACGTGGTGATGCGGTGCGGTACAGGCGAGGTCTTGGGCGTGGGTATGCTTGGTCATACAGGCTCCGGCGTCAGGCCGCTCCAATCTTGATGAGTGCCGCATCGATGCGTTTCAAGGCACCCTCGCGTCCGGCCAAGTACACCGTTTGCGAAATGTCCGGGCTGACCTGGGTGCCGGTGATGGCCACGCGCAGCGGCTGGGCGATCTTGCCCATGCCCAGTTCCAACGCGGCAGCAGCGTCGTGCAGCGCCGCCGAGACGCTCTCCACGCTCCACGTCTCCACCGCAGCCAGCAACTCGCGCGCCTTGCCCAGCGGCACCTCGGCGCCCAGCTTGAGGTGTTTCATCACCGCCGCTTCGTCATAGGTTTCCAGCGGCCGGTACCAGACCACGGCTTTTTCGGCCATTTCCTTCAAGGTCTGCACGCGCTCGCGCAACGCCACCACCACATCGGCGGCGGCCGGGCCGGCAGCGATGTCCACCCCGAGCTTGGCAAGCTGGTACTCCAACTGCGGGGCGATGCTGGCCGGGTCGTCGGTCTTCAGATAATGCTGATTGACCCAGCCGAGCTTGGCCATGTCCAGGCGCGCGGCCTTGGAATTGACGTCCTTGACGTCGAACAGGTCCAGCAATTCCTGCTGGGTGAACAGCTCCTGGTCGCCATGCGACCAGCCCAGGCGCGCCAGATAATTGATCAATGCATGCGGCAGATAGCCGGCGTCCTTGTACTGCATGACGTCGGCCGCGCCGGTGCGCTTGGACAGCTTGGCGCCCTGCTCGTCCAGGATCATCGGCATGTGCGCGAACTTGGGTACCGGTGCGCCCAGTGCCTCATAGATATTGATCTGGCGCGGAGTGTTGTTGATATGGTCGTCGCCGCGGATGACCTCGGTGATGCCCATGTCCCAGTCGTCCACCACCACTGCAAAGTTGTAGGTGGGAAACCCGTCCGGGCGGAAGATCACCATGTCGTCGAGCTCGCTGTTGGCGATCTCGATGCGCCCCTTGATCAGGTCGTCGAACACCACCGTGCCGCCGACGGGATTCTTGAAACGGATGACGCGATTGGGGTCGTCGCGATACGGCAGGTTCTGCTCGCGGGCGGCGCCGTTGTAGCGCGGCTTTTCCTGCCTGGCCATGGCGGCCTCGCGCATGGCGTCGAGTTCTTCGCGGGTTTCGTAGGCGTAATACGCCTTGCCCTGCGCGAGCAACTGCTCGGCAACCTCTTGATAGCGGGCAATGCGCTGGGTCTGGTAGATCGGACCTTTGTCGTAACCCAGGCCCAGCCACTCCATCGCTTCCAGGATGGCGTCGATGGCCGCCTGGGTGCTGCGCTCGCGGTCGGTGTCTTCGATGCGCAGCACGAACTGCCCGCCGCGGTGGCGTGCCTCCAGCCAGCAATACAGGGCGGTGCGGGCGCCGCCGATGTGCAGGTAACCGGTGGGGCTGGGAGCGAAACGGGTGCGGCAGGTCATGGAGCGCTCGGCAAAACGGGAGTCGCCCGATTTTACCTTGCGCAGCGTGGCCCTGCCCGGCCCCTGGCTCAGCGGTTGCGCAGCAGGTCGCCGTACACCACGCACTCGCCGTCGCTGCGGGCCGTGCCCGGCGCGTCGTACAGCACCAGCCAGGTGGGAATCTTGCCCGCCAGTTGCCTGGGCAGGTTGCAGATGGCCTCGGCGCGGTCGCAGTCCTTGCCATGCGGCAGCACTGCCGATTCCAGCAGGTCGTGCTGGAAGCGCACCGGTGCGCGGTTGGCGGCCAGCACGGTGCGCGCATCCGGCCATTTGAACAGGCGGATTTCGCCGTTCAAGACCATCGTCGGCCCGGCCAGCAGGTACAGATCGTCGCCGGAATAATGCAGGTCGCGGATGCCCAGCCCACCCAACTGCAGGAAATGCTTGCGCAGCAGGGTGCCGTCTTCGTCCAGCGGGGCCAGGCGCAAGTGGTCGCCGTGGGCTTCCACCTGGATCTCCAGCAATGCCGTCCAGCCACGCAGCACCGGCCCGCGCAGGCCCAGCAGCAAACGCTGGCCATCGACCACGATGCCTTCGATATCGAAGCCGTTGTCCTTGCCGGGAATCTTCAGGAACGGACCAAAATGCGGGTCGTCGGCAAGCAGGTCGGTGAGCTGGTTGTGCTTGGCATCGCCCTTGAGCCGCAGCGCCCGGCGGCCGTCGGCCGCTTCGCGCACCAGCTGCGGGGTGCCGTCTTGCGCATATTCGATCGGCAGGCAGGCCAGCAGGCGGCGATTGGCATCGAGCTTCAACTTGGTCAGGCGTTTGGCGTTTTCGGCGTCGTCGCGGCCGCGCTTGGCGTTCTTGCGTTTGCTGCCGTGCGAGCCGACGACCCACAAGAATCCATCCGACAGCCCCATGCCTTCCAGGTCGGCCTCCTCGCCGTCTTCGCCCGGCAGATCCAGCAGGTCCGCCAGCGGGAAGCTCTGCCCTTCGCCGAAGCGCAGCGTCTGCCGCTGTGCGGGGTCGAGCTTGCGCAGCCGGTCCACCGCGCAGGCTTCGTCGCCGGCCACCCACAGCCAATCGTCGGTGAAGGCGGCGCCGGACAGATTGCTGTGCACCAGCGCACCGGGCGCGAACTCGAGCCGGACGCTATGCGGAATCAGGGTTTTCTTGGCCATGGGCACCTGCGGCAAGGGATCAACCGAACGCAGCCAGCTTGGCACGCGTCACATCGGGCGCCAACTGCCCCGGCCAATCGCGGTCGTTGGCCACCTGCGCCTGCGTGCGGCTGGCCTCGAACGCGGCGAAGTCCAACTCGGCCAGTGCCCACACGGCCTGGCCCTGGGTCTGCGCCAGCACGCCATCGGCGGGGAAGCCGACATCCATCGGCGCAAACACCGCCGCCTCGCCGGTATTGATGTCCAACGCCGGGCTCCACGGCGCTTGGCCTGCGGTCACCGACTGCGCCACGAACACGCGATTTTCCAGCGCGCGCGCCAGGCATCCGATGCGCACGCGCATGGCGCCGGCAGCGGTGTCGGTGCAGCTGGGCACGATCAACAAGCGCGCACCGGCCTCGTATTGCGCACGTACCGGCAGCGGGAACTCGCTGTCGTAGCAGATCGCAATCGCGGCGCGCATGCCGTCCAGCTCGAACACCTTCAGTTCGTCGCCCGGCTCGATCAGCCCGGTGGCCTTTTCGAAGCCGGTGAGCTGCAGCTTGTCCTGCCAGCCGTGCAGGCCCTCCGGCGTAAACCAGTCGCTGCGATTGCGGTAGCGGCCGTGGCCCAGATCCAGCAGGAAACTGCCGGCAATCAGATGCAGCCGATGTTCCCGCGCCAACCGCGCAAACAGTTCCAGCCATGGCCCACGCAGCGCCTGGATCGCCACCAGCGATTCGGGCAGGCCGGCAGAAATCTGCGTGTCGAACGTTGCGCCCAGCTCCAGCGACAGATATTCGGGCAGCACCACCACCCGCGCACCGGCGTTGGCGGCTTCGGCGATCAGGGTCGATTGGCGCGCCGCAAATGCAGCGAAATCGACAGGCTTGCCGATGGGGTATTTGGCAACGGCAATTTTCATCTGGTGGCCTTTGGGTTGTTGGATCGACGCGGCGAAGCAATCAGAGCGCCTGGCGAGGCAGCGTGCAGCGAGCTTGTACACCGCCGGCGACGCTTGTCAGTCGCTGTAGGGCGGTAGCCGCTCACTGCGGCAACGCACGTGTCCACACAGACAAGCTGTGGTCGATCTCGCCATGTTGCAACTCCGCCCAGTGCAGGTGCACCCGCATGCCCGGCTGCGGGGCGTAACCGCGCTTGCGCCAGAACGCATCGTTAGGGCGGTAATCGGCTGGTTGGCGCGGGTCGTCGGGCGCCCGTTCCACCGAGCAGAACGCGGTCAATCCAAAGCGGCCCAGCGCGCGTGCATGCGCTTCGCGCCGGTCGAAAAATGCATGGCCGATCCCCTGCCCTCGATACGCCGGCAGCAGCACCGATTCGCCGAAATAGAACACGCCGGCCGGATCGATGCCTGCCGCACGGAACGGTGCGTGGAACGCGTCGCTGTCGTCGAGCAGCGGCAGGCCAGTGGAGGCGCCGACCACCGCATCACCATCGCGGACGAGCACGAACACGCTGTCCGGCGAGGCCGCGTAGGCGGCCAGATAACCGTGCTCGTAATCCGCATCGCCTTCGTACAGATACGGCCATGCACGGAAGACGGCGACGCGCAGCCGCGCCAACGCATCCAGATGCGCCAACACCGCCTCGCCACGCACCGTGTCGACGGTGAGGGACATGTCAGTCATGCATGGCATGATAAGCCAGCCTGACGGCGATGGCTCGACGTGGCCATGCGCTCCGCGCGGCGGTTGCCCGACTGCTGGCAGGCAAGCGCCCTCTGCGGTTGTGCGAACACCGAAAGCGGCAAGACGCGCTCGCAATTTGCAACGCACGGCCCCTGCACGATTCCGTTATGCATGCATTTCTTCGCATCGCGGCGCCTTTGTCGGCGCCAACACATCGACTATCTGTACGTGGCGTCGGCAGCCGCTCCATGCAAACACGATGCAGCCGCAACGCTGGCCACCGGGTTCAACGGGCCGAGGACCACGGCGAGCACCACTTCAGACCCCTTTACCGCGGCTCCGCGCGGGGACTCGGCGCACTCCGATGCCGAGTGCATGCCCCGCGCCTCACTTTGGAATCACTACATGATCCTGCAGCGCACGCTTACCCTCAGCATCATCGGGCTCCTGGGATTGTCCGCTACGGCGCATGCACAGCCGACGCCCCATGGAATGGGCCTGATTCCATCGCCCCAGATCCAACCCGCCCTGCCGATGATGGTGGAGCAGGGAATGACCGAGGAGGCGACGATCGCAGCGCTTCCCGCCAGAGTCGATCTGACCCGCTGGGCGATCGAACCCGGCGATCAGAAAGAAGTCAACTCCTGCGTCGGATGGGCGGTCGGCTATACGTTGGCGGGTTGGTACGCCAACGCCTACCAGCAGAAGACGACCAAGTTCGCCCCCATGTACGTCTACTCCCAAATCAATCTCGGTGGCTCCCAGTACGACGGCGGAGCGGCATCGGCGAGCGACGCGCTACGGCTGGCCATCGCGCAAGGCATCGACACACAGCCCCACTATTTCCAGGGAGCCTACGACTGGAAGGACAAGCCCACCAAGGACGAATACGTCAACGCCGGCAAATACAAACCGCCTTATAAGTCGTATACCGCGCTGTTCGCCGATTTTCAGGCAATGGCGGACGCAAGTTGATCAATGCGATCAAGCAATCGCTTTCCAATAGCACCCCGGTGGCGATCGGCCTCTGGGTCCGCAGCGGCTTCTTTTATCTCGACCAAACCAATAATGTTGACTACGATACCAAAACCCCCATCGAAGGCGGCCACGAAGTGATTGCGCTGGGCTACGACCAAGAAGGCTTGCTGATCGAAAACAGCTGGGGCAAAGGCTGGGGCAACAAAGGATTCGCCAAGCTATCCTGGTCGGTGGTGGCCAAGGACGTGATCGAGGCGCATATCGCCAACTGAGGGCCGCATCGGCCCTGTCGATCCCGGCGGGTGGCGCATGCCGCCGCCGGGATCGACACGACAGGCAATGCCGGCCTCAACGCAGGCTGTTGCCAAGCTCGTACCAATCGAGCTTGCGGGTGACCCACATGATGCTGGCCAGGATGCCGAACAGCAGCAACGACCCCATCAGCAGCGCGTTGTCCTCGGAGATCAACAGGCTGTAGAGCACCGCATACAAGGCGGTGAGCATCACCGAGAAGCCAGCCGCGCGGACCCAACTGCGCAACACGCCGGACAGGTAGAAGAACTGCAGGCCGATGCATGCCGCCGCCGACACCAGGTAGGCCTGCCAGAACGCGATGTGTTCGGAAAGGCTGAGCAGCAGCAGGAAGAAGATCGCCAGCGCCAGGCCCACCAGCAGGTATTGCAACGGATGGATGGGCAAACGCTTGATCAGCTCGAACAGCACGAAGGCCACGAAGGTCAGCACCACGAACAGGATGCCGTACTTGCTGGCGCGGTCGGCCTGGGTATACACGTCCACCGGATCGACCAGGCGCACTTCCAGCATATCCAGCGCCGCATGGCTGGACTGCAACTGCGTCTGCGCACCGGTGGCCAGCGACGACAGCGACCAGCTCGCATCGAAGCCCTTCGGCCCGATGCTCGGCGCATTCGGCAGGAAGCGGCCACCGAAGGACGGGTGCTGCCAGTCCGAGCGCAGGGCGATGTCGTTGTTGTCGGCGATCGGCGCGATGGCCAGCCGGCGCGTGCCGTCCAGCACGAACTGCATGTCCACCACGTTGCCGTCCTGCAGCCGGCCGGCGAGCGGGTCGGCCAGCGGACCCAGTTGGGCATGGATGCCCGCCGAACGGTCGGCCAGTGCGCCTGCGCCGCTCTCCAGCGCCAGCGTGCGGCCATCGACCTGCAGGCGTGGCGTGCCGACCAACCCACGCACGTCGGAAATCCCGATTGCCAGATACGGCTGGCCATACACACGGGTCGGCGCAGCCGCATAGTCGAAGGGGTCGTATTCGGCATGCAAGGTGGCCTTCCAGGAATACACCTGCACGCGGTATAAGCCCACCTCGCGCACCGAGGGCAGCATTTCGCCGCCGAGTTTCAGGCGACGCGGCGTTTGCAGCAGCGTACCTTCGCGCTTGCGCCAGACCTTGCGCTGGTTGCCCTGCTCGTCCGGCTCGGTGACCTGCACGTCTTCGGTATACGGCAGCACCCGCACCGGCGCGATGAACTGCTGCTCGCCGGCCTTGCTTTGCGCCACCCGCTCCACCGCCTCGTCGCGGTAACGCGCGCGGTCCTGCACCGCGCCACGGATCAGCAGCAGCGGAACCAACAACAGCAGGATCAGCCCGCCGATGGTGGCGAACCGCAACAACAGTTTCAGGGATTTCATCAGCCGTCCTCAGCTTGGGAGGCGGCCAGGGTGCGCGACGCCGGTGTTGGCGGTTTGAGGCGAATTTGAAGCGAATGTGAAGTGGGCGCCCCGGACAGTTGGCGACCGGCACTGTGACGCATTGACGAAATACGGTTTTCACCGCGGCAAAGTGCCACCCGTACCCAGCACAGGCTTCTGTTTGATCGGCAGCACTTCGCCTTGCCGCCGCACGCCTCGCCTTCACGCGTAACGATGCACGGGCAGGTGCGCAGCCTCCGATCCCTCGTTCTTGTTTGGTCGCGGCTTCCAGTTCGCTGTTGTTCGATGCGGTCCTGAGCCGCATGCGCTGCATCAGCGCTGCCATGGCCGCACGCCCACTCGGCAGTGATTCGGCAACTGCGCACGACTGCATTCATCTCTCAACCTGGAGCCGTCTTCCATGAACTCGCACCGTTCGCTCGCCCTTTGCCTGCTCGCCGCCCTGAGCCTGACCGCCGCCGCCGCGCAGGCGGCAGTGCATGGCATGGGCCTGAAGCCTTCGTCGTTGATGCAGCCTGTCACTCCGCTGTTCGGTACCGAGAGCGTGAGCACACCGCTGCCTGCCAGTGTCGACCTGACTGCATGGGCGATCACGCCGGGCGACCAAGGGCAGGTCGATGCCTGCGCGTCATGGGCGACCGCTCATACACTGACCGGTTGGTATGCCAATGCCAACAAACAGGCCCAGACGCGCTTTGCCCCGATGTACCTGTACAGCCAGGTCAACGGCGGCGTGGATGAAGGCTCCACCCTGGAAGCGCCGCTGCAGATCGCGCTTGCGCAGGGCATCGACACCGAGCAGCACTATTCGTGGGGCAACTACGACTGGAAACACCAACCCACTGCCGCCGACAAGGCCAACGCTGCAAAGAACCCGACGCCGTATCGCCACTACACCGTGCTGTATTCGGGCAGGGGGAATGGGGGAAGCGCCCTGATCCAACAGATCAAGCTCGCCCTTGCCTCTTCCACGCCGGTGGCGATCGGCTTCTACGTGCGCCAGGGCTTTGAAGACCTGACAGCCAAGAATCAGGTCGATTACGACATCACAACGCCGATCCTGGGCGGGCATGCGGTCATCGCGCTGGGCTACGACAGCGAAGGACTGATCGTGGAAAACAGCTGGGGCACCGCATGGGGCAACAAGGGCTTCGGCAAACTGTCCTGGTCGGTGGTCGCCAAGGATGTGATCGTCGCGGACGTGGCGTACTAGCACAGCACGAACATCATCACCCCTTCCAGTGCAGCTTCATAGAGCTGCGAGGGATGGCGGGCGAACTGGTTCAGCACGGCCACGCGCCGCACGCTGATCGACGCAGGCGCGGCATGTGCTCTGGCGCATGCCGTCGCCTTGAACGCGCAGCTGCCACCGGCGCCGGCCCACCGTGACAACTGCCTGCAGCGACTCAACCGATCGGCAGGCGCAACACCGCACGCGCACCGCCACCGTGGCGATTGCCCAGCATCACGTCCCCGCCATGCAGGCGCGCAACCTCGCGCACGAACGGCAAGCCAAGCCCGGAGCTGCGCTGGCCGGTCTGCGGACGTGCCAACGAATAGAACCGCTCGAAGACGCGCTCGAGCGCGTAATCGGGCACGCCGCTGCCACGGTCTTCGACCACCAACTCCCAGCGCCCATCGCGCAGCCGCGCATGCAGGCGCACATGGCTGTCTTGCTTCGAAAACGCGATGGCGTTTTCGAGCAGATTGATCAGTGCCTGTCTCAGCAGAAAACCATCGCCCAGTACGTCGTGATCGCCTGACGCCCCGGCCCCTGCATCCACTTGCACGGTGACGCCAGCGGCCGCCGCGCGCAGCGCCACCGCGTCCGCCGCAGCCTGCAGCAGCCCATCGATACCGATGCGCTCGCGCTTCTGCAGCCAGCCGTGCTGCTCCACCTCGGCCAGGGCCAGCAGCTTGTCGATGGTTTCGGTGAGCCGGTGTTCCTGCGCGCGGATCGTGGCAACGAAGTGCTGGCGGTCGGCCTCCGGCAGTGGCTCGGTCAACAGCTCCGAAGCACCGCGAATGGCCGCCAGCGGGCTTTTCATCTCGTGCGTCAGCGACTGCACGTACTGCTCCACGTACGCCTTGCCTTCCAGCTTGCGGCGCATGCTCTCCAGCGCGTGGCCCAGATCGCCGATTTCATCGCCACGCGGTTTGGGCGGCGGTACCGGGATGCCGGCGCTCACCGCCTGCGCATAGCGATTGAGCCGGCCGATGCCGCGCATCAACCACCAGGTCATCAAGATGCCGATCAACGCGGAAATGCCGATCAACCAGGCGCCGCGCTGCAGGATGTTGCGCTGGCTGGCTTCGATAAACGGGTCGATGCTGCGATTGGGCTGCGCCAGGGTCAGCACGCCGATCAGTTTGCCGCGGTCGTCCGGTGCATAGATCGGCGCGGCCACATGCATCACCGTGGCGGTAGGGTCGCCATCGATCTCCGGGCTGGAACGCGCGCCGTATTCGCCGCGCAAGGTGCGGTAGACATCGTTCCAGCGCGAGTTGTCGCGGCCCACGTCGCGGCCCAGCGAATCGAACATCACCACGCCGCGCGCATCGGTGACGGTCACGCGGTAATCCACCGTGCTCTTGCGAAAGCGCCATACCCATGCCTTGGGATCGCGCTGCTGCGCCCTGGCCACGTTGCGCGCGAAACTGCCATCGGCAAGCGTGCCGGCGGCCAGTTCGCTGCTGGCGATTTCCGCCAGCACATTGGCCGCATCCACCAGCGTGGATTCCATTGCCTGGCGCACGCCCGGCTTGACCTCGTTGACGAACACCCGCATCACGAAGAACGCGGCCAGGCCCACGATCAGGAAGAAACCCAGAAACAGCTTGAGACCGAGCCGCATGTCAGCGCGCAGCCTCGCTCAGGTCGCCACGTGCGTGCCGGCGCATGCCTACACTTCCAACGCGTAGCCAAGGCCACGGTGGGTGCGGATCGGGTCGACCGGCACGCCGGCCAGGCGCAGCTTGCCGCGCAGCGTCTTGATGTGGGTGTCGACGGTGCGGTCGGCACTGTCGGCGCTGGCATCCCAGCCACGGTCCATCAGTTGCGCACGGCTCAGGATCGCACCGGGGCGCTGCAGCAACGCAGCCAGCAGCGCGTATTCGTAGCGCGTCAGCGGCAGCAGGGTCTGGCCGTAGCGGATGCGGCTGCCCTCGCGGTCGATCGCAAACGCGCCGTGCGGTTGCCAGCCCGATTCGGCCGCCGCGCCGGCATGGCGTCGGCGCAGGCGCGCACGCACGCGCGCCACCAACTCGCGCGGCGAGAACGGCTTGGCCATGTAATCGTCGGCGCCCAGCTCCAGGCCGAGCACGCGGTCGATCTCGTCGTTGCGCGCGGTCAGGAAGATCACCGGCACCTCGCTGAAACTGCGCAAGGTGCGGCACACCTCGAACCCGTTGATGTCCGGCAGGCCCACGTCGAGGATCACCACATCGGCCGGATCGGCGCGCAGGCGCGTCAGCGCATCGCGGCCCAGCAGGCAATGCTCGGGCGCATAGCCCTCGCTGCGCAGCGCGTAGAGCACGGTATCGGCAATGGCGGCTTCGTCTTCGACGACGAGCACACGGGCAGCAGACTCGGACATGCCGCGCAGCATACCGGCATGCGGGCACGGCCTACAGGTGGAGGCGGTCCACGCAGGGCGTGGCAGGACAGGACGCATACCCCATGCTGCTTGCGGCATCGCGCAGCCTCTGGAGGTCGCCACCGTGCGCTTGCACCGCGTCGGCCGCAATGGGCGGCAACAAATCGCGCCGCAGCCTCTACACTGCCGCGATGAACTATCGCCACGCCTTCCATGCCGGCAACCATGCCGACGTGCTCAAGCACATCGCCCTGCTTGCCCTGATCGACACCCTCAAGCGCAAGGACACTCCGTTCTTCGTGCTCGACACGCACGCCGGGCGCGGCCGCTACCAACTCGGGGGTGAAGAGAGCCGCAAGACCAACGAGGCCGATGCCGGCGTGATGCGGCTGATGGCAGAGGCCAGCTTGCCCGAGGTGGTCGAGCGCTATCTGCGCGCGGTGCAGGCCGACAACCAATCCGTTGCCCGCCCGGCCATGCCCGGCCAGAAGCCCACCCGCCCGACCGCCGGCATCCAGCTCAATTACTACCCCGGTTCGCCGCTGCTGGCTGCGCAAGCACTGCGCGAGCAGGACCGCATGGCCTTCTGCGAACTGCAGCCCGACGAAGCCGAGGCGCTCAAGTCCCTGTTCGCCAGGGACAGCAGGGTACGCGTGCACGCCGGCGACGGCTATGCGGCGATCCGCGCCTTCCTGCCGCCGCGCGCTGGCGACACCAAGATCGGCCGCGGGCTGGTGCTGATCGACCCGCCCTACGAAGCGCAGGACGCCGAATACCCGCAGATCATCCACAGCGTGCGCGAGGCGCTGGCGCGCTGGCCGCAGGCGATCTGCATGGTGTGGTACCCGATCAAGCTGCGCCGCAGCCTGCAGCCGTTCATGCGCAAGGCCGCCGCGCTGCCGGCCAAGTCGGTGCTGGTCGCCGAGCTGCAGGTGCGCCCGGACGACTCGCCGCTGCGCCTGACCGGCAGCGGGCTATTGATCGTCAACGCGCCCTGGCAGTTCGACCAGCTGCTGGCGCCGGCGTTGCCGGTGCTCAAGCAGCATCTCGGCGAGCCCGGCGCCTCGACCCGGCTGGAGTGGCTGCGCCAGGACGGCTGAGCCGGCAGGCGCGGGCGCCTGCCCATCGCGGTGGGTATGCAGGCGTTGTCGTTGCACCGCTGCAATGGCCCGCACCATGCGCGCCGCGTGTAATGCCTGCTGCGCCGCCCGCAGATCGCGTGCATGCTGCCGGGCACCGGGATGTGCGTTGCCATGGGCTTGCTGTCCTCGGCGACACAGCAGCTGCCGCGAACACCTCAGCGCAGCGCAGACGAGCGGTTGCTGCACCGGATACACCTATCCCAGGAAGGCCAGGCCGGGTGACAACCGCCTTCCGGCGGCTCCGTTGCTTTCACTCGGCTGCCACAGTGCGCGCCCCATCACGCTCACGACCGGCTCACGGCTCCGCTCGTTACAGTTGTGTGAGAAGCACTGCCACCTCCTGTCGGCCCCCGGCGGCACACCGGATTCATTCACGGTTGCGCGCCGGGCTGGTGCCAGAATCTTCCGATCTTTAAGGAACACCGGTCATGGCCATTCGCAATCGCATGCCTCCCTGGCATGAAAACTTCAGCCTGCCCAATGGCCGCACTCTTCTGCTTCGCCCGATCCGTCCCGAGGATGGTCCGCCGCTGCAGGGAGCTTTCAGCCTGTTGGGACCGGAGGAAATTCGCGCGCGCTTTGTGCGCTCCTCCACCGAAATCACCCCGGAGATGGTGCAACGCCTGACTCATCCCAACCCCAAGAGCGAGATCGTGCTGGTTGCCGCCGAGCAATTGCCGCCCGGCGAAGCACTGGTGGGTGCGGTCGCGCGCGCCGCGTTGGTACCGGGCACACGCCAGGCCGAATACACCATCCTGGTCAGCAGCTTCGTCGCCGGCCAGGGGCTGGGGCGGCAGCTGATGCGCAAGCTGGTCAAGTGGGCACGGCGCAAATACCTGGACTGCCTGTTCGGCGATGTGCTGCAAAGCAATGTGCCGATGCTGCAGTTGGCAGAATCGCTGGGCTTCAAGCCGCAGGCGCACCCGGAATCGCCTGAACTGGTGCGGATGGTGTTGGAGCTGGATGCTTGAGTTGCCGGGATTCGGGATTCGGGATTCGGGATGCGGGATTTGGGATTCGTCAAAGCAGATCGCGGCTGCTTTGCGTGATCGGGGCTTGGGGCTTGCTTCATCACGGAGAGACCCCATTGCGCGGCGGCCTGATGTTCCTCGACGGTAAGCTGCAAGCCCCCGAAAGGATCGGCACGCTGGCTGACACCGAAGGCCACCTACGGGTCCTTCCCCTCGCCGCGTGCAGGATCCTGGGGTGGCATGGATGCCACGCTTCATCCGCGCACGCCGCTCCCCGGAGGGAGACAGCCCGACGTTTCGCCACAGAGAGCTCACAACCGTCGAGAGTGTTGCCGTGATGACGGGAGCGCTGTGTCTGGCTCATACCCAGGCGCCATGTAAAACCGACTGCTGTGATGTCCTCGCCGCGTGCGGAACCTGCGGCGGCATGGATGCCGCCACCGAGCCTGCAGGGACGGATTCATGGCGTGTCCCGCAAGCGGTGAGGGCACCGCGCACTCGAGCGAGTGGGTCTTTGCCTCGCGAGCGTGCGCATGACTTGCACCCGCGTACCCAATGCCATGACCCGCCGTGCACATCCGGTCAGGTAGCCCACCGCCAGCTTTCACGCCGGATGGACCGGGCACTGCGGGGGCTCTGATAAAATCGCCGGCTGATGCCGTCGCCTACCTTCCCCTCCCCGCCGCTGCCCAAGTCCGGCCAGCTCCGCGCCTACTGGCGCGCCCCGTCCTCTCCGACTGCGCTGGCGTGGTCGATTGCGCGGGCAGCCGAAGCGCATGCCGGCCCCCTGCTGGTGATCGCCCGCGATAACCAGAGCGCGCATCAGATCGAAGCCGATCTGCATGCCTTGCTCGGCGAACATGCGGCGCTGCCGGTGGTGCCATTCCCCGATTGGGAAACCCTGCCCTACGACCAGTTCAGCCCGCACCCGGAAATCATCAGCCAGCGGCTGGCCGCCCTGCACCGCCTGCCTGGGCTGACCCGCGGCGTGGTGATCGTGCCGGTGCAGACCTTGCTGCAGCAGTTGGCGCCGCTGAGCTACATCGTCGGCGGCAGCTTCGATCTCACCGTTGGCCAGCGCCTGGATCTGGATGCGGAAAAGCGCCGCCTGGAAAGCGCCGGCTACCGCAACGTGCCGCAGGTGATGGACCCGGGCGATTTCGCGGTCCGCGGCGGCCTGCTGGACGTGTTTCCGATGGGCGCGGACACGCCATTGCGCGTCGAATTGCTGGATGAGGACATCGATTCGATCCGCGTGTTCGACCCGGAATCGCAGCGCTCGCTGGACAAGGTGGACGCGGTCAAGATGCTGCCGGGCCGCGAAGTGCCGATGGACGATGCCAGCGTGGAGCGCGTGCTGGCCTGCCTGCGCGAACGCTTCGACGTGGATACCCGGCGCAGCGCGCTGTACCAGGACCTGAAATCCGGGCTGGCGCCATCGGGCATCGAGTATTACCTGCCGATGTTCTTCGCCAAGACCGCAACGCTATTCGATTACCTGGACAAGCGCGTGTTGCCGGTGATTGCCACCGGCGTGTCCAATGCCGCCGACGCATTCTGGACGCAGGCGCAGAACCGCTACGAACAGCGCCGACACGATGTGGAACGCCCGCTGCTGCCGCCGGACGAGCTGTACCAATCGCCGGATGCGCTGCGCGAGCGGCTCAACAAGCTGGCGCGTATCGAAGTGTGGGCCGGCGACCATGCGCGCATCGATGAAGCCGCCCCGCTCGGCGACCAACCGTTGCCGCCGCTGCCGGTGGCCGCAAAAGACGCGCCGGCCGGTCAGGCGCTGGCGACGTTCCTGAGCCATTATCCGGGCCGCGTGCTGGTTGCTGCAGATTCGGCCGGCCGCCGCGAAGCCTTGATGGAAGTGCTGGCCGCCGCGCAGTTGAAGCCGGAGCTGGTCGCCGATGTGCCGGCGTTCCTGGCGGGCACGCTGCGTTTTGGCATCACCGTGGCGCCGCTGGAAGACGGCTTTGCGCTGGATCAGCCGCAGGTTGCGCTGCTGACCGAACGCCAGCTGTTCCCGGAACGGGCCAACCAGCCGCGCCGCGCGCGCCGGGTCGGACGCGAGCCGGAAGCGATCATCCGCGATCTGGGCGAGCTGTCCGAAGGCGCGCCGATCGTGCACGAGGATCACGGCGTGGGCCGCTACCGCGGCCTGATCGTGCTCGATGCCGGTGGCATGCCTGGCGAATTCCTGGAAATCGAATACGCCAAGGGCGACCGGCTGTATGTGCCGGTGGCGCAGCTGCACCTGATCAGCCGCTACTCCGGCGCCTCGGCGGAAACCGCACCGCTGCATTCGCTGGGCGGCGAGCAATGGACCAAGGCCAAGCGCAAGGCCGCCGAAAAGGTCCGCGACGTCGCCGCCGAACTGCTGGAGATCCAGGCGCGACGACGCGCACGCGCCGGCCTGGCCTTGCAGGTGGACCGCGCGATGTACGAGCCGTTCGCGGCTGGATTTCCCTTCGAGGAAACTGGCGACCAGTTGGCCGCCATCGATGCGACGCTGCGCGATCTGGGCAGCAGCCAACCGATGGACCGCGTGGTCTGCGGCGACGTGGGCTTCGGCAAGACCGAAGTCGCGGTACGTGCGGCATTCGCCGCCGCCAGCGCCGGCAAGCAGGTCGCCGTGCTGGTACCGACCACATTGCTGGCCGAACAGCACTACCGCAATTTCCGCGACCGCTTCGCCGATTACCCGATGAAGGTGGAAGTGCTGTCGCGCTTCAAGAGCACCAAGGAAATCAAGGCAGAACTGGAAAAGGTCGCCAGCGGCGAGATCGACGTCATCATCGGCACGCACCGCTTGTTGCAGCCGGATGTGAAGTTCAAGGATCTCGGCCTGGTCGTGGTCGACGAAGAACAGCGCTTCGGCGTGCGGCAGAAAGAAGCGCTCAAGGCGATGCGAGCCAACGTGCACCTGCTCACGCTCACCGCCACGCCCATCCCGCGCACGCTCAACATGGCCATGGCCGGCCTGCGCGACCTGTCGATCATCGCCACCCCGCCGCCGAACCGCCTGGCGGTGCAGACCTTCATCACCGCGTGGGACAACACGCTGCTGCGCGAGGCCTTCCAGCGCGAACTCAGTCGCGGTGGTCAGCTGTATTTCCTGCATAACGACGTGGAAAGCATCGTGCGCATGCAGCGCGATCTGTCCGAACTGGTGCCGGAAGCGCGCATCGGTATCGCGCATGGACAGATGCCCGAGCGCGAGCTGGAACGGGTGATGCTGGATTTCCAGAAGCAGCGCTTCAACGTGTTGCTGTCGACCACGATCATCGAATCGGGCATCGACATTCCCAATGCCAACACCATCATCATCAACCGCGCCGACCGCTTCGGCCTGGCGCAGTTGCATCAGTTGCGCGGCCGCGTGGGTCGCTCGCATCACCGCGCCTATGCGTACCTGGTGGTGCCGGATCGCCGCTCGATGACTTCCGATGCAGAAAAGCGCCTGGAAGCGATTGCCTCGATGGACGAGCTCGGTGCCGGCTTCACCCTGGCCACGCACGACCTGGAAATCCGCGGCGCCGGTGAGTTGCTCGGCGAAGACCAAAGCGGCCAGATGGCCGAGGTCGGCTTCAGCCTGTATACCGAACTGCTCGAGCGCGCGGTGCGCAGCATCCGCCAGGGCAAGCTGCCCGACCTGGATGCCGGCGAGGAAGTGCGCGGCGCCGACGTCGAACTGCACGTGGCCTCGCTGATTCCCGAGGATTATCTGCCCGACGTGCATACGCGGCTGACCTTGTACAAGCGCATTTCCAGCGCCCGCGATGCCGATGCGCTGCGCGAACTGCAGGTGGAGATGATCGACCGCTTCGGCCTGCTGCCGGACCCGGTCAAGCACCTGTTCGCCATTGCCGAGCTCAAGCTGCAGGCCAATGCGCTGGGCGTGCGCAAGCTGGATCTGGGCGAAAACGGTGGGCGGCTGGTGTTCGAGGCCAAGCCGGCGATCGACCCGATGACCATCATCCAGATGATCCAGAAACAGCCGAAGATCTACACGATGGATGGCCCGGACAAATTGCGCATCAAGCTGCCGATGCCCGAAGGCGCCGACCGCTTCAATGCGGCACGCGGCCTGTTGGCGGCGTTGTCGCCGGGCTGAAGCACTGCGGCGCGGGCAAGCGACGACCGCACCCAGCTCGACCATCACGCGTGACGAGCGACCAGGCCGGCGAACAAGCCCCGGCCTGGTCGCATTCGCCCGTCAGCTAACGCGCCGCGCATCCTGTGTGGATGAACCGCCTGCCGGTGCTTTACGGGCGCGAGCAGGCCGGGCTCCGCCCGCCACGCCGTGCCGAAACTGTGGCGAACTGTCCAACAGGACAGACCCGGATAGTCCCCCTGAGCCTGCTTGCGACAAAGCTGAGCAATTAATCCACAGGCGGTGACGGATTTCGCAAATCCGTCATCGCACTGAATTTTGCCTAAATATTTCCAAAAGGCGCCGATACCTGCATAGACCGGCATGGTCCGTGTGCAGCGCTGCTCACACCCGTCCAGGCCGTCGCGACCTTCCCAGGCCATGGCACGCACCCGTGCGCCATCGCACCGCTTGAGGCACCGATGAACACGCCACTGTCCGATCTACCCGCGCCGCTGACCCTTGCCCTGGAGGGCGAGATGACCATTCGTCGCGCGGCCGAGCTCAAGCCGTTGCTGCAGCCGGCCTTGCTGCATCCGGGTGGACTGCATCTGGACCTGGCCGCCGTCAGCGAGATCGATACCACCGGCCTGCAATTGTTGCTGGCCACCAAGCAGGCGATCCAGGCCGATGGCCGGCCGTTTTCGCTGACCGATTCCAGCCGTGCGGTGGTCGATGTCATCGAGCTGCTTGGCCTGCTCGAGGCCCTGTACCCGCATGCGGTGGCAGGCTTGGGCGAACGAATTCACTAACGGACTGGTGACGCGCGCATGGACATGAACCAGCTGATGCAGACCTTCTTGGCCGAGAGCCGGGACCTGCTCGAAGACATGGAACGGCATCTGCTCGAAGCCGAGCGCGGCGAACCGTCGCCGGATGCGGTCAATGCCATCTTCCGCGCCGCGCACACCATCAAGGGCTCCGGCGGCCTGTTCGACCTGCCGCAGCTGGTCGGCTTCACCCATGTGGTGGAAAGCGTGCTGGATCTGGTCCGCGACGAAGCGCTGAGCTTGAGTTCGGAACTGATCGGGCTGCTGCTGGTGTGCTGCGACCATATCCATGCCTTGGTGGAAACCGCCGCAGACCCGAGCCACGCCGACCCGGTCGCGCTGGCCGCCGAAGCCGAGCCGCTGCTGGCGCAACTGCAGACGTATCTGCAACGCAGCGGCAGCGGCGTCACCGCGGCCGCCGCTGCGCAAGGCGCACCGGAAAAGCAGAGCGGTTACTGGCGCATCACCCTGAAACTGTTTGCCGACGCACTGCGCTTCGGCAATTCGCCGCTCAAGCTGATTCGCAACCTGCGCAGCCTGGGCTCGGTCGAATCGATCAACACCGACATCAGCCAGCTGCCGGCATTCGACGACCTCGATCCGGAAGCCAATTACCTGGGCTTCCAGATCCTGCTACGCAGCGATGCCGACCGCGCCGCCATCGAGGAGGTGTTCGAATTCGTCCGCGAAGATTGCGACCTGGAAATCGTGTCGGTTCCGGCGCCATCCGATGCCGCTGAATTGCTGGCCGCCGAAACAGCAGCCAGCCCGGCGCCGAACAAGCCCCTTGCTGCAGTCCCCAGCGCCGCTCCGGCCCCAGGCCGTGCCGCGCCCGACGCTGCCGCGCGCAGCGCCGACGCACGTTCCATCCGCGTGGATGCCGACAAGCTCGATCGCATGATCGATCTGGTCGGCGAACTCATCATCGCCGTGTCCAGCACCAGTGCCAATGCGCAACGCACCGGCGATGCGCAATTGCTGGAATCGGCCTCGATCCTGGCCGGCCTGGTCGAAGACGTGCGCGAAAGCGCGTTGCAGCTGCGCATGGTCAAGATCGGCGGCACCTTCAGCCGCTTCCAGCGCGTGGTGCACGACGTGGCCCGCGAACTGGGCAAGGACATCGCGCTGGTGGTGGCCGGCGAAGACACCGAACTGGACAAGTCGGTGGTGGAAAAGATCGGCGACCCGCTCACCCATCTGGTGCGCAATGCGATGGACCACGGCATCGAGCCGGCAGACGTGCGCGTGGCGCGCGGCAAGCCCGCACGCGGCACCGTCGGGCTCAACGCATATCACGACTCCGGCAGCATCGTCATCCAGATCACCGACGACGGTGGCGGCTTGAACCGCGACCGCATCCTGGCCAAGGCGCTCGAACGTGGCCTGATCGAACCAGGCCGCCAACTCAGCGACCGCGACGTCTTCGCGATGATCTTCGAACCGGGGTTTTCCACGGCGGAAAAGGTCACCAATCTGTCCGGGCGCGGCGTGGGAATGGACGTGGTCAAGCGCAACATCACCGCACTGCGCGGCACGGTCGAGATCGACAGCGCCGCCGGCATGGGCACCACCATCTCGGTGCGCCTGCCGCTGACGCTGGCCATCATCAACGGCTTCCAGGTCGGCGTGGGCAAATCGGTCTTCGTGGTGCCGCTGGATGTGGTCGAAGAGTGCGTGGAGTTCACCCCCGACTACGCCAGCGACTACATCGACCTGCGCGGCAGCGTGTTGCCGTACGTGCGCCTGCGCGAACTGTTCGCGCTGGGCGGCAAGACGCCGGCACGCGAAAGCATCGTGGTGATCCGCCAGGGCGCGCAGCGCTTCGGCCTGGTGGTGGACACCCTGCTCGGCGAATGGCAGACGGTGATCAAGCCGCTGTCCAAGGTGTTCGCGCAGGTCAAAGGCATCAGCGGCTCGAGCATTCTGGGAAGCGGCGATGTCGCACTGATTCTGGATGTGCCCAGCCTGATTCAGCAGTTGCATCCCAACCAGGACACGTTGGCGGCCTGAACGCCCGCGCCATCTCCGGTCCGAACCGTCGTTTGTCGTTACCTGACTCCAGGAAGCTACCGTCATGTCACACCGTCTCCCGATCGCCAAGCAGTTGTGGTTCACCGCCGCGCTTGCAATCGCCCTGCCCGTTGTCGTGGTTGTCGCCGGCGTGGCGCTGACGCTCTCGCACGCGGTCTTGCTGGGCACCAGCATCGTTGCAGCATTGATCAGCGGCGCCTTGCTGGCCTGGGCAATCCGTATCGCCAGCGCGTCGCTGGAGATGGCCACCACCACGCTGGACGCGTTCTCGCGCGGTAACTTCGACGTGGCGCTGCCGCAAGTGCGCGACGACCAGGCCAGCGATGTCCTGCGCGGGCTGCGCAAGGTGCAGAGCGGCATCCGCCACGTCAACGAGGAAATCGATCGCGTTTGCCGCGAACACGACGCCGGCGAGATCGACGCGCGCATCGATGTGGCGCGCTGCGACGGCGATTTCCGCACCATGGGCGATGGCATCACCCGCCTGGTGGCCAGCCATATCGCGGTGAAAAAGCAGGCGATGGCATGCGTGGCCGAGTTCGGCCGCGGCAATTTTTCCGCCGAACTCGAGCGCCTGCCGGGCAAGAAGGCCTTCATCAACGAGGTGGTGGACCAGATCCGCGGCAACCTCATCGGCATGGTCGCCGAGGTCAATCGCATGTCCGCCGAACACGATGCCGGCGATATCGACGTGGTCATCGATACCCAGCGCTTCACCGGCGATTTCCGTCGCATGGCCGAAAGCATCAACGCGATGGTGGCCAGCCATATCGCGGTCAAGAAGCAAGCCATTGCCTGCGTGGGCGAATTCGGCCGCGGCAACTTCACCGCACAGCTGCCGTTGCTGCCGGGCAAGAAGCGCTTCATCAACGACACCATCGAACAGGTGCGCGGCAACCTCACCGGCCTGATCGCCGAGATCAACCACATGTCGGCCGAACATGAAGCCGGCGACATCGACGTGGTCATCGACAGCACCCGCTTCGACGGCGACTTTCGCAGCATGGCGCTGGGCATCAACCAGATGGTGGGCGCGCACATCGCGGTCAAGAAACTGGCGATGGACGTGGTGGCCGAATTCGGCCGTGGCAACTTCGATGCGCCGCTGGCGCAGCTGCCGGGCAAGAAGGCCTTCATCAACGACACCGTGGAGCGCGCGCGCGGCAACCTGCGCAGTATTTCCGAAGTGATCCAGGTCATGGGCGCGATGGCCGAAGGCGACCTCACCCACACCGTGGAAGGCCGCTACGAAGGCGCCTTCGCCGACATGCAGCGCTACGTCAACACCACCATGAGCCGGCTGACCGAGATCGTCGATGAGGTCAACCGCAACGCCGAAAACCTGGCCAGTGCGTCGGAAGAAGTCAGCGCCACCGCGCAGGCGCTTGCGCAGGCCGCCAGCGAACAGGCGGCCGGCGTGGAAGAAACCAGCGCCTCGCTGGAGCAGATGACCGCCTCCATCGCGCAGAACACCGAGAACGCGCGTGTCACCGACAGCATGGCGGCCAAGGCGGCCAGCGAAGCGGCCGACGGTGGCGACACCGTGCGCGCCACCGTGGTGGCAATGAAGGACATCGCCAAGAAGATCGGCATCATCGACGACATCGCGTATCAGACCAATCTGCTGGCGCTCAATGCCGCCATCGAAGCCGCGCGCGCCGGCGAACACGGCAAGGGCTTTGCGGTGGTCGCCGCCGAAGTGCGCAAGCTGGCCGAGCGCAGCCAGATCGCTGCGCAGGAAATCGGCGAAGTGGCCGGCTCCAGCGTGGAACTGGCCGAAAGCGCCGGCCGCGTGCTCGGCGAGATGGTGCCTTCGATCCGCCGCACCTCCGACCTGGTGCAGGAAATCGCCGCCGCGTCCGAAGAACAGACCGCCGGTGTCAGCCAGATCAATACCGCCGTGGGCCAGTTGAACCAGACCACCCAATCGGCCGCCGCCAATGCCGAAGAACTGGCCGCCACCTCGGAAGAAATGAGCGCGCAGGCCGAACAGCTGCAGCAGCTGATGGGCTTCTTCCGGCTGGGCAATGGCGGCCGCGGCGCCGCGTCGGGCAGCAGCAGGCAGGGGCCGCGCAGGATCGCAGCGCATGCGCCTGCCACGGTCAGCAGCGCGCAGCCGCGACGCACCAACGTGCGCCAGCTCAGTGCGGTGGCCGCCACCGCCGATGCGATCGACGAATCGCAATTCGCCAGCTTCTGAGGAGCCGACGATGCAAGCGCTTCCTGCAACCGACCACCAGGTGCCGTCCGCGACGGCACCGCAGCAATACCTGACCTTCCTGCTGGGCCGGGAGATGTTCGGCCTGGGCATCCTGGGCATCAAGGAAATCATCGAATACCGCGTGCCGACCGATGTGCCGATGATGCCGCCAGCGCTGCGCGGGGTGATCAACCTGCGCGGTGCGGTGGTGCCGGTAGTCGACCTGCAGCAACGCTTCGGCCGCAACGCCAGCGCGATCACCAAGCGCAGCTGCATCGTGATCGTGGAGATCGCGCATGGTGGGCTGCATCAGGTGCTCGGGCTCTTGGTGGATGCAGTCAGCGAAGTGCTGGAAATCGCGCCGGCCGACATCGTCGACACGCCCAGCTTCGGCGCCGGCATCGCGCGCGATTTCATCCACGCCATGGGCAAGATCGGCGAGCGCTTTGTGATCCTGCTCGATGCCGACGCCGTGCTGGGCCACGACACGCTCGCCCAGCTGCCGGCCGCCGAGCTGGCGGCCTGACCTCACGCATGCACTCAAGGACTCCCATGCGCCCCGCTCTTCTCTCCTGCAACTGCACGCTGGCCGGCCCGGTCCTGGTCGTGGACGACAGCGTGGTCCAGCGCGAACACGCCATGGCGCTGTGTCGCCAGCTCGGCGCAAGCGTGGTCGACGGTGCCGTCGACGGAAACGCGGCCCTGGAGTGGCTGACGCGCGCCCAGGCGCCATCGTTGTTGCTGGTGGACCTGGAAATGCCGGGCATGGACGGGGTGCAGCTTCTCGACGCCCTGGCGCGCGGCAAATACAGCGTGCCGGTGGTGGTGGTATCGCAACGCGGCGGTGCCTTGATCGATGCGGTGATGCAACTCAGCCGCAGTGCCGGCGTGCGCGTGCTCGGCGGCATCGAAAAGCCGATGAACCTGCAAGATCTGGCCACCGTGCTGGATTGCGAACCGGAACCGGCTGCCGACGCACCTGCATTTGCGCCGGTGGCGATTTCGCCGCTGATGTCCAGCGGTGGCGCCGCCGCCTCGCGGCTGGACCGTGCCATGCGGCGCGGCGAGATCCGCGTGGCCTACCAACCCAAGCTCGATCTGAAGGACGGCCGCCTGCGGGGCGTGGAAGCGCTCGCGCGTTGGCGCCGCCCGCAAGGCGACATGATCGGCCCGGACCGGTTCATTCCGCTGGCCGAACGCGAAGGCTTGATCCACGCGTTGACGCAGCAGGTCATCGACAAGGCCATCGCGCAATTGGTGGACTGGCGCGCCGAAGGCTTCGACCTGAGCCTGGCCTTGAACCTGTCGCCCCGGCTGTTGGGCGAAGACCATTTTCTCGAAGAACTGTGCGCCAAGCTGGGCGAGAACGGCTTGAGCCCGGCCGACCTGGTGCTGGAGCTCACCGAAAGCGCCATCGTCGAGCCGGCCAATGCGCTGAGCATGCTGGCGCGTTTGCGCCTGCACGGGTTCGGCCTGTCCATCGACGACTACGGCACCGGCTTCTCCTCGCTGCAGCGTCTGGCCAGCATCCCCTTTACCGAACTCAAGCTCGATCGCAGCTTCGTGCATGCGGCGCATCGCAGCCGCAGCCAGCGCACCGTGCTCGAATCCACGCTGGAACTGGCGCATCGGCTCGAACTCACCACCGTGGCGGAAGGCGTGGAAACGCCCGACGACTGGCGGCTGTTGCGCGAACTTGGCTGCGACCTGGCCCAAGGCTATCTGATGGCCTCGCCGATGCCCGGGCCGATGCTGTCGGAGTGGTGGCGCGAACACGCCGGGCGCATCGCGCGCCTGAGCGACAGCACGTTCCACAGCGATGCGGACGTGGCCTGAGCCGATGAGCACCGCGACCGCCATCACCGAACAGGAGTTCGGCCGTTTCCAGCGCTTCATCTTCGAAGCGGCCGGCATCACCATTTCCTCCGGCAAGAAGGCGATGCTGTGCGGCCGCCTGGGCAAGCGCCTGCGCGAACATCAGTTCAGCAGCTACACGCAGTATCTGCAGCTGTTGGAAAGCCGGCAGGACCGCCGGGAAATCCAGACTGCGATCGACCTGCTCACCACCAACGAAACCTACTTCTTTCGCGAGCCCAAGCATTTCGAGCTGCTGCGCAAGCTGGCCGGCGAACACCGTGGCGGGCTGCCGTTCCGCTGTTGGAGCGCTGCCAGTTCCAGCGGCGAAGAAGCCTACAGCATGGCGATGGTGCTGGACGACACCTTGCAGGGCCGCCCGTTCGAAGTGGTGGGCAGCGACATCAGCACCCGCGTCCTGGCCAAGGCACGCACCGGCCATTACGCGCTGCAACGTATCGACGGGATCCCGCAGGCCTATCTCAAACGCTACTGCCTGCGTGGCCAGGGCGAGTACGACGGCACCTTGCTGGTGGAGCGGCGGCTGCGCGAACGCGTGCAGTTCGTGCACGCCAATCTCAATGCCGCGTTGCCGGCGCTGGGCAGCTTCGATGCGATCTTCCTGCGCAATGTCATGATCTATTTCAATGGTCAGACCAAGCGCGAAGTGATCCTGCGCGTGCTGTCCAACCTCAAGTCGGGCGGGCACTTCTGCATCGGCCATTCGGAAAGCCTGTGCGAACTCGACATCGATCTGGTCCAGGTGGCACCCTCGATTTTCCGCAAGGCATGACCCAAGGATTTACCGTGTCCACAGCGCTCCATCGCCCGGCCACCAACCCCACGACCATCAAGGCCATGGTGGTCGACGATTCGGCAGTGGTGCGCCAGGTGCTGGTGGGCGTGCTCAACGATGCGCCGGGCATCGACGTCATCGCCACTGCTGCCGACCCGCTGCTGGCGATCGAAAAAATGCGCCAGCACTGGCCGGATGTCATCGTGCTGGACGTGGAAATGCCGCGCATGGACGGCATCACCTTTCTGCGCAAGATCATGAGCGAACGGCCCACGCCGGTGGTGATCTGCTCCACGCTCACCGAAAAAGGCGCGCGCGTCACCATGGATGCGCTGGCCGCCGGCGCGGTGGCGGTGGTGACCAAACCCCGCCTGGGTCTGAAGCAATTTCTCACCGACTCTGCCGACGAACTGGTGGCGACCGTGCGCAGCGCCGCGCGCGCCAACGTCAAACGGCTGGCCGCGCGCGTGACTGCCGCGCCGCTGGAAGCGGAGGTCAAGCACACTGCCGATGTCATCCTGCCGGCGCAAAGCGGGCGTGCGCTGGCGCAGACCACCGAACGCATCGTCGCCATCGGCACCTCCACCGGCGGCACCCAGGCCCTGGAAGAAGTGCTCACGGCGCTGCCGCGCGTCTGCCCGGGCATCGTGATCGTGCAGCACATGCCGGAGAAATTCACCGCCGCCTTCGCCGCCCGTCTGAACGGCCTGTGCCAGATCGCGGTCAAGGAAGCCGCCAACAACGACCGCGTGATGCCGGGCCGTGCATTGATCGCACCCGGCGGCAAACATCTGCTGCTGCGTCGCAGTGGCGCGCAGTATTTCGTCGAAGTACTGGAAGGCCCACCGGTCAACCGGCATCGCCCGTCGGTCGATGTGCTGTTCCGCTCGGCCGCGCGCGCGGCCGGCAGCAATGCGCTGGGCATCATCATGACCGGCATGGGCGACGACGGCGCCGCCGGCCTGCTGGAAATGCGCCAGGCCGGCGCACGCACGGTGGCGCAGGACGAACACACCAGCATCGTGTTCGGCATGCCCAAGGAAGCGATCAAGCGCGGCGGCGCAGACCGTATCCTCCCGCTGGGCGCGATGGCACGCGAGATCGTGACGCAGCTGCAATAACGCGACCGACGTTCACGCCGCGCGCCAAATAAATCCGACAGAACCGGCGCGTCTACCCCCTCTTACGCGTCTTCCGCGCAACACACCCGCTGCACCTGCTCACAGAGCCTGTGCATCTGCTGGACACAGCCATTGCCTCTGCTCCAATGCAGCCATTGCCCCTGCTCCAATGCAGCCATCGCGTCTGCTCCAAAGCAGCCACTGCCTCTTCGCCGCACCGACGCGCGCATTCTCCCCTCCATGAAAAACCGCCACCCGTCCTTCTCCCGCTGGCGGGAGATCTACCCTTCTCCCGCCGGCGGGAGAAGGTGCCCGAAGGGCGGATGAGGGCAGCACGCCAAGCAGCCAGCTACAACTGCGACTCCAGCGGCAACCAGCCCATCACCGCGGCTGCACCGCGTCGCCACACGCTCGCGGCCGGCTCGCGCGACCACACCTCGGGCGGCTGCGCGGCATCGTCGTGCCAACGCAGTTCGCCCTGCTCCAGGGTCACGCGGTAACTCACCGGCACACTGACCTTGTGGTTGTAGAGCCGCTCCAGTTCTGCGGTGACCACGCGGTCATTGAACAGCAGGCCCATTTCGGTATTGAGGTTCATCGAGCGCGGGTCCAGATTGAACGAGCCGATGAAACCGCTGCTGTCGTCCACGACAAATGCCTTGGTATGCAGGCTCGCACCGCTGGAACCGAACAGGCTGCCGTCCGGCTTGCCCATCGGCTTGAGCTCATGCAGGCGCACACCCTGCTGCAGGAGCGGCACCCGATAGCCGGCGTAGCCGCTGTGCACTGCCACCACGTCGTTGGCGGCCAGCGAATTGGTCAGGATGCTCACGCGCACATTGCGCTGGCGCAGATTGCCGATCCAGCGCATGCCCTCCTCGCCCGGCACGAAATACGGCGAAATCACTTTCAGCTCGCGCCGGGCGTGCGCCATTTCGCCGATCAGCACCGGCGTCATCCAGTCGGCTTGTGGCGGCGCACCTTCGGCTTTTTCCGGCGGATCGGAAACGATGCGCGCCTGCGACACCCAGTGCACCGGGCGGTCGCCCTGCATCAGTTCGCGCACGCTTGGCGAGCGCTTGAGCCGCTCCACATACGGATGCGCGCGCGCCGATGCCATGCCCGCGTCCAGGCTGCCACGCAAGGCCTCCAGCGCCTGCGGCTTTGCGGTGACCAGCGCAGACAGCGGTAAGGCATTGGGACTATTCCAGTACGCGTCGAATACCCGCTCGGCCTGGCCCACCGCCGGCCCCATCAGCGCCGCATCCATATCCATGAAATTGGTGTCGCGCGCCGCGTCGAAGTATTCGTCGCCAACGTTGCGCCCGCCCACCACTGCGATGCGGCCATCGGCAATCCAGGCCTTGTTGTGCATGCGGCGATTGATGCTGAACATGCGTAGCACCATCTCCACGCCGCGCATCAAGGTGCCTTCGCGCGCGCGCGTGGGGTTGAACAGGCGAATCTCGATCAACGGATGGCTATCCAGGGCAGCCAGTACCGAATCGCTGCCATGGATATTCATGTCGTCCAGCAGCAAGCGCACGCGTACCCCGCGATCGGCCGCGCGCAGCAATTCGTTATGCAGCAGGTTGCCGGTGAAATCGGCATGCCAGATGTAGTACTGCAGATCCAGGCTGCGCCCGGCCGCACGCGCGGTGAGCGCACATACCGCAAACGCATCGACGTTGTCCGGCAGGATCACCATGCCGGTCTGGTCGGCGTGCGCCTGTTGCAATGGCGCCACCACCTTGTCGATGGGCGTCGCCACCGCCGCGGCAGGCAGCACGTGACTGACCGGCCCGCGTTGGCGGTCGGCAAAGCGCCCGTAGCCGTAGAGCGATAACGCGCTGGCCAGCACCAGCACCAGCAGCGCAATGCCGAACCATTTGAAGAATTTCCGCTTCGTCACTGCCGATTCCGCGATTCGCAGCGCGGCAGTGTAGAGCCCACGCGGGCAGGCCGGTGTGCAGACGCTGCCACAAGCAACCTCGACAATTGCAGCAAAAACGGACGGGTGTCGTGGACACGAGGACACGAGGACTCGCAGCACCGCGTGCGGCACGGGGCCAACGCGGTGGTTTACGCGACATCAGCGGTGTGGCGCGCGAGTTGCCGAAGCACCAGTGCGCGCCCACGTCGCTTACCAGATGGTCACCCGCTGCTGGTCGCCACGCACCATCGCATCGCCGGGCTTGCACTGGAACGCCTGCGCAAACGCCGGCATGTTCGACGGTGCACCGTTGGCACGGAAATTCGCCGGTGCGTGCGGGTCGGTGTTCAGGCGCACGCGCAATTCGCCATCGGTGAAGTTGCGGCGCCAGACCGTGGCCCAGTTCATGAAGAACCGCTGGTCCTGCGAATAGCCGTCGATCTGCGTGTTGGCGGCCGGCTGCTCCTGCAACGCCATTTGCAAGGCATCGTACGCCACGGTCAAGCCGCCCAGATCGCCGATGTTCTCGCCCAGCGTCAGCTTGCCTTTGACGTGCACGCCCTTGATCGCTTCATAGCCATCGAACTGCGCCACCAGCTGGTCGGTGCGCTCGGTGAACAGCTTGCGGTCTGCATCGGTCCACCAGCTATCGAAGTTGCCCTTGGCATCGAACTGGCTGCCGGAATCGTCGTAGCCATGCATCATTTCGTGCCCGATCACCGCACCGATGCCCCCGTAGTTCAAGGCCGGATCGGCCTTGGGGTCGAAGAACGGCGGCTGCAGGATCGCGGCCGGAAACACGATCTCGTTGCGCGTGGCGTTGTAGTACGCATTCACCGTCTGCGGAGTCATGTGCCATTCGCGCTTGTCGACCGGCTTGCCGATCTTGTCCAGCATGTAGCGGTAGTTGAATGCCTGCGCGGCCTGCATGTTGGCAAGGAAGCCATCGCCACGCGTCTGGAGGCCCGACCAATCGCGCCACTGGTCCGGGTAACCGATCTTTGGAGTGAAGCTGGCCCATTTTTCCAATGCGCGCTGTTTGGTGTCCGCGCTCATCCAATCGAGCTTTTCCAGCCGCGCCTTGAGCGCCGCCGACAGGTTCTGCACCAGTTGCTGCATCTGCTCCTTCGATTCGGCCGGGAATGCAGATTGCACGTACAGCTGGCCCAGGGCCTCGCCCATCGCCTCGTTGACCGCGTTCAAGGTGCGCTTCCAGCGCGGCAGCATGTCCTGCTGCCCGCGCAGGGTCTTGGCGTAGAAATCGAAATTGGCCTGCTCGAACGGCTTGGCCAGATACGGCGCCGCTTCGTCCACCGTATGGAAGCGCAAGTACGCCTTCCAGGTATCGACCGGCGTATCGGCCAGCATCGCATCGAGCTCGGCGAAATAGCCCGGCTGGCTCAGCGAGAAGGTGCCGGCCGGCACCTTGAGCGTGGCGAAGAACGCCTTCCAGTCGAAGTGCGGCGTGATGGCGTTGGCGCCGGCCACATCGACCGGGTTGTAGCGCTTGGCCGGGTCGCGCAGTTCGATACGCGACAACGACGCATTGGCCAGGCGCGTCTCGAACGCCATCACCGCCTTGGCCTGTGCGGCCGCCTGCGGTGCCGGGAGACCCGACAGCTCCAGCATCCGCGCGATGTAGGCCACGTACTGCTCGCGGATCTTTGCCTGCGCCGGATCGGTGTAATAGCCCTCTTCGGGCAAGCCCAGACCGCCCTGCCCTGCGTAGGCGATCATCTGCTCGGAATTCTTGTAGTCGGCATTGGCACCGAACGAAAACACCAAGCCCTGACCTTGCGCATACCTGTCGCGCAACCAGGCGGCGATGGCCGGCGCATCGGTCAATGCATCGATGTCCTTCAGCTGCGGCTGCAGCGGCGTGATGCCGGCTTTGTCGATCGCCGCTTCATCCGAACCGGTCCGCCATAGGTCGGCGATCTTGGCATCCACCGACCCGGCCGACAGATTGCCGCGCGCCAGTTGCTCCACCAACGCGTGCTGGATGGTCAGCGAACGCTCGGCCAGCACTTCAAAGCTGCCCCAGCTGGTGCGATCGGAGGGCACTGGGTTGGCCTTGAGCCACTTGGCGTTGACGAACCCATTGAGGTCCTGACATGCAGCGATGCTCGGGTCCAGATCGCCGCTGCTGAACGCCACGATCGGTGCATCGAGCTTGGACACGTCCACCTTGGTCGGTACCGCCTGCGGCGCGGCAGGCGCCACCTTGGCAGCGTCGTCGGAGGCGCCGCACGCAGACAGCGCGACCACCATGGCAACCGCGAGCGACAGCGGGGCTAACTTGCGCAACTTCATTGAATTCTCCAGGGCATGACCGCGCAGGCGCGATCGAAAAAAGTCGACATCCGCTCGGCAAGCGCGGGCGAAGGACCGCGCAGCGCAGGCGCTTGTCTCTTCGTCCGTCGCTCGGCAACCGGCCAGACCACATCGGTGCAGCGGCACCGCCACATGAGGTCCGATGCCGTGCGGTATGAAAGTCCATTGCATCTGTACAGCACGTGCGCGTCCTTGATCGGCACGCGACGCGCCATTTCCACCCACCTGCACGCCGGCGCACCTTGCGCCATCGCATGCGCTCAACGCCGCGCGTAAAACGGCGCCATCAACAGATACAACGGATACGCCATCACCATCAGCACCAGGGCAACCTCGTGCCCCGACGTCGCATCGGCCCACGCTTCCATCTGTCGCGCCGGCCCAGCCACGCCAAACCCCAGCAACAGCACCCCCATCGCGCAGATCAGCAGCGCCAGCGCCAGCCCCGCGCCGGAGATGTCGCCAGCAGCCAGGGCAACAAAGGCCGCGCCCCCGGCCACCAGCATGCCGAGCGTCACCAGATACGCGCGGCAGTAAACGGCAGTCATCTGCCGGGTTTTGCGTTTGCCGGACATCGTGTTTCGCCTGCACCTCGGTGCGGAGCGCGCAGCGCACCGTCGTACCGCTTCCATTCACCACCGCACGCATTCCATTCACCACCGCACGCAGCCTCCTTTGCAGCCGCGTGCACACAAGAACACGCGCTGCACGCACCGCGCGCCGCGCTGCAACCGCCAACGGCGATTATTTCGCCTTGCCCTGGTTGGCCACCGCTTCGGCAGCGCGCTTGGCCGCTTCCGGATCGCCAAGGTAGCGGTAGCTCTGCACCCGCAAGGCTTCGTCCAGCTCGAACAACAACGGAATGCCGGTGGGGATGTTGAGCTCGAGGATCTGCTCGTTGGAGACATCGTTGAGGTACTTGTACAGCGCGCGCAGCGAATTGCCGTGCGCAGTCACCAGCACGGTCTGCCCGGCCTTCAACTGCGGCGCGATCGCGTCGTGCCAGTACGGCAACACGCGCACCAGCGTGGTTGCCAGCGACTCGGTCCCCGGCAACGCATTGCGGTCCAGGGTGGCGTAGCGACGATCGTGGCACGGGTGGCCCGGGTCGTTGACGTCCATCGCCGGCGGCGGGATGTCGTACGAACGGCGCCAGATCTTGACCTGCTCCTCGCCGTGCTTGGCCGCGGTTTCGGCCTTGTCCAGGCCCTGCAGGCCACCATAGTGGCGCTCGTTGAGGCGCCAGCTCTTGGACACCGGCAGCCAGTCCTGGTCGAGTTCCTTCAACGCGCCCTGCAGCGTGTGGATGGCGCGCTTGAGCACCGAGGTGTGGGCGACATCGAACTGCAGCCCTTCGTCTTTCATCAGCTTGCCGGCCGCCGCAGCTTCCTGGCGGCCCTGCTCGGTGAGGTCCACATCCACCCAGCCGGTGAAACGGTTGTCCAGATTCCATTGGCTCTGGCCATGGCGCAGCAGTACGAGTTTGCGGGTCACTACGGTTCTCCGATTGGGGCCGATCAGCCTGCGATTGTAGCGGCAGCGCGTGCATCGCAGGCGTGCACGAGATCGCCACATGCAGCGCGCGATGCTGTGGCGATGCAGACCAACGACCCCGTCTTCGCCGGTTGGGACGGCAGCGTGATTCAGGCGCGACAGTTGCAGCAGCAACTGGCACGGCGCGTGGTGCTCGACGACGCGGTAGGCGCAACGCCGCAGTTGCTTGCAGGGTTCGATGTCGGTTTCGAAGACGATGGCCAGACCACCCGTGCGGCCGTCGTGTTGCTGGATGCGCAGACGCTGCTGCCGCTGGAAACGCACGTCGCGCGCGTGCCGACCTCGATGCCCTATGTCCCCGGCCTGCTCAGTTTTCGCGAATTGCCGGCCTTGCTGCAGGCCCTGGCGCGGCTGTCGCGTACGCCGGATCTGGTGTTCATCGATGGCCAGGGCATCGCACACCCGCGCAGGCTTGGAATTGCGGCGCACTTCGGCGTGGTCACCGGCCTGCCGTGCATCGGCATCGCCAAGCAACGCCTGGCCGGCAGCTTCGCCGAGCCTGGGCCGGCACGCGGCGACCACACGCCGATCCTGCTGGGCGGTGCGCAGATCGGCTGGGCACTGCGCAGCAAACCGCGCTGCAATCCCTTGATTGTCTCGCCCGGCCATCGTGTGTCGATGCAAGGCGCACTCGACTGGACCCTGCGCACCTTGCGCGCCTATCGCCTGCCCGAGCCCACGCGCCTGGCCGACCGGCTGGCCTCGCACCGCGGCGAGGTGACGGTACCGGCCACCTACCCCGCTCAGCTGCTGTGAGCAGGCGTCGCATCAGTGGCCACGGCCACGAGCGGCAGCGCCGGCCGCACTGGCACGGCGCTGCAGCGACCAATCAGTTGTAGGTGATGACGATGCCACCGGAACTATTGATCCGGAAGAAAATCATTTGCTTGTCTAACGGAGGCCGGTAATTCACCGAAGCCCCCACTGCATAGGGCTGATCGCCGCACGAGGACGCGGACGAAACGACCTGATAGGTGGTCGCCGTGCTGAGCGTCGGCCCTGCAACACTCCTGCCGGAGTAGACCGCATAGCAGGCGGCCGCGCTTCCATTGATCAAAAATGCCAGCGAGCGGACATTGGCGGACGCACTGATGATGCGACTGGGGACAGCCCGGGCGCTCTGCGCACTACCAAGGCAGGGCGCCAGCGCTGCCATCACCAAGAAGAGCAGCGATGTTGACTTCCTTCCTGAGATCGATAACGACATAACGTATTCCTCGGATTGGGAGTAGGAATCTGAAACGCATCGAGTAAAACGCTAAAGCGCGAGCGAGTTGCCGCCACGTGTGCAGCGCAGACGATGCACGGCAAGTGACCGTTGCCGATCTGGAACCTGAAACACGCAATGAAGGCCAAGGCGCTCGCAGAGCGTGCAACGCCGCCATTATTCATGGCGCAATGACCCACGCAGCTTGGCAAAACGCAGCTGGGGTGCGCCGGTACGTTTCCCGCAACGCAACTTCGTTCGTGTTGCAACACGCCGCTGCCAGCGCCTCGTCGACCGATGCTCGGCAGCGCAACGGCGACCTCTGTCGACGGCCGCTCGCGTTGGAAGATCAGGCCAACCATGGTGGCCGCAAGCGCCCCAGGCCTTACCACTTGCAGACATGCGGACGGGAATGGCGCCTGCGCCTACGCCTCGACGTTGCGGCCTGCATCGTCGCGGACCGCAGCGCTGGATGAGTCGTCTGCGCGGCCAACGATGTCCACGTTGGCAACGCATCTGCCTGCAAAGGACCAGGGCTTTGTCGCCATGAACTGCTGTCGCGCCGCGTCCGCGTGGCGTTCGCGATGCGGCGCCAGCCGCTGCGCCGATGACGCATTCTTCCGATGCGCATGAAGCGCCATGACTCGGACACTGCGTTTTACGCCACGCGCCCGCCTCGGCCACCGCGCATGCGAAGCTCGTGCCCACATCATCAACTCCGCGAGATCGCGCATGACCACCCTGATCGCTCCACGCGTCCACGACATCGGCGGACTGGAAGTGCGCCGCGCCGTGCCCACCCTGCAGGCGCGCAGCGTCGGCCCGTTCGTGTTCGTCGACCACATGGGCCCAGCCGTGCTGGAGCCGGATCACGGCATCGATGTACGCCCACATCCGCACATCGGCCTGGCCACGGTCACGTTCTTGTGGGCCGGCGAAATCGGCCACCGCGATACGCTCGGCTCGGACCAGGTGATCCGCCCGGGCGACGTCAACTGGATGACCGCCGGCCGCGGCATCGCCCATTCCGAGCGCACGCCCGGCCCGGAGCGCGCACGCGAACACGCCTTGCACGGCATGCAAACCTGGATCGCCTTGCCGCGCTCGGCCGAAGACACCGCGCCCGCGTTCCATCACCACGCGGCGGCAAGCTTGCCGCAGCAGCGCCGCGATGGCGTGTGGCTGCGCGTGATCGCCGGCCGCGCATATGGCGAGGAATCGCCGGTACAGGTGTTCAGCGGGACGCTGAACGTGGCGCTGGACCTGGCGCCCGACGCCGAACTCGATCTGGACACCGGGCACGCCGAGCGCGCGCTGTACATCCTGGAAGGCGAGGCGCAGCTGGATGGTGCCGATGTGCCAGCCCGCCACTTGATCGTGCCCTCGCCCGGCGCCCGCGGCCGCTTGCGCGCCAAGACCCCGCTCAAGGCGATGTTGCTCGGCGGCGAGCCGCTGGATGGGCCGCGTCATCTTTGGTGGAACTTCGTGTCCAGCTCCAAGGAGCGCATCGAGCAGGCCAAGGACGACTGGCAGGCAGGCCGCTTCGGCAGCATTCCTGGCGACGACAAGGAGTTCATTCCGCTGCCCGAAACACCGGCCCCAAAACCGGTTAATTACCCTTGAAACCGTGCGCTGCGCGCGTGGACCGGCACGCGCAATCACCAGGTCTCGGAACGGAAGTGCCGCGCTGCGCATGCGATGCCAGGCGCATGTGCGACACCACTTGAGCCGATTCGCAAAACTGTGGTAGTGATTGCTTTGTAGACGGAGCGCGCTGCGTAGACGGCAGTCCTCGAGCGGGGAGTTCGAGGCACTGCAACGGCACGAAATCGGCGCGCCCGCATCGTCATCCAATGCCGGGGAATCGTGTATGAAGTCTGCATCCTGCCTTGTTGGCCTGAGCTTGCTGCTGGCCGCTGCCACCGCCCATGCCCAGACCTCGCCGGTCTGCCCGCCGTTGCCACCGGCCTCCGGCCTGCAGTGGAACGAGCTCGCCGGTGCCGATTACCTGGTCTGCAAGGCCATGACTGCCGATGGTCGGCAGGTGGTCGGCGTGATGCTCACCACCCGCGACCCGGCGATGACACTGTCACGCGACCGCCGCGCCGAAAAGGGCCAGATCCAGCAGGAAGATTTCTACTGGTACAAGCTCGACCTCGGCGGCAGCAACGTGCCGGGCATGGAATCGCGCCGCGTCACCGTGGTCGAACTGGGCAAGAAGCGCTACGCGCAGCTGTGGATTGATGGTGCCAGCACCGAAGAACTCGCCTCGATGCAGTCGATGGTGCAGAACATGGATCTGCAACCGGCCAGCCTGGCGCTGCAGCGCTGACGCAACGCGCGTTACAGCGCTGCGCGCCGCTGCTGTAACGGCCTTGCAGCGCGCGGGCTTGCCGGCGCGCTGCACACATTGCCTGACGATATCCGCCGCTAGCGCGTGGCCGCAGATCGCCATTGCGCGCGGATGCTGGTGCCTCAGGCGTGTCGCGCCGACGCGCGTGAGGCAACGTTCAAGCGGCGTGCAGATGCACCACGCGCGCCGGATGCGTCCAGCCGCTCAACGATTTCGAATCCGCCGGCCATCACGTGCGGCGACCCGTTGGAGATCGCGCACGGTTGCGAACGTTGCAGCAGTAGCGCAGGTCGTGGCACGCCCGGAAGCGGTGTGGACCGATCGCCCGGTCCGATTCCGATCTCGCATTCACCGAACCCGAAGACCGCCGGCAAGCGTCTGTCAGTCGCATTGAATCGCCGTGTCTCCACCGCCGCCAGCGGCCTGCAACTGACTGTCGATGCGCACCTCGCCGGTAAGCAGGCGATGGATCGGGCATTTGTCGGCCACCTCCATCAACCGTGCGCGTTGCTCGTCGTCGAGCGCCCCGTCGAGCACCACCTCGCGGGCGATCGCCGTGCCGGCAGCGCCGCGCTGCGTGTAATGCAGATGCACGTGCACCGCCGTCAGCGGCCACTGCTTGCGCGCGGCCACCATCGACACCGTGATGGCGGTGCACGCGCCCAGTGCGCCCAATACCTGCGATTCGGGATCCGGCCCGACGTCGCTGCCACCATTGGCCAGCTGCGTATCGCCGCTCCAGGTGTGCAGCCCGTCGTGGATGCTGACCGTGTACGGCACCGTGCCGGTGCGCACGCTGACGGGGCGGTCACTCATCGCCGGCTCCCGCTCTTGCACGCGGGCCGGTTCAAAACCGGCCTTCCTGGAAATCGACGAACGCCTGCATCAGCTCCTGCTTGGTGTTCATCACGAACGGGCCGTGCCGCATCACCGGCTCGTTGAGCGGGCGGCCGGCGACCAGGATCAGTGCGCACCGTCGGCACCGGCGTGCAGGCGCAGGCGCTGTCCACCGCCCAACACGGCCAGTTGCTGCGCCGGCAACGCGCGCGCGGTGTCGCTCTCGCCCACCGTCAGCGCGCCCTCGAAGGCATACGCGAACGCGTTATGCCCGCTGGGCAGCTGGTACTCCCATTCCACGTTCGGTTCCAGTGCGATATCCAGGTACACCGGGCTGGTGGCGGGCTGCACGATCGGCCCGACCACCTCGCCCACCGCACCGGCAATCACCTTGACCGTCACGCCGGGCGCCGGGTGCGCCACCGGAATGTGGTCGGGTGCGTACTCCTGGTACTTGGGATCGGTCATCTTGTCGCGCGCCGGCAGGTTCACCCACAACTGAAAGCCGCGCATGCGTCCGGATTCCTGCTCCGGCATTTCCGAATGGATCAGCCCGCGCCCGGCAGTCATCCACTGCACGCTGCCCGGGGTCAGCAGGCCTTCGTTGCCGTGGTTGTCCTTGTGGCGCATGCGTCCGTCGAGCATGTAAGTCACGGTCTCGAAACCGCGATGCGGGTGGCTGGGGAAACCGGCCAGGTAGTCTTCGGCCTTGTCGGTGCCGAATTCATCCAGCATCAGGAACGGGTCCAGTTCCGGCAGCTGCTGCGTACCGATGACGCGGGTCAGCTTGACCCCGGCCCCGTCGGAAGTCGGCATGCCGCGAATGGTGCGCAGTACATGCGCTGCTGTGGTGGTCGTGGTGCTCATCGCTTGTCCCTGTGCCCTGTGGCGAAGCGCCAATGATGGGTGCGCGCGGGCCGCCGCCCAACCGCGACCATTGCAACCGATCGTTCCAAACGCCGCCAGCGCCAGCGCCCCTAACCGATCCGTGACCGCAGCACTCTACGACCAAAGTTCTAACCCGTTGCGCCCGCCTGGCATTGACCGCGGCCGGGCGTGGGTGGACCCTTGAACGAATCGTTCCTGAGGGGCATGCATGAAAGGGTTCTCGAAGCTGGCCTGGGGCGCGTTGGCGCTGCTGGCCGCGTTCTGCCTGGGCACCGTCGCGCTGCGGCGTGGCGAGCATATCAACGCGTTATGGATCGTGGTGGCGGCGGTGTCGATCTACCTGATCGCCTACCGGTTCTACAGCCTGTTCATCGCCGACAAGGTGATGCAGCTGGACATCACCCGCGCCACCCCGGCGGTCGCCAACAACGACGGCCTGGATTACGTGCCCACCAACAAGCACGTGCTGTTCGGCCATCACTTTGCTGCCATCGCCGGCGCCGGGCCCCTGGTCGGCCCGGTGCTCGCCGCGCAGATGGGCTACCTGCCCGGGCTGCTGTGGCTGGTGGTCGGCGTGGTGTTCGCCGGTGCGGTGCAGGACTTCGTGGTGCTGTTCCTGTCCAGCCGTCGCAACGGCCGCTCGCTGGGCGATCTGGTGCGCGAGGAGATGGGCCAGGTGCCCGGCACCATCGCCCTGTTCGGCGCCTTCCTGATCATGATCATCATCCTGGCGGTGCTGGCGATGGTGGTGGTCAAGGCGCTGGCGGAAAGCCCGTGGGGCATGTTCACCGTCATCGCCACCATGCCCATCGCGATCATGATGGGCGTGTACATGCGCTACATCCGCGTCGGCAAGATCGGCGAGATCTCGGTGGTGGGGTTGATCCTGCTGCTGGGCGCGATCTGGCTGGGCGGCAAGGTGGCGGCGGACCCGACCTGGGGCCCGGCCTTCACCTTCACCGCCAAGCAGATCACCTGGATGCTGATCGGCTACGGCTTCGTCGCCTCGGTGCTGCCGGTGTGGCTGCTACTGGCGCCGCGCGACTACCTGTCCACCTTCCTCAAGATCGGCACCATCCTGGCGCTGGCGATCGGCATCCTGGTCGTGATGCCGGACCTGAAGATGCCGGCGCTCACGCAATTTGCCTCCACCGGCGACGGCCCGGTGTGGAAGGGCGGCATCTTCCCGTTCCTGTTTATCACCATTGCCTGCGGCGCGGTCTCCGGTTTCCATGCGCTGATCGCCTCCGGCACCACGCCCAAGCTGCTCGCCAACGAAGGCCACATGCGCTACATCGGCTACGGCGGCATGCTGATGGAATCGTTCGTGGCGATCATGGCGCTGGTGGCCGCGTCGATCATCGAGCCGGGCATCTATTTCGCCATGAACAGCCCGGCTTCGCTGGTCGGCACCGACACCGTGGCGGTGGCCGCCAAGATCAGCGAGTGGGGCTTTTCGATCACCCCGCAGGTGCTCGAGGCCACCGCACGCGATATCGGCGAGCACAGCATCCTGGCGCGCGCCGGCGGTGCACCGACGCTGGCGGTGGGCATCGCGCAGATCCTGCACCAGTTGCTGCCGGGCGAAGACACCATGGCGTTCTGGTACCACTTCGCCATCCTGTTCGAAGCACTGTTCATCCTGACCGCAGTGGATGCCGGTACGCGCGCCGGCCGCTTCATGCTGCAGGACCTGCTGGGCAACTTCGTCCCGGCGTTGAAGAAGACCGAGTCGTGGACCGCCAACATCATCGCCACCGCCGGTTGCGTGGCGCTGTGGGGCTACCTGCTCTACACCGGCGTGATCGATCCGTTCGGCGGCATCCAGACCTTGTGGCCGTTGTTCGGCATCTCCAACCAGATGCTGGCCGGGATCGCGTTGATGCTGGGCACGGTGGTGCTGTTCAAGATGAAGCGCGAGCGTTATGCCTGGGTCACCATCGTGCCGGCGCTGTGGCTGCTGCTGTGCACGACCTACGCGGGGCTGATCAAGATCTTCGACAGCAACCCGGCGCAGGGCTTTTTAGCGCAGGCGCACAAGTTCCAGGCCGCCATCGCCAGCAATACCATCACCGCGCCAGCCAAGACGGTGCCGCAGATGCAGCAGATCGTCACCAATGCCTACGTCAACACCGGGCTGACGGTGCTGTTCCTGTTCGTGGTCGGCTCGATCCTGATCTATTCGATCAAGACCATCGTGGCGGCACGCCGCAACCCGCAACGCACCGACCGCGAAACCCCGTACGTGGCGTTGCAGCCGCACCAGATGGCAGACCTGTAATGGGCACGCAACTCGTCCTGGCCAGTCACTATCAGGCGCATCGCCGCATCTGGCGGCGCCTGATCCAGACTGCGCGGCTGTGCTGCGGCATTCCCGACTACGACAACTACGTGCGCCACATGCTGGAAAAGCATCCCGATAAACCGGTGATGGACTATCCCGCCTTTTTCCGCGAACGCCAGGATGCGCGCTATGGCGGCAAGAGTGGGTTCCGGTGTTGTTGACGTGGCCGGCTGGTGAATAATTAGTCGGCGAATCAAGAAGTAGACCCGCAACAGGGCGCAATGCGAATCGCGCCCTGTTGCGTTGGCTCGACCGAGCGCACTGGAAGGGCTAGGGGCGACTGATGAAACGTGTCTTGCCGTGATCAAGCACTGCGATAGATCAGTTGCAGAGGAGCTGAACTGGGCGTGCTGCAGGGCCCTTGTCCGCCCGCTATCGCGAGACACGCCGTGAAGCCATCCATGGAAGCTCTTGCGCGGCACCTATGCCGCCTACGGTAGGCGGGCAAGAACCAGTCGAGCTGGTCGGTGTGCGCGGTACGAGCAGCGCATTGTGAGACTCGATAAAACGAATCGCGTATTGGCTCATGCGCTTTCGTCGCGATGCCTGTCGGATGTCATGGCCAATCAATCCGCAGCAAAAAACCCCATCGACACGTGTAGGAACCTGTTCGCGGCAGTGCGCTGCCTTCGTCAGCCGCCAGTCGACTGTCCAGTGCGGTGTCCTCGCCGCTTGCGGGACGGGCTCGCTGCGTGTCGCAGACACCGCACGCCCCTCACCAAGCTGCCGTCTTAACCAGCCCGCTTTCGCGTCAGCCGCGCAAACAACGCAGGCAAATCCCGCATATCGTCGAATACCTCGAGCACACCGATGCGGCGCAAGGTGTCGCCATGCCCCGGTGGAATGTGGCTTGCTCCGGTAAACCCGAGCACCTGCATGCCGGCCGTCACGGCCGCCGTTGCACCGGTGGGGCTGTCTTCGATGACCAGGCAACGCTCCGGCGCTACGCCGGCGGTGCGTGCCGCCAGCAGATACACGTCTGGCGCCGGCTTGGGCCGCTCCACCATGTCGGCGCTGAAAATACGTCCCGCCGCACGCGCGGCGAGCCCGGCCCGTTCCACCGAGGCAAGCACATTGTGGCGCCGGCTATTGGAGGCCACCGCCAACGGCAGCGGAATCTGTTCCAGCGCCTCGCGCACGCCCGCGATCGGCTGCACCTGCGCCTGGATCAAGGCCTCGCTGCGCGCCTGGATCTGCGCGAGCAGAGTCTGCGGCAACTGCAGCGCAAAGCGCTCTTCCACCCGCCGCAACACCTCGCGTGTGGTCTGCCCGAAGGTGGTTTCCAGCAGCTGTTCCAGCGGCTCGCTTGGCACGAAAGACCCCAGCGTCTCACGCATTACCCGGTCGGCCAGTATCTCGCTGTCGACAAGAACGCCATCACAGTCACTGATCAGTAGCTCGTACGCCATTGCACCCATCTGCTCGCAAAGCGCCATTATGCCGGTCTGGGTGTGACCGTCGGCTGTGGGGCAGCAGGCTGGCGTCATGAATACCTTCGCCGCTTGCAGCATGCAGCATGCGCACTACCGGGACAGGCGGCCCCGAGCATGCGGCCCGCCACACCGTCATTTCACAAAAAGCCATGTCACGAAATCTTACCGCAAGCGTTTTTTGCAGCTGCTAGGATCTGCCCCGCTGCGGCGGGACTTGCCGCAGCGTCATCAGGAATGCGATCAGGAGAAGGAGATTTCGATGCAACCGCGATTCCCTGCCCTGCTCGTTCTTGCGACCTCGTTTTTCGCGGTCTCATGCACCGCCTCAGCCGGTGCCAAGGAGCAAACCACCATGTCAGCTACGCTGCAGGACCACACCGTCGCCTTCCGCGACCCCGCCCTGACCGATATCGCCAAGGCCATTGCGCACGGTGATGTTGCCCAGATCAAGGCACTCGCCCCCACTGTCGATCTCGCCGCGCATGGCGACCAAAACGTCACCTTGCTCGAATGGGCAATCTGGAACGAACAACCGCGTTCCTTGGCCGCATTGCTCGATGCAGGCGCAGATCCGTCGTTGCCTGGCATGGACCAGGAAACGGTCGTGCACATGGCCGCCATGGCCCAAGACCTGGAATATCTGCAAATCTTGTTGCAGCACAAGGCGCCTATCGATGTGGTGAGCAAGCGTGCGGGCTGGACACCGCTGTTCCGCGCGGTGCAGAGCAAGCGCGATGCGCAGATCGATTTGCTGATCAAGGCCGGTGCGGATGTACAGCGCGTCGACCATACCGGCAACAGCCTGCTGCACCTTGCAGCGCAAAGTGGTGCAGCTAGCCCTGCAGTGCTCGCCCTGCTCAAGGCCGGTGTCGATCCCTCCGTGCGCAATGCCCAGCAGAAGACTTTCCAGGCGTATTTCTTCACCACGCCGGACCGCCTGCTCAATGCCAGCGGGCAGCAGGTGAGGTCGGAAGTGCGCGCGTGGTTGAACGCCCACAACATTCCCGTGGAAAGCAGCCGCTAAGCGCGCTTTTCGCATGACGAACGCAAGGAGCCGCGCATGAGCCCGTCAGTATCTTCTTCTTCCACCCCGTTCGCAGAATCGATGCGCGGGCAACAACCGCACCCGGAGGACCGCCAGTTCCCCGCGATGCTGCAAGACCTCTACGCCACCGCCGCCCAACGGCGCGAAGGCGGCGCCGAAACCTTTGCCGCCTTGCCCAACGGCTGGTCGCGCATGGACGACCACGCGCTGCAGCAAGCAGGCATCGACCCTGCCCTGCTGCACGACGCCAAGAGCGGCTTCGATGCCGCGTTCTATCGCAATGATCAGGGGCAGGTGGTGCTGGGCTTCTGCGGCACCGACGAAGGCAAGGACTGGAAGCACAACATCGGCCAGGGCCTGGGCTTGGACGATGCGCAATACGCTTCGGCGATCCAGCTCGGCAGCCAGGCCAAACAGGCGTTCGGCGACCAGGTGGTGATCAGCGGGCATTCGCTAGGTGGCGGCCTGGCCGCGGCATCGGCAATGGTCAACGACATTCCGGCGGTGACCTATAACGCCGCCGGCGTCAACGACCGCACGCTGGAGCGCCAAGGTCTGGATGCATCGGCGGCCAAGGACTACGCCAATAGCGAATTGATCCGCGGCTACCACGTCAAGAACGAAATCCTGACCCATCTGCAGGAAGACAGCATCCCGCTCAAATGGGCCATGCCCAATGCGGCCGGTCATCAGATCGAACTGCCGGAGCCGGACCCGTTGTCCTTCGGCCAGCGCCTGGTGCCGGGCATGATGCTCAAGCACCGGCTGGATCTGCACGGCATCGATTCGGTGATGAAGGCGCAGGACATGCAGTTGCAGGACCGGGCGCGCGGCAACGCATTGCAGCCCGGCAGCCAGCTGTTCAACGACGCGGTAGTGAAACTGGATGGACAACGCGACCGCCTGGGGCTGCGCGACGACACCGCGTTTCTCAATACCGCCGCCAGCGTGGCCGCGCGTGCAGGCAACGATGGCCTGCAGCGCATCGATCACCTGGTGCCCAACCGTGATGGCGACAGCCTGATTGCGGTACAGGGGCGCATGGACGACCCGGCCCATCTGCGCAGCCATGTGCAGACAGCGTCCGCGGCCAACGAGCCGGCACAGACCAACGTCAGCCAGTTGCAACAGCACAATCAGCAACACACCCAACAGCCGCCGCAACAGCAGGAAGAACAGCGCCGGGTGATTCAGCAGTAAGGCTCCGGTGGCCCGCGCAATGTGCGGGCCACTCTTTGCCTTGCCCGTGGCTGGCAGCAGCGCGTCCAGGTCGGGCGCAATCGCTGTCGGCTTCGCGCAGTGAAGCGTGTCTTTGAGAATCGCGCGCGTCTTCGAACCGTAGCGCGACGCAACTGACGCCGTGTCACAGGAGTCGTCAGCCAATCGCGCACGGTGCGCAGAAGCGCCATGCCGGCGCGGCACGTGGCGCAACGCCGAGCATCGCCCCGCCGCTCTGGCGATTGCACGGCAGCGTAATACCGCACCCAGTCGCGGAGTCGTGGCGTTGCGGGTTGCAGCGCGCGTTATCCAGCGCCCGCCATCGCCCGCAAGGTGATACCGACCAGATAAGCCAGATAGGTGCCCGTGGCGTAGCCCATCGTGCCCAGCAACACGCCGACCGGCGCCAATGCCGGGTGAAACGCCGCGGCCACCACCGGCGCGGAGGCGGGGCCACCGATATTGGATTGCGAGCCGATCGCAAAATAGAAGAACGGCACCCGCAACAACCGGCCAAGCCCCCATAACACCGCGATATGCACGGCAATCCAGATCAGGCCGAGCAGGAACAACCATGGCCGGTCCAGCAGCGCCAGCAGATCCATCTGCATGCCGATGCAGGCGATCAGGAAATACAGCAGCACGGTGCCGATCTTGGACGCGCCCGCGCCCTCCAGCGTGCGCGCATGGGTGAAGCTCAGCAGCAGGCCCAGGCTGGTCGCCAGCACCACCACCCACACGAATGGCGTGTCCAGACTGAACTGGCTGGCCCAATGCAACTGCGCCTTGCACCACGCGGCAAGAGGATTGGCCAGGGCATGCGCAACGCCGACGCCACCGAACGCCACCGCCACGATCACCATCAGGTCGGCCAAGCTGGGAATGCGCGCATGCTCGGCCTGGAAGCGCGCCATGCGCTCCCGCAAGGCGTCCAGCGCCTGGGTGTCGGCACCGCTGCGTGCGTCGATCTTGCGCGCGCGGCCGGCCAGGAAGATCAGCGCCGCCATCCACACATAGCCCACCCCGACATCGACTACGGCGAACTGCCCGAACGTGGTTGCGTCCACATCGAACACTTCGCGCATCGCCAGCATGTTGGCGCCGCCGCCGATCCAGCTGCCCGCCAGCGCTGCCATGCCGGCCCAGGTATCGCCGGCCACCGTGGCCGGATGCAGCCAGCCCATCGCCCAGAACGCCACCACTGCACCCAGCATGATGCTCAGCGATGCGCCCAGATACATGGCCACCAGCTTGGGACCGAGCCGCAGGATCGCACGCAGGTCGATGCTCAAGGTCAGCAGGATCAACGCGGCAGGCAGCAGCACGTCGCGGGCGATCGGGTTGTACAACCGTGTGTTGACACCGTCGATCAAACCGGCCGTGTTGTAGATGCCCGGCAGCATATAACACAGCAACAAGGCCGGCACCCATGCGTAGAAGCGCCGCCAGAATCCTTGCTCACGCGCGGACGTCCAGAACACCGCGCCCAGGGTGGCGGCGATCAGGCCGAACACGACAATATCGTTTTGAATCAGCGCAGCACCGGCAGCATTCACGACAGGCGGACATCCAGAAAGGTAGCCGCCAGAGTGCGGACCGGACCAAGGCGGCCGATCCCTCGAATCTAGCCGACCCGGACGTCTGCGCAAACCCGGCACGGCTGCGGATAGACGCCACCGTCGGCAAGGACTTACCTGCAGCAAGCGGTCCGGTTTTCTACGGCCTCAGCCGTAGCGCCGCACCACCCGGTCGCCGCCGCCGGTGTTGACCACCACGCCGCTGGGCTGGCCAGTGGTCAGGCAGTGCAGCTTGGCCACCAGTTCGGCAAAGTCCAGCGCGCCCTGTTCGCGCAGATACCGCAACGGCAACCAGTGCGGGCGGGTTACCCACCAGCCGCCCTGTGCGGGGTGGATACGTACGACATAACGAGACTCGTCCATCAGGCCTCCGGCCAGTGCGTATAGCGGTCGAGCGAGGCGCACGGGGCGTAGGGCCGCAATGCGCGAGGAATGGGAATGCTTTCTCCCGTCCGGTATGCCGGCGCGCCCTTACTCAAGGGGCCGCGGGAGAGTAGCCAATGGCCCCGCGTCCGGCATAGCCAGGATGTTCTTTTACGCATGCCGATGCCGTCGGGCTGACACTGGCAGGGCGGTAGGAAAATTCTTACGTGACACACATCACGTCCAGCGCTACATTCGGTCAGGACTGGTGAACGCCGCGTCATCAGTAACCGTCAGACGAGCGCGGACGGTGCGTAGTGGGTGATCAGTCGCTCTTGAAGACTGCCTCTGGGGAGGGGTTGCATGCATCTGCTTAGGAAATTCCAGTTTTCGGTCAAGACCGCCATGGTGATTGGCTATGTGTTGGTGATCAGGGAAGCGGTCGTGCTGTGGTCGTAAGGCTGATGCACGGTTGAACGCGTCGGCCGGGCACGTCGGTTGATAGGCGAAAAGGATAGGTAACGCACCTGGACCGGTGTCGGTGATCGGTACCGGTCGCGCCAGCGTTCGTGCGTGTAGCGACAGTGCTTGCCGTTTACGCGCGGCCGCCGCGCCTGTCGTGTCAGGGCACAGGCTGCCAGAGATCTGGGTGCATACCCGTCATGGCGTCTCAGTCCGCATCGACCCAGCCGCGCTGCTGCGCGGCGGCCAGATCGGCAGGGGTATCGATATCCAGCGCCAACGCCGGGGCGCTGACGCACCCCAGGCTCTGCAGGTCGAGGCTGGCGAACAGGCCGCGCAGGCCGCTATCGGCCTGCAACGGAACATCCGCCCAGGCCGCATGCGTGACCACCGCGGGAATGCCGCGCACGCCGCTGTAGCCACTGGTTGCACACCCGGAGACGGCGCGATCGGCTTCTTCCAGCAGGGAGCGCAAATGCGGGGCATCCAGCGCAGGCTGATCGCACCCCAGGATCAGGCTGCGTCGCAACGCCTGGTCGCCCTGCACGTGCCGGCGCAGTGCGGCCAGGCTGGAACCCATGCCCTCGGCCCAGTCGGGATGCCGGAGTATTTCGACATCCAGATCCTGCAACAGCTCGCTCAACGTATCGGCATCGGCACCCAGCGCGACCACGCAGCGGCGCGGCGCAGTCAGTAATGCGATGCGTGCGGCGCGGCGCAGCAGCGGCTCGCCGTCGCGCATCAACAATTGCTTCGAGCGGCCAAGCCGGCGCCCTGCCCCGGCGCCCAGCACCAGTGCCGCGTGATCACCACTCATGGGCAACACGCTGCTGCCGCGGCGGCGACCAAGAGAGGTGTCGCTTGCGAGACGGCGAGAGTACCGAGATTTTCGCCGACCTCACCACGCGCGAAACGAATGGCGGCGAGAGAACTGACGCGAACGGCATCACGCGAGACGTCGACGTGGCGATCCGGAACAAGGGTCATGGCGACGTGCTACTTGATTGGAAGACAGCTGCAGCCTAGAGCGCGGGCTGTGCGTGCGAGGTGACCACACCTTGCGCGTGCCACCGTTGTAGAAGCGAAGTCTTTCCAATTGCGATGAAGATTGCTGCGTGCTGTCGGAAGCCAGTCACGATACTGCTCGAAGGTAGCCGTCTTTCACTCAACCGGCTGCAATGCGCCTTGATGACTCACGCCCGCGGAAGAAGCAGCCAGCGACTAGCGGCCTGCCGTGACGACCTGCACGTCCGCCACCGCCTGCGTGGCTTCGGCGATGATGCCGAGCGCGATGGTATGTGGCAACGAGCGCCCCATGCGCCAACCCGCCGGCAAACGCAGACGTGCGAACGAGGCGTCGCTGTATCCAAGCGCGCGCAACGCCTGTAAACGACCTTCGCGCTTCTGCCGGCTGCCGAGGATGCCGATGCAGGCGACGGGGGATGTCAAGCCGCGCCGCGCAACCTGCAGATCGATCTCGGCATTGTGGGCCAGGCTATACAGCGCAGTATCGGCATCCAGATGCAGGTCCTGCAGCGCATCGCCCAGCGCGCGCCGGTCGTAGTGCTCGGACGCCAAGCCCGGCGGGGGTTCGCCAGGGCCATGCGGCCGCAACACGCGCACTTCGATGCCCATCTGGCTGGACAACGACACCAGCGCCAGTAGCGATGGGTCGGCCCCCACCAGCACCAGCCGTAACGGCGGGCGATGGGTGCGCACGAATTCGCCCGCATGTGCGTCCTGTGCATTTGCCAGGTAACGCACCGTGCCGGACGCACGATCCAAGGCCACATGAAATGCGCGCCGATGCTGGCGCGCGTTACGCCAACGTGCGAGGTGTTCACCCAGATCAGGCACCGGCCACACCAGCACGCCGATACGCCCGCCGCAGCTGAGCTGGATGTCCAGCACTTGGCTGCCTTCGCCATAATCCAGCCAACGCGGCTGACCATCGCGCAGCGCTTCCATGGCCTCATGCGCCACCGCCGCCTCGACGCAGCCGCCTGAGACGTAGCCTGCCACGCTCCCATCGGCGCAGATGGCCATTTCGCTCCCCAGCGGGCGCGGAGAGGAGCCTTGCACATCGATCAAAGTCGCCATCGCCACGCGCTGCCCTGCACGGTGCCAGGCGCTCAGCGTTGGCAACAAATCGTCGAGCAACGCGTAGCCCGGCCATGCAGGCCATGCCGACGGCACATGCGTGACCGGGGCAACCACCGCGCTCACGCGCGCAGCATCTCGGGCAGGTGCGGCAGCAGTTTGTCCAGGGTCACCGGGTAGTCGCGCACCCGCACGCCGGTTGCGTTGTAGACCGCGTTGGCGATCGCCGCTGCCACGCCGCAGATGCCCAGCTCACCCACGCCCTTGGCCTTCATCGGCGACGACAATGGGTCGCTTTCTTCCAGGAACACCACGTCCTGATGCGGGATGTCCGCATGCACCGGCACTTCATAACCGGCCAGGTCGTGGTTGACGAAGAAGCCCAGGCGCTTGTCCACTGCCAGCTCTTCCATCAGTGCCGCGCCGGCGCCCATGGTCATGCCGCCGATGACCTGGCTGCGCGCAGATTTGGGATTGAGGATGCGCCCCGCGGCGCACACGGCAAGCATGCGCCGGATGCGCACTTCGGCGGTGGCCACCTCCACGCCCACCTCGACGAAATGCGCGCCGAAGGTGGAGAGTTGATGCGTCTTGCTGAGGTCGCCGAATTCGATCTTGTCTTCCACCACCAGCGCGCCGTTGGCCGCGGCATCGCCGAGTGCGATGCGCTTGCCGCCGGCACGCACATGGCCATCGGCAAATTCGGCAGCGGCCGGATTCAGGCCCAGTTGCTTGGCTACCGCTTCGCGCAATTTGACTGCGGCTGCATAGACGCCTGCGGTGGAGCTGTTCGCGCCCCATTGCCCACCGGAGCCCGCAGAAGCCGGGAAGCTCGAATCGCCCAGGCGCACGTCCACCCAGTTGAGCGGGACGCCGAGCATTTCCGCGGCGGTCTGAGCAATGATGGTGTAGGAGCCGGTTCCGATATCGGTCATGTCGGTTTCCACCACCACGCGCCCGCCCTGCTCCAGACGCATGCGTGCGCCGGAGGTCATGACCGGCGCATTGCGAAACGCCGTGGCAACGCCCATGCCGACCAGCCAACGACCGTCGCGCATGCTGGCCGGCTTGGCCTTGCGCTTGGACCATTCGAATCGCTTTGCACCATCTTCCAGGCACTTGATCAGCTGACGCTGCGAGAACGGACGCTGCGGATTTTCCGGGTCCACCTGGGTGTCGTTGACGATGCGGAACTTGACCGGATCCATGTCGAGCTTTTCGGCCATCTCGTCCATCGCGATCTCCAGCGCCATCAATCCCGGCGCCTCGCCCGGCGCGCGCATCGCGTTGCCCTCGGGCAGATCGAGCACGGCCAGGCGCGTGGTAATCAGGCGGTTGGCACCGGCGTACAGCAACTGCGTCTGTGCCGCGGCAATTTCCGGGCTGCCGTCGGGCAGGTCGCCCGACCAGCTTTCATGTGCAATCGCGGTCAGCTTGCCGTCGCGCCCGGCACCAAGCCGGATACGTTGCACCGTGGCCGGGCGATGGGTGGTGTTATTGGCGATCAGCGGCCGCGGCAGCATGACCTTGACCGGATGTCCGACCTGACGGGCCGCCAGCGATGCCAGCACTGCATCGGCACGCAGAAAAAGCTTGCCGCCGAAACCGCCGCCGACGTACGGCGACATGATCCGCACGTTTTCGCGCGGGATGCCCAGCGTCCTGGCCAGATCGCCGGCACCCCAGTTGATCATCTGATTGGAGGTCCACACGCTGAGCTTGTCGCCCTCCCACATGGCGATCGATGCGTGCGGCTCCATCATCGCGTGGGAATGATCGGGTGTGGTGTATTCGGCATCCAGCTGCACTGGCGCCGACGCGAAGGCAGCGTCGAAGTTGCCGACATTGCTGTTGGGCGCGTCGCCCTTCTTGGTCACCTTGGCGCCGGCACGGGCCTTTTCCAGATCGTAGGCGCCAACGTGACGACCGTAATCGACCTTGATCAACTGGCCGGCCGCACGTGCTTGCTCGAAGGTTTCCGCCACCACCACGGCAATGGCCTGGTGGTAATGCGCGATCTCGGGGCCGCCCAACAACTTGGCGGTGTTGAACTTGCCCTTTTGCAGCTTGCCTGCGTTCTGCGCAGTCACGATGCCCAGCACGCCGGGCGCCTTGCGCGCCGCGCTCAGATCGATGCTGCGGATGGTGCCCTTGGCGACGCCTGCACCCACCACGTGCCCGTAGGCGGGTTGGCCCGGCAAGTCGTGATGTTCGTACGCATACGGGGCCTGCCCGGTGGTCTTGAGTGGCCCATCGATACGGTCGACGGGCTTGCCGACGACAGTGAGCTGATCGATGGGGTTGGTGCCGGCGGGAGTATCGAATTTCATATCAGGCCCTCGTGTCGGCCAAGATCGCGGCCAAGGTGCGCTCGACCAGCGGCAGCTTGAATGCGTTGTGTTCGGTGGGCTGTGCGCCGTCGAGCAGCACGGACGCAATGGCGCGGGCACCCTCTTTCGATCGGGTTTCGGCCGCTTCGCTGCGCCATGGCTTGTGCGCGACGCCGCCGACTGCGACGCGTGCACTGCCATCGCGCTGCACGACGGTCGCCACCGACACCAGGGCGAACGCATACGAGGCACGGTCGCGCACCTTGCGATACACATGCATGCCACCGAGCGGCTTGGGCAAGGTAACGGCGGTGATCAATTCGCCGCGCTCCAGCACGGTTTCCAGATGCGGCGTCGTTCCCGGTGCCCGGTAGAACTCGGACAGGGCCACCGCGCGTGTCTGCCCATCCGGGCGTACCGTCTCCACCACGGCATCGAGCAGGCGCATGGCGATGGCCATATCGCTGGGATGTGTGGCGATGCACGCCTCGCTGGCACCGATCACTGCCAGCTGACGGTTATAGCCGCCGATGGCCGCGCAGCCGCTGCCAGGCAGTCGCTTGTTGCACGGCTGATTGGTGTCGTAGAAATAGGGACAACGCGTCCGTTGCAGCAGATTACCTGCCGTGGTGGCGCGATTGCGCAGCTGTCCCGAGGCACCGGCCAACAATGCGCGCGACAGCACGGCGTAATCGCGGCGCACGCGTTGGTCGGCCGCGAGGTCGGTGTTGCGCACCAATGCACCGATGCGCAGGCCGCCGTCGGGCGTGGCCTCGATGGTATCCAGGCGCAGGCCGTTGACATCGATCAGATGCGACGGCGTTTCGATCTGCAGCTTCATCAGATCGAGCAAGTTGGTCCCGCCTGCGATGAACTTGGCACCGGGCTGACGCGCGGCCTTGGCTGCAGCATCGGCTGGCGAGGTGGCGCGCTCGTAGCTAAAGGCCTTCATGCGCGGCCTCCGGCAACATCGTTGATGGCTTCAACGATGTTGGAATAGGCACCGCAGCGGCAAATATTGCCGCTCATGCGCTCCTGCAACTCGGGCGTGGTGAGTCTGGTCTTGCCGGTGAGGTCTTCGGTGACATGGCTGGGAATGCCACGCTTCACCTCGTCCAGCACCGCCACTGCCGAACAGATCTGCCCGGGCGTGCAATACCCGCATTGGTAGCCATCGTGCTTGACGAACGCCGCCTGCATCGGATGTAGCTTGTCCGGCGTGCCCAACCCTTCGATGGTGGTGACCTTGGCGCCCTCGTGCATCACTGCCAGCGACAGGCACGCGTTCATGCGTTGGCCGTCGACGATGACCGTACAGGCGCCGCACTGGCCATGATCGCAGCCCTTCTTGGTGCCGGTGAGATGCAGATGTTCGCGCAGCGCATCCAGCAAGGTGGTGCGGTTATCCAATGTCAGCGTGACCGGCTTGCCGTTCACCTCGAAAGCAACCTGGCTGGATGCATTGGCAGGCTCGGCTGCCGGCCGCTGCGACATCGCAGTGGCCGCAGTGGCCGCCCTCGATTGGGTTGCGGCAACGCTGGCTGCGGATGCCGTTCCTGCGATCAATACCTCGCGACGGGTCATCTTGATGTCTCTCATGGCTGGCATCTCCAACAATGCTGGCTTTTACAGTTCTCAACAAATGTGCAGCGCTGCCGGTCACAAGCGCGTGAGTGCGCGGCCGCGGGGGTGGGCGTGAAGCGGCGTATGGCCGGATCCTAATGCCCGCCTTTACCGGCATTGGCGATGGTTGCTGCGTGCGCCTATGAACACTGCGAGGACCGGCCCATGCGCCGATGACGTTGGAGTCGGACGGGCCAGCCAAGCAGTTTCCTGGAATAGTGCGCGTGCACGCGTACTGGTCACGGCGAGCAGCGAACGAACCCGAGGAGCATTGGTTGTGCTCGCCAGCAGCGCCATGCAGGCGGCAGCCCTTGCACACGTCGATGAGTGAATTGGCGCGTCGGCGGTGCGAATGCTTCGCCGACGCGCGGTGCAGCAGGCTGGATCAGAACTCCAGCGTGATCTTGCCCAGATGCCTACCGGCCTTCTGCAGTGCGAAGGCGTCACCGATCTCATCCAGCGCAAAACTGCGATCGATCACCGGCCGCAGCGGCAAGCTGTCGAGTGCACGCACCAGGTCCTGTTGATGCCTGCGGCTGCCAACGACCAGTCCTTGCAAGCGTTGCTGGCGCCCCATCATTTCGGCAGTCGGAACCGGCCCAGCGGCACCGGTCAAAACGCCGATCAAGGCGATGTGCGCGCCCACGCGCGCTGCACGGATCGATTGCGTCAACGTGCCCGGACCGCCGACCTCGACCACATGGTCCACCCCGCGCCCGTCGGTGATGTCCAAGACCTGCGCCGACCATTCGGGATGCTGCCGATAGTTGATGAGATGGTCGGCACCGAGCGCTCGCACCTTCTCCAGTTTCTCATCGGATGAGGATGTGGCGATCACGCGCGCTCCCATCGCCTTGGCAAATTGCAGCGCGAAGATCGACACGCCGCCGGTGCCCAGAACCAGCACGCTGTCGCCGGCCTTGAGCCGGCCATTGACCGCAAGCGCCCGCCATGCGGTGACACCGGCAGTGGTCAGCGTCGCAGCCTCGGCGTGGCTGTAACCGCGGGGTGCATGGGTGAATGCCTGCGCATCGGCGACGACCGCCGAGCGCGCATAGCCGTCGACGCCGTCGCCCGGGGTGGTGGCAAAACCGGCATGCAACGGCTCGCCGTCCAGCCACTGCGGGAAGAAGGTAGAGACCACATGATCGCCCACCGCGAACTCGTCCACCTCCGGCCCCACCGCTTCCACCACACCTGCGCCATCGGACATCGGAATACGCCCGTCTGCGGTCGGCATCTGCCCGAGCGCAACGCCTAGATCATGAAAATTGAGCGAACTGGCATGCAGGCGCACGCGGATCTGACCGCGTGCAGGTTGCCCCGGATCGGGCAATGCAACCGACTGCAGCGATGCGATGGCGGCCGGATGGCGAAGACGAATGGCTTGCATGGGCAACTCCTGAGCGTGATTCAGTGCCTGCAATAGCATGCTGTCCGTTACGCAAACGCAGTCGAGCTGGCTCTGACATCTGTCGCCGTGCGCGCTGATGCGCTGCAGCGGCTGCCGCGCGTGGCGACGCGGGAAGCGGGCTGTTGCATGCAAGGCGAGGCAGCAATCACAGATCTGTCATTGCACGTGTTGATCCATCGAGGTGCGGGTGCCGCCACGCGTAGGCTGGCACGGCGGTTGCATCGCCCTGGTATCCAGACAGGTAGCCACAGTGACGTCAACAAGCAAGCGGCGGCGGCAACGTGCTCAGCGCATCGCGCTGCATTTCGTGCTGACTGCCTCGTGGATGCTACTGCTCGGTTCGGAATACTGGTCCATCCATGAAGAGCGCGCGACCGCGCTGCGCAGCGCCCAGGCGCAGTCGTTGAATCTGGCCAATTCGCTGGCGCAGCATGCCAGCGACACCTTGTCCATTGCCGACGCAGTGCTGTCCGGGCTGGTGTCGCGGGTCGAACACGACCAGGGCTCCAGCGCCGCGCGTTCTGCGACGCATGAGTTTCTGGTGCGCGAAGCGCGCCGCTCCGATCGCCTGCATGGCATCTTCATCTATGCCGCGGACGGCAGTTGGGTGAGCTCGTCGCTGGACAGCACCCCCAGGACGCACAACAACGCCGACCGTGCCTATTTCAAATACCACCGCGACCATCGCGACGCCTTGTCGCTGGTCGGCCCGCCCGTGCAGAGCCGCTCGGACGGCTCCTGGGTGATGACCTTGAGCCGCCGTCTCAATACCCCCCGTGGCGAGTTCGCCGGCGTGGTGCTGGTCACCCTGCAGCTGAAGTATTTCCAGAACTACTACAGCACCTTCGAAGTCGGCCCGCACGGCACCATCGGCATGACCAACGACGATGGCATCGTGATGGTGCGCCGGCCCGACAAACAGGGCGTGATCGGCACCTCGATCGCGGGGACGTCGATCTACGTGACCATGCGCGCACGCAGGCACGGCACCGCCACCTATCGCTCGCCGATCGACGGCGTGGAGCGCATCTCCAGCTTTGCGCCTGCGCGACCCTATCCGCTGACCGTGCTGACCGGCGTTTCGGTGGACGATGCGTTGGCGAACTGGCGGCAAGCCGCGCGCCAACGCATCGTGGTGGCCGCACTGGGCTGCACCCTGCTGCTGGGCGTGGGGATCTGGCTGGACCTGCAACTGCGCCGCATGCATCGCAACGAGGCCAAGCTGAGCACCGAAGCCTGGGTAGACGCATTGACCGGCATCGCCAATCGTCGCGCCTTCGACCACCGATTATCGCGTGCATTGCAGGACGCGGTTCGCCTGGAGGCGCCGTTGTCGGTGCTGATGATCGATGTCGATCACTTCAAGCTCTACAACGACACCTATGGCCACGTGAACGGCGATGCCTGCCTACGCCTGATCGCAGGCGCCATTGCCGGATGCTCGCGCCGCAGCGAAGACCTCGCCGCGCGTTACGGCGGTGAAGAGTTCGGCATGATCCTGCCGCACACCGATGCCGCCGGCGCGCTGCGCCTGGCCGACGCCGTGCGCAATGCGGTTGCCGAGCTCGGCCTGATGCACCTGTCTAGCCCCACCAGCGCGCACGTCACCGTCAGCATCGGCGCAGCCACGTTCGAACCGGGCGAAGCGCCGCTGAGCCCCAACGGCATCGTGCAGGACGCCGATTCGGCGCTGTATCGCGCCAAGCAGAAGGGACGCAATCGCACGTCGGCCTAGACCTGCAGGGACGCCGAACCTGCCGTAGAGATCAGGCGGCTGTCGCGAGGTGGATGTCGCGAGCTTGAGCAACGCATCGACGGCGCACCCACCGCGTGCGTTGCGCGCAAGCCTGCGATGGATGGGCGCTGCACGCACACCGCGCGCGCCTCCGAGCACGCGCGACACCCGCCAGGCTCTTGCCAACATCCTGCCCAAACCGGCCGCTGTCTGCGCGTACTTCCCATCACGCAGAAGGCCCGCGCAATGCGGGCCTTCCTGGATGACGCAACGACGAACGGTCCTCAGAACGGGATATCGTCGTCGGCGAAATCGTCCATCGGCGGTGCCGACTGTTGCTGGGCCGGCTGCTGACGGCGCGGCGCATAGTCCTGCCCACCGCCACCGTATCCACCGCCCTGCCCACCGCCGCCGCCCTGCTGACGCGGTGCCGAGCGCTGCGGGCGATCGCCGCCCATCCCGCCACCGCCGCCTTCACCACGGCCGCCGAGCATCTGCATCTCGTTGGCGACGATGTCGGTGCTGTACTTCTCCACGCCGTCCTGGCCGGTGTACTTGTCGTAGCGCAGTTCGCCTTCGACATAGACCTGCGACCCCTTGCGCAGGTATTCGCCGGCAATTTCGCCCAGCTTTCCGAAAAACACCACGCGGTGCCACTCGGTACGTTCCTGGTTATTGCCGTCGCGGTCCTTGCGCATGCTGGTGGTAGCCAGGCTCACGCGCGTGATTGCCATGCCGGCCTGGGTGTATTTGGTATCGGGATCGTTGCCGAGGTTGCCGACGAGGATGACTTTGTTGATGCCGCGGGCCATAGGTGCTTCCGAGATGATGCGCTGGCGCCGGGAGCGCGCAACGATGAATGTCTGTGCGGCAATGTTACCGCACCTGCCGCTCGGCGGTCCTGGCAGGTTGCCGCGCGGCGCTGCCCGGCAAGTGCCCTGCCAAGGGTCGGAAATCCAGCCCGCACGGACCTTTGCGGGTAACGTCCCAACTGCGCAGGGCGGCAAATGTGAAGATGCCGGGCGTGCCTGGCGGGACGGATCCGGCCGGGGCACCTATAATCGGCCCACATCACGAACGCCTGCGCATGACCATCGCCGAAGACCTCCCCACCGTGCTGGGCCTGCCCCAGATCCAGTCCCTCGCCGCGCCCGACATGGCCGCGGTCGACGCACTGATCCGCCGCCGTCTGGCCTCGGACGTCGTGCTGATCAACCAGATTGCCGACCACATCATCTCTGCCGGCGGCAAGCGCCTGCGCCCGATGCTGGTGATGCTGGCCGGCCACGCCGCTGGCGGCTCCGGCCCGGAGCATCACCAACTGGCGGCGATCATCGAATTCATCCATACCTCCACGCTACTGCACGACGACGTGGTGGACGAGTCGGACCTGCGCCGCGGACGCAGCACCGCCAATGCGTTATGGGGCAATGCGCCCAGCGTACTGGTGGGCGACTTCCTGTATTCGCGCAGCTTCCAGCTGATGGTCGAACTGGACCGCATGCAAGTCATGCAGATCCTGGCCGACACCACCAACCGCATCGCCGAAGGCGAGGTGCTGCAGCTGTTGCACGTGCACAACCCGGACACCGACGAAGCCGCCTACCTGCGCGTGATCGAGCGCAAGACCGCGGTGCTGTTCGCCGCCGGCACGCGTCTGGGTGCGCTTGCCTCCGGCGCAAGTGCGCAGGTGCAGCAGCACCTGTACGACTACGGCATGCAGCTGGGCTTTGCCTTCCAGATCGCCGACGACGTGCTCGACTATGCCGCCGAGGCCGCGGACCTGGGCAAGAACCTGGGCGACGACCTGGCCGAAGGCAAGGCAACCCTGCCGCTGATCCACGCGATGGCGCATTCGGATGCGAGCACCCGAGAGCGCCTGCGACAGATCGTCGAGCAAGGCGATGCAGCGGCCATGCCGGAAGTGCTGGCAGCCATCCATGCCACCGGCGGGCTGGACTACAGCCGTCAACGCGCGGCCGAATACGCCGCTGCCGCCGAACAGGCGCTGGAAACCCTGCCGCCCAGCCCTGCCGTGGCGGCACTGCGCGGCCTGGCGCGCTACGCGGTCGAGCGCACGCACTGATCCGGCGCGCTGGGCGCGCCGGACGGGATTTGTGATTGGAGATTCGCAAAGGCGGCTTGATCGCGGTTTTGCGAGTCCCGACATCGGTTAGCCGAATGGTTGATCAGCGCAACCCCCGAGCAAAAACTCAGGGGTTTGATTCGCTGAAAGACGGGACTTCGCTCTTGCGAGTCCCGACTCCCCAATCCCCAATCCCGGCTTATCGCCCAAACCGCTCGTCGAAGAAATCGCCCAGCATGCGATACGCCCGCTTGGCCGCGCGCGGGTTGTACAGGCAGCCCGGCGGGCTGTTGGCATCTGCCTCGGCAAAGCAATGCACCGCGCCGCTGAAATTGACGAATTGCCAATCCGCGCCGGCGGCATTCATTTCGGTTTCGAACGCGGCGATATCCGCCTTGCTCACGCTCTTGTCGTCGGCACCGTTGAGCACCAGCAGCGGCGTCCTGGCCGAGCCGGCGGCGGCCGGGCTGGGAGTCGCGATGCCGCCATGCAGGCTGACCACACCGGCCAGCTGCGCGCCTGAGCGCACCAGTTCCAGCACCGTGGTACCGCCGAAGCAGAAGCCCACCGCACCGATGCGCGCTGCGTCCAACGGCGCCTTGCCGGCCTGCGCCTTGAGCACCTCTACCGCTTTGAGCGCGCGTGCGCGCAGCTCCGGCGGATCCTTTTTCAGGGCGCCAGCGAATTGCCCAGCCTCGCTGTCATTGGCCGGGCGCTTGCCCTTGCCGTACACGTCGGCCACCAGCACCACGTAATCGTCGCCGGCCAGCTGCTTGGCCTTGGTCACCGCCGAGTCGTTGACACCGCGCCAGTTGGGCACCATCACCAGGCCCGGGCGCTTGACATCGCCGGCATCGTCGTACACCAGCACGCCGCTGTAGGTGTCCTTGCCGATCTTCCATTCCAGCGGCTTGGCCTGCATCGCCGCTGCTGCGGGGAAGGCCAGCGAAGCCAGGACACCGATCAACCCAACGCCACGCCATGTCCGTTGCTTGTACATGTGCTTGCTCCCAGGATGGTGTGGCGAGTGTAGGCGCTGGCACCGTGCAGGAGGGGTCATCATCGGCGCGGCCGGCAGCGGCGCGGCCAGTTGGCTGGGCCAAGCGCACCGGGCGTATCCGCATCCGCATCCGTGGCGAGCTACGGTTTTCGGGGCGACCCGGGCAACGCCTTGGCCTCGGAACTGGGCCAGGCAGCAACACGTAGCGGACAGCCCTCAGGTGAACCTTGGACAGCGCTCAGGAGCGGCGCTATCGGGGTGAGACATCACGGCCGCGCCTGCCTGGAGGTGAACCGCGCCGGTTCCTGTCGGCGGCTTCTAGTGGATACCCAATCCGTCAATCGCGCTGATCGCTGCCGGATCGAACCCTGCCAGCTGGGCGAAATGCCGGCCGCGGGCTACGTAGTCGCTGTAGGCGCCGAAGCTGGGCGCCCCCGGCGAGAGCAGCACCACGCCGCCCTGCTCGCCCAGCGCAGCGCGCGCCAGTCCCATGGCGTGTTCGAGATCGTTGGCCGCATGCAAGCCGAAGCGCCCCGCCTCGGCCAGCGGCGCCAGCAATGCATGGATGCGTGGGCCGTTGGCGCCCATGGTCACGATTTCCAGCGGCGCCCGCTGCGCCATCTGCTGGGCGAAATCGTGCCAATCCAGCCCGCGATCATGGCCACCAACCAGTAGCGCCACGCGTCGCTGCGCAAAGCACGCCAGTGCCGCCAGCGAGGCATGAGGGGTGGTGCTGATCGAATCGTTGACGTAGCCGATGCCATCCACGCTTCCCAGCCACTGCAAGCGGTTCGGCAATGGACGAAAGCTCGCTGCCGCCGGCGCAAGTGCCGCCGCATCCAGGCCCAAGGCCTCTACCGCCGCCAGCACCGCGCACAGGTTGCGGCGGTTGTGCTCGCCCGGCAGCGGCACATCGGCGGTATCGAAAATGGCCTGCTCGCCGCGGTACACCACGTCGCCACGCAGATGCCAGCCGGCGGAATGATTGAACCAACGCACCTGGCTATCGGGTAACTGCAACCCGGCAAGCAGCGGGTCGGCAGCGTTGAGCAAGACAATCCGCGGCCGGCCTTCGGTTACCAGCGACAGCTTGTCGCGCACATAGCGCGCTTCGTCGCCATGCCAGTCCAGATGCTCGGGAAACAGATTCAACACCAGCGCCAGCTCGGGGCGCGCGCCGCTGCGCCCGACATCGCCGGTCTGGTAGCTGGACAACTCGATCGCCCAATACGCCGGTGGCGGCTGCGGTGCCAGCACTTCCAGCAAGGGCTGGCCGATATTGCCGACCAATGCGGTGCGATGCCCGGCCGCGCGCAGCAGGTGCGCCAGCAGCGCGGTGGTGGTGCTCTTGCCCTTGGTGCCGGTCACGCAAATGACGCCAGGCACGCTGCCGTCCGCCTGCGCGTGTTCGGCAAACCACAACGCGGTGCCGCCGATGAAGCACGTACCCTGCGCGGTAGCTGCCAGTGCCTCGGCGCGATACGGGCTGATGCCGGGCGACTTCACCACGATCTCGAATCGCCCAAGCGCCTGCGCGCTGGCATCGGTTTCCACCTGCAAGGCCGCATCTGCCAGCGCCTCGATCTCGCGCGCCTCTTCGGCGTTGCAGAACACCGTCAGCGCTTGCGTCGGCAGCTGCGCGCGCAGCGCACGATACGCTGCGCGTCCTTCGCGCCCCCAGCCCCACAACGCAACGGTCTTGCCTTCAAGCTGCGAAATTCGCACGCACGCGCTCCCACAGCGTCGACGGAACCCGGTGCTCGCCATCGATGGCCATGAGTGGCTCGACCTGCAGATCACTTGGGTCGAGTTGCGGCTGGATGTCACGGATGAAGCGCTTCACCAACGCGTCCTCCTTCCACTCGGCGCGGCTGGCCAGCACCGCCATCGCCGCGCGCGATTCGCGGCCTTCGCCCACGCATTCGAACGGCTTGTGGTCCTGGAATTCCAGCAGCGCGTCGTAGCCGCCGACCTGGGTCGCATCGTCGAGCAGATTGCGTCCGAAGATGTTGACCAACCGCGTCTTGGGCATGAACGGCGCCAGCGCCAGGAACACGAAATGGCATTTCGGGCACACGCCGCACCAGCGATGCACCGGGCGCTCGCCCATGATGTGGAAGTTGCGGTTGCAGCTGGAAAAGTGCGCGTCGTAGTGATCGGTCTTGGCGAATTGCCGCGCCACCGCCAACTCGGACAGCGGCCGCAGCAACGAGTAATAGCGCAGATCGGCCGCCACATGCCGCTGCACGTAATCGCCGAATGCCTGCTCGAACGCCCAGCCCTTGGACCACTGGTGATTGACCTCGCCGGTGCCGGGAATCTGGCTGCCATAGCTGGCCGAACGTTCGTTGGAGAACACCACCTGGTCCACCCCGTTGAGCAGCGCCGCCAGCACCAGGATGGCCGAGTTCACCGCGGTCACCGGGATATGCCCGTTCCACGCGCCCTGGCGATTGAGTTCGAATAATTCCGGTGCCAGCACGCGGCCGATGTTGAGGACCGGCAAACCGGTGCGTTCTGCACAGGCACGGATCAGTTGCGAACCGCCGATCCAGCTGACGGTCTGCGCCACGCCGGCCTGGCGCAGCGCCTCGATGCTGACCAGCGAATCCTTGCCGCCACCGATCGCCACCAGCGCATGCTCGCGCAACCCCACTGCCGGCGCGGCGGCAGAGGCCTGCGCCGCCACCGCCACCGGGAAGTGGATCTTGCCGTGCAGATGCAAGCCATTTCGGTAGGCAAATTCGCCCAGGCCGTGCAGATACACGCTTTCCACCAGCGCGGCCGTCTCGGCATCGATGGCGTAGCTGTCGATGGCGATGTTCGGCGGCACAGCAGCCTTGAAATAACTGACCCCTGCAATGAGATGCAGCAGCCGCAACGCCTGTTGCACGGCAGTCGCCTGCGCGCCTTCCAGCACAAAAGGGGCGCCCGGCACTGCCACGGTCTCGACCAGCTCCGGGCCTTGATCGAAGGCATACACCAGCGTGGCCACGCCGGTCTGCGCGTCGAGTGCGCAACGCACGAAACGGAAGGTGGACATCTGATGTTTGTCGAAAGCACTCATGGACTACCTGCAGAAACACGTACACGACGCAGATAACGTCGGCACAGGACATATTCAATCATGGAAAACGGCACCGCCGCCCATAGCAGCGGCAGGCAACCGATCACGAACAGCAGCAGCATCACGTCCGAGCGAATCACCGTTGCGTCGCCGGTGATGGCCAACGCGACCAGCAGATACAGCAGCAGCGCCGGCAGATAGCCAAGCGCACCCAGCACCACGGTGCGCAATGCCATGCCGCCGGCGTGCTGCGCTCGTGCCCGCTGGGCACGCCGACGCTGCCAGAGCGCTGCGCTCCACGCGCCGATGCCGGCAGCGACCAACGCGGGGATTGCCCACTTCAAGCTATCGGTCCACGGGGCCGGTTGCCCGGCGATGTCGATGGCGGTGGAAAACACCATCGCCACGCCACCGGCCAACGTGCTGAGTGCGACGAACTCAGCCAGTGGGCGCATCGATCACCTCTTCGCGCGGCAATTCGCGCTGATTGTAGGTGCTGGCCATCGAGTAGCCGTAGGCACCGGCATCGGCGACCAGCACCACATCGCCCGGCGCGGTGGTCGCAGGCAGCCGGCGACGCTTGCCGAACACGTCCGACGATTCGCAGATCGGCCCGACGATATCGAACGTACCATCGGCCGGCGCGTCGAGTTGGCTGAGGTTTTCGATGTCGTGCCAGGCGTCGTACAACGCCGGGCGAATCAAAGTGTTCATGCCCGCATCCAGGCCCACGCGGTGCACGCCGTCCTTCTCGATCACCTGGGTGACGCTAGCCAGCAATACGCCGGCTTCTGCCACCAGATAGCGGCCCGGCTCGATCGCCAGGCGGTAGCCCGGATGCACGGCCTTGACCTCGGCCAGGCCCTTGGCCCACACCTCCAGATCGAACGGCTCGTCTTCGGCGCTGTACGGAATCGGCAGGCCGCCACCGATATCGATGGTTTCCACCGTGCCGATACGGCGCGCGAAGCCGGCCAACTCGTCGTACATCATCCGCCAGTGCTCGCCGGTCTCCACGCCACTGCCCAGATGCGCATGCACGCCGGTGATGGTGAGTTCGAGCGTGCGCGCCACCTCGACAAATTCATCCACGCGCGTGGACGACAGGCCGAACTTGGACGCTTTGCCGCCGGTGTTGACCTTCTCGTGGTGCCCGTCGCCGTGCCCCAGATCGATGCGCAGCCAGATATTGCGGCCACGGAACACCTCGGGCCAGTTGCGCAGCGCTTCGACGTTGTCCACGGTCACCGTCACGCCCAGCGCGAAGGCCGCTTCGTATTCGGCCTTGAGCGCAAAGCTCGGCGTGAACAGCACGCGCCGCGGCGACAGTTCCGGCAGCGCCTGGAATACGCGGCGCAATTCGCCGTGCGAGACGCATTCCAGCCCGAAGCCGGCCTGTTCCAGCGCCATCAAGATGGCCGGATGCGCATTGGCCTTGATCGCGTAATAGCGCTGATCCACCGCGGCAATCTGCGCCAGCGCATGCGCACGCGCGCGCACCGTGGGCAGGTGGTACGCGTAACGCGGCGTGCCGGCCTTGGACAGCGACAGCAGATGCGCGCGCTCGGCATGCCACCACGGCGTGGGACGCGGACGTACCGAGCCGATGATCTGCCGCCAGCGCGGGCCGAATACCTCGCCCTCGCTGACCGGCATCGCGCCGCTGTCGATCAGTTCCGCGTGCAGGATCGGCAGCAAACCGTCGGCATCGGCTTCATCGATGACGAAAGTCAGGTTCAAGTCGTTGGACGACTGCGAAATCATGTGCACGCGTTCCTGCCCGAACGTGGCCCACACATCGGAGAGCTTGTGCAGCAGCGAACGCATGCCGCGCCCGACCAGCGTGATGGCCGCGCACGGCACGATGATCTTGACCTTGCAGATCTGCGACAGATCCGCCGACAACGCCGCCAGCACATCGGTGTTGACCAGGTTTTCCGAAGGATCCAGCGACACGGTGACGTTGGTCTCGGCCGAACCGATCAGATCCACCGACAGGCCATGCTTCTTGAACAGCGTGAACACATCGGCCAGGAAGCCGACCTGCTGCCACATGCCGATACCTTCCATCGACACCAGCACGATGCCGTTGCGGCGGCTGATCGCCTTGACGCCCAACACCGGCTCGGCATTGCCATCGATGCTGGTGCCCGGCAGATCCGGGCGTTCGGTGTCCAGGATCGCCATCGGCACGCCGGAATCGCGGCACGGCTTGATCGAACGCGGATGCAGCACCTTGGCGCCGGTGGTGGCGATCTCCTGCGCTTCGTAGTAATCCAGCCGGGTCAGCAGGCGTGCGTCGGGCACTTCCTTCGGGTTGGCGCTGAACATGCCGGGCACGTCGGTCCAGATTTCCACCCGGCTGGCGCCGAGCAGCGCACCGAAGTACGCCGCCGAGGTATCCGAACCGCCACGTCCCAGAATCGCTGTGCCGCCATCGGCATGCCGCGAAATGAAACCTTGCGTGATCAGCAAGCGTGTCGGCTGCGCGGCGAAACGCGTGCGCCACTCCGCATCGGACTGCCACTGGCACGACACCGACAGGCGCTTGGACCATTCGCTCTGATTGGGCTGCGGCGGCAGCGCCGACAGCCACTGGCGCGCATCCAGCCAGCCCATGTCCAGGCCGCTGGCATGCAGATACGCCGCACCGATGGTGGAGGACAGCAACTCGCCCTGCCCCAACACCTCGGCCTGCCACTCCAGCGTGCGCGTTGCAGCGCGCGCGTCGCCCAGCAAAGCATGCAGCGCGGCCAGTCGTTCGCCCAGCACCGCATCGGCGTCCAGTTCGAGCTCGGCCAGGAAGTCGCGATGGCGTTGGTCCAGTGCCGCCACGCGCTGTGCGCTATCGGCGGCGCCGTCGGCAATGGCGGTGAGCTCGTTGGTCACGCCCGACAATGCGGACACCACCACCAGCACGCGACCGCCGGTCTCGTTCGCCCGTTTGCTCGCCAGTTTTCCAATCGTGTCCCAGCGATGACGACGCGACACCGAAGTGCCGCCGAACTTGAGGACGATCCAACGATCGGTAGAGTGGGGAGCTGACATTGAGATAGGCGTTTAGGATGGGGGGAAGATGCCCAGGATGCCGAGCGGAACCTCCGATTCTACTGCCAATGCCGCTCGCATGACCCCGAGTGCGATCACAGCGTTCCGTCGCACGTCCACTGCCGTATCGGTTTGCACTGCAACCATCGCCGCGCTCCCTTCGATCGAGATTTCCCCAGCATGAGCAAGCACCGCTATCTGCAACTGGATGTTTTCGCCGCCCGGGCCGGCAGCGGCAACCCGCTGGGCGTGGTCTTCAATGCAGAGACGTTGTCGTCTGCGCAGATGCAGCAGATCGCCGCGTGGCTGGATCTGTCCGAGACCATCTTCTTCCTGCCGGTCAGCGTGCCCGATGCCGACTACCACATCCGCATCTTCACCCCGCGTGCCGAGCTGCCATTTGCCGGCCACCCCAGCGTCGGCGCAGCGTGGGCGGCGGTGACCCACGGCGTGACCGCGTACAAGCCCGACGGCCGGCTGCGCCAGCAATGTGCGGCCGGCGTGCTGCCGGTCGAGGTATTCGACCGGCACGGCGCCTTGCTGGTACGACTGCGCGCACCGCGCGCACGCACCATCGACACGGGCGACACGTACGCCCAGGCGCTTCGTGCCGCCTGCACTGGCCTGCGCGCGAGTGCGCAGCCTGCCGCGCTCTGGAACAACGGCCCGAACTGGTGGCTGCAGGAATTGGCCGACGCGCAGGCGGTACGGCAGGCAGCCCCGGACCTTGCCGCCATCGCGCGCCTGACCCAGGCCAGCGCCGCCGTTGGCCTGGCCATCTACGCGCCCGTGCACGATGGCGATGCCGACCTGGTCGTCCGCGCGTTCTGCCCGGGCGATGGCATTGCGGAAGACCCGGTCACCGGCAGCGCCAATGCCTGTATTGCCGCACGCTTGCACGGCGAAGGCCGCCTGCCCGGGGCGGGATCGCGCTACCTCGCCAGCCAGGGCCGCGAGGTTGGCCGCGACGGCCGTGTCCATGTGGAGGTGGACGCGCAAGGCGAAGTCTGGATTGGCGGAGCGACGCAGCAGGTGATCGACGGCCGCATCGATTGGTAAGCTGCCGCGCCCTCACCGCGGATCGACGCTCATGACCACTCGCCGTTTCCTGCAATTGGATGTGTTCTCCGCACGCCCCGGCAGCGGCAATCCGCTGGCGGTGGTGCTGGATGCGCAGGGCCTGGACGATGCGGCGATGCAGGCCATCGCACGCTGGACCAAGCTGCCGGAAACCACCTTCGTCTTTCCCGCCGAAGGCGCACACAGCAGCTACCGGCTGCGCATGTTTTCGCCGCAAAAAGAGGTGCCGTTTGCCGGCCATCCCAGCGTGGGCACTGCACATGCCGTGCTCGAAGCCGGCCTGGCCGCACCACAGGACGGCGTCCTGGTGCAGGACGGCATCGCGGGTCGGTTGCCGCTGCGCGTCGAGCAGCGCGGCAGCCACCGCAGCATCGCGATCCGCACGCCACGCGCGCGCGTGGCCGAGCAGGTGAATGCCGACGATCCGCGCCTGCGCGATGCCTTGCAGGGCTGGCCGCTGGGCACGCTACCGCCTGCGCTGATGGACGGCGGCCGCACCTGGTGGGTGGTCGAACTCGCCAGCGAAGCGGCGTTGCGCGGCCTGCAGCCGGACTGGGACGCGATTGCCGGATTGGCAGAATCCACCGGCAGCATGGGCGTGTTTGCGTATGCACGCGCCAACGCGCCAGGCACCTACGATCTGGCGGTACGTGCCTTCGTCGGCAATGGCCGGCGTTTCGAGGATGCGGCGTCCGGCGCGGCCAATGCGGTCCTCGCCGCATGGCTGGACAGCCGTGACGCATTGCCCGGCACCGACCGTCGTTATGTCGTCAGCCAGGGCCGCGAAATCGGCTTCGATGCCCTGTTGGAACTGAACATCGACGCCGATGGTGACGTGTGGTCGGGTGGCCAGGTGCAGACGGTGATTCGCGGCACGTTGGACTGGGCTTAGAGCGGCAGCAACGCTGCTGCGCACGGATCCAACGCAGCGGGATGGCCTGCAGGTGCTGCCAATTTCTGATCAAGGCCGGTGCACCGGGCATCAACGCTTGCGTGAAACAGCAAGGCGCCCGGCATCGATCAGCGCCGAAGCATTGTTGAGGCGCTATTGCAGGCCGCAATCACCGCGCAAAACGCAAGAACGCTGCGGTTGCCCGCAGCGTTCTTTTTCAGCCAGATGCCGGAACCAGCGGCACCGCATGCATCTGGCACCGATCAGTCAGGGCGAACGTCCACGCGCACCCGGATACGGTCGCCCGGGTTGTAGTCGCTACGCGTGTGGTAAGTGCGGCCGGCGTATTCGTAGGTGACGTCATATCCATCCACACGGTCGCGCTCGCGACGGTAGGACACCGGCTCGCACACCCTCACATTGCCCTGATACGTGCGGTGATTGGCCTCGTAGATCGAGCGTCCCGCCGCGACGCCCGCCATGGTGCCCACGGCGGTGCCGACCAGACGACCATTGCCGCCGCCGACCTGGCTGCCGAGAACGGCGCCCGCAATGCCGCCGATGACGCTGGCAACGCCGCGATTGGACACACCGGCCTGAGCATAGCCACCGTCGCGGTAGTACCCGTCATTGCTGGTGTAGTAACCGTCGGCGGGACGATCGTAGCAACGTTCGCTGGTGCGTTCGTTGTACGAGTCGGCAACGATGATCGGATCCACGCGCACGACGCGCGCGTATTCGTAGCGGCCATCCTCGTAGCCGCTGTCATAGCGCTGTGCCGTGGCATTGCCCGCCACGACCAGACCCATCACCAGAGCACCAAGCACGAGAGTTTTCATTGCGGCAGCTTCATAGGGAGGACACGCTGCCGATGCTCGGCCTGCGCCAGTGAAACCGCACTGAACCAACCCGGCCACGAAAAGCCCTATTCAGGTTGCCGCCAGCTGCGCGCGCCGGGCGTCTACGCCGACGCGTCGCAGCGGTATCGGCACTAGTTGGAAAACTCGCTTTCCAGGCTGATCGGCACGGCGCTCAGCGCCTTGGACACCGGGCAATTTTTCTTGGCGCTGTCGGCCAGCTCGCGGAACTTGGCCTCGTCGATGCCCGGCACCACGGCCTTGAGCTTGAGGCGAATCTGCGACAACTGCGGGCCGCCTTCCATCGATAGATCCACATCGGCGCGCGTATCCAGCGAGGCCGGCGGAAAACCGGCTTCGGTCAACTGCGCAGACAACGCCATGGTGAAACAGCCGGCATGCGCAGCGGCGATGAGCTCTTCCGGATTGGTGCCCTTCTCGTCGCCGAAGCGGCTGCTGAAGGCATAACGGGTGTTGTCCATCAGGCCGCTCTGTGGCGTGCTGAGCTGGCCCTTGCCGGTCTTGAGGTCGCCTTCCCAGTGGGCGGTGGCGTGACGTGAAATACCCATTGCAATCTCCTGCGCTGAAAGGAGCGCTCACGATAGGTGAGTGGGTGTTAGCTGGTGGTGCTGGGATTCGGGATTCGGGATTCGCAAGAGCAGACCGCCGGGCACGTTAGGCAGCAAGCGACTGTTTGTCTGCACGCATGACGTTGCGCATCGAACGTCACCGCGCAACGGGCCACGATGTACGTTCGGGGAGAAGCGGCTGTCTCTTCGCAATCACCGATGCATGGATCAAAGGCCACCGCGCGTTGGTTGCGAGGTGGCATTGCCGCTCGTGGAGCGGCTAACAAGAGGCATGCGCAGCCGTGCTCAGCCGAGCAGGGTTTCCAGCACGGCCATGCGCACGGCGACGCCGTTGGCGACCTGCCGTAGCACGCAGGATTGCGCGCCGTCGGCCACTTCATCGGTGATTTCCACGCCGCGGTTGATCGGGCCCGGGTGCAGCACCGCGGCGTCGCGGCCGGCACGCGCCAGGCGCTCGCGGGTCAGACCGTATTCGGCGTGGTACTGCTCCAGCGAGGGCACCAGGCCTTCTTCCATGCGCTCGCGCTGCAGGCGCAGCATCATCAGCGCATCGGCACCTTCGAGCATCGCATCGAAATCCTGGCCGACCACGCAGCCCTCCAGTATGCCGTCATCGGGCAGCAGGCTGGCCGGGCCGCAGACGCGGATCTCGCCGGCGCCCAGCGTGCGCAAGGCATGCAGGTCCGAGCGCGCCACGCGCGAGTGCTTGACGTCGCCGACGATGACGACCTTGAGCTTGGAAAAATCGGTGCCCTTGGCCTGGCGCAGGGTGAGCATGTCGAGCAGACCCTGGGTGGGATGCGCGCTACGCCCGTCGCCGGCATTGATCAACGCGGTGCCCTCGCCCGCGGCTGCGGCCAGCGCTTCCACCGCGCCGTCGTCGGGGTGACGCACCACGAAGCCGCGCACGCCCATCGCTTCGAGATTCTTCAAGGTGTCGCGTGCGGTTTCGCCCTTGCGGGTGGAGGAGGTGGATGCATCGAAATTGAGCACGTCCGCGCCCAGCCGCTGCGCCGCCAGATGGAAGGAGCTGCGCGTGCGCGTGGAGGGTTCGAAGAACAGCGTGCACACCGCCGTGCCCGCCAGCACGCTGCGCTTGCCCACACGCCCGACCGCCGCATCGCGGATCTGGCCGGCGCGGTCGAGCAATTGCAGCAGGGTGGTGCGCGGCAGTCCTTCCAGGGTGAGCAGGTGGCGCGGGCGTCCGTCCGAATCGAGTTGCATGGTGGTCATCGCAGGTCGGGAGTCAAGGAAGAAAGGTGGCTTGGTCGGGCGCGGCCAACCAGCGTTCGACGATCACCGCGGCGGCCATCGCATCGAGCGCTTCGGCATCGCGGCGGCGCTTGCGCCCATCGGCACGCTCGCGCGCGAAACGCTGCGCAGCCTCAACCGAACTGGAGCGCTCGTCGATCAGCACAACCGGTCGCGCGTAGCGCTCGCGCAGCTGGCGGGCGAACGCGTGTGCGCGTTTGCGGGCGGGTTGGTCCTTGTCGTCCAGCGTGAGCGGGTCGCCGACCACCAGACCATCCGGTTGCCATTGCTTGTAGACGCGGTCCAGCGCAACCCAGTCCGGGCCGTTGGCATGCACATTGATGACGGCCACCGCGCGCGCGCCGGCACCGAGCGCGGTTCCGACTGCCACGCCGATCCGGCGCGACCCCACGTCGAAGCCCAGCACCGTGCCATCGGGGCGAATCGCGCCCGCCTCAGGCATGCCCGGAATAATCCGTGAGCCGGAACAGGTCCACGCCGATGCGCCCGGCAGCGGTCTGCCAGCGATCTTCCAGCGCGGTCGCAAACAGCACATTGGCATCCGACGGCGCGGTGAGCCAGCTGTTCTCGCCCAGCTCGAATTCCAGCTGGCCGGCGCCCCAACCCGCGCAGCCCAAGGCGACCAGCGCATTACGCGGGCCGTTGCCGGCCGCCATCGCTTCGAGGATGTCGCGCGAGGTGGTCAGGAACACGCCCTGCCCCACTTCCAGGCTGGAATCCCATTCGCGCGCATCGTCATGGATCACGAAACCGCGCTCGGGATGCACCGGCCCGCCGCTGAGCACGACCTGCTCGCGCAGCGGCTCGTCGTCGGTGTCGATGCCCATCTGCGACAACACTTCGCCCAGGGTGTATTCGGAGGGCCGGTTGACCAGCACGCCCATGGCGCCGTTCTCGTCGTGCTGACAGATCAGCGCGACGCTGCGCGAAAAGGTGGGGTCGGACAGCGCCGGAAGCGCAATCAGCAGTTGGTTGGCCAGAGGCGTAGGCAAAACGGACATGGCCGCATTCTAGCCGTTCGCTTCGCCGCGCGCAGAGCCGCTGCCATACTTGGCGCCTGACGCCGCCAAGGACCGACGATGCCGACCATACCCGCCGCCGCACTTGCCGATACGCCACTGCCCCGCCAGACCCGCGCCTGCATCGTACTTGTCGCGCTGCTGCAGGGCTGCCTGCTGTATCTGGCCGCATGGGGTGAACAACAGGGCGTGCGGCCGTTCAACGATCTGGGGGTTCGGATCTGCTGGTACACCATGGTGTTGACCGTACCCAGCCTGGTGCTGCTGAGTCTGCAGCATCTGAGCGATTGGCGCCTGTGGCAGCACGTGGCCGTCAGCACCCTGGTGCTGGCCGCCCTGGCCAGCTGGGCGGCGTGGAGCGCCACAGGCGCGCCAGCCCTGCAGACTGGCGAGGTGCTGTGGTCGTTCACTTTTACCGTCACGGTCGGGTGGTTCGTCGCCCTGCCCTGGCTGCAGCACCGGCAACGGCACGGCCATTGGCGGGCCGGCTACCACGATCTGTTTGAATTCGCCTGGCAGAACGCGCTGACCCTGGCACTGGCGCTGCTGTTCGTCTGGGTGTGCTGGATGGTGCTGTGGTTGTGGGCCAGCCTGTTTGCACTGGTCAAGATCATGGTTTTCCGGGAACTGTTCCGCGAACAGGCCTTCATCTATCTGGCGACCGGCATCATCGCCGGGCTGGGCATCCTGATCGGGCGCACCCAGCACCGCGCGGTGCAGGTGATGCGGCAGATCCTGTTCTCGCTGTGCACCGGCCTGCTGCCGTTGCTAGCAGGCATCGCGCTGCTGTTCCTGCTGGTGTTGCCGTTCACTGGGTTGCAGGCGCTGTGGCAGACCCGTTCGGCGGCGTCGATCCTGCTGAGCCTGGTGTTCGGGCTGGTGCTGTTCACCAATGCGGTGTACCGCGATGGCAGTGTGCAGCCGCCGTATCCGCGCTGGCTGCGTCGGGTGGTTGAGGCCGGCCTGGTCATCCTGCCGCTGCATGCGGGGCTGGCGGCCTATGCGGTGGCGTTGCGTATTGCGCAGCACGGCTGGACCAGCGAGCGTCTCTGCGCCGCGTTGCTGGCCGTGTTGGCGCTGGGGTACGCCCTGGCCTACGCGTTTGCGGTGCTGCGGCCACGCGCCCACCGTTGGCTGCCGCATCTGGCCAGCGGCAACAAGACGCTGTCGTGGGTGGTGATCGGCCTGGCGATCCTGGTCAACACCCCGTTGCTGGACCCGTACCGCATCACTGTGCGCAGCCAGATGCAGCGGCTGGCCAACGCCACGCCCGACGCCGTGAACAAGAACCTGGAGTTTCTGCGCTTCGAGAACGGTCGCCGCGGCTATCTAGCGGTGCAGTCGCTACGCCAGGACCCCACCTTTGCCGGCGACGCGGTGCGCAAACAGAAGCTGGAGCGGCTGCTGGCACGCACCACACGCTGGAGCGACGATGAGGACCCCGAGCATCCGCAGACCAAAGAACTGACCGACCTGGCCCAGGTCCGTACGCATGTGACCGTGGCGGCGGGCAAGGCAGAGCCGCCTGCGGATTGGTGGAACTATCTGATGACCTCGACACCGCGCCTGCAGGATCGCGGGGAGTGCACGCAGAACGACAGCAACTGCGTGGTCAGCAGCGACGACCTCGACGGCGATAGCAAACCCGACGTGCTGTTGTGCAATGTCAAAGGCGAGTATGCGATCGACTGCGTGCTGCATGCACGCAACCAGCAGGGCTGGTACCAGGCAGGCACGACCCGGCTCTATTCCGGCAGCGTCAATGCCCAGAATGCATTGCGCGAGGCCCTGCGCAACGGCCAGATCCAGACACGGCCACCCCGCTGGCCGGACCTGGTGCTTCCGGGCGACCGCCGCATCAGCATCAAACCGACAGAAGAAGGCATCAGGTAGATCCGTTGCCATGAGCGGCTATTGCACCATCGCCCCAGGCCATCCGGTCCATGGCCACTACCACGATCACGAGTACGGCTTTCCGCAGCGCGACGAACGCGAGTTGTTCGAGCGGCTGGTGCTGGAGATCAACCAGGCCGGACTGAGCTGGGAAACCATCCTGCGCAAGCGCGTCAATTTCCAGAAGGCCTACGACGGCTTCGACGTGGACACTGTTGCGGCATATGCCGACCAGGACATCAGCAGGTTGATGGGCGATGCCGGCATCATCCGCAACCGTCTCAAGGTGCTGGCGGCCATCCACAACGCGCAGGTCATCCAGGCGCTACGCACCACGCACGGCGGCTTCGCGCAGTGGCTGGACGCCCACCACCCGCTCGACAAACCGGCCTGGGTCAAGCTGTTCAAGAAGACCTTCCGTTTCACCGGCGGCGAAATCACCGGCGAGTTCCTGATGAGCCTGGGCTACCTGCCCGGCGCACATCACGCCCGGTGCCCGGTGTTTGCGCAGATCCGGGCACTGGCGCCGCCCTGGTTGCAGGCGCAGAAGCCGGCGAAAACGCGCACGGTCCAGCGCGGCTAGACACCTCTTGCACGGCGCACGCGAAATGCTCGGGCGCATGGCTATTCGCATCGGCATTTCCGGTTGGCGTTATGCACGCTGGCGCGGCACGTTTTATCCGGTTGGCCTGGCCCAGCGGCGTGAGCTCGAATACGCCGCGGGTTGCTTTCCCAGCGTGGAAATCAATGGCTCCTTTTATTCGCTGCAGCGCCCGGACAGCTTCCAGCGCTGGCATGACGAAACGCCCGAGGACTTCGTGTTTTCGGTCAAGGGCCCGCGCTTCATCACCCATATGAAGCGCCTGCGCGATTGCGAGCAGGCGCTGGCCAACTTCTTCGCTTCCGGAATATTGCGGCTGGGCGCCAAACTGGGCCCGATCCTGTGGCAGCTACCGCCGACACTCCGGTTCGATGCCGCGCTGCTGGACGCATTTCTAGGCAGCCTGCCGCGCGATAGCAAGGCCGCGTTGGCGCGGGCGCGCCAGCGCGATACCGCGCTGATGCAGGGGCGCAGCGCCCTGGCGATCGATCGCCAGCGGCCGATCCGTCACGCATTGGAAGTGCGTCACGACAGCTTCTGCGATCCAGCCTGCATGCGCCTGCTGCGGCGTCACAATGTCGCGGTGGTGGTCGCCGACACCGCAGGGAAATTCCCGTACCTGGAGGACGTCAGCGCCGATTTCGTCTATGTGCGCCTGCATGGCGATGCGCAGTTGTACGCCAGCGGCTACAGCGACACCGCACTGGATCGCTGGGCAGCACGCATCGCCGCGTGGGCCGACGGAGCCGAACCGCACGATGCAGCCCGTGTCGGTGCACGCGCCCGCAAACGCGCAATGCGCGATGTGTACTGTTATTTCGACAACGACATGAAGGTGCATGCGCCGTTCGATGCGCGCGGATTGATGCAACGGCTGCAGTTGCCTACCGATTGCCCGGCACGCGAAAACATCGAGAACCGCTGACAAACGACGGCACGTGGCGCCAGGCGGGCCTGGCCGGCGCGCGGAAAGCGGCATGCATCGCTGGCACGCTGCGCCTGCGGGGGAGCCAGCCGCGCCCGCTGACCGCTGCCTGCGACGTCGTGTTCGCCGCTCCCGGACGTGCCATGCCAGCGATCTTCGGCCCGCGTCACACGCCCATATACCGGTGCGGGCGGTGATTGAACATCAGCACCAGACTTAGCATCAGGGCACCGATGGCCGAATACAGCACCTTGTCCGGGGTCAGCACGAAGAAGGCGACCAGCATCAGCATCGCATCGAAGCTCATTTGCACCTTGCCCGCGCTCCAGCCACGCTCGCGCTGCAGGTACACCGCCAGGATGCCGATGCCGCCAAGGCTGCCGCGGTGGCGAATGAAGAACAAGATCCCCAGGCCAGACAGCGCACCGCCGACGATCGCCGAAAAGGCCGTGCTCATGTGCGCATAGTCGGCCCAGCGCGGCAGCAGGTTGGTCAGCACGCCGCACGCGCCGACTGCCGCGAAGGTCTTCAGGGTGAATTCCCACCCCATCCGGCGCACGCTGAGCCAGTAGAACGGCAAATTGACCAGTACGAACACCAGGCCGAAATTCCAGTGCAGCGCGTAGTGCAACAGGAAGGCCACGCCGGCCATGCCGCCGATCATCAGCCCCCCCTTGGCGAAGATGGCCAGACCGAGCGATGCCACCAGGGTCGCCAGCACCATGCCTTGCGCATCCTCAGCCACCGAATGATGGAAGGCGTGATCGTCGGCGGCAGTCCCGGCCGAATCCGGCGGAGGCGTGAGCGGACCGGCGGTGACCACGGCACCATCGTCGGGCAAGGGTTCTTGCTCCGGTCGCAGATCGGAATCGGGAAGGCTCACGGGCTTGGGCACTGCAGTGGGGTGCGATATTAGACACTATCGACCCATCCGGTTACATCTGAAACCGGGCCGACGCCTCGCCGGCGCGCTGCGTGACCGGGGCACCTGGGCAGGCGGTCGTCCGCCGGTGGCGCGGCAAAGGTAGGGCCGGGCTCCTCGATCGTCGGCAGATGCGCGCACGACGCGAGCCGGACCGTCATTTTCCTCGGTGCGCCCAGGCGCTCCCTCCGCTCGGCGGACAGGGCCGCGTGGTCGGTGCGATCCTGGCGCAACGCTGGCCGCCACACCGGGCATGAATTGGCAGCCACGCGCGGACGCGCTGGCGCCGCCGTGGGGCCAGCAGGTCAGCGCCGTGTATATCTGGTCATATCCCCGCGCTTGTGACCCGTCGGCACAGGCACCCCGTGCACGCGGACGCCGAGACGCGCAGCCCTCAGCGCACTTCGGAAATTTCCACCCCGTCCAGGCCCTGCGACAAGGTCTTGGCATCGCCGCCCTGCGAGAGCTTGATGCGCAGACGCACTTCGTTCTGCGAGTCGGCGTAGCGCAACGCGTCTTCGTAGCTGATTTCGCCGGCCTGGTAGAGCTCGAACAGGCTCTGGTCGAAGGTGCGCATGCCCAGGTTGGTGGACTCCTTCATGATCTCCTTGAGCTTGTGGATCTCGCCGTCGCGGATGTAGTCCTGCACCAGCGGCGTGCCCAGCATGATTTCCATCGCCACGCGGCGGCCGCGGCCGTCCGGGGTCGGAATCAGCTGCTGCGCGACCACGCCCTTGAGGTTGAGCGACAGGTCCATCAACAGCTGGTTGCGCCGATCCTCGGGGAAGAAGTTGATGATGCGGTCCATCGCCTGGTTGGCGTTGTTGGCGTGCAGCGTGCACAGCACCAGGTGGCCGGTTTCGGCGAAGGCGATCGCATGGTCCATGCCTTCGCGGGTGCGCACCTCGCCGATCATGATCACGTCCGGCGCCTGGCGCAGGGTGTTCTTCAGCGCGTTTTCCCAGCTGTCGGTATCGATGCCGACCTCGCGCTGGGTAATGATGCAGCCCTCGTGCTTGTGCACGAATTCGATCGGGTCTTCGATGGTGATGATGTGCCCGGTCGAGTTCTGGTTGCGGTAGCCGATCATCGCCGCCAGCGAGGTCGACTTACCGGTCCCGGTGGCGCCGACGAAGATGATGATGCCGCGCTTGGTCATCGACAGCGTCTTGATCACCGGCGGCAAGCTCAGCTCGTCCACGGTGGGGATGCGCGTTTCGATCCGGCGCAGCACCATGCCCACCTGGTTACGCTGGTAGAAACAGCTCACACGAAAACGCCCGACCCCGGACACGCCGATGGCGAAATTGCACTCGTGGGTCTTTTCGAATTCCTCGCGCTGCGACGGCGTCATCACGTTCAACACCAGGTCGCGGCTCTGCTGCGCGGTCAACGGCGTCTGCGTGATCGGGCTGATCTTGCCGTGCACCTTGATCGCCGGCGGCATCCCCGAGGTGATGAACAGATCCGACGCCTTCTGATGCGCCATCAGCTTGAGGAAGGAGGTGAAGTCGATGGTGCTCATGGCGTGCTCCCTCGGAGCCGGGAATGGGGAATCGAGAAACGGGAATTGGAGAAGCCGGGCAACGGACTCGGTGACGGGAACGCGCTTTTGCGATTCCCCATTCCCGATTCCCTATTCCCGAATCACTCGAATATCCGCTTGTCCTTGGCGTACTCGCGGGCCTGGTTGCGCGTGATCAGGCTGCGCTTGACCAGGTCCTGCAGATGCTGATCCAGCGTCTGCATGCCGTATTGCTGGCCGGTCTGGATCGAGGAATACATCTGCGCCACCTTGTCCTCGCGGATCAGGTTGCGGATGGCCGGGGTGCCGACCATGATTTCCCACGCCGCCGTACGGCCGCCGCCGACCTTCTTCAACAGCGCCTGCGAAATCACCGCGCGCAGCGATTCGGACAGCATCGAGCGCACCATCGGCTTTTCGCCGGCCGGGAACACGTCGATGATGCGGTCGATGGTCTTGGCCGCCGAGCTGGTGTGCAGGGTGCCGAACACCAGGTGGCCGGTTTCCGCCGCGGTGAGCGCCAGGCGGATGGTTTCCAGGTCGCGCAATTCGCCGACCAGGATGATGTCCGGGTCTTCGCGCAGTGCCGAGCGCAGCGCCTCGTTGAAACCGTGGGTGTCGCGGTGCACCTCGCGCTGGTTGATCAAGCACTTCTGCGAGGTGTGGACGAATTCGATCGGGTCCTCGACGGTGAGGATATGCCCGTACTCATTCTTGTTGATGTAGTCGATCATGCCGGCCAGCGTGGTCGACTTGCCCGAACCGGTCGGGCCGGTCACCAGGATCAGGCCCTGCGGCTGGTCGATCAGCTGACGGAAGATCGGCGGGCAGCCCAGGTCTTCCAGCGTCAACACTTCGGAGGGAATGGTACGGAACACCGCACCGGCACCGCGGTTCTGGTTGAACGCGTTGACGCGAAAACGCGCCAGCGACGGAATCTCGAACGAAAAGTCGACCTCGAGGAATTCCTCGTAATCGCGCCGCTGCTTGTCCGACATGATGTCGTACACCAGCGCATGCACCTGCTTATGGTCCAGCGCCGGAATATTGATGCGACGGACATCGCCATCGACACGGATCATCGGCGGCAGCCCTGCAGACAGGTGCAGGTCCGATGCCTTGTTCTTGACAGAAAACGCCAATAGTTCAGCGATATCCATGCGCTGCTTTTCCCCTAGGCTGCGATTGGAAGGTACTCCCCGGCCGGCAGTATAGCGTTCTGGCTGCCGGCGGGAAGCAGCCCCGTCGCCGGTTCAGGTCGGCCGCGACGCGCCTGGCTGAAGCCTTTGCCTTTCGCCCGGCTGCGGAACTGCCCAAGGCCGAACGGCTGGTGCGCGGTGGCATCAACGAATGCTGGCGAGCGCAGCGCTGGCCCGAGCGTAGCCGGTCGCGCTGCCGTCAGTGCGTGTCGCGCCGGGCCCCGGCCGGACGTGGGGACGGTCGCCCACCTTGCTTTCAAACACTCCTCTAAATACGCGCAGCGCCGACGCCTCGATACAGGCACGCGGCAGCCCCCAACTGGATGGAAGCGTCCGCGGACGGCACTATAGCGCTCCCGCCTTTCTCCGGAATGCCACGTGCCGGCTTCGTCGCTGCAGCAGATTCTCGATGCCATCCACGCCGCAGCGGCCGCACGCGCGCGGGCCGACGTGCGGCTACTGGCAGTCTCCAAGACCAAGCCGGCTGACGCCGTCGCCGCCCTGGCCGCGCAGGGCCAGCGCGCCTTCGGCGAAAACTACGTGCAGGAAGCCGATGCCAAGATTGCCCAGTTGCGTGCGTTGGGTTTGGAATGGCATTTGATCGGCCACCTGCAATCCAACAAGGCCGAACTGGCGAGCCAGTGCTTCGATTGGGTGCAGACGGTGGACCGCGCCAAATTGATTCCACTGCTGGCGCGCCACCGCCCGGACGACCGCGCGCCGTTGAATGTGTTGATCCAGGTCAACATCGACGACGAGGACAGCAAGCATGGCTGCGCACCCGAAGCGATCGACAGCCTGGCCGACGCGATCGCCCTGCAACCGCGTCTGCAGCTACGCGGACTGATGGCGATCCCTGCTCCGTTTCCCGATCAGGCACGACGCCAGGCCGCGTTCACGCGCATGCAGGCGCTGTTCCAGCAGCTGCAAGTCCGTTATCGGCAGGTGGACACCTTGTCGATGGGCATGAGCGCGGATTTCGCCGAAGCGATCGCGGCCGGCGCCACCATGGTGCGGGTGGGTACGGCGTTGTTCGGTGCGCGCGATCAGGCGCCGGCCGCCTCTGCCTGATCGCATCGCCTCCCACATCGATCCGTCTTATTAAGGTGCCGCAATGAACACACCTGCTTCGTCTTCGTCCTCGTCTTCCGCTGCGACGTCCATCGCCTTTGTCGGTGGCGGCAATATGGCGCGCAGCCTGATTGCCGGGCTGATCCGGCAAGGCACGCCGGCTGCCAGCATCTGCGTGGCCGAGCCGGTGGCCGATCTGCGGGACGCATTGGCGCGCGACTTCGGCGTGCAGGTCGTCGAAGATGCGCGCGCCGCCGTCGATGCGGCCACGACCTGGGTCTTGGCGGTCAAGCCGCAGGTCTTGCCAATGGTGTGCGCGCAACTGGCCGACCTTGCGCAGGCACAACAACCGCTGCTGGTTTCCATCGCGGCCGGCATCACCGCCACGCAGCTGCAGCGCTGGTCGGGCGGCGACATCGCGGTGGTTCGTGCGATGCCCAACACACCCGCCCTGCTCGGCGCCGGTGTCACCGGGCTGTACGCCAACGCGCGCGCGTCCGCGGCGCAACGGCAACAGGCCACCCAACTGCTGGGTAGCGCCGGCGTCACCGTCTGGATCGACGACGAAGCGCAGATGGATGCGGTGACCGCGGTCTCCGGCAGCGGACCGGCCTATGTCTTCCTGTTGGCAGAAGCGATGGAAGCTGCCGCGCAAGCGCAGGGCCTGCCCGCCGCAACCGCGCGCACCCTGGTGCTGCAAACGCTGCTCGGCGCCGCACGCATGCTCACCGAATCGGGCGAACCACCGGAGGTCCTGCGTCGCCGCGTGACCTCGCCAAACGGTACGACCCACGCCGCCATCGAGACGTTCCGGGCCGGCGGCTTTGAAGCCCTCACCGCCCAGGCCATTGCCGCAGCGACCGAACGCGGCCGCAGTTTGTCCGCTGCCAATGACTGATTGAAACGCGGCGGCGTCTGTATCTAGCGCATCGCGTGGCACCTTCGCGCGGCGCGCATGGCAAGACGACCACGATTCGAACATCTGCGCAAAGCGCCGCGCCAGCGCCTGGATCGCCGGAATGTGGATGCAGGGCGATACGGCGCCGAAGGCTGCATCGCGCCCAAAAACCGCTCCATTTGCCGTACATGCAACGCGCGTCCACGTCTGCAATCGATGGCAGCCATCTCGTCGGCGCGTGGCCCCCGTTACGTGCATCCCCCAAAACGGCTGGCCTTATCGGCTGGTTGCATCGTCCTCACGGATGCGCGTTGCGGCCTTTGCTCGCGCAAACGATCTGCTGCTGTGCGTCAGACCCGCAGCGAACGTGCGCATGGCACGGGCAAGCCGATGCGTTTTGTCCGCTTTTTCTGCCGCTGGTGAACGAATCCCCGTCGAAAGATGCTTTTTTCGTGCTGTTTCATCGTTTGCCTATTGGCGGCGCGCAGCAGTTGCCCTACATTTCGCGTTGCCGACTGGGTCGGCAGACCCAACACCACCAACGAATACGGAACACATCACTCATGGCAAAAACCGCCGCTAAGAAGGCTGCCCCCAAGAAGGCAGTGAAAAAGGTCGCCGCGACCAAGACCGCAAAGCCGGCCAAGGCCGCTGCTGCCAAGTCCGCTGCGCCCAAGCCGATCAAGGAAGCACTGAGCAAGACCGGCCTGGTCGCGCACATTGCCGAAAGCACCCAGTTGGCTCCGAAGGACGTCCGCTCCGTGCTGGCGTCGCTGGAAGCCACCGCACACGCCTCGCTGAGCAAGAAGGGCGTCGGCAGCTTCACCATCCCGGGCATGCTCAAGCTGACCACCGTGCACGTGCCGGCCAAGCCGAAGCGCAAGGGCATCAACCCGTTCACCAAGGAAGAGCAGATCTTCGCCGCCAAGCCGGCGACCACCAAGCTCAAGTCACGTCCACTGAAGAAGTTGAAGGACGCGGCGCTCTAATCGAGCACGCATCCGGTATCACGAAGACGGCCTGCGGGCCGTCTTTTTTTATCGTCCCAAAAAGTGCAGCACATACCGCTCATCGGTAGTGCCCTACCCTGCATGCTGATTCGCCATCTGCAGGTGCACGTGAGCGGTCCGTCGAACACCCTGCCATCGTCGCCACGCCGAGCGTCCACACCTAGCCCCGCACGTCGGCTGCGCAGCATTGTTGTCTCCATTGCGCTGTTGTGCGTGCTGGCGGTGGCCGCGCGTTGGGCCTGGCAGCTGCCAATCGCCCATGAGCTCCGTACCAGTTGGGAGCTGTCGCAAATGCCGCCGCCTGCGCAGTTGCATGTGCCGGTGGAAGGCGTGCGTGCGCGACAGATTGCCGACACCTTTGGCGCACCCCGCGGCCGCGACCGCACGCATGCGGGCGTGGATATCTTCGCGCCACGCGGTACGCCTGTGGTGGCCGCGACGCGCGGCGTGGTCAGCGCCATCCGCGACCAGGGCCTGGGCGGAAAGCAGGTCTGGCTGCTGGGTCCGGCGATGGAACGGCATTACTACGCACATCTTGACGATTGGGCTGCCGGCCTAGCGGTAGGCGATGTGGTCGAGCCCGGCACCCTGCTCGGCAAGGTCGGCACCACCGGCAATGCGCGCGGCACGCCGCCGCACCTGCACTATGGTGTCTATGGACGCAACGGTGCGTACGATCCGCTGCCACTCCTGCGCAAACCTGCCGCTCGGCCAGCAAACTGAGCACGTTGGAACACTGCGTCATGAGCCGCCCTATCGAGACGATTGCGTCCTACGCCTATGGTGAGCACAGCCCAGAACGACGCGACCCATATGTCCCGCAAACGCTATCGCATCACGGTCACGCCGATCGAAAACGACGGCCGCCCCTGTGACGACCGCTGCACCATCGAATTCGAACAACGTTCGCGCGCCGATTGGATGCGGCTACTGGAAGAACTGCACCTGCGCCGCGACCTGAGCAGCGACGAATGCGCGGCACTGACCGTAGGCTCGCAGTTGCTGGAAGACCTGGCGGCCCGCCCACGCGCCCAGCCCAGCGATGCGCTGGACGCATTGCGTCCCAAACTGCAGCTGCTGCTGGAACGCCTGCAGCGCGTGCACCCCGCCACCGGCGCCTGAAGACGCATCGCCGCACGTACCCGCTACACTGCGCACCTCGGGGATGGGGACGCGCCATGCGCTTGATGGGGATGCTCGTTGTCGCAGCCGCACTTTCCGGTTGCAGCTGTCATCGCACTGGCGATCCGCAGGCAAATGACGCGTCGGCGACGCACGTTGCGAGCGCACCGCGCCCGCGCGATGACGCCGCTGCCGACACCACCGCCGCATCACCTAACCCTGCAACTGATCCCACCGATCCCATGACGCTGGCCAACTACGCGCAAGCAAGCGCCACCGTTCAACGCTACCTCGGTGCATTGCCGGGAGCGGCGCGCGCGCAGGCCGATGCCTTATGGACCGGCGGTCGCCCTCCCCCGGTGCCGGACGATGCGGCCTTGCGTGCCATCGCCAATATCCAGTCGATGCGCATCAACAACGACCCGCCCTTTGCACTGGATCAGGCGCAGCCACCACAGCGTATCGAAGTGCCGGTTCAATTGACGGTACGCACCACCACCGGCACCCAACGCCTGGTCGGCGCATACCGACTGCAGCCTCGTGCCGGCAGCAATAGCTGGGAAATCTATTCGGCCACGCTGCAGCCGGTATTGCGCTAACCCGTGGTTCACCGGCGCCGACTAAGGTGATGTCACCTGTTGCCGGAGTCACTCGATGAAACTGCGTTCGCTTGCCGGATCCATGCTCGCCCTCGCCTTGGCAATGCCCATCACCGGCGCCTGGGCTGCGCCGCAGATCCAGGGAAAACAGATCAGCGTGCAGGCCAGCGACCTGCAGCAGTATCTGGGTGGCCGCTTCCCGCAGACACACGACACGCTGGGCGGGCTGATCGCCATGACGGTCAGTAACCCGGCGCTATCGTTGCCGCCAGGCGATCGGCTGAAGATGGCGTTCGATCTCGCCGTAGCGACCGCAGGCGGCGCTCCCGCACCGGTCGGCAACGTCACCTTGACCAGCGCACTGCGCTATGACGTGGCCAAGCAGGGCTTTTATCTCGACCAACCCAGCATCGACGACTTCCGCCCCGCCCACGCCGGCGCAAAGCTCGACCACAGCACGCGGCAGCTGCTCAATACCTGGCTGGCCGACTACGCGCGCAAGGAGCCGATCTACCGGATCGATCCGGCCATTGCGTCCATGATGGGTGCGGTGCAGGTGGAATCGGTCGGCATCCAGAACGGGCGGGTTGCGGTCAACTTCAACCAGAACATCGAGCAGCTGGTGCCCGCGGCAGCGCTGTCCGGGAAGTAGGCCTGCTTGGTATTCGCGTCGGTGACGCTATCCGTGCAACGCTCCACACTGGAAGACCCGACGCATCCGCGCCGGGTCTTTTCTTGTCTCAAGCTGATACGGGCCCGTGAGGAACCTATGCAGCCAGGGCCTTGGCCACGGCTGCGGCGAATGCAGGAATGTCGTCCGGCTTGCGGCTGGTGATCAATTGGCCATCGACCACCACTTCGGCATCCTGCCAGCGCGCACCGGCGTTGATCAGGTCCGTCCTGACCGACGGCCATGAGGTGACCTTGCGGTCGCGGACCAAATCGCTTTCGAGCAACAACCACGGTCCATGGCAGATCGCTGCCACCGGTTTTTGCGCGGTCGAAAACGCACGAATGAACGCGATTGCCTGTTCGTCGGTCCGCAGCGTGTCCGGATTGAGCACACCGCCAGGCAACACCAGTGCGTCGTAGGATTCGGCCGTTGCCTGAGCGAGCTGCCGATCGACCGTTACCGAATCGCCCCAGTCTGTGTGATTCCAGCCGCGAATCTGCGCGCCATCTCCGGGCGCGATCACCTCGACCTTGGCGCCCCAGCTTTCCAGCAGGCGCTTGGGTTCGGTCAGTTCGGATTGCTCGAAGCCATCGGTGGCCAGCACGGCGACGGTCTTGCCAGAGAGCGAATAAGACATGAGGGGCTCCTCGAAAAGAAGCCCAAACCCTAGGAATCACGCCGTTGCGCAGTTGTGAACCGATGTGTGCGTGGCGTCAGTGCGCGCCACGCTCCACGTGCTCAGCGCTTGGGTTGCAACATCGTTCCGGTGCAATTCTTCGAGCCGCACCGGCATTCCCAAATTTTCTTCAGGCGCGGCGTATGACGCTCGGCGAGGGTGATGCCGTAGTTGTAGGTGAGCTCTTCGCCGGGTTTGATGTCGCGCTTGGCCTCGATGAAGATCTTGTCCTTGCGGCGGTCGTCGCCCTCAGCTTCTTCGATCACCGCCTCGCAATTGGGATCGCAGCTATGGTTGATCCAGCGCGCGACATTGCCTTCGTAATTGGCGTCCAGCACGTAGTCGTCGCTGAGCGTGAACAAAAAGGTATGTCCGCTCTCCACATCGCCCGTGTCGTCGGCATCCACCTCGGCATGCGTGCGCAGCCGCCCCTTGTATTGAATGATGCGCTCGCCCTTGCGGAGCGGGGCGAGGGCGAACATGCCATTGCCGTGGATACGAGACTTGCGGGCGGCAACTTTGCGCGACATGTAGGGGTCCAGTGATGGGGCCGCTCATTGTGACCGCAGCGCGCCAATGCGCCAAGCACAAGCGCAGCATGCGCCGCAACGGGCCACGCTTGCCGGCGGCTGAACCACGCCGTTGGCCCCGCCCTGCTGGAAAGAGTACAATTTCGGTCCGCTTTAGAATTCCGCCTTCCCCATGCTGCGCGTCACCAAACTCACCGATTACGCCACCGTGGTGCTGACCGTCCTGGCGGCACGCTGCGATCAGGTGCTCAGCGCAAGCGAATTGGCCGAACAGGCTGGCCTGGAAGCACCGACTGTCAGCAAGATTCTCAAGCCGTTGTCGCAGGCAGGCCTGGTTGAAGGCTTGCGCGGTGTGCACGGCGGTTACCGGCTCGCGCGCGCCGCCAGCGACATCACCCTGGTGGAGATCGTCGAAGCGATGGAAGGTCCGCTGGCGATCACCGAATGCAGCCAGGACCACAGCCAGTGCGGTATTGCGCAGCGCTGCGGCGTGCGATCGAACTGGCGCCTGATCAACGACGTGGTCGGCGATGCCTTGCGTCGCGTCACGCTCGCGCAGATGTTGCAGCCCCTCTCTCTCCCTGGCGACACCCGACGGCGTTCCATCGCCGCACGCGTCGCGACCACCTGACCTGTAGGCAGCCCAATGGCCACCGAACTTGCTCCTCCGCAGAATGCGCAGATCCTCGAACGGCTGGGTCGACGTTACGACGCCGGCTTCATCACCGAAATCGAATCGGACTCACTCCCGCCCGGCCTGGACGAAGACATCATCCGTGCGTTGTCGGCCAAGAAGGACGAGCCGGAATGGATGACCGACTGGCGTCTTGAGGCCTATCGCCACTGGCTGAAGATGCCGATGCCGGAGTGGGCAAAATTGCAGATCGCGCCGATCGACTTCCAGGCGCTGAGCTATTACTCCGCACCCAAGGGCCCGAAATATGCCTCGTTGGACGAGGTGCCCAAGGAATTGCTGGACACCTACGACAAGCTGGGCGTGCCGCTGCACGAGCGCGCCAAGCTCGCCGGGGTCGCCGTGGATGCGGTGTTCGATTCGGTCTCGGTCGGCACCACCTTCCGCAAGGAGCTGGCCGAAAAGGGCGTGATCTTCTGTTCGATGTCCGAGGCCATCAAGGAGCACCCGGAGATCGTCAGGCAGTACCTGGGCAGCGTGGTACCGGTGGGCGACAACTACTTTGCCGCGCTCAACTCGGCCGTGTTCTCCGATGGCAGTTTCGTGTTCATCCCCAAGGGCGTGCGTTGCCCGATGGAATTGAGCACTTACTTCCGCATCAATGCCGGCCATACCGGCCAGTTCGAGCGCACCCTGATCGTGTGCGAAGACAAGGCCTACGTCTCGTATCTGGAAGGCTGCACGGCGCCGATGCGCGACGAGAACCAGCTGCATGCAGCGGTCGTCGAGCTGGTGACGCTGGAAGATGCAGAAATCAAGTATTCGACCGTGCAGAACTGGTACCCGGGCGACGAGGAAGGCCGCGGCGGCATCTACAACTTCGTCACCAAGCGTGCCGAATGCCGTGGCGCGCGCAGCAAGGTGACCTGGACCCAGGTCGAAACCGGCTCGGCGATCACCTGGAAGTATCCGTCCTGCGTGCTGATTGGCGACGATTCGGTGGGCGAATTCCATTCGGTCGCGTTGACCCACCACCGTCAGCAGGCCGACACCGGCACCAAGATGATCCACATCGGCAAGCGCACCAAGAGCAAGATCGTCAGCAAGGGCATCAGTGCTGGACGTGGTCAGAACACCTATCGCGGCCAGGTCAAGGTGGACCGCAATGCCGACGGTGCACGCAACTACACGCAGTGCGATTCGCTGTTGATCGGCAAGCAATGCGGCGCCCACACCTTTCCCTATATCGAGGTGAAGAACCCGGGCGCCACCGTCGAACACGAGGCCACCACCTCCAAGATCAGCGACGACCAACTCTTCTATTGCCGCGCGCGTGGCATCAGCCAGGAAGATGCGGTGTCATTGATCGTCGACGGCTTCTGCAAGCAGGTGTTCCGCGAACTGCCGATGGAGTTCGCGGTGGAAGCCAAGAAGCTGCTGGAAGTCTCGCTGGAAGGCAGCGTCGGCTGACGCTGCCTTAGAGATTCGGCATTAGGGATCGGGGATTCGCAGAACCCCACACCGATGCCGACCGGCTGACTCGCGTTTACCAATCCCAAATTTCGAATCCCCAATCCCATGCTCAAGATCACCAACCTCCACGCCAGCATCGCCGGCAAAGACATCCTCAAGGGCCTGTCGCTGGACATCCAGCCCGGCCAGGTGCACGCCATCATGGGTCCCAACGGCGCGGGTAAATCCACGCTGGGCAATGTACTGGCCGGTCGCGATGGCTATGAGGTCAGCGCAGGCAGCGTGCAGTTCGACGGCAAGGATCTTCTCGACCTGCCGCCGGAAGAACGCGCCGCAGCCGGCCTGTTCCTGGCCTTCCAGTACCCGGTGGAAATCCCCGGCGTCAACAACACCTATTTCCTGCGCGCCGCGCTCAATGCGCAGCGAAAGGCGCGCGGCGAAGACGAGCTGGATTCGATGCAGTTCCTCAAGCTGGTGCGGCAGAAGCTGGCCGTGCTGCACCTGAAGGACGAGCTGCTGCATCGCGGCGTCAACGAAGGCTTCTCCGGCGGCGAAAAGAAGCGCAACGAGATCTTCCAGCTGGCGGTGCTCGAGCCCAAGCTCGCCATCCTGGACGAGACCGATTCCGGCCTGGACATCGATGCGCTCAAGAGCGTGGCCGACGGCGTCAACGCGTTGCGTTCGCCCGAGCGTTCGTTCCTGGTCATCACCCACTATCAGCGCCTGCTCGACTACATCAAACCGGACGTGGTGCATGTGCTGGCCGAGGGCCGCATCGTGCAGAGCGGCGGCCCGGAACTGGCGCTGGAGCTGGAAAAGCATGGCTACCACTTCCTGAAGGACCGCGTGGTGCCTGAGGTTGCCGCCTGATGAGCGCCCTGCTCGATTCCCTGGCGCGCGGTTTCTGCGGTGGTGACGCACGCCGCGCCGAGCTCGATGCCGCCCTGCAGACCGGCCTGCCCGGCCCACGTGCCGAGGCCTGGAAATACACCTCGTTGCGGCAGCTAGAGCGGCGCAGCTTCCAGCCTGCCCCGTTGGTGCCGACGCTGGTGGATGCGGCCGCGCTGGACGACATCCCGTCGCCGCGCCTGATCTTCGTCAACGGCCGCCCGTCCGAAGCGCTCAGCGATCTGTCCACGTTGCCGGAAGGCGTGCAGCTGGACACCTTGTCTGCATCGCTGGCTGCGAGCGACGAGGCGCAGCAGTTGCTGGGCCGCCGTTTCGACGGCAGCGATGAAGTCTTTGCGCGCCTGAATGCCGCGCTTGCCGACGAAGGCGTGCTGGTGCGCGTGCATGCCGGCGCGCAGATCGCACTGCCGCTGCAGTTGGTGTTCGTCGGCGTGGCCGGCGAGCAGGATCTGTCGTGGCATCACCGCCACCTGATCGAATTGCGTGCCGGCGCCGCATTGCAGGTCGTCGAGCATCACCTGCATGTCGGCGATGCGGCGCATCTGGACAACAGCGTGATGCATGTGCATCTGGCCCAGGGTGCAGCGTTGTCGCACGCGCGCGTGCAGGCCGGCAGCGCACATGCGACGTCGCTGCTGCGCACCGACGCGGTGCTGGCGCGCGAGGCGCGCTACCAGCGTGTGGACCTGGAGCTGGGTGCCGGCCTGTCGCGGCACGAGCTCAACGTGCGCCTGGAAGGCAACAACGCCCGGCTGACCGCCAATGGCGTGCTGCTCGGCAACGGCCGCCGGCATGTGGACACGCGCCTGGGCATCGAGCACATCGCGCGCGACACCGCCTGCGAACTGTTATGGCGCGGCGTGGGCGCAGACCGCAGCCGCGTGGTGTTCCATGGGGGCATCCGCATCCGCACAGGTGCCGACGGCACCGATGCACGGTTGTCCAACAAGAATCTGCTGCTGTCGTCCAACGCCGAAATCGACACCCAGCCGGTGCTGGTGATCGATGCCGATGAAGTACAGGCCGCGCATGGTGCCACGGTGGGCCAGCTCGACGACAACGCCTTGTTCTACCTGCGCTCGCGCGGCTTGCCGCAAGAAGAGGCGCAGCGCCTGCTGAGTGCCGCGTTCTGTCATGAGCCCTTGCGCGTGCTGCCGGCCGCCTTGAGTGCCGTGCTGGCGTTGCAACTGGACCGTGCATTGAATTCGGCGGGCGTGGCATGAACATGCCTGCCGTTTCGCCCAGCGCAGCGCCCGACTGGGACCGTGTGCGCCTGGATTTCCCGCTGCTGATGCGGCAGGTGCATGGCAAGCCGCTGATCTATTTCGACAACGCCAACACCGGCCAGAAGCCGCTGCAGGTGATTGCCGCCACCGACGAGTTCTACCGGCGCCAGAACGCCAACGTGAGCCGTGCGGTGCATGCGCTCGGCAGCGAAGCGACCGACGCCTTCGAGGGCGCGCGCAGCAAACTGGCGCGTTTTCTCAACGTCCGCGCCGATGAGCTGGTGCTGTGCAGCGGCACCACCTTTGCGATCAATCTAGTGGCGTATTCGTGGGCATTGCCGCGGCTGGGCGCCGGCGATGTGATCCTGATTTCGCGCATGGAGCACCATGCCAACATCGTGCCGTGGCAGTTGGTGGCCCAGCGTACCGGCGCCACCATTCGCGTGGCCGAAATCACGCCCGACGGCGCGCTGGATCTGGATGCCTTGCGCAAGGCGATGACCCCGGACGTCAAACTGCTGGCGATCACCCACGTGTCCAACGTGCTGGGCACGGTCAACCCGGTACGCGAGATCTGCCGCGAAGCGCGCAAGCGCGGCATCGTCACCCTGGTGGACGGCTCGCAGGCGGCACCGCATCGGCGCATCGACGTGGCCAGCATCGGCTGCGATTTCTACGCCATCACCGGGCACAAGATGTGCGGCCCTACCGGTACCGGCGCACTGTGGGCACGTCGCGAGCATCTGCAGGCGATGCCGCCGTTTTTGGGCGGCGGCGAGATGATCAAGGAAGTCAGCTTCGAGAACACCGTCTTCAACGATGCGCCGCACAAGTTCGAAGCCGGCACGCCCAACATCGCCGGTTTCGTCGGCCTGGGCGCGGCAGTCGATTACCTGGGATCGCTCGGGCTGGCGCATGTGGAAGCACGCGAAGCCGAGCTGCTCGCCCATTTCACCGAAGAGCTGCAACGCATCGATGGTCTGCGCATCTTCGGCACCACGCCCGACAAGGCCGCGGTGGTGTCGTTCCTGATCGAAGGTGCGCATTCGCACGACCTGGCCACCCTGCTCGACCTGGAAGGCGTCGCGGTGCGCTCGGGCCAGCACTGTGCGCATCCGCTGCTGCAGTACTACGGTGTCGCCGCCACCTGCCGCGCGTCACTGGCGTTCTACAACACGCACGACGAAATCGAACGCTTCGTCGCCGCGTTGGTGAAGGTGCGTCGACTGTTGGGCTGATGAGAATCGGGAATCGGGAATGGAGAATCGAAAGAGCGGTTCTCCCGAACGCCGGTGACATGCGATGCATGGAACACGGCTCATCGGGCAGCGCAGCGCTTCCCCCCATTCCGCATTCCCCATTCCCGATTAAACTGTGTCCATGCAGACCACCACTTTCCGCACCGCCACCGTCGCTGACATCGACGCCCTTGTCCTGCTGGTGACCTCGGCCTATCGCGGCGACAGCAGCCGCGTGGGCTGGACCACCGAGGCCGATATTCTCGAGGGTGCGCGTATCGATCCGGCCGTGCTGCGCGACGATATCCTGCGCGAACGCAGCCTGGTGCTGGTGGTCGAACAGGATGGGCGTCCGGTGGCCTGTGCGCATATCGCCGACGACCACGGCGCCGGGTACTTCGGGATGTTTGCGGTGGATCCTTCGTTGCAGGGCAGCGGGCTCGGCAAGACGCTGTTGGCCGAAGCCGAGCGCCTTGCACATCGCCAATGGCAGGTGCCGGTGATGCGCATGAGCGTCATCGATGTGCGCGATGAACTCATCGCCTTCTACGAACGCCGCGGCTATCGCCGCACCGGCATCGTCAAACCCTTCCCGTATGGCGACGAGCGCTTCGGCATTCCGCTGCGCCAGGATCTGCGTTTTGAGGTGCTGGAAAAGCAGTTGCACGAGCCGACCCCGTGAGCGACACCTGGACCTTCGTCTGTGCCAGCGATGCGCTGCTGCCCGGTGAAATGCAGACCGTCTGGGACGAGGTCACCGACACGCCGATCGTGGTGTTCAACCTCGATGGCGCCTTGTATGCGCTGGAAGACCGCTGCAGCCACGAAGACTACGAGCTGTCGCCCGGCAGCTTCGATCCGGTTGCCGGCACCATCGAATGCCAATTGCATGGCGCGCGCTTCAATATTCGCGACGGCCGCCCTTTATGCGCACCTGCCTACACGGCCGTGCCCAAGTTCCCGGTCAAGCGCGAACACGACGGCATCTGGACCCGCGACGACCGCTGACTGACGCGATGCGATGCGGCGGCCGTTCCGCTCGACGGCGCCACGTTACAGCGCCTGCCATCGACTCGCAAATATTGCAAAGAAGAATGATTTGCATTTAAGATCGCATCCTTAAGGCCTTCTTAACAACTAGCCTGTCTGCGATCCCATGCAACCAGCCCTGCTCGACACCCGCCCCGCTCGTTCGCTCCGCCTGCGCCCCCTCGCGCAGCGCTTCAGCTTGCCTGGTTCGGGCGACTGTCGGCGCAGCGCTTCAGGTTAGCCGGCGCAGCGCCCACGCATTCCATCCCGCATCCGCCGAGCCATCGCCAGGTGGGAGCCTCGACTCCTCTTTGAGACCTTCCATGACGCCTCGCATTTCCCCGCTCGCTTCGGCCGTGTTGCTGACGCTGTCCGCCCCCGCTTTCGCCCAGCCCGACGATGTGGCGGCGCCTCCAGGGGCGGTGGATCTGGATGCGATCCGGGTGCAGCAGGAACGTGCGCAAAAGCCGTCTTCGCCCAAGTACACAGAAGCGCTGCGCGACACGCCGCAGACCATTACCGTGGTCACCAAGCAGACCATGGACCAGCAGAATCTGCTGTCGCTGCGCGATGTGCTCAGCACCCTGCCCGGGATCACCTTCGGCGCGGGCGAAGGCGGCGGCGGCTATGGCGACAGCATCAATTTGCGCGGCTTCACCGCCAGCAGCGACATCACCACCGACGGCGTGCGCGACAGCGCACAGTACAGCCGCAGCGACACCTTCAACCTCGAATCCGTCGAGCTCATCAACGGTGCCAACTCGGCCATGTCCGGCGCAGGCTCGGTCGGTGGCAACATCAACCTGGTCACCAAGACTGCCGGCCAGGGCGACTTCACCAACGTCATGATCGGCGGCGGCAGCGACCGTTACGGCCGCCTCACTGCCGACAGCAACTACGACTTCGAAAACGGCATTGCCGTGCGCTTGAATGCGATGGGCCACACCCAGGACGTGCCGGGCCGCGACGAAGAATTCCGTCACCGTTGGGGTTTTGCTCCGTCGGTGGCGTTCGGCCTGGGTTCGGACACGCGCTTTACGCTGAGCTACCTGCACCAGCACGACAACAACCTGCCGCAGTACGGCGTGCCGTTCGCGCTCAGCCCGTTCAACGATGGCCCGTTGCCGGGCGTGGACCGCGAAACCTATTACGGCTATCGCAATGTGTCGCGCCAGGACATCGACGTGGACATGCTCACCGGCGTGCTGGAAATGGACTTCGACGACAACGTCAAACTGCGCAGCCTGGCGCGCTTGCAGCGCGTGGATCAGCGCACCATCGCCACTGCACCTGAGGGCACCTGGTGCCTGCCCGACAACACCAACGCCTACACCGGCCGCGCCTGCGTAGGCCAGCCACCGTCGACCTGGAACCCCAACAGCGGGCCGCGCGGACTGGTGCGCGATACCGAAAACTTCATCGCGCACAGCCAGACCGACCTGACCGCCACATTGCACACCGGCGCCATCGAACATCGCCTCGTCGCCGGTGTCGCCTTCAGCAAGGAAGATTTCGAACTGGATAGCGGTTCGCTGTTCCGCAATGCCGACGGCTCCACCACCGGCATCACCTACCCGCTGCAGTCGTTCGACAACCCGTACAACATCTGGACCGGACCGCAGAACTATTTCCGCACCGGCCGCAGCAAGGGCAGCCTGACCAACCAGGCGGTGTACCTGTTCGACACCTTGCAGTTCAACGAGCAGTGGATGCTCAACCTGGGCGGCCGCTACGAGCACAACGAAGGCGACACCACCACCTATACCGTCAACGCCACCGGCGGCATCACCGGCGTGGCCGCAGGCTTCCCGGCCGGCAGCAAGGACGATCTGTTTTCGTATCGCGCCGGACTGGTATTCAAGCCGGTCGACAACGCCAGCCTGTATCTGTCCTATGCAAATGCGAAGACGCCCTCCAAGGCCTCGGTCAACGGCTCGTGCACGCCGATTGCCACCTCCACGGTGGGTGCCAACTGCAATGTCGAACCGGAAACCGCGGTCAATATCGAACTGGGCGGCAAGTGGGATGCGTTGGACGAGCGCCTGGCGCTGACCGCCGCAGTGTTCCGCAACGAACGCGAGAACTACAAGGTCAACAGCGGCGACCCGCTGGTCCCCGAGCAGGTGCTGGACGGCAAGGCGCGCGTGGACGGCATTGCGCTGGGCGCGGCCGGCTACCTGACCGAGCGCTGGTCCATCTTCGCCAACTACACTTTCCTGGACAGCGAAGTGCTGCAGAGCGTGTCCAATCGCACCGCCAGCCTCACAGGCGACCCCATCGCCGGGCGCGAGCTGGTGCAGACCCCGCGTAATGCCGGCAACCTCTGGACCACCTACCAGCTCAACCAGTGGACCTTAGGGTACGGCGTCAACTATCAGGGCAGCTTCTACCCGAACAACACCTCGACCGCGGTGTATCGCAAGACCGACGCCTATTGGGTGCACCGCGCCATGGTCGGCCTGCGCGTCAACGAGTGGCTCAGCCTGCAATTGAACGTCAACAACCTGTTCGACAAGGAGTACTACACCAGCATCCGCAACAACCTCACTGTCAACGCCGCAGGAACCGTCACGGCGGGCAGCGGTTGGGCATTGCCGGGTGATGGCCGCTCGGCAGTGTTGAACGCCACCTTCAGCTTCTAACCCTCAGGCATGCCGTCCGCGCAGCGCGGGCGGCGTGGAGACCACCGCATGTTGTTGCCCATCCCCGATGTGCTCAGCCACGCGCAACTCGGCCAGTTGCGCGCGCAGCTGGACGTGGCCGACTGGTCAGACGGCCGCATCACCGCCGGCCCCCAATCGGCACAGGTCAAGGACAACGCACAGTTGCCCGAAGACAGCGCCGTCGCACGCGAAGCCGGCGCGCTGGTGCTGGAGGCGCTGGCGCGCAGCAGCACGTTCTTCTCGGCAGTGTTGCCGCGCAGGATCTACCCGCCGCTGTTCAATCGCTACAGCGGCGGGCAGTCGTTCGGCTATCACGTGGACAACGCGGTGCGCTACGACCGCAGTCGCGGCGGTGCCGAAGCGGTGCGCACCGATGTCTCCGCCACGCTGTTTCTCAGCGACCCGGACAGCTACGACGGTGGCGAGCTGGTCATCGAGGACACCTACGGCACGCAGTCGGTCAAGCTGCCGGCCGGGCACCTGGTGATCTATCCGGGCACGAGTCTGCACAGGGTCATGCCGGTCACGCGTGGCGCGCGTGTGGCGTGTTTCTTCTGGACACAAAGCATGCTGCGCGACGCTGCGCAGCGCCGCCTGTTGTTCGAACTGGATGTCTCGATCCGCCGCCTCACCCAGGACACGCCCGGGCATCCCTCATTGATCCAGCTCACCGGCGTGTACCACAACCTGTTGCGGCAATGGGCCGATGTCTGAGCCGGCGCTGGACATCGCGCAGCTGAGCGCATTGCTGCGCGGGCAGCCGGAACAGGCACGTGCGCTCTTGCACAACGCCGCTGCGAACCATGACGTAGGCGCACAGCTGCTGCTCGCACAGATGTATGCCGAAGGACGCGGCATTGCCGCAGATCCGGCTGCCGCGATGCTGTGGTACGAAGTGGCCGCCAACGCAGGGTGTGCGGAGGCGATGAACCAGCTTGGCCGCTGCCATGAGCTCGGGTTCGGCACGGCCATCAACGAGGTGCTGGCCGTGCTGTGGTATCGCCGCGCCGCCGACCATGGCCTGGCGTGGGGCATGTACAACCTGGCGCACATGTACGCCTCCGGGCGCGGCGTGGCGCAGGACCATGCGCAGGCATTGGCGCTGTACCGCCGCGCGGCCGAAGCCGGTCATGCCAAGTCGATGAACTTCCTGGCGCGCTTTCTCGACCAGGGCCTGGCCTGCGCTGCAGATCCCATGGCCGCATGCGTGTGGTACCGGCGCTCTGCCGAAGCGGGCGATTTCCGCGGCCAGGCCGGCTACGCCACGCTGCTTGCCGACAGCGGCGAGCTGGATCAGGCCGAGACATGGATGCGTCGCGCCATCGCAGGTGGCCACGCCGGCTTTCTGCAGCAGCTTGCGCCACTGCTGGCCGGCGCGCACCATCCACGCCTGCGCGCCTTGCTGCACGAGGTGGCTGCACGGCAGCGACAACTGCAGCCCTGCGTTTCCGAACAGGTGGCCTGAGCGCAGCATGTCGACCTCAGACCACGCTCACCTCGCCAGCGCACAGCAACGTCGCGGTTTCTGGCTGCGCATGCTGCATCAGTGGCACTGGATCAGCTCGGCGCTGTGCCTGATCGGCATGTTGCTGTTTACGGTCACCGGACTGACCTTGAACCACGCCGCACGCATCGAAGCCAGCCCATCGACCGAGCAACGCTCGCTGACGCTGCCGCCTGCCCTGCTGCACACGCTGGGCAACCGGCAGGACGGCAATGCACCGCTGCCGCCGCGTGTGGCGCAATGGTTGGGACGCCAGCTCGACATCGGCATCGGCGCGCGCACCGGCGAATGGTCGGCCGACGAAGTGTATGTCGCACTGCCCCGCCCAGGCGGCGACGCGTGGCTGAGCCTGGACCGCACGACGGGTGCAATCGAATACGAGCGCACCTCGCGTGGCTGGGTGGCCTATCTCAACGATCTGCACAAAGGCCGCAATGCCGGGCCGGCCTGGGGCTGGTTCATCGACGTGTTCGCCATCGCCTGCCTAGTGTTCTGCATCACCGGCCTGTTCCTTCTACACCTGCATGCACGGCAGCGGCGCATGACCTGGCCGCTGGTCGGCCTGGGCCTGCTGATTCCGTTGCTGCTTGCCCTGCTGTTGATCCACTGAACCTTTCTACCGGAGACGATCATGCGCGTCACGTTGACCATCGCCTTGAGCTGCCTGCTCGCCATGCCCGCATATGCGGCCACGCTCGACATCAATGTCGAAATCCCCAAGCTCACCGTCGCCGAATACCACCGCCCATATGTCGCGATCTGGCTGGAAGGCGCAGATCAGGAGGTCGCCGCCAATCTGGCGGTCTGGTATCAATCCAGGGACACCGCCGAAGGCCACGGCACCAAATGGCTGCCGGATCTGCGCCAGTGGTGGCGCAAGAGCGGCCGCACCCTGAGCGTGCCGGTCGATGGCGTCACCGGCCCCACCCGGCCGGCCGGCGCGCATGCGCTGTCGTTCTCCGACACCAAGGGCGCATTGAAGTCGCTGCCGGCGGGGCAATACACGCTGGTGGTGGAAGCCGCCCGCGAAGTTGGCGGCCGCGAGCTGGTCAAGCTGCCTTTCACCTGGCCGGCGACGTCCGCGCAAACAGCCAAAGCCAGCGGTAGCAGCGAGCTCGGTGCGATCAGCCTGGTGGCAAAGCCCTGAACACCGCGTTGGCGTTGGCAGTGCTCTCCAGCATGTCGATTTTTCCACAGTGCATACCTCGCGCATGGCGGCAACGCGTGTCGCTTCACACCTGGCGCTTTCTACGTACCCGGACAGCGTTGCAATCTCGCGCTGCTCCGACATGCGCCCCATCGTCGTCATCGTCTTTCAAGGAGTCGTCATGAAACGCTCGCTCGTCCTGGTCGTCCTGCTTGCCGCACTGCCGGTCAGCGCACTCGCCCACAAGGCCTGGTTGTTGCCGTCGCAGACCGTCGTCGCTGGCGATGCGCCATGGATCACCGTGGATGCCGCAGTGTCCAACGATCTGTTCTACTTCAACCACGTGCCGCTGCGACTGGATAACCTGAGCATCACCGCCCCCGATGGCAGTGCGCTCACGCCGGAAAACCCGGCGACCGGCAAATACCGCAGCGTGTTCGACCTGCAGCTCACCCAGCCCGGCACCTACAAGCTCGCCATCGTCAACGCAGGCCTGTTCGCCAGCTGGAAGGAAGACGGCAAACCCAAACGCTGGCGCGGCAACGAAGCCAGCTTCGCCACCGAAGTGCCGAAAAACGCCAAGGAATTGCAGGTCTCGCAATCGCTCAACCGCGTGGAAACCTTCGTCACCCGCGGTGCACCGTCGACCATCGTGTTCAAGCCCAGCGGCAAGGGCATCGAGCTGATTCCGGTAACGCACCCCAACGATCTGGTCGCCGGCGAAGCGGCGCAATTCACCCTGCAGCTGGACGGCAAACCGGCCGCCGGGCTGGAGATCGACATCGTGCGCGGTGGCACCCGGTACCGCAATGCGCAAAACGAGATCAAGCTCAAGACCGATGCCAAGGGTGGCTTCAGCGTGACCTGGCCGGAAGCCGGAATGTACTGGCTGGAAACCACCAGCGAAGACACAAAGACCTCGCTGCCGCAGGCCAAGCAACGTCGCCTGGGCTATGTCGCCACGCTGGAAGTGCTGCCGCAATAAGAGCGGCACGCACAAACCACAGCGCTCGCCGCCAGGCGGGCGCGACCGTCGCATGCTGCGGTGAATACCCTTCGCGCATACCGGTTTCTGCGCACTTTCCAGCCACTGACGACCGATCGCGAGGTTCTTGGCCTCCAGCGGTCAGGCACGGCAGCAAGGGCACCTTTGCGGCATGCTGCCGCTTCCCGCACCCACCCTGTCACGCCATGCCCGCAGCGCCTTCCAACCACGAAATCGCCACCCTGGGCGGCCGCAGCATGGGCACCACCTGGAGCGTGAAGCTGGTGGCGCCGCGCGGGCGCGACCTGCATCCGCTGCATGCCTGTATCCAGGCCGCACTGGATCGTGTCGTCCGGCAGATGAGCACCTGGGAGCCCGACTCGGACATCAGTCGCTACAACCGTGCGAGCGCGGGTCATTGGCAGACGCTGCCTGCCGAGTTCCACGCGGTACTACGCGCCGCCCTGGACATCGCCCAGGCCAGTGGCGGCGCCTTCGATCCCACCATCGGCCCGATGGTCGAGCTGTGGGGCTTCGGCGCCTCCGGCGGCCGACGACGCGTGCCTTCGCGCGAGCAGATCGGGCTGGCCGGCTTGCGTTGCGGCTGGCAGCGCCTGGATCTGGACGGCATGCGCGTGCTGCAGCCTGGCGCAGTGGCGCTGGATCTTTCGGGGATTGCCAAGGGATTTGGCGTGGACTGCGTACACCACGCGCTCATGCAGGCCGGCATCGCGAGCGCGTTGATCGAAGTCGGCGGCGAATTGTTCGGATACGGTCGCAAACCCGATGGCAGCGCGTGGCGCGTGCTGGTGGAATCGGCACCCGACGAAGATGCAGGCGCGGCATTGCCGGCACGCGTCCTCGCGCTGGATGGGCTGGCGGTGGCTACCTCTGGGGATCGCTGGCACCGCTTCGACGCCGACGGCGTCCGCTACGCGCACACGTTCGACCCGCGCACCGGCGTACCGGTGCCGCATGCGCCTGCCGCGGTCACCGTGCTCGCAAACGATGCGATGCACGCAGATGCGTGGGCCACGGCAATGACGGTGCTCGGCGTGGATGATGGACTCGCCCATGCGCGCACTGCGCATCTTGCGGTGCGCTTCCTGTCGCGTAACGACGGCGCGCTGCACGAATCGATGAGCCCTGCCTTCGAACAGCATCTGGCTGCGTCATGAATCTTGCACGACCACGCGCCCGGCTTGGCAACAGCCTGGTGTTGCTTGCATTGGCGGCGCTGCTCGGATGGTTCGGCAGCCTGCATGACGGCGCGTGGTGGAGCCCACCGACGCCGCACCGCTGGCAACTGGCGGCATTGGGCGTGGTGGCATACGCCGCTCTCTGCGCGCTCGTCGTATGGCGCTCATCCATCGGCGCTAGCGCGCAACGCGGCGACGCCAGCGGCGTGTTGATCGCCTGGGCGAGCCAGACCGGGTTCGCGCGCGAACTGGCCGAACGCAGCGCCGCCGCTTTGCAGTCGGCTGGGATAGGCGCGGTGGCGCTGCCGTTGGATGCCGTGGATGCCAGCCAACTCGCGCGCGTGCCGCGGCTGTTGTGCATTGTCAGCACCACCGGCGAAGGCGATGCACCCGACCATCTGCAGGCCGCCGAGCATCGCTGGTTGACCGGTGACGGCCAGGATCTGGCCGCACTCCGCTACGCCGTACTGGCGCTAGGCGACCGGCGCTACACGCAGTTCTGCGCATTCGGTCGGCGCCTGGACGATCGCCTGCAGGCACGCGGTGCCGCACCCTTGTTCGCGCGCATCGAGGTCGACAACGCCGACCCACAGGCGCTGCAACAGTGGCAGCGACAACTGGCGAAACTGGCCCCCGCACTCGCGACGCAGCCGGATTGGAGCGTACCGACCTACGCAGCCTGGCAACTGCGCGAGCGCATCCACGTCAATCCCGGCAGTGCCGGCTCGCCGATCTATCGGCTGCGGCTGACGCCGTGCGATGGCCAGTTACCCACGTGGAAAGCAGGCGACATCGCCGAGATCGCGCCACGCCATCCAGCCGCCACGGTGGACGCCTGGTTGCAGCGGCATCGCTACGATGGCACGCAGTCTATCGACAACCGCATGCTGCGCGACTGGCTCAGCGGCGCGCAGCTTCCCGCCGATCTGGCTGCCCACAGGGAGAAACATGCAGCCCCATCCCGAAAAGCAGCGGAACGAGCAGCTGCAAGGCTTGACGCAAAAATCGTTGCTCCGGTGGATCTAGCGCCAATCGCAGGCAACGCAACCGAAGAGACGAAAGCACAGGCGACTGCACTCCCGGAAACAGCTTCCGGGATCGGCACCGCATCGCCACTGGAGATGGAAACGCTGGTGCGCAATCTGGTGGCCCTCCCTCATCGCGAGTACTCGCTCGCCTCCCTCCCCGACGAAGGTCATATCGAGCTGCTGATACGCCAGCACCGCCACAGCGACGGCAGCCCGGGCCTGGGCAGCGGCTGGCTGTGCGTGCATGCACCGATCGGCGCACCGATTGCATTGCGCCTACGCAGCAACCCCGGCTTCCACCCGCCGGCTCCCGATCGGCCCATGCTGCTGATCGGCAACGGCACTGGCATCGCCGGCCTGCGCGCGCATCTGCGCGCACGTATCGCTGCCGGAGCGCGGCGCAACTGGTTGGTGTTCGGCGAACGCAACGCTGCGCAAGACGCGCTCTACGCCGACGAACTGCAGCAATGGCAACACGCCGGCTGGCTCGAACGTCTGGACCGCGTGTATTCGCGCGATCAGGACCAATCTGCACGCTATGTGCAACACGCGCTGGCTGCAGCGGCCGCCGACGTGCGCCTATGGGTCGAACAAGACGCCTGCCTCTACGTGTGCGGCAGCCTGCGCGGCATGGCGCCGGAGGTAGACCAGGCGCTAGACAATATCCTGGGTGCATCGGTCAGGCAGCAACTGCTACACGACGGCCGGTACCGACGCGATGTGTACTGATCCGCGTCACCGCGCCGCCAAACCTTCACGCCAATAATCGGCCAGACACGCGTCGACGCACTGGTCCGCATTTCATCCAGCATGCCTTCGACACAGGACACCTGCCCGCTCGCCCCACAAATGCGCCGGACGCAAACCGCGGGCAAACGTACATCCAAGATATCCGAACTGTACGCAAGCAGTAGGGGCGCGTGGCCACCGACCGAGTCGCCGCAGGCAGGACTGAGTAGCGCTGTCGGTCAAGTTCAATGTTCCGGCAACGGACTCACCCGGATCGCCAACAATTCGCCGCCACCGTCGAGCACGTAACGGGTGCGCGTCGCTGCGCTCAGCCATGCGGTATCGCCAGCCGCCAACGGCGGCAAACCGCTGTCCCGCCCGAAACTCGCCTGGCCGGCAAGCAGATGAATCGCCCAGGCGCTACCCGGGTCGGCAAAGAACAACATGGTGCCGACCAGCGGACGATGCAGCAGCTCGGTCTGCAGCAAGTCGCGCCGCCACATCAGGTTGAAATCCTGGGTAGGACCGTCCAGCAACACCGCCTCAACCGCCTCTTCGCCGGCAAATCGCACGCGCTGATAGGGCGGCACTAAGTCGACACACCTGCTACGCGAAGCGTTTGCACCCAGGCGCTCACCCGCGCCCCACGAGCCATCGACAGCAGCATGCTCGTCAGCACTCCCTGCGCCACTAGTGTCCGGACCAGCACCCTTCCGGGCATCCGCAGCGGTTTGGATTCCAGCAGTTGTGGCGCTGCCATTCGCGTGAGCGCTAGCACTGCCACTCTTGCGAGCACAGGTGTGGGTGTGGGTGTGGGTGTGGGTGTGGGTGTGGGTGTGGGTGTGGGTGTGGGTGTGGGTGTGGGTGTGGGTGTGGGTGTGGGTGTGGGTGTGGGTGTGGGTGTGGGTGTTGGTGTTGGTGTCGGTGTCGGCATCGCCACTGCCGAACATCAAGCGCATGCCGTTACCCCGAAGCAGCACCAACTCACGATCGATGCCTGCGAATGCCGAAAACGCGGCATCCTGCTCGATTTCGGCAATCGACAACCGCAATGCCCACTGCGCCGTATTGCCCAGGCGCAGGATCTCCCGAGTCCAACCCAACTGATTGCGCCACCGCTCACGGCGGTACTCATTGGCCGGAATCACCCGGCTGCTCAGGTCTGTCAGCTGCATCGGCGCATTGTGCCTCAAGCTCGCGCCTCGAGATCAGGCCGTATGTTGCCGCGTCGCCTACCTTTCTCGGCAAGACGCATAGTCGTCCGCCTTTATCGGCAAGACGCGTAGCCAGTGACCTGAATATCTAGCGGCGGGCTACGACACGACCATCGTAAGGCGGGCTCTACCGATGCTCGTATGCATGAGTCGCTCGAACGCTTTGAGGCTTTGCGGCGCAGTCCATCTCAGCTGAAGATTCCCGACACGTTTTGCTGCCCACTTCAGCACACCTTGGCGGTGCGCGATCCCAAGATCTTCACGGGCCCAAAACGAAAAACGCCCGGCTGCACATCCAAGTGCAACACCGGGCGATTCCACATCCTTGTCGGCTTCCAGCCATCCCCCAGACATCCTGTCCAGTTAGGTTGCGGCCACGCATCCTCGCGTCGAACCGTATCTCGGATCCCTTCCCCTTAACGCCGTCCCACCGGTTTCACCGCCGCCCCCTTGGCAGCCTTCTTGGCAGGAGCCATCGTGGCTCCTACTTCGATCAGGTCACGATTCCGTTCGACCGTCTTGAGTCCGATGCCCTTGACCAGTGCCAGTTCCTCGGCACTTTTGAAGGGACCGTTTGCCTGACGGTGCTCGACGATTGCCTCGGCTTTTGATCGCCCGACATTCGTCAGCACCTTGTCCAATTCCTCAGCAGACGCGGTGTTGATATCGACCTTGTCGAGCGCATACGCATTCGAGGACAACAACAACGCCAGTAGCAGGGACTTCAGGACTACGGTAAATGACTTCATTGCAACGCTCCTTGTGGCTTGGGTGATGGTCCTAGCCAGCATTCCTGCCGGCGGAGCCAGTGTCCCGCGCCACATGCAGCAATCCTATAGCCAACGAACTTTTCACACAGCCGGTGAACTGCGCGCCGCCTTGTAGGGAAATCCCTACCCCATGTCACCGGCGTAGAATGTGCTGCTACGTCACGCATTCGGAGCCTTCATGGACAGCGCCAAGATCGACCAATTCATCAGCGACACCTGGGACCGCGAGATCGTCCCGCAACTGGTCGATTACATCCGTATCCCCAACAAGTCGCCGATGTTCGACGCCGACTGGGTGGCCAATGGCTACATGGAGCAGGCCGTGACCCTGATGGAAACCTGGGCGCGCGCGCAGGCCATCGACGGCATGCAGGTCGAGGTAGTGCGCCTGGAAGGCCGCACCCCATTGATCTTCATCGAGATCCCGGCCACCGGCCCCGAATCGGGCGACGACACCGTGCTGTTGTACGGGCACCTGGACAAGCAGCCGGAGATGACCGGCTGGGACGCGGACCTGGGGCCCTGGGAGCCGGTGCTGCGCGAGGACAAGTTGTATGGGCGCGGTGGCGCCGACGACGGCTATGCCATCTTCGGTTCGCTGGCCGCAATCCTGGCGCTGCGTACCCAGGGCCTGCCGCATGCGCGTTGCGTGGTGCTGATCGAGGCCTGCGAAGAGTCCGGCAGCTACGATTTGCCGGCCTATGTGGACCATCTGGCCGAGCGCATCGGCAAGCCGTCGCTGGTGGTGTGCCTGGATTCGGGCTGCGGCAATTACGAACAGCTGTGGTGCACCACCTCGTTGCGCGGGCTGACCGGCGGCAACCTGACGGTCAAGGTGCTGGAAGAAGGCGTGCACTCGGGCGATGCCTCGGGCGTGGTGCCGTCCAGCTTCCGCCTGCTGCGCCAGCTGCTGTCGCGCATCGAGGACGAAACCACCGGCCGCATCCTGCTCGACGGCCTGCATGTGGAGGTGCCCGCCGAGCGGCTGACCCAGGCCAAGGCGGCCGCCGCGACGCTGGATACCGCGATCTTCGACAAGTTCCCGATGGTCGATGGGCTGGTGCCGATGCATGAGGATCTGACCGAGCTGGTGTTGAACCGGACCTGGCGCCCGGCGCTGTCGATTACCGGGGTGGATGGCATGCCGCCGCTGGCTTCGGCTGGCAATGTGCTGCGTCCGCAGACCGCAGTGAAACTGTCGCTGCGACTGCCGCCAACGGCCGATGGCAAGGCCTGCGGCGAGTTGCTCAAGGCAGCGCTGTTGCGCGACCCGCCCAATGGCGCGCAGGTGAGCCTGGAGCTGGAAAAGGCCTCCTCCGGCTGGAATGCACCGGCGATGGCACCATGGCTGGAAAAGGCGATCGACGACGCCAGCCGGGCTTTTTTCGACAAGCCGGCGATGTACATGGGCGAAGGCGGCTCGATCCCGTTCATGGGCATGCTTGGCGAGAAGTTTCCCGGCGCGCAGTTCATGATCACCGGCGTGCTGGGGCCGCATTCCAATGCGCATGGGCCGAACGAGTTCCTGCACATCCCGATGGGCAAGCGGGTGACGGCCTGCGTCTCGAAGGTAATTGCCGACCATCATGCCGCCTGCCTGCGCGGGGAAACCAGCGGCTCGCCGGTGGCAGCCGATAGCGGCACCCGTCATGGCGGGCATGGTTGCTGTTGAGTTAGCGGTTGAACCGGTGCATCCGGTTGGCTTGAATCAGTTGCTGGGAAAGCTGAGTAGTGGTTTGTGCGGGTGCTTGCATGGGTTGGTGGGTTGGTGGGTTGGTGGTCTGGCTGCCTGGTTGGTGGTCTGGTTGCCTGGTTGGCGATCAGGCTCATGGTGCGACTTGGCCGCCTGACTTCACGCGTTGCCTGGCCCCGTACCCTCACCCCAACCCCTCTCCCGATGGGAGAGGGGCTCAGGATCTGCTCCTCTTCGGGGAAGGATTTGGAAGTGGCTTGCCGATGCAGAGCCGTTTTTCCCCTGAAGCGTCGCCTGCGATGCTTTTGGTTTTGCAAACCTCATCCCCCGACATTTTCCTGCGGACATGTCTCCTGGGAAGCGGCTGGCCGGAGAGATGGATGGCTTCGCATGAAATCAAAAGCGCACAGCGGCAGAAGCCGATCACTACGCTCTCTGAAGTCGATGCATCGGCGCGATCGCTCCTGCGCCCACTGCGCCAGGCGGCGACATCCGAAATGCTAGTCTGCCGATCCCGTCCACCTTCGGTGCTGCGATGAATCATCTGTTTGGTAGCGACAGCTGGCTCTACATTCTGCTGGTCGGTTTTGTGGTTGGGCTGCTGGCGCGCTTCATTACGCCGGGTACGCAACGTCTGGGCTGCCTGCTGACGATCGTGCTGGGCATTGCCGGTGCCGTGGTCGCCAGCTGGTTTGGCCGCTACATGGGGTGGTACCACGCAGGCGAGCCGGCCGGTTTCCTTGGCGCGCTGCTCGGAGCGATCGCCATCCTGGCGTTGTTGCGGTTGTTCAGTGGCAACAAGCGCTGAGCGTTTCGACGCGTCTCTGCTGCGTTTATTCATCACTCCACTACACCTTCTCTCTCCATGACGTCACTCCATCCGGATCCTGCGCGCGATGCGCGTCGCCTGCACTGGGCGCAACAAGCGCTTGACGATCCACACGCCTCGCTGCAGCGCGCATCGGTCGATGCGGGGTTTCGCAGTTATTGGCGCACACGCGGGCGTGGTGTGGATCGCATCTTGATGGATGCGCCACCGCAGCTGGAAAACGTGGCGCCGTGGCTGCGCATGCATGCGCTCCTGGGCGCCCATGGGGTACGCGTGCCGCAGGTGCTCGCACAGGATCTGGACACCGGCTTTCTACTGCTGGAGGACTTGGGCGTTCCGACGCTGGCACAGGTTCTCACCGACGCCAACGCCGACGACTTGCTGGATGGCGCGATTGCTCAACTGTTGTTGCTACAAAAAATCCCCCCACCTGCCGATAGCGGCGTGTTTGGCGAAGCACTGCTTCAACGCGATGCCGGTTTGTTCGAAGAATGGTTTTTGGGCAGCCACCTGGGCGTGCAGCTGGACTGCGCCCATGCCGAGCAATTGCAATTGGTGCAGCGCCGTCTGATGGACAACGCGCTGGCCCAGCCGCGCGTGTTCACCCACCGCGATTTCATGCCGCGCAATCTGATGCCGGTACCCGATGGCCCGGCGGTGCTGGATTTCCAGGATTGCGTGATCGGCCCGATCGCCTACGACCCGATCAGCCTGTTCAAGGACACGTCGGTGAGCTGGCCGATCGTTCGGGTAGACGGCTGGCTGCAGCGCTATCACGCCCGGGCAACGGCGGCCGGGTTGCCGGTTCCGCCGCTGGCGCACTTCCTGCGCGATGCGGACTGGATGGGCGTGCAGCGCCATCTGAAAAACCTGGGGATTTTCTCGCGCCTGAGTCATCGCGATGGCAAGCATTGGTATCTGGACAACGTGCCGCGTTTCATTGCGTATCTGGACGAAGTACTGCCGCGCTACGCCGAGCTTGCGCCGCTCATCGGCCTGCTGGAAGAGGTGATCAAACCCGCGCTGGCTGCGCGTGCGCAGCAGGCCACGGCATGAAGGCGCTGATCTTCGCCGCAGGATTCGGCGAGCGCATGCGCCCGCTGACCGAACACACGCCCAAGCCGTTACTGTCCGTCGGCGGTGCGCCGTTGATCGTGTGGCATCTGCGCAAGTTGGCGGCGCTGGGGGTGGACGAGGCGGTGATCAATACCTCGTGGCTGGCCGAGCAGTTCCCGCAGATGTTGGGAGACGGCAGCGCGTACGGTCTGCGGCTGACCTATTCCTACGAAGGGACCACGCCGCTGGAAACTGGCGGCGGCATGTTGCACGCGCTTCCGCTGTTGGGCGATGCGCCCTTTTTGCTGATCAACGGCGACATCTGGACCGATTTCGATTTTTCCCGTCTGTCGCGTGCGCCGGAGGGATTGGCGCAACTGGTGCTGGTCGACCAACCTGCATATGCAGCGCGTGCGGATTTCGCGATGGACGCCGATGGCAAGGTACGCGCCGATCTCCCTGCTACGCATACTTATGCCGGCATCGGTGTCTATCGGCCAGCATTGCTACGCGATTGGCCATCGGTGATTGGCCCGCTGCCCGCACAGGGCAGCACGGCGCCGCGGTTTGCGCTGGCGCCGATCCTGCGCGCGCAGATGGCGGCAGGCTTGATCGATGGCATTCACCATTCCGGGCGCTGGACCGATGTCGGCACGCCGCAGCGGCTGGCGGCGCTGGATGCGCAGTTGCTGCACGACGGCGGCTGATCGTGGTCACAACGCCGCATCGCCCGGTGTGCATCGGCATTGCGTGCACCATGCGCCCCGACCATCTCGAGGGTCCTTGCAGGCAACCCGAGGGCCGTCGCACCTACTCTTATCCATGCGCACCGACCATCCCGACGGGTCCTTGCCCGCCCACCGTCGCGGGACCTTGAGCGGCATGGATGCCGCGCCGGAGCCTACAAGGACGTACTTGCGGCGTGTGCCGCGACGATGGGCGGGCAAGGGCCTTGCAGCAGAGCCACAGACCGGCTGCCCTGCAAGCTCTAGGCGATGTGCCTCGAGCGCCTGGACCTGCCATAGCTATGCTGATGGGAATCGCGAAGCAGCTCGAGCCTGCGTAGCGGTGATCGTGGTAACTCTGTCAGCTGCTCTAAGACCCACGATCCTCAACCACACGCCGCAGAAATGGCACGGTGATACGGCGTTTTGCAGCCAACGATTCGCGATCCAGACGATCCAGCAAGGCCACCAGCCCCGCCAGTTCGCGCTCGCTGTGGGTCAGTAGCCAGTCGATCGCCGCTTCGTCCAGCGCCAGGCCGCGACGCTGCGCGCGGTCGCGCAGCACCGCCGCGCGTGCCGCATCGTCGAGCACCGGCAACCCGATCCGGATGCATTGCGACAACCGCGAACGCAGGTCTGGCAACACCAACGCCAGCCCATCGGGCATTTGTCGCGCGGTGTACAACAGCGTGATGCCGGCCGCGCGCGCGCGATTGTGGAAATCGAACAACGCCACTTCGTCGTCGCGCTGTCCGGCGATGCTTTCCACGCCATCCAGGGCGACCAGGCTGCGGCCTTCCAGCGCTTCGAGCGCATCACGCAGACGGCCGGCGGCCGCCTGCAGCGGCAGATACGCCGGCGCGCGCCCGGCCTGCTCGGCGGCGGCGCACAGCGACAGCGCCAGATGCGTCTTGCCGGTGCCGGCGGGGCCGGAAAGGTACAACCAATCGCTCACCTGCCCGGCAGCCAGTGCCTGCAACTGCGCGAGCAGGCCGTCGGGCGCGGCGATGTAGCTGTCGAAGCGCTGATCGGGCGGCGCGCGCAACGCCAGCGGCAACTGCGGAACACTCACAACCGGTCCGCGTCCTTGCTGGGGTCGATGATCACGCTGCGCTCGGGCGTGGACTGCAGCACGATGCCGGCACGCTCGCCCGCATACAGATCGCTGCGCGTGTACTGCTCATGCGCATAGCGCAACAACACGTTGGCCACCGCCGCCACCGGCAATGCCAACAACATACCGAGGAAGCCGAACAACTGGCCGCCGGCCATCACCGCGAAGATCACCGCCACCGGATGCAGGCCGATCTTGTCGCCGACGATGCGCGGCGTGAGCACATAGCTTTCCAGCAACTGGCCCACCGTGAACACGACGCCCACACCGATCAGCAATTTCAGATCCAACCCTTGCGCCTGCACGATGGCTGCCAGCAATGCGAGCACGATGCCTGTGGTCGCGCCCAGGTACGGGATGAAGCTGATCAAGCCGGCGATGATGCCGATCAACAGGCCCAGGTTGAGCCCGATGATGGACATGCCGGTGGCGTAGATCGCCCCCAGCGCCAGCATCACCAGGAACTGGCCGCGGATAAAGCCACCGAGCACGTCGTTGGATTCCTGTGCCAGGCGACTCACGGTACCGATGTAGGCGCGCGGGATGACGGCAGCCACGCGTTCGACCAACCGGTCCCAGTCGCGCAGGAAGTAGAACGCCAGGATCGGCAGCAGCGCCAGGTTGATCACCCAGGTCACCATCGCAAAGCCCGAGCGCGACACGTAGCCGAAGAGCGTCTTGGCGGCGCCACCGGCCTGTTCCCAGTGGCTGCGGATCCAGTCGATCAAGCGCTCCGGGTCCAGCCAGGCCATCAGCTGCATGCCGGTCTTGGCTTCCAGCCACGGAATGGCGGTCCCGGTGGCCCAGTTGCGCATCTGCGGCAGCGCATCGATCAAGGTCATGATCTGGCGCTCGATCATCGGCACCAGAATCATCAGCGCCAGCACGAACAGCAGCGTCGCCAGCACGAAGACCAGCATCACTGCGACATTACGCGAGCGTCCGGCACGTTCGATGCGATCCACCAGCGGGTCGCCCAGCCATGCCAGCAACAACGCCAGCACGAACGGGGTCAGGATCGGCGCCAGCAGCGAGACTACCCACAACACACCGACAATCACCGCCGCCCATTTGAGGCGACGCAGGAACAGGGCAATCTCGGCTTCGGGAGTCAAAGTCATTTCAGGCGGTACTCGGCGTGCTCGTTTTCGAGAATGATCGGGCCTTCGGTCGGTACCGAGACCGACACCAGCGGGCTGTTGTCGCCGAGCATACGGTTGAGGCCGGAAATACCCGTGAGCAATTCCAGGTCCAGTTCCATCCGGTCGCCATTGGCGCTGACCGGGCGAATGCTGCGGACCACCGAAACGCCCTGCAGCGCGGCCGACACGCGCAGGTAGTCGTCGGCGCTGCTGATGCCGGTGATCACCACGCGGTAGACACCGGGCACGCCCGAATCCACCCGCTTGGCATAGCGCTTGACCAGTGCATCGGCGGCGCCGTCGGCACCGGCCGCCATGGCGCGGCGTGCGTCGCCGTCGCTGCTGGTCCAGCTGGACAGCACATTGCCGTTGTCCACGAACACCCAATCGGCGGTCCAGCCGGCGTCACTGCGGTAGAGCTTGCCGATCAGCTGCATCGGCGGGCTGTACTTGGCCGAGGCGCGCGACACCGCGGCGGTGTCCTTGCGCCAGATCGCGCCAGCCAGTGCCTGCTCGGCGGCCGCGCCGCTCGGCAACCCGAGTCGGTAGCCGCGTTCGATCGCACGGTCCAGCACGCTGCGCGCGGCATTGGCCTGGGCCACGCCAACCAGACGTGGGCCGCTGCCGTCGTCGATGGCCAACCACAGCACCGGCTTGGGGCGCGGCAACGGCCACACCGGCAGGCCCAGCGCGGCGATCAGGCCATCCACATCCGATTGCCGGAACCGTGCCACCAGGGTCGTACGGAAGGTCGGCGCGCCGGTGCGCGAGGTGCCCTGATCCTGGCGGTAGTCGTAGTGGTCGACGTAGTTGGGCCCGTTGCGCAGCGCCTGCGGCACGCCGGGGCGGCTCATCACGCCGCGGTCGCCGGAGACCTTGCCCAGCACTGCACCCAGCGCGCGCGCCAGTGCGCCGGGGCGATCGGATTCGCTCTGGCTATTGACCGGCACTTCGGCGTCGTAGGCACTTTGCGCCTTGGCAACGTCGCCTTCGGTGCGCAGGTCTGCTTGCGCAAAGGCCGGGGCAACGGGCATGGCGACCACGAGGGCGAGAAAGAAAGCGAGACTGCGGCGCATCGACGGTTCCATGACATAAGCGTATCCGGGTGAATTGTTGCCCGAATGGGGCGCTAGCGCCAACGTGGCTGCTAAAATCGCTGCCTTTACCGCCGAGCCACCCCCGCCCGTGACCAGCCAAACGCCTTCCAGCCCCTCGCCCATGACCTACCGCGACGCGGGTGTCGACATCGACGCCGGCAATGCATTGGTCGAACGCATCAAACCGCTGGTCAAGCGCAGCTTCCGGCCAGAGGTGATGGGCGGCCTGGGTGGCTTCGGCGCGCTGTTCGACCTGTCCGGCAAATACAAGGAGCCGGTGCTGGTCTCGGGCACCGACGGCGTGGGCACCAAGCTCAAGCTGGCCCAGCAGTTGGGCCGGCACGACACCATCGGCATCGATCTGGTGGGCATGTGCGTCAACGACGTGCTGGTGCAGGGCGCCGAGCCGCTGTTCTTCCTGGATTACTTCGCCACCGGCAAGCTGAATGTGGACACCGCCGCGGCGGTGGTGGGCGGCATCGCGCGTGGCTGCGAGCTCTCCGGTTGCGCACTGATCGGCGGCGAAACTGCCGAAATGCCCGACATGTACCCGCCGGGCGAATACGACCTGGCCGGCTTCACCGTGGGCGCGGTGGAAAAATCGCAGCTGCTGGATGGCGCGCAGGTGCGCGCCGGCGACGTGCTGATCGGCATCGCCTCCTCCGGCCCGCATTCCAATGGCTATTCGTTGATCCGCAAGATCTACGAGCGCGCCGGCGCCCCGGCCGAACACGTACTGGACGATGGCAGCAAGCTGATCGATGCGCTGATGGCGCCGACCGCGCTGTACGTCAAGCCGGTGCTGGCGCTGCTCAAGGCGCATGGCGAGGCGATCCATGCCATGGCCCATATCACCGGCGGCGGATTGACCGAAAACATCATCCGCGTCGTTCCGGACGGGCTGGGCCTGGACATCGATGCCACCGCCTGGACGCTGCCGCCGGTCTTCGCCTGGCTGCAGCGCGAAGGTGCGGTGGCCGATGCCGAAATGTGGCGCACCTTCAACTGCGGCATCGGCTTCGTGCTGATCGCCTCGCCCGAGCAAGCCGCCACGCTCGAGCAGGCGCTGGATGCGCAGTCGCTGGCGCACTGGCGTATCGGCCAGGTGGTCAGTGCGCACGGCGACGAACGCGTGCGGATCGGCTGAGAGAAGACCTGCATGGACGCGTCCCCGATCGCCAGCCCTTCCGCTGCCACTGTCGCTGCCAGCGCCGAAGATCTGCAGCACCTCAAGCTGCTGTCGATCTTCCACTACGTGCTGGCTGGCATCACCGGGCTGTTTTCGCTGATTCCGCTGATCCACCTGTTCATGGGGCTGGCCATCGTGACCGGGCGGCTGCCCATGAAGGACAGCACCGGGCAGGCGGCGCCCCAGGAGATACAGCTGTTCGGCTGGGTCTTCGTGATCATTGCAGCGATGCTCATCCTGGGTGGACTCAGCATGGCCGGCTTCATGGCCTATGCCGGCCGTTGCATCGCCCAGCGCAGGCGGCATCTGTTGTGCCTGATCGTGGCCGGCATCTCCTGCTCGTTCATGCCGTTCGGCACCGTCGTCGGTGTGTTTACGCTGGTGGTGCTGCTGCGTCCGCAGGTCAAGGCGTTGTTCGGCATCGCCGCACCCGCCACCTGAGATCGACGTGAGCACATCCGCGTTGCGCCTTCCCAAGCTGGCGGCATTGCTCATCACGGTTGCGGTCTTTTCGGTGAGCTGGATCTCGCCGCTGTGGCCGGTGGAACAGGCACTGCACAGTTCGTTGACGGTGCTGGGGCTGCTTGCGATGGTGTGGGCCGACCGTCGCTGGCAGCTGGGCACGGGTGCATTCTTGGCCATCTGCGTGTTCATCGCCATGCACTGCATTGGCGCACGCTGGCTGTATTCCAACGTGCCCTATGAGCAATGGAGCCTGCAGCTGCTGCACTGGTCGCCCAGCGCCACGTTCGGCTGGACACGCAATCATTTCGATCGGCTGATCCATCTGCTGTTCGGGCTGTGCTTCACGCCAGCCATTGCGCAGCTGGCGATGCAGCGGTGGCCACGCCTGACGCTTCGGCAAGCGTTCGTGCTGACGGCGATGACCATCATGTGCGTCAGCCTGGTCTACGAATGGTTCGAATGGGGCATCGCGCTGCTGCTGTCGCCGCAGGCGGCCGAAGCCTACAACGGCCAGCAGGGCGACCTCTGGGATGCGCATACCGACATGCTGCTGGCCACCCTTGGCAGCCTGGCGGCCTACCCCGTTGTGAGGACGTTATCCAATGCACGCACCTGACGCCCGCCTGCGCCTGGCCGTGCTGGCGTCCGGGCGCGGCAGCAACCTGCAGGCCATCCTGGATGCGATCGCCAGCGGGCGCCTGCATGCCGAGGTGGTCGGGGTGTTCTCCGATCGGCCGCAGGCGCCGGCCCTGCACAAGGTCGAGCAAGCGCTGCGCTGGAGCGCCAGCCCGCGCGATTTCGCCGACCGCGCTGCCTTCGATGCCGCGCTGGGCGATGCTATCGCCGCCGTGCAGCCGGACTGGGTGATCTGCGCCGGCTACATGCGCATCCTGGGCGAGCCGCTGGTGCGCCGTTTCGCCGGGAGCATGCTCAACATCCACCCGTCGCTGCTGCCCAAATACCGCGGGCTGCACACGCACGCGCGCGCGCTGGAAGCCGGCGATGCGGAGCACGGTGCCAGCGTGCACCTGGTGGTGCCGGAGCTGGATGCCGGCGCAGTGATCGCGCAGGCGCGCGTGCCGGTCCTGCCCTGCGACAGCGCCGAGCAGCTGGCCGCGCGGGTGCTGGCGCGCGAGCACCCGCTGCTCCTGGCCACGCTGGAGCTGCTAGCCAGTGGCCGCGTCGCGGTGCACGGCGACAGCGTGCTTATCGACGGTCAGTGCCTGTTTACGCCACTGCGACTAGAGTCCGCAAACACCGCGCTCGCCTGAATGCGGAAGACATTCCCCTCATCCCGTTCCGGACATCCTTGCGGCCTCCGTGCCCGCGACCAGCGCATGAACGTCATCCAGATCGCCGCCGCGCTGTTAACTGTTGCCTTGCTTGCCGAGGCCGGCACCGGCCGTGCGCAACAAGCGCCCGCCGCGCCTGTGCCAGCGGTGCCCGCCCCGGTCACGACTCCGGGCGCCGCGCCGACGCCGCCCGTTGCCCTGCCCGCCAGCACCTGGACGCCGCCGCCGCTGGAGCCGTTCGTGGCGACCTATCAAGCGTTCTATCGTGGCAAGGAAGCGGGCGATGCCACCATGCAGGTCAGTCACGGCGAGGGTAGCCAGTGGCGCATCGACATGTCGGTGCGTGGCCGCAAGGGCTTCGCCAGCATCCTGGGCCTAAACCTGGAGCAGAGCACGGTGTTCCGCGTGGATGGCGACACGTATGTGCCGCTGAGCCAGAGCACCGTGCGCAAGGCGGTGTTCTTCGGCAAGAAGGTCACCGGCGTCTACAACTGGCAGGCCGGCACAGCGCAATGGAACGGCGATCTGAAGGAAGATCGCCAGCAGCCGATTCCCTTGCAGCACGGCGACCAGAGCGCGTTGTCGCTGAACCTGTCGCTGATGCGCGACGCGCAACCCGGGCGCAGCCTCAGCTATCGCTATGTCGACGTGGGCAAGGTGCGCAAATACGACTACCGCGCTGCCGATGCCACCGAAGTGGTGCAGGTGGGCGATCTGAGCTACGACGCGTTGCGGGTGTACCGCGTCAACAGCGGCGACAACGAAACCATCCTCTGGATCGCCAACGGGGTCCCCACTCCGGTGCGCATCCTGCAACGTGACAAAGGTGAGGATCAGATCGATCTGCGCCTGGTCGAATACCAAGGAGCCTAAGCGATGAAAATCTTCTCCCGTACCAGCGCCGTGATCGCTGCCGCCGCATTGGCGATGTCCAGCGTGCCCGCATTTGCCATGCAACCGTTCCAGGCCGACTACTCGGCCAACTACATGGGCATGCAGGCCAACGGCACCATGACCCTGGCCGCTGCCGGCGCCAACCAGTGGCGCTATACGCTGACCATCCAGAACCAGCTGGCCAACCTGACCCAGAGCACGGTGTTCGAAGAAGCCAATGGCCAACTGCGCCCGGTCAGCAGCAACGACACCTCGTCGATGATGGTCAAGCGCCGTAACGTCACCGCCAACTACGACTGGAAGACCAGTCAGGCGACCTGGGGCGGCGACATCAAGCCGGACCGCCGCGGCCCGGTGAAACTGCAGCCCGGCGACATGGATGCGCTGCTGATCAACCTGGCGATCACCCGTGACCTGGCCGCCGGCAAGCCGCTGAACTACCGCATGGTGGACGAAGGCCGTATCAAGCCGATGAGCTACAAGGTGGTCGGCAAGGAAACCATCACCGTCAACGGCAAGCAGGAGCAGGCCACCAAGGTGTCGCGCGTGGATGGCGACAAGGAATTGATTGCGTGGGTGGTCAAGGACCTGCCGGTCCCGGCGCGCCTGTTGCAAAAGGAAAAAGGCCAAGACGCGCTGGATCTGACCATCAAGTCGCTGCGCTGAGCGACCCGCGCGCCACCGAGCGTGCCCAGGAATGCGCTGAGGTGCGCTGCTGGGCACCACTATTGGACGGGCAATCTGCCAATCGCGGTTTAAAGCGTGGTGAACCGAGTGTGCGGTGCCCTCACCGCTCCCGGGATACGCCGTGAATCCGTCCGTGGAGGCTCGGTGGCGGCATCCATGCCGCCACACGGTCCCGCAATCAGCGAGGACACCGCACCAGGCAGTTCGCGCGCCGCGTGGTTGAAAGCGGGAGCAGCAACGGTCGGTTGAAGACACGGTGAGGACACCACCTCAAACACTTTACGTGCCTGGATTGAAGAACCAAGAAGCCACGCCGGAGCACTGAATGTTGCTCGGTCGAACTCTGCACACCGACCATCATCACCGGTCCTTGCCCGCTCACCGTCGCGGGACCTTTGGCAGCGTGGATGCCGCCAAAGCGCTGACATAGACGTACTTGCAGCGTGTCCGTGATGGCGGGCGGCAAGCACCCCGCAGCCAAGCCGCAGCTCAGCCGCTCTTCACACACCGATCGGAGCCAGACCGAGCGACAACCTATCAGGGCTTGCCAGCAGCCTTGTCATCGCCGGTCATGAACACCGTGCGGCAATCCACGCGAATCTGCTGGTCGTTCTTGCGCCAATAGAACAGGTCGCAATGGCGCTTGCCTTCGACGGTCTTCTTCACAGCCACTGCATAGAACGACTGCGCGATCTCTTCGCGGCTGGCAGTGCCGTCGTTGTTCCAGTCCATGTCCTTGAACTCCACGCCCTGGGTGATGGCCATGCCCACGCTCCAGGCATAGGCCAGCCACGCCAGGATCAGCACGATCACGCCGAGCAGGATCTTGCGCCGGGTGGTGAAACGGCCGCGCAGGATCATGCGGTGCGCTGAATGGTCGCGCCCAGCGCCCCCAGCTTCTCCTCGATGTTTTCGTAGCCACGGTCCAGGTGGTAGATGCGATCGATGGTGGTGTCGCCATCGGCGACCAGGCCCGCCAGGATCAGCGATGCCGACGCGCGCAGGTCGGTCGCCATCACCGGCGCGCCGCTCAGGCGTTCGGCACCGCGCACGATGGCGGTGTGGCCTTCGACCTGGATATCCGCGCCCAGGCGCAGCAGCTCGTTGACGTGCATGAAGCGGTTTTCGAAGATGGTTTCGTTGATCACGCCCACGCCATCGGCCACGCAGTTGAGCGCCATGAATTGCGCCTGCATGTCGGTGGGAAACGCCGGGTACGGCGCGGTGGTCAGGCTGACTGCGCGCGGACGCTTGCCCTGCATGTCCAGCGTGATGCTGTCGGCGGTGGTGGTGATGGTGGCGCCGGCCTCGGTCAGCTTGTCCAGCACCGCATCCAGCGTTTCCGGGCGCGCGCGGCGCACGGTGACGCTGCCGCCGGTCATCGCCGCGGCGACCAGGAAGGTGCCGGTTTCGATGCGGTCGGGCAACACCGCGTGATGGCCGCCGCCCAGGCGCTCGACGCCCTGCACCACGATGCGCGGCGTGCCGGCGCCTTCGATCTGCGCACCGAGTGCGATCAGGCAGTCGGCCAGGTCGGTGACTTCCGGTTCCATCGCCGCGTTTTCCAGCACCGTGGTGCCTTCGGCGAGCACGGCGGCCATCAGTACGTTCTCGGTGCCGGTGACGCTGACCATGTCGAACACGTAGCGGCCGCCCTTCAGGCGCCCGTTGCTGGTGGCCTTGATGTAGCCGTTCTCCACGCTGATCTCGGCACCCAGCGCCTGCAGGCCCTTGATGTGCTGGTCCACCGGGCGCGAGCCGATCGCGCAGCCGCCGGGCAGCGACACTTCGGCAGTGCCGTAGCGCGCCAGCAGCGGGCCCAGCACCAGGATCGAGGCGCGCATGGTCTTGACCAACTCATAGGGCGCGACCTGGTGCGTGACCGAGCGCGGGTCGACCAGGATCGAGCGGCCCTTGGCCAGCGTGCCTTCGTCGATGGTGACCTCGGCGCCCAGCTCGCTGAGCAGCTTCACCGTGGTGATCACGTCGTGCAGGTGCGGCACGTTGCTGATTTCCACCGGCGCATCGGCCAGCAGGGTCGCGCACAGGATCGGCAGCACTGCGTTCTTGGCACCGGAAATATTGACTTCGCCATGCAGCGCTTGGCCGCCGGTCACTACGATTTTTGCCATGGGAATCTGAGAAATCCGAAAGTAGAAAGGATGTCGGGGGAATGAGGAGAGGGACGTGTCGACCGTAGTGCACGCGGCGCGCGGTGAAACCGGGGGATCGAGCGGCGCCGGGTACGGCCCGGGACGCGCTGGATACCGTGACTGCGTGAGCGTGGACGACACCAGCCGAGGAATGCAGGTGCATAACGCTTACCGCCCCTGCCCTGCACACCGCTTTCGGCCCAGCCCGCCTGATGGCGAGCGCGGCGGCTGCGTTCAGCCTTCCTCGGGCGTCAGGGTCTTCAGCTGCAGCGCGTGGATCGCCCCACCCATCAGATCGCCCAGGGTGGCGTAAACCATACGATGCCGCGCCAGCGGGGCCTTGCCGGCAAAGGCCGGGCTGACCACGGTGGCCTCGAAGTGCACGCCGTCGTCGCCGTGCACGTCGACGCGGGCTTCGGGCAAGCCGGATTCGATGAGTTTACGGATGGTTTCGGCGTCCAAAGGGCGTTTCCTCATAAAATGAGCGCACATTCTACTCTTCACCCGAGTCCTGCATGGCTGTCTCGCACTTGCCCTCCGCCACCGTCAGCGACGCCAGCCTGGTCGCCAGCGGCCAGCGCGTGCTGGAGATCGAGCGCGAGGCCCTGGCCAGCGTGGGCGCACGCATCGGCAGCGAGTTTGCCGCGGCCTGCCGGCTGGTGCTGGCCTCGCGCGGACGGGTGGTCGCCACCGGCATGGGCAAGTCCGGCCATGTGGCGCGCAAGATCGCCGCCACCCTCGCCTCGACCGGCACGCCGGCGTTCTTCGTTCACCCCGGCGAGGCCGGCCATGGCGACCTGGGCATGATCACCGAGGCCGACATCGTGCTGGCGCTGTCGTACTCCGGGGAATCGGACGAAGTGCGCATGCTGCTGCCGGTGCTCAAGCGCCAGGGCAACCCGATCATCGCCATGACCGGGCGCGCCAGTTCCACCCTGGCCCAGGCCGCCGACGTGCACCTGGACGTCAGCGTCTCCGCCGAGGCCTGCCCGCTGCACCTGGCCCCGACCTCCAGCACCACCGCCTCGCTGGCGATGGGCGATGCGCTGGCGGTAGCGCTACTGGATGCGCGCGGCTTCACCGCCGACGACTTCGCCCGCTCGCACCCGGCCGGCAGCCTGGGCCGGCGCCTGCTGCTGCACATCACCGATGTGATGCACGCCGGCGAGGGCCTGCCGCGTGTGCGCGAAGACGCCAGCCTGAGCGAGGCGTTGATGGAAATGAGCCGCAAGCGGCTGGGCATGACCGCCGTGGTGGACGCCGACGACCGTCTGATCGGCCTGTTCACCGACGGCGACCTGCGCCGTGCGCTGGACAGCGACATCGACGTGCGCAGCGCCGGCATCGCGCAGGTGATGACGCGCAACCCGCGCACCATCGGCGCCGACCAGCTGGCCGCCGAGGCCGCGCGGCTGATGGAGGACTACAAGATCAACGGCCTGATCGTGGTGGATGCGCAGCACCGCGCGGTGGGTGCATTGAACATTCACGACCTGTTGCGCGCCAAGGTGGTTTAACAGGTTCAGTTTTCAACCGCCGGACCCCGTTCTCACCGATTCGTGCCGATGCCCTATTCCCCTTTGCAGCACCTTCCCGCCGAGCTGATCGAGCGCGCCGCGCGCGTCCGCCTGGCCTGTTTCGACGTCGACGGCACGCTGACCGACGGCCGCCTGTACTACGACCACGCCGGTCACGAGAGCAAGGCGTTCAATGTGCTCGATGGCCAGGGTCTCAAGCAGCTCGATCACGCTGGCATCCATGTCGCGCTGATCACTGCGCGCGCCAGCCTGTCGGCGGAAAAGCGCGGCCAGGATCTGGGCCTGCATGTGCAGATCGGGGTCAAGAACAAGCGCCTGGCGGTGCTGGCACTGTGCCAGGAGCACGGCCTGTCGCTGGACCAGGTGCTGTTCATGGGCGATGACCTCCCCGACCTGCCTGCCCTGCTCGCAGTCGGCCTGCCGGTGGCGCCGGCCAACGCGCACCCTTGGATCGCCGAGCGCGTGCAGTGGCATACCCGCGCCCGTGGCGGCGAAGGCGCCGCGCGCGAAGTCTGCGATGTGGTGCTGGCCGCACAAGGCCAGGTCGAACGCATCATCGAAGGGTTCTCGGCATGAATTGGAGCTGGCGCACCACCCTGGGCGTGGTGCTGTTCGTCGCCGCCGTCGTCTCCGGCTGGTCGGCCTGGAAGCAGCGCGCGCGCCCGGCCGCCGCGGCCGTGCAGGAGTCCGGCGCCGACTACATCCTGCGCGACTTCGAGTTGATCGCCCTGGACAAGCAGAGCGGCAAGGAATCGATGACGCTGCGCGCACCGGAGATGCATCGCAACCGGGCCGACCAGACCGCCGACATCACCACGCCGGTGTTCCTGATGCCCGATAACGCCAACCTGCCGTGGACCCTGCGCTCCAAGACCGGGTGGGTCAACCCGGACGGCACCCAGCTGCGCCTGCGCGGCGATGTCGAGGGCGATAGCCCCACCGGCGGCGCCACTCCGCCAACCACGTTCCGTACCCAAAGCCTGGACGTGTTCCCGCAACAGAACATCGCCAAGACCGACGCGCCGGTGACCATGACCCGCCCGGGTATCATGCAGAGCGGCGTCGGCTTCGAAGCCGACCTCAAATCACGCCAGTACAAGCTCCTCTCTCAGGTCAAGACCCGCTATGAACCGAATGCTGCCCGCTAAACTGGCGTTTGCCGCACTGCTGCTGCCTGCACTGGCAATGGCCAAGACCAGCGATCGCAACCAGCCGATGGCGATCGACTCCAATGCCAACGATTGCAACATGCTCGACGACAGCGGCAAGTGCCGTTTCAGCGGCAATGTGGTGATCACCCAGGGCACGCTGGAAATCCACGCCGACACCGCCGATATCTTCCAGAAGAACGGCCAGACCGATCGCGTGGTGCTCAACGGCAAGCAGGCAACGCTCAAGCAGGAGATGGACGACGGCGCGATGATGCACGGCCAGGCCGACAACATCGAATACAAGGTCGCCGACGAAATCATCATCCTGACCGGCAATTACAAGGTCGATTCGCCCAAGGGCACCAACGCCGGCCAGCGCATGGTCTACAACACCAAGACCGGCAACATGCAGAGCGGCGGCGACGGTAGCCGCGTGCGCACCATCATCCAGCCCAAGACCGCAGCTCCGGGAGCAGCGGCGCCTGCTGCCGCACCGGCGACCAACCCGGCCCCGGCAGCCGCCAAGCCCGCTGCCAAGCCGCAGGGGAAGAAGTAATGCTGGTCGCCACCGGTCTGCGCAAGAAGTACAAGCAACGCGAAGTGGTCAAGGAATTCGGCCTTACGCTCGAGGCCGGCGAGGTGGTGGGCCTGCTCGGCCCCAACGGCGCCGGCAAGACGACGTGCTTCTACATGATCGTGGGTCTGGTCGAAGCCGATGCCGGGCGGATCGAATTGGACGGCCGCGACCTCACTGCCGAGCCGATGTACGCACGCGCCAAGCTGGGCGTCGGCTACCTGCCGCAGGAACCCTCGATCTTCCGCAAGCTCACCGTGGCCGACAACATCCGCCTGGTGCTGGAGCTGCGCGAGGAACTCGACAACGCCGGCCGTGAGAAAGAACTGGTCTCGCTGCTGGAAGAGTTGCAGATCACCCACGTGGCCGATCAACTCGGCGCCAGCCTCTCCGGCGGCGAGCGGCGCCGCTGCGAGATCGCACGTGCGCTGGCGGCCAAGCCGCGCATGATGCTGCTGGACGAACCCTTCGCCGGCGTGGACCCGATTTCGGTCGGCGAGATCCAGCGCATCATCATCCACCTCAAGGAGCGCGGCATCGGTGTCCTGATCACCGACCACAACGTGCGCGAGACCTTGGGAATCTGCGACCGCGCGTATATCCTCGCCGAGGGGGGCGTGCTGGCGCAGGGGGCACCGGACACGCTGCTAGCCAATCCCGACGTCCGTCGCGTGTATCTGGGGGAAACTTTCCGCCTTTGAGCGCGTCGCCGCGCCAACGCTTTTTCCAGTCAGTGCCCGCATGAAAGCCCGGCTCCAGACATCGTTAGGACAGCAGTTGGTCATGACGCCGCAATTGCGTCAGGCGATCAAGCTATTGCAGATGTCCACCACCGAGCTGGAAGTGGAAATCGCCGAGGCCGTTGAAACCAATCCGCTGCTGGAGTGGGCCGACGAAGCCGCGTATGCGGCCAGCGACGTCGCGGTGGACGCCTCGCCGTCCGCGTCCGCCGAAGCACCTCAGCGCGAAGAAGTCGCGCCTGCCGAGCGCGACGAGGATTGGTCGCAGGACGAACTGCAGTGGACCGGCTCGGGCAGCGGCGGCAGCTTCGACGACGACGAGTCCGGCGATGCCGCAGAGCGCGTGGCCGAATCCGAAACACTGGCCGACCACCTCTTGTGGCAGCTGCATCTGTCGCCGCTGTCGCCGCGCGACCGCCAGATCGGCGCGATGCTGATCGACGCGCTCGACGAAAACGGCTACCTGCGCGAACCGCTGTCGGCCATTCTCGAAACCCTGGCGCTGGGCGCAGCGGTCGACGAGGCCGATGTGCTCACCGTCCTGCATCAGATCCAGCGCTTCGACCCGGTGGGCGTGGGCGCGCGCACCCTGGGCGAATGCCTAGCGTTGCAGCTGGGGGTGCTCGATGCGGACACGCCTGGCCGGGAGCTGGCGCTGCAGATCGTTGCCGGCCCGCTGGAACGGCTGCCGCGCAGCGGCGTGACCGGGCTGGCCCACGAGCTCAAGCGCTCCACTGCCGATGTGGAACAGGCGGTGCAGCTGGTGCGCTCGCTGGACCCGCGCCCGGGCAAACAGATCGGCGACCTGTCGCAGGACACCTATGTCGTGCCCGATTGCGTGATCTGGCGCCAGCGCGGGGTCTGGCGGGCCGCGCTGGCCGGCCGCGCGCAGCCCAAGGTCACCATCCACCGCGGCTACGAAAACCTGATCCGCAGTTGCGGCGAGTCCGACGCCGGCTACCTGCGCGGCCAGTTGCAGGAGGCACGCTGGTTGCTCAAGAGCCTGGAGGCGCGCGGCGAGACCCTGCTGCGGGTGGTGCGCTGCCTGCTGGAACACCAGGCCGGGTTCCTGGAGTTCGGCGCGCAGGCCTTGCGCCCGCTGACGCTGCGCGAAATCGCAGGCGAGCTCGGGCTGCACGAATCCACCATTTCCCGCGCGATCGCCCGCAAGTACGTGCGCACCCCGCGCGGGACCATCGCGCTGCGCGCATTCTTCGCCTCCGGCATCGACACCGACAGCGGCGGCGAGGCCTCCAGCACCGCCATCCAGGCCATGATCCGGCGCCTGATCGACGCGGAAAACCCGCGCAAACCGCTCTCCGACGCCAAACTGGCCGACCTGCTGAAAACATCCGGCGTACCAGTGGCGCGGCGCACCGTTGCGAAGTATCGTGAGGCCATGAACATTTCCGCCTCCCACGAACGCGTGCGCATCGCCTGACGTTGCAACCACCGCAACGCCGGCATGCGCCGGGTTTGTCGGATCACCGGAACGGTTCATTGGCCCACCGACCAATGGAGGTATCCGATGCGTATCGAGACGTATGGCCACCAGCTTGAAGTGACCCCCGCCCTGCGGGAGTACGTGGCAAGCAAGCTGCAGCGATTGCAGCGCCATTTCGACCAGCACTGCGAAGTCCGAACGCAGCTGGCCGTCCGCAAGCCGGACCACCACGTGGTCGCCACCGTCAACCTTCCCGGTCGCACCCTGCACGCAGATGCCAGCGGCTCCACCATGTATGCGGCCATCGACCTGCTGGTCGACAAGCTCGACCGCCTGGTCCTCAAGCACAAAGAGAAGAAATGTAACCACCACGCCCGCGAGGTGCGCGACAATCCTGCGTGACGCTTCCCGCTTGATGCCCTCATGCCCTTAACCGATCTGATGGCGGCCGTGCGCACCCTGGTGTCGCCGGCCGCCGATCGCGACACCGTCCTGCATGCCGCCGCCGACCTGCTCTCCTGTCGTCAGGCCGGCGCCGACGAGCTCTACGCCAACCTGTGCGAGCGCGAGGCCCTGGGCAGTACCGCCATTGGCCACGGCATCGCCATTCCGCATGGGCGCTGCCCCAATCTCACCGAGCCACGCGGGGCCTTGCTGCGGCTGGCCACGCCGGTCTCCTTCGGCGGCGACGAGCCGGTGGACCTGGTGTTTGCCATGGCCGTGCCGGCGCACTACACCCACCAGCACCTGATGCTGCTGTCCGAGCTGGCCGAACGATTCTCCGATGCCGACTTCCGTCGAAACCTGCGCGCCGCACCCAATGCCGATGCCCTGATGGCGCTGCTCGCCGACGTGCCGCCCACGCAGGCGAGTGCGGCATGAATACCAGCATCACCGCACGCGAACTGTTCGACCAGCAGCGCGACAAGCTGGCCCTGCGCTGGGTCGCCGGTCCCAAGGGCGAGCACCGCGAGATCCAGGCCGGCAGCAACAACGCGCGGCGCCCGTCGCTGGCCGGCTACCTCAATGTGATCTATCCCAACAAGGTGCAGATCTTGGGCACCGAGGAACTGGCCTGGCTGGACTCGCTGGATGCGCGCCAGCGCTGGGAAACCATCGAAAAGATCATCCAGGTGCAACCGCTGGCGCTGGCGATCAGCAAGAACCAGTCCTGCCCGGAAGATCTGCGCGCGGCGGCCGACGAATCCAATACGCCGCTGTGGATCTCGTCCAAGCGCGGCCACGAACTGCTCAACCACCTTTCCTACCATCTGGCGCGCACGCTGGCGCCACGGGTCACGCTGCATGGCGTGTTCATGGAGATCTACTCGATCGGCGTGCTGATCACCGGCGAAGCCGGCTCGGGCAAGAGCGAGCTGGCGCTGGAACTGCTCAGCCGCGGCCACCGGCTGGTGGCCGACGATGCGCCCGAGTTCACCCAGATCGCGCCCGACGTGCTCGACGGTACCTGCCCCGAATTGCTCCAGGATTTGCTGGAAGTGCGCGGCCTCGGCGTGTTGAATGTGCGCGACATGTTCGGCGACACCGCGGTGAAGAAGAACAAGTACCTGCGCCTGATCGTGCACCTGACCCGGCCGATGACCGAGCCCACGCCGTCCGGCTACGAGCGTCTGACCGGCGACTCCGGCAGCCGCCATGTGCTGGACCTGGACGTGCCGCTGATCACCCTGCCGGTGATGCCCGGCCGCAACCTGGCCGTGCTGACCGAAGCGGCGACCCGGCTGCATATCCTGCGCACCAAGGGCATCGACCCGGCCGCGATGTTCATCGCCCGCCATAGCAACCTGCTGGAGCGACGCACGCCATGAGTATCGCGCCCTCCACGCTGATGATCGTGAGCGGGCTGTCCGGCTCGGGCAAATCGGTCGCGCTGAAGACCTTCGAAGACCTGGATTACTACTGCTCGGACAACCTGCCGGTGGAGCTGCTGCCGGACTTCGTCAAAAGCCGCCTGCGTGGCAACCCGATCGGCGACCAGCGCCTGGCGGTGGGCATCGATGTGCGCAGCCGCAGCGACCTGACCCAGCTGGCGCAGTGGCGCCAGGCCGCGCAGGAATACGGCATCGAGGCGCGGCTGCTGTTTTTCGAGGCCAGCGACGAGGCGTTGATCAAGCGGTATGCCGATACCCGTCGCCGCCACCCGCTCAGCCATCTCGGCCTGGCATTGCCGGAAGCGATCACCCGCGAGCGCCAGTTGACCGAACCCTTGCGCACGCAGGCCGATGCCGTCATCGACACCAGCACCCTCAACGTGCATCAATTGCGCCGCCGCGTGGTCACCGAGTTCGCGCTTGGTTCCCATGATCGGCTGTCGCTGCTGTTCGAATCGTTTGCCTACAAGCGCGGCGTGCCGGCCGAAGCCGACTTCGTGTTCGATGCGCGCGTGCTGCCCAATCCGCATTGGGATCCGGAGCTGCGCCCGCTGACCGGCCGCGATGCCGGCGTGCGCGACTATCTGGACAACGAGGCCGACGTGCAGCGTTACAGCGCGCAGATCGTGGACCTGCTCGACACCTGGCTGCCGCGGCTGCGCAACGACACCCGCAGCTATGTGACCATCGCCTTCGGCTGCACCGGCGGCAAGCACCGCTCGGTGTACATGGCCGAACGCATGGCCCGACATGCGCGCGAACAAGGCTGGCCGGAAGTGGCGACGTTTCATCGCGAGCAGGACTGAGGGGCTGGGATTCGGGATTCGGGATTCGGGATTCGGGATTCGGGATTCGGGATTCGGGATTCGGGATTCGGGATTCGGGATTCGGGGATCGGGAATCGGGAATCGTTGCAGCGGCATCCTGCGAGGTAAGCGTGCTTTACCTACGTTGAGGACGAGACGCTCGCTGGCCTTATTCTTAGGTTGGAGTGCTTGCGCGCTGGCTGGCGTGTGGCGGACGCTGCGCAGGCCAACGACGCTGTAGCTGGTGCGACTGGATCGCCGACGTTCCCGAAAGCCGCTTGGCGTTCTCGTTCGGCGCGCCATGCAACGCTGCACGACCGATGCGCTGTCGCCGTCACCACCAATGCGTCGTGGTATTCCGCCGTGCATGGCGACATGTCCCCGCGCGCTGCAGGGAAACGGCAGCGCTCGCTTGCGCTGCAGGCCGTACTGCTGGCGCTGCGCACGTCGCGGATCGCGCCACGCCGGCAGCGCACGATGGCGCACATGCTGCCGCCGCGTCGCTGCCGCGGTCCTAAACGGCTATTCAGTTCGCAACGCATCTGTGTAGGCAGACGCTATCGCGCAGTCATGCTGACCTGTTAACGTTTCGACATGGCCTGTGGCATTCTCCTCATTACTCATCCCGGCATCGGCGCGGCGTTGTTGAACGTGGCGACGGGGCTGTTGCGGCAATTGCCGTTGAAGACCGAAGCATTCGAGGTGCCCTTCGATGCAGACCTGGACGCGTTGCTGCCCCAGGCATCGTCGGCGATGCGCCGGGTCGACAGCGGTGACGGCGTGCTGGTCATGACCGACCTGTACGGCGCCAGCCCCAGCAATCTGGCCAACCGTCTGGCCAAGCTGGGCACACCGGTTCGCCGGGTGTCCGCACTGAGCCTGCCGATGCTGCTGCGCGTGATGAACTACCCCGAACAAGGATTGCAGGAGCTGCCCGCCACTGCGGCGGCCGGTACCCGCAACGGAGCGATCATCGACGATGCTTGAACGCGAACTCATAGTTTCCAACCGACTCGGACTGCATGCGCGGGCCACCGCCAAGCTGGTGCAGACGTTGTCGTCGTATCGCAGCAACGCCACCCTGGCGGCCAAGGGGCGCGAGGTGAATGCCAAGAGCATCATGGGCGTGATGTTGCTGGCCGCAGGCCAAGGCACCAGCGTGGTGGTGCGGCTGGATGGCGAAGACGAAGCCGAGGCCTTGCAGGCGCTGGTGGACCTGTTCGAGCGCCGTTTCGACGAGGACAGCTGAGCATGCGCGGCGTCGGTGCCGTTGCGACCGACACGGCGCCGCTGCGCCAGGGACGCGCATGAGCCTGCGCCTGCGCGGACATGGCGCTGCACGCGGCAACGCGCTTGGCCGCGCACGCGTGCGCCAGAGCCATACCCTGGAAGTGGCCGAACAACGCGTGCCCGCCAGTCAGGTGGAAACGCAGCTGCAGCGCCTGCATGTAGCCATCGCCTCGGCACGGGTCGAGATGCAGCAGCTGCGCGATCGCCTGCACGGCGCACTGGCGAGCGAGGTCGGCGAATTCCTCGAGTTGCATGCATTGCTGCTCGATGACCCCGAGCTGCTGAAAGGCCTGGATGAGCTGATCCGCACCCACCGCTACAGCGCCGACTATGCCTTGCGTGTGCAGCGCGACCGTCTGGCGGCAGTGTTCGACGGGATGGAGGATGCATATCTCAAGAGCCGCATGGACGATCTGGATCACGTGATCGGTCGCATCCACGCGTTCTTGCACAAGCGCGCCCCCGACCTCAAGGGTGTGGCCGGCGAGATCCTGGTGTGCGACAACGTGGCACCTTCCGAGCTGGCGCAGCTGCAGGCACAAGGCGTGGTCGGCATCGTCACCACCGCCGGCAGCACGCTGTCGCACAGCGCGATCCTGGCGCGCAGCCTGCACCTGCCGTTGGTGGTGGGCGTCGGCGAGGCGCTGCAGCGCATCGAAGATGGCGATGTGTTGATTGTCGATGCCGGCTCGGGCCAGGTGATCGTCGACCCCAAGCCCGAACATCTGCGCGACTACCGCGAGCGCCTGCGTGCGCTGGCCAAGGAACAGCGCGAGCTGGGCCGGCTGCGCTCCAAGCCCACGCGCACGCGCGACAACGTCGACATCACCCTGCTGGCCAACGCCGAATCGCTGGAAGACGTGGCCAACGCGCATGCGCTCGGCGCCAGCGGCCTGGGCTTGTACCGCACCGAATTCCTGTTCCTGCAGCGCAACGAGCTGCCGGACGAAGACGAACAGTTCCACACCTACCGCGACACCGTGCTGGGCATGAGCGGCCGCCCGGTCACCATCCGCACCCTGGACCTTGGCGCCGACAAGGCCGACCGCACCGGCCTGACCTTGAGCGATGAGGACAACCCGGCGCTGGGCCTGCGCGGGGTGAGCCTGTCGCTGGCGCGGCCGGCGGTGGCACAGGCGCAATTGCGCGCGATCCTGCGTGCGTCCGGCTATGGGCCGGTGCGCATCCTGGTGCCGATGGTCAGCGGCCGCGAAGAAATCCTGCAGCTGCGCAAGCAGTTGAAGAAGCTCACCGCGCAGCTGCGTGCCGAAGGCCACGAGATCGCCGAGCATATTCCGCTGGGTGCGATGATCGAGGTACCGGCTGCGGCATTGGCGCTGGACTGCTTCATCGACGATATCGATTTCCTGTCCATCGGCACCAACGACCTGGTGCAGTACCTGCTGGCGGTGGATCGCAACAACGAGGCGCTGGGCGAGCTGTATTCGCCCCTGCATCCCGCCGTCCTCCGACTGATCGCCCAGGTCATCGCCACCGGACGCACCTGTGGCAAGCCGGTCGCGGTGTGCGGCGAAATCGCCGGCGATCCGCGCTTCGTACCGATGCTGCTGGCATTGGGGCTCACCGAGTTCAGCCTGCATCCGGCCACCCTGCTGGAAGTGCGCCGCGCGGTGCGCGACGCCCACCTGGGCGAGTTGCGCGTGCACGGCGAAAAATTGCTGCGCGCCCGCGATCGCAAGGGCATCGAGAAATGGCTGGCCGGCCATGCGCAGACCATGTTGCGTTAACGCCACAGGCGACGGTGAGGTCTCACAGAGACCTCATGACAACTCGAAAATCACCATGGGACCAGTGGGCCGAGCTCAACGAGATCGAGTACAAGCTCAAAAGCGACAGTGAGGTGCCACCCGAGGATGGCTGGACCGATGATCAGCGCATCATGGCAACCGTCAACCAAGTCCATTTTCGCTCATACCGCATCGAGCGGCGACAAGACATCCTCTTTACCCCATTGCGACGGCAACAGACTGCCCAAAGGGTTGACCGCGTGATGCTGATTACGGCTGTGATGCTGTTGCTATACGTGCTGCTGAGGTAAGCCCTGACAGTCCATTCAAGCCGGAACCGCTGTGCGTGTCGGCGTACTTCAGGCAACTTCGCCCCCGCGCACGCAGCGATACGAAGAGTTGGCCACGCGTAGCAGCTTGCGCACGCCTCACGTCGTTGGTCCGATGCGGCGGACTCCCGCGCAATAGACGCACCAATTCAAGTCGCATTCGGCATCACTTCGGCAATCCGCACGCATCCGGCACGCCCCTGTATGTTTCGTCACCATACGCAAGCGATAATGCCTTGCTGACCCAGCACCGCGTCCTTGACTGATGGCGCGTCCACTCTTCCGGGAAGCCGCGCATGGCCGAAGCCGTCCGCCACGACAAAACCGCGCGCCAGCTACGCCTGCTGTCCGACGCGCTGGATAGCGGACGCCTGGGGCCGGTACGCCGGTTGGTCAATACGCTGGCGCCGGCGGAAATCGGCAACCTGCTCGAATCGCTGCCACCGGGCAAGCGCGAAGTGGTGTGGGGGCTGGTCGATCCGGAAGACGATGGCGAGGTGCTGCTGCACGTCGGCGACGAAGTACGCGAAAGCCTGCTGGCCGACATGGACCCGGACGAGATCGTGGCTGCGGTCGAAGACCTGGACATCGACGATCTGGCCAACCTGGTCGAAGACCTGCCCGACACCGTCATCGATGAAGTGCTCAAGTCGATGGACCGCGAAAACCGCGAGCGGCTCGAGCAGGTGCTCTCGTATCCGGAAGACACCGCCGGGCGCCTGATGAACCCGGACGTGGTCACCGTGCGCGCCGACGTCAATGTGGATGTGGTGCTGCGCTATCTACGCCTGCGCGGCGAGCTGCCCGACCACACCGATCACCTGTACGTGGTGAGCCGGCGCCACCAATACCTGGGCCGCGTGCCGCTGGCGGCGCTGGTCACCCACGAAGACAGCACGCCGGTCAACCGGCTGATCGACGACGAGCAGCCGGCCATCGATGTCGGCGATGGGTCCGACGAGGTGGCGCGGCGCTTCTCCGACCACGACTGGATCTCCGCACCGGTGGTGGACGACAACAACATCCTGCTCGGCCGCATCACCATCGACGACGTGGTCGACATCATCCGCGAGCAGGCCGAGCACCAGGCCATGAGCGCGGCCGGCCTGGACGAAGACGAAGACATGTTCAGCCCGGCACGGCGCGCATTCCGGCGCCGCCTGATCTGGCTGAGCATCAATCTGTGCACCGCGTTCCTGGCCTCCAGCGTGGTCAGCAGGTTCGAAGGCACCATCGAAAAACTGGTGGCGCTGGCGGCGCTGATGCCGATCGTGGCCGGCATGGGCGGCAATGCCGGCACCCAGGTGCTGGCCCTGATGGTGCGCGGTCTGGCACTGGGCCAGATCGGCTCCTCCAACGTGATGACCTTGCTCAAGAAAGAGCTCACTGTCGCGCTGATCAACGGGCTGTGCCTGGGCATCGGGCTTGGCTTGATCGTGCTGGCCTGGTTCCGGCAACCGATGCTCTCGCTGGTGATCGGCACCGCGTTGACGGTGAACATGCTCACTGCCGCCTTCGGCGGAGTGCTGGTGCCGGTGACCCTGAAACGGTTGGGCTTCGATCCGGCATTGGCCGGTGGCGTGATCCTGACCACCCTGACCGACGTGATGGGCTTTCTGAGCTTCCTGGGCCTGGCCACGTTGATCCTGCTGCCCTGACCTGCGCTACCCGCCCGGCGGCCACGCAGGCGATGACGACAAGCAGATGAATATTCGACAGGAATCGCCTCGCCTCGACACGCCAACGCACCGGCATGCGGTAATACTGCATAGATGTGATCGGTCGGGAGAGCTGCGTGATTCGTCGTTGTCTTGTTGTCATTGCCATTGCGCTGCTGCTGGCCGGCTGTTCCAGCATGGCTGAGCGCCACCACGACCAGCGCCGCGGCCACTTCGTCACCCGCACGCTGAAAATGGAAGGGCGCCTGTACCGCTATCAGGTGTTCGTACCCGCGTCCAAGGTGCCGCAGCCGCGGCCCATCGTGCTGTTCCTGCATGGCTCGGGCGAGCGCGGCGACAATGGGCGCGATCAGGCCGAAGTCGGCCTGGGCCCGTACTTGAGCGAACACACCGCCGACTTCCCCGCGCTTGTCGTATTGCCGCAAGTGCCCAATGACGAAGAGTGGATGGGCGTCAATGCGCGCATGGCGATCGCGGCGCTGGATGCGGCCAGTGCCGAGTTCGCTGCCGACCCGCAGCGCACCTACCTCACCGGCATTTCAATGGGCGGCTATGGCGCCTGGGAAATCGGGCTGATGCAGCCGCAACGGTTTGCGGCGATCGTGCCGATCTGCGGCGCACTCAAGGCACCGCGCGATGAACGCCGCACCTTGTACGTGAGCCTGGTAGCGAAGGAAGCGGACCCGTACACCGCGGCAGTGACGCAACTCAAGCACGTGCCGATCTGGATGTTCCATGGCGCCAAGGACGATTCGGTGCCGCCGCACGACGACCGCGCGCTCTACCGGGCCGCGAAGGGCGTCGGCGCCAATGTGCGTTACAGCGAATATCCGCAAGGCAACCACAATGCCTGGGACGCGACCTATGCGGATCCGGCGATGTGGGAATGGATGTTCAAGCAGCGCCTGCGCTGACGCTGTGCAGCGCCACGCGGGCACCGCGCCCGCGTGCGGGCATGACACGGCCAATGCGCCTCAGTGGTGATACCCGGTGTCGGCGGTGATCTTGCCGCGGAAGACGCGGTACGACCATACCGTGTAGCCCAGGATCAGGGGCAGCAGCATGACCAGCCCCACCATCGCGAACAGCTGCGAAGACGGCGGCGCGGCAGCCTGCCAGATGGTGTAGACCGGCGGCACCAGATACGGCCACATGCCCAGCACCAGGCCCAAAAAGCCCAGTACGAACAAGCCCATCGCCAGCAGGAAGGGCAGCGCGTCCGAGCGCGCGGACTCGCTCGCACGCCATAGCGCAACGCCCACGATGGCGACCAGCAGCGGCACCGGCATCAGCCACAGATAGTGCGTGCCATTGAACCAGCGCTCCATCACATGCGACTGCAGCGAGGGCAACCAGGCGCTGACCAGGCCGATGAAGATCAATACGCTGATGGTCAACGGCCGGCTCAACTGCCGCGCCAACTGCTGCACGTGGCCCTCCGTCTTGAGAATCAGCCAGGTACTGCCGAGCAGCGCATAGCCGAACACCAAGGCGGCGCCGGTCAGCATCGCGAATGGGCTGAACCAGCCCCAGATGCCGCCGACGTAGCGGTCGTTCTCGATCGGCAGCCCCTGCACCAGCGCGCCCAGGATCACGCCCTGCGCGAAGGTGGCCAGGATCGAACCGCCGGCAAACGCATTGCTCCACAAGCGCCGCGAGCGATGCGCCTTGAAGCGGAATTCGAATGCAACGCCGCGGAACACCAAAGCCATCACCATCAACAGCACCGGCAGATACAGCGCCGACAAGATCACCGCATACGCCTTGGGAAATGCGGCCAGCAGCCCTGCCCCGCCGAGCACCAGCCAGGTTTCGTTGCCGTCCCAGATCGGCGCGGCGGTGTTCATCATCAGATCCAGCTGCGCTTCGTCCTTGCGGAACGGCGCCAGGATGCCGATGCCAAGCACGAAGCCGTCCAGCACGACGTACATCAGCACCCCGAAGCCGATCACCGCAAACCACGCCACCGGCAATATGCTCGTCATCTCCATCATGCAGCTCCGTCGATCGATTCGTCGGCCGCCGACAGCGGGCGTGCGGGCGTGTGTTCGCCATGATCCAACTGCGGCGCATCATGCGGTGTCGGTCCGATCTTGCCGATCTTGACCAGATACCAGATGCCCCAGCCGAACACGAACGCGTAGCCGGCGACATACACCGCCAGCGAAATGGCGGTCATCAGCGCAGACTGCGGGCCCACCGCGTCGGCGGTGCGCAACAAGCCGTAAACCACATAGGGCTGACGGCCGATTTCGGTGACGAACCAGCCCGAAACCAGCGCGATGAAGCCGCTCGGCAACATCCAGCGCCACACCGCCAGCAACCAGCGCCACTGCACCAACTTGCCGCGCCACAACGCGAACGCAGACACCCAGGCCACGAGCAGCATCATTGAGCCGATCCCCACCATGATGCGGAAGGCGAAGAACACCGGCGTCACCGGTGGGCGCTCGCTTGCCGGCACCGACGTCAGCGGCGCGATGCTGCCATCCGGGCGATGGGTCAGGATCAGGCTGCCCAGGCGCGGAATCGCCACCTCATAGTCGTTACGCTCGGCCTGCGCGTTGGGCAACGCAAACACCACCAGCGGGAACCCCTCGCCCGGCTTTTCGGCATGCCAGTGCGCTTCCATCGCCGCGATCTTCATCGGCTGATGCTTGAGCGTGTTCAAGCCGTGCATGTCGCCGACGACGATCTGCAGCGATACGGCAATCGCGGCAAACACCACGGCCAGCTTGAGCATGCGCAGCCCTGCCTGGCGGTGCACGCCACGATGCAGATACCACGCGCCCACGGCACCCACCACGAAGCAGGTGGTGATGAACGAGCCCAGCGCCATGTGCGCAAGCCGATACGGGAAAGAAGGGTTGAAGATGATCTGCAACCAGTCCACCGGATGCACCACGCCGCCGCTGACCTCATAACCGGCCGGGGTCTGCAACCAGCTGTTGGACGACAGGATCCAGAACGTGGAAAACAACGTGCCCAGCGCCACCATGCAGGTGGCCAGGAAATGCAGGCGCTCGGAAATGCGACCCCAGCCGAACATCATCACGCCCAGGAAACTGGCTTCCAGAAAGAACGCGGTGAGTACTTCATAGCTCAGCAGTGGCCCGATCACGCCACCGGCCACGCGGCTCAATTCCGGCCAGTTGGCCCCGAACTGGAAGGCCATCACGATGCCGCTGACCACGCCCATGCCGAAAGACACCGCAAAGATCTTCTGCCAGAAAAAATACAGCTCGCGCCAGACCGGCAGGCGGGTGCGCAACCAGCGCCATTCCAGAAACGCCAGCAGGCTGGAAAGCCCGATGGTGAATGCCGGAAACAACACGTGGAACGCGATGACGAATCCGAACTGGATCCGCGATAACAGCAGTGCGTCCATGGAGAACCCTCCAGGAAAAAGTGATCGTCGGCGTGCAGGTCGCAGGGCGATCGCCGGGATGCACTGCATCGGGCGATCGCGCGCACGCTGCTGCGCTACGCGATCATGATAGGGACGGTCGGGCCCGTTCCCGATGCGACACGGCGTCGCATCTGCGACAAATTGCCGCCCTTGTACTGCAGAGCGCCGCATCACACGCCATGCAGTGCAGTGCACCGAAGCGGCCCAATCGCGCGAACGCTGTCACTGCGATACGCCGCGCGCCAGTCATTGCACGTCGACAGGCGGCGCAACCCGCCATGCCGGTGCCGTCCAACCGGGTCGCCGGAACGCTATGGCCGCACCCGCTCCCAGATGCGCAGGAAGTTGCCGCTATACACATCCACGATGCGTTGGGTGGGCCAGCCGGCATCCAGCATCGCCTGCGTGAGCTTGGGCAGATCCGCCCCGCTGCGCATCCCGGTCGGCACGCTGGAAATGCCGCCATCGAAATCGCTACCGAAACTCAGGTGTTTCCATGGATCTTCGACGATCCCTATGGCGGCAATCTGCCGGGCAAACGCTTCGTAGTACGCAACGACAAAGGCAAGATCGGCATCCATGTCCGGCGTGCCATCGGCCAGATAGACGTGTTGCAAGAAGTACGGCGCCAGGATGACGCTGATGCAGCCACCGGTCTGCACGATGGCACGGATCGCCGCATCGTCGAGCGCCCGGTCCAGGTGACGCGAGGGCCGCGTTTCCACACCACGCGTGACGCTGCGCGATGCGCCATGCGAGACGAAGGCCGGCACGTTGCGACGGATGCAGATGCCGCAGGCGTCAAGGATCCCCTGGCTCGAGGTATGCGAAAGATCCACCAGAAGCCCGGCATCGATGCAGCGCTCCACCACCTGCCGGCCAAACGCCGTCAGCCCCGCACCCTTCTTCTCGCGCCACGGATTGAGCGATGCATAGCCGGCCTGGGAGATGTCGGTATGGCTGAAATGGTTGAGCGTCAGATAGGCGGCGCCGGCCTTGGCCGCACTGTCCAGACGCGCCAGCCGCAGCGCCTGGCTGCGGACACCGCGTGGTCCAAGCATGTGCGCACCCTCCAACGACAGGATGGCGCAGCACAGACCCACTGCGCGAATCGCGCGTAGCTCGGCGGCGCTGCGTGCCAGCCGCATCCGCCCATCGCTCGCCGCCACCATCTTCTGGACATAGCGCCGATGCGCCACCCAGTGCTTCCAGGGGTCGAGAAAAGGCACACCGATGAGGTTTTCCCACAGTGCGTGGGCGCTGAAACAGGCACCGCCATAGCCGCCGGCAAGAAAGTCTGGGCCGCTCACGTGGTACATCAGCGGTTGGTTGCGACCTCTCGGCGAGGTCTTGGACATCAACCAGAGGATCGCAGAACGCCGATGCGCTTTCCAATCGCCCTTCCAGAAATCGAAGCCGCCCAGCCGCGACAGATACAGCGAATCCAGATGCGTATCGACCGGACACGCCAATGCATGCACTGCGTCCAGCGTGCGCGGCGGAGCCAAGTCAGCCAGGTTGTCGGAGGAAACTGCATGCATGGGCGAACCCCGGCAATGACGTCTGAAGAAGTCACCCATAAGAGCGCGTTACTGCATTGAATATCCCGCCGCAATTGTTCGAGCGCCCTGATGGGTCGAGCATGTGCGTTCAGATGAGAGTAACCGAACTGGACCATCAAATCCGCAACGCGAGTGCCCGGCCCGAGAGGAAAACGCAGGACTGCTGACGCATTTCTCGTTTCGCTTGGCACTGCAATCGGTGCGGCGGTTTTTTGTTTGACCCGTCGTCATCCAACCAGGTGGCGACGAGTCCTGGAAACCTCTGGTGACGATGCCGCATGCTGCGACGAGAAGCCTGCCGATATCGGTAAGTCCTGCGTGTGCAACCGCAGCGGTTCCTGGACAGGCGGATTAGCGCGCGTGCGCGATTGCGGGCGCGCTACCCCGATGCCGTGATCCGTGGCCAGGCCGGCACCGGGACACATGAACTTTGCCAGCAACGACCGGGGCAATTCCCGGTCGCATTCGCGTCATGCGCGCTGGCCGCTGGTGACAGCTGACAAGCCCGCCACCGCATGCAACGCACCAGCGCACTGGCACGCTCACCATCCCTCACATGCGCGCACGCAGGCGCCGCGCAACTTCGCTGACCGCTGCGATGACTGCGGTCAGCGCGACCATCGAGAGGAATTGCGCGCGCGTATCGGCCGAAGAGGCCAACAACACGAAGATCACGGCCAGGATGACCAGCGCCAACACCGTCAGAAACGGATAGCCGCGCATGCGGAACGGCAACGCAAGGCCGGCACGGTCCGCGCGGGCGCGCAAGATCAGTTGCGACACCAGCGAGATCGTCCACACCAGCAGGCAGGTGGCGCCGACGATGTTGAGCAGCATGGGCAACACCTTGTTCGGATACAGCAACTCCAGCGCTGCGGCGGCGAAGCCGAACAACACGCTGGCGATCACCGCCACCAGCGGCACCTGCTCGCCGCTGGTCCTGGCCAGCAGCCGCGGCGCTTCGCCACGCTGGGCCAGCGAGAAGATCATCCGCGAGGCGCCGTATAGGTTGGCGTTGAGCGCCGACAGCAGCGCCACCACCGCCACCAGGGTGATCGCCGTGGCGGCACCGGGAATGCGCGCCACGTCCAGCACAGCCGCGAACGGCGAGCTGAGCGCGGCGCTGGTCCACGGCACCACCGCCACGATCACGCTGATCGACCCGATATAGAACACCAGGATGCGCCAGGCAACGGTGCGGATGGTGCGTGCCAGGCTACGTCCCGGGTCGGCGGTTTCCGCTGCGGCCACCGCCACGATTTCGGTGCCGCCGAAGGCAAACACCACCACCAGCAGGGCCGAGCCGATACCAGCCAGACCCTTCGGCGCAAAGCCGCCGTTCTGCGTGAAGTTGGACAGCCCGGGCGACGCCACGCCGGGCAACCAGCCCGCCAGCAAGGCCACGCCGATCAGCAGGAACACCACGATCGCCAGCACTTTCAGAATGGCGAACCAGAATTCGAACTCGCCAAAGTTGCGCACGCCAAGCAGATTGATCGCAGTGAACGTGGCCATGAACAGCAACGCCAGCAACGGCACCGGCAACGCCGGCCAGACCGTGGCCAGCAGCGCGGCGGCGCCTACCGCTTCGGCCGCAATCACCACCACCACCTGAAACCACCACAGCCAGCCCACGGTGGCGCCGGCCGTCGGGCCCATCGCATCGGCCGCGTACACCGAAAAGGCCCCGCTGGCCGGCTTGGCGGCGGCCATTTCGCCCAGCGCGTTCATCACGATGATGACCAACGCCCCGGCAATCAGATACGAGATCAGCACCGCCGGCCCGGCCGCGTGGATGCCCACGCCGGAACCCAGAAACAGCCCGGCGCCGATCGCCGTGCCCAGGCCCATCATCATCAATTGCCGCGGCTTCAGCGCATGGCGCAATGCAGGCGCGGCGGGCGCAGCGGTCTCAGCAACGGAATCGGTCGGAAGCGGCATGGACAGGCTTGCATGGATGGAATCGCGACACGATACCGTGTCGCAGCGCCTGCCGCGCCTCTTGACGCCAGCCCGGGGAAGGAGTGGCGACCTTGCGCGATCGCGCCTTGCGCTCGGGTTTGCAGTAGACAACGCGCGGCAACCTGCCGGCGCCCGCTGTCCCTGACGGCCGGTGCAGCGCGCGCATGTGAGCCGTCGTCTTCAAGAACCGGGCAAAGCACATCACCGAACGAGCAGGGGACGTGCGGTGATGCCGCCAGGAGCAACCGGCGATCGTGCGCGCGCCTCCAGATGGAAGGCCGCGACCGGTCATGGGCCTGTCCCGCAAAAACGCTACGCTTCCCGTGCGCCGCCCCCGCCCACCTGACCAGTGCTCGCTACGGCTGGTGCGCGACTCCGAGCGTTACCGGTCACTCCGCCAGGTTCTTGCCCGCACCCGCGGTGGCGATCACCTTGGCCTTGACCTGTGCTGCCGGGGTCACGGTGTAGATGTAGCCCAGCGACTCCGGGAACACCTTGGAGCTCACCCAGTTGGTGGCATTGGCGTAGGGCTTACTGCCGTCCGGCGTGCTCCAGGTGATGCCGCTGCCAACGTAGTTGTTGATCAGGTCCCAGTAGCCGATCTCGCTGCTGTCGCGCGAGGTCACCGGGTTCTTGATGTTCTCGAAGTAGTTGGACTCGATCTTGGCCACCCCACCCATGCGCACGTTGATGCCCGAGGTGAGCACATTGTTGAAGTAGTTGTTGTAGATGTGGCTCAAACCGCGGCGCTGCAATGGCAAACGCGATTCCACGTTCTCGAAGCGGTTGTGGTGATACGTGGTGCGCGCAGCCGCGTTCTTGGTGTCGCTGTCGCTGTAGCCGTTGAGCGCGACCTTTTGATAGTTGTAGACATAGTTGTAGGACACGGTGACGTGGTGCACGCCCTTCTTCATGTCGATGCCGCCGTCGAAGGAGGCATCGCCTGCACCGGAGCACTTGGTGAGCGAGGCGAAGATGGTGTTGTGGTCGATCCAGATCTTGGACGGCTCGCCGCTGGAGTTGCCTTCCAGCGAGATCGAATCCGCATCTTCGCCGCCTTGCAGCAAGCCGATGGTCATGTTCTGGATGATCACGTTGTGCGCATTGCCTACCACACGCACGCCGAAGTTCGCCGAAGAGCCATTGGCGCCCTTGATGGTGATATCGCTCTTGTTCTTGATCTGCACGGTCTTGGCCGGCAGCTTCCATTGCGCGCACACGTCCTTGATGCTGCCGAAGTCGAACTGGCCGGTGTAGTTGAGCACCAGCCCGCCGCTACCGGAATAGTTATCGATGGCGGCCTGCACCGCTTCGAACGTCGCCACGTTGACTGGCGACTTGTTGCCGCCGCCGGTAGTCGCCGCACCGTAGCCAACCGGGCCGGCAATCGCGCCGGCGGCGCAAGCGGACAGTGCAAGCGCAAGTGCGCCCTGGAGCGTCTTGATGATCATGTAGCCTCTCCCAATGAAGTCGACAAGCGATGCCGGCCGTCAGCGCAGTGGCGACGACAACAGCAAGGCGATGCGTGGGGGGCTGCATTCTTCGCGCGATTTAAAGCATAAAACAATTATTCATCTTCGAAACTTAGACACACCGCGGCGTTCTCTTTCCGGGACATGCAAAAGAGACAGCGAAGGACAGCCGGGACAGGACACGCCAATGCCAGGCGATCGCCATGTGTGGATCGATGCATGCGTGCGTGCGCCTGCAGATGCCGGCGATGCGCAGGCGTTGGAATGTGCAGCGCGATTGCGCCTGCAAACCGTCACGATCTACATGCCGGCGCAGCGGCAGGCATCGGCGCACTCAGTGCATGCCTGGCGATCGCAGCTGGCCAATTGCACTGCAGTCATGCATTGCAGCGCTGCGTCCACATCGGCATGAACAGGCGCACGCAAGCTGTCGCGCGCGAGCGCCGGCGCGGCGCACCAGAGCGAATACGTGCATGGCTACCGATCGTCTGCGTTGCCTTCCACGCTGCGGCCTGTGCGCTGCGACGCTCGCACATCAACGCGCGCTAGCGGCCTGAAACGGGCTTACGTCGATGCTCGAACCTCCATTGACACAGCTGCCCGGACTGCGTGCAGCGATGGAAGCACACCCACGCTGCAGGGCCCGCATCGCAGGCACGGATGGATGGTGTCTGCCCACAGCGACATGATCGCGGCAGGCAGCGAAACGTAGTGCCGTTGATCGGCCCGCTGGCGATCGCCCCAGCACACCCTGCACGCTCAAACAGCGCGATTGGCCAGTGTTGACGAGCGCAGCATTTGTCCACCGGGCCACGGTGTCTGATCGTCCAGGAAATTGCCGACCAGGCGCATGCACGCCGCACGTTCTTCCACGTGCGGCATGTGGCTGGAGTTGGCGAACACGTGCCAGCGCGCATCCGGGATCAAGCGCGCATAGGGCTCCACCGTTTCCGGCGTGGCTTCGTCGTACTTGCCAGAGAGCACCAACGTGGGCGCGGTGATGCGGTGCAGGCGCTCGATGATGCTCCAGTTGCGCAAGCTGCCCACCACGTGGAATTCGGTCGGGCCGTTCATGGCGTGATACACGGTTGGGTCGGCGTCGATGGCGGCGAACGTTCGCGCCACCTCGGCAGGCCACGGCAGCACGCGACACACGTGCTGCGCGTAGAACACCTGGCTGGCAGCGCGGTAGGCCGGATGGTCCAGCGTACCGGCGGCTTCGTGCTCGTCCAGTACGGCCTGGATATCGTCAGGCAGGCGCGCGCGCAGGCGCAGCGCAGCCGCGCGCCACAACCCCATCGAGGCGGGCGAATTGGCGATGACCAGCGCTCGCAGGCCGGCCGGACGGCGCACCGCATGTTCGGCGGCCAGCATTCCGCCCCAGGACTGGCCCAGCAATGCGTACTGCGACAGCCCCAGATGCGCGATCAGCGCCTGCAGCTCGTCCAGAAACAGCCCCACTGTCCAGAAGCCTGGCTCGGCATTGCGCAGATGCGTGGAGTTGCCGTTGCCCAGCTGGTCGTAGTGGATCACCGCGCGGCCGTTGGCCGCCAGGTCCTTGAAGCTGTCCACGTAGTCGTGCGTGCATCCGGGGCCGCCGTGCAGCACCAGCAGCGGGCAGGCATCTGCGCACAGGTCGCCGGTAATGCGGTACCAGGTGCGGTAGCCGCGGAATTCGACGTAACCCTCGGTGCACTGCATGACCTGCGCCTGCCTACGGCAATGATGAACCCCGAGCCTAGCGAGCACGCCGAGCGGGGTTAACTGGCAAATTTCACAGGTTTGGGCGCGCCCGGATGCGCGGTTGGCGCTGGCCGATAGCCGGTTGGAGCGAACGCGTTGCGTCGCCGAAAGCAACGTCTATCGCGCGACTCAGCAGCGCTTTGGGATCGAAATGTCGGCTTCCAATCAGCGCATCTATTGCCGCTGCGAACGCCACTGGACTCCATTTGGCCCACGAACGGATCGGCGTTCAGAACACAGGTGGCCGCGCCAGGGAAACGGCAGTGCATGTGCGCTCTGCCGCTCCGAAACCGCCGAAGCCGCGCGCGCCGCAGCCGACACAGGCACGCTCAAAGAATACTTATGTCTCCAGCAACCGATAGTGCATACCACGCACCACTGCTTCCACGCGATTGCGTGCGCCCAGCTTGCGGGCGGCCGAATTCAGATGCAGGTTCACCGTGGCGGTTGAACGGTTGAGTGCCGCGGCAATCCGCTTGGACGTCAGGCCTTTTGCCGAATACTGCAGGCATTCGCGCTCACGACGGGTCAGCGCGATGTGGTGGCAGCGGCGCTCCTGCGGGTCCAGCAATTCCTGCGCGCGCGCCTGGAAGGCATGCGCCAGCAACAGGAAGGGCAGCAACTGCGCTTCGGCCAAACGCGGCGCCTGGGCGGCGGCGGCATCGATCGCGCCGCTGAAGGTGGCAAATGCGCCACCAGGCAAATGCAGCGGCACGGTGACACCGGTGCACATGCCGCTATCGCAGAGATAGCGGGTCACTTGCCGGTGCTGCCCCCCCACATATTCCACGCCCGCGCCGTGGCCGTCAGTGCGGTACGACCATACGAACGGCGTGGTACGTCGCGTTGCACGCTGCTGAACGGGGTCATGTTGGTAGTACCCGTACTCGCACCACACATGCTGCATATCGCCCGGCGCATTGCGCTGCATGAACACCGTTGGCGTGATCAGCGCCCCCTCCAGACTCAGGGGCACCGGCGCGTAGTCGTACACCAGCGATTGGAAACCGAGCGCGCAGACATCGCGAAATACCCGGTCCAGACAGCTATCGAGCGTCTGCAACGCCTGCAGATCGCGGCCCAGGCTGGCCAGAATGTCGAACATGATGATCCTTCGGTACCGGTGGTTGCCAGCAAATGACATCCAGCATGGAAAACCTAGCACTTTTGCCAATGGATGGGCTTGCCGGCCACATTATCGTCACAATGCCGGTCACATGGCGGCAGCACGAAACGGGCGTTCAGCTCGTCCAGGCGCTCGTGTTGCGTGCCGGCATTCCTTTCAACGGACACCTGCATGACCGACACGCCCCGCCGCGACGATGCGGCCACGCTGGAACGCTTCGGCTACGCACAGGAGCTCAAGCGGCAGCTCACGCTCAAGGATCTGCTGATCTACGGGCTGGTGTGCATGGTGCCCACGGCGCCGTTCTCGATCTTCGGCGGCGTCTTCGACATTAGTGCCGGGATGGTGCCGCTGACCTACCTGGTCGGCTTCGTGGCGATGCTGCTCACCGCACTGAGCTACCAGCAGATGTCACAGGCATTTCCGGTGGCCGGTTCGGTGTATGCCTATGTCGGACGCGGGCTGAGCAACGGCATGGGATTTCTGGCCGGCTGGGCGATTCTGCTCGACTACCTGCTGGTGCCGACCCTGCTGTATGTGGTCGGCGCCAATGCGATGCAGACCGTACTGCCGGCAATACCGCAGCCGGCGTGGATTGGGTTCTTCGTGGTGCTCAACACGGTGGTGAACCTGCGTGGCATCGAAACCACCGCACGCGCCAATCGTTTTTTCCTGCTCGCGCAGTTGCTGGTACTGGCGGTGTTCGTGGTGCTGGCGACACTGGCGATCCAGCGCGGCGTCAATGGGGCGCACTGGAGCTGGCGCCCACTGTATAACCCACAGGCGTTTTCGCCGCAGCTGATCTTCAGCGCGTTGTCGGTGGCGGTGGTGTCGTTCCTCGGCTTCGATGCCATCTCCACCATGTCCGAGGAAGCGCGCGGCGGTAATCGCGTGGTGGGGCGCGCGACCTTGCTGGCCTTGCTGATCGTGGCCGGGCTGTTCGTCCTGCAAACTTGGCTGGCGGCATTGCTGCAGCCGGACCTGCAGCGCTACCCAAGCGCGCAGGCATCCAACGATGCGTTCTTCGAGATCGGCCGATTGATCGCTGGGCCATGGCTGCAGATCGTCATTGCGCTCACTGTGGCGATCAGCGCGGCAATCGCCAATTCATTGGTCGCACAGGCGGCCACGTCGCGGCTGTTGTTCGCCATGGCGCGCGACCGGCAGTTGCCGGGCTTCCTGCGCTACATCCACCCGCGCACCGGCGTACCGCAGCGTGCGATCCTGCTGGTGGCGGGCCTGAGCCTGGTACTGGGCGAAGTCTTCGTCGGGCAGATCGCGCTGCTGTCGTCGTTGTGCAACGTCGGCGCACTGACCGCCTTCGTGTTGTTGCATATCGCAGTGCTGTGGCACTTCCGCACCCACGGCCGGCGTGTGCTGCATGGCGTGGTGCCCTTGATCGGAATCGTCATCCTGGCCTATGTGCTGCTCAATGCGGACCTGCATGCACAACTGGGTGGCGCTGCATGGATGGCGGTGGGGCTGACGGTCCTGGCGTTTCTGAAACTCAGCGGACGTTCCACCGAATTGCGCGCCAGCGACGCGCTGGAATAGCCGCGACAGCCGCGCTGTCTGTTGCGCCGCCGTATTCCGTGCGGCCAGCCACGCGCCGCGAGTCTTCGCAGCTGCATTGTGCCGGCCTGCACGCGTGATCAGACGCGAGAAGCGCGATGCTGCAGATGACCTGATCAACACAACGATGGCCGCATGGCGCATGCACAAGGTGCCGGGCCGCTTCGCGCGCGTTGCAAGGCGCTGGTGCAAGCAACTTGTCCATCGCCACTGCGTGCGCCGGCGCACTCGCAAGACCGACGACCCGCACGCAAGACGCAGCACATCGATACGCGAAAAGTAGATTGTATTTATAGCAACCATTTATCCACGAACGAGATTTTCAGCACATATTCAGCCTTGAAGTTTCGCTAGTCTCGTTCGGCGCCAACGATGGCGCCCGCTTGTTGCAGCCCCCGCTGCAGCCTGACGATCCCTGACGAGAAGGACTACCCATGAATCGCAAGAACGCGATGTATCTGGCGTTGTTTTCCGCTATTTCCGGCGCCGCAGCGGCCGCACCGCCCACCGAGATGGATGCAGCGCCGGTCACCACCGCGCCGCAGGCGGCCAAGCTTGGTGCGGCCACGTTGCAATCGGCAAGCTTGCGCGGCGGCGTTCTGCCCACGCGCGTGGTGCAACTTACCGCACCCACCAGCGCCGAGATCGGCCGTGTGCGCGAGCGTCGCATTGCGCAGGTCAAGCATGGACAGCCGTTGCAGATCGGTTTTTCGCGTGCAGTCGCACAGCCAACGGTGAACCTGTCCAAGCTCGATTGGCAGATGGCTCCCGATGGCTCCCGATGGCTCGCGCGTGGCCAGCCTCAAGGTCAGCTCCGCACAGGCGGCATCGCTGCGTGCATCGTTGATACTGCGTGGCGCAGGTGCAACGCCTGGCGACCCGTCCAAGGTGACGCTGCGCTTTGCCGGCAACGATGGTCGCGTGTTCGAGCAATCCGGCGCCAGCTTTGCTGCCAGCGGCAACGATATCGGCTGGTCGCCGACGGTGAGTGGCGAGGACCTGCTGGTCGAGCTGTCGCTGCCGGCCGGGTTATATCCGGAGAACTTCAGCCTCAGCATTCCGCAGCTGTCGCATCTGGATATCAGCCCCACTGCCAGCCCGCGCGACATGATGACCATTGCCATCGGCGAGAGCGATTCGTGTGAGAACGACATCGTCTGCCGTGCCAATCCCACGACCGGCTTCACCAGCGCCGCAAAGGCAGTGGCGCGCATGGTGTTCACCACCAGCCAGGGCTCGTTCCTGTGCACCGGCACGCTGCTGAACAACACCAACTCGCCCAAACGCAACCTGTTCTGGACCGCAGCGCATTGCATCAGCACGCAGACCGTGGCCAACACGCTGCAGACATACTGGTTCTACGATGCGGCCAGCTGCAATGGCAGTACGGCCAGCTCGCAGGCAACCACATTGACGGGCGGTGCGTTCCTGCGGCACGCCAACACGACGCGCGACACCGCATTGCTGGAGCTGAAGACCGCACCGCCAAGCGGCGCGTTCTATGCAGCGTGGAATAGCGCGGCGATCGGTTCCACCGGCACCTCGATTGTCGGCATCCACCACCCATCAGGCGACGTCAAGAAGTATTCGCTGGGTGCGGTCAATGCATTGAACAGCTCCATCGATGGCAAGAGCCCGCTCTATCGGGTGGTGTGGAGCGACGGCGTGACCGAAGGCGGCTCATCCGGCTCGGGCCTGTTCACCGTCGCCAGCAATGGCGCCTATCAGCTTCGTGGTGGCCTATATGGGGGTTACTCCTTCTGCAGCGCGCAGACTGATCCGGACTACTACTCGCGCTTCTCGGACGTGTATTCCACCATTTCCACCTACTTCGGCCAGTAAGCGGTAAGCCGCATGGCAGGGCGACCTTGCGCGCCTGCCACGCTGATCGCCTCGCCCGGCAATCCGATTGCCGGGCGACGCGTCTTCGGCCCGGCGAACGTGTATGCGTTAACTCATGCACTGCAACGTCCGCACGCTGTCTAATGACACCACCCTATTGTTGCCACTCACTCATGGCAACGGCGTGATGCGCTCGCGCGAGGCATCGCTCCACGGCTGTTTTTTGCAGACTCGTTCAACAAGCTTGTCGCTGTGCTGTTGCCGGCACGCTGGATTTACCAGATCCACGTCGGCCAAGCTGGCAATGCCTGATTGACCCCGGCGGCACCAACGCCGCATCGGCGGCAAGCGGCGCAATGATGCAGACTGATGGGGTCTGTTCCCTCACAACGGCTGCCCATGGTTCGCGTACGTACCTCACTGCTAGTCATCACCCTTGTGGCCTTGGCGCTGCAAACCCCTGCCCTGGCGGCCGGCAAGCCGGCCGATCGCCAGGACATCAAGGCCTACGCCCTGCAGCGATGCCTGGATAACAACTACACGCATAGCGGCAAGTACGCACCCGATCAGCTGCGCGACCGCTCGTATCTGCTCACCACCTATGCGATGGACAACGCCAAGGCCGGCGCGACCGACCGCCTGCATCGGTTTGTCGACGCCAACACGGCGGGTTTGGACAAGCGCGAAGTCCCGATGAAGGACGAAGCGCGCCGCGGCCCGTTCAATCGCATCTTCGCCCAGTGCATGGCGTTCTATCGTTCGCCGGCCTTGAATCAATTCATTGCACGCGAATTCTGAGCGTGGCGACAGAAGCAGCGAAAAAATAGCGCCCTGACCGCGGCTTCGGATCACTGCCAGCGAGGCCTGCCGTATCGTGTATAGCGCACGCAGGGATTGCATCGACACTCAACCCTCACATCGACACGAGCCACAATGACCACCTTCCAGCCATCCCGCTCCCGTCGCGCGCTGCTACGCACTGCATTCGCGGCGAGTGCGCTGACCGCAGTGGGGCAGCTCGATGCCGCTGCGCGTCCGGCGGTGCGACACACATCCGCCAAGCCCGACTCTGCGCCACCTGCCCCCTTTCCAGCCAAGGGCAGCGTGCTGGTGCTGCTGGGCACCAAGGGTGGCCCGACGCCCTCGCCCATGCGGGCGGCGGCCGCCAATGCCCTGGTCATCGACGGGCAACCGTATCTCATCGATTGCGGCAACGGCGTGGCGCAGCAACTGGTCAAGGCCGGCATTCGACTGCCCATGCTGCGCGATATCTTTCTGACCCACCACCATTCCGACCACAATGCCGATCTGCTCAACGTGGTGTGGCTGGCCTGGGCCAGTGGCCTGCAGACGCCGGTGCATCTGTATGGCCCGCCCGGCATCGCCAGGATGGTGGAAGCGTTTGTCGCGATGAATGCCATCGACATCCAGGCACGCATCCGTGAGGAAGGCCGCCCGCCGTTCGAAGCACTCGTCCATGTGCATGAGTTCGACCAGCCCGGCACCGTTTTGAAGAACGATCAGGTCACCGTCACTGCTACCTTGGTGGACCATTACACGCTCAAGCCGGCCTTCGCCTATCGGTTCGAAGCGCCCGACCGCAGCGTGGTGTTCTCCGGCGATACGCGCTACCTGCCCGCGCTGGCCGAGTTCGCGAAGAACTCTGATGTCCTGGTGCACGAGGTGATGTATCTGGCGGCGCTACAAACGATGCTGAAGGCCAACGACAACGCCCCCACATTGCTCGACCATCTGCTCAAGAGCCACTCCACCAGCGAAGAGGTCGGCATGATTGCGGCTGCAGCCAACGCGAAGATGCTGGTGCTCAGTCACTTCGTCCCCGGCGGCGATGCATCCATCACCGATGCGATGTGGAGCGGAGGCGCGCGCAAGCATTACGCCGGGCCGATCGTAGTGGGAAAGGATCTGATGCGGCTATAGCGCGGGCGCGCACTGCGCCCGCGCGCAGCGAGCCACTAGGCAGGCACCGGGCTGCGCATCCCCCACACCTGCTCGCCTGCCTTGCAGTAGCGCTCGATGAAGTCCTGCTGCGACGGCATCTGCCGCACGGCGTGCTGGATCGGCTGGGCGATACCGTCGAGCAGGCGGCGCAGGTCGTGGTCGGAAAATGCGCGCGTCAGCGGATGATGCTGCTCGGGCGCGATGCCCTGCCCCATCAGCACGTGGGTCCAGGAATCGACACGGAACAACTCATCGGCACCCTGCCAGGCGTGCGCGCGTTCGCGCCAGGCACGCAGGCGCAGCGCCAGCGACTCGGGCAGTTCCATCTGCCGGCATTGCTGCCATAGCGGTTCGTCGCGCTGGGTGGCGTGATAGTGCAAGGTGACGAAGTCGCGCACGTGCTCCATTTCAGCGCGGCTGACGTCGTTGAACAGCTGCACCTGCGAGGGTGCAATACCTTCGGCCGGAAACAGCGCCAGCAGCCGCACCACTGCAGAGATGGTGAGATGGATGCTGGTGGATTCCAGTGGCTCGATAAAACCGCTGGCCAGACCGAGCGAGACCACATTCTTGTTCCAGGCCTTGAGTCGGCGGCCGGTGCGGAACGGCACCATCCAGGGATCCTTCACCGCAGGCGCGGCCACATCGCGCAGCAGCTTCGCATGTGCCTCGTCATCGGACAGGTGCTTGCTCGAAAACACCAGGCCGTTGCCGACGCGATGCTGCAACGGAATATGCCAGCGCCAGCCGGCTTCGTGCGCGATGGCGCGGGTATAGGGCACCGGTGGGCCGAGGGCTTGGGTCTGCACCGCCACCGCACGGTCGCACGGCAGCCAATGGCTCCAGTCTTCGTAGCCGGTGTGCAGGGTCTGCTCGATCAGCAGCCCGCGGAAGCCGCTGCAATCGATGAACAAATCGCCTTCGATCACTTGCCCGTCTTCCAGCACCAGGCTGGCGACATCGCCGCTGTGCGGCTGCACGGTCACCTGCTGAATCCTGCCTTCGATACGCGTGACGCCGCAGGCCTCGCTGCGCGCGCGCAGGAACTTGGCATACAGCGCCGCATCCAGGTGATAGGCGTAATTGACAGCCGGCTCGCCGTGCAGCGCAAAGCGGTCCACGCGCGAGGCCACCGTTTCCAGGCAGTAATCGCCGAAGTTGCCCGGCATGCCGCGGCGCTGGCTTTCCAGCCACAGGTGATGAAACGCGCACACCAGGGTGCTCTGCCCGGTGATGCCGAACGGATGGATGTAGCGCTCGCCCTGGCGGCGCCAATGCTCGAAGGAGATCGACAGCTTGAAGGTGCCTGCCACCGCACGCAGGAATTCCTGCTCGTCGATCTGCAGGAACCGGTGGAAGGTGCGGATGGGCGGCACCGTGGATTCGCCCACACCAACGGTGCCGATCTGCTCGGACTCGACCAGGGTGATGTCCAGCAAATTGCGGAATTGATGCGAAAGCGCACAGGCAGCGATCCAGCCGGCCGTTCCACCACCGGCGATCACCACCTTGCGAATCTGAGCCTGAGTCACTGCGCACTCCTGTGGAATGGGTTGAGGGCGGCGCTGCACATCAGCGGTTCAACTTGCCGATCAGCATGGCGCGCAGCTGCCGCGACAGCATGGGGTCGATCGGGCCGAGCGCATGCCGTGCCGGTTCGGGAAGATGTTCGCCGGCCTGCTCGGCAGGGCCGAACACGTAGTAATCGAACAATGCGCGCCAGGCCTGTTTTTCCGCTGCCGGACGGTCGCGAATGGCCCACAGCGCGTGATACAGCGCCGGCATCGCGGCAGGCAGATGCGCTGGCGCACTGCTCCACCAGTAATTGATCAGCACGTTGAACGGCTGCAGCGATTGGACGTGGTGCCACCACATGCTCGGAATGAACAACGCATCGCCCGGCTCCAGCACCACGCTGCGCGCATGCGGCAAGGCATCGGCAAAACGCGGAAAGCGTTGCAGGTCCGGATGGGCGAAATCGACCATGCTCACCACCTGCCCGCCCGGCGTGGGATCGAGCGGACCCGGATACAGATTGGCGACCTGCTCTGGCGGAAACAGCGTAAAGCGCCGTTGCCCGACCGCACAGCACGCCAGGTTATCCAGCGCATCGTAGTGGCATGAAGCGATCACCCGGTTGCCGATCCAGATGCTGGGCTGCACGTGGCCACCGTTGGCGGCGACATCCAGATCGTTGTGCGCGCGCAGCCCCGGCAGATTGGCGTCCACCGGCAACGAGGCCAGGTAATAAGTGGGCGGCTGCGGGTCGTCACGATGCGCCGCGATGGCATCCAGCAAGGTGCTTACGCTGCCGCGCTGCACCTGGAAGTTGAGCACGCTGCAATCGTCGCGATAGAACGGGCGGCTGCCGATCTCCGGGGCGCCATACGAATACTGCAGGGGGCGGCCGGTATCGTGCGCACGCAACAGCGCCATGGCTTCATCGGCGCTGCGCAGCCCGGCCTGCACCAGCGACCAGCTGCGCGCAACGCCGCGCAGCACCACCGGTTCGGCGGCCTCGCAAAGTGCGGACAGCGGCAATGCCTCAGGATCGCAGTCGCTGCGCTCGACGATGGCGACGCCCGCGGCGACGGACAGATCGGTGGCGCGTGCGGCCATACGCTCAGGCGTACGCAGCAACGGGGTCGCTGTGCGACTGCTGCAGGCGGCGCTGCTTTTCGGCCATCAGCCGGCGCACATTGTGCAGCGATGCCAGCATCAGGAAGGCACCTTCCAGATAGCCGGCCTGATGCAACTGCTGCAGCGCGTGCGCATCCAGGGCGGCAAGCCGCTCGCGGTCGATGGCGAACAAGCCCTGCAACTGCGTGGCATGGCTGGCATCCAGCGCAACCTCCAGGCGCACCGGTTGAATCAGCCCAAGCGCGTCGAAGGCGGCCGCCATCGCCTGCCCTGCGTCCACGCCATCGCGGATGCCGCGCAACACGCCGATGATATGTTCCAGATACGGGCTGTGCCCGCCCTGCGGCAGGAACACCGCTTCGCCCTCGCTGCGGCTGATGCGCGGATGTTCCAGGTCGACATGGATCACCGGCTCCTGTACCAAGGCCCCATCGACGTGTTGCTCCTGGAAACCGATCAGGAACGGTCCCTTGGCAACGATGCCCGGCAGGTAGCTGGCATTCCAGCGCCCGTCCTGCAGAAACAGGTTTTCATCCTGCGCAAAGCCCAGCAGCGCCACCGGCTGGTAACCACTTCCGGCCGGATCCTTGCGGAAGAACAGCGGATACTCGCGCTGCAGCTCGGCATATTCGGTGACGAAGGCCGGCACCACGCCGATTGCATCGCCAAATTCCGCACCAAAGCGCAGGATCACGCGCAGGTCGTGATGGGCCACGTTGTTGAGCACTGCGTATCGGGTCATCTAAAACTCCAGCAGCCGTCCGTCGCGGAGGGCTGCAGTCATGAAGAAACTCGGTCGCACGCATTCCCCGCGCGCTTATCGATGCTGAGCATTGCCAAAAATGCGTGCGCCGGCAAGCCGCAGGGCAGCAACACGCTGCGCCGCGACGAAGGCCAGCGCATGACGCATGCGTTCGCACTGCAAGCCGACGGCCTCTCCATAGACGGAGCGGGCACGGCGGCACTACACGGCTGTAGAACGCACGCGAGCAACGGCGCAACAACCGGTTGCGGCCGCCATCACACGATGGCGGCCGCAGGATTTACGACGAACAACGCGTGGTAATTCAGAACGCGTACCGCACGCCCAGCGTGTAACGCGGCTGCTGGTCGATCAGGCGGATGATCTGTTTGTCCGAGCGGCCGTGCCAACGCACGTCCTCACCGGTCAGGTTGATCGCCTCGAAGCCCACCGACAGCTGCTTGTTGAAGGCGTAGCTGACGCTCAGGTCGAACTGCTGATACGGCTCGACGTAGTACGGGTTGCGGTTGGCATTGTCCTGGTTGGCAGCGATCAGGTATTCGTCACGCCAGTTCCAGGCCAGGCGTGCGCTCCAGCCATACTTTTCGTACATCAGCATGACGTTGGCGGTGTCGCTCAGGCCGAGCAATGCAAACTGATCGCGATCGATGACGGTGTTATCGAACGCCACATCTCCTTCCACGATGGTGTAGTTGGCGTAGATGCCGAAACCGGTGCTGCCGAAGAAGTACTGGCCGCCGAGTTCCCAGCCGTGGATGTTGGCCTTGTTCTGGTTGATCGGCCGCGACACATCGAACTGATACAGCGGGTCGGAGGCGTTGCCGGCGATATCGTAGGCATTCTCCAGCGCAAGGCTCTGCGCCGAACTGCCGTTGTAGGCGCTCAGCCCGCCGGTGGCAGCCGCATTGCGCAGCAGCGCCATGGCCGCAAACAGCGAGGTGTCGTTGGCCGAACATGCGCCTGCGACATCGTTGCCGGCCGCACCCACCTGGGCGGCGCAGGCCCCGCTTTGCAGGAACGCCAGCGCAGCCTGAGCATCCGGCCCGGAGGTGGGGTCGGTCAGTCCGTACAGCGATTCACGCGTAACGGTATTGCCGATGAAATTGCTCACGCGCTTGTTCCAGAACGTCGCTGACACATAGCTGGCATCGGCGAAATACCACTCCAGTGCCAGATCGAGGTTGTCCGATTCCAACGGATCGAGCGTGGGCGTCTGCGAGTCGCCGCCGGCGCGGTTGGACGGGTTGATCAGGATCGAGCCGTTGGGCGTGTTGGGCGTGGGCCCGGCGATGAGATTGTTGTACGGTGCGCGTGCGATGGTCTGGCCAAACGAGGCGCGGCCTTTCAGCGAATCGGTGAAATCGATGCTGAAGTCCATGTTGGGCAGGATGTAGTTATAGCTGGTCTTCTCGCTGAAAGGCTGCTGGTCGGTGGAACGGATCAACTGGAAGTCGTTGTTGGACAGCCACAGCAGCGCGGTGGGCGTGGCCACCTGCGAGGTGGACTCCACATCGGTGCGCTCGTAGCGCAGCCCCAGGCGCGTATTGGTGGTCATCCCGGCGATGGCGCCGGCAATTTCCAACTGTACGTAGGCCGCGCGGGTCTTTTCCTCCACCCGGTTGTCGGCGGTGTATTGCGGGTTGTAGCGCGTGGTTGCGCCGTACTGGCTTCCGCCCCACAGCGCCAGCTGATCTGCATCGCCACGCCATGCACTGGAGGCCGCGCCGCTGGGATTGAAATCCTTGAACATGCCGGTGATGCTCACCGGCTGCAGCAATGCGACCATGCCCGGCTCGTTGCCCGCATTGGCCACGCCCCAATCGCCCAGCGTCGAATTGGTCTCGCTGACGAGCCGAGCTCGGCAGGGGTGAAAGCGGGATTGACCACGCCATTGGTGTTTGCCAGCGAATCGGCCGCAGTGGGGTACCAGGTGCGTGCGCCGATCGGCAAGGAATTGTTGAACCACAATTCCTGCCCCCATTGGCCACCGCAGTACGGCCCGTTGGTGCAGTTGTTGGTGCCGGCGAAACTGAAATAGGTCGCGCTGCCGCCGGTGGTCGGGTCGTTGGGCAAGCTCTGCGTCTTGGAATTGTGCGCATCGAAGCTCAACTGGAAGCGGTCGCTCACTTGCCAATCGGCATTGAAGCCCAGCGAGCCGAGCGTGTACTTCTGCTCGTTGCGCTGTTGTTCCATGCCGAAGTCCTTCGCGCCATTGGGAACATCGCGCAGATAGACCGGCGTGGCCACGGCCTGGCCGGTGTCGAAGGTCAGATCGGTAAAGCTGTTGGCGCGCTGCAGCCAGATGCCCTGTTCACCGCGCTCTTCGCGGATCTCGTTGGCCGAGTAGGTGTAATCCAGGGTCAGGCTGTCGGTCGGTGCGAACTGCATCACCGCCTGGCCATTCATGCGTTCGCGCTGGAAATCGGCGAACGCATAGCGCAGGTCGTTGGGCATGCCGTACAACTGGCCGATCGCCGGCGCGTTGGTCACCACCGCGTCCGGGCGCAGCGCCGGGTCGGTGCCGGTCCAGCGCTGGATATTCCAGGTATTTTCGGTGGCTTGGACAGAACCGCCATGGCGCTTCTGGTAGCTGGCACTCAGGCCGATACCGAAGGTCTTGTCCGGGTTGGTATAGCTGAAGATGCCCGACACTTCCGGGGTGAGCGAATCGCCGAAGGGCTCAGAGCGGTCGGACACCATCTTGGCGCCGGCATTGGCCACCACGCCATCGTGGTTGAACGGCTTGTCGGTCTGGATATTGATCGTCGCACCGATCCCGCCGCTGGGCGCCGTTGCGCGGCTGGTCTTGAACACTTCGATGCCGGTGATGGCTTCGGAAGCGAGCTGGGCGAAGTTGAACGCGCGCGTGCCGACATCCACGCCGCCGATCGGTGTCTGGCCGGGCGCGCCGAAGGCATCGGCACCGGGGATCAGGCGGCCGTTGAGGGTGACGGTGTTGAACTGCGGGCCGAAGCCGCGTGCGGTGACCTGCGCGCCTTCGCCATCGCGGCGTTCGATGGAAATACCGGTGATGCGTTGCAGTGATTCGGCCAGGTTGGTGTCCGGAAACTTGCCGATGTCTTCGGCGCTGATCGCATCCACCACGCCTGCGGCATCGCGCTTGATGCCCATCGATTGGTTGAGGCTGTTGCGGATACCGGTCACGTTGACGGCGTCCAAGGTGGTGGCGGAATCGCTGCTGGATTGCGGCGCCGGTGCAGGCGGCGGAGCGACATCCTGTGCAAAGGCGGGATTGATGACCAACAGGCCACCAACGAAGGTGAACATGGCCTTCGACTTGAAGCTGTTCAACGTACGACGCATCGATGTGTCCTCGGGAGTGGAGTCCAACCGCCAACGGCCGATATCGCGGCATGCGATACGGCGGAATCGTGGCCACTGCCCGACAGGTCGTGGCCAACGCTGCTGCAACTGCTGGAGCCACCAATCCAACGCCATGCATGGGTCTTGCAAGCGCAGCCGGCGCCTGGATCGGACATGCCCTGATGGCATTCCCCTCCTTTCACCGCGCCGCACGCGCCACGCAACAACCGCTTGACGTTGTGTCAGTTGCCCTCGATCTGTCCCCTAGCACGCAGGCTGACGATCGCCCCTTCGATCGTCGACCTGCGGTGTGCGCATGCACGTCTACCCGCCGCAGCAACGGCGCTGCTCTGCCAATGCTGCGTGTGTTGCAGGTTCTTTGCACGACGTGTCAGCCGGTGATAGCGCTAACATGCCGCGCAGCCTAGTCAGGGCATAAAGGGCTTGTCACCGTGCGTTGCAGCATAGTGATGGCTGTGCACTGTTACAGCCGATACCGCAGTCGCTTGAGCCCGCATACGGTTTTCAATGCCGGCGGGGCTGTAAGCGTTATCACGGCATTACGCAAAAACCGTCGGGTCGAATGGTGAAATTTGCATAATGAACGTGTCGCACTGGAGTCGGATGCGGCGACTGCGCAAACTTTGAATGACGACCAGCGCCGCGCGTCTAGATTGCGCATGTCGACGTCGGCGCTGCACCGGACACGGCAGCACGCTGCAGGCGCCTGCCGATTACACGTCGCCTGTGTATCAATGCAGCAACAAGCATCGCGCATGAACAAGACAATGCGCGCTTCGCAATCGATTGCGCTGATCTGGGCGACTGATATACGCCGTCAGTCGTCGTCGGGCGAACCATCGTCATCGCACGGGAAACGCGGCGTCTGTGTGCTACCGAACGATGCCACGCAACTGCTGCGCTCGTCGGGTTGTCAACGCAGGCGATTATGTCCGTTCCCGTCGGCGGTTGCCGCACGCAGCCACCGACGCGACCGCGCTGCGGCCACGTCGGCACCCACGCCTCGCGCAATGCTCAGCCGGTCACGTCCACGCGCGCGTCGCTGCGGTCGGCATCTGGCAGCACATGGTCGGGGTCCAAGGTGACGTGCAGCACCTTCTGGGTGGTCGGCAGCGTCAGCGTGGGCGTGGTGGTCTGCAGCCAGGTTTCCACCGGCACGCGCCGGTCCAGGTGGCTGCCATCGGCCAGGTCCGCTCGCACGGTTACCGGCATCACCAGCTTCTGCCGGCTGCGCAATGTGACGTGCACGCCCTTGGCAGGATCGTGGTCGACGTAATGCGCTTCGGTGATGCCCATGTCCAGCTGCCAGTTGTTGAGATACCAGCCGCGCCACCACCAGGACAGATCTTCGCCACTTTCGCTTTCCATCAGCCGAAAAAAGTCCGACGGCGTGGGATGCTTGTAAGCCCAGGTGGCGATGTATTTGCGAAACGCAGGATCGAAGCGTGCCGGACCCAGGATCTGCTCGCGCAACAGCACCAGCCCCAACGCGCCCTTGAAGTAGGTCAGCGGATGGCGATAGGTCTCGCTGGTGGAATCGGCGTTGTCCATCAGCGTGGGCGCATGGGTGTCGGCCAGTAGCGGCAGGATTTCGTCGACCGGGTTGCCGCCTTTGGGCGCGTATTCCGAATCGCGCTTGGGCGCATATTCCCCCTTGTTGAACGCATCCGATGCATACACGTCGATGAAGGTGTTGAAGCCTTCATCCATGAACGCATGCCGGCGCTCGTTGGAGCCGACAATCATCGGGAACCAGGTGTGGCCGATTTCGTGTGCGGTGATCCAGAACAAGTCCTTGCCGCCGTCTTCGAAACCATCGAAGACGATGCCGGGATATTCCATGCCGGCTCCATAACCACCCAGGTTGATCGCGGCTGGCCACGGGTACGGATACCACTGCGAAAAATGCTCGATGGCGCCTTTGACGTATTCGGTCGAGCGGTTCCACTTGTCTGCGCCCACACCTTCCACCGGGTACACCGACATCGCAAGCGCGTGCTTGCCGCCCGGCAGACTGATGCGCGCCGCGTCCCAGACGAACGCCGGCGATGCGGCAAATGCGACATCGCGGGTGTGGTCCATGTGGAAGCGCCAGGTCTGCGTGCCCTTGCCCGCCGGCTTGGCCGCACGTGCGGTTACCTCGGCAGGCGTGCGGATCAACACGGTGCGGTCGCTTCCGCTGGCTTGCTCCAGGCGTTGCTGTTCGGTGCGGCTGAGTACGTCCTGGGGATTGGTCAGCGCACCGGAGCCGGCGACCAGAAAGCCCTCCGGCACGGTCACTGCGTAGTCGAAATTGCCGTACTCCAGGTAGAACTCCGATCCCAGGTAGGGTTGCGTGTCCCAGCCACGCAGATCGTCGTACACCGCCATGCGCGGGTACCACTGCGCAATCTCGTAGATCTCGCCTTGCTTGCTGGCACTCACTGCGGTGCGCCCGCCCCAGGTGCCGGGGATCGTGTAGCGATAGCGAATATGCACGGTGAGCGCCTTGCCCTGCCCGGCCAGCGGTTGCGGCAGATCCACCCGCATGCGGGTGTCGTCGACGATGAAGTGCGCTGACTGGCGGCGCCCGCCTTGATCGATCTCGACGCTGGCGATCTGCATGCCATCGGTGAACTCTTTGCGCCTGAGCGGCCGGCTGGCGGCAGCGCGCGCGTCGGCGCGGTAGATGTTCTGGTCCAGTTGCAGCCACAGCACGTCCAGCGTGTCGGGGCTGTGGTTGGTGTAGGTGATGGCGGCCTCGCCGCTGAGGGAATGCGTTGCCGGGTCGATGCTGGCGCTGAGGTCGTAGTCGGCGCGGTTTTGCCAGAACGCCGGGCCAGGTACACCGCTGCCGCTGCGATAGGCATTGGGAGCGTCGGGCAATTGCAGGGGCGCGAACAAGGCCAGCGGATCGAACACGCTGGCCGGAGCAGGCGTGGCGGCCGTGGCGGCGCTGGCGGGCGCGGCAGCGGCAAGCGCCGGCGCAGTGACGCAGGCCAGAGACAATGCAACGGTGAGTGATCGGCGCACGGTGGGGGTCATGCGAAATCCTGCGGCGGAGGGGATTCCCATCCTACGGCGCAGAGTGTCGCGCGCGGCAATGCCATTGGTCCCGGTTGCGGCTGCCTGAGGTTTCGGAGGTGGCCGCCACTGGCTGCCTTGATGGAGCCGGCCACGCACCGCACGCGCAGATCGTCCGCGCTCCGCCGGCCCTCCCCTGCACGGCCCGGTGCGACGGGACGGCTGGCCAGGCGGACTTACTCCGCCCTCAGACCACCTAACCGCAACGCCCCCTCGCCACCGTGGCCCAGGGCATCGTCCGGATTGCTCAGGCGGCAGCGGCGCAGCGACAGGCAGCCGCAGCCGATGCAATCGGTGAGCTGATCGCGCAAGGCCTGTAGTTCGTCGATGCGCGCGTCCAGCTGGCCCCGCCAGCGCGCCGACATGCGCGCCCACTCCGCACGCGTGGGCGTGCGTTGATCCGGCAACACCGAGAAGGCATCGAGCACCTGCTGCAGCGGCACGCCCAGTCGCTGCGCCACGCGAATCACCGCGATGCGCCGCAATACATCGCGCGCATAACGACGCTGGTTGCCGGCGGTGCGCAGGCTGCTGATCAACCCCTTGCGCTCGTAGAAGTGCAGCGCCGACACCGCAACACCACTGCGCTTGGCGACCTCGCCCACGGACAACTCACGTTGCATTGCCTTGACCTCAACCTAGGTTGAGGCAGGATGCTGCGCGGCCTTCACCGGTGCAAGTACCGGTCACGCCTCTACACACGTTTCGTTCCTGGATGTTCGATGCCGACCGAAAGACCGATCACTGCCGCAGCGCTGTCCACCCAAACGCAGCCCATCTCCATCCTGGCCGCGCCCTACCGCGCGGCGACGCTGGGCATGGTGGCGCTGGTGTCGCTCAACGCGTTCGAGTCGTTGGCGGTTGCCGCCGCCATGCCGACGGTGGCGCGCGAGTTGAACGGCCTGCCGCTGTACGCGTTGGCATTCGGCGGCACGCTGGCCACCAGCGTGATCGGGATGACGGCGGCCGGGCGCTGGAGCGACCGCGCCGGCCCTGGCGGTGCATTGGCGGCCGGCCTGCTGTGCTTTGTGGTCGGCCTGCTGGTCGCCGGCCTGGCACCGAGCATGCCGATGTTGATCGCCGGTCGCTTGCTGCAGGGCTTGGGGGCCGGCGCCTATTCGGTGGCCTTGTACGTCATCGTGGGGCGGCTGTATCCGGAGGTCTTGCGCCCGCGCGTGTTTGCCGCGTTTTCGGCCGGCTGGGTGGTGCCGTCGTTGATCGGCCCGGGCATCAGCGGACTGATCGTGCAGCAGCTGGGCTGGCGCTGGGTATTTTTGTCGGTGCCGCTCCTGGCGATTCCGGCTGGGTCGATGCTGTGGCCGGCGCTGCGCGGGCAGAGCTGGACACGCGGCAGTTCCGACGCGCCCACCGCCTCGATGGGGTGGGCGATCGGCGCGGCGGTGGGCGTGCTTGGCGTGTATCTGGGCGGGCAACTGCACGGCAGGCTGGCGCCGGGCGCCATGCTGCCGGCCGTGTTGCTCACCGCGTATTGTGCGTGGCGCCTGCTGCCGGCTGGCACGCTGCGGCTGGCGCGCGGGTTGCCGAGCGTGATCGCGCTGCGCGGCATTGCGGCGGCCGCCTTCTTTGGCTTTGAGGCGTTTTTGCCGCTGCTGCTGTCGCGCGAACGCGGGCTTTCGCCGCTGCTGGCCGGCGTGGCACTGAGCGTGGGTGCGTTGGGCTGGTTTGGTGGTTCGTGGTACCAGGGCCACAGCCGCGTCGGTTGGTCGCGTGCCCGCCTGCTCAAGAGCGGCGCGCTATTGATGACGCTGGGCATTGCGATCAGCGCGGGCGCGGTGTGGCCGGCGATTCCCGTGCCGTTGGCCATTGCCGGGTGGGCGCTGACCGGCCTGGGCATGGGCCTGCTGTATCCCAGCCTGTCGGTGGTGCTGTTGTCGCTATCGCCACCGGCGCAGCAAGGCGCCAACAGCTCTGCCTTGCAACTGAGTGAAGCCATCGCGGTGGCGGCCATGCTGGCGCTCGCGGGTGCCTTGTTCGCTGCGCTGCTGACATCGGCCACGCGTGCCGCCTACCTGAGCGTGTTCGCGTTGGCGTGGTTGCTGGCGGTGGCGAGCTTTTTTGTAGCGCGACGGGTGTGATGCGTCCGCGGCAGCGACGCGGCATCGGCGTGAGGCCGCACCGCGATTGCCCGGGCAACGTGGCCGGTCGATGGCAGCACGCCAATGAGCTCTAAGGCTCAGCTGGTCGGAACGACCGACGTGATCACCAGGTTCACCACATGTCGAGGCGTCGCTCGATGCCGGCCTGGTACCACGGCGATGCCAGCGCGACCACTTTGCCGATCCTGCCGGGATCGCATGGACCCACACACGAAAAAAGTTCTCCGCAAACGGGTGGTCATTTTTTCGCCACCCATCTTGACAGCATTGCGGGCCGGGGCCTGCGCGCACTTGTCCACAGCCTTGTGCAACTTCCATCCACGGGGGGTGTGGAAAAGATGCGTCGCTTTGCATGCGCCTGAGGCCTTGCGCGGCGCTGGCGCATATGTCATGCGCGACCCGCGAGGCCAGCGTACTGCCGCTGTCGCCGCCGGCACCACCTGGGCATCGCTCCCCACACCCGTCTGCAGGTGCGCCGCAAAGGACGCCAGACGCCGATCGGCGGCACCGCCACTTCGCAATGGCGATGCACTCCTCCTACACCTCAATCAGTGATGACGTGCGGCACGAAGCGCGAGGTGTCGCGGGTGATCGGGCCATCGTCGTCGCGCATGCCCAGTCCGGCAGGGCGATCGGCGACGACCCAGCTGCCCACCAACGCATGCCGCCCGTCGAACACCGGCAGCGGGTGATGCGCCTGCAAAATCGCCGGGCCGTCCACGTACGGGCCATCGGTCTGCGCGGCCTCGCCTTGCGCCGTCACCAGCGCGATATTGGCGCCCTCGCGCGAGAGCAGCGGCTTGCGTACCCAGCCTACGGTTGGCGCCTCGCCGGCTTGCGCAAAGCGGGCAGGCAGCAGATTTGGGTGCCCCTGATGGCGGTCCCACAGCAACGGCAGGATGCCCTTGTTGCTCAACACCGATTTCCATGCCGGCTCGATCAGGCGCACCCGGTCGGCAATCAATGCCGGTCCGAAGCGCTCTTCCATCATGAATTCCAGCGGATAGAGCTTGAACAGCGTGTGGATCACCCGATCGTGTTCGTCGGTGAACCAGCCTTCGGCGCTCAGGCCGATATCTTCGATGGCCACTTCCTCGGTGCTGATGCCCACCTGATGCGCACAGTCGCGCAGGTAACGCACCGTAGCGCGATCTTCCAGCGAATCGCGCACCGCCGCAAAATGCATCTGCGCGCCGATCGCGCCATCCACCGCCAACGCGCCCAGGGTTTCGCACAGCAGGTCCTGGATCAGGTTGTACTGATCGGTGCCCTTGGGCAGTGCACCGCTGGCGATCTGCTGTTCCAGCCATAGCCATTGGAAATACGCCGATTCGTAGAGCGAGGTCGGCGTGTCGTAATTGAGTTCGTACAACTTGGCCGGGCCATCGCCCGAATACGCCAGGTCCATGCGCCCATACAGATGCGGGTCGCGCTCTTTCCAGGAGTTGGCGATCCAGTCCCAATAGAACGGCGGGATGGCCAGCCGGGTCAGCAGCGCTTCCGAGTTCACCACCTCGTCCACCAATTGCATCGCCATGTCGTGCAACGCTTGCGTCGGCGCTTCGATGTCGTCTTCGATCTGACGCAGCGAAAACGCGTAGTAGGCGCTTTCGTCCCAATACGGCTCGCCGTCGATGGTGTGGAAGTGGAAGCCCAGCGATTCGGCCTGCGCGCGCCAGTCCGCGCGTTCGGGGATCAGAATGCGTTGCATGTCAGCCGCCGAAGCCCGAGCTGCGCCCGCCGCTGCCGAACGAACTGCGCGCCGCCGCGCTGGAACCGAAGCCCGAACGCGACACGGTGATGGCGCGCGTGGGCATGTCGATGGCGCCGCTGCGCCCACGCACGGTGCCGATGCGGTTGCTGGCCAGATCGCCGTTGGGCTTGTAGTAACCGCCACTGCGGTAATCGCGGTACAGCGGAATCGAGCCGCCATAGCGATACCCGCCGCCGCTTATGTTGCCCAGCGCATACCCCAACAGAAACCCGCCCATCGGCGGGATCCAGCTCTGCTGCCCCTGCGGGTTGGTGATCGCCGTACAGCTGCCGAACTGTTCATCGCACTCGTAGCGCGTGGTGAAGCGCGGCGCGGCCTGCTGATGCTTGGCCACCGCCTCGTCGTAGGCCTTGAGGCATTGCTGGATATCGGACTGTTCCTGCTTGATCTGGTAACAGTCCGAAGCCGACTGCAGCACCACGCCGGTCTCCGGCTCCGAGCCGCAGCCGGTGACGAAGGCGGCCGGCAGCGCAGCCATCAAGGTGAGTTTGAGATTGCGTGATCGCTTCATGCCTGCGCTCCGTTACGGCGTGATCGCGGCGGCATTGATCAGCCCCACCGCGATCGACACGCCGGCCGAAAAAATACCGGCGGCGGTGATGTTGTCGGTGATCTGCCGCGAGATGCGCCCGGCCACCAGATTGGCCAGCAGATAGGCCACCACCTGGATGCCGCAGGCCACCAGGCCCCAGATCAGCGCGTCGACCAGGCTCACCGAATGGGTAATGGCCGAATGCAGCGGCAGCGCCACGCCGATCAGGTTGCCGGCCAGCGCGGTGGCCGCTGCCACATTGCCTTGCCGCAGCAAGGTGAAATCCTTGTGCGGAGTGACCAGGGTCACCAGCACCACCGAGACGACCAACACACCCAGGCCGGTACCGAAATAGGAAAGAAACGCGAGAAAACTCTGCAGGTTGATCGGATTCATGACAGGACCAAGGTGGGTGGAAGACGCGTGCGCGCTCAGGTGATATCCAGGTCGGCAACGGTGACATCGATACCGACCGCATAGGTGACGCAGAATTCGTTGGGGCCGGAATCTTCGCCGGTCACCAGCAGGAATTCTTCGCGCTGCAGCTCCGGCACATCGCGGCTGTAGAGCATGGCGTAATGGGTCAGATCGCCATCGCGGCGTGGCGGCTGGTAGCGGTACAACACTTCGTCGTAGGCGATCGGCGGAATCCGCGACGCGTCATCGGTGGACTGGGTGGCGCGCTGCCATTGTTTGCCGGCGTACTCGATCTGCGCCGCGCCCAGGTGCGGGTGCTGCATCACGAACTCCTGAAACGCCTGCTTGCTGGGCGGGTTCACCGTCTCGCAATACACGAAGGCCTTCATCGCTTCCAGATCGCCGCCCACGGTGGTGACCTGCAGGAACGCATCGTCGTCCAGGTAGAACCGGTGCAGCGCATAGCCATCGCCCAGATTGACATGACCGTAGCAGGGAATGCCCTGATGCCCGCCCGGCAACTCGGCGGTCATGGCCTCCGGTGCCATGCGGTACAGGGTGGTGTCGATCTCCACCTGGCCACCGACACGCAGCCCCAGGGGCAGCGTGTGACCGATCGCGCCACTTCCGGAAGCGGGCAGCGGCGGCGGTTGCGGTTGACCGAACAACTTGCTGAAAAAACTCATCGTCAGACACCTTGTGGCGATGGGGAAATGGGAGCCTCGCTGCGCATGGCCTGCCAGGCGATGGCGTGCGCCGGCACGCGCTGCTCGGCCAGGTAATACAGCATGGCACCGGCGGCGACAGCGGTGCGTGCTGGCGGGTTCAAGCGCAACGCGCCATCGGGCGCACGCAGGCCCAGCAGCAATGCGCCGCGCTCACCGAAATCGGCCGCAAGCCGGCTGTATTCCAGCGGTTGCACATTCGCAGGTACTGCAAGACTGAATTGGGTGGGGCCATCGTCGACCGACAGCAGCTCGGCGGTGATCGCCGCGCTGCCCGGATCCTGCGCCGCACGTGCCAGGATCTCGGCCGTCATCGGACGCGTGCACTCGATGGCGGGGTAATGGCAGTTGACCAAGCGCGCCGCGCTGGCCGAATCGAAGTGCGCCACGATATGCGCGGCCGGCGCATTCGCCATCAACGCGAACACCGCCGCCAGGGTCTGGTCGTCGGAGGGCGGGTTGACGATCACCCGCGCCGCGCCGGCAATGCCGGCACGCAGGTACACCTCGGTATGCGTGTACGACTCGGCAGCAATGAAGCGCATGTGGTCGGGCATCGGATTTTCCGCCACGCCCTCGGCGATCAGCACCACGCCTTCGTCATCGGTGGCGGTGTCGGACAGCAGCAATTCCAGCAGGCGCGTGGAGGCCGCGCCCTGCCAGCCGATCAGAATGGTGTGCCCGCGCAGGTCTGCATAGGCCATCTTGCCCATGTGGTGGCGCCTCCAGAAAGTGATGAGCACGCCGCTGGTCTTGGCCAGCACCGTGGCGAACAACGCCACCGCACCCGGCATCAACACGAACGCGGCGATATAGCGCCCGGCCACCGAACCCGGCGACAGGTCGCCGTAGCCGATGGTGGTGGCCGTGGTCATGTAGTAGTACGGAAATGCGTCCAGGCCGACGAGCTTGTGCTCGCCAGCCCACAGCAGCAGCAACCAGCTCAGCCCCATGTGCGCCAGCAGTGCCAGCGCCACTGTGCCCCAGCTGACGCGGCGCACGTGGCGCCGCAATACCTGCAACAGCCGTCCAACGATGATCATGGCGCATCCTGTGCCGTGCGATGGATCAGCTGTCGCTGCGCGGAACCTGCTGCACGTCGCGTACCTGGCCAATCAGCGGCGCGCTGCCGCCGGCATTCTCGTGACCCAGCTGCGCAGCTGGCTTCTTGAAGCGTGCCAGCACCGCAGCGGCGTTGGATTCGCCTTCCATCAGGCCAGCGGCAGCCAGGCGCCGATTGAGATCGCCATCGCCGCTGGACGCTTCGAGTTCTTCGGCCGATTCGATGCGCGCGGAGGTTTCGGCCTGGCGCGCCTTGATGCGCTCCAGCGATTCCAGCGCCGAGCCCATCTTGCTGCTGGCACCGGAATGACGCGCGGCGATGGCGGCCTGCGCCTTCTGCACCGCGTCGGTGGCCTTGACCGTATCGATCTGCTGGCGCATGCCACGCAGCTGGTTCTCGGTCTTCTGGATGGTGGCCTTGAGCGTCACCACCGACTGGTCCAGCGCAGCCTTGGAGGCCTTGTCGCCGGCATCCTCGCTTTCCAGCGCGGCCAGCTTGACCGCCACGTCGTGTGCCAGCGCTTCGTCGTTCTTGGCCAGCGCGCCTTCGATGTAGCGCGTGTATTCGGCCATCTTGCCGGCGCGTGCGTCGATCTTCTGCTGGGCCAGCTTGCTCTGCGCCATCAGCTTGGTGAGCTCTTCGCGCGAGCGCGTGAGCTGGGCGCCGGCATCGCGCATTTCCTGGTCCAGGATGCGCAGCGCATTGGCGTCGACGGCCTTCTGGCCGGTTTCGTGTGCGGTACCACGCAGCAGCGTGATCAGCTTGGAAAAGATACTCATGACAACACGCCTTTAGGAAAAGAACGGCTTGAGAGATTCGGCGGCATCCAACGTATTGGCCGCCAGGGTCTGGATTTCTTCGTCGATCTGGTCGAGCGTCGAGGAGGCCGACAGTTCGCCAAACACCACGTAACGGTCCTTGCCGTCGACCTGGACCAGGCCCAGGTTGGACAAGGGGTTGAGCGGATTCAGGCGCAGGCAGGCGTCGTTGAATGCGGCACGGTCGTTGACGTGCTCGGCATGGGCCAGCAGCGTGGACACGAAAACCTGCGAGCCGGAAGCGGCAACCTGGATCTGCATGTCGCCGTGGTCGGCCAGGGTGAGATTGATGGCCGGCTCCAGGCCGTCGATCAGTTCGACCTGGATTGGCTGGCCACGGTAGCGCTCGGCCAGCAGGCCGTGCAATTCGACGGTGGTATACTGCGTCATACGATGTCCTGTCCTTTGGTCATGCCGTGGTGGTGATGCAGCGAACGTCCTGCAGCGACCGGACATACTACAGACTGCCCATGACCGGCAGAAAGGGCCGAAAGTCAGCTGGTCAGGCGCGCGGCAGGCGCGCAAACCGCCCGTTCAGCTGGCTTGTCGCCCACGCCGGCCAGCTGCCTCACGGATACAGCATCCGCTTGCTCCAATGGCTGGCCGCGTCGGCCTCGTAGCGCCAGCGCTCGTGCAGGCGGAACTTGGCGCCGTACCAGAACTCGAACGCCTGCGGCACCACCCGGAATCCGCCCCAGCCATCCGGGCGCGGCACCTGGCGCCCTTCGAACGTCGCTTCGACCTTGGCAATGGCCGCATCGAACTCTTCGCGCGAACCCAGCGTCTGCGACTGCCGCGAGGCCCATGCGCCGATCTGGCTCATACGCGGGCGCGAGGCGAAGTAGGCATCGGATTCGTCCGCGCTCACCAGCTGCACGCCGCCTTCGATGCGCACCTGGATGCCGGCTTCGCGCAGGCTGCGCCACAGGAACAGCAGCGCCGCCTGCGGGTGGGTCTGCAGGTCGCGGCCCTTTGCGCTGTCCAGATGGGTGTAGAACACGAACCCGCGCGCATCGAAGGCCTTGAGCAACACGGTACGCGCGCTCGGCCGGCCATCCACGTTGGCGGTGGCCACGGTCATCGCGCTGGCTTCGGGTTCGGCGCTGTTCTGCGCCTCGGCATACAGCGCTGCGAAGGTGGCAAGGGCTTCTGCGTACAGATCGGTCATGACGGTGCGTGGCAGCCAGATGGACGCCTATTGTGGGCGCATCGCCCGCGCTTCGCCTATGCACCGCGATCGAATTGCCGAAACGGCGCGGAGTTGGTGTGGCTGTAGACAGCCAGTACACCGTGCCATCGGCCCGGCCCGATGGCGTGAATGCTAGGATCCCTGCGCATGAACCCCGCACCCAATCTCGTGATGGTCGGCCCGATGGGCGCCGGAAAAAGCTGCATCGGCCGCCGCCTGGCCGAGCGCTTCGGGCTGGAATTCGTCGATGTGGACCAGGCCATCGTCGAACAGGTGGGCAGCAGCATCCCGGCCATCTTCGAGCAGCATGGCGAAGCCAGGTTTCGACAGCACGAGACCGAGACCCTGCAGGCGCTGCTGGAACAGGACAACAAACTGATCTCCACCGGCGGCGGTGCGGTGCTGGATCCGCGTAACCGCGAGCGCATCTGCGCGCGTGGGTTCGTGGTGTACCTGCATGTCAGCGTGCCGGCGCAGCTGACGCGGCTGGCGCGCGACCGCAATCGCCCGCTGCTGCAACGCGCCGACCGCGAGCAGGTGCTGCACGCGATGGCCGCGCACCGCACGCCGCTCTACCGCCAGGTCGCCGATCTCAGCCTGGAAACCGATCATCTTTCCCCCGCCGAGGCCACCGCGCAGCTGGTGCTGCGCCTGGCCGCGCAATGGCGCATGTCGAGTGCCCCCGCATGACACTTCCCCGTTCCTCGCGCAGCGTCGATGTCGACGGCGCGCAGCCTTACACCATCACCATCGCCCCGGGCCTGCTGGCCGACGGTGCGCGCCTGGCCAGCCACGTGCGCGGCCGCCACGCGCTGCTGCTCAGCGACTCGCAGGTGGCTCCGCATTACGCGGCCGGCGTACGCGCCGCCTTGTTGAACGCGCGGCCGGACCTGCAGGTCGGCGAATTGGTCATTGCCGCCGGCGAAGCCTCCAAAACCTTGGAGACCTTTGGCTCTGCGATCACCGCACTGGCCGAACTCGGTGCCACCCGCGACGCCTGCGTGTTCGCGCTGGGCGGCGGCGTGGTCGGCGACCTGGCCGGCTTTGCGGCGGCGTGCTGGATGCGCGGCGTGGACTGCGTGCAGCTTCCTACCAGCCTGCTGGCGATGGTGGATTCGTCGGTCGGCGGCAAGACCGCGGTGGACATCCCGCAGGGCAAGAACCTGGTCGGCGCCTTCCATCCGCCGCGCGCGGTGATCGCCGACCTCGACACCTTGCGCACCCTGCCCGCACGCGAACTGCGCGCCGGCCTGGCCGAGGTGATCAAGTACGGCGCCATCCGAGACCCGCTGTTCTTCCAGTGGCTGCATGCCGAGCGTCACGCACTGCTGGACAGCGACCCGGCGGCATTGGCGCAGGCCATTGCCCGCAGTTGCGAGCACAAGGCCGAGATCGTGGCGCGCGACCCGCTGGAAAAAGGCGAGCGCGCGCTGCTCAATCTGGGCCACACCTTCGGTCACGCGATCGAAACCGAGCAAGGCTACGGTGCGCCCGGCAACGACAACCTCAACCATGGCGAGGCCGTCGCGGTGGGCATGGTGCTGGCGGCGCGCCTGTCGGCCGCGCTGGGCATGAGCGATCCACAGGACACCGAAGCCTTGCGCGCGCTGCTGCACGACTTCGATCTGCCCACCGAGATCCCGCAGGGCCTGTCCCCCCAGGCCCTGCTCGCGCGCATGCGCCTGGACAAGAAAAACATCGCCGGCCGCCTGCGCCTGGTGTTGTGGCGCGGCATCGGCAAGGCCGAGGTCGTTCCGGACGTGGAAGAGGCCGCAGTACTGGAGATCCTGGCGGGATAAGGCCAGCCGGCCGAAGGCACGGAACGCCGGACGCCCGCAACCAGCTGCCGTCGATCGCCACGACGCTCACTATTTGTAGGAGCGCCCCCCCGGGCGCGATGGGGCCTTGCCGATAATCCCTATCGCGCCCAGGTGCGCTCCTACGCACTGCCTGCCCCCGTCTGCACCGGCGGTCTGAACCTCGCTCGGGAGCGCTCCGGCAAGCGCGGACGCCCAACCAAGCGCCTTATCGCAACCAGAACCCCCGGACGCGCGACTGCTCTCAGCCTTCAGCAGCGCCCGGCTACAATCGGCCGCATGCGCATCCTTCTACAACACGATCCCGGCGGTAACGCGCCGCTCCGCTACGTCCAGCTGACCCTGCAACCGGATCTGTTCGGTGGCTGGGAACTGCTGCGCGAAACCGGCGAGATCGGCGGACGCACGCAGCTGCGACGCGGCCAGTACCTGCAACAGGATGAAGCGGACCGCGCCTTCGACAAGGCGCGCGACACCCAACTCAAACGCGGTTTCCAACTCATCACCGGCGGCGCCGACGACGCGCCGCGCTGAGGACACACTTTCCCATGCTCAAGAACGATCGCCTGCTGCGCGCGCTCAACCGTCAGCCCGTGGACCGCACCCCTGTGTGGTTGATGCGCCAGGCCGGCCGCTATTTGCCGGAATACCGCGCCACCCGCGCACGCGCCGGCAGCTTCCTCGGCATGGCCAAGAATCCGGACATCGCCTGCGAAGTGACCCTGCAGCCGCTGCAGCGCTTTCCGCTGGATGCGGCCATCCTGTTCTCCGACATCCTGACCATTCCCGATGCGATGGGCCTGGAGCTGTATTTCGTCGAAGGCGAAGGCCCCAAGTTCCGCCACCCGGTGCGCGATGCCGCGGCAATCCACCGCCTGGGCGTGCCGGACATGGAGACCGAGCTGCGCTACGTGATGGATGCGGTGCGGGTGATTCGCCGCGAACTGGATGGTTCCGTGCCCTTGATCGGCTTCTCCGGCAGCCCGTGGACGCTGGCCTGCTACATGATCGAAGGCGGCGGCAGCAAGGAATACGCGCGCATCAAGGCCATGGCCTTCAATGCGCCAGAGCTGCTGCATCACCTGCTCGGCACCGTCACCGACGCGGTGATCGCCTACTTGGCGGCACAACGCGCTGCAGGCGCACAGGCGCTGCAGGTGTTCGATACCTGGGGCGGTGTGCTCTCGCCGGCGATGTACCGCGAATTCTCGCTGCCCTACCTCACCCGCATCGCGCGTGAACTGGAACGCGGCACCGGGGCCGAGCGCACCCCGCTGGTGCTGTTCGGCAAGGGCAATGGCGCCTACGTGGCGGATCTGGCCGCCAGCGGCGCCGAAGCCGTGGGCGTGGACTGGACCATCTCGCTGGCTGACGCCGCCCAACGGGCGGGCGGCCGCGTTGCCCTGCAGGGCAATCTCGACCCGGCCACCCTGTACGGCTCGCCCGAAGCGATCCGGAGCGAAGTTGCCAAGACCCTGGACAGCTACGCGCAAGGCAACGGCGGCTCACGCGAAGGCCACGTCTTCAACCTCGGCCATGGCATGTCGCCGGATATGAATCCAGAGCATGTGGGCGTGTTGGTGGACGCGGTGCAGAGCCTGAGCAAGCGCTAAGCCGCCGCGTCGAGCGAGCCGGGTTACACAGACCCGGCCTGTGCTCGCGCCTGTGCCTGTGCCTGTGCGCACCTTGGCATTGCTGCGTCCTGTCCTGCGCCACTGAATCGATCCGCCGGATCTGCAGATTCACTTCGCCTCCCGGATTACCGGTGCTGGAGGCGCTGGGCCATGAAGCGCGTCGCGCGCTTCACACCTGCGCCCAACCAGCCAGTGCGATAACGCGACCTCGTTGAGCGCGCGCGGCGGGCCTGGCTTCATCACAGCGCTCGCCGGCAACACACGCATGCAGGGCGTCGCACACAGCGTTCCGCGCCGTGCACAGCAGGGAAGCGATAATGCAGCGTTCCCCCGGCCAAGCCCCCATGTCTCAGCCCGTCCCCGCCTTGCGCGCCTACGCCAGCATCAAGCCGCTGCTGTGGCTGGTGTCGCTGGCAATCTTCATGCAGATGCTGGATGCGACCATCGTCAACACGGCGTTGCCGTCGATGGCGCGCAGCCTGCGCGAAAGCCCGCTGCAGATGCAGTCGGTGGTCTTCAGTTATGCGCTGGCGGTGGCGATGTTCATCCCCGCCTCGGGCTGGATCGCGGACCGCTTCGGTACGCGGCGCACCTTCCTCGCCGCGATCATCGTGTTCACCTTGGGCTCGCTGCTGTGCGCAGCCGCGCAGCACCTGCCGCAGTTGGTGGCCGCACGCGTGGTGCAAGGCATCGGCGGCGCGATGCTGCTGCCGGTCGGGCGTCTGGCGGTGCTCAAGACGGTGGCGCGCGCAGACTTCCTGCGCGCGATGAGCTTCATCGCGATTCCTGCCTTGATCGGCCCGCTGATCGGCCCGACCCTGGGCGGCTGGCTGGTCGAAGTCGCCTCGTGGCACTGGGTGTTCCTGATCAACCTGCCGATCGGGGTACTCGGATTTATTGCCGCGCTGAAGATCATGCCCGACCACTATGGCGATGCACGCAAGCGCTTCGACCTGGTCGGCTACCTGATGCTGGCGTTCGGCATGGTGGCCTTGTCGCTGGCGCTGGATGGCATCTCGGAACTCGGCCTGCGCCATGCGTTCGTTATGTTGCTGGCCATCGGCGGACTGGCTGCACTGGCCGGCTACTGGCTGCATGCGGGCAACACCCCCAACGCGCTGTTTCCGCTGGCGCTGTTCAAGGTAGCGAGCTACCGCATCGGCATTCTGGGCAACCTGTTCGCACGCGTGGGCAGCGGCTCGATGCCGTTCTTGATTCCGTTGCTGTTGCAGGTGGGCCTGGGCATGAGCCCGATGAATGCCGGGCTGATGATGGTGCCGGTGGCACTGGCCGGCATGGCCGCCAAACGCGCGGCGGTCAAGCTGGTGGGACGCTTCGGCTATCGGCGCGTGCTGATGCTCAACACCGTGCTGGTCGGCGTGGCCATGGCCAGCTTTGCGCTCATCGATATCGGCCAGCCGCTGTGGCTGCGCCTGGTGCAACTGGCCTGCTTCGGCGCGGTGAACTCACTGCAGTTTACGGTCATGAACACCGTGACCCTGCGCGACCTGGACCGCGACCAGGCCAGCCCCGGCAACAGTCTGCTGTCGATGGTGATGATGCTGGCCACCGGTTTCGGCGCTGCGGCAGCGGGCAGTCTGTTGGCGGCATTCAATACCCATCTGGGCGATACGCATGGCGCTACCGCCGCCTTGCATGCCACCTTCCTGTGCGTGGGCGGCATCACCTTGTCGTCGACGTTGATCTTCTGGCAGCTAGCCGAGACGCGGCCGCACCCCAAGGAAGTGGAAGCGGTTGCCGAATAGGTGCTGCGCTGGCGCACGGTCGCTTCCGCCGCGGCTACGCCCCATCGCGCGCGCGAGCATGCCGCAACGCCTCGGCAATGGTGGTGGCCAACATCTCGCCGGTGAGCGGCTTGCGCAGGAAACGGTCGAAGCCCGCTTCCTGCGCGCTTGGTTCGGCGGCTTCATCGGAGCGTGCGGTCACCGCGATCAACGGCATCTCGTAGCCGAAGACGCGCAGTTGCCGCGCCAGCGCAAAACCATCCAGCCCGGGCAGGTCCAGATCCAGCAATGCCAGATCGAACGTGTTGTCGGCCGCTTCGGTCAGCGCCGCCAGGCCGTGCGGCGCATGCACCACCGAGTGCCCCTGTGCGCGCAACAGGCCGATGATGACCTCGGCGATGGTCGGGTCGTCTTCCACCAGCAGGATGCGCTGGGGTTCGACAGGGCTGGCGGCATGCGCGACCTCGCCGTCCAGCGTCGCGTTCGACGCCACCCAGCGCAGCGGCAGATCCACCACAAAGCGCGTCCCCGCACCGAGCCGGCTGATCACCTCGATATGCCCGCCCATCGCCATCGCCAGCTCCTGACAGATCGCCAGGCCAAGCCCACTGCCGCCATAGCGTGAAGTGGTCTTGGCGCCGTCGCCCTGCTCGAAGCGCTGGAACAATCGCGCCTTCTGTTCGGCATTGATGCCCGGGCCGGTGTCGGCCACTTCGAAGCGCAGGCCTTGATAGGAACCGAGCGTGGTGAGCTTCAGCGCGACCACGCCGCGCTCGGTGAATTTGATCGCGTTATTGAGCAAATTGAGCAGGATCTGCCGGATGCGGGTGGAATCGCCGCTGGCAGTGATGTCGCCGAGCAGCCCGATTTCCAGGCTGAAACGCAGCCCGCGCTCCTGCGCCAATGGCGCCATCAGCGCTTCGACTTCGGCCACGAGCTGACGCACCGAAAACGGCTGGAAATCCAGTTCAAGCCGGCCCGATTCGATGCGTGCCAGATCCAGCGCATCGTTGACCAGCCGCAACAGATGCGCACCCGCGCGGCGGATCGACTCGGTATAGCTGCGCTGCGTGGCGTCTTGCTCGGTCTTGAGCAGCAATTCGCTCATGCCCAACACGCCCGTCATCGGCGTACGCACTTCATGGCCCAGGGTTGCGAGAAAACGCGTCTTGGCCAAAGACGCCTGCTCGGCCAACTCCTGCTTATGCACGGCCAGCTGCCAGGCATTCAAACGCCGCAGCCGACGGCGGTACAACAAGATGGCCGCGGCGATCACGCACAGGCTCAGCACCGCCAACAGGCCCAGGCCCCACGGCGACAGCCACCACGGCGGCAACACCTGGAAACGGACGATCTGGCTGGCCGACCAGATGCCATCTGCAGTGCGCCCCTGCACTTCCAGCGTGTAATGCCCGGAAGGCAGGCGCGAAAACAAGCGCTCGCCGGTGGACCCCACGTCGATCCAGTCCGGGTCGTAGCCACTGAGGCGGAAGCGGTAACTGGTGGATTCGGGATTGGTAAACGTGGGCATCCGCGCCACGATATGCAGGTCGCGATCGCCGTCCTGCACCTGCAGCGGCGTCTTGCCGGTGACATCCAGTTCGCGCTCGCCGCGTCGCAGGCTGACACGTTCGATCAACAGCTGCGGTCGGCGCAGATTCGGACGCATCGTGGCCGGATCGAACACCACGATGCCATCGGACGTGCCGCCCAGGATCTGCCCCGTGCTTGCCTGCACCAGCGTGGCCACCTGCAGCGGCGAACTGGGAAGTCCGTCGTGCACGTCGTACACCCGCACCAGCTTGCTGCCGGGGTCGACCCGAATCAGTCCACGATGACTGGAGACCCAGGCCACGCCACCGGCATCGATCACCAGGCCGGTCGGCGAGACCATCGGAAATTCCTGTTCCTTTCCCACCGTATCCAGATGCGTGAGCTGCTTGCCGTCCCAGAGATAGCGCCGCAATTGTCCGGCCAATCCGATCCAGACGATGCCGCCATCTGCCTGGCGAAACACATAGGTCGGCAGGGACGGCGCGCCGCGGACCGCAACGAACTGGTCGGCATGCGGATCCCATCGCCACAGCCCGGCATTGTTGCTCAGCCAGATCTGCCCATCCGGCCCGATCCGCATGTCAAGGACAGTCAGCGCCTTCAGCCCGTGGCTTCCATAGTCGAGCGTCCTGAGCAGCTGGCCCTCGCTGCTCCACAGCTGCACCCCGTGCGTCAGCAGCGCCACCCAGATGCACCCCTGTGCATCTTCGGCCATCCTGCCAGGCCTGCCGACATCTTCCAGATCGGTTGCCGAATCCTGATGCCCGAGCAGTGGCCAACGCCTGGCCTCGCCTGTCTGCGGGTCGTACCGAACCAGCCTTTCCTGCACGCCAATCCAGACCATTCCCTGCCTGCTCTCGATGACGGTATCGGGAATGCGTTCTGGATCGACCGGGGCCAGGCGTGGCTCCACGCGACCGGTGACGGGATCGAAATGCTCAAGCGTTCCCCGTGTGCCGACCAGCCAGATGCCGCCCGTGATCGAAGGCGCCGTGGCAACGACCGAGGGGTTGGCGAGCGATTGCGGATCATCTGCGCGATGCGAAAACAGCGCGAAGGTATCCCAGCGCGGAGGCAGGTGCCACAGCCCGCCCTCCAGGCTGGCAAACCACAGGCCTCCTTCGCGGTCCTGGTAGGCGGTGATCCAGTTCCGGTTGACCAGGCCGTGCGCCGAGAAACTGTAGACCGGCACGCGTTCGACGCCACCATCGCGGGTACTCATGCCCAGGCCGGTGGCGGTATCCAGCCAGTAGCGCCCGAGCCGGTCGCGCAGCAGGACGCCCCTGACCTGCGCGGTGTCCTTTCCGCCTTGCCAGGTGCGGGCCATGGGCCGCCCGACCGTGTTGAACTGGACGGGGTTGCCGTCGAAATCGGCAACCCAGAGCGCCTTGCCGTCGGGCTCCTTGTACATTCTGTTGACCGACTGGGACGGGCCCGGAAGCGGCACGCGCTCCAGGCGTCGGCCATCCCAGTGCACAAGCCCGCCCCAGGTGCCGATCCACAGGCCGCCGTCGGGCGCAACTTCCAGACCAACCACGTTGTCGGACGGCAAGCTGCCGGCATCGCCTGCCTTGGCAGAAAAGTGCTGCATGCGCCCGTCGGGCCGGTAACGATACAGGCCCTGCTTGGCGGTGCCGATCCAGATGTCGCCGTCCGGCGTTTGTGCCAGCGACCACAAGGTGGCGTCGCGCAATTCGGGGAACTGCGGATCTTCCAACCGTTTGAACGTGCGCGTGTTCGCCTCCAGATAGCCGACACCGCCGTCCTCGAAGCCCATCCACACCCGGTCGTTGGCATCGACACAGATGGTCCAGACCACGTTGCTGGTCAGGCCATCTTCCATCCGCCAGATCCGATAGTTGCGGCCATCGAACCTGGCCAGGCCGTCATCGCTGGCAAGCCACAGATATCCCTGTTTGTCCTCGGCCAACTGATTGATCGTGTCCGACGGCAGCCCGTCGGCGATCGTCAGCTGGATGGGTACCGGTGTTGCGGGCGTCCGCGCCTGCACCGGAAGCACTGCCAGACACAGGCATACCCAGAGCACAGCGAGCAGCCGATGGGGCAAGCGGGTTAGAAAGCGCACCGGATCAACTTCACGACAAGTCGGCGCATAGTGCGGGCCACGCGCGGTGCGGGCAAGCGCGTTCTGCGCGTTCTGCGCGTTCTGCGCGTTCTGCGCATGCGCTCAGGCTACAAGACGCATGCGCGACAGGGGCATTGGCAAGTCCACTCCACGTTGCAAGGTTCGCAAGAGCGGACCCAACAATTCGTTCCCACAAAGCCTGCTTGCGACGCAACCGCTCGCTGCGACCCGGTTGGCAGGCACCTGCAGCGCGCTTTCGCCTGCCCAGACCATCGCGACCCGCATCGCTGTTCGAGCAGCCCAACAGCGGACCGACGCGCCGCATGACACCTGAGTGCCTGCTCCGGTGACAGGGCATGCGCATGGCGTGTTAGCGCTTGCTGCGTAACGCGTCGGCAATGGTGGCGGCCAGCATGTCGCCAGTGAGCGGCTTGCGCAGGAAGGTATCGAAGCCCGCTTCCTGCGCGCTTGGTTCGGCGACCTCGTCGGCGCGTGCCGTCACGGCGATCAACGGCATGTCGTAACCGAAGACGCGCAGTTGCCGCGCCAGCGCGAAGCCATCCAGCCCAGGCAGATCCAGATCCAGTAACGCCAGGTCGAACGTATTGTCGGCCGCTTCGGTCAACGCCGCCAAGCCATGCGGAGCATGCACCACCGAATGCCCCTGCGCTTGCAGCAGCCCGACGATGACCTCGGCGATGGTCGGGTCGTCTTCCACCAGCAGGATGCGCTGCGGTTCGACCGCAGTATCGGCATGTCCGGGTTCGCCACCGATTGCGGCGTTGGAGGCCACCCAGCGCAGCGGCAAATCCACCACAAAACGCGTCCCGGCACCGAGCCGGCTGATCACCTCGATCTGCCCGCCCATGGCGATGGCCAGCTCCTGGCAGATCGCCAAGCCCAGACCACTGCCGCCGTAGCGCGAGGTGGTTCTGGCGCCATCGCCCTGCTCGAAGCGTTGGAACAGCCGCGCTTTCTGCTCGGCGTTGATGCCGGGCCCGGTGTCGGCCACTTCAAAGCGCAGGCCCTGATAGGAACCGAGCGTGGTCAACTTCAAACCAACTACGCCACGCTCGGTGAACTTGATCGCGTTATTGAGCAGATTGAGCAGGATCTGCCGGATGCGGGTGCAATCGCCACTGGCAGTGATATCGCCGAGCAGCCCGATTTCCAGGCTGAAGCGCAGGCCCCGCTCCTGCGCCAGTGGCGCCATCAACGCCTCGACCTCGGCCACCAGCTGACGCACCGAAAACGGCTCCAGCTCCAGCTCCAGCCGTCCGGATTCGATGCGCGCAAGATCCAGCGCATCGTTGACCAGCCGCAACAAATGCGCGCCGGCGCGGCGGATCGACTCGGTGTAACTGCGCTGTTTGAGATCCAGCGAAGTCTTGAGCAGCAGCTCACTCATGCCCAGGGCACCCGTCATCGGCGTACGCACTTCATGGCCCAGCGTCGCCAGAAAACGCGTCTTGGCCAAAGACGCCTGCTCGGCCACTTCCTGTTTGTGCACCGCAAGCTGCCAGGCATTCAAGCGACGCAACCGACGGCGGTACAACAAGATAGCTGCAGCAATCACGCATAACGTCAGCAAGGCAAGCAGGCTTAAACCCCACGGCGACAGCCACCATGGCGGCAACACCTGAAAACGTAATGTCTGGCTCGCCGACCAGATTCCGTCTGCAGTACGCCCCTGCACTTCCAGCGTGTAACGGCCAGAAGGCAGACGCGAAAACAGGCGCTCGCCACTGGGCCCGACATCGATCCAGTCCGGGTCGTAGCCGCTCAGACGGAAGCGGTAGCTGTTGGATTCGGAGTCGGCGAAGCTGAGCAGGCGCGCGACGATATGCAAGTCACGGTCGCCGTCCTGCATGACCAAAGAAGTGACATGACTCAGATCCAGCCCGCTCTCGCCGCGACGTAGACCCACACGTTCGATCACCAACGGCACCCGATGATCATTCGGCTTGAGTTCGGCAGGATCGAAGATGACCAGGCCGTCCGGCGTCGCGCCGACGATCATGCCCTTGGACGACTGCACCAAAGACCGCGCAACGAATTGCGGATTGGGCAGGCCGTCATGAACCCCGAACACGCGCACGCCCCGCGTGGCAGGGTCCACGCGAATCAGGCCACGCATACTGGACAACCAGGCAACACCGTCGTGGTCGACCACCAGTCCCTGTGGCGCAAGCGCAGGGGAAGTTCTGCTCGGGCCCCACTGTATCTAGATGTTGAAGGGCGCCGTTCTTCCATAAATAGCGATGCAGCTTCCCTAGCCCGGCAAACCAGGCGATCTCATTGTCGCTGAAGCGAAACGCGAAAATCGATTCGTCGGGCGCGCCGGCGATGCGCTCGAAGCGCGCAACCGACGCGTTCCAGCGCTGCAGACCACGATTACTCGCCAGCCAAAGCGTTCCGTCCGGCCCAGCCTGCAGGTCGTACACCACCAGATCTGCTGCAAGGCCATGCGTTCCGCGCAGCATGGTGCGCAGCAAGCGACCTTGTTCGTCCCGCTCTTGTAGCCCCAGCGTGGCATGGACCCAGATGTGACCATCGGCGGTCTGCTGGAGCGATTCCAGGGAAGCGTCCAATGTCGCGTCCTGTGCAGCGGCGCCCGAGCCGCTTGCGGCAGCCTTCCAGCGCTGCACCTGGCCAGTGGCGGAATCAAAGCGCACCAGCTCGGCAAACTGACCGATCCAGACGTTCCCCTTGCGATCCTCCAGCACGCTATTGGACCAGCTAGCGGACCCCAGGGTGGGCAATACACGCTCGATCTTGCCAGTGGCAGGATCTACGCGTTCGAGCACGCCGGAGGTCCCCACCAACCACATCCGGCCATCGTACGATTTTGCGGTGCCCTGGATCGCCAGGTTGCCACCTTGGCCGCCGTCGTCCATGTAGTTGAAAACTACCGCGAAACGACGCCAGTTCGAGGGGAGATGCCAGAGCCCGCCGTTGGGGCTGGCAAACCATACACCGCCCTCGCGATCCTGATATGCCGATTCCCAGTTGGGACGAATGCGCCCGTGCGCAGACAGACTGTACAGGGGGACGTTGCGCACCTCCGCACCAGTCGTATGACCTAGGCCGGCCAGGGTATCCAGCCAATAGCTGCCATCCTGGTCGCGCAACAACACGCCCAACACCGGATATTCTGCAGGCGCCTGCCAACGGTGCGGACTGAGATGACCAGTTGGATCGCGTCGAAACAGCTTGTCGTCGCTGGTGCCGATCCAGATGCTGCCATCGGCATCGGCAGTTAGCCGGGTGATGATCTGTGCGGTGCCATCCGGAAATGCCTGTCGCTCGAAATCCTTGCCCGTCCAATGCGCAGCACCATCGGCGGTACCGATCCAGAGTGTGCCGCGGGTATCGACATCGAGCCGATAGATCGCATTGTCGGGCAGGCTGCGCGGGTCGTCGTTCCGATGTACGAAATGGTCCAGCGAACCATCCGAGCGCAGCCGGTATAGCCCACTCATTTCAGTGCCGAACCATATGCTGCCGTCGTCGGTGGACTTGATATTCCAGATCGCAGCGCCGCGAAGTTCCGGATAGCGCGCACCATCATAGAAGGTGAACTGATGGCGTGCGGGGTCCAGCATCGCAAGGCCTGCCATGCCGGTTCCGATCCAGACCCGGTTGCGCTTGTCGACGTGAACCGCCCAGATCTGGTTGTCGCGCAAACCGTCTTCGATGCGCCAGATACGGAAGTTTCGCCCGTCGTAACGCGCTAACCCATCGCTGCTGGCCAGCCACAAATACCCATTGGCATCCTCATCGAAGCCATACACCACGTTGGATGGCAGTCCGTCGGCCACGGTCAGCTGCCGCGGCTGCGGCAAGACCGGCACGCCGGCCAGCGCAAGGCTCGGCCAGCCTGACACGACGGCCAGGCAAAGCAGGAATAGAGCCCGCGTAACCAAGGCTTGCAGCGGCATGCGACGACTGGGGTGTTGTGGTGATAGCAGCATGCACTCGATGTCCTTTGCACGCATAGTGCGGACCTCGCCTGATGCTGGCAACACACATAGGCGCGCCAATGGTGATCGGTTGCAGCAGCTGGGCGGATACGGGGTCTTTAAATGATTCGATGCGAACGAGCATCGGGATCGTCAACACATCGGACCCTTACATGCAGGCTAGGCCGTCGCCTGCATGCCGGCGCCCGCGCGCGCAGCCGTCATCGCTTCCACCAGCAGATCGGCAGTGACCGGTTTGCGCATAAAGCCGTCGAAGCCTGCGGCCTTCGCCTGGGTCTGCGCGGCGCTGTCGGCCCGTGCCGTGACTGCCAGCAGCGGGAAGCGGTGGCCAAGCTGGCGCAGCTGCGATGCCAGGGCAAAGCCGTCCAGCCCGGGAAGATCCAGATCCAGCAGCGCGATGTCGAACCCGCCATCCACCGTTTCCGACAATGCAGCCAGCCCATGTGCGGCATGCACGACGCGGTGGCCTCGGTTGGTCAGCAAGCCGCTGATCACCTCTGCCACGGTGGGGTCGTCTTCCACCAGCAGGATGCGCAGCGGCTCGCCTGCAAGCGGCTGGACCTGACCGGCAGCGATGCGCGTGCCGGAGCGGTCGAGCGGCAAGGGCAGATCCACGGTGAACTGTGTGCCGACGCCAAGCCGGCTGCGCACTCGGATTCGGCCCTTCATCGCCACGGTGAGTTCCTGGCAGATCGCCAGCCCGAGCCCGCTGCCGCCGTAGCGCGAACTGGTGCGCGCACCCTCGCCCTGTTCGAAGCGCTGGAACAATCGCTTCTGCTGTTCCGACCCGATGCCAGGACCCGTATCGCGCACTTTGAAGCGCAGGGCGTCGCCGTGCTGGCTAACGGTGAGCGACACCTCGCCGCGTTCGGCAAACTTGATCGCATTGCCCAGCAGGTTGATCAGGATCTGACGCACTCGCGTCGCATCGCCCACGACCATCACATGCGTGGAAAGCCGATTGCGGTACTTAAGGAAGGTCTGAACAACGCGATCGGAGGATGTGGTAAGCCATATCGGTCGCGGTGACCGCGCTCAGATCCTCGGTTTTTCGCCGTTTTTGGCGCTTTTTCGGGGTATCGTCCCGATTACGGGCGCACCTACCCCGCGGCGGTAATGAACTCTTTGCGCTTCAGCCACAGATTCGACAGCGCAAACAGCATCAGCATCTGTGCGGTGTTCTTCGCCAAACCGCGATAGCGCACCTTGACGTAGCCAAACTGGCGCTTGATCACCCGAAACGGGTGTTCCACCTTTGCACGCAGGCTGGCTTTTGTGTGCTCCCAGCGCTTGGCCAACTTCAGTTCGCGCTTGTTCTTAATCTGCTTCAGCTTCGAGGGCTTCTCCGCGATCAGGTAGCGCAGTTTGCGCTTGCGCTTCATCTCCTCGCGTTTCTCAAGCCCGGTGTAGCCGCTGTCCGCGCACAGCGTGTCCTCCTTGCCGTGCAGCAGCTTGTGCGCTTGTGTGATATCGGCCACGTTGGCCGCCGTGCACTCCACGTGGTGCACCAGCCCGGAGTCATCGTCCACCCCGATGTGCGCCTTCATCCCGAAGTAGTACTGGTTGCCCTTCTTGGTTTGGTGCATCTCCGGATCGCGCTCGCCATCCTTGTTCTTGGTCGAGCTGGGCGCAGCGATGATCGTGGCGTCCACGATCGTCCCGCCGCGCAAGCTCTGCCCCTTGCGCGACAGGTGCGCGTTGACCCGATTGAACAGCTTGCGCGCCAAATCGTGCTGCTCCAACAGATGGCGGAAGTTGAGAATCGTCGTCTCGTCCGGCACCTCATCCAGCCCGCCGATCTTGGCGAAACGGCGCATCGACACCGTGTCGTACAGCGCTTCTTCCGCCGATGGATCGCTCAGTGCATACCACTGCTGCAAAAAGTGGATGCGCAGCATGGTCTCCAGCCGATACGGCTGTCGCCCCGGCTGCCCCGACTTCGGGTAGTGCGGCTCGATCAGCGCCAGCAGGTCCTTCCACGGCACGACCTGGTCCATCTCGGCCAAGAACACCTCACGCCGCGTCCGCTTGCGCTTGCCGTTGTACTCCGCGTCGCCGAAGGTCAGCTGCATCGAAATCGTCTACTCGGGTCGTTGATCGATTGTGGCAGATCACGATGGATTGTTCAGAGTTTCCTTAAAGCACAGGCCGCGTGCCTCAGCGATGGGATGCATGAAATCAGCCAGTTCCTGGGCGAGCTGCGCGGGATCGAAGGGCTGCTGTACCAGCTCCAGTTTGCCGGCCTCGATGCGTGCCAGATCCAGTGCATCGTTGACCAAGCGCAGCAGATGCGTGCCGGCCTTGCGGATCGCATCGACATATCTGCGCTGCGTGGCATTGAGCGACGTGGCCAGCAGCAACTCGCTCATGCCCAGCACGCCGGTCATGGGTGTACGCACTTCGTGGCCAAGCGTGGACAGGAAATGCGATTTGGCGATCGATGCCTGCTCGGCGAGCTGTTGCCGTTGCTGTGCCAGCACCCACGCCTGCTGCCGCCGCACGCGCTTTCGCCAGGCCCACATACCCAGGTACAGCAGCAGCATGCAGAGCGCTGCCGCCACCAATTGCGCGGCCGTGCTCAACCACCACGGCGGCCGTACCTTCAGTTGCAACACCGGTGCGGTGACCCAGTCGCCATCGCCGGCGCGCGCCTGGACCTCGATGCGGTAGTCGCCAGGCGGCAATCGCGAGATCACGCGCTCGCCGCTGGCACCCTGCTCCACCCAACGTTCGTCGTAGCCATTGACACGGTAGCGGTAGTGCGCGGAGGTCGGATCGACAAACGACAACAGCCGTGCACTGATACGCAGATCGCGATCGCGCGCTTGCAAGATCACCGGCGCGTTGTGGGCAACCGTCTGCGGGCGCTCGGCATCGTTGCGCCGCACCTGCACCGATTCGATCACCAGGCGGGCCAGCGGCGCAGGCGCAAAAGGCCGTGACGGATCGAACAACACGATGCCGCTGGTCGTCAGCGCCAGCACCTGCCTGTTGGGGCCAATGGCCGGCGGACGCATCGAGAACTCGCTGTCTGGCAAGCCGTCGCGTGGACCGAACCGACGTACCTGCGGCTGGCCGCGCTTGTAGGCGAACAGACCTCGCGAGGTGGTGGCCCAGACCGTGTCGTCGCCGCCCAGCGCCAGGCCGCGTATCTCGGTAGAAGGCAGGCCGTGTTCGTGCCCGACCCGCTCCAGCAGGCGCGCCTGCTGCCCGTTCCAGCCGTAGCGCTCCAGCGCACCGGAACGCCCTACCCAGAACTCGCGCGACGAAACGAAGGCCAGCGCGTAGGCTTCATGATTGGCGTCCTTGACCACTGCGCGAAATCGTTCGCCCTGCCAGACCCACACACCGTCACCGGCTGCGACCCAGGCCGTGCCATCCGGGCGCACCGTCAGTTGCTGCACCATGCCACCGACCTCACTGAGATCGGTGCCGAAGCGGAACGTGCCCAGCAGCCGCCCATCGGCGGCACGTCGTTGCACGCCACCTTCCACGATCGACACCCAGAACTCGCCATCGATGCCGGGTGTCATCAGTTCCACCCGATGCGTTGCGGAAACACCGATCTGCATCGCGAGCTTCTGTTGCTGGCCGGTCGCCGGGTCATAGCGCGTCACGCCATCGCGCAGCGCGATCCACAAACTGCCGCCCCCGGCCGGCAGCACCGACTGCACGGTGCCGCCGCCCAAGGCATCGCTGTGCAGGACCGGCACCAGTTCACCGTCATTGCCGAGCCGGTAGACGCCTTCGCCGGTCGTCAACAGAAAGCTGTCGCCATCGGCCGCAGCGTTGACCAGATACAAGCTCTCCAGCGGCTTGCCCTGGGTCTGGAAAATGGTGGAAAACCGCCGCCAATCCGGCGGCAAATACGCCACGCCCTGCGAAATCAGTCCGAGCCATAGCCCGCCCTGGCGATCCTGCATCGCATCGAGTACACCGCTATGCGCGGTGAGGAAGCCGCTGCCGCGATCGCCTTCCATCAGGCGCAGCGTGGTGTCTCCCGGCGCCACCCGGAAAAATCCGTCGGCTGCACCAACCCAGTAGCCGCCGTGCACATCGTGTACCACGGTAGCGGCACGTAGGGCATCGGCCCCGCTCCAGGGCGCGCGTTCCAGCGCACCGGCAGGCGTCACCCTGCACACGCCCTTGCTGGTCCCGACCCACATCGTACCGTCGGCATCCTTGCTGAGCTTGAAAACCGTCGCGCTTAGTCGGTCTGGCGCGATGCGCACGAAGCGCTCGCCGTCGCGCATCACCAACCCGCTATCGGTGCCGATCCATAGCCGGCCGCGCGCATCGGTCACCAGGCTCATGATGGTGTTGCTGGGCAGTCCGTCCGCCGCATCCGGCGTGGCACGGAACGCCGTCACCCGACCATTCTCTTCGCGCCGGCAGAGCCCGGCGCTGCTGGTTCCTATCCAGATCGCATCCTGGGCCTGGGCCAGCGCCCAGACCTGCCCATCGCATGCGGTGCCAACGTCGGGAAATGGCGTAAATGCCGAGCGCGCCGCATCCAGCATGCTCGGTGGCGAGCCGTTGATGCCAACCCATATCCGGTCGCGATCATCGACCAACAGCGTTTCCACTTCGTTGCCCGGAATCGAACTGGCGACATGCGGATCGTGCTGCCATACCTGCAAACCGATGCCGTCGTAGCGCGCCAGGCCATCGCTAGTCGCCGCCCAGACATAGCCTTGCCGATCCTGGGCCAAGGCCAGCACCATGCGCGAAGGCAGGCCTTCGGCACCACCGAAGCGGCGCATGCGCGGAGTCTCGATCTGATTCACCGCCGCCGCATCCACGCTGCTCAACAGCAAGAGCACGGCCAGCATCGACAACAGCACGTCCTTCATCGTCATCCCTGTCCCCATCGCCGCGTGTGCACCCAGGCGCTCCTTGCTGGGACTGCACTTTACCCGCTACGCGGCAGTGATTGGTTGCGCCAAGTGTCTCGCCCCTTGGCAAAGTTGCCGGTCTGCTGATCGCTACGACCGGGCCGGCATGCGACCACTGCCCGGCCGGCCAATGCGGCAGCTACCTGCGTGCACGCCACTGATTGCGGCGTACGCAGTGCCGGTTTGCCGTCTGCCATGTGGAACCAAGACAGCGCCAGCGCCAGGCTGCTGTCGCGTCCTCGCCGGGCTTGCCCCTGGACCTACGCGTCGCCGGCCTCGCGATCGCGCTGGCCATCATCGGCATCGGCAAGCACCCGCGCCAATGCCTGTGCCAGCAAGTCGCCCGTGACCGGTTTGCGCAGGAAGCCATTGCAGCCGGCGGCCATCGCCTGCGGTTCGGCATCGGTGTCGGCACGTGCGGTCACCGCCACGATCGGGAAGCGCACGCCGCGCGCGCGCAACTGCGCTACCAGCGCCGCGCCGTCGAGGCCGGGCAGATCCAGATCGCACAATCCTGCATCGAAATTGCGCGTACTTACCTCTGCCAGCGCGGCAAGACCATGCAGTACATGCGTAACGTGATGCCCGCGCGTCTGCAGCAGGCCCACGATCACCTGCGCCACGGTCGCATCGTCCTCGACCAGCAGCAACTGCAACGGCGCTTGCTCACGCAGCGACGGGGCGCGCACCGCAGGCGCCATGACCGCAGGTAACGTGGACACCCAGTGCAACGGCAGCTCGACCACAAAACACGCGCCCTGACCCAGCGCACTGGTGACCGTCACCGCGCCGCCCATCGCCGCCGCAAGTTCGCGGCAGATCGCCAGCCCCAGCCCACTGCCACCGTGCCGTGCCAGCGTGACCGCGCCTTCGGCCTGTTCAAAGCGCTGAAATAGGCGTCCGCGCTGCTCGGCGCTCATGCCTGGCCCGGTGTCGCGCACTTCCACGCGCAGACCCTGCCCGGTATGCAGCGGCAACGTGGTGACGCGCAGGTGCACGCTCCCGCGCTCGGTGAACTTCACCGCATTGAACAGCAGATTCAACAGGATCTGCTGTACGCGGCTGGCATCGCCATGCAATGCCGGCGGCAATGCATCGTCGAGCTCGCAATGGAAAGCCAGCTGCTTCTGCTCGGCACTCGGGCGTACCAGTTCCACCACCTGCCCGACCAACTGACGCAAGTCGAAATCGCGATAATCCAGCGGCAATTTGCCCGCTTCGATCCGGGCCAGATCCAATGCATCGTTGACCAGACGCAGCAAGTGCTTGCCGGCCAGCTGGATTGCGCTTGCATAGCCTTGCTGGCGACCATCCAATGGGGTCTGCAGCAGCAACTCGCTCATGCCCAGCACACCGGTCATCGGCGTGCGTACCTCGTGACCCAACGTTGCCAGAAAGCGCGTCTTGGCCAGCAATGCCTGCTCGGCCAACTCACGCTTGTGCTGCGCCAGCTGCCACTGCGCACGCATGCGGATACGTCGGCGATATGCAGCGGCCAGCAAGGCGCTCAACAGCAATCCGGAAAAACCTATCAGCGCAATCCCGATCTCGCTACGCCACCAGGGCGGCCTCACCGAAAATTGCAGCGAACGCACCTGCGAGCGATTGCCCAGCGGGTCGATGCCCTGCAGCGCAAGCTCATAATTGCCGGCAGGCAGGCTGGCGAATTCGCGGATGCCGGTGTTGCCTATCGTCTGCCAGTCCGTATCGAAGCCTTTCAGGAAGCTGCGATACCGATTGGACAGCGGGTCGCTGTACGACAGCAGGCGGCTGACGATCTGCAGCTGGCGGTCCTCGGGGCCCAGCTGGAACGGGCGGTCCATGGGCAAGGCGATGCGTGCGCCATTGCGCAGCACGCTGACATGTTCCAGCTGCAGTGCCGGCACGAACGGTGCAACATCCGGCATCGCGGTATCCAGCAGCACGGTTGAGCCATCGCTGGTTGCACCGATCAAGGTGTCGCCCGACGTCAACAGGCAATGCTGGATGAACTCCTGACTGGTGAGGCCATCGCGCGTGCCGATATTGCGTACCCGCGCCGGATGCACCGAGGGATCGATCCGCCAAAGCCCGCGCAGACTGGAAATCCAGACACGGCCACGCGGGTCGATCTGCATGGCAGAGGCATCGAACCCGCTCAGTCCATCCGCTTCGCCGACCTGACGGACGCGCTTCCAGCCGGCTGCGCGCTTTTGCCACTGCTCTGCACCGGAGGCGCGATACACCCAAAGCGTGTCCGCAGACTGGCTGGCAAATGCCTGGATCGGCGTCCCCTCGAGCCCTGCCACCGGCACGAAGCGGCCTGTCGCCTCGTCCCATGCGAACATGCCGCCCTCGCCGGCCACCCAGACGCGCCCGTCGGGTCCCTGGTCCAGCTGTTGGATGTCGATCGCGCGTAGGCCATGCAGGTCTTGTTGGGTCATCCGCTGCAAGACCTTGCCGGTGCGCAGGTCGCGCTGCTGCACCATGTCGATGAAGGCCATCCAGACGGTGTCGCCATGCTCCATGATCCATTCCGGCGCCGACAACGCCGATGACGGTTCGGGCCCATCGGACGGCCAGTGCACGAAGTCACCGGTACGCAGGTCCATCCGCGAAAGGCCAAAGGTCAGATTCCCCAGCCACACCCGTTGCAGGCGATCTTCCAATGCCGACACCAACTCCATCCCTTTGAGCTGCGGCGACTGCAGGCCTGTCTGGAACGAATCGCCGGTGCTCGGATCCACGCGCAACAGACGCCCCTGCGCATCGACCTGCCACAAGCCGCCTGAGCGCTTGGCAGGCGCCAGGTTGCAATAAATCGCATCGCCCATCGGCACCGCGGGCTTGAGCACGGCACTGCGCTTCCAGTCGGCCGGCAGATACCCAAGCCCGGTGCCATGCATGGGCACCCACAGGCCGCCATCGGCCGCCCCCATCAAGCCGATCACGTTACGCCGCGACAACGGCCCCTCCCCGCTCAAGGCGGGCACCGGTGGACGCTCTCCGCGCGTGCGCCACAACCCACGCCCGCTGCCCAGCCAGAATTCGCCATCCGGCGTTGCGACTGCGCCCCAGAATTCATTGCCATTGCCGAACATCGTTGACCAGGCAAGCGGCTGCCAGCGACCGTCGGCGCGCAGCACATGCAATCCCGATTCGCTTCCCAGCCACAAACGGTCCCCGGTCCACTGCAAACCGAAGACGGCCGCTTCCCGGTTCGGCTCGTCCGCGATGTACTGGCGGTGCAGTTGCTTGCCGTCGTAATAGGCCAGGCCATTGCTGGTGCCGATCCACAGGCGGTGCTGGTTGTCCACCGCCAGGTTCATGACCATGGCGTGATCCAGCGCGCCTTCGATCCCGCCCAGATTCACCGACGACATCCCTCCGCTGGCATCGATGCGCACCAGCGCACCGGTGGTGGTGCCGGCCCAGATGCCGCCATCGAACGCGGCGATGCTGAAGATCTCGCCGTCCTTCAACAATGGATAGTCTGCAGCGCGATAGTGAACAAAGCGCCTACGGCCGGCATCCAGCACGCTCAGCGTCTTGCCGCACCCCACCCAGACCCGGTCCAGCGCATCGATATGCAATGCCTGCACCGCGTTGCAGGGCAACGAGCCAGGGTCGGCCGGATCGTGACGCCAGGTCCTGAAGCCGGCGCCGTCGTAACGCACCAGACCGTCGAGCGTTCCAAGCCATAAATAGCCGGCGCGATCCTGGCTGATGGCGACCACCATCGTCGAAGGCAATCCTTCGCTGGGTCCCACGATCCGAAAGCGTGGCACTTCCGGAATCTTTGCCGCGCACGGCCAGATGGCCAACAACACGGCCAGCACCACGATGAGTACACGCATGGGGGAATCCTTTCCTCGTCCAGCCGGCATGCTCGCAACGGATCGTTGCGAGCGCAAGCCAAGCGCGCGTTGCCGGGATATGTCTAGAATCCGCCCATGACAATCCTCGCCCGCTTAGTGGTGTCCTCTGCCCTGGTCGCAACCAGTCTCGCCGCCACCGCTGCGCCAGCGCGGTATGCGCTGGATCCGGTGCATACCCGGGTGCTGTTCGCGGTGGAACATGCCGGCTTTTCCAAGGCATTGGGCACCGTTTCCGGAAGTAGCGGCACCCTGGTCTTCGACCCGGACGACTGGGCGGCCGCCCGTCTGGATGTCACCGTGCCGCTGCACCGCGCCGACCTGGGCGATGCCAAGTGGAACCAGGCCACCCTGGCACGCAACCTACTCGACGCCGAGCGCTTTCCCGACGCGCATTTCGTCTCCACGCACGTCGAGGCCAGCGGCGAAAACCATGCCAAGGTCACCGGTAACCTGACCCTGCACGGGGTCACCCGCCCGGTCACCCTGGACGTCACCCTCAACGCGCTCAAGCGTCACCCGCTGCCGCCGTTCCGCCGCACCGCCGGTTTCTCCGCCACCGCCACGCTGAGCCGTTCCGAGTTCGGGATTGATGCGTGGAAATCGATGATCGGCGACAGCGTGGAGTTGCGTATCGAAGCCGAAGCCGTGCGCGAAGGGCGCGCCGACGACGAGACGCCCGAGCCGCAGGCCGCACCCATCACGCCGGACACCGCCGCCAACCAGGAATCGGGAACATGAGCCTGAAGAACGTCGAACGCTGGGGCGGCGTCAGTCAGACCCTGCACTGGGTGATCGCCCTGCTGATCCTGGTGTTGGGCGTCGTCGGCCTGACCATGGGCGAACTGCCCAAGACCCCGAAATACTTCTGGGTATACACCGCACACAAGTCGGTGGGGCTGACTGTCCTGGCCTTGGTGATCGTGCGGCTGGGCTGGCGCATCTACGCCGGTGCACCGCCGCCGGTGGCCGGTACGCCGCGCTGGCAGGAGCGCATTGCCGGGTTCACCCACTGGCTGTTGTACGCCATGATCTTCGCCATGCCGCTGTCGGGCTGGCTGTACGACTCCACCAGCGGCCTGCGGCCGTTCCGCTGGTTCGGCCTGTTCAATGTGCCCAAGCTCAGCCCCCCGGACGAACAATTGCGCGCCATTGCGCACTTCATCCACGAATGGGGTTTCTGGCTGCTGATTGCCGTGGTACTGGCGCATGCCGGCGCTGCGTTTTACCACCACCTGTTCCAGCGCGACGCCACCCTGGCGCGGATGTTGCCGCGTGGCTGGCTCCCAAACCATAAGGATTTCCCATGTCGTCCAAGTTGTTTGTCTCTCCGATGCTGGTCGCCGCCTCGCTGGTTGCCACGTTCGCCGCCGCACCGGTGCTGGCCGCCGACTACGTGCAGGCGCCGGGCTCCAGCCTGGTTTTTGCCAGCAAGTACGACGGCGAAGTGTTCACCGGCAAGTTCCCCGGCTTCGACACCACGCTGAGTTTCGATCCGGCCAACCTGGCCGGGGCCAAACTCGACGTGCGCATCCCGCTGGCCAGCGCGGTCAGCGGCAACAACGACCGCGATTCCACCCTGCAGGGCCCGGATTTCTTCAATGTCGCCAAGTTCGCCACCGCGCGCTACCGCGCCGACAAGTTCCGCGCCCTGGGCGGCAACCAATACGCCGCCGATGGCATCCTGGAACTACGCGGCGTCAGCAAGCCGGTCACGCTGACCTTTACCTGGACACCCGGCGCGCAGCCGGTGCTGGCGGGCAAGGCCGTCGTCAAGCGGCTGGACTTTGGCGTGGGCGGTGGCGACTGGGCCGACACCAAGACCATTCCCAACGAAACCGCGATCAGCACCAAGGTCGTGTTGAAGGCGAAGTAACGCCACAGGCCGCACCGGACGCAGCCACTGAGCGGCGGACTACTCGTCGGGTCCGCCGCTTTTTTATGCCCGCACGGGGTGGGACAGCCAGCCGATGCTCACCGGCTGCGACACGGATTGCGGCCTCGGCACGTTGTCGCGCCGCGACTATCTCTCGGCGCCATTTTCGTCCAGCCATGCGCGCAAGCGCACGCGATCGAACGGCCAATCCAGCTCGCGTCCACGCGCATCGCGCAGCACCGGCACACGCGCGCCATAAACGGCCTCAAGCGTCACGTCGTCGTCGATGAAAACGCTCTCGAAATCGCCTGCACGCGCCCGCGCCAGCACTTCCACGGCCTGGTCGCACAGATGGCAATCGTCGCGCTGGTACAGGGTCAGGGGCATCGGCCGGGCTCTCATGCTGCGCTGCAGCCGTGCCGCAAGCGCCGAACGACTAGAATAGCCGCCTTTACGCTCACCTCTCCGGCACGCATGGCTGTCAGCACGTTCGACCTGTTCAAGATCGGTATCGGTCCCAGTTCTTCCCACACCGTGGGGCCGATGCGCGCCGCCGAGCGCTTTGTGCATCGCTGGCTGCTCGATGCCGGGCGCCTGCAGGACGTGGTGCGCATCCGCGCCGAAGTGTTCGGTTCGCTCGCCCTGACCGGCCGCGGCCATGGCACCGACAAGGCGGTGTTGCTGGGGCTGGAGGGCCATCGCCCGAACCTGATCGACCCGGACATCATCCCCGCCACGCTGGAGCGCATTCGCACCAGCAAGCGCATCACCTTGATGGGCCAGCACGCCATCGTCTTCGACGAAAAGCGCGACTTGCCGATGAACAAGCGGCAGAAGCTGCCCTACCACACCAACGGCATGCGCTTTACGGCCTACGACGCCGACGAAGCCGTCATCGCCACACGCGACTACTATTCGGTCGGCGGTGGCTTTGTCGTCAACCAGGACGACGCTGCCGACGATCGCATCGTGGCCGACGAAACGCCGCTGCCCTACCCGTTCCTCAGTGGAGACGAACTGCTGGCGCAATGCGCGCGCAGTGGTTTGAGCATTGCCGCGCTGATGTTCGAAAACGAGAAGAGCTGGCGCAGCGAAGACGAGATCCGTGCTGGCCTGCGCGAACTGTGGAATGCGATGCAGTCCTGCGTAACGCGCGGCATCCGCGAAGAAGGCACGTTACCGGGCGGCCTGAATGTCTCGCGCCGCGCGCCAGCGCTGTACCGCGAATTGTCCTCCAAGCCGGAAGCGGCCATGCGCGACCCGTTGACCACGCTGGACTGGGTCAACCTGTATGCGCTGGCAGTCAACGAAGAAAACGCCGCCGGCGGCCGCGTGGTCACCGCGCCCACCAACGGCGCGGCCGGCATCATTCCGGCGGTGCTGCATTATTTCGACCGGTTCTGCGCGGGTGCCTGCGAACAACGCATCTTCGACTTCCTGCTCACCGCAGCGGCCATCGGCATTCTCTACAAGGAAAACGCCTCGATTTCCGGTGCAGAAGTCGGCTGCCAGGGCGAAGTGGGGGTGGCCTGCTCGATGGCCGCCGGCGGCCTGGTCGCCGCGCTTGGCGGCAACCCGGGGCAGATCGAAAACGCCGCGGAAATCGGCATGGAACACAACCTGGGCCTGACCTGCGATCCGATCGGCGGGCTGGTGCAGATTCCGTGCATCGAACGCAACGCCATGGGCGCGGTGAAGGCCATCAACGCCAGCCGCATGGCGATGCGCGGCGACGGCAAGCACAAGGTGTCGCTGGACAAGGTCATCAAGACCATGCGCGACACCGGCCGCGACATGCAGGACAAGTACAAGGAAACCAGCCGCGGCGGGCTGGCGGTGAACGTCATCGAATGCTGAGCAGCGTGCAGGGCGCCACGCACGCCCCGGCGGCACTGACCACGGCGTCGGCAGTCTCGCGGCCGCGTAACGACGACACCTGCTGAACACCTGCCGCCATGGCGATCTGTGACGTGTCTCGGCATTCTCGCCAGGTAGAACCAAACGCCCGCATGCACCGGAAGGAAGGTTCGCAAATCGGCAAATGACCGCGCAAATCGCGCCACTGCACGCTTGCCTGTCCAACGACGATCCAGGTTGGCACTTCGTTAACAACGACACGCCGGCCATCAGCCAGTTCCGAAATCGCGACACACAATCGGGGGATTCACCATGAAAGTGAACTGCGCTGTATCGGGGGCGTTGTCGTGCTGCCTCACCGTTCTGTCCGTCGTGCTGCCGGGTCATGCGATGGCATTGCCCAACCCCCCGTCCGCCGATGCGACCAATACGTCAACCGACACCCGCCACCGGCCACGTGCCGTCGACAAGCGCGTGATCGGCTACTTCACCCAGTGGGGCATCTACGGCCGCAATTATGTCGTCAAGGACATCCAGGCCAGTGGCGCGGCCGGCTATCTGACCCACATCAACTACGCCTTCGGCAACGTGCGCAACAATCGCTGCGAGGTCGGCGTCATCGCCCCGTCCGACCCGAATACCGGAGCCAGCGGCGACGCGTATGCGGACTACACCAAGGCGTTTTCCGCCGAACAAAGCGTAGACGGCGTGGCCGACACCTGGAACCAGCCCTTGCGTGGCAACTGGAACCAGTTGAAGAAGCTCAAGGCCGCCAATCCCAGGCTCAAGGTCCTGATCTCGCTGGGCGGCTGGAGCTGGTCGGGCGGCTTTTCCAGTGCTGCCCGCCCCGAGAACCGCAAGGCATTCGTCGCCTCCTGCATCGACGCCTACCTGAGCGGGAATCTGCCAGTCACCGACGGCGCCGGCGGCACCGCCGCGGCGGCCGGCGTATTCGATGGCATCGACATCGACTGGGAATATCCGGTGGCCTGCGGGCTGACCTGCGGCAGCCCGGAGGACCGGGAGAACTTCACCGCGTTGCTGGCCGAGTTCCGCCGTCAGCTCGACCAAGTGCGTCCCGGGCTGCTGCTGACCGTGGCCGTCGGCGCCAGCATCGACAAGATCCGCGTCACCGACCCCGGCCAGTACGCCCGTTTCGTGGACTACATCAACGTGATGACCTACGACTTCCACGGCGCCTGGGAGTCGCGCACCAATCACCATTCTGCGCTGTTTGGTTCGCCCGCAGATCCGTCTACCGGCGACCAGCGCCGCTACAACAGCAACGACGCTATGCAGGCCCTGCTCGATCGTGGCGTACCTGCCGCCAAGCTCAATCTCGGACTAGGCTTCTACGGCCGCGGCTGGACCAAGGTCGGCAACGCCAACGGCGGGCTGTACCAGAGCGGCAGCCCTGCGCCGGGAACGTACGAGAACGGCGTGGAGGACTACAAGGTGCTGCGCGGCCTGCCCGGCACCCACGCTGTCGATCCCTTGGCGCGTGCGCACTGGCTCTACGACGGTGCCACCTTCTGGAGCTACGACACCCCGGCACTGGTGGGCGAGAAGATGCGCTACGTCAAGGAACGCGGCCTTGGCGGCGCCTTCTTCTGGGAGTTCAGCGGCGACTACCAGGGCGAGTTGCTGCGGACCATCGGCAAGGGTCTGAAGTAACGCAATCGCCGCTGGCCCGAACCGCCCCCGCGAGCATCACGATGCCGGCCATGCGCCGGCATCGACTTCACTGCACGCACTGCAGCCTGTCAATCGCTAGCCCATGTCGCAACCGTGAAGGTGGCGCCACCGCGCCGTCATCAGCCGGCCACAATCCGCAGCACGTCATCCAGCAACGCGGCCGCGGTCACCTCGGCGCCTGCACCCGGTCCCTGGATCAACAGCGGCTGCGCGCGATAGCGGTCACTGCTGATCGCCACCCGGTTATCGGTCCCGGCACCGCCTGCCAACGGGTGATCCAGCGCCAGTTCGCGCAAACCCACGCTCGCTCCATGCGCGTCCACGCGACCGACAAAGCGCAGGCAACGCCCTGCAGCACGCGCCTGTTGCCAGCGCGCCACAACCACCGCATCCAGCGCGCCCAGCTGCGCATCCAAGGCGTCAAGCGGCAACCGTGCAATGCCTGCTGGCACCAGCGATTCCACATGTACCTGCTCGGCCTCCAGCTGCCACCCGGCGGCACGCGCCAGGATCAGCAGCTTGCGCCGCACATCCTCGCCGGACAGATCGATGCGTGGATCCGGCTCGGTATAGCCAGCCGCCACTGCTTCGCGCACGCAGGCGGAAAACGCGCCGCTGCCGTCGTAGCGATGAAACAGCCAGGCCAACGATCCGGACAACACGCCTTCGATCGAATGAATCTGGTCGCCGCCGGCCACCAGCGCGCGCACGCTGCTCAACACCGGTAGCCCGGCGCCCACAGTGGCGCTGTCGCCATAAGACGCGCCGCTGGCATGACGGGCCGCGTGCAGCGCCTGCGCACGCGACAACGCGGTGCCCTGGCCCAGTTTGTTGGCGGTGACCACATGCACACCGCGCTGCAACCATTCGGCATGCCAATCGGCCACGATATCGCTGGCAGTGGCATCCACCAGTACATCGCCGGCACGCAGTGCGGTGGTTTCTGCCCACGGCTGCAAGACCGCCTGCCCGCGCGGCGCCGCATTGGCGTGCTGCAGGGCCTGCTCGGCGCTGACGCCACAATCCTGCGCAACACGCGAATTGGCCAGCCAATCGAAGCGCGGCAAGCGCAGTTGGCGCTGCTGCAGCGCGGTGTAGCGCGTCACGAAAGCGCGCCCCACGGTGCCGGTCCCCAGCAACGCCAGCCGCGGCGTGGGCGTCACTGCAGCGACCTGCGCGCGGCGCGAAACGGGCAGGACATTGCTCACGCGTCGACCTGTTTGCGGCTGGCGGTGGTCAGGGTCGCTTCGGCACGGGCCAGACCGGCGCGCAGATCGATCAGCAGATCGTCGGCCGACTCGATTCCGATCGACAAGCGCAGCAAGCCATCGGAAATGCCGGCTGCCGCACGCGCTTCGGCGGTCATTGCCGCGTGCGTCATCGAGGCCGGATGCGCGATCAGGCTTTCCACACCGCCCAGCGACTCGGCCAGGGTGAAGTAACGCAAGCCATCGACGAACGCACGCACGGCCGCTTCGCCGCCTTCCAGTTCGAAACTCATCATCGCCCCGAAGCCCTTCTGCTGGCGCGCGGCCAGCGCATGGCCCGGATGCGCCGCCAGCCCCGGGAAATACACCCGATTCACCACCGCATGCCCGTCCAGCAGCGCGGCGATGGCATCGGCGTTTTCCTGATGCACGCGCAGCCGCGCATCCAGCGTGCGCAGACCGCGCAAAGTGAGGAAAGCATCGAATGGCGAGCCGGTCAGGCCCAATGCATTGGCCCACCACACCAATTGCTGATGCAGCTGGGCATCACGCGCCACCACTGCACCGCCCACCACATCGCTATGGCCGTTGATGTACTTGGTGGTGGAATGCAGCACCAGATCGGCGCCGAAATCCAGCGGCTTCTGCAGCGCCGGCGACAGGAAGGTGTTGTCCACCACGGTCAATGCACCGACCTTCTTTGCCGCTTCGATGACGAAGCGCAGGTCGGTGATGCGCAGCAGCGGATTGGACGGGGTTTCGATCAACACCAGCTTGGGCGACTGCGCCAAGGCATCGGCCAGCGAACGCGGATCGATCAGATCAGCGGTGATCAGCGCGAAATGGCCCTTCTTGGCCAACGCATTGAACAGGCGCCAGCTGCCGCCGTACGCATCGTGCGGCACCACCAGCGTATCGCCGGGTTGCAGCACCGCGTTGAGCACCAGATTGATCGCGCCCATGCCGGTGGAGGTGATCACCCCGCCCGCGCCGCCTTCCAGTTCGGCCAGCGCTTCGCCCAACAGGTCGCGGGTCGGATTGCCGCTGCGGGTGTAGTCGTACTGGCGCTTGTTGCCGAAACCATCGAACGAGAAATTCGACGACAGCACGATCGGCGGGGTCACTGCGCCGTAGGCGGTGTCGCGATCGATACCGGCACGCACGGCGGCGGTGGCGGCAGTACAGGGGGCGTCGGTGGGGTCACGAAAGCTCATGCGGTTTCTCCGGTGCTGCGAAGGGCGGTAGTGAGGATGGCGTCGATGCGATCGATTTCTTTCAGGAAGGCGTCGTGCCCGTACGGCGAGCGCAACACGCGCAGGCTGCCGCGCGGGCCAAGGCCTTCGACCAGGCTGACCATGTCGGCCAGCGGCACCAGGCGGTCGCCCTCCACCGCCACCACGACGGTAGGCACGCGCACATGCGCGGGGTCGATGCGATGCAGGTCGATGGATTCGGACAGGCGCAGATACGCATTTACCGGCGTGCGCGCCACGTACTGCGCCCCGGCGGCGTCCAGATAGTCCTCGGCCGCCACCCGCACGCGGCCATTGATCACTTCCGGCGGCGCATCGAAGCGCTCGCTGAATTCTTCCGGCGTGCGGTAGCTGAGCATGGCGAACTGCCGCGCCAACGCCAGGCCATGCTGCTCTGCGCACTGCAGCTGGCCCAGCGCCACCGCGCGGCGTTGCAGGGCGCGCCAGGCCGCGGCGTATGGGTGCGCGCGGTGCGCGCCGCTCACCGCGACCAGGGCGCCTACTCGGGCCGCGTGGCGAATTGCGAACTGCAAGCCCACCAGCGCACCGTAGGAATAGCCGACAAAGCCGTGCAAGCGCCCGATGCCCAGCGCGTCCAGCAAGGCGGCAATCGCATCGGCCTGGTCGGCGGTATCGATGGGCGCGTCCAGATTGCCGTCGGCACCGAGAAAATCGAATGCCAGCAGGCGGCGCGCGGCAGGATCCAGCGCGCGGCCACTGCCGACCAGCCCATCCACCCAGCCCTTTTCGGGGAACAGGTTGCTGGCGGCCAGATGGCGGTGTGCGGAGATGCCACCGGCCACGAACACCACCGGCGCAGTGGCCGCGCCGATCAGCTCATAGCGCAGCTGCAGCTCGCGCATGCCGGCATGGCGCATCGGCAGGGCGATGACGAGTTCGCCGCGCACGGCAGTGAAGCCGTCGTCGCTGCTGGCGGGGGTTTCGACGAAATCGTTGGTAGACGGCGATGCTGTATTCACGAGGCTCATGGCGGTATCCAGGGTGGATCGGCCATCGAGCTTCGCGGAGCTCGCGTTCGACGTGCGCAAGGCACGATTCGAACCATCTTTCGGCGGACGCGGAGGTCCCCGCAGGATTTGGCACCAAACGCGGACGCTTAACGCGTTCCGCTGGCTGCCCCGGCATCAAAGGGCCTGTCCCTCCGCCGGTCTCGATGGTGAGGCTAAGATGCCACCGGCTTTTTACGATGTCAATCTCTTCATGCGGATGGAAAGATATATTTTCATCCGATACCACTCCTCTCGACGCTGGGCCGCATACTTGCGCCCCCTTGCTCGAGTCGATGGCGTGCCCTATCACGTGTCTCGCACTGCTCTGCCCGCCTTGATCGCGGCATGCGTCTTGCTGCCGGCATGGGCACCCGCGGCATACGCACAACCGCCTTGGCATTGGCCCGGCGCTGCGCAGCACTCGCCCCAGGCACGCAACGCACAACCCGCGACTGCGGCCACAGGCACTGGCGCCTCGCTACAGCTGGAATGGCAGGCGCCGGTGTATCTGGCCTGGGTCGCCAATCCGCTGGCCGGCCCTGCGCAACTGCGCCTGAGCGCACCGCCCAGCGAGGATTACCGCGCCGTGCTGCAATTACCGCTGACGCTCAAGTTGGCCGCACACGAGCGCCGCCTTGTCGCCCGGCTGTATCCGGCCAGCAACCAGCGCACCCTGGGCGGCTTCGGGCTCACGCTCGAGGTGGTGCCGGGCGATCCAAGCGCCGCCCCGCAGCCAGTGCGTTATCAATTGCCCTTCCACAACGTGCCGGTGCAGGTGGCGCAGGGCTTTGGCGGGCAATTCAGCCACGCCGATCCGCCCAACTGGTATGCGGTGGACTTCGCCATGCCGCAGGGCACGCCGGTGCTGGCAGCGCGCGAGGGCGTGGTCATGGAAGTGCAGCGCGATGTCCTCGACAGCGCCCCGAACGACCCCGCCGCTGGCGGCGGCAACTTGGTGCGCGTCCTGCATGCCGACGGCAGCATGGCCCTGTACGCCCACTTGGCGCCCGACGGCGTGGCCGTGCGACCTGGCCAGGCGGTGCGCACCGGCGAGCGGCTTGGCGCCTCAGGCAATACCGGCTTCAGCACCGCGCCGCACCTGCATTTTGCGATCCAGCGCAATGCCGACATGCAGTTGCTCTCGCTGCCGTTCCGCATGCTCGGCCCGCAGGGCGAGCTGCAGTTTCCATCGCCGGCGCCCTGACCGCCGCCGGCCCGACCGAGGTCCGGCGCCCAGATCGCCGAGCCCCGCCCCTGCCGCAAAAGCGTGCCGCAGCGAAGCCGCTATAATCGTCGGCTTCCTCAGTTTCCGCAGGCGTCCAACCGGGCGCGCGCCCGCCCATGTCCGAAGTCTCCAACGAAGCCGCGCGCCGCCGCACCTTCGCCATCATTTCCCACCCCGACGCCGGCAAGACCACGCTGACCGAAAAGCTGTTGCTGTTCGGTGGCGCGATCCAGATGGCCGGCTCGGTGAAGGGCCGCAAGGCCGCTCGCCATGCCACCTCGGACTGGATGGCTCTGGAAAAAGAGCGCGGCATCTCGGTGACCTCCTCGGTGATGCAGTTCCCGTACGAGGGCAAGATCGTCAACCTGCTGGACACGCCCGGCCACGCCGACTTCGGCGAGGACACCTATCGCGTGCTCACCGCGGTGGACTCGGCACTGATGGTCATCGACGTGGCCAAGGGCGTGGAGGAACGCACCATCAAGCTGATGGAAGTCTGCCGGCTGCGCGACACGCCCATCATGACCTTCATCAACAAGCTCGATCGCGAAGGCAAGAACCCGATCGATCTGCTGGATGAAGTGGAAACCGTGCTCGGCATCCAGTGCGCACCAGTCACCTGGCCGATCGGCATGGGGCAGCGCCTCAAGGGTGTGGTGCACCTGATCTCCGGCGAAGTGCATCTGTACGAACAGGGACGCAATTTCACCCGTCAGGATTCCACCATCTTCCCCTCGCTGGAGGCGCCCGGCCTGGTCGAAAAGATCGGCGAGCAAATGCTGGCCGAGCTGCGCGAGGAGCTGGAACTGGTGCAAGGCGCAAGCAACCCGTTCGATCTTGACGCCTACCGCGCCGGCCAGCAGACCCCGGTGTTCTTTGGCTCGGGCGTCAACAATTTCGGCGTGCAACCGTTGCTGGATTTCTTCGTCGAACACGCACCGCCGCCGCAGACGCGCGAGACAACCGGCCGCCGCGTGGAGCCGACCGAAGCCAAGCTGAGCGGCTTCGTGTTCAAGATCCAGGCCAACATGGATCCGCAGCATCGCGACCGCGTGGCCTTCATGCGCGTGTGCTCTGGCAAGTTCACTGCCGGCATGAAGACGCTGCATGTGCGCAGCGGCAAGGACGTCAAATTGGCCAACGCGCTGACCTTCATGGCGTCCGATCGCGAGATCGCCGCCGAAGCGTGGCCGGGCGATGTGATCGGCATCCATAACCACGGCACCATTTCCATCGGCGATACCTTCACCGAGGGCGAATCGCTGTCGTTTACTGGCATTCCCAACTTCGCCCCGGAACTGTTCCGCCGCGCACGCCTGCGCGATCCGCTCAAGCTCAAGCAATTGCAGAAGGGCCTGGCGCAGCTGTCCGAAGAAGGCGCCACGCAATTCTTCCGCCCGTTGATGAGCAACGACCTGATCCTGGGCGCGGTCGGCGTACTGCAGTTCGACGTGGTCGCGTACCGGCTCAAGGACGAATACGGCGTGGATGCGATCTTCGAGCCGGTGAGCGTCACCACGGCACGCTGGGTGCACTGCGACAATCCCAAGAAGCTGGAGGAATTTCGCGAGAAAAATGCCGGCAACCTGGGCATCGACGCGGCCGGCGAACTGGTTTACCTGGCACCGACCCGCGTGAATCTGCAGCTGGCACAAGAACGCGCGCCGGATGTGCGCTTCTCGGCCACCCGCGAACATGCGCATGCCAGGGCGATCGATTGACCTGCGCATGACCTGGAGCAAGCGTGCGGTACCGCTGGCGATGCGAATTGCTCGCAATTGCGGTACCTTTTTGCCATGAACGCAGACGCCTCCCCCTCGACCGACCTGCGCGACGAAATCGCCAGTGCCGTCACACACGGCCTGGGTGCGATTGCCGCACTGGCCGGTGGTTCGGTGCTGATTACGCTGGCCGCCATCTATGGCGATGGCTGGCAACTGGCCACCGCCATCGTGTTCAGTGCCACGCTGGTATTGCTCTACGTCGCCTCCACGCTGTTCCATGCCATTCCGCATCCGGGCGCCAAGGCGCGCCTGCAGGTGCTCGATCATTGCGCGATCTATCTGCTGATCGCCGGCACCTACACACCGTTTACGTTGATCAATCTGCGCGGCCCCTGGGGCTGGGGATTGTTCGCCGCCATCTGGACGATTGCCGCCGCCGGGGTGATTTTCAAACTGTTCTTTACCGGTCGCTTTCGATTGCTCTCGACGGTGCTGTATCTGGTGATGGGCTGGCTGATCATCGTGGCCATCGAGCCGCTGCTGCGCTCTGTCGACACCTGGTCGCTGTGCTGGCTGTTGGCTGGCGGGCTCTTCTACACCTTGGGCACGTATTTCTATCAACGCGACACCCAGCGTTACTTCCACGCCATCTGGCATCTGTTCGTGCTCGCCGGTAGCGCTTGCCACTTCGTTGCGGTGATTGCGCAGGTGATGTGATCTGTGACCCACAGCGCGTTCGCGCGCCGTGCACGAGCCATCGCCAACCATTGCGCACGTGAACAACGTGCCCTCCTCGCCCGCTCATTCGCCCGCCCGCCTATCGCGACGTCGCCGTTGGTGGATGTGGCTCGGCATCGTTGCTGTCCTCGTGGCGATCTTCGTCCTGCTGTTCGACTGGAACTGGTTACGCGGGCCGGTCGAACGCGCGGTCAGTGCGAAGACCGGGCGCGCATTTCATCTGGGTCATCTGGATGTCGATCTGGGCCGCATTACCACCGTACGCGGCGAGCGATTGAGCCTGGGCAATGCCGCGTGGTCCAAGCGCGGCGCCATGGCAGAAATGAACGCGGCCGAGATCGATGTCGAATTCTGGCCATTGCTGCGCGGCAGCCTGCGGTTGCCGGAGATCCGGCTTGAGCACCCCACCCTGTTGCTGGAAGCTGGCAACGACAGCCATCCGGGTAACTGGGTCTTCGACCAGAGTGATGGCGACGGCAGCATGCCGCGCTTGGGGCGCCTGTTGGTGAATGATGGGCGGCTGCAATATATCGACGATGCCAGCCGCTCGGACGTGGATGTGGCGATCAACAGCCTGGCACCGCCCAGCAGCGACCAGCGCGCTGCGCCGATCGGAATCGACGGCAAGGGTCGCTGGAAAGGCTACCCGTTCTCGCTCAAGGGTAATACCGCCTCGCCGCTGGAATTGAGCCAAAGCGAACACCCCTTTCGCATCGATCTGCGCGGCAGCGCCGGCGCCACGCGGACGCATGTGCGTGGCACCTTGACCAATCCGTTTCAGTTCCGGGTGTTCGACCTGCAGATGGCGCTGAGCGGCCAGGATATGGAAGACCTGTACCCGCTGATCGGTGTCGCGATGCCCTCCACGCCGCCTTACACGCTGGACGGCCGCCTGCGCCGTGATGGCGATGTCTGGCGCTATGAAAAGTTCGCCGGCACTGCCGGCGACAGCGATCTTTCCGGTACTGCAGAGATCGATCTGCGCAACAAGCGGCCGTTCCTGCGCGCAGACCTGGCTTCCAAACGGCTGGATTTCGACGACCTGGCCGGCTTCGTCGGCGCGCCGCCCAAAACCGGAGCCAACGAATCGGCAAACGCCGAGCAGAAGAAACAGGCCGCGCAGCTCGCCGCCAGCGCACGCGTTCTGCCGACCACGCCGTACGACCTATCCAAGTTGCGTGCAATGGACGCGCAGGTACGTTGGCGCGCACAGCGCATCAATGCACCATCGTGGCCCCTGGACGATATGGACGCCTCGCTGACGTTGAAGGACGGCCTGCTGCGGCTGGATCCATTGAACTTCGGCGTCGCCGGCGGCGACATCCGCTCCACCATCGGCATGGATGCGCGCAGTGCAGTCATCACCACCCAACTGAAGGCCAGCATTCGCGGCATTCGTCTGGATCAGCTGTTCCCCGATGCCGCGCTCGCGAAGCAGGCCTCGGGTGCGATCGGCGGCGAGCTGGATCTGCGTGGCCGCGGCAACTCCATCGCCACAATGCTCGGCAGCGCCGATGGCAGCATCAGCGTCGGCATGGGCCGCGGCCATGTCGGCAACCTGATCATGGAGCTGGCCGGCCTGGACATCGCCGAATCGCTGAAATACCTGCTCACCAAGGACCGGCAGATTCCCGTGCGCTGCATTTTCGGCGATTTCGGCGTGCAGGATGGGTTGATGCAGTCGCGGGCACTGGCCTTCGATAGCACCGACACCATCATCGTCGGCGAAGGCAACATCAGCCTCAAGAACGAAACGCTCGATCTGCTGCTGCGCCCGCGCCCGAAAGATCGCAGCATCCTCAGCCTGCGCTCGCCGCTGCGGATCGGCGGCACCTTCAAGGACCCAAGCTTCCGCCCCGACTTCAAGGCACTCGGCGTGCGCGGCGCGATCGCGGTTGCGCTCGGCAGCATCGCACCGCCGGCCGCCCTGCTTGCGACCTTCGAACCAGGCCCGGGCAAGGACAGCGATTGCGGCGGCAAGTACGCGCAGTAAGTCAGCGCAGCGTCAACTGGCGATGTAGCGTTGCAGCTGATCGATATCCTGCCGCTGCGCTTCGATCACCGCCTTGACCAGGTCGCCGATCGAAATCACGCCTTGCACGCGGCCGTTTTCGACCACCGGCAGATGGCGAAAGCGTCCGTCGGTCATCAGTTGCATGCAGCGCTCCACCGTGTCCGATGGCGACACTGTCACCACCTCCGCGCTCATGATCTCGGCGACACTGGTCGTGGAAGACGAGCGATCGCGTAGTACCACCTTGCGCGCGTAATCGCGCTCGGAAACGATGCCGACCAAGCGCGACCCGTCCATCACCAGGACCGCGCCGATGGCCTTCTCGGCCATCAGGCGAATCGCCTCGATCACCGCGGCATCGGCGGCAACCGCAAATACCTCAACCTGCTTGGTCCCCAACAGCTGTCGTACGGTCTGCATGGCCCGCTCCGCGCTTGGTCTGGTGATCGCAGCCTACTCCCACCGCGCCGCGCCGGGTATCAACCAGATACAGCGGGCGCTGCTTGGCCTCGTCGTACAAGCGACCCAGGTATTCGCCAATCAGGCCCAGGGCAATCAGCTGAACGCCCCCCAGAAACAGGATCACCGACATCAGCGTCGGCCACCCGGCCACCGGGTCGCCCATCAGCGCGGCCTTGATGACGACCCAGGCGCCGAACAGGAACGCCAGCACCGCAGTCAGCAGGCCCAGATACGTGGCCGCACGCAGCGGCACCGTGGAAAAACTGGTGATGCCATCGATTGCGAAATTCCACAGCCGCCATACCGTGAACTTGCTATGCCCGGAAAGCCGCGGCTCACGCCGATACGGCAGCGCCACCTGGCGAAACCCGACCCAGCCGAAGAGCCCCTTCATGAAACGGTGGCGCTCGCGCAGCTGCTGCAAGGCCTGCACCACGCGTGGCGACAACAAGCGGAAATCGCCGGTATCGGCAGGAATCGGGGTGCGCGACAAGCGCCGGATCACCCGATAAAACGCGTGCGCAGCGCTACGCTTGAGCCAACTCTCGCCCTCGCGAATGACCCGCGTACCGAAAATGTTGTCGTAGCCACCCCGCCACATCGCAACGAATTCCGGGATCAGCTCCGGTGGATCCTGGCCATCGGCATCGAGCAACACCACCGCACCCGGCAGCACGTGGTCCAGTCCGGCAGAAATCGCCACTTCCTTGCCGAAATTGCGCGACAACCGCACCGCACTCACCTGCGCATCGGCTTCGGTCAGCGCATGCAGCACCTCCCAGGTGCCATCGGTGCTGCCGTCGTCGACATACAGCACGTGCGTCTGCAGGCCGGGCAATTGCGCCAACACCGCGCACAGGCGCGGATGCAGCAAGGGGATACTGGTTTCTTCATTGAAGGCCGCGATGAGTACCGTCAGGCGTTCGAGTGCGGACGGCGGTTGGGCAGTCTCGATCGTGTTCACCGCGATGGCGCCTGCAGATAGGCAGGGCCGCCCAACTGGCGCGTCTGCCGCTGGATCCACGTCGCACGCCGCTGCACGAATGCACCCGGACGACGCGCGTCATAGCGCCGTGGCGATGGCAACACCGCTGCCAGGCGTGCCGATTCAGTTGGCGACAGGCCTGCCGCATCCTTGCTCCAGAACTGCTGCGCAGCCGCTTGCGCGCCGTACACCCCGTCGCCGAACTCGGCCACGTTGAGATACATCTCCAGGATGCGTTGCTTCGGCCAGAACAGCTCGATCAACACCGTGTACCAGGCTTCCAGACCCTTGCGCACCCAGCTGCGGCCCTGCCACAGGAACACATTCTTGGCGACCTGCTGACTGATGGTGCTGGCGCCGCGCACGCGTCCACCGCGGGCATTGTGATCGCGCGCCTTCTCGATCGCCTGCAAATCAAAACCGTGGTGCATCGGAAACTGCTGATCTTCGGCAGCCACTACCGAAATCGGCAGGCTTGCGGCGATCTTGTCGTAATCACGCCACTGCTGATGCAGCGAAAAACGCCAGTCGCCTCCGCCCCATGCTTCCAGGCAACGCCCCACCATCATGCTGCTGATCGGCGGATCGACCACCCGCAAGACCAGCACCTGCAGCACGCTCGCCGCTGCAAACAGGAGCGGGGCCGCCATCAGCCAGCGCACCCACCGCCGCGCGCGCCGCGGTGGCGCCGCCTGCTTGCCATCCCATGCATCCGTCCCCATTGTTCGATACGACCTTCAATCCCGATGCCTGCCGCATTATCCGGCAACCAGCGTCCCTTACGCCCGATGTTTCCATGACCGATCACGATCAGCTTTCCCGTTTCCTGCTGCCCGCCGCTGGCGTGCGCGGCGTCCATGTGCGCCTGACCAAGGCCTGGCACGACATCCAGGGTGCCGCCGAGTACCCGCCCGCCGCGCGCCAACTGCTCGGCGAAGCTGCGGTGGCCGCTGCATTGTTCACCGGCCACACCAAGGTCGACGGGCGCCTGTCGGTGCAACTGCGCGGCAACGACACCTTGCGCACCCTGTTTGCCGAATGCACCGCCGCCGGCACCTTGCGCGGCATCGTGCAGCTGGCCGAGGGTGCGGATGCGCCGACCGACCTGCGCGAACTGGGCGAGGCCGCGCTGCTGGCGATCACCATCGAGAACCCCGGCCTGGACCCGCGCGAGCCGCAGCGCTACCAGAGCCTGGTCGGCATGCAGGCACCGGATCTGGCCGAAGCTTTCGAAACCTATTTCCAGCAGTCCGAACAGTTGCCGACGCGCTTGCTGCTGGCCTCTGGCCCGGATCAGGCCGCTGGCCTGCTGCTGCAGAAGCTACCCGGCGATGAAGGCGATAACGATGGCTGGACCCGGATCGGGGCCCTGTTCGACACCCTGGGCGCACCGGAGCTGCTCTCGATCGCCGGCCAGGACCTGCTGCACCGCCTGTTCCACGAAGAAGAGCCGCAGTTGCTCGGCAGCAAGCCACTCAGCTTCGGCTGCTCGTGTTCGCGCGAGCGGGTCGCCTCGATGCTGCAATCGCTGGGCGAAGAGGAGGCACGCGCGGCCGCCGAGGCGATTGGCGAAGTCGAGGTGCGCTGCGAATTCTGCGGTCGTGAGTATCACTTTCCGTTGACCGCGCTGGACGTACTTTTCAACGCAGCGCAGCCCTCGCAGGAAGCGCCGGAAAGGTTGCAATAGATAGGATGATGGTTGCGTTCTGGGGGCATGCAACCACTTGTTAAATAATCATAAACACCCTAGCATCCTACTTGCCCGCTCTCGGGAACTTAACAACTGCCCCTGGGTCTGACCTCTGGTATGCGATACCTACTGCGCCTCCCGCTAGCTTTGATGGTTGCCCTCGCGGCAGCCACCGGCGTGCACGCGCAGTCGGCCCAGCAGTTACGCGAAAGCACGATCCTGCCGGTGTGGAACAAGGGCAGCGGCAAGGTGGAAGCCTTTCTGTACCTGGAGCCGACCGGCGAGCAGAAAGCCGGCGCGCGGTGGCATTTCGGTCGCAACTCGCTCGATGCCGCGTTTGGTCTGAGCTCCGGCGACTCGCTTGGCCTGCTCTGCAACAGCAGCCGTGGCACCAATATCAGTGGTCTTGCCAGCCACTGCCTGCTTGCAGGCATCGGCGATGACGAAGAAGACAGCGCTGCTGCCTCGCGCCGTGTGTCCGGCACGCTGGGTTTCAATCGCGGTAGCGCCCGGGTCGGCGTCACTGCCGGCACAGGCCGCGACACCCTGCCTGCCTGGCTGATCGGCGCAGGCAAGGCCCCGTTGACGCGTGTCGAGCAAAACGACCTGACGGTGTTCGCACAGAAGAACATCGGCCGCGAAGGCTTTGTTTCGATCGGCGGCACGTATGCTCGCGCACGTCTGGTACCGCTGGCCGATGTGTCCCCGGCCATTGCCGACCAGTGGGACAGCAAGACCTTGAGCGTTGGCGGCGGCTACGGTGCCTTCAGCGCAAATGTCATCGGTCGCGTCGTCGACGTCCCCGGCCAACCCGAAAAATGGGAAGGCCTGGGCCTGGGCCTGACCTGGCGCACTCCCTGGAGCGGCCAGCTCACCGTGGGCGCCGAGAACGTCATTTCCCGCGGCAAGAACCCGTTCGCGCCAAGTAACGAGAGCAACAGCGACGGTACGGTTCCGTACGTAAGATACGAGCAAGACCTGTAACCCACTGATTCCGAAGCATTTCTCAAGACGCCATCGGCCTGCAGCCGGTGGCGTTTTTCGTTGCGGATCGAATGCCAGGCGGCCACTTTCACAACCTTCTTCTTTTTCGTTAACGGGACTTTAATTTCTCTCGCAACGCATATACCATCGGTTCACCCTGACGTTTTGGATCCGCTTTTTCGGAACCCCCGGCAGGCAAAACAACCCTTGGCAGTACCCAAGATCACTTGGAGAGAGAGCTAATGAATTGCAAGTCCAACAAACTGCGCGATGCAGTTGTCCTCGCGCTCGTCGTGAGTGTGGGCGGTACCGGCACCGCCATGGCCCAGGAAGCCGGCACCACCAACCTCGACAAGATCGAAGTGACCGGTTCGCGTATCCGCCAGGTCGATAGCGAGACAGCCCAGCCGGTGCTGCTGATCAGCAGGGATCAGATCGAAAAGCAGGGCTTCAAGTCGGTTGCGGACATTCTGCAGAACATTCCGACCGCGGGCTCGCCGGCCATCAGCCGCACCTCGCCGCTGAGCTCTGGCGAAAACGTCGGTGGTTACTACATCGACCTGCGCAATCTGGGTGCCAACCGTACCTTGGTCCTGGTTGACGGCCACCGCCTCGGCATCACCAACGGCGGCCTGCAGGACGTTGCCTCGATCCCGGCCGTCATGGTTGAGCGCATCGAAGTCCTGAAGGACGGCGCATCCACGATTTACGGTTCTGACGCGATTGCAGGCGTGATCAACATCATCACCCGCAAGGATTTCGAAGGCGCCGAAGCGAACGTCTACATTGGCCAGTGGGGCCAGGGCGACGGTCAGCGCGACGTGTACGACTTCACGATGGGCTTCCGTGGTGATCGCGGCTCGCTGACCGCCGGCGTCGAATACACCAACGAAGACCCGGTCTGGGCACGTAACCGCTGGTTCAGCCGCGCCCGATTCCCGACTGGGGAAAAGACCGATCCGCGTCCGGGCGGTCTTTCGGGAACCACTGAATTTGGTCGTTTTGCTTATACCAATGCTGCAGGCGGCACCTCGACGCGCACGCTGCGCCGCGACGTTGCTGGGCTGGATCCGGCTGACTTTTCCAGCTATCGCGCGCTAAACGGCACCGACACCTCCAATCCCTCGCTGGCATCCACGGTCTACAGCGGCATCAAGCGCAAATCGGCGTTCCTCAATGGGCACTTCGATTTCACCGACAATGTCGCGTTCGACACCAGCGTTCTGTACACCGACCGCGAGTCGTTCGCACAGAATGCCGGCTATCCGATGCAGAGCGCCAATTTCAACCTGAGCAGCGGCGGCCTGTCCATCGACAGCGTCTTCAATCCGCTGGGCAATCAGGCGACCGGCACGCTGCCTGCAGGCGTCGCCCCGCAGGCTGTTCAATATGTCCGGCGTGGCTGGGAAGTTCCGCGCGAAGTTCAGAACAATCTGACCACCTCGCGATTCACGGGCAAGTTTAGCGGTAATTTCAATTTCGGCGAGAAATACTGGGATTGGGAAGCGGGCTTCCTTTACAACCAGAATAAAGGCACGCAGATCAGCACGGGTAATCTCAATACCTATGCCGTCGGCCAGGCCACCGGCCCCTCCTTCATCAATTCCGAGGGTGTGGCACAGTGCGGCACCGCCGCTAACCCGATTACCCTCGGCTCCGGCCCCGGGGCATGCACGCCTTGGAATCCGCTGGTTCCGTTCGGCTACAACGCGCCGAACGGCTTGAACGACCCCAACGTCCAGGCTTACCTGTATCAGCCCGGCCAGGCGCTGTCCGAAACCACCACCAAGAACTACTTCGCAAGCGTTTCCGGCATCCTGGCCTCGCTGCCGGCCGGCGACCTGGGCGTGGCTGTTGGCGTGGAACGTCGCGAAGAAACCGGCTCGTTCTCGCCAGATGCACTCGCACAGACGGGTATCTCGACGGATCTGGCCGCCGGCCCGACCCGCGGTGGCTACAACCTCAACGAAGTCTACGCCGAGCTGCAGGTTCCGTTGCTGGCGGACCTTCCCGGCGCCAAGGAATTGAGCGTCACGCTGGCAACGCGTTATTCGGATTACGACACCTTCGGCAATACGACCAACAGCAAGTTCGGATTCAAGTGGAAGCCGTTCGAGTCCGTGCTGGTGCGTGGTACATGGTCGGAAGGTTTCCGCGCGCCGACCGTTGCAGACTTGTTCGGCGGCCTGTCGCAGAGCTTCGAGAACTACACCGATCCGTGCGATACCTCGTTCGGCCCGGCTGCCGGCAATGCACGCTGCCTGGCTGATGTGCCGGCAGGTTTCCGTCAGCTCAATGCGTCGGGCGTCGCTCCCGCACCGGGCCCTGGCGAACAGACGAATGTGCCGTTCGTGTCCGGCTCGACTCCTACGCTGACCCCGGAAACCTCGACCTCCAAGACGCTTGGCCTGGTGTGGAGCCCCGGTTTCATCACCGGCCTCAACGCATCGCTGGATTGGTGGAATATCCGCATCGAAAACACCATCGTTGGCGACACGCCGACCGACCTGCTGGATGATTGCTACCTGCGCGGTATCGAGTCGCGTTGCGTGGGCTTTACCCGTAACGCAGCGGGCAACATCACCAGCCTTTCGTTCGGCCTGCGCAATGCCGGCTATGTTGAGACCGAAGGCTTCGACTTCGATCTGAATTATCGCTTCGAGACGCAGTGGGGCAACTTCACCACCTCGCTGTTGAACACCTACGTATCCAAGAACGAACTGAAGGCCGACAACTCCAGCAATCCGCCAAGCCAGCAAAATGGCTACGGCGGCAACTTCCGTGTTCGCTCCAACCTGTCGGTGAACTGGCAGTGGGACGATTGGTCCGTGACATGGAGCGCGCGTTACTACTCGCGTACCAAGGAGCGTTGCTTCGCCACCGATCGTTGCAGCTTGCCGGACTTCAGTGCTCCTGAGTTCCAGGGCGCGACGGTCGGCATGAACGAGCTGGGCTCGAACACGTTCCACGATTTGCAGGTCGCGTACGCCCTGCCGTGGAATGCCACGGTTGCAGTTGGCGCCAACAATATCTTCGAGCACTACTCGGCGCCGGCCTACGGCCAGCCGAACTCGGGATATTCGTACTACGGCGGCTACGACATTGGCCGTTTCATGTACATGAAGTATCAGCAGCGCTTCTGATAGGCTGACAGCACGAGAAACGGCCCCGTTCACCGGGGCCGTTTTTTTTTGGAGCAGATACACCATCTCCGCACACGTGCCCTGCAGCCAGCCATTTTCAGATGCGTAACAACTCGGAGAAGTCCCAACATCTGCGCCGCATGGGCATGACATCAGCGACGACGGCAACTGCTTTCGGTGCCCATGATCGAAGGACAATGGGCGCCGTAACAGTGGCAGTGTGCTGGTTACGCAAGACTGCACAACGTTGCAAGTAAGCTGTCAGCCGACGACAGCCCATAAGGCGGTCGACATGCCGCCTGTCGGCACATCGAAAGACGCGCCGAACTCTGCGATCGCCTATCGATGAAGTGATAGACGCCACATGTGGGCACCAGGCAGAAGGCAACGCGCTCTTGCGTACGCTCCGCCGCATCCACACGTGCTACTCCATTCGCCCTATATAGGAGCGAGCACTGGCAATGCTAGCGCTCACCCAGGAATCAACGTCTGGATCACATGCTCGACGTAGGCTTCGAAATCTTCGCGGGCCGGCTTGGGCTGTTGCAATTGCAGTGAGAGTTGCAGGAAGCCGACGTAGGCGGCGTAGGCCAAACGGGCGCGGTGCTGGGCGTCGGTGCGGGACAGGCCGGCCTGGCGGAACGAGGCGATGAGGTAATCGAGGCGACGTTGCGAGACGCGGTCGATGACCGGGCGCACGGCCGGGTGGTCGAGTGCCTTGAGCAGTTCGCTATAGATGACGTGCGGTTTGACTTCGTGGGCGACCAGCTGAAACAGCGCGCGCAGGCGGGCGCTGGGGTCGGGCACGTCTTCCAGGCTGCCGAACACCTCTTTTTGCTCGAAGATTTCCCAGCGCTCAAGGGCCGCTTGAAGCAGCGCGTCGCGCGAGGGGAAGTGCCAATAGAAGCTGCCCTTAGTCACGCCAAGCCGGCGCGCCAGCGGCTCGACTGCAACCGCGCCCACACCTTGTTCGGCAATCAGGTCGAGCGCTGCCTGTGCCCAATCGTCCGCGCTGAGGCGATTGCCGCGACCGGAGCTGGCGCGGGGCGTGGTGAGGCTGGAGTCGATGGTGTCGTTCATGCCGCGATTTAACCATACGCTTGTGTCAGTTGCAGTATGCATCACGAAATTGACATATCAGCGCCATGATTCAATGGCTTAACCGTCCATACGATTGAGTATTGACAGTCGCCATCGCCCATCCATACCATTAAGTATGGTCATCTCGCCCCTGTCCAGCGTCAACGCTGGCGACGCAGTGCTCGCGGTGTCGATGCGGGGTTCAGAACATGCCCCGACGGTGTTGTTCGCGCATGGCTTTGGACAAACCCGACATGCGTGGGAAGCCTGCGCCACGACGCTGGCAGACAAGGGCTACCGCACCCTGGCGTACGACGCGCGTGGGCATGGCGATTCCAGCTGCAATGCGGCAGACCACCCCTACTCGGCAACGCAGTTCACCGACGATCTGATCGTGCTGGCCGGCGAGCAGCCCGAGCCACCGGTGCTGGTTGCTGCATCGATGGGGGGCTTGTTCGGGCTGCTGGCCGAAGCGCGGTGGCCGGGCCTGTTTCGTGCCATCGTGCTGGTCGACATCACACCACGCTGGGACACCACGGGTGTGGAGCGCATCCTGCGCTTCATGACCGCGCATCCGGACGGTTTTGCATCGCTGGATGCGGCTGCCGACGCGATTGCCGCCTACCTGCCGCATCGGCCGCGCAAGACGCCGGGCCAACTGCAGGCATTGCTCCGGCAGCGTGCCGATGGGCGCTGGCACTGGCACTGGGATCCACGCCTGGTCGACGAGCTGGCCGGCCAGGATGCCCAGCTCCAGCAGCATGCATTGCTGGAGGCGGCAGCACAGGTACGTTGCCCGATGCTGCTCATCAGCGGCGGGCGCAGCGACCTGGTGACGCCAGCCAATATCGCCGAATTCCTCTCCATCGCGCCGCATGCGCAGCATGTGCATCTACCCGATGCCACGCACATGCTGGCAGGCGACGACAACACCACGTTTACCGCCACCGTGTTGCATTATCTGGACGCACTGCCGGCGGCTTGCACCATCGCAGCGTCCAACACTACCGAGCATGTCACTGGAGCAAGACCATGAGCATCATTGCACCGTTCCTCCTCGTCATCCTGGCGGCGGGTATCGCTGCCTATCACCGGATGCGCCTTGCCACGTGGGTTGCGAACAGCGCCTGTGTGCTGGTGGCGTGCTGGCTGCTGGGTGCCAATCTCACCGCCACCATCGTGGCCGCCGCGCTGGTGGTGCTGGTCTCCGCACCGGTGCTGCTGCCGTTCCTGCGCAAGCCGCTGCTGACCACGCCGCTGATGGGCTTCTTCCGCAAGGTGCTGCCGCCGCTGTCGCAGACCGAGCGCATCGCATTGGAGACCGGCTCGGTCGGTTTCGAGGGCGAGCTGTTCACCGGTGATCCGGATTGGCAGAAGCTGCTGAACTATCCCAAGCCGCAACTCACCGCCGAAGAACAGGCCTTCCTGGATGGCCCGGTGGAAGAGCTGTGCAAGATGATCAACGACTGGGAAATCACCCACGTCCACGCCGACCTGCCGCCGGAGCTATGGGACTTCATCAAGAAGAACAAGTTCTTCGGCATGATCATTCCCAAGCAGTACGGCGGCCTGGGTTTCAGCGCGCTGGCACACCACAAGGTGATCCAGAAGCTGTCCTCGATCTCCAGCGTGGTCAGCTCCACCGTGGGCGTGCCCAATTCGCTCGGCCCCGGTGAGCTGCTGCTGCACTACGGTACCCCGGAACAGAAGGACTACTATCTGCCGCGGCTGGCGGTCGGTGCGGAAGTACCATGCTTCGGCCTGACCGGTCCGTTCGCCGGCTCCGATGCCACCTCGATTCCGGACTACGGCATCGTCTGCAAGGGCGAGTGGAATGGCGCCAATGTGCTGGGCGTCAAGCTGACCTTCGACAAGCGCTACATCACCCTGGCACCGGTCGCCTCGCTGATCGGCCTGGCGTTCCGCGCCTACGACCCGGACGGCCTGATCGGCGACAAGAAGGACATCGGTATCACCCTGGCGCTGTTGCCGCGCGACACCCCTGGGGTGGAAATCGGCCGCCGCCACTTCCCGTTGAATTCGCCGTTCCAGAACGGCCCGATCCATGGCGAAGAGGTGTTCATTCCGCTGAGCCAGCTGATCGGTGGCGTGGAGATGGTCGGCAAGGGCTGGAACATGCTCAACGAGTGCCTGGCGGTCGGCCGTTCGATCACCCTGCCCTCCACTGCCAGTGGCGGCAGCAAGGCCGCGGCGGTGGTGACCGGTGCGTATGCGCGCATTCGCAAGCAGTTCGGCCTGTCGGTGGGCCGTTTCGAGGGCGTGGAAGAAGCGCTGGCCCGTATCGGCGGCAAGGCCTATGCGATCAGTGCGCTGTCGCAGGCCACGGCTGCGGCAGTGGATCGCGGCGACGTGCCGTCGGTGCCGTCGGCGATCGCCAAGTACCACTGCACCACCATGGGCCGCGAAGTGGTCAGCGACATGATGGACGTGATCGGCGGCAAGGGCATCATCCTGGGGCCGCGCAACTTCGCCGGCCGCGCCTGGCAGGCCGCGCCGATCGGCGTGACCGTCGAAGGCGCCAACATCATGACCCGTAGCCTGCTGATCTTCGGCCAGGGCGCCATCCTGTGCCATCCGTGGGTGTTGAAGGAAATGCAGGCCGCGCAGGATCCCGATACCCGTCGCGGTCTGGAGCAATTCGACCAGAGCCTGTTCGGTCATATCCGCTTCGGTGTTTCCAACGCGGTGCGCTCGTTCTGGTTCGGCCTGACAGGTGCGCGCATCGGTGCGGCGCCGGGCGATGCGTATACCCGTCGGTTCTTCCGCAAGCTGGATCGCTATTCGGCCAACCTGGCCTTGATGGCCGACGTGTCGATGCTGATGCTGGGCGGCAAGTTGAAGTTCAAGGAGTCGCTGTCCGGTCGCCTGGGCGATGTGCTGAGCCATATCTACATGACCAGCGCGATCCTCAAGCGCTATCACGACGAAGGCGCGCCGGCGAGCGACCAGCCGTTGCTGGCTTGGGCGTTCCATGACAGCGTGCACAAGATCGAAACCGCGCTGTCGGCGGCGCTGCGCAACTTCCCGATCCGCCCGGTGGGCTGGTTGATGTGGGTGCTGATCTTCCCGTTGGGCCGTCGCGCCGAAGCGCCGGGCGACCGCCTGGGCCATCGTGTGGCGTCGCTGTTGATGACGCCCAATGAGGCGCGCGACCGTCTGGCCAACGGCGTGTTCCTGACGCCGTGCGCCAACAATCCGGGCGGCCGTATCGCCAGCTACCTGACCAAGGCGGTGATGGCCGAGCCGGTGGAGCGCAAGTTCCTGAAGGCGCTCAAGACCAAGGGCATCGAAGCGCTGGATTTCCCCGCGCAGCTGGACGAAGCCGTGGCCGAAGGCGTGATCAGCATGGAAGAGCGCAAGCTGCTGGAGGAGCTGCGGGAGATCATGATGGACACCATCACCGTGGACGACTTCGATCCGCATGAGTTGCGTGCGGCCAGCTTCTACGACAAGCCGCAGGTGCAACAGCCACGCGAAGCTGCGTAAGGCGTAAAACTGGGGCGAGAATAGACGACGGCGGGCTTCGGCCCGCCGTCGTTGTTTGTGCAGCTGGGTCTTTTCACCATCATGCTGCCTGCGGCCTTCGGCTGCAGGCTCGCGACAGACCGCATCCGTCGGCGACGCCACGCGCTTGGCCGACGATCGAATGAACGCGCATAGGGGCCGAACGCGTGCCAGAGTCGCCCACCTCACACGCTGCAAGCAGCCTGGTGTTGAGGCTAGGAACAAGCGCTAATCGCAGCCATGCACACTGCGAACAACTACCGCAGCTGGATCAGAACGGCAGCCATACCAGCGCCAAGGCGATCAACGCCGGCAGCGCCTGTACGAAGAAGATGCGGCGGTTGACGCTGTAGGCGCCGTAGCAACCTGCCACAACCACGCAGACCAGGAAGAAGCTCAGCACGTCGGCGCGGGCGGCCACTGCGCCCCACAACAGGCCAGCGGCCAGGAAGCCGTTGTAGAGCCCCTGGTTGGCAGCGAGCACGCGGGTGGCCTGCGCCTTCTCGAGGCTATTGCGGAAGGTCTTCAAGCCCAGCGGGTGCGTCCACAGCACCATTTCCAATACCAGGATGTAGACGTGCAACAGTGCGATGCACAGGCCGGCAATGATGGCGAACAGGGACATGGCAGACCGCCTCGGAAAATGGTGCCGCCAGCATAGCCGCGATTACGGTCGCGCTGTTCGGCACACCTGCACTGCCGAGCTGGTGCGTGCGCTTCTGGCGCGGCCGGTGTGAGAAGCAAACCGTCGGCGTGGTCGATGCCAAGGCGACAAGTGGCATCTGTGCGCCTCTGTGCCACATGTGCTGTGGCCGTGCTTACTCGGAAACGCGCTTGTCCGTCTCCACGTCGCGCTCGGCAGGTAGCTTGCGCGCTTGGCGCAACAGGCCGAACGCGCCGACCGTCATGCCGGTCGCCACGGCCAGGCCGACGCCGAACACCGCGCTGGAGCCGAACGCAGAGACCAGCTTGTGCACCCAAACGAAGGTGAGATCGCCACCGCGATAGACCACCGTGTCGATTGCGGCGCCCGCCTTGTAGCGCCACTCGCGATTCACCCGCGTGTACAGCGTTTCGCGCGCGGGCTTGGCCAGTGCGAATTCGCTGGAGCGGGTAATCACCTGCACAATCGCGATCATCATCGGCAACGGCGAAGCCGCCAAAGCCGCATAGCCCAGCATGATTGCCACGCCAGGGATCAACAACGCCGGCGCGATGCCGAAGCGCGACAGCAAGGCGCGCGTCACCAGCAGCTGCAGCACCAGCGCAAGCGCATTGATCGCCAGGTCAATGCTGGAGTAATAGGCGGTGGCCGCCGCTGCATCGGTGTAAAGCCGCCGCACCAGCGCCGCCTGCTCGTTGTAGAGCAAGGTCCCCACGCCCACGCCGAACAACACCATGAAGGCCAGCCAGCGCAACAGCGGTTCGCGCACGATCAGCTTGAGGCCGCCGAGCACATCGCCGCCCATCGGCACTTCCCCGGAGCTCAGCTGGCCCTCCTGTTCGCGCGCAACGGCCCACAGCCGCAGGCGCAGCACGCAGACCACGCAGACCGCCAGAAACCCGGCCGACACCAGCATCAGATGCGCGATGCCGATACGCTCGGCCAGGACGCGTGTCAGGACCGGGCCGAGAAACGCACCCAGCGTGCCTGCCGCGCCGATATAGCCGTAGTAGCTGCGCGCTTGGGCATTGCTGAAGACATCGGCCATGAAACTCCAGAACACCGCTACCGCGAATAGGTTGAAAACGGTCACCCACAAAAAGAACGCCATGCCACGGCCCGGCACGCCGCTGTCGAACAGCACGTAGAACAGCAGCAGCGTGGCGATGAAAAAGCCATACACCCCCGGCAGGAACACCCGCCGCGGATAGCGGCTGACCAGGGCGCCGTAGACCGGTTGCAGCAGCACCATGATCAGGAAGGTGCAGGTAAACAGCACCTGCAGCGTGAAGTCCTTCAGCGGCACACCGTGCGCGGCGAAGAACGCGATCATGCCGGTGGGAAAGAGCGCCTCTACATCGGCCGAGGCGCCCATCGCCTCGCGCACCGGACGCAACACGTAGTAACCGCTGAGCAGGCAAAAGAAGTAGAGGAACGACCATGCCAGTGGTGGCGAGCTACGCAGTGCCGCGCTCAAACGGCCAGCCGCAGATCGCGGCGCAGAAGGGCTGGTCATGGGGTCACGGCCGCTCGCACAGGCGGGCCCGACAGAAAAAACATGGCAACGGCAGCACCTGCGAAAGAAGCGCGCAAGTTAGCCGATGCGAGGCAGCGCCACCAGCGACAGTCGCAGGACACTGCGGCCGGGGCTGCGCTTCGTGCCGGCACACTGCTTGCAGCGCCTAGTGCACCAGCGCGTGGCAACGCCTCGGCGGCCCCGGAATCCTCGATTTCTGAATCTAAAATCATCAACAGGATCAATGCGATGCCCATTCATCTTCCGGCAGTTTGTGCTATTGCAAAGCGCGGCGCTAGAATCGCCGGAGGCAGCGGAACAGGCGGGACCACCATGACAGAAATGCGCACGCGCCGACGGTTCCGACCGTTGGCCATCGGGCTGTTCGGGGCGTTATTGCCTCTGGCCCTCTCCTCCACCGCGCAGACACCCGCGCCCACCGCCGCTGCATTGCAGGCGGCCACTGTGGCGCAGTCGCCCACCGCACCGCTGCCCTATCGCAGCGCGTTGCCGGCCAATCAGGTGTTGGCACCGGCTGCCGGTTTCGATGTGGCGGCATTCGAATCGATGGCGGACCAGCTGACCTACGGCAACCGGGTGCCCGGCATGGCGATGGCCATCGTGCAGGGAGGCAAGGTGCTCAGCGCGCGCGGCTATGGCGTCACCGATGTCAATCATCCGCAGCCGGTCGATGGCCACACCGTGTTTCGCCTGGCCTCGCTGTCCAAAGCCTTCGCCGGCACCATGGCCGGGCTGCTGGTCAACGATGGCGTGCTGCGCTGGGACAGCAAGGTGGTCGACTATGTGCCGGGCTTCCAGCTCAGCGACAATGCGGCCACCCGTAAACTCACCGTGGCCGAAGTACTCAGCCATCGCGTCGGCCTGACCCGCAACGCCTACGACCGCGATATCGAATCCAACGTCGACTACTACTCGCTCAGCCATAAGCTGGCCGCTGCGCCGCTGCGTTGCGCCCCAGGCGATTGCTACGCGTATCAGAACGTCGCCTTCAGCCTGGTTGGCGATGTGGTGTTCGCCGCATCGGGCAGCTTCTACGAGCAATCGGTAGAGCGCCGCATCTTCAAGCCGCTGGGCATGAACGACGCCAGCATGGGTCTGGCCGGTATCCAGGCCAGCCCGCACTGGGCGCGCCCGCATGTGCGCAGCCGCAATGGCTGGGTGTCGCTGACGCCCAAGCCCACCTACTACCGCCTGGCGCCCGCTGCGGGCGTCAACGCCAGCGCCAGCGACATGGCGCAGTGGCTGCTCGCGCACACCGGCCATCGCACCGACGTGCTGCCTGCGCCGCTGCTGGCGACGCTGCACGCGCCGCTGATCTCCACGCCGGGCGAAATGCGTTCGGGCTGGCGCCATGAGCGTGTGGATGCAGCCAGCTATGCGCTGGGCTGGCGCGTATTCGATTACGCCGGCCATCAAGTGGTGTTCCATGCGGGCGCGGTGCAGGGGTATCGCGGCTTGGTCGCACTGCTGCCAGAGCGCGACCTGGGTGTTGCGATCCTGTGGAACGGCGAAAGCGGCCTGCCCTCGGGCATGCTGCCGACCATCCTGGACCGCGCGCTCGGCCTGCCGGCCAAACGCTGGCTGGACATCGACGTGGACGGCGACTTCGGCAGCGAGAATATGCTGGCAGAGAAGCCCGACCCGGCTGGCAAGGGCGTGTCTTCCGGCAAGTCGGTGGCGTCGCCACGCTAAGTGGACCTCGTGCACTGACCTGGTGTCGGTAGCGTAGGCAAAGGCGGCTTCGGCCGCCTTTGTTGTTTCTGTGTCTTCATTGCGCGTTGGGCGGCTCGCCGATGGCATGCCTGCCGGGCGCGCAAGAGCAAGGCCGTGGATGCGCAATGCGCCCGACATCCCTGGCTGCCGCAAACACCCAGTGCCCCCAACGCCGAGACTGAGCCGGTCTGTTCGGCGGACCGACGTGGCGAGCCCGAACGGTTGGCTCTGGAATCTCACGGCTTGGTCCGCCGCATGATCTTGCTCTGCGACCTGCTGCATTGCCACGCGATCAAATCAGGCAGCGGCCGCGTGCTGTCGTGCCCTCGAGCCAGTGTGCAAAGTACCGACAATTGTCCAGGTTGGCCGGCAGAGCCAGATGACCCCGCAGCAACGTCTGCACTGCCGATCGGCATGTGCCGGTGGCCGCACGATGCCGCGAACTTGAAATCAGCGATCTTGCTCGGCCGGCAACAGCGACGCCGTTTGCGGACTGGCGACGCGCAACCTCACAACCAGCACGCCGGTGCCAGGCATAAAAAAGCTCCCTCCCCGCTGGGCGTCGGGGAGAGAGCTCGATGTTTACGGAGATCGGGTATTACAAGATCAGATCAGCGGTGCCGGGGTTGCAGGCAGCGCGACCGGAGCGGCCTTCTTCTTGCGAACGGCCGGCTTCTTCTTGGCGACCTTCTTCACGGCGGGCTTCTTGGCAGCGGTCTTCTTGGTGGCGGACTTCTTGGTCGCCTTCTTCGCTACTGCCTTCTTGGCGGTCTTCTTGACGGCCTTCTTGGCGGTCTTCTTGGCGGCGGTCTTCTTGGTCGCCTTCTTTGCGGTCTTCTTCACTGCCTTCTTGGCGGCAGTCTTCTTGGTTGCCTTCTTCGCAGTCTTCTTCACTGCCTTCTTGGCGGTTGCCTTCTTTGCAGTCTTCTTGACGGCCTTCTTGGCAGCAGTCTTCTTCACTGCCTTCTTGGCGGTTGCCTTTTTGGCGACCTTCTTGACTGCCTTCTTGGCGGCAGTCTTCTTCACTGCCTTTTTGGCAGTGGGTTTCTTTTTCGCAGCTTTTGCAGTGGCCATGTAATTGGCTCCTCGTCAGTGAACTATGGAGGTGAAACGCCCAGTTGAACCAAACCCCGCGACGGCATGCCGTCGTCGGGAACCGTCCGCAGATGATGCGCGACGGAACGGATACAGAAACACCCGCATCGAACAGCGACACGGGTGCGTAGTCGGAACGACAACTGCTTTCTTGGAGAGAAGCGGACCCGACTCCACCGTGGTTAGCGCTTCGGTGGACATCCGGAACAAGCTTGTCGGCGCGATGTCGATTCTGCTCACTCTCTTCCGCAGCAATGTCTGCTGGGCGAAACCTAATCACGCTTTTTTTTACTGTCAACACTCTTTTGCAATTTTTTTTTACCCACCATCGCTGCGCGCCACGGCCACGCCATCGAATCACCCCGCGCGTGCACATCCTCGTCCAAGCGAAAAGCGCGTTGGCCCAACAGCGTTTTCAAAAAAGCACTTCTTTTCCGCTGTTTTTTTTATGCCGTGTGCTTGCGTGGCTGCCTGGGCGCTTGGACGACGCGGCGGCCAAGCCGATGCCGCGGCATTGCTTGCCGCCTGTCCGCCAGCTGAAAATTTTTTATCCAACGGCTGCACTTCCGACGTCGCATGAGCAGAAATGCGCAAACTTATCGAGCGCCTAGAGCGTCATGCACGCACCCGCGCGCACCGACTGCTGCATCCATCGCGTGCACCGACGGATGATCGAGCGAGGCGGCATGGCGCAAATTTTTTTCACCGGGCGCACGCCAAACCCTCACGAACGACTCACGTCAGAAATCCGGCGCAGTGCAGGTGGGCGAGCAGTGGATGCACGTTGGATCGTTGCTGCCGATCAACCGCATCGACATGCCACCAACGGCATCGCGGTCGGGGGCGGCCGACGCGTCCCTCTCGCCGATTGCGCGCCGGCTCGCGCCGCATCGCTGCACCGAGGCCCGCATCACCGACGCAGCCGCGCAAAAAAAATGGCCGCTCCAGGAGCGGCCATCGGATACCGGCGGCAACGATACCTGATCAGTGATCGTCGTCTTCGAGCAGCTCGGCATAGTCGTCCGGGTCCAGCAGGTCGTTGAGCTGTTCCTTGTCGTCGATCTCGACGACGAAGATCCAGCCTTCGCCATAGGCGTCCTCGTTGATGGTTTCCGGCTTGTCGCTCAACGCGCTGTTGACCTCGACAACGGTGCCGCTGACCGGGCTGTAGACGTCGGAGGCGGCCTTGACCGATTCCACCACCGCAGCGCCGTTGCCGACCTGCACGGTGTCGCCGACGCCCGGCAGTTCGACGTAAACCAGGTCACCCAGCAAGCCCTGCGCGTGGTCGGAAATGCCGACGGTCACGCGACCGTTGCTTTCGACGCGGGCCCACTCGTGGGATTTGAGGAACTTGAGGTCGCCAGGGATCTCGCTCATGGGTGTGCTCCGGGAAAGATGATGGTTGGGGACAGGTGGCTAGTTTAGACCGCGCGACAAGACAGGTGCACGCACGGCGGTGTGGCGATGGCGATGGCGATACGGATACGGATACGGACCCGGGCGCAGCGCCGAGCGCCGCGCGCAATACGCGGCGCTACACGAGTCAGTCGCCGAGCACGCCGGGCTGTGCCTGGCCATCGCGCACGAACGGAAACTTCACTGCGCGCAGCGGCACCTGCTTGCCGCGGATGTCCACCCGCAGCTGCTCGATGCTGCCGGCCGGCACACGCGCGAAGGCGATCGCCTTGCCCAGCGTGGGCGAGAACGTTCCGGACAGGATCTCGCCTTCGCCACTGGCGGTGAGCACGGTCTGGCCGTGCCGCAACACGCCCTTCTCGTCCATCACCACACCGATCAGCTGACGCGGTGCGCCCTGCGCCTTTTGCGATTCGAGCACGCTGCGACCGATGAAGTCGCGTCCTTCGTCCAGGGCGATCGTCCAGGCCAGCCCGGCCTCGTAAGGGGTGACGCCATCGTCCATGTCCTGCCCATAGAGATTCATGCCCGCTTCCAGACGCAGGGTGTCGCGTGCACCCAGGCCTGCGGGCTTGACGCCCTGCGCGAGCAACGCATTCCAGAATGCGACGGCGGCCTGCTGCGGCAACACGATCTCGAAACCGTCTTCGCCGGTGTAGCCGGTGCGCGCGAGGAACAAATCAATGCCATCGCGCGAACGCGTCTGCAGCGCGGCGAAACGGCCGAGCTTGCTCGCCGCTGCGGTGTCGGCCGGGTCGAGCAGGTCGATGACCTTGGTGCGCGCGTTGGGACCTTGCACGGCAATCATCGCGAAGTCGCTGCGCTCTTCCACCCGCACGTCGAAGCGTGCAGCCTGCTCGCCGATCCACTGCAGGTCCTTTTCGCGGGTGGCGGCGTTGACCACCAGACGGAAGAAGTCTTCCGTCATGTAGTAGACGATGAGGTCGTCGATCACCCCACCCTGCGGATTGAGCATGCAGGTGTACAGCGCCTTGCCGGCGACCTTGAGCTTGTCCACCGAGTTGGCGAGCAGGTAGCGCAGGAACTCGCGCACGCGCGCGCCGTGCAGATCGACCACCGTCATGTGGCTGACGTCGAACATGCCGGCGTCGCGGCGCACCTGGTGGTGCTCGTCCAGTTGCGAGCCGTAATGGATCGGCATGTCCCAGCCGCCGAAGTCGACCATCTTGGCGCCAAGCGCACGATGGGTGTCGTTGAGGATGGTCTTCTGGGTCATGTGCGCCGTTCCAAGGGAAAGACGGCCATTATCGCCGTCCTGTCACGCTTGGGGGAACGGCGTACATGCCGCTGCGTGGTTGCGCTGCTTGCAAGCGCTGGCGCAACGCGATGCTACGCCGCGCTGCAACAATGCCGAGGTCGGCACCGCAGTGCCAAGCCCTGCCCGCGTACATCAACCGGCCGGCTGCACCAGCAAGGTCATGCCATCGACGCCGACGATGCGCACCGGCGTGCCGGCCGGCAGATCCGGGCCGGCCACCACCCAGAACGCATCATCGACCTTGGCCCGGCCGCGACCATCGTGGATGGCCTGATCGAGCGGCACGCAACGGCCGATCAACTGCTCGGCACGCCGATTGAGCAGCGGGCGATCGCTCTGTCGGCCCTTGCCGCGGAACCAGGTGCGATACACCTGCACCGAGACGAAGCTGAGCAGCACGAATGCCACGATCTGCCACAGCAACGCGATGTCCGGCAACACCAGCACCAATAAGCACACCGCTGCGGCAGCGATCCCCATCCACAACAGGAAGGCACCCGGCACCAGGGTCTCGGCCGCAATCAGCAGCAGCGCCAGCACTGCCCAGACCGCCACGTCCCAGCGCATGGCTCAGGCTCCCGCGCGCGGCGGCATCGGCGGTACGCGCACGGGCGCGTCGGGCTTGCCGGCCGCCTCCTTGGCCAGCTCGGCGATCCCGGCGATGGAGCCGATGATGCCGCTGGACTCCATCGGCATCAGCACGAATTTCTGGTTGGGTGCGGTGGCCAGCGCCTTGAACGCTTCCACATACTTCTGTGCGACGAAATAGTTGATCGCCTGCACGCTGCCGTTGGCGATGGCGTCGGACACCATCTGCGTCGCGCGTGCCTCGGCCTCGGCCAGACGTTCGCGCGCTTCGGCATCGCGGAAGGCGGCTTCCTTGCGGCCTTCGGCCTCGAGCACGGCGGCCTGCTTCTCGCCATCGGCGCGCAGGATTTCCGATTGACGCGAGCCTTCGGCTTCGAGGATCTGGGCACGCTTTTCGCGCTCGGCTTTCATCTGCCGCGCCATCGAATCGATCAGGTCGCGCGGCGGCTGAATGTCGCGAATCTCGATGCGCGTGACCTTGATGCCCCATGGATTGGTGGCCTGGTCGACTACGCTGAGCAGCTGCGCATTGATGGTTTCGCGCTGGCTGAGCGACTCGTCCAGATCCATCGACCCGATCACGGTGCGGATATTGGTTTGCACCAGCGCGATCGAGGCGATCTCCAGATTGGACACTTCGTATGCGGCCTTGGCCGCATCCAGCACCTGGAAGAACACCACTCCGTCCACGCGCACCACTGCGTTGTCCTTCGTGATGACGTCCTGGCTGGGGACATCCAGCACCTGCTCCATCATGTTGATCTTGCGCCCCACGCCGTAGACCACCGGCACCAGGAAGTGCAGCCCAGGGCTCATGGTGTGGGTGTAGCGGCCGAAGTGCTCCACCGTCCATTGGTAGCCCTGCGGCACCATGCGCACGGTTTTGAACAGGACAACGACGCCGGCAACCAACACGGCGATGGCGAGAAACGAAGTCGGAAACATGTGCAGCCCCTTGCAAGTCGTGGATCTATCCTTGCGTGAGTATGCCTCAGCGCTCCCGGCGACCAATGCCGGCCACGTGCAGGGCGGGCCCGGGCACAGCCGCTGCAGCCGGCCGCTGCCGCAAGACAGGCAACGTACGCGCATGCATGCAAACGCAGTCAGGCGCTACGCGGCGAGAACATGATGACCGCCATGCCGAGCAGGCAACAGGCGGCGCCGAGCAGATCCCAGCGCGTCGGCGTTACGCCATCCACCCACCACAACCATAGCAGCGCGCTGGCGATATAGACCCCGCCATAGGCCGCGTACACGCGACCGCTCGCTTCCGGATGCAAGCTCAACAGCCAGACGAAGACGGCAAGGCTCAGCGCAGTGGGCAGCAGCAACCACGCGCTGCCCCCTTTGCGCAGCCAGAGATAAGGAAGGTAGCAACCGACCAACTCGGCGAGCGCCGTCGCGGCGAACAGCAGGAGCGTGGTCGGCGCGATCGTCATGCGGGGCGCGGCGTATCGGCGTCGGCGTCGGCGTCGGCGTCGGCGTCGGCGCCATCGTGGCCGGTTTGATACCGCACTGCACTGCGGGAAGCCTCACCGCCGACGGACGGGTGACGGCTGGCAGGGCTGTCCACAGGCGGTGCGTGGGAAAGCGGGGCGCCCGAGGCCGATGCGTCGCCTGCGGAACTGTCGACGGCCGGCACATCGCCGCTGCGCTCCTCCCGCTTGACCTGTTGCCACAACGCTTCCTGCTCGCCCAGCGACAACGCGTCCAGCGACGTACCGGCAGTGCGCGCCTGCGCTTCCATCGCACGAAAGCGACGTTCGAATTTCAGGTTGGCGTGCCGCAACGCGGCGCCGACATCCACCTTGGCATGGCGCGCCAGATTGGCGCAGACAAACAACACATCGCCCAATTCGTCTTCCAGCCGGGTTTGATTGTCGGCCACCGGGCCGCGGGCGAATTCCACGCGCAGCTCGTCGATTTCTTCCTGCAGTTTTTCCAGCACCGGCATCGGGCCGGGCCAATCGAACCCCACGCGCGCCGCACGCGACTGCAGCTTGGTGGAGCGCTGCCATTCCGGCAGCCCGCGCGCGATGCCGGCAAGTGCGGAGTCGTCCCGATTGCCTGCGGCGCGGCGCTCGTCGCGCTTGATCTGCTCCCAGCTGGCGCTTACCGCCTGCGCATCGGGCGCCGGTTGCGCGGCGAACACATGCGGATGGCGACGTATGAGCTTGTCGCTGAGCGTGGCGACCACGTCGGCGAATGTAAACGCCCCCTGCTCGGCCGCCATTTGCGAATGGAAGACCACCTGCAGCAACAGGTCGCCCAACTCGTCGCGCAGGCCAGCCAGATCGTTGCGGTCGATCGCATCGGCCACCTCGTAGGCTTCTTCGATGGTGTACGGCGCGATGCTGGCGAAGGTCTGCTGCACATCCCAGGGACAGCCATTTTCGCGATCGCGCAGGCGCGCCATCAAGTGCAACAGCTGCTGGATATCGCCGGTGGATGGGGTCTGAGACATCGTGTATTCCTGGAACCTGAGTGAGTGCGCCGCCTGCGCATGCGCCACGCGACGCAAGCGATGTACGCGGCCGTTGCACACCGCAACAACGCGCCGCACGCAAGCGCGTACGGGGATACCGGAGTGTACCTTTCAGTGCGTCAGGGCCTTGCGCAGCCATGCCGTCGCCAAGACGGCGCGCATGCCGCTCAGGCCAGCCAATCGCGCCAGGGCAGATTGGGGTCGCCCAGTGCAATGAAGTCGCCGTTGAGCAAGGTGTCGCGGCGGTTGTAGCGGAACGGTTTGCCGCTGGCGCCGGCCAGCAATACGCCACCGGCCGCATGCAGCACGCACTGGCCGGCGGCGGTGTCCCACTCGGAAGTGGGACCGAAGCGGGGATACACGTCCAGGTCACCTTCGGCGATGCGGCAGAACTTCAACGACGACCCTTGCGCGACCACGTCGATCTCGCCCATCCGCTCCAGCGCGGCGGCGGTACGCGCGTCGCGATGCGAGCGGCTGGCCGCCACCCGCAACGGCGTGGCGGCCGGGGTGCGCGTGTGCAGCATCTCATCGCGGTCGCCATCGCGGCGGAAGGCATTCTCGCCGCGCGCGGCGTACCAGACCCGCCCGTCGACCGGCGCCTGCACCACTCCCAGCACCGGTGCGCCCATATGGATGAGTGCGATGTTGACGCTGAACTCGCCATTGCGCTTGACGAATTCGCGGGTGCCATCGAGCGGATCGACCAACCAGTAACTGGTCCAGTACTGGCGCTGTTCCCAGGCCACGTGCGCAGACTCTTCCGACAGCACCGGCACATCCGGGGTGACACGGCGCAAGCCTTCGACGATGACGCGGTTGGCCGCCAGGTCGGCTTGGGTCAGCGGGCTGGCGTCGTCCTTGATCTCCACCGAAAAGTCCTGGGCATAGACCTCCATGATTGCCGCGCCGGCATCGCGCGCGATGGCGATCACGGTTTCGCGCAGCTCCATCGGGATGCGGATCATGGAGTGCGCTCCAGCCATTCGCGCGCAATGAACAAGGCGGCCAGCGAGCGGCCTTCGGAGAAATCTTCGCGCAGCATCAATTCGTCCAGACGAGCGATCGGCCACGGCACCACGTCCATCTCTTCCGGCTCATCGCCAACCAGGCGCTCGGGGTAGAGGTCGCGTGCCAGCACCAACCAGGATTGGTGACTCATATAAGTAGGAGCGAGCGTCATCGCGCGCAGCACCTGTACCTGGCGTGCGCCATAGCCGGCTTCTTCCTTGAGCTCGCGGTCGGCGGCCTGCTCGGGTGTTTCGCCGGCGTCGATGCGGCCCTTGACCAGACCGAGTTCGTAGCGGTGCACGCCAGCGGCATATTCGCGCACCAGCAGCACGGTTTGCGCATCGAGCATGGGCACCACCACCACGGCGCCGTGTCCCTGGCTGAGTTGGCGTTCGTAGATGCGGCGCTGCCCGTTGGAAAATTCCAGATCCAGCTGCTGCCGACGGAACGGCCCGTCGCCCAGATCGGTGATCTTGTGGATGATCGGCAGACGCGAGCTCATGCGTTGCACGCAGCCGCAAAGCGGGCCGATAGAATAGGCGGATGCATCGACATGTCCATGAACCCGAAATCCTAGCAGACCCTGCAGCCGCACAAACTGCCGAACATTGGCGGCAACGCGATCTTGCGGTGGTGTGGCACCCCTGCACGCAGATGCGTGAGCACCCGCATACGCTGCCGCTGGTGCCGATCGCGCGTGGCGAAGGCGCATGGCTGGTCGGCCATGACGGCCGCCGCTACCTGGACGCGGGGAGCAGCTGGTGGACCAACCTGTTCGGTCATACCGAACCGCGCATCGGCGCGGCCATCGCGCGCCAGGCCGGTGAACTGGAACAGGTGATGCTGGCCGGCTTCACGCATCCGCCGGCCGTGCAACTGGCCGAGCAGTTGCTGGCGATCGCGCCGCGCCAGGCCGGGCGTGCACCGTTGTCCAAGGTGTTCTACGCCGACAACGGATCGGCGGGCGTGGAGGTGGCGCTGAAGATGGCCTTTCATTACTTCCACAATCGCGGCGACCACCGGCGGACACGGTTCATCGCACTGGAGAATGGTTACCACGGCGAGACCATCGGCGCGCTGTCGGTTGGCGATATTCCGCTATACCGGCGCGTGTATGCGCCGCTGCTGCTGGAGGCGATGTTCACGCCCTCGCCCGATGCCTACCTGGCCGAGCCGGGGCAAAGCGCCGAAGACCATGCGCTGCAGGCAGCCGATGCGTTGCAGGCCCTGTTCGAACGCTCGCCCGGCGAAATCTGTGCGCTGATCCTGGAGCCGCGCGTGCAATGCGCGGGCGGGATGCGCATGTACCACCCGGCGTATCTGCGCCGCGCGCGCGAATTGTGCGATGCCCATGGCGCATTCTTGATCGCCGACGAGATCGCCACCGGTTTCGGCCGTACCGGCACCTTGTTCGCCTGCGAACAGACCGGCGTGATGCCCGACCTGCTATGCCTCTCGAAGGGGCTGACCGGCGGCTTCATGCCGCTGTCGGCGGTGCTGGCCACGCAGCAGTTGTACGACGCGTTTCTGGACGATTCGCGCGAGCGTGCGTTCCTGCATTCGCACAGCTACACCGGCAACCCGCTGGCATGTGCGGCGGCGCTGGCGACCTTGAAGATCTTCGCAGACGACGACGTGATCGCGCGCAACAGACCCATCGCCGCGCGCATGCGCGAGCTTGCTGCGCAGATCGGCGAACATCCGGCCGTGGCGGACGTGCGCCAGGCCGGCATGATCGTGGCGTTCGAGCTGACCCAGGGCGGCGACAAGCGCACGCCATTTGCGTCTGCCGCACGCGTCGGCCTGAAGGCGTATCGCGCGGCGCTCGAAAAAGGCGTGGTGCTGCGCCCGCTCGGCGACGTGCTGTACTGGATGCCGCCGTATTGCGTGGACGAGGCGCAGCTTGCGTTGCTGGCCGAAACCACCCGGCATGCCATCACGGAGGCGATGGCATGCGCCTGACCCGTTCGCATGTCGCGCTGCCGATGCACTGCGACCAGGAAGTGACATTGCCGGAAGAGTCGGCCAATCACCTGCTGCGGGTACTGCGGCTGCGCGAGGGCGATGCCTGCATCCTGTTCAACGGCGACGGCAGCGACTACCACGCACGCATCACCGTGGCGGGCAAGCGCGATGCACGTGCGCTGGTAGAACGCGTCGAGCCGCTCTCCAACGAATCGCCGCTGCGCATCACCTTGATGCAAGGCATCGCGCGCGGCGAGAAGATGGACCTAATTTTGCAGAAGGCCACCGAGCTGGGCGTTGCGGCGATCGTACCGGTGATCGCCGAGCGTACCGAGGTCAAGCTCGATGCGGCGCGTACCGAAAAACGCGTGGCGCACTGGCGTAGCGTGGTGGTGTCGGCCTGCGAGCAATCCGGCCGTGCACGTCTCCCCAGCGTGGCCGCGCCGCAGGGCTTGCAGGACGCGGCGCAGGCCAGCGATGCGCATGCGTTACGGCTGACGCTGGACCCACAGGGCGAGCATCGCCTGGGCACGTTGGCATCGAGCGTCCAGCAACACATCGTCGTGGCGATCGGGCCGGAAGGCGGCTGGTCGCCGCGCGATCGCGCGCTGCTTACCGAGGCGGGCTTCAGCGGCCTGCAGCTGGGGCCACGCATTCTGCGCACCGAAACGGCGGGGCTGGCGGCGATTGCGGCGCTGCAGTCGCGGTTCGGGGACCTGTAGCGCCATGACACTGTAGGAGCGCACCGGGGCGCGGCCGGGCGTTTATCGGTAAAGCCTCATCGCGCCCGGGTGCGCTCCTACGGGTCCGGGTACGCTCCTACGGGGATGCGGGCTTTGCTCGGCATAGCGTCGCCCCTTGCATGCTGACGGCTCCGTCCACCGCGTCCCGACCTGACACCCGCGCTGTCTCGTAGGAGCGCACCTGGGCGCGACAGGGCGTTTATCGGTAAGGCCTCATCGCGCCCGGGTGCGCTCCTACGGGGATGCGGGAATTTGCTCGGCATAGCGTCGCCCCTTGCATGTTGACGGCTCCGTCCACCGCGTCCCGGCCTGACACCCGCGCTGTCTCGTAGGAGCGCACCGGGGCGCGACAGGGCGTTTATCGGTAACCCCTCATCGCGCCCGGGTGCACTCCTACGGGTGCGGAGGTGATCGATCTGGTGCAGCCGGATTGCTGCACCTGCCGATGTGCAAACGCTCAGCGGCCGTGCTGCAGGAACCAGCTGGCCGCGCCGATGACGCCAAGCTGGCCGTGCTCGACGATGCTCACCGGCACCTGTTCCAGCGCGGGACGCAAGGCGCCCTTGTCGAGCAGGCGCGCGACAAAATCGCTAGCGGCAATGAAGGTGGCGATTTGCGGCAGGAACCCGCCAGCCAGATAGACGCCACTGCGCACGCCATACAGCAGCATCAGGTCGCCGACCACGCTACCCATAAAGCCGCAAAACGCCTGCAGAGCGTCGTGCGCCAATCCATCATTGCCGGCCATTGCGGCCGCGGTGATATCGGCCGGGCTGGCGTGCAGCACGGGGTCGCCGCGCAACGCAGCCAGCGCGGTGTAGAGATTCAACAGGCCTGGGCCGGACAACAGCGTTTCGGTACCCACGTGGGTGCGCGTGCGCCGCAGTTCCTGCAGCAGCGCCATTTCCAGATCGCTGGCCGGCGCCAGTGCAGCGTGGCCGGCTTCGGTGGGCAGCACCACCGGATCGGCACCGTTGGGGATCCACAGCGCCGCGCCCAGGCCCGTGCCCGGACCAAGCACCAAGGCCGGGCCTGCGGCACCTTGCGCCGGGCCAGACAATTGCATGACCTGGTTGCCGATCATGTAATTGGCCGCATAGGCGACCGCTTCGAAATCGTTGACCAGATGCAGGGCCTGCATGCCGAGCTGGCGGCGAATCTGCTCCGGCGCCAGCACCCAGGGCAGATTGGTGGTGATCACGCTGCCGTCTTCCAGCGCATAGCCGGCGCTGGCGATCACGCCCCGGCGTACTGGCGCACACCCCAGTTCTGCGAAGAACGCGGCCATGATGTCGGCAAGGCCTGGATAGTCGGCGCAGCGGTATTTGCGGTAGTCCAGCACCGTGACCGGCTTGCCTGCGTCATTGCTTTCGCATACCAGCGCCAGGCGCACATGCGTCCCGCCCACATCGGCGGCAACGAAGGTTTCGGGGCGCGGAAAGGCCACCGCTTCCATTGGACTGCTTGCGCTCACGCATTCTCCTGATCAGTGCCGGCGGCTGGCGGCGTGGCCCGTTCTCCGACGAACGGCAAACGGGTAGACAACGTTGTCAGCAATCGCCTCGTAACGCAACCGTATCAACCGCGACTCGTCCCAGGTGGAACGACGCGCATCATTCGCCAAAAATCCGCAGGCGTAATGGCGATTCCTGCACAACTCCAGAGCGAACCAGTGTCGTTTCGATATTTACGATAGTACGCGCCGATGGTAGCAGTCGCGTTCGCAAAGCGCATTGCGCAAAATGCTGCAGCGCAGCGTTCGCTTTCGCCCGGAAATGCTGCATTGCAGCGCAATCGCAGCCACATCAGAGATCTGTGACGACGTGTTGACAACGCTGTCAGCGCTACGCGAGACTCGATTCAAATCGGAGTTCTGGCAGGAGGGGCCATGGACTGTTCGGTACTGAAGAACGGGCATTCCCTCGCCTGGCATTCCAGATTCGCGAGTCGTGCGTCGCCAGACGTTCCCGCTCGCTGATGTGCGTTTAGCTCCACCGCTTCACCACACGGGGGACACCTCCTTCACCACGCGAATCGCCTGCACTACTGCTTCGAAAGAAGCGTGCCAGCGCAATCACCGCGATCGGTCAGGGCGTGTTGTTTTGCCGGCCACGCCGAGCGCGTTGCGTCCTACTGCAGGGCAGCGCGCTCACAGCACTAACCAATGAGGTTTAGCCATGCACAGCCGCACCACGACGTTAGCACTCTGTATCACCGCCGCTCTGTACTGCTCCGGCTCTGCAATGGCTGCCGGACAAGAACAACAAGCCCCGGCCAGCACGCCGTCGGCCACCACCGAGCTGGATACCATCACCGTCACCGGCTACCGCGCGTCGCTGGAGAAGAGCCAGGCGGTCAAGCGCTCGGCCAACTCCATCGTCGATGCGATCAGCGCCGAAGACATCGGCAAGTTCCCGGACGTCAATGCGGCCGAATCGCTATCGCATCTTCCGGGTATCAGCGTCGACCGCCAGTTCGGCGAAGGCGAAAAGGTCAGCATCAACGGCACCGACCCGGCATTGAACCGCGTGCTGCTCAATGGCCAGACCATCGCCTCGGGCGATTGGGGCGGCAACCCGACCGACACCAGCGGCCGCACCTTCAACTACACGCTGCTGTCGCCGGAAATCATCGGCCTGATGGAGGTCTACAAGACCCCCGAAGCGCGCATCGACGAAGGCTCGATCGGCGGCACCGTGATCGTGCACACCCGCAAGCCGCTGGACCTGCCCAAGAACACCATCCGCGGCTCGATCGGCTACAACTACAACGACCGCTCCGAAGAAGGCAATCCGCGCGGTTCGGCGCTGTGGAGCTGGAAGAACGACGACGAGACCTTCGGCGCGTTGATTTCGGCCACGCACGACAAGCAGGACCTGGCGCGCGCCGGTATCGAATACTTCGGCTACACCACCGGCGCCAACATTCCGCCGACCGCCACCATCACCGGCGATGGCAGCGATGTGGCCACCGCGCGCGTACCGGCCGGTATCAACAGCGCATTCTTCCAGCAGACCCGCGAACGCAGCGGCGTGCAAGGTGCGTTGCAGTGGAAGCCGAACGACCAGAACGAATTCAACCTGACCGGTCTGTACATCAAGGGCAAGTACAACAACTTCAGCGAATCGCGTTACGTCTGCCCGGCCTGTAACAACGACATCCAGAAGATCACCAGCGCCAACGTCGAGAACGGCGTGGTGTCCTCGGCCACGGTATCGGACAACACCCGCGGTGGCGTCAACGATCAGCCATACGCGCAGCTGGATGCGAACTATCGCGAGAGCACCGTGACCACCAAGAGCCTGAACCTGCGTCACGACTGGTCGGGTGAAAAGTGGGTGTTCACCACCCAGGTTGGCGACACCCAGGCAACGGGCGGCAAGAACCCCGAATACCTGATGAAGTTTTTGATGACCGATGGCGGCTACAACTACGACTTCGACGGTTCGCACACCGCAGTCAATTACGCCAATGGTGGTGCATCGAACTGGACGCTGCCCGGCTCGCCGGCAGGCCTTGCACCGGGTTCGCAAGATGCCAGCGCCACGCAGGCGGGCGGCATCTTCTATCAGAAGAGCAAGGACGAAGAGAAATATTTCCAGTGGGATGCCGCACGCGACCTGGCGGTTGGCCCGTTCACCAAGCTGCTGTTCGGCTACAAGTACATCAACCATAACAATGGTGTAGACGCACGCGGCAACCGCATCAACACCACCGATCCGGTGTCGCTGACCCAGTTCAACCCGGGCACCACCCCGAGCGGTCTTTACGACGGCCTGGGTGCAAGTGGCGACCTGACCACCTGGCCGACCGCCAGCCTGAGTTCGGTCCGCAACTATCTGCTGTCGCAGCCGCAGGGTCCGTACCGTACCGACTTCGGCTCCTCGTTCGACGTGAAGGAAATCACGCAGAACTTCTACACGCAGTTGAACTACGAGACCGGCAAGTGGCGCGGTAACGTTGGCGTGCGTCTGGTTGATACCACCGACAAGTCCGAGTACTGGCAGAGCCAGGACGGCGGCACCACCTTCAGCCGTGTTGCCGAGACCAACGACTACCGCAAGGCGCTGCCGAGCTTCAACATCGCCTATGACGTCACCGACGATACCGTGCTGCGCTTCTCCGCTGCCAAGGTCATCGCACGTCCGCGTTATGCCGATCTGGCCGGTTCGTTCACCATCAACAGCGGCAACGGCAACCTGACCGCCAACGGTGGTAACCCGGATCTGAAACCATACGAATCCACCAACTACGATCTGGCTGCCGAATGGTATTTCGCGCCATCCAGCATGCTGTCCGGTGAAGTGTTCTATCGCGACATCAGCTCCTACATCGTCAACACCACGGTCAGCCAGCAGCTCAATCCGGCGCCGCCGGCAGTGGCGGGCGTCTACCAGGTGACCACGCCGGTCAACGTTTCCGATGCAAAGGTCAAGGGCGCATCGATCAACTACCAGCAGGCGTTCGGCCTCGGTTTCGGCTTGCAGGCGAACTACACGTTTGCCAAATCCGATGCGAGCACCGGCTTGAACCTGCCCTACCTGTCGCGCGACACCTACAACGTGATTCCGTATTGGGAACACGGCGACTGGACAGTGCGCGTGAACTACAGCTACCGCTCCAAGTACTTCACCCAGATCGGACGCCTGGGCTCGGAAGACTTCGCGGACAGCTACAAGCAGCTGGATTTGACCGCCTCGTATCAGATCACCGACTACATGGGTCTCACCTTCGACGCCACCAACCTGCTGGATTCCCCCTACCGCTTGTACAGCGGAACCAGGGACACCCCGACGGCGTTCTACAAGAACGGCCGCGGCTACCAGGCCCAGCTGAACTTCAAGTTCTGATGTGGCACAGGCGCGCCACCGACCCTCCACGGTGGCGCGCTTTTTTTTGGACCTGTCGCTGTCCGCAGCGGCAGGTCGATGTCGCATCAAGGAGTGGTACTGGCCACGCCCCTTCGCTGCCGAGGGGGCATGGCCAGGCCCGCTTTCGCCATCCACGCGCGGCCGCAGCATGACCGACGCGTTTCGCTTACAGGAGTGCAGTTCCCATGACGACCGATAGCCGCCAGTTGGCGGCTCCATCCCGCCGCCACGCCGGAGCTGCACCCAGGAGCCGAATGCTCGCGTTCGCTCTCTTGCTCGCGCTGCCCACGCTGCACGTCAACGCGGCGCAATCGCCGACCGCCCCCACCGCCACCACGCTCAGCCCCGAAGCGATCGACCAGCAGTGGCTCGATGCCACCGCTGCCTATGCGCCCGAACGCGAGCGCCTGGTGCGCGAAGCCGAAGCCGGCGCGCGCAGGGGCCCGTTCCGTCCCGACTGGGCGGCACTGAAGGCGTATCAATCGCCGGCGTGGTACGACAACGCCAAGTTCGGCATCTTCATCCACTGGGGCGTGTTCTCGGTGCCGGCGTTCGGTAGCGAGTGGTATTCGCGCAACATGTATCTGCAAGGCTCCAAGGAATTCGCCCATCATGTGGCCACCTACGTGCCGCAGGCCAGCAGCGGCTACAAGGACCTGATTCCCAAGTTCACCGCGCCCAAGTTCGACTCGACTGGCTGGGCCAAGCTGTTTCGGCAATCCGGTGCGCGCTATGTGGTGCCGGTCGCCGAACACCACGATGGTTTTGCGCTGTACGACTCGAAGTTGTCCGACTGGACCGCGATGAAGATGGGGCCCAAGCGCGACCTGCTGGGCGAGCTGTCCAAGGCCATTCGCGCGCAGGGGCTGCATTTCGGGCTGTCATCGCACCGCGCCGAACACAACTGGTTCTTCGATGGCGGGCGCAAGTTCGATTCGGACGTCAACGATCCGCGTTACGCCGCGCTGTACGGTCCGGCGCAGGTGCGCTTGCCGGGCAAGGACGATGCCGATGTGGCCAACGACTGGACGCCGGTCTCGCAGGCCTGGCTGGACGATTGGCTGGCGCGCACTACCGAGTTGATCGACACCTATCAACCGGACCTGATCTATTTCGATTGGTGGATTGCCCACCCCACCTTCCGCCGCAGCCTGCCGACGATGTTGGCGTATTACTACAACCAGGGCGCAGCGCGTACCGAGGCCGACCGCGGCGTGGTGGTGAACTACAAGCTCGGCGCCTTCCCGGAAGGCGCTGGCACGCTGGATATCGAGCGCGGCCAGCTCACCGGCATCCACCCCACGCATTGGCAGACCGACACCTCGGTCAGCAATGCCTCGTGGGGCTACATCGAGAACGACACCTATAAGTCGCCCACCTTCATCATCCACATGCTGGCCGACGTGGTGGCCAAGAACGGCAACCTGATGCTCAACATCGGCCCGCGCGCCGATGGCTCGATCCCGGACACCGAGCGCGGCATCCTGCTGGCGATCGGCAAGTGGCTCAAGACCAACGGCGCCGCGATCTACGACAGCAAGCCGTGGCGCGTGTATGGCGAAGGCCCCACGGAAGTGGTGGGCGGCACCTTCCAGGACATCAAGACCAAGCCGTACACCTCCGAAGATTTCCGCTTCACCACGCGCGACGGCGCGCTGTATGCGATCGAACTCGGCTGGCCGAGCAATGGCGAGGCGGTGATCCGCTCGCTCAAGGCCGCCGACGGCGTGCGCGCTGTGACCTTGCTGGCAAACGGCAAGAAGATCCCGTTCGAACAACGCGCCGACGGCCTGCATCTGCGCCTGCCGGTCAAGCCGGTTGGCGAGAGCGCCTATGTGTTCCGCATCGACCTTTCTTCCCCCACTCCCTGACGGATGTTGTCTTTCATGAGCAAGCGATTGACCTGGATGTTGCTCGCGCTGGCATTTGCCTGCGCCCCGGCCTTGGCCAAAAACCCCACGGCGTTGTTCTATCTGATGAACACGCAGAAATCGACCAACTCGTTCATCGCCAACGTCGACAAGATCGATGTGGTGGTGCCCACCTGGTATGGCGTGGACCAGAACGGCCTGGTCAACGGCACCCCCAACATGTATCTGTACGACATCGCCAAGCAGCACAAGTTGCGGGTGATGCCGATCCTGTCGATGACCACCGGTCGCGAAGGCTTCCACAAGCTGATGCATGACGAAGCCGCCAAGAAGCGCATGATCGAATCGCTGCTCATCCACGGCAAGCAGCACAAGTACTACGGCTTCCAGTTCGATTTCGAAAACATCGCCTGGACCGACCGCGACGCCTACACGCTGATGGTCAAGCAGACCGCAGATGCGCTGCACAAGGCCGGGTTCAAGATGTCGGTCGCCGTGGTGCCGAATGCACCGGGTTATGCCGAAGGCGGCCAGTTCTCCAAGTGGATGTGGGAATACTGGCGCGGCGCGTACGACCTCAAGGCGCTGGGCCAGGCGGTGGATCTGGTCAGCCTGATGACCTACGACCAGCACACGCGCTGGACCACGCCGGGCCCGGTCGATGGCATGGTGTGGATGAAGAAGCACCTGGATTACGCCATCACCCAGGTACCGAAAGACAAGCTGTCGCTGGGTATCGCCACCTACGGCTACCGCTGGTACACCGGCAACCCGGTGAAGGAAGACGGTACCGAGGCATCGAATATTTCCGCAACGTATATCGATGCGGACGAGTCGTTCCCACTGGCGCAGGAACAGAACGCCACCGTGCAGTGGGATCCGGTCGAGCAGGAATCGTGGTTCTACTTCTATCGCGACGACATGCGCGAGTGGGTATTCCGCCCGGACGCACGTAGCTTCAAGGCACGTTACGAGCTGACCAAGCAATACGGCCTGGAAGGCTTCAGCTGCTGGGTGCTGGGCGCCGAAGACCCGAAGGTGTGGGACGAGCTGCCGACTGCGCAGCGCTAAGCGCAGCCGACGCGACGACGGCATAGTGATCAGGCGGGCGCGGTTGGTGCAAGGAATTGGACTGCGTGGTTGCAGTCCGGTTCCAGCGTTGCCCGCGCCCGTTTCGCAGCGACCGCTCCCACTGACGTGATCGCATGATCACGCAGCGCCCCCGCTGCGCAACGGGACGAAGCGTGCGCCAGTCACTGCGTCTTCCGACACGGCTTTGCTACTGTGCGTGGCTGCCGTGTACCGCCGCCATACCGGGATGTGATTGCATGATGTCGAACTCCGCACCCATTGCTCGCCTGACAGCCGTCGCGCCGTTCTCCTCGCGCCTGCTTGCGCTTGCGTTCGCAGCGATGTCGCTGGCCGGCTGCGGGCAACGTGCGCCAGGCACCTCGCCGGCCGCTGCCACGGCGGGCACCCCTGCCGCGGAAACCGCAAGCACGGCGGGTACTCCGTTGCCACTGATTCCCGCAGCAGTCGAGGTCAAACGCGGTAGCGGCAGCTTCACGGTGGGCGCCGGCACGGTGATCTCGATCGTGCCCGGCGACGCCGATGCACGGCGCAGTGCCGAACATCTGGCCGACCTGCTGCAACGCACGCGTGGGCTGCGCTTGGAAGTGCGCGCCGAAACCAGCGCATCGCCGGGCAGTATCCGCCTGGAGCGCAGCGCGCAGGCTCCGGTGGTGCACAAGGAAGGCTACAGCCTGGAGGCAGATGCCAAGGGCATGCGTATCACCGCGCGCGATGGTGCCGGCTTGTTGTATGGCGCAATCAGCGCCTGGCAATTGATGACACCGGATGCACGCAAGGGCGAGGTCCAGGTGCCGGCGGTGGCGATCCGCGACTGGCCGCGTTTCAGCTGGCGCGGCCAGCATCTGGATGTGGCCCGGCATTTCCATGATGTGGACACGGTCAAGCATGTGCTCGATACGATGGCCCTGCACAAGCTCAACGTGCTGCATTGGCATCTCACCGATGACCAAGGCTGGCGCATCGAGATCAAGCGCTATCCCAAGCTCACCGAGGTGGGCGCATGGCGTACACCGCCCGGCGCCGGCCAGCACGGCACGCCGCAGCGTTATGGCGGCTTCTACACACAGGAACAGATCAGCGAGATCGTCGCCTATGCGGCGCGCCTGCATATCACCGTGCTGCCCGAACTGGACATGCCCGGCCATGCGCAGGCGGCCGTTGCTGCCTATCCCGAGGAAGTGGGCGTACCCGGCGCACGCACGCAGGTGGGCGTGGACTGGGGCGTCAACCCCTACCTGTTCAACACCAGCGAACGCAGCCTGACCTTCATCACCAACGTGCTGGACGAAGTGCTGACGTTGTTCCCGTCGACCTACATCCACATCGGTGGCGATGAGGCGGTGAAGGATCAATGGGAGGCCTCGCCGGCGGTGCGCGCGCAGATGCGCAAGCTCGGGGTCAAGGACGCGCATGCGATGCAAGGCTGGTTCAACGAACAGCTGGCGGCCTACCTCACCCAGCACGGCCGGCGCATGATCGGCTGGGATGAAATTCTGGAAGGCGGCGTGCCGGCCAGTGCGTCGGTGATGTCGTGGCGCGGCATCGAAGGTGCAGTGACCGCAGCAAAGCAGGGCCACGATGTGGTGCTGGCGCCGGGCGACTGGCTCTATCTGGACAACCTGCAAACCACGCGCAGCGATGAACCGAACGGTCGCCTGACCGTATTGCCGCTGTCCAAGGTCTACGCATTCGACCCGGTGCCGGCCGAGCTCGGCGCCGAACAGGCCAGGCATGTACTGGGCGCACAAGGCGCGCTGTGGTCCGAATACATCCCCTCGCGCTGGCATGTGGATCACGCCCTGTTTCCGCGGCTGGCTGCGGTAGCGGAAGTGACCTGGTCGCCGCCGGCAGCGCGCAACTGGGACAGCTTTCTGGCGCGCATGCCAGCGCAGCTGCAGCGCTACAAGGCGCTGGGCATCGACTATAGCGACGGCGCCTTCGCAGCCGATATCGCGTTGGAAGGCGGATCTAATCCGGTGCTCGCCGGCGGGCCGGCCAAGGTGGCGCTGAGCACGCAAGCCGGCGCGGGCATGCTGCACTACACCATCGACGGCAGCGAGCCCACGCCGGCATCGCCGCGCTACAGCGCGCCGTTCGCGATTCAATTGCCGACCACGGTCAAGGCCACCACGTTCGATGCGGGCGGCACGCCGCTGGCGGCCACGCGCAGCCGTACCTTCGATCGCGCGAGCTTGTTGCGGGTGGATACGCAGGGATTGCAGCACTGCGTCGACACCAGCGCGCTCGGCTTGCGCCTGCCGCTGTTGCCGGAGATGACCGGCGCCGACACGCCGGTGTACAACGTCGACCTGTTCCATGCCTGCCGCCTGTATCCGCAGGCACGGCTGGACGGTATCGGCGCCATCCGCATCGACGCCGCACGCCTGCCCAACAACTTCGGCCTGGCGCACGAGCAATCCAAGGTCGTGCAATACCCGGCCAAGACCCGCGGCGGTGAGCTGGAAGTGCGCCTGGGCTGCGACGGCGAGCTGATCGCCAGCGTGCAGCTGCCGCGCAGCGACACCCTGGGCGAACAATTCACCCTGGAAACCGCACTGCCTGCACGCACCGGCATCCACGATCTGTGCCTGCGCTTCACCGCGCCGATCCGTGGCCCCCTGTATGCCATCGGCGCCGTCCAATTGATTGAAACCACTGCGCAGGCGCCCCCCGCCGCCACGCGCTGAGCCACCCTAGGAGAGTCACGCATGCCCCTGTCCCGTCATCGTTTTGTTCCCGCGCCCGCCCGTCTCGGGCTTGCCCTGGCCTTGGCCCTCTCGCAGGCCTGGGCAGCGCCGCCTTCGGCAGTGACGCTGGACAGCGGCTGGCAGGTGCGGCTGGTGCCGGGTCAGGAGCAGGGCAAGACGTATCCGAAGGCAGCGGCGTGGCTACCGGCGCAGGTGCCCGGTGCGGTGCAGACCGACCTGATCGCCGCCAAGATCGTGCCCGACCCGTTCTATCGCGACAACGAAGGCAAGATCCAGTGGGCCGGCCTGAGCGATTGGCAGTACCAGACCCGCTTCAACGTCGATGCAGCCACGCTTAAGCGCGAACATGTCGAGCTGGTGTTCGACGGCCTGGACACGTTTGCCGAGGTCACCCTCAATGGCAAGAAGCTGCTCAGCGCCGACAACATGTTCCGGCAGTGGCGCGTGGATGCGAAATCCCTGCTCAAGCGCGGCGATAACGTGCTCGAGGTCAAGCTGTATTCGCCGATCAAGAAGATCCAGCCGTGGCTGGCCAAGCAGCCGTATGCGCTGCCGGGCGCCTACGATTCGGCGTTCGGCGACGAGCCCGAAGCACGCCACAGCTCGACCTATGTGCGCAAGGCGCCGTACAACTTCGGTTGGGATTGGGGCCCGCGCATGGTCAACGCCGGCATCTGGAAGGATGTGCGCGTGGAAGCGTGGGACGCCGTGCGTGTGGATGGGCTGCATATTGCCCAGCAACGCGTGGATGCCGATAGCGCGCAATTGCAGGCGCAGCTGGACCTGCAGGCCGGCCGCAGCGGGCCGGTGCAGGTGACGCTGGATGTACTGGGCCCGGATGGGCAGAAAGTCGGCCAGTTCACCCAGGACGCGGTGGTCGATCCCGGCCGGAACCGCATCGACCTGGCGGTGCGCATCGCCCATCCCAAGCGCTGGTTTCCGGCCGGTTACGGCGCGCAGGACCGCTACACCTTTGTGGCCAACGTGCGCGATGCCGATGGCGACAGCCAGCAGATCAAGCGCGTCACCGGCCTGCGTTCGGTGGAGCTGCGCCGCGAAAAAGACCAGTTCGGCAAGAGCATGGAGATCGTGATCAACGGCATCCCGATCTTCGCCAAGGGGGCCAACCTGATTCCGCTGGATGCCTTCCCGGCACGTGTCACGCACGAGCGCATGCGCAGCACCTTGCAGGATGCGCGCGATGCCAACATGAACATGCTGCGCATGTGGGGCGGCGGGCATTACCAGGACGACTATTTTTACGACGTCGCCGACGAACTGGGCATCATGATCTGGCAGGACTTCATGTTCGGCGGCGCGGTACCGCCGTACGACGTGGAGTTCCGCGAGAACACCCGGCAGGAGGCGATCGAACAGGTCAAGCGGCTGCGCGACCACCCCAGCATCGTGTTGTGGTGCGGCAACAACGAGGTGCAGACCGGCTGGGAAAACTGGGGCGACCGGGTTAAGTTCAAGCAGTCGGTGGACCCGGAAGAACGCGCCCGCATCGAACGCGGCATGACCACCCTGTTCGGCACCGTGTTCCGCGAAGTGGTGGCCACCTACGATAGCGATGTGCCGTACTGGGCTACCTCGCCGGGCACCGATTTCGATGGCGCGGCCGACCAGACCAACGATGGCGACATGCATTACTGGAAGGTGTGGGGCGGCCCTGCCCTGCCGGTCACCGAGTACCTCAACGTCACCCCGCGCTTCATGTCCGAATACGGCCTGCAGTCGTTCCCCGACATGCGCACCGTGCGTGCGTTTGCCGAGCCTGGCGACATGGATCCGGAATCGCCGGTGATGCGCGTGCATCAGAAGTTCGACAAGGGCAACGGCAACAAGCGGCTGATGCTATACATCCGCCGCGAATTCGGCGAGCCCAAGGATTTCGAAAGCTTCGTCTACCTGAGCCAGCTGATGCAGGCCGAAGGCATCAACATCGCCGCCTCGCATCTGCGCGCCTCGCGTCCGCAGTCGATGGGTTCGCTGTACTGGCAGCTCAACGATGTGTGGCCGGGCGCGTCGTGGTCCAGCGTGGATTACTACGGCCGCTGGAAGGCGCTGCATTACCACGCACGCCGATTCTACGCGCCGGACATGATTGCCGCGTTGCGCAACGACAAGGGCCAGACCGAGGTGTCGCTGGTGTCCGACCGCACCACCCCGCTGGCAGCACGCTGGCGCATGCGGGTGATGGGCATGGATGGCAAGGTGCTGAGCAAGCGCGAAGAAAAAGCCACGGTCAAACCGCTGAGCAGCCTGAAGGTGGGCAACTTCACCGACAAGCAATTGCTGGGCAGCGCCGATCCCAAGCGCACCTATGCAGTGTTCGAGCTGTTGGACGGCGACAGGCTGCTCTCGCGTGAGGTGGTGTTCTTCGCGCCGGCCAAGCAGCTTGCCTTGCCGGCCGCGAAGATCGACGGCCAGTGGCGTGCCGATGGTGATGGCTACGCACTCACACTGACCAGCAACACGCTGGCGCGCGAGGTCTGGCTGTCGTTCGGCGATGTGGATGCCACGCTGTCGGACAATGCCTTCGACCTGCTGCCGGGCGAGCCGCTGACCGTGCATGTCTCCAGCAAGTTTCCGCTCGCGCAGGTGCAGGCGGCGCTGCAGGTGCGCGATCTGGCCTCGACCCTGGCTGGCGCACCGGCCAAGCCGCAGGAGGCAGCGGCTGCGAAATAAGAAGCAGGGCGGCCCTCATCCGCCCTTCGGGCACCTTCTCCCGCAACGCGGGAGAAGGATTGGATTTCCTGCAATGAGAGACTGGATTTCTCGCAATTGAAGGACTGGATTTCCTGCAATGAGAGACTGGATTTCTCGAAATGAGAGACTGGATTTCTTGAAATGAATGACTTGGTTTCTAGCAATGAAGGACTTGATTTCTTGCGATGAGAGACTCGATCTCTTGCGATGCACATCTTCCTTCGCGCATGAATGCCCTTCTCCCGCTGGCGGGAGAAGGTGCCCCGCAGGGGCGGATGAGGGCCCACCGCAAGACCAGCACCAGCCGTCACCCACGGCACGCATGCCACCGCCGCGCCTCACCCTTCACCTCGCCGCAGCCATTGCGGCACTACCAGAACAATGCCCAGCGGCCTTGGCCGCTGCCCAGGAGTGAATCCATGTCGTCCGTGTTTGTATCGCGCCTTGCCATGGCAGTGGGCCTTGGCCTGACACTGCCCTGCCTCGCCCTTGCCGCCCCTGCCGAACGGGGCGGATCGCCCGAACAGCGCGCCGCCGCCCTGGTCGCGCAAATGAGCCGCGAAGAAAAAGTGGCGCAGGCCATGAACGATGCACCGGCGATTCCGCGCCTGGGCATCCCCGCCTACGAGTGGTGGAGCGAAGGTCTGCACGGCATCGCGCGCAACGGTTACGCCACGGTGTTTCCGCAGTCGATCGGCCTGGCGGCGAGCTGGAATACCCGCCTGATGCAACAGGTGGGCACGGTGGTTTCCACCGAAGCGCGCGCCAAGTTCAACCAGGCCGGTGGTCCGGGCAAGGACCATAAACGCTACGCCGGCCTGACCATCTGGTCGCCCAACATCAACATCTTCCGCGACCCGCGCTGGGGCCGTGGCATGGAAACCTACGGCGAAGATCCGTTTCTCACTGGGCAAATGGCGGTGGGCTTCATCCGCGGCCTGCAGGGCGAGGATCTCGACCATCCACGCACGATCGCCACGCCCAAGCACATCGCGGTGCACAGCGGCCCCGAGCCGGGACGGCATGGCTTCGATGTGGATGTGTCGCCGCACGATGTGGAAGCGACCTATACGCCTGCGTTTCGCGCCGCGCTGGTCGAAGGCCAGGCCGGCTCGGTGATGTGCGCCTACAACTCGTTGCACGGCACCCCGGTCTGCGCAGCGGACTGGCTGCTCAACGGCCGCGTGCGCGGCGACTGGGGCTTCAAGGGCTTTGTGGTGTCCGACTGCGATGCCGTGGACGACATGACCCAGTTCCATTACTTCCGCCCGGACAACGCCGGCTCGTCGGCCGCCGCACTGAAGGCTGGGCATGATCTCAATTGCGGGCATGCCTATCGCGAACTCGGCACGGCGATCGCGCGCGGCGAAGTGGACGAAGCCTTGCTCGACCAATCGTTGGTGCGCCTGTTTGCCGCGCGCTACCGCCTGGGCGAGCTGGAGGCTCCGCGCAAGGATCCGTACGCGCGGCTCGGCGCGAAGGACGTGGACAACGCAGCGCATCGTGCGCTGGCCTTGCAGGCGGCCGCCGAGTCGATCGTGCTGCTGAAGAACGATGCCGACACCTTGCCGCTCAAAGCCGGCACACGTGTGGCGGTGATCGGCCCGAATGCCGACGCACTGGCTGCATTGGAGGCCAATTACCAGGGCACCTCGTCTGCGCCGGTAACGCCATTGCTGGGCCTGCGTCAGCGCTTTGGCGCGCAGCAGGTGAGCTACGCACAAGGCGCACCGCTGGCTGCCGGCGTGCCCGGCATGATCCCGGAGACCGCACTGCGCAGCGATGACAAGCCGGGGCTGCGTGGCGAATATTTCGACAACCTCGACATGCGCGGTGCTGCACGCGTGGTGCGGCAGGACCGCACGGTGAGCTTCAACTGGGATCAGGTCGCCCCGGCGAAGGGAGTGCCGGCTGACCGGTATGCGGTGCGCTGGAGCGGCGAACTGCTGCCGCCCAGCGCTGGCGATTACACCCTGGCAGTGCGCGTGGCGCGTTGCTTCGATTGCAGCGGACACGACCCCGTCCGCCTGTATATCGACGACAAGCTGGTGGTTGCCGGCAACGCCGAAGACAAGCACGTGCCGGCCGGCATGCACAACGCCGACGGCCGCAGCGTGGAAACCGTGCTGCATTTCGACGACACCCGCCCACGCAAGATTCGCCTGGAAATGGAGCACCGCGGCCAGGATCAGGGCGTGCGCCTGGAATGGCTGGCTCCTGCCGCCGCGCAACTGGCCGAGGCCGAGCAGGCCGTGGCACAGGCAGACGCGGTGGTCGCCTTCGTTGGCCTGTCGCCGGATGTGGAAGGCGAAGAGTTGCGGATCGATGTCCCCGGCTTCGACGGCGGCGACCGCAACGACATCGCCCTGCCCGCCACGCAGCAAGCGTTGCTCGAACGGGCAAAGGCCTCGGGCAAACCGCTGGTGGTGGTACTGATGAGCGGCAGCGCGGTGGCCTTGAACTGGGCCAAGACGCATGCCGATGCGATCGTGGCCGCGTGGTACCCGGGCCAGTCCGGCGGCACCGCGATCGCGCGCATGCTGGCCGGCGACGACAATCCCGGCGGCCGCCTGCCGGTGACCTTCTACCGCTCCACCAAGGACCTGCCGGCCTACGTCAGTTACGACATGAAGGGCCGCACCTATCGCTACTTCAAGGGCGAGCCGCTGTTTCCGTTCGGCTATGGCCTGAGCTACACCCGCTTTGCCTACGACGCGCCGCAGCTATCCACCACCACGCTGCAAGCCGGCAACACGTTGCAGGTGACCACGACCGTGCGCAACACCGGTGTACGTGCTGGCGACGAAGTGGCGCAGGTGTATCTGCAATATCCGGACCGCCCGCAGTCGCCGTTGCGCAGCCTGGTCGGTTTTCAGCGCGTGCATCTTGCGGCGGGCGAGCAACGCACGCTGAGCTTCGAGCTGGATGCGCGCGCCTTGAGCGACGTGGACCGCAGCGGACAGCGCGCGGTGGAAGCCGGCAGCTACACGTTGTTCGTCGGCGGTGGGCAGCCGGGCACCGGCGCCGTTGGCAATGCGGCGTCGTTTTCGATCCAGGGACGTTCGCCGTTGCCCAAGTAATGTCCCTGATTGCGTGACGCACAAAGGCGCCGGCTGTCTGGGCCGGCGCCTGTTGCGTCGACGCGTGATGAAGGCCACGCCGGTGCGTGGCCACACGTTGATCTGAGCACCCGCTCGCAACTGTCTGGAATTCGAAACGGCGCCCGCTGGTCACTGCCGCGGGGCCAGCGCAATGCAAGGGGCGTGCGGTGTGCCGGTGCCGGTGCAGGTGCTGCTGGTGTTGCCATTGACGGCGCCAGCGTGGCACCGGCTTAGCGCCATCCACCGCCTGTCCTTTTAGCCAACAAGCTGGGGGGCGAGGGTCCGAGCGAGCCTCGCATACCCGGCGGCGGCAGGCTGGCGCTAGCGGTCTTTCGCGCCGCCGGCACCGAGGCTCAACGCGCAGCGCACTCCCACGCATACGGCGGAGAATTGTGCGACCGCACTATGCACGTTCGGCGCACACGTTGTATGGTCATCGGGAATTGGTCATGCATAGGTCTCATCCTTCGCCGGCAGGTAGCGCGGCGCTGGAGCGGCACTGGCGTGCAGGCCCGCTGTCGAAATCCAAGGAGTTCCAGGTCATGCACACCCGCCGCGACATCCTTCAGCTGCTGGGCGCCAGTGCCGGTGCCGGCCTGCTCGCCGGTGCCCTGCCCGCGCTTGCGGCCGCGCCCGCTGCCGGCACGTCTAGCACAACCGGCCGCTTTGTCAGCAAGCGTCCACCCAAAGCGCAGCGCCGCTTTGTCAGCAAGGCAGTCGAGCAGCAAATCGCGCAGGTCAAGGCGCGCATCGCCGACCCCGAACTGGCCTGGCTGTTCGAGAACTGCTACCCAAACACCCTAGATACCACGGTGGAAACCGGCACTCGCAACGGCAAGCCGGACACCTTCGTCATCACCGGCGACATCCACGCGATGTGGCTGCGCGATTCCTCCGCGCAGGTGCACCCGTACGTGCCGCTGGCCAAGCACGACCCGGCGTTGCGGCGCATGTTCCATGGCCTGATCCAGCGCCAGGCCGCATGCATCACGCTCGACCCGTACGCCAACGCGTTCCTGCCCGATGGCCAGACCCAGCGCCTGAAGTGGTCGCTCAACGACATCACCGACATGAAGCCCGGCGTGGGCGAGCGCAAGTGGGAAATCGATTCGCTGTGCTACCCCATCCGCATTGCGCACGAATACTGGCGCGCCACCGGCGATGCCGCACCGTTCGACGACGACTGGCGCGCGGCGATGCATGTGGTGGTCAAGACCTTCCGCGAGCAGCAGCGCAAGGACAACCGCGGCCCGTACGTGTTTCAGCGCCCCTCGCCACTGGCCACCGAAACCCTGGTGCTGGAAGGCTACGGCCAGCCGACCAAGCCCAACGGCATGATCCACTCGATGTTCCGCCCCTCCGACGATGCCTGCGTGTTTCCGTTGTTCGTGCCGGCCAACCTGTTTGCGGTGACCTCGCTGCGGCAGCTGGCCACGATGAGCACCGCCTTGCATCGCGACGCTGCCTTCGCCGCCGAGTGCACCGCGCTGGCCGGCGAAGTGGAAACCGCCACCCGCCAGTTCGGCCAGCAACGCGATGCCGACGGGCAGGCGTACTGGGCGTTCGAAGTAGACGGCTTCGGCAACCAGCTGTTCATCGACGACGCCAACGCGCCCGGCCTGCTCAGCCTGGCCTACCTGGGCTGCTGTGATCGCGCCGACCCGGTGTTCCTGCGCACGCGCCAGCTGGCCTGGAGCGAGCGCAACCCGTATTTCTCGCGCGGCACCGCCGCCGAAGGCGTCGGCAGCCCGCACAGCGGCATGGGCACGATCTGGCCGATGTCGATCATTCAATACGCGCTGGTCAGCGACGACGACGCGCAACTGCGCCAATGCCTGCAATGGTTGAAAACCACGCATGCCGGCACCGGCTTCATGCACGAGGCTTTTCACAAGGACAACCCGAACACCTTCACCCGCGACTGGTTCGCCTGGGCCAACACCTTGTTCGGCGAACTGATCATCGACCTGCATCAACGCAAACCCCAGCTGCTGCGTAGCGCCTGATCCATGCGCAGCGCCTGTTCTCAGCCCTTCTCCCGCACGCGGGCGAAAGTGCCCGAAGGGCGGATGAGGGCGCTCCCGCACCGGCCCATGATTTACGAGAGCAAACACACATGACAACACGACGCGGTTTTCTCCAAGGCGCCATCGCCGCAGCCCTGTTCGGCAGCGTCGGCCTGCCCGGCCTGCCCGGCCTGGCCCGCGCGCGTGCCGGCAATTACGCGCTACCGGCCGATGCGCGTGCCCGCGCCGACCTCACCCGGCATGTGGATGTGTTCATCGGCACCGGCGGCCATGGCCACACCTTCCCCGGCGCCACGTTGCCGTTCGGCATGGTGCAGCTCAGCCCCGACACCTACAACGCCGTGTGGGATTCGTGCTCGGGATACCACGAGTCCGACGGCTCGATCATGGGCTTCTCGCACACGCATCTCTCAGGCACCGGCATCGGCGACATGCTGGATTTCCTGCTGGTGCCCGCCACCGGCGAGGTCAAACTGGTGCCCGGCCCGCTCGACAACCCGGACGCCGGCTACCGCTCGCGCTACGACCATGCCGATGAAGCCGCATCGCCGGGTTACTACCGCGTGCGGCTCAAGGACAGCGGCGTGCATGCCGAACTTACCGCCACCGCGCGGGCTGGCCTGCACCGCTATCACTTCCCCAAGGGCAAACCCGCGCATGTGTTGCTGGACCTGTGCCACGGCATGCAGGACAAGCCAGGCATTCCCACCCGCGTCAGCGATGCGCAGCTACGCGTGGTCGACGAACGCACGCTTACCGGTGGGCGCCGCGTGTACCAATGGGCCAAGGGCCGCTACATCTATTTCGCCATGCGCCTCTCGCGCCCCTTCAAGCACGTGCAGTTGTACAACGAGGACCAAGCACTGGCCGCCGGCACGCGCAGCATCGACGGCACGCACCTCAAGGCCGTGTTGCATTACCCCGACGCTGCCGACGCCCCGCTGCTGATCAAGGTCGGCATCTCGGCCGTCAGCGCCGACAATGCACTGGCCAACCTGGACGCCGAATTGCCGGACTTCGACTTCGCGCGCGTGCATGCGCAAGCGGTGGCCGCCTGGGAAAAGGAACTGGCCCGCGTGCGCATCGACAGCGATGACGACGCGCAACGGCGCATCTTCTACACCGGCCTGTATCACAGCCTGCTGGCACCCACGCTGTTCTCCGACGTGGATGGCCGCTACCGCGGCATGGACCTGCAGATCCACACTGCGCCGAAGGGCTACAACAACTACAGCACCTACTCGTTGTGGGACACCTACCGCGCCGCGCATCCACTGCTCACGCTGGTACAGCCCGAGCGCGTGCCCGACCTGGTGCAATGCCTGGTGCGCGGCGCCAACGAATGCCCGGACGGCGTGGGCATCTGGCCGCTGCAAGGCGTGGAGACCGGCTGCATGATCGGCTATCACTCGGCCGTGGTGCTGGCCGAGGCGCATGCCAAGGGCTTCACCGGGATCGACTACAAGGCCGCGTGGCCGGCGTACCGCAAACGTGCAATGGACGATACCACCCACGGCATGGGCGAGTACCGCAAGCTCGGTTACATCCCCGCCGACAAAGTGGACGAAGCGGTCAGCCGCACGCTCGAATATGCCTACGACGACTGGGCCTGCGCACACCTGGCGCAGGCCGCCGGCGCCAGCGACGATGCACGCGCATTGCGCGAACGCTCGCGCAATTACCGCAACGTGTTCAATCGCGATAGCGGCTTCGTGCAGGCGCGGCTTGCCGACGGCAGCTGGGCCACACCGTTCGACCCGCGCGGCATGGGCCACATCGCCAAATGGCGCGATTTCACCGAATCCAACGCCTGGCAGGCCACCTTCCTCAACCAGCACGATCTGTACGGGTACATGGACTTGTACGGTGGCCGCGCGGGTTTCGTCGCCAAGCTGGACGAGCTGTTTTCCACCAGCTCCGAACTGCCCGCCGATGCACCGCCGGATATCGACGGCATGGTCGGCCAGTACGCGCATGGCAACGAGCCCAGCCACCATGTGGCGTATCTGTTCGCCTATGCCGGCCAGCCGTACAAGACCCAGGCGATGGTGCGCCGGTTGCTGCGCGAGCAGTATCACGACGCGCGCAACGGCCTGTCCGGCAACGAAGACTGCGGGCAGATGAGTGCGTGGTTCGTGCTCAGCGCACTGGGGCTGTATGCGGTGGACCCGGTCAGCGGCAACTACATCGTGGGCAGCCCCTTGTTCAAGCGCGCCACGCTGGAGGTGGGCAACGGCCGCACGCTGCACATCGTGGCCAAGGACAACAGCGCGCAGAACGTCTATGTGCAGTCGCTCACCTTCAACGGCAAATCGCTCACCCGTGCCTGGCTCCGCCACACCGAGCTGGCTGCCGGTGGCACGCTGGAATTTGCGATGGGGCCCAAGCCGAACCCGGCCTTCGGCGCAGACAAGGAGGATCTGCCACCGTCGTTCGCGTAATGCCGGTCCGTCGCCTGCGCGAGCGGCGCGTTCGGTTCTTGCAACCCAAATGGAGAACGCCCTTCCCCGCTCACGCAAACAGGGATCGCTTTTCATTTGCCAGTGGAACTTGCTTTCTCTTTTCCGCAAGCGGGGATTGCTACTCCTTCTCCCGCAAGCGGGGATTGCTCTCCCTTCTCCCGCAAGCGGGAGAAGGTGCCCGAAGGGCGGATGAGGGCAACACCCAAACACCGGCCCCTGCCATCCACCCGCACCACCGGCCCTACCTACATCGAGACTTCCATGCTGCGTACCACTCTTGCTCCCCTGGTCCTGGCCCTGGCGCTCGCGCTGCCCGCCGCTGCCGCGACGCCCGAGTCCTGGCCCACCTTCGGCACCCAGGGCACGCAATTCGTGCGCGACGGCAAGCCGTACCAGCTGCTGTCCGGCGCCATTCATTTCCAGCGCATTCCGCGCGCATACTGGAAAGACCGCCTGCAAAAAGCGCGCGCCCTGGGCTTGAACACCGTAGAAACCTACGTGTTCTGGAACCTGGTGGAACCGCAGCAAGGCCAGTTCGATTTCTCCGGCAACAACGAAGTCGCCGCCTTCGTCAAGGAAGCCGCCGCGCAGGGCCTCAACGTGATACTGCGCCCCGGCCCTTACGCCTGCGCCGAATGGGAAGCCGGCGGCTACCCGGCCTGGTTGTTCGGCAAGGGCAACATCCGCGTGCGCAGTCGCGACCCGCGCTTTCTTGCCGCCAGCCAGGCGTATCTGGATGCGTTGGCCAAACAGGTGCAACCGCTGCTCAACCACAATGGCGGCCCGATCATCGCCGTGCAGGTCGAGAACGAATACGGCTCCTACGCCGACGATCACGCCTACATGGCCGACAACCGCGCCATGTACGTCAAGGCTGGCTTCGACAAGGCCTTGCTGTTCACCTCCGATGGCGCCGACATGCTCGCCAACGGCACCTTGCCCAACACCCTGGCGGTGGTGAACTTCGCGCCCGGCGAGGCCAAGAGCGCATTCGACAAGCTGATCAAGTTTCGCCCCGATCAACCGCGCATGGTCGGCGAATACTGGGCCGGGTGGTTCGACCATTGGGACAAGCCGCATGCCGCCACCGATGCCAGGCAACAGGCCGAAGAGTTCGAGTGGATCCTGCGCCAGGGCCACTCGGCCAATCTCTACATGTTCATCGGCGGCACCAGTTTCGGCTTCATGAATGGCGCCAATTTTCAGAACAATCCCAGCGACCACTACGCGCCGCAGACCACCAGCTACGACTACGATGCCATCCTCGACGAAGCCGGCCACCCCACGCCCAAATTCGCGTTGATGCGCGATGCCATCGCCCGCGTGACCGGCGTGCAACCGCCCGCATTGCCGGCGCCGATTGCCACCACCACGCTGCCGGCCACGCCGCTGCGCGAATCGGCCTCGCTCTGGGACAACCTGCCCACCCCGATCGCCATCGACACCCCGCAGCCGATGGAACAGTTCGGGCAGGATTACGGCTACATCCTTTACCGCACCACGATCACTGGCCCGCGCAAGGGCCCGCTGTATCTGGGCGATGTGCGCGATGTGGCGCGCGTGTACGTGGATCAACGACCAGTCGGTAGCGTTGAGCGGCGCTTGCAGCAGGTGTCGCTCGAGGTAGAGATTCCTGCAGGCCAGCACACCCTGGATGTGCTGGTCGAAAACAGCGGCCGCATCAATTACGGCACGCGCATGGCCGACGGCCGCGCCGGCCTGGTCGACCCGGTGCTGCTGGACAGCCAGCAGCTCACCGGCTGGCAGGCCTTCCCGCTGCCGATGCGCACGCCCGACAGCATCCGCGGCTGGACCGGCAAGGCGGTGCAAGGCCCGGCGTTCCACCGCGGCACCCTGCGCATCGGCACGCCGACCGACACCTATCTGGACATGCGCGCCTTCGGCAAGGGCTTTGCCTGGGCCAACGGCGTCAACCTGGGCCGCCACTGGAACATCGGCCCGCAGACCGCGCTGTATTTCCCTGCGCCATTCCAGCGCAAGGGTGACAACACGGTGGTGGTCTTCGACCTGGACGATGTTGCCACCCCCAGCGTGCGCGGCCTGAAGCAGCAGGTCTGGCTCACACCGAAGGAGTGAGGCTTACGCGGCGGCTGCTGCAGACGCGTGCTCGCTCGCACGGCCACAATCAGGTCGTAGACGCCGGCGCTGCGGCAGCCGCCTGCTCGCGGATGCGTGCTGCCTGTATTTCGGTGGCCAGCAGCGTGCCGCGCACGTGTGTCGTGTGCTGACGGGCCTGTTTCATGCAGAACCGGGCGAAGCCTGCAACGCCTTCTTGCGGCACGATCGCGTTCGAGGTCAGCACCCGGATCAGGCGTTGCTGCAAACCGGGCATCCTGGCGGCGGCGCGCGCCTGGCTTCGCGCATCTGGGCTTGCCAGCTCCTGCTCGGCCATCTGCAGTTCCTGCAGCATCAGGCTGATGGTGCGCTGCTGGGTGTCGTCGCGCATGCGCGCTTGGTGCAATTGCGCCAGTAAGCGTTCCGGCGCCCGATCGACCGTCGCAGCCGGCGTTTGGCCATGAGAATGCGGATCATCGTGCACGTCGGGCTGCGGAAGGTCCGCCTGCGCGCTGAGCTTGGTGTCGAGATATTTCTTCTGCAGTTCGAGGCAGCATTGCATGTAGGCGATCTGCGACTTCACCGAGCCGGGCGTTTGCAGCCACTGCGCAAACGCGGTTTCGGTCAGCACCGCGCTGTGCTTGGCATGGCTGCGCATCGCCTTACCGCGCGCCTGCTGCGGCTTACCGGTCAAGACCGCGCGCCCGTAATTGGCTGCTGCGCGCAGGGCTGCATTGACGCGCCGACCCAGCGGCGCCGCAGCTGCTGCTCGACCCGAGCCCTTGCCCTGGTCTGTCGAGCGCGGCTTGGCCGGATGCAATTTCTGCAGGTCGTCGGCACCGCTCTGCACAAACGCGTCCAGTGCGTTTTCCTGCCCGTCGATGCAGGCGTAGAGCGCACTGCGCAACTCGAATCCATGGTGGGGCACCGCGTTCTCTGCCGTGCTTGCACTCGAGGTGTCGGCAGTGGAAGCGGAGGGTTCCGGCAGTGCCGGTTGCCCATCACGTGCAGCAGAGGCGCCTTGGCGATGCGTCGGCTCCAGGCCGGGATCGGCGTCTGCAACGATCGCGTCTTCATCGCTTCCCGCCGCTTCCTCCGCCACTGACGTCAGTGCAACGTCCACCGCGGTTGGCTGCAACGGCTCGGCGAAGTTGGGCGCTTGCTGGGCTGCTGCACCCTCCGCCCCGCGTGCAGGCAATAGATCCGCCACCGCCAGTAGCGCGCGGTCGACGCCTGGCATGTCCTCGGTCTGGTACCTGCGATAGCGCTTCTGCTTGCCGTGCGCCAGCAGGAACTGATGGCTGCCGACCCCCATCGTGGCCGCACCGAGCAGACCTGCGCCGATGATCAGGCCGGTGCCCACCGGTGCGGCCACCGTGGCGCCGGCAACGACGGCCGCGCTGACGCCGACCTTGGTCAACGTACTGGCGGTGTAGGTGATTCCCCCCACAACAAAGCCCTTGTTCCACTGGTTGAACCGATGCGCAAAGTGGTCGTACTTGCCCAACTTGGTGTTCACGAAGTGCTGGTAGCGCTGTGCGCCAGGACTGAGTTCGCCAGGTTCGAGGTCGTGCAGGAAGCGCTGGACCCTGCCCACATCCACGGCAACACGCGTCCTTTCCCGACGCGACTGGTGCAGGAAGGTACCCCCCAATGCGGTGGCCGCCACGCTTGCCAACGGCGCGAGCACGAAGCTGCCGGCGATACCCGCCGCGGACGCAGCACCTGCGGCAGCGGCGCTGTGACCCACCAGGCCCGCCGCATTTGCGCTCTTGCTGGCGATGGCCAGCCCGCCCTGGATGCCGAGTTCGCTCGCCGCCTTGGTGAAGATCACCCCGGCCGAGGCCATGGAGGTCGCGGCAATGGCGCCGTCCCGCGCATTTCGCCGCTGCAGGTAGGCGTTGGTCTCGATCGCCTCGCTCAGTGCATGCGCGTGCGCATTTGTAGCGCCTGCAGGCGCTGCCGTGCCCAAGGCAGATTGCAGTGCCGCCTGCTCCGAGCGCAGGCGGCGCTCCTGCCGTCGCAAGTGCGTGCGCTGCTCGGCAACTTCGCGGGTTTCCTTGTACGCGGCATAGATCGCAAGACTCGACAGCGGCAGCATCGTGCCGCTGATGCCCAGGCTCATCGCCAGATCGAATGCGCCTGCCGGCGCGCCTTCCTCGGCAAGAGCGTGCAGGACGCCGTCCTCCGCTGCATGCCCAACCGCTTGCGGATCAGCCGGATGCCCGACGCCGGCATCCGGTGCGTGCGGCCCCTCCGGCGTCGGCGCATGCGGGGCATCTGCAGCGTGCGGCTGTACGGGATGCGCGGCCTGCGCTGGATGCGGCGGGTGGTGGCCATCCGGTGCCGCTGCATGCTCGGCCGGTGAGTGCTCGGGTGGATGCGCCGACTCCCCAGCGTCCGCAGACTGCCCGGGTTCTCCGCGGCGGGGAATGTCGTTGATCAATTCGGCCGTTTTGTCCGCGGTTCCGTGCAAGGGGTCGGCCACGTACTTGGCGACCACGAGCACGTCGTAGGCTGTCTCCGCTTCGGCAACCCGGGCGTTGGCGTCCCCGTGGTGCGGTCGTCGCTCGCTCTCATCGCGGTGTGTGCGTTTGGGCACTGGCCGCGTCCGCAGCACTTGCAACCCCATTGGCCACCCCTGTCCATCTTGCGGCAATTCCGCTGTGGGCGGCGTTTCAACGTCCGCACAATCGCGTGAGACAAGATGCTGTGCAGTGGATCGCTGGACACGCATGAGCAAACTCCAACCGGTGCAAAACGGCGATGGTGCGCCTGTCTTCTCCAGCCAGTCTTGCTGCGACGAACACGCGATTGCGTAAACGAACTCTCCGGCGCAACCGCGCTCCGCGCGGTTTATCCCGGAGAAAGCCGGCCGCTGGGACCTGCATGCTGGATGGGCAAATGCAAGACCCCGCACCGATGGCCTGGCGGAGCCGACACTGCCCCGCAAAGCGCCGAGATGGCGATCCGGCTGTCGAGCCGCCGCGTCCTGCAAGAGGTCCCCATCGCCTCGGGCCCTGTTGCGCAATCAGAGACCACCGCCGGAGCAGATTTCTGCCGATGGCACTTTAGACCTGGCCGCAGCCGCCGTTATCAGAACGTCCGGTGCCGCTGCGCCGCCCGCATACCGTCGAGGTATCGGACGGCACAGATTCCAGGCAATATCACCGGCTGACTCCGTTACGGATGCGCTTGCTTGCGACGTAGACGGCTTGATTGCAGGTTCCAGGAGCGTTGCATGTCGTCGTCTACCGTTGCACAAGAGTCCGTCCCCGCCGTTGCCGAGCACACCCAGAACGCCTTCGCCGAGCAGATCCACAGCCAGCCCATGGGCAGTGCCGAAGCCGCACACCTGATGACCTTCCTGTGCCAGACCGAATCGGCCAAGAAGCCGCAAACGCTGCTGCCGCCGCAAGTGCGCGACGACAACGCGGCCTGAGCGGGCCGTTTTCGCGGGCAAGCATGGCGACAGACGTGACGCTGCCGCCAGCGACGATTACTTCGCAGTGTCGAACGCGTTGAGCGCGGTGAGCAGACTGTTCAGAGTGTCTGCGGCACCGCCTTGGGCAACGTTCTCGACCTCTGCCGTGCAAGCGCTGGTCTCGACACCGTAGGTCTGCATCACGCCCTGGTTGTTGGCCGCCTGCGCCAGGGCGTTTTGCTGCTGTTGTGCAGCGATCGCATTCTGGAACAGGATGCCGCCCGAATGGGCCAGGCTCTGGTAAATCGAACCCATCGCAAACGCTGGGGCTTCGCCAACGACCTTGACGTTGGCCTGGGTGACGGCATCGGTGATCTGCGGATTGACTGCGGTTGGAAAAGCCATCAATGCACTCCTGAGTGAAGGGATGCACGGCGGTCTGCGTCGTGCCGGCCCATGGGTGCGAAGACCGCAACGCGGTCATGTCCCCGCAATACCGCCGACAAACCGCCACATCACGCTCGCCGTGCCATCCCGATAGCGGCCGGCGCGCGCGCAACTCGACCCTCGCAATGCCAGGTTTCGGCGCACGTCGCAGCATCAGTGTGATCGTGCACGCGGGTGCAAGGCTGCTGGGCAGTCTGCTGCAGTGAGGGCTGTGCCGCGGGCATGCTGCACGATGGCCGCGTGCACGTCGCCCCCAGGTCGGGCTAGGTGACACCAGCCAGTAGAAGCCGGAGCAGAGCGCCCCTTGCTGTACATCTGGCAATGCAGTTCGACCAATCCGCCCGACGACGGGAACACGTGGTATTTAAGAGATAATAAAGAGGTCTTTTAAACCTCGCACAGGACTGGACCACGATGCATCCGCCACGCCTGCTGAGCCGCCTCGTCGTGAGCCTTGCTGCAAGCCTGGCTGCGATCGTTGCGCAGGCGCAATCGCCCACGTCGCCGCCCTCGCCGATCGTGCTGAGCGAGTTCATCGCCGACCCGGCTCCCACGCCGCAAGCACATGCCTCCACCTTGCTGGAAACGCGCGATGGTCGCCTGCTGGCCGCCTGGTTCGGCGGCGAGCACGAAGGTTCGGCCGATGTCGGCATCTGGCTCGCTCAGCGCGGCCCGCAGCAATGGCAGCCACCACGTCGTCTTGCCGATGGCGCGCACGCAGGCGTCGATGGCACTGCAGTGCCGGCATGGAATCCGGTGTTGTTCCAATCGGCCACCGGGCCGGTGCAGCTGTACTACAAGCTCGGACCCAATCCGCGCCAATGGTGGGGGCTGCGTCTGCTCTCCACTGACGATGGCGTGCACTGGTCGCCACCGCAGCGGTTACCCGACGGCATTCTCGGGCCAATCAAGAACAAGCCGGTGCAATTACCGAACGGCCGTATCCTGGCGCCCAGCAGCAGCGAAGACCGCGGCTGGCGCGCGCATCTGGAATGGAGCGACGACGACGGCGCGCACTGGCAACGCGGCATGCCGCTCAACGATGCGAAGACGATCGGCGCGATCCAGCCCAGTCTGCTGCTGTATCCGGATGGCCGGCTGCAGGCGTTGGGCCGCAGCCAGCAAAACAAGCTTTTCAGCACGTTCTCGCTCGATGGCGGCCTGCATTGGCAGCCCATGTACTTGCTGGACGTGGAAAACCCGAATTCGGGCACCGATGCAGTGGTGCTGCGCGACGGTCGTGCGTTACTGGTCTACAACCCCGCCATTGCCGGCAAGGACTGGTGGGACGGCCGCGGCACCCTGGCCGTTGCGCTCTCCAACGACGGCGTGCACTGGCAACGCGTGCTGACGCTGGAAGACAGCGCCCATGATGAATTTTCGTATCCGGCCGTGATCCAGAGCCGCGATGGCTTGGTGCATGTCAGCTACACCTGGAAGCGCCGACGGATCAAGCATGTGGTGCTCGATCCCACGCGGTTCGGCAAGTGCGGTCCCTGCCAGGCGCCCGCTCCCGCAGCGCTGTCTGAGCGCTGCACAACGGCATGCGGCCACGCCGCTGATCCTTCGTCATGATGACGATGGCTTCGCCCCGCGGGATTCGCTAATCGCGTTGCATGCCGATCATCGTCATGGCGCGACAGCCAAGACGAGGAATGCGATGCGACGTGTCGATCAACCACGCCCGCCGGGCCCGCCTGTCGGACTGCGGGAGCAGACTGCGTCCAGTGCCGATGCGCCCGCGCGCACTGTCCCACCCGCACACCCCGCGCCCGAGCGCCCCACCGGCATGCTTAGCGGCCTGACCAGATATGTGCCTGGCGACCGTTCCGGGCGTCCGCCAGCAATGCCTGCCGCTGCCGAGACCTCTCGCCGGCCAACCACATCCGCTCGCCCTCTTCCCTACGATGGCTCCGGCAGCGCTGCGCGAATGAACCAGGCGACTGGACAGGCTTCGCGGATGCCGCAATTGCCACAGCTCAGCAACATAGAACGCTCGCGCTTCCACTCCGTCACCACCGATTCGCAACGCTTGCAGCCGGCGCGGCCGCGCGTGCCGCCGAGCGTGGGCGCTTCACCCTTACGGCGCTCTACAGCGCTGCGCCCTTACCGCGACGTTCTGGCGCAATGGCAACGACACTACAACGCAGACCGCAATCGCTGGCACAGCGCATGGCGCCAGGCCAATCGCAACAACCCGCAGGTCGAGACACGCACAGACCGGGCGCTGAAGGCGACCGCAGACTTGCTGGAGAACGCAAGCCAAACGGGTCGGGTCGCGCTGGAGCTGCGCTCGGTTCCCCTTCCGCAATTTCCCGACCAGGCATTCCGTCTATCTCATCTGCAGCACATGACGATCGATGCGGCGGGGTTGATGGAGCTTCCGGACGCCATGCAGCAATTTGCGGGCCTGGAAACACTGACGCTTGCGCACAATCCGCTTCGCTCGCTGCCCGCATCCATCGCAAGCCTCACCCAATTACGCGAGCTCTCCATCCGCGCCTGCCCGGAACTGACGGAACTTCCCGGCCACCTGGCAAGCACCAATGCATCCGGCGAGCACGAGGGCTTGATCAACCTGCAGAGGCTACAGCTTGTAGAAACCGGGATCACAGCGCTTCCGGCGTCCATGACCAACCTGCAAAACCTGAAAAGGCTACAGATACGCAACTGCCCGCTGTCCGTGCTTGCTCCAGCCATCCATCGGCTGCCACGGCTGGAGGAACTTGATCTGCAGGGCTGCACGGCGCTACGCAACTATCCGCCGATTTTCGGCGGCGGTGCGCCCTTGAAGCGACTGATTCTGAAAGACTGCAGCAACCTGCTTACGTTGCCGCTGGACATTCACCGCCTGACGCAGCTGGAAGAACTCGATCTGCGAGGCTGCGTCAATCTCTCCAGACTGCCCTCGTTGATCGGCCAATTACCTGCCAACTGCATCATCCGGGTGCCGCCGCATTTGCAAGCGCAACTCGACCAGCATCGCCCGGTTGCGCGCCCCGCCGAACCAGAGCCGACTGGCCCAACCGCCCCAGTTCCCTCGCCCCCTGTTCCCGGCAATCGAGCCAGGGCAACCTCTTCGGCGGCCACCACCGAACCGCCTCGCACGGTTGCGCTCGAACGCATCGAGGACACCGCACAGACCATGCTGAGCACGGTCATTGATGAGGAACGAAATCCCTTTCTGGAAGGTGCCCCCTCCTACCTTCCAGAAAAGCGCCTGCCCGGCGCTCCCACCACCTTCGGCCAGATTCCGGCCTTGCAGAAAATGCTGGAAGAAAGCAGGGATTCCCATTTCCTGAGGCGGGTGAGCGACATGGCAGGCCCATCCCCCAGAATCGAAGACCCGAGCGAGGAAGGCCTCAGCCGCCACTACACCAACGTCAGCAACTGGAAGGCGCAGAAGAGCGCGCACCTGGGCATCGTCGATCATCTCGGGCAGTTCGTTTATCACGCAGGAAGCCAGCTCGACGCAGCGACATTGGCCAAGGCGGTCCAGATGTGGAAGACCCGGGAGCTGATCGTCAATGCACACCCGCAGGATCGCGCGCGCTTTCCCGAGTTCGCTGTGCACATTCCCGAGCAGGTCAGCGATGACGCTGACGACGAACAGCAGACAAGCCCGGAACCTTCAGGCCATCAGTAGAGGGTCAACGCGACAGGCGCAGCAGCCCATCGAGCATCGCCCTCAGCGTACGTGCGCAACTCAAGGCCGCGCCTATGCTGGCCGAAGTCACCGTTGTGCGCGTTTCACGCCTGCTGCAACGCGTCCACCATCCGGCGTACCCGCGCGGCATCGGTCCGCTGGTAGTCTCCGCCCAGATCGCGGATATACGGGTGCGGCGACGGCACCTGGGCCGCGATCATGCCACGCGCCGAGGCATGGAATTCGTGCGCGCCGGTGTGCTGCCATATGGTGTGGATGTTGTGCTCGGAAAGCCCGGCACCGGGCATGATGCCGATGCGCCCAGCTGCCTGCCGCACCAATGCGGCGATGGTGTCCATTCCGTCCAGCGCACTCGCACGTGCACCCGAGGTCAGCACCCGCTCGCAGCCCAGCCCGATCGCATCTTCCAGCACGCGCGACGGATCGGCACTGACATCGATCGCACGATGGAACGTCACCCCCAACGGCCCTGCTGCCTGCATCAACACGCGCATCGTCGCCAGATCGACCAGCCCATGCCGGTCCAGCGCGCCGAGGACCAAGCCATCGCATCCAAGCCGCACGCACTGCTCCACATCGCGGCGCATCACCTCCACTTCCGAGGCGTCGAACACGAAGTCGCCCACGCGCGGACGAATCAGCACATACAGCGGAATCCGCAAGCGCTCGCGCACCACCGCCAACGTGCCGAACGACGGGGTCAGCCCGCCGCCATCCAGCCCGCCGCACAGCTCCACGCGCATCGCGCCGCCTGCTTGCGCAGCCAACGCCGAGGCCACCGAATCGGCAGCCACTTCCAACCCTGACGCGCTCATGCCGTCGGCTCGCGGGTGTAATGGCTCTCGCCAGGCACCAGCAGATCCTGCCGCTGAGCGTCGCACACCGCGTAACTGAAGCCTTTCTGGATCGCGAACGCGCCCACTTCGCCGCGCTTGTTCATCGCCAGAAAGCCGACCTGCAATGTGCGCGTCAATTCCGGCTTGCGGCGGATCAGCCGCATCACCACCTCGCGGCAGGCGTCGGCCGGCGACTTGCCCTGCCGCATCATTTCCACCACCGCAAAACTGCCGACGTTCCGGATCACCTCTTCGCCCACACCGGTCGAGGTCGCACCGCCCACTTCGTTGTCCACGTACAGGCCCGCACCGATGATCGGGCTATCGCCCACGCGGCCATGCATTTTCCACGCCATGCCGCTGGTGGTGCATGCACCGGATAGATTGCCGTACGTATCCAGCGCCAGCATCCCGATGGTGTCGTGATTGTCCTTGCCGCCGGGCAACTTGGCATCGCGCCAGGCGCGATTTTCGACATTGGCTTCGGGCGAATACTTCGAAGTCTTCAACCACTCTTTCCAGGCCGCTTCCGAGCTTGGGGTCAGCAGCTTGGCTTTCGGAAACCCCTGTTCGAAGGCGAATTGACGCGCACCATCGCCCACCAACATCACGTGCGGCGTCTTCTCCATCACCGCACGCGCCACCGAAATGGCGTGCACCACGTCTTCCAGCGATGCCACCGCGCCGCAGTTGCCCAGGTGGTCCATGATGCAGGCGTCCAGCGTGACCCGGCCATCGCGGTCCGGATAACCGCCCAGGCCGACGGTGGGATTGCTTGGGTCCGCCTCCGGCACACGCACACCGGCCTCTACCGCATCCAGCGCAATACCACCGCTGCTGAGAATCTTCCAGGCTTCCTGATTGGCGGCGACGCCGAAATCCCAGGTGGAAATCACCCGCGCCGCACCCCGCGGCAGCGCCGTCGGCCGCACGCCTGGCGTGGCGCCTGCCGCAGCGTGCGCGCGGGCGCCCCAGCCGGCCAACCCGGACGCGATCGCGCCCAGCGTGGCGCCCTTGAGGAAGTGACGACGTTGAAGCATGCGGATGACTCCATGGCGGAAACGAGCGGCCGCGCAGTGCGGCACCAGCCTTCCATCATGCGACAGCGTGATGTGCGGATAAACCTTCTTGCGGCGTTGTCGCATGCGGATCCGTGCACAACCGTTGCATGGCTGGGCCAACCCTGCCTCAGCCGCTGCGCGTCCGATGCATGGATCTGGCTGGCGGCAAGCGACGGGCGATGCAACGCGCAGCGGCCGCAAGGGCGCTTACCCAACCATCAACAGGACAGGAGTCGACGCAAGGCGATGCGCACGCGGCGATGACGCCGCCCCCACCGCCTGCCCCCCCATCGGCGCGCACAACGACGATCTACAGGCCAGTGGCGCGCCGTGGCAGGCACGGATGACAGCAGCGCACCTCCCCCCGCAGCCAACCAAGCGCACGCCAGCGCCTGCGGCGGCGCGCCGGCACTACCGATGTTGCCGGCACCGTTGCAGGATCCATCGTTGCGTATCGAATGCGGGACGGCCAACGCACCTGCGACCACCCAGATCGCGATATCGCCAAACGCCTCGCATGCCGCGCCAACAGCTGCACCTGCACGAAGATGGGAACCGCCGGACGGCAAGCCGCAGCCCGGAGCATCTCGCAACATGTGGTCGCCACCTTCGGCCACCCGCACTGCCACACAGCAGGCACGTCAACAGCGAGACAGTCACGCGCGAGCAGATGCACCGCACGGTGTTTCTGAAACTTTCCGCGCCACCGAGCGATCGGCTAACGGACCGTGCTGCTTCCTGGAACACGCAGACACGATAACGATCGGCATCAAGGCGGCCACGCCGGATGCAGCGTCGGTGCAGGCCTGGGCGGCGCAGTTGCGCAATCAACTCAAACGACGTGGCTGGCCAACGCAGATCGAGCTTGCGCAGGACAATCCGCTAGCCGCCGATGAATGACGGCTTGAGTTCTCGGGCGCTTTGCCCTAACCCGGCTCATCATCCACAGCGCCTTCGCCAGGCATGCCGTCCTCGCGCAATCTGCTGGTCAGCACATGATCGCGCCAGTGGCCATTCAACTGCAGATAGCGCCGCGCATAGCCTTCGATCTGGAAACCCAGCCGCCGCAGCACGCGCGCGCTGCGCAGATTCTCCGGCACGTATTGCGCCATCACCCGGTGCAGGCCGAGCTGGCCGAAGGCAAAAGCGATGCCTTGCGTAGCTGCCCACTGGATCAAGCCGCGTCCCTGCTGCGCCGCGTCCAGGCCGTAGCCCATATGGCACGCCTGAAACGCGCCGCGCTGGATCTGGGTGAACCCGGTGGTGCCGATCACGTGCTCGCCCTGCAACAAGACCAGTTGCAGCTCGCGCTCGCCAGGCATCGCGCCGCGGTATGCCATGCACAGGCGGCGCCAGCCTTCGACAATGTAGAACGCGGGCGGCCGCAACGGCATCGCATCGGCCAGATGAGCGCGGTTACGCGTGTGGTAGTGCGCCATTGCAGCCGGATCGACCACGGCCAGATCGCACAGCACCACACCGTCAGCGCGGCGGATCGGCGCAAAGAGCGGATGGCTCATGACGTCCACGCCTCAACCCCGCGCGTCAGCTTGCTGCGAGGTGCATCCGGCTGATGCATACCGATCATGCTCCGCAAGCCGTCTCCAAGGCAGGGCGTCATCCAGTGCGTAAGATGGAACGCCCAACAGTCAGCCACACCCTCAACCGCGCATCACTCAATGCCCGGCAGCCTCCGCTGCACTGCGTCACTGCGCCCGCCCGACGGCGAGCACAGCAGGCATTCGCCGCTCTCAGGCGGCAGCGACCGCAAGCGCCTGGCCGACCTGCGCTTCGATGGCGTCCAGGTTCGGCAACAGCGCGCTTTGCTCGCCCAGCAGCACGCGCATGTGCACACCGTCCGGCAGCGCATCTTCCGAGGCATCGGCCAGCAGGCCATCGCGCGGCACCGAAATCAGCTGCGGGAACGAGGCAGTCAGCAGCGCGAAATACGGCAACGCCGGGTTGCCACCCAAGGCCTTCAACACGATGACCTTGTTGTTGACTGCGGTGGGTTCATCGCCCATGCCGCTGAGGCGCGCGAACGACAGCAGCGGCACCTTCCAGCCGTACCAGTCGATGCGTCCGACCACCCAGCGCGGCATGTCGGGCAGGGGCTCGACCGCCACGCGCGACATCACCTCGGCCACCGTTGCGTTCGGCAGCAGCACGCGCTCGCTACCGGCCTGGATCAGGACGCCGCGGATTTCGTCGTTATTGGCGTAGCTCATCGCATGATTCCGATTCGAAAAGGAGCGCCCGGCTTATGCCGGCCAACGCTGCGCCAGCGCCTGCGCCAACTGCGCAGGGTCGCCGGTCAGGATGCCTTGCCGCGCCAGACGCGCGGCGGCGGCGGGGTCGTAACAGCCGTCGGTGGATTGCCCGGCCAACCAGCCGCCTTGCTCGGCTAATGCCAGCGATGCCTCCACCAGCGCCTCGTTGGCACCGCTGAGCATCAGCACCGCACTGTCGGCCGGCGGCAGCGCGGCGATCAGCCCGGCCGGATCGGCCGGTGCCACGAACGCCAGCGCGCCGGCATGCTGGTGCACGCCGACCTCGTCGGAGAGCACATACACCTTGCCCGGTGCGACCACCTGCCCCGCTTCGCCCAATTCGACCGGCAACGCAGACACGCGTCCCATCTGCCGCACCAGGTTGCCGTACTGGCCGCCATCCAGGGTCATGCGCACCAGCACCGCGCGCGGGAATTCCGGCGGCAATGCGGCCAGCAAGCGGCGGATCGCATCCGGCCCACCAATGCCAGCGACGACCAGCACAGCGCCGGTGACGCTGCCGCTGTGCTCCAGATCCACCAGCGACAAGCCGCCGGTGGACAGGGCCGCCACATCGGGTTCGGCGCGCGGGCGCACCACCACGGCCACCTCGTCCACCAGGCCCCAGGTGCTGGAATCGCCCAGCGTCAGGCCCGGTTTTTCCGCAGCGACCGGTGCCGCCTCCTGCACGGAGGCATGCGCGAACAAGGCATCGCCAGGCACGCTGTCGAACGCATGCGCGGCCGCTTCCAGGTGTTGATCCAGTTGCAGGTCAGAATGCTGCTGCGGTGCCAGCGTCAGGCCGGGCTCGGGCTGCAGCGAGGGCTCGCTTTCGGTGCCCGGCGGCAGCACATCGGCATGGCCATGCAGTTTGGCGGCCAGATGACGCACCCAACGCTGCGCTTCCCAGCCCTCGCGACGCACCGTCAGTTCGGCCTCGTCGAAGATCACGGTGACGCCCGGCATGTTGAAGGCCGGCTCCAGCGCTTCGAGCGCGTCTTCGATCGACGGTTCCAGTGCGACCAGCACTGCCACCGGCTCGGCGTCGCGCAGCATCTGCACGTCGACCGCCGCTGGCTCGTCTTCCAGCACCACCTGCGCGCCGGCCAGGCCGAGCGCTTCGCGCAGGCGCTCGCGCGCCTGGCCGGGACGACCCAGCAAAGCAACCGGAGTTCCCATTGCGCCATTAGTCTCGGACACGGGCGATCCCCAGCAGGTCATACACGTTTCGCATCAGATCCAACTCTTGGTAAGGCTTGCCCAGGTAACGCTGCACGCCGATCTCGAAGGCACGCTGGCGATGCTTCTCGCCACTGCGCGAGGTGATCATCACGATCGGCACCGCCTTGAAGCGCGGGTCGGCCCGCATCGCGGTCGCCAGCTCGTAACCGTCCATGCGCGGCATTTCGATATCCAGCAGCATCAGGTCGGGCACGCGCTCTTCGAGCAGCTCCAGCGCCTCGACACCGTCGCGTGCGGTCGTGACGTCCAGGTTGTGGCGTTCCAGCACGCGGCTGGTGACCTTGCGCATGGTCAGCGAATCGTCGACCACCATCACCAACGGCACCTGGCGCTGCGCTTCGGCCTGTGTTTCCAGCGACGGACGCGCCGGCTGGGCCAGGAAACGACGGACCAGCGGGGCGACGTCCAGGATCACCACCACGCGGCCATCGCCGGTGATGGTGGCGCCGTAGATGCCCGGCACCGAGGCGATCTGCAGGCCCACCGGCTTGACCACGACTTCGCGGTTGCCCAGCACCTGATCGATGGCCACCGCCGCGCGCAGGTCGCCCGCACGCACCAACAGCAACGGCACCTGCGCCTGGCCATCGGCACGCGCGGCGGCCTGGCCGACCAACGAGCCGAGGTCGTGCAACACGTACTCTTCGCCGGCGTAGTGATATCCGCCCTCGCCCGACTCGTAACGGGTGCGCGAAATGCGGCCGATACCGCTGACCGAACCCACCGGCACCGCGAACGTCGTTTCGCCGATGCGGACAAACACCGCCTGGGTGACCGCAAGCGTTTGCGGCAGACGCAAGGTGAAAGTGGCGCCCTGCCCGCGTACCGAGTGGATATCCACCGAGCCGCCGAGCTGACGCACTTCGTTGCGCACCACGTCCATGCCTACGCCGCGGCCGGCCAACTGGCTGACCTGCTCGGAGGTACTGAAACCGGAGGCGAAAATCAGGTTGTCGAGTTCGGCCTCGCTCAGCTCCTGGCCCGGTTCGATCAGGCCGCGCTCCTCGCCGCGGCGACGGATCGCCTCGCGGTCAAGCCCGGCACCGTCGTCGGCCACTTCCAGCACGATTTCCGAGCCTTCGCGGCGCAGACGGATCGCAATGCTGCCTTCTTCCGGCTTGCCGGCGTCGCGGCGTTGCTCGGGCGTTTCCAGCCCGTGCGCCACCGAGTTGCGCAGCATGTGTTCCAGCGGCGCGACCATGCGATCGAGCACGTTGCGATCCAGTTCGCCCTGGGTGCCTTCCAGCACCAGGTGCACCTGCTTGCCGGTGTCGCTGGCCGCCTGACGCACCACACGACGCAAACGCGGCACCAGGCCATCGAACGGCACCATGCGCGCACGCATCAGGCCGTCCTGCAGCTCGGAGCTGACGCGCGACTGCTGTTGCAGCAGGCCGTCGTATTGGCGCGAGAGGTCTTCCAGCACGCCCTGCAAGCCGCCCAAGTCGGCCGCCGATTCGTTCAGGGCGCGGCTGAGCTGCTGCAGGGTGGAGAAGCGGTCCAGTTCCAGCGGATCGAAGGTGCGATCGCCCTGGTCCTGTTCGCGCTGATAACGCGCCACGATCTGCGCTTCGGTTTCCAGATCCAGACGTCGCAACTGATCGCGCAGACGGGCGTTGGTGCGATCCAGTTCGCCCATGGCGCCACGGAACGCGCCCAGCTGCTGCTCCAGGCGCGAGCGGTAGATCGCCACTTCGCCGGCGTGGTTGACCAGACGGTCGAGCAGGTCCGCACGCACGCGCACCTGTTCCTGCTGCACGCGCGGCAGGAAGTCTTCTTCGGCCTGGCCGTCCACCGGAACCGGGGCGGACAGCGGCGCCGGTTCCACCGACGCCTTGGCGATCGCGCGGACATCGGCGTCGCTGGGCGGTGCGGCATTGCGGCCACGGGTACGGGTTTCGAAGGCTTCCACCAGATCGGTCGGCATCGTCACCGCACGGTGCATGCCGGTGCGGGTCAGCAACTGATGCAGGCGGTCGAAGCCACGCTCGAACAGACGCACGTCGTCGCGATCGATGTCGGTGCGGTTGGCCGCCACGGCTTCGAGCAGCGATTCGATCGCGTGACCGAGATCGCCGATGGCGTTGATGCCGGCCATGCGCGCACCGCCCTTGAGCGTGTGCAGATCGCGCTGCAGTCCGTTGAGGACATCGCGGTCTCCCGGCACTTCGCGCATGCGCGCGATCAGGCCATCGCAATGGTCCAGCAGGTCGCGACCTTCTTCGACGAAGATGTCGACCAGCTCGCCGTCGAGTTGATCGAAGTTCAGCGGGCCGGCATCGAATGCCGCGCCGATATCGTTGCTGGACGCAGCGGCACGCGCCGCATCTTCGACCGGGGCGCTGAACGCAGCGGTGGTGGTGTCTTCCGGCTCGTCGGCGCTGCGGTCGGTTGCGTGCTGATCTGCGGAGTCGGCGGCATGCTGCTGATCGGCACCGGCGTGGTCGCTGGCTTCCGTTGGTTCGGCGTGCGCTGCGTGTCCTGCGCCGTCGAACTGCTCTTCGCGCTCGGCGTGATCGCCCACGGCAGAAACATCGACCGCGGCCTGCGCATCGGCCTGCGCCGCGTCGTCGGCGGTGACAGCCTGCGTGTCGTATAGCGCCGGCGCAGTGTCCGATTGCCGATCGCCGGCCTCTTCCACCTGATCGGCCGCATGCGCCATTTCGAATGCCTGCACCGATTCGACAGTGTGATCGGGCAGCACATCCGCATCGGTCTGCGCGGCGTCAACATGGTCGGCGCCTGCGTACTCTGCATCGGAATGCGCGGCTTCGGTCTGCTCGGCTGCCAGGTGCTCGGCTTCGGAATGCGCGGCTTCGGCGTCCTGGTGGTCCGTCGCGTGCTCGACGACGCCCGCGCGTTCGTCGGAATGCGCATGCGTTTGCAGCTGCTCCCCGGCCTCGACGTCCTGATCAGACGGCACCTGCTCATGGACGTGCTGCTGCGCATCGGCGGACGCATCATCGCCCGAATCCATCTGCTGATTCGAAGATGCGTGCGCTTCCACCTCTGCGTGCTCGCCCAGCTGCGCGGCTTCTTCCAGCGCTTGCTGCTCGCCCGCATACGGCTCGCCTGCATGCGGCAATGCTGCATCGCTGTGCTGCGCCGCCTGGTCTGCCGGCTGCTCGCCTGCCTGTTCCTGCGTGTCGGCGTGGTCGTGGCCAGACTGATCGGACGCCACGCTGTCCAGCGCTGCGGTTTCCGGGGTCCAGTCTTCCGCGGTCGTTGCATCGGCGTCATCAGCCAACGCAGCGTCGGCGTGCACGGCCTCCAGCGCTTCGATGCTCTCGACCGCCTCGTCAGCGTCTGCTGCAACCTGATCGTCGTGCGCGGGCACCTGCTGTGCGTGCGCGTCCACTGCCTGCTCGGCATCGGCTGCAGCCAGCGTCTGCGCATCGCCCAAGACAGCTTCTGCATCGGCCAGCTCGTCTACCGCAATTTTGTCGGCGTGCGTGCTGGTCGCATCGGCGTCGTGCTCGCCCGACACAACCTCAGCAGATGCCTCACTCGGCACCTCTGCCGCGTGCTCGCCCGGTACGTGATCGTGCGGTGCGGTCTGCGCATGCTGCAGTTCGGTGGCATCCCAGGCCTCGGCTTCGACCAGCGGCTCGTCGGCCGGCAGGTCGTGTGCGTCGATGTCCTGCGATGCGGCCCGGTCTGCCGCGTCGTCTGGCGCAGCATCGCCGTGCAGCGCATCGGCAAGCTGCTCGGATTCGGCAACCGGTACCAGTGCGTCGTCGCTCGATGCAGGCACAGACTCGGCAGCGGCGTGGGCATCTTCGTGCATGGCGGCATGGCCGGCATCGTCGAGCGCATGCGGTGCAGGCGCGTCCAGTGCGAGTGCCGAATCATGCTCGGCTTCGGCCTCGGCCAACTCGTCCACGGCAATCGGCGCATCGTCCGGCTGCGGCTGCGCGTCTTCGGCACCTTGCGCCAATACAAGGGCGTCGGACGGTAGTGCGCCGGCATCCAGGTACTGCGACAGATCCTGCGCACCGGTCAGTTCGACCGAGGCAGCGCTGCCGCCTACCGTGGCGCTCGGAGCGTCGACATCGTCCAACTCGTCCAGGAACACCTGCGGAGGCCACTGCGCTTCCGGCAAGCTGTCCACCAGCGCGCGCAAGCGCTCGGTCAACGGTGCGAACGACGGAATCAACGGCGCATCGGCACGCAGCGCGGTCACCGTGGTGGCAATCGCAGCAGCGGTGGCGGTGAGTGCTTCGAGCCCCTCCGCCGACGGCGTGACCGAGGCGGCCAGCAAGCGCTTGACGTAGCTTTCGGCCGGCGTCGTCACCAAGGTGATTTCCGGCACGTCGGTCATCGCGAACGCGCCACTCATCGTGTGCACGGCGCGCAGTACTTCTTCGGTCGCCAACTGCGGCTCGGCCTGGCTGGCCTGCAGCCACCCGTTCACCGTGTCCAGATGCGTGGCGACCTCGGCTTCCAGGATCTCGCGCAGCACGCTGTCCACCGAAGCCGGGGTTCCGCCGCTGGCGGCGAACACGCCTGCGGCTGCCGCCGGAATCGCCGCGGCCTCGGCCACCGGTGCCACGGCTGCGGGCACGTAGTAGACCTCTTCGCCGGCAGCAACGCGCTCGGCAATGCCCTGGATTTCAGGCAGATCGGCGCTGATGCGGCCCTGGTCGCGCAGCGCGGCGTTGAATTGCGGCAACACCTCGTAGGCCAGTTCGACCATTGACACGACCGCCGGGCTGGCCGGCCGCGAATTATCGAGCACGCGGTTGAGCATGCTCTCGATCTTCCAGCTGAACTCGCCGAGCACGCTGGCGCCGACCAGACGCCCACTGCCCTTCAAGGTGTGGAAGACGCGGCGGATCGGGCGCAGGGTTTCCGGGTTGGTGGGCGCGGCGCGCCACACCGGCAACAGCTGCCCCAGGTTGACCAGCTCTTCGTCGAATTCTTCCAGGAACACGTCGCGGATATCGTCGTCGATATCGCTGTCGCCGAAGCCGCCGAAAATGCCGGCGTCGGCAGCCTCCTGCGCAGGTTCGCTGGACACCGGTTCAGAGCCTGCCTGCGCGATCTGCGCATCGGCTGCCACTGTCGGTGCCTGCGGACGCTCCACGTCGAACTGCGCGGCCGCTGCATCGAGCTGGGCCAGGAACGCAGCCGAGGCGTCGTCCAGCTCGAACTCGCTGACCACCGCCTGTTGCACGCGCGGGGCGACCGGCTCGGATGCTGCTTCGGACGGAGTGTCCTGCGGCTCCTGTGCCGGCTCGACGAACGGGTCATCCAATTCCTGCGGCGGGCTCGGCGGCGGCGAGAAGGCATCTTCGATGCTGGTCTGCGCGCGGCGCGTTGCGTTCTCGGCGATGAAATCCAACGGTGCGTCGGTCTGATCGGCGTCGCCCGGCAGGTCGATCTGCTCGATCTGCAGCGGCGCGTCCTCGGCAACCTGCGGCTCGGCGGCGTGTGCCTGCTCCAGCGCGCTCAGATCCACCGTGTAGCTGACCTGCGTGGCCTCGTTGCCATCCTGCTCGGCCGACACCGGGTCGAACGCAGAGGTGGCGATCGGCGCGGCCTGCTCCGTGGTTTCCAGATGCCAGTCGCCGGGCGCCTGCGCGCCGTCGCCCGAAAGATCCAGCGGCGCCACGGTGAACGGCACGTGCGACTGGCCGGAGACGGTTTCTTCGGCGGCGACCGGGTCGAACGAGAACACCGTATCGGTCGCGGCAGCGCCGGTGTCGTGCACCACGCTGGCAGCGAACGGCGTCTCGACGACGGTTTCGTTCGCCCATTCCAGCGACGGCAAGGCCGCCGCATCGTTGGCGGCCTGCGGCGTATCGGCGTGTTGCAACGGCGGGGCGGCCACCGGCTGCGGCTCGGCCGCGCTGCCGGGCTGGTCCGCGCCGACCGGCAAATCGGACGGCTGGCCCGACGGCAGCGGCCAGTAACGCAGCGTTTCCAGGCTGTTGCGGGTGATATCCAGAATCTCTTCGCGGCCGGGACGGCGCTCGCGCAGGGCTTCCAGGTAGTACTCCAGGCTGGCCATCGCATCGGCCAGGGTATCCAGCTGGCGTCCGCTGGGCACGCGCTGCTTGCCGATCAATTCCAGATCGACGTAGCGACGCACGCCTTCCAGATAATCGGCAGCCTGCGGCAGCTCGAGAATGCGCAACGCACCGCCGACTTCGCCGAGCAGGTGCGGCACCTCGGCAAGACGCGCGTGGTCCCAGTTGGTTTCGATGAAGGCGACGAAATGTTCGCGCGCCGCACCGAAGTTGGCGATCGCCTCTTGCGCCAGCACATCGACCGTGCGGCGGACTTCCGAGGAGTTGGCACTGTTGCTGACTTCGGTGCCGTCGCCCGGGTCGGCGCCGAGGCTGGCGACCTGATCGTCCAGCGACGCATCCACGTACAGCAGCGCGCCGGCAATATCCAGCAGCACGCTTTCGTCCATCTGGGTCTGGCCATCGACCACGCGTGCCAACGCATCGCGCTGCTGCACGACGACGCTGCGCGCAACGCCCAAGCCCATCATGCCGAGGGTGTCGGCAACGCTGCCCAGATCGTTGACCTGGGTCTGCAGCTCGCCGATCTCCCCGCCGGTGCGCAAATGCAGGTCCAGCGCGTCTTTGACGCGCAGCAGTTCTTCCTTGACCGCGTTGCCGACGGTGTCGAGCAACTCGCGATTGCGCCCGCTCAGACTGCCGCGCGCATGATCCAGCTCGGCCTCGGTGGCAACACCGGCCTGCGGGTCGAACGCGAACAGCACGCTTTCGCTCAGACCCGGCTGGCCACGGGTGGCACGGATTTCATTGAGCAGCGGCAACAGCACGATCGGAATGTCGCGGTGACCGTTCTGCAAGCGCTCCAGGTAATCGGGCAGCAGCACGGTGCCGCGCATCAGCATCGCGCAGGCTTCGTCGCGGTCGGCGACCTCGCCCGCCTGCACGGCCTGGGCCAGCAGCTCGAGCTCTTCGGCCACCATCGCCGGCGCATACAACTCGACCATGCGCAGCGTGCCCTGCACCTGGTGCAGGTAGCCGGCGCAGAACCGCATCCGACTGGTGTCGGAGGGTTCTTCGGCAAAGTATTCGATCTCGTTGCGCGCCTGGCGCAACGTCTCGTCCAGCTCTGGCTTGACCCAGCCCAGTGCGGCGTGACTCATCGCATCGCGAAGCGCGCTCATTGCAGCCCCCTGACTACGACCGACTCGCCGCCAGCGCGGCAACCGGTCACTTCCTGCATCGACGTAACGCTACTACGCGCCATCTGCTGATCCTTTCCCGTTCCGCGTCGTGGTCACGCCGGCAGCTTGAAGTCGGCGACCGAACGGCGCAGATCGGCAGCGAGCTGAGCCAGGTTGCCGATCGATTCGGCCGTCTGCTCCGCACCCTGCGATGTCTGGCTGGTGATCTGACGGATCACGCCCATGGTCTGTGTGATATCCGTCGCTGCGGCCGACTGCTGGTGCGCAGCGATGGAGATGTTCTTAATCAGGTTGTTCAAGGCGTTGGACACGCGCTCGATTTCGGTCAGCGCGGTGCCGGCGTCTTCGGCCAGGCGCGCACCGGACACCACTTCAGATGTGGTCTGTTCCATCGAACTGACCGCTTCGTTGGTATCGGCCTGAATGGTCTGCACCAGACCTTCGATGCGTCGGGTCGCACTGGAGGTGCGTTCTGCCAGGCGCTGCACTTCGTCGGCCACCACAGCGAAACCGCGACCGGCTTCGCCGGCCGACGCTGCCTGCACCGCGGCGTTGAGCGCCAGGATGTTGGTCTGCTCGGAAATGTCGTTGATCAGTTCCACGATCGAGCCGATCTCCTGCGAGGATTCGCCCAGCCGCTTGATGCGCTTGGAGGTTTCCTGGATCTGGTCGCGGATCTGGTCCATGCCCTGAATCGTCTCGCGCACCACGCCGGCACCCTCGGCGGCGATGACCACCGAGCGCTGCGCCACTTCGGCCGACTCGGTGGAGTTGCGCGACACCTGTTCGATGCTGGCGGCGATTTCGCTGATGCGCTCGGAGGCGGTGGTGATCTGGTTGGCCTGCTGGCCGGCCGCTTCGGCCAGCTGCATGGCCGTGGCCTGGGTTTCCTGGGTCGACACGGCCACCTTCGCGGAGGTGTCGTTGATGGTGGTCACCAGGTGGCGCAGTTCGTCCACGGCGTAGTTGATCGCGTCCGCGATCGCGCCGGTCATGTCCTCGGTCACCGAGGCTTTCACGGTCAGGTCGCCCTCACCGAGCGAGCTGATTTCGTCCAGCAACCGCATGATCGCCTGCTGGTTGCGGCTGTTGAATTCCACCTGCGACTGGTAGCGCACGTCCTGCTCGCGGGTGCGCACGCGCACCGAGCTCCACACGAAGCCGATGATCGCCAGCAGCGCGACCAGGCCGGACACCACGCCCAGCCAGAAGTTCGGGAACAGGCGCGTGTCGCGCACCGAACCGAACGCCGAGAAGGCATCGAACAGCTTCTTGCTGTCGTCGAGCATCTTGCCCGAGCCAGCCGTCAGTGCGGCGGCCGAGGACTGTGCGGCGAACAGGTTGCGCGAGCTGGCGAGGATGGCGTCGACGTCTTTCTTCATCGTCGTCCACTGCGCCTGCGACTGCTCCAGCGCCGACAACGCGGCCGGGTTGCGCACCGCGGCGATGCCGAGTTCTTCGTTGCCCGTGCGCAGGCCTTCGAGCATCTGCGTAAACACCACCGAGTCACGTGCCAGCGCGTCGCCCGAGGCGGCCGCATTGGCACCACCGGCGCGCATTTCAGTGACCCGGCGTGCCATGGTGCCGGCGACCACCACCTGCTGCAGCGTGTTGTAGATCTGCGAGGCGGGCGCGCCGCTGACCGTCATCGCGCGCACCACTTCGTTCAACTGCGCCTGCAGCTGCGGCACGCTGCCGGAGAAGCGTTCGGCGTTGCCGGCCAAACCCAGCACCGCCGGCTCGCTGGCGATGACCTGATCGGCGTTCTTGCTCAGCGGCACCCAGGTCGCCTTGAGCTGCGCCATCGAGCTGGCGATCGAGCTTTCCTGGCCGTAACGGCCATCCAGTTCGCTGACCGTGCTGTCGATGCGGCCCTTGGTTTCCTTGAAGGCGGCAAAGGCCTTGGCGTCGCCGGACACCGCTTCGCGGCCCTGGTTGGCCAGCTGCTGCGAGAGCACCTGCAAGTCGGCCGCGCCGGTGCCAGCACCGGCAAGACGACTGCCCTGCCAGGTCGCGACGCCGGTGTTGGCGCCAAACACGATCATCGACAACACCAGCAAGCCAAGCCAGAAGCTGGTGCTGACGCTGCCGAGCTTGTTGGTCTTGCGGGCGTCCGGGGCGGTACTCATGGTTCGACCTCGATCTGTATGACGTGGCGGGGTCGCGGCTTAGGCCGCGGCCTGCCGGAATTCAGGAGTGCGCGACAGCAACGCCAGGGAAAACACACCCCAGTCCTGCGTCTCGTTGCGGAAGGCACGGTCGATGAAATGGGCGTAGCGGCCTTGCGCCAACTCGCCGGGTTCCACCGCCTGGACCTGCTCGAAGCTGCGTTGGCCGTACAGCTCATCGATGGTCAGCGCGACGTCGCCGCCGGCCTGACGCATGATCAGCACGCGCTGGCCTTCCTGCAGCACCGTGCGACGGCCCTCCAGGAACTGCTTCAGGTCGATCACCGGGAACAGATTGCCGCGCAAGTTGCCCACGCCCAGCAGCCAGGGCTGTGCGCCCGGCACCGGAGTGACCGGCGGCATCGGCACGATTTCCGCCACTTCGCGGAAGTCCGAGACCAGTCGCCGGGTCCCGACGCGATACCCCACGCCGCGCCAGATATCGGCCGAGAACTGGCGTTCCGGCAGTGGCGTGGCGTGCGCAAGACTACGGCGCTCGTAGTCTTCGAGAATGTCGAATGGAGAGCGCATCAACGCACCAATTGTCTGATGCGCGCGATCAGATCGTCTTCGCGCGGCGGCTTGACGATGTAGTCGCTAGCACCTTGTCGCAGACCCCAGGCCCTGTCGGTTTCCATGCCCTTGGTGCTGACCAGCAGCACGGGAATGTCCTTGGTTGCCTGGTCGCGTGCGAGAGCACGGGTTGCCTGGAAGCCGCTCATGCCGGGCAACACCACATCCATCAGCACAATATCGGGCGCCTGGCTGCGAACCAGCTCAAGCCCCTCTTCTGCATTATCGGTGGCGACGACCGTATGGCCTGCTTTTTCCAGCCATTGACTGAAGACTGCCCTGTCGGTGGGCGAGTCCTCGATCAATATAATTCGAGCCATGTTGCCTTTCCCCCTGGTCAGGCGTGGACGTACGTGCGGATCGCGCTCAGTAGTTCTTCATGGGTGAACGGCTTGGTCAGATATTGCTCGGAACCGACGATGCGGCCGCGTGCCTTGTCGAACAGGCCGTCCTTGGACGACAACATGATCACCGGCGTCGATTTGAAGAGCTGGTTGCCCTTGATCAACGCGCACGTCTGGTACCCATCCAGGCGCGGCATCATGATGTCGACGAAAATGATCTGAGGTTGCTGGTCCGCAATTTTGGCCAGTGCCTCGAAACCATCCGTTGCTGTCACTACTTCACAACCTTCCCGCTTCAGCAGCGTTTCGGCGGTGCGGCGAATGGTTTTCGAATCATCGATCACCATCACCTTCAGTCCTGCGAGTTCCCCACCCGCAGCAATGTTTTCACTCATGCAAATATCCCCGGGCGCGCGACGCTTCATCCCTTCCGACGTCGCTACGAAACTGCATGTATATCCCAAGACCCGCATCGACTGTCAAGGGCGCATTGCCGGGGCCCCGCCAGGCGGACGTTCCGACCACGTCTGGGTGCGTCCCGGCCGGCAAGTCGCGCACTACGACCCACCGGGCGCGCCATCGCCCATCGCTTGAAGTTACCATCGGCAGCTTGTTCGAAAGGTTTAGCCCCATGTCGCTCGACGTCGTTGTGGTGATGGATCCCATCGCCTCCATCAAGATCGCCAAAGACACTACGTTTGCCATGTTGCTGGAAGCCCAGCACCGTGGTCACCGCCTGCACTACGTGCGCCCCGGCGGGCTCAGCCTGCGCGAAGGGCGCGCGGTGGCGCAGGTGGCGCCGCTGAGCGTGCGAGAGGACAAGACCGGCTGGTTCACGCTGGGCGAGTTCGCCGAACTGGCGTTCGGGCCCGGCCAGGTGGTGCTGATGCGCAAGGACCCGCCGGTGGATGCGGAGTTCGTCTACGACACCCAGGTGCTGAGCGTGGCGCAACGCACCGGCGCGCAGATCGTCAACGACCCGCAGGGCCTGCGCGACTACAACGAGAAGCTGGCCGCACTGCTGTTTCCGCAATGCTGCCCGCCGACCCTGGTCAGCCGCGATGCGGCCGCGCTCAAGGCTTTCGTGCTGGAACATGGCCAGGCGGTGCTCAAGCCGCTGGACGGCATGGGCGGACGCTCGATCTTCCGCAGCGGCAGCGGCGACCCCAACCTCAACGTGATCCTGGAAACGCTGACCGACGGCAACCGCAAGCTGACCCTGGCGCAGCGCTTCATCCCCGACATCACTGCCGGCGACAAGCGCATCCTGTTGGTGGACGGCGAGCCGGTCGATTACTGCCTGGCGCGGATTCCGCAGGGCGACGAATTCCGCGGCAACCTGGCCGCCGGCGGGCGTGGCGAAGGCCGGCCATTGTCCGAACGCGACCGCTGGATCGCCGCGCAGGTGGGCCCGGAAATGCGCCGCCGCGGCATGCGCTTCGTCGGCCTGGACGTGATCGGCGATTACCTGACCGAGGTCAACGTCACCAGCCCCACCTGCGTGCGCGAGCTGGATGCGCAGTTCGGCCTGAACATCGCCGGGCTGCTGTTCGACGCAATCGAGGCCGGCGCCGCGCAATGAGCACGGCCGCGGCCCTGCCGGCACCGATGGACGACGGTCGCCGGCTGATGATGACGCTGGTGATCTCGCTGCTGCTGCATGGCGTGCTGATCCTGGGGGTGGGCTTTGCGGTCAGCGAGGACGCGCCACTGGTGCCGACGCTGGATGTGATCTTCAGCCAGACCAGCGCGCCGTTGACGCCCAAGCAGGCCGACTTCCTGGCCCAGGCGAACCAGCAGGGCGGCGGCGATCACGACACCGCACAGCGCCCCCGGGACAACCAGCCAGGCGTGGTGCCGCAGGACCGCACCGGGCTGGCGCCACAGGCGCAACGCGCCACCAGCGTAAACGCGCCCGAGCCCACCCAAACCCGCGTGGTGACCAGCCGGCGTGGCGAACAGGCCGTGCCGACGCCGCAGCCGAATCCGCAGACCGATCCGCTCACCCCGGCCGAGGCGCAGCGCATCCAGCGCGATGCCGAAATGGCCCGGCTCGCTGCCGAGGTGCATCTGCGCTCGGAACAATACGCCAAGCGCCCGAACCGCAAGTTCGTCTCGGCCAGTACCCGCGAATATGCATACGCGAACTACCTGCGTGCCTGGGTGGACCGCGCCGAGCGCGTCGGCAACCTGAACTACCCGGACGATGCCCGCCGCCGCCGGCTGGGCGGCAAGGTGGTCATCAGCGTAGGCGTGCGCCGCGACGGCAGCGTGGAAAGCAGCCGCGTGCTGGTTTCCAGCGGGGTTCCGTTGCTGGACGATGCCGCGTTGCGCGTGGTGCAACTGGCGCAGCCGTTTCCGCCCCTGCCCAAGACCAAGGACGATGTGGACATCCTGCAGGTCACGCGCACCTGGCTGTTCCTGCCCGGTGGCGAGCTGCACGACGACCGCTGACACCCGCGGGCGTTCACCGCCCGATGCAAGGCACCACAGCCGAGCGGCACCGGGCTGACAGAACATATAAGCGCAGGATCAGCGCCGCTGCGGCGCACCCTCCTCGTGCCGTGATGCCCCTGGACCGAGCGTGGACGCCAGGCCAGCGGCCCTGCGCGGCCTGGTCACCGCCTTGTACGCCTGCACAGCGCCAAGGTGCCATAGCGGCGCGCACGTGCAGCAGCAGGCTGGCAACGACGACCCGCGATTAGCTTGCACATCCACCTAGACCGCGCAACGGCATGGCCGATTGCGTCATTTGCCGCATGCAGCAGATGGCGTGGCAGCTCCGCGGTGACCGGTGTCTCAGGCCACCTGCGCCGCGGCGTGCAACCGGTCGGCCAAGGCCATGATTTCGTCTGCGTCCTGCACGCGTTCGCGCCAGGCGGCGGGAATGCCCTCGACACCGTAGAACGCGCCGGCGAGCTGGCCGCAGATCGCCGCGGTGGTGTCGGCATCGTCGCCCAGGTTGGCCGCGCGCAGCACTGCATCGGCGAATGTGTCGGTGGTGGCGAAGCACCACAGTGCGGCCGACAGCGCGTCGACCACGTAGCCGGTGCCGCGAATCTGCGCTGCCGGCACCGCGGCGTGGTCGCGCGCGGCCAAGGCATGCACCGCCGGGGAGACCATTCCTTCGCACGACGTGCGCAGCACCTGCTCGCGCGTTGCGCCGAGCAAGGCGGCCCGCACCTGGGCAGCGAACAACCGGCAGGCGTCCAGTGCTTCGGCGGCGGCATGGGTGGTGCGCGAGCTGTCGGCGGCACGCTCGCCCAGCTTGTCGGGGCGATGCGCGTAGTACATCGCCACCGGCGCCAACCGCATCAGGGATCCATTGCCGGCCGCGCGCGGATCGGCGCTGCCGCTGAAGGCGGGGCCGCCATCGAGATAGCGCTCCAGCGCCTGGCGCACGGTGTTGCCGATATCGAAACAGCGGCCGGTGCTGCTGAGGTAGCCGTGCTGATACCAGTTGCAATAGCGATTCATCTGGTCGGCGGGATCGAAGCCTTGCCGGTGCAGCAGGCTGTGCGCCAGGCACAGCGCCATCGAGGTGTCGTCGGTCCACTGCCCTGCACGCAGGGCGAACGGACCACCGCCGTGCATGTCGTCGATCGGCGTGAAGCTGCCGGGCGCTTGGAATTCCAGCGTGGTGCCCAGCGCATCGCCGACCGCCAGGCCGAGCAGGCAGCCGCGAAACCGCGCGCGTTCGAGATCGCCGTGTGTCATGGCGCGGCGGCGGCGGCCTTCGCTGCGCGTGCGGCCTGTTGCTCGGCCAGTGTCAGTGCAACGTTGTCGCGCAGGTACGCTGGCTCCACACGCTCCGGCGCCAGCCCTTCGCCCCGCTGCAGCGCGGGCACCGCCAGCGTGAGCAGATCGGCGGCATGCGGCAAGGCGCTGGCATCGACGCTGCTCAGTTGCGCGGCAAGACGCTGCTGCAGCAGTCCGTCGGCGGCCGCAAATCCGGTTCCCACCCCGGCCACGCGCTGCGCCGTCTCGGGCATGAGCACCGCGTCGGGCGTGCACACGCGCTCCGGGACAAGTTCCAGCAGCCCTTCCTCGTTGCGCGCGAATACCCCGGCATAGACTTCGCCCATGCGCGCATCGATGCAGGCCAGCACCAGGCTCGCTTCGGCCGGCGCGCGCAAGGCCAGCACCTGCAGCGTGGACACCGCCAGCACCGGCAGATCCAGCGCCAGCGCGATGCCTTGCGCAATGCCGATCGCCAGCCGCACGCCGGTGAAGGCGCCAGGCCCGCGGCCGACCGCGATCGCATCGAGCTGACGCCGGGTGATGCCGGCGTCGGCCAGCAGCGCGTCGGCCCACGGCAAGGCCAGTTCGGCGTGGCGACGCGGTGCCAGCTCGAAGCGCTCGATCACGCGTCCATCCACGTGCAGCGCAACGGAGCAGGCTTCGGTGGAGGTTTCGAAGGCGAGGATGTTCATGGAAGAAAGCCGGGACCAGGACCCGGAACTGGCCGGGAAGGTGCAAAGTTTAACTGATCGATTCGAGCCGCCGAGGCGGCATCCGGGATGTGCCACCCGGTGTACGCGGGCACCTGTGTGCAGGCGCTGGTGCGGGCCGAAGGGCAGTGCGACCGGCAACGTTGCCATTGCATGCGAGCGCGACACACGACCACCCTGAGCACTCAGCCCCGCCGTTACCCGGGTCTCTGGTCCATGCCACCCAGTCCCGGCTCCTCAAAAAACGCCTGCACGTCGGCGAGCTCCCGCGTGCGCGCGAACGGCGGCAGCGACGTCATGAAGGTGCGCCCGTAGCTCTTGTTCACCAGCCGCGGGTCGCACAACACCAGCACGCCACGGTCGGTTTCGCTGCGAATCAACCGACCCACCCCCTGCTTGAGCGCGATCACCGCCTGCGGCAGTTGTTCGTCGCGGAACGGGTTGCCACCGTCGCGGCGGATCGCATCCAGGCGCGCTTCGAACACCGGGTCGTCGGGCGCGGCGAAGGGCAGCTTGTCGATCACGACCACGCTCAAGGCGTCGCCCACCACGTCCACGCCCTCGCGGAAACTGGCCGAGCCCAGCAGCACGCCATTGCCGGAATCGCGGAACCGCTGCAGCAAGGTCGCGCGCGGCGCCTCGCCCTGCACGAACAACGGCCACGGCGCGCCGCGCAAGGCTTCGGCCGCTTCGCGCAGCGCGCGGTGCGAGGCGAACAGCAAGAACGCACGACCGTTGGAGGCTTCCAGCACCGGCGTCAGCGCGCCGATCAAGGCAGTGCCGAAGCCGCGTGCGGCCGGATCGGGCAGGTTCGGCGGCAGGTAGCACAAGGCCTGGCGCGCCCAATCGAAGGGGCTGGGTTGCAGCAAGGTCACCGGATCGCTCAGGCCCAGCCGCTGCGCGATGTGGTCGAACTCGCCCCCCACCGCCAGCGTGGCCGAGGTGAATACCCAGGCCGCGTGCGATTTTTCGCGGTGTTCGCGTAGCGGGCCGGAGACATCCAGCGGCGTGCGCTGGCAACGGAAGCCGCGCGGGCTGAGTTCGTACCAGAGCACATCGTTGTCGACCACCGGTTCCGGCGGATCCAGCGCGAAATCGGCCACCGGCAGGTCTTCGCCCAGCCAGCGCGACAGGCGGTTCAATGCTTCCTGCGCACGTGCCGTGCAGCCGTCGAAACCCGGTGAGGCCTCACGCAACGGCAGCAGGGATTCGCCCAACCGTGCCAGCGACGACAGCACGGCGTCGAACCCTTCGCGCACCTGCGGCTTGGCCAGCGCACGCCATTGCGTACCGCGCGGCGGCAGCCCTTCCATGCCGGCACGCAGGCTGCGCAAGGCCTCATCCAGCGCCAGGATCGGTGCCTGCAAAGTTGCCTGCGCGCCGGCAACCAGGCGCGCTTCGACCATGCAATCGCGTGCCAGCTCCTGCCACGGCCGCATGCCGAAACTTTCGCCGAAGAAATTGGCCGCCAGTTCCGGCAATTGATGCGCCTCATCGATGACGAAGGCCTGCGCACCGGGCAGGATTTCGCCGAAACCTTCCTGCTTGAGCGCCAGGTCGGCCAGCAGCAGGTGATGGTTGACCACCACCAGATCGGCCGCCTGCGCGCGCTGGCGCGCCTGCACCACGAAGCATTCGCCGTAGAACGGGCAGTCGGTGCCCAGACAGTTGTCGACGGTGGAGGTCACCATCGGCAGCAGCGGCGAGTCGTCCGGCAAGGCGTCCAGCTCGGCCATGTCGCCGAACTGGGTACGCCCGCTCCAGGCCACGATGCGCTGGAACTGCGAGACCTGTTCGGGCGAGGCAAAGCGCGGTTCGCCACGCGCCTGCTGGGTGCGGTACTTGCACAGGTAGTTGGCGCGCCCCTTCAGCAACGCACTGCGCAGCCCCACGCCCAGCGCTGCGCGCACGCGTGGCAGGTCGCGATGGAACAGCTGATCCTGCAGCGCGCGCGTGCCGGTGGAGACGATGGTCTTGAGCCCGGACAGCAACGCCGGCACCAGGTAGGCGTAGGTCTTGCCGGTGCCGGTGCCTGCCTCTGCCAGCAGCACATCGCGCTGCTCGAACGCTTCGGCGATGGCTTCAGTCAGCCGCAATTGCGCAGCGCGTGGCGCGAACGCGTCGAGCTGGCGCGCAAGCGCCCCGCCCTCGCTGAGCGCTTGGATGCTGGCAGTGGCAAGTTGGGACATGGGACCGAACGAAAAGCGGGCAGGAAGCAGAACAGCCTATCGCGTGCGCGATGACGCTGCCTGGGTTGGGCTTGATGGATCGGGCGTATCCCCGCTGCTGCGCCGGCAACCATCGGGTGCACTGCCCCTGCTTGCTGAAGCCGCACTGCACATCTGGGCGCACCTCGCCAGCTTGGCCGCGACGTGCTCAGGCATCCTAAAGCGCGCAACGGACGCGGCCACACCAGGCATCGAGCGCGCCTGCCTTGCGGTGTGCGCAGTCGCTCCGATCGCCGGCCTCAGTACCGCTTCACGCCCGGCACGGTGCAACCGGCAATCTGCGCCTTGGCAGAGGCGGCGTTTTCCTTTTCGCCACGCGCCAGGCGCGACTGCTCGATGGTCGCCCAATGCCGACGGCACAACGGCCCGGTCTTGGACCCCAGGTCGATCGCCTGCTTGGCGAAGCGTTCGGCCGCCGGCCAGTCGGCCTGCAGCACCGACACTTCGGCGCGTTCCTGCAGGATCGCCGGATCGCCCGACACCAGGCCCAGCGCCTGATCCAGGGCGGCAGCGGCGCCAGCCAGATCGCCGGCCTGGCGTTTGCTCTTGGCGGTGTCGCGCAAATCATCCACCTGCGGGTCGCGCAGCGGCTGCACCGACAGTTCGGTGTCGTCCGCGCCGGCTTCGCGTTCGATCAGCAACAACCGCTGGGTCGGCGTGGTCGGGTCCACCGGGGTCGGCGGCGGCGCGGGCGGTGCGCTGATGCAGGCGGTGAGTGCGGCCAGGACGCCGATCAGGGCGAGCAAACGGTGCATTCGGTTCATGGGGTCATTCCAATCAACGCGTGGGTGGAGCCGCGGCAGGAGCGGCGGCAGGTTCTTCGGACTTCTTTTCCAGACCGAAGAAGCGGCGCCAGCCACCGCCGCTGGATTGTTCGGCAGGTGCGGCCGCCTCGCCGGGCGCAGCTTCGATCGACGGTGCATTGCCCGCGCACGGTGCGTAGGCCGGCGTGAAGCCGACCACGAATGGGAACTGGCGCGCGCCCGGACAGCCCGGGTCGGTCACGCCGGTGCCGCTGGCGTCCACCCACTGCCAATCCAGGCCCTTGCCGCTGACCTTCAATGGCGCACTCGGCAGGCGGGCGAAGATGCTCGACCACACCCGCATCGCACCGGTGGCGCCATACAGGCCGGTTTCCGCGTTCTGGTCGTTGCCCATCCAGATCACCGCCAGATGGTCGCCGGTGTAGCCGGCATACCAGCTGTCGCGGCCGTCGTTGGAGGTACCGGTCTTGCCGGCCGACGACAGGCGCCCCAGGCCATCGCCCAGCAACTGGCGCGCGGTGCCACCGCTGACCACCTGCTGCAGGCCGATGCTGATGAGGTTGGCGGCCACCGAATCGCCTTCCTGCGCCGGCGCCGGGGTCTTGTCGTAGCGCTTGAGCAGCTTGCCCTGCGGGTCGAGCACGCCGCGCACCGCGTGCAGTGGCTGGATCTCGCCGCCGGCTGCCAGGAATTGATACAGCTGCGCCATGCCATACGGGCTCTGGTCGGCGGTGCCCAGGATCAGCGCCGGATTGGGCTCGGCCTTGATACCGGCCAACACCTGGATCAGCTGGGCGATGCGGTCGGCGCCGACCTGCATGCCCACCCGCACCGTGGCCTGGTTGTAAGAATGCGCCAGCGCATCGACCAGGCGCACCGTGCCGTGGCTGCGGTTGTCCGAATTGCCCGGCGACCAGGTCTTGCCGCGGCTGAGCTGCACGGTCACCGGCGAGTCGTCGACCCAGCTGGACAGCGCCCAGCGGTCCGGCGAGGCCAAGGCCAGCATGTAGACGAACGGCTTGAGCAACGAGCCCACCTGGCGCTGCGCTTCCACCGCACGATTGAAGCCCGGCTTGGCGACATCGCGGCTGCCGACCACGGCCAGCACATCGCCGTTATGCACATCGGTGAGCACCAATCCTGCCTGCAACGGCGGGCGCTTCTTGTTGTCCAGCCGCTTGATGGTGCCGGTCACTGCGCCTTCGGCATACGCCTGCGCCGACGGCGACATGCCGGTGAGCACGCTCATGCCGGCGCCCTGCAGCACGCCTTCCGGATAGTCGTGCGCCAGCTGGCGCCGCACCAGGTCCACATAGGCCGGGAAGCGGTTGGCGGCGACCAGGCCGGGCTCGGTCGGCACGCCCAACAGCGCAGCCAGCGCGCGCTTGTATTCGGCGTCGTTGATCAGATTGTTTTCGTGCAACTTGCCGAGCACGAAATTGCGCCGGTCCAGCGCGCGTTCCGGGTTGCGCCGCGGGTCGTAGTACGACGGCCCCTTGACCAGCCCGATCAACAATGCGATCTGCTCGGTGGTCATCGAATTGAGGTCGCGGCCGAACCACAGCTCTGCGCCCGAGGACACGCCGTGGATCGCCTGGCCGCCGCGCTGGCCCAGATACACCTGGTTGAGATAGGCCTCCAGGATGGTGCGCTTGTCGTAGCGCGCCTCCATGATCACCGCGTACAGAATCTCGTTGAACTTGCGCGTGAGCGTCTGTTCCTTGCCGATGCCGAGCAGGCCGCTGCGGGCCAACTGCTGGGTCAGGGTACTGGCGCCCTGGCGGACCTGGCCGCCGGAGCGCGCCATGATCCAGGCCGCACGCACCATGCCGCTGAGATCGATGCCGTGGTGGCTATTGAAGTCGCGGTCTTCCACCGCCTGCAGGCCGGTGACCAGCAGTTCGGGCACTTCTTCCATGCGCACCAGGCGGCGCTCTTCCTGCTTCTGGCCGTACAGGGTGGCGATGCGCGCCGGGTCCAGGCGTGCGCTTTTGAGCGCCTTGCGGTCGCCGGCGTCGCGCAGGCTGGCCACACGCCCACCGGCCAGGCTGACTTCGATACGGCGCGCCGGCACGCGTCCATCCACATCGATGTAGCCGCGGCTGGCGATGGTGAAGCGGCTACCGTCCTGCTGGTAGGTGCCGGCCAGCGTCGCCTGACCGTCGTCGCGGTACGACGCCGCGTCCAGTTCGGTCTTCAGGGTGGCCGCATCCAGTGCGTTGCCCGGCACGAGCACGAGCGGCCGGCCGTACACGCGGGTCGGGATCTGCCAACGCAGTTCGCCGAAGCGCTGGGTGACCTGCTTGTTCAGATACATCGTGTAGGGAATCAGGAAACCGAGCGCCAGCGCGAATGCGGCAAATCCCCAGACGATGAGTCTGCGTTGCCAGCGGGAGCCTTGCGCGTTGGTGTCGTCCTCGAAATCGTCGGGAGCGTCGTTGTCGTGGCGTCGGGGCACAGGAATGCGAGAATGTAGAGTCCGGCGAGTCTAGCAGCGCGGTCATGGCTGTGACCTGCCGAGCCCGTCGGCCGTTAAGAGCGGCTAACAAAACGACCGATGCTGCTTCGCTGGGCGCGACGTGTCCTCGGCGGCAGCAGGCATGGTTCGTACACTGCGCTGGCAGATGCAACGATTGCCTCGACCCGCGCGCTGCTCGCACCGTTCACTGCCATACCACGCTGGAGTTCCAACGCAATGTCGATGTCTTTGGCCGATGCGCGCTATCTGTTCAATCGCGTCCTCGGCCTGATCCACCGCAGCGTGGCCAGCATGCGCACGCGCGGCTGGCGCGCGACCTGGCAACGCATTCGCGTGCACACGCAGGCGCCTCCAGTCGCCCTGGGCACGCCGCTGTGGCTGCCGCAGGCCGCCCCGTTTGCGGCGTTCGCGCTGCCGCACAGCGCCACCCCGCGGGTGACGGTGGTGATCCCGGTCTACAACCACATCGCGCACACCTTGGTCTGCCTGCGCGCACTGGCGGCGCATCCGCCGCTGCTGAGCGCGGAAATCATCGTCATGGACGACGGCAGCAGCGACGCCACCGCTGAACAGCTGCCGCAGATCGCCGGTCTGCATTACCACGTGCGTGCGAGCAACGGCGATTTCATCGCGGCCTGCAACGACGGCATCGCGCTGGCGCGCGGCGAGTTCGTGGTGCTGCTCAACAACGACACCATTCCGCAGCCCGGCTGGCTGGACCGGCTGATCGACACCTTTGCCCGGTATCCGGCCGCCGGCCTGGTCGGCGCGCAACTGGTGTACCCGGACGGGCGCCTGCAGGAATCCGGCGGCGTGGTGTTCGCCGATGGCAGCGCCTGGAGCTACGGCCGCTTTGAATCGTCCGAGGACCCGCGCTATGCGTATGTCCGCGCAATGGACTACTGCTCGGGCGCGGCCATCGCGCTGCCGCGTGCGCTGTTGCAGACACTGGGCGGGCTGGACCGGCGCTACATGCCGGCGTATTACGAAGACACCGATCTGGCGTTTGCAGTCCGCGCGGCCGGCTATCAGGTGCTGGTGCAGCCGGCCAGCGTAGTGGTGCATGACGAGGGCACCAGCAACGGCACCGATACGCGCACCGGGGTGAAGGCCTACCAGGTGCGCAATCAGGGCGTCTTCGCCGAAAAATGGCAGCAGCCGCTGAAAACGCAGTTGCCGGTCGGCACCGTACCCGGGCCTGCACTGCTGCACCGCCACCAGCGACAGGTGTTGATCCTGGACGAGTGCGTGCCGCAGCCGGACCGCGACTCAGGCTCGCTGCGGCAGTTCAACCTGATCCGCCTGCTGCGCGAGGAAGGCGCGCATGTCGTCTTCGTGCCGACACGCCGCGAACACGCCGGGCGCCACACCCAGGCATTGCAGCAGCTCGGTGTCGAAGTCTGGTACGCGCCGTTTCTCGAAGGCATCGGCAGCTGGCTGCGCAGCCATGGCGCGCGATTTGCAGTGGTGCTGCTGGTACGCCACCACGTGGCGCATGCCTGCCTGCCGTTGCTCAGGCAATACGCGCCTCAGGCGCGCAGCTTGTTCGACACCGTCGACCTGCATTACCTGCGCGAACGCCGCGGTGCCGAGCTGGCCGGCGATGCCAACCTGCTGCGCAGCGCGGAACGCACCCGCCTGCGCGAGCTGGAGATCATGGCGGCCACCGATGTCACCGTGCTGGTGTCTGCCGCAGAACAGGCGCAACTGCGCGCCGATGCGCCACACATCCGCACCGCCCTGCTGTCCAACCTGCATGAAGTCGCCGGCAGCGGGCATCGCTTCGCGCAACGCCGCGACCTGGTCTTTGTCGGCGGCTTTCGTCATCCGCCGAATGTGGATGCGGTGCAGTGGTTCATCAGCGCCATCTTTCCGCAGGTCCGTGCGCAGCTGCCCGACGTGGTCTTCCACTGCATCGGTGCCGACCTGCCTGACGCCCTGGCATTGTTGGCTGACGAATGCCCCGGCGTGCAGCTGCATGGCCATGTTCCGGACCTGGTGCCGTTCATGGACAGTGCGCGTATCGCGGTGGCACCGCTGCGTTTTGGCGCTGGCGTGAAAGGCAAGATCAATCTGAGCATGGCGCACGGCCAGCCGGTGGTCGGCACCACCTGCGCGGTGGAAGGCATGCACCTGCGCGACGGCGAGGATGGCTGCGTCGCCGACGATGCGGACGCCTTCGCCGCGGCGATCGTGCGGCTGTATCAGGATGCGGCACTGTGGCAACGTCTGGCCGACAACGGCTTGCGCAACGTGGCCGAACATTTTTCGCTGGAGGCGGCGCGTGACACGGTGCGCGCGTTGTTTATTGCCGAGTGAGCAGATGGTTGGGAACGACTGCTCGGATCGTTGCACCGCCAAACGCCGCAGTCCGCGGCTTGATGGGCGATTGATCCGCCTGCGCCGCACCGGGAGGCTTCGCATTTAGCCTCATCCGCCCCTTCGGGACATTTTCTCCTGGTGGGAGAAGGGAGTGTGCGTGGCAACGCGCATGGCGTGTTTGTTGCGGGGGCTGCACCGCATGGTTCACATGCGTCTGCAGCACGCGTTGCATCTGATGCAACCACGGGGGCTTGGAGCGTGAGACGGTGTCTGCATTTGATGCAACACAGGCCCTAGACCGTGGGACTGCGCACGCCCGGCTGGCTCAGAAGTTGCCCGTATCGCCGGCAACCGCTCACCGCTGCTCGGCCACCGCCTTGACCCGCCGCGTGAATTCGGCCAGTTCCGGCAAGCCCGGATCCAGCTGATGTGCCTCGTCCTGTGCACGGCGGGCGAAGGCTGCGTCTTCCTGGCCCAGCCGCTCGCTCCCGACCGCCACCCAGCGTTGTGCAAGGCGGCGGCGCGCACCGGCCAAGGCATCGGCATTGGGTGTCAGCGCCTGCCAGGCATCCAGGCACCCGCGCGCGGCACGCAGGCGGTTGTTGCGCAGTTCGTCCTCGAAACACCGCTGGCTGGCTGGCACCACGCGCGCCGCTGCCTGCAGCACGCGCGGATCGCGCGGCGCCAGCGCCTGCGCGGCACGCACGGCGTCGTAGGCGCTGGCGCCGGGCGGCGTCATCCAGTGTTGCTGCGCTTCGGCATCGGCAACGCGCTGCAGCAATGCCCGCAGACGGCGCTCGCGCGTGCCCCGCGACAGGCTCGCGTCCGGGCCGCGCTGGGCGTCGCGCGCGCGCGCAATCGCTTGCTCGGCCTGCACGGTCGATGCGGCGCCGGGCACCAGAAGCTGCGCCTGACGCAAGGATTGCAACGCATCGTCGAAGCGGAAATCCGCCGCCTGCCGGCCGGCCTGTGCGGCGTACTCGTCCGCCACCTGGTCGCGGCCCCGCTGGGCACTTGCATCGCCAGGTTCGGCAGCCAGCACCGCGTTGAAATCGCGCGCAGCCGGAGCCAGGCGACCGCGGCGCAGCAAGGCCTGCGCCCGCTGGCGCCGCTGTTCCAGCACGCGGTGGTACTGGCCTTCGGTCAGCGGCATGTCGACATGCCCGGCGTCGTACCGCTTGGCCGCGGCCAGCAACGCCGACGCCTCGCCGAGCGCATCGCGCGCCAGTGCGTGGCGTGCCTGCGCCAACAGGTCGGTCAAGGCGTCTTCGCGGCCTTCCAGTGCGTCGGTGCGGTCGGGCGCCAGGGTCAGGATGCGTTGATAGAGCGGCAACGCACTCTCCGGCGTGCCGTCTAGGCGGCCCTGCTGCTGGGCAAGCGCGGCCTGCGCCAGCAAGGCATCCAACCCGACCCGACGCGCCTGCAGCGCGCGCAGCCGCGCCGCGACCGGGGCGATCTGCGCCTGCGGCACCTCCAGGGCGCCTGCCAGCGCCAGCGCACGCTGCGCTGCCTCGGCATCGCCTGCTGCAACCGCTGCCCGTGCCTGCGCTACCGCAGCAGCGCCGGTGCGCGCCAGCCCGGTCCGGGCTTCGCCACGGTCGCTGTCCAGTGCAAGTGCGGCGGCGAACAGTTCCCGCGCACCGCTGCCGTTGGCGGCGCTGAGCTGACCGCGCGCCAGGGCCGCATCGCCCCGCTGCAACAATTGCTGGATGCGCGTGTCCGGCCACAGCCAATCGGCCAGCGGCTTGCGCAGCACGACCACAGTGAGCAGCAGGCAGGCGCACAGCGCCAACACCATGCGCCAAAGCGCACGGCTGCGCAGTGGCGCCCAGAGGCGGGGCGATCTGGCCCAGCGCGGGAGCGGAGACATACGGTGGCGTCCATCCTTGGCGCGACCTGACGGGGACGCGTTCACCGCCTTATGGTAGCGGTGGAGGTTGCGAAGGCGGTGTGGGCTCTTCGGGAATCGGGAATCGGGAATCGGGAATCGGGAATCGTCAGGCAAGCACGGCGCCCTCACCCTTATGTGCTGTGTTCGGATCGGTAGGCGCTGGCAAGATCTTCAGCACTCAGCCCAGCCGCCGCACCTCGCTCACCCCGGGCAACGCATCCAGCTTGCCGAGCAGACTGGACAGCTGGTCATAGTCGCTGACCTTCAAGCGCAGCCGCAGTTGCGCCCTGCCGGTATCGCGCACGTTGTCGCTGTTGATTTCCAGCACGTGCGCGTCTTCCTGGGCGATCAGGTTGGTGATGTCCTTGAGCAGCCAGCGGCGGTCCACCGCCCGCACCTGCACATCCACTTCGTAGCCGCTGCCGGCCTTGCCCCACTCCACTGGCAACACCCGCTGCGGGTGGGCGGCGGCCAGGCGCGCCAGTGCCGCGCAGTCGGTGCGGTGCACGGTGATGCCGCGACCACGGGTGAGATAGCCGGCAATCGGTTCGCCGGCCACCGGCTGGCAGCAACGCGCCAGCTGCACCAGCAAATTGCCCACCCCCTCGACGGTGAATTTGGATTTCCCCAATCCATCGCGCCGCGCGGTCGGCCGCGGGGGCGCCGGTACTGCCGGCTGGGACGCGGCACGCTCGGCTTCCAGCAACGCACGGCTGACCTGGTTCGGGCCGGTATCGCCCAGGGCGACCTGGATATACAGCTCATCAATATTTTCGGCGTGGAACTTGCGCGCGGCCACGCTCAGATCGGCATGCTGCAGGCCCAGGCGCTTGAGCTCGCGATCGAGCAAGTCCTTGCCCGCCTGCACGTTGCGTGCGCGGTCCAGCTTGTGGAACCAGGCGCGCACCTTGTCGCGCGAGCGCCCGCTAGCCAGAAAGCCGTTGGAGGCCAGCAGCCAATCGCGGCGCGGATCGGCTTCCTTGGCGGTCATGATCTCCACCCGGTCGCCGCTGCGCAGCCGATAGGTGAGCGGCACGATGCGGTCGTTGACGCGCGCGCCACGGCAGCGATGCCCGACCATGGTGTGCACGTGATACGCAAAATCCAGCGGCGTGGCACCTTGCGGCAGATCGATCACCTCGCCCTTGGGAGTGAGCGCATACACGCGGTCTTCGATCAACTCAGCATCCAGCGCGCCGGCCAGTTCGCCATGCTCGCCCTCCTGCACCTGCTCCAGCAGTTGGCGCATCCACAAAATCTTGCGGTCGAATGCCTTTTCGCCGCCCTTGCCGCCTTCCTTGTATTTCCAGTGCGCGGCCACGCCGAGTTCGGCCTGGGCGTGCATTTCGAAGGTACGGATCTGGATTTCGATCGTGCGCCCTTCCGGGCCCACCACTGCGGTATGCAACGAGCGGTAGTCGTTGGCCTTGGGCCGGGCGATGTAATCGTCGAACTCGCTCGGCACCGGCGCCCACAGCGAATGCACCGCGCCCAACGCGGCATAGCACGCCGCCACGTCCTCGACCATGACCCGCACCGCGCGGATGTCGTACAACTGGTCGAACGACAGCCGCTTCTTCTGCATCTTTCGCCAGATGCTGTAGATGTGTTTCGGCCGCCCGCTCACCTCTGCGCGCAGGCCCTGCTGGGCAAGCGCTGCCGACAAGGTGCGCTTGACCGCTTCCAGGTAGCGCTCGCGCGCCACGCGGGTTTCGTCCACTTCGCGGGCGATGCGGCGATAGGTCTCCGGCTCCAGATGCCGGAACGCCAGGTCTTCCAACTCCCACTTCACCTGCCAGATGCCCAGCCGGTTCGCCAGCGGCGCGTGGATGTCGCGCGTGAGCTGGGCCAGCGCGCGGCGCTCATCTTCGCTCAGGCGGTCGGCAACGCGCATGCGTGCCAGCTGACGTGCCAGCAGGATCGGCACCACGCGCAGGTCGTGGATGATGGAAAGCAGCAACCGCCGCAATCCTTCGCTGTTGCGCCCGGCCTCGCGTCCGGCGTGCAGCGCCCAGACCTGATCGGCCGCATCCAGGCCATCCAGCAGGCCTTCCACCGCCACCCGCCGCTCCGCCGGCTGCCACGGCAGGCTCGCGATCGCGCCACGCAAGGCAGGCAAATCGAACAGCAGCGCTGAAATCAGGGTGGCTTCGTCGGCGGCCAGCAGCGCCAAGGCATCCAGGGTGTCGCCGAGCAATGCCCACGGCACGCTATCGGTCTGTGCGGGCGGCAGGTCCTGCCAGGCCCGCGCCAGCGCGTCGCGTACTGCCGGTGCGATCGAGGCCACGGCCGCACGCTGCAGCAACGCCTGCAGGCGATCAAATGAGGAACTGGTCACAGCGGTGGGCACGGCGGCGGGCAACAACGGGGAGCTGATGACTACGGTAACGTGCGCGTCACCTTCTCCACAACGCGTTTTACCAGGCCCCCCACTGCGCAGGACGACGCGCGTGCTTATGCCAGGTTCACCCCGCAACGTCTTGATTCGTCAACGGCCGCAGCGAAAAGCGGCACGGCGCGGCAAACGGAAATCGGAACCTCTGCGCCTTTTTACGTGCCCTTTACAACTACGCTAGACCGCCTGCCTATGCTCGGGGCACGTCGTGCGTTGCATCCAGCAGCCAGCGACGTTTTTCCCAACTGCGAGGTAGCCGTATGAAGACCTGGAAGAAGCCTGTCGTTCGTGAAGTCAATTGTGGCGCCGAAATCAACTGCTACGTGTCCGGCGAGTTTTGATCCTGCACGTTTCACGCTTAACTTGCCGCCCTTCCTTTTGATGCATGACCGGCAATTGCCGGCAGATTAGGTCCCGTTCTCCATGCGCATCATTGTTTTGGGATCGGCGGCCGGCGGTGGGCACCCGCAGTGGAATTGCCATACCCCCGCAAGCCTGCGGGCATGGCAGCAGACAGACGGTGCCCAGCGTCGTACCCAGGCCAGTGTCGCGGTCAGCGCCGACGGCGAGCGCTGGGTGCTGATCAACGCCTCTCCCGATTTCCGCCAACAAATTCTTGCAACGCCGGCGTTGTGGCCGCAGCAAGGGCTGCGGCATTCGCCGGTTGAGGCGGTGCTGCTGACCAGCGGCGAGATCGACCACATCGCCGGGCTGCTCTCGATGCGCGAAAGCCAGCGGTTTTCGTTGCATGCCAGCCGCCGCGTGCTGGATTTGCTCGCGCAGAATCCGATTTTCGACGCCGTCAATCCGCACTACGTAAGCCGACAACCGTTCGCGCTGGACACACCGTTGGCGCTGTGCGGATTAGCGCTCACGCCGTTTTCGGTGCCCGGCAAGGTGCCCTTGTTCATGGAATCGCGCAGCGGCGGCGACCTGGCTGGGTCCGATGAAGAAACCCTCGGACTCACCATCGACGATGGCCGCCACCGCATGCATTACATTCCCGGCTGCGCTGCGATGACCGACGCCTTGCGTGCGCGCCTGCAGGGGGCCGAACTGGTGTTCTTCGACGGCACGTTGTGGCGCGATGACGAGATGGTGCAGCTGGGCATCAGCCAGAAGACCGGCCAACGCATGGGCCATATGAGCATCGATGGCCCCGACGGCACCATCGCCGCATTCGCACCGTTGAACGTGGCGCGCAAGATCTTCATCCATCTCAACACCACCAATCCCGTGCTCAACAGCCTCTCGCCGGAGTTCGCCAGCGCGCGCGCCAGTGGTTGGGAGGTTGCACATGACGGCCTGGAGATCGACCTGTGACCGCCCTGCTCAGCCCCGACCAACTGGAAGCGGACCTGCGTGCCATCGGCGCGCGCCTGTATCACGACCAGCATCCATTCCATGCGCTGTTGCACCACGGCAAGCTCGACCGAGGCCAGGTGCAGGCCTGGGCGTTGAATCGCTTCGAATACCAGCGCTGCATTCCGCTGAAGGACGCGGCGATTCTGGCGCGCATGGAAGATCCGGCGCTGCGGCGGATCTGGCGGCAACGCATCCTCGACCACGACGGCAGTAGCGCAAGCGACGGCGGCATCGCGCGCTGGCTGCACCTGACCGACGCGCTGGGCCTGGAGCGCACGCTGGTGGAGTCCGGGCGCGCGCTGCTGCCCGGCACGCGCTTTGCGGTGCAGGCGTACCTGCAGTTCGTGCGCGAAAAGAGCCTGCTCGAAGCAATCGCCTCGTCGCTGACCGAATTGTTCGCGCCCAACATCATCGGCCAGCGCGTGGCCGGCATGCTCAAGCATTACGACTTCGTCTCGTCCGAAGCGCTGGCCTATTTCGAGCATCGCCTGACCGAGGCGCCCCGCGATTCGGATTTCGCGCTGGACTACGTCAGGCAGCATGCCGATACGGTCGAAAAGCAGGCGCTGGTCAAGGCCGCGCTGCATTTCAAGTGCTCGGTGCTGTGGGCACAACTGGATGCACTGCACGTGGCCTACGTAGCGCCGGGCATCGTCTGGCCGGATGCCTTCGTGCCGGACCGCGACGCCGGCCGGGTCGCGGCATGAGCGGCATTACCCGCGACAGCCAGCCAGCCTTGCGTGCAGGCGTGCGCCTGCAACACGACCGCGCGCGCGATCAATGGGTGCTGCTGGCACCCGAACGCGTGGTCGAGCTGGACGACATTGCCTTGGTGATCGCGCAACGTTATGACGGCACGCGTTCGCTGGCGCAGATCGCGCAGGAGCTCGCTGCACAATTCGATGCGGACGCGGCGCAAATCGAAGCGGACGTGATCGAACTCACCGATACCCTGCATCAGAAGCGTTTGCTGCGGCTATGAGCACCGCGCCGCCACCGCTGTCGGTGTTATTGGAATTGACCCACCGCTGCCCGTTGGCGTGCCCGTATTGCTCCAACCCGATCGCGCTGGCGGCGCTGCGCGAAGAGATGGACACCGCAGGCTGGCGCTCACTGTTGCAGCAGGCCGCCGACATGGGCGTGCTGCAGGCGCATTTTTCCGGCGGCGAACCGATGCTGCGCAAAGACCTGCCCGACCTGGTCGCCCATGCGCGCGCGCTCGGGCTGTACAGCAACCTGATCACCTCCGGCGTCGCTGGCGGCGAGCCGATGCTGGACCAACTCCAGGCGGCCGGGCTGGAACATGTGCAGTTGAGCGTGCAGGACGTCGATGCGGCCGGTGCCGACCGCATCGCCGGCTATCGCAATAGTTTGTCCAAGAAGCGCGAATTCGCCGCCGCGGTCCGCGCCCGCGGCCTGCCGCTGACGATCAACGCGGTACTACACCGCCATAACGCCGAACGCGTGCCCGGCATGATCGCGCTGGCGCTGGAATGGCAGGCCGAGCGCATCGAAGTGGCGCACACCCAGTACTACGGCTGGGGCCTGCGCAACCGCGCTGCGTTGATGCCCAGCCGCGCGCAACTGCTGGCCACCATCGACGCGGTGGAAACCGCGCGTCGCCAGCTCGGCGACCGCCTGGCGATCGATTTCGTCACGCCCGATTACTACGCGCGCCAGCCCAAACCCTGCATGGGCGGCTGGGGCCAGCGCTTCGTCAATATTTCCCCGCGCGGCGACGTGCTGCCCTGCCATGCCGCCGAAACCATCGAGGGCATGCGCTTCGACAATCTGCGCGAGCGCTCGCTGGCCGATATCTGGAACAACGGCGAGGCATTCGTGCGCTTTCGCGGCACCTCATGGATGCCGGAGGTGTGCCAGGGCTGCCCCAAGCGCGAGATCGACTGGGGTGGCTGCCGCTGCCAGGCGCTGGCGCTCAGCGGCGATGCCGCCGAGCTGGAGTCGGCATCGCCGGCGCCGGCCTTCGTCTACCGCCGCCCAGAACGCCCGGCACCATCCACCGCCGACACGCTGGAGTAAGCCGCGTCGGCCGGCGCCAACAGCGTCTACACTAGGCCCCTCTTCTTCTTTGGATGGCTTCCATGTCGCTTGCGCGCCGCATTCCCTTGCTGGTTTGCCTGACCGTGGCGCTGCATGCCGCCCCCGCCCTGGCGCAACGCGCGGTGCAAGGCGACCTGCAGTCGCAGATGAGTGCCGAACAGTTCAAGGCCGCCGGCCTGGACAAACTCGATGCCAGTGAATTGGCCGCGCTCAACGATTGGCTGCAGGGTAAGGTCGCCAAGGAGGCTGCCGTGGTGGTCGAACAGGCCAAAGAAGCCGGCCGCCAGGAAGTGATCGTCAAGAACCGCGGCTTCTTCGACTTCGGCAGCAAGGAGCCGATCGAGAGCACGATGGTGGGCGACTTCAAGGGCTTTGCAAAGGGCCGCGTCTACACGCTGGCCAATGGTCAGGAGTGGGAACAGACCGATGCCGCCAGCCTGTCCGGCGTGCGCAAGGACGCACCCAAGGTCAAGATCAAGCCGGGTCTGGTTGGCGTGTGGTATCTGCAGATCGAGGGTTACAACACCCCGGCTAAGGTGCGGCGGATCAAGTAAAGGCACCGGCCAAGCTTGCGCGGCTGCCGAAGACGTCGCCGCGCCTGGCATCGGCACGCGCGGCGCGACTCCCGCCGCTGGGCGTTGCGCGTGCGAGATCGCAATCCCAGCCGCTTCAGGTCGCTCGCTGCAGAACAGCGCATGCGCAAAGCGGCGTGGGTGACGACAGACGCAGCGCAAGCGTCGGTGCACACCCGCAACGCCCAGGCGCAGCCAACGCGGCGCGCCGAATCATCGCAACTCGGCATCGCGCAGATGCAGCCCATTGCCGGTCGCGACAGGTGCCGTGGTCCTTACCGTCAGGGACCACGCGTACACTCGTGCACACACTGCGCCCCCCGCCGCTGATGCGACCGCTGACTGCGTTTTTCCCACGCGATTGGTCGCAGCAATCGCTGGCCACACGCACGGTCTCTGGAGAACATGCATGCGCTCGATGACCTATTGCAGCCTCGCCCTGTTATCGTCCCTGACACTCTTTGCAGGCGTCGCGCCCGCTACCCCCACCGCATCTGCTGCGTCGCCGGCGGAGCGCTGCGCCAATGCGCCGGAGGTTGGCTTCGGGCAAGCCCTGGTGTGTTACCACGATGCCATCGAACAACAACCGCTGACCTATACGCGCGTTGGCACCAGCAGCGTTGCCGGTGTCGAGCGGCGCGACTACCTGCTGACCTCACAGGACTGGTCGCCCGAGGGACTGGTCACGCCGGCGCGCTGGCAGCATGACGTGGCGATCTACGTGCCGAAAGCGGCCTTGCCCACGCGCGCAGTGTTGATCTCAACCAACGGCACGCGCCATCCAGTGGATGGCGGTACGGCGCAGCCGGCCAGCGAGTTGGCGCCCGAGGCGCTGGCGGCGTTGGCGCAACGCACCCGCACGGTGGTGATCGCGCTCAGCGACATTCCCAACCAGGCGCTGACCTACCAGGGCGATGCCAGCCCACGCCGCGAAGACGACAGCGTGGCCTATAGCTGGTCGCTGTTCCTCAAGGCACCGCAGCAGCGCAAGACAGTGCCGCTGCACGTGCCGATGGCGGCCGCGATTGCGCGCACCATGAGCCTGGCCGAGCGTGAACTGGCCCCGCTGCGCATCCATCGCTTCGTCCTTGCCGGCGCCTCCAAACGCGGATGGGCCAGCTGGCACGCAACCATCGCAGACCGGCGCGTGGAGGCGGTGGCGCCATTGGTGATCGACATCCTCAACATGCCGGCAGTGCTGGAGCATATGTTCCGCACCTATGGCGGCAACTGGCCGATCGCTTTCAACGCCTATGCAAAGCAGGGCATCACCTCACAGCTGCAGACCCCGGCCTTCGCGCAGTTGGTGCAACTGCAAGATCCGCTGAGTTATTTGCATACGCCGTACCGCACGCGGCTGGCGGTGCCCAAGTACATCGTCAATGCCAGCGGCGACGACTTCTTCCTGCCGGACAACACCCAGTTCTTCTACAACGCGCTGCCCGGCGCAAAGGCGCTACGCGTCCTGCCTAATAGTGCGCACAACATCCGCGCCTCCGTCGTCGATACCTTGGTGCCGTTTATCACGCGCCTGCAGCAGCAGCGCCCGTTACCGCAGGTAAGCGATGTGTTGCGCACGGGCGAAGCGCCGCAGATTCGCTTCCGCTCCTCCGAGCAGCCAACGCAGCTGCAGCTATGGAGTGCACATAATCCACAGGCGCGCGATTTCCGCTACGCCTGCGGCATACGCTACAGCGCCACGCCGATTGCGCTTGCTGGCGGCGGCACGGTCACGGTACCGGTGCAGATTCCGGAGAACGGCTGGAGCGCGTATTTCATCGAAGCCACTTACGCAGACGGGTTCGTTGCCACCAGCCAGACCTATGTGCTCGGCAAGCAGCGCTACCCCACCCAGGCACCGCCCACCGATCATGCGGCCTGCAGCACGTTGCCTGGCGTGATTGCCGGTGCTGCGGTGCGCTGACGCAGGCCTTGAAACAGGGTGGGCGGGCAATAGACGACGGAAGCACCTGATAGGCAGCTAAAGGCCATGCGCCGGCTTGCCGAGCCCGCTTTCCAGCATGCACCGCGCCCCGTTGGACGCATTTGTCCACTTTGCGCAACGAAGTCCGCATAGACAACGCCGAACGGCGCATTTTTGCACTTGAGCACGCCACCAAGATCGATCCAACCCGACTGATCCATTGACATCGTTGTCACCAACTCCTACACAGGCCCCTACTCGCTGACGGCATCTGCCGCTCAGACGGACCAAAGGACTGAATGTGGCTGCGATTTCGCGTTCCGCTTACGCCTCTGCCTCGCCCGATGTCCCCGTTGCCACCAGCTTCGTCGCTGCCGATGTCGGTGGCACGCATGTGCGTGTCGGGCACATGCTGCAGGCGCGCGATGCAGCCATCGAGCTGTCGCATTACCGCACCTATCGCTGCGCCGAATACGCCAGTCTCCAGGCCATCCTCGAGGATTTCCTGCAACAACGGCGCGGCGTCGATGCGGTGGTTATCGCCAGTGCGGGCGTGGCGCTGGACGATGGCAGCTTCATCAGCAACAACCTGCCCTGGACGATCTCGCCCAGCCGCATCGGTGCCGCACTGGCAGTGCGCAACGTGCACTTGGTCAACGATTTCGAGGCGGTGGCCTACGCAGCGCCGCAGATGGAACAACGCGCCGTGCTGCAACTGAGCGGGCCGACGCCGCGCCATGCGCGTGCCAACGGGCCGATTCTGGTAGTGGGCCCCGGCACCGGCCTGGGTGCAGCACTGTGGATCGATGCCAAGCCACGCGCGATCGTGCTGGCCACCGAAGCCGGCCAGGTCGCGCTGGCCAGCACCCACCCGCACGAATATGCCTTGCTGCAACGCCTGTTGCGTGACCGGCACTATCTGCCACTGGAGCACGTGCTCTCCGGCCCGGGATTACTGCATCTCTACGCTGCGGTGTGCGAGCTGCATGACGCAACGCCGCGTCATCGCCTGCCCGCTGCGGTGACGCACGCAGCGCTGCACGAAGACGATGCGCTTGCGCGCGAGTGCCTGCAGATGTTTTGCGGCCTGCTGGGGAGCGCGGTCGGCGACATGGCGCTGGCCTACGGCGCTGCCGGCGGCATCTATCTGGCCGGGGGCTTCCTGCCGACGATCGGTCAGTTCCTGGCTGGCAGCACCTTTGCCGAGCGCTTCCTGGACAAGGGAAACATGCGCGCGGTGCTCGAACGCATCCCGGTCAAATTGGTCGAGCACGGGCAATTGGGCGTGCTCGGCGCAGCCAACTGGTATCTGCAGCACCACACCGACCTGTCGTAAGCGATCTACCACGCGCTCTACCCCGAGCGCGCGTCTGCAAGACCCCGCATCCGGCGAGCAGCAGCCCGCCGTCCATCCCTGTGCGTGATGAGGAGAGACATCATGAAATACAGCACCACCCTGCTGTCCAGCGCCATCGCAATGTCGCTGGCATTCGCTGCGCAAGCCCAGGACAGCGTCAGCACGCAAGCCACCGACCTGGATGCCGTCCAGGTGGTCGGCATCCGCGCCAGCCTGGAAAAATCGCTCGACACCAAACGCAACAACACCGGCATCTCCGAGGCGATCACTGCCGAAGACATCGGCAAATTCCCAAGCACCAATGTGGCCGAAGCGCTTTCGCAGATCCCTGGCGTGACGTTGGACAGACGCTTCGGGCAAGGCGAGCGCGTGAGTATCGACGGCACCGACCCCAGCCTCAATCTGTCGTTCCTGGACGGGCATCCGGTCGCGCAGGTGATCTGGCTCTACGGCGAACAGCCCAGCCGCGGGTTCGATTACACCCTGCTGGCCCCGCAGATCCTGGGCCGTGCGGAAATCCTCAAATCCTCCGAAGCGCGGCTGACCGAAGGCAGCCTGGGCGGCACGGTGCTGATGCACACGCGGCAGCCGCTGGACCTGAAGGTTAACGAAGTGGCTGCATCCATCGGCTACAGCTACAGCGACCAGGCCAGCCAGGGCAAACCCAACGCGGCACTGCTCTACAGCTGGAAGAACGCAGCGCAGACTTTCGGCATTGCGGTGTCGGCGCAGCATTACGAAGAGCGCGTGGACCGCCGCGGCATGGAAGTGTTCGGCTACGTACCGGCCAGCACCTTCGCCAATGCCGCAGGGGACGTGCCTGCCGATGCGGATGTGCCCAACTCGATCAACGCTGCCTGGTTCCAGCAGGATCGCGAACGCGACAGCGCGGTGGTCAACATGCAACTCAAGCCCAGCGAGGCGCTGGAGTTCAATCTGAGCGGCCTGTACATCAACGAGAACTTCGACAACTACAACCAGTCGGTGTACAGCTTCTTGACCTGGAATGCCGGCACGGTGGCGGCGGTGGACCAACTTGGCGACGTCCGTAACGGCGTGGTCAACAGTGGCCACTCCAGCACCAATGCCATCCCGCTCGGCGGCACGGTGATCTACGACAACAACGTGCGCGAATCGGAGGTGACGACCAAAGGACTGGACCTGCGCGGCGCCTTCCGCGGCGAGGGTTGGGGCGTGAACGGACAGGTGGGCCAGAGCAAGTCCGAGAACACCGACCTGTCGCAATACTTCATCGAGCCGTTCTACAACGGCGGCTTCAGCTGGGACACCCGCCGCGGCATCCGCTTCGACGATTCGGCAGCGGCACGTAACCCGGCCAACTGGGGCTCGGCCGGCGGCTGGTTCGGCAACAACGGCATCTTCTCCACCGAAAGCAAGGACACGTACGGCCAGCTGGATCTCAACCTGCAATTCGACAGCGTGTTCAATCAATTGCTGCTGGGCGTGCGCCACGGCAAGCATGACGAACGCTTCGAGCTCAATGTCTATGGCGGTGTCACGCCGGGCACCCTGGCCGACGTAGGCACGATCGGACTCACCGATCTGCAGGGGTTCTATCCCGATCACGGCCAACATCTACAGGCAGGTCGCAACAACGTGCTGAAATGGATCCGCAACAGCCCGGTCGATTACAGCGCGCCGGATCCGGCCAGCTACCTCAATAACAGCTGGGCGCTCGAGCAGACCAACAATGCGGCCTATGCGCAGCTGAATTTTTCCAGCGCAGGTCTGCGCGGCAATCTTGGCGTGCGCTACGTGGATTCCAAGACAGAAGGCAGCGGCTTCGTCTACAGCGGCACGCCCTCCCTTGCCGATGCCGGCAGCCTGTGGCAGACCCGCACCCGCAAGGAAGACTTTCTGCTGCCTTCGTTGACGCTGTCGTATGACACCAGCGACGACTGGGTGTTCCGCTTCGCCGCGGCCCAGGTCATCGCCTGGGCACCGTACAACCAGATGGTCAACAACACCTTCCTCAACGACACCACGTTGACCGGCAGCGGCGGCAATGCTGAGCTTTCGCCGTACGAATCCTGGAACTTCAATCTCTCTGCCGAATATTATTTCGCGCAGCAAGCGGTGGTGGCGTGGTCGGTGTTCTACAAGAAGATCGACAACTACATCGACACCAGCGCCGGCATCGAGCGCCAGTACAACGCACTGCGCGATACCGCACCGCAAAGTTGGGCGCAGCTGGTGGGCAGCAACGGCTGTACCGCCGATGGCTATTGCGACTACAGCATTCAGCGGCCGCGCAATGCCGGCGATGGCAAGGTCAAGGGCTTCAACATCTCCTTCCAGCAACCGTTCGGCGACAGCGGCTTCGGCCTGACCGCCAACTACACCTATGCCGCTGGCGAAAACAACACTGGCGATGCACTGCCCTACCAGTCGCGCAACAGCCTTGCCTTCAGCCCTTACTACGAAAAAGGCCCGCTCAATGCGCGGCTGACCTACAACTGGCGCGACAGCTACCTGGCCGGCGGTTATGTGGCAGGTGCGGCACCGGCCAGCGTGGACGATTACGCCGAGTTCGGCGCCAGCATCGGCTATGCGTTCAGCCCGAACTGGTCGCTGCAGGTCGATGCGCAGAACCTGCTGGACGAGGACTACCTGCAGTATCTGGGCGACAAGGACCATCTGGCCGGCCGCTACAAGAGCGGACGCCGCTACATGGCCAGCCTGCACGTGAAGTTCTAGCGCAGCCAGCACCGACTGCGCTCACCGCCAGGCGGGCGCAGTCGGTGCTCATAGCAGGGCATACCCTGTGTACGTCCGGCGATGAGTGCGCCGTCCGCCGACCTGACCACTGCTCGCTACGGTTTGCTGGCCGCTCTCAGTCTCGAAGACAGCCGCCGCATGCGTTGTAGAAGCGCACGCGGCCTTGTTCGGCTGCATGCCCTACACGAAGGCTCAACTGCGCAATGCAGCCACCCGTTGCGACAGTTTCTTCGCCGAAACGCCGGATTTGGCACCCAGCTCCTGCGCAAACACCGACACGCGCAGTTCTTCCAGATCCCAGCGCAGCGCCTGCCACTCTTGGCGGTTTTGCAAACCGCGCGCGGCGGCCTCTGCCACTGCATCCACGAAGGGTTTGAGCTCGAGCATGCGCGCCTGGTCGCGCGCAGGATCGCGCTTTGCGCGCTCGGTGCGCAGGATCATCGCCCTGAGGTAGCGCGGATAATTGGCCAATGCGTCGGCCGGCGTGTCGCGCAGGAAGCCCGCATGCACCAACGCGCGCAGTTGCTGCTCCATGTCATCCAGATTGCCGCGTGCCCAGCCCATCAACGGTGCTTCCAGCAGTGGCTTGAGTGCGGCCACCGCGCCCAGGATGCTTTCGGCCAACTTCAAGCGCTCCATCGCTTCGCCGAACAGCCGCTTGCTCGCATCGTCGCGGCGCTGCGCAAATGCGCCAGGGTCGCGAATGGCGCCCAGGCCATCGGCCAGCACGGCATTGAGCGCCGCATCGACCAGATCGCCACGCAAGCGTTCCTGCGATTCGATCGCCGCATACAGCAGCCCGGTCTTGGGCGACACCGGCAATTGCTTGCGTGCCTGCTTGATCTTGTCGGCCAATGCGATTTCCAGCAGCCGACGCACGCCGCACGGATGCGCCCGCATCGCTTCGTTGCGGTCGGCAAAGATACGCAGCGCAGCAGTTTCGCCCTGATCCACCAGCGCCGGATACGCCGGCACGCCGGCCTCGCCGGCCACCTGCTCGGGAATCGGCGCGCTGGGAAAATCGCGCAATCCTTCGGCGGCCAGCGCGCGCCCGGCCCGTGCGGCAAACGCCTGCCCGGCACGTTCTCCGTAGCGCGCGCGCAGCCCGTCCAGATCGCGCGACTCGGCCAGCACCTTGCCCTCGTCATCGCGCAGGCGCAGGTTCATCAGCAGGTGCGTGTCCAGCGCCTGCTCATCGAAATCCAGCGCCGTCACCTGCGTCCCGGTAGCCTTGGCCAGAAAGCGCGCCAGTTCGCCGCGGATATCGTCGGCCGAGGCAACGCTGTAAGCCTCGTAGAACGCGCGCCCGAAATCCGGTGCCGGCACGTAGTTGCGGCGCTGCGCCTTGGGCAGGCTACGAATCAACGCAGACGCCTTGTCGGCGACGAAGCCCGGGGCCAGCCACGATAGCCGCGCTGGATCCAGCGCATTGAGCAGGTGCAGCGGCACCTCCAGCGTCACGCCGTCGTCGACGGCACCCGGCTCGAAACGGTAATGCAACGGCAGGCGCGCATCGCCGAGCGGGAAATACTTCGGAAAGCGATCGGCTTCGCTGCCTTCGCCCGGCAGCAGGTCGTTCAACGACCAATGCAGGCTGCGGCGCTTGTCCGGCGGCAAGGTCTTCCACCACGCATCCAGACCGCTGGCCGAATGCAACTCGGCCGGAATGCGATCCAGATACCAGCGCGCCTGCCAGCCTTCGTCGGCGACGATACCGGCGCGACGCAACTTGGCCTCTTCCTCGCGCGCCTGTTCGAGCACCTTGAGATTGTCGGCCACGAAGGCGGCCCGCGTATTGATTTCGCCCGTCACCAGGCCCTGGCACACGAACAGGTCATGCGCTGCGGCCGGGTCGATCTTGCCGAAATGCACGGGCTTTTTCGGCGCCAGCACCAGTCCGAACAGGCTGATCTGTTCCGAAGCGACCACCTGCCCCTGCGCACGCGACCAATGCGCATCGAAATGCTTGCGCGCCAGCAGATGCGGCAGCTCGGCGATGGGCCAGTCCGGCTCGATCGCGGCATTGGTCATGCCCCAGACTTTCTGCGTGTCCAGCAACGTGGCCGCCAAAATCCACGGCGGCGGTTTGCGCGCCAGCGCCGAACCCGGGAACGGCACGAAGCGGCGTTGCCGCGCGGCCAGATAGTCGCCCTTTTCCGTGCGATGGCCGATCTGCGTCGGCAGCCCCGCCAACAGTGCGCGATGCAGCGCCTGATACGCCGCCGCACGTTCGCGCTCGCTGCTGCGCGCCGGCGCTTCGCCGGGCTCGGCCTGCTTGTTCGCCGCCGCCGGCGCGGGTGTTGCAGGCGCTGCGTTGGGATCGGGCTTGCCTTCGCGCGCCAGTCGCGCAGCACGGTGAAGCTGGCCACGCGTGGGCCGGTTGGCGTTATGGCCGTCCTCGCGGACCGGCGCGCCGGCACCGGCCAGCAGCGGCGCCAGCATCACATTGGCCGGCTCTTCGCTCCAACCTAGTTCTTCGCACAGCAAGCGCAGTTGTCGATGCAGCTCGCGCCACTCGCGCATGCGCAAGAAACCGAGGAAATGCCGGCTGCACCAGTCGCGCAGCTTGGACTGGGTCAGATCTTCATGCACCTGCCGGTACGCATCCCACAAGCGCAGGATGCCAACGAATTCAGAGCGCGCATCGGCAAACAACGCGTGTGCGTTATCGGCGGCCTCGCGCGCTTCCGGCGGGCGCTCGCGCGGATCCTGGATGCCCAGGAATGCGGCGATGATGATCATCTCGCGCAAGCACCCATGTTGCTGCGCGGCCACCAGCATGCGCGCCAGCTTGACGTCCACCGGCAGGCGCGCCATCTGTCGCCCAGTGGCGGTTAGACGCCGCTGCGCGTCGATAGCGCCCAGCTCCAGCAGCTGTTGCCAGCCATCGGCCACCGCACGTTCGTCGGGGGCCTCCAGGAACGGGAAATCTTCGATCCTGCCCAGCCCCAACTGCAGCATGCGCAAGATCACCCCGGACAACGAGGAGCGTCGGATTTCCGGATCGGTGAACGCCGGACGCGCGGCAAAGTCCGCTTCGGCATACAGCCGGTAGCAGATGCCCTCGGCAATGCGCCCGCAACGGCCCATGCGCTGGTTGGCGCTGGCCTGCGAGATCGGCTCGATATGCAGACGGTCCAGCTTCTGGCGCGGGCTGTAGCGCTTGACACGGGCAAGCCCCGGGTCCACCACATACCGGATGCGCGGCACCGTCAGCGAGGTTTCGGCCACGTTGGTGGCCAGTACCAGGCGCCGCCGCGGACCCGGATTGAATACGCGGTCCTGATCGGCTGCCGACAGCCGCGCGTACAGCGGCACCACTTCGGTTTCGCGGTATTTGCGCCGTTCCAGCGACTGGTGCGCATCGCGAATCTCGCGCTCGCCCGGCAGGAACATCAACACGTCACCGCGCGGGTCGATGCGGGTGATTTCGTCGATGGCCGCCACGATCGCATCGTTGACACTGCGCTCACCGTCGCGGCCGCTGCCGTGTTCGCCGTCTTCGCTTTCGCCCGCATCGCCTTCGAGCGGGCGATAACGCACCTCGACCGGGAAGGTGCGGCCTTCCACGCTGATCACCGGCGCATTGTCGAAGTGCTGTGCAAAGCGCTCGGTATCGATGGTGGCCGAGGTGACGATCAACTTCAGATCGGAGCGCTTGTGCAGCAACTGCTTGAGATAGCCGAGCAGGAAATCGATGTTGAGGCTGCGCTCGTGCGCCTCGTCCACGATGATGGTGTCGTAGGACGACAGCCAACGGTCGCTGGCGATTTCTGCCAGCAGTATGCCGTCGGTCATGAACTTGATGCGTGACTGATCGCTGACGCGATCGGTGAAGCGCACCTGGAAGCCCACCGTCGTGCCCAATGGCGTCTTCAGTTCCTCGGCCACGCGCGCGGCCACTGCACGCGCGGCGATCCGGCGTGGTTGGGTGCAACCGATCATCCCGGCGGCTCCGCGCCCGGCTGCCAGGCACAGCTTGGGCAGCTGGGTGGTCTTGCCCGAACCGGTTTCGCCGGCGATGACCACCACCTGATGGTCGCGGATCAGCGCGATGATGCGCTCGGCCTCGCGCGCGATGGGCAACTGGTGGTCCAGCGTGATCGCCGGCTGCTGCTCGGCCCGCGCCTGGCGTTGTGCCTGCGATGCCGCCAGCGCCTGCTGAACGCCTCGCGCACCTGCGGGTTGCCCGGCTTGCCCTGCCAGCGTGACCATAGGCCCAGCAGGCGGCCACGGTCGCGGCTCATCGCGCCATCCACGGCACGGCGGCGCTCACGCAAGGTCTCGGCAAGGGTGGAGTCGATAGCGCTCATTGATCGAAAAATGTGAAAAATTGAATGACGTTTGATCCTTTAGCCTGTCTATTGTGACGCCATAACTGTTCTGTCAGACATCAACCCTCAGAAGGACCCTTCCATGTCCAAGAAAAAGAACGCCAACAAGCCCGTCATCGTCAACGATGCCCTGCCGGTTGCAGCCGCCTCGGCGCCGCATATCGATATCGGGATCAAGGACGCCGATCGCAAGCAGATCTCCGACGGTCTGGCCCGCTACATGGCTGACGCCTTCACCCTGTATCTGAAGACCCACAACTTCCACTGGAATGTCACCGGGTCGATGTTCAACTCGCTGCACACCATGTTCGAAACCCAGTACACCGAACAATGGGCGGCGCTGGACGAAGTGGCCGAGCGCATCCGTGCTCTGGGCTACAACGCGCCGGGCTCGTATCGCGAATTCGTCGCGCTGACCTCGATCCCGGAAGAGCCGGGCCTGAGCGACAGCGCCGACTGGCGCGAAATGGTGCGCCAGCTGGTCAGCGGCAATGAAGCGGTCTGCCGCACCGCCCGCAAGGTGCTGGGCACCGCCGACGATGCCGGCGACGATCCGACCGTGGACCTGCTGACCCAGCGTCTGCAGACCCACGAAAAGTACGCCTGGATGCTGCGCTCGCTGCTGCAGTAAACCCTCTGGGCTTCGCCCCCTGCGGGTTTGCCCAAGGTTTTGCAGTTGCGAAACCTTGGGCCCCAGCTCAATTGCCTGCCACACCCCGCGCCTTCGGCGCGCCCTCTGACTCAGGGGGCGCAGCCATCTCCGCTTCGCGGACATGTCCCCCAACATTCGCAGTGCAAACGTTGGGCCCCGCTACGCATCTCCACACCCCGCGCCTTCGGCGCGCCCCCTGACTCAGGGGGCGCAGCCATCTCCGCTTCGCGGACATGTCCCCCAACATTCGCGGTGCAAACGTTGGGCCCCGCTACGCATCTCCTTACCCCGCGCCTTCGGCGCGCCCCCTGGCTCAGGGGGCGCAGTCATCTCCGCTTCGCGGACATGTCCCCCAACATTCGCGGTGCAAACGTTGGGCCCCGCTACGCATCTCCACACCCCGCGCCTTCGGCGCGCCCCCTGACTCAGGGGGCTATGGGTGGTTAGGTTCACGACGATGGCGCATGATGTACAGGTTCTGCAGGACGCCACAGTCTTTTGCCACACCCTCTGCATCAATTGCCGGGAATTAAGCCCCTATCCCATCGGGAAAGCGTTGGGGTGAGGGGACGGGGCGAAGCCTCATGGCGCTGACTGCGCACAAGACTTCACACACTGCCGGCCATCCGCCAGCCGCATCACGGCAATCCCTGATGCCTCTTCGCGTCGTCCCACCCAGCATCTGCCCGGCCAGGGCTTGACCCGCACGGTATCCTAGGCGGATGTCTTCCCCCGCCCACGAACTGCTCAGCCGCGTCTTCGGCTACAACGACTTCCGCGGCCCGCAGCAGGCCATCGTCGAACACGTCGCTGCCGGCAACGATGCCCTGGTCCTCATGCCCACCGGTGGCGGCAAGTCGCTGTGCTACCAGGTGCCGGCGCTGCTACGCGACGGCATCGGCATCGTGGTCTCGCCGCTGATCGCGCTCATGCAGGACCAGGTCGAGGCCCTGCGCCAGCTAGGCGTGCGCGCCGAATTCCTCAATTCCACCCTGGATGCAGAAAACGCCCAGCGCGTGGAACGCGCCCTGCTGTCCGGCGACCTGGACCTGCTCTATGTTGCGCCCGAGCGCTTGCTGACCCAGCGCTTCCTTTCGTTGCTGGAACGCAGCCGCATTGCGCTGTTCGCCATCGACGAAGCCCACTGCGTCTCGCAATGGGGCCACGATTTCCGTCCGGAATACCGCCAGCTCACCGTACTGCACGAGCGCTGGCCGCACATTCCGCGCATGGCGCTGACGGCCACCGCCGACCCGCCGACCCAGCGCGAAATCGCAGAGCGCCTGGATCTGGTGGACGCGCGCCACTTCGTCAGTTCCTTCGACCGCCCCAACATTCGCTACACGGTGGTGCAGAAGGACAACGCGCGCAAGCAGCTGCAGGAATTCCTGGGCCGTCATCGTGGCGCGGCCGGCATCGTGTATGCGATGTCGCGGCGCAAGGTGGAAGAAACCGCACAGCAGCTGTGCGCGCAAGGCTTCAATGCACTGCCCTATCACGCCGGCCTGCCGGCAGAGGTGCGTGCAAAAAACCAGCGCCGCTTCCTGCGCGAGGACGGCATCATCATGGCCGCCACGATCGCTTTCGGCATGGGCATCGACAAGCCGGACGTGCGCTTTGTGGCGCACGTGGATCTGCCCAAATCGCTGGAGGGCTACTACCAGGAAACCGGCCGCGCCGGCCGCGACGGCGACCCGGCCGAGGCCTGGCTGTGCTACGGCCTGGGCGATGTGGTGCTGCTCAAGCAGATGATCGAACAAGGCGAAGCGGCCGAAGAGCGCAAGCGCCTGGAGCGCGCCAAGCTCGACCACCTGCTTGGCTATTGCGAATCCATGCAATGCCGCCGCCAGGTGCTGCTGGCAGGCTTTGGCGAGACCTATCCCAAACCCTGCGGCAACTGCGACAACTGCCTGACCCCGGCCGCCGCGTGGGACGCCACGGTGGCCTCGCAGAAAGCGCTCAGTTGCGTCTACCGCAGCGGGCAGCGTTTCGGCGTGGGCCATTTGATCGACATCCTGCGCGGCAGCGAAAACGAACGCATCAAACAGCTGGGCCACGACCAGTTGAGCACCTACGGCATCGGCCGCGATCTGGACGAACGCACCTGGCGCGGCGTGTTTCGCCAGCTGGTGGCCGCCAGCCTGCTGGAAGTCGATAGCGAAGGTCACGGCGGCCTGCGCCTCACCGATGCCAGCCGTCAGGTACTCAAGGGTGAGCGCCAGGTCATGATGCGCCGCGAAAATCCGGCTGCCGGGCGCGAGCGTAGCGCGCAGCGCACCGGCCTGCCGGTGCAGCCGCAGGATCTGGCGCTGTTCAACGCCTTGCGTGGCTTGCGCGCGGATCTGGCCAAGGAACAGAACGTGCCGGCCTTCGTGATCTTCCACGACAGCACCTTGCGCAACATCGCCGAGCAACGGCCAACCAGCATCGATGCGCTGTCGCGGGTGGGCGGCATCGGCGGCGGCAAGCTGGCGCGCTACGGCGCGCAATTGATCGAGATCGTGCGCGACCAGGGCTGATGCAGCAGCGTGTGTCAACACAACACCGCGCACGCCACAAAAATCCGCAAGATCGACAGCGCGCATTCAATCAGCCGTTGCTAGTTTCACAGGGCGAGCTGGCACGCGCTGCCAGCCCCTCTTCGTAGAGTCCAACCGATGAAACGCAGCCTGCTTGTCCTGGTCACTCTGTTTGCCGCCGGCAGCGTCGCCGCTGGAAGTGCGTTGGCCCAAGCCAGCGACGGCAGCCCCGAAACGGCGACCGCACGTTCGCTGGACCTGAGCATTCCGCAAGCCCCGGTGCAGCTCCGCTCCGACCCGGAATACAGCAACGACCCGCCGGGCACCTTCTACGGCGACAAGAGCGGCCCCAAGCCGGCGCTGGCCCGGCCAAGTGCCGCTTCCATCGCTGCCGAACGCGCCGAGCAATGCCAGGGCAAGCTGCATGGTGCTGTCGAGACAGGCCTGGGCTATTCCAGCCGCGGCGGCAACAGCAACTGGCAGGCGGTGAATTTGAATTCCTGCAAGACCTATTACGACGACGACGGGAAGGCGCACCAGATTGGCGTCAGCATCAGTGTCGGACGTGGTGAGGGCTCCATTTTTGGCCCGCGCTATGCACCTGGTGGCTATGGTCCGGGCCCGTTCGGCTGGTAACCATACGGCAAGGTGTGCGTTGACAGAGGGTTCACTGCCGCATCGCTGAGAATGTGGCCTGCCTTACGAGACCAGCTCATGCCACAGAACAAGGAACGGCCGGTTGTCTTCGTTGTCGAAGACGGCGACGGAACCCGACAGCTCAGCTGCCTTGTGCTGGAGAGCTATGGTTTCACTTGCCGCAGCGCCGGCTCGGTCGAAGAAGCCTTGGCCCTGATCGAAAGCGACCCGCGCGTGGACGTGCTGTTTTCCGATATCCATTTCCCGGGCGGCTTGACCGGTGTGGACTTGGCGCTCAAGACCGCGCATGCGCCGTACAACCTGCCGGTGCTGCTGACTTCCGGCCTGGCGGTCGAATATGTGGAAGAGATCCTGCCCGACGGCGTGGCCTTCCTAGAAAAGCCCTATACCCCTGAGCAACTGCTGAGTGCGATCCGCAGCGTGATGGCCAAGCACCGCGTGCTGGCCACGCCAGTCGCGTAACACGAGCGGCCGCGACTGGACGGTTGCCCACAATCCCGGTATTAAATGCCGGCCCTCGCGCGATGCGGCGGCAACGGGGATTGACCACGACACGGTAGTACCACAGACGCGGCGCATCGCCCGGCTGGCAGTACCGTGTCTTAACACCAGGGGAAAACATGAGACATCTAGTGACCGCAGCCATTGCCATGGCTGCGCTAAGCGGTTGCGCCACGGTCATGGACGACGCGACCCAGCCAATTCGCATCGACACCAAGACCGCCGACGGGCAGCTGGTTTCCGGCGCCGACTGCGCCATCAGCAACGACAAGAGCCGGGTCACGGTGAAGTCCGGCCAGACCGCACAAGTGCGTCGTTCCGCGCGCGATCTGGAGGTGACCTGCGTGCTGCCCGGCCAAAGTGATGCCGCGGGCCGTTCCATCTCGCGCGCCAACATGGGCATTTGGGGCAACATTCTGATCGGCGGGGCGATCGGCGCCATCGTCGATCACAGCAAGGGCACCGGTTATACCTACCCGAGCTGGATCCAGTTGGTGTTCGGGCAGACGCTGAGCTTCGACCGCCATCGTGAGCACCGGGGCCAGCCGCTGCAGGGTGAGAACGCGCACGGTGTGGTGGCGACACGCAATTCCAGTTCCGGCAGCCCCACGCACGCGTCGGCGGTCACCCTGCCATTGCCGAGCGAACCGGCAGCCTCCGAGCAGGCAGTCGTTACGGCAGTGCCTGCGGCAGCCGCAGGCAACGCTGGGCCTGCAGGCCCAGCGATGTCGACCGACTCGGCGGCCAGCCGCGCCCAGGGCATCAGCAATGGCCTGCAATGCGGCACCGTGCAGGCCACCAGCGCCACGCGCTTCAGCGCGGTCTGCAGCAGCGGCACCACGGTGCAGATCGATTGTTCCGGTTTCCGCTGCACTTCCACGTTTCAGTGATGCGGTGAGCGGTGAGCGGTGGGCACAGGCCCACGGTCATGCACAAGTCGTCGCGACGGCTGTCGGAAACGTCCCGACAGCTTGTCGGCTCTCGCCCGATTTACGTGACCGATGCCGCATTTAAACTGCAGCTACCGGACGCGAGGCCTGTTGGGCCGCTCAACTCGCGGGGCGCAGAGCACGCCCCTGCCGGAACACGGAGGAGCGAAGGCGCGAAGGCGCGAAGGCGCGACAGAATGGTCGCGCTTTCCCCCCACGATCTGCGCGTGCGTTCGTCCGTGCAGTCGTTTAGCAGGAAACGATTGCCGCCCGGCTCCATGCATGGAAGGCCAGTCGCGTCCTGCAATTGACCGCAGTGCAATTGTCATTGCAATCGCCCATCGGCTCCCCGGCACTCACTCCACGCAGCATGCCGATGTGCGCGTATCACTGTGCAAGCGCCTGCTTGGCCACCCCCTGATGCACGGGGCGATGCTTCCCGAATCACGCTGCAGAGGCACACTCCGACTCGTGCAAGGTGACTATTGCTGCATCGATCGATGCAAGGCAACGTCCGCCTCCGCGTCGCGCACGTAGATGCCCTGGGTCATCGAAGCGGCGGAAACATCCGCCTGCTTCTGCAGCACACCATGCATTTCACGCGATCAAGCAGGCTGCTCGCTAGGCTAACGTCATCGCAGCGCTGTGCTGCGCAAGACTGTCAGGAGTTCCGCATGGGCGACAATTCGTTTTTATCTCCGGCCTTCATCATCCTGGTCATTGGTGTGATTGCCGTGGTGCTGTTTCTGGTCACGCGTGCCAAGAAAAAGCGCAACAAGAAATAATCGCTGCATGCGCTGCTGGCCGTGACTGAGCACACGCGCACCCAGCGCTACGTGTTGACAGCGGCTGCAGCCGCTCACTCCGTGCTGCAGTCAGAACCGCTCGCCTGCCGGCAGGTAGCGCCATTCGCCGATCGCCAGCTTGCCCAGCGGCACCCGGCCCACGCGCAAGCGGCGAATGCTCACGACCTCCAGGCCCACTTGGCCGCACATGTCGCGCAGTTGGCCGGGCTGCACGTGCTTGATTGCAAACCGCAAGCGGTCTTCGCTTTGCCAGCTCACCTTGCAAGGCGGGAGACTGCGCTGTTGGTAGACCAAGCCATGCGCCAGCCGCGCCATTCCGTAAGGGCGCAACTCACCCCGCACTTCCACCAGGAATTCCTGCTCGATCGTGCCAGCGTCAGCGCTCAGCCGGCGCAGCACGCGGCCATCCTGGCTCAGGATCAACAGGCCGCTGGCCACCTCTTCCAGCGGCAGCGGTGCATGTAAGCGTAGGAAGTGCCGCTTCAGCACACGTACGTCGGACTGATCCAGCGCGCTGCGCGTTGCCGGCGTGGCAAGCGCCAGCGCGGCATCGACGCAGACGCCTGCCGGCTTGTGCAGCAACAAGGTGGCGGGCTCGGCAGGCACCGGCACCGCATTTTCGGCCAGGGTGACCTGCGCCGCGGTCGCTAGCGCCTGCGGTTCTTCGACCACCACGCCGTCCACGCTGACCCACCCGCCCTCGATGTAGTGCTGGGCCTCGCCACGCGAGCAGCCGAACGCGGCAGCCACACATTTATCGAGACGGATCGGATCGGACATCGGGCGAGCTCAGCATCAGGGGACGGCAGTGTACGTGCTGGCTGTTTGCCCGCGTGAGTCGCGGCCCAACGCATCGGACGGTGCGCCTGCGCAGGCCGGCACTGCCTGCTATCGACGCAATGGCAAACTCCGTGTGCACCCAGACACCGGCAAACGCTTCTGCACCGCACGACAACGTGGGAAACTCGAAGCTCACACAGGAGATCGCAGATGTTTATCCAGTTCGGCACCGCCCGGGTCCGCCTCAACCATATCTCTGTCATCAGCGACCCCTTCAACGCTGGCGAAAGCTTCGGGTCGTACTGCCACTCGGTTCGGGTCGGGCTGATCTCCGGCGAAGAAGTCTTTGCGCGCTTCAACAGCGAGAATGGCGCCAAGCAACTGCACGCAGACGTGCTCGCTGCGCTGGAAGCCTGAGCAAAGAGTGATCGCCATCGCGGCGCGCTGCGTGCGCACCCGATGGCCCCAACTGCAGCACATGATGTTCCTGCCATGCATGCTGCGGTGCGGGAATACGCGCGACGCCGCGTGCGGCCCCTTCCACTGAAGTACCTCGCACAGCCTATGCGCTATCGGGCTCGCGTCTGTCTTGTCAGGCGCCCGATGCAGAACTGGCCTGCATGCATCCAATAGCCAGTCATACGCGTCTGTCGGCCACGCGCCAATGTCGGCAAAACGTCGGAAAATCGCTGCATCACCAGCACACTTCGATCCGGCCAAATGCATCTGAATCTGCGCGCTGGGGCACCTATGTCAGGACAGCGGAAGCGAGTGTCAGGAAACTTCCGATCTGTAATGAATCAGCGGTAAGTATTTTCGATCGACGGTCTTTAGCTCCCTGAAATTCTGCCGCTAGCTGGGCAAGGCGCTTGAGTCGATGCACCCCGCATCCGCCGAGCTGCTCAGCTGTACTACCTGGAAGCGGTCATGAATGACTATCTGCAACGCCTCAATGTCGGCCGTCGCCTCGGAATGGCGTTCGGTATTCTGATTCTACTGTCGGGCCTGCTGGTGGCGACCGGCCTGATCACCATGGCCAATGCGCGTTACGAGCTGGACACCATCGTCAACAACAACATGGAAAGGATCCGGCTATCCTCCGAAATGCTCGACGCCAACACCAATGTGGCGATCGGCTTGCGCGACGTGGTGATGGTGTCAGGCGATGCGGCCAACCGGCGCGCACTGGACATCATCGAAAGGAGTCGCGCGCGCTACAAGCAAGCCCACGATGCCCTGGCTGCGATGCCAAGCAGCGAGCTCGAAAAAAAGGCGCTCGCACTGGTGCAGGAAAAGCGCGACATCTCGGTCAAGTTCAACAACCAGATTCTCGACTACGGCATGCGCGACCAGAATCAGCAGGCACAGGCCTTGCTGCAAGGCGCTGCCGCTGCGGCGATGGACCAGCAACAAGCCGCAATTGCTGCAAATGCCGCCTTGGAGCGCCGCCTCAGCAAAGATGCGTACGCCGCAGCGGTTGCATCGATGCATAACGGCAAGATCATCCTGGCCAGCGGCGGCATCGCTGCGCTGGTGATCAGCGCGCTGCTCGCATGGTTGATTACGCGCAGCCTGACCAGGCCGTTGAGCCAGGCCACGCGCACTGCCGAAGCCATTGCCGCAGGCAATCTGCGCAACGATGTGCACACCACCGCAACGGATGAAACCGGCCGCCTGTTGCAGGCCATGGACAAGATGCAACTGCAGCTGCGCAACCTCATCGCGGCGCAGACCGACATGGCCAAGCATCACGATAACGGCCAGATCAGCTTCCGCATCGACGCAACCGTTTTTCCGGGCGACTACGGCCGCATGGCCAACGACACCAACGCATTGGTGGCCTCGCACGTGGCCGTGCAAAACGATCTGGCGCGCATCATGGGGCGTTATGCCATCGGCGAACTCTCCGAAGACATGCAGCCCCTGCCGGGCGAAAAAGCTGCCTTCAGCAACACCATGTCGCAGGTCAAGCTCAACCTGTCTGCGATGAATCACCAAATCAAGCACCTTGCGCAGGCCGCCGCCAATGGCGACTTCAGCGCCCGTGGTGATGTCGAACGCTTCCAGTTCGACTTCCGCATCATGGTGGAGAGCCTGAACCAGTTGATGTCCACCGCGGACGGCAATCTGCAATCGCTATCGGCACTGCTGCAGTCGATCGCAGCGGGCGACCTCACCGCACGCATGAGCGGCGACTTCCGCGGCGTATTCGCACAGATGCGCGATGACGCCAATGCAACAGCAAGCCAGCTGGCGCAGATCGTCGGCAACATCCAGCAGTCGGCCGTGTCGATCAACGCGGCTGCCAGCGAGATCGCCGCGGGCAACCAGGATCTGTCGCAGCGGACCGAGCAGCAGGCAGCCAACCTGGAAGAGACCGCCGCCTCGATGGAAGAGCTAACCTCCACCGTCAAGCAGAATGCCGAGAGTGCGCGCCAGGCCAATCAATTGGCGATCGGTGCCGCACGCGTGGCCTCGGAAGGGGGCACTGTGGTCGGCAAGGTCGTGGACACCATGAGTGGTATCGAAGCCTCGTCCAAGAAGATCGCCGACATCATCTCCGTCATCGACGGCATTGCCTTCCAGACCAACATCCTGGCGCTGAACGCCGCGGTGGAAGCTGCCCGGGCAGGCGAACAGGGTCGTGGCTTTGCGGTTGTTGCCTCGGAAGTGCGCACGCTGGCGCAACGCTCCTCCGGCGCAGCGAACGAGATCAAGGACCTGATCGACGATTCCGTCCAACGCGTGGCCGAAGGCTCGGCACTGGTGCACAGCGCCGGCAAGACCATGGGCGAGGTCGTGGCCAGCGTCCAGCGCGTCACCGACATCATGGGCGAAATTTCGGCGGCCTCGCAGGAGCAATCTGCCGGCATCGAACAGGTCAATCAAACCATCACGCACATGGATGAAACCACGCAACAGAATGCGGCGCTGGTGGAAGAAGCCACTGCCGCCGCCCGCTCCATGGAAGAACAAGCCGTGCAACTCACCGACGCGGTCGCCATCTTCAAGATCGATGCACGGCAGGCACGCCGCGCAGACGCGCGCGCTACCGCACCGGTCGCGCATCTGTTGGACAAGGTACGCCACGCCTGAGCAGTGGCGTGGCCGCCGGCTGACTTTCAAAGGGGCAGCTGGCGTGAGCGCACCGCAGCGCTTGCCGGCGGCGATCGCAACAAGCCACTCACGTCCTCCCAAGCGCGCCCTGAGCGCGCGCTTGGCTGTTGCAACGGCGCAGCTACCTTTGCAGGGACACCATCTGCGCCAACGCCGCCTGTTCGCTGTCAAATAAACTGCCGAACATATCGAATTGTCGAGCAATCCCTGCACCGGCGGCGATCCGACGGCCCGGCCTGGCGGGTGGACTGCAATAGATCACCATGGACCAGCAGAATTTCCGGCTCCCACACCTGCGCAATGACTGCATAACGCTGCAGACAGAGCGATTAGCGCAGCGCCACGTGCTCGGGTAGCAGCAACAGCACACACAGCAGCAGCATGAAGACCGCGATCAGTCCATCCAGTATCTGCCACGCACGCGGATGCCGGAACACCGGCTGCAACAAGCGGGCGCCATAGCCCAGGCCAGAGAACCAACTGACGCTGGCGATACACGCACCGAGCGCAAATGCCCAGCGCAACGCACCGGGATAATGCGTGGCCAGGCTGCCGAGCAAGAGCATCGTATCGAGATAGACGTGCGGATTGAGGAAGGTAAACGCCAGGCAGGTGAGCACTGCGCGTTGCCAGTGTTCTTCGCCCTGTTGCGCCGGGGTCATTGTGCCTTCGCCGCGCCAGGCACGGCGCGCGGCCATCCAGCCATAGACTGCAAGAAATGCGGCACCTGCGTAACGCAGCAGCTGCAGCAGGCCCGACCATTGCTGCGCCAATACGCCGATTCCGGCGACACCGAGCAATATCAGCGCGATATCCCCTAGTACGCAGATCGTCACCACTAGCCCCACGTGCTGGCGCTTGAGTCCTTGCCGCAGCACGAACGCATTCTGCGCGCCAATCGCAACGATGAGGCCGACACCGGCGAGAAAGCCGGCGATTATTGCTTGAGCGATCACAGTGTTGTCTCCGGGTAAGGAGTGCATCGTCTGCCATTGCAGATCATTAGAAAAACTAAATAATCTGTATGCTGCTTAGATCTTCTAATGCGCTCAAACTATGGATCTCCTACATCCTCAACTGGCCGCATTCGCAGCCGTATTGGACGAAGGCAGCTTCGACGCTGCTGCACAGCGGCTGGCGGTAACGCCCTCGGCAATCTCGCAACGCATCAAGGCGCTCGAAGATCGACTGGGGCAGGTACTGGTCATGCGTAAGGCGCCTTGCCGGCCAACACCGGCAGGCGAACGGCTGTTGCGCCGACTTAAGCCCATGCAGGTACTCGAAGCCGAAGCGATTGCCGACTTCCTGCCTGGCGATGGCGTCGCCGGCCATCTGCGCACACTCGCCATCGCGGTCAATGACGACTCGCTACAAACCTGGTTCCTGCAGGCGTTGTCGTCGCTGCACCAGACGCACAACTTCCTGTTCGATGTGCAGGTGGACGACCAGGATCACACCCTGGAATTGTTGCGCACTGGCAGCGTACTGGGCGCGGTCACCTCCGAGCGCGCGCCACTGCAGGGCTGCAATGTCCACGCATTGGGCGTGATGCGGTACCACGCAGTCGCATCGGCAGCGTTCGTCGCTGCGCACTTCAAGGGTGGCTTTACGGCCAGCGCGCTGGACCAGGCGCCGATGATGGTATTCAATCGCAAGGACACGTTGCAGGCGCGCTTCGTCAGGCGCATCACGCGCACCCGGTTGGCCCCGCCCACGCATTACCTGCCCACCTCCACCGGTTTCGTCGAAGCCGCTGCACGCGGACTCGGCTGGTGCCTGGCACCCGAAGCGATGGTGCTGCCTGCGGTGCGCAACCAGCAGGTCGTCATCATCGACCCCACCCGCTGGCTCGATGTCCCGCTGTACTGGCAATACGCCGCTGTGCGCTCGAGCGCCTTGCAGCAACTCAGCCAGGCACTGCGCGAGGCCGCTGCCACCAGCTTGCGTGGCAGCAGATAGACACCACAGCCACCGTTCTCACTGCCTGCCCATCGCCGGGCTGCCATGCATCGGCTTGCGGGGCATGCGCGCCAGCGCACTGTGGCAGACAGGGCTATCGCACTTCTCGCCGGCTACCCGTGTCGTTCAACTTCGGCAACACACGCGCTCGATCACTCGGCGCTGCGCTGCTGCAACAGCGAGAGCGCATGTTTTAGATCGCGAAAATGGAAAGGCTTCTGCAGACCGTGCCGGTGCCGGTACTTCTCGGGAATCCCGCCCTGCGCATAGCCGGTCACGAAGATATACGGAACACCGCGCGCGTCCAGTTCTTCTGCAATTGGAAACGACAAGGTGCCGCCAAGATTGATGTCCAGCAGTGCCAGGTCGAGGTTGCCTTCCTGCACCGCTTGCAGCGCTGCGTCCACGTCGGCCACGGTTGCCGCCACCTCGTAGCCCAGTTCCGCCAGGCAATCCTCCAGGAGCATCGCCACCAACGACTCGTCTTCGACCAGGAGCACGCGCATGGTCATGGCCGTGCCTCGGCATGCTCGGGCGGCAACGGGATGGAAACGCGGAAACACACGCCAGCCGGGTCGAACGACAGCTCAACCTCGCCCTTGAGGTCGTGCTTCAAGCCACGCTCCAAAAGACGCGTGCCGAATCCTTTGTGCGTGGGTGGTTGCACGGGCGGCCCCCCGCTTTCGCGCCAGATCAATTCGAGGCGCTCCTGCTCGCCGCGTGTGCTGCGCTCCCACGAAACCATGACATTCCCAGCTGGCAAGGATAATGCGCCGTGCTTGAGCGCGTTCGTGCACAGCTCATGCAGCGCCATCGACAGCGCCAATGCCCGCCGCGGATCCAGCCGACAAGAATCGCCCTGCAGCGTGAAGCGCTGGCTGTCGTGCGACTCATACAGCGCGGCAGCGTCGCGGGTCAGTTCCAGGACGTCGGCACTGACCCAGTTTTCGCGCGTCAGCGTGTCGTGTGCCCGCGACAGCGCCAGCAAGCGCGCGTCGAGCTTTTCCTGAGCGTCGGCCAAGCCGCCGGCGTTGGTGAACGACTGCCGCGCCAACGATTGCACCATTACCAACGAATTCTTGACCCGGTGGTTGAGCTCGTTGATCAACAGTTGCAGGTGCTGCTCATGCTGCTTGTGCTCGGTGATGTCGCGCGTGGCGCCAGCGATCGCCTCGACCCTGCCATCGGGTCCGAATACCGGAGTAAAAATGTAGTCGTAGATGCGCAGGCCCTTGGTGGTATGCGGGAATGGCACCTCGCCGCGCACCGGCTGGCCTGTTGCGATCACCTGTTCGATCTCTTCATCGTGCATGGCCGCATGCCAGGGCTCGTAGCCCAGTTCCAGGCAGGTCTTGCCGCAGGCGTCTTCCCAGCGCATGCCCCACATCGTCAACAACGCCTGATTGGCGTAGACGAAGCGATGCTGGATATCGAACACATACAAAAGATCCGGTGTTGCCTGTAGCAGGGCCTCGTAAATGCGCGATTTCGCTGCGTCTTCCTGATGCTCGGCCATTGCGTCATGCTTCCAAAATTGATGCGAACGATAAATGCACTTACGTGAACGCCTGATCATGCGTATTTGACGTCGAATCCAGCGCAGAAAACGCCCGCCGTCACCGAAGAGACCGGTTGCAATCGATCGATAACGCAACTGCACTCCACTCTTTCCTCTTGCGCGGCCAATCCCGCACCAACCAAAGCCGTAGTGATGACCGGTTCCTGGTCGCCCTGCACCACCGTCCCTGATAGCCTTCGGGGTTATTCCGCAGTGATTGCCGATTCGTCATGAAAAAAGCCGTTGTTCTGTTGTCCGGTGGCATGGATTCCGCCGCCGTTATCGCACTCGCGCAGGAGCAGGGCTTTGCCGTCTACGCGCTAAGCGTGCGCTATGGCCAACGCCACACGTCGGAACTGGACGCCGCAGCGCGCGTTGCTGCCGCGCAGGGCGTCATTGCGCATAAGGTGGTCGACGTGGACCTGCGCAGCATCGGCGGCTCGGCGTTGACCGACGACATCGACGTCCCCGACGCTGGCGGCGAAGGCATCCCGGTCACGTACGTCCCTGCGCGCAACACCATCATGCTGTCGCTGGCGCTCGGCTGGGCCGAGGTCATCGGCGCCAACGACTTGTTTTGTGGCGTCAATGCGGTGGACTACTCTGGCTACCCCGATTGCCGTCCCGAGTTCGTGCGCGCTTTCGAGGTGCTGGCCAACCTGGCCACCAAGGCAGGCGTGGAAGGTGCAGGGCTACGCGTGCACGCACCGCTGCAGTTCCTCAGCAAGGCCGACATCGTCCGTGAAGGCGTGCGCCTGGGTGTGGACTTCGGCCTCACGGTCTCCTGCTACCGCGCCGATGCGGATGGGCGCGCCTGCGGCCACTGCGACGCCTGCCGCCTGCGCGCAGCCGGCTTCGCCGATGCCGGCGTTCCCGACCCCACGCACTACGCCATTTTGTCTTGACGCCCGCGTAGGGTAGAATGCGCACCCCGACGCAATGTCGGGGTCAGTGGGCCGTTAGCTCAGTCGGTAGAGCAGAAGACTTTTAATCTTTTGGTCGATGGTTCGAATCCATCACGGCCCACCATCTCCAGCAAGGCTTTCAGCGAACTTCATCGCTGCGCAAGAAGGCACCCACTCCGCCATTCCGCAATCTTCGGTCGCCCTGCAAGCCTGCAGGTACCGATGCACCGCGACGTCATCGCCGTGCGCCTAAGGTCTTTGCCACCTTGTGGGATCGCCCGCTGCCAGATCAGACCGACTTACCGCCCAGATCTTTTTGCCAGCGTAAGGCGGGTTCCTGAGGCGCCGCGTTACCTGCCTGATCCTCAGCGCCCAGCCTCGTCGTTCCACAGCAGCTTATGCAGCTGCATCTGGAAGCGCACCGGCAAGCGATCTGCCACGATCCAGTCGGCCAGCTGGCGCGCGCTTACCTCGCTTTTGCTCGGCGAAAACCACACCGTGCAGCGGCGATCCAGGCCATGCGCGGCGACGACCTCGCGCGACCATTCGTAGTCGGCGCGGCTGCAAATCACCAACTTGATCTGGTCGCGTGCGGTCAGCAGCGGCAGGTTTTCCCAGCGATTGCGCGCCTGCTCGCCGGATGCGGGCGTCTTGATGTCGACCACGCGCGAAACGCGCGGATCCACGGCAGACACGTCCAGCGCACCGGAAGTTTCCAGCGAAACGTCGTAACCGGCGTCGCAAAGCTTCTCCAGCAATAACAGACAACGCTTCTGTGCCAACGGCTCGCCACCGGTCACGCAGACATGGCGCACGCCATGACTGGCGACCTCGGCAACGATGGCGTCGATGTCATGCCACTGCCCGCCATGGAACGCGTAGGCAGTGTCGCAATACAGGCAGCGCAACGGGCAGCCGGTCAGGCGCACGAACACCGTCGGCCAGCCGGCGGCATCGGCCTCGCCTTGCAGGGACAAAAAGATTTCGGTGATCTTCAATCGCGGCAATGGCGACTGGACGATCTCGCTGGGGACGGCGGCGTTCATGGGCGAAGTATGCGCCGTGCCGACCGGCACAGACGCGCAGGCTCAGCGCAGTTGCTGGCCGAGACGGATGGACTGCAGGCGCTCCTGCGCAACGCGTGCCGCGTCGGAGCCAGGGTACTGCGTAGCGACCTGCTGCAAGGTCTGCTGGGCCTCGTTGTTCTTGCCTTCGCCGTACTGCGACAGGCCAAGCTTCAACAAGCCGCCGGCGGCCTTGTCATGGGTGGGATAACGGCTGACGAGATCGCGGAACTGCGTCTCGGCAAGCTGGAAATTGCGGGTGGCGTAATAGCTTTCGCCCAGCCAATACAAGGCATTGGGGGTATAGACGCCGTTGGGATAGAGCTCCAGAAAGCTCAGGAACAGCTGCGATGCATCGTCGTACTTGCCGTTCTTCAACGCATCGAAGGCCACGTTGTAGGCAGTACGTTCGTCGTTGCTGACGGCCAGGGTGCCCGGGTCGCCATGGACGGTGGGCGGCTTCTCGGAAGTTGCCGCCACTGCGGGCCGCGCGGCAGGTGCCGGGGCCGGGGTCACGCTGCCGGTCGCTGGGGGCAATGGCGGTGTTGCGCCACCTGCGCCTTCCAACCGGTTCAAGCGTCCATCCAGGTCCAGGTATTGGTCCTTGGACTGCTGCTTGAGTTGCTCATTGTCGTGCTGCAGCTGTTCGACGGTCGACCGCAACGCCTGCAGGTCCGAACGCGCCTGCTGCAGCTGATTGAGGAGATCGTTGTTGGCCTGGCTATTGGCCTGCTGCTGCTCGAGCACGGCCACACGATCAGCGAGACTGGCTCGCTGGGCGTATGCCGGCGCGGCGACCACAAGGGCCGCCGCGACGAACAGGGATGTCATTCGAAAGCGCATCGCTTCTTACTGAGCCGTGTACACGATTTCGACGCGGCGGTTCTGCGACCAGCAGGACTCGTTCGACTCGGTGCAGACCGGACGCTCTTCGCCGTAGCTGACGACGGTCAGCTGGCTGGCCGAACCGCCGGCAGCCTGCAGCGAGGACGACACGGCATTGCCGCGACGCTCGCCCAGACCCATGTTGTACTCACGCGAACCGCGCTCGTCCGCATTGCCCTGCAGGGTGATGCGCGAGGAAGGGCGGTCACGCAGGTACTTGGCGTGGCAAGCCATGATGGCCTGGAATTCCGGCTTCAGGGAGTCCTGATCCAGATCGAAGTAAACAACGCGCTGACGCAGGCAGGCATCGGTATCCAGGTCGCCCGGGCCGTACAGGCCAGAGGTGGACGGGCCGGTGGGAACCGAGGAACCAGCGGTGGTATCGGTCGCAGGAGGCGGAGTTTCCTTCACCTTCTTCGAGCAACCAGCCAGCACAGCAACGGACAGCAGGGAGACAAGCAAGACGCGGGTGGACTTGTTCATGGGGTACCTATGGAGGCTCTGGGCCAATGAGTGGTTTAACGCAGCGAAATATTAACATTAATGCGCGGTTCGGTAAGGCCCCCATGCGGGTTCTCTCACATCGCCGTCGGCCAGCACCAGGCGCTGGCGGACCCGAGCGTCGGAAGAGACCGCGTACAGCACGCCACGGCCGCCTTCGCGTGCGGCGTACAACACCATGCTGGCGTTAGGCGCAAAGCTCGGCGATTCGTCCAGCGAACCCGGCGACAGCGTGCTCCAGCTGGGCGAACCCAGGCTGCGGTCCATCATCGCGATGCGGTAGGTGTTGCCGCTGCCCTGTGCCACGGCAATCTTCTTGCCGTCGAACGACACGCTGGCGGTGGCGTTGTAGTTGCCTTGGAAGGTCACGCGGTTGGCGCTGCCGCCGCTGGCTGCCACCTGGTAGATCTGCGGACGACCGCCACGATCAGAGGTGAAGTAGATGCTGCCGCCATCCGGCGCCCAGGTCGGCTCGGTGTCGATGCCGAAGTGGTTGGTGAGCTGGGTCAGCTGCTTGCTTCCCAGGTCCATTACGTAGATTTCCGGGTTACCGCTGCGCGACAGCGCCAGCGCCAGGCGACGCCCGTCCGGCGAGAACGACGGTGCGCCGTTGATGCCGCGGAAGCTGGAGACCAGCTCGCGTGCGCCGGTGGCGATGTCCTGCAGGTAGATCGACGAGTTGCCGCGCTCGAAGCTCACATACGCCAACTTCTTGCCGTCCGGGCTCCAGTTCGGCGACAGCAGCGGCTCGGCCGAACGCACGATGGTTTGCGGGTTGTAGCCATCCGAGTCAGCCACCATCAGCGCATAACGCATGGCGCCGCCCTTGCCGCTGGCGGTCACGTAGGCAATGCGGGTCCAGAATGCACCGCGCACGCCAGTGATTTTTTCGTAGATGGCATCGGCCATCTGGTGCGAAACATCGCGCATTGCGTTGGCACGCGCGGTCATCGCCAGGCCCAGCATGCGCTCGCCCTTGGCCACGTCGAACAACTCGTATTCGACCCGGTATGCGCCTTCGCCGGCGTCCATGACGCGGCCGACCACGATGTAGTTCTGCTTGAGGGTGCGCCAGGTCTGGAACTGCACCTCGGTGCCACGGGTCGGCTTTTCGACGATCTGCGCAGCCGGCAACGTGCGGAACTGGCCGGAACGATCCAGGTCGGCGCCGACCACGGCGGATACGTCGGTCTGCGGCGCGGTGCCCGAGCCCTGATAGGGCATCGGAATGACGGCGATCGGCGTGGCAGACGCGCTACCGCCGACGATATCGATGGTGAGGCCTTGCTGCTGCGCGAGTGCGCTCAGCGGCAACAACAGGGCGGTCAAGGCGGCTAGCCAACGCAGCGGTTTTTTCATGGACGGCTCGGATCGGGCAGGAAAAGTGTGCAAGGGATAGCAATCAACGAGTGAACATACTCGCAATCGTGAATGAGGTGACGTGAAAACGGAGCGAGCGATGGTGTAGCGACATGGACAGCCCCATGGACGATAACGCGGGGTGGCATCAGGCTGCGGCGACAGTGGTCGCCGCAGCCAGACCAGGGTCACTGATCCTGCGCCGTGAACACAAAGGTCAGGTTGCGCTGGAACACCGATTCGAAACCGCGGTAGGGCAACGGCTGGGCGCTCAACACGGCGGCTTCGATCGAACGCTGGCCAGCCTCGTCGTAGGGGCAGCCGGGTGCTACCTTGGCCTCCATCACGCTGCCGCCCGGCAACTGGCGGATGTTGATGGTGCATTTTTGGCCTGGCGGCACCGACGGCGGACGCACCCATTGCGCCAGCACTTTCTGCTGGATCGCGGCAGCGTACTTGGCCGACAGGTCGGTACTGGTACCGCCCTGCCCTGCGGTCGGCTGCGCGCTGGTCGCCGCGGCCGCGGAGGCCTGTTGCGCACGCGCGGCCGCGACCTGGCGCAACTTCTGCTCGGCCAGCGCCATTTCCTTATCGGCTTGCGCGCGCTGACGACGGATCTCGGCGATCTTCTTCTGGCGTTCGGCTTCTTCCGCCGCCTGCTGTGCGGCCGCCTGTTTCTTCTTGGCGTCGGCTTCTTCCTGCTGCTTGGCCAGGCGCAATTTCTGCTCGGCCTCTTCCTGGCGTTTGCGCTCGGTCAGGTCGATCTGCTCCTGGCGACGCTTGGCTTCCTGTTCCTGCTTGGCCTTTTCGGCGGAAATGGCCAATGCATCCACGCGCTCCTGGTCGACCTTGTCGGGCTGGGCGACGCGCTCCTGTGCCTGCGCCTGCTGCGGCGTGGGTGCATCCTGCGGGCGCGGCTCGGGGATCGGCTGCGGCGGTGGCACGCTGTCTTCCGGCGCGGGTTCGGGCAACGGCGCAGGCGGGGGCGGCGTTTCGACCGGCGTGGCCTTCAATGCCTGGCGCGCAACCCGCGCCTCGGCAGCCGACACGTCCAGCGAGGCCTCCATGCTGGGGTCGCCGGCTGCCGGTTCCACCGAGCGTTCCGGCGACCACAGCCAGCCGGCGATGAACACCAGCGCGACCAGGACGTGCACGACCAATGCCAGGACGACCGGTCGAAACCAGCCGTCGTCGCGCGCCGTCTGCGTGGGGAGCGCGTCAGCGTGCATCGCTGCCTGCGCTGCCGCCGGAGTCGGAAATCAGGCCCACCTTCTCGACCTTGGCCTGCTTGAGCACGTCGATGGCGTCCATGATCTTCTGGTACGGCGCGGCGCGATCGCCGGCCACCACCACACGTGCGTCCTTGTCCTGCGCCACGATGGCAGCCAACTGTGCCTGCAGCGCGGCCACGTCCATCGCCTGCGGCTTGCCCTTGGGCAGTTGCAGCGCCAATTTGCCATCGGCAGCGACCACCACCACCACCGGGTCCTGCTTGCTCTCCAGCGCCTTGGCGCGCGAGCTGGGCAGACTGACGTCGGTGCTCAGGGTCAGCAGCGGTGCGGTGACCATGAAGATGATCAGCAGCACCAGCATCACGTCGATATACGGCACGACGTTGATGTCGGATTTGAGCTTGCGCTTCTTACGACGGGAAATACCGGAGATCATCGCGAAACGTTCCTAATTAATCCTCGGCGCCGGGCGGCAGTGGAGTCGCGCGGCGCCCGGGTGAGGGACAGCCGCGCATCACGCTGTGCATCGACGCGACTGGCTCGCCCGGCCACGTCCCGCATCAAACCGTGCGGATGCATGCCGGGAGCGCGCATCACTCGTCCGCGCCAGCCTGGCGCTGCAGGATGGAGCTGAACTCGTCGGCGAAGGTCTCGTAGCGCACCGACAGCCGTTCCACGCGGGTGGTGAAGCGGTTGTAGGCCCACACCGCCGGAATCGCCACGAACAGGCCGATGGCGGTGGCGAACAGCGCTTCGGAGATACCCGGCGCCACGGCCGCGATGCCGGCCTGCTCGCCGCTGCTGACCATGTCGTGCATGGTCACCATGATGCCGAACACGGTACCGACCAGGCCGACGTACGGCGCGGTGGAGCCGATGTTGGCCAGCAATTCGAGATTGCGCTCGAGCTGGTCGACCTCACGGGTAAAGGCAGTGCGCATGGCGCGCTGCGCGCCTTCCAGTTGCACGCGCGCGTCCAGACGGCGGCGATCGCGCAGGCGCGAGAACTCGCGGAAGCCGCTTTCGAACATCGACTCCAGACCGCCAACGGTCCGGTTGCGGTCGGTTGCCGAGGCATACAGCTTGGCCAGGTCCGCACCGGACCAGAAGCGGTTCTCGAACTCGTCGGCCTCGCGATTGGCCAGCTTGAACGCACGCGCCTTGCGGAAAATGATCACCCAGCTGATGAACGAGCCGATCAGCAGCAGCAGCACGATGATCTTGACCGGGATACTGGCGCGCAGGATCAGGTCCACATAGTTGATGCTGCTGTTGTGCGCCACGCTGGCGGTCTGCGCCGCGGCAGCGGCGACGTCCTGCGGTAGTGCTTCCACTACCGTGTCCTGCAGGGCCAGGAGCAATGCAATCGACATCCGTTCGTTCCTCAGTAATCGGATTCTGGGGTTTCTAGAGCTTTCAACACGTCATACAGCGCATCGTCCATGCCACGCGGACGGAAGTCGCTGGCACCGAGCGCGGCAATGCGCACCTCGGCGGTCAGCAGCACTTCGCCTTCGCGACGGACCGATTGCGCGAACAGCAGGCTGGCCCGTCTGCATCGCAGCAACACCGCCGACACTGACAGCGCGTCGTCGAGCCGGGCCGGCTTGAGGAAATCCAGTTGCATCGAGCGAACCGCAAACACCAGGTCGTGCTCCTGGCGCATACGCTCCTGCCCGTAACCGAGCGCGCGCATCCACTCCGTGCGCGCACGTTCCATGAAGGCAACGTAGCGCGCGTGGTAGACCACCCCGCCGGCGTCGGTATCTTCCCAGTAGACGCGTGTCGGCCAACTGAATACCGGCGGGGATTGGGGATTCGGGAATCGGGATTCGATGGTCATGGGCACGGAGCTTCGTTCGGGACGGCCCAGGTTGGCGACCAACAGAGCGTTCTCAAAACAGGTCTCCCGGTTCGCCGATGCCCGGGGCGCGGTCGCGCGGCGGTTTCAGGCCCAGATGCAGATAGGCCTTGGGCGTGACCATGCGGCCGCGCGCGGTGCGGACCAGAAAGCCCTGCTGGATCAGGTACGGCTCGATGACATCTTCCAGCGTGCCGCGCTCTTCCGACAGCGAGGCGGCCAACGATTCCACGCCGACCGGGCCGCCGTCGAAGTGCTCGACGATGGTGCGCAACATGCGGCGGTCGAGCTCGTCAAAGCCTTCCGGGTCGACCTTGAGCATCTGCATGGCCGCCTGCGCCACCGGCAGATCGATATGCCCGGCCGCCTTGACCTGTGCGTAGTCGCGTACGCGACGCAGCAAGCGATTGGCGATACGCGGGGTACCGCGCGCGCGGCGTGCGATTTCCGCCGCGCCTTCGGGCGTGCAGTCGATGCCGAGGATCGCCGCCGAGCGGATCACGATGCGGGTCAGTTCCTGCGGGGAATAGAACTCCAGCCGTTGCACGATGCCGAAGCGGTCGCGCAGCGGTGCGGTCAGCAACCCGGCACGCGTGGTGGCGCCGATCAGGGTGAACGGCGGCAGATCGATCTTGATCGAACGCGCAGCCGGGCCGTCGCCGATCATGATGTCGATCTGGAAATCTTCCATCGCCGGATACAGCACTTCTTCCACCACCGGCGAGAGGCGATGGATTTCGTCGATGAACAACACATCGTGTGGCTGCAGGTTGGTCAGCAGCGCGGCCAGATCGCCGGCCTTTTCGATCACCGGGCCGGAGGTCACGCGCAGGCTCACGCCCAGCTCGTTGGCGATGACGTGACTCAGCGTGGTCTTGCCGAGCCCGGGCGGGCCGAAGATCAGCACATGATCCATCGCCTCGCCACGCGCCTTGGCCGCCTGGATGTAGATCTCCATCTGCTCGCGCACCGGCTGCTGGCCGAGATAATCGGCAAGGCGCTTGGGACGAATGCTCGCATCGGCGGCGTCGTCTTCGCGGGTGGAGCTGCTGGCGATGATGCGCTGCTCGGTCATCCGACCATCTTCTCATGCCGCGCGCGGATGGCCCAACCTCTAGAGCTCAAGCTCGGCTTGCCGTAGTACGCCGAAGAACGCATCGAAGCTCGCGGCGCGCCAGGTCGGCACCAGACCATCCCAGGTCTCGAAATAGACAACCTCCGGCTCGTGCTGCGGCCCGCGCGCACGATAGTCCAGGCACAGCAGGCTATCGACGTTGTGGCAGGCCAGCACCAGCACCCGATCCAGGCCGGCGTGCAGGCAGGCTGCGGCACTGAAGTCAGTCCGGTCTTCGAAGGCATCGGCAAAATCCAACACGCTGCGGATGTGCGCCAGCGGCGGCAGATCGCGATCCACCAGCACGCATTCCCAATCCACATAGCGATCGGACGGAAAGCGGGTTCGCGGCACCCAGCACCAGCCGGTGTCGCCGCCGTCCTGCACGGCGTACAGCCGCTTGAGCAGCGCCGGCAGTCGCACGCCCAGCCGTGCCTCGGCCGCGGCGAAGGCCTCGTCGTCCGCAGCGGCCGCCTGTGCGTTCCAGTGGCCGGGGCCGCTCCAGAACGTGGTCACTGCCGGTGGCTGCGGCTGCCAGTGCACAGCGTCCCCATCGTGCCTGGCCTGCAAAGCGGGGGACCAGTACACGACATCGACCAGTTGCGCCAGCAGATCGTCCACATTGGCGAACACGGCCAGACGGCGCTTGTTGCCCGCATCGACATAGACCAGGGCGGGCTCGGCATCCGATGCGGAGTAATCCAGGCACAGCGCGCGGCTGGGCGAACGATCATCGGCTGCGATGGCGATCAGGCGGCGGTCGTCGCCACATTCCGCCAAACCGTCATAGGCATCGTCACGATAGTCCTGGCCGGCGCGCACCTCGGCAAAGGAGAACAGGTCTGCACAGCCGAGCAGGCGCGCACGCGGGATCAGCCACTCGGCCTTGAGCCAGTTGTCCGGCTCTTCAAGGGACTGGCCGCGTGCCATCTGCACCGCGCCACCGTCATAGCGCGCGTACAACTCCAGCAGCCAGCCCGGCAGGCGAACGCCGAGCCGCGCCTGGGCCGCTGCGATCGCAGCCTCGGTCGCCGGCATGCGCCCGAGGTTGAGTGGTTCGTCCCAGAAGGTGTCCAGGCTGGGGGAGCGCCCGTAGACCATCCACTTGAGCGCTGCCATGCCTAGATCTCGACTTGTGCGCCCAGCTCCACCAGGCGGTTGCCGGGGATGCGGAAGAATCCGGTGGCCGGGGCGGCATTGCGATGCATCAGCGCGAACAGCTTGTCGCGCCAGATCGGCATGCCGCGGTTGGCGCTGGCCACGATGGTCTCGCGGCTGGCGAAATAGGTGGTGTCCATCGGGTCGAAATAGATCCCGCCCTGGTCGCAGGAGCGCATCAGCGCCAGCGGCACGTCTGGGGTCTCCATGAAACCGAAGCGCACATGCACACGGTAGAACTCGTCGCCGATCGCGTCGATCTTCAGCCGTTTCCCGGCGGCTGCGTACGGCACCTGCAGGGTCTCCACGGTCAGGAATACATTGCGCTCGTGCAGCACCTTGTTGTGCTTGAGGTTATGCATCAGCGCGTGCGGCACCACCATCGGGTCGGCGGTCAGGAACACGGCCGTGCCGGGCACGCGCACCGGCGGCGCCAGCATCAACCCGGGCAGGAAGGTGTCCAGCTTGATGCCGTCCTTGCGGATCTCGTCGTGCAGCAACTTGCGGCCGCGGCGCCAGGTGCGCATCAGGGTGAACAGGATCAGGCCCAGCAACAACGGGAACCAGGCGCCGTCCAGGAACTTGATGATGTTGGCGTAGAAGAACGCGCAGTCCACCGCCAGGAACACCAGCGCGAACAACCACAGCAGCGGCGCCGGCACGCGCGGGTTGGCGCGCGCGTAGATGATCATCAACACGGTGGTGATCAGCATGGTGCCGGTCACCGAGACGCCGTAGGCGGTGGCCAGCGAGGCCGAGTCGCCGAAACCGATCACTGCCACCGCCACCAGCGCCAGCAGGCACCAATTCACCGCCGGCACATAGATTTGTCCGATGGTGGAGTGCGAGGTATGGCGAATGTGCATGCGCGGGATGTAGCCGAGCTGCATGGCCTGGCTGGCCACCGAATAGGCGCCGGTGATCAGTGCCTGGGAGGCGATCACCGTGGCGGCGGTGGCCAGCACGATCATCGGGTACAGCGCCCACTCCGGCACCGCCTCGTAGAACGGGTTGCTGACCGCGGCCGGATTGCGCAGCACCAGCGCGCCCTGCCCCAGGTAGGTCAAGGTCAGCATCGGCAACACCACGAACTGCCACGAGCGACGGATCGCCTTGGCGCCGAAATGGCCCATGTCCGCATACAGCGCTTCGCCGCCGGTCACCGCCAGCACCACCGCGCCCAGCACGAACACCGCATGCCAGTTGTGTTGCGCGAAGAAGCGCACGCCCCACCACGGATTCAGTGCATGCAGCACTTCCGGTGCGCGGGCCATGTTGTAGACGCCGATCGCGCCCAACGCGAAGAACCAGAGCAGGGTGATCGGCCCGAATGCCTTGCCGACACGTTCGGTCCCGAAGCGCTGCGCCAGGAACAGCATGCCCAGCACCACCAGGGTAATCGGCACCACGAACGGCTCCAGCTTGGGCGCGGCCACCTCCAGGCCTTCCACTGCCGACAGCACCGAAATCGCCGGGGTGATGACGCCGTCGCCAAAGAACAGCGAGGCACCGAAGATGCCGAGGATGCCGACCACATACATCGAGCGCGAACCGCCAGGCAGCGTGCGTTGCGCCAGCGCGGTCAGCGCCATGATGCCGCCCTCGCCGTCGTTGTCGGCACGCATGATCACGGTGACGTATTTGAGCGTGACCACCAGCATCAGCGCCCAGAACACCAGCGACAGGATGCCCAGCACGGTGTCGTGGTCCGGGGTCAGTCCGTAGTGCGGCGAAAACGCTTCCTTGAGCGTATACAGCGGGCTGGTACCGATATCGCCGAAGACGACGCCGATCGCGCCGATGACCAGGGCGGTCTGGCTATTGGCGGGCGCGTGGCTGGAGCCTGCTGATTTGGGGGTGTGGGACATGAGGTGGGCAGTTTTCGCCAGACAGCGTGAAGATGATGAGGGAGACAGCACCTGTCGCAGGTGCCTGCACCGAGGTCACAGGCACCCAAGGTACGGGCTGGCCGCGGGCAAGGATGCGCAGTGTACGGGCCGCCCCTGTCGATGCCGAGTGCCGGCCGCGCCCGCTTTGCGGCCTGGCAATGGATCGCGCCCGCGCCTAGCGCAGCGCGGCTTGCAGCGCCTTGCGAATGACCGTCGCGACCTCGTCGCCTTCTGCACCGGCGTCGCGCGCCATGCGGGCGGCCTCGGCCGGCTTGTAGCCCAGCTGTTGCAAGGCCACGGTGGCCTCGGAAACGGCGTTGGGCCCCAGCTGGCCGGTGATCGGTGCGCCGCTGCTGAAATCGGCCGCACGGTCGCGCAGTTCCACCACCATGCGCTCGGCAGTCTTCTTGCCGATGCCGGGAATGCGCGTGAGCGCGGTGATGTCACCACTGGTGATCAGGCGGGCGAACTCGTCGACACTGACCCCGGACAACACCGCCAGCGCGATCTTGGCGCCGATGCCGGTGACCTTCTGCACATCGCGGAACAGCCGCCGCTCGCCTTCGCGCAGGAAACCGTACAGCGACACGCTGTCTTCCTTCTGCGCGTAATGGGTAAACAGGATCACGTCGCGACCGACATCGGGCAGGTCGTAGAAGGTGCTCATCGGCGCCTCCAGCTCATAGCCGACCCCACCGACATCGATCACCAGCCACGGCGGCTGCTTGTAGGCCAGGATCCCGCGCAGACGGCCGATCATTGGGCACCGCCTTGGCAGTGCCGGGAATGGGGAATCGGGAATGGGGAATCGAAACAGCGTGCGCTGCTCTGGACCCTGCTCTTGCGATTCCCGATTCCCGATTCCCGATTCCCGATTCTCATCTTTTGCGGCTCCAGGCCTGTTGGGTATTGACGCCCAGGCGTTGCGCGGTGGCGCGGACGTGGGCGTGAGTGATGGCGACCGCCAGTGCGTCGGCGGCGTCGGGCTGCAGCTTGCCTTTCAGGTTGAGCATGATGCCGACCATGTGCTGCACCTGCACCTTGTCCGCGCCGCCCTTGCCGACCAGCGCCAGCTTGACTTCGGTGGCGGCGTACTCGTGCACCGGCAGGTCGCGCATGACCACCGCGCAGATTGCCGCGCCGCGCGCGTGGCCGAGCTTGAGCGCAGAAGCGGCGCTCTTGCCCATGAACACCTTTTCGATCGCCACCTCATCCGGCCGGTAGGTCTCGATCAGCTCGCCCAGCCCCTGCAGCAGCCGCTTGAGCCGCTGGGAGAAGTCGCCCTCGCCCAGCAGCATCAACGGCGCGTGGTGCACATGCCGGCTGCGACCGCCCTCGTCGATATCGATGATGCCGATGCCGGTGCGCTGCGAACCGGGATCGATGCCCAGGATGCGGGTCATCTAGAAGCCGGGAATTGGGAGTCGGGAATCGGGAATGGGTAAAGCGGCCGACTGGCGTGCTCGACATTGCCGAGCGATGCAGGATGCTGCCGTTTCGATTCCCGATTCTCCATTCCCGATTCCCGGCGCCTTAGGCGCCAAGCGCCGCTTGATCGACGTTCGAATACACGTCCTGCACGTCGTCCAGGTCTTCGAGCATGTCCAGTAGCTTGCGGACCTGCACGGCGGTATCGCCGTCCACGGCGATGTCGTTGTCGGCGCGGAAGGTGATTTCGGCGTGTGCCGGTTCCAGCCCGGCGGCGACCAGGGCGTCCCTGACCTGGGCGAAGGCGTCCGGGGCGGTCAGCACGTCGATGGCGCCGTCTTCCGGGTACACCACCACATCGTCGGCGCCGGCTTCGATGGCGGCATCGGTGAGGGTGTCTTCATCGATGCCGGCAGCGAAGCTCAGCACGCCCAGGCGCTTGAACATGAAGGCCACCGAGCCCTCGGTGCCCATGTTGCCGCCGCATTTGCTGAAGGCATGGCGCACATCGGCCACGGTGCGCACGCGGTTGTCGGTCAGGCAGTCCACGATCACCGCCACGCCGCCGGGCGCGTAGCCCTCGTAGCGCACTTCTTCGTATTCCACCCCTTCCAGCTCGCCGGTGGACTTCTTGATGGCGCGCTCCATCACGTCCTTGGACATGTTCGACGACAGGCCCTTGTCCATGGCGGTGCGCAGACGCGGATTGTTGGACGGGTCGCCGCCACCGGCGCGGGCGGCCACGCTGATCTCGCGGATGATCTTGGTAAACATCTTGCCGCGTTTGGCGTCGGAGGCGTTCTTGCGGCCTTCGATCGAGGGACCTCTACCCATGGGTGGTTCCAGACTGGCTTCAATGACAGGGCGCGGATTTTACCTGATTGCCTGCCTTCACCGGGGCAGCGCCATCCGCCGGCGCATGTTCACGGCTGGAAGCGGCCGGTGCGCAGAAAGGCCAGCGCCTGTGCGGCGGCTTCGGGCGAGCGCAACAGGCCGCTGTGGCTTGCCCGCACCACGCAATGGTCGCGCAGCCCGGGCAGGCGGGTTTCGGCCAGCGCCACGGTGCCGTCCGAGTCACCCTCAAGCGGGGCGAGCCAGCGGCCGATCCCGCGCGCCACGTTGCCGGCCACCTGGCCGATCTCGGCCTGGCCGTCCCAGCGCACAAAGCCCTGTTGCAAGATCGCGGCGCTGCGGCCCATCGCCCACAGCCCGCCACGTTGCGCCAGCCCGCGCGCAGCGGCACTGCCGCACAACGGCGAGCCCAGGCAGACCACGCGACGCACCGCCAGGTCGGGGGCATCCTGCAGTGCCTGCAGGGTCATCAGCCCTCCCAGGCTGTGACAGACCACCAGCTGCGCGCGGCTGGCGCGCAGGCGTTCGATCAGACGCGGCACCGCATGCGCGGGACCGCCGAGCACGCTGGCGTACCCGAACAGCGCAGGCGCCAGCCCGTTGGCACGCATCCGCCGCGCCAAGGGCAGCAGCCAGTGCGCGGTGTTCCAGATGCCGTGCACCAGCAGCACGTCGGCAGTCGCGGCACGTGCTCCCTCGCGCTGACTGCGCCGCGGCGCGGCCGGGCTGGTGGGTGATGCGCTGGACACTGAGATGGTTACCGGCAGAGGGCGTCAGAGGCGTGTGCGTTGCGCGCTGGACGCCAGAGCGAATGCGCAAGGGCAACGGACGGCAGCACTGGTGCGACTAGTCCGCTGCCAGCACCGGGCTGCGCCGCAGGATGTATTCGCGGTCGACGATCTTGCCCACCGGAAAGTCGTATTCGCCCACCTTTTCGAAACCGTAGCGGGCGTAGAAGCGTTGTGCGCCGAAATTTTCCGACCACACGCCAATCCACAAGGTGCGTGGGCCTTCGCGCTCCAACCATTGCAGCGCAGTTTCGAACAATCGGCTGCCCCAGCCGCTGTTCTGATAGTCCTTCAGCAGGTACAACCGCTTCAGCTCTCCGTCGCCGGGACGCACCTGATCATGCGGCAACCCGCACGGGCCGGCGGCTGCGTGGCCGACCAGCAGGTTATCCATCTCCAGCAGCCAGATCGCGTAATCCGGGTGCGCCAGCACGGTGCGCGCGCGCTCCACGGCATAGGTCTCTTCCAGAAAACCGCGCAAGTCCTCTTCCGGATACAGATGCCCGAAGGTTTCGGTAAAGGTCTGCGCGGCCAGAAGCGACAGCGCTTCGGCATCGTCCGGCGTGGCGCGGCGAATGCGGGTCATGCGGGCCCCTCTGGCAAGTCGACGCGGCAGCTTCTCGCATGCTGCGGCGTTGCTGCAAGTGGGGAATGGGGAATGGGGAATGGGGAATGGGGAATGGGGAATGGGGAATGGGGAATGGGGAATGGGGAATGGGGAATCGGGAATCGGGAGAGGGGAATAGGGAATCGTTCGAGCGCCCCTGCGGGTCGGGCATCAGATGCGTCTGCCCGGCTGGTGGTCTTACCAACCCAGAGGCCTGGTTGCCGCGTCCGTTGGATTGCCGCGCGTGTCGGAGCGGCACGCAAAAAAAAAGCGCTGCGTCACCTGCTAGAGCTTGGGCGCAGTTGCTGGGCAAGCACTCAGGATTTCGGAAAGTCGCGGTGCGCGATTGCCTGGCAGTTACTTGCGCACGCCACCCTGCGCGTGCAGCTGTTCGATACGCGCCTTGAGTGCAGCGCGGATCGGTCAACAACGCCTTGCGCGCAAGCTGCGCGCTGCGCATGGACACACGGCCGCGCCATGGCGTGGCCGTGTGTCCATGCAGGGTCGGTCAGACCTGCTTCGGGCGCACCTGTACGTGCACTTCGGCGAGCTGGTCGGCAGCGATCGGCGACGGGGCGTCGGTCATCAGATCCTGCGCACCGGTGGTCTTGGGGAACGGGATGACGTCGCGAATCGACTCTGTACCGGCCATCAGCGCGGCGATGCGGTCGATACCGAAGGCGATGCCGCCGTGCGGCGGTGCGCCGTAGTTCAAGGCATCCAGCAGGAAGCCGAACTTGGCGCGCGCTTCTTCGGCGCCGATGCCCAGCAGTTCGAACACTGCGCTCTGCATGTCCGGGCGATGGATACGGATCGAGCCGCCGCCGATTTCGTTGCCGTTGAGCACCATGTCGTAGCCGCGCGAGACCGCGGTGCGGGCGTTGGCGCGCAGGTCGGCAATATCGTCCACCGCCGGTGCGGTGAAGGGGTGATGCAATGCGACGTAACGCTGCGCCTCATCGTCCCATTCGAACATCGGAAAGTCGGTGACCCACAGCGGCGCCCAGCCGTCGGCAATCAGGTTGAAGTCCTTGCCGGCCTTCAGGCGCAGCGCGCCCATGAAGTCGGACACCTTGGTGTAGCCGCCGGCACCGAAGAACACGATGTCGCCATTGCCGGCGCCCACGTGCTTGAGCAGCGCGGCGAAGGATTCCTCACCGAAGAACTTGGCGATCGGCGAGCTGACCTCGCCGGTCTCCGACAGCTTGATGTAGGCCAGGCCCTTGGCGCCGTACTTGGCGGCGTGCGCCGCGTATTCGTCGATCTGCTTGCGCGACAGCGTGGCACCGCCGGGGATGCGCAGCGCGGCGACGCGGCCGTCGGCATTGTTGGCGGCGGCGGTGAACACCGGGAATTCGCTGGCCTTGACCAGCTCGGCCACGTCGACCAGTTCCAGCGCGATACGCAGGTCCGGCTTGTCCGACCCAAAGCGGCGCATCGCCTCGGCCCAGGTCATGCGCGGGAACTGCGCAGCCAGCTCCACATCCACCACTTCCTTGAAGATGGCGCGGATCATGTCTTCGACGAAATCCTGCACGTCGCGCTCGCGCACGAAGGCGAATTCCATGTCGAGCTGGGTGAATTCCAGCTGGCGGTCGGCGCGCAGCGCTTCGTCGCGGAAGCAGCGCGCGATCTGGTAGTAGCGGTCGAAGCCGGCCACCATCAGGATCTGCTTGAACAGCTGCGGGCTCTGCGGCAACGCGTAGAACTCGCCCGGATGCATGCGCGCCGGCACCAGGAAGTCGCGCGCGCCTTCCGGGGTGGCCTTGGTCAAAATCGGGGTTTCGATGTCCTGGAAGTCGCGCGCATCCAGATGCCGGCGCAGCGCCTGCACCAGCTTGATGCGGGTGCGCTGCATGCGCTGCATTTCCGGGCGACGCAGGTCGAGGTAGCGGTACTTCAGGCGGGTTTCTTCGCCCGGATTCTCATGCGCGTGGAACGGCAGCGGCGCGGCCTTGTTGAGGATGCTGATGCGCGTGGCGATCACTTCCACCTTGCCGCTGCGCAGCTTGTCGTTGACCGCATGACGCGCGCGCACCACACCTTCCACCTGCAACACGTCCTCGTAGCCCAGGCTGGCGGCCACCTTGAACAGCTCTGCGCTGGCGTCGTCGCCGGCCACCGGTTCCACCGTCACCTGCACGATGCCTTCGTGGTCGCGCAGGTCGATGAAGCACACCCCGCCCAGGTTGCGGGCCACGTCGGTCCAGCCGGCGAGAGTGACGGTTTGGCCGATCAAGGTCTCGTCGACCAGGCCGCAGAAGTGGGTACGCATCGAAAGCTCCGCTGAAAAACCGACGCAGGACAGCGCCGGAAAGCCGGATATTCTGGGGCCGCCGGGCGACAGGAGCAAATGCGCGGGCGCTCATGGGCGCTTAAGTCAGTGCCCGGCTGAATAGGCGCCACGACCCTCCTGCACCAAGGACGACACGATGCTGCGCACTGCCCTGCTGCCCTGCTGCTCTCCGGCTTCGGCCTGATCACCCTGACCGGCGCATTTGCCAGCGTCACCGCCAGCGCCCAGGAGCGTGGCTGGAATGGCCCCAGCATCACCTGCTCCAGCAACGACAACCGCCGCCGCGACTGCGATACGCCATTCCGCGGCCGCGCGGTGCTGGTGGAAAATATCTCTGGCACGCGCTGCATCGAAGGCCGCAATTGGGGCAGCGAGCGCGGCCGGATCTGGGTGGACAACGGCTGTCGCGGCCGTTTCGTCGAAGCCCGCAACGGCGGCGGCTGGGGCGGCGGCAATGGCCCCGGCGGCGTTGGCGGGGTCGCTGGAACGGTGCGCTGCGAGAGCAACGACCAGCGCCAGAAAATCTGCGATACCGGCTGGCGTCGCGCCATGTTGGTGCGCCAACTCTCCAATACGCCTTGCGTGGAAGGCCGCAACTGGCGCCAGGAAGGCGGCCGGATCTGGGTGGACGACGGCTGCCGGGGCGAATTCGCGCAGGCCCGCGGTGGCGGTGGCTGGGACGGCGGCTATGGCGGCCGCGACGACCGCCCCGGCAACGGCTACGCCATCACCTGCGCCAGCGACGACCGGCGCCTGCGCACCTGCGCCTGGGATGGCCGCTATGGCCGCCCGGTGCTGACCCGCCAGTTATCGGACACGCGCTGTGCGGAAGGCCGCACCTGGGGCTACGACGATCGTCGCGCCACGGTGTGGGTCAACGATGGCTGCCGGGCGCGTTTCGAGGCGCGTTGATGCACCGGCCGCGCAGGCTGGCTGCGTAGGACTGGCCTGCGCGCCTCGGCGAGACGCCGGCGCCAGCGCTCTAGATGACTGCACGCTTGCAGGCGGACGCGGCTGTCGGATGCAGTCATGGCGATCCCCGGAAGTGCGGCCAACGGCACGCGCGACGCGTGTCGGAGCCTTGCGGCAACGCGCCAAGCATCACCACAGGTTTTGCCGGGACTGCGCCGGGCCCGGTTCACGCGGGCGTATCGACACCGGCCCGGCCAGCGAGATCGTCCACCGCGCCCGCTCAGCGCGCTTGGCACGCGCTACCGGAGAACGTCGTCCTGACCGCGGCGAACGCTGATTGCATGGCGCGGCCGTCTGGCTGGCGGCAGGCACCCACGCGATTCGCCCTGACACAGCCGGCAGCGCAGTGCTCGACGTGGAGTCGTTGCGGCGCGCAACGCCGCGCGGAGCGGCGCAACCTGCGCGCCGCGGCAACTCATGCCGGATCGGACGCGGGCTTGGCGGCCAGCTTGCTCTCCGCGGTTGCCGCTGGTTTGGCATCGCCACCGGCGCTGCTGCTTTCGGTGAGGTTCTTCTTTTTCTCGCCGGCCGATTTGAAGTCGGTCTCGTACCAGCCGCTGCCGGACAGGCGGAACGACGGCGCGGTGACCTGGCGCTTGATCGTGGCCGCGGCGCAGGCCGGGCAGGTTTGTGGATCGGGGTCGGCCATTTTCTGCAGACGGTCGAATGCGTGGCCGCAGGTAGTGCACTGAAAACCGTAGATGGGCATGGCAGGGATCAGCTGAAGACGTTGCAAGGGGCGCAAATTCTAGACGCATGCGGGCTGGCAAGTGCAACGCATCGCTCGCGACGGGCAGCAGGTGCCGGTGATGCGTCCGCATGGCCGGTGCCGGGCGAGAGCGGCAATGCGCGATGGCTGCTTCGACAGCCGCCCATGCCGATGGGCTGCGCGTGTGGACGCAATGCCGCACTCCCTGCGCAGGTGTGGCTGGCGGCAGCGTGGGGGCGAGCGCAGCGCATGACGCCCTGCGTGCGCCGTACGAGCCACGCATGCAGGGTTGCGTACCCGAGCAATGCGACGCGCAGGCAACCACAAAAATCCGCGGGCTGCGGCAATCACATCCTTACGCGCGATCGCTAAAAACGCGCATGCGCCAACGGGGCCGATCGAGCCGCATCGACCAGGCTGTTACACTCGCGCAGGTGATCGACGCGCCTTTCCCCCCCACGAGGGCCGCATCCGTGTTGCGGTTGACTGCCTTACTGCTTGGCGTTGCCCTGCTACTGACCGGTAGCGGGTTGCTCGGCACGCTGCTCGCCGTGCGTGGCGATCAGGCCGGCTTCGATGCGCGGGCGTTGGGGTTGATCATGTCCGGCTACTTCGCCGGATTCTTTCTGGGCACCTTCTTCGCACCGCCGCTGATTCGGCGCATCGGGCATATCCGCGCGTTTGCCTTTTATGCGGCGCTGGCAGCCATTGCGGTGTTGCTGCATCCGATCTGGTTGAACGCCTGGGGCTGGGGCGTGCTGCGCCTGGTGACCGGCGCGGCGCTGGTCGGCCTGTATACGGTGATCGAAAGTTGGCTCAACGCCGAGCCCGACGCGCGCCGGCGCAGCCGGGTGTTTTCGGTCTACATGGCGATCAATCTATCGGCGCTGGCACTGGGCCAGGTTTTGCTCACCATTGGCGATGCGGGCGCACCGGCGATGTTTACGCTGACGGCGATCCTGTTCTGTGCGGCGGTGATGCCGGTAATGACCACGCGGCTGATCCCGCCCGAGGTGCCGCATGTATCGCGACTGCGGTTGGTCACGCTGTATGCCCTGGCGCCGGTGGCCACGATTGGCGCCGGCCTTTCCGGCCTGGCGATGGGTGCGTTCTGGGGCTTGCTGCCGGTGTATGCCAACCGGATCGGGCTGGATTCCGACGGCGTGGCGATGTTCATGCTCACCGCCATCGTGGGCGGTGCGGTGCTGCAGTGGCCGATCGGGCGTATCAGCGACGGGCATGACCGCCGCATCGGCCTAGTGACCGTGAGCGTGCTGGCCGCCGGCATCGCGATCGCTGCCGCATTGCCGATGGTGCAGACGCAGACAACCATGCTGTTCGTGCTGTTCTTCGTCTATGGCGGGTTGGCGTTTTCGCTGTACCCGTTCGCGGTGGCGCACATGCTCGATTACCTGCCGCGCGAAGACCTGCTTTCCGGCAGCAGCAGCTTGTTGCTGCTACATGGCGTGGGTGCAGCGGTCGGCCCTGCACTGGCCGGCGGCGCAATGCAGAAGTTCGGCCCGGCCGCGTTGCCGGTGTACTTCGCGGTGATGTTGTTGGCCCTGGCGGGCTTCACGTTGTCGCGGCTGCTGCGCTTCAGCCGCCGCCGCACCCATCCGATTGCCTTCCGTCCGATGCTGCGTACCACGCCCTCGGCGCTGGAGTTGATGCCGGAAACACAGCAGGCCGAAGCACCGCCGCACGCCAAGGGCGGCTGATGCAGCTATGTGGCTGTCGTCAGTCGCTGCGCTGCTGTACATGTGATCTGCGGCGCTGCTGCAGGACCCCCTTGCCCGCCCGCCGTCGCGGAGGCGCCGCAAGTGCGTCCTTGTAGGCCCTTACGCGGCATCCATGCCGCGCAAGGACCCGCGCCAGGGGTGAACAAGAACCAGTCCAGATGATCGGTGTGCGTGGTGCAAAGCAGTGCATGATGCGCGCTGCTCGATACTGGTATGGCGCTCGCACCCGACACACGTGCGACAAGCGGCTTTTCATGCGGCCACCGACCCACTGCCCGGTGCGGTGTGCTTACCGGTTGCGGAACCGCTGGCGGCATGGATGCCGCCAAGGAGTCCCCATGGACGGATGCACGGCGTGTCCGCAAGTGGTGAGGGCACCGCGCACTCGACTCACCAGGCTTTCAAGCGCATCGGAGCGGAGCTGCGACGCGACGTCATGGCTCCCTCATGCCTTGACGTCATCGGTCCGCGTGGACATCCGTCCATAACGACTCGCGATATCCAAACAGCGGTAAATCGCAATCGTCGTGGCGCCAGGAACCTGTGGATACATCCGGTGATCCCGGCCACACCTGTCGCGCGGTCATGAGCACGCAACGCAAGCGCGGCAGTCTTCCCGGACCCCCTTCCCCGCTGTGGATTTCAATGGATTCGATGTCCTCCTTGCGCGTGCGCCATCCTGCCACGCTCGCGCTACTGCTGGTTCCGCTCTCCCTGCCGGCTTACGCACAGCAGGTTCCCGACGGTGCAACCCCCGACCCGGCCGCAACCGTAGCGGCCAGCACTGACGAGCAGGTATCGACGCTGGATCAGGTGCAGGTGGTCGGCCAGGCAACGACCTATTCCAAGACCACCGTCAGCAAGGAGATGCTGGACCGCCAGTTCGTGCTGGGCAGCGTCAACGATGCGCTCAACGAACTGCCCGGCGTGGTGGTGACCGAAGCCGATGCCTTCGGCTCGTCGGATTGGGGAACGCAGATCAGCATGCGCGGCTTCGTCAGCAATCGCGATACCCAGCAGATCGGCACCACCATCGACGGCGTGCCCAATGGTGGCTCGGCATATGGCGGTGGCTCCAAGGCCAACCGCTTTATCGACATGCCGGATCTGGAAACCGTGGAAGTGAGCCAGGGCACCGCCGACATCGCCTCGCGCTCCAACGAGGCCCTGGGCGGTACATTGAATTACCTCACCAGCGACCCGCTGGAAACGCAACGTGTCCGCGTGATCGGCGGCATTGGCGACAACCAGGCGCGCAAGTACTACGCGCGCTACGACACCGGCCTGATCGGCGACAGTACGCGTGCCTGGGTCAGTGGTTCGTCGGCACGCAACGACGACTGGATCGACGGCAGTGGCCACACCAGCCGCGATCACCTGGCCGGCAAGTTCGTCAGCGTATTGAATCAGTGGACGCTCAGCGGCTACGCCTCCTACGACGATGCCGACGAATCCGAATACACCAGCGTGACCCCGGAGCAATTCGCGCGCGACCCCGAGCACGACCTGTTGACCGGCACCCTCACCGGCATTCCGTATCTGGACCAGAATTACCGCTCCGGCTCGCGTGCCTTGCGCAAGAATACGTTTGGCTATTTGCGTGGTGCATTCGATGGCGGCAACGGCGTCAAGACCACGCTGACTGGCTATGCGCACCGCATGCAGGGGCGCGGCGACTGGATTCCCCCGTATCTGGTGGACGTCACAAATGACGGCGCCGGCGCACCCGAATCCGAAGCGCGTGGCGGCAACACCGTGTACGGCGGCAGCGATCTGGGCAAGCTGTATTACCTCACCCCCGGCGGCGCAGCGGCCAGCATGCTGGCCGGTTGCGTCGGCAGCGACGCAGTGCCGGCCGAATCCAATCCGGCCTGCTATCCGGCCGGTTCGGTGCCGGTGCAATCGTATCGACATAGCCACTACGACAATCATCGTGCCGGCGCGATGGCCGATGTGGAATGGCGTACCGATCTGGGCGCCATCGACAACACCGTGCGCGCCGGTGCCTGGCTGGAGCGCGTTGAGCGCAGCGTCACCCGCGATTGGCACCGCCTGCTCAACGTCGGCACCAACATCAGTTTCGATCATCAGCCCTACTGGGTGCAGTTCAAGGATAACTATCAGACCGACGAGCAGATGTATTACCTCGAAGACGTGATGCGCTATGGCGCCTTCGCCTGGCGCGTGGGCGTCAAGCAATTCTTCGTCGACCAGACCCGCGACCGCCGTATTGGCCAGGCGCAGCACGTGGAATCGGATTCGCATTCCGATCCGCTGCTGTCGGCCGGCCTGACATGGACCACACCGGTGCAGGGCCTGGAAGCCTTTGCCGGTTACTCGCAGAACTTCGCCGCGATTCCTTCCGGCGTGTTGGGCGAAACCGACCCGGTGGCGCTGAGCCGGGTGAAACCGGAAACCGCCGACAACATCGAACTCGGCCTGCGTGTCAGCCGCTGGCCGTTGACCGGCAGCGTCACGCTCTACGACATTCGCTTCGACAACCGCATCGTGTATGTGCCGGCCAACTTCGTCACCGGTATCGACTACCTGGGCGAGACCGATGGCGTGTACGAAAACTTCGGCGGTGTGCATGCGCGCGGCGTGGAAGCAGCGCTGGGCTACGGCTGGGACAACGGCTGGCGCATCAATGGTGCCTACACCTACAACAAGGCAGATTATCTCGGCAGCGGCGATGCCGCGCGCGATACCGCTTTGGAGATCACGCCCGGTGCGCAGGTGATCGGCCAACCGCGCAATACGCTGGTGGTGTCGGCCGATTGGCGCGGCCAGGCATGGCGCTTCGGTGTTTCCGGACGCTACCTGGGCAAGCGCTACCTGGACGCATCCAACCGCGCCGCACTCGATGGCGTGACTACCTTCGATGCCAATCTGGGTGTGGAACTTTCGCAACTGACCTCGCAGCTCGACGGCCTGCAGCTGGCGCTCAACGTCAGCAACCTCACCGACAAGCGCTATCTGGAAGGTGTGGACGGCAGCGACAGTGCCTTTATTGCCGCACCGCGCACCGTGGGCCTGACCCTGACGCTGGACCTGTAACGGCGAGCTGCCATGCTATGGGATGCCCGCACCAGGCACCGGTGCGGGCAGTCCTTCCGATGCGATGAGCCCACATGATCGATCTGCCCCGACGTCGCCTGCTGCAAGCCGGCCTCACCAGCGGCACGGCCGCGTTGCTGCCCAGCATCGCGCGTGCGGCAGCCATCGCGCCGGACCGCCGCAACGGCACGCTGGAGGACCTGCAGCATGTGGTGATCCTGATGCAGGAAAACCGCGCGTTCGATCATTACTTCGGCGCGCTGCCTGGGGTGCGCGGGTTCGGCGACCGCTTCCCGATCCCTGCGCCGCCCTTGCCGGGCGCGCCAGCGCGCACGGTGTGGCTGCAACCCAGCGAGGACGGCCGCCAATGGCTGACGCCATTCGCGCTGGACACCGCCGCGCAGTTCGGCTTCATGCGCGTCAAGGGCACCCCGCATAGCTGGCCGGATGCACAACAGGCCTGGGACCATGGCCGGCTCGGGCACTGGGCAGCTGCCAAGCACAATCATGCACTGGGCTATTACGCGCGCGCGGACATTCCGTTTCAGTACGCGCTGGCCGATGCCTTCACCATCTGCGATGCGTACCACGCCGCGATCCAGACCGGCACCAATTCCAACCGCGTGTTCCTGTGGACCGGCGGCAACGATCCGCAGGCGCGCGCAGGCGGCCCGGTCATCGGCAATTCGCACGACAACTTTGCGGAACTGGGCGGCTTTGCCGAGCCGTATCGTTGGGGCACCTACGTCCAAGCGCTGCAGGACGCCGGTGTGTCCTGGCAGATCTATCAGGACATGGCAGACAACTTCACCGACAACCCGCTGGCCGGCTTTGCGGCATTTCGACAGGCGTACAGCGCCGCGCCCGGACATGATCCGCAACTGCGCGCGCGTGGCGTGAGCACGCGCGGCCTGGCGCAGTTGCGCGAGGACGTACTGGGCGGGCGCCTGCCTGCGGTGAGCTACATCATTGCCGATGCGGCCGGCAGCGAGCATCCCGATCCGTCCAGCCCCGCCCAGGGCGCGGCCTACACCGCACGCGTGCTGGATGCACTCACTGCCGATCCGGCGGTGTGGAGTCGCACCGCCTTGCTGGTGATGTTCGACGAGAACGATGGCTTCTTCGACCATATGCCGCCGCCGGCACCACCGTCGCCGGATGCACGCGCAACTGGCGGGTTTGCCGGCGCATCGACGATAGCCACCGACGACGACTATCACCGCCACCCGGCGCCGGGCGAACAGAAAGTGGATCTTCCCGAGCTCCGCGGGCGGCCCTATGGGCTTGGCCCGCGCGTGCCGATGTATGTGGTCTCGCCATGGAGCCGTGGCGGCTGGGTGGATTCGCAGGTATACGACCACACCTCGGTGCTGCGTCTGCTCGAACGCCGCTTCGGCGTGCCCGCGCCGGAGATCACGCCCTGGCGGCGTGCAGTGTGCGGCGACTTGACCAACGCCTTCGATTTCGGCGCTGCCGATACGCGCCCCTTCGCCACGGCGCTGCCGGATGTCAGCGCAACCGCTGCGCGCGCGGCCGCCTTGCGCGAGCACGCACTGCCGCCGTTGCCGGCCGCGTTGCAGCCGCCCGAACAAGCGTTCGGCGTGCGCCGCTCGCGGGCGCTTCCGTATCGTCCCAGCGTGGAGCTGGCCTACCTGCCCGAGCGCGGCAAAGTGAAACTGCACATGGCTAATGCGGGCGCGGCGGCGGTGCTGCATGTCTACGACCGCTTCGATCTGGCTGCGATTCCACGCCGCTACACAGTGGGAAAGGGCGCGGCCGTGGACGGCACGTGGACCACCTACGACGGGCGCTACGATCTGTGGCTGCTCGGCCCCAACGGCTTCCATCGCCATTACCGCGGCGATCTCGATACCGCGCCGCTGTTGGCCGAAATCGCCCAGGACGCGGACGATGCGAAGGCGCTGTGCCTGACGTTGCGCAATCCCGGCAACCGCCCACTGCAAGTCGCGCTGGAACCCGGCGCCTACCCGCAAGCGCAACCGCGCAAGCGCATCACCGTCGCGGCCGGCGGCGAGCACCGTGAGCGCTGGAGCGCGACGCCGACCGGCGGCTGGTACGACCTGTGGCTAATCCACGACGGGGCGCGCCAACGCCTGGCCGGACGCGTGGAAACCGGCAAGCCCGGGATCAGCGACCCGGCACTCGGCGGACCGGCACGGCTGTATCAGGACGATCCGCCACATATCGACGGCCCAGGACCTGGGTGATATGCGCGGAATTGGGCAGTGGCGATTTGGCAATGAGCTGACCGGCATGCGCCGTCATCAGCCCACTACATTGGCACCATGCCGTGCGGATCGGCGGCGACAGCGGCCTTGTTCAGAGCGGGCAGCAACACCGTCTGCGGCCTCGCTCGCGCACCATGCCTAGCAGCAGCGGCCGCCTGGCGAGAACGGCCATCGATGCGCCTACTCCAACGGTCACTAGCCGACGCGCACCCCGCGTCGCCGGCCGGCTTGCACTACCGATGCAGCCAGTACCGGCAGTCGCCGATCGCCTGCGGCTGCGCGCCGGCGGAATAACGCTGCACGATCTCGGCATGCCACTGCGCCCGTTGCGGCGTGCTGCCCACCTTGTTGGGGCAATCGACCATCGCTGCCAGCGGTAGACCACCCAGCGCAGTGTCGGTGTTGGCCAGCGACTGCAACGCCTGGTCGGACGCCCAGTCGGCAATCATCACCGCGCGGCGGCCGGACCGATAGGGCATTTCGGAAGACCAGTCATCGCCGAAGGCCACCACCACGCCCTGCTCGGGGGTCGCGGCACGGATCTGTTCGGCGATCTGCGAGATCGGCGTCGGCTCGCGCGCTTCCTTCATGTTCTTCAGCGAACTCACCAGGCCAGAGCCCAGTGACAACAGGCACAGGAACACGGCCAATGCCACGCCGCGGCCGGGTTTACCGACCGCCTGGCCACGCTGCACCACCCACCACAGCACCAGGCCGACGATCGACGTGGCGAACACCACCTGCGCGAACTGGTAGTAGGGATGCACCACCTGCAGATTGGTGAAGGCCAGCATCGGCGCCAGGTAGGCGAGCAACAGCAAGACCACCGCCGCACGGATCTGGCGGATCGACAAACCGGCGATGAGGATGATCAGGAACACCCAGTTCGAACCGACCGGTCCGGCGAAGCGCTTCTTGAAGATGGTCCCCCACCAGATGGCCGGATCCAGGCGCTGCTGCAGGGTGCCGTAATTGAAGCCCGACAGGCTGGCGGATGTGACCTGCTGGCCCAGGAGCGACTGTGCCTTCAGGGCATCGGCATGTTGCAGCCAGAGCAGCAGCGCCACCAGCGCCGACCCGGCCGCCACCGCGCCCCAGCCCAGCAGCTTCCAGTGACCGACCAGCCACCGTGGACGCCAGCCATGCTCATGCAGCGCCACCCAGGCCAGGGCCAGGACGGTGAAGACCGCAAAACCGAAAAAGGTGGTGATCTTGATCAGGGCTGCCAGTACCGCGGAGACAACGGCGAGACCGCCGTGCCAGGCCCGCGGCTGCACGTACAGCCGTGCCATCGCCCAGACAAACACCAGGCCGAAGAACACCGCGGTGGATTCCATCATCACCGAGCGCCCCCACAATTGGGCCAGCGGCGACACCGCGAACGCACCGGCAATGCACAGCGCCAGCACGCGGTCCGGGCGCAGCACCAGGGTGATGCGATAGCTCATCCAGATGCAGCCCACGTGGAACAGGGTGGACAGCACACGGCCGCTATTGTCGGCACTCATGCCGGTGACCTTGGACAACGACGCAGCCAGCCACTGGAACAGCGGCAGCTCGAACGGGATCGACCACGGCGCGCCGAGCACCGGCGTGAGATAGGACAGGAAAGGCCCGCCGCGCAACATCCAGTCGATCGAGAGGGCGGTCTGCGTCTGCCGGAAGCCGGACGCATCGATGGGCGGCATCGACCAGCTGAAGACCAGCATGATCAGCAGCGCGATGGCCGAATAGCACAGCAGGATCCGGGCCGGTAACAGGCCACGGTCGGGGGTCGGTTGCTGGGTCACGCGTCGCGCTCCTGTGGGCGCCGGCCATCAGGCGCAAGGCGGCCGGGCGCGCAGTGTCGGTTCTGCGGGCAGCGAGTGCAAGCCGTCGGGGCACTGGCAGCCGCCAGGAACTCGCCGCATAGGCCGATCCAGCATCACCCGCAAGGATCGACCTGTCATCGCTTCAGCAGCGCTGGCGCACTCGCCGCTTACGCGCAGCGCGCGTCCACGCCAGCGGGATGTCGCCCCTCACTGCAGCACGCCGATCGTGTGCAACCAGGTTTCCACCAACTGTGGCCATTGGGCGATCGGCAGCCCCTTGGCGCGCAGGCCGAAGGCATGGCCACCCTGGGCGTACACATGCATTTCCACCGGCACGTCGGCATGGTTGAGCGCGACGTAGTACGCCAGCACCTGCGAAACGCCGTCCACGTGATCGTCCTGCGCCTGCAACAGGAAGGTCGGCGGGGTATCGGCGGCGACGCGAATGTCCGGACGCAGGTTCAGATGGGTGGGATCGCGGGTGGCGTCATCCTCGTCCTCGTGCGCCCACAAGTGGCCTGGATACACGGCGATGGCGAAATCCGGGCGACAGCTCACGCGATCGGCGGCATCCACCGGCAGATACGTGCGCGTTGCAAAATGCGTACTGATCGCGGCCACCAGGTGGCCACCAGGTGGCCACCGGCAGAAAAGCCGAGCACACCGATCTTGTGCGGGTCCACGGCCAACCGGTCCGCCTGCGCGCGCACCATCCCCAACGCACGTTGGGCATCCTGCAGGGCTGTTTGCACCTTCGGATAATAGCGGCGGTCGTTGACCCAGGTCGGCCCCGAATTCGGTACGCGGTATTTCAACAGCACGCAGGTGATACCGCGTGCGGTCAGCCAATCGCAGATTTCGGTCCCTTCCAGATCCATCGCCAGGACTTGATAGCCACCGCCGGGGAACACCAGCACGGCCGCACCGGTGTTGTGACCTTTGGGGGGATAGACTGTCATCGTCGGGCGGCTGACATCGCTGACCTTGGTCCATGGGTAGCGCCCCTCACCGGTGCCCACCGATTCGGGCTTCGGGTGACGCACCGCATCAGGCACCGCGCGCAGCCAAAGCGGCATTTCCACCTGACCAGGGGCGGGTTGCCACGCACGCGCCAGTGCGAGCCCATGCACAAGCAGCAGCGCAACTGCCATCCACCAATGACGCAGCCTGATCTGCACTATCGGACCTCGAAGGGGTGAGCGAAACAGAAAGCGAGTCGTGAACTCATGCGCGGATGAAACGCGTACGACACCTTGCACTCAACCCGCACTGCTCTCGCGCACCGCAACCGCCACCGCTTTCAACGCCGCATCGCGTGCAGCGTCGTCGACCTTGGCGCCATTCAAGTACGTGGTCAGCAACAGGGGCGCCCTTCCCTTCGGTGGCCAGAGGATGGCGATGTCGTTGCGCGTGTCGGTGCCGTTGCTGCCGGTCTTGTCGCCGATCTTCCAGTCGGCCGCGAGCCCCGCACGCAGGCAATCGTCGCCGGTGCGGTTGTCGATCATCCACGCGGTCAGCTGCTTGCGCGAGGCTGGCTGCAGCGCGCCGCCAAGCAGCAGCGTGCGCAGCGTGACGGCCATTGCCGCAGGCGTGGTGGTGTCGCGCGGGTCGCCGTCGGCAAACCGGTTCATCTGCGGCTCGTAGCGGTCGGTGCGGGTCTGGGCATCGCCGATGCCGCGCAGGAACGCAGTCACCCCGGCCGGTTCGCCGACCAGCGGGAACAGCAGATTGGCGGCCGGGTTGTCGCTATAAATCATCGTGGCCCGACACAGTTCGCCAACACTCAGCGAACCGCCGACATGGCGTTCGGTCACCGGGGCATGCTCAAGCATGTCGGAGGCGCGGATCCTGACCTGCTGCGCCAGCGTCAGCTTGCCCTGATCCACCCGCTGCAGCACTGCGGCAGCCAATACAAATTTGAAGGTGCTGCACATCGGAAAGCGCTCGTCCTCGCGCTGCCCGAGGCGCTTGCCGGTGGCGCTGTCGAGCAGGCAGATGCCCAGTCGGCCACCGGTGCCACGTTCGATCTGCGCCCACTGCGCCCGCAGCATGTCGTCCACGTTCACCGCAGGGGTGAGCGCCCATGCGGGTCTGGACGCTGCAAGCAGCACGCCCGCGCCGGTTGCGTGCAGGAACTGTCGCCGATTCAACATGCGGTTGCCTCCTTGAGAGAGCCCGCAGTATCGATGCGCACGACGCAGCCGACCATCGCGATGTTTCGATCTCAGGCATGAATTGAACTAATCTCTGCCCATGCCCCGCCCCCGCCTGCCGCTCAATGCCCTGCGCGCGTTCGAAGCCGCCGCGCGCCATCAGAATCTGACCCGTGCGGCCAACGAGCTGTGCGTCAGCCAGGCCGCGCTGAGCCACCAGATCAAGGCGCTGGAGCAGCAACTGGGCACCAGCCTGTTCCACCGCTTGCCGCGCGGGGTGGCACTGACAGACGAAGGCGCCGCGCTGGCACCGGTGCTCGGCGAGGCCTTCGACCGCATCGCCGCCACCTTGGAACGCTTTGCCGATGGCCGTTATCGCGAAGTGCTCAGCGTGGGCGCGGTCGGCACCTTCGCCACTGGCTGGCTGTTGCCACGACTGGCAGCGTTCCATGCGGCGCATGCGGATATCGAGCTGCGCCTGTCCACCCACAACAATCGCGTCGATCTGGCCGGAGAAGGCCTGGATCTGGCCATCCGCTTCGGCGATGGCTATTGGCAGGGCCAGGTTGCCGAAGCCGTGATGGAAGCGCCCTTCGCGCCGGTGTGCGCGCCGGCAATGGCGCGCGGCTTGCGCGTGCCGGAAGATCTGGCGCGCGTGCCGTTATTGCGTTCGTATCGTCTGGATGAGTGGCCGCAGTGGTTTCGCGCGGCGCGTGTGACCGAGGTGCCTGCACGCGGCACCATGTTCGATTCGTCGCTCACCCTGGCCAGCGCAGCGGCAGCCGGCGCAGGGGTGGCATTGTTGCCGTTGCCGATGTTTCGCCAGGACCTGGATGCCGGGCGCCTGGCCTGCCCGTTCCCGATCGCCATCGATGCCGGGCGCTACTGGCTGACCCGGCTACGGTCGCGGCCGCAAAGCGATGCCGGGCGCCGGCTGCGCGATTGGCTACTGGCACAACAGCACATCGGCAGCTGAGCAGCGCTGCCGCGCCTAGAGCGCCTTGGACGTCTTTCCCACCCGCAAGGCCAACTGGCGAAATGCCTCGAACTGCGCCCTGTCGGCGAACCAGTGCGGGCAGAACAGCTCGAACAGCCGGTCGTTGTGGTACAGCAACAGCACCCGGTCGTTTTCGCGGATGCGCATGTAATCGGACCAGGGGCGACGCAGATGGCCGTCCGCCCAGGTGATTTCCAGTCCGTTCTCGTCCCATGCATAGGTGTAGGTGTGCCGCAGCGAGGCCTGCTGCGCGTGCAGGCGTTTGATCCGCCGTGGCAGGCCCCACACGTGCAATAGCGCCAGGCCGATCAACCCGCCGCCACCGCCGCCGATCAGCACCGGGCCGATGATCGCGCGCGCGCCGCTCAGATGCAGCAGCCCCGCTCCGATCAACAGCAGCACTGCCAGAAACACGAGCAGGCGTTTCGCATCGTGACGCGCATGCAAGCGCTGGGCGGCCAGATGGTCTTCCAGACTGATGGTGACGCTGATCATGCGGGCGACATCCGTGTGTGGTTCAACGCGCAGCGTAACCCACGCGCTTTCATCGTGGGCAACACTCCGCAGTGCGAAAGCAGCAGCTAAGTGTAGACAAGGCGCATGAACCGCAATGTGCGCCTTCTACATCCCGCAACGACCATCCGACCCGCCATCCGACGGTTGCGCAGGCGCTTTTGTCAGTCGCCCTTACGCACCGTCGATCAACTCCATCCACGCCGTCTCAGCTTCGGCCAGCTGCTGCGCGGTTGCTTCGCGGTCGCGTCCGAGCACGGCCATCTTTTCGCTGTCGGCGTAGTTGCCGGGATTGGCCAGCTCGCGATCCAGCGCAGCAAGCGCCGCTTCCAGCTCGCCGACGCGCTTTTCGGCGCTGGCCAGCTTGTGCGGGTTGACGGCTTTTTTCGGCGGCAGCGGTTTGGTCGGCGGCGGCGGGGTCGGCGCCACTTCGGCCATCTTCTGCTTGGTGCCCTGCGCCGCTGGGCGGCTCCGCAACCAGGCGGCATATTCGTCCAGGTCGCCGGCGAACGGCTCGACCACGCCATCGGCCACGCGCCAGAAACTGTCGCAGACCAGGCCGATCAGATGGCGATCGTGCGAGACCATCACGATGGCACCCTCGAAATCGCTCAGCGCCTCGGCCAGCGCCTCGCGCATTTCCAGGTCCAAGTGGTTGGTCGGTTCGTCCAGCAGCAACACGTTCGGCTGCTGCCAGGCGATCAGCGCCAGTGCCAGGCGCGCGCGCTCGCCGCCGGAGAAGCCGTCCACCACTTCAAAGGCGCGGTCGCCGGCGAAATTCCATTTGCCCAGAAAGTCGCGGAACGCCTGGTTGGACCCGTCCGGCGACAACTCGCGGAAGTGGTCCATCGGCGATTGGCCTTCGTGCAGCGATTCCACCGTGTGCTGGGCGAAGTAACCGATGCGCAAATCCGGATGCGCGCTGCGCTCGCCAGATAGTGGCGCCAGCTCGCCCACCAGCGTTTTGACCAGCGTCGACTTACCCGCGCCATTGGGCCCAAGCAAACCAATCCGGTCACCCGCCTCTAGCCCGAATCCAACATCATGCAGCACGGTAATGGCATCGCTGGAACCACGCTTTTGCGATTCCCCATTCCCGATTCCCGAATCCCGCGGCGCAGCGGCATAGCCGCAAGCCGCATGATTCAACCGAATCAACGAAAACGGCAGACGATTGGGCTGCGCGAACTGGATGCGGAATTCGCGCTCGGCGCGCACCGCCTCGGTGCCGGCCATCTTGGCCAGCCGCTTCATGCGGCTCTGCGCCTGCGTCGCCTTGCTGGCCTGCGCCTTGAAACGGTCGATGAAGCTCTGCAGATGCGCGCGCTCGGCCTGTTCCTTGTCGTGCGCGATCTGTTGTTGACGCAAATGCTCGATACGCTGGCGCTCGAAATCGGTGTAGCCACCGACATACAGCTTGGCGGTGCCGCCATGCAGGTGCAGGGTGTGGGTGGCCACGTTGTCGAGAAATTCGCGGTCGTGCGAAATCAGCAGCAAGGTACCCGGGTACTTGAGCAACCACTGCTCCAGCCACAGCACCGCGTCCATGTCCAGGTGGTTGGTCGGTTCGTCGAGCAGCAGCAGGTCGCTGGGCATCATCAGCGCGCGCGCCAGGTTCAGCCGCACCCGCCAGCCGCCGGAGAACGACGACACCGCGCGATGGTGCGTGTCGGCCGGGAAGCCCAGGCCGTGCAGCAACTTGCCGGCGCGTGCTTCGGCGTCGTAGGCGCCGATCTCGGCCATTTTCTGGTGTGCATTGGCGACCGCCTCCCAGTCTTCGCGGGCAGTGGCATCGGCCTCTTCCTGCAGCACCGCGGAGACTTCGATGTCCCCGCCGAGCACGAACGACAGTGCCGGGTCCGGCAGCGAGGGAGTTTCCTGCGAAACGCTGGCAGTGCGCACCTTGCAGGGCAGATCGACATCGCCCTTGTCGGCCTCCAGCTCGCCCTTCACCGCAGCGAACAGGCTCGACTTGCCGGTGCCGTTACGGCCCACCACACCGACGCGGTAGCCGGCGTGCATGGTCAGGTCGACGTTGGAGAGCAGCAGACGCTCGCCGCGTCGCATGGAGAAGTTACGCAGGGAAATCATTGATGGACAGTCCGATAGAACGAAAAGGAATGAGCAGATGAGCAGCATTCCTGCGACGCCATTCTAGCGTTAACGAATAATTAGCGCCTTCAGCGTGGCCGCCGTCTTCTTCGCCCTCCCGCGACCGCCGCCTGCCTAGCCTTGCCTGGTCCTGCCTGGACCCACGTTTTCGGAGTTGTCATGAACGCCCCCGTTTCCGCGCTTGCGACCGCCGTGGTCGCTGCACTGCTTGCCTCCCCCGCCCTGGCCCAGACCGCCGCCGCGCCGGCGACCGCCCCGGCCAACACCCTGGATACGGTGATCGTCACCGGTACTCGCGTCTCCGACCGCACCGTGGCCGAATCGCAGTCGCCGATCGACATCATCAGCGCCGAATCGCTGCAGGCCACCGGCACCCCGGAACTGGCCACCGCGCTGGCGCGCGCCCTGCCCTCGCTGAACTTCCCGCGCCCGGCGCTGAGCGACGGCACCAGCGCGATCCGCCCCGCACAGCTGCGCGGCCTCTCGCCCGACCAGGTGCTGGTGCTGGTCAACGGCAAGCGCCGCCACACCTCCTCGCTGCTCAACCTCAACGGCACCATCGGTCGCGGTGCGGCGGCGGTGGATCTGAACACCATCCCGGTCGCGGCCATCGCACGGGTGGAAGTGCTGCGCGACGGCGCCTCGGCGCAGTACGGCTCCGATGCCATTGCCGGTGTGGTCAACATCGTGCTCAAGGGCGCGGAAAAGGGCGGCAGCCTGCAAGCCGGCTTCGGCCAGTATTCGGCTGGCGACGGCAACAACTACGAGCTCTCCGGCGACACCGGCGTGGCCTACGGCGGCGATCGCGGCTGGCTGCACGTGGCCGCCCAGCTCAACCAGCAGGATCCCACCGACCGCGCACGCGGCTATGCCGGCGCGCCCAGCGTCTCGCAGCCGGCCGTGGGCCAGAAGGCGTTCAAGATCGGCGACCCGGACGTCAATGCCCAAGCGGTCTCGGCCAACACCGAATTTGCCTTCAGCGACAGCATCACCGGCTATGCGTTTGCCACCGCCAGCAACCGCGACATCACCTCGTTCGCGTTTTTCCGCGCGCCGGGCAGCAGCCAGAACATCCTGTCGGTGTATCCGCAGGGCTTCCTGCCGGAAATCCAGACCTACGCCAAGGACCGCTCGCTGGTGGCCGGCGTGCGCGGCTCCACTGGCAGCGGTTGGGACTGGGACGCCAGCTACAACTACGGCTACAACCGCATCGATTTCCACACCCGCAATACGCTCAACGTCAGCCTGGGCCCGACCTCGCCCACCTCGTTCTACGACGGCGCGCTGGAGACCACGCAGAACATCGTCAACCTGGACGTCAAGCGCGGTTTCGATTGGGGCCTGGCCTATCCGGTGACGGTGGCCTTCGGCGCCGAATACCGCAACGAAAAGTGGAACCAGTCGCCGGGCGAAGTGGGCTCGTATTTCCAGGCCGGCACGCTGGCCGGTGGCGCGCAGGGATTTGGCGGCTTCGCTCCGAGCGTGTCGGGCCAGTACTCGCGCGATAGTTATGCGCTGTATGCGGATCTGGAAGCGGACTTCACCGACAAGTTCTCTGCCGGCCTGGCCGGGCGCTACGAGGACTACAGCGATTTCGGCAGCCAGGCCTCGGGCAAGGTATCGGCGCGCTATGCGTTCACCGACAAGATCGCGTTGCGCGGCACGGTGGCCTCGGGCTTCCGCGCGCCATCGCTGGCGCAGCAGTATTTCCAGTCCACCAGCACCACCTTCCTGGCCGGCAACCCGAACCCGTTCGAGATCCGCACCTTCCCCGCCGACAGCACCGTGGCGCGCGCACTCGGCGCCGAACCGCTGGATGCGGAAACCTCGCTGTCCTACAGCCTGGGCCTGGTGCTGCAGCCCACCGATGCGCTCTACCTCACCGTGGATGCGTACCAGATCGATGTGGACGACCGTATCGTGCTGTCGTCCAACCTGACCGGCGCGGGCGTGCGCAGCCTGTTGGAGTCGCAGGGCATCTTCGGCATCAACGGCGGGCGTTACTTCACCAATGCGGTGGATACGCGCACGCGCGGCGTGGACGTAGTGGGCAGCTACCGCTGGCAGCTCGCCGCCAGCAGCGTGGACCTGACCGCCGGCTACAACTATTCGGAAACCGAAGTGCGCAGCGTGGCCGCCAACCCGGCCGCGTTGTCGGCCAACGGGCTGAGCCTGGAACGCATCGACCGCACCGAGCGTGGCCGCATCGAAGAAGGCTTCCCGCGCGACAAGTTCCTGATCAACGGCAGCTGGAACTCCGAGCACTGGACGCTGGCCCTGGGGGCCACGCGTTACGGCAAGTACAGCACCCGCCCGGCGGACGCGAGCAACGACCAGACCTTCGGCGCCAAGTGGGTGGTGGATGCATCGGCCAGCTACAAGGTCGATCGCTGGACGCTGACGCTAGGCGCAGACAATGTGCTGGACGAATATCCGGACGAAAACAACTTCGCCAATTCCACCAGCGGGCAATTCCCGTATAGCAACCTGTCGCCGTTCGGCTTCAATGGTGCGTACGTGTATGGGCGCATCAACTACCGCTGGTAAGCACCGCGCTTGAGCAGCCAAGGTGGTCTTGGTGATCGTGAGGTGGGCGCTGCGATCTGCCATCTCGCGATCAACACGAGGCATCCGCCGCATTTGCCGTGATCGGCTCATGCGAAGTCATTGCCCAGGCATGGCATGCCGCCATTGCAATTCGACACCAAGAGTCGACCACGCTCCCCGGCCAGCCCGGGGCGTGTGCGTTTCGGCCAGGCGTTGCCTGCGGTCTTTTGTGGAACGGCAAACAACGCGCTGCCGGCACCAGGCGGACGCGGGCTCGACCATGCGTGCACCGCGGTAGGTGTGCGCCGCCTGCGCGCGCCTGACGACTGCACGCTACGCATTGGTCGCCTCGTTGCGCACCGCATCGCTGCGAGGTGAAGAACTGCCGGCAGCTGCGGTGGTATCAACTGTGCTCCCGTCATTGCCGGAGCACGCTCCATGGAAACATCGCAGCTGTCACGCGGACGCTTGATCGACCATCTGCACCTGGTGGTGCAGGACCTGCCGGCAAGCCGGCGCTTCTACCAGTCTGTGCTGGACGTCCTGGGCATTCCGGTCGGCGGCGAAGGCGATGGCTTTTTCTGGGCCGACGAACTGTTCGTCTCCGACCGCAACACGGTGGCACAAGGTGTGCTGACCGGCCGCCATCACCTGGCATTCCAGGCACGCGATGTGGCAATGGTGCATGCCTTCCATCAGGCCGCGCTCGCCCATGGTGGTCGCGACAATGGTATGCCCGGCCTACGCCCCTATCACCCGCATTACTACGCCGCGTTTGTGCTCGATCCGGACGGCAACAACATCGAAGCCGTCTTCCATGGTGTTGCGCAGCGCAGTGCGGATGCGGTGCAGATCACATTCTGATGCACAAGTTTCATAACTGGTATTGCCGTCCACTATGGTGCAAGCGAGCGCCTGCCCCAGCAGCTGTGGTGCAAGCGCCGCATCACTTTGGTGCACGATGACAACGTTGCCAGTAGCACATCACAGATGACAGTTGCTTGCGCAACGTAACCAAAATTTGACATGTGGTTACACGTGGTTAATGGTTGAGAACGCACCGCAGCTGCCGCGATGGACGCGGCCCGGGAGGGGGCCCCCTGCGATGCATCCGTTCCCCACTCGGAGTTGTCACCGCATGAATTGCAAGACCAGTCCACTCGCAGTCGCCGTTGTTCTTGCACTGTCGTTTTCCGCTTCAACCGCATCTGCACAGTCGCAGGCGCCGACCCAGAAAACACTGGACACCCTGATCGTGACCGGCACGCGCGTGGCCGATCGCACGGTCGCCGAATCGGCATCGCCGATCGACATCATCTCGCCGCAGGCACTGGAATCGACCGGCACCACCGAATTGGCGACCGCGCTCTCACGCGCGATTCCCTCGCTCAATTTTCCGCGCCCGGCCATCTCCGACGGCTCCGACGCGGTGCGCCCGGCACAGCTGCGCGGCCTGTCGCCCGATCAGGTGCTGGTGCTGGTCAACGGCAAGCGCTATCACAGCACGGCGTTGATCAATCTCAACGATACGCAGGGGCGTGGTTCTTCGCCGGCAGACCTCAACACCATTCCGATCGCCGCGGTGGAGCGCATCGAAGTGCTGCGCGATGGCGCGTCTGCGCAATACGGCTCGGACGCCATCGCCGGCGTGATCAATGTCGTGCTCAAGGGCAGCGGCGAAGGCGGCAGCATCAATGGCCGCTATGGCAAGTACAGTGCTGGCGACGGCGAGCAGTATCAGTTGTCCGGCGATGCCGGTTTCAGCTTCGCTGGCACGGGCAAGGTGCACCTGGCCGCACAGGCCGGGCACTCGGATCAGACCAACCGCGCGTTGCCGTTCGGCGGCCGTGTGGAGCAACGTTACGGCGACCCCGACATCGACCAGGGCGCGCTCTCGTTCAATGGCGAATACAGCCCCACCGATTACCTCACCTTCTATTCGTTCGGCATGGTCAGCCGGCGCGAAGTGCTGTCCAACGGCTATTTCCGCTTTGCCGGCGATAATCGCAATCGCCCGGAAATCTATCCGGACGGCTTCCTGCCGCAGATCTACAACGTCAGCAAGGACGTGTCGTGGGTGGGCGGCTTGAAGACCTCCACCGAAGGCGGCTTGAACATCGACCTGAGCTACAACTACGGCCAGAACAATCTCACCTTCGATGTGCGCAACAGCTTGAACAACAGCCTGGGGCTGGCCAGCCCGACCGACTTCCACGCCGGTACGCTGGAAGTGACGCAGAACGTGCTCAATGCCGATTTCACCAAGACGCTGGATTGGGGCCTGGCCTACCCGGTGACGCTGGCCTTCGGTGCCGAATGGCGCGGCGAGAAATTCAACGAATCGCCTGGCGATGCGGCCTCCTCTGCCAACGGCGGTATTCCCTCGGCCAACGGATCGTTGATTCCCGGCGCGCAGGTGTTTCCGGGCTTCAAGCCCTCCGATGCCGGTTACTACAACCGCAACAGTCATTCGTTCTACGCCGATCTGGAAACCGATCTGACCGAGAAGTTCTCGGCCGGGCTGGCCGGGCGCTACGAGAAATACAGCGACTTCGGCGACACCGCCACCGGCAAGCTGTCGCTGCGCTATGCCTTTACCGACAAGGTGGCGGTGCGTGCGACGGCATCCACCGGCTTCCGCGCGCCGTCGCTGCAGCAGCAGAACTTCCAGTCGATCGCCACCCAGTTCCTCAACGTGGCGCAACCCGACGGCTCGGTGACCGCGATCCCGTTCGAGATCGGCACCTTCCGTACCGATAACCCTGCCGCGATCGCGCTCGGTGCCGAACCGCTCAAGGCCGAAGAGTCGAAGAATTACGGCCTGGGCGTGGTGTTGCAGCCGGTGGAGAATCTGTACATCACGGTGGATGCGTATCGCATCGATATCGACGACCGCATCGTGCTGTCTGAAAACCTCACGTCCAATGCGGTCCGCAACTACCTGCAGGCCAACGGCTTCCCGGGCATCGGTGGCGGGCGCTACTTCACCAATGCGGTCGATACCAAGACGCAAGGCGTCGATGCGGTCGGCACCTATCGCTGGAACCTGGATGGCGGCAGCGTAGAGCTGACCTCCGGCTACAACTACAACAAGACCGAAATCAAACGCATCGCCGACAACCCGGCAGCGCTGATGGCGATCGACCCGAGTGCGGTGCGCATCGGGCGCGCCGAAATCGGCCGTATCACCGAAGGTACGCCGCGCGACAAGTTCTTCCTTGGCGGTACCTGGTCGCCCGGCAATTGGTCGTTCACCGGCACCGCCACGCGCTGGGGTGAGTTCAGCACGTTCGGCACCAACGCCGGCAGCGACCAGACCTACGCGGCCAAGTGGACGCTGGATCTGGCCGCGTCCTACAAGTTGGGTGCCTGGAACTTCACCGTTGGTGGCGACAACGTGCTCAACGAATATCCGGACCGCCAGCAAGCCGGCTTGGGCACGCGCACCTACCTGCCCTACAGCAGCGCCTCGCCGTTCGGTTTCAACGGCGCGCTGGTCTATGCGAACGTGAACTACAAGTGGTAACCCCCAAATGCCGGTCGGTCACGACCGGCATTTGAGTCGCGCGGCACTGCACGTTCGACGTGTCGCCGACGTCACCGTCCCTGGCCGCCCTCGCACGCGTGAGGTGGCCAGGTTAGACGCTCTCCGCTGCACGCTGCACCGCTTCAGCAAGGATGCACGCAGCAAGCGCGCAAGGCGCCACACCGCGCGTTGCCGGTTGCTGCCATCTCGCGCGCACTGCTCCGCACTGCGGACGCATGCAGCGCGCAGGCATGGCCGATTACCCGTACGCAGCTGCATTCCCCCGGTATTACCACGCTTCGTCGCTACGTCCATCACCCCTCTTGAGCCTTGACGCCCATGCATAACTCCAACGCACTTTCGCTGGCGATTTCAGTCGCACTCACCGTCTGTTCCTTCGCTGCCAGTGCGCAGTCGCAATCGACCCAGCCGCAGAAAACCCTCGACACCCTGATCGTCACCGGTACGCGCGTCAGCGACAGGACCGTGGCCGAATCCGAATCGCCGATCGACATCATCTCCGAGGAGTCGCTGCAGGCCACCGGCGCCACCGACGTCGCCACCGCGCTCGGCAAGCTGTTGCCGTCGCTGAACTTCCCGCGCCCGGCCATCGCCGACGGCAACGACGCCGCGCGTCCGGCCACGTTGCGCGGGCTGTCACCGGACAACGTGCTGGTGCTGGTCGACGGCAAGCGCTATCACACCTCCTCGCTGGTGAACTACAACCCCTATGTCGGTCGTGGTTCGGCGCCGGCCGATCTCAACTCGCTACCGATGTCGGCGATCGCCCGCATCGAGGTGCTGCGCGATGGCGCATCGGCGCAATACGGCTCCGATGCGATCGCAGGCGTGGTCAACATCGTGCTCAAGCACGGCGCCGCGGCCGGCAGCAACAGCATTTCGGTCAATGGCGGCATCATGGACAAGGGTGACGGCGCACAGAACGGCGTCGACGGCTCGGTCGGCCTGCCGTTCGGCGCCACCAGCGGCGATACCGCGCCTGGCTGGGTGCGGCTGTCGTGGAATTACCAGAATTCGATGGACACCAACCGCAGCGAAAACACCAATCGCGCCACCACGCTTGCCGGCGCCGCCAATCCCAGCGGCGTGCCCTACCAGCGTCATGGCGATCCGGATGCAAGGTTCTACCAGGGCTTGGTCGCGTTCGGCTATGACTTCACGCCCAACGTCGAGCTGTATGGCCATCTGAGCGTGAGCCGCCGCGAAGTGACGTCCAACGGCTACTACCGCGCCTACGACAACAGCGACCGCAATGTGCAGGCGGTGTATCCCAACGGCTTCCTGCCGCAGATCTACAACCCGATCAACGACCGCTCGGCGGTGCTGGGCGTCAAGGGCACCACGGCCAGCGACTGGCATTGGGACGTGTCGGCCACCTACGGCAAGAACGACATGACCTTCAACATCCTCAACAGCATCAACACCAATCTGTACTGGAGCACGGGCAGCTCGCCGACGGACTTCAATTCCGGCGGTTTCGAAACCGAACAAGGCACGCTCAACGCCGACTTCAACAAGTCCTTCGATTGGGGCCTGGCCTATCCGGTCAATCTGGCCTTCGGCCTGGAACACCGCCAGGACCGCTACGAGATCGTCGCCGGCTCGCCGGCGTCGTATTTCTTCGACCCCGACACCATCAACCCGGAGACCGGGGCCCCGTACCCTGGCGGTGCGCAGGTGTTCTCCGGCCTGGAGCCCTCGGTGGCCGGCAAGTTCGGGCGCCATAGCAACGCGGCCTACGCAGCGCTGGAAGCGGACCTGACCGACAAGCTGTCCGGCGGTATCGCCGGGCGTTACGAGAACTACAGCGATGCCGGTTCCACCCGCTCGGGCAAGCTGTCGGCGCGCTATGCGTTCACCGATATGTTCTCCATGCGCGCAACGGTCTCCAACGGTTTTCGTGCGCCCTCGCTGGCGCAGCAAAACTACGCCTCGGTGGTGACCTTGCCGCAGGACGGGCAGCTGATCCAGGTCGGCACCTATCGCACTTCCGATCCGATCGCCGTGCAGCTGGGCGCGCGTCCGCTGAGTCCGGAAAAGTCCACCAACTACGGGATCGGCAGCGTCTGGCAGCCGACCGCCAACTTCACCTCGACGCTGGACGTGTACCAGATCCGCATCTGGGACCAGATCCTGTATTCGGACCAGATCCAGCTCGCCCAGCCGATCGGCCAGGTGGGTGCGGTGCAATTCTTCGTCAATGGCGCTACCAGCCGCACGCGCGGCGTGGACTGGGTCAACAGCTACAGGGCCGAGCTCGGTGCCGGCGGCAGCCTCAACCTGAGCGCCAGCGCCAACTACAACAAGACCAAGATCCTGGAGCTGTCCAATCCGAACTTCGGACGCGCCAGCCAGGGCTTGTTGACCGAATCCACGCCACGCACCAAGTACATGCTGGCAGCGGACTGGACCTTGGGCGGCTTCTCGCTCAACGGCAATGCCACCCGCTATGGCGCGATCAAGCGCATCGGCGATCCGGCCGACGGCAGCCAGGACCAGACCTACGCGGCGCGCTGGATCCTCAATCTGGCGGCCAACTACACCTGGCAGGCGCTGACCTTCACCGTAGGCGCGGACAATGTCACCAACCAGTATCCGGCCAAGGCACAGCTGACCACCGGCTACGATGATCGCGCCAGCGGCCTGCAGTACTCCTCGTTGTCGCCGTTCGGCTTCAACGGCCGCTACTGGTACGGCCGGGTGACCTACCGCTTCTGATCGGCCGGCTCGAGCAAACCTGCCGATCCACGCACGCGCACACGCAAACACCGCCGAGTGATCGGCGGTGTTTGTCGTTGTGGACCTCTCGATGCGTGTGCCGCGGCAGTGCATCTGCCGTGGCGCTTGCCAGCGCCGTGATTGCCGCTGCGATGCCGTCCCGGCACATCACTTCACCGCCTGGCCGCTGCTCACCAGGAGGCGAGCAGCGCGTCGACACCGCGCAGGTTGACGCGATCGTTCCAACTCAGCGTGTCCAGCTGCTCCAGCCGAAGCGTCGGCAGACGCGCCAGCAGGCAGGCCAGCGCGGCTTCCATTTCGATCAGTGCCAGCCGGTTACCCAGGTAGTGGTGGATGCCGCCACCGAACGACAGCGCGCGGCCCTGCTGGCGGCGGATATCCAGCACCTGCGGGTCGGTGAACTGCAGGGTGTCGTGATTGGCCGCGCCCAGCATCAGATACAGCAGGGCGCCCTGGGGAACCGCAACGCCCTCGATCTGGAACTCCTGCAAGGCAGTGCGCGTGGCCATCTGCACCGAGCTGTCGTAGCGCATGCATTCAAGCACTGCATTGGGCAGCAGGCCCGGGGTTTCCTGCAGCAGGCGCAATTGCTGCGGATGCCGATGCAGCGCGACCAGCGCATTGCAGATCATGTTGGAGGTGGTTTCGTTGCCGGCAAAGAACAGCAGGATCACGTTGGACACGATCTCCTCCTCGCTCAAGCGGCGGCCGTTGTCCTGGGCCTGGATGAAGCGCGCAATCAGATCGTCGCCGCCATCGCTGCGGCGTTGCGCGATCACGCCGTGGAAATACCGTGCCAGCTGGTCGTACGCAACGTTGGTGGCCTGCAGTTCTTCCGTCGTCATCATCGGATCGAAGACCTCTGCCAGCGCTGGTCGCGTGACTCGGCGCGCTGACATCGGCTCATCGATATCCAGCATCCGGCAGATGATGGCAATCGGCAGCGGGAACGCGAACTCGGTCAGCAGATCGCAGTGGCCGTTGGCCTGGAAAGCGTCGATCAAGCCGGCGGCGGTATCGCGGGCAACCTCACGCATGGACTCCATCTGCCGCGCACCGAAGGCCTGGGTCATCAGTGCGCGCAACTGCGTGTGCAGCGGCGGATTGAGCAGCAGGAACATGCGGCTCATGCCCTGAAACAGCGGCATGTGCACCGCCGCCTCGCCGTAGCGCAGACGAATGCTTTGCAGATAGTCGCGACCGACCGTCGGTCGCCTAGCAAGCGATCGACCACGGCGTAGCGGCCCGACATCAGCCGCCCGTCTGCCACCTGCACCAATGGGCCTTCCTCGCGCAGGCGTGCGTCGGTCGGATAGGGATCGTGGCGGAACTTGGGTGTTGCAAAATCGCGGAGATGCATGGTCTGGCTCGTTTGGCATCACCACCGAAACAGGGGCGATGCATGCGTGCGCCTGCCAAAGAACGCAGGTGCTTTACTGGAAGCCCGAATTATCGGCACGCGCCATGCGCCGGCCTTGCGCAAGCGCGAAGCGGTATCGTCAATGTTGGGTCGGCGTGCCGGACTTGCGCCGTGCGTCTCAGCTCGCTGACGTAGGCACAGGCCACAGCGGTTTACGCGCGGCACCTGACGCATGTCTCCGTCTGCACGCATGCGCCGCATGTCGCATCGCGTTAATCATGCGCTGTGTACTATGGGCGTCCGGCCAACCGGACCTGTCTTGTGGTCCAGTTCCCCCTGCCGGACTCCAGCCATGACCACGCAATGCCCGCAGGCGACGCCCGGCGCAGTGCCGTTGGCTGGTCGACCTCGACGATCTCCCGGACACTCTCACAACGGATTGGAATGCATCACGACACCAGCCTCATCGACATCATCGCCGTCGGCCTCGCGGTCGCCTTCATCCTTGGCACGCTCGCACAGAAGGTGAAGCTCTCGCCGCTGGTCGGCTACCTGCTGGCCGGCGTGTGCGTGGGGCCGTTTACGCCGGGATTCGTGGCCGACCAGACCATCGCCAATCAGCTGTCCGAGCTCGGTGTGATGTTGCTGATGTTCGGCGTGGGCCTGCATTTTTCGCTCGACGATTTGATGGAAGTGAAGTGGATCGCGGTGCCTGGCGCGTTGGCGCAGATCGTGGTGGCCACCCTGCTCGGCTGGGCGCTGGCGTGGAGCATGGGCTGGTCGCTGATTCACGGCCTGGTGTTCGGCCTGGCGCTGTCGGTGGCCAGTACGGTGGTGCTGTTGCGCGCCTTGGAAGAACGCCGTTTGCTGGACACCCAGCGCGGCCGCATCGCGGTGGGCTGGCTGATTGTCGAAGACCTGGTGATGGTGCTGGCATTGGTGTTGCTCCCGGCACTGGCGGATGTGCTCGGTACCGGAACGCAAGCTGCAGCGCACGATGCGCAATCGCCCTCGCTGCTGGCCGCGCTTGGCGTGACCTTGCTCAAGATGGTGGCGTTCGTCGCGGCGATGTTGGTCATCGGCCGGCGCGTGATTCCCTGGTCGTTGGAAAAAGTGGCGGCCACCGGATCGCGCGAATTGTTCACCCTGGCCGTGCTCGGCATCGCGCTGGGCGTGGCATTCGTGTCGGCCACATTGTTCGGTGTGTCCTTCGCGCTCGGCGCGTTCTTCGCCGGCATGCTGCTCAAGGAATCGGAACTCAGCCATAAGGCCGCCAACGATTCGCTGCCGCTGCGCGACGCGTTTGCGGTGTTGTTCTTCGTCTCGGTGGGCATGTTGTTCGACCCGATGATCCTGATCGCGCACCCGTGGCAGGTACTGGCGACCTTCCTGACCATTACCGTGGGCAAGTCGCTGGCGGCATTTTTGATCGTGCGCGCGTTCGGCCACCCCACCGGCACGGCGCTCACCATTTCCACCAGCCTGGCGCAGATTGGCGAATTCTCCTTCATCCTCGCCGGCCTGGGCGTGCAACTGGCGATCCTGCCGGAAACCGGGCGCGACCTGATCCTGGCCGGTGCGCTGCTGTCGATCGTGGCCAACCCGTTCCTGTTCTCGTGGCTGGACCGCTGGCAGGCCAAGCAGGCGCAGGACGCGCCCGCCGCCGTGGAACCGGAACTACCACCCGGCCCGCCGCTGCCGGCCGATGGGCATGCCATCGTGATCGGCTACGGCCGCGTGGGCAGTTCGCTGGCGCAATTGCTGCGCAGCCGCGGCGTGCCGGTGCTGGTGATCGACGACAACGGCGACCACGTCGCCAAGGCGCATGCCGCTGGTATTCCCGGCATCCGGGGCAGCGCAGCGGCCGACCGCGTGCTGGCCGAAGCGCGTCCGGAGCACGCCAAGATCGCCATCCTGGCCATTCCGCAGCCGCTGGAAGCCGGCGAGGCGCTGGCCAAGCTGCGCGTCATCAATCCCTCGCTGACACTGCTGGCGCGCGCCCACAGCGACGCGGAGGTCAAGCACCTGCTCGAACATGGCGCCGACGGCGCGGTTCTGGCCGAGCGCGAACTGGCCTATTCGCTGGCCGAAATGGTGATGTCCACTCCGCCGTACCGCGCGTTGAACGTGCCGGCGTCGTGATGCCGGTGACCGTCCACGACCCCACCACCCGGTGGCAAGACGCATACGCATGCCGCTCTACGCATTTCAGGGGGATTTTCCCCGGGTCGTAGCCGCATCGTGGTTGTCACGGGCGATGCATACTGAGTTGCCGCCGACCTCAGCGTGGCTTGACGAGCCGATACTGGCGACGGTCGCCATAGGCCGCGCCCTTGGTGTCCACATTGGCGCATAACTGCCCGCCACACAACGTCACGTCCGCGGCGTTGTAGGCGCGCAGCAACTCAGCACGCAACTGAGTGTCGCGGATCTGCTGGCGGTACTGGCCCAACAACCATCCACCACCGCCCAGTAACAGCAGCAAGCTTCCCAGGACAACCGCAGCGCCTTTCCATAGCAGCAGGCGCTGCCCACGTTCGATACGCTTGAGTTGATCAGCCAGCGACTGCGCGCCCTCGCCGATCAAACCGCCGGCTTGCTGTAGCCGCTTCTCGAAGCCGGCGACGGGTTGGTCCATTCCCTGCTGGATGCTTCGAATCAAGGTGTCGGGCACGCGCTGCAGCGTCTGCTCGGCCGAACGGGTGACCACGGTTGGCAGCGACTGGGCCACGTGCTCCAACTGCTGCGCAAGCCGGCGTTGCAGTTGTTCCAATTCGGCGCAGCGACGCTCGAACTGTTCCATCAAGGCAGCGGTCTTGCTGACCAGTTCCATCGGGTCTTGTGTGTTCATCGTGCGTCCTGCCTTCCTTGTGATAACACTACAGACTGCGCGCACCGACGCGCATGGTTTCTTGCTGTTGCAGCTCGGCCTGTTGCCGCTGCGCTTGGATCGCCTGCTGAGCCACCTGTTGTTCCTGATGATTTACCGCCTCGACAGCCTCGGCGCGCAAGGCGCGGCCAGGCGGCTCGTTGGCCAAGGCCTGTGTCATCTGACGGAACTGATCACGATTGCCGCTCTGCGCGGCGGCCAACATGCGGTCCAGAAATGCGCCGGGGTCCTCTTGAAGTGAGGACGGCTTGCCGCCGTGTGTCGGCGACGCCGCACGCACTTCCTGCGCATCCTGCTTGAGCGGCACCTGCCAGGTCTGTGGCGCATGGCTGCGCTCGCGGTCCTGCTGAAGTTGCTGCATCTGCTGCTGCCAGCTGGGCGCATCCATTTCCCGACGCCCGGTCCCCGGCTCCACCGGACCACGCAGCTGATCGATCCCATCACGGGCCAGCCCGGGAATTCCGCGCGAATACAGCGTCACGCCCGCTCGCAGCGTTTCCACGTCATCGCGATACTTCCCGATCATCGGCGCGTAATGCCTAGCGAGCTGCTGCGTTGAAGGATCCTCCAAGACGGAGGTATCCAGTTTGCCGGCTCCATCGACTGGCAAGAAGTTATGCATGCGATGCGACTCACCCAGCCTGACAGCCGCAGACACCGGATCACGCGCATCCAAGGCATCGGGGTCGTTGGCATAATCAGCGGCCTTTAAGACAGCAATCTCGTGCGGTGTGGCATAGACCTTGGCTTGGCCGTAATGCCGGCTCGCGGCACTGACTGCATCGCCCGCCATGACGTGATTGATTACGTCGCCTCCGCCCTCAGGGATCCGCCGATCCAGACTGACCGCGCCGTAGGCGTCGAAGGTCTGTCCCTTGAGCTTGAAGTGATGTGCAGTAACTTGCGCCAAATTACCACCAAGCGAGTGGCCTGCAACCGTCACATCGGGTATTTCCAACCCGGTAGCGAGATGCTTCTGCTCTGCATATTTCAAGGCACCCTGCGTAAACGCGATGGCGTCCGCTACCTGTGCGTTGTGGCGGGTTGCAACCATTCCACCGTCGGCCAGTGCGCCGTCCAGGATGGGCTGACGATCGAACTCGCTTCCTCGGTGGACAACCACTATTTCCCTGGTATCAACCCTCTCGTATATCACGCCTTGGTAGCCTGACGGCCTGTCCACATATTGCAAACGTCGGACAGGCAAACCGCCAATGTCTACAATGGCGCTTCGCTCTCCAGTATCTTCGGGTCTGTCGTAGCCATCGCGAGTCAGCGCGGCATACTGCTGGCTGGTGAGACTCATGGGGCAACCCTCTCCGCACTGAGAGTTATACGAAATAAGTTACTGCGGTTCGGCTCTGCGTATTTCTCAGCAAGTTCCTCACCGAAGTCGACGTACCCCTCAAGCTTACTTTTTGGATACCCCCCCAACCAAAAAAAAGTTGTTTTTTGACTGAGCTCATCAAAATACTTCCTTTCTAGACTAGGCGCAAAAGCTGTTTCCCCGCTACTACCTGTCGCCTTTAGGGAAACGCCAATACCTCCAAATTCCCAGTGGCAGATCCCCTTGCCATAGTAGTCAGCATCGATCATGCCATCCGTATAAACCATCGCCATGTAAGCTGTATCGTCGACCCTATGAAAAGCAACAGGTATTGCGTCTTCCTTCGGCTTTGTGGACATCCCCAACGCAGGGTCGAAAGGCGCACATTCATCGCGATTTTTCATGTCATAAAACGCCGTACCTGACACAACCCCAAACGGCCCTGGCGCATCCTCGATGGTCATGGTGACGCGATAAGCCTGCTTGGGATGCGGGTTCTTCTGATAGATCGGATCGCCATCGGCGTCGCGGGCCTGCACGTCCTTGGATTGCATGGTGGTCTCCTTTGCTCCGCAAGCGCACAGCAAGGTCGCCAGGGAGATGCATAGCAATGTGGCTGAAGTGCGATACATGGTTAAGTTGGCCGATAACGCCTTGTTTCCGCGAGGCTAAGTCCTTTCCGGGGCAACGACAACATTGCCCTTGCGCGCGGCCGGTGCTGCTGATCGAACCGAGTACGGGCTGCAGGACACCGACCGTACCGGAATGAGTCTCTCCACATCCTGGTCGAAACGAACAGGGCCAAGTTCCCTGGTTACCCAAAAAGACCAGAAAACACACTTGATAATCATTCCCATCAAGTGCAGGATGAGCGCCCGTTTCTTCGGCGGCCTCTTCCATGGCGGTTGCAGTCGGCATCCTCAATGCATTGCCAAGCGTGCAGCTCTGCGAGTTGCTGGGCCGCATCGGCTATGGCTTTGTGGTACTCGATCTGGAGCATGTGTTGCGTGGGCCGGACGCGCTGGAACATGCCATCCGCGCCTGCGAGTTATCCGGCTGCGAGGCCTGGGTGCGCGTGCCGGAAATAGACGAAAAGCTGATCGGCCGGGTGCTGGATGCCGGTGCGCGCGGGGTCGTGATTCCGCGTACCGAGTCTGCCACGCAGATCGGCGATGCCATCGCCGCAGCGCGCTTCCCGCCGCTGGGCCGGCGGGGTCTCACCGGCGGCCGTGTGACCGGCTTCGGCAATGTCGATCTGCCCACCTACATCGCGCAGGCCAATGCGAACATCCGTATCGTGCCGATGATCGAAAGCGCCGCCGGCGTGGCTGCCCTGCCGGAGATTCTTGCCATCCCCGGCGTGGCCCTGGTGATGGAAGGCGCGCTGGATCTTGCGCTGGATCTGGGCCTGGGTCCGCAGCCCACCCATCCGCAGGTGTGGGAATTGCTGCTGCAATTGCATGCGCAGTGCCTTGCTGCAAACGTCCCGTTCTGCCCCAACCCGCGCACTGACGCGCAACGTGCGTACTGGCTGCAGCAGCCGGAGCTGCGCTGGCTGCTGGCCGGCGAAGACCGCGCGCTGATCCAACGCGCCTTGCGCGGCCATTTGGCCGGCCTTGCCGTTCCCCAATCACTTCCCGCCTGCAGGAGCACGCCGTAGATGTCGACGTTCCGTTTCCACGCCTTGGCCATAGCGATCGCGGCGAGCACGCTGACGCTGCCGCAACTGGCGCGCGCAAGCGATACGCCAGCGGCCGAGGCGCCTGACGCCACCGTGGGCGGTACGCCGATTCGTGCGCTGGACGCGATCCAGGTGCAAGGCAGCCTGCTCGGGCGCTCCAAGCCCGACGATGTGCAGCGCTACGCCGGCAGCCGCCAGGTCATCGACCGTGAGCAGTTGCGCAATGGCGGCAATCGTTCGTTGGACGATGCATTGCAGCGCGTGCCCGGTATCAAGATCTTCGATGAAACCGGCACCGGCGCGCTGCCACAGCTGATGCTGCGTGGCCTGTACGAAAGCCGCAGCGGCCGCGTACAGGTACTCGAAGACGGCATTCCATTGGCATTGGCGCCATATGGGCAGACCAGCCTGTCACTGTTCCCGGTGGGGTTGAACCAGATCGACCGCATCGACATCGTGCGCGGCGGCGCGGCGGTGCAGTACGGGCCGAACAACGTGGGCGGGGTGATCAACCTGGTCAGCAAGGAGATCCCGAGCGCATGGAGCACGACGCTGGCGCACAAAATCACCGCTGGCGGCCAGGGCCAGTTCCTGCAGGACAGTGCGCTCAGCAGCGGTGGGTACCTCACCGATCATTTCGGCATGCAGGTGGATGCCAATCGCACCTATGGCGAGTACTGGCGCGCACATAGCGACACCGACATCAGCAATCTGCGCGTACGTGCCGAATGGTGGCTGGACGACACCAAGCTGCTCAAGGCCAGCGTGCAGCGTTATCTGGTCGACATGGATCTGGCCGGCGCCCTCAGTCCGGACGATTACCGGCGCGACCCGCGACAGTCCACCCGCCCGCTGGACAGCTTCAACGGCCGCACCACACGTGCGTCGCTGAGCTACGAACAGCTGCTGGGTGATTGGGGCCCGATGCAGGACGTCCGCCTGGACTGGAGCAACTTCAGTGCACGCAGCAGTCGCAATTTCATTGTCGGCATGCGCCAGGCTTCCACCGAAACCTGGCGCTCGGACTTGCCGCCGCAGCTGCGTCAGACCGCGCCGCGCGACTTCCGCATCTTCGGCAGCGAGCCGCGTTTGCGCTGGAGCATGGGCGATAGCGGTGGCGTGCGTCAGCAGTGGACTGCCGGGGTACGTGCAGTGCACGAGGACATCGATTTTCTGGTGGGCAACCTGCGCCTGAGCGATGGGCTGTTCACCACCGTGCGCGACTGGCAGTTCGAAGACCGCGCGTTGGCCGCGTACATCAGCAACGCCATCACGCTGCCGGACGAGCGCGTGACGATTACGCCGGGACTGCGCTACGAGCGCCTGGATTCGCGCTATTTCAATCGCGCCACTGGCGTCAGCACGCTCAACCAGACCCGCGATGTCCTGCCCGGGCTGACATTGGGCTTCCAGGCAAATGCGCAGTGGTTCTTCTATGCAGACGGGCAGCGCTCGATGCGTGCGCCGCAGGTCACCCAGATCATCTTCGGCAACAACCTGGATGCCGAGCTGGCATGGAATTACGAGGCGGGTGCGCGCTATCAGCCCAACGAGCGGACCCGCATCCAGCTGGGAGGCTACCTCATCGATTTCGATCAACAGATTCAACTCGACAACACCACGCGCGTGTTCCGCAACCTGGGCAAGACCCGCCATCAAGGTGGCGAGCTGGAACTGCAGTGGAGCCCTGCGCAACTGCGTGCGCTCACCCTCAACGCCAGTTATGCCTATCTGGATGCCAGCCAGGAATCGGGCGCATTCCGCGGCTTGCGCGTACCTTACACCTCGCGCAACCAGATCACGCTGGGCGGAACTTACGCGCTCGGTCACACCACTGTCGCGCTTTCGGGCTATTACTTCAGCAAGGCCTTCAGCGACGCCGCCAACACTGTGCAGGAAAATGCCATCGCTTCGGTGGGCCAATTGCCGGCCTACATGGTGTGGAACACGCAGGTCAGCTATACCTTGTTCGAACGCGATGGACAGAAGTTCAGCGCATCGTTGGCGATCAACAACCTGTTCGACCGGCAATACTGGTTCCGTGGCGTGGACACCAGCCCCTGGGGGCGCCAGGCCGCGCCTGCGCGCACCGTCACTGCCGGACTGGAGTACACGTTTTAAACCTGCATCACCTGGCAAGCGCTGCACACGACCGACGCACACGGCGTAGGTTGCGCGTGAAGCAACGGCGGTCGTACTGACCGCCGCCAAGACAACGGCGTGCATGAGGCACGCATCATTGCCGCAGCACGCGGCATGCGATCGACGTATCGCAGGCCACCCAACGCCGCCATGGCGCTAGGCAGCCCCGTTTCAGTACCGGTTTTCCCCACCGTCCTGTCGAACGAGAGCTGCCATGACTGCGACATCCGCTGCACCGTTGGTGATCCTCACCCATGTCTGCCATCCGGCCATCACCGAAGGATTCCTGCCCGCCGCGCACGCGCTGGGCCTGCCGGTGTGGTTGCTGACCGACCACCGGCTCGATCACCTGGCCTATTTCCGCGAGCACCCCACACATGCACCGCAGCGGGTGATCGAATGCGATGTGTTCAATCCGCTCGGCGTCCTCGATGTATTGCACGATGCAGACATCGCCCCACGCGCGGTGTTCAGCAATAGCGACCACCTGCAGACCAGCACCGCGCTGGTCGCCGCAGCGCTCGGCCTGCCGGGCAAGGACTGGCAGGTGTGCTACGCCGCCAAGAACAAGGCGGCGATGCGCCAACGCTTGCGTGCGCAGGGGCTACCCTGCCCGTGGTTTTGCACGCTGAGCCCGGGCGCCGGGTTGCCTGCACAGATTCCATGGCCGGTGGTGGCCAAGCCTCGCGAGGGCGTGGCCAGCCTGGATGTACGCTGCTGCGCCGATGCAGCGCAATTGCAGGCCTACCTGGACGATGGATGGGAGCGCCATCCGCAGCGTACCGTGCTGTTGGAAGGCATGCTGGAAGGTGCGCTGTTTACGCTGGAAACGCTGGGCGATGGCAAGCACCTGCAAGCCCTCGGCGGCTTCAAGGTGCGTTTGTCGCCGCCGCCGCATTTCGTCGAATGCGAAGCGCAATGGGATGCCGACGTGGACACGCCGGTGATCGCGCAGGCGCTGCATCAGCTGCGCGCGTTCGGTGTCGGCTTCGGGCTGTGCCATAGCGAATTCATCCTCACCGCCGATGGCCCGGTGCTGGTGGAGATCAATTACCGCAGCATCGGCGATCGGCGCGAATTCCTGCTCGACGAGATGTTTGGCAAGCAATGGTTCAACGCGGCGCTGGCACCGCATCTGGGCCTGCCGTTGCCACCGCTCCGCGGTGCCCATGCACATGCCTTGCTGCGCTACTACGTGGCCGAACACGACGGCGAATTGGTCGCCGCCAGCGAAGACCGCCGCCAGCGCGATGCGCACAGCGACGTGCAGTACCGGCGGATGCGCGCACCCGGCGAGCGCATCCGCCTGAGCCATTCCAACAAGGATTACCTGGGCGTGCTGAGCGCATTGGCACGCGATGCGCAGACACTGCAACAGGCAGTGGTGCAGGCCGAAGCGGGCCTGCAGTGGCGCATCGATGGCACGGAACTGCGCGCATGAGCAGCACGGCCGACCAACGCTACATCGCCACCCGCATCATCGATGCCTGCCTTCGCGAAGACGTGCGCGGGATTGCGACCCGCGGCAGTGCGGCGGTACCGGATGCGCAGGTGCTGGCGCAGTGGACCGACCCCAGCCCGGTGCATGGCTGGTGGTGCATCGCCCACCTGCCCGGCGGCACGCTGTGGCTGCCGATCCATCGTCAAGGCGTGCTGCAGGACATCGGTGCCTGCGGCGACAGCTGGATTGTGCGCAGCGACGACGGCGTGCATGTCGAACGTGGCGCACACGCCTGGCTGCACCGCATCAGCGCAGAACTCGATAGCCAAACGCAACAGCTGCATCGCGCCTACGCCGACGAAGCCGACTGCGCCGCCGCGCACCGCGGGCTGGCGCGGCAGGCCTACCACGCGCAGGCGCCGGCGTTGCGCACTGCGCTGCATCACCCCAATGCCGCCGAGCGTGCCTACCGCTGCGATCAGCTGGCCAGCTACCGCGACCATCCGTTCTATCCCACCGCGCGTGCCAAGGCCGGGCTGGACGCGGCCGAGCTGCGCCACTACGCACCGGAATTCGCGCCGACCTTTGCGCTGCACTGGCTGGCGATTCCGCAGGCGCTGGCGCAATGCACCAGCGCCGCGCCGGCCGAGCTATGGCCGGATTTCGCCAGCCTGGGACTGCCACCCGAGTTGGCCGCCACGCATCTGCCCTGGCCGGTACATCCGCTGGTGTGGGAGCGCTTGGAGCAGGAGGGCTTCGCGCTGCCCGAAGACGTGCTGCGAGCACCGAACGCCTGGCTGGACGTGCGTCCGTCGCTGTCGGTGCGCACGCTGGTGCCGCCGCAGCACCCACAGCTGCATCTCAAACTGCCCATTCCGATGCGCACCCTGGGCGCCCTCAACCTGCGGTTGATCAAACCCTCCACGCTGTACGACGGGCACTGGATGGAGCGCGCGTTGCGGCACATCGATGCGCTGGATCCTGCACTGCAAGGCCGCTGCGTGTTCGTCGACGAGTCGCACGGCGGGCATGTCGGCCAGACGCGGCATCTGGCCTATCTGGTGCGGCGTTACCCAGCGCTGGACGATGCCACGCTGGTCCCGGTCGCTGCGCTGTGCGCGCCCATGCCCGATGGCCGCCCGATGGCGATCCATCTTGCCGAGCGTTTTGCGCATGGCGATGTGCTGCGCTGGTGGCGCGACTACACCGAACTGCTGCTTGCCGTGCATCTGCGCCTGTGGCTTGGTTACGGCATCGCGCTGGAAGCCAATCAGCAGAACAGCGTGCTGGTGTATTCCGATGGCCAAGCCACGCGCCTGTTGATGAAGGACAACGACGCTGCGCGGATTGCGCTGCCGCAATTGCGCGCGGCGCTGCCGGAGCTGGATGCATTGGGCCCGCTGCAGGATGCGCGGATTGCGGTAGACCACCCGCAGGCGTTGGCGCAGATGTTCTGCACGATCGTGCTGCAGCTGGATCTGCAGGCGGTGCTGGAAGGCTTGGCCGAATGGCAACCCGCACTCCGCGCGCCGCTGTATGCGCAACTGCAGGCCCAGCTCGCTGCAACGCTGGCGCAACTGGAGGGCGATGGCATCGATATCGGCCCCGCACGCCGCCTGTTGGCCGCGCCACGGCTGCCGGTGAAATACCTGCTTAGCGCTGGCAGCCTGCTCAGCAAGCACCTCACCGGCGCCAGCGACATCAACAAGTTCTACGGCGACAGCGCGCCCAATCCATTCGGCGACGCGTTCGCCGATGCGCACCAACCGCCGCGCAGGCAAGCGGGCGTGCCACGATGAGGCGCATCCTGGGTCCGGTGCTGGCTGCGCATTATCTGGCGGCATTCACGGCGTTGGGCATGCCACTGTTTCTGCCGCAGGTCTTGGCCGAACTTGCGCCGGCGGCCGCCGTGGGCTGGAGCGGCGTGCTGTATGTGTTGCCCACGCTCTGCACCGCACTGACGGCAAGCAGCTGGGGGCGCTGGGCAGACCGCCATGGACGCAAGCGTTCGCTGCTGCGCGCACAACTGGGCCTGGCGCTGGGCTTTGCGATTGCCGGCTTCGCGCCGTCGCTGAGCTGGCTGGTGATCGGCCTGGTCGTCCAAGGCACCTGTGGCGGTTCGCTGGCAGCGGCAAATGCGTATCTGGCCAGCCAGCCGCAGGCCGGCCCGTTGGCGCGTGCGCTGGACTGGACACAGTATTCGGCCCGCCTTGCCATGGTGAGTGCACCGGCACTGCTGGGGCTGGCACTGGCGCTGGGTCCTGCGCAATCGCTGTATCGCGCACTGGCGTTGCTGCCATTGATTGCCTTTGCGTTGACGTGGCGACTGCCGGCCGACCAGCCGGCTGCGCGAGACCACCCTACCGGCAAAGCGGTCACGTCTTCCAGGCACGCTGCTTCATCTGCCGCATCGCCGCGCACCACTGCCGCGCCGTCGTGGCCGGCCCTGCTGCTCGCACAGTTCTTGTTCTGCTTCGCGATGGTGGTGACGTTTCCGTATTTCATTCCGTATGCGCTCGCGCGCGGTGCCGGCCACGATGCGCTCGCCGGCCTGCTCTACAGCCTGCCGCACCTGGTGTATCTGGTGGTGCTGCCGTGGTGGCGACGCGGCGATGGCCAGGCATGGCTGCTACCTGGCCTGGCGTTGTTCGCGGTGGCCTGCGTGTGGCAGGCGCTATTGCACGATGCCCTCGCACTGGCGGTGGCGCGGCTGTTGTTCGGCCTGGGCATGTTGTTCGCGCTGCGTGGGCTCAACCGCAGCCTGGCGCACATTGCCAGCGGGCATGGCGCCGGGCGCCTGTTCGGCCGCTTCGATGCCTGCGGCAAATGGGCCGGCGTGTTCGCCGGTGCCGCTGCCGGCGCGTTGGCACAGGCGTCCGGCCCCGCCACCCCTTTCCTGGCTGCCGCGCTGGCCGCGGCCGCTGCTGCGCTCACCGTTGTGGTGCGCTTTCCTTCGAGGAGAACTGCCGATGTCGCCGCACACGATGCATGACCCCTGGTACGACAGCATGGCCGACGCGCAGGCCTGCAGCTGCTGGTTGAACTGCTATCTGCGCGAATTCGCAATTCCGCAGCGTGCAGTGCAGTTCGACTATCGCGGGCTGGATCGCCCCGGCCCGCGCGTGGCCGAACACCGCTGGCTGCGCATCGATCTAGGCCAGAGCGGTGCACTGTGCGTGCGCATTGCCTATGCCGACCGCTTGGGCCGCTGCCGTTTCGCCTCCGCGCCGTTTCTCAAGAGCGCCGGCAAACCGTGGCATAGCCTGGATGCACAAGCGCTGGCACGCTGCCTGCTACAAGCCTTGGCCAGCACGCAGGCCATCAACCCGGAGCTGTTGGCGCAAAGCGCCAATAGCGTGGCCGTCACCGCTGCGTTTTTGCGCCAGGCGCAGCTCACCGCTGCCACCGGCGAGGCAATGATCGACGCCGAACAATCGATGCTGTGGGGGCATGCACTGCACCCGACGCCCAAGAGCCGCGAAGGTGTGGATCTGGATCAGGTGCTGGCCTGCGCACCGGAGGCGCGCGCGTCGTTCCAGCTGTTCTGGCTCCGCATCGACCCGCGCCTGCTGCGCATCCAGGGACGCGACGTGCGCGCGACATTACGGCAGCTCAGCGGCAGCGACGATCTCTATCCCTGCCACCCCTGGGAAGCGCAGCGGCTGCTCGATGCCCCGTTGCTGCGCACCATGCAGGCACGCGGCCTGATCACGCCGATCGGCCCGTTAGGCGATGCACTGCGGCCGACCTCGTCGGTCCGCACGCTGTATCACCCTGAGCTGGCATATTTCCTCAAGTGTTCGGTGCATGTGCGGCTCACCAACTGTGTGCGCAAGAACGCATGGTACGAACTGGAGAGTGCGGTTGCGCTCAGCGAGCTGCTGGCGCCGAGCTGGCGTGCCCTGGCCATGCAGGTACCGGGTTTCGATGTGATGCTGGAGCCGGCCGCGACTTCGCTGGACGTGGCCTTGGTCGATCCCGCCTTGCATGCCGCCGATCCGCTGGCGGCGCGCACCTTGTCGGAGAGCTTCGGCATCCTGTACCGGCAAGGCATTCCCGCTGCGCAACGTGCACGCTGGCAACCGCAGGTGGCTGCGGCGTTGTTCACCTGCGATGCGCAGGGCAATAGCGTGTGCGCCGCGCGCCTGCGGGCGCTCGGCAGCGCACAGATGAACCGTCGCACCGCAACGCTGCTGTGGTTTGGCGCCTATGCCGGGCTGCTGCTGGATGGAGTGTGGAGCGCGCTGTTCCAGCACGGCATCGCGCTGGAGCCGCACCTGCAAAACACCGTGATCGGTTTTGCCGACGGCTGGCCGACGCGGGTATGGATCCGCGATTTGGAAGGCACCAAGCTGCTCGCCCACCACTGGCCGGAAACACGCCTGCGCGGCGTCGGCGAACGCGCACGCCAATCGCTGTACTACACGCCAGAGCAGGGCTGGAACCGGGTGGCGTATTGCGCGCTGGTCAACAACCTGGCCGAGGCGATCTTTCATCTCAGCCAAGGCGATGCCGCACTCGAAACGCAGCTTTGGCAATGCGTGGGCGAGATCGCGCTGCGCTGGCAACAACGCCATGGCGCGCAAGCGGCGTTGCAGGGTCTGGTCGACGGCGCAGCACTGCCGGGCAAGAACAATCTGGGGACCCGTCTCTGGCAGCGTGCCGACCGCCAGTCCGACTACACCGCACTGCCGAATCCCATCCCCCGCATCACGGCGCAGCGGCAGGTGGCGGCGTGAGTCTGCAGATCGATACCGCCGCAATGCTTGCCGCCTTGCCGCAGCTGCGCGAACGCTGCGAGGGCCCGGTCTGTGCGTATGTCTACGATCTGGCGGCACTGCACACGCATGCGGCCTGGATGCGTGCGCAGTTGCCGGCGCAGTGCGAACTGTTCTACGCGGCCAAGGCCAATGCAGAGCCACCGGTCCTGCGCACGCTGGCAACCCATGTAGACGGCTTCGAGGCCGCCTCCGGTGGCGAGCTGGCCTGGCTGCATGCGCAGCAACCACAGGCACCGTTGCTGTTTGGCGGCCCGGGAAAACTCGACACCGAGCTCGCCCAGGCAGCCGCCCTGCCCGACTGCACCGTGCATGTGGAAAGCCTGCGCGAACTCGAACGGCTGGCGGCGATCGCGACGCACGGCGGCCGCTGCGTGCCGGTGTTCCTGCGCATGAATATCGCCGTGCCCGGCGCGCAAAGCACGCGCTTGATGATGGGCGGGCAACCCTCGCCGTTCGGTCTGGATCCGTGCGATCTGGATGCAGCAATGCAGCGGCTGCAGGCAAGCCCGTCGCTGCGCCTGGAAGGCTTCCATTTCCATCTGATGTCGCATCAACGCAACGCCACCGCGCAGTTGCATCTGGTGGCCGCCTACCTGCGCACCGTGCAGCAATGGCGGCAAACCTATGCGCTTGGGCCACTGCGGGTCAACGCCGGTGGTGGCTTCGGTGTGGACTACCTGGCACCGGAAGCGTCGTTCGACTGGGCCGGCTTCTGTGCCGGGCTGCCTGCCCTGCTGCGGGAACACGGGACAGACCTGCGCCTGCGCCTGGAGCCGGGCCGTTACGTCAGCGCCAGCTGCGGTTGGTACCTGATGGAGGTGCTCGATCTCAAACGCAGTCACGGCGCCTGGTTTGCGATCGCCCGCGGTGGCACGCATCACTTTCGTACCCCGGCCGCGCAAGGCCACGATCATCCGTTCCGTGTGGTGCGCGGTGAGCGCGCGCCCGTGTTGCGCGATACCCGGGTGACCCTGGTCGGCCAGTTGTGCACGCCCAAGGATGTGCTGGCACGCGATCAGCAGGTCGCCGCGCTGGCGCCCGGCGATTGCCTGGCCTTTCCGCTGGCGGGCGCGTATGCGTGGAATATTTCGCACCAGCACTTTCTGATGCATCCGGCACCGCAGATGGTGTTTTTGCCGGCAACACATCACCCGAGTGATGTGGCCCCGTCCGACCGCTGCACGGGCAGCCGGATGTCAGCACGCAACTCGGCTTCGGCGACGCTTTCCGGATCGTCGAGATAGAGGTAATGCAGCGGTGCCTCGCGCAGGGCATAACCGCTGTCCGGCAGCCAGCATGCGAGGATGTGGTCGAGTGCGTCTTCCAGTTCCGCGTAATTTCCCACATGACGCACGAGCGCGTGCAGGCCACCGCCGAGTTGGCGCAGGTGCAGGGGCGCTGCCGGCGCCACGGCGGTGTTGAATGCCATCGAGCAGTCGAACACGTGCTGCTGCGGCGGTATATCGCGGTGGTCGCTCAGAGGCAGCCCGATCAGCGCCTGCAAGTGGTCGATCACTGCGCTGCGCTCGGCCTACGCGGCGATGCGGCCGAAGCCACGGTCCAGGTCATCGAACGCGCCACGCTTGCGCAGCACCACCAATTCCAGGGGGTCGAGCACCTGCACCACCACCTGCAATGGCGCGTTGTGCGCCTGCGCCGGCAGCGACGGGCCGGCCAGTTGCTGCAACTTCTGCGCGCGCAGCTGCGGTGCATTGCGCAGGCTGGACGGGCTGGCCTGCAGCACCGTCCGAAACGCGCGCGCCAGCGCCTGCGGGTTGTGATAGCCGACCGCCAATGCCACCTCGGTGACCGAGCGGCCCTGCTCGCCCAGCAGACGCAGCGCATGACTCAGGCGCAACCGCGCGGTGGTCGTCCCCAATGTCTCGCCTGCCAAGGCCCGGTACACGCGATGAAAATGTGGCGGCGATTGATGCGCCAGCGCAGCCAGCGTGGCCAGGTCCGGCAGCGGTTCGCCAGCTCGGATGCTGGCCTGCACATGGGCCACGACGCGCTCGACCGTACGCTGCCGATGGAAGACGACCGAGGTTGCTGCTGGCATGGGCGACTCCTCTGGAAGGCGCTGAGCATCGCGCATACTGGCATTCGGCCCGGTCCCGATCTTGCGCATTTGCGGGACCTGGCCAGGTTGTTCGGGTGTCGCGACCTACAGTGGCCTGCGTCCGTTCGCCAGTCGTCGAGCCACTGTTGACCACGCCCTGGCCTCCAGGCAAAGCAGCGATCCATACCACTCCACGCAGCAGGCGTGCTTGCCCAACTCCCTCGCCATTCGGTTGCACGCAGCCTTCAGCTCGCTTGCAGCGCCAATGCCACCAGCACTGCTGTTTCGCTGACCTCCACCAATGCACCGCAGGTATCGCCGGTCATGCCGCCCAGGCGCTGCAGGCAGGCGCGACGCCACACCACGAACACCACGCCCGCCACCGCACAGGCAAGCAAGCCGCGCAGGAGTCCGGCGGCGAAGGCGCAGGCCAGCCCGAGCAGCAACGACCACTTCAAGACAGCTCGCGCGCTGCCAACCAGGCCACTGCCGAGCCCGCCGGCACGCACGTACGGCGTCGTCAAAAACGCGGCCAACAGCGACGTGCGCGCCAACAGCGGAGCAAGCCACACCATACCCGGCGCCGCGGGCAACAGGGCGGCCAGCGCCGCGCATTTGAGCAGCAAGATCAGCACGACCGCAGTCACCGCCATCGGGCCGCTGGTGGGATCTTTCATGATCGCCAACGTGCGCGCGCGATCGCCCATGCCGCCGACCCAGGCATCGGCCATGTCTGCCAGGCCGTCGATGTGCAAGGCGCCGGTAATCCAGACCCAACTGCTCAGCATCATCGCAGCCGCGAGCAGCGGCGCCGCGTCCCGCAGGCACCACGCCAACGCGCTCACCACTGCGCCGACCAGCAGCCCGACGGCCGGATACCACGGCAGCGAACGCGCATGTGCGCCGGGCCGGGCGAACACCCAGCCGGGCACCGGCAGGCGGGTCAGGAACCCGACCGCGGCAAGCAAGCCGTCGATCATCCGGACCTGGACGCCATGGACACGGCAGTCGGCGTCGCGGCGGCTGGTGGCCAGGCCAGCGGATGCAGCGAGGCGTGCGGCACGGCGATATCGGTCATGCTGCCGAAGGCGCGGGCTTCGACGATGCAGCGCAGCGCGCGAATGGCGCCGCCGTGGGTAACTACCAGCACGCGTTGCGCCGGGTGGCCTGCCACGATGTCGTCCAGTGCCGCAGACAAGCGCATGCAGAAATCGGCAAACGGCTCGGCCTGCGGTGGCGGGTGGCGCAGCGGGTCGGCCCAGAAGCGGCCCAGCGCTTGTCCTTCGTCGCGGTCGATATCGGCCACCGGCACGCCCTGCCAGCGGCCGAAGTGATATTCGCGCAGGCGCGGCTCCAGCTGCAGCGGAATGGCACGCGCTTGGGCCAGTTCGGTAGCGAACAACGCGCAACGTTGTAGCGTGGAGGCGACGACTGCATCCCACACGCCATCGGCCGTGGCCGCACGCAATTGCTGCCAGCCCAGTTCGGTGAGCGGGTCGTCGAGCTGGCCGCGATAGCTGCGTTGCCCCGTGTCGCCATGCCGCAGCAAGGTGATCTGCGCACTCATGCGTCCGACACCCCGGCTTCGGCGAAGGTCGCCATGCCGTTGTGCAGGGCGCAGGCGCTGCGCAGCAGCGGAATCGCCACCGCCGCGCCGCTGGCTTCGCCCAGACGCAGGTCCAGTTGCAGCAGGGGCTCGGCATCCATTGCGCGCAACAGCGCTGCATGTCCACGCTCCTGCGAGCGATGCCCGAACAACAACCACTCGCGCACGCCGGGATTCAGGCGAGTGGCCACCAGTGCCGCCGCCGTGGTGATGAAGCCATCCACCAGCACCGGGATGCCGGCCTGCGCGGCGGCGATATAGGCGCCGACCAGCGCAGCGATTTCGAATCCGCCCAGCCGGCGCAGACGCTCCAGCGGGCTCGATGCATCGGCATGCAGGGCCAGCGCACGCGTGATCACAGTGGCCTTGTGCGCGATGCCTTCGGCATCCAGGCCGGTGCCTGCGCCGGCCATCGCCTGCGGGAACTGCGACAGCAAGGCACAGCCCAGCGCCGCGGCGGCGGTGGTGTTGCCGATGCCCATCTCGCCGCCGACAAACAGCTGGGTATCGCAACTCTTGGCCTGCGCGATGCTGTCGGCACCGGCGGTGAGCGCATCGCGCAGCTGGGTGGCCGTCATCGCCGGCTGCTCGCAGATATTGGCGCTGCTAGGTGCAATCCAGGCACGCCGCACCCGCGGCAGGTCGCCGGGGTCGTTGACCACGCCCAGATTCACCACTTCCAGCCGCGCGCCCAGCTCGCGCGCCAGTACCGCAATGGCGGCGCCACCGCGCGCGAAATTGCGCACCATCTCGCCGGTGACCGCCTGCGGAAACGCCGACACCCCTTCGGCCGCGACGCCATGGTCGGCGGCATACACCGCGATCCAGACCCGCTGCGCTCCGGGCCGTTCGGTGCGTTGCCAGGCCGCCAGCTGCACTGCCAGGTGTTCCAGCCGGCCCAATGCGCCAGGCGGCTTGGTCAGCTGTTCCTGCCGGGCGAGCGCGGCGGAGCGCATGCGCGCATCCGGCACTGCACAGGCACCAAAGATCCAATCGCTACTCACACGCGCTCTCCTTCAACACCATCGGCAACCCTGCCACCACCCACACCACACGCTCGCACTGTAGCGCCAATGCCTGATGCAGCCAGCCAGCCTCGTCCACAAACCGACGCGTGAGTTCGCCCATCGGCACGATGCCCTGCCCCACTTCGTTGCTGACCAGCAGGATCTGCCCCGGCAACTGCGGCAGCGTTGCCAGTAGCGCGTCGCGCTCACGCGCGAACACGTCCGTCTCCGGGTGACCCAGCAGGTTGCTCAGCCACAGGGTCAGGCAATCCACCAGCACGCAGCGATCCGGCGCGGCATGCGCCTGCAGGCTTGCCGCCAGCGCGATGGGCTCTTCCACGCACTGCCAATGCGCTGGGCGTTGGCTGCGGTGATGGGCAATGCGCCGATGCATTTCGTCATCGAAGGCTTGCGCTGTGGCCAGGTAGGTCACTGCGCGCCCGGACGCTGCCGCGATGCGCTCGGCCAACGCGCTCTTGCCCGAACGGGCGCCACCAAGAATCAGTTGCCGCATGCCGGTTCCCTGCTGATGAGGCGTGTCAGTGCCACGGTATCCAGATGCGTGTGCACCGCATCGGCCAGACGCTCCAGGCTGGCTTCGCGCAGCGCGGCAAGATCCAGTGGCGCAGCCTGCGCCAGACCGGCCCATTCCAGCAATGCAGCCAGCGCCTGCGGGTGGTCGAACACGCCATGCACATAGGTACCCAGCACCTGGCCATCGTCGGAGATGGCGCCATCGGTACGCCCATCGTCCAGCTGCAGCAATGGCCGAGCCAGCGCAGCGCCGCTGCTGATGCCGCAGTGGATTTCGTAGCCGCTGACACTGGCATCGCCCAGCAGCAGGCGCCCATGCACGCGATGCAGTTGCTTGTGCGGCTGCAACGTGGTTTGCAGCGACAGCCATCCAAGACCTGGGCTGCTGCCCGCTGCGCCCTCGATGCCATCCGGGTCGTGGAGATGGGTGCCCAGCATCTGCAGTCCACCGCAGATACCAAGCAGTTTTCCGCCGTAGCGCAGGTGACGGGCAATGGCGGTGTCCCACCCGTGCGTGCGCAGCCACTGCAGATCGTGCCGGGTGGACTTGCTGCCCGGCAGCAGGATCAGATCGCACGGCGGCGGCATCTGCGCAGGACCGATCAAGCGCACATCCACCTGCGGATGCGCCAGCAAGGCGTCGACGTCGGTGTGATTGCTGATGCGCGGCAGCACCGGCACCACCACGCGCAATTGCGACTGTGGTTTCTGCGGCGCGTTGCGTGGCACCGCATCTTCGGCATCCAGCTGCAGGCCGTGCAGATACGGAAGGACGCCGAATACCGGCTTGCCCGTTTCGCGCTCCAGCCACGCCAGGCCGGGCTGCAGCAGCGCCAGATCGCCGCGAAACCGGTTGATCACAAAGCCGGCAACGCGTGCGCGCTCGCTGGCCGAGAGCAACGCCAACGTGCCGACCAGATGGGCGAACACGCCGCCGCGGTCGATGTCGGCCACCAGAATGACGGCGCAGTCCACCGCTTCGGCGTAGCCCATGTTGGCGATGTCGTTGGCGCGCAGATTGATCTCGGCCGGGCTGCCGGCACCTTCCACCAGCACCACATCGAAGCGCTCGACCAGGCGCGCGTGCGAGGCCAGCACCGCGTTGAATGCAGTCGCCTTGTAGGCGTGATACCCCACCGCATCCAGCGTGGCGACCGGATGCCCATGCACGATCACCTGCGCACCGGTATCGCTGTTGGGCTTGAGCAACACCGGGTTGAAATCGGTCTGCGGCTCCAGCCCGCATGCCTGTGCCTGCAATGCCTGCGCGCGGCCGATTTCGCCACCGTCCACCGTCACCGCCGAATTCAACGCCATGTTCTGCGGCTTGAATGGCGCCACCGCAATGCCCTGGCGATGCAGCCACCGGCACAGCGCGGCCACCAGCGTGCTCTTGCCTGCATCGGAGGTGCAGCCCTGCACCATCAGCACGCGCGCGCTCATGCCAGCACCTGGCGCAGCGCCACATCCAGGCGCGCTTCGCCCGCGGCATCGGGTGGAAGGCCGAAGCGCAGACTGGACGGTGTGTCGAATAGCCGGGTCAAGATGCCGCGTTGCGCCAGCGCGACGTGCAGTGCAGCTGCGTCGTCGCGCCGGCACCACTGAAAGAACGCCGTGCCCGCGGTAGGTACGATCGAATGCGCATGCAACAGCTGCGCAAGCCGCTGCGATGCCGCGTGCAGGCGCGCCCGTGCCTGCACCTGCCATGGCGTATCGGCCAATGCCTGCTGCACGGCCCACCGCGCCGGGCCGCTGAGCGTCCATGGCCCCAGGCGTTCGCGCAGGGCATCCAGCAGTGCGCGATCTGCACAGACAAAGCCCGCACGTGCGCCTGCCATGCCGAAGAACTTGCCCACCGAGCGCAACACCACCAGACCGGGCCGCTGGGTGAAGGCGCAGACGCTGTGTTGCGGGGTCGCGTCCATGAAGGCCTCGTCGATCACCAGCCACCCGCCGCGTGCTGCAAGCCGCGCATGCAGCTGCAGCAGCGTGTCGGGATCGAAGCGGTCGGCGCATGGATTATTGGGATGAATCAGCACGGCGACATCCAGCGTCTCACCTGCGTGCAGCAATTGCGCGGCGCTCATCGGCACGACCTGATGTCCGGCACGCTGCCATGCCTGCGCATGCTCGGCGTAGCCAGGTGTGAGCACGCCGACGCGGCCGGGCGCACGCAGCAGCGGCAAGACCTGAATCGCCGCCTGCGAACCGGCCACCGGCAGTGCCTGCGGCGCGCGGTAATAGGCAGCCGCGCACGCTGCCAGGCCATCGTCGTCTTCCGGCAAGCGCTGCCACACGTGCTCCGGAATGGCGGGCACCGGCCATGCGAACGGGCTCACGCCGGTGGACAGGTCCAGCCAGTGCGCGAGCGGAATGTCGTAAGCCTGCGCAGCGCGGCGCAGGCGCCCGCCATGTTCAAGCATGACGCGCCCCCGGTGATGGATTGGCGCGATCTGCGCCGGCGTAGACGGCGCGCCGGTGCGTGTTGGTCAAGCGCCGGACCATCCGCATGCCGATCATCGCATCGCCAGCGCGGTGGCCAGCACGCCCAGCAGCAGCCAGAACGCGACACCGGCACGCACCAGCCGCAATGCGCGTTGCACGCTGTTTGCGCTTGCTGCCGTGCCCTCGCCCAGTACGGGGCGGGCCTGCCACTGGCCGTGGTACGGCGCAGGCCCGCCCAATTGGACATGCAGCGCGCCTGCGCCCGCCGCCATCACGGGGCCGGCATTGGGGCTCTTCCAGCCGCGTCCCTGCCGCCACGCGCAGCGCATGCCCGCGCGGGTGCGACCCAGCACCGCGTAGGTCGCTGCGGTCAGCCGCGCTGGCAGCCAGTTCAATGCATCGTCGATGCGCGCCGCAGCCCAGCCGAAGTTGACGTAGCGCGGCGTGCGATAGCCCCACATGGCATCCAGCGTATTGGACAGCCGGTACAACACCGCTCCCGGTGCGCCCAGCGCGACGCCCCAGAACAGCGCGGCGAACACGGCATCGCTGCCGTTTTCCAAGACCGACTCGGTCGCTGCGGCGGCGACCTGGGTCGCGTCCAGTGCGGCCGTCTCGCGGCTGACGATACGGCCCACTGCAGCGCGGGCGGCAGGCAGATCAGTCGCTCGCAGCGCATCGATCACCGCTTGCGCGTGTTCGCCCAGGCTACGCAGGCCCAGCGCCAGATACAGCATGATCGCGGCAAACCCTGCAGCCGCCCAGGGCGACACGCACCACAGCCCCAATTGCACCACTGCAGCGACGCAGGTCAACGGCAACACGCTCACGCACCACGCCAGGACGCCGGCGCTGCGACGGTCGCGGTGCAAGCGCGCTTCGACACGTTGCGCCCAGGTGCCAAACAGCACCAGCGGATGGCCGCGCCGCGCCTCGCCAAGCAGCAAATCCAGGAGCACCGCAGCGGTGGCCGTCACCAGCAGCATGGCGTGCAGTCCCGGCGCATGCCAGCACACATGCCGAGCCAAACAGGGCATTGCACACATTCGCTCACGGCTACAGCTCGATGCCGAGTTGCGCCTTGATGCCGGCATTGAAGGCGTGCTTGACCAGGCGCATCTCGGTCACGGTGTCGGCGACCTCGATCAACCCGGCCGGCGCACCGCGCCCGGTGATCACCACATGCTGGCCGGGCGGCCGCGCGGCCACTGCGGCGAGCACATCATCCAGCGCGATGTAGCCCTTCACCAGGGCGATGTTGAGTTCGTCCAACAGCACGAAGTCGTAGCGCGCATCGGCCAGCATGCCGCGCGCGAGCTGCCAGGCCGCCTGCGCGGCGGCGATGTCGCGTGCGCGGTCCTGGGTTTCCCAGGTGAAGCCTTCGCCCATGACGTGGTAATCGAGCAGATCCGGAAAGCGACGGAAAAACGCTTCTTCGCCGGTCGAAAACGTGCCCTTGATGAATTGCACCACGCCGCAATACAGGCCATGCCCAAGCGAGCGCGCCAGCATGCCGAAGCCGGACGAGCTCTTGCCCTTGCCATTGCCGGTATTGACCAGCAGCACACCGCGGTCGATCACCGCACGTGCGATGCGCCGGTCGACCAGTTCCTTCTTGCGCTGCGCACGTTCGCGGTAATGCGCTTCATCATGCTCGGGGGTGGTCATGCGCGTGCTCCCATGGGTGGACGTGCACCAGCGGCGCGGTGTGCAGCCAACAGGGCGAAGGCCAGGCCGACATAGCCGGCCAGTGTTGCGAGGGCGTGTGGATAGTCCGCCGGCATGTGCGCAATGAACCCGCTCAGCGTGGCATGCGGGTAGCGACCAGACAGGAAATAAAAACCGGCCTTGGACAGCACATAGGCGGTGCTGCCGCTGATCAGCAACGCCAACAGCGGCCGGGTGACACGACGCCAGGCCTGGCGCTGCAGTTGCGATGCAAACAGCAGCCCGCCCCACCACAACACGGCGTACGCCAACGCCAAAGCCCAGTACGCCGGCGACAGGCACCAGTCGCTGCTGCTGCCCGAGGCCAGGCCGATCAGATCCAGCAGCGATACGATCCCGAACAGCAGCGGCAACATCCACAGCGGGCGGAGCAATGCACCGGCCAGAAAAAATACCGCCCATGAGGCCGTGGGCAACGCACCCGCATGCGCAAAATGCTCGCCGCGCGCACAGACCATCAAGCCGGCAAGTGCGATGCCGCATGCTCTGGCCGCACTGCCGTGCAACGGCAACGGTGTCGCTGCAGCGCGCCGCGCCATCATCACGACACTTCCGATGGCGTGGAGAACGGCGTTGCGGCGCGCAGATGACGCCAGCGCAGCACGCACCATGCAGCTGCCAGCACCACCGCCAGATACAGCGCTGTCGTGCGCACGAACAGCGGCCCCCACTGCCAGGCGCGCTGCAGATACTGCGCCCAGTGCGGGTCGGTGTAGCGTCCGCCCCACCAGTAGAACGCGCCATTGGAGATCAAGAACGACAGCACGGCGGCCAAGGTACCCAGACCCCAGGCGATGCTCAGCGACGCGGCACTTGCGCGCACACGTGCGTGATACGCGCGCCCGGCGTACCACAGCACGCCATAGGCCACCGGCAAGGCCGCGTAGGCCGCGGTGATGCAGAAGTCGCTGACGCCGGCCAGGCGCACCGCAGCCCAATCGATCGCCACCGACAACCCCAGCAAGGCAACGAAGTAGCCGTGCCGCCGCAATGCCAGGCCGCCGAGAAAGAAGACGGCCATGGATGCATCCGGCAGGTGCAGCCAGTCACTGACATGATGGAAGCGGGTCGCCGTCATCAGCAGCATTAAAGCGATGAACACCAGGCGTTCGGAAGAGCGGGACAACGGCGGCATCGATGGTCTCCTTCAGATTTTCGATCGCCACACGGATGGCGCAACAGACATCTGGCAAATGATCGCCCCTGCAAACCGTAGCGATCCTCGCATTCAGCGGCAAGCGCCGACTGCCCGGCCCAAGCTGCGCGTCGCCGGGGTCGGCGGCGCGCTTGGACCGGCTAACAACATGGTGCGTGCAATCGTCAGCTAAATGCGGACAGCGGGAGCAAATGCGGGATCCGCCTGGCCCATGCAGATCCAGGGCACCGCCCGCGACCAACCGGGGGCTGCGCGGCCGTATTGTCGGCTGCTCTCAGTGCGCCGGCTGGTAGCGGAAGGTCAGCAGATAATTGCGGCCTGGCTGGGCATACCAGCGTGCGGTTTCGTATTGGCGGTCGAACACATTGTTGGCGGCAAATTGCACCTTCCAGTCCGCGTTCACTGCATAACTCACGCGCAGATCCAGCAAGCCGTAGCCGGCCAGGCGATCGGTATTGGCCAGATCGTCGTAGCGCGCACCCGATCCGAACAGGCTTGCGCCAATGCCGAATGCACCGATGCTGCGGTCGGCATCGATCCGCCCGCTCTGGCGCGCACGCCGCGGCAGCCAGTTGCCATGATTGATCTCGCCATCGGCCTGCGGGGCAAGCCAGGTCAACGCGCTGCGCACGGTCCAGCCGGCCAGTTCAGTGTCGTAGCCCGCTTCCACGCCGCGGATGCGCGCCCGATCGATATTGTTCGGCTGCCCGAACGGATGCGTTGCATCCACCAACGAGGCGTCGTAGGCGATGAGGTCGTCGATACGGGTCTGGAACGCGCTGAGCGTCCAGGTGCCCCAGTCGTAGCGACCGCGCAGACCGAGCTCGGCACTCTTGGAGGTTTCCGGCCCGAGCAGCGGGTTTCCGTAATCGGGGTAATACAACTCGTTGAAGGTGGGTGCCTTGAACGCGGTGCCGTAGCTGGCCGTCAGGCGCAGATGCTCGGCAACATCCCACCCCCACAGCAGGCTGCCAGTGGTCTTGCCGCCGAACTGGCTGTTGTCGTTGCGGCGCAGGCTGGCTTGCAGCGATTGGCGGCCAAACGTCTGCTGCCATTGCGCAAATGCGGCGCGGTCGATGCGGCTGTCGGCATAGTAATTGTCGCTGCTGGCGATGGCGTCGCGCTGCCAATCGAAGCCGACCGTGAGCAGACCGGCGCCGGTATCGAGATCGGCCTGCAACGCACCCTGCTTGCGGCGGGTATCGTAGGTCGACAGGTAGGCGCCTTGGTAATACGCATCGCTCAGATCGGCGCTGCTGCCCACGCTGGCAGTGAGCTTGAGCGCCTCGCTCGGCGCGTAACGCACGCGGCCGCCGATGGCCTGCTGCACGCCCTTGCTCAGATTGCCGCCGAAGGCCGAGCCGTCGTATGCGTTGCGGCTCTGCGCGCGCACTGCATGCACATCGGCATCCCACTGGCGATTGAATCGCCAGCCGCCCTGCGCGCTCAACGAATCGTTGCGATAGCCGTCGCGGTCAGGGTCATAGGCGCTGGAGCTGGTATCCAGATACGCGTTGATCCCGTCGGTTTCGTCGTGCACGGCGTTCACCGAATACCAACCACCGGCATCGCTCAGATCGCCCGGGCTGCGCCCGGCAATGCCCGCCCCATAGCGGCGCGCGTTGTCGCTGCCAGCCGCCACGCTCAAGCTCGGCACGAAACTGCCTTGCGGGCGTCGGGTGAAGATCTGGATCACACCGCCTAGCGCTTCGGAACCATACAGGCTGGAAAACGGGCCACGCACGATTTCGATGCGTTCGATCTGCTCGATCGGCACATCCTGCAGCGCCGCACCGCCAGCGGTGGCCGAGCCGATGCGCACGCCATCGATCAGCACCACCACCTGGTCGGCCTCGGTACCGCGCAGGAACAGCGAGGTCGCCTTGCCGGGTCCGCCGTTGTTGGCCAGCGACACGCCCGCTTCGCCGCGCAACAGGTCCTGCAGGGAATTGACCTGACGACGCTCGATCTGCGCACGGTCGATCACCGTGACCGGTGCCAGGGTCTGGTCCTGGGTCTGGGCGGTCCGCGAGGCGGTAACCACGACTTGGTCCAGATCGATGGCGGCCTCGGCCTGGGCCGCACTGGCAACGCACAACGACAGCCCCACGGCGAGCACTGCACGACGCGGCGAAACGGAAGAAAGGGACATCAACTGCTGCTCCTGGAACCGCGCCAACCCGCGCGTGGGCAATCGGGCGGCAAGCAGCAACGGGCCAGGCGTCCGGCGCGCAGCGTCAGACGAGCAAGGCCACGCCCACCGCGTGCCGGGTCAATCCCTCAGGCCGGTCTCCGGGCTCGCGAGTGGAAGCTGGCGCTTCCGATGCCGCGCCTTCCCATGCGACTGCACAGTGGCGTATTGCGGCATCTGGACCTCGCCCACCGTTGCGGGGGCAGCTCCGGAATTGCGCCTGGCCCAAGGCGACGCGCGCACCGGATTCCCGTTTAAACCACCGGCCAACCGGCAGTCACCTCAGGGGCGCGCATGGTAGCAGGCGCCTCCCAGGTCTGCGACTACCGGCCAAGCCCGGCGCGTCGCCACGCGCCCTCAGCGGCGACGCATCGTCTACTGGCTTTCTCCTACCGGGACATTGCCCCTCCTTCATGGAGAGAAGCTGGCGCGCAGCGGCGGATGCGTGTAAGGGCGTAGCAAATGCGCGCTGCCTGCTCCGGTAGCGCAAGGGACGGGCAGCAACGGGCACGGCGACCGTCATCGCACTTATGCCGGAAGCGCGACTGCGTAAACCGCTTCGTCCGGCAGCAACGCGCTTGCTGCGGAAAGATCGTCGGCACACACAAGCGCGTGAATACGATGCGCCAGCGACGTCACGTCGGTGATCCGCCAAATCCACTCGCTCACATACAACTGGACGGCCTCCTGGCCGAGTCCGATCTGGATGGCGCGATGCGGCAGCGGCCGCTGCGACAGATCGCGCTCAGGATCCCACTGAATCCGCACCGGGGAACGGCTCTTGCGTTGCTCCCATTCTTCATGACGCATGCCGGGGTCGGGATGGCTTGGGCAGCTGTGCGCCAACGCCCACTCAAAGCCTTCGCGCGTCATGTCGATGGCGAGAATGCGCCTCTGGCCTTCGTCCTTATAGCCCCAGCCGGCGCGGTACATCATCCAAAGGAACGACGGCTTGACCCACGTCATCCGCTCCATCTTGAATGGCGGACTTACGAACCTTTGATGCTTCAGCGCGCTATCGGCAATGACGTCCGAATACGCCTGGTAGACCCGGATCGTCTTGTCGTCGTAGACCGCACGAATTTGTCGCGTTGGAACAGATGTCGTCATGACCTCGCTCGTGGTGTCACCCGCAATGCATGACATCTCGCAGATCGCCCCACATGCCGCGGAACGATCTGCACTCATGCGTACTCAGTCCTTGGTAAACACCAGCCGCCCGCCGTCTGCGCGCACGCGCACGCTATCGCCGCTGAGATACTGGCCGGACAGGATCTGCTGCGCCAGCGGGTTCTCCACCTGCGACTGGATCGCACGCTTGAGTGGGCGCGCGCCGTACACCGGGTCGAAGCCGACACTGCCCAGCACCTCCAGCGCGGTATCGTCCAGGTCCAGCTTGAGGCCGCGCTCGGCCAGGCGTTTTTCCAGGCCTTGCAACTGGATGCGCGCAATCGACTTGATCTGCGCCTTGTCCAGCGGATGGAACACCACGATGTCGTCCAGCCGGTTGATGAACTCCGGGCGGAAGTGCGCCTGCACGACGCCCATCACCGCGGCCTTCATTTGCGTATAGGCCTCGGCACTATCGTCGCCGGACAGCTCCTGGATCTGGTGCGAGCCCAGGTTGGAGGTCATCACGATGACGGTGTTGCGGAAGTCCACGGTGCGGCCCTGGCCATCGGTCAGGCGGCCATCGTCGAGCACCTGCAGCAGGATGTTGAACACATCCGGATGCGCCTTTTCCACTTCGTCCAGCAGGATCAGCGAATACGGACGACGACGCACGGCCTCGGTGAGATAACCGCCCTCTTCATAGCCCACATAGCCCGGAGGCGCACCGATCAGGCGCGCAACCGAGTGCTTCTCCATGAACTCGCTCATGTCGATGCGAATCATCGCCTCGGTGCTGTCGAAAAGGAAATCGGCCAGCGCCTTGCACAGCTCGGTCTTGCCCACGCCGGTGGGACCCAAGAACAGGAACGAGCCGCTGGGGCGATTGGGATCGGACAGCCCGGCGCGCGAACGCCGCACCGCGTCGGAGACGACCTTGATCGCCTCGTTCTGACCGACCACGCGATGATGCAGCTCCTCTTCCATGCGCAACAACTTGTCGCGCTCGCCTTCGAGCATCTTGTTGACCGGAATGCCGGTCCAGCGCGACACCACTTCGGCGATCTCCTCGGCGGTCACGCGGTCCTGCACCAGCTTGAAGTCGTGGTGCTCCACTTCGTTGGCCAGCAGCATCTGCTTTTCCAGCTGCGGCAGCACGCCGTACTGGATCTCGCTCATCTTGGCGTAGTCCTGGCGGCGCTGTGCGGCCTCCAGTTCCAGCTTGGCGTGCTCGATCTGCTCCTTGATCTTGGTGGTGCCCTGCAGCGCCGCTTTTTCCGACTTCCACACTTCATTGAGGTCGGAGAACTCGCGTTCGAGCTTGTCGATATCGCTTTCCAGATCGGCCAGGCGCTGCCGCGAGGCCTCGTCCTTTTCCTTCTTGAGCATCTCGCGCTGGATCTTGAGCTGGGTCAGTCGGCGCTCCAGGCGGTCGAGTTCCTCCGGCTTGGAGTCGATCTCCATGCGGATGCGCGAGGCGGCTTCGTCCATCAGGTCGATGGCCTTGTCCGGCAGCTGGCGGTCGGTGATGTAGCGGTTGGACAGCGTGGCGGCAGCCACGATCGCCGGGTCGGTGATCTCCACGCCGTGATGCACCGCATAGCGCTCCTTCAAACCGCGCAGGATCGCGATGGTGTCTTCCACCGTCGGCTCGCCCACGAACACCTTCTGGAAACGGCGTTCCAATGCCGCGTCTTTTTCGATGTACTTGCGGTATTCGTCCAGCGTGGTGGCGCCGATGCAATGCAGCTCGCCGCGCGCCAGCGCCGGCTTGAGCATGTTGCCGGCATCCATCGCGCCGTCGGCCTTGCCCGCGCCGACCATGGTGTGCAGCTCATCGATGAACAGGATGATCTGGCCTTCGTTTTTCGACAGGTCGCTGAGCACCGCCTTCAGGCGCTCTTCGAACTCGCCGCGGAACTTGGCGCCGGCGATCAGCGCGCCCATGTCCAGCGACAGCACGCGCTTGCCGCGCAGGCCTTCGGGCACTTCGCCGTTGATGATGCGCTGGGCCAGGCCTTCGACAATGGCGGTCTTGCCCACGCCGGGTTCACCGATCAGCACCGGGTTGTTCTTGGTGCGCCGCTGCAGCACCTGGATGGTGCGGCGGATTTCTTCGTCGCGGCCGATCACCGGATCGAGCCTGCCGCTCTCGGCGCGCGCGGTCAGGTCGATGGTGTATTTCTCCAGCGCCTGGCGCTGTTCCTCGGCGTTTTCAGACTGCACGGTTTCGCCGCCACGCAGCTTGTCGATGGCCGCCTCGATCTTCTTCTTGTCGCCACCGGCCGCGCGCAACGCCACGCCCAGCGGGCTGGCATCGTCGGCAGCGGCCAGCACGAACCATTCGCTGGCGATGAACGCGTCGCCATGTTGCTGGGCGAGCTTGTCGGTCTGGTTGAGCAGGCGATTGAGGTCGTTGCCGATCGACAGGTTGCCTTCCTGCCCGGACACCTTGGGCAGCGTGTCCAGCGCCTCGCCCAGGCGCTCGCGCAGCAGCGGCACGTTGACGCCGGCCTGCGACAGCAGCGGACGCGTACTGCCGCCGCTCTGGTCGAGCAGAGCGGCCAGCACGTGCACCGGCTCGATGATGTTGTGGTCGCGGCCCACGGCCAGCGACTGCGCGTCGGCCAGCGCCTGCTGGAACCGCGAGGTGAGCTTGTCCATCCGCATGGGTGATCCTCTGAACAGGTGGCCGGCAGCGCCGGCGATACCGTGCAGATGCGGTTGGCGAGCGAGGTTTCAAGGTTTGCCGGTGCTGGAGATGGACACTGGCAGACCGCTGCCGCCCCAGGCGGGCTGGGCGAAGGCTTCTGGGCAGGCGGACTTGCGTTGCAACTGCGTAGCGTGCAGCAGCGTCGCAGCGAGTGGCAGCCGCTCCGGGCATGGCCCAGCTACGTTTGGCGATGCATGGCCCGCGACTGACGCATGGACGGTCGCCCAACAGGCCGGGATCCACGCGCACCGGCCTGCAAGCACCCCCAGGCTCCGGCACTTGCGCCGCCATTAGCCGACCCCGCAGCGCCCGCACCTGGAACGCGCTGCGCAACCGCGCATGAGTGGCGATAATGCGCCGATGGACGCTCCCAAGCCCTGGCACCTCTACCTACTGCTCTGTCGCAACGGCAGCTATTACGCCGGCATTACCAACGATCTGGAGCGGCGCTTCCAGGCCCATCTGCGTGGCACCGGTGCGCGTTACACGCGCGCCAACCCGCCCGTGCAGCTGCTCGCCAGCCACCGTTATCCGGACCGCGCCAGCGCTTCGCGCGCCGAATGCGCGCTCAAGCGCCAGCCACGTGCGCGCAAGCTCGCCTGGCTGCAGGCGCAACCGAACGATGCGGAGTCACGACCTGCTGACGCATCGATCACGCCCATCTAGCCATCGTTTTCCTACGCTGCAGCGCCCTACAGGCGAAGCCGACCATGCATTATCAGCTCTACTACTGGACCGGCCTGCAAGGCCGCGGCGAGTTCGTGCGACTGGCACTGGAAGACGCTGGCGCGGCGTATACCGATGTCGCCCGCATCCAGGGCGACGAGGCCATGACGGCGTTTTTGCAAGGCGAGCAGGTCGGCGCGCAGCCGTTCGCACCACCCTTTCTCAAAGCCGGCGACGTCGTGGTGGCGCAGGTCGCGGCGATCCTGCACTTCATCGGGCCACAGCTGCAATTGGTGCCCGATTCGGAACCACAGCGCCTGCAGGCGCTGCAATTGCAGCTGACCATCGCCGATCTGGTGGCCGAGGTACACGACACGCACCACCCGATCGCAACCGGACTGTATTACGAAGACCAGCAAGCCGAAGCGGCCAAGCGTGCGCAGGACTTGCGTGAAAACCGCCTGCCCAAGTTCCTGGGCTATTTCGAACACGTGCTGCAACAGGCTGGCGGCACGCATGTGCTCGGCACGCATTCGTATGTGGACCTGTCGTTGTTCCAGCTGGTTAGCGGCCTGGAGTACATGTTCCCCAGGCGCATGGCGACGCTGGCAAACAACTTGCGCGGGCTGAAGGCGCTGCAGCAGCACGTGGCCCGGCGGCCGCGTGTCGCGAGCTATCTGGCGTCCGAACGACGGGTGGCCTTCAACACTAATGGCATCTTCCGCCATTACCCGGAGCTGGACGCGGCATAGGCAGCGGCGACGGGTCGGTGCGGCCGGTCGCAATAGGCTGGCCCGCATGCGGGCGCGCCGCAGGCCGTTGATTGCTGCTCTCGATCACCCAGCCAAGCCACCTGATCCTAACGAGGTGTGCAGCGTTACGTCATGTACATCCGCACTCACCCGGGTGCGAACGCCGCACGGTCCCCCGACATGCGGCCTTCACCCCGGGGGTGGGAAACCAAGGGCCTCAGCGCCCCGGCAGCAGGGCCGCGCGAATCCGCTGCAGTTGCGCTTTGACTGCAGCCGCTTGCGTCGGCCCCAGCCGCAGCAGCGCCTTCTGCCCCACCGACAGCGATTCCAGCGATGGCTCGACGAAGCGGTAGCGGCCACGCTCGTCGCGTTGCACGCCGATCGGCTGTTTCGGCTCGGGCGTACGCAGCAAGTGGTCGATCACATCGATGACGCGGTCATTGAAGTAACGATCCGGCGCGCCCAGGTCCGCATACGCCTGCTGAAACAGTGGATAGAAGCGCACATAGCTGCGCGCCATGGCCTGCGCATCCACACGGGTGAATGCGGCCACGTACGGTGCATAACGCGCCGCATTGGCCTCATCGAGGACCTGATGATCGCCTGCCCCGGCCACCTGCAATTCTCCAGGCACTGGCTGCAGCACCAAGGCGCGGCGGCTGATGCTGGGTTGGGTGAGGTTGTCGATCATGACCACCACGCGTTCGATCAGGTGCTTGCGCAACACGATCGACAATGCGTCGTCGTCCTGCACCAACGCCCGCAGCGATTGCCACGCGGCATCGTCGCTTTGCGCCAACGCAGGAATCGCCGCATCGGCAGCGTCGGCCGACGCCGCCGGCACCGGATGACGTGGTTCGCTACTGGCCGGTGTCGGCTGTGGGCTGACCGCGGCGGCCACAGCACTGGCGGTGCGGCTGATGGGTGCAGGCAAGGTGCCCTGCGGGTCGGGCGGGCCGCTGAACAGCCACCACGCGGCGCCAGCGATCAAAGGGACCGCCAACAACCACGGCCAGCGCGAGGATTTGCTTTGCATCGTGGAACTCCTGACATCGACAACATCCAGTGTGTGACCGTGGGATGCTTCGGTGGTTCCATCGATTGACGGTGTCGCGCGTTTAGCCGCTTGAAGTGAGGCGTAGCGCGATAGCTCGCGGCTTCCGGAAAACGCTAGCGGCCGGCTTGCCGGCTGTGTGTGGGACGTCCTACCGATCGAGCAGTTCAACTCGTCCTTGCCCATCCGCTATCGCGGCGACGCATGCCGCATGGATGCCGCCAAGGAGCTACAGGGACGTACGCAGCTGGTCCTGCAATGGTCGGCAGGCAAGGACCCTGCGCGAACCGGCAGAACCTTCGCTGCGCGATCCGCGTCACTTAGCCGGCGAAATCCAATCGCGCATTCACCCAGGCCGCGACAATGGCAGCGGCAACCTGTTCGGCCTGCCTGGCCGGCATGCGTTTTTCGCTCACCAGCCAGGCGGCCGTCTCTGCGCGCACTTTTGGCAACAGCGCGCGCACGGCGTTGCGCTCGGCTGCCGGCCAGTCGCTGTCGTCGCCGGACCACGCAGCAATCGCCTGATCCGGATCGTTGCCGTAGCGCTTGCGCAACTCCGGTTGCAGATACAGTGCCGGCGACACGGCAGCGCATAGCGCGATGATTTGCCACTCGGCGTAGCTGGCATAGCGGATGGTGCCCGCGTCCTTGCTCAAGGCCTCGATCAGCCCGGCGAACCCGGCATCCAGCTGTTTCCAGCTCGGCCGCGCGAACAGCCCACCGGGCGGCTCGCAGATCGGCGCGAAACTGTCGCGTGTCGAGCCATAGAGCGGACCGAACGCCTCATACGCCGGCTCGCCCACTGCAGCGAAGATGAAGCAATGCACATACGGCCGCTCCGCACGATCTTCGCGCTCGATCCACATGCGCAACAGGGTCAGCACACGCTGCTGCTGTTGCATGGCAGGCGCGCCTTCCACATCGTCGAGCAAGGACGCTGCGAAATCGTCGCTCTTGCGTAGCGCATTGCGTGCGCTTTCAAAACGCGCGCGCGCCAAGGCGGCATCCACGCCTGCAGCAGGCACGAAGTCATGCAGATACGCCAGCCACGCCGAGGCCAGCGGCGCGTCGTAGCCCTGCAACTGGCGTGCAGCGTCCGCTGGCGTTTTGGGGATGCTGGCGATGATGCGGTCCAGCGTTTGCTGCTGGGCGTCGCGCGTCTTGCCCAGCGCATCGACCCTGGCCTTCAAACTGCGTTGCAGGCAGTCATCCATCTTGGCGTCCTGCGCGCAGGCGTTGCGCTGGCGCAACCAGGCGCGTTGCTGATCGCGTACCGCGGTGAGCGAGGTACGCGGCGCGGTGCCCAGCACGCCGCGGTACGCCTCATCCAGTTGATCGTCCAGTTGACCGAGCGTCGGTACCGCGCATAGCCGCTTTTCCACCGGCGTGCCCGCCTGCTTGCAGTCGAACGACGCCGTCCATGCGGCGCCGGCGCTCAGCATTAGCACACCAGCCACGATGCCCTGCACGACCCGCATCCGATACATCACTGCAACGCCTGCTTGCGCGCCGGCAGCAGCGACAGCAACAGCAGCGTCGCCGCTAGCGCCACATAGGCACCGACGAACTGCCAGCTGATCAGCCGCGCCAGGCCTTGCAGCGACCACGGCAGATAGATGCCGCCGCGCGGGTCCACCGAGTGGATCAGGCCGAACAGGGTCAGACCGGCAGCCACGAGCAGGAACACCGCGCCGCGTCGCAAGCGGCCGTCGATCATCGCCGCCACCGTGGCGATCCACAGCATCGCGGTGATGATGAAGCCATTGCCCAAGGCGAAGATCACTGCCAGCTCAGGCAACCCGTGGCCATCGACCTTGGTGGTCAGCGCGACCAGCTGCTCCGGTGCAATCCAGCCCGGCGCCTTGATGGTCAGCAGGTACGCAACCGACGGCAGAAAGCCCAGCACCATCGCACCGGCGTGCTGCTTGGGCGTGGCCTGGAATGCCTGCGTGGTGATGTCGATGGAGACATACACGATGATCGGGGCCAGCACGGCCAGCGGCAACCACTGCACCAGGCCGCTGATCACGCCAAGCATGCCGCCGATCCCGATGAACACACCGGTCAGCAGCGTGTAGCCGCAGCGCGCGCCCATGTGCTTGTACGCGGGCTGGCCGATGTAGGGCGTGGTCTGCGCGACGCCGCCGCAGACGCCGGCCACCAGCGTGGCCAAGGCTTCCACCAGCAGGATGTCGCGGGTGCGGTAATCGTCGCCGGCTGCGCGTGCGCTCTCGCTGACGTTGATGCCGCCCACCACCATCAACAAGCCGAACGGCAACAGCAACGGCAGGTACGCCACCGTGGCCGGCAGGCCGTCGATAAAGCCCAGCGTCGGCAGCGGCAGCACGATCTGCGGCGGATTCCACGCCGGCAAGGCGAAGCCGGGGGCACCCAATCCCGACAGGCCAAGCCCGTAATACAACGCGGTGCCGATCACGAACGCCACCAGCACGCCGGGCAATTTGGTCGGCAGGCGGCCCTTGGCGAGCAGCACATACAGCAGCAGGCCCAAGGTGACGAAGCCGGCCACTGGCGAACGTAGCGTTTCCAGCAATGGCAACAAGCCCATCAGCACCAGCGCGATCCCGGCGATGGACCCGAGCAAGGCCGCCCGCGGCAGCGCGCGCGTCACCGCTTCGCCTGCGAACGACAGCACCAGCTTGAGCAGCCCCATCACCACCAACGCGGCCATGCCCAGTTTCCAGGTGGCGATCGCGGCGGCCTGCGGGTCCAGCCCCTGCGCCTTGAAACCGGCAAACGCCGGGCCGAGCACCAACAGCGCCATGCCGATGCTGGTGGGCGCGTCCAGGCCCAGCGGCATGGCGGTGACGTCGTCGCGCCCGGTGCGTGCGGCCAGCCGCCGCGCCATCAAGGTGTACAGCAGGTTGCCCACCAGCACGCCGAATGCGGTGCCGGGGAACATGCGCTGGAACACGACGTCGGCCGGGAACTGGAAAATACCGACCAAGGCCATCGCAATGAAGCCAAGGATGGACAGGTTGTCGACCACCAGGCCGAAGAAGCCATTGAGATCGCCAGCGACGAACCAGCGCGGCGCAGCCGCAGGACGCGAAGAGGGAGCCGACATGAGAACCAAACAAGCGTGGGGGTCGGCCGATGGTAGCCGCTGCATTGCAAGGGCGACAGCGGCGCGGTGGATCAGAGCGTGTCGCGGCCATGGGGCCATCGGGCTGTCCGTGAGCAGGCAGCCCGGCGCCATCGCCCGCTACTGCATCGCTGCATCCACATCGATCCAGCCCACGCTGTCGCTGCGGCCGGCACTGCGATAACGCACCTGCAGCCGCCTACCATCGGCGCTGACGTCCAGCGCATCGGCCTGATCGCCGCGCACCAGATAGCGCTTGGTGGCGGTGGCCGTCGGCGTGGCGTACAGCGGCAAACGCGCCACCTGTACATGCAGTTGCACCGGCATGGGTTCTTCGAGCGTGGTGCCGATTTCGCTTGCCACCTTGGTGCCGCGCGGGTCGTACATCGGCCACACCGATAAAGGCATGCCATCCTCGCTTCCCGAATCCAGCAAGGTCTGGATCTGCGGCGACTCGATCCGCTGCTGCGTCCGCCAGACGTACAACCGCCCGCCAGCGTCGTAGCGGTAGACATCCGCGTACCACATCGGCCCACTGCGGCAGGAACTGGTCAGGCTGCGTTGCTGTTGATCCGCAACCAGATTGAAGAATCCTTCGCACTGCACCGTCGGCCGCGTCGGTGCAGCGAGCGCATGAAAGCGGCGCTTTGCAGGATCGAACACAAAGACCCACACCGCCTCGTTGACCTGACCCAGCATTGCCGACACCGCAAGATCCGGGCGCCCGTCGAAGTTGTAGTCGTCGCTGCGCAGCTGCGCGCCGCCCTCGCCATCGTCCACATTCGCGTCGAACCACTGTTCGGTATCGCCGGGAGACAGCACCACATGCAGGCGCTGGCCGACCAAGGTGGCGGTCGCATGGGTGTGCGCATCTAGCGTTAAACGAAGACTTGTGTCGTCTGCCGCAGCGCCGAACGCCAGCCCGCCTGCCATCGCAACCAACAGTGCGCGCGCGGTGCGCATGGGCGGCAACTGCAACGCGCCAAGGCGCATGCGCAGCTGGCCGGAACCGGTGCGCAAATACGCGCTCCCCGACGACGCATGCGATACCCGCCCGCGCCGGAGGACGCGCGGCATACGACCACCAACGCCGGCGAGCGTGGTGGCCGGCACCTGTACGGACCTGTCAGTGCGCAAGCCAGGCCGCCGACTCAGAACGAGACCTCGACCGGCTGCCGCGACCACAGCACCGACTGGTGTCCGGTGGCCTGCTTCCAGGCCAGCCGGATCGCCTCGATGTCGCTGCGCCGTTGCGGGGTGTCTTCGTGCAGGATCACCAGCACCTTGGTCCCCAGCCGGTTCGGCTCCTTGGCGCCGCGGAACAACCATTGGCCGTAGGCGTCGAACACGGTCAGACCATCGGGGAAGCGCGGAGTCACTTCCTTGTCCAGAAACGCGCGCCATTGGGTTTCGTCGATGGTGCGGGTCTGCGGGCGGTCGGCCGGGCCGGATTCCTCGCCGACGCCGAAATACAGCTCGCTGCGCACCCAACCCCGTGCCGCCGCCGGCCGCGCTGCATCGCCCTGCAGGCTGGCAGTGGTCGCGGTCGGCGCGGTGCCGGGCGTGGTGGCGCATGCGGTCAGCGCCAACATGGCGGCAAGCAGGCAAGACGGCAGCAACTTCATCGACTTCTCCACAACAGATCGGGGGACAGGATTTGGGGCAGGCTCATGCAAGGCTGATATCAGCTCATGCCGGCGCGCACGGACTGTGCCATCTCGCGCCGGCCTGAACAACGCGATAATATCTTTCCATCCGGATGAATGTGGACAATCCGCCCTCTTTGCGCCCAGCCCGGCCGGATGCCGACCGCGCGGCGCGTTGCAGTTGCAGGAGAGAGAACAGCATGACCCGCCCCACCCTTTCGGTGATTGGCCTGGCCATCGCCGCCGTGCTCAGCGCCAACGCGCAAGCCCAGCAGGCCGATGCCGGCGCCACCACCCTGGACACCGTGATCGTCACCGGCACCCGTGCCAGCGACCGCACCGTACTGGAATCGACCGTGCCGGTGGACGTGCTCACCGCCGAAGACATCCGCAAGGCCGGCGTGGTCAACGGCGAGCTGGGCAGCGCACTGCAGGCGCTGCTGCCCTCGTTCAACTTCCCGCGTCAGTCCAACTCCGGCGGCGCCGACCATATCCGCGCCGCGCAGCTGCGCGGGCTCTCACCCGACCAGGTGCTGGTGCTGGTCAACGGCAAACGCCGCCACACCTCTGCGCTGGTCAACACCGACAGCAAGATCGGCAAGGGCACCACGCCGGTGGATTTCAATTCGATCCCGATCAACGCGATCAAGCGCATCGAAGTGCTGCGCGACGGGGCCGGGGCGCAATACGGCTCGGATGCGATCGCCGGGGTCATCAACGTGATCCTGGACGACAACCCCGAACGCGGCGAACTGGAAGCCAGCTTCGGCGCCTACAACACCGATGTGAAGCCGATCGACCGTCGTGTCACCGACGGCCAGACCAGCTACGCCAGCGCCAAGGTCGGCTCGCTGCTGGGCGACGACGGCGGCTTCTTCAAGGTCGGCCTGGAACTGAAGAACCGCGAGGCAACCAACCGCGCCGGCTTCGATCAGATTCCCTCGTTCGAAGAACAGACCCCGGCCAATCTGGCGCTGCGGGGCCAGCGCAATTACGTGCTCGGCGACGGCGCCACCAAGGGCCTCAATGCCTGGCTCAACACCAAGGTTCCGTTCAGCGCCAGCGGCGAGTTTTACGCCTTCGGCACCTACAACCAGCGCGATACCGAAGGCGCCAATTACTTCCGTTACCCGGACAGCAGCGCCAACTGGCGCGAGATCTACCCCAACGGCTACCGCCCGATTTCCGAAGGCGAGAATCGCGACCTGCAACTCGTGGCCGGTGCGCGCGGGCAATGGGGCAACTGGGATTACGACGCCAGCGTCAACTACGGCCGCAACGACTTCACCTACCGGCTACGCAACTCGCTCAATGCATCGCTGGGGCCCAGCAGCCCCACACGCTTCAAGACCGGCGATTTCGCCTTCGCGCAGACCGTGGGCAACCTCGACCTGACCCGCGTGTTCGACGCCGCCGGCGCCACCCATACCTTCGGCACCGGCGCCGAGTTCCGCCGCGAGCAATACCGCACCCACGCCGGCGACCCCGCCAGCTACGCGGCCGGCCCGTTCACCGATCGTCCCACCGGTTCGCAGGCCGGCGGCGGGCTCACCCCGCAGGACGAAGCCGACCTGTCGCGCAACGTTGCCAGCGCCTACGCCAACGTCTCCAGCCAGTTCGGCGACAAGTTCTCCACCGACCTGGCCGGCCGCTACGAGCATTACCAGGATTTCGGCAGCCAATGGACCGGCAAGTTGGCCGCACGCTACGCGTTCGCACCGGCCTTTGCGCTGCGTGGTGCCATCTCCAACAACGTGCGCGCGCCTTCGCTCAGCCAGATCGGGTATGAAGCCACCTCCACCGGTTACGACGCCGCCGGCCGCCTGACCCAGGGGCGCCTGCTGTCGGTCAACAACCCCATCGCGCGCGGACTGGGCGCCACCGATCTGAAGCCGGAAAAGTCGGTCAACTACAGCCTGGGCTTCACCAGCAAGCTGGGCGATCACTTCGACGTGTCGCTGGACTTTTTCCAGATCGATATCGACGACCGCATTGCGCTGTCCGAAGACATTACCGGCGATGCGCTGACCAGCTTCGTGCAGCAGAACTACGGCGTCACCGGCGTGCAGAGCGCCAGCTATTTCCTCAATGCCGCCGACACCCGCACCCGCGGCGCCGAGCTGGTTGCCAACTGGCGTCAGTACGCCTTTGGCGGCGACCTGCTGCTGACCGGCACCTACAGCTACGCCAAGACCGAGTTGGAAAACATCATCGCCACCCCGGCCCAGCTGCTCGCACTGAACCCGGAGTACGTGCTGTTCGGCGTGGAAGAAAGCAATACGCTTACCGACGCCGCACCGCGCACCCGCGCCTCGCTTGCCGCGAACTGGAGCAACGAGCGCTGGAACCTGCAGACGCGCGTCAACCGCTACGGCAGCGCCACCCGCGTGTTCGATTTCGGCGGCGGCTTCGTACCGCGCCAGACTTACGGCGCCGAGTGGCAACTGGACCTGGAAGCCGAATACCACCTGGGCACGCAATGGACGCTGGCCATCGGCGGGCAGAACATCCTGGACAACTACTCGGACCGGTCCATCGACGACATCGCTTACTTCGGCAACCTGCCTTACGACGTGCTCTCGCCGATCGGCAGCAACGGCGCGTACTGGTATGGACGGGTGCGGTACAGCTTCTGATGCGGGATCGGGATTCGGGATTGGCAAGAGCAGCATTGCTGCGAATCCCTAATCCCTAATCCAGATTGGCCTTGCCTCCACTACGACACCGTCCAGGCAATCGGCAATCGTTGGCATTGGAGACTCGAGATTGGCAGGCGTGGCCCTGCCATGCATATCCGGTGCCCAAGACGGTAGCGGAACTGACTGGCAGGGCCATGGCGCACGCCATCAAAGGCGGTTCGGGATCGGGATTGGCGCGCCCTGCTTTGCACGAATCCCCAATCCCGACTCCCCAATCCCCCCGTTCCATAACCTGAATCTCACACCGCTTTGCGCACACTGCCCGGATGGCAGACGCGCATCCCCCCCTACCGTCGCCGCCATTGCTGGACGATGCCTGTGCATTGTTCCTGGACGTGGACGGCACCCTCATCGACTTTGCCGACCGCCCCGAGGCGGTGCAGCTATTGCCCGAAGTGCGCGAGGCCATCGGCCTGCTGAGCAAGCGCCTCAAGGGCGCCGTTGCGCTGGTCAGCGGTCGGCCACTTGCCCAGCTGGATGCCCTGTTCGCTCCCTTGCTGCTGCCGGCCGCCGGTCTGCACGGGCATGAACTGCGCAGCGATCTGGCGGCACGCGCGGCAATGCCGCAAGACACCTCCGAGTGGCTGCACGGCCTGCATCAACGCGCCGCGGCGCTGACCCACCAACACCCAGGCGTGCTGGTCGAAGACAAGGGCGCCAGCGTGGCGCTGCATTGGCGCGCCCGGCTGCAGGCCGGCCCCGAGGTGCTCGCCTTCGCGCAGCAGGAAATCGCCCAGCTTTCCGGCTATCGCCTGCAGCCCGGCGACCACGTGGTGGAATTCGTTCCCGAGGGCAGCAACAAGGGCCTGGCGGTCGAACAGCTGATGCAGCACGGCACCTTCGCCGGCCGCACGCCGGTGTTCGTCGGCGACGACCTCACCGACGAATTCGGCTTCGATGCCGCCAACCGGCTCGGCGGCTGGAGCGTGCTGGTGGGCGATCGCGCGCAGACCAGCGCGCGCTTCCGCGTCGATGGCACCGCCGACGTCCACGCGTGGCTACAGCGCAATGCACGCAATCGCTGAGCACAGCGCACCTTCTCTCTTTCACTTCAACAGGATCGTTTGCACTCCATGACCGAGCCAAACCTGGATCTGGGCGTCATCGGCAACTGCAGTTTCGGTGCACTGGTCGATCGGCAGGCACGTGTGGTGTGGAGCTGCCTGCCGGCATTCGACGGCGACCCGGCCTTTTGCACGCTGCTCTCGCCCAAGACCGAAGGCGGCGACTTCGCCGTGGAACTGGAAGATTTCGCCAGCAGCGAGCAGCACTACCTGCCCAATACCGCTGTGCTGCGCACGGTGTTGCGCGACAGCAAGGGCGGCGAGGTGGAAGTCATTGATTTTGCGCCGCGCTGGCGCAACAACGGGCGCTTCTATCGGCCTGTCAGCATCATCCGCCAGATCCGGCCACTGAGCGGCAACCCCCGCATCATCGTGCGCGCCCGCCCGTTGGCCGACTGGGGCGGCCGCACGCCGGACACCACCTGGGGCAGCAATCACATCCGTTGGGTGTTGCCGGAATTCACCCTGCGCCTGACCACCGATGTGCCGGTACGCTTCGTACGCGACGGCTTGCCGTTCGTGCTCAGCCATCCGGTGAGCCTGGTGCTGGGCGTGGACGAATCGCTGACCCGCTCGCTCAACGGTTACGTGCAGGAAGCGCAGGAACGCACCGAAGAATACTGGCGCGAATGGGTGCGTTACCTGTCCATTCCGCTGGACTGGCAGGAAGCGGTGATTCGCAGCGCGATCACGCTCAAGTTGTGCCAGTACGAAGACAGCGGCGCGATCATCGCGGCAATGACCACTTCGATCCCGGAAGCGCCCAATACGCCGCGCAACTGGGATTACCGCTATTGCTGGCTACGCGATGCCGCCTTCGTGGTGCGTGCGCTCAACCGGCTTGGCGCAACCCGCACGATGGAGCAGTTCATCGGCTACATCTTCAATATCGCCACCACTGACGGCACCATGCAGCCGCTGTACGGCATCGGCTTCGAATCGCAGCTGGAAGAACACGAAGTGGACACCATGGCCGGTTACCGCGGCATGGGCCCGGTGCGGCGCGGCAACCTGGCATGGATCCAGCAGCAGCACGATGTCTATGGCAGCGTGGTGCTGGCGTCCACCCAGCTGTTCTTCGACCTGCGCCTGAAGGATCAAGGCGATGCCGACACCTTCCGCCGGCTTGAACCGCTGGGCGAGCGCGCCTATGCATTGCACAACGTGCCCGACGCCGGCCTGTGGGAATTTCGCGGCCGCGCCGAAGTGCATACCTACACCGCCGCGATGTGCTGGGCGGCATGCGATCGCCTGTCCAAGATTGCCGACCGGCTGGCGCTGCCCGAGCGCAGCACCTACTGGCGCGAACGTGCCGACAGCATCCGCGAGCGCGTATTGACCGAGGCATGGAGCGACGAACACGGCCATTTCACCGATACCCTCGGCGGCCATCGGCTCGATGCATCGCTGCTGTTGCTGGCCGATATCGGGATCGTGGCCAACGACGACACCCGCTTCGTGCGCACGGTCGAAGCCGTTGGCCGCGTGCTCAAGCACGGCGATGCGCTATACCGCTACATCGCACCGGATGACTTCGGTGAGCCGGAAACCAGCTTCACCATCTGCACCTTCTGGTACATCGACGCACTGGCCGCGATCGGGCGCAAGGACGAGGCACGTGAATTGTTCGAACGCATCCTTTCGCGCCGCAATCACCTTGGCTTGCTGTCGGAAGATCTATCGTTCGAGGACGGCGAAGCCTGGGGCAACTTCCCCCAGACCTATTCGCATGTTGGCTTGATCATCGCAGCGATGCGCTTGTCGCGGAGCTGGCAGGAGGCGTCATGAGTCGTTTGGTGGTGGTATCCAACCGTGTTGCAGTGCCTGGCGAAAACCGCGCCGGCGGCCTGGCGGTTGGCTTGTTGGCAGCGCTCAAGGAGCGCGGCGGCATGTGGTTTGGCTGGAGCGGCAAGACCGTGCGCGGCGACAGCGGTGGCATGCACGAGCAGACCGAAGGCGACATCACCTTCGTCACCATGGACCTCAACAAGCGCGACATCGATTCGTACTACAACGGCTTCGCCAATCGCACGCTGTGGCCCTTGCTGCACTTCCGCCTGGACCTGGTCGATTATGATCGCGCCACCCGCGAAGGCTATATGCGCGTCAATCGGCTATTTGCCGAAAAACTCGCGCCGCTGCTGAAAGACAGCGACACGCTGTGGATCCACGATTACCACATGATTCCGCTCGGCGCGATGCTGCGCGAGCTGGGCGTGGGCTGCAAGATGGGCTTCTTCCTGCACGTACCGATGCCGTCGGCCGATCTGGTGCAGGCCATGCCCGATCACGCGCGCCTGTTCAGTACCTTCTACGCATACGACCTGGTCGGATTCCAGACCCAGCGCGATGCCGAACGTTTCAAAGCCTATGTACGCCTGTTTGGCGGTGGCCGCATTCTGGAAGGCGATCTGGTGGAAGGCCCGGGTGGGCGCCGCTTTAACGCTTCTTCGTTCCCGATCGGGATCGACACCGACCTGATTGCCCACCAGGCCAAGGCGTCTGCCGGCAAGCAGGCGGTACGTGATCTGCGCGAAAGCCTGCGTGGCCGTCAGTTGGCCATCGGTGTAGACCGCCTGGATTATTCCAAGGGCTTACCGGAGCGCTTTCAGGGTTTCGAGCGCTACCTGGAGCGGTATCCGGATCAATCCGGCAGCCTGACCTATCTGCAGATCGCGCCGGTCTCGCGCGGCGATGTCACCGAATACCGCCAATTGCGCAGCCAGCTCGAACAGATCGCCGGCCACATCAATGGCGGACATGCGGAGCCGGACTGGACGCCGCTGCGCTACGTCAATCAGAACTTCAGCCATGCCACGCTGACGGGCTTCTATCGCGCGGCCTCGGTGTGTCTGGTCACGCCATTGCGCGATGGCATGAACCTGGTTGCCAAGGAATTCGTGGCCGCGCAGGATCCGGCAGATCCGGGTGTGCTGGTGTTGTCGCTGTTTGCAGGTGCAGCCGATGAAATGAAGGAAGCACTGCTGGTCAACCCACACGATCTGGATGGCGTGGCCGACGCGATCGCCACAGCGGCAAGCATGCCGCTGGCAAGCCGCATCGAACGCTGGCACGCAATGATGGACCACCTGCGCAAGAACAATATCAACCACTGGCGCCAGCGCTATCTGCAAGCGCTGTCTGAGGTGTAAGGCAAACCTTTTCCCACCAGGGCATTGTTCTCCTCAATGAAGGAGACGGTGCCCGAAATGCGGACGTGGGTGCGGCCGCAATCAGAGTGAAGTCCGGAGCTCCTAGAGATGCGCTGCGTGGCGCAGCTATATTGAGCGGCTGCTGCGTTTGGCCAATGCATGACGCAGCCATATTGAGCAGCTGCGGCGTTTGGCCAAGCTGCCCCGACTCGCAATGGGATGATTAGCTCGCACGTCGACAGTCTGCAGCTGCGATCGACACGGCAGTCACACGCAACGCCACGTGCGCGGCTGCACCCTGCTCTTCGATCGTGGTCGCGCTTAGCAGCAGCGCATGTCGCCGATGGCTGTGCAAGTACCGCATGCACTTCGCAAGGCGTTCAAAATCCGCATGTTTCCGGTGTGCCAAACGTGCAGGTTGGAACGCTGGTTCCTATTCCGTCACGGACAAAGGGCGTTCGGGGGTCTAAAATATTTGCATGATTAGCGCTGAGGACCCTGGGAGGGGCTGCGCGTTCATAGCGTTCGACGTTCGTATCTAGATCCGGGGCCGCGTGTTGGCGCCTGCGATCGCTCTCCCTCCACGACTCGCCACCGCTCGCTGGTGCCTGAGTCCTTCCTGACATCTCAAAATGACTGATCAATCCTCAAAACGTGGGCTAGGCACCTGGTTGCTGGTGGCCTATGCCGTGGTGATCGCCGTGCTCGGCGCGGTGCTCGCCTATCAAGGCGGCCGCCTGGTGGCCGTGGGCGGCTCCTGGTATTACCTGATCGCGGGCATTGCCCTGTTCCTGGCGGGCGTCCTGCTCGCGCTGGGCAAGCGCGCCGGGCTGTGGCTGTTTGGCGCCACGCTGGCCGGCACCATCGCCTGGGCGCTGTGGGAAGTGGGCCTGGATGGCTGGGGCTTGGTACCGCGCCTGGCCATGATGTCGGTGCTCGGCCTGGTGCTGCTGCCGTTCTGGGGTGTGGCGCGTCGTCGCATGCAGCCGCTATCCGGGCTGGGCTATGCGCTGGTGACCGGCGTGCTGCCGATCCTGGGGGCGGCGCTGATCCTGTGGCCGCTGCTGATGCCGCGCAATGTCGAGCTGGCCGATGCCTCCAAGCTGCCGGCCGACAACGCAACGGCCTTCAGCCGCGGCACCGTGCCCAGCCCCGACGGCAACGTCGCGGCCAACCACGACGCCAGCAACTGGACCTCCTATGCCGGCTCCAACCTGTCCAACCACTACACCCCCGGCGCGCAGATCACCCCGGACAACGTGAAGAATCTCAAGGTGGCCTGGGAATTCCACACCGGCGATCTCAAGCCCAAGGATTCCAAGCTGGGCTACGCCTTCCAGAACACCCCGCTCAAGGTCGGCGACCTGCTCTACATCTGCACCCCCACCCAGAAGGTGATCGCGGTGGAAGCAGCCAACGGCAAGGAGCGCTGGCGCTTCGATCCGCAGACCAATCCCAAGGCGATGGCGGGTGTGGCTGCCACCACCTGCCGTGGCGTGTCGTATTACCAGGCACCCGAAGGCACCGCCGAGTGCCCGACCCGGATCTTCTGGCCGATGGTCGATGGCCGCCTGGGCGCGCTGGACGCGCAGACCGGCAAGCTGTGCACCAGCTTCGGTAACAACGGCTATGTCGATCTGAATGCGGGCACCGGCAACACCAAGCCGGGCTTCGTCGGCCCGACCTCGCCGCCGGTGGTGATGCGCGGTGTGGTGATCCAGCCGACCGGCCAGGTCCGCGACGGTCAGGAAGGCGATGCGCCGTCCGGCGTGGTGCGTGGCTTCGATGCGCTGACCGGCCAGCTGCGCTGGGCCTGGGACCTGGGCAACCCGGCGATCACCGCCGAGCCGCCGGCCGGCCAGACCTACACCCGCTCCACCCCGAACGTGTGGTCGCTGATGGCCGCCGACGACGAGCTGGGTCTGGTCTATCTGCCCACCGGCAATGCGTCCGGAGACTTCTTCGGCAAGGGCCGCACCCCGCAGGACGAGGAATACACCGCCTCGCTGGTTGCGGTGGATGCCGCCACCGGCAAGGAGCGCTGGCATTTCCGTACCGTCAATCACGACTTGTGGGATTACGACATCGGCCCGCAGCCGAACCTGGTCGATTGGCCGGTCGCCGGCGGCGGCACGCGTGCTGCGGTGATCCAGGCGACCAAGTCCGGCCAGGTGTTCGTGCTGGACCGCGCCACCGGCGAGCCGATCATGCCGGTCAAGCAGATCCCGGTACCGCAGGGAACCGACCACGGTGACTGGACCGCTGCCACGCAGCCGATCTCGCCGGGCATGCCCAACACCGTGGGCGCGCCGAGCCGCGAGTTCGAAAAAATCATCGAATCCGATGCCTGGGGCATGACCCCGTTCGACCAGTTGGTGTGCCGTATCCAGTTCAAGCAGCTGCGCTACGAAGGCATGTTCACCCCACCCACCCTGCAGGGGTCGCTGGCATTCACCGGCAACCACGGCGGCATCAACTGGGGCGGCGTTTCGGTGGACCTGCAGCGCGGCATCATGGTGATGAACAGCAATCGCCTGCCCTACACCCTGCAGGTGTATACCCGCCAGAAGATGGACGAGCTGGGCGTGGTCTCGGTGTTCGACGGCAAGAGCAAGACGCCCGGCTACATGGCGCAGAAGGGCCTGGCCTACGGCGCACGCAAGGAGCCGTGGATGTCGCCGCTCAACACCCCCTGCGTGGCACCGCCGTGGGGCTACATTGCCGGTGTCGACTTGCGCACGCAGCAGGTGATTTGGCGCCGTCCGTTGGGTACCGGTTATGACCAGGGCCCGATGGGTATCCCGTCCAAGACCAAGTTCGAAATCGGCACGCCCAACAACAGCGGCTCGCTGGCCACCGCTGGCGGAGTGACCTTCATCGGCGCGAGCCTGGACGACTTCATGCGCGGCTTCGACACCCGCACCGGCAAGCAGGTCTGGGAGACCCGCGTGCCCGCCGGCCCGCAGGCAGCGCCGATGAGCTACACCATCAACGGCAAGCAGTACATCGTGGCTGCCGTCGGTGGACACGACCGCATGGAAACCAAGTCGGGCGACAGCGTCATTGCCTGGGCCCTGCCGGACGATGCGCAGGCCGCGCCTGCCAAGTGACGGCCGCGCTCCACGCACCACGCGGCCAGGCAGTGCGCTGATGCGCATCAGCGCATGCAGTCTGCACTGCATCGGCCGCTGCGCCTCACCCGCCTGGCTGCGTGCTGGCGCATAGGCAACCTGCCGTCGGCCCGGGGCCGACGGACGCATCAATCAAACCGGTCGTCGCGAGGCGGCCGGTTTTTTTGTGCGCGCGCATCCAGGTGCGGCCAAGGCTCGTGGGTCCAATCCGAGGATGTCGGCCCAGCGCAAGACGCGCGACCGACGTGGGTTGGCTGTCAAACCTGCGTCGTGGACGTCCGGATCCACGCCAACCTCCGAGGCCGGCGCCCCCATGCAGCAGCCAAAGGCCTGTGTGGGTGCCAATCCAGAGCCCGCGCAGGTCGACAAGCCAACCAGCACCATTCCCAGGAGGGGTTTGTCCACCCCAAATCGCAGCTCGCCGACATTGCCGGGCATTCGGCACGCACAGGGATTTTTCACGCGGAATTTACAATCAAATTGACGCGTGGGCGCATTTGATCGCACCCGACGCACATACCCTGGCGAACTGAAATCGCTTCCATATCAATGACATCCTGCCATTTCGGGACCTGGTTGCCACATTCCGACGAACGGCGCCTTCACATCATCATGATTCGGACTCAGCCGCCGATACCCCCATTGCGGGCCATGGACTGCCGATGCCGCTCCCCCTTCTCAGATCATCCAGCTGGACTCAGCCTATGTCGCTTGCACACGATGCCGCCCCCGTTGCCCAACCGCCTGCCGGTCGGCACGTTGCGCGCGCTACCTGGACCGCATGGCTGCCCGCCGCTGCACATATCGCGCTGCTGGCGTTGCTGGCCTGCTATGCCGCCACGCTGGTGCCCGGCGGCTTCCTGAGCGGGCTCGGACGCGTGCTGCCCGCCCTGCTGGTGTTGGGCGCGACAAGCGCCGGGCTCTGGTGGTGGTCGCGCCGGCGTCACGACGGCCAGTTGCAGCAGGCAATGCGTGCGGCGGTGGCGATCGGCGAAGGACGCATCCAGCGTCTGGACCTGCGCAACGCCTCCGGCGACCTCGCGCCGTTGCTGCATGCGTTGCAGGATGCCCAGGACAAGCTCGCCATCCGCATCGACGTGATGGAGCAAGGCCTGCGCCATGGCCAATTCGTGATCAAGGCGCTGGACGATCTGGACACCATGATCCGCATCGCCGACGACGATGGCCAGGTGCTGTTTGCCAACCGCAAACTGCTCGCCATGCTCAAGCTGATCGAGCCGGATGTACAGAGCTTCCGTCCCAGCTTCCATGCCGAAGGCTTCGTCGGCGGCAGCATCGGCGACATCTATCCCGACAGCCAGGCCGCGATCGACCGCATGCGCGCGTTGAATGCCTCCAAGGCCGTGCGTGCGCCGTTCTTCGGCCGCCAGATCGACTTCGTCTACAGCCCGATCATCGGCGCCGACGGCACCAAGCTCGGCACCATCGCGCAGTGGATGGACGTCACCGCGCAGGTCAACGCCGAGCAGGCACTGATCCAGATCATCGACGCCGCCTCCGCTGGCGATTTCAGCCGTCGCATGCAGGTCGACGGCATGGACGGTGTGCTGCTGAGCCTGGCGCAAGGCATCAACCGCATCTACGACTCGGTGGAAACCCATCTGGCCGCACTGGCGCGCGTGATCGGTGCGCTGGCCGAAGGCGACCTCACCCAGCGTGTGGACGGCGATGCGCACGGTATCTTCGCGCGCCTGCGCGACGACACCAACCAGACCGTCACCCGCCTCACCGAAATCATCGGCGGCATCCAGACCGCATCGGACACCATCCGCCAGGCCGCGGTGGAAATCGCCGCCGGCAACATGGATCTTTCCGAACGCACCGAGCAACAGGCGGCCAATCTGGAAGAAACCGCAAGCTCGATGGAAGAACTCACCTCCACCGTGAAGCAGAACGCCGAGAGCGCGCTGCAGGCCAATCGCCTGGTCGTCGGCACCGGCGACGTGGCGCAGAGCGGCGGCCAGGTGATGGACGAGGTGGTCGCCACCATGGGCCAGATCAGCACCGCCTCGCGCAAGATCGGCGAGATCATCGGTGTGATCGACGGCATTGCGTTCCAGACCAACATCCTGGCGCTCAACGCTGCGGTGGAAGCCGCGCGTGCCGGCGAACAGGGCCGCGGCTTTGCTGTGGTGGCCTCGGAAGTGCGCGCACTGGCGCGGCGCTCGGCCGATGCGGCCAAAGAGATCAAGACGCTCATCGCCGACTCTACCGACAAGGTGGAACTGGGTTCGGGCCTGGTGCACCGCGCAGGCGCGACCATGCGCGAGATCGTCGGCTCGGTCAAACACGTCACCGACATCATGAGCGAGATCACCTCAGCCAGCGCCGAGCAGTCCAGCGGGATCGAGCAGGTCAACCGCACGGTCGCGCAGTTGGATGAAGTGACCCAACGCAACGCCGCGCTGGTGGAAGAAGCCACCGCCGCCGCGCGCAGCTTGGAAGAACAGGCGGTGGAACTGGCCGATGCGGTCTCCATCTTCCGCCTGCAGTCCGACACCCGCCCCGGCGCCTCCAACATCGCGCGCGCCAGCCTCCACAACGCGGCATAAGCCCGGCATGCGTAGCCATTCGTAGGAGCGCACCCGGGCGCGACCGGGCTTTCCCGGGAATGCTCCTCGCGCTCAGGCGCGCTCGTACGCGCCGTTGGTCGGGATCGCCGGGTGCGCCAGCCAATTGCCGCGCACGACGTACGTGCAGTGCCTCAGTCCAGAAACCGCGCGTGCTGCTCGGGCGTGGGCAGCAGGCAGTGATCGCGGCGGCCGAACCAGCGGTAACGATTGCGTGCGATCAGCCGGTAGCCGAGATCGCGCACGCGCCGCGGGACCAGGCGCAGCACTCCACTCAACCGCCAGAGCCCGCCCAATCCCGCAAGCACGCGCACGATCGCGTCGCTATCGGTCCAGGCACCGGTGGCGTCCACCAGGAGAAACGACAACGGGTCGTCCGGGTCCAGGCCGTGCTGCTGCAACAGTGCGCGCCCGGCGTGCCCCTGCATGGCGGCAAAGCGATAGCGCCCACGCCGATCGTGGCGCAGCAGGAATTTGACCCAGCCATTGCAGAGCAGGCACACGCCATCAAAGACGATGGTGGCCTGCGCCGCAGGCGGCGCGACAGGCGATTGATCAGCGCGGTTCAAGCCAGCCCTCATATCGAATGAACGGCCCTACCAGCGGCAACTGCACGTCCACCAGAAACCCGTAACGGCCGCCGTCGGCATGCTCGCGGCAGCGCACCTGCCGGAACCAGCGGACAGGCAACCGAATCATCCCGAATGCCCACACGCCGGTTGCCTGCCAATACAACGATTGCGCATCGGCCTGCAGCGAAAATTCAAAGCGCACCGCGCCCAGGTGTTCGCGCAAGCGGTCGCCATTGCGCCATAGCCGCGAATGCATCAGCATGCCGTCAAAACGCCGATGCCAGCGCTCGCCGTGCGCGTCGGTCAGAAAATCCACTTCCACCGCCACCTCGCCACTGCGCGGCAAACGGCCAGCAGCGCCAGTAGCGGGACCAGCGCATGCGCGCCGCGTTGAATCCTTGCCCGGCCGGCGAAGGTTTGCCGCTGCTGCACCGAATGCAGCGCGCGCACCGGCGCAGGCAGTTGCGCGAACGCGTCCTGCCCCAGCACCTGTGCGAACAACGGCACGCTCAGGGCGCGATCCAGGCCAACGTGGCCATGCGTCCGCTGCGGCGATCGCGGCGATGCGAGAAGAACCGCTGCGGATCGGAAATGGTGCACAACCCGCCGCCATGGACCGCATCGGCCGGCACACCGGCTCGCTGCAGCCGCTGACGTGCCAACGCATACAGATCCACCCGCCAGTGCCCCGGGCGCGTGGCGACAAACGCGTGTTGCGCCTGTGCATCGTGCGCAACGAAGGCGCCGAACACGTCCTCGCCGATTTCATACACCTGGGGCCCCGCGGCTGGACCCAGCCAGGCCACCAGTCGTTGCGGTGGCGTCCGCATCGCGGCCACGCTGCGCTCCAGCACACCGTCGGCCAGCCCACGCCAACCGGCATGCGCAGCAGCGACCTCGCTGCCATCGACGGCAGCGAACACGACCGGCAGGCAATCGGCCGTGAGGATTGCCAGTACCACGCCAGGCGCCGAGGTCACAGCAGCATCGGCAACCGGTTCGTGCGCCCCTGGCCGCAGATCCGCCGCGCGGTCGGTGGAATCGGGTGCCGTGGGCGGTGCATCCAGCCGTACCACGTCCACGCCGTGCACCTGCCGCAACCACTGCGGCGAGCTCGGCAGCTGCAGTGCCGCGGCCAGCAGTGCCCGGTTGCGCTCCACCTGCTCGGGCACATCGCCCTCGGCGCTGTTGCGGTTACCGAGGTTGAGCGTGTCGAACGGCGGCAGCGAGCCGCCCAGGCCGTGACGCAGCGTGGTCAGCGCACGGATGCGCGGCGGCGCCGGCCAGTCGGCTGGCAGGATGAAGGCCGCAGCCATGGACATCTCAGCGGCGTGCCAGCTCGGCGGCGCGTGCGCTGTCTTCGCGCAGCACGGTCATCAGGCGCTGCAGATCGGCCGGCACCGGCGCGCTGGCCCGGACCGGCTCGCCGCTGACCGGATGCAGGAATTCCAGGGTTTCAGCGTGCAGCGCCTGGCGCTTGAAGGTGCGCAGTTCATGCACCAGCTCATCGGTGGCCCCCTTGGGCAGCTTGAGCGCGCCGCCGTACAGCGGGTCTCCGACGATCGGCGATTTCAGGTGCGCCATGTGCACGCGGATCTGGTGGGTACGCCCGGTTTCGAGCCGGCATTCCAGCGCGGTGTGCGCACGGAAGCGCTCGCGCAGGCGGTAATGGGTGACCGCATCGCGGCCGTCGTCGAGCACCGCCATCTTCAGGCGGTCGCGCGGGTGGCGGTCGATCGGGGCATTGGCGGTGCCGCCGGAGACCAGCGCGCCCACCACCACGGCCAGATACTGGCGATGCACCTCGCGCGCGGACAGCTGCTCCACCAGCGCGGTCTGCGCCTGCACGGTGCGCGCCACCACCATGACGCCGCTGGTGTCCTTGTCCAGGCGATGCACCACCCCGGCGCGCGGCACCGAGGCCAGCGCCGGGTCGCGGAACAGCAGCGCATTGACCAGGGTGCCGTCCGGGTTGCCGGCGCCCGGATGCACCACCAGGCCGGCCGGCTTGTCGATCACCAGTACCTGCTCGTCTTCGTACAGCACACTCAGCGGGATGTCCTGCGGCGCGGCGTGGGTCTGGGTTTCCAGCACCACCTGCAGCTGCACGCTCTCGCCGCCGCGCAAGGTATCGCGCGGGCGCGCCATTTCGCCGTCCAGCAGCGCGTCGCCGGACTTGATCCACTCCGACAACCGCGAGCGCGAGAATTCGGGGAACAGTTCGGCCAGCACCGCGTCGAAACGCCGTCCTGCGGCGCTGTCGGGCACGACGGCCTGACGAATGGACGGGTCGGTGGGGTCGGCAGAAGGGTCGGACATGGACACGGTTACTCGGGCAAAAACGGGAATTTGAGGGTCCGGGCAGCAGGAGTCAGTCGCCGGACAGGCCACTAGGCTATCATCGCCCTTTCGTTTTCCTGATGCGTCCTGCCCAGACCCATGATCCGACGGTCCACGTTTTCCGCGCCTGCGCGCCTGATTGCCCTCATGCTGGTCATGGCGTTCGTCGTCACCGGCTGCCACCGCGGCGCCAAGGACAAGAATCCCGACGAGGGCATGCCGGTCGAGCAGCTCTACGGCAAGGGTCATAACCTGATGGAGAAAGGCAACTGGGCCGGCGCCGAAGCCAGCTACAAGCGCCTGATCGCCCAGTACCCGTATGGCCCGTACACCGAGCAGGCGATGATCGAAACCGCCTACGCCCAGTACAAGGCCGGCAAGCACGACGACGCCGTCTCCAGCGTCGACCGCTTCATCCGTACCTACCCGACCCACCGCAACATCTCGTATCTGTACTACCTGCGCGGGCTGGCCAACAGCAACCGCGACACGGTGTTCCTGCGCCGCGTGTGGTCGCTGGACCCGAGCCGCCGCGACCTGTCTTCGCCGCAGCAGGCCTACAACGATTTCAATACCGTCACCGATCGCTACCCCAACAGCCGTTACGCCGCCGACGCACGCAAGCGCATGATCGAGTTGCGCGACATCTTCGCCCAGCATGAATTGGACAACGCGCTGTACTACCTGCGCCGCGATGCCTGGGTGTCGGCCGCCGGTCGTGCCAACTACCTGCTCGAAACCTATCCGCAGAGCGCCTTCCAGTACGACGCGGTCGCAGTGCTGGCCGAGGCCTACACGCACCTGGGCAACAAGACCTTGGCAGCCGACGCACGCCGCGTGCTGGAGCTCAACGACCCGCAGCACCCGTGGCTGACCGGCAACTGGCCGAAATACCCGTGGGCCATCCGCAAGCTCAACCCGTTTGCCGGCGAAAAATCCGCCGCGACCGGGCAAAGCAATTCGCAGATGAATCGCGACTGAGACATCAGGCGCAGCGCATGACCAAAGAGAGGCCGAAAGGCCTCTTTTTTGTTGTGGCGACGATGACGGCAGCACGGCAAGTGCAGTACCGACGACAACACGGCGGCGATTGCCGACGCCGACGCACCTACAGCCTTCAGTCGCTTCCCCCGCGCACGATGCATTGCCGGAGTCGCGCGTGCATCCTGGAACCGGCCCCAGGTCACCAAATGCCCCCGGGCCCCCTGTCTATACTCATCCCCAACCAGCTCCGACTCCCTGCGAGCGCCAGCCAAGGAAGCCGCATGTCTCGTGCCATCATCGCTTTGCTGCTCATGCTCTCGCTGGCTGCCGTGACCGTCAGCGCCACCGCAGCCCCCATCGTCTACGGCGTCAACGCGCACGACAGCCGTCCCGGCTATGCCATGACCCAGGCCGAGGCACGCTTCAAACTGCTGGCAGCGCGCAACCTGCGCAGCTACCGGTTCGATGTCGACCCGCGCGACTACGCAACGCTGGATGCGCTAGTTCCCTTGGCGCGCAAGTACGGCATCACCCTGCGCCCGATGGTCTACCCGATGTCGCGCGAGATCGGTTACCAGCTGGCACGCCGCTATGCGGCAGACATCAAGGTCTGGGAAATCGGCAACGAACAGGATCTGGTGCGCGCCGAAGCCGATACCCGCATCGCCGCAATGACCACGATGTATCTGGGCATGCGCCAGGCTTCCGACGAACTGGGCGCAGGCCTGCGCTTCACCATCAACATCACCGCCTGCAATAGCGACGATCGCAGCGCCAACGCGCGCTGCCCGGGCGATCGCAACGGCTCGCTGTGGTTTCTGGCAAAAGCCAAGGCGGCCGGCTTCGACTTCGACCACATCAGCTTCCACTACTACGCGTTCTACCAGGATGCCGGCTACTGGACGGACTTGTATCTGGGCCAGCTGCGCACTGCCGCACGCACCTACAACACCTCGATATTCTTCAACGAGCTGAACTGTGCGGAGATTTATACAGGCAGCACCACTGGGGGCACCGCAGGTGATCGGGGCTGTTACGACAGCCTGGCGCAGCTGTTGCGCAACGTGCGTGACAACTACGCCGACGTGGTGGCCGAGGTGAACGTCTATGAGTTAGTGGACCAGGCCACCATCCAGGGGCCCGAAGGCCATTTTGGCCTGATGTACGACCTGGCCCGACCAAAGCCGCCCCTGGATCTGCTCACGCGGTTCGCCCAGCCGCCGGCCACCGCAGCGGCAGCCACTGCGTCAGCCGAGTGACCGGATTAGCCGTTCGGACTACTGCCCGCGATACCCGTTGGTGATCGGATAGCGCCGTTCGCGACCGAATGCACGCCGCGACACCTTGGGCCCGGGCGCGGACTGATGGCGCTTCCACTCGTTGAGCCGTACCAGGCGCAGCACATGCTCGACGGTATCGGCCGCATAGCCTGCCGCAACGATGTCGTCGCGCGACTGCTCCTGATCGACGTAGCGATACAGGATGCCGTCGAGCACATCGTACGGCGGCAGCGAATCCTGGTCAGTCTGGTTGTCGCGCAACTCCGCCGACGGCGGGCGCGAAATCACCGCCGGCGGAATCACCGGCGCGCCGCCGACGGTGTTGCGCCATTTCGCCAGGCCGAACACCTCCGTCTTGTACAGGTCCTTGAGCGGCGCATAGCCACCGCACATGTCGCCATAGATGGTGGCGTAACCCACTGCGTATTCGCTCTTGTTACCGGTGGTCAGCACCAGCCCGCCGAACTTGTTCGACAGCGCCATCAGGATCACGCCACGGCTGCGCGACTGCAGGTTTTCTTCGGTGATGTCCGGCTGTGTGCCTTCGAACATCGGCCCCAGCGAGCCGAGCAGGCCTTCGAAAGCCGGCTCGATCGCGATGGTCTCCAGCTTCACGCCCAGCGCGAGACATTGCTCGTCGGCCAGGTCGTTGGACAGGTTCGCGGTGTAGCGCGACGGCAGGCGCACGGCGGTCACGTTGTCGCCGCCCAGCGCATCCACCGCCATCGCCAACACCAGTGCCGAGTCGATGCCGCCGGACAAGCCCAGCCAGACCTTGCTGAAGCCGTTCTTGCGGCAATAGTCCTGCAGCCCGCGCACCACCGCGCGCCAGGCCAGCGCGTCCATGCTCTCGTCGCCGTCGTCCACCCACACCACCGGAGTGAAGCTGCGCTCGCCGGCCGCGTAGTCCACCACCAGCCACTGGTCCACAAAGGCTGCAGCGGCGGGATGCACGGTGCCGTCGCCATCGGCCACCACCGAGGCGCCATCGAACACCAGTGCATCCTGCCCGCCCACGACGTTGAGATAGGCAATCGCCGCCCCGCTCTCGCGGGTGCGTTCGGCCAGCAATGCATCGCGTTGCGCATGCTTGCCGCGCTCGTAGGGCGAGGCGTTGGGCACCAGCACCAATTCCGCGCCCGCCCGTACCGTGTTGGCCAACGGCTCGGCGAACCAGAGGTCTTCGCAGATCACCACGCCCACCCGCACGCCCTTGACCGTGACCACGCAGTTCTCGCCATCCGGGTCCACGTCGAAATACCGACGCTCGTCGAACACCGCATAGTTGGGCAGTTCGCGCTTGCGGTAGGTGGCTTCGATTCGCCCGTCGCGCAACACGCTGGCGGCGTTGTAGACCACGCTGCCGGCGCTTTGCGGCCAGCCGACCACCGCCACGATGCCGCGCGTGGCCGCCGCAATCCGTGCCAGCGCCTGTTCGCAATGAGCGAGGAATCCCGGCCGTAACAGCAAGTCTTCCGGCGGATACCCGCTGATCGCCAATTCGGGAAACAGCACGATGTCGGCCTCGAACTCGTCGCGCGCCGCTGCGATGTATTCGATGATGCGATCGGTATTCTGCGTCACGCCGCCGACCGGGAAGTCGAACTGGGCCATGGCGATGCGGAGGGTCTGGGACATATCGGCAGCCTTTTGCAGATTCCTACCGAACGCCGGAAGGAGGAAGAGAGAAGCGGGCAACGCATAGCCGCTGCGCAATCGCGTCGCAGACAGCGTCGGTGCGCACCAGCACTTCATTATTCCAGAAGCGCAGCAGCTGGAAGCCTTTTCGGTGCAGGAAGGTCTCGCGCGCGGCATCGGAGGACGCATCCAGGTGTTGGCTGCCGTCAAGTTCGACGATCAGCGCCCGTTCCAGGCAGGCGAAATCGGCGACATACGGGCCGACCGGACACTGCCTGCGGAACTTGAATCCCAACAGCCGCCGATCGCGCAGGCGGTACCAAAGCAAACGCTCGGCAGCGGTCATCTCGCGCCGCAAGGTTTTTGCAAAGCGGATCTTCTCACCGGTGCGCATCGGAAGCACCCAGGTCTGGGGAGCTCACAGCTTGGTGTGGAGCGCCACGGATCGCTATCGGCTGCGGCCGTCGGGGAGTGTGGGGAAAGCCGCCCTCACCCCTGCCCCTCTCCCGCAAGCGGGAGAGGGGAAATCCAAGACGAAAGGCAGGCGGTGGATCGGTCTGCTTCTGCGTCTGCTGCTTCTGCGTCTGCTGCTTCTGCGTCTGCTGCTTCTGCTGCTGCTTCTGCTGCTTCTGCTGCTGGTGCTGGTGCTGGTGGTGCTAGTGCTGGTGGCGCTGCTGGTGGCGCTGGTGCTGGTGCTGGTGCTGGTGCTGTTGGTGTTGGTGTTTGTGGTGTTTGTGCTGTTGGTGTTTGTGCTGTTGGTGTTTGTGCCGGTGCCGGTGCCGGTGCCGGTGCCGGTGCCGGTGCCGCAAAGTTGCAGCTCTTATCGCCCCGACACTCACACCTGCGCTCGTCACTCCCTTCTCCCGCGTGCGGGAGAAGGTGCCCGAAGGGCGGATGAGGGCAAGCTCCCGCGCACCAACAACAAAAAAGGCCGCCCGAAGGCGGCCTCTCTGACGCTCACACGCTTGCGCGCGGGGCGTGCTTACTTCACCAGCGCTGCGATCGCCGCACCCAGATCGCCCGGCGAACGGACGGTCTTGACGCCAGCGGCTTCCATCGCCGCGAACTTGCCTTCGGCCGTGCCCTTGCCACCGGACGCGATCGCACCAGCGTGGCCCATGCGCTTGCCGGCTGGCGCGGAGGCACCGGCGATGAAGCCGACGACCGGCTTCTTGACGTGGTTCTTGATGTACTCGGCACCGGCTTCCTCGGCGTCGCCGCCGATCTCGCCGACCATGATGATGCCTTCGGTCTGCGGGTCTTCGTTGAACAGCTTGAGGCAGTCGACGAAGTTCAGTCCGTTGATCGGGTCGCCGCCGATGCCGATGCAAGTGGACTGGCCCAGGCCGACTTCGGTGGTCTGCTTGACCGCTTCGTAGGTCAGCGTGCCCGAACGCGACACGATGCCGATCTTGCCCGGCTTGTGGATGTGGCCCGGCATGATGCCGATCTTGCATTCGCCCGGGGTGATCACGCCGGGGCAGTTCGGCCCGATCAGCACGGTGTCCGGATGCGAGCGGGTCAGCACGTTCTTGACGCGCAGCATGTCCAGCACCGGGATGCCTTCGGTGATGCAGACGATGACCTTGATGCCGGCCGCAGCCGCTTCCAGGATCGCGTCGGCCGCATACGGCGGCGGCACGTAGATCACCGAGGCGTCGGCGCCGGTGGCCTCGACCGCGTCGGCGACGGTGTTGAACACCGGCAGGTTGATATGGGTGGTGCCGCCCTTGCCGGGCGTCACGCCGCCGACGACCTGGGTGCCGTACTCGACCATCTGAGTGGCGTGGAAGGTGCCCTGCTGGCCGGTAAAGCCCTGCACGATCACCTTGGTGTTCTTGTTAATCAAAACGGACATGGATAATTCCTTCGGTGTCGTGGATCAGGCGGCGTTCTTGACAGCTTCAACGACTTTCTTGGCACCGTCGTTGATGTTGTCGGCCGGGATGATGGCCATGCCGCTGTCGCGCAGCAGCTGCTTGCCTTCTTCCACGTTGGTGCCTTCCAGGCGCACCACGACCGGAACCTTGACGCCCACTTCCTTGACCGCGGCGATGATGCCTTCGGCGATCATGTCGCAGCGGACGATGCCGCCGAAGATGTTGACGAAGATGCCTTCGACCTTGTCCGAGGACAGGATCAGCTTGAACGCCTCGATGACGCGCTGCTTGTTCGCACCGCCGCCCACGTCCAGGAAGTTCGCCGGCTCGCCGCCATTGAGCTTGATCACGTCCATGGTGGCCATGGCCAGGCCTGCACCATTGACCATGCAGCCGATGTTGCCGTCCATGGTGACGTAGTTGATGTCCAGCTCAGACGCGGTCACTTCGGTCTCGTCTTCCTGCGTCTTGTCGCGCATGGCGACCAGCTGCTTCTGACGGAACGCGGCGTTGTCGTCGCTGTCGAACTTGCCGTCCAGCGCGTACAGGTTGCCGTCGTCCAGGATCGCCAGCGGGTTGATTTCAACCAGCGCCAGGTCCTTTTCGTTGAACAGGCGATACAGGTTCACCATGATGCTGGCGAACTGGCCGGCCTGCTTGGCGTTCAGGCCGAGCTTGAAGCCGAAATCGCGGCCGTGGTAGCCCTGCACGCCTTCGACGAAATCCACATTGAGCGCGTGGATCAGCTCAGGGGTTTCGGCCGCCACCTGCTCGATCTCCACGCCGCCCTCGCTGGAGGCGATGTAGGTGATGGTCTTGGTCCCGCGGTCGACCAGGATCGACAAGTACAGCTCCTTGACGATCTCACCGGCCGTGGTGACCAGCACCAGGTTGATCGGCAGCTCGACGCCGGCGGTCTGGTAGGTGGACATCTTGGTGCCGAGCATCTTGGCTGCTGCGGCCTTCACATCGTCGATGGTCTTGCAGAACTTGACGCCGCCAGCCTTACCGCGGCCGCCCGCGTGGATCTGCGCCTTCACCATCCAGGGGCCATTGCCCAGGGAATTGGCGACTTCAACCGCTTCGTCCGGGGTCGCCGCGACCTTGCCGGCCGGAACGGGGATGCCGTACTCGGCAAGCAGCTGTTTTGACTGGTATTCGTGGAAATTCATGCGTCACCGTGGGAAAAGGAAACGACCGCTGCGTGCAACGCAGACCGCCGGGGCGGCACGTCATGGGACGCGAACGGGCCGCCTATTGTGGCCGACCACGCCGTGCGGCGCAAAATTCGACGGGATTGGCCGCCCGATCGCAGCGCTTGCGCGCCGGCCGACTCTGTGCGCAAGCGCTGCGCAGACCGCGCACCTGCCTATACTCGCGGCTCGCTCCAGCGGGGAATCGGCTTGGCATCCATCGCATCGCTCATCGCCCGGATCCAGTCCGCGCCGCAGCGCGAGCTGTACTTTTTCTCGCTGTACCGGGTGCTGGTGGCCGGCCTGATCGCCGCACTGGTGTTCAGCCCCTTGTCCGACGCCATCCCCGAGCCGCGCTACCCGCGCCTGGCCGCCGGCGTGGCGATCGGCTACCTGTGCATGGCGATCCCGCTGCTGTTCTGGGGCCGCGGCGAACGCCGCCTCACCCCGACCGTGCTGTGCGCGGTAATGGCCGACATCCTTGCCGCCACCCTGGCCACGCACGCGCTGCCCGGTGCCAGCGCCGGGATTGCGATGATGCTGCTGTTCAACGTGGCGGCCGCCTCCATCCTGCTGCGGCTGCGCTACGGCATGAGCATCGCGGTACTCGCCAGCGCCGCCATCCTGCTGGAATACCTGTGGACCCTGCTCGAAGGCGGCGGCGCCACCCGGCCGGTGGCGGAGCTGGCAATGTTTGCCACCAGCTACGTCGCGGTGGCCTTCATCTGCGAACAAATCGCCGCGCGCGCCCGTCGCAACCAGATGCTGGCCGAAGAACGCGGCGCCCAGGTCGCCAATCTGTACGAGATCAACGAGCTGATCATCCGGCGCATGCGCACCGGCGTGCTGGTGGTGGATACCCACAACCATATCTCGTTGGCCAACGAAGCGGCGCTGAGCTTGCTGGGCGATGGCGACCAGCGCACCCCGTCCACCGACCTGTCGCTGGTGGCGCTCACCCCGGAACTGGCGCGCCGGCTGCAGCGCTGGCGCAGCGGCTGGCGCGAGGAAGAAGCGCCGCTGCAACTCGGCGCCGACCGCCCGGAAGTGCAGCCGCGCTTCGTGCGCCTGCTTGCCGACAGCGACCTGGCGCTGGTGTTTCTCGACGACGCCACGGTGGTGTCGCGCCGTGCCGAGTCGCTGACCCTGTCGGCCATGGGGCGCTTTTCGGCCAGCCTGGCGCACGAGATCCGCAACCCGCTAGCCGCCATCAGCTACGCCTCGCAGTTGCTGGAGGAATCGCCGGACATCGGCGATGCCGACCGCCGCCTGCTGCAGATCATCCACCAGCAATGCCAGCGCACCAACGGCATCGTCGAAAGCGTCCTCGCGCTGGCGCGCCGGGAACGCGCCACCCCGGACAATCTGGACCTGGCCGCATTCGTGCGCCGCTTCGTGGTCGAATACCGCCAGACCTTGTCGATGGAAACCGACATCCTGGAGGCCGGCATCCAGGGGAGCTCCGTGCATGCCTTGGTCGACCCCAAGCACCTGCATCAGATCCTCACCGCGCTGGTGCACAACGCACTCAAGTACGGCCGGGTGATGGACGAACCGGCACGGGTCAAGCTGCACGTCGAACGCCTCGAGCGCAAGGCAGTGATCGATGTGATCGACCGCGGCCCAGGCATTCCGGAAGCGGTGGCGGCACAACTGTTCCGCCCGTTCTACACCACCTCCGAACACGGCACCGGCCTGGGCCTGTACATCGCCCAGGAACTCTGCCGCGCCAACCAGGCGCAACTGGACTACGTCGCGGTCCCCGGCGGCGGCGCGTGCTTCCGGATCTCGTTGCAAGGCCCCAACGGATTGCTCGGCAAGTGAGTGCTCGGCTGTCGGCTGAGCGGGATGCCTGATGTGGCGATATCTAGCAGAGCGTTACTTGTTCGATAGAACGCGTTGCAATTGGCGAAGACGCAAACGCCACGCGGCACCTGGTTCGCAGGCCTTACCGGCTTGCGCCCCCCCGCTAACCAGACGCGTTTGGCAACACAGCACATCGACAGCTGCGAATCGCCGACTGGCATCGGCGCCTTGCAAACGCGCTGAAAGCCGCAACGATGCGCCCGCGCAGCAGGTGAATGGTTGGGCGGCGACCCGCTCGACAATTGTCGACCGTCATCACGCTGGGCTATCGTGCGTCCCATGAACGAACCCAAAAGCGCCCTGGTTGTCGATGACGAGCGTGATATCCGCGAGTTGCTTGTTCTCACCCTGGGCCGCATGGGCCTGCGCATCAGCACCGCTGCCAACCTGGCCGAGGCGCGCGAGTTGCTGGCCAACAATCCCTACGATTTGTGCCTGACCGACATGCGGTTGCCAGACGGCAACGGCATCGAACTGGTCACCGAAATCGCAAAACACTATCCGCAGACGCCGGTGGCGATGATCACCGCCTTCGGCAGCATGGACCTGGCCGTGGAAGCGCTGAAAGCCGGCGCCTTCGATTTCGTCAGCAAGCCGGTCGACATCGGCGTGCTGCGCGGCCTGGTCAAGCACGCGCTGGAATTGAACAACCGCGACCGCCCCGCTCCGCCACCGCCACCACCGGAACAGGCCAGCCGCCTGCTTGGCGACTCCAGCGCCATGGAAAGCCTGCGCGCCACCATCGGCAAGGTGGCGCGCAGCCAGGCGCCGGTCTACATCGTCGGCGAATCGGGCGTGGGCAAGGAGCTGGTCGCACGTACCATCCACGAACAAGGCGCACGCGCCGCCGGCCCGTTCGTGCCGGTCAACTGCGGCGCCATTCCCGCCGAGCTGATGGAAAGCGAATTCTTCGGCCACAAGAAAGGCAGCTTCACCGGCGCGCATGCCGACAAGCCCGGGCTGTTCCAGGCCGCGCACGGCGGCACCTTGTTCCTGGACGAAGTGGCCGAATTGCCGTTGCAAATGCAGGTCAAGCTGCTGCGCGCCATCCAGGAAAAGTCGGTGCGACCGGTCGGCGCATCCAGCGAATCGCTGGTGGATGTGCGCATCCTCTCGGCCACCCACAAGGATCTGGGCGACCTGGTCTCCGACGGCCGCTTTCGGCATGACCTGTACTACCGCATCAACGTGATCGAGTTGCGTGTGCCGCCGCTGCGCGAACGCGGTGGCGACCTGCCGCAGCTGGCCGCGGCCATCATCGCGCGGCTGGCACACAGCCACGGCCGCCCCATTCCGCTGCTGACCCAATCTGCGCTCGACGCATTGAATCACTACGGCTTCCCCGGAAACGTGCGCGAACTGGAAAACATCCTCGAACGCGCCCTGGCCCTGGCCGAAGACGACCAGATCAGCGCCACCGACCTGCGCCTGCCCGCCCACGGCGGCCACCGTCTGGCCGCCCCCTCAGGAGGTGCCGCGGCCGAACCGCGCGAAGCCGTCGTCGACATCGACCCCGCCTCAGCCGCGCTGCCGTCCTACATCGAACAACTGGAACGCGCCGCGATCCAGAAGGCGCTGGAAGAAAACCGCTGGAACAAGACCAAGACTGCCGCGCAGCTGGGCATTACGTTTCGGGCGCTGCGCTACAAATTGAAGAAGCTGGGGATGGAGTAGAAGAGCCGGGAATCGAGATTGGGGAATCGGGAATCGTAAAAGCGCAGTCGCCGGCCTCGATGGCCTGTGTGGGAGACACTGCGATGGACTGGCTCATGCGTCAGCTCCCGATCGTCGGCTGCAACGCTCGACGCTGTTGTCCACACAAAACAGCCTGGAACGTACGGGTCCGCAAGCTGTTCCAATTCCCTAATCCCTAATCCCTAATCCCGATTCCCGATTCCCAGCCCTTCGTCCTTGGTTACTCGATTGATTTCCGCCAGGCCGGTCACCCAATGCGCAGCCCCCATCAACGCCGACTGGCGCAAATCGCCGATACCTATCTTCTGGGCTGCATCGGCGATCCGCATCGCAGTGCAGCCCTCTTCGCCCGCTTGCGGGAGAAGGTGCCCGGAGGGCGGATGAGGGCGCTTAGTCCTTCGTCACACGATTGATCTCGGCAAGGCTGGTGACCCAATGCGCAGCCCCCATCAACGCCGACTGGCGCAAATCGCCGATACCGACCTCCTGCGCCGCATCAGCGATCTGCATCGCAGTGCAGCCCTCTTCTCCCGCTTGCGGAAGAAGGTGCCCGAAGGGCGGATGAGGGCCTTTAGTCCTTGGTGACCCGGTTGATCTCTGCCAGGCTGGTCACCCCATTCGCAGCCTTCATCAGCGCCGACTGACGCAAATCGCGGATACCGATCGCCTGCGCGGCTTCGGCGATCTGCATTGCATTGCCGCCTTCCAGCACGATCGCACCGATCTCGTCGGTCATCGGCATCACCTGGTAGATACCGGTACGCCCCTTGTAGCCTTCGGTGCACTCATCGCAGCCAACCGCCTCATACAGCTCTATCCCTGCGGCAAGCTGGGCAGGCGTGAATCCTTCGGCCAGCAATGCGTTATCAGGCAGGGTCGACTTGCGCTTGCAGTTGTTGCACAACCGCCGCGCCAGCCGCTGCGCGATGACCAGGGTCACCGACGAGGTGATGTTGTACGGCGCGATGCCCATGTTCATCAAACGCGCAATGGTCTGTGGCGCATCGTTGGTGTGCAACGTCGACAGCACCATGTGACCGGTCTGCGCCGCCTTGATCGCGATTTCGGCGGTCTCCAGGTCGCGGATTTCGCCGACCATGATGATGTCCGGATCCTGTCGCAGGAACGAGCGCAAGGCTGCGGCGAAGGTCATGCCACGCTTGTTGTTCTGCTGCACCTGGTTGACACCAGGCAAGCGGATTTCGACCGGGTCCTCCGCAGTGGAGATATTGCGCGTCTCGTCATTGAGGATACCCAGCGCCGTGTACAGCGACACGGTCTTGCCCGAGCCAGTCGGCCCGGTCACCAGTACCATCCCGTACGGCTTGTGGATCGCTTCCAGGAACAACTTCTGCTGGTCCGCCTCATAGCCCAGCTTGTCGATACCCAGCTTGGCCGCGCTGCCGTCCAGGATACGCAGCACCACCTTCTCACCGAACAGGGTCGGCAAGGTACTGACACGGAAGTCGATCTGCTTGGTCTTGGACAGGTTGAGCTTGATGCGCCCGTCCTGCGGCACCCGCTTCTCGGCGATATCCAGCTGCGACATCACCTTCAAGCGTGCTGCGATGCGCTGATTCAGCTTCACCGGCGCCTTGGCCACATTCTTCAGCAGGCCATCGATGCGCAAGCGCACCCGGTAGTCGTCTTCATACGGCTCGAAATGGATGTCCGAGGCTCCCCGCCTAATCGCATCCACCAGCACCTTGTTGACGAACTTCACCACCGGCGTGTCGTCGCCCTTGGCATCGACCCCGGAATCCCCGCCGGCGCCCATGTCCTCGTCGCCAGCCGAAACGTCCAGATCCCCCATCTCCTCGTCGTCGTTGCCAAGCGACGAACCCAACGACGCGTTGCTGGCCTGCCACTGTTCGAGCGTCCGGCGGATCTGATCCTCGTCGACAAGAATGGCTTCGACCACCAGGTTCGTATGGAACTTGATGTCGTCCAGCGCCCGGGTCTGGGTCGGGTTGCTCACCCCCACGAACAACCGGTTGCCGCGCTTGAACAGCGGCAGCACTTGATGCTTCTGGAGCAATTCCTCGCTGACCAGCTTCACCGCGTTTTGGTTGGCGTCGAATGCCGACACGTCCAGTAGTGGCATGCCGAACTCGACTGCATTGGCAGCGGCCAATTGAGACGCTGAAACCAGCTTTTTCTCGGAGAACCATTGGGGAAGCGGAATCTTCGCCGCCGCGGCTTGGTCCATTGCGGTACGGGCACTTGCCTCATCCAGTGCTCCATCCTGCACCAAACGGCGTGCAATGCCTGTAATTCCCACTAAGTTCGCCGCGACTGCACTCATCACAATCTTCCCAATTTAGAGTAACAGTACTTTACTACTTCCTATCTTTTCGCCAACAGAAAGACAAAAAACCAAGCCCGCATCTGCGGGCTTGGCAAATAGCTTAGCTGTAGCTGCGATACAAATCAGCAGATTAGGTGCGGCATTCAGCCGGACGATACTTGGCAACCAAGGTGCCACCCTTGCAATCCCACGAAATGCGATCGGTAGGAACGGTGCCGGAAGTCAGCGCAGCGCCGTTAGCGGTGGGAGCAAAAATGATCGTGCCGCCGCCGGCCTTATCGGTAGTGGTCACAGTAATATTGCCCGTAGCGGCAGCAACGGCTACGCTGGCAACATTATTGGTCGCCGTAGGAGGGGTCCACCCGCTATTCAGGGCAGAGCCGTTGGCGGCATTTTCGGCCACCACCGTCTTGGCGGCAGACGCGGCAACCATCGCTTCAGAGACGCGGCCGCGAACGGTGTAGTCCTGGTAGGCCGGCAACGCGATGGCAGCAAGGATTGCGATGATCGCGACAACGATCATCAGTTCGATAAGGGTAAAGCCGTTTTGCTTCTTCATAGATGCATCCCCAAGAGGTTGTGGTAATCGAGGCGGACTAGGTGTGTTGGAACCGGTCCGCGGTGGTCGTGCAAGTGGGATCAAGCAGGTTACGTGCCAACTTCGCACCAACCCCAGATGTATCCCTGAGAGCAATGATTGCAGACGTTCTGGGGATTGGAAGCGTGAATTTCCATAATTGCGACCCCCCATGCAAAGTGACGCTCCCTGTCACTTTCAGCCCCATTTGATGCACATCCTGAGGCCCACACTTCTCCTTCATGACCAAATGCCCGGCCTGCTCAAACGCGCTATCATGCTGCTAGCTCCGGCCTGGGGATGGCCGATGGGGGAATTCGAAATGTCTGTCGCACGCAACGCCATCAAGAAGCAAACTGCGGATCGTAGCACCGTTCAACAGCTACAGCTGTTCCTTTGGGAAGGAACTGACAAACGCGGGATCAAGATGAAAGGCGAACAGACTGCTCGCAACATGAACATGTTGCGGGCGGAGCTTCGCCGCCAGGGTATCAATCCATCGATAGTCAAGCTTAAGCCTAAGCCGTTGTTCGGTGCTGCAGGCAAGAAAATCACGCCAAAAGACATCGCTTTTTTCAGCCGCCAGATGGCGACCATGATGAAATCGGGGGTGCCGATTGTAGGCTCGCTCGAGATCATCGGTGAGGGTCACAAAAACCCGCGGATGAAAAAGATGGTGGGTCAAGTGAGAACGGATATTGAGGGAGGCTCCTCCCTTTACGAATCAATCAGCAGACATCCGGTTCAGTTTGACGAGCTCTACCGAAACCTTGTAAGAGCAGGTGAGGGTGCAGGCGTCCTGGAGACAGTGCTAGATACGGTTGCCACTTACAAAGAAAATATAGAAGCACTAAAGGGCAAGATCAAAAAGGCCCTATTTTATCCAGCCATGGTTATTGCAGTCGCCCTGATTGTCAGCGCCATCCTCCTCATCTTTGTCGTCCCTCAATTTGAGGAGGTTTTTAAAGGTTTTGGTGCCGAGCTACCTGCTTTTACTCAAATGATTGTGGGAGCCTCACGCTTCATGGTGAGCTATTGGTGGATTATGTTCTTCGTCATAGCAGGCGCCATCGTCGGATTTGTCTTTGCTTATAAGCGTTCGCCAAGCATGCAGCACACTATGGACAGGCTGATATTGAGAGTACCTGTCATAGGTCAAATCATGCATAACAGTTCGATTGCGCGTTTCGCGCGCACCACCGCTGTTACCTTCAAAGCCGGCGTCCCACTGGTAGAGGCATTAGGCATTGTTGCGGGCGCCACTGGGAACCGCGTTTACGAAGATGCTGTACTCCGCATGCGTGACGACGTATCCGTGGGATACCCTGTCAACATGGCGATGAAACAGGTAAACCTTTTTCCACACATGGTCATTCAAATGACCGCGATTGGCGAAGAAGCGGGCGCGCTAGACTCGATGCTTTTCAAGGTAGCGGAATACTTCGAGCAGGAGGTTAATAATGCCGTGGATGCACTCAGCAGCCTGCTCGAACCAATGATTATGGTCTTCATTGGCGTTGTCGTGGGCGGCATGGTCATCGGCATGTATCTTCCGATCTTCAAACTCGGCGCAGTGGTTGGATAAGACGTAATGGCATTTCTCGACCAGCATCCCGGCCTCGGCTTTCCTGCCGCGGCCGGACTGGGACTGCTGATCGGCAGCTTCCTGAACGTGGTGATCCTGCGCTTGCCCAAGCGTATGGAGTGGCAGTGGCGACGGGATGCGCGCGAGATTTTGGAGCTGCCGGACATTTACGAGCCGCCACCGCCGGGGATCGTGGTGGAGCCCTCGCACGACCCGGTGACGGGCGACAAGCTCAAGTGGTGGGAGAACATTCCGGTCCTGAGCTGGGCGATGCTGCGCGGCAAGTCGCGCTACAGCGGCAAGCCAATCTCGATTCAGTATCCGTTGGTCGAGTTGCTCACCTCCATCCTGTGCGTCGCCAGCGTGTGGCGCTTCGGCTTCGGCTGGCAGGGCTTCGGCGCGATCGTGTTGAGCTGCTTCCTGGTGGCGATGTCGGGCATCGACCTGCGTCACAAGCTGCTGCCGGACCAGTTGACTCTGCCGCTGATGTGGTTGGGTCTGGTCGGCTCGATGGACAACCTGTACATGCCGGCCAAGCCCGCGCTGCTGGGCGCGGCAGTTGGCTATGTATCGCTATGGACGGTGTGGTGGCTGTTCAAGCAGCTCACCGGCAAGGAAGGCATGGGCCATGGCGACTTCAAGCTGCTGGCCGCGCTAGGTGCGTGGTGCGGGCTGAAAGGCATCCTGCCGATCATCCTGATCTCTTCGCTGGTCGGCGCCATCCTCGGCTCGATCTGGCTGGTCGCCAAGGGCCGCGACCGCGCCACCCCCATCCCGTTCGGCCCCTACCTGGCCATTGCCGGCTGGGTGGTGTTCTTCTGGGGCAACGACCTGGTGGACGGCTACCTGCACTTCGCAGGCCTGCGTTGACCCTGGCGCGACGATGAGTGATTTCATCGTCGGCCTTACGGGCGGCATCGCGTCCGGCAAGAGCGCGCTAGCCGCGGAGTTCGAGAAACTGGGTGTACCGGTGATCGATGCGGATGTGGTTGCGCGGCAGGTTGTGGCACCGGGGCCGATCCTCGACGCCATTGCTGCGCACTTCGGGGATAGCGTTTTGCTCCCCGACGGAACCTTGAACCGACAAGCGCTACGCTACCGCGTCTTTGCAGACACCGCGCAACGGCAAGCGCTCGAAGCCATCACCCACCCGGCCATCCGCAGAGAACTGCAGCGCGCAGCGCTGGCTGCACAGGGCCCCTATGCAATTGTCGCAATCCCCCTGCTCGCCGAAGCCGGTGGGCGCGCCACCTATCCCTGGCTAGATCGCATCCTCGTCGTCGACGTACCAGTCGCCTTGCAACACGAACGCCTGATGCAACGCGACGGAGCGACGGCCGAACTCGCCGATCGCATGATTGCTGCGCAGGCAACGCGGGAGCAGCGGCTGGCCATCGCCGATGATGTCGCCTGCAATCACGGCGTTTTAGAGCAGTTGTCGCAGGTGGCACGCGGATTGGACGTGGACTATCGTGCACGCGCCAACCCTTAGGCCTTTGTGCATCGGCACTTGCTTATGCGCTATGCGTAATATATCGATCGCCCAACTGATCAGACATGGTTGTAGCGATCGCTGCAGAGCGCCGAGAGTGCACTGATGCGATCACAGAAAGCACTGCAATGCTCTCCATTAGCAGCCATGCTTTACGATAAGCTCCCGCCTGTGCAGGCGCGACTAAGATGACCTGCAGACATTCTCCAAGGAGTTGGACGCGATGCAGGACGTGCAGAGGCGAGCCCCGGGATACGGGAGCAAGTGGTTCGGGATGTTGTTGGCCATTGTGGTGACGTGTGTTTCTCTCATTCCTACGATACAGATCGCCCACGCCTATGACTCGGGCGTCTGCAATGCAGGGACGCGCTTGTGCGATCAAGGCCAGGCTTATCTCAATGCCATCAAGGAAGGAAACGAAGCAATCTGCATTGGCGGCGGGATAAATACACACGCCAGCTTGGTACTCGACCTAGCCTATGATCAGCGCTACCAAGCGGTAGTTCAGTGCTACAGAGCGTTTGATAACTTTACCAGCGAATCTGGTTTAGGCGAAAGCTTTTATCCCCTAAAGTGCAGCGCCAGACCGACATTCACCCCTGCTGCCGACAGTAATGGCAACCTATGCCAGGAAGGCTGCGAATATACGGTCAGCAACAACGGCGGCCAGCCGGTCGCCACGCCAAACGGGGCGGTCTGCTCGCCACCGCCACCGCTCGATCCCGGCAAGAACAATGGCTGTTGCGAAGGGAGCACTGGTCCGACCACCGCCGGCAATCCGGCCAATGTGTTCACCGGAACCAAGCTCGAAACGGCGGCCGACTACCGTGCGCCAACAGGGCATCTGGAATTCGTCCGGTATTACAGCAGTGCCGTCGGCCTGCAGCCCACCAGCGCGCTCGGCAACACCTGGCGCCATAGCTACGTCCGGACCATCACCGTCACCGATGCATCGACGCTGATCCTGACGCGCCCCAACGGTAACTTCTACACGTTCAAGAAGTCCGCCAATGGCACATGGACACCGGACTGGGATGTGCGCGAAACGCTTTCCGAAGTGCAAGACAACGGGACACTGACTGGATGGCAGGTGACTGCCACCGACGACAGCAAAGAGCAGTTCGATCTGGACGGCAAGCTGACCGGCATCAGCTACACCGATGGCGAGCAACTCACCCTGACTTACGCCGGCCGCCAGTTGCAATCGGTGACGGATACGCGTGGCCGTCGCCTGCTATTTGCCTACCAAGCAGACAGGATCACACAAGTCGGACTCCCCGATGGAATGGTGCTGGCCTACGGCTACGACTCCCAGGCGCGGTTGAGGTCGGTGACCTTGCAGACAGCTGCCGGAGCGGTGGCGTCGGCTATCGCCGGGTATGACTATGGCAATGCGCGCTTTCCGGATGCACTGACCATCCACCGCGATGAGCAGGACCAGGTGTATGCCTCGTGGACCTACGATGCGCAGCAACGCGTCGTACGCAGCGTGCATGGCGATCCGACCGGCAAGATCGACGAGGCCACTATTGCCTACTCGGGGAACACTTCCACAGTCTCCAATGCGCTCGGCAATGCAGTAACGCGCACTGGCATCTCCAAGCTTGGCCAGGCCAAGGTCACCGCCGTCCAGGGCTTGTGCCCCGAATGCACGGTTGGGGCGTTCAAATCGCGCAGCTACGACGGCAACGGCTACCCCGACCAGGAAGTCGATTTTGCAGGCGTCACCACCGATTGGAGGTACAACAACCGTGGCTTGTTGGCCAGCAAGATCGAAGCGGACAACAGCAGTGGCGGCCAGAAGCGCACGCTGCAGACGGACTGGCATCCCAGCTTCCGTGTTCCCACCGACCGGCGCACCTATGATGCCAATGATGTCCTGGTCGCAAGGACGAGCTGGACCTACAACACCAGGGGTCAAGCACTGACCGTATCGCGGACGGATCCAAGCGGAGGTCCTACCCGCGTCACCACCCAGCGCTACTGCGAAGACAGCGATATTGCTGCCGGCAATTGTTCCTTGCCCGGCTTGCTGTTGGCCAGCGATGGCGCACGCACGGATATCACGGATAGCACCAGCTACACCTACTACCTTGCCAACGACGCCAGTTGCACGGCATCGGCGAGTACGTGCCCGCACCGCAAAGGCGACCGATGGAAAATCACCAACGCCATCGGACAGATCACCGAATATCTCGCCTACGACGGCGCTGGCCGCCCGCTGTCCATCAAGGACGCCAACGGCATCGTCACCGACTACACCTATCACCCGCGCGGTTGGCTGACGGCCACCAAGGTGCGCGGCGCCGATGCCTCCAGCGAGGCCGATGACCGCATTACCCGCATCGACTACTGGCCCACCGGCCTGGTCAAGCAGGTCACCCAGCCCGATGGCGCGTTCACTGCCTTCACCTACGATGCGGCGCATCGGCTGACCGACATTACCGACAACGCGGGCAATACCGTCCACTACACGCTCGACAACGCCGGCAATCGCATCAAGGAAGACACCAGCGATGCGTCGGGCACGTTGAAGCGCACGCTCTCGCGCGTCTATAACCAGCTCGGCCAGCTCAAGACGCAGGCCACTGCCGCCAGCGACCCGACCGACTTCGCGTACGACGCCAACGGCAATGCCACCACCGTGACCGATGCGCTGGCAACCGCGACGCAGAACGAGTACGACCCGCTCAATCGCCTGTCGCGCACGCTGCGGGATGTCGCCGGCATCAAGGCCGACACGAAGTTCGAATACGACGCACTCGACAACCTGACCAAGGTCACCGACCCCAAGGGCTTGAACACCACCTACGACTACAACGGGTTTGGCGATCTGGTGAAACTCACCAGCCCGGACACCGGCGTCACCAGCTACACCTACGACAGCGCCGGCAACCGCGCCACCCAGACCGACGCGCGCGGCAACACCACCGCCTACAGCTACGACGCGCTCAATCGCCCGACCAAGGTCACCTACCCCACCACCAGCCTCAACGTCACCTACACCTACGACGCGACGCAGACGGCCTGCGCCAGCGGGGAGACGTTTTCGATCGGCCGCCTGACCAAGATGCAGGACGGCGGCGCCATCACCCAGTACTGCTACAACCGCTTCGGCGACTTGGTGCGCAAGGTGCAGACCAGCAACGGCACCGCGTTGGTGCTGCGTTACGACTACACCATTGGCGGCCAGTTGCGGCGGATGACCTATCCCGACGGGGCGGTGGTCGATTACGTGCGCAATGCACAAGGCCAGACCACACAAATTGGCGTCACGCCTGCTGGTGGTAGCCGTCAGCTACTGCTGGGCAATGCCAGCTACTACCCGTTTGGCCCGGCTGCCGGCTGGACCTACGGCAACGGCCGCACCCTCACCCGCCAGTACGATCTGGACTACCGCCCGCAGGCGATCCAGGACACCCGCCCGGGCGGTCTTGACGTAGGCTTCGGCTTCGACCCGGTTGGCAACCTCACCGCGCTGACGCCCGCAGGCAACACCACACCGGAAATCAGCCTGGGCTACGACGCGCTGGGCCGCCTGACCGGCCTAAAGGACGGCCGCACCGGCACACTGATCGACGGCTACAGCATTGATGCCACCGGCAACCGCCTCAGCGCCAAGGTCGGCACGGCCACGCAGATCTATAGCTATCCCACCGACAGCCACCGCCTCAGCGCCGTGGCCGGCGTCGCACGTACATACGATGCCACCGGCAACACCACCGCCATCGGCGGCACCGCACGCCAATACACCTACGACACCACCGGCCGCATGACCCAGGCCCGCCGCGCTGGCGCGGTGACCATGAACTACCGCTACAACGGTAAAGGCGAGCAGATACGCCGCTTCCTCGGCACCACCAACACCTACACGCTCTTTGATGAAGCCGGCCACTGGCTGGGCGATTACGACAGCAACGGCGTGCCCAAGCAGCAAGCGATCTGGCTGGATGACCTACCGGTCGGCCTGCTCGCCAACGCCAACAAACTGCACTACATCGAACCGGACCACTTGGGCAGCCCGCGCGTGGTGATCGACCCCACCCGCGATGTGGCGGTGTGGACATGGAGCTTGAAGGGCGAAGCTTTCGGCAACACCGCGCCGAATCAAGATCCTGATGGGAATGGTGCGGCGCTGGTCTTGGATATGCGGTTCCCGGGGCAAAAATATGACGCTGCAAGCGGGGTCTTTTACAATTATCAGCGTTATCTCGATTCCGGGGTGGGGCGATACGTACAGTCCGACCTCATTGGACTTCGGGGCGGCGTGAGCACTTATGGCTATGCGCTTCAATCCCCATTGATGAATTCTGACCCTTATGGCTTAGCGACTTGGAAAGGATCAACGTATAGCGTAGGGGCCGGTGCTGCATATTATGGGGGGAATATCGATTTTTACCAGGTTACTTCGCCGTGCCCCGGCGGCGGATTCGCGTCTGCATATGTAATGGCATTAGCTGCGGCGGGTGGGGTCGGCTCGCAGGGGTCCATGACGGGCTCACAAGTTGAGCTTAACGATTCGAACGGCGTGCCTGATCCTGAAATTTTTCGCGGTGCTTATTCGAAAGTAGGCTTCGGATCAATAGCATTTGGACTGGGTCATCAGGTATATCAAAAAATTTCAATTGGGGGCGCAACTTCAACTTGGTTTAATTTTGGCAATGGTGCTGACTCAAGTGGGTGGAATCAATCTCAAGGTGGATTCGATGCAACGTTGTATGGTGTTGCGGCGGGCTTTACTGTGCTTCTAGAGCAAAAAAATGTGAGTGCACCCAATGATGCCTTGGATTCAGATGGTTTTAGGGTTGATTGCAGTATGCCTGTTGGCTGTCGGGGGGCTGATTAGATCGGTATCATTTATGATCGCGCCAGAGAAAAAGCCCTTCAGATCCGTGTGGGATAAGAGGGGTTTTTACATTGCGATATCGGGAGCAACCTTGATGCTTGTGACGGTTTTAGCCTCAGATCTTTTTATTCACAAGAAGGTTTAGAGGTAGCGATTTATCACACTGCAACCTTATCTCGCCTACCCTGGAAACATGCCGCAATGCGTTACCAGCCGCATAGGCGTGGCAGAACAAGCAGTTTTCGCTACGCTACGACAGGCTTTGACAATTTGCTTCGATGCGTACACGCCGTTACGAGTAGACCTACTCTGGCATCAGATCAGCTCTTATGCTCCTAAACCAAGCAGTTGACATTCCAAACAACCAGTAGCGACCTCTACCTCAAGGAGCGTAGAAATTCCTCTAGTGGCGGTACCCACCTCCGTCAAACCGGTGGGTTTTTTGTGCCTGTTCGCAGGTGCAAGCCGACGCGATGCCTGCGTCGGGAGGGCGGCTAATACAACACTCCTTCGGGAGGAATACGCCCGCCGACTATGCACGGTTTCTAACCTCCCGACATCCCGTCGCCGGCCGGCGACGGTGCCTGTTCTTCGAAGGAGGCGTTGTTATGGCAGATGTATCGATAATGGAGATTGGTGTACTTCGTCGCTCCGTGGTGCTGGTGGAGGTGAGGCTATGAGCCGGGCGCCGTCTCCAACCGCCAAGCGGCCCAAATCGAACGCCAAGCGCGCAGCTGCCGCAAAGCAGACAGCCTTGCAGGTGAAAGACGCGCAGCCCATGCGGCTGGTGCCCTCGCCCACGTTCGATGTGGACAACCTCGACTTCGACCGGCGCCATAACAGACCTCGCGCGGACAATCTACCGCCGCGCCCACCGCGCAAGGCGCGCACGCCCACGCGCTGCACCGTGGGCTATGCGTTCTACGATGCAGAACCCGGCCGGCCACACAGCCAGCGCATCCCGAGCGTGCGCTTGCGCGGGCTGTGGCTGGAGCAATTGGGATTTGCGATTGGCTGCAAGCTGCAGATCACTACGCGCGAGGGCGAGTTGGTGGTGACGGTGGTGGAGCGCTGAGCTGGGTTTTGGGTGTGGTTGTTGTCTGGAGGCGCTGCCCTGGGGGCGCAATGGGTAAGGCCGTCGCGCCCGGGTGCGCTCCTACGGGAGTGCGTGTGGTGGTCAGCGATGGAAGGCCAATGTTGCGATGACGCCGCGCTGCTGGCCTGGGCGCACGCTGACCCGCCAGCCGTACAGATCGCAAAGACGGCTGACGATCGACAAGCCGATGCCGCCGCCTTGCGAGTGGCCGGCGTGGGTCCCGCGGTAACCGCGCTGGAACAGCTTGGCGGCGTCTTCTTCGCTCAGGCCGGGGCCCGAATCGATCACTTCCACTGCATCGCTCAGCACGCGTACGCGCACCTGACCGTCCTGGGTGTATTTGACGGCGTTGCCGATCAAGTTGCCCAGCGCCACCGACAAGGCGGATTCGGGCGCGTCGATGACCAGATCGCGTACGCCCTCCAGTAGCAATTCCAGTGGTTTTCCGCCGAGCTGCGCGCGGTGCGAATCGATCAGTTGCTCGGCCACCTTGGCGACATTGCTGCTGCCCTGCCCGCGCTCGTTACGCGAGAGCAGCAGCAACGAGCCGATCAGATCGCTGCATTGCTGCTCGGCGCGCTGGATGCGTTGCAGCCGCTGCAACACCTTTTCGTCCAGGTTGGGCTTGGTGAGCAGCAACTCGGTGGCGCCGCGGATCACCGCCAGCGGCGTGCGCAGTTCGTGGCTGACGTCGGCGTTGAATTCGCGGTCGCGCTGCACCACTTCGGTGAGCCGCGCCGAGTAGTCGTCGAGCGCTTCGGCGAGCTGGCCGACCTCGTCGTCCGGGAAGTGCGCAGCCAGTGGCTTGGGTTGGCTGGTGCCGCCGCGATAGGCACGCAGGCGTGCGGCCAGATCGGAGACCGGGCGCATCACCTTGGACGCGGACCACCAGCCGATCAGCAGCGAAAACCCGCTGAATACCAACACCGACAAGATTAGAGTGCGCTTGAGCTGGATCTCGCCCTTCAGCGCCTGGGTCATGTCATAAGCGAGGAAGAACCATTCGCTCGGTGTCTTGCGCACCGCAAGCTTGTACGAATAGGTATTGCCGCTTTCGTCCACGCCGGTGATGGTGTGGATGCCGTCGGGCAGCTGATACCACTCCGGTTGTTCGCGGCGTAGCGCTTCGAACTTGTCGCTTTTGACCACGCGCCCGCGCATCTGCTGCAACGGCAGATCGGGGTTGCGCATCGGATCGGAATAGAAGCGTTGCGCGAAGGCGTCGATGTTGCGATTCATCACGTCCTCCACCAACTGGTTTTCCACGCGCGAGCGCGCCCAATTGGTGGCGAAGGCGAACAGCGTTGTCAGGCAGAAGCCCAGCAACACGAACGACAAGATGATGCGGCTGCGCAGGCGCCGCCGATAGCGGCCGCGCCGGCGCGCCGGCCGCGTCTCGCTCGTACTTTCAGGCATCGGGCGAGGCGATGCGGTAGCCGATGCCGTGACGGGTCTGGATCATCGGCACATCGAACGGCTTGTCGACCACCGCGCGCAGGCCGTGGATATGCACGCGCAACGAATCGGAGTCGGGCAGCTCTTCGCCCCACACGCGGGTTTCCAGCTCCTGGCGCGTGACCACCGCCGGCGAGGCTTCCATCAGCGCCTGCAGGATCTTCAGCGCAGTCGGGTTGAGCTGCAGCAGCTTGCCGCGGCGACGCACTTCCAGCGTATCCAGGTTGTATTCCAGATCGCCGGTTTCCAGCACGCGGGTATGCACGCCCTTGCCGCGACGCGATAGCGCGTTGAGGCGCACTTCCACTTCCTGCAGCGCGAACGGCTTGATCAGATAGTCGTCGGCACCGGAGTCGAAGCCGGCCAGCTTGTTGTCAAGCGAGTCACGCGCGGTCAGCATCAACACCGGGGTCTGCTTGCGCGCCTCGTTGCGCAGCTTGCGGCAGACCTCGATGCCATCCATGCCAGGCAAGTTGAGGTCGAGCACGATGGCGTCGAACTCGTGCACCACGGCAAGGTGGAGGCCAGTCACCCCGTCGGCGGCGAAGTCCACCGTGTGACCACGGTCTTCGAGGTAATCGCCAAGGTTTGCGGCAATGTCGCTGTTGTCTTCAATTACTAGAATTCGCACTGGAACCTCGTTCGTTAAGCTGTTTTTAGCGCTGGCGCCGAGAAATTTCGTCTTGACTCACCGTGGTCTGACGGCGCCGCTGGGCAGCCGTCATGCACTGTTTCGTACTCATCTGCGACCCAGTCGCGCGCTCGCGCCGACAAATCAGCCGGCTATCTTCACGTGCCCTGGTCAAAATTCGGGTGACGAACTCCTGATCGCTGCGAACCGCTGCCAATTGCTCTGGCTGCAGCGCCTGGATATCCGGCTGCGTCTGGAATGCTGCTTCGATCCGATCAAGCGCAGCGCCCACCTTAGCGCGCTCATCCTGACTGATCTCGGAGTACTTCTCGCCATCGGCAAGATCGGTACGGACCTGCTCTGCCTGCGGCTTGAACGGCTTGTCCAGATCGAGCACGACCGCCAAGGCATGACCACTCATCAGGCCCGCGGCGAACAGCAGTCCCGCAACACTCCACCGTTTTGCCATGCGACGCCTCCTTGTGCCCGACCGATTTAACATTTTTAACATTGGCGAATGTAGATGCGAACCCCAACAGCGGCAAGCCGTCCATAAAAAGGCCCAAGTGCGACAGCGCACTTGGGCCAAAAGTTCATCCCGATCACCGTCACTGCCGAGAGCGGAGCTACGGTCGGAAGAGGCTAGCGAGGCGACAATTAGATTTTCGTTAATTTTTCGGTAAAACCGTTAGCCGGGTGACCGGCGGACCGACTGCTCCAGGTGCAGGACAATCGCCGCGGCCACATCTACCCCGCACACGCCTTCCACCCCTTCCAGGCCTGGGGTCGAGTTGACCTCCAGCACCAGCGGGCCGCGTTTTGACCGGATCAGGTCTACCCCTGCCACCGCCAGGCCCAAGGCGCGTGCCGAGCGCACCGCAACCTCCTGCTCCTGCTCGGTTGCCTCGGCCACGGCAGCAGTGCCACCCAGGTGCAGATTGGACCGGAAATCGCCTTCGGCCGCCTGGCGGCGCATCGCCGCGACGACCTTGTCGCCGACCACGAAGCAGCGCAGATCGGCGCCTTCTGCCTCACCGATGAACTCCTGCACGATGAAGTTGGCGTATAGCCCGCGCAGCGCTTCGACCACGCCGCGCGAAGCGCTGGCCTTTTCGGTCAGGATCACCCCAGCGCCTTGCGCACCCTCGTTCAACTTCACCACATGCGGCGGCGGGCCGAGCATGGAGAGCAGGTCCTGGGTGTCGTCGGGGTTGTCGCCGAACACGGTGACCGGCATGTCGATGCCCTGCGCGGCCAACAACTGGTGCGCGCGCAGTTTGTCGCGCGAGCGCAGGATGGCGTCCGACGGATTGGGCGTGTAGGTGCCCATGAACTCGAGCTGGCGCAGCACTGCCGTGGCATAGCGGGTGATCGAGGCGCCGATGCGCGGGATCACCGCATCGAAGCCGGTGATCGGCTTGCCCTTGTAGTGCAGGCTGAAGCCGTCGGCGGCGATGCGCATGTAGCAACGCAGCGGGTCGAGGATGCGCACGGTGTGACCACGCTTGCGTCCGGCTTCGATCAGCCGCCGGGTCGAATAGAGCTTGCTGTTGCGGGAAAGGATGGCGATTTTCATCGCGGCAGGCACACGGCGCGGCTTGGACATGGGCAGAGTCTGATGACGAAGTGACCCAAGTCCGTACAGCGCAGGCCGATTGCGCGTTCGCGGCAGCCCGCGATGTACGCTGCGATCAGGCCGACTGCGACGGTCCCGAGAATGGAAGAGCGACGGTACCGCGACAAGTCCGAACAACGCTGTGCTGCACGGCCTCAACCGGGCCGATGCTAGCAGGGCGCTGGCGCGTCGCTCAAGCAACGCATGCGCGTAGTGGCGCAAAGGGCTCGCTCATCCCCTCGTCCCGATCACAACCAAGAGGTGGCCTTGCCCGATGATTCGCGCAGAGCCGCAATCTGGCTCGCCGGCACGTCGTTGCAGCGGCGCGCTGCGTGAGCGATCGCCACGGCCGCCCTCACGCCGCACCCCTGTTGCCGTAACGCGTTTTGCACAGCGGTAGACGCAATGCTTGAGGCCCCTCAATGCCGGCGTGCCGGCACCTCCGAGACTCTCCATGCGACGTCCAGCAAGCGCGGCCTATGCCAACCCCTCCCGCATCCGTCAGGGGCGCCCGTTTCCACGCGGCGCCGTCTTCGACGGCAAGGGCACCAATTTCGCGCTGTTTTCCGCGCATGCCACGCGGGTCGAGCTATGCCTGTTCGACGAACAGGGCAACGAAACCCGCGTCGACCTGCCGGAGTACACTAACGAAGTCTGGCACGGGTATCTTCCCGATGCCAAGCCGGGCCAGCGCTATGGCTACCGCGTGCACGGTCCCTACGCGCCGACCGAAGGTCATCGCTTCAACCACAACAAGTTGCTGCTGGACCCGTATGCGCGCGAGCTGGAAGGCGACCTGATCTGGTCCGACGAGCTCTACGGCTACACCGTGGGCCACCCCGATGGCGACCTGAGCTTCGACGAGCGCGACAGCGCGCCATTCATGCCCAAGTGCGTGGTCGTCGAAGACACCTACGATTGGGGAGACGACACACGCCTGCTCAAGCCGTGGAACGAAACGGTTATCTACGAAACCCATGTACGCGGCTACACGATGCGCAATCCACAAGTGCCCGAGGCGGTGCGTGGCACCTTCGCCGGCCTGGCCCAGCCGCAGGTCCTCCAATACATCAAGGACTTGGGCATCACCGCGGTGGAGTTGTTGCCGGTACATGCGTATCTGGACGATCAGCATCTGCTCGACAAGGGGCTGCGCAATTACTGGGGCTACAACACCATCGGCTTTTTTGCGCTGAAGTCGCGCTACCTCGCCAGCGGTCATCGCGATGAGTTCCGCGACATGGTCAAGGCCATGCACAAGCAGGGCCTGGAAGTGATTCTGGACGTAGTCTACAACCACACCGCCGAAGGCAGCGAGCTGGGGCCGACCCTGTCGTTCAAGGGCATCGACAATGCCAGCTATTACCGCTTGGCCGACGACAAGCGCTACTACATCAACGATACCGGCACCGGAAATACGCTGAATCTGAGCAATTCGCGGGTGATCCAGTTCGTCAACGACTCGCTGCGCTACTGGGCAGGCGAAATGCATGTGGATGGCTTCCGTTTCGATCTGGCCACCATTCTTGGCCGCGAGCCGAGCGGCTTCGATCAACGTGGCGGCTTCCTGGATGCCTGCAACCAGGACCCGCTGCTGTCGGAGGTCAAGCTGATCGCCGAGCCGTGGGACTGCGGCCCGGGTGGTTATCAGGTGGGTCACTTCCCGCCGGGTTGGTCGGAGTGGAACGACAAGTTCCGCGACAATGCGCGCGAATTCTGGAAAGGCGAAGACGGCAAGCTGGCGGAGTTCGCGACCCGCTTCACCGGTTCGGCCGATCTATTCGATCGTCGCGGCCGGCGCCCGTGGGCGTCGGTGAACTTCATCACCGCGCACGATGGCTTCACCTTGCGCGATCTGGTCAGCTACAACGAAAAGCACAACATCGATAACGGCGAAGACAACCGCGACGGTTCGTCGAACGATGGCTCCTGCAACTACGGCGAAGAAGGCGACACCGAGAACGCCGAGGTGTTGCAGATTCGCGAGCGCCAGATGAAGAACCTGCTGGCCACGCTGCTGCTATCGCAAGGCACGCCGATGATGCTCAGCGGCGACGAGCGCGCGCAGACCCAGGGGGGCAACAACAATACCTATTGCCAGGACAACGAAATCACCTGGCTGGATTGGGAAAACGATCCCACCGACGGCCGCCTGACCGAATTCGTGAAGGCACTGACCCGTCTGCGCAAGCGCTACCCGATCCTGTCGCGGGGCCGCTTTCTCAACGGCCAGTACAACGAAGAAGCCGGGCTGCGCGATCTAACCTGGCTCAATCCGGGCGGCATCGAAATGGACGATGCGCACTGGACCGATCCGGCCGCGCGCTCGGTGGGCCTGCTGCTGGAAGGCAAGGCGCAGACATCCGGGGTCAAGGAACTGGCCAACGACGACACCTTGCTCATCGTCATCAACGCCTATCACGAGGGCGTGACCTTTACCCTGCCCTCCTCCGATGAGCCGGTGCACTGGAAGCTGGTGCTCTCCACCGACGAAGCGCTGGAAGTGGACATGATGCCGGCCGGTGCCAGCGAATTCCTGGCCCCGCCGCGTAGCGTGTCGGTCTTCGAGTGCAAGAGCGACCAGTAAGGCTGTCCCAGCAACGCGCATCAGAAGCGACGCTTGCTGCCTACCGGTATCGGATAGGCAGCAAGCGTTTTCGTTTCCGTCGTCGGAATGACGGATTGGTCCTGCGTGCGCTACCCGGCTTACGCATGGCCAGGGTGATGGTGCCGATGGCAACACCCAAGCGAATCTGCGCGCACCCTCACGTTGGACCACGTCATCATCGCTTACTCCCTGGATCGGGAATTAGCAGGCGTAAACATTCATCGCGGGATTTGCGCGAAAAAACGGCAAATACTTTTTCGCAATTATTGAGCTCGTGGGCTTTGCTTGAAGATCCGGCACCGACTGCGTTGTTTTAAGGCACGCGGCTTACGACACTCAACAGCAGGGCACTGGTGCGCCAAACGTTCACTAAAACATCGAAGGCCAAAAGCAATGCCTCACCCATTGCGGGCCTTCGACATCACATGCCGGGCGACTCAACCCGGATACAGCGGGAAGCGCTTGTCCGGATGATTGGCTTTCCACTCTTTATAAGAGCTGGTGCCTTCCCAGGCCTTGAACGCCTTCGGTGTACGACCACGGCCGGACCAGGTTTCGCCGGAATGCGGAATCCAGTACTTGGCGACCACTTCGCCGGTGGAAGACAGCGGCCCCTTGGTCTTGCCGGTCATCGCCAGCGAGGCGATCTGGGATTTTTGCTTGGCGTTGAAACGGTTGCCGAACTGGGTAAGCACCTCGATCACCTGGTCGAAGGCTTCCAGCGTCTGGGCGTATTTCAGCTGCGCTTCTTCCTGCTCAAGCTTGCGCAGCTCTTCCAGTAGTTGTGCCCGGGCGGCGGCGGTGGGTGAAGCGGGCGAATCCTGGCGCATTGGCAAAACATAAGGTATGGGCGGGTCAACGAGTATTGCCGCTGGGCCGCCCAGCGTAAAGCGCCTGGGCCCGCGCGGGTCTGCCGGCGCTCAGCGATGGCGCAGCAGTGCGTGCTCGCGGGCCATGGTCAGGACCGGGCCGATCCGCCCGGCGCGGATCAGTTCGCTGCAGTGCTTGCCGACAAATTCCACCCGTGGCGTGCGAAACCACTGCACCACCCGATCCAGTTCGCCGGCATTGATCGACCAGGCGTGGTAGACCGCCTCGCCCAGCTCCTCCACCCCGATCAGCCCGAGTTCGCGGATCTGCTCGGGATCGAGCGCGAACATGTCCAAGACCTTGCCCGCATTGTCCGGCGTGACATGGCCGGTGCGCACCTGCCTTGCCAGCCCGGCGCCATAGGCGATCGACGCCACCCACGCAGACTCGGCACGACGCATCCCCTTGATCAGCGCGCCGACGAGTTGGGAATGGGTGGCCATGGCTGCACTATGCGGCGGCGATAGCGCCGGCTCAATCGGGATCTCCCTGACTCTAGGCAAGAAAATTCAGAAGCCCGGATGCCGGGGCCTCGGGACACCACGGCACCATCACCGCTGCGCCGGTCTCCACCCGGCAGCAGCCGCTTCATTCGCCGAACAGAAGAAACGCTCGCCCTTCCCTGGCGAGATGCGCGTCTTTGCATAATCGCGCTGGCCCGGCATGTGAAAGATCTTCTTGCCGTCACTGGAGATATTGCCCTTGATCGCGCAATTGCCTGGCGCCGACGTTGCAACCTGGCGTGTGGTTGCTGTCCGCGCCTTCTTGTCGCGGCGGTAGTCTGCCGGCATCTGAAACGCGCCTTGCCAGAGATTGCGCCGCTGCTGCTGCGCGATGCGCTCGTCTGCCTCGAACGCGGTGGCATATTGACGATAGGCAACCGCCCAGCCAGAGCGCACCATCCAGGCATTGACGGACTGCCCCTGCACGAAGCATTCGGCCACTGTGCGGCCATAGCGATCGGTATCTTTCGGCTGGCAATGCACGGTCTTGTCCAGCAGATAGCCATCCAATGCCGCTGCAGCACGGCGGCCGCACGGCCAGGCGCTGCCATCGTGTGCGCCGCACTGCTGCGCGCTCTCCGGCGCATCGATTCCCCATAGGCGGATGCGCTGATGGGCAACGGTGATGGTGTCGCCATCGGTCACCGTCGCACGACCGACCCGCTCCGCAGCACTGACAGGTAAAGCAAAAAATACCAGCACCGACAAAACCCAACGTTTCAACAACTTCAACGGCCACTTCCTGTCTAATCGGCAGACTGCGCTCCGCGTGTCTTGCCTTGTTGCCACTGCAGCCGGTCGGCTTGGTCAAGCATTCCATCGAACCTGACATCTGCGCCGGCAACCAATGCCAGCGCAGCGGCCGGCACTGTATGCCAAACCACCCGCGATGCCTATCCTTTTTCCGCGTTGCTTGCGCATGCTTCAGATGTCTTGCATGCACAAAGCGAGCACGCGACGTGCTGGATGGCGCGCAGGTAGACAAGCGCGCTCTGTAGCGATTCGCCGCAGGAATTCAGCCGAAACATGGCCAGACTGGTGCCAGATGCAGATTTCTTCAGCACACATTGCACCGCTCGCTGAGCACGATGCGTCATGTATCGCGCGGGGCGCCGCCAATACCGAACGCGCGATGATGGATCTCAATGCGCTGCGGCTCAGCGTGATGCGCGATCGCACAGCGCCCGATCAACCGATGCTCGGCTGCATGCAATCGAGGAAAGTGAGCTGCGGAGCGATGCGCTCTGGCAAAAGACGCGCCGAATATGGAGCGGGCGATGGGAACAGAATCACCCCACGCCAACCAATTGATTTTCCTAGCTTATCCCGGAGTGGGGTGATCCAAAAATGATACCCCGCGTGATACCCGATCATAGCCAAGCGGACGCCAGCGTTTCAAGGCACCTTGCTGTGCGGGGGTGAGCTGGTTGCCGAACACACCGAGACGGACGGCAGCTCCACACTCCGACACGTCGCTGCGCCGAAGCAGGAGCGAGACTCTTCCCTGGCGACGGCGCGAGAAGGATGGAGCACTCGCATCACCCATGGACATAACCTGGCATGAAATCTTCGCCCGCATTCAAATTTGTGAAATAAAGCGTAAAGCGAGCTCTTGCGTGCTTGGGAATTGTTGGTTGGATGAGGGCTTCCCCACACGTAGGAGCTTTGATGACCACCACCTCCCAACAACTCGAAATCGCCGGCCAGCTGCTCGCCGGGCTGATGAGCCAAACGCTGTCTGACGAGCCGCTCGTGCGACAACGCAACGTCTGCAATGCCTGGGCCTCTGCTGGCGAGCTGATCGTCTACAGCCAGAAGAAGCCGCCAGGCGGGAGCACCGCCGCTCAATCGTTGGACCACGCTCCTCCACAGCCCTCCCAAGTCGTGCGAACCCGAGAAGCTCTCATTGTTCGGGAGCGCTCCCCTCAGTGGAGGAATGGCGAGCGGGCCGAAAGCCCAAAGACTCTCAGCTGGACCCAGTGCGCAACAAGAAGCGCCAGACCCTTCACTGAACCCTACACGGGGCGCAGGTGATGTAATCTTGACAACACCATTGATTGTTGTCAGGATTACAACATGAGCAGCAAGGGTGAGGTGCTGACAGATCGCCGCGTCAAGTGGGGTGAAGATGCTTTTGCTGAAATACGTATTGTGCTTGTGCCCAAGCCCGTGCGCGGTAGTGCCCACAACTACAAATACGGTTTAGCTTACGTAGTCGCTGGGACATGTGTATTGCGTTACGACAATGAAGCGGGCAAAGGCGACCACAAGCACATAGGCGCGGTGGAAATGCCTTACAACTTCACCACCCTCGATCAATTGACAGATGATTTTTGGGCCGATGTGGCCCTACTGTGAGGACAACATGGAAAAGAACATTCTGACCATTGGAGTCGCCACCTTAGAGGAAGTGAAAGCGCAGATGAAAGCTGCAGCGCGCGGAAAAGGCGACGCCGTGCCGCGCTTCACCTTCACGAGCGGCGAAGATCTTCTGAGAACACTGAATGTCAACCGCTGGAGTCTGCTGGAGGCTCTTGCTGGCACCGGCCCGCTCGGCGTGAGAGAGCTGGCTCGACGGGTAGGCCGTGACGTGAAAGGCGTCCACACTGACACGACTGCGTTGGTGAACTGCGGCCTGATCAATAAAACCGAGGCCGGCGCCCTTCACTTACCCTATGACGGCGTGCACGTTGAGTTCGAAATGCGCACGGAAGCTGAAGCTGAGGCAGCCTAGTTTAGGCGGTGCCATCGTCTGACCATTCAGCGCCATCTCAAAAAGAGCCCCGCAGTGCGGGGCTCTTTTGTTTCAGTGGAGGCGCGGCGGTTTGGGAACGTAGACAGGCGCAGGAGGGGCAGAGACGGCAGGGCTTGGACGTGGCCCGCCCGGTTGATTCGCTATTTCGAGTTCCAAGGGATAGCGCTGAAGCATGTCCCGGCTCCAGGCCTCCAGATGCGCCGCGCTGGCTGAAGCCTCTTTCCCGCAAAGGGCTTGTTCCTGCGGGGTCACCCGAGCCCTTGCATCGGCCAGTTCTACGGTCCGGCTTTCAAGCGTGCTGAGTCGGCGGCCACGCCGCTGCTTCCAGTCCCCCTGCGTCCATGAGGTCCCCGGCTCGGGATTGTTCGCCAAAAAGTCGTGCCACGCGTTCTCGGCCATGTGGTGCAGCTTCTCCGCTCGACGCACCGCCAATAGCCGCCGGGCAAACTTCATGGCCGCTGCCTTGAAGCGCCGCAGTCGACGGAGCAACTCGTTGAGGTCCGGGCGTAGCCGGGCCTCTTCGGCGAAGGCGGCCACGCGTTCCCTGATCCACTGCATCAAGGCCAGGGTTGCTTGGAGGGTCTGAGCCAAGCGGGGATCCGCTTGAACAGCGACTCCCCATTCGTCGCTGGCCTCCTCCGCGAGCTCGGAGACCGAACGTGGCTCGCGCGACGGCTTGGCCTCCTCCGCCTCCATCAATCCCAACCCACGGGCAAGGGTCGCCATGCTGCGGGACACCTCGATGCGCCCTGCCCCAGGCCCGAGCAGCAAGGACAGCCCATCAGAAGGTCGGCGAGACTCGCGCTCGGCCTGGGCCTGGCTGTGACCGTCGGGCACCGGCATGGCGCGCCCCTCCTGCTCAAACACGGCGATCAGCTTTTGGAAGGTCTCCTCGTTGGTCTCCTCGATTCGGAGGTTTGCGTCGGAACGCTTCGACGGCTGGCCCCGCCGGGCCAGCGCGGTCCCGTTCTTGCCAACGTGCTTGGTGGGCTCCCGGGACAAGACGGCAGCGGCGGCCAGGTCGCCACGCGCCAGAGCGTCACTTGCCTGTGCTTCCAAACTGCGATGGTCCACGCGAATCTCGAGCGCGGCTTTCTCAAGGTGGGCATTGATGGTGGTGGCGATGAGTTCGCGCACCCATTGGGTAATCCCCCCACAGGTTAGCTGACGCCAGAAGTGGAATTTTCTCGTACCCTTTTCCGAGGAGGTTCCATGAAGACATCCCGCTTCACCGACAGCCAGATCATTGCCGTCCTCAAGCAGGCCGAGGCCGGCACGCCCGTGCCGGAGTTGTGCCGGGAACACGGCATCAGCTCGGCGACGTTCTACAAGTGGCGCAGCAAGTTCGGCGGCATGGACGCATCGCTGATGTCCCAGCTCAGGGAGCTGCAGGACGAGAACCGGCGCCTGAAGAAGATGTACGCCGATGCCCAGCTCAGCGCCGACCTGCTGAAGGAGGCGATGGCAAAAAAATGGTGAGGCCATCTCAACGCCGGGAGATGGCCCGATGGGCCGTAGATGGTGGCCACACGAACATCCGGCATGCCTGCCGGACCTTTGCGGTGAGCGAGACCTGCTTTCGCTATCAAGCCAAGGCCAGCGAGGAGAACGCCCGGATTGCCGATTGGCTGGTGCGGTTGACCACAACCTATCGTGATTGGGGGTTCGGCCTGTGCTTTCTGCACCTGCGCAACGTGAAGGGCTTTGGCTGGAATCACAAGCGGGTGTACCGCATCTATCGGGAGCTGGAGTTGAACCTGCGGATCAAGCCGAAGAAGCGGCTGGTGCGCGAGCGGCCAGAGCCGTTGGCGGTGCCGGAGACGATCAACCAGGTCTGGTCGATGGATTTCATGCACGACCAGCTGGCCGACGGCCGCAGCTTCCGGTTGTTCAATGTGCTCGATGACTTCAACCGTGAGGGTCTGGGCATCGAGGTCGACTTATCGCTGCCATCGGCCCGGGTGATCCGCTCGTTGGAACAGATCATTGACTGGCGCGGCAAGCCAAACGCCATTCGCTGCGACAACGGCCCGGAGTACATCAGCGGCGCGCTGCTAGCTTGGGCACAGCAGCGCGGGATTCGGATCGAGCACATCCAGCCAGGCAAGCCGCAGCAGAATGCCTATGTCGAACGTTACAACCGCACCGTCCGCTACGCCTGGCTGGCCACAACGTTGTTCGACACCATCGAGCAGGTTCAGGACAAGGCCACGCGCTGGCTATGGACGTACAACCATGAGCGCCCCAACATGGCGCTCGGCGGTATCACGCCAGCAATGAAATTGGCGATGGCCGCCTAGCTCCACTTTTGGCGAACGCTCAAAGCGGGGGGATTACCATTGCACCTCGACACGTCCCGACGGCCCGCCGTCCAGTTCCTTGGTTTTGTCCGTGAGACCGTCTGGTCCCATGCGACGGGTCGTCGCCAGGACATGGACGTGCCAGTTCAAGCCGTCCTTGCTGCCGGGGCTGTGGATGCTGGCCTGCGCCGCGAACCCGTAGCGACCCACCAGAGCACGGGTGACCTCCACGGCCAGATCGGAGCGCTGAAGCTCGTCGAGCTCGTGGGGCAAGGCAAACTCGAATTCGCGCGCGACGGTCGAATCTTTGCGACGCTCAGCCGCTTCCGCCGCCGGCCAGAGCTGGGCAGGGACCAGGGCCCAATCGGGCGCGTCCTCGGGAGCGATGCAGCGCGTTTCGACGACGCCGTCCCGGCGGCGGTAGTCGTGGCGCAGGCCGGTGAGCGCGTCCTCGAGCAGCAGGCCGGCGCGGTAGGCGGCCGCAGCGATGGACGAATGTCCTTTGGCGCGACTAAACGTCTTGACGTTGGCGTGATAGATGGCCATGAGGCGGCGACTCCGAAGCAGTGGGGTTGCTTGGTTTATGCCTCGGCTTTGGATTTTCGCAAGCGCCCTTGGCGCTTGGGGTTCAAGGGGCGGAGCCCTTTGCGCACGTGTCACGCAGTGACACCTAGGTGCGCTCTTGCTTCTTTCTTCTAAGCCTTGTTTTTCAGCCTATTCGATTCTTGAGGTGGACGAAATTCGAGACCAGCCCAACGCTTGACGCAAGCCGTTTTCCTGGTTGACTCATTTCCACAAGGCAGGAGAAACGCATGACCGCAACGAATCACTACCGGGACCAAATCCAGCGCGCCACGGAACGTCTGGCTCATCTGCAAGCGAAAGAGCTTTTAGCCAATCAGCGCCGCGAAGCGCAGGCACAAGAAACGGCGAAGCGTGAAGAAATGAAACGAAGGCATCGCGTGGCGGACCTAGTCTTCTTGGCCGGAGTCCAGGAGTTGGATGATGCGGAACTCGTAGGGGCCTTACTGCTCCATGCTAAACGGCGAAACTCTCAGGAAATCCAAGTCGAGGCTCGCATGTTGGGAGCTATCAAGATAAAGAATCCAGCCAAATCACCAACGACGGCAGCTCTGCACTAATCTTATCGCAAGTGGTCACTTCACGCTGTTACATCGGCAACCTGCGCGGAGTTAATCGAATGCACGTAGCGCACTATTCCATCTTCAACGTGCAATGAGCTTGCCGTGGCATACGACTCACGGAAGCGATCAAGCCTGTCCTGTGTCAACGTCAGCAGACCATGTGAGAGCTCGACGTTAAAGGCCGTCACTGTCGAGCCAGGCCCAATTGTCTTACCGGCACTAAGTGGCAGGTATGCATCTGTCGCGAGTTTGGCAAGCTCAGTGGCTACGACATAGAGGCGCGCTTCGTCATTGGACGACAAGACAATGTCATCCATGTAAACGCTGACAGTCATGTCTTCGGAAGATTCGCACTGCCGTAGAAACCGCCCTACTCGACTGCGGTCAAGCGCCAAGGATGCCAAAATCGGGGATTGAACATATCCATACGGCAGCATGGTCTTACCAGTGTCGGGACGGATGACCACGCTATCGCTCGCCATCTTCCTGGCATCAACGTAGGAAAAACTTTCCTTCAAGCAGCGCGTGACTCTCGATTGATTGATGCGACCAAAGAAGTCGTCAAGATCGCAGCGAAAAAAATATTGATTTTTTAAATGGCGCCGGAGAGCCGCCACATGCCCACCCTTGCGAAGGTGAAAATAGAACTTGGGGCGGGCCCACACCTTTGACACAGACAAACGGATCGCCTCACCTGCAGCCTTGCCCAAGGGAGTCGGGACATACACCCATCGCCCTGGCTTTACCTCAAAGCGGTGTTCCCATCTCTTCATCGCGAAGCCCACGAGTAGTTAGATGCCATGTTCATGAGCGCTGCCAGGAAACGGAAAAATCCGCCCCCAAACGACAGCAACGCATGAACTAGGCGGGTCTTACGAATGAATTTCTTCATAAGATCACTCCTCTATTCTTAGCTCCGGCTTGCCTAGCGCAGAGCGCATGGACACTTAACCAACGGCGACCACCGAATAGAGACATGCGGCGTCGAGTAAGTCACTTGGTGACGAATAGAGGGACAGGCATAAAGCCTATCGCCAGAGCCCATACAGTTTAACCCAAGGCAGGGTCACATAGTCATCCTCGGCCCCGACTCTTGTTGTTGAGTCTGCTGTTGGGTCTGCTCCATCTGCTGCTGACGCACCTGGTCCTGCTTGATAACCTCGGCCTGCTGAAGGTTCTGCTGGGCCGGCTGCTGCGAGGCCTCACGCCCATCGACATGGGCATGGAACTGCGGCGCTCTGTCCACCCCGTGCGGGGCATAGATCGCAACGACGTTCTGAGCGCCATCGTTCCCTAATCCTCCCGTGACCCTGTCCACTCGCTTGAGCAACGGGTCGTCCACCTGCTGCTTGTAAAGCGCAGCTGAGACATTCCTGGTCTCTTCTTCGTTCCAGTTGCCCGTGCCTTTGACCCAGTCGTGGATGCGGGCATAGGTCGAATGGTCGGGGTGCACCGGGTTGTCGGCCAGCACGGCTTCGTTGCGCGCGACGGCTTGGGGTTCGATGTCTGGTTGGCTGGCGCCGCCTTTCCCGATCTGCCGCACCTCCGTGGGTCGTAGCTGCCCGTCGGAAGTGTCGGTGAATCCGAAGGCTTTCCCTTGCCCTCCCAGTCCAACGCCTGCCGCTTGGACCTCTTCCACCGAACTACCGAGCTCCTTGAGGTTGAGGCAAGGCTAGGAATCGACTGGCTAGAGGCTCTATCTAGATCACGGGATACGGCGGCCCCGGCAGACACGACGTAGGACAAGTAAAAGGCGTTGTAGTCAGACTGCCCCAACGCGCCCAGGCCTTTGCCGGACTGATCGAACTGACAAATCGCCACGGCTTTTACCGCAGGGCTGTCGATGCGGTTGTCGGTGTGCTGGATGCCCTGGACATCCATCTGGATGCCTGGAGCCAGCCGCCCGTTCGTGACGCAAGGCGTGGTCGGGTCGAGGCGATAAAGCAGTTCTGCTTCGCTGACGTTGCTGTCTTGGTGCTTGACCCGACTGGCCACCGAATTCATCGACACCATTTCGGCTAGCGCTTCGTTCTGCCGGGAAGCGTTGATGTATTCCTTTGCCAACGGGGTGATGTCCACCGTCGCATCGCCGTAGCGTGCGCCCTCTTTAAGCGTCTCATCGATTCGGTAGGACAGCTTGTAGGTGCTGAGTTCGTTGGAGCGGGCCATCAAGGCATGCCCCGTCTCGTGCCCCAGAACACCCGTCAACTGGTCTATTCGCTCTGACCGGGAAGGTCGCTGCAATACATCGGCGTTGACGCTGATCGTCTTTTCGCCATGGTCATAGTGCCCGCCTTCGTTGGGTGTGCGAGCGAACTTGATGTGCTCAAGGTCGCCGTTGTCGATGGCTTTGGTCATTACCTCGACTAGGTAAGGAGAGGACTCCACTGCCTCGCGGAGGTCCTTGGCTGCACCTGCGGACAGAGACGATTCTTGTTCGGTCTCCTGGAGCATGCGCTCAATGCGAGGGTCAAGCATCGCTGCGCTCCATTTCAAAGACAACGACCGTCACGCAGGTCGGCGCATCCCGATGGTCAGGAGTCACGGCAATGTAGAGCCCGAGCGAGGGACCAACGATCTTGTCGAACGTGATGCGCTGGTCGTCGCCAAAGGTTGGCACATACACCCGGAAGCCGTCGGCTTCCATTTGCTTTTTCAATGCGTCGTAGGCCAGACAGGCGTTCGGGGTGAGGGTCAGTTCCACCCGGTGCCCGGGGAGCTTGGGTGCCCCCTTCCACACGGCCCACTCGTAAGTGCCCTGTCCCACCTCACCTGTCACCCCTCTTCGCTCATGCTTGGCGTCGGGAGGAAGCGCAATGCCCAACACGCGCTCCACGTTGGCGGGGTCGGAGTCTGCTTGAGCGTGAAAGGACTGGGCGAGCGCTTTGATTTGTTTAAGCAGTTGGTCGGCGGTGAGTTCAGCCCCTGGTTGCAGCGCGGGATAGCCGTCCCAGGTCATCATTGGTGCCGAACGCTCAGGGGCGGCAGCATCGACAAGTGCCGCGACGCGGTCCTGCTCGCGCCGAATGTCAGCGGAGGTCGGTTCCTGCATGGCTTTCTCCTGATGGGCGTTTGACGATTGCGCGCATGCGGCCATTCCCAACAACAGCGCGCCTGCTGAAAGGGCTTTGGCGATGCGCCTTCCTTGCCTTGGTATATCCATGGCCAACATCCGAGTGTCGGGAGGTTTGACAGCTTACCGCCAGCGCCTTGGCTCAGGCCAATCCGGTAGTCAGGGGGGGCATAGCCCCCTCTGGGCGACGATGACCAAGTGGTGCAGCACTCGGATGTCTAAGAGACCCAGGTCTTCCCGCAGGCTGGGTGACCATAAGGCCTGCTTCGCTGGGTTCCGGATTTTCGCTCCGGATGGGAGCAGGGTTCTTCGCCTAGATTGAGCCAGATAGTGACCCGCCGCCTTTTGCTTCCTTCACAGCTGCGTGGATGATCTTGTAAGCCTTGGCAATTGACTCGGCCGCCGCATCCGACTGACCTGCCGCACCGATGCCGCAATTAGTCTTGGCAAGCGCTGCGACAAGAATATCTTTTGCTATCTCCTGCACTGTCTGGGACATGCATTGCTCCTTGTGTGAGTGAGCGTCGACTACACCACAAAATATCTCGCAACGGCCGAGGCAGACACGACTAATGCGGCTGGTCTCTCGGTGCTAACATTACCAACACCTTCATGCCAGCTGTCTTCATTGACCGCAGACAAGCCTACTTCTTGAACGAATCGATCGAATGGACGCGTGAGCAGCGACTGTTGCATCCCAGCAATGGAACGGATGTCTACGGATTGGTGCCGCAACTAAACTTCAAAAGCGGTCCACCTTTTCCCGCTGGCGCCATTCACCTGAAATACGGCGAGCACCGCGGCAAGCACCGTGGATTCGGATTCCAACACATCTGGCGGGAGCACTGCGCGCACATTGTTAGTCACGATGAAGCTATGGCTTTCGTATGTGAAATGGTCGCGAAAGCTTTGAGGCCAAATACAGCGATCTATTACGAATTTGGTGAGCGTCTGGAGGTCTTCTCACTCCGCGCGGGCCAAGTGATTATTGAGCTGGCCCGCACATCTGTGCCAGAAACATATTCGGTAGTGACCGCTGGCTATAAGCCCACTTACGCAAAGGGCTCCCAAGTGGGAGCCCTTAAACGCGTTGGACCGTGACGCCGAAGCAACCTTCTTAGCAGGCCGTAATGTCACCATTACGGGCGGTTCGTCGGCGCCCTTGCGGGCTGGCGTCACTACTCCACTTGTCGATAGTGAAGTGACCCTCTGCGGATGTAGCCTACAACCTCGACCAAGCATCACCGCCGGCTCTTGCCATGGGTCCAACGTGCATCATCCTACACATGTAACGCAGGTGTTACAACATGCTTGCCCAAATTCTTAGCAACCGCTAAGCATCCTGAACGGAATGCTGACTTAAGCGAGCGCCTAGGCTTGAGCCATGGCGCGACATCTTGTGTGTGCACCGCTGTGCCTGACTCCAGAGTCTCGATGTAGCCCAGCGTGGCCACGCCACCCACCTCGGGCTAGTCGTCTGGCTGCTGGATCATAGGTGCGTATCAATCTATGCACCGTTTGAGACGCCGCGGCCGACGCAAGACAGCCCCTTCAGGTTCCGAGATGGCGCTGCTCAAGCGCCCTGTAGGGTGAGCGACCATTGGGTCCCACGTCCGGCAAGGTCAGGTTGCGCTTCTGGCATTCGTCGCACCATCGGTGTCGCGCCCCATCGGATGTCAGAAAGTTCCGAGCTAGGCATATCGCTGCTTTGAATATAAATCAGACTAACAACAATAGGCTAACATTTAACTTAGATTCATTTTAAAATTTGCTCACCAAACTCATTTAGTTAGCTTATTTACTGCAAACAGTACGCAATTGACTGCGATAAATCGACACAAATTCCCTCGAAACCCTTGGTTTATAAGGCTTCTCGCCGGATAACGAATTGGCGGATTCGGGAAGCACCCCATCGGAGCGACCCTAACAACTGAGGTATTCGTCTACACCGCAAATTTTTGTATCGCCCCCATTGACGAATTCGCGCCCTGTTTTATCCCTACTTCCATCTCTCGATGGAAGTGACCCATGACCAGCAACCCCGCCGCAACACTCAACGATTACATCGCCTCGCCGTTTGGCCTCCTGCAGTTGGAAGGCATCCACATCGGCCGGTTCCGCATCGACCGCGCCATCATCCGAGGCCGGGAAGCCGCCATCAATCTCCAAGAATGCATCCTCGCCGCTCTCGACGAAACCGGACGAAAGAGCGGCCTGAAGAACAACACACGCTACCCAGCGCAACTGCCCATGGGCACGCCTTCGCGCCCCTTGGTCAAGGAGATCGAAGATCATCTGGAGGACATGCGTCGCCGCCAGCTCGACCCGAAGACCGTGCAGTCCACCGAGCGCACGTTGAAGCTTCTGCTTCTTACCTGCGGCAACATCTCTGCGGCTCGAGTCGACTACTACCACATCCAAGCGCTCTGGAAGCTCCTGCGCTGGGCCCCAAGGAACCTATTGTCGGATCCGCTGCTGAAGGACCTCTCCTTTGATGAAGCGCTCGCGCTGGGGAAGGAGCAGGATGTGCCGCCGCTCGCGCCTGCCACTGAGGAGCGTCATCGCCGGTTCCTCGTCGCTTTCTTCAACCACTTGGTCAACGGACAGACCATCGACGTGTCACCGATGAAGGCATTCCGAAAGCCCAAGAAGGACAACACCATCGATCCCGACAAGGCGATCCGCCTGTTCCGTAAGCTCCCCCGTCAAGCAGACAGTCCAAAAGTAGACCTTCTGGCGTGTTGGTTGCGGTACTCGGTCGGCGTTAGGGAAACTCTGAACAATCCATCGTGATCTGCCACAATCGATCAACGACCCGAGTAGACGATTTCGATGCAGCTGACCTTCGGCGACGCGGAGTACAACGGCAAGCGCAAGCGGACGCGGCGTGAGGTGTTCTTGGCCGAGATGGACCAGGTCGTGCCGTGGAAGGACCTGCTGGCGCTGATCGAGCCGCACTACCCGAAGTCGGGGCAGCCGGGGCGACAGCCGTATCGGCTGGAGACCATGCTGCGCATCCACTTTTTGCAGCAGTGGTATGCACTGAGCGATCCATCGGCGGAAGAAGCGCTGTACGACACGGTGTCGATGCGCCGTTTCGCCAAGATCGGCGGGCTGGATGAGGTGCCGGACGAGACGACGATTCTCAACTTCCGCCATCTGTTGGAGCAGCACGATTTGGCGCGCAAGCTGTTCAATCGGGTCAACGCGCACCTGTCGCGCAAGGGGCAGAGCTTGCGCGGCGGGACGATCGTGGACGCCACGATCATCGCTGCGCCCAGCTCGACCAAGAACAAGGATGGCGAGCGCGATCCGGAGATGCACCAAACCAAGAAGGGCAACCAGTACTACTTCGGGATGAAGGCGCACATCGGGGTGGACGATGACTCCGGGCTGGTGCACCACGTGGAGTGCACGGCGGCCAACGTGGCCGATATCACACAAGCGCACAAGCTGCTGCACGGCAAGGAGGACACGCTGTGCGCGGACAGCGGCTACACCGGGCTTGAGAAACGCGAGGAGATGAAGCGCAAGCGCAAACTGCGCTACCTGATCGCGGAGAAGCCCTCGAAGCTGAAGCAGATTAAGAACAAGCGCGAACTGAAGTTGGCCAAGCGCTGGGAGCACACAAAAGCCAGCCTGCGTGCAAAGGTGGAACACCCGTTTCGGGTGATCAAGCGCCAGTTTGGCTACGTCAAGGTGCGCTATCGCGGTTTGGCGAAGAACACCGCACAGATGCTGATGCTGTTTGCGCTGTCGAATCTGTGGCTGAAGCGCAAAGAGTTCATTACCGCCGCGGGGTAGGTGCGCCCGTAATCGGGACGATACCCCGAAAAAGCGCCAAAAACGGCGAAAAACCGAGGATCTGAGCGCGGTCACCGCGACCGATATGGCTTACCACATCCTCCGATCGCGTTGTTCAGACCTTCCTTAGGCCGCCGAGCGCGTCATGGGGCCGCTGTTCGTTGTAATCGATCATCCACCAATGGGTAGCTTCGCGGATATCGTCGAGGCGGGTGAAGAGGTGCTGGTCGAGCACTTCTTCCCGGAAGGTGCGGTTGAAACGTTCGATGAAGGCGTTCTGGTTCGGCTTGCCGGGCTGGATGTACTGGATCGCCACGCCATTGACCTTCAGCCAGCTGGTAAATGCGTCGCCCAGAAACTCTGGTCCGTTGTCGGAACGCACGACCTGCGGCAGGCCATGATCGTGCTTGATCTGCTCGAACACGCGCACCAGACGATGCGAGTTGATCGACGTATCCACCTCGATGTGGAGCACCTCGCGGTTGAAGTCGTCGACCACGTTGAAGGTGCGGAAGCGTCGGCCGCACGCCAGAGCGTCGCTCATGAAGTCGACCGACCAGACGGTATCAGGCAACCTTGGGACATACAGCGCGACACGCTCGCGCTTGGGAAGCCGCCGCTTCGCAGCGCGGCGCAGGTTGAGCCGCATGGCCTTGTACACGCGATAGATTCGCTTCGGGTTCCAGTCAGGTCGCGTCCTGCGCAGTACGTCGCTGCATTTCCAAAAGCCGCGACTGGGGCGGTCTTCGACGACACGTGCGATCGCCGCGATCAACTCGGCATCGCGTACTGTCCAGTCGAGCGGTGGCGCATACCACGCCGCACGTGCAAGCCCGACGCATGCACAGGACCGACGCAGCGGCCGCGCGTGTACCTCGATCAGGTACCGCACGGCCTCGCGCTTGCGCGCCGGCCCTAGAGTTTTTTTGCGATGAGATCCTTCATGGCCGCATTGTCGAGCGCCAACTCGGCGTACATCCGCTTGAGCTTGGCGTTCTCCGACTCAAGCTCCTTGACCCGCCGCAGCTCCGAAGCCTCCAGGCCTCCGTACTTACTCTTCCACTGGTAGTACGTCGCTGTGCTGATACCGACCTGGCGACAGACGTCCTTGACCGGCACGCCGGCGTCGGCCTGCTTGAGCGTCGCGACGATCTGCGTCTCGGTGAACTTTGAGGTGCGCATAGAACCTCCTGGCTGAGGTAACGATGCCAGAAATATCCACTTATGCGGTGTCTGTCAGGCTGGGGAGCTTACGGAGTTCATACGCGACCAGCTCAACCGCTGCTGGCTAGACTCCATAACTAACTATTTCAAGTTGTCCGCAAACTTTCCAGAACTGTAAACAGGAAGGGACAGTAGCGGACTGAACCTAGCAAGCGTAGCCACCCGGTCAGGCAGGCTCCGCCGGTCAATGTAAAACTTCTCCAACACCGTTTGCCCGGTCCCATGCCCAGTGAGCGCCCCAATCGCCGAAGCCGACACTCCCGCTTCATCCAGCTTTGATGCGATGGTATGGCGGAACCCGTGGAACCCCTGCCCCTTCTCCGACACCCCCTGCCGCTTGATATAGACGGAGAACTGGCGGCTCAGCTGCCGGCCGTAGCCCAGCCCTGTCGAGTTAGGCAGGTCTGGGAACAACCGCTCGACCCCTGCTTGCCGGGCCTCTTCCACGTAGGTCAGGAAGCCGCAATCGATCACCGGCTGAGCCAGCGGAATGAACCGCCGGCTGTGCTTGTTCTTGATGCTCTGCTTCTTCCCGAGCTTCCGGACGAAGAAGCCGTGCACCCCGTCGATGGTATCGATGTCCTCCAGCCGGAGCTGCGCGATCTCGTTAACGCGAGCGCCCGAGTAGAGCCCCAGGATCGGCCCAAACCATCGATGGGGGTATTTCGACGCCCACTTGGGGAACTCCACCGGGTCAAAGATGGCCTTCAACTCGGCATCGGTAAACGGTGAGCCGGTATCTTCCGAGTCCGGCGTGGAAATCGCTCGGATGCCCGCCAACGGATTCACCGCTAGGTGTTTGCCCTCGACCAGCGACACCAGGAAGACGCTCAGCCGTTGCCGGTGCTTGGCCATCGTCCACGCAGCCGGCTCTGGTTCGTCGTTCTTCTTCGCCAGCTTGATGACCTCAGGCACCGACAAGTCTCGGTAGGCCGGCCGCTTGGTCGCATTCGACGGCCAATAGCGCACGCCTTCAAAAAAGGCCCGCACGTGATCCTGGGTCAGCGAAGCCACGGGCACGTCCTTCCCAATGATCCCGACAAACAGGCGCAGGGTGTGACGGCTTTCGAGCACGGTCTTTTGATGCAGACGGGCGCCGGCCAAGTCCCTCAAATGATCGGCCATCGCTTTGGACAGCATCAGCGCCTTCGGGGCACCGCCGGAGATGCGCTGACTGCCCTCGAGCAACTGCTGACGACGCTTGGCCACCCTTGCCGCCATGACCTCGGTGGGCTCTGTCTGCCGCGCCCGCACCATCAGGTCTCCGAAGATCACGGCATCAGCAGGATTGTCCAACTGCGCCTGCGCGATGCGCGTGCCGTCCGGCAGCGTCACATCTTTCAAGGTCAGCTCTTTAATGTCCCCATTGCGAACCTTTTCCAGCAGTTCTTCCAGATCCACGGTCATCCCTTTCCGCATGGCATCGATAGTGCCATTCCCATCGTGGCCGCCGCCAGCCTGGCGTGGTCACCACGACGGTTTCCCAGCGATCGGACAAGGTAACGCGAGCCAATCGAGGCTCGGAGATCGGTAGGGACAAAGAAGCGCGCATACAGGCCAGCCGAGCGCGACATCATCAAAGGCTTGGGCAAGATTGATACCTCGATTGATACCTCAAGGGGCATCGCTCGGAATCATCAATCGGCCGAAATATCTAACCAAGTCAACCACTTAAAGACTTGACTGAAGCTCTGGAGCGGGCGATGGGAATCGAACCCACGTCAGTAGCTTGGGAAGCTACAGCTCTACCATTGAGCTACGCCCGCATGGCGCTGGCAGAGTTTATGCGGGTGCAGGTGTCCGGCGCAATGTGCGCCGATAAGACGAGGGCCGGTTGCCCGGCCCTCGTGTGTTGCGTGTGAGCCAACTGCGGCCTACCGCGCCTCAGAAGTTGCCGCTGAAGTTCACGAACAAGGTGGCATCGCGGGCGCTGCGCTGGGCCGTGGTGGTGCTCAGGCCGATGTTGCTCTGCAGGCCCCACAGCCCGGTACGGGCACCCAGCACGACGGTGGCGTAATTGCGATCGAAGTTCTGCCCCGGGACGGTGTACATGCCCACTTCCGGCATCGACTGCAGCCAGGCGCTGGCTTCGCCGCCGTCCTTGAACTCGTGGTCGTAGGTTGCCTGCAGGTACGGCTTGACCATGGCACCGTCCAGACGCACCTGGAAGCCGACTCGGCCGACCAGCGAATCGATGTCCTGGTTGGCGTAGCCCAGCGCGGTGGCGCTGTCGTTGCTTTCCGTATAGCCGTCGAGCTTGATCTTCTGCCAGGTCAAGCCGGCCACCGGGCCGTACTTGAGGTTGCCTTCGCCCAGCGAATACCCGGCGTTGAGGGCGGCGGTAAGGTTGCTGCCGTCGGGGGAGCCGCTGTGCACGCGGGTCGCTGGCCCAAGCTGGACTTCGCGGTCCACGTCGTAGCTCAGCCAGCTGTAGCTGACCTGGGCATTGACCCACACCGGGCCGGTATACCAGCCGAAGAAGCCGCCCAGCGTGGTGTCGTCCTGCTTGAAGCTGCCGTTGCGGTTGCCGAAGTCGGCGTCCATGCGGCCGAAACCGGCAAAGCCACCGAACACCAGGTCGCCTGCAGTCCAATCCACGCCGAACAAGCCGGCCGGCGCCATGCCGTCATACAGGTCGGCGTGGTCGTAGCGCTGCATGTCGCCACGCACGCTGCCCCACCAACGCATGCCATCGGCGTCCGGCTTGCCGTCCAGATGCCAGGCCACCTGGTCGGCGCGCGCGCGGCCGCCGGCCTGCGCCGAATGCGTCAGCACCTGCTGCAGACGCGGCGCTTCCAGCAACGAGATGGCGTATTCGCCCAGGATCTGGTGCACTGCCGTGGTCGGGTGAATGCCATCGGCGAACACATAGGTGTTCTGCGCATTGGCGGCGACCAGGCTGGTCGGGTTACAGGCAGGCAGCGGCACGGCCGGGTTGCAGGCGGTACTGGTGACATTGCTGAAGCCATAGGTGCCCGGGTTGGCGACGATTTCCTGCAGCATGTGGAAGGTGTCGACCGGAATCACGCGCAGGCCGGCGGACTGCAGGCCATTGAACAAGGCGGTGTTGTAGGCGGTGGCCGCAGCGGTGCCTTGCGCCATTCCCACGGCGCCGCCGGCGCGGAAGCGCGGGGTGAGGCCGACGTCCGGAATGGTCGGCACCATGACGTAACGCGCGCCGGCATTCTGCAAGGTGGCCACGGCACCGACCTGGGCGGTCACCGCGCTGCCGATGATGGCCTGCGCCTGTGCCGGGGCGAGCGACGCGGCGAGCAGGTCGTTGGCGCCGCCCCACACGGTGTACAGCGCATTGGGGTTGGCGCGGCCGCCATTGGCGGTGAGGTAGGTGTTGATCTGGCTGGTTACCGACGGTGCAGCGCCGAGCGCGCTGACCGAGCTGGCCTGGATGCGCGCACCGCCGGCAGCGTAGTTGTCGCCGGTCTGGCCGTTGCCGTTGGGCGCGGCATTGGTGCCGAAATGGTCGCCGACATATTCGGCCCACACCCAACCCGGGTTGGTGGTGAACTTGCCGGTGACCGCGCGCGAAGCGGCCGGCAGCAGCGGGTTGTAATAACCGCTGTCGGTGAGGCTGTCGCCGAAGAACACGGTCTGGTCGAAGGCCGACTCGGCCATGGCCGGGGCGGCCGCGATAGCGATGGCCATAGCCATCAGGGAGCGGATCGGGCGAAGTGTTGAAGCCATCGGAATGCCTGCTTGAGTGAGTGGGACCGGGCCGGCGTGCATACGTACGCTGGCGAATGGCACATGGTTTCACCCTCGCCGCCCGCGCTCACGCTGCATTGCCGCATAACGCAAAAACGCGCGCCGGAGCGGCACGCGATGCAACAATGATGACATGAACATCCAACTCAACGGCACCCCGCGCGCGCTTCCGGACAATTTGCCGCTGGCCACCCTGCTGGAGCAGGAAGGCCTAGCACAACGCCGCGTTGCGGTAGAGGTCAATAGCGAAATCGTGCCGCGCGGACGGCATGCAGATCACTTACTGCGCGAGGGCGATGTGGTGGAAATCGTGCATGCGCTGGGCGGCGGCTGATGCGCCGCGCAAGCCGGCGCATCCGCGCCCGATCGGTGATAATTGCGGCATGACGAATCCCGCCCCCTCTGATGCGCTGGTCATCGCCGGCAAACACTACCGTTCGCGCCTGCTTACCGGCACCGGCAAGTTCAAGGACCTGGACGAGACCCGCCTGGCCACCGAAGCCGCCGCGGCCGAAATCGTCACCGTCGCCATTCGCCGGGTGAACATCGGCCAGGACCCCAACGCGCCCAGCCTGCTGGATGTGCTGCCGCCGGATCGCTACACGCTGCTGCCCAACACCGCCGGCTGCTACACCGCCGAAGATGCGGTACGCACTTGCCGGCTGGCGCGCGAATTGCTGGATGGCCACAACCTCACCAAGCTGGAAGTGCTGGGTGACGAGCGCACGCTGTACCCGGACGTGGTGCAGACGCTCAAGGCTGCCGAACAACTGGTTGCCGATGGTTTCGAGGTGATGGTCTACACCTCCGACGACCCGATCCTGGCCAAGCGGCTGGAAGAGATCGGCTGCGTGGCGGTGATGCCGCTGGCCGCGCCGATCGGCTCGGGGCTGGGCATCCAGAACAAGTACAACCTGTTGGAAATCATCGAAAACGCCAAGGTGCCGATCATCGTCGATGCCGGCGTGGGCACCGCCTCGGATGCGGCAATTGCCATGGAGCTGGGCTGCGACGGCGTGCTGATGAACACCGCCATTGCCGGCGCGCGCGATCCGATCCTGATGGCCAGCGCGATGCGCAAGGCGATCGAAGCCGGCCGCGAGGCGTTTCTGGCCGGGCGGATTCCGCGCAAGCGCTATGCCTCGGCGTCGAGCCCGGTGGATGGTGTGATTGGATGAGTGGGTGGTCTGCTGGCGCGCCGTGCGTTCGACCGTCTGCATTGCGCAACCGCCAGGCAGTGGCCGCTCGACGATGGGCGTGGTCGGATCCGACGCCGCTCGTCCGTACCCTTTCCCCAGCCCCTGCTCCGCGCCCCGGCCCACGCCTGCGTTGCGAGCTCCCAGGCACGCGCGCCCATGGCGCGCAAACCGCGCCTCCTCGCCCCGGTGGGAGAGGGGCTTTTCCAGCTCCTGCATGGGCGCGATGCGGTTATCGCGCAGGTGCGGAGCATGTGTTTGCTGACGTGACCGACCTTTCATGACCGACCCGTTTACCAGCGACGGCGCCAAGATGCCGCCCAAGCCCTTCACCATCGAAGAGGGGCGCCGCCAGGTGCGCAGCTTCGTGTTGCGCCAGGGCCGTTTCACCCCCGCGCAGCAGCGCGCCTTCGACGACCTGTGGCCTCGCTTCGGGCTGGACTACACCGGCGCGCCGCGCGATCTGGCCGCCACCTTCGGACGCGATGCGCCCAAAGTGCTGGAAATCGGCTTCGGCAATGGCGCTGCATTGCGCTTTGCCGCGCAGCAGGATCCGAGCCGCGACTACATCGGCATCGAGGTGCATGCCCCCGGCGTGGGCCGCCTGCTCAACGCGCTGGAGGAAGACGGCAGCACGCATGTGCGCCTGTATCACCACGATGCGGTGGAAGTGCTGGAACACGAGATCGCCGATGGCGCACTGGACGAAGTGCGCATCTACTTTCCGGACCCCTGGCACAAGAAGCGGCATAACAAGCGTCGCCTGATCCAGCCGGCGTTCGCGCAGTTGCTGGTGCGCAAGCTGGGCGAGGGCGGCCGCCTGCACGCGGCCACCGACTGGGCCGATTACGCCGAACAGATGTGGGACGTACTCGATGCCACCCCAGGCCTGGTCAATCGCGCCGGCCCGCGTGGCCACGTCGAACGCCCGGCCTGGCGCCCGCAAACCCACTTCGAGACGCGCGGCCAGAAGCTTGGACACGGCGTGTGGGATTTGCTGTATGACCGCGAATCGGGAATCGGGAATCGGGAATCGCAAGGGCAACTGCCCGCGTTGCCCGGATAAACCACAGCGCCCGCAATTTTCGCTCTGCCAATTCCCCATTCCCGACTCCCCATTCCCGGCCCCCAATGGACACCGCGCTGACGCTGACCAACGACATGAAGCTCGTCCTCGGGCTGGTCGGTTTCACGATGGCGATGTTTTTGTTCGAGCGCATCCGCGCCGACGTGGTGGCCTTGATCGTGCTGGTGGTGTTGGGCGTCACCGGGCTGGTGGCGCCGGAGGAACTGTTCGGTGGTTTCTCCGGTAATGCGGTGATGAGCATCATCGCCACCACCATCCTGGGCGCGGGGCTGGAGCGCACCGGTGCGTTGAACCGGTTGGCCACCTGGTTGTTGCGGCGTTCGCACGGCAGCGAGCAGCGCCTGATGATGATGACGCTGGCCATCTCCGGCTTGAACTCCTCGTTCATGCAGAACCCGTCGGTGATGGCGTTGTACCTGCCGGTCGCCTCGCGCCTGGCCGCACGCACCGGGCTCACCTTGCAGCGCATGTTGCTGCCGATCGCCGCTGCCATCGTGATGGGCGGCGCGCTCACCATGGTGGGCAATTCGCCGCTGATCCTGCTCAACGACCTGCTGGTCTCGGCCAACAACAACCTGCCCTCGGGTATGGCCAGCATCGAGCCGCTGACGATGTTCGCGCCGCTGCCGATCGGCGTGGCGCTGCTGATCGCCGCACTGCTGTACTTCCGCTTCTACGGCGACCGCAAGCTGATCGAAGAAGAACGCCTGATCAACGAAGGCGTGACGCCCTCGCGCACCGAAAGCTATTTCGCCAAGACCTACGGCATCGACGGCGATGTGTTCGAGCTGACCGTCACTGCCGAGAGCCCGCTGGTGGGTATGACCCTGGGCGAGGCCGAAGCCCTGCACGATGCACCGTTGCTGCTTGCGCTCAAGACCGGTAACGACACCCGTCTGGCACCGCCGGCCGATATGCGTATCTGGGTCGGCAGCGTGCTCGGCGCGATGGGCCCGCGCCAGGAAGTGGCCGACTTTGCGCAAAACCAGTTCCTGCGCATGTCCTCGCGCCTGCGCAACCTGGGCGATTTGTTCAATCCCAGCCTGGCCGGCATTTCCGAAGCATTGATTCCGCCGAACTCCCGGTTGATCGGCAAGAGCGCCGGCGAATTGCGCCTGCGCAAGCAGGCCGGCATCAGCCTGCTGGCGATCAACCGCGACAAGCAGGTCATCCGCGAAGACGTGCGCAACGTGCCGCTGCGCGCCGGCGACATGCTGGTCTTCCACAGCATCTGGCAGGACCTGGTGCAGGCGGCGGAAAGCCGCGATTTCGTGCCGGTGACCGACTTCCCCAAAGGCGAGCAGCGCCCGCACAAGTTCAAGATCGCGATGGCGATCTTCGCCTTTACCATCCTGATTGCGCTGACGTCGCGCCTGCCGGTGGCACTGACGCTGATGACCGGCGTGGCCTGCATGCTGGTCAGCGGCGTGCTGCGCATGGACGAGGCCTACGCATCGATCAACTGGAAAACCATCTTCATGATGGCCGGGCTGATTCCGCTGGGCTGGGCCATGGACAGCAGCGGCACCGCGGCATGGGTGGCCGGCCACACCATCGACCGCCTGCCCGAAGGCGTCCCGGTGTGGGCGCTGGAAATCAGCCTGGCGTTATTGACCACCGCCTTCTCGCTGGTGATCAGCCATGTGGGTGCGACCATCGTGATGGTGCCGATTGCGGTGAATCTGGCGCTGGCCGCAAACGGCAACCCGACCGCGTTCGCGCTGATCGTGGCGTTGTCGGCGTCCAACAATCTGATGACCGCGTCCAACCCGGTGATCTCGATGGTGGCCGGCCCCGCCAATTATCAACCGCGCGAGTTGTGGCGCGTGGGCGCACCGCTGTCGCTGATCTACATCGTGGTGATGGTGTCGATGATCAACCTGATGTTCTGGTGGGCGGCGCGCTAATCCAGCGTTGCGCTCTTCGGGCGGCTGACAAAGCGTCCTCAGCAATCGTTCCCTGGCGCTTACCCCAGCAGCACCTGCTCATTGTCGACCCGCACCGGCACCGCAAACAGCGATTGGCCGCGACACGGCCCGCTGATGCACTCGCCACCACTGAGTTCGAAGGCCGCGCCGTGCGCGGCGCAGACCAATTGCCCTTCCTTGGTCTTGAGGAACTGCCCCGGCGCCCAGTCCAGCCGGCGGCCCGCATGCGGGCAGATGTTCAACCAGGCACGGACCTGGGCGCCTTCGCGATACAGCACCAGCGATTCGGTACCGCTATCCAGGAGTGCTTCGACTTCCAGAAACCCGGCATCGGGAATCTGCGTCAACGTGGCAAGCGTGGTGGGCGATGGCAACGACATGCAGGCGACCGGAAACGATGGGCGGTGAGGCCTGGATTGTGGCATGCGAGCCGGGCAGCACTGGCAGCCTCAGGCAGCCCCCGGGTGAGCGCGGACGACGCGATTCCTCAGACAACCGGACACAACCGGCCTTATGAGCCGCCATCCATGCATGCCGCACGTGATCGCCTTCGCAAATCGCTGCGTCAATTAACGAACTTTTCACTCAATGACATAAAACCGCAACGATACTGCGCGCTCGTTTCCTGCCCGGCAGCCCACCGCCATGCCCGCTCGTATCTTCCAATTCGGCAACTTCCATCACCTGTTTGCGCCGCGCAAGCCGCGTCACCCATTGGTGCGCGTTGCCGCCGGCCTGGCTGGCCTGGTGATCCTTGCGGTGCTGATCTTCTTCAGCGTGTTCGTTGGCGCAGCAATGATCCTGGGCGGCATTGCCTGGAAGCTGTTGAGCAAGTCGAACCGCCGCACGCCGCAGCAGGCACGCGTGGTCGAGGCCGAGTACCACGTGGTGCGCAAGCCCGCATTGCCGTTGTCGCACTGACACCTGGCTGACTGCATCGCTGCACCGCCGGCTTGCCTGCGCAGCAGGTGCCGGGGTGTGGTCGACGCCCGCATCGATGATGATTTGATTCCAGCAAGCCACACGTGGCGTGCGCTGGCTTGCCGCGCGTTGGGCAGTGCCACAGCGCCGGGTGGCGCGCTGCACTGATGGGTCAGACGCACATCGCTGCATCGAGCACCAGTTCATCGCCCTGCGCGCACTTTTGGTCGACACCGCATCAATGCGCAATGCGCTCGCATCGAATGCCGGCGGCGCGCTGCAGGGTCTGTGGTGGGTCCGCAATCGTCTGGTTGTCCCCGTGGCCATTCACGCGTCGATGCAGCTGTCTGACGCCTTGCAGCGCTGCCAGCCCCGCCGTGTCGTGCACTGGATGCAAGCGTCACGGTTCCGTCGTACACAGGCAAGCCGCTAGACTCGTGTGCCCGTATGTTGAGGATGCGTGCATGACCCACGATGTGATTCCCGCCGCCGATGTTCCGCGCATTCCAGTGGTGGGCGGCGGCAGTTTCCCGGTGCACCGCATCTACTGCGTGGGGCGCAACTTTGCCGACCATGCGCGCGAGATGGGCGCCACCGCACCCGCCTCCAAGGCCGAGCGTGGCCAGCCGACCTTTTTCATGAAGCCTGCCGATGCCATCGTGGTCGGCCACGGCGACCACATTCCCTACCCGCCCGGCACCAAGGAACTGCACCATGAGGTGGAACTGGTGGTGGCGCTGGGCAGCGATGCGCCGGCCGGCGAGTTGCCGGTGGAACAGGCAGAAGTGTTGATCTACGGCTACGGCGTGGGCCTGGATCTGACCCGTCGCGATCTGCAGGCCGCTGCCAAGGCCAAGGGCCTGCCGTGGGATATCGCAAAGGGCTTCGATCACTCCGCGCCGATCAGCGAGCTGGTGCATGCCGGCGAAGTCGGCGCGCTGGAGGCGCTGAATCTGTCGCTGGAGGTCAATGGCCAGGTGCGGCAGCAGTCGTTGCTGGATCAAATGATCTGGAACGTGCCGGAGATCCTGCACGAGTTGTCCAAACTCTATGCACTGCGCGCGGGCGATCTGATCTTCATGGGCACGCCGGCCGGCGTCGGCCCGTTGCTGCCGGGCGACCAGTTCAGTGCGCGCCTGGAGAACGTCGCCGAGCGCCACGGCATCATCGCCGGCTGACATCGGGGCAGCTACGATCGGGCTGCGGCAGTTGGTCCGCGACCGCAGTTGGAGTGCACTATGGGAATGGTCAGCGAATTCAAGCAATTCGCAATGCGCGGCAATGTCATCGACCTGGCGGTCGGTGTGGTCATCGGTGCGGCGTTCGGCAAGATCGTCACCGCGCTGGTGGAGAAAATCATCATGCCGCCGATCGGTTGGGCCATCGGCAATGTGGATTTTTCGCGCCTGGCGTGGGTACTCAAGCCGGCCGGCGTCGATGCCACCGGCAAGGAAATCCCGGCCGTTGCCATTGGCTACGGCGATTTCATCAACACCGTCGTGCAGTTCCTGATCATCGCCTTCGCGATCTTCCTGGTGGTCAAGTTGATCAACCGCGTGACCCATCGCAAGCCCGATGCCCCGAAGGGCCCGAGCGAAGAAGTGCTGTTGCTGCGCGAGATTCGCGACGCGCTCAAGAACGACACGCTCAAGCCGCCGGGCGCGCTGTAAGCGGGCACAACCAACTGATGCATCTTGGGGCGCAACTTCGCGAAGAAGAATGACCTTTCGCACGCAGACGGGGGACCTTGCGCTGATAAGCTCGGGGTCCCCTTGTCGTTGGAGCCGCCCTGCATGCGTCGTCTCGCTGTTGCCATCTCTGCCCTACTCGCCTGCTCCTGCGCGCTCGCCGCGCAGACCAGCATCCCCGACAGCGCATTGCGTACCGCAGCGCAGTTGCGCGAGCAGGCGCTGGCCGACAGCACCGGCTTTGCGGTGGTCCAATCGTTGACCACCGAAGTGGGCCCGCGTATTGCCGGTGGCGAAGCAGACCCGCGTGCGGTGGCCTGGGCCAAGGCGAAATTCGCTTCGCTGGGTTTCGACAAGGTATGGACCGAGCCGGTGACCTTTCCCAAATGGGAGCGTCGCAGCGAACACGCTGCCGTGCTCGGTGCGCATGCGCAGCCGCTGACCATCACCGCATTGGGCGGCAGCCCGGGCGGCACCGTCGAGGGCGAGGTGGTGCGTTTCGATACGTTGGCTGCGTTGCAGGCCGCGCCAGCCGGCTCGCTGGCCGGCAAGATCGCATTCGTCGATTACCAGATGGTCAAGGCGCGCGACGGCAAGGATTACGGCAATGGCGGCGCCGTGCGCAGCAAGGGGCCGTCCGAAGCGATACGCAAGGGTGCAGTGGGATTTGTCATGCGCTCGGCCGGTACCGATTCGCACCGCGTGCCGCATACCGGCATCACCCGTTTCGATGAGGGCCTGACCCCGGTGCCGGCTGCAGCGCTGTCGGTGCCCGATGCAAACCAGCTCGCGCGGCTCACCGCGCTGGGCAGCACGCGCCTGCGCCTGACGCTGGATTGCGGCTGGGACGGCACGGCGACCTCATACAACGTGATCGGCGAGATCACCGGGCGCAGCAAGCCCAAGGAAGTGGTGGTGATCGGCGGGCATCTGGATTCGTGGGATCTGGGCACCGGCGCCATCGACGACGGCGCCGGCGTGGCGATCACCATGGCGGCAGGCCACCTGATCGGCCAACTCAAGCAGCCACCCAAGCGCAGCATCCGTGTGGTGGCCTTCGCCAACGAAGAGCAGGGGCTGTATGGCGGCAAGGCGTATGCCGCCGCGCACGGCACCGATGCCAAGGACATGGCACTGCACCAGATCGGCGCGGAAAGCGACTTCGGCGCCGGGCGCATCTATGCGTTCAACACCGGTGCGGCCGCACCGGAAGACTCGCGTGCAGCGACCAAGCAGATTGCCGAGGTGCTGGCACCATTGGGCATCGCGTATGAACCGGGCAAGGGTGGCCCCGGGCCGGATGTCGGGCCGATTTCCGCCAAGGGTGGCGCCTGGGGGTGGCTGGCGCAGGATGGCACCGACTACTTCGACCTGCACCACACCGCCGACGACACGCTGGACAAGATCGACCCCAAGGCGCTCGCGCAGAACGTGGCCGCCTACACCGTGTTCGCGTATCTCGCCGCAGAAGCCGATGGCGATTTCGGCAGCCGCGCGAAGAGCGTGCAACCGCCGAGCGAGTGAGTGGCGAGGACGACGCGGCGCATGCGCCGAATGCTGGATCTGGCAGTGCTTCGCCGATCTTCGTGCGCCAGGCGCATGCAGGAATTGCACAATGCCTGGCGCTGCTGCTTGCGCAAATCGGCGCGTTCGTCTGGCGAGTGCGCAGTTGCGATGAAGCGGCTGCCACTGCGCGCGGTGTCTTCCGCGCGACCTGCAGCCTTCGCCGGTACTGAACAAGGTGATTGGTCGGTTGCTTTCCGTGGTCGCTTTACACGTCGAACCGGTAGCGCGCGCAGTCGCTCTTACTCCAGGATGAGCACACACAATGGTGGCCAAGCGGCAACGCAGTGCGAACAATGCGGCGACGTTGTTGGATGTCGCCAAACACGCCGGCGTCTCGCCGATGACCGCTTCGCGTGTGATCAACCGTCACCCGCATGTGGGCGAAGCGATGCGCGCGCGCGTGGAGGCCTCGGTACAGGCATTGGGCTACCGGCCCAATCTGGCCGGCCGTTCGTTGCGCACCAGCGGGCTGCTGCGTATCGGCGTGCTGTATAGCAACCCGAGCGCGGCATATCTCAATCAATTCATGCTCGGCCTGCTCGAGCAAAGCAGCCTCACCGGCAGCCAGGTCATGGTGGAAAAGTGCGGTGCCATCCGCAGCCAGCGTGCGGCCACCGAGCGTCTGCTCGCAGCCGGGGTCGATGGGGTGATCCTGCCGCCGCCGCTGTGCGACTCGCGCCAGACCATCACCGAACTCGATGCGCGCGGCATTCCGGTCGTGGCGGTGGCCAGCGGCGCACCGATGGCGCAAATCAGCTCGGTGCGGATCGACGACTACCAGGCTGCACGCGCCATCGTCGACCACCTGATCGAGCTCGGGCATCGTCGCATCGCGTTGATCAAAGGCGACCCGAAACACACCCCGAGCGCGCTGCGCGCCAATGGCTATCTCGACAGCCTGCACGCTGCCGGCGTGTCGGTCGCAGAGGGTTTGATCGCCGAGGGCCTGTTCACCTATCACTCCGGGTTACTCGCCGCGCGCAGCCTGTTGGCGCAGCCGCAACCACCCACCGCGATCTTCTGCAGCAACGACGACATGGCGGCCGCAGCGGTGGCGGTCGCACACGGACTGGGCTTGCGCGTGCCCGAAGATGTCTCCATCGCCGGCTTCGACGATACGCCGGTGGCCACCACCATCTGGCCAGAACTCACCACCGTGCATCAACCCGTCACCGCGATGGGGCGCGCTGCTGTGTCACTGCTGGCCGACGCGGTCCGTCAACGCCGCAAGGGCGACACCGCACCCGGCGTGCATCAGGTGATGAAGTACACGCTGGTCAAGCGCGGCTCGACGGCAGGACCGCCGAAGACATAGCGCCACAGCGCGCAGCGACCAGGCGAGCGATTGGCTAATGACGCACGACATCGACCTGTGCAACGCCCAGCAGGCCCGTCAACGGAACCACCGCCTTGCGTTGCTTGGGGTCAGCAGCCAAGCCCTGGCTGCGCAGCGCATCCAACAAGCGCTCAGCCAGTGGCATCACCATGTGACGCCCCCAACAGCGCTCGGACGCGTGCCCAAACGGCAAATAGCCAGGGTGATTGTCCGGATCGAGGTGATCCCAGCGCTCTGGCCGGAATGCCTCCGGCGCCTCCCAAAGCGCTGGATCGCGGTGACTCAGCAATGGCAGTACCAGTACATCGTCGTGGCTGCCGATGCGGCCATCGAGCGCAGGATATTCCGGCGATGCGTGACGCAGAATGTTCCATGATGGCGGCAGCAGCCGCAGCGATTCGTAGACGATATGACGGCTGGACACCGCCGGGTCGAAGGGGGATCCCAGCCATAGCTCATTGGCCACCAGTGTCGAAATGGTGAAGCACACCGGTGCTGCCGTGCGTCGGTACAGGCCCATGGCGTAGCGGCGCTCGTCGTAGCTGCCGGCTGCTGCGGTCAACGTGGCCAGGGCCGAGGCGTTGTGCTGCGGCTTGAGCGATATTGCAGCACCGGCAGCGATGACAGCCCAGGTCAACTTAGGCGTCAGCTCTAGAATACGATCCATCAACAGACGCAATCGCAGCGGGTCCCCGGCCAACAAAAGATCACGTAGATAGACGTGACCAACGTGTGGCCATGGTCCGGATAAATCCAGTTCTGCCGACACAGGACGCTTCAACGCTTCGCGTACATCGCGCCCGATGGCCTGCATCAGTTTTGAAGCATCGGTGCGCGGGATTGAACGCCCATGCAGCGGTTTAAAGGTGGGCCGCTCCACCTCGGTTGCTGCGCGCGCGTCAAGCAATCGGTGCGTCAGCACCGGGCCCGCGACGCCCACGGTCTCCGCATCCAGTCGAAACACTTCCTTGCCGACGTACTCGTCCAACAGCGCCTGCAAGCGCGGTGCGAACACCGTCGCCCTGGCAAACGCGTCGGCGCTGGATCCGGGCATGCGTCTCTCCTATCCCGTTTTGCCCGCGTCCGGCAAACGCGACGCCTCGCGCGGGCAAGATGCTACAGACACCACATCACGGCGAAGGCTGCGCCCACGTGGCGCAGCCACCGGTACCACGAACGACAGGATCTTTCTTCGAACGACTGTCAGTACCAGATATACCAGGCGTAGGACTTGAGACTCTTCCGAGAGGCCAGCATGTGCTTGATCGAAAAAAGTATCTTTATGAGCGACATCCTGCTGCAAGGACGGATTGCCCTTTCGGGGGATTTGACGGATCAATGATCGACAGTTACTTGGGCGCGAGGCGTAATGGTTGGGCTCGCCAGGCGGACGTTACGCTGGGTCGACAGACCATGCAACGGCAGAAACTTGCGCATGTGCACAGATCCATCGACGGCCCGGTGCATCTCGGTTCCGCATCGTTTTGAGACTAAAAAGTTCGCAAGCGCCCCGTTGAAAAACGGCGGCCGAACGGCACTACTCCATCCGCGGCAAGTCGACCGAGGATACGCTCGGCAACGCAACGGCATGAGTGCGCAGACGCCCACGCAATCACACAAAAAAACGGCCACATCGCTTCCCGACGATGTAGCCGAATGGGAGGGTATTCGACGTCGCCGCCGAACGTACTGCAGCGCCGTATCAAACGGCGACGGGAAGAGCGCGCAATGACCGCTTGGAGAGGAACGAGGAGAACCGCATGTGCGGCACGGCGCGCGTACACCATGCCGCACAGCAGCGTCTTGCATCAGTGCATGGCATCAAAAGCGCAAACGCAGACCCGCGTAGTAGCGACGTTCGAAGATGTTCTGGTCGAAGTAGTGATTGGTCCACTGCGCGTAACGGCGTTCGCTTTCGCCGGTCAGGTTGGTGGCCTGGGCGTACAAGGTCAGGTGATCGTTGACGTCGTAGCTCAACGATGCGTCCAGGTAACCGACGTCATCGTTCCAGATCGCCAGCTCGTCACCCCATGCAGAACTGTTGACCTGGCTGAAGCGCTTGCTGCGCCAGTTGTAGGCTACGCGCGCCTGCAGCTTGTCCTTCTGATACCACAGCACCGCGTTGGCCTGGTGCTTGGAGTTGTCGCCGATCGGCAGCGTGTTGCCGTCGATATCGGTGTTGTCGGTATCGGCATCGGAGAAGGTGTAGTTGATGTTGGTCCCGAAGCCGCTCAGCCAGCCCGGCAGGAAATCGAAGGCCTGCTGGTAGCCGATTTCGAAGCCCTTGATCTTGCCGCCGCCGCCATTGACGATGCGCTCGACCGGACCACCCGCGCGCACGACGCCATCGGCATCGGGCAAGGGCTCGATATTGGTGACGGTGGTGGGAAACGACTTCACATCGATCAGGAACGCACCCACGCTGATCAACGAGGCGTCGGCGAAATACCATTCCCACGAGGCGTTGTAGTTGGTGGCGCGGTACGGATCCAGATCCGGATTGCCCGAACGGCCATTGAGGAACAGCACCGCATCCGATGGCAGCGACGGGTTACGCGGCGGTGTGCCATTCACCGCGTAGAAGCTCACCAGACCACGGCCCAGATCGGGCAGGTCCTGACGCGCAACCGCCTTGTTGTAGGCGAAACGCAGCTTCTGCGCGTCGGTGATGTCCAGCGACAGATTCGCGCTGGGCAGCACATCGGTGTACTGGCGATTCAGACGGTTGGTACCGATCGCAGGGCTGACGCCATTCCATTCGACATTGCCGATATAGACATTGCCGCTGCTCAGGTACTGGTCGATCGCCAGCTTGGTCTGCACGATGCGTGCACCGATGTTGGCTGTCCACGGCACGCGCGTGCCGGTACCGCCTTCCAGGTTGGCCATGAAATAGGCCGAGCTGGTTTTTTCGGTGACCTGGTAGGAATCGGCTGCCTGCTGATACGCCACGTTGCCCGGATACAGGCTGTTGAGATAAGCAACCGGGTCCTTCATCGCCTGCGGGTTGATTGCAGGCAGACCCTGGCTACCCAGGCCGGTGACCTTGAGCGGATCGAAGTCGTTGAAATACGCCCAATAACCGGGAATCGAATTGAACGGCAGCAAGCGCGCCTCGGACACGCCGCTGCAGGTATCCACGATCAGCGGATCCTTGTAGTAGTACAGCGAACGGTTCGGATCGGCGCAGCTGGACGACACCGGCGACAGATACCGATAGGTATCGAGCTTGAAATCGCGTTCGCCATAGCGAATACCGAACTGGAAGCCGCGCACAACGCCCTCGTCGAACTCGAAAGTGCCATCGGCGCGGAACGCGTCCATCTTTGCCTCGATCTTGTTGCCCTGCGCCCAGGTGGACATCAGCTGCCAGTTGTCTGGATTGGACACATCGGTCGCAAGGTTGACCGCCGGATAGGTGCCGCGGAAATCCACTGATGCATCCACCGTGGGCAGGCCATTGACGTTGGCCCACTGGGTCACGCCGCCGGCACGTGGAATCTGGTCGCCGCGAGTCACCGCTGCATCGGCACGCGCTTCGTCGTAGGTGCGCTGCGCATCGCCATGCACCCAGCGGAACGAAGCACGGAACGGCCCGCCGTCGTCGTAGCGCAATTCCAGATTGGTGTTGAGCGCATCCGAATCAGCCACCCCGGCCATCGAGTGCGCCTGGAAGCGGTTGTAGCGAAAATTGCCGTACTCCAGCACGCCATTGGGATCGACGACCGACCCCGGCTGCAACTGATTGGTCGCCCAACCGGTATGCAATTGCGCGGCTACCGAGGTGTCGTGGTCTTCCAGCTTGGTGTAGGCCGCGTCCGCCAGCACCGTCCACGCATCGTTGATGTTGAACTGGAACGAGCCGTTGAGGCCGGTGCGCTGGCGATCGGTGCTGCGGTTATCCAGCTCGGTGGCGACCCAATTGTAGAAATAGTCACGCGGCAGGTTGCCCGGATCGGTGTTGTTGCCGATACGTCCATCGCCGTTGAAGTCGAAGCCGACATTCTGTTCGGTGGATTTCTGCGCGCCGTTGGAATACACGCTGGGGTGCTTGTTTTCCAGCGTGGCATCCGAATACGACACCGCCAGCAACGCGCCCCAACGCGCGGTACGGAAACTGGCCAATCCCGAATACAACGCGTTGGCTTTCTGCACGCGGTCGCCGTACGAGCCTTCGGCCTGACCGCTGAAAGTCCAGCCTTCCGGCAGATCGAACGGACGCCGCGTCTTCAGCGAGACGGTGCCGCTGATGCCGCCATCCAGATCGGCGGCAGTAGGCGACTTGATCACATCCACGCCACTGAACAACGTGGGCGGAATATCCACGAAATCCGGCTGCGCGCGGCCGATGTTCGGCTGGCCATACTGATCGCCGCCACCGGCACTCAAGTACAGCTCACCGTTCATGGTGGTCTGCACCTGCGGCATGCCACGGATATTGAGCTGCGAACCTTCGCCGGCCGAGCGCCGGATCTGCACGCCAGGCACGCGCTGCAGGGAATCGGTGATGGTGACGTCGGGCAATTTGCCGATGTCTTCGGCAGAAATCGAATCGATGATCTGCGCGGCGCTGCGCTTGTTCTCGATGGCCTCGGCCTGCGCGCCGCGCACGCCCTTGACCATTACCTTGTCCAGTTCGGTGACGCCTGCAGTGGTGGCGGTGTCCTGTGCGCTTGCGCCGCCGGCAAGCAGGGTGAGCGCAGCCGCGAGTGCGGCCGCCAATGGGGTGTGGCGGGTATTCGAATGCAGTTTGTTCATGGTCCCCTCCCAGGGATGACGACACTCCACGACCGGTTCGACTGACATTGCCGGCACGGCAATGCGGTATTGGCTGACGGCACCAGGCGGTGCGTCAGTGCAAGCGCCGTGCACGACACGGCGCGGCAACACGCAGACCTCGCTACGGAGAACCGTTGGCAACGCCTGTGGATGGTTCGGCATTCCAGCCACGCAATTGCAGCGTGGCGTTGCGCAAGGTGGCAGCGGACGGGCCGCGAATTTCCACCACGCGCTCTTCGCCTGGCACCAGGCTGAGGTAGTTGTCGCTGTAATAGGCCGGCAGGATGCGCTGGCCTTGTCCATCCACCAGGGTCAGCTTGGTATTGAGGGCCACCTGCTGCGACGGGTTGCGGACGGTGGCGCGCAGCACGGCCTCCTCGTTGCCCTGCTGCACTTGCGTGGTGAGCTGTAACGGCACCTTTGCGAGCGCCTCCAGCCCACGCATCGCCACCGCATCGCGCGCCACCCAGTAGAAGTTGCGCGAGCGCACCACTGCATCGCGATCGAGCAACTGCAGCCGCACAAAGCCCAACCCGTTGGTGTCCTTCAGCAACGGTGCCAACTGCAGCACGGGTGCCGACACCGCCACCGCCGCGGCATCCAGTGCCTGTTCGCGCTGTTGCAGCAGCCTGCCGTCGTTGGCGTACACCTGTGCACGTACACGCAATCCACGCACCGCAGTGGAAGCATTGTTGACCACCACCACCTCATGCCCGGGCAGATTCATCTGCACATGCAGCGTCTCGGCGGCGTTGCGCACGCCGTAATACGCGGAGTGGGTGTCGTAGTCATGGCTATACACCTGCCACATGTTGCTCGGCCACGCCGGATGGCTCATCCACAGCAGGCGACCGCTATTCTTGCTCCACAACTGCGCGTTGAAGCCTTCGAAGATGGCGCGGTGGGTTTCGTAATTGAGCAGCTGCGCCTTGCGCTCGAAATCGGCCAGGCTGGTCGGTGCGCCCAGCTTGTCGGTCAGCGTGCGCATGAAACTCGTGGTATCGCCGTTACCGGACTGATGCCAGTCGTGGTACGCCCAGGCATCGCTGATCGGCCATTGGTCGTCAACTGCCGGTACTGAAGCCTTGAACGACTCCAGCGTGGAGAACGATGGCGTGCCTACCTCCACCGAGAAACCCTGCGCCAACTTGTTGAAGTACGCCACCGGCTCGCGATAGTTGTACGGCCCACTGCCCTGCAAATTGATCTCGTTGGAACTGCCGGTGTACCAGCGCGTGCCGTCGAGTTCGGCGACCAGCTTGTCCAGGCCTTCATTCAGGATGGGGGCCGGCACGCCTTCGTTGCGCCCGAACCACAACACGATGGACGGATGATTGCGGAAGCGCTTGATCACCTCGGCCGCGTTGTCCAGGAACAACGCCGCGTCGGCCGGTTCCATGTTGTAGTTCTGCGTGGACTGCCAGAAATCGTTGAGCACCAACATGCCGTATTCGTCGGCCAGCTCGAAGAAGCTTGCTTCGGTGTTCTGCCCGACCCAGTTGCGCACCACATTGAAGTGCGCATCGCGCTGCAGGCGGAAGTACGGCTCCAGCCGCTCACGCGAAACGCGCTTGCGCCAATCGTCCATGCCCCAGTTACCGCCCTTCACCGCAATGCGCACACCGTTGATGCGAATGACCAGATGCGGGGCCAGCGTGGAATCGTCCAGCTGTTGCACTGCCGGCGAGCCCAGCGCACCGGGATACAGCGACTGCGCGTTACCACCGGGTACCGGCCGAATCGCCGCATGGCGTACATCGACGATGCGTTCGCCACGCTGGCGGGCCTGGTTGAGATCGACCAGCACACGGCGCAATGCGCCATCGTCGTCGAATAACGAAAGTTCGTAAGTCACCTCGCGAATACCGAAGCGCAGCTGCTGCGCATCCGAGCGCGCGCCTGCCACATCGACGCCCACTTGCAGCGTGTACAGCGCAGGCTCGCCGTAGCCGTTAGGCCACCACAGCCGCGGGTTGAGAAGGCGCAACTGCGGCGTATCGCCTGCGGTGAACTTCAGCGTACTGCCGCCGGCCGGCACCGTGACCTGGCGCTGGATGGTCACATCGCCGAAGGCCAACTGCACGCTGCCCTGCACTGCGGCAGGCGTGTCGTTGCGCAGCGGCACGTTGATTTCCAGTTCGGCGCGTCGATGGTCCGGCGCCAAGCGCGCGGTCACCACCTGGATGTCGCCAAGTGCGAGCGGTCCGCTGGCGTGCAACTGCACGTCCTGCCACAGACCGGCATTGCGGTCGCGCACTGCGGGAATCCAGTCCCACCCCTCGCTGGCGATGAAGGTCGGACCATCCAAGGCCTGCATGCCGCCGTTTTCGCCGACGCCTGCACTCATCGATTGTTCGTGCGCAATGCCCGGATGCGGTGGCGGCGATACCCGTACCGCAATGACGTTGCGACCTGGCGTGAGCTGCTTGCTGACATCGAAACGACCGCGCGCGAATGCGCCGCGGGTGTGCCCGACCTGCACGCCGTTGACCCAGATGTCGCCTGCGTAGTTGATGCCGTTGAACAACAGCTCCAGACGCTTGCCTTGCGCGGCGGCAGGCAGGTCGAAACTGCTGCGGTACCACCAGTCCTGACGGCTCAGCGCTTCGGGAATGGCCATGTTGTTGAGGCCGATGTCCGGATCCGGATACACGCCACGGTCGACCAGCGTGGTGAGCACGGTGCCCGGCACGGTCGCCACACGCCACGCCGCGTTGCCGGTCGTGTCATCGCGGCGCGACAGCGTGGCGCCGGTCGCTTGACCAAGCTCGGGTGCTGCGGCCAGTTGCCATGCCCCCACACGCCAGGATGCGGCATCCAGCGATTGCAGCGCAGGCGCATCCGGGACTGGTTGTGCAACCGGCGCCGAGAACGCGGCGCTACTGCGCGGCAGCGTTGCAGCCGGCTGCGGCGCAAGCTGGCCGGCCATCTGCTTGGTCTGCACGCGCCAGCCTGGCGATGCGTCTTCGAACCGTTGCAGCGCCGGATCCGGCGCGTTTGCGGCGAGCCGTGCAATGGCCTGTGCATCCAGTGCGCCCGCCTGTGCGGTAAAGCCCGCGATATCGCCGCCGAAGTGCTGCGTATACGCCGCAGCTTGCTGGTGTGGACCGAACACCAGCGTCGGCGCGACGGCCGCCCGCTGCACACGACCGCTGGCGACCTTGCGGCCGTTGGCGTACAGGGTCAGGCGTTCGCCCTGGGCAACTGCGGCCACCTGCGTCCAGCTGTCTGCACGCAAGGCCTGCGTACTGCGCAGAACATTGTCGGCGCCCTGCGCAAAACCAAGCGTGCCGCCATCGATCACGAAGTAGCGGCCGGCCCCTTGCGGATCGCCGATGCCCGCTATCAATGCGGTACCTGTGATCGAACGTGATGGGCGCACCCATCCGAAGACGCTCCAGTCCGCATCGGCAGACAACCACGGCGTCTGGGCGGCGAGTTTCTTGGTCAGCGCAACGCCACCGGCAAGCACGCGCACGTCATACGGACCGGGCGGATCGTCGGCTGGCGCTGCCTCCACTGCAGTCCAACCCATGCAAGCACACAACAACCACAGCGCTCCGCGGCGGAACGCCCTGCGAACCATCAGCATTAGAGGCCTCTCCCAAGCTCTACTGCCACACAACGGTGCACACCGCTTCGATGCAATCGGCAACCCGTCGTGCAGACGTTCTGCGTCATGACCTCCGTGATGCCGCCCGTGGCTGCCGCCCCTGTTTCAGCGGCCATGGCGCGAGGTAACGTTACCCCAGCTGGATATCGACAACAACCTTTCTGGGTTAGGGTTGGCAATCCCAGGAGGAGGGAATCATGCGAAACCTGATCCAGTCCGCAATCCCGGCGGCATGTGCATTGCTGTGTTTGATCGCTGCACCCGCTGCAGCACAGAGCTTGCGCGTGCAATCGCCCGATGCACGCACGCAAGTGGAATTCACGCTGCGCGCCGATGGCGTGCCCAGCTATCGCGTGCTGTATCGCAACACGTTGGTGCTCGGCGATGCACCGCTCGGGCTGGATCTGGGCCGAGGCAACAAGCTCGGCCGTGACATGACGCTGCAAAGCAGCACGACCGAACTGCACGACAGCCGCTTCACCTTGCCGGTCGGAAAGACGCGACAGGCACGCGACCACTATCGAGCACTGCGCGTGCAACTGACCGATACGCAACATCGCAAGCTCGGCATCGAACTGCGTGCGTATGACGACGGCGTTGCACTGCGTTACGTCCTGCCGGATGCGGGCCAGGTGCGCATTCGCGACGAACTCACCAGCTTCGCGTTCCCGCACGATTACCGCTGTTGGAACTTGAATCTGGGCCGCTTCGGAACCAGTCACGAGGGCGAATACGATGCCATCGCCGCATCCAAATTGCGTGCCCACAATTTGATCGAGTTGCCGCTGGTATGCCAGACCGACGCCGGCGGCACCACGCTTGCGATCGGCGAAGCGAATCTGCGCGATTACGCCGGGATGTATCTCACCGGTCGTTCCGATGGCGGCCTGGGCGTGTCGGCAAAACTGTCGCCGCGCCTGGACGACCCCACGGTAGCGGTCAGCATCGATGCAAAGGGCCGCGATTTCGCCACGCCGTGGCGCGTCATCATGCTGGCCGACAACCCCGCAAGCCTGATCGAATCCAACCTGATTTCCGCGCTGAATCCGCCGCCTGCCTTCGATGCGAGTTGGGTGCGCGCGGGCAAATCGGCGTGGGATTGGTGGTCGGGCAGTCTGGCCAGCGGGGTGGCGAACCCGGGCATGAATACCGCCACCATCCAGCGTTATATCGACCATGCGCAGCAGTTGAAGCTGCAATACATGCTGATCGACGACGGCTGGTATTACGGCAGCACCGGCGATGGCCAGTACAACGCCGATACAGACATTCTCCGCCCGGTCGAGCAACTCGATCTGCCTGGCTTGGTGAACTACGCACGCAAGCGCGATGTCGGCTTGTGGCTGTGGGCGCATTGGCGCGCACTCGATGCGCACATGGACCAAGCGCTCACCTGGTACCAGCAGCTGGGCATCAAGGGCATCAAGGTCGATTTCATGGACCGCGACGACCAGCAGATGGTGGACTTCTATCATCGTCTTCTGAGCAAGGCTGCCGAGCACAGGCTGCTGGTGGATCTGCACGGTGCGTATCACCCGACCGGGCTGACCCGCACCTATCCGAACTATCTCACCCAGGAGGGCGTGCTTGGTGCCGAGTACAACAAGTGGAGCGCGCGCATCACCGCAACCCACAACCTCACCCTGCCGTTTACGCGCATGTTGCTCGGGCCGATGGATTACACGCCTGGCGGCTTCCGCAATGTCCGCCCGGCCGAGTTCAAGCCACAACACGTCGGGCCGCAGGTGATGACCACACGCGCGCAGCAGTTGGCGATGTACGTGGTCTACGAGAGTCCGTTTGCGGTGGTTGCCGACAGTCCCGAGCAATACGAAAACGTACCTGCCGCGCAGTTCTTGCGTGATGTGCCGGCAAGCTGGGACGAGACGCGCGCGCTGGATGGCGCCATCGGCGAGCACATCGCGCTGGCGCGGCGTAGCGGCAAGGACTGGTATGTGGGTGCAATGACCAACGAGCAGGCGCGCACGATGGAGGTGCCGCTATCGTTCTTGGGCAAGGGCAATTGGACAGCCACCATCCACGCCGATGGCCAGGCGCCGACGGACGTGCGCATCGACACCCGCACACTCACCCGCAACGACACCTTGCAGCTGAACTTGGCGGCAAATGGCGGCGCGGCGATCAGGCTGCAGAGAAAGTAACGGCCGCCATCCCAAGACGAAGTGCCTCACGCACCTTCGCGCGACCGCTTCGCGGTACGCGCAGGCGTGCAGGCGCTTGGGCATGGCATCACACGCGCGCACCGCAGCGGTGCGCGCGTTTCGCACCACGGATGGCGTTATGGCAAATCCACGCCCACACACACCGCCGGGCGCGCGTCCTTGATGGGTTGCACGCCATGCGCATCGAACTGCAGCCCCGCATGCGTCGGCGCAAATGCCGGCCAGGCCGGCAGACCCTTTGCATTCGGATTGCCATGCTGCACGAACGCGGCCCAATAGCGCTGCAGGGACACCGGCGGCTGGCCGATCGGCAGGTTCTTGAACAGGAACGGCAACTCGGCGCTATGCGTCACCTGCCCGCCGGGCACGGCGGTATCGAACACGTAATGCCACACCGGCACGCCCAACGCAGCCTGGCGTTGCGCCACGGTCACCGCCGGGCAACGGAAGGTGAGATCGGTGGACAACTGCATGGACGCATTGCCTTGCCGTTCGGCGCGCTGCGCAATGGCGGCGCGATGCGTTTGCAGGATGGTCTTGGCGTGGTCGGGATAGTCGCGGCGCACCCGCTTCTCGGCGCCTTCCTCACCGCCATAGCGCAGTTCCTGCACCACGTAACCGATCAACAGCGGCACCTTTGCCTGCGCGCCGGCAGCCAGCAGCTCGGCCGGCGCACGCGGCAGCACGCGCCCGTCGACGACCGCCTGCAACCAGATATAGCCGTTGTCATCCAAGGCCGGCACATCCACACCCTGGGCCGCCTTGAGCAGTCGGTCGGCCGGCAACGCGCGTAGTTGCGCCAGCCGTGTGGCCGGCTCGTCGATGCCGGCGCGTTCGGCAATGCGCACGCCCAGCGCGCGATTGTCTTCCAGGCTGCGCGCCGGCAGGCCGAAGCCGGCAGTGCCGCTCTGTTCGATGGCTGCCGAGAACAGGCCGCGTGCGAGCGGGCTGAGCATCAGCAAGCCCACGTCCTGGCCGCCGGCCGACTGCCCGGCGATGGTCACCCGCGCGGGGTCGCCGCCGAACTGCGCGATGTTGTCGCGCACCCATTGCAAGGCAGCGATCTGGTCGAGCAAGGCGTAGTTGCCGGCGGCTTCGTTGTCGCCATCGGCCAGCTCCGGCAACGACAGGAACCCCAATGCGCCCAGCCGGTATTGCAGCGTCACCACCAGCATGCCCTGCGCCACCAGGTTGGTGGGCAGATGTCCATCGGCGCCGCCCGCCACGTTCGCGCCACCGTGGATCCACACGAATACCGGCAGCGGCCTGGCCGGATGCAGCTGCGGTGTCTGCACTTCGACATAGAGGCAATCTTCGGTGCCGCGCTTGGCCATGGCGTTGTTCCAGCCCAGCGCCGGCTGCACGCACGGCGTGGCAGCCTGAGTGGCGTCGCGCACCTGCGTCCATGCGGCAATCGGCTGCGGCGGGCGCCAGCGCAGCGCGCCCAGTGGCGGCGCAGCGAAGGGGATCGCGCGGAAAACCGCACTGCCATCGTCCTGCCATTGGCCACGCACCGCACCATGATCGGTGCGCACCTGGGGAGGTGCCGCCGGCGTGGCGGCAAACGCATTCGCACCGAGCAGGCAACCGGTCGCAAGCAACAACGCACAAAAACGCAGCATCAGTGTTCTCCGGTGAGCACGCGCGCGTGCCAGGCGGCCTGGAAGACCGCAGTGGCCGAGGCGACATTGAGACTTTCCACCTTGCCGCTGCCGCGGATCGACAACCGCAGATCGCAATCGCGCGCAAATGCGCGGTCCATGCCGTCGCTTTCTGCGCCCATCACGTACACCAGACGCTGCGGCAACGCGGCGGAGAAGACGTCCTGGCCACCGTCGACGAGTGTGGCGGCAATCGCAAAGCCGGCCTGGCGCAGCTGCGTCATCGCCGTTGCAGTGTCGGGCAGTTGCACCAGCGGTACCGCTTCGGCGCCGCCTTCTGCCACGCGTGCCGCCGCGCCCGACAGGCCCAACGTGGAACTGGCCGGCAACAACAGACCGGCCACACCGAAGTGCGCCGACGAGCGCAATATCGCCCCGAAGTTATGCGGGTTGCCCACCCCGTCCAGCCACAGCGCCAGCACCGGGCCCTGCGGCAACGCAGGCAGCCATTCCTGCAAGGGTTGCGGGGCGACGCGCAGCACCTCGGCCACCACGCCCTCATGGTGTGCACTGGCGGCGAGCTTGCTCAGGTCGGCCTCTTCCACCACGCGATAGCCGATGCGCTGGGTCACGCACCACGCCAGCAGCGCCTTGAACTGCGGAATGCGCGCCTCGCTCAGGTACAGCTTGCGCAGCGCCTGCGGACGCGCCTGGAACACGGCCTGCACGGCGTTGATGCCGTACAGCCGCACCTCACGCGCGTTGCTATTCGCTGCAGCGGCAGGTGGGGTGGCAGCAGGAGTGTGCTGCGCTGCAGCGCGGGGTGCGGCGCTGCGCGGTGCAGGTGTGCGCGGCGCGGCGCGGCCCCAGGGGTTGTGCGAGGGGCCGGAGCCGCCATCGCTTGGCGGCCGTCCGCCGCGTCCATCATGCTGTGTCATTGTCGGATCCAGAAGTTCGTGTTGCGTGCAGTGCGCAACGGCTGTGTCCGGCCGTTCGCCGTCTGCGCGTCGATCAGGTTGCAGCACCGGCAGGGCCGCTGCCGCACAAGCAGTGACGACGATGGTAAGCCACTGGCGCGATGGTCCATACACGCGGCCGCGCTGAGGCATGTTGAACGTCGTGCCGCCTGCAGGGGGGCGTTGACGCGACCCGGAGGCCAGCAGGATCTGCGCACCTCCTGCGGCGGGCATTTCCCCGTCCTGCAGCTGGCAATCATGCGCGTGCGATCACGCAGGGTTGGACGCGCACACGGGCCCGCAAAGCGCAGCAGTTGGATCCACCCGTGCGAACACCCGCAGATCGTGCAGCCCATCCGGCTTGAGCAGCGCACAGCGGCTGACGCCTTCTTCGACAAAGCCATTGCGCAGCAACACCGCGGCCGATGCAGGATTGCTATCGAGCACGGTGGCCTGCACCCGATACAGCGGTGGCGTCTGCATCGCCCAGGCGACATACGTGCCCACGATCCGGGTCATCCAGCCGCGGCCCCAATAGCTGCGACCGAGCCAATACCCCAGCTCGGCCGAGTAGCGACGTTCGCCCTGTCCTGGGCGCACTGCGATCGTGCCGCAGGCCTGGCCATCGATCTCGATGGCCAGCACCGGGTCGCGCAAATCGACAACCCGTCCGGCCAGGAAGGCTTCGCCATCGGCACGGGTATAGGGGTGAGGGAATCGCTCGCTCAATCCGCGCGGCACCAGCGGGTCGTTGGCATGCCGCACCAAGGCATCCAGGTCGTCCCGGCGCCAGCGGCGCAGCACGAAGCCTTCCCCGTGCACCATCAGCGATTGGTCCATTGCGTTGGTCATGGCATGCGCAGCATCGACTCCCGCGATACTGCGCACACTGGCCGCACGCCGCAACTCAGCGCTGGGCGATCTGCGCCTGTTTCAGTGCAGCGCACAGGCGGATGGTCTCGCCGGTCTGCGCCAGGCCGCGGTCCGCACCACTGAGCTTGGCCAGGCGCGGCTTGAAGAACGCATCCAGGCGGTCGGCCTCGTCCACACTGCAGCCACCGGAAGCACCCAGCGCCGGCAACCCGCCACCATCGAACGAGCCACTGCGTTGCACGATGCGGTCGAAGTTGGCAGTGAACCAGGCCCACATCGAATCATGCGAGCGCTCATCGCTGTGCCCGCGCATCAGCAGGCTCTTCATCTCGCCCACCTTGATCGCGTCGGTCAGCGCGAAATCGCGCACCTGCTTCAGCAGCGCCGGGTCCTGCACCGCACCCAGCGCGGCGATCATGGCGTTGCGCTGGGCTGGGTCGGCGTGCGTGCGCAGTGCATCGATCAGCCTCTGCACCGCCGGTGCGCCGCGTTCCTGGACAGTCACTGCCAGCACGGTGCCGAGCAGGTCAGGGTTGGCGGCGGAAAAATCCAGCGCACCATTGCCGCCGGCCAGCACCGCATCGCCTTGCGCCAGCAGGGCCTTGCGTACCTCTGCATTCTGCAGACGCAAGGCGAACACACTGGCCAGCGACGTGCGCAGGGCGGTGTCGTCGATCGACTCACCGCTGCGCCGCGTATAACCCAGCGCACGCAGACGCGGCAGGTACGCCTGTTCGGCCGCCTTGCGCAAGGCGCCGCGCTGGGCCTCGGTGGTGGCCTGGTAACGCCAGATCCACACGAAGCGTTCCAGCAGCGCGGTGGACACGTCGGCCGATGCCGACGGCGCCAACTGCGCGAGCGCTGCCAGCACGGCCGCGTTGTCGGCATCGCCATGCCGGTACGCCGCATTGATCGCATCGGCGTAGGCGAGCTGTTCGTTATCGTCCAGCTGGCCGACCTGCTTGCCCAGCGCCGCCAATTGCTTCTTGGGCAGCGAGAAACGGTAATAGCCGGCGCCACGCGCATTCGGGAACACCCAGGTGTTCTTGCCGGCGCCCTCCAGCACGATGCTGCCGCTGCCGTTTTCGAGCAACTGGCAGGCGGTACCGACCTGGTTCTTGCCCTTGCCGTACTTCACGCACACCGGCACGCCCCACTGTTGCGCCGCAGAGCCGGTGGAGCCCAGCGGCAGGTAACGTTGCTGCTGCAGTTTGACCACGGTCTTGCCGCCTTCGCGGGCCACCTGGGTCTGCAGATACGGCACGCCCGGCTGGTTGAGGAAGCTGCGAAATGCGGCCTTGAAATCATCGCCCTTGCCGGCCGCTTCTGCGATCGCATCGACCAGGTCGTCGGCAGTCGCGTTACCGAACTGATGCTTGGCGATATACGCGCGCATGCCCTCGCGGAACACGTCTTCGCCAACGAAGGCCTCGAACATTGCCAGCACTGCCGCGCCCTTCTGGTAGGTAATGCCGTCGAACGCGGTTTCGATATCGCCATTGCCGGTGATCGGCTGGCGAATCTTGCGTGCGCTCACCAGGCTGTCGTTCTCCATCGCATGCTGCGCGCCGCCGATGCGGTCCAGGTTGGCGTGGTATTCCGGATGCAGCTGCATGGTGATCTTCTGCTGCATCCAGGTGGCGAAGGCTTCGTTGAGCCACAGGTCGTCCCACCACGCCATGGTCACGGTGTCGCCGGTCCACTGATGCGCCAGTTCGTGCGCATTGACGTTGAAGGAGCGCTGCACGTTCTCGGCTGGCGAATCCTTGTCCAGCAACAGCAGCCAATCGCGGAAGGTGACAAACCCCGGGTTTTCCATTGCGCCGGCGCTGAAGTCCGGTGCAGCGACCAGATCGAGCTTGTCGAACGGATAACCGAAGGCGTAGTAGTCCTCCAGCGCGGCGATGATGGCCGGGGTCTGGTCCAGCGCCGGGGTGATGCGCGGGCCCTGGCCCTTGGCGGCAATGCCGCGCAACGGCGTGGCGTTGGGGCGCTGCGGGGTGGCCGGCATCGGCGCCACATCCACCACGTCCCACGGGCCGGCGGCGTAGGCGACCAGATAGGTCGGCAGCGGCACGGTCGGGGCGAAGGTCACCGTCTTCCAGCCCTTGCCGGCCGGCTTGGTCGAGGTCGCGATGGTGTTGGCCAGCGCCTGGTCATTGCTGGGCACGGTCAGGCTGATGTCGAACGGCGTCTTGAACGCCGGCTCGTCGAAACCCGGGAACGCATAGCGCGCACTGATCGGCTCCATTTGCGTCATCGCATACGCCTTGCCCTGGTATTTCACCTGGTACAGGCCCTGCAGCTGCTGGTTGAGCGGCGCGCTGTAGGCGATCTCCACGGTAAGCGTCTGCGGTGTGAGCGTGCGGCCGAAATCCAGCCGCGCCACGCCGGCTTGCGCATCGGCTTCCACATAGCGTGCAGTCAGCGCCTTGCCTTTGCCCTTAGCCGGCTTGACGGTGACCTTGCTGACCTTCAACTCCTTGCCGTGCAGCCAGAGATGGTCGGACGCCTGCTTGAGCTGCACGCGAATGGTGGTGCGGCCGCTGAATTGGGTCTGCTCCGGGTCGATCTTGAGCGCGAGGCTATAGCGCTCCGGTACTGCCCAGGTCGGCAGACGGCCATTGGGAACCGGCTCGCCGGACGACTGCGCCAGCGCATTGCCGCAGCACAACGCGAGAAGAGAAGGAGCAAGCAAACAGGCAAGACGACGCATCGACAACTCCGGGGATGGCAATCGTCGAAGTGCACCATATCCATCCATGACTGTCATGGGCCATTGGTTGGCGACCGGCTCGCACCCACGCCGCGCCTACGACATCGGCTACGACACGCGCCTATTTCAGCCGGGCGGCGTGAGGAGGGCTCACAGCGCCGACCTACCAGGCACAGCCGTATGAGACGGATCGCAGCGCGCACATAGCCGCCGCCTGCAACGTCTCGCGCAGCGGCGCCGGGCGCTCAGCTGGACGACTGCACACGCCGGCCCAGGGCGTCGATGGTCTTGCGCCCCCTTCCGCATCGGCGAACGCCGGCAGCCGTTGCGCCACCGGCCTCGTTCACGCATGCCCACCCACGGACGGCGTCTGCGCTTCCAGGGTTTCCAGCTGGCGTGCCACCGCTTCGGGCGACTTGGTAAACGGCGCGATCAGGCTGTAGAACGCCGGCACCACGTACAGCGACAACAACGTGGACAGCGAGACGCCGAAGATCACCACCACGCCGATGGTGGCGCGGCTGGCCGAGCCAGGTCCGCCGGCCACCACCAGCGGGATCGCGCCGACCACCGTGGCAATCGAGGTCATCAGGATCGGGCGCAGACGCACCGATGCCGACTCCACGATGGCCGCATGCACGCTGCGCCCCTCATCGCGCAACTGGTTGGCGAATTCCACGATCAGGATGCCGTTCTTGGCCGCCAGTCCTACCAGCATCACGATGCCGATCTGACTGAACAGGTTGAGCGTGCCGCCGGTCAGCCACAGCCCCACCAGCGCGCCCAGCACCGCCAACGGCACGGTGAGCATGATCACCAACGGGTGCGCGAAGCTTTCGAATTGCGCGGCCAGCACCAGATACACCACCAGCAGCGCCATGCCGAAGGTCAGCAACACCGCACTGCCCGATTGCTGGTACTCGCGCGATTCGCCTTTCCAGTCCACCTGCGCATATTCGGGAAGTTCCTCCTGCGCGGCCTGCTGCGCCCAGGCAATGGCATCGCCAAGCGGGTAGCCCGGTGCCAGGCCGGCGGTGATCGTGATCGCACGCAGGCGATTGAAACGGTTCAAGGTGCCGGCTTCGGCCACTTCGCTCAAGGTCACCAGGTTGGAGAGCGGGATCAGCTCGCCACGGTTGGAACGCACGCGAATGGCGGTGAGGTCTTCCGGCGCCATGCGGCCTTCGCGCCCGGCCTGCAGCATCACGTCGTATTCCTCGCCGTTGTCGACGAAGGTGGTGACGCGGCGCGAGCCCATCAATGCTTCCAGCGCGCCGCCGATGGCAGTGACCGGCACGCCCAGATCGGCCGCGCGCAGGCGGTCGATATTGACGCGCATCTGCGGGCGGGTCTCCTTGTAATCCGAGTCGGGGCCGACCAGGCCGGGGTTGGCTTCCATGCGCTGCAAAATGCGGTCGCGCCACTGCGCGATCTCCGCGTAATCCGGCCCGCCCAGCACCAGCTGGAACGGCTGGCCACGGCTACGCACCAGCCCGCCGCTCACCTGCGTGCGCGCACGCACGCCGCTGAGCACATTGAGTTTCTGCTGCACCTCATCGGCCACTTCGGTGGTGGGGCGGGTGCGCTTTTCCCAGTCCTGCAAGAACACGCTGACTCGGCCGGTGTGCATTTCCTCGCTGCTGCCAAAGCCGCCGGGCACGCGCGGATTGGCGCGCACGATGGGTTTGTCCGGCCCCACGAAGGGGCGCAGGATGTCTTCCACCTGATGCATCTGCCCCACCGTGTAATCGAAGCCGGCGCCTTCCGGGCCGTCGATCATGATCTGGAAATTGCCGCGGTCTTCGGCCGGCGCCAGTTCGGAGGGAATGCGGCCCATCAGCCATGCGCTGGCGCCCAGCGCCAACAGCATCAGCAGCGCAAAGATCCAGGTGCGGTGCACATGCCGCTCCAGCGAGCGCCCATACGCACCGGATACAGCCTGCATGCGCCCATCGAACCATTGATGGAAGCGATTGGGCTTGGCCTGCCCGTGCGCGCGCAACAACTTGGACGACATCATCGGCGTCAGCGTCAGCGCCACGAAGGCCGAGATCGCCACTGCCGCCGCCAGCGCCACCGCCAGTTCGCGGAACAGCCGCCCGGTATTGCCTTCCAGAAAACCGACCGGCAGGAACACCGCCACCAGCACGGCCGTGGTCGCAATCACCGCGAACGCCACCTGCCCGGTGCCGCGCTTGGCCGCCACCAGCGGCGGTTCGCCCAGATCGATCCGGCGCTGGATGTTTTCCACCACCACGATGGCATCGTCCACCACCAGGCCGATACACAACACCAAGGCCAGCAGGGTGAGCAGGTTGATCGAAAAGTCGAACGCGTACAGCGCAATGAACGCGGCAATCAGGCACACCGGCACCGTCACCGCAGGAATCAGCGCGGCGCGCGCGCTGCCCAGGAACACCCAGATCACCACCAGCACCAGCACCACCGCTTCCACCAGCGTGTGATAGACGCGCTCCACCGCCGCATCGATGAAGGTGGTGGTATCGAAGGCGACGAAGATGTTGGTGCCCTTCGGGAGCGACTTCTGCACTTCTTCGGCCTGCGCACGCGCTTCGCGCGCCACATCTAGCGCATTGGCGGTGGAGTTGCGCACGATGCCCAGCCCCACGTTGGGCACGCCATTGCTCTGGAAATAGGCGCGTCGCTCGGCCGAGGTGAGTTCCACCTTGGCCACGTCGCCCAGCCGCACGACGTAGCCATCGTCGCCTTTGCTCAGCGGCAGCTTGGCAAAATCCTCCGGCTTGAGATAACTGCGCTCCACGCGCAGGGTGAAGTCGCGCTGCGCCGATTCGATGCTGCCGGCCGGCAATTCCACGTTCTCGTTCTGCAGCGCGGCTTCCACATCGGCCACGGTGAGCGCGCGCGCGGCCAGTTGGTCGCGGTCCAGCCAGATACGCATCGCATAGCGCTGGCGCCCGCCAATGCGCACTGGCGCCACGCCATCCAGGCTGGAGAAGCGGTCGACCACATAGCGCTCGGCGTAGTCGGACAGCTGCAGCGTGTCCATCGTGCTGGAGCTCATGTTGAGCCACAGGATGGGGTCGGCGTCGGCCTCGACCTTGGAAATCTCCGGTGGACGCGCCTGGTCGGGCATGCGGTCGGACACCCGGCTGACCGCATCGCGCACGTCGTTGGCAGCGGCTTCCACATCGCGCGATTGCACGAACTCGATGCTGATGTCCGAAGAACCATTGCGGCTGCGCGCCTCGATGGTAGAGATACCCTCGATGCCGGCCAGCGCGTCTTCCAGCACCTGGGTGATGCGGCTTTCCACCACTGCGGCAGAAGCGCCGGTGTATTCCACATCCACCGAGACGATGGGCGGGTCGATCGCCGGCAGTTCGCGCAAGGTAAGGCGGGTGAACGACATCACCCCCAGCACGATCAGCAGCAAGCTCATCACCACCGCCATCACCGGGCGGGTGATCGACAGGTCGGAGAGTTTCATTGTGCGGCCGCCTGCGGGCGTGGCGCTGCGGGCGCCGCCTGATCGGCAACCTTCAGGCCCGGGCGCAGCTTGCCAGTGCCATCGACCACGATGCGCTCACCGGCCTTGATGCCTTCGAGAATTTCCACCTTGCCATCGCGGCGCTCGCCCAGCCGCACATCGGCACGCTCCACGGTGCTGTCGGGCTTGACCCGGAACACGTACGATTCGCGCCCCACCTGCACCACCGCGATTTCCGGGATCACCACCGCCTGCCGCGCCGGCTGGAACAGCCGCACATCCAGCAGCATGCCCGGACGCAGCCGGCGATCGTCGTTGGGGAAATCCGCGCGCACCGTCACCGAGCGCGTGGTTTCATCGATCCGCGAATCGATCGTCACCACCTCGCCCTGGAACTGCGCGCCCGGATACGCCGCCGCGCTGCCGCTCACCGCATTACCGAGTTGCACCAGGCCGAACTGCGATTCCGGCACCTGGAAATCCACGTACATGCGCGCCACATCGTCCAGCGTGGCGATCACCGTGCTGGAGGTGATCAGCGAGCCAGGGCTGATCTGGCGGATGCCCAGCACGCCGGAAAACGGCGCGCGCACCTCGCGGTCGATGATTTCCGCACGCATCTGCTGCACGCGCGCCTGCGCGGCATCGCGCAGCGCGCGTTGCGTGTCCACGGTGGACTTGGCCACCAGCTGCTGGCCAACCAGACTCAACTGGCGGCGGTATAACTGGTCGGTTTCTTCGAAGGTGGCCTGCGCGGCGGTCAATGCCGCCTGCTGCGAATTGCCGCGCAGACGCAGTAGCAATTGCCCGGCCTTGACCTCGTCGCCGCTGTCGAAATACACCTGCTCCACCACATCGCTGACCGCAGCGGTGAGCGCCACCGATTCGCGCGCACGCACGGTGGCGATCGACTGCACAGTCGAGTTCCAGGGTTGGGTGGCCACCGCCTGCACCGAGACCGGAATGGGTTTGGCGGCGGCCGGCGTACTGGCCTGACGGCTGCAACCGGCCAGCACAGCGGCCAACAAGAGCGCGGCGCAAACGCGCGCGCTGGGCAGAACAAGCATCAGAACATCCTGGCAGGGTACGTCGAAAGTTTACCGACCTAGCCGCCATGAATTGACAGAAAGGGCGCGCTTTGCACCATGACCAAAGACCCTTGCTGTCCTCGGCACGATGCGCTGGTCAGCGCGACCATGGCCTGGCTGCGCATGCGTCAGACCGACGCCACCGGTATGCAGCAGCCGCATGTATGGGGTCATACACCGCCGCTGCGCACACGCGCCGCGTTGCCTGACGACCGCCGGCCCTGCCGTATTCGCCGCGCCTAGCGTTCCAGCCCAAGATATTCGAGCACATGGTGCGCCAGCGCCTCTACATTCTCACCATCGGCGTGAAGATGGATCTCCGGGTTCTGGGGGGCCTCGTACGGCGAATCGATCCCGGTGAAATTGGGAATCTGCCCGGCGCGCGCCTTGCGGTACAGCCCTTTCACATCGCGTGCCTCGGCAACCGCCAGCGGCACGTCCACGAAGACCTCGACGAACTCGCCCTGCTCGAAGCGCTCGCGCGCCAGTTGCCGCTCGGCCCGGAACGGGGAAATGAAACTCACCAGCACGATCAGGCCGGCATCGGCCATTAGGCGCGCCACTTCGGCCACGCGCCGGATGTTTTCCACGCGGTCTTCGTCGGTGAAGCCCAGGTCGCGGTTGAGCCCGTGCCGCACGTTGTCGCCGTCCAGGATGAAGGTGTGGTAGCCCAGCGCGTGCAGACGCTTGTCGACCAGGTTGGCGACAGTTGACTTGCCGGCACCCGAGAGCCCGGTGAACCACAACACGCGTGGCGCCTGGCCCTTGATGCGCGCGCGTGCGCTGCGATCCACGTCCAGATGCTGCCAGTGCACGTTACCGGCGCGACGCAACGCAAATTCCAGCGTGCCGGCGGCCACGGTGGCATTGCTTTGGCGGTCGATCAGGATGAACCCGCCGAGCACGCGGTTGCGCGCGTAAGGCGAGAACGCGATCGGTTCGTCCAGTGCCAGGTTGCAGTAACCCACCTCGTTGAGCTCCAGCCGTTTGGCGGCCAGTCGCTCCTGCGTGTTCACATCGACCTTGTGCTTGATTTCGCTGACGCTCACGGTCACCGTGCGGGTGCCGATCTTGAGCCAGTACGGGCGGCCAGGCAGCAACGCCGCATCGTCCATCCACAGCAGATGCGCGGCGAACTGGTCGGCCACCTCCGGCGGGTCGTCGATGGCGGCAATGATGTCCCCACGGCTGACGTCGATCTCATCGCGCAAGGTCAGCGTCACTGCCTGGCCGGCGCGTGCGCTGTCGACCTCGCCGTTGGCACCGCGCACGCTCGCCACCTGCGTGCGGCGCCCGGACGGCACCACCACCACCGCGTCGCCCGCGCGCACCTGGCCGGCCGCAATCGTGCCCGCATAGCCACGGAACTGCGCGTTGGGGCGGTTGACCCATTGCACCGGCAGGCGCAGGCCGCTACCGGCGTCCGGCGGCTCCAACTGCACCGTGTCCAGGTGCTGCAGCAGGTGCGGGCCGCTGTACCACGGCATCTGCGTCGAAGCGCTGGACAGATTTTCGCCCGCCAGCGCCGACAGCGGAATGCACTGCACCTGGGCGATGCCCAGCTGCGCGGCGAGCGCGGCGTAGCCTTCCGCAATGTCGGCGAACACCTGCGCGTCGTAGTCCACCAGGTCCATCTTGTTGACCGCCAGCACGACATGCCGGATGCCCAGCAACGAGACGATGTAGCTATGCCTGCGGGTCTGCGTCAGCAGGCCCTTGCGTGCATCCACCAGCACCACCGCCACATCGGCAGTCGACGCGCCGGTGGCCATGTTGCGCGTGTACTGCTCGTGCCCTGGGCAATCGGCGACGATGAATTTACGCCGGTCGGTATCGAAATAGCGGTAGGCCACATCGATGGTGATGCCCTGCTCGCGTTCGGCCGCCAGCCCATCCATCAGCAGTGCATAGTCGATGCCCCCGCCCTGCGTGCCATGCCGTCGGCTATCGCTTTCCAGCGCGGCAAGCTGATCGTCGAACAGGCGCTTGCTGTCGTACAGCAACCGCCCGATCAGCGTGCTCTTGCCGTCGTCCACGCTGCCGCAGGTGATGAAGCGCAGCAGCGGCTTGGATTCGTGTTGCTGGAGGTAGGCACCGATGCTGCCGGGAATTGGGAGTCGGGAATCGGGAATCGCAAAAGCGTTCTCCGCCAACGTGACGTCTTCCGGCAACCGCTGTTGCGATTCCCCATTCTCCATTCCCCATTCACTGCCCATCAGAAATACCCCTCAAGCTTCTTCTGTTCCATCGATGCGCCCGGGGCGTGGTCGATCATGCGGCCCTGGCGCTCGGAGCTGGTGCTCACCAGCATTTCGGCGATGACCGCTTCCAGCGTGTCGGCGTTGGACTCGATCGCGCCGGTAAGCGGGTAGCAGCCCAGCGTGCGGAAGCGCACCGAGCGCGATTGCGGGGTTTCGCCCGGGTGCAGCGGCAGGCGTGCGTCGTCGACCATGATCCAGGCACCGTCGCGCTCCACCACCGGGCGCGGGGCGGCGAAGTACAGCGGCACCACCGGAATCTTCTCGCGGTAGATGTACAGCCAGATGTCCAGCTCGGTCCAGTTGGAAAGCGGAAACACCCGCACGCTCTCGCCCGGACCGGTGCGCGCGTTGTAGAGATTCCACAACTCCGGGCGCTGGTTCTTCGGGTCCCAGCGATGGCGCGCGGTGCGAAACGAAAACACACGCTCCTTGGCGCGCGATTTCTCTTCGTCCCGGCGTGCCCCGCCGATCGCCGCATCGAAACCGCCCTGCTCCAGCGCCTGCTTCAGGCCCTGGGTCTTCATGATGTCGGTGTGCACGGCGGCACCGTGGCTGATCGGGCCAACGTCCTGCGCAACGCCGTCTGGGTTGATGTGCACGCGCAGGTCCACGCCGGTCTCGGCCGCGCGGCGGTCGCGGAAGGCGATCATCTCGCGAAACTTCCAGCGCGTGTCGATATGCAGCAGCGGGATCGGCGGCCGCGATGGCGCGAACGCCTTGAGCAGCAGGTGCAGCAGCACCGAGCTGTCCTTGCCCACCGAATACAGCATCACCGGAGCCCGGAACTCGGCGGCGACTTCGCGCAGGATGTGGATGCTTTCGGCTTCGAGCCGGTCGAGATGGGACAGCGGCGGCAGGGTCATCGGAATGTCGTGGGTGTCGGCGGGCAGACCAGCCGATGGTAGGGCAAGGCGCTGCAGTGTGTGCCGCCCTGATGACTGCACGAAATAAGCGCCCGGCATAACGCGATAACGGCAATTCCTTTCTGATGGCGCAACGCTTCCCTAACATCGTCTCTCTCATCCAAGCCCCCGGATCCGAATGACCGCTGCCAGTTCCGCGCTACCGCCCAGCCCCTTGCCCGACGAGCGCAAGGCGCTGCTGGACCGGTTGGTCGACGGCCTGGACCCCGCAGCGCTGTGGTGGCTGTCCGGTTACACCGCCGGGTTGGCGCAGGGCCATCCGCCGCGCGCGCTGGCCGTGTTGCCGGGCGGACAAGCCCAGGCACTCGTGCAGGAAGGCCAGCGCCTGACCGTGCTGTACGGCAGCCAGACCGGCAATGCCCGTCGCCAGGCAGAGCACCTGGCCGCCGAGGCCGAAGCGGCGGGTCTGAGCGTGCGCCTGGTGCGCGCCGATGCCTACCCCACCCGCGATCTGGCCGGTGAGCGGCTGTTGTATGTGGTGATCAGCACCCAGGGCGAAGGCGACCCGCCGGACGATGCGATCGGCCTGGTGGAATTCCTCACCGGCCGTCGCGCACCCAAGTTGCCCGAGCTCAAGTACGCGGTGCTGGGTCTGGGCGATTCCAGTTATGCCGATTTCTGCGGTATCGCCCGACGCATCGACGAGCGCCTGGCCGAACTGGGCGGCCGCCGCGTGCAGCCGCGCGGCGAAGCCGATCTGGACATCGACAGCGTCGCCGTGCCGTGGCGCGCGCAGGCGCTCACGCATGCGCGCGAGCAGCTCAAGAGCGGCCTGCACTCGGCCACGGTCACGCCGCTGCGCAGCGCCCCGGCCACGCCAGTGTGGTCGCATCAGCAGCCGTTCGCCGCCGAGCTGTTGTCCAATCAAATCATCAGCGGGCGCGATTTCAAGGGCCCGGGATTTCGCGTCTACGCGGTGCCCGGCAAGCGCGTGCGGCATCTGGAATTTTCGCTGGAAGGCAGCGGCCTGAGCTACGAACCGGGCGACGCGCTGGGCATCCGCCACCGCAACCCACCCGCATTGGTCGATGCGGTGCTGCAGACCTTGCGGCTGGATGGCGATGCCGCAGTCACCGTCGGCGAGCAGACACTGGCAGTGCATGCATGGCTCGCTACCCAGCGCGAACTGACCAAACTGTCGCGACCGTTTCTCGCCGCACACGCCGAGCGCGCAGGCGCGCAAGAACTGCAAGCGCTGCTCGCCCCCACCCAGACTGCCGGCCTGGCGTCGCTGCTCGCCGATCACCAGGTGATCGACGTACTGCGCCGCTGGCCGGCGGATTGGGACCACGCCGGCCTGCTCGCCGCGCTGCGTCCGCTCACCCCGCGGCTGTATTCCATCGCCTCCAGCCGCAAGCGCGTGGGCGATGAGGTGCATCTGGCCGTGGACGAGGTCGCCTACCAGGCGCATGGGCATGCGCACCTGGGTTCGGCCAGCGGCTTTCTGGCCGCACTTGGCGACGGCGACACTGCGCCGGTGTACATCGAACCGAACGACCGCTTCCGCGTGCCGGCCGATACCGATCGCGACATCCTGATGATCGGCCCGGGCACCGGCGTGGCACCGTTCCGCGGCTTCGTGCAGGAGCGCGCGGAAACCGGCGCCAAGGGCCGTAACTGGTTGTTCTTCGGCGCCCAGCATTTCAATACCGATTTCCTGTATCAGGCCGAATGGCAACTGGCCCTGCAACGCGGCGAGCTGCACGCGCTGGACCTGGCGTTCTCGCGCGACCAGGCCGAAAAGCTCTACGTGCAACACCGCCTGCGCGCGCGTGGCGCCGAGGTCTATGCCTGGCTGCAGGGCGGCGCGCACGTGTATGTGTGCGGCACCACCCGCATGGGCAAGGACGTGCACGCCGCCCTGCTCGACATCGTCGCATCGCACGGCGCCCTGGATGCCGGAGCCGCCGCCGCGTATCTCACCCAACTGCAGGTGGAGGGGCGCTATGCGCGGGATGTCTATTAGTGCCGAGAATCGGGAGTGGGGAATCGGGAATGGGAACAGCCCATGTCCGAGTTCTTCCGACCAACTGCGCCGTTTTTCACGATTCCCCATTCCCGATTTCCGATTCTCATGAGCCACTCTGTCGAAGACATCAAATCCGAAAGCCGCCGTCTGCGTGGGTCGCTGGAACAGAGCCTGGCCGATGCGGTGACCGGTGCGTTGCGTGAGGACGATCAGACCCTGATCAAGTACCACGGCAGCTACCAGCAGGACGACCGCGACATCCGCGACGAGCGGCGGCGGCAGAAGCTGGAGCCGGCGTACCAGTTCATGATCCGCACGCGCACGCCGGGCGGAGTGATCACGCCCACGCAGTGGTTGGCACTGGATGGCATCGCCACCCGTTATGCCAATCATTCGCTGCGCGTCACCACGCGCCAGGCCTTCCAGTTCCATGGCGTGATCAAGCGCGAATTGAAGGCCACCATGCAGGCCATCAATGCCACCCTGATCGATACGCTGGCCGCCTGCGGCGATGTCAATCGCAACGTGCAGGTGGCGGCCAATCCGCTGCTCTCAAAGGCGCACGCCACGCTGTACGCCGATGCGGCGCGCGTCTCCGAACACCTGCTCCCCAACACACGGGCTTACTACGAAATCTGGCTGGACGAAGAGCGCGTGTCCGGCTCCGGCAGCGAGGACGAGCCGATCTACGGCGAGCGCTATCTGCCACGCAAGTTCAAGATCGGCTTCGCCGCACCGCCGCTCAACGACGTGGACGTGTTCGCCAACGATCTTGGTTTTATCGCGACCCTGCGCGACGGCGAGCTACTGGGCTACAACGTCAGCATCGGTGGCGGCATGGGCGCCTCGCACGGCGATGCCGAGACCTGGCCGCGCGTGGCCAACGTGATCGGCTTCGTGAGCCGCGACCAGTTGCTCGATATCGCCACTGCCGTGGTCACCACGCAACGCGACCTAGGCAACCGTGCGGTGCGCAAGCGCGCGCGCTTCAAGTACACCATCGACGACCACGGGATGGACACCATCGTGGCCGAGATCGAGCGCCGCGCCGGGTTCGCCCTGCAACCGGCGCAGCCGTTCGCGTTCGACCACAACGGCGACCGCTATGGCTGGGTCGAAGGCGAAGACAGGCTGTGGCACCTGACCCTGTCCCTGCCGGCCGGCCGCATTGCCGACACCGACACCGCAGCGCATCTGAGCGGGCTGCGCGCAATCGCGCAGTTGAACATTGGCCAGTTCCGCATGACGCCCAACCAGAATCTGGTGATCGCCGGCGTGCCGGCCAGCGAGCGCGGACGTGTCGATGCGCTGGTGGTGCAGTACGGGCTGGATGCCGGCAACCGCGCCGCCACCGCCCTGGCGCGCGGCGCAATGGCCTGCGTGGCACTGCCTACCTGCGGCCTGGCGATGGCCGAAGCCGAGCGCTACCTGCCCGATTTCAGCGCCGCGCTGCAGCCGCTGCTGCAGCAACACGGACTGGCCGACACGCCGATCGTGCTGCGCTTGTCCGGTTGCCCGAACGGCTGCTCGCGCCCATACCTGGCCGAGATTGCGCTGGTGGGCAAGGCGCCCGGGCGCTACAACCTGATGCTGGGTGGCGACCGTCGCGGCCAGCGGCTCAATACGCTGTACCGCGAAAACATCACCGAGCCGGAGATCCTGGCCGCATTGGAACCGCTGCTGGCGCGCTATGCCACCGAAGGCGACCACGCCAACGATGAAGGCTTCGGCGATTTCCTGCATCGCGCCGGCGTGATCGCATTGCCGCCCTACCCCACGCACCGTCGCCTCGACCTGGAATTGCTCGCATGACCGCGCTGCCTGCTGCATCGATCACCTCTTCCGCGTTCGACGATCTGGACGCGCTCAATGCGCAGCTGGAAGGGCTGCGTGCCGACCAACGCGTGGCCTGGGCGCTGCAGCATGGCCCGCAGAACGCGGCGCTGTCGTCCAGCTTCGGCGCGCAATCGGCGGTCACCTTGCATCTGCTCAGTCAGCAGCGCCCGGACATCCCGGTGATCCTGGTCGACACCGGATACCTGTTTCCGGAAACCTACCGCTTCGCCGATGCCCTGACCGACCGACTCAAGCTCAATCTCAAGGTGTATCGCCCGCTGGTCAGCCGCGCCTGGATGGAAGCGCGCCACGGCCGCCTGTGGGAGCAAGGCATGGTCGGCATCGATCAATACAACAATCTGCGCAAGGTCGAACCGATGCGCCGGGCCCTGGACGAACTCGAGGTGGGCACCTGGTTTACCGGCCTGCGCCGCAGCCAGTCCGGCGGCCGCGCGCAGACGCCGATCGTGCAAAAGCGCGGCGAACGCTACAAGATCAGCCCGATCGCCGACTGGACGGATCGCGACGTGTGGCAATACCTGCAAGCGCACGATCTGCCGTATCACCCGCTGTGGGAACAAGGCTACGTGTCCATCGGCGATTTCCACACCACTCGTCGCTGGGAACCCGGCATGCGCGAAGAAGACACGCGTTTCTTCGGCCTGAAGCGCGAGTGCGGCATCCACGAAGAGATCTAGCGGCAGAGCCGCCCGCTGCCGGCTGCACGTGTGCGGGCGACGCGTTCACCCGCATCTGCGGCAGCTGGATGGACATGCGAGATCCAGGATGCAACGGCAACGCGCTGCGCGCTGCACTCACTCAAAAGCGCGCGCATCAACCCGCCAAGGCATCGGCGTGTGCGCGCCGCATCCAGTAACGATCGAACGCCCACATCAGCACCAGCGACAGGCCGACCAGCGGGAAGATCAGACCGCACAGCACCAGCAACGCCATCAGGCCGCGTAATGTGCGCGGGTCGGCCGGCAACGGCGGTACGCCCAAGCCACCGCTGGGGCGGCGCTTCCACCACATCACCGCAGCGCTGACGCACAACAGCACGATGGCGATGCAGGCCAACAACAGGATCAACTGGTTGGCAGTGCCGTATTGCTGGCCCAGGTGCACATTGATGCCCCATTCCAGCAGCTTGGCCAGCGGCCCGTAGTCGCGATAGCGCATGTCCAGCAATACCGCACCGCTGTACTGATCCAGATGGATCACCCGCTGCCGCCGCAGATCGGCCGGGTACACCGACGCGGTATAGACCCCGGTCGCACCACGCGGCGGCGCCACGCTATATCCCGGCTGGATGCCGCGTGCCTGAAAGCGCGCCATCGCGGCATCCAGGCCGATCGCGCCGCGTCCCGGCGCAGCGAATCCAGCCGAATCGCCGTGATCGGCATGCACGTTGTCTGCCGAGTGCGCGTGTCGGGCCGCGTGCTGCGACTGCGCCAGGTGCCCTGCGTGATCTTCGTTGCCTGCGTGGGCTGCATTTGCCGAGGGCGCGCCATGCCCGGAGTGCTCGACATGGTCGTCGGCCACCTGCAACGCAGGTGCTTGTTCGCCATGCGCGTGTTGTTCCGCCGCGCCAGCGCGCTGTGCAGGCACCACCGATTCCGGCAGGCGCGCCTGCCGCAGCGACCACGCCGGCTCGCCGCTGTCGGCCAAGCGTTGCTGCGACATCGGCTGCTGCACGCGCAACCCGGCGGGATAGCCGAAATCATGCCCATTGGCCCAGCGATTGACCTGCGCACCCCACAGCCACGACCACGGCATGCCGGTCAGCACCAGGAACAGCAGGATCGCACCAACCCCGGCACCGGTCACTGCGTGCAGGTCGCGCCAGAACCGCCGCTGCTTCGGCTTGCCGCGCACGCTGATCACGCCGCCGCGTCGTCCGCGCGGCCACCACAGATACACCCCCGTGAGCACCAGCACGATGGCCCATCCGCCGGCCATTTCGATCAGGCCGCGCGCATATGGCCCCACCAGCGCAAGACTATGCAGCCGGCGGATCGTCCAGCTCAGCGTGCCGTGCTCGGGCAAGGCACCCAACACCCGCGCACGGTATGGGTCGACATACACCACCTGCCGCACGCCGTGCGCGTCCACCAGCCCGATTTCGGCGCTCGCATCGGCGCGTTTGGGCGTGGTGTACACAAACAAGCTGCCGCCGTAGCGCCCTTGTGCAGCGGCAACCAACTGCTGTGCGGGCAGGCGCGCATCGCCTACCGGCACCACCTTCAACCCGTGGTGCACGCTGCGGTCGATGGCGTCCTGGTACAGGAACGCAGCCCCGGTCACCGCCAGCCAAATGATGAAAGGCAGCACGAGCAGCCCGGCATAAAAATGCCAGCGCCACACCGCGCGATAGAAGCGCCAGCGACTGGCTTGGCGTGCCTCGTCCACGCCACCGTGGTCAATCGTTGCGTGCATTAGAAGCTCCAATCCCACGACACCGACAACGCACGCCCATCGCCGGGCGAATAACCGGAGCTGCCGCTGTCGTACCAGGCGTACACATACGCGCGATCGGTGACGTTGCGCAGTTGCAGGCTGAGCGCATTGCGCGCATCCACCGCCCAGCGCGCGCCCAGGTTGAGCAAGGCGTAGCCGCCGGTGCGGCCCAACGTGTTGGTGCGTTCCAGGTAGTAATCGCCTTGTGCGTTGCCCCAGGCGCTCACCTGCACCGACGAACTGACCTGCCACTCCAGCCCGGCGGTGGCCAACCAGTGCGGCACGTTTTCGATCTCCTTGCCGCGCGTGGCCGGGGCGCTCGGATCGGGCGTGGCGATGCTGGCCTTCTGCCGCGAATACGAGACCCATGCACGCCAATGCTCGGCCGGCTGCAGGTTGAGCTGCGCATCCCAACCGCGCCGCAGGGTACGGCCGACATTGGCCACATCACCGATGCCGACCACGCCATTGACGCCAAAAATGGTCGCCACCTCGCCGGAGGCGCGCTGCTCCCAATACGCCAGGCGCCCATCCAGCAGGGACGACGGTGCGAACTTCAAGCCGGTCTCCCAGCCGTCGTTGATCGAGGGCCCCAGATTGCCGGGCTGGCGGCGGTAGGCGCCATCGCCGCTGCCGATCTGGAACGTGCGCCCCCAGTTCGCATACACGCTGCCCTGCTCGCCCACGCGGTAGCTGGCACTGAACTTGGGTTGCTTGATGGTGCCGTAGTCGTAGGTTGGCGCGACGACGCCGGCCAGCACGTCGTGCAGCTGTCCATCGACACGATCGATGCGATACCCCGGCACCAGCTGCAGGCGTGCAATCGGGGTCAGCACCGCCTGCACATACGCACCACGCGTGCGCAGGTCGTAGTCCCAATCGCGTAGTTGTGCCCCGCGCACACGCGCCACGGTGCGATACCGCTGCGATTGGTTGTCCTGCCACTGCGCATCCACCCCGGCTTCCAGGTTGGCCTGCAGCGCGCCCCAGTCCGGCTGCCAGTTGCTACGCAGCAGCAGCCCGCGATGGGTTTCGTCGGTATCGCGTTCCTGCTGCAGCCCGGCCGCAGAAAACCGTACCCAGCGTTGATTGTGGTAGTCGTTCTGGTAGGCCTTGGCGCTCCATTGCGCCTGCTCGCCGAGCGCACCGTCCGCATGCAACGCAGTCTGGCTCGTGCGACGCTCGCTGCGGTCGTCCTGCGCATAGTCCGGCGAGCTGCGCGGCGCCGCACGTGCGGTGGCGGCATCCAGATAGCCGGCTTCCAAGGCATGGTTGTCGTAGTACCGCGTGGTGAGCCCTGCGCGGAATGCACCGTCCGGGTCGGTGTAGAACCACTTGCCCGCCACGCTGCGTTTGCGTGCGTCGGCATGATCGCGATAGCCGTCCGAGTCGCGCCAGGCCAGCACATAGTTCTGGCTCCAGACGCCCTGTTCGAACCCCTTGCTCAGTTGCACCTCGCGCGCATCGAAGCTGCCGGCCGTCACGCTCAAGCGGCCGTCGTTGCCGCCGGTACGGGTGAGCACGTCCACGCTGCCGGCAATGGCATTCAAGCCATAGCGCGCGTCGTTGGTGCCGCGCACGATCTCGATGGCGCTGATGTCCTGCGGAAATACCGCGTCCAGATACGGCATGGCGCCGGCGTTGTCGTTGCTGGGGATGCCGTCGATCAGCAGTTTCACCGCATTGATGCGTCCTTCGCCATTGAATCCGCGAAACGAAAAACGCCCTGCATCGGTACCCATGCGGAACTGGGTAACCTGCACCCCGGGCGCGCGCATCAGCAGCTCCCAGCTGTAGTCCACATGCTGATCGTGCAGCAGCTCGCCACCGATCACATCCACCGAGCTCAGCACGCGCACCGTACTCGGGCTGCGCTGCGCATGCTCGCTCACCTGCAGCTTGCCCAGGGTGAGTGCCGCGTCTTGCGCCTGCACATCACATGCAGGCCCCCACACCAACGCCAACGACGGCGCGCACCACATCGCTTTCAACAACCGCAGACGCATGACCAACCCTTCGCCGTGACTGCACGGCCGCACAGCCGTGCGCTGCCACCGTCGCGGCGCGCATCGGCATCACTGGATAAGAAGCGAGTCGCCCGCACTGCCCGGCAGTGACGCCGACAACCTCAGGCGCGCACGGGGCATTGCTGCATGGACGCCCGCACAGGGGCCAGCTTATGCAGCCAGCGGTGGTCCGCGTGCGCCGAGTGCGGCCCATCGAAAGACCGCGCGTGCGCTTGCCTGGGTGACCGCCGGAGCCGGCGTCGGCCGCAGCTGCAGCAGGCACAGCAACGCCACGATGAGCACTGGCAGCAAGCGTGCGGCCAAGACGCAGTAATCGCAGGCTTCACCATGCGTCGCTGCGTCGTGGCTGCCGGCGTGCTGCGTGTTCACTACGGCGCCGGGCTGCGCGTCCACGGCCATAGCTGGCGGCTGGGTTCGATGGCCGGCATGCAGCGAGCTCTCTGCCGACAGGGCCGGAACGCCCATGCACATCGGCTCGCTCGGCTGCGCCTGGCTCCAGCGGCTGATCAGCGGAGCGACCAGCATCAGCACCACCGCCAGACAGGCAAGCAGGGGCAACAACCGGTGGCGACGGGACAAACGCAGCATGCCTGGAAGTGTAAGCCGCCACGCAAGCCGGGGCGATGGTCGCGGCCGATGCGCGACCGGATGTCGCACCCGGTTGCACCGGTCGCCCCGAATGATCCGCGCCCAGGCATGCGCCGGAACCGGCGCGCCAGAATCGGCTGGGCCTGCCGCTTCAGCTTCCGAGCCCGTTGACCGCACGCCGGACGCGTCACGCGTCGCCGTGCTGGTCGGCAGTCACACTTTCGTCCGGCCTCTGTGACCGTAGACACATGATGAGCCTTGGCATGCCCTATGCTTGCCGCTTCCACCTTGTAGCTGCGCGCATGAGCACCATCCTGTCCGATCGAGCGGCCGAACCGCTTCCCTGCGCACCCAAGCCTCCCAGCGAAGCATTGCGTCTCCAGGCGCTGCGCAGCTACGGCATTCTCGACACCCCGCGCGAAGCGGCCTTCGAAGACATCACCCGGCTTGCCTCGATCATCTGCCAGACGCCGATCGCGCTGATCAGCCTGGTCGACGCGGACCGCCAGTGGTTCAAGAGCGAGCTCGGGATGGGCGAGCGCGAGACCCCATTGTTCAAGTCGATGTGCGCGCACGCGCTGCTCGACAACGATGTGCTGGTGGTGCCGGACACGCGCGAAGACATCCGCTTTTCGCGCAATCCGCTGGTCACTGGCGAAGCACCGCTCTATTTCTATGCAGGTGCCTTGCTGAAGACGCCCGACGGCCTGCCGCTGGGCACGGTCTGCGTCCTGGACCGGAAACCACGCCAGCTCACCGACGAGCAGGTGGAAGCCCTGCGTGCACTGGCACGCCAGACCATGGCGCAGCTGGAACTGCGCCGCGCACTGGCCATCGCCGAGGAATCGGATCGCTACCGCAGCCGCCTGATGGCCATCGCCGGGCATGATCTGAAGACCCCGCTGCGCACTGCCGCCTACGCCATCGACAAGATGCGCCGGCATGCCAACGTCGACTCCATTCCGACCTTGGTGACCGCACGCGATGCGATCAGCCTGGTCGGCCGCAGCCTGGACGAGCTGGCCACGCTGGCCGCCGCAAGCGAGGCCGCCATGCCGGACCTGCAGCCGCTGCAGCTGGAAGACGTGCTGCATTCGGTTCTCGGCGTGTGGCGTCAACCGGCCATCGACAAGTACCTGGCCCTTCGCTACGTGCACACCTCGCTGCGCGTGCGCAGCCACCCCACACTGCTGACCACCTTGATCGGCAACCTGGTCGGCAATGCCATCAAGTACACCGAGCGTGGCCGCGTGCTGGTCGGCACTCGTCGCCGCCCCGGTTTTGCGGAAGTGGACATCATCGACAGCGGCATCGGCTTGAACATGGACCATCCCGAGCAGGTCTTCCAGGCGTTCCGCCAGGCCGACCCGCGCAGCGACGGTTTGGGCATCGGCCTGTGGATCGTGCATCGCACTGCCGAGACGTTGGGCTGCGAGGTGGACGTCCGGCCACGGCCGCAGGGCGGCACCTGTTTTTCGGTGCGGATTCCCTTGGCTTGACGATGCGTGGCTCGCAGCGTGTTCGGGCTTCGCGGCGTACGCCTGGGGTCGCACCGGTTTGGGCATCGGGCTATGGCCGGACCAGAGCGCGCCGGCCCTTCCATCGCGTCGAGCCGACGTTGCAGCTGCCCGCGCCACGCCAAGTCGCGCGTCAACGGCGACCGCTGAGCCCCGGCAACCCGCCGCAGGTGTAAGAATCCAGCCCGGCCCTGATCGCGCACTGCCTGCACTGCATCGGGCACGGCTTGGCGCCGTTCCAGCTTCAACCGGGATGCCGCTGCGGAACACAAAAAAGGCGGACCCGGGCTCCCGACCCGGGTCCGCCGCCAAGCACGCCAGGCCTCTCCCCAGGGACCCGGATGCGCCAGTCGCCCTGTGCACAGCCTCGTGCAACAGTGATGCGACAGCGCTAGCAACCCTTCGACGACACCGCGAAACACACCGGCAATGCGATCCCCTGCATCGCCAGCTCTGCGCCGTCCACCCCTAGACGTTCGAGAGTGTCGCGTCATGGTTGCTATAAAGGTTTTCGACAACGCAGCGCGCAACTTGATGCGCCCGGTCGACGCCGGCTGCATCGCCCTGACACGGGTAGGGAAAATCACCCACAGCACACCTGGCAGCGCTGTCGGGAACGCACGCATTCCATTGATCCTATGAGTATTTTTTTGCTGCGATTGCGCTGCAGCGCAGCACCGAAGGTCGCGCGCACGCACGGATGACGCGGCCGATGGCCCATGTGTGGAACGACCATGCGCGCACGTCCACTCCGGCTCCGGTGCGCCGTCCATTCCGCCCGACGACTGCTCGCCAGGGGCGTGTTAACGCTATATCGCGGCCTCAGGCCTCGGACGCATCCGCATCCTGGCGCGCGAACCACGCGGCCGAATGCACCTCCTCGGCCGCAACCTCCAGCGCCTTGCGCAGCACGTCCAGCGGAATCTGCACACGCGCGCTGCCCGCCTGCACCGCCACCCATAACGCTTCGTCGCGCGGGTCGGCGAGCACCGTCAGTACCTCATGTTCGCGACCCTCGATCCTGGCCGACAGCTGCAGCGACATGCCGCCGTCCGGCTCGGACGACCATAGCCTGCTCAGTGCCGGACGCAATGGCTCGGTCATCGTGCCGCTCAGCTGGTGATGGTCTGGGTCAACGATTCCCAGGTCGGCGGCAGTGGCCAGTTCGGCGCCTGGTTACCGTCCAGCACCCGGCGCAGATCGCGCTTGTCGATTTGCGGCGCGAGCACATGCACCAGATCCAGCGCGTAGTCGCGCAGCACGCGGTCGCGCGGCAGCACCGCCCAGGCGATGCACTCGGCAATCGGCGCGGGCGCCGGCCAGGCGCGCAGATCCTCGTCGAACGCGTTGACCGCCATTTCCGCAACCAATCCCACGCCAAGCCCTGCGCGCACATAGGTCTTGATCAGGTCGGCATCCAGCGCAGTGAGCGCGATGCTCGGCTCCAGCCCCACCTGCGCAAACGCGCGCTGCAGCGAGGAGCCCGGCCGGGTGGAGGATTCATAACTGATCAGCGGATGCTCGGCCAGCGCCTGCATGTCCGGTGCGGTGCGCGGGTGATCCAGTGCGTGCCCCCGCGGCACCACCACCAGCCGCCGCCAGCGGTACAGCGGCACTGCGATGCCGGCGCTCGGCTCGCCACCGGCGGTGCTGACCACCGCAATGTCCGCATCGCCCTGGCTGAGCAGATCCAGGGCCGCACTTTCGGCGGCCTGCTGCAGATGCACGCTCACTTGCGGGTAGGCATTCTTGATCTGCGCCACCGCCGGCGGCAGCACGAAGCGCGCCTGGGTATGAGTGGTGGTCAGGGTCAGCTGGCCCTGGCTTTCGCGGCGCTGGTTGGCCGCATAGGTGCGGATGTTGTTGGCCTCCGACAGCACCGCCCGCGCGCGCTCGATCACTTCCGCACCGGCCGGCGTCACTGCGTCCAGACTGCGTCCCTTGCGCACGAACAGCAGAAAGCCCAGTTCGTCTTCCAGCTGCTTGAGCTGCTTGGACAGGCCGGGCTGGGTCGCGTGCACGCGCGCGGCAGCCAGGGTGATGTTCAGCTCGGCATCGGCAATGGCGACCAGATAGCGAAGTTGGGTCAGCGTCATGGCTTATATCCAAAAAAGCGCGAGGCGCTACAAGGGCTTCGACTGTAGAGGAGTTCTGCGGTCCAGCTTATAACCGAACGCTATTTTCAGGATGGATGAAGTCATTTCCGACGGCTATAAGCCGGCGTTACGGTCTGGCGCTCCCTCTCTGATGCTACCGAACCGTGACTCCTGCGTTCCCGCTGCTTGCCGACCTGCGTGGCCGTGCCGTCCTGGTGGTCGGCGGCGGTGCCGATGCCGAACGCGTCACCGGCCAGCTGCTGCAGGCCGGTGCGCTGCCGCTGGTGGGCGCGCCCGCGCTCACCGCGCAGTTGCGGCACTGGGCGCAGTCCGGGCAGCTGCGCTGGTTGGCCGGTCGGTTCGAACCGGCATGGTTGGCGCAGTCCGACCAACCGCTATGGCTCACCATCGCCGCCAGCGAATCGGAAGCGCTCAACAACGCCCTGCGCGATGCGGCGAGCGCCCACCGGTTGCTGACCCACAACGCCGCGCCTGCGGCGTCCGCAACGGTTCCTGCGCGTTCCCCCACACCACGCAGCACGATCGGCACGCTGGCGCCCGGCAACGTGAGCCTGGTCGGCGCCGGCCCCGGCGATCCCGGCCTGCTCACCCGGCATGCGCTGCGCGCACTGCGCCAGGCCGAGGTGGTGCTGCACGACCGCCTGGTCAGCCCGCAGATCCTGCGCCTGGCTCGGCATGGCGCGCAGCTCATCGAGGTGGGCAAATCGGCGCAAGGCCATAGCACCCGGCAGGAACAGATCCATGCCCTGATGCTGGAACACGCCCGCGCCGGTCGCCGCGTGGTGCGGCTGAAGGGCGGCGACCCGTTCGTGTTCGGCCGCGGCGGCGAAGAACTGGAATTCCTGCGCGCGCACGCCATCGGCTTCCAGGTGATTCCCGGCATCTCCGCCGCCATCGCCTGCGCTGCGTATGCCGGCATCCCGCTCACCCACCGCGACCACGCGCAATCGCTGCGCCTGATTACCGCGCACTGCAAGGATTCGCTGGACACGCTGGACTGGCAGGCACTCGGCCAGGAGCGGCAGACGCTGGCGTTCTACATGGGCGTGGCCGGCCTGGACGCCATCCAGCAGCGGCTGCTGCAGGCCGGGCGCGCAGCCTCCACCCCGTTTGCGCTGGTCGAAAACGGCTCGCGCCCGCAGCAACGCGTGATCACCGGCACGCTCGCCAGCCTGGCCGTCAGCGCCCGGCAGCATGCCGTGGCCGCTCCGGCGCTGCTGATCCTGGGCGAGGTGGCGGCGCTGGCGCAGACGCTGCACTGGTTCGGCAGCGCGCCGCTGGGCGCCTCGCCGCCGCACTCACCCGGCGCAACGCCCCACACGCCCACACTGGCCCACGCAGCCTGATTCCGACGGAGACCCCATGGCCCTGTACGACAACATCCTCGACACCATCGGCCGCACCCCGGTGGTCAAGCTCCAACGCCTCGCCCCGGACAACGTGACCTTGTACGTCAAGGTCGAATCGTTCAATCCCGGCGGCTCGGTCAAGGACCGGCTGGCGCTGGCGATCATCCTGGACGCCGAACAACGCGGCCTGCTCAAGCCCGGCGACACCATCGTCGAAGCCACCTCCGGCAACACCGGCGTTGCACTGGCGATGGTGGCCGCAGCGCGCGGCTACAAGTTCGTCGCCACCATGGTGGAAACCTTCTCCATCGAACGCCGCAAGCTGATGCGTGCCTATGGCGCCAAGGTCATCCTGACCCCGGCGGCCGAGCGCGGCAGCGGCATGGTGCGTAAAGCGAAGGAGCTGGCCGAACAGCACGGCTGGTTCCTGGCCAGCCAGTTCGCCAATCCCGCCAACCCCGCCTATCACCGCAACACCACCGCTGCCGAGATCCTGCGCGATTTCGCCGGCCACCGGCTGGACCATTTCGTCACCGGCTGGGGCACCGGCGGCACCCTCACCGGCGTGGGTGAGGTCCTGCGCGTTGCGCGCCCGGAGGTGCGCATCACCGCCTCCGAGCCGGCTGGCGCCGCCTTGCTGCAAGGCCAGGACTGGAAGCCGCACAAGATCCAGGGCTGGACTCCGGACTTCGTGCCCGAGGTGCTCAACCGCGAGGTCGCCCATGAGGTCCTGAGCGTGGAAGACACCGACGCCATCACCGTCGCGCGCCGCCTGGCTGCCGAAGAAGGCATCTTCACCGGCATCTCCGGCGGTGCCACCGTCGCCACCGCCCTGCGCGTGGCCGAAGGCGCGGTGCCTGGCGCCGTGATCCTGGCGATGTTGCCCGACACTGGCGAACGCTACTTCTCCACCCCGCTCTTTGCCGACATCAACGAAGGCTCCGACGACGACTGGCTGGCCGGGCTGCCCTGATCGGGCACAGGCGATGACCAGACCTGAAGCCGCGCAATGCGCGGCTTTTTTTCGGCCCCGGCCGAACCGCGCACGTGCGCCGAAAGACGCTGCGTCGCGGCGGCCACTTCGTACCCACGATCCGTGGCCGTCGTCGCGAGGCAACAGCGCACGCGGTCATGCCGAATCGGGCACGTGACAGGTGCCCGGCACGTCTTGCGGTCTGGGCGCAGCGTCCGTTCCCTTTCCGGGTGTCGGCACGCCCGCACTCCCGTCCATGTCAAGGAAACGTTAGGATGGCGGCCGTGATGTAGGGAGAGATGTGTGAGCAACCAGCCGTATGGACACAGCGAGACCCGCGCCGCGCGGGCGCCATGGCTGGTAAAAATGACCTCCCCGGTCCACTTTGCGCTGGCCCTGGGGCTGGGCGCATGGTTGCAAGAGGCGCTGGATCTGCCCCTCCCGCCTCCCTCGCCGCTGGCCTGGATCGAATTGGCTGGCGGCGGCATCGCCTGTCTTGGCCTGGCGCTGGCGGTCAGCTGCTTTGTCCTGTTTGCGCGTCGGCGCACCACCATCATGCCCAGCGGCCATCCCTCGCGCCTGGTGCTGGACGGCCCGTATCGCGTCACCCGCAACCCGATGTACCTGGCCTTGGTGCTGAGCTACCTCGGCCTGTGCCTGCAACTTGGCCTGCTGTGGGCGGTTGCGTTGGTGCCGCTGCCGTGGCTTGCGCTGCAGCGCTACGTCATCCCGTTCGAAGAGGCGCGTCTGCGCGCCGAATTCGGCCGCCACTACAACGACTACTGCGCGCGTGTCCGCCGCTGGGTGTAGACGCAACACGCGTTACCGCGCGTGGCAATGGTTGCTGCCGATCGCTCCGGGAGAGCTTCCAGATGTCGCGAGACGGCATACAGTGCGACCGGTCAGACAGTCGCAGCAGATGAGATGACTGGCCGATAGCGTGCGGATTCCGCAGCGTGCTCCCCATCACGCGCCCATCATGCAATTCGCATAATTATCGCGCTATGAGAATCGAAGTCTGGCAAGGCGACATCACCGAACTCGACGTTGACGTCATCGTCAACGCCGCCAACGAATCACTGCTCGGCGGTGGTGGCGTCGATGGCGCCATCCACCGCGCCGCCGGCCCGCGCTTGCTGGAAGCCTGCGAAGCGTTGCCACAGGTGCGCCCGGGCGTGCGTTGCCCTACCGGCGAAATCCGCATCACCGACGGGTTCAATTTGAAGGCACGCCATGTCTTCCATACCGTTGGCCCAGTGTGGCGCGACGGCAAGCACAACGAGCCCGAACAACTGGCCAACTGCTATTGGCAGTCGCTGAAACTCGCCGAACAGATGATGCTGCATTCGATCGCATTCCCGGCGATCAGCTGCGGCATCTACGGCTATCCGCTGTACCAGGCCGCGCGTATCGCGGTGACCGAAACGCGCGATTGGCAGCGCTCGCACAAGGTGCCCAAGCACATCGTGTTGGTGGCCTACAACGACGCGACCTACAAGGCCTACCAGCAGGCCTTGGCCATGCAGGAAACTGCGGCGGCCTGAGGTTGGATCGAGTTGGCAGCATGCCGCCTCGGCCGGCTGCGCGAGCAAGTTGATTGAGCGATCGACTGAGCAAAGGGCGCCGAACGGCGCCCTTTGCGTTTTCCGCACGGCATCGGCGTGCACCTGCGGATGCCGCAAACGAAAACGCCGGCATCGCTGCCGGCGTTTTCGTTTTCGTTTCATCGACGCGGCGACCCTGCAGCCGCCATCAATCGATCAACCCTTCCACTTACCCAGCGCGGCCAGGCCGTTTTCCTTCGCGCGCTCGTAGATGACCTGCTGCGCCTTGGCGAAGTTGCCGGTCATGTCCTTGGCCCACAGCTTCAGCGCGGCCTGCTGCATGGCGCGGCCGTAGGAGAAGCTCAGCGGCCACGGCAGATTGCCGAGCTGGTGCATTTCGTTGAGGTGGGCGGTGGACTGCTCGTCGGTCTGGCCGCCGGACAGGAACACGATGCCCGGCAGGATCGCCGGCACGGTGGACTTCAGGCACATCACGGTGGACTCGGCCACCTCTTCGATGCTGGCCTGCTCTTCGCAGCTCTTGCCGGAGATGACCATCGATGCCTTCAGGATGGTGCCTTCGAGCACGACGTTCTGCTCATACAGCGCACCGAACAGCGAGCGCAGCGTGGCTTCGGTCACTTCGTAGCAGGTTTCGATGTCGTGGCTGCCGTCCATGATCACTTCCGGCTCGACCATCGGCACCAGGCCCTGCTCCTGGCACAGCGCGGCGTAACGCGCCAACGCATGCGAGTTGGCCTCGATGCAGGTACCGGACGGGATGTCTTCGCCGATGTTGATGACCGCACGCCATTTGGCGAAGCGCGCACCCAGCGTGTAGTACTCCTCCAGCCGTGCACGCAAACCGTCCAGGCCTTCGGTGACCAATTCGCCCGGCATGCCGGCCAGCGGCTGCGCGCCCTTGTCGACCTTGATGCCCGGGATGATGCCGTGGGCAGTCATGTACTCGGCGAACGGCACGCCATCCTTGGTCTTCTGACGGATGGTCTCGTCGAACAGGATGGCGCCGGAGATGTAGTCGCTCAGCTTGGGCGTGGTCAGCAACAGTTCGCGGTAGGCGCGACGGTTCTCTTCGATGTTCTCGATGCCGACGCTGGCAAAACGCTTGGCGATCGTGCTGGTCGATTCGTCGATGGCGATGATGCCCTTACCCGGGGCGACCATCGCCTGGGCGGTTTCAGCAAGCTGTTCGATGCTCATGTAGTTCCTGTGGCAGCTGCGGGGGAGAACGAAAGTATAGCGACGAAAGTCGTACACATTCCTTCACGGAATGCCTGCAACCGATTACACGTGATCTGCGTGACAGGATGTGTGGTGATGCTCGCATCGCGGGAATCGGGAATCGGGAGTCGGGAGTCGGGAGTCGGGAGTCGGGAGTCGGGAGTCGGGAGTCGGGAGTCGGCAAGCAGAGCATGAGGTGCTGCTTGTTGCTTGCAGTGCTGATGCATTGCTTACATGACGTGCGCTGGCGCGGCTGGAACTGCGCCACGTCTGCGTTGATTGGCGTTTGTAGGTGTTGGCCTGTTGCATAGAGCCGGCTGCGGCCATAGAGCCGGCTACGGCGCGTGCTACGTCACGACGAGCACCTGCTAAGCGTCTATCCGGTCGTACCGCGCGTCGTTCAGCGTTGTTCCGTTTCGTCGACGCGCAGGAAAACCGAATCGCCGTCGTGGGTGGGCGTCGCCTTGCGGCATGCATGGCGCGCCATACCAGCGCCGTTATGGCGCGGCGACGATGCTGGGCTGGCTTTGCAGCCGCCGAACCCGGTCGTTGAGCAATACGCCGACCCGAGCACTCGCCGGTGCCCGGCAGTTCCACACAGCACGACGGCGGCCCTGGGGCCGCCGTCGTGTGTCGCGTCTGTTCCGGCTCAGGTCATGCGCCGGATGCAGTCGACAGGCGTTAGAGCTCGCCCAGACCGGTGGCGCGGCCGTCTTCGCCCACTTCCAGCAGGCGCAGCGTATTGGTGGCGCCGTGGGTTTCCATGTGCTCGCCACTGGTAAAGACCACGCGGTCGCCAGGCCCCATGCGCTCGTTCTCCACCAGCAGGCGGATCGCCGCACGTGCGGCCTCGCGCGGGGTCAGGCCGCGGCTGTCGAAGCTGATCGGGAACACGCCACGCATCATCGCCATCTGACGGCGCGCGCCATCGTGACGGGTAAAGGCGTAGATCGGCATATTGGAGCGGAAGCGCGACAGGAAGCGCGGCGTGCCGCCGGATTCGGTCAACGCCACCACGCCGCCCAGGCCGATGTGCTCGGACAGGAACATGGTCGCCATCGCAATCGCCTGGTCGGCGCGCTGCAGATTGCGTTGCGCCGCTTCGAAGTCGGTGTCGAATTCGAACTGGTGTTCGGCCCCCAGGCAGATGCGCGCCATCGCTTCCACCGCACGCACCGGATAGGCGCCGGCGGCGGTTTCGGCCGACAGCATCACCGCGTCGGTGCCGTCGATGACGGCATTGGCCACGTCCAGCACTTCGGCGCGGGTGGGGATCGGGCTTTCCACCATCGACTGCAGCATCTGCGTGGCGGTGATCACCACCTTGTTCTGCGCCAGCGACTCACGAATGATCTTCTTCTGCAGGCCCGGCAATTCGGCGTCGCCGATTTCCACGCCCAGGTCGCCACGCGCCACCATCACCACATCGGAGGCTTCGACGATCTCGACCAGGTTTTCGATCGCCTCGGTGCGCTCGATCTTGGACACCAGCTGTGCATCGCAGCCGTGCTGCTGCGCGATCTGACGCGCGTCGTGCATGTCCTGCGCATTGCGACAGAACGAGACCGCGATGAAGTCCACGCCGATCTTGGCCACGATACCGATCAGTTCCTTGTCGCGCTCGGTCAACGCGCCCAGCGACAAACCGCCGCCCTGCTTGTTGAGACCCTTGCGGTCGGACAGCACGCCATCGTTCAACACCTTGGTGACGATGCGCTCGCCCTGCACATCGGTCACCTGCAACTGCATCAGGCCATCGTCGAGCAGCAGCACGTCGCCGGCGGTCACGTCCTGCGGCAGACCCAGATAGCTGACACCAACCTGCGTCTGGTCGCCAGCCGGCGCGTTGGCATCGGCCACCAGGTCGAAGCGATCGCCCATGGTCAGCTTGATCTTGCCTTCGGCAAAACGTTCGATACGGATCTTCGGGCCCGGCAGGTCGGCCAGGATGCCGACTTCGGCACCGACGCGGGCCGCAGCGGCACGTACCTCGGCGGCGCGCTTGGCCTGGCCGGAGGGGTCGCCATGGCTGAAGTTGAGGCGCACCACGTTGACGCCCGCCTTGAACAGCGTATCCAGCACACCGGGCGCATCCGTTGCCGGTCCGAGGGTGGCGAGGATCTTGGTGCGGCGTTGACGTTCTTTCATGATGGCCTCCCTGTAAAAGCCGCGAAACTTAACACACACGTCACGTACCGAGGATGGCATTGCGGCATAGCCTTCCTCCGATTCCGGCATGTCTTATAGACAGTGCGGGACAGTACGTACGCCTGCGCCCGCGCTGCCATGAGCAATGCGAACGGTCGCCACCCTAACCCGGCAGCGGTGAAGCGTGTTCTGCGCGCTGCGAACCGCAGCTGCGGGCGCGGCGACCAAGCGAACACAACGGTCGACGCGCACCGCTCATCACTGCAGCAACGCCGCCAGTTCAGCCGGTGTGCGTGCCAGCGCACCGGCGCCGGCGGCGCGCAATTCGCCCTCGTCGCCGAAGCCCCACAACACGCCAATGCTGTGGATGCCGTGGTGATTGGCGCCATCGATATCCATGCGCCGGTCACCGATCATCACGCAGCCAGCCTTGTCGATCTGCAAACGGCGCAGCGCTTCGGCAATGAGGTCCGGCTTGAAGCGACGTTCGCCATCTTCGCTGGCACCGATCACCTCTTCGAAGCACGCGCCGAAGGGCAGGTGCTCGACGATGCGCCGCGCATAGCGCTCATTTTTCGAGGTCACCACGGCCAGACGATGACCGGCACGCTGCAGGCCGGTGACAACCTCGCCGATGCCGTCGAACACGCTGAGTTCGGTCCAGCCCACCGCGTCGTAGCGTGCGCGGTAGAGCCCGAGCGCGCGCTGCACCAACTCCGGATCGTCCGGGAAACATTCGGTGAAGCTGTCGCGCAACGGCGGGCCGATCCAGGCGCGCAAGGTCTGCGCCGACGGACGCGGCTGGCCGAGTTCGTCGAAGGCATGCACGATGCTGGCAACGATGCCTGGCTCCGAATCGACCAGCGTGCCGTCCAGATCGAAAAACAGCGTGGCTGCACTCACTGGCCGCGGGCCTGGAGTGCGGCCACCGCCGGCAAGGTCTTGCCTTCCAGAAACTCCAGGAACGCACCGCCACCAGTGGAAATGTAGGTCACGTCCTTGGCGATCTCGTATTTGTCCACTGCGGCCAGGGTGTCGCCACCGCCGGCGATCGAGAACGCCTTGGAACTGGCGATCGCGCGCGCCAGCGTCTCGGTGCCGTGGCTGAAGGACTCGAATTCGAACACGCCGACCGGCCCGTTCCACACCACCGTCCCGGCATTGGCGATCAGCTCGGCGTAGCGCTGTGCGGTGTGCGGGCCGATATCCAGGATCAGATCGTCCGCGTCGACCGCATCCAGCGACTTCACGCTGGCTTGCGCCTCGGGCAGGAACTGCTTGGCAACGACCACATCGGTGGGCAGCGGAATCTCCGCGCCACGCGCCTTGGCATCAGCCACGATCTGGTTGGCGGTCGGGATCAGGTCCGGCTCGTTCAACGACTTGCCCACGGCATGCCCGGCTGCGGCGATGAAGGTGTTGGCGATGCCGCCGCCGACGATCAACTGGTCGACCTTGTTGACCAGGTTGGACAATAGCTCCAGCTTGGTGGAGACCTTGCTGCCGGCCACGATCGCCAGCAGCGGCTTGGCCGGGTTGTCCAGCGCCTTGGCCAGGGCGTCGAGTTCGACCATCAACAGCGGGCCGCCTGCTGCGACCGGCGCGAAACGGATCACGCCATGCGTGGAGGCCTGCGCACGGTGCGCGGTACCGAAGGCATCCATCACGAACACGTCGCACAACGCGGCGTACTTGCGCGCCAGCGTCTCATCGTCCTTGCCCTCGCCAACGTTCATGCGGCAGTTTTCCAGCAGCACGACCTGGCCCGGCGCAACGTCCACGCCGTCGACCCAGTCGCGCACCAGCGGCACGTCCACGCCCAGCAATGCGGCCAGACGCGTGGCCACCGGCGCCAGCGAATCTTCTTCGGTCCAGCTGCCTTCCTTGGGGCGGCCCAGGTGCGAGGTCACCATCACGGCCGCGCCTTTTTCCAGCGCCAGCTTGATGGTGGGCACCGAGGCGGTGATGCGCTGTTCGGAGGTGATCTGGCCGTTGTCGATCGGCACGTTGAGATCCTGGCGGATCAACACGCGCTTGCCGGAGAGATCGAGGTCGGTCATGCGAACAATGGACATGGGCTCAGCTCGTTCGGTCTAGGGAGGGGGAATGGGGAATGGTCAGGCAGAAGCACCCAGGACGCGCGCCCGGGCAAACAGGTGAGCGCTGTGCCGTTGGCGGCAACTGGCCATAAAACGCCGGCGCGATGTTGTTGCGCCCGCGGGCGGATCGCGTGGCGCGCAGCTTGCCCACCACGCGCGAGGCCGCCAAGACGGTTGGCGAGGCGCGGGATGCTTGGTCGAACACGACGGGCAATACGGCTGCCTTGGTCACGGGGGACGCCCATTGTCCGACCTTCGCGCTGCAGCGGCAAACCGCGATGCGAAGCGGCCGCAATCAGCCGTTGCGATTGGCCGACGCGCTACGCAACAGACTCACCGCGAAACCGCCGACCAGCAAGGCGCCGCCGACCAGCAGGCCCCACAGCAACCAACGCTTCCAGTCGCGCGGCGTGGCGGCCGGTTGCAGCGCGGCATCGCCGGCAAGCGGCTGCGCCTGCGCAGCCAGGCGGGCCTGCGCCGGCTGCCACTGTGCGCCACGTTCGCGCCGCAGTGCCTGCAGCATTGCGCCCAGCGGTGCGTCGGTGCGCTGCGCACGCGCACTGCCGGCGACCAATGCATAGGGTGGCTGGCCTTGGGCGAGAAACATCAGCCGCTCCGGCCGGTAACCGACGCGCAGCGTCGGCACGGCGGTGCTGCGACCCTGCGCGGCGACCAACCGCCATTGGCGATCGCGCACGGGCGCAGACAGCAATTGCGGCGGCGACGCGGCGGCCGCGCCCTGGCCCAATCGATACGCCAACCATGGGCCGGCACGTTGCAGCCACGGCGCATCGTCGGAATCGCGACTTGCCACGATCCACTCGACCGCCTCGGCCTGACTGCCGCCGACATCCAGCTGGCTGATCGGAAAGCGACCAGGCAAGGCATACACCAGCGCCGCATCTTGCGTGGTGCCGGGCAAGTCCAGCCACTGCGGCGGTGTGGACATGGCGATGCCCTCCAGCTCCGCCTCGACCACGCGTAGTGCCGGCAGCGCGCCGGATGCGGTGACCAGGCGCAGGTAACGCGCCCCATCGTCCGGGGCGATACGGCGCTGCTGCAGTCGCTGCGCCTGATTGTCGAGTGCCATGACCATGGCGTTGGAGGCGAGCACGCGCCAGTCGCGCAGATCGTCGCTGCCTTCCACACGCACCTGGGCCTGCACCGGCATGTCGCCCTCCCAGTCCAGCACTAGCGCACGCGGGCGATCGCGCAGCGCGCTGGCATCGATCAGCCAGCTGACACCGCGGCCCGCAGCGACAGCTCCGGTCGCAAAGCGACCTTCCAGGCGGCGCACCGCACCACTGGCATCGCGCTCGGCAATCAATTGCAGATCGCCGTTGGCCGGCGCGGCACCGGCGGGCAGCGCAAACACGGGCAAGCGCTGACGGCGTACCGCAGCCGCCGGTGCCGCATCCATCGGCAGCCAGGCGGTGGGCAGCTCTTGTCCACGCGCATCGATCACCGTGACATCGCGCAACGCCGCGTCGTGCGCAATGCGATACACCGCCGCATCCAAGGTCAGCTGATAGAGGCCGGCATCCGAGCCGGTGACCTGCAGCGGCCACTGCTGGCGGTAGTCCTGCCGCACATCGGCAGCCTGCGCCAGCAGCGGCACCAACAGCAACAACCCCCATCGCATCGCGTTCATGCCTGATCCTTTTCGACGCCGTTCTCTTCGGCAGCACGACCTTCGGTCGCGACCGCCCGTGGCGGCGCCGGCGCCAGATAGCCCACCACGGTGCACAACAGGCCATAGGCCATGAACGAGCCGATGCCGAGAAGATTGCCCAGATGCTGGCGGTCGACCAACACCAACTTCGCCAGGACCAGCCCCATCAGCAACGCGCCGCCCAGCCACAGCCCGCGTTGCCCACGACGCGAGCCGATCACCCAGCCAAGCACGCCAAGCACGCTCCAGACGATGGTGAGGCTGGTCTGCGACAAGGTGGCGCCGATCAGCGCCCGATCCCACGCCACACCGCCCCAGTGATGCACGCTATGCAAGGTGCTGCCGGTGATCAACGCCCACCCCAGCACACCCAGCGCACCCACGCGCGAACGCTGCAGCACTGTCGGCGCAGGTGCGGACCAGGCCCAGCGCGCAAGCAAGGCCAGGACCGCCAATTGCGCCAGCGCGGCGGGATTGAGCAACGGCAGCCAGGGCAACGGCGCGGCGCTCACCGGGTCCAGCAACGCGAGCAGCCAGCCGAGCCCCAGTACCGCGAACACGCAGCTCAGCAGCGCGTTGCGTGCAGGATCAAAGCCGGTTCCCTGCGGCCAGGCCAGCCACGGCCAGCGCAACAGCCCCAGCGTCGCCACCAGCAACCATGGCGCCGCCAGCAAGGCGCAACGCCAGCCATTGGCCAGCGAGAACGCATCGGCCAGCCAGGCCGCGCCCAGCGAAATGACCAACGGCCACAGCAGCCACCAGATGAACTGCGCCGCCATCGCGCCAGCGCCGCGCTGCGTGCGCAGGCACCACAGCGCACGCGCGCCTGCCACCGCAAATACACCCCATGCCAGCGCGCCCCAATGCGCAAATGGCTGGGTGTGCGCTGCGTCTTGCCACAGCGCCAACGGCGCCGCCAGCGCCAGCCCGACATCACCGTCCATACCAACGCCGCTGCAGGACGGCGCCGATGCACTTCCGCCGCCAGCCATACACTGAGTGCGACCAAGCCCAGCAGCAGATCAGGTTCGCTGCGCAGGTCGGCAAAACGCACGATCTCGTGCACGCCGCACAGCGTCCACCACCCCAGTCCCCACAGATATGCCAGCAGCGCACGCCGCCGATGCCCGGCATCGCGCAGGAACCAGGCACTGGCCCAGCCGGCCAGCGCCAGCAGCATCGTGCTCATGCAGGTTGCATTGGCCACCGCGACCGCATCGTGGCGCCAGGCATCCACGCCGAAGGCGACACCCACCGCCGCAAACACCTGCAGCGCAACACCGCTGACCTGCGAGACCCGTCGTTGTTGGCGAAGCCCCAGCCACAGCAAACCGACGCCTTCCAGCGCAAACACGCTCGCAGTGGCACGTGCCGACAGCGCCAGCGGTACGGCCAGGGTTGCAAACCCGACCGCCAGCATCGCGTGCGCCTGGCCCAGCACGCGGGTAGACGCGCGGCGCAGCAGCCAGCTGCCCAGGCCCGCATACAACGCGGCCACCGCCACCGCGCACAACGCCAGGGGCAGCCGGTCGCCCTCAAGCAGGCGCGCCTGCAACGCAAACGCCACCAGCGGCGTTCCGAACAACAGGCTGCCATCGATGAGCCTGCCGGCACTGCCGTCGCCGCGGCGCGCATGCAGCACCGGGATCGCCACGTACATCGCGAAGAACAGCAACAGGAACGGCTCGGTCGTGGCGAATTTCGCCGGGGAATACTGCAGCGCCCCCCACACGGTGCCGATGCCGAAGGTGAAAGCAAACCCCAGCAGGTTCAGCACGCGCCACGGACGTGTCCATGCAATCGCCACGATGCCGGCGTTGAGCACGGCGTAATACGAAAACAGCGCCACGTGATTGCCGCTGCCGGTAGACAACCAGATCGGCGCAAGAAAACCGGTCAGCACGCCCAGCACCGCCAACGTGCGCGAATCCTGCAGCACCGCCAGCACGCACATGCCTGCGATCAGCACCACGCTGATGCCCAGCGCCATTGCGGCATCGAGCAAGCCATACAACTTGAACGCCGCGAACACCGTCAACAACAAGCCGCCGATGGCGCCGCCCTGCAACGCCAACGCAAAGCCCGGCCGCTGCGCGCGCTGCGTCCAACCGAAGATCAGGCCGGCCAATGCCAGGACGCTGATGCCGGCCAAGCGCATCTCGATCGGCATGCGCATCCAGCCCTGGTCGCTGGCGTACTTCAACAGCGATGCCACGCCGGCCAGCAACACCAGCATGCCGACCTTCACCGGCACATTGCCCTCGGTGAACCAACGCTTCAAGGCGCTGGCTGCGCGCGCGATGGCGCTGGGCGCGGCCGGAAGCTGGGGCGGTTGCGGTTGCGCCGATTGCGGTTGCGCCGGCTGGGCGCGCGTTGCCTGCGCTTGCGGGCTGGGACGTTCCGACGCCGCGATTGCACTGCGCGCCATCGCATCTGCAGGCGCCTGCGCCGGCAACGGCGGCGGCATCGCCGAGGCAGACACACCAACCGCCTCGTGATCCGCGCCCGGCGCATGCCAACCGTCGTCCTGACGCGCCGCATCGGAGGTGCGGTACCCCGAAAGATCGCTGTCGGCCACGACGCCCGGACCAGTGCCGGCAGCGGGAGCCTCGTCAGGTCGCTCCCATGCCCTGCCCTGCGCGTCCGCGGGTGCTTGCGCCTGCGCATCCGCACGCCCGGCACCACTGCCCTGCCACTGCGCGAGCCGCTGCTCCAGCGCCGCCACCCGTCGCCGCAGCCCGGCAATCCACACCAGCGCAATCACCACACCCACCGGCACGGCGAGCAGCACCAGGGCCACCAACACGATTATCGTTTCCAACGCAGCAATCCCCGAACCGGCGTCCAGCCGAATGCGCGCACCATACAGCCTAGGGCTGCGGCTGGGCAGCTAGCCTATCGCTTGGACGACGGATGGAGCGTCGGCAAGCATGCGGTCGCATGCGTGCTTGCGTGGATGCCTCACACAAGAAAACGCCCGGAGAACCGGGCGCTTTGAACGGTTATTCGCGGTAGCCGCTGTCGTTCTTGTTATGGATGATCCAGATCAGGTTGCCGCCGGTCCCCATCGACTTGCCAGCGAACACCAGGCGTCCCTGGCCCTTATAGGCCATTTCGTAACGGTAGCGGTCGCCACCGAAGAAAAACGGGATAAATGCCTTGCCGGTCACGTAAGCACCCTGGTCGTCCGGTTGACCAATCAGGTCGGTGACCTGCTTCATCGGCATACCGATTTTCAGCTGGGTGAACTTGCTGCCAGGCGCCGGCTTGCCGGTGATCTCGCCTTCGTAATCATTGACGCCCTTGACGGTCTCGCCGTAGCCCGCCTCGACATCGGACGACTTGATCACCTCGCCATCGGCATTCATCCAGGCCGGCGTACCGGTCTGCTTTTTTGCAGCCCAGCTGGTCGACGGCACGGAAAACGCAACAACCACACTCAGCGCCAAGGCGCCTGCAAAAAACTTATTCATCACTTTTCTCTCGATCCATGGAGTTCCCCGATCCTTCGTACACGACACGGGAACGGCCGCCGTGCGTGCAAATTAGCGCACGTGAGTCCCGCAAAGTCCACTTCCGGGCAGCCGCCGAAGGCGTCGCAGTGCAAGAAACGCAACATCCATCGCCTACGAATGAAAAAGCCCCGGCATGCCGGGGCCTGTTTCATCACTGCACCAGAAACTTACTTTGCCACAACCCGCACCATCTCCAGGCACTTGTTGGAGTAGCCCCACTCGTTGTCGTACCAGGACACCAGCTTGACGAAGGTGGAGTCCAGCGCGATGCCTGCGTCGGCGTCGAACACCGAGGTGCAGGTTTCGCCGCGGAAATCGGTGGCCACGACCTTGTCTTCGGTATACCCCAGCACACCCTTCAGTGCACCTTCGCTCTGTGCCTTCACTTCGGCGCAGATTTCGGCGTAGGTGGCCGGCTGTTCCAGCTCGACCGTGAGGTCGACCACCGAGACGTCGGAGGTCGGCACGCGAAAGCTCATGCCGGTGAGCTTCTTGTTGAGCTCGGGGATCACCACGCCCACGGCCTTGGCCGCGCCGGTGGAGGACGGGATGATGTTCTCCAGGATGCCGCGGCCGCCGCGCCAATCCTTGTTGGACGGGCCGTCCACGGTCTTCTGCGTCGCAGTGGCCGCATGCACGGTGGTCATCAGGCCGCGCTTGATGCCCCACTTGTCGTTGATCACCTTGGCCAACGGCGCCAGGCAGTTGGTGGTGCACGAGGCGTTGGAGATGATCGCTTCGCCCTTGTAGGTCTTGTCGTTGACGCCGTAGACGAACATCGGGGTGTCGTCCTTGGACGGCGCCGACAGGATGACTTTCTTGGCACCTGCATCGATGTGCTTCTGTGCGGTTTCCTTGGTCAGGAACAGGCCGGTGGACTCGATCACCACGTCGGCGCCGACGGCATCCCACTTGAGGTTGGCCGGGTCGCGTTCCTGGGTCAGGCGGATCTTCTTGCCGTTGACGATCAGCGTGTTGCCGTCGACCGAGACATCGGCCTTGAAGCGGCCATGCACCGAGTCGTACTGCAGCATGTAGGCCAGGTAGTCGGGCTCGAGCAGGTCATTGATGGCCACGATCTCGATGTCATTGGCGAAGTTCTGCACCGCAGAGCGCAGCACGTTGCGTCCGATGCGACCGAATCCGTTGATGCCAACCTTGATTGCCATGTTCACTAGCTCCTGCGGCCGCGACAGCGCGGCGGATGGAAAGGGGCTGTCATTCTAGCAGCGTCACTTGTCTGCAGCCGTGTTGGTGTGGGCCGTGATGGGGGAATGGGCATTCGGGATCGGTGAGCGGTTCGCCAGTGAATGAGCTCTGTGCGTCGCTTGGTGAGCCATCGGACCGCAAACGCGCTCGGCCTCTGCGGGAACGCGCGTGAGCGGCCGATCCGCGCGCCATCGCATCGATGACCGACGGTTTCCGGATGAGCTCATGCCAGCCGCATCAAGCGCCGCTGCATCGAGCATGGTGAAAGAGGCCATACCTCCATATATTTCATCCACTTAAAGACGAATCGAATACGCTGAAAAGCATATTCACCGCTATGCCGAACAGCAGAATTTCGGCACTCCGTGGATTTCGATACTGGCGCTGCCTGCTGAGGCAACCCATCAATCACACGGAGATTTCCCATGCGTCGCACCCTGTTCTCTCTGGTTCTGGCTGTGGCTGCCACCCCGGCGCTGGCTGGCGGCGTGATGCATTACACCGACAAGGCCAAGCTGCCGGCCGGCGGCGAAGAGCGCGAAGTCGCTGCGCTGTTCGACACCTGGAACGCGGCGCTGGCCACCGGCAACCCGCACAAGGTGGCCGACCTGTACGCACCGGACGGCGTATTGCTGCCGACGGTCTCCAACGAAGTGCGCGCCTCGCGCGAGCAGATCGAAAACTACTTCGCGATGTTCCTGACCAAGAAGCCGCAGGGCGTGGTCAACTACCGCACCGTGCGCGTGCTCGACGACGACAGCGCCGTGGATGCCGGCGTGTACACCTTCACCTTGACCGACGAGGCCGGCAAGAAGAGCAACGTGCAGGCCCGCTACACCTTCGTCTACGAAAAGCGCGACGGCAAGTGGTTGATCATCAACCACCACAGCTCGGCGATGCCGGAAGTGGATGCACCCAAGGTCGCCAAGGTCAAGTAAGCGGTACATCGCACCGGCGATCGATCGCTGTCGACGCCACTGCGCACGCAACCGTCGGCGCTCCTCCCGCGCCGACAGCCGCGGCCAGCCCATCGCGCGATGCCGCACGTGCGATCCCGCTGCGAGCATCGGCATAGCGCGTATCGCGGTCGTGCGCGCAGGGTGTGACTACAGCCATTGCAGGCCCGCACACCCGAGCGCACGGCCAAATTGATCAGGATCAAGGCAGCGGCGACGCCAAGCGCGAAGACTTCCCACGTCCATTGCACCCCACGAGGCTTCCCATGCATCTTCGCTCTACCTTTCTGTTCACCGCGCTGGCCGCTTCTTGCGTCAGCCTCCCCGTACTGGCGCAATCCAAAGGCGACTGGACCGTTGCCGTCGGTGCCCACCAGGTCGCCCCCAAATCCGACAATGGCCGCCTGGTTGGCGGCACGCTGGAAGCAGACGTAGGCAAGGACATCAAGCCGACCTTCACCGCCGAATACTTCATCGCAGACAATCTCGGCATCGAGGTCCTGGCCGCGCTGCCGTTCGAGCACGACATCGCGCTGCGTGGACTGGGCCGCGTTGGCAGCACCAAGCACCTGCCGCCGGTGGTGTCGCTGCAGTACCACTTCAACAGCCAGGGCAAGGTGTCGCCCTTCCTCGGCGCGGGCATCAACTACACGCGCTTCTTCGACACCGATACCCGCGGCGCGCTGGCCGGCAGCACGCTGGAGCTGGACGATTCCTGGGGCCTGGCACTGCATGCAGGCGTGGACTACAAGCTCAGCGACCGCGGCGCGCTGCGCGTCAACCTGCGCTGGATCGATATCGATACCCAATCGCGCCTGGACGGCAACCGTATCGGCACGGTCAATATCGACCCGCTGGTCTACGGCGTGGCCTACGTGCACCGGTTCTGATCCTGCGGCGTGGGCGGCGCATCTCTGGCACACTTGCCGTCCAGGGACGTGCATCCACCGCCGGAGTTGCGGACAGGTCGGTCACGTCGCCCGTCTGTCCGACCTACCGGGGATTCCATGAACACGCTGACTCGCACCGCCCTCGCCATCGCACTGGCCGCCTCGGCCGCACCCGCCCTTGCACAATCGGCCGGTCACTGGACGACCGGTTACGGTGCGGGCTATGTCTCGCCCAAGTCCAATAGCGGCACCTTCGGCGGCACCCAGGCCGAGATCAAGGGCGCGCCGGCACTGTCGTTCACCTACGAATATTTCCTGCGCAACAACCTGGGTATCGAAGTGCACGCCGCAGTTGCAGGCAAGCACGATCTCGAACTGCAGGGCATCGGCAAGGTGGGCAGCTATTGGTCGGTGCCACCGAGCGTGCTGCTGCAGTACCACATCAATGGCTACGGCACGGTGTCGCCGTTCGTGGGCGTCGGCATCAACTACACCGCGTTCCTGGGCGAAGACACCGAGCCGACGGTGGCTGGCGGCGATCTGCGTTTCGACGATTCGGTCGGCGCCACTGCGCATGTCGGTGTCGACTTCATCTTCAACGACCGCAGCGGCCTGCGCGTGGATGCGCGCTGGACCGATTCGCGCAGCAATGTCGACCTCAACGGTGCGCGGCTGGGCAAGGCACGGATCGATCCGTTGACCTTCGGCGTGTCGTACCTGGTGTATTACTAAGAGCGTCTGGCAATAAGAGCATCTGGCAACACGACTGCGTTCATCGCCAAATGGGCGCGGCCGGCACCGGTGCGGCATGCCCCATGCGAATGCTGCAGTTGCCGCGTTGCGTGCAAACCCGCCCGACGACTGCCTGCACCATCCGGGCGTGCTCCAGGCACGCATTGGCGCCATGCTGAGGCGTGGCTGTCGCAACTGCCGGATGGCCATCAAACCGTCCCGGAGCGATGCGTACAATCGCCGGATGAAGACACTTTCCCTCTCTGCATTCGTAGTTGCCGCGGCAATGGCCGCCGCGATCCACCCCAGCACCGCCCTGGCCTGGGGCCCGCAAGGCCACCGTCTGGTGGCGCGTATCGCCGAAACCGAACTGAGCCCGCAGGCACGCACGCAGGTGGCGCAATTGCTGGCCGGCGAGCCGGACCCGACCCTGCACGGCGTGGCCACCTGGGCCGATGAGTTGCGCGAGCACGACCCGGACCTTGGCAAGCGCTCCGGGCCATGGCACTACGTCAACCTGGGCGAACACGACTGCACGTACGTGCCACCGCGCGACTGCCCGGACGGCAACTGCGTGATCGCCGCGCTCGACCAGCAAGCCGCTCTGCTCGCAGATCGCAGCCAGCCGTTGGACGTCCGCCGCCAGGCCTTGAAGTTCGTGGTGCATTTCGTCGGCGACATCCATCAGCCGATGCACGCCGGCTATGCGCACGATAAGGGCGGAAACGACTTCCAGCTGCAGATCGATGGCAAGGGCAGCAACCTGCATGCGCTGTGGGACAGCGGCATGCTCAACGACCGCCACCTGGGCGACGATGCGTACCTGCAACGCTTGCTGGCATTGCCGGCCGCCACTGCGGTGTCTGCGGCCCTGCCGCCGCCGGCTGCGGCATGGGCGCAGGCGTCGTGCAAGATCGCCATCACGCCCGGCGTTTACCCGAGCGCACACGTGCTGCCCGCCACCTACATCGCCACCTATCGCCCGATCGCCGAAACCCAGCTGCGCATCGCAGGTGACCGGCTCGCCGCCATCCTCAACGCGGCACTGGCCAACCCCTGACGTGGAGACGCAGATGCAGCCCCAGGTGCTTGCCTTCTTTCATGCCGACAGCAACACCTTCACCTACCTGGTCGCCGATGCGGCCAACGGTGCGGCGGCCGTGATCGACCCGGCGCTGGACTACGCGGCCGAGAGCGGCGTCGTCGGCAGCCAGGCGGCGCAGGCCATCCTTGCGGCTATCGAGCAACACGGATGGCAGTTGCAGTGGCTGCTGGAAACCCATGCGCATGCCGATCACCTGTCTGCGGCGCAGTGGCTGAAGCAGCATTGGCCGCAGGCGCGCATCGGTATCGGCGAGGGTATTTGCCAGGTGCAACGCACCCTTGCCCCGCAGTACGCGTTGCCGGACGACTTCCGCGCCGATGGCTCGCAATTCGATCATCTGTTTGCCGACGACGAGCGCTTCAAGCTAGGCGGTGTCGAAGCACGCGTCATCGCGGTGCCCGGCCACACCAGCGACAGCATTGCGTATCTGATCGGCGATGCACTGTTTCCTGGCGATTCGTTGTTCATGCCGGATGCGGGTACGGCACGTTGCGACTTCCCCGGCGGCGATGCACGCCAGCTGTTTGCGTCGATCCAGCGCCTGTATGCGCTGCCGGAAAGCACCCGCGTGTTCGTCTGCCACGACTACGGCCCTGGCGGGCGCGCGGTGGCGCATCAGACCAGTATCGGCGCGCAGCGGCGCAGCAACATCCACGTGCGCGACGGCGTGGACGTGGAGACCTTCGTGGCGCAGCGGCAGGCGCGCGATGCCACCTTGCCCGAGCCCAAGCTGATCCGCCCGGCCCTGCAAACCAATCTTCAGGCCGGGCGTTGCGCCGGAGTGGTCCTGTAGCGCGCGCAGGCTCGCCACGCGGTGCGCATCGCGTAGCCGCTATGATCGGGGCCCTGTCCTGGTGAGGAGCATTCGATGCGCATGATCGGTTTCTGGCAGCGCGCGTTGTGCGTGCTGATGCTGGCGTTGCCTATGCTGGCAAGTGCGCAGACCGCCCCGGTGACGGTGTTTGCGGCCGCCAGCCTGAAAGAATCGATGGACGAAGCCGCTGCCGCGTACGAAAAAGCGACCGGCACGCCGGTACGGGTCTCGTATGCAGCCAGTTCTGCGCTGGCACGCCAGATCGAACAGGGCGCACCGGCGGACGTGTTCTTTTCGGCCGACCTGGAATGGATGGACTATCTGCAGCAGCGTGGGCTGGTGCTGCCGGCGCAGCGGCACAACCTGCTCGGCAACACGCTGGTGTTGGTCGCGCCGGCGAGCAGCAGGCTGCGCGTTGACCTGCGTGCGCCCGGCGCCATTGCCAAGGCGCTTGGGCAGGGCGGGCGCCTGGCCGTGGGCCAGACCGCCAGCGTGCCGGCCGGCAAATACGCCGCCGCTGCGCTGCGCACGCTCGGCCAATGGGACAGCGTCAGCAACCGGCTTGCCGAATCGGAGAGCGTGCGCGCGGCATTGATGCTGGTCTCGCGTGGCGAGGCGCCGCTGGGCATCGTGTATGGCTCGGATGCGCGCGCCGATGCCAAGGTGCGCGTGGTCGCCACCTTTCCCGACGACAGCCATGAGGCCATCGTGTATCCGGTGGCTGCATTGAAGAACAGCCGCAATCCCGCCGCCGCAGCGTTCGTCACCTGGCTGGGAAGCAAGCCGGCCAAGGCGATCTTCGCGCGCCGTGGTTTTTCGTTGAAGGATTGAGGCACACCGTTTGTCGATGTTTACCCCGGAAGAGCTGACCGCGATCGGCTTGAGTCTCAAGGTCGCGATCGTGGCAGCGCTCGCCAGCCTGCCGCCGGGCATCGCCTGCGGCTGGCTGCTGGCGCGCCGCCGCTTCCCCGGCAAGGCCCTGCTGGACGCGTTGCTGCATCTGCCCTTGGTGATGCCGCCGGTGGTCACCGGCTATGCGCTGCTGGTGGTGCTGGGCACGCAGGGGCCGGTGGGCAGCTGGTTGCTGGAACACCTCGGTATCCAGTTCGCCTTCCGCTGGACCGGCGCGGCACTGGCGTGCGCGGTCATGGGATTTCCGCTGATGGTGCGCGCGATTCGTCTGTCCATCGAAGCCACCGATCGTCGCCTGGAAGCGGCGGCCGCCACGCTCGGTGCCGGGCCGTGGCGGGTGTTTTTCAGCATCACCTTGCCGCTGGCCTGGCCGGGCCTGGTCGCCGGCATGGTGCTCGCGTTCGCCAAGGCGCTTGGCGAGTTCGGTGCCACCATCACCTTCGTGTCGAATGTCCCTGGCGAAACGCAGACCTTGTCGTCGGCCATCTACGGGCTGATGCAGGTCCCGGGGATGGAATCGGGCATCTGGCGGCTGGCGGGCGTGGCGCTGGCGATTTCGCTGGCGGCGCTGTTGCTGTCCGAATGGCTGGTGCGTCGGCCGCATCCGCGCGAGGACACGTGATGCTGGATATCGACCTGCAGCTGCAGCGCGGCACCTTCGAACGCCGCATCCGCATCCATGACGATGCGCGTGTGGTGGCGCTGGTGGGGCCCTCCGGCGCGGGCAAGACCACGGTGCTCAACGCAATTGCCGGCCTGGTGCGCCCGCAGGCCGGGCATATCCACATCGATGGGCGCTGCCTGTACGACGCCGGGCAAGGCATCGACCTGCCGACGCACCAGCGCCGGATCGGTTACGTGTTCCAGGATGCGCGGCTGTTCCCGCATCTGGATGTGCGGCGCAACCTGCGCTACGGCCGGCATGCGCGCGGCACGGCGCCGTTCGGTTTCGAAGATGTGGTGGCCCTGCTCGGCATTGCCCCGCTGTTGCAACGCCGGCCGCGCAACCTCTCTGGCGGCGAAGCGCAACGCGTGGCGATTGGCCGCGCGTTGTTGGCGCAACCGGCGATCCTGCTGTTCGACGAACCCCTGTCGGCCCTGGATCAGGCGCGCCGCGAAGAATTGATTCCTTATCTGCAACGCGTGCGCGACGAGATTCGCCTGCCGATGCTCTACGTCAGCCATAACCCCGATGAAGTCCAGCGCATTGCCGACAGCGTGCATGTGCTGGATTGAAGGCGGTGTGGGCTAAATAGCGCTTGGGTGTGACATGTCGTGAGAGGACGCAGTGTTGCTGGTGACTGGACACACTGCGCCACGGCTGCAGCAGCTATCGCACCACCTTCCCGGTCCGCACGCTCACCTTGCCCTGTCGCATCTCGAAGGTGAACGCGAACGACAATGTCACCGGCACCGGCTCGATCTGCGTCGCATCAGTGCAGTCGTCTTGCGCTGCCGGTTGCGCAACCCCTGAGGGGTAGGTGCACATCGCTGCCGGAACAAACTGCCATCGCAGCGCGGTCGTGCGCACTGCTTGCATGAGGTCGGCGTTGTCCGGCAGCAACCCGGCGGCGCATTCGTCGCGGTCGGACATCGGATCCACGCGTTGCACCGAACCCTCTGCGCTCAGAATGAGATGTGCGCAAACCGTGGTGGGCGCCAGGCTCTGGCGCGGCGAATCGGCGGGCAGCATCGGGGCATCGCTGCGCACCGCGCGTGGCATGCGGAAGCGTTGCGTTGGCGCCCGCGTGTAGGGTTGGACACCCGCAGCGCCGGCGCCGTCCGGCTGTGAGGGCAGCATGCGTTGATCCACCGAATCCTCGCGCTGGCTGCGCTGCTGCTCCGCGAGTTGACGCGTGGCGCAACTACTCAGGGCCAGCATCAGGGCGAGGCTGCCGATCAGGCAGCGGTTCATTGCAACGCACCGCGTAAGGCGCATCCCGCTGGTGCACAGCTGGCAATACGTTCGGACTGGTCGGCAGCGTGTGGGCTTGCGGTGGTTTCGGGACCGGAATGGATATCCGCAACCGCCGATACCGTCTCTGGCGGATCCAGTTCGAACTTCACCGGCACGCGCACCTCGGACGCCACTGCCTTGCCATCCTCCAGCGCAGGTGTGAAGCGCCAGTGGCGTGCTGCGTCGAGCACGGTCTGATCGAACACACCCGTGGGCGTGCTGCGCACGATGGCGATGTGCTCGGGCGCTCCAGTCGCGCTCACTGCGATCTGCAGTTCGACAAATCCCGCCAGGCCTGCAGCGACCGCGTCAGGCGGATACCTGGGCGGCTGCATGGTGCGGAAATCCAGCGCGTTGCCGGGCACGCGCATACCCTGCATTTGTGCAGGTTGGAACGCCCAGCAGAAGCCACTGACCATCACCGCCAATGCCACTACCATGCGCAGGTTCCATCGCGCACGGGGCGCCTCTACGGCAGGCTTCAGCAAGGCAGCCACGCGTTGGGTGAGCGCGTGCGGCGCATTCCAACGGCAGGCCACTGGCGTCCAGCCGGCACCAGCGTGGGTCTTGAGCATCGCGGTAGCGTAACTGCGGCGCTTGCCCGGGTAACGCATCAGCACCTCCGCGTCGCAGGCCAGTTCCTGATCCAGCCGGAACGCGCGCCATGCCAGATGCATCAATGGATTCCACCAGCCGATGCACAGCAACAGTGCGGCCAGCAGGTTGGCATGCAGATCGCCGCGCCGCAGATGCAGGCGCTCGTGCGTCAGGATCAAGGTGCGTTCGGCGGCGCTGTAGCGCGTATCGAAATCCATCGGCAGCACGATGCGTGGGCGCCAGATGCCCAGCGACACTGGTAAGCCCACGTCATGCATCGCAGTCCACACTCCAGCGCCGACCGCATGCAATGCGCCCATGCTGCGCACGAAGCGCCGTTGCCGCCAGCAGAGCGCTACAGCCATCGCAGCTGCACCAGCCAACCACGCAGTCAGCAGCCCCGCCGCCCATACGGATTCGCTAGCTTGCAGGTTGAGCGGCATCGCGACCAACGCCGGCATCGTCGGCAATGCGCTCGTTATCGGCGGCCCCGGCATCACAGCTGCCAATACGGCAAGCGGCACGGCGGCCCAGATCGCATACGCCGCTGTTGCGCCCAGCCATGCACGCAGTGCACGACGTAGCACCAGACATGCCAGCAACGCGGCGCTGCTGTACAGGGTGACGTGCAAGAGCAATTGCAGGTCAAGGTGCATCGTCCAACTCCTTGAGCAGACGCTTCAATTCCGCGATGTCCGACGCGCTGAGTTGCCCGCGCTCGCTGAAGTGCGCGACCAGCGGCGCCACTCGCCCGCCGAACAGTCGCTGCAGCAACCCTTCGCTCTGCTGCTGCACCCAGTGCGCGCGTGTCAGCAGCGGCGCGTAGTGATATTTGCGACCGTGCTTTTCCGCCGCGACGGCACCTTTGGTGAGCAGCCGATTGAGCAAGGTCTTGATGGTCGGCTCGGCCCAGCCGGTGTGCGACAGCGCGGCGATCACCTCTTCTGCCGTGCGCGGTGCGCCATCCCAGAGCACCTGCATCACCACTGCTTCGGCATCGCTGATGGACATACGATTACATCCGTAATTTTTACCGATTACGCGCGTAATTGAATCCGATGTCAAGCACCGTTCGTCGGTGCGTTACCGCACCTGCCCTACGGATCGTTGGTCAACTGGCCGCGTCGCCGGCAAATTGCACGCTGACGCGCAAACCGCCCAGCGCGGGCGCCTGGTCCAACTGCACGCGTGCTGCATGTGCCACGGCGATGTCGTGCACGATCGACAAGCCTAGCCCGCTGCCCTCCACACCGGTGCCCAGTTCCCGATGGAAGCGATGAAACACCCGCGCGCGCGCCGCTTCGGGGATGCCGGGACCGGAATCTTCCACCACCAGCGTTGGCGACGGCGCGCTGTGCGTGCTGACCAGAATGCGTCCACCGGGCGGTGTGTAGCGCACGGCATTCTCCAGCAGGTTGCGCAGCAGCAACGACAACGCGGTTTCGTCGGCGATGACCTGCACCGGTTGCAGTGCCAGTTCCAGGGTCTGCTGTCGCTGCGCTGCAATCGCCAGCACGTCTTCGGATTCACTGCGCACCAGGGTGTCGAGTTTCACGCTGCGGCGGGGCAAGGCAGCCACCGCTTCGACCCGGCTCAAGGCCAGCAATTGCGCCACCATGCGTTCGATGCGCAGCACGTTGGCATCCAGCTGCTGTTGCGATTCGTCGCGTTCCCGCGCATTGGCGGCCAGGCGCAGATTGGCCGCATGCACCTTCAATGCCGCAATCGGCGTGCGCAGCTCGTGTGCGGCATCGGTGATGAAGCGACGTTCGCGTTCCAGTCCCTCCTGCACGCGGTCCATCAAACCGTTGACCGCACGCACCAGGCCGTGTACTTCGCGCGGCATGTGCTGCGGCTGCAGCGGTTGCAGACGCTTTGGGTCACGCTCGCCGATCTCGTCGGAGACGCGCACCAGCGAACGTGTGGCCCAGTTCACCACCGCCCAGATCAACAGCCCCATCAATGGCAACGCCATCAGCAACGGCAACAAGGTTCCCAGCGCGATATCTTCGGCAAGCTCTTGACGAATATCGGCGCGTTCGGCCGATTGGAACCAGCGCCCGCCCGGCGAGCGCAAGGTAAATGTGCGCCATTGGCCATCGGCAAGTTGCACGTCTGCATAGCCGGCACGTAGCGGTGCCAGTGGTTGCGCCGGTGCGCTGTCCGATCGCAAGAGCAGCGCGCCGGCCGCATTACGCACCTGGAATGCCAGTTTGGTTTCGTAGGCATGGCCGTCGTTGAACGCCAACGCTTCGCCCACGCCTTGCGCCTGCCCATGCCATCCGCGGATCACGATCGGCTCGCCTGCTCGCAGATCGTCCAGGGGTTGATCCACCAACGACAGCAGCACGCGCGCGGACTGCACGAGCCGTGCATCGAACATCTCACCGGCTTCCTGCAGGCCTGCGCGGTAGCTAAAACCGGCCGCGGCCAGCATCAGCAACGACAACACGCCCAGCAAGGCCAGCAACAACACACGCCGAATCGAATTCATTGCGGTGCCTGCGGCGGGGCCGCGGCCGCCTCGGCGGCCTGCTCGTCCAGCGCGTAGCCAATACCGCGAACGGTGCGGATCACGGCTGCCGACAGCTTGCGACGCAGCTGGTGCACATGCACGTCCACCGCATTGCTGGCGACGTCTTCGTCCCAGCCATAGAGATGCTGCTGGATGCGTTCGCGACCGATGGGCCGGCCACGCTGCTCCATCAACAGCCACAACAGTGCGAACTCGCGACGGGTCAGGTCCAGATCGCGGCCGTGCCAGCGCACCGACATGCCGGCCGGATCCAGCCGCAATGCGCCGGCCTGCACTGCCGGCTGCGCGCGCCCGGCCGAGCGGCGCAGCAAGGCACGCGTGCGCGCCAGCAGTTCATTGGTGTCGAAGGGCTTGCCCAGATAATCGTCTGCACCGACATCCAGGCCCAACGCGCGGTCGGCTGCACGCTCGCGTGCGCTGAGCACCAGGATCGGCGTGTCCACCGCACGTGCGCGTGCGGTGCGAATGACCTCGATGCCATCCATGCGCGGCAAGCCCAAATCCAGGATGACCAGATCCATGGTCTCTTCCTGCAAGGCCATCAACGCACTGACGCCGTCATGCACCCAGTCCACTGCATAGGCGGCACGCCGCAGCGCGGTGCGAATGCCCTCGCCCAGTGAAAGATCGTCTTCAACCAGCAGAATGCGCATGCAGTGCAGTCTGGAAGCCCGCTCAGTGCTTGGCAAGCTGCGCCCGCACATCTGCCAGCTTGGCGGCCAGTTCTTTGCGGCGGCCGGCGTCGGCAACTTGCCGGCCAGGGCGCGGCGCTGCGGCCGCGGCCTTCTCGAAGGCCTTCTCCGCGCCAGCCCAGTCCTTTTGGTCGCGCAGGAAGTCGCCGACGAAGTAGTTGCTGTCCAGTCCGTCAGGGTCGATCGCCAAGCCCTGATAGAGCAAGGTGCGTGCCTTGGCATCGTCACCGAAGCCGATCGGCCAACCAGGCACCTGGTAATACAACGCGCCCAGACTGGTGTAGGCCGCGCCGTCGAGCGCACGCGGTGCGCGCTTGATGGCCTGTTCGAAATCCGTGCGCGCGAGCTTGACCTGCGCCAGGGCACCCAGGCCGCCTTTTTCTCCCGCAAGACTGGAGCGCACGATGCCGTCCCAGATCAATGCATCTGCATCCTCTGGCAGGGCATGGCGCACCTGATCGGCTTGCTGTGCCAGCGCCTCCAACGCGGCAACCCGCTGCGGTTTTGGCAGTTGATAGGTGATCACTGCCCAGCGGTCCTGCAGCTGCGCCACCTGTGGCGACAGGCCTGCCGCCCAGCCGGCACCGGCGATCACGCACAAGCCCAGCGCAGTGACGATGCGCGACTTACGGCAACTGCGGTTCATGCGAAAACTCCTGGTTGGCGGCAGTGCCGCTGGGCCGCGCATGGCGACGGATGAGGTGAAGCTGTTTGTACAAGGCGCGATCCACCAGTTCGGGCAGCAGCCCGTTGAGCCGGGCGAACAGCTTTTCCGGCCATCCCAACTGACGCCGTGCATCGCCGCGCACGATCGATTGCAAGAGCGCTGCGGCCACGTCCTCGGCACGATCCACCGCCGTCCCCAACTCTGCATTGAGCGCATCCACCGCCGCCGGATTGAACGTCGTGGCCGTGGCACGCGGCGATAGATACTGAAAACGCACGCTGGTCCCGGCATGCTCGCGCGCCAGTGCCTCGAACAGACCGCGCAGACCGAACTTGCTGGCGCTGTAGCCGGCAAAACCGGCAAATCCAATGCTGCCGAAGGTGGAGCCCACCGCCACCATCGCTGCCTCCGGCTGACGCGCGAAGGCCGGCAGCAACGCCTGCACCAGCAGCATCGGCACGGTGAGATTCAGATGCACGACGGCCGCCAAGTCCGCCGGGTCTTGATCCTGCAGCAATCCGAAATGGCTTTGCGCATGCGCAAGCACCAGCACCGACGGTGCCGGGCGCATCTCATGCGTGCGTGCCAGCAACACGGCACGGCCCGAGTCGCTGGCCAGGTCCGCGACCACCGGCACGACGCGCCCAGGCGCATGCGCGGCAGCCAGCCGCTGCAAGGTCTGCTCTGTTCGCCCCACCGCGACGACGGTTGACCCCGCCTCCACCAGGCCGGCGCAAAGTACGCTGCCGATGCCGCCAGTGGCGCCGGTCACGATGACGCACTTGCCATGGAGATCCATTACGCCGCCTCCGCCAGGCGCACGCCGTCACTGCGCAGCGTGCGAAACAGATCGCCGTACAGCACGTAGAAACGCTTGGCTGCATGCACCACCGCCTGCTGGTCGAGTGGGTCCTCGAGCCGGTTCATGAGTTTCTCGAAGAAGCCGGCATGTTCGATATCCAGATCGCCATGCGACAACAAATAGCTGAAGGCATTGCGTGGCAATTCCAGCGACTGCGCAATGCTATTGGCCGCACGCGTGGCCAACGCCACGCTGGTGCCTTCCAACACCAGCACCATGCCGAAGAAGCCGACCGGGTTGCCGCGCTGGATGGTGTCGTAGGCGTAGCTGACCAACAACTCGGTGGCCAGCGACGGGCCGGCCAGCACAGTGGCTTCGCGCGCCTGCCCGCACGCCACAAGATCATCCAGGATCCACTCCTGGTGCCCCATCTCTTCCTCGATGTACTCGCCGATGGCTTCGCGCAGCCATTCTAGCCGCGCCGGCAGGCGTGCACCGCAGGCCATCAGCAACGGCACCGTATGCCGCACGTGATGATAGGCCTGGCCGAGAAACGCAACGTAGTCGGCGCGCGCGATGTTGCCGGCCAGGGCCGCCTGGATGATCGGCACCTGGGTCATGCGCTCGCGTTCGGCCTGGGTCTGCGCCAGCAGGGATGCATAAAACGTCATGGAGAAATTCCTTGAGAGACGACGGTGGCCGGCGACAGATAGCTGCGATCGACGGCAGATTGATAGCGCGCGAGGATCGCGTCGCGGCGGGGGCGCCCGTTGGCCGTGAGCAGGCCTTCGCGTGCGCTGAAAGGTGCATCGGCGCGGACGAAGCGCGCCACCCGTGCGTAGTCGGGCAAGCCGGCATTGACCTCGGCCAGTGCTTTGACGAGCGCTGCGTCGTCGCTGTCGGGCCGGCGCGGCCATAGCACTGCGACGTTGTCGGCCTGCGCCTCGCCCCACACCACTGCCTGTGCAAGCAACGGGTGCTGCAGCAGTTCGCTTTCCACCCATTCGGGCGAGACGTTGCGGCCGAAAGCGGTGATGAAGACATGCTTGCGACGCCCAGTGATGTGCACGAAACCGTCCTGGTCCACGTGCCCCAGATCGCCGGTGCGCACCGGCCCTGGCGGTGGCGCGTCCTCACCCAGATAACCAAGTGCCTGCACGCCATCGACCTGAATTTCGCCATCGACAATCTGCACCTGCGCATGCGCCAAGGGCTGACCGACGCTGCCGGCACGCACCGCACCCGGCCGGTTGAGGCAGACCACCGAGCCGCATTCGGTCAAGCCATAGCCCTCGAACACCGGCAGCCCCAATGCGGCGGCACGCGCAAGCAAACTGGGGCCGATGTGCCCGCCACCGACAGCGATATAGCGCAGCGATGCCGGCAGTGCCACGCCTTGTTCGGCAGCACTGACCAGGGCCAGCAACAACTGCGGCACCAGGATGACGCTCTCGGGTTGATACTGGTGCAGGCAGCGCAGCAGCGTCGGCACATCCAGGCCGCTGGCACCGGTGTACCCGATCTGCGCCAGCGACGGCAGCGCCACCTGCGCACCGGACAACAAGGTCGCATATAGCCCGGCCACATTTTCCAGCAAGGTGGACAACGGCATCAGGCACAGATGCCGACGCGGGGCGATGGCAGCGGAGGCATCCACCAGCGACGCTGCCACCGTGAGCAAACTGTCAGCGGACAGGCACACGCCCTTGGGGCGGCCGGTGGTGCCGGAGGTATAGGTGATGCAGGCCGTTGCATCCGGCAACGTCGGTCGCTCGACGGCCGCAGCCACCCGCCACAAGCGCAGCCCATCGTGCTGCAGCGCCGGGAGCGGGCCGCCGGTACCGGGTGGCGCAGCAGCGGCCGCGTCGGTGACCACGCATTGCGCGCCACTGGTGGTCAGCGCGTGCACTACCTGGGCGTCGGAGAAGAACGTCGGCAATGGCACATGCACGGCATCGACCAGACGAAGCGCCAGATCCAGGATCAACCAGTCCGGGCCGTTGTCGAGCCGGCTCGCCACCCGCGTCAACCCCGCGGCCTGCAGGCCAGCGGCCAACCGCGCGACCGCATCGGCAAGCGTCTGCGCGTCCAGCGCGCCGGTAGCGCTCAACACCCGCGGTGCCTGCGCAGGTGGCTCACTGAGCAACTGGGCGAAACGTGCATTCATGCGCTCACTCCCATCAGGTAAGGCGTGGGTTCGACGCCCAGGCGTGCGGACTGCAGGTGCAGCGCCTGTCGCTCCAGCAAGAAGGCATGGCCGGCGGCCACGTCGCCGCATACCACCTGCGGGTGCGTGGCGTAGTAACTGCCCCAGTCGGTGCCATCGTCGCGAAGGCGCGACTGCAGGGCCGGCGCCAGCACCAGCGGCCGAAGCTGCAGCCGGTCGAAGGTATTGCGTAGGCCACGGGTCGCGGCGAACAACACCCAGCGCACGCCGGCGTTGTGCAGCGCATGGGTCATCTGCGGAATCAGTGCGCGTGCGCTGCCGGAGCTGATCGCCGCGAAGTTGCCCACCTCGGCCAAGCCAGAGCGTGATACCGGCGCAGCCATGCGGGCCGCCAGGGCCGACTCGGCAGGTTCGTCCAGGTACTGCTCCACGAATAACGCGCCAGCACTGCCGATCCGCATGCCCACGGCGGCCATCAGCGCGCCATCAGCATCGCGATAAACCAGCAATTGCGGCAGGAAACTGTGTAGCTGCGCGCCGTAACGCCGCAGGTAGACCGCTGCGATAAAGCGTTCCACCTCCTGGCGCTGCGGGTGCCCCGCCTTGACCAGGCTGGCACTGGCAAAGCCGTGGCGGGAATACAACCTGGAAGTTGTGGAAGTGATCATGCAGCGCATGCTGGGCCAGCTCGATTAAGTGACCATGAGCCATGTGTTATCGAGTTGTAATTTCTGCAATAGCAATTCGTTGCGCGGTGTCGGGCCTGGCCTGAAGGCTGTCGGTGCCTGCCCGACAACACTTTCGGCTACGCTTTCGCGCATGAGCACTTATGTCAGTGATTTGAGCACGGCGGTTTCGCACATCCTGCAGCGCATCGACGGCCCGCTGCGCGTGGGCGCGCCGCTGGGCATCGGCAAGCCGCACCGTCTGTTGAACGCGCTCTACGCAGAACTCAAGGACACGCCGGCGCGACCACTGGCAATCTACACGGCGCTCTCGCTCAATCCCCCCAGCCCGGGTGCCGGAATCCAGGCGCGCTTTGCCGCACCGTTCATTGCGCGTCACTTCGGTGAGAATTTCCCTCGCCTTGCCTATGTCGACGCCATGCTGCGCGATGCATTGCCCGCGCATGTGCAGGTGGAAGAGTTCTACATGCAGTCCGGCGGGCTATTGCATTCCACCCAGGCCCAGGCCGACTACACCAGCCTCAACTACACGCATGCCGCCGCAGCGGTGGCGCAGCGCGCGCCCAACCTGATCGTGCAAAAAGTGGCGCGCGAACCGGGCAGCACGCGGCTGTCGTTGTCGTGCAACAACGACATCACCCAGGACACGCTGGATGCGGTAGAGGCACTCGGCCTGCCGCGCCCGATGCTGGTGGCAGAAGTCGATCCGCAACTGCCATGGATGGGAGGCACCGCAGCGGTAGATGCGGCGTTCTTCGATCTGATCATCGATGTGCCAGGCCCGTTCCCCCAGCTGTTCGGCTTGCCGCGGCAAGCGGTGAGCAGCGTCGACTACGCCATCGGCTTGTATGCCAGCGCCCTGGTGCGCGACGGCGGCACCTTGCAGATTGGCATTGGCACGCTGGCCGATGCACTGAGCCATGCATTGGTGCTGCGGCATACCGACAACACGACCTACCGCCGCGTGCTGCATGCGCTGGATCCTGCACTGGAACAGCACCCGGCCGTGCAGGCCAGCGGTGGCCTGGAGCCGTTCGCCGTCGGCTTGTACGGCTGCAGCGAGATGCTCAACGAAGGCTTCAAGCAACTGGTGGACAGCGGCGTGATCCGTCGCAAGGTGCACGACGATCTGCCACTGATGCAACGCATTGCCGATGGAAGCGCCGACTTCGCCGACCACGCACGTCTTGCTGCCGAAGGCGAGTTCCTGCATGGCGCGTTCTATCTCGGTTCGCCTGCGTTCTATCAATGGTTGCGCGATCTGGATGCGCCGACACGTGCGGCGATCGGCATGCGCCGCATCAGCGAGATCAACCAGCTCTACGGCGGCAACGAGACATTAAGCCGGCTCAAACGCAAGGACGCACGCTTCTTCAACTCCTGCATGATGGCGACCGCGCTGGGTGCGGCAGTCTCCGACGGGTTGGAAGATGGCCGCATCGTGTCCGGGGTTGGTGGGCAGTACAACTTCGTGGCGATGGCGCATGCGCTGCCCCACGCACGCAGTGCCTTGATGCTGCGCGCCACGCGCGAGGCTGGTGCACACACCGCCAGCAACGTGCGCTGGAACTACGGCCACACCACCATTCCACGTCATCTACGCGATCTCTACATCACCGAATACGGCATCGCCGATCTGCGCCACAAGACCGACCAGGACTGCGTGCTGGAAATGGCCGCCATCTGCGATGCCCGCTTCCAGGATGAATTGCTCGTCCAGGCGGAACGGTCGCGCAAGCTGCGTACCGCGCCGGAATTGCCGCCACGCGCGCAGCGCAACACACCACGTGCACTGGAACAGGCACTGGCGCCATTTCGACGCGACAGCAGCTTGCCCGACTACCCCCTCGGCAGCGACTTCACGGAGATCGAACAGCGCCTGCTGCCCGCATTGGGCTGGCTCAAAGGCGCAACCGCCAGCACTGGCGGAAAGATCGCCACGGTGGCCCGCGCACTGCTCGCGCGCGACGCGTCGGATACTAACCAGATCGCCTGCCTGCAACGCATGGCACTGGATGCGCCAGACAGCCTTGGCGATCGCCTGCAGGCCCGGCTGCTGACCTATGCCTTGCGACAGACCGCCGCTTCATAAAAAACAGTGCCGCGCTTTGCCACCGGCACGAACACATCGCGGCAAGCACTGACGCATCACGGACACACAGCGGAAAGATATGCGTCAAACTGGGCCGTGATGATGGCGACCTCGTCGCTTTCCGGCTGTGCTGCATGCATCTTTTTCGCGCGTTTACTGCTGTCACGTCAGGCATCAATCGCAAAACGAAGTTGTTGCGTGCAAAGCGAAGAAAGACGCCGCGCCCCGCCATTTGCGCCGCGTTGTTGCTGAGCAGTCTTGTCGCGCAAGCCGCGCCGCGCCTGACCGACCTGCAGTACATCGGCAGCCACAACAGCTACCACGCCGGCTTTGCGCCCAGCGAAGCGGCGTTGTTGAAGCAACTGGACCCAGCCCTGTTTGCCGCACTGGATTACCGCCATCCCGCCTTGACGCAGCAACTTGACGATGGCGTGCGCCAACTCGAACTGGACGTCTTCGCCGATGCACAGGGTGGGCGCTACGCACACCCGGCCATCGTCGCGCAGATCGCCAAGGCCGGGCTGCCGACCGCACCGGCGAGCGCGCCCACTGGAGTGATGGACAGGCCCGGCTTCAAGGTCATGCATGTGCAGGATCTGGATCAACGCAGCAACTGCCAGCCCTTGATTGCCTGCCTGCAGGAAATCCGCAGCTGGTCGAAGCAGCACCCGGGCCACGTGCCCATCTTCATCTTGCTCGAAACCAAGCAGGCGCCGATCCAGTTGGCGTTTCCCACCGTGCAACCCGAACCCTTCGATGCAAAGGCGATGGATGCGCTGGATGCCGAAGTGCGCTCGGTCTTCAAACCCGGCGAATACATCAGTCCCGACCAGGTACGCGGCCGCGCGCCGACGCTAAACGCGGGCGTGCTCGCGCATGGCTGGCCGTCGTTGGCCCAGGCTCGCGGCAAGGTGGTGTTCCTGCTCGACCAACGCGCTGCCGGCGCCAGTTACCTGCCCGGCCACCCGTCGCTGCGCGGCCGGGTGTGTTTCACCAATGCGGTGCCGGGCGAAGACGATGCGGCCTTCGTCGAGCGCAACGACGGCCCTGCCGATGACATCACCAAGCTGGTCAAGGCCGGCTACCTGGTGCGTACGCGCACCGATGCGGATTTGAAGGAAGCGCAGCACAACGACACTGCCCGGCGCGACGCTATGTTGGCCAGCGGCGCACAGTTGCTCAGTACCGACTTCCCGATCAATGAGCCGGCCGATAACGGCTACGTGGTGCGCTTCGAGGGCGACGCGGTGGCGCGTTGCAATCCGCAGCGACCCGATGTGGGCTGCGACAGCATCGACCTGCACCACTGAGGGCAGCGCACGCGGTCCGACACATCAGCCCTGTAGCAATGGAAGCGTCGGCGATCCATGACCGTGCCCGCTGACCGGGCGCGCGCGCCACCTCCCCCATCACGCGAGCCTCCAAGATGCAGTTTTCCCGCCCCCTCCATCGCTTGAGCTGCGCCATTGCCGCGGTGCTTTGCGCACCATCGCTTGCATGCGCTGCAGAGATGACCACCACCACGTTGGACTCGGTCAATGTGCAAGCCACCCAGGCCGCGGCGCCGGGCTCGCTCAACGAACAGCGCCTGTCCAATAGCGTCAACAGCGTGATGAGCAAGCAGCAGATCGACGCAATCCCCTCTGGCGGCATTGCCGATGTGATGGCGCACATGCCGGGGTTGTCGTCCTACAGCGACATGCATCTTGGCCAGGCGACCACCGGCGAGAACGCCTACATCAGCATCCGCGGCATGGACGCCAGCTATAACGCGTACACGCTCAATGGGTTCGGCATGCCGGAAACCGACTCCTCCACACGCGCCATCTCCTTGAACATGCTGGCACCGTTCGGCATCCAGTCGGTGCAGGTCTCCAAATCGCCAACGCCCGACATGCCCGGCGATTCGATCGGCGGCGCGATCGATATGCGCACCCCCAATGCATTCGATTTCGACCAGGACGTCTATGCCAAGAGTACCGCGCAAGGTCAGTTCAACGCATTGGCCCACCACCTGGGTGGCAAGGACAGCGGCGGCACGTTCCAGCAAGAGCTGGCCTGGAAGTTCGGGCAGGGCGATGCCTTCGGCATCTACGCATCGGCCTATTACGGCAAGAACAACAACATGGCGCAGGCCCCGGCGCCCAACAGCAAATACGTACCCGCCGACCCTGCGCTCGCCGCAGCCACCGATTTGCGCGATGTCGGCCCGTTGATCAGCACGCGCTACAAATACAGCGTGTACGCCAGCCAGATCGAACGCTATGGCGGCAACCTGTCGATGGATTGGCAGGGCGAGAGCAGCGCGCTGTATGCACGTGCCATCTACGGCAGTTACGGCGTCACCGGCACGCAGGACCAGTCCAGTGCGCGCCTGGAGACCTATCGCAACCAGCCCACGGCGGTGCGTGGCGGATACTTCAATACACACGATATCGACGAGACCCTGGCCACGGTGCAGTTGGGTGGGCAGACCACGTTCGACCGCCTGCATTTCGACTACGGCACCTCGTTCGGCCGCGGCACCCGCAGCCGGCCGGATTACGTATCCGCCAGCCTGTACGGGTTCACCCCGGGCAGCTTCGCCTTCGACCTCAGCGACCCGACCTACCCGAGCATCGGCCCAAGCTCGCCGGCGTTGAAGGACTTCTTCTACAACCTGGATTCTTCGCTGTTGTGGAAGGTGCAGGGCCACGACGCCGGCAGCCACGATAACCGCTTCAACGCGCATACCGATATCGCGTACCAGGTCGATGGCGCGGTGCTGGACAGCGTCAAACTTGGCCTGTCGGCCGATCACTCCGCGCGCGACGCCTATGACCACCCGTTCTTCCACAAGGATGGCAACTTCGTCACCAACGGCCCGTACTTTGGCGGACCCAATTACGCGTTTCCCACCGCCGGCGGCCCGCCACTGAGCGCGATTCCCGGCCGCATCACGTACAACGCATTCGATGGTCATTACGCAGGGCCATTCAAGCTGCTGGATCGCGGCTGGATGCGTGCGCAGGCGCTGCCCTACAAATACGTCGACGACCCGAACGGCGCAGGCATCTATACCGCCAACGATTACAACGCCAACACCACTTCCAGCACCGAGGCGATCTATTCGGGCTATGCAATGGCCGCGCTGCATCTCGGCAAGATGAGCATCCTGCCCGGCGTGCGTTACGAACTGACCCAGTATTCGGCCGACTCCTGGCAATCCAGCGGCGATGGCAGCACCGGCAGTTTCGTCGGCAGCGGCAGTACCTACGGCAAGGTCTTGCCCGGCATCAGCGTCAATTATCGGCCGGACGATCTCACCGTGTATCGCGCATCGTTGCGCCGCAGTTTCAGCCGCCCGGCATTCGGGCTGATTTCCGGCGAGACGGTGTACTCGATCGACGACACGCAAAAAGTGGTCGGCATCTCCAAGCCCAACCCCAACCTGCAGGCCAGCACCGCCGACAACGCCGACCTGTCTGCCGAGTTCTACGACCACGCGGGCGGCGTGCTCAGCGCCTCGACGTACTACAAGCGCATCAATGGGTTCATCTATACCTCGCAATCGGCCACCAGCAACGACAGCACCCTGGGCGGCCTGGTGCCAACCGGCACCACTTTCGAAAATGGCGTGCCGGTGACCATGCCGCAGAATGGCGGCACCGCAAAGCTCTATGGGCTGGAGTTGGCAGCGAGCAAGCGGCTGCAGCAGTTGCCCGGCCTCTGGAGCAATTTCGGCGTCACCGCCAACCTGACGCTGCAGCACAGCCAGGCAGATAGCAAACGCAGCGACCAGCCGGAAACGACCTGGCTGCCGCGCGCACCGGAGCGCATCTACAACCTGGATCTGTTCTATGACGACACGCACCTGCGCACGGACCTGAGCTACAACTACACCGGCCTGCAACTGCTGGGACTCACCACCGACCGTCTCAATTACTACCTGCAGCCGGTGAAGTCGCTGGATTTCAACGCGACCTATCACCTGCCGCACCATATCGATGTCGGTGTATCGGCAAAGAACCTGCTCAATGCCGCCACGTTCTACGAAACGCAGGGCAAGTCCAAGCGCTACATGGCCTACGATCCCGGCGCCGACGGTGCCTATGTGCAAACCGGGCGCACCTACATGCTGACCTTGGGCTACACGTACTGATCGACAACGCCGGGTACGCTGCAGCGGCGATCTTTCAACGGAACGTGCGCCGCTGCGGCGATTGCCTACGTACTACTTGGCGGTTGGCGCAGCGCGATCGCGCGATAGGCGAGTGCACGGCCGCATGATCGCGCCGCGGTACCGGTAACGGTATCGGCTCGTGGAGCTCCATCACGACGGTAGGCTGCGTCAGTCGATTGCGCGGCGGCAATGCCCTCAGCAATGCCGCATCGCCACGCTTGCCCAGTCAGTACCGGTGCAGCGATTTCACGCCGAAAACGCAGGCAGCTGCGGCAAGGTGCGCGCATGCCTCTTACGGACCTGCACATGCCACCACGCTCCTACGCTCGCGTCTGCCTGCTTGCCCTTGCATTGGGCGCTTCCTTGTCTGCGCTGGCGCAAGCGCAGCAGCCCGCGCCTGCCGCTGCGCCTGGATCGGCCGCCGCTCCTGCGGCCAAGGTCGTCCCGACCGGCGCACGCTCGGATCTGCACGCGCAGGTGTTGCTGGATCGCGCGCATTTTTCGCCGGGCCAGATCGACGGCGAGCGCGGCTCCAATCAAAAGCGCGCAGTGTCCGGGTTCCAGGCCGCCCACAACATCAAGGTCACCGGCGAGCTGGATGACGCGACCTGGCAAGCCCTGCAGGCCGACACCACGCCGGCCCTGGTGCAGTACACGCTCACTGACGCCGATGTTGCCGGCCCCTTCCAACCCATTCCCAAGGGGCCTGCCGAACAGGCCAAGCTGACTGCGCTTGGCTACGCCTCCGTCGATGAAGCTCTGGGCGAACGTTTCCACGCAGACCCGGCGCTGCTGCGCCAACTCAATCCTGGCGTGGATCTGAGCAAGGCCGGCAGCGTCATTCAAGTACCCAACATCGACGGCGTGCCGCCGCTGGCCAAGCCAGCCAAGCTGGTGGTGGACAAGTCCGATTCGACCCTGCGGCTATTCGACGCCGACGGCAAGGTCTATGCGCAATTCCCGGTGTCTTCCGGCAGCAAGCATGATCCGCTGCCCATTGGCCGGTGGAAAATCCTCGGCATCTCGCGCGACCCGGTGTTCAAGTACAACCCCAAGCTGTTCTGGGACGCGAAAAAGGGCGAGCAGAAGGCTACCTTGCCCGCGGGTCCGAACAATCCGGTCGGCCGCGTCTGGATCGATCTGTCCAAACCGCATTACGGCTTGCATGGCACGCCGGAGCCCGGCCATGTCGGCAAGACCGAATCGCACGGCTGTGTGCGCCTGACCAATTGGGACGTGGTCAACCTCGCCAGCGTGGTGGGACCGTCGGTGCCGGTGGTGATGCAGGAATAAACATGAAACTGCTGATGACCTTGGTGGTGGGCGTTGTACTGGGTGCGGCCGGCTACTGGTGGCTGGAACGCACCGCGCCGGAAGCAAACGTAGAGCCGTCATCGGGCGCTGCACCCATCGCAGCAGACCGCAACGCAGCGAGTTCCGCGCCGGTGGCGGCCTCGACACCGGCGGCCGCGCCGGCACCGATGGTTGCCTCGGCGCCAGTCGCCGACGTCGCGCCTGCCAGCATGCCGGTCGCCACCACGCCGACGCAGTCGCCCGACGCCGCCCCACCGGGCAGCGGCTTGCTGATTCCGGTACAAGGCATCAGCGCCAACCAGCTGCAGGACACCTTCACCGATGCGCGCAGCGAAGGCCGCGTGCACGATGCCATCGACATCCTCGCTCCCACCGGCACACCGGTTGTGGCAGTTGCTGACGGCACGGTGGAAAAACTGTTCACCAGCGACCGGGGCGGCCTGACCGTCTACCAGTTCGAGCCCGGCGGCAAATACTGCTATTACTACGCGCACCTGGAGCGCTATGCCGACGGCCTGGCGGAGAAGCAATCGATCAAGCGTGGCCAGGTCATCGGCTATGTCGGCAGCACCGGCAACGCCAATCCCGCCGCACCGCATCTGCACTTCGAGATCCATCGGCTGGGGCCGGAAAAACAGTGGTGGAAAGGCGAGGCGCTCAACCCCTATCCGGTATTGCATGGGGACCAACCCCTGCAATGAAGCAGTCGCACCAGTGGGTCTGGCTAGGGCCTGCGCCTGTGGCTCAGCGCCGCCATCGGCCGCAACGCGTGCGCGCCTGCGGGGCCTGGATGGCAGAAGTGATGGGACCGCATCTGCAACCGCTTTTGCGATAAGCAGCACGTACATCGGCGCAGCGTGCTGCGTCGATCGGCAGTCATGCACAGCGAGCCCTTTGCATTGTGTACTTCGCAGCACATGTGCGGCGCTGATGTTGAGTGCATCGCATGCCGGTCGACTCGATGACGCAGCAAGCTACCTCACGACAATTGATGTCTCCATGCATGACGTGCCGGTTTGCGCACTCAGCGCGGCTGACGAACGTCCCTGTTCGGCAGCGCGATTTCCTGCAGTCGGCTGAAAATCGGAATACGAAAAAGCACAGGCACCTTTCGCAAGATGCCTGTGCCCTAGCGCAATCGCAGCGAGCGTTGCAAACGCCCGATGTCGCTTCAGATCAGAACGTGTAGTTGAAGGTCAGCATGCCGTTGCGCGATGCGCCCCACGCGCCATAGCCATTGTTGAACTGCGCGTAGTAACGCTTGTCGAGCAAGTTATCGATGTTGAGCTGCACCGAGAACTGCGGCGACAGGCGATAGCGCGCAAATGCGCTGACCAGTGCATACGCGCTCTGCTGGAAAGTGCCATACACAGGGTCCACATAGTACGAACGGTTCTGCCAGTTGACCCCACCACCGACGGTCAGATCGCTCCACGCGCCCTGCGGGGTGTAGCTACTGAACAGCTTGATGGTGGTGCGCGGCAGTTGCGTGTTGATCGAGGCACCGCTGTCGTCGCGTGCGGTGTAGTGCGAGGCGCCCAAGGTCGCGTTCCAGCCCTGGGCCAGGCGGCCGGAGAGTTCGAAATCGAAGCCTTCGCTGACCACACCGTTGGCAGCGACGTAGGCAAAATCGCTGCTGCCCGGCACCAGGGTGCTCGTCGCCACACCCAGGTTGTCCTGCTCGATGCGGAACAGGGCCAGCGAGGCATTGAGCTGATCATCGAACCAGGCCGCCTTGACGCCAGCTTCGTAGCCCTTGCCACTCAACGGATCCAGGTAGCCGCCAGTGGCATCGCGCAAGGTCTGCGGATTGAAGATCTCGGTGTAGCTGACGTAGGTCGACCAGACATCGTCGATGTCGTAGACCAGTCCGGCGTATGGAGTGACTTCGGTCTGGGAGTCGGAGAACGGCACAAGCCCCTGGGTCCCGGCGTTACGGCCATCAATCTGCCAATCGGTATAGCGCGCGCCCACCAGCAAGGTCAGCGGATCGGCCAGCGAGAACCGTGCAGCCACGTAGGCGGCTTTCTGCGTGACGGTGCCTTCGCTCTGTACCGTGCGCGGGCTCCAATTGGGCTCCGGGTACGCGCCGTTCCAGCCCAGGTAGCTGTCCAGCGGTGCTGGGAAGTCGAAGGTACCGTTATTGACGTACTCGCGCCGGTTGTAGCTGGCGCCGGCCACCAGCTGATGCTCGCGGCCGAACAGCTGGAACGGACCTTCCGCATAGACATCGGCACCATCGGCCTTGCGCTCGGTCTGGTAGTTGCCCGAATACGGCACCACGCCACCGCCGGTGGTGCGGTCGAAACCAAAGATCGTGTAGTACGGATAGAACAGGTGGTTCGTCGCTTCGGTCTTTTCGTGGCTCACATTGGCCTTGAGGGTCCAGCCGCTGTCGAAGCTCTGCTGCAGGCTGGCGAAGGTGCGCTGCAGACGCGTGTCCCAGAACGTCCAGTCGGCCGCCGGATTGAACGAGCGCTTGTAGTCGGTACGCGTGCCATCGCTGTAGAACAGCGGGAAGCCGCCCCAGGTGACATCGTCCGATTCCTTCTTCTGGTACTCGTAGCCCACGCTCAACAGCGTGCTCTCGGTGAGGTCGGCATCGATGATCGCCGAGCCGATCTTCTTGCGCAGATTGTAGCGATCCATGTCCGATTCGCCGTCCTGATACACGCCTACCACGCGTGCGCGCACGGTACCTTCAGGGCTCAGCGGCACGGTGACATCGGCCACGCTGCGGGTCTTGTTGAAGTCGCCGCCGCCCACCGACACGGCGCCGGTGAAGTTGCGGCTCACTGCATGCTTGCGCACCAGATTGATCGAGGCCGACGGGTTGCCCGAGCCGGTCAGCAGACCGGTCGCACCGCGCACCACTTCCACGCGGTCGTACAACGCCAGGTCCAGCGCCGAATCGCCGTAGCTCCACGCCTGCTCCATGTAGGCCGGGATGCCATCGAATTGGTAGTTGTCGATGTAGAAACCACGCGCATAGAAGTCCAACCGTTCGCTGTCATTCTGCGAAGCGGAGATGCCCGTGACGTTATTGAGCACGTCGGTGATGCTCTGCAGGTTCTGGTCGTCCATGCGCTCGCGGGTGATCACGGTGACCGATTGCGGAATCTCGCGCAGCGCCAGGTTCATGCGCGTCCCGGCGGAGGTTTTTTCCACCGTGTAGCCCTTGGCCTGCTCGCCCTGCACGGTCATCCGGTCCAACGTGGTGACCTCCGCATCGCCGGCCGGCGTATCGGCCAACGCCTGCCCTGCCGACAAGGTGCACAGCGCGGCGAACACCGCATGCGACAGCGCGCGCGGGCGCAGCGCAATGGGAAGGAGACGCATTACGGTAGGACGATTCATCACAGCTCCGGCACAGGCAGTCGAGGGCATCCATCACGGCAGGGCCGGACGGCGAACAAAGGGGAGGACGCACCACGCAAGCGTGGCAGCGCACCATTTTAATGGGAATGATTCACATTTTAAATAGCCAGATTGGCATGCGGCAAGCAAACCTGCCGATGGCGAGCCACCGACCATGCCGCGGCTGACCCAGGACGGCAGCGAGGTCGCACGCCATGCCTCGCAACCGCTGGGCAAACCCCAGCGCATCCTGGTGGGCGGACCGTCGGGCTCAGCACTGTCGCGGTCGCTATCGCCAAGGCAAATCCGAACCTGTTCCACGCGGATGTCGGCACGGCGCAACTGGTCAATTACCAGGACGTCCTGGCGTTTAGCTACGTCAGGACGTTGAGCCAGCCCCGCGCAGCCAGCGATGCAGATGCGGTCGGCAAGCCGGAGAAGATCGGCCCGCCGCAATGGACCAACCCACGCAACGTCGGAATCCTGCGGCGCATCACGCAAGTACGAAGCCCTGAGTACCGACCGCCACCGGAAGACTGGTTTACCTTCGCAGCGGAGTACAACACGCCCGACTACCGCGCAGCCGATGCGGCTGGGGAAGACGCTTCCTTCCTGCAGTTCGTCGGGCTGGCAGGCGACAGCATGAGCCCGCTGATCGACCTGCGCGCACTCTGGCCGCAGTTCGCCATTCCGGTCTATCTGATTCAGGGCGAACAGGATCTGGTGACTCCGGCGCACATCAGCACAGCCTATTTGGATGCTCTTTCTGCACCGAGCAAGGACTGTCTCCTGCTGCCACGCACAGGACACGACTCCATCCGCCGATGATGGGCGCACAGCTGAACGTGCTGACCAGGATCCGTGCAGCGGCGCTGGCCAACGATGCGCACTGGAACACGCAAGGCGTCCGTTGAACGATGACCTACCGCGCATCGCTTACGAGATCCAACAAAAAAGCCGGCTTTCGCCGGCTTTTTCTTTCAAGCACCACGCAAGGCGTTACAGCGCCTTGGCTGCCGCAACCACGTGCTCGGCGGTGATCTTGAAGTACGCGTACAGCTGATCGGCCGGTGCCGAGGCGCCGAAGGTATCCATGCCGACCACATCGCCATCCAGGCCCACGTACTTGCGCCAGAAGCCGGTCACGCCCGCTTCCACCGCCACGCGCTTGCGCACGGCGTTCGGCAGCACCGACTCGCGGTACGCCGCATCCTGACGATCGAACACGTCGGTCGACGGCATCGACACCACGCGCGTCTTCAGGCCGGACGCATCCAGCGTCTTTTTGGCTTCTACTGCCAAGCCGACTTCCGAGCCGGTGGCGATCAGGATCACGTCCGGCGTACCGCCTTCGGCATCGGCCAGCACGTAGCCACCGCGTTCGATCAGCTTGATCTGCTCGGCGCTGCGCGGCTGATGCTGCAGGTTCTGACGGCTGAAGATCAGGCAGCTCGGGCCGTCCTTGCGGGTGATCGCAGCCTTCCAGCTCACTGCCGATTCCACCGCATCGCCCGGGCGCCACACATCGTTGTTGGGGATGTAGCGCAGCGAGGCCAGATGCTCCACCGGCTGATGGGTCGGGCCATCTTCGCCCAGGCCGATCGAGTCGTGCGTGTACACGTGGATGGCGTGCGCCGGGTTCAACGCGCTCATGCGCACGCCATTGCGCGCGTAATCGCTGAACACCAGGAAGGTGGCATCGAACGGAATGAAGCCGCCATGCAGCGCCAGGCCGTTGGCAATGGCGGTCATGCCAAATTCGCGCACGCCGTAATACACATAGTTGGCGTCCGGGTCGTCGGTGGCCACCGACTTGCTGGCCTTCCACAAGGTCAGGTTGGAATGCGCCAGGTCCGCCGAGCCGCCGATCAACTCGGGAAGCAGCGGTGCGAAGGCTTCGATGGCCAGCTGCGAGGCCTTGCGCGAGGCAATGGTCTGGCCTTCTTCCTGCGCCTTGGTGATGTAGGCATCGGCCTTGGCGATGAAGTCGGCCGGCAACTCGCCGTGCGAGCGACGGGTCAGCTCGTCGGCTTCGCTGGCGTACTGCTTGGCATACTTGTCGAACAACTGTTCCCATTCGGCCTGACGCAGCGTGCCGGTGCCGCCGGCGCGCCAGCCGGCGTAGATCTCTTCGGGAATCTCGAACGGGCCGTACGGCCAATCCAGCGCCTTGCGCGCGCCTTCCAGCTCGTCCTTGCCCAGCGGTGCGCCATGCGAGGATTCCTTGCCGGCCTTGGTCGGCGCACCGAAGCCGATCTTGGTGCGGCAGCAGATCAGCGTGGGCTTGTCGGTGTTTTCCAGCGCCGTCTCGATGGCGGCCTTGATCTTGTCGGCATCATGCCCGTCCACATCGCGGATCACGTGCCAGCCATAGGCCTCGAAACGCGCCGGCGTGTCGTCGCTGAACCAGCCGGCCGTATTGCCGTCGATGGAGATCTGGTTGTTGTCCCAGAATGCCACCAGCTTGCCCAGGCCCCAGGTGCCGGCCAGCGATGCGGCTTCGTGCGAAATGCCTTCCATCAGGCAGCCGTCGCCCATGAACACCCAGGTGCGGTGATCGACGATTTCCAGTTCCGGGCGGTTGTAGCGCTGCGCCAGCAACTTCTCGGCCAGCGCAAAGCCCACCGCATTGGCAAACCCCTGCCCGAGCGGGCCGGTGGTGGTCTCAACGCCGGGAGTTTCGCTGCGCTCGGGGTGACCGGCGGTCTTGCTGTGCAGCTGGCGGAACTGCTTGAGCTGTTCGATCGGCAGGTCGTAGCCGGACAGGTGCAGCAAGGCGTACTGCAACATCGACCCATGCCCGTTGGACAGCACGAAACGGTCGCGGTTGAACCACTGCGGGTTGTTGGGGTTGTGCCGGTAGAAGTCGTTCCACAGCACTTCGGCGATATCGGCCATGCCCATCGGCATGCCGGGGTGACCGGACTTGGCGGCTTCGACCGCGTCTGCGGCAAGAAAACGGATGGCGTTGGCCAGCTGGCGGCGGGTGGGCTGGGTCATGGGCGTCTATGGAAGCGGAGGGGAACACCGCTGGAAGCGGAGATGCCTATTCTCCCATACACAGCGTTATGGGAATCGGAGGTCGCGAATTGGGAATCGGGAATCGGGAATCGGATGCAGCGTTGCGAATTGGTCGCTAACGCCGCTCGCACCGCAACTGCTGCCGCGGTGCGGCATGACCTCCCATCGCACGTCCTGATCGCAACAGCCCGCTTTACCCATTCCCGATTCCCGATTCCCTAATCCTCGCCCTTGGCGACCAAGGTCGTCAGCGCCAGGTCCCCGGTGACGTTCAGCGCCGTGCGGCACATGTCCAGGAAGTGGTTGACGCCCAGGATCATGCCGATCCCCACCGGGTTGACCCCGACCATCGCGCAGATCAGCGCCACCACCGGTAGCGAGCCGGAGGGCACGCCGGCCGTGCCGATCCCGCCCAGGATGCAGACCAGCATCACCATGAACTGCTGGCCCAGGCTCAGGTCCACGTTGAAGAACTGCGCCAGGAAGATCACCGTGACGCCTTCGAAGAGTGCGGTGCCGTTCTGGTTGGCGGTGGCGCCCACGGTCAGCACGAAACGCGACACCCGCGGCGGCAGGCCCATCTCATCGGCCACGCGCAAGGCCGTCGGCAGGGTCGCGTTGCTGGAAGCGGTCGAGAACGCCATCACTGTCGCTTCCTGGGTCTGGCGGAAAAAGCCCAGCGGCGAGCGCCCGGCGAATTTCACCGCAATGCCGTAACTGACCACCATGTGCAGGCCCAGCGCTAGCACCACCACGCCCACGTAGGCGCCCAGACGAATCAGCAGATCGAAGCCGAACAGCGCGGCCAGGTTGAACATGAAACACGCCACCGCATATGGCGCCAGACGGATCACCAGCCCGATCAAGGTCATCGAAATTTCGAAGATGCCTTCGATGCCGCGCCTGAGCGTGGCGACCTTTTCGTCTTCGGTCAGCACCATGCCCACGCCGAACATCACCGCGAAAAACATCAGCGACAGAATCGCGCCATTGCTCGACGCGGCGGCAATCACGTTGCTGGGCACGATCGACAACAGCATGTCCATGCCCTGCGCCTGGGTGCCGGAGCTGGAAATGATCTCGCGGGTGCGCTCGGCGTTTTCCTGGATCAGCTGACTGGCCAGTTGCGGGTCCACGCCCGCGCCGGGCTTGAGCACGTTGACCAGCACCAGCCCCAGCAACACCGCCACGCCGGACAGCACCACGGTATAGCCCAGGGTGCGCCACCCTACTCGCCCGAGCGCGCGGATGTCGCCCATCTCGGAAATCCCCATGACCAGCGCCGAGAACAGCAGCGGCACGATCAGCATGAAGATCAGATTGAGGAAGACCTGCGAAAACGGCGTGGTGACGTACTTGGTTGCCAGGCGCACCCACTCAGCGTCGCTGCCGGCCAGGTAATAGACAGCCAGGCCCAACAACAGGCCAACGGCGAAGCCAATTCCCATCTTCCAATGCAGGGGCAGGCCCGGGCGGCGCGTGGCTGGGGATGCTGTCATCTGGTCAGGCCTTGGTGGACACAAAGACCGGAGCTTAACAAACGCCATGGATGCGGCCACCTACCCGGGATGCTCCTGCGCAGCTGCTGCGGGTAGGTGGGGCTCTCGATGTCGGGGGCGGCAAGCACTTGCGGCTGGCTGGAAGCTTCGCTTTTTAGCGACGAAGACAGTGCAGCCGGCCTTTCGAGTCGTCGCGACGGCTCAGTGCCATCCGATGCTATTGGTCGCAGCCTGGTCTATCGAGTGCGCGGTGCCCTCGCCGCTCGCCGGACACGCCGTGAACCCGTCCATGCGGCCAAGACAGCGCACCAGCACGCTGTCAGGCCGCTTAGTAAAAGGCTTAGCGTCTCGTAGCTAGCGCTCATGGTGGTGCAAGTCGCAGAACACGTGCGCGCTAGCGAACCAGGAACATGTAATGCAGTGCCTGCACCAACTACCGACTCTCTCGACTGGTCCTTGCCCGCTCACCGTCGCGGGACCCTTGGCGGCATGAATGCCGCCGAGGCGCTTACAAGGATGTGCTTGCAGCGTGGCCGGCAAGGGTGGCCGGCAAGGGCCCAGCAGCAACGCCGCAGCGCTATCGCGCTTCGCACTTTTCTGCACAGCGGCAGATCACGCGCAATTAAAATCAATGCGATATCAGCGCGGCAAGGCAGTGTCGCCGCTCAGAGCACGTGAGCGGCCAACGACATCTAACGAGCCACTTAACCGAGTGCAGATCTCACACGCGGAATCGAAGTACCGTTGTTACAGGCCCCTCGTCACACCGGCTGCGGCCGCGCGGCAACTGCGCAACCACTATGTCAGTCGGTCCAGGCCGGCACCCATACAACGCTCTCAATCAAGGCGCAGGCGGATACAGCGGCGCCAGCACCTCCGGTTCGGCTGCGCTGGCATGGTGCCACCGCGGCCCCTTGGCGAACGCTTCGCGCAAGGCGGCGCGTGCGCTGGTCACATCGCCATCGCCGCCCCAGCGTGCGCGCTGCATGCGCGCCACGGCTGCACGCTGGGCCGGGTCTGCCAATGCCGCCATGACCGCATCGATATCGGCAACGCCGGCCATGCCGCAGAGCACCGCCGCCACATCGTCCATGCCGCCGGTGTCGAGCGCGCGGCGCAGCTCGGCCACGCCGTGGGTCGCACGCCTACCCTCGGCTGGCACATTGCTGCCGTTGCCCTCATTGCCGCCTGATGCACCGCGCGGAACACCGCGCCGACGCGCTAACGCCCATACCAGCGTGGCCATCCACAACAGCGCGAATCCGATCGCCGCCGCGATCCATGCCCACGGCGGTCGCGCGGGCGATGGTGCTTGCAAGGTGAGCGTGCGATCCGGTGTCGGCGCCGATTGATCGGGTGTCGGATTCGGCGCCGGTGCCGGCGCAGGTGTCGCAAACGCACCGCTACCCGCCGCCACATCGAGCGTCAGATCGGGCAGTGACGCGGTCTTGGCTGCGCCTGCCCCGACATCCCACCATGCCATCTGCAGCCCGGGCACCACCAACGGACCGGCACGGTTAGGCACGATCGAATAGCGCCGGGTCAGTCGCAGTTGCGGCGAGCCGTCCACGAAGCGCTCCTCGAATTGCGGCGGCTCGGCAAATACCTGCGCATCGGGCACGCTGGGCGTCGGCAATTCGGGAAACTGCGCCTGGGTCGCGCCGCGCGCACTGGCTTCCACCACGAATTGGGCCGCCTCACCGGCTCTCGCTCGCTGTGGCGTGGTCGTGTAGCGCAACTGCAGGCTGCGCAACGGCAGCCACGGCTGCGGCGCATTGGCCGGTTGCGCGCGCACCTGCAGCGGAATGCTTGCACTGCGCGCACTCAGCTCACCATTGCCGCGTCCGAAATAATCGTCGAAAAACCCGCCCACCGAACGCCCATTGAAACGTGCCGGCGGCAGCACCAGACGACCGCTGCGCTCGGGCACCAGCAGGTAGCGCCGCTCCACCACGTTGTATTGGCGTCCATTGACGACCTTGACCGAACTGACGTCGTCGCCGACGCGCTGCATCGATGCCCCGTCGGGGGCCTCAAGATCCAGCTCGCCCGATGCCAGTTGGGTAGCGAAGTACAACCGCACCACCACGCCCACGCTTTGCTGCACGTAGGGCTGCGCGTCGTCCACCTGGGTTTGGACGAACGCTTCCTCATTGCCCTGCGCCGCACTCGGCGCGCCGGCAGCGTTGCCGGGACTGCTTGCGGGATCGTTCGACGCCCCAACCACCTGTAGGCGCAGCGGTTCGGTGCGTTCATTGCCCACGCGGATCGCCGGTACGATCAGCTCGCCGCTCTTGCGCGGCGTCAGCACCACGCCGAACAGGGCGCGCACCGTCACCGAACCATTGGCCACCTGCATCTGCTGATTGGCGCTCTTGGCGCCCAGCACGAAGTCGGTGCGCAACGGCGTGTAATCCGGGTCGACGCCGCGTTGGTCGGTTTCGATATTCAACATCGCCACATCGCCGGCATTGACGCTGTCGCGATCCAGCCACGCGCGCGTGACCGCACCCACCGGCGCGCACGCCAACAGTGCCACGCTGGCCAGCATGCCGATTGCCGCACGACGTAAGTGCTGTCTGCCGATCATCGTCCGTCCCGTTGCCTGCGTTCGTATTCCAGCCTGAATTTGGTACGCAGCAGACTGCCCGGATCGTCCGGTACCCGCCGCAGCCACGCGTCCACCGCCTGACGTTGCTCGCGTTGTTCCGGCGTCTCACTGGCGACGGCGGCCTCCGGCTTGTCGCTGCCATCGGCCTGCTTGTCGCCTGCCTGCGCCATGGCCTGCTGCATCTTGCGACGCTGTGCCTCATCGGCCTGCTGCTGCGCCTTGGTATCGGCAGATTGCGGCGGCGTGTCTTGCTTGCGTTGCTCGCCCTGCCCGTTCTTGGACTGCGCGTCTTGCGAACGACTGTCCTGTGGCGGCTGCGCCTCGGAGGGCTGGCTCTTGCTGTCCTGCTGGTTCTGCCCATCCTGGCCGGATTGCTTGTCCTGCTGGTTCTGGCCGGCCTGCTGTTGCCCCTTTCCATCCTGACCGGATGGCTTCTGGTCCTTGGACTGACCCTTGCCATCCTTGTTGTTCTGCTGCTGACGCTTGCGCGCCGCGTCGACCGCCGCGCGATTGGCGATGGCATCCTGCTGATTGGGATGTTGCTTGAGCGCACGGTCGTAGGCCGCGATCGCCGCGTCGTACTGGCCTTGTCGCGCCAGCGCGTTGCCGAGGTTGTACAGCCCCTCATCGGTGGGCACCGCTTCGAAAGCCTTCTGCGCCGACGCAAAATCGCCCTTGCGATACGCCTGCACGCCGGCATCCAGGCGCTGTTGTTGCACCTGATCGGCACGCTGCCACAAGGTGCCATCGGCCGCGTGCGCGGGCTGCGCCAGCGGCAGCACACAGACCATCGTCAGCACGGCCACCACCGCGCGGCGGCGAAACGCCAGCAGGGACAGCAGCATTACTGGCAGCACCAGCCAATAGCCTTCGTCGAGCCAGCTCTTGCCGCCATCGGACTCGGCGGTTTCATCTGCCAACGGCTGTTGCGATGGATCGAGCACGCCCAACGCCCGCAGATCCGCATCGTCCGGCGCAATGCGCGCATACCGCCCGCCGCCCCGCGCGGCCAGGCTGCGCAGACTGCCTTCGTCGAGCTTGGCCTGGGCAATTTCACCGCTGGCCATGCGATACGCCGCACCGCGCTCGCCGCCCACGCCAAGCGCAGAGACGCTGAAACCGCGCGAACGTGCCACCCGTGCCGAACTTTCGGCGGAGCTATCTGCGCTATCGCTGACAAGCAGGATCTCGCCTTGCTTGAAGCCGGCTTGCTGCAACAGCTGCGCGGCCGCATCGATCGCCCGGTCCGCACGCTTGCCATCGACCGGCATGACCGACGGCGACAGCGCATCCAGAAACAAGGCCACGTTGGCGCTGTCTTCGGTCAACGGCGCAACCGTGAAACTCTCGCCTGCATAGACCAGCAATGCCACCTCGCCACCGGCACGTTTGCGCAGTAGCGTCGCCAGCTTGGCGCGCGCCTGCAGCAGGCGCGATGGCGGCAGGTCGGTTGCGTTGGCACTGGACGACAGATCCAGCACCACCACCAGCGGCATGCTCGACTGAAACACCGGACGCTCGGTCTGCCGCCAGCTCGGCCCGCTCATCGCAATCACGGCCAACGTATAGGTCAGCGCGGCCAGCACGAATCCCAGCCATCCGCGCCGACCGCCGGAGGCCAACAGCTTCGGCAACAGATGTGCATCCACACTTTGCCGCCAGACGTCGGCGTCGCGGCGACGCCAGTGCCACAGCGCTGCCGCCGGTAAGATCGCCAGCAGCGCCCACAACAGCAGCGGGCGCAACAGATGTAGCGACTGCAGCCACCCCGCCAGCTCGGTCAGCGCGTCCATTGCCACCTCCGCGGCAGCACATAGGCCACCAGGGCAATGACGATTGCCGCGCCCAATGGCCAGTAGTAACGCTCCACGCGCGGCTGCACCGAAGGCCCCAGTCCCTTGACCGGCTCCAGCCGATCCAGCTCGGCGTAGATGCCGGCAAGTTCCTCGGTATCGCGGGCGCGGAAGAAGCGTCCGCCGGTCTGCTGGGCAATCTTGCGCAGCCCGTCTTCGTCGATGTCGTCGTTGCCGCCGGCCGGAATCGGTACCCCGAACAAGGAATAGCCGCCACTGCCGCCGAACGCAATGGTGTGCACGCGTACGCCTTCGGCCTTGGCCAGTTCCGCGGCCTTCAAGGGATTGAGCACGCCAGCGGTGTTGACGCCATCGGTGAGCAATACCACCACGCGCTGGCCCTGCTTCTGTTCGCGCAGGCGCTTGACCGACAAGGCGATCGCATCGCCAATCGCGGTTTCGCGCCCGGCCAGGCCCACCACGCTGTCGCTCAACTGATCGCGCACGGAGGTCAGATCTGCGGTCAACGGGGTCAGCGCATACGCACGTTGGCCGAACACCAGCAGACCGACGCGGTCGCCGTCGCGCCGATCCAGAAAGTCCGACAGCACGGCCTTGGCGGCGGTAAGCCGGTCCACCACCCTTCCGCCGAGCACCATGTCGGGCTCGCTCATGCTGCCCGAAAGATCCACCGCCAGCATCATCTGGCGCGCCTCGCGTGGCGGTTGAATCACCTCACCCAGTTGCTGCGGACGTGCCAGCGCGGCGCACAACAAAAACCACGCCAGCCACGCCAGCCAACGCGGCATCCGCAGCACCGGCGCGCTTTTTGCCTGCGCCACCGCCTGCAACTGCTCTGCGTACGGCACGCGGAGTGCAGCCGCATCGGCGCGGCGTTGCGGCCAGAACCACATCAGCAACGGCAAGGGCATCAACCACCACGCCCACGGCCAGGCGCAGTGCGCCAACGCATCCTGCCATTGCGACCACTGCAACCAGTTCATCGCCGGCCTCGCATCAGCGCCACAAAGCGCTGCCGCGCCAACGCTTCTACCGCGGGCAGATCGCTGACTGCGGGTGCGCGCTGGAAGCCGCCTTCCAGCACAGCCCGGCCCGGCCCCTGCGAGAACACCTGGTCCTTGCGCTTGCGCCCATCCAGAAATTGCAACCATGCCTCGCCCTGCAAGCGGTCGGCCTGCGGATCGACGCGACGCGCGGCACGTCGCAGCAGGACCGACACGGCCGCCAAGCGCTGCGCCGGCATCGTGGCGCGCGCGAGTTCAGCATCGAAAGCAGCCAGCCAGCGGCGCTGGCGCTGGCGCTGTCGCCGGCGCCACCACCAAAAAAATGCACTCCCCACCACCAGCACGACCATCGCGATCACCAGCCACCAGCTCGGCGCCAGCGGCCACCACGACGGCGACGGCGGCAAGTGCACATCACGCAGCGGCAGCGACTGCGGGGACACCGTCAGCGACTCCGGGCGGCAGGGCTGCCGCCCAGCCAGGCATCGCTGGCATCGTCGGTGGACAGGCGATGCAAGCGCACGCCGCGTGCCTGCAAGAGCGCGCCCAAGTGCTCCAGCGGCGCGACAAATTCGGCCTGCCAGCGCGCACGCCCGGCCTGGGTGGACAGATCGATCGCGATGCGCTCGCCACGCACGTCGAAGGTGACTGCACGTGCCGGCGGCGCCAGTTCCAGCGGATCGACCAGCACGATCACCACCACCTCGTGATGCAGGGCCAAGCCCGACCAGCGCGTGGCAGAAATCCGGCTGGCGCTGCGCGCATCGGCCAGCACGGTCAGGCGCGCGCCGGGACGTAACAGGCGCGCCGCGTGATCCAGCGCCACCTCCAGTCCCGCATCGCCGGACGGCGGTTGGGCATACCAACGCGCCAGGGCATCCAACACCGGCAGTACACCACGCTGACCGGACCGCGGCGCAATCGGCGCCTCGCTCGCGGTGCCACGCAAGGCTGCGATGCGATCGCCCTGGCGCTGCGCCAGCCATGCGGCAACCGCGCCGGCGCGTGCGGCCTGCACCGATTTGTAGCGTACGCGCGTACCGAAAAAGAGCGCAGGCGAGGTATCGGCCACGATCAGGCTCAAGCGCTCGCGCTCTGCCTGGAACAACTTGGTGTGCGCCCGTCCGGTTCGCGCAGTGACGCGCCAATCGATATGCCGCGCGTCATCGCCGGCCACGTACTCACGCGACTCGGCATATTCCATGCCGCGCCCGCGCGTGGCGGCCGGCACCGGCCCCACCACTCCGTGCCGGCCACGTCCCGGTTGACCGCGATGGATTGCGGTACCGCGCAGCGCAATCAATTCTGCAAGCATTGGCCGCACCCCATCGCCAGCGACGGGCGAGGGGGCGGTTGCAGGGGACGAGAACGGCATCGAAGACATCGGCGTCTGGCGAGAGTGCGGCATACCTCGGCGACGCTGCCCGATCAGGGCAGCGGAATCTTTTCTAGCAATGCAGCGACCAGGCGTTCGCCATCCCAGCCCTCGGCGGTGGCCTCATAGCTGGGCAGCACGCGATGCCGCAATACATCCGGGGCAATGGCGCGGATATCGTCCGGCGTCACGTAGTCGCGCCCGGCCAACCATGCACGCGCGCGTGCGCACCGTTCCAGTGCGATCGAACCACGCGGGCTGGCACCCCAGGCGATCCGGCGCGCCAATGTCGGGTCGTAACGCTTGGCATCGCGCGAGGCCAGCACGATCTCGATCAGATAGCGTTCCAGCTGCGGCGCCAGATGCACGTCAAGCACAACACGGCGCGCAGCGAAGACATCTTCCAACGGAATCTTGTCGGGCACGGTCTCGTGCTTTTCCAGCGTATCGCGGGCGGTCTCGCGTGCCAGGCGCAGGATTTCCGCCTCGGCGTCGGCCTGGGGATAGCCGATGCGCACATGCATCAGGAAGCGATCCAACTGCGCTTCGGGCAGCGGGAACGTGCCCTCCTGCTCGATCGGGTTCTGCGTGGCCATCACCAGGAACAACTGCGGCAGCGCATAGGTATGCCGGCCGACCGTCACCTGCCGCTCGCCCATCGCCTCCAGCAGCGCGGATTGCACCTTGGCCGGTGCGCGGTTGATTTCGTCGGCCAGCAGGATCGGGTGGAAGATCGGCCCGGGCATGAACTCGAACCGGCTGTCCTGCGGCCGCCAGATTTCGGTACCGGTCAGATCGGCGGGCAGCAGGTCCGGGGTGAACTGCACCCGCGCAAAATCCGCTTCCAGCCGCGAGGCCAGCGCACGGATGGCGGTGGTCTTGGCCAACCCCGGCGCGCCCTCGACCAGCAGATGGCCATCGGCCAGCAAGGCAATCAGCAGTCGCTCCACGAGCGCTGCCTGGCCAACGATGCGCTGCGCAAGCGACTCGCGCAGCGAGGTGAATTGACGGTGCAGCCGGTCCTCGGCGGGCGCGGCAACGGCTTCGGGGGGGAGCAGTGGCGGTGCGTTCATAGGTCCAGTGTGACCGATTCGAACGCGATTGGTTCACTTGGCGATTGGATCAGGTTCAGTCAAGGCCCAACATCTGCTCTGGATCACAAAGATCACTGGGTAGTGAAAATTCGTTCCGTCGGAAGGCAACCTCTGTTTCGTATCAGACAGATTTCGACCGCAGTGGTTAGAGCACCCTCGGCGCCGACGCAAACAGTCCTTATTGCTGCGCAGCCTGAAGCTCACCCTTTTGCGCTGTATCAGCTGCCAAGCTGCCACTGACCCTTGCGAACCTGTACGTCGGCATGGACATCCTCACGACACATCCTAGCCGCCACCTTGACTACACCACGGTCGACGGATATCAAACTCGGACAACCACACTAACTATTTCCAAAATTTACGTTCTATACGAGAAAGGCCGCTTTCGCGGCCTTTTCCGGTAAACATTTCAATTACGGATTCGCGCTGGCCACGCGAAGCACCTTGGGAGTTACAAATACCAGGAGCTCGGCCTTCTCCTTGCTGCGCCCACGCTTCTTGAACAGATTTCCGAGGAAAGGAATATCACCAAGAAACGGAACTTTGGAGACGCTTTCGCGATCGGTAAATTCGTAGACGCCACCAATGACTACCGTCTCACCGTCGCCTACCAGCACAGCAGTGTTGACCTCGCGGCGATTAATCTCGGGAACTGTTCCGTAGCCTTCCAAAATAATGAATCGAGCCACCTCATCCTTCTTGACGTTCATATTCAAGAAGACGCGATTATCGTTAGTTATGGTGGGCGTAACCTTCAATTCAAGCAAAACTTCCTTGAACTGCACATTCGCCTGCGCGGCGGAACCTGCCGCACCACCGCCACTGATTGTCACATAGCCGATCTCCCGGCCTTGCTTGATGACACCCTCACGCTGATTGGCCGTCACGATGCGCGGATTTGAGACCACCTCGCCTCGCCCCTCCTCTTGCATTGCCGAGAGCTCTATATCGAGGTTGAAATTTGATCCAAGCAGGGTATAAGCCAAACCGGCCGCCCTGCTATTGGTAAAGCCACTGGCCCCCAGATCGACATTCAGTCCCGAAGGGAACAAATGCGAAGCCAGCGTTGTACTGGTACCGGTATTAGCGATTTCGTTAGCTCGTTGAGCTGCAGTGTTCTGGAAGTTGACGTTACTCTCCAGCGCCCCGCTCAAAATTCCACGTCCGGTCGCGCCAGTGATGCCAAAACGTGCACCCAAATCACGAGCGAAAGTATCCGTCGCAATGACAATCCGGCTCTCGATCAGCACCTGATCCACCGGGCGATCGATATGCGAAATCAGCTCGCGCATCTGCGCAACTTTTTTCGGGATATCGCTGATCATCAATGTATTGGTGCGTTCATCGGCAACCAACCGACCGCGTGGCGAAAGGAAACCATTGTCCTGCTGCCCCGCACCACCTTGTCCGCCCTGGCCACCCTGGCCGCCACCGCCGCCACCGATTCCTTTGGCCTCTGTCAGCGCTTTGAAGATCACCGCAGCATTGTGGTAATTGATCTGCACATAATCGGTGATCAAGTCCTCGCGGTTCTCGATCGCGATGCGGGCGTCTTCCTTGTCCTGCTCGAACTTGGCCAGCTCCGGTTGCGGGGCGACCCACACCACGCCGCCATCGCGACGCTTGTCCAGGCCCTTGGCACGCAGCACGATGTCCAGCGCCTGGTCCCACGGCACGTTCATCAGGCGCAGCGTGACGTTGCCCTGCACGGTGTCGGAAGCGACGATATTGAGGTTGGACTCCTCGGCGATCAGCTGCAGCACCGTGCGCACCGGCACGTCCTGGAAGTTGAACGTCACCGGGCGACCGCTATAGCCGCGCGCGGCGATCTGCGCGGCAGCCTGCGTGACCGCCGCCGGGCTTACGCCGCCCACCGCCGGCTGGCCCTTGCGCGGGGTGATTTCCACCACGTATTCGTTGCCGGTCTGGTAGGCCAGCGAGTCGAAGGCACCCTTGGTCGACAGCACCAGCTGCGAACCGGAGCCGGACGGCTTCACTTCAACGCGCTGCACCGGCGTGGCGAAGTCGGTGACATTGAGCGGGCGTTGCAGCTCGGCAGGCAGCTTGGCATTGCTGATGTCCACCAGCACGTTGTCGCCCTGCGTCCGCAGGTCCGGGCTAGCGCCCTGGCCGTCGAACTGCAGGATCAGACGGCCAGCGCCGTCTTCGCCGCGCTTGAAATCGATTTTGGACACCGCCAGGCTCGCCGGAGCGACCTTGGCCGGATCCGGCGCGGGCTGAGTCAGCGCCGCGGCGGCGAACGCGCTGCCGCTCGCCAGCGCCAGCGCGAACCCCAACGCGCAGGCCTGGAAGATCGCGTGGCGTCGTACCGGACGCAGCCGCTGGGCATTGGAAAACGTCATCGTGCTATCCCCTATCACTTTATTGATCATCCAATGCGAGTGCGGCCGGCCGTTCAAGCCATCCACCCGCACCGTCCGGCACAAGTTCAATCAGCTCGATGCGGTCTTCGTAGACCCCGGTCACCCGGCCATCGCTCTGTCCCAGATACACACCCGGCCGCACCCGGTAGGTCACCTTGTCAGGCGCCATCACCAACGCGATCAGGCCCGAACCGCCGCCAATGGTCCCCACCATGTCGAGGGCGTCGAGCGGAAAGGCTTCCAACGGTTCCTTGCGCCGGTTCGGATCCGGGCGTGTGCCGTTGCCACCTTCCGCGCTGACCCAGGCATCGCTGAACGGGTCGCGCATCGCCTGCGCTGCATATTCGAAGGTCTCGAATTGCTGCATCACCGGCAATGGCTCCAGCGGCGGCGCAGGACGCGCGCGCACCTCGGCAACCCAGGCTTCCAGATTCGGCGCATCGCCCGGTGTGCTGGTCACACCGCGCGTGCACGCCGGCAATACTGCAATTAACGCCACACAGGACAGAATCTTGAGCAATTTCATGGTCATTGGCCGCCCTTCTTCGCAGCGTTGGCCGCAGCCTTTTCCTGCTCGGCCATTTCCTCATCGTCCAGATAACGATAGGTCTTGACCGTTCCGGACAGCTCCAGCGCACCGCGCGGGCCGATGCCGGCCTTGGGGTCCTTGGGCTTGAGGTTGATGTCGTGCATGGTCAGGATCACCACGCGCGGCAGCGAGGCCACACCGCTGACGAAGGCACCGAACTGGTGGTAGCTGCCCACCATGCGCAGAGCGATCGGCTTTTCGGCGTAAAACTCCTTCGGCGATTCCGGACCGGGCTGGAACAGCTCGTTGGACAAGCCACTGGACAACGCGGTCTGCGAGATGTCGATGATCAAATCCGGCATCTCGGTCTTGCTGGGTAGCTGACGCAGCATCTGCTGCAGCACCTGTTCCATCTGCGCGAGCTGCTGCTTGAGCGGCTCCAGGTTCACCGCGCGGCCCTGTTGGGTCTCGAACTCGGTGCGCAGCTGGGATTCGGTGCTTTCCAGGCTTTCCAGTTCATCGCGCTTGCTGCTGATCAACAGGAACCAGGCCAGCACCATGATGAACAAGCCGACCACCACGCAGAACACGATGCGCGCCTGCTGCGGCCAACCGCCGATGTTGTTGAAATCCAAATCGCTGAGCTTGAATGATTTCTTACTCATGACGCCGCCCCCTCCTGCGGCCGATTGGCTGGCGCCGGTGCTGCCTGCGTCGGTGCAGGAGCAGCGGCCGGCGGCGTTGCGGGCGCCGGCGCCGCTGCCGGAGCAGCGGGCGTCGCGCCGGCAGGTGCTGCATTCGGTGCGGCGGTGCCCGGCGCAGCCGGGTCCACTGCGCCCGGCGCGGCGCCGTTCTTGTCGGCCTCGTTCGGATTGGCCAGCTTGACCTTGAGCGTGAACACGTACGGCAGCGTCTTGGTGTCCATCGACGACGCGGCAGGTTGACCGGCCTTGTCCTGACTCTTGGCCTCGATGATCGACAGGTCCGGATTGGTCATCCAGCCCGAGCTTTCCAGGTTGCGCATGTACGCACTGACCCGCGCATTCGATTGCGAGCGACCTTCCAGCGTGAGGATGTCGCCATCCTGCTTGATGTTGGTCAGCGCCACACCATCGGGAATGGTGCGTACCAGCGAATCGAACAGGTGCACCATCTGCGAGCGGTTGGCTTGCAGTTCCTCGATCACCTTCTTGCGGGCAAGCAGGCGGTCCTTCTTCTTGTCGAGTTCCTTGATCTCTTCGTTCTGCGCCTTGACCTTGTCGATCTCGGTGGTCAGAAACGCATTGCGCTCGGTCTGGCCGCTGATCTGCGCGTCGTAATAGAACCAGATCAGCGCCGACAACAGCACGCCGCCCAATGCGGCGAAGCCCAGCATCGAATAGAACTCGCGCTCGCGGGCCTTTCGGCGCTCCGCGCGCCAGGGCAATAGATTGATTCTTGCCATCAGTCGAAGCTCCTCAGGGCCAGGCCGGTGGCGATCATCAATGCAGGCGCATCCAGCGCCAGCGCATGGGCCTGGACCTTCGGGCCAAGCGTCATCTGGGCAAGCGGATTTGCAACGACCGTGGTCACGCCCAGTTGCTCTTCCACCATCTCCGGCAGGCGCGCCAGCGCAGCGCAACCGCCGGCCAGCACGATGCAGTCGACGCGGTTGAACTCACTGCCCGCATAGAAGAACTGCAGCAGACGGCTGATCTGCTGCACCGTGGCTTCCTTGAACGGCTCCAGCACCTCGACCTCGTAGCTTTCCGGCAGGCCGCCCTGACGCTTGGCAAGGCCAGCCTCTTCATAGGTCAGCCCGTAACGGCGCATCACTTCGTCGGTGAGCTGCTTGCCGCCGAACACCTGCTCGCGGCTATACAGACTGCGGCCGGAGCGCAGCACGCTCAGCGTGGTCATGGTCGCGCCGATATCCACCAGCGCCACCACCGCATCGGCGGCCACCGGCAATTCGCTGGCAACCAGTGCGAAGGCGTTTTCGACCGCAAAGGCCTCCACGTCCATCACCTTGGCGGTCAAACCACCGAGTTCCAGCGCCGACTGGCGCAGTTCCACGTTCTCCGAACGCGAGGCGGCCAGCAGCACCTGCACCATGTCCGGGCTGTTGGGCATCGGGCCCAGCACCTCGAAATCGAGATTCACTTCCTCGATCGGATACGGAATGTAATTGGTGGCTTCCAGTTCGACCTGGGCTTCCAGGTCGCTATCGTCCAGATCGGCCGGCATCGGGATCAACTTGGTGATCACCGCCGACCCGGCTACAGCAGCTGCCGCGTTCTTGGCCTTGCTGCCGGAACGGTTGATGGCGCGGCGAATGGCTTCGCCCACCGCCTCCACTTCGACGATGTTCTTTTCCACCACCGCATTCGGCGGCAATGGTTCCACCGCGTAATGTTCCACGCGAAAACGGTTCCCGCTGCGCGATAGCTGCAAGAGCTTCACGGCAGTAGAACTAATGTCGACACCAATCAGTGGCGACTGACTCTTGGGTAAAAGCCCCACGGTAACTCCCCTGCCGACGGGCACTTGGACGCATGTGCGCCCTCGTATTAATAATCAAATTTTAACAGTTGACAAGCCCTTCACGCGCTAGGCAATGACCCGGCGACGCGACCCCAGTGCTGTCTTCTGCGATCCCCAGAGTTCGGCCCCAGCCAAACTCGGCGTCATCTATACTCTGTGACCAAGAAATCTGCAATCGGAATCTCTCTTACATGCCCCGTATTCGCCGTTGGCTGGGCTGGATCCTGGCCACGATCGTCGTGCTCGCACTGCTTGGCGCTATTGCTGCCGGCGGCCTGTATTACGCCATTTCCTCGAAGTTGCCGGACGTTCAATCGCTCAAGCAGGTAGAGCTGCAGGAGCCGATGTACGTCTATTCCAGCGATGGCCGGCTCATGGCCGTGTATGGCGAGACCCGGCGCTACCCCATCCAGATGAAGGACGTGCCGCTGCGCCTGAAGCAGGCCTTCCTGGCCACCGAGGACGCGCGCTTCTACGAGCATGGCGGTGTGGACTACAAGGGCATCGCCCGCGCGGTATGGCTGCTGACAACCACCGACGCCAAGCGCGTGCCGGGGGGTTCGACCATCACCCAGCAGGTGGCGCGGCAGTTCTTCCTGAGTTCGGAGTACAGCTACACCCGCAAGCTGGCGGAGATCCTGCTGGCCCGCAAGATCGAAAGTGAGCTGAGCAAGGACGAGATCTTCGAGCTGTATCTCAACAAGAGTTTCTTCGGCAACCGCGCCTATGGCGTCGGGGCCGCTGCCGAGTACTACTACGGCAAGAAGATGAGCGAATTGAGCCTGGACGAGATGGCCTCGCTGGCCGGCATCCCCAAGTTCCCGTCCAGCGGCAACCCGATCAGTAACCCTGAGCGTGCGCAGGAGCGTCGCGACTATTACGTCCTGCAGCGCATGGCCGACCTGGGCTTTGTCAGCCAGGCCGAAGCCGACGCCGCCAAGGCGGTTCCCATGCATGCCAAGCCGCATGAGCCGCCGGTGGAGGTGTACGCCCCTTACGTGGCCGAGCTGGTGCGCCAGGAAATGATCGCCAAGTACGGCGGCGATGTGCTCAACAAGGGCTACCACGTCACCACGACCATCGATGCGACCCTGCAGACCGGTGCGGACGTGGCGGTCGCCGACGGCTTGCGGGTCTACGATCATCGCCATGGCTGGCATGGCGTCGAGCAGCACTTCGACGTGGCCGCCGATGTGGACGCGCCCGCGCTGGCCAAGCACCTGGCAGGCGCGTTCACCCAGGGTGGACTGCGTGCGGTGATCGTGGCGCGCACCAATCCCGATGGCGGAGTCACGGTCGTGCAGAGCGACAAGACCGAACTGACCCTGCCCGCCAGTGCCAGCCGCTGGACCGGCAAGACCCCGGCCAAGCTGCTGACCCGCGGTGACCTGACCCGCATTCGCGCCGGCGAAAAAGACGGCGAGTGGATCATCGACCAGTTGCCGCGCGGCCAGGCGGCGTTGGTGTCGCTGGATGCCAACAGCGGCGCCCTGCGTGCGCTGGTGGGCGGCTTCAGCTTTGCGGGCAACAAGTTCAACCGCGCCACCCAGGCACGGCGCCAGCCAGGATCGAGCTTCAAGCCGTTCGTCTACGCCGCCGCATTCGAAAAGGGCTTCAACCCGGCCTCGATCGTGCTGGACGCGCCGGTGGTGTTCCGCGACCGGCGCGGCAAGACCTGGTCGCCGCAGAACGATGGCGGCGGCTTCCGCGGGCCGATGCGCCTGCGCGAGGCGCTGGTGCAGTCGCGAAACCTGGTGTCGGTACGCCTACTGGATGCGATCAGCGTCGATTTCGCACGCAAATACATCAGTCAATTCGGGTTCCAGGAGGCCGAGTTGCCGCCCAACCTGTCGATGTCGCTGGGCACCGCCTCGCTGACGCCGCTGTCTGTGGCACGCGGTTATGCGGTGTTTGCCAATGGCGGCTCACGGGTAGATACCTGGATTGTGGATGAGGTCAAAGACCGCGAGGGCAATGTCATCTTCAAGGAAGTGCCGGCGGTGGCCTGCCGCACCTGCGCCCTGCAAGGCGGCAATGTGGCGCCCGTGAGCCAGGTCGTGGATGGCTTCAACTTCGGCGCACAGGCACCGGAAACACCGCCTGCCGCACCGGCCACGGCCACCGCGGCGCCGGCACAGACCGCCCCTGCTGCAGCCGCGCAGACCAAGATCGCGCCGCGCGCGATCGACGAGCGCACCGCCTACCAGCTGGTGTCGATGATGCGCGACGTGGTCCAGCGCGGCACTGGCACCGCGGCCAAGGTACTCGGCCGCGAGGACGTGGGCGGCAAGACCGGCTCCACCAACGAGCACCGCGACGCCTGGTTCTCCGGCTTTGGCGGCCCCTACGTCACCACCGTGTGGGTAGGCCGCGACGACTTCCGCTCGCTTGGCTATCGCGAATACGGTGGCAAGGCGGCGCTGCCGATCTGGATCGACTACATGCGCGTGGCGCTCAAGGACAAGCCGATCGCCGCCAACGACCCGCCCGACGGCATGACCCAGGCCACCATCAATGGCGCGGTCGAATGGGTGAAGAACGAAGATCTGGACCGCCTGCAGGATTACGACTACGGCCTGCAGGAACAGCAGGACGAGAAGGCGTTCGACATTTTCTGAGAGCCGGGATTCGGAAATTGGGATTGGGGAATCGGAACGGCATGGCTGTTCGGTTCCCCAATTTTTTTTGCCACCGATTGAATGCGCGCCGGCCATGGCAAGCCTGGTGGATCGCTGGCGGCATTGTTACCGGTTCGGCGCAGTGCCCGCCTGCCCGCCACCGAGATTGCACGCGCAGTGCGCCTCGCCCGTGCATATCCGCGCCTGGACCATCCGGTCACCGCTACGTGATCGTTCCTTTGCAATGACATGACGCATTCGCCATGTCTTCATGCAGCTGTTGTAGAGTCCAGATCAGGTTCATTAGGGGAGCCCGGTCATGCACCACGCACGCGCGCACGCCGATACACGCACCCGGGAACGTCGCCATCGTCTGGCGCACGAAGCCGCACGCCTGATGGCCGAAGGCGGCATCCGCGATTTTCATCAAGCCAAGCTCAAGGCTGCCAGCCGGCTCGGCATTCACGACGATGCTTCGCTACCACGCAATCGCGAGATCGAAGATGCGTTGCGCGAGTACCAGCGCCTGTTCGCCGGACCTGCGCATGGCGCGCGTCTGCGCCAACGTCGCGAAGCCGCGTTGCGGGCGCTTGATTTTCTCAGCCCCTTCCAGCCACGACTGACCGGCCCGGTGCTGGACGGCACCGCCGACGCCAATGCGCCGGTGCACCTGCAGCTGCACAGCGACGATGCCGATGCCGTGCAGCGATTTCTGGAAGAACACCGCATTCCGGCCGAGTCGCGCACGCGCCGGCTGCGCCTGGATCGCGAGCGCAACGGCGAGTTTCCGGTGTGGCTGTTCAGCGCCGAAGACCTCACCTTCGATCTCACCGTGCTGCCCTACGACGCGCTGCGGCAGGCGCCGCTATCGCAGCTGGACGAAAAGCCGATGCCGCGGGCGTCGGCCGCGCAGGTGCGACAGTTGCTGACAGACGGCGACGGTTCCGACGGCTCAGCACTGCTGCGCTGAGTCGATCATGTGACGCGGCTTGCCTGTGCGGGCGAGCTCTGCACTTCATTTAAATCGCGTCACGAAGCCACTGCACCGCGGTCGCTTTACTCGGACCTCGCCACTGCCGGACGAACCGTTGTGCCATGCGCCGCCGGTCGCCGGTCGCCGGTCGCCGGTTGCCGGTTGCCAATCGCCACGGCAGCGGCAAGCGTTGTTGGAAGATCGACCGCCGCGCAACTGTTCAAATGCAAACGCCCCGCAATGCGGGGCGTTTGTTTACGCAGGTACGCGTGGACCGATCAGCGCTTGGCGCTGTCGGTGTAATCGCGCTTGTCGTAACCGGTGTAGATCTGGCGCGGACGGCCGATCTTCATCTCCGGGTCGACCTGCTGCTCCAGCCAATGCGACACCCAACCTGCGGTGCGTGCGATGGCGAACATCACGGTGAACATTTCCACCGGGATATTGAGCGCCTTGTAGATGATGCCCGAGTAGAAGTCGACGTTCGGGTACAGCTTGCGCTGCACGAAGTAGTCGTCCTTCAGCGCGGCCTCTTCCAGCTTCAACGCCACTTCCAGCAGCGGGTCGTTGACGCCCAGCTCGCCCAGCACCTTGTGGGTCATCTCACGGATGATCTTGGCGCGCGGATCGAAGTTCTTGTAGACGCGGTGACCGAAGCCCATCAGACGGAACGAGGAATTCTTGTCCTTGGCCTTGGCCACGGCAGATTCGACGTTGTCGGCGGTGCCGATTTCCTCGAGCATCTTCAGCACCGCTTCGTTGGCGCCGCCGTGTGCCGGGCCCCACAGCGCGGTGATGCCGGCGGCGACCGACGCATACGGATTGGCGCCGGTCGAACCGACCAGACGCACGGTCGAGGTCGAGGCGTTCTGCTCGTGGTCGGCGTGCAGGATGAACAGCAGGTCCAGGGCCTTGGCAACGACCGGATTGATCTCCAGCGGCTCGCTCGGCACCTCGAACATCATGTGCAGGAAGCGGTCGACGTAGTTCAGGTTGTTGCGTGGGTAGCGGATCGGCCAGCCGATCGAATAACGGTACGCCGCAGCTGCCAAGGTCGGCACCTTGGCGATCAGACGGATGGCAGCCTGACGGCGCTGCTCCGGATCGTTGAGGTCCAGGGTGTCGTGGTAGAACGCCGACAGCGAGGCGACCGAGCCGGCCAGCATGGCCATCGGGTGCGCGTCATGACGGAAACCACCGAGGAAGTTCTTCAGCGACTCGTGCATCATCGTGTGATGCGTCACTTCGTGGTCGAACTTCTTGAATTCGTCCGCCGTCGGCAGTTCGCCGTTCATCAGCAGGTACGAGACCTCAAGGAAGCTGGACTTTTCGGCCAGCTGTTCGATCGGGTAACCGCGATACAGCAACACGCCATTGTCGCCATCGATATAGGTGATGGCGGACTTGCAGCTGGCGGTGGCGGTGAAGCCCGAGTCGTAGGTGAACAGACCGGTTTCTTTGGTCAGCTTTGAGATATCGACGCAATCATTGCCAAGCGTGGGCTTGAGAACCGGCAGAACGACCGACTTGTCGCCGGCGTTGAGCGTGACCTGATCAAGATCGGACACTGTGTACGCTCCTTCAGTGGAAGGCGCCTGATCCCACATGGGCAGGCACGTGATGGAAGTCCAAGGCATCGCCTCGGATCAGGCCATTATCGCACAGCAGCATTTTGGCCGTCGCTTGGACAGAAGTCGTAGACGCGTTGCGCCAGGCATACAGGCGGGGCGTTCAGCGCCCCAAAAAACAACGGCCGCGCAATGCGCGGCCGCTGCCGGTACAGCCCGTCCTACAAGTTCAGCGCGCGTAGCGCTTCTGGAACTTGTCGATACGGCCGCCGGTGTCGATCACCTTGTGCTTGCCGGTATAGAACGGGTGCGAGGACGAGGAAATTTCCACCTTGATCAGCGGGTATTCCTGGCCGTCTTCCCACCTCACGGTCTCTTTCGAGGTCATGGTGGAACGGGTCAGAATCTTGAAATCGGACGTCACGTCGTGAAAGACGACGTCTTTGTAGTTGGGATGAACGTTATCTTTCATGGACTTGGCGCCGGGCTGCCTGGATAAGCCGGGCATTATAGCTGCGCCCAGGCAGCCGGCGCAAGGTCGCCTCAGTTCGCCGCCAGGGCGGCCCCTACCAGCCCATAGAACTGCTGGAGGTCATAGGCCAGCAGCAGATTGGCATTGTCGGGCGCCCCGCCCTGCCGGTTCCAGTCCACCAAGGTCATGCCACGGGTATGCGCACCGGACAGTTCGATGTGTACCGGGCGCCGCTCCAGCCGCTGCGCGCCTTCCGGGTGCAGTGCGAACGCCATCGCCAGCGCGTCGGCGGCATACCAGTACTCGCCGCGGCTGTCTTCGGACCACAGCCGGGTCTTGCGCGAGATTTCCTCGTAGAACCGGGCGCGGCCAGAATCGGCCGCCAGCCATTGCTCCACGTCCCGGTGCAGCAGGCCGTGCGCGATAGTGGCTTCCCAATCGGCCACGTCGAACTGCGGAAAGCCGCCGAACACGATATGCGCCGCTTCCGGGTCGAAACCGATATTGAACTCGGCCGCAGCGGTGATATTGCCGTGCCCGGTCAACGCCCCGCCCATCACCACCAGCCGCGCGACGCGCTGCGGCAAGGTCGGATCCAGGGTGAGTGCCAGGGCAAGATTGGTCAGTGGGCCGAGCGCCAGCAGCAGCAGCTTGCCGGCGTGCTCGTGCGACAGACGCAGGATGGCGAGCGCGGCGTGTTCGGCCTCGGCAGTGCGCTTGGCCGGTGCTAGGCCCACATCGCCGAATCCGTCGAGACCGTGCACGTGCGCCGCATCCACCGAGGGGTGCAGCAACGGCTGCGGGCAGCCGGCGTAGACCGGCACATCGGTACGGCCAGCGATCTCGCAGACCTTCAAGGCATTGCGCACGGTGTGCTGCAAGCCCACGTTACCGGCGGCGATGGTCAGGCCGACCACCTCATGGCGGGTGTCGTTGAAGGCCATCAGCAGCGCCAACGCGTCATCCACGCCAGGGTCGGTATCGATCAGCAGCGGTATTCTTTTTGTCATGAGATTCGGGATTGGGCATTCGGGATTCGTTGTGGCATCTTCGCAAGGATCGGCGAGCCGCGCGAATTCCCGGAACGTGCAGGTCGCAGCAACCCCGCTTTGACCAATCCCCAATCCCGACTCCCGAATCCCCGCCGCTCAAGCGGCCGCATACCGCACCGCACCGCCGATCCAGCGTTCGACCACGCGGTCGGCGATTTCCGGCGCTTCGTCCAGCAGCCGCTCGGCCAATACCTGCACGCGCGGCAACAGGCCGGCGTCGCGTGCCAGATCGGCAATGCGGAAACTGGCCAGGCCGGTTTGCCGGGTGCCCAGCAATTCGCCCGGGCCACGTAACTCCAGATCCTTCTCCGCGATCACAAAACCATCGTTGGTCTGGCGCATGGTCTCCAGGCGCTGGCGCGCCATCATCGACAACGGCCCCTGGTACAGCAGCACGCAACTGGAGGCAGCTGCACCACGCCCGACCCGACCGCGCAACTGGTGCAACTGGGCCAAGCCCAGCCGCTCGGCGTTTTCGATGATCATCAACGATGCGTTAGGCACGTCCACGCCGACTTCGATCACGGTGGTGGCCACCAGCAGGTCGCTGCGGCCTTGCTTGAAATCCAGCATGGCCTTCTGCTTTTCGGCCGGCTTCATGCGGCCGTGCACCAGCGCCACCCGCACGCCCGGCAACTGCGCCGACAAGGTCTCGAAGGTAACTTCGGCGGCCTGCGCTTCGATGCGTGGCGGACCGCCTTGCTGGCCTTGCGCGCCCTTGCCGGGTTCTTCGCTTTCTTCGATCAGGGTGCACACCCAGTACGCCTGGCGCCCTTCGGCGCAGGCGGCGCGGATGCGTTCGACCAATTCGGGGCGGCGTTCTGCGCTCAGCACGATCGTCTGCACCGGCGTGCGGCCAGGCGGCAGTTCGTCGATGGCCGAAACATCCAGATCTGCGTAAGCCGACATCGCCAACGTGCGCGGAATGGGCGTGGCAGTCATCACCAGCTGATGCGGCACGCTGCCCGCCGCCGCTCCCTTGTCGCGCAACGCAAGGCGCTGATGCACGCCGAAGCGGTGTTGCTCGTCGATGATGGCCAACGCCAAGTCGTGGAAGACCACCGCTTCCTGCATCAAAGCATGCGTGCCGACCACGACCTGCGCCTGACCGGAGGCGACCTCGGCCATCGCTGCAGCGCGCGCCTTGCCGGTGACCTTGCCTGCCAGCCAGACGATGCGAATGCCCAACGGTTCCAACCAGCCGCGCAGATTGGCGAGGTGCTGCTCGGCCAGCAGTTCGGTAGGCGCGGCGAGTGCGACCTGCTTGCCCCGCTCCACCGCCAGCATCGCCGCCAGCGCAGCAACCACGGTCTTGCCGCTGCCAACATCGCCCTGCACCAGCCGCAGCATCGGCGATTGCTGCGCAAGGTCATGCGCGATCTGCTCGAACACGCGTTGTTGCGCGCCGGTCAGCTGGAACGGCAGCGCCTTGCGCAACTGCTGCACCAACATGCCGTTGCCGGGCAGGCTGGGCGCGTGCAGACGCTGCAACGCGATGCGTTGCCGGCGCAGGCTGAGCTGATGTGCCAGCAATTCCTCGATCGCCAGGCGTTGCTGGGCCGGGTGGCCTCCGGCGAGCAGCTGCTGTGGATCCGTACCAACCGGCGGCCGATGCATGGTCAGCAACGCCGCGCGCAACGAGGGCAGTCGCTCGTCCTGCAGCCAGTGCGGCGGCAACAATTCCAGCGCACTTTCGGGCGGCAGACGCTCCAGCGCCTGGCCGATGAGCTTGCGCAACGTCGCCGGGCCAACGCCTTCGAGCACCGGATACACCGGATCCAGACTGTCGCCCAACCCGGCATCCTCGTCCGGCGCGAGCACGCGGTAACTGGGGTGCACGATTTCCCAGCCGTGCTGGCCGGGCTTGGGTGTGCCGAATACCCGCACCCGCGTGCCGACCGCAAACTGCGCCACCTGCGCCGCACGAAAATGAAAGAAGCGCAGCACCAGCGTACCGTGCGATGCGTCGGACACTGCCACGCGCAGCACCGGCCGGAAGCGGAAGCCGCGCTCGACTGCCTCCACACGTCCTTCGATCTGCGCCGGCACGCCACCTTGCAGCTGCGCGATGGTGGTCAAGCGCGTGCGGTCTTCGTAACGCAGCGGCAGATGCAGCCACAGGTCCTGCACGCTGAGGATGCCGCGCGCAGCGAACTTGTCGGCCACTTTCGGGCCGACACCGGGCAGGCTGGACAGCCGGGCCTGGCCGGCGACGGCCAGGCTGGGCGTGACGACGCGCGTGCGCGACACGGCCGATCAGCGGCGCAGGATCACTCGATCACCATCACTGCATCCACTTCGAAGCCTGCGCCCTTGGGCAGGCCGGAGACTTCGATGGTCGAACGCGCCGGGAACGGCGCCTGGAAATATTCCTGCATCACCGCGTTGACGGCGGCGAACTGCCCCAGGTCGGTCAGATACAGGCCCAGGCGCACGATCTTGTCGAGCGAGCCGCCGGCCGCTTCGGCCACCGCCTTGAGGTTGTCGAATGCACGGCGCGCCTGTGCACCGATGTCGCCCGGCACGATCTCGCCGGTGGCCGGGTCCAGCGGGATCTGCCCCGAGAAATACACGGTGTTGCCGGCACGCACGGCCTGCGAATACGGGCCGATGGCGGCAGGCGCCTGGTCGGTATGGATGATCTGTGACATGGACGCTCCACTGCAAAGGGTTGCTGCAGTTTAGGCCTTTGTGCGGATTTGCTCGACTGTTGCGCGAGCGCGCCAGACGCTACTGGCGTCCGACGCTCTGCACCACATGCAGGCGGCGCAGCCGACGCATCACCTCGGCCAGGTGGCGGCGGTCGCGCACCTGGATGTTGAAGCGCAGCACGGCTGCGTTGAAGTCGCGGTCCAGATAGTCCACGCGCTCGATATTGGACTGACTCTGCGCGATGGCGGCCGCCAGCTGCGCCAGAACGCCGGTGCGGTTTTCCACTTCGACCACCAGCGCGGTGTCGTAGTCGCCGGTCACGTTGGAGTCCCAGTCGATCGGCACCCAGCGTTCGGGCGATTTGCGCAGTTCCGCCAGGTTCGGGCAGTCCAGGCGGTGCACCACGATGCCCTTGCCGGCGGTGTGGTAGCCCATGATTTCGTCGCCGGGAATCGGCTGGCAGCAATTGGCGAAACTGATCACGCCGCGCTCGCTGCCGTCGATCAGGATCTTCTCGTGCGAATGCTTGGACAGGCCACCGCCACGCAATTCTGCGTAAGCCATCAGTGCCTGCGCGGCCTGATTGGGCATCCAGTTGCCAAGCGCCACATCGGCCAGCAGCGCTTCCAGACGCGGGTAGCGGTGCTCGGCAAGGAAGGCGTCCAGGCGACCCTTGGGCAGCCGTTCCAGCGAGGAGTCCATCGCTTCCAGCGCGCGGTCCAGCATGCGGTGGCCCAACTGCACGGCATCTTCGTGCTCGAGTTGCTTGAGCTGATGCCGGATGGCGGTGCGCGCCTTGCTGCTGACCACAAATTCCAGCCACTGCGGCTTGGGCGTGGCCGAGCGTGCGGTGATGATCTCCACCGCCTGCCCGCTGACCAGCTTGGTGCGCAGCGGCACCAGCTTCTTGTCCACGCGCGAGGCCACGGCGCGATTGCCCACGTCGGTATGCACCGCGTAGGCAAAATCCAGCGCGGTGGAATTGCGCGGCAACGCCAGGATCTTGCCCTTGGGCGTGAACAGATAGACCTCGTCGGGGAACAGGTCGACCTTGACGTTGTCGAGGAATTCCAGCGACGAGCCGGCGGCGCGCTGCGAATCGATCAGTTCCACGATCCAGTCGTGCGCACGGCTCTGCGCGCTGTTGGGCGAGGCCGAACCTACCTTGTAGGTCCAGTGCGCCGCCACGCCGCGTTCGGCGATCAGATCCATCTCTTCGGTGCGGATCTGCACTTCGATCGGCGAGCCGTACGGTCCGAACAGCACGGTGTGCAGCGACTGGTAGCCGTTGGCCTTGGGGATCGCGATGAAATCGCGGAAGCGCCCGTCCAGCGGCTTGAAGCTGGCATGCACCGCGCCGAGTGCGTGATAGCAATCGGCCACCGTGCGCACCACCAGGCGAAAGCCGAACACGTCCATCACCTGGTCGAAGGACTTGTTCTCTTCGTGCATCTTGGAATAGATGCTCCAGGGCGTTTTGATGCGGCTGACCAGCCGATGCTCCAGCCCTTCCTTGGCCAGGCGCTGGGACAGCTGCACTTCCACTTGCGCCATCGATTCGCGCCGCACCACCGGCTGGCTACGGATGTGTTTCTCGATGATGGCGTGGCGCCACGGATACAACGCGCGGAAGCCCAGGTTCTGCAATTCGGACTTGATCAGGCTCATGCCCAGCCGCTGCGCGATGGGTGCGTAGATCTCCAGCGTTTCGCGTGCGATGCGGCCGCGTGCCTCGGTGCTCTGGGCGCCGAGCGTGCGCATGTTATGCAGGCGGTCGGCCAGCTTGATCATGATCACGCGCAGATCGCGCGACATCGCCAGCAGCATCTTGCGGAAACTTTCCGCCGCCGCTTCCTGGCGGTCGCGGAACTTGAGCTTGTCCAGCTTGGTCACGCCATCGACCAGCTCGGCCACCGCTTCGCCGAACTCGGACGCCAGTTCTTCGCGCGTCAGCGGCGTATCTTCAATGGTGTCGTGCAGGATCGCCGCGATCAGCGATTCCATGTCCAGGCCCAGTTCGGCCAGCACGCCAGCCACCGCCACCGGGTGGGTGATGTACGGCTCGCCCGACTTGCGGGTCTGCCCGGCATGCGCGCTGGCGCCCACTTCCCAGGCACGGCGCAGGATCGGCAGTTGCTCCTTGGGCAGGTAGCTGGCCGCGCGCTCGAGATGCAGGACGTAGTCGGGGATGGCCTGGTCGGAAGACGGAGACGTCACGACGGTCGCCTGGGCAGTGGGGCCTGGGTTCATGCCGGAAGACTATGCCAGCCGTGCAGTCTCGGCAAACATTTGCACACGCAGGCGTATTGCCGGGACCGAAAACGAAAACAGCCCGCATCGAGGCGGGCTGTTCTGATCGATCGCAGCAATGCTGGAAATCAATCGTCGTTCTTGGACATGTCTTCGTCGGCGACCACTTCGGCGGCGGCCCATTCCAGCGCTTCGCGCTCGGCGCGCTCGCGTTCGGCCTTCTCGACTTCATCGATCAGCGCGTTGTCGATCCGGCGTGCGGCGATCTCGCGCAGTGCCATCACGGTGGGCTTGTCGCTGGCGTCGGCATTCTCGATCAGCGGCTGCACGCCGTTGGCGAGCTGACGGGCGCGCTTGGAGGCCATCATGACCAGCTCAAAACGGTTGTTCACGACTTCCAGGCAATCTTCTACGGTAATGCGGGCCATGCGGGCTCCCGGCGACCAGCAACGGCCGCGCATCGAATGAGGGAAAGGGGACGGAGTGTACGCCCCGACCGGCGCCACAGCAACCGCCACCCATTCAGTTTCCTTTGGAATCAGCGGTTTGAGTCGCTTGGAGCGGACGGAAAACCGTCTTGGCGATCGCTTGTGCAGCCGGCGCGTTCAGAACCGTCGTCCACGCGTGGTAGATGCTGTGGGCACGGCAGCGGCGCCTGCCGGGTAAAGCAGCCCTACCCTGCCAGCTGCGCTCAATCCAGCAGCGCCTGGATCAATCCGGCGTGCCGCTGTTGTTGCGCCTGCCGCCGCAACCGGCTGGCGGTGAAGATGGCGCACATCTCCGAAACCGCCGTATCGAAGGTCTCGTTGATGATCACGTAATCGAACTCTTCAAAATGCAGCATCTCTTCACGGGCGGCGGCCAGGCGTTGCGCCATGACGTCCTCGCTGTCCTGCCCGCGCTTGCGCATGCGCTCGTCCAGCGCCTGGCGCGACGGCGGCAGGATGAACACGCTGACCGCATCGGGCACCTTCTGGCGCACCTGGCGTGCGCCCTGCCAGTCGATCTCCAGCAGGACGTCGTGACCGGCGGCCAGCTGCGGCTCCACCGACTGCCGCGCGGTGCCCTTCCAGTCGCCATGCACCAGCGCGTATTCGAAGAAATCGCCCGCCTCGATCATGCCCTGGAACTCGTCGGCGGAGACGAAATGGTAGTGCTCGGCATGCCGTTCGCCCGGCCGCGGCGCGCGCGAGGTGAACGAGATCGACAGGGCGATCTTGGGGTCGCGCGCCAGGGTGGCGTTGACGATGCTGCTCTTGCCGGCGCCGGAGGGGGCCGCAACGATATAGAGAGTGCCGCGCATAGGGTCAGGGATTCGGGATTGGGGAGTCGGGTTTCGCGAACAGACTGCGGACCGGTACCACCGGGGTCGACATGCTACCGGGATTGGCCGCAGCCCGCAGACATCCGGAACTGGCAGCTGCCACATCCCGAATCCCGAATCTTCACTCCCAGCTACTCGATGTTCTGCACCTGCTCGCGGATCTGGTCGATCAACACCTTCAGATCCACGGCGGCATTGGAGGTGCGGCTGTCCACCGACTTGGAGCCCAGCGTATTGGCTTCGCGGTTGAATTCCTGCAGCAGGAAGTCCAGGCGGCGACCGACCGGCTCGCGCTGGGTGAGCACGCGGCGGATTTCGGCGATGTGGCTGGACAGGCGGTCCAGCTCCTCGTCCACATCCAGCTTCTGCAGCCACAGCACCAGCTCCTGCTCGGCACGCCCCGGATCGACCGGATGCGGCAGGTCGGCCAGGCGCGCGGCCAGCTTGGCGCGCTGACCTTCGCGAATCACCGGAATCAGCAAGCGCACCTCGGCAGCGATGCGTTCGATGGCATCCACCCGTTCGCTGATCGCCTCGGCCAGCTTGGCGCCCTCGCGCTCGCGCGCGATCACGAAGCTGCTCACTACTTCTTCCAGCAACGCCAGCGCCTGTGCCTGCAACGCGGGGGCATCCACGTCCTGCACCTGCAGCACGCCGGGCAGCTGCAGCAGGTCGGTGAAGCCAACCTGCAATTTGGGAAACATGCCATCCAGCCGCGTGGCCAGCGCACCCAACTGCTGTAGCAGCGACTCGTTGACCGCCAGCGTTTGCGCATTGTCGGGCGCGCGCAGGCGCAGGGTCAGATCCAACTTGCCACGGCTGTTTTTCGCCGCCACGCGCTCGCGCAGCAGCGGTTCCAGCGCACGCAATTCCTCGGGCAGACGCACACCCACTTCCAGAAAGCGGTGGTTGACCGAGCGCAGCTCGCAAGCGAGCGTGCCCCAGGGTGTGATGCGTTCGCTGCCAGCGAACGCAGTCATGCTTCGGATCATCGTCAATCCCGTGCCGTCAAAGCGCGAATGGTACCCTAGCCGCCCTCGCCGCCTGCCTGCACGCTGCGCAGTGGCGCCAGACCCACCTCCCGACTTCCGGACTCATTGCATGACCTTTTCCCGTCCCAGCGGCCGCACGGCCGACCAGCTGCGCCCGGTGCGCATCGAACGCGCCTTCACCCGCCATGCCGAAGGCTCGGTGCTGGTCAGCTTCGGCGACACCCGCGTGCTGTGCACCGCCAGCGTGGAAAACCGCGTGCCGGGCTTCCTGCGCGGCAAGGGCGAAGGCTGGGTCACCGCCGAATACGGCATGTTGCCGCGCTCCACCCATACCCGTTCCGACCGCGAAGCAGCACGCGGCAAGCAGGGCGGACGCACGCTGGAAATCCAGCGCCTGATCGGCCGTGCACTGCGCGCCTGCGTGGACCGCAATGCGCTGGGCGAGCGCACCATCACCCTGGACTGCGACGTGCTGCAGGCCGATGGCGGCACCCGCACCGCGGCCATCACCGGCGCGTACGTGGCGCTGGCCGATGCGGTGAACCTGCTGATCAAGCGCGGCGACATCAAGAAGCACCCGCTGATCGGCGCGGTGGCTGCGGTGTCGGTCGGCATCTATCGTGGTGAACCGGTGCTGGACCTGGATTACCCGGAAGACAGCGACTGCGATACCGACATGAATGTGGTGATGAACGACGGCGGCGGCTTCATCGAGCTGCAGGGCACGGCCGAAGGCCACGCCTTCCGTCGCGACGAACTCAACGCGCTGCTGGCCCTGGCCGAAAAGGGCATGGGCGAGCTGTTCGCACTGCAACGCGCTGCGCTGGCCGGATGAGCCGCCGCATCGCCCTGACCACCTTGCTGGTTGCCGACTACGATGCGGCCATAGCCTGGTACACCGGCGCGCTGGGTTTCCACGTGCTGCAGGATCGCCCGCTCGAGGATGGCAAGCGCTGGGTCGTGATCGGCCCGGGCGGTGCAGACGATGCCGCCCTGCTGCTGGCGCAGCCGGCCGACGCCGCGCAACGCGCGCGCATCGGCGATCAGACCGGTGGGCGGGTGGATCACTTTCTCTACACCGATGACTTCTGGCGCGACCACGCGGCCATGCAGGCGTTCGGCGTGGAATTTCTGGAAACCCCGCGCGAAGAGCCGTACGGCACGGTGGCAGTCTTCCGCGATCTGTACGGCACCAAGTGGGATCTGCTGGAGCCCAAACGATGAAACAACTGGTCCTGGCCAGCGGCAACGCCGGCAAACTGGAAGAACTGCGCGCCATGCTCGCCGACCTGCCGCTGCGCATCGTCGCGCAAGGCGAGCTGGGCGTGGAAGATGTGCCGGAAACCGGCCTGACCTTCGTCGAGAACGCGTTGATCAAGGCACGTCATGCCAGCGCGGTGACCGGCTTGCCGGCGCTGGCCGATGACTCGGGGCTGATCGTGGATGCATTGGATGGCGCACCCGGTCTGTACAGCGCGCGCTATGCCGGCAGCCCCACCAACGCGCTGGCCAACAACGCCAAGTTGCTCGACGCGATGCGCGAGGTTCCGAGCGATCGCCGCAGCGCGCGGTTTTATGCGGTGATCGTGTTGCTGCGGCATCCGGAAGATCCGCAGCCGCTGATCGCCGAAGGCAGCTGGGAAGGGGTGATCACGACCGAACCGCGCGGCGATGGCGGTTTCGGCTACAACCCGGTGTTTCTGGATCCGGTGTATGGACTGACCGCGGCGGAGATGGACACCGCGTTGAAGAACCGCCTCAGCCATCGCGCGGTGGCCCTGGCCACGTTGCAGCACAAGCTGCATGCGCTGTCGTTGTAAGGCACACCTCGCGCAATGCCCCAGCTGATTCCGCCGCCGTTGTCGCTCTACGTGCACCTGCCCTGGTGCGTGCGCAAATGCCCGTACTGCGATTTCAATTCGCATGCGGCCAAGGGCGCATTGCCGTTCGAGGAGTACGTGGACGCGCTGATCTGCGATCTGGATGCGGACCTGCCATTGGTCTGGGGTCGCGTGGTGCACTCGGTGTTCTTCGGCGGCGGCACGCCCAGCCTGTTTCCGCCGCAGGCGATCGACCGCTTCCTGCAGGCAGCGGCGGCGCGGCTGCGTTTTGCGCCGAACCTTGAAATCACCCTGGAAACCAATCCCGGTACCGCAGAACACGGCCGTTTCGAGCACTACCGCGCTGCGGGCGTCAACCGCCTGAGCTTCGGCGTGCAGACCTTCGACGATGCGGCGCTGCAGCGACTTGGCCGCATTCACGACAGCGCCGAGGCCGAGCGCGCGATCAAACTGGCGCAAGACGCCGGCTACGATAATTTCAATATCGACCTGATGTACGCGCTGCCCGAGCAGACGCTGATGCAGGCCGAGCACGACCTGGAGCGTGCCTTCGCGCTGCAGCCGGCGCACCTGTCGCATTACCAGCTCACGCTGGAGCCGAACACGGTGTTCTTCGCGCGGCCGCCCAAGGGCATTCCCGACGACGATGCCGCCTGGGATATCCAGGAGCACTGCCAACGCCTGCTCGCCGACGCCGGCTACGCCCAATACGAAGTCAGCGCGTACGCCAGGCCGGGGCGACAGTGCGCGCACAACCTTAACTACTGGCGGTTCGGCGATTACCTGGGCATCGGTGCGGGCGCGCACGGCAAGATCAGTTCCGGGGCCGAACAGCACGTGCTACGGCGCTGGAAGCACAAGCATCCGCAGAGCTATCTGGCCAGCGCCGGTACCGCCGCATCCATCGGCGGGGACGAAATCGTGCCGAGCGAACGGCTGCCGTTCGAATACATGCTCAACCTGCTACGCCTGCATGAGGGCTTCCGGCTAAGCGATTTCGAGGCTTCCACTGGCCTTGCGGCCAGCGTCATCGAAGCGCCGCTGGCGCGCGCGGTGGCACAGGGCTGGATGACCCAGCAGGACGGGCGCGTGGTGCCGACCGAGTTGGGTCGGCGCTTTACCAATGATGTGGTCGAGCTGTTCCTGGTCTAAGCGCAGCGAAGAGCTGCGTTTACTGCCAGATCGGCGCGGTCGGGCGCTTGGCATCGGCATGTACCGCCTTGCGCACCGTGCGCCATCCACGCCTGGCTGACGCGCGTGCGCGAGGGGTGTGAGCGGATTGGGGCGCGCCGGCAGAACCGGGGCATCGGCCATACGCACTTGGCGCAGGCCCGCATGACCACTGGCTGACACATCGCGGGCCGGACACGCCGGCGCGGGCCGATGCCGCGCGGTCAGCGAAAAAACATGCTACATAGCTCACGCTTCGAACCAAGCCAGCCTCCCCCGGATGTCCATGCACGTGTCTCCCATGCAACCTGCAGTTAGCGGCCCGATTGCCGATGCGCCGGTATCCGCGCGTGGCCGGCGACTGCTCGGCATGCTGCACGCGCACTGCGTGCAGGCGTTGAGCGGACCGCTGCGACTGACCGTCGTCGAGCTGGAACGCGAGCTGTTGCATCAGGCCGAGCATGCACGCAATAGCCAGATCCAGGCCGAAACCTACGCACAGATGCGCGGCCTGCGCGACCACATCGACCGCTTCCCGCAGGCATTCCTGCAGGAACTGGCGCAAGCGCTGGCCAGCCTGCGTGAGCGCCCGGTGCTGACACCATTGACCGATGCGCCTGCGCCAGCACAGATGCTGACCCTGGTCGAAGACACCGATATCGACCGCGACATTGTCTTGAGCGACATCGCACGCCGCGAAACCTCGCGGCGCGCCGATGCCCTGCACCTGCTGGCGCAGCGCCTGGCGGTGATCGGTGCGGTGGCCGAATTCGAGCTGGAAGAATTGCCGCTTGGTCCCTACGCGCTGTGCCGCATCGTGCGCCAGTGCGGTCAGACGCTGGGGCTGAACCTGGATGGGCAGCTGACGCTGTACAAGGTGTTCGAGCGCCAGGTGATGGACCGACTGGGCGACCTGTTCGAAAGTGCCAACAGCGCGCTGGCCCAGGAAGGCATCCTGCCGGGATTGATCTATCACCCGTATCTGGTCAAACCCACGCAGGTGCAGACGCGGCGTGCGCCACCGGCAGCGGCGCATGGGTCGAAGGACGCTGTCGCACCGAATACGCCTGGTGCGGGCCCGCGCACGCCGCGACCGGCCACCGGCTGGGCAGGCCAAGCCGCACCGACGGCGTGGCAGAGCGCCTTGCTGGATCCCGCTGCCGCGCCACCAGCAATGGCAATCGCCCCGCCTGCGCAGGCACTGTCGCCGGCGCTCAGCGACGCAGTCCAGGCGCTGGGCGGCTTGATGGCGTCGGCACGGCAGTCGCAGGCAGCGGCACACGCAAGCCACGCAGGCGCGAGGGCGCCCGCCCATCACCAGATCACGGCGCCCTCTCCTAGCTCGCTCGCCGCGGTGGCCCAGGCATCGCAGCACAGTGCGGCCGTTGCGGTGCCCAAGGCAGCGCTTGGCGATGCATTGGCCAGCCTGCAAGGTGCGCTGGCCACGCAGGCGGCAGCAACGCCACAGGCATCCGGCATCGATGCGCTGCAGCGGCAGGTGCTGGAAGTGCTGCGCCGTCAGCACGGCCCCGATGCCACACTATCGCCGCAGGACAACGACACCTTCGACCTGCTCGGCCTGCTGTATGCGCAGATGCAGCGCGAGGTGCGTGAGCAAGCTCCCGCCCAGGCGCTGCTTGCCAAGTTGCAGGTGCCGGTGGTGCGCGCGGCGTTGGCCGATGCGCATTTTTTCGTGCGCGACCAGCACCCGGTGCGCGAATTGCTCAACACCGTTGCCGAGTCCGGGGCCGTGTGGCTGGGCGAGGACGATGCCGACCCGCAACTGCTGCACAAGCTGGGCAGCGCGGTCGACAAGATCGTCCACGACTATCAAGGCGACGAGGCTGTTTTCGCCGCGGCCAACGACGACATCCAGGCCCATCTGCGCACCCTCGCGCGCAAGGCCGAGGTGGCCGAGCGGCGGCATGTGGATGCTGCGCGCGGGAAGGAGCGACTGGAATCTGCCAAGCAGCAGGCCCAAGCGCGCATCGAGCAGCTGTGCGAACAAAGCGCGCCACCGCGCTTTGTGCAATCGCTGCTGCGCCAGGCCTGGTCGGACGTGCTCACGCTGACCTTGCTGCGGCAGGGCGAGCAGTCGCCCGAATGGGAGGAGCGCCAGGCGCTGACCGCACGCATTGGCGAGGTCACCTGCCTCAGCAAGGGCCAACCCACCGACATCGCACTGGGCACCGACGTGGAAACCGCGTTGCTGCAGGTGGGGTATCACCACGACGAAGCAGCGGCGATCGCACGGCGCTTGTCCACGCCCGGTGGCGAGGACGAGGTGACCTCGCGCACCGAGCTTGCCGCCAAGCTCAAGGCACGCGCGCGGCTTGGCGAGCAGGGCGACAACGCTCCGCGCAAGCAGGCGGCCACGCCACGCACGCCTGCCGAAGAGGAGTGCTACCTGCAGGTGCGCAGCTTGCCGTTCGGCACCTGGTTCGAATTCGTGGTCAACCAGCAAGGCGACCTGCGCCGGCAACGCCTGTCCTGGTACAGCCCGATGACCGGCAACGCGCTGTTCGTGAACCAGCGCGGGCAGAAGGTTGGCGAGCACTCGCTGGACAGCCTGGCGCGGCTGATGGCCGGTGGGCAGGCACGTTTGGTGGTGGAAGAAAAATCGCGTCTGATCGATCGCGCCTGGCATGCCACCGTGCGCACGCTGCGCAGCCTGGCCGGCCAGTCGCCTGTTGCCGAGGCCCAGCCATGATCCAGGACACCCGCCGTGCACCGCGCCGCCAGCCAACCGACCTGCTGCCGGTCATCGACATGCTCAGCGAGGCGCAGATCGGCCGGGTCGGCAATGTGTCCGAAACCGGCATGCTGTTGTTGGCCTCGGTGCCGCTGCACGACGACGCCTTGTACCAGTTGCGCTTCTCCCTGCCCGAGCGGGTTGGCCGCGCGACCGAGATCGATGTCGGCGTGCACCTGCTATGGTCCGAAGCCGCACACGCACCCGGGCAGGCCTGGGCGGGCTTCCGCTTCCTGACCATGTCCGAGCCGCACCGGCAACGCCTGCGCGCCTGGATCGCCGAAGAACACATGGCCGGGTAAGCGCGCCGTCACACGGCGCCGCAACGGCCAAGCGGGCGCTGCCGATGCGTGGCGCTGCAGGCATATGCGTTCACTGTTGTTCCGTCGCGCCGGCGGTTGCCCACTGGCAATTGCGCCTTGGTTGTTGGCCATATCAGACACAGCGCCGTTGCAGGGATTGCGGCAAACTGCGCATCGCCTTTGCATTGCCGATCGAGCCCCGCATGCCCCAGCCCTCCTTGAGCAGCCTGTACTCCGACCACCTGCGTACCCTCACCGCGCGCGCCGACCAAGCGCTGCAGCGCGGCGGTTTCGAGCATCTGGTGGTTCCCAGCGGCAGCACGCATTACCAGCTGTTCGACGACCGCGATTATCCCTATGCGGTGAACCCGCAGTTCAAGGCCTGGGTGCCGCTGACACGGGTCCCCAACAGCTGGCTGGTCTACACGCCGGGCAAGCGCCCGACGGTGATCTTCCATCAGCCATTCGACTACTGGCATGTGGTGCCCGACGCGCCCAGCGGCTGGTGGGTCGACCACTGCGACATCCACATCATCCGCACTCCGGAGCAGGCGCTGGCGCTGCTGCCCAAACACGTTGAGCGCTGCGCGATTCTCGGCGAGCCGCAAAGCACGATCGGTGCATATGTGCCGAACAACCCGCAGCCGGTGCTGGATTACCTGGAATACCAGCGCGCGTTCAAGACGCCCTACGAACTGGCATTGCTGCGCATCGCCCAGCAGCTGGCGGTGCGCGGCCATCGTGCTGCGGAAGCCGCGTTCCGCGCCGGACAAAGCGAATTCGGCATCCACATGGCGTATTGCGCGGCCGTGGGCCAGGACGCCAATGAATTGCCTTACGGCAACATCATCGCGCTCAACGAACACGGCGCGGTGCTGCACTACACCGAACTGGGCCAGCAGCCGCCGCCGCTGCGTAGCTTCCTGATCGACGCCGGCGCCTCCGCATACGGCTACGCCAGCGACATCACCCGCACCTACGCCGCCGACCCCGGCAGCGACTTTCAGGCGCTGATCGACGCGGTGGATGCCGCCCAGCAGCGCATGGGTCAGAACGTGCGCGCCGGCGTGGATTACAAGCAGCTGCACATCGACGCGCATCTGGCGTTGATGGGCATCCTCAAGGAGTTCGACGTGCTGACCGTCTCGCCGGAAGCGGCGTTGGCCACCGGCGTCAGCGCCGCGTTCTTCCCGCATGGGCTGGGCCACCTGATCGGCCTGCAAGTGCACGATGTGGCCGGTTTTGCCGCCAGCGACCGCGGCGGCCGCATCGAACGCCCGGCCGGCCACCCGTACCTGCGCCTGACCCGCGTGCTGGAACCGGGCATGGTGGTGACCATCGAACCTGGCGTGTACTTCATCGACATGCTGCTGGACCAAGTGAAGAAGAATGGCCACGCCGCCAGCGTCAACTGGCAGCGCGTGGAAGCCTTCAAGCCCTACGGCGGCATTCGCATCGAAGATGAGGTGGTGTGCACCGACGGCAACGCGGAAAATCTGACCCGCCCGGTCTTTGCCGCCGCCTAAGCACCAGGCGCAACTGACCACACCACGGTTGCGAAGTGGGTTTTCAGCCGCGCCATCCACCGCCCGATCATGCCCCGCGACGTTTGGGCACCACCACACGGAATACCGCCATGAACGACCCACGCCAGAGCGCGCACCCGGACCACGCGATGTATCAACAGATCGAACGCGGCGTACATGCGATCGACGCGGCGCACGGCCGCGTCCCCGATCAGGCCAGCGCACGCCTCACCGCCGCCTTGTTGCCACTGGCCAAGGAAGGCGGGCTCTCGCGCGTGGATCATGTATTGATGAGCGAAGCGAACAATCGCGGCGTGCACGGTGGCGAGAACGTGTTCGTGGTGCAGGGCGACCCGGCCAACCCGGCGCATCTGCGCGCGCACATGAAGACCGAACAGGCGCTGGGCACGCCGGAAGAGCAATCGTTCGAGCGCGCGCGCCAGCTCGGCGGGCAGAGCGCGCCAGTGCAACAGCCCGAGCGCACGCAGGTGCCGCAGCTGGGCCAATAACCGCGGCCGACACATGCCCGCCCAGCTGCCCGGTGTGCGCGGCCGATGCCCAATATCGGCGTGCACCACAGCGCGACGGCTGCGATTACGCTGCGCCTGCGCCTGCGGTCATGACGCCCGCTGCAGCGTGTCGGTCCTTGTCAATTCCCCGCGCGCCGGCGCTCATGCGCCGCCGGCCATCTCCGCTTCGATCTCGTCGGCACTGCGCGCCAGCGCACCGGTCAGTACACGGTGGCCATCGGCCGTGATCAGCACATTGTCTTCGGTGCGAATGCCGATGCCGCGCCACTTGGCCTCTACCGAGGTGTCGTCGGCCGACACGTAAAGCCCCGGCTCGATGGTGAACACCATGCCGGGCTCGAGCAGCCGCGAATCGCCGGCCAACCGATAGTCGCCCACATCGTGCACATCCAGGCCCAACCAGTGGCCGGTCTTGTGCCGATAAAAACGCTTGTAGTGTCCATCGGCGATGTTGCGTTCGAGCTTGCCCTTGAGCAGGCCCAGCCGTAGCAGGCCTTCGGTCAAGGTTTCCACTGCAGCCAGATGCCCTGCCTCGTACGCCACGCCCGGGCGCGCCTGGGCAAGCGCAGCCGCCTGCGCAACACCGACCAGATCGTGCAATGCACGCTGCGCTGGCGTGAAGCGGCCGTTGACCGGAAAGGTGCGGGTGATATCGGCCGCATAGCCGCGATATTCGGCACCGGCATCGATCAGCACCAGCTCGCCGTCGCGGCTGCGCGCAGTGTTGGCGCGGTAATGCAGCACGCAGGCGTTGCTGCCGGTGCCGACGATGCTGCCGTAGGCCGGCCATGCATCGGCAGCGCGGAATTCGCGCTCGACCTCGGCCTGCAGTACGTATTCGTGCACACCCGGCCGCGCCAGCCGCATCGCTGCACGGTGCGCGCGCACGCTGATGTCGGCAGCTTGCTGCATCAGCGCGATTTCGTCGCGTGATTTGAACAGGCGCTGCTCATGCAACAGATGCCCGAGCTCGAGGAATTCGTGTGGCGGCTGCGCCCCGTGGCGCACCTGCTCGCGCACGCGCTTGAGCCAGCCGATCAATTTGAGATCGAAATCGACATCGCGCCCGAAGTGGTAATACACGCGGCTACGCCCTTCCAGCAGGCCGGGCAGGATCTCGTCGACATCGTCGATGGGGTACGCATCGTCCATGCCGTAGCGCTCCACCGCACCTTCCTGGCCCTCGCGCGGGCCATCCCAGGCTTCGCGCTCGGCATCGCGTTCGCGGCAGAACAGAATCGCCTCGCCATGCTTGCGGCCGGGCACCAGCACCAGCACCGCTTCGGGCTCCGGAAACCCACTCAGATACCAGAAATCCGAATCCTGTCGATACGGGTAATGCGTGTCGTGGCTACGCACGCGCTCAGGCGCGGCCGGCAAGATCAGAATGGCCTGCTCGCCCGCCATCTGCATCAGCTGCTTGCGCCGGCGCGCGTACTCGGCCGCGCCAATCCCGGTGAGCTTCTTCATGCAGGGCAGTCAGTTCAGACGTTGGCGAAAGCGCGGCCCCATCACGCAGTCGCCATGCAGCAACAGCACCGCCACGCGCACGAATTCTTCGATCTCGGCCAAGGCGGTGTCGTCCTCGTCGGCCGCGTCGAAGTCCTCGCTGGAGGCCTGCGCCAGACGCGCCAGATCCTGCAGCGCTTCCTCGCCTTCTTCGCTCAGTGCCGGACGCTGCTGCGCAGCCAGGCCGAAGCCGCCCAGGAAGGCCCGACACCAGTCGAACAACGCATCGGTGCGCGCCGGCAACGGGGCGCTGTCTTCCACGAGCAGCAGCTCGAAGGCGAAATCGCGGTCTTCCAGTTGCGCCACGGTGGCCTGCCGCAGCTGATCCAGCGCTCCACCCTGCTTGGGCGCCACCTGCCCACTGTCGGCCAGAATGCGCGCCAGCCAGTCGGCGCTGTCGGCACCGCCGCCGGAGAGCCACCCGCACAGCCCGCCATGCAACTCCGCCGCAGAGGACGCCAGCGCGAGCTGACGGCTTTCATTTTGCACAGCGGTTACGTCGGGCAGATCCATCGGGTCATCCAGGCTGAAGAGCGAAAGGTGCCGGCGCACGGCCGGCGATATGACTTGCCAGTGTACCAAGGCGGCCTGCGTGGGCCGCGATCTGCGCGTTCCAGCGCGCGTTCCACGCCTGCAATGTCGACCTGCCTGGATCCTGTGGCAGGCCTTGCAGGGCTTGGGCCGACGCCAGGGATCGGGGCAGGCGTGGGCGCTTGACCACCCCGCGCACGCGCCCCTATCGTGAGCGCATGGACAACGCTGCCGCCCTCGCTCAGATCCGCGCACTCGCCGCCCGCGTGGAGGCGTTGGTGGAGCGTACCCAGCGGCTCACCGACGAAAACCGCAGCCTGCGTCACCAGCAGGAGCAACTCATCGGCGAGCGCTCGCAACTGTTGACCAAGAACGAGCAGGCGCGCTCGCGGGTGGAAGCGATGATCGCCCGCCTGAAGTCATTGGAGCAGCACACGTGAGCAACAACGAACCGGTCAGCGTGCGCATTCTGGATCGTGAATACACGGTGGGCGTGACGGCAGACGAGCGCGAAAGTCTCACCGCCGCCGCGCGGCTACTGGATCTACGCATGCGTGAGATCCGCGGCAGCAATCGCATGGCGGCAGTGGATCGTGTCGCGGTGCTGGCCGCGCTCAATCTGGCGCACGAATTGCAGCAACTGCGCGAACAGCAGGCGCTCTACGATCGCGAACTGGCAAATACGCTGGACACCTTGAATCGCCGGCTCGACAGCGTTGCCGACACGCCGCGTTGAGCGGAATTCGCACTGCCATCGCAAATATGAATCTTCAAGTCCGCTGACCGATGAATGGGCTAGCCATCGCGGCACAGAGGTCTATAATTCGCCTGCGTTCTCTGCTGTAAACGACAGCGTGCAAAACATTCGCCTTGTCCCTTAATTACGACCACGGGGGCGCGACGAAGCCGGGTGTGCAAGTCCGCCTTGTAGCGGGAAGCCCGATGGCCTCACAACGTCCCCACTTGAACCCCGGGTTCAAGGTCGTTTCGCCCGCATCGTCACGGCGGAGAATGCAAATCTGAAACGGCGCCTTCGGGCGTCGTTTCTTTTTGCGCGTCTGGAGGTCTGACGTGCGGCAGTTGAAGCGGCACGGCGGGCCCGTTGCGCTCGCGATGCTGGTGCTGTGTCGGTGGCGTTGCCGCGCGCGGCGATGCGCATATCGCCCACGCATGTGCAGATGCAGCGGAGATGTCCGGGCAGCGTGCACCCCGTACGGCTCTCTCGGCATGCCCGCAGTGCAATCGCAGCTGTGGGCCGCATCGCACCCACGCTAGGCAGGCGCGTGCGCGCATTCGACAATGCAACTCCGATTGCGCTGCGAGACACCGATGACCGAGGACCGAGATGCGTTGCGCCAGCAGTTGCGCGCACACCGCCGCAGCCTGCCGGCGGCGCAGCGCCTGGCCGCCGCCGATGCATTGGCACAGCGTTTGCTTGCGCTGCCGTTCGCACCGCACAGCGGTGCCGTGGCGGGGTACTGGGCGATGGACGGCGAAATTGCGCTGCATCGCTGGCAGCTGACCCTGCCGGCGGGGGTGCGCTACTGCCTGCCGGTGCTGGATGGGCGCGTGCTGCGCTTTGCACCGTGGCGACCGGGCCAGCCACTGGTGAGCAATCGCTACGGCATTCCGGAGCCGGATGTGGCGCGCGCCGACACGTTGGCAGCGGAGGAGATGGCACTGGTGGTCGCGCCGCTGACCGGTTTCGATGCGGCGTGCCGTCGGCTGGGGATGGGAGGCGGCTGGTATGATCGCAGCTTCGCGTTCCGGCATCGCCAGGCGCCGCCTCCCTGGTTGGTCGGTGTTGGCTTCGCTGCGCAGCAGGTGCCCGCCCTGGATTCCGAAACATGGGATGTGGCGGTCGACGCCATCTGCACCGAACACGCCACCTTCCTGAAAGACGACACCGTTTCCGAATGACTGCCCGCAAGCGCTACTGGTTGATGAAGTCCGAGCCGGACACCTTCTCCATCGATGATCTGGAACGCGTCGGCACCGAGCCGTGGAACGGCGTGCGCAACTACCAGGCGCGCAACTTCATGCGCGATGGCATGCGGGTAGGCGATGGGGTGTTTTTTTATCACTCCAACTGCAAGGTGCCCGGCATCGTCGGCATCGCCAAGGTGGCGAGCGAGGCGTACCCGGACGACACCCAGTTCGACCCGTCCTCCGACTACCACGACCCAAAATCCACGCGCGAAGATCCGCGCTGGATGCTGGTGGACGTGGCCTTCGAGCGCAAACTCACACGCACGATTTCGCTGGATGAAATCAAGCAGCAGGCCGATGCGCTCGGCGAAGGCTTTGCGCTGATCGCACGCGGCAACCGCCTGTCGATCCTGCCGGTCACCGCCGCACAGTGGAAGCTGTTGTTGGCGATGGAAACGCCGTGATTGGGGATTGGGCAGTTGGGATTTGCCCATTGCCCCCGCGTGACCGGCTCTTCCGAATCCCAAATCCCCAATCACCCATCCCGAGCTCCTACCCATGTCCGAAGCAAAACGCCTGGCCGCCGAAAAAGCGATCGATTACGTGGAAGACGGCATGATCGTCGGAGTGGGCACCGGCTCGACGGTGGCTTACTTCATCGACGCGCTTGGCCGCATCGGCCATCGCATCAAGGGCGCAGTGTCCAGCTCCGAACAGAGCACCGCGCGCCTGCGCCAGCATGGCATCGAGGTGTTTGACCTCAATCACACCGGCAACCTGTCGCTGTATGTGGACGGCGCCGACGAATGCGACCCGAACCGTTGTCTGATCAAGGGCGGCGGCGCAGCGCTGACGCGTGAGAAGATCATCGCCGAAGCCAGCGAGCGCTTCATCTGCATCGTCGACCCCAGCAAGCAGGTGCCGGTGCTGGGCAAGTTCCCGCTGCCGGTGGAAGTGATTCCGATGGCGCGCAGCCTGGTCGCCCGCCAGATCCTGGCGTCGACCGGCGGCCAGCCGGTGTGGCGCGACGGCGTGGTGACCGACAACGGCAACGTGGTGCTGGACGTGCACAACCTGCAGATCACCGACCCGGTGGCGCTGGAGCGCAGCTTGAACCAGATTCCCGGCGTGGTCTGCGTGGGTTTGTTCGCGCGCCGGCCGGCCGATGTGGTGATCGTGGGCGGCGAGCCACCGCGGGTGATCTGAAGATCGCGTGCGGGCCTTCGCATGCGCAGTGACGGCTCGCATTGCGAAGCGATGGCGGATCGCACTATCGTGCTTGCAGCAACCGCACGACGCGCCGCGGCAGCTTGACGCGCGCAGCCGCTTGGCAGATGGTGCGGCATCCCCGCCAGTTGGTATGCCGCATGCGTTGTTCGCGTTTTCTCGTCCTTGCGCTTCTGGCCCTGCTTGGCGGCTGCGCCAGCAGTGGCGACAGCTGGGTAGAACTGGCAGGCACGCGCTACAAGGTGGAACTGGCGCAGAACGATGCCGATCGCGCCAAGGGGCTGATGTTTCGCGATGCCATGGACCAGGACCGCGGCATGCTGTTCATCCACGACCGCCAGGAGCCGCTGGCGTACTGGATGAAGAACACCAAGATCGCGCTGGATATCCTGTATTTCGATGAACAGCGCCGGCTGGTTTCCCAGCAGCGCGACGTGCCGCCGTGTTCGGCCGGCGATGCCTGTCCGCCCTACCCCAGCAGGCAACCCGCACGCTATGTGCTGGAGCTCAACGCGGGCCAGGCCGCCAAGCTTGGCCTTCAGGACGGCGCCGCGCTGCGCCTCAGCCCGGACATCCCGACGCTCAAATAAGCGGCTGCGACCAGGCGCCGGGGCCAAACCAGCCGCGCGCGTGGGGCCTGACGACGGGCTAGACCCGCGCGTCACGTCCCCGAACGGCGTTGGCGGCCATCGGACGCAGAGCCGCCTTCCAGCGTTACGTGTTCATGCGGCCGGCGTCCCTGTCAGGAAGTACCGGACTTGAACCCTGCGCCGCTTGCCGACACTCTTGGCAGCATGGTCGACATGCTCCCACTTCCCCATTGGACCGCGCTCGCCAGCCTGGACGACGATGCGGTGCCGTTGATGTCCACCGCGCTGCTGATTGCGCGCGACGAGTATCCGCAGCTGGATGCCGAGCTGTACGACACGCTGGTGCAGAGCCACGTCGAGCATCTGCGCCGCGAAGTGGACGCAATCGATCTTTGGCCGCTGAAGATGGCGGCGGTCAATCGCTACCTGTTCGACGAGCTGGGCTATTCGGGCAACCACGACGAGTATTACGACCCGCGCAACAGCTACCTCAACCAAGTGTTCGAGCGCCGGCTTGGCAACCCGATTTCACTGGCGATGGTGCAGATCGAAGTGGCGCGCCGGCTGGGCATCCCGTTGGCCGGGGTGTCGTTTCCCGGCCATTTCCTGGTGCGTCTGCCGGTAGATGACGGCGTACTGGTGATGGACCCGTTCAATGGCGGCCGTCCGCTGGGCGTGGATGAGCTGCGCGAACGTGCCCGCCCGCATCTGGGTGGCGAGATTCCCGACGACCGCGCGCTGGCGCAGATTCTCGACCCCGCCCCGCATCGCGCGATCTTGATCCGCATCCTGCGCAACCTGCACGGCGTCTATGCCGATGCCGAGCACTGGGACCGCGCTGCCCGCAGCGCCGACCGCATCCTGAAGCTGGTGCCCGACCAACCCGAGGCCCTGCGCGACCGTGGCATGGCCTATCTGCATCTGGGCCACCGCAACGGCGCACGCCACGATCTCTCGCGCTACCTGGTGCTCAACCCGGGCGCGCAGGACGCGGCGCATCTGCACGAACACCTGGTGGAATTGAACAGCCAGCGCGCGCGGGCGCATTGAGCGGATAGACGCGCCGGCTGGCTAGGCCGGTCTGCGCGGACAAGGCACCGCCGCGTGGTTCTCGGCAACCCAGGTACTCGCCTGCCCCCATCGCAGCGGCATCGTGGTCGGGCACATTGCCTGATTGCACACCGTTGGCGGCAGCTCAGTCGATCTCCACCATCTCGAAGTCCTTCTTGGTCACGCCGCAATCGGGGCAGGTCCAGGTGTCGGGCACGTCCTGCCAGCGGGTGCCCGGGGCGATGCCTTCTTCGGGGATGCCGTCGGCCTCGTGGTAGAGAAACCCGCAGACGACGCACATCCAGGTGCGGTAGGTGGTCGTGGATGTCTCGCTCATCGGATAATCGCGGTCATGCAACAGTGGGCCTGCATTGTCCCATCCCATCCACCGCTTTCGGAAGCGTTGCCATGCCCAACCGTCTTAACGTTCGCGGCGTCTATCTGATCACCCCCGACGAGCCCAACACGCAGCGCCTGTTGCTGCGCACGGCGCCGTTGCTGGGGTCGATCACCTGGCTGCAATACCGCAACAAGCAGGCGGATGCGGCGCTGCGGATGCGCCAGGCCGGCGCCTTGCGCGAGGCCTGCGCGGCCCATGGCGTGCCGTTGATCATCAACGACGATGCGCAGCTGGCGGCGCAGGTCGGTGCGCAAGGCGTGCATCTGGGCGAAGACGATGGCGACGTGGCGGCAGCGCGCGCGCTGCTGGGCGAACAGGCCATCATCGGGGTGTCGTGCTACGACGATATCGAGCGCGCGCGCGCCGCCGCAAGAGCGGGCGCCAGTTATGTGGCCTTCGGTGCATTTTTCCCGACCACCACCAAGCAGACCACCCGGCGTGCGACGCCTGCATTGCTGCAGCAGGCCGCCGAACTCGACCTGCCGCGCGTCGCGATCGGTGGCATTGCGCCTGCGCAGGTGCCTGCGCTGGCGAGTGCGGGTGCGGACTTGATTGCCGTGGTCAGTGGCGTTTACGCGGCGCCTGATCCGCTCGCCGCGGTGCAGGCGTATCGCGCCGGGTTTTGATCAAAAGCGGCGAACGACACTTTTGCGCAGCCGCCAGGCGCACGGCCGATGCTGGAATCGGCATGTCCCGCCCGTGCGCTGCGCTCACTCCGCCGTCCGCGCCCACCTGACAACGGCTCGCGGCGTTTGTTCGCCGCGATGCGGCAGCGTTGCAGGCAATGAAGCTGACGTCTGGCGCTTGGTCGTCCAGCCTTGAGTCCGCTTGAACAGACAGCGCGCTCTTGCTGTATTCGCTTGCTTGCAAGCGCTAGCTGCTCGAGTGCGCGGCGCCCTCGCCAGACAGTTGGCTGGCGGCCAACCGAGAGCGGGTCATTGCATCGGCGGCCACGCTGCTGCCGATTGCTTCGTTACGGCACTTGCCAGGCACGACGAGACAATGACAAGAGAAGCTGGTGATTGACCGATGTGGAAAGCGCCTCAAGCGCTGCTCTCACATGCACATCAACCAACGCGACAGGCCCTTGCCCGCCTACCGTCGCGGAACCTTACGCGGCATGGATGCCGCGTAAGAGCTTACATGGACGTACTTTCAGCGTGTCCGGCGATGATAGGCGGGCAAGGGCCCTGCAGCCAAGAAGCAGATCTAGGCTCCTAGGCGTGGCCATGCAAACCGTCCAATCCACTTCAAGACCGCGACATGTATTTCGCTGCATCGCGTTGCCTCGAACGTCGCGTGCGCGGTGCGTTCGCCAGACAGTTTGCTGGCAGTTTTATTGAAAGCGATGCGTACACACGATCATGACGCCCCCCTGCTAGCCGAACGCCGAGATCAAGTGCACTGCGCTCAGCAAGCCGGCTGTGTGTCTTCACTCAGCAGAGCCGCCCCAATTCGACCGCCATCCCCGAAACAAAAAACAGCGACGCGTGCCATCACGCGTCGCTGCCGGGACTGTAGTTATCAAATGACGCGATTAGAAATCGTAGCTCAATGTCACCCGACCAGAGCGTGGTGCCTGATAGGCGACGACCTGGTCCCATAGCGGGTTGGTGGTGTTGTCGGGCAATTGCGAGAACGGGTAGATGTTGGTCGCGGTCTGCTCGTTGGTGATGTTGAATACGTCCAGGCGCAACGCCAGCTTGCCATCCGCAAATGCCGGCTTGTAGGTCACGCCCATGTCCAGCTGCGCGATCCAGCCCAGGCGCCCCTGCGAGCCGGGAGGCGATGCCACGCCGGTGCCGGTGGCCGGGTTGTAGCAGTAGTGGTACGGCCCACCGGTAATTGCACTGCCGCCATAGCCGGCCGGATCGCGGCCGCTGTATTCGGTCCCGTAGTAGTTGCCCAGGCAGTTGTGCGGCGCGCCGGAAATCAGGCTGAAATTGGCCGATGCGCCCCATTGCGGGGTGAATTGGTAGAAGCCGAACAACTTGAGCTGATGGCGATGATCGTTGGATTGATCGCCGTTGAAGTGCTCCATCAACGCAGGGTGGTCCCAGCTCTGCGTGGTCGAGACCGAAGCCTGTCCCTGATAGCTGCCCAGCGCGCCGCCGGTGCGCCACAGATCCGAACGCACCTGGCCCTCGGTGGTGCCGTAGCTGTGCGACCAGACGTAATTGACCTTGGCATACCACTTGCCGTCGAACGGACGCTCCAGATTGAATTCCACCGCCGAATAATTGCGCTTGAACTTCGGGAAACCCGCCGCCTCACGGCTCACCGAGACTTCGTGGAATTGGCCATCGGTGCCGATCACTCCCCAGGTATTGGTCTGGCCCGGATTGATCAACGATGCGCCCGCCACCTTGGAGAAATCGATGGTCACGCCTTGCGCCGCTGCCGCATCGATCAACGCGGTGTTGGAGACATCGTAGTTCTGGTCGTCGATGCCGGCATTGAGGCGGCGATGCGTGCCGCGTACGCCCAGCACCCAGCCGCTATCGAGTTGCTTGGTAAACCCGAGGATGAGTTCGTCCTGGTTTTCGCCTTCGATGTCCTTGGCCACCGCGGTGCGGACATCGGCGATGCGACCGAAGCGCGAATTGGCCGACACTGCCGAACCCAGCTGCTGGGCCAGGATCGGCGTGCCGTCGGCATTGATGCCGCTGTAGGTGAAGTAGGTATCGGTGGTCGTGGCCGGGGTGAACAGACTCACCGCCGATAGCGGCAGACCGAGGTAGTAACGGCCAAGATTACCGAACACCTTCAAGCTGGAATCGCCGTTGACGTCCCAGCTGAAGCCCATGCGCGGCGCCCACGCGTTGTCGATTTCGATGTAGGGATCGCCGAACGGGGTGTAGTTGGTGAACTCGTCCTTGCGCAGGCCCAGGCTCAGCAGCAGGTTGTCGGTGACCTGCCACTTGTCTTCGATGTAGTAGGCGCGTTGCTTGGCCTCGTACGAATACAGGCTGGTGTTGATGTTGCGCACCACGTAGTAGCCACTGGATCCGTTGACCGGATCCACCAAACCCGGGCTCGGCGCACCGATGCCGCCGGCTTCGTTGGCCGACTGGCTGACCAGACCGCCGGTGGCCAGCCCGTACGGGTCATTGGTCTGTCCGTAGGTCCAGGCAAACCCGGGGCCAGAGAGGATCGAGCCGACATCGATGCCTTCTGACTTCTGGTTGTCGATACCGAAGTTGAGCGTGTGGTGGCCGATGCGCCATTCCAGATTCAGGCGCTGGTTGTCTTTTTTGTACTCGCGGTCCGGGGAGCTGACCGAGGTGACCAGCTGGTTGCCGATGCGCGGTGTGCCGCCGGTGTAGGCAGGATTCTGCAATGCGGCGCTGTTGATCACTGGGCCACCAGCCGGGTCGTAGTTGAACGGCGTCAGTTCGTCGGGCGTTCTCATCTTGCCGTATAGGGCGGTCACGGTGAGGTTGTCGCTCAAATAGCCGGTGTACTTGCCGGTGAACAGCGTCGGCCCGGTTTTCCAGGTGGATTCGTCGGTGAAGTAGGCGCCACGCTCACGCGCGACATAGTCGTAGCGATAGATCGAGCCATTGGTTTCGGCGACGTCGCTGGCACCGGTCACCTCGATCAGGTGGTTGTCGGTGATGTTCCAGTCCACCTTGGCGTACCAACGTTTCTGCGTGTAGTCGTAGTCGGTGAGGCCGCCGGTGCGGCCGTTGTCGGTGTCGCGATTGGTGCCCACGCGCACGCCGTCAGAGTTCACCTGCTCGGCGGCCAGGAAGAAGAACAGCTTGTCCTGGATGATCGGTCCGCCGACATAGGCGCTGTAGGTGGTCTGGTTGGCCTCGGCCTCGCTGGCGGGCTGGTACAGGCCATTGGCCGCACGCGCATAACGGTAGGCGGCGTTGTTGATGGTGCTGCCCTGGCTGTCCGGGCGCCAATAGATGTCGCGCTGGTTGGCCTTCAGGCCGTTCGGCTCCCAGATCACTGCAGCGCCGAACTTCCACTCATTGGTGCCGCGCTTGCCGATCTGGTTGATCACCCCGCCGTTGGCGCGGCCGTACTGCGCGCCGTAGCCGCCGGTAAAGATTTCCTGCTGGTCGATGGCGCCGTACGGCAGGGTCAGGCCGCCCAGGTTGTTGCTGATGGTGGTGGTGTTGAAACCGTTTAGGTAGTACGCGTTTTCGCTGGCGGCCGAGCCGCCGAAGCTGGGGAGCGAGCCGCCGAGCGGGCCGTTGTCGAAGCCGCCGCTGTTGACCACCACCCCCGGTGCCAGCAGCGCAATCGCTTCGGCGGTGCGGCCCAGCGGCAGTTGCTGCAACTGTTCGGCGGTGACCACGGTGCGCGTATCCACGCTGCTGACGTCGATGGTGGTCAGGCTGGCGGCGCTGACGGTGACGCTGTCCAGGGTCTGCACGCCGTTCCCCGCGGCGCTGGCGGCGAACGACACGTCGGTATTGGCCCCGACGGTGATGGCGACGTTCTCGCGCGTCTCCACCACGGCGCCATCGCGCTTGACCGTCACTTTGTAGGTGCCCAGCGGCAGATTGCCGGCGGTGTAGCGGCCGCGTGCATCCACCGGCACCTCGCGGCTGAAGCCGCTATTGTTTTCCACCAGCACACTCGTGCCACTGCCCTGCCCCACGCTGCCGACAATGCTGCCGGTGGTGGACTGCGCGTGGACGCTGCCCATGGCCACGACCAATGCCAATGCCAAGGCACGTTTCTGGATACTACGGTTCATGCTCTCTCCCCAGGTCTTGAACTGTCGGCAAGGCGACAAAAGAACGGTGCCAATGGCCACCGAAATCACACTTTCTGAACATCTGCAGCGCGATGCCAATGACTGCGCGCCATCAGCTCATTCCAAACTGTCGATCACGTCGCGTTCGATCATAGGCAGCCAAGTTCCCCTACCCGCCCACTTCGACGGGTAGGCGGGTGTCCGACGGGTAGGCGCGCAAGGCCGCAGGCCTGACAATGGCGCACGCGATGCCCGCTGCCGGGCGTCGATGCCCCCCATCGGTACTCCTCAAGGATCTGCGCATGAACCATTCCCGCTCCCACGCCCTGTTCGCCCAGGCGCAGACCTTGCTACCGGGGGGTGTCAACTCGCCGGTCCGGGCGTTCAAGTCGGTCGGCGGCGAGCCGTTCTTCGTGGCGCGCGCCGATGGCCCGTATCTGTTCGATGTCGACGACAACCGCTACATCGACTATGTGGGCTCGTGGGGGCCGATGATTGCCGGGCACAACCACCCGGCCGTGCGCGAAGCGGTCGAGCAGGCGATCGGCAACGGGCTGTCGTTCGGTGCACCGTGCGCAGCCGAAGTGACGATGGCGCAGACCATTGCCCGGCTGGTGCCCTCCTGCGAGATGGTGCGCATGGTCAACTCCGGCACCGAAGCCACGCTGTCGGCGGTGCGCCTGGCGCGTGGCGCCACCGGGCGCAACCGCATCATCAAGTTCGAAGGCTGTTATCACGGCCACGGCGATTCGTTTCTGGTCAAGGCCGGCAGCGGCATGCTGACCTTGGGTGTACCGACCTCGCCCGGCGTGCCCGCAGGGCTGAGCGAGCTGACCGCCACGCTGGGCTTCAACGACTTCGAGGGCGCCACCGCGCTGTTCGACGAGATCGGTGCGGAGGTGGCGGCGGTGATCATCGAGCCGGTGGTCGGCAACGCCAACTGCATTCCGCCGCAGGCCGGCTATCTGCAGCATTTGCGCACGCTGTGCACGCGGCATGGCGCGCTGCTGATCTTCGACGAAGTGATGACCGGTTTCCGCGTCGCCCTGGGTGGGGCGCAGGCGCTGTACGGGGTGACGCCGGACTTGACTACCTTTGGCAAGATCATCGGCGGCGGCATGCCGGTGGGCGCGTATGGCGGCCGCCGCGACTTGATGGAACAGGTTGCTCCGGCCGGGCCGATCTACCAGGCCGGCACCTTGTCGGGCAACCCGGTGGCCATGGCCGCCGGTCTGGCGATGCTGGAACTGGTGCAGGAGCCGGGCTTCCACACGCGCTTGAGCGAGGCCACCAGCATGCTGTGCGAAGGCCTGGAAGATGCCGCGCGCGCGGCCGGCATTGCCGTCACCACCAACCAGGTCGGCGGCATGTTCGGATTATTCTTCACCGACGAGATCGTGGAGAGCTACGCACAGGCCACCGCATGCGATATCACCAGCTTCAACCGCTTCTTCCACGCGATGCTGCAGCGAGGCGTGTACCTGGCGCCCTCGGCGTACGAAGCCGGCTTCATGTCCAGTGCGCACGACCAGGCGGTGATCGACGCCACCCTGGCAGCAGCGCGCGAGGCGTTTGCGGACGTGGCGCGCTGATTGGCGGGGAATGGAGAATCGGGAATGGGGAATCGGTGGGCAGTTGGCGGTGCGGTGTGATCGTGCCGCACTTGCGGCTGCCCAGGCGGCTGGCCAGGTACGCTTCACCTGAGTTGCATGTGGGCTTGACGGTGCCGGAAGCGCGTGTCGTTCGCGACAGCAGCAGCTGCAAGGCGGTGCGCGTGACGAGGAGACACTGAAGCTGTGCGGTGTTGTTTCTGAGCCGGTGCCAGGCGACCTCTAGCGCTGCTTGACCTGCGCAAATGCAGGCGCATCTGCCGCGATGAAGTCCTCAACGCGGCGCAGCCCACTTTGCTTTTGTGCCGTGCCTGTCATATGTTTCTGAAAGGTGCTCAGGGACGGGCATGGGTGGGGACCCTCGAAGCAGCCGCTGCACCTTCGTCGCCGAATCCGGTGATTACGCTGCATTGCCGCTGTTTCACCCCGATCAGCAGCGTGTCGAGCTGGCACGCTGTCGACGCTCGATACGGCCGCCCTCGCCTCATGCTCAAGCCTGTTGCGCTGCTCACCCCGCGCCCGTCACCGTCGCGCGACCCTGCGATTCCCGATTGGCTGCTTGCCGGCAAGCTGGAGCCTGCGTTGCCGCGCCCCGGCGCGGTGGTGCGTGGCGCACTGCTGGCTGCGCTGGATCAGGCACAGGCACGTCCGTTGACGCTCTTGCTCGCCCCGCCCGGATTCGGCAAGACCACGCTGCTGGCGCAGTGGCACGCGCACCTGAGTACGCGCGAGCAGGGCGCGGTGGCATGGCTGTCGCTGGACGAAGAGGATGCCGACGCCGGGCGTTTTCTCGGCCATCTTGCGCTGGCGCTGCAGCACGCAGGCGCCGACCACGCGCTGTGCGCCACCGTGCTGCACAACCGCGAGCACGACCCGCGCGACGCGGTCGCATTGCTGATTCGCGCGCTGCGCGCGGCGCCCCGCCGCATTAGCGTGATTCTCGACGACTACGACCGACTCTGCAGCAGCGCTGTGGACGAACTGGTGCTACGCCTGATCGAACACGGTGGTGGGCGTTTGCATCTGGTGCTCGCGACCCGCCGCGTACCCAACCTACCGCTGGCACGGCTGGATCTGCACGCGCAGCTCAGCCGCATCGGCAGCACGCAATTGGCGCTCGACGACACCGAAGCGCAGGCGTTGCTGGGCCCGCACGTGCCCGCTCCAGTGGCGGACGAACTGCGGCGCTACACAGAAGGCTGGCCGGTGGCGCTGCAACTGGCGCGGCTGTGGCTTGAAGGCGATACCCAACGTCAGCAGGACGTCGCCGCACGGTTCTCCGGGCGCAGCGCGCAGATTGCGGCGTATCTGGCAGAGCAGGTGGTCAACGATCTGGACCCGGACACCCGCGAGCTGCTGTTGCGCACCAGCCTGCTGGAACGCTTCAACGCCGCGCTCGCCGACGCGGTGCGCCAGCGCGCCGACAGTGGCCGCTTGCTGGCGCGGCTGGAGCATTTCCATGGCCTGCTGGTGCCGCTGGATGGCGAGCGCGAATGGTTCCGCTACCACCCGCTGTTTGCCGACTTTCTGCAGCAATTGCTCGACCGCGAACACCCAGGGCAGAGCGTGCAGCTGCATCAACGCGCAGCGCGCTGGTTCGGTGATCATCAACATCTTGCCGAAGCGGTGCGGCATGCCTGGCGCGGCGACTGCGGCGATCTTGCCGCCAGCTACATCGCACGCGCCGGCACCTGGCAGCTGCTGCTGACTCACGGCACGCACCAAGCGCGGGCACTCCTACGCCATTTCGACCACCGCACGATCCGCGATACGCCCGCGCTCAATCTCACCCAGGCGCATCTGCACATCAGGCTGGGCGAATTCAGCCACGCGCGCCTGCTGCTGGAGCGCTTCCGCGATTTTTCGGCTGCGCTACGCGAACCCCTGCAGCGCGACTACACCGTGGTCGTGGCGCTGCTGCGCGACCGTCTGGATGAAATCTGCGGCAATCCGCATGGCCTGACCCAGATTGCCGCACAGGCAGGCGCACTGGATGAAGACGACCATCTCGGTCGCGGCATGTTGCTCTGCATCTGCGCCACCACCGCGATTGCGCAAGGTGCGTTCGCGGTTGCCGAGCGCTACGCGCGCAACGCGCGCGACACCATGCAGCGCGGCGGCAGCGACATCGGTGCCAGCCAGGCAACGTTGTCGCTGGGGCAGAGCCTGTTCTATCGCGGCCGGCTCAGCGATGCGGAAGCCTGCTATCAACAGGCACTGAGCTGGTGTGCACGTGCCCCGCAACCGGATCGGGTGCTGGAAGCCGCCGCTCAGTGCCTGCTTGCGCAGGTGCACCACGAACGCGGCCACCATGACGACGCAGCCGACCTGCTGCATCCGGCGCTGGAATTGCTGGAGCAACACGATGGCGGCATGGACGTGCTGGCCGCCGGATACGGCACCGCGCTGGGGTTGGAACGCGTGCGCGACCACAGCGGACGCAGTGCGTTGCTGTTGCTGGAGCATATCGAACAGATCGCACACGGACGCAAGCTGGCGCGCTTGTCGGAACTGGCTGCGGCATGGCGGCTGATGCTGTTGCTGGAACATCCAGGCAACGCTGCCATCGATGTGCTGATCGCACGTACCGGCGGCGAATCCGGCCTGGCGCACACCTTGCGCTCGCCACACCGCTGGCACGATCGCGCGGCGATGGGCTTCGCGCTGGCGCGCTGGCATCGCCTGGCCGGGCGCAGCAGCGCAGCGCTGAGCATCCTCGGGCAGATCGAGCAGGCGTGCCTTGCCAACAACAATGTCTGCCATCTGGCACGCACCCGCGCACGTATCGCGTTGGTCCTGCAGCAACGCGGCGAACTGGTCGCCGCCCTGCCGTATCTGTACAGCGCGCTGGACCATGTCGCCCTCACGCAAAGCTGGCAGGCGATCGTAGAACTGGGCTTGCCCGCCAAGGCGATGCTGCGCTCGCTACGCCAGCACGACCCGCAGACCGTGGGCGGCACCACGCGTGCGTTGACCATCCAGGCGTTGCTCGAACGCCTCAGCGGCGACGACGACCCGGCCGGCGACATCTTCAGCGAGCGCGAACTGGAAGTGCTGGCGCAACTGGCGCGCGGCTATTCCAACAAGCAGATCGCGCGCTGCCTGCACCTGTCGGAAAACACGGTCAAATTCCATCTGAAAAACCTGTACCGCAAGCTCGACGCGCGCAGCCGCGAAAGCGCGCTTGCGCAAGCATTGCAGCGCGGGTTGTTGCGTGGAAGCGACCAGCATGCAGACCAGCCGCTGCAACGTCACTGACCCGGATCCGCCTGTCTCCCGTGTTCAACACAGGTTGCACGTGTGGCGGCCAGGCCTGACAGCATTGGCCACCCCAATGCATCACCCGAACGTCAGCGTGCCCTTCATCATCGCCCAGTGACCGGGGAACGAGCAGAAGAACGTGTAGTCGGCGCCCTTGCTCAGCTTGCTGGTGGAAAAACTCACCGTGGTGCTGTCGCCGCCGCCAATGACCTTGGTATGCGCAATCACGCGCGCGTCGGCCTTGGGCAGATAGCTGTCGGCGATGGTCGAACGTACGCCGGCATTGGCCACCGCCTGGAAATCGGCAGACTTGGTCAACACCCAGTTGTGCCCCATCACGGTGGCAGCCATCTTGCCGGAGTGCTTGAGCGTGAGCTCCACCTGCGTGCACTCGGGCGCAAGCTTGATCGCGCTCTGGTCGAACTTCATTTGATCGTTGCCGGTGATGGTCACCGCGCACGTCCGTGCCCATGCCGTCGGCGCCATCAGCACCAGCGCACACACGGCAATCGTGGAAAACAGCTTCAAGAGAACACTCCTGCGTTGGGAAGTTGCGGCACAGCGGATGCGGCGCACGGATGAGGCGGTAATGGTGATAGGCCGACAGTGCCAGAGTATCCGATACGCAATCAGCAGCACATCACGCCCGCATCAGCTGCGCAGCGGGCGCATCGACCAAGGTGGCCGATGGCTCGGCCGTCTGCGACCGAGCGCTCCGTCGCATGCCGGCTTACGCGTAACGGAAAAACGCATCCATCGGATCGGCCGCGGCAGTCTCCCTGCCCGGCACCGGCAACGGGCCGCGTTTGCCGGCAATCACCTGCACGAACGCGTGTTTGAAGCGCGCCATTTCCGCATCGGTGCCCACGGTAATGCGCGACCAGGTTGGCCACACCGGCCAGCTGCGGCCGATGAACACGCCGTGGGTGGCCATCTCATCCTTGAAGCTTGCTGCCGGGCGCTTCACATCGACCATAAAGCAATTGCTCTCCGAGGCAGTACACGCATAGCCCTGCCTGGCGAGAAAGTCCATCACGTCCGCGCGCGTCGCGGCCGTCCGCGCGCGCCGTTGCGGCACCAGTGCAGGATCGCGCAGGCTGGCCAGTCCGGCAGCAGCGGCGGTGACCGGCAAGCTGTTGACGCTGTAGAACTGCAGCTTGGCCAGCAGGTCTGGACGCGCGGCCGCATAGCCCAGGCGGATGCCAGCCATGCCATAGAGCTTGGAGAAGGTGCGCAACACCACCACGTCTTCGCCTGCGGCAACCATGTCGACTACGCTGCGCGTGCTCTGCGCAAAATGGATGTAGGCCTCGTCCACCACCAGCACGCTGCCTTTGGGCTTGTGCGCCAACGCGTAGTCCAGATCCTTGCGGGCGGTGACCGAGCCGGTGGGGTTGTTGGGATTGCAGATGTAGATCACGCCTGCGTTGGCATCGGCTGCGCACATAGCCTGTACATCGTGCGAAAAGTCCTTGCGCAGCGGCACCTTGATCAAGCGCGCGCCATTACGGGTTGCTGCACGCCAGCCGGATTCGTAGGTGGGGTCGGCGGTGACCAAGGCAGCGCTGGGCGAGGTGAATGCCAACATCGTGTAGTCGAGCGGTTCAGTGGACCCGGCATACGCCATCAAATGATCCACCGGCAGCGTGAGCTCGGCAGCCAGGGTGGTCATCAATTCCATCTGTACCTGGCGCAGATAGCGCCCGCCCTGCGGTGCGATCTGCGCGATGGCCTTTATTGCGGCAGCCGACGGTCCATCCGGAAATTCATTGGAGTCGATCATCACCGGCGCCAGCGCCGTTGCCGGTGCGGGCGCAATGGCAGTGGAGCGTTCGACGGCGCTGGCCAGCAGCGGCAAGCTGCCGGCACCGGCGGCGCCGGCAAACAACGCGGAGTCGCGTAGAAAGGCGCGGCGCGAAAGAGCAGTGTTCATGACAACCTCCAGCAGGATGACAACGCGGATTCAGGGACGCACGGCAACCACTTCGATCTCGACCCGGTACAGCGGGTTACCCAATGCGGCGATCTGGAATGCCGAGCGCGCCGGCAGGTTGGGTTGCTCCTTGGTGCCGAAGAACTGGCGATAGCCTTCCATGAAACCGTTGAAATCCATCTTGCCGCCCATCGCCGGATCGCCGACCAGAAACACCTGCATCTTCACCACATCGCCCATGCCCAACCCCAGCGTGGCCAGTTGCTGCTTGATCTGGTTCAACACGCTCACCGTTTGCGCCTTGGTGTCGCCATAGGCGGCAGCGGAATCCTTCGGCGCACTGGCATCGATCACCGCCGGCACCTTGCCGCTGACATACACCGTGGCCTTGCCGGCGGGAATTTCCACCGCGGCAGCGATGGGAAAATCGCTGTTGGGAATCTTGTGGCGGATCACCTCGGCGGCGTGTGCGGCACCGAGACTGGCAGACCACAGCACTGCAGTGGTGAGAACGGTCGTGATGGGACGGAGCATGGCAATTCCTTGTAGGAGAGAAGATCAGCGGCGAAGCGATTTGACATCGTCGATGGTCACGCGCTCGGCATAGTCGTTACCGAAGTGCGTGCGCACATAGCTCACCACTTCGGCCACCTGGCGGTCGTCGAGCATGTCGGCGAACCCCGGCATCCCCGCGTGGCCGTCGAGCACCATCATGGTGACGTAAGGGCCGGCAGCCAGCTTGGGATTGCCGGCAAGCGCAGGATAGCCGCCGGCACCTTGCGCGCCATGGCCGGCCGACATATGGCAGCCTTGGCAGATCCCCTGGTAAACGTCCTGACCGGAGGCCTTGGCAAAGCCTTGCTGCGGAAACAGCTGGGTCGCATCGGAACTCTGCGCCTGCGCATCGCGCACGGTGGGCGGCAGCAACAAGGCGGTAATGGCAAGCGCTACGATGGCACCGAACGCTCTTGGCAGCAGACTCATGCGCGTGCTCCCTGGGCAATGACCTTGCGATGCAGGCGGCCAACGACATCGTGTGCCGACAGAATGGCACCCTCCTGCCAGGCCGGAATGTACGACACGTGCTCGCCGGCCAGCGCCAGGCGCCCGTCGATCTGGCACAGCGGTTCGTAATGCTCGGCGCGAGCCTGCTCGGTCCACATGCCGAAGCAGCCATGCGTGAACGGCACGCGGTGCCAGCCGACCGCAATGCCGTTTTCGAATTCGCGCGGATACTGCGGATGCAACTGGGCACCGTATTCCACCGCCTTGCGCACGCGCTGTTCTGGTGGCATCGCGGTGAACTGGTAGGCATCCAGTCCCCACACATAGGCACCGAGCAGCACGCCCTTGCCCGGGCTGTGGTAGTTGGTGCTGGGGTAACTGATCAAGGTGATCGGCAGATCGGTGTAACTGATGCCGCCGTAGATCGCCTCGTCTTCTTCCCAGAAACGGCGCTTGAATTGCAGGCCCACTTTCACCGAGGCCGCATACGGCACCTTGCCGATCGCCGTGGTCATCGCATCGCTGGCGGTGACCGATATGCGGCTGAGCACCGACAATGGAATCGTGCAGACGCACCAGTCCGCGGTAGCGAGGCGTTCTTCGCCGCCACGCGTCGCATCCTGCCAGGACACGCGCACGCCGCTGCCGTCCTGATCGATCTTGGTGACCTTGGCGTTATAGGTGATGGCATTGCCCAGTTGACGCGCGAATGCCTTGCCGATCTGGTCCATGCCTCCCACCGGCTGGAACATGGTGGTCTGCATCTCGTAGTTGTTGCCGGCTGCCAATGTGGTCCACAGGCGTGAGCGCAGCACGTCCTGCACGCTGAAAGGATCGGAAAATTCCGGCCTTCCCGACAGGCCGCCACCGGGATAGCGCGCAAACCCGCGCCGCTCGCTGCTGTCCTTGCCTTTGACATACCCGAACTTCTGGTCGAGCGCGCCCCAGGTACGCAGCGATTCCAGCAGCAGTTCCTGATCCTCGCGGCTGACGGCCGTGTCCAGAACGTGTTGCTGCGTGCACTTGGCCAACAACTCGGACACGTGGCCCTTGTAATCGGCGTCGATGGCGCGAAAGCGCTGCGGTTTGCCGCCGAAGCCCTTCTGGCTGTGCAGCAGCGCGTTGTAATTGACCTGATTAAACGCTTCCAGCGCCACGCCGAACTGCTTGCAGTAGCTCAGCACCGCCTTGTGATGGTGCGGAATTCGCCACGGCCCGGGATTGAGATACAAGCCCTCGTCGAACTGGCAATGCTGGGTGGCCCCGCCCAGCTCGGCATAGCGGTCGCCGCCGCGCAGGGTCCAGTTCCGCCCGCCGGGGCGGTCGTTGTATTCGAGCAATTGCACGCGGTAACCGGCCTTGCGCAACTCGAACGCCGCGCTCATGCCCGCTAGCCCGGCACCGAGGATTAAGACCGACGCCCCCTTGGGGTCGCCATCCAATTGCAGCGGCCCTTTGAAGGTGGACTCGGCCGCCATGCCTAGGCTGCTCATCGCCTGATACATCATTGCGCCGCCGGCGGTCATGCCGATGCGCGCCAGCAATTGCCGCCGCGTCATCGCTCCCGTGTGATTGCCTTGCATCAACGCACGTCCCCTGCATGTCATGGACCAACGCACGCAGCCGGCAACCCTGCCGGCCGCGGCTGCACCTCAGAATGTGTAGGCCAGGCTCGCGAACAGCTGGCGCGGTGCGATCAACTGATACGAGCCGGAGCTTTCGTTGGGAAACACCGCACCGATCGCATCGTCCTTGTCGAACAGGTTGTAGACCGACAACTGCAGCCGGCCGCCGGCAAGAAACCCGCTGTCCTCGCCCTGATACCCGACGCTGCCGTTGACGATGAAGGTGGCATCCACCCGATCGGTGTTGAGCGTGTCGCCGTAGCGCTTGCCGGTGTACTTGGTATCGAGGTTGGCAAAGAAATGCGTGCCTTCCCAACCGCCGTTGACGCTGAACATCACCTTCGGCGCGTCCGGCACCTCGTTGCCTTTCACCTGCACCAGGTTGCCGCTGACCGTACCGAAATAGTTGTCCTGGAATTCGGATGTGTTCCAGGTCAGCGATGCGCCCAACCGCCAGCCTGGCGCCGGTTTCCACATGCCCGAGACTTCCGCGCCATAGGTCTGTACGTCGCCGACGTTGGCGTAGACGGTCGGTGCAACCACCAGCGGGTCCGGGTCTGTGAGCGCGATGATGCGGTTTTCGTAATCGATCCTGTAGGCGGCCAGATAGCCGCTCCACTGCGTGGATTCGGCGCGGATGCCGATATCGATGTTGGTGGATTCTTCCGGTGCGATATCCGGATTGAAGGCACCGGAGGTCAGTGCCAGCCGCGGCGCCGAGCTGAAGTTCTCTGCGTAGTTGGCGAACACCTGCACCCCGTCGGCGAGCTGGAAGCTGGCGCCCACCTGCGGCTGGAACCAATCGCTGTTCTTGATGGAGACATCGCGCCGCACGCCAGCGTTGAAATCGTCGAGATTGGCGATGCCGTTGTAGTCGCGTTTGACATCGAGCCCCTTGGCGCCGAATTCCATCGTAAGCCGGCCCTCGAGCAGGCGGAGTGTGTCCTTGATGTAGAGCTGCTTCACTTCGGTGGAGAAGTGGTTGTCGTAATAGATCACGATCGGCAGCGCGCTTTTGAGCAATGCGCCGGTGGCCGGGTCCAGGTTGTACAGCGGGCGCACCTGATCGAAATCGTAGTTCTCGTACCACGCACCGACTTCGAGTTTGTTGTGCTCGGTCTCCCACGCCACCGCCGTGGTGAGGCCATAGCGATCGCCGCCCATGATTTCTTCGCGCCGCGTCATCGCACCGACATGGGTGACATTGCCGCTGGCGTCGACGATCTGCGGGTCGTTGATGGCGATATCGGTGCGCCCCGGCGTGCCGGCGATGGCATCGTTGTACAGACCTGTCGCCGTGCTCGGCGGAGTGCCGCCGACGCCATACCCATGCTTGTTTTCGTAATAGCCGGTAAAGGTGAAGCCGATTGCATCGTTGAACAGAAAATCGCCGTGCAGGCTCAGCAGCGAGTCGCGTCGCCCGTTCTGCCATTCGCTGTAATGCTCGGCATCCACTTCCGGGTTGCCGGTGATGCGCTCGTGCAGATCCCAGGACACCGAACCATCGGAGTTGTACGACTGCACGTCGTAGTCCTTGCGGTTGTTGTAGATCCAGCCCAGCGTCAGGCTGCCTGCATCCCAGGCCTGGCGAATCTTGGTTTCGAAGTGGTCGCTCTTCTGCGTGGCCGGCTCCATGTCCCACACCCCGCCTTGCGTGCGCGAGGCAGACAGATACGCACTGGGGCCGCCCTCCCACCAGTCCGGGGTATCCAGGCGCACGAAGCTGCGCACCAGATCGTTCGAACCAATCGTCTGGGTGAGATTGCCGCTCCAGCTGTCGCCGCCCTTCGGTGGCAGGCTGGTGTAACGGATCGCACCGCCCAACGCGTGATACGACGGCTGGGTGACGTCGCCCGAGCCGGCCGACACGGTGACATCAAGCAGATTTTCGCTGGACACGTACCGCGTAATCGGCCCGCCTTCGCGGGTGTCGAAGGTTTCGATCGGAATGCCGTCCAGGGTCACGCCGATCTGGTTGGCGGAAAACCCGCGGATGGTCATCGAATCACCGAACTCATACAGCCCGAACGGGTCGGTGGTCTGCACGTTTACGCCGGGCAGGCTGGCCAACAGCTGCTGCGGCGCAACGCCGGGCACCTGCGCCTGGATCTCGTCCACCGAGATGGACGCGGTGGTGCGCGTGGAACCGGTCCCCACCACGCTGACCGCATCGAGCGTGCGTGCGTCTTGCGCCAGTGCAGGCAAGGCCTGCGCACCGGCCAGCAACAAGGTCATTGACGCCAGCGCGTGGCGCGGGCGGGCGGTGGCGAGGATGTCGGCGACCGAGGCCGCCAATTGATCGGTGTTCAAGCACTTTGGCATGCAATCAACCCCTGGAGACGTGTGGCGTGCTGAGTGACCGGGCGCTCCCCCGAGACCGGCTGAGACCGCGGATGCGGCGTGCAGTGACCATAACCAGCACGCTTGCTCGGCAATCACGGTGCGGCGGGTGGGGTCTGTGCAGGCGGGTAGGTCGCTACCGAATTCAAAACTCTGAATAGGTAGCGACACCACCTACCTGCGCGGAGATCCTGCATTGCAGGTCTTGCGCGCTTGCCATGCCGCGCCGAATCGACAACGCTGCGCAGCCACCGTACGAGCACTCACATGTCGCCCGCACCACCATCGCTGCTGTTGCTGGATTTCGACGGCGTGCTTGCGCACTACGCGCGGCCACGGCGCCTGGCCGCGCTTGCAGCAGCGGCGCGTTGCTCACCGCAGCGCGTGCAGGAGGTGCTGTTCGTGCAAGGCCTGGAGCGCGCCTACGATGCTGGCGCGATCGACACGCAGGCGTATCTGGCGCGTTTGAGCGAAGGGCTGGGGCAGCCGATCGATCGCGCGACCTGGATCGATGCGCGCGTAGCGGCCTGTCGCGCCGACCCGTCGGTGGTGACACAGGTGCTGGCGGTGTCGACGACCACGGCGGTGGCGGTGCTCACCAATAACGGCCCGTTGATGCAAGAAGCGATCGAGCGGATCGTGCCATCGCTCTTTCCGTTGTTGCAGGGCCGCGTGCTGTGCAGCGGCGCACTGGGCGGCCGCAAACCGGATGTGCCGGTCTATCGGCGCGCGCTTGCACAACTGGAGCAACGCGCCGAAGGCACGTTGTTTGTCGACGACCTATTCGTCAACGTGCGCGGCGCACGCGCGGCCGGCCTGCATGCCGACACCGTACGCGACGCCCGCGGATTGCGGCGGGTGCTGAAGCGGTACGGACTTGCATGAAACCAAGCCCCTCCCGTCGGGGGAGGGGTTGGGGGTGAAGGTACGGTGGAAGACAGCCATCCCATCCGGGCAAGGAAAAGACCGGGCACTGCGTCAGCACGCTACATGCCACACACCACTCATCTCCAACACCCTGCCAGCCGGCACGGTGCCGGCCAGAGGGCGCGCCAGCATGGCCAGGCGTCAGGGCTTCTCGACATACTCGGCAATGGCCAGCCGCAAGCGCGCCAGGCCATCGGCCAGTTCGGCATCGGTCAGATTCAGTGCCGGCACGAAGCGCAATACATCCGGGCCGGCCTGCAGCAGCAGCAAGCCATGCGTGGCCGCCAGGTCGAGGATCGCCCCGGCCTGCCCCGCGTGCGCAGGAGCCAGTACCGCGCCCAGCATCAAGCCACGCCCACGAATCTGCGCAAACAGGCCGAACTCGGCATTGAGCGCTTCCAGACCGGCGCGCAATGCCGCCGATTGCCGCACCACGTTCTCGGCGATCTGCGGCGAAGCCAGCTTGCGCAGCGCCACGCGCGCCACCGCCGCGGCCAGCGGGTTGCCGCCGAAGGTGGTGCCGTGCGCGCCGAACTGCATGGTTTCGGCCACCTTGGGCCCGGCCAGCATCGCGCCGATCGGGAAACCGCCGCCGAGCGCCTTGGCCAGGGTCACGATGTCCGGCGTCACCTGTTCCTGCCAATGCGCGAACAGCGTGCCGGTGCGGCCCATGCCACATTGAATTTCGTCCAGCACCAGCAGCGCATCGTGCTGGTCGCACAGCGCGCGCACCCGGCTCAGGAAGCCCGGCGCGGCCGGCATCACCCCGCCCTCGCCCTGGATCGGCTCGACCATCACCGCAGCCACATCGCCGCCGGCCATCGCCGCTTCCAGCGCCGCGACGTCGTTGAAATCCACATAGCGAAATCCACCCGGCAGCGGCTCGTAGCCTTCCTGGTACTTGGGCTGCGCAGTGGCGGTGACCGATGCCAGCGTGCGGCCATGAAAACTGCCGCGGAAGGTGACGATGACGCGCTTGTCGGCCGGACGGCCCTGGCTGCTGGCCCACTTGCGCACCAGCTTGATCGCCGCCTCGTTGGCCTCGGTGCCGGAATTGCACAGGAACACCTTGTGCGCGAAGCGCGAGGCGTTCACCAGTTCCTCGGCCAGTTTCAGCGGCGGCGCGCTGAAAAACACGTTACTGGTGTGCCACAGCTTGCCGGCCTGCTCGGTGAGCGCAGCCACCAGGTCGGGATCGTTATGGCCGAGCCCGCTCACCGCAATGCCCGACGACAGATCCAGATATTCGCGCCCGGCATCGTCCCACACGCGGCTGCCCTGGCCGCGCTCCAGCACCACCTGGCGCGGGCGATACACCGGCAGGTAGTAATGCGCGAGGGACAGGGGCGAATCGGCAGCGGTGCTCATGAGGATGGGTCGCAGAAGCGGAGGGAGAAGCGGCATTCTCGCGCATTCGCCGGCCTGCGGCACAATGGACGCATGCGCCCTTTCTCCGATCCGCAACTCACTGCCGCCACCGACGATGGCTGGCGCCGGCAGTGGTTCGACATCATTTACCGCCACGACACCCGCCCCTCGCGCAATTTCGACCTGATGCTGGTGGTCGCGATCCTGGCGAGCGTGGTGGTGATCATGATCGACAGCGTGCCGCGCATCCATTCGCATGCCGCGGACTGGCTGGTACCGCTGGAATGGGCGTTCACGGTGATCTTCACCATCGAATACGCGTTGCGTCTGGCCGTGGTGCGGCGCCCGCTGCATTACGCACTGAGCGTGTGGGGCGTGATCGATCTGCTGTCCATCCTGCCCAGCTATCTGTCGTTCTTCGTGCCCGGCGCGCAGACGCTGCTGGTGGTGCGCGTGCTGCGCATCCTGCGGCTGTTCCGCATTCTCAAACTCACCCGCTACATCGAAGAAAGCGGGCAATTGCTGGATGCGCTGTGGCGTAGCCGTCGCAAGGTGTTGGTGTTCCTGTTCACCGTGCTCACCATCACCGTGATCGCCGGCGCCACGATGTACATCATCGAAGGCCCGCAGCACGGCTTTACCAGCATCCCCACCAGCATGTACTGGGCCATCGTCACCATGGCCACGGTGGGCTTCGGCGATCTGGTGCCGCAGACCACGCTAGGCCGTTTCGTCACCTCGGCCCTGATCCTGATCGGCTACAGCATCATCGCCGTGCCCACCGGCATCTATACCGCCGAACTGGCCAGCTCGTTGCGCGAAGGAGGCCATACCGGCAAACGCGACGCGCGCAACTGCGCCCGCTGCGGGCTGGAAGGCCACGCGGCCGACGCACGCTATTGCCGCCAATGTGCCGAGCCGCTGGCGGAGGTGTCCAATGGCTGATGCAGAGCTGCGGACTGGGACCAGGCCAAGATGGCCTCGCAATTGCCAAGCGGCCATAGTCCTTGCGTGAGGCGGCCTGTGGCGGACCTGCATGCCGGCACCGGGGCCGCCGCCGGACACCTTGGCACTGCGCGCGAAGTCGATCGCAGGGCAGTGTGCCGTAGCTCGGCTGCGGGACGGTTGCAGGCGTGCGGAGCGCTGATGCGCGACTGTCGTTCGTAGAACAACGACGACGTCACCCACACGATCAGCGGTTCAAGGCACTCGCAGGATTCCGCAGCGATGCGTGCACAGCGTCACTGCGACATGCGGTTACTCATGTCGATCAGATCGTTGTAGCTGGCAAGCACTGCCTGACGGGTACCACCCGGCGGGATCGAACCGCTTTCCAGCAGCATCTGCTCGCTCTTGCTCAGCGGGGTCTTGCTGCGAATGCGTTCGACAAGGCGCCCCGATTCACGCGCAAGCTTGTCTGCAGCGCGTTCCATGTGGCCCCACATCGCATCGCCCTGGCCTGCCTTGGCTTTCTGCGCATCTTCCAGAATGCGCTGGTAGCGCGCCAATTGCGCTTGCGCTGCGGCAAGATCCGGCGTGTCGCTGTCGAGCACCTGCACCAGCTGCTTGCCCTCGCCGATGATCTTCAAGTGATACCACGCTGCGCTGTGGCCCTCTGCTTTTTCGATCGCATCGATCTGCGCCTGGCGGCGTGTGTCTTCGTTGTGTTCCAACGCTGCGTTCATCGCTTCGCTGGCATCGAAGAAAGCGGCGTAGGCTTGCATCAGCGGTGCGTGCAGTGCCCGCATGCCCTTGCCGTCGTCGCGCAGATAATCCTCGCGGTCGTAATAGCGCACCGCCTCCCCGATACGCTCATTGAGCGTGGTGAAGCGTTGCTGATACGTCTTGGCCGCCGGGTCGAGCTCGGCGTTGACCGGTTGCTGAGCCAACGCTGCGGTCATCGGCGCACCGCATGCCTCGACCCGATGCGACAGCACCGTGCCTGGCGCACGAATACCGCGTTCCTTGCCGGTGGGGCCGGCCTGCGGGTCTTGCATCCAGCCGATGTAGGTCTGGTAACTCTCATGGATCGGCTGCTCGACACCATTGAAGCAGGCGATGTAGGCATTGATCTTGTCGGCGCCCTCCACCGCAGCGGCGGGTGCGTGTTTCTGACAGCCGGCAAGCAATGCGGCAAGGACGACCGCCGCAGTCAGCGGCGCATAACGAAGGCGATGAGTCATCTGGCTTTCCATGAGAAGTGTCTGGGGCATGGCTTGCGGATTCACCGCAAGCACGACCATCAAGGGTGCTGACGGAGGCTTGCCCTCGCCTATCGGTCGTCGTTGTCGTCCTGGCGCGTGTCATCACCAGCCGGCGTGCGGCCGAGTGAGCGTGAGACGTTGAGAGTCACGTCGAACATCCTTGTTGGAAGCGTTTTCAGGCGCGCACGGTAGCAGACCGGACTGTGAACTTTTGGTGCATGCCACAAGCGTGCCTGGGACGGCGACGTGTAACTCCCGACGGCGCAAGGCGGTATGTCGCACGCATGCTGGCCGCCATGCGCCGGCTGTGCACGCCCCCTCGCGGACAGCAACTGCGCTGCCGACATCCCACCGCCCGGTTGTCGGCGGACTCAGTCCAGGAACAGATCCGGCAATAACGCATGCGACGGATCCACTGCATAACCGCTCAAGTCGGTGATGCCGGCCTGCGCGAGCACCTCGTCATCAATCAGGACGTGCCCATGAAACCCGGCCGCAGCGCGCGTCAGCACCGCATGCGCGGCGTCGGCCATGATCTGCGGCCGGCGGCAGGCCGCTGCGTCCACACCCGGAATCATGTTGATCGCGTCGGTGGCGATCACGGTGCGCGGCCACAACGCATTGATCGCCACGCCTTGCGGGCCGAATTCTGCCGCCAGCCCCAGGGTGACCAGGCTCATGCCCATCTTGGCCAGCGTGTAGCCGGTATGCGCGCCCCACCATGCCGGGTTCAACGACGGCGGCGGGGCCAACGTGAGGATATGCGGATTGGCTGCCTGCAGCAGATGCGGCAGGCACGCCTGCGCGCATAGAAAACTGCCACGCGCGTTGACCTGCTGCATCAGATCGAAGCGTTTCATCGGCGTGTCCAGCGCGCCGCGCAACCAGATCGCACTGGCGTTGTTGACCAGGATGTCGATTCCGCCGAATGCATCGACCGTCGCCGCCACCGCCGCGCGCACCTGATCTTCTTCGCGGATATCGCACTTGAGCGCCAGCGCCTGCCCACCGGCCGCAGTCACCGCTGCGGCCGCGCTATGGATGGTGCCGGGCAACTTGGGATTGGCCACCGCCGACTTGGCCGCAATCGCCACATTGGCCCCATCGCGCGCCGCCCGCAACGCAATCGCCAAGCCGATTCCGCGCGAGGCGCCGGTGATGAACAGGGTTTTGCCCGATAACGTCATGGGAATGGGGAATGGGGAATGGGGAATGGGGAATGGGGAATGGGGAATGGGGAATGGCAAAAGCTTAGCGCCTTGAACACCTCGCAACCGACGAACAAACAGCTCTCGCGACGCGCTCTTCCGATTCCCACTCCCGATTCCCGATTCCCAGCCCTTCAGGGCTTCGGTCCCTGCCCTTCATTGTCTTCCCAGTGCAGCACGCGGCGGGTCACGAAGCGGTAGACCGGTTTGCCGGTGGCGAACCACAGCTCGCGCACCCAGGAAGTGCGCTTGAGCACGCGGCGTTCCACCGGGGTCAGCGCGGCCGGGCAGTACATGCGCTTGTGTTTGAGCAGGTGGCGCAGATCCTCGCGGGCAAGCAGACGCATCCAGCGCGCGCGCGGGTTGCCGCGCACCGCCAGCTGGAAGTCGATCACCGCCGGGCTGCCGTCCTCCTGCACCAGCCAGTTGGCTTCCTTGGCCAGATCGTTGTGGGCCACGCCGCGGCGATGCAGTTGCTGCAACAGCCTGCGTGCGCTGCGGAAGTAGGCCAGATCGCCGCGCGGCGGGCGCTGGTACATCGCAGCGCCGTCCAGATAACTGCGGTCCAGGTGCCGCCCGTCCCAGTGCAGCAGCCGCGGTGTGCGCGGCACGCCATCCAGCTGGCGCAAGGCCAGCGCTTCGCGGCGTGCCAGCCACCAGGCCACGCCACGCAACAGCCACGGCGCCACGCTCAGGTCGCGACGCACGAACATGCGTTCGCCATCGCGGACCAGCAGGATGCGCCCGAACGTATCGGACTTCAGTGGCAGGTTGGCTGCAGGGTCGTGAGTCATCCCCCATTGTAGGCGGCAGGTCTGTCTCGCCGCGCGCATCTATGGCATGCGCGCGTGCGGCAGCTGCAGGGCTGCAACCTCAGGTGAAGCCGATCCCCCGATGTGAGGACGATGCAGGTCAGGCACCGCCGCGCCCACCTATAATTCAGGGATGAACTCATGGATCGACGCCACGCTGGAGTGGATCGGACACCACCCCACCTTGGCTGGCTTGGTGATCTTTGGCATCGCATTTTGTGATGCGGTGATCGTGCTGGGCGCCATCGTGCCCGCGTTGCCGTTGCTGTTCGCCATTGGCGTGCTCATCGGGCTCGGGCAGATCAACGGCCCCTATGCGGTGGTATGCGCCACCCTGGGCGCCTTCGTTGGCGATGCGTTGAGCTTCTGGGTCGGCCATCGCTGGGGCCATCAGTTGCACACCTACTGGCCATTCCGGCGTTACCCGCAATTGCTGGAGCGCGGCGAGCTGCTGTTCCGGCGCAATGCCTTCAAGAGCATCCTGATTGCGCGCTACGTGGGTGCAGTGCGCCCGTTCGTGCCGGCGATTGCCGGCATGTCGCACATGCCCTTCAAACGGTATCTGGTCGCCAGCGGCCTGGCCTGCGTGTCGTGGGCGTTGTTGTTCCTGGTGCCTGGCTGGGTGCTGGGCACGGCCTACGACGCAGTGGCCGCGGTGGCCGGGCGGCTATTTGTGGTGGTTGCATTGCTGGCGGCGGTGATCGGGCTTGCCTGGGCGGTGGTGCTGTATTCGTACCGCTGGTCGGCCGGTCACCTGGATGCCTTGCTGGCGCGCCTGCTGGAGTGGTCGCACCGGCATCCGGTCCTGGGGAATTGGTCGGTCGGCGTCTTCGATCCGCGCCGTCGCGAATCGGTGCCGCTGGCCATGATGGCCTTGATGCTCTTGCTGCTCGGTTGGGGCTGGTTTGTGCTGCTGATGGTGGTGCTGGCGCATGGCGAGCCGCTGCGCGTGGACCTGGCCGTGCACGACCTGATGCTGGCGCTGCGCAACCCCTTGGCCGACTACCCGATGGTGGCGCTGGCCTCGTTGGGCGACTGGCAGGTGCTGTTGCCGGCCATTGCCGCCGCGATGGGCTATCTGGCTTGGCGCCGTCGCTGGATGGCCGTGGCCCATTGGGTGATCGCGCTGGCCTTCGGCCTGGCGCTCACGCAGCTGCTTGGCGCCACCGTCCAGGTAGTGCGCCCGCCTGCGGCCAGCAGCGGTTTCGGCTTTCCGTCGGTTGCGGTCACCATGGCCACGATCGCCTTCGGGTTTTTTGCGCTGTTGATCGCACGCGAGTTGCCTGGCCGCCGCCGCGTGTGGCCGTATCTGGTCAGCGGCGCCATCGTGTCGCTGATCGGTTTTGCACGTTTGTACCTCGGTGCGCACTGGCTCAGCGATGTTATCGGCGGCATGTTGTTCGGCATCTTCTGGCTGCTGGTGCTGGGCATTGCCTATCGCCGCCGTGCCACGCGCGCGTTCTGGGTCAAGCCGGTGTCGTGGATCTTCTACGGGGTGTTCGTGAGCTGCGCAATTTATTTTGCGCCGCGCAACCTCGACATCAAGCTAGCCAAGTTCGAACCACCGCCGCCGGCATTGATGGAGTTGCCCGCAAACGCGTGGTGGGAAGACCAATGGCGCCTGCTGCCGGCACGCCGCAACGAATTCGACGACGATCAGCGTTGGCCGCTGGACGTCCAATTGGCCGGCCCGCTCGCCCCGCTGCAGCGCCAGCTTCAGGCGCGCGGCTGGCGGGTCCAGCCGCAGGCTGGCTGGGAACAGGCGCTGCACTTGCTCGATGTCAGCGGCCGCCCGGACGAAGTACCGATTCTCCCGGCCACGCTGGATACCCAGGTCGAAGCCCTGTTGATGGTGCGCCGCGCCGCGCCCGGCCACGTGCATGTGCTGCGCTTGTGGCCGGCGGCCGCACACCTGCAGCCGGATGCACAACCGCTGTGGGTGGGCAGCACCCAGACCTTGCGCTACAGCCGCCATTTCAGCCTGATCGGGCTGTGGTATCCGCTGCGCGGCGTCGATCCTGCATTGAGCGCGTTGCGCGAGGCGCTCGGCCCGCTACCCCATCGCATGGAACAGCGTCGTCGCTCGCAGGTGCCGGTGATCCTGATCGACAGCACCTCGGGCAGTGCGGTGCGTGGCGAGGACAAAGCTGCACCGCAGACGGAAACCACTGCGTCCAAGCCTGCCGTATCAGATCCGCCACAACGGCGCCGTTGATCGATCAGGCAACAGGCGATCGCGCGGTCGTGTCGGTGTGGGATGTCAGCAACGGCCGTTGAACCCTGTCTCGATGGTGACGTGCTGGCGCCGTCTTGAGGCTGCTGAATTTTCAGGGTGAACGCTTGGCTAGCCGAGCGCGCGGTGCCCTCGCCGCTTGCGGGACATGCCGTGAACCCATCCATGGGGGCTCGATGGCGGCATCCATGCCGCCCACGGTTCCGCAAGCGGCGAGGACACTGCACCAGGACGTTGTCGGTGATCTACCAAAGAGCAAAGAACAGTGCGCCGCCTGGTTACTTGCGTCGCATGGTTGCTATCGCTTGAACACTCTGCGCACCCACCATCTCACTGGTCCTTGCCCGCTCACCGTCGCGGGACCGTACGCGGCATGGATGCCGCGTAAGAGCTTGCAAGGACGCCCTTGCAGCGTGTCCCGCGATGGTGGGGGGCAAGGGCCCTGCAGCCAAGCCGCAGATCATCAGCTCTGCAACTGTCTGCGCCGTTCAATCTCCTTTCAAAGCGACTGGGGCACCGGGGATCAGCGCCGTTCGGATATGCAAACGCCGCGTTGAACCAGCGCACGATATCTCACCACAACACGCCATCCACCGGCTGCATCGGCTCCGGTGCCTGTTCGCCAATCGCCTGCAGCGCATCGATTTCCACCGTGCGGCACATGCTGTCCAGCGGCAGGTCGTGGATGGTGTTGGCGAATGGGTCCACCAGCTCATCGCCGATCTTGAGCACTGCCAAAAACATCAAACCAGCCACGGTCGAACCGACCGGCGTGGCGTATTGCAGCGTCTCCACCAGACCGATCGGCAGCAGCACGCAGAACAGCCGCGTAAACAGCGTCGGATAAAAACGGTATTGGTACGGCAACGGGGTATTTTTCAGGCGCTCCATGCCGCCCTGCGCGTTGGCGATATCCACCAGAATGCGCTCCACGCTGGCCTGCTGGATGCTATCGATCCAGCCATCGCGCCGCGCCTGCTCCACGCTGCGGCCGGTGATGTCGAGCAAGCCGTTGGCCACATTGGTGCGGGTGATCACCGTGGTCACCTCATCGGCGTCCAGACGCGGCTGCAATGCCGTGGCAACCGGCAATCGACGCAACTGGCAGCACAAGGTATTGACGTAGGCGATCTGGCGTAGCGCGGTCGTGCGCCCGAGCGCTGCGGCTTCCGGCGCGGACAGAATGCTCACGCTCAAACGCACCAGGTTGCGCGATGCGTTGATCATCTGGCCCCACAGCACACGCCCTTCCCACCAGCGTTGGTAGGTCGAATTGGCCCGAAAACCCAGGAATAACGCCAACGCCGAGCCGAAGATGGTCAGCGGCAACGCCGGCGCGCGGAACGGCAGCACGTAGTAGATGATCGTGATCAACACATCCCATACGAACAGCACCGCCAGGGTCCGCCAGACCTGGTTGAACACATCCGCTACACGCGGTTTGACATCGATGATCAAGGCTCACTCCCGTGGATCGATAGCGAGTGCGGCCAGTGCACGCATCCAGTGCGTGGCTGCCATCGACAGCGCACTCAAGCGGTGCGAGTGTGCCGTTGTATGGGTGCAAGTGCAGTGATGGGCTCGCCTGCGCCATTGCGTCGGCGCGTTATGGCATCCACGCGAGCAATTGATCCAGCCGCCGATGCGGATCGTCCTGCTGCAGCAAGGACAGACGCTGTTGTTCGGTCAGCGGCAACAGCTCGGCCAACCGCCAGCCGACCCAGGCGGCTTGATCCAGCAAACCCGGCCCCACCGAAGCGAATTCACCCCCCACCTGTTCGAGCATCCGCTCGAGCACCGTGGCCAGCAAGCTGTGCTCGGGACGCAATTCGTCGTCGCTGTCGGGCTCGCACCAGCTCACCTGGCCGACGACCAGGCCGTTGTCGCGGATACGCGAACGCTGCACACGGAAGCGGCGCGTACCGCGCAAGCGCAGCACCAGCACGCCATCGGCCCCGACATCGAAATCTTCGATACGCACCTCGGTGCCGAAGGCAGCCGGCGTTGCCGGCGCACCAACCTCGGTGCCGTCCAGAATCAGGCAGACACCGAAGCTGGTGCCGTTGCGGCCGCTCTCGCGTACCAGATCCAGATAGCGTCGCTCGAACACGCGCAAGCCCATCGCCGCACCGGGCAGCAACACGCTGTGCAACGGAAACAGCGGCAGGGGGCTGGTCTCGCCGGCAGGCATGAGCGGCACCATCAGGACAACTGCGCCAGGAAGCGACGCGGCGCACCGTCGAAGCCACCGTTGGACATGAACACCACATGGTCGCCGGGCTGGGCAATCTCGCCCAGCGCGCGCAGCAGGGCATCCACGTCCTGCACCACGCGTGCCTGGCCGCGTACCTGCGCAATGATCGGTGCCGCGTCCCAGGCCAGCTCCGGCCGATGCAGAAACACCACTGCATCGGCATCGTGCAACGACGGCGCCAGCGCCTGCGCATGCGCGCCCAGCCGCATCGAATTGCTGCGCGGCTCCATGGCCACCACAACACGCGCCGCACCGACCTTCGCACGCAGCCCCTGCAACGTCGTCGCGATGGCGGTGGGGTGGTGCGCAAAGTCGTCGTACACGGTGATCGCGCGCGCGCTACCGATGACTTCCAATCGCCGCTTGACGCTCTGGAACTGCGCCAATGCCGGCATCACTGTCGCCGGGTCCACACCTACCGCTCTGACTGCCGCCAGCGCCGCCAACCCGTTCAGGACGTTATGCCGCCCCACCAGCGGCCACCGCACCTGGCCGATTTCCACGCCACGATGCAGCACCGCAAACGCGCTGCCATCGGCCGCGATCAACCGCGCGCTCCAGTCCAGCGACGTATCGAACCCGAACCGCTCCACCGGCGTCCAGCATCCCATCGCCAGCACCTCGGCCACATGCGCGTCTTCGCCGTTGACGATCAGGCGACCGCGCGCGGGCACCGTGCGCACCAGATGGTGGAACTGACGCTGGATGGCCGCCACGTCCGGGAAGATGTCGGCGTGGTCGTATTCCAGGTTATTGAGGATTGCCACCAACGGCCGGTAGTGCACGAACTTGCTGCGCTTGTCGAAAAAGGCAGTGTCGTATTCGTCGGCTTCCACCACGAATTCGCGCCCCTGGCCCAGTCGCGCCGACACGCCGAAATCTTCGGCCACGCCACCGATCAGAAACCCCGGCGCGCGCCCGGCCGCCTCCAGCAGGTAGCTCAGGATGGTGGTGGTAGTGGTCTTGCCGTGGGTGCCGGCCACGGCCAGCGTGTCGCGGCCGGGCAGCACCTGCTCGGCCAGCCATTGCGCGCCGGAGGTATACGGGCGGCCGGCATCCAGTACCGCCTCCACCGCCGCGTTGCCGCGCGACAGGGCATTGCCGACCACAACTTCAGTCGCGTCCGGCGAAATATTGGACGGCGCATAGCCCTGCGCCAGCGCAATGCCCAGCGTTTCCAGCTGTGTGGACATCGGTGGATAGATGGCCTGGTCGCTGCCCTCCACCTGCCAGCCCAGCTCACGCGCCAGGGCGGCGACACCGCCCATGAAAGTTCCGGCGATGCCGAGAATGTGGAGTTTGCTCATGCCGCCCATTGTCGCCGATCGTCGCAGTTGCCGGACATTCCGATCCAATGCAAGCCCAAGTGTCGGGAATTTCCTACCGTACTGTCGGGAATTTCCCGATGTGCGAACCCGATCACATCCCTCACTATGCTGAACGCCAGTCGCAGCATCCCTTTGGTCCTACTCCCCAAGAGGCCAAATCCCCAGGGAGCTCATGCTGTCGGGGCTCTGAGCAAGCCTACTACTGGCGTTATTCTGCCCCGGGCGTCTTGTACGTCCGGGGTTTTTCTTTTGGGGCACCGTCCGGGCGATCATGGCCAGAACGCAACGCCGCCAGGCGCCGCGCCTGCCCACGGCCGGGCCTTGCGCCCGGCCGCCCATTGCCGACTCAGCGGCCGAGCGCCTTGCTGATGCGCTCCAGCACTTCGTCCAGCGAACCCACGCCGTCCACGCGCGCCAACTTGCCGCGCTGCTCGTAGAAGCCGATGACCGGTGCGGTGGAATCGGTATAGACCTGCAGACGCTTGCGCACCGACTCCGGGTTGTCGTCTTCGCGGCCTTCGGCCTTGGCACGACCGGCGATGCGCTCGACCAGCAGCTCGCTGGCCACATCCAGCTGCACCACGGCATCCAGCGGCTGACCGATCTTGCCGAGCAGCTCGTCCAGCGCATTGGCCTGGGCCACATTGCGCGGGTAGCCATCCAGGATGAAACCCTTGGCCACATCGGCCTGGCCGAGGCGCGCCTCGAGCATGCCGAGCAGGATGTCGTCGGACACCAGGTCGCCGCGTGCCATCACTTCCTTGGCCTTCAACCCCAGCGGCGAGCCAGCGGCCACTTCGGCGCGCAACAGGTCGCCGGTGGAAATGTGCGGAATATCAAACGTGTCTTTGAGACGTGTCGCCTGGGTGCCCTTGCCCGAACCGGGCGGTCCCAATAGAACCAATCGCATCAGTGGACTCCACTTTCGAATAAAAACGCGTTGCGGTGGGCGGCGTTAGACTCACGTCTTCGCCGGCGCTGACCGTATGGTCGTGCAGCTTACCGCATCCGGGGAATGTCCCGGCACTGTCCCCCTGCGCCATGTTCCCATGTGAGGAGTCTGTCCCCCTATGACCACTGGCAACCTGCTCTATGCCCAATCCGGCGGCGTCACCGCCGTCATCAACGCCACCGCAGCCGGCGTCATCGCCGAAGCGCGCGCGCGCAAGATCAAGGTGCTGGCCGCACGCAACGGCATCCTGGGCGCCTTGCGCGAGGAGTTGATCGACACCTCCAAAGAGTCCGCCGCCGCCATTGCCGCCCTGGCGCAGACGCCCGGCGGTGCATTCGGCTCGTGCCGCTACAAGCTCAAATCGCTGGAAGAAGACAGCACCAAGTACGAGCGTCTGCTCGAGGTGCTGCGCGCGCACGACGTCCGCTGGTTCCTCTACAACGGCGGCAACGACTCGGCCGACACCGCCTGGAAGGTCTCGCAACTGGCCAAGGCCTATGGCTACCCACTGCACTGCATCGGCGTGCCCAAGACCATCGACAACGATCTGGCGGTGACCGATACCTGCCCCGGCTTCGGTTCGGCCGCCAAGTACACCGCGGTGTCGGTACGCGAGGCCGCACTGGATGTCGCCGCCATGGCCGACACCTCCACCAAGGTCTTCATCTATGAGGCGATGGGCCGCCATGCCGGTTGGCTGGCCGCAGCGGCAGGCCTGGCCGGGCAAGATCCGGACGACGCCCCGCAGATCATCCTGCTGCCCGAACGCGCCTTTGATCAGACTGCATTCCTGGCCAAGGTGAAGCAGGTGGTGGACAAGGTCGGCTGGTGCGTGGTGGTGGCCAGCGAGGGCATCCAGGACGCGCACGGCAAGTTCGTCGCCGATGCCGGCGGTGCGGCCGACTCGTTCGGCCACGCGCAGCTCGGCGGCGTGGCCGCGTTCCTGGCCGCGCAGGTCAAGCAGGAGCTCGGCTACAAGGTGCACTGGACGCTGCCCGATTACCTGCAGCGCTCCGCGCGCCATCTCGCATCGAAGACAGACTGGGAACAGGCGCAAGCGGTCGGCAAGGCCGCCGTGCAATACGCACTCAAGGGCATGAACGCCGTGATCCCGGTGATCGAACGCGTCAGCGACGCACCATACCGCTGGAAGATCGTGCCCGCGCCCCTGCACAAGGTGGCCAACCACGAAAAGAAGATGCCGCCCAGCTTCCTGCGCAAGGACGGCTTCGGCATCACCGAACGCGCCCGCCGCTATTTCGCCCCGTTGATCAAGGGCGAAGCCCCGCTTGCCTACGGCAGCGATGGCTTGCCGAAGTATGTGACGTTGAAGAACGTGGCGGTGGCCAAGAAGCTGCCGGCTTGGGAGGGGTGAGATCGAAGCCGCGTGGGATGCACAGCGATGTTCAACGCTCCGCCGAGGTGGCGGCAGATCGGGCGACTTACACGCGTGGCCTGCGCACTAACGGATGTGACGCCGAAGGCGTGGGTCATACGACAGGATCATGAAAGCGCGTGGTCTAGGCGATTGTCGAAGTAACTGATCCACCTGTGCATGTACTGCTGATCCACTTGTGCATGTACTGAAAACGAACCCCGGCCTGGCCGGGGTTCGTTGTTGCGGATGCAGAGCAACATCTGACTTACTGACACGCCTTGCCTTCCACCGTCATCTGCGCAGCGAACATGGGTACCTGCGGAATCTTGCCGGCAGCGGCTTGCTGCTTGGCGTCTTCCAAGTAGATGCGCGACTGGCCTTGTCCATCGAGTTGCGGTTTCGCATCCACCGGCTTGCGCCATACGCGCACGACCGCTTGCTGTGACGGGCAGGCTGCGCTCGGTACGCGGATCACATCGTTGAAGATCCAGCCCGAGGCAACACTGGGCGCGGCCTTGGCGAAATCCACGAACCGTGCACGCGGCTGGCAGGTGGGGCTGCTGCGGACTACCGACAATGTATACGGCTGTGCAGCATTTCCGGTAAATACGCCTTCCAGACGTGCGCAGGCTTCCGGGATCTGACGCAAGGTGTGCACGGCGCCGACCGCTTGCGCGGTGCCGGGTGCGCGCGGCTTGAGTTCGGGCGTGGGATCGGCTGCAAACGCTTGGCTCGTCAGCAACAGCGTCGCGAGCATCGCGGCATATTTTTGCGCGGCATGGTGGGACATGGACACTCCTGGGTCGACCGAATCGCGTTGGCCGCAGGCTGTCATGCCGCAACTGAACGACGCGCCAAAGCTGTAATGCTGGTCGCCATGCCAGGCGCGGCGCATACTCGGTCGCGATCCGGCCACCTGAACATTCGCGACGCGCATTACGGCCCGGCGGCCGTCGAGTCCGTATTCGTCAATCCACTCGGTGTGTGCATCGCCCTTGGTTCGTCCCGACCGGACGACATCCATTCTCTTGGGAGGGGTCATGCTGGAACACTACGGGTTGTGGCTTGCGCTGGGTTGTGCGGTCTTGGCAATCGTCCATGGAATCGTGTCGGCGCGCTGGGTGGTCGCGCAGCCGAGCGGCAATGCACGCATGCAGGAGATCGCCGCCGCGATCCAGGAAGGCGCGCGCGCCTATCTCAACCGGCAATACCTCACCATTTCGGTTGCTGGGGCAGTGCTGTTCGTGTTGGTCGGGCTGTTCCTGAGTTGGTACACCGCGATCGGCTTTGCATTGGGTGCCGTGTTGTCCGGGTTAGCCGGCTACATCGGCATGAACGTCTCGGTACGTGCCAATGTCCGCACTGCCGAAGCCGCGCGGCATGGCATCGGCAAGGCGATGGACGTGGCGTTTCGCGGCGGCGCGATCACCGGCATGCTGGTGGTCGGCCTCGGGCTGCTTGGCGTGGCCGGCTACTTTGCCGTGCTGCAAGGCATGGGGCTGCCACTGGAGCAAAACCTGCACGCACTCGTGGGGTTGGCGTTCGGGTCGTCGTTGATCTCGATCTTCGCGCGCCTGGGTGGCGGCATTTTCACCAAGGGTGCGGACGTGGGCGCCGATCTTGTCGGCAAGGTCGAGGCCGGTATTCCCGAGGACGATCCACGCAACCCGGCGGTGATTGCCGACAATGTCGGCGACAACGTGGGCGACTGCGCCGGCATGGCCGCAGATCTGTTCGAAACCTACGCAGTCACCGTGATCGCCACGATGCTGCTCGGCAGCCTGACGCTAGCCGAAACCGGCTCGCATGCCGTGCTCTATCCATTGGTGCTCGGCGGGGTATCGATCATTGCTTCGATCGTGGGCGCGGCCTTCGTCAAGGTCAAGGACGGCGGTTCGATCATGGGTGCGCTGTACAAAGGCGTGATCGTATCGGGCGTACTGGCGGCATTGGCCTACTGGCCCATCACCCAATCGCTGATGCGCGACAACACCCACGGCGCCGCGGCGTTGTACGCCTGCGCATTGATCGGCTTGGTGCTCACCGGCCTGATCGTGTGGATTACCGAGTACTACACCGGCACGCACTACACCCCGGTGCAGCATGTTGCATCGGCCAGCACCACCGGACACGGCACCAACATCATCGCAGGCCTCGGTATTTCGATGAAATCTACCGCGCTGCCGGTGATCGCGGTCTGCGCAGCGATCTGGGGTGCGTTTCATTTCGGCGGCTTGTATGGCATTGCGATTGCAGCAACGGCCATGCTGTCGATGGCCGGCATGATCGTTGCGCTGGATGCATATGGGCCGATTACCGATAACGCTGGCGGCATCGCCGAGATGGCCGAGCTCCCGCCCGAGGTCCGCAACATTACCGACCCGCTGGATGCGGTAGGCAACACCACCAAGGCAGTCACCAAGGGCTACGCGATCGGATCGGCGGCGCTGGCTGCATTGGTGCTGTTTGCCGACTACACGCACAACCTGCAGGCGGCCAATCCCGGCCAGGTGTACGCCTTCGATCTATCCGACCACACGGTGATCATCGGGCTACTGATTGGCGGGCTGATTCCGTATCTCTTCGGCGCGATGGCGATGGAAGCGGTCGGCCGCGCCGCGGGCGCCGTGGTGGAAGAAGTGCGCCGCCAGTTCCGCGAACTTCCCGGCAACATGGCCGGCACCGCCAAGCCGCAGTACGACCGCGCCGTCGACATGCTGACCCGCTCGGCGATTGGCGAAATGATCGTGCCTTCGCTGCTGCCGGTGGTGGTTCCGATCGTTGTCGGGTTGCTACTGGGGCCGCGTGCGTTGGGTGGCTTGTTAATCGGCACGATCGTCACTGGCTTGTTCCTGGCGATTTCGATGACCACGGGCGGCGGCGCGTGGGACAACGCCAAGAAATACATCGAGGACGGCCACTTCGGCGGGAAGGGCAGCGAGGCGCACAAGGCTGCGATTACCGGCGACACGGTCGGTGACCCGTATAAAGACACCGCGGGGCCGGCGATCAACCCGTTGATCAAGATCATCAACATCGTGGCGTTATTGCTCGTGCCCCTGCTGTAACGCTCTGTAACGCTGCAATGACCGCAGGTCGCGTGGCCTGCGGTCATGACGACGGGCAGCAGCCGACCGACTAGACGAGTCGCGGCAGGCCGAAACCGGTCACTGCCGCAAGCGGCAACGCTGGGGCATGGGAACCGGGCCACCAAGGACGTCGCCTGGCCGGGTCATTTGCCCTTACCAGCTCAGGATCGGCATCACGCCGGCACCTGCTGGCGGCGCCCGTCGTCGATGCGAAGATGGGCGCCCCAGGCAGAAGGGGCTGGCCTGTGCCGGCAAGCCCGCCCCGCGCCGGCGAACAATCACAGGCAGCCGATCAAACCGTCATAGATCGGCGGTGCGCCGCCCGGCAGTGGCTTGAACAGCGGATTGGCCACCGCAAGCGTGCGATACATCTCATCCAGGCGGGTACCGGCCTTCAACGGTGCCGTGCAGCGCCACACCCGGCTGTCCGACCGCAGGTAACCGCTGCGCGGGTCGACGCTGACCTCACTGGCGCCGAAGGTCCAGATGCAGCTCCGCACCACGCCGGTGACGCGATGCACCGAGCAGCGGAAGCGCAGCGGCTGGTAGTCGCTGAAGTCGCCGCCACAAAAGGTGTCGCCGCAGATATTGTCGAAATCGCGGTCCAGCCGCTGCTCCAGATCGATGAACGCCTCCCAGCCCTCGCCATTGGCGGGCCAGTCCACCGCATCCACATAGGTGGGTGGAGGCGTGCCGGCGACGGCGACCTGGGCGGTAAGGGACAGCAGCAAGAGAACGAGCAAACGCGCAAGCCTGGACATGGGCACTTCCTATGCGGTGGATGAGCCTGCAGCGTGCGCCGCCGGCCGGGCCGCGACGATCAGCCAGCCACCCGTGATGAACACGGGCTATGCCGCACGCAGCGGTCAGGAGATTGCCCATTCAGTGTCGCTGCAGCGCAACAGCCGAACGCGTAGAATCGCGCTCCACACACTGCTGACGCCTCGGAGCTACCCGCATGGGCCTTGAACTGGTCACCTCTGGCAAGAACCTGCCGGAAGAAATCAACGTCGTCATCGAGATCCCCAAGGATTCCGAGCCGGTCAAGTACGAAGTCGACAAGGCCAGCGGGGCGATCTTCGTCGACCGCATCCTGTCGACCCCGATGCGTTATCCCTGCAACTATGGCTACGTACCCAACACCCTGTGCGGCGATGGCGACCCGGCCGACGTGCTGGTGGTGCTGCCGTTGCCTTTGGTGCCGGGTTCGGTGGTGCGCTGCCGTCCGGTGGGCGTGCTGCGCATGAGCGACGAGGCCGGCAGCGACGAAAAGATCCTGGCTGTGCCGATCGAGAAGATCTTCTCCGGTTACGCGCACATCGAAGACATCAACCAGGTGTCCAGCCACTGGATGGAGCGCATCGGCCACTTCTTCGAGCATTACAAGGACTTGGAGAAGGGCAAGTGGGTCAAGCTGGATGGCTGGGGCGGCGCGGCCGAGGCCAAGCGCATCCTGACCGAGGCGGTGGAACGCTACAATTCCGACGCACCCTGATCCATCGATGGTGATGCTGCCCTGCGTGTAGGGGGCGATCGGGATCACGCTTCTGGCGTGATCCCGGTGACCGCAGTCGGCAGATTGGGTACATTGCCGAAAGCGTTTGGCCGGTGTCTGTCACCGGTGACTTCTGGGGAAGTGTCTTGCGTATTCTGTTTGTTGGGGACGAAGCCAGTCTTCCGTCCGACCTTGTCGCCTACGTCGCCGACCTGGGCGACCAGTGGCAGGCGCAGCAGGTGGCCGATGGCAATTCGGCGATCGAAGCTGCCGCGCTGTCGCCGTTCGACGCCGTCATCGTTGCGCCGGTGCTGCCGGACCTGACTGCGGCCACCTTGCTGGGGCAAATCCGCACGCTGCGCCCGGACACCATTCGTATCGCGCTGATCGATGCGCAAGGCGGCCAGCGCACGCCGCCGGCCCGCATCATCGGCGTGGCGCATCGCTTCTTGCCGATGCCGCTGGCACCCGAAGTGCTGCTCGAAGCGGTCACCAGCCTGGAAGAACTACGCGAGCTGCTCAGCAATCCGCGCCTGCGCGCGGCGATTGGGCGGATCGAAAAGCTCCCCTCGCCTCCGCATTTGTACCTGAGCCTGATGCATGCGCTGGAAGAGGACGACGGCGCCGATGCGGCCGATATCGCCAAGCTGATCGCCGGCGACCCGGCGATCGCGGCGAAAGTGCTGCAATTGTGCAATTCGGCGTTCTTTTCCGGTGGCCGCAGCATCACCGACCTGCGCACGGCGGTGACCCGCCTGGGCGTGGCGACGCTGCGCGACCTGGTGCTGGCCAGCGAAGTGTTTTCGGTCCAGACGCTCACACCGGCCGAGCGCAATGCGATGCAGCGCCGCGCCCTGCTCTCCTCGCGCCTGGCGGCCAAGGTGCTTCCGCCGACCAGCGCAGAACTCGGTTCCACCGCTGCATTGCTGGCCGATATCGGCCTGCTGCTGCCGGGCGTGCGCGATGAGCGCGAACCGCCGGCCGAAGGCGGCGACGAACGCCTGGGTCACACCGAAGCCGGCGCCTACCTGCTCGGTCTGTGGGGCTTGCCGATGCCCATCATCGAAGCGGTGGCTTTCCATCGCCATCCGCTGCGTTCCAGCATGCGCAGCTTCTGGGTCACCGGTGCCGTGCATGTCGCCACGGCATTGGCCAGCGGCGAAAGCGTGGACGAAGAGTACCTGACCAAGGTTGGCGTCATCGCCCGCCTGCCGAGCTGGCGCGAACAGGCCGACACGTTGCTGGGGCTTGCCGAGGCGTAAGTTACTCGCATGCGGCATCCGGAAAGAAGCGCGGCCAAGGCCGCGTTTTTTTATGCCGTTTCTTCGCCCCCGCTGCATGGGGCCGTTGCGCCAGCGCCGCGCATGTCAAACCTTGCGCTGGGGCGATGTGTCAAGTCACTCACCCGATGCGCACCGCACCACGGGCAGGCAATGCGCTCGAGCGTTGCGGCAGCTGCACGCGCATAAAGACTGCAGTTCTTTTCGAGCCGCATCGCTCGGCAACGTCCACGTCGTGCGTGCGTTCTTTGCGGGAATGCACACCGCATGAGCCGCGCAACGGCTGCTTTGCGTCCGAATCACGCGTTGCGTTCGCGGCCCCCTCATCGCAACAGCGCATTGCAAATAAAAAAAGACGGGCCTTGCGGCCCGTCTTTCATTCACTACGCGCGTCGATGGATCAGAAGCGCTGGGTGTACTTCATGTACATGAAACGACCGATTTCGAAGCCGCCGTAGTAGGCAAAGCTGCTGTTCGGTGCCGAATACTGCAGCGGACCGCGGTGATCGAACACATTGTTCGCGCCGAGTGCGATCGTTGCATCCCACGGCGCCTTCCAGTTGACCTGCAGGTCGTGGAAGGTGTTGGCGCCGGTGTGACGCAGCGGGTCGGACTCGCCGTTGGCGATATGGTCCGGCGCATCGCAATAGCCTTCGGCCAGCGTGATGCAGCTTTCCTTCATGCCCGAGTAGTAACGCAGGGTGTAGTTGACGCCGAAATCACCCAGCGACCAGTTCACGCCAACGTTCGAACGCACGCGGAAGATGCCCGGCTCGCCGACACGGCCAATCATGATGGCGTTGCCTGCGCTGTCCTGGCCGGCTTCGTCGTACTTGCTGACGTAGCTGGTCTGCCAGTCGAAGGTGAAGGAACCGATGGCCGTTTCCGGCAGGCGGTACTTCACACCCAGGTCGTAGCCTTCGGTTTCCATCTGACCGAGATTGGCCACGCCGTAGCTCATCGCCGAGATATGACCATCGGCTGCGCGCGTGACATTGGCGCAACGTTCCGAATTGCCGAGCACATAGCAGTCGCGCAGGATGCGGTCGACGCTATCGGCGATGATCATGTCGTTGATCTCGTAGCGGTACCAATCCAGCGAGATGTCCAGACCCTGCACCCAACGCGGGCTCCAGACCAGACCGGCGGTCTTGCTGGTGGAGGTTTCCGGCTTCAGGTTCGGGTTGGCGCCGCTGATGAATTCATCAGGCGTCTGGCACGGATAGGTCGTGCAAGGCACGAAGCCCTGGCCGAGCTGGGTGTAGCCCAGCGGCACGCCGGCGTTGGTGCAGGCCGCGTTGCCGTTGACGCTGTTGGGGGCGCCGACGCCGCAAGGATCGATGTAAGACTCGAAGCTGCTGCTCAGGCCACCGTACAGGTCGCTGATGGTCGGCGCACGGAAACCTTCCGCATACGTCGCACGCACCAGCAGGTCTTCCAGCGGACGCCAGGTCAGGCCGAACTTCGAGTTCAGCGTGTTACCGAAGTTGCTGTAGTCCGAATAACGCGTTGCAGCGTTGAAGGTCAGTTCCTTGGCGAAGGCGACATCGCTCAGGAGCGGAACATTCAATTCGAGGTAAACCTCGTCCAGCGAGTACTGGCCCTGCGTGGTCTTGGCACCCAGGCCGGTGCTTTCGCCCGACTGCGCAAACGCATCCGGAGAGAAGCGACCTTCTTCCTTGCGGTGTTCGTAGCCCACCGCAACGCCCAGATCGCCAGCCGGCAGCTCGACCACCGAACCGGACAGGTTTGCGGTGAAGCTGGTGGTCTTGGTCAGACCGGTATCGGTGAAGGTCGGGAACAGGAATTCCTGCAGCGCCGGGTCGGCAAGCGAGCCCTGACCTGCGACGTTGTACGGCAGCAGCGGGTTCCACGGACGGCAGGCCGAAAGCGAGATCGGGTCTGCAGCGGTACCGCACTGCGCAACGCCCTGGCCGTTGATGAAGGACGGGCCCAGCGCCTGACGCGACGCGATCAGGCTCATGTCGCCACGGCTGCGCTTGGTGTTCTCGTTGCGGTTCCACAACGCACCCACATCCCAGTCCCAGGTCTTGCCGCCGATGTCGAAGTAGCCACTCAAGGTCGGCGCGAAGCGCAGGGTCTTGAGCTGGTTTTCGCTGGCGCGCGGCACTTCCCACAGACGACGACGGAAGTCGACATCCTGGCCGATCGGATTGAACGCGCTGCTGCCTTCCAGTGGAGTGCCGAACGAACCGGACTGATACGGGTAGCCCGCGATCTGCCCGTCGGTGGTGCGCTCGTTGTAGGCAATATCGGCGTTGAAGGTGATGGCATCGGCAACGTCGTAGTTGACGTTCGCAAAGACCGACTTCCGCTCGATACCGGTCTGCACCATCATCTGCTGGTTCGAGTTGGCGTACTCGGCCGGCGTGATCGGGTGATAGTCGGCCGGGTTGTTCGGGTTGCCGCCGGCATTGAGCGTCTGCCACACCGCGGTGTCCGGATCATCGCAATCGACCTGCAGCGGATTGCACCACGAGCCGTTCTGGCTGATCGGGCTCCAGCTGTTCGGGGTCGAGTTGGGACCACGCGAACCATCGCGGCTGAACCAACGGTTCTTGGCGAACACCGGGTCCTGCTTGGAATATTCGGCAGACAGCGTCACGCCACCGCGCTCGCCCTGCGAGCCAACAGTGAAGGAGTACTGCGTGGTGTCGCCGTCGCCCTGGCCGAACTGGCCGAACTGCACGCTGGCTTCAGCGCCGTCGAAACGCTTACGCGTGATCACGTTGACCACACCGGCGATCGCGTCGGAGCCGTAGATGGACGAGGCGCCGTCCTTCAGCACTTCAATACGCTCGATGGCCGACATCGGAATCTGGCTGAGATCCTGCAGACCGGAGGTCGACGCACCCAGACGCTTACCGTTCACCAGCACCAACGTACGCTGCGCGCCGAGGTTACGCAGGTCGACGTAGTAACCGCCAACGTCTTCGCCGGACGACAGCGCGTCAGCGCGCGAGATGGCCGGGGAGCCGGCGGAGGTCAGGTTCTGCAGCACATCGGCAACAGACGTCAGGCCCTGCTTTTCCAGCGCTTGACGGTCAAGCGTCAAGATCGGCTGCTGCGTTTCGACGTCGGCGCTGCGAATGCGCGAGCCGGTGATCTCGATACGATCAAGCGTGGTGGTCGACTCTTGTGCGGCGGCAAAAGCCGGCGTCAACGCGATCGCAATACCGGCGGGCAACAGGCCCAGCCGCACTGCGGAGGTGCGAAGGTTCATCAATCTCTCCAGGGTTCGTTAGTGGCGCGTTAAGCGCCCCTGTGCAAATTACGATTGCGTGAACGCCGTCGCTTTGCGCGTCACGTTACGTGGCTTTGCCGAATCTGGCGGATTTGCCGTTTGGTCGCGGTAGTGCGATGCGGAGACACCGAAGCGCGCACGGAATGCGCGCGCGAAGCTGCAGCAATTGTCGAAGCCGCTTGCCGCTGCAACCTCGCCGATCATCATCGAGGTATCGCGCAACAAATCGGAGGCACGTTCCAGACGCAAGCGCGCAGACAGCGCCTGCGGGCTTTCTTCGTACAAACTCTGAAACGTCTTGGAGACGTACCAACTGGAAAAGTTGGTCAGCTGCGCCAGTTCGCTGATGCGTACCACCCGGTCGCTATTGCCTTCCAGATACAGCCGTGCACGCTGCATGCGCCCGAACACCTGACGCCGCCGGCTGCGCGAGCGGCCCGGGCAACGCTGTTCCTGCGCAATGAAATCGCGCTGCATCGCCGCCAGGTGCAGCAGCAACGGCCGCGCGGAGGCACTGCCGCTTTGTGCGGCAGCATTGCGCCACAGGCGCAAGGCGATGCGCAGGTCACCGCGCGATAACTGGGCGCGGCCGGGATACAGCGTGGCATCGGTCAGTTCAGCGAGCGACTGCAGGCTCTCGCCATCCAGACCGACGCCCACGCACAGCGCGCTGCGGTCTGCCTGCACGGTGGGATGGGAATCCTTGTCGAAGGCGATCCAGTCCCCGGCACGCAGACGAAAGCGGCCCTCCTTGGATTCCACCCATGCGCGTCCGCGTAGCTGTATCCACAGGGTGAATGTCGCTGCGCTAGTACGGATGCTGCCGAGCCGCGAGACCGCCAGACAGGTCGTCGATGTCGACTCGCTGGCGCTGTCCAGCGCGAGCGCAAGCCCACGATCTGCGGTGATGACCTGTTGCATGTTGGCAGCCCCCTGTACAAAAGAGGGCGTAGTGTTTTGCCGAATGTGGCGTCGGTCAGGAAGTTTTGACGAAACTGTGCCGAAATTGCCACGAAGCCTTTCCGAAAAACTTACGAAGCGATTTTTTTCAATACCGACAACAGGTTAGCAGCGACGCCAACAGGCGCCACGGAATGCTGCGGCAACGGCATGTAGGCGATGGCGCTGCCATCTTCTTCGGCCAGCGACACATACAGTGTGCCGTCGTGCTGGTTCAGGCTGAATCCGTTGATGGTGGTGAACTTGACCGCATCCAGACACTGGCTGCGGCCGCTGCGCAGCTCGCTATCGTAGGCAGCGCAACTGTCGGTCGACGACAGGTAATGCAGCTGGCCATGCGCCCCCGGCGCCCAGCTGCGATACCGCCAACGCGACGGCCGCTGCGGATCGACGGCATGCAAGGTGTCGGCGGCCAGCGATGGAGCGACCTGCCACACACCGCCACCGCTGAGACGGGTCAACAAGACCTGTCCGCTGACGCGGTCCAGCCGCAACTGAGAGACGTCCTGCAGCGTCGCCAGCGCACGCCAGGGGCGACTGCGTCGGTCGTACAGCGTTGCGAAGGTATGCCCGTCGGCGGCGGCGGCAAGTACCAGCAGCCGGTCGGGGTCGGGAAGATGGATCGCCTGCAGCGGGCGCGGCTGCGGCACCGGCAGTCGTACCACCTGGCCGCTGCCGGGGGTCACTTCGAATAGCGCTGCATGCCCGGCCGCATCGCTGCCGCTGACCAGCACACGTTGCGAATCGGCTGACCAGTCGGCGGCCTGGCGCGAATCCGGGCGCGGCCCTTCGATCAAGCGCACCGAGCCGGGTTTGCTGACATCGCCCCACCACAGCCCGTACGCACCGGATCGGTTGGATGCAAAGATCAGCTGCCGCCCATCCGGCGCAATCATCGGCTGATCGTCGCGCCCGCTGGATGGAAACAGGCGGCGGCGAATGTAGCCACCGTTCATCGTGTCGCCAATGACCTGATAGACGCCAAATTGCGGTTTGCGCTGCACGAATACCAGATGGCCGTTCGCCACGTCCGGTGCTTGCGCATCGTCCACCCCCACATCCTGCAAACTGTGGTCCCGCAGATCGAGCAGATACAGCCGCGCCTCGCTGTCCACGCGACGTCCGAAGATCAGACCGCTTCCGTCGGGCAGCCAGCTCCATCCACGGATATCGGCGTTGGCATGGGTAAGCCGTTCGGCAACGCCGCCTTCGGCCGGAATTCGCCACAGGTCCCCGAGCTGCGGATTACGCAGGAATACGATCCAATTCCCATCGGGCGAATACCGCGGCGCGTAATCGAAATCACCTGCCTGCGCCGGGTAGTCCAGCGTCTGCCACTGCCCGGTTGCCAGATCCAGGCGACGCATGCGGGCCGCGCCATGCGGGCCGGTCATGCTGCCGAACACCAGCGCGCGCCCATCCGGCGACCAGCTGAAACTCAGCATGTCGGCACCGTCGCACCGCATGACCTCGCGCGAGGCCACAGGCCCGTTGGCTGCGGCGATCATGACCCGGCAACTGCCATCGGGCGCCTGCCTGGAAAACGCGATCTGCCGCCCATCCGGCGACCACGCCGGCAAACGATCGGAAACGCCGGGCGCGGGCGTCTCCAGTACCCGCGGATAGGCGTTATCGGTGGTCTTGACCAGGATCGAGGTGCCGGCACGATCGCGGGTCAACGAGGCGTACGCCACCTGCGCGCCATCGGGCGACAGGCTTGGCGTGAGGTCGAATCCACCGCCTGCGGTAATCACCTGATACGGCCGCTTGGGGCTGCCCAACACCGCATGCGCTTGCTCGGTAGAAGGCGCCGGGGCACGGCGCCATGAGGTCCATACCGCAAGGCTCAGCACGACCAGCAACGCCACGCTGGCGACTGCCAGCGCCAGCGCGCGCCGGTGTCGTGACGCGGCCGGCGTCGAAGCGGCCGGTTCCGCAGCGACGGGCGATACGGGCTGGCCAGGCGCGGTGTGGAGGGGGGGCGTGGCAGCGTCGGACTGGTCGGTAACGGCCGCCACGCCTGCGTCCGGCTGCGCCGGCCCGAGCGCGTCCGAACCAGGTGCCTCGCCGGGCAGCGTCGCCGCTGCAGTTGCATGCGCCTCCCACACCACCGCCGCCATCAAGCGATACCCGGTCTTGGCGATGGTCTCGATGTGCTCCGAGCGCTGCCCGCCGTGGCTGGCAAACGCCTTGCGCAGCTGCGTGACCGCCTGGGTCACCACATCGTTGGTCGGCAAGGTATCGGGCCAGACCTCGGCAAGCAGCTGCTCGCGCGTGACCACCTGGCCCGGATGCCGCGCCAGGGTCAGCAACACCGCCAGGGATTTGGGCGCCAGCCGCAGCGGACGCTTTGCGCCGGGTGCGTGCACCTCGCGCGAGGCAACGTCGACCACGCATTGACCGACACGTAGGCGGCCCGCTGGCACTGCGATAACGGGAGGAACACTCATCGGCAAAAACACGCGTCGGCATGCAAGAACAACAAAGAGCGCCCCGCGCAATCCGCGAAACGCCAAATTCAGCAAAGGACGACGACCAACTGTGTCATGCATCCATTTGGTGCAAATTTTACGCTATGCCCCGTTGCTTCCTATGACAGGCGGCAGCGTCAGGCTCTCTCTCTCTCTCGCCGACGAATTCGAATAATGACGATGTACCCTTCGCGCCTTCTGGCGCGATTTTTTTATCTGCGATTCAGCTAGATCAGCCGAAACCCTTATTTCCTGGAATCGCTTGCAACCCTGCCATCGCGCGGCACTTGCGCACCGCGCTGCAATCTGTGCAGTACAAAACTGAACTTCTCCTAAGCAGGCGCTACATCACGTTCTGTGAAACGCGGCCATGTAACGCGTCACGTGGCGCGATAGACCTGCGCGCCCTGCGCGACGAATTGCGCGGACTTTTCCTGCATGCCCGTCGATAACGCCTGCGCCTCGCTCATGCCGTGCTCGGCTGCGTAATCACGCACGTCCTGGGTAATCTTCATCGAACAGAAGTGCGGCCCGCACATCGAGCAGAAGTGGGCCAGCTTGTGCGCGTCCTTGGGCAGCGTCTCATCGTGGAACTCCTTGGCCTTTTCCGGATCCAGGCCAAGATGGAACTGGTCGTCCCAACGGAACTCGAAACGCGCCTTGCTCAGGGCGTTGTCGCGTACCTGCGCGCCCGGATGCCCCTTGGCCAGGTCGGCCGCATGCGCGGCGATCTTGTAGGCCATGATGCCGTCGCGCACGTCCTGCCCGTTGGGCAGGCCCAGGTGTTCTTTCGGAGTGACGTAGCAGAGCATTGCGGTGCCGAACCAGCCGATCATCGCCGCACCGATCGCACTGGTGATGTGGTCGTAGCCCGGCGCGATGTCGGTGGTCAGCGGGCCCAAGGTGTAGAACGGCGCCTCGCCGCATTCGCGCAGCTGCTTGTCCATGTTTTCCTTGATCAATTGCATCGGCACATGGCCCGGGCCTTCGATCATGGTCTGCACATCGTGCTTCCAGGCGAGCTTGGTCAGTTCGCCCAGCGTTTCCAGCTCGCCGAATTGCGCCGCATCGTTGGCATCGGCAATGCAGCCGGGGCGTAGGCCATCGCCCAACGAAAACGCCACGTCGTAGGCCTGCATGATCTGGCAGATGTCTTCGAAGTGCGTGTAGAGAAAGTTCTCCTTGTGATGCGCCAGGCACCACTTGGCCATGATCGAACCGCCACGCGACACGATGCCGGTCACGCGCTTTGCGGTCAGCGGCACGTAGCGCAGCAGCACGCCGGCGTGGATGGTGAAGTAATCCACGCCCTGTTCGGCCTGTTCGATCAAGGTGTCGCGGAAGATGTCCCAGGTGAGTTCTTCGGCGCGCCCATCGACCTTTTCCAATGCCTGATAGATCGGCACCGTGCCGATCGGTACCGGCGAGTTGCGGATGATCCACTCGCGCGTTTCATGGATGTGCTTGCCGGTGGACAGATCCATGACCGTGTCCCCGCCCCAGCGGATCGACCACACCAGCTTCTCGACTTCTTCGGCAATGCCCGAAGACACCGCGCTGTTGCCGATGTTGGCATTGATCTTGGTCAGGAAATTGCGACCGATGATCATCGGCTCGCTTTCGGGGTGATTGATGTTGTTGGGCAAGATCGCGCGGCCCCGTGCGATCTCTTCGCGCACGAACTCCGGCGTCATGCGTTGCTGGATCGAGGCACCAAACGCCTGGCCCGGATGCTGCTTGCGCAAGCTGGCATCGGTCACCGCTTCCAGGCGCTGATTTTCGCGGATCGCCACGTATTCCATTTCCGGCGTGATGATGCCGCGGCGCGCGTAATGCATCTGGGTGACGTTGGCGCCCGGGCGCGCTACCCGCGGCAGACGCCGCGCCGGGAAGCGCACTGCATCCAGACGCGCGTCGTGCTCGCGGCCACGCCCGAAACTGGAGCTCAGTCCGTCCAGGGCGACGGTGTCGTCACGCTCGGCAATCCACTGCGCACGCAGTGGTGCCAGGCCGGCTGCCAGATCGATCGCCACCCGCGGATCGGTGTAAGGCCCGGACGTGTCGTAGACGCTGAGCGGCGGATTCTCTTCGCCACCGAACAGGGTGGGCGTGCGCGTCAACGCGATCTCGCGCATCGGCACCTGCAGATCCGCACGCGAGCCTTGCACGAAGATCTTGCGTGAACCGGGAATCGGCTGGGTGACAGCCTCCGACAACGACTGGGCTTGTTGCTGCAAAACGGTGGGCGCGGCATTCATGGCATTCGTCCTGTGTGCTGGCCCTGCGAAGGAGTCGCAGTGCGGACGAAGCGGCGGCGCTCGATACGGATCGCCCGTGCACGCACGAACCATCGCATCTGACGAAGCTTCCCTACGCCGGTATCAGCCGGATCAGGTTCGAAGGGACTATCTCAACCGCAGCACGCTGCGGTACCCCCACTTCGGCGGCGATTAAACCACATCCCCCCCCTGCGCGGCTAAACAAACGCCGCCAGAGACCTGCGGCGCGCATGGCGCCAAGCCAAACCCATAGGGCATACCGCACTGACGCGGCGCCCGCACCGGCCTGCTGTTGCGCGTGGCAAGGTTGTCGCGTCCGGCGGCGACATATGTCCGCACAGGTCATCCCACGTCGCTGCAGCACACGCCCTGCGTTGCGCAGGCATTACATGGCGCGCCAATGCATTGCGCGCGTGGCCACGCAACAAGGCGCCGATTGACGAAAAACGGCGGCGAAACCCGCTCGTTAAATTCCCGCTAAGCCTGCAGGGCATGCCGGAAACGCCGCGCGCATGCAGGTGTCATTCACGGGGATCGCGCTGTCGCTCCTCCTCTACCGGGAACCGCCGTACATATGACTATGACAACGCTCCACCCGACCATGCGTCGGGGCTCGCTCGCGATCGCCATCAGCCTGTGCGTCAGCACGAGCGCCATCGCCCAGGAACAAACCGACAAGAGTCCGACCAACCTGGACAAGATCGAAGTCACCGGCTCGCGCATCCGCTCGGTCGATGTGGAAAATTCGCAACCGGTGCTGGTCCTGACGCGCCAGGACATCGAAAAGCAGGGCCTGACCTCGGTTGCCGACGTTCTCAAGCGCATCCCTTCCAACGGTGCAACGATGAACAGCACCGTCAACAACGGCGGCGACGGCTCGGCCACGGTCAGCCTGCGCAACCTGGGCGCCTCTCGCACGCTGGTGCTGGTCAACGGCCGGCGCTGGGTCTCGGGCCTGTCCGGTTCGGTGGATCTGAACACCATTCCCTCGGCCATCGTGGAGCGCGTGGAAGTCCTCAAGGATGGCGCCTCGTCGATCTATGGCTCCGATGCCATCGCCGGCGTGGTCAACATCATCACCCGTACCAATTTCGATGGTGCCGAAGTCAACGCCTACGTTGGCCAATATGGCCAGGGCGATGGCCAGCGCACCTCCTTCGATGCCACCGTGGGCGCCACCGGCGAGCGCGGCAACCTGGTCATCGGCTTGTCCAGCGTCAAGGAAGATGCGGTGATGGCAGGCGACCGGGAGATCTCCGCCGAGCCGGTGTACGGCGCGGGCTCTTCGGCCTACAGCAGCTACTCGGCAAGCGGCCGCCTCCGTGCAAATGGCACCAGCGGCGCATGGACGGTGTTGCCCGACAGTGCTACCGCCAGCGGCGACAGCAGGTATCCGCGCTACGGCCTGGACCAGTACACCGCCTTCAATACATCCGAATATGGCTACAACTACGCCAAGGACAATTACCTGGTGACACCACAGAAGCGCGACGCGTTGTATGTGCAGGGCAACTACGCACTCACCGACAACGTGCGCTTCAAGTTCGATGGACTGTATAACCGCCGCCAGTCGTCGCAGCAATTGGCCGGCTTTCCGCTGGCTTCGGTCAACACCGGCATCCTGTTGAGCGGCGACAGCTACTACAACCCGTACAACACGGCCTACGGCGGCGACGGGCGCGATGTGGGCTGGTCGCATCGCTTGACCGAATTCGCGCGCACCTACCAGCAGGACGTCAAGACCTCGCACGTGTACACCGGGCTGGAAGGCGACTTCCAGTTTGCCGACCGGCAGTTCAGTTGGGATGTGGGCTTTGCGCACAACCAGACCGACCAGACCGAAACCCAGTATGGCGATGTCAATCTGCTCAACCTGAGCAATGCGCTCGGGGCATCGGCCATCGTCAATGGCACCCTGGCGTGCCTGGACAGCGGCGGCGCCGTCATTACCGGCTGCGTACCGTTCAACCCCTTGTCGCCGGCCGGTGGCGTGACCCAGGAAATGCTGGACTACATCCTGTTCACTGCGCACAACACCTATCAATACAAAAACAGCAGCTTCACCGCCAACCTCACCGGCGACCTGTTCGAGCTGCCCGCCGGCTGGATGAATTTTGCCGCCGGTGTCGAACACCGCGAGGAAAGCGGGTTCTCCTCACCGGATGCCCTGATCTCTGCCGGCTATACCTCGGGCAATTCGTTCACGCCCACCTCCGGCTCGTACACGCTCAACGACTACTACACCGAAGTGGCGATTCCGCTGCTGAAGGATGTGCCTGGTGCGCAGTTGCTGGAGTTGAGCGCGGCTGTGCGCTATTCGGACTACAACACCTGCGGCAGCACCACCAATAGCAAGTTCGGCTTCAAGTGGAAGCCGGTCGCCGACCTGCTGATTCGCGGCAATTACGCCACCGGTTTCCGCGCGCCATCGATCGAAGATCTGTATCTGGGCGCGTCGGACAGTTTCGATACCTACTCCGATCCCTGCTCGACCAACAGCACCTCCTACACCAGCGCGATTGCGGCCGCATGCGCCGCCCGCGGCGTGCCTGCCAATTACGTTGCCGAATACAACAGCGCCAGCGGCAACTCCGGCCAGACCATCTATCCGTTCACCTACACCAGCAACGCCAATCTGCAACCGGAAAAGTCCAAGAACACCACGCTTGGCTTTGTCTACAGCCCGGCTTCGGTGCAGGGCCTGGACGTGTCGCTGGACTGGTGGAAGATCCAGATCACCGACGCCATCACCGAATTCAGCGCCAATCAGATCCTGACGCAGTGCTACCAGTTCAACGTCTCGGCGTTCTGCGACCTGGTGACCCGCGATGCGACCGGGACCATCACCGGCCTGGTGATCCAGCCGGTGAATGTCGGCGAGCAACGCATGCAGGGCTACGATTTCACCGCGCGTTACAAACTGCCGCAGACCGCAATCGGCCAGTTCATGCTGACGCTGGATTCGACCTACGTGGCGGTCAACGAGCAGAAGCAGGACGACAATTCTGCGTGGGAAAGCTACAACGGCATCTACCACACCAATAATCCGAACTGGCGCACCCGCGGCACGCTCACCCTGGACTGGAGCTACGGCAATCTGGCCGCCAACTGGGCCGTGCGTTACTACTCGGGCATGAAGGACTACGATTCGGAACTGGACGACAACGGAAACTATCGCCACGTTGCGGCGACTGCGTTCAACGACATGCAGGTGTCTTACCAGCTTCCGTGGAATGCGACCGTGCGGCTGGGCCTGAACAACGTCTTCGACCGCGACCCGCCGGTCGCGCTCAGCGCCTCGGCCAACTCGTTCGATCCGGCCTACGCCATCCCGGGACGCTACAGCTACCTGCAGTACACCCAGCGCTTCTGAGCACGCTGTCCTGATCCACGTGGTGTCACAACGGCCTCCTTCGGGAGGTCGTTGTCTGTGTGCCACGGCTAACACGCAATCGAGCGCCTGGCACACGGCACGGCGATGGCGACATGCACAGACATTTCCACGGCACATCGCACCGTTAGCCTGCAGCCACTACAACAAGAAACCTGCTCTCTCTCCCTGCCGCCGATCTTCGGCGGCTTTTTTTTGTTGCCCGGGTTGACGCACAGCCGCCAAACGCCGGCCGGTCAACGCCATCACTCCAACGTATAGCCCACCCGCAAGCCGCCCCAGTGCTTGCCGCCGACGAAGATCGGCGCGGATAGGTCGAACATGATCTGGCCGGTATCGCGGCGATAGACCTGGAGGCGGTATGGGTCGGTGTGCGCGCCCACGCTGCGCCCAACGCGGTCGGTAAACTTGCGCTTGGTGCGGTTGCCGACCAGATCGCGCTTGGCATCGCCGGTCAACGGTTGCGTGAAGCGCAGATTGTGCGTGGGCACATAGCCATCGGGATTGGCGCAGATGGCGAAGACGATCCACGGGTGCGCGTCCAGCAGCGGCTCTTGCAAAGCGGGCAGTACCTGGTCGCAGAGCGCATCGAAGTCGGTATTGAACTTGGGCGGCTCCACGCCGGCGATCGGCGTATAGGTGCGCGCGAACAATGCAGCCTGCTCAATTTGCCCGCGCGCAATGGCCTGCGCCAGCGCACTGCCGATCTTGCCGGCCGTGGCAACGGCCAGCTCCTTGACCCGCGCGTGCCTGGGCACCAGCAGTGGGTCCGGCGGCAACCGGAACAAGCCCACGCAATCGCGCAGGGTTTCGGTGCCGCGCCCCAGCGCTTCGCTGCGTTCGGCCACGTGCGCAGCATGCTGCAGATTGCTGCGGCCCAACGCCACCACGCCATCTACCGCACGCTCGATCCCGCGAATTTCCCCGTCCTGCGCCTGGATGCGCCCGGCCACCGTGGTCATCGCGCTGCTGGCCTGCCCGAGCACGCGGGTGATGCCATCGAGCACCGCTTCGGTACCACGTGCAGAGGCTGCGCCCTCCCCCACGGCGGCGCTGGTTTCGGCCAGGATCGCGCGCACGTCGCGCGCCGCCGCTGCGGCGCGTTCGGCCAGCCGCCGGATCTCGGTGGCCACCACCGCAAACCCGCGCCCGGCATCGCCGGCATGCGCGGCTTCGATGCTGGCGTTGATCGACAGGATATTGGTCTGGAACGCCACCGAATCGATGACTTCGATGACTTCGCCCGCGCGCGACGCTCGGCGCTCCACTTCATGCATCGCCTGGCCCAGCGCATGCGCGGCGGCCACGCCTTGGCGCGCACTGTCGTCGGCGCTGGCGGCCAGCGCGATCACCTGTGCCAGCTCGGCATTGACGTCCTGCAGGCTCGACGACAACCGCTCCACCGCGGTGCGCGCGCCGTCCAGCGCCTCGTTCTGCGCCTGCGACTGGCGCACCATTTCATCGTTTTCGGCCACCAGCGGCGGCACTTCGGCGGCGATCTGCACCGACAAGGCCACTGCCTGACGGATGGCCTCGGCCAGATTGCCGAACCCGGCTTGCAGGCGCCGGCCCATCTCGGTTTCTGCCAGTCCTGGCGGCAACAACAGTTCGAGTTCGCAGCCGGCCAGCGCCTGCGCGGTGCGCTCGAGCACCGTGCGGTCTTCGTGCTCGGCCTGCAGACGCGCAACCAGCGGTTGCAGCAGGGGCGAGATCGGCACCGGCCGGCTGCCGTCGGCCAGACGCGTGGCCTCGCGCAGCAGGATCGCGGTTTCCACATGCGGCAGCGACAGCATCCAGCCGCCCTGCGCGCGGTCGCGCACATAGCGCACGCGCCGCGCCGGGTCGTCGCCCGGGGCAGCCCAGACGCCTTCTTCGCCCACCAGATCGGCGGCGCTCAACCCCCACACCACCGAGGCCGGCGCCCCCTGCAGCTCGGCCGCGGTCTTGCCCAGCACATCCAGGCCAACGCGGTTGCAGGCCACCACACACGCCTCGGCAGATAGGCGCAGCAAGGCCACGGGCGCATCCGGGAGCACGGCCGTCTGGGCCTGCGACGGCGGGTCGGGCTGTTGCATCGAATTCATGAGGGGCTCCTGCTCCATCCCGTGATTAGCGGCGTGCGGCGGCCGGAATTGAGCGGCAACCTCGACCGTACCGCGCTCAATATCCGGCCGCCTGTCCGTCCTTGCGGCTTTCCGAGGCACCGTAGTACACGCCGCTGGCCGGATTGCGGGCGATCGCCTGATACCCGCCGTACGGGCCGTCGGCAAAGATCACCCGGTGGCCTTTGCGCATCAGCGCGCGGATGGTGTCGTAGGAGAAGCCGGTTTCCAGGTTGACCTCGCCGCCATCGCTCATCGCGGTGGCCTGGCCGGTGGGCTCGGTGGAGCCCTCGTGCTGGATGCGCGGCGCGTCACCGGCTTCCTGCAGGTTCATGTGGAAGTCCACCAGGTTCATCACGATCTGCACATGCCCCTGCGGCTGCATCGCCCCGCCCATCACGCCGAAGCTCAGCCAGGGCTTGCCGTCCTTGGTGACGAAGGCCGGGATGATGGTCTGGAACGGCCGCTTGCCCGGCGCATAGCCGTTGGGGTGATCCTTCTTCAGCACGAACATCTCGCCGCGGTCCTGCAGGATGAAACCCAGCCCCGGCGGCGCCATGCCGCTGCCCATGCCACGGTAGTTGGATTGGATCAGCGACACCATCATGCCGTCGGCATCGGCCACGGTCATATAAATGGTGTCGCCTTCTTCCAGTTGCTTGGGTGTCCCCGGTTGTACTTCCTTGAGCGCCTTGTCCATCGAAATCAGCGCACGCCGCTGACTGGCGTAGTCCTTGGAGATCAGCCTGGCCAGCGGTGCCGGCTGAAACGCCGGGTCGGCATAGAAGCGTGCGCGGTCGGCGAAGGCCAGCTTCTTGGCTTCGGTGAACAAGTGCACGTGCTCGGCCGAGCCGAACGGAATCTTCGAGAAATCGTAGCCTTCCAGGATGTTGAGCATCTGCAACGCGGCGATGCCCTGGCTGTTGGGCGGCAGTTCCCACACATCAACGCCGCGATAGTTGGTGCTGACCGGCTCTACCCACTCACCCTGGTGGCTGGCCATGTCGTCGTAACTCAGATACCCGCCATTGGCCTTGAAGTAGGCGCCAATGGTGCGCGCGATCTCGCCCTTGTAGAACGCATCGCGGCCGCCGTCGGCAATCTGCTGCAGCGTGTTGGCCAGGTTCGGGTTCTTCCACAGCTCGCCCTTGCGCGGCGCGTGGCCGTCGATGGTGAATTGCTCCTTGAAACCCGGGTATTGCGACAGCCGCGGCACCGAACGGTCCCAGTAGTAGGCGATGGTTTCGGCCACCGGGTGGCCTTCGCGCGCGTAGCGGATGGCCGGCGCCAGGTTCTGCGCCATCGGCTTGCGCCCGAAGCGCGCGTGCAGCGCGAACCAGCCATCCACCGCGCCCGGCACCGACACCGGCAACGGTCCGGTCGGCGGAATGTCCTTCAGGCCGCGGCGCTGGAATTCAGCCAGGGTCAGCGATTTGGGCGAGCGGCCCGAGCCGTTGTAGCCATAGAGTTTGCTGGTCTTGGGGTCCCAGACGATCGCGAACAGATCCCCTCCCACGCCATTGCCGGTTGGCTCCATCAGGCCCAGCGCCGCATTGGCCGCGATCGCTGCATCCACCGCCGAGCCGCCGTCCTTCATCACATCCAGCGCGATCTGGGTGGCCAGCGGTTGCGAGGTGGCGGCCATGGCATGCGGCGCAATGACTTCCGAACGGGTGGCAAACGGCAGCCCGGTGACGCGGTCGGCAGCGCCGAGAGGTGACGCGAGCAGCGCCAGAGCAGACACCAACAAGACAGGTACGCGACGCATGTGCAGGCAACTCCCCAAGACACAACAGTGGATGACCCACCATACCAGCGGCCCGGGGCACAGCGCCCGATCAACAGTGCGAGTTACGATAAACCCGCGCAGTTGGTGATCCAGGTCGGCTCTGCAGATCATGAGACGATGCGGTTTCAGCGGTAACCATGCTGCTGCCATGCGGCTTCGCACGATACGTGCAGCGGGCCCGCGGATGTTTCACCCGCAAGGGTTGACACCTCACCGGCGGCGATGGTTATCTCAACCCATGCTGCACCGCCCCACCACCTCGAATGCTCTGATGTCCGCGCCCTTCGGCGCGTCGGCCGCGTCGCTTCTCGTGCTCGTACTTATTACCTCGCCAACCGGTGCGGGACGAGACTTCGTGTAGGCAACAGACACACAAGGCTTCGATCAGACCCCGCACCGGCAACGGCGCGGGGTTTCGCGTTTCAGGGATCACCAAAAGTTTCGAATGACATGAACGACATCATTGCCACATCCGCAACATCGCCGTGCGCCCAGACGCGCATGGCCGCCTGTGGTTGCCTGCGCCGTGTCATCGCGCGTCCCCGCTTTGCTCAGCCGGCCAGTGCCCGCACTGCCGGCTGATCCATTTATCGACCCATCTCCACTGCCAACTCCGCAAGGACATCCCATGAGCAACGACACCCAACCGAAAATCGCGATCATCGGCTACGGCAGCCAGGGCCGCGCACACGCGCTGAACCTGCGCGATTCCGGCTTCGACGTCACCGTCGGCCTGCGTGCCGGTGGCCCGACCGAAGCCAAGGCCCAGGCCGACGGCTTCACCGTCGTGGCACCGTCCGAGGCGGTCAAGAGCGCTGACCTGGTCGCCATCCTGACCCCGGACATGGTGCAGAAGAAGCTCTACGAAGACGTCATCGCGCCGAACATGAAGCAGGGCGCCTGCCTGCTGTTCGCGCATGGCCTGAACGTGCACTTCGACATGATCAAACCGCGCGCCGATCTGGACGTGGTGCTGGTCGCGCCCAAGGGCCCGGGTGCGCTGGTGCGTCGCGAATACGAGATCGGCCGCGGCGTGCCGTGCATCTATGCGGTGTACCAGGACACCAGCGGCAAGGCCGAGCAGTTCGCGCTGACCTATGCCGGCGGCCTGGGTGGCGCGCGCGCCAACATCATCAAGACCACGTTCAAGGAAGAAACCGAAACCGATCTGTTCGGCGAGCAGGCCGTGCTGTGCGGCGGCGCCTCGTCGCTGGTGCAGGCCGGTTTCGAAGTGCTGGTCGAGGCCGGCTATCAGCCGGAAATCGCATACTACGAAGTGCTGCACGAATTGAAGTTGATCGTGGACCTGTTTTACGAAGGCGGCATCACCCGCATGCTGGAATTCGTGTCCGAAACCGCGCAATACGGCGATTATGTCAGCGGCCCACGCGTGATCGATGCCAGCACCAAGGCGCGCATGAAGGACGTGCTGACCGACATCCAAAACGGCACCTTCACCAAGAACTGGGTGGCCGAATACGACGCCGGCCTGCCGAACTACAACAAGTTCAAGCAGGCCGACCTGGAGCACCCGATCGAGGAAGTGGGCAAGAAGCTCCGCGCCAAGATGGTGTGGCTCAACGGGCAACAGCAAGCCGCTGCCGCACCTGCGAATCAACAGGCGGCATAACGCCGCCGCCTCCCCCACCGCTTAAACCGAAGGTCCGCAACGCATGAACACCTCCGCACACAGCACGCCCCGCAATGGCGCGCGCTGGCTGACGCAGGCCCTGGAAGCCGAAGGCGTGGAAACGCTATTCGGCTATCCGGGCGGCACCATCATGCCGTTCTACGATGCCCTGGTGGATTCCAGGCTCAAGCACATCCTGGTTCGTCACGAACAGGGCGCTGCACTGGCTGCCAACGGCTATGCCCGTGCCAGCGGCCGGGTCGGCGTGTGCGTGGCCACCTCCGGCCCGGGCGCGTCCAACCTGGTCACCGGCATCGCCGATGCGATGCTCGACTCGGTGCCGATGATCTGCCTGACCGGCCAGGTCGCCACCCCGTTGCTGGGCACCGATGCATTCCAGGAGCTGGACGTGTTCGGCATGACCATGCCGATCGTCAAGCACAGCTTTCTGGTGCGGCGCGTGGAGGAGCTTCCGGAGATGGTGCGCCAGGCATTTCGCATCGCGCGCGAAGGACGTCCCGGGCCGGTGCTGATCGACCTGCCCAAGGACGTGCAGGTGGCAGATGCCTCGCATCTGCCGCCGCATGTTCCGGCAGCCGTGCAGCCGCCGCCGGCGCCAGCGGACGCGAAACTGGCCGAAGCACTGGCGGCGATCGCCGGCGCCGAACGCCCGGTGGTGTACGGCGGGGGCGGGATCGCGCTGGCGGGCGCGGTGGAGCCGTTCCGGCGCTTTGTCGAAGCCACCGGCATCCCGACCGCGCTGACCTTGCGCGGCCTGGGTGCGCTGCCGCATGCGCATCCCGATTACCTGGGCATGCTGGGCATGCACGGCACCCGTGCGGCCAACATGGCCATCCAGGAATGCGATCTGCTGGTGGTGGTCGGTGCGCGCTTCGACGACCGTGCCACCGGCAAGCTGAGCGAGTTCGCACCGTTTGCGCGCGTCATCCACCTGGATGCCGACGCGTATGAAATTTCCAAGCTGCGCACTGCCGACATCGCAGTGCCCGGCGACGTGGCCACCAGTCTCAAGGCACTGAGCGCAGCCCGGGCCAACTGCCAGGCCTGGCGCACGCGTTGTTTTGCCAACCGCGAAAAATTCGGCGCGCGTTACGACGCGCCCGGTACCGACATCTATGCCCCGGCGCTGCTCAAGCGCCTGAGCGAAGTGGCTCCGGCCGACACCATCATCGCCTGCGATGTGGGTCAGCATCAGATGTGGGTGGCGCAGCATTGCCGCTTCAACGACCCGCGCAATCACCTCACCAGCGGCGCGCTCGGCACCATGGGCTTCGGTCTGCCGGCCGCGATGGGCGCGCAGTTCGCCTGCCCTGACCGCACCGTGGTGCTGGTTTCCGGCGACGGCAGTTTCATGATGAACGTGCAGGAGCTGGTGACCATTGCGCGCTGCAAGCTGCCGGTGAAGATCGTGCTGCTGGACAACAGCTCGCTGGGCATGGTGCGGCAGTGGCAGGAACTGTTCTTTGCCGAGCGCTACAGCGAGATCGACCTGTCCGACAACCCGGATTTTGCGGCGCTGGCGCAGGTGTTCGGCATCCCGGCCAAGCGCATCATCGCCCGCGGTGACGTGGATGCGGCGCTGGCCGATTTGCTGGCGCAGCCCGGTCCCGGCCTGTTGCATGTGGCGATCAACGCGCGTGCCAACGTGTGGCCGCTGGTGCCGCCCAACAACGCCAACAGCACCATGCTGGACAGCAATCCCGCACACGCGGCCAAGGAGACATCGCATGCGTTACCGGCTTGATCTGGTGCTGAAGCCGGCAGAAGGCGCGTTGGTGCGGGTGATCGGCATGACCGAACGCCGCGGCTTCCGCCCATGCGCGATCCAGGGCGCAGCAGCGCCAGACGATGCCGGGCGCTGGCATCTGCTGCTGGATGTGGACAGCAACCGTCCGCCGGAAACGCTGCGCCTGCAGCTGGAAAAGGTCTACGACTGCGAATCGGTGGTGATCACCGCACTGGAATCGGTCGAGGCGGCGGCATGAGCATGCAGACCTCGCGCGACCATCAGACTGCCGTCCGGAGGTGTCTTCTTCCGGATCGCCCGCGCGCGTGCCGCAATGCCTGATTCCGGCCCCCCTTCCGCACAGGAGCCAGAGGTAGGCGACGTGGCCGTCGGCGTGGCCGTCAGCGTGGCCGACGTCCTGGCCGCGCAGGCACGCCTGCGCAAGTACCTGTCGCCCACGCCGCTGCACTACGCCGAACGCTTCGGTGTGTGGTTGAAGCTGGAGAATCTGCAGCGCACCGGTTCCTACAAGGTGCGCGGCGCCTTGAATGCCTTGCTGGCCGGCCTGGAACGCGGCGACGAGCGCCCGGTGATCTGCGCCTCGGCCGGCAACCACGCGCAAGGTGTGGCGTGGTCGGCGTACCGGCTGGGCGTGCAGGCCATCACGGTGATGCCCTATGGCGCGCCGCAGACCAAGATCGCCGGTGTCGCGCATTGGGGCGCCACCGTACGCCAGCACGGCAACAGCTACGATGAAGCGTTCGCATTTGCGCGCGAGCTGGCCGAGCAGAACGGCTATCGCTTCCTGTCCGCCTTCGACGACCCGGACGTGATCGCCGGCCAGGGCACCGTCGGCATCGAGCTGGCGGCGCATGCGCCGGACGTGGTGATCGTGCCGATCGGCGGCGGCGGCCTGGCCTCCGGGGTGGCGCTGGCATTGAAGTCGCAAGGCGTGCGCGTGGTCGGGGCGCAGGTGGAAGGCGTGGATTCGATGGCGCGCGCCGTCCGCGGCGATCTGCGCGAAATCACCCCGGTACCGACGCTCGCCGATGGCGTGAAGGTCAAGATTCCAGGCCTGCTCACGCGCCGCCTGTGCTCGAGCCTGCTCGATGATGTGGTGATCGTGCGCGAGGCCGAACTGCGCGAAACATTGGTGCGCCTGGCACTGGAAGAACACGTCATTGCCGAGGGCGCTGGCGCCCTCGCCCTGGCCGCCGGTCGCCGCGTTTCCGGCAAACGCAAATGTGCGGTGGTCTCTGGCGGTAATATCGACGCAACCGTGCTGGCTACACTCTTGTCGGAGGTGCGGCCGCGTCCGCCACGCAAGCCGCGCCGTCGCAATACCGAGCGACTCCGCAACGAACGCAGCGCCAATCCGCCACCCGCCACACACGTTCTTTCCCGCCCATCCGCAGTCGCTTCAACGCCTGTCACCGCCATCGCCGTAGAGGAGTCTTCCTGGTGAACACGACCGTATCCAACCAGACCCCGCGTATCCGAATTTTCGACACCACCCTGCGCGACGGCGAGCAATCCCCCGGCTGCAGCATGACGCCCCAGCAGAAGCTGGTCATGGCGCGCGCGCTGGACGAACTCGGCGTGGACATCATCGAAACCGGTTTTCCTGCCAGCTCGCATTCGGACCGCGAAGCGGTGGCGATGATGGGCCGCGAACTGCGCCGCCCCACCCTGGCGGTGTTGTCGCGCTGCCTGCAGGCCGATATCGAAACCTCGGCCAAGGCGCTGGAATCGGCAGCCAATCCGCGGCTGCATGTGTTCCTGTCCACCAGCCCGCTGCACCGCGAACACAAACTGCGTATGAGCCGCGAGCAGGTGCTGGAGTCGGTGCACAAACATGTGACGCTGGCGCGCGGCTATATCGACGACATCGAATTCTCCGCCGAGGATGCGACCCGCACCGAAGAAGATTTCCTGGCCGAGGTCACCCGCGTGGCGATTTCCGCCGGCGCCACCACCATCAATTTGCCCGACACGGTCGGCTTCACCACGCCGGAAGAAATCCGCGGCATGTTCTCGCGCCTGATCGCCAGCGTGGACGGTGCCGACAAGGTCATCTTCAGCGCGCACTGCCACAACGATCTGGGCCTGGCGGTGGCCAACTCGCTGGCGGCCATCGAAGGCGGTGCGCGCCAGGTGGAATGCACCATCAACGGCATCGGCGAGCGTGCGGGCAATTGCGCGCTGGAAGAGATCACCATGGCGCTGAAGGTGCGTGGCGCGTTCTACAACATCGATTCGGCAATCAATACGCCGCGCATCGTGTCCACGTCGCAATTGTTGCAACGCCTGGTCGGCATGCCGGTGCAGCGCAACAAGGCGGTGGTGGGTGGCAACGCATTCGCGCACGAGTCGGGCATTCATCAGCACGGCATGCTGCGCCATCGCGGCACCTACGAAATCATGCGCCCGGAAGATGTGGGCTGGGAATCCTCGCAAATGGTGCTGGGCCGCCACAGCGGCCGCGCCGCGGTCGAGCAGCGCCTGCGTGCGCTGGGTTATCTGCTGGAGGAAGAAGAAGTCAAGCTGGTGTTCGAACAGTTCAAGGCGCTGTGCGAGAAGCAGCGCGTGGTGACCGATGCCGATCTGCAGGCATTGATGCAGGACGCCACGGTGCAGGAAGGCTATCGCCTGGCATCGATGACCATCAGCGATGTGGGCAGCCGCGCCAATGCATTGGTGGAGTTGTCCGACCCGGAAGGCAACCGTGTGGCCGAAACCGCGCAAGGCAACGGGCCAGTGGATGCACTGTTCGGTGCCTTGGCCTCGGCGACCGGCGTGAGGCTGGAACTGGACAGCTACCAGGTGCACAGCGTGGGCATCGGCGCGGACGCGCGCGGCGAAGCCAGCTTGAGCGTGCGTCACGACGGCGTGGAATACGAAGGCACCGGCACCAGCAAGGACATCATCGAAGCCAGCGCGCTTGCGTGGCTCGATGTGGCCAACCGCTTGTTGCGTCAGCGCGAGCGTGGCGTGGTGGCCGGCAAGACGGCTGCGGTGGCGTAACCGGCCCTGCGCTGGACGATGCAAACCTGACGGCCGGCAGAGTGATCTGCTGGCCGTTCTGGTAATTGTTGCTTCACTTTTGCAGGCGCGTGGATTTGCTACCGGCGCCTGTGGGTATACGTATGCTGGAAACGGCGCTGCGCCAAGGACCAGCCTGGCGGGCGACGTCTGCGAGTTCTGTACGAATACGTCGGTCTGTGGAGGCGCTTGCATTCGTGCCGACATCGGGCACATACCTCGCATTCGAGGCCTTGCGGGCGGTGTCTGCGAGTTCTGTATGAATGCTTCGGTTTGCTGCGGGCGCTCGCACGCGTACCGGCCCGGGACACGCCGCAAGTACGTCCATGTAGGCGCTGGCGCGGCATCCATGCCGCTCAAGGTCCCACATCGGTACGCGCGCAAGCACCACCGATTTCTGTCGGTCGCGGAACGAAATGCCGACAGCCAGATGGACTGCCCGTTTTTCCGGGCACCCATTCCTTGAGATGCAAGAGCAGATAAATGCCTTGACGATTACATCGGCCACGAAGTGCTCAGGCATCAACACCTGCTTGAAGCATTGCGTGCCGATCAGCAGTAGCAATCTTGAGAGCACGGTGTCGCGCCCGGTGGCGGGACCGTGTGGCGGCATGGATGCCGCCACCGAGCCTGCATGGACGGATCCACGGCGTGTCCCGACACTGGATGCGGCACCGCGCTGCCGACCGCCCCTGGATACCGACCAGTGCTGCACACAACATCCGCCGATTTCATGCCAGCGCTTCGGTCGAATGATGTGATCACGAATCGGTCAACCAAACGAAAGTGGCTATCGTCCGAAGACGATAGCCACCCGCAAAGCCACAACCGGTCGGCGACGCGAACGCTCTTACAGCGCGGCCACCACTGCATCGCCCATTGCCACGGTACCGACCTTGGTGGTGCCTTCCGACCAGATGTCGGCCGTGCGCAGGCCTTGATCGAGCACCTTGCCAACTGCGTGTTCGATCGCATCCGCCGCAGCGGCCTGCGCGAAGGTGTAGCGCAACATCATCGCCACCGACAGGATCGTCGCCAGCGGATTGGCGATGCCCTTGCCGGCGATGTCCGGTGCCGAGCCGTGGCACGGTTCGTACATGCCCTTGCTGTTGGCATCCAGCGAGGCCGACGGCAGCATGCCGATGGAACCGGTGAGCATCGAGGCCTGGTCGGACAGGATGTCGCCGAACATGTTGTCGGTCACGATCACGTCGAACTGCTTGGGCGCGCGCACCAACTGCATCGCCGCGTTGTCCACGTACATATGCGACAGCGCGATATCCGGGTAGTCCTTGGCCACTTCCTCGACCACCGCACGCCATAGCTGGCTCGACGCCAGTACGTTGGCCTTGTCCACCGAACACAACTTCTTGCCGCGCAGGCGTGCCATGTCGAAGCCTGCCTTGGCGATGCGGCGAATCTCGCTCTCGCTATACGGCAAGGTGTCGTAGGCCTGGCGCTCGCCGTTGTCCAAGGTGCGGTTGCCACGCGGCTGGCCGAAATAGATGCCGCCGGTGAGTTCGCGCAGGATCAGCAGATCCAGCCCGGCCACGACCTCCGGCTTGAGCGTGGACGCATCGGCCAGCTGCGGGTACAGCAAGGCCGGCCGCAGGTTGGCGAACAGGCCCAGCTGCGAGCGGATCTTGAGCAGCCCACGCTCCGGCCGCAGCGCCGGGTCGATGGTGTCCCACTGCGGGCCACCCACCGCACCCAGCAGCACCGCATCGGCGGCACGCGCGCGCTCCAGCGTTTCATCGGCCAACGGGCTGCCGTATTTGTCGTACGCAGCGCCGCCCAGCTCGTCATACACCAGCTCGAAACCCAGACCGTGTTGCGCGTCAATGCGCTTCAACACCTTGACCGCTTCGGCCATGATCTCCGGGCCGATCCCGTCGCCGGGAAGAATCAGAATCTGCTTGCTCATGCCACCCTCGTGAAGTGACGCCGCAGCGTCATTGAATTCATTGCAATAAGCGCACGCGGCACGATCAACGCACCCGCGTGCGGCTCGACATCACTGCAACGCGCCAAACAACCATGGCTGGCGTGCGCGATGACCTTGCTCGAAGCGCCCGATGGCATCGGCGTCCTGCAAGGTGAGGCCGATATCGTCCAGCCCGTTGAGCAGGCAATGTTTGCGGAAGGCATCGATGTCAAAGCCGTACTCCACGCCATCGGGGCGGCGCACGCATTGTGCGGCCAGATCCACGGTGAGCTGGTAGCCCTCGGTCGCCAGGCATTGCTCGAACAACGCATCGACCTGCGCTTCGGCCAGCACGATCGGCAGCAGGCCGTTCTTGAAACTGTTGTTGTAGAAGATGTCGGCAAAGCTCGGCGCGATCACGGTGCGAAAGCCGTATTCGTCCAGCGCCCACGGCGCATGCTCGCGCGAGGAACCGCAGCCGAAGTTTTCCCGCGCCAGCAACACGCTGGCGCCCTGATAGCGCGGGAAATTGAGCACGAATTCCGGATTGAGCGGGCGCGTGCTGTTGTCGCGACCCGGCTCGCCGATATCCAGATAGCGCCATTCGTCGAACAGGTTCGGCCCGAAGCCGGTGCGCTTGATCGACTTCAGGAATTGCTTGGGAATGATTTGGTCGGTATCGACATTGGCGCGATCCAGCGGCGCGACCAGTCCGGTGTGTTGGGTAAAAGGGGTCATGAGAGAGGCCGAGAATGGGGAATGGGGAGTCGGGAATGGGCAGAGCGGGAAGCAGGACTTTGCGATTCCCTATTCCCGATTCTCGATTCCCTGCAGTTCACGCACATCGACAAAATGACCGCTCACCGCCGCAGCCGCCGCCATCGCCGGGCTGACCAGATGCGTGCGGCCGCCGGCGCCCTGGCGGCCTTCGAAGTTGCGGTTGGAGGTCGAAGCGCAATGCTCGCCGCTGCCCAGCTTGTCCGGGTTCATGGCCAGACACATCGAGCAGCCTGGCTCGCGCCATTCGAAACCGGCATCCAGAAACACCTTGTCCAGGCCTTCGGCTTCGGCCTGTGCCTTCACCAGGCCCGAGCCCGGCACCACCAACGCCTGCTTGATGGTGGAAGCCACCTTGCGGCCCTTGGCCACGGCAGCGGCGGCACGCAGGTCTTCGATCCGCGAGTTGGTGCACGAGCCAATGAACACGCGATCCAGGCGAATGGCGGTGATCGGCTGGTTGGCGGTCAATCCCATGTATTTGAGCGCGCGCTCGATCGAATCGCGCCTGGTCGGGTCCTGCTCGGCGGCCGGATCGGGCACGTGCTGATCGATGGCCAGCACCATTTCCGGCGATGTGCCCCAGCTGACCTGCGGCTTGATGTCTTCGGCGCGCAACTCCACCACGGTGTCGAAGTGCGCGTCCGGATCGGAGACCAGCGTGCTCCATAGCGCCACCGCCGCTTCCCAGTCGGCGCCCTTGGGCGCGAACGGGCGCCCTTTGACGTAGGCAATGGTCTTCTCGTCCACCGCCACCATGCCCACGCGCGCACCGGCTTCGATGGCCATGTTGCAGATGGTCATGCGGCCTTCCATCGACAGCGCGCGGATGGCGCTGCCGGCAAATTCCAGCGCATGCCCATTGCCACCGGCGGTGCCGATCTTGCCGATCACCGCCAGCACGATGTCCTTGGCGGTCACCCCGAACGGCAACGTGCCTTCCACGCGCACCTGCATGTTCTTCATCTTCTTGGCGATCAGGCACTGCGTGGCCAGCACGTGCTCGACCTCGGAGGTGCCGATGCCATGCGCCAACGCGCCGAACGCGCCATGCGTGGAGGTATGCGAATCGCCGCAGACCACGGTCATGCCCGGCAAGGTGGCGCCCTGCTCCGGGCCGACCACATGCACGATGCCCTGGCGCGCATCGTTCATCTTGAACTCGAGGATGCCGAAGTCGTCGCAGTTCTCGTCCAGCGTCTGCACCTGCAGGCGCGAGACCTCGTCGGAGATCGACTCCAGCCCGCCCTGGCGCTCGGCGCGCGTGGTTGGCACGTTATGGTCGGGCGTGGCGATATTGGCGTCGATGCGCCACGGTTTGCGCCCGGCCAGGCGCAGGCCTTCGAAGGCTTGCGGCGAGGTCACCTCGTGCAGGATGTGGCGGTCGATGTAGATCAGCGACGAACCATCGTCACGGCGTGTGACCTCATGCAGGTCCCACAGCTTGTCGTACAGGGTCTTGGCAGTCATCGCGGCAATCCGAGTGGCGGATGGTGGGTGCGCCCACCTGGCTGAGATCGATGCTAGGAGCTTGCCTTGGATTACGCAAATTCATATTGTTTATTCAAGAAATGAATTTTAGGAATAGCAATGGACATGGCGAGCCTCAGTGCCTTCGTGGCGATCGCCGAGAGCGGCAGCTTTTCGGCAGCCGGCGAGGCCTTGCACCTGACCCAGCCGGCGGTAAGCAAACGCATTGCACTGCTGGAGGCGCAATTGTCGGCGCGGCTGTTCGATCGCCTGGGTCGGCAGGTGGTGTTGACCGAAGCCGGTCAGGCATTGCTGCCGCGCGCGCAACGCATCCTGGCCGAGCTGCAGGACACCCGCCGCGTGCTGGAGCATTTGGGTGCAGCCGTTGGCGGCCGCTTGAGCCTGGCCACCAGCCACCATGTGGGGCTGCACCGCCTGCCAGCCTTGTTGCGCGGTTTTGCCACGCAACATCCGCAGGCGGCGCTGGACATCCAGTTCCTGGATTCGGAGCTGGCGTACGCCGCGGTGCTGCGCGGCGAGGTGGAGCTGGCAGTGACGACCCTGGCACCGGACACGCGCGCTCCGCTGCGCGCGCAGCCGATCTGGCACGACCGCCTGCAGTTCGTCGTTGCACCCGATCACCCGTTGGCAGCACGGCCTGCGGTGTCCCTGGACGATGTGGTGGCGCACCCGGCGGTGTTGCCGGATCCGGGCACCTTCACCCATCGCATCGTTGCCAACCTGTTCGCCGAGCGCGGCCTGGTGCCGAGTCTGCGCATGACCACCAATTACCTGGAAACGATCAAGATGCTGGTGTCGGTAGGCCTGGCCTGGAGCGTGCTGCCCGAGCGCATGATCGACCACCAGATCGTGGCGCTGCCGCTGGCCGATGTGGCGTTATCCCGCGAGCTGGGTTGCGTCACCCATGGCGGGCGCACCTTGTCGCGTGCGGCGCAGGCGTTTGTTGCGTTGTTGCATGCGCAGGCGGACCTGGCGCAGGCGTAGGCTGCCGGCGATATGTCTGCAGCGTGCTGCACGTGTCGGCGAAAGATGACGTCAGCAGTTCGATCTCGGCACGAGCGCACGAGAGGTTCGATGGGTCACACGCGGTTTGTTGACTCGGCGGTGCCGCGGCCTGGCCGGCAATGCGGCGATGGTTCTTCGCCACGCGCCACCCGTGCAATGCAACAACGCCTGTCTGCATCGGGCACACGTTCGACACGTCATGCAACGGCGCAACGCCTTACGGCCCGATCAAACGATTCCGCCCCTGCCGCTTGGCTTCGTACAGACGATGGTCGGCCAACGCCAGCAATTCGCGCCGGCTGGGCGCCTCCTCGCTCATCGCCATGCCCATGCTGGCGGTACAACGCACGGTCATGCCTTGCGCATCGACTTGGATGTCGGCCAGTCGCTGTCGCATGCGCTCGAACAGCGCGCGCGCCTGCACTGCATCCAGCCCGGTGGCCGCCAGCAGGAATTCTTCGCCGCCGTGACGCGCGGCGAAGCAATGCGCCTGCTCCTGCTCGCCCAGCACCTCGCCGATGGCCGATAGCACCGCATCGCCCACCTCATGGCCGTAGTCGTCGTTTATGCGCTTGAAATGATCGATATCCATCAACGCCAGCGCCAACGCCGCGCCACCGGCGTGCGCCTCATCGAACCAGTGCTGCAGCACACGCTCGGCTTCGCGTCGGTTCGGCAAGGCCGTCAGCACGTCGTGGCTGGCGCGGTATTCCAGCTGGCGCATCAACGCTTCGCGCTCCTGGCTGGCCTGCTGCAGCGCCAGGTTCTTGTCGCTCAGTTCGCGCGTGCGCCGGTCGATGACGGTATTGAGCTGGCGCTGACGCAGGCGATAGCTGGCGGTACGCCACAGATACAAGCCGTAGATCACGCTGGCCAGGCCAAGGATGCCCAGGCCGATCACTTCGCCTCGGCGCCACCACGACGGCGCCAGTTCGATGACCAGGCTGGCTTCGCCCAGCAGATCGTCTTGCCGCCAATCCACCGGCAGCGACATGGCTTGCACGCGGAAGCGGAAACGGCCCGGCGGCAAATTGGTGTAGACCGCTTCGCTGGCATTGTCGGCATCCACCCACTCCGGGTCGAAGCCTTCCAGCCGGTAGCGATACCGCACCTTGTCCGGGCCGCGGAAATTCAGCCCGGCATACACGATCGCGATACGCCGGGTCTCGGCGCCGAACCGGTGCGGGCCACTGAGCGGCTGCACCATGCCATCGACCAGCAGGCGCTCGAAGACGATCGGCACCCGATGGCCTTGCAAGGTGCCCACGCGGGCCGGGTCGATCACGCCCAGGCCTGCGGCGGTGGGGAACAGCAACTGCCCGGACTGGGTCAGCCAGCCAGCCGGTGCGCTGCTGCCGTTGCCCTGGTTGCTGGGCATGCCGTCGCTGCGGTCGACCACCTCCACGCTCAATTGCTCGCGCGTGCCCGCATCGAGCTGGTCGAAGTTATCGCGTGCGATGCGGAACACCCCGTGGTTGCTCGACAACCAGAAATAGCCACGGCCGTCGTCGATCACGCGAAACACCTTGTCGCGCGGCAGCCCGACCCGGTGGTCGTAGACGCGGAAGCTGTCGCCGCGCAACCGCAGCAGGCCGCGATCGCTGGCAATCCACACATCGCCAGCGGCATCGCGCAGGAAATCGAAGGCGTTCTGCCCGGGGAAATCCTGCTCGCCCAGCCAGGCGCGGGTGCTGCCGTCCGGCGAAAGCGCGGTCACGCCGCGATCGGTGCCGATCCAGACAATGCCCTGCGCATCGCGGTACAACACCTGCACCGACCCATCCGGTACGCCGTCGGCGGCGGTGTAGCGGCGCGCCTTGCCGTTGCGCCAGCGCACCAGCCCGGCGGTGGTGCCGATCCACAGATCGTCGCCGTCCGGCAACACCGCACGCACCGACATGGAGGGCAGTCCATCGGCCGCGCCGATGCGCACCAGCACGTGGCCTTGCGCGTCCAGACGCACCACGCCCTGGCTATAGGTACCGGCCCAGACGCCGCCATCGCCAGCATCGGCCAGCGCCAGCACCGATTGCTCGAGCACGCGCCCACCTTCGCTGGGCGACAGCGACACCCGGCTGATGGTGCCGTCGCGCCAACGATCCAGGCCGACGGCATTGCCCACCCACACCGTGCCCTCGCCGGTCTGCAGCACGCAGCGCACGTAGTCCGAACTCAGGCCTTCGTCGTGGGTGACGCCGTGCGCGGCGCCCTCGGCAATACGGAACAGCCCGTGGGTGCTGCCGACCCAGATCAGGCCTTCGGCGTCTTCCAGCAGCGCCGGGCTGGCGACGCCGGAAATGGCGATTTGCTCGTCCGGGTCGTTCGGGCCGCTGTGCACCACCAGCATTCCCGAAGACAGGCTCATCCACAGGTGCCCGCGGCGGTCCAGCAACACCGAATCCACGCGTTGCCCCTGGCGGAAGCGCTGCAGGCCACCGCCACGGCTCCACCACCACACGCCATCGTCGCCGGCGACCAGCAGGCCGCCCTGACGGTCGCTGGCCAGCCGCCGCACCGGCGCATCGCGCATCCCGTGCGCCCTTCCCCAGGCCGCAGCCTGGCCGCCATCGTGCGGCAGGCGATACAGCCCGACCTCGGTGCCGACCCACAGGTCGCCGCTTTCGTCTGCAGTCAGTGCGGTGACGCGCGCGCGCGGCAAGCTGGTCTGGCGGCCGACGTCGACCACCCGCCCGTCGCCCTCGATGCGGTACAGCGTCTGCGGCGTGCCCACCCACAGCGCGCCATCGGCACGCCGCAGCAGGGCGCTGACCGCAAGATGGCGCGCCGACGCATCGCCCAGCTGCCGCCAGTGACCGTCCTGATAGTGGTAGACGCCGTCGAACGCAGTGCCGAACAGCATGCCGCCGGTGCTGTCGCGAACCACCACAAATACCCCGCCCAGCTCGACGCCGGGAGTGTTCTGACGGTCGTACACGGTGAAATCGCGCCCATTGAAGCGCGCCACGCCTTCCCAGGTACCCAGCCAGATCAGCCCGTCTTCGCCCTGGGCCACCGCGTGCACCAGGTTGTGCGGCAGGCCGTCGTCCATGTTCCAGCGCGTGACGGTGTGGTAAGCGGAGTGCTTGAGCACCTGCGCGTCGGCAGGCCAGGCGTTGAGCATGGCGCAGCACAGCAGCAGCCACAGCCACGCGTGCCCGATCCGCCGCACGCACGTGCTGCGAACGCAGCTTGTGTGCGCCTGCGTACCGCCCCTTCCCACGCTCCCCGTCCCCTCGTCCGTGCTCGCTGGAGATACCTGCCCGTATGCACTGGCAGGCCTACGGCAAATTTATCACCGGGGTTTTGGTGCCGCCTTCGGTGGATCCCTGACAGCTGCCGGGAGCGGCACGACACCGGGAACCGGGCAGACGGAACCGTTAACGTCGCGGTTGGGCGCCGAGTATAAATATAGAACCCCATGGTCTAGTATTGACGACATGTCCAGCTCGTCCCCCCTCACTTCCAAGACCAAGAGCAACGGCCCTGGCCGTCCCAAGGATCTTGGAAAGCGTGCCGCCATCCTGGGTGCCGCCCGCACCATGTTCATGGAACAGGGCTATGCAGGGGTCAGCATGGATGGGATCGCCGCGCAGGCCGGCGTCTCCAAGCTGACCGTGTACAGCCACTTCGGCGACAAGGAGAGCCTGTTTTCCGAGGCGATCCGCACGCAATGTCAGCACATGATGCCGGACGACCTGTTCGATCATGCTCCCAAGGGCGCGTTGCGCGACCAGCTCACCGAGATTGCCCATGCGTTCTTCGCCATGGTCAGCACCGAATCGGCCATCTCCACCCACCGCATGATGATGGCGCCCGGCACCGGCGACGTGCATATCCGCGAGATGTTCTGGGATGCAGGCCCCAAGCGCACGCAGGGGGCGCTGGCGGATTTCCTGTCCGCGCGGGTGGCCGACGGCCAGCTGGAGATCCCGGACGTCGCGCGCGCCGCCTCGCAATTCTTCTGCCTGCTCAAGGGCGAGCTCTACGCCCTGATGATGTGCGGCCTGCACGGCCAGCCCACCCGCGCCCAGGTCGATGAGCACATCGACACCAGCGTCGACTTCTTTTTGAGGGCCTATGCGCCGCGTTGAGCGTCCCCGGCCTTTGGTGGCGATGACTTCCGGCACTGCGCCGGATGGCAGCGCGCGGCGATGCTAGATGCGCCAGGTGCCTCGCGCACCGGTAAAATGTTCGCCCCACCGCGTTGGATACCCGCACCATGACGATCGATTTCACCCAGGCCCGCGAAAAGATGGTCGAGCAGCAGATCCGGCCGTGGGACGTGCTGGACCTGCGCGTACTCGACGTGCTGGCGCGCCTGCCGCGCGAAGCCTTCGTGCCGGAGGCCTACAAGACGCTGGCCTATGTCGACGTGGAAATTCCGCTGTCGGCCGGCCACAAGATGATGAAGCCGGTGGTCGAAGGCCGCATGTTGCAGGCACTGGACCTGCAACCGGGCGAGGACGTGCTGGAAGTCGGCACCGGCAGCGGCTTTGCCACCGCCTGCCTGGCCGCGCTGGCACGCGAAGTGCTCAGCCTGGAGATCGACCCGGCGCTGGCTGCGGCTGCGCGCGCCAATCTGGATCGCACCGGCCTGGGCAGCAACGTCCGCATCGAAACCGCCGATGTCTTCGGCTGGCAGAGCGAGCGTCGCTTCGACGCCATCTGCGTGACTGGCGCGGTCGACACCCTGCCCGTCCAGTGGCTGCAGTGGTTGCGCCCGAACGGCCGGTTGTTCGTCGTGCGCGGTCACGACCCGGTGATGGAAGCGGTCCTGGTCCGTGGCGAGGTCAACGCCCCGCGCATCGAATCGTTGTTCGAAACCGACCTCGCCTATCTCCAGGGCGCCGCACCGACGCCCCGATTCCAATTCTGATTCCCAAGGAAGCTTCCCCGATGATCCGCCGATCCCTCGTCCTGGCCCTGGCCGCCGCCCTGTCTCCCATGGCTGCGCACGCCACCGACCTGCTGCAGGTCTACGAAATGGCCCGCAACGGCGATCCGCAGTTGGCCGTGGCCGAGTCCACGCGCCTGGTCAATCGGGAGGGTCAGGTGCAGGCGCGTGCGGCGCTGCTGCCGCAGCTGGACGGTAGCGCCAGCTACACCCAGTCGCACCGTGAGCTGGAAGGCGTCGATGGCCGCTCCACGACCAAGCAGCGCCAGTACGCGATCCAGGGCAGCCAGACCATCTTCAACTGGGCGCAGTTTTCCAACCTGCGTGCGCAGCGCGAAGTGGCCAAGGCTGCGGACTTCACCCTGGCATCGGCCAACAACGACCTGATCACCCGCACCTCGGCGGCGTATTTCCAGGTACTGGTGGGGATCGAGTCGCTGGCGGCGGCCGAGACCAACGAAGCGGCCGCAAAGAAGCAGTTCGACTACGCCGACAAGCGTCTGGAAGTGGGTCTTGCACCGATCACCGACGTGCACGAAGCCCGCGCCCAGTACGACCAGGCGCGCGCCGACACCATTACCGCGCGCAATACGCTCAAGGACTACTACCAGGCATTGACCGAGCTGACCGGCCAGCCGGTGGTCGGCTTGCGCGCGTTGCCGGATGAGTTCCGTCCCGAAGTGCCGGCCGCCTACAGCAACGTGGATCAGTTGGTCGCCACCGCGATCGCCGATAACCCCGCATTGAAGGCGCAGCAGTTGCAGGTCAGCGCTGCCGAGGCGCAGGTCAGTGCCGCGCGTGCCGGCCATCTGCCCACGCTGAGCCTGGGTGCCAATGTCGGCCGCAGCAACAGCTGGGGCGGCCAGGGAACGGTCGATGAGGCGGCAGGCAACTTCACCACCGCAGGTCGCGACATCGATACCGATTCGGTGGGCATCACGCTGACGATTCCGATCTTTGCCGGCGGCGCAACCCAGTCGGCCGTGCGTCAGGCACTGTCGCAGCGCGATATCCAGCAGAACACCTACGAGCAGCAGAAGCGCGCACTGGATCGCAACACCCGCAATGCCTACCAGACCGTGGTTGCCGGTATCAGCGAAGTGGAAGCCCGCCGCCTGGCCGTGGTGTCGGCGCAAGCCGCCTACGACGCCTCGCAGGTGGGTCTGGAAGTGGGCACGCGCACCGTGCTGGACGTGGTGCAAAACCAGCGCACGCTGTTCCAGGCGCAGCTGAACTACGCACAGTCGCGTTACAACTTCCTGCAGAACCGCCTGCTGCTGGGCCAGGCCATCGGCAAGCTCGACATCACCGATCTGCAGGACGTCAACCGCCTGCTATCGCAGGATGCCGAGTCCAAGCTGCAGGGCAGTGGTTCGTTGCAGTAAGGCCAGCTGGATGCACAAAAAAGCGGGCCACGGCCCGCTTTTTTTGTGCGCGATGCAACCGCATGCGCACCTGTCGTGACGGCTGCTGCAAGTGCGGTAAATCGGCAACGCCGACATGCAGCCTCCGACGCAAGCGATCCCACCACGCGCATCTCACTGCCCGACGCACACGCTCACTGCGGACCGCAACGAAGGCTGCACTCCGGCGCCAGGCGCGGTGGAGTGCAGCACGTCCATGCACGCCGCCACGCAACGAGCGACACCCCTCACGCCACAACGCCCGCGCTCGCCAGCGGCGGCAGATCGGGCGCGATCTGCACCAAGGTGCGGGCCACGGCGCCCTTGCCGTTGGCGACCAGCGCCAGGCCTGCAGCGGTCATCGCCTCGCGTTGTGCGGGGTCGGCGAGCAGGCGCGCCAACGCCTGGTAGACGCACTCGGCATCCTCGCAGATGGCAACGGCATCGGCTTCGCGCATGCGCCGCGAAATCTCCGAGAAGTTATGCAGATGCGGGCCGGTGATTGCCGGCGTTCCGACGGCGGCCGGCTCGAGCAGGTTATGCCCGCCGATCGGCTGCAAGCTGCCACCGACGAAAGCCACCTGCGCGCACGCATAGAAGCTCATCAGCTCGCCCAGGGTGTCGATGACGAAGACCTTGTCGCCTGCCTGCGGCCATTGCTGCGCCTTGCGCGTGGCAACGCGCCAACCTCGCTCGCGTGCCACTGTCTCGACCTTGGGAAAGCGCTCGGGATGGCGCGGTGCCCACAACAGCAGCACGTCCGGGAATTGCAGCAGCAAACGCGCGTGGATATCGGCAACGGCCGCCTCTTCGCCTTCGTGCGTGCTGGCGGCGATCCACACCGGGCGCGTGGCCGGCACGTGCATGCGGAACTGCGCGACCAACGCCTGCAATTGCGCTGGCGCGGCGATATCGAACTTGAGATTGCCCAGCGCAATCACCTGATCCGGGCGCGCGCCCAGGGTGACAAAGCGCTCGGCATCGTCCTGCGACTGCGCCGCCACGCAGGTAACGGTGCGCAGCGCGCGACTGATCAACGGTGCCAGCAACCGGTACCCGCGCAACGAACGCGCCGACAACCGTGCGTTGAGGATGTACACCGGAATCTGGCGATCGCGGCAGCCGAACAACATGTTCGGCCACAGCTCGGTTTCCAGGATCAACGCCAGCCGCGGGCGGAAGTGTTCGAGAAACCGCCCCACGCTGCCCGGCACGTCGTAGGGCAGATACACATGGTCCACCGCATCGCCCCACAGGGCGCGCACGCGCTCGGAGCCGGTGGGGGTGATGGTGGTGATGACCCAACGGATATCGGGGCGCTGCGCACGTAGCGCATTGACCAGCGGTGCGGCCGCGTTGACTTCGCCCACCGACACCGCATGCACCCACACGCGCGGGCGCCCGCAGGCATGCGTGTAGGACGCATAGCGCTCGTTCCAGCGATTGAAGTATTCGCGCACGCGAAAGCCACGCCACACCAGGTGGTACACCGTGACCGGCAGCAACAGGTACAACAGCGCCGAGTACAGCCCGCGCAACAGCCATTCGATCGGGTCTTTCCGCATCGGTGCAGGATACGGGAGCGTCCGTGCGTGCGCATGTGCACGCTGCCCGCTAGGCGCAATCCCTTAGAATTGGCGCATGTCCGAGCCCGCCAACGTCGCCGTCCGCCCTTCCCTGCGCAACCCCAAGCACTGGCCGATGTATCTGGGCCTGGCGGTAATGGTGGTGGCCGGGCGCCTGCCCTGGACGCTGCAACGTGCAGTGGGCCGCGGCGTGGGCTGGATTGCAATGCGCCTGGCGGGCACGCGTCGGCGCGCGGCCGAGGTCAACCTGAAACTGTGTTTCCCCGAGCAGGACGATGCCTGGCGGGCGCGGCTGTTGCGCGACAGTTTCGACGCGCTGGGCGTGGGCCTGTTCGAGTTCGCGCGCGCCTGGTGGGGCAGCATCGACGCCATTCGACCAGGCGTACAGATCGAGGGCCTGGAGCATCTGCAGCAACTGCAGCAGCAAGAACGCGGCGTGTTGCTGGTGTCCGGCCACTTCATGACGCTGGAAATGTGCGGGCGCCTGCTCTGCGACTACGTGCCGCTGGCCGGCATGTACCGCAGGCATCGCAACCCGGTGTTCGAGTGGGCGGTCAAGCGTGGGCGCTTGCGCTATGCCACGCACATGTTCGCCAACGAAGACCTGCGCGCCACCATCAAGCATCTCAAGCGCGGCGGTTTTCTGTGGTATGCGCCGGATCAGGACATGCGCGGCAAGGACACCGTGTTCGTGCCGTTCTTCGGACATCCGGCCTCCACCATCACCGCCACGCATCAGCTGGCACGGTTGACCGGCTGCGCGGTCGTGCCGTACTTCCATCGTCGCGAAGGCGGCCGCTACATCCTCAAGATCGCACCGCCGCTGGCCGACATTCCGTCCGATGACGTCATCGCCGATACCACGCAGGTCAATGCCGCCATCGAAGACATGGTGCGCGAAGCGCCGGACCAATACCTGTGGATCCATCGGCGCTTCAAGCGCCAGCCGGGCGGACGTAGCGCGTTCTATCGCTGACGCCGGCGCGGCGAATGCCTGCAACGCATGCGTGGGCGTTGCGCTGCATAGCGCGCAAATCGAACGAGGTGCCGATCAACCGCACGCACCGCGTTACTGCGGCGCGCGGTCCGCATCGTCGTTGAGCAATGCACCGGCATACAGCCCGGCCAGCATCAGGCTCAGCCCGCCCCAGAAGCTGGAATAGAACGCCAGATGGGTGTTGAACGGAAACACCGTGGCCACCAGCGCGATCATCTCCGGCCGCGCCTGCTCGCGCGCCACCGCGCTTGAGTAGCGCCACGCGCGCCATGCCTGCGCCGCGCCGGCCAGCCAGAGCAGCAAACCGATCACGCCGGTTTCGGCCAGGATTTCGAGCACGATCTGATGCGCATGAAAGGCCGGCCCACCGCCCCACGCCGGCGCTTGGCCAGGTGCCGGATTGCAGGCCGGATAGGCCTGCCGGAACCCGCGCGCGCCCACGCCGTTGAGCGGATGCGTGCGGATCATGCACAGCGCCGCCTCCCAGATCTGGGCGCGCCCGGACAGGGCCTGGTCCACGCCCTGTTCGCCATTGCCGAACGCCAGCGTGGTGCGCTGGATGCGCTCGCGCGCCTGTGGCGCCACCGCCACCACCGCCACGGCCAGCAATGCGCCGGCCACCGCCACGGCCAGCAAACGATGCCCGCCCAGCAGCTGCCAGCCCGACAGCAGCACGATCACGCCATAGGTGATCCACGACGCGCGCGAGCCGGCCAAGACCAACACGATGCCGACCGCCGCCGCACCCACAAGCCAGGCCAAGACATGACGCCGCCCCAACGCCAGCAACAGGAACGGCGACAGGCTGGCCAGGGTCTGCCCGAACTTCAGATTGCAGGGGCCCAGCACGCCGCTCAACCGGTCCACCAGCGCCAGTTCCTGGGCCGTGCACAGGCCATGGCCGCTGATCAGTTGCTTGACCTGATCGATGCCAAAGAACAATGGGCTGGTACCGAAGGCGGCCTGCAGCAACGCGTCCAGCGTCCACACGCCACCGATGACCGCCAGCCCGGTAAACGTGCGACGCCGACGCTGTGCATTGGCCACGGCGATGGCGCATAACCACATGAACGGCAGGTAGCGCAGATCGGTGGCCGACTTGCGCAGCGCGCGGCCGGCATCCACCGCGTCGAACGCCGACAGGATCTGCGGCAACCAGTACGCCAGGAACAACACGCTGGTCAGCGCCCAGGCCGCGCCGCTGAGCAGGCGCGTGCCGCCGCGAAAGCGCGCGTGCAACAGGCGGTACGCCGCGAACAACGCACCCAGCGACAACACCGTTTCCGCCAAGCCGGGCGTGGGCCACAACGCCACGAACACGATCACCCACAGTGGCGCCCAGCGGCCGGCATCGGGCGTCAACACGGGCGCCTGCGGGATGGCCTCAGCGGCGGAGTTCGTCATAGACCTTCAGGGTGGCCGTTTGCATGGCCTGCAACGTGTAGGGGATCACGGCCGGCGCTGCCGGGGCATGCTGCAGCAACTGCAGCGCCTGCGTGCATAAGGCCTGGGCATCGAAGGCAGCGACCGCGCCACCGGGCTGCAACTCGGCCAGCAGTTCGCCGACGCCGCCGTGTGCCCAGCCCAGCACCGGCCGGCCGACCGCCAGCGCCTCCACCACGGTACGACCGAAGGCTTCCGGCTTGCGCGAAAGCTGCAGCACCAGATCGCTGGCCGCGTAGGCCTGGGCGATGCGCGCAGTGGGCTCGGTCAAGGCGACCGCCTCGGCAATGCCCAGCTTGGCGGCTTCCGTCTCCAGCTCCCGTACATACGCCTCGCGCCCGGGCTCGCGCGCGCCGGGCAACCACAAAAAGGCCGGCACGCCGGCTGCACGGATGTCGGCGAGCAGCTGCAGGCCATCGGCATGGCCCTTCAGGCGCGTGCCGCGGCCCGGTAGCAGGAGCAGCGGTGCATCGGCCGGCAGTCCGGGCAGCAGCGTCTGTACCCAAGCACGAGCGCGGCGGTCCGGCTGCAGCCGGCGCGGGAACTGCGCGATATCCACCCCGCGCGGAATGGTGCGCAGGCGCGCCGGATCGGTCTGTGGGTAGTGCGTGCACACGTATTCGCGCACCGTGTCGGACACGCAGATCACGCGCTCGCCGTAGGTCATCACGGCGCTATAGCGGCTGGGCGAATTGAGCCCATGCACGGTGGTCACCAGGCGCGGCCGCGTCGCCGCGGGCATGCCGCGCAGCGCGTACCAGCCCAGCCAGGCCGGCAGCCGCGAACGTGCATGCACGATGTCGGCCCCGAGTTCGGCGAACAAGCGGCGCAAGCCGGCCACATGCCGCAGCGTCAGCAGCGATTTGCGGCCGATCTCCAGCGTGAGATGTTCCCCGCCAGCGTCCAGCAAGGGCTGGACCAGGCGGCCGCCGGCCGAGACGACGACGGCGCGATGACCGGCGCGCACCAGCGCGGCAGCGATTTCCAGGGTGGAGCGCTCGACGCCGCCGGACTGCAGTGCCGGCAGCAGTTGCACCACGGTCAGGCGGTGCATCCGGCCAGTATCAGTCGGCGAGCACGAACAGCGCGCCGCAATACGGGCACTTGGCTTCGCCGTTGGGCTCGTCTTCGATCGGCAGGTACACGCGCGGATGCGAGTTCCACAGCGCCATCTGCGGCGTCGGGCAGCTCAGCGGCAGGTCGCCGCGGTGCACGGTGTAACGCGTTTGCGCATTGGCGGGCGCGGTGGCGGTCTGGCTCATGGCGGTGCGATCGGAAGGCAAAGGCAGAGCGCGGATTCTAGCAGCCTGCGTGGTGATCGGCCCATCGACCGGGCGTGCAGGCCCGCGCGGGAGTTCGTTGCAAGCGTTGCCAATCCAATCGCCGAGGCCGCTATGACGACAGCGATCCTGCAGCACACCCCAATCGGCAGCGCGGCAGTGCAACGACACCGCACCGCGCATGCCGCCTATCATCGGGAGCCAGCGTTTCGCCAACCGGCGACGTGAACCATACCGGGCGCAACATCGGCCCAGCGCACGTCCCGCTACGTGCCCCAAGGAGACACTGCCCCGTGACCTTGCCTGTTGTCCTGCTGCATCCGCGTGGTCTACCGCGCGCCATCGCCGTTGCTCTGCTCGGTCTCGCTGCGCTGCCGGCGATGGCCGCCACGCACTTCGCAAGCGCGTTCGAGCACGGCGACCCCGTACCGGCGCAGGCGACCGACACCGCCGTGCAGGTTGCCATCGGCGCCGGCCCGGCAGCGCCGTACGCCGCCAAGCCGAACGCCGGCTACAGCGGAGCGCAGGCGTTGCATTACGCGAGCAACGGCGCGGGTGGGCGACGCGCGTTGTTCACCACCGATCTGCTGATCCAGACGCAGACCACGCTGTCGTGGATGGTCTTGCCCGAAAGCGTGGGCAGCGATCATGTGGCCTCGACCTATGTGTCACTGGATCTGCTGCTGGATGACGGCACACATGTCTCTGCCAGCGCAGTGCGCGATCAACATGGCGTGGCATTGGGTGCGCAGGCGCAAGGCGATTCGAAGACGCTGTACCCACAGCAGTGGGCGCGCAAGCAGGTGCGGTTGGGAGATGTGCCCGGACTGCGTGGGCGGCGCGTGCGCGCGATCGAGCTGGAGGTGGCGCCACCGGCCGGCGCGCGCGCTGCCGGGTGGATCGACAATATCGCCATTGCCGAGGTGCCGCTGGCAACAGCAGGGCGGCCCTCCGATTGGGTGCTGACCACGCGCGGCACGCAATCCAATGGCACGTTTTCGCGCGGCAATAATTTTCCTGCCACGGCCGTGCCGCACGGTTTCAACTTCTGGACGCCGGTCACCGATGCGGGAACGCTGACCTGGCTGTATCGCTGGAACGAGCACAACGGTGCCGACAATCGCCCGCGCCTGCAGGCGCTGTCGCTGAGCCATCAACCCAGCCCATGGATGGGCGACCGACAGACGTTTCAGGTGATGCCCTCGCTGACTGCCGGCGTGCCGGACGCCGATCGCAGCAAACGAGCACTGGGGTTTTCGCATGACGACGAAACTGCCCGCCCCTATCGCTACGCGGTGCAGTTGGATAACGGCATCCATGCCGAGATCGCACCGACCGATCACGCGGCGCTGTTTCGCTTTCGCTTCCCGGCGCGCGGCGATGCCAATCTGCTGTTCGACAACGTGGATGCGCGCGGCGGGCTAACGCTGGATGCGGCGACCCAGACACTGTCCGGCTACACCGATGTACGCAGCGGTCTGTCGACGGGCGCAACGCGCATGTACGTCTATGCCAGCTTCGACAGGCCCTGGCACAGCAGCGGCCTGCTCGACACCGGCCGCCCTACCGGATGGATCAAGTTCGATGCCGGCAGCGCGCGGCAGGTACAGATGCGCATCGCCACGTCGCTGATTTCGGTGGAGCAGGCCAAGCACAATGCAGCCCTGGAAATTGCCGCAGACGCGAGCTTCGAGCAGGTGACCGCGCGCGCGCAGGAGGCCTGGGATGCAGTGCTGGGGCGCTTCGAGGTGCCCGACGCCACTGCCGACCAGGCCACCACGCTGTATTCCAACCTGTACCGGTTGTACCTGTATCCGAACTCGGCGCACGAAAACGTGGGCACTGCGACTGCGCCGGATTGGCGCTACGCCAGCCAGAACAGCTGGTCGGACGACAATATCGACGGCAGCGCGGTGCGCAGCTTCGCACCGATCCGCGATGGCCGGGTGTACGTCAACAACGGGCTATGGGATACGTTTCGCACGGCCTGGCCCGCGTATGCCCTGTTTGCGCCCGATGATGCCGGTGCCCTGGTGCAGGGGTTTGTCGAGCAATCGCGGGCAGGTGGCTGGATCGCACGGTGGTCATCGCCCGGCTATGCCGACCTGATGGTGGGCACCAGCTCGGATGTGGCGTTTGCCGATGCATGGCGCAAAGGCGTGCAAGGCTTCGACCCGGCTGAGGCCTACGCCGCTGCACTGAAAAACGCCACTGTCGTTGCGCCGGACCGGCATGTGGGTCGCAAGGGCATGGCGCGCTCCACCTTCCGCGGCTACACCGACACCGAAACGCACGAAGGCATGTCGTGGTCGATGGAGGGCGCCCTCAACGATTTCGGCATCGCCAACATGGCCGAGGCATTGTCCAGCCAGGCCGCGACTGCGGCAGCGCGCGAACGCTATGCGACCGAGGCGCAGTATTTTCGCCACCGCGCGGCCGGGTATGCGGCATTGTTCGATCCGGCGGTCGGCTTCTTCCAGGGTCGCAAGCCCGACGGTGCCTGGCGCGTGGGTGCGGCGCAGTACGACCCCCGCGTGTGGGGCAACGATTACACCGAATCCAGCGGCTGGACGTTTGCATTCACCGCGCCGCACGATGGCGAAGGCCTGGCTGCGCTCTACGGCGGCCGCGCGGCCTTGGCCGCCAAGTTGGACATGTTTTTTTCCACGCCCGAAACTGCTCAAGCGCAGTTTGCAGGCTCGTATGGCAACACCATTCACGAGATGACCGAAGCGCGCGATGTGCGCATGGGCATGTACGCGCACAGCAACCAGACTGCGCACCACATTCCATGGATGTATCTGTATGCCGGGCAACCGTGGAAGACACAGCGCATTACCCGCGACATTCTGGCGCGTCTGTACTTGGGGAGCGAGATCGGCCAGGGTTACCCTGGCGACGAAGACAATGGCGAGATGTCGGCATGATATCTGTTCGCTGCGCTGGGGCTGTATCCGTTGCGAATGGGAGCGCCGGAGTATGTGATCGGCTCGCCGCTGTTCAAGCAGGCGCGCGTGCGCTTGCCGGGTGGCGGCACCCTGACGGTCAATGCGCCGCAGAATTCGCCGCAGAATGTGTATGTGCAGTCGCTCAAACTCAACGGCAAGCCGTGGCACAAGACCTGGTTACCGCATGCGGTAATCGCCAAAGGTGCAACGCTGGACTTCGTGATGGGGCCAATGCCCTCGCGCTGGGGCAGCGCACCGGACGATGTGCCGCCGTCGTTGACCACGCCAGGCAAGCGCCCTGCCCCGTTGCGTGACCTGCTGGGTGCCAGCGCACGCGTGACGCAGGCAGATGGTCGCGCGCTGGCGGCTTTGCATGACGACGATGCGGGCAGCGCGAGCGCGGTGTCGCCGGCTACGGTGCTGACGCTGAGCGGTCTTGATCGCGGTGAGGCCATGCTTTACACCGTGACCAGCGGCGACGCTGCGATTGCGTCGGCTGCGTGGACGCTGGAAGCACGCACTGCAGGAGGCAAATGGCGCGTCGTCGATACGCGCCGCGAGGAGCGTTTTCAATGGCCGCTTCAAACGCGCCCGTTCCGGATCGCGACGCCCGGTTCGTATGCGGAGTATCGGCTGCATTGGACCGCGCCCGCGCGTGCACAGGTGGCGGAGATCGAGTTACTGGGTGCGGTGCCGGATGGGCGCTGAGGCCTGAGGTTTGAGCGTGATCGCTTGGGATGACGACGACCCGCGACGCCTGCCGTTTGCGTAGCTCGTCAACGTTTTGGATGGTCGACGCTGAGTCGCTGCCAAGGGTAGGCCGTACCCTCACCCCTCTACCGCGCGGAGAGGGGCTTGTGGGTCGTTGCTGTTGGCTGGGTGCTGAGTTGTTGGGCGCCTTGCAGTGACAACTTCTCGACCGCTGCGATGCCAAGGCTCGCCCGTACCCTCACCCCAACCCCTCTCCCGCGGGGAGAGGGGCTTTTGGGTCGTTGCTGCTGGCTGGGTGCTGAGTTGTTGGGCGCCTTGCAGTGACAACTTCTCGGACGCTGCGATGCCAAGGCTCGCCCGTACCCTCACCCCAACCCCTCTCCCGCGGGAGAGGGGCTTTTGGGTTATTGCTGCGGACTGGGGACTGAGCGCCCGGGCGCCTTGCAACACCCTATCGAGAAAGACACTTCTCGGCCGTTGTCTTGCCGGCCGAGCGCTTGCTGCTTCAAATCAAGCAGCACTCGGCCAAGTCTTGGACACCTGGCAAGTCGTGAGTATCTCGACTCAGTCGTTGCCCTTATCGGCCGCCGCTTTTTCCGCATCGCGTTGCCTGCGGATCTGCGCATCCACCGCTGCGATGGCGGTCATGTTCATCACCCGGCGCGAGGTGGCGCTGGTGGTGAGGATGTGCACCGGCTTGGAGATGCCCATCAGGATCGGGCCGATCGCCACGCCGTCGGTGAACACGCGCACCAGGTTATAGGCGATGTTGGCCGCTTCCAGGTTCGGCAACACGAACAGGTTGGCGCGGCCCTTCAAGGTGCTGTTGGGCATGATCTGCTTGCGCAGCGCCTCGTCCCAGGCAGTGTCGCCCTGCATTTCGCCGTCGATGTTGAGCTCGGGCTTGCGCTTGAGCAGGGCCTCGCGCACCTGGCGCATCTTCAGCGCATCGCGCGAGTCGTGGCTGCCGAAGTTGGAATGCGACAGCAGCGCGATATTGGGCTCGATGCCGAACAGCTTGAGGCGATAGGCGGCCTGCAGCGTCGCTTCCACCACCTGCTCGACGGTGGGGTCTTCCTGCACATGGGTATCGAGGAAGAAGAACACGCCCAGCTGGTTGATGACACCAGTCATCGCCGAGGTGGAGCTCACCCGCGGCTCCAGCGGGATCACGCTGCGCGCGTAACCGAGCTTCTTGTGGAAGCGGCCGACCACGCCCGACAGCATCGCATCGGCCTCGCCGCGCGCCACCATGACGGCGGCGATCAGGGTCGGGCGCGAGCGCATCAGCTCCTTGGCCGCGGTGACGGTCACGCCACGACGCTCGGTGAGCGCGTGGTAGTACTGCCAGTAATCGTTGAAGCGGGGATCGTCGAGGATATTGGTGATCTCGAAGTCCACGCCGGCGGTCAGGCGCAGGCCCATGCGTTCGATGCGTGCTTCGATCACGTCCGGGCGGCCGATCAGGATCGGGAAGGCCAGGCCTTCGTCGACCACGTTCTGCACCGCGCGCAGCACCACTTCTTCTTCGCCTTCGGCATACACCACGCGCTGCTTGTCGGCGCGCGCGCGGTCGTAGACCGGCTTCATCATCAGGCTGGTGCGGTAGACGAACTGGCCGAGCTTGTCGCGGTAGGCCTCCATGTCGGTGATCGGGCGCGTGGCCACGCCCGAATCCATCGCCGCCTGTGCCACGGCCGAAGACAGCTCGACCAGCAGGCGCGGGTCCAGGGGGCGCGGAATCAGGTAGTCGGGGCCAAAGCTCGGGGTTTCGCCGCCGTAGGCCGCGCCCAGGTCGGAGGCCTCGCGCCGCGCCATCGCCGCGATCGCCTTGACGCAGGCGATCTTCATTTCCTCGTTGATGCCGGTGGCGCCCACGTCCAGCGCGCCGCGGAACAGGTACGGGAAACACAGCACGTTGTTGATCTGGTTCGGATAGTCCGACCGACCAGTGCCGATGATGCAATCCGGGCGCACCGCCTTGGCCACTTCCGGGGTGATTTCCGGGTTGGGATTGGCCAGCGCGAAGATCACCGGCTGGCGCGCCATGCTGGCAACCATCTCCGGCTTCAGGATGCCGGCGGCCGACAGGCCCAGGAAGATATCGGCGCCTTCGACGATCTCGGCCAGGGTGCGCTTGTCGGTGTCGCGCGCGTAGCGCTGCTTGTCCGGGTCCAGGTCGGTGCGACCGGTATGGATCACGCCATCGCGGTCCAGCGCCAGGATGTTCTCCGGCTTCAGGCCCAGCGAGACCAACATGTTGACGCAGGAAATGCCCGCCGCGCCCATGCCGGTGGTGGCCAGCTTGACCTCTTCGATCTTCTTGCCGGTGACCACCAGCGCGTTGAGCACCGCCGCGCCGACGATAATCGCGGTGCCGTGCTGGTCGTCATGGAACACCGGGATGTTCATGCGCTCGCGCAGCTTGCGCTCGACGATGAAGCATTCCGGCGCCTTGATGTCTTCCAGGTTGATGCCGCCGAAGGTCGGCTCCAGGCTGGCGATGATGTCCACCAGCTTGTCCGGGTCGTTCTCATTGATCTCGATGTCGAACACATCGATGCCGGCGAACTTCTGGAACAGCACGCCCTTGCCTTCCATCACCGGCTTGGAGGCCAACGGGCCGATGTTGCCCAGGCCCAGCACCGCCGTGCCGTTGGTGATAACCGCCACCAGATTGCCGCGCGCGGTGAGCTCGCTGGCCTGGGTGGCATCTTCGACGATGGCCTCGCAGGCGAACGCCACGCCCGGCGAATACGCCAGCGACAGATCGCGCTGGGTCAGCATCGGCTTGGTCGCGGTGACCTTGATCTTGCCGGCCGGCTGCTGGCGGTGATAGTCGAGGGCGGCCTGTTTGAAGTCGTCGGTGGACATCGGTGGTGTGGTTCTCGAAGGCGCAGGAGGCTGAATTCTACCCTCCTGCCTGAACAAGGGCCTGTCGCGCAGCTGTCAGCGCGGCAGGGAGATCACGGCCGCAGCGTGGCGGGCGACGCAGCCGGCGTGGAGGCCAAACAAGAACGGCCCTGCATCCCGTCGTTGATACCGACGGAAGACAGGGCCGTAGGAAGCATCAACGCAGGCTGGCAGGTGCCACGCCGGGTTGGCCGACCGGGGCCAGCAGCGGCGGTTCGCCGCCGTCCAGCACCAGCTTGAGCCGGTCGCGGTCCAGGGCGTTTTCCCAGCGCGAGACCACCACGGTGGCCACCGCATTGCCGATGAAGTTGGTCAGCGAGCGGCATTCGCTCATGAAACGGTCCACGCCCAGGATCAGCGCCATGCCGGCCACCGGCACTTCCGGTACCACCGCCAGCGTGGCGGCCAGGGTGATGAAACCGGCACCGGTGACGCCGGCTGCGCCCTTGGAGCTGAGCATCGCCACGGCCAGCAGGGCGATCTGGTGGCCCAGGGTCAGTTCGGTATTGGTGGCCTGGGCGATGAACAGCGCCGCCAGCGTCATGTAGATATTGGTGCCGTCCAGATTGAACGAGTACCCAGTCGGCACCACTAGGCCCACCACCGACTTCTCGCAACCGGCCTTTTCCATCTTCTCCATCAGCGACGGCAACGCCGACTCCGACGAGGAGGTGCCCAGCACCAGCAGCAGCTCGGCTTTCAGGTAACGGATCAGTTTGAGGACCGAAAACCCGCACAGCCGGCTCACCAGACCCAGGATCACCAGCACGAACAACAAGGATGTCAGGTAAAACGAGCCCACCAGCCAGGCCAAATTGACCAGCGACTCCACGCCGTACTTGCCGATGGTGAAGGCGATGGCGCCAAAGGCACCGATCGGGGCGGCACGCATCAGGATATGCACCAGCTTGAACACCGGGGCGATCAGCGCTTCCAGCAGGTTCAGCACCGGCTTGCCGCGCTCTCCCACCAGCGCCAGCGACACGCCGAACAGCACCGCCACGAACAGCACCTGCAGGATGTTCGGCCCGGTCAGCTTGCCGTTGACGACCTGATCGCCGGTGAAGGCGCCGATCAGCGAATTGGGGATGATGTCCATCAGGAAGCCGACCAGGGTCAGGTCATGCGACTTCTCGACGTAGCTCTTGACCGCACTCTGGTCCAGATCGGCCGGATTGATGTTCATGCCGGCGCCGGGCTGCACCACATGGGCAACGACCAGACCGACCACCAGCGCCAAGGTGGAAAAGAACAGGAAGTAGGCCATCGCCTTGCCGAACACCCTGCCCACCGTCTTGAGATGGGTCATGCCGGCGATGCCGGTGACGATGGTCAGGAAGATCACCGGGGCGATGATCATCTTCACCAGCTTGATGAAGGCGTCGCCCAGCGGCTTGAGGCTTTCGGCGAAGGCGGGCTCGAAATGGCCCAGCAGGGCACCGAGGACGATCGCCACCACCACCTGAAAATACAGTTGGCGATAGAAGGGGACGGACGCCGGCAGGGGGCCGGCAGGCTTGCTGATGTGCATGACACCACTCCGAGGGACGAGAGAAGGTGCCGAGCCAGCACCCGTTGCACGCATTCTGGCCGCACGTCACAGCCCCGGCCGATAGCCCATTGGTACTACCCCATGTCCAGCGGCTGAACGTGGGCTTACACTTCAGCCGCGCCGCCGCCGGCCGTTAATTCCGTTTAACGCAGACACCGTTTCTGTGCTGCCGTCGTCCGGACCCTGCGCGCTTGCTGAAGACATTCACTGCGACCGCCATGGCAGGACGCCCGGCCCCTTCTCATTGCCGAAGACCATACCTATGCGCCTCAATCTGCTTGTCCTGGCGTTGGCTGCTGCCATCGTCCCCGCCGCTGCCAACGCAGCCACCTCGATCGAAAACTGGCCGACCAAGTACACCTTCGGTGACGGCACCGAGCTGGGCCTGACCGGCAACTACGCCTACGACGACAACAACTTCTCCGGCGACGACCGCCTGGAAGACCGCACCGACTTCCGCCGCAAGGAATTCGGCGCCACCATCAAGAAGAAGGGCGTCTACGACGCCATGGTGTACTACGACTTCGAGTCCAAGCTGTGGCTGGACGTGTTCTACCGGTTCGAGACCAAGGCCCTGTTCGGCCAGGATTACGGCCGGGTGCGTCTGGGCTACATGAAGGTGCCGGTGGGCCTGGAGGCGGTGCAGAGCTCGCGTGCGGGCAGCTTCATGGAACTGGGCCTGCCGATCCAGGCGGTGTTCCAGGGCCGCCGTACCGGCGCGGAATGGACGCTGGAACGTCAGCAGTACCTGCTGCAGGCCGGCGCTTACGGCGGCAAGGATCTGCAGGGCGACAACCCGGGCACCACCCAGGCCGTGCACGTGGCATGGACCCCGATGAAGGCCGAAGGCGACGTGCTGCATCTGGGCATCGCCGGCTCGATCGAAAACCCGCGCGGTTACAGCGACGGCCGCGGCGTGTCGTTCAGCCCGCGTGTGCGCCTGCGTGCGCGCCCGGAAGCCGGCCTGACCGATGTGCGCCTGATCGACACCGGCACCATCCTCGATGTGGACCATGTGATCCGCACCGGCCTGGAAGCGGTATGGATCCATGGCCCGTTCTCGCTGCAGAGCGAAGCGCTGCGTGCCGAAGTGGCGCGCAACGCCAACCAGCCGCACTTCATCGCCCAGGGCCAGTACGTCTACGGCACCTGGACGCTGACCGGCGAATCGCGCAGCTATGCCGGCGGCGTGCCGGGCAACATCAAGCCGTCGCACGACTACGGCGCGGTCGAGCTGACCGCCCGCTACAGCCGCCTGAACCTGGAAGACAACAACGTCCACGGCGGCCGTCAGCACGACACCACCATCGGCGCCAACTGGTATCTCACCAGCCACTTCAAGTTCCAGGCCAACTACAGCTGGGTGGATTCCTCGCGCAACGGCGTGCATGAAACCCCGCACGTGATGGAACTGCGTGCGCAGGTGCAGTTCTAAGCCGCACTGAGCAAAGGCAGCGCGCCGGCGATTCGCGCCGACGCACTGCCACGCGTCATGGCCGCACGCCGGTTCGCCGGCGCGCCGCTGGCATCGCACCGCAACAGGCATTGGACACGGCCGCATCCACCACGGGTGCGGCCGTTGTCGTATCTGGCGCTTGCCAAGCGTGCGATGAGAGCGGCTGCCCCATATCGCAAGCGGTTGCCGGGCATAGGCGGGCCGACGCCCGGAACCGTCGTCCACGCGTGACGCATGCGGCACCGAGCGCCGGCCGCGTCTGTCTGCGGTGAGCGCAACCGCTCCTGGCCATCCACGCTGGTGGCTGCGCGATCCGGCGGCGGACCGCCATACTTACGGCCATGTACGCATCGCAACGCCGTCGCCTGCTGCTCGCCTTGTCCATCGTGCTGGGCGGGATGATGGTGGCCATGGTCGCGGCCGGGCACTTCGTCGAACAGAGCGCGCTGCACGATGAAAGCGCCACCGTGCGCCGCCAGCTGCGGCTCTACGCGCAGGCGCTGCAGCAGCGCGTGGACCGCTATCGCACGTTGCCGCAGATTCTGGCGCTGGACCCGGAGTTGCGCGCGGCCGTGTCCGGCCCGCTGTCGCCGGCACAGGTGGATGCGCTCAACCGCAAGCTCGAACGCGCCAACAATGTCACGCAGTCGTCCACGCTGACCTTGATCAACCATGACGGCGTGGCACTGGCCGCCAGCAACTGGCGGGCGCCACGCAGCAACGTGGGCGTGGACTACGCCTTCCGTCCGTATTACCAGCAGGCGCTGGCCACCGGCAGCGGCAGCTTCTACGGCATCGGCATGACCACCAGCGAGCCAGGCTATTTCCTGTCGCAGGCCATTGTCGACGGCGCCGGCCAGGTGCAGGGCGTGGTGGTGATCAAGATCGCCCTGGCTGCATTGGAACGTGAGTGGCTGCAGACCCCGGATATCGTGCTGGCGTCGGACGCGCACGATGTGGTGTTTCTGGCCAGCCGCCCGGAGTGGCGCTACCGCGTGCTGGCCCCGCTCAGCGACCGCGATCGCCGCGAACTGCAAAGCACCCGCCAGTACGCCGACCAGCAATTGCTGCCGCTGCGGCGCCGGCTGATCGAGCAAACCGGATACGGCGGGGTGCTGGCCGACGTGCGCGACCCGCCGCTCGGCGCGCAGGTGCTGTGGCAGACCCTGGAAGTGCCCGAAAGCGGCTGGCGCCTGCATCTGCTGCACGACACCCGCGCCAGCGCCGCTGCCGGCCGCGCCGCGGCGATTGCCGCCGCCGGCGCGTGGCTGGCCCTGGCCTTGCTGTGGTTGTTCGTGCAGCAACGGCGGCGGCTGTCGGCGTTGCGCCAGCGCAGCCGGCACGAACTGGAAACCTTGCTGCAGCAACACGCCGAAGAACTGCGCACCGCCCAGGACGGCGTGGTCACCGCCGCGCAGCAGGCCAATGCCGGCCTGAGCCGCAGCCTGGAACACCTGCCGCAAGGCGTGGTGGTGATCGACGAGGCGCTCAACCTGGTGGCGTGGAATTCGCGCTATGTGGAGCTGTTCCGGTTTCCGCCGGAACTGCTCAAGATCGGCCGCCCGATCGAAGACCTGTTCCGCTTCAATGCACGCCGTGGCCTGCTGGGGCCGGGGCCGATCGAAGCGGCGATCGAGCGGCGCCTGAATCACTTGCGCAGCGGAAAACCGCATATGCGCGAGAGCGAAAAAGAAGATGGCACGGTGCTGGAAATCCGCGGCAATCCGCTGCCCGATGGCGGCTTTGTCACCAGTTACGCCGACATCACCAGCTACAAGAACGCCGCACGCGAACTGCGTTCGCTGGCCGACGCGCTGGAACACCGCGTGGCCGAGCGCACCCGCGACCTGGCGGCGGCCAAGCGCGAAGCCGAAAGCGCCAACCGCTACAAGACCCGCTTCGTCGCCTCGGCGGTGCACGACCTGCTGCAGCCGCTCAACGCCGCGCGCATGTTCGTCTCGGTGTTGCGTGGGCAAGTGCGCGAGGCTGGCAGCGCGCGCGTGGTCGACAACATCGACGGTGCGCTGGCGGCGCAGGACGCCATCCTCAACAGCCTGCTCGACATCTCGCGCCTGGAAGCGGGCAGCCTGAAGACCCAGGTGCGCGACTTTGCGCTTGCGCCCTTGCTGGACACCCTGGCGCGCGATTTCGGCATCCTGGCCGAAGACCGCGGGCTGGTACTGGAATCGGTGCCGACCTCGGCGGTGGTGTTGAGCGATGAAAACCTGCTGCGCCGCATCCTGCAGAACTTTCTCTCCAACGCCATCCGCTACACGCCGCGCGGACGGGTGCTGATCGGCTGCCGCCGTCGCGGCGGCTGGCTGCGCATCGAAGTGCACGACCAGGGGCCCGGCATTCCCGAAGCCCTGCAACACGAAATCTTCGAGGAATTCCGCCGCCTGGACGACGGCGTGGCCAACGATCGCGGCGCAGGCCTGGGCCTGGCCATCGTCGAGCGCATCGGCCGTCTGCTCGGCCATCGCATCGGGCTGCGTTCCACCCTGGGCGCCGGCAGCGTGTTTTCGGTGACGGTCCCGCTGGGCGATCGCACCGCCATCGCACGGCAACTGCCTTCGCCTGTCGGCACTGCCGAACACGGCAACGACCCCATCCTGCATGGCTGCCGGGTGTGGTGCGTGGATGATGAGCCCTTGGTGTGCGAGGCCACGCGCACGCTGCTGGAACGCTGGGAATGCCGCGTGGATTTTGCCGGCGGCCCGGATGAGGCATTGAGCGCTGCCAATGCCGAGGAGGTGCCGGAACTGCTGCTGGATGTGCGCATGGGCGCACACCACGGCCCCATGCTGCTGTCGCAGTTGGTGGAACGCTGGCAACGCGAGCCACGCGTGATCCTGGTCACCGCAGAACCCGACCCTGTCCTGCGCGAGCATGCGCTGGATCTGGGCTGGGGATTTTTGTCCAAACCGGTCCGCCCGCCGGCCCTGCGTGCGCTGGCGACGCAGATGTTGATGCGGCGCGGGTAGCGCTGCCTGCTTCCTCTCCTGCGCCCAAGGCCGGCAGCGTACCCACCGACCCGATCGGCGCAGTGGCAGGCCACCAGAGCACCTGCGGCGACGACATAGGCGGATCGAGCTTGACTTCACGCGGCAACGCCGGCGGCCGTTGGCGGATGCGGCGTGCGCGTCGTGGCGAGGTCACTGCACGTCGCGGACTGCGGCCTCGGGCCGATGCTCAACGCGCATCAATCGATGAGAAAGCAGCAATTATCAACATCCACCATCTCGACCAGAATCGAGTGCCTCGGATGTCATACGTCCATGCATATCTATCGTGGAGGGCGATTTATGCGCAGTTCCCGCAGCGAGGCAACGCAACAGTCGAAACTCGGGATGGTGCTGAGGGTGACCTCGGGCAACTTCCTCGAACAGTTCGACTTCTTCCTGTTCGGTTTTTACGCCACTCAGATCGCCGCGGCGTTCTTTCCGGCGAACAACGAATTCGCGTCCCTGATGATGACCTTCGCCGTGTTCGGCGCAGGCTTTTTGATGCGGCCGCTGGGTGCGGTGATCCTGGGTGCCTATATCGACGATGTCGGGCGCCGCAAAGGCCTGATCGTCACCTTGGCCATCATGGCCAGCGGTACCGTGCTGATCGTGCTGGTGCCAGGCTACGCCAGCATCGGCTTGTGGGCCCCGGCCCTGGTGCTGCTTGGGCGCTTGCTGCAGGGCTTTTCGGCCGGCGCCGAAATGGGCGGGGTGTCGGTGTATCTGGCCGAGATGGCCACACCGGGCCGGCGCGGCTTCTACGCCAGTTGGCAATCGGCCAGCCAGCAGCTCGCCATCGTCGGTGCGGCCGCGATCGGGTTTGCGCTCAACCAGCTGATGGCGCCGCAGGATCTGGCGCAGTGGGGCTGGCGGATTCCATTCGGCATCGGTTGCGTCATCATCCCTTTCATCTTCTTGCTGCGGCGAAGCCTGGAAGAGACGGCGGAATTTGCCCAGCGCCGGCAGCCGGTCACGATGAAGCAGGTGATGCGCGGGCTGGCGGACAATGCCGGCACCGTGATTGCCGGCGGTTTGATGGTCGCGCTGACGACGACCGCGTTCTATCTGATCACCGTCTACGCCCCCACCTTCGGCAAGAGCGTGCTCAAACTCAGTACCGGCGATGCGTTGATCGTCACGCTGTTGGTGGGCGTCTCCAATTTCATCTGGCTGCCGATCGGGGGCGCACTCAGCGACCGCTTCGGACGCAAGCCGCTGCTGGTGACTATGGCGGTGGTGTGCAGCGTGACCGCCTATCCGGTGCTTGCGTTGCTTGCGGCCGCACCGAGCTTTGCGCATATGTTGCAGGCGCTGCTGTGGCTGTCCTTCATCTACGGCATCTACAACGGCGCCATGATCCCGGCGCTCACCGAGCGGATGCCGGCGCATGTGCGGGTGGCGGGATTTTCGCTTGCCTACAGCCTGGCGACCACGGTGTTTGGCGGTTTTACGCCGGTGATGTCCACCTGGCTGATCCACGTCACCGGCGACAAGGCCGCGCCTGGCTACTGGTTGGTCTTCGCAGCGGTGTGCGCACTGGGAGCCACGCTGTTTCTGTATCGCCGCCAAGCCAATCCAGCGCCGGCGAGCGGCCATGCTGCGGCAGGGGCTACCAAATGAGGCACGCCATGTGGAAGAAGTGGCTGGGTGCGATGGTTGCAACGGTCCTGCTGGCGACAACGGCAGGCGCGCAGGAGTTGACCGTGATGACCTCCGGCGGCTTCACCGCCGCCTTTGAACGCCTGGCGCCGCAATACACCAAGCAGACCGGAGCGAAGATCACCACCCTGCTTGGCCCGTCCATGGGCCAAACGCCACAAGCCATTCCCAACCGGCTCGCACGCGGCGAGCCTGCCGATGTGGTGATCATGGTGGGGAGCGCGTTGCAGAAGCTCATCGATGCCGGCGTGGTCGATGCGGCATCGCGGGTGGAACTGGCCGATTCGAGGATCGGCATGGTGGTGCGCAGCGGTGCACCCAAGCCCACGATCGACAGCGTCGAGCACTTCAAACACACGCTACTGCACGCCGATTCGGTGGCCTATTCCGACAGCGCCAGCGGCGTCTACATCGAGACCACGCTGTTCAAGCAGCTGCAGATCCAGGGCCCGATGATGGCCAAGAGCAAGAAGATTCCGCGCATCCCGGTGGGCACGGTGGTGGCCGATGGCAGCTATCAGCTCGGCTTTCAGCAGGTGGCCGAGCTGCTTCCGGTGGCAGGCGTGGAGTTTGTCGGCAAGATCCCCGAGCCGTTGCAGTCGATCACGCGCTACGCGGCCGGTGTGCCGGTCAACGCACAGCACCCCGAAGCAGCCAGGCGCCTGCTGGCGTACCTGCAGTCGGGTGAGGCGCAGGCGGTTGCGCGCATGACCGGCCTGGATCCGGTGTCACCTTGAACGTGCGGGCATCCGGCGCACCAGTTCCGCCAGTTCGAGCGCGGTGGGTGTCAGCGTGCGTCCGCGACGTTTGAGCAGCCCCACGTTGCGCGATACCTCCGGTTCGACAAGCGGCACCGCCGCCAGCACCGGATGCGGGCCGGACGGCATGGCGATGGAAGGCACGGCGGCAATACCGACGCCGGCCTCTACCAATCCCAGCAACGTGGTGACATGTCGGGTCTCGCAGATGCTCGGCTTGTCCGGCGTGAATGCAGCCAGCGCCCGATCCAGCACCAGCCGGTTGCCCGATGTCTTGTCCAGCGTGATGTAGTCGTAAGCGTAGGCCTCCTGCCAGCTGACCTGTGCGCGCCCGGACAGCGAGTGGTCCTGGCGGCAGGCAATCACATAGCGCTCTTGCAACAACGGTTCGAACTCCACCTCCGGCGCCAGGTTGCCGCTGAAGCTGACCCCGAAATCCGCTTCGCCGGAAGCCACTGCCGCACTGACGTGACTGGCACTGCCGTCGAACAGCCGGATGCGGATCTTCGGAAACAACTGATGCAGCCCGTGGATCGCCTGCGGCATGAAGTAGTACGCGGCAGATGGCACGCAGGCCACGGTTACCGTCCCCATCCTGCTGGAACCTGCATCGCCGATGCTCATCAGCGCCATGTCCAGGTCATCGAGCATGCGCTCGACCTGCGGCATGAACGCCTGGCCGACGGTGGTGAGGGTGACCTTGCGCGTGGTGCGCTCGAACAGCTTGACGTTCAACGCCGACTCGAGCTTGTCGATCCTGCGGCTGAGCGCCGGCTGGGTGATGCGGATGCGTTCGGCAGCGCGGCGAAAGCTGCCGTTCTCGGCAACCGCACGGAATGCCTGCAGATCGTTGAGATCGAATTTGATGGTCACGGTGCCGCAGCTTCAGTGTTCGATGGCGGTCGCCATAGCATAGACGCTTGCCTGCGGTGCTGCGTCCGACGCGACGAAGCCATTGCATTCCAGGCGCAGTGCATGCGTTCGCATTGGGCAACCACCCACCTCGAACGTGACCCCGCAACTCCCACGTTTCGCAACACACTGCCTGCGCGCTGGCGCTGCATCGGCCATTCGGACGATCAGGCAAGGATGCCGGATAACCAGGCTCACGCTTGCTCCCCGCGCCGCGGCACAGTGGCTGGCACACGCACCACGTCACGACCGGGAGACATCACGCATGCATCAGCCACGCTCACTGGACCACTACCGCCTGCTCGGCCGTTCCGGCCTGCGCGTCTCGCCCCTGTCGCTGGGCACCATGACCTTCGGCGAAGCCTGGGGCTGGGGCGCAGATGCAGGCGAAGCCAAGCGCATCTTCGACGCCTATGCCGACCGCGGCGGCAACTTCATCGACACCGCGGTGAACTACACCAATGGCGGCTCCGAACGCATCCTCGGCGAGTTGGTCAAGGACCGACGCGAACGCTTCGTGCTGGCCACCAAATTCACCATGGCACGCGATGCGGACAACATCAATTCCGGCGGCAATCATCGCCTGAACCTGATTCGCTCGGTGGAAACCAGCCTGCGCCAACTTGCCACCGACCGGATCGACCTGCTGTACCTACACGCCTGGGATTTCACCACCGCGCCAGACGAAGTGATGCGCGGGCTGGAGCATCTGGTGCAAGCGGGCAAGGTGCTCTATCTGGGCATCTGCAATACGCCGGCCTGGCGCGTGGCGCAATTGCAGACCCTGGCCGACCTGCGCGGCTGGTCGCCGTTGGTGGCGCTGCAGATCGAGTACAGCCTGGTCGAACGCAGCGTCGAACACGAGCTGCTGCCGATGGCGCGCGAACTCGGCCTGGGCGTGTTGCCGTGGTCGCCGCTGGGCGGCGGCATCCTGACCGGCAAATACAGCCGCGCCGATCTGACCGACGACAATGCGGCAGAGGTGTCGAGCAGCCGCAAGGGCGTGATCGCCTCGACCGGGCATCTCAATGCACGCTCGCTGGAGATCGCCGATGTGGTCGGTGCGGTCGCCGATGAACTGGGCGCATCGCGCTCGCAGGTGGCGCTGGCCTGGACCTTGCGCAACCCCGCCGTCGTGTCGCCGGTGATGGGCGCACGCACCTTGCAGCAGGCCGAAGACAATTTCGGCGCGCTGGAGATCGTGCTCAGCGATGAGCACGTTGCGCGCCTGGACGCGGTCAGCGCAGTGCCGCCGATCTTCCCCGAACGCTTCATCGGCAGGCCGATGGCGCAGCAGTTGATCTACGGCACCCATCACGTGCAGCTGCGCACCTGACCACCACGGAGCAGCCATGACCAGACTCTCAACCCTCGCGGCGGCAGCGCTGCTTGTCGCCGCCGCGTTCGCGGGCAACGTCGGCGCCACAGGCAATGACGTTGCATCCACAGACCCCTGTGCAGGGCAACCGGCGCCCATCTGCAACAAGCGCATCGTCGAAGCGGCCTTCGCGCAGTGGCAAAACGGGGGCAGCGGCATCTTCGAGACGCTGCTGTCGCCCGAGGTGGTGTGGACCATCGAAGGCTCCGGTCCGAGTGCCGGCACCTTGCGTGGTCGCGACGTGTTGGTCGAGGCGGCGGTGCGTCCGCTGAGCGAACGCCTGGCCTCGCCACTGCGGCCGGTACAGCAACGCCTCTGGGCCGATGGCGAGCACGTCATCGTGCAGTGGGAAGGCGTGGCCACGCTGCGCGATGGCAGCAGCTATCGCAATCGCTACGCATGGATCATGCGGATGGCAGATGGCAAGGCGGTCGAGGTCAACGCCTTCCTCGACCTGCCCGCCTACGACGCCGTGCTGCAGCGCGGCCATCGCCAACTGCAACGCAGGGCCAGCCCATGAGCGAAAGACCGATGAAAGCCGCCATCGCGGTGGCGCTGGGCGCCGGCTCGGCGCTCGCCTGCCCGTTCGCGGCAGCGACGCAACCGCCCACGGCGCCCACCACTATCGCGACCCAGCAACCAGGACATCTAATGCAAGCACACCCCTATCTCGGCATGTGGGTCACCGGCGACGGACGGATCCGGCAGGAACTCCTGCCGAACGGCCGCTACGACGAAGCCCGCGGCACACGCCAAAGCGCCTACCAGGGGCGCTACGAAATCACCGGCACTCACATCGAATACTGGGACGACACCGGCTTCACCGCCGATGGCCGCTTCGTCACCGATGATGAGCTGCATCATGGCGGCATGGTGTTCTATCGGCAGCCACCGGCTTAGGGCGATTGAAAAAACGGGCTGCTTGCCATGCTTGATCGCCGGGCCTCGCACCGCTGCATCGGCGACGCGTTGCGCCTGCTGCAGACCGCAATGCGCAGCGATCCACGCCGCACGCTGGATCAGCCCTCGCCTTCCGGCTCCAGCGCCTTGACCAATACCGCGGCCTGGGTGCGGCTGTAGCAGTCGAGCTTTTTCAGGATGGCGGTGACGTGCACCTTGACGGTGTTCTCGGCCAGGCCCAGCTCGTGCGCGATCTGCTTGTTGAGCAGGCCATCGGCCAGGCTCAGCAGCACACGGAACTGCTGCGGGGTGAGCTGGGCGAGTTTGGAGGCCAGTTGTGCGTCGGCCTCCGAGCGCTCGGCCGTCATCGGTGGGAACCAGGTGCCGCCTTCCAGCACGCTGGCCACCGCGGTGCCGATCGATTCGGCCGGCGTGGATTTGGGAATGAATCCGGCCGCACCGAACTGCTGCGCACGCCGGATCACCCGCGGATGATCGTTGGAGGAGATCACCACCACCGGAATGTCCGGGTGCTCGCCACGCACATGCAGCAGCGCCGAAAAACCGCGTGCACCGGGCATGGCCAGATCCAGCAGCACCAGCTCGGCCTGCGGGTGCGAACGCAGCATTGCGCTCAAGGTGGCGGCGCTGGAGGCTTCCACCACGTTGGCCTGCGGCAGGGTCTGCTGCAGCACGTGGATGACGGCGGCGCGGAACAGCGGGTGGTCGTCGGCGACGAGAATGGTGAGATCGGCCATGCGCCAAGTCTGGCACATGTGCCGCCGCCGATACCCTGCCCAAGAGCGTGCCACGCGCTTTGAGGTGAGTGCGACGCGTCCTGTGGCGCGCCCAGGCGAGGCGTGCGCCTTGCCCAGGCTGGCCGCTTGGGCAAGGCGCGCAACGCGGTCTCGGCGCGCCACAGGGCGCTTCCCGCAGGGTTGGCCCGCCAGCGGCACGGAGCGGCCGCCGCGCGGCTTGCCTTGGCGCCAGCCAAGCCGGCGCCACGCAGCACCCGCTCCGCCGACGGCCAACGCATCGCATCTCAAAGTGCACAACACGCGCTAGCGCGGCGGCTGCGTGCTTGCCCGCCAGGCATCCAGGAACTGGCGGCGTTTGAGCTTGTCCAGATACACCAGCAGACCGGGACCGAGCGGGATCGGGCGGAACGGTGGCTGCGCCGAACCGCCACGGCCACCGGCGGCCGGCAGGATCGGCATCAGCCGCGCCTCGCGCGACAGCACCTGCTGGCCGCGCGGCGAGAGCAGATAGTCGAGAAACCGGCGCGCCTCCGGCGCATGCGGCGCCGTCTTGGGAATCACTGCCGTGCGCAACGCCACCAGCGTGTAGTCCTGCGGCTGCACGATGCCCAGCGGCGCGCCCGCATCGATGCGGGCCTGTGCGTAGGAGCCAAGCACGTTGTAGGCCAGCAGCAGCTCGCCACGGCTGACGCGATCGAGCAGGCTGCCGGTGCGCTCTTCCAACGCCACCCGGTTGGCTCCCAGCGCCGCGAGCAGCGCCCCGGCGATACTGCCCACCTGGCCGTCCTGGGTCGCGAACAGATACCCCACGCCGCTGCGTTCGACGTCGTAGGTGCCGACCTTGCCGCGCAGCGGTGCATCGGGCGCGCGCAACAACGCCAGCAATTGCCGGCGCGTGCGCGGCACGCGGGCGGCATCCAGCTTGCGTGTGTTGTAGACGATGGCCACCGGCTCGTAGCTGATGCCGAACACTTCATGCCGCCATTGCGCCCATGCCGGCAAGGCCTCGGTCTGTGCGGAGCGATGCGTCAACGCATGGCCGTCGTTCACCAGTTTGGTCTGCAGGTCCATGCTGGCACTGATCAGCATGTCTGCAGCAGGTGCGCCATGGCTTGGATGCAGATAACGGTCGTAGATGTCCCAGGCGATGACATCTTCGTAGATCACCTCGGTGCCCGGGTGCAGCCTTTGATAGTCGCGGATGACTGCACCGAACACTTCCAGGTCGGTGGAGCCCTGCACGCGCAGCTGCACACGCACCGGGCCCTGTGCAGGAAAGCGACGCACATCGCCTGGCGCCGCGCAGGCTATGCCATGGACCAGCAGCACTACCAGCATCCACATCGCCAGCATCCATCTCCGCCGCATCACGCGCCTCCTCCGGGAAAATGCATCGAGGCGATCAAGCCGCCACCGATGCGGTTGGCCAGATCGATGCGCCCACCATGCGCTTCCACCACGCGCTTGACGATGGCCAACCCCAGCCCGGCGCCGCCGGCCGGCGCATCCGCCCCGCGTACGAAACGCTCGAACACCCGCTCGGCTTCGGCAGGCGGAATGCCGGGGCCATGATCGGCGATGGTCAGCACGTGATGGTTGCCGTCGCTGGTGAGCGCCACCTGCAGCGGGCCGCCGGCACCGTATTTGCAGGCGTTGTCGATCAGGTTTTTCAGCGCCTCGCGCAGGAGCAGTGCATCACCACGCAGCAGCGCCGGCTTCGGGTCGATCGCCAGCTGCACGCGCGGTGCAGCTGGGCTGCGCGGCAGTGCTTCGTGCAGGGCCTGATGCAAGACGTCGGCCAGATCCACGGTGGCAAATCGCTGCAGGTTGGCACGATGGATCACGCTGGCATCGCTGAGCAACTGATTGAGCAAGCGGCTCATGTGGCTGGCGTTGCGCTCGATCGCCACCAAACTGCGTTGCATCTCGTGCGGGTCGTCGTCGTCCATCGCCAGCTGCGCCTGCGCGCGCAAGGCCGCCAGCGGCGTGCGCATCTGGTGCGCGGCCTCGGCCATGAACGCGCGCAGGGTTTCGTTACTGGACGATAGCCGCGCCATGAACCGGTTGAGCGCGCTCACCATCAACTGCATTTCCTGCGGCGCCGGCACGTTCAGCGGCTTGAGGTCGGAGGGTTCGCGTCGCGACAGGTCGCGCTCGATACGCTGCAGCGGCCGCAACGCGCGGTAGACACCCAGCCAGACCAGGCCCAGCGCCAGCAACGACAGCACGCCGATCGCCACCAAGGCGTTGAGCACCACATCGCGCGCCACCGCATCGCGTGCGCGCCGGGTCTGGCCCACCTGCACGCGCACCTCGCCCTGCCCCGAGTCCGAGGCCACCCGATGCATCACCACCGCAAAGCGCACCGGCTCGCCGCTGTATTGCGCATCGAACAACAGCGGCCGCTCGTCGCGGGGCGCACGCGGCGGCAGCGGCAGCGTGTCTTCGCCGGTGATGGTGCGGCCCTGTGCATCGAACACGCGATAGAACACGCGGTCTTCCGGTGCCATGCCGAGCAGATCCAGCGAGGCATACGGCAGATCCACCTGCCAGTCGCCGCCGACCAACGCCACGCTGTCGATGATCGACAGGGCCGAGGACGCCAGCAGGTGATCGTAGGACCGGTTGGCCGCCCGCTCGCCGTAATCGCGTGCGGCAAAGAACAGCACCACCGCACCCAGCAGCGACAGGCTGCCCAGATACAGCAGCAAGGTGCGCCGGATCGACGGTGCCACTGCCAGCGGCTCAGCCATCGACGCCCGGCTCCACCGGCGCATGGGGGTCGGCTTCTTCGAGTTTGTAACCGGCACCGCGCACGGTGACGATACGCAACGGCGCGGCGGCCAGCTTGCGCCGCAGCCGGCCGACATACAGCTCGATCGCATTGGGCCCGGCGTCATCGTCGAAGCCGAACAAGCCGTTGCCGATCTCGTCCTTGCCCACCACCTGCCCGAGCCGTCCGATCAGGATTTCGAACAGGCGATATTCGCGATTGGGCAACTCGATGGGCACGCCATCCAGCAGCAGCGTATGCGCGGCATTGTCGAAGACGAATCCACCGATCTGCACCACCTCGCTGGCCTGGCCACGACTGCGTCGCAGCAATACCCGGCAACGCGCTTCGAACTCGCGGAAGTCGAACGGCTTGCCCAGGTAATCGTCGGCACCGACGTCCAGTGCCTGCACGCGGTCTTCGATGCCATCGCGCGCGGTCAGCATCAGCACCGGCGTGGTGTCGCCCCGCTCGCGCATGCCGGCCAGCACCCGCAGCCCGTCGAGCTTGGGCAATCCGATATCCAACACCACCAGGTCGAAGCTCTGATACCGCAGCACACTCGCCGCCGCCAACCCATCGGCCTGCCAATCCACCGCATGCCCGCTACGGCGCATGCGCCGCACGATCGCATCGGCGAGGTCGGCGTTGTCTTCGACTAGGAGAAGGCGCATGTGGCAGGGATTCGTGAATGGGGATTGGGGAATAGGTAATGGGGAATCGGAACGGCGGTTGGTCGCGGCCGGAAGGTAACAGGCCCGGAGAACAAAAGCTTCTACACCTAGGCACCCGTTGCCGGAATCCCGCTGTTGCGATTCCCCATTCCCGATTCCCCATTCCCACGCACTGACAGGTCCATGACAGCTTCGCCGGACTAGGCTGCTGCCAACACGCCGCGGCGGTTGTGCGGCGCATCGCCAAACGTGATTCACACATGTACCTGGGAGGGTCTGTGAGCAACGACACCTTGCGTTTGCGTGCCTTCGGTGCCTGCGCGGCGATCTGCCTGGCACCGGCGGCACATGCCGCCGACGAGGCCGGCCCGGTCACTGCCGAGGTGGGCGGGCGCGTGCATTGGGACTTCACCGTGTTCGACAACGACGACCGCGGTGCGCGCGAACCCAACGACACCCAGTTCCGCCGCGTGTGGCTGGATGTGTCGGGCAAGTTCTACGGGTTCAATTACAAGGCCGAGGCAGATTTCGCCGGACTGCAATACGAACCGGGCAGCCGCGGCATCCTGGCGCGCGATGTCTATATCGCCAAGAAATTTTCGGCCGGCACGCTGACCGTTGGCCAGTTCAAGCAGTACTTCTCGCTGGACGATCGCACCGGCTCCAACTACGGCCCGTTCCTGGAACGCGGCTACGCCTCGACCACGCTGGCGCCGATCTACCGCAAGGCCATTTCCTGGCAGACCAATCGCCCGGATGCGACCTGGTCCACTTCCGCCTACAGCCTGGAAAGCATCGACAATTCCTCGACCAAGGGCGGCGCGCTCGGCACGCGCCTGACCTACGCGCCGGAGATGGGCGAGGCACGCTTGCGCCACCTCGGTATCTCGCTGGCGCACGAGCGCTATTCGCATCCGGGCAGTGGGGGCGCTTCGTCGCTGCTGATCCGCCCACGTCCGGAAAACGATCTGGCCAACAATAGCCGCATCACCCTGGCACGCTTTGCAGATGGCCGCGACACCGATTTCGACAAGTGGTCGCTGGAATACGCCGAAGTGCTCGGCCCGTGGTCGTGGCAGAGCGAATTCAGCGGCGGCCTGCTCGACGATGGCGCGCAGCATGCCAAGGTGTTGGCCAGCTATGGGCTGGTCAGCTGGTTCGTCACCGGCGAATCGCGCGGCTACGACCGCAAGACCGGCCGCTTCAGCCGCATCGCCACGCCCAACCGTCCCTCCGGTGCGTTCGAGCTGGCATTACGCTACGACTACATGCGTGGCAACCAGCATCTGGACGGGCAACCGGACTTCATCAACGCCAGCACGCAGTCGTGGACGCTGGGCGGCAACTGGTACTTCAAGCCGAACCTGCGCGTGATGCTCAACGTGATCGATAGCCGCAACCGCGACCGCACCATGGATGCGGTGGTCGACCACACGCTGGCGGTAACCGGCCGCTTCCAGTACGACTTCTGATGCGCAACTGCATCGTGTCGGCATTCGGAACGACCGAGGTGCGCACGCCGTTCGTGCATCCCGGTGCTATGCGCTGCTACCTGGGCATACCCGCGCGCAGCGCCGCGCTTGCGTTATCTCGCGTGCCTTCCGCAGCAACCGCATACCTGCATCGTCGGCGCTGCGCATCCTGCGCACCCCTGAGCTCCACTCTCCCCCTGCTGTACGCCTCAAAGGATTTGCCCGCATGCTGACCGCGCTCGGTTTCGGAATGGTGATCACCTTCATGTACCTGATCATGAGCAAGCGGTTGTCGCCGCTGGTGGCTCTGATCACGGTGCCGATCGTGTTCGCGTTGCTGGGCGGCTTCGGCACCGGCATCAACGACATGATGCTAGAAGGCATCAAGAAGATCGCGCCCACCGGCGTGATGCTGATGTTCGCCATCCTGTATTTCGGGGTGATGATCGATGCCGGGCTGTTCGATCCGCTGGTCGGCCGCATCCTGCGCCTGGTCAAGGGCGATCCGCTGAAGATCGTGATGGGTACGGCGATCCTGGCGCTGCTGATCTCGCTCGACGGCGACGGCTCGACCACCTACATGATCACCGTCTCTGCGATGTTGCCGCTGTACCAGCGCCTGGGCATGAACGCGCTCAACCTGACCTGCGTCACCATCCTTGCCAGCGGCGTGATGAACCTGACCCCGTGGGGCGGCCCCACCGCGCGTGCCGCTACCGCGCTGCATGTGGATCCGGCCGATGTGTTCGTGCCGTTGGTGCCGGCCATGGTGTTGGCGATCGCCGGCATTCTCACGCTGGCCTGGTATCTGGGCATGCGCGAGCGTCGCCGCCTGGGCGTGGTGCGCCTGCCGGCGGACGGCAACTGGCTGGAAACCAGCATCCCCGAAGACAACGACGCCCTGCCGCGCGTGGAAGACACCGAGGACATGAAGCGGCCCAAGCTGCTGTGGGTGAATCTGCTGTTGACGTTGGTCTTGATGGGCGCGCTGGTGAAGGGTGTGCTGCCGATGCCGGTGCTGTTCATGATCGGCTTCGCGCTGGCGCTGATGATCAACTACCCCAACCTGGCCGAGCAGCGCCGCCGCCTGGTCAATCACGCCGGCAATGTGCTGTCGGTGGTGTCGCTGATCTTCGCCGCCGGCATCTTCACCGGCATCCTGTCCAACACCGGCATGGTCGAAGCGATGTCGCGCAGTTTTCTGGCCGTCATTCCCGACAGCTGGGGCCCGTATCTGGCAGTGATCACGGCGATCGTCAGCATGCCGTTTACGTTTTTCATGTCCAACGACGCGTTCTATTTCGGTGTGCTGCCGATCCTGTCCGAAGCCGCCAGCCATTACGGCATCACGCCGGTGGAAATGGCCCGCGCTTCGCTCGCCGGCCAGCCGGTGCACCTGCTCAGCCCCCTGGTGCCATCGACCTATCTTCTGGTCGGCCTGGCCAAGGTCGATTTCGCCGACCATCAACGCTTCACGCTCAAGTGGGCGGTGCTGATTTCGCTGTTGATGCTGGGCGGCGGATTGTTGTTTGGCTTGTTTCCGTTGGCGCGTTGACGCCCGCCGGGAATGGGGAATAGGGAGTGGGGAATCGTAAGAGCGGCGCTGCGCTTTCGTCTCGATTCCCGACTTCCAACTGAAAAAGCAGGGGCCGCAGAAGCTGCTCTCCCGATTCCCCACTCCCTATTCCCCAACTCCGAAGGAGTGACACCCAATGACTCTCCGCATCGCATACGTCACCAGTGGCATGGGCAGTGTCGGCACCGCGATCTGCCAGAAGCTGGCGCGCAGCGGGCATACCGTGGTTGCCGGTTGCGGACCCAATTCGCCGCGCAAGGCGTCGTGGTTGCGCGAGCAGCGCGAGTTGGGCTTCGATTTCGTGGCATCCGAAGGCAATGCCGCCGATTGGGAATCCACCGTGGCTGCGTTCGCCAAGGTCAAGGCCGAAGTCGGCGAGATCGATGTGCTGGTCAACAATGCCGGCGGTAGCCGCGACACCTTGTTCCGGCAGATGAGCCGCGACGACTGGAATGCGGTGATCGCCAGCAACCTGCATTCATTGTTCAACATCACCAAGCAGGTGGTCGATGGCATGACCTCGCGCGGCTGGGGACGCATCGTCAATATCGGCTCGGTCAGCGCGCACAAGGGCCAGATCGGTCAGATCAACTTCGCCACCGCCAAGGCGGCCATGCATGGCTTCAGTCGCGCGTTGGCGCAAGAGGTCGCCTCGCGCGGGGTCACCGTCAACACCATCTCGCCCGGCTATATCGCCAGCGCCTCGATCAGCAGTTTTCCGCCGGATGTGCTCGATCGCCTGGCCACCTCGGTGCCGGTGCGCCGGCTCGGCAAACCGGCCGAAGTGGCCGGCCTGTGCGCCTGGTTGGCGTCTGACGATGCCGCGTATGTCACCGGTGCCGACTACGCGGTCAACGGCGGGCTCTACATGGGTTGAGCGGGCGCACCACACTGTCACCGCGCACTGCCGATGTCCCGCTGCCCGCCTCCCCTGCACGTCCGGCGCCCGATCTACGGGAGCGCCCACAAGGCTAGGAGATTCGTGCGCGTGCACGCCCTGCCCGCGTGCACAAGCAGCCGCCACCGTGCAGACAACCCGCCTCTAGTGCGAACTGATTACACTCTGGCTTTTCCGCAGCGCGCTGCCATGGCCAAACCTTCAGACCGCACCACGCTCACTGCCCGTCCGCAGATGGCCGACATCGCGCGGATGGCGGGCGTATCCGAATCCACTGTGTCGCGGGCCCTGGCCGGCAGCCCGGTCGTGGCCGAACGCACCCGCGCCTACATCAAGCAGATTGCGGCCGATGCCGGCTACCAGGTCGACCCGGTGGCACGCAGCCTGCGCGCCAAACGCTCCAACACCGTGAGCGTGGCGGTGCCGATGATGCATGCGCTGGATCAACCGCTTTCCGACCCGTTCCTGATGACCATGCTGGCGCTGCTGGCCGAAGAGCTCACCGGACGCGGCTACAGCATGCTGCTCTCCAAGCTGGACCGGCATCAGGATGGCTGGGTGGAACAACTTGCGCGCGGCAGCCGCTCCGACGGCGTCATCGTGCTGGGACAAAGTTTCGAACACGCCGCGCTGGATGCAGCCGCACGCGACGGCCTGCCGATGGCGGTATGGGGCAGCCGCATCGATGGGCAGTCGTACATCAGCGTGGGCAGCGACAATTTCCAGGGCGGCGTGCTCGCCACCGAACATCTCATCGCCAGCGGCCGCCAGCGCATCGCCTTTCTGGGCGATGACCAGTTGCCGGAGGTGGCGCCGCGGTTTGCCGGCTATCGCCACACGCTGGAACGGCACGGGCTGGAATTCGATACGCGGCTGCACGCGCGCAGCCATTTCGTCAGCGAAGATGCCTACCGCCTCACCCGCGCGATGCTTAAGAAAGCCGACCCGCCCGATGGCTTGTTCGCCGCCTCCGATGTGATCGCCGTGGGTGCCATCCGTGCCCTGGTCGAGGCCGGCCACCGCGTGCCGCAGGACATCTCGCTGGTGGGCTTCGACGACATCCCGCTGGCCGCCTACAGCCAACCGCCGTTGACCACCGTACAGCAGGATCTGGGCCTGGCCGCGCGGCTGTTGGTAGACCGGCTGCTGGCGCTGATTGCAGGCGAGCAGGTGCAATCGGTTGAAATGCCGGTGAAGCTGGTGGTGCGCGAGTCGGCGTGAAGCGGGGATTGGGGATTGGGGATTGGGGATTGGGGATTGGGGATTGGGGATTGGGGATTGGGGATTGGGGATTGGGGATTGGGGATTGGGGATTGGGGATTGGGGATTGGGGATTGGGGATTGGGGATTCGGGATTGCGGATTCGGAGATACCAGCCGTCAGCCCGCGTCCTTCTCCCGCCTGCGGGAGAAGGTGCCCGAAGGGCGGATGAGGGGAGCAGGCGGCCAGTCGATCCACCGTCCTCGGCAACCCGGCAGGCATGCACGTCTCGCATCTTCGGCAGCCGGCGATGTCAGCTAGGTATTGCTAAGAATCTGTCAGGATCACTTTCGGCTTGCGGACGCGCACGCACAGCATCGCCGCTGCCGCTGCCAGCATTAGCGCGCCAGCCAGGCGGACCACGTTGCGCGGGTCGCCATGCAGCACGTGCTCGTAATACAGCGGCAAGGTGACGATCTGGATCAGCATCGGCAGCACGATGAACAGATTGAACAAGCCCATATACACGCCGGTGCGCTCGGGCGGGATGCTGTCGGCCAGCATCAGGTACGGGTTGCCCATCATGCTGGCCCAGGCCAGGCCAATGCCGCTCATCGGCAGCAACATCAGCCAGCGATTTTCGATGCCAGGCAGCAGCCACATGCCGATACCGGCGGCGACCAGGCAGGCCGCATGCGTGTACTTGGGACCGAAGCGACGCACCACCGGCACCATCGCAAACGCCGCCAGAAACGCGACGAAATTGTAGAAGCCGCCGATCTGCCCATTGACCAGGCCGGCCTCGCGAAAACCATGCGAGGTGGGGTCGGTGGTGCCGAACAACGTGGTCGACAGCGAGAGCACGATGTATTGCCAGTAGCAAAAGATCGCGTACCACTGAAACAGCATCACCGGCGCCAACTGGCGCATGGTGGGCGGCATCTGGCGCAGCGCGCTGCCGATTTCGCGCACGGTCGCGCCCAGCCCAGCGCCACTCTGGCGGATGCGCGCGATCTCTGCCGGCGCGATCGCCGGCTCGCGCACGCTGCGCGCGGTGAGCAGGATCGAGCCTGCTGAAAAGCCCGCGCCGATCACGAACGCGGCAATGGTGACGTAAGGGATGTGGTGCGCGTTGGCAGCGTCCTGGTTCATGCCCAGCCACACCAGCAACGGCGGCGTCAGGTAGGCCAGCGTCTGCGAAAGGCCGGTAAATGCGCTCTGCGTCAGATAACCCAGCGGCCGCTGCGGCGGCGCCAGTACGTCGCTCACCAGTGCACGGTAAGGCTCCATCGCCACGTTGTTGGCCGCATCCAGCACCCACAGCAGGCACACTGCCATCCATAGCGCGGTACTGAACGGCATCGCCAGCAGACACAGGCTGCACACCAGCGCGCCCAGCACCATGTACGGCATGCGCCGGCCCCACCGCGTCACCGAGCGGTCGCTCCAGGCGCCAACAAACGGCTGCAGCACCAGGCCGGTGATCGGCCCGGCCAGCCACAGGTACGGCAGGTTGGCGTGGTCGGCGCCCAGGTAGTTGTAGATCGGGCTCATGTTGCTCTGCTGCAGCCCGAAGCTGTATTGCACGCCAAAGAACCCGGCATTGAGCGCCAGGATGCGTACGAAGGAGAGCGGAGGAACGGTCGACGACATGCAAGGCCCTGGGCATCGGTGCGGCTTCCACTGGCCGCAGCGCACTGTAACTTGCCGCTCTTGCAATCGATTGTAACGCTGCGTCGCAACACGCTGCCTATATGAAATAAAGCGGATGAAGATTGCAATTTATGCTGCGCCGCAAGATTGCAATCGATTGTATTGCAGCGTATTACTGCGCTTGCACTGCAGGCCACACATGGCCACTCCCTGGGAGGGGACGATGCAGGCGTCGGCATACCACCACCTGTGAGAGAGAGAATCGCAATGTCCACCCTGCACACCATGCGCCTGCATGCTCTGGCCTGCGCGGTCGTGTCCTGCCTGTGCGCGCCCGCCGCGCTGGCCCAGGACGCCGCCGCCGCTGCGCCGGCCACGCCGCCGGCTGCCGACAGCGCCGCGGTCAACCTGGATTCGGTGTTCGTCACCGGTACGTCCACCGCCACCACCAAACTCAAGTCCAGCGTCTCGGTCAGCACCGTCGGTGCCGAGGCCATCGAGCAATCGGCGCCGCGCAGCACTGCAGAAATCTTCCGCAACATTCCCGGTATCCGCTCCGAGTCCAGCGGTGGCGAAGGCAATGCCAACATCGCCGTGCGTGGCTTGCCGGTGGCCTCCGGTGGCGCGAAATTCCTGCAACTGCAGGAAGACGGCTTGCCGGTGATGGAGTTCGGCGATATCGCCTTCGGCAACTCGGACATCTTCCTGCGTTCGGATTTCACCCTGGACCGCATCGAAGCCATCCGCGGCGGCTCGGCGTCCACCTTCACCAGCAATGCGCCCGGCGGCATCATCAACTTCATCAGCAAGACCGGCGACACCGCAGGCGGCAGCGTCGGCGTCAGCCGCGGCCTGGACTACGACAACACCCGCATCGATTTCAATTACGGCGCACCGTTCGCTGAGCAGTGGCAGTTCAACATCGGCGGCTTCTTCCGCCAGGGCGATGGCGTGCGCGATGCCGGTTACACCACCGACAAGGGCGGCCAACTCAAGGCCAACCTCACCCGCCTGTTCGAGAACGGCTACGTGCGCCTGTACGGCAAATACCTCAACGACCGCGCCGCTGGCTACCTGCCGGTACCCACCTCGGTGCGCGGCCGCGATGGCTCGCCAGACCTGGGCGGCTTTCCCGGTTTCGATCCCGGCAACGACACCTTGTACAGCCGCAATTTCCGCACCGACGTGGGCCTGGACGGCAACAACCAGCCGCGCCGCACCGATCTGGGCGACGGCATGCACCCCATCTCGCGCACCATCGGTGCCGAAGCCTGGTTCGACCTGGGCAATGGCTGGAACCTGAGCGAGAAGTTCCGCGTCGCCGACAATAGCGGCCGCTTCGTCAGCCCGTTCCCGGCCGAAGTCACCGACGCCGCGTCGCTGGCCGCGTCCATCGGCGGTGCCGGTGCGCAGCTGGTGCAGGCCAGCGGCCCCGACGCCGGCCAGGCCTATACCGGCAATGCGATCCGCACGCACCTATTTAACGTAGCCATCAACGACCTGGGCAACGTCACCAACGACCTCAGCGTCTCGCGCGAGTTCGGCGGCGACGGGCGGACGCTGAACCTGCGCATGGGCTATTACAGCTCGCGCCAGACCATCGACATGGACTGGACCTGGAATTCCTACGTGCAGAGCCTGGGCCGCAATTCGCGCTTGCTCAACGTGGTGGACGCGGCCGGCGTCTCACGCTCGCAGAACGGCCTGTACGCCTATGGCACACCATTCTGGGGCGACTGCTGCGTTACCCGCAGCTACGATGTGCGTTACGACGTCAACGCGCCCTACGTTGCGCTGACCTTCGACAGCGGCAAGTTCAGCATCGACGGCAGCCTGCGCTACGACATGGGCGATGCGCGCGGCAGCTACAACGGCACCGCCATCGCACAGAACCTGGACGTCAACGGCGATGGCGTGATCCAACCGGTGGAACAGCGCGTGGCCACGGTCGACACCGCCAATTCGCGGCCGGTGGACTACGATTGGAATTACCTGTCGTACTCGCTGGGCGGCAACTATCTGATCACCGACGACCTGGGCGCGTTTGCGCGCATCAGCCGCGGCGCACGCGCCAACGCAGACCGTTTGTTGTTCGGCGTGGTGCGCGACGACGGTTCGGTATCTTCCGAGGAAGGCGTCAATGTGGTGCGCCAGGCCGAAGCGGGCCTGAAGTGGCGCCGCGACGGGCTGAGCCTGTTCGCCACCGCGTTCTCTGCGCGTACCCAGGAGCAGAACTTCGAAATCACCAGCCAGCGTTTCTTCAATCGCAGCTATGAAGCGCACGGCGTGGAACTGGAAGCCAGCTACCGCTATGAAGGGTTTACCCTCAACGGCGGCCTGACCTGGACCGATGCAGAAATCTCGCGCGATCAGATCACCCCGGAAAATGCCGGCAACGTGCCGCGCCGCCAGGCCGATGTGGTGTGGCAGCTCACGCCCAGCTACCGCGGCGACAACTACCAGTTCGGCGTGAACCTGATCGGCACCACCGACGCCTACACGCAAGACGCCAATCAGTTGAAGATGCCCGGCTACACGCAGGTGAACCTGTTCGGCGACTACCGCGTCACCGATGCGCTCACCGTGGCGCTCAACGTCAACAACCTGTTCAACACCTTTGGCCTGACCGAAGCCGAAGAGGCGACCATCCCGGCCAATGGCATCATCCGTGCGCGTTCGATCGCCGGCCGTACCACCAGCATCAGCCTGCGTTACGACTTTTAAGGACCCCGCGCCGGGTTCTGCCCGGCGGCTTCCAATGAGCACCTGCCCGATCGATCCCCCCGCACTGCGCGCGGCTTTTGCCGGGCCGCTGGACCCGCAACACGCCGAGGTGCTGTTGTCGCGCTACGACCAGCACGCGTCGCGTTTGCTGGAGGCCTTGCATGCGCTGTACGGCCAGCGTGCCGACTATGCGTCGTGGTTGGCGCAATGGCTGGGCGAGGTGGGCGACATCGCCCGGCAACGTCCGCAAGCGTTGCAAGCGCTCGACAGCACGCGGCACGCTGGCTGGTTCGGCGAACCGCACATGCTCGGCTACAGCGCCTATGCAGACCGCTTTGCCGGCACGCTGCAAGGCGTGGCCGAACACGTGCCGTATCTGCAGGAACTGGGCGTGCGCTACCTGCACCTGCTGCCATTCCTGCGCGCACGCGCCGGCGACAACGACGGCGGCTTTGCGGTCAGCGATTACGGCCAGGTGGAACCCAGCCTGGGCAGCAACGACGACTTGATCGCGCTCACCAGCCGCCTGCGCGAAGCCGGCATCAGCCTGTGCGCTGACTTCGTGCTCAATCACACCGCCGACGATCACGCCTGGGCACAGGCGGCCCGCGCCGGCGACGCACGCTATCTCGACTACTACCATCACTTTGCCGACCGCACCCTGCCCGACCGGTACGAAGCCACGCTGGGGCAGGTGTTTCCGCACACCGCGCCCGGCAACTTCACCTGGGTGGACGACACCGCCCAGTGGATGTGGACCACGTTCTATCCGTATCAATGGGATTTGAACTGGAGCAACCCGGCGGTGTTCGGCGACATGGCCCTGGCGATGCTGCGGCTGGCCAATCTGGGCGTGGAAGCATTCCGCCTGGATTCCACGGCCTATCTGTGGAAGCGCATCGGCACCGATTGCATGAACCAACCCGAGGCGCACACCCTGCTGGTGGCACTGCGCGCGGTGACCGATATCGTCGCGCCGGCGGTGGTGATGAAGGCCGAAGCCATCGTGCCGATGACGCAACTGCCACCGTACTTCGGGAGCGGCACGGACCAGGGCCACGAATGCCATCTGGCGTATCACAGCACCTTGATGGCGGCCGGCTGGTCGGCACTGGCGTTGCAACGCGGCGACATCCTGCACCACGTGATCGCGCACAGTCCGCCTTTGCCGCGCCACTGTGCATGGCTGAGCTATGTGCGTTGCCATGACGATATCGGCTGGAATGTGCTGCAGCACGAAGCCTCCGGCAATGCAGCGCAGCCGCCGTTCTCGCTACGCGATGTGGCGCGCTTCTATGCCAACGCGGTGCCGGGCAGTTACGCGCGCGGCGAGAGCTTCCAGAGCAGCGGCGACGGCGTGCATGGCACCAATGGCATGGCAGCTGCGTTGGCGGGCATCCAGGCCGCTCAGGAGGCAGGCGATGCTGCTGCTTTGGCCGTTGCAGTGGACCGGCTGGTGCTGCTGTATGCCATTGCGCTTGCCATGCCAGGTGTGCCGCTGATCTACATGGGCGACGAATTGGCCATGGTCAATGACCCCGGCTATCGCGACGATCCGCAGCGCCGGCATGAAGGCCGTTGGCTGCATCGGCCGGCGATGGATTGGCAGCGTGCCGCCCAGCGTCACGATGCCAAGAGCCTGAGTGGCACGGTGTACCGGCGTTTGCGTGGATTGATCCGGCAACGTGCCGCGCTCACCGCGCTGGCGGCAGATCAGGCGCTGGGCAGCATTGCGTTGAACGACTCTCGCGTGTTCGCGTTGACGCGCGGCGACAGCTTTATCGCCTTGCACAACTTCAGCGACCAGTCGCTCGACGTGGAGCTTGCGGCAACTGGCATCGATGGATGGACACTGCTGGCGATCGATGATGCAGTTGATGGCGCAGCGGCGAGCGACGATGGATCGATCGTGCTTCCGGCTTACGGCGTGCGTTGGCTGCAGCGTGGGAACTGAACATGCACTCGATCGGCGTAAGCGGCAGATTGTCGGGCGTTTAGTGAGCCGCACCGTCGCTTGCAGCCACTTCGCTGCCCCTTTGCTAGTGCAAGTGCAGCACAGCCCGCGCACCAGCGGCGCGCGAGCCGTGCCGTAAGTCCCGACGGAGAGGGGCTTTTTCAGGACCCGTCGGTTGCCAAGATCAGCGCTTTGCCATCGCGAGCAGCGTTTGTGCGGCCTTCTCCGACGAGGCCGGGTTCTGACCGGTGACCAGGGTGCCGTCGGTGACCACGTACACGCCCCAGTCGGCGCCCTTTTCGTACTTGCCGCCGAGTTCGGTCAGCACGTCCTCGACCAGGAACGGCACGATCTTGGTCAGGCCCACGCCCTCTTCTTCGCTATTGGTGAAGCCGGTGACGCGGCGGCCGTTGACCAGCGGCTTGCCGTCGCTGCCCTTGACCCGACGCAGCGCGCCCGGCGCGTGGCAGACAAGGCCATGCGGTTTGTCGGCCTTGGCGAACGCTTCGATCAGCGCGATGGAATCGGCGTCTTCGGCCAGATCCCAGAGCGGGCCGTGGCCACCCGGGTAGAACAGCACATCGAAGTCCTCGGCCTTGATATCGACCAGACGGTGCGTGCTTGCCAGGGCTTTTTGCGCCTCAGGATCCTGCTTGAAGCGCTTGGTCGCCTCGGTTTGTGCGTCGGGCTCGTCGCTCTTGGGGTCCAGGGGCGGCTGGCCGCCCTTGGGTGAGACCAGGGTGATCTGCGCGCCTGCATCCTTGAACACGTAATACGGCGCGGCAAACTCTTCCAGCCAAAATCCGGTCTTCTTGCCGGTGTCGCCGAGCTGGTCGTGGGACGTCAGCACCATCAAAACGTTCATCGTATCGCCTTATGTCATGGCCCGACCGGGCAAGATGGCCAGTGTGCGGTTCAGCCCGTTGCAGCCCCGTGTAGAGCGCGTGTGTCTGCTGCATATGTTCATGAATGCAGCGATTGCGTCCAACAAGCGAGTGCAGCTAACAGGCGCCGTTGGTACTCGGCGCGCCGCATGTGTCTTTCACTTGCCGGCTGCTGCGCGCCATCCGCGCTCACCCAACAACGTCTCGCCAGCCTCGCCGGCAACTGTCTGGCGCCGCGATGCGCCGTAACCGCAGCAAACGCCTTGCCTCACACATTCATTGCCGGCGGCTGCAGTTGATCCATGCGGATGCGGTTGGCGAACAACGAGAACGCCAACATACCGGCCAGCCCGCTGATACGGCTCACCCACGGCGGCAGCCAGCGTGGCGCGACCAGTACGCCGCTGTCGAACAACGGCGCAAAGCGCGCCACATCGCCCAATGCCATCTTGCCGGCGAACAGGTAACGGCACAGCTGCAGCTGGTCGCGCTGCAACGAATGGCGGAAGAAGGTGTGCACCGCCACCAAACCACGCAGATACACGGTGTCCTTGGTGAAGGCACCGCCGCCACTGGTCGGCACGCCGCGAAACACGCGCTGTGCCGACGAAAAGCTTTCTGCAGCGCTCTGCCCGCCTGAGGTGAAATAGCGAAATACCTCGATGAAATCCGCACCCGAACGCGCCATCGCAATCGCTTCGATGCGCAGGCTGATGCGCTTCATGCGCTCGATATCGATGCTGCCGGTGATCTGCTCGGCAAACGTGGCCAGGCCTTCCTGCGTTGCGGTCGTGCGCGGGGAAGAAATACCCAGGCTGGGCAGATGCACCTGCGCGCGCCCGTTGAGCGCCGTCAGCGAATGCACCAGCGCTTCGTGATGGAACAGCTGCGCACGGTCGTAATCGCTGAACGTGGCACCGGTACGCAAGCGAATGCGATGCGCGCCGGCCGCGGCCTTGGCGAGCAGATCCGGATCGAGCGTGACGGTGATGACGCGCCCTTCGAAAAACCCGTCCAGGTCGTTCTGCAGCTGCATGCGCAAGGCGGTGGCCGAGACAGGCACCTGCTCTTCCGGCGCCATCAGTTCGCGATCCAGCTCTTGCGCGATCTGAATGAAATGCTGCGCCGCTTCGCGAGTGCTCGGCCCGTTGCCCGGCATGGGGTCCTCCGGCACGCCGAACAATTGCGCCGAGTAATCGCTCACCGCCGTGGTGCCCAACGACTCCAGCAACCCTGCGGCAAGACTCCAGCTATGCGCCGAATCGATGAGGTATTCACCCAGCGGATGATGCGGGTCGGCGTGCTTGGCAATGGCGGCCAGCTCGCGCCGGGTATCGGCGAAATCCAGTGCCGGGTACTCGACCTGCGGCAATTTAGGCTGCCCGCGCGCCACGCTGTCGAGAAACGGCTCCTGCAGCGAGCGCGGCCAGCTGGCCAAGGCCAGCAGACGCACACCGCGTACGGCCTTGACCAGGCGCGCATCCAGCGCCGCGTGATGGACGATGTCCGGCGGCCCCTTGCGCGATGGCATCAGCGCCGCCCGGGGCGATCGACGCTGGCCGGTCGCTTGCCCGAGCCCTTGCCGCGATTGTTCTGCGCAACACGGGTGGCAAGTTTTTCGGCCGCGCTGGCCACTTCCACCCGCAGCTTCATGTAGTTGGCAACGCGCTCCGGGTCGAGCTCGCCTGCATCGATCGCCGCACGCACCGCACAGCCCGGCTCGGCGATATGCGCGCAATCGTTGAAGCGGCACTGCGCCGCCAACGCCTCCACGTCCGAGAAACCGCCTTCGGCCAGATCCTCTTCACCGGTCGGCTTGAGCTCGCGCATCCCGGGCGTGTCGATCAGGCAGGCGCCGGAAGGCAACGGGATCAACGCACGGTGCGTGGTGGTATGCCGGCCGCGCGAATCGTTCTCGCGCACGGCATTGGTCTTCATCTTCTGCGTGCCGAGCAAGGTATTGGTCAGGGTCGATTTGCCCGCACCCGACGAACCCACCAGCACCGCCGTGCGGCCGTCGCCCAGCCATGGCCGCAACGCGGCCACGCTGGCCGGATCCTTGGCATTGACCACGCGCAACGGAATATTCTGCGCCTCCAGCTCTTCCAGCACCGCCAACGCATCCTCGGCGTATTCGGTCTGGTCGGCCTTGGTCAGCACCACCACCGGCTGCGCACCGCCACCGCCGACCAGCAACAGATAACGCTCGATGCGGCGCGGATTGAAGTCCGCATCCAGCCCGCACACGATGAACACCGTATCGATATTGGCCGCGATCACCTGCTGGTGGTAATGCTCGCCGGCCGCCCCCCGCTTGATCGAGGTGCGCCGCGGCAGCAGCGCCACGATGCGCTTGCCCTCCATCAACACCCAATCGCCCACCGCCGCCCGCTCATGGCTGGGAAAGCGCGGCCGCTGCCACTCCGGCAACGACTCGGCCTTCAGGCTGGCCTCCGGCGTATCGGCCACCACATAGCCGGTACGGTGCTGCTCCACCACCCGCGCCGGCAACGCCTGCGGATGCGCGGCAAACACCGCCTGCCAGGCCGCCTCTTCAGGCGGTCCGGGCCAGGGCCAGCCGATGGATTGGAGGGTGGGGTAGTCGGGGGAGATGGGGCTCATGGGGCGATTCTAGAGGGTGCGGCGGGTTTTGCCACGTTTGTTCACTAGGCTTATCCGCACTCACATGCCATGAGACAACAGATTTCAAATCTGCACGTGGGACTCAACATTGCAGCAAGGAATTAATTCAAATTTTTAGATGACCATAGCTCACCAAGCAATAATTTCTGTCGAACAAAAAGAGGGCTCCGCCAGCTAGGGAAGGTCTGAACAACGCGATCGGAGGATGTGGTAAGCCATATCGGTCGCGGTGACCGCGCTCAGATCCTCGGTTTTTCGCCGTTTTTGGCGCTTTTTCGGGGTATCGTCCCGATTACGGGCGCACCTACCCCGCGGCGGTAATGAACTCTTTGCGCTTCAGCCACAGATTCGACAGCGCAAACAGCATCAGCATCTGTGCGGTGTTCTTCGCCAAACCGCGATAGCGCACCTTGACGTAGCCAAACTGGCGCTTGATCACCCGAAACGGGTGTTCCACCTTTGCACGCAGGCTGGCTTTTGTGTGCTCCCAGCGCTTGGCCAACTTCAGTTCGCGCTTGTTCTTAATCTGCTTCAGCTTCGAGGGCTTCTCCGCGATCAGGTAGCGCAGTTTGCGCTTGCGCTTCATCTCCTCGCGTTTCTCAAGCCCGGTGTAGCCGCTGTCCGCGCACAGCGTGTCCTCCTTGCCGTGCAGCAGCTTGTGCGCTTGTGTGATATCGGCCACGTTGGCCGCCGTGCACTCCACGTGGTGCACCAGCCCGGAGTCATCGTCCACCCCGATGTGCGCCTTCATCCCGAAGTAGTACTGGTTGCCCTTCTTGGTTTGGTGCATCTCCGGATCGCGCTCGCCATCCTTGTTCTTGGTCGAGCTGGGCGCAGCGATGATCGTGGCGTCCACGATCGTCCCGCCGCGCAAGCTCTGCCCCTTGCGCGACAGGTGCGCGTTGACCCGATTGAACAGCTTGCGCGCCAAATCGTGCTGCTCCAACAGATGGCGGAAGTTGAGAATCGTCGTCTCGTCCGGCACCTCATCCAGCCCGCCGATCTTGGCGAAACGGCGCATCGACACCGTGTCGTACAGCGCTTCTTCCGCCGATGGATCGCTCAGTGCATACCACTGCTGCAAAAAGTGGATGCGCAGCATGGTCTCCAGCCGATACGGCTGTCGCCCCGGCTGCCCCGACTTCGGGTAGTGCGGCTCGATCAGCGCCAGCAGGTCCTTCCACGGCACGACCTGGTCCATCTCGGCCAAGAACACCTCACGCCGCGTCCGCTTGCGCTTGCCGTTGTACTCCGCGTCGCCGAAGGTCAGCTGCATCGAAATCGTCTACTCGGGTCGTTGATCGATTGTGGCAGATCACGATGGATTGTTCAGAGTTTCCCTAGCGGAGCCCTCAATATCGACTACATTGTGATTTTTATTCAGATAGGCGAGCTTGCAAGCACCAGCCTTGTCTCTTGCATCTCACGTGACACAGTAAATGAAGCGGACGAGGCGTTTGCGACTGCCATAGCATCAATCAAACTAGATACTTCGCTCGCAGCCACCGATCCATCCCGGAAATCCAGGTATTCAACCTGCGCTGCTTCCGAACTAAACCACCCTGCTACGGCAAGTTGATCCTCGCTATCTCTCAGGGCAATCAAGAGATCATTTCCAGATCGCGTGAAAACCGCATCTTCTAAACGGATCTCGCGTCCAAAGCTTACGCGATCCACCGCACCGCTATAGGACGAAGTTTCCACTACCGTGTCGTGGCCGTCGCCCTTGTTGAACACATAGGTGTCCGAGTACCAGCTGCCGCTGAGGGTGTCGTTACCGGTGCCACCGATCAACACGCTGTCGCGGGCCTGCGAGTTCACCGACAACACATCGTCGCCTGCACCGCCGTCCAGACGATCGGTACCACTGCCGCCGGACAAGGTGTCATTGCCATCTCCCCCCAACAGGATGTCGTTGCCAGTCCAGCCGGTCAACGTATCTGCCGCATCGGTGCCTAGCGTGGTCAAACCCATCGCCCGCAAGGTCGCAGGTGTCCAGATCGTGCCGTCGGCAAACACCAGCTGTTCGATGCTGCTCGCATCGTTTTCGTTGCCGCCCGAGAGCCAATCCTTCAACCGCACCGAATCGGTGCCGTTGCCCAGATCCAATACGACATCCGAACCTTGGCGCAGCACGCGTACATCGCCAGCAGCAATACCCTCGCCGAACACGACCTTGTCCACCGCACCGCTATAGGACGAGGTTTCCACCACCGTGTCGTGGCCGTCGCCCTTGTTGAACACATAGGTGTCCGAGTACCAGCTGCCGCTGAGGGTGTCGTTACCGGTGCCACCGATCAACACGCTGTCGCGGGCCTGCGAGTTCACCGACAACACATCGTCGCCGGCGCCGCCCTCCAGACGATCTGTGCCACTGCCGCCGGACAAGGTGTCATTGCCATCTCCCCCCAACAGGATGTCGTTGCCAGTCCAGCCGGTCAACGTATCTGCCGCATCGGTGCCTAGCGTGCTCAAGCCCATCGCCCGCAGGGTCGCAGGTGTCCAGATCGTGCCGTCGGCAAACACCAGCTGTTCGATGCTGCTCGCATCGTTTTCGTTGCCGCCCGAGAGCCAATCCTTCAACCGCACCGAATCGGTGCCGTTGCCCAGATCCAATACGACATCCGAACCTTGGCGCAGCACACGCACATCGCCAGCAGCAATACCCTCGCCGAACACGACCTTGTCCACCGCACCGCTATAGGACGAGGTTTCCACCACCGTGTCGTGGCCGTCGCCCTTGTTGAACACATAGGTGTCCGAGTACCAGCTGCCGCTGAGGGTGTCGTTACCGGTGCCACCGATCAACACGCTGTCGCGGGCCTGCGAGTTCACCGACAACACATCGTCGCCGGCGCCGCCCTCCAGACGATCTGTGCCACTGCCGCCGGACAAGGTGTCATTGCCATCTCCCCCCAACAGGATGTCGTTGCCAGTCCAGCCGGTCAACGTATCTGCCGCATCGGTGCCTAGCGTGCTCAAGCCCATCGCCCGCAGGGTCGCAGGTGTCCAGATCGTGCCGTCGGCAAACACCAGCTGTTCGATGCTGCTCGCATCGTTTTCGTTGCCGCCCGAGAGCCAATCCTTCAACCGCACCGAATCGGTGCCGTTGCCCAGATCCAATACGACATCCGAACCTTGGCGCAGCACACGCACATCGCCAGCAGCAATACCCTCGCCGAACACGACCTTGTCCACCGCACCGCTATAGGACGAGGTTTCCACCACCGTGTCGTGGCCGTCGCCCTTGTTGAACACATAGGTGTCCGAGTACCAGCTGCCGCTGAGCGTGTCGTTACCGGTGCCACCGATCAACACGCTGTCGCGGGCCTGCGAGTTCACCGACAACACGTCATCGCCGGCGCCACCTTCGAGTTGATTAGTTCCGCTCCCACCATCCAAGGAATCGTCGCCGAGGCCGCCTATAAGGGTGTCATTACCGACATTTCCGTAAAGCGAATCGTCGCCACTTGTTCCTATAATCACATCGTCGGCGCTACCACCTTCAACAGCGCTACCGAAAATAACACCCATTAAACTCTTCGCTTGCTTCTCAAAATCCTGACGATCTAGAGTCAAGTCGCCCAGCTGGACCAAAACATCCACCCAGTTCCAATCTAAAGGAAGCCCACCAGCTCCCTCTTTCAGGTCGTAAAGATCTTCAATAGCAGCTAGGTTACCCTCTGTACGAAGGGCATCCTTTACTTTTTCGGCAACCCGATCCATCTTTAAGACAACTTCCCCATACTCATTAAGGCCGAGCCTTAATTCATCCGTGTAATCTCTTAAACGAGTGTCCAAAACAACGCCATTGTAAAGCTGAAGCCGCAAAGCTTCATAGCCTTTCATCAACAACGCCGTCTGCTCTTGTCCCAGAACCACTTCAAAACCCAGCCTCACTCCCGAGCTAACGGGAGACCAAGTCGAATTCCCAAGTCGGAGAGGAACATCGTCGTCGCCTCCTGAAAAGAAAAGCTCCCCATTAAACTTTTCCATGACAGAAAGTATATGGCCGATATCAAAGACATGGCCATCAACCGAGGTCCCTTTCACGTCAAGGCTTTTTTGACCAGATTGTCCATTGAAATAATCCACACTGGACCGCATCGAGGAGGTGTTAGCCCACTCTAGCAGCACCCCATCCATTTCGGATAAGGCGCTTGATCGCGTAGCACCAACAGTTACACCTTTCAGCAAATAATATATATTACTATTAATGCTAATTGATTCCCGGAGATCCCTTACCATCCCGGAGCCAGCGACATTAACAAAATCCTGCGACAGTGTTGTCAGAATCACCTCATCAGTAAAGTCACGATGGAATGCATTAGAAGCAAGCAGCAAGTCACCTGTGACACCCTGAGTCCCATCTGTACGGGTATAGTATCCGTAACTGTCGACGGCATTCCCATTTCCTAAGGCAACGTTCTCTGTGGACGTAGGAGTCAACGCAATATTTTTTACGCCAATCTCGTTCAGCGAAAAAAGCTCTCCTGCGTTGGAAATTCCGTCTTGATTGAGATCTCTCCAGACCTGAACAGAGAAAAATTTTTCGTCAAGGGAGTCGAAAAAACCGTCTTTATTAGTATCTAGCGAAGATAGCGCACGAAGCCCAGCAGAAAGTTCCGACTTCTCGCCTGCCATTAATGCCGCACCGTCAGTGTAGTCGCCAAAAAGCTCCGCCCCACCATCAATCAAACCATTTCCATTTCGGTCCAAGACCAATATTCCGTCATCGGCACTAATCCAACCAGTTCCTTGCTTGACCGTGTTCCCTTCATGATCGAAAAGTATGCTACCACTTGCACCAACTGTCTCGATCCCATCGCCATCTAGGTCTAGCACTAGCGGGTCTACCGCACGACGCCAACCTTTAGCGCTCTGATAATTATCCCCGGTCGCATCTTGAAGATATTCGTTTATCTCTCTGTCACGATGGCGCAACTTTCCATATACATCACCCAACAACCCATCTGAACCAATTCCACCTAGTTCTGGATCAAAAATATCATCCATTGTGAAGTTTTCGGCAAGCGAAATATCGTAACTTCCAATAAACATCCCATCAATTGTTAGGGAAACTCTGAACAATCCATCGTGATCTGCCACAATCGATCAACGACCCGAGTAGACGATTTCGATGCAGCTGACCTTCGGCGACGCGGAGTACAACGGCAAGCGCAAGCGGACGCGGCGTGAGGTGTTCTTGGCCGAGATGGACCAGGTCGTGCCGTGGAAGGACCTGCTGGCGCTGATCGAGCCGCACTACCCGAAGTCGGGGCAGCCGGGGCGACAGCCGTATCGGCTGGAGACCATGCTGCGCATCCACTTTTTGCAGCAGTGGTATGCACTGAGCGATCCATCGGCGGAAGAAGCGCTGTACGACACGGTGTCGATGCGCCGTTTCGCCAAGATCGGCGGGCTGGATGAGGTGCCGGACGAGACGACGATTCTCAACTTCCGCCATCTGTTGGAGCAGCACGATTTGGCGCGCAAGCTGTTCAATCGGGTCAACGCGCACCTGTCGCGCAAGGGGCAGAGCTTGCGCGGCGGGACGATCGTGGACGCCACGATCATCGCTGCGCCCAGCTCGACCAAGAACAAGGATGGCGAGCGCGATCCGGAGATGCACCAAACCAAGAAGGGCAACCAGTACTACTTCGGGATGAAGGCGCACATCGGGGTGGACGATGACTCCGGGCTGGTGCACCACGTGGAGTGCACGGCGGCCAACGTGGCCGATATCACACAAGCGCACAAGCTGCTGCACGGCAAGGAGGACACGCTGTGCGCGGACAGCGGCTACACCGGGCTTGAGAAACGCGAGGAGATGAAGCGCAAGCGCAAACTGCGCTACCTGATCGCGGAGAAGCCCTCGAAGCTGAAGCAGATTAAGAACAAGCGCGAACTGAAGTTGGCCAAGCGCTGGGAGCACACAAAAGCCAGCCTGCGTGCAAAGGTGGAACACCCGTTTCGGGTGATCAAGCGCCAGTTTGGCTACGTCAAGGTGCGCTATCGCGGTTTGGCGAAGAACACCGCACAGATGCTGATGCTGTTTGCGCTGTCGAATCTGTGGCTGAAGCGCAAAGAGTTCATTACCGCCGCGGGGTAGGTGCGCCCGTAATCGGGACGATACCCCGAAAAAGCGCCAAAAACGGCGAAAAACCGAGGATCTGAGCGCGGTCACCGCGACCGATATGGCTTACCACATCCTCCGATCGCGTTGTTCAGACCTTCCTTAGGAGTGATATCTAGCCCAACACCAACACCGGCAGGAGTATCAAATCCGATAGAGACAGTATGCCCAGAAGCATTGAAACCACCATTCCCATCAGGTATCACGCTATCGGAACTTATACCAACTGATCCACGCCCGTAATTTACCGTACTCGAAGCACCATCAGCCCCAAGGGTAACGGATGCCCCCGGGCCACCAGGAGTCGAGTAACTGACTGTAACATTGCTACCATCACTCGAAAATCCGAAATCACCACCGACACTAGACTTTCCCTTTCCACTCATCTCAACACTCCTTTTTTGGAAATTAAATCAATAAAAATTATTAAATTTGAAACACAGCAACCAGCGGGTTGACGAGCCCTTAGAATCAAAGAAACGTCACCTGCCTTCACAACAATTATCTAAACAGAACCTCGGATGCGCGTGGCCAAGGCTTCCCGCAAACCAACAATCAGCGTTCTCTCAGAGATTCATTCGCATGTGTTCGGAGAGGACTCAATAGGTAATCAATCACCCGTCGCTTTCCAGTCTTAACCTCAGCACTCAAGCTCATCCCGGCACTCATCCGCACCCTGACCCCATCGATCTCCAACGTGCTGCCGTTCAATTTGATGCGCGCGGGAAAGACCAAGCCCAGCTTTTCGTCCTGTGCGGCGTCATGAGAGACGCTGGCGACCGTGCCGGTCAGATAGCCGTAGCGGGTGTAAGGGAAGCTGTCGACCTTGACGGTGACTGGCTGACCCGGACGCATGAAGCCGATGTCCTTGTTCAAGACGGTGACCTCTACTTCCAACGCTTCTTCGGCAGGCACGACGACCAGTAACGGCTGTGCGGGCGTCACGACACCGCCCACGGTGTGGACGGCCAGCTGCTGGATCGTGCCGTCCACGGGTGCGTGCAGTGCCATCAGCTTGTCGCGCTGGCCGGTCTTGGCAACGTCCTGGGTCAGTTGGCCGGCTTGTTCGCTAGCTTGGCGCAGCGCGTCCAGCGCTTGCTGGCGGGTGTCGGTAACCAGCACGCGCAACTCTTCCTGCGCGGCACTGATCGCCGAGCGGATTTCCTGCAGGCGATTGCGCTGGGTGGCGAGCTGGCTCTCTGCGGCGATGCGCTCCTGTTCTCGTAATAGATAGTCGTGACGGCCGACGTATTTGCCTTCGACCAGACGGCCGTAGTCTTCTGCGCGCACTTTGGAGATGAGTGCGGATTCGGCCAGCGGTGCGATCGCGTCCTGGGTGGTCTGTAGTTCTGCCTGACGTTGGGCAATGCTGGCTTGCAGGTTATGCCGGCGTGCCTGGAAAGCATCGAATTGACTGCTGACCAATTGCTGCTCGCTTGCAACACGTTCTTCCGGAAGATCCGGCGCCGGCCCGAGCTGCGGCGACTGACCGGTGGCGATGGCGGTTGCCAGGGCGGCCTGACGCAGCGCGGCGAGCCGTGCATTGATCAGGGCGTCGCCGGCCTGGGCGAATTCGGCGCCGGTGGCCGTGGCATCGAGTTCGACCAGCAGTTGGCCTTTCTTCACCGCTTGTCCGTCGCGCACCAGGATCCTGCGTACCACCGCGTTCTCTGCGGTCTGCACCACCTTGGTTCGCGAATCGACCACGGTCTTGCCTGGTGCCACCGCGACGATGTCGAGCTTGCCCAGGCATGCCCACAGCAGCGCCACACAGAAGAAGCCGATGATGATGCGCATCGTCCAACGTGCGGTGGGCGAGACCGGTGTTTCGGTCAGCTCAAGATGTGCGGGCAGGAATGCACGCTCATCGGCGCTGCGCTCGGGCGGGTCGAGCTGGCGGCGCACAGCCCAGGCAGATTTGAAGATCTTGAGGTAGCGGAGGAAGAAATCGCGCCATCCCTGGAGCAGGTGCTTCATGGTGTCCCCTGTTGCAGTCTGTATAGATGCGCGTACTGGCCTTCCGGACGGTCGACCAGCTCGGCATGCGAGCCGCTTTCGACAATGCGCCCCTTCTCCACGACGACGATGCGGTTGGCCTGCCGCACGGTAGACAGGCGATGGGCGATGATCAGCACAGTGCGGCCCTTGCAGATCGCGCGCATGTTGCTCATCACCGCGTGCTCGGACTCGTAGTCCAGCGCACTGGTGGCTTCGTCGAGAATCAGGATGCGCGGGTCGCCGATCAGTGCGCGTGCGATCGCGATACGCTGGCGCTGCCCACCGGAGAGACCGGTGCCATGCTCGCCGACCTTGGTGTCGTAGCCCTCGGGCAGTTCAAGGATGAAGTCATGCGCGCCAGCCAGCTTGGCGGCGTGGATCACTCGCTCCAGCGGCATACCGGGGTCGGTCAAGGCGATGTTCTCGCGCACGCTGCGGTTGAACAGGAAGTTCTCCTGCAACACCACGCCCAGCTGCCGGCGGAGCCAGGCAGGATCGGCCAATGCCAGATCCTGCCCATCGATCAGTACCCGCCCACGTTCGGGCGTGTAGAGCCGCTGCACCAGCTTGGTCAGCGTGCTCTTGCCGGAGCCGGACCGGCCCACGATGCCGATGATCTCGCCCGGGCGGATGTCCAGCTCGATGGCATTGAGCACTTCCGGCGCATCCGGCCGGTAGCGGAACGTGACCCGCTCGAACGTCACCTGCCCGCGGATCGGCGGCAAGGCCAGGCGACTGCCCGGCACCTCGGTGCGGGTATTGAGGATGTCCCCCAGCCGCTCGACCGAAATGCCGACCTGTTGGAAGTCCTGCCATAACTGCGCCAGGCGGATGATCGGCGCGGTGACCTGGCCCGACAGCATGTTGAAGGCGATCAGCTGGCCGATCGACAGCTTGCCTTCCATCACCAGCTTGGCACCCCAGAACAGCACCGCCACGGCGGTGAGCTTCTGCACCAATTGCACGCCTTGCTGGCCCAGCGTTGCGATGCGGGTGACGTTGAAACCGGCGCTGACATAACCGGCCAGCTGGTTGTCCCAGGTGCGGGTCACGCGCGGATCGACCGCCATCGCCTTGACCGTGCCGATACCGCTGACGGTCTCCACCAGAAACGATTGGTTGTCGGCGCCGCGCGCGAACTTGTCGTTCAAGCGCTTGCGCAGCACCGGTGTGATCAGTCCAGAGATCGTGGCATACAGCGGCAGCGACAGCACCACGATCAAGGTCAGCCAGCCGCTGTACCAGAACATCACCGACAGGAAGACCACCGTAAAGAACAGGTCCAATACCGAGGTCAGCGCCTGCCCGGTGAGAAAGTTGCGGATGTTCTCCAGCTCGCGGACACGCGCGATGGTGTCCCCGACCCGCCGCGACTCGAAGTACGCCAACGGCAGCGACAGCACATGCCGGAACAGCCGAGCGCCAAGCTCCACGTCGATCTTGCTGGTGGTGTGGGCGAAGACATAGGTGCGCAGGCCGGACAGCAACACATCGAACACCGCCATCGAGACCAGCCCGATTGCGATCACGTCCAACGTGGTCAGGCCGTTATGCACCAGCACCTTGTCCATCACCACCTGATAAAACAGCGGCGTGATCAACGCGAATAGCTGGATGAAGAACGAGACGACGAAGACCTCGATCATCAGCTTGCGGTACTTGACCACCGCCGGAATGAACCAGCTGAAATCGAACTTGGCCAGATCGCCCAGCACCGAGGCCCGCGAGGCAACCTGCAACAACCGCCTCTGGTACCGCGCCTCGAACTCGGCGGGCGAGATGGAACGCGGCCGCTTTTCGACCAGATCGTGGATCAGGATCTGATCCGTACCGACCTTGGCCACGATGAACGCGTCACCGCCCGGCACCAGTGCCAGAGCAGGCAGTGCAGCCATGCCAATACGCGCCGCCGGTTGAGCAACAACCTTGGCTTTCAAGCCCAGTTGCTTGGCCGCCAGCAGCAGCGTGGTCTCGTCGAATGGCTCACCCGCGCGCCCAAAACCATGCGCCAGCTGCACGGCATCCGCTGCGACTCCATGAAATTGCGCAAGTAGCACCAGTCCCTGCAACCCCAAATCCGGTCGGCCTTGCACCGACGAGCCGCCCTCGACTAACGAGAGCGACGCACTTCCCCCTGACATAACGCGATCCTTGCTGAGAGCCGGCGGGCTCAAGTGATGGAATAGAATCTTGGGGTGTTAAGAACCTGTCAATCAGTCAACCCCTTGCTGATGATCTATTTTCTCAATTAGCCGTCTCTTGGGCTGAGACGCAGCCACTGACGCCACCCCAGTCATTACCTATAAGTCATACCTACTCATATCGAGCAGCAGTGAGCGCGCGCTTGACATCGTTGCCGATGCAAGCATGTCCGCTTGTCATATTTCCGATACCATGCCAAGCCTCACGCCTACAACCGGCCCATCGCATGTCCACTGCCCCGCAAAAGCCGCTCGCGATTCGTGAGCGTCTGTCCGAAGTCCGCTACGAAATCCGGGGCGAACTGGCGCGGCGAGCGCGGGAATTGGAGGCGCAGGGCCGCAAGCTGATCAAGCTCAATATCGGCAACCCGGGTGCATTCGGGTTCCGTGCGCCGGAGCATCTGCAGCGTGCCATCGCCGACGACATGGGCCGCACCGATCCGTACACCCATCAGCAAGGCCTGCCGGAGGCGCGCGAAGCGGTCGCCAAGGCGTACTCGCGGCGCCAGCATCCGGACGCGCATCCGGACCGGATCTTCATCGGCAACGGCGTCAGCGAACTGATCGATCTGTCGCTGCGTGCGCTGCTCAATCCCGGCGACGAAGTGCTGGTGCCCTCGCCCGATTACCCGCTGTGGTCGGCGGCGACCATCCTCAACGACGGACGCCCGGTGTATTACTGCTGCGCACCGGAAAACGGCTTCCAGCCGGACCCGGTGGAGATCGAGACGCTGGTGTCCTCGCGCACCCGCGCCATCGTGCTGATCAATCCGAACAACCCCAGCGGCGCCAGTTATTCGCGCGAGCTGCTGGAGCGCATCGTGGCGATCGCCACCAAGCACAACCTGCTGTTGATGGTCGATGAGATCTACGACCAGGTGCTGTACGACGACACAGCCTTCGTGCCGGTCGCGCCGCTGGCCGGCACGCACCCGTGCATCACCTTCAGCGGGCTAAGCAAGGTGCATCGCGCGTGCGGCTGGCGCGTGGGCTGGGCGCTGCTCTCTGGCGAGCAGGCGCGCATCAACGACTTGCGCAACGCGATGGACCTGCTCGGCGCCTTGCGCCTGTGCGCCAACGTGCCAGGCCAGTACGCCATCGATGCGGCGGTGAACGGGCCGGACACCATCTCGGCATTGTGTGCACCCGGCGGACGTCTGTATGAAACCCGCCGCGCGGTGATCGAGGCCTGTGCGGCCAGCGAGCATCTGCAGCTGGTGGCACCGGCCGGGGCGCTGTATGCGTTCCCCGCAGTAGTGGGCGCGGCGGCGCGCAACTTCGACGATCACGAATTCGCACTCGATCTGATGAACGAGAAAGGCGTGCTGGTGGTTCCCGGCTCCAGCTTCAACGTGCCGTATCGCCATCATTTCCGCGTGACCTTGATGCCGGAAGCCGGCGTGATGCGCGATGTGTTTGCCCGCATCGACCGTGCGTTGGCACGCCGCGCCGAAGCGGTCACCAAGGTGGTTCCACTCAAGCCACGCAGCGTGGCCTGATGGCCGCGCTTGGCGCGCCGCTGCGCTATCTGGCGCTCGGCGATTCGTACACGATCGGCGAAGGCGTTGCGCCTGCGCAGCGCTGGCCGCTGCAACTGGTCGACGGCTTACGTGCATACGGCTGGAACGTGGCGCCGCCGCAGATCATCGCCACCACCGGCTGGACCACCGACGAATTGCAGGCCGGGATCGACGCGGCTGCACCGGAGGGGCCATTCGCGCTGGTGAGCTTGTTGATCGGCGTCAACAATCAGTACCGCGGGCGTCCGTTAGACGAGTACCGCCAACAGTTCGACGCCCTGCTGCTGCGTGCAATTGCATTCGCGGATGGGCACCCGGCACGTGTATTCGTGCTGTCGATTCCCGATTGGGGCCTGACCCCGTTTGCGCGCGCTCAAAGTGGTGATGCCGCATTGATCGGTGCGCAGATCGATGCGTTCAATGCAATCGCTGTCGACCGCTGCAGTGCGCATGGCGTGCGCTTTGTCGACATCACGGCCACCAGCCGCGATGGCGGCGATGCGGTGGACATGCTGGTGGACGACGGTTTGCATCCTTCCGGTGCGATGTATGCGCGCTGGACAGCATTGGCGCTACCGGCAGCGCGCGATGCGCTGGGGGCAACTGGCTCGGTGGACACCATCGTCTAAAACGAAGCTGGGCGACACAGACTGCGACGCCGCCAGGGGGCTGCGGCCGGCGCCGTAAAACAGCATCTAGCAACCGTACGCTGCAGTTCCTGCATGCAGCCAAGGCCCATCGAATGACTGCGCGCCAGGTCTTGGCAAGACACCACGCCAACGTGGCGTTCTGGGCTTATCGGCGCGATGGCTTTGCGCGCGTCGGTTCGCACTTGCTTGGGTAGCGCGAAATGTTGCATCCGGTCTCTGCCACTCATCCTTCAAGGCCATGCGGTAGCAACGGGCGACGCGGCCAGGCCTTTCGATACGCGCACGTCAGATACCAGGCACCGATGCATCCGTGGGCACGCATCGCAAACTGCCAACCCGCCCTACCCCAACCAGCCCGGCAGGCCCTAAGCTAGCGGCGCAGCACGCCTGATTGCCAAGGAACGACATTGCACACCACTGCCACCCAACCGATGAGCCGCGCGCAGGCGTTGACGATTGCACGCGCTTTCTTGCCGGCGCATCCGCTGGGCAACCGCTACGACTACTACTACACGCAAGCCAAGCTGCGCACCGACCCGCTGTATCCGGGCGTGCTGGCCGAGCTGCGCAATACCGCTGCGCCGGTGCTGGACCTGGGCTGCGGGCTCGGCCTGCTGGCCCATGCACTGCGCGCCGATGGTCAGGCATTGGCGTATCACGGTGTGGACGTGGATGCGTCCAAGATTCGCCGCGCACAGCACATCGCGCAGCGCGCCAACCTGGACACTACCAAGTTCGAGGTGGTCGATCTGAGCGTGGCGTGGCCGCAGCATCGGGGCAGCGTCACCATCCTGGATGTGCTGCAGTATCTGCAAGCGGACATGCAGGCCAGTCTGCTGCGCAGCGTGGCGCAGATGCTCACGCCTGGCGCGAAGCTGGTGATTCGCAGCGCACTGGGCGATGCCAGCAGCCGTGGCCGCACCAGCCGTGTCACCGATGTCCTGGCGCACCTGAGCGGCTGGATGCAGCGGATGCCGCGCAGCTATCCCACCCGCGACAGCCTGCAGGCGCATCTGGATGCGGCCGGCCTGCGCGCCACGTTTGCGCCGCTGTATGGCAACACGCCATTCAACAACTGGTTAATCGTGGCCGAGCCACGCTGAGCGCGACAGGCGACGCGCTACACGTGGCGAGCAATCGTGGGGTGGATGTCGAAGGGGCGAAGAACCTAGCATGCATGGACGTGACATGCCGCGCCGCGCCCGCCAGGCGGTGAGCGCAGTCGTTTTTGTTCGTCGCGCTTAATCCGGCCGCCGCCCCACCAACCCACGCGCCCGCATCGTCTCCAGCACGCCGCGCAGGATGGTGAGGTTGTGGCCGTGCGCGGCGCCTTCATGCAGCAGCACGATGGCGCCGGGTTGCAGGTCGCGCACGATGCGGGCGATGGTGATGTCCGGCTCGCAGCGCACGCCGTCGAAGCCACGCGCGCTCCAGGCCACCCGGGTCAGCCCGTGCGCGCGCAGCGGCGAGGCGACGAAGGGGTTGGTCATGCCCACCACCGAGCGGTACAGCCGTGGCGCCTGGCCGGTGATGCAGGCCAGCACGCGCTGCGCCTGGCCGATTTCCTGCGCCATGCGGCGCGGCCCCAGCGCCCAGAACCAGGCCTGCGGATGGGTGTGGCTGTGGTTGCCGATGCCATGCCCCCGCCGCACCATCTCGCGCACCAGCTCGGGCCGCTGCTCGGCACGTGTCCCGACCACGAAGAACGTTGCCTTGGCGTCGTACGCATCCAGCAGGTCGAGGATGGCCGGGGTATCGTCGGACGGGCCATCGTCGATGGTCAGCCACACCTGCGGCGCCCGACCGGGCAGCCGCGCCAGTACCGGCGCATACAGCCGCGCGCGTGGCAGGAACACCGGCACCACGAACAGCGCGTGCGACAGCAGCAGCGCAGGCAGCCCCCAGGCCCAGCCCAGATGCCACCACAGCAGGGCCACCGCTACCTGCGAGAGGGCAAACAGGCCCACCCAGCGGTACGGGCGCGAAGGGGTGCGATACAGCGTTTCCGGCGTGGTCATGCCCAATGATGCCATGCGGCGTAGAATGCCCGGTCTCCACGCTGCCACCGAAGTGCTGCCATGTCTCTCGATCCCGCCCTGCGTTCCCGTATCGATACGCTGCTGCAATCCAGCCGCGTGGTGCTCTTCATGAAAGGCCAGCCCGGCATGCCGCAGTGCGGTTTTTCGGCCAAGGCGGTCGGCGTGCTGGACGGCCTGGGCATCGACTATGCCCACGTCAACGTGCTGGCCGACCAGGAAATCCGCGAGGGCATCAAGGCCTATGGCGACTGGCCGACCATTCCGCAGCTGTACGTGGACGGCGAGCTGATCGGCGGCAGCGACATCATCGTGCAGATGGCCGACAGCGGCGAGCTGAGCAGCATGCTCGGCCTGCAGGCGCCCGACCGCAGCCCGCCCAAGATCACCATTACTCCCGCCGCGGTCGAGATGCTCAAGGGTGCGCTGGCCGATGCGCCGGATGCCTCGCTGACGCTGGCCATCGATGCCAATTTCCAGCCGAACTTCCAGCTGGCGCCGACCAACCCGAACGCGATTGCGGCTGAATCCAACGGGCTGCGCGTGCAGTTCGACCTGGCCAGCGCGCGTCGTGCCGATGGCATCACCATCGATTGGGTCGACGACATCCGCGGCCGTGGCCTGGCCATCGATAACCCCAATGCGCCCAAGCCGGTGCAGGAGTTGTCGGTGCGCGACGCCGACGACCGGCTCAAGGCCGGCAGCCTGACCCTGGTGGACGTGCGCCCGGCCGACGAGCGCGCGCTGGCCACGGTGGCCGCACCGTTCCGCACGCTGGATGCGCACGAGCGTGCCGCCATCGAACAGTTGCCCAAGGACACCCCGCTGGCGTTCCTGTGCCACCGCGGCGGCCGCAGCCTGCAGGCCGCCGAACATTTCCGTGGCCTGGGCTTCACCAACGTCTACAACGTCACCGGCGGCATCGATGCCTGGTCGGACGAGGTGGACAACGGCGTGGCGAAATACTGAGCAACACATCAGCGGTCGTCGCACGGTCGCGGCTGCCGCTCACCGATCATGCTGCCTGTGTGGACTGCCGCGCCTGCGACAACCGCGTGCCTGCAGCTTGCCCGCAGGCAGCTTAGGCCGGCACACCGCATACCGAAACGGGCGCTCCCTGGAGCGTCCGTTTTTTCATGGATCAACCTGCATAAGGACATCGCTGCAATGCATACCCGCCTGCTTTCTGTCGCCCTGGCTGCGCTGCTGCCGTTGACTACCCACGCTGCCCAGCCGTCGCGCGCGGTGCTGTTGGTTCAGACCTACGACAACCAGCCGAGCGACGATCCGCTGGAATACATCCCGGTCTGGCTCGGCAAGGACGTCGCCAGGGAATCGACCCTACCCAAGACGCTGCTGGGCCAGCCGTTACAGGTCTTCAACGCCGGCGCTTCCGCCGGCAACGTGCGGCTTGCGGCACTGATGGTGGACGACAACAGCATGTGCGGCGGCACCGCGAAGCTGCGCCTTAAGGGCAACCCCACGCTGTCCGACTCGCCGCTGCTGGCGAACGTGGATGTGAATCCCGGCAAGCGCTTTGCCGGCCGCGCAGCCACTGCCAGCGAACAGGCCGAGCTGTTTGCCCAGGTGAACAGCACCGCGCAGCTGCGCAAGCGCGTCAAGCCGGCAGCCCTGGCGCAGGCGCTGGCCGCGTTCAAGGCCGATCGCGCGCAGGATCTGGCGGCGCTGCAGATCGTCACCGATACGCAGCAACCGCAGCGACGCGTGGCGATCCTGACATCCAACCATCCCATCGAGACCGGTAACCCGGACAACCCCACCGGCGTGCTCGTCGTCCTTGCGATCTTCGAGCATGACGGCAGCCGTTGGCAGTTCCGCAAGGGTCACGCTGCCAGCGGCTGCGACGATTGCGAAGACCTGCCGCTGCGCACGCATCTGCTGCAGTTCGGCGATGTCGACGGCAACGGCACGCTCGATTTCGTGCTGGCCGAAAGCGGCTACGAAAGTTACGGGTTCTATCTGCTGCTCGGCGAAGGCGCCAGCTGGCGTTCGCAAGCATTGCCGGGCGGCTGCTGATCGGTTTTGACGGCTTGCACGCTGCCTGGTGCGCATGCGCATGGCGGCATCTTCTGCGGTGTTATGCCCACGTCTGCCCGGCGATCGCACGGTCGCTATCCGCGCCGCGCGGCAGACCTCGATCTTCGGGCATGCAGATGGCCAATGCCGGTCTTCAACCGGCAAATCCGCCGTCATCCAGAAACTGCTGCTCTTCTGCCGTGGTTTCACGTCCCCGCACCGCATTGCGGTGCGGGAACCGGCCAAAGCGCTCAATGATGCGCTGGTGCTCCAGCGCCCAACGGGTGGTCTCCGCATCGCCCAGTGCAGTGATCAGCTGCACCGCGCGCGCCTGCTCCTCGGCGTCTTCGGCATGCTCGAAGGGCAGGTAGAAAAACAGCCGCAGTTGTGCCGACACCTGCTGATCGAAGCCGCTGGCGAGCGCCTGCTTGGCGTACCGCAGTGCCAGGCCATCGGTGGCATAGGCATGCGCACTGCCGCGAAATGCATTGCGTGGAAATTGATCCAGCAGGATCAGCAAGGCCAGTGCGTCTTCGGCGCGCGCCATCCACTGCGCGTACTCGCCGCGCGCGGCAGCAAAATGCTGCTCGCTGAAATGCTGGCGAAAGTTGGCGTCGAAGGCGTCGTTGTGCGTGAACCAGCGCGCCGCGCCGGCCAGCTCCCAGAAAGCCAACACCACATCGGCCTGCTTGTTGCGCTCTGTTTTGGCAATCATCGACATATCCCCTGACGAATTCGGCATAGCATGCACGGGTGCATGTGATGAGCCCGCCGCTCTCGACCTCCAGCACTTGGCAAGCACGCCGCCGACGACTAGGTTGGCGGCTGACGTTTTCGTGTTACCGGGGAAATCCATGCGTTCCATCCTGTTCGCCGCGCTGGGCGCGGCGGTGCTGTGCGGGCCTGCGTCTGCGGCAGCAGCGGCATCGCGCTTCGTGCAAGACCCGTATCCCAGCACCTATCGCGCGCTCGCGTCCGCTCCGGTGCTGATCCAGCACGCCACCGTGCTCACCGGTACCGGCGAGCGGCTGGACGATGCCGACGTGTTGCTGCGCGACGGCAAGGTGGCTGCAGTGGGCAAGGCGCTCGAGGCGCCCGCTGACGTGCGCCGTATCGACGGCACCGGCAAGTGGGTGACGCCCGGCATCATCGATGTGCACTCGCATCTGGGCGTGTATCCCAGCCCGGGCGTCAGCGCGCATAGCGACGGCAACGAGATGACCGCACCGGTGACGCCCAACGTGTGGGCCGAGCATTCGATCTGGCCGCAGGACCCCGGCTTCGGCACTGCGCTGGCCGGCGGCATCACCTCGCTGCAGGTGCTGCCGGGCTCGGCCAATCTGATCGGCGGTCGCGGCGTCACGCTCAAGAACGTCGCCTCCACCACCTACCAGGGCATGAAATTCCCCGGTGCACCATGGGGCCTGAAGATGGCCTGCGGCGAAAACCCCAAACGCGTGTACGGCCAGAAAGGTGGCCCGGGCACGCGCATGGGCAACGTGGCCGGTTACCGCGCCGCGCTCATCGATGCGGCCGAGTATCTGCAGAAGAACGCACCGAAAAAGAAAACCGCCAACAAGCGCCATTGGTGGAGCCGCGGCGGCGACAACGACAGCAGCGGCGATGCCGGCGGCAAGCGCGATCTCAAGCTCGACACGCTGGCCGGTGCCATCAACGGCGATATCCGCGTGCACATCCACTGCTACCGCGCCGATGAAATGGCGACCATGCTGGATCTGTCCAAGGAGTTCGGCTTCCACATCGCCGCCTTCCACCACGGCGTAGAGGCGTACAAGCTGGCCGACCGCCTGGCGCAGGACAATGTCTGCGGCGCGCTGTGGGCCGACTGGTGGGGCTTCAAGATGGAAGCCTTCGACGGCATCCAGGAAAACATCGCACTGGTCGATCGCCCGGCCAACAGCTGCGCCATCGTGCATTCGGATTCGGAAGAAGGCATCCAGCGGCTCAACCAGGAGGCCGCCAAGGTGATCGCCAACGCGCGCCGCAGTGGCATGGAGATTCCGCCGGAGCGCGCCATCCGCTGGCTCACCAGCAATGCTGCCAAGGCACTCGGCATCGAGCAGCAGACCGGCGCACTGGAGCCGGGCAAGATGGGCGATGTGGTGGTCTGGAACGGCAACCCTTTCAGTTCGTATGCGTTGGCCGAACAGGTGTATATCGACGGCGCGCAGGTCTACGACCGGCATAACCGCGCACTGCAGCCGGTGTCGGACTTCATGCTCGGCCAGGAGGTGGCACGATGAGCCGCGCCACCGTTGTGCACCCGCGGTTGCGCGCGATCGCGGCACTGGTGATGGCCGCGCTGGCATTGCCAACCTTCGGCCAGCAGGTGCTGATTCGCGGCGCCACCGTGCACACTGCCACCGCGCAAGGCACCCTGCAGAACACCGACGTGCTGGTGCAGGGCGGCGTGATTCGCGCCATCGGCCGCAACCTGGCAGCGCCTGCCGATGGCCGCGTGGTCGAAGCGAACGGCCGGCCACTGACGCCGGCCTTGTTCGGCGGCATTACCGAGATCGGCATCGAAGAGGTTTCTGGCGAAGAGAGCACGGTGGACAGCGGCGTCAAACTGGCCGATCAACCGATGCGCCCGGAATTCGACGTCACCCTGGCCTACAACCCCGACTCGGTGCTGGTGCCGGTGGCGCGCGTGGAGGGCATCGGCTTCACCGCGCTGGGGGCGACCACCAGTGGCGCCTTCATCGCCGGCCAGGGCGGCATCGTGCGGCTGGATGGCAGTCCGGATCCGGTCGGTCCGCATGCCTTGTTTCTTCGCATCGGTGCAGCGGCGTCCGATCTCACCGGCAGCTCGCGCGCGGCGCAGTGGATGTTGCTGGATCAACTGGTCGCCGAGGCACGCGGGCGTATCCCGGCCGATTCTCCGCATGCATTGCTGACCCCGGTTGGACGCGGCGTCCTCGCGCACTATTTGGCCGGCCAGGGTCGCATCGTGGTGCAGGTGGAACGGGCAGCCGACATCCGCCAGCTGTTGCGCTGGGCGCAGCGCGAAAAGGTGCGCATTGCCATTGCCGGCGGCGCCGAAGCCTGGAAGCTCGCGCCGCAACTGGCGCAGGCCAAGGTGCCGGTGTTGGTCGACGCGCTGGCGGATCTGCCATCGACCTTCGACCAGATTGGCGCGACGCTGGAAAATGCTGCACGTCTGCGCGCTGCCGGTGTGGAGGTCAGCTTTACCCAGAACGGCGATGCCTCGCATAACGCGCGCAAGCTGCGCCAGCTGGCCGGCAATGCAGTTGCCAATGGCTTGCCCTGGGAAGCCGGCCTGGCCGGTCTGACCCGCGTGCCGGCAGACATCTTCGGCGTGGGCGATCGCATCGGCAGCATTGCGGTCGGCAAGCAGGCCGACCTGGTGCTGTGGGAAGGCGACCCGCTGGATGTGGCGCATTATGCCGAGCAGGTCTGGCTGGGCGGCCGCGACATGCCGATGCGATCGCGCCAGAGCGAGCTGCGCGACCGCTACCTGCAGCAGGCCGGCCCGCTGCCGCGCGCCTACCTGAAGTAGGCGTGCGCTGGGTTGCTCAAACGCCACCTGAGCATGTCTTTCATCGTTGGCGTGCCGGCACAGCGGATACCGGCGCACCGCTTCACCGCCTCGTTGCTGTGCACAGGCGATGTGCTGTCAGGGTGTCCTGCCGCATCTTGCCGGCCGCCTTCGCTGTCGTGATGTTTCCCACTAGGCCTATCGCATGTTTTCGGTTTCGCTCCTGAGAGCGCTTGGCCGCCTTGGCGTCTTGCCACGGCACACGCCGCGTACCCACCTCGCCATTGCCCAACCGTGAGCTCGCTCTTCCACGGCAGCGGCTTGCGTTCGATCGATCGTGCGGTATTGCGCCAGGCACCTGCCAATCTGCAGCGCGGAATGGAAGCAGTGGGCGGGCGCCTGATTCTCACCGCCGATGCGCTGCTGTTTCAGCCGCATGCGTTCAATGTGCAGCGCCAGTCGCTGAGCGTGCCCTTGCGGCAGATCGTGGCGGTGCAGCCCTGCTGGACGCGCCTGCTCGGCCTGCTGCCGATCGCGCCGACGTCGCTGGCGGTGCGGCTGGATGACCAAACGCAATACCGCTTCGTGATCGGCAAGCGCACGCAATGGATGGCGGACATCGTCTCGGCACAGGATGCCTTGCGCTGAGCCGCGCAACGATGCAGGTGCGTCGCAGAGGCAGCTGGCAAGGCGACTGCGTCACCGCCAGGCCGAAAGCGGCCGCTGATCCGTGCCGCATGTCCCGCTCGTGCAGCGCGGTTGCCGGATGCCGTCCACGCCAACCGACAACCGGCAACGGCTCTCGAGGTTTTTGGTAGCCTCTTCGACTGCGGACGCCAGGCCGGCGCTTTGCGGTTGCCCACTGTGCCGACGCTCGGCGATGCCGCGGTTGGCCAACGACTCCCCACTCGATCGCTGGAATTTCGAACAGTGCGCACAATCTTTGTCTTCAGCACTCGCCTAGCATCGCGCGCACGCATCGCGACCATGCCTTGCTTCCGAATGCTCGCCAGCCTGCTTCGCCATCGTCGGCCTCACTTCGTCTGCGTACTGCTGCTGTATGCCGGCGTCAGCGCACCTGCGCTGGCCGACTTCGGGATCAGCCGCAGCGGCGACCGCGTGATCGTCGACACCGGCGCCGAGCTGGTGTTTGCCATCGATGCCCGAAATGGCGACATCGTCTCGATGCGTTATCGCGGCAACGAACTGCAGACCACCGAATCGAAGGGCTCGCACCTCGCGTCGGGGCTAGGCAGTGCCAGCGTGGATGCACGCATCGTTGGCGGGACGATCGTGGTGTCGGCCAAGGCCGGCGACCTGGTCCAGCACTACATCGCACGCAAGGGCCGCAACGCGATCTACATGGCCACCGCTGCGCCAACCTTGCTGCCGGTGGGCGAATTGCGCTTCGTCGCCCGCTTGAACGTGTCCAAGTTGCCGAATGCGCAGCAGGAACCCGATTCCAATGTCGGCACAGCGATCGAAGGCAACGATGTCTTCGTGTTGCCGGATGGGCGCACCAGTTCCAAATTCTATTCCGCACGTCGCATGATGGACGACCAGGTGCATGGCGTCAGCGGACCTGGCGTCGCGGTATTCATGCTGATGGGCAACCGCGAGCACAGCGCGGGCGGCCCGTTCTTCAAGGACATCGCCACCCAGAAAACCAGCGTGACGCATGAGCTCTATAACTACATGTATTCCGATCACACCCAGACCGAGGCCTTTCGCGGCGGCCTGCACGGCGTGTACGGGCTGCTGTTCACCGATGGGAGCTTGCCGTCGAGTGCGCAGCTGGATACTGCGTTCGTCGATGCCACGCTGGGCTTGAGCGGTGATGTGCCGGCAAGCGGGCGCGGCACCGTGAGCGGGCAGGTCGGCGGCGTGCTGCCGGGCCAGCCGGCCGTCATCGGTCTGCGCAACACGCAGGCGCAGTACTGGGCCACCGCCGACGGCAATGGGGACTACCAGGTGACGGGGGTTCGCCCGGGCAGCTATCGCATGACGCTCTACCAAAACGAACTGGAGGTCGCACAACGCGACATCGAGGTTTCCGCCGGCGCCACTGCGCACGCCGCACTGCAGGCAGTTGCCTTGCCGGGCACGGTGAAGTGGCAGATCGGCATTCCCGATGGCACGCTGGCGGGGTTCAGATATGCGGACCTGTTGCCGCGGGCACACCCTTCCGATGCGCGCATGCACTGGTCGGCGGCGACCTACACCGTGGGATCGAGCAGCCTGAGCAGCTTTCCGGCAGTGCAGTGGCGCGGCATCAACACTCCGAGCCGGATCGACTTCACCCTGCCCGCCAACGAGGTGCGCGGCTATCGCCTGCGTGTCTTCGTGCCGTTGGCACAGGGCGGCGCACGCCCTCAGATCAGCGTGAATGCACGCTGGAACGGCCCGCTGCCTGCTGCGCCCACGCAACCAAAGACACGCGGCATCACGCGCGGCACTGCGCGCGGCAACAATACCCTTTACGAAGTGGACATCCCCGCCTCTGCCTTGCAGGCCGGCGACAACCGCATCGAGATCGGCATTGCCTCCGGCTCCCCCGACAACGGCTACCTCGGCCCGGCAATCGTGTTCGACAGCATTCAGCTGGTGGCGTTATAGCAGCGTCCGAACACATGATCCGCGCAGCGGCCAGGCACGCGCGGCTGGTGCGTGGCGTCGGCATGCAGCGCTCAGCCGTTCCGATGTTCTTCGCACCGGCACCGGCCGTGTAGCGGCACGTCGTTCGCTGCTCCACATCATTGCGCGCCAGCACGTTCGCGCCCACATGCCACGCGGGCGCAGTCATCCATGCACATCGCTCAGCGTGAGCTCATCCGATAGGCGATGTCGAAACAACAGGTGCCACACACGGCATGTCGTTGTCATGTGCACAGCGCGCTGCGCAGGCATTGACTAGCGAACGACGCGCAGGCGGCGACTTGTCCAACGTCGACACACACCGTGTGCGTGCCGACGGGTACCGCCGACACGCACAACACAGCGGGGACTGCGCTTACTTCGCATCCAAGGTCGCGCTGACCTTGGCCCATCCATTGCCGCGTACCACTTCAAACCCCGCTTCGGCCGCGTGCAGATACATGCTGTTGCTGTAGCGGCCATCCTTGGAGCGATTGTTCTGCAGCCAGGTCAGAAACGGCTTGGCATCCACGTTGAGGCTGCCGCTGGTCTTCAGCGTCGGCTGGCCGGCGGTCCCGGTCGGAATGAAGGTGTAGACGTAATAGCCGGCGCCGGAATTGAAGCCTTCCCACAGGTCGAAGGTGCGCCCGCCCGCGGTGATGACCTTGGTCGCAGTCACGGTGCCGATCGGCCAGGAATTGTGGTCGCCCAGATCATCACTTCCAGCTGCGGATTGCCCTTGGCGGTGTCCCAGCGAAAGAAGATGTCGTAGGCGAAATCACCGGCCAGATTGGTGCCGCCTGCGCTGTAGTTGAATTTGAACGGCAGCGAGCTGATCGAGGAGATCTGCTTGGGGAACAGCGTGTCGGTGGTCGGATTCCAGTTGTAATGCCAGCCGCGCACGATCGCCGGATAGCCATACAAGTTGTAGTCGGCGAAATTGAAGGTGACCGTCAATTCGGGCGTAGTGCCGGTGCCGAATGTGCCCTGGATGATGTTGTTGGGATCGTTGAAATTGTTCACCCATGCATAGTGGTTGCCAAAGATCTTGTACGGGCCGGCGAGCGCCGCCGGGGCGAGTGCGGCCAGACCGAAAGCGAGCGCTGCGGTCCACCAGCGCGCAGCGCGCCGCCGCGTGGTTGGCGCCTGGGCGCACGTCTGGACAAGGGAGCTGGATGGGCAGTTGTGCATAGTGACTCTCCGTATGATTCGGCGCGGCGGCGCTGGTGCAGCGCCGTCGGGACGTGCCGTTTGGCAGTCGTTGTTGGACCGTAGCAGCGGCGCCGCGCGGGGAGCTATCACGATTCCGGCGGCGCCACCCGGCCAAGTGCGATAGCGGGCGCCACCTTGCACTTGCAGCGTGCGCTGGCTGGCACTTAGGCCACACGAGGAGAGCGCAGCGGCAGGTTTCGTGCGAAGACGTCCAAGTGCGGGAGCGCTAAATGCTGCACAGCCACATACGCATCGCCCGGCGGCGTACGTGCCGGCGGCGTCGCCTGCGCATGCAATGTCTTTCGACGCAGTGCGGCGTCGCTGCCACGGGTCTGCATCAGTCCGGCTGCCATCCGCGCGATCGGTACCCGGAACAAGCTCCACCTCAGGCCTACGCGGCCGGGCCGTTTTGCGATAGCGTTCGCACTACAGACAAACGCAACAGCCGAAAGGGGGCGACGATGCGTATCGGAATCGTGGTGGACAGCGCGTGCGACCTGCCGCAGGACTTCATCCAACATCACAACATCATCGTACTGCCGATCAGCGTGCGTATCGGCGAGGCCGTGCTGGCCGATCATCGCGACGAGGAAGCCACGCTGAGCTTCTTGCAGGCGCATGTGGCCGAGCGAGGGCACGAAGCGGAAACCACGCCGTTTTCGGTCAACCAGATCCGCGATCTGTTCCTGCAACAACTGGTCATCGACTACGACCATGTGTTCTGCCTGACCATCTCCAAACTGCGCAGCCAGATCTTCGACAATGCGATGCAGGCCAGCTTCGCGATCCTCAACGACTACAAGCCGATCCGGCAGGCCGCAGGCCATACCTCGCCGTTCGCGCTACGGGTGATCGACACGCTCAACCTGTTCGCCGGCCAGGGCATCACCGCTGTGGAAGCGGTCCGCCTGCGCGACCAGGGCCAGAGCGTGGCGGCCATCCGTACCCGCCTGGAACAGCTGGCCGAGCACACCTATGGCTACATGATTCCACGCGATCTGTATTACCTGCGCGCCCGCGCACGCAGCAAGGGCGATCGTAGCGTCGGCCTGATCGGCGCCGCGCTCGGCAGCGCGCTGGACATCAAACCGGTGCTGCGCGCCTACCGCGGCGTCACCGAGCCGGTGGCCAAGCTCAAGGGTTTCGAACCTTCGGCCGAAAAGCTGTTCGGCTTCACCGTGCGCAAGATTCGCGACGGCCTGATGACGCCAACGGTGTGCGTGGGCTACGGCGGCGAGCTGGCCGAGCTGCATGCCCTGCCCGGCTACGCCGCACTGCAGGGCGCCTGCCAGAGCCACGGCGTGGAGCTCCTGGAAAGCGTGATGAGCCTGACCGGCATGGTCAACGTCGGCAAGGGCGCCTTGGCGGTCGGATTTGCTGCCGAGCCACACACGTTTTCGGCCTGAGGCATGGGCGAGGGTGCGATGCGCTCGCCGCTCGCCAGACACGCCGTCGATCCACCACGCAAGTCGATTGCTGCGTTCATGCCGCAAGCGGCGCCGCACACACCGAGGACACCGCACCAGGCAACTTGCTGATGATTGCCCTGAATGCGGCGGAATCCAGCATAGATGGCTGCCGTGTATGGCGGCAGCCAGGCCGCAATGGACACAGCGAACGGCCTGCTACAGGTCGTAGGACAGCACGTCTTCGAAGCCGAATGTGTCGAAATTTTCGATGCGCGAGGGATACAGGCGACCGATCAGATGATCGTATTCGTGTTGCACCACGCGTGCGTGGAAGCCTTCGGCATCGCGCTCGATCGGAGTGCCGTCGGGTGCGAATCCGCGGTAGCGAATGAAGCGATAGCGCGGAATGACTGCGCGCAGGCCGGGAATCGACAGGCAGCCTTCCCAGCCGTTCTCCAGTTCTTCCGACAGCGGTTCGATCTGCGCGTTGGCCAGGGCCGTGCGCGGCACTGCGGGCGCTTCGGGATAGCGCTCGCTGGCGTCGAAACCGAACACCATCACTTGCAGATCCACCGCGATCTGCGGTGCTGCCAGACCGACGCCACGCGCAGCGTCCATGGTTTCGAACATATCGGCCACCAGCGTGTGCAACTCGGCGCTGCCCAGGTTGGTGACCGGTGGCGCCACGCGTAGCAGGCGCTTGTCGCCCATGCGGATAATTTCGCGAATCATGCGAGTGCTCCTGACGATCGTGGCGTGGATTCTAGAGCGGCTGACAACCGGTAGCGAGCAGGTGCAAGTAGTGCAAAAGGCACGCAGCCGCTGCCGTGTACGTGCGGTCGCTGCCGCGGGTTTGCATGCCGACGCCGGGCAGCGACCGCGCCAGCGCGCGGTGCGTGCCGTGGCGTGTTTTGCCGCGCTCAGTAGGCCGGATGCATGCACACGTGGGCGTGCGGCTGCCTTGGTCATCGGCGTGCCGTGGATACGCCCACTGCGTCTAACGTCAGCGCTGCGGCCAGCGAGACAGCGCAACGCCAGCGTCGCCCGGTTGGACCGGCTCGAACATGTCAGCGGCCGATGCGTCGACCGGCCTCGTCCAGCACGTGTTCGCCGTCTTCCTTGACGAAGCCGCGCGTGGCTGGCGGCAACAGGTCCAGCACCAACTCCGAGGGGCGGCACAGGCGGGTGCCGCGCGTGGTCTGGACGAATGGGCGGTTGATCAGGATCGGATGGGCGAGCATTGCGCTCAACAACGCCGCATCGTCCAGCGCGGGATCGTCCAGGCCCAGTTCCAGATAGGGCGTGCCTTTCTGGCGGATGGCCTCGCGGACCGTAATGCCGGCAGCGGCGATGAGCGACTGCAGCGTCTGGCGGCTTGGCGGATGCTGCAGGTAGTCGACGATCTGCGGTTCGACGCCGGTGTGGCGGATCAGGGCAAGGGTGTTGCGGGAGGTTCCGCAACCGGGATTGTGGTAGATGACGGCGTGCATGGTGGCCTGGCGCTGGGTTGGCTGATGGAGGGCGGCGCCGGCAACGGATGTCCGAACGATGCCCAGGCCGGCCAGTGTACGAGTGGCGTCCGGGGATGCCGAGCGCTGCCATGGCATGCGCTGGCGCCTTGATGCCGATGCCGATGCCGATGCCGGTGCCGGTGCCGGTGCCGAAGGCAGCGAACTCCCAGGGCTGCGACCCTGCCGATGAAGTTTTCAGGTCGCCGCTTCGCGTTCGACGCCGAATGTGTCAAAAGATTGACACGAATCACGGATTCATGAGTCAGTCATGAACAGACTGAAATGGAAGGATTCTCCCGAGCGCCGGTGTCAGCACGGCGTTTTTTCCCCTGTTGGACCCAAGGAAACCCCAACGATGATGAGCTTTCGCAAGCCCGGATGGATGCTGTCCGGTGTGTTGTGTCTCGCATGCCTGCCGGCAATCGCTGCAGCGCAGGAAGCAGCTACCAGCAGTTCCAAGGTCGGCATCGACCCCACCACCGGCAAATTGCGCCCGCTGACCGACGCCGAGAGCGCGGCGCTGGATCAACAGGCGGCCGCTGCCGCCTCCGCAGCACGCAGTAGCGCGGCACGCAGCTCGGTTCCGCAAACCGAAGCGGCCGCACGCGCGACCGAGCGGCGCCTGCCCAATGGCACCGTGGCGCGCAAGTTGCCGGCCACCCAAATGAGTGCGTTGACGGCAACCCGCCAGGCCGATGGACGTATTGTCATCGAACACAGCCAAGACGCCGACGCCACCCAACCCACCCACGCCGAGCACGGAGCGCTGCCGCATGAATAAGCCCTTGTTGCTGTTGTCCCTGGCCGTGGCGGCCGCGCTGGCACCGCTGCATGCGCGGGCAGCCAATGTCACGCTGATCAATGGCGATGCCGGCACCGTGGTCGGTTTGAACGACCCGACCGCTGCCGCACCACTGGGTGGCAACCCGGGCCGCACCGTCGGCGAGCAACGCCGCATCGCCTACCAGTACGCCATGGACCTGTGGGGCGCGGTGCTGCAGAGCAACGTCGAGATCAAGGTGTATGCCTCGTTCGCACGGCTGACCTGTACCGCCACCGGCGGCACGCTGGGCCAGGCCGGTCCGAACTGGATCGTCAACAACTTCCCCGGCGCCAAGGCCAATACGCTGTATCCGTCCGCGCTGGGCGATGCGATCGCCGGGCAGGACCTGGTGCCGGACCCGGCCGATCCGGCCGACGTGTTTTCGCAGTTCAACGGCGACCTGGGCAAGGACGATTGCCTGGCTGGTTCCGGCTGGTATCTGGGTCTGGACGGCAAGACGCCCGAAGGCCAGATCAACTTCCTCAACGTGGTGATGCATGAGATCGGCCACGGCCTGGGCGCGGCAGGCTTTCTCAACAAGACCACCGGCGTGCTGGGTTCGGGCAGCGGCCTGACCGACGTCTACACCTCGCAGGCCTACGACAACGTCCAGAACAAGCGCTTCGACGACCCGACCATGACCGACGCCCTGCGCGCCGAAGCGATGCGCACGCCCGGCCGTACGGTATGGGCCGGCACGCGCGTGAATCGCGAGGCGGCGTTGATCCTGGATCCGCGCACGTTGCTGCGCGTCACCGCACCGGCCAGCGCGGCGGGCAAGTTCGAAGTGGGCTTTGCCAGCTTCGGTCCGCTGGCCACGGCGGCCAATTTCCCGGCGCGTTCGGTGGTGACGGTCAACGATGGCGTGGCGGCCGCATCGGCCAGCGATGGCTGCGAAACCCCGTTCGTCAATGCAGCCGACGTGGCCGGCAAGGTGGCGCTGATCGACCGCGGCACCTGCGCGTTCGCGGTCAAGGTGAAGAATGCGCAGCTCAATGGCGCAGTGGGCGTGATCGTCGCCAACAACGCGGCCGGTGTGCAGACGATGGGCAACGCAGCACCGCCGATCACCGACATCACCATCCCCGCCATCATGGTCTCGCAGGCCGATGGCGCGCGTATGAAGGGCAGCACCGCGGTGGTCGCGGCGCTGTACGAAGACCCGCAGCTGCTGCAGGGCACCGGCAGCGCAGGTCGCACGCGGCTGTACTCGCCCAGCGTGGTGGCCGGTGGTTCGACGTTCTCGCACTTCGATACCGATCTGCAGCCCAATGCCTTGATGGAACCGTTCGACACACCGGAAGTGCAGGCGCACGTGAACATCGACCTGACCCCGGCGCTGTTTGCCGACATCGGCTGGACCTTGAACACCGGGCTGGCCAAGTTGGGCACCTGCAACACCTTGGTCCCGACGGTGGAAACCGGCGGCCTGATTCCGGGCGCGAACGTGTCCGCCGAAAGCAGCCTGTGCAAGACGCAGAATGCAGGCAACCGCCTGGGTTACCTGACCTGCATGGACGAACACGCGCGTGAGCTGCAGAGCCAGGGCGTGATCAGCCGCGTGCAACAGGCAGCGGTCTTTGTCTGCGCCACCAAGGTGCGTCCGTAAGCGCCGCACGCGGTGCGTAAAACGCGGTAATGCGAACGGCGCCGGGAGGCGCCGTTCGTTTGTCCGCAATCGTGGCGTTCAGTGCCGGCCAAGCGTTCTACGCACCGCTGCGGCCACTCAATACAACAGCTGGAAGCACGTCAGGGCGCAAACGCGATGCACGCGGCAGCCAGCTGTCGCATCATGCTCCGCTGCGTGCATTCGCTGCACACACCCTGCTGCGCGCACTTGCTGCATACCCGATCAGCGCCGCATCAGGCTTGCCAGGCCATCAGCGATCCGCCGCATAGGGCGAGGTCAGCACCTGCGGCGCACGCCCCAGCGCAGCGCCCAGGCGATCCATCACGAAACGCAAGTAGAGGTTGCTGCTGAACTGGTTGTAGTCGCGTGCATTGTTGAAGGTCAGCCGCCCGCCCAGAAACAGCTGCGGCGCCACCTGCCATTCGGCAGCGCCACTGAGGTTGTAGGACACCCCGGTGCGGCTTTCGCCCGCATACACCGGGTCGGTGTAGCGATTGACCAGACCGAGCAGCGCGGCCAGCGACGCGGCGTCGTAGGCTGCCTGTTGCAGGGTCGGGTCGGTGGGGAAATACGGCGAGGCGTCGGTGCTGAAATGCTGCACACCGACGCTGGCGTCCACCTTCCAGTTCACCGTCTGCCCGGCCGTGCGCCCGCTCCAATGCACCGGGAATCCCAGGTCCACATACTCCTGCGGGCTGAAGTAGCCACCGTGCCCGTAGGTGAAGCCGCTGAGATTCTTGTCGTACTGCATGGTGGTCAGATTGACGCCGGCGGTGAGTGATTGATGCTCGGTTTCCAGCGCATGCACGTAAAAGCCCAGGTCGACCTGGCGATGGTCGTTGTCGGCCACGTTGTTGCCCTGAAGCCGGTGCGCGGCAAGGTTGGCGTAGCCGCCGAGCAGGCCGTTGTCGGCAGTGGCCGACAACGAAAGACCGGTGCTGGTCACACCGCCCCATTCGCGACCGCTGCGGCCGTCCTGCGCACCGGCAAACGACAGCACGCTATCGGTGACTGCACGCCGCGAGGCCTCGGCCGACCAACTGACGGTGTCGCCAAGCTCGCCGCGATAGCCCACGCCACCGACCAGGTTCTGTTCCTGGAACCCGATCGGCGTGCTGCCCACATCGGCGCTGAAACCACCATTGCGATACCGCACGCCGACGCCCACGCCGGTGTCGTCCTGGCTGAGCCGGCGGCTGCCATTGCCGCTGGCGGCCATGGCATCGAGCGTGTCGGCCAGGCCGGCCGGCGTCTGCTGCGCGGCAGCCGTGCTGCCGGCCAGTGCGCGCAATGCGGCCGCATCGCCGGCACCCAGCTGTTCGCTGAGCGCGGCATTGCCCAGGATGTCGCGTGCCAGTTGCGCAATCGGCGTGGTGGAAGCGTTGATGCTGAGCAGGTAGGCCGGCAGCGGCTCGTTGGCCAACGCAGCCAGCGCAGCGGCATTGCTGTTGTTGTTCTCCACCAACAGCGCATTGAACAGGCCGGTATCCAAGGTGTAGCGGCGCAGGCGTTCGCGCGTGGCGGCGGTATCGCCTTCGGTGGCGAGCAGCTGATACATCGGCGAATCGATCAGCGTGTCGATCGGGCCACGGTTGGCGGCCAGCGCATCGCCGATGGCGCTTTGCGGGCCGGTGCCGAAGCGGCTGGCGGTAGCGTAGTCGGTGCAGAGCGTGCCGGCATCCACCACGGTCGGTGTCAGCGTGACGCCGAGCTTGCCCTCGCCGACGGCGAATTCGGCCTGCACCGGCATTTCGATATCGTCCAGACGGCCCAGGCCGTCTTCGCCGTCGCGTGCGCGATACAGCGCGCCGCCGGCAAGTCCGCCGCTGTTTTCCGCCTGCACGGCGCGCAATTCGTCGAGCACGCTGTTGCCGCCGCTGCGTGCAGGCAGTGCGTGCGCGGCGTTGCTGCGCGGTTGCAGATCGCTGCCCGACACAGGCGGCAGCGCGCCATGCGTGGAAGCGCGCAAGCGGCTGCCTGGGGCAGGCAACGTGGAAGACGCGCTGCTGGCGCGCACCGGTTGCGGCAACGCGTCGCGACCGATATCGGCGGCATCGACGGGTGCGGCAGTCGCGCCACGTGCGGCGCTGGGCTGCATGGCAAGCGCCGCGCCGTACGCGACCGGTGCGATTGCGACGTCGTTGTAGCCGCTGCCAGCGTCCAAGCGTTCGGACAGCCCCGCCGGCGAACGCGGCATGGCGCCGGTCATGCCGGAGAACGGGTTGAGCTGGCGACCGGACGCGGCGACGGCAGCAGGGCCTCGTGCAGACGCCAGGCCATTGTCGAGCTGCCCGGCCTGCCGTTGCTGCGCCGCCAGCGCTGCACGGAAATACTGCTCGGCCTTGCGGTTCTTGCCGGCACTGCGATACACGCGGCCGGCGGCCGCAAGCACCTCCGGCGACTCCGGCGCCTGCGCCAGTGCGCGTTGCAGATAGCTCTCTGCATTGCGCAGGTCCGATTGCGCGGCGGCGCTGTTGGCCGCTGCGGTGAGCGCGTCCAGATCGCTGGGCTGACGCTGCAGGATCTGCTGGTAGATCGCCAGCGCCTGGCGGTGCTCGCTGGCGGCCGCGTACAACCGCGCGAGCGCGGCCTGCGCATCGCGGTTGTCCGGCTGCTGCGCCAGTATTGGCGACAACGCGTCGTAGGCGCCTTCCAGATTGCCGAGCTCACGCAATGCATCCACCTGCCGCAGCGTGTAGGCGCTGCGCAGGCCCTGGTAGCGGCGCAGCTGCTCCGGGCTCATGGTGGTGGCCTGCAGCTGTCGCAACACCGCCGAGAGTTCGGCGTCCTGATGCGCGCGCAGCAGCACGCTGGCGTATTGCAGGCGGTCTTCGGTGCGCGGGTTGGCGCTGGTGACCAGCCGCTGGGCCAGCACCAGCGCGCGCTGGGTGTTGCCGGCGTCGGCATGTGCGCCGGCCAGGGCGGCCAGCAGTTGCGGATCGTCGAGCTGATTGCCCAGCGCCGTCTCGGTACGCGCCAGCAACTGCTGCGCCTCGCCCACCCTGCCTTGCGCGACCAACTGCCGCGCCTGACGCGCCTGCAATTCGATCCAGGCGGTGGCGCGCAGCTGGGTGATCGCCGGCGTGCGTGCCGCGGCTGGAATGCGGTCCAGACTGTCGTAGGCGCCCTGCCAGTCGCCGCTTTCCTGCGCCAGCAGCGCATTGGCGTGCAGCGCCTCGGGTTGGTCGCCATGGACCGCGAGCAGGCCGTCCATCACGCTGCGCGCCTGATCCGGGCGGCCAGCCTGCTGGTACAGCCGCGCCAGGTCCAGACGGATCCAGGCATCGCCGGGGCGTTCGACCATGGCCGCTTCCAGCTCGGTCTGCGCACTGACCGCATCGCCGCCATCCAGAAACTGCCGCGCACGGGCGCGCTGCACGTTGGAGCGCAGCAAGGCTTGGCCACCGGATTTGGCGCGCTCGGCCGCGGGCAGCCGGTCGAACAACGCGCTGGCTTCCTGCAGGCGACCCTGGCGGCTGTACAGCCCGACCAGGCCCTGCAACGCGCCGGCATTGTCGGCCTCGCGCGACAAGGCTTTGCGATAGCTGGCTTCGGCAGCAACCGGGTCGCCGGCGGCCTGCACGTCACCCAGCGCCACGTGTCCGGCCGGCTCGTTGGGCAGCAGTTGCACCGCCTGCTCCAGCAACTGGCGCGCCTGCGCCAGATCGCCGCGCGCGCGCGCCGCGTCGGCCTGCTGCAGCTGCTGCCAGTAGCGGGCGCTCTCCAGTGCGCTGTTCCATTTGCCGTTGCTGGCCGCGGCCGGGCGCAGCAGTTCCTGCGCCTCGGCAAAGCGCTGCTGACGCAGACGTACCGAGCCCAGGCCGCCGAGCGCTTCGGGGTCGCGCGCACGTGCACGCAAGACCTGGGTGAAGCGTTGTTCGGCTGCGCTCAAATTGTTCGCGCTGAGCGCACGGAAGCCTTCGCCCAGCAGCACGCCATTGGGATCGGCCGGCGTGGCGGCCACCGTGCGTTGCGCGCGCAGCTGGCCAAGTTTGGCGGTCACTTCGGCATCGTTCGGGGTACCGGCGAGAAATGCCTGGTACAGCGGCGCATCGGCCATGCCGGCATTGAGCCACAGCAGCGCCTGTCGCCAGCTGCTGCGTGCCGGCCCACCCACGTCCGCGCGCTGGGCCAGCGTGCGCAATTGCGCGATGCCGTCGCGGCGGGTGGGTTCGCGGTAACTGAGCACCTGCGCCAGCGCCAGCTGCACGGACGGATTGCCCGGGTCGCTGGATTGCAGGCGTCGCAGGCCGTCGCGGGCACGCTCCCAACCGGTGGGAGTGCCCGCCAGCGACTGGTAGTACTCCAGCGCCAGGTTCGGCGGCGGCGACTTGCCGGCGAAGGCGGCCTCGTAGCTGCGCGCGGCTTCCACATAGCGCCCGGCGGCAGACGCGCGGCGTGCATTGCGCAGATTGGAATCTTCGCCCGCGCCGCTGCTGCCGCGCGCGCCGATCGCCACGCGCAGGCGCTGCGCCTGCGGCGATTGCGGATGCGCACCTTCGAGTTGCTGCAGGCGCTTGCGCGCTTCGGACTGGCGCCCCTGCGCCAGATCGATCTGGGCCAGGCCGAGCACTGCGTCGGGTTGGTCCGGGTCGATGCCGAGCAGCTTCTTCCAGGTGTCGGCGGCCAGATCGTCGCGGCCCTGGTCGTGCCAGTAGTTGCCCTGCTCCACCAGGTGCTGGGTGGCGCTGGTCTGCGCCTGCGCTGCCGGTGCAGCGAGCAGGCACAGCGCGAGCATGCCGGCGAGGTAGAACGGCTTCAGGTCGTGGCGGCGCATGCAGGGGTTCTCCAGGCGGGCAACAGGCGCCCGTCTGCGGCGAAGCGGTAGCGGTTCTCAAGCCATCCCTGTCCGAACAGGGCCAGCGTGCGTTCGAAATACGGCAATGCAGCGGCAGCCGGTTGCGTGGCGGCGGGCACCCGCTGCGCCTGCGCCTTGAGCAGCGCGGGCTTGCCCAGTGCGCTCAGGTACGGCAGCAGCGCCGCAGAAAATCCCACCGGCAGCGCGCCGGTGCCCGCACCGCGTGCGGTGTCGATCTTTTCGGCGGGCGTCTGCTGCGCGGCGAGCAGGTCGGCCGGTCCGGACAGGTCCTTCAGCAGGCGCGCGCGCAGCGGCTCGCCGGCGTCCAGCATGCCAGCCCACAGGTACACGCGGATGGCGTCGTAGCTGCCGACATTGCCGCGCTTGGGATCGGCATTGAAGGTCTTGCCGTCCCACACCGTCCAATCCGGGGCAAACCCCACCGGCGCGCTGTCATGCAGCACGCGCGCGCTGTTGGCGGCGATGGCAGCCCATGGGCCCTTGGGGTCGGCGTTGGCGCAACGACGCAGCACCTGGATCGGCAGATAGCTGGGATTGAGCGTCCAGCGCCCGTTGTCGACGAAGCCGGTGCGGCCCGGCAGCAGCATCGGGCCCAACCCGGGCAGCGCGGCCACTTCCTGCGTGCGAATCAGCTGCAGCATCTGCTGGCCGGCCTTGAGGTAGCCCGGGCGGCCCCACAACCGGCCGGCTTCCAGCAGCGCATAGGCAATCCACAACTCGCCATCGCTGGCCGTGTTGGCGTCCAGCACGCGCCAGGCGCCGCTGCCATCGCGGCCCCACAGCCATGCGGGCAGGTTGAGATCCGGGCGGCCGCCGCACAGGTTGTGGCGGGTCCAGCTCAACACCTTGTCGAACAGCACCTGATCGTTGTTGACCAGTGCGAAGAACAGCGCATACGACTGCCCTTCGGAGGTGGAGCGTTGATCGGGATTGAGAAAATCCACCACCCGCCCATCGGGCTGGATGTGCTTGTCGACGAAGGCGCTCCACAGCGGCCACGGCCCGCACTGGCTGGGCGCCGCCATCGCGGCTGCCGGCAGCAGCGCAGCCACGCCAGCCAATGCGCCTGCATGCAGCAGGCGACGGCGCGTCATGCCACCGCCAGGCGCGTGCGCGCTCATGCGCCGCCACCGTCGTTGAGCCGCTCGGCCGTGTGCCTGCGCAGCAGCACGCGTGCGGCCAAGGCCAGCAACAGCGCCAGCAGCACCACGGTGAAGGCCAGCCACACCGGGTGGTGCGAGAAATACCAGCGCAGCCAGGTCGGCAGCGGCAGATGCCCCACGTAATAGCTCTGGTTGCCGACCAGGCTGGTGACCTTCTTCTGCTGCAGCAACACCACGCTGCCCTGGAAATCCTTGAGCAGGGTCGGGTCAAACCAGGCCTCGAACAGGCGGCTCATGTTGGCCGGGTCTTCGGTCTGGAAGGCGACCACGCTGCGGCCAGCTGCCAGTGGCGATTGGAAGCCCATCAGCAGTACGTCGTCCGGCTGCGGCTGCAGGGCGATCTCGGCGGTCGTGGGCAGGTCGGTGCGGCGCGCATCGAAGGAGAGAAAGCGCGGCAGTCGTTCGAACAGCCAGTCGGTCAGCGCAAAGCGGGTCGCCCGCCCGTCCTGGCCGATCGGCAGATACGCGCGCCATTGCTTGAACAACGGTTGCGATTCGGCACTACCGAGCAACAACAGATCGCGGCCGGCATGCTGCTGCACCGCGCCGGCGCCAGTGATCTGCGCATGCAGCGCCGGGTAACCGGTGGACGCGCCGAAATGCCCGAGCAGGGTCAGCACGTTGCTCAGGTCCTGATCGCCGGGATTGTCGGGCAGCACGATGGTGGATTCGGACAAGTCCGCCAGACGCGTGAACGGGTAGCCGGCATTGGCGAACGCCGCCAGGTTCGGCATCGCCATGTAGTGGTGGAAGCCGCTCAGGTCGATGGTGGAATCGGCATCGATGGCGCCGGACACATCCGGGAAGGTGTTCTTGCACGCTTCGCCCTGCGGGCGATCGAAGAAGAAATGAAAGCGCAGCTGGCTGTTGGCCGAAAACGCGCCCACCGGCAGCGTCAGCTCCTGATGCACCGGCATGCTGCCGCGCGTGCCCAGGCTGTTCCACCAGCGCATCGGCGTGGATTGAGCGAACGGGCGACCGGTCAGCGGCAGCGTGGTCACGAACGATTCGTTGATGCTGACATTGAGCGCGGATTTGTTGTCCTGCTCCGGCAGCGTGTAGCGGTAGTTCAACGCAACCGGGATCCCGTCGCGTTCCCACACGAACAGGTCCGGCGGCAGTTGCAGGCCGACCCGGATCAGGTCGGGGTGATAGCCGGTGACGTTGAGCTGGCTGGGCTGGGTGACCAGATCGCCGAAGCGTACCGGGCGCTCGCTCGACACCCAGTTGGGTGCGTCGTAGGGCCGCCGCGGCGCAGGCGCGCTGATGTCGCCGATGCGGGCCACCGCACCGGTCAACGGTGCGTGCAAGGCCAACGCGGTGGCGGCACGCTGCAGGTCTTCGCTGTTGCGGCCGAGCACCAGCAGCAGCTTGCCGTTGCGATCGTTCGGGTTGGCCAGCACGGCCACGGTGGGCCCGCGGATGTCGGCCACGCCGCTGTCGGCGGTCGCAAATTGCGCGGGCAAGGTGCTGGGCGTGGCGAAGACGACCGCGTTCCCGGACGCCGGCAAGGCCTCGGTGGACGCCGGGAACACCGCGCCGCGGTAGCCGGCCAGGCTACCGAACCACGAGGCCACCGTGCCGGCCGCCTGCAACGTGGCGGTGTCCGGGCGCTGCGGAAAATAAAACGGCAATTCCAGCCGGCGCGTGTCGCGCACATCGAAGAACGGCACCGGCAGCAACGCCAGGTTGTTGGCCAAGGCCAGCGGCGTGGTGGTCAGCGACAGGCTGGTGGCCGCATCCACATTCGCCCACAGACTGCTGTGGTCGGGGTCTTCGCAATCGCGCGTGTAGTGGCCGATCAACTGCAGGTTGAGCTGGTTGTAATCGGTGACCAGGCGCGGGTCGACCGGCAGATCGGCCGAGAGCAACTTGCCGGCGTTGGCCTTGTCGGTGGGCAGCGTGGCCACGGTGACGCCGTTGATGGTGACCTTGAGGTGCGACAGGTCGGGCAACAGCGAGGGCGAGTAGCTGTATTTGAGATTCAACGTGGCCGCGGTGACGATCTCGTCGCTGCGCACGCTGAAGGGCACGCCGGCGCTGCCCTGCACCCCGCGCAAGGTGATTTCGTAATCGATGCCCAGCTCGCGCAGCGTTGCCGCACGCGTGCTGCCGCCTGGCAACGGCGCCGCTGCGAAGGCCACGGGCACCTGCGCAGGCGTGGCTGCCTGCATCTGGCCACCCGCCTGCGCAGATGGCGTTGCAGGCAGGGACTGTTGCGCCTGCGCCAGGCCTGCCAGCAAGGTCAACGCACAGCTCAACACAGCCGGGAACATCCGCATCAGCGGCGTCCTGGTAGAGCACAGGGAAACATCACGCATCACACTCACGACTCCAGATCCACCGGGCGCCTGGGACGAAAGCCCTGCCGCGCGCTGTCCACGATATGCCCGCCCAGTCGGCCGAATCCGCGGGCACTGGCTTCCAGCACCTGGCCCATCGAGCGCCAGAACGAATCGCGGTCGTGCTGGCCCCACTGCGACAGCCAGATGTCGGCGCGCGCGAAGGTCGACGCCACCAGCCAGCGCTCCTGTTCCATCGACATCTGCGTGAACTGGATGCTGACCTGTCCATCGCGATCCTGGCGCACCACCGCCGGCAAGGTCTGCTCCACGCCGCGATGGCTCAGGCCGATTTGCACCGGCAAGCCCGGCTCGATCGGCTGCGGCTGCGCGAGCGTGATCGCCATGCCGCCCGTGGAAAAATTCACCGAGCGACTTGGCAGCACACCGCCATCGGGCAGATACAGATTCACCGGCACATCCAGCGGCACACGGTGGGCGCTGCGCACCTGGCGCGTTTCGCTGGCGGTGGCAATCGTGGCGCCCAGCAGCACCATGTTGTAGAGCGTCCAGGCCAGGTTGAACCAGATGGTCTGCTGCTCGCCGCTGCCGCCGACATAGATCAGCCGCAGCACGCCGGCCACCACGCCCACCACGTTGAGCAACAGCAGGAACAGATACGGCTTGGCGATCTGCGCATCGAAATAGCTGCGCGCCACCAGCCCGCCCTTGGGCGTGACGTTGAACTTGCCGAGCTTGGGATTGAGCAAGGCCACCAGCGTGGGACGGAAGATGTACCAGGCCAGCGTGGTTTCGTAGACCTCGTTCCACAGCAGATGTCGGAAGCGGCTCTGCACGCGCAGGTTGGTCAGGTTGGCCTGCAAGATATGCGGCAGGGCGTAGGCCAGGATCATCAACGCCGAGGCCTGGATCACGTGCGCGCCGAAGAACAGATAGGCCAGCGGCGCAGTGAGATAGATGATGCGCGGCAAGCCGTAGAAGAAGTGCAGCATCGCGTTGAGGTAGCACAGCCGCTGCGACAGTTTGAGCCCACGCCCCAGCAAGGGGTTGTCGATGCGTGCGATCTGCGCCATGCCGCGCGCCCAGCGGATGCGCTGCGCCACGTGGCCGGACAGGCTTTCGGTGGCCAGGCCCGCAGCCTGCGGCACGGCCAGGTAGGCGGTGCGGTAACCGCGGCGCTGCAGCTTGAGCGCGGTATGCGCATCTTCGGTGACCGTTTCCACCGCCACGCCGCCCACTTCTTCCAGCGCGGTGCGCTTGATTACCGCACACGAGCCACAGAAGAAGGTGGCATTCCACTGGTCGTTGCCATCCTGCAGCAGGCCGTAGAACAACTCGCCCTCGTTGGGCACCTTGCCATGCGTGTCCAGGTTGCGCTCGAACGGGTCCGGCGAAAAGAAATAATGCGGCATCTGCACCAGTGCCAGCTTGGTGTCGTGCAGGAACCAGCCCATCGCCACCTGCAAAAACGAGCGGGTCGGAATGTGGTCGCAGTCGAAGATCGCCACGTACTCGCCGCTGCACTTCTTCAACGCCGCATTGATGTTGCCGGCCTTGGCGTGCGCGTTGTTGGTGCGGGTGACGTAGTTGATGCCGACCTCGGCGCAGAACGCGCGGAACTCGTCGCGACGGCCGTCGTCCAGCAAATGGATGGTGATCTTGCCGGCCGGCCAATCGATCACGCTGGCCGCCAGCACGGTGGTGCGCACCACCGACAGCGGCTCGTTGTAGGTCGGGATGAACACGTCCACGCTGGGCCACAGGCGCTGGTCGGCCGGCAGCGGCACCGGCTTGCGGTTGAGCGGCCACAGCACCTGGAAGTAGCCCAGCACCAGGATCACGAAGGCATACAGCTCGGCGCCAAGCAGGCCCAGGCCGAGGATGAAATCCACCGCGCTGCCCACGCCCATGGTCTGGGTCATGCGCCACCAGATGTAGCGGCACGACACCGCCAGCGACATCCCCATCATCATCAGGATGACCACGCGCCCGCCGCGGTTGCGCACCGCCAGCGCCACCGCGAACAGCACGCCGGAAAACACCAGCTGCTGGCTCACATCCATCGGCACGGCCACCACGAACACCAGCAGCAACGCACCCAGCAACCACAGCGCCCAGGTCGCCAGCGTGGGCAGCGGTGATGCGGAATGGCGGCTGGCAGCGGTCATCAATCGTCCTTCAGGCATGGCGGCGTGCGGCACAACAAGCGACAAGCGCACCGGCGCCTGCAGCGGGGAACAATGGGCAACAGGTCAACGCGAACGCAGGCGCTTGAGCGGGCTTTGCGCGCAGCTGCGCGCGTCGGCCTGCAACAGGCGCTGGAACAAGCGCTCCAACGGCGTCTGCGCCGGCCGATCGGCCGGCTGCACGCCGCGCGGCGCAGGTTCGTCGAGCTGCCGCAACTTGCGCAGCGGGGCGAGCGCGTCCGGCACCTGGTCTGCTGCCGTCACGACCGGTTGCAGCGCACGCTCCGGTACCGGCACGGCAGCCGGCATGCTCAAGCTCGGCGTCGGCGCTGCAACTCCCACCGGCGGCTGCACGGGATCGGGCGCAACGGCGAACGGTTCGACCGCTGCCGGCGCATCGGCCTGCGGCAGGCTGGAGGTGCGCGGCGGCAGCTGGGTGTAGGCGAAATCGTGGTACCCCTGGCCCGCCGGCGTCCCCAAACGCGCGAACAGGCCCGACACATCGTCATGTTGGGTTGCGTCCTTGCCCTTATTTGCTGTCATCACACTCTCCTTGCCCGATCAGACATGCTCATGCCGTGCGCGCCAGCACCAGGCAGCGCACATCGACGGTGTCGCTCGGCACGCTCTGTACCGCCAGACCTGCCAGCATCCCCAGTTGCCAAAACCACCCCTCGTACACGCCCTGCAAGAACCCATCGCTCCACGCGGCGCCATGCAGCGCCACGCTCAACGGCGCCCCCGCGTGCCGGATCTGCACATGGTCGGTGTACTCCTCCAACACGCACTGGCCCCAATCGCAGCGGTCCCACACCGCATTGGCCGCGCGTTGCGCGTCATCCAGCGTGGCGCACGGCGCAAGCCGCTGTTCGCGTGCGAAGCGGCGGCCGATTCGCGCCATCAACAGGGCCAGATCGTCTTCGGACAACTCGGCACCGAACTCCTCGGCCATCGCGCGCACAAACCCCAGCCATTGCCGGGAGCAACTGCGCGTGCGGTATAGCGGCAGCGGGTCGAGTGCACTCATTCAACAGACTTCGCAAGGAAAAGGGCCGTCACATGCGACACATGCACCCGATGTGATGCATGTGTGATGACATGTTAGCGGCCGCCACCTTCGAATCGAGAGCTGCGTCTCACTTTTTTCGGGCATTCCCCGACAGCGTGTAAGGAATTTCTGTAGCGGGCGGGCACACCCGCCAGTCAGTCCCCTGCGGGATTGCCCTGATCGATCAACCTTCTGCCATCGGCGGCAGTCCGAACACGTCGCGCAGATAGCGCAGATACCCCGTGTCCTCGCACATGCTCTTGCCGGGCGAATCGCTGAGCTTGGCCACCGGCTGGCCATTGCAGCGGACCATCTTGATCACGATCTGCAGCGGCGTCGGCCCCAGATCGTTGGTCAGGCTGGTACCCACCCCGAAGGCCAACCGGCAGCGCGTATGGAAGTGCTGATACAGCCGCATCACCTTGTCGATATTGAGCCCGTCGCTGAACACCAGCACCTTGGTCCGGGGATCGACGCGATGCGCTTGCAGATGCGCGATGACGCGCTCGCCCCATTCGAACGGGTCGCCCGAATCGTGGCGCATGCCATCGAACAGCTTGCAGAAATACAGATCGAAATCGCGCAGGAACGCATCCAGCCCGACCACGTCCGACAACGCGATGCCCAGATCGCCACGGTATTCGCGCGCCCACGATTCCAGCGCCGCCACCTGCGAATCGCGCAGCCGCGGCCCCAGCGCCTGGAACGCCTGCAGATACTCGTGCGCCATCGTGCCCAGCGGGGTCAGACCGTACTGCTTGGCGAAATACACGTTGCTGGTGCCGACGAACTGCTCGCCCAGGCCATCGCGCAGCAGCGGCAGCAACTCGCCATGCCATTGCCGCGAGTAGCGCCGCCGGGTGCCGTAGTCGGCGATCTTGCAGCCGGCCGGCATGCTGCGCAGGCTCGCCACCTTCTCGCGCAGGCGGCTGCGGCCCTCTTCGAAATCCGGCTCGGAGGTATTGCGAAACCATACCTCGTTGATGATCGCCAGCAGCGGCACCTCGAACAGGATGGTGTGCAGCCACGGCCCGCGGATGGTCAGCTCGATCTCGCCCGGATGGGTGGCCGATGCGGTCAGGCTCAGGTACTTGCGATCCAGATGGAACAGCGCCAGGAAGTCGGCGAAGTCCGGCTTGATGAAGCGCAGGCTGCGCAGGTAATCCACTTCATCCTCGCGCAGCCGCAACCGGCACAGCGCATCGATCTCGCGCGAGATCTCATCGATGAACTGCGCCAGGTCCACGCCGGGAGTGCGGCATTTGAAGCGGTAATCCACCTGCGCTGCCGGGTGCTGGTGCAGCACTGCCTGCATCATGGTGAATTTGTACAGGTCGGTGTCGAGCAGCGAATGGATGATCATGCCGCCGGATTATGCCCTTGGCGGCGATGGCAGCGCGTGCAGTGCGCAAGCCGCGTGACCGCGCACCGCACCTGTGTCCTCGGGCAGACAGCCGCGATCGCCAAGTAGGGCCAGCGCGTTTCAACCCGTCCTGCGCAACGCAGCCGCTGACGGAAGATGAAGTCGGAAGGCATGCAACGTGACGCCAGCACGCGCGTCTGCGCCCGCCTGACGCGCGCATCGCCGGTGCCCCCATACCCGTGCAGCGCGATGTAACGCGACCAGACCACCGACGCGGGCCCGCATCACGTGCAAGGCCGGCGCCAGAAGCCCGCGCGTGCGAGCGGTATCTGGCGATCCGGGGCACTGGCCGCGCCCCGCCAGTGCAGCGAAGCAGCTGTTCGCAGTCGCCCTCAGCGTGCCAGCACCTGCTGCGCCGGCTTGCCCTGCACGGTGAAGTCGCTGTCGCCCGGGCCGCCGGCCTTGGGGTCGGTATACCAGCACCACAGCGCAATGCCTTCCACGCCATGCGCCTGCAGTACCTTGCGCCACTGCTGCAGCACCTGCAGCTGCAGGCGCGTATCGACGGCGGCCGTGCGCTGCTCCGGGCTTTCCCACGGCGCGGCCAGACTGCCGCGCGCCGAACGCAACCCCAGCTCGGCCACCCACACCGGCTTGCCCACGCGCTGACCCAATTGCTGCAGGCGTTGTGCCGCGGCGGTCATTTCAGCGCTGCGTGCATCGGCGGCTTCGGACAGGCGCGGATACAGGCTGGTGCCCACCGCATCGAACAAAGACCAGTAACCGAAGCGCTCGGCGTGCTCCATGCCGTCGGCCACATACAGCAGTTTTCCGTGATAGACCTTGCGCACCGCCGCGACCAACGCCGGCCATTGCGGCGCGTCCTGCAACTTGCGCAACTCGGTGCCGATCACCAGCGCTTCGGCGTGTTCGTCCTGGGCCAGCTTGGCCAACGGCAGCAGTGCCTGCTGGTAGGCCGCAAACCAGGCCGCCGGGTCGGTGGGCGCGGCATCGCCGGCCCAGTGCCCCGGAATCCAGACATGCACCTTGAGCGTCGGCTGCAATCCAGCCTGCAGGCTTTGCCGCAACGCCGCGCGCATGGCCTCCACACTGCTGTCGTTGCCCAGCACCGGGTCGTTGGACTGCGGACTGGCCTGCCACACGAACGCCACCAGCAACGCCTTGCTGGCACCGGTCTTGGCCAATGCGTCCAGCGACCGCGCTGCAGCCTGGCTTTCCCACGGGGCGTTGGCGGAGACCTTGACGTTGGCGCCCATCCAGGTCGGCGCGGCGGCATTGCACCCGTTTGCGAGCAGACACACGCCGATCAACGTTGCGACGCTTAGAACGCGCTTGAACATGCAGCAGACACCTCGGCATTCGGCGGCGCCGCGTGGCGGGAGCACGCCGTCGCACGCAAGGATGCATTGTTGCTGTCCGGCGGCACCACCGTGACCGCTGCCGGGTCGGCCGGCTGGGCAGTGTCGGCAGATGCCGTTGCCGCCGGGGCCACCGCAGCGCCCTCGGCCATCGCCGGCTGCATCACACCGGCATCGTACGTGGCGGGAGCGGCCGCCGCACGCACCGGCAACGCGACCGGCGTCGTCATGACAACGGCCTCGCCCTGCATCAGGGCCTGTTCGTCGGGCGCTGCGCCACGCGTCCAGCTGCCCCACCCCTGCGGTTGTGCCCAGACCGCACCGACCAGGCCCAGCACCAGCAATCCGGCCGCCTGGCCGCGTTGGTCGGCGTGCAGCGCACGCAGCAACAACGCCGCCGGCACCCACAACAGCAGCAGGGCATCGAAGCCAGCCCAGCCGAAGACGAACGACAACGCAGCCGCACAGATCACGGTGCCGGCACTAGCCACCACGCCTCGCGCCAACGCACCGCTGCGCGCCCGCGCCACCAGCGCAAGCACCGGGAAGCACACCACCGCCGCCACACCCCAGCGCACCACCGGCAACCAGCCGTCGGCATGGCCGGCCAGGGGCAGCGGCAACGGATGCGAGGCCTGGGCGATGCTGGATAGCGTCGGCCATGGCGCATTGAACACGACCAGGTTCACGTAGGCCCACATGCCGACCAGGAATGCGAACGGCAGATAGCACACCAGGTAGAACGAGCCCGGCGCCTTGCGCAGCATCTGCGGTGGCATGACCAGCAGCAGCCATGGCGCGACCATGGTCGACAGCGCCAGCGTCTGCAGATCCAGGCACAGCAAAATGCACAACCAGCCCGCAATGCGCAGATAGGTGAAGGCTTCCACCGGCGCCTGCAAGCGGCGCAAGGTGCGGCACAGACCGTAGAAGGCCAGCAACCCCACTGCCTGGCTGCCGCCGGCAGCGATCGGCAGCAGGAACAGCGGGTTGCAGCCCACCAGCAGCGTCAGCGCGCTGGCCCAGCCGCGCCCGAACACGCCAGCCAGATCGCGCCACAGCAGCGACAGGAACAGCGCGTTCGCAGCCACCGCGACACAAGGCCACACCTGGAACGGCAGATTCCAGCGATGCAAGGTGAGATCGACCGCCCACGCCAACAGCCCGGTCGCCGGCACGCCGATGTCCGGCGCAAGCGCGGGCGCCGTGGCCACCGACTGCACCAGCAGCGGCTGGCTCAGCAGCGACAGCGCCACCAAGGCGATGAGGAACGCCGGCAGCCCGCTCTCGCAACGCTGCGCAACCGGCTCACTCTTCGAGTGCGGCGCGGCGTTCGTTTTCCGAATGCTTGCTGATGCCATGCGTGGTCTTCTCCCAATAGAACGGATTGTGGATCAGCTGCCAGAGACCCTTGTAGGCGGCAATCGATTGCAACGCCCAGTAGAACGGCACCGTCAGTGCGTACGGCGCCAGCTTGAAGTAGTCGCGCTTGAATGCCGCAACCAGCGTGATGTAGATGAAGAACGCATTGGCCAGCAGCAGATTGACCAGCGAGACCGCCGCCAGCCACGGTGGGAAGAATCGCTCGAACATCGTGGTGCCGGTCAGTGCCCACGCCGCGTACAACGCCCAGAGCACCGGCACACCCAATGCGGTGAAAAAGCCGCCGCCGATGAAGAACTGAAACCCCCAAAATCCCTTGAAGCCGGTACTGCGATACAGATGCACCGGGTCGCGCATATGCACCAGCCAGGTCTGCATGTAGCCCTTGAGCCAGCGCGAACGCTGCCGGATCCAGTTGGGGATGCTGACGTTGGCTTCTTCGAAGGTGGTGGAATTGACGACGTTGACGCGATACCCGTTCTGGATCAGCCGCACGCCCAGATCGGCGTCTTCGGTGACGTTGTACGGGTCCCAGGCGCGCACCTTGCGCAGCACGTCCAGACGGAAGTGATTGGAGGTGCCACCCAACGGAATCGGAATACGCAGGTATTCCAGCGCCGGCAGGTAGAAGTCGAACCAGAGCGTGTACTCCAGCGTGAACATCCGCGTCAGCCAGTTCTCGTCGGCGTTGTAGTAGTTCAGCCGCGCCTGGATGCACACCACATCCTTCTCGGCCTTGCGGAATGCCGCCACCACGCGCTTGAGCTGGTCCGGCTCGGGCTTGTCTTCGGCGTCGTAGATGGTGAGCAGCTGTCCACGCGCAAAGTGCAGCGCGTAGTTGCAGGCCTTGGGCTTGGTCTTGGGCTGGGACGGCGGCACCCGGATGATTTCGAAGAACGCTTCCAGGCCGAGTTTCTTGGCCGCTTCGATGGTGTCCAGGTCGTCCGCTTCCAGCACCAGCTTGACGTCCAGCTTGCTGATCGGGTAATCCAGCTTGCGCAGCGCGTTGGCCAGGATCGGCAGGACTTCCGGCTCCTTGTACATCGGCACCAGCACGGTATAGACCGGCAGGTCGTCGTCGCGCAGCGCGGCCACTTCGTCTTCGGTGACCTTGATGTCGATGCGATGGCGCGAGCCGAACCACACCAGCAGCAACTTCAGCCCGAAGGTGGCCAGAAAGCCCAGCGCCACCAGCACGTTGACGGCAATCAAGGCCGGCACCGGGAACACCACCAAGGTCACCAGCATCACCGCCGCCAGCGCCCACAATGCGAACTTCTGCCCGCGCGTGATGACCTGGCGTGCCGAATACGTCGGCGCATGCGCCGCCAGCAGGTTCAACGCGTTGTCGGTGAGCTGCTCGTCGGCGTAGCGCTGCAGGCTCCAGATGATGTCGAACTTGGCGGTCCCGACAAAGCGCACGTCGTCGCCGTAATGGGCACGTGCCCAGGCGAACAAGGCCGGATCCGGATCGGCCACCGCCAGCACCAGCACGCCGCCCTCGCGCCGCCACGGCAACACCAGCCGTTGCGCATAGCTATCCAGATCGCCGGGGGTGAGCAGCGCAGGATCCGGCGGCTGCTGCACCAGATCGATGAATTGCAGCCCGAAGTGCGCGGCAACGATGGCGTAGAACCGCTGCGCCGGCACGCCACGCTGGGCCAGGATCACATCGCCAAGGCGCGAATTCCAGCGTTGCTGCAACGCCAGCGCCGAGCGCAGCTGTTCATCGGTGATGACGCCTGCCGACACCAGCGCACGACCCAGCAGACCGCGTTCGCGGCCGATGTCCGGTGCTCGTCCCAGCGCGTCCGTTTCGCAGGTGACCGTCATGTGCAGCCCCTTAGAAACGCCACCAGGCGGCCACGAATGGCCCGCCTGCGGCACCGGTATTGCGGCCCATCACCGGCTGCTGATACCCCAGCTGCCATTGGCTGCCACCTGGCGCGGTGTACAGCGTGGACAACTGCACCTTGGTGAGGTCGTAGTTGGTGCCGGTGGCGACGAAGCCAACCCCGCCACCGCTACCGACAACATCGAAGTTGCCACGCCCGTTGCCCAACCCCTGGATGACGTTGAGTTCGCCCAACAGCAACCAACTCGGGGTCAGACTCAAACCTGTGGACGCGTCCACCCGCAGTTCGTCGGACGCCGCGCTTCCGCGCAGGCGGACCGCGCCACCCAGATCGACGTAGCCGTTGCGGCCGCCCAACGTGTAACCGCGGCCACGGCTGTAGCGCAGCTCAAGGCCATAGTCGCCCAGGCCAAGCGCAGGGTCGGAATTGGCGGAAGGATTGTTCGGGTGGTAGGTCTTGCTGCGCCCATACGCGGGGATGCTCACCAAGGCTTGCACGGCACTGCGCCAGACATCGTTCTGCGCGCTCGGCAACGCATAGCGCACGCCGATTTCCTGATCGGCAAAACCGGTCGTCGTGGTTTGCTGACGGCCGTTGACAGCATCGTGGTTGCTGAAACCCACGTCGTTGAAATAGAAGTTGCCGATGAAGCTGAGCTTGTCGGTCAGACCATGCTCGACATAGACATTGAGTTGGTCCTGACGGCTGCGGCCGTTGCCGTCGAACTGCTGGCCGTCGCCGAAGGTCGTGCGATGGTGGCCGTCGTCGAACCAGCCACGGCCATCGCTATGCAGCGCCTTGACGATCACCAGGGTGTCGCCCTGCGGCTGGGTCCACGCACCGGCCAATGCGGTGCCCGGCAACGCGGCAAGCACACCACTCAGGGCAAGCGCCGATGCCAGGACCGACAGCGCACGCGGATGGGTTGGACTGGGATGACACAACGAGGCAACCGAACTGGACTGCAGCGGGGTAGCGCACGACCGACGCACCCGCCTTTGCGGGTCGTTCTGAAAAGACATTGCACGATTCCTGATGGGGGACCCGGGAGGGACAGGAAGCTGGGGTTGATCACACTTCGGGGCGAAACGTACCACAGTTGCGGCCGGCGACCCATCACCGATTTATCACAAATTTAACGCGATCCAGATCATTTGCTCTGCAACAAACGCGGCACCTGGGCAACTGCGTGGATCCAGATCGCAAGCCATACGCCAAGCCGCGTCGGCAGCCCGCGTCGATCAGCCTCGAATTTACGAAAATAGCGCCACAACCCGCGATGTTTGTGCCACTCCACGAAGAACGGCCGCGCGCGGCTGGAGACCCCGCGCACGTGCAACACCTGCAGATCATTGGCCACCGCCACCAGGGCACCGGCCTGGCGGGCGCGCCGGCACAGGTCCAGGTCTTCAGCATGCAGCCGGTAACTGCCGTCCCAGCCATCCAGCCGGTCGAACAGGCTGCGCTGCATCAGCATCAACGCCCCGGAAATGGCATCCACCGGCTGCAAGGCCTGTGACGGATCGGCCGGCATCGCCAGATTGGCGGCGACACGCGGCGCGCGCAGCATCGCGGCGAAGTCCGGGTCGCGGCGGCGCACGGCCGCATCCGGGCGCCCCTGCTCATCCACCTGCTCCACCCCCAGCAGCACCGCCGGATGCCCCGCTGCCCGGTCGTGCAGCTTCAGCAAGGTATCGCGCGCGACCATCAGGTCCGGGTTGATGAAGACCAGCCAGGGGGCCTGCGAATCGCGCGCGCCCTGGTTGCAGGCAGTCGCAAAACCGGGGTTGTCGGGATTGGCGATGAAATGCAGCCGCGCATCAGCCAGGGCATGACGCTGCACCACTTCCAGGGTGTCGTCGCTGGAAGCGTTGTCGACCACCCGGATCTCGCTGATGCCCTCGGCCGCGCGCAATCGCGACAGGCACGCATCGATGGTGCTGCTGCTTTCATAGGTGACGACGACGGCGGCGATCTGGACGGGAGTCATCCGGCCATTATCCGGTGCCGGAGCAGCGCAGCGCCATCTTGGGTTGGCCGATGCGCGCGGCGCGACAGCCGCTGCCGCGGCCGCATTGCCTCGCGTCCGGACCCGGTTGGCACTGCGCCACGCTACCGCTTGCACGCAGTGCCCGGCGCGAGCGCGCCTTGCAGCATGGCGCCCCATCGCCGCAAGGCGCATACTGCGCGCCCGGAGCCGCACGCGGTCTCCGTTGCCACACTTTGTTCGACCGGTAAACTGACTGCGCAGCCAGGCAAGCGCGGGCAGCACTCGATGCATGTACCAGGTGTACATCCACATCGCAGCGCGTCGCCCGCATGCACCTGATCGCCAGCCGGGTTGCAGGTTGCTTTTGGTGCACTCCCACACCTGATTGTTGAGATGACGGTTAGCGACCTTGCGGTTTCGCGCTGCCTTTTCATTGCCTGCATCGCCGCGACCTGATGGCCGATGCGATGCGACAACGGCCCGGCAGCGCCGTTCTTGTTCTTGACGGCGCGCGCGCCGCGTCCGCAGCTTTACTCCTGATCACTTGGTCTATACCACTCTCCGACGTCGCAAGGCTGCCGCGTCTGTCGGCAGGCGGGCCATGAACGTGCCGCATCAGGTGCATGGCATGAGCCTGGAACTGGCATTGCCCGACTGGCCAGTCCTGACCAACGATGAAATCCATCGCGTGCTGCAGCGGTTTGCGGCGGTGGGCCACCTCCGCGAGGTGCGCTGGCATAGCGCGCGACCGTTCTCGGCAGCGGCCTGCGTGGAGACTGCAAGTGGCCCAGTCATCGTCAAACGCCACCACTGCAGTGTGCGCAGCGTGGCCGCACTGCGCGAGGAACACAGCTTCATGGCCCATCTGCGCTGGGCAGGTGTGCCGGTGGTGGAGGTGCTGCACGACGCCCAGGGCCGCACTGCGCTGGCGCACGCGGATTGGGTGTACGAAGTGCAGCGGGTCGGTGCGGGCCACGACCTCTACCGCGATGCATTGTCGTGGACACCGTTCAACGACGTTGCGCATGCGCGGGCGGCCGGCGCTGCGTTGGCGCAACTGCATCGCGCGGCCCAGGGCTTCGATGCGCCGGCACGCTCCACCAGCGTCCTGGTCGCCAATCTGCGATTGTTTGCGCAGGCAGACCCGCTACAGGCATTGCACGATGCCTTGCCAACGCGGCCGCACCTGGCAGCAGCCCTGCAGGACCGCCCGTGGCCAGACGACCTGGCCACCCACCTGCTGCCCTGGCATGCGCAGGCGTGGCCGCTGCTGTCGGCGCCCGGCGCGCTGCCGCCGCTGTGGACGCACGGCGACTGGCATGCGTCCAACCTGCTGTGGGACACCAACGACGGAGCGACCCGCGTCAGCGCCATCTTCGATTTCGGATTGAGCGATTGCAGCAGCGCGCTATTCGATCTGGCCACCGCGATCGAACGCAACCTCATTCCCTGGTTGCGGCTGGACACCGGCGCACGCGCGCAGGCCGAGCTCGACCAGCTCGACGCGCTGCTGGAAGGCTACGCGCAGCATCGGCCACTGGACGCAAACCAGGTGCGCCGCCTGGCCGCACTGCTGCCGATCGTGCATGCCGACTTCGCCTTGAGCGAAATGGAATATTTCGCCGGCATCACCCGTTCGCCCGCCAATGCCGACATCGCCTATCACCGCTATCTGCTCGGCCACGCGGACTGGTTCGCCAGCGCCGATGGTCAGCAGCTGCTCGCACATCTGCACGCACGTGCGCGCCGGCTGCCGTGAGCACCTTCCCTTCCCTGTCGAGTCTTGCCCAATGTCCGTTGCCCTCCCCCTGTTCTCCCGCTGCCCGCTCGCGCTTGCACTGGCATTGTGCTGCGCTCCTGCACTGGCGCAGCAACAAGCCGGCACCGATGCGGTCGAACTGGACGCGGTCAACGTGCGTGGCGAGCGCGTGGAAACCGGCACGGCATTGAGCGGATTTGGCGCCACCCGGCTGCTGGACGCCCCCGCCTCGATCGCGGTCATCGATCGTGCGCAATTGCTCGATCGTCAGGCGCGCGTCCTCAGTGAGGTATTGCGCGCCGATGCCTCTGCCGGCGATGCGTATGCGCCGATCGGCTATTACGAAAACTTCGTGGTGCGCGGCTATTCGCTCAATGCCGCCAACAGCTACCGCATCAACGGCATGAGCGCGGTGGGCGAACAATCGATCGCCCTGGAAAACAAACAGCAGGTGCAACTGCTCAAGGGCCTGGCCGGGCTGCAATCGGGCGTCAACGAACCGGCCGGGCTGATCGACTACCGCACCAAGCGGCCCGAGCACGTGCGCAGCGTGACCCTGGGCACCGACGAACAAGGCTCGCGCTATGTCGCCGCCGACCTGGGCGACTGGTTCGGTGCCAAACGCACGCTGGGGTTACGCGTCAACGCCGCACGCGAAGATATCGACAGCTATGTCGATCACGCCGACGGCTACCGCAATTTCCTGTCGTTGGCCGGCGACTGGAAGATCACCCCGCAGGCGCTGCTGCAGCTGGACGTGGAGTATCAGCACCGGCAACAGCGCTCGGTGCCGGGCTATCAACTGCTGGGCGGCACGCAGGTACCGCGCGATATCGATGTGCACCGCCTGCTCGGCTACCAGCCCTGGGCACGGCCGGTGGAAATGGATTCGCTCAACGCGCAGCTGCGGTACGCCTACCAGTTCAACGACGACTGGCGCACCACCGCCGAAGCATCGCGCAGCCGCTCGAAGATCAACGATTTCTCTGCATTCGCCTGGGGCTGTTATGGCGCGGCAAGTTGCGCCGACATCGCCACGCCGAACGTCTTCAGCGCGCAGGGCGAGTACGACATCTACGATTACCGCAGCCCCGACGACACCCGCGTGCACGATCAGCTGCGTGCCACGCTCGAAGGCCATGTCGCCACCGGCGCACTGGAGCATCGCCTGAGCATCGGCGGCGAATGGCTGCGCCGCACCGTCGATCGTTTTGGTTCGGTCAACGAATTCGTCGGCAGTGGCAGTATCGATCGCGACCCGGAGGTCTTTGCGCAGACCGATGTTGCGCTGGATCCCAAGCAGCGCCGTCTGGACAGCCGTCAGCGTGCGCTGGTCATGGCCGACCGGATCGGCCTGGGTGCGCAGTGGGAACTGTCGCTTGGTGCGCGCTACGTGCAACTGGACGAACGCAGCTTCGATCGCGACGGCCTGCTGGAACGCCGCACGCGCAAAGACACGGTGGTGCCGCAGGCGGCGCTGTTGTTCAAGCCACAGCAGAACATGTCGCTGTATGCCAGCTACGCCAAGAGCCTGGCGGCCGGTGGCACGGCGCCGTGGTTTGCCGATAACGCCGACGCGATCCTGCCGCCCACCAATGCCTACCAGCTGGAAACCGGCGCAAAGATCGACCTGCAGGGCCTGCGCCTGGGCGCGGCCCTGTTCGACATCCGCCAGGCTTATCAGTTCACCCAACCGCAGGCCGATGGCGGTCTGCTCTATGTGCAGCAGGGCCGCCTGCACAACCGCGGCCTGGAGCTGTCTGCCGACGGCGCAGCGACCCGGCAGCTGCGCCTGTTCGCCAGCGTCGCGGCCATCCGCGCGCGCGCAGAGGACACCGACATTGCCGAGTACGAAGGCCATCAGGCGATCAACGTGCCCAAGCTGCGCGCCAGCGTGCAGGCCGACTACAGCGTGCCCGGTATCGATGGTCTGGCACTGCTGGCCGGCGTGCAATACAGCGGGCGCAAGTTTGCCGACCGTCTCGGCAACGCCAGCGTGCCGGCCTACAGGGTGGCCAACCTGGGTGCCCGCTACGCCACGGCGTTGGGCGGGCTGGCGACCACCTGGCGCTTGAACGTGGACAACGTGTTCGACAAGCGCTATTGGCGCGATTCCGGCGAATATCAGGGCGATGCGTATCTGTTCCCCGGCGCACCGCGTACCGCACGGCTGACGGTGCAGGTGGACTTCTAGGGTCTGCGGCCCCATGAGTCCTTCGGGCATCTTCCCCCGCAAGCGGGGGAAGGACATCGAAGCGACATCACCGGCAGCTGCGCGCTTTTCAGGCACCGGCTGAAGGCGGCAGCAGCGTCGTCAGCGGTGCGGGCGCTGTCGCGTTTCCATCGCACGCAGACTGGGGGGCATCGCGCAGCATCCCCTAACGGCTGCCACACGATTTCGCACAAGCCGCACGTCTGCCCGCTTTCCACTTTCCATTAGGCAATCCATGTCGTTGCTCGAATCCATCGCCGTCGTGATCAACCTGCTTGGGGTGTGGCTCACCGCGCGGCGCACTCGCTGGTGCTGGCCGGTGGGCATCGTGGCGGTGGCGTTGTATGCGTGGCTGTTCTACCAGTGGAAGCTGTACTCGGACATGCTGCTGCAAGGGGTCTACGTGCTGACCCAGCTCTACGGATGGTGGCATTGGCAACCCGGGACCGTTGCCGACACGCGGATACGGCCACTGCCGATGCCGTCCGCCGAATGCTGGCTTTCGCTGGGCATCGGCACGGCGTTCGCTGCGGCGCTCGGCGCCTATATGCATCACCGCACCGATGCGGTGCTGCCATGGCTGGACGCGGCGCTGGCCAGTTTCAGCCTGGTGGCCAGCGTGTGGGCAGCACGCAAGCGCATCGCCAACTGGGTGTTGTGGATCGTGCTCGACTGCGCCTATGTCGGCGTCTTCATCAGCAAAGGGCTGTACCCCACTGCCGTGCTCTACGCAGGCTTTGTGGCGCTTGCGGTGTACGGCTGGCGCAGCTGGAAAACCCAACAGAACCAGAACCCGGCTGTCGCCCGCTAAGCCGGTCGCGGTTTGCGCGCGCGTTCTTCTTTACCATCGCAACATGCACGCCTCCCACCCCATCACCTCGATCACGCCCTGCGTCTTCCGTCTGCGGTTCGCCGCATGAGCGTGTCGCGCCAACACGCCATCACCGAAGCGATCTCCGCACAAATTGCAGCCGGCGAATGGGGACCGGACCAACGCCTGCCGGTGGAACGCGCATTGGCCGAGCGATTCGCCTGCACCCGCATCACGCTGCGCGAAGCGCTGCAGCAACTGGAAGCCGAAGGCCGCATCTACCGCGAAAACCGCCGCGGCTGGTTCGTCAGCGCGCCGCGCGTGCGCTACGACCCCACCAGCATCGCCGGCTTCATGCAGTACGTGGCGGCGCAAGGACGCAAGCCGCGCACCGAATTATTGAGCGCCACCCGGCAGGTCGCGGGTGCGGCTTACGCCGCGGCATTGCGACTGGACAGCCCATACGACGAGGTGTTCGTCCTGCAACGTCGGCGCTGGATCGACCGCCGCGCCGTGCTGCTGGAAACCAATGTGGTGCTCGCGGCCTGGGCGCCGGGCCTGCTCGAACACGATCTGGCCGGGTCGCTGTCGAGCGTGTTCAACCAGCGGCTGGGACTGTTCCTGAGCCGCGCGCAGCTGTCGATGCATCCGGCCGGGTTGGACGCGACACAGGCGATGTTGCTGCAGTCCACCCCCGGCACGCCGTGTTTCCGGCTGCAGCGGGTCAGCTTTGCCGAAGACGGCCGCGCGGTGGAGCTGGATATCGAATCCTGGCGCCATGACGCCTTGGATGTGGTGGTGCGGACCGAGGCGCCGACGCGGCCTGCTTTTTAGGGCTGGGAATCGGGAATCGGGAATCGGGAATCGGGAATCGTTGAAGAGCGTGCCGCATTGCTGCGTTCGTGATGTGTGCGGCGTTGCTGCCGCCTCGGTGTTATCGACAGCAGAACCGATACGGGGGATGGGTCGTATGGCGTTGTTCGGGATAGAACGCGCAGGTGACGTGCTGCGGCGTGGCACGACTGTCCGCGCGGCGGTTCCGCCCTTCCCTTGATGGCAGGCATCACGGCGTCGATCCGGTAACGCGACACCTGCGATCGCCAGAGGAGCGGGTGCGGCAGCGGAGGAACCTGCGATCGCCAGGTGGGCATGATCGGACGACGAACGCCGTGGCGCATGCGTGATCCATGCGGATTCCGGACGATCACCGCGCCTGTCGGTGGGCAGATCATTTCGGCGGGGCCGTTAGGCCTCGAACAAGGCGCGTTGCAGGTCCGGTGGCGGCAGGTGCGCCAGGAGTCGAGTCAGCTGATCGCGCTGCGCGCGCAACGGGTCGTGCATGAGGAAGTTGGCCAGGCGCGCATGCCAGGCCGGCCAGCGGGTGGCCAGCGCGTCCATATCGCCTTCGGCCGGGCGGCCCTCGTGCGGGGAGGCAACGAAGGCGGTGTCGCACAACACGTTACGCCAGCCCAGCCCGCCCATGCGCAGGCTCAAGTCCACCAGTGCCGCGTACCACGAGCCGTAACTGTTGGCGTCCAGGCCACCGGCCTTGCGCCGCGCCGTTCCGCGCAATAGCACCGCGTGCCCGATCGCCGACGGCAGTTCCGGGTGCAGCGGGGGCATCGCGGCGCAGGCAGCCGCAAGCCGCTCGGGTGCGTCCGGCATGGGGTTGAGTTCGCCCAGCCGCGGCCAGCTGCAGGCTTCGCCCACATTGCTCCATGGCGTGGCAGTGGCGATCGCCGCATCGCGTGCAAAACACGCGGTCAGTTGCCGCAACCATCCGGGCAGCGGGCAGGCATCCAGCCCCAGCACCACCACGTCGGCATCGCCGCAGGCGCCGAGCATTTCGTCCAGATGCGCCACCTCTCCCAGCATGCGCTGGCGGCGGGTGTAGTGCGCCTGCAATTGCGTGCGTGCCAGCCAATGGTCGATCACTGCGCGCCCACGCGGGCCGGCCTGCGCATCATCGGCCAGCCAGACGCGTGTTCCCGCGGGCGTGGCCGCATCCAGTGCGCCCAGACACGCATCCAGCGCCTCGTCGTCGGTGCCCACCGGTATTAAAACAATAGGCTCCATCTACCCTGAGATCGCCCGCATGCTTCTGACTAAATAAAAACCACATTTCAAGAAAGCCTCGGCAATACGCACCGAGACCCTCTCTTCGCAAATAATCACTTTATAGCCTAAATTTCCCGAGTGCAGGTCACTGTCGCGATAACAGTCAAACCCAATGCGGGGTCTTGCCACCACGTATAAGACGTCATAGGACATGTTTTCGACGACAGAGCCGACTGCCCCCAACCGTCTCCATTGTGATAAGCCTTTACCCTTGCCTGGCCTGCGGCAATGTTAATTGCATTAGAAAGTGGTATGCCACTATATTGTTCACTGAAGAACTGACTAAATGGAATTGCACCAGCCCCCGCCACTATGAAAACGTTAGCAGCCACTAAACTTGCGCGAATAAAACGGGAACACTTTTTATTAATCATCTTTTACTCTCCATGTTGATTGACCCCCCCTGCAATTTATTTGTGACCACTCAAAGGCTTCATTGCGTTAAATTTAGCACCATACTCGTCAGTTAAATCACGCGCCTCCTGAGGATTGCGAACTATTGACGGAGTGATAAGCACGATAACTTCTCTACGACTGCTATTTTGTGTCTTGCGTCCGAAAAGAGCGCCTACGACTGGCAATTTACTAAGAAAAGGTATGCCATTACTTCCATCAGAAGTATTGTCGTCTATCAGGCCAGCAAGCATGATGGTATCACCATTCTGAACAGCCGCCTCAGTTTTAACTCTGCGAGTATTGATATCAACATTGCAAGCTGCACTGTTGATCGTTGTGGCTGTTGCAGCTGTGCAAGCAGCTGGTCGCGCCCCAGGCGTACTAACTTCCTGGACAATATCGAGAAATACCATGCCATCCTTGGTTACCCGCGGACGCACCTTCAAAATAACACCGGTATCGATGTATTGCACCGACGAATAGCTGGCATCTGTGCCAAGCCCGGTGTTGATGGATGTGGAATTTATAGGAATTCGCGATCCAACGTTAAGTGTTGCCTCTGCATTATTTCGAACAAAAACAGATGGCGTCTGCAAAAGGCGTAGATTGGTCACCTGATCTAGCGCGCTAATAATCGCAGCAGCATTCTTTCCGAGGAATGTCCAAGCTACTCCATTGTTCGTAATACTTCCCGAAATGTCACCCCATATGCGTCTACCTGCAGCCGAGGGGAGGGCAGGGCCGCCGCTTCCATCTGAATTAAATGGGTTAGTAACCGCATTCTCAAAGTACCAATTGACGCCATACTGTAAGTCACCAGTCAACGTCACCTCAGCGATCTGAGCTTCAATATGGACCTGCATCGGCATTACATCAAGCTTTTCAATTACGTCGCGAATAGAGCTCCATGCCTGAGCAGTCGCACGCACTATCAGCGTATTCGTCTCAGCCACGGCCGAGACGCCAACTTTGCCGCCCTCAACATCCAGAGTAACGCTACCGTTTTGATTAGTACTGGGCTGCAGCTGAAGCATGCCACTCCCATTGCTTCCGCCGAAACTTCCTGACGTGCCGGATTGACTGGAACCATCACTCGCGCCACCGATACTTCCGCCAGTGGCTCCGCTACTGCTTCCAAGACTCTCATCTCTATCTGCACTGCCACTGTTATTACCGAGCATATTTACGACACCTCCAGGCACCAGCGAAGGAGAGCCACCACTATTACCACGCCCGCCACCGAACACTTCCGAAAGACGATCGGCCAGATCCTTGGCCTTGATGTACTTCAGCTCGTAGGAGAACAGCCGCACGCCGCCACCGGCACTGTCGATCCGGTCCAGCCACTGCTGGATCTGATCCAGATAACGCGGCTGCGGGGTGATCACCAGCACCGCGTTGGCGTTTTCCAGCGGCATGAAACGGAACATGCCGGCGCTGGGCGTCTTGCTCTGCTCGCCGAAGACCTTTTCCAGATCCGCGCTGACTTTTTCGGCCTTGCCGGACTGGATCGGGAACACGCCCACCGACATGCCCGACAGCCAGTCCACGTCGAAGATCTGCACGGTGCGCAGATAGTTTTCCAGCTCGGCGCGGGTACCGCCCAGGGTGATGACATTGCGCGCCGGGTCGGTGCCGACGATGGCGTTCGGGCGTGCGTAGGGCTCGAGCACCTTCTTCATTTCGCTGGCGGAAATGAACTTCAACGGCACCACGCGCACTTCGAACCCACGTGCGGCCGAGGGCGATGCGGTGCTGGGCGCCACGGTGCCGGCCAGCGCCTGGTCGGCCGGCACGATGTTGTAGCGGCCACCGCTGAACACCATGCGGGCGTTGTTCCAGCCCAGCACCATCTCCAGCAGGTTCAAGGCCTGCGCCGGCGAGACCGGGTTGGGCGTGGCAAGGGTCACGGTGCCCTGTACGCCGGGCGCGATGACGTAGTTCTGTCCCAGCATGTCGCCCAGGATCGCCTTGACCACCGCCTGCACCGACTCGCCTTCGAAGTTGAAGGTGGCGCTGCCGCTGCTGGCCATGCCCAGCGTGGGCGCCGGCGCGGACGCGGCGCCCTGGTTGATCATGGTGCCGCTGCCGCGCCGGATCACCGGACTGGGCTTGGCACTGGCGTTGGCGTTGCCATCGGCAGCCTGCTCGGCGGCAGTCTGGGTGGCGCCGGCAGCCCCGACTTGCGGATCCAGGCGCGCGTTGCGGCGCACGTCCGGCGGCGGAGTGGTGGCGCAACCGGCCAGCAGGCCAATCAGCAGGGACACGGGAAACAGGCGCGGCGTCATGCGTTCACTCATTGGGTCTGACCGGGGGTAGAGCCGCTCTGGCGCTGCTGTTGCAGCTGGCGGCGTCGGGCTTCGATGCGTTCGCGGATGGCACGCATCTGATCGTCGGAGGGGCGTGGGGCTTCCTGTGCGCCATCGCTGCGCTGCGGCGGCACGGTTGGCGGTGCCTGCCCGCCTGGCTGTTGTTGCTGGCCCGGCGCGACAGGTTGCGGTTGCGGCGGCTGCGGCGGGACAAGTGCGGCAGCGTCGAGGGGCGGGACCGGCTGGGCGCCAGTGGCGGCACCCCGTGCGGCGGCATTGGCGGTCGGCGGCTGCCCGCCCTGGCCGTTGAACACGTGCAATTCCAGGGTTTGCGTGCCGCTGGGGCCTTCGACGGTTGCGCTCCGCGGCTGCAGGGCGAGCAGGCGCCAGCCCTTCACCGCTTCGCCGCCCAACTGCACGCGCACCGAATCCTGCGGGTCCAGGGTCAACGTCGCCATCTTGAAGTTGTCGGTCAGCAGCACACCGGTCAGGCGCACTGTCGAGGCAGCGCTGCTGCCGTCGTTGCCGGACAGGAAGAACGGATGCGGCAGGCGGTCTTCGGCAAACGCCGGATGCGCGGCGATTTCCGAATATTTCTCGAATGCGCCCAGGCGCTCCGGCGCCGGTGCCGGCAACGTGGGCAGCCGCTGCACCAGCGCCGGGTCGTCGGGCAGCAGCTCCACGCGCTTGCCCAGGCCGGCGACGGCCAGCACGCACACCAACAGTGCCCAACCGACCACGGTGACCAGCAGCCAGGTGCGCAGGCCGATCATGTCAAGGCGCATTGCTGGCCTCCGCGGCGTTGGGGGCAGCAGGTGCCGCGGCGGCGTTCAGCGGTTCGGCGCTGGCACCGGGGCGCAGATAGCCGGCCAGTTCGAAGGCGATATCCAGGCCATTGCCGCTTTCGTTGGGCGAGAGCTGGTAGCGCTGCGCCATCACGTTGAGGTTGTCCACGAACAGGCGCGGCGTGCCGTTTTCCAGGCTGTACAGCACCGAGGCCAGTTCCGGGGTGCCGCAGCGCAAACGCACCTGCACCGCCACGCGGGTGAAGCGGTTCTTGCTCTCCGGCTGCAACGGCGAGCGATTGCTGATGGCGCAGCTGCGGTTGCCGGGGCTGGCCTCCACCACCGCGCGTTCCAGCCGCTGCACCAGCCCGGCGGAGGCGAGTTCGGCCGAGGTTTCCGGCAGGAAGCCCGGGCGGCTTTCCAGCGTCTGGCGCGCCTGCCGCAGCCGCTTGCTGACTTCCGGCGCCTGCTGCAGTTGCACGCGCACGCGCAGTTCGCGTTCGCGCAGCGCTTGCAGGTCGTCCTGCACCGCGATCATCGGTTGGGTGAACCACGGGTGCACCAGCACCAGGTAGGCCACGCCGATCACCAGCAACAGCAGGCCCAAAGCGATCCAGCGATCGCGCTTAACGCTGCGTGGCATCGGCCGCCTCCTTCGCGTCGGGGCCGGCCAGCTCGGCGGTGATGGTAAAGCGGTCGACATTGCGCCCCGCATCGCTCTGCAGCACCCCGGTCAGCGACGGCGTACGCCACAACGGCGAGCCTTCCAGACGACGCACCAGCGAAGAGGCCTCGTTGCTCAATCCGATCAACTGCAGTTGCCCGCCTTCGACCGAAAATTTTTCCAGATACGTGCCACCAGGCAGGCGCCGGCTCAGTTCGTCCCAGATTTCGACCGAGGTCGGGCGGGTGGCGCGTTGCTGCTGGAAGAACCGCGCGCCTTCGACCAGATCCATCAATTGCTGCCGTTCGGCAGCGACCTTGCGCGCGCGCGCGGCGTTGGCCTGCACCTTGGCGCGCAGATCGTCGGCGGCCTGGCGGCGGTTGTCGAGCAGCAGCCAGCCGGCAACGGCCAGCAGCACCAGCGCAGAGGCGGCCAGCAACAGGTTCCAGCGCTGCATCGGGTCGCTGCGGCGCAGGCGTCGCGCCGGCGGCAGCAGGTTCACCCCCGACGGCAGGCCATTGGCGTCGGTCACGTCGATGCCCGACAGCGCACTGTTCCATGCGTCCGGCACGCCGGCCGGGCCATCGATCATGCGTCGCGGCACCACCACCAGTTCGGCATCGAGCTGGCCGTCTTCGCGCACATCGAGCACGCGTGCATCGAAATACACCTGGTCGGCGGTGAACGGGGTTTGTCGGTCGATCTCGAAACGCGCCACGTCCTGCAGGCGCGCCGCTGCCGCTGCGGGCAGGCGCAATGTCCGGCGCAAGGCGTGCGCGGCCGGCAACAGCCAATGCCGCGGCAGGCCTTCAAGCGCTGTCGGCAGCAAGCCGTTGACTTCCTGCGGATGCACCGGCCACGGCAGGCTGGCGACGGTATCGCAGCTGTGATCGCGCTGGCGCAGCAACTGCAGCGTGTCGCCCTCCTGTTGCAACAACAGGCGTGCCTGCGACAGACCCAACTGCCATTGCCAGCGCTGCGGCAGCCAGGCCAGCAGCGAGTGTTGCCACCAACGCCAGAAGCCTCCGGCTCCCGGCACGGCGCGTACGCCGATACGACCCAAGGTATCCCGCCATGCGGTCATTGCACTGCTGCTCCCTCTTCCCAACGCAACACGGTATAGGCCGACCCTGGTAATGCGGACGCGCTGGTCGACACCACCGCCCGCAACACGGCCTCGCGTCCCTGACTCAGTCGCGCCCGGCTCTCGATACTATAAGTGCCCGAGCCACCGACCGTCGCCTCGCTGCCCGGCAAACCCAGCGGCGCGTCACGCTGGGCCAGCAGTTGCTGCGCGTCCAGCCCCATCGCGGTGAGCACCGGGGCGGGCGCAAACCGCGCTTCAGGCCGCGAACGACCGCTGTACAGCGTGACGTTGGGCAACAGCTTGCGATACAGCTCGCCATCGATGCCCAGCAACAGGCGCAGTTCGCCCAGGGTTTCGAATGGGCTGTCCTTCGCGCCATACGGCAGCCCGGCATCGGCGTAATCGCGATCTTCGGCGCCACCGCCGGGCTGGCTCAATGAATCGCCATCGCGCCAATCGACGATGGCACCGGCGATGCGCCCGGCACTGGCCTGATCGCCGCCCACCGCGCGCACCAGACCGGCGAGCAAGGTGGGCTCGGCCATGTTCAGATCCACCTTGCCGCTTTCATCGGTGATACGAATCTCCACGCTGGCATCGTCCATCTGCCAGCGATAGCGCCGGCCGTCCGGGCGCCAGCGTGCCTGGGTGTCGGCGTCTTGCAAGCGAAACAATGCGTATTCCAGGCCAGAACGCGCGTATTCCTGCGCCTGTGCACCGTTGCGCAGCATGCTGCCCTGCAGCGCTTCCACACGTGCGGTGAGCGCGAACGCACCGATCATCGCGGTGAGCAACGCAATCAACCACAGCACCAGCACCAGCGCGGCACCGCGCGCGCGCGTCATTGCCCTGCCCCCGGGTTGCTGGATTGCGGCAACGCCACCACCATCGGCGGCCATGCGGCATCGTCACTGCGGATGTCGATGCGCACCATGAGCGGCAGGCGGTCGTGCCACTCCCACTGCGGCAGCCACGCGCTCAGGCGTCCGTTTTGCGGATCCATGCCGCGATACCGGAAACTCACCTGCTGCACGCCTTGGGCAAGCAGTTCCGGCGGCAGCGGGCTGCTTTCTTCGATCGGCTTGCCGGACTGCAGCATGGTCAGCGCAATCAGCAGGTTGCGCCGATCGCCATCGCCGGCCACCGACAGGTCGTGCAGATATGGCCCGCCGCGGCCCAGGTAATCGGGCACGTCTGCGGCAAAGCGCAGGCGTTGCGGCTCGCCGATGAACAGGATCGGCTGCTGACTTTGGGTATCGATGCCCATGGCGATCGGCAATGCGGCGGACAGGCGCCGCCGCAGGAATTCTTCCACCGCTCGCACGCGCTCGCTGCGCTGTGCGATCGCTTCGCCGCGCTGACTCACCGCACTGGCCGAGCGCAAGGTGGCAAACGCCAACGCCAACCCACCGACCAGCAACATCGTGGCCAGCAGCACTTCGATCAAGGTGAAGCCGGCGCTGCGCGAACGACTCATGGCGGGCTGCCCTGCGTGTTGGCCGCCACCAGCCGCAACGTGCGCCATTGCAGCATCTGGTTGGGCTGCTCCCCCCAGCGCACCACCAAGGTCACTTGCAGCAGCCGGTGCGCGCCGGGCGACATCGGCGCCTGCGGGTTGCGCCGTGGCTCGTCGTAGGGGCGTACGTCCATCGACCAGCGAAAGTGGCCGTTTTCGAACGTGCCCTGTTGCTGCTCGGGCTCCAGCGGCTTGTCGATGCCCTGCACGGCCAGCAGCGATTGCGCGTGCAAGGTGGCGCGGGTGCTTTCATCGGCCGCGCGCACCTGGCGTGCAGCACCGGACAACGAACCGAGCAACAGGCTCAACGCCAACGCCAGCAACGCGAAGGCGACGATCACTTCGATCAGGGTGTAACCGCGCTGATGCCTCATGGCGCCGGCGTCCGCAATGGGCCCGAACGCACCTCGCCGGTGATCCAGCCCACATCCACGCGCCACCTGGCGTCCTTGACCTGCAGGTCGATGCGCCCGCCGCTGGAAGCGCCATCCGGAAAGAACTGGATCGCGCCCTGGTCCTGCCGCGATTGCACCTGGCGCGCGCCGGTGAAGCGCACTTCCAGCGACGGCGGCAGATCGCCGTGATGGCCGCCGGGTGCGTCCCAGCGCCGCTGCTGCGGGTCGATCAGGAACCGCTGCGGCGTGCCGGTGGCGATCGCCTGCGTACGCGTGTAGCGCAGCTGCGCGGCGATCGCCTTGCCGGCGGTGCGCAGGCGCATGCCGTCGATGCCGCCGTTCAATGCCGCGGCGGCAAGCACGCCGGCAATTGCGATCAACGCGATCACCAGCAGCATCTCCAGCAACGAGGTGCCACGCGCGCGCACCCGACCTGGGCCGACCACTCCATGCCGATGACGCAACGGCTGACACGCAACGCGCATGGCGAGCGCTTATTGGTACTTGATGTCCGCGTCGTAACTACTGCCACCGGGCTTGCCGTCCTTGCCCAGGCTGATCAGATCGAACGGCTGACCGTCGCCGGGGGCGCGGTATTCGATGGCGTGGCCCCACGGGTCGTTGAGTTCGGCCGGCTTGGCGTACGGGCCCAGCCAACCGCTGCTGTCGCCGGGCTGGGTGACCAGGTCATCGAGTTTGCTCGGCAACTTGCCGGTGTCGAGCTGGAAATTCTCGATCTTGCCGGCCAGCGTCTGGATCTGCGACTTGGCCAGATTGGCCTTGCCGCGATCGGCACCGCCAAGCACGCGGCTGCCGACCAGCGTGAGCACCGCACCGATCAGCACGATGACGATGATGATTTCCAGCAAGCTCATACCGGCCTGGCCTGCGCGCGACGGACTGCGGGTGATGGAACGCTTGATCATGAACGATTTCCTTGCACGTCGATGAGGGATGCTGCCGCCAACAGATGACACGGCGGGCATTGCAATGGTTCCCGCATGGGTGTCGTGCGGTCACCGAAACGTTGTGATGAATACGCTGCCCGGTAAGCGCGTAGCTGACAAGGCGTTGCGCGCGGTTGGCCATTGGACGCGGCACACGCGCAGGATATGCAGTGTACGAGCGCTCCATGTCGATTCCGGGCACCGGCTGTGTGCGCGCGACGACTGCACCGTTGCACCGAGCTCCGCTCTCAGCCGATTGCATTGGTAAGGTCATACAGCGGGACCAGGACCGAAATGATGACAAGCCCCACCACCGAGGCCAGCACCAGCGTGATGAACGGCACCAGCGCGGCCAATGCGCGGTCGATGGCCTGCGCGGTTTCCAGTTCGAAGGTGTCGGCGGTCTTGAGCAGCATGGTGTCCAGTGCGCCGGACTCTTCGCCCACCTGGATCATCTGCAGCGCCAGCCGCGGAAAGCGCTTGCCGCGTGCCAGCGACATCGACAGGCCATGGCCGTTCTTGACGTCGTCGGCCGCATTGGCGACATCCTCCACCAAGGCCAGATTGGACATCACGTTGCGCGCGATGCCGATCGCCGCCAGCAACGGCACGCCATTGCGCAGCAAGGTGCCCAGGGTGCGCGTCAGGCGCGCGGTTTCCAACCGGGCAATCAAGCTGCCGACCACCTTCTGGCGCAGCAGCCATTGATCCAGCGATGCACGGAATGCGGCATTGCGACGCTTGCGATCCAGCCACAGCCCCAGCACGCCCGGTACCACGACCAGCACGATCCACCAGTCGCGCACCAGCAGGCCCACGCTCAACACCGCCTGGGTGAACCATGGCAGCGCCACATCCAGGCTTTCGTACATCTGCGCAAATTGCGGCACCACATAACCGAGCAGGAACAGTAACGCACAGCCCACCACCGCCAGCAGGATCGCCGGGTAGATCAGCGCGTTGATCACCTTGCCCCTGAGCGCGCGGCTGCGCTCCAGGTAATCGGCCAGCCGCTGCAGCGTGTCCTGCATGCTGCCGCCGGCTTCGCCCGCACGCACCATGTTGATGTACAGCTTGGAAAACAGCCCGTGCTGGCGCTCGAGTGCGGACGACAACGGCGCACCGCCGCGCACGGTATCGCGCACATCGCCGATCACCCGCCGGCTCTTTTCGTCTTCGGGCAGATCCATCAGGATCGACAGTGCGCGGTCCAGCGGCTGCCCAGCACCGATCAGCGTGGCCAATTGCTGGGTGAATTGCACCAGCGCCGCATTGTCGAACGGCTTCTCGCGCAACAGCATGCGCAGCGACGGCGAATCGTTTTCGCCGGTGGCCAGGCGCGTTTCCACCGGCAGATGGCCCTGTTCCTGCAGACGCAACGCCACCTCGGCATCGCTGGCCGCTTCCATCTGGCCGTCGAGCATTTCGCCGTGAGCGTCGAGGGCTTTGTAGCGGTAGAGAGGCATCAGGCTGGGGGGCCGGGATTGGGGAATCGGGATTCGGGATTCGGCAAAAGCAAAATGCCGCGCTGCGTTAGCGTGGCCGGGCGCACAAATGCGCGCGCGCAACGTCGTGCGATGCCGTTGCTGCGGCTAACTTTCGCTTCTGAGCATCCCATGCCCATTGCCGCCCCATTGATGCTCACGCATCCTCCGTGACGCGCAGGACTTCTTCGATGGTGGTTTCGCCGCGCAGGGCCTTGGACAGCCCATCCTCGTACATGGTGCGCATGCCGGCCTGGCGTGCGAGTTGTTCGATTTCGCCCATGCCGGCGCGCCGCATCACCGCGCGGCGCAGTTCGTCGTTCATCACCAGGAATTCGACGATGGTGGTGCGGCCCAGGTAGCCGGTAGGTGCGGTGGCCGAGGGGCGCGGGCGATACAGGAAGATCTCGCCCTCCGGTTGCAGGCGGCGCAGGTCGAACCTGGCGATTTCTTCCGGCGAGGCGGCGTAGCGCTCGGCGTTGGCCAGGTCGAGTTTGCGTACCAGGCGCTGCGCCAGGATGCCGTTGATGGTGGAGGTGAGCAGATAATCCTCCACGCCCATGTCCAGCAGACGGGTGATGCCGCCGGCCGCGTTGTTGGTATGCAGCGTGGACAGCACTAGGTGGCCGGTGAGCGCTGACTGGATCGCGATGCGTGCGGTTTCCAGGTCGCGCATTTCGCCGATCATGATGATGTCCGGATCCTGACGCACGATGCTGCGCAACGCGTTGGCGAAATCCAGCCCGATCTGCGGCTTGGCCTGGATCTGGTTGATGCCTTCGATCTGGTATTCCACCGGGTCTTCGACGGTGATGATTTTCACATCGGAGGTGTTGAGCTGGCTCAACGCGGTGTACAGCGTGGTGGTCTTGCCCGAGCCGGTGGGGCCGGTCACCAGCATGATGCCGTGCGGTTGCTCCAGCACCTTGCGGAATTGCGGCAAGAAGTCTTCGGTAAAGCCCAGCTTGTAGAAGTCGAACACCACCGTTTCGCGATCGAGCAGGCGCATCACCACGCTTTCGCCATGCGCGGTGGGCACGGTGCTGACGCGCAGATCCAGCTCCTTGCCCTGCACGCGCAGCATGATGCGGCCATCCTGCGGCAGCCGGCGCTCGGCGATGTTGAGCTTGGCCATGATCTTGATGCGGCTGATCACCGCGGCGGTGAGCTTGGCCGGCGGGCTTTCGCCTTCCACCAGCACGCCGTCCACGCGGTACCGCACCTTGAGCCGGCTTTCGAACGGTTCGATATGGATGTCGGAGGCGCGCAGCTCCACCGCGTGCTGGATCACCAGGTTCACCAGCCGGATCACCGGTGCTTCGGAGGCCAGATCGCGCAGCGCTTCGATGTCGTCGCTGCTGTTGGCATCGCCATCGGCGGTTTCCACGATGGTGCCCATCGCACTGCGGCCCTGGCCGTACCAGCGCTCGATCAGGTCATCGATTTCCGAACGCAGGCCCACCTGCAACAGCAACGTGCAGCCGGTAGCAAGACGCACCGCATCGATGGCGTAATCGTCGTAAGGATCGGCGATCCACAGCTCCAGCCGGCCATCGCGTTCGCCGACCGGGCACAGGTGAAATTGTTTGAGAAAGCGCAGCGACAGCCCCTGCACTTCCGGCAGCATTTCCGGCGGCGTGTCGCCAAGCTGGCGTGCGTCCACCAACGACAAGCCAAGGACGTCGGCGCAGGTTTCTGCATGATCGCGTTCGGACACCAGACCCAAACGGCCGAGCAAGGCGAGCAAGCCCATGCCGGATTCGGCCTGCAACTGGCGCGCGCGCAGCAGATCGGTATCTTTCAGACGACGGCGTTCAAGCAGCGCATCGACGATGCGCGCCTCCGCACTTCGATGCTCGATTGGATCGACGGCAACCGCGTTCACACTCGTCTCCACTGGTCCGGCGCCGACTGTAGCAGTTTGCCGCGACGATCAACCGCGCGCATCTGAATCGCCCTGGAAAACAATGCCCCCGGCGATTGGCCGGGGGCATCGGTCACACTATTTCGCTACTTACTGTCGTGCAACGAGCGTCAGCTTCGCGTAGCTCGCCGCACCGACCAACTTGATGTAGTAAGTGCCGGCCTTGGGGGCAGTGAAACGCACGGTTTCGCTGTTGCCAGGACGGGTGGACTTGGCATCGTAGCTGGTCGCGCTGGGCTCGGCCTCGAAGCTGACGTACATCGACACATCGCCGGTGCCGCCGTAGGTCATGAAGCTGAGCACGGCGCCGGCCTTGGCGTCGAAGCTGTACAGCGTGGAGCTGCCGGCGGCACCGCTCAAACCAGCAACAGGCGCCTTGTTGGTGAGCGCGATGGCGCTCGGCGCGCAGCTCTCGGTGGCCGGGTCGCAAGGCTCCTCCAGCACCGCTTCCAGCGCGGCCTTGGCGTCGACGATGCCGCTGCCGATCGGGGTGCTGGCCGGCGGGGTCACCGGGAAGGGGCGGCTGGTCTGCTTGAGCAGCGCTTCGACCGCAGCCGGGGTCAGCGGGCCCTCGCCCAGACCGATGGCCGCGCTCTGCACCAGCGCCACGACGCCGGCGACGTGCGGCGAGGCCATGGAGGTGCCGCCTAGACCCATATAGGTATAGCTACCCGAGGTCGGCGTGGTCGCACCGGTGTATCCGGCCTGCCAGACGTAACCGCCCGGATTGCCGTCCACGCTACCGCCGCCGCCCGGGCCAGAGAGGTCGACCTTGCTGCCGTAGTTGGAGTAGTAGGCGATGCCGCCGGTGATGCGCGTGGCGCCAACGGTGATGGTGTTGTTGCAGCTGGCCGGCGAATGGTTGGACGCATCTTCGCTGCTGTTGCCGGCGGCAACCACCACGGTGGTGCCGCGCGACACCGCGCCGTTGATCGCCAGCTGGGTGGCAGAATCGCAGGGTTCGCCGCCACCGAGGCTCATGTTGATCACTTCGGCCGGATTGGTGTTGGTCGGCACGCCGTCAACGCTGCCGCCGGAGGCCCACACGATCGCATCGGCGATGTCGGAGGTGTAACCGCCGCAACGGCCGAGCACGCGCACCGGCAGGATGGTCGCCTTCGGTGCGACGCCCGCCATGCCCACGCCGTTATTGGTCGCCTCGGCCACGGTGCCCGAAACATGGGTGCCGTGCCAGGAACTTTCCTGCGCCTGCGAACCTGCATAGCAGACGTTGTCGGCCTCTTCCCAGTCGCCGTAATCCAGTGCGCCCGGCACGCGCGCATCGGTGGGACGACGCGAGACTTCGGCGTCGGTGATGAAGTCGTAGCCCTGCAGGAGATTGCCGGCAAAATCGGGGTGATCCGGCAGGATGCCGGTATCCAGCACCGCCACCACCACGCCTGCGCCCTGCGACAGATCCCAGGCGCCCGGCGCGTTGATGCCGCCGTTGGGGTTGCTCAGGTGCCACTGGTACTGGGCGTAGAACGGGTCGTTGGGAACCAGCTGCGGGCTCACGTCGGTGGCAGGAACGCTTTTGCTGATGTCGATCGGGCGCAGCATGCGGTCGATCTGCACGTCGGCCACGGAGGGGTCGTTCTTGAGCTCGACCACCACCTTGTCCACCTGCGCGGCGGTCAGCGTGCTGGACAGCTTGATCAGGTCCGAACCGATGCCCAGCTTGCGCACATACGTCGCCTTGGCGGCGGCAGCGCTGCTGCGCGCGCCGGTACTGGCGCCAACGCGGCCCACCGCGGCCTGCACGGCGCTCAGCTTGCTGCTGCGATCGGTTGCAGCGGCGGTGTTGTCCTTGTAGCGCACGATCAACCGGCTACCGAACGCTGCGCCGGCCGGGGCTGCCTGGGTCGGTTCCTTGACCAGCAGTTTGGGGGCGGCAGCGAGCGTGCCAGAGGCACCAAGGGCCATCATCAGGATGGCGCCGGTCAGCGGGTTGAGACGGAAATTCTTGTCGATCACGGTGAAGTCCTCTTCGTATTTTTCGTGAATCAGGCTTGGCGCAGCCGGCGCAATCGCTGCGTCACCGCGGTGCGGTGCGCTGCGTCCTTGTCGGCCACCCCTGGTACGGCCATCATTCCATGCGAATCCGTTGGCCGGCCCAGCCACGGTCCTTGCCCGCCCCCTCAGGCCTTGCAGATCGCGGCGGCGCACCTGGCGCCGCCGCGTTTGATGCGATAACGCCTTACCAGCCGAAACCGGCGCCCACGCCGATCGAGCTGTCATCGCCGCTGAGTGCGCCGCCCACGGTGACCGTGGCGCGCGGGCTGATCGCACGCTGGTAGCCCACCGACAACGCCGACTCCCCGTTCTGGAAACCGACACCGGCACCGATGCGGTTCTGCGAGGCGATACCGGCCACGCTGGCGGACATGTTCAACATCGCCGAGCTCATCGCGCCCTGACGGTCCAGGCGACGGTTCTGCCGGCGCAGGCGGTCTTCGATATCGCCCTGGTAGCTTTCGAAGCTGTCGGCCATCGCGTTGTAGCGGCTGTCGGTGTAGCTGTTGGCGGCGGCAACGCCGCTGTCCAGCTGGCCCTTGTTGACCGCATCGGTGGCACGCGTACCGGCCGCCACATTGGCCACCTGACGCTCACCGCCCACGCTGCCCACCGACACCGTGTCGGCACGATCGGCAACCGAGCCCTGGCCCAGTGCCACGGCGCCTTGTGCCGTGGCACGGGCGCCCTGGCCGATCGCCGTGCCGGACGCGGCGGTCACTTGCGCACCTTCGCCCATCGCCACGGCATTGGTGGCCACCGCCGCGATCTGCGTGTTGGCACCCACCGCCGTGCTGCCATCGGCATTGACGCGTGCATTGCTGCCGATGGCGGTGTCGTTGGGGCCATGCGCATACGCGCTGCCGCCGATTGCCGTGCCGGTGACGTGGTTGGCCACTGCTGCCGTACCGACTGCCGTGGACGTGGCCGCCGGCGTGATGCTGCCGACGGCGGCGGCAGTGGGTGTGCCCTGCACAGCGGCCGTTGCATCGCTCGCGGTGCTTGCGACATTGCTGGACACATCGCCAACTGCAGTCGTCGCCACGGCCGGCACCGTTGCGGTACGCAGCGACGCAGTGCGTGCGACGGTGCCGGAGGCAGTGCCGCCACTGCGTGCATCCAGTTCGCTGACCTTGCTGTCCAAGGCCGTCAGTGCCGCACCGACGTTGTTGTAGCTGGCGCCCTGGATCACATAGGTCGGCGCCACGAACACGCCTTGCGCACCGATCGCCGCACCGCCGCCGAGGAAGCTGGCCGCATTGCTCAGCGACTGGAACAGCTGGCCGCCATTGATCGCATCGGTGCTGGCGCTGGCGATCGTGCCGGCACCCACATTGACGATGCGGCGCGTGGCCGGACCACCGCGGCCATTGCCGCTACCCACCGACACCGTATTGGCCTCATAGGTGCGCGAGCCCGAGCCCAACGCCACCGAATCGGCACCGCTGGCGCCCGCATTGGCACCCAACGCCACGGCATTGCTGCCGCTTTCGCGCACGAAGGAGTTGTAGCCCAACGCGACGCCGTTTTCGCCGATGGAATTGGTCTGCCGGCCCATCGCGGTGCTGTTCACGCCGCTGGCGCTGCTGTCCACACCCATGGCGCTGGCACCGGTGGCCGAGGCACGGCTGCCGGAGGCGACCGCCACGCTGCGTGCGCCGCTGGCGGTGGCGCCAGCACCTGCCGCCGTGGCGCGATCGCCAGTGGCCGAGGCCACGCCGTCGCCGGTGGTCTTGAGCATGCCGCTGGTGGTCTGCACATCGGCCGCCAGTGCATCCAGTTGCCCCTTGTTGACCGCGTCGGTGGCGGCCTGGCCGGCGCTGACATTGACGATGCGGCGCGTGGCCGGACCACCGCGGCCATTGCCGCTACCGATCGACACCGTGTCGGCTTCGTAGGTGCGCGAGCCCGAGCCCAATGCCACCGAATCGGCACCGGTCGCACCCGCATTGGCACCCAGTGCCACGCCGTTGACCGCGCTCTGGCGCACGAAGGAGTTGTAGCCCACCGACACCGCATTTTCGCCGATGGCATTCACCTGACGACCGACGCCGGTGCTGTTGATGCCGGTCGCCGACGCATCCACGCCAACCGCACTGGCACCGACCGCATCGGCGCGGCTGCCGCCGCCCAGTGCCAGGGTGTTGTCGGCAAGCGCCGCCGCGCTCTGGCCCAAGGCGCTGGCATTGACGCCGTCGGCATAGGAATTCCAGCCGATGGCGGTGGTGTAGTCCGCGGTGGCCCAGGCACCGGCACCGAATGCCGCCGCACCCGTGCCGGAGGCACGTGCCGGGATGAACCCGAAGAACGTGCTGCCGCCCACGGCCACGCTCTCGTCGCCGATGGCTTCGCTGAATTCGCCAACGGCGACGGCGCTGGCACCGGAGGCCAACGCAACGGCGCCGACGGCGGTGCTGTAATCGCTCGACGCGACCGCGCCATAGCCCAGTGCCGACGACAGGCGGCCGGTCGATTCGCTGTAGCCACCGAAGGCGGCGCTACCAACACTGGATGCGGTACTGCGGAAACCCGCAGCGATGGCCTGATTGTCGGACGCCACCGCTTCGCTGCCCAGTGCAGTGGTGTAGGTCGAAATCGCCTGCGCGCCCGCACCGTTGGCGGTGGCGCCGATATCGCTGGCCAACGCGTTGCTGCCGACCGCGCTGCTGTTTTCGCCCACCGCCTGGGCATTGCTGCCTAATGCGGCCGCGCCAGTGCCGCCAGCCAGTGCGCCCACGCCCACGGCAGTGGCGTTGTCCACCACTGCCTGCGCGCCCGCGCCCAATGCGGTGGTGCCGGTACCGGTGGCATTGGCACCCTCGCCTGCCGCCAGCGCGTTATCGCCATCGACGTAGGCACCTGCATCGCTATCGGCGCTGCCGCTGGCCTGGAAGTATTTGCTCGTGGCTGCACCGGCTTCGGCAACGGCGTTGAGCTGGTCCAGATTCACCGCATCGGTGCCCTGCGTACCGGCCGCCACGTTGGTGATCTGACGCTCGTTGCCGGCACTGCCCACCGACACCGCGAAGTCGCGATCGGCAACCGAACCGGCGCCAAGCGCCACGCTGCCTTCGCCGGTGGACCCAGCGAAATTGCCCAGCGCCGTGCTGTTGAGGCCCGGTGCCCACGCCGCGCCACCGACTGCAGTGGAGTAATCGCCGGAGGCTTCGGTCGGCAACAGGCCGAGCAAGGCGCCGCCGACCGACACGCTGTTGTAGCCGCTGGCCACACTGCCCTGGCCGGCGGCGATGCTGTAGGCGCCCGTGGCGGTGGCATCACCACCCACGGCCACCGTGTTCGAACCGCTGGCAGTGCTGAAATTACCCAGCGCGGTGCTGTTGAAACCGCTGGCGCTGGAATATCCACCCAACGCAGTCGAGTAGTTGGACGTCGCCTCGGCACCGAAGCCGAACGCCGCCGCGCTGGTGCCGTCGGCAACGCTCTCCGCACCGACGGCGGTGGCCGATTCGCCACTGGCGCTGGCGAAATAGCCCATGGCCGTGGATTCGCTGCCCTGCGCTTCGCTCAGCGCACCGACCGCCAGCGAGCCATCACCATACGCACCGGCGGCGGCACCAAGTGCGGTGCTCTGCGCACCGGCCGCTTCGCTCTCGCCACCTACCGCCACGGCGTAGTCGCCGCTGGCCTGGCTGAAGGCGCCATTGGACACGCTGCCGAAGCCGCTGGCCGCTGCGTTGTAGCCGGCCGCATTGGCGTATTGCGCGGTGGCGCTGGCGCCGCTGCCGATGGCCACCGCACCAATCGCGGTGGCCTGGCTGCTGGACCCGAACGCACTGCTGTAATCGCCGTCGGCCGTGGCATTGGAACCGGCGGCGGTCGCGTCTTCGCCCTGCGCATCGGCGGTGCCGGTGCCGGTGCCCGCGAACAGGCGCGCGGTATTTTCGGCGGCGCCAGCCACGGCGTTGAGCTGGTCGAGATTTACCGCATCGGTGCCCTCGGTGCCGGCCGCAACATTGGCAATCTGCCGCTCGGTTCCGGCTGCACCCACCGACACCGTGTTGGCGCGATCGGCGAGCGAACCTGCACCCAGCGCAACGCTGTTGTCGGCAGGTGTATACGCACCGCTGCCGAGACTAATGCTCTGCTCGCCCGAAGCATTGGATTGCCAGCCCAGCGCGACGCTCTCGGTACCAGGCGCATAGGACTGGCCGCCAATCGACGTGGCGCTTGTACCCGTCGCAAGCGCGTAAGTGCCCAGCGCGACCGAATAGTAGTTGTCTGCCCGCGCATTTGCGCCCAGTGCCACCGATGAATCGTAGAGTGCCCGCGCATTTGCGCCCAACGCCGTGCTGTCGCCACCATCGGCCACACTTTCGGTACCGACGGCGGTGTCGCGATCACTGCGCGCCGCACTGTCAACGCCCATCGCCGTTGCTCCGCGCCCACTGGCGACGCTGCTGCCGCCGACGGCCGTGCTGAAATATCCCGATGCCATGCTGTCGCCACCCAGCGCGGTGGCGTAGTAATCAACGGCACGGCTGTTGTTCCCCACGGCTGTGGCAAAGAAACCACTGGCGCTGGCGTAGCCGCCGATGGCCGTGGAGTACGCATCGGCTTGACCGCCCGCGCCGAGCGCAATGCCCTGCTCGCCTTCAGCCTGCGCTCCCCAGCCCAGTGCAATGCTGTCATCGCCGGTCGCCCTGGATTGGCCGCCGAGCGAAATGGCACGCGGACCGTATGCATTTGCGTAAGTGCCGACCGCAATCGAGTCGGTATCAGCCGCAGCCGCATTCGCGCCCACTGCCGTGCTGTTGTCACCGTAGGCAAGACTTTCGGTACCGATGGCGGTGCCACCGTCACCCCACGCCACGCTGGCAAACCCCAGCGCGGTCGATGCAGTTCCATTGCCGATGGTTTCGTAGCCGATGGCCGTTGCACCACGCCCATTGGCGATGCTGGTGCCGCCCACGGCGGTGCTGAAATAGCCCGATGCGTTGCTGTCGCCGCCGAGTGCGGTGGCGTAGTCGTCGCCGGCACTGCTGTTGAAACCGACCGCAGTGGCATTGGCAATGCTGGCGTTGGCATTGCTGCCGACGGCCGTGGTGCCCAGCGCAGAGGCCTGACTGCTGGCGCCGAGCGCAATGCTGTCGTCGCCCGACGCGTTGCTGGCGCCGCCCAGCGCAACGGTGCGCTCGCCGAAGGCACTGCTGTTTGCGCCGATCGCCGTGGATGCAGTGCCGCCGGCCGCAGCATTGGCGCCGAACGCGGCGCTGTCGGTCCCGAAGGCCACGCTTGCACCACCCACGGCGGTGCTGGTGTCGCCGAATGCCACGCTACCCACACCCAGTGCCGTGGAGTCCGCGCCATTGGCGATGCTTTCGTAACCCAGCGCCGTCGCGCCGTTGGCAGTGGCCTGGCTTGCGCTGCCCACTGCGGTGCTGGCATCGCCAGAGGCGCTGCTGTTGCCGCCAAGCGCCGTGGTGTTCTGCGCCACCGCAGTGCTGTTGAAGCCGACTGCCGTGGCGTTGTCGGTGGTGGCATTGGCGCCACTGCCGACTGCAGTTGCACCCTGCGCAGATGCCGCGCTGCTGGAACCCAGCGCGGTGCTGTAGTCGCTGTCGGCCAATGCGTTGGAACCGGCAGCGACGCTGTCGACGCCTTGTGCAATCGCAGTGCCATCGCCGGTCGCGACGAACGAGCGCGCAGTGGCGGATGCAACATCGGACACCGCAGTGAGCTGGTCGAGATTGACCGCATCGGTGCCTTCGGTGCCTGCCGCCACATTGGTGATCTGGCGCTCTGCGCCGTCCGCACCCACCGACACGGTATTGGCGCGCGTGGCAACCGAATTGGCGCCCAACGCAACCGAATTGGCGCCGCGGGCAGTGCTGTAATAGCCCAGCGCCGTGCTCAGTTCGCCGCTGGCCCACGATTCCGGACCCACGGCAGTTGCGCCTTCGCCCGGTGCATACGCGAAGTAGCCCACGGCGGTGGCTTCGGTGCCGGAGGCTTCGCTGAGCGTGCCCACTGCCGTGGTGTAGGTGCCCGATGCGGTCGCACCGGCGCCCAGCGCAGTGGAGGCTTCGCCGCTGGCCTGGGTCTGCACGAAGAAGCCCAGACCCGGGATGTAATCGACCGGACCACCGACCGCGGTGCTGCTGGTGCCGCTGGCGCTGGTCTGCGTGCCAATCGCAGTGGCGTAATCGCCTGCCGCATTGGCGACCGCACCGAACGCGGAAGACTGCGTACCGGCCGCATAGGCACCAACGCCGAACGACGATGCCGCAAAGCCATCGGCGTTGGCGCTGGCGCCGACTGCGGTGCCGCCGACGCCGGCACTGGTGGCGCCGGTGGTGACCGGCACGCCGCCGTTGGTGACCAACGGCTCGCCGTCTTCGTCCACTGCCGCGCCGCCCACGGCCACGCTCGCCGGACCGTTGGCCTGTGCGTTGTGGCCAAATGCTGCGCTGTTCTGCCCGGACGCGAGCGCGTTTGCGCCCACCGCGGTGGCGTTGTTGGCCACCGCATTGGCGCCGGTTCCCAGTGCCGTGGTCGCCGTGCCGGTGGCATTGGCGCCGTCGCCGGCCGCCAGGGCGCTGTCGCCTTCGACATACGCGCCCACGCTGTCTTCGCCCGGAGAGGCCTTGAAGAACAACGCGGTGTCTTCGGCCACATCGGCCACGTCGCGCAACTGCGCCACGTTGACTGCATCGGTGGCATTGACGCCGGCAGTGACGTTGGTGATGCGGCGCGTGGCCGGGCCACCGCGGCCATTGCCGCTGCCCACCGACACCACGTCGTCTTCGTGGGTGCGCGAGCCTGCGCCCAGCGCCACCGAATTTGCGCCGGTCACGCCGGCATTGGCGCCAAGCGCCACGCCGTTTTCGCCGCTCTGGCGCACGAAACTGTTGTAGCCGATGGCCACGGCGTTTTCGCCGATCGCATTGGTCTGGCGCCCGATCGCGCTGCTGTTGACGCCACTGGCGCTGCTGTTGGCGCCGGTGGCCACGGCACCGGTGGCGCTGGCATGGCTATTGGCACCGATGGCGGTGGCCTTGCTGGCCGGCGCCGCGGCGCCGCGGCCCACTTCCACCGATTGCGCATTGGCAGGAAGCGGCGTGGCCAACCCGGTGCCCAGCGCCAGGGCGATGGCGGCGGCCAGTGCCAGGCTCTGGCGGCGATCGATGAATGCGGCTGAGGCAACCGCTCCGGGACTGTCGCCGCTGGCCAATTCCGAGGCTACGGCCCACACGCCAAGCGATTTGTTCCAGACCTTGCGATAAATCCGATTCATCGACGCACGACTCCTGAGTTGTTGGACTGGTTTTTTGGCGAACACCCGGCGGCAGAAGGCGTTCCAGCCTGCAATTGACCGCAGTTGTTCGCGCTATGGGCCTTGCGGCGGAGCGGTTTGCGCCGGCTTCCTGGATAGTCAAAAAGTGAACGCTACCCAACCATAGAACTGAGCGGAGTGTTAACAGCCGTCATTTCAGGCGTCAAGTTTTTGACAGAAAGCGAAGAGAAGTGCGCGTTTAGTCACACTTCTGCTTGCTTTTTTAGATTTTTAATAAATCTTTGGAAAACAGCGACCTAGATCATGTCCTTCGAGACATTTCAGGGCTGAATAGGCGCAACGGGAAAAGACAAAAAAGCCCGCTGGCAGGGCGCCAGCGGGCTTGGTTGCGCAAAATGCAGGGTGTGGCAGGTCAGGCCTGCGGCCAACAGGCCCCGCACCCTGCATGCGCCGTCCATCGGCGCGCGGAGCGGCCGTGGTTCAGGCATTCACCGCCAAGGAAATGGCGATCTCGCCGCACCGACGGCTGGGCGTCGGATCATTGACGCGCCAGCAGGTTCACCGCGTCGAAACCGCTGCCTTCCAGCTTGAGGATGTAGGTGCCGGCACGCGGGGCAGTGAAGCGCACCGTCTGGCTGGTGCCGCGCCGCGTGGACGCGCCGTCGTTGTCGGTGGCGGTGGGTTCGCGTCCGAATGCCACGTACAACTGCGCCTGGCCGCTGCCGCCGAAGCTGATGAAACTCAGCACCGCACCCGCCTGCGCTTGGAACGTGAACACGCCCGCATCGCCCGACAGATTGGAGATGCCGCTCTGGACCACGCCATTACGCAGTGGCTGTGCATCCACCTGACATCCCACATCGCCCCTCTCGCAGCGACGCAATGCGCGGGCAACCGCGGCTCCGGCATCCACGATGCCGGCCCCGGCCGGCGTTGCCACCGGAATCGACACCGGGAATGGACGCGCCGTGCGCTTGAGCAGGCTCTCCATTGCGGCTGGCGACAGCGGCGGTTTGCCGTCGGCGATCAATGCGCTCTGCACCAATGCGGCGGTACCGGCCACATGCGGCGACGCCATCGAGGTGCCGGCGTAATGCGTGCCGCCATAGGTGAACTGCCCGGAGGTTGGTGTGGTTTTGCCGGTATAGAGGGTTTGCCAGACAAAGCTGCGGATCGGACCATCGTTGGTCACGAAGGACATCGAGCTGCCACCCGGACCGGCCAGGTCGATCTGCCGGCCGAAATTGCTGTAATCGGCAAGGCCGCCGGTGGCGCGCGTGGCGGCAACGGCAATCACATTGGCGCAGTTGGCGGGAGCCATCGTCGAGACATCGGCAGTTGAATTGCCCGCCGCCACCACCACGGCGGTGCCGCGCGCCACTGCGCCATCGATTGCAGCCTGCATCGTCGAACCGCATGCGCCGCCACCGCCCAGGCTCAGGTTGATCACTTCGGCAGGATCGCGGTTGTCCGGCACGCCATCGACGTGACCGCCGGAGGCCCAGACGATGGCATCGGAGATGTCGGAGAGTCGCCCGCCGCAGTGCCCGAGCACGCGCACCGGCAATACCTTCGCCCTGTAGGCGACGCCGGCTCCGCCAATGCCGTTGTTGGTGGCTTCGGCAACCGTTCCGGCCACGTGCGTGCCGTGCCAGCTGCTGTCGCTGGCCACCGAAAACAACCCGCAGTCGCCGTCTTCGGCGATCCAATCGCCCAGGTCCAGTGCGCCGGGCACACGCTCGGCCGTGGCACGACGCGAGAAGAACGGGTCGGTGATGAAGTCGTAGCCGGCAAGCAGATTGCCGGCCAGGTCCGGGTGATCGGGCAGGATGCCGGTATCCAGTACCGCCACGACGACGCCTTCGCCTTGTGTTGTTTTCCAGGCTTGCGCGACGTTGATGCCACCCACCGGATCGATGAGATGCCATTGATTGGTTTGCAGCAGCGGATCGTTCGGCAATGCGCCGCTGGCTTGCAGCGGATACATGCGCAAATCCACCTGCGCCGATTCGACGTCCGGGTCTGCGCTCAATTCCTGCACAAGACGGTCGGCATCGGCACGACTGAGCTGGGCAGGCAGCTTGATCAGTTCGCCGCCGGCGGCAAGCGTGCGCAGGTAGGTTGGCGCTGCGGTGGCAGTGGTGCGTGCAGCAGGCGCAAGACGGATGGAGGCGCGCGAAGCGGCCGCACCGACTGCCGTCGAGGCACTGCGGCCGATGTCGTGCGCGGTGCCGACCTGCCCGCTGCGGTAGCGGACGATGATTCTGTCAACCGGCGCATTGGCCATGGCCTGTTGACGTTGGGCACTGGCCGCTGCCGCATCGGCGGTGGCGGTGGCGGTGGCGGCCAACGCTGTACTGCACGACGCAGCCAGGACACAGCAGGCAAGCACAAGGACCTGCGTAGAAGAGCTCTGGATCACGATGGAATTCCTTCGAGGTGAGTGCGAAAGGGCATGACGAAGAAAGTGCGCCGCCCGACGACGGGCGGCGGGAATGCATGCAACCGCGTGGTCCTCCTGCGGCTACCAGCCGAAACCGGCGCCCACGCCGATCGAGCTGTCATCGCCGCTGAGTGCGCCGCCCACGGTGACCGTGGCGCGCGGGCTGATCGCACGCTGGTAGCCCACCGACAGCGCCGACTCCCCGTTCTGGAAACCGACACCGGCGCCGATACGGTTCTGCGAGGCGATACCGGCCACGCTGGCGGACATGTTCAACATCGCCGAGCTCATTGCACCCTGACGGTCCAAGCGACGGTTCTGCCGGCGTAGGCGGTCTTCGATATCGCCCTGGTAGCTTTCGAAGCTGTCGGCCATCGCGTTGTAGCGGCTGTCGGTGTAGCTGTTGGCGGCGGCAACGCCGCTGTCCAACTGGCCCTTGTTGACCGCATCGGTGGCACGCGTACCGGCCGCCACGTTGGCCACCTGACGCTCGCCGCCCACGCTGCCCACCGACACCGTGTTGGCACGATCGGCAACCGAGCCCTGGCCCAGTGCCACGGCGCCTTGTGCCGTGGCACGGGCGCCCTGGCCGATGGCGGTGCCCGAGGCCGCGGTGACCTGCGCACCTTCGCCCATCGCCACGGCATTGGTGGCCACCGCCGCGATCTGCGTGTTGGCACCCACCGCCGTGCTGCCATCGGCATTGACGCGTGCATTGCTGCCGATGGCGGTGTCGTTGGGGCCATGCGCATATGCGCTGCCGCCAATTGCCGTGCCGGTGACGTGGTTGGCCACTGCTGCCGTACCGACTGCCGTGGACGTGGCTGCCGGCGTGATGCTGCCGACGGCGGCGGCAGTGGGTGTGCCCTGGACCGCAGTGCTTGCGGAAAGCCCAGTTGCAGCGCCCGTCGCTGCAGACGAGAGGGCACTGTCGGCTGTTGCGTCGGTCGCCAGCGCTGCCGACTGCAAGCCATCGGCCGTTGCGTCGACCGCTGCAGTGCGCGCCGTTGCCAGGCGTGCGACAGATACACGTGACGCAGCTGTTGCCGCGCCGCCTCGCGCATCCAGCTCGCTGACCTTGCTGTCCAACGCCGTCAGTGCCGCACCGACATTGTTGTAGCTGGCCCCCTGGATCACATAGGTCGGCGCCACGAACACGCCTTGCGCACCGATCGCCGCACCGCCGCCGAGGAAGCTGGCCGCATTGCTCAGCGACTGGAACAGCTGGCCGCCATTAATCGCATCGGTGCTGGCGCTGGCAATCGTGCCCGCCCCCACATTGACGATGCGGCGCGTGGCCGGGCCACCGCGACCGTTGCCGCTACCCACCGACACCGTGTCGGCTTCATAGGCGCGCGAGCCCGAGCCCAATGCCACCGAATCGGCACCGCTGGCGCCCGCGTTGGCACCCAACGCCACGGCATTGCTGCCGCTTTCGCGCACGAAGGAGTTGTAGCCCAACGCAACGCCGTTTTCGCCGATGGAACTGGTCTGCCGGCCCATCGCGGTGCTGTTCACGCCGCTGGCGCTGCTGTCCACACCCATGGCGCTGGCACCGGTGGCCGAGGCACGGCTGCCGGAGGCGACCGCCACGCTGCGCTCGCCGGCAGCAACCGCCAGGCTGCCCAACGCAGAACTGCCCTGGCCAACGCTGGAGGCATTGAAGCCCACCGCGGTGGCAGATGCGCCAAGCGCGCTGCTTGCGCCACCCAGCGCCATGGCGCCCTGCCCCTGCGCAGATGCCGTCGTTGCGCCCGTGGCCGGCGTTACCGCCAGATAGCCATCGATGCGTGAGGTGGCGGCGCGCACTGTATCGAGCTGGGCCACATTCACCGCATCGGTGGCTTCGGTACCGGCCGCAACGCTGGTGATCTGGCGCGTCAAGCCGGCTTGCACATCGCCAACCGACACCGTGTTGCTGCGAAACGCATAGGAGTGCGCCCCCAGCGCAACCGCGCTGGATGCCGAACGATTCCAGGCATCGTCGAGCCAGGATCCCACCTTCGCGCCGTAGCCGATCGCCACGGCATCCACGCCGTTGGCCTGCGCGTCCGCGCCAATGACGGTGCTGTCACCATTGAACTGCGAGGTCGCGGCACGCGCGCCTAGCGCCACGCTGTTTTCGTTGTAAGCGGTGCTGCCGTGGCCGATCGAGATGCCGCCATCGCCCGACGCCAAGGCAAAGCCGCCCAATGACACGGTGCGTGGTGCGAACGAACCGGCGCTGTGCCCGATCGCCACCGCATCGGTATTGCCGGGCGCATTCGGAAATACGTTGGAATCGTAGCCAATGGCAATCGCATAATCGGATTGGCTTTGCGCACCCGAGCCCAGCGCAATGCCGCCAAGACCGGTCGCTGCGGTAATCGAGCCGAAGTTGCTGACGCCGCCCACGACAACGCTCTGTGCTCCGCTGGCTAAAGAGGTGTCGCCAACGGCGACGCTACTGGCACCGTCGCTTCGCGCCCTGTAACCGAACGCCGTCGAGGTGTCTGCGCTGGCACGCGAGGAATAACCGCCGGCAGTGGAAAGAAAGCCGCCAGCGCTGGAAAGCCCGCCCACGGCAGTGGCGCCGTCGCTGGAAGTCTGTGCGCGATACCCCAGCGCCGTGCTCTGCACGCCACTGGCGCTGGCGCCGCTGCCGATGGCGCTGGCATACGGCGTTCCCGCTACCGCACCACCGCCCACTGCCGTGGCGCCCACACCTGACGCCTGCGTAGCCTGTTCGCGTTGGCCGATGACGAAGCCGTCGGCATCGTAATCAAACACGGTCGCAACGCCGCCGAGGGCGATTGCCGATTCTCCCGCCGCCGCAGCGTTATGACCGATCGCGGTCGCGTCGCGGTCCAACGCCAGGCTTCCACCGCCCAGCGCCATGGTTGCATCGCCCAGCGCATTGCTCGCATTGCCCAACGCCAGCGCATCCTCACCGTCCGCGTACGCCGGGATCTGCGCATCGGCGGCGGATGGTGCAGCCGCTTGCGTGGCGCTGTCGTTGGCTACTGCGGGTGCGGCCTGAGCCCCCGTGCCCGCCTCGCCCGGGCAACGTAGCGTGCCCTCGATCATCTGGCACTGCATGATCGCTGCAGCCGGTGTCGTCGCGGCACCGGCCGCCCCGGCAATGCCGAACAACACGATCGCCACTGCCGTGGCCAGCACTCCGCTGGTATGGTCGCGCGGCAGGCTGCCCTGCGCATTTTCCACCGTGCGAACACGCGGCACCATTTGGTCGTGAGTACAAGACTCGCGACCAGCCTCCAAATAAATTCGCTTCATTAACGCCTATCTCCCCATTTTTGGTCTGGTGTGTGTAAAAACCGACCACCGCACGAACAGATCGCACGGTCCCCCTGAGGTTTTATATTCGCGCGCACTCGCCTCAGCTTTGGAGTATTCCAAAACTGAAAATTCAAAGCATTAAATACACAGAAGCGTAGATCGAAAGATCGATAACGCTAAATTAATTTAATTGAAAAGTAGAGCCATCAATGCGATTGCCGTCACACACCGCAAAATCAGCGATGCGGAATACATAATCAAGGGATTTGAAAGTTACTAAAAAATGGCCAGGTATCGTTTTATTATTTAGTCGCGAATTCGCTACCGCTAACGCAAAGATTAGGTTTCAACAGTTTCGATTGCAGCGCATGGCGCATTCCGCTCATCGAGCGACTATCGCCATTTGAGCCGCTCCATCGCGTGGTTCGCGCGCGCCACAAGCGCCACCGGCAGATTGCAGTCGAGGCGGGCGAGCCCAGCGAACACGCTTGGCTTCCGCGCAAGGCTGTTGATCGCATCGCGCGCATGTGGTGGTAGCGGCAGCACGCGCTGAATCTGCAACTGATTTCAATTGCAGATTCAACGCACCTGCCTAAACGACAACGGCCGTGCGCATCGCTGCACACGGCCGTCGGATCATGCGTCAGCGGCTGCCGATCAGCCGCACGGCATCAACCGCACCACACCCGCGCGTTGCGGAACATCCGCAACCATGGTGAGTCGTCGCCCCAGTCGGCCGGGTACCAGCTCAGGTTTGCGCTGCGTGGCGTGCGCTCCGGGTGCGGCATCAGGATGGTGACGCGGCCGTCGCTGCTGGTCAGCCCGGTGATGCCGTCAGGGGAACCGTTCGGATTGAGCGGGTACTGCGATGCCACCGCGCCATCGCCATCGATGTAACGCAATGCCACCCGTGCGGCGGCCTGGTCCACGGCGCTATCGAACTCTGCGCGCCCTTCACCGTGCGCCACCGCCACCGGGATCCGCGAGCCGGCCATGCCGCGCAGGAAGATCGACGGCGACTCCACCACTTCCAGTAGCGCGGTGCGCGCTTCGAACTGCTCGCTGCGATTGCGCAAGAAGCGCGGCCAATGCTCGGCACCGGGAATGATGTCCTTGAGCTGGCTGAGCATCTGGCACCCGTTGCACACGCCTAGCGCGAACGTATCGCTGCGCGCGAAGAACGCGGCGAAGGCCTCGCGCAACGCCGAGCGCTCCAGGATGGATGTCGCCCAGCCGCGGCCGGCACCCAGCACGTCGCCGTAGCTGAAACCGCCGCACGCCGCAAAGCCCACGAACTCGCGCAGGTCCACGCGGCCCTCGATCAGGTCGCTCATGTGCACGTCATAGGGACGGAAACCGGCGCGCTCGAAGTTGTAGGCCATTTCGATCTGCCCGTTGACGCCCTGCTCGCGCAGGATCGCCACCTTGGGCCGCGTACCGGTGGCCACGAACGGCGCCGCCACATCGTCGGCAGGGTCGAACACCAGCTTCGGGCGCAGGCCTGGCGCCTTGAAATCGCGTGCCAGCGCGCGCTCTTCATCGGCGCTGTCCGGGTTGTCGCGCAGCTTCTGCATGGCATGGGTCACCGACCACCACGCATCGAACAGCTCTTCCCAACGCCATTCGGCCAGCACGCGGCCCTGCCCGCTCACGCGGATGCGCGGCGTGCCGGTGGGGCGTGCAATGCGCTGCGCGCATTCGGTCAATGCGTGGCGCTCGACCAGGTCGGCGAACGCGGCGCGGTCTTCGCTGGCAATCTGCACCACCGCGCCCAATTCTTCGTTGAACAGGCTGCGGAACGCATCGTCGCCCCACGCATCCAGCGTGATATCCAGGCCCTGCCGCGACGCGAAGGCCATCTCGCACAACGCAGCAAACGCACCGCCATCGCTGCGATCGTGATACGCCAGCAACAGCCCGCTGTCGCGCGCGTCGCGGATCAATTCGAAGAAACTGCGCAGACGCTGCGGATCGTCCAGGTCCGGCACCTCGCCGCCGAACGCCGGCAGCGCGCTGTCGTCGGCATACACCTGCGCCAGCACCGAGCCGCCCAGCCGCTGCTTGCCGCCTCCCAGCCCGATCAACCACAACTCGCTCTCTTCACCGCTGCGCAGCAACGGCGTCAGCTGCGTGCGCACATCGCCCACGGGCGCGAATGCACTGATGATCAACGATACGGGTGAAACGCTTTTCAGCGTTTCACCGGAAATAGGGAATGGAGAATCGAGAATGGTGGAAGCGGAGGACTCTGGCGTTTCACCATTCCCGATTCCCGATTCCCCATTCCCAACCTGCCACTGCGCCTGCATCGACAGCGAATCCTTACCGACCGGCACGCTCAGTTCGAGTGCGGGGCACAGCTCCATGCCGATCGCGCGCACGGCGTCGTACAGCAACGCGTCTTCGCCGCTATGGCCGGCGGCGGCCATCCAGTTGGCCGAGAGCTTGATGCTGTCCAGCCGCTGCACCGGTGCGGCGCACAGGTTGGTGATCGCTTCGCCCACTGCCATGCGCGCGGATGCGGCCGCGTTCAACAGCGCCAGCGGCGTGCGTTCGCCGATCGACATCGCCTCGCCTTCGAAGGTGTCGAAACCGGCCAGGGTGATCGCGCAATCGGCCAGCGGCAGCTGCCATGGCCCGATCATCTGTTCGCGTGCGGTCAACCCGCCCACGCTGCGATCGCCAATGGTGACCAGAAAGCTCTTGGACGCCACGGTGGGATGCGCCAACACGCGCAAACCGGCCTGCTGCAGGTCCAGCGACGCGGTCTGCAGCACCGGCCACTGCGGCGCGGCCGGATGCGCCGCATCGCGATGCATCTTCGGCGCCTTGCCGAACAGGACATCCATCGGCAGGTTGATCGGGAGCTGGGAATCGGGAGTCGGGAATGGGGAATGGGGAGAAGCGGCTTCGGCAACCGGCAGCACGCCGTTACCATTCCCGATTCCCGATTCCCCATTCCCGGCGTCCAGGACGCCGTATCCGACCACCAGCCGCTCCTCGGCCGTGGCCACGCCGACCGCGGCGAACGGGCAGCGTTCGCGGGCGCAGATGGCGGCGAATTCTTCCAGGCGCGCCTGCGGCACGCCAAGTACATAGCGTTCCTGCGATTCGTTGCACCACAGTTCCAGCGGCGACAGCGACGGGTCGTCGCTGAGCACGCGACCCAGGTCGATGATGCCGCCCACGCCCGAATCGTGCAGCAGCTCGGGAATGGCGTTGGACAGCCCACCCGCGCCCACGTCGTGGAACCAGCGGATCGGGTTGTCCACGCCCAGCGCCACGCAGCGGTCGATGACCTCCTGGCAGCGGCGTTCCATCTCCGGGTTTTCGCGCTGCACGCTGGCAAAATCCAGCGCCTCGGCGCTGTCGCCGGCCGCCACCGAACTGGCCGCACCGCCGCCCAGGCCGATCAGCATCGCCGGGCCGCCGAGCACGATCACCGCATCGCCCGGCTGCAGGCGCAGCTTTTCCACCTGGTTGCGATCGATCGCGCCCAGGCCACCGGCCAGCATGATCGGCTTGTCGTAGGCGCGGGTCAGGCCCGGGCCTTCGGCCAGCTCGAAACTGCGGAAATAGCCGAGCAGGTTCGGGCGACCGAATTCGTTGTTGAACGCCGCGCCGCCCAGCGGGCCGTCGAGCATGATGTCCAGCGCCGGCGCCATGCGCGGGTTCAGCGCGCGCAGCGTTTCCCACGGCTGCGGCAGGGTCGGAATGCGCAGGTGCGAGACCGAGAACCCGGTCAGGCCGGCCTTGGGCTTGCCGCCGCGGCCGGTGGCGCCTTCGTCGCGGATCTCGCCGCCCGCACCGGTGGCCGCGCCGGGGAACGGGGCGATCGCGGTCGGGTGGTTATGCGTTTCCACCTTGATCGCAAAGGCCGACGGCAGCACCGCCTCGCTGCGATAGTGACCGGTGGCCGGATCCGGGCGATAGCGCGCAGCCGGCACGCCTTCCACCACCGCCGCGTTGTCGCTGTAGGCCGACAAGGTGTGCTGCGGGGTCTGCTGGTGGGTGTGCTTGATCATGCGGAACAGCGAGCGCTCCTGCGGCTTGCCGTCGATGGTCCAGCTGGCATTGAAGATCTTGTGCCGGCAATGTTCGGAGTTGGCCTGGGCGAACATCATCAGCTCGACGTCGGCCGGGTCGCGGCCCAGCGCGCCGAAACGTTCGCGCAGGTAGTCGATCTCGTCCTGCGCCAGGGCCAGGCCCAGGTCGCGGTTGGCCTGCTCCAGCCCATCCAGCGGCACGCGCTGCAGCTGGCCCGGGTCGGGCACGTTGAACAGTGCCTCGGCGGCAGCGGCCGAGCCGAGCAGCGATTGCGTCATCGGGTCGTGCAGCAACTTGGCCACGGCAGCCTGGGCGGCCGCGTCGTCCGGCCAGCCGGCCAGGTCGATGCGGGTGCCGCGCTCCACGCGCTGGATCGGCTGCCCGGCCCCGCGTACCAGCTCGGTGGCCTTGCTCGACCACGGCGACAAGGTGCCCAGGCGCGGCACCACGTAACGCGAGGAGGCATCGGCATCGCGCGCGGCGGGCGCGGCGTTGGCCTGCAGGATCCGCTGCAAGGTGGCCTGGTCGGGCGATTGCCCGGCCTCGGCGCGGATGAAGTACACGTGCCAGGCGCCAGTGATACGCAGCGCGGGAACGAGGGTTTGCAGGCGGGTTTCGAGCCGAGCGCGGCGGAACGGCGAAAGGGCGGAAGCGCCCTCGAGGACCATCATGTCCGGGGAACCGTGTCAGAAACGGGGCTGCAGATTGTAACGGAGCCGGTGGGTCGGCGTCGGTCAAGCGTGCGGCGGAAGGCAATCGGCCAGCGAATCAGGCCGAAGACCACCAGCCCACGTTTCGTTCGGCGCGGCCATCGTGACGGGCGGAATAGCGCAGCGACCTGGCGACTAGCTGTCTGGCTAACGCGTTGGCGTCTGGCCATCTGGCTAACGCGCCGGTTGGCAGCGCCCTGCCCTGCTCCTACTGTCTTCATCCGCACCGTCATCGTGGCCCTGCGACTGGCGCAGGCGCGACAGTTGGCAGTGGCGACATCTGCGCGCCGTACGCAGCCGATCGGCACTACCGCCTGGACGAATCGGCGGCCGGACGCCGCACGGCCGCTCGATCCAGCCAGCCACGCCACCCCCGAAACGCAAAAGGCCGGAATGCAGACGCATCCCGGCCCCCTGACAAGCGTCCAGCCAGCGAGGGCCAGCGCCGACGCGGCGTCACACGGCCGCGTCGATGTGGATCAGCGGCTGCCGCCCGCCGTGCTCACGGCGCGCTTTTCCAGCGCCTCGCGCAACTGCGCCGGTGGCAGGTAGCCACCGAGCTGGGTGCCGTCGGGGGCGAAGATCGCCGGCGTTCCGTTGACGCCCAGGCGCTGGCCCAGGTTGTATTCCATCGACACCGGGTTCTTGCAGTCCTTGGAGGCGACCGGCTGACCCGACTTGGCGGCCGTGAGCGCCTGCTTGCGATCGGCAGCGCACCACACCGCAATCATTTCCTTGTGGTCCTGGCTACCCAGGCCCATGCGCGGAAACGCGAGGTATTCCACCGCGATGCCCTGCTTGTTGAGCTCGCCGATCTCGCTATGCAATTTGCGGCAGTAACCGCATTCCACATCGGTGAAGACGGTGACGGTGTACTTCGGGTTGGCCGGCGCGAACACGATGCGGTCGGCCTTGGGCACGGTGTCCAGCTGCTTGCGGCGGTAGGCCAGCAAGCCCGGGCTTGCTGCGAACTGCTTGTTCTGGATGTCGAACGGCTGCGCCTGGATCAGGTAGCGGCCGTCGTCGCTGACGTACAGCACCTGCCCGCCGACGACCACTTCGCGGAAGCCGGGGAACGGCGCAGCACCGATGTAATCGGGCTTGAAGTCCGGGTCCAGCGCCTTGAGCGCCGTGCTCACGCGTTGGTCCACCGTGCCGGTGGCGGCAGGCGCGGCGGCGGGCTTGGCGCCGGCAGTGCTTGCCGCAGGCTGCGAGGATTGTGCGCAGGCGGTAAGGCTGATCGCGCCCAGCAGCGCGGCGATGGCAAGACGATACATTCACGCATCCAGATGGAATGAGGTGCCCGGATTCTCGCACAGCGCAGATGAAGCCTGGCCCCGGCCGCCACAGTTCGTGAACGCGATAGGCAAGTTGCTGCATCTGTTGGACAGACGCAATGCAGCGCGCGGCTTGCCGGGTCTGGCAGTGGGCTCGGCACAGTCGCCGTCGCAGGCGCCTTGAAGATGCCTGCAAGCGCCGCCTCACTCTCTGTTGTTTTCAGGGGTGCACGGCTGCGTGGCGTCCGGCGCTGACCGGCAGCGCGAGGTATGACCATGAGGATATCAGGCCGGCCGGCGCCAGCCTGACCGGCAAGGCCGCCGCGGCAGCCGAAGGTGTCTGGCGAGGCACCACCAACGTCCGCGGGCGGTGTCGATGCGGCCGCCAGCGCGGCGTTGACCTGTTGGCAGTTCTCTGCCGCAACCGCGACAAGCGCGTGGCCTGCGCGCATCCCAGGGCGAGACGCTGCGCCGACTAACCGCGCGGATGATGGCTGGCGTGCAGTTTCTGCAGATGCTGGCGCGCCACCAGCGTATAGATCTGCGTGGTCGACAACGAGCTGTGGCCCAGCAGCATCTGCAACGCGCGCAGATCGGCGCCGTGGTTGAGCAGATGGGTGGCAAAGCTATGCCGCAGCCCATGCGGGCTGACCGTGTCCGGGTCGATACCGGCGACCGCTGCGTAACGTTTCACCAACACCCAGAACTGCTGTCGGCTGAACGGCTGACGCGCGGCGTCGATGAACAACGGCACCTGCCCGTCAACCGCCGCCACCGGCTTGTTGGCGGCCAGCAGCGGGCGCGCCTCGCGCAGGTAACGCTCCAGCCAATGCTGGGATTCCTCGCCCAGCGGCACCAGCCGGTCCTTGCTGCCCTTGCCGGTCACCCGCAGCACGCCCTGGCGCAGGTTCACCCCCACTGCCGGCAGGTTGACCAGCTCGCTCACACGCAGGCCCGCGGCGTACATCAGTTCCAGCATCGCGCGATCGCGCAGGCCTGCCGGGGTGTCCGCGTCCGGCGCGGCCAGCAGGGCCTCGATCTGACTTTCGGTCAAGGCCTTGGGCAGCGAGCGTGGCAGTTGCGGTGGGTCGATCAGGGTAGTGGGATCGTCGCTGCGCACGCCATCGCGCAGGCATAGCCCGTAGAACGCACGCAAGGTCGACAACAGCCGCGCCGTGCTGCGCGGAGAGTAGTTGGCCTGGGCACGCCAGCGCAGATAGTCGAACAGGGCGGCACGGTCGATGCCGAGCAAGCCGCCACCCGCGCCGTCGCGCCAACGCGCCAGCCCTTCCAGGTCGCGCCGATAACTTTCCAGGGTCTGTCGCGCTACCCCTTGCTCGGCCCAGAACCGGTCGAGAAAGCGTTCGATCACGCTGGCATCAGCCGCCTGCACCGGTGGCAGTTGGCGGGCAAGTTGGCGGCGTTCGGCGGGGCTGCTGGCAGACATCGCCACAGCATAAAACGCGGCGTGCGTTTTGAGAGCCGATGGGCGGCGTTGCCGGGAGGTGTATTGCCTGCGCTCGAGAGGCGCACATGTGGCGCTGCGCGTCATTGTCGCGCGTGATCAGCACGCCTCGGCCGCAGGCGCGAAGGTCATCCGGATCGCGACGCCAGCAAGGCAGCGGCGATGCCGTCGTCAGTTGATCCCATGGCCGGCAGGTCCCGGGCATGGGCATGCGCTCGACTGGACACGCCGAGTCTAGGTACCAGCCCTCGTGCCAGGATGCAGTTGATCGTGCTTGGATTGTCGCCTTGCGTCAGCGCGCGCAAGTACCGGGGCGCGGCTACTGCAGCGCGGCGTTGCGCCGTGCTTGGCGACCGTTATGCTCGCGCCATGACCTCGATCCCTTCGCCTCGCGTTGCGCGCACCCCTGCACTGGTGGGCTGGCGGCTGCTGGCGCTGTGCTACGACGCCTGGCCGGTGCTGGCGCTGTCGATGCTGATCTCCACCGTGTTCACGCTGGGCTTTACGCTTGCCGGGCACCCCGCGCGCGAAAACATCGCGCCTTTCAGCGGCTGGCAGTGGCTGTTGTGGCTGTGCTGCTGGATCGCCGCAGGCCTCTACGCCACCGTGAGCTGGCGACGCGGCGGACAGACGCTGGGCATGCGCCCCTGGCGGCTGCGCTTGATCGACCCACAGGCGTCATGGCATGCGCTGTGGATCCGCTATGCCGTCGGCACCTTGTCGCTGGCGCTGGGCGGGCTGGGATTCTGGTGGGCGTGGCTGGACCGCGACCGGCTGACCTGGCACGACCGTGCGAGCGGGACCCGGCTGCAGCGTATTGCCAAGACATTGAAGTGATCAGGTCGGCAGTCCACGACCTGCATCTCGCCGATCCCGCTTGTTCGATGCATGCGGACTGCACCTGGAGTGCGACGGGGCTGGCGGCGGCAACCCAGCCAAGCTGCGGCTTATTGAGCGCCCAACAAAAGGCGCGCAATCAACCACTGAACTGCATGCCCAAACGCATACAGCACCGCTAAAAATGGCGGAACCAACAAAACATAACTTGTCGCCCAAGGCATGTTGGTTAACCAGGCATCCGCGTGGAGAGCATCCAGCGCGATCAGCTGAGGCGTCAGCGGCAGTTGCAGAAGAACGAAGTAGCCCTTGGGATCGCCTTGTGCACTAAGCGCTCCCCACACGCACAACGCAGTCGCCGCCAGATACAGCAGGCAGAGCGCCACTCCCACCACGCTCACCCGCCGCATGCGCTCAGCTGCTACGCCTGCGGAACAACCACGCCGACACGCCCAGCATCACCATGGGCGGCAGCGCATAGGCAATGCGGTAATCGAGCTTGAGGGCGCCGGCCATGCGGCCGAAGAACAGCTGCAGCAGCCAGAAACCCAGCGCAAACAGAATGCCAAGGAACAGGCGCTTGCCCAGGCCGCCGCTGCGCAGCGAGCCGAACGAGAACGGGATTGCCGCCATGCACAGCGCCAGCACATTGAGCGGATAGAACCACCGGCTCCAGTACTGATCTTCGTAATCGCGCGCGTCCAATCCATTGCGGCGACGGTATTCGATGCTCTGCTCCAGCTCGTGCGCGGAAAGATTGCGCGGCTTGGCCAGGCCAGCGGCCAGCGCGGCAGGGTTCAGTTGCGTTTGCCACGGCAATTCGGGGAAGGTCTCGCGCTGCACCGAGCGTTCCTGGAAGGTGTCGCGACGGACCTGACGCAGGGTCCAACGGCCGTCGCGGTGTTCGGCCACCGAGGCGTAGGTCAATTGCTGCATCCTGCCGCTGGGATCGAGGTGGTAGAGCCGCACATCGTGCAGATCCAGCGCGGTGCCACCGCCATCGAGCAGCTTCTCTTCGCCACTCAAGGCATTGAGGAAGGTGTCGCCCTCGCGTGCCCACAGCCCGGCGTAGCGCGAAGACGCCATATCGCTGTTGAAGCGGGCACTGGCCTTGAGCGTGTCGGCCTGGTTCTGTGCCCACGGCCCGATGGTTTCGCCACTGATCACCATGCTGGCGGTCAGCAGCGCCATCGCTGCGACCACCGAGGCAGACATGCGTTTGCGCGACACGCCCAGCGCACGCAGCGCCGTCAGCTCGGAGGTGGCGGCCAACTGGCCCAGCCCCATCAGCGCGCCAATCACCGCGGCCGTCGGGAACAAGGTATAGGCCCGGCGCGGCACGGTGTAGGCCACGTACGCCACCGCGTGCCCGAAGGTGTAGCTGCCCTGCCCGATGTTCTTGGCTTCGCTGGCGAAGGCGTTGACCAGATCCAGCCCCAGCAGCACCGCCCAGGTCAGCAGCACGGTAAACAACACCACGCGACCGACGTACCAATCGTGGACCCGCGGCGTCAGCTTCATGCGCGCGCCCTCGGCCGACGCACGCGGCCATCGCGCGCATACGCCCACACCGCCACTGCCAGCAGCGGCAGCGTCAACCACCACAGGCCCAGCGCCGCCGGAGTCTTGCCGTTGGCGATCCACTGGGTGCCGACGATCATCAGATTGGTGCCCACCATGTAGGCCAGAAACGCCAGCATGATTCGGCCATAACGCTGTTGCCGCGGTGCGCTGCGCGACAGCGGCAAGGTCAGCAAGGCAAACGCCAGGGCCAACAACGGCGGCGCCAGGCGCTCATGCAGCTGCGCGCGCGCGGCAGGACGCTCGTCGGACAGCAACTGGGTGGTCCACATCACTTCCGGATCGTTGGCATCGTGCACGCGGGTGCGGTCGGGCAAGGCGATATCGCTGCTGGCGAACTTCATCAAGCGATAGTCCAGGGTCGCGCCGCTTGCCGGGCCTTCCGTGCGGTAGCCATCGTCCAGGCGCAGGTAACGGTCGGTCTTGCCCTCGAAGAACATCGCGCCGCGGTCGGCAGTGACCACATCAATGCGGTCATTCTGCTGGCGCTGCATGAAGACCTTGCCCAGGCCCTTGCCGTCGGCAGAGATCGTCTGCAGGTAGACCACCCCACCGCCGGACAACGGCGTGAACTGGCCCGACTCCAGGCCGGCCATCAGCACGCTGCGGTTGGCATCTTCCAGCATCGCCTCGGCAGTGCGGCTCGCCCAGGGGCCCAGCCACAGCGAGCACAACCCGATGACCACCACCACCGGCACCACCAGCATCAGCATCGGCCGCAGCATGCGCCGGGGGCCGACGCCAATGGCGGTAATGACGGCCATTTCTGAATCGCGGTACAGCCTGGCCAGTGCCAGCAACAGGCCAAGCATCAACGCCAGCGGCAGGATAATGGGCAGATACGCCACGAATTGCAGCCCCACCTGCGACAGCAGCAAGCGCGCCGGGATGCGGCCGTCGGCGATATTGCCGAGGATATCCACCAGCACACCGCCAACGCTGACGACCAGCAGCACGATCAAGGTGGCCAGGAAGCTCTGGGTGAAATCGCTAAGCAGGTATCGATCGAGCTTCGGCATGGGGTGGGCTTGTTTTAAACTCTCGGATTCGTTCGCGGCGCCGCCAGCCTAGTCCGGTTGGCGTAAACAGCCCGCGATTGTACGGATTTGCCTACGGAATCTGATCAATGGCCCTGCAATTCACCCTGAACCAAGACGCGCCGGCAAGCGCTGCCGTCGACTGCATCGTGGTTGGCGTGTTCGCCGACAAGACCCTTTCGCCCGCTGCCCAGGCGCTGGACAGCGCCAGTCAGGGCCGCTTGACGGCCTTGGTCGCGCGCGGCGATGTGGCCAGCAAGACCGGCAGCACCACGCTGCTGCACGACCTGCCCGGCGTCACCGCGCCGCGCGTGCTGGTGGTCGGCCTGGGCGAAGCCGGCAAGTTCGGCGTGGCGCCCTATCTCAAGGCCGTCGGCGATGCGACCCGCGCGCTGAAGACCGGCGCGGTCGGCACCGCCCTGCTCACCCTGACCGAACTCACCGTCAAGGCCCGCGATGCCGCCTGGAACATCCGCCAGGCGGTGACCGTCAGCGACCACGCCGCCTACCGCTACACCGCCACGCTGGGCAAGAAGAAGGTGGACGAGACCGGCTTGACCACCCTGGCCATCGCCGGCGACGACACCCGCGCGCTCGCCGTGGGCGTGGCCACTGCCGAAGGCGTGGAGTTCGCCCGCGAGCTGGGCAACCTGCCGCCGAACTACTGCACCCCGGCCTACCTGGCCGAGACCGCCGCGGCCTTCGCCGGCAAGTTCCCGGGTGCCGAGGCCGAGACCCTGGACGAGGCGCAGATGGACGCGCTGGGCATGGGCTCGCTGCTGTCGGTGGCACGCGGCTCGGCCAACCGCCCGCGCCTGATCGTGCTGAAGTGGAACGGCGGCGGCGACGCGCGCCCGTATGTGCTGGTCGGCAAGGGCATCACCTTCGATACCGGCGGCGTCAACCTCAAGACGCAGGGCGGCATCGAGGAAATGAAGTACGACATGTGCGGTGGCGCCAACGTCATCGGCACCTTCGTGGCCACGGTCAAGGCCGAGCTGCCGATCAACCTGGTGGTGGTGGTGCCGGCGGTCGAGAACGCCATCGACGGCAACGCCTATCGCCCCTCCGACGTGATCACCAGCATGTCCGGCAAGACCATCGAAGTCGGCAATACCGACGCCGAAGGCCGCCTGATCCTGTGCGATGCACTGACCTACGCCGAGCGCTTCAATCCCGAAGCGCTGGTGGACGTGGCCACGCTGACCGGCGCCTGCATGGTGGCGCTGGGTCACCAGACCGCCGGGCTGATGAGCAAGCACGACGACCTGGCCAACGAGCTGCTGGCCGCCGGCGAGCACGTGTTCGACCGCGCCTGGCGCCTGCCGCTGTGGGACGAATACCAGGGCCTGCTGGATTCCACCTTCGCCGACGTCTACAACATCGGCGGCCGCTGGGGCGGCGCGATCACCGCCGGCTGCTTCCTGTCGCGCTTCACCGAAAACCAGCGTTGGGCGCACCTGGACATCGCCGGCGTGGCCAGCGACGAGGGCAAGCGCGGCATGGCCACCGGCCGCCCGGTCGGCCTGCTGACCCAGTGGTTGCTGGATCGCGCGGCCTGATGTCGCCGCGCGCTGCACTGGCGCTCATCGCTGGCTTCTCCGTCGTGAACGGAGCCGCCAGCGCAGTGCCGGGCTGGACCAGCCCCGGCATCGATCTGCTCTGGATCGTCGTGCAGCTTTTGCTGTTGTTTGTGTGGCTGGCGGCCGACAGCCGCCAGCTCGGCTACCGCCGACCGGCCTGGATGAATATCGGCATCGTGGCCTTGGCCGTGCTGTTCCTGCCGGTGTACCTGTACCGTTCGCGCCCACCCGGGCGCCGCTTGCGCGCATTCGGCGGCCTGCTGTTGGCCGTGTTCGGCTGCGCGGCCCTGTTCGCGGCCGCCGGCATGACCACCGAAGTGTTGCTCTCCTCCCGCCTTGTGACTGCCTGATGCCCCGTGCCGACTTCTACCTGATCGCCAAGCCGCGCTTCCTCAACGAACCGCTGCGGCTGGTCTGCGAGCTGGCGCGCAAGGCCAACGACGCCAACCTGCCCACCTTGATCCTGGCCCGCGATGCGGAGCAGGCCGAGGCGCTGGACGACCTGCTGTGGGCGTTCGACGACGAGGCCTATATCCCGCACCAGATCGCCGGCACCGATGAGGAAGACGAACTGGCACCGGTGCTGATCGCCTCGCCGGAGTTCGATGCCCCCTCGCGCCCGCTGGTGATCAACCTGCGCGACGACCCCTACCTGGGCGCCTGCGACCGCGTACTGGAAGTGGTGCCGGCCGACCCCGCTGCCCGCGAACCGCTGCGCGAACGCTGGAAGCAGTACAAGGCCCTGGGCCTGGAACTGACCAAGTACGACATGTGAATCGGGAATCGAGAATGGGGAATGGGGAGTCGAAACTTGGCTCCCTCCCACCAGACCGTCACCGATCAGCACTCCCGCTCTACCCATTCCCTATTCCCGACTCCCCATTCCCTGCCTTATGACCACCCTCGCCTCCAGCTACGACCCCTCTTCCTTCGAATCGCGCCTGTACGCGCAGTGGGAGGCGGCCGGTTATTTCGCACCGTCCGGCAAGGGTGAGCCGTACACCGTGTTGCTGCCGCCGCCGAACGTGACCGGCACGCTGCACATGGGCCATGCGTTCCAACAGACGCTGATGGATGCGCTGGTGCGCTATCACCGCATGCGCGGCTTCGACACGCTGTGGCAGGTGGGCACCGACCACGCCGGCATCGCCACCGAGATGGTGGTGTCGCGCAACCTGGCGCTGGAAGGCAAGTGCGAAACGCGCGACTCGCTGGGGCGCGAGGGCTTCATCGCCAAGGTGTGGGAGTGGAAGGCCGAATCCGGCGACACTATCGAGCGCCAGATGCGCCGGCTGGGCACGTCCAGCGACTGGTCGCGCAGCACCTTCACCATGGACCCGCAGCCGTCGGCCGCGGTCAACGAGGCGTTCGTGCGCTGGTACGAGCAGGGCCTGATCTACCGTGGCCAGCGCCTGGTCAACTGGGACCCGGTGCTGAAGACCGCGATCTCCGATCTGGAAGTGGAAAACGTCGAAGAAGACGGCTTCCTGTGGTCGATCCGCTACCCGCTGGCCGATGGCGTGACCTACGAACACGTCGAGCACGATGCCGACGGCAACGAGACCCTGCGCGAAACCCGCGATTACCTGGTGGTGGCCACCACGCGCCCGGAAACCATGCTGGGCGACACCGCGGTGATGGTGCACCCGGACGATGCGCGCTACGCCACGCTGCACAGCGCCCGCATCGTGCTGCCGCTGACCGGCCGGCAAGTGCCGGTGATCACCGACGATTATGTGGACCGCGCGTTCGGCACCGGCGTGGTTAAGGTCACGCCGGCGCACGATTTCAACGATTACCAGGTGGGTGTGCGGCACTCGCTGCCGATGATCAACCTGTTCACCGTCACCGCAACCCTCAACGACGAAGCACCGGAGCGCTATCGCGGCCTGGATCGCTACGACGCACGCAAGCTGGTGCTGTCCGAACTGGAAGACCTCGGCCTATTGGTGGAAACCAAGCCGCACAAGCTGCAGGTGCCGCGCGGCGATCGCACCGGCCAGGTGATCGAGCCCTACCTCACCGACCAGTGGTTCGTGAAGATGGATGCGCTGGCAAAGCGCGGGCTTGAGCTGGTCGAAAGCGGCCAGATCAAGTTCGTGCCGCCGAACTGGATCAACACCTATCGCCACTGGATGGAAAACATCCAGGATTGGTGCATCAGCCGGCAGCTGTGGTGGGGCCATCGCATTCCGGCGTGGTTCGACGAGGCCGGCAAGTGCTACGTCGGCCACGACGAAGCCGAGGTGCGCGCCAAGCACGGTTTAGGCGCGGGCGTCGCCCTGCATCAGGACAGCGACGTGCTGGAAACCTGGTTCTCCTCGCAGCTGTGGCCGTTTTCCACGCTGGGCTGGCCGGATGCGCAGGCGATGGCTGAGCGCGGTTTCGCGCGTTATCTGCCGTCGTCGGTCTTGGTGACGGGCTTCGACATCATCTTCTTCTGGGTGGCGCGCATGATCATGGCCACCGACAGCTTCACCGGCCAGGTGCCGTTCCGCGATGTCTACATCACCGGCCTGATTCGCGATGCGCAAGGCCAGAAGATGTCCAAGTCCAAGGGCAACGTGCTCGATCCGCTGGACATCATCGACGGCATCAGCATCGAGGACCTGGTAGCCAAGCGCACCCATGGCTTGATGCAGCCGCGCATGGCAGAAAAGATCGAAAAAGCCACGCGCCGTGAATTCCCGGACGGCATCATCGCCCACGGTGCAGACGCGCTGCGCTTCACCATCGCCGCGCTCGCCACGCATGGCCGCGACATCAAGTTCGATCTGGGCCGCGCCGAGGGCTACAAGAACTTCTGCAACAAGCTGTGGAACGCCACGCGCTTTGCGCTGATGAACACCGAAGGCGCGCGCTTTAGCGGCGTGCCGCAGCCGCGTACCGAAGCGGAGAAGTGGATCCTGGCGCGCCTGGACAAGGCCACCGCAGAAACCCACGTGCATTACGCCAACTATCGCTTCGACCTGCTCGCGCAGTCGCTATACGAATTCGCCTGGAACGCGTTCTGCGACTGGTTCGTGGAGCTGGCCAAGCCGGCGCTCAACGGTCAGGACACCGACGCGGCCGCCAGCACGCGCCACACGCTGCTGTATGTGCTGGAGTCGTTGCTGCGCCTGTTGCACCCGCTCACCCCGTTCGTCACCGAGGAATTGTGGCAGCAGGTCGCGCCGCGCCTGGGCATCACCACCGCCACGATTTCGTTGCAGAGCTTCCCGCAGGTTGGTGATGTCGATACCAGCGGCTATGCAACCGCCGAAGCCGATGTCGAATGGCTCAAGTCGATGGTGTCGGCACTGCGCCGCGTGCGCAGCGAATTGAACGTGCCGCCGTCCAAGCAGGTGCGCCTGCTGCTGCAAGCCGGCACTGCCGAGGACCGCCCGCGCGTTGCCCGTTTCGCCTCGCAGCTATCGTTCCTGCTCAAGCTGGAAACCATCGACTGGCTGGACGCCGGCCAGGACACACCGCCGTCGGCCGCGGCCATCGTTGGCGAACTCACGTTGCTGGTGCCACTGGAAGGCCTGGTCGACATGGATGCCGAACGCAACCGCCTGGACAAGGAAATCAAGCGCGTGGAAGGCGAGATCGCCAAGTGCAACGGCAAACTCGGCAGCGCCACCTTCGTGCAGAACGCACCGGCCGCGGTGGTCGAACAGGAACGTGCGCGCTTGAACGACTGGACCACGCAACTGACCGGCTTGCGCGAGCAGCGCGCGAAGATCTGAGCCAGGCGGTCAGTCGAGCGCGCTGCAGTCATGCGGGCGCCCTCAGTGCCTGGCATCTCATCCGACTTGCCTGCCGTCGCGCGTTGCGAGGGCTTGGCGATCTTCAAGCCTGGTGTGTCGATTGCGCGGTGCCCTCACCGCTCGCCGGACACCCCGTGACCCCATCCCTGGGGGGCTCGTTGGCGGCATCCATGCCGCCAACGGGTCCGCAATCGGTGACGACACCGCACTAGAAAGTCAGTCGGTGGCTTTCCAAAAGGCTCTACCGGGGCTCGCCCTGATTGGGAAGCTGACACGCCGCGCAGCCATTCCAACAATACCCGTCGTGCCCCGTTTGCAAACTTGCAAACCGACCATCTCGACTGGTCCTTGCCCTCCCCCCATCGAGGGACCCTTGGCGGCATGGATGCCGCCAAGGAGCTTACAAGGACGTACTTGCAGCGTGTCCCGCGATGGTGGGCTGGCAAGGGCCCTGCAGTGAGGCAAGAGCCCCAACGCCTTGCAACCGACTCACGCGCCCACCAACCAGATCAAGTGCGGTTGAACTAGAACTTCAAATCCACACGCGCATACCAGAAGCGTCCGCCAGGGATGTCGTAGGTGGATGCGTCGTAGCCATTGAGGGAGCACGACAAGCAGATCGGCGGATCCTTGTCGAACACGTTGTTCACGCCGGCCGTGAGTTGCAGGCCCTTGAGCCAATCGATGCGATAGCCCACCTGCGCATCGTGATAGGTGATTGCATCCAGGCGGTTGGTTCCCGCCGACGGATCCGAACACACCGCAAACTCCACCGCATCACCGCACTGCTCGGTCAGTTTGGAAATGTGCCGCGCAGTCCACGAAGCCGTCCAGTTGCCCAGCGACCAATCCAGTACCGCGTTGCTGGTCCACTCCGGAATTGCGCTGTCCACCACCTCGATGCCCGGCCCTTGCGGCTGTCGCTGCCCCGCCGCACCCAGCGCCTCGTAGCGGCCCACCAAGGTGTTCTGCCACGAAAGTTTGAAGCGCCCGAATGCGGTTTGCGGCAAGGTCCAGAACAGATCCACGTCCCAACCGTCGGTCTTGATCGAGCCCAGGTTGGTCAAGCGGTTGTTGAAGGCGTTGATGCCGCCGGTGGACGCCCGCCCGATGCCATTGCAGTACAACGCATCCAGCGTATCCACGCACAGATCCAGCTGCGTTTGCGCATTGATCGCCTGGATCGCACCATCCACATGATGGCGATAGAAGGTCACCTCCAGATCGAGGCGGTCGGACCAGCTGGCATCGCTCGCAAATCCCGGGCTGAAGACGAAACCCGCACTGAAACTGCGCGAACGCTCCGGATCCAGCTGCTCGTTGCCGCCGGTGGTGACCGAGATCTGCTGGTTGGCCTGCTGGTAGCCGGCAGGCACGCCGAGCGCGGCGCAATTGGCCGCACTGCCGCGCGGCGCAGTGCCGCCCAGACCGATCGAGCACGGGTCCGACAACTGCAGGTCCGCACGCGCCGCCGAACCGAACAACTCGCCGATGGTGGGCGCGCGGAAGCCTTCCGCATAGCTGGTGCGCAACACGAACTCATCGGTGACCTGCCAGCGCAGACCGTATTTCGGCGTGAACTCGCCACCGAATGTCGAATAGTCCGAATAACGCCCGGCGATATTCAGATCGAGTTTGTCGCCCAATGCCGAGTTGGCGAAGATCGGAATATTGAGTTCGAGATAAGCCTCGTTGACGTCGTAGCTGCCCGAGGTCGGCAACGAGGGCACGCCGTTGTAACGCCCGGCTACCGTGAGCGGATCGGGCTGATAGGCGCCTTCGTACTTGCGGTATTCGTAACCGCCGGCGAACGACACCGCACCGCCGGGCAACTGGAACAACTCGCTGCTGAGGTTGGCGGTGAACAGGCTCAATTCGTTCTGGCTGCGGTCGCGCACCACCGGCTGGATCCAGCGCAACATCTCCGGCGTGATGCTGCCGGCACCGCTGAAGATATCCAGCGGCACGCAGCCCGCCACGGCCGCGCAGGCAGCCGGGTCGCCCAACGCCAGGTTGATGTTGTAGAGGTTGTAGCTGCCGTAGTTGGTCTGCTCGGCCTTGTTCTTGCTGTACATGCCGTTGACGTCCCAGAACCAGGTCCGCCCTGCGCCTTCGAACGTGCCGACCAGCCCGGTGCCGAAATATTGGGTATCGACCTGTTGCTCGTAGCGCCGCGGCCCGCCTTCCACCGGCCTGCGACCGATCTGGATCAGATTGGTGGCCGAATCCAGATCGAATCCGAACGGGTTGAACGGATTGAGCGCGGAGATCACGATGTTGTCGGCCAGCGGGTTGCCGGTACCGGCATCGGGCCCGAGGAAGATGGGCTCCGGTGCGGCCTGGTTGGTCGATTCGCGCCGGTTGCCCAACGCCTTGACGTACCACTGCACGTCGTCGTTGAAGTAATAGCGGAACTGCGCAAACACGCCCTTGCGCTCGGACGGCGTCAGCAACAGGTTCTGCTCGGCAAAGTTGTAGCGGTCTGCGGTGCCGAAGCAGTGATAGTCGTCGCTGCGCGTGCAACCGCCGCTGCCATCGTATTGCGGTGTACCGACGCCGGCATTGGGCGTGAGGTTCTGGCGTACGCCGGTGTTGGGATCGACGAACTGGAAGCGGCCATCCGGCGTAGCCGAGCTGGCGAAGGTCAGCCCGGTGCCAGGAATCGGGAAGCGTGCCTGCGCACGATCACGCGCATAGATCGGATCCTGCTTGACATAGCTGGCGCCCAAGAACAGGCTGAAATTCTCTCCGCTGGTGCCCCAGGCCAGGTCCATGCCCTGGTTGGCGCCATCGCCCTTGCCGTACTGCCCGTAGTTGAGCGTGACCTGCGCACCGTCGAACGTGCGACGGGTGATGATGTTGACCACACCGGCAATGGCATCCGAGCCATACAGCGACGAGGCGCCGTCTTCGAGCACTTCGATGCGCTCGACGATCGCCAGCGGAATGGTGTTGAGATCGGTCGACGAGCCCACGCCGGACGCAGAGGATTCGTTGACCCAGCGAATGCCATCCACCAGCACCAGCACACGCTTGGAACCGAGATGGCGCAGATCCACCTGCGCCGAGCCGGCGCCCACGCCGCTGCCATCGGGCGGAAAACCGAAGTTGCCGGAGGAATTGAACTTGGCATTGAGCGCCGAACCGGACGCGGTGAGTTCCTGCAGGACCTCGCCGATGGAGGTCAGGCCGGTGCGTTCGATATCGGCGCGATTGAGCGTCTGGATCGGTACCTGGCCCTGCAATTCGGCGGTTTTGATACGTGTGCCGGTGACCTGCACGCTGTCGAGCGTACGCGTGCTCGACGCGGCTTCGGGCTGTTGCGCCCAGGCGAGTGTGGGAATCAGACACAACGACAACTGCACGGCCAGGCATGACCGACGGGGGCCAATCAGACGCTTCATCCTTTCTCTCTCCAGAAGGATTCTTGAGTGTCCGCACGCCCCCGTGCCCTGCGGTCCTCCCCAATTCTTAAACGAAACATTAACGCGCCGCAACTGGCGGTGCAGCAGCCAACGGCGCAGCAGCGGTGGTGACGCGGTGTTGTCTGCACATACCTGCGTGCTCGGCCCATCACGCGTGCTACCGAAAGTGGCCTTCCCATCACGCGCGAGCGACGCGCATTCACTCAGGTGCTCAGGCGTGCTTGGGTATCATCGCGCCATGACTTATGCCCCCCGACTTGCCACTATTTTCATCGGCCTGCTGTGCCTTGGCAGCACCGCATTGCACGCGCAAACCCTCGACCCACAACTGACTGCCATGCGCGATGCCATCGCGGCCGCAGAGCGCGGCCAGACCGATGCCGGCCAGCTCGCTGCGTTGAGCCGCCATCCGCTGTATGGATGGCTGGAATTTGCCACGCTCAAGCGCACGATCGACACCGTCTCCAATGCCCAGGCGCAAGCATTCTTGCAGCGTTACGCCGGCCAGCCCGTGGCTGAAAGCTTCCGCAGCACCTGGTTGCCGGCGTTGGCACGTCGGCAAGACTGGAACGCGCTGCTGGCCAACTGGAAGCCCACCGACAACGTCGGCCTGCGCTGCGCACAACTGACTGCGCGCCAGGCCACCGGCAAGGCCGATGCACAGTGGAGCCGCGATGCGCTGACGCTGTGGCGCAACGGTAAGGCGCTGCCCGACGCCTGCGATGCAGTGGTTGCCGGGCTGGAATCGCGCGGCGAACTCACGCCGGCGCTGCGCTGGGAACGCGTGGAAGCCGCTGCCGATGCACAACTGCCTGCGGTGATGCGCACCGCCGCGCGTGGGCTGCCGGCGGCCGATCTGACGCTGGCCATCGATTACGCTGCCTTTCTCGACAAGGTCCACCCGCGCGCACTAGGTTGGCCCAAGACCGAGCGCAGCCGCCGCATCGCCGTTGACGGACTGGCCAAGCTGGCCAAGAGCGATCCCGACGCCGCCGAACAGCAGCTACCGCAACTTGCCAGTGCGCTCGGCTTCAGCGAAGCGCAGCGTGGGCAGGTGCTGTACCAGATCGCGTTGTGGACCGTCGCCTCTTATCTGCCGGATTCGGCGCGGCGACTCAATGCCGTACCGGAAGCGTCCTACGACGAGCGCCTGCACGAATGGCGTGCACGCGAGGCGATGTCGCGCGGCGACTGGCCGGCGGCGTTGGCCGCAATTCGCAGGATGCCGGCGAGCCAACGCAGCGACTCGCGGTGGCAGTACTTCGAAGCCCGCCTGGCCGAAAAGACCGGCGCCGCTGCAGCCGCCCAGCCGCTGTATCGCGCCGCCGCGCAATCGCCGACCTTCCACGGATTCCTGGCCGCCGACCGCCTGCAGCAGCCTTACCGGCTGTGCCCCTGGGAGCCCAACGACAGCGCGCAGGCGAAGGCTGCTGTTGCGCGCGACCCGGCCTTGGTCCGCGCAATCGCCCTATTTCAGATCGACCGCCCCGGTTGGGCCGTGGCCGAATGGAACGATGCCGCCACCCGCTTCGACGACACCCAGCGCCGTCTGGCAGTGGAAGTTGCCAGCGACAACGGCTGGTTCGACCGTGCGGTATTCGCGCTCGGCAAGCAGCCGGACGAACAACGCCTCTACTCGTTGCGTTTCCCGCTGCACCACGACGACAGCATTCGCCGCGAGGCCGCCAAGAATGCAATCGACCCCGCCTGGGTGGCTGCGGAAATTCGTGCCGAAAGCATCTTCAATCCGCGCGCGCGCTCGCCGGCCAACGCAATGGGCCTGATGCAGGTGTTGCCTGGCACTGGCGCGGCCGTCGCCAAGGGGATCGCTCTGCCCGGCTATGCAGGCGCCAGCAGCCTCTATGAGCCGGCCACCAACATCGCCATCGGCACGGCGTACCTGCGCCAGCTGCTCAACACCTACGGGCTGCCCTATCTCACCATTGCCGCCTATAACGCAGGTCCCGGCCCCACCGGACGCTGGCAGTCGCAGCGGCCGAATTTCGAGCCGGATTTCTGGATCGAAACCATCAGCTACAAGGAAACCCGCGACTATGTCGCGCGCGTGTTGGCCTTCAGCGTGATCTACGACTGGCGCCTCAACGGCGACATGCTGCCGCTGAGCGACCGGCTCATGGGCAAGCTGGTGGACAAGCGTTTGAAGCCGGTCTGTACCCCGGGCCAGGCAGCCAATAACGCCGCGCAGGATTGAGCGATGCCAGAAGACCTGCACGGTTGCAGGGCCTTGGCGAGTGCGCGGCGCCGTCATTGCGTACAGAACCTGACGCAGCACGGATGCCGCGCGGGTACCGGCAGGGATGTACCTGCAGCACGTCCAGCAGCCATGGATAGGCATGGATAGGTAAGGGTGCTGCAAGCAGCTCCCATCCGCGCGTTGCAACGCCGCATCTCCGCCAGGCGACATCCACCTCCACCTGAAACGCACAACGCCCGCATCACTGCGGGCGTTGTGCAACTGCGTGCAGCGCTGCATGAGAGCCTGCAACCGGTGGCGGTTAGAGCTTGCCGGCGCCTGCCTTGGCCTTGACGTCTGCAGCGACCTTGTCGGCCGAGAGCAGGTTGTAGGTATACGGCGGTGTCCAGCCGATGTTGGTGTTCCACGAGCACGACAGCGCCTTGCCATTGAGCAGCGAACCCTGATCGCGATACACGCTGCCACCGTAGTCGGCAGCGATCTTGTCGCAGCTACTCACGCCGCTGATCTCGAACACGTTGCGCTCGGAGAAGATCTTCGACTCCTTGCCCACGCCATGCGCGTAGGAGAACGGGTAGACCGTATTGCTGGTGCTGCCGACGTGGTAGTTGTTGTACAGATGCACCTGACCGAAGCGCACGCGCGGAGCGCGCGCAGAAATGTTTTCGAACAGGGTGTTGTGAATGGTGACCTTGAGCTTGCCGCTGTCGGTGCTGGAGGCGCTGTCGCTGGAGCCAATCAGGTTGTTCTTCTCGTGCGACTTGAAGGCCGAATACGAGACGGTAACGAAATTGGCGCCTTTCTTGATGTCCATTGCGCCGTCGTGATGCTGTTTGGGACGGCCATTTGCGGTGCCGTTCTGATCGTCGGTACGACGGCCATCGGTGAAGGTGACATGGTCCACCCACACGTTGCTGGCGCCTTCCACGGTCAGGCCGTCGTACTCCGCATTCCAGTTGCCGGCACTGCCATCATCCGGATCCCAGACCGGCTCCGGGTCCCAGGGATTTTCGATCGTGATATTGCGGATGATGACGTCGTTGGCCTTGACGTACAGATAGCCCTCGCGAATTTCCGCGTTGCTGGTGATGCCGATCAGCGTGGTCTTGGTGGGCACGTCCAGACGCGCGCGCGTCTTCATGTCCGAGGTCTTGGTGTACGGCTTGCCTTCGCTGATATCGATGATGCCGCTGACCTTGATGATGCGTCCATTGCTACCGACGCTTGCGCTCAATGCAGCTTTCAACTCGGCAGCATTCTTGACGGTGTAGATATTGGCGGCAGCTGCCTTGGAGCCGCCCTTGGTGCCGCCGTTCTGGGTTGCCCAACCCGTGGTTGCAACCTCCAACGCCGCATCGGCATAGGCAACGCCGGTGAGCAGCAACGACCCAACGAACAGCGACGCGGCGGCCGCCGTCGAAAATTTCGGCTTCATCTTGATCTCTCCCTCAGATGGGTTCGATGCGCCGCGCCGCGGCGCACCCCTGGTCCAGCAGACTCGGAACGTATTATTCAGCTGTGGAATATTCCATTCCGCGGATCCGATACTAGGAGCATTGCAACCGCTTGTATCTAGACGTTTTTCGGATATGCATGCGTAATCACGCAAACGCTTGCGAGACAAAAAATAAGAGACAAAACGCTTCGATCAGGACACGCAGAGACAACGCAAGGACACTGCAACGCAGCAAGATTGCGTGTCACGCCATGCGGGATGCCACGCGAGAATGCGGGCCACCATTCAAATACCGGTATTTCTTGGCGCGCTAGTCGTTGCAATCCATTGCCGCGCTGCGGCATTCGACATAAATCGCCGCCCACATCCGACCGGAGCAACGCATAAGCGCCTATCGGTCCGTGGCGAAACATTCGCCACCTCGCAGGCGGACGTATCTGCCCGCATCCTGTGCGAAGCGCAAATTTATCGCTGCGCTGCTACCGGCGTTTCGCGTGACCGCGATGGAATCGATTGCACAGGCGCAGCATCGTGTTGACGCCACGCGTCTTGATGCGCCTGGGTCAGCGTTGCCATCGATCGATCCCGACTGCCGCTTCGCTGGAGACCTCATCAAGCCGCTCGGCAGTGCGCAAGACACGCCCGTTGGGCAAGCGTGATACCGCACGGCCCATGCGCAGATGCGCCATGCAGTCGCTCAGCGCAAGCATCGAATCGAAAAACTATCAGCGCCGGCATCCAGCGCAACGACCGCGCAGCGCAGCGATACCAACCAGCCGCATCCTCAACGACGAGTGCGTGCGCTTACGAAAATCCTTCGAAGAACAACTCGATCGCCATCACCAACGCGTCTTCGCGCCCGGTGTGGGATGGGTAGTAGCGCGGACGCCGGCCGATTTCGTTGAAACCTTCGGAGTGGTACAGCGCAATCGCCGACGGATTGGACGGGCGCACCTCCAGAAACGCCCGCCGCGCACCGCGATCGCAGGCGCCCTTGATCAGCGCGCGCAGCAACACGCGACCGTAGCCTTGCGATTGCGCCTCCGGTGCGATGCAGACGTTGAGCACGTGCGCCTCGTCGGCGGCGATGCTGATCACGCCATAGCCAATGACCCGGCCGCCCTGCTCCATCACCCAGCCCGGATACCCCGCCTGCAGGCAGTCGCGGAAGATGTTGCGCGTCCACGGAAACGGATAGGCGCGCAGCTCGATCTCCATCACCGCATCCAGGTCGCTCTCGCGCATGGCGCGCAGCGAGGTGGGTTGCGGCACGTTCAATGCGCTCACGCCGGGTCCCGGCGCCGACGCAGCGCGCGCAGCTGCGGCCACAGCGCACGCTTGGCGGCCGGATTGCCGCGCAGTTCCGCCAGCGGCCAGGAGGCCATCAAGGCCTGGGTCGCAGGATCGCCCGGATTGCAGCCGGACGCGCGCAGCAAGGCCATCTGCAGGCGATCCGGCATGCCGACACGGCTGCGCCGTTGCGGCGCCGACACTGGCGCAGCGCTGGGCGCGCGGGGCGCTTCGGCCGGTGCCGCCGGTGCAGTGCGCCGCGCAACGGGCGCATTGGCCGTCGCAGCTTGCGGCGCACGCTCCACACGTGCCGGTGCAGCCATGGGCGCGCGCTCGGCAACCTCGACAGGCGCGGGCAACGCGTCGACCGCATCGCGGTCCAGATACACGGTGTGCCCCAGCGCCTGCAGATACGACACCTGCAGATCGGACCACATCGGCTCGCTCATCGAGTCGCTCACGAAAACCGGCTCATGGCAGCTCGGGCACGCGCCGCCAGCGTCGCCACAGCCACATCAACGGGCCAGACAAGGCGTACAGAACCCCGATCACCAGCAGCGAGCGCGCCAGATCGATCACCAGCAGCGCAATCACCACCGTGGCGATCGCAAGTGCCAGGAACGGCACGCGGTCGGCACGCGGACCACGCGCGCCGCCCTTGAAGCTCCAGAAGCGGATCCGGCTGACCATCAGCAACGCCGACACCACCGTGACGGCCAGCGCCACATAGCGCAGCTGCTCGCCATCGAAGCCCAGGCTGTCGTCGGCAAAGGCCCAAACGAAGGACATCATCAGGCCAGCCGCCGCCGGGCTGGCCAGACCGATGAACCAGCGTTTGTCGACCACGCCGACCTGGGTGTTGAAACGCGCCAGCCGCAGCGCCGCGCAGGCCGCATACAGAAAGGCAGCCGACCAACCGACCCGGCCCATCACGCTACTATCGTACTTCAACGCCGACAGCGACCAGTGGTACATCACCAGCGCGGGCGCCATGCCGAAGCTGACCAGGTCGGCCAGCGAGTCGTACTGCACACCGAATTCGCTGCTGGTATTGGTCAGACGCGCCACCCTGCCATCCAGCCCGTCCATCACCGCAGCCACGAACACCGCCATGGCGGCCTGGACGAACTGCCCATTGGCCGCGGCGATGATGGCGTAGAAACCGGAAAACAGCCCGGCGGTGGTGAACAGGTTCGGCAGCAGGTAAATCGTGCGCGAGCGCGGGGGCGGTCTCATCTCATCCATCCGCCAAGTGTAGGGCCTGAGGTCTGTCCGGCGGTAGCGCGCTTGCTGGTTCAGCACCCTGCGCGCCCATCACTTGCCAGGGCCCGCTGCGGATGCTGCAATCGCGACGGGAATCATCCAGGGGAAGCCACATGCAGCTGTCGTCCGGGCTTTGCGCCCTATTGATGCTGGTCAGCGCCGCCGCCGGCGCGACCGATCTTTATAAGTGGAAGGACGCCAAGGGCGTGACCCACTACACCGAAACCCCGCCACCCACCGGCCAGCGCTATGAAGCGCGCCGCATCGACGCGCGCAGCGGCACCGCGGCCATTGCTGCAGCAGAGACAGCCGCGCCCGAATCGGCCGACTGCCTCACCGCGCGTCGCAATCTGGAACTGCTCAGCGGCAAGGGAGAGGTTTCCATGGCGGCCGGCGCCGATGGCAAGCCTGGCGCCGTGTTGGACCAGGAAGCCCGTGCGACCCAGAGGAACCTGGCCGACGCTGCCGTCAAGGCCTATTGCAAGCCGGCCGCCCCGGGCGGCCCGGCCACCTGAGCGGGATCGGGGCACGGCACAGCGGCAAGCGCCTGCCGGCCTGCGGGATGACGTGCACGAAGCGTGTCATGCCGCCGGCCTCTGTCGCGCTCACCCGCTGATATGCCGGCGGTAGGCGCCTCGAACCGCTTGGAGTCGCGCCGGCTAGAAACGAGAGCCGACGACTCGCACGGCTGTCAGGCACGCCGGGGTTGCTGCCCTCCAGCTGCCCAGGTTGGCATCGGCCACTCGTCCAGCCCAAATTTCAGCGCATTCCCCTTCCCCTGGCAACGCATTCGCGACCGCGGGCCAGCCACCTGAGAGCCGCTGCCCAGCGGCCTACCTGGCCGGCGACACCCGGCAACGCGCGCCTGGCGATGACCGGCAGGGCGCGAGACTGGCAAACTAGCGGCTTTCCGCCCAAGCGAAGCCCGATGCGTCTTTCCCAGTTCCACCTGCACACCACCAAGGAAACCCCGGCCGACGCCGAGCTGGTCAGCCACCGTCTGATGCTGCGCGCGGGCATGATCCGCAAGCTGGCCTCCGGGCTGTATACCTGGTCGCCGCTGGGCCTGCGCGTGTTGCGCAAGGTCGAAGCCATCGTGCGCGAAGAGATGAACCGCGCCGGCGCAGTGGAAGTGCTGTTTCCCACCATCCAGCCGCGCGAGCTGTGGGACGCCACCGGGCGTTGGGAAAAGTTCGGCGGGCAGCTGCTCAAGATCAAGGACCGCAAGGAACAGGAGTTCTGCTACAGCCCCACCGCCGAAGAGGCCGCGGCCGAATTCGCGCGCCAGGAAATCAACAGCTACAAGCAGCTGCCGCTGAATTTCTATCAGATCCAGACCAAATTCCGCGATGAGATCCGCCCGCGCTTCGGGGTGATGCGTGCGCGCGAGTTCCTGATGAAGGACGCGTACTCGTTCCATCTCACCGACGAGGACATGGCACGCGAATACGACAACATGCGTGCCGCCTACACACGCATCTTCACCCGCCTGGGACTGGATTTCCGCGCCGTGCAGGCCGATTCGGGCGCCATCGGCGGCGACGCATCGCAGGAATTCCACGTCATCGCCGACTCCGGCGAAGACTCGCTGGCGTTCTCCACTGGCTCCGATTACGCAGCCAACGTGGAAACCGCCAGTGCGGCACCGCCGGCCCCACGCGCCGCGGCCAGCGAGCCGATGCAGCAGGTGGCAACGCCCACCCAGAAGACCTGCGAAGACGTGGCCCAGTTGCTCGGCATCGCGCTGCAGCGCACCGTCAAGTCGGTGGCGGTGATGACCCAGGCCGGCTTCGTGCTGGTACTGGTGCGTGGCGATCACGCGGTCAACGAGATCAAGCTGGCCAAGGTGCCCGGGCTGGCCGATTACCGCCTGGCCAACGAAAGCGAGATCCGCGACCACCTCGGCTGCGAGCCGGGCTTCCTGGGCCCGGTCAATACCGCGCGCCCGGTACGCGTGGTGGCCGACCGCGATGTCGCCGCCCTGGCCGATTTCGTGGTCGGCGCGAATGTGTCCGGCGCGCACCTGGTCGGCGTCAACTGGGGCCGCGATCTGCCCGAACCGCAGACCGTGGCCGATGTGCGCAACGTGGTCGAAGGCGAACGCGCGGCCGATGGCGGCGAACTGCGCCTGGCTCGCGGCATCGAGGTGGGCCATGTGTTCCAGCTCGGCAGCCAGTATGCGCAGGCGCTGCAAGCCACGGTCATCGACGAAGGCGGCAAGGCGACGGTGATGAAGATGGGCTGCTACGGCATCGGCATTTCGCGCATCGTGGCCGCGGCGATCGAACAGAACCATGACGATGCCGGCATCATCTGGCCCGCGCCGATGGCGCCGTGGCAGGTGGTGGTCTGCGTGATCAATCCCAAGCAGGACCCGCAGGTGCTCGTTGCCGCCCAGGCCTTGCTGGACGAATTGCTTGCCGCCGGCCTGGATGCCGCCCTGGACGACCGCGGACTGCGCCCGGGCGCGATGTTCGCCGATATGGAACTGCTGGGCATTCCGCATCGGGTGGTGGTCTCGGAGCGTGGATTGGCGGCTGGCACATTTGAATATCGCGCCCGTACCGCCGATGCAGCGGAAAACCTGGATAAAGCCGGGTTATTCTCCCGCCTGGCGCCTTGATCAAACCCCGGGTATCGGCTTCCAATGGATGAACACAAAGCGCCGAATTATTTCGGCGCATTTGTCACACCGGTTTTCTCACTTTATGATGGCCACCGCTGCCATGGACCGGCATTCTTTTTCTCTCATCTTCCGGAGCAGTGATGTCGATCGATCTCAGTGGCCTGTCGGCCAAGCAGTTGAGCGCCCTGATCAAAAATGCAAAGAAGCAGCAGACCGTGGTTGCCAAGCGCGCGCCGATCGCCAAGGTCCGCACGCAGCTGACCCGCGCTGCAAAAGCCCAGGGTTATTCCATCGAAGAATTGTTTGGCGCTTCTGCCAGTGCCGGTCCGGGCCGTCCGGCCGGTGCCGGCAAGCCGGGTCCGCGTGCCGGCCGCAAGCTGGGCAAGGTGCCGCCGAAGTATCGCAACCCCGCCAACGCCCAGGAAACCTGGACCGGCCGTGGCAAGCAGCCGCGCTGGCTGGCCGAGTTGACTGCCGCCGGCAAGAAGGTGGAAGACTTCCTGATCAGCAAGGTCGGCGGTGCGAAAAAGGCGACCGCAAAGAATGCTTCGCCACGCAAGGCCGTCACCAAGCGCGCCACCAAGAAGTCCAAGGCTGCCTGATTCAAACCAATAAAAACGCCGGCCATGCCGGCGTTTTTATTGCGCGGTGTTTCCCCTTATAAATTCTTGCGGGCAGGAATGAGCAGATTGCCAAACAGCAATCCGGCCATCAATGCCATGACAATATTTGTCACTGCCAAGAGTGCGGCTTGTCCGACGCTGACATCCTGTTGCTGCACCAAGGTCAGAAAGCCACGCAAACTGACGCTCCCGGGAACCAGCATGATGATGCCGGGCAACCGGATCAGCGCGCCGGGCTTGTGCACCACGCGCCCGAATAAATTTCCCGCAGCGGTCAATGCCATCGCCGAGGCGAATACCCCGGCCGGGCCGCCCCAGGCATGTCCTGCATAACGCGCGATGACATAACCTGACATGGCCGCCGCCATGATCCATAAATAATCACGTCGATTGGCCTTGAACAACACCGCGAACGCATAAGCGGCCACTACCAGCGAGGCCCATTCCACCCAGCCGGCCTGCGGCCGCAGCGCGGCCACCTGGGGATGCAGGCCAACCAGCTGGGTCAGGGTCACCGCAATGACCGCACCCACGGTCAGCTTGAGCACCGTGGTCACCGCACCGGCCAGACGCGCGGTGCCGGAGACCCAATGCTGGCTGGCCAGCTCGTTGAACGCATTGGTCAATGACATGCCCGGCAGCAGCACCACCAGCGAGGCGATGATCACCGTATTGAGGTTCAACGGCCCCAGCAGCGAGGCCACCAGCGCCGCCACCACCCCGGCCAGCAGGCCGGCCAACGCCTCGCCGGCTTCCTTGGTGGCAGCGCGCTTGTCGGTGTACTGGGTGAGCAGGCCGATTGACATGCCGATCGCCCCGGCCGTGGCGATATCCAGCCACGGCAGCTTCCACAGCCCGGCCACGCCGGCAGCGGCCAGCCCGAACGCCAGCACCTGCAGGGTCTTGCCGCGCCGGTCCACCTCGCGGTCCAGCCGGCGCAATGCGGTGTGTCCTTGCGCGATGCTCATGCGCCCGTTGGCCACGCTGTCGGCCACATAATCGGCCACGCTGAGCTTGTAGAGATCGTTTTCGCCCGGCGCCAGGCGAATCACCCGCGTGATATCGCTGGAGCCAATCGCCTTGGTGGGGTCGCTGAAGCTCAGGATGATGCCGGTGGGGTTGGACCAGGGCTCGCAGTCCAGGCCCAGCTTCTGCGACAACCCCACCACGGCTGCTTCCAGCCGCTGCGCGGTGGTGCCATAGGAATGCAGGCGCCCGGCGATTTCGGACACGAAGGCGACGCGTTGGGCGTAGGTAGCGCTGGCGGACGGGAGGACAACGGTGGCAGCGGACATGCGTGGCGGGTCGGATCGGAGAAACGCCGTGTCCGGCGAGGCAGCCAGTGTATGCCGCAGCACGCGTGGCCGGCGTCCTCATTGACGGCCATCGGCACACCGCTGCGGTTGCGTCCCCATCCGTCGCTCACATTGGCCCTGTATGCTGGCGCCACGGACAGGCCACCCATGATCAAACCGCAACCTCCACGCATCGAACAAGACTCGCAGGATCAGGCACAGGTCCGCCTCGCTGGCAGTTGGGTCCTGGCGACCGCCCTGCCCCAGGCAGAACTGCTGCAGGCCGTACCCGACGGGGTGCGCCGCATCGACGCGCGCGGCATCCAGCAGCTGGATTCGGCCGGCGTCCTGCAGCTGCTGCGCTTTGCCGGCCGCATGGGACTGAAGGAAGACGCGATCGATTTCCGCGATGAACACCAGGCACTGGTGTGCACCATCGAGGAACTCAACGACGAGCGCCCCAAGCCCAAACGCGATTACGGCTTCGTCGCCGCGCTCGACCGCCTGGGCCGGGCCACGCATCGCGTCGGCCAGGACATCCTGGAGCTGAACAGTTTTCTGGGCGAAAACCTGGTCAAGATCATGCGGCTGATCCACGAGCCGCGGCGCTTCCGGCTGACCTCCACCGTGCACCACATGGAACAGGTGGGCCTGGACGCGGTGCCGCTGGTGGTGCTGCTGTCGTATCTGGTGGGTGCGGTGATCGCCTTCCTGGGCTCGACCATCCTGCGCGACTTCGGTGCGGAAATTTACGTGGTGGAGCTGGTGTCCATCGCCTTCCTGCGCGAATTCGCGGTGCTGCTGACGGCAATTGTGTTGGCAGGCCGCACCGCCAGCGCCTTCACCGCGCAGATCGGGGCGATGAAATCGCGCGAGGAAGTGGACGCGATCCGCACCCTGGGCCTGGACCCGATCGACCTGCTGGTGATCCCGCGCTTGCTCGCACTGATCTTCACCCTGCCGCTGCTGACCTTCATCGCGATGATCGCCGGCCTGGCCGGCGGCGTCACCGTGGGTGCGTTCGACCTGGATATTCCGCCGCAGATGTATCTGGCGCGCATGCACGAAACCATCCAGTTGCGGCATTTCCTGGTCGGGCTCTCGAAGGCACCGTTGTTTGCGCTGGTGATCGGCCTGATCGGCTGCCTGGAAGGGCTGAAAGTCAACGGCACCGCGCAATCGGTGGGCGAACGCACCACGTCCTCGGTGGTGCAGACGATTTCTCTGGTCATCATCCTCGACGCGATCGCGGCGTTGTGGTTCATGAAGATGGGGTGGTGATGGGGCGGGGATTCGACATTCGGGATTCGGGATTGGTGCAAAGCAGAAGCGTGGCTGGCGCACTGAGCTTCGGGAGAGTTGTGCTGTGACCAATCCCGAATCCCAAATCCCCAAGCCCGCCCCAGAGGCCGACGACGACCAGCTGGCGATCTCCGTGCGCGGGCTCACCAACCGTTTCGGTAGCCAGACCGTGCACGAAGACCTGGATCTGGACGTGCGGCGCGGCGAAATTCTTGGTGTGGTCGGCGGTTCGGGCACTGGCAAGTCGGTGCTCATGCGCAGCATCCTGGGCCTGCGCGAGCCTGATGCCGGCAGCATCCAGGTGCTGGGCGCGGACGCGCGCTCGGGCCGGTTCGCCGACCGCCAGCACATCACCCGCAATACCGGCGTGCTGTTCCAGGACGGGGCGCTGTTTTCGTCGATGACCGTGGGCGAAAACGTGCAGGTGCCACTGAAGGAACACCATGGCGAGTTTCCCGAGCGCTGGTATTTCGAACTGGCGCTGCTGAAGATCAAGCTGGCCGGCCTGCCTGCCGATGCGCTGGACAAGCTGCCCTCGCAATTGTCCGGCGGTATGCGCAAGCGTGCCGGCCTGGCACGTGCGCTGGCGCTGGATCCACCGTTGCTGTTCCTGGACGAACCCACCGCCGGGCTGGACCCGATCGGCGCGGCCGCCTTCGACCGCCTGATCCGCACCCTGCAGCAGGCGTTGGGCTTGACCGTGTTCCTGATCACCCACGACCTGGATACGCTGTACGCCATCTGCGACCGCATCGCGGTGCTGGCCGATCGCAAGGTGATCGCCAACGCGCCGCTGGCCGAGGTTGAGCAGATCGATCACCCCTGGATCCAGGACTATTTCCACGGTCCGCGCGCCCGCGCCGCGCGCGCGGCCAAGACCGACTCCACCGAGACCGCCTGAGCATGGAAACCAAAGCCAATTACGTCCTGATCGGCGCCTTCACCATCGTGGCCGGCCTGGCCCTGCTGCTGTTCGGGCTGTGGGCCGCCAAGTACTCCTCCGACCGCACCTGGCAGCAGTACCGGGTGGTGTTCCGCGAGGCGGTGACCGGCCTGTCGGTCGGCAGCCCGGTGCAATACAACGGCATCGCAGTCGGCTCGATCACCGAGCTGACCCTGGCGCCGAACGACCCGCGCCAGGTCGTCGCACACGTGCGGGTCAATTCGACCACGCCGATCAAGAGCGACACCCGCGCCAAGCTGGCGATCACCAGCCTCACCGGCCCGTCGATCATCCAGCTCTCCGGCGGCACGCCCGAAGCGCCGGCGCTGACCACCATCGACAAGAGCGATGCGCCGATCATCCAGACCACCCCGTCGGCGCTGCAGAACATCACCGACACCGCCAATCGCATCGTCGAGCGCATGGACCAGATGCTCTCGGACAAGAACGTGGCCAGCATTTCGGCCACGCTGCAGAACCTGGAAAAGATCAGCGGCGGCATTGCCGATCGCGATGAGGGCATGCAGGCGCTGATCGTCAGCGCGCGCGATGCCGCACGCAATCTGGACACCACCCTGACCACCACCAACGGCACCATCAAGCGGCTGGACCAGAACCTGGTGCAGCAGCTGCCCGGCATCCTGGAAAAGCTCGATGCCACCCTGGTCAAGCTGGATTCGGCGGCCGGCAATGCCGACAACATCCTTGGCGAGAACCGCGCGGCCATCAATAGTTTTGCCAACGATGGGCTGGGCCAGCTCGGCCCCACCCTGACCGAATTGCGTGGCCTGATCCGCGACCTGCGCCGGGTCAGCGACAAGCTGGACAACAACCCTGCGCGCTACCTGCTTGGCCGCGACGCACCCAAGGAGTTCGAACCGAAATGACTGCCATGCGCCTGTTGCGTCCCCTGTTGTGCGTGTCGTTGCTGGCGCTGGGCGGCTGCTCGGTCCTGGCCGGCGGCGACAAGAAACCGGCCACCATCTACGCCCCCACCGTACGCGTGACGCCCAATCCCACCTGGCCGCAGGTGACCTGGCAGCTGGTGGTGGCCAAGCCCAGCGCCGCACGCGTCATCGACAGCCCGCGCATCAATGTGCGCCCGACCCCTGGCGAACTGCGGGTCTACCACGGCGCGGGTTGGGCACAGCCGGCCACCGACATGCTGGAAGACAGCGTGGTGCGCGCGTTCGAGGACTCCGGCAAGATCGCCGCGGTGGCCCATATCGGTACCGGCATCCGCTCCGATTACAAACTGGCGATCGACCTGCGCCGCTTCGAATCCGATTACGCCGGCCAGTCGCTGCCCTCGGCCACGATCGAACTCAACGCCAAGCTGCTGCACTCGGCCGACCAACGCGTGGTCGCCTCGCGCACCTTCCTGGTCGCACGCCCGTCCAGCGGCACCGATGTGGCAGCGGTTGCCGCGGCGTTCGAGCAGGCGCTGACCCAGGTCACCACCGAGCTGGTCGGCTGGACGCTGACCACCGGGCAGCAGGACAGCGCGGCGCTGCCGCGTACACCTTAAGCCGACGCGTCTCCCTGTAGCCGGAACGTATCTCACCCGGCATCAGATCCAGCACCCTGCAATCGACGGGATCCGCCGGCCTCCCTTCTCCCGCACGCGGGAGAAGGTGGCGCGCAGCGCCGGATGAGGGCACACACCGTCTGCCGAGTATGCCGTAACCCCGTACGTCTCCCTGCAGCCGGAACGTATCTCACCGGCATCAGATCCAGCACCCCGCAATCGACGGGATCCGCCGACCTCCCTTCTCCCGCAAGCGGGAGAAGGTGGCGCGCAGCGCCGGATGAGGGCAAACACCGTCTGCCGAGCATGCCGTAATCCCATCCGTCTCCCTGCAGCCAGAACGTATCTCACCGGCATCAGACCCAGCACTCTGCAATCGACGGGATCCGCCGACCTTCCTTCTCCCGCACACGGGAGAAGGTGGCGCGTAGCGCCGGATGAGGGCAAACACCGTCCCTCGGCAAGCTTGCCCCGCCTCAACCTACCCCAGCCGACGCAATCTGCCGAAAGGTCAGATTGATCCGTTCCCCCACCGGCCGCGCCGTGCGTGGCAGGGCATGCTTGTAGTAGCGTTGGGTATCGCTGCTCATTACGAGCAAATCGCCGTGCCCCAATTCCAGCGTCTGCTTCAGCGCCGCATCGTCGCGATGCTTGAACGCAAAGCGCCGCGTGGCACCCAGGCTCACCGAGGCAATCAACGGCTGCGCGCCCAGCTCAGGCTCGTCGTCGCTGTGCCAGCCCATCGCATCGCTGCCACTTCGGTACCGATTGACCAGCACGCTGTTGAATGGGTGCCCGGTCTCGGCCTGCAGGCGCGCACGCACCGGCTGCAATGCATCCAGCCACGGCTGTGGCGCGAACCGCGTGCCGGAATAGCGGTAGCTGGCATCCGCATCGCCGATCCAGCTGCTCAGGCGTGGCGAATCCACCACCCGCCCGAACATGCGGATGCGGTGCACTTCCCACCGCACCTGCGCCAGCAAGGTCTGCAGCAGTGCATCGGCCTGCGCCGCGTCCAGCCATCCTCGCTGCCAACGGATCTGCGCCCCCGGCAATGCCACCTCGATCTTCATCGGCCAGACGCTAGCACGCGTGCCCACACCGCGCCGTCGGCAGCGGATGAATCGCGCCGATTTGCCGCCGTCACATGCAATCCCGGAAAATGCGCAACAGCCATCGAGCCAACGGGAGCGGAGCAATGTCGGAAGCGGGAGTGGGCGCACACGCGTCAGAGGCGGTCGAGCGTGACGTCATGGAATACGACGTCGTCACCGTCGGTGCCGGTCCGGCCGGCCTGTCGTTTGCGATCCGGCTCAAGCAGCTCGATCCGAACATCAGCGTCTGCGTGATCGAAAAATCGAGCACCATCGGCGCGCATATCCTGTCCGGCGCGGTGATCGAACCCGGCCCGCTGGATGCCTTGCTGCCTGGCTGGCGCGACAATCCGCCGCCGATCTGCGTGGCGGCCACCGACGACGAATTCTGGTTCCTCGGCAAGGACCGCGCACGCAAGTTCCCGGTGGTTCCGCCCGGCATGCGTAACCATGGCAATTTCATCGTCAGCCTGGGCGCGATGTGCGCCTGGCTGGCGCCGCAGGCCGAAGCGCTGGGCGTGGAAATCTACCCCGGCTTCGCCGCAGCCGAAACGCTGCACGACGACAGCGGCCAGGTGGTGGGCGTGCGCATTGGCGACATGGGCATTGCAAAAGACGGCACGCACAAGCCCGGCTACACCGCCGGCATCGACATCCGCGCCAAGGTCACCGTGCTTGCCGAAGGCGCGCGTGGTCACCTGACCAAGCGATTGTTGAAGCGCTTCGACCTCACCGCCGACAGCGACCCGCAAGGCTATTCGATCGGCATCAAGGAGCTGTGGCAGGTCCCGGAAGGCCGCGTCACGCCCGGCAAGATCGTGCACACCATCGGCTGGCCAGCCGACAACCGCACCTACGGCGGCAGCTTCGTGTATCACCTGGACAACAATCAGATTGCGCTCGGTTATGTGAGCGGGCTGGACTACAGCGACCCGACCTACCAGCCGTGGGAAGCCTTCCAGCAATGGAAGAACCATCCCATGATCAAGCCGCTGCTGGAAGGTGGCAGCATTTTGTCCGCCGGTGCCCGCGCACTGGTCAGTGGCGGTTGGCAATCGCTGCCGAAGGTGGACATGCCCGGCGCCTTGCTCATCGGCGACACCGCCGGCCTGCTCAACGTGCCCAAGATCAAGGGCACCCACCAGGCGATTCGCAGCGGCATGTTGGCCGCCGAACACCTGGTGCAATCGCAGCTGGCGCCGCAGGGCTTCGATGCCAAATTGCGCGCCTCCGAGGTCATGGCCGAGCTGAAGCAAGTCCGCAACATCAAACCCGGCTTCAAGAAGGGCCTGTGGTTCGGCCTGCTCAACGCGGCTTGGGAAACCGCGCTCAAGGGCGCCTCGCCGTGGACGCTGAAGAACAAGCCCGACTGGTCGGCGCTGCACAAGCTCGGCGAGTACGAACAACCCAAGCGCGACTACGTCACCCGCGACCTGGCCCCGCGCGATCGCCTGCAAGCTGTCTATTTCGCCGCCACCGAGCATAATGAAGACCAGCCGGTGCATCTGAAGGTGCTGGACACCGATGTGTGCGCCACCCGCTGTGTCACCGAATACGACAACCCTTGCACGCGCTTCTGCCCGGCCAACGTCTACGAAATGGTCGCAGACACCGCCAGCCCCTCCGGCAAGCGCCTGCAGATCAACGCGGCCAACTGCGTGCACTGCAAGACCTGCGACATCAAGGATCCGTACGAAATCATCACCTGGGTCACGCCGGAGGGTGGTTCGGGTCCGAACTACCAGAATCTGTGAGTGCGCCCGGTCGCTCGTTGCAGTCGCGCCTGCGCACATCGGTATTCGGCCTGTTGCGCGCAGGATTTCGTGCGATACCGCTGAGTGACGCGACGCGCGACCGCTGGCGCGGCTGGTTTCTGGATCGCCATGCGGACTGGGTCCCGGAACCGGCACGCGGCCGGGTGCGCCATGGCAGCTCGCGACGCCCGGCAGTCCGCAGCGACGAAGCAGCGATTGGGTATGTCCCATACGGCGCGGCCACGCTGCCTGCAACGCTTCCTGCAAAGCTGATCGCGTTTTATCTGCCGCAATTTCACCCGATCCCTGAAAACGATGCATGGTGGGGCAAGGGATTCACCGAATGGCGCAATGTCAGCCGTGCACTTCCCCAGTTTGAAGGCCACCAACAACCCAGACTCCCGGCGGATCTGGGCTTCTACGACCTTCGCAATCCCCATGTCATGCGCGAGCAAGCGCGCCTGGCCCAAGAGTATGGCCTTGGCGCCTTCTGTTTTTATTTCTATTGGTTTGCCGGCAAGACCTTGCTGGAAATGCCGATTACCCAATGGCATCAGGATGACACGATCACCCTGCCGTTCTGTCTTTGCTGGGCCAACGAAAAATGGGCACGCCGCTGGGATGGCCGCGGCGACGATATCCTGATCGATCAGGCGCATGATGCGGATGACGACCTGGCCTTTATCGCGCATGTCGCGACGTACATGCAAAATCCCAAGTACCTGCGCGTCGAAGGGCGGCCAGTACTGTTGGTGTATCGACCACACTTGCTGCCTGAGCCCGCACAGACGGCCGATCGCTGGCGGGGCTGGTGCCGCGACCACGGAATCGGCGAGATTCACCTTGCGTATGTGCAGGGTTTCGAACGACCCGACCCGCGCGATATCGGATTCGATGCTGCCGTCGAATTCCCGCCGAACATGAGCACGCCGCCTTCGGTGGCTTCCAGACAGCGCTTGATCAATCCAGACTTCAATGGCGAAGTACTCGACTGGCGAGAACTTGCCCGCGACATGGAGCAGCGACCGCTGCGCGAGTACACCTTGTACCCGGGTGTAAACCCTGGCTGGGACAACGAGCCGCGGCGCTCGGGAAAGGGCCGCATTTATCTGCATGCATCACCTCGTCGCTATCGCGATTGGCTGATCTGCACCATGCAGCAGCGCCTGGCCAATACTCTGCCAAGCCAGCGTCTGGTGTTCATCAACGCCTGGAACGAGTGGGCCGAGGGCGCCGTGCTCGAACCCGATACCCGCCTTGGATACGCATGGCTGCAGGCGACACGGCAAGCGCTGTTGCACACGGCAGGAGCCGCCACCGGCGCTGATCAGCGCGATGCCTGCGTGGTGTTGCACGCCTGGTACCTCGACGTACTGGACGAAGCGCTAGACGCAATCGCTCACTGCGGACTGCCGCTGCGGCTTGTCATCACTACCGATATCACGATGGTCGAGCAGGTTCGCCAGCGCCTGCAGCAGCGCCGCGTCCAGGCGCAGGTGGAAGGCTTCGAAAATCGCGGCCGCGATATTCTTCCTTTCCTGCGGGTTGCCAATCGATTGCTCGACGAAGGTGAGCAGGTGGTTTTGAAGCTGCACACGAAAAAATCGACCCACCGCGAGGATGGAGACATGTGGCGGCGCGAAATGTTCGCCGCATTGCTCGCGCCACAGCACGTCGACGCAATCGTGCGCGGATTCGCCGAGGACCCGCTGCTCGGCCTGGCGGCGCCCGCGCAGCATCTATTGCCCGTCACCGAATTTATCGGCGGCAATGCCGATGCACTCGACTACCTCGCTGTCCGCACAGGCACGCACGCAATAAACGAACACAGCGTGTTCGCGTCCGGCAGTATGTTCTGGGTCAAGCTGGAAGCGCTGCGTCCGTTATTGGATGCGCACCTGCATCCCAGCGAATTTGAAAACGAGCAAGGTCAGATCGATGGAACATTGGCCCATGCGATCGAGCGCTTCCTGGCTGTTGCGGTGAGCCATTGCGGACACCACGTCGCAACCATCGAACAGCTGTCGGGAATCCCTCAACCTACCGCAACCGGACCTTACCGCTACGCACGCAAGGCGCCTTGAGGCGCCTTGCGTGTCGCTAGTTGCTCATGCGCTCGCCGTTGCGTAGATCGCCTCGGTCAGGCAGCGAATTCAACACCCGTCTTGGCACGCAGCTCGTCCAGCGCCACACCTTCTGCCGCCTCCACCAGCACCAATCCATCTGCAGTGACATCGAACACCGCCAGATCGGTAATGATGCGGTCCACCACGCCGACGCCGGTCAGTGGCAGGTCGCATTCGCGCAAGATCTTGTGGCTTCCGTCCTTGGCGACGTGCTCCATCAACACCACTACGCGCTTGACGCCGGCCACCAGATCCATTGCACCGCCCATGCCCTTGACCATCTTGCCTGGAACCATCCAGTTGGCCAGATCGCCACGGTCGGTGACCTGCATCGCGCCGAGAATCGCCAGGTCGATGTGGCCGCCACGGATCATCGCGAACGAATCGTGGCTCCCGAAATAGCTGGCACCGGCGCGGGCGGTCACGGTCTGCTTGCCTGCATTGATCAGGTCTGCATCCACTTCGTCTTCGGTCGGAAACGGGCCGATGCCAAGCAGGCCATTTTCCGACTGCAGCCACACATCCACACCGTCGGGGATGTGGTTGGCGACGAGCGTCGGCAAGCCGATGCCCAGGTTGACGTAGGCGCCATCGGTCAGTTCGCGTGCCGCGCGTGCGGCCATCTGGTCTCTGGTCCAGGCCATCACTGCTGTCCTTCGCGCACGGTGCGCTGTTCGATGCGTTTTTCCGGCGTGGCGTTGAGCACCAGGCGGTCCACGTAAATACCGGGCAGATGCACCTGATCCGGATCGATAACGCCAAGCGCCACGATCTCCTCGACCTCGGCGATGCACACGCGTCCGGCCATGGCGCAGGCAGGATTGAAATTGCGCGCGGTCTTGCGAAATACCAGGTTGCCGGCGGTATCGGCGCGCCATGCCTTGACCAGCGCCACGTCGGCCTGCAACGCGGTTTCCAGCACGTAATGCTTGCCGTCGAATTCGCGCGTTTCCTTGCCCTCGGCCACGATCGTGCCGTAACCGGTGGCGGTGTAAAACGCTGGAATGCCGGCGCCACCGGCACGCAAACGCTCGGCCAGGGTGCCTTGGGGATTGAACTCCAGCTCGAGTTCGCCAGCCAGGTATTGGCGTTCGAATTCCTTGTTTTCGCCCACATAGGACGAAATCATCTTGCGGATCTGCCGGGTGGCCAATAATTGACCAAGCCCGAATCCGTCGACGCCGGCGTTGTTCGAGATCACGGTCAACCCTCCGATCCCACTGTCGCGCACGGCTGCAATCAATGCCTCCGGGATCCCACACAACCCAAAGCCGCCCACCGCCAGGGTCTGGCCATTGGCCAGTACCCCGTCCAGTGCTGCCTTGGCATCGGCATAGCGTTTGCCGCTTGCCGCACCGCGTCCGTCACTGCGCATCACCGCCCTCACCTCGCCGATGTGAAGCGCCCATTCTATCCGCTGACTGTTCCCTGTCCCCGGTCGCAATTCCGCCACACCCAAGACACGGCGCAGCCGCTAAACTCGGGCGTCCCCCACTTCAGGATTTGCCCATGACGCTACCCGCCTTCAAGGCCTACGACATTCGCGGCCGTGTGCCGGATGAACTCAACGAGGACTTGGCCCGCCGCATCGGCGTGGCGCTGGCGGCGCAACTGGATCAAGGGCCGGTGGTCCTGGGCCACGACGTGCGCCTGGCCAGCCCGGCGCTGCAGGAAGCGCTTTCGGCCGGCCTGCGCGCCAGCGGCCGTGAAGTGATCGACATCGGCCTGTGCGGCACCGAGGAAGTCTATTTCCAGACCGATTACCTCAAGGCCGCTGGCGGCGTGATGGTGACCGCCAGTCACAACCCCATGGACTACAACGGGATGAAGCTGGTCCGCGAGCAAGCGCGACCGATCAGCTCGGATACCGGCCTGTTCGCTATCCGCGACACGGTCGCGGCCGATACCGCCGCGCCCGGCGAGCCCACCGCAAATGAGCAGAGCCGCGCCGACAAGACCGCGTACCTGGAGCACCTGCTCAGCTACGTGGACCGCAGCACGCTCAAGCCGCTCAAGCTGGTGGTCAACGCAGGCAACGGCGGCGCCGGTCTGATCGTCGATCTGCTTGCGCCGCACCTGCCGTTCGAGTTCGTGCGCGTATTCCATGAGCCCGATGGCAATTTCCCCAACGGCATCCCCAACCCGCTGCTGCCGGAAAACCGCGACGCCACCGCCAAGGCAGTCAAGGACAGCGGCGCCGATTTCGGCATCGCGTGGGACGGCGACTTCGATCGGTGTTTCTTCTTCGATCACACCGGACGCTTCATCGAAGGCTATTACCTGGTCGGACTGCTCGCGCAAGCCATCCTTGCCAAGCAGCCGGGCGGCAAGGTCGTGCACGACCCGCGCCTGACCTGGAACACGGTCGAGCAGGTCGAAGAAGCCGGTGGCATTCCGGTGCTGTGCAAGAGCGGCCACGCCTTCATCAAGGAAAAGATGCGCAGCGAAAATGCCGTCTACGGCGGAGAGATGAGCGCACACCACTATTTCCGCGAGTTCGCCTACGCAGACTCCGGCATGATTCCGTGGCTGCTGATCGCCGAGTTGGTGTCGCAGTCGGGCCGTTCGCTGGCCGATCTGGTCGAAGCGCGCATGCAGAAATTCCCCTGCAGCGGCGAGATCAACTTCAAGGTGGCCGATGCCAAGGCCTCGGTTGCCCGCGTGATGGAGCACTACGCCGCGTTGTCGCCGAAGCTGGATTACACCGACGGCATCAGCGCCGATTTTGGCCAATGGCGTTTCAACCTGCGGAGCTCCAACACCGAGCCGCTGCTGCGCTTGAACGTGGAAACGCGCGGCGATGCCGCACTGCTGGAAACGCGTACGCAGGAAATTTCCAACCTGTTGCGCGGCTGATTGACCCCTCTCCCACCCATAGACGCACTTTGGAGTTTCCCCCGCCCATGAGCGACGTCCTACCCATTATCTTGTCCGGCGGCTCCGGCACGCGCCTGTGGCCGCTGTCGCGCGAGTCCTATCCCAAGCAATTCCTGCCGCTGGTCGGCGACAAGAGCATGCTGCAGTCCACCTGGCTGCGCGCAGCTCCCGTCGCAGGCCACGCCCCCATCGTGGTCGCCAATGAAGAACACCGCTTCATGGCTGCCGAGCAGCTGCAGCAGTTGGGCGTGAAGCCTTCGGCCATCCTGCTCGAGCCCAAGGCACGCAACACAGCGCCGGCAATTGCCGTTGCAGCGCTTGAAGCAACCCGCGATGGCGCCGACCCGCTATTGCTGGTGTTGCCTTCCGATCACGTCATTCAGAACGAGGCTGCATTCCAGGCGGCAGTGACCTTGGCAGCGGCTGCTGCCGAGCAAGGCAAGCTGGTGACCTTCGGCATCAAGCCGACTGCGCCCGAAACCGGCTATGGCTATATCAAGGCCAGCGCCGGTACCGGTGCCAGCGCAGTCGAGCGCTTCGTCGAAAAGCCCGACCTCGCCACCGCACAAAGCTACCTGGCAAGCGGCGAGTACTACTGGAACAGCGGCATGTTCCTGTTCAGTGCGTCGCGTTATCTGGAAGAACTGCGCAAGTTCCATCCGGCAATCGCCGATGCGTGCCAGAAGGCGTGGGAAAACGGCAAGCGCGACGCTGATTTCACCCGTCTGGACAAGGACGCCTTCGCTGCCAGCCCGTCGGATTCGATCGACTATGCAGTGATGGAAAAGACCGCCGATGCGGTCGTGGTGCCGTTGGATGCGGGTTGGAACGACGTCGGTTCGTGGTCCTCGCTGCTGGATGTTTCCAACCAGGATGCGCAAGGCAACGCGCACCATGGCGACGTGATCCAGCTCGATTGCCAGAACACCTACGCGTACGGCTCGCGCCTGATCGCCATGGTGGGGCTTGAGGATGTGGTGGTCGTCGAAACGCCGGACGCCGTGCTGGTCGGTCACCGCGACCGCATTCAGGAGGTCAAGGACGTCGTCAGCCAGATCAAGACCGCTGGCCGTTCCGAGGCCACCTGGCATCGCAAGGTCTACCGTCCATGGGGCGCTTACGACTCCATCGACATGGGCCAGCGCCATCAGGTCAAGCGCATCACCGTCAAACCGGGTGCGGTGCTGAGCCTGCAGATGCATCACCACCGCGCCGAACACTGGATCGTGGTCAGCGGCACGGCCGAAGTGACGCGTGGCGAAGAAGTGCTGCTGCTGACCGAAAACCAGAGCACCTACATCCCGCTTGGCGTGACCCATCGCCTGCGCAATCCGGGCAAGCTGCCGCTGGAGCTGATCGAGGTGCAGTCCGGCAGCTATCTGGGCGAAGACGATATCGTGCGCTTCGAAGACACCTACGGGCGCGCTTAATCGCGCGTCTCAACGTAGAAGGCAAGATCGACGGCGGCCTATGGCCGCCGTCTTGCGTTATGCACCACTCACTTTCGATTGCGACACGCTACGCGTTGGCAGATCAAAGGTCGCATGCTTGCGCGAACGGCATTGCACTCCCATGCATGCGGGCGACGCAGTTGCATCGCCCGCACTCGGATACCGTTTTGGAAAGCCAAGCGGGGCCGCCTGCGAGGCGACGACAGCGCCGCATCGCGTGAACCTCATGGACGCCTAGACGAGTAGCATTGCCACCGGCTAGAACCCGGCGCCGGCCGGGCTCAGTTATCGCCAAACAGGTCGCGCGTATACACCTTGTCCTGCACGTCCTGCAGCGCGTCGGCCATACGGTTGCTGATGATGACATCGGCCTCGCGCTTGAAGGCCTCCAGGTCGTTGACCACGCGCGAGCGGAAGAACTCCGGATCGCTCAGCGTCGGCTCGTACACGATGACGTCCACGCCCTTGGCCTTGAGGCGCTTCATCACTCCTTGGATGCTGGACGAACGGAAATTGTCCGACCCGGCCTTCATGATCAGCCGATAGATGCCAACCACCTTGGGGTTGCGCCGCAGCACGTCGGCGGCAATGAAGTCCTTGCGGGTGGTGTTGGAATCGACGATCGCCCGGATGATGGTCTGCGGCACGCTTTGGTAATTGGCCAGCAACTGCTTGGTGTCCTTGGGCAGGCAGTAACCGCCGTAGCCGAAGGAAGGGTTGTTGTAATGACTGCCGATACGCGGATCCAGGCAGATGCCCTCGATGATCTGGCGGCTATCCAGCCCATGGGTGAGCGCGTAGGTGTCCAGTTCGTTGAAGTAGGACACCCGCATCGCCAGGTAGGTGTTGGCGAACAGCTTGATCGCCTCGGCCTCGGTCGGCTCGGTGAACAGCACCGGCACGTCGGGCTTGAGCGCGCCTTCCTGCAACAGCCGTGCGAAGGTCTCCGCACGCGCTGAGCGCTCGCCGACAATGATCCGGGACGGGTACAGGTTGTCGTACAACGCGCGGCCTTCGCGCAGGAATTCGGGCGAGAAGATGATGTTGTCGGTACCGAACTGTGCACGCAGCTTGGCGACGTAGCCGACCGGAATGGTCGACTTGATCACCATCGTCGCCTGCGGGTTGATCTCCAGCACCTTGGCGATCACGACCTCGATCGACTTGGTGTTGAAATAGTTGGTGTCCGGATCGTAGTCGGTGGGCGTGGCGATGATCACGAATTCGGCGCCGGCAAACGCCTCGTTGGCATCGAGGGTGGCCTTGAAGTTCAAACCACCCTCGGCCAGCGCGGCCTCCAGTTCCTTGTCGACGATCGGCGAGCGGCCTTCGTTGAGCAGCTTGACCTTGGACTCGACGATGTCCAGCGCCACCACTTCATGGTGCTTGGCGAGCAACACGCCATTGGACAGACCGACATAGCCGGTACCCGCGACAGCGATCTTCATTGGAATTCCTTGCGACTTTGGATGGGGGAGGATGTAGCGCGCTGCATGCAGGTCATGGCGTAATGACGGTGCGGCCGAGCCCGCAATGGGACCGGCGCGCCCGCTGGGGGATACGCAAGAACCTGCACGGTGCCGACTGATGCGATGCAGCGCACACCTGCATACGTCCAACGTATGCATCGTGAGTGGCATCGCTTCAGCGGCACATCCGCGTCGACGGCGACCTGCGCGGAGCAGCTCGCCGGTACGGCGCGGATCAGCCTCCGATGGTAGCCGAAGCGAAGTGCAAGCTATGAGTCGGTGCTGAAGCTGCACCAATCAATGGCACCACTGACGAGGTTCACTGTTGGGCGAGCGTGTCCAGCACCTGGCTCAGTCCATCCTGCCAGTCCGGCAGGCGGACGCCGAAGGTGTCCTGCAGGCTGTGGGTATCCAGTCGCGAATAGGCCGGGCGCGTGGCCGGCGTCGGATAGTCGGCGGTGGTGATCGCCTCCACACGCGGCGTGCGGGCGAGCAGGCCGCGCGCGCGCGCCTGGGCGAAGATGGCTTCGGCGAAACCGTGCCAGGTGGTCTGCCCGGCGGTGGTCAGATGCCACAAGCCGGAGGGTTCGCCTGGCTGGCGTAGCGCATGCGCCGTGATGTCGGCAATCAATGCCGCTGGCGTGGGCGTGCCGATCTGGTCGGCGACCACGCGCAGCACGTCGCGCTCGGCGCCCACGCGCAGCATCGTGCGCAGGAAATTGTGCCCGTGCGCCGCGTAGACCCACGCTGTGCGGAAGATCAGGTGACGGCCGCCAGCCGCCTGCACTGCCTGCTCGCCAGCCAGCTTGCTCTGCCCGTACACGCCGAGCGGCGCGGTGGCATCGTCCGGCCGATAGGGGCGCGTGCCCTGCCCATCGAAGACATAGTCGGTCGAATAATGGACCAAGGGCACATCGGCGCGCGCACACCATTGGGCCATGACCGCCGGCGCCTCCGCATTGGCGCGGAAAGCCGCATCACGCTCCTGCTCGGCACGATCGACGGCGGTGTAGGCGGCTGCGTTGATAACGCAACTTGGCTGCAAGCGGTCCAGCAATTCGCTCAGGCGATGCGGTGCGTCGAAGTCAGCTACTTCACACGCGGTACCATCCGCCAATCGACCGCTGCGTGTCGTGGCCAGAATCGGGCCATCGCCTGCCAATGCCCGCAGCAATTCCGTGCCGACCTGTCCATTGGCTCCCAGTACCAACGTGGTCACGGCGTATACACCGGCAAGCGTTCGGCCGGCACATCGCCCAGGAACGGCGCGGCGGAGTCTTTTGCAGACAACAACGGGTTGCTGATCGGCCAATCGATGCCAATGGCCGCATCATCCCAGCGCACGCCGGCGTCGGCCTCCTTCACGTAGACGTCGGTACATAGGTAACTGAACACCGCTCGCTCCGACAGCACTGCAAAGCCGTGCGCAAACCCTTCTGGAATCCAGAATTGTTTTTTATTTTCCGCGCTCAACACCACTGCTACCCACTGCCCGAAGTTGGGCGAACCATGGCGGACATCGACAGCCACGTCGTAGACCTCACCCTCAAGCACGCTGACCAGCTTGCCCTGGGGACGCGGCCACTGGTAATGCAGCCCGCGCAGCACGCCCTTGGCCGATGTGGACACATTGCTTTGCACGAATTTGGTCGGCAGACCATGCTGGCCGAAGCGCTCCGCATTCCACGTTTCAAAAAAATATCCGCGTTCATCGCCGAACACGGCCGGCTCGATGACCACACAACCTGGTAAACGGGTTTCGACGATTTTCACGGCACTACTCCTCGCACAGCCAATTCCTGCAGATACTTGCCATAGTCGTTCTTCAGCAACGGGGCGGCCAACCGCTCCAGCTGTTCCGCATCGATCCAGCCCTGACCGAATGCAATTTCCTCGGGGCAGCACACCTGCAGGCCCTGACGCATCTGGATGGTCTCGATGAAATTGGCCGCTTCGTGCAGCGACTGGTGCGTTCCGGTATCCAGCCATGCATACCCGCGTCCCAGCGGCTCAAGATGCAGCTCACCAGCATCGAGATAGCAGCGATTGAGATCGGTAATCTCCAGCTCGCCACGCGGGGAGGGTTTCAGGGCAGCCGCATAATCGCTGGCTTTTCCATCGTAGAAGTACAGGCCGGTGACCGCATAGTTGGAGCGAGGCCTTTCAGGCTTTTCGGCAATATCGATAACCTTGCCCTGCTGATCGAATTCAGCCACGCCATAGCGCTCAGGATCGTTGACCCAATAACCGAACACTGTCGCGCCCTGCGCGCGCGCGTCTGCGCGGCGTAGCGTTTCGGTCAGACCGTGACCATGAAAGATATTGTCGCCCAGCACCAGGCAACTCGGCTTGCCGTCGACGAAGTCGCGGCCGATCAGATAGGCCTGCGCCAGCCCGTCCGGGCTGGGCTGCACGGCGTACTGGATATTGATTCCCCATTGCGCGCCGTCGCCGAGCAAAGACTGAAACAGCGCCTGCTCATGCGGCGTGTTGATGATCAAAATATCGCGAATACCTGCCAGCATCAGGACGCTCAGCGGGTAGTAAATCATCGGCTTGTCATACACCGGCAGCAGCTGCTTGCTGACGCCCTTGGTGATCGGATACAGGCGCGTGCCCGACCCACCCGCCAAAATGATGCCTTTACGTTGTGTCATGAGATAGTTCCTTGTGAGGCCCGCGCACGACCGCGCGGACTCGCGTTACGCCGATGCGCCGATCCGTTCCAAGCGGTAACTGCCATCCAGCACGCCCTGCACCCACGCCTGGTTGGTCAAATACCAATGCACCGTCTGTGCGATGCCTTGCTCGAAGGTGTAGGCGGGCTCCCAGCCCAGTTCGTTCTTCAGCTTGGAGGCGTCGATCGCGTAGCGGCGATCGTGGCCCGGGCGATCCGTCACATAGGTGATCTGGCTCGCACGCGGCTTGCCATCGTCGCGCGGACGGTGCTGATCCAACAGCGCGCAGATCGCCTGGACGACCTCGATGTTTTGCCGCTCGGAATTGCCGCCCACGTTATACGTCTCGCCGACCTTGCCCTTCGCCAGCACGGTACGAATCGCTTCGCAGTGATCGCTGACGAACAGCCAGTCGCGCACCTGCTTGCCATCGCCGTAGACCGGCAGTGGCTCGCCAGCCAGCGCTTTGGCGATTACCAGCGGAATGAGCTTTTCTGGGAAGTGGTACGGACCATAATTGTTCGAACAATTGGTGGTCAGCACCGGCAGACCGTAGGTGTGGCGGAATGCGCGTACCAGGTGATCGGAAGCAGCTTTCGACGCGGAGTACGGCGAGTTGGGCGCATACGGCGTGGTTTCGGTGAACTTGCCGGTCTCGCCCAACGTGCCGTAGACCTCATCGGTGGACACGTGAAGAAACCGGAACGCATCCTGGCGCTCCTTCGGAAGCGCCTTCCAGTGGTCACGGACCGCCTCAAGCAGGGCCAGGGTGCCGACCACGTTGGTCTGGATGAATGCACCCGGGCCTTCGATCGAGCGATCCACATGGCTCTCGGCCGCGAAATTCAGCACCGCATCGGGCTGGTGTTCGTGCAGCAGACTGGCGACCAACGGGCCGTCGCCAATGTCGCCCTTGACAAAGACATGGTCCGGATTGCCGTCCAGGGAAGCCAATGTGTTCAGATTCCCCGCATAGGTCAGCGCGTCGAGATTGACCACGCGCACCCCGCGCGCCACCGCTTCAAGAACAAAGTTGCCACCGATGAAGCCGGCTCCGCCGGTTACTAGCCAAGTTGCCACTGCCTGTCTCCTGGTCGCGCGCGAACCGCGCGGCGTAAACGGCACAGGATATACGGTTGGAGCAATACCGGGCCTAAGTATGGCCTTACAAACGTCATGAGGTGCTGCACCGCAACATCCATACGCCATCGCATGGTGCGCTTCACCCGGTTAGAATGCCCTCACTCCCGTGCCTGCCGCCGCGGCCGGGCCTTCCCGCAATCGCTGAAGGATCTCGTACACGATGAAAATCCTCGTCGCCTACAAGCGCGTGGTGGACTACAACGTCCGCATTCAGGTCAAGCCGGATGGCTCCGGCGTGGTGACCGAGGGCGTCAAGCTCTCGCCCAACCCGTTCGACGAAATCGCCCTGGAAGAAGCCTTGCGCCTGCGCGATGCCGGCATCGCCACGGAAGTCGTGGTCGCCACCCTGGCGCCGGCCGATGCGGCTGCGCACCTGCGCAACGGCCTGGCCATGGGTGCCAATCGCGCAATCCATGTGGTGACCGACGCGGCTGTTCAGCCGCTAACCGCCGCGCGTGCGCTGCTCAAATTGGTCGAGAAGGAACAGCCGGATCTGGTCATCCTCGGCAAGCAGGCCATCGACGACGACGCCAACCAGACCGGCCAGATGCTGGCCACATTGTGGGGCCGGCCGCAGGCGACCTTTGCCGGCAAGCTCGTTGTTGCCGACGGCAAGGCCACGGTCACGCGCGAGGTCGATGCCGGCCTGGAGACGCTGGAAGTGGACCTGCCAGCAGTGATCACCACCGACCTGCGCCTGAACGAGCCGCGTTTCATCAAGCTGCCCGACATCATGAAGGCCAAGAGCAAGCCATTGGAAACGCTGGCGTTTGCCGATCTGGGTGTCGACGCGCATGACAGCCTGACCACCACCCATTACGCCGCGCCGTCCAAGCGCAGCCGTGGCGTGATGGTCAAGGACGCCGCCGAGCTGGTGGCCGCACTCAAGCAGAAGGGGTTGCTGTAATGGCCAAGGTTCTCGTTGTTGCCGAACATCTCAACGGTCAGCTCAATGCGGCCACCGCCAAGACGTTGAGCGCTGCGTTTGCGCTCTCGGCCGAATCCATTGACGTGGTGGTGCTGGCAGCTGATCCGGCAGCGGTCGCAGCGCAGGCTGCGCAGCTCGCCGGCGTTGCCCGCGTGCTGACGGTGGCGAACGCCGCCAACGAACATGCCATCGCGCAGGTGCTGGGCCCGCAGATCGCCCAGCTTGCCGGCCAGGGCTATACGCATGTCTTCGGCCCCTCCACCACCTTCGGCAAGGATCTGATGCCAGTGGTGGCTGCGCTGCTGGGCGTCAACCAGATCTCCGATCTGATGTCGGTCGAAGACGCTTACACCTTCAAGCGCCCGATCTACGCAGGCAACGCCATCATCACCGTCAAGGCCCCGGCCGAGCAGACCGTGGTCGCGACGGTGCGCAGCGCCTCCTGGCCGGAAGCTGCCGGCGGTGGAAGCGCGACGGTTGAGTCGGTCACGCTGGAAGCCGCGCTGCCGACCCATACCCGTTTTGTCGGCCTGGCCGCAGGCAGCTCCGACCGCCCCGACCTGCAAAGCGCAAAGCGCGTGGTCTCTGGTGGCCGCGGCGTCGGCTCGGCCGAGAACTTCAAGCACATCTACAGCCTGGCCGACAAACTCGGCGCCGCCGTGGGTGCCTCCCGCGCGGCAGTGGACGCCGGCTACGTGCCCAACGAGCTGCAGGTGGGCCAGACCGGCAAGATCATCGCTCCGGAGCTGTACGTGGCCATCGGCATCAGCGGCGCGATCCAGCATCTGACCGGCATCAAGGATGCGGGGACCATCGTGGCAATCAACAAGGACCCGGAGTCGCCGATCTTCGAGATTGCCGATATTGGGCTGGTGGGTGATCTGTTTGCGCTGCTGCCGGAGTTGGAGGCTGCGTTGGGCTGAGGCCCGTCTGCTGCAATGGATTCGCCTTCGCCTTCTGGCATCAACGGTGCCGCAACATCGCGGCACCGTCTGGATTATCTGGTCGGCTTCGTCGTGCTGTTATGCGGCGGCTATATCGCCGCATTGGTCTGGGTAGACCACGGGAACGGCACATTTTCGCGGCTTAGTGATGTCTGGCACCTGATGTTGCTCGCAATCGTGCCCGTGTCGCTGACGTACCTGTTTCGGTACTGGCGCTGGCAATGGCTGCTCCGTCGCAAAGGACATCGCGTGCCAATGGGGCGTGGCCTGGCTGGCTATTTGGCGGGCTTCGCACTGACCGCTACGCCAGGCAAGGCAGGCGAACTGATGCGGATTCGCTACTTCGCGCGCATGGGCATTCCGGCCGAGCGCACATTGGGCGTCTTCGTCTTCGAGCGCGCATCCGACCTGCTGGTCATCCTGTCGCTGTCCTTGCTGGCCGCGTCGATATTCCCCACCTTGGGCGCGCTAGCTGCAATCGTGCTGGGTTTTGTCTGTGCGCTGTTCGGCGCAGCCGCCTGGCCCGCGTTGTTGGACAACCTGAAAAGCGTGGCCGCGCGCCTTCCCGGCCGCTGGCTGCGGCGACTGGCGCATTTTTTCCTAGCGGCAGCGCTGGAATTGCGTAGTTGCCTGGATCTGCCTGCGTTCGCGCAAAGCATGCTTGCCGGGTTCATCGCCTGGGGACTGACATCAGCAGTATTCGTGAGCCTTTGCGTCGGCATGGGCCTGCAACTGGATCCCATGGTCGCGCTCGGTATTTACCCGCTTGCGATGCTGATCGGCGCACTGTCGTTTGTGCCCGGTGGCGTCGGCTCGACCGAACTGGCCATCGTCCTGATGCTCAATCGGCTTGGAATTTCTACTGCGGACGCCATTGCGGTTGCTGTCGCCGCGCGGCTGGTGACGCTTTGGTACGCCATCCTCGTCGGGGCAGTGTCCATGCTCGCCGCAGAATTCGCCATCCGCAAGAGCACGCGGTGAACGACAGGTATAATCGGCGCCCCGCAATGGATCGCCAGGCAGTCGATGTCCGCCCCTATCAATAGCACCACCGGTCCGGTTGTTTCGGGACGCGCCTTGTGCGTGGATCTGGATGGCACGCTTTTGAATTCGGACATTCTCTATGAGTCGGTGCTGGCGTTGCTGGCGCGAAACCCGCTGTACGTGTTCTTGCTGCCACTGTGGCTGTTGCGTGGGAAGGCCGCACTGAAGCGCGAACTTGCCTCCCGCGTCGTCCTGCCTGCAGAGACCCTGCCCTACAACCACCAGGTGCTCGAGCTGTTGCGCACCACAACGCAACGCCCGCGCGTGTTGTGCACCGCCTCCGATGCACTGCTGGTGCAGCCTATTGCAGAGCATCTAGGCCTCTTCGAGCAGGTCATTGCCAGCGATGGCAAGCGCAATCTGTCTGGTCGCAACAAGGCAGACGTACTGGTCGACGCGTTTGGTCAGGGCAACTTCGATTACGCCGGCAACGGCAGCGTGGATTTGCACGTCTGGGACAAGGCCGGTGGCGCCTGGGTCGTCAACAACGGCACCGCACTGGCAAAGGCAGCGGCGCAACGCACGACCGTGCATGCGCATTGGCCTGCCCCGTCGCGCGCCCGTGCATGGCTGAAGGCGTTGCGCCTGCACCAGTGGCTGAAAAATCTGCTCGTGTTCGTTCCGCTGCTGACCGCGCACCGATTCCTGGATCTGGAATCGGTGCTGCAATCCACGATTGCGCTGGTCGCGTTCGGGTTATGCGCTTCCGGCGTCTATGTGCTCAATGATCTGCTGGATTTGACGCCTGACCGTCAGCATCCACGCAAACGCAAGCGCCCGTTCGCGGCAGGTCGGCTCCCGCTTTTGCATGGGCTGCTGGTCGCCCCCGCGCTGACCATTGCCGGGCTCCTGCTGTCGCTGGCATGCAACATTGAATTCACCCTGGTCTTGCTTGCCTACTACATCATGACCTTGGCGTATTCGCTGCGCTTGAAGCGCATTGTGATGATCGACGTGGTGCTGCTCGCAGCGCTCTACACCGTACGCATCATCGGCGGCGCGGTGGCGATCGGCATCGAGTTGTCGTTCTGGTTGTTGGCATTTTCAATGTTCATGTTCCTGTCGCTCGCGCTGCTCAAGCGCTACACGGAACTGCATGCCATGTTGAGCAGCGGCAAGACCAGGGCCAGTGGCCGGGCCTATTCGGTGGAGGATCTCTCGCTGCTGCAATCCATGGGCGCGGCCGCCGGCTACATCGCGGTCATGGTGATGGCGCTGTACATCAACAGCCCCGAGAGCGTGGAGCTGTACCGCAATCCCAAGCTGCTCTGGCTGGTGTGCCCGGTGCTGCTGTATTGGGTGAGCAGGGTCTGGATCATTGCGCATCGCGGAGAGATGCATGACGACCCGATCGTGTTCGCTGCCACCGACCGTGTCAGCCAGATTGTTGTGGTGCTGTGCGGGTTATTCGCACTGAGCGCCATCTGATGGCCGCAGGGCAATCCTGGGGGCGGTATCCCAGCGCGCAGCAGACGCTGCTACCGATCAACGATCGTGCAGCGACTCTGCCCGCATTCGACGGCCTTGCGCTGCCGCGTGGTAACGGGCGCAGTTATGGCGATAGTTGCCTGAATCCGGATGGTGTATTGCTGCGCGCGCGCGGGCTTGATCGATTCATCGCTTTTGATCCCGCCAGTGGCGTGCTGCGCTGCGAGGCTGGCGTCACTCTCAACGAGATCATCGAGCTGGTATTGCCGCAAGGCTGGTTTCTGCCGGTGACTCCCGGCACCCGCTACGTCACTGTTGCCGGCGCGATTGCCAACGACGTGCATGGCAAGAACCACCATCGGACCGGCAATTTTGGTCACCATGTGCGCGCATTCGAGCTGTTGCGTAGCGACGGCGAGCGGCGGGTGTGCACTCCGGATCACGCCGATCGCTGGTTCGCAGCGACAGTGGGAGGACTCGGGCTGACCGGCCTGATCACCTGGGCGGAAATTCAGCTGCGCCGCGTCGCAAGCTCCGCGCTGGAAGCGGAAAACATTCGCTTCGGCTCGCTTGAAGAGTTCTTTGCGTTATCGGCAGCCGCGGCCGAAAGCCACGAGTACAGTGTGGCGTGGATCGACTGCCTGGCAAGTGGCAAGGCGCGCGGGCGCGGGCACTTTACCCGCGCAGATCACTGCACCGGGCTTGCGCACGAGCGACCGAAACCGCCAGGCGCAGGTTTTTCCATGCCTGTCACTCCACCGATTTCGTTGGTGAACACGTTTTCCCTGCGGCCTTTCAACGCGCTCTACTATTGGCGCCAGCCGGCTCCGCACAAACGCTTCGTCAGCCATCTTTTGCCGTTCTTTTACCCGCTTGACGGCATCCGTGACTGGAACCGCATGTACGGCCCCTCCGGCTTTCTGCAGTACCAGTGTGTCTTGCCGCCCGCAACCGCGCGGGACGCAGTGGACGCGCTGCTTGCAGAGATCGCGCGCAGCGGCAGCGGCTCGTTCCTGGCTGTGTTGAAGGAATTCGGCAACACACCTTCCATCGGCATGCTGTCTTTCCCAAGGCCAGGCACGACCTTGGCATTGGACTTTCCCAATACCGGTCCTGATGTCTTCCGCCTGCTTGAGCGACTGGACCGCATCGTCGACGAAGCAGGCGGTGCTCTGTACCCTGCCAAGGACGCACGTATGACAGCACAGTCGTTTCAGCGTGCCTATGGCCGCTGGCGCGAGTTCGGCAGCTATCTCGATCCACGTTTTTCTTCCGGCTTCTGGCGCCGGGTCACGGAGTAGACATGCAACGCGTCCTTATTATCGGAGCCACCTCGGCCATTGCCGAAGCAACCGCCCGACGCTACGCCGCACGCGGTGCGGCCGTCCACCTGCTCGGCCGCCAGGCCCCACGCCTGGAAACAATTGCGGCCGACCTCACCACCCGCGGCGCGCGAACCAGCATCGGCGTGCTGGATGTCAACGACAATGCGCGTCATGGCGAGGTTCTGGATGCAGCGTGGGCTGCATTGGGCGGTGTCGATGTCGTGTTGATCGCGCATGGCACGCTCCCGGATCAAGCTGCATGTAACGCATCGGTCGAACTGTCGCTGCGCGAATTCGCCACCAACGGCACCTCCACGATCGCGCTGTGCGCAGCGCTTGTGCCGCGACTGACGTCGGGCGCCACACTGGCAGTCATTTCTTCGGTGGCTGGAGATCGCGGCCGAGCCAGTAATTACCTCTATGGAAGCGCCAAGGCAGCCGTGACCGCCTACTTGAGCGGCCTCGGACAGCGCCTGCGCCCGCAAGGCATCAACGTGCTCACGATCAAGCCGGGCTTCGTCGACACCCCCATGACTGCAGCCTTCAAGAAGGGCGCACTGTGGGCAAAGCCGGACCAGATTGCCAAGGGGATCCTCAGTGCAGTGGACAAGCGTCGCGCTGTGGCCTACCTGCCCAGTTTCTGGTGGGCAATCATGCTGGTGATCAAGAACATCCCGGAATTCATCTTTCGTCGCATCTCGCTATAAACCACCCCATCCACAGAGGAAGTGCTGAGATGCCAGATATCGATCACGATCTCGACGTGCTCTATCAACACCGTTTCCCGAAGGAAGAACTCGCCAACAAGAACCGGATCTGGCAAGTCTTGTGCACGCAGTACTTCAGTCGGTTCGTCAAACCCAATGAGACCGTGGTCGACATCGGAGCAGGATATTGCGAGTTCATCAACAATATTCCGGCCGCGCACAAGATCGCCGTTGACCTCAATCCTGACGTACGCAAGTTCGCCGCTGATGGTATCCGCGTGATCAATGAGTCATGCATTGCGGTCAGCTCGATCCCTAGCGCCAGCGTGGATGCGGTGTTCATGAGCAACTTTCTCGAGCACCTGCCAACCAAAGATCTCGTATTGCAAACGCTGCGGGAAAGCGCGCGCATGCTCAAGCCGGGCGGAAGGGTCATTATCTTGCAACCCAACATTCGCTTCCTGTATGACGAGTATTGGGATTACTTCGACCACCACACGGCACTAAGCGACCGTAGCCTCGTCGAGGGAGTACTGATGGCGGGATTGGAGCCGCAGGTAGTGATCCCCAAATTCCTGCCCTATACCACCAAGAGCCGGCTACCGCAGGCGCCGTGGCTGGTATCGCTTTACCTGCGCATCCCGCTCGCCTGGCACTTCTTGGGCAAGCAAGCGCTGGTCGTTGCCTACAAGCGCGGCTGATCCATTCCTCCATTCGTTTCAGAGTCCATCCATGGCACAGAAAAGTGACAAGATCGTGTTGACCGGTGCCGCAGGCCTGGTGGGACAGAACCTCATCGTCGAAATGAAACAGCAGGGCTACACCCAGCTGGTCGCTATCGACAAGCACGAGCACAACCTTGAGATCTTGCGCAAGCTGCATCCGGACGTAAAGACGATACTGGCCGATCTCGCCGAACCCGGTGTCTGGAGCGAAGCGTTCGCAGGCGCTCGCCTGATAGTGCAGTTGCATGCACAGATCACCGGCAAGTTCCGCACGTTATTCGACCGCAACAACCTACAGGCGACCGAAAACGTGCTGAAGGCTTGCGTGGATCATCAGATTCCCTACATGGTGCACATCAGTTCTTCGGTCGTGAATTCAGTTGCAACTGATGACTACACCGAGACCAAGAAGCTACAGGAGGCGCTAGTCCGCAACAGCGGGATCCCTCACTGCGTTTTGCGCCCGACGTTGATGTTCGGCTGGTTCGACCCCAAGCACCTGGGATGGCTGTCGCGCTTCATGGCCCGCACTCCGGTATTCCCGATCCCCGGCGACGGCAAGTTCATGCGCCAGCCGTTGTACGAGCGCGATTTCTGTCGCTGCATCGTGCAGTGCATAGAGCGCGAACCTGCGGGCGACATCTACGATATCGTTGGCGCTACGCGCGTGGATTACGTTGATATCATTCGCACCATCAAGCGCGCGAAACAACTGCGCACTGTGATCGTGCATATCCCGATTGGCTTTTTTGCCTTTTTACTCCGGGTGTACAGCCTTTTCAGCAGCAAGCCGCCCTTCACCGCCGATCAACTCAAGGCACTCTCGGCAGGCGATGACTTCAAAGGCGTAGATACACAGGCGATTTTCGGCGTGACCCAGACCCCGTTCGAAGAGGCCATCCGCGAAAGCTACTGCGACCCGCGCTACAGTCATATCGTCCTCAAGCGTTGACGCCCTGCCCTGGCTGTCATCCATCATCTCCAAGGTAAACATGAGCACGTACTCAATCATCGGTAGTGGCCCCATGGGCCTGATGGCCGCACTCGAACTTCTGGACCGTGGTCACAGGGTCGATCTCTATGAGCGCGACGACCGCATCGGCGGCATGTCGGCGGCTTTCGACTTCGACGGCCTTTCTATCGAGCGCTATTACCATTTCATCTGCAAAACCGACTACCCGCTGTTCAAGTTGCTCGACCGCCTTGGCATGGCCGATAAACTGAAGTGGACCGACACCAAGATGGGCTATTTCTACGATGGCCGGCTCTATAAATGGGGATCACCTTTCGCCTTGCTCAGCTTCCCTCATTTGGGCCCGATCAGTAAGCTGCGTTATGCGTTACACGTGATGCACACCAAAGGCATCTCCGACTGGTCGGCGCTCGACAAGGAGAACGCACGCGACTGGATCACAGGCTGGATCGGCAAGAAAGCCTATAAGGTCATGTGGGAGAAAGCGTTTGGACTGAAGTTCTTCGAGTACGCCAACGATCTGTCGGCGTCGTGGATCGGCACACGCATCAAACGCATTGCACTCTCCCGGCGCAATCTGTTCAACGAGAGCCTGGGTTATTTGGAGGGGGGCTCGGCCATCCTGCTGGATGCAATGGTGGCCGAGATTAAGCGTCGTGGCGGCCGTATTTTGCTCAGCCAGCCGATCGATGAAGTAGTTTCCGAAGCCGGCCGGGTCACCGGCATCCGCGTGGGCAACCAATTCCACGCATACGATGCGGTGATCTCAACCGCACCGATTCAGTATGTGCCGGCGATGGTACCGGGACTGCCTGCAGCATTCGCTGATTCCATACGTCGAATCGAAAATATTCCAGTCGCATGCGTCATTCTCAAGCTTAGCCAACCGATCAGCGAAAACTTCTGGATGAATATCAGCGATGACAGCATCGCTATTCCTGGCGTCATTGAATATAGCAATCTCAACCCAGGCACGGACCCCGCGCAGAAGATCCTGTATGCGCCCTATTACATGCCCAAGACCCACCCGAAGTGGCAATGGAGCAATCAGCAGCTGATCGATGAAGTGATCAGCTATCTGCCTAGAATCAACCCTGCATTCAAGCCGGAATGGGTCCTCGCCACGCACTGCCATCGTTACGAATTTGCGCAGACTATCTGCCCCCCGGGGTTCCAGGACATGCTGCCGGCGATGAAGACGCCATTGACCGGCTTCTACATGGCCGACACAGCATATTACTATCCTGAAGACCGCTCAATTTCCGAAAGTCTGGCGGTTGGTACTACCCTGGCTGAGACTGCAGCAGGCGAGCCGTGATCAGCAAGCGCTTTTTCATGTTTGTCTTATCTGGCGGCATCGCTGCTGCTGCCAATTTCTGTTCGCGCATCCTCTTCAGCCAGTGGGTGCCATATTCACTTGCGATCGTTCTGGGGTTCATGGTCGGCCTTGTCGTGGCATTCGTGCTGATGCGCAAGCTTGCTTTTAATGACACGAACAATGCAGCGCACTCGCAAGTAATGTGGTTTCTGGTTGTGAATGCTATTGCGCTCTTGCAGACGTTCTGCGTCAGCCTGCTACTGGCGCGCTGGCTCCTGCCCTTGCTGGGCGTGACCCGTGGCGCCGAGACTATTGCGCATGCCATCGGTGTCGCCACCCCTGTACTCACGAGTTACATCGGTCATAAACGTTTATCTTTCCGCAGCTGAAAACCCTGCACGCTTCTCGCCAGCGCCACGACCTCGCTGCTCTACATAATGACAAGTACTCCATACGACATGATTCCCAGCGAGCCCTTCGACGGCACAAGCAAAGTGGTAGAGACCTGGCACGTTGTCATCGCCTTCGTCGTTTTCTCCTTGCTCTTTGCGGCATACAGCCATCTGATCGGACTCAACATGACGCCGTTTCGGGCAGAGTCTGGCTTATTCATTGCGCAAGCCTGGAGCCATGGCGACCATTTCGATTTCATCAAGCCGCTGTTGACGCACGCTCGCAACGGCCATTACACCCCTGTGTTCTTCATCTTGGAGTTCGTACAGGCCGGCTGGTTTGGCGCTGATGAGCAGTACTGGTTCATTCGTCAGATGCTTGTACTTGGACTTCTGTCGACATCGCTCTATCTACTCAGCCACTCCGCGCTTGCACTGACATCTCTGCACCCGCGAGCCTGCGCGGTCATCGCAGGGCTGGTGGCAATGGCATTCGTGGTCCAACCCACCGTTTTGGAACTGACTACGTGGCCGTTTATGGCCGCCCAATTGCTTTGCCTTGCTTGCGGCGCAATGGCAACGTCGAACCTGCTGAATGCAATACGCACAAATCACATCAAGCCCCTTTACTGGGCTCTCGCATGGGGCTACGCCTCGATGCATTTGTTCGGCGTGGGCTTTACGATCAGTGTTACCGTTATCGTGGCTACGATTGTATGCACATGGGCGCTCAGATTGCCTGCCAAGGCATATGCCGCCGCCGCCGTTTCCACGATCGTGACCTTGATGCAAGCTGCGATCATGGCGCAGAGCACAGAGCAAGCGACTGGCGAGCGAACGATTAACCTAGGCGATCACGTGATCAGAATGGGCGCGCTGTACATGGGATCTTTGCAGGGCGGCGCCCGCTCGCTATGGGCCAACGGCCGCTTCCCTTGGCCGAATCCCGATACATACGCCACCGATGCAGCGTATGGTTATGCGCTGCTTCTCGCCATCGTCGCGACATCAATCGCACTGCTGTGGAAGGGCCGACAGGAGCAAAAACCGCTACTAGTCGCTTACGGGCTGCTTTCTGGAACTTTTGCGTTTTCACTGGGGCTGTATTGCACACTGATCGTGGTCCGCCTCCAGTATTCGCCTGGAAACACAGCAATAAATCCTTTCCTGTTTGGTACGCGCTACCTGATCTTTCCTGCATTCTTCATTTTTATGCTCAGCCCCCTACTTCTGATTCCGTTGGCAAAAAGCCTGGGAAATTGGGCCATCCTTCCGGTCAGCGCAATCGGGGGTGGAGCCGCTGTAGCGACTTACGTGTTTTTCACGACTGTGACGACGCTTTGGCCAATTTTTGCAACGCCGTTCTCGGAAAAATGGTCCAAAGTCGTGGAAGACGCCCGTGTACAACTGAAGACAAGTGGCTTCATTCAAGACCGGCCACTTTTAGAATTGGATCCCGAGTTCCACGCTGAACTGCATCAGTTCAGCGGATTGCTGGAAAACGAACTTGGCTGCCGCGACTGCGTGAAATTCCAAGATCAAGATAAGTGAAATGATGAAGGGCAGGTCCACATGCCTGCCCCGCTGAAGGCTAGTGCTGCCGAAGCATTAGGTTCAATGTTTCATCCGTGCTGCCTGCAGCCAACGTTAATCCAGTCTGCCGACCAATACCGGGATAGATCCAAGCGACCATTTCCTTGGTGCCGGACAGTCGTTTGAACTCGTAGCTGATCATGCCTCCCTCGAACGTCACTCCAAGATTAGAACGTAATCCAACCTCCAGGTAATCATTGTCCTTAGAACCCTGTAGCGGAGCTTTGCCCTCGACACAACGGCCATCCTGGCAAAGCCGGAACTCCACCTCGCCATCTGCAGCGCCCCCGCCGTTTCCAATTTGCACCGCAACTGCATCCACACGCAATGCCCCGGCAGGAGAAAATGTTCCACGAATCGTCTCGCCCGCAGAGAGGCGAATGGATCGATTTGAAGAATCGTCGAGTGGGGACCGCACTTGCACCTGCACATTGCCGCTGAGCTGGCAGTCGCGCGGAGGATATTGATGACAAGCCGCCAACGATAACGGCAACAAGCTGACAAGAAGATGTTTGAGCATGATTCCTCCGAAAAAACCGCTCAGCCGGACAGCAACGCGTGTCCGCGGTGTAGTAATAAGACGATATTAATTGCAATCTGCCCGGAGGCGCAGGCCAGCATCAATGAATAAAAGTTTCTCTGCTGCATCCAACGCAAAGAGAGCATCAACAGCGCTACAGACACCGCCTGGAGGCCGTGAACTGCCGGGATGCTCAGTACGCTAAACACGCCAATCAACAGTGCCGAGGGCAGCGCCAGCAACAATACGAACTCTTTCGAATGCTGGCGAATGCATTGCACGGACGCAAATGCGGCTGGAGGCAGTAGCAAAATCCCCACCGCGCCGACAATACCGTGCAGCGACGCCTGCACCAGATCGCCAACTGTTGGCAGGACGCGGAAGCTGATGGGCGCGATCGCATTGAGTAAGTTGACGAAACGCGCTTCCGCATGTGAAGCCAGGCTGGCGCCTACGCTAAGATTTTGCTCGACCAAATCCGATGACAATTGCAAGTACCAGTTCGCCCATAACCACCATATCGCGAGGCCTCCGAAAGCAACTACTGCAAACGGCAACAGTCCGCGGCTAGGGTTCATGTCGTTGCGTTCCCGAATCAGGAGGTACAACCCGAATGCACCTAGGAACACGACGGCATATGGATGCGACCAGTAAGCCAAGGCCCCCAATAGACCTGCAATCCACGTGGGTTTGCGTGCCAGCAGTGTGAACGCGCTCAGTACCAAGAAGAACGCAGCGAGCGATTTTGGCCAAGCGAATAGTGTCTGTGCCACAAAATAAGGACTACTGCCGAACACTAGCAAACCCGCAACCCAGTAACCCCGACTCAGCCCGAAATACTGGAAGAGCAATGCAGCGCCGATAAAAAGCGATGCATTCAAGACCAGGGACACCGCCAGAAACCGGCGGTAGCTACGGTCGTCACCAAAACGGCCAACGTCAGGCCATTGTCTGCCGACATAACGAAACGTCGGCAGAGGCCCATTTAATTTTTGCGGCGCATCCAGTGCTGCTCGCAGCGGTACGGCCGCTAGCGACATCAAGATTGGTCGGTTGGCAAGCTCCTGGCCTGGCATCAACGGTCGCTCCTCCGCAAAGGGAATATCGCGTAGTAGATACTCGGTCGCGGCGAAGGGAATGAAATTATCGGCTGGGAATGCCCCAAGCATCACCTGCACTTTGACGTGCAGGTGGTCATTCTTGATTACGTAGGCACCATCAGGTAGCTCTGAAGGCATCTTGATGGGCACGAATGTCATCAGCATCGGGATGGCTGCCATTAGCAGCCATCCAAGCGCAGCAAGCCGAGATTGAAGCACCGCCTCACCAGCACCGGAGCCGAACAGACGCGAGAAGACATCCGACCGGCTCCACTGCACAACAGAGGCCACTAAAGTGACGGAGAGCAGTAACCACGCATTGCGCTCGTAGTCCCAAGATATGGACACTGTGCCAATGCCAAGGATCGCTAGTCCCAAAATGCCAAACCCAATGGAGTAGGCAAGAAGCTCCAGCCCCTTAAGCGAGCGCCCGCCTGCAGTGCACGAGAGAAGCGCGCCGCCAATCAAGACCACTAACAAGGCAGTCAATACGATTAGCCCCAATGCAACCAGCACTGCCATCATCCTCTGTGCTCCATTCTCACAAATCCCACAGCGCCGGCGGCTGCTCCTAAGGTTAATGATAAAACAAAACCGGCGAATTCTTCACACAGCTCATTGGCCGACAGCTGATGAAGCAAATTCCACGCACTTGACTCACTGTCCACTCTATAATTTAGGATCGACCTGCTACATAGACGGCTACTGCCGCGGATCCTTGGAATCACACGATGACTCAGCTGCAGATTGTTGTCCTGACGGCTATGGTTGGGCCTGCCTATCTAATTTTTCTGTGCCTCATTGGTGACATGATCGGACGTGCTTGGCTAAGCACTATCGAGTCCAGCTGGGAACGTGGAGCCAGTACCATGCTCGCTGGACTGTTGGCGCATGCCGCATTGACCAGCGTTGCTCTGGTAGTTGCCCCAGGGTGGAGCGGCATGGCTCTTTGGATATTGCTTGCTGGCGCTGTGATCAGCTGGCGTTGGCGGCGTCCGATGGCGGTCACCTTAGCAAAGCCTCTCTTGCTGGTTATAGCCTATAGCGTTGCCTGCTACCTGGTCCTTCTAAGCTTCCACTACGGTCCGGCTCGCGGCAGCACGATCTTCTGGAGCATCTTTTCGCTCACCAACGTTACTCCGGGCGATTCGCCACAATCGGCGTTCCAGGCACAGTATCTGCTGTTTGGTCATCAACTCATAGGTGCTCAGCAGTTTGCTCTTTTTGACAGGCCATTCTTGGGCGGCATCATTACTGCTGGAACGCTGCCTGCCTTTGGCATCCATCTGCAGCCCAAGTTTTATGACTATGACGAATTGACGGCGTTCGCATACACAAACCTGTGGATATCGATTAACTCGATCGCGGCGCTGAGCCTCTTGAACGTGGTGGAGCGCTTTAGCAATGGACGCAGCACGTTGATCATCAGCATGCTGCTTCTGGCATCCCCCTTTCTGGTTTTTAACACTATCGGGTTGTGGCCGAAATTATTGGCACTCTCGCTTATATGCCTCGCCTGCACCCAGGCATTACGGAAAAACTGGATCATTGCGATATTACTCAGCGGGGCATCCTTCGTTGCGCACGGATCATTCCTCTGGGCGCACCTTTCATTTGGCGGTGCGCTCATCCTCATCCTCTTGGCCCAAAGACAGAAATATGGGATTACTTGGCCACGCCTAGCGGCGGTCCCATTCGCGTGCGCGGCCGTACCGATCGCCTGGTTCGTGGCAGAGCACCTCGTCGGAGGAGCTACGCCCCTGCGCACTTACTATTTATACAACGTACAAGTCGCCTATGGATTGGACCACACCGCTGAGCAGATCGCGAAAGAGTTCTACTCTTCGACAAATCCTGCAAACCTTGCAGTCCTGCCATGGATGAACATGATCAAGGGCATTCTGCCGATCGAGACGCTCGACGCGATCCTCAACTATCGCCTGTCTAACGAAGCGATCAGTTGGCGCACCCTTGGTGAGACACTTTTCTATACACAGCACATGCGCACATGGTTTGCTTTAGGACTGATCGGAGGCATCGTCACGCTGCGCGGCCTGCTCCACAGCCACTCGGAGCGCTGGCTCCCACGATTGGCGTTGATCGTCTTTTTTGTACTACCATTAATTCCAGGACTTGGCCTTTACAGGCGCGATGATCTTTTCCTCCTTATCATCATGATGTTTTCAGCCATTCCCGTACTCATCTCATTCAGTATAGGATTCAGCTCCCTGAGGGAGCCAACGATGACGGCGATTGCACTGGCGATGATTGCCGAGTACCTGATGATTTATTTCTGGCGATATCCTCCCGGAAGCTACGCCGGAGAATTTCACGCTTATTACCTTGCCGTGATAGTGCCAAGCTTGTTAATCGTCGCGGCCAGTATTGTGTGGCCCCGGAAATGGCAGCCATCCAAACTGAAAATATTTTCGAGCGCCACTCGATGAGCAAGCAGTCGTGGGGGATAACACCTAAGGAAACTCTGAACAATCCATCGTGATCTGCCACAATCGATCAACGACCCGAGTAGACGATTTCGATGCAGCTGACCTTCGGCGACGCGGAGTACAACGGCAAGCGCAAGCGGACGCGGCGTGAGGTGTTCTTGGCCGAGATGGACCAGGTCGTGCCGTGGAAGGACCTGCTGGCGCTGATCGAGCCGCACTACCCGAAGTCGGGGCAGCCGGGGCGACAGCCGTATCGGCTGGAGACCATGCTGCGCATCCACTTTTTGCAGCAGTGGTATGCACTGAGCGATCCATCGGCGGAAGAAGCGCTGTACGACACGGTGTCGATGCGCCGTTTCGCCAAGATCGGCGGGCTGGATGAGGTGCCGGACGAGACGACGATTCTCAACTTCCGCCATCTGTTGGAGCAGCACGATTTGGCGCGCAAGCTGTTCAATCGGGTCAACGCGCACCTGTCGCGCAAGGGGCAGAGCTTGCGCGGCGGGACGATCGTGGACGCCACGATCATCGCTGCGCCCAGCTCGACCAAGAACAAGGATGGCGAGCGCGATCCGGAGATGCACCAAACCAAGAAGGGCAACCAGTACTACTTCGGGATGAAGGCGCACATCGGGGTGGACGATGACTCCGGGCTGGTGCACCACGTGGAGTGCACGGCGGCCAACGTGGCCGATATCACACAAGCGCACAAGCTGCTGCACGGCAAGGAGGACACGCTGTGCGCGGACAGCGGCTACACCGGGCTTGAGAAACGCGAGGAGATGAAGCGCAAGCGCAAACTGCGCTACCTGATCGCGGAGAAGCCCTCGAAGCTGAAGCAGATTAAGAACAAGCGCGAACTGAAGTTGGCCAAGCGCTGGGAGCACACAAAAGCCAGCCTGCGTGCAAAGGTGGAACACCCGTTTCGGGTGATCAAGCGCCAGTTTGGCTACGTCAAGGTGCGCTATCGCGGTTTGGCGAAGAACACCGCACAGATGCTGATGCTGTTTGCGCTGTCGAATCTGTGGCTGAAGCGCAAAGAGTTCATTACCGCCGCGGGGTAGGTGCGCCCGTAATCGGGACGATACCCCGAAAAAGCGCCAAAAACGGCGAAAAACCGAGGATCTGAGCGCGGTCACCGCGACCGATATGGCTTACCACATCCTCCGATCGCGTTGTTCAGACCTTCCCTAACTCCTGCGCAGCTGCGGCACTGGGCCTCCTTGCAGCGTGCGCATTAATAGCGCCAAAATTTGTCTATCACTTTAGTCATGACGGCGGCTTCGTTGAAAATGGCGAGAAAATAAATCTAAGCCGCTGGACTCAAATTTCTGCTTATCGAAATGGGGGCGCCATCCTTGGAATAAATCGGCCAGACAAAGAGATAATTGGCATCAATCGACCGGACAGAGAGCCACCATCTCACTACGAATCATGGATTAAGGAAGGTCTGAACAACGCGATCGGAGGATGTGGTAAGCCATATCGGTCGCGGTGACCGCGCTCAGATCCTCGGTTTTTCGCCGTTTTTGGCGCTTTTTCGGGGTATCGTCCCGATTACGGGCGCACCTACCCCGCGGCGGTAATGAACTCTTTGCGCTTCAGCCACAGATTCGACAGCGCAAACAGCATCAGCATCTGTGCGGTGTTCTTCGCCAAACCGCGATAGCGCACCTTGACGTAGCCAAACTGGCGCTTGATCACCCGAAACGGGTGTTCCACCTTTGCACGCAGGCTGGCTTTTGTGTGCTCCCAGCGCTTGGCCAACTTCAGTTCGCGCTTGTTCTTAATCTGCTTCAGCTTCGAGGGCTTCTCCGCGATCAGGTAGCGCAGTTTGCGCTTGCGCTTCATCTCCTCGCGTTTCTCAAGCCCGGTGTAGCCGCTGTCCGCGCACAGCGTGTCCTCCTTGCCGTGCAGCAGCTTGTGCGCTTGTGTGATATCGGCCACGTTGGCCGCCGTGCACTCCACGTGGTGCACCAGCCCGGAGTCATCGTCCACCCCGATGTGCGCCTTCATCCCGAAGTAGTACTGGTTGCCCTTCTTGGTTTGGTGCATCTCCGGATCGCGCTCGCCATCCTTGTTCTTGGTCGAGCTGGGCGCAGCGATGATCGTGGCGTCCACGATCGTCCCGCCGCGCAAGCTCTGCCCCTTGCGCGACAGGTGCGCGTTGACCCGATTGAACAGCTTGCGCGCCAAATCGTGCTGCTCCAACAGATGGCGGAAGTTGAGAATCGTCGTCTCGTCCGGCACCTCATCCAGCCCGCCGATCTTGGCGAAACGGCGCATCGACACCGTGTCGTACAGCGCTTCTTCCGCCGATGGATCGCTCAGTGCATACCACTGCTGCAAAAAGTGGATGCGCAGCATGGTCTCCAGCCGATACGGCTGTCGCCCCGGCTGCCCCGACTTCGGGTAGTGCGGCTCGATCAGCGCCAGCAGGTCCTTCGGTAATCCCCCCACAGGTTAGCTGACGCCAGAAGTGGAATTTTCTCGTACCCTTTTCCGAGGAGGTTCCATGAAGACATCCCGCTTCACCGACAGCCAGATCATTGCCGTCCTCAAGCAGGCCGAGGCCGGCACGCCCGTGCCGGAGTTGTGCCGGGAACACGGCATCAGCTCGGCGACGTTCTACAAGTGGCGCAGCAAGTTCGGCGGCATGGACGCATCGCTGATGTCCCAGCTCAGGGAGCTGCAGGACGAGAACCGGCGCCTGAAGAAGATGTACGCCGATGCCCAGCTCAGCGCCGACCTGCTGAAGGAGGCGATGGCAAAAAAATGGTGAGGCCATCTCAACGCCGGGAGATGGCCCGATGGGCCGTAGATGGTGGCCACACGAACATCCGGCATGCCTGCCGGACCTTTGCGGTGAGCGAGACCTGCTTTCGCTATCAAGCCAAGGCCAGCGAGGAGAACGCCCGGATTGCCGATTGGCTGGTGCGGTTGACCACAACCTATCGTGATTGGGGGTTCGGCCTGTGCTTTCTGCACCTGCGCAACGTGAAGGGCTTTGGCTGGAATCACAAGCGGGTGTACCGCATCTATCGGGAGCTGGAGTTGAACCTGCGGATCAAGCCGAAGAAGCGGCTGGTGCGCGAGCGGCCAGAGCCGTTGGCGGTGCCGGAGACGATCAACCAGGTCTGGTCGATGGATTTCATGCACGACCAGCTGGCCGACGGCCGCAGCTTCCGGTTGTTCAATGTGCTCGATGACTTCAACCGTGAGGGTCTGGGCATCGAGGTCGACTTATCGCTGCCATCGGCCCGGGTGATCCGCTCGTTGGAACAGATCATTGACTGGCGCGGCAAGCCAAACGCCATTCGCTGCGACAACGGCCCGGAGTACATCAGCGGCGCGCTGCTAGCTTGGGCACAGCAGCGCGGGATTCGGATCGAGCACATCCAGCCAGGCAAGCCGCAGCAGAATGCCTATGTCGAACGTTACAACCGCACCGTCCGCTACGCCTGGCTGGCCACAACGTTGTTCGACACCATCGAGCAGGTTCAGGACAAGGCCACGCGCTGGCTATGGACGTACAACCATGAGCGCCCCAACATGGCGCTCGGCGGTATCACGCCAGCAATGAAATTGGCGATGGCCGCCTAGCTCCACTTTTGGCGAACGCTCAAAGCGGGGGGATTACCCTTCCACGGCACGACCTGGTCCATCTCGGCCAAGAACACCTCACGCCGCGTCCGCTTGCGCTTGCCGTTGTACTCCGCGTCGCCGAAGGTCAGCTGCATCGAAATCGTCTACTCGGGTCGTTGATCGATTGTGGCAGATCACGATGGATTGTTCAGAGTTTCCTTAACGCGGGACAGTGGTTGCGTTTTGATCATGTGCCAATCACGCGACGTAGCCGTTTTATCGCCGAGGTACGTGTCCACCCGGAATGGCCGCGCGATCGAGCAACCGAGGTGGAGTTTCGCATATTCGCCAGCGCAGAGGGGCGTCCGCCTCTTCAGGCTGTATTTGTTCCCAGGTTGGACAAGCAGACAGAATGGACACGCATCGAACTGGATCTTGCGCCGCTGGCCGGACATGATGCTGGCATCCAGCTCAAGCCGAGCGCCAACCAAGAGGTCTGGACACTGATGCGCGACCCGAAGATCGTAATCGTCGAAGATCGCGCACCGCACTAGCTAAAACGCATTGAGAGCCATATCTCTCGCCATTCAATTCTTCGAATTAATGGCCAGACACTCGCCACTCGTCGACAGTGTCCAGAATTCCCTGTGCTCGGGACTTGTACGTGTGCTCAGCGATCGTGCGCTGTTGTGCAGCCTCGGCGATGCGCATACACCTGGGCTGATCGTTCAGCACCTGCTCCATTAAATGTGCAAACTCAACAGCCGAGTTGTAGAGCAAGATTTCGCTGTTCGGTTGATAATAATCGGTGATCTCCAGACTCTCGACGAAGAATGCCTGGGTGGTTCCGGCCATGGCAGCCTCGAAGGTCCGCGGCCCGGGCGTGGAAGGCTCGAGCTTGAAGCGATCATTGGCGTAATTGAAATCACGGCCCATGTTGAGCGTCACCCAAGAACGTGCATAGTGGTCGGATAGCTGATCATTGGGCAGTCGACGATTGCTGCAGAACGCGAGCTCGCTCGGCCAGCCATCACCAAGAATCATCGCATCGTACGATTGCAGAGTCTTGCGCAGGTCACCCAGGAGGCGCTTGCGGTTAGCGAAAGCGACGCCGCAGAAAAAAATGCTGATGCCCTTAACAGTGCTAACCGGCCGCCAATGTGCTTGCTGGCTTGCGGCCAGCGGCAGGTGCCTTGCAAACGGGTGTGCGTAGTGCTCTGCGCACCAGCGATCGTTGCTGAAGACGATGTCTGCAACGTCACGGATCTTGTAGTTGTAATCGAATTCATAGGGATCGTCGTGCAGCCAGAACACCATAGGCACGCCGGCCTGCGTGCAGTAGCGTCGAAGACGGGCATACTCGGCATCGTCAGGCATGCACGAGCCAAAACAGACAACCACGTCCGGCTGTAACTCGCTCGCGCGTTTGGCGGCAAACTCAAGCGGGGTGGCTAACGCTTGCGCCACCTGCGGCAACTGCGCGAACCCTTCAGTCACGTAGTCGCGCAGAACGACATTGCGATTCTGGTTATCAGGAGATGCCCCGCTGACCAAGATCTTTTGGGCAAAAACGCTCATGTCCGCACTCCTCCGAGGCGCCGCGCAATTCCCTGCAGAACTCTCGCGATCGTATTTCTGAGTCCATTTTTCTTATAGAAGCGGCACCCCCTGCCGACGATTCCCAGAGGAAGAACCGGGACTGGGCCACTGCCTCCATCGGCCACGCTTGCTGCACGCGGTGGGATTACCCAGTTCGGCTCGACTAGCAAAATACCCAGATCTCGAATGGTATTGCCGCGCGGATAATTCTGCGTACGCTGCACGAACGGCTGTAGCGGCAGCAGTTTGGTATACAGATCCCGCAGCCACCGCATATGGTCGTCGTGATGTTGCGTGGTTGTTGCCAACACGCGCACACGGATGGCTTCCAAACCGGAACGGTCGGCAATCAGCTGCCGGATTAGACGCACCATACTGCCGGCTTCGCTGACCGGAACGACGTAGCCATTTTCTCCATCGATCACCCGTTCTCCCAGCGCGCCAATATCAGAAACAATCGGCACCACTCCAGCCGACCATGCTTCGGACAGGCTGATGCAGTAGGTTTCGGGCCAAATCGAGAAGTGGATCGAGAGGTCATGACCTGCCAGGATCTGCTTTAACGTTCCCGGTTTGTAGGCACCATGCAGCGTCAAATTAGGAATCTTAAGAATATCCAGAATTGTCTGATATTCGGCAGGAACCGGCCCCACGATGCTAATTTCCACCTCGTCGTAACGCAGTTGATTGATCACATGGATCAGTTCGTTACCGCCTTTATTGCGAGTGAAGTTGCCGGGTATAGCGATTCGAAGCCTGCCCTGGCGCAACTGTGGCAATGGCACAGCGGAGATTTCGTCGTTCTTTGGCATGGGCACCGCATTGACGAGAAGACGCCCGGAATCCGATAGCCCCGGATACATGCGCTGGTAGAGCGCAGCAACTCCAGGCGTATTCACGTGCAGCACGTCCATGTGGTCCAACACGCGGCTGAAAAAAGCGCGACGGCGCGCTTGACTGCCGATATCGGCACCTCGCGAAGCATTTAGGCAGACATCGCAGGTTTCGATCGGCAGCGAGGGAATATTGCAGTACACCTCACGATAATCAAGCAGATTAAAGCGAGAACACACGGCATGGTAATCGTGGAGACTGAAGACACATCGCAACCCGAGGGCAGCTGGCAACAGACCGATAGAAGGCGGATGCCCGATCAAGTGTTGGAAATGCACCAATTCAATGCCGTACTTGTACAGCAGTCCGGAGAAAGCTTCCTCTCGTTGCGGGCAGGTCAATGCGGCCTCGTCCAGCCCCCCATCAAAGTCGAACGTTTCGACGACGTCCAGTGCCTCGTTGCGCAATGTATAGCGGCGGCCGCTAGGCTGAACAGTACGGTCGGGCGTATAGAACAGGAACTCGATATCATCGGCCAACGCCTGGCGTACCGACTCTTGATAGACCTCCACACCGCCGTAAGGCGCTACACCAATGATGTTGTGCGACACTACCAGCACTTTGCGGCGAGTCAGCGGAGAATCTTTTTCATTCTTCACGATCGGCTTGGGCTCACGCTGCAAAGCGTCTACGCAAGACAGGAGATACTCTACCCGGTTCAGGTATAAGTGTTTCTTCAACGTCACTGCCTGTGCCGATCTGGCAACCGCCATGCGCTGCTCAGGATGAGCGAGGTAGTGCCTGAGTTTTTCAATACAATCTGCAGGACCGTCGAAGCCAACGTAGTCGCGGCCTTCTTGATAGTAGTCCTGGACCCGAATCTCGGGAATAGAAATATCGACCAGCTGGAAACCACCCGCCAGCGCGACCTCAAAGAAGCGCGGACCAGGCGTATGCGCAACCGGATCGTTGCCAGAAGACGAAAAGGAGCGATGTAACGTCAAGACAGAACGGCTACGGTTTGCGAACCGGGCGAACTCGGTATTTGGCGTGCGCCAGTCGTATGCGCTGGGATCCATACCGAGTTTAGGCGCCGGAATGTATGGATTTGCGGGCAGCGCTAACTTCAGATTGATCTCTGGAATCGCTGACTGCAGCCGCGCCAGGAATTCGGAGCGATTAGGCCATGCCGTACCCGCGAAAAACAAATCGTATAGATAATGGGTATCGTCATGATCATCGGGAATGGAATGAAAATGGAAGCGTGGATCAGCTGCCAACGGCAGCGACACACCCTTGCTGCCATATCCAGATACACTTCCCGAGTCATTGGTAAATATCAGATCGAAAAGATCCGCATTAGCGATGTTGATACTGCGTTCGTACGGATCCTCAGTCACCCAAAGTACGCTGCGTCCGCATATCTGGGCGATGCGTTCGACGATTGGACGGTCCAGCTCTTCGCCGTCGAAGGCGATGAAGAGGTTGCAGGCGCTATGCTGTGCCGCCAGGACGGCATCGGCGTAGTCTGCACGCACCACACACTCAACTGCGCCCGCTTCGGACAAGGCTCTAGCCATCGCCAAGCAGATGTAGTGATTTGGATTGCTCCTCTTGGTATCAAGGATCAGAACGCGCCATTGCTTCATCGGGACATACCAATTCGCCGTGTGGTGGTGGGTAATCAGATTCAAATCAACCGAATAATCTACATACCCGCCGGAATGGCCCCATCAACCGCCAACTCAATGATCCCCGCATCCGCTCCAGCTCTCTTGTCATAGACAGCAACGATGCATTCAACTCTTGATTATCCTTTTCACGTAAGGCAAGGATTTCCTGAGTTTGACTTAGCTGCTCGCCAAGCAAGTTTGCTCTGTGCAAGGCATCTATCCGCTGTTCAAGATTCGCCTTTAGATCGACGACCTCTTGATTAATTATCTGACGTGCGGCTTGATGCTCATTAACCAATCCGATGAGACGCCCCTGCTCTTGAGCCAGAGTTCCTATATCGATATTGGCCCCGATCAGCTTCCCGAGTTGATCGAATAGCCTATTACCAAGCACTGCATCTCCGTTAGCAACATCCAGACGACAGAGATCCAACAACGGCTGGGGCTGTTCGGGACCAACAAGCAAAACTCCCAATCCATGTGTGTGGGTGAAAGCGAATGATGGATACTGGGTTCGCATCTCGTCCCAATACTTCCAGACGCCAAAGCCACGTTCCCGCACATTGATGTCATGAAACAGCACGACTGCGCGCTTGGAAAGTTTGGCCTGCCATGTCTCGAAATCGTTCTTGACGGCTTCGTACGTGTGCAGGCCATCGATATGCAATATATCGACAGTACGGTCGTCGAAATATTCGACAGCTTCCTCGAAGCGCATGCGCATGAGACGGGAGAAATCTGCATAGTTGCGTTGGTGGTAATCCAACAATGGCAGGAAGACTTCATCACCGTATTCGCCAGCGTGCTCATCACCTTGCCACGTGTCGACTGCGTAGCATCGTGTCGGAGCAGCGCAAGCCTGGACAGCCTGACAGAACGCCAGGTACGAGGCGCCACGGTGCGTTCCCAACTCCACAAGAATATCTGGGCGTACGAGTTCAACCAGCCAGGCTGCAAACGGAATATGCCCCAACCACGCACTTTCAGGCGTGTTGCGCGGCTGCATGAACATCGAGTTGTTGATGGTAACGCTAATCATCATGGCCTCATAAATCTTGTCTGGAGCAACGAGGCCGTGGCCCAGGTGCCGTCTGGTTCAACGAAATTGCTGGACGAACGCTTCCACGCTACCGCCACAAAGATCGGACTGCCGCGCATGGATCTCCTCGATCGGCCAGTCCCACCAGCGGATACGCATCAACGCCTCGACCTGTGCGGGGGTAAAACGCATTTTCACTTGGCGTGCAGGATTGCCGGTCACGACCGAATACGGCGCCACGTCGCGCGTCACCACAGCGCGCGCACCAACGATGGCGCCGTCCCCTACCGTCACGCCGGAAAGAATGGTCGCGCCGTAGCCGATCCATACATCGTTGCCGATCCGCGTCGGTCCCTTGGTCGCCGGATGGCCGTCGCGCCCAGCGAGAGGATCACCGAACGCAATGCGCAGGGGAAATGTCGTCACCCATTCGCTAAGGTGCTCGCCACCACCGAAGATGACAACTTCTTCTGCGATCGAGCAAAACGACCCAATACCCACCGACTCGTTATCGCTCCACACCTTGAACTGCGGGTTCCCGTAGGTGAAGCGGCCGACCTGGACGCGCGGATCCTGACTGAGCAAAGGAGCTATCTGGCTTGCGTATTCACTCACGGATTGTCCACCACCTGCATCTGCACACGGTCAAACGGAATGCCGACCAATCCATAACGCAAGGTCGGCGAGGACACCTTCAAGATCACCGCATCGTGCAGCCAATGATGCTGGGTGTTTGTCACTGGGTCGCCCTCTGCGATGGAAACCGTCATGGAGTAGTCGCCATTCGGCAGCAATGGCAAATAGAACTCGAATTCGGCCTCCACTGCTTGCCCAGCTTTTAACTCCATCGGCGGCTGCACATGGGTATAGGTATGCTCACCAAACAACGACTGCCCGAGACTGTCTTTGACGAAAAATCCGACAATCGGGCTATTCATGTCACGGTGGACCTGCGCGGAAATCCTCAGCAGAACATGTTCACCACCATAGAAGAAAGGCCGGGAAGGATCGTCGATGTTGGTCAACGAGACACTTTCGATACTGGCCTCGCCTGACTTCCATCCGTCCGAATGGGCGATGTTATCGAACATCTCCAGGGTGACTTCTTCCACGGTTTTGATCGGAGCTCGTCCGCTGGGAGATATACTGCCTTTGATCTCCCGACGGTCCAGTGCCTGCAGCTTTACCTCATCGCCATAACTTTCCTGGGCACAATACTCGATGTAAGCCTGGGTGGTTTCTTGAGCACTGGAGTGCATGCGCATCACCCCTTTGTCCAGCCAAATCGCAGACTGGCAAAAACTCAGCACCGAGTTGGTGTCATGACTGACGAACAACAATGTACCGCGCTCGCGGAAAGAACGCAGAAAACGCATGCATTTCTGCACGAACACCGCATCGCCGACGGCGAGCGCCTCATCGACCACCAGGATGTCGGCATCGACGTGCGCGATCACCGCAAACGCTAGACGCACGTACATACCACTGGAATACACCTTGACAGGTTGATCGACGAAGTCGCCGATGTCGGCGAAGGCCACGATCCGATCAAAACGCTCGACGACCTGCTCGTGACTCAGCCCAAGGATGGCGGCGCTCATGAACACGTTTTCGCGCCCAGTGAACTCAGGATTGAAACCCGCGCCGAGTTCCAGCAGCGCAGCTACGCGGCCCTTTACCTTGATGTCGCCAGTCGTGGGCGTGAGTGTGCCGCAGATCATCTGCAGCAGCGTCGACTTGCCCGAGCCATTCCGCCCGATGATACCGACCGTGTCGCCTTTGCGGACCTCGAAAGAAAGGTCGTGCAGCGCCCAGAACTCCTTGAAATATCGATTGGAGTCTAGGCCAATCGCGCGACGCATGCGCGGTACGACAGCCTGCTTGATCCGGTCGTGCGGTTTATCGTAGACCTGGTAGCACTTGGAAACGCCAGAAACCTGGATCGCCAATTCCGGCATGGGGAGCCCTTCGTTCGATGTCAAAATACGGATACGACTGTTCAAACAACGTCCGCGAATCCGCGACGGACCAGCTGGAACCAGTAGTAACCAAGGTAGGCGAGTACCACGCTTCCGATGAAGTACTTCAACAGCCCGGACCAATCAGGCGGCAAGCCCCACATCAGCACGTTTCGCGATTGTTCGATAATGAAAGTGAGCGGATTGAGGTAAATCAGCTTCTGCATGCTAGGCGGCAACGAAGAGACCGGATACAACGCTGGGCTCATGAACAACAACACGGTAGCCAATAGCCCAGTGATCTGCCCGATATCGCGGTAATACACGCCTAGTGCCGCAAAGAACCAAGTGACACCAGCCGAGACCAGCACCAGTGGGAAAATAACCAATGGGAAATACAGCACGGTCAGCGGCAGTCGCCCAAGCAGAAAATATTGCGCGATAAGCAAGACTGCCAAGGTAATCAGCATATGGAAGAACGCCGATGCCACTGCAGACCAAGTCAGAATTTCAAGTGGAAACACCACCTTCTTTACGTAACTCGCGTTACCCAGCACCAAATTGGGCGCCTTACTGATGCACTCGGTAAGAAAAGCATGAACCATGATGCCGGCAAACAAGACTATCGCGAACTCGGCGCGACTACCCTGCGCCGCCCCTGCCCAGCGTGCATTGAACACGTAGGAAAAGACGAAGGTGTACACGGCGAGCATCAGCAACGGATTAAAAAATGACCAAGCGAGGCCAACGATGGACCCACGGTAACGCCCAAGCACCTCACGCTTGGCCAATTGGTAGATAAGCTTTCGGTGCTGTCGCAGACTGTGAACAGCCGACAGCACGGACAAGGGATTACGCATTTTGATCCGTTCCCTCTACAGCTGCACCCAGCGCCCGCTCCAAATCCGCCCGCAAATCCCCTAAATCCTCAATTCCCACGCTCAACCGCACCAGCGCATCGCTGATGCCGAGCTGCTCGCGGCGGGGCACGGGAATGGAGGCGTGGGTCATGACGGCGGGATGGTTGACCAGGCTTTCCACGCCGCCGAGCGATTCGGCCAGGGTGAACAATTCGGTCTTTTCGCAGAAGCGCTTGGCTGCGTCGAAGCCGCCCTTGAGGACGATGGAGACGATGCCGCCGAAGCCGGACATCTGGCTCTGCGCGAGCGCATGCTGCGGGTGCGAGGCAAGGCCGGGGTAAATGACCTTTTCGATCGCAGGGTGGGTTTCCAGCCATTGCGCAAGCGCCAATGCGTTTTCGCAGTGGGCGCGCATGCGCAGCGGCAAGGTTTTCAATCCGCGTAGCGCGAGGAAACTACCGAACGGGCCTTGCACGCCCCCGATGGAGTTCTGCAGGAACGCCATCTGCTCGGCGAGCTCGGCGTTGTCACCGACCACGGCGATGCCACCGACCATGTCCGAGTGGCCATTGAGATACTTGGTAGCCGAATGCACGACGATATCGGCACCCAGGCTGAGCGGGCGCTGCAGCATCGGGGAAGCAAAGGTGTTGTCGACCACGATCAGCAGGCCGTGCTTGCGCGCGATCGCGGCAATGGCCGCGATATCGACCAGCTTGAGCATCGGGTTGGTCGGGGTTTCGATCCACACCATCTTGGTGTCGGGGCGGATCGCCGCCTCGAACGCGGCCGGGTCGGTCAGGTCCACGAAGCTGAAATCCAGGCCGGCGGTGCGACGACGCACGCGCTCGAACAGGCGGAAGGTGCCGCCGTACAGGTCGTCCATCGCCACCACGTGGCTGCCGGCATCCAGCAACTCCATCACCGTCGAGGTGGCAGCCATGCCGGAAGCGAATGCAAAGGCGCGCGTCCCGCCTTCCAGCGCGGCAACGCAACGCTCGTGGGCAAAGCGCGTGGGGTTGTGGGTGCGCGAATACTCGAAACCCTGGTGCTCGCCGGGGCTGGACTGCGCATAGGTGGACGTCGCATAGATCGGCGGCATCACCGCGCCGGTGCTTGGATCTGGCGACTGCCCTCCATGGATCGCCAGCGTTGCGAGCGACAGCGCGCGCTCGCCGTCATGGCCATGAGTGGTGCGATTGGACATGGAGGTTCCCGAAAAAGTGGGCGATTGTAACAAGCAGGTCTGAATGGCCCGTGCCGCGCGTCTCATCCGAGCGCGCGGCGGTGCCGGATGACTGCACGATCACTGCACGCGACGGCGCAGGTAGTTGAGCAGGTCGATGCGGGTGATCAAACCAAGGAATTGCGTGCCGTCCATGACGATGGCGACCTGGCCACGGTCGAACACCGGCAGCAGCGCTTCGATCGGCGACGCGACGTCCAGACGATCCAGCTTGCTGACCATGGCAGTGGAAATCGGGTCGCGGAAACGGGCTTCGTCGCCATAGACATGCAGCAGCACGTCGCTTTCGTCCACGATGCCCACCAGCTCGCCGTCGTCGATCACCGGCAACTGCGACACGTCGTACAGTTTCATGCGCTGGTAGGCGGTGGTCAGCAGATCCTTCGGGCCCACCACCACGGTGTCGCGCTTGTTGTACGGGCGCAGGATCAGGTCGCGCAGGTCGCCGTGTTGCGGACGCTCCAAAAAGCCGTTGTCGAGCATCCAGTAGTCGTTGTACATCTTCGACAAATACTTGTTGCCGGTATCGCAGACGAACACCAGCACGCGCTTGGGCGTGGTCTGCTCGCGGCAGTACTTCAGCGCCGCCGCCAGCAGGGTGCCGGTGGACGAGCCGCCGAGAATGCCTTCTTTGGCCAGCAGCTCGCGCGCGGTATGGAAGCTTTCCGCGTCGCTGATGGAATAGGCCTTCTTGACCCGCGAAAAGTCGGAGATATCCGGCAGGAAATCCTCGCCGATGCCTTCGACCAACCAACTGCCGGACTTTTCGCTGACCGTGCCCTCTTCGATGTACTGGGTCAGGATCGAGCCGACCGGGTCGGCCAGCACCAATTCGGTGTGCGGCGAGGCGCTGGCGAAAGCGCGCGACAGGCCGGTCATGGTGCCGGAGCTGCCGCAGCCGAACACGATGGCGTCCAGTTGGCCATCCATCTGCGCCAGGATTTCCGGGCCGGTACCGAATTCGTGCGCGGCCGGATTGTCCGGGTTGCCGAACTGGTTGATGAAGTAGGCGCCGGGGGTCTCGGCTGCGATCCTGGCGGCCAGGTCCTGGTAGTACTCGGGGTGGCCCTTGGCCACGTCCGAGCGGGTCAGCACCACATTGGCACCCATGGCCTTGAGATTGAAGATCTTCTCGCGACTCATCTTGTCCGGAACCACCAGGATCAGCTGGTAGCCCTTCTGCTGCGCCACCAGGGCCAGACCCAGGCCGGTATTGCCGGCGGTGCCTTCCACCAGGGTGGCGCCGGGCTTCAGGTCGCCGCGCTGCTCGGCCGCTTCGATCATCGACAGGCCGATGCGGTCCTTGATCGATCCGCCAGGATTATTCGCCTCCAGCTTGAGGAACAGCTCGCAGACGCCGGTGTCCAGGCGCTGGGCCTTGACGATCGGCGTGTTGCCAATCAGTTCGAGTACGGAGGAATGAATCGCCATCGGGATATCGTCGCTGCGCCACGCGGGCTAGACCGGTCATTATCCGACGAACCGCCGGGGAATGCTCATTCAGCATTGAACCGATTGCACAGGCCGGTGAACAAACAGGCTCAACCGGCAGCCGATCTGCCCTCCGCCAGGAACCGTGGCGCCAAATAAAGACGCGGACGGTGGCAAGCCGACGAGGAGGCCGCCACCGCCCGCGACGGTGAACTTGTTCTAGCAGTGGGGAAGGATCAGTGGGTGAGCTGGTCGTACATGCGGGTGAGCTTTTCTTTTGCCTGCAACTTCTCGCGCTTCATCTGGCCCAAGGTCACGTCGTCGATCGGGAGCACCCCGAGTTCGGCATCCATGCATTTCTTGTTCAATAGCTTGTGGCGTTGGTAGAGCTGCTTGAACTGGGGATCGGACTTCATCAATGCGTCGATTTCGGTCTGCGGTTGCCCTTCAAACATGGCGTTACCTCCTTCACTTAAAACAAGAACGCCCCGGCCAGCGAAGGCACGGGGCGCAGCTTGGGGATGGAAGACCAACGCGTTGCAAAGGCCGACACACCGGCGGAACCACCAACAACCACTCCACCAATGTGTCTCGTTGCGTGCCTCTGCATCACTGGCCCGGCCCTCCGTACTTCCCGGGCCGCGGAGTTGCTGCCCGGAGGTACGACCCTACGCCGGTCGCGAAGGGGGTTCAAGACCGAAACGGCCGCATTTGCCGTTCCCTGCCTCAATCAGTGACCGCGGTTCAACCGGGCGTCATGCACGGGTTAAAAGACCTTAACTTCCAACCACTTGCAACAATTGCAATCAGGGGGCGACAACGACCTCGGCCGCGCGGGTCTTGCTGACCGCGCCCTTGGTGCCGGTGACCTGCAGCCGCGAGGCAGACACCCCACCGGCCACCAAGGCATCGCGCAGCGCTTCGGCACGCTTCTTGGCAATGGCGGCATCGGTATCGAAGCCGACGATGCTGACCCGGCCCTTCTTGCCGATGTTCAGGTACTCGGCCAATGCCTTGGCCTGCCCGGCGGCATCCCCGGACAACGCCGCCTTGCCACCGAAGGCGCCACTGCCGAGGGAAAACACTTCGCCCCGGCTGTCGAACTTGGCGGGCGGCAGCTTGGCCCCGGCCACCAGCTCGGCCTCTTCATGCGCCAGCTGCACGGCCTTCTGCTGGGCCGCGTTGAGCTTGGCGGTCTGCTTGCCGGCCACGCTGGTCAACGCCAGCTCGGCGTCCTGGCGGGCGAGTGCTTCCTGTTCGGCAGCCTGGCGTGCCTGCTCGGCAGCCTCGGCCTGGATCTGCGCCTGTACGCGCAGGCGCTCGGCCTCCTGGCGCGCCCGCGCCGCGTCGCGGCGGCTGGCTTCGATCAGCAAGTCGTTGCGCGTGCCTTCCAGGCGGTCCAATTCGCGCCGCGCCAGCGCGGTACGGGCGGTGAGTTCGGCGATTTCGACCCGGCGGTCGGCCAGGAACACCAGCTCGTCGCGGTCGCGGCGCTTGGCCTCGGCCAGCGCAGCCACGCTTTGCTGCGCCTGCAACCGCTCAAAGCGCGCCAGATCGTTGGTCTGCGGGTCGTTCTGTAGCGCGGCCAGGCGCCGGTTGAGCGCGTCGGCCTGCGGGTCGTCCTTGGCCGCCATCGCCAGCGGCGGCAACGTCGCCAGGCTCAAGGCACCGAGATACAGCAAGGGGCGCAGGTTCATCGGCCGCCCTCCCCGGTATTGAGGGTGTTCTGCAACTGCGCCACTTCCTTCCTGCGCTGTTCCAACTGAGCAGTGATTACCGCTTCTTCGCTGCGGGCCTTGGCCAGGTCGGCGTCGGCGGCTGCACGCAAGGCGATCTGGGGCACCTGCTTGCGCTGGCGCTTGTCCAGTTGCGCCTGTTGGGCCTGCATCAATTCCTGGCGGGCCAGGTTGACCAAATCCGGTGCGTATTGGTCGGCATCGGCCTGGGTAGCGCGTTGCACGGCCTGTTCGGCGGCGGTGAGCTCCGGTGCCACCTGGGCGGCGGCCGGAGAGGAAAGAACCATGAAACAGGCGATGCCATACAGGGATCGCCGCAAGTATGCGAAGCTAGCCGTCATTAGGGGAGCCGTAGCGAGAAGTCTCGAGCACGGCCATTGTCGGAAGCCTGCGGCGGACTTGCAACGAGACGCTGCTGTTTGTTGGGGAACCATTGCGCATGGATATCGGCTACTTCCTGAAGCTGATGACCGAAAAGAATGCCTCGGACATGTTCTTGACCACCGGCGCGCCGGTGTACATCAAGATCGAGGGCAAGCTTTACCCGCTCGGCAATACGGGGTTGCCGCCGGGGATGGTCAAGAAAATCGCCTACTCATTGATGGACGAAGGCCAGGTGCCGCAGTTCGAGCGCGAGCTCGAGCTCAACATGGCCATCGCCCTGCCAGACGCCGGCCGCTTCCGCGTGAACGTGTTCAAGCAGCGCGGCGAAGTGGGCATGGTGATCCGCGCCATTCGCAGCCGGATTCCCAGCATTGAAGAGCTGAACCTGCCGCAGGTGCTCAAGGACGTCATCATGACCCCGCGCGGGCTGGTGTTGGTGGTGGGTTCGACCGGTTCGGGCAAGTCGACCTCGCTGGCCTCGATGATCGACCACCGCAACAGCACCACCACCGGGCACATCCTCACCATCGAGGACCCGATCGAATACCTGCACAAGCACAAGATGTCGATCGTGAACCAGCGCGAGGTCGGCCTGGACACCCACGCCTTCCAAAGCGCGCTGAAGAACGCCATGCGCGAGGCGCCGGACGTGATCCTGATCGGCGAAATCCTGGATGCCGAAACCATGGAGGCGGCCATTGCGTTCGCCGAAACCGGCCACCTGTGCCTGGCGACGCTGCACTCCAACAATGCCGACCAGACCATCGAGCGCATCCTCAACTTCTTCCCGGAAAGCGCGCACAAGAACGTGCTGATGAACCTGGCGCTGAACCTGCGCGCGGTCATTTCCCAACGTCTGGTCAAGGGCGTGGACGGCCGTCGCCGACCGGCCACCGAAGTGCTGCTCAACACGCCGATGATCCGCGACCTGCTGCGCCGCGGCCAGGTACACGAGGTGAAGGCAGCGATGGAAGAGTCGCTGGAAGAAGGCATGCAGACCTTCGACCAATGCCTGTTCCGGATGGTCAAGACCGGCGAGATCGAGCAGGAAGAAGCGTTGCGCGCGGCCGATTCGCGCGACGGCCTGGCGCTGAAGTTCCGCCTGTCCGAAGGCGGTTCCGGCGAACACGACCCATACGCGGACTACGAAGCGGCCGCGGCACCGAAGATCAGTCACGGGTTCATCTGATCGGTTGGGCGGCGACGACCGGCGACCTTGCGGCGCCGGGGGCTGCTGGATCCTGGTCATTCAGGGCGGGCTCTGCGGCGCGCTCCTCGATGCGACCCGCGCCCTCATCCGGCGCTGCGCGCCACCTTCTCCCGCTTGCGGGAGAAGGAAGATCGGCGGCTCCGCTTGCGGGAGAAGGAAGATCGGCGGCCTCCCGCTTGCGGGAGAAGGGAGAGATCAGCGGCCTCCCGCTTGCTGAGAAGGGAGCGATCGGCGCTCGCACGGTGCTTTTAGGCCCCGGTGCCGACGCTCTCAAACTTACGTTCCGATGTCGCCTTGCGTGGCGCCATCTGCCGGATCAGGTAACTGCCTGCCTGCCCTTCTCTCGCGCCGCCGGAGAAGATGCCCAAGTGCCGCCGAGCGGTTGATTGACCTTCTCCCGTGCCTACGGGAGAAGGTGCCCGAAGGGCGGATGAGGGCCGCAACCTTTTGCCCTCACGCCACCGCATCCACCTGCATTTCCGGCCGTGCCGCATCGAAGGCCGGCAACTGCAGGCAGGCCTGCTCGATGCGCCGCAGGGTCGGATACGGCGCCAGATCCACCTCGAACCGGTGCGCGTTGTAGAGCTGGGGGATCAGCACGCAATCGGCCAGGCCCGGCGCATCGCCGTGGCAGAAGCGCCCGGTCTGCGCATCGCGCGCCAGCTGTGTTTCCAGTGCCGCAAAGCCGCGTTCCATCCAGAGCCGTGTCCACTGCTGGCGTTGCGGAGCCTCCAGTGCGAACTCGCGCTCCAGCACCTGCATGACGCGCAGATTGTTGAGCGGGTGCACATCGCAGGCGATGAGCTGCGCCAGTGCGCGCACCCGGGCGCGTTCGGCAGGCGCGCGCGGCAGCAACGCCGTGCTATCGGCGAATGCCTCTTCCAGGTACTCCAGAATCGCCAGCGACTGCGCGATCACCACATCGCCATGCCGCAACGTCGGCACCAGTTCCTGCGGATTGAGTTGCGCGTAGGCCGGCGCGTGCTGCTCGCCGCCATCACGCACCAGATGCACCGGGTGGGCGATGTAATCCAGCGCCTTCAACCCAAGACCGATGCGCACGCGATAGGCCGCGCTGGAGCGCCAGTACGAAAACAGCTCCAGGGCCGCGTTCATACGCAACCGCCCGCCGTCGCTGCGCCGCACGTCATGGCAGCGGCTGCCGCTCGACGCGCTGCTCGATCGCACCGAAGATGCTGGCGCCACTGGCATCGAACATCTCGATCCGCACCACGTCGCCGAAGGCCATGAACGGCGAGCTCGGCTTGCCGTCGCGCAGGGTCTCGACCACGCGTTGCTCGGCAAAACACGAGGCACCCAAGCTGGTGTCCTGATTGGCGATGGTGCCCGAGCCGACGATGGTGCCGGCCGACAGCGGACGGGTCTTGGCGGCGTGGGCGATCAGTTGGGCGAAGTCGAACTGCATGTCGTTGCCGGCTTCGGGAGCACCGAACCAGGCGCCGTTGACGTGCGTGACCAGCGGCAGATGCAGCTTGTTGTCGCGCCAGGCATCGTCCAGCTCGTCGAGGGTGACGAACACCGGCGACAGCGCCGAACGCGGCTTGGATTGCACGAAGCCAAAGCCCTTGGCGAGCTCGGCCGGGATCAGGTTGCGCAGCGAGACATCGTTGACCAGCCCCACCAACTGGATGTGCGCAGCTGCCTGCTCGGGCGAGGCGCCCATCGGCACATCGTCGGTGATGACCACGATCTCCGCTTCCAGGTCGATGCCGTAGTCCTCGCTGATCACCTTGATGGCATCGCGCGGGCCATAGAAGCCGGCGCTGGTGGCCTGGTACATCAGCGGGTCGGTGTAGAAGCTTTCCGGCACGTCGGCATTGCGGGCGCGGCGCACCCGTTCTACGTGCGGCAGGTAAGCGCTGCCGTCGACGAACTCATAGGCGCGTGGCAACGGCGCGGCCAAGGCGTGCATATCCAGATCGAACACGCCATCGGCACTGCCATCGTTGAGCGAGGCCGACAAGGCATTCAGGCGCGGCGCCACATTGCTCCAGTCCTCCAGCGCGCGCTGCAGCGTCGGCGCAATGCCGGTGGCGCGCACGGCGGTGCGCAGGTCGCGCGAGACCACGACCAGGCTGCCGTCGCGGCCGCCTTCCTTCAGGGAACCTAGCTTCATGACCATCCTGTGCTGTGGCTGATCGGGCGATTGTACGGCCTGCCGCAACAGTGGTTGCACCTGAAACAACTGACCGTCACCACAACCGCGAAACCGCGATTTTGTGCAGCGCGCCAAACGCGAGTACACTTGACCGGTCTGCATGCGCCGTCCGTTTCCCTTAGGGACAGCCGGCGAGGCCAGGATCGATCGATCCGCTCGCCCGCCCCACCCGACGCCTTTCGTGGTGCCGACAAACCCATCGCTTCTTGATCGGGTTGATCCACCATCTCGCAGCGCGGTTCACGGGAACGCTCCGAGCCTCACCTTCTTGCATCTGCAATGCGTTTGCGCTCCGGGCTTGGCTTGGCGGCGACGCTTTACTTGGAGCTTCCTGATGTCGTTTGAATCCCTGGGCCTTGCGCCCTTCCTGCTGCGCGCGTTGGCCGAGCAGGGCTACGAAACCCCCACCCCGATCCAGCAGCAGGCGATCCCGTTGGTGCTGGCCGGTCACGACCTGCTGGCCGGCGCGCAGACCGGCACCGGCAAGACCGCTGCCTTCGGCCTGCCGCTGCTGCAGCACCTGGGCACCGCGCCGCAGACCGTCAACGGCCCGCGCAAGCCGCGCGCGCTGATCCTGACCCCCACCCGCGAACTGGCCACCCAGGTACACGACAGCCTGCGCGGCTACAGCAAGTACTTGCGCATCCCCAGCGCGGTGATCTATGGCGGCGTGGGCATGGGCAACCAGCTCGATGCGCTGCGTCGTGGCGTGGACCTGCTGATCGCCTGCCCGGGCCGCCTGATCGACCATATCGAGCGTCGCAGCGTGGACCTGTCCGGCATCGAAGTGCTGATCCTGGACGAAGCCGATCGCATGCTCGACATGGGCTTCTTGCCGTCGATCAAGCGCATCCTGACCAAGCTGCCGCGCCAGGACCGCCAGACGCTGCTGTTCTCGGCAACCTTCGAAGAGAACATCAAGCAGTTGGCGCTGGAGTTCATGCGCAACCCGATGCAGATCCAGGTCACCCCGAGCAACACCGTGGCCGAGAGCATCACCCACCGCGTGCACCCGGTCGACGGCGCGCGCAAGCGCGATCTGCTGCTGCACCTGCTGGCGCAGGACAGCCGCGAGCAGACCCTGGTGTTTGCGCGTACCAAGCACGGCAGCGACAAGCTGGCGCTGTTTTTGGAGAAGTCCGGCATCAAGACTGCGGCGATCCATGGCAACAAGAGCCAGGGCCAGCGCATGCGCGCGCTGAGCGACTTCAAGGCCGGCCGCGTGACCGTGCTAGTGGCCACCGATATCGCCGCGCGCGGGATCGATATCGATCAGCTGCCGAAGGTCATCAACTACGACCTGCCGATGGTGGCCGAAGACTACGTGCACCGCATCGGCCGCACCGGCCGCAATGGCTCCACCGGCGAGGCGATTTCGCTGGTGGCGCAGGACGAAGCCAAGCTGCTGCGCCAGATCGTGCGCATGCTGGGCCGCGATGTGGAAATCCGCGACGTGCCGGGCTACGAGCCGCAGACCCCGATCCGTTGGGGCAACAGCGCGCCGGGCCGTGCCGAGCAGCCGGGTGGCGAGCGCGCCCCGCGCAAGAGCCACGCCCGTCGTCCGCACGGCGATGCACCGCGTCAGGCGCATGCGCATGCCGGCCCCAAGAAGCCGGGCGGCCAGCGCAGTGGCGGGCCGCGTCAGGCCAACGCTGGCGCGGGTGCAGGCCGCCGCGATGGTGGACGTGGCGGCAATGGCCGTCCGGCCAACCGCGGCGCCTGAGCGCTGGGTTTGCGCTGAGAACAAGGGCCGCGATGCGGCCCTTGTTCTGTCCGTCCCGGCCTGCCCGGGCTCTTGCGGGATCCTGCACTGCGCAGTCCCGCATCCTTCCCTCTTCCTGCTTGCCGAATCACCATCATGGACATCTTCAAGGTCTTCACCCTGGAAGCCGCGCACCGGCTTCCCAACGTGCCGCCTGGGCATAAATGCGCACGCCTGCACGGCCATTCGTTTCGCGTCGAGCTGCATGTCAGCGGCGAACCCGGCGCCGAGACCGGCTGGATCATGGATTTCGGCGACATCAAGGCCGCCTTCCAGCCGATCTACGACCGCCTGGACCACCATTACCTCAACGACATCGAAGGGTTGGAAAACCCCACCAGCGAACGCCTGGCGATCTGGATCTGGCAGCAGCTCAAGCCGGTGCTGCCGCAGCTGAGCGAGATCGTGGTGCATGAGACCTGCACTTCCGGCTGCCGCTATCGCGGCTGAGCGGTGGCGCAGTGGTGTGACCTGAAGCCGCCAGTTGGCGGTTTCTGTCGTTTGGGGGGGCTGGCTAATCTATTGATAAAAAAGCGCTTTTTCAGCCATTTGGAAAATCTTCAGGAAACGTGTTGCATCGCAGCAGCATCGGCGTATGTTGCAACGCAACAAACGGTCACGGCTTTCCCCGAGGGGTTCGCAATGTCGGCGCAGTTCGAAAACAGCTTCACCAGTCAGTTCGCGTCTGCTGCAGCACGTGCCAACCAGCTGGCGTTGGAGACGCTGAAACGCAACGTCAACGCGACCAGCAGCTTCTTCGGCGAGTTTGCGCAGGCGCGCGACCTGGGCGCCTACCAGACGCTCTGGCCGAAAGGCCTGCAGGTAGCGCGCGACAACCTGGAACGTCTGGCCTCGGTCAACCAGGAAGTAGTCGGGTTGGGACTGAAGATGTCCAGCGAGCTTGGGCAGTTTGCCAAGCAGCAGTTCGAAAACGGCAGCGATCAGGCCGGCGCATCAGGCAAGCCCCGGCGCAAGTAAGACCGCCAATCAAATTCAGCGTCTTTGCATGGGTCCCTCCCCCCGTGCAATCCGGCCCGACAGATCCCTCCCTCTGTCGGGCTTTTTTATTGCCTGCGCAGGCGCGCCGTGCGAGCTAGCGCGGCACCTGCAGCCCGTGTGCCTGGGCGGCAGCGTCGGCGCCCGGTCGCCACGGGATCCGGCCCCAGCACGGCATGGCCAGACGCTGGCGCAGCATGCCGATGTTTTCTTCGATGCGCTCCATCTGCGGATCGATTTCATTGGCGATCCACCCGATGCATTGCAGCCCATCGGCAGCGATGGCCGCTGCAGTGAGCCGCGCGTGGTTGATGCAGCCCAGCCGCACGCCCACCACCAGCACCACCGGCAGCTGCAACGCGCGCACCAGATCGGCTTGATCCAGGGTCGCGCTCAGCGGCGCGGCCCACCCGCCCACGCCCTCCACCACCACCATCTCGGCCTGCGCGCGCAATTGCGCGAATGCGTGCGCGATGGGCTCCAGCGCCAGCGTCACGCCAACATCGGCTGCCGCCAGCTCCGGTGCCAGCGGCGCCGGCAAGGCGTAGGGATTGAGCGTGGCGTAATCGGGCCGAGGGTCGCTGGCCGCCTGCAGCGCCAGCGCGTCTTCGTTACGCCAGCCCTGCGGTGTGTGCTCGCAGCCGCTGGCCACCGGCTTCATGCCGACGGCGCGATGGCCGCGTGCGCGCAAGGCGTGCAACAGCGCGGTGCTGCCCATGGTCTTGCCGATGCCGGTATCGGTGCCGGTGACATAAAAAGCTGGATGCTGCATACGCCTGATCCTGCGGCCGCGCCGCCATTGCCGTGAGGGCGCGCAGCATAACGTGCGCGCTGCGCGTGCGGCTGAGGCCGGTTGATTGGTTGTCGTTTGTCGGCCAGGCCACGCTGCCGATGTGCTCGGTCCTGGTTGCCTGGGCCGATGATGGCGATTCAACGGTGGAGTCGGTGAGAGCAGGTGCCGATGTGCGCGGTCGGGCGCGCGCGATTCGCGCGGTGTCGGACATGCCGTACCGCTTACGGCGAATTCTGCAGGTGTGTGGTGCCGGCGGCTCGGCGGCCCTGCGGATGGCAGCGCTTGCGCATTCCCTTCCCGATCGCAACCACGCTGCAAGACGGCCACTGCTAAACTTTGCCGATGTTCGCCACCTCTTCGCTGACCGGCAGCAAGCCGGAACAATATGCCCAGCTCACCGCCCAGGCCCAGGCACTGGTGCACGGCGAGCCGGACCGGATCGCCAATGCCGCCAACCTGGCCGCACTGATCTTCCATTCGTTGCCATCGCTCAACTGGGCCGGCTTCTACTTCTACGACGGCCGCGAGCTGGTGGTGGGGCCGTTCCAGGGCCTGCCGGCGTGCGTGCGCATTCCGCTGGACAAGGGCGTGTGCGGTGCGGCTGCCAGTACCCGGCAGAGCCAACGCATTGCCGATGTGGACGCGTTCCCTGGGCATATTGCCTGCGATTCGGCATCGCGCTCGGAGCTGGTGATTCCACTGGTCAAAGGCGATGCGCTGATCGGCGTGCTGGACCTGGACAGCCCGGAGCTGGACCGCTTCGATGCCGACGACCAACGTGGCCTGGAAGCCATTGCGCAACTGTTCGTAGACGCGCTGGCGTGACCACCGAGCGGATGCGCAACATCGGGCCCAAAAGCGCGGCGTGGCTGCGTCAGGTCGGGCTGCGCACGCAGCAGGACCTGCAAGCGGTGGGTGCAGTAGGCGCGTTCGTCAAGGTGCGCCGCGCCGGCTTCAAGCCCAGCCTCAATCTGCTGTATTCATTGGAAGGCGCGTTGGCCGATTGCCATTGGCAGGACGTGCCGGAAGCGCGTCGGCATGCCTTGCTCGCCGAATACGAGGCGGCCAGCGCGCTGCTGCCGGTGCGCGGCCGCGCCGTCGGCGGGCCGGTGGAAACCGTGCATTATGCGCGCGCCGACAATGACGACACGCATGGCGATTCGGATACGGCGGCCGACCTCTACGACGCTGCGGATGCAGAGCGAGTACGCGACGAGTGAGTCGGCCGGCAGCGCTCGGCAATCGGCGGATCGATGCAGCTGGCGCATGCGCGCACTCATGCATGCAACTTTACGTCGCAAAATGCGTGGCCCGTTTTAGAGCCTGAAGCGCAAGGTCCTGCGACGAGACACGCACCGGTCGGCAGACGCGCCTCACCACGGTGTCACCGGTGCTGGCTGCCCAGCGGAACAGGTAGCGGTGAATAGCTATCGGCTTCAGCGCCGACGCCTGAGCATGCGGCCGTCACGCACGCTGCCGTCGCATCGGTTGAGCCATCGTGCGCTCGCAAGTCACCGCAACGCGAGCAGTTCACGCATGTCGTCGACGATGGCCACGGCACCGGCGCGTTGCACATCGAAACCGCGCAGGTAGCCGTAACGCACCATCGCCAGCGGCATGTTCGCGGCGTTTGCGGCGGCGGCATCGGTGGCCGAATCGCCGACCATCAAACACTGTTGCGGGCTGCGCTGGAAGTGACTGGCAAGCTGCAGCAGCGGTGCCGGGTCTGGCTTGCGCTGCGGCAACGAATCGCCGCCGAGCACACGGCTGAAATGCGCGGCGATACCCAGATGCTCCAGCAACGGCGCGATAAAACGCGCAGGTTTGTTGGTGCACAAGGCCAGCGTGGCGCCCGCATCGCGCAAGCCGACCAGCGCCTCGGCAACACCTGGGTACAACTGCGGGTCGTGCAGCAGGCTCGCCTGGTAATGGCGCATCATCACCGGCATTTCCGCATCGGCATCGCGCGTGCTGCCGGCTTCGCGCAATGCGGTGGCAAGCAACACCTTGACGCCTTCGCCGATCCAGCTGCGGATCGTGGCTTCGCTGAACTGCTGTAGTCCCAGCTCCTGCAAGGTACCGTTGAGCGCTTCGGCAATATTGGGTGCGCTGTCCACCAGCGTGCCATCCAGGTCGAAGATCACCAGCGGATACGGAAACATTCGGACGGCCTCGTGGGTGGGAGAGCCGCAGTGTACGCAGTGCAAGATTCAGCGCATGTCACTGCCGAACGCCGTGGATTGCTCGCCGCCTGCGCTAGATGCAGTCATCGCCGCATGCCCACACGCGGTGCAGCATGGAACGCTTACTCCAACGGCGGCATCTGACCGAACAACTGCCCCTGCACCGCGCCCTCCTCGATAGCGCTGAAACCGCTCAAACCCACACCGACCAGGCGATAGCGCGTCTGCGCGGGCAGCTCCACGCGGCGGGTCAATGCCAGGGCGATCTGCGCCAGCGCCTCCTGCGAGGTAGGCGGCTGCTCGGGCGTGTAGGACCGCGTCAGGATGCGAAAATTCGAGGTCTTCAATTTCAGCACCACCGTGCGCCCGATGCGTTCGGTGCGGCGCGTGGCGAGCCAGGTTTTTTCGGCCAGCCGCAGGATGTGCGGATCCAGTGCATCAAGCGCCAGATCTTCGCTGAAGGTGTCTTCCGAGGACACCGATTGCACTTCCTGATCCGGCTCGACCGGGCGCTCGTCGATACCGCGCGCGCGGCGATACAGGCTCTGACCGAAACTGCCGAAATGCGCCTGCAATTCTTCCAAAGGCCGCTGGCGCAGATCGGCCACGGTGACGATGCCCAGTGCCGCCAACTTGCCATCCATCACCTTGCCTACGCCGGGAATGCGATTGACCTTGAGCGGCAGCAGAAAAGCGTCCACGCGACTGGGCGCAATCACGAACTGGCCATCGGGTTTGCGCCAATCCGACGCGATCTTGGCAAGGAACTTGTTCGGCGCGATGCCGGCCGATGCGGTGAGCTGGGTTTCTTCGCGGATCTGCGTACGAATCAACTGCGCGACCTCGGTCGCCAGCTGCATGCCGGTTTTGGCGTGCGTGACGTCCAGATATGCCTCGTCCAGCGACAACGGCTCCACCAAGTCGGTGTGACGATGGAAAATCTCGCGCACTTGCCGCGACACCGCCTTGTAGCGTGCAAAATCCGGCGGCACGAAGATCGCGTCTGGGCACAGGCGCTCGGCACGCACGGCCGGCATCGCCGAGCGAATACCGAAGGTCCGCGCTTCGTAGGAGGCCGCGCACACCACCGAGCGCGCGCCGCGCCAGGCCACCACCACCGGCTTGCCGCGCAGGCCAGGGTCGTCACGCTGTTCCACGGACGCGTAGAACGCGTCCATGTCCACGTGCACGATCTTGCGCATCAAGCGGGGTTCTCTGTCGCAGGCTGATGCTCATGATAAGCCAGCGCCGTCTCACACTTTGCGTCCAGAGACATCACCGCGCATTGGCGAAGCGAGCACGAGCGCACACTGAAGGCCGAGGTTAAGCAGCCGACGACAGCGCCTGCACGGCCGACCATGCAGGCCTGCCACGCAGGTGCCGACGGCAGGCCTGAGCGGCGTGATTTCACATGCAGCAGTGCATCTGCGCACTGCGCAATCAGCGAAAAACAGCACGCATGCGTACGGATAAAACGTTTGATTGAACCGCGCGACCTCATGCACCCTTGCCCGCCTCGCCTCTCGCTCCTTGCAGGAAACGTTCGTCATGATTCGTCAAAGTACGTACTCGCGCGACCAATTGCTGGCCAGCGCGCGTGGGGAATTGTTTGCGCCCGACAGCGGCCGTCTGCCCAACGATCCGATGCTGATGTTCGACCGCATCACCGAGATCAGCGACGCCGGCGGTGCACATGGCAAGGGGCTGATTCGTGCCGAACTGGATATTCGCCCGGACTTGTGGTTTTTCGGCTGCCACTTCATCGGCGACCCGGTGATGCCAGGCTGCCTGGGCCTGGATGCGATGTGGCAGCTGACCGGCTTTTTCCTGACCTGGATCGGCGCGCCGGGCCGTGGTCGCGCGTTGGGCTGCGGCGAGGTCAAGTTCACCGGCCAGGTGCTGCCCAGCGCCACGCTGGTGCGCTACGAGATCGATGTCAGCCGCGTCATCAACCGCAAGCTGGTGATGGCGCAGACCGATGCACGCATGCTGGTGGATGGGCGCGAGATCTACACCGCCAAGGATCTGCGTGTGGGCATGTTCACTTCAACGGAGAATTTCTGATGCGTCGCGTCGTCATTACCGGCATGGGCATCACCTCATGCCTGGGCAACGATCTGGACACCGTCTCCAGCGCACTGCGCGAGAGCCGCTCCGGTATCACCGCGCTACCCGATCACGCCGAAGCAGGCCTGCGTAGCCAGGTCGGCGGCGCGGTAGCGCTGGATCTGGACAGCCTGATCGACCGCAAGCTCAAGCGCTTCATGGGCGATGCCTCGGCCTATGCATACCTGGCAATGCGCGAGGCGATCGTCGATGCGGGCCTGGATGCCGAGCAGGTCAGCGGCCTGCGTACCGGCGTGATTGCCGGCTCCGGTGGCGGCTCCAGCCAATGGCAGGTGGAAACCGCCGATCTGCTGCGCAACCGTGGCGTGCGCAAGGTGGGCCCGTACATGGTGCCGCGCACGATGTGTTCGTCGGTGTCCGCATCGCTGGCCACCGCGTTCAAGATGCGCGGGCTGAGCTACTCGCTGTCGGCCGCGTGCGCGACTTCTGCGCACTGCATCGGTGCGGCGGCAGATCTGATCCGGCATGGCGCGCAGGACGTGATGTTCGCCGGTGGCGGCGAAGAACTGCACTGGACCATGAGCGTGATGTTCGATGCGATGGGTGCGCTGTCCACCGGTTTCAATGATCGCCCCGCCGTGGCCTCGCGCCCGTACGATGCGCAGCGCGATGGCTTCGTCACCGGCAGCGGCGGCGGCATGCTGGTGCTGGAGGACTACGACCACGCCATCGCACGCGGTGCGCGCATCCATGCCGAACTGCTCGGCTATGGCGTGACCTCCGACGGTGCCGACATGGTCGCGCCCAGCGGCGAAGGCGCCGTGCGCTGCATGCACATGGCCATGCAGGGGCTGGATCGCCCGATCGATTACCTCAACACGCATGGCACTTCCACGCCGTTGGGCGATGTCACCGAACTGGGCGCGGTGCGCGAGGTCTTCGGCGACAACGTGCCGCCGCTGTCGTCGACCAAGGGGCTCTCCGGGCACTCGCTGGGTGCGGCCAGCGTGCACGAGGCGATCTACAGCCTGCTGATGCTGCGCGATGGCTTCATGGCCGGCTCGGCGCATATCGAAGAACTCGACCCGCGTGCCGAAGGCTTTCCCATCCTGCGGCAGACACAGGACGCGACCTTGAACACGGTGATGTCCAACAGCTTCGGCTTTGGTGGCACCAACGCGGCACTGGTGTTCGGCCGGGTGTGACGGCAGCCCGTCATCGCCACCGCACGGCGGCCGTCGTGTGGCGGCGATGACGACAACGCAGTACCAACTAGCGCAACGACAGCCATGGCCTGGTGTTCAGGCTGCTCGGACGGTATGCCACTGCGGCACGCACATGGTGTGCGATGGACGCCCGGCACATGCCGTGTTCCAGGCGTATGTGTTCCGGCAGCCTAGCGGTCGTCCCGGGCACGAGACTATCGGCCGCGCATCCTGTGTTCGTATTCGGCACGAGACTCTCGCTCCCGAATTGCTGCGTCGTAATCTCTCTGTGCGCCGGAGATACAACTCTGCACATCACTGGACTGACGTCCAGAACGTTCGCATCTTTTTATCTTATCGTCCCGCCTGTCGCGGTCTAGCCGATTGAACGCGGCGCGATCAATCTCGGCCGTTTCACGTTTGATGCGCTCGTTCTCTGCACGTATGTGCTCATTGCGACGGGGCTCCATCATCTCCCTGCTCAGGGAATCGCCGGGCGAATGCTGGCGCCACAGCACACGTTCGCTTTCGACCGTCCATTCCCGGCCCCGATAATGCGCGTCCCAATACGCATCCAGCGCGAACGTGACCTTCGGGACCAACCTTGTCACTGCACCACGACCGGACACGATTGCCTGCGCCGGTATCCAGCCGCGCGCATCGGGCCCGCGCACATCGCACCACCTGCCGCCCTCCACGCAGCCATAGACGGTGACCGGATTGCCGGCCTTGGCCTCGCCCACCAGCCGGTATTCATCGCCCGGGCCGGCGCGCAGACGGGCCAGGCTGTCGACGTGCCCGGTTTGCTGCGCCGCGACCGGCGTGGCCATTGCGATCAACACCATCAAGCTCAGTGACTGAATTGCCGGCATTGCACTCTCCTTGACGTGCCGACTCCCTGCGCAGCCGGCCGCTGCAGTGATCGCACTGCTGCGCTTGGAACTTGAGTCGGCCTGCCTCACTGCGCGGCGAACGCGGCGCCGCTATGCCACCGCAATCCGTCGATGCTGGCTGCACTACCACCGGGGAGCGGCCGGCTAGCGATCGTCACGGGCACGAGACTCTCGCTCCCGAATCGCGGCGTCGTACTCTCGCTGCGCGCCGGAGAGACAACTCGTAGCGCTACTGTCCTGGCTTTGTGCGCTATTGCACCTGCTCCGAACCGAGTCGTAGTAATCCCGTTTTGCACTGAGGACGCAATCCTGTACGGCATCGCCTTCGCCTCCTGCGCGTTTGCACCCGTTTATCCTATCGTCCCGCGTGTTGCGGTCCAGCCGACTCAGCTCGAAACTTGTTTTTTCGCGCCATTGCCGTTCGGTGCGTTCGTTCTCTGAACGTGTGTCGTCCTTCAGACGCTTAGCGATGGTGGGCTCGCCCACCGACGGACCATTACCAGGTGCCATCAGGTCCAGGCTCAGGGATTCGCCGGGCACATGCGCGCGCCAGAGCGCACGTTCGCTTTCGGCAGTCCATTCGCGGCCACGATAATGGGCGTCCCAGTACGCATCCAGGGCAAACGTGACCTTCGGGACCAGTGTCGTCACGCCGCCACGACCGGACGCGATTGCCTGTGCACGCATCCAGCCGCGTCCATCGGACCCGCGCACATCGCACCAACTGCCGTTCTCCAGGCAGCCATATACGGTGACCGGATTGCCGGCATGGGCTTCGCCCACCAGCCGGTATTCATCACCCGGCCCGGCACGCAGACGGGCAAGGCTGTTGACGTGACCGGCTTGCTGCGCCGCAAGCGGCGCGGCCACCACCATCAGCAACCACGCCACCTTCCATGCGAGAACTCGCCGCATTGCCTGCTCCTTCCGAGTGACGATCCAGTCGCGCGATCGCCTTCCTGCAACGCGCGCGCCGGATTCCTTGCTAAGGCAGCCCGGCTGAATGCATGCAAAAGCAGCGCGCGTTTCCATGCGGCTGCTGGCAGACAGACTGCGCCTTATCCGGCCATGCCGTTATGTCGCAGCAGCGCATCGATGGTCGGGGCGCGACCGCGAAAAGCGCGGAAGTTCTCCGCCGCCGGACGACTGCCGCCACGCGCAAGCACCTCGGCGCGGAAGCGTGCGCCGGTCTGCTCCAGTTGGTCGGGCGCTTCTTCGAATGCGGCGTAAGCATCGGCGCTGAGCACTTCGGCCCACTTGTAGCTGTAATAGCCGGCCGCATAGCCGCCGGCAAAAATATGGCTGAATTGATGCGGGAAGCGATTCCATGCCGGCGGCCGATTGACCGCCACTTCGTCGCGCACGCGCTCGATCAAGTGCAGCACGCTGTCCTGTGCCGGGTCGTAGGTGCTGTGCAGTTGCATGTCGAACAAGGCAAATTCCAGCTGACGCACGGTGAACATGCCGCTCTGGAAATTGCGCGCCGCCAGCAGGCGGTCGAACAGGTTACGCGGCAACGGTTCGCCGGTCTGCACGTGCGCGGTCATCGCCTGCACCCGCTCCCATTCCCATTCCCAGCAGAAGTTTTCCATGAACTGGCTGGGCAGCTCCACCGCGTCCCATTCCACGCCATTGATGCCGGCCACGCCCAGCTCGCCAATGCGCGTGAGCAACTGATGCAGGCCGTGGCCCATTTCATGGAACAGCGTGGTGACTTCGCCGTGGCGGAAGGTGGCCGGTGCATCGCCGCTGCCGCGGCCGAAGTTGCACACCAGATACACCAGCGGCGTCTGCACGCCGTTGGCGGTGTTGCGGCGATTGCGGCAATCGTCCATCCACGCGCCCCCGCGTTTGCCTTCGCGCGCGTACAAGTCCAGATAGAACTGGCCAACCAGGGCGCCTTGCGCATCTTCCAACCGGTAAAACCGCACATCCGGGTGCCACACCGGCGCGCTGTCGGGTTTGACGGTGAGCCCGTACAAGCGATGGATCACATCGAACAGGCCGGCCAGCACCTTCGGCTCGGTAAAATACTGCTTCACCTCCTGCTCGGAAAAGCTGTAACGCGCCTGCTTGAGTTTTTCCGAGGCATAGGCCAGATCCCAGGCCTGCAGTTCATACAGGCCCAACTCGTCGCGCGCAAAGGCTTCCAGTTCGGCGCGGTCGCGCTGTGCATGCGGCCTGGCACGCGCGGCCAGGTCGCGCAGGAAGCCCATCACCTCGTCGGGGCTCTGCGCCATCTTGGTGGCAACCGAATAGTCGGCGTAACTGGCAAAGCCGAGCAGCTGTGCCAACTCGGCGCGCAGGGCCAGGATGCGATCGATGTTGGCACTGTTGTCCAGCGCGGCATCGCCGAATTCGGACGCGCGCTCGGCATTGGCGCGATACAGCCGCGCGCGCAGGTCGCGGCTGTCGGCATCGCTCTGCACCGGCAGATAGCACGGCATCTGCAAGGTGAATTTCCAGCCCGATACGCCGTCCTTTTCGGCAGCCGCGCGCGCGGCGGCAATCACTTCGGCCGGCAGCCCCGACAGCTGGGTTTGGTCTTCGGTCACGTACGACCATGCATCGGTGGCGTCGAGCACGTTCTGCGAGAACTTGGCTGCCAACGCCGAGAGTTCTTCCTGGATCTGCGCGAACCGCGCCTTGGCGGCATCATCGAGTTCGGCGCCGCCCAAGCGGAAATCGCGTAGCGCATTTTCCAGCACCTTGCGACGCGCCTCATCGAAGTGTGCGGCTTCCGGCGATTGCGCCAGCGCCTTGTATTGCGCATACAGCGCCAGATTCTGCGCCAGCGCGCTGCCGAAGCGGCTCACCTTGGGCAGGTTGCTGTTGTAGGCCTCGCGCAGTTCGGGCGTGTTGACCACCGCCTGCAGATGCCCCACCTGCCCCCACGCACGCCATAGCCGCTCGGTGGCATCGTCCAGCGGGGTGACGAAGCTGTCCCAACGCACCGGGCTGACCTGCTCGGCTGCCTTCACCGCCGCCTCGGCCTCGGCGAGCAATTGGTCGATCGCCGGGCCCACGTGTTCGGGGCGGATCGCATCGAAGGACGGCAGTCCGGACAGATCGAGCAGCGGGTTGGTCATGGAGCGCTCCGGCAATGGACTGGATGAGTGGATTCAAAGATCGGCAAACGTGGCAGGCACACCGTGGCGCGCAACCGTCAGCAGGGTGAGCCCGCAACCGAGGCACGGTGCCCACCTGTACCTGCCGACTGCGGACACCGAACGCACCGGCGTGGCGGTGGGCGCAGCGCCTTGATGCCTACGTCGTGGATATGGCGATCATTCCAGCGCCGCACAAGGCAGGGCAGGCAGATCGCCGCCGTTCACGGCCAGCGCAATGGCGGCATCGCTGTCGCTGACATCGATCGCGCGCGCCTCGTACCAGGCCGGGTCGTAATAACTGTGCGCGTAGCGTTCGCCGGCATCGCACAGGATGGTGACGATGGAGCCCTGCCGGCCTTTGTCGCGCATGCGCCGGGCAGCCTGCAGCACGCCGACGAAGTTGGTGCCGGTGGAGCCGCCGACGCGGCGGCCCAGCGTGGCGCTGACGTGGCGCATCGCCGCCAGGCTCAGCGCATCGGGCACCTTGATCATCACATCCACGCAGCTGGCGATGAAGCTCGATTCCACCCGCGGGCGGCCGATGCCTTCGATGCGCGAGCCGCCGGTGATGGCCAGCTCCTTGGGGCATTGGCCGTCCACCGCGCGGCAATAGCCGTCGAAGAACACCGACACTTCCGGATCGGCGCACAGGATGCGGGTGGCATGGCGCCGATAGCGCACATAGCGGCCCAAGGTGGCGCTGGTACCGCCGGTGCCGGGGCTGCACACGATCCAGTCCGGGATCGGGTGCGGCTCCTCGGCCAGTTGCTTGAAGATCGATTCGGCGATGTTGTTGTTGGCGCGCCAGTCGGTGGCACGCTCGGCGTAGGTGAACTGGTCCATGAAGTGCCCGCCGGTCTCGCGTGCGAGCTGGTGCGAGGCGCTGTCCAGATCGCAGGCGCGCTCGACCAGGTGGCAGCGGCCGCCCTGGAATTCGATCGCGGCGATCTTCTCCGGCGAGGTCGAGGCCGGCATCACCGCGATGAAGGGCACGCCGAGCAAACGCGCGAAATACGCTTCGGAGATGGCCGTGGAGCCACTGGACGCCTCGATCACCGGGCGCCCGGCGCGCAGCCAGCCATTGGTCAGCGCGTACAGAAACAGCGAGCGCGCCAAGCGGTGCTTGAGGCTACCGGTCGGGTGGCTGGACTCGTCCTTGAAGTACAGGTCGATACCCGGATAGCCCGGCAGTTCCATCGGAATCAGGTGGGTGTCGGCCGAACGATTGAAATCGGCCTCGATCTTCTGGATGGCGGCGGCCACCCACTGGCGCTGCGACATGGCAGGACTTGGCTGCAAAAGTAGCCTTGATTCTACCGCCCTCGCCTGCCCGCCTACGCAGCCCGTGCATCCGGCGGACAGCCGGGGGCCGATGCTATGCTCGCTGCACCTGTCACTGCCTCGACTGTCCGTGCTGCATCGCCTGCTCCGCCTGCTGCTATGCCTGTGCCTGGTTGCCAATACGGCCACCGGCGCGTGGGCGTCGGTGGGCATGGCCATGCCGGCAATGACGACGGGCGCGATGCCTGCCGCGGCCATGGCAGCAGGCACCGCCGCAACCACGCACAGCGAGTCACCGGCAGCGCTGCCGTGCCATCAGGCCATGCATCCGCCCACTGCCATGCAGTTGCACGACAAGGCCACGCATGCGCACGCGCCCGACTGCTGCAAGCTGGGCAGCTGCGATTGCCTGCAGCACGCCAGCCTCGCCTTGTTGACCTTGCCTGGCGTCGCCGCGGGCCTGCCCGGCCACCCGGCGTTGCCGGACACCTTGACCGAGGGGCGCGGCAGCCCGCTGCCCGACCAACCGGTACGACCTCCCATCGCCTGAGCGCCGACGGCCCTGCCTTGGCTGTCCTCGGCCCTGCGCGTGCTTGCGCGGGATCTCTTACGTTGTGCGCTGCGCCCATCTCTTGCCGATGGAGCGCGCAGGAGATGTCATGTCTTTCGATTCCTCGTTTTCCGACGGCTCGACCGCCAGCGGCCTGAGCCGGCGCCGTTTCGTTCAGGGCCTGGCCCTGGGCGGCGTCGCTGCCGCCAGCGGCCTGTGGCGCAACGATGCGTGCGCCGCCGCCCAGGCCAACCCGCCTGTGCTGCGCGGAAGCAGCCAGTCGCTGCAGATCGGCCGCCTGCCGGTGAACTTCACCGGCCGCCCCCGCTCCGCAATCACGGTCAACCAGAGCCTGCCGGCGCCCACCCTGCGCTGGCGCGAGGGCGACACGGTAAGCGTGCGCGTGCGCAACGCGCTGACCGACCAACCCACGTCGGTGCATTGGCATGGCCTGTTGCTGCCGGCCAATATGGACGGTGTGCCGGGCATGAGTTTCGACGGAATCGCGCCGGGCCAGGAGTATCACTACCGCTTTGCGCTGCGCCAGTCCGGCACCTACTGGTACCACAGCCATTCGATGTTTCAGGAGCAGTCCGGGCTGTATGGCGCCATCGTCATCGACCCGCTGACGCCGCCGCCGTACCGGCACGATCGCGAACATGTGGTGCTGCTCTCGGACTGGACCGATCTGGACCCGGCCGCCCTGTTCCGCCGGCTCAAGCAGATGCCCAGCCACGACAACTACGCACAGCGCACCGTCGGCGATTTTCTACGCGATGCGCGAGAAGACGGCCTGCGTGCCACCCTGGCCGACCGCGGCATGTGGGGGCGCATGCGCATGACCCCGACCGATCTGTCCGACGTCAACGCCAACACCTATACCTACCTGCTCAACGGCGTCGCCCCGGCCGGCAACTGGACCGGGTTGTTCAAGCCAGGCGAAAAGGTGTTGCTGCGCTTCATCAACGGCGCGTCGATGACCTATTTCGACATCCGTATTCCTGGCCTGCGCATGACGGTGGTGGCCGCCGACGGGCAGTACGTGCATCCGGTCAGCGTGGACGAACTGCGCATCGCCGCGGCCGAGACCTTCGACGTGATTGTCGAACCGCTCGGCCAGGATGCGTTTACGTTGTTCGCGCAGGACATGGGCCGCACCGGCTTTGCCTGCGGTACGCTGGCAGTGCAACCCGGCTTGCAGGCGCCGATTCCCGCACTGGATCGGCGCGCCATCCTGACCATGCAGGACATGGGGCATGGCGAGGGGATGCACCACGCGCTGCCCGCAATGCACGGCGTGCCCGGGATGCTGGCGGCGCATGGGATGCACACCATGCACTCGCACGACGATGCCCAGGCGCCCGACAAGGCGCCGCATCATCCGGCCAGCGAAACCGGCAACCCGCTGATCGACATGCGCAGCAATGCCACTGCACCGCGCCTGGACGACCCCGGCGTGGGCCTGCGCGACAACGGCCGCCGCGTGCTGTGCTACGCCGATCTGCATAGCCTGTTCGAGGATCCGGATGGACGCGAACCCGGGCGCGACATCGAGTTGCATCTGACCGGGCACATGGAAAAATTCGCCTGGTCCTTCGATGGCATCGCGTTCGCTTCCGCGCAGCCCTTGCGGCTGCAATACGGCGAGCGGCTGCGCATCGTGCTGGTCAACGACACCATGATGCAGCACCCCATCCATTTGCATGGCATGTGGAGCGACCTGGAGGATGCGCGCGGCAACTTCCAGGTACGCAAGCACACCATCGACATGCCGCCGGGCACCCGCCGCACCTACCGCGTGCGTGCCGATGCGCTCGGCCGCTGGGCGTATCACTGCCATCTGCTGTACCACATGGAAGCGGGGATGATGCGCGAAGTGCGGGTGGAGGCATGAGCCGCTTTCGCACAACGGCCTGGTTGGCTGCTGCGTTCCTGGCGAGCGCATCTGCGGTTGCACAGGAGCATCAGCACGATGCGATGGAGGACGCATCGCGGGACATGCAGGACCAGGCGATGCAAATGACCGATGGCGCGCATACGAGCCCTGCGTCATCTCAGGCCGCCCACATGGACCACGCTCACATGTCGCACGCTGACATGGGCACTGGCGCCATGGACGATGAATCGATGAAGCATGGGTCCATGGGCGATGGATCGATGGGCGCTGCGGCCACGCACCACCAAGCGATGGATCACGCTTCGATGGATCACTCGAAGATGCACCACACGCAGTCCACACACCCTGCACAACCTCCTGCATCACCCACCGGGATACCCAATCACCCACTTCCACGCGACCCCATTCCCCCACCCACGGCGGACGACATCGCCGCTGCATTCGCACCATTGCACACGCATGCGATGCACTCGGCAGGGATCAACCACTATGTCCTGCTCGATCGGCTGGAGGCTTCCAACACCGATCGCGGTAGCGGCCAGGCCTGGGAGTCACGTGCATGGATCGGCGGCGACATCGACCGGCTCTGGCTGCACAGCGAGGGCGAACGACACGACGGACGCACCGAATCCGGCTCGCTGGAAGCGTTCTATGGCCATGCCATGTCACCATGGTGGGATCTGCTTGTGGGCGCGCGCCAGGACATCGGCGCAGGCGCACATCGCAGCTGGGCGGCTTTCGGCGTGCAAGGCCTGGCGCCCTACAAGTTCGAAACCGAAGCAACGCTGTATGTAGGCACTGGCAGCCGCGCGGCGTTGCGGCTGGAAGGCGAATACGAGGTCCTGCTGACCAACCGCCTGATCCTGCAGCCGCGTGCGGAAGCCGACATCGCGCTCACCGACGACAACCGCCGCGGCATTGGCAGCGGCCTGGAAGAGGTGGAACTTGGCTTGCGCCTGCGCTACGAGATCACCCGCCGCTTCGCGCCGTACATCGGCTGGGTGCACAGCCGCAGCTTTGGCGATAGCGCACAGCGCGCCGCGATGGACGCTGCCCCCGCACGCGACAGCCGCTTCGTTGCCGGTGTGCGCGTGTGGTTTTGAGACAGTGGCATCGTGCACGGGCAGCTGCAGGTGGCGCCCTCCTTCAACGCCGGCGCATTCAAACCGCTGCCATTGGCCCATGACACGCCGACAACCCTGCCCTGGCTAACATCGCCCATTCGCGCAACACGCCGCATCCGCAATTCACACTCAGGAGACCGCCATGCCTTTGAACGATCTGCAACACGTACCAGGCGCCAATGCCGCGCCCGCCGACACGCACGGCTTCGTGTTCAACCACACCATGTTGCGCGTCAAGGACGCAGCACGGTCGCTGGATTTCTATACGCGCGTCCTGGGCTTCCGCCTGCTCGACGCACGCGATTTTGCCGACGCAAAATTCAGCCTGTATTTTCTCGCGCTGCTGCCCGAAGGCACGGCCATTCCCGATGACGACGCACAGCGTCGCCTGTGGATGGCCGGCATCCCCGGCGTGCTCGAACTCACCCACAACCACGGCACCGAAACCCAGGACGGCCCGGTCTACCACGACGGCAACAGCGACCCGCGCGGCTTCGGCCATATCTGTATTTCGGTGCCGGATATCCATGCTGCCTGTGCACGCTTCGACAGCCTCGACGTGCCATACCAAAAACGCCTGGAAGACGGCCGCATGAAGCACCTGGCCTTCATCAAGGACCCGGACGGTTACTGGGTGGAGATCATTTCCAACACGCCGTTGGCGTAAGTCCGCCGCCCAGCGGCAAGCTGGGCGTCGACGGGCACGGCAATGGCAACCGGCGGATGCGCAGGCCGAACGCAACGCATCCGCGACGTCAAAGCCCCGCGCCACGACGGCGTACGGGGAACCGCCGGTCCCGGTGCGACGACTGGACACAACGGCGGGCTGGAGTAGACTTTCGCCGCCCTCCGCAATGGATGCACCCCAATGCTCGTCAGGAAGATTTCACTGGTCCTTGCGCTAGCAACGATCGCCGCCTGCACGCAGGCGCCACCGGACGCCACCGCTCCGAAGACCGCCGCGGCCGCGGCCGGCACTCCCCAAAAACCGTCACAAAAGGATGCATCTCCCATGCAGGACGCAACCCAGGGATCGACCCAGCAATTGCAACCGCCGCGGACCGACAGCGTGTTGTATTTCATCAGCAACGTGGACGGCGATGGCGCAACCTCCTACGAGGTCGCCAACGGCAGCTGGATCCATTATTGGTACGGCTTTCAGTTCGAACTCGGCGGTACGCGGTATTACACCGGCTTCGCCTGGGAAACGCCCGAGCGCTTCGGCACAGAAAGCGAGGACCACTCTCCCGCGCCCGGCACCAAGGTGACGTTGGCCCATGCCACTTTCGTGACCAGCGAACCGGGGAGCAAGACGCCATGGAAGCTGCTCGGCGCAGAGCCCTACATCGGCGAATTCGGTGGCATGGAACAGGGCAACACGGTCGACACGACGCGTCAACCGCAGACCTTTGTCACCGACGACAGCAGGCTGGTGCTGGCCGTGCCGACCTGGAGCCTGCAGTCGGGCGTACGCATCCTTTCCTACGACGCACTCGTGTTCAACCCCAAGGAAACCGAGAACGTCAACGACAAGCATTGGACCTATATCGGCAACATTCCCGCGGGTGAGGACAACAGCGCCAACTGTGGCGAAGATGCACCCGGGAAGATTGCCTGCGTCAAGAACAGCAGCACGCTTGCGTTCGTCAAGCAGCCGGGCCTGCCCGCGCTGCGGGTCACCGTCTCTGCCAATCCGCCGACCAGCGGGGGTGACGCGACGGTCGAATATCGCTACGATGCGGCCAGCAAATCGTATTTGCCGACCCCTTAATACAGGACCAAAGGAATTGGTTCGGGCGGCGTACCGCTGCAGCCGCGTGGCTGCAGCACTCAATCAAGGACCTTGAGCGATGCCGACGAACTACTCACGAGCCCAAGTGCTCGACATCATCGAACGCGAAGCGGCCGAGCGGAATATTCCGCGTGACGACTTCCTGCGTTTTGCCCACGTAGAGACTGGCGGCGCCTTCGACGAGTTGGCCAACCGCGGCCCCGGTGGTGCGAAAGGACTGTTCCAGTTCACGCCGCCAACCGCCCAGCAGTACGGTATTGCCGGACGCGAGCTGGACGCAGTGGTCAACACCGATGCAGCAGCGCGGCTGTATCTGGATAACCGGACGAGCCTGGTCAATCGACACGAACGCGATGGGCGGCCGTATCTTTCGGGCAAGCCGGAACCCGATGGCCTGGATATGTACCTGGCCCATCAGCAGGGCGCCGGTGGCTACCGCTCTCTGCAGACCGCGATCGCCACGGGATCTTTTGGCCTGGACAGCACGCGCGCCAACATTCTCAACAATGTCGGCGAGAAAGAGCTGAAGTCCTTGACCGGCGTCGATGCGGCGACGTTCCGGCGCATGTCCGACAAGGACATGGCACAGACCTTCGTGCAGTACTGGGATACGAAGATGGACCGTATCCGTATTCCTGAAAAAGGCATCGAGCCGATTTCGGCCGCGCAGCAGGCCCCCTCGCACGCTGCTCCGGCGCATTCCGCACCTGCCCAGCCGGAAAAACCTGCGGCGCAAGGCATCGCGCTCCACGCGGCGTATGACCTCACCAATAAATACGACCACGTCAAATACGGCCTGGGCGCGAAAGATCCGGATAAAGGCAGGGTCGATTGTTCTGGTTGGGTGGTCGAGATGCAGAACGCGACCATGGACGAGATCAACAAGGGCGCCGGCAAGGCCATCTTCACCAAGGACGAAAAGTTCAGCCCCGGTTTCGACAGTGCATCCGAACTGCTGCGCAAGGCGGAGCTGCGCTCCGGCGTGCTGATCCAGGGCAAGGACGTCACTGCCCAGAGCCTCAAAGAAGGCATGATCATCGGCGAGGACAATGGCCCGCAGAGTTGGGACAAGGGGCGCTACAAGGGCATCGACCACATCACGATGGTGGTGCGCGACCCCAAGGATGGTCAGCTCAAAATCAGCCAATCTCGTGGCGGCGAGGGTGTTGAGCTCAGTTCGCTGGATTCCTACCTCGAGCGCAAGCACGCCAAGGGCGTCAAGCTGTATGCGAGCGACCCGCTGTCCGAGGCGCGCGACCTGCTGCAGGAGCGCAGCCAGGACAAGCAGCAATCTCATGCAGCGACCGAGCACAAACCCAGCCAGGCACACGCCGCCGCGGAAGCGCCAGGTGTCCTGCGCGAAAATGCGCGTGGCGCAGAAGTGCGCACGTTGCAGCAGACGCTGCAGCAGCTGGGGTACAAGGACGCAGGCGGTCACGAACTCAAGGCTGACGGTGCCTATGGCCAACGGACCAGCGACGCGGTCAAGGCATTCCAACGAGCGCATGGCTTGCAGGACGATGGCGTGGTGGGCCGCGATACGCAGGCTGCGTTGAAGCAGGCGGAAAAGACGCCACTGCTGTCGGAGAAAACCAACCCCGACCACCCGCTGTTCAATCAGACCGTCAACAAGCTGGAACAGCTCGGTCCGAATGCCTTCGCCAATCGGCAGCAGTTGGTAAATGCGGCCGGCCACATGACCTTCGAAGCCAAGGTCAGCGGCATGCAACGCATCGACATGGTGGCGCAGAGCAAGGATGGCAACGGATTGTTCGCCGTGCAGGGTCAGCCAACCGACCCGGCGCATCAGCGGATCTATACCGAAAAGGCAACCGCTGCGGAACGGCCGCTGGAGCAGAGCAGCAATGCGGTGCGCCAGGAAGCGCAAACGCAAACCCAGGTTCAAGATCAGCACGAGCAGCAACGCAGCCAGGCACGCAGCGTCGGTTGATCTTGGTGCAATAGAAACCCAGAAGGGGCACCGATCGATGGATCGGTGCCCCTTCTGGTTTACGCCTGCATGACTGGATTTTCTCGGATCACCTCAGGCGACGGATATCCGGCACTTACAGGGCTGATCCGTCAGTTGGACGTCGCAACAGCTTCTCTGTCAGGGAACCACTGCGGCAATTGCTCGGCGAATTTCGCTGCGCATTCGTCGCTGTAGGCTTGCGCGGCTTGCTTGACCAGTGCGTAGTCGTTGGCCTCCCATTCTTCCAGCGAGGCGGTGCGCGGTGTCGGCGCACAGTCCATGCTGACCGGGCTCGCCTTGCGCTTCAAAAAGCCGCTGCGCTCCCCACCGATGGTCACCGCGTAGCGCAGTTCGTAAGGCGACTTGGTATCGGCCAGGCTCTGATATACCAGCAGCCAGTCCGACATCAGCACCTGCAAGGGGAACGGTTCTGCCGGTACGGCCCGCGGATGCCCGGTGAAGTAGGTCTTCAAATGCGCGTTGACCGCATCGCGCTGCAATTGATAGCCAGGATTTCCCAAGGCCTGCATTTTTTCGCCTTTTAGCTGATCTTTTCCGAAGGCAGAGACCGCAACACCGCGCGCGAACAGGCTGGTGGCGATCTGCAAGCCGACGACCATCCCGGTATGTCCGCGGCGCACCACACGCAGCATCTCATCACCGTTGGGCAGGCCGTTCGAGCCCACGCGCATGCTGGAATGCAATGGGAGCTGCAGGGCCCAATCTGCCGAGGGCGCCACGACAACGCCTGCATCGGACTGCGTGCTCGGTTGCGCATCTGTTGCGGCGACCGCCACAGTACCTGCAACTGCAGCAGCCGCATACGCAGTTGCAGTGGAGAAATCCCCGCCTGCAAACGCAGGCACCACCGCAGTGGCTTCGCTCACGCGCGCAGCGGTACAGAACGTACCAGCAGCCCGCATCTGCGCTTCATGGAAGCCAATGCCGTTGATCTGGTGCACTACGGCATCCTTGCCGTACTGCTCGACCAGCTTGCCGATCAATGCATCGGACGGCGATTGCTGTGCGCAGACCTTGGCGGCGGCGATGCGCGACCAGGCGAATTGCAGCGCAGGATCCCAGCCCAGCGCATCTTCGCCCACGAATCCGTGGTCGTAGTGATACGCATAAATGGCAGGGTCGATCTCCTGCAGCGTCATTCCGCCCTGGCCGGCATAGCCCAGCGGCACGTCTTGCGCAACAGCAAGCCCCGGCAGTGCCAATAGCACCGCCGCGATACACGTCTTCATGAATCCCTGTCCCTATGGATAAGTACGACGCGCTGCATGTCCCCCATGCAGCGCGACCGATGCGCCACCGCTCGCACACGACGGCTTCCAACATGCAGGGCGCTGATCGACGGGTAATGGCACAACACACCCGGCCGATCGTCCTGCAGGGATAGTGTGCCCGCACACGGCAGCCATCGCAGTCGGGGCGGTCCCCACGCATGTGTGGGGACCGCCCCTCAGATGCTCACTGCTTAGGCATGCAGGATTCCGCCTGGGCCTGGTTGCCAGTCGCGTGGCGTGCGCAAAGCGGCCAATATCCGCACCAGCTCGCGATAGCTCTGGGCCAGTTGCGCGAACAGGCCTGCATCGCTGCAGCGGGTGTCGGCCACTTCGGAATACGCGCCCCTGCCCAGGTCGATGAAGTAATCCACACTCAGGCGCCGGCGTTGCGCCACGCCGGGAAACAGGCCTGCAATCAGCAGGCAGCCGTCGCCCACGTCACGCAATGCGTCGGCCCGCACGCTACCGATCTGGTCCTGCGCATGCAGCCATGCCAGCGCCTGCGTGCGCGAAAGCAGATGCGCATCGCGCTGGAAGCGCAGCAACACGAACACCAGATAGTGCTCGCGCGATTCGTCCAGCGGACGCGCGATCCGCTGCCCCGCCTCGCGCACCAACGCCTGCCACAACTCGGCCGGCGCCCCCTGTTTGAAAGACTCGTGCATACGTCCTCCTGCGTGGTGTGGACCCTCACCAGGAGCTTATGCATAACTTGGGCCACTGCGGCGGCAGAGGCTGTGGTGGAGCGCCAAGGAGCGGCCGCTGGCAGTGCTGTTAACCTTTGCCGGAGGGATACGGCCATTTCGTGGAAGCGGCATCGCTACGTGCAAAGGCACGATGCCGGCAACCGCTTGGCGAGGGACTGAACCTCGCGCATTGCGCACCAGCGCGGCCAGCACGAGGGTGCCAGCAATCGCCATCCTGGAACATGACAGCGACAGAGTGGAATTTGCACTGCGTGCGTGCACCGACTGCACGTAGCTGGCGATGCGTGCAGCTGGCAGTGCGGCTGCGCTTATTCCACCGTCACCGACTTGGCCAGATTGCGCGGCTTGTCCACATCGGTGCCCCGGGCCAGGGCGGTGTGGTAGGCCAGCAACTGCACCGGGATGGTGTGGATCACCGGCGACAGCACGCCGGCATGGCGTGGGGTGCGAATGACATGCACGCCTTCGGAGTCGCTGAAGTGGCTGTCCTGGTCGGCGAACACGAACAACTCCCCGCCACGTGCGCGCACTTCCTGCATGTTGGATTTGACCTTCTCCAGCAGGCGGTCATTCGGTGCGATCACCACCACTGGCATCGCCGCGTCCACCAATGCCAACGGCCCATGCTTCAACTCGCCGGCCGGATACGCTTCGGCGTGGATATAGGAGATTTCCTTGAGCTTGAGCGCGCCTTCCAATGCAATCGGATAATGCAGGCCGCGACCGAGGAACAGCGCATTCTGCTTGGGCGAGAATCGTTCGGCCCAGGCCATGATCTGCGGTTCAAGATTCAACGCATGCTGCACGCTGCCGGGCAAGAAGCGCAGCTGCTCCAGGTACTGCGCTTCTTCGGCGTCACTGATGCGGCCCTGCAATCTGCCCAGCACCATGGTGAGCTGGAACAACACCGCCAGCTGGGTGGTGAAGGCCTTGGTCGAGGCCACGCCGATCTCGGCACCGGCACGTGTGTAGCAGACCAGCTCGCTGGCGCGCGGGATCGCACTTTCCGGCACATTGCAGATCGACAGCGTGTGCAAATGCCCCAGCGATTTGGCGTATTTCAGCGCTTCCATCGTGTCCAGCGTTTCGCCCGACTGAGAGATGGTCACGATCAGATGCTTCGGGTTGGCATACGCGGCGCGGTAGCGGTATTCGCTGGCGATCTCCACGCTGCACGGCAGCCCGGCAATGGCTTCGATCCAGTAACGTGCGGTCATGCCGGCGTAGTAGCTGGTACCGCAGGCCAGGATCTGCACGCCTTCGATGTCGCGCAGCACCGCTTCTGCGTTGTCGCCGAACAGCGATGCCGGGAACCCCTTGGCATCGATCGCCGCCTCGATGGTGTCGGCCAAGGCGCGCGGCTGCTCGTGGATTTCCTTCTGCATGAAATGCCGGAACGGGCCCAGTTCCAGCGAGGCCAGCGACACGTCCGACAGGTGCAACGGGCGCTCCACCGGCGCATCGTTGCCATCGAAGATGCGCACGCCATCGCGGTGCAATTCGGCGGTGTCGCCTTCTTCGAGAAAGATCACCTGGCGCGTGGCCTGCACGATCGCCGACACGTCGGAGGCGACGAAGTTCTCGCCCTCGCCTACCCCGATCAGCAACGGGCAGCCCATCCGCGCGCAAACGAAGCGTTGCGGCTCGGCCTGGCTCATCACCGCCAGCGCGTAGGCACCGGTGAGTTCCTTGACGGTGCGCTGCAACGCGGTGAGCAGGTCGCCGGCGCTGCCCAGATGATGATGGATCAGATGCGCGATGACTTCGGTGTCGGTCTGCGACTCGAAGGTGTAGCCCAGCGCGCGCAATTTTTCGCGCTGCTCCTCGTGGTTTTCGATGATGCCGTTATGCACCAGCGCCACGCCGGCGCTGATGTGCGGGTGCGCGTTGGCTTCGGTGACGCCGCCATGGGTGGCCCAGCGGGTGTGGCCGATGCCCAGCGTGGCGCCCAGCTGTTCGGCCTGCGCGGCCTGTTCCATCTCGGCCACCCGCCCGGTGCGACGCACCCGGCGCACCTGCGCGCCGTCGAGCACTGCAATGCCGGAAGAGTCATAGCCGCGATATTCCAGCCGCTTGAGTCCTTCGATCAGGACCGGGACCACGTCGCGCCCGGCGATCGCTCCGACAATGCCGCACATAAGACAGCTCTCGCAAAAGAAGTCGGACATTTTAGCGTGTCCGCTCTTGTCCGCTGCATGACCATGCCCGGACAGCGTGTCCGCCCGCAGTGTCCGCGGACACTGCGGACACTGGCGATCACGCCGTAAAAACCATATCCATCAATGACTTGAACGTTGGCACGGGTCCTGCTTTATCGCAGTGACGCCACCGAGCCAGCCGACCATGATTCGCGATACCTCTGCCCAGGACCAGGTTCTCCGTACACCCGCCCAGCGCGCGCCGTGGCGCCGCTGGCTGTGGCCTGGCACCGCTGCGGTGGCGGTACTGGCCGGCATCGGCTGGGCCGTGACTGCATGGAGCGCCGGCAGCCGCTCGTTCGACGCCGGCCGCGTGCGCATTGCCACGGTCACCCAGGGCGACCTGGTCCGCGACATCGCCGCCGACGGCCGCGTGATCGCCGCCAACAGCCCGGTGCTGTACGCCATCTCGGCCGGCACGGTGACGCTGAGCGTGGTGGCCGGCGACGTGGTCAAGCAGGGCCAGGAGCTGGCGCGCATCGACAGCCCCGAGCTGCGCAGCAAGCTGGCGCAGGAGCAGGCCACCCTGGCCGGCCTGGAGGCCGAATCCAGCCGCGCCGCCCTGGATGCCACCCTGGCGCGTGCCAACGCCAGCAAACTCACCGACCAGGCCCGGATCGACAAGCAGGCCGCCGCGCGCGACCTGGAGCGCTACCAGCGCGGCTTCGATGGTGGCGCGGTGCCGCAGGTGGAGCTGGCCAAGGCGCAGGACACCTTGAAGAAGACCGACATCGACCTGCAGCACGCCCAGCGCGATGCCGCGTTGAAGAGCCAGGGCGCGGACCTGGATTCGCGCAACAAGCGCCTGCTGGCAGACCGCCAACGCGCCGTGGTGGCCGAGGTGCAGCGCCAGGTGGACGCGCTCACGCTGCGCTCGCCCTTCGATGGCCAGGTTGGCCAGGTGCAGGCGGTGCAGCACACCCAGGTGGCTGCGAACGCGCCGATTCTGGGCGTGGTGGATCTGTCCAAGTTCGAAGTGGAGATCAAGGTGCCGGAAAGTTTCGCCCGCGATCTGGCGATCGGCATGCCGGCCCAGCTCACCAGCGGCAGCGGCGAGCCGTTCGCCGGCGCCATCTCGGCGGTGTCGCCGGAAGTGGTCAACGGCGAAGTCACCGCGCGCATCCGCTTTACCGACAAGCAGCCGCCGGGCCTGCGCCAGAGCCAGCGCATGAGCGCACGCGTGCTGATGGACACGCGCCGCAACGTGCTCAAGGTCGAACGCGGCCCCTTCGTCGAACAATCCGGCGGCAGCTATGCCTACGTAATGGATGGCAACACCGCCGCGCGGCGCCCGGTCACGCTCGGTGTCAGCAGCCTGGGCGAAGTGCAGGTGCTGTCCGGGCTGCAGGTCGGCGACCGCGTGGTGGTCTCCGGCGCAGACAACTTTGGCGACGCGCCGCGCGTCACCGTGCACTGATTCACTCATTCCCACCCGTCGCACACTCTCTTCGCAAAGGAATCGGCAATGCTCAAGATGCAAGCGGTCTCCAAGGTCTTCCGCACCGAACAGGTGGAAACGCATGCGCTGCGGTCGCTGGACCTGCATGTGCGCGAAGGCGAGTTCGTCGCGGTCACCGGCCCCTCCGGTTCGGGCAAGACCACCTTCCTCAACCTGGCCGGGCTACTGGAAACCTTCACCAGCGGGCAGTATTTGCTCGATGGCGAAGACGTCAGCCATCTCTCCGACGACGCGCGTTCGCGTCTGCGCAACCGGAAGATCGGCTTCATCTTCCAGGGCTTCAATCTGATTCCCGACCTCAACCTGTTCGACAACGTCGATGTTCCGCTGCGTTATCGCGGCATGGCGGCAGCCGAGCGCACGCAGCGTATCGAAGAGGCACTGACCAAGGTCGACCTGGGCTCGCGCCTGCGTCACTACCCCACCGAACTCTCCGGTGGGCAACAGCAGCGTGCTGCGATTGCGCGCGCGCTGGCAGGCAGTCCACGCCTGCTGCTGGCCGACGAACCCACCGGCAACCTCGATTCGCAAATGGCGCGCGGGGTGATGGAACTGCTGGAAGAGATCAACAGCCAGGGCACCACCATCGTCATGGTCACCCACGACCCGGAACTGGCCGCACGCGCGCAGCGCAACGTGCATATCGTCGACGGCCAAGCCACCGACCTGGAACGCAATCCCAGCCTGCTGCGCGCTCCTGCCGCCATTGCAACCCTGGCCGACTGAGGAGCTCACCCATGTTCGGCTACTACTTCAATCTTGCGGTGCGCAGCTTCCGTCGCAACAAGGTCCTCACCGCATTGATGGTGCTGGCCATTGCGCTGGGCATCGGCGCCAGCATGACCACGTTGACAGTGTTCCATGTCTTGTCGGGCGACCCGATTCCGCAGAAGAGCGATCGGTTGTTCTATGTGCAGGTCGATGCGCAACCGAAGTCCGGCTATCAACCGGGAGACGAGCCCGATTACCAGTCCACCCGCTTCGACGCCGAGGCGCTGCTGCGTGGGAAGCGCGCCATGCGTCAGGCGATGATGTCAGGCGGCAGTGTCGCGATCGAGCCACAGCGCAGCGGATTGAGTCCTTTCAAGCTGAACGCTCGTTTCACTTCGGCCGATTTCCTTACGATGTTCGATGTGCCCTTGCTCTACGGCCAAGCGTGGTCCAGCACCAGCGACGAGCGGCACGAACGTGTTGCGGTGATCAGCAAGTCGCTGAACGAAAAGCTGTTCGACGGTGGCAACAGCGTCGGGCGCGACGTGCGCGTGGACAAGAACACCTTCCGTATCGTCGGCGTCCTGGATACCTGGAAGATCAACCCACGCTTCTACGACATCACAGACACCTACGGCTCGAACGAACAGCTGTATGTGCCGTTCAGTACGGCGATGGATCTGAAATTGAGCCACTACGGCGGAACCAACTGTTCCGGCAAGGTCGAAGCAGGCGACACCACCGCGCTGAATGCACCCTGCAACTGGGTGCAGTACTGGGTGGAGCTGGAGAGCGCCAAGCAGGCAAGCGATTACAAGGCCTACCTCGAAAATTATTCCGATCAACAACGTGCCGCCGGGCGCTTTACCCGGCCCAACAATGTGCGCCTGCGCAACGTGATGCAGTGGCTGGACTACAACAAGGTGGTTCCCAGCGACGTCCGCCTGCAGCTGTGGCTGGCCATGGGCTTTCTGCTGGTGTGCCTGCTCAACACGGTCGGCCTGTTGCTGGCGAAATTCCTGCGCCGCAGCGGAGAAATTGGTGTGCGGCGCGCGCTTGGAGCCTCGCGCGGCGCAATCTTTGCGCAGTGCCTGGTGGAGGCAGGGACCATCGGCCTGGCCGGCGGCATCGGCGGACTTGTGCTGGCATGGCTGGGGCTGTGGGCCGTGCGTCAGCAACCGGTGGATTACGCCGCGCTGGCGCACCTGGATCTCACGATGCTGCTGCTGACGTTCGCCATTGCGATCGCGGCGAGCCTGCTCGCCGGCATCCTGCCTTCCTGGCGCGCCATCCAGGTCGCACCGGCGCTGCAGTTGAAGTCGTCCTGAACCTCCTGCCCGCCGCACCGCGGTGAGCCACGCTTCCTATCTTCAAGGTCAGCCCATGGACATCCGACCCATCATCTCCACCTTGCGCCGCCACAAGACGGCCGCCGCACTGATCGTGCTCGAGATCGCACTGGCTTGCGCCATCATCTGCAATTCGCTGTTCCTGATCGGCAATCGCCTGGACACGCTCCAGACTCCCAGCGGCATCGCCGAACAGGAGCTGCTCAGCATCCAGCTGGACGGCATCGGCCCGCAGGCCAATGCCGACGCACGTACTCGGGAGGATCTGGCAGCGCTACGCGCGGTACCCGGCGTACGCAATGCGGTCATCACCAATCAGATCCCCTTCGTCGATTACTCGTCCAACACCGGGCTGACCCTGACCCCGGAGCAGGAACGCCCCACGCTCAATGCCGCGCAGTATCTGGTCAGCGAAGGCAGCCTGGACGCACTTGGCCTGCAATTAAATGCCGGTCGCGACTTCAGCCCCGACGAATACATCAGCCAGGAAAAAGCAGATAACGACGATGAGGTCCGCAAGAAGGGTGCGGCGGTCATTCTGACGCAGGCCGCTGCCGACAAGCTGTTCCCCGACCACGGTGCGCTCGGCAAGACCATCTACTCCGGCGATGTCCCGTTGCGTATCGTCGGAATCGTGCGCACCCTGGCGCGGCCGAACAATGTCAATGGACTGTCGGCAAAGGAATATTCGATGCTGCTGCCTATCCGTCCACCGTATACCGATGGGCAATACGTCGTACGTGTCACCGATCCGTTGCGTCGGGCGGAAGTGCTGAAGGCGGCAGTGGCGGCCTTGATGAAAGTGGACAACAGCCGGCTGGTGCTGAAACAACAGACCTACACCGAAATCCGCGAAAAGTATTTCCGTAATGACCGCGCCATGATTTGGCTGCTTGGAGCGGTGTGCATCGCCCTGTTGATCGTCACTGCGCTAGGCATCGTTGGTCTCGCCAGCTTCTGGGTGCAGCAACGCACCAAGCAGATCGGTATCCGCCGTGCGCTGGGTGCAACGCGCAGCCAGATCCTGCGCTACTTCCAGATCGAGAATTTCCTGCTCGCCTCGATCGGCATCGTGCTCGGCATGCTGATGGCCTACTCGATCAACGTCTGGCTGATGGCACGCTATGAATTGCCGCGACTGCCGGCAATCTACCTGCCGATCGGCGCGCTGCTGCTGTGGATGCTCGGCCAGCTGGCGGTGTTCTGGCCGGCCCGGCGCGCAGCCGCAGTGCCACCGGCTGTTGCCACCCGCAGTGCATGATGGCCGCTTCCCTGTCACTCGGCGGCGGGGAAGCAGCCACGCTCGCCATCCACCGTGCGTTTCCACCATCGTTACGAACCGGATTCCCTCATGCCTTGCTCTCTTGCGACATCCGCACTGATCGCCCTGACGGCCTGCTGTCTCTTTCACCCCGGCCAGGCCCATGCGACAACGCAGGCGCACGCGGCGTCGGCCTCGTCCAGCGCTTCGGTGCAAGAGGCGCTCGCCATCGACGACACCCGGCTGAACTGGCGCCATAACGACCAGATCCTGGAGCTCGTCGCCAGCAGCGACGGATTGCTGGTGACCCAGGCCAGCGCTTCGCTACGCCTGCAGTTGCAACGCGGCGACCGCGTGCGCACGGTGGGCCGGACCCCGATCACCGCAGTCGCAACACTGCTGGCGGCGCTGCACGCCGCGGCAGGCAACCCCATCGCCGTGGATGTCATGCGCGATGGTGTGCAGGTGCATCTGATCTGGACCGCGGCCATGTACACACCACTGTTGCCGCCCACGGCTCCATAACCAAGCGCCCTGCCGGCACACAGCCGGCTCACCCTGCATCGGGCGCTTGAGTCCGCCGCCGTTGCCGCCCGACGATCTGGCCGCGCCCCTGCCTAGCGGCGCGTTGTCGCTGCGTGTTGCCAGTATTCTGTGCCGATCCCTCCCGCGCCCTCTTGAGCAATGCGATGCCGCACATCCTGATCATCGACGACAACACGGCCGTTGCCACTGCGTTGGAGGTGCTGTTTTCGCTGCACGACATCGAGGCGCGGCACGCCCATTCGCCGCAGGCCGGGCTGGCGCTGCTGGACGAGCAGGCGTTCGATCTGGTGATCCAGGACATGAACTTCACCGCCGACACCACCTCCGGCGAAGAAGGCGAGGCGCTGTTTACCCAACTGCGTCAGCGTCACCCGGACCTGCCGGTGATCCTGCTCACCGCCTGGACGCATCTGGGCAGCGCGGTGGGCCTGGTCAAGGCCGGTGCGGCCGATTACATCGCCAAGCCCTGGGACGACACCAAGCTGCTGACCACGGTCAACAACCTGCTGGAATTGTCCGAGGCGCGGCGCGAGCTGGAACGTCGTCGCGAACGCGAATGGCGTGGCCGCGAGCAGCTGACCCAGCGCTACGACCTGCGCGGCGCGGTGTTCGCCGATCCGGCCAGCGAGCGCGCGATCGCCCTCGCCTGTCAGGTCGCACGCTCGGACTTGCCGGTACTGATCACCGGCCCCAATGGCAGCGGCAAGGAAAAGATTGCCGAGATCATCCAGGCCAATTCGACCACCAAACATGGCCCGTTCATTGCACTCAACTGCGGCGCCTTGCCAGGCGAATTGATCGAAGCCGAATTATTCGGTGCCGAAGCCGGCGCCTACACCGGCGCCAACAAGGCGCGCGAAGGCAAGTTCGAAGCGGCCGATGGCGGCACCCTGTTTCTCGACGAGATCGGCAACCTGCCCCTGGCAGGGCAAATGAAGTTGCTGCGCGTGCTGGAAACCGGCCGTTACGAGCGGCTGGGTTCCAACCGCGAACGCCATGCCAAGGTGCGCGTGATCAGCGCCACCAATGCCGATCTGCCGGCGATGATCCGCGACGGCAGTTTTCGCGAGGATCTGTATTACCGGCTCAACACGGTGGAAATCGCATTGCCCGCACTGGCCGAACGCCCCGGCGACATCGGCCCGCTGGCCGAGCACTTCCTTGCCGGTGAAAAGCCGCTGTCGCCGCAGGCGCGCGATGCATTGCAACGGCATGCCTGGCCCGGCAACGTGCGCGAGCTACGCAATGTGCTGCAGCGCGCCGCCTTGCTTGCGCAGGGCGCGCGTATCGAAGCGGGCGATCTGAATCTGCCACGTGCACCCGCGCCACGGCTGGCGGCGCCGGCGGCAGGCGAGCCGGATCGCGCACGTATCGAACAGGCGCTGGCACGCGCGCAAGGTGTGATCGCGCAAGCGGCCGCCGAGCTGGGATTGAGCCGGCAGGCGCTGTATCGGCGCATGGACCGCTACGGCATCAGCTCGGAATGAACCTTCGTATGCGGAACCGCTCTTTCACGTTTTCGCTGTTTCTACGCTTGCTGCCGGTGCTTGCGCTGGCCGCTGCATTCCCATGGTTCATGGCGTACTGGCTGGACCGCGGCTGGCAGGTGGCGGCGATTTCGGTCCTCGTCCTGCTGGCAGCGATGTGGTTCAGCCTCACCCGCGCCACTGCGCCGATGCGCTCGCTGTTTCGCGCGCTGGCCGGCACCACCAGCAGCTACCGCGATGGCGAATACAACTTCGGCGTGTATTGGCGCGGCAACGACGAACTGGCGCAACTGGTGCAGGCGCATGCCGAACTTGGCGATGTGCTGCGTGCCCAGCGTAGCCATTTGGTACAGCGCGAGCTGATGCTCGACACCATGCTGCAGAACACGCCGGTGGCCATGCTGCTGGTGGTCGCTGGCGGCGATGGCCTGCGGCGGATCGGGTTTTCCAACAATGCCGCACGCAAACTGCTGTACGACGGACGCAAGCTGGAAGGCCAGCACCTGGACGATGTGCTCGACCGCATGCCGGCCGAATTGCGCGACGCCCTGGCGCGTGGCGGGGACTGCCTGTTCGCGGTACGCGAAGATGGCGACGACGAAGAAGACGAGCAGATCTATCACCTGTCGCGGCGTAGCTTTCACATCAACGGACGCGGGCACGAGCTGTTGTTGATCCGCACCTTGACCACCGAATTACGCCGCCAGGAAGTGCAGACCTGGAAAAAAGTCATCCGCGTGATCAGCCATGAATTGAACAATTCGCTGGCACCGATCGCCTCGCTGGCGCATTCGGGTGCCGAGCTGCTGCGCCGCGAACGCACCGATCGCCTGGGCACGGTATTCGAGACCATCGAAGAACGCGCGCGTCACCTGGAAGGCTTTATCCGCGGCTATGCGCGCTTTGCCAAATTGCCGCAACCGCAGCTGCAGACCATCGAATGGGCGCCATTTCTGCAGCGCTTGCAGCAACAGATTCCGTTCCAGGTGCAGGGCATGCTCACCGATGTCTCCAGCCGCATCGATGCAGCGCAGATCGAGCAGGCGCTGCTGAATCTGCTGAAAAACGCCCACGAAGCCTGCAGCGAAGCGCAGCCACCCAACAGCGATGTCGCCCTGCGCGTCACGCGCGTGCCGCAATGGCTACGCATCGAAGTGCTCGACCGCGGCAACGGCATGAACGAAGCGGTACTGCACAACGCGCTGATGCCGTTCTATTCGACCAAGCGCAATGGCACAGGTCTTGGCCTTGCCCTGACGCGCGAAATCGCCGAAGCGCACGGCGGCCGCATCTCGCTGCACAACCGCGAACACGGCGGACTGTGCGTGACCTTGCTGTTGCCGCTGGCGGCGTGAACACGGCGGGACCGGCGCCTTCCTTCAAGGGTGCGTGACATCCGGCGCGTGGGCAAATGCTGCGCACGCGCGCCAGATTGCACCACGCAGCACACCCCGCGGCACTACGGCGACTTCTTGGTCGGCCGCTTCCAGCCTTCGATCACGGTCTGACGCGCACGCGTCACGGTGAGTTGGCCCGCTGGCGCATCGCTGGTGACCACCGACCCGGCGCCGATGGTGGAATTGGCGCCAATCTCGATCGGCGCCACTAGTGCGCTGTTGGAGCCGACAAACGCACCATCGCCGATGGTGGTCTGCGACTTGTTCACCCCGTCGTAGTTGCAGGTGATGGTGCCGGCGCCGATGTTGACCTTGCTGCCGATCACCGCATCGCCCAGATAGGTCAGATGGTTGGCCTTGCTGCCGACGCCCATGGTGACCTTTTTGGTCTCCACGAAATTGCCGATATGCACGCCATCAGCCAACACGGTGCCGGGGCGCAGACGCGCGAACGGACCGATCTGCACCGCGCCTTCGGTGACCACGCCTTCCAGATCGCTGTGCGCACGCACATGCGTGCCGGCACCGAGCGTCACGTCGCGCAAGCGCACGAACGGCCCGATCACCACGTCATCGCCCAAGGTGACCTCGCCCTCCAGGATCACGTCGATATCCAGCTGCACATCGCGGCCCACCTGCACGCTGCCACGCTGCTCCACACGCGCCGGGTCGGCCATGCGCACGCCTTGCAGGCAAAGCGTGTGCGCGGCGCGCAGCTGCCAGGCACGTTCGAGCTGGGCGAGTTGCCACGGGTCGTTGGCACCTTCCACCTCCTGCGGGTCGGCCACGTGCACCATGTCGGCCGGCGTGAAATCGGCTGCGGCGCTGGCGAACACGTCGGTGAGATAAAACTCGCCCTGCGCATTGTCGTTGGACAAGCCGGCCAGCCAACGGCGCAGTGCGGTGGATTCAGCGGTGAGGATGCCGGTATTGATGGTGCGAATGCGGCGCTGCTCGTCATTGGCATCCTTCTGCTCGACGATCGCGGCCACCTTGCCCTCCGCGTCGCGCAGGATGCGCCCATAGCCGGTGGGATTGGCCAGTTCGGCGACCAGCACCGCCATGCGGCCCGGTGCATGCAGCAACTGCAACAGGCTCTCGCTGCGGATCAGCGGCACATCGCCATACAACACCAGTACCGTTGCCGCATCGGGAATCGCAGGCATGGCCTGCTGCACGGCGTGTCCGGTGCCCAACTGCTCGCGCTGTTCGGCCCACTGCAGATCGTCTTGATCGGCGAAGGCTGCCTGCACCTGATCGCCGCCATGCCCGTACACGACATGGATCGCCGCCGGCTGCAGCTGCCGTGCAGTGGCGATCACATGCGCCAGCATCGGCTGGCCCGACAGCGGCTGCAGCACCTTGGGCAGGGACGAGCGCATGCGCTTGCCTTCGCCCGCGGCCAGGATCACAACGTGCAGGGGCAGGGTCATCAAGACATTCCAGGCAGAGAGATGTCCAAATTCTAGTCGCTGCGCCAGCGTCGCGTCGTTGTCCGGATGCCGCGTTCGCCCGCGCTAACGACGTTTGCGCCTGGCAGCCGCTAGGATGGGCGCCCCGTTCCCGTCCCCTGCACGCATGAGTCTGTTCCGCCAAGGCAGCCAGTTCATGATCATTGGCGCGCTGCAACTGGCCGTGGATTGCGGCATCTTCATCGCCGCCACCGCCGCAGGCATGCCTGCAGTGCCCGCCAATCTGCTTGGGCGCATCGGCGGCGCCATGCTCGGCTTCTGGCTCAACGGCCGCTATACCTTCGCCCAGCAAGGCGATGCGCGGCTGGGTTGGCGACGCTTCCGCCGCTTCGCGGTGATGTGGCTGACGCTCACGCTGATCAGCACCTGGCTGCTCGCGACCACGGTCGACCTACTCGGCCTGCGTCAGGCATGGCTGGCAAAACCGCTGGTCGAAGGCGGCCTGGCGATCGTGTCGTTCTTCCTGGGTCGGCACGTGGTGTATCGCTGATCGATGCATGCGCAGGCGCCGAGCGATTGCTCGGTCGTATGACGATATGACGCAGAAAGACACCGCTTGCATGCAGACATGCGCAGCACAGTCACGGCCTCTTCTCCCGTGCTGATCGATCGCGCGGACATCCTTATGGCTCTTCCGCGGCATCCATGCCGCGCCGGGTCCGCGCCGGTCGGCGGGCATGCAGCAGTCGCGTTGGCAGCGTACGTGGCCTTCAACCAGGCTGCCAGCGACCTTTCGGGTGCGGCAACCTCGCCGGTTGCATGACCGTTGACGGGACGGATGCCGCGCCATCGCTTCCACGGCACGGGATGACGGCGCGTCCCGCTAGCGCCGAGGCCACCGCGCCTTGGACACGCCCAGCGTTCGATCTGGACGTCTGACTGCATCCACCAGGATGCGGCGACAAAACCGCGGCCGTCACCACCAGGCGAATGCGCAAACGTTTTGTCGACCGCTCTCACCGCCCGACAGCGCGTTGGTCTCGCAGACACGTGAGCGTTGTGGATCAGTGGCAAAAATCGCCCAGGCCACGCACCAGTGCCGCGCGATGCAGCGCATCCAGCTGCCACTGCTCTGCGTAATGCGCCGCAGCGCGCGCGGTGCTGGCCGGGCAGTCGGGCGCGCTGCGTGCCGACGCCACATCGGCCAGCGCATCGAGCAGTTCGCCCTGCAGTTGATCCAGGCGAGTGCGCAGCGCCGCGAGATCCGGACGTGCGGTGTTCGGCGCGCGTCCGCGTTCGTGCCAACGGTTCAGCAGCGCGTACTGCACTGACTTGTTGGCCTCGATTTGCGCCCCAAAGAAGCGTGCCGCATCGTCGGCATCCAGCCCATGCGCGGGCGCCTGATCGCGCACGCTTTGCAGCACCGCCGCCTCGCGCGCCTGATCGAGCACCGGCTTGCCGCTGTCCCACTTGCTTAGCGCTACCGCGTCGCCAATGGCATTGCGCTGCACGATCCGGTCCATCAACAGATCCAGCGGCGGCTGGCTGCGCGCCGGCAATGCGCATCCCAGCAGTCCGGCGGCCAACAGGCCGCTCACCATGTAAGCGCGAATGCCATCGATCGAACGGGTCATGCCATCTTCCTCAACGTGCCGGAATAACGTTGCCATGCACCGCTGCGGTGCAGCGGTGCGCCAAGGCACGCAGTGTGCCTGCCGCGCGCTGCGGCGGATTCACGCAGCCGCACGCGGGGCTCCAAAAACGAAAACGCCGACACGACGGTCGGCGTTTCGAACTTCTGAGCTGCAGACGAAGGCGCAGCTGCCTGACGTGCACGCCCACCTTGAAGGCGGGCAGACCACCGCTTAGTGCTTGAGGTTGCGACGCAAGCGCTCCAGCGCCTGCAACTGCACTGTCGCCTCGGCCAGCTGACGCTGTGCCTCGGCCACGTCCACCGTGTTGCCACGGTTGGCCAGCAGCCGCTCGGCCTCTTCCTTGACCTTGCGCACGGCCGCTTCGTCGATGTCCTGCGCACGCACTGCGGTGTCGACCAGGATGGTCACCACCTGCGGCTGCACTTCCAGGATGCCGCCGGAAATGGCGAAATCCAGCTGTTCGCCATTGGCGGTGGTCACCACCACCTTGCCCGGCTTCAGGCGGGTGATCAGCGGCGCGTGCTTGGGCGCAATGCCCAGCTCGCCCAACTCGCCGGTGGCCACGACCAGCGTCGCCTCACCGTGGAAGATTTCCTTCTCGGCGCTGACGATGTCGCAACGGATAGTGCTCATGGTGCCTCACTGTAGTGAGGCGGGGAATCGGGAGTCGGGAATCGGGAATGGGAAGAGCGGCTGGCTGCACGCTTTTCCGATTCCGTTCAATTCCAGTCCACCGATGACCCGCCTTTACGATTCCCGATTCCCGATTCCCGATTCCAGCCGCGTAGCGGCTGGGATCGCATCAGGCCTTGGCGCTCATCTTGTTGGCTTTCTCGACGGCTTCTTCGATGCTGCCGACCATGTAGAACGCCTGCTCCGGCAGGTGGTCGTATTCGCCGTCGCAGATTGCCTTGAAGCCGCGGATGGTGTCCTTCAGCGAGACGTACTTGCCCGGCGAGCCGGTGAACACTTCGGCCACGTGGAAGGGCTGGCTGAAGAAGCGCTCGATCTTGCGCGCGCGCGACACCGACTGCTTGTCTTCTTCGCTCAGCTCGTCCATGCCCAGGATGGCGATGATGTCCTTCAGTTCCTTGTACTTCTGCAAGGTCTGCTGGACGCGCTGGGCGGTGTCGTAATGCTCGTGGCCGATCACCAGCGGATCCATCTGGCGGCTGGTGGAGTCCAGCGGATCCACGGCCGGGTAGATACCCAGCGAGGCGATGTTACGGCTCAGCGTGACGGTCGAGTCCAGGTGGGCGAAGGTGGTCGCCGGCGACGGGTCGGTCAGGTCGTCCGCAGGCACGTACACGGCCTGGATCGAGGTGATCGAACCGCTCTTGGTCGAGGTGATGCGCTCCTGCAGCACGCCCATTTCCTCGGCCAGGGTCGGCTGGTAACCCACCGCCGACGGCATACGGCCGAGCAGCGCGGACACTTCGGTACCGGCCAGCGTGTAGCGGTAGATGTTGTCCACGAACAGCAGCACGTCCTTACCCTTGCCGCTGGCGTCCTTCTCGTCACGGAAGTACTCGGCCATGGTCAGGCCGGTCAGCGCCACGCGCAGACGGTTGCCCGGCGGCTCGTTCATCTGGCCGTACACCATCGCGACCTTGTCCAGGACGTTGGAGTCCTTCATCTCGTGGTAGAAGTCGTTGCCCTCGCGGGTACGCTCGCCCACGCCGGCGAACACGGACAGACCCGAGTGCGCCTTGGCGATGTTGTTGATCAGCTCCATCATGTTGACGGTCTTGCCGACGCCGGCGCCGCCGAACAGGCCGACCTTGCCGCCCTTGGCGAACGGACACATCAGGTCGATGACCTTGATGCCGGTTTCCAGCAATTCGGTGCTGGAGGACTGGTCTTCGTACGACGGTGCGCCGCGATGGATTTCCCAATGGTCCGAGGCCTGCACGTCGCCGGCTTCGTCGATGGGGCGGCCCAGCACGTCCATGATGCGACCCAGCGTACCGGCACCGACCGGCACCGAAATCGCGCGTTCGGTGTTGGTGGCGACCAGGTTGCGCTTCAGGCCATCGGTGGAGCCGAGCGCAATCGTGCGCACGACGCCGTCGCCGAGCTGCTGCTGCACTTCCAGGGTGATGTCGGTGCCGTCGACCTTCAGCGCGTGATACACCTTCGGCACTTCATTGCGCGGGAATTCGACGTCGACGACCGCGCCGATGATCTGAACGATCTTGCCCTGACTCATTTTGCTGCTCCGGTTAGCTTTGTTCTGTCCGAGTGGCAGATGCCATCTCGTGGAATTTTGTGATTTGGGATTCGTGATTGGGGATTTGCAAAGGCGCAGTCCGCTGCGCTCCTACCAATCCCGAATCCCCAATCCCGGCGGTGCTTATACGGCGGCCGCGCCGCTGACGATTTCCGAAATTTCCTGGGTGATCGCCGCCTGACGTGCCTTGTTGTAGACCAATTGCAAGGTGCCGATCATCTTGTTGGCGTTGTCGCTGGCGGCCTTCATCGCCACCATGCGCGCGGCATGTTCGGAGGCCACGTTTTCCAGCACGGCCTGGTACACCAGCGACTCGATGTAACGCGTCATCACGTGCTCCAGCACGGTGGCGGCATCGGGTTCGTACAGGTAATCCCAATCGTGGTGTGCCACCTTGTGCTCGGCGGCGGGCAGCGGCAGCAGCTGATCGAAGCTGGCCTTCTGCGTCATGGTATTCACGAAGCGGTTGTAGACCAGGTAAACGCGGTCCACCTTGCCTTCGATAAAGGCATCGATCATCACCTTGATCACACCGATCAGCTGTTCCACCTGCGGGCCGTCGCCCAGGTGGGTCACGCTGCCGACCATATTGACCTTGATGCGACGGAAAAACGCCGAGGCTTTCTGACCGATGGTCACCACGTCGACCTCGGCGCCCTTGTCCTGCCACGGGCGCACTTCGCCCAGCATCTTGCGGAACAGGTTGTTGTTCAGACCGCCGGCCAGGCCGCGGTCGGACGAGATCACGATGTAGCCGACCCGCTTGACCTGCTCGCGCTCGATCAGGAACGGATGCTGGAAATCGGTGCTGGCCTGCGCCAGATGCCCGATCACCTGCTTCATCGCCTGCGCATACGGACGCGAGGTCTTCATGCGCTCTTGCGCCTTGCGGATCTTGGAGGCCGAGACCATTTCGAGCGCGCGCGTCACCTTGCGGGTGTTCTGCACGCTCTTGATCTTGGTTTTGATTTCGCGTCCGCCTGCCATTGCTCGCTCGCTTCGCTCGTGGGAATCGGGAATCGGGATTCGGGAATGGCCAAAGCCTCCCACGTCCCGCACCACGACTTCCGAATACCTAATTTGGAGACTCGAAACGATGGTCGAGGATCAACAGACCTCGATCCACCATTCTTACAAATCCCGAATGCCCAATCCCGAATCCCGGCGCCTTTACCAGGTGCCCGTGGTCTTGAACTCTTCGATGCCCTTCTTGAAGCTGGCTTCGATGTCGTTGTCCCAACCGCCGGTGCTGTTGATCTTGGAGACCAGCTCGCCCTGGGTGTTGGCGAAGTGCGCGTGCAGGCCTTCTTCGAACGCCAGCAGCTTGTTGACCGGCACGTCGTCCAGGTAGCCCTCGTTGACGGCGTAGATCGACAGCGCCTGGTTGGCGATGGACATCGGCGCGTACTGCTTCTGCTTCATCAGCTCGGTGACGCGCTGACCGCGCTCGAGCTGTTTGCGGGTGGCTTCGTCCAGGTCCGAGGCGAACTGCGCGAACGCCGCCAGCTCACGGTACTGCGCCAGCGAAATGCGGATGCCGCCGGACAGCTTCTTGATGATCTTGGTCTGGGCCGCACCACCGACGCGCGACACCGAGATGCCGGCGTTGACCGCCGGACGGATACCGGCGTTGAACAGGTCGGTTTCCAGGAAGATCTGGCCGTCGGTGATCGAGATCACGTTGGTCGGCACGAACGCAGACACGTCGCCGGCCTGCGTTTCGATGATCGGCAGCGCGGTCAGCGAACCGGTCTTGCCGGTCACCGCACCATTGGTGAACTTCTCCACGTACTCCTCGGACACGCGCGCGGCGCGCTCCAGCAGGCGGGAGTGCAGGTAGAACACGTCGCCCGGATAGGCTTCGCGGCCCGGCGGGCGCTTGAGCAGCAGCGAGATCTGGCGATAGGCCACGGCCTGCTTGGACAGATCGTCGTACACGATCAGCGCGTCTTCGCCGCGGTCCATGAAGTACTCGCCCATCGTGCAGCCGGCGTAGGGGCTGATGTACTGCATCGCGGCCGATTCGGAGGCGGTCGCAGCCACCACCACGGTGTGCGCCAGCGCGCCGTTTTCTTCCAGCTTGCGCACGATGTTGGCAACGGTGGAGGCCTTCTGGCCGATCGCCACGTACACGCACTTGATGCCGGTGCCCTTCTGGTTGATCACCGCGTCGATCGCCAGCGCGGTCTTGCCTGTCTGACGGTCGCCGATGACCAGCTCGCGCTGGCCACGACCGATCGGGATCATCGCGTCGACCGACTTGTAACCGGTCTGCACCGGCTGGTCGACCGACTTACGCCAGATCACGCCGGGCGCAACGCGCTCCACCGGTGCGGTCTGGGTGGCGCCCAGTGGGCCCTTGCCGTCGATCGGCTCGCCCAGTGCGTTGACCACGCGACCCAGCAGTTCCGGACCGACCGGCACTTCCAGGATGCGGCCGGTGGTCTTGGCCACGTCGCCTTCGCGCAGGTTCTCGTAATCGCCCAACACCACGGCGCCGACCGAATCGCGCTCCAGGTTCAGTGCCAGCGCGAAGGTGTTGTTCGGCAGTTCGATCATTTCGCCCTGCATCACGTCGGCCAGGCCGAAGATGCGCACGATGCCGTCGGACACGCTGGTCACGGAGCCTTCGTTGCGCGACTCTGCGGACAGCTTGACCGCCTCGATGCGGGTCTTGATCAGGTCGCTGATTTCGGAGGGGTTGAGCGTGGTTGCCATCGTTCAGTCCTAGGTGCCGGCCGCAAGGGCCATGCGTTTATGTGAATTCAGTGGGCGAGCGAGCTTTGCAGACGCGCAAGCTTGCCTTTCAGCGAGCCGTCGATGACCACGTCGCCGGTGTCGATCACCGCGCCGCCGATCAGCGACGCATCGACTGCGGTGGTGATGTCCACGTCGCGGCCGAAGCGCTTCTTAAGCGCAGCCGCGATCGTGTCGAGTTCGGTCTGGCTCATTGCAGCGGCCGAGGTCACCGTCGCCTTGACGACATGTTCGGCCTCGGCACGCAGTTGTTCGTACAAGCCTGCCACTTCCGGCAGCAGCGACAGCCGCTGCGCATCGGCAAGCACGCCGAGGAAACGCAGATAGTCCTCGCCCGCCTGCGGCGGGGCCAGCAGCGTCACTGCCTGGTCCTGGCCCAGGGCCGGATTGAGCAGCAATGCGGCCACGCGCGGGTCGCCGGCCACCTGCGCCGAAAACGCCAGCGCATCGGACCAGGGCGCGAAGTTGCCGCCCTCACGCGCGATCGCAAACGCGGCACGGCCGTAGGGACGGGCAAGGGTGAGGGCCTGACTCATCGCTTAAATCTCCGCCGCCAGCTCGTCGAGCAGCGCCTTGTGGGCGTTGGCGTCGATTTCGCGCTTGAGCAGCTTTTCTGCACCGCTGACGGCCAGCACCGAGACCTGCTTGCGCAGCTCCTCGCGGGCACGCGTGGCGGATGCGTCGATTTCGGTCTGCGCCAGATCCTTCTGACGGTTGGCTTCGGCAATTGCCTCCAGCTTGGCCGCTTCGATGATCTGGTTGGCGCGCGCATGGGCCTGATCGATGATCTCGTTGGCCTTGGTGCGTGCGTCCTTGAGTGCTTCGTTGACCTTTTCCTGCGCCTGCGCCAGATCCTTCTGACTACGGTCGGCCGCAGCCAGACCTTCAGCGATCTTTTGCTGACGCTCTTCGATCGCCTGCAGCAGCGGCGGCCAGATTTTGGTCGCGACGATCCAGATCAGACCGGCGAAGGCCAGCGCCTGGGCAAAGATGGTAAGGGTGATATCCATGGGTCGCTCAATCGCTGTTTAGGGGTGAAAGCGCCACCGCACGGCGGCGCTTTCCAACCTTCATCCGCGGATGCAACCGCCAAGGGCTGCATCCACATCCTGCTACCGCTGGATCAGCCGGCAGCCTGCGACAGACGCTCGATGAACACCTGGGCCAGCGGGTTGGCGAAGGCGAACAGCAGGCCGACAGCGACGCTGATGATGAACGCGGCGTCGATCAGGCCGGCGGTGATGAACATACGCACCTGCAGCACCGGGATCAGTTCCGGCTGGCGCGCAGCCGATTCCAGGAACTTGCCAGCCATGATGGCCAGACCGAGGCCGGCACCCAGCGCGGCCAGGCCGATCATGATGCCGACGGCGAGGACGGTGGAGCTCTGGACTTGAGCGAGGTTGGTCAGGACGGCGAGGTACATGGTGATCTCCGAACGAAAGTTTCTAAGGGTGATGGATGAAGCGGAATAAAGCAGATGAAGGGTGACGCAAACTCAGTGACTGTCTTCAGCCAGGCTCAGATACACGATCGACAGCATCATGAAAATGAAGGCCTGCAGCGGAATCACCAGCAGGTGGAACAGCATCCAGCCCAGGCCGAATGCGCCGCCAGCGACCATGCCGGCGATGCCCGCACCGCCCAGCACCCAGATCAGCAGGAAGACGATCTCGCCGCCGAACATGTTGCCGAACAGTCGCATCGCCAACGAAATCGGCTTGCTCAGCCACTCGACGATGTTCAAGAGCAGGTTGAACGGCATCATCCATTTGCCGAACGGCGCCGTCAGGAATTCCTTGGTCATGCCGCCCACGCCCTTGGAGCGCAGCGAGAACACGATCATCAGGAAGAACACGCTGATCGACATGCCCAAGGTGGCGTTGACGTCGGCGGTCGGCACCGGCTTCCAGGCGTGCACGCCGGCCCAGCCCAGCGGGATGGCGATGAAATCGGCCGGGATCATCTTGATGAGGTTCATCAACAGGATCCAGAAGAAGATGGTGATCGCGATCGGGGTCACCAGCTTGCTGCTGCCGTGGTAGGTGTCCTTGGCCTGGCGATCGACGAACTCCAGGCAGATCTCAACGAATGCCTGCCACTTGCCCGGCACACCGGCCGTGGCATTGCGGGTCGCCGTCCAGAACGCCAGGACCATGACCAGACCCATCAACACCGCCATGATCAGGGTGTCGAGGTGGATGGTCCAAAACGTGCCGCCACCATCGCGAACCGGAACGATCAGGTTCTGCAAGTGATGCTGGATATAGGAGGTAGGTGTTGCTGCCTCGCCCGCCATGTGTCCGGAGCCCTTTTAAGTTCGAATCAACGCCTGGCCAGAGCCAGAACCTGAAAAATCAGCCCGATGGCGATACCTGCCAGCAAAGCCAGAGGAGGCAGCCGCCACAGGCCGAAGCCCAGCGCCAGCGCCACGAAAACCAACACCCACTTCAGCACCATCGCCAGGATCAGCCGCACCATGGCGATGCCCGCTGCCTGGATACCGCCGCCTAGCGCGGTACGTGCCGCAACCCAACCGCCCAGCACCGTCGCAAATCCGGTCAATGCCAGACCGGCAGCGTAACGGGGACCGACCAACAGCAACCCCAGACTGGCTATAGCTACGGCGGCAAGCGGATATACCGCAGCGCGCAGCATCAACCGCCGACCCGCGTCAACGGAGTTCAGCACTACGGTTACCTTACGTGTGAATGAGTGGGAAGCGCAGTTGCGCCTCGTCGAGCCGCGAAAGTATAGCAATGGGACAAATTGCGAGACAACCGGCAGAGGTCATCGCTTGCTGCGATGCACCACGCGGCCGCCGCCGCAGCGGGTGGGAACTTTGCCACAAACTGGCGGTCATAACTTGTGAGGCCTGCACATCCTCGTCGAAAGGTACCGCCGCAGGCCGCGTCTAGGAGCCCTGGGAGACCGGGGCTCCTGCTTTTGTACGCATTTTGTCGCACCCCGCGACCTTCCCATCCGCGGTCCAATCGAACGCTTGGTTTGCCTGGCTCCTGGACGACCGTGGCAGTGACGTTGCACGCGTTCCATGACTCGACCAAAGGACTAGCGAAGCGGACCGTTTTGTCCGATTGCTACGGCCGCCTTCACGCTGATTGGACGGCCCCTTCACTTTTGAAAGACGCGCGCTTATCGACTATGCGCTGCACAGGCCGAACCGCCTGACCATTCCAAGAATTCGGAGCTCCCATGAAACACCTCCTCGCACTGGCGATCCCGTGCGTCCTGGCCGTCGCCTATATCGCGCCCGCACACGCCGAAGACACCGATGATCGCTTCCAGCTCCGCCTCGGCGCGATGAATGTCGACAACGACAACACCATCCGCGGCAACACGCTGCTGGCCGGCAACAATGTCTCGGTCAACGAAGACTTCAAGCTGGGCGGCAAGGAATGGGAGCCGCGCGTGGATGGCGTGTTCCGCATCAGCACCCGCCAGCGCCTGATCTTCGACTACTTCAAGTACGACAAGGATCGTCGCGAGACCCTGAGCCAGGACCTGAGCGCCGGTGGCGTGACCGTGCCGTCGGGCAGCTTCATCAAGGGCGAGCTGAAGTACCAGGTCGCCACTTTCGTGTACGACTACTCGGTGATCGATTCTCCGGAATTCAGCCTGGGCCTGCAGATCGGCGCCGAGTACGCCAAGGTCGAGGCCAATGCCTACGCCGATCTGGGTACGTTGTTCAGTGGCGATGTCCTGGATGAAAGCGAAGACGGCGTTGCGCCGGTCGTCGGCATCCGCTTCACCGCGCGTCCCAGCGAACATTGGCTGTTCAACGTGCAGGGCCAGTACCTCAACACCAGTTGGGGCGACTTCGGCGACTACGACGGCGACCTGAGCCGCGCCAACGCCATTGCCGAATACCGCTTCACCAAGAACTTCGGCATTTTCGCCGGCTACGACTGGTTCAAGCTGGACGTGGACCGCGAGGGCAGCGACGGCCTGGTCGGCCTGAAGCAGGAGTTCAAGGGCCCGGTGGCAGGCGTGACGCTCGCGTTCTGATTCTTTCCGGCCCCGGGACCCGGGATCCGAAAAGCAGCTTCATGCAGAACCCCGCAGCGATGCGGGGTTTTGTCGTTTAACCGGTGCGTGGCAGGTAACCGACCCGGCAGCAGCCACCTGGCAGCTGGGTGCACACGCTCACGGGGGCTTGGTCGCACCGGCCACCAACAGATGCTGGTGCGTGGTGCAGTAGCACTCGTCATGCCAACCGTAGTGCGGATCGGTGCAGATCGCATGCTGCACCGTCGCCGGCAGCGACGCCACGTCGCTGCGCAAGTCGCGCTTCAACGAGACGAACACCGAGCCCGGATGTGGCCAGTCGGTCCGCTGCGGCGGCTCGGCGATGCGGTTGCCGCTGGCCAGTTCGCGCTGCAGCAGCGCCTGCAGTTCGGGACACAGATTGCCCTGCCCCACGGCGACCTCCATGCGTCGCGTCACTACCGCGGCGACCGTGCCACACGTAGCACGGTCGTGCGGAGCGGCATCACTTCTTCTTGGGGATGTACAGATCGGTGATGGTGCCGTCGTAGACCTCGGCGGCCATGCCGACCGATTCGCTCAGGGTCGGATGCGCGTGGATGGTGTGGCCGATGTCTTCGGCCTCGGCACCCATCTCGATCGCCAGGCCGATCTCGGCCAGCAGGTCGCCAGCATGCACGCCGACGATGGCGCCACCGATCACGCGATGGGTCTCTTCGTCGAAGATCAGCTTGGTGAAGCCCTCGGTACGGCCGATGCCGATCGCGCGGCCGCTGGCGGCCCACGGGAACTTGGCAACGCCGACCTTCAGGCCCTTGGCCTTGGCTTCGGTTTCGGTGACGCCGACCCAGGCGATTTCCGGGTTGGTGTAGGCCACCGACGGGATCACCCGCGCCACCCATTCCTTCTTCTCGCCGGCAGCCACTTCGGCGGCCAGCTTGCCTTCGTGGGTGGCCTTGTGGGCCAGCATCGGGTTACCGACGATGTCGCCGATGGCGAAGATGTGCGGCACGTTGGTGCGCATCTGCCGGTCGACCGGAATGAAGCCGCGCTCGGTGATGGTGACGCCGGCCTTGTCCGCGCCGATCTTCTTGCCGTTGGGGCTGCGGCCCACGGCGACCAGCACACGGTCGTACGTGGTGGCCTGCAGACCGGGCTTTTCGCCTTCCGCGGCCGCTTCGAAGGACACGGTGATGCCGCTCTTGTCGGCGGTGACGTCGGTGGCCTTGGTCTTGAGATGGACCTCGACGCCCTGCTTCTTCAAGCGATCGGCCAGCGGCTTGACCAGGTCCTTGTCGGCACCCGGCATCAGCTGGTCCATGAACTCGACCACGGTGACCTTGCTGCCGAGCGCGCTGTACACCGTGGCCATTTCCAGGCCGATGATGCCGCCGCCGACCACCAGCAGGGTCTTGGGGATGTCGTGCAGTTCCAGCGCGTCGGTGGAGTCCATCACGCGCTTGTCGTCCCACGGGAAGTTGGGCAGCTTCACCGCCTGCGAGCCGGCGGCGATGATGCAGTGCTCGAAGCGCAGCAGCTGGGTGGTGCCGTCGGCGCCGACGATCTCCAGTTCGTTGGGCGAGACGAAGCTGGCCACGCCGGTGACGGTGCGTACCTTGCGCTGCTTGGCCATGCTGGCCAGCCCGCCGGTGAGCTTGCCGACCACTTTTTCCTTGTACTCGCGCAGCTTGTCCAGGGTGATCTTGGGCTGGCCGAAGTCCACGCCGAAGTCGCCGGCATGGGCCACTTCATCGATCACCGCGGCGGCATGCAGCAGCGCCTTGGACGGGATGCAGCCGACGTTGAGGCAGACACCGCCCAGGCTGGCATAGCGCTCGACCAGCACCGTGTCCAGGCCCAGGTCGGCCGCGCGGAAGGCAGCGGTGTAGCCGCCGGGGCCGGCGCCGAGCACCACCATCTTGCATTCGATGTCGGCCGGCTTGCCGCTGGCCAGCGCCGGCTTGGGCGCAGCCGGCTCGGCTGGAGCGCCGTGCGACGGCGTCACCGGCGGCTTGCTGCCCGGTGCGGGGGCAGGCGCTGCAGCGGCCGGGGCAGCCTTGGGTTCAGCCTTGGCCGGCGCGGCGGCCTCGCCTTCGGTTTCCAGCAGCACCACCACCGCCCCTTCGGACAGGGTATCGCCAACCTTGACCTTGAGCTCCTTGACCACGCCGGCAGCCGAGGACGGCACTTCCAGCGTGGCCTTGTCCGACTCCAGCGTCACCAGGCCCTGGTCCTTGGCCACGCTGTCGCCAACGGCGACCAGCACTTCGATGACGGGGACATCGCTGTAATCGCCGATGTCGGGAACCTTGATTTCAATGACCGCCATTTGCTTCTCCTGTAGCTCAACCGGCCGTGCCGGCAAGCGTCTGCTGGAGTTCATCCAGCGACGATTCGATTTGGGTCCAGCGCTTGTCGCGCTTCTTTTCCTTGCCTTCGCTGGCTTCGATCAGCAGCGCGGCCTGTTTCAGCAGCAACTCGCCGGCACCGCAGCTGGGGCGAGCGCCGCTGTAGCGCACGCCATCGACCTGGAACGAGAGCACTTCGCCCTCGCTCACCGGCGCGGTGCGTCCGTTCGGCGCGAGCTGGGTCAGCGTGTTGGTCCAGTTGCTGACCAGACGCTTGGCCAACGGCGCCGGTATCGGGATCTCGACCGTTTCCGGGGTCTGCTCAGTGCGGAACTGCACGCTGCCGCGGTCGGTCTGGCTGACCCAGCTGTAGACGCGCTCCTCGGCGCGGCTATGCCGCAGGGTCCAGTCGGCGCCCTCCTTGCCCGGCACCAGCGACACCGCGCTCTCCACGCCCCGCGTGGGCAGGGTCAGCAACGACAAGGCCGGCTTGGTGCCGCCATCCAGCAACGTGGTGACCGCAGTGCCGTAGTTGCCCACGGCCGGCGGCCAGCCGCGGCCGAGCGTGCTCTCGCATTCGCGTGCGGCCACGTTTGTCCACGGCAGCAGGCCGAGCGCGGCGATGGTCAGCAGCGCGGCCCTCACAGCAGGACGCGACGCATGTCGGCCAGCACCTGGCTGAGGTAGGTGGTGAAACGGGCTGCCAAGGCGCCGTCGATGACGCGGTGGTCGTAGCTCAGCGACAACGGCAGCATCAGCTTGGGCGCGAAGTCCTTGCCGTTCCAGACCGGCTGCATCGCCGACTTGGACACACCCAGGATCGCCACTTCCGGCGCATTGATGATCGGCGTGAACGCGGTGCCGCCGATACCGCCGAGCGAACTGATCGAGAAACAACCGCCGCTCATGTCGGCCGGACCCAGCTTGCCGTCGCGGGCCTTCTTGGCCAGCTCGCCGCTTTCCTGCGCAATCTGCAGCACGCCCTTCTTGTCGACATCGCGGATCACCGGCACGACCAGGCCGTTGGGCGTATCGGCCGCAAACCCGATGTGGAAGTACTTCTTCAGGGTGAGGTTTTCGCCGGCCGCATCCAGCGAGGCGTTGAACTCGGGAAACTTCTTCAGTGCCGCGGCGCTGGCCTTGATCAGGAACGCGAGCGTGGTCAGCTTAATGCCGGCCTTCTCGTTCTCCTTGTTGAGCGCCACGCGCAGGGCTTCCAGGTCGGTGATGTCGGCCGACTCGAACTGGGTGACGTGCGGAATCATGGCCCAGTTGCGCGCCAGGTTGGCACCGGAAATCTTCTTGATGCGCGACAGCGGCTGGGTCTCGGTCTCGCCGAACTTGCTGAAGTCCACCTTCGGCCAGGCCAGCAGGTTCAGACCGTTGCCGCCACCGGCCGGCGCCGCGCCGGCTGCGGCAGGTACGCCACCGCTGAGTGCGGCCTTGACGAAGCGCTGCACGTCTTCACGCGTGATGCGGCCGCCCTTTTCGCTGCCCTTGAGCTGGTTCAGGTCCACGCCCAGTTCGCGTGCGAACACGCGCACCACCGGGCTGGCGTACGGCACCTTGGACGGCAGCACGCTGTCGGCGTCGAAGGTCACCGGCGGGCTGCTCGGGTTGCCTGCGGACGGCTGGCCGCCCTGCGCTGTCGGCGTGCCGGTGCTGGAACGCGCACCCTGCACCTGCGCGATTTCGCGCTGGGCCAGCTTGTCCGGCTCGGCCGGGACGGCAACCGGCTCGACCTTGCCCGCGGTTTCGGCGGTGTCGGTGGTTGGCTTGGCCGGCGACTGCGCCGCACCGGCGCCGCCGTCGGCGGCTGCAATGATCGCCACCACATTGCCCTGCGAGAGCGTGTCGCCGACCTTGACCTTGAGTTCCTTGACCACGCCGGCGGCCGAGGACGGGACTTCCATCGTGGCCTTGTCCGATTCCAGCGTGACCAGGCTCTGATCCTTGGCGACGGTATCGCCCACGGCCACCAGCACTTCGATCACCGGGATGTCGGTGTAATCGCCGATATCGGGCACACGCGCTTCGATCAGGCCGCCGCCGTCCGAGGAGGCCGCAGGCGCAGCAGATTCGGCCTTGGCAGCCGGTGCCGGGGCGGCGGCGGGCGCAGCCTTGGCCGGTGCGGCGGGCGCGGCGGCAGCGGCGGGCTTGGCGGCATCGGCGCCGGCATCAGCCACTTCGATCAACGCCACCAGCGCGCCCTGCGAGAGCGAATCGCCGACCTTGACCTTGATCTCCTTGACCACACCAGCCACCGACGAAGGCACTTCCATGGTGGCCTTGTCCGATTCCAGCGTGACCAGGCTCTGGTCCTTGCTGACCGTATCGCCGACGGACACCAGCACCTCGATTACCGGGACGTCGCTGTAGTCACCGATATCGGGGACAAGTGCTTCCTTGATTTCGGCCATACGGGGAACTCCGGCAACAGAATGGGGAAACCCCTATTGTGGCCGGCTGCGGGCCGCAGCGCCAACCATTGCCGTGCAAAAAATCGCGCGCCAGGCAGGATGCAGCGTCCGCATGCATGTGCACGCCGATCATTTTGCTGCGCGTCGATCGACCCGCAACAGTTGCAGTGGCTCGCCCGACGGCAAACGATACGCCAGCGCATTGTCCAGCCCATCGAGCGCTTCCAGGCGCTGGCACAACTGCTGCGCGCGCGGCCGCAATGCACGCGCCTGTGGCTCGACCAGGCGCTCGACGCGCGCCTCCATGCCATCGAGCGAACGCAGCTGCACGTCATTTCCGGTGATTGCGGACTGCACCGCACCGGCCACCACATCGCCGATCAGCTGCGGCAGCAGCTCGGCGACCAGCGCGCCGATGTCGTCGTCGATATCGATCGGGGTCAGCTGGCTTTTGCTGAAGCTCTGCTTCAAGCGCACATCGATCTTCTCGCGCACGTTTGCCAGCTGCGCGCGCGTGGCGTCCGGGCTGCGACTGAAGCCGGCGGCCACCTCACCCAGTGCGGTGATTGCGATATCGGCCGCTTCGCGCCCGACGTCCTGCGCCAGCGGCACCACATCGCGGGTCTGGCGCTCGAACTGGATCAGGCGGGCACGATCGTCAGCGCTCAATGCAACCCAGCGGTCGTCGACGAACAGCGCGCCCTGGCGCATCACCAGCCGCTGCGGCGTGCCTGATTCGCGGATCAGGATCAGGCTGCGTGGGTTGAGCGTGAGGTCGTAACCGCTGCTGACCTCGCAGTGCAGGTCCTGGTCCTTGGCAGCGGCCACCCCTGCGCCGCTCAACAGACCGAACAACGCAGCTGCTGCCATCGTGATTGCGTGCTTGATCGCCATCTGACCACACTCCGTTGCGGGCTGGCTGCAGCATGCCTGCAACGCTGGCACGCAGACCCGTGCCGGAGGCTGGCATGACTTCTGGCCAATGGCCGCCACACACAACGCGGGTGTCGACAGCGGTGCGGCAGCGTGCATCGACAATCGCTGCGGAGCACCGCGACCGCGGCGCGGTTCGCAGCGACGCTCGCGTTCCACACTCACCTTGTGTTGTTTCGCACCGGCTAGCGCACCGCATCGCACAGCGGCTGCCAGGCGGCCGCCAGCCGCGGTAGCGACCAGGCGGCATTGGCCGGGCTGGTGGATGGCAACGCAAGGACTGGCAGCGCGCACAGCCGCGCCGATAGCAGCGGCTGGACGTGCCGGCGCCAGGCCTGCGCTGCCGCAGTGCCATTGCAGGCCACCATGCGCAGCTGCGGCAGCGTGGCCAGCAACGCGGGCAGCGGATTGACCACGATGCTCGCCGCCACAATGGACGTATCCAGACTGCCGCGCCGCTCGCATTGGCCGATGACATCCCACAGGCCCACGCGATGGTCGAGCAATGCTTGCAGGCGCAGTGCATAGCTTGCGGCCGTATCAATGCCCAACAGGGCATGCATCAGCGGCCAGAAACGATTGCGTGGATGCGCGTAGTAACGCGCGGCTTCCAGTGATGCGACGCCGGGCATCGAACCAAGCAGCAACACCCTGCAATCGCTGCGAATGTGCGCTGGCAAGCCTCGGCTGACGTGTTTTTCCGTCACGGCAATCGCATCTGCGTGAATGTCTTTTTCAGACTGCATGACGTAACGGCGGCCTTCTTGGGGGAATTCCTGAACAAACGAAATTTTAGCGGGGTGCAGGTGGGCGTGGATTCAGATTTTTAGGAATAGTTTTGGCGCGGCCCACTCCACGGGCCCAACAACAAGACGAGGAGACCCTCATGCGTTCCATTTCCATCCTGAGCCTGGCTGCTGTATCTGCACTTGCGATTGCACCGTCCGCGTTCGCGCAGGACACCACCTATACCGGCGACACCTCCTCGACTTCTTCCAGCAGCATGTCCACCAGCGGCGATACCGCTTCTGGCAAGCATTGGGCCGTGGTCGGTGGCGTGGCGCTGCTGAACCCCAAGAACAACCCGGCTCCGGGCCTGGACGTCGATGGCGGCCCGGCACCGACGCTGAGCGCCAGCTACTACATCAACGACAACTGGGCCGTTGAACTGTGGGGCGCAGCCGACAAGTTCAATCACCGTGTCAACGCCGATGGCGTGGGCAAGGTCGGTACCGTCGAGCAGCAGCCGATCGCCATCAGCGGCCAGTATCACTTCGGCGAAGCCGACAGCGTGTTCCGTCCGTTCGTGGGTGTGGGCTACTACGAGTCGAACTTCAGCAACGAGAAGATCGACGCGGCCTCGACCACCGGCGATCACGTGGGCCTGAGCACCGCCAAGGGCGTCATCGGCACCGTTGGTGTGGACATGAACATCAACTCCACCTGGTTCGCACGTGCCGACGCCCGCTACATGCGTTCGCGTCCGGAACTGCGCGTGGGTGGCCAGGGCACCGGCAGCGAGCTGGAACTGGATCCGTGGACCGTTGGCTTCGGCATCGGTGCGCGCTTCTAAGCAGAGCGGTTAACTAAGCACTTCCACCAAACAGGCCCGCAAGGGCCTGTTTTTTTGATCAAAACCTCAGTTTAAAGGGAATTTTACGTTTAGGATTTCGCGGAAGGGGGGATAGATCGTGTAGAAATCAGCACGACTTCTTCAATTAAATATGGAGATACCATGAGCATAAGATGCCATGTAGCCGCCGCGATATTTCTTCTCTCACTCGTTTCCTTTGGAACTCAGGCTCAGACAACTGTCCCTACCACAGGACTTGGAACCTGCATTGACTTCATAACTTCCCAGTCAACGACACTTACTGAACAGATAAACAGCAGCCCTAATTTTACGATCGCTTACGGCGCGGCCAGCTATACGGACATGCCAAATAAAGCTGTGTATATCCAAAATTATAGCTGCGAGAGTCAAGATATGCCGGGCATGTATTTTACAGTCTCAGCCCTAGCCCATGAGTTTGGTCATGTGAAATTCAACTATTCGTTTGCCAAAACGACTCGACAAGCATATATAGATGAAGCATGCAAGATGGAAGGACTTGCCGTAACAAATAACATAGTTGCAAGGAATGAAATATGGAGTTCCACTCAAAATAGCATAGACATTAACCTTGCAGCATCAAATCCCGATCAGCTTTTCGGGATTTACTATGCTGGAGGACCCAATGTTGCCTCAAATGTTGGAAAATCCTTCTGCGCGAATAACGTAACCTCAACCACAGGACAGAACTATAACGTATATTACGGAGAGCAGTATGACAAACTTCCTTAACAGATCATTATATTTCCGCCTTGCAATAACGCTACTTGCTGCTCTGATTGCACCTTCAGTATATGCAAATAAAATTTCAGCAGCCACAGCGGCGGATGCTGCCCGTACGTTTGAACTAGCCGAAGAAATTTCGAGAAATCTCAAAAAATCACCCTCTGAATTTATTAATTCATGGCCTGGGGCCAGAATTTCGACGCCGAATCTGAAAAACGAAGGAACGTATAAGGTTAGCGGAGGGATATTAAAAATAGGCGACCATCTGACTGCCAAGAACTCTTCCATATCAATATCAGCGGATAAAAAAAATATCGAGTCAGTCTTACTGAGTCTGGAAGGCTCCTGCGTCTCTCGTCAGGATTTCAAGAGTCGATATCCGAATTATGTGATTTCAAATATCCCGAGGGGACAGAGCAGTTCAGAGACATTAACTTTGGCCGTTGTTAAAAATCAGGAGAAGATGGAGTTTTCCTTCCCGGAGACCTCTCCAGATTGCCTAAGTTCCATTCGCCTAGCACCAGCAGACCCCCAGACGCTTAAAGCTGCGGAAGCAATCAATTAATTAGGCGCACTTTAAATTGTTACTGCCAGCACCGAGAGGGCTGGCAGTAACAGAATCACCGCCAATACACGCTGCCGCGCAGACGTGCGCTGCGCCAGCGCCACCACAGCAAGGTGGCATAGGCGAGCGCATAACCGAGCAAGACGCCGGCAGCGCCGAGCAGGCTGGCATGACTGAGCCACCCTTCGGTAGGCCAGACGACACCCTGCCAGGCGCTGCGCCAGCCCTGCACCATCCCGGCGATCACCCGCACCACGACCAATGCGGTCAAGCCCATGACCAGCCAGACGTTGGGCCGGTAAAACAGGCCTTGCGTGGTGCGTTCGAAGCGGGTCAGGCGCAGGGCCAACGCACCGAGCGCCAACCCGCAGGCCCAGCCGAATGCGGCGTGGCTGATCGCGCCGGGCCAGAACGCCGCCGCGATCAGGCTGAAGATCGCAAACAGCACGCTGGAGATGCCCGCCGACACCAGGTTGATCATCAGCAGCCAGCCGCGTGCCTGACGACGTGCAGTGCCCATGCGGAAGCGCTGCAGCAGCGACAACGGGAACACCACCACGAATACTGCCAGGGCAATGATCACAGCCAGCGGAATGGCAAGCAGCAAAGGCATCGGGAGACTGCCGAAGAAAGATGGCCGATGACGCTACTACGCAGACGTGCAGCGGCGCGTGTTTGGCGCCATCTGCCGCGCCGCGAACGCACCCGGCTGGGCGAACGCGGCAGCGTGCACCGCGCAGGAAAGGATCGAGCGCAGCCTGCCCAGATCGGCAACGACCATACCGACATCACTGGCACGCCAATGCACCGCTGCGATGCGGGCACCGTTTTAGCAAGGACCCAACACCCGCCTGACGAGCTGAAACCGGATCGGCGGACGGTTGAGCTTGGGATCGGCGCGCACCTCCACGCGATCAAAGCCAGAGGTGCGATGAAACAGGTCCTGCGCATCCGTCTCGTCGATGCAGAACACTTCGTTTTCCAGCGCCATCGGTTCGGCAGCGGGCGCCTCTCCACGCAGGGGCGATGCGAGGATCCGGACGTGTATCGCGGACGGTCCTGACTCCATGAAGCCGGCTTCCATCAGACCCGCCACATCCACCGGCGCCGCCGACACCGCCGAGCCGCCGCCTTCGGCCGATCCAGCCGACGAGACTGCGCAATGGCCAGCGCCCCACCCCGACTGCCAGGGGTTGTCACGCCCAAGACCGAGAAAGCGTGTTGCCGACACGCGGGCAATTGCGATCACGCACCGGCGTCCAGCCGCGCGCGGCCATCCGGCAGCGACGCATTCCCCATCCCGGACGGCTTTACCCGGGAGCAGATTCAGCCATTTCACGATCTGGAACGGCAATACGCCGCACTCTTCGACACATCCCATATCTTCGCAGTCCAGTCCGCACGCGACATCCAGGCCAGCCGGACACTGGATGTGGATAGGGACGACTGTATCGTCATCAATCTGGCGCAAGATGGATTCGATTCGATCGGCACGCACGGCTTGTCGTCATGCGTGTGCATTTGCGCGAAAGGAACCAATTCTCGCGGCCACGGCATCCTGGGCCTGCTGCATTATTCCGGGATACAGGATGCGCTTTCCGAAATCCGCAACGACATGCGCGAAGAAGGCGTGGAGGAACCCGACATATTCCTGGTAGGCGGCATGATCTCCAACCAGGACGAGCTGGGCAGCTTCGAAATCGAGAGAGACCTGCTGGCGCTCGGGCACGACTTCAATATCGTGGGCGCCAAGCTTCACCCCAGCACGAGCGATCGCAATGGCGAGGAAAATGCCATCAACCTCGTCATGACGGCCGATGGCATCTATTACTACAAGTCATGGTAAGACGCCTGGTGTCTTGCCGTCGCTGCCTGCGCTTAAAACGCCGGCAGCACCGCGCCTTTGTACTTCTGCTCGATAAAGGCCTTCACTTCCGGGCTGGTCAGCGCCTTGGCCAGTTTCTGCACGCGCGCATCGTCCTTGTTGTCGGCGCGCGCCACCAGGAAATTGACGTAGGGCGAGTCCTTGCTTTCGATCGCTAGCGCATCGCGGGTGGGATTGAGCCCGGCATCGAGCGCGTAGTTGGTGTTGATCAGCGCCAGGTCGACCTGGTCCAGGACGCGCGGCAGCATGGCCGAATCGAGTTCGCGAAATTTGAGTTGCTTGGGGTTTTCGACGATGTCGCGCTGGCTGGACAGCGCATTGCTCGGGTCCTTGAGTTTGATCACCCCGGCCTTGTCGAGCAGGATCAGCGCACGGCTGTTGTTGCTCGGGTCGTTGGGGATCACCACGTCGGCACCGGTAGGCAGATCGGCCAGGGCCTTGAAGCGGCGCGAATAGGCACCGAACGGCTCGATATGCACGCCCACGACGGTGACCAGCTGGCTCTTGCGGTCGCGGTTGTACGCATCCAGATAGGGCTCGGTCTGGAAGTAGTTGACGTCGATCTGCTTCTGCACGACCTGGTCGTTGGGCTGCACGTAGTCGTTGAACACCCGCACATCGAGCTTGACGCCCTGCTTGGCCAGCAGCGGTTCGACCACTTCCAGGATTTCGGCATGCGGCACGGCCGTGGCGGCCACGGTCAGGGTGTCGCCGCCGCTACTGCCACCGCCGCCGCCACAGGAGGCCAATGCCAGCGTGGCTGCCGCCAGGAGGGAACGAAACGCGAATGTGCTCATGTAGGGATCCGTGGGAGGAGGAATGCGGGCCTGCCGCAGGTCATCAACCTACCAGACGCGGCGTGTGGCAGCGATGCACCGCGCGGTGCGGACGGGGCGCTGCAGCGGTTGGGGTCACACGCGCCCCAACGGCCGCATACCGGCTCAACGCCGGCTGTAATGCGCCACCAGGCGGTCGCCCAGCATCTGCAGCACCTGCACCAGTACCAGCAAGGCGATGACCGTGATCAGTGCCACGTCCGAGTGCGAGCGCAGGTAGCCCTCGCGATAGGCCACATCGCCCAGGCCGCCGGAACCGATCGCACCGCCCATCGCGGTGAAACCGATCAGCGCGATGGTGGTCACGGTGGCGCCGGCGATCAGGCCGGGGCGCGCTTCGGGCAACAGCACCCGCAGCACCAGTTGCCGGGTGGTGGCGCCCATTGCCTGGCTGGCTTCGATGATCCCGCGGTCGACCTCGCGCAGCGCGGTTTCCACCAGGCGCGCGTAGAACGGCGCGGCGCCGACCACCAGCGGCAGGATCGCGCCGCGGACGCCAAGCGAGGTGCCCATCAGCATCAGCGCGAGCGGGATCATCGCGATCATCAAAATGATGAAGGGCACCGAGCGCAACAGGTTGATCAGCGCCGCCAGCACGCCGTACAGCACCGGGCGCCGGCGTAACTGCGGCGCGCCGCACAGGAACAGCGCAACGCCCAGCGGCAGGCCGATCAGCAAGGTCAGCGGCAACGCGCCGGCCAGCATCAGCAAGGTATCGAGGGTGGCCTGGCCGATATCGCCCCACTTGGCGGCATCGAGATTGCGGAAGAAGCCGCTGGCGGCAGCAACGATCGGGGTCATACGCGCAGATCCTCCACCTCTACGCCGGCGGCGACGAAACCGGCGCGTGCAGCGTTCTGGTCGCCGCCGGTCAGGGCGACGATGAGCTGGCCGTAGGGCGTGTCCTTGATGCGATCCACCCGCCCGGACAGGATGTTGTAGTCCACACCGGTTTCGCGGGCGATGCGGCCCAACACAGGTTCGTAGGTGCCGTTGCCCAGGAAGGTCAGCCGCACGATGCGCCCGCCCACCGCGGCGAAATCGCGATGCAGCTCGGCTTCGTCCACATGCTCGGCTTCGGACACGAAGCGCCGGGTGGTGGCGTGCTTGGGATGCAGGAAGACCTCGGTCACCGGGCCGGTCTCCACCAGCTTGCCGGCGTCCAGCACCGCCACGCGGTCGCAGACCCGGCGGATCACGTCCATCTCGTGGGTGATCAGCACGATGGTCAGACTGAGCTCGCGATTGATCTGCGCCAGCAGCTGCAACACCGAGGCGGTGGTCTGCGGGTCCAGCGCGCTGGTGGCTTCGTCGCACAGCAGGATCTGCGGGCGGGTGGCCAGCGCGCGCGCAATGCCCACGCGCTGCTTCTGCCCGCCCGATAGTTGCGCCGGATACTTGTTGGCGTGTTCCTGCAGCCCGACCCGGGCCAGCAGCTCGGCCACGCGCGCATCGATCTCGGCACGCGGCGTGCCGGCCAGTTCCAGCGGGAAGGCGACATTGCCGGCCACAGTGCGCGAGGACAGCAGGTTGAAGTGCTGGAAGATCATGCCGATACGGCGGCGCAAGCCACGCAGGCCCTGGCTGTCCAGCTCGGTAACGTCCTCGTCGCCGATCAGCAGACGGCCGCCACTGGGCTCTTCCAGCCGGTTGATCAGCCGGATCAGCGTGGATTTGCCGGCGCCGGAATGGCCGATGATGCCGAACACCTCACCGGGGCCGATCCGCAGATCGAGCGGGTGCAGCGCCACGATCTGGCGACCGTCGACGGAATAGGACTTGTGCAGGCGCTGAAACTGGATCACCGCGCGTGGCCGGTTGGGGGGTCGTGAAGCCTACCAGTCAATGTTTGTTGCCGGGAGTCGGGATTGGGGATTGGGGATTCGAAAGGGCCACGGCGGCCCCGCTGTTGCCAATCCCGAATGCCGAATCCCGAATCACGGCCGCTCAAGCGGCAACGGCCTGTCAGCCTGGCGTATCCGCTCCCGGCGCAACAAATACAGCCCGCTGGCGACGATGATGCCGGCCCCGGTCCAGGTCCAGTTGTCGGGCAGGGTCTGCCACAGCAGCCAGTCCCAGCCGATCACCCAGACCAGGCCGGTGTATTCCAGCGGGGCGATCATCGAGGCCTCGCCGCGCATGAAGGCCTGGGTCAGCGCAACCTGGCCCAGCGCACCAGCCAGGCCCATGCCGGCAATCAGCCCGGCGTGCCCGGCCTGTAGCGGCACCCAGCCGGGGATGGCCAGCAACCCGGCGCCGATGGCCATGAACAGCAAGAACCACACCACCATGGCCTGCGGGGTGTCGGTGCGGGTGAGAAGGCTCACGGTGATCGCCGCGACGGCATAGGCGGTGGCGGCCAGCAACACCATCAGCCCCGGCAACGAGATCAGCCCGTCCACGCCCGGGCGCAGCACCACGATCACCCCGACCAAGCCAATGCCAATGGCGGTCCAGCGGCGCGGGCCGACATGCTCGCCCAGCAATGGCACCGACAGCGCGGCCACCAGCAGCGGCGCCACGAAATACAGCGTGTAGGCGGTGGACAACGGCATGCGTTTGATGCCGAAGACGAAGCAGCCGATCATCACCATGCCCAGCACCCCGCGCAGCAGATGCAGGCCCCAGCGTACCGGCACGATCGCGCGCGGCCCGGCAGTGGCGAACACCCACACCAGCACGAACGGCAACGAGGCGGCGCCGCGCAACAAGGTGACCTGCAGCGGCGGGTAATGCGCCGAGAGCAGCTTCATTCCCGCATCCATCAGCGAGAAACAGGCCACGGCGGCCACCATCCAGGCGATGGCGGGAAGCGGGGAGCGGGTGGTGGGCATGCGCGCATTATCGCCGCGGCGCTGTCATGCCCGCCAATGTCCGCATGACGGCCGGCGCGGCACGATGGCCTAGAATGGCGGCTGTTTTCAATTGCAGGAGCTTTGCATGCCTTCCTTCGACGTTGTGTCCGAAGTGGACAAGCACGAACTGACCAATGCGGTGGATCAGGCCACCCGCGAGCTGGACACACGGTTCGACTTCAAGGGCGTCCAAGCCAGGTTCGAGCTGGAAGACGGCAAGGTGATCAACCAGTCCGCGCCCAGCGATTTCCAGATCAAGCAGATGACCGACATCCTGCGCGCGCGGCTGCTGGCGCGCGGCATCGACATCCGCTGCCTGGAATTTGGCGACATGGAAATTAACCTGGCCGGCGCGCGGCAGAAAGTGACCGTCAAGCAAGGCATCGAGCAGAAGCAGGCCAAGCAGCTGGTGGCCAAGTTGAAGGAAGCCAAGCTCAAGGTCGAAGCGCAGATCAATGGCGACAAGCTGCGCGTCACCGGCAAGAAGCGCGACGATCTGCAGGACGCGATCGCGCTGCTCAAAAAGGCCGACTTCGAACTGCCGCTGCAGTTCGACAACTTCCGCGATTGAGTGCGGCGGGGTGATCGCGCCGATCGGGACGGCACCGCCCGTGCGTGCAGTGCAGCCGTGTGAGCCGAAGTGGCGCCTGCGGCCTGCGCGCCGCACGCGGGGCGGTTGCGCCCCTCACCTGGCCGCACTGGCCTAGCCTGCGAGCATGCGCGGCCTGTTCGCCAGCCTGTTGCACCGCCTGCGCATGCACGGGCCGGCCAACGCAGCGGGCGAACATGCCCGGCACGCCGCCGCCCATGCGCAACCACGCATCGAGGCCGGCTCGACGCTGCACACCATGGCCGGCCTGGATCCGGCGGCGGCAGCGGCGTTTGCCGATGCCTTCCTGGTGGAGATCGAACAGGCCATCGCCACCTGTACGCTCGACGATGCGGCCACGCCGCAGGCGCAGGCGCTGCAGCAGATCCATTCGTTGAAAAACACCATCTCGCTGACCGGCTCGCAGCAACTGCTGAAAGCCTGCGACCAGTTGCGCGATGCCGCAAGCCACGGTGCGCTGGGCGAGACGCTTGCGCAGCGTTTCACCGCGGTGGCGAACGCGGCTGGCCTGCTGGTCAAGCAGTACCGGCGTACCCTCCCTTCCGACGATGCGGACCCTCATGCGTAGCACTCCCAATCGCGCAGCGCCCGGCCTGATCCTGGCCGCCAGGCAATTGCGTAACGACAGACTGGTGCGGCTGTTCGAGTCGTTCCTGGAATATCGCGCCTGCGTCGGCCGCGTGATCGTGCAGAGCATCGTCACCGCGTGGTGCCTGGGCTGGCTGTACGGGCCGCAACCGGTGCTGGTGGCCGACGCGCACCATGTCTTTCCCACCGCGGTCGGCCTGTGTGTGCTGTCGGTGGTGTGGATGCTGCTGGTACGCCGCCGTGTCATTGCGCCCAGCGAATGGCTCGATGCGATGGGCTTTGCGATGAACCTGCTGTTCATCGGCATCCAGACCTACCTGGCCTTCATCCTGTTGATGTCGTTGAACGCATTTCTGCCGTTCATCACCATCGCTGCGGTGGCGCGTTATGGGCAACGCGCGATATTTCCGGTGTTGCTCAGCACCTTCGTGCTGATGCTGTTGACCGCACCGTCAGGCTATTGGCTGTCGCGCCCGGCGTATTTCGTCTATGCCGTGGCGCTGATCATCGTGCTGCCGTTGCTGGTGGCGCGGATCGTGCTTGCGATGCAGGAAGTGGCGCTGCAGGCGCTGGCCTCGCGCGATGCGCAAAGCCGTTTCATCAGCACCATGAGTCACGAATTACGTACGCCGCTCAATGCGGTGATCAACTGCGCCCAGTTGATCGAAACCGAGCAAATGCCGGCACAGCAACGCGAGCTGCTGCAGTCGGTGACCGTCAATGCGACCGCGCTGCGCCATCGTGTCAACGAGGTGCTGGATGTGGCCAGCATCGATGGCGGACGCCTGCAGCTGCATCGCAAGCCGTTGAACCTGCTGGACGTGGTCACCACGGTGAAAGCGGTCTGCGCCGATGCGGCGTCCAGCAAGGGCGTCACGCTCGATGTGCGTGTCGATAGCCCGCAGGCACCGCATGTGATGGGCGACGAGGGCCGCATCGAGCAGGTGATCAGCAATTTGGTGATCAACGCGATCAAGTTCACCCCGGCCGGCGGCACGGTGGATCTGCTGATCGATGCGACCCAGGTGCAGGAGCGCTGGAGCATCGCGGTGACCGTCACCGACACCGGTATTGGCGTACCGGACGATCAGAAGGCCTACATCTTCACTCCGTTCACCCAGCTCAGTACCGGCTTCAGTCGCGTCGAAGGCGGCGTGGGCCTGGGGCTGTACATCGCGCTGTCGGTTTCCGATGCGATGGGCGGCAGCCTGACCGTGAGCGACAACCCCGCTGGCGGCAGCATCTTCCGCTGGATCTTCGAACTGCCCGGTGCCGCGGCCGGCAGCAATACGCTCGCGCTGCGCGATGCGTTGGCCCAGCACGCGCAGAACGTGCCCTCCCTGCATTGCCTGGTCTTTGAAGACATGGATACCAATCGTCTGGTGATCGGCAATCTGCTGACCCGCGCCGGGCATCGGGTGAGTTTCCAGGTCGATGGCACCGATGCGGTGCAGCGTATCCGCGAGGCAGCGCCGGACCTGGTGTTCCTGGATCTGCACATGCCCGGTACCTCCGGCTGGGATGCGCTGCGCGAAGCGCGCGATGCGATGTCGGCGCTGCCGCCGATCATCGTGCTGACCGCCGACACGCGGACCGATTCGATGCGCGACGCCAGCGCGGCGGGCGTGGCCGGCTATCTGCCCAAGCCGATCAATGCGCACGAATTGCTGGCATTGCTCGCCCAGCACGCCAGCCATGCACGCCCCTGAGCCCAAGCCGGGCAACGCCGCACGCATCTATTGGCAGCACGGCGCACACGCCGGCACGCCGCTGGTGGTGCTGTACCTGCACGGCTTCAGCGCCAGCCCGGGCGAAGCAGGCGCGCTACCCGAACAGATGGCCGATGCGCTGGCGGCCAACGGCTATGTGCATCGCTGGCCCGGGCACGGGCTCGCCGCCGCCGATGCAATGCAGGGGCTCAGCCCGGCGGTATTGCAGGCCTCGGCGCTGGAGGCAATGGCCCAGGCGCAACGCATGGGCGAGCGGGTCGTGATTGTCGGCTCGTCGATGGGCGCCACGCTGGGTTTGTGGCTGGCCGCGCAGTACCCGGACGCGGTGGCCGCTGTGGTTGCCTGGTCGCCGGGCATCCGGCCTGCCGACCCGGCACTGCTTGAGCAGATCTGCGCCGCGCAGGCGCCGTTGATCGACCCGCGCACGCGCACGCCTGCCGCGCGTGCGTTCTGGTCGGAGACGATCCATCCGGACGGATTTCGCGCCCTGCGTGGCCTGTTCGAGCGCATTGCCGCCGACCCGCCGTGGCCGCGCGTGCGCTGCCCGGTGTTTCTAGGCTACTACCGCGCTGCCGATGGCCGCGAAGATGGCATTGCCTCGGTGCCGGCGATGCTGCAGATGTTCGCAGCGCTGGGCACTGCGCCGGCACACAGGCAGGCGATGGCCTTCGACACCGGCGCGCATGCGATCGGGTCGCCGCACAAGACGCCGATGGCCGGTGCCGTCGCGCAGGCGTCCATCGCGTTCTTGCAGGCGCAACTCCGTGCTGCGCCGCGCGGCCGGGATGGGTGAGCGCAAGCGGGTATGCGCGCAGGGTCGAAAAACCCTGCCGCCTTGTTGGCAGCGTCGTGATGTTGCCCGCTTGCGCCCGCTGCTGCCCGCAACCCGGCGCGCGGCTCGCTACTTGGCGATCGCATACACTGGCGCGCCATCTTGCTGCCGCCACGATGACCACCACGCCCACGCCATCCGATCCGATCGCCGACACCCGCAAGTGGATCGAACGTGCGGTGATCGGATTGAACCTGTGCCCGTTCGCCAAGGCGGTGTACGTCAAGGAACAGGTGCGGCTGGTGCTCAGCGATGCCAGCACGCCCGAAGCCTTGCTGGAAGAGCTGGCCGAGGAACTGGTGCTGCTGCGCGATACGCCAGCCGAACAGATCGACACCACGCTGATCGTGCACCCGGACGTGCTCACCGATTTCCTGGACTACAACGACTTTCTCGACAACGCCGATGCGGCGGTGGAAGCGCTGGACCTGCAAGGCGTGTTGCAGGTGGCCAGCTTCCATCCGGATTACCAGTTCGCAGGCGCGGCGCCGGACGATGTGGCCAACTTTACCAACCGCTCGCCCTTCCCCACCTTGCACCTGTTGCGCGAAGACAGCGTGGAGCGTGCAGTGGCGGCGTTCCCGGATCCGGATGTGATCGTCGAACGCAATATCCAGACGCTCGAACGCCTGGGCAGCGATGGCTTCGCGCGCGTGCTCAACGGTGCAAAGCACTGAGTGCTGCCCCAAGCGCGCGGGACGGCAAGAACGCGGCTCTCGCTCATCTGCGCTCCTAGCGCGTCGGCACAAAACGCCATAGAAGCTCTTCAGCTGCGTGCGGATCACGTGCTCGGCGTCGACCTAGTCGAGTGACGCACGCCGCCGGCCGCCCTGCACACGCGTGGCATCGGGCAATCATGTGATCGTGTGATCGAGGGCCCGCGCGGCAGCACTGGCGGCACCGGGACCTTGCGCAACGCCTATCGCCCGTGCACCTGCTCAGATCAACCCGCATCCGTCAGGTTCAAGGTGGATGACGTCGAGCGCGTGCGTCGGCACATGCGCTGAGTGCTCACATGCGCGCCCTTTTGCTGCGACGACGACAGCCCGCACGCTACAGTGCCGCCACTCTCACCCACGTGCCGCCTACCATGGCCTTGATCCCCGCAATTTCCGCATGGAACCCGTCGCCGCTGCAGGACCGCGTGGTGGTGATCACCGGTGGCGCGCAAGGCATCGGCCGCGGCATTGCGCAGGCGGTGCTGGGCGCGGGCGGCAGCGTGGTGATTGGCGATCTGGATGCCGATGCCGGCAAGGCCTGCCTGCAGGAATGGGCGCTGCCCCGCCGCAGCGCTTTCGTCCGCTGCGATGCCGCGCGCCAAGCGCAGGCCACGCGCCTGATCGAGGCGGCGCTCAAGCGCTTCGGGCGCATCGATGGCCTGGTCAACAATGCCGGCGTGCCCGATCCGCATATCGCAGCACTGCCGCAACTGGACTGGGACACGTGGAACAGCCGGCTGTCCAGCCTGCACGGCGCCTTCCTGTGCAGCAAGCAGGCGCTGCCCGCGCTCAGGCAGGCGCCAGAAGGCGGCGCGATCATCAACATCGCCTCCACCCGCGCCTGGCAATCGGAGCCGCATAGCGAAGCGTACGCCGCAGCCAAGGGCGGCCTGGTGGCTTTTACCCACGCGCTGGCGCTGAGCGAGGGGCCGCATGTGCGCGTCAACAGCATCAGCCCGGGGTGGATCAGCACCGAGGCGTGGCGCGCGCCGCAGCGCCGGCGGGCCCCGAAATTGTCGCGTCGGGACCATGCGCAGCATCCGGCCGGGCGCGTGGGCACGCCCGAAGACATCGCGCAGCTGGCGGTCTATCTGCTCGCGCCGCAGCTCTCCGGTTTCGTCACCGGGCAGGATTTCATCGTCGACGGGGGCATGTCGCGCAAGATGCAATACGCCTGAACCGGGCGAATTCGAGCTGGCGGCCTGTCAGCAGCGCTCCAACAGCACCTGGAACCAATCGCACCATCCCGCTGCGTTGAGGGCTGCCAACGGGTTGCCCGGGGTATCGCTGTACTGGCAGGTCGCCGCACCGTTGCTGCGGGTGGCCAGCAGGCTGCCGGACAGATAGACGTACTCGACGGTGCCTTGCCCGCACTGTTCCTCGTACAACAGCTGATCGGCCCTGCTGTAGGGCACCTCACCCGAGCATCGCTTGAGTTTGAAACTACCGAATCAAAAACGCCCAGCCCCCGTACACAGGTGGACATTCAAATCTTTGCGCTATTCGGGATGTGAGGGGACACGGCTTGCCTTCTGGTGCCTTTCCAGGCGTCGGAACGTCTTGATCTGTTTGCCAAGATCAGGATCATCCCGCAACTCCAGCAGTTTCATCTTCGCCTTAGGCGACTTGGAGCGGATCAAGGCGATCAACAGCGGAGCGCGATCCAGCCCGAGACTCTTGTCGCCCAACAACCGGATCACATCGTCCAGCACCGTATCGTCCGCTGCGCCGCTCAAGGCAAGCGCTGCCACGTAACGGATTTCCGGCGCAAGGCTGAGGGTGTTGTTCTCGAAGATCTCTACAAGTTGACCCCAGTATTTGCGTGCATGGGGCGTTGCCAATTCTCGGAGCATTCCTTCTCGCACATCATCCGAATAAGAATACGCCAAGTGTTCAAGTAGCACAGGGACGGCCTCTGGATAAGACTTGCCATCCTCGCCGAGCTCGCCGATTGAATTTACATCAATACCAGCCTGCCTTAATGCAGCAACCACAGGAGCACATTGTTCTGCATATTCCTTTATCGCCTTCTGACGAGCATCCTCCTTGGCCGCCCTCATTGCAAGATAATCGTCCCATTTACCATCAGCCTTAAGTTGCGCGTGATGCTCCTCAAGAGTCATCCAGCCGGATTTATCTTTTTTCATGGAATATCCTTTATCACAATATCGCCTGCCGCTTCCGCTTGACGAAGTGGGGCCGAAAGTTTTGCGCCGGGCCTCACGTAGAGATGAAAATCAAATCCCTTGAGCTTTGCGTAATCAACATAGTCTCTTAGCTGCCTAGTATAGTCTAGGGACTGCGTGTTCTTAACTTCGCTGATTGTCCTGAGATCTTTATTCAAGCCGTCAGCTATTCGAAGCCTTCCATTTACGACAAAAAATCCTTTCCCACCAATATTGTATGTGGCTCGTACGGCATCCTCGCCCATCCTACCAAGCCTGACCGCCATCAAGCCGCCGCCCGCCAGCTTGAAACCAGCCCCTTCCGGCATATCGAGCAACGGGTACCAGAGATCGTGCGCAATGGCACCAAAATCTGTGACACTTCCATCACCCGTCAGCCAGTTCCTGTCGGTGAAGGCGGAGATAAATCCATTGCCTGCGTTCGTCGATTGGTGGCTTCCCGCTGATGCACGCTGTGTGCCGCCACCCGAACTTCCGGAATAGGCGCAGATATTCGAGCCTGTTGGCTTTTCACAACGTCCATCCGGGTCGGTGAATCTGTAGGGATTGTTGGCCGCATACCAATAGCGATTGAAGTTGCCTGCACTTGCCGCGTCGACAGCCATCGCGTCCACCGACAAAAACCGCGGAATCGTCGGATCATAGAACCGCTGCTGCATATAGATCAGTCCGGTCCCCCCATCCATCGCATGGCCGGTATAGCCAATGCCATCGACCGTCTTGCCGATCGCCGCGCCGTAGGGTTCGTACTGCGTGCGCTCGACGACCTGCCCGGCCGCGTTGGTGGTCGCTACCGGGCTGCCTAGTGCATCGGTGTGCCGGTAGGTCACGGCGCCGTTGCTGCGGGTGGCCAGCAGGCTGCCAGACAGATAGATGTACTCGACAGCGCCCTGCCCGCGCCGTTCCTCGTACAGCAGCTGTCCGGCCTTGCCGTAGAGCGCCTTCAACCGGCTTCCGGCCGTATCCAGTGCATTGGTCCGCAGGCCCTGGGCGTCGTAGCGATAGGTTTCCTTGCCCTGCACCTCGCGCAAGCGGTTGCCATAGTCGAATGTATAGGCCTGCGCATTCTTCTGGCGCAAGTTGCCTTGGGCGTCGTAGCTCAGCCCGACGATGGTCGCTCCGGCATCGTCGAGGACATTGGTCAGCCGCTGGTTGGCGTCGTACCAGTAGTTGTGCTGACGCACCCCGGCCAGCTTGGCCGAGGTGATGTTGTCCAGACCATCGTAGGTGTACCGATAGGTCTGGCCACCACCGAAATTCGGCGAGGTCGCCGAGATCAATCGGTCCAGGCCGTCATAGCTCATGCTGCGGCTATAGCCGTCGCCCTGTTGCTGGTCGAGGATGGCCGTCACGTTGCCGACTTCGTCGTAACGATACTCGTAGGCGCTGACGTTGGCATCACGGACGTGGAACGGCATCTGTCGCGCGTTCAATTCCAGCGAGTGGATGACGCCATTGCCGTAGGTGAACTGGCGCAACGCACCATTGGCGGCGTATTGCAGGCCACTGGCATAGAGCGTGCCGGACGAGTCGCGCACGGAGGTTGGCTGCCCCAACGCATTGGGAGCGTAGCTGACCCCGAGGCCGGTCGGATAGGTCTGGCTGGCCAATTGTCCATTGGCATCGTGGCCGTAGCCAATACTCCAGGTGTAATCCGGTTGCTCAACCGATTCGCTGGTCAGCAGGCGTCGCTTGTTGTAGGCATAACGATTGGTCACCAAGACCGTACCGCCAGCATTCGAGGTGGTGACCTGCAGCGGGACGCCATCAGCCGCGTAATGCAGTTCCTGGTCACCATTGCGATCGGGAAATTTCAGCGTGGTCATGCGCCCCAGCGCGTCGTAGCCGCGGTCGACACGCCGCCCGCTGGAATAGGCCGCGTCACGGTCGCACGAACCAGCGTCGGGGAGGTTCAATCCGGTCGCCGACCAACTGAGATTGCCGACGCTGTCGTACCCGATAACGGTGGCGCCGGTTTCCGGCTCAATGGTCTTGCACAAGCGCTGCTGTGCGTCGTACACGTAGCGACGTGTCTCCGACAACGGCGGCGGCATCCGCGGGATCAGGAACTTGCCCGAGTTACCGAGCAAATCGTTCGAACCGCCCACGGGCGACAAGCCATAGATGAAGATCGCCTGCTCGGGATGGGACGCACGCACGGTATCGCTGATCGGAATCGCGAAACGGGAGGCGCTGCCCGACGTCTGACACGCCGAGGCGACGGCGGGTTCGCTGGCGAGATTGGACGTCGCCGCGACGATGAACGTGCCCGATTGCCATTCTCCCCCAGCGTACAGATGCACGCCGATGGACGGCGCCCAGCCACTGGAACATGCCCAGCCTAGGATCTTGTAGCTTCCGTCACCAACTCTCGACAATCCGTCGATACTCCCACGGATGACCGATTGCGTGATCGAAACCGAGACAGCCTGGGAGTTTCCGGTATTGCCATTATTGTCTGTGGCGACCGCGGTGATCGTATAGGTCCCTGGCCCGACGTTGCCCCAGGTGACCGTATACGGTGCAGACGTGGAGGCACCGACCGAACTGCCATTGGCGAAGTATTCCACTCTCGCTACGCTACCATCGCTACCATCGCTACCATCGCTACCATCGCTATCAGCGGCATCGGCGGTCAAGGTGACCGTCGCCGGGCCGATGAAGGGCGCGCCCGTCGGCGAGCGCAGTTGCACGGTGGGCCGCAAATTCCCGGGGGCCACGACATGGACGGTACGCACAGGCGTGGACTGGGTTGTCCTCTTATCGGTGCGCACTGCGGTGGCACGGAACTGATAGTCCCCGGCAGGAAGGTTGGAAACCACCTTGGAGATCTGCCCGGCACCGGAACTATAGGCGATCGCCCTGCCGTCCTGGTAAAGCGTGACCTGACCGATCGGCAAGATGTCCAACGCCTCGGCAACGACGTTGATGGATGCAGGCGCCGTGAAGCTGGCGTTGTTGCCTGGCGACTGCATGCTGATGTAGGTCTGCGCCAGGACAGGCCCGATCACGAAGGCGAGTAGCACACCAAGCCAGCGACTGGTCCGGTGAGCCATCCGCGGCATGCGCGACTGCGATATCTGCTGGCTCATTGCGCCGGCCCTCCGCGGTCGATTTCGGTGGGTTTGCCGAACGCGTCCCTGACAATGCTTGTGGAGACTCCCTCGGGCCGATCGATCCGTACTGGCCAGTCGTAGCTAGGGGCATCGTAAGCCTGGAACCATTCGGTTTGTTGCCGCCCCTTGGGGTCGCTGGTTTGTCGCTTGAAACCATCAAGGTAGGCGATGCGGGTGACAAGCAAGCCTAGCTCGGAATCCTGCGAAACCGATGTCTGCCGCCCAAGCGCGTCGTACTCGAGCCAGGTTCCGCTAGCGATGCTGCTAGCATTCGCTGGGTAGGACGTGAACACCGTCCTACCCTCGGTGTCGTAGCCGAATCGCTGGAAGCGCTGGGTTCCCGCCTGATCTGAGACATCGTATTCAAGCACCAGCGATGGTCGCCACAGGGCATCCAAGTAGGTCAACTTGCGTTGGTTACCGGTACTGGTGGTCTGCCGCCAATGTCCGGCGCCGATGCCGTATTCCTCGCTCCCCACCTGCTCCATTAGCTGCCGGGTGGCATTCCAGGCCACCGTGTCGCCGTCGGGATAGGTCTGCAGGATCATCCGCCCCATTACGTCGTAGTCGAAGGTACTGGCGACTCCATTGACGTCGATGGATGTGCGAATCCATCCATTGTCGTCAACGCTTGCCGTTTCCACTGAGCCGCTCGGCTGATCGGTGGTTGCAGGGTGCTGGATGCGTTGTGGTACACCGCGCTTCCAGTTGGACATGAGCGTCGTAGCGCCGTTTGCATCGGCAAAAAATGCCAGGGTGCCGTCGGTATTCCAGGCCAGCCGGTGCTTCAAGGCGCCAAAAACATATTCCTCTGACGGCAACGCGTTGGCATCGTAGGATGCGGTGTACATCGAGACCGCGTTAGGTGTTCGCTGCGTCAGCGACGCAGTCTTGCCAATCACCCATAGCGCTGGCTGATCGAAATAAGTCGTGTCCTCGCTTCTGGAATAGCCTAGCGAGCTGGTCTTTTCCGTACGAAGCGGTCGGGCGAATGCATCCAGGCAGTAAGGACCTGTGCCGCAGCCCGTGGCGACCTGCCAGGTGAAGGATGCTCCGTCCTGCGTCACGGTCTTTCTGATCATGGGACGCACGTAGGCAGCCGACGGCTCATCCCCGCCCGGAAGAATCCCGTAACTGGACGGGAACGTATGGCCTGCTACTTCCTCTTCTCCCAGAAAATCGCGCCGCTCTTGCCGCAGCACCGTCGTACCGTTTGCTGCAAGAGTTGTGACGGCAAGCATTCGGCCTTCATTGAGCCCCCAAAGGACACCGAACTCATATGCGTCGTACTGACCGCCAGGCTGCAACACCCGGACAATCTTGGATCGAGGACAGGTCTCGGCTGGGCAATGGCCGGCGACGGGCTGACGGGTGCCCCAGAGGGGATAAGCCTTTTGTCCATAGTCGTACTTCCAGGTCATGGCCTGGGCGATGCCCGGACCGCTGATGGTCTTTGAGACGAGGCTGAAAACATCGTGGAAATTAGCCAGTAGCAGCTGGTAATTGACGCTTTCACCGGAGCTTGCCGGAAGTGGCTGACAGTTGCTCAAACGAACGCCGCTGCGGTAGTGGCGTAAATGCGAGAAGGAGAATGTCGCCACAGCCGACGACGGATGCGTGACCGTGACAGCGTATTGGCCGTCAGCAACATCGGGCCCGCCACAGTTGGCAGTGATCGCAGCGTCCCAAGCTTGGTACAGGATGGTCCGGCTTCCACCGTACTGATACTGCCAGCGCGCCTGATCCGGCTGCAGGACAGCGGCCAGATCGCCGTTTGCATCGTAGTGATACGTCCAATCCCTACCGTTGGTTGATGCGCGGATCAGGCGCTCGCCATCATAGGCAAGGATAATCGCTCGGCCGTCGCTTGCCGAGATCGATGTGGGGTGGCCGTTACCGTTGTAGGTGAAGGATACGTAGTTGCCGAATCGATCCTCAATTCGGCTAGCCAACAGGTAGACAGTGACCCGCGGCACCAGTGCGCTGCCAGCGCTAATCACACCGGAACTGCGTTCGACTCCCACGTCGAAGGTGTACTTGATGCCGGCTGCAGTAGTCATCACGAAGCCCTCGCCGGGATAGCCATTTGCAGTGGCGCCTTTGCATGAAAAAGCATCCGTGGCCGATGTGGTCCACAGATGTGCGCCCCCGTCAGATGGTGCGAGCGGCGAACCGTCGAGAATCAGCAGCTCGTGATCGCCACGCCCGGGAATATGTACCGAGTTTCCATGCCAAACATCGCGATACTTGACGCTGGACCGGACAGCCGGGTAGAAGACCGCCGAGCAGCGGGCCTTCGGACGATTCAGGATATCCGTGTCCCACTTATAGGCCGCATCGAACGTACCACTGATGGAGGGCACATCTATTTCCCAATTTCCCAAGCCGGCGTATTCCTTGGAGAAGTCGCCCTGCGGTTTGGGCTTGACGATAAGCCGGCGAGCTAGCTCCACTGGCAAAGCATCGTTGCCTCTCAGCTGGATATCGACGTTGCGAAACGCAGTCTGCCCGTCAAACAGACTGACGCTATCTCCCATCAAATCGTCGCCCAGCGCGGGCGTCTTCTCTGTCGCTCTGACGAGCTTGGCGTACTCGACATAGGGCTCGATCGCATTTTGCGCCCTGGCGGTACCTGCAACGCTGCCCAAGACCATTCCCACGAATACCAATCCAATGCGCATCGCCCACGATGACGCGCAGCAAAATCCATATTGCATAGCCGCCCGATCCTGAATGTTGAGGTCCCGCACGGCCCCCTGAAGGAAACTCACGCCGTATCGGTGGCGAATTATTATCAGATCAGTCGAACAAAGTCATCTCGGCTCAATCGACGTGGTGACAGGCATTACTCACGAAAGATAAAGACCATAAAAATCATAGCCATACTCGCGCACTGCCTTTATAGGCAAGCAACGGAGCAGGGTATCGAAAAAATACCTGGTCCCTGGACCACCCATCCAGAGATGGCATTACAGAACTGTACGCCCCGAGCGAGAACTGTCACTATTGCTGAACTAGTTGCCAGCCACACAATATCTCCAGGTCGCCAGCTTCCAGCGCACGCCATTGCCCCGACGGCAAGCCCTCCAGCGACAGGCCACCGATGCGGCTGCGGTGCAGCGCGACCACATGGTTGCCGGCGGCAGCGAACATGCGCCGCACCTGGTGATAGCGACCTTCGTGCAGGGTCAGCCGCGCCTGGCGTGGGCCAAGCACCTCCAGTTCGGCCGGCAGCAGCGGCTTGGTTTCGCCCTCCAGCAGCAGGCTGCCGCTGGCGAACAGCGTGGCCTCCTCGCCACGCAGGTCCTCGGCCAGGGTGATGTCGTACACCTTGTCCAGCGCGGATTTGGGCGAAATGATCCGATGCAGCAGCGCGCCGTCGTCGGTCATCAACAACAGGCCGCTGGTCTCGCGGTCCAGCCGCCCCACCGGCGCCAACACCGGCGCACGCAGGCGGAAACGTGGCGGCAGCAATTCGTAGATCAGCCGGCCGGTGTCCTTGGTCGAGCAGGTGTAGCCGCCGGGTTTATGCAGCAACAGGCTCAAGCCCGCCGGCGGATCGAGCGGTTCGCCATCGATGCGGATGGCGTCGTGCTCCACCTGGTCGTCGGCATACAGCACCTCGCCTTGCGCATCGGTGATCGCGCCCTGCCGGAACAGCTGGGTGACTTGCTTGCGGCTGCCGTAGCCGAGATTGGCGATGTGTTTGACCAGCTTCATGGGCGCGCCCCGCGGCCGCGGGTCGCCGCGATCAGCTTGAATCCATCGCGTTCGGCAGCCACGCGCACCTGCCCGAAACTGTCGTTGAGCACCTGTTCGTAGGGTAGATGCCGGTTGGCGACCAGCAGCAGTTGCCCGCCCGGGCACAGCGCCTGTGCGGCCACTGCAATGAAGCGCTGCCCGATGTCCGGGCGGTCGGCACGCGACGGCGTATGGAACGGCGGGTTGCTGACGATGAAATCGTATTGCCCCACCAGCCCGGCCGTGACATCGAGCCAGTGGTAGTGCAGCTGCGCCGGATGCGTGATGTCCTGCAGATTGCGCCGCGCCAGCGTCAACGCGCGCGCCTCGGCTTCGTACAGATCCAGCGCGGCGACCTTGGGACAACGCGCCAGCACTTCGGCCGACAGATACCCGAAACCCGCGCCCAGATCGGCGCCATGGCCGGCCAGCGTGGTGGGCAGATGCTCGACCAGCAACGCAGAAGCGGGGTCGATGCGATCCCAGGCAAAGACCCCGGGACGGCTGACAAAGCGGCCGTCCAGAATCTTGCGTGGCGCATCCAGCGCGGCCCAGCGGGCCTGCAGCGTGGCATCGGTGCCAGCCGGCAGCGGCGCGCTCCAATAGGTGCGGCAGTGGTACTTGGTCAGGCTACCGGCCAGCCCGGTGAGCTGGCGCAGATCCGCTTCCCCCGAGCGTGCGCCTTCGTTGTTGGACTGGCAGGCGACCACGCGGCCACCGGGTGCAGTCAACGCCACCGCACGTGCGAACAGCGCACGCGCCTCTTCGCGCTGCCGCGGGGGCAGTACCAGCACCAGGGCATAGCGCGTGCTGTCGGCCTCGATCTCGCTTTCTTCGCGCACCGTCCACCCGTTGCGCTCCAGCGCTTCGGCAAACGGACGGAAGCTCTGCTCGCAGGTCAGCGTCTGGGTAGTTGCCCGCTCGCGCAGCGGAAAACCGTCGCGCGCGCGCAGGAACAAGACCGGTCCTTCCGGCCATGGCAGCGCGCCTTGAGCAAAGGGCAGAAACAGCGCTTGAAGCGGGGCGTCGTGCGGGCCAGCCATCGGATCATCGGGTCAGGGACAGGCCGTCATTGTAAAGGGAGCGGTGGGATCACACCGCCTGCTGGGATTGCGTACTGACTGTCCGGCCTGAAAGGGGAGCTTTGCGAAGCATCCAAAACAATCCCATTGGATGCCAATTGACAAACGATGGTGCTGCGCGGAGCGCAATAATGCGATAGGCATCTCCTGATTCAATCTCACCCACAGGCTGCGCTCGAATGGCTGACCGACGCGTGGAAGGCATCTTCAATCAGTGCATTGACAGCGCCAAATCAAAACCCCACGCTTGAGCTCGCAGGAAGACCGTCGATCATCAACAGGAATGCTGGATATGAGATATAGGAAATATTTCGGACTGTTTTCCATGGCACTACTTTTGGGGACATCCGCGCATGGTCAGAATTATCGTGCGGCGACGGCGCCATCCAGCTCGATGACAACAACGCAGAAAAGTTTATATCGCGCCGGATCTAACGAATCGCAATCCATCATCGCTTGGATCAAGCAGCACTCACCAAAGTATCCGCCGCTGTTACCGGCAAGTAGCTTGAGTGTCTCCCGCAGCATCGTCTCGACCGGATTGATGCGTATTCAGTCCGGGCCGGATGGTCCACCGGTTCCTTTGCCCGCCAGCGGCGTCCCCGGCGAAAAAATCACCATCCGCAACGAATTTCCTGGCGGAGCATTTGAACAATGGGATTACGAATGGGCTGGTCAGTCGGGTGGATCATGGCAACTGACAGGCTACCAATTCAGTGCACCGACAAATAAAGGCGACAACGACAATCCGCGGCAGCCTTTCTGATTTCTTGTACTCCGCATAATCGTCAGCCAGCTCCTCTGGCTTGTTTGAAGAGAGGGGCTTGGGGATATTGGCAGACGCTCAGTTGAGGTCGAGCATTGCGCCCAGAGTCTGCGCTTTAGTCAACTCCGCAACTTGAAAATCGGCCGTCTTGCTTCCCCCGCCATTGCAGGGAGCGCCGTGGTCATATTGCCTGCTGGTCGCCGCGTCTACACAGGTTATTGATGCGCACGCAACATTCGCCCGCCTAGGCTGGCATCCAAGCCCACAGCGGAGAGACGCGATGCGAGCCTTGTTCGTAGGAGGAGTTGTCGACAACAGCGAGATGGATCTGGACGACACCCCGCCACCGATGCACTACCCCGAAAACACTGGCGCCGGCAGACCCCGCTACCGCCTGCACCAGATTGGCGAACGTGGCGATGGCACGGTGGCCTACGCGGTGTATGGCGCCCCGGAAATGGCCGACGAGGACATCACTCGCATTACCGAAGAGCGTGGCTACGCGCGGCGCTTCAGTGCCTCGCCGGAGGCACCCCGTTAAGGGCGAGGTACTCGATGCGGGCGCCTGGAACCTGCTCTGCCGCACGCGATGGAGCATGCGTCAGGCGCCCTCGATCAAAGCGCGCATAGGTCACTGCCGACAGGCTGCACGTGAATTGACCAGACGCTTGCTCGGTTTTGCGTCTATCGGATGGGGTCAGCCCGACCACTGATATGGGTTCGCTTGCGGGCAACCGTACTTTCCGGCAATACCCCGGTGCTGCGCTTCCGACGCCGCGTGTTTCGAGTTGCAGCCTGCAGCGCAGGGCAGCGGCGCGGTTGAGTGGTTTTCAGCACGGTGAACGCAGGCTGCGCACGGCACCCTCAGCTACTTTCGGGGCCCCCACTACAAGACACCCAGGATAATTCGTGGGAGAGGTGTGTCTCCCATCGCAGCTGGGATTGCCTGCTCTCCTGCGCAAGCGGTCGCATGCGGGCTCAGCGCGCCTTCGGCGTCACCCGCCAGATCACATTGCCTACATCGTCGGCCACCAACAATGCGCCGCGACTGTCCGGCGCCACGCCCACCGGGCGGCCCTGTGCATTGCCTTCGGCATCCAGGAATCCGTCCAGCACCGTGATCGGCGGGCCGTTGGGCTTGCCGTCGGCGAACGGGACAAACAGCACCTTGTAGCCGCTGGGCGGGTCGCGATTCCACGAGCCGTGCTGGCCGATGAAGGCGCCCTGGCGGAAACGCTCGGGCAGCAGGCTGCCGCTGGCGAAGCTCAGGCCAAGTGATGCGGTGTGCGGGCCGAGCGCGTAATCGGGCTTGATCGCCTTGGCCACCAGGTCGGCATTCTGCGGTTTGACCCGCTCGTCCACATGCTGGCCGTAGTAGCTGTAAGGCCAGCCGTAGAAGCCGCCGTCGCGCACCGAGGTCAGGTAGTCCGGCACCAGGTCGCTGCCGATTTCGTCGCGCTCGTTGACCACCACCCACAGCGATTTGCTCTGCGGCTCCCACGCGGTGCCCACCGGATTGCGCAAGCCGCCGGCGAAGACGCGGCTGCTGCCGGTGGCCGGGTCGATCTCCAGGATCGCCGCACGATTGAGCTCGGCTTCCATGCCATTCTCGGCCACGTTGCTGTTGGAACCGACGCCGACATAGAGCTTGCTGCCGTCCGGGCTGGCCAGCAGCGACTTGGTCCAGTGATGGTTGATTCCACCGGGCAGATTGGCGACGAAGGTCGGCTTGGCGGTGAGATGCGTATCGCCGGGCTTGTACGGAAAACTCACCAGCGCATCGGCGTTGGCGACATAGAAACGGTCGCCGATCAGCGCCATGCCGAACGGCGAAAACAGGCCGCTGACGAATTGCGTGCGCACCTCTGCCACGCCGTCGCCATCGGCATCGCGCAACAAGGTGATGCGGTTGGCGCTCGCTACCGCAGCGCCGGCCTTTTTCATCATCGCGCCCTGCACTTTCTTGCGCAGCCCGCCGCCCGCTTCGGCATCCTCGGGCTTGGGCGGCTCGGCGGTCTCGGCCACCAGCACATCGCCGTTGGGCAGCACGTAGATCCAGCGCGGGTGATCCAGATCGCGCGCAAACGCGGCAACCTGCAGATCGTCGGCCGCGATGGGCTTGGCATTGGCTGCCCAGCGTTTGACCGGCGCCACCTTGACGGTGGGAATCAGGCGCTTCACCGGCTCGGGCAATTGCGGGTCCGGCCCGGTCCCCTGTTCGATCGCCAATGTTGCCGTATCGCCGCACGCGGCGAGGACGGCCAGCGCCATCAGCGACAGCGGCCAGCGAGCGAACTTCAATCGGGATGCATTCATTGCGGCCAAGTCCTGGACGGTTGCGTCAGCCAGCGATCATGCCGCCAACGCGAGGGTGAGAAGTAAACACACCGTCAACACGCCGCCGTCACGGCATGACTTGCGGATCGGCGCCCAGCAACAACGGGTGCACCGCCACGATCCGGTCCATCCAGATCCACTGCGGCTCCTGCGATGCATCCAGCTGGTCCAGCCGCAGCTGACCGTTCAATCCTTCATTGTCGTGTTCGTCCAGATAGGTCTGCAGGCTTGGGCGCACGGCGACCGTGCCGCTGATCATGCTGCCGTCGTCGAGCTCGATCCGCACACGCTCCTGACCATCGAGCAGGGACACCCAATGTTCGAGTGTGGCGATCTGGACATGTTCGGAATAGACGTGCGGGGCGTACTTGGGCATTGCGCGATCTCCATGAGCTGAGCGCACCACGCTAGGCCAGCATGCGTGAAAGAGGCAGAAAGCGCGTCGTGTGACGGGTGATCGGCATCGGCGCGGCAGTGTCGCCACGCATGCGTACGCATCGGTCTTCTACCGCGACCATGCTGCGCCCGTGGTGAACGGCGCATCCACCACACCATCGTGTTGGTCGCAGGAGGATCGGGTGTCTTGGGCAGATCAGCGGCTCATGGAACGAGGCCGGGTAGGTCATCCACACACGCTGCTGCGTCGCCAACGCATTGCCTCACCAGCCTGCAGTCACCCGATACGCGGCGGTGCCACCGCGCATCGGTTACTCCACCGCCTGGCGCGCGGCACGCACGGCCGTGACCAGTTGCGCCACGCTGTAGGGCTTGGCCAGATGTTCCTGGAACCCGGACTCCAGCGCGCGCTTGCGGTCGTCTTCGCGGGCCAGGGCGGTCACTGCCACTGCCGGCAATGCGGTGGCATCCAGCCCGAGGTTTTCACGCACCGTGCGGATCAAGCCATAACCGTCCATGCCCGGCATACCGATATCGGTCAGCATCAGATCGAAGCGTGCGTGGCCACGATGATCGATCAATGCCAGCGCATCGGTGGCGCTGCCGGCGGTGACCACTTCTGCGCCCTGCTCTTCCAGCAGACGCCGCAGATAATCGAGCATGTCCGGTTGGTCTTCGACCGCCAGCAGGCGCAGGCCGTTGAGCGCACGCGCTTCAACGATCTGTTCGGACAACAGACGCCGCCGCAATTCGCGGCGGGGGCGCTTGGCCTGGTCGGGAATGTGTTCCGGCAACCGCACGGTGAAGGTCGCGCCCTGGCCACGGCCGCCACTGGTGGCACCAACCTGGCCGCCGTGCATTTCCACCAGCTGTTGCACGATGGCCAGGCCCAGGCCCAGGCCGCCATGCTGGCGCGTGGTGGTGCCGTCGGCCTGGCGGAACCGACCGAACAGATGCGGCAGGAATTCGGCTGCGATGCCATCGCCGGAGTCGCAGACCGATACCACCAGGTGCCCGTCGTCGCGCTCGATTTTGACGTCGATACGACCATGTGCCGGGGTGAACTTGATCGCGTTGGACAGCAGGTTCCACAACACCTGCTGCAGGCGCGTGGCATCGCCAAGCACCAGGCAGGGCGTGGGCGGCACCTGCAGCTCCAGTACCTGGTCCTTGCCTTCGGCAGCCAGTTCCTGGGTGTTCAAGGCTTCGCGCACCTGCTCGACCAGATCCAGCGATTCGACTTCCAGCTGTACCTTGCCCAGCAACATGCTGCTGAGATCGAGCATGTCGGAAATCAACCACTTCTGCGCACGTGCGCTGCTGGCGATCACCGACAGCCCCTTGTAAAACGGCTGGCCTTCTTCGACCCGCTGCAGCAGCAACTCGCTCCAGCCCAGGATGGTGGTCAGCGGGGTACGCAGTTCGTGCGAGAGCGTGGCCAGGAACTCGTCCTTCAGCCGCGCCATGCTTTCGGCCTCGTTGCGCGCGCTGCGCTCGGATTCCAGCAATTGTTCGCGCGCCAGTTCGATCTCGCGCTGCTCGGTCACGTCCGGGCTGCTGCCGGCCAGGCCGATGAAACGGCCATCGGCCGAATAGCGCGGCGTGGCGGTCATTTCGATCCAGCGCCACTGCCCATCATGGCGGCGCGCACGCACCAGCGCGCGCAGCCCGCGCTGCTCCTGCAGCGATGCCACCAGCTCGAACTGGAAGGTCGGCAAGTCGTCCGGATGCAGCAGTTCGCTCCACGCCGACACCGTACCGCTGGAAATATCCAGGCCAAAAAATTCGCCATACGCACTGTTGACGAAGCGCACGACGCCCTGCGCGTCCAGCACCCAGACCGGCATCGGCAAGCCGTCGGCCAGGGCACTGAAGCGCGCCTCGCTCTCGGCCAGTTCGCGCTCGACGCGTTTGCGCTCGGTGATGTCCATGAACAGGACCGCCACCCGCGCCTGCTCCGGCTGGCCGACCCGGAACGCATCCACCGAATACCAGCGCTTGAGCGCCTTGGCCTGCATTTCGAAGTGGATGCGGTTGCCGGTACGCGCAACATGGCCGTAGCGGTCGAACCATTCCTGCTCGTGCTCCGGGAGCATGCCGCGGACGGAGACGTTGAGCGCGTTGGACAAACCGGTGTAGCGCTCGAAGGCGCCATTGGTGGTGCGGATCACATAGTCCACCGCCTGCTCGCCGTCGAACACCATGTCGATGACGCAAAAGCCAGCATCGATGTTGTGGAAAATCTCGTGATACATCGCTGGGTCCAGAAACGGCTCGGCGATGGCGGCCGGCAGGGCGGCAGCAAGCGTTGGGTTGGAAGGAGGAGTGCTCAAATCGGAAACCACGGATGCTGCCGGAGCGGATGACGGGCAGATGAAACCACGCCCGATGTCGTCAGCGGGTGCACGCCCGGCCGGGCAAGTTCACGCTTTCGTTGCGCAGCCCCGGGTTCACCACAAGGTGGTGGCAGCGAATCCGATGCAGGCTGCCAGCACCACGATGCCGGCGATCACGCCGCGGAACACCCATTCGCCCTCGCGACGCAGCTGTGCGTCCATCCAGCGTTGCGCTTCTTCCCGCCAGGCGGTGGACCGTGCGTAATCGGAATCCAGCAGCAACAGACGCACCCGCGCCACCCCCAATTTCGCGCATTCCGCGCGGCAGCGCTGGGTGAAGCCGTCTTCCCCGCTGGCAATCTCCGCGCCGACCGGCAATTGCAATTCGAGTTCATGCCTGGACATAACGGGGACGCTCCTGATCAAGCTCATGTTCCAGCGCCATGCGCGCCAGTTGGGTGTAGTTGGCACGCGGACCTTGTCCACGGCCGGTGAGCATTCCCTGGTAGTCCAGGTCATGCCAGACCCGGCCGGTCCACTCCACGCAGTCTTCGGCAATGACCAGCATCAACGAGTAGCGGTACTCCAGGCCATTGGCCGCGGTGTAGGTGTAGACCGGGGGGAACTGCACGGCCACATCCACCTGGCGCGCCAACGCGGCCAGATGCTCGCGCAGCGCCGCGCGCGGGTCGTCATTCGGCTCCAGCTGCAGCGCGCGCGTGGCCAGGTCCAGGTCGACCTCGCTCTGCAGTGCCACGAAGGCAGCCGCACCGGAAGCGGGGTTGTGACCGTGCTGCTTGGCCCAGTCGATGAATTGCAGTCGCACGTCCGACGGCATGTGTGCCGGCGCCGAAGACGCTGATTTTGTGCGGTAAGAGTGGGTGTCCATGCTGGCGATCTTCCTGGCTGTGCCGTGAAGCGCGGGCGCAGGCGCAGTGAACCCACCGTCATGGCGTTTGGCAGCCGGATTAACCGCGCGGCAACGTGGTCGCAAGCCCAGGCGTGCAGCGCGTTGCGGGCGCTGCTAGGCACCCCCACACTGCGGGAACAGCCGGTACACAACGTACCTTCCGCTTGGAGGCTTTCGATGAAACTTTCCAATCTCTCCGGCGCCAGCCTGCTGCTGGCTGGCTTGCTTGCCGCGACCGGTGTGCAGGCGGGGGTGCGCAACGTCACCGACCCCGATGCACCGCGCGCGCTCAGCAGCGATGGCAAGGTGGACGTGCGCTGGACCGACCCTGCGCAGTTCTCCGAGATGCGCTTCAGCGGCAACCGCTGGGAGGCGCAACGCGGCGATTGGGTGACCCAGCTGGCAACCCACTTCCAGCAGAGCGCAGCGCGCCAGTTGCCCGATGGCCAGCACCTGAGCGTGACCATCACCGATATCCGCCGCGCCGGCCAGTACGAGCCCTGGCACGGGCCGCGCCTGCAGGACGTGCGCGTGGTCAAGGACATCTACCCGCCGCGCCTGAGCTTCACCTACACGCTCACCGGCGCCGATGGCCGCGTGATCGACCAGGGCGAACGCAAGCTGGTGGATTCGGCCTTCCTGATGAGCGGACCGCGCCTGACCGACAGCGACCCGCTGCGCTTCGAGAAGGCGATGATCGACGACTGGGTGCGCAAGCAGTTCCGCGGCGATCGCAATACCGCCGGGTTGTGAGTTACCGCTGAAAACCCCTTTCCGGTCGGGAGAAAGCGGTTGGGGCGAGGGTATGGCGCGAAGGTTGTGAGCCGCCGCTAAAGTCTCTCCCCCCTGTGGGAGAGGGATTGGGATGAGGGTACGGGGGCGCAGCACACGTGGCATTCAAACTGCACGCAGCTTTGCTCGCCCCTCATCCGGCACTACGCGCCACCTTCCCGCGATGGGAGAAGAGATGCCGCTATGCTGAAATCTTGCCCACTGCCGCCTCACCCACATAGATCCGCGGCACCCGCTTGAGCCCGCACAGCAACTGATACGCGCTGACGTTGCATTGCGCCGCCAGCGCGCTGACCTGCGGCGCATCGCCCCATAGCTGCACAGGCGTGCCGATGTCGGCCTGCGGGTGGTCGGTGAGGTCCACGGTGAGCATGTCCATCGAAACGCGACCGATCAACGGGCAGATCTGCCCGTCCACCAAGACCGGGGTGCCGTTGGGCGCGAATTGCGGGTAGCCGTCGGCATAGCCCATCGCCACCACGCCCACGCGCGTCGGCCGCTGCGCAACGAAGCGGGCGCCGTAGCCCACCGGCTCGCCGGCCGGCAGATCGCGGACCGAAATGATGCGCGAGCGCAGCGTCATGACCGGACGCAGTTGCGCGGTGTGCTCGGTGTGCTGCGGAAAGGGATTGGCGCCATACAGCATCAACCCGGGACGCGACCAGTCGTTGCGCAGCGCTGGCCAGCCGAGCAGGCCGGGCGAATTGCGAATGCTGGTTTCCGCACGCATGCCGCCAGCGGTGAGCGCGAAGGCCACCGCTTGCTCGTCGGTGCGACTGCAGTCCAGCTCGTCGGCACGTGCCAAGTGGGTCATCAGCACCAGCGAGGCGATCTGCGGCAGTCCGCGCAGGCGCAGCCAGGCGGCGCGGAAGTCCTCCGGCGACAGGCCCAGCCGATGCATGCCGCTGTCCATCTTCAACCACACGCGCAACGGCCGCGGGCTCTGGAACTCGGCCAGCGCGCGCACCTGCTGCGGCGTGGCCGCCACCGTCCACAGATCGTGCTCGGCGATCAGGCGCAGCTCGTCGTGTTCGAAAAACCCTTCCAGCAACAGGATCGGCGCGCGGATGCCGGCCTGGCGCAGTTCCAGCGCCTCTTCGATGCAGGCCACTGCGAAGCCGTCGGCTTCCGGCTCCAGCGCCTGCGCGCAGCGCACCGCACCGTGCCCGTACGCGTCGGCCTTAACCACCGCCAGCGCCTTGCTGCCGCCGAGGCGCTTGGCCAGGCGGTAGTTGTGGCGCAATGCCTCCAGATCGATCGACGCTTGCGCAGGACGCACTACGCGGCCTCCCGCTGCGGGCGCGCGCTGCGCGGCGACAGGTAGCGGAACACATCCAGGCCTTCGGTATCGATCTCGGGCGTGCGGCCCTGCATGAGGTCGGCCAGGTAGCGCCCCGAACCGCAGGCCATGGTCCAGCCCAGCGTGCCATGCCCGGTATTGAGGAACAGGTTGGCGTACGGGGTGGCGCCCACCACCGGGGTGCCATCCGGGGTGGCCGGGCGCAGGCCGGTCCAGAACTCGGCCTGGGCCAGATCGCCGCCGCCGGGGAACAGATCGTTGACGACCATTTCCAGGGTGGCGCGACGACGCGGATTCAGCGACAGATCGAAGCCGGCCACCTCGGCCATGCCGCCGACGCGGATACGGTCGTCGAAGCGGGTCAGCGCGATCTTGTAGCTCTCGTCCAGCACGGTGGAGGTCGGCGCGCGCTGCGCATCGACGATCGGGATGGTCAACGAATAGCCCTTGAGCGGGTACACCGGCAGATGCAGGCCGAGCGAGAGCAGCAAATCGGCCGAATAGCTGCCCAGCGCCAGCACGTAGCGGTCGGCAGTTTCCATGCGGCCATCGATCTGCACGCCGCTGACCTGGCCGCCGGCATGCTCCAGCCGCTCGATCTGCTGCCCGTAGCGGAAGCTGACACCTGCCTGCACGGCCAGTTCGGCCAGCCGCTGGGTAAACAGGCGGCAGTCGCCAGTCTGGTCTTCGGGCAGGCGCAGCGCGCCGGCCATCTGTGCGCCACCGCCGGCCAGGCCGGGTTCGAACTGCGCAATCTGCGCCGGGCTCAGCAGCTCGTACGGCACGCCGTACTGGGCCAGCACCTCGATGTCCTGCGCGGCCGCATCGAGCTGCTGCTGGGTGCGGAACAACTGCGTGGTGCCAAGCTGGCGGCCTTCGAATTCGATGCCGGTCTCGGCGCGCAAGGCGTTGAGGCAATCGCGGCTGTAGTCGGACATGCGCACCATGCGCGCCTTGTTCACCGCATAGCGCTCGGCGGTGCAGTTGCGCAGCATCTGGCTCAGCCACGCCAGCTGGCGCAGGTCGCGGGTGGGGCGGATCGACAGCGGCGCGTGCTGCTCGAACAGCCACTTGACCGCCTTGCCGGGCACGCCGGGCGCGGCCCAGGGGGAGGTGTAGCCGAACGACAGCTGGCCGGCGTTGGCGTAGCTGGTCTCCAGCGCCGCCGCCGGCTGGCGGTCGACCACGGTCACCTCGCAACCGGCCTGCGCCAGGTACCACGCACTGGTCACGCCGATGACGCCGCTACCGAGAATGAGCACACGCATGTCGTTCTCCTGAAAAGGGCATTCCCCCACAACCACGCGCCGAGGGGGATAGTTAGACGCAGTATATTGCGAGCCAGGCAGTGCCATTTCTGGAATCGGCACGGCTTTGCAGTGAAACTTCCTGTCAAACCCTGCCGAGGCAAACCCCATGAGCACCCGCGCCCGCGAGCTGGACAAGATCGACCGCAAGATCCTGCGCATCCTGCAGCAGGAGGGGCGGATTTCATTCACCGAACTGGGCGAACGGGTAGGCCTGTCGACCACGCCCTGCACCGAGCGCGTGCGCCGGCTGGAGCGCGACGGCGCCATCACCGGCTACTACGCGCGGCTGGACCCGCACTACCTCAAGGCCAGCCTGCTGGTGTTCGTGGAGATCAGCCTGGCCTACAAGTCCGGCGACATCTTCGAAGAATTCCGCCGCGCCGCGTTGAAGCTGCCCAACGTGCTGGAATGCCATCTGGTCTCCGGCGATTTCGACTACCTGCTCAAGGCGCGCATCAGCGAGATGGCGTCCTACCGCAAGTTGCTCGGCAGCACCCTGCTGACCATGCCGCATGTGCGCGAATCCAAGAGCTACATCGTGATGGAAGAGGTCAAGGAGACGCTAGCCTTGCCGATCGCCGATTGAGCGGGGATTTGGGATTTGGGATTTGGGATTTGGGATTTGGGATTTGGGATTTGGGATTTGGGATTTGGGATTTGGGATTTGGGATTTGGGATTGGGGATTGGGGATTGGGGATTGGGGATTGGGGATTGGGGATTGGGGATTGGGGATTGGGGATTGGGGATTGGGGATTGGGGATTGGGGATTGGGGATTGGGGATTGGGGATTGGGGATTGGGGATTGGGGATTGGGGATTGGGGATTGGGGATTGGGGATTGGGGATTGGGGATTGGGGATTGGGGATTGGGGATTGGGGATTGGGGATTGGCGGTTGGCGCCAGCAGATCGCGCCGCTGCTGTCAGCGCACCACGCGCATGCCATCGCCCGCCGGTACAGCGTCGTAGTAGCGGCCGGTCTTGGTATCCAGCACCCGGTTGGCGCCGGCCGGCTGCATGCCCTGCAGCAGGCGGCCATTGCGGTCGTAGACCATCGGCTTGGTCGGCGCCACCTGGCTGCCGGCAGGCGCGACCGGCGTTTGTGCCGGCCCATGCGTGGGGATGCTCGGCGCGACCGGGCGTTGCCCCAGTTGCGAGGGCACGGGTGCGGCGGCAGGCGCCGGCTGCAGCGCGCGCGGCGGCGTCACCGTGGGCTGGACGGGCGTTGGCGTGGTGATGGGCTGCAAGCTCGTGGATGAGCGCGTGGTGGTGGCCGACTGCGCCGCCACCGCGCCGGTCATCGTCAGTAGGACGCACAGCAGAACGCGGCGGCTTGATGCGTGGATCGCCATGACAGGCACCTTGCATGTTCGAGGGTCATGCAGTGATTGGGGCGAGGTGGCGCTGCGGCAATGCATGCGACCGGCCGGGGGATGAACGCTTTTGCAAGGTGGTTGCAGTGCGAAGAAAGGCCGACCCTCCGCCGCAGTGGCGGGCCATTGGCTGCGTCTTAGCGGTTGAACCACCCCGACACTGCCCACATCACGGAAGCAGGCGCCGGCACCCCGCTGGCGAGCGCATGCGAGAGCCCCATGAGCCAGTTCGATCTGACCCCTCCCTCCCCCGCCCAACGCGATGCCCTGATCGCCGGGCTCAGCGGCGAGGAACAGCGCGTGCTGCTGCACCATGGCACCGAAGCGCCGTTCTGCGGGGTGTTTCTGGACAACAAGCTGGACGGCGTCTACACCTGCCGGCTGTGCGGCCTGCCGTTGTTCCGTTCCAGCGCCAAATTCGAATCCGGCACCGGCTGGCCGAGCTTCTTTGCGCCCTACGCCCCGGCCCATGTGCGCGAGATCCGCGACACCAGCTACGGCATGATCCGCACCGAAATCGTCTGCGCGCGCTGCGACAGCCACCTGGGCCATGTGTTCCCGGACGGCCCGCCGCCCACCGGCGAGCGCCACTGCCTGAACTCGGTCTCGCTGGGCTTCACCGAAAACGGCCAGGCGCTGCCGAATCCGCTGCAGCGCCAAGGCGCCGAAGCGCAAGCGGCCTGATGGCGCCGCGTCTGGGCCACTGCCGCTGCGGTGCCTGGGAGGTAGTCGACAACGCCTGCCTGCGTTCTTGCACGTCATGACAGGCACCGGGTGCAAGCGGTTCGCGCCGGCATGCCGATGTTCAGATCGCTTGCCGGCGCGAGAACCTCAGCCAAGGCTTGATCTGCACACGAGCGGCCACATGCAGGCGACGTCCCAGCCGTAAAGCGGTCGCGTGTTTAGTCGTAGGCAGGCCTTCCCGGCCCCGACGCGCCCGATGCAAGCGCTCGGGCGGCGCCAGGACTGGCACCCCAGGTCCAGCCCGCCGCAGACACGGCGGCCATCCGAACCAGGCAGGAGTACGCAGATGCACACGTCCTCATCCCTGATGCTCACCGGCCTGCTGGCGGCCGCACTCGCCGGCTGCAGCGCAGGTAGCCCTCCCTCGTCAACGCAGACGGCCAAGCCCGCACAAGCGCAGCCAGCCGGCCTCCGACCCGACGCGCGCCCGCTCGCCACCGGCACTGGCACTGGCACTGGCACCGATGCCAGCGTGACCGGCCCGCTGCCGCGTCCGGCCAGGACACCCCCTCCAGCGGCGGCGGCCGACCCCACGCTTGCCGCGCAGACGGTGGCCTGGCGCTGCGGCCCGCGCATGGTCGCGACACGTTTCGACGCGGCCACCGATGCCCTGCAGCTGACTCTCGAAGGCCGCAGGCTGGTGCTGCTCAGTGCCCAGGCGGCATCCGGGGCGCGCTTTGCCGATGCGCAGGGCAACCAATTCTGGGAACACGCCGGCGAAGCGACACTGTCGCTGGCAGGCGGCGAGGCCATCAGATGCGTGCATGAGACCGCCATTACAATCGGCTAGACATTCAGCTACAGCGCACGTCTTCGCGCCGTGCGCTTCAAGAATCGGCCGCGCAAGCCGAAACCACTAGCAACCCCAGTTTGCTTCCGGCTGCGCCATGCTCATCATCGTTGGCTTCATCGTCGTCATCGTCAGCGTCCTCGGCGGCTACGTGCTGTCGCACGGAAAGCTGGGCGCGTTGTGGCAGCCGTACGAGCTGATGATCATCGGTGGCGCGGCCTTGGGCGCGTTCCTGGTCAGCACGCCGGGCAAGATCGTCAAGGAAACCCTCAGCGGCATCATGGGCGTGTTCAAGGGCCCGCAATACAAGTCCGACGACTACAAGGACACCCTGAGCCTGATCTACGAACTGTTGAACAAGGCCCGCCGCGACGGCTTCATGGCGCTGGAAGACCACGTCGAAAAGCCGCAGGACAGCACCATCTTCGGCAACTATCCCAAGGTGGTGGCCGACCATCACCTGCTGGACTTCATCACCGACTGCCTGCGCCTGATGATCGGCAGCAACATCGAGCCGCACGAGCTGGAACCGCTGCTCGAACTGGAACTGGAAAAACACCATCACGAAGCCCTGGCGCCATCGCATGCGCTGAGCAAGGTCTCCGACGGCCTGCCCGGCTTCGGCATCGTGGCCGCGGTGCTCGGCATCGTGATCACCATGGGCTCGATCGGCGGGCCGATCGAAGAGATCGGCCACCACGTCGGCGCCGCGCTGGTGGGTACCTTTCTCGGCATCCTGCTGGCCTACGGCTTCGTCTCGCCGTTGTCGGCGGCGATGGAAGCGCGTGCCGAGCAGGACGGACGCATCTACGAAGCGGTCAAGACCGCGCTGCTGGCGTGCCTGCGTGGCTACAACCCGAAGATTGCGCTGGAGTTCGCGCGCAAGACCCTGCCCTCCAATGTGCGTCCGAGCTTCGGCGATTTCGAAACGCACCTGAAGACGATCAAGTAGGGCCGCGGTCATGGCCGAGGCCAAATCCACCGTCATCATCCGACGGGTCAAGAAGGTACAGGGCGGCGGCCACCATGGCGGCGCCTGGAAGGTGGCGTTTGCCGACTTCGTGACCGCGATGATGGCGTTCTTCCTGGTGCTGTGGCTGATGGCGGCCACCACCAAGGAACAGCGCGCGGCGATCTCCGAATACTTTCGCAACCCCAGCCCGCTGTCCGGCAAGTCGCCGGCGCCCTCGCCCGGCATGAACGGCCCCGGCGGCGCCAGCACCTCGATGATCAAGCTCGGCGGTACCGCCGACATGGCCAAGGGGCAGAAGGACGAAATGGGCCGCAAGCGCGACAACGCGGCCGACACCGACGTGGACAGCCGTGCCAAGGACAAGCGGCGCCTGGAAGCGCTGATGCAGGACCTGAAGGAGGCCATCGACAAGAGCCAGGCGCTGGAGCCGTTCAAGGACCAGTTGCTGCTGGACCTCACGCCCGATGGTCTGCGGATCCAGATCGTGGACAAGCAGAACCGCCCGATGTTCGACATCGGCCGCGACCAGCTCAAGCCGTATACGGTGGCGATCCTGCGCGAGCTGTCCAGCTTCATCAACCAGGTGCCCAACCACATCAGCATCACCGGTCATACCGACACCACCGCCTACAGCAGTGATGCCGGCTACACCAACTGGGAACTCAGCGCCGACCGCGCCAATGCCGCGCGCCGCGCCCTGGTGGCCGGGGGCATGTCCGATGCCAAGGTGACGCGTGTGGTAGGGCTGTCCTCGTCGGTGCTGTTCGACAAGACCGATCCGCAGAACCCGATCAACCGCCGCATCAGTATCGTGGTGATGACCCAGGACGCCGAAAACGCAGCCCTGGCCGGCGCCGGACAAGGCGTGGCGTTGGGCAAATCGCTGCACGATGCCGACACCCAGGTGCCGGACCTGAGCGGCGCCGCGGCCACCGGCACCGCCACCGTGGGGACGCCTGTCGAAGGCGCAAAGCCAGACGCGGCCCCGCCAGTCGCCGCTGCCGCGGCTGCGCCCCCGGCTCCGGCCCTGGCATCGGCAGGCACTGCTGCTGCGCGTCCGGCAGGGCCACGCATCTCGTCCAGCGCGCAGGTGGCCTCTGCCACCGCGCTCGCCAAGGCCGCTGAGGCGGCGGTGGAGAAGCGGTAACCCAGGCCGGCAGGCTTGGTGGCGCTGGCCGGGATTTTCCGGATTCGCCAGGCAATCGACACCGGGCGATGGCCTGCGGCGGTTCGGGCTTGGGGCGTCCTGGTGGCGGCTCTGAGGTCGGTGCCTGCCAAGACGATGCGGCTCCGGCGGCCCGGTCGCATCCACGGGCCAACTCCGCCACGCATCGCATCGTGCGGCGCACGCTCTAGAATGGCCGGCCATTCCCAGCGTCGAGAATACCGTGTCCCGCAATTCCAAGGCCAAGCGCGACAAGCGCAAGAAGCAGCAGCCCAAGCGCCCCTTCGTCCGTCTGGGCCAGGCGCCCCAGGTCATCAATCATGCCGTGCTGCAGGACGCCGAAGGGCGCGTGGTGGCCGCGATCGGCCTGCAGGGTGGCAGCGAGTGGATGCTGTCGATCGGCGGCCAGACCATGGGCAGCGCCGACAACCCGGTCCCGATGCTGGCCATGCTCAAGCACCTGGCCAACCTGCAGGAAGCCGAAGGCAAGACCATCTCGCTGGAATATTCGACCCAGCTGCAGCAGATGATCGACGACCTGGCCGCCGACGAAGGCCAAACCGCCGAGGAATACCTGACCAAGCTGGTGGCCGAGTTCCAGAACGCCGATGCCGACGAAGACGGCGACGCGGAAGACGCGGCATCGGACGCCGGCACCGGCACCGGGGCCGATGCCGGCGACGCTGCGGCTGACGGCGACACTGGCAGCGCCACCGACAGTGCTGCATATACCAGCGACGAGGCTTCCGACACTGCCGAGGAAGCGACAGACGAGGCAAGCGGCGACAGCGCCGGCAAGAAGCCGAAGAAGTCCAAGAAGGCCTGACCCGGCCGATGGCCGTCTACGTCGACGATGCGGTGCACCTGTGGCGCGATCAGCGTTGGGCGCACCTGCTCGGCGATACGCTGGACGAGCTGCATGCCATGGCGGCGCGGCTGGGCATTCCCCGCCGCGCCTTCCAGAACAAACTCAGCGGTGCGCACTACGACGTGCCTGCACCGCTCCGCCTTGAGGCCATTGCCCTGGGCGCCATCCCCATCTCCCGCCACACCGACCGCGCCCTGCTCAAGGCCTTGATCGCCAATGCGCGGGCGCAGGCGCGGGGCGAGGTGGCGTGAATCGGGAATCGGGAATCGGGAATCGTAAGAGCGGGGTCGTCGTGGGCTGCGCGCTCGTCAAGGGCACTTGCATGCGCTGCGGTATGCTCGAGAAAGCCCGATACAAAGCGCTTTTACGCAAGAACGTCTTGGTGTAGCAGCCCCTTTCGTTTCACGTTCCGTCTTTCAAACCAATGCGATGCAGCTGCGGCAAAAAACTGCGTCAGTTGCAGTGACGGCGCATTGCACACAAAAAGCCACCCTCATACAGCAAATGGCTCGGGACCCGCTCTTGCGATTCCCGATTCCCGATTCCCCACTCCCGATTCCCACCTCAGAACGCCTCGTTGCCCAGCCGCACTTCCACCCCCAGCAGCGAGGTCAGCGCCAGCATGGCGTCGTCGTCGCGACTGAGGGCGACCCAGCCGGCGTAGGCGTCGCCGCCGGTGTTCCAGTTCCACAGCGAGTAGCCGTGCTCGCGCAGGCGATCGAACGCCACCGCCATCAAGTCGGGGACCTCCAGGTTGCCGGCGAAATCTTCGTCGTCCAGGTCGCCGCCCCAATCGATGCGCAGGTTCCAGCGCGCACTGAGTTCGTCGATGGCGGCGATGAACGAATCGGTGTCCTTCCAGTCGACATAGAAGCCCGAGCGCCAGTCGATCACGTCCTTCAGCGCCCACAGCCAGGCGTCGTCGCCTTCGTCGCCATCGGTGCCGGCCTGCGTTTCGCGCCAGGCGTCGAATTGGGCCAGCGCGGTGTCTTCGTCGCCGGGGTTGATCAGCACCAGCAGGTTCCACACCCGCGCCGGATGGTCATCCACATCGTCTTCGTCGCCCTCGGGCTGCAGGCCTTCGTCGTCTTCGTAGTCGGCACTGTTGTCAGGCATTGCGGTCTCGTTTGCTGGAGTGCAGGGTCGGAAGTGTGAGGCCTGACGGCGCGCAAGCAAACCGATGCGCGCACGTCGCTGCGTCGCCGGGGCTGGTCTTCCCGGCGCAGGCCCGTATCCTGTGCGGCCGAAGACGGCTATCCCGGCCGCCATGACGCCTTTCCCATGAGCGATACCCCTCCCGATCACCTGGCCATCGACGCACGCAGCCCGTTCCATAACGCCGATGCCCTCAACCGCGGCGTCGGCGTGCGCTTCAACGGCATCGAACGCGACAACGTGGAGGAATACTCGGTCAGCGAAGGCTGGATCAAGGTGCAGGTCGGCAAGGCGCGCGACCGTCGTGGCAACCCGATGACGATGAAGATCAAGGGCGAAGTGGTGGCCTACTTCCTGGACACCAAGCACGACGCCAAGCCTGCTGCCGAGTAAGAGCGGCTGACCAGACGACTTTACGCTGTCCCATGGCAGAGCTGCTGAGCGACGAGCTTGCTGCAGGGGCCTTGCCCGCCCACCATTGCCGGACACGCTGCAGGTATGTCGTTGTGAGCTCTGGCGCGGCATCCGTGCCACTCAAGGTCCCGCAACGGTGAGCGGGCAAGGCCTGTCACGTTGCTCGTTGCGCAGAGCTTCAATAAAACAGCCAGCCAACTGTCTGGCGCGGTGTCCTCGCCGATTGCGGGACCGTTGGCGGCATGGATGCCGCCATCGAGCCCCCATGGACGGGTTAACGGCGTGTCCCGCAAGCGGTGAGGGCACCGCGCACTCGACGCTGCGCCTTTGCTTCAGCCCACCATCGCAGGACACGCTGCAAGTACGGCCTTGTAAGCTCTGGCGCGGCATCCATGCCGCTCACGATCCCGCGACGGTGAGCGGGCAAGGACCAGTCACGTTGGTCGGTGCGCATGGCTTTCGATCAGACAGCCAGCAAGCAGTGAGGACACCGCACACGCTCCCCACTCACGCCTTGAGCCGATAACCGCTGCGGAAGATCGCCGCCACCACGCCCAGGCACACCAGCAGGAACAGGAACGTCATGCCGGTGCTCACCGCGATGTGCACGTCGGCCTTGCCGTAGAAACTCCAGCGGAAGCCGCTGATCAGGTACACCACCGGGTTGAACAGCGTGACCTTCTGCCACAACGGCGGCAGCATGTTGATCGAATAGAAACTGCCGCCCAGGAAGGTCAGCGGCGTCACCACCATCAGCGGAATCACCTGCAGTTTTTCGAAGCCATCGGCCCAGATGCCGATGATGAAACCGAACAAGCTGAAGGTCAGCGCGGTGAGCACCAGAAAGCCCAGCATCCACACCGGGTGGGCGATCTCGTACGGCACGAACAGCCGCGCGGTGAGCAGGATCAATAGCCCCAGCATCACCGACTTGGTCGCCGCCGCGCCCACGTAGCCGATCACGATTTCCCACCACGCCACCGGCGCGGACAGCACCTCGTAGATGGTGCCGGCCCAGCGCGGCATGTAGATGCCGAACGAGGCGTTGGAAATGCTTTCGTTGAGCAGCGACAACATCACCAGGCCGGGAATGATGAAGGCGCCGTAGCTGATGCCGTCGATATCGCCCATGCGCGAACCGATCGCCGCGCCGAACACCACGAAGTACAGCGAGGTCGACAACACCGGCGAGGCGATCGACTGGGTCAGCGTGCGGAAGGCGCGCGCCATCTCGAAACGGTAGATCGCCGCAATCGCATGCAGGTTCATGCGCGCACCTCCTGCTGACGTGCGCCATGCACCAGGTTGACGAAGATTTCTTCCAGCGAACTCTCGCTGGAATGCAGGTCCTTGAAGTCGATGCCGTGCTCGTTGAGCCGGCGCAGCAGCGCACCGATGCCGGTCTGCTCGGCCTGGGTGTCGAAGGTGTAGATCAGGCTGTTGCCATCGGCCGACAGTTCCAGCGGCAGGTCCGCCAGCGTGGCAGGCAATGCCTGCAACGGCGATTGCAGGCTCAGTGTCAGCTGCTTCTTGCCGAGCTTGCGCATCAGGGTATGCTTGTCTTCCACCAGCACCAGCTCGCCGCGATTGATGACACCGACGCGGTCGGCCATGTCTTCGGCCTCTTCGATGTAATGGGTGGTCAGGATGATGGTGGTGCCCTGCTCGCGCAGGCGACGCACCATCTGCCACATGTCGTGGCGCAGCTCCACGTCCACACCGGCCGTGGGCTCGTCCAGGAACAGGATGCGCGGCTCGTGGGCGAGCGCCTTGGCGATCAGCACACGCCGCTTCATGCCGCCGGAGAGCGTGGAAATCTTGTTGTTGCGCTTCTCCCACAGCGACAGCTCGCGCAGGATGGTTTCCAGGTACTGCGGATTGGCCGGCTTGCCGAACAGGCCGCGGCTGAAACGCACCGTGGCCCACACCGTTTCGAACGCATCGGTGGCCAGCTCCTGCGGCACCAGGCCGATGCTGGCGCGCGCGGCACGGTAGTCGCGCACGATGTCGTGGCCATCGGCCAGCACGGTGCCGGTGCTGGGGTTGATCAAGCCGCAGATGATGCTGATCAAGGTGGTCTTGCCGGCGCCGTTGGGGCCGAGCAGCGCGAAGATCTCCCCGCGCTGGATCTGCAGATCCACCTGCTTGAGTGCCTGGAAACCGCCGGCGTAGGTCTTGCTCAATCCCTGGATGGAAACGATGGGCGTCATGGGCTGTGCACGGCAACGATGAGCGCCACAGGGTAGGCCGCGTGCCGTGACGATGGGAGGGGGTCTGGTGGGATGGTGTCTCCCGACCCATTGGTTTGCCTGCTGCCTGCTGCTAACGGACAAGACCCGCAGCTTGCGCATAGCGTCCGCTCAAGGGCCGCGCTGCTTGCATCCTAGCGGCGCGGTGTCATCGCAGCGCACCTTGGCGCAACGGGGCTACCCATAGAACACCTCTCGCGCCTGGATCAGCCGCTACCGCAGCCGTGGTCATAGCCCCGGCCGCTAAGAGTTCCGATTCCCGAGCCGGCCGCCCCTGGACGCGTATCGAGACAGCCCGGTCGCGCCCAGGCGCGCTCCTACGACAGCCGCTGTCATCGCCCAGGCTTTTGCTTCTACGATTCCCGATTCCCGAATCCCGAATCCCCGCGCCTAAGCGCGCTCAAGCGCGCTTGCGCGACTCGATCAGATCCAGATTGCGCACCAGCCGTCGCGACAGGTCGTCGGAAATCTCGCGCCGTCGCGCCAGCTTGAACAGCTCATTGCGCTCGGCCACCAGGGCTGCATGGCGAAACTGGCGCAGCGCCTTTTCGTAGGCCACCGCCTCTTCCGGATCGGTCTCGGCCATGTCCACCGCGCCGAGCTTGCGCTGATAGCGCTGGCTCACCTGGTTGGCCGCCGCGTTGTAGCGCTCGGCATGCTTGCTGTCTTCCACCAGCCGCTGGCGCAGCTTTTCCACTGCATCCAGCGCCGCCTGCGAAGCGGCTTTGACGGCCAGGTCTTCCTTGAGCTGCTCGTCTTCTTCTTCGGGCAGCTCCAGCCCGCGCAACAGTCGCGGCAAGGCCACGCTGGCCACCAGCAACGACACCAGGATGACCGAGGCCGCCAGGAAGATCGCCAACTGCCGGGCCGGAAAGGGCGAGCCGTCTTCGAGCATCAACGGCAGCGTGAGCACGCCGGCCAGGGTGATCGCACCGCGCACGCCGGCCAGCGACACCGCCACCACGATGCGCCACGGCGGGCTGACATGCGCTTCGCCACGCCGCTGCGCCTTGAAGATGTTCCAGCGCAACGACAGGAACACCCACACAAAACGTAAGGCCATCAGGCTGAGACTGATGGTGGCCACATACACCGCCAGCCACCACGGATTGAGGTGCCCGGCCTCCTGCACGCTGCGCACCGCACCGTCCAGGATGCCCGGCAACTGCTCGCCCAGCAGCACGAAGATGATGCCGTTGAAGGTGAACTGCACCGTGTCCCACACCGCCGAACGCTGCAGGCGCATATTGCCCGGCGCATTGCCGGCCATTTCCACGTAGCTCATGGTGATGCCGGCAGCCACTGCGGCCAGGATGCCGGAGGCGTGGAATGCTTCGGCCAGCAGATACGCGGCAAATGGGGTGAGCAGGTTGACCAGGATCGCCGAACCGGGCTCCTCGCCGAAATGCCGCCAGATCCATGCCTGGATGCGGCTCAACCCGAAGGTCGTCGCCACGCCCAGGGCCAGGCCGGCCAGCGCCACCCACAGGAAGGTCAGCGAAGCGGCCGCCACCGAGAAGGTGCCGGTCAGCACCGCCGCCACCGCGAACTGGAAACACACCAGGCCCGAGGCGTCGTTGAGCAGCGACTCGCCTTCCAGGATGTGCATCAGGCGCTTGGGGATCGGCACCTTGGAAGCGATCGAGGACACCGCCACCGGGTCGGTCGGCGAAATGATCGCCGCCAGCGCGAATGCCACCGCCAGCGGCATCGCCGGTATCAGCCAATGAATGAAGAAGCCGGCACCAATCACGGTGAAGATGACCAGCCCCAGCGCCAGTTCCAGAATGGCCGCCTTGTCGCGGAACAGGCCTTGTTTGGGAATGCGCCAGCCATCCAGAAACAGCAGTGGCGGCAGGAACAACAGGAAGAACAGCTCCGGTTCCAGCTCGTGCCCCGCATCGAACACGCCGGAGACCACCGCGCCCAGCGCGATCTGCACCAACGGCAACGGCAGCGAAAACGGCAGGATGCGGATCAGGTAACCGCTGGCCGCGACCGCCAGCAACATGGCGAGGACGACATCGATCGAATGCATGAAGAACCCGGAATGAAAGAACGGCCGCACGTGCGGCATCGCATATTGCGACGCACAACAACGTACCTACCGGACCATACCGTGTTGCACCCGGTGATGAAAACCACTGCATTGCCTCGCACCTTGGCAAGTGAGGCGATGCGATACGACTGTTGCGGTTCGGTTCAATTGCCCGGCGTCCGATACGCTGGCGAATGGAGACAGGCGCAGTGACGCGCTTCAGCCGCGCGTCCTGCGGCAAACCGATAGCGCATCGGCGCAATGAGAGCTGCTGCGGCCCGATCGATGACGAAACGCTGCGACAACGCACAGGTGGCTCCGCAACCACGCCCAGCGTTTTGGACACAGGCTGTCTGCGTCGGCCGGAGGGTGCATGGTCACCGGATCCGATCGAGCCGAGGGCATGGATGGGCGTTGCGCATCGCCCTGCTGTTCGCTTGAACGCCACGCGCCATCGCTGTGTCCACGGGTGATGCACCAGCGCATGCCGGATGCCGGATGCCACGACCGGTGTCGTATGCGTCGTTCGTGGCCAGTCGTGCACCCGTCACCTATGACGCCACCCTCACCACGCCAAACGCGGTGATGAATGTCAAAACAGCGTGATGCATCCGGTCGTTTCGCAGGCGCGTATTGACGCTACGGTTGCCATCCAGGCGATCGCTAACCCAAAAGGATCGATGCCTCATGAAGACTTCATTCCAGTCGCTTGCCGTTGCCACCGCCATTGCCCTGAGCAGCGCCTTGGCCCCCGCCTATGCGGCGTCCAATCCGACCGTTGGCGGCGCGCCGATGCTGGCGACCAAGGACATTGTCGACAACGCGGTCAACTCCAAGGACCACACCACGCTGGTCGCTGCCGTCAAAGCCGCCGGCCTGGTCGACACGCTGAAGGGCCCGGGCCCGTTCACCGTGTTCGCACCGACCAACGCGGCCTTCTCGGCACTGCCGGCCGGCACCGTCGATACCTTGCTGAAGCCCGAATCCAAGGCGACGCTGACCAAGGTGCTGACCTATCACGTGGTGCCGGGCAAGGTGGATGCCGCCTCGCTGATCGCCAAGATCAAGGCCGGCGGCGGCAGCGCCACGCTGACCACCGTGCAAGGCGAGCCGCTGACCGCAAAGCTCAACGGCAAAAAGGTCACCATCACCGACGTCAAGGGCAATACCGCCAACGTCACCATCGCCGACGTCATGCAGAGCAATGGCGTGATCCACGTGGTGGACAAGGTGCTGATGCCGTAATGGCCTGCAGTCGCGCCGTGACGCGTCGTTGCTGACGCACACATGCTGCCATCGGCGGAATGCGGTCGTTCTGCCGATGGCGCAGCGCTTTCATGCAACGTCATGGCCTCAGACGCGCTGTCTTGAAGAAGTTTCCGTCGATGAGGCGACCGTTTAGCAAGCGCAGACTTGCGCGACATCGACACACAAGATGCCTCGGCTAGTGCGGTATCGGGCAAGCAGAGGCACCGCATGACGGCTGCCCTGTGGATTCTGTTTGTCGCTAGTGGATCAGCAACTCCAAGCCACCGATCGACGGTGGAGGGCAGTGGATCTGCGAACCTCCTACCGACGGCAGGGCTTGGTTCAACATGCTGTGCGGCGCGCGCGCCAGCTTCCAGCGACCGCCATCGAACCGCGAAGCGGCGGTGATGGAGCGACCGGCGTGCCGGTGGCTCCGCTTGGTGTCCTGATTCTCCGACACCGTACGCGTGCCCTTGCACGCGTATTTTTTTGCCCCTGCGGCACGCGCGTTCTCTAGCGCGAGTGATCGCTGGACGGCGGCGGTGGATCCAGCAACCGACGGAGATCTTCGACAAATCCGCGATACCCTTCTTCGCGCGCATCCGTCGATGGCTGGCGCAATACCCAGGACGGATGCACCGTGGCCAACACCGGCGTGCCGTCGTCCAGGCGCTGCCACTGCCCGCGCTCGCGCATCAATCGGAAGCGACTTCCCAACACCGCTTGCGCCGCAGTCGCGCCCAGGCAGACGATCTGCGCCGGACGCAATTGCGCCCGTTCGGCCTGCAGCCATCCGCTGCAGGCCTGCACATGGGTGCGCTCGGGATTGCGATGCAGACGCCGTTTGCCGCGTTGCTCGAAACGGAAATGCTTGACCGCATTGGTGACGTAGAACTTTTCGCGGTCCACACCCAGCTCGCCCAACGCCATGTTGAACAGGCGCCCGGCGGGCCCGACAAACGGACGACCGCTCAAGTCCTCTTCATCGCCAGGCTGCTCGCCGATGACCATCACCGACGCATCGTCGGGTCCTTCGCCGAACACCGTTTGCGTTGCCGGCTGCCACAGTTCGCAACGCCGGCAATCGCGTGCAGCAGTGCGTAACTGCGCCAGGCTCTGGGTTGCCACTTCCGGCACTGGCGCAGGCGCCGCCGGCACCCGTCGCCGTACCGGCTCGGGCGCGCGCTCGGCCATCTCGCGCACGCGCACGCCGGCGTCGCGGATCAGCTCCGGCAACAGCGTGGCTTCGGGCAGGTTCTTCCAGTACTTCTGCGGCATTTCCTGCCGCATCATGGTCGGGTTGAGCCGCGCCGGATTGAAGATATGCGCGTAATACGTGCGCCAGAGCGTCTCCTGGGCATCGTCGGCGGGCACCTGGGTGCGCACCGCACCGTCGCCAAAGGTCAAGGCCTGCCCATCCCAACGCACGCTGCGGTACGGGGTCAGGATGGCCCAGCGCATGCCGGCAAACCGGCGCGCAAAAAACGGCGCTACGCGATCCACGATCCAGTGCTCGGGCTCGAACCAGGACACGAAGTCTTCTTCTTCCCCGGGCAGACGGCGAAAGCGCACGAAGGCCTTCATCTTGTGCGTATCGCGCTGCACCGCTTTTTGCCATTGCCGTAGCCGGTGCACATCCACATCGGTGGCGCGTTCCAGCAAGGCTTTTTCGCCGGAGGCAACGCGCCACAGCAGGCGATACAACACGGCATGCCGTTGCGAGTCGCGGTGACACAGCACCGAGGCCGCCAGCTGCATGAACTCTGCAGAGACCCGTGGCGGCGGCACCACGGCCGGCAACGCCAACAGGCCCTGCCCCATCAACAACCCGCCCTGCGCCCCGCCATTCCAGGCCACATCGTCCGGCTCCACCTGCGCGCACCAGCCTGCCCGCGCCAATGCACGCCATGCCTCAAAACTCCACGCAGGTTCCACCTCGGCGCTGAACATCGCTCCACCACACTCCCACAAAGACGAACACCACCACCGTCACTACCGTCTTACGACTGCTATCGATCCTACTGGAGGTATTACTGCTGCTGTTTCGATGGGTGCTTTTACCGCCCCGCCCTGCTTGCGGCAGCTGCAGCTGGCAAAATTTGCCACTGTTGCTGTTGCTCCTGCTTCACCCTGTCGCCTCAAAGCGAGCCGAACACCGCAGTCATGCACGGCCGAAGAGGCACCTTGTCTGAGCGAAGCGAGTTTGGGCGCCGTGCCGCGCGTGGCGAAGAGCGCAGGGAACCGGTGCGACTGTATCGCACCGGATCGCGTCGGCGACGACGGTGTTGGTGACTTTTGCCAAGACAAGGTCACTCGCGCCGAAGGTGCGAAAGCCTTGCACTTGTTGTGCCCTGCGCTTGTTGTGCCCTGTGCTCAGCACCCACTCCCTTCAACCGCAGCAAGCATCACGCGCAACATCGCACGCTCATCCTGCCCACACCTCAGTCAAACAGACTCGCCTGCCGTGGTGCGGGCGCCAATTGCGCACGCAACCTGACCGGATCGTCCAGGCGCTGACGCGGATGATGATCCAGCACACTCACAAACGGCAGCAACTTCTTCATTGGCACCCGCAAACGGGCCAGATCCCCAACCCGCAAGCGCGCATGCCGCCGCGACAACAACAGACGCTCCACGTTACGCGTGCCCAGGCCCGGGACGCGCAGCAGCATTTCGCGCGGTGCCGCATTCAGATCCACCGGAAACCGCTCCGGGTTGCGCAATGCCCAGGCCAGCTTGGGGTCCACGTCCAGATCGAGCATGCCGCTGGATTGCGCCGGCGCAATTTCGTCCACGCTGAACTCGTAGAAACGCAGCAACCAGTCGGCCTGGTACAGCCGGTGCTCGCGCTGCAGGGGCGGTGCCTGCAACGGCAGCTTGGACGAGGCATCCGGGATCGGGCTAAAGGCCGAGTAGTACACCCGGCGCATGCGGTAATTGCCGTAGAGGTTGTGGCTGGTGTCCAGAATGCTGCGGTCGTTGGCATTGTCGGCGCCAACGATCATCTGCGTGCTCTGCCCGGCCGGTGCGAAGCGCGGCGGCTTGGCACAGCGCACCGTTTCCGCCTTGCGTTCGAGCTGGTTTTCTTCGATGCGCCAGCGCAGCTCGCCCATCGCCGAGCGGATGCCGCCCACGCTTTTTTCCGGCGCCAGCAGCGTCAGGCCCTGCTCGGTGGGCAACTCCACATTGATGCTCAAGCGATCGGCATAGCGTCCGGCCGCTGCCAGCAACTCCGGGGCCGCATCCGGGATGGTCTTGAGATGGATATAGCCGGCGAAATGGTGCACCTCGCGCAACTGCCGCGCCACTTCCACCAGTTGCTCCATGGTGTAGTCGGAATTGCGGATGATGCCGCTGGACAGGAACAGGCCTTCGATGTAGTTGCGCTTGTAGAAGTCCAGCGTGAGCGTGACCACTTCTTCCGGCGTGAAGCGCGCACGGCGCACGTTGCTGGACACGCGATTGACGCAGTACGCGCAGTCGAAGATGCAAAAATTGGTCAGCAGGATCTTCAACAGCGACACGCATCTGCCATCGGGGGTGTACGAATGGCAGATGCCCATGCCCTCGGTGCTGCCAATGCCGCCGGTGCCCAGCGAGTTGCGCTTGTTGGCGCCACTGGAAGCACAGGAGGCATCGTATTTGGCGGCGTCGGCGAGGACGGCGAGCTTGTCGAGGATTTTCACGCGGGCAGCATGCAGCGTTGGCGTCTCAGCCTATGAGACTGGCCTGCACCCGATCGTGAATGCTTCAGAGCGCTGCGGATTGGCGTGCTCCGGCCGCTCGCAACCGCAGATGCCCCGCCCCTGCCGACCATGCAACTGCACTCTCCCCACTCGGCATCGCAGCACGTGGTCCACACCTGCCGATGCGCCCACGTCCGCATTCGACGCTATACCGCAACCGGCTCCGCCACCGCTGCAGGGCCGTCGAAGCGATACAGGTCCATGGCCAGGAAACCCGCATCGATGCCGGCGTCGATGCGCTGCGCACCGAGCCGGTCATCACCGGCCGCACCCATCGCCACGTACAGCGGCAGCCAGTGCTCGTCGCTGGGATGCGCGCGTGCGGCATGCGGCGCCTGGCGGCGGTAGTCCAGCAGCGCGGGGATGTCGTCGTCCAGCAGCTTACGTTCGGTCCATTCGATGAAGGGCCGCACGTACGGCGCTTGCCGCTCGGTGCTGTAGCCGTGGCGGAAGTCATGCAGGTTGTGGGTGATGCTGCCCGAGCCGATCACCAACACACCGTCATCGCGCAATGGCGCCAACGCACGGCCCACCGCGAACTGGTGCGCCGGCCCCAGCTCGGGCTGGATCGACAACGACACCACCGGGATGTCGGCGTCTGGATACAGCAGGCGCAGCGGCACCCAGACGCCGTGATCGAAGCCGCGCTGCGGATCCAGGTGCGGATGCAGGCCGGCCTGCTCCAGCCGGCGCACGATCTGCTGCGCCAATGCCGGCTCGCCGGGCGCCGGATAGTCCAGCGCATACAACGGCGCCGGGAAGCCGCCGAAGTCGTGAATGGTCGGCGGCCGCAACGCACCGCTGACCAGCGGGCGACGGCCCAGCCAGTGCGCGCTCGCCACCACGATGGCACGCGGCCGCGGCAGCGCGTGCCGCAGGTCGGCCAGGCGCTCGCCGACCTGCCCCGGCTGCAGCGCAGTCATCGGCGAGCCATGCGAGATATACAGGGAGGGCAGGCGGGTCATGGACAGCTCCTTGATCGATGAAAACCGCATCAGCGCGACGGCTTCAACGCAAACGCGCCGTCGCCGAGCAATGCTTGGACAACCAGCAACACCGTCCATAACGCCGGGTATTCCCAGCCGCCGCCCGGGTTGGAGAAACCGAACCCATTGGCACCATGCACGGCGACAATCGTGCCCAGCAGCAGCGGCACGCCCAGCAACGCGAGCCAGCGCGCATAGGTGCCTAGCACCAAGCACACGCCAAGGCCGAGTTCCAGCGTCATGCTGACGTACGCCAGCGCGGCGGGCAGGCCGAGCGTCTGGAAATACGCCACGGTGCCGGCGGGCGTGAAGACCATCAGCTTGGTCACACCATGCACCAGGAACAGCCCGCCCAGGCTGATGCGCAGCAAGGCAGTGCCATAGGCGGCAGTACGTGGAGATGGGAAGGCGCTGGTCATGGGAAGGATTCGGTAGAGGACCGCCACAGGCTATCCTTCCAAAGATTCTGATAAATCCTTTTATTTCAGATAAATTATTTCTTTTGATGTAACAATCGGAATTGTCATGGATACCCTCGATGCGATGCGCGTGTTCGCAGCCGTGGCCGAGCGCAGCGGCTTCAGTGCTGCCGCCGATGCGATGGACCGCTCCACTGCCAGCGTCACCCGCCAGGTCGCCGCGCTTGAACAGCGGCTCGGCACCCGCCTGCTCAACCGCACCACCCGCCGGGTCAGCCTGACCAGTGCCGGTAGCGCCTACTACCAACGCTGCCTGCAGCTGCTGGCCGATCTGGACGACCTGGAAGCCACTATTGGCGCGCAAGCGCTGGAGCCGGCCGGCGTGCTGCGAGTGAACGCGCCGGTGAGCTACGGGATCGAGCGCCTGGGCGCCTTGCTGCCGGGCTTTCGCGCACGCTACCCGCAGGTGGAACTGGACCTGTCGCTGTCCGATCGTCTGGTCGACATGGTCGAAGAAGGCTTCGACGTCGCCATCCGCATCACCCGCCAGCCGGCACCGATGCTGATCGCCCGGAAGCTGGGCACGGTCCGCCTCCTGGCATGCGCATCGCCGGCCTATCTGGCGCGTGCGGGTACGCCGCAACATCCCTCCGATCTGGCCGGCCACGAATGCCTGCTCTATCACTACTCGCCTAGCGGCGATGAAGTGCGCTTTCAGGGCCCGGAAGGCGATATCGACGTGCGCCTGCATGGCGGCCTGCGCGCCAACAACGGGCATGTGCTGAACGCTGCCGCGCTGGCCGGGCAAGGCATCGTGATGCAGCCGGATTTCCTGGCCGAGCCGCATCTGTCCGCCGGGCGTCTGCTGCGCATTCTTCCGGACTACGCACTGGGTGAAGTCGGCATCTTTGCGGTCTATACCAGCCGCAGCCACCTGGCACCGAAGGTGCGCAGCTTCATCGATTACCTGATCGAATGCATGGCCGAGCCCGAACAGGGTTGAGCCAGCAGCGACACCAAGAGACCTGTCGCCGATCCGGCGCGTGTGCCCTTGCGGCCGGGGATCGGGGAATTGGGGAACTGGACGCGCAAGCACGCGCAAAATTTCGGCAGGCGCATCACGGTTGACCCGCTGCGGCAACCGGCCGCGGCAACAGTTCGTCCCGTGCGTGGTCATTCTGCTGTCGCGACCGGTGTGCGCACAATCCGGCTCCCCATTCAACAGGAGTGCCCATGACCAAGATCGCCATTGTGTATTTCAGCGGCTACGGCCACACCGTCAAGCAGGCCGAAGCCGTGCATGCGGGCGCAGCCAGTGTCGGCGAAGCCACGCTGTACCGTATCGACCAGGACGGCAACCTGCCCGACGACGCCTGGGACGCCATCAGTGCCGCCGACGCCATCATCTACGGCAGCCCCACTTACATGGGCGGCCCGGCCTGGCAGTTCAAGAAATTTGCCGATGCCAGCTCCAAGCCGTGGTTTGCGCAGGCCTGGAAGGACAAGGTCGCTGCCGGCTTCACCAATTCGGCATCGGCGAACGGCGACAAGGTCACCACCATCCAGTATTTGTGGACCCTGTCGCAGCAGCATGGCCAGATCTGGGTGGGCACCGGGCTGCCGCCAGCCAACACCAAGGCGCATGGGCCGCATGACGTGAACTGGACGGGTGGCTGGGGCGGTGCGCTGGCGATCTCGCCATCGGACGCGTCGCCGGACGAAGCGCCGCGGAGCGGCGACCTGGAAACGGCCAAGCTGTTCGGCAAGCGCGTGGCCGAAGTGGCCGCCAAGCTCAAGGGCTGATTGCACCGCACACCAGCCCGTGCAGATCGCAGCATGCTTGCCGATCTGCGCGGGCTGCGCGTTAGCGCGTGGGCCACATCGCGCTAACGCCTTTCACGCCATTGTTCCCCGACCTTTTGCTGCACGGAGTCCCCCACCATGCAAACCCGCACGCTTGGCCGTTCCGGCCCCACCGTTTCGGCCCTGGGCCTAGGCTGCATGGGGATGAGCGCATTCTATGGCGACCGCAGCGACGAGGCCGCCTCGATCGCGGTGATCCACCGCGCGCTCGATCGTGGCATCAGCCTGCTCGACACCGCCGACATGTACGGCCCGCACACCAATGAAGTGCTGGTCGGCAAGGCGATTGCCTCGCGCCGGCATGAAGTGTTTCTGGCCACCAAATTCGGTATCAAGCTCGACCCCAACGACCCGTCGGTGCGCGGCATCGATGGCAGCCCGGCGTACGTGCAGTCCGCGTGCGAAGCCAGCCTGCGTCGGCTGGGCGTGGAGCATATCGACCTCTACTACCAACACCGCGTCGACCCCAACGTGCCCATCGAAGACACCGTGGGCGCGATGGCGCGTCTGGTCGAACAGGGCAAGGTGCGCTTTCTCGGTTTATCGGAAGCGGCCGCAGCCACCATTCGGCGTGCGCATGCGGTGCACCCCATCACGGCGGTGCAGACCGAATATTCGCTGTGGTCGCGCGAGCCGGAAGACAACGGCGTGTTCGCCGCGGTGCGCGAACTCGGCATCGGGTTCGTACCGTACTCGCCGCTGGGGCGCGGTTTTTTGACCGGTGCGTTTTCGTCGCCGGACGATTTCGACGCCGACGATTACCGCCGCCATTCGCCGCGTTTCCAGGGCGAAAACTTCACCCGCAACCTGCAGCTGGTGGAGCAGGTCAAGGCCATCGCTGCCGACAAGGGCATCACGCCCGGGCAACTGGCGCTGGCCTGGGTGCTGGCGCAGGGCCAGGACCTGGTTCCGATCCCGGGCACCAAGCGGTTGGCCTATCTGGAAGAAAACATCGCTGCGCTGGATGTGGCCCTGATGCCGGACGAACTGGCCCGCATCGATGCCATCTTCCCGCCGCAAGCGGCGGCAGGCACGCGCTACCCGGAAGCGATGATGGGCGCGGTCAACCGCTGAGCCGTGCTGCCCGGCCCCGGGCGGCCACCTCGCAACGGGCGCTGCCAGGGGGGTGCGGACGGCGCACTGGCAACCGGCGTGTGCGACTGCGGCACCTGCCGATTCCACGCAAGGCCGCGCCCGCATGGCGGTGAGCGCAATCGCCTTGCTGTGCGCTGCTGGTCTGCGCGATGCATTGCCCGCGCTGCGGCACTGCGGTGGAGCTTGTTGCGTGCCACTGCCGCCATCCCACGGTCACACCGCGATCAATACACGCGTGTATTGATCGCAGCGCTCGTTCGATCGCACGGACCGGATGCCGGCCGCCCCTGCTCACACGCTCGCTCCGCTGCCTCTTGCACACTGGCGGCAGCCCACACACATCGTGCCCCATGCTGTCCTTCGTGATTCCCGCCCATGACGAGGCTGCCCTGATCGGTGACACGCTGCAGTGCCTGCATGCCTGCGCGCAGGGCATGCAGCTGGACTATGAAGTGATCGTGGTGGCCGATGCCTGCGAGGACGCCACGGCCGCCATCGCGCGCAGCCATGGCGCGCAGGTGCTGGAGGTGCAGTTGCGCCATATCGCCGCCACGCGCAATGCCGGCGCTCAGGCCGCACAAGGCGAGCGCCTGCTGTTTCTGGATGCCGACACACGCATCAACCCGCAAGTCGTTGGCGCAGCAATGGCCGCGCTCGATGCCGGCGCGGTAGGCGGCGGTGCGCAGGTGCATCTGCAGGGCAAGCGGGTGTGGTCCGAGCGCGTGGCGCAAGCATTTTTTGGCTGGTTTTTCCGGGTTTCCGGCATTGCGCCCGGATGCTTTCTGTTTTGCACGCGGGTGGCCTTTGTCAGCGCAGGGGGCTTCGACACCCGTTACTACGCTGGCGAAGATGTGGCACTGAGTCGCGCCCTGGCGCGCTGCGGACGCTTTGTGATCTTGCGCCAGACCGTGCACACCTCCGACCGCAAGCTGCGCAGCTTTTCCAAGCGCGAGCACCTGGGTCTGCTGTTGCGGTTTCTGCTGCGCGGGCGGCGCATGCTGCAGACCCGCGACGCACTCGGCTTCTGGTATCAACGCCGGCGCTGAACCGAGCGTGTCCGCATCACCACGATCCGCGGCGGAGCCTACGAGAGAACCGGCACCCTGCACTGCAGGCCACTACACTGTGTTGTCCGTTTTGGTTATACGAGCTGCGCCGCATGGCTTCTCTGCATCGCCCCGTCCTGATCGCCGCTATGTCTGCCGCGCTGCTGACCACCGCCGCCTGCTACCGTGATGGCGCGACACCGGCCGCGAGCACGCACCCAACGCCGCCGCCCAGCAAGCCCAAGCTCGGCGATTTCGGCTTCGATGCGACCGGCATGGATCGCAGCGTGGCGCCGGGCGACGACTTCTTCGACTACGCCAGCGGCAGCTGGGTCAAGCGCACGCAGATTCCGGAAGATCGTGCCAGCTTCAACAGTTTCGTTTCCATCGCCATCGAGACCGAACGGCATAGCCGCGACATCATCGAAGGCGCTGCCGCCAACGACCGCGTCACCGGCGAAGACAAGCAGATCGGCGACTATTACGCCGCCTACATGGACGAAGCCAGCATCGAGGCCAAGGGCGCGCGCCCGGTGCAACCGTAACTGGAGGCGATCGCCCAGCTCGACGACAAGCAGGCGCTGGCGCGCACCCTGGGCGGCCAGCTGCGTGCCGATGTGGATCTGCTCAACGCCACCAATTTCCATACCGACCGGCTGTTCGGCCTGTGGGTGTCGCAGGACCTGCTGCATCCGGGCCGCTATGTGCCCTACCTGGTGCAAGGCGGCCTGGGCATGCCCGAGCGCAGCTTCTACCTGGACGGCGGGCGCATGGCGCAGCTGCGCGAGGCCTACCGCGCGCACATCGTCACGTTGCTGGAGCTGGCCGGCATCGACGATGCGCCCGCCAGGGCCGAGCGCATCCTGGCACTGGAAATCGCCATGGCGCGCGTGCACGCGACCCCCGAGCAGACCAACAACGTGCAGGCGGGCGCCAACGCCTGGAAGCAGTCGGATTTCGCGCGCAATGCGCCCGGCCTGGACTGGCCGGTGTTCTTCGAGGCCGCCGGCCTCAACGCCCAGCAGGATTTCATCGTGTGGCAGCCGCGCGCGGTGAGCGGATTGTCGGCGTTGGTGCAGTCCGAGCCGCTGCAGACCTGGAAGGATTATCTGAGCTTCCGCGCGCTGGATCGCGCCTCGCCCTACCTGTCCAAGGCCTTCGCCGACGAGCGCTTCGCGTTCTACGGCACCACGCTGGAAGGTACCCCGCAACAGCGCCAGCGCTGGAAGCGCGGCATCGACGCGACCGATGCCGCACTGGGCGAAGCGGTCGGCAAGCGCTACGTGCAGAAGTACGTCAGCGCGCAGACCAAGACGCGTGCCGAAGAGATGGTCAAGAACATCATCACCGCGTTCGGCAAACGCATCGACGCACTGGAATGGATGAGTGCCGAAACCAAGCAGCATGCCAAGGCGAAAATCGCCGGCCTGACGGTGGCGGTCGGTTACCCGGACACCTGGCGCGACTACAGCGGGCTGGACGTGCGCCGCGATGATGCGCTTGGCAATGTGCAGCGCGCCGAGGTCTTCGAATACCGCCGCAACCTGGCCAAGCTGGGCAAGACGGTCGATCATCGCGAGTGGTACATGCTGCCGCAGGAGGTCAATGCGCTGAACGTGCCACTGGAAAACCGCCTGATCTTCCCGGCGGCGATCCTGCAACCGCCGTTCTTCGACCCCGCCGCCGACGATGCGGTGAACTATGGCGCGATCGGCGCGGTGATCGGCCACGAGATCAGCCACAGCTTCGACAACATGGGCGCGCTGTTCGACGAACACGGCGAGCTGCATAACTGGTGGACACCGCAAGACCTGAAGAAATTCGAGAGCGCCGGCAACGCCTTGGCCGCGCAGTTCAGCGCCTACCAACCGTTCGACGACTTGTCGGTCAATGGCAAGCTGACGCTGGGCGAAAACATCGCCGACGTTGCGGGCCTGGCCACCGCATACGACGCCTACCAGTTGTCGCTGCAGGGCAAGCAGCCCCAGACCCTGGATGGATTCAGCCCGGATCAGCGCTTTTTCCTCGGCTTTGCGCAGGCCTGGCGAAGCAAGTATCGCGACGCGGCACTGCGCAATGCGTTGCTCACCGACGTGCATGCGCCTGGCCGCTTCCGCGCGCAAACCGTGCGTAACCTGGATGCCTGGTATCCGGCCTTCGATGTGACACAGGATCAGCAGCTGTATCTGGCGCCGGAGCAGCGGGTCAGGATCTGGTAATTGGTGTGTCGATCGCTGCAGCGCCATTTTGGCCGATCGCTGCAGGGCTACCGTTTAACACCGGTGCTACAGCGCGACTGGTGCGTGTGTCTGCTGTGCAGTTCTTCGCTGCCAAGGCTGGTCTGGCGTTGAAGGTTGAGCGACTCGCCACGGGATCGGAAGTGAGATGAGACGCAGCTAAGCTTTGGTACTGCGTGCATGCTGCTGTTGCTGTTTTGCCGCTGTTGTTGTCGGTGTTGCCGTTGTTGCCGTTGTTGCCGTTGTTGCCGTTGTTGTTGCTGTTGTTGCTGTTGTTGCTGTTGTTGCTGTTGTTGCTGTTGTTGCTGTTGTTGTTGCTGTTGCTGTTGTTGTTGTTGCTGTTGTTGTTGTTGCTGTTGTTGTTGTTGTTGTTGCTGTTGTTGTTGTTGTTGCTGTTGTTGTTGTTGTTGCTGTTGTTGTTTTTCTTGCTGCTGCTGGCGTTGTTGCTGTGCTGTGCCGGTTCTCGGCATTACGTGATTAGCGCGGCACTCACGATTTCTTTGCTGGCCTGCCTGCTTAAAAAACTCGTGACGCCTGGGTTGCCGCTCGACATGCCCCTACCCTCGCCCCAACCCCTCTCCCGAAGGAAGAAAGGCTAGTGTTCGATTGCTGGTAGCACGCAGCACGCAACGCTACACCTACCAGCTGGCCGCTCACCGCCGCTGCGGCAGGGTGCTGAAAGCCCCTCTCCCCTCGGGAGAGGGGTTGGGGTGAGGGTACGGTGTCGCATCACGCTACCGCCCGCGCGCATCCCCCTTACCAGCCGCTCCCGGGCACCGCCACGTCGCTCGCCACTCCAGAACGCGCAACCAGCCCAATCTCGCAACTATTACGCGCGGTTGGGCCACTCCAGCAACATCGCCGGCGGCAATTGCATGCGCCTGCATGCACGCGCAGACAGTCCGTCGCGCAAGGCGGTGCGGAACAGCGGCGACAGGCTGCGCAGCAACCGTGCCGATGCGCGCGCCTGCGCGCGTTGGGCGGCGGTGCGGCCGAGCATGTCGCTGGCCCAGCCGGGCAACAAGGCCGTGCCAGCGCCGAGAAATACCCCGCGCGACAGGCCCGCGGCGGGCACTGGCAGCTGGATGCTGGTGAGGATGTCGAGCACCTCGCGCGAGCGCGCGTCCATGCGTAACTCTCCCAGGACCGATGCGAAATATGCATCCACCTGCGCCTCGCTGGCCGGCACATCGGCAGCGCCCAGCGCTTCAGCCACGCGTCGCGCTTCGTCGTAATAGCGATTGGCGATGGCAGCAGGTACCTGGCGGCAATAACGCCGGCATCCCTGCAAAAACCCGTAGGCCTCGGTGACATGCACCCAGGTGAGCAACTGCGGGTCGTTGGCCTCATAAGGCACGCCGTCGGCGGTGTGGCCGCGGATATGCGAGTGGATCTTGCGCACGCGCGCAATCAGTTGTTCGGCTTCCGCACGTGGTGCGTAGGTGGTGCCGGCGACGAAGTTGGTGGTGCGCCGCAGCCGCCCGATCAAATCGGTGCGGAAGTTGGAATGGTCGTAGACCCCGGCCAGCGCGCGCGGATGCAACAACTGCAACATCAATGCGCACAGGCCGCCGGACAACATGCCCGGAAATTCGGAATGGATGCGCCAGGTGATGCTGTCGGGCCCGAAGATGCCCGGGTCGCCCAGCGGCTGGTCGTATTCGATGGTGCTCTGGCCACGCGGAAACGCATCGAGCACCCAGCGATGGATCTGTTTGGCGGCGGGGGCGGTGAGCGTGCGCAGGACGGCTGACATGCGGCCATGATACGCAGCGCATCTGCAACGCCAGATCAGCGTCGCGCAAACCAGCATCCACTCATGAGTCGCGACGGCGACCAGATGCGGACGGGCATCGTGACCGCGGCGCCGGAAGAGGGCGACCTGGCATCTGGGTGGGTACTGACCACCCGGGCAGTCGCGCCCCCTGATCTTTCTACAAGCGGGCCCGGCGTCGCCCCAACGCCTACCTTTCCAACGCGTCCGGCAAGCCAGCCTGCCATCCCCGCGAACCCGGCAATTGCCGCAGCGCCGAGTGTGCAGTGCAGCAAGATCGAAGGTGCAGCGCAGGCACGCGGCGGCGGCATTGCAGCAAATCCGCCTGAATTCAGCAATTTGTGCGCGTCTGCGCAGAATTGCGCGGCCGGCGCTTGGCTTGGGGCATTGCCATGCACAGCGAAAGTGCTAGAACTAAGACCGTCCGTCGACGCACTGCTTGGCCAGCACGTTGCGGACGCTCCAGGGCACCGGCCACGGCCAGTGCAGCAAGTCGTTCGTACCAGCCATCCGTCAGGAGCTTGTCATGATCGCTTTGTTCCAGGGTTTAGGCCTGCTATTGCAGGACAACGCACTCCATCGGCTCCCCTTCGACGAGCAGGTGGCTCACTGGCGCGACAAGACCGACGCGCAGCTCGACGAAGAGCTTTCGTTGCTCAAGGTGGCCAAAAAGCAGTGGGTGATCGCCTCGATCATCGGCTGGCAGGCGATTTCGCTGATATTGCTGGGCGTGATCACGCACCAGCTGTGGCAGAACGACTACCACCTGACCTTCAGCCGGGTGGTGATCATCTTCACCTCCTGGGCGTCGATCCTGTTCGTGATGTGGTACATCGCCGATCTGTTCGACCACAGCGCCGGTTTCGAGCGCTGGCTACGCGCCTTCAACAGCCGCGCACGGGTGACGCCGGATGCAGACTCGGTCGAGTGCGTTGCCGACGCGCTGGACATGACGCGCCGCTATCCGGAGGTGCTGCGCTACAAGCAGGAGGTCACCTCCAAGCGCGAGTTGCGCCACGAGGACATCGTCAACATGCGCGAAATGGGCCGCCTGCGCCGCTATACCGAACTGCTGCGCGACCTCGACCGCTTCGATGGCGCGCCACGGCTGGTGGTCAATTCCTGACCAGGGCCGCCGTGGCGATGCAGCGACGCCGTTGACGGAAACGCGTTGCCTGCAGCACTGATTCCGCTGCAAACAACAACGGCCGGTGCGCACTGCACCGGCCGTTGTTGTTGATTCCCAGCGATCACTGCCAGCCGGTTGACGGGCGCCGGCTCCTGGCAGCGCGCCCGGCACTGTGACCGCTCACGCCTGCGCAACCGCCTTTTCTACCGAGGGAGTCCGCCAGCCGCTGCGCACGCCCCAGACGTAGAACACCGCGCCCATCACTGCGACCACGACCAGATCGGTGCCATAGCTGAGGTAGCCGTGGCCACCGAAATCGGTGCTGCCGGCCCACGAGACCAGGGCGATGGTGGGCAGGTAGCAGATCATCCAGGCCGCGCCCTTGAGGTTGCGGCGCAGATCCGGCCAGCCTTGCTTGGCCTGGTAATAGCAGTACACCGGCAGCGCCACGACCATCAGCAGGATGATCTCGCCGGTCAGCGGCCAGCGCGCCCAGTACAGCAGCTCGGTGGCCATCACGAAGGCCACGCCGGCCAGCACCGGCAGTGCGGCGATGCGCAGCGGGCGGTGCAGTTCCGGCGCGTGCCGGCGGAGCGCCATCGCGCTGATCGGGCCGGTGAGGTAGGAAATGATGGTGGCCACCGAGATCACCGCCGCCAGCGTGCCCCAGCCGCGGAAGAAGAACAGGAACACGAACGACACGGCCAGGTTGAAGAACATCGCCATGCGCGGCACGCCCCAGACCGGGTGCAGCTTGCCCAGCACGGACGGCATGGTGCCGTTCTTTTCCATGCCGTAGACCATGCGTGCAGTGGTCGCGGTATAGGTGATGCCGGTGCCGCTGGGGCTGACGAATGCATCGATGTAGAGCAGCATCGCCAACCAATGCAGGTTGACGATGATGGCCAGTTCGGCGAACGGCGAGCGGAAATCGATGCCGTGCCAGCCGGCCTTGGCCAGAAGATCCGGCGGCACGGCGCCGATGTAGGCCACCTGCAGGATCACGTACACCACCGTGGCCAGCGCGATCGAACCCAAGACGGCGAACGGAATGCTGCGCCCGGGGTTACGCGCTTCGCCAGCCAGATTCACCGGGCTCTGGAAGCCGTTGAAGCTGAAGACGATGCCGGCGGTGGCCACTGCGGTGAGCACCGCGGCCAGGTCGAGCACGTGCGCATCGCCGTGGATGCCGACGCCGAAGTTCTCGCTGTGGAAGCCGCTGGCGATCAGCGCCACGCCGGTCGCCGCGGGCACCACGAGCTTGAACACCGTGATCAGCGTATTGGAGCGCGCGAACAGCTTGACGCTCCAGAAATTCAAGAAGAAATACACCAGCACCAGCACCGCCGAAATCAGCAGGCCGGGCACCGAGAGCTCACCTGCCCCTCCGGGCGCCTGCACATACAAGCCCTGCGCCCAGGCCCATGGCCAGGACGCCATGTACTGCACCGAGGCCTCGGCCTCGACCGGGATCACCGAGACGATGGCGATCCAGTTGGCCCAGCCGGCAATAAAGCCCACCAGCGATCCGTGCGAATAGTGGCTGTAGCGCACCATGCCGCCGGATTCGGGGAACATGGCGCCCAGCTCGGCATACGACAGCGCGATGGTGGTGATGATCGCTGCGCCCAGCACCCAGGCCCAGATCGCGCCGGGGCCGGCCAGCCCGGCTGCGCGCCAGGCGCCGAACAGCCAACCAGAGCCGATGATCGAGCCCAGGCCGGTGAGCATGAGGGCGAAGGGGCCAACGTCGCGGCGTAGCGAGTGTTCGGACATGAGGAGCCTGGCAGTGAGGACGCCGTGAACCGGCAACAAGCCGGTAATGATCGCAGAAGCGACCGCTTGCCGTCAGTGCGTATTCAGGCATGGCCGGGGTTTCGCTGCCGGCATCCTGCCGATTCGGCAGTGCGCCGCCTGCCGACGCACGCCGGTGCCCATTGCCTGCTGCAGCGACCAGGCATATCTGCACCGCAGCCAGGCTGGCGCCGCGGGGTGCCGGTGCCGGGGACCCGCAGACACTGCGCGGTGCGCTCCGGCTTGTGCGCGTGGAGGGTGCCACCTGAGGCACGCCCACCCGACGCCGGCTCGGTGCGTGGGTAAGCCTTCCTCAACCGTGGCAATCGGCCCGCGGAGCGGTGGTGTCCACACAGGTGTGCGCCTGGCCGGGGACGCCGCGCAATTCGCGCACCTGCCCTGGCGCCAGCGCAAAGCTGTCCAAGGTCTTGCGGGCACACGTCGGTGTGCTTGCGCCATCACCGCTGCTGCGAGCGCCGCACTGCTCCTCAAAGATCAGGTAGTAGCAATGGCCGGTATCGCTGGCCAGGCAATGCACGCTGGTACCGGTCGCGGTGATCAGCGTCTTGCTGAAGATCACATCGTGGCCGTCGCGGGTGGCACGGGTGATCGAGGTGGTGCCACTGCGTTCGTGGCAGCCGGCCAGGGCAAGCAGGCAATACACCAGGGAGGCGATCAGGCGCATGGAGGCAGTCCTTTCAGTCGATGCAAACGGGGGAATCAAAGCAGGCTGCAGCGCATCAGGCAGCGGTCATCGGAACTCGGCTGTGGCACTCGCGCGCGCATGCCGGTCCCACGCGCGCTGTCCGATCCATCCGGGGACTGCTCGCGATGTCGGCCGAACGCGCTTACATGCCGCGGAACAGGCTCATGAACGGCTGGCTGACGGTCAGCGTTTCGCTGCGGCCGCGCAGCGCCAGCCGGCCCTTGCCGGTGTCCTCGCGCACCACCGAGGCAACCGCCTTCATGTTGACGATGGTCGAGCGGTGGATCTGCTTGAACACCTGCGGGTCCAGTACATCCAGCAGTTCGCGCAATGGCGTGCGCAACACCGCTTCGCCGGCGGCGGTCATCACCGTGGTGTATTTCTGATCGGCCTGGAAATACGCCACCTCATCCAGCGCGATCAGGCGCGTCTCGCGCCCGCTGCTGGCGGTAAGCCACGCCAGCGGCGGAGCAGCGCTGGCCGCCGCCGGGCGTGCCGACAGACGCTGCAGCAAGGCCTCCAACAACGCGCCATCCGGCTGCCCGGCAGCGGCGCGTTGTTGCACGCGCTGCCAGGCGGCCTGCAGGCGCTCGCGGCCGATGGGCTTGAGCAGGTAATCCACCGCACCGTGTTCGAACGCATCGATGGCGTACTGGTCGTAGGCGGTGACGAACACCACCTGGCTGCGCGGGCTGACCTCGCGCATCGCACGCGCCACCTCGATGCCGGTGAGGCCGGGCATGCGGATATCCAGGAACACCACGTCCGGCTGCTGCGCGGCGATGGTCTCCAGCGCGCTGGCACCGTCCTCGCAGTCGCCCACGATCTGCAACTGCGGGCACACCTCGGCCAGCAGCGTCAGCAACGATTGCCGCAGCAAGGCCTCGTCTTCGGCCACCACCGCGCGCAGCGCACTCATGCGCGCACCTGGGAGGCGTGTGCGGCCTGTGCGCCGGCAGCGGCTAGCGGTGGCGGCGCGGCAGCAAACTGCGTCGGCAGCGGCAGGCTCAAGGTGGCCGCCACCCCGCTGGGGAAGTTGGACACGATGGCAAAGCTCGCCTTGCCGGCATAGATCAGCTGCAAGCGCTCGCGCAGGTTCTTCAAGCCGATGCCGGTGCCATGGCTATGCGTGTTGAAGCCCTGGCCGTCGTCGGCCACGGTGAGGGTGACATGGTCATCATGGCGACGCGCCAGGATCCACACGGTGCCGCCACCGGGCTTGGCTTCCAGCCCGTGCTTGATCGCGTTTTCCACCAAGGTCTGCAACATCATCGACGGCAGCGGCAAGGCACGCAGTTCGTAGGGCACTTCCACCTGCAGGGCCAGCCGCGTGCCCATGCGGATGCGCAGGATCTCCAGGTAGGCCTGGGTGCGTTCGAGTTCTTCGCCCAGGGTGGCGATGGCGCCGTCGGCATTGGGCAGCGAGCTGCGCAAATACTGGATCAGATGGCCGATCATGATCTCGGCGCGCGGCGGGTCGGTGCGCGCCAGCACCTGTGCGCTGGCCAGGGTGTTGTAAAGAAAGTGCGGCTCGACCTGGGCGTGCAGCAGATTCAGGCGCGCCACGGCCAGTTCCTTTTCCATGACCGATTGTTCGGCGGCGGCCTGTTCGTCGCGACGCTGCTCGCCGACCCGGCGCACCACCGCGCGATTGATCGCCTCGGCGTTTTCGTAATTGCTGCCTTCGTCCACCGCGAACAGATCCACCCAGGCGCCGGCGTCGGGCTCGCACAACACGGTGACGCTGCTGGTGCCCTGCCCCGGCGCGATCGTCGCCAGGATCTGGTTGTGGGTGATGGCAAAGCGCGCGAACAGGTTCCAGCGCGACGGCTGGCGACCGGCGTACGGGTCGATGCGGCGCACCTTGGCGCGGATCAGCAGGCTGCCCGGTGCGCATTCGATGTCCTGCACACGCGGCAGTGCACGCACCGCCTCTTCCATCACCGCAAAGCTGGCCTGCACATCCAGCGGCACTTCGATCTGGCGGCGCTGGCGGGTGGACAAGGTGGTGTGGTCCAGCCGATCGGCGATCAGGCGCACGCGCCGCACATGGGTGACCGAACTCATCAACGCAAGCGTCAGCAAGACCATGCAGGCCAACGCGTAGATCGGGCCGATGGAGCCGAACAACTGCGCCCACATGATCCCTGCCACCACCAACGCGGCGGCCCAGGCGAACACGATACGCACGATCAGGAAGACGCTGGCAGACACGGGTGGGCAGCTCGTTGGGTGGGACGGGAGCGAGCATAGCCGGCGCGCGCGACTGCGAAAGCCCCGGGCGACGAATGGCCGCCAGCGCGGCATCAAGCGCCAGGATTGCGGTGCGAAACCGTGGTGCCGGCTACGGCCGCGGCAGATGCGCGCGCTATGCTGGAGACATGCCGGCGCTGCGCATGCCGCGCTCGGATGCTGGCACGCGACAGACAACACATCTGCAGAGGCCACAGCATGCATCCGCGCAGGCGGGGCGAGCCGCATCACGGCAACCACATCACCCACCACAGCACGTCAGGGAGTTGCATGCACCGTCGTCATTTTCTACGCAGCGCCGGTGTTGCGCTGGCGGCCGCCTCCACGGCGAGCTGGGCAGCAACCGACAAGACGCGCGCCGTCCCGCCCGCCACGCTGCCGGTCACGCCGCCGGGTGGTCTGCCTGCGCCATTCGCGGCTGCCCCGCCATTGGCACCGATGCGCGCCTCGGTCGACCGCATCATCGCCATCAACGGTTGCACGCGCCCGTTCCGTGCACAGGGGCCGCGGATCGAAGCCGAGCGTCTCGGGCGCAGGACGGTGGTGCACAACTACGGGCATGGCGGCAGCGGGTGGTCGCTCTCGTGGGGTGCCGCCGAACAGGCATTACGGTTGGTGCGTGCGGCCGACCCCGCTGCGCGCGAGCTGGCGGTGATCGGGTGTGGCGCGATCGGCTTAACCACCGCCCTGGTGGCGCAGCGCGCCGGCTTGCGCGTGCGCATCTACGCGCGCGAGCGCCTGCCGGATGTGCGTTCGTTCTATGCCACCGGCGTGTGGTCGCCCGATTCGCGCGTGTGCACCAGCGAACACGCCACTGCCGACTTCAAGACGCGCTGGGAAGACATGGCGCGCACATCGTTTCGCCGCTACCAGACCCTGCTGGGCCTGCCTGGCGAGCCGATTGAATGGCGTGATGGCTACGTGCTCTCGGACGTGCCCTTCGATCAACCTGTCGCCTCTGCCGAAGCGCATGAGCCGGACTACCCGCCGCTGGAGCGCGAACTGCTCGATGATCTTGGTCCGCGCTCGCAGCCGGTGGCGCCCGGCGGTCATCCGTTTCCAGTGCCATTCGTGCGCCGCTACAGCCAGCTCACCTTCAACCTCAGCGCCTACGCGCGCTTGTTGATGGACGACTTTCTGCAGGCAGGCGGCGAGCTCTACACGCGCGAGTTCGAGCATCCGCGCCAATTCGGCGACTTGCGCGAGAAGATCCTGATCAACGCGACCGGCTACGGTGCGCGCGCCTTGCTGGGCGACGACAGCGTGATTCCGGTGCGCGGGCAGACCGCGCGCCTGATCCCGCAGCCGGAAGTCACCTATGGCCTGGTCTGGCGCGGCCATAATCTCAACGTCGTGCCGCGACGCGACGGGTTGTTGGTGCAGGCGCAAGGCGCGCACGACTTCAATAACGCAGACGCCATGCCCGATCGCGCCGCAACGGAAGCGGCGGTGCGCGAGCTGGCGCGGCTGTTTGCCACACGCTGAGCCAGGCGAGCGCGGTGGTGGCCGGCGTGCATTGCAAAGCGTAGGTGCTGGCAGTGATGGGCAGTGGCCTCCACCAGATGCCAGCACTGCAGATGGTTGTGCCAGGCCACCTGTCGCGCTTGTTCCAGTCGTTGGAATATCGATCCACGCCAAGCGCAGCATCAACACCCGATCCAGCACGCTTCGGGTCGGCGTGGACGGCGCAGGCGAGCAGTAGGGTGTGCGCGATCGCAACGATCGCCAGCCGCGCCCGCCAGACGGTGCGCGCAGTCGTTCCATTCGCGCTTTAACCGCTGCTCGGCACCGCCGCGCTAACGATCTTCAAGCGAAGCCTGCAATGCACTGGCCAGCGCAGCGTCGCCGCTGACCAGTTCTTCCCAGCGCAAGGTCACGCCTTTGCGCTTGCCTTTCTCGACCAACTTCAAACCTTGCGGATCGATGATCAAGGTATATGCCTGATCGCCGATCTGCAGTTCGCGACGTAAGGGTTTGTCCAGCGGCGTCATCGCACAGCCTCGCAAAAAGTTCGATCACTGTTGTATCGCATCGACGTGGATCGATGCGACATCTGCAGCGATGCGTAAGCGCCGCCACATCCATGCCGAGGCGATGGCGGTAGTAGGTACGCCAATTGAACTTTCCATCATTGCCCACGCAGCGAGCGCGGCCTGCACCACAGCACAGGTCGCCATCGCACCGGGATCACCGTTTCCACCAATCCCGCTAACACTCGCAGGACTAGCGTAGCGACCACGCGGTGCTGCCTGGAGATCGAAACGAGGACGAAGGTGTCTTTCGAAGAACATCAAGCGACGTGCTCGCAGCGCTCGTTTGCGAGCGAATGACGCGCACGGAATTTCAAAAGTGTCTTACGTGATCCATCGGCACGTTCGTCTGCAGGCGTGCAACGCGAGCGCATCAAGGCATCGCCATCGACATGGCGAACGCAGCAACCCACCCTCTGACCAACCCAAGGAGCCACACATGGCGATCAAGACCGTCGAAGAACTTTTCATCCACGAACTGTCGGACATCTACAGCGCCGAGAAGCAGCTGACCAAGTCGCTGCCGCGTCTTGCGCGTGCGGCCACCGAGCCGAAACTCAAGCAAGCCTTCGAAACCCACCTGGAAGAAACCCAGGGCCAGATCGAACGCATCGACCAGGTTGTGGAGACACTGGGCATCAAGCTCAAGCGCATCAAGTGCGCTGCGATGGAAGGCCTGGTCGAAGAAAGCCGCGAGGTCATCGACGAAATCGAAGCCGGCCCGGTGCGCGACGCTGCACTGATCGGCGGCGCGCAGAAGGTGGAGCATTACGAGATCGCGTCCTACGGCACCATCGCCGCCATGGCCAAGCAACTCGGTTATGCCGATGCCTTGCCGCTACTGCTGGCCACGCTGGAAGAAGAAAAGGCCACCGACGAAAAGCTGACTTTGCTTGCCGAGCAAGGCGGCAACCAGAAGGCATCCAAGGCCAGCAAGGCCGCCTGAGTCACCGCGCAGGACGGCAGCGCCGTCCTGCGTCGCTTGCATATCCCTGCGGGCATCCCCCCGAAAGCCAAAGCCCCACGTTTCTGCCCGCTCCCTGAGTGGTCGTAGTTGCCGGGCGCCAGCCATGGAGCATCACCCATGTTCATGCACAACAAGCGTTTGATGTACACCGTCCGTGTCGCCCAGCCCAACCCGGATTTGGCCACGCTGATGTTGGAACAGTTCGGCGGACCGCAGGGCGAACTCGCCGCTGCGATGCGCTATTTCACCCAGGCCCTGGGCGAAGACGATCCGGGCCGCAAGGATTTGCTGTTCGACATCGCCACCGAAGAAATCAGCCACCTGGAGATCATCGGCTCGATCATCGCCATGCTCAACAAGGGGCCCAAGGCGGTGCTCTCCGAGGGCATGGAAGAGGCCATGGACATGCGCAACATGACCCAGAACAGCACCAGCCATACCCAGCAAATCCTGTATGGCGGTGGCCCGGCCCTGGTCAATTCCAGCGGCGTGCCGTGGACGGCGGCGTATGTCGACAGCATCGGTTGCCCCACGGCCGACATGCGCTCCAATATCGCGGCCGAGGCACGTGCCAAGCTGGTGTATGAGCGCCTGATCAACGTCACCGACGATCCGGGCATCGTGGATGCGCTGCGTTTCTTGATGACGCGCGAAGTGGCGCACCAGAAGTCGTTCGAAAAAGCCCTGTACTCGATCGAGCCGAACTTCCCGCCAGGCAAGCTGCCGGGCGATCCGCGCTTCACCGACAAGTACTACAACACCTCGCAGGGCGAGGGCGACATGATCGGCCCGTGGAATGCCGGCGAGCAGTGGGAAGTGGTGGCAGACCGCGAGGCGCAGGCCGCCGTCGATGGTGGCGACGGTTCTGCCACGGTTGCGCTGGATGCCACGCAGACCGCGGCGCTGGATGCCATGTCCGAGCGCCTGCTCTCCAATCCCGAGCTGGACCGCGTGACCGGCGCAGACCTGGGTGCAGGTCCGGGCGCCGGCTCCACCACCGGCGATATCCAGCGTTAATTGATGGGTGCAGCTGCACCCTTCATCAGCCCGGGGCCAGCGCGCTCCGGGCTTTTTCATTGCACTGAACAGGAGTTGCCATGAACACAAAATCCACACTCGACACACACGACGAACGCCAATCGGCCTATCGCGGCAACGGTCCCGACGCATCGGTGGATGGCAGGGGCCGTGACGATCCATCGGCGGTCCAGACCCACGACGCACAGCCACCGCGTGACGGGGCGCCGGAAGCGTTGAATCAACGCGGTCATGGCCGCGGCGGCAGCCTGGGCGAAGGCGAACCCGACGGCCACCCGGAACGCGATGGCAGCACGCAACCCAACTTCGGCCAGAGCGGCACGTACGGCAAGCAGCAACACATCGACGCGCAGCAACGCGCACTGGATGACGGTGCCGAGGACACCGGGAACGATTGACGATTGCGTGCTTAACGGCGGTCTATTGATCTGGTCGCAGCGAGCTGGCCACCAAGCGGCAATCCCGATCCATCCGCACTACCGCAACGATGAAGGGGTCCACTGGGCCCCTCCTTTTTGGCTATGTGGCGCGCGCGCTCACACCCGTGCGCTCCGCGCCGAGGCCGCTTCGCCCGCCCACTCCGGTCGTACGCCGGCTGCGGCGGCGCAGCGTTCCAGCCGCCAGGGCGTGAGATGACGCATGGCTTCGGCACCGCCCATGTGCAGCCACTTGCTCAGGTCGGCGTCGATACACAGCGGCCGGTAGGTGGGCATGCTCGCCGATGAAGCGACGAGCAACGAGAATCCCATCTGCAGGCGTCCGCCGATGTCCATCACGTTGCGCAATCCGGCGGCATACACCGCACTGCCGTCCTGGCTCAACCAGGTTGCGGCAGTGGTGCCATCTGCCGATGCAGTGCAGACGAAACCGCACAGTGGAATGGCGCAGCGCTGGGTTTCCCAGATGGCCAGATCCACCCCGCCCAGTCCGCCGGGCTCCTGCAAATGGATCGAACGCTGCTGCCCCGGTGCGCGGCGACCGAAGGTGGCGCGCTCTTCGCGTTTGCCGCCACGGTCTGCAACCAGAATGTCGGCATCAGCGCCTACGCCGACCTCGACCCAAGCATTGCTCGCCACGCGGGCAGACAACTGAAGAACGCGCGTAATCATGACTACTCCACTGTATGCATCTCGATGACTTCAGTGGTTACGCATAATGCGCGCCAACTTTTTTCACTTTGGCAAAGGTCGCCACTGCAAGAGTTTCACGCAGCTTCAATCGCACGGCACGCGCTGCGAACGCCGAATAGGCCGCAGGATCTGCACCATCGCGCAGTATTTTCCGTAGGCTACGCGTGTACAGCGCACGCGATGTTGTGAGATGCACAAGCGTGTGCAGCAGAGTTTGCTGCGGCAGGCAGGCACGCAATACACACGCGTATCGCGTGCAGTACGGCGCTCTTCACTAGCGGTCCAGATGATCGCGTAGGTCGTTATCCGCACCAAGCCGCGTGCCGGTGGGCAGACATGCACATCGCGGCGTGTGCCGCGCTGTGCGCGTGCACACCCTGCCCGCTGCAGCGGTCAATTCCTGCAGTCCCGACGTCTTGCGGTCCAACTCACCCGTTCACCGGATTGAGCGGCAACTGGATCTCGCATTCCAGGCGCGTATCGCTGAGCTCGTAGCGCGTCTGCGCGCCATGGCTGTACGGCAACGCCTTTTCGATCAGCCGGCGGCCAAAACCGCCGGCTTCATCGCGGTCGTTGCGCAGCTGCTGGCTGGCACCTTCTTCGATCCACAATAGCTTCAGGCGCGCCGGCGTATCGCTGCCGGAGACGACTTCCCAACGGATCGACAAGGTGCCGGTATCCACCGCCAGCGCGCCATGCTTGAGCGCGTTGGTCGCCAGCTCGTGCAGTGCCAAGGCCAGCGTCTGCACGGTGGATTTGCGCAGCGCCACGTTCGGCCCCCCCACCACGATGCGGCTTTGATCCGGCTCTGCCCCTAGCGCATCCAGCTCCATGCGCAGCAGGGCACCGATGGTGGTGGGCATATTGTCCGATTGCGATAGCAGCCCCTGCACGCGCGACAACGCAGCCAGCCGATCCTCGAACTTGGCCGCAAACTCGGGCATGCTCTGGCTGGCCTGCACGGTCTGCTTGGCCACCGACTGCACCACCGTGATCAGATTGCGCGTGCGGTGCTGCAACTCGGCCACCAAGACGCGCTGCTCTTCCTGCAGGCGGCGCAGGTTGTCCGATTCGGTGGAGGTGCCCAGCCACTCCAGCACCTGGCCGCGTTCGTCGCGCACCGGGGCGCCGCGCGTATGAAACCAGCGGTAACCTTGTTCGGCCGCATTGAACAGACGGTGTTCGATATCCAGCCCGCCGCTGGACGCACTTTCCAGCCAGGCATTCATGGTCGGCTCGCGATCGTCCGGGTGCACCGCCTGCAACCAGCCCAGTTCCAGGCTCTCAGCATCGCTCTGGCCGGTGTAGCTGGACCATTGCGGGCTGGACCAGGTCCAGCGGCCGCCATCGAGCGAGCGCCACACCAGCTGCGGGATACCTTCCATCAACGTGCGCAGGCGTTGCTCGCTGCTGCGTAGTGCACGCTCGGCGCGCGTGAGCGGGGTGACGTCCATGAAGGTCAGCACCGCACCACCGATGAAATTGTCCACGGTGCGATACGGCAACACCCGCACCATGTAGCGCGCATGCGTGGTGGGATTTTCGACCTCGCGATCGAGCACTGCCAGGGTGCGGATCACCCGCCGCGCATCATCCTGCAGTTCGTCGTAATCCACATGCAGCTTGATGTGGCTGATCGGACGCTGGATATCGCTTTCCACCAGCGGCAGGATGTCGGTGACGGCCGGAGTGAAGTTGGTGACGCGCAATTCGTTGTCGAGGAAGACGGTGGCGATCTGGGTGCTTTCCAGCAGGTTTTTCAGATCGCTGTTGGCATGTGCCAGCTCCTGCACGCGATGGGCCAGCTCACCGTTGACGGTGGTCACTTCCTCATTGACCGATTGCAGCTCTTCCTTGGAGGTTTCCAACTCCTCGTTGGCGCTCTGCAGTTCTTCGTTGAGCGACTGGTATTCCTCGTTGGAAGACTTGAGCTCCTCGTTGGTGCTTTCCAGCTCTTCGATCATCGATTGCAGGCGCTCGCGGGTAATGCGCAGCTCATTTTCCAGCACTTGCACATGACCATCGTCGTGTGCGCTGTCTTGCGGGCGGGGCAGCTCCACCGGTTCGCGCGCTTCCACTTCCTGGAACAGCACGACGTAGCCGCGCGGCACCTCCGAATCGGCGGTCGGCTCCACGAACAGGTTCACCGCCCAGGTCGCCGCGTCTTCGTGCACCTGGATGCCTCTGACATGCACGGGCGAGCGGTCGCGTTCTGCGCGGCTGAGCGCGCTGCGCAAGTCCAGGCGCAGATCGCGATGGATCAGATTGAGCAGGTTGAGACTGGGCGTGCCGCCGCCTGGGCGGATGAATCGCCCGGCCTGCGACGAGAAGTGCAGCACCTCGAATGCTCGTCCAGCACCGCATACGCCGGCGCATAACGGTCGGCGATACGCTCGCCGGCACGCACCAGCGCATTGCCGGGAGTGCGCTGCCGTTGCGGCGGTGTCGGCACCCGGGCAACCGCAGCGGTCGGTACGGTTGGGAACGTCGCATGCACGTTGCTCTGTGCATCGATGCGCTGAAACACACGAAAGCTGCGCTCCACCGGGGTGAACAATTGCGCGTGACGCGAGACGTTTTCGGCGTTGCCCAGGAACAGATAACCGCCTGGACGGATGGCGAAATGGAAGATCGGGATCACCCGGTTCTGCAATTCGGCATCCAGATAGATCAACAGATTGCGGCACGACACCAGGTCAAGCCGCGAAAACGGCGGGTCCTTGACGATGCTGTGCTGCGAAAACACGCACAGCTCGCGCAGCTCCTTGCTCACCACATAGGTGTCGCCTTCCTTGACGAACCAGCGCCGCAGCCGCTCGGGTGCGACTTCACCGACGATGCTGGAGGCATAGCGCCCCACCCGCGCAGTGGCCAGTGCGCGTCCGTCGATATCGCTGGCGAAGATCTGGATGCGTGGCGCGGTGTCCAGGGTTTCGGCGTGTTCGCGCAGCAGCATCGCCAGCGAATAGGCCTCTTCGCCCGTGGAGCAGCCCAGCACCCAGATGCGCAGGCTGTCGCCAGTGTGCTTGCCCTGGAACAGCCGCGGAATCACCTGTTGCTCAAGGAATTCGAACTCGCGGCGGTCGCGAAAGAACTTGGTCACGCCGATCAGCAGGTCGTTGAACAACTGCAACGGTTCGTCGAAGCGATTGCGCAGCACCTCCAGATACTGCTCCAGGGTTTCCACCTGCGCCACCTGCATGCGCCGTTGCACGCGCCGCAGGAAGGTGGCGCGCTTGTAGCCATGAAAATCGTGACCGGTGGTATTGCGCAGGATGGCGGCGACCTGGCTGAGCTTGTCGCTCTCGCTGCCATTGCGCACGCCGGTCGGCACCGGATGACCGAAGCCGTGGTGGCGTTGCATGTGCGCGGCGATACGCGCGGCGATCTGTGGCAGGGGCAGGATGTCGTCGGTGATGGCAGCCGGGTTGCTGGCGCTGCGCAGGTCCAGCCCATGCAGTGCGGCATCGTCCACGGCCAGCGCCAGACCGCCGCACTCGCGGATCGCCGCGGTCCCCAGCGTGCCGTCGCCATCGAAGCGCCCCATGATCAGGCCGATCACATTGCCATCCTGATCGTGCGCCATCGAAACGAAAAAGCTGTCGATCAATCCGTGATCGCTCTCGCCACCGGGCAAGGCGCGCAGACGGATGCGCCCTTCTTCCAGCGTAACCACCGTATCGGCCGGCGGCAGATAGAAGCGCCCCGGTTGCAGCCGATCACCATCACTGGGGACCGACAGCAGGGTCGCCTGGCTGCCAAGCAGTTCGCGCAGGCGTGCCCCATCCAATAATTGGCGGTCGCGCAACAACAGCATGATGGCCAGATTCGAGGCGCCAGCAACCGCATCGAGCAATTCTGCCAGGCGATCCGCGTCCATGCCGGCGGCGCCCACGCCGAGCACGAATAAGGGCGGCTGCGTGTTCGCATCCGTGGCGATGTCGTTGATGGAAGTTTCGTCGTCGGTCATGGCGGCACTAGCGTCGCAACGCTGGGTTCAAGCGCAATCGCCCATGATCGCGTAAAGCACGGTGGACCGCCATGCACCACGCCACGCATTGCGTGCGCACACTGCAGAGACCGGTCTTGGAAGCGCCTGCTTGCGCGCCGCGTTAACCTGTATTGGGAGCACCATGCGCACGCGCGTTGCCTAAAAACGCCACTGCCCTGGAGCCTGTCATGCACGAGACTGCACTCGCCGGCCGCCGTATTCTTGTGGTCGAGGAAGATTACTTGTTGGCCGAATCGCTCAACGACTTGCTGGTAGAAGCAGGCGTCGATGTCGTGGGACCGGTCGGCAATGTGCCCGACGCGCTCTCGCTGGTGGCGTCGGGTCAGGCCATCGATGGCGCCTTGCTGGATGTCAACGTGCGCGGCCAGGCGGTGTTTCCGGTCGCCGATGCATTGATGAAGCGCGGCGTGCCGTTTTCGTTTTGCTCCGGCTACGACCGCTATACGCTGCCGCAGCGCTTTGCGCATCTGTCGTACTGCATGAAGCCCTACAACCCGCGCACGATCACCAGCCTGCTCAGCCACCAGACCGAAACGGCCAATCACTGATCGGTGCGGGCGGGCTGGGCGCTATCGCCCGGTTCCACACCGGGCTGCTGCAGGGCGCGCTCCTGCTCGCCCAGCTGGTTGAGCAGTTCGACGGCGGCCTGATGCGCTGTGCGCAGCGTTTCCAGCGGCTTGGACGTTTCGTTGCGCAACGCATACAACGCAAAGCCCATCACGTTGAGACGATTGCGCAACTGGTGCAGCAGCTCGCGCCGCTGCCCACGCGGTGCCTCGCTCACTCCGCACCCTTGTCACTGAGACGGTTGTGCAAGGTGCGCACGCTGATGCCCAGTTCTCGCGCGGCGGCCTTCTTGTTGAAGCGCGTGCGCGCCAGTGCCGATTCGATCATCGCGTCTTCGGCCTGTCGCACGGTCCAGCCCACAGGAATCAGCAAGCCATCCTGGTCGGCCTGCGGCACAGTCTGCTCCACGTCCGGGGCGCTCAACAGATCGCCATCGGAGCGCAGATACAGATAGTGGATGAACGAGCGCAGCTCGCGCACGTTGCCCGGCCAGGCGTGGTAGGCCAGGTAGCGCAGCAACGACTTGGTCGGCAACTTGCGCTTGCCGTATTTGACGTTGAGCTCGTCGATAACGCGCAAGCCAAGCAGGCGCGCATCGCCGCGGCGCTCGCGCAGTGGCGGCACCTGGATCGGGTATTCATTGAGACGGTAGAACAGGTCTTCACGCAGCACCGCCTGCTCGCGCTGCACGTGCTGGTGGGTGGCCGCCACCACGCGCGCATCCAGTGCGATTTCCTCGTTGCCGCCCACACGCATGAAGCTGCGCGATTCGATCGCCCGCAGCAGATACACCTGCAGCCGCTTGGGCATCTCGCCGATTTCATCCAGGAACAGCGTGCCGCCTGCGGCCTGCTCCAGGAACCCGGCATGGCGACGGTCGGCGCCGGTGAAGCTGCCGCGCTCGTGGCCGAACAACTGGCTGGCCAGCAACTCTTCCGGAATGGCCCCGCAGTTGACCGGCACGAAGCGGCCGCGACGACCGGACACACGGTGGATGGCGCGCGCCACCAGATCCTTGCCGGTGCCGGTTTCGCCGGTCACCAGGACATTCAGATCGGTCGGCGCCACGCGCACGATGTCCTTGCGCAGCATGACGATGCTGTCGCTGTTGCCAACGATGCCCAGGTTGCCCTGTTGCGCTTCGCGCAGCCCCCCGAGTACGCGCTCCAGGCGCTCGGGCGCGAACGGCTTGGTCAGGAATTCGCTAACCCCGAACTGCTGCGCGCGACCCTGGGTTTCGCGCGCGTAATCGCCCGAGACCACGACGATCTGCGGGGTGTGGTCAGGGTCGAGCCGTTCGATCAGATCGAAACCGCTGCCGTCTGGCAGGCCAACATCCACCACCAACAGGTCCGGAAAGTTGCTGTCCAGCCAGCGGCTGGCTTCGCCGAGGGTGTGGATACCCTTGGCACGGAAGCCGCTATCGGTGGCGAGTTCAACCACCTGATCGCAGAACTCCACGTCGTCGTCGATGATGGCGCAGGAAAGACGGTCCATGAGCGCTTCTGTCCGCAATGACTGATACATGTTCAGTTGAGAATTGTGACGGCCGCGCGAAATGCGCTGACGCACCACATCGAAAATTGCATGCTGCTGTCACGATCTGTGGGTGGTGCGGCGCTCTTCCCCCAGTCGAGCCCGCCCAGATGACTGAGGGCGAAGTACGCATGGAAGCGCTCGATTGCGCCAGTGCCAAGCGTCACGCTCTGGATCGGTCGCCGCTTCGAGAATGCCGAAACGCCAAGGAGTGCAAGGTTTGCCGCGGCAGCGGTGCCAGTCCAACGACGGCTGCCGTCTTGATCGAGCGCGGGCTGAGCTCGCTTGCGTGCCTGCATCGAGGCCAGGATATCAGCCGGGGCTGACGTAAGCCGACGCCACCGCGGCGCCGCATGAACCCGTCAGGAAACCGCATCGGGTCTGCTGGGTTGCCCACAGCCTACGCACCGCGCGTGGAAGAGGCGTGCACAACGCATTCACACGTTCCTCCGAGGATGCGGCGAACACTTGCCCAATCAACGAATGAGGTGTCCCATGCACGCAATCTCGGCGCCCGTGCAGGCCGATGTGCAAACCGAATTGGACTACTGGCGTGGCGAGCACCGCCGGGGCCAGCTTGGCTATTACGCATTCGACGGCATTCCCGAAGGCACGATCCGGGCGGTCTGCGCGGCCTATAACAGGCGTCCCGACCTGACCGATGCGGAAGCGGTCAAGGCCGTGCGCGATGCGCTGTGCCTTACTCCCGGCTCGATGAATGCCGTGCTCGCCGATTGGCTGGCGCCGCGTTGCCTGCGCCACTTACGCCAGGCGTGATGCAGTCGGCGGTTGGGCTCGCTTGATTGGTGCGGTGTACGCCTGCCGTGATTGGCCGGGCTCTTTGGGCCCGCAGGTTCTTCGAGTCGGCAAGGTAGCGCACGGTGCACCAGTTCACTCTTTTCCGCGTGTGATGGGCGCAGGCTTGTTGATGGCACCACGTGACCGCACGCAATGGCGGCGTGCGTACTTATGTGCCCGCTGCGCGCACGCTGCAGGCGCAAGCTGCGCCTTGCCCTCGCCCGGCTGGCATCCCACGCCGCGGCCGTCGTGGCGCCGCCGCCGCATACCGCAAGGCAATAGGAGACACCTGTGGAAGCGCTGCTGCTGTCTCGTATCCAGTTCGCCTTCGTCATTTCGTTCCATGTGTTGTTTCCGGCCTTCACCATCGGCTTGGCGAACCTGCTCGGTTTTCTGGAATGGCGCTGGCTACGCACACACGACGAGGCCTGGAAGCGGCTGTACTTTTTCTGGTTGCGGATCTTTGCGGTGTCCTTCGGCATGGGCGTGGTCAGCGGCATCGTCATGGCCTTCCAGTTCGGCGCCAACTGGCCCGAGCTAAGCCGCATCGCCGGCAGTGTCATCGGCCCGCTGCTGAGTTATGAGGTGCTCACTGCGTTCTTCCTGGAAGCCAGCTTCCTGGGGGTGATGCTGTTCGGCTGGGGCCGGGTTTCCGAACGCCTGCATTTCTTCGCCACCTGCATGGTGGCGATCGGCACGCTGGTGTCCACGTTCTGGATCCTGTCGTCCAACAGCTGGCTGCATACCCCGCATGGCTACGCGATGGTCAACGGCATCGTGCAACCGGTCAGCTGGATGCAGATCATCTTCAACCCGTCGTTTCCGTATCGGCTGGTCCATATGGCGCTGGGTTCGTTCATCACCACCTGCTTCGTGGTTGGCGGCGTCGGCGCCTACTATCTGCGCAAAGGGCTGCATGTGGATGCCGGCGCCCGCATGTTGCGCCTGTCGGTGGCATTTGCCGCCATCGTGCTGCCCATCCAGGTCCTGGTGGGCGACCAGCACGGGCTCAACACGCTGGAGCACCAGCCGCTCAAGGTCGCCGCGATGGAGGCGCACTGGCACAGCGAAGGCGATGGCGCCGGCGTGCCGTTGGTGGTGTTTGCGTTGCCCAACGCCGAGGCCGAGCGCAACGACTATGAGCTGGCCATCCCACGCCTGGGCAGCCTGATCCTGACCCATAGCGCTGACGGCGACATTACGCCGCTGACGTCGGTGCCGCGCGATCAACGGCCGCCGGTGGCGCCAGTGTTCTTTGCCTTCCGCATCATGGTGGGCCTGGGGATGGCAATGCTGTTGCTGGCGTGGATCTCGGCCATTGCGTGGTGGCGTGGACGCCTGCATGCCAGGCCGCTGATCCTGGCATGGAACGTCATGCTGCCGGCTGGATTCATGGCGCTGGTGGCCGGCTGGTTCGTCACCGAGATCGGGCGCCAGCCGTGGGTGGTGTACGGGCTGTTGCGTACGGCCGATGCGGTGGGCCCGCAATCGACTGCGACAGTGGCGGTATCGCTGCTGGTGTATCTACTGGGCTACGCGTTCGTGTTCGGCTTCGGCATCTTTTATCTGACCAAGCTGGTCCGTGCCGGGCCGCAACCCAGCCGCGACGGGCCGGATGTGGCCGGTGGCGAACACACCCCGGCACGCCCGCTGTCTGCAGCAGAGACATCATTGGAACAGGAGAACACGCCATGGAACTGAGTGACTGGTTGCCGGTGGTGTGGTTTGGCGTGATCGGTTTCGGTGTGCTGATGTATGTGGTGCTGGACGGCTTCGTGCTCGGGCTGGGCATGCTGGCGCCGTTCGCGCGCGACGAACAGGAAGTGGACCTGATGATGAACACCGCCGCGCCCATCTGGGACGGCAACGAAACCTGGCTGGTGCTTGGCGGCGCGGGGCTGTTCGCTGCGTTTCCCACGGCGTATGCGGTGATCCTGTCCGGCCTGTATCTACCGGTGCTGTTGATGGTGATGGCGCTGGTGTTTCGTGGGGTGGCGTTCGAATTCCGCTTCAAGGCGCAGCGCTCGCGTCGGCTGTGGACGTTGTCGTTCATCGCCGGATCGATCCTGACCGCGTTCGCGCAAGGCATCATCCTTGGCGCGCTGGTGGAAGGCATGCCATTGGACAACGGGCGCTACACCGGCGGCGTGTTCGGCTGGTTCAGCCCGTTCACCATCCTCACCGGTGCTGCGCTGGTGTTCGGCTATGCACTGCTCGGCAGCACCTGGCTGATCCTCAAGACCGATGGGCGCACGCATGCACTGGCGCGGCAACTGACCAAGCCACTGGTGGGCGTGGTGGTGACCTTCCTCGTGCTGGTCAGCGCGTGGCTGCCGTTCCTGAGCTCGCATGTGATGGCGCGCTGGTTTGAGCACGGCAACTTCTGGTGGCTGTCGCCGATTCCGCTGGTGACTGCATGCGTCGCGCTCGCGCTCTGGCGCAGCAGCGATAGCTCGCGCAGCGACGCTATGCCTTTCCTGTTGACGCTGGCGATCTTCGTGCTGGGCTTCACCGGCCTGGTGTTGGGCATGTGGCCGTATCTGGTGCCGCCGAGTTACACCATTTGGCAGGCGGCCTCGCCGCCCTCCTCGCAGATCTTTCCGATGGTGGGCCTGGTGATACTGCTGCCGCTGGTGCTCGGCTATACGGTGTGGTCGTACCGCGTGTTCCGCGGCAAGATCGCCGCTGACGTGGGGTATCACCATCATCACTAGGCGATCGTGCGGCGCGTGGGCGCGGGCAGGCTGCAACGCGTTGCGGCAGCTGCATTGAGACAAACGAAAAGCGCCCGCAATGCGGGCGCTTTCGCGAGACTGACTGCTTGATTCAGCGCCTTTCCGATCCGTCCGGTCGCTCGTAGTCGTGTTCGGGATCGGCCTTGTTGACGTCAGGGTCTTCGTCAGGCATGTCATGCACCTTCCATTCGACATCCTCGTTACGACGCTCCTGTGGCGTAAACGGCTTTTTCTGATCGTCTTCCGGTCCCCATGGCTTTTTCGGTTCGCTGCCCATGCTGATCTCCTGCGTGGTCGTAATGCCCCAACGCTAGGCGCGCAGACATTGCGAGGTGGTGAACGAAACCCGGTGGTGGCGTGAAGTGCATCCTGGCGATGCACGTCCCACACTGGCGAGCACAGGCCCGGCCGCGCCCGCCTCGCCGCCCGGCGACAGGTTCAAGCTGCCTTACCCGCCGGTCTGCGAATGCGGCGCCTCGACCGGCTTGGACTGCGGCGAATCCTTCTGCCGCAACCAGATGGTCAATACCACCAGCGAGAACACCGCCAGGAACTCGCTCTGCCAGTTCTGCATCGATTCGAACCAGAAAGATGCGCTGGTGAAATGCTCGAAGACCGTGATCGATGGCAAGCCCTTCTGCGCACGCTCCAGCAGTTCCAGCCGCCAACTACCAACCAGGTGCAGCGCAAAGCTCATCAGGAACAATGCCCCGAACGCGATGGCCAGCGAGTGATCGTATAGCCGTCGCCAGACCCCGCCGGCACGCACCGGCCACGGAGTGGTCCCGGGCTTGATCTCAACGCTTTCTTCAGCAGGATCGAGCGGGCGCGATTCGGCCGAGCCCACCTGCCGCAACTTCACGGTGAGCAACACGTACATGCCCATCTGCAGGAATTCGCTCTCCCAGTTTTCGAACAATGCCGACATGAAATGCGGGCTGTGCAGATACGCAGACAGCAGCAGCGTCGGCTGCCCCTGCTCGCGCAATTCGTCGTTATACGCATGCAGCCCGGCATAGACCTGGCAACCGATGAAGAAAATAGTCAACGCAAGCAGACACAACGACAGCCCGTTACGACGCAAGAACATGGGTGACCTCCTGACGATGCGCGCAGTATCGAGCGTCCCGGGCAAAACCGCATGAAGTTTGCATGCGACCGCGCTGTTCTGCTTGCCTCGCGATCGTCGACTGCCACGGACAGCGCCCCGCGCAACACACACCACGCGCACATCGTTTAGCCCGGATGTTTACGCTTGCATGACCACACTGGCGTGCAACCAACGACTTCCACTGCCAGGAGACCACGATGCCCGTACCCAACTATCCACGCCCGCCCTTCAAGCCACAGCAGCAGAGCTTTCCCGGCCGCACCGAGAAGATGGACCCGCGCCCGGACCATGGCGAAGACAGCTACGTCGGCCACGGCCAGTTGAAGGGCAAGCGCGCATTGATCACCGGTGGCGACAGCGGCATCGGCGCTGCGGTGGCCATCGCCTATGCGCGCGAAGGCGCCGATGTGGCCATTGCCTTTCTGCCCGATGAGCAGGAGGACGCGGCACGCATTGGCGCTTTGATCGAAAAGGCCGGCGTCAAGGCGCTGCTGGTGGGATGCGACATCAGCGACCCCGGCCAGGCAGCCGCCTTGATCGATAAGGTCAACAGTACGCTGGGCGGCCTGGACATTCTGGTCAACAACGCCGGTTACCAGAAGTACTTCGAGACCTTCGAGGACATCACCCTGGACGAATGGCGCAAGACGTTCGATACCAACGTGCATGCGGCCTTCAATCTGGTGCGCCTGTCGGTGCCATTGATGACCGACGGCGGCTCCATCATCAACACTGCCTCGGTGCAATCGAAGAAGCCGACGCCCAACATCCTGCCCTACGCCGCGACCAAGGGCGCACTGGCTAACCTCACCATCGGCCTGGCCGGTGTGCTGGCGGAGAAGAACATCCGCGTCAATGCGGTGCTGCCGGGCCCGATCTGGACACCCTTCATTCCCTCCGGCATGGACGAAGAATCGGTGGAAAACTTCGGCGGGCAAACACCCATGGGGCGCCCGGGTCAGCCGGTCGAGTTGGCATCGGCATACGTCATGCTCGCGGCCGACACCGCCAGTTACACATCGGGCACCTTGCTGACCATCTCTGGCGGCGCAGTCACGCTGTAACGCTTTCTGATTGTTGCCATGCCCACGTCGCTGACCAGCGACGCGGGCTTTTTATTGGCTCGATTTTCAATGTGGATCCTCAGCACTCATCAGCGCATGCCATGTCGCGTTTGCTTGCCCGTGCACGCATCCGGGCGTATTGCGAAAAACGCGCAAAACGCACAGCCGAGGTGAGCTTCCGGTCAACGTTGCGCTCGCGTCGCACACACCCATTGCTGCGGTTGCGCTCACGGTCGGCCTCCTACCGTAGGTGACGTTGGAACGTGATGCACGACCCCTCTTCGAAACAGTGCTGCCCGCCACGCCTGCGTGGCGCAGGTGCGAACCCACTGCTGGCGCGACGACATCACCCCACACGCATCGACGCATGCGACGTGGTGCATCCGCGCCATGGTCAGGCCCGCGCAGTAGCGCCCCTATGAGGCAGACGGCAATGAGAATTTTGGTCACTGGTGGTACTGGCTACATCGGCTCGCATACCTGCGTGGAACTGGCGCGGCGTGGGCACGAGGTGTGCATTGTTGATAATTTGAGCAACTCCTCCGAGCGCGTGCTGGACCATCTGCAGCATCTGATGGGATTTCGCCCGGAGTTTCATCGCATGGATGTGCGTGCGCCCGAGCTTGCCGATTTGCTGATCAGCAAGCGCATCGACGCCGTCCTGCATTTTGCCGCGCTCAAGGCCGTTGGCGAATCGGTGCGCGAGCCGCTGCTGTACTTCAACAACAATGTCACCGGCACGCTGGCACTGCTGCGCGCGATGCGGACCGCGAAGGTGTGCAATCTGGTGTTCAGTTCGTCGGCCACCGTGTATGGCGATGCCAACCGCAGCCCGATCGACGAAAGCGCGCCGCTGAAGGCAATCAACCCCTACGGGCGCACCAAGTTGATGATGGAAGAAATGATCGGCGACCTTAGCGCCGCGTGGCCGGATTTCAACGCGGCGTTGCTGCGCTACTTCAACCCGGTGGGCGCGCACCCAAGTGGGTATCTGGGCGAAGATCCGCAAGGAATGCCGAACAACCTGATGCCTTACATCGCACAGGTGGCAGTGGGGCGTCGCGCGGCACTGCAGGTCTTCGGCGACGACTACCCGACCGACGACGGTACCGGCGTGCGCGACTATCTGCATGTGATGGACCTGGCGCGCGCACATGTGGATGCCATCGATTACCTGCAGCGCGAGCGCAAGGGCTTGGTGGTCAACCTGGGCACCGGGCGCGGCTACAGCGTGCGCGAGGTGGCCGCCGCGTTCGCGCGCGCCAGTGGCAGGCGCATTCCGCTGAACATCGCGCCGCGTCGCGATGGCGATGTGGCGGTGTACTTCGCCAGCACTGCGCTGGCCAACCGGCTGCTGGGCTGGGCCGCGGAATACGACCTGGACCGCATGTGCCGCGACACCTGGCGCTGGCAGTCGATGCATCCGGATGGCTACGCCGGTTCACGTCTGCCGCGCCAGCGTAGCGCGGAGGTCGTGCCAGAGCGCGACAGTGCGCGCGAGCTGCCGGCACCAGCGCGCCGGCTGTCGCCCGGCCCGGACACGCGCCGTCGCAGCGAGCCGGTGCGCACGCTGGTGGTCGCCGATGGTTTCTCCCGCGCGTGATGCGCAACCACCCATTTCTTTCCACGAGGGCATTCCATGAGTTGGGCTGGTCAGTTCCAATGCGCGATCGGCAAGACCCGCCGCGCGATTCCATCCGACAGCACGCCACAGTTCGATCCGACGCGGCCAACGCTGTTGTGTCTGTCGCATCTGCGCTGGAGTTTTGTCTATCAGCGCCCGCAACACCTGATGTCGCGTTTTGCACGCGATGCCAATGTGCTGTTCTGGGAAGAGCCCATCGCCTGCGATGCCGCCGAGCCCTGGCTGAAGGTGCGCGGCGAAGAGCACGGCGTGCACGTCCTGGTGCCGCGCCTGCCCGCCGGGTGTGAGGGCGAAGATGCCGTGCAGGTGCAACGCCGCTTGCTGGATGGCTACCTGGCCGAGCTTGGCGTGCGCGATCTGTTGCTGTGGTACTATACGCCGATGAGCCAGAGCTTCAGTGCGCATCTGCCTGCACGCATGGTCATTAACGACTGCATGGACGAGCTGTCGGCCTTTCGTGGTGCGCCGCCGGAACTGGTACAACGCGAGCGCGCCCTGCTGCAGCGCGCCGATGTGGTGTTCACCGGCGGCTACAGCATTTGGGAAGCAAAACGCGCGTTGCACGCCAACGCGCACGCATTTCCTAGTAGCGTGGACGTGGCGCATTTCGCCGCCGCGCGCACGCCGCAGCAGGAGCCCGACGACCAGGCCGGCATCGCTCATCCACGGCTGGGCTTCTACGGTGTCATCGACGAACGATTCGATGTCCAGCTGTTACGTGTGATCGCGACGCAGCGGCCGCACTGGCAATTGGTGATGATCGGTCCGGTGGTCAAGATCGACCCCTCCGAGCTGCCGCAGGCCGCCAACATCCACTACCTGGGCGGCAAGACCTACGACGAATTGCCCGGGTATCTCTCCGGCTGGGAGGTGGCATTGATGCCGTTTGCGATGAACGCCTCCACCCGCTTCATCAGCCCGACCAAGACGCCCGAATACCTCGCTGGCGGCTGCCCGGTGGTGTCCACGCCAATCCACGACGTGGTGCGCACCTACGGCGACACCGGCGTGGTGCGCATTGCCGCGACCGCCGACGCATTCGTCGCCGCCTGCGAAGCCGCGTTGCAGGACAGTGCCGATCGCGAGCAGTTGCTCGACCGCGCTGACGCCGTGCTGGGCGATATGTCCTGGGACCACACCTACGATCTGATGAAGGAGACACTGTCTTGGACGCAATGAACCCGCCGGCCGCGGCGCCGCTGGCCGCCCGTCGCACGCGCGGCAACGCACGGCGCGGTTTCGATTACCTCATCGTCGGCGCCGGGTTTGCCGGCAGCGTGTTGGCCGAACGGTTGGCCGCCGGCCTCGGCAAGCGCGTGCTGGTGGTGGACCGTCGCCCGCATATCGGCGGCAACGCCTACGATTTCCATGACGATGCCGGCGTGCTGATCCATCGTTATGGTCCGCACATCTTCCACACCAACGCGCAGCGCATCGTGGATTACCTCTCCAACTTCACCCAGTGGCGCCCGTACGAGCACCGCGTACTTGCGCAGATGGGCGAGCAACAGGTCCCGATCCCGATCAACATGACCACGTTGAACCGTCTGTACGGCCTGCAACTCAGCAGCGAAGAACAGGCCGCCGCGTTCCTGGCAAGCCGCGCCGAACCGGTGGCCGATATCCAGACCAGCGAAGATGTGGTGATCAATCAGGTGGGCCGCGAACTCTACGAAACCTTCTTTCGCGGCTATACGCGCAAGCAGTGGGGGCTGGATCCCTCGCAGCTGGACAAGTCGGTGACCTCGCGCGTGCCGACCCGCACCAACGACGACGACCGCTACTTCACCGACACCTTCCAGCAGATGCCGCTGCACGGCTATACCCGCATGTTCGAGCGCATGCTCGACCACCCCAACATCAAGGTGATGCTCAATACCGACTACCGCGAGATCTGCGACGAGCTGGAGTACGACCACCTGGTGTACAGCGGGCCGGTGGACGAATACTTCGACTACTGCTACGGCAAGCTACCGTACCGCTCGCTCAGGTTCGAGCACAGCACGCTGGACCAGGAGCACTTCCAGGCGGTGGCCACGGTCAATTATCCGGACGAAGCGGTGGCTTACACGCGCATCACCGAATACAAGCACCTCACCGGCCAGCAACATCCCAAGACCAGCATTACCCGCGAGTATCCTTCGGCCGAGGGCGACCCGTATTATCCGATTCCACGCGCGGAGAACGTCGAGTTGTATCGGCGTTACGAACGCCTGGCCGTCGAGACGCCGAAGGTGACCTTCCTCGGCCGGCTGGGTACCTACAAGTACTACAACATGGATCAGGTGGTTGGCCAGGCGTTGGCCTTGTACAAGCGCATCGAAGATGCCGAACAACGTCGCGCCGAGCTGGCGGTCTGACCACGCACGCCCCGCCCTGCAGCACCGTCGCTGCGGGGCAGTCATCGACGCATCGCTGCAACCCAGCGGCGCGCGCAGCAGGATGTTGGATGCATACCCCTACACTGTTCGAGAGTTTTTTCATGGCGGGGTTCGAGTGCTCGACCCACCGCCGCCGTGACGGGCGCAGGCTCGACCTGATTGCCGCCACCAGGCACGACCGCTGGGCCGCCAAGGACTACGCAGCGTTGTCGGGGCATGGCCTGCGCACCGCGCGCGATGGCCTGCGCTGGCATCTGATCGAGCAACGCCCCCGCCACTACGACTGGTCCAGCTTCCTGCCGATGCTGCACGCGGCCAACAGCGTGGGCACGCAGGTGATCTGGGATCTGTGCCATTACGGCTGGCCGGACGATGTGGACATCTGGACGCCGCAGTTCGTCGACCGCTTCGCACGCTTTGCCGCCGCCGCCGCGCAATGCGTCAAGGACGCCTCGGACGCGGCGCCGTTCTACGCGCCGCTCAACGAGATTTCGTTCTGGGCATGGAATGGGGGCGATCACGCGCGCATGCACCCGATGGCGCGCGGGCGTGGGTTCGAGCTCAAGCATCAATTGGTGCGCGCCACGATCGCCGCGATCGACGCGATACGCCAGGTGGATCCGCGCGCACGCTTCCTGCAGGTGGACCCAGCGATCCATGTGGTGCCCTCCAACGACCGGCCCGGCCCGCGTCGCGAAGCAGAGCGCCTACGGCTGGCGCAGTTCGAAGCCTGGGACATGATCTGCGGCAGACAGTGGCCCGGCCTCGGCGGTGCGCCGGAGTATCTGGACATCATCGGCCTCAACTACTACTCGGATAATCAGTGGTATCTGGGCGGCGTGCCGATCCTGCGCAACTCGCCCGACCACCGCCCGTTCTCGACCATCATGCTGGAATTCTGGCAGCGCTATCGCCGCCCGATGATCGTCTCCGAAACCGGGGCCGAAGCCGATCAACGCGCCCCCTGGCTCGATCACGTCGGCAACGAGGTTGCACTGGCCATGCGACACGGCGTGGCGATGGAAGGCATCTGCCTGTATCCGGTGCTGGACTACCCCGGTTGGGACAATGACCGGCATTGCCCCACCGGTTTGCTTGGTTATGCGGACGAGCACGGCGAGCGACCGGTGCACCAGGGCCTGGCCGATCAACTGCGCCACGAACACGACCGTTTCGGTCTGCGCGCACCGCAGTTCGCGCTGGCCGACATCGCCACGTGAGTACGTCCGCCCACTCCGCCCTGTTGCCGGAAACGCCGGCGCGGTTTCTCTGGCACTACATCGGCCAACGGCCGTGGCATTTCAGCGGCTTGCTGCTCTTGATCGTGGGCGCGGCCGGCTGCGCGGTGTCGGTGCAATACGGCATGAAAATGCTGGTGGACGCAATGGCTACCGACCAACGCAGCCAGGCAAACGTGTGGCTGCCGCTTGGCCTGTTCATCAGCCTGATCGCAGTGGAAAACCTCCTGTGGCGACTGGGCGGCTGGTTGGGCTGCCGCACCGTGGTGGCCAGCGTGGTGGACATCCGCGTGGATTTGTTCCGCCATCTCACCGGCCACCCGATGCGCTACTTCACCGAGCATTTTGCCGGTGCGTTGGGCAACCGCATCACTGCGCTCGGCAGTGCCGCCGGGCAGATCTTCGGTGGACTGGCGTGGAAGATCGTGCCGCCCATCGTGGATTTCGTCGGCGCCATCGTGCTGCTGTTGACGGTGGATTGGCGCATGGCCGCCACGCTGGTCGGCTTCATTGCGATCGTGGCGGCCATCATCACCAGCTTCGGCATTCGCGGCCGCGCCAAGCACCAGCGCTTTGCCGCGCAGGCCGCCCGGGTGGGTGGCGAGTTGGTGGATGCGGTTTCCAACGTGTGGACGATCAAGGCCTTCGCTGCGCGCGATCGCGAAAGCGCGCGGCTGGCCGAGCAGATCGGTCACGAGGCCGTGGCGCATCGGCGCAGCTGGATGTACGTGGAAAAGGCGCGGGTGATTCACGACATCTGCCTGTCGCTGATGGCCGGCGGCATACTGATCTGGGCCATCAGCATGTGGCGCGCCGGTGCAGTGAGTGCAGGCGATGTGGTGTTGGTCAGTGCGCTGACCTTCCGCATCCTGCATGGCTCGCGCGATCTGGCGCTGACCTTGGTGGACACCACCCAGCAACTGGGCGCCATTGCCGATACCTTGCAGATCATCCTGCAACCGCACGCCATCGTCGATGCGGACGTGCCGCTGGCCTTGGCCGAAGGCGATGTGCGTTTCGAAGAGGTGCGTTTCGCCTATCCCGAGCGCGCCGCGGTGCTGGAGGGATTGAACCTGCATATCCCCGCCGGCCAGAAGGTGGGCATCGTGGGGCCCTCCGGTGCCGGCAAATCCACCTTGATTGCCCTGATCCAGCGCCTGGACGATGTGGAATCCGGGCGCGTGCTGATCGACGGGCAGGACATCCGCGGGGTCAGCCAGGACAGCCTGCGCGAAAAGATTGCGGTGGTGCCGCAGGAAACTGCGTTGTTCAATCGCAGCATCGGCGACAACATCCGCTACGGACGTCCCGATGCCAGCGATGCCGAGGTGCACGAGGCGGCGCGGCATGCATTCTGCGATGGCTTCATCCGGCAATTGCCCGACGGCTACGACACCCAGGTGGGCGAGCGCGGGGTGATGTTATCGGGCGGACAACGGCAACGGCTGGGTATTGCCCGCGCTTTTCTCAAGGATGCGCCGATCCTGATTCTGGATGAGGCCACCTCGGCACTGGACACCGAATCGGAAGCGGAAATTCAAGCTGCGCTGGATCACCTGATGCGCGAGCGCACCGTCTTGGCGGTCGCCCATCGCCTATCCACGGTGATCGGTTTCGATCGCATCGTGGTGCTGCAGGACGGCCGCGTCGTCGAAGACGGCAGCCCTGCGGAACTGCGCGGCAGCGGTGGCGTGTTCGACAGTTTGTGGCAGCGGCAGGCGGCCGGATTCGAGACAGCGCCGGAAGCACTGTGAAACGACTGCATTGGGAAGCGCTGGTTGCCTTGCGGATGCGTGGCGGGGCAAACCCAACCAACCTGCGGCTGACGGGTACGACGTGCATGGCATGAAATGTGGCTTCGGCCCCGACAGCAAGCCCCGTGCTGCGCAATCGCTAGCGCACAAAAAACAGGCAGCATTTCGCTGCCTGTTCTACTTCCTGCAAAAACATCAGTGCGGTGGCCGATAGGCGCGCAGCTTGGTCGTCACGTTGCCGACCTCCTGCACCGCGCGCTTGAGATCGTCTTCAGACATCCCTAGTTCGCGCGCCCAGTACTGCAATTCCCACTCCTCGCTGATGCTCACATTGTGCATATCGGTAGGCTGACGATTTGCATCCTGTGGTTCGCCCATGGCGATCTCCCCTAAAGGACAACCGGTGAGTCGGTTGCGAGGCCGGCGGCACCCCGTTTACCAGAGCTGCTGCCTCGACGCGTTGTCTGGCGACCTGTGGTCAGTGGGGCCGGCCCTGCTTGGCGCGCAGCGCCTTGGCATGTTCCAGATGCTCGGCGATGGTTTCGCGTGCACGCTGCAACTCTTTGCCCAGATCGCTGGAGCCCGGCTCGCTGCTCAGTTGCGTGTCCAGCAAGGCCAACGCCTGTTCGTGGCTGTCCACACTGGCCTGCAGGTACTGCGATTCAAACTGCTGCCCATGCAGGTCCTGCAGGCGCTTGCGCACGCCCTCGGCGCCCGCAGCAGCGGCTTGGCCCAGCGTGCCATTGCGATCCGGCGCAAACCGGCTCAGGTCCGTCAACGCAGCGCTGTGGGCTTCGTCCATCTTGCGCGCGAAGGCCAGCACCTCTCCTTCCACACCCTTGACCACCGCCAACTGCGCAAGCGTGCGCTCGTTCTCATTGAACACTGCCAGCGCACCAAGCGCCTGCTTGCGGTCGCGGGCATCGCCCACGCTGTCGCGCAATGGGTCGCCGTGAGGCGGCGTGCTACCGACCACCGTGGGTACGGTGCTGCGTAGATTCTGTGGATCGCCCGCCTGCCCCTGTCGACGCTGCCAGGCCTTGTACGCCACATAGCCAACCGCGCCGGCGGTCACCATCTTGAAAAGTCCCATCGCTGTCTCCTGTTGATCGCGCGCTTTCGTCGCGTCTGGTGGTCGTTGATTGTCGGGTTCGCATGGATTGCGCAGGTGGCGTGGCTGCCTCCCAGCGCGTCATACGAGCCTGCGAGCGCGGGGGTTATCCAGGCGTGACCTGCGCATCAACGCCGCGTCGGCGGTCGGGCACGTCCACACCACGCGCACGCAGCGTGCTGACGGGCTTAACGCCGCTGCACGAACACTGCAGTGCGCTGCCGCGTCCCACTGCCCACAGGAGACAGACATGCTTGCCCTCAACTATCACGGTTCACACGATGTACGCGTCGAAACCGTGCCAGACCCACTCTTGGTCGAACGCGACGACCTGATCCTGCGCGTCACTGCCACTGCCATCTGTGGCTCTGATCTGCATCTGTATCGCGGCAAGATTCCCGACCTGCGCCCAGGCGACGTTCTCGGCCATGAATTCATGGGCATCGTGGAAGAGGTGGGCCCGGATGTCACGGCGGTCAAGCCGGGCGACCGGGTCGTGATTCCATTCGTGGTCGCCTGCGGGCGCTGTTTCCACTGCGTGCTGCAGGAATTTTCCGCGTGCGAAACCACCAATACCGGCAAGGGCGCAGCGCTCAATCACAAGGACATGCGCCCGCCCGCCGCGCTGTTCGGCTTCAGCCATCTGTATGGCGGATTGTCCGGCGGCCAGGCCGAATACGTGCGCGTGCCCAAGGCCAATGTCGGCCCGCTGGTAGTTCCCGATGCGTTGCACGATGAGCAGGTGTTGTTCCTGTCCGACATCCTGCCGACCGGGTATCAGGCCGTCGTCGATGCAGGCGTCAAACAGGGCTCCACCGTCGCCATCTTCGGTGCGGGCCCGGTCGGCCTGATGGCCGCGGCGTGCTGCCGCATGCTGGGCGCAGAGCGCATCTTCATGGTCGACCGGCACGCATACCGGCTCGATTTTGCGTCTCAGGCCTATGGCGTGATTCCGATCAATTTCGACGAGATCGACGACCCGGCCGATGTGATCGTCTCGCAAACCGATGGCCGTGGCGTCGATGCCAGCATCGAGGCGGTCGGCTTCGAGGCCGAAGGCAGCGCCATCGAAACCGCACTGACCAACCTGAAACTGGAAGGCAGCAGCGGTGTGGCGATCCGCCAGTGCATCGCCGCAACCCGTCGCTGCGGTGTGGTCAGCGTGCCGGGCGTGTATGCCGGCTTCATCCACGCCTTCATGTTTGGCGATGCGTTCGACAAGGGCTTGACCTTCAAGTTGGGCCAGACACATGTGCAAAAGCACATGCCGCATCTGCTGGAATGCATTGGCAACGGTCAGCTCAAGCCAAGCTCGATCATTTCGCACCGCATGCCACTGGCTGAAGCAGCGCGTGGCTACGAACTGTTCGACAAGAAGCAGGACGATTGCCGCAAGGTGGTGCTTACGCCGTGAGTGCATAGATGGCATAAGCGCAGACGGCGCGATCTTCGACCGCGCCGTCTGCGTTTTGTACAGCCGTCAAGCGCTGGCAATCGGCTCAGTCCAGCGGCTTGGCCGGCACGAACGGGGACACCGGATCGCTGGCCGGGAAGGTTTCTTCCACCGCTTCGTCCTGCAGTGCGTCCTGCTTTTTCTTCTCGTGCTGCGCCTGGTCATGCTGCACTTGATCGCGGTGTTCGGCGTGGTCGTGCGCCGAGGGAATCTGGTTGGATCTGCTCATGTGCTTTCCTACGACGTGATGCGAGCCACTACGCTACGGTGCGCCGCGTTGGCACAGGTGAAAAGCGTCTTCGCACATCAACGACAAAGGCAACGCATGTGCCGCAGAGCGCACAGTGGCGGGCCACGCGGTGCATTGGGTGTGGGCTCCCATTTCTGCCCGATGCGGCGCCACCGTGGCCCCTCTCGATCACGCGCGGCGGCGTGGTGTGACCTGTACTTGCACAATGAGGTCATGCAGCGCCGCGGCAACCAGCAGCGTCGCCGAGCTTGGCATCCGAGAACCGGCGCAGTTGCGCCTGCACAGCAGCCATGCGCGGACGCGCTGTCGGTTCACATCCGCGCGCCCCCAGGGTGTATGGTGCATGGGCGGCCGGAATCCGGTGTCGCCCTCATTTCATCTGGCCCTTTCCATCGACAATCTCTGCGAACGCTGCGACGCCGTCTGCTGCCGGCTCACCGTCATGGTCGATCCATCCGACCGTATCCCACACCATCTCACCAGCGTGACGCCGCAAGGCTGGCATGTGATGGCGCGCGACGAGGAAGGCTGGTGCGTGGCCATCGACGCTGCGCGCATGTGTTGCTCGATCTACGAGACGCGACCGGCGATCTGCCGACGTTTCGTCATGTCCGGCCCGTATTGCCGCGACGTGCGTGCCACCTACGACGATCAACGCCGCCGGGGCATTCCCTTGACGCTGTACAACGCATGAGGATGTGCGATGCATCATTCCCGCCGCCAGTCGATAACCGTCAGTAACCAGCCGGGCAACCCGCGGTTGTCCGAACAACGATTGGCCGCCGATCTGCAAGCGTTTCAGCAATCCGGCGGCGAAATCGAGCGCATAGGCGATACACCGCTACGTCGCGAAAAGAAACGCGACGCGCCGGAGGCTGCGCCAGCCGCCGCAGCCGGACCGGCCGTCGCAGCCGAGGCCGGCTAAAACAGCAATGGCAGCAGGCCGTTTGCGCCTGCTTGTCGGAGGCAGCCTCTGCCGCATGCAACGTACCGATTGCAGCGCGACGCCAGCGGTGCAATCACAGGGCGTGCATCGCACCGTGCAGCGGCGCTTCGCCGAGTCCAGTGCCGGTCATGCAGACGCGCTGGCGATTGGCCGGCTGTCCCGCGTTTGCCATTGCATCTGCGTCGAAGCGACGTGCGAGATATGCATTGCCAAACTCCTCGCGAGCGCCTGCGCGCATCGGTCCGCGGTCACCGACGCCTTGCACGTGCGACGGCAATCAGCTGCAACAACACGCTCAGGACAGCTGCAATTCTGGGGAGCACTGCAGGAGCTGCTTGAGCAGTCACCTCACGCAGGGCTCAGTGCGCAACACATCAGGCACCTCGCGCCGGCGTCAGCGCCCGCACGGGACCGTGGCCACTACAGCAGCTGCGCGCGCTTGGTCGCGCCAAGCCCTTGTGCCAGTGAGGCCATTTCGTTGGCCAAAGCGATCATGTTGCCACCGGCCTGCGCCGCGATGCCCATGATGCGCTGGTAGGCGTCCCAGAAGTCGGGCCCATTGCCATAGGCATCGTGGAACCCTTGCAGCTCCAAGACCAGCAGATCAGACACTTGCATGTCAGAGCGGTCCATTGTGTTACCTCGATGGGGGGATTCCCCGGCCCGCAGCTTATACCCATTCACCTTACAAAACCGAGTCAGCCGGACGACTGGAAACCTGCACCTGAACTGGTTACGAAGCCTGACCGGAGCCCGCGTGCGCGGCTTATGGTTGGGGCTGCTTGCCGCCTGCTGATGTACCGGTGGCGCGCAACACCGCGCATCAGGCCGTCTGCCGTGCGCGGGCCTGCCGCCCACCTCAGGCCGGCTGAATGCCAGCATGCATGGCCCCGGCGGCCGGCTCGCAGCTCGGGCGTGGCCCGCCGACCTGCGTACGTTCCCGTGTAAAATGCCCGGTTTTTGACCGGAAGAATGGCGAAAGTTTCTCCACGGGCGCCCTTGTCGGGCCCGGCGTTCATTCGCCTGCTTGCTCGCCTCAGCGACGCGCACATCGCCCAGTCCGACCACGCGCTGGCCGAGCGGCTGAGCCAGTGGATCGATTGGACGCGCGCGGTGGCCGTGTCCAAGGCGTTGGACGGCAAGCTGCCCGACACCGACGAACTGCCCGAGCCGCGCCCGCTCGACGCGGAGGCATGCGCGCGCGTGCGCACTGGCCTGGCCGCCAGCAGCGTGGCCGAGCTGGACGCGCTGGTCGTGCGCGTGCGTGCCGAGGCGCGCGACGCCGCGCTCGCAGACGCACCCGCCGCCGCGCCGGATTTCGCACCCTTTCGGCAGCACTACCTGGCCATGCAACGCGCCATGCGCACTGCCACCGGCGATCTGCGCGGGCGCCTGCGCGACCTGCTCGCATTGGTCTCCACCGACATGGCGCGGTTGGCCGAAGTGGATGCGGTGATGGAACTCACCCTGAGCCCGCGCGAGCAGAGCCTGTTGAACACCGTGCCGAGCCTGCTCGGCGCACATTTCGAACGCCTGCGCGATGCCGCACAGGCGCAGCACCGGCCGAGCGATGACGATGCCGCACCACGCGCGGTGCCCGATGGCTGGCTGGATGTCTTCCGCAAAGACATGCAGAGCGTGTTGCTCGCCGAACTGGATGTTCGTTTTCACCCGATCGAAGGCCTGCTTGCAGCGCTTCGTACCCGCTAACTGGGACGTCATGTTCAGAACTCTCGTACACGTGTGTGTGTTTCTCGTCGGCCTGCTGGCGGTTTGCTGGGTCGGCATCGGTTATCTCGGCTCCAACCCGCTCGGCGCCTGTGTCGCGGCGGTGATCGGCGCCTGTTATGTGGCCGGCGCACTGGAGCTGTATCGCTACCGGCAGGCCACGGCGACGCTGGTAGCGGCCGTCGATGGGCTGGCCACGGCGCCTTCTGCCCTGAGCGATTGGCTACAAACGGTTCACCCTGGCCTGCGCAATGCGGTGCGCCTGCGTATCAAGGGCGAGCGCGTGGCATTGCCGGCACCGGTGCTGACGCCGTATCTGGTCGGCTTGCTGGTGTTGCTTGGCATGCTCGGCACCCTGCTGGGCATGATGGCCACGCTCAAGGGCACCGGTTTTGCGTTGCAGAGCGCCACCGATTTGCAGGCCATTCGCGGCTCGCTCGCCGCACCGGTGGAAGGCCTGGCGTTCGCGTTCGGCACCTCCATCGCCGGTGTGGCGACATCGGCCATGCTGGGGTTGTTGTCGGCGCTGTGCCGGCGCGAGCGCCTGCAGGCGGTGCAACAGCTGGACCTGAAGATCGCATCCGAACTGCACACGCATTCGGATGCGCATCGACGTGGCGAAGCATTCAAGCTGCAGCAGCAGCAAAGCGCCTTGATGCCGGCCTTGATCGACCGGTTGCAGACGCTGATGCACAGCATCGAACAGCACAGCCTGGCTGCCGAGCAGCGCCTGACCACCCAGCAAGCCGATTTCCACGCCAAAAGCGAAGCGGCGTATGCGCGGCTGGCCACGGCAATGGAACACGCGCTGCAAGCCGGTGTCGCCGAAAGCGCACGGGCGGTCGGTGCGGCATTGCAGCCGGCGATGGAAGCCACCATGGCCAGCATCGCGCGCGATACGGTCGCATTGCAGGCACACGTCACGCAAGCCGTGCAGCAACAGCTGGACGGCATTACCCACGGCTTCCAGACCAGTGCCAGCACCACGGCGCAGCACTGGAGCACGGCATTGGCGGCGCAAGAACGCGCGCAGCAGACCCATACCGCGCAGTTGCAGGCCACACTGGAACAGATTGCCGCGCATGGCGTGGCCGTGCAGGACAGCGTGAGCAGCGCCGTGCAGCAGCAGTTGCAAGGCGTCACTGCAGCCATCGCGCAGAATGCGCGCACGGCGACCGAGCACTGGCAGGTGGCGTTGGCCGCGCAGGAACGCACGCAGGCCACGTTGACCGAGCAGCTGCAGGGCACGCTGGAACAGATTGACCAGCGCAGCGCTGCCGTGCAGGACAGCGTCACCCAGGCCGTGCAGCAGCAGTTGAGCGCACTCGACGAGGGCTTTGCCAGCAGCACCGCGGCCACCGCCGCCACCTGGGCCGCCGTACTTACCGAACAGCAACGTGCCACCGAAACGCACAGTGCACAGCTGCACGCCACCCTCGAGCAACTGGCGCAGCAGACCAGCGCCCTGCACGAAGGCGTGCAGCAGGCCGTGCAGCAGCAACTCGACGGGCTCAGCAACGGATTTGTCGACAGCACCGCCACTGCCGCAGCAACGTGGACTGCCGCGGTAGCCGAGCAACAACGTGCTAATGCTGCGCTCACCCAGGAACTGCAAGGCACGCTCGCGCACTTTGCCAGCACCTTCGAGGCACGCTCTGCCGCGTTGGTGGATGCGGTCTCGCAACGCATGCAGCAATCCAGCGCCGACGCTGCCAATGCGTGGAGCGATGCACTGGCCCAGCAGCAACACGCCAGCGCCACGTTGTCCAGCCAGCACCACAGCGCACTGGCCGCGGCCACTGCCAGTTTCGACGCGCATGCGGCGGCCCTGGTCGGGACATTGCAGCAATCGCACACCGACCTGCAGGCGGCACTGGAAGCGCGCGACACCAAGCGCCTGGCGCTGTGGAGCGAGCGCTTCGGCGCGATGAGCACGGCCCTGGCCGCGCAATGGGAACAGACCGGCGAACGCGTCGCCCAGCAGCAGCAGGCCATCTGCGACACCCTGGCCAGCACCGCCAGCGCGCTGTCCACGCAGGCGCAGGCACAGGCCAGCGCGACGATCAGCGAAGTGTCGCGCTTGATGCAGATCGCCTCCGAAGCGCCCAAGGCCGCGGCCGATGTCGTGGCCGAGCTGCGCCAATCGCTGTCCGAGAGCATGGTGCGCGACACCGCCATGCTGGAAGAACGCAGCAAGCTGCTCGCGACCCTGGATACCTTGCTCAACGCAGTCAATCACGCCTCCACCGAACAACGCGAAGCGGTGGATGCCCTGGTGACCACCTCGGCTGACCTGCTGCAGCGCGTAGGCAACCAGCTCACCGAACAGATCGGCAGCGAAACCGGCAAGCTCGGCGCAGTGGCCGCCCATGTCAGCGGCAGCGCGGTGGAGGTGGCCAGCCTGGGCGAAGCGTTCGGCATGGCGGTGCAGTTGTTCAGCGGTGCCACCGGCGAGCTCAACGAGCGCCTGCAGCACGTTGCCACGGCACTCGATGCCTCGCTGGCACGCAGCGACGACCAACTTGCCTACTACGTCGCACAGGCGCGCGAAGTGGTCGACCTCAGCATGCTCTCGCAGAAGCAGATCATCGAAGAACTGCGCCAGCTCGATCGCGGGCGCAGCGAACCCGGCCAAGCAGAAACGGCATGAGCGACGAGATCGAAAGCGACGGCGAGCTGGGCACGCCCATCTGGGCGGCATTCGGCGATCTGATGTCGGTGCTGCTGGGCGCGTTCGTGCTGATCCTGGTCGGCGTGATCGGCGTGCAGTTGCAGCTGTCCAGCCGCCTGGACGCGGAAGTCAAACAACGTCAGGCCGAAGCGCGACGTCGGCAGACGCTGGAACAGGCATTGGCCGCACCGTTGGCTGCCGGCCGCGTGACCCTGGTCGATGGCCGCATCGGCATTCGCGGCAATGTGCTGTTTGCATTCAATTCCGACGAACTGCAGCCGGAAGGACGCGAGGTCTTGAAGTCGCTGGCCACGCCATTGACGCAATACCTGCGCGCGCGCGACGAGATCCTGATGGTCAGCGGATTTACCGACGATCGCCCGGTGCTGGGCGGCAATCGCCGCTACGCCGACAACTGGGAACTGTCCGCGCAACGCGCACTCACGGTGACCCGTGCCTTGATCGCCGAAGGCGTGCCGGCATCCTCGGTGTTCGCGGCCGCATTCGGCTCGCAGCAACCGGTGGATTCCAACGCCGATGAAGCCCGCCGCGCGAAGAACCGTCGCGTGGAGATCGCGCCGATCGCGCGCCCGTCCTCGCGTGCAGACGCATCGGCGCAGCCCGCAGCGACCACCGCACCACGATGAGCAAGCCGGCACTGCCCGCACGCGCGCAACTGCAGCGCTGGCGCAGCCAGGGCGCCGATCGGCTGGATCCGGTCCGCTTCCATCTGATGGAAGCATTGGCAGTGCGCGCCGATGCGCAGGCCGATGCGGTGCGTGAGGTGCTGGAACACAAGCTTGGCGCGATGGTCGATAGGTATGCGACAGCGCTGCGGCAGGCAGCGCGTCGCCGTGGGAACCGTGCAGCGCCTGCGGCCACGCCGGGCTCGCCGCAGCCCAGCGCCTTGGGTGCGCTCACCGCGCAGATGGCCGGGCATGCGGCGCTGATGGAAGTGGACAGCCGCAAGACTGCCAGCGCAGATGCCATGCGGTTTCCGGAGCTACCGGCGCTGGACGACTTTCGTCGCACCTGGACCACCGTGCGCACCGCCAGCCAGGTGCGGCAGTCGCTGCAGGATGCGCCCAAGGATGCCGGCCCGCTCAATTCCAGCGTGCTGGTGCATCGCTGCATCACGCTGATGCGCGAGCGCTCGCCGGGCTATCTGCAGCACTTCCTCGGTTATGTGGATGCGTTGTCATGGCTGGAGCAGCTGCACACCGGCGGCGCGTTGGCCAACGAAGAAACCGCACCGCTGGCGCCAGGCAAGAAACGCAGCAAGCGTCCGTCGAAGCGAGGCAGTTAGGGCCGCGATCGGTTCCCGATGCACGCCGGGCAACCTGACGCAGGCCTGCATCTCGAGCGAGGTCCGGTCGGGTACCCGCGCACTGATCGGCAGATCACGCAGCGGCGCATCGGTCCCGGTGGCACCGGTAATGCCCAGCGCGCGGTACCGCGTGTATTGGCTGCGCACCTGCACCGCAGCCAGGTCGCGTGCCTGCGAGTGCGCAGCCTGCGCGCAGGCGCAGGCCAGCGGGCCGAGCATGGTCAGCGCGTGCAGCATGCGGCGGCGCGCGGACACGGGCATCGGGCAGAACGCCAGAAGCGCCCCGGCGCAGCACGTCCGGGACGCGAGTAAACGACGCAGGCAAAAGATGAAACGCCGAGACCGCTAGGAAGCAGGGCCGTCCGTTGCTTCGAAACGCGGCGCCCGCCCGAAATCCTCGCGCGTGAACGGGCGGTCGCCGAACAGATAGCCGTAGTAGAACGTGCGCAGCGCCCGGTGATAGGCGCGAATGCGATCCTGATACGCCAGCTGTGCCTGCAGATCGGTGCTGGCCAGGCGCGTGAGCGCTGCCTGCAGCGCAACCGGCGGCAGCACGCTGGCCACGCGTTGCGCCAACGCCTCGCGCCGCTGCAGCCCCTGCCGATACGCTGCTACCTGCGACGCCACCTGCTGGTCGCCATTTTCATGAAATGCGAAGTACCACTTGTAGTGAAACGCGGTCGTCAGCGGCGCCGAGTCGGCCCATTGCCGATTGCGCGCGTAGAACGCCTGCATGGTGTCCTGGCGCGGAATGTCCCAGGCATGGTTGACCGCCTCGCGCTGCAACCGCGCAATCTCGGTACCCTGGTTGACCGGCACAGCCTGATTGATTGCCACGTGCGCCAGCGCCGGCGCCACCAACGCCAGCACGACCCAGCAGGTAGCCAATGCCGTGGCATGCGCGGCAGGCCGCCACTGGATGCGCCCGACCAGCACCGACAGCAGCACCCAGAACAACAGGTACGCACTGCCCAGTGCCAGCACCGCCAGTTGCTGCAACCACGGCACCGCATTGAACGTGGCGAACATGACGAACGGCACGCTCAGGCACACAAGCACCGCCGCCGCGCGCACCACCACGCGCCGTACCAGCAGCGCGGCGCCCGCACCGGGCAGTGCAGCAAGCATGCGCGCACGCCCCGCTTCGCGCTCGCCCGAACGCAGATCGAACAGCAGCGCGATCACGAACAGCGGCAGCAGGAACACCAGCACGAACGCGTAGTCGAAGCGGCCAGCCAGCGCGAGTTCGGGGTTGTAGCTGTCCCCGTCATGGATCTGCGCTTCCAGCCCCAGCGCGCGCGCACGCAGGATATGCGGCGAGACATCGCGCATGCCGACCGCCGCAAACGCCAGCGGCGATGGCGGGTCCCAGGTAGGATGAAAGCTGTAATAGGCCGCGCTGCCGGCATCGTTGGAACGCGCCACATAGTCTTCTACCAACGCGCTGTCTTCGCGCTGCAGCCCTGCAATCCTGGCGATGTTGTCCCGCTGCGTCGCCATCACGTGTTGCCCGGACAGCAGGCTGCACACGGTGAGCACCGCAAGCAACAGCAACCCGGCGAGCGCCGCACGTGCACGCAGCAGCAACAGCAGTTCGTATTTCCACAACACCATCAGCGCGCCACTCCCACCCCTCGCCCGGCCGCCACCAGCATGCACAGCGCGGCGAGCAGCCAGGCTCCAATCAGGCCGAACGCCGCACCTGCCGTGCCGATCACCTCGGTCGCCGATGCCGGCTGGAACGCGAACACCGGAATCTCATGCCAGTGCTCGGACGAAATCCGCTTGCGGCGATCGGCGCCTGCGTCCTGGGCGGTGTCGTCGGCCATGCTGACCGCGTCGGCCTGCAGCCGGTTGAGTTGCTGCACCAGCGTGTAGCGGTAGTGCTCAGCCTGGGCCAGGAACCGCAGATGCGCGCGCAGGTCGGTTTCTGCCAACGTCATCGACACTTCGCGCAGCGCCACCGTCGGGCTCAGCAACGCGAATGCACGCACCAGCAGGTTCTGTTGCTGCTGGATGGATGCGTCGCGGCCTGCATAGCGCTCGAACAGGCTTGCGGTCAGCCGTTCGCCTTCCAGTGCCAGCAAGCCCTTGTAGTTCACCGGCAGGTCTTCCACGCGCTGCACGCCGTAACGGGCCAGCGTCTGCTGCTTGAATTGCGCAAAGTGCGGGTCGTCCGGATTGTGGCTGTCGCCGAGCGTGCGCAGGTCGCGCTGGATCGCCACATCGGTTTCCAACCGGGTCGGCAGCCGGTACGCGGCACTGGCCGCGTCCGGCGCCACGCGCGGCACCAGCAAGGCCAGCCACACCCACACCGCCAGCGACACCAACAGCGCGTCGCGGCCGCGCCGGCACAGCATCGACACCGCCAGCACCAACGCACACCACACCAGCAGATACGCGCCATAGGCCAGCACCAGTAGCGCAACCAGCGGCGCTTGTCCTGGCAACAACGCAATCGGTGCCAGGCCGATCAGGGCCGGCAGCAGACAGGCGCCGGCCACCGCCGCCAGCGCCAGATACTTGCCGCCGAGCAACTGCCGGCGCGTGGCGCCCTGTAGCAACAGCGCGCGCAAGGTGCCGGTTTCCTGCTCGCGCGCCACTGCGCCGTAGCCCAAAAAGACCAATATCAGCGGCGCCAGCACCTGCAACACGAAGGCAGGCGTGAGCTGACCGAACCGCACCAGCAACGAACTCTGGCGCACATCGCCGAAATTGGCGGTGTTCTGGCGGTGCCCTTCCAGAAACATGCTGTTGCCGGTGAACGCATCCACGCCGGAATCGAATGCGGCCAGTGCCGGCAACGGGCGATAGATGAAATGGCCGTAGTGCACCACGCGGTGCGGATGCCGGTCCGGCTGCGCTTCGAACGCCTGCTGCGCTGCCTGTTGCTGCCGCGCGCGGAAATCGGCCACATCGCGCTGGTGGTGCGCAGCGGTCAACGCCGCAACCAGGGTGAGCAACATCAGCAACACCACACCGATGGCCGCGGACCGGTTGCGCGCCATATAGCGCAGTTCTTCGCGTGCGACCAGCAACACCGGGCTCATACGTGAAGCCTCACGCAGCGCGATCCTGCGGGCGCACGAAACGCGCATGCAGGGTGCGCACATCGAAGCCGCTGTCGCCGGCGCCGATCTCTTCGGCAATCCGGCCGTTTTCCAGAAACCCGATGCGGTCGGCCACCTCCACCGCACCTAGCAGATCGTGGGTGACCATCAGCACCGCGGCGCCGCGTGCGCGCACGCTGCCGACCAGGCGATTGAAGTCGGCAATGGCGCGCGGATCCAACCCGGAGGTGGGCTCGTCCAGCAGCAGCACCGGCACCTCGCGCAACGTGGCCACGGCAATGGCCACCTTCTGCCGCATGCCTTTGGAGAACCCTGCCAGCCGTTGCGCCCAGGCATCGCGCTGCAGCCCGGCGGACGCAAATGCCTCGCCAATGGCGGCCTGGCTGCGGCGCTGGCCGGCCAGGGCGAGCAGATAGTCGGCATTTTCCAATGCGCTCAGATGCTCGTAGAGCGCCACGTTTTCCGGCAGATAGGCCAAGCGCGCACGTGCGTTGGCGGGGTCGGCGACGGGGTCCACGGCGTCCACTCGCACGCTGCCGCAGACGGGTTTGACGAAGCCCAGCAACGTGGACAGCGTGGACGACTTGCCGGCGCCATTGCCGCCGAGCAAGGCGTAGACGGTGCCGGGCGCGACGCCGAGATTCAGCCCCTGCAGCACCGCGCGGCCACGGTAGGCCACGTGCAGGTCGGAGATTGAAATCGCGTGGGTCATTGAAAAAGTGAAGGGCGTGAACGCAGATGCGTCAGGAAATGATACGTTATCACATTGCCTAGGCCGCCAAAATCCGCCTGCCGCAGCGGGCAAAAGCCTGAGCGCCGCTGACTGGGCGCCGTGCCACGCATTGCGCCTGCAGCCAGCGCCTTGCGGCGCGAACATCCAACCAGGCGCCCCGCGCTGGCACGCCCGACCGGCACACGCAGACACCGTCACCACCACGCGAGACCCTCAGACCCCACATGACCTTCGAAACGCGCAGCTGTCTTCCGCCCGACGCATTCCCTGTCTCCGACCGCCACGCTCCCGCTGACGCCAAGGCGTCCAACAGCGCGCGCAGCACCCGACGCCTTGCCAAGGGGCTGGCCATCGCACTGTTCGCTGCCGCACAACTCAACGCGCAGACCATCGATACCAGCGCCCCGTTGCCGCCGGTCCGCGCGTGGCACGGTGCCAGCGAAGCATTGATCGCGGCACCGGACGATCCGTGGATAACGCCGGCCGAACGCAGCGACTTCGTCAGCACGCCCAGCTATGCGCAAACGCGTGCGTGGCTGCAACGGCTGGTTGCCGCCTCGCCGCTGCTGTCGCTGGAGGTATTCGGCAAGACCGGCGAAGGGCGCGAGCTGCTGCTGGTGCGCGCACGCAAGGGCAAGCCCGGCAAACCGGTCGTGCTGGCACAGGCCGGCATCCACGGCGGCGAGATCGATGGCAAGGACGCCGGCCTGATGCTGCTGCGTGATATTGCACAACGCGGCAAGGACGCGCTGCTGGACGAGGTGGATTTCGTGTTCGTGCCCATCCTCAACAGCGATGGGCACGAACAACGCGGCCCGCTCATCGGCGCCGCATTGCGCGGCCCGCAGCAGATGGGCTGGAATACCACCACGCGCGGCATCAACCTCAATCGCGACTATCTCAACCTGGAAGCGCCGGAGACGCGCGCGATCGTCGCGCTGCTGCACACGCTCGACCCGGCGCTGTATATCGACCTGCATGTCAGTGGCGGGCTCGATCATCAGTACGACATCACTTTCACCTTCGCCGGCTGGGGCACCTACGCGCGCTCGCGCGCCACGGCCGGTTGGCTGCAGCAGCACTTCACGCCAGCCGTCGACGCCGCGCTGCGCCGCCAGGGTCATCAACCTGCGATCTATCCCAGCCTGATCGACGAAGACGCGCCGCGCTCGGGCTTGCGCTATTCGCCCGAAGGCCCGCGCTATTCCACCGGTTATGGCGACTTCGCCGGCATCCCCACCGTGCTGGTGGAAAACCACCGCTTGAAGTCCTACCGGCAACGCGTGCTCGGCGATTACGTGCTGCTGGAAGAAGCCCTGCGCCTGGTCGGCCGCGATGCACACGCCATCGATGCGGCCAAGCGTGCCGATCGCGCGGCCCGCCCGCACGAATTGATGGTGGCATGGGAACGCCTGCCGCAGCCGATCGACCATATTCCGTTCAAGGGCGTGACCTACACCCGCGCCCTGTCGCCGGTGTCCGGCCGGCCGGAATTGCGCTGGGAAGGCCGCGACGAGACCTGGTCGATGCCGGTCATCGGCTACCGGCAGACGCAGGCCGTGCAGTACCCGGTGGCCTGGTGGATTCCGCCCGGCAACGACGATGTGCTGGCGTTGCTCGATGCGCATCGCATCGCCTACGACCGTCTGCAGCAGCCGGCCCGGCGCGCGGTACAGCAGATCCGCATCATCAAGACCGGCAGCGATCAGGTCCCGCACACCTTCGACGTAGAAGAAAGCTTTCCCGCCGGCAGCGTCCGCGTGCCCGCCGATCAACCGATGCGTATGTTGGCCGCCGCCTTGCTGGAACCGCGCAGCAGCGATTCGCTGCTGGCCAGCGGACGTTTCCGCCATGCCGGCAGCCCCGATAGCGGGCTGTATGGCACCGAGCTGGTCGAATTCAGCGAACGCGTGTTGCGCAGCGACGCCGCGCTACGCAGCGCGTTCGAACAAAAACTGGCCAACGATGCGGCGTTCCGCGCCGATGGCGATGCGCGCCTGCAGTGGGTCTATGCACGTTCGCCCTACGCGGCGATCAGCGGCTGGCGGTATCCGGTGCGGCGCGAAGTGATGCAATAGCGCCGCCCATGCCTGTGGCGCTCACCGCGGTGCGGGTGCCATCACTGGGGCATGCTCGGCCATCAGCGCGATCACCCAATCGATGAACACGCGCAGCTTGGCGCTGACATGGCGGTTGGGTGGGAAAGCGATCGACAGCGGCATCGCTTCCAGCTGCCAGTCCTGGAAGATCGGCACCAGCTCGCCGCTGGCGACATGCGCGTTGGCCATATACACCGGCAGCCACAGCACACCCATGCCGGCCAGGCCGGCGGCCAGATAGGCATTGCCATCGTCGGCGGCCACTACGTGGCGGCCGTGCACGCGCACCGCTTCGTCGCCGCGTTGCATCACATACGGCACGGTTGTGCTGCTGCCCCAGCGCATGAAGCCGACACAGCGATGCCGGGTATTTTCCAGCTCCGTCGGGTGCGTCGGGGCACCCAGCCGCTGCAGGTAATCGGGCGCGGCATACACGCCGGCCTGCAGGTCGCCCACGTGACGCGCCATCAACGACTGGTCGGTGATGGCGCCGCCGCGTATCACGCAATCGACGTTTTCGCCGATCAGATCCACGCGGCGGTCGCTCACGCCCATGTCCAGCTGGATCTCCGGATAACGCGCATGGAATGCCGGCAACGCCGGCATCAGGATCAGCCGCGCCAACGGGCTGGGCACGTCCACGCGCAGGCGCCCGCGTGGCGAGGTGGCTGCAACCGACAGGCTGGTTTCGGCATCGTCCATGTCTGCCAGCAGGCGCAGCACGCGCTCGTAATAGGCCGCGCCATCGGCAGTGACCTGCACCCGGCGCGTGGTGCGATTGAGCAGCTTCACCCGCAGGCGCGCTTCCAGCTGCTGCACCAGCTGGGTCGCGCTGGCGCGGCTCATGTGCAGGTGTTCGGCCGCCTTGGTGAAACTGCCGGTCTCGACCACGCGCGCGAACGCCTGCATTGCATCGAATCGATCCACCGCTGCTCCCGACGCCAAGATTGTTTGGATTCTACAAACAGTGTTGGTCGATGCTGCCGATTTATCGCCGCCGCGCACGCGCCTAACGTGGACCTCCGTTCTAGCACTTCGATGGAGAGTCCCATGGCCACACGCGACGTCGTTTTTCCGCAGGGGCGCCACGCCCTGTACGAGCGCCACCATTACTCGCCGGCGGTACGCGCCGGCGGCCTGCTGTTCGTCGCCGGCCAGGTCGGCAGCCGCGAAGACGGCTCGCCCGAGCCCGAGCTGGACGCGGAAATTGCCCGCGCCTTCGTCAACCTGGATGCCGTCCTTGCCGCGGCCGGCTGCACCTCGCAGGATGTCGTCGACGTCACCTTGTTCATGGTCAACCCCGAGGTGGTGTTCGAGGCAATGTGGGACAAGTGGGTCAGCTACTGGGGCCCGGCCCCCTATCCCACCGTCACCGCGGTCGGCGTGACCTGGTTGGCCGGCTTCCAGTTCGAGATCAAGGTGGTGGTCAAGCTGCCGGCCAAGGCTGCATGACACCTCCCATTGCATGCGCGGCAGCCATTGCGCGCCATCGCGGCCTGCAGCAGATCTGCGCCTGAGCAAAGCAACTGGCGCGCGCGGACTCGCGCCTGGCAGTCGATCGGCCACGCCTGGCTTGCCAGCGCGTGGCGTTGCCCGTGTCCACCCCGCGCGAGGTGCCCATCGCACCTTGTCACAGCTCTAAACATCATCGAAGAAGAGTGCCGAGGCCATCAGCGTCATCAACGGCATCGCCTCCAGACCGAATGCCGGGCGCCCTGCTGCATGCCGAAACAAGATCTGGGCAACCACACGCGCCTTGGGTCCAAGTCACCAAGAAGCAACATTTGTATGCGATAGCTGTAGCGCTCGCCATGCCGCGAGCCCTCTGTTCCCCTGCCGCGTTGTCCAACGTCGATGTGCTGATGCATCGCGGCGGCGGCTTCGTGCGTCCGATGATTTCAAGGAGATTGACTTCCATGCGTTTCAGGACCTTCTTCGTCGCTCTGCTTCTCACCACCTTCAGTGCCGCCGCACAGGCGCAGGTGGTGACCCTCAACAAGGGCGGCTATACACTGACGTACGACTGCACCAACCGCACCGCGCTGCGTTACGAATACGTGCTGCAGGCCGACACCGGCTCGGCTGCACGCCCGTCCAGCTTCAATCTGGATACCTAATTGCCCAGCGGCTGTGCCGGCCAGACCTCCACGGCCTCGTACGCCAGCGTGCGTTCCGGCTATGACCGCGGCCATCTGGTGACGTCCAACCACATGGACTACAACGCGACCTACATCCGCCGTGCCAACCTCATGAGCAACATCGTGCCGCAGGTGGCCAGCTTCAATCAGGGCATCTGGGTACAGGCCGAAAACGTGGCCGAATGCTATCGCGACATCGCCAGCGTGCAGGTTTACGGCGGAGTGATCTACAGCGACACCAGCAACGATTACTTCCTCAGCAGCCACGGCATCCGCACACCGGATTTCTTCTGGAAGACCATCATCACCGCCAACCCGAGCGGCGGTTCGCGCGCGATCAGCTGGCTGATTCCCAATAGCGCCAACCTGGGTTCGCTGGACAGCTACATCGTCAGCATCGACGAACTCGAAGATCTCTACGGCGCCAGCACCATCGGCATCAGCGCACCGGCGGCTGTCAAAGCCATGCTGCCGTCCACCACCTGGCCGCAGCCGAGCAATTGCGATCTGGGCTGATCGAACGCAATACGCCAGACAGGTACACGCAGGTCCCGGGTTCTCCGGGCCTGCATTTATGCAACGCCTGTACGTGGCAGCGCCGCGTGCAAGCCGGCAAACCACGCGGCGTACGGGGTGTTCTTGACCAGGTGCCGAGTGAAATCCCTGGCACCATCGGTCCACCACACCGTGCCGCGTTCACCCAAGGCGACCTTGGCTGCGTCGACTGCACGGCGCGCGGCCAGCAGGCGCTGTGCATCGTCGTCGCGCTTGGCGGCCTTGACCGCGCGTCGCGCATCCATGAGTGCACTCACCAACGCAGCACGCACCGGTTCGCTCAGATGCGGGTTGCTGGTGCGCCACAGGCGCTCTCGCACGATGAGGTAACGGCCGTCGGGTGTCGTGAGGGGCGTGGTCGCGGCCGTCATCGCACGCTCAAGGCCTGGCGCAAGGTTGCCGCATCGCGGCTGCGCGCGCGGCGCTCACTCCACGCGCTCGAAGCGAGCGCGGGCAACACCGTCCACTTCGACCTGCTCGACGAACATCGCATACGGGCGCACCCACAATCCGATATCGCTTTCCAGCGGCCGATACAGCACCAGCGGCTCCAGGGTTTCGCTGCTGCGCACCACACCGAGTACTTCATAGCGGCCGCCCTTGAAATGACGGTACTCGCCCAGTGCAATGGAAGGTAACGGCGGCAGGGTGTCCATGGCGGTATCGACGCGATCGAAAGGCCCCGCAGTTTAGGACCGCGGGCAATGGGTGGCGAGCAGCCTTGCGTTGACGCTGGGCGCCAGCGGTCGATCACCGGCGCCCACCCGCATTGCAGTGTCAGCGGCCGGGCCTGCTGTGGCTGTGCGCCTGCATTGAAGAGGCGGACTGGCAGCCACTCCAGCGGCGGCCATGTCACCTCATGCCGTCGACGACGTGGGATGCCTGTCCTGCGCCATCAGGGCTCGCCGCAATCACGTGCCTACCGCAGAACCAAGCTTAGGCGTCCTCGTCCAATTCGTCCTCGATGCTGTCGTCGTCATCGATTTCGCTGTCCTGCGCAGGCCCGTCCTGCAGCAGATCCTCGTTCTTGCCCGGCGCCTTGACGCCGTTGGGTGGCGTCGGGTCGTCGATACCCCGGTTGGCGTTCTGGTTGTTGCTCATGGTCAGCTCCCGCGGCAGAAGACCGCCTGCCCACCCTCCTCCCGGCCCTGTGATGCGCACGTGTGCCGCACCCAAAAAATGCGCCGTTCATCGCAGTATCTGAACCATTGTGGCTCGGCGCAGGGTCGCGCCACGCCGGCCTGCATCCGCGCATCGTCTCTCCCCGTAGACAGCAAGACGCCTACCGAGGAAACACCATGCCGAGCTTGATCTGCGATCTGGAAGACCTGCTCGCCTCCTGGAAGGCCGAGGCACGCACCTTCGACGCCTGCGACATGCCGGCCTCCGCACTGGCCTTCCGCGATTGCCATCGTCGCCTGTCCGCGTTGCTGGACGCCCATGCACGCCAGTCGGCTTCGCCGACGGCTGCGCTGGCCGGGCGCGAGCAGCCCAGCTCAGTGACCGAGCTGCAGCCGCGCGCCATCGCGCCGATGGGTTCCTAGGGAAGGTCTGAACAACGCGATCGGAGGATGTGGTAAGCCATATCGGTCGCGGTGACCGCGCTCAGATCCTCGGTTTTTCGCCGTTTTTGGCGCTTTTTCGGGGTATCGTCCCGATTACGGGCGCACCTACCCCGCGGCGGTAATGAACTCTTTGCGCTTCAGCCACAGATTCGACAGCGCAAACAGCATCAGCATCTGTGCGGTGTTCTTCGCCAAACCGCGATAGCGCACCTTGACGTAGCCAAACTGGCGCTTGATCACCCGAAACGGGTGTTCCACCTTTGCACGCAGGCTGGCTTTTGTGTGCTCCCAGCGCTTGGCCAACTTCAGTTCGCGCTTGTTCTTAATCTGCTTCAGCTTCGAGGGCTTCTCCGCGATCAGGTAGCGCAGTTTGCGCTTGCGCTTCATCTCCTCGCGTTTCTCAAGCCCGGTGTAGCCGCTGTCCGCGCACAGCGTGTCCTCCTTGCCGTGCAGCAGCTTGTGCGCTTGTGTGATATCGGCCACGTTGGCCGCCGTGCACTCCACGTGGTGCACCAGCCCGGAGTCATCGTCCACCCCGATGTGCGCCTTCATCCCGAAGTAGTACTGGTTGCCCTTCTTGGTTTGGTGCATCTCCGGATCGCGCTCGCCATCCTTGTTCTTGGTCGAGCTGGGCGCAGCGATGATCGTGGCGTCCACGATCGTCCCGCCGCGCAAGCTCTGCCCCTTGCGCGACAGGTGCGCGTTGACCCGATTGAACAGCTTGCGCGCCAAATCGTGCTGCTCCAACAGATGGCGGAAGTTGAGAATCGTCGTCTCGTCCGGCACCTCATCCAGCCCGCCGATCTTGGCGAAACGGCGCATCGACACCGTGTCGTACAGCGCTTCTTCCGCCGATGGATCGCTCAGTGCATACCACTGCTGCAAAAAGTGGATGCGCAGCATGGTCTCCAGCCGATACGGCTGTCGCCCCGGCTGCCCCGACTTCGGGTAGTGCGGCTCGATCAGCGCCAGCAGGTCCTTCCACGGCACGACCTGGTCCATCTCGGCCAAGAACACCTCACGCCGCGTCCGCTTGCGCTTGCCGTTGTACTCCGCGTCGCCGAAGGTCAGCTGCATCGAAATCGTCTACTCGGGTCGTTGATCGATTGTGGCAGATCACGATGGATTGTTCAGAGTTTCCCTAGGGTCTCGATCAGCGTGTCGCTGGCCTGATTCAATCCAGCCACCTCGACCTCGGCGCCGTGTGCGCGTAGTTTGAGCACCACCCGATCCAGCGCCGCCACTGCACTGATGTCCCAGAAGTGCGCATGGCTCAGATCGATCAGCACCTTCGGCGGCGTGCCGAGGAAATCGAAGCTGGCGACGAATTGCCCAGCCGATGCGAAGAACACCTGGCCGCGCACCGCATACACGCGCACCCCATCGTCACCATCGCTGGCCTGCACCTGCAGCATGCGCCCGACCTTGCGCGCGAAGAACAGTGCCGACAGCAGGACGCCGACCAACACGCCGCGCGCCAGATCGTGCGTCCAGACCGTGACCACGACGGTGCCAAGCATCACGACCGACGAACTTGCCGGGTGCCTGCGCAGATCGCGTAGCGACCCCCAGTTGAAGGTGCCGATGCTGACCATGATCATCACCGCCACCAATGCCGCCATCGGAATCTGACGCACCCAGGCCGCGCCATACACCACCATCAGCAGCAGGACCACGCCAGCCACCAGGCACGACAAGCGCCCGCGTCCGCCCGAGCGCACATTGATGACCGACTGCCCGATCATCGCGCAGCCCGCCATGCCGCCGAAGCATCCCGCCACCATGTTCGCCAGTCCTTGACCTGCGCATTCGCGGTTGCGCTGCGACGGGGTATCGGTCAGGTCTTCGACTATCTGCGCCGTCATCAACGACTCCAGCAAGCCGACCATCGCCAGCGTCGTCGATACCGGCAGCAGGATGCGCACGCTGTCCCACGTCAGTGGCACATCCGGCAGCAAAAACACCGGCAGGCTGTCGGGCAGGTGGCCCATGTCGCCCACGTGTCGGAGATCGAGATGCCAATACGCGCATGCCGCCGTCAGCACCACAATCGCGACCAGCGGCGAAGGAATGGCCGTGGTGATCCGCGGGAGCAGATAGATGATGGCCAATGCCGCTGCGCACACCGCATACACCGGCCATGGCATGCCGACCAACTCCGGCAGCTGTGCCAGAAAAATCAGGATCGCCAATGCGTTGACGAAGCCGGTGATCACCGAGCGCGAGACAAAACGCATCAACGCGCCCAGACGCAATGCGGCTGCGATCAGCTGCAGCACGCCCGCCAGCACGCTCGCAGCCAGCAGGTACTGCACCCCATGATCCTTGACCAGATCCACCATCAACAACGCCATGGCACCGGTGGCGGCAGAAATCATGCCTGGCCGGCCACCGGCGATCGAAGTCACCACTGCAAGACAGAATGCCGCGTAGAGCCCAACCTTGGGATCGACGCCGGCTATGATCGAAAACGCGATGGCTTCGGGAATCAGCGCAAGCGCGACCACGATGCCGGCGAGCACATCGCCACGCACGTTGCCGAGCCATTGCTGGCGCAACGGGAAATTTCTGGACATTGAACGACTCCGTACGCCGGCAACCACACGGCGCATTACATGCACGTCAAACACCTGGACCTTCGCAGCAACTGCGAGCGCGTGATGCCTTCGGTCAGGGTGGTGTCATGTGTCCAAGGAGATCGTTGGTGACGAGTGGCGATACTAACGCGCTCACGCCGATGCAAACAACCCGTGGGCGCGCTTGTGCATCGGCATCGAACATCAGACGAAGGTCAACGACGCGCACGCGTGAGCGCAGCCGTTGTTGGCAGCCAACGAATCAGTCGTCGCTGACCACACGCTCGCCCATCAGTTCGCGTTCGCGCTTTTCCAGTTCTTCGGCGTAACGCTTGCGCACGAATCCCTCCGACAGCACGCCCAGTACCTTGCGATCGCCGTCGATCACGGCCAACTCATCGGCCTGCGTGGCATCGAAGACCTTCATGGTCGCCACGATGTCGGTGTTGGCCAGCAGCGCCGCATCGCGGTGCTTGGCATAGTCGCCGACCGGCGCGTCCAGCTGCACGTTGTCGGCGTACAGCACGGCCAATGGCACCACGCCGGCGTAGTGTCCGTCTGCATCTTCCAGCACCACGCGTTGCGTGGAGCCCAACGGGAACCGCCGCCGGAATTCGGCCACGCTGATATCGTGCGCGGTGTGGTTGGCATCCTTGCGCATCATCTTGCCGGCCGACAGGTTGCGCACCCAGCCCACATCGCGCGCACTGCGGATGTTTTCGCCGCGCAGATGCAGCCGCCAGGTGGAGAACGAATACCCGAACACCTGCCGCACTACGGTATTGGCCACCAGCACCGCCACCATCACCGCACTGGCCAGCACGAAATCGTGCGTGCCTTCCAGGATCAACATGGCCATGGTCATCGGCGCGCCGACAATGGCCGCCGCCAGCGCGGCCATGCCCACCAGCGATGCACTGGTGGTGTCCACCACCGCAGCGCCCAGCAACACGTTCAGGCTCACCGCGAACAGGCTGCCCACCAGCGAGCCCATGAACAACGAGGCGAAGAACAGACCGCCGCGGAAACCGAAACCCAGCGAAATTCCCGACGCAACGCACTTGAGCACCAACAGGATGGCGAGCACCTGCAAGGTGCTGCTGGTCAGGTCCAGATGCAATGCGCCATGCCCCGAGGACAACACCTGCGGCGAATACATCGCCAGCGGAATCAGCAACAACCCACCGATGACCGGGCGCCCCCACACCGGCAGATTGATGCGGCCCACGCCGCGTTCGATTCCGGCAACCAAGCGCATCACCGCAATGCCGATCAGCGCGCACGCCAGACCCAGCGCGATGTAGACCGCATAGTCGCGCGGCTGCAATTGGTAGGCCGCAGCAGCGGGCAACGAATACGGCGCCGCACCCAGGGCATTGGCCATGAACGCGCCAGCCAATGCGGCGGCGGCCACCGGTGCCAATGCCGATGGCGTGTAGGCACCAATGACGATCTCGAACGCATAGAACGCACCGGCCAGCGGCGCACCAAAGGCGCCGGCAATCGCACCGGCCGCACCGGCGCCCACCAGCGTGCGCATGTCCGCACGCCGCACTCGCAACACGCGTCCCAGCTGCGAGCCGGCGCCCGACCCCATCTGCGTATAAGTCGCCTCCAGCCCCACCGACGCACCGAAGCCGTTGGACAACAAGGTCTGGACCGCAACGATCAGGTTGTCGCGCATGGACATGCGCCCGCCATGCAAGGCATTGGCTTCCACCGCATCCACGAGCGGCCGTTTGCGCCGCCGCGCCATCAGCGTCACCAGGCCAACCAGCAAGCCGCCCAGCGGCAAGACCAGCAACTGCGTGGCCGTCATCGAGGTGGCCGTGCTGAGCCGCTGCTCGGGCGCGAGCGCGTAGAGCCAGCTCTGCAGGCGATGCGCAATGCCGGCCTGCAGCACCATCAAGCCAGCGGCGATCAGCCCCACCAGCGCAGCCAGGGCAATGAACCAGAGATCGTTGGCGCGCAGCTGCCTGCGCAAGCCGTCCAGTGGCCGGCGGAGTTGCGCCGCCATGGCGTGCACTGCTGGCAAGGTGTGGGAAAGTGGCTGCATGGGACCAGTGATTGCAGGATCGGCGCGCCGGCAGGGCCGGCAGGGCCGGCATCCGCTGTAGTGCCTAGTGTGCATGAGTGCCGCTGACCTGAGGCAATCTGGCACGGTGATGAAGCAAGCGCCGCGCCGCAGGCGTGATTGCAGGGCCACCCATTCAGGCGCCAGAATCGGGGCCGGCACGCGGCACACCATGCGCGTGCGATCGCTGGGCCACTCGAACAGGGATGCACGATGCTCTACCTGCTGCTGGGCTTGATTGCGACCGAAGGCATCTTGCTGATCACCTGGAACCGCCACTATTTCAACTGGGGTCTGCCGGTATTTTCACGGCGTATTGCGGTCACCGGCGATGCGTTGGCCTGCTTTTCGCTGGCGCAGGTGGAAAATGCGGTCGAGCCATCGCGCTGGCCGGACTTGCGGTTCCATCGCCTGTCCGAAGACGTGTATGCGTTTCGCGAAACCTTCCTGTTCGTCGGCGGTGTCTATCCGTTGATCATGCGCGGGCGCATCGTTGTCGACCGTCGACAACGCGCAATCATCATGACCGGGTTCTGCAACTGGACCGTGCTGATGATGGTGGTGGGTTTTCTGGTTCCGGCAGCCGTCATCAGGCCAGGGGCCACGCTGATGTTCGCGGGGCTTCTCATGCTGTCCTATCTGCTGCAACGCGGCCGTTTCACCGGTGTCGAAACAGCGGTGCACTTGCTCCTGCAGACCAACATTACCGCGTTGATCCCGCGCGGGCCTGATGCATCCAGGCGCGCATCTACCGACTGACGGTTGCTGCGAGCGCTGCGTTGCTGGGCGTCAATCCACCACGCACAGCGGTGTTTCTCCGGTCCGTAAGGTCAGCACGCGCACGCCGGTCCGCGTCACCGCCACGGTATGTTCGAACTGCGCCGACAACTTGCCATCGCGCGTATGCACCGGCCACTGATCCGGTTGCGAACGGATCGCCGCACGGCCCTGGTTGATCATCGGCTCGATGGTGAACACCATGCCTTCCTGCAGCTCCAAGCCGGTGCCTGCGTGACCGTAATGCAGAATCTGCGGATCTTCATGCATCTCACGGCCGATGCCGTGCCCGCAGTACTCCTTGACCACGCTGTAGCCGTGCGCACGCGCGTGCCGCGCAATGGCATGGCCGATATCGCCCAAGCGCGCGCCCGGGCGCACCGCCGCAATCCCTTTCCACATCGCCTGATACGTGGCCTGTACCAGCCGACGCGCCGGATAGGCGACCTCGCCCACCAGATACGTGGTACTGGAATCGGCGATATAGCCGTTCTTTTCCAGCGTAATGTCCAGGTTGACGATCTGCCCGCTGCGCAACACGTCATCGGCCGATGGCACGCCATGGCAGACCATATCGTCGATGGAGGCATTGAGTACGAACTCGAAACCGTATTGCCCCTTGCTCGCAGGCCGTGCGTCGAGCTCATCGACAATCATGCGCTCGACAAACGCATTGAGTTCCAGCGTGCTGCGACCTTCCAGCGGCAAGCGATCCAGCGCATCGAATACCTGCGCCAGTAGCTGGCCAGACACCGCCATCAGCGCGATCTCGTCGGGCGACTTGATCACGCCCGGCCCGGCTTCAAGGCTTGCGGCCGTACGCCCGCCGCGCGCAATTGTTCGGCCACGATCTGCTGAAATGTCGTGTCCGGATGCATTTCGCACAGCATGCCGACCTTGATCCAGAAATTGGCCTGCGCATTGATCGAGCGGCTACTCACCGTGCACGCACGGCGGAGTTGATCGTGCAGGTCGTCGTCGATATTGACGATGCCCATGATGGCTCCTGTTCGGCGTCGATATACGAATCATATATGAAACGTATATTTGCACACAATCGCTTCGGGCAGGGGTGCCGTCGAGAGCAATGCCTGTCCGGCGTGTGCTGCGCGCCTCGGCGGACAGGTCCGGTAACGCCGCAGTAGAAGGGAGCACGCTCCAAACGCGAGTCGAGCCCCGGGCGGATGCGATGACCCAACGCCTGGAAGCACCGCCGCACACCACATGAAAGGCAGCAGGTTGCGGTCGTCAGCGCTCGACCGGCGAAGGCGTCCGCCCGATGCGGGCATAGATCTCGCTCACCCACTCGATAAATACACGCACCTTGGTGCTCAACTGTCGGCTGGGCGCATAGGCGATGAAGACATCCAATGGCGCCGGACGCCAGTCCTGCAGAACCGGCACCAACGCGCCGCGTTCGATGGCCGGACGCACCATGAAATCGAGCGTGTGGATCAGCCCGAGCCCGGCCAATCCGGTGGCCAGATGCGCGTTGCTTTCGTTGACCATCACACTGCAGTTGGGAACGATCTCCAGCGGCGCTCCATCGTCCAGGAAATGCAGCGGCAGCGCTTTGCCACTATGCGCGGAGAAGTAACCCACCACAGGAAACGCCGGGCTTTTCAGCTGCTCGGGGTGGGTCGGGACACCGTGGCGTGCGAGATAGTCAGGACTCGCGCAGGTGGTCCACGCAAGGCTGCCGATCTTGCGCGATATCAGTGCGCCGTCGTCTGCCGTGCTGCGGATGGCGCAGTCGATATTTTCGCCGATGACATCCACCGTGCGATCGGTGACGCCAAGCTGCAGCTGGATATCCGGATAGCGTGCACAGAACTCCGGCAATGCGGGTATCAACAATCCGCACGCCGTCGAGCCGCCCGTATCTACACGAAGCCGGCCCTTGGGGCTGCCTTGCGCACGTCCCAAGGTGGCTTCCACGTCGTCCAGCTCCGTGAGCAGATGCCGCACGCGCTCGTAATACGCAGCGCCGTCGTTGCTGACACGCACGCGGCGCGTGCTGCGTTCAAGCAATTTGACTCCCAGATATTTTTCCAGCGCGCTGATCGACTTGCTCAGCGTGGCATTGGGCATCTGCAGCGATTCTGCCGCACGGTTGAAGCCACCGGTTTCCACCACGCGCGCAAAGGCGCGGATTGCCTGCAGGTGATCCATTGCTCGCTCCGTCTGGAGCATCGGATTATTTCTGCAGGGGAATAAAGAATCAATGATATTCCGATTTATCGCTTCAGCGACGGCCAATAGACTGCCTGCAACGCGGGAACTCCGTTCAAGAGGCGAACACCATGCATGTCCAGGATCTGGTCAACATTCACCCCACCAAACACGCCGGGAAGATCGCCCTGGTCACCGGCGGCAGCTCGGGCATCGGCCTGGCCGCCGCCAAACGGCTGGCGCTGGAGGGCGCAACGGTGGTCATCAGCGGCCGCCGGCAGCAGGAACTGGACCGGGCGGTCGCCGAGATCGGCCACGGCGCCACGGCGGTACGCGCCGACATTTCCGTTGGTGCAGAGCTTGACGCCGTCATGGACGGCATCGCCACCGCGCATGGACGACTGGACCTGCTGCTTGCCAACGCAGGCGGCGGCGAATTTGCGCCAATCGAATCCATCACCGAAGCAGGCTTCGACAAGTACTTCAACATCAACGTCAAGGGCACCCTGCTGACCGTGCAGAAGGCGCTGCCACTGATGGGCGCCGGCAGCGCCATCGTGGTGACGGGCTCCATCGCGGCAAACCAGGGCGTTTCCAATTTCGGCGTGTATGCCGCAACCAAGGCGGCACTGCGCTCATTCGTCAGGACATGGGCATCCGAGCTGAGAGCTCGCGACATCCGCGTCAATCTGATCGCGCCCGGCGTCGTGGTCACACCCGCCTATCGATCCGAATTGGGCATGAGCGAGGAAGACATCGACGCCTACCTCGACCAGATCAAGCAGAAGGCACCACTGGGCCGCTCGGCAAGCCCGGATGAAATGGCCAAGGCGATGTCCTTCCTGGCATCGGACGACGCCTCCTACATCACCGGCATCGAGCTGACAGTGGACGGCGGCCTGACCCAGATCTGATCCACACGGGCGGCGCGCTACCTTGAGTGCACGTCCAATCCACTGGAGACAAACAAGATGAGCATGCAAAACAATTTGGCGATTGCGCAAAACTTCCTTGAAAAGATCGGCTCCGGTGCATCGCCTGAGACCATCGCGGCAATGTTCAGTGCGGATCTGCAATGGCATATCCCTGGCGACCCATCCGCACTGCCATGGATTGGGCGACGCAACGGGCGCGGCGCGGTAGAAGCGTTCGTCCGTGATTCCAGCACGATGATGGAGCGCCTCCGGTTCGAGGTGCATGATCTGCTGGCCAGCAACGACCGCGCTGTCATCGTGGGTGAGCTCGCCAGCCGCATCACCGCCACCGGAAAGCTCACCGAAACGCCGTTTACGATCGTGCTCACCATCACGGGGAACGAGATCTCGCAGTTTCTGATGCTTGAAGACAGCTTTGCGGTGGCTGCTGCGTCGCGAACTGCGGAGCCATGACTGTCTGAAGTCTGAGATTGAGCCAGATCGCCATTGGATGACCACCGAAGGGTCAGATCGACTTCCAGCAACTGCTCATCATCAGGATGCGCGCAACATCCGATTGCCTCATGGAGGCTGATGGTGGGCCCACCAGGATTCGAACCTGGAACCAAAGGATTATGAGTCCTCTGCTCTAACCGTTGAGCTATAGGCCCGAGTGTCTGGCGGCGAGATGGCGAGCATGTCGGGCCGTGCAGCGGACGCGAAAGTTTACCTGTCTGGGCGTCGCCCTGTCTGCTAGCCGGCCTGTACCTGCAACGCCCCCGGCACGCACAGCCGAAAGATCATGCCTTGGCGTCACAACGAAAAAGCCCAGCGGCGGCTGGGCTTTGGACATTGGATTTGCTGGCGCCGTGCACGCAATCGCGCGATCTAGACGCAGCAAACCTATCAATCCCGAATCACCAATCCCAATCCTGCCCTCAGGCATCAGCCGTCTCAAACTGCCCATCGATCAACTGCCGACCTGCACGAAAACCGTGCGCGATGGCCTCTTGGTAGGTCGCATAGGCCAGCCCGTTGCAGGCGATACGCGGCTGGCGCTTGCCGCCGAGCGCATACACGTCCACCCACAGCGTCCACTTGGCATTAGGGGAAGCCTGCTCGGCGCGCACGCGGATCTCGTGTTCGCGGTACGTGGTGGTTTCAAAGCGGCTTTGCCTACTCATAAAGCGATCTCGTCTCCATTCGTCGGCCAACTTAGAAGTCGCGGTCAGAACGCCACGTGAGGTTTGCGGAAACACCGGTTTAATGTTGCGTGGCCGTGTAGCTTCGTCGGCGGTGCGTGAAACGTCCGGGCTCTGCGCCACTGACACGCGCCTTGCATGCGATCGACAGCTGCCCGAGTCGCCAGCATAGTCAATTGCCTGCGCCATCACGCAACAACCCCGCATAAGCGGGGCTGTTGCGTGATCACTGCACGGTTACAACCGCGGCGTCAGTCGATATCCAAGAACGAGCGCAGCTGTTCCGAACGGCTCGGGTGACGCAGCTTGCGCAACGCCTTGGCCTCTATCTGACGAATCCGCTCGCGGGTGACGTCGAACTGCTTACCGACCTCTTCCAGCGTGTGATCGGTGTTCATGTCGATACCGAAGCGCATGCGCAGCACCTTCGCCTCGCGCGGGGTGAGGCCGGCCAACACGTCACGCACCGTCTCGGAGAGATTGATGTTGGTGGTGTTGTCGATCGGGGACTCCACATTGGTGTCCTCGATGAAGTCACCCAGATGCGAATCCTCGTCGTCGCCGATCGGGGTTTCCATCGAGATCGGCTCCTTGGCGATTTTCATCACCTTGCGGATCTTGTCCTCGGGCATGTCCATTTCCTTGGCCAGTTCCTCCGGCGTGGCCTCGCGGCCGAACTGCTGGAGCATCTGGCGGGAAATGCGGTTCAACTTGTTGATCGTCTCGATCATGTGCACCGGAATACGGATGGTGCGCGCCTGGTCGGCGATCGAGCGGGTGATCGCCTGGCGAATCCACCAGGTGGCGTAGGTCGAGAACTTGTAACCGCGACGGTATTCGAACTTGTCCACCGCCTTCATCAGGCCGATGTTGCCTTCCTGAATCAGGTCGAGGAACTGCAGACCGCGGTTGGTGTACTTCTTGGCGATGGAGATGACCAGACGCAGGTTGGCCTCGACCATTTCCTTCTTGGCCTTGCGTGCCTTGGCTTCGCCATAGGCCATCGCACGGCTGATTTCCTTGATCTCGCCCAGGGTCAGGTAATTGGCCTTTTCCATCTCGATCGAGCCCTGCTGCTCGGAGATGATCTGGTCCTTGACGTCGCGCAGCGCCGAGGACCACTTCTGCTTGCGCTTGAGTGCGTCTTCCACCCATTCCAGGTTGGTCTGGTTGCCTTCCCAGGAGCGGATGAAGTCCTTGCGCGGCATGCGTGCCACGGTGGTGGCAAGGTGCAGCACCTTGCGCTCGTGATCCTTGATGCCATTGACCACGCCACGCAGCTGGGTGACCAGCGCGTCGGTCAGCGGCAGCGGCAGCTTGAGCGTGGTGAAAATGGCGGCCATGTCTTCGCGGGCCTTGACCACCAGCTTGTGCTCGGCGCCGTTCTTGGCATAGGCCTTCTTGAACTTGGCGTATTCGTTGGCCAGGTTCTCCATGCGCGTGGCCACTTCCACCGGGTCCGGACCGGTCGGGCCGGCCTCTTCTTCGGCGGCCTCGTCATCACCGTCTTCGTCGTCGTCTTCGTCGACTGCTTCATCGTCGGACACGGCAACCGGGCCGGCCGCGGCGAGCGCAGCAGCGGCCGCATCGGCTTCTTCGATCAGGTCGTTGAAGCCGACCACGATCTCGGCCAGACGCTTCTTGCCTTCCTTGTGCGCTTCGTAATCGGCCAGCAGCATTTCGGTCGACAGCGGGAACACGCCCAGTGCTGCCTGGACCTGGCTGAGGCCTTCTTCGATACGCTTGGCGATGGCGATTTCGCCTTCGCGGGTCAGCAGCTCGACCGTGCCCATTTCGCGCATGTACATGCGCACCGGGTCGGTGGTGCGGCCACCTTCGGTGTCGAGCGCGGTCAGCGCGGCGGCAGCTTCTTCGGCGGCGGTGTCGTCAACCTCGCGGTTGCCGGTATTGCCATCGTTGAGCAACAGGGTTTCGGCATCGGGTGCAACTTCATGGACATCGATGCCCATGCCGTTGATCATGCTGATGATGTCTTCGATCTGCTCCGGGTCGACCAGGTCGTCGGGCAGATGGTCATTGACTTCGGCGTAGGTCAGATAGCCCTGTTCTAGGCCCTTGCTGATCAGTAGCTTGATGTCGGATTGCTGGGCAGGACGTTCGTTGGCCATGAGTGCTCGCGCCACCGGCTTTGAGATTGGAAAGAGAACCTAGCATTATACCAGCGTGAAGCCCGGTCTGCCGGATTCAAGACGGGACCGCTGGTGGACGTGTTGTATCTAGGGTCTGAGAAGGAAGGTCACCGGGCCATCGTTGACCAGGTCGACAACCATATGGGCACCGAAACGCCCGGTTTCCACCCCACCGCGGTGTTTTTCGCGGCAGATCGCCACCAATCGATTGAACGCCGGTTCAGCCTCCAATGGCGGCGCGGCGGTGCTGAAGCCCGGGCGGTTGCCGGAACTGGTGTCCGCAGCCAGGGTGAACTGGCTGACCAGCAGCAGGCCGCCGCCCGTATCGGTGAGTGAGCGGTTCATCTTGCCGGCGGCGTCGCCGAACACCCGATAGCTCAGCAACCGCTCCGCCAGGCGCCGGACCTGCGCGTCACTGTCGCCGGGCTCCACGCCGATCAGGGCCAGCAGCCCGGGGCCGATCTGCCCGACGATCTGGTCATCGACCGTGACGCTGGCGCGGGTGACGCGCTGGATCAGTGCAAGCATGGGCATTCTCGGGCAGCAAACTGTGCCGCGCAGCATGCCCAGCGCTGCCGGCACTGTCACGCGCGGGCCTTCGCGGTCTGCGCTGTTTAGAATTGCGCCGATGACACCTGATGTTCGCGCTCGCCTGTTGTATGCCACCGCCGCCACCGTGGGCCGCTTGCCGTGGCCGTTGCTCAAGCGCGTGGCCGACACGCTGGCCTGGAGCTGGCGCAAGCTCAACGCACGCGAGTCACGCGTGGCCCGCCGCAATCTGGAGCTGGCGTATCCGGAACTGAGCGCCGAGCAGCGCGCGCGCTTGCATGCGCAGATCCTGCAATCGACCGCGCGGCAGACGCTGGAGGTGCTGCGCACCTGGACCCGCCCGCCGGCGGAGAACCTGGCACGCCTGCAGCGCAACGGCCAGGAACTCTACGACGCCGCGCTGGCCTCCGGGCGCGGGGTCATCGTGGCGGCGCCGCATTTCGGCAACTGGGAACTGCTCAACCAGTGGCTGTCCGAACGCGGGCCGATCGCGATCGTCTACCGGCCGCCGGAATCCGAGGCGGTGGATGGCTTCCTGCAGTTGGCACGTGGTGGCGACAACGTGCGCCAGGTACGCGCCGAAGGCCCGGCGGTGCGGCAGTTGTTCAAGGTGCTCAAGGACGGCGGCGCGGTCGGCATCCTGCCGGACCAGCAACCGAAGATGGGCGATGGCGTGTTCGCGCCATTCTTCGGCATTCCGGCCTTGACCATGACCCTGGTCAACCGGCTGGCCGAGCGGACCGGGGCGATCGTGCTCTACGGTTGGTGCGAACGCGTCGGCGACGATCTGCAGTTCGCGCTGCACGTGCAGCCGGCCGACCCCGCGGTGGCCGATGCGGATCCGGTGCGTGCAGCCAGCGCGCTCAACGCCGGCATCGAACAGATCGCCCGGCGCGACCCGGCGCAATATCAGTGGACCTACAAGCGCTACACCCTGCGTCCGCCGGGCAGCGGCGAGACCAACCCGTATGCGACCGAGCGGCATCCGCACTAGCCACGGCGCTCAGTCGTCGTGCGGATCGGCAGGCGTGTCCAGGATGCGTTGATAGAACGCCAGGTCCAGCCAGCGCCCGAACTTGAAACCGGCCTCGCGCACGGTGCCGGCGTGGGTGAAACCGAACTGTTCGTGCAACGCGATGCTGGCCTGGTTGCTGGCATCGATGCCGCCCACCAGCACGTGCACGCCGCGCGCTTGCGCCGCTGCGATCAGGGCCTGCAGCAGGAGACGCCCCAGGCCCTTGCCGCGATGGTCGCGGTGCACGTAGATCGAATGCTCGACGCTGTACTTGAAGGCGGGCCAAGCGCGAAAGGTACCGTAGCTGGCAAAGCCCATCAGGGTGCCGTCGTCGTGCTCCACGCCGATCACCGGAAAGCCGCCCGCCTGCTTGGTGGCGAACCAGCCGACCATGCTCTCCGGTGGCCTGGGACGGTAGTCGTACAGCGCAGTGGAATTGGCGATGGCTTCGTTGAAGATGTCCAGAATGGCGCCGGCATGGCGCGCTTGGCTGCAATCGACAATGTGCATGGGGCCCGGCAAACATGGAGGTCGCCCGATTAGAAAGCATTGCCGCACCCTGAACAACGCGGACCGCAGGGCAACCAAGCGGCGCAAGCCTGCCCACTCAATCGGCAGCGGCTGGATGCAGCGTTCTACCCGGTCGTGGCGACCGCCTGTTGCCAGGCGCGCGACAATGGGTAGATGCGATCACGCAGTGACCGCGGCGGCGCCCGCCTTGAAGCGGCCGTGGCAATCCCCATTTGGAGTCGTGCATGAGTAGCCCCCTCCCCTCCCCCAGCGCACAGGCCTTCGGCGATCCGGCGGCGATTCGCTGTGAGCGCGCCGCATCCGAACTGCGCGCCAGGCGCCCGGTGTTGCTGACGGCGGCCGATGGGCAGGCGCGGGCGGTGCTGGCGCTGGATAGCAGCACGGCGCAGTCGTATGCGGCGTTCGCCCGCGCCGCGCGGGGGCGTCACTATCTCTTCGTGACGCCCACCCGCGCCCAGGTGCTGGGCCTGAGCGCGCCGCAGGGTGCGCGCGTGGGCCTGATCGATCACAGCTACGACCAGCTCGCCGCGCTGGCCTACCTGCGCGACACCCCGGTGCCTGCGCAGTGGACGGCCGGCGATGCGCTGGATGCCGGCGGCGTGGAGATCGCGCGGCTTGGCCTGCTGCTGCCGGCGCTGCTGGCGGTGGAGTTGCGCGATGTGCACGACCATGCCGCGTTCGCCGGCTGCCAGTCGCTGGCGCTGGACGATTTGAGCCGCGGCTGCGCCACCTCTGCGGCAGCCGGCTACGAGCTGGTGACCCGCACCCCGGTACCGCTGCGCGGCCTGGGCATGAGCGAGTTCGTGGTGTTTCGCGGCGGCGTGGCGCAGCGCGACCAGGTGGCGATCGTGGTCGGCCAGCCGGACCTGAGCACTGCGGTGCCGGTGCGCGTGCACTCGTCGTGCCTCACCGGCGACCTGTTCGGCTCGCTCAAATGCGATTGCGGCGACCAGCTGCGGCACGGCCTGGCCAAGTTGAAGGAGCTCGGTGGCGGCGTCCTGCTGTATCTGGACCAGGAAGGGCGTGGCACCGGCATCGCCGCCAAGATGCGCGCCTACGGCTATCAGCATGCGGGCCTGGACACCATCGATGCCGACGCGCAGTTGGGCTTTGGTCCGGACGAGCGCCGCTACGGCAGTGCGGTGGCGATGCTGCGCGGGCTGGGCATCAGTCGGATCCGGCTGTTGACCAACAACCCCGCCAAGGCCGAGCGCCTGCGTGCGGCCGGCATCGTGGTCGAAGATCGCATCGCGATCACTGGCGACATCACCGCCGAAAACGAGCAATACCTGCGCACCAAGGCCGCGCGCGCTGGCCACGCGCTGGATGTGGATGCGTTGATCCTGGCCGCGCAATAACGCGCCCGGCGCCGGGTGCGCCGGCACTGGGCAGCCGGCTATGCTTGCGCACCGCTTCTGCAGGCCAGCTACGTGCACGACGCTCCACCGCCGCACCCCGACGTCATGGTCCAGCCCGCCCCGGCAGAAGCCCCAGCCGTGACGCACAGCCAGTGGCAGTCGCTGCCGCGTCGCGGTGCCTATGTGGCGGCGATCAATGGCGCGCTCGGCGGAGGATGTGCGGGCCTGATCGCAGCCGGCGTCACGATTGTCTGGCTGCACGCCTGGCGTTACTGGCCGGCGGTGCTGGGCGTGACCGCAGTCATCGCCCTGCTGGGCGCCTGGTTGGCGGTCAAGCGGCACCGGCTGACGCACTGGAAACTCGATCAGCATGGCCTGGCGCTGCAGCGCGGTCATCTGTGGCAAAGCGATACGCGTGTTCCGATTTCGCGCGTGCAGCATGTGGACCTGCGCCGCGGGCCGATCGAACGCGCGACCGGCCTGACCACGCTGGTGGTGCACACCGCCGGCAGCCGGCTCAATGCGGTGGCGCTGTCGGGGCTGGATCAGGACGATGCCGAGCGCCTGCGCGACCGCCTGGCCCGGCAGCTCGATCACGACGACGACGCGCTATGAATGCCGTTGCACATCGCGGCAACGACGAGCAGCGCCTGCATCCGTTGTCGTGGGTGTTCGTGTTGCTGCAGCAGATCCGTCAGTTCCTGATTCCGCTGGCGACACTGATCCTGTTCGGCAGCCGCGACGGCAATCGCGATGTTGCCGACCAGATCGCCACCGCGGTGGTGATTGCGGTGCTGGTGGCGATTTCGGTGCTGCGCTACTTCACCTACCGCTACCGGATCGGCAGCGATAGCGTGGCCATTCGCAGCGGCTTGTTGGAACGCAGCCGGCGCGATATTCCGTTTGCGCGCATCCATAACGTGGTGGTGCATCAATCGCTGCTGCACCGTCTGGCCGGCGTGGCCGAGGTGCGGCTGGAGTCGGCCGGTGGACACAAGCCGGAAGCGGAAATGCGCGTGCTGCGGCTGGATCAGGCGCTTGCGCTGGAAGATCTGATACGGCGCCGTGCAACCGACACAGGCGTGCCGGCGCCGCAGATCGAAGAAGACAGCGGCAGCTTGCTGCGCCTGCCGATGGCCGAGGTCATCCGGCTGGGCCTGATCTCCAATCGCGGCATGGTGGTGGTGGCGGCTGGCTTTGGCGTGATCTACCAGATGATTCCGCGCCGCACGGTATCCGACTTCGTCGAGCATAACGGCGAGCTGGCCTATCGCTACGTCAGCCAGATCCATCCCGGCGTCGCGGTCACCGCAACGCTGGCGATCCTCGCCACGCTTGCCCTGTTGTTGGCGATGCGCGCGCTGTCGGTCGCCCTGGCGGTGACCCAGTACCACGGCTTCCATCTGAGCGAATCCGAGCGCCGCCTCACCGTGGAGCGCGGGCTGCTGACGCGGATCCGCAGCAGCGTGGCGTTGCGGCGGATCCAGTCGTGGACGTTGTACGAAGGCCTGCTGCATCGCCTGTTCGGTCGTCGCCAATTGCGGGTGGACACCGCAGTGGCCGGCAGAGGCGATAACGAAGGCAGCGCACTGAAGGAGCTCGCGCCCATTGCCGAGCCGCAGCACTGCGATGCCTTGCTGCAACGCCTGCTGCCCGGCATCGCCTGGCCGCCGACGCAGTGGCAGACGATCGCCACGCATTGCTGGTGGCGCTTGAGTCTGCCCGCCACGCTGACGCTGCTGCCGCTGACGGCGGGCCTGACGTGGCAGTTCGGCAGCCAGGCCTTGTGGTTGCTGGTGTGGCTGCCGTGGAGCGCGTTCAAGGCGCAGCGCCAGGTCCAGCGCATGGCCTATGCGGTGGATGCGCGTTACGTCGCGGTGCGCGGCGGCTGGTGGAAGCGCTGGTGGCGGCTGGCCGAGCTGGACAAGCTGCAGGCGCTGCAGCTGCAGCGCTCGCCGTTGGATCGGCTATCCGGCACCGCCACGCTTTGGCTGGATACGGCCGGCGCCAGCGCCACCGGCCCGGCATTGCGGCTGCGCTTTGTGCCGTTCGCCCAGGCGCAGGCGCTGCAGGCGCAACTCGGTGCCGCGCTGGCGCGGCGCAAGCTACGCTGGTGATTGGGCAATCGGGAGTCGGGAATCGGGATTGGATCAACCGCGCACCGGAAGCATCTCGTCAACGAACCACCAGCAGCGATCAACGCTGCGACGGCCCCCAATATCCGAGCTCGCGACGGATCTGCAACCCGCGCCACACCGAACCCAGCGGTTTGCGGCGCAACCCGCCGAGTTTGCCGGCAATGAAGTCTTCAGTGGCGGCAATCACCCGTTCGGAAGACTGCCCGTCGCGATACGGGTGAATCGCATCGGCGTAACTGGCGAGCGCACTACACAATGCCGCATCCGGCGCCAGCGCGCGCGCCAGCTGCTGCGGCAATTGCTCTGCCTGACGGAAGTCGAGCATGTGCGGCTGCGGCACGCGGTTGCGAAAGGTCACCACCGGTTTGTGCTGCACCACGAACTCGGACACGATCGATGAGGTATCGGAAACCAGCACATCGGCCGCACGTTGCGCGGCCATGACCTCTTCTGGCTCGATGAAGCGTGCGTTGGCACCTGCCAGTGCGCGATAGCGATCGAACAGTTCCGGAGCGCACTTCGGGTGCAAGGTCAGCAGCCAGTAATGCGCGCCGCGCGCGATGTCGGCGGCGATCTCGTCGTAGAGTGCGGGCGCTGCGCTCAGCCGCTCGGTAAAGGTGGAACCGAACAGGATCACCGGGCGGCCGGCGGCCGGCGCACGCAAGGCGGCGCTACGGCCGCCATCGTCGCGAAAGACCGGATCGAGCTTGGGCCAGCCGGTTTCCACCACGGCAAAATGGCCCTCGCGCTGCGCCAGCGCGCGGAACGGCGCGGTGGTGGCCGGGCCTTGCGTGCAGTACAGATCGAACAGCCCACGCACCCGGAAATGGCCGCGATTGTCCTCGCGCTTTTGCACGTTGAACCCGTGAAACAGCTGCACTTTCGCACCGGAAACAAACGGTGGCACCCAGTTGGCGGCACTGAATACCGCACGCGGGCGCAGCGCCAGCGCCTCGCGCAGGCCGACCTCGCGCACGCCCGGCAACGCCAACCCGCGCGCGCCACCTTCGAACCAGGCCGACACCGCGTGCCCGCGGGCCTGTAACGCCTGCGCCAATGGCGCCAGAATAGGCAACGCGTAACGCTCCGTTGCGAACAGCAGGTAATCGGCCATCACATGTCCTCTTCGACCGCACCCGACGAACGGCCGCGCATCAGCGCCTGCATTATCGCGTTCAACGAGGCCGATCGCCTACGCGACTGTCTAGCCTCGCTGGCGTTCTGCGACGAGATCGTGGTGGTGGACTCCGGCTCCACCGATGCCACCACCGCCATCGCCAGCGAGTACGGCGCACGCGTGCTGCACCGCGCCTTCGATGGCTACCGCAGCCAGAAGGCATTCTGCGTTGCGCAGGCCAGCCACGACTGGGTGTTGTGCCTGGATGCCGACGAACGCGTCAGCGATGCCCTGCGCGCCTCGATCATCGCGGCGCGCGATACCGGTTTCGCCACGGCGGCCGGCTACCGCTTCGCACGCCTGTCCGACTACTTCGGTCGCTTCCTGCGCCACGGCAATGCGTATCCGGACCGGGTGCTGCGCTTGTTCGATCGCCGCCGCGGCGGCTGGCGCGGCAAGCGCGAGATCCACGAGGCGGCCAGCGTGGATGGCCCCGTGGAGACCTTGGCGGGCGATCTGATCCATTACCCGTACCGCTCGCTGATGCAGCAACTGAGCAAGACCCAGCGCTACGCGCAGATGATGGCCGAGCACGAACATGCGCGCGGCAAACGCGCCACCTGGAGCAAGCTGGTGCTGGCGCCGGCCTGGCGCTTCTGGCGCGGCTACCTGTTGCGCGGCGGCTTTCGCGATGGCTGGCATGGGCTGATCTACGCCTATGTACGCGCCAACTACGTCCGCCAGAAGACCATCATGTTGTGGCTGCTGCAAAACAATCAGCCGGTGCAGGACCCGGCGCGGACGCCGGACCGGCGTAGCGAGTCAGAACAGGTAAAGACCTCGAGAGCTGCAGGCAAGCGGCTGTGAACGCCGCCGACGGTGCGCACAAGTCGGCATGTGCAAGCCAACGCACCCCGACTCCAACAACGCCCCCTTCTTTTTCTGCACACGCGTGAGCTCAGGCACTGCAGGCGCGCTGCTGGTGCATACGCCACCTGCAGCCGGTGGATCATCCGCCGCTACCGGGTGCTCGCCACGTCCGACTGCGCTTGTTGCGCCTGCCGTGCCGACAGACCCACCAGCACGCCGACCATGGCCGTGTAGAAGCTCGCCGCCACCTGGTGCGCGAACATCGATTGGGTCAGGCCGCACAGGGCATAACTGATCACAAGCATCACCCCGGCCGCCGCCGGGCCGCGGAACTGCTGCTGCCCGCTGCGCCGGTGCAGTCGCACGAACATCCACAACGGTACGCCGTAGACGGCAAGCAGCAGCAACAGCCCGGGCACGCCCTGGGTCGCACTCCATTCGGCTAGATCGTTGTGCGCATGCCCCAACTGGCAACGGAACAACGACGGGTCGGCGGCACAGGCCGGCAGGTCGTGCATCGCATCGTCGAAACGACCAACGCCCACGCCCCTCAGCGGATGCGCCTTCAGCGTGTCCCACGCCACATGCAGGCGTTCGATACGGGCGCCGGCCGACGAATCGGTATCGCCCACTTCGTAACGCTGCAGGTCGCGCTGCAATTCGCCCAGGCGCATCTGGTCGGTCAGCGCCGGCACGCTGAGCGCGATGCCCACCGCCAGCACCGCGCCGCCGATGAAGGTCAGCAGGCGCACGCGCGTGCTGTGCCAGGGCGCACCCCAGATCAGCACGCCCAGCGTGGCCAGCATCGCCAGCCACACCCCGCGGCTGCCGCTGAGCACGATCACCACCACGGTGGCGACCCCAGCGCCCACCAGCCAGCGCACGCTGCCGAGCGGGCGGCAGAACACCGCCACCACCAGCAACATCAGCACGATGTCGGCGAATACGATGGCGTTGGTGAAGCCTTCGGCGCGGTCGGCGCCGTTCATCACCTGCAGCAGCGCGATCAGCATGGCCGCAAACACGCCGACCAGGGCACCGCGCCACAACCACAGCTGGCGCGGCTGCAACGCATATGCCCATAGCGCCGCCCATGGCAGCACCAGGAAGCGCGAGCGATTGCCCACATCGCGCAGCCCGTGCTCGAACAACACGATCGACAGCAGCGACATCGCAATCACCGCCACCGTCAGCCAGCCCACCACGCGCAACGACCATTCGCGCGCGGCAATGCCGTCGCGCAGGCTGCGCCAGCCAATCAACGAACCAAGCAGCAGGCACAGGCCGAACGGCAGCAACCCGCTCGGCATGCTCACCACCAGCGCAGTCAATGCGAACGCGCCCAGCTCGGCAATGCGCACGCCTGCCCGTGAGGTGGTCGGGGCAGAGGGCGACAGTGACGCGGGGTGGGGACGCAAGGAAGTCATCTACAAATCGGTGGGAAATAGGGAGGCGACGCAATGGCCGGCCGTCGGCAGCGCCGGCCAAGCTAACGATGCGACGCATGAATCCCTGCTAGACAGCGACCGGCTGCTGCATTGACGCCGCGCCGATGGCACCTGGCACGCGCGTGCGCCGGTGGAGTCGGCTGGCTCATTCGGTATCCAGGTTGCCCTGCTCCTTTGCTTCCACCGCACGCTCGCTGGAGCTGGCCACGCAGGCGCCACGCACGGCATCGGCCGGCACCAACCACCAGCGCCGGCGGTTGGCCACGCCCACCAACTGGCTGCGGCTGCGATCCACGCAGGCCAGCAGTGCGGTCTCCTGCGCCATCAGCCAGCGCTGCCCGGGTTGCTCTGCCTGCCAGGCCACGCCGCGCTGCAGTTGGGTTTCCCACGGCACCTTGAAGCCGAAGGTCTGCGCAGGCCGGTCGGCCATCAGCAGGTTTTGCTCCTTCCATGCCACCAGCCCGAGTTGCGCATCCGGGCCGATGCGACGCCCGGCCTCGCGCATCACCGCAACGGCCGAACTGGAATCGTTGAAGATCGGATAGCACACCAGCCCGAACGCCACCCACCACGCGCCAAGCAGCGAGACCACCGCAAAGGCGGAGCGGCGCACGCGCATCAGCAGCAGGCTGGCGATGCCCCAGGTACCCACCGCCAGCAACAGCCAGCCCAGCGGGTCGGTGGCTTCGCTGCCGACCCCGCGACTGTCCATGATCTTCTGCTCGAAGCCCGGGTGGCCGATCAGCATCGCCGCGCCACCCGCACAGAACGCCACTGCCAGCAGCAGCCCGAACCCGAACAGCAGCCGCTGCACGCCAGCCCGGCGCAGCAGGCCGGGCACCAGCGGCGCCAGCACCAGGCAGAACATCGGCAGCGCCGGCAGGATGTACACATCGCGCTTGCCGCTGGGAATGGTGAAGAACACCAGCACCAGCAGCCACCAGGCCAGCGGCAGCAGATAGCGCGGATCGCGCCGCTTCAGCCGGCGCCGCCACGCCGGAATCGCCCATGGCAGCAGCAGGATGGTCGGCAGCCACATCGTGGCCATGCTTTGCAGGTGGTACCAGACCGGCTGCGCGTGATCCCAGGAGCTGGCGTAGCGCTTGGCGGTCTGGCGCAGCAGGATGTCGTTGAGATACACGCGGTATTCGGGCTGGCCAGCGGTCAGTGCGGTCACCATCATCGGCACGAACCACAGCGCGATCGCCACGAAGAAGAACAGCGGCCCCAGCCAGAAGCGCCGGTCGCGCAGATGCACGCGTACGCCCGGCCAGCCACGCGCCGCTGCAATTCCGGCCGGGATCAGCATCAGCAGCGCAATGATGCCAACGCCCTTGGTGATCACGCCCAAGCCGGCTGCGAACCAGCCCAGCGTCCACCAGCGCCAGGCCGGGCCCATCAGCAGATGCCGCAACAAGCCATAATTGGCCAGGGTGATCCAGAACACCACTAGCGGGTCGATCTGCGCCTTCTTGGCCTGAAAGGTGAAGTGCAGCGTAAACAGCAGCATCCAGGCCGCATACACGCCCACGCGCCGGGTCCACAGGCGCCGGCCCAGATCGTAGACGCAGGCCAGTGTGCCCAACGCGGCCAGCAACGACGGCAGCAGGAACGCCACCCGCCAATTGCCCAGCAGCGTGTAGAACAGCGCCTGCAGCCACATCAGCATCGGCGGCTTGTCCGAATACAGCACGTTGCCGCGATGCGGGAACAACCAGTCGCCGCTCAACACCATCTGCTTGGCCACCAGCGCAAAGCGCGGCTCGTCCGCCGGCCACGGGTCACGCAAACCCAGGCCGGCACCAATCACCAGCACGGCGGTCATGGCCAGCAACCAGACATCGGTGGAAGCGCGATTCTTGAACATGTCGGGCGGCAGTCGGTCGCAAAAGGTGGAGCGCTGGACTTCGCGCGCGATCAGGAGGCTTTTAGCAAAAGCGCGTAGAAAAATCCGTCGCAGTGCTGCTCGCCTGGAAACCGCTGACGTCCGGCGCCGGCGGCATGCCCGAACTGCGCACCCAACGGCTGCGCCTGTGCGTCGGGAGTGCGCTGCAGGAATGCCTCGACCTGGGCCTGGTTCTCGCGCGCCAACAGCGAGCAGGTGGTGTACAGCAATTGTCCGCCCGGGCGCAGCGTGCGCCAGGTCGCATCCAGTAGCCGCGCCTGCAGCGCACATAGCGCATCGATATCGTCGGCGCGGCGGTGCAGCAGCACATCCGGTTGACGACGCACCACGCCGGTGGCCGAACAGGGCGCGTCCAGCAGCACTGCATCGAACTGCTGGCCGTCCCACCACGCGTCCGTCTCGGCGGCGTCGGCCGCCTGCAATGCCACCTGCGCATCGGGGACCGTGCGCTGCAAGGTCTGCTGCACGCGCTCCAGGCGGCGCGCATCCACATCCAGCGCGGTGAGCTGCAAGCCGGGATGGCGCTCCAGCAGATGCGCCGCCTTGCCCCCCGGCGCCGCGCAGGCATCGAGCACGCGTGCCGACGGCGCCAGGCTCAACGCATCGGCCACCTGCTGGGCAGAGCCGTCCTGCACCGAAACATCGCCTTCGGCGAAGCCCGGCAACTGGCTCACCGGCACGGCATTGTGCAGGCGCACCGCATCCGGCAGCACTGCATCGGTCTGCGCGGCAATGCCCAGTTCGGCCAGCCGTGCGACGTAGCCCGCCGGGTCGATGCGCGAACGCCGCACGCGCAGCCACATCGACGCCATCTGCGCGCTGGCGGTAAAAATGGCTTCGGCACGATCGCCCCAGTCCGCGCGCAACTGCTTGCGCAGCCACGACGGCCAACCGGCATCGTCGGCCACCGCCGGAAATCCTTCGCGCTGGGCGCGCCGCAGGATCGCGTTGACCATGCCGGCCTGACGGGGCCGGCCCAGTGCGCGGCACGCATCCACGGTGGCCGATAAGGCGGCGTGCGCGGGCAGCTGCAGCACGTCCAGTTGGGCGAAACCGACCATCAGCAGCGCCTTGAGTTCGGCATCGCGGGGCGGCAATGCACGTTCCAGCCATTGCCGCAACGCCACGTCATAGGCCGGGCGCCGGCGAATGACCGCAAAGCAGATCGCCTCCACCAGCGCGCGATCGCGCGGATCGCCGATGCCGGGCAAGGTCGCGGCGAGTTCGGCCTTCAACGACCGGCCCTGATCGAACACCGCCGTCAGCACGCGCGCGGCGGCCAGGCGCGAGGCAACGCCGGCGGTTGCGGTATCGGCCGACATCAGCGCAGCGCCGGCAGGTCGCGCCGCGCATTGAGGTAATCGGCGGCGGTAATCGCCTTGCCGCCCTCGCGCTGGAGCACGCGCACGCGCAGCGCACCCTCGCCGCAGGCGATATCGATGCCCTGCTTGCTGGCCGCCAGCAGGGTGCCCGGGGGCTGTTGATGGGCCAGTTCAAGCGCCACCGCCCCATGCAGGCGCACGCGCTCGCCAGCCAGGATCGCCTCGGCGACCGGCCACGGGTTGAACGCGCGCACACGCCGCGCCAGTTCCTGCGCCGGCTGCGCCCAATCCAGTCGCGCCTGCGCCTTGTCCAGCTTGTGCGCATAGGTCACCCCGTCGGCCGGCTGCGGTTGCGCCACCGGACGGATGCCGGCGCGCAACAGACCCAGGCCATCGGACAGCACCTGCGCGCCCAGCGCGGCCAGCCGGTCGTGCAGCTGCCCGCCGGTGTCCTGCTCGCCAATTTCGATGCGCTGCGACAGCAGCACCGGGCCGGTGTCCAACCCGGCTTCCATCTGCATCAGGCACACCCCGGTCTCGGTGTCGCCGGCCTCGATCGCCCGCTGGATCGGCGCGGCGCCACGCCAGCGCGGCAGCAACGAGGCATGCACGTTCCAGCAGCCGTGCGTCGGCGCGGCCAGCACGGCCTTTGGCAGGATCAACCCGTAAGCCACCACCACCATCAGGTCCGCATCCAGCGCACGCAACGTCGCCAATGCTTCGGGCGAACGCAGCGTCTGCGGCTGGAACACCGGAATGCCGCGCGCAATCGCCTCGATCTTGACCGGCGAGGGCGTCAACCCGCGGCCACGCCCGGCCGGGCGATCCGGCTGTGTGTACACCGCCACCACTTCATGGCGCTGCGCGGCGGCGCGTAACGACGGAACGGCAAAATCCGGCGTACCGGCGAAGATGATTCTCATAGGGCGGGAATTCGGGATTCGGGATTTGGGATAGGCAACGGCGAGGGTGCTGGCCGGGGCGGGAGTAGCGTGAAGCCAAGAGGTGGAAGCGAGACCTGCACTGGAAGATTTGGCTAACCGGCGCCAGGGCCTGCGTGGATCATCCCGAATCGAGCGCACCGAGAAGCAGGAGTGGCAACCGAGAATCGAATGCCAGCTACAGGCAGCGGCTTATCGATCACGACTCGCGGATCCAAAGTTTCACGGCCTTTCGCCCGCAGACTTGGCGCGATCGCAATGCATCGCCATGCGGTCGCACTGAAGTGAGCGCTCAACGATGTGAAACCAGCAGACTCAAAGAGCAACAAAAATCTGCTTTTGCCAATCCCGAATCCCCAATCCCAAATCCCAGCCCTCAAGCCACATGCTTGCGCTGTTTGGCCAGCTTCTTGCGCACCATTTCGCGCTTGAGCGGCGAGAGATAATCCACGAACAGCTTGCCGTCCAGATGGTCCATCTCGTGCTGGATGCACACGGCCAGCAGACCGTCGGCCTGCAGTTCCTGCGCCTGGCCCTGACGGTCCAGATAGCGCACGGTGATCGCATCGGCGCGGCTGACATCGGCATAGATGCCGGGCACCGACAGGCAGCCTTCCTGATACAACTGCTCGCCCTGCTTGCTCACGATCTCGGGGTTGACGAACACCTGCGGCAGGTTTTTCTCCTCGCTGATGTCGATCACCATGAATCGCTTGTGCACGTCCACCTGACTGGCAGCCAGGCCAATGCCGGGCGCCTCGTACATGGTCTGGAACATGTCGTCCAGCAGCGTCTGGAACGCCTGGCTGGTGACCTCGGCAGCATCGACCGGCACGGCCTTGGTGCGCAGCCGCGGGTCCGGAAACTCAAGAATTGGGAGCAAAGCCATGGGGTTACCCGTCTGGAAACACCGGCGCGGCGCCGGCAAGACGCTGTCATTCTAGCGCAATGCTTGCGTGGCGCCCCGGTTTCTAGACTATAGTGCGCAGACCTGTTGGGGAATCAGGCAAGAAGGCACCTATGTTGAACCGACTTCGTACGGTCGTCGCTGCGGCGATGCTGACCGTCGCGACCTACGCTGCCGCGCAAGCGGTGGGCGAGCATCCAGACACCTATGTGGTCCGCAAGGGCGGTACCTTGTGGGACATCGCTGGGCGTTTCCTGCAAAAACCGTGGCTGTGGCCGGAAATCTGGCAAGCCAATCCGCAGATTCAGAATCCGCACCTGATCTATCCGGGCGACGTGATCAGCCTGGCCTATCTGGACCGGGTCGGCAAAGGCACGATCCAGCCCGGCCCGCGCCAGGAAGCGCCGATCAACGCCATTCCGCTGGCCGACGTCGAGCCGTTCCTGAAGAACCTGCGCGTGGTCGACGACTTCGACCAGTTGCCGTATGTCGTGGGTCTGGAAGCCGGTCGCACGCGTGCCACCACCGGCCAGGTCGCCTACGTGGTCGGTCTGGAAAATGCCCAGCCGGGCCAGCGCTTTGCTGTGGTCCGCCCGACCGTGAAGTTCAGCCTGCCCAAGCACAACGAAGACCTGGACATGGCCGGTAACATCACCGCCGGCTCGGGCAACATCTGGAAGAACTTCATCGCGCCGAGCACGCGCCGCGAGTTCCTCGGCTACGAGATGGCGCAGGTCAACGTCGGCACCATCACCCGCAGCGCGGCGGGCGGCAACTCCAAGGCGGCGACCCTGCTGCTGCAGGACAGCGGCCGCGAAGTGCGCGCCGGCGATCGCATCGTGGCGGTCGAAGCGCAGCCGTACGATCTGCAGTTCATCCCGCATCCGCCCTCGGAACAGGCGCTGCAAACCGAACTGCGCGTGCTGGCCATCTCCGACGCCTTCACCGTTGGCGGCACGCGCGACGTGATCGCCATCTCCGGCGGCGCCCGCGAAGGCATCAACAACGGCACGGTGTTCTCGATTTGGCGCAAGGGCCGCACGGTCAGCGACCGCGTCAAGCACTCGCGCTTCTCGCGGACCGACGACGATTTCAGCGGCCCGTCCGGCTCCACCGTCGGCCTGCCCGACGAGTACGCCTCGCATGCCATGGTGTTCCGCACCTTCGACAAGGTCAGCTATGCGCTGGTGATGGAAAGCGTCAAGCCGACCGGCCTGGGCTATTTCGTCAAGCATCCTGACGCGCAATAAGCGAAAGATCCGATGCACCAACGCGACGGCGCCCGAGGGCGCCGTCGTCGTTTGCGGCCTAGCCTGGATGTATGGCCCAAACCGCTCCCGACCTGCGCGCACTCCTGGTCCTGCTGCTGGCAGGCGGCCGCAGCCCGCCCCGCCAAAAATTGCTGACCTCGTACGGATCAGCGTCCGAAATGCTGGCAGCCGGGCCGGGAGCGTGGCGCGCAGCTGGATGCGACGAGGTGCAAGCTGCGCTGCTGCAGAACCCCGATCTACATGCGCTGGAGGCCGCGCTACGCTGGTGCGAACAGCCCGGCCACCACCTGATCGGCTGGCGCGATCCGGATTACCCGGCCCTGCTGCGGCATATCGCCAATCCGCCGATGGCCTTGTTCGTGGACGGCGACCCCAACATCCTCTGGCACCCAGGCGTGGCGGTGGTCGGCAGCCGCTCGGCCACTGCCGGCGGCCGCGATCATACCCGCGCATTCGCCTCCAGCCTGGCCTGCGCCGGGTTGGGCATCGTCAGCGGCATGGCCGCCGGCGTGGATGCGATCGCACACGAGGCTGCACTGGCCCAGCACGACGGCATCACCGTGGCCGTCGTCGGCACTGGCGTCGACGTCGCCTATCCCGAGCGGCACCTAGGCTTGCGCGATCGCATCACCGAACGCGGCGCAGTGGTCAGCGAATATCTGCCGGGCACTGCCCCGGTCGCGGCGCACTTCCCGGCCCGCAACCGGATCATTGCCGGGCTGGCCCTGGGGACCTTGGTGGTCGAAGCGGCGATGCGCTCGGGCGCGTTGATTACCGCCCGGCTGGCGGCCGAAGCAGGGCGCGAGGTGTTCGCCCTCCCCGGCTCGCTGCACAATCCGCTCGCGCGCGGCTGTCATCACCTGATCCGGCAGGGTGCCACGCTGGTGCAGGAGCCCGCACAGATCATCGAGGGACTGGGCCAGCTGTCTGGCGAACTGGCCAGCGCCTTGCGCGAGCGGCTGGCCGCCCCCACTGAGTTGTCCAGCAAGGCAACGACCAGCGCTGGCACCGGTCCTGCCCGCTCCGATCCCGACTACCAGCGCTTGTGGCAAGCACTGGGCCACGACCCAACCCCTATGGATTCATTGGTGCAGCGCACCGGATTGACGGCCGCCGCGCTGTCCTCCATGCTGCTCATCATGGAACTGGAGGGAGACGTGGTCACCGAGCACGGTCGCTATACCCGCAATCCTTAGTTTCTTCACCTCCACAGCGTCGCGCGACGCAGGCCGAGGGCAATGAAAGAGAGCATTCTCGATGTACTGCTGTACCTGTTTGAACATTACTTCAGCGAAGATGCGGACCTGGTCCGTGACCGTGACTCGCTTCAAAATGGCCTGATCCAGGCCGGTTTCAGTCCCGCAGAAATCAGCAAGGCCTTCGATTGGCTGGACGCGCTTTCCGAGCAGCGGCCTAGCGTCGCGCGCCCGCATGTCGATGGACCGGTGCGGATCTATCACGGGCCGGAGCTGGACAAGCTCGATGTCGATTGCCGGGGGTTTTTGCTGTTCCTCGAGCAACACCGCATTCTCGACGCAGACCAGCGCGAGTTGGTACTGGACCGCGCCATGGCGCTGGATCAGGACGAACTGGATCTGGACGACCTCAAGTGGGTGGTGCTGATGGTGTTGTTCAACCAGCCCGGGGCGGAAGCGGCCTACGCCTGGATGGAAACCCAGATGTTCCTGGACGAGCCTGAACCCGTACACTGAGCGTTGAAGCCGCCACGGATGTGCGTGCAGGGGAACGGGGATGCGCAGTTGGTATTACGCCGATGGCCACCGCCATCGGCATGGCCCGGTGGCCGACGATGCCTTGCTGGACCTGTATCGCGATCGCGTGGTCGCCCTGGATACGTTGGTCTGGTGCGAAGGCATGGACAGCTGGCTGCCGCTGTCCGCCTGCGCCGACACCCTGGGCCCGCCAGTTTCCACTGATGTGCGGGCGGGCGCGGTTCCGCCGCCGTTGCCGCCTGCCGCGGCGTACGTTCCGCCGGCCCATTCGTCTGTCGCGCCACCAGCGCAACCGCGCAGCAATGGCCCCGGCTGGCCGCTGGTTGCAGTGCTTGGTGCGGTGGCCGGGCTCTTCGTGATCGTGGGCCTCATCGGCATCCTCGCCGCGATTGCGTTCCCGGCCTACAACGATTACCTGGGCCGCGCCAAGGTCGCCGAGGCGGTCGGCGAGCTGGCAGCATTGAAGCCGCAGATCACCGAATTCCTGACCAGCGAGGGCCGCTGCCCGGTCAATGACGACGAGGGTTTCAAGCCACCCGAGCAGTACGCAAGCGAGCGGCTGAGCAGCGTGCGCATCGGACGTTTCGAAGGCAGCGAATGCGGCATCGAAGCCGTGCTCCATGCGCCCAAGTCGGCCAGAATCGACGGCAAGGCCGTGTGGCTGGAGCTGGATGCGGATGCCGGCAGCTGGCACTGCAGTTCCGAAATCGACGACACCCAACTTCCACCGGATTGCCGCGGCTGACCGCCGGCTGCATGCCGATCGCTACACGTTAAGGGGACAACATGACGCAGTGGTACTACGCCGACGCACAGCGGCAGCGCCAGGGGCCGGTGGACACGGACACGCTTCGCGCGCGCCTGTCGCAGGGCATCATCGACCGTTCCAGCCTGGTCTGGCGCGAAGGTCTGGCGCAGTGGGTGTCACTGCACGAGGTCGAGGGCGAGCTGGGCTTCGACAGCGCGACGGCGTCCGCGGCCCTGGAAGCCAGCGGGCCGATAGCGGCGGATGCGGCAAGCCATGCGCCATTGTTGGCTGCGTCTCCCGGCGCCAACGTGCCGGCTACAGCGTCGCCTACCGCGCCCTTGCCGACCGACGACCACGCCGCTGCGACATCGCGCTGGCAGCCGTCAGCTGCCGACGGCGGCATTGCCGGTACGAGCGCCAGCACCAGCACCCGCGATGCGGGCGCGGCCGACGGTGCCGACCACCACCCGGCAATCGCCCCGTTACACCGGCCAGAGGATCCATCCCCTTCATTAGACACGTCGGCATGGTCCACCACGCCGCTGGCGGCAGAGCCAAGCCCGACCACGACCTCGACCACAACGTCGCCGCCACCATATTCCATTCCGGCAGCGGCGACCGTGCCAGCTGCAAGCGCCTGGGATGCCCCGGCCCTCGCCGCCCCCGCGGCAAGCGTCGCGCTGCACGATGCGCCGGTGGTGTACGCCGGCCTGTGGCGGCGCGTGGCCGCCAGCATTCTCGATAGCCTGATCACCACCTTCGCGGTGTACCTGATCGTGATTCCGCTGGTGTTCGTGGTGGCGCTGGTCACCACGCGCGGCGATTCGGGTTCGGCGCTGGACGATGGCAGTGCGCTCGGCATCGCCATCGTGGTGATGTCCTACGGAATCGGCCTGGCCATCCCGACGCTGTATTTCGCCTGGATGCAGTCCAGCCGGCATCAGGCCAGCCTGGGCAAGCTCGCCTGCGGCATCAAGCTGGTGCGGGCCGACAGCAACGGCGGCCGGGTCGGGTTCTGGCGCAATGTGCTGCGCTATCTGGCCTATATGCTGATCAGCGTGCTGACCCTGGGCATCGGCGTGATCGTGGCGGCCTTCATGGCCGGCATGACCGAGCGCAAGCAGGCCCCGCACGACAAGGTCTGCGACACCCTGGTCGTGGACCGTTGGGCGTTTACCGCACATCCGGAGCGGCAGTCCAGGGGTCTGGATACCGTGTCCATCGTGGTCCTGGCGATTTACGCGGTGATCCTGGTGCTGTCGGTGGTGGCCGTCGCCTTCATGCTGGCGGCGATCGGAATGAGCCAGCGCTAGCACTTCGCGGCGCCGGCCGCTTGACACGGCGGCGTCCGCCGTGATCTTTCTAATAAGAGAACTGAACGCCCGGGAGCCCTTCCCGGGCGTTAACGCGTGGGAAACGGTCGATCTGCTTCCCTCGACCGGCCAATTAGGCCACGCTACCCGCCCCCCGGGCTCCGCCCCAAGAAGTTGCCACCATGCCCAAGCACCTGCTCATCGTCGAATCGCCCGCCAAGGCCAAGACGATCAATAAATACCTCGGCAAGGACTTCACCGTCCTGGCCTCGTATGGGCACGTGCGTGACCTGGTCCCCAAGGAGGGCGCGGTCGATCCGGACAACGGCTTTGCGATGCGGTACGACCTGATCGAGAAGAACGAGAAGCACGTCGAAGCCATAGCGCGTGCCGCCAAAGGTGCCGACGACATCTTTCTGGCGACCGACCCGGACCGCGAGGGCGAGGCGATCAGCTGGCACATCGCCGAGATCCTGAAAGAGCGCGGCCTGCTCAAGGACAAGCCGATGCAGCGGGTGGTGTTCACCGAGATCACCCCGCGCGCGATCAAGGAGGCGATGGCCAAGCCACGCATGATCGCCGGCGACCTGGTGGACGCGCAGCAGGCGCGCCGCGCGCTCGATTACCTGGTCGGCTTCAACCTCTCGCCGGTGCTGTGGCGCAAGGTGCAGCGCGGCCTTTCCGCTGGCCGCGTGCAATCGCCGGCGCTGCGCATGATCGTCGAGCGCGAAGAAGAGATCGAAGCCTTCATCCCGCGCGAATACTGGTCCATCGATGCGCACTGCCGGCATCCCTCGCAGGCGTTCAATGCGCGGCTGATCAAGCTGGACGGCCAGAAGTTCGAGCAGTTCACCGTGACCGACGGCGACACCGCCGAGGCGGCGCGCCTGCGCATCCAGCAGGCCGCGCAAGGCGTGCTGCATGTCACCGACGTGGCCAGCAAGGAGCGCAAGCGCCGCCCCGCCCCGCCGTTCACCACCTCCACGCTGCAGCAGGAGGCCTCGCGCAAGCTCGGCTTCACCACCCGCAAGACCATGCAGGTGGCGCAGAAGTTGTACGAAGGCGTGGCACTGGGCGACGAAGGCTCGGTCGGTCTGATCAGCTACATGCGTACCGACTCGGTCAATCTGTCGCAGGACGCGCTGGCGGAAATCCGCGACGTGATCGCGCGCGACTTCGGCACCGCTTCGCTCCCCGACCAGCCCAACGCCTACACCACCAAGTCCAAGAACGCGCAGGAAGCGCACGAAGCGGTACGCCCGACCTCCGCGCTGCGTACCCCGGCGCAGGTGGCGCGTTTCCTGTCCGAGGACGAGCGCCGCCTGTACGAGTTGATCTGGCGCCGCGCGGTGGCCTGCCAGATGATTCCGGCCACGCTCAATACCGTCAGCGTGGATCTGTCGGCCGGCAGCGAGCACGTGTTCCGCGCCAGCGGCACCACCGTGGTGGTCCCGGGTTTCCTGGCCGTCTACGAGGAAGGCAAGGACACCAAAAGCAGCGAGGACGAAGACGAAGGCCGCAAGCTGCCGCTGATGAAGGCCGGCGACAACGTCCCGCTGGACCGCATCGTCACCGACCAGCACTTCACCCAGCCGCCGCCGCGCTTCACCGAAGCGGCGCTGGTCAAGGCGCTGGAGGAATACGGCATCGGCCGTCCCTCCACCTATGCCTCGATCATCCAGACCCTGCAGTTCCGCAAATACGTCGAGATGGAAGGCCGCAGCTTCCGCCCCACCGACGTCGGCCGGGCGGTGTCCAAGTTCCTGTCCGGGCATTTCACCCGCTATGTCGATTACGACTTCACCGCCAATCTGGAAGACGACCTGGATGCGGTGTCGCGTGGCGAAGCCGAGTGGATCCCGTTGATGGAGAAGTTCTGGGGCCCGTTCAAGGAACTGGTCGAAGACAAGAAAGACTCGCTGGACAAGACCGATGCCGGCAGCGTGCGCGTGCTCGGTACCGACCCGAAAAGCGGCAAGGAAGTCAGCGCGCGCATCGGCCGCTTCGGCCCGATGGTGCAGATCGGCACGGTCGAAGACGAGGACAAGCCCACCTTCGCGTCGCTGCGTCCGGGCCAGAGCATCTATTCGATCTCCATCGAAGATGCGCTGGAACTGTTCAAGATGCCGAGGGCGCTGGGTCAGGACAAGGACCAGGACGTCAGCGTGGGCATCGGCCGTTTCGGTCCGTTCGCGCGCCGTGGCAGCACCTATGCCTCGCTGAAGAAGGAAGACGACCCCTACACCATCGATCTGGCGCGCGCGGTGTTCCTGATCGAAGAGAAGGAAGAGATCGCACGCAACCGGGTGATCAAGGAATTCGACGGCAGCGACATCCAGGTGCTCAACGGACGCTTCGGCCCGTACATCAGCGACGGTAAGCTCAATGGCAAGATCCCCAAGGATCGTGAGCCGGCGTCGTTGACGTTCGAAGAAGTACAGCAGCTGCTGGCCGACACCGGCAAGCCGGTGCGCAAGGGCTTCGGCGCCAAGAAGGCCACCCTGAAGAAGACGACGGTCAAGGATTCGGCGCCGAAGAAGCCTGCCGTCAAGAAGACCGCGACCACGTCCGCAGCCAGCAAGACCGCTGCGAAGAAGGCGCCTGCCAAGAAGACCGCCGCCAAGAAGGCGGCCAAGCGCGTGGTCAAGAAAACCGTGAGCAAGGCCGCAGGCTGAGAGGCGCAGCATGACCGACACACTCGACCTGGATCGCGCCGTCAGCGCACTGACGCAGGGCGGCGTGATCGCCTACCCGACCGAAGCGGTGTGGGGACTGGGATGCGACCCGCGCCAGGAAGCGGCCGTACTGCGGCTGCTGGAGATCAAGCGGCGCCCGGTGGAGAAGGGCGTGATCGTGGTGGCCTCGAGCGTGGACCTACTGCGCGACTGGGTCGACATCGACGCACTGGAGCCGGCACGCCGACAGGACGTGCTGGCCAGCTGGCCCGGCCCGCACACCTGGATCCTGCCGATCACCGATCGGGCGCCGCGCTGGGTCACCGGCGAGCATGACGGGCTGGCGGTACGCATCAGCGCGCATCCCGTGGTGGCGGCGCTGTGCGCGGCCTGGGCGGCGCCGCTGGTGTCGACCAGCGCCAACCTGGCCGGCGAGCCGCCAGCGCGCAGCCGCGCTGCCCTGGATCCGGCATTGCTGGCGACGATCGATGGCGTGGTGGATGGCGAGACTGGCGCCCTCGCGCAGCCGACCCAGATCCGCGACGCACGCAGCGGGCAGATCCTGCGCGACTGAGTACGGCCGAGAAACGGCCGCGCAGCCATGAGGCGCGCGCGGTGGGTTCATCGATTCGTCTGTCCCGCGCCGAATGTTCCGGGCCGTGGCCCTCGGCGGCCTACTTAACGACTGCCTGGCATGTCGGCAGCAGGCCACAGCCATCCGGCGCGTTGTCGTCTCGAGCCTGCACATTGTTCAGCCGCCCCCCCTTTGCGGCGGCCGCTCAGACGCGCACACTGCGGCCATGCGTACCGTCCTGACTCTTCTGCTGCTGGCCGCGGCGCTGCCTGCGTCGGCCGCCACCCCCGCGAGCAAACCCGACCCGAATGTACGGGTCTATCGCTGCGTGAGCAGCACCGGCACCGTCGCCCTGCAGGATGCCTCCTGCAGCAGCGGTCGCCAGCAGGTGCTGGATCTGCAACGCCCGCAGGACCCGCCGCCGCGTCCGGCCCGCGTGGAGCCGCCGGCACCGGTCGCCGCAGCGCCCACGCATGAGGTCCGTATCGTCACCGTGCAGCCGCCACAGCCGATGTACGAGTGCACCACCGAAGACGGCAACCGCTACACAAGCGACAGCCCGGAAGGCAATCCGCGCTGGGTGCCGACCTGGGGGCCCGCCTATGTGGGCAATACCGTTGCTCCCCCGGTCCGCGGCGGTGGTGGCATCCAGCGTCCCCCGATCTCGGTAAGCCCGCGTCCGGCGATCTCGGTGCAGGGCGGCACCGGACGAGGCAGCATCCGCGGCAGCGCAAGCGTCGGTGTAGATCCCTACCAAGGCGGTTATCAGGGCGGTTACACCGGCGGCGGATATGGCGGCACGGTGATCGTGCCGTACGGCAACGTGCAGATCCGCGACGAATGCCACGCCCTGCCCGCGCAGGAAGTCTGCGCGCGGCTGGCCGACCGCCGTTGGGAGCTGATCCGCCGCTACAACAGCGCGCTGCAAAGTGAGCGCGAGGATCTCAGCCGCGAACAGCGCGGCATCGAGGCGCGCCAGCAACGCGACTGCGGCGGCGCATGAGGCGCCGCACGCTGTCCGGCGCAATGGCGCTCAGCATGATGGCGCTCGGCTCGCTGGCCGGCGCGCAGGAAGTGGCCATTTACCGCTGTACCGATCCGGCCGGCGCACTGACGGTGCAGAACATGCCGTGCCCGAAGGGCATGCAACAACAGAAGAAGCTGATGACCGCACCGGCGGCGGTGCCATTCGCGCCAGGCGGCGCTAGCAACCCGTCGCCTGCACCTGCGATGCCAGCGGCGCAACCACGGACTGCTGCGCAGGCGGCCGCGTCGGCGCCCGCTGCACCAGCCACGCCCGCCGCACCGCCAGCACCGACGGTCACCTCGACGTCGACCCTGCCACCGCCGCCGCTGTTCGAGTGCACCGCACACGACAACGGGCGTTACTTCACCGAAGACCGCGAACCGGCCACGCGCTGCCTGCCGATGCAGACCACCAACCTGGCCGGCGGGCCGGCCACCGGGGGCGGCAGCGCCTGCGAGGTGGTCACCGACCGCTGCGCGCCAGTGCCGGACCAGAGCCTGTGCGAGGCCTGGCGCAAACGCGCCGAGCAGGCCGAATCCACCTGGCGCTTTTCCGATGAAGCGCAGTCGGCCGAACGCAAACAACGCTACGAGCAGATGCGCCGGGTGCTGGACGAGAGCCGTTGCGCCAATCCGGCCGCCACGCCCTGAGCACGCCTGTCGCGTCATTGAGCCGATAGGTCTGTACGGTTGGCGGGCAACCGCAATTAGCTGAAAGAAGAAGCGCAGCACCGGCGGGTGCATGGCCATGCCGGCTCCGCGTCCAAGCACATCCGATCGGGAACCAGGCGGGTAGTGGTTGCCTGCGCTAGAACCCGTAGCGCAAGAAGCCGCCGTCTACCGCGATGCATTCGCCGGTGATGTAACTGGCAGCGGGCAGACACAAGAAACCCACCGCCGCGGCAACTTCTTCTGGTTCGCCAATGCGGCGCATCGGCGTGCGTTCGATGACCTGCTCGTAGTAATCCGGATCGGACAACGGACCGGAGGTGCGGCGGGTGCGGATGTACCACGGCGCCACCGCATTGACGCGGATGCCATCCTCGGCCCATTCGGCGGCTAGATTACGCGTCATCTGATGCAGCGCCGCCTTGGTCATGCCGTACGGCGCGCCGCTGCGCACATGGGTGATACCCGAGACGCTGCCGACGTTGACGATTGCCGAAGCAGCATGTTGCGTCAGCAATGGATGCGCATAACGCGACAGTTCGAACGCAGAAAACACGTTGTTTTCGAAAATGCCGCGCCATTCGTCCTCGGTGTAGTCGATCGCGGCGCGGGTGATGTTGCCGCCGGCGTTGTTGATCAACAGATGCAGGCCATCGGCATGGTCTTCCACCCAATCCAGAATGGCGCGGCGCTCTTCATCGTCGGAGACATCGGCGGCCAGCCCGTGCAGTTCGCGCTCGGGAAACTCGTCGGCAAGCTCATCGCGCGCCTGCGCCAGGGCATCGGCATCGCGCGCCACCATCAGCAGGTCGGCGCCGAAGCCAAGCAGTTCGCGCGCGATGGCAAGACCAATCCCGGCGCTGGCGCCAGTGATGAGGGCAGTCTGTCCATCCAGCCGCCAACGGTGCGTTGTCACGTGGGTGATCCTCTTCAAAGCACAGGAAACGGCCACTGCAACGCAGTTGACGCGTATGCGTGGCCCGGGCGTTAGGATAACGCCACCCCAAGCGAGGTCACGACGATGAAGATGCATTGCATGCTTGCAGTTGGTCTGGCGTTGTCGCTTGGCGCCTGTCAGCGGCCGCAGCCCGCACCCACCGATCAGAAGCCCGACCCGCAGGCCACGGCTTTGCGCGACCACATCCAGCAACCGTTGGACAAGGCGCACGCGGTGCAGGCCGCAACCGACCAGGCGGCCGACGATCAGCGCAAGGCGATCGATGCAGCCACGCAGTAGCGAAACCTCGGCAACCGGGTGAACTGGCGTCCTGGAGCGCGTGCATTTGTCGCCAACCAGCACACGGGTGCGCCAACATCCACCGGTGAATGTCTGCCAAGGCTGCCACTGCGTGCACGACCACATGCGCGATGGCGAATGGCTAACGGCTAATAACTGATCGTTGCGCGCTCGACGGCCCCCCATGAGTCTTGCCGTCTGCTCGTTCGTTCGGCCGCTCAAACCACCACATCATCGGCACATACAACAACGCCGGCACATGGCCGGCGTTGTCGATGCATCGATTGCGCACTGAGCGCGATGTCTCAGAACCCGCAGAAGCAGTAGGCCAGCGACTTGACCGGCGTGCCGCCTGCCTTGCTGTCGTGCACGGCGCTTTCGACGAAGCGCAGCTGCGTATCCACTTCTGGCAAGGAGCGGGCCAGCAGCGCGCGCGCCATGCCCGAGTCGCCCAGCATCCAGGCACCCATGCGGCTGCCGGCAAATCCGCTCATGAACTGCGAGAACGGCGTGGCCGGCTTTTCCACGTAGCGCACGCGGAACTTGCCGCGGCTCAGCTTGGCGCGGTCGGCCGCATCGGCCACCGCTTCGGACATGCCGCCGAACGCATCCACCAACCCGCGCTCCTTGGCCTGCGCGCCGCTCCACACACGGCCACGCGCCACCTTGTCGATCGCGTCCACCGACTGGTGACGCGCCTGCGCCACCTTGCCGGTGAAATCGGCATAGCCCTTGTTGATCACTGCCTGGATGACCTGGCCGGCGGCCGGATCCAGCGGACGGGTGATGTCGAACGCACCGGCGAACCGCGTGGTGGCCACGCCGTCGGTGTGCACGCCGATCTTGTCCAGCGCGCGGGTCAGGTTCGGCACCATGCCGAAGATGCCGATGGAGCCGCTGATGGTCGACGGGTCGGCGTAGATGCGATCGGCGTTCATGCTGATCCAGTAACCGCCGGACGCGGCCAGGTCGCCCATCGACACCACCACCGGCTTGCCGGCCTGCTTGAGCGCAACCACTTCGCGGCGGATCTGCTCGGAGGCGAAGACTTCGCCACCGGGCGAATCCACGCGAAGCACCACCGCCTTCACTTCATCGTCGTCGCGCGCCTGGCGCAGCAGTGCCGCCGTGGACTCGCCACCGATGCGTCCGGCCGGCTGTTCGCCACCGCTGATCTCGCCCGCGGCCACGACCACCGCCACCTGCGGGCGGCTGTCCATCGGCGAACGCTGCGCCTGCAGCTGGCTCAGATAATCGTTGAAGCCGATATTGCGGAAACCGCTGTCGGCATCGCTGTCGGCGACGCCGCGCTTGACCAGCAGCGCATCGACTTCTTCGCGCGTCTTGAGCCCGTCCACCAGCTTCTGTTGCAGCGCGAACTTGGCCAGGTCGCCACCGGCGGCGGCCACGCCTTCGGGCAGCGTGTCGATACCGGCAGCCAGCTGCGCCGGGCTCAGCTTGCGCGCAGTGCCCACGTCGGACAGATAGCGCCGCCACACATCGTTCATCCAGAACAGATCCGCTTCCTTGGCATCGGCCGAGGCCGCGTCCAGGATGTACGGCTCGGCGGCAGACTTGTACTCGCCGACGCGGAACAGATGCACGTCCACGCCAAGCTTGTCCTGCAGGCCTTCGCGGAAGTACTGGCGATAGCGTCCAAGGCCCTCCAGCAGCACGCTGCCCATCGGGTCCAGATACACCTCGTTGGCCTGTGCGGCGAGCAGGTACTGGCCCTGGCTCATGCTCTCGCTGAAGGCCACGATCTGCTTGCCGGAGGCGCGCAATTTCTGCAAGGCGGCGGCCACTTCGCGCTGGGACGCGAAGCCGGAGGGCTGCAGCTTGTCCAGGTTCAACAGCACGCGCTCGATCTTGCGGTCCTTGCCGGCCGCTTCGATCACGCGCACCAGGTCGCGCAGCTGCACTTCTTCGGCGCTCTTGTCGCCGACCGCCTTGGCCAGCGACCGGCTGACCGGGTCGGCGCTGAATTGTTCGACCAGCGTGCCTTCCGGGTTGATCACCAGGGTGGTGCGCTCGGCCAGCGGCTTGGTGCCATCGCCGCGCGCCAGCGCCACCACGAACACCAGCAGCAGCAAGAACAGGAAACCGAAGAACACCAGGTTGAAAATCAGGCGCCGGGTGAAATTCATCACATCCCACAGGCCGACGAAGAAGCTGGCGATGGGATTGCGACGCACGGGGTGATTCATGGAAAGCTCCGTCGAAAGACGCTGCATACAGATCGATGGTGCCCAGCATACCGGCTGCACAGCGCGCGCGGCATGCGCTGGAAGTCAGGGTGTCACGGTGGCGGTCAGCCGCCGGCTAGTCTGGCGGAAGCGCAGCCCCATCAGGATCGACGCCACCGTCAGGCCCAGGATCAGGCCCACCCACATGCCCTTCGGTCCCCAGCCCAGCCCCAGGCCGAGCCCGGCGCCGATCGGCATGCCCACGCCCCAATAGGAAAACATCGCCAGGAACATCGGCACGCGGGTGTCCTTGAGCCCGCGCAGCGCGCCGGCCGAGAGCACCTGGATGCCGTCGGGAAACTGGAACGTGGCAGCAAACAACAGCAACACCGACGCCAGCGCGGCCACCGCCACATCGTCGGTATAGACCCCGACGATGGCATCGTGGCCCAGCAGCAGCGCGCTGGCCGAGAACGCCTGCGTGCCCAGCACGATGGCATAGCCGGCCCAGGCAGCGCGCCGCATCGCCAGCGGGTCGCCGCGGCCCACTGCGTGGCCTACGCGCACGGTAGTGGCCTCGGCCACGCCCATCGGGATCATGAAACACAGTTGCGCGACGTTGATCGCAATCTGGTGCGCCGCCGCTTCGGTGGAGCCCAGCCGGCCGATCAACAACGCCGTGACGATGAACAACCCGCCTTCCATCAGCACGGTGATGCCGATCGGCAAGCCGGTGCGTAGCAACTCGCCGATGGCGCGCCAGCGCGGTCCTTCCAGGTGGGCGAACAATTGCAGATGCGCAAACCGCCGCGCGCGCCACAGATACAGCGCAAATACGCTTGCCTGCACCCACATGGTGATGGCCGAGGCCATGCCCAGCCCTTCGGCACCGTGCTCGGCGAAGCCGAACTTGCCATAGGTCAGCGCATAACCCACGGGTGCCAGCACCAGCAAACCGCCAAAGCCCAGCAGCATGGTGGGCAGCGTCCAGTGCATGCCCTCGCTGAGGTAGCGCATGCAGAAGTAGAAGGTCAGCGCCGGCACGCCCCAGCGCACCGCATGCAGGAACGCGGTGGCGCCGGGCACGATGTCCGCTGCGATCCCGAAGGTGGGCAGCAACGGCGGCACCACGCTCAAGAACACGAACATCAGCGCACTCAACCCCAGCGACAGCCACAGCGCCTGCCGGAACAGCGGCCCGATCTCGCGCTCGCGGCCGGCGCCGAGCAATTGCGAGACCGAGGCAGTCAACGAGATCAAGGTGCCGATCGGCACCAGCATCGGCAGCCACAGCAGCGAGGTGCCGATGGTGACCGCAGCCAGCGTGGCGGTGCCGTGGTGGCCGGCGATGACGTTGTCGACAAAACCGATCAGGCCGGTGGAAACGTGGCCGAGCACCAGCGGCAACGCAAGCAGGCCGGTGGTGCGCACTTCCGAGGCGAAGCCTGGCGTCGCGGACGGGGGTGCAGAAGAAACAGACATGACAACCGATCGCTGCGCGGACTACGGCCGTGCCGGGAGGCGCTGGCACCGGGTCGCGCGGGCCGGCTATCTTACGCCTACTTTCCGACTGCGGCCTTGCCGCGCAGCTGGGTAGAGCCCGCTGCGCGACTGCGCGCGGGCAAAACGCGAAGGCTGCTGCACAACCGGGCCGGCGCGGGACACCGTTGCACGCGTGCGCCAAACGCCGTTCTTTCGGGATCGGGTCGACGGCAACGCGCCTTCCCCGACTCGCCAACCGGAACTGGCTCATGTCACCGCATTCGACCGCGCACCATCCCACGGCCTGCGAAAATTGCGCGACTGCCTTGCAGGGGGCGTATTGCCACGCCTGCGGGCAAAGCGTGCACAACCCGGTGCGCAGCGTCGCCCATGCGGTGGAAGAAGTCTTCGAATCGTTCTGGCATCTGGATGGGCGCATTTTCCGCACCCTGCGCGATCTGCTGGTGCCCGGACGCGTGGCGCAGCGTTTCCTGGGCGGCCAACGCGTGCGTTATGTGGCGCCGATGCGGCTGTTCCTGGTCCTGAGCCTGTTGACGTTCTTCATCGCGCGCATCGCCGTGCATGCATCAGACGCAGACAGCGATAGCGCAGCTGCGCCCGGCACCAGCCAGACCACGGTTCCCAAGGATTTCGCACATGCACGCACGCCGGCGCAGGTGGAAGCGGTACGCAGGCAGTTGGTCGAGACGCTGACGCAGACACGCGCGGCCGTGCCGAGCGGCATCGCACGCGACAGCATGGACGCCGGCATCGCGCGTGCCAACGCGCAAGCGCAACGTCGTCTGACGCAGCTGCAAGCCGACGCGCGTCCGACCAGCGCCGTGCCCACCGCAGAGGCAAACAGCGACAGCACGTTCTTTTCGGTGATGGGCAAGCCGTGGGACCCGGTGAGCAACCCACTGCACTATGCGGCGCTACCGCAGTTCGCCAACCGCTGGATCAATACCCAGCTTCGCCATATCCGCGACAACCTGCCGCGGCTGCGCAGCGATCCGCAGCTGCTCTACAACGCGTTCTTCGCAGCGGTACCGTCTGCATTGCTGGTGCTGGTGCCGCTGTTTGCGCTGCTGTTGCGGGTGTTCTACGTGCGCAGCGGGCAGGTGTATCTGGAGCATCTGGTGGTGGCGTTGTACAGCCACGCCTTCCTGTGCCTGAACCTGCTGACGCAACTGCTGTTGTCGCTGCTCAGCGATGCGCTGGCGCACATCGCCAGCCCGATCACCTGGAGTATCGGGGTCGTGCAGTTCGGGCTGACGCTGTGGATGCCGGTGTATCTGCTATGGATGCAGCGGCGCGTGTACGCGCAGTCCTGGCTGGTCACCGTGCTCAAGTACATCGGCCTGAGCGGGGTGTACCTGGTGTTGGTGACCGTGGCCGCGGCGCTGTTGATGGTGGCGAGTCTGGCGCGACTTTGACGCGCCGATTGCAGAGACGCTTGCGCGAGAACAGCCGCATTGCAGCGCGACGCAGCGATACCGGAGCCGGGTGCGGCGCGTGTGGAGCGGCAGTATGGAAAGAAGCAGCCGCTTGAACCGATGTCACCGGCGCAACACCAAGAAGGTATGGCGCGCGCCGACGGCGACGAACCGGTGGCGAGCGATCAACGCGCCAGCTGGCGCTTCAACCAGGCGCTGCGGGTGGCCGGCGCTTCGGCCAGGAAGGCCTCGCGTAAGCCGTCGCGCTCCTGGGGCGGGGTGCGCTGTGCCAGCACTGCCAGTTGCTCCAGCTGGCCGGCGTCCAGGCTGCGCAGCGCGGCCAGCATGGCCTCGCGCTGGTTGGGGTGCACGTAGCCGATCAACGGCTGCAACTGGGCATAGAACGCCCCCACCTGCGAGCCCAGGCGCCAGCCGTCGCGATGCAGGCGGTCCATCGCGCCGAACTGGGTGCGCAACGCGCGTTGCTGATCTTCGGGCAAGGCTTGCAGCCGCTCGCGTGCCTGCCGTAACACCACGCGGTCGGTGGCCGTCAGCCCCTTCCAGGCGGCGTAGCGGGCACGCAGCTCGGCTTGCTGCGCAGGCGTCATCGCCGCCCAGCGTGCGCGTTGCTGCGCGGCGCTCGGCGCTGTATTCGGCGCTGCGGCAGCGGAGGTGGACGCGGCGGGAGCAGCGGCGGATTCTTCCAGCGGCGTCGGCAAGCGCTGCGCGCCGGCGACGCCGGCAAACGCGCAGAGCAGCAAGCCGCACCACTCAGTTGGTTTCATCATCGACCGTCTCCAGAGGGGCGGAAGGCTGCTCGGCCGCGGTGGCATGCGCACCGGATTCATCGACCGGCACCGGGTGGCCGGCGGCATACCAGGCATAGAAGTCCGCCGCGCGGGCCAGCTCCAGATCCGGGTCGGCCAACATCGCCTGGTCGCGCGGATCCAGGCCCGGCGTGGCCACGGCATCCGGCAGGTCGGACGCCGGGAGTTCTTCCACCAGTACCGGCGCCGCGTCGGTCACGTGCAGCACGCCGGCAGGCGCCTGCGAGACAGGCTCGGGAGGAAGCGCGGGCCGGCGGTGGGTCCACCACCAGCCCAGCACTGCCAGCAGCAATGCCACCGCCAGCACGCCCAGCGCCATGCGGGCGTGGCGGCGCTCCAGCCGCGGCCACCGCCATTGCCGCCGAGCGCGGGCGGCGGCCGGACGACGCGGCGCCGGTGCCGACTGGGCCGGCGCGGCAGTATGCAGCGGCATTCCGGCCAGGGCCGAATCGCGGAGCTGGCCCAGCCGGGTCAACTGGGCCGGGCTCAGGTCGCGCAGTTCCACTTGCGCCGCCTCGGCCAGGGCCCGCCAGGCCTGGGCATCCGGGTTGCCGGCGGCATCGCGCGGGCAGGCACGCGCCAGCGCTTGCCGGTAGTCCGCCGCTTCGACGCCTTGCACCTCGCTGGCCACGCCTTCTTCCAGCCCGGCCACGATCCGCAGCAGCAGCGCCAGGCGGTCGGCAGTCTGCATCCGGCCCAAGGCGGTGAATGGGGGCAGCCAGGTGCCCGGCATCGGCTCGCGCCGCAGCGGTGGCGCGGTGGCCAGCAGGCTCCAGAAGCGCATCGGCCAGCCTGCCATCGGCCGACCTGCCGCCTGGCTGCTGAAGGCGCGCAAGGCCGCTGCGAGTGCGCGCTCGGCGGCGGCCACGTCGCCGCACTGCAATTGTGCGAGCACCAGACCCCGGCGTTCCACACCACGCAAGAAGGCAGCTAGCGCAGCGGGGGTCACGGGGGCGTCGGGGACTACGGTCATGAGAACTCCAGCATCGGCCGGCAGGATACCGACGCGATTGCCCCCCACCGATGGCTTGACAGATCGGCCCGGCCCCGCTCCGCCTTCACACTGGCCGTGCCGGCCGCCGCGGCGGGTTGTGCACAGCGGCAGACATGCCGATACGCAGGCGTCTGTCAACTATTGTTTTTTCTTTGTTGCATTCGCGTTTCACGCATAAGTGATTGAAATTTATCGACTTATGCATGTTGGCTAAAAAATGTCCAAGAGGTTGCAGAGGCTAGTGAATCCATCATCACAGCGTGGAGCACGACACTAATTCACAGGTTTATCCACAGCCAGTGTGGATAAACCCGTTTCCTTAACCCTCACATAGGTTTACGTCGGATTTATCACTTCCGTCACAGAAACGCGGCCGCTGCCTCGACGCGGATTCGGGCCGATTCGGAGGCGGCTGCCGGCCTCTGGACAGGGTGGGTAGACTGGTCGGATGCCTTCGACCGTCGCCACCCTGCGCGTCGCCTTGCCGGTGCCGCTGCCCCAGTTGTTCGACTATCTGCCTCCGACCGATGCGCCGTTGACCGACCCGGCGCGGGTCGGCTGCCGGGTGCGGGTGCCGTTCGGGCCACGCGAGTTGCTCGGGGTCGTGGTGGAGATCGGGCAACTGCCCGCGGCCGACGGCTTGCGCCCGGCACTGGCGTGGTGCGACCAGGCCCCGCTGCTGGTCGATGAACTGGCGCGCTCGCTGTACTGGCTGGCCCGCTACACCCACGCCCCGCTCGGCGAGGCCCAGGCCAGCGCCCTGCCCGCCCCGCTGCGCCGCGGCGAGCCGCTGGCCGACACGCACGCCTGGGCCTGGCAGCTGACCGAAGCCGGTCGCAGCGGTGCCGCCAGCCTGCGTGCGGGCAGCCGCCCCGCCCTGCTGGCGGCCTTGCTGCTGACCGGCGCAGTGGGCGAAGACCAGTTGGACCCGCTGCTGCCGCAGTGGCGGCAGGCCGCGCGCAGCCTGGCCAAACGCAACTACGCCCAGCGCGTGGCGGTGCCGGCCGACGCCATCCCGCCGCGCCCCGGCAGCGGCCCGCCGCTCAACGACGAACAGCAGGCGGCCGCCGCCGCGATCCGCGCGCACAGCGGCTTTGCCACCTACCTGCTCGACGGCGTCACCGGCAGCGGCAAGACCGAGGTCTACCTGCAAGCGATCGCCGATTGCCTGGCTGCCGGCAAGCAGGCGTTGGTGCTGGTGCCGGAGATCGGCCTGACCCCGCAGACCCTGGGCCGCTTCCGTAGCCGTCTGGGCGTGCCGGTGCACGCGCTGCACTCGGGCCTGTCCGATGGCGAACGCGCGCGGGTGTGGGCGGCGGCCTGGCGCGGCGAGGCCAAGCTGATCGTCGGCACCCGCTCGGCGGTGTTCACCCCGCTGCCCAACGCCGGCCTGATCGTGATCGACGAAGAGCACGACGGCAGCTACAAGCAGCAGGACGGCATCCGCTATCACGCGCGCGATTTCGCCCTGGTACGCGGCAAGGCGCTGGATGTGCCGGTGATCCTGGGCAGCGCCACGCCCTCGCTGGAAAGCCTGCACAACGCCTATTCCGGCCGCTACCAGCATCTGCGTCTGTCGCGGCGCGCCGGCGACGCGCGTCCTCCGCGCGTGCGGGTGCTCGACGTGCGCAAGCGCCCGCTCAAGGACGGCCTGTCGCCCGAGGTGCTGGCCGGTATCGGCGCCACCCTGGCGCGTGGCGAACAGGTCCTGGTGTTCAAGAACCGCCGCGGCTATGCACCGGTGCTGCTGTGCCACGACTGCGGCTGGACCGCCGCCTGCCAGCGCTGCAGCACGCCGCTGCACCAGACGCCGATGACCGTGCATGCCGGCGGCCGCCGCCTGCAGTGCCACCATTGCGGCGCGCGCCAACCTGCACCGCTGGCCTGCCCGGCCTGCGCCAGCCTGGCGCTGCAGCCGCAGGGCATCGGCACCGAGCGGCTGGAAGAACGCCTGACCGAGGCCTTCCCGGATTTCCCGGTGGTACGCATCGACCGCAGCACCACCCAGCGCCGCGACGCACTGGAAACCCAGCTCGCCCGGCTCGGCACCGAGGCCGGCATCCTGGTGGGCACGCAGATCCTGGCCAAGGGCCACGACCTGCCGCGGCTGACCATGGTGGTGGTGGTCGGCATCGACGAAGGCCTGTTTTCGGCCGACTTCCGCGCCGCGGAGAAACTGGCCCAGCAGTTGATCCAGGTGGCCGGACGCGCCGGGCGTGCCGACCGGCCGGGCGAAGTCTGGTTGCAGACCCATCATCCCGAACACCCCTTGCTGCAGACCCTGGTCAATGGCGGCTACCACGCCTTTGCCGACGCCGAACTGCAGCAGCGCGAAGCGGCCGGATTCCCACCCTTCGCTCACCTGGCCTTGTTCCGCGCCGAAGCCAAGGATGTGGCCGCAGCCAACCAATTCCTGCTGGCGGTGCGCGGTTTGACCAGCGCCGAGCCCGGCACGCAATCGCCGGCGTTTGCCGCGGTGGAATGCTACGGCCCGATGCCGGCACCGATGCCGCGCCGCGCCGGCTTCCAGCGCACGCAGCTGCTGTTGTCGGCGCAACAACGCGCGGCATTGCATCGCCTGCTCGACACCCAACTGCCGACCATCTATGCGCTACCGCAAGCCCGCCGTGTGCGCTGGTCGCTGGATGTGGACCCGATCGACCTGTATTAGCGCAAGGCGTCTCGACCATGGAGCAGAAGCCAGACCCAGGTTCGCGCGCTGTGCCCAGGTCATGAAGCGCACGTGCGTGATCTTTGGTAGGAGCGCACCCGGGCGCGATGTGGCACGACGGGAATGCCCTCGCACCCGGGCGCGCTCCTACAACACCGCAGGCTACCTGTCTGGGTGATGTACAAGGCCCAGTGGCTTGCAGCAACGTGCCGGGTCGGCAGCGCGTGCGGTGCCTGTCATGAATCGCATTGACTCAGCGACGGCGCGGCACTCAGGTCAGCGCAGTCATCACCGCGCGCTGGTACGCCGGCCGCGCACGCAGGCGCGCATACCAGGCCTGCAGATGCGGCAATTCGGGGCGCTCGATCGGCATTTCGAACCACGCGTAGATGAAGCTGCCCAGTGGTATATCGCCCATCGCGAACTGCTCGCCGGACAGGTACGGCTGCTGCGCCAATGCCGCATCGGCACGTGCGAGCAACTCGCCCGACTGGGTCAACGCCGCCGCAATGCGTGCGTGATCGCGCTCGGCCTGCGGCGTGCGCACAATGCCCCAGAACAGGTCGCGAAACACGCCGGCGAAAGTGGAGGTGGTCCAATCCATCCAGCGGTCGCCCAGCGCGCGCTCGGCCGGCGCATGCGGATACAACGCCGGCGCGTATTGCGCGGCCAGATAGCGCACGATCGCATTGGATTCCCACAGCACCAGCGCGCCATCCTGTAAGGTCGGCACCACGCCGTTCGGATTCATTGCGCGATAGGCCGGCGTGTCGTTGCCGCCGAACGCGCCGCCCACCTCGATCGAGCTGTAGGCCACTCCGGCTTCTTCGGCGCACCACAACACCTTGCGCACATTGCTGGAATTGTGCCGCCCCCAGATCGTGATGGCGGGCTTCGCTGCGGCGGGCAGGTTTGCGTTCTGCGGCATGCTCAGCCCCCTGCTGCAGGTTTGGCCGGCGTGCGTGCCGGGCGCTTGGCAGCGGCAGGCTGCGCCGGTTTGGCGCGGCCACCCTTGGGCGCGTCGCGCACCCACAACGCCTGTTCGTCCTGCTTGATCTCGAACAAGCCGATCGCGCGTACCAGATCGCTGAGTTTGCGATAGCCATAGTTGCGTGGATCGAACGAGGCCTGGTTGGCCACCTGCTTGCCGACTGCACTCAGCAGCGCCCAGCCATCGTCTTCGCAGGCGCTGACGATCGCATTGCGCAGCATTTGGACCAGACGCGTATCGCTACGTAATGCGGTGGCGTCCTTGCGACCGGCAGCCGTTTCGCTGGCGGCTGCCGCCTGTTGCCCGAGCGCCTCGACATAGGTGAACTTGGAGCACGCATTGACGAACGGCGCCGGCGTCTTCTTCTCGCCGAAGCCATAGACCTTCATGCCGTCGGTCAGCAGGCGCATCACCAGCGGCGTGAAATCGGCATCGCTGGAGACGATCGCAAATCCATCCAGATTGCGTGCGTACAACAGGTCCATCGCATCGATCACCATCGCCATGTCCGAGGCGTTCTTGCCGGAACTGTAGGCAAATTGCTGGATCGGGCGGATCGCGTAGTCGTGCAATGCCGCCTCCCAGCCTTTCAGGTGCGGGCTCTTCCAGTTGCCGTAGGCGCGGCGCACGTTGGCCACGCCGTAGCGCGCCACTTCGGCCAGCACCACGTCGATCTTGCCGGCCGGCGCATTGTCCGCATCGATCAGCAGCGCGATGCGTTTGTCGGGATTGTCGATCATGCTCATCGCTCCAGGGTTTGGGCAGATTCGGTCTTGAAGTCGGTGTCGGTGTCGGTGTCGGTGTCGGTGTCCATCTCACTCTCCTCCGCATCGGTCTCGGCCGGCAATGTGTACTCGGTACCATCGCGCAGCGTGAGCACGCCCGCACTCAGGATCTCGCGTTCGGCACCGTCGCTGACCCAGGTGGCGTGCACGCGCCCGCTGCCGCGATCGCCTTGCATATCGAACACGAACTCATCGCTCCCCGGTGCCAGACTGGTGCGATACAGATCCACCCGCATGTCGCGGATGTGCCCAATGTGTTCCTGCACCACCGCATCGGCCTGCAGTGCACTGCGCGCCTGATCGGCAAACAACGACCAACCGATCGACATCAGCCAGACGAGCGCACCGAGCGCCAGCATCCCCAACAGCACCACACACGTCGCCACGCCAATCAGCCCGATCGCCACACTGCTGAGCGGCTTCTTGACGACAGCGGGCGGTGGCGGTGCAGCGGACGGCACGGACGACAACGGCGGCAGTGGCGGCGGGAGCGACGACATGGGGTGGCCGGAAGCGGGAGATGCGACATGATGCCGCAGGCGGGCCGCGCTCACGCGGCATGTTCATTGCCGATACGGCATCCTGATAGGCCCGCGTCGCACTCCATCGGACCTTACGATGACCTCTCCCCCCTCCCAAGCTCCGCTGCATCTGGTTGTGGTCGGCGGCGGATTCGCCGGCTTATGGGCGACCCGCGCGCTCAACGACCCCGGCATCCGTATCACCCTGGTCGACCGTCAGAATCACCACCTGTTCCAGCCTCTGTTGTACCAGGTGGCCACCGCCGGCCTGTCGGCACCGGACATCGCCGCGCCGCTCCGGCACATCCTGCGCGAGCAACGCAATGTCGAAGTCCTGCTCGGCGATGTCACCGATATCGCGCCAGGCCGCCGCGAGGTGGTATTGGCCGATGGCAGCACGCTCGGCTACGACATGCTGCTGGCCACCGGCGCCACCCATGCCTATTTCGGTAACGACCAATGGGCCGAACACGCCCCTGGCCTGAAAACGCTGTACGACGCACTGGTGCTGCGGCGCAAGCTGCTGCTGGCCTTCGAACGCGCCGAAGCCGAATCCGACCCTGCCGCACGCGCTGCCTGGCTGAGCTTTGCCGTGGTCGGCGGCGGGCCCACCGGCGTCGAACTGGCCGGCACCCTGGCCGAAATCGCCCGCCACACGCTCAAGAACGAGTTCCGCCATATCGACCCACGGCAGGCGCGCGTGCGGCTGGTCGAAGCCGGTCCGCGCGTACTGCCCTCGTTTCCGGAAGATCTCACCGCCAAGGCGCGCAAGCAGTTGGAACGTCTGGGCGTGGAGGTGCACACCGGAACTCCGGTCACGCAGATCGATGCATTGGGCTACCAGCTCGGCGACACCTTCGTGCCGGCACGCACGGTGGTGTGGGCCGCCGGCGTGGCCGCCTCGCCACTGGCGCGTACGCTGGGCGTACCGCTGGATCGCGCCGGCCGCGTGCTGGTCGAGGCCGACCTCAGCGTACCGGGCCACCCGGAAATCTTCGTCGGCGGCGATCTGGCGGCGGTGCAGCAGGACGGCCGCCCGGTGCCGGGCGTGGCACCGGCCGCCAAACAGATGGGCAAGCACATCGCCAAGGCGATCCGGGCGCGGCAGCGCGGCCAGACCGCGCCGACGTTCCGCTACCAGGACTACGGCAACCTGGCCACGATCGGCCGCATGGCCGCCATCGTGCATGTGGGCAAGCTCAAGCTGTCCGGCATCGTCGCCTGGTGGTTCTGGCTGGCTGCGCACGTGTACTTTTTGATCGGCTTCCGCAACCGCTTCGTGGTGCTGGTGAACTGGGCGATGGCGTATTGGAGCTACCAGCGCGCCGCACGCATCATCTTCGGTGGCGCCACCGACGACCCTCCACCCAGCAGCAAGGACGGCTGACAGCGGCGCAGGCCGTGCGATGCTGTGCGGCCTGATTCGACGACCCGATCGTGGCAACTGTCCTGTTCCTGCTGGATCTGCTGGGCACCTTCGTATTCGCCCTGAGCGGCGCGACCGTGGCGGTGCGCAACCGACTGGACCTGTTCGGCGTGCTGGTGCTTTCCTGCGCGGCAGCGGTGTCCGGCGGCATCGTGCGCGATGTGCTGATCGGCGCCACCCCACCGGCCGCGCTGGTGCAGCCGCAGTATCTGCTGGTGGCCTGCCTGGCCGGCCTGGCCGGGTTCTATTGGCATGCAGCGGTGGAGCGCCTGCGCAATCCGGTGCAACTCTTCGATGCGGCCGGGCTGGCGCTGTTTGCGGTCTACGGCACCAGCAAGGCGCTGGACTATCACCTCAGCCCACTGAGCGCGACGTTGCTGGGCATGCTCAGCGGCATCGGCGGGGGCATCGCGCGCGATCTGCTGGTGGCGCGCACGCCGGTGGTGCTGCAGGCCGAACTGTATGCGGTCGCAGCGCTTGCCGGTGGCGGGCTGGTCGCGATCGGGCACGTCTTGCATGTGCCGCAGGCCTGGTCGTTGGCGACCGGTGCCGGCGTGTGTTTCGGCCTGCGCTTCATGGCCATCCGCTACGGCTGGCATCTTCCTGTGGCGCGCTTGCCGGAATAGCCAAGCGGTCGCCACGCGCGACAATCAAGCACCGCCAGCCACGCACTGCATGGCCGCCAGGCAGGCACGAACCAGTCCTGCATTTGCCAAAGAGCATGGCTGCCAGTGCGAGCACGCCGCGCATGCCGGATCCGAGGCTGCTTATCGTGCATGGCCAACGCAACGAACAGCGACAGGTTCCTGTTACGCAACGCACGCGCTGCCATCACAGCTCGCTGGCGACCTGGATCAGCGAACCGCGATGCAATCGCCGCGTCCGGCCAGGCACGCAGGCCCACAGGCGCGACAGAATCGGGTACCGACCACGCGCCTGGGCAATCAAGACATCGCCAACACCACACAAGCAAACGGCCCGGAAAACCGGGCCGTTTGTGCAACACCTCGCGCGAGCCCGACAGAATCAGGCGACGAACAGCGCCTTCATCTTCTTCAGCGCATTCGCTTCAATCTGGCGGATGCGCTCGGCCGACACGCCGTATTCGTCTGCCAGTTCCTGCAACGTCACCTTGGAATCGGAATCCAGCCAACGGCGCTTGACGATGTCGCGCGAACGCGCGTCCAGGCCCGCCATGCCTTCGCGCAGCAGCTGCAGCTGGTTGTCTTCGCTGTCGTGACGCTCATACGCCTGCGAGGGGTCTTCCTCATTGGCGACCAGGTAGCTCACCGGCGACGGCGGGCCGTGGTCGTCGTCTTCGTCCGACGACGCGTCGAACCCGATATCGCGGCCGGACAGACGCGATTCCATCTCCATCACTTCACGTTCGGAGACGTTCAGGTCCTTGGCAACCGCCGTCACTTCCGACGCATTGAGCCAGCCCAGGCGGGTCTTGGACTTGCGCAGATTGAAGAACAGCTTGCGCTGCGCCTTGGTCGTGGCGACCTTGACGATGCGCCAGTTCTTCAGGATGAACTCGTGCATTTCGGCACGGATCCAGTGCACCGCGAAGCTGACCAGGCGCACGCCCATGTCCGGGTCGAAGCGCTTGACCGCCTTCATCAGGCCGATATTGCCTTCCTGGATCAGGTCGCCCAGCGGCAGGCCATAGCCGTTGTAGCCGCGGGCCACATGCACCACGAAGCGCAGGTGGGAATGGACCAGCTCGCGCGCGGCGTCCAGGTCCAGCTCGTCGCGGAAGCGACGGGCCAGATCCTGCTCCTCATCGACCGACAGCACCGGGATCTGGTGCACGGCACCGATGTAGGCGTCCAGCGAACCGAGCGCACTGGGAATCGGGAGATTATTTGCCACAAGGGCAGTCGAGGTAGTCTGGTTCATAGGCACCATCTTAGCAGTCGAACTATTGGACTGCCGGGTACAGAAAGAGTTCCCAGCATTCCATTTACAGAACGTTCGGGCTTTTGGTGGCGCTGGTGTTCTACAGCCCGGCACCCCAAATTCGAGGCCTACGGTATCACCACGCCCCTGTGCAAACCGTGACAACTTGGTTGCGCAACGGGATGCCGCCAGCGTCGTTCAGGCGCCGGTGGAGGTCGTGTCCAGCGCGCTACGCGGCGGCAGCGACCAGTCGATCGGGCTCAGACCTCGCCGCCGCAGATGGTCGTTGGTCTTGGAAAAATGCTGGCAGCCCAGGAAGCCGCGGTGTGCCGACAGCGGCGAAGGATGCGGCGCCTTCAACACCCGGTGGCGCGCCTGGTCGATGACCTTGCCCTTAGACTGGGCGTAGCTGCCCCACAGCAGGAACACCAAGCCTTCGCGCTCGCGATTGAGGGTTTCCACCACATGATCGGTGAAGCCTTCCCAGCCCTTGTTCTGATGCGCGCCGGCGCGGCCCTGCTCCACCGTCAGCACGGCATTGAGCAGCAGCACCCCCTGGCGCGCCCAGGGCATCAGGTAGCCGTGATCCGCCCGCGCCAGACCCAGATCGTCCTGGATCTCTTTATAGATGTTGAGCAGCGACGGCGGCACCGGCACGCCGGGCAGTACCGAGAAGCACAGCCCATGCGCCTGGCCTTCGCCGTGATACGGGTCCTGGCCCAGGATCACTACCTTGACCTGCTCGAACGGGGTGGCGTCGAAGGCGGCAAAGATCTGCGGGCCGGGTGGAAACACCCGCGCCCCGGCCGCCTTGCGCTGACGCAGGAACGCCGACAGCTCCTGCATCTGCGGGCGCAGCAGCCAGTCGCCCACCTTTGCCTTCCACGACGGTTCCAGCTGGATGCGTCCTTCCCCTTCCGTCATAGCGTGACAGCCTGATCCTCCAGGCGTGCCAGGCGCAGCTGGAACAGCACCTTGGTCACCAGCAGGCGCTCTTCGATCGGTTTTTGCACCAGATCGTTGGCACCGGCGCGCAGCAATTCGGACTGATTGCGCGGGTTGGTGTCGCCGGTCATCACCAGCACCGGCAGGCGGCGCTTGCCGTAGGCGAAGTCGATGCGGATACGCTCGACCACGTCGCGGCCGTTGAGCTCGCCCTTCAGGGTCACGTCGGTCAGCACCACATCGATGCGGCGCTCGGTGCGGCCCAGCGATTCGGCGGTGAGTAGCGCAAAGGCATCTTCGGCGGTGAGCACGTGCACCACTTTCAGGCTCTGGCGTTCGAGCATGCGCTTGGTCGCCTCGGCCACCACGCGGCTGTCTTCGATGTAGAGCACGGTCGCGCCCACGACCGGCTCGGGCTGCACGTAGCCGCGGATGAACGTCGCCAGGGCTTCATGGCCCAGCGCCTTGTCGAAATAATCGGTGACGTACTCGGTGAAACGGCGCTCCACCAGATGCTGCTGCGCATCGCCGGAGACCACGATCACCGGCACATAGGCCTGCCCGGCGGTTTCGCGCACGCTGCGCGCCAGGGTCAGGCCGTCGCCATCGGGCAGCGACAGCGAGGTGGTGACAAGATCCACCGCGCCGGCTTCCAGCGCCTGCCGCGCTTCGGCAATGTTGGAACAGCCGATCACCTGCACATTGGGCAGGTCGCGCTTGAGCACGTCGGCAATCAGCTTGCGCACCAACTTGGAACCATCGACCACCATCACGCGCGGCGCGTCGCTGATCAGGTGTTTGAGATCTGGTGGATGCATGGCAGGCCTCAGGTCTCGGTAGGACGGGTCTGGCGAAGGAAATGGCCGGTCACCAGCCAGGCACCCAACCAACCCAGGACTAAGGTGCCGACCAGCACCATCGCAGAATGCAACAGATCCAGCCCGTGCAGGGTAAAAGAACTGCCGTAGCTGTCGGCCAATGTCGCCAACGGCGCACGCAATGCCAGGCCCGAGGCCGCAATCAGAGCGAGCGCGACAGCACCGGCACCGAGTCCGTACCACGCGCCCAGATACAAAAACGGGCGACGGATGAAGCCATCGCTGGCGCCGAGCAACTGCAGCACGCCGATTTCTTCGCGCCGCGACTGGATGTCCAGCCGCACGGTGTTGCCGACCACCAGCACCGCACCCATCCCGAGCAGGGCAGACAACACCTGGACCAGGCGCTCGCCGAAGTGCAACCAGCCATCCAGGCGCTTGCGCCACAGCGCATCGTGCTGCACCTGATCGGTTTGCGGCAGCGCCTGCAGTGCACTGGCCAGCTGCGCGTCGTCGGTCGCGTCGGCGGGGGTGACGATCAACAGGGTCGGTAGCGGGTTGTCGCCCAGCGCATCGGCAGCTTCATCGAGCTTGGCGCTCTCGCGCAGCTCGGCCAAGCCCTGCTCCGGCGTGCGCAGCGTGACCTTGGCCACATCCGGGCGTGCACGCAACTCGCCGGCCAGCGCCTGCGCCGCATCGGCGGCCACGTCGACCTTCAGGAACAGATTGATCTCGCGCGACTGCTGCACGCTGCCGGCCAGCAGCTTGACGTTGTCCAGCGCGATCGACAGCCCCAACGGCAGGGCCAGCGCCAGGGCCATCACCACGATGGTCAACAACGTCGCCCACGGCTTGCGCATCGCACGGCCCAGGCTGAAGGCGATGCTGTGCAGGTGGTGGTCGATCCAGACGCCGAACCGCGACGGCGCGACGGTTTCGGTATTGGCGGGCTTGCTCATTCGGCCAGGTCCTGCGGCGAGATGTCGTCGACCAGGCGGCCGTGATCCAGGATCAGCACGCGCTTGCGCATCTGCTTGAGAAGCGCCAGGTCGTGGCTGACCACCAGCACGCTGGTGCCACGGGCCGGGAGTTCGGCGAACAACTGCATGATTTCCGCCGCCAGTGCCGGATCGAGGTTGCCGGTGGGCTCATCGGCCACCAGCAGCCGCGGTTCGCCGACGATGGCGCGCGCGATGCCCACGCGTTGCTGCTCGCCGGCCGACAATTGCGACGGCAGGGCTTTTTCGCGGTGGGCCAGACCGATGCGCTCCAGCGCCGAGCGCACGCGTTTGCCGATCTCGGCACGCCGGGTGCCGCGCAGGATCAGCGGCAAGGCCACGTTCTCGGCGATGCTGCGGTCGTTGAGCAGACGGTGGTCCTGATAGACCGCACCCACCTGGCGCCGATGCAGCGGAATCTGCCGGCCACGCACCTTGAGCAGGTTGCGTTCGCCCAGCAGCACCGCGCCCTGACTCGGGCGTTCGCTGAGGTGGATCAATTTGAGCAGGGTACTTTTGCCGGCGCCGGAGTGGCCGGTCACGAACAGCATCTCGCCATCGGCCACTTCGAAGCTGACATCGGTCAGCGCCTGGTGGCCACCGGCGTAGTGCTTGCTGACGTTGTCGAAACGCAGGACGGTCATTCAGCGATTATGCCGGAGCGCCAGTGCTTGCGTCGCATCGCCGATGCGCGGCGATGCGATCAGTGCCGCAAATGATCAGTTGCCGGAGACAAGCGAACGCAGTCGGCGGCCGATGCGGCTGAGCAGCGAGGGGCTGCCCGGCGGCTTGGCGGCGGCACGCACCGGCTTGGCCACCACCTGGGTGGGCTTGCGCGGTGCGGCAGGTGCGGCAACCGGCGTGGAGGCCACTGCCGGCTCGGCACCCTCGACCGGACGACCGTTGCGACGACGCCGACGCTTGCGTGGTGCGCGCTCGGCATCGGCCGCGATGGTGGACGACGCTTCCACCGCTGCAGCGGCAACCACCGGTGTTGCGCTCGGTGCAGACGTCGCAGGCGCCTGCCCTTCCACGCGCGGCTTGCGACGCGGACGCGGCTTGCCATCGGCACCGGCGCCATCGCGGCGACCACCGCCACTGCCGCTGCGCGACCCGCCACCGGGACCACCGCGTCCGCCACCGCGACGCTGTTCTTCGGCGGCACGCTGCTCGCGCGCTTCGCGGAAGATCGTGCCCACGCTGTCGCCCGCGTCGTCATCGGCCTCCTCGCCTTCCACCGGCACGCGTGGCGCACGCGGCAGCGGCGTCAGCAGTTCGGAGGTCACCGGCTCGACCGGGATCTTCTGCTCGATGTAGGCCTCGATGTCCGGCAGGCTCATCGCATAGCGTTCGCAGGCGAAGCTGATCGCATCGCCCTCTTCGCCCAACCGCGCGGTGCGGCCGATGCGGTGGACGTAGTCTTCGGCGTCGAACGGCAGGTCGTAGTTATAGACGTACTTCACGCCGTCGATATGCAAGCCGCGCGCGGCCACGTCGGTGGCCACCAGGATTTCAAGCTGGCCTTTCTGGAAGCGGTTGAGCAGCGATTCGCGCTTTTTCTGCGGCACATCGCCCGACAGCACGCCGACCCGGTAGCCATGGCGCTCCAGGGTGCGCGCCACGCGCTCCACGAACGCCTTGGTGTTGACGAACACCATGGTGCGCGCGCCTTCACTGCGCGACAGCAAGCCCAACAGGAGCGTCTGCTTCTCTTCGTCGGACGGGAAATAGATGCGCTGGCGCACCCGCGCGGCGGTGATGCTTTCGGTTTCGACGACCAGCTTTTCCGGCTCGTTCATGTGCTCGTAGGCCAGCTCCAGCACCCGGTGGCTGAGCGTGGCCGAGAACAACAACGTCTGCCGGGTGCCGCGCTCGGGCATGCGCCGCAGCAGGAAGCGGATGTCCTTGATGAAGCCCAGGTCGAACATGCGGTCGGCTTCGTCCAGCACGCAGATCTCGCAGGCGTGCAGCGAGACCACCTTGTGCTGCTTGACGTAGTCGATCAGGCGGCCCGGCGTGGCGATGATCACGTCCACGCCCTGCTGCAGCAGTTCGCGCTGTTTGTCGTAATCCACCCCGCCGTAGACCAGCGCAAAGCGCAGGCCCAGGTCGGCGCCGAACTTCACTGCGTCCTTGTGGATCTGGATCGCCAGTTCGCGGGTCGGCGCCAGGATCAGCGCGCGCGGGTCTTCCGGCTTGCGGTCGGCCAGCGCCGGGCGGATCAGCAGGCGGTTCATCACCGCGACCAGGAATGCCAAGGTCTTGCCGGTACCGGTCTGGGCCTGGCCGGCGACATCGCCGCCCGGCAGCGCGACCGGCAAGGTCAGCGCCTGGATCGGGGTACAGCGGGTAAACCCGGCGCTCTCCAGCCCGGCGATCAAGGCCGGATGCAGGTCGAACGAGGAAAAGGTCACATCGGTCAGCGGTTTGTCGCTCATTATTCCGTCTTCGTGAGGCGCCCTGGGCAGCCCGGGCGCGGCTTGCATCGATGCCGACAGCGTCGCAAACTGCGGCTGTTGTGGCGGACAGCGCGGCTTCAGGACTGACACTTGATTCAGTCGCGCAATGCCCCAGTTTAGCGCAATGTAGCGGCCTGCCCGTTCGGGTGGGCCGTTTTGGTTTCCAGGAGACCCAATGTGAGCGATAAGGTTCAACATGTCGGCGATGCCGACTTCGACACAGCTGTACTGCAATCGGGCGAACCGGTTCTGGTGGATTTCTGGGCCGAGTGGTGCGGCCCCTGCAAGATGATCGCCCCGGTGCTGGACGATCTGGCCGACACATATCAGGGCCGCCTCAAGGTCGCCAAGGTCAATGTGGACCAGAACCGTGCACTGGCCATCAAGTACCACGTGCGCTCGATCCCTATGCTGTTGCTGTTCAAGGACGGGCAGGTGCAGGCGACCCAGATCGGTGCCGTCGGCAAGGGCCAGCTGACCCAGATGATCGACAAGACCCTGGGCGGCGCGGCCGCCTGAGCTAGCGGGCGTCCAGCAATGGGCGCCCGATGATGCGCCGGCAGTTAAATCGTGCCCGGGAAGACGCTTGCGCGTTAACGCGCGGCGGTGATAGTGTCAGTTGGTCCGGCACACGTTCGTGCGCCGCCGCACCCTCTAGAAGCTCTTCTAGACTCCCATCTACCACCAGTTCGCCCCCTAGTTGGGCGCTCGCACCTTAGCGAGGAATCACGCACTTGTCCGATCATCCTTCCTCCGATACCGGGAGCAGCGTCGACGCTCCCGTCGAGAAGCGCGTGCGCAAGCCGCGCGTGAGCAAGACCGCCGCCGCCACTGAAGAGGCTGGCGCACAGCAGTCCAACCTGCCCTTGCCCACCAGTCCCGCACCCGAAGCACCCCGTGCCCCGCAGGCACCGTCGCGCGCTGCCGATCCGGCACCAGCGCAGACGTCCAGCGATGGCGCACACGCCGGTCAGGCACCCAGCGCCAGCCACGGCGGCGACACCCACGGCGAGCCCCGCGAGGGCGGCCAGTCGCAGCAGCAGCGCTTTAACCAGGCGCAGCAACAGCAGAACCAGACTCAAGGCCAGAACCAGGGCCAGGGCCAGCAGCAGGGCCAGAACCAGAACCAGAACGCCGGCCAGAATCAGCAAGGCCAGGGCGGCCAGGGTCAGGGACAGAACCAGCAAGGCCAGAACCAGCAGGGCAACCGCCGTGACCGGTTCCGCAACCGCCGCGACCGCGGCCCGCGCGACCGCTTCGGCAATGACGGCGGCATGCCCTCGTCCGACGGCAACAACGAGCCGTTCATCGCGCGTCCGCATCCGGCCGTGCCGGAAGGCTTCCCGGTGTATTCGCTCAGCGACCTCAAGCGGATGCCGGCGCAGAAGCTGCTGGATATCGCCGACCAGCTCAATATCCAGGAAGGCGTGGCGCGTGCGCGCAAGCAGGACGTGATCTTCGCCCTGCTCAAGGTGCTGACCCGTCACGGTGAAGGCGTTGCCGCCGACGGCGTGCTGGAAATCCTGCCCGACGGCTTCGGTTTCCTGCGTGCGGCAGAAGCCAGCTACCTGGCCGGGCCGGACGACACCTATATCTCGCCCAGCCAGATCCGTCGCTTCAACCTGCGCACCGGCGACCATCTGTCCGGCCGCATCCGCTTCCCGAAGGACGGCGAACGCTATTTCGCGCTGTCGATCGTCGACACCATCAATGGCGAGCCGCTGGAAGCGAGCAAGAACAAGGTCCTGTTCGAGAACCTGACCCCGCTGTTCCCGCGCCGCCGCTTCCGTCTGGAGCGTGGCGACGGCTCCACCGAGGACATCACCGGCCGCATCCTGGATCTGATGGCACCGCAGGGCAAGGGCCAGCGTGCGCTGATCGTCTCCCCGCCCAAGGCCGGCAAGACGATGATGATGCAGCAGGTGGCCACGGCCATCACCACCAATCATCCCGAAGTGCACATGATCGTGCTGCTGATCGACGAGCGCCCGGAAGAAGTGACCGAAATGCAGCGCACCGTGCGCGGCGAGGTCATCTCCTCCACCTTCGACGAGCCGGCTGCGCGTCACGTGCAGGTTGCCGAAATGGTGATCGAGCGGGCCAAGCGCCTGGTCGAGCACAAGAAGGACGTGGTGATCCTGCTCGACTCCATCACCCGCCTGGCACGCGCCTACAACAACGTGGTGCCCAGCTCCGGCAAGGTGCTCACCGGTGGTGTGGACGCCAACGCCCTGCACCGCCCGAAGCGCTTCTTCGGTGCGGCGCGTAACGTGGAAGAAGGCGGCTCGCTGACCATCATCGCCACGGCGCTGGTGGAAACCGGCAGCAAGATGGACGAGGTGATCTACGAAGAGTTCAAGGGCACCGGCAACAGCGAAGTGCATTTGAACCGCCGCATCACCGAAAAGCGTGTGTATCCGGCGATCGACATCAACCGCTCGGGCACGCGTCGCGAAGATCTGTTGATCGAGCCGGAGCTGCTACAGAAGATCTGGATCCTGCGCAAGCTGCTGCACCCGATGGACGAAATCGCCGCAATGGAATTCCTGTTGGACAAGATGAAGACCACCAAGTCCAACGACGAGTTCTTCAGTTCGATGAAGCGCTGAGTTCAGTCGGTTTATCGAGACGAAAAAGCCCCGCATTGCGGGGCTTTTTTTGTGAGGCGACCGTTGCGCGGCGTTTCGCCTGCTCGGTCAGCCGCTCTCAACTTCCTTGCAGCGGTGTCACCAGGCGCACACCTTCTCCGCGTGTGGAAAACAACCCGCTGGCAGGCAGAGCATCCGGGCTGTCACTCGATGTCGCTGCGCCGCGCTGCTCACTCCATGGGGCGACCTGACGGGGGCCAGGCAGATACGAACGCCATTTCTGGGCCTGTTTTGCGGCGATCAGATCGCGTGGGGATGTTCCGATGTCGAAGCTGACCGGAACACGCATGACCCAGTACGGCGCCTCGACCTCCGGACCCTCTGTCGGCGGCAGGAACGTCCATGTACGCGCCTTCTTCGAGGCTGCATCGGCAAACACCTGGCGCAGGCGTGCACGTTTGGATTCCGGCACGAGCGATGTCAGGTTGACTTGCTCTGCGATCAGATCTGCGACCTTGCCGTCGCGCCCGATCTTGAGCATCAGATAGACCACGCCGGTGGCACCGGCCCGAAACGCCGCTTCGGGGTAGCGCGGCGGCTGCATGTCGCGGGTCTGCACACTCGTCGCGCCCTGCGCCTCCCCACCAAAATGCGCGCTGCGGATCGACACCAGATAATTTTCTCCTTCTCCCTGTTTGGCGACCAGCAGCAGGCTCATCGGCAACTGCGCGGGCAAGGCGTTTCCGTTGTCGCGCACAGGGTCGAAGCGCCACGATGCGATCGAGTGCTTGATCCGCTCGCGCACTGCCGGCGGCAAACTCGCTTCGTCGGCAAGTTTCACTGCCGTGACCGCGCCGTCCGGGGTCAAGGTCAATTCGCCGGCGACATTCATGCTGGCCTCGATCTGCACTTGCGCCTGTTCCGCGCTTGGACGTGCCTGCGTCGCTGCGATGCTGCTCAATGCCAACAGGATGCCAAGACCGAATCGCTGCGTCCGCTGCATGACCACACTCCTTGATGATGTAGCGTGCGTTGTACCAGTCTTGCCGCTACCGGTAAATCGCTACGCCAGCCTGCGCGACTCCGCATATGGCGGGGTGTCCGGGTAATCGTCTTCGCGAAGCCGGTGCTGCAGGTCGCGCCACCAGCGTGGGTCGAACAGTTCCGGGTGCAGGTGCTTGACCGCTTGCAGTTGCGAGGAAGGCAGACCCATGAACAAGGCGAAGCGCTCGGGGAAGACGTCGCGCGGGCCGACATGGAACCAGGGTTCTGCGGCCATCTGTTCTTCGTAGGTGGTGGGCGTGGGCCAATCGCGGAAGTTGCATTCGGTGATCAGGCACAGTTCGTCGTAGTCGTAGAACACCGCGCGCTGATGGCGGGTAATGCCGAAATTCTTCAGCAACATGTCGCCGGGAAAGATGTTGTTGCGCGCCATGTCCTTGATGGCCTGGCCGTAGTCCAGTGCTGCGGCATGCGCGGCTTCGGGCAATTGTTCGCGCAAGTACAAATTCAACGGGCGCAACCGGCGCTGCACATAGCACAGTGCGATCAGGACATCGTCGCCGTCTTCGCTCAGGCTCATCGCGCAGCTGGTCTGCAGCTCTTGCAGCAGCGCCGGTGAAAAGCGCGCCTTGGGAAAGCGCAGGAAGCGATACGGCTGCGCGTCGAGCAGGCGGCCGATGCGGTCGAGCTGGAAGACCAGCTCGTACTTACCCTCTACCTGCGCGCGGCTCATGCTTTTGGGATACGCAAAGCGATCGCGAATGAGTTTGAAGACCAGCGGATAACTGGGCAGCGTGAATACCACCATGACCATGCCGGGGGTGCCATCGGCGTGCACCAGCTGTTCGGACGGATGCGCCTGGAAATGGCTGAAAAACGTGCGATACCGCTCGGTCTTGCCCTGCTTGGCGCGGCCCAGCATCGTATATAGCTCATCGACCGGCTTGTGGGTGAGCAGGCTGCGCAGGAACACCACCGCGTCGCCGACCGTGGACAAGTCGGCCTGGAAGTAGCTACGCGAGTTACTGAACAATTGCGCGACATCGCTGCGCCGGGTCAGCACCGCTTCGGCACGCAGGCCGGCATCGTCGTTGACCAGCGCGATGACGCAAGGCGAAAAGCGATGTTCGCCGAACACGCGTCCAACCAGATACGCTCGGCGCTCGCGATAGAACACCGTCTCCAGCAATTCCACGCTACGCACCGGATGCTCGCCCCAGTGCGCGAGGTCGTCGAGCAGACGCACCGCAATGGCAGCCGCGCAGCGGGTGCGGTGCGCATACGGCACGGCGAACGCGTAGTCGCCCAGCACCCGCACCAGCATGTCGGTCAGCCGGCCGGGCGAGACCGCATAGGTGTGGCGCGCAACAGGCACGGTGATGGCGTCGGTTGGCTCGATATCCAGGGCGATGAATTCGATCTCGGCATCGACGCCGTGGGTACCGAAGTAGCGCCGGGTCAGGGTGTTATAGAAGGTCTTGTACAACTCCTGGTCGATCAACCCGCTCAGCAAGGCGGCGTAATGATCGCGCGCGCGCATCCACAGCGCGCGGTCGTGCGCCTGGCCCAGCAACACTGCGCGCAGACGCAACATGCATTCGGCGATGTATTGGTCGTAAAGCGCGATGCGCGCCACTGCGTCTTCGCGCGCGGCGCTCCAGTCGCGTGTTTCGAAGCGCTGCTTGGCGCGTGCGGTGATTTCGGAAAAACGCGCGTGATAGTCCTCGAACGCTTCGTACACGGCCTGGGCGATCGCCAGCGCGCGGCGCTCGGATTGTGGTGGCAACGGTCGAGGGCTCATGGCGGCAGTGTCCCTGTGCGCTTGCGGCGGCGCGCGAGCAGTGGCGTGGCGGTTGCCTGTTGCGCATGCGCGGCGTGTTCGCGCGCCTGGCCCTGTAGCCAGGTGCGAAACGCAAGAAACCCGCCATGCGTACTGGAACGTGGCGGATACACCAGGTAATGCGACCAACTGGTCTTGAGCCGCTGCGTGGACAACGCCACCAGTTGGCCGGACGCCAGCAACAGACGCGCGCGCGTTACGCGCCCCAGGGCAACGCCGACGCCATCCAGGGCGGCACGATGGTGCGCTTCTGATTCGTCGAGTACCGCGACATAGCGTCGCGGTACATCGCCGCCAAATGCCGCGAACCAGCGCGACCAGGCGTCATCCGGGTCGCCCAGCAATGGCCACTGATGCAACGGTGGTGCCTGCCTACCGCCCATGCGGGCGATCAGGGCCGGGCTTGCCATCGGCACCAGCCATTCGTCGAACAAGGGCTCGGCGATGACGCCGGGCCATTGCCCGGCACCGATGCGCATGGCGGCATCCACCTGCTGCTGGCGCTCGAAATCCACCAGCCGCTCGCTCGACAGCAGGTTGATTTCGATGGTGGGATGAATGGCCAGAAATTCGCCCAGACGCGGCACCAGCCAGGCCGATGCCATCGATGGCGTGAGACTCAGCGTCAGGGTGTCTTCGCGACGCGCACCGAATGGCTCGAATGCCTCGGCGATGGCGTCCAGGTGCGGTGCGATGCGGTCGAGCAGTTGCTGGCCCTGCGGCGTGGCGGTGACGCCGCGCGCATGCCGTTGCAGCAGCGGATACCCCAGCCGTTGTTCGAGCGCGCGCATTTGATGACTGAGTGCGCTGACGGTCAGATGCATCGCGCCGGCAGCGCGCGACAGGTTGCCCAGTCGCACCGCGCTGACGAAGCCTTGCAATGCGTGAAGCGGCGGACGCGACATGGCCAACCCTTGAATGGAATTCAATACTCACTTGTAAAAGTCTCGCTTTTACGTCGCCTAGCCTGCGCCTAACGTGGATTCCACTCAAGTGGAGATGGGTCATGCGCATCTTTAGCGAACTGTTGTTTCAGCACGGCCACATTGCCGATGTGGCGCTGGCCCAGCGCCTGGCGGAATCGGACACGGCAGTCGACGCGCTGCAACCGCAGACCTCACTGGAATCGCCGGAATCTACAGCGGCTCCACGGCAAGACATGCAGACGATGCCCGATCCGCTTTCGCAACGCCGGCGCGAGCGACGCATGGCGCGGCTCAGCCGACGCTTGCTGCGTGGCGTGACGGCATTGTCGCCGTTTCGCTGAAACGACAAGGCCCGCCTCCTGCGAGACGGGCCTTGAAGACGACATGCAAAGACCGCAGGTGGTGCGGCGACTCAGGCGTTCAGCGTCGCCAGGATGTCGTTGAAGGTCTTGCTCGGGCGCATCGCCTCGCTGACCTTGGCCAGGTCGGGATGGTAGTAACCGCCGATTTCCACCGGCTTGCCCTGCGCGCCGTTGAGCTCGGCCAGGATGGTGGCCTCGTTCTCGGTCAGGGCCTTGGCCAGCGGCGCGAACTTGGCCTGCAATGCCGTGTCTTCGGTCTGCGCGGCCAGGGCCTGCGCCCAGTACATCGCCAGGTAGAAGTGGCTGCCGCGGTTGTCGAGCTCGCCGACCTTGCGCGCGGGCGACTTGTTGTTGTCCAGGAACTGACCGTTGGCGACATCCAGCGCCTTGGCCAGCACCGTGGCCGACGGGTTGTCGTAACGGTTGCCCAGATGCTCGAGCGATGCGGCCAGGGCCAGGAATTCACCCAGCGAATCCCAGCGCAGGCAGTTCTCTTCGACAAACTGCTGCACATGCTTGGGCGCCGAACCACCGGCACCGGTTTCGAACAGGCCGCCACCGGCCATCAGCGGCACGATGGAGAGCATCTTGGCACTGGTGCCCAGCTCCATGATCGGAAACAGGTCGGTGAGGTAGTCGCGCAGCACATTGCCGGTGACCGAGATGGTGTCCTGGCCCTTGCGGATGCGCTCCAGCGAGAACGTGGTCGCTTCCACCGGCGGCAGGATGCGGATATCCAGGCCGTTGGTGTCGTGATCCTTCAGATACTGCTCGACCTTGGCGATCACCTGCGCATCGTGCGCGCGCGCCTTGTCCAGCCAGAAAACCGCCGGCGTCTCGCTCAGGCGGGCGCGCTCCACGGCCAGCTTCACCCAGTCCTGGATCGGCGCGTCCTTGACCTGGCACATGCGCCACAGATCGCCGGCTTCCACCGCGTGCTCGAACACCGTCTTGCCGTTGCCATCGGTGACCTTGACGGTGCCGGCGGCGGCCATCTGGAAGGTCTTGTCGTGCGAGCCGTATTCTTCTGCCTTCTGCGCCATCAGCCCCACGTTGGGCACCGAGCCCATGGTGGCCGGATCGAAGGCACCGTGCGCCTTGCAGTCGTCGATCACTGCCTGGTACACGCCGGCATAGCAACGATCCGAAATCACCGCCTTGGTGTCCTGCAGCTTGCCTTGCGCGTTCCACATCTGGCCGGAGTCGCGAATCATCGCCGGCATGGAAGCATCGACGATCACGTCGCTGGGCACATGCAGGTTGGTGATGCCCTTGTCGGAGTTGACCATCGCCAGGCCCGGGCGCTGCGCGTATTCGGCCTGGATATCGGCCTTGATTTCGGCTTGCTTGGCTTCCGGCAGCGACGTGATACGTGCGTACAGATCGCCGATGCCGTTGTTGGGATCGAAGCCGACCGACTTGAGCGCATCGGCATGCTTGCTCAGCGTGTCCTTGTAGAACTCGCCGACCACCACGCCGAACAGCACCGGATCGGAGACCTTCATCATGGTGGCTTTCAGATGCACCGAGAACAGCACATCCTTGGCCTTGGCATCGGCAATCTGCGCGTCGATGAAGCTGGCCAGCGCACGCTTGCTCAGTACGGCAGCGTCGACGATTTCGCCCGCCTTCACCGCTACCTTGTCTTTCAACACGGTGCTGCTGCCATCGGCACCGACGAATTCGATCTTCAGCGTGCCGGCGTCGGCCAGCGTGGTCGACTGCTCGCTACCGAAGAAATCACCGGCATCCATGTGCGCGACATGCGACTTGGACGCGCTGCTCCACTTGCCCATGCGGTGCGGATGCTTGCGTGCGTAGTTCTTGACCGACAACGGCGCACGACGGTCGGAATTGCCTTCGCGCAGCACCGGATTCACCGCGCTGCCCTTGACCTTGTCGTAGCGCGCCTTGATGTCTTTTTCCGCAGCGTCCTTGGGCTCGTCCGGATACGCCGGCAGTGCATAGCCCTGGCCTTGCAGCTCCTTGATCGCGGCCTTGAGCTGCGGCACCGAGGCGCTGATGTTGGGCAGCTTGATGATATTGGCCTCCGGCGTGGTGGCCAGTTCGCCCAGTTCGGCCAGGTCGTCGGCGATCTTCTGCGCATCGTTGAGCTGCTCGGGAAACAGCGCCAGGATGCGTCCTGCCAGCGAGATATCGCGCGTTTCGACCACGATGCCGGCGGTATCGGTGTAGGCATCGATGATCGGCAGCAGCGACTGCGTGGCCAGGTAGGGTGCTTCGTCGGTGAGCGTATAGAGGATCTTCGGTGTCTTCGACATGAGGTGCGATGGCTCTTGTGGTCGGGAGGAGCGCCTGCATCCACGGACGAGGGCCGTGGTGCGCGCGACAGGGGTCGTTGATGGCACACCGGTCGGCCAGCGCGTTGGATGCGGCGATGGATCAGCACGGCATTGTCGCGTCTGAGCCGCGCCCGGGTAAAGCGACCACAGGCGGATGCTTCGTCCCGTCACCAGGGCAATCGACATGGATGCAGCTGTAACGAATGCGATGCAACAAAAAGGCGCGACCTGATCGGTCGCGCCCTGCTTGCGTGGCTCGGTGCAACGTCCAGCCACCCGTGGACTGGCGCCGTAGCGACGCGCAACCAAGGCTGCGCACCACTGTTGCGTCGCACATCTTTACTTGACGGTGATGGTCTGCGGATTACCTGCAGGCTTGCCATCCACCATGACTTGCGCGGTGTAGGTGCCGGCCGGCCAGCCATCGGGCTTGCTGAAGCTCAAGTTGGTGGTTTCGGCACCGGTGGTGTTCAACGTCGCGTTCTGTTCGCCGGCCACCTGACCATCCTGGTAGGTCAGCTTTGCAGACACTGCCACGTTGCTCGCGCTACCGTCGGTCTTCACCGAGACGATGATGGTGTCTTTGCTGCCGACGCTGGTCGCCGGCGTCACCGTCTTGTCGGCCGCGGCCTGGGTGTCGACCGCCACGCTGGACACCGTCACCGCGCTCCCCATCGCAGCACCGCTATCGGTGCTGGCCGCACCGGTCGCGCTGCCCTGGGCGGCCTGATCGCTGGCCGGAGGGGTGGCAGCCGGGCCGGGCATCGCTTCGGTCGCGGCGCCGGACGTGGGGTCCTTGGAGACGCTGTCGTCGTCGGCCTTCTTGCTGCAGCCGGATACTGCGAGAACGCCGGCCAAGGCGAGGGCCAAGCTGCTCGAAACAGAGGTGATACGCATAAATCGATTCTCCGGTAGCCAGAACATCTGCAATGGCAGTGCTCGAGTGGGTGTCTAGGTGTGTTGAATCGTGTCGCCGCCTGCGACTGGAAACGGACCTGCCATTACGACTTCGCAGGCAGGCGCAGGATCTGCCCGGGAAAGATCTTGTCCGGATCCTGCAGCGTTTCGCGGTTGGCTTCGAAAATACGTGGCCACAGATTGCCATCGCCCAGATGACGCTTGGCAATACTGGAGAGGCTGTCGCCGGCCTGGACGGTGACCGATTCTTCAACAAGCTGCGCGGTGCTCTGCACACTGGTACGCACGTTGGAAAAATCGGGCGCAGGCGTCACCTCGGCGGTGCTATCGACCGATGAGGTGACGTTGGAGAAATCTGCTTTCTTGTCGACACTCATTGCTGCAATCCCTGTGCATCGCGGTGTCGGCAGGGTGCGCGGGGCGCCGTTAAGCGTGGATCGCGCCGCCGTGAAGCCCGCGCGATCCCACCTGCGCGCGACCTACTGACGCAGGTCGCGGAAGATCGACAGTGGCATCGGCACACTGGCCGAGCTGCGCAGCGGGTTGATGTCCAGGCCGCCACGACGTGTGTAGCGCGCTTCCACCACCAGCCACTGCGGCGCGCACTGCGTCAGCACATCGTTGAAAATGCGCTCGACGCATTGCTCATGAAACTCGGCGTGGTCGCGGAAACTCACCAGATAACGCAGCAATCCCTCGCGGTCGATCGGTGCGCCGCGGTAACGCAAGGTCACGCTGGCCCAATCCGGCTGGCCAGTCACCGGGCAATTGGATTTGAGCAAGGCCGAGGTCAGCACTTCTTCCACCACTGGCTGCGCGAGTGCGCAGAGATAGGCCGCGTTCGGCGGGCCGTAATCGTCGATGCTGACATCCAGCGTGTCGACCGACTCGCCCTCGCCGACCGCATCGATCGGCGGCAGGCCGAACTCCACCGCCACGTCGGCACCGGCGCGCGTGGACAGATCGGTCGCAATGCGCGTGCGCACCGCTTCGGCGCTGTTGAAGCGGGTGGCGTTGAGCGAGTTGAGATACAGCTTGAGCGACTTGGATTCGATCAGCGAGGGCGAATCGCAGGGTACATGCAAGGTGGCGGTGGCCACGCAGGGCTTGCCCTGTGCATCCAGCCAGCTGAGTTCGTAGGCATGCCAGCGATCGCGGCCGATAAACGGCAGCTCACCGACCAGCCCGATGGCCTCGCGCCCGGCCGCGCGCGGAATCGGAAACAGCAACGACGGGTCGTAGCCGCTCGGATAGGCGACCTCACGACCGAGGGTGGAATCTTCTGGGGTATTCATGCCGCCATTTTAGGCCGCACGGGCTGGCCGTGAGGTGTACGGCAACGCGTGAAAGAAAGCCGATGGAACGCCCTAAGATCGCCGCTCCACAATCACGCCGCCGGCCCAACCAGCGAAATCTGGAATCGCCCAGCCGCAGACGATTCCCGATTCCCGATTCCCGATTCACCCCTGCTGCAGATAATCCAGCGACACCTGCAACAGCGCGCGCAAGCCCACATCCAGCGAGGACTCGTCCAAGAGGAACTGCGGCGAATGGTTGCTGGGCGCAGTGGCCGGGTCGATGCCCTTGGCAGTGGAACCGACGAAGAAGAACATCGACGGCACCTGCTGGGCATAGAACGAGAAGTCTTCGGCGCCCATCTGCAACGGCGGCTCGTAGACGTTGTCCGCACCCACCACCGCCTGCAGGCTGGGCAGCATCTTGGCCGTCAGGGCCGGGTCGTTGACCGTGGCCGGATTGCCGTCCTGGTCGGGCACCTTCGCGTCCACCTTGGCACCATGCGCGGCAGCGGTGTGCTCGGCCACGTTCTTCAGGTCGGCAAAGATCTGCTGGCGCATGCCTTCGTCGAAGGTGCGGATGGTGCCGACCATTTCCACATCGTCGGGGATGATGTTGTAGCGGATGCCGCCCTTGATCGCGCCGAAGCTCAGCACCGGCGGTTGCTTGGACAGGTTGGCGCGGCGGCTGATCACCGTTTGTGCGGCGCCGATCATGTCGGCGCTGGCCACGATCGGGTCGATGCCGTTCCACGGCGCCGAGCCATGGGTCTGGCGGCCGATCATCTTGATCGCGAAGCGGTCCGAGGCCGCCATCAGCGGGCCGCTGCGCACCGCGATCTTGCCGGCCTGCACGCTGGAGAACACATGCAGGCCGAACACCGCCTGCGGCTTGAAGTCGGCAAACAGGCCTTCCTTGAGCATCAGCGAGGCACCGCCCTCTTCGTTGCCGGGCGCGCCTTCTTCGGAGGGCTGGAAGATCAGCATCACTTCGCCGGGCAACTGCTCGCGCATGCCTACCAGCGCCTCGGCCACGCCGAGCAGGATGGCGGTATGCGCGTCGTGGCCGCAGGCGTGCATCACCCCGACCTGCTCGCCGCGATATTGGGCGGTGGCCTTGGAGGCGAACGGCAGCCCGGTCTGCTCTGTCACCGGCAGCGCGTCCATGTCGGCACGCAGGGCGATCTTCGGCCCCGGCTTGCCGCCCTTGATGATGGCCACCACGCCGTGATGGGCGATGCCGGTGCGCGGCTTGAGGCCCAGCTTGCGCAGCTGCGCAGCCACGGTGGCGGCAGTGCGCTCTTCGCGGTTGGACAACTCCGGGTGCTGGTGGAAGTCGCGGCGCCATTGCACCACCTTGGCCTGCAGCGAGGAGGCGGCGGCCTGGACTTCGGGCCGTTGCGCGGCCTGCGCGGTGGCGAGCGTGGGCAGGGCGAGCAGCAGCGCGCTGGTCAGCAGGCGGGAGGGGCGCATCGGCAATCCTTGAAAGATGGTTGCTTAATGTAGTGCAGGCGGGTGCCGGATGGGCTGCAGTGGGGCCCGATTCAGCCCGGCGGTCAACCGCGGTCACCGTGGCGCGTTGCCGCTGCAGTGCAAGTGTGACCGTTGCGGTCGTTTCGCCGGCCAAGCCGTTACTTCAGTAATGCTCAATTGGTGAAGCGCAACGATATGCTTTGCACCGCCGCCCCACGGTCGCACCCATGCGCCCGGCCCGCCCTCAGGAGTTGTCGCATGTCGCGTTTTTGGAAGATCACACTGCTGGTTGTCGCAGTGCTTGTCGTGGTGTTCGTCGCAGTGCGGATGATGGGTGGGGGCAATCACGGCAAGCGCGCAGGCGCGCCGGACGGCAATGATCCGGACAACGGCGGCCCGGTGCCGGTGACGGTGGTAGCGGCCACCACGCAGGATGTTCCGGTCTATGCCAGCGCGCTGGGCACGGTCACCGCGCTCAACACGGTCACCGTCAGCCCGCAGGTGGGCGGCCAGCTGATGAGCCTGAACTTCAAGGAAGGCCAGGAAGTGAAGAAGGGCGATCTGCTGGCGCAGATCGATCCGCGCACGCTGCAGGCAAGCTACGACCAGGCCCTGGCCGCCAAACGCCAGAACCAGGCGCTGCTGGCGACCTCGCGGGTGAATTATCAGCGTTCCAACGACCCGGCTTACAAGCAGTACGTCTCGCGCACGGACCTGGATACCCAACGCAACCAGGTTGCCCAGTACGAGGCGGCGGTTGCGGCCAACGATGCGCAGATGCGCTCGGCGCAGGTGCAATTGCAGTTCACCCGCGTCACCGCGCCGATCGACGGCATCGCCGGCATCCGTGGCGTGGACGTGGGCAACATCGTCACCAGCAGCTCCACGATCGTCACCCTGACCCAGATCCGCCCGATCTACGTGTCGTTCAACCTGCCCGAGCGTGAGTTGCAGGCCGTGCGTACCGGTCAAACGGCGGCGCCGCTGGCCGTGGCGGCACTGGATCGTGGCGATGCGCACGTGATCAGCAGCGACGGCAAGCTGGATGTGATCGACAACCGCATCTCCGCCGACAGCGGCACCTTTGGCGCACGCGCGATCTTCAAAAACACCGACAACGCGCTATGGCCGGGCCAGTTCGTCAATGTGCGCCTGCAGCTGCGCACCATCGCCGGCGGCACCGTGGTGCCGTCCCAGTCGGTGCAGCGCGGCCCGGACGGCGATTACGTGTACGTGGTGGGCAGCGACAACACCGCCCAGATGCGCACCGTGGTGCAGGGCGTGGAAGTGGACGACAGCCATGTGCAGATCACCAAGGGCCTCAAGCCCGGCGAGCGCGTGGTGACCGAAGGCCAGTTCCGCCTGAAGCCGGGCAGCAAAGTCAGCGCGCTCAAGCCGGGCGAGACGCCGCCGGAACCGACCGAGGCCGAACTCAAGGCCGCCAAGGACAAACAGAGCCGTGGTGGTGGCAGCCCCGGCGGCCGTCGTGGCGGCGGTCCGCGCTAACTCTCGACCACCGGCGACGGAACTTCCGTCGCCGATGTGCGCCGGCGTTGCATGCGCCGGCTTCGCCTGACGTCTTCAGCAAGGACACCCCCCGTGGGCTTTTCGACCATCTTCATCCGCCGCCCGATCGCCACTTCGTTGTTGATGGCCGGCGTCCTGCTGCTGGGCATCCTGGGCTACCGTCAATTGCCGGTCTCGGCATTGCCGGAAATCGACGCGCCCAGCCTGGTCGTCACCACCCAGTATCCCGGCGCCAATGCGACCACCATGGCCTCGCTGGTCACCACGCCGCTGGAGCGCCAGTTCGGGCAGATCTCCGGCCTGCAGATGATGACCTCCGATTCGTCGGCGGGCCTGTCCACCATCATTCTGCAGTTCTCGATGGAGCGCGATATCGATATCGCCTCGCAGGATGTGCAGGCGGCGATCCGCCAGGCCACCCTGCCCTCTTCGCTGCCGTACCAGCCGGTCTATAACCGGGTCAATCCGGCCGATGCGGCGATTCTCACGCTCAAGCTCACCTCCGATTCGCTGCCACTGCGCGAGGTCAACCGCTATGCCGATGCGATCCTGGCCCAGCGACTGTCGCAGGTGCCGGGCGTGGGCCTGGTGTCGATCGCCGGCAACGTGCGCCCTGCGGTGCGCATCCAGGTCAACCCGGCGCAGCTGTCGAACATGGGCCTGACCATGGAGTCGCTGCGCAGCGCGCTGACCCAGACCAACGTCAGTGCGCCCAAGGGCTCGCTCAACGGCAAGACCCAGTCCTACAGCATCGGCACCAACGACCAGCTCACCGACGCGGCGCAGTACCGCGAGACCATCATCAGCTACAAGGACGGCCGCCCTGTGCGGCTGGCGGACGTGGCCAACGTGGTCGATGGGGTGGAGAACGACCAGCTGGCCGCCTGGGCCGACGGCAAGCAGGCGGTGCTGCTGGAGATCCGCCGCCAGCCCGGCGCCAACATCGTGCAGACGGTGGAGCAGATCCGCAACATCCTGCCGCAGCTACGCTCGGTGTTGCCGGCCGATGTGCATCTGGAGGTGTTCTCCGACCGCACCGAAACCATTCGCGCCTCGGTGCACGAGGTGAAGTTCACCCTGGTGCTGACCATCGCGCTGGTGGTGGCGGTGATCTTCGTGTTCCTGCGCCGGCTGTGGGCGACCATCATCCCCTCGGTGGCGGTGCCGTTGTCGCTGGCAGGCACCTTCGGGGTGATGGCCTTCGCCGGCATGTCGCTGGATAACCTCTCCTTGATGGCGCTGGTGGTGGCCACCGGGTTCGTGGTCGACGATGCGATCGTGATGATCGAGAACATCGTGCGCTACATCGAGCAGGGCAAGAGCGGGCCGGAAGCGGCCGAGATCGGCGCCAAACAGATCGGCTTCACCGTGTTGTCGCTGACCGTGTCGCTGGTGGCGGTGTTCCTGCCGCTGCTGCTGATGCCGGGCGTCACCGGGCGGCTATTCCACGAGTTTGCGTGGGTGCTGTCGATTGCGGTGGTCATCTCGATGCTGGTGTCGTTGACGTTGACGCCGATGATGTGCGCCTACCTGCTCAAGCCCGATGCCTTGCCCGAAGGCGAAGACGCGCACGAGCGCGCAACCGCCGCCGGCAAGACCAACCTGTGGACGCGGACCGTGGGCGCCTATGAGCGCAGCCTGGACTGGGTGCTTGCCCACCAACCGCTGACCCTGGCCGTGGCGATCGGTGCGGTGGCGTTGACGGTGGTGCTGTATGTGGCCATTCCCAAGGGCTTGCTGCCCGAGCAGGACACCGGCCTGATCACCGGTGTGGTGCAGGCCGACCAGAACGTGGCGTTTCCGCAGATGGAGCAACGCACCCAGGCGGTGGCCGCCGCGTTGCGCAAGGACCCGGCGGTGACCGGCGTGGCCGCCTTCATCGGCGCCGGCACCATGAACCCCACGCTCAACCAGGGCCAGCTGTCGATCGTGCTGAAGACGCGCGGCGAGCGCGAGGGCCTGGACGAGGTGCTGCCGCGCCTGCAGAAGGCAGTGGCCGGCATTCCGGGCGTGGCCTTGTTCCTCAAGCCGGTGCAGGACGTCACCCTGGACACGCGCGTGGCCGCCACCGAATACCAGTATTCGATCTCGGACGTGGACAGCAGCGAGCTGGCCACCTGGGCCGGGCGCATGACCGAATCGATGCGCAAACTGCCCGAGCTGGCGGATGTGGACAACAACCTGGCCAACCAGGGGCGTGCACTGGAACTGAGCATCGACCGCGACAAGGCCAGCATGCTCGGCGTGCCGATGCAGACCATCGACGACACGCTCTACGACTCCTTCGGCCAGCGCCAGATCTCCACCATCTTCACCGAGCTCAATCAGTACCGCGTCGTGCTGGAAGTAGCGCCGGAATTCCGCACCAGCACCGCCCTGATGAACCAGCTGGCCGTGGCCAGCAACGGCAGCGGCGCGCTCACCGGCACCAACGCCACCAGCTTCGGCCAGGTCACCTCGTCCAACTCGTCCACCGCCACCGGCGTGGGCGCGCAGAACACCGGCATCGTGGTCGGTGCCGGCAGCATCATCCCGCTGGCCGCGCTGGCCGAAGCCAAGGTCACCAACACACCGTTGGTGGTGAGCCACCAGCAACAGCTGCCGGCCGTCACCATCTCGTTCAACCTGGCGCCGGGGCATTCGTTGTCGCAGGCGGTGGCGGCGATCGAGAAGGCACGCGAAGAACTCAAGATGCCGACCCAGGTGCATGCGCAGTTCGTCGGCAAGGCGGCCGAATTCACCGGCAGCCAGACCGATATCGTCTGGCTGCTGCTGGCCTCGATCGTGGTGATCTACATCGTGCTGGGCGTGTTGTACGAAAGCTACATCCACCCGCTGACCATCATCTCCACGCTGCCGCCGGCCGGTGTCGGTGCGTTGCTGGCGCTGATGCTGTGCGGGCTGAGCCTGTCGGTGGACGGCATCGTCGGCATCGTGCTGCTGATCGGCATCGTCAAGAAGAACGCCATCATGATGATCGACTTCGCCATCGACGCACGCCGCGAAGGGGCGAGCGCGCACGATGCGATCCGGCGCGCCTGCCTGCTGCGCTTCCGCCCGATCATGATGACCACCGCCGCGGCCATGCTGGGCGCGTTGCCGCTGGCGCTGGGCACCGGGATCGGCTCGGAACTGCGCCGCCCGCTGGGTATTGCCATCGTCGGCGGCCTGCTGCTGTCGCAGCTGGTCACGCTGTACACCACCCCGGTGATCTATCTGTACATGGAACGCGCCGGCGAGCGCCTGCGCGCATGGCGTGCGCGGCGCGCTGCCCAGCGTGACGGCATGAACCCGGCGCCGAGCTCGGAGCGCCCGGCATGAGGATCGGTAGCGTCATCGCCGACCGGCACGCAGGCCCGCAGCGTCGCCGGCGCACCTGCGCCAGTGACATCGGCTTTGGCTTTGGCTTTGGCTTTGGCCTTTACCGATTCCCGATTCCCGATTCCCGAATCCCGGCAGTGGCCCCATGAACATCTCCGCGCCCTTCATCAAGCGCCCGATCGGCACCTCGCTGCTGGCGATCGGTTTGTTCGTGATCGGATTGATGTGCTACCTGCGGCTGGGCGTGGCGGCGCTGCCGAACATCCAGATTCCCATCATCTTCGTGCACGCCACCCAGTCCGGCGCCGACGCCAGCACCATGGCCTCCACCGTCACCGCGCCGCTGGAACGTCACCTGGGCCAATTGCCCGGGATCGACCGCATGCGCTCCTCCAGCTCGGAGAGCAGCAGCCTGGTGGTGCTGGTGTTCCAGAGCAGCCGCAACATCGATTCGGCCGCGCAGGACATCCAGACCGCGATCAACGCATCGCAATCGGACCTGCCTTCCGGGCTCGGGACGCCGATGTACTCCAAGGCCAACCCGAACGACGACCCGGTGATCGCCATTGCGCTGACCTCGGAGACGCAATCGGCCGATGAGCTCTACAACGTGGCCGATTCGCTGCTGGCGCAGCGGCTGCGCCAGATCACCGGCATCAGCTCGGTGGACATCGCCGGGGCATCCACCCCGGCAGTCCGCGTGGACGTGGACCTGCGCGCACTCAACGCGCTGGGCCTGACCCCGGACGATCTGCGCAATGCGGTGCGTGCGGCCAATGTGACCTCGCCGACCGGATTCCTGTCCGACGGCAACACCACCATGGCCATCATCTCCAACGATTCGGTGTCCAAGGCCGCCGATTTTGCGCAGTTGGCGATCTCCACCCAGTCCAACGGACGCATCGTGCGGCTGGGCGATGTGGCCACCGTCTACGACGGCCAGCAGGACGCCTATCAAGCTGCCTGGTTCAACGGCAAGCCGGCGGTGGTGATGTATGCCTTCACCCGCGCCGGCGCCAACATCGTCGAAACCGTCGACCAGGTGAAGGCGCAGATTCCCGAACTGCGCAGCTATCTGCAGCCCGGCACCACGCTCACGCCCTACTTCGACCGCACGCCCACCATTCGCGCCTCGCTGCACGAGGTGCAAGCCACGCTGATGATCAGCCTGGCGATGGTGATCCTGACCATGGCGCTGTTCCTGCGCCGGCTGGCGCCAACCCTGATCGCCGCTGTCACCGTGCCGCTGTCGCTGGCCGGCTCGGCGCTGGTGATGTACGTGCTTGGCTTCACCTTGAACAACCTCAGCCTGCTGGCGTTGGTCATTGCCATCGGCTTCGTGGTCGACGATGCGATCGTGGTGATCGAAAACGTCATGCGGCATCTGGACGAAGGCATGTCGCGCCTGGACGCGGCGTTGGCCGGTGCGCGCGAGATCGGGTTCACCATCGTCTCGATCACCGCCTCGCTGGTGGCGGTGTTCATCCCGATGCTGTTCGCCAGCGGCATGATCGGTGCGTTCTTCCGCGAGTTCACCGTGACCCTGGTGGCGGCGATCGTGGTGTCGATGCTGGTCTCGCTCACCTTGACGCCGGCACTGTGCAGCCGCTTCCTGTCGCCGCACACCGAGCCAGAAAAACCCGGCCGTTTCGGCGCCTGGCTGGACCGCATGCACGAACGCATGCTGCGCGTGTACACGGTGGCGCTGGATTTCTCGCTGCGCCACGCACTCCTGCTGTCGTTGACGCCGTTGTTGCTGATCGCCGCCACCATCTTCCTGGGCAGTGCGGTCAAAAAGGGCTCGTTCCCCGCGCAGGACACCGGCCTGATCTGGGGCCGCGCCAATTCCAGCGCCACGGTGTCGTTTGCCGACATGGTCAGCCGCCAGCGCCGCATCACCGACATGCTGATGGCCGACCCGGCGGTGAAAACCGTCGGGGCACGCCTGGGCTCCGGCCGTCAGGGCTCCAGCGCATCGTTCAATATCGAGCTCAAGAAGCGCGATGAGGGCCGTCGCGACACCACCGCCGAAGTGGTCGCGCGCCTGAGCGCCAAGGCCGACCGTTACCCGGACCTGGACCTGCGCCTGCGTGCGATCCAGGACCTGCCCAGCGACGGCGGCGGCGGCACCAGCCAGGGCGCGCAATATCGCGTGTCGTTGCAGGGCAACGACCTGGCGCAGCTGCAGGAATGGCTTCCCAAACTGCAGGCTGCGCTGAAAAAGAACCCGCACCTGCGCGATGTCGGTACCGACGTGGATACCGCGGGCCTGCGCCAGAACATCGTGATCGACCGCGCCAAGGCCGCGCGCCTGGGCATCTCGGTGGGCGCCATCGATGGCGCGCTGTATGGCGCGTTCGGCCAGCGCTCCATTTCCACCATCTATTCCGACCTCAATCAGTACAGCGTGGTGGTCAATGCACTGCCGTCGCAGACCGCCACCCCCAAGGCGCTGGATCAGATCTTCGTGCCCAACCGTGCCGGCCAGATGGTGCCGATCACCGCCGTCGCCACCCAGGCACCGGGGCTGGCGCCGCCGCAGATCATCCACGAAAACCAGTACACCACGATGGATCTGAGCTACAACCTGGCGCCGGGCGTGAGCACGGGCGAGGCGAATCTGATCATCAAATCCACCGTACAGGGCCTGCGCATGCCCGACGGCATCCGCCTCAGTGGCGACGACAGCTTCAACGTGCAGCACAGTCCCAATTCGATGGGCATCCTGTTGCTGGCCGCAGTGCTTACCGTCTACATCGTGCTGGGCATGCTCTACGAGAGCCTGATCCATCCGGTGACCATCCTGTCCACATTGCCGGCCGCCGGCGTGGGCGCGCTGCTGGCGCTGTTCATCACCAACACCGAACTGTCGGTGATCTCGATGATCGCGCTGGTGCTGCTGATCGGCATCGTCAAGAAGAACGCCATCATGATGATCGACTTCGCGCTGGTGGCGCAGCGCGTGCACGGCATGGATGCGCGCGCAGCCGCACGGGAGGCCTCGATCGTGCGCTTCCGCCCGATCATGATGACCACGATGGTGGCGATCCTGGCCGCTGTGCCGCTGGCGGTGGGCCTGGGCGAAGGTTCGGAGCTGCGCCGTCCCCTGGGTATTGCGATGATTGGCGGGCTGGTGTTCTCGCAGAGCCTGACCCTGCTCAGCACCCCGGCGCTGTACGTGATCTTCTCGTGCCTGAGCGAGCGCTGGAAGGCGCGTCGCGCACGTGCGCGCGCACGCCGTGCAGAACGCGCAGCGGCGCGTCGCCCGGCCACACAGGCGCACTGAGGTTTCGCATCGACTGACCGCCCAGCCCGTCGCCGCGGCCTTCACTGCACTGCGGCACCGCCGGGCAGATGCGTTGATCTGCTGCCATTTCCGGGAGGTTTTCCACAACCGCCGCCACGCCGGCGGGCGCTGCCCGGCGACGCCGACGCAATGCCAGGCAAGATGCGGCGGGCGCGTGCTACACCAGCAACCCCTGCAGGGACTCCCGCTCTAACTGCGCATACAGCGCGAATTCGTCGTGCACCTGCGCACCCAGCGCCTGCTCGAAACTGCGCTTGCTCGAATGGGCGGCATAGGCGCGTTGCTCGGCACCACCGAGATTGGATTGGAAGATGCCGGCCGCGCTGACCGGCAAGAAATCTTCGTAAATGATCGGGTCGGCACTGACCAAGCCGAGCGCGAGCGCGGTTTCTGCCGGCATCGCGGCCACCTGCGCGGGATCGGCGCGGCCGGCGTCGGTGAGCGTATAGCGGAAATAGCCCAGCCCTTCCTGCCGCAGCAACGCCTCGTCATCGGGGAAGGCCACGAAGGCAGTCTGCAGCCGGGTGGCGTAATCGGTGCCGGTGCTGCCGGCGCCATCGGCGTCGCGTGCCTGCGCCAGCAGCGCGTCGTACAGCGCGCGGCCTTTTGGCGTGAGGGCAAGGCCGCGCTGCTCGATCTCGCCGAAGCGTGCGGTATGGGTGCCGTGTTCCGGCTGCCCGTCATCGCCGACAAAACGCACCGGCTCTTCCAGTGCCTTGAAGCTGGTCTGCCGCAACAGGATCGGCACGCGCCGACGCGGCGGCCCCTCGATCACCGCCTTGGCATCGATGCCGGCGCGCTGCATCTGTTCCTGCGCCGCATCGATGTCCAGCGTGCGCGGCGTGAGGTGATTGATGTGCGGGCCGTGGAAGCTCACCACATCGGCAATCAACTTATGCGCCTGGCTCAGCGCGCGATAGGTTGGCAGCGACACCGTGGCATCGCCATGCCAACGGAAGGTTTCCAGCGCTTCGGCCACGAACTGCCGCGCCTGGTCGGCATCCAGCCCGCCTTGCCGTTCGTGGCGTTCGATCAACTGCAGGGCGCCGGCGGTAAAGATCTGGCGCTGCTGCAGGATCTGCTCGGCCTGTGCGCGCAGGGCGGCGTCTTCGATCAGTTCCAGCCGCAGCAGCGAGGTGAACACGCGAAACGGATTTGCCGACAGCGCCGCCTCGTCGATCGGGCGGAATGCGGTGGAATGCACCGGCACGCCGGCCACCGACAGGTCGTAATAGCCCACCGGCTGCATGCCCAGCACGGCGAACAACCGACGCAAGGTCGCCAATTCGGCTGCCGTGCCAACGCGGATGGCGCCGTGGCGTTCCAGATCCAGCCGAGCGCGCTCGTCGTTGCGCTGCAGCCGCTGCGCCAGCGCCGGATTGGCTTGCAGCGTCTGCGCATTGACCTGTGCCACCAGCGACATCAAATCGCCATACAACGGCACCTCGGCGCGATACATGTCCGACATCGCCTGGGCGAACCAGCTGCGGATCTGATCGGGAGAGACAAAGTCGGTATCGCGCATGGGCTGGTCTTGGGCAGTGCCGGCACGACGCCAGCGGTACCGCATTCTCGCCGACCGCGGCCTGCGTCGACCAGCGGTGCGGCTGTCTGCGCAGCCAATACGTTGCTGCGCGGACAGCCGCGCCATGCCGGTACGTGCATGGCGCCACGACGCAGCAGCCGCGTCAGAGACCGGCCTGCGCCGCCGCTTCGGCCGCTTCGCTGGCCTGGCGCGCCGCTTCCAGGCGCTGCGCATGATCGCCGAGCTGGCGCCGCAGCAATGCGTCCAGGGTGATCGGACGTTCCCAGCGGTCGTAGCTGGCGACGATGGCCTGCCGCAGCGCGCGCATGTGCAGGTTGTCCGGCGCCACCGACAGCCGCGTGACCACACCCTCCCAGCCATCGCGATGGTCGCGGCTATAGGCGCGTACCGTGTCGCGGCACGACAGCTGCACGGTCTGCGCCCAGAAGCATGCGAAATAGATATCCCCCGCATGCCAGCCGTGCACTTGCAGCAGCGCCTGCACATACGCGCGCGGCGTGCCGGTATAGCGCGCCACCTCGTCGATGAAGCTGGCCGGATAGCGCTGCGCATAACTGCCCATGTCGGCCAGGTGCTGATCCACCCAGGCGTCGCCAGTGCCGGGCGTCACCGCTGGCGCCGCCTCTTCGGTTACAGCCGCGGTAGCCGATGCCGGCGAGGCCTGCGCAGCGCCCAATGCCGGCCACAGCGATGCCACCAGCAATGGCACGCAGCGCAATACGGAGGAGCGGGAGACAGGCATGCAGCGATGATGCCGCATGCGTGCGGTGCTGTCAGGCGGGCGCCGGATCAAGCGCCGCTGCTGGGCACCGGGCACACACGCTTTGCAACGAGCTATGCCTGGCGAGCAAGCGCAGCCGCACTCGCTGCGCTACCGGGCGGCGATGAGCGCTTGGGCCGCAGCGGCCCGGTGCGCGCTGATGCCAACCAGCCATTGCGTGTTTGTCGGCCGCCGCGCGCAGTCCAGGGTTCGGCCGAAAGGTCGGCCACTGCATCTGCGCGGCGATGACGCACGATACGCCCGGTGGCACGGGCCGGGCCCTGACGCCTAGCGCAGCTCGTAAAACCCGAACTGGTGAACCTCGCGGCAACCGCTTAGATCGCAGGAGCCAATGTAGCCAGGACCGATGTAACGCTGGCGCGCGTCGCGATTGTGCGGACTGCTGTACGGATCCGGACCATACAGACCATTGCCATAGTAAATCTGGCCGTAGGGGCGATTGCGCGAGGCACCAAGACGGAATGGGCCAGCTCCACCCCGATATCCGCCATCGCCCGCATAACGGTCGTCATACCAGGCGCCGACAAACCCGGCGCTGCGATCGCGCTCGCTAGGTCGAGCCTGCAACCTGGCGACGCTCTCGCCGCGCGCGTCCACGTAGCCCTGCTCACGATCGAAGCGCACGGTGCGGAAATACACCAGCTCACCATCCACCTGACGGCTCCGCAGGCGGATGTAGTCGCCACCGTCGTCGTAGTAAGGCTGCCCGTTGCGAAAGATGACTTCGCTCGGATTGATGATTTCTTCTTCCAGCTCGGCGGCCGCCAGGGGCACGGCGCCGATCAGCAGCCCGAGCAACAAGGCCACGCTGGCGCGCTGGGTCATGGACAACATGGTCATCGGCACTCCCTCCAAGCTCGGCCGCGCACCGTGCGGGCCGTTAACATCCTGTCGTTGGGCGCCATGCAGCGCCCGCTCTTTGACGCATCGAGCCAGATCAGTCTCGCCAGCCCGCGGCGACCCGGCCCAGCTTAGAGCATGTTATGCACGTTGAGATGAGATGCGTTGGCGGCCCGCTCCGTGCCGCTGACGTCCAATCCTCCCGGAAGCGTCCAGTGCGCGCCGATCCTGCGTTGCGCGCTTCGCCCAGGCTGCCAGCCTGGGCCGCAGCGCACGCCTCGTCTGGACGCGCCACAGGATGCCTCGCACTCACCTCAACGCACACAACACGCTCTAGCCCTGCCGCCGCGCCAACGCATCCAGCGCCTGCACCGCTGCCGGCCAGCCGGCGGCGTCGGGCACTTCGCGCATGCGCGGTTCGTCGGCAGCGACACCGTGCTCCTGTTCGTGCGCCCAGGTCACCGCGTACGGTGTGTAGATGCCCCAACCACCGATGGCCAGCACCGGTTCCACATCCGAACGCAGCGAATTGCCGATCATTGCAAACTGCTGCGCCGGCAAACCGAATTCGCCGAGCACGCGCGCATAGGTCCGCGCATCCTTTTCGGACACCACTTCCACCCGCGGGAACAGATCGGCCAGGCCGGATTGCTCGATCTTCTGCTCCTGGTGAAACAGGTCGCCCTTGGTGATCAGCACCACCTGGTACTCAGCGGCAATCGCACCGACCGCCTCGCGCACGCCGGCAATCACGTCTACCGGATGCTGCAGCGTGACGCGGCCGATCTCGACGATGCGCTGGATATCGTGCGCGGCAATGCGCGCCTGGGTCAGTTCGATCGCGGTTTCGATCATCGACAGCGTCATGCCCTTGGCGCCATATCCGAAGACCTTGAGATTGCGGCGCTCCACCGCCAGCAGATGCTGCTGCATGCGGCTGTCGCCCAGATCCAGGTACCCGGCCAGGATCGCTTCGAAATCCGCTTCGGCAGTGCGGTAATAGTCCTCGCTTTTCCAGAGGGTATCGTCGCCATCGAAGCCGACCAGTTGGATCGCCTGGCCGTCGCGCTGTGCAAGTGAGCTCATCGGGCAATTCTAGCAGCGCACCGGTATGGCGCCGTGCTCAATCGCCTGCCGCATCGCCCGGGCCAGGCTGATAGCTGGCAAATTCCTCGCGCGACAGGCGCCCGTCGCCGTTGCTGTCGAAGCTGGAGAAGTTTTCGCGCAACACCGGATCGGCACTTGCCTCGGCCGGCGTCAGCGATCCGTCGGCGTCTGTATCCAGGCTGCGGAAGCTGCGCGGTGCCAGGCTGCCAGCGGTGGTAGGGGACGCTTCGGCACCGCCCGTGGACTTGGCGGGCCTGGGTGCGGTCGGCAGCAAGGGCGTGGTGGCCGGAGCCGGCGGATCGATCGGCAACGGCGCCATCGCCGGAGTGGCGTTGCCAGCGGTTGCCGGCACCGACGCCGTGGGGGTGGCGGGGGGCAGCACCGGCGGCACGGCGAGCGCAAGCACGGGGTTCGCCAACCCGAGCAGGAGTGCAAAGCGTAAGTGCGACATGATGGACGGCGCCCGACACGGAACGGCCCACCCTATCGCGGCAGACGTCAACAAAACGGGAGCGACCCTGGCAGATCGCTCCCGCGTGTCCATCCTGTTGCTGTTGCAGCTCAATACTGACATTGAGCGCTGATCGGGCTCTGTGCCAGCGCTCCGCACCTATACATTCCTGCGAAACCTTAGCGGTGCGTCGAACCTGGCTTAGTTGCCCTGCGAACCGGTGGCACCGCCACCCTGCTGCTTGGCAACGAACGCCTTGTACTCATCCGGGGTCAACTTGCCATCGGTGTTGCCGTCGGCTTGATCAAAGATCTGCGCAAGGCCCGCGTTGACCTGCGCTTCCTGCTTGCTGATGGCGCCATCGCTGTCGGTGTCCACGCTGGCCCAGGTCTGGCCACCACCGGAGCTTGCACCGCTCGACTGGGCGGAGGTGGCCGAACTGCCCGACTGCGCCGCTGCGTCCTGTGAGGTGCTTTGCGCCATCGCCGGCAGCGCCAGGGCGGCAGCAAGGGCGGCGGTAGCGGCGAGCAGCGAGGTGCGGTTGCGATTCTTCATTAGGGTGGTCTCCGTATGCTTGGGAATGCGCGGTGTCGCCGCACATGGCACCACCCTACCCAGCGCAAATGAACGCCCAACCCAGCGCAATTTCGCGCAAAACAGACTTTTAACCACAGCCTGAATGTTTGCGGCTAGACGCCTGTTAGGCGTAAGTGAGTCAAACCGAAGCGCCTCATTCAATGCATGAAAATTTGCGATCTGCCCCGCATTTTATGCCGCACTCTCAGGCGCTTGGCGGGTCGTTCTCCCAGCTCCCGGAACTGAACAGTTTCCAACCAAGCACCACGCCAGCGAGCGCGCCGGCCACTTCCAGCACCACGCGCGAGCCCAGTTCGTTGGGGTCGTGGATCTTGGCCAGCGCCAGGCGCGCATACAACGGCGATTCCAGCCGCACGATGCTGGTGTAGACGAGATGCCAGATGTCGTACCCGGCACCGATGGCCACGGCCAGCAGGCAGGCAATGCCCAGCGTGTGGCCATGGTTGAACTGCAGCCGCCGCCCGCCCCACTCCACCGCCGCAAAGACCACCACGCCCAGGATGAGCGCGATCAGCCCGGCCTCCAGTGAACCGAGCAGGCCGAAATGCAGGGGCAAATTCATTGTGAGGATCCAGGCAGCAGGCGCACCAGTCTAGCGGCTGCAGCGCCTGGATCCGCGCGCCTGGCAACGCAGGTGCCCTGAACCAACTGGAGACTGCCAGGCCGATGGCAGTCGGGGCGATCTGTAGATGGCAGGCGATTGCCGGCATCCGGACGCAGTCGGGCGCAATACCGTCGCGCATCGCAAGCACAGGCGGGCCAGATGCGGCGACCCGCACAATGGCTCAGGCGTCGTCCTGGCCACGCGCACTCACCTGCGCTTCGCCTTCTTCGTCCCAGCGCACGCTCACCGTGATCGGCTTGCAGCAGACCTGGCAATCTTCGATGTAATGCTGGTCGCCGCCGGTCAGATCCAGCGCCAGCGTGATCCACTCCCCGCAGTACGGGCAGGCGATATCGACAAAGCGTTCCGGGTCGAACATGGCGGTTCCTTGGATCTATCGAAGCGAGTGACCGGACGTGGCGGTCGACGCCGGCCGCTGCTGCTGGCGGACATCGGAGTGTACGACTGCTGCTGCGCTGGTGCTTGCGCCGTTGCCGGTGAGGCGACCGATGCCAGCCCTGTCTGCGCGAGGCGAGCGCGTACCCGACCCTGTAAGCGCGGCCGATGTCGACACCATGCCCTGCATCCACGCGCGCTGCTTGCGTGTCGCATCCACGCGCCCAGCAAGCGGCCAACCGATCGCGAGCATGCGCAGATCGATCAGCGATCACGCATGTGTTGCCTGGTCGCTGTCAATCCACCGGAACATCGTAGGCCGTCTCGGGCGTCGGTTCGGGACGAAACGTGAAATGCCACCATTCCATCGGGTAGTTGGCAAATCCCTCGGCCGCCATCGCCTGCAGCAGGCGCTGGCGGTGCGTGCGTTGCGCCGCGCTGAGGTCGGGCGCGTCGGTGTGCGCACGCGCATCGAAGAAATCGAATCCTGTGCCCATGTCCACTGCACGGCACCCGGCCGGCCGGCACTCCAGCAAGCCCAGATCCACGGTCGCGCCACGGCTATGCCCGGAGGTAGGCGCAATGTAATCGCCCAGCAGTGCGCGCTTGTCCACCCGCGGGTAGTACTGCGCCTTGGTCGCCTGATCCTGCAGATCCGCAGCCCAGGCCACGAATGCTTTCACCGACCGCACCGGCCGATAGCAATCGAACACCTGCAGCCGATAACCCTCGGCCTTGAGCGTCCGCGCTACCCGTGCCAATGCGTCGGCCGCCGGGCGCAACAGGTAGCACCGCGGCGCGTCATACCCCGGCACCACCCGTCCGGTGAAGTTGTTGCTGCCTGCATACCGCATGTCCAATGCGATGTCCGGCGCAAGGGCGTGCACATCCACAAGGCCGGCCTCTGCAGCGGTCCTTGCCGAAGACACATGCACCTGCCCGGCGACTAGCGCAGATGGCGCCACGGCGCTCATCAGCAAAGCGCCTTGAACAACACACTGCCGCCAGCAGCGCCCATTCCGAAACAGCAGGTTGTCCGTCATTTCCGTTCCCTTGCAAGATGCCGCGTTTGCGCGGCAGGTCATGCTGCGCTCGTTCGCCGCCAGCGGCAGCACGGCTCGATGCCTGTGCGCCTAGTGGTTGTCGCCTTCGGTTGGCTCAAGCGCCGGTCGCGGGCTGGAAGGTCTCGCGTGGCTGGTCAACGCAGACAAGATCCGCAGGTCTTCGGCATCCAGCGTGCTGGCGCTGCTGCCGCGGTAATGGTGGTGAAACGCCTGCAGGGTGGCGGCTGGATCGTCGATGCTGTAGCCGATCAGGGCAAGCGCCTGCCATGGGTCGAAACCTTCCGGGGCTGCGGGCGCGTCGGCCGCGGGCCAGCGGCCGAAACCGGCGTCGGCCAGGCGCTTCCAGGGGAACAACGGCCCAGGGTCGTTCTTGCGCGTCGGGGCCACGTCTTCGTGGCCGACGATCTGCGTGCGCGGGATACGCAGGCGCTGACACAGGTCGTCCAGCAACACCAACAGGCTGTCGATCTGCGCCGGCGCGAACGGCTCGCTGCCGTCGTTGTCCAGTTCGATGCCGATCGAGGCCGAATTGATGTCGGTAATGGTGCCCCAGCGACCGGCCCCGCCGTGCCAGGCGCGCTGCGCATCGCTGACCAGTTGGTAGCGCTGCCCGTCTTCGCCAATCAGATAGTGCGCACTGACACGCCCACCGCTGTTGCGGCCACGCAGCGTACCCAGGCTTTGCTGGACTGACTGCTGGTCGGTGAAGTGCAACACGATCAGGATCGGTCGCCGCGTGTCGTAATTGGGCGATGGCACCCACTGCGCCAGTGGGTTGCGCTGCGGTGCGTGCGTGCAGGCACCCAACGACAGCGCGACCAGGCAAACGGCGGTCCGCAGCCACACGGATGACGGGAGAGGAAAGCTGGGCAGCACGGATTTCTCCTGGCAAGGCCGGACGACCTGCGCAACACCATTATCCGCCCAGTCGTGCTCGTGCGGCCGTCTGCCGATGGGCCCGTCGGCAGCGTTGCCTTGTGCGCTGCCATCGTTGAGTCGTAGTCGGTGTCTCCCCGCTTGGCAAGCATCGCCATTGCGGAGACGGCAGTAACGGCCAGGCGCGCGTCCACGGCTGCGATGAAGATGGTCTCGGGCTTCCTGCACCTCCGCACCAACGTGCCCCCAAGCGTCCACTGCCGGCGATCTCGCCACGCAGCCAGAACAGGTGGATACGCCCTGCGCCGCATGCCACTATCGGTCTTGCCTCGCAGCTCGCCAGCGGCTGCCTTCCTCCTGAGCCCCGCATGTCCTTGTCGCGCCACCTGCTGCTGTTGCTGCTGATCGCGCTTGCGCTGCCCTGCGCCGCCACACCTGCTGCCACGGCAGTTGCCCAAGCACCGCCCTTCATCGTCAGCGATGCACAGCTCACCCCGGAGTATTGGATCCAGCGCAGCAGCAACGCGCAGACCCCGCGGATCAATCCCGCGCAGATCGCCGACGTCAATGCACGCCTGCTGCGCGACGATGCATCGATGCACGACATCGCGCAACTTCCCCAAGCACTGCCCGCGACCGAGGTGAGAGCGCGTATCGATGCGTTATCGGCAATCCCGACACGCCCGCTGTACGACGCAGATGGGCGGCGTCTGGATGCCGCACGCTTGGCCGCATTGCGCAGGGCCTTGGCATTGGACGCGATACCCGCACAGGTGCCGCTGCGCTTTGCGCTGGTCGTCGCACGTGGCGCATTGCGGACCTTTCCCACTGCCCAGCGTGTGTTCACCAGCGCTGACGACCGCGATATCGACCGCTTCCAGGAATCGGCGCTATATCCCGGCACGCCGGTGGCGGTCCTGCACGGCAGCGCCGATGGCGCGTGGAAGTTCGTGGTCGCCGCCAACTACGCTGCCTGGATCGCAAGCACGCAGCTTGCCGAAGGCAGCCGCAGCGAGGTACTGAATTACGCACAACGCAGCCCACGGCTGATCGTCACCGCAGCCCGCGCGCAACCCGCCTACACACCCGAAAGTCCGGCGATTTCTGCACTGACGCTGGACATGGGGACCAGCCTGCCCTTGCTCGGCGACTGGCCGCCGCAGCAGCCAGTCAACGGGCAATTGCCGCTGGCGGCTTACGTGGTGCAGCTGCCACGGCGCAGTGCCAAGGGGCATCTGCAGCTGGTACCCGCGTTGATTCCGCGCGGTGCCGATGTGCGCATCGGCGCCTTGCCCGCCACCGACGCCGCATTGCTCCGGCAGGCCTTCAAATTCCTTGGCGAACGCTATGGCTGGGGCAACGATTACGATGCGCGCGATTGCAGCGGCTTCGTGCTGGATGTCTATCGCAGCCTCGGTCTCGCGCTGCCTCGCAATACCGGCGACCAGGCGCGCAGCGCGGTGTTGCACGGTGTTGCCTTCGACGCTGGCGCACCGTTGGCGCAACGCTTGCAACGGCTCGCACAGCTGCAGGTTGGCGATCTAATCTACATTCCAGGCCATGTGATGCTGGTGATCGGACATGCAGATGGCGCGCCATGGGTGATCCATGATGTGGCTGGGGCCAGCTACCGCGCCGCCGATGGCAGCGTGCAGCGCGCGCATTTGAATGGCGTGTCGGTCACCCCGTTGCTGCCCTTGCTTGCCAGCGATGGCACTGCATTCATCGACCACATCACCCGCATCCGACGCGTTTTTCCAACGGGCACCTGATGAAGATCACCGGCTTCCGGCTTGGCATGCTGCGCGTGCCCTTGAAAACACCGTTCAAGACCGCCGTGCGCACGGTGCAGGCAATCGAGGACGTCGTGGTGCTATTGCAGACCGACAGCGGCCATATCGGGTATGGCGCCGCGCCGGCGACCGCCCCCATCACCGGCGACACCCATGGCAGCATCATTGCCGCGATCGAACACTGCATCGGCCCCAAGCTGATTGGCCAGGACGTGGCCGATCTCAACCGGCTATGCGGGCGCGTTCAACACGCGCTCGAACGCAACACCAGCGCCAAGGCCGCCGTGGAGATCGCACTGTACGATCTGTGGGCGCAGGCGTTCGGTGCGCCGCTCTACCAGTTGCTCGGTGGCGGCACGCCGCGTGTCACCACCGACATCACCATCAGCGTCGATGCCATCGACACCATGGTGGCGCAGGCGCGAGCGGCGCTCGCGCGCGGCTATCGCGCACTGAAGATCAAGGTCGGCAAGGACATCGAATCCGATGTCGAACGCGTCACGGCAATTCATGCGGCAGTCGCCGGGCGCGCATCGCTGCGGCTGGATGCCAATCAGGGCTGGACGCCCAAACAAGCGGTGCGCACCATGCGCACGCTGGAAGATGGCGGCATCGCGCTGGAGCTGCTGGAGCAGCCGGTCAAGGCCGCCGACCTCGACGGGCTCGCCTTCGTCACCGCGCGCATCGACACGCCGGTGATGGCCGACGAGAGCGTCTTCTCGCCCACGCAGGTGATCGAGCTGATTCAGCGTCGCGCCGCCGACATCATCAACATCAAACTGATGAAGACCGGCGGCCTGTCCAATGCCATCCGCATCGCCGACATCGCCGGGTTGTACGGGTTGCCATGCATGATCGGCTGCATGATCGAATCCAGCATCAGCGTGGCCGCCGCGGTGCATCTGGCGGTGGCCAAGGCCGACAGCATCACCTTGGCGGATCTGGATGCACCTGCGCTCGGGCAGTTCGACCCCACCGAGGGCGGCGCGCATTTCGACCAGGCGCAGATTCACATCGACGATTCGCCGGGATTGGGCATCCGACGCATTCGTGGGCTGGAGCTGTTGCCGGCGTGACAGTCGCTGACGCGATGCAGCCAACACGCCCCAGGTGGAACTAGACCGGGCCGGAACCGGTGGCGTCACAGCGGTACTGGCCGATTCCGGGCAACGGACACGCCTGCCTGATGCGCGGCACGTCCATGCGCCACGGGACCGCGTTGCTGGGTACAGTAACGACACGGCGACGCTGATCACGCGACACCAGCGTGGCGCCGTCTCCAGCAATAGGTATCGCCTAGACTCATCCCGCTCGACCCAACACCCGGAGCCTGCATGCGCCTTGCCACCGTGTTTCGATCCATTGTGCTGTTGGCGCTGACAAGCTGTAGCAGTCTCGCCGTTGCGGCCAGCCCGATCGATGCGTTGAATCAGGCTCGCACGTTGGTCCTGGTGACCACCGCGGACTGGAACAGCACGCAGGGGCGCCTGCGCACCTTCACCCGCGTGGATGGCACATGGCAGCCGGCTGGGCAGAGCTTCGCCGTTGCGCTTGGGCGGCATGGCAGCGCCTGGGGCGAGGGCCTGCATCCAGCGCAGACGCAAGGCCCGCAGAAGCGCGAAGGCGATGGCCGCAGCCCTGCCGGCATCTTTGCCATCGGCCCGGCGTTCGGCGATGCCGAGAAGATCGACAGCGCGATGCCGTACCAGGCGATGAGCGCCACCCATTACTGCATGGATGTGCCCAGCTCGCCGCTGTACAACCGCATCGTCGACGCCGCGCAAGTGGGCGAGGCGGCCGTCGCCGGCTCGACCGAGCCGATGCGTCTGGATCTGCGCCAGGCAGGCGATGCGCGCTACAGCGAGGGCTTCGTGATCGCGCACAACCCCAAGGCCATTCCCGGGCGCGGCAGCTGCATCTTCGCGCACCTGTGGCGCACGCCGGGCCAGGTCACCGCCGGCTGCACCGCGATGGCCGCGGCCGACATGCAACGCCTGCTCGCGTGGCTGAAGCCGGACGACCACCCGTTGTTCGTGCTGCTGCCACGCGCCGAATACGCACGCCTGCACACGGCATGGCAATTGCCTGCGCTGACCGAGGACGCGCCATGAGCACACCGCATCCTGCGCCGGACGCGACGGGGTTGGTCCGTGTCGTCAGCCGATGGCAGATCGTCGGCCTGTCGATCAACGATGTCATCGGCAGCGGCATCTACCTGCTGCCCGCCGCAACCGCCGCGCTGCTCGGGCCGATGAGCCTGTGGGCCGTGATGCTGGCCGGCCTTGCAGTCGCCTTGCTGGTGCTGTGCTATGCGCAGGCAGGCAGCTACTTCGATACGCCGGGCGGCAGCTATCTCTACACGCGCGAAGCATTCGGCCCGTTCGTCGGTTTTCAGATTGGCTGGATGATCTGGCTCACGCGCATCAGTTCGGCGGCCGCCTTGAGCAATGGCCTGGCCGATGCAGTGGCGCGGTTCTGGCCCACCGCCGCCACCGATACCTGGGCGCGTTTGCTGGTCGTCGTCGGCTCGTTGGGCCTGCTCACCGCCATCAACGTGATCGGCGTGAAATCGGCCGCGCGCACCGGCATCGCGCTGGTGATCGGCAAGCTGGTGCCGTTGTTGCTGTTCGTGGCCATCGGCCTGTTCTATGTCGATTGGTCGTGGGCCTTTGCCGGCACCGGGCCCGATCTGCGCGACCTGGGCAATCTCGGTGAAGCGGCCTTGCTGCTGCTGTTCGCCTATGCGGGTTTCGAAAACATTCCCGCAGCCGCTGGCGAATACCGCAACCCGCGGCGCGATGTGCCATTTGCGTTGATCACCATGATCGTCACCGTCACCCTGATCTACGCCGCGGTGCAAGTGGTGGCCCAGGGCACCCTGCCCAACCTTGCGGCCTCGCCGACGCCGCTGGCAGATGCCGCAAGCCGATTCGGTGGCGAAGCGTTGGCACTGATCCTCACCGTGGGTGCCACCATCTCCATCCTCGGCACCACCAGCAACACCGTGATGCTCGGCCCACGCTTTCTGTTTGCGCTTGCGCGCGATGGGTATGGCCCTGCGTTCCTGGCCCGCGTGCATCCGCGCTTCCACACGCCCGCCGCGGCGGTGCTGACGCAGGGGGCGTTGTCGCTTGCATTGGCGTTGTCGGGATCGTTTACGCAGCTGGCATTGCTGTCGATGGTGACCCGCCTGTTCGCCTACATAGGCACCGCCGCAGCCGTGATCGTGCTGGCGCGCCGCTACCGGCAGCGCACCGATACCTTGCGCCTGCCCGGCGGCCCGGCCATCCCTATTGCCGCGTTGGTGCTATCGCTGGGCCTGCTGGCCAGCGCCAGTTGGCAGAATCTGGCCGCCGCAGGCGTGGCGCTTTTGGTCGGTTGGGTGTTCTATCTGTTTCCGCGCAAGCAGGTTCACAGCGGCTGAGGGCACGACGAGCTGCCACTGGGCAGCCCCTGAAGCGGCATGCGCATACGAAAGCATGTTTTTCCGTGTGTTCCCGTCCATCGGGCGGTGAGCTGCGCAGGGCGGTGACCTGCGATTTCGCGGCATGCTCGCGCAGCGCTCACGCACGCCTAACCGTGCGCACCCAACGCTGCGCTTCTACCTGCATGGGAGCTTGCGATGAAATTGCGCCATGTCTACAGCACTGCCGATCTCGACAGCGCCCAGCGCGTGCTGCAGGCCGCACGCAGTGCCGGCATCGACAACGATGCGTTGTCGTTGATCGCCCGCTCCGATATCGAGCTGCAGGAGGTGCCGGACGAACGTAAGGACGTCAAGACCGACTTCCTTCCCGCTGCCGCCCGTGGCGCCGCCACCGGTGGTGCGGCAGGCCTGGTGGCTGGCCTGGTCGCCATCGCAGTGCCCCCGATCGGGCTGACCTTGGCCGGCGCGGGTGTCATGGCACTGGCGGGTGCGCTGGTCGGCAGCTGGTCGTCGGCGTTGATCGGCGCCACAGTGCCCGATCCGGTACGCCGTCAATTCGAAGATCAAATCCAGGCCGGGCGCGTGCTGGTAATTATCGACGCAGAGCAGGCGGCGCTGCAGGACGCCGAGGCCGCCATGGTGGCCGCCGGTGCAACCCCGTTGCCGTATCGGCCTCGGCGACCACCTGAAGCGACCGCCCAAGGCCCTTCCAGGCCGTGCAACGCTGCGGCGATGACGCGTCAAAAAGCGTGGCCGATGCCGCTGTTTCGAACCTGCCGCGTTGATGCACTCCTCACCTGTCCTGGCAATGAAATTAACGGCATCCGGCCTAGGGTAGCCCGCACATCCACCACGGAGACAGGCATGAACGTGCCGTACCAGATTCCGGGCCGGGCACCGGACGAAGACCGCAGCCATAACGTATCGACGTATTGGCGCGAACGCTTCACCGAAGAGCCGTATTACACCGAAGGCGATCGCTACGAAGACTACGAAGGCGCCTATCTCGCAGGCCATGAAGCGCGTATCCGCGACAACGCACGCGCCTACGACCAGGTCGAAGCCGAGTTGCATCGCGATTGGGAAGCCAAGCGCGGCACCTCTTCGCTGAGTTGGAGCAAGGCGCGGCATGCGGTCAAGCGCGCCTGGGAAAACGCGGCCGATTTCGTTACCGGTGACGATGCACACAAGCGCTGAAACGACAACGCCACCGTCGAGGTGGCGTTGTTGCATCGCACGATCTTTAACGCATCAGTCCAGTGCCGGCGGCACGCTACGCGCACTACGTAGTGTGTCGGTGATCTCCATCGCATCGCGGGTATTCTTCTGCACTGCAACCGCACCAAACAGGCTCAGCGCGTAGGCCATTGCGTAAAATCCTTTTTCGCTCAGCAACAGCGTGGCATTGATCAAGCCGATAGTCAGCAGCGCCAACGCAACAATCAGCGAAAACCAGCAGATGGCGTAATACAAGCCGGTCACCGGAATTCCATCGGCGCGGTCACGCTTTTTTGTAATAAGACCGAGGCGAACAAACCGAACAACAACAGCGTGAAGTAATCGCCCTTCTCGTTGAGCAACATTTGGGCACTCCACAAACCCACCAGATACGCCGCACCACCCAGCAATAATGCGGCCCAGGACGCGGCGATAAAGGTAGGCGAGGTTTTTTGCGAGGCAATGGAAACTTCTTTTCATGGTGAAACGATGCACGACATACGACGATGTGAGACGCGGGCGTCTTGCAGACAGTGATCTGCAACAAGGGCGCCCCGGCGACGTCGTGTAAGGTATTTAAAACCCGACGCGGGACACGTTGCGGGAGGGCTGCAACGTACCGCGCCCATCCCCAGGAGGACCCCATGTCTGTCCGTCGTCTGCTCGCCCTGGCCTGCACGGCCACCCTGTTCACTGCCGGCACTGCAGTTGCTGCGCCCGCAGCCGCCCCCGCGGCCTCCATTCCCAAAGCTCAGTGGCCGTTTCAGGCCACCACGGTTGCCGATTTCGACGAGCCGTGGGCGATGACCTTTCTGCCCGACGGCAGCCTGCTGGTCAGCGAAAAGCGCGGCGCCTTGATGCGACTGGACCTCAAGACCAAACGCAAGAGCGCCATTACCGGTGTTCCGGCCGTTGCGTATGGCGGCCAGGGCGGTTTTGGCGATGTTCTGGCGCATCCGCGTTTCGCCAAGAACGGGCTGGTCTACGTGAGTTATGCCGAGCCGGGCGAGGGCGACACGCGCGGCGCGGCGGTGGCCCGCGCCAAGCTTACGCTGGATGCAACCGGCGGCGGCACGCTCTCGGACCTGAAAGTGATCTGGCGCCAGGATCCCAAGGTCACCGGCAATGGTCACTTCGGGCATCGGCTTGCGTTCGGGCCCGATGGCAAGCTGTGGATCAGCTCCAGCGAACGGCAGAAATTCACGCCTGCCCAGGACATGAAAGCCAACCTCGGCAAGCTGATCCGGCTCAACGACGACGGCAGCGTGCCGGCCGACAACCCGTTCGTTGCGCAAGGCGGCGTTGCCGCGCAGGTGTGGTCGTTGGGCCACCGCAATATTCTTGGCTTGGCCTTCGACAGCAAGGGCCGACTGTGGGAACACGAAATGGGCCCGCTCGGCGGCGATGAGTTGAACCTGATCCAGCGTGGCGCCAATTACGGCTACCCAATCGTTTCCAACGGCGACAACTACGACGGCACGCCGATCCCCGACCACAACACGCGCCCGGAATTCGCCGCGCCCAAGATCAGCTGGACGCCGGTGATTTCGCCGGCCGGTTTTGTGATCTACAGCGGCAAGCAGTTCCCGGCGTGGCGCGGCAATGGCTTCATCGGCGGGCTATCGTCGATGGCGCTGGTGCAGGTGTCACTGGGCGACCAGCCGCGCGAAGTGGCGCGTTACGACATGGGCGCACGCATCCGCGAAGTGGAGCAAGGTCCGGACGGCGCACTCTGGCTACTGGAAGACGAGGCCAGTGGCAGCACCGGACGTCTGCTGAAGCTGACGCCCAAGAGCAAGGCCGCGGTCGAGAACGACGCTTGATCGATGCCGCAGCATCAGCCGGTGTATCTGCGCATTGCACCGGCACGCGCGATGGCGACATGGACCGTCGTCATCGCCTCTAAACCCGATGTCAGCAGGCGCTGCGCGCGATAGCAATGGTCACCTGATCGGCGCTGATGACTCGCGAAGAGTGCCAAGCGCGCCGCTACCGGCGCTCCAGCAGCTCGAAGGTGACGGCATCGCCGCTCTTGGCCGACGCGCACACCCACACATCGAACAAACCCGGCTCCGCACCGAAGACGCCCTTGTGGTTGGTGAATGCCAGCGCGTCGCGCTCCAGGGTGAACACCACGTCCTGGCTCTCGCCGGGCTGCAGCAACACCTTGCGAAATCCCTTGAGTTCGCGCACCGGGCGCACGCGGCTGGCCACGCGATCGTGCACATACAACTGCACCACTTCCTCGCCTGCGACCTTGCCGGTATTGGTAACGCGCGTGCTAATGGTCAGCGTCTCATCCCAGCCCAGTTGCGCCGCGCTCAACTGCGGCTGCGCATAACCAAACGTGGTGTAGCTCAAGCCATGTCCGAACGGATACAACGGTTCGTTCGGCATCTCGCGCCAACGGGCCTTGTACTCGGACAGGGTCGGCAATTCCGGGCGCCCGGTGCGCAGATGGTTATAGAAGTACGGCTGCTGCCCGGTCGCCTGCGGGAAGCTGATCGGTAGACGCGCCGACGGGTTGTAGTCGCCGAACAGCACATCGGCCACGCCGGTCCCGGTCTGGGTACCCAGGTACCAGGTCACGGCAATCGCGTCGGCATCGCGCACCGCACCGCTCAAGGCCAGCGCGCGGCCATTGCGCAACAACACCACCATCGGAGTGCCGGTCGCTGCAATCGCTTCGGCCAGTGCCTGTTGCGCCGGCGGCAAGACGATCTCGGTGCGCGATTGTGCCTCGCCACTGAAGCGCTGCGGCTCGCCCAACGCCAGCACCACCACATCGGCCGCCTGCGCCGCATCGATCGCGGCGGAAATGCCACCCGGCAGCGCCTCCTCCAGTCCGCAGCCGGCCACCACGCTCAGATCTTCGGTGCCGACCACCGCACGCACGCCCTGCTCCAGGGTCACGTAGCGTTCCTTGTCGCCGAACAAGGTCCAGCAGCCCTCGATGTTCTCGCGGTCCTGCACGAACGGGCCGATCAACGCGATGCGCTGGCCGCTCTTCTTCAGCGGCAACACAGCGCCTTCGTTTTTCAACAGCACGATCGAACGCCGCGCCGCATCGCGCGACAGCGCATCGTGCGCCGGCAGATGCGTGGTATCGGCTTCGCGCGCCGGGTCCAGCGAGCGATACGGATTGTCGAACAGCCCGATCGCGTCTTTCAGCTGCAGGATGCGCCGCACGCTGGCATCCAGCGTGGCCATCGGCACCTCGCCGCTTTCCACCAGCGAGGGCAGGTGCGCGGCATAAAAGCCGCTCTGCATGCTCAGGTCCAGACCGGCCAGGAAAGCCTTCTTGGTCGCGTCGCGCTCATCGGCGGCATAGCCATGGGCGATCAATTCCATGTCGGCGGTGTAATCGGAAATCACCACGCCGGGGAATTGCCATTCCCCACGCAGGATCTCGGTCAGCAACTCGTGGTTGGCGCTGGCCGGCACGCCGTTGATGTCGTTGAAGGACGACATCACGGTCAATGCGCCGGCATCGAAGGCGGCCTTGAACGGCGGCAAGTGCACATCGCGCAGCGTCTGCGGCGCGATGTCCACTGTGTTGTATTCCATGCCTGCCGCCACCGCGCCATAGGCGGCGAAATGCTTGGGCGTGGCCAGCAGGCAATCGTGGGCGGTCAGGTCGCTGCCCTGGAACCCGCGCACACGGGCAGCGGCAAAGACCGTGCCCAGCATCACGTCTTCGCCGGCACCTTCGGCACCACGACCCCAGCGCTGGTCGCGGGCGATGTCCACGGCCGGCGCGTAGGTCCAGTGCAGGCCGGCAGCGGTGGCCTCGATCGCGGTGGCGCGCGCGGTGCGCTCGGCCAACGCCGGCTCGAAGCTGGCCGCCTCGCCCAGCGGGATCGGAAACACCGTACGCATACCGTGGATCACGTCGGCGGCCAGGATCACCGGGATGCCCAGGCGACTCTCTTCCACGGCGACTTTCTGGATCTGCACGCCCAGCGCGGCGCCCACACCATTGAACAGCGAGCCGACCCGGCCCTCGCGCACCTGCTGCAACACCTCGTCGGCATTGCGCACATTGGCCTCGGGATTCACGTCCGGCGCGAACGGCCGCACCATGTCGGCGAACACACCCAACTGTCCGACCTTCTCTTCGACGGTCATCCGGGCAATCAGGGTTTCGATGCGATCAGCAGCCATGAGATCCTTGAGAAAACGTTTACATGGCCGTCAATTCTAGCCTGACGCACCCACGCGCAGGCAAGTTTTGAGGGCTGGAATTGAGATTCGGGGATTTGTCGAGGCCGGTTGCAGCGCATCGTGCGCGCCGGGGAGCCGCGGCGGCGCAGCCTTTGCGCCACGCGTCCCAGCCCTCCAGGCTTGGCGCCCTGAAGTGAAATGGCCGGCAGCAGGGCGTCCAGGCGGCAATCAGATCGCCCGTGCCCGCTCGATGATCACTCCCACGGCCTGCGCGCCGCGCACCGCCCCCGGCTTGCTCAACTTCAATCGCAGCCAGTGCACGCCGAATTCGTCCAGCACGAGCGCCGCGCAGCGCTCGGCCAGCGTCTCCACCAGCCCAAAGTTCGAGGCTTGCACGAACTCGATCAAGCGCTTGCTCACCGCCTTGTAGTTCAGCGTATCGGCGATGTCGTCGCTGGCCGCCGGTATGCGGTTGTCGAAACCCATTTCCAGATCGAACCGCAAGGTCTGGCGGATGCGCCGCTCCCAATCGTAGATGCCGATCAGCGCATCGATGTCGAGACCTTCAATAAACACTTTATCCATGGGAATAGGGAGTCGGGAATTGGAAGTGGGGAGAAGCAAGGGCAATAACACGCAGCACTAACAGGATCGGGGTACCGCTCTTCCTATTCCCGATTCCCGATTCCCGATTCCCGATTCCGCCGCCAGCGGCGGCAGGCTCGCCATATCCCACCGCGGCGTCACATGCACCGCCGCATCCGCGTGCTCGCCGGCCTGCAGCCGCAGCGCGCCGGCGAAGGCGATCATCGCGCCGTTGTCGGTGCACAAGGCCGGGCGCGGGAAACAGACCCGGCCACCGCGGCGCTGGGCAGCCTCTTGCAGGCGCGCGCGCAGGCGCTTGTTCGCGCCCACGCCGCCGGCCACGACCAAGGTGTTGCAGCCGGCCGCGTCCAGCGCGCGCAGGCACTTGATGGCCAGCGTGTCCACCACCGCGTCCTCGAAGCCGCGCGCGATATCCGCGCGGGTGGTGTCGGACTGGTCGCTGGACCGCCAGGCCAGCAGCACCTGGGTCTTGAGCCCGCTGAAACTGAAATCCAGCCCGGGCCGGTCGGTCATCGGCCGCGCGAACTTGTAGCGCCCCGGCGTGCCGGTTTCGGCCAGCGCCGCCAGCTGCGGGCCACCCGGGTACGGCAGGCCCATCATCTTGGCGGTCTTGTCGAAGGCTTCGCCGGCCGCATCGTCCAGCGTCTCGCCGAGTACCTCGTACTGCCCCAGGGCCTTCACCGACACCAACTGGGTGTGCCCGCCGGAGACCAGCAAGGCCACGAACGGCGCCTGCGGCGGGTCGTCCTCCATCAGCGGCGCCAGCAAGTGGCCTTCCATGTGATGCACGCCGATCGCCGGCACATCCAGTGCCCAGGCCAGCGAGCGCGCCACCCCGGCACCGACCAGCAAGGCCCCGACCAGGCCCGGACCGGCGGTATAGGCCACGCCATCGAGTTCGTCGATCCTCAACCCGGCTTCGCCCAGGGTCTGACGGATCAGCGGCAGCAGCTTGCGCACATGGTCGCGGCTGGCCAGCTCGGGCACCACGCCGCCGTATTCGGCATGCAGCGCAATCTGGCTGTAGACCGCGTGGGCGCGCAGCGCCGGCACACCCGACAATGCGGTGTCGTAGACCGCCACACCGGTCTCATCGCACGATGATTCGATCCCAAGGACTTTCACGGCAGCTCGGCATGCAGGGAGATGCCACTATTTTCGCAGCTTTTGCGCTGCGCAGATCGGCCGATGGCAAGATGCTGCGCCGCGCTGCCGTACTGGCCGCATACGTCCCGAATGCACGCTTTATCGATGTCGCGGCGGCAAATGCTGCCGGGGGCTTGCAGGCCGTCGGCAAGTCGTTATAATGAGCGGCTCACCGGGGCAACCCGGAAATTCCGTCACGCGAGTCCGCTCGCACCCGCCCGGGGCTCCCGGACGGAAATCCCATTTCTGGAGAACACATGCCCAGCGTTAAAGTCCGCGAGAACGAGCCCTTCGAATTTGCGCTCCGTCGTTTCAAGCGCACCTGCGAAAAGGCCGGCGTGCTGGCCGAAACCCGCAAGCGCGAGTTCTATGAAAAGCCGACCCAGGAGCGTAAGCGTAAGGCTGCCGCTGCCGTGAAGCGTCAGCTGCGTCGTTCCTCGCGCGACGTCACCAAGCGCCAGCGCTTGTACTGATCGTCCGCGGTTCCTTGCCGGTGGGTCTGCGCTGAAGGCGCGACCTAGCGGGAGCGAACCCAAGAGCCGGCACGCGCAAGCGTCGCCGGCTTTTTGTATTGGCCTGCCACAAGGCATGGCGCTGGAGACATCAGGCAATCCGCGCGACGCGCCGCACGGCATCTCTCCACGCACGCCCGACCCTCCTTCGACCGAGGTCCCCAGCCCGCTTGGGCGCCTTGGCCACACTCGATACCTACACTCAGGAGTTACCGCATGTCCCTGAAGCAGCAGCTCACCGATGACATGAAGGCCGCGATGAAGTCCGGCGACAAGCACAGCCTGGGCGTGATCCGGCTGATCAACGCCGCCATCAAGCAGAAGGAAGTGGACGAACGCATCGAGATGGACGATGCCGCCGTGATCGCCGTACTGGACAAGATGGTCAAGCAGCGCAAGGACTCGGTCACCCAGTTCGAAGCCGCCGCGCGCGATGACCTGGCACAGATCGAGCGCGAGGAGATCGTGGTGATCGAGCGCTATCTGCCGGCCAAGATGGGCGAAGCCGAGATCGTGGCCGCCATCCGGGCCGCGATCTCCGAGACCGGTGCAAGCAGCCCGGCCGATATCGGCAAGCTGATGGGCGCACTCAAGCCCAAGCTGGCCGGTCAGGCCGACATGGGCCTGGTCTCGACCCTGGTCAAGCAGCAGCTGGCAGGCTGATGGATCGCCGCAGCGCCCTGTGCCACGGCCAGGGCGCTGCGACTGGTGCGCGGCGCGCGCTGCGGCACTGCCTGCTGCATCACCGAGCGGCTTTCCCACTGGAAGGCGGATCGTCCAACGGGCAGGGATGCTGCATGACGCCGCTGCAGCGCAAAGGCCGTTGCATATCTGCCACACGCAATGCATCAGGCAAGGCGCACTGCCTTCCTCAAATGCGTCCGGCCCAGCAGGCGGACCAAGCGCTTCGCACAGCTGCGCCCCTGTCGTCGCGTAGACATCCGGCAGTGCCAAGCACACGCGCCAGTACAGGTCCATCGGCACCTGGCGCACATTGAACGCGCTGACAGATACGCCGCGCACGTTGCTTCCACGCGCGACAGACTGCGCCTACCAGGTGCGCCGCCTCCTGCTTGCCCAAAACGCGTGCACGCTTTCACCCGTCCTTCGATCCGGCCCTGCTAGAACGGGTGCGCCAGCGCAGGCATGGGCAAGGTCCTTCCGCATACCGACTTTGCTTCGACGTCGCCTGCGCAGCAACGGTATGCGCCAAGGATTCTCCCGCCGGTGACGACGCTTTCATCTGCCTATCTGCACAAGCATCTGAGCCGTCTGCAGCGCAGCGTGCCGATGGCGCTGCTGAACCGCTTCATCGAGATCGACGTGATGACGCAGGCGGCGTCGCTGTCGTTCTACGCGCTGCTGTCGCTGGCCCCGCTGCTGGTGCTGCTGTTGTGGCTGACCGCCTCGCTCTATCCGCCAGCGCAAGAGGCATTGGTACAGCAAATCGGGCAATTGGCAGGCGGCAGCGCGGCCGAAGTCGCACAGACCATCATTCGCAATGCCACCGACCAACCTGGTGTTGGCTCGCTGGCCGGCGTGTGGAGCACGCTGCTGCTGTTCATCGGCGCCACGGCGGTGTTTGCGCAGTTGCAGAACGCCTTGAACCTGATCTTCCGCACCGACAAGCAACGCCTGGATGGCTTGATGGCTTGGCTGCAGAAGCGGGTGTTCTCGTTCGGGGTGATCCTGGCGCTGGGCTTCTTGTTGATCGTGTCGATGATTGCCACCACCGCACTGCAGGTGGTCTTTGCGCGCCTGCCCTCGGTCCTGCCAGCGGTCGGCTACGTGACCACGCTGGCCCTGTACTCGCTGGCGTTCGCGTTCCTGTATCGCTACCTGCCCGATCGCACCGTCGACTGGCGCCAGGCATTCCTGGGCGGCGTCATCACCGCGGTGTTGTTCGCGCTGGGGCGCTACGCCATCGGCGTATACATCGCCACCGCAGCGCCGGGCAGCGCCTACGGTTCGATGGGGACCTTGGTCATCCTGCTGGTGTGGATGTACTACGCCTCGGTGGTGTTCTTCGTCGGCGCCTTGATCACCGCGGTGATCGACGAGCGGGTGCGCTCGCATCGCAAGCTGCGCGAGGCGGGCGTGGACCCGGAGCATCCGCCGGTGATCGTGCCGCCTGCCGATACGGCGCCTGCATCTTCAACGTCGGACTCGCACGCGCTGCCACGCGGCTGAGGACTGCTGCAGTGCCTGCCTCGCCGGCTTCATCGGCGATGGCGACCAGGTGCTGGCAGGCCGCTGGGATATCCTAGCGGGATGGCCCGTATCCCCGACGCGTTTATCGACGAACTGCTTGCACGCACCGACATCGTCGAGGTGGTGGGCGGCCGGGTGCCGCTCAAGCGTCAGGGCAAGGAGTATTCGGCGCGCTGCCCGTTTCACGACGAGCGTTCGGCCTCGTTCACGGTCTCGCCGACCAAGCAGTTCTATCACTGCTTCGGCTGCGGCGCGCACGGCACGGCGATCAGCTTCCTGATGAATTACGACCGCCTCGAATTCCTCGATGCGGTCGACGAGCTGGCCAAGCGTGCCGGCATGGAGATCCCGCGCGAGACACAGCAACGCACCCCGCAACAGCAGGACGACAGCCGCGAGTTGTATTCGGCCCTGGAGGCGGCCACCAAGTTCTTCCAGCGCCAGCTCGAGGGCAACGCACGCGCCGCCGCGTATCTGGACGGACGCGGCGTGGATGCCGACAATCGCGCGCGTTTCCAGATCGGCTACGCGCCCGACGGCTACAGCGCACTGAAGGACACCCTGGGCACCGATGCGCGCCGCATGAGCGTGCTCGAACGCGCCGGTCTGTTTTCCAAGAACGATCGCGGCCATGTGTACGACAAGTTCCGCGACCGGGTGATGTTCCCGATCTTCGACCGCCGCGGCCGGGTGATCGCCTTCGGCGGGCGCATCCTGGGCGCGCCGGCCGATGGTCGCGACCCGGGCCCGAAGTACCTCAATTCGCCGGAAACCGCGCTGTTCCACAAGGGCCGCGAGCTGTATGGCCTGTGGCAGGTGCGCCAGGCCAATCAGAAGATCGAGCGGCTGATCGTGGTGGAGGGCTACATGGACGTGGTCTCGCTGTTCCAGTTCGGCGTGACCCAGGCGGTGGCCACGCTGGGCACCGCCACCACGCCCGAACATGCCGAGCTGCTGTTTCGCAACGCGCCGGATGTGTACTTTTGTTTCGATGGCGACAACGCCGGGCGCAAGGCCGGCTGGCGCGCGCTCGAATCGGTACTGCCGCGCATGAAGGATGGCCGCCAGGCGTTCTTCCTGTTCCTGCCCGATGGCGAGGACCCGGACACCATCGTGCGCAAGGAAGGCGCGCAAGCCTTCGATCAGCGCCTGAAACAGGCCACGCCGCTGTCGCAGTTCTTCTTCGACGAGATGTCGCGTGAGATCAACCTGCACACGCTCGACGGCAAGGCGCGCCTGGCCGAACGAGCGCGCCCGCTGTTGGCGCAGATTCCCGAAGGCGCGTTCGGCGATCTGATGCGGCAGGAACTGGCGCGCCTGACCGGCGTGGGTGCCACTGCGTCTGCGCAGCAGTCCGCACCCAGGCCACGGCCGCCTGCCCGCATGGGCGCGCCCACGCAGAAACGCAGCCTGGTGCGTGCGTCCATCGCCATCCTGCTGCAGCGGCCGTCCTTGGCGATGAGCCTGGAGGGCGTGCATGATTTTTCCGGGCTGCGCCTGCCCGGAATCGACTTGTTGATGGAGTTGCTGGATCTGGTGCGGCAACGCCCGGAAATCAGTACCGGCGCGCTGCTGGAGCACTTCGCCGAGCGCGAGGAACTTGCTGCCTTGCAGAAGCTGGCAGCGCAGGAGCTTCCCGGCGACGAACACAGTTGGACGCTTGAGCTGCATGACGTCGTCGCCCAGCTCGACAAACAGTTGCTGCGTCAACGCGTGGAAGAGCTGCAGGCCAAACAGCGTGCGCAAGGGCTGGACGACACCGACAAATACGAAATGCGCGAACTGCTCAAGGCGCTCGCAGCGTTGTGATGCAGTGCTGCCTGGCTGAAGGCAGCGCACGGCAATCGCGCACTGCCGTGCCGTTCCAGGCGTGACCGGTGACGTCGATGCCACAGCCAAGGCCTGCACGCATCGTAGAATGGCCCATACCAGGCGCAAGATCGCGCGCTACCGTTGGACCTCGATGAAGAAGCTGCTGGCGCGGTTGCGCATTGACCCCTTCACCCTCGCGCTGCTGTGCACGGTCGCACTGGCCTCGTTGCTCCCGGTCTCGGGCACGGCTGCGGCGGTCATGGACGATGTCACCGATGTGGCGATCGCCGCGCTGTTCTTCCTGCACGGCGCGCGGCTGTCGCGCGAAGCGGTCAAGGCTGGCGCGCTGCACTGGCGCCTGCATCTGGTGATTCTGGGCTGCACCTTCGTGCTGTTCCCGCTCCTGGGGCTGTTGTTCAAACCACTGGCGCATCTGGCACTGACGCCGGAGCTGTATGTCGGCGTGCTGTTCCTGTGCGCGCTGCCGTCCACGGTGCAGTCCTCGATCGCGTTCACCTCGATGGCGCGCGGCAATGTACCGGCCGCGGTCTGCGCGGCGTCGCTTTCCAGCCTGCTGGGCGTGTTTTTCACCCCGTTGCTGATGGGCGCGCTGGTCGGCAGCCAGGGTGCCATGGCGCATCCGGCCGAGGCGATCGGCAAGATCCTGCTGCAGTTGCTGGTGCCGTTTCTGGCCGGCCATTTCATGCGTCCGTGGATCGGCGGCTGGGTCGAACGTCACCGCGCCGTGCTGCGTTACACCGATCAAGGCACCATTCTGCTGGTGGTCTATACCGCCTTCAGCGCATCGGTGAACGAAGGGCTGTGGCAGAAGACGCCGCTGCCTGCGCTGCTGGCGGTCCTCGCCGTTGCAGGATTGTTGCTGGCCATGGCGATGCTTTCGATCACCTTCATCGCCCGGCGCCTGCACTTCGGCCGCGCCGATGAAATCGCCATCGTCTTCTGCGGCTCGAAAAAGAGTTTGGCCACCGGCGTGCCGATGGCCAAGGTGATGTTTGCCGGCGGCGGGCTGGGCGCGATCGTGTTGCCGATCATGCTGTATCACCAGCTGCAGCTGATCGTCTGCGCCGTTGTGGCGGCACGTTATGCGCGCAGCGCATCGGGCCAGCCGCAAGGCGCAACCGAGCGCCATTGACGCTGCGCCGCGCCAGCACCTGCCCGCTGCGTATCGCATGACAGCAGTTCGCATCGCCGCGCATCCGGGTTGTAAGCAGATGTACAACGGTAATGACGCACGCCCGCCTGGGCCCGCCAGCGGCCGCTAGAGTGCGCGATCGACCTTCTGCCGCCCCCACGGTGATTTGCCATGACGCTATCGCTGCGACACCCTTCCCCGTCCTTGATCGCGCTGTTGGCAGTGCTGGCTGCGCTGACTGCCTGCGACACGCCAGCACCGCCTGCGGCGCCCGCGCAGTCCAAGACAACGTCCACGCCGGCACCTGCTGCCCGCATCGCCTGGCGCGAGGGCGATGTGGAAGACGCTTTTGCCGAAGCCAAGGACAGCGGGAAGCCGATTCTGTTGTATTGGGGCGCAGCCTGGTGCCCGCCCTGCAATCGCCTCAAGGCCACGCTGTTCAAGGATCCGGCCTTCATCGCGCGCACCCAGCAGTTCGTTGCCGTGCACCTGGACGGCGATTCGGAGGGCGCGCAGGCCTGGGGCGAGCGCTTCGGGGTCAAGGCCTATCCCACCATCATCGTGCTACGCCCAGATCGCAGCGAAATCACCCGGCTGGCCGGCGATGCCGATAACGCGCGCCTGGCAGAGGTGTTGCGGGTTGCGGCCAAGAGCACCAGTACCGCCCAGCAGTTGCTCGACAGGGCGCTGCACACACCACAACAGCTCAGCGCGGACGATTGGGCGGTGCTCGGCAACTACGCCTGGGGCACCGACGATAGGCTGGTCAAACCCGATGCAGCCGCCGACGTGCTCGGCCGGCTCTCCACCTCGGCGCCACAGCCAGCCCTGCAACGCAGCTTCGCCCTGGCCGCCATCAGTGCCGCCAGACACCCACCGGCTGCCAGCAGCGCCAACCGCACGCTGTTGGAAGCGGTATTGGCCGACCCGGCAGAAGTGCGCGCCAATCTCGGCACGCTGAACTATGTGCCGGCGCGTCTGATCACCGCCGCCAGCAACGACGCAGGCGTGCGCAGCACGCTCTCCAACGCGCTGAATCAGGCCTTGGACAAGGTCTACGCCGATCCTTCATTGCCGATCTCCGACCGGCTTGGCACCGCATATGCACGCATCCAGCTGGCACGCCTGGCACAAGGCCAGCCCACCGAAACCGAAACCGAAGCCGAGCCCAAACGCCAGCAACCGCCGCTGCCGAAAGACGTGGTGGAGGTGGTGCACCAGCGCGTGCAGTGGGCCACCGACACCGCCAAGACCGACGAGGAGCGCCAATCCACCATCAGCACGGCCGCCGCGTTGCTGAGCGAGGTCGGCGATGGCAGCGCGGCAGAGCAATTGCTGCTGGCCGAGTTGTCGCGCAGCAAGACGCCGTATTACTACATGCCCGAATTGGCCGATCTGGCCGAACAACGCGGCGACAAGAAGACCGCCCTGCTGTGGCTCAAACGGGCCTACGACAGCGCGCAGGGCCCCGCCACGCGCGTGCAATGGGGCGTGATGTACGTAGATGGGCTGATCCGGCTCAGCCCCGACGACACCGCCGGCATCGAGGGCGCCGCCACCCAGGTGATCGGCGAGTTGGCCGGCCAACCGGAGGGTTACCGGCAACGCACCCGTCAGCGCTTCGCCACCCTGGGCAACGAATTGAAGATATGGAGCAAGCACCGCCGCGAAGGCGGCGCAGTACTGGAGCGGCTGCAGCAGAAAATGCAGTCCAGCTGCGACAGCAAAACTACCAGCGAGTGCGCCGCTTGGCTGAGTTGAGCCGGCACAGCGCTGCCGCGCGCCGGCAAGGCGTGATGATCAAAGGTTTGTAAGCAGCAAACCGCGGCGTCTGCTGACGTGGACGCCGCTGGTGAGCTCGACGCGGCGCACGTTGCACCTCATCCGGCGCCCTTTCGCCACACGCCGCAGGCGCGGGTGGCGCGCTACAGGCGTGATCCAACCCTCCGCCGGTGGCCAACGCAATCATTGGGGCAGCGCTATCGCGTTGCCGCTCGTCCCACTGCAGCGACTAGCGCACCCACGGCAGCAGCAGATGGTCGACCATCAGGAAGGCGAACAGCGCCATCAGGTACACGATGGAATAGCCGAACATCTTCATCGAAAACAGTTCGTCCGGCGGGTTCAGCATGCGCCAGGCGTACCAGAGGAACACCGCATTGAGCACGACGGCACCGCCCAGATAGAACACCCCGCTCATGCCCACCGCCACCGGCGCCAAGGTCACGATCGCCAGCAAGACGGTGTACACCAGGATCTGCTTGCGCGTATGCGGCACACCGTGGGTCACCGGCAACATCGGGATGGCCGCCTTGGCGTAATCGGCGCGACGAAAGATGGCCAGCGCCCAGAAATGCGGCGGCGTCCAGATGAAGATGATCAGCACCAGCAGCGAGGCATTGATCCAGTCGGCGCTGGTCGGCAGCCCGGTCACCGCTGCCCAGCCCAGCATCGGCGGCGTGGCACCGGCCAGCCCGCCGATCACGATGTTCTGCGAGGTCGCACGCTTCAGGTAGACGGTGTAGATCACCGCATACCCGATCAGCGAGGCGAAGGTCAGCACCGCGGTGATCACGTTTACCCACACCACCAGAATGGTCATGGAGATCACGATCAGCGCACCGGCGAACACCAGCACCTGCCAGGGCCGCACCTTGCCCACCACCAGCGGGCGCCATGAGGTACGCGCCATCTGTGCGTCGATCTTGGCGTCGAGCAATTGGTTGATCGCTGCCGCCGCTGAAGCCGCCAGCCAGATGCCCAGGAAGCCCAGTGCGCCGGTGCGTACCTGCACCCAGGTCGGCATGTCGGGAATGGCCAGGAACATGCCCACCAACGCGGTGAACACGATCAGTGCCACCACCTTGGGTTTGGTCAGATCCCAGTAATCGCGTGCGCTGACGGCCATGCTCACTCCGGCGCGCGCAGCCGCGCCAGCAGCGAGACCAGCACGAACAACAACGCCACCGCCCCGCCGTTATGCATGACCGAGACCTCCAGCGGCAGCGCCAGCTTCACGTTGAGCATGCCCAGCGTCACCTGCACGGCGACCAGCAGCGCAAGCGCCGCAGCCCACACCCGCATCCCCGGCGACCGCGACAAGCGCCAGGCCAGCCACCATAAGTACAACGCGGTCGCAATCGCCCACAGCCGGTGCGCCATCTGGATGGCGATACGCGCCGCGCCATCCAGCACACCGCCTTCGTAATCCACCCCGATGCCGCGCCACAGCGTGAAACCTTCACGGAAATCGTGTGGCGGCCACCACTGGCTGACGCAACGCGGAAAATTGTCGGCCGACCAGCTGCCGCCGCCACACGCCAGCGCGGCGTAGTTGGCGCTGACCCAGCCACCGAGCGCGATCTGCAGACCCAGCACTGCCACGCCCAGGCGCAGCAGCCACTTCAAGCGCGAGGCGTCGGCCAGGGTGATCGGCAGATGCGTCACACGCCACGCCATCCACACCAGCAGCGAGAACATCAGCATGCCGCCCAGCAGGTGCCCCATCACCACGATCGGCTTGAGCAGCAACGTCACCGTCCACATGCCCAGCAAGGCCTGGAAGATCACCACCGCCAGCGTCAGCACCGCTGCACGCGCCAGATCGATATTGCTCCAGCGCAATGCCGCCAGCAGCAGGATGGCCTCGCCGGCGATCGCCACACCGAAGGCCACGGCATGCCAGCCGGACATGTAGAGCGGGATCGACAACGCCACCAGCAGCGCGGCCGACACCACCTGGGCAATGCCCATGCGACGGCGACGCACCGCCAGCAACGACAACACCAGCACTTCCACGCCCAACGCACCGGCCAGGAAGCGGTGGACCTGTTCGCGCCAGGCTTTGTGCGATTCCAGCGGGCGGATCTTGCTGGCCACGTGCGTGTTGGCTTCGTCGCTGGTCTGCGGCCAGGTCACGCGGCCATAGCAGGTCGGCCAGTCCGGGCAGCTCATGCCGGCATCGGACAAGCGGACGAACGACCCGAACAAAATCGTGCTCGCAGTGAACAGCGCGGCCAGCCAGGCCATGCGATGGAAGTGACGGAACAACGCCGGTGGCGCAAACAGGTTCATCGAAACGGGCTCACATCAGTTTCAGCAGCTTGACCAGATCCGACCGCAGGCCGGCCGGCTTGAAGCCGGGGGCATACCGCAGGATCACAAAGCCATTGGGGTCGATCACATACACCGGCACGCCGGCCGTATCGGTGCCGCGCGGCAATGCCTGGCGCAGGCGGGCATCGTCGCGTAGCACGCGCAGTGCAGGCATCGGCGGCAACCCGGCCGGCGGCGCGCCGATCCACAGCACCTCCACCTTGTCGGCGCGATGCCCGAGCAGCTGCCACACCTTGTCCAGCTCTGCAGCCAACGCCACGCACTGCTGCATGCAATCGGCCGGCGGCGCCACCGCAATGCGCCAGATGCGCTCGCTCGGCGTCCAGGCATAGGGCTTCCCGTTCGCGCGCACTGGCACCAGCGCCCGCAGATCTGCGGGCGGCTGCAGCAGTTCGCCGTTGTTGCGCATCGACGCCGGCTGCCATCCGGAGAAGCGCAGCACGCCGGCCAGCAACATCGAGCCGAAGAACAGCACCGCCAGGGCAATCAGCATCCTGCGGCCGCGTTTGACCGAATGCAGCGTAGCCGATGTGGAGGAGGTCATGCCGGCGATTTTCTCATGCCGCAGGCGTCAGTGCCCGCGGCCGCGACGGCGCGCACGCCATGTCAGCAGCGTTGCGGTCGCCAGGACCGCGGCGGCCAACCCGAACCATTGCACCGCGTAACCCAAGTGCCGCGCGGGCGGCAGCGTGTTTGGCAGCATGTCCAGATCGCGCGTGTAGCCAACCGGCAGTGCAGGGTCCAGACGCAGGACCTGCGACGAAATGTCGCGCCTGCCCAGCGTGCTGCGTAGGGCCTGCAGATCCAGTCGCGTGGCCAGCCAGGTCTGCGCCGCACCCCCAGGCGCCAGCGCCGGTCCGATCGCCAGCCCCGCCGACGGCGGTGCGCTCAAGAGCCCCTGCACCGTCTGCACGTCTTTCAGGGCAACGATGCCGGGCAACTGCCGATCGGCCGGCAGTGGCAGCCAACCCAGATCCACCAGCACGTCGGTCGACACGCCTTCAGGCGCTGCCAGTTGATACACGCGCACACCGGCACGCCCGTCATGCAGCTGATTGTCCAGCAAGACCAGTTGCGGCAAAAAACGCACTTGCCCACGCACCCATGCCAACTCATTCGGCGTCGCCAACGCCTGTGCCAAGGGCAGCGTGGTGTCGCGCACATGCGCGGCACGGTCCAGCAAGGCTTGCTTGCTGTGCATGCGCTGCAATTGCCAATGCCCGAGCGCCGCAAAACCCGCGCTCACCAGCAACGCCAGACACCAGCCAAATACCGCCGTGTGCTTGCGCGTCATGACAAGCGACGCAAAAAGGCGTGCAATGCCATCACCACGCCGACTGCACCCGGGGCTGTTGTGAACGATTCGCTCAAGACGCTGCTGATTGTCGCCTTCCTGATCGTGATCCTATGGAACCTGGGCGCCGGCCTCTACTACCTGCTGACCGACCGCGGCCAGACCAAGCGCACCGTCAACGCCCTGACTTGGCGCATCGGCCTATCGGTGGCGCTGATCGCCATCGTGATCCTCGGCATCTATACCGGCTGGATCAAGCCGCATGGCATCGGCCGCTGAGGAGCCGGGATTGGGGATTGGGCATTGGGGATTCGTAAAAACTAAAGCCTGCCGCTTTTACGAATCCCGAATCACCAATCCCCAATCCCCAATCCCCAATCCCCAATCCCCAATCCCCAATCCCCAATCCCCGCCCTCAAAGTACATACACGAACAGAAACAGCGCCAGCCACACCACGTCGACGAAGTGCCAATACCATGCGGCCGCTTCGAAGGCGAAGTGGTTGTCGCGGCTGAAGTGCCCCTTCGCCGCGCGCAGCCACATCACCGCCAGCATGATCGTGCCCAGCAGCACGTGCATGCCATGGAAACCGGTGAGCATGAAGAAGGTCGAGCCATAGATGCCCGAGCCTAGCGTGAGATTGAGCTCGGTATAGGCGTGAATATATTCCTCGGCTTGCAGGAACAAGAACACGCAGCCCAGCAGCACGGTCAACCCCAGCCACAACAGCAGCGCGCCGCGGCGCCCGCCCTTGAGCGCATGGTGGGCGATGGTCAAGGTCACGCCGGAGCTGAGCAGGATCAGCGTATTGATCAGCGGCAGGCCCCAGGCCGGGATGGTCTGAAACTGCCCTCCGATGGTGCCCGGGCCATTGGTCGGCCAGGCAGCGGAATAGCCGTTCCACAGCAGCTCGTTGGTCATTACGCCGTCGCCTTCCCCGCCCAGCCACGGCAGCGTCAGCACACGCGTGTAGAACAGCGCGCCGAAGAAAGCGCAGAAAAACATCACCTCGGAAAAGATGAACCACACCATCCCCATGCGGAACGAACCATCCACCTGGCGGTTGTAATGCCCGGCATTGGATTCGCGGATGACATCGCCAAACCACATGAACAACGTCGCCAGCAGCATTGCCACGCCGGCGAAGAAGGTCCAGCGTCCCCACGCCGCGTCGTTGAGCCAGCTGGCCACGCCGATCATCATCACGAACATGGCAATCGACCCGACAAAGGGCCATTTGCTCTGGCTCGGGACGAAATACGCATCGGCGTTGGGACTGTGATCGGCCATGGCGTTGCTTCCGTGTCGTGGTGCGGGTGGATGGAAGGTTACGGCGCAGCGCGTGGCGCGCCAGCTGCGCCTCCGCCCTGCAGTTCGGAGGTCAGCGCGTCGTTGCGATAGAACGTGTAGGACAGGGTGATCGTAGTGACTTCCGGCGGCAGTGCCGGGTCGACGATGAAACGCAACGGCATGTCACGCGTTTCGCCGGCCTGCAAGGTCTGCGCGGTAAAGCAGAAGCACTCGGTCTTGTTGAAGTAGCCCGACGCACGCGCAGGTGCAACCGAGGGCACCGCACTGCCCACCACCGCACGTGCACCATCGTTGCGCGCGAAATACAGCGCCTCGTTGAGCTCGCCCGGCACCACATCCATCGTCATCTGTTCGGGATGGAAGGTCCACGGCAGTTTGGAGTTGACCCCGCCATCGAACTCCACGCGCACCGTGCGCTTGCCGGCGACAGGTGGCGCGCCCGCGTTCGCGCGCGTGCTGCCGGGTGCACGTTCCATGCGGATGCCAAACACTTTCTCGCAGGCGATGCGGTAGAGCGGCACCAGGGAGAACGTCAGCACGAACACGCCCAGCACCACGCCCAGCAGCTTGAACAAGCCGGCCGTCGGCGCGCGTGCGGGCGCGCGTGCACTCACCGCCCGATGACTCCCGAGGCGATGAAGCCTGCATAGATCAGCAACGCAATGATGCCGACCGTGATCGCGGTGCGACGCACGGCGCGGCGTTGTTGCGCCTGCCGTTCCGCAGCAGATAGCAGACGCGTCACCGCCGGCTCCGAGGCGGACTCAGTGGCCGATGTCTTCATGCGCAAGATCTCCAGGCTTGATCACCGGCGGCACGGTGAAGGTATGCGCCGGGGCGGGTGACGGCACCGTCCACTCCAGGCCCTTGGCGCCTTCCCAAGAGCGCGCCTGTGCACGTGCGCCACTGCGCAGCGAGGACAGCAGGATCGCGGCCATCAGGAACGGCGTGACGAACATGCCGAACGCACCGATCGAACTGACCAGGTTCCAGTCGGCGAACACCACGTTGTAGTCGGGAATGCGCCGCGGCATGCCGGCCAAGCCAAGGAAGTGCTGCGGGAAGAACAGCAGGTTGACGAACACCATCGTCCACCAGAAGTGCACCTTGGCCCAGGTCTCGTTGTACATCCGCCCGGTCCACTTGGGCCACCAGTAGTACACCGCCGCGATCAACGCGAACACTGCACCGGTCACCAGCACGTAGTGGAAATGCGCCACCACGAAGTAGGTGTCGTGATACTGGAAGTCCGCCGGCACGATCGCCAGCATCAGCCCGGAAAAGCCTCCGATGCTGAACAGGATCACGAAGGCCACGGCCCACAGCATCGGCGACTCGAAGGTCAGCGAGCCTTTCCACATCGTGCTGACCCAGTTGAACACCTTCACCCCGGTCGGGATGGAGATCAGCATGGTGGCGAACATGAAATAGATTTCGCCACCGAGCGGCATGCCTACGGTGAACATGTGATGCGCCCACACGATAAAGCTCAGGAACGCGATCGCTGCGATGGCGTACACCATCGCCTGGTAGCCGAACAACGGCTTGCGGCTGAAGGTCGGGATGATCTCGCTGACCACGCCGAACGCCGGCAGGATCATGATGTAGACCTCCGGATGCCCGAAGAACCAGAAGATGTGCTGGTACATCACCGGATCGCCGCCGCCGGCCGCGTTGAAGAAACTGGTGCCGAAGAACTTGTCGGTCAGCAACATGGTCACTGCACCGGCCAGCACCGGCATCACCGCGATCAGCAGGAACGCGGTGATCAGCCAGGCCCAGCAGAAGATCGGCATCTTCAGCAGATCGATGCCCGGCGCGCGCATGTTGAGCACAGTGGCGATGATGTTGATCGCGCCCATGATCGAACTGACGCCGGCCACATGGATCGCAAACACGCTGAAGGCGACGTTGTAGCCGCCCTGCAGCGACAGCGGTGGGTACAGCGTCCAGCCGCCGGCCGGCGCGCCCCCCGGCAGAAACAGCGTTAGCAGCAGCAGGGTAAAGGCGACCGGCAGCAACCAGAACGACCAGTTGTTCATGCGCGGCAACGCCATGTCCGGCGCACCGATCTGCAACGGAATCATCCAGTTGGCCAAACCGACGAAAGCCGGCATCACGCCGCCGAAGATCATCACCAGTGCATGCACGGTGGTCATCTGGTTGAAGAACTCCGGTTTGACGAACTGCAAGCCGGGCTGCATCAATTCGGCGCGAATCACCACGCTCATCGCCGCGCCGATGATGAACATCACGAAGGAAAACAGCAGGTACAGCGTGCCGATATCCTTGTGATTGGTCGAAAAGAACCAGCGCTCGACGAAACCGGGCTGGTGGTGTCCGTGGTGATCGACTGCGGTATGCGCCATGACGGAACGACCTCTGCGAAGCGAGCGGTTGCGGGCGATTAAAGAGCGGCGGTCGGTGTTGCGGCCGGTGCCGGTGCCGCAGCCGGCGCGGTGTCACCTGCCGGGGCGGCCGGTGCACCGGCCGGCGTCGGTGCGGCGGCTGGCGCCGCTTCCGGCGCTGCGCCTGACGCACTGCGACGCGACGCCAGCCAGCGCTGGAAGTCAGCCTTGGGCAATGCCTCCACCACGATCGGCATGAAGCCATGATCCTTGCCGCACAACTCTGCGCACTGCCCGCGATACACGCCCGGCTGCTCGATATTGGTCCAGGCTTCGTTGACGATGCCGGGAATCGCATCTTGCTTCCATCCCAGCGCCGGCACCCACCACGCGTGGATCACATCGTCGGCAGTAATCACGAAGCGGATCTTGGTATTGACCGGCAGCACCAGGCGGTTGTCGACATCCAGCAGGTAATGCGGCTGCGAGGCTGCGGTGGGGCGCTCGCCGCTTTGGCGGATACGATCGGATTCGCGTGCCAGGCGACTGGTGAATTCCACGCCCTGGCCCAGATATTCGTACTTCCACATCCACTGATAACCGGTCACCTTGACCGTCATTTCCGATTCGCGGGTGTCGTACATCGCAATCAGTTTTGCCGTTGCTGGCCACGCCATCGCGATCAGCACCAGGACCGGAATCACCGTCCACAACACTTCAGCGGTGGTGTTGTGACTGAATTGCGCAGCCACCGCCCCCTTGGACTTGCGGAACTTGAACATCGCATAGCCCATCGCCGAGAACACCAGCGCGCCAATCACCACGCACACCCACAGCGCCACCATATGCGCCTCGTAGGCCATGCGCGCGGTCTGGGTCACCCCGCGCCCCATATTGAGCTGCCATTCCTTTGGATCGGCCGATTGCGCCCAGGCCACCGGCGCGCTCAGCAGCGCCGCCATCGCCAGGCCCACGTGTTTGCAGGTGTTGATCGACTTCCAGCTGCTGCGTTGCGTCATTGCCTAGACCCTTACGTCATCGGTGACGGCCATTGGCGGCCGCGAGCAAGCGTTTGAGCGTTGTTGCCAGTTCCACACGTTCGGCCGGCCCGAGAAAACTTCCGATCTCGATCTGCTTGCCGCTGCTGACCAGCAACACCCTGTCATCGCGTTCGATGCAAAGCCGCACCCAGTGCGGATGTGCCTGAAACGCTGGTGGCGCATGCCCGGACGGAAACACCTCGACAACGGCCTCCCCCACCCGGATCGCTTCCTCGCGCTCGCCACTTCGCCACAACTGCCGCAGCGCCAGCGCCACCACACCACTGTGCACCAGGGCAAACACCGGCGCGAACGCATTGCCGGTCCACCACCCCAGGCCTGCAAATAACCACATCGTTCCCGCCAACACTGCGAACAGCTGCACGAATTGCCTGGCCGACAGTGCCCGCGGAGGCCGCAACCGCAGCTGCGTCCCAACCCCTTCGGACATCAACGGCAGCACTTCGATCATAAACAGCACGCAGCGCACTGCGGGAATAGTCCGATGGTAGACCCGCGCCAACACATGCGGCAAGCATTTCCAACGATCAAAAATTTGCTGCAGTGCAGCTAAAAGTGCGGGCAAATCAATCACTTCTGCGTTGCTCGACAATGGCGGTGCCGGCACGCCGTGTCGCGCACCTGCGGTGGCGGCATGCACAAAACGGCGGGAAAGCCGCCGCTTCCACACAAGTGCGCACGCCGTCTGGCTCACTAGAATGCGCAGAGAATCCAAGGCACCTTTCGCATGAACGCACAGCTCGACCCGCTTGCCTCTACCTCAGTCGCGCCCCCGCTGTTGGCGCCCGAACTGCCCGCCGCACCTGGCGCATTGCGTGCTGCCATGACCGCCGCCTGGCTCAAGGACGAAACCGAGCACGTGCGTGAATTGCTCGAGCAGGCACGCCTGCCTGCCGCCGAGCAAGCCAAGGTGCAGGCGATCGCGGCCGACCTGGTGACCCGTGTGCGGGCACGTGCGCAGAATCAGGGCGCCATCGAGGCCTTCATGCGCCAATACGACCTGGGTAGCGAAGAAGGCGTGCTGCTGATGTGCGTGGCCGAGGCACTGCTGCGCATTCCCGACCAGGACACCGCCGACAAGCTGATCCGCGACAAGCTCGGCGATGCGGATTGGAAAAAGCATATGGGCGGCAGCGATTCGGTGCTGGTCAACGCCTCCACCTGGGGCCTGATGCTGACCGGCCAGTTGGTGCAGCTCAACGACCTCACCCGCGCCGATGTGCCGGGCGCCTTCAAACGCCTGATCGGCCGCGTCGGCGAGCCGGTGATCCGCCTGGCCGTGCGCCAGGCCATGAAGATCATGGGCCATCAGTTCGTCATGGGCCGCACCATCGGCGAAGCGCTGTCGCGTTCGCGCAAGGGCGACAACGCCAACTACCGCTATTCGTTCGACATGCTTGGCGAAGGCGCGCTCACCATGAAGGATGCGCAGCGCTATCTGCAGGCGTATCGCGATGCGATTCATGCGATCGGCCGCAGCGGCAGTTTCGTCGGTACCGATGTATTCGCCGCGCCCAGCATCTCGATCAAGCTGTCGGCGCTGTATCCGCGTTACGAGCACGCCAAGCGTGCCCGCGTGATGGCAGAGCTGGTGCCGGGCGTGCTGGAACTTGCGCAGTTGGCCAAGTCCTACGGCATCGGCTACACCGTCGACGCCGAGGAAGCCGATCGGCTGGAACTGTCGCTGGACATCATCGAGGCCACCTTCTCCGACCCGTCATTGGATGGCTGGGAGGGCTATGGCCTGGCCGTGCAGGCGTATCAAAAACGCACGCCGTACACGATCGATTTTCTTGCCGATCTGGCGCGCCGTGTCGGGCGACGCATTCCGGTGCGCCTGGTCAAAGGCGCGTACTGGGACGCAGAGATCAAGCGCGCCCAGATCGAAGGACATCCCGGCTACCCGGTGTTTACGCGTAAGCAAAACACCGACGTGTCGTACCTGGCATGCGCGCGTCGCATGTTCGCGCACAGCGACGCGCTCTACCCCATGTTCGCCACGCACAACGCGCAGACCATTGCCGCAGTCCGCGCGATTGCGGCAGGCAAAACCTACGAGCACCAGAAACTGCACGGCATGGGCGATGACCTGTATGCCGAAGTGATTCCTGCCGATCGTCTCGATCTGCCATGCCGCGTCTATGCACCGGTTGGCTCGCACGAAGATCTGCTGCCGTATCTGGTGCGTCGCCTGCTCGAAAACGGCGCCAATTCCAGCTTCGTCAATCGCATCACCGACGAGGATGTCGCCATCGAAGACCTCATCCGCGACCCGGTCGAAGCGGTAACGTCATTTACTTCCATCCCGCATCCCAAGATTCCACTGCCAGCCGATGTGCTGCGTAGCCAGAACCAGAACAGGAAAAACTCCATGGGCGCCAATCTCGCCAACGACAACGATCTGCGCCTGCTCGCCGAGCAACTCAACGCTGCGATCAAACCGTGGAAGGCCACGCCCCTGGTGCCCGGTGCGGTAATCAGCACGCCTGGCCAAGCGGTGTTGAATCCGGCAGATCGCCGCGAGACGGTTGGACAGTGGCACCCGGCCGATCCGGATACCGTCCAGAAGTCGCTGGCCAGCGCTGCGGCCGCGCAACCGGCCTGGAACCGCACACCTGCGGCCAGCCGCGCCACCATCCTGGAACATGCGGCCGATCTGCTCGAAACGCGCATGCCCGACTTCATGTCGATCTGCGTCAAGGAAGCCGGCAAGACGCTGCCCGACGCCGTGGCCGAAGTCCGCGAGGCCGTCGATTTCCTGCGCTATTACGCAGGCCAGGCGCGTGCGCAGTTCGGTGCACCCGAGCGCCTGCCCGGGCCAACCGGCGAATCCAACGAGCTGCAGCTGCACGGGCGTGGCGTCTTTGTCTGCATCAGTCCATGGAACTTCCCGTTGGCGATCTTCCTCGGCCAGGTCGCCGCAGCGCTGGCGGCCGGCAATACGGTCATCGCCAAACCGGCCGAGCAAACCAACCTGATTGGCTTTGCAGCGGTCAAACTGCTGCACGAAGCCGGCGTGCCGGAAGCGGCGGTGCAGTTCCTGCCAGGTGACGGCGCTACCGTTGGTGCTGCGCTGACTAACGACCCGCGCGTTGCCGGCGTCGCGTTCACCGGTTCTACCGAAACCGCACGCATCATCAACCGCACCTTGGCCGCACGCGATGCCGCCATCGGCGTCTTGATCGCCGAAACCGGCGGCCAGAACGCCTTCATCGCCGACTCGTCCTCGTTGCCCGAAGCGGTGGTCAAGGACGCCATTTCCAGTGCCTTCATCTCGGCCGGGCAGCGCTGCTCCGCGGCGCGCGTCCTGTTCGTCCAGGACGACATCGCCGACAAGGTCATGACGATGCTGGCCGGTGCAATGGGCGAGTTGAAGATCGGTGATCCGGGCCTGCTCTCGACCGACGTTGGCCCCGTGATCGATGCTGATGCACTCAAGATTCTCGACGATCACGCTGCACGCATGGATCGCGAAGCGCGTCTGATCGGGAGCACCGCCCTGGACGCCAGCACCGCGCATGGCAGCTTCTTCGCTCCACGTGCCTATGAGCTGACATCGCTGTCGCAGCTGCAACGCGAAATTTTTGGGCCGGTGCTGCATGTAATTCGCTGGAAGGCCGACCAGCTCGATGCCGTCATCGAGCAGATCAATGCGACCGGTTACGGCCTCACGTTGGGTGTCCACTCGCGTATCGATGAGACGATCGACCGCATCACCTCGCGCGTGGCGGTAGGCAACGTCTACGTCAATCGCAACCAGATCGGCGCCGTGGTCGGCGTACAACCGTTCGGCGGCCAGGGCCTGTCCGGCACCGGTCCCAAGGCGGGCGGCCCGCATTACTTGCTGCGTTTTGCTACCGAGAAGGTCGTCACCGTCAACACCACCGCAGCAGGCGGTAACGCCTCGCTGCTGACATTGGGCGACTGATACCAGCCAGCAGATCATGGCCTCAGCGCTAATCGGTCAGTCTCCACCGATTGCAGCCAGATGTACTGTCAGCACGACAAAAAACCCCGCTTAGGCGGGGTTTTTTGTTCGTTGGGCGCAGTGTTTCAAGCTGTCTGTGGTGGTGAATATCCCAACGACATAAAGCATCGGCCCCCACTTGGCGAAACCGGGGCGAATTCGCGGTGCACTTCCCCAGCTGTTCGAGTCGGTCGCTCCATGGGTGTTCCCTCGATGCACATCGCTGGATTCGATCCAAGACTTATCGGATACCTTCACCGCACACCGTGATGCCACTGGTGCCTTCGATTTGGTCTCACCAAGATGTGGGAAACATTGCAGATGCCGTGACCGGTCTGCTGTAGGCCATCCTTCGTATCAAGGGCGGGCGGGCAAGGACGTCGGCCGAGCGAGGCTATCAGGGGCGCTGTCTGTTATCGACTCCAGCGACTGCCGCCCCGGTGTCTGGCCCTGGCCAAGCAGGTGGACTAAAACTAGATGGTGCACGACTTGTTTCGCTATGACGCTGCGGATTTCTCACAGCGGCGGCCCTTGGCGATTACGGCTTGCCGTAATTACTCCTTCGATTGCATGGCATGGAAGCGGTCAATGGCGTAGCAAGGTAATGCTGAGCCTTGCCTTGGTGGGCCAGTTTCCTGGGACTGCTCATGCATGCCTGCATGCGCCTGCTCGGCCAGCCATTGATCGTGCTGTTATCGACTCCAGCGACTGCCGCCCCAGCGTCTGGCACTGGCACTGGCACTGGCACTGGCACTGGCATTGGCACTGGCCCTGGCCAGGCAGGTGGACTAACGCTAGAAGGGTGCACGACTTGTTTCGCTATGACGCTGCGGGTCTCTCGCAGCCGCGGCCCTTGGCGATTACGGCTTGCCGTAATCGCTCCTTCGATTGCATGGCGTGGAAGCGGTCCATGGCGTAGCAATGTAATGCTGAGCCACGCCTTTGGTGGGCCAGTACCTGGGACTGCTCATGCATGCCTGCATGAGCCTGCTCGACCAGCCGTTGATCGTGCGGTGATCGGCTCCAGCGACTGCCGCCTGGCGCGCCTGGCACTGGCCAGGCGGTTTGGCGGCCAAGGATAAACCCTCAGTGCCGGTGGCCCGCAGGTTACGGGGAGCGCGTGCTTTGTGTTGCGGGGCATTCGCAGCCGCGGCCATACGGGCGCCTTGGCCCTGGACCGCTACCACGAAGGCGATGTCGGCGCCGACTGGCAAGCGGCGCAGGGTAAGCGGGCGAGGCGGCTGGATGAGCGCGGTGCTGTGGGGTGACTAACTCCCCACCGCCAGGCGATTTGCGGCGGTTATCTCATGTGCTGTGCTGCTGCAGCACCTGGGTCGCCGCCGGCTTTCAGGCGCCCTGAGGCCATCCCCGACTGGGTCTTGTATCAATTTGGGCGCAAAAAAAGAAACCCTCAGTCCTTGCGGACTGAGGGTTTCGGGGTAAAGCCCCTGGCGATGACCTACTCTTGCATGGCTTGAGCCACACTACCATCGGCGCAGCTGCGTTTCACTTCCGAGTTCGGGATGGGATCGGGTGGTTCCACAGCGCTAATTTCACCAGGGAGACGGTTGGAGCGTCGCCAGTTGCTGCTTCCTCAAACGTGAGCACGGGTGTGCAAGCGTTTGCGTATGGAAGCACCTACGGCGCTCAGCCTCGCATAGTTAACTTGTGACGTAGCTTGCATTTGATGATCTACCAACGTTCGTTGGGACCAAGGCAACTTGAGGTTATATGGTCAAGCCGCACGGATCATTAGTATCAGTTAGCTCAATACATTGCTGTACTTACACACCTGACCTATCAACCACGTAGTCTACATGGTTCCTTTAGGGGGCTTGTGCCCCGGGAAGTCTCATCTTGAGGCGCGCTTCCCGCTTAGATGCTTTCAGCGGTTATCGCTTCCGAACATAGCTACCCGGCAATGCCACTGGCGTGACAACCGGAACACCAGAGGTTCGTCCACTCCGGTCCTCTCGTACTAGGAGCAGCCCCTCTCAAACTTCCAACGCCCATGGCAGATAGGGACCGAACTGTCTCACGACGTTCTGAACCCAGCTCGCGTACCACTTTAAATGGCGAACAGCCATACCCTTGGGACCGACTACAGCCCCAGGATGTGATGAGCCGACATCGAGGTGCCAAACACCGCCGTCGATATGAACTCTTGGGCGGTATCAGCCTGTTATCCCCGGAGTACCTTTTATCCGTTGAGCGATGGCCCTTCCATACAGAACCACCGGATCACTAAGACCTACTTTCGTACCTGCTTGATCCGTCGATCTTGCAGTCAAGCACGCTTATGCCTTTGCACACAGTGCGCGATGTCCGACCGCGCTGAGCGTACCTTCGTGCTCCTCCGTTACTCTTTAGGAGGAGACCGCCCCAGTCAAACTACCCACCATACACGGTCCCTGATCCGGATAACGGACCTAGGTTAGAACGTCAAGCACGACAGGGTGGTATTTCAAGGATGGCTCCACTGCAGCTAGCGCCACAGTTTCATAGCCTCCCACCTATCCTACACAGACGAACTCAACGTTCAGTGTAAAGCTATAGTAAAGGTTCACGGGGTCTTTCCGTCTTGCCACGGGAACGCTGCATCTTCACAGCGATTTCAATTTCACTGAGTCTCGGGTGGAGACAGCGCCGCTGTCGTTACGCCATTCGTGCAGGTCGGAACTTACCCGACAAGGAATTTCGCTACCTTAGGACCGTTATAGTTACGGCCGCCGTTTACTGGGGCTTCGATCAAGAGCTTCGCCTTGCGGCTGACCCCATCAATTAACCTTCCAGCACCGGGCAGGCGTCACACCCTATACGTCCACTTTCGTGTTTGCAGAGTGCTGTGTTTTTGATAAACAGTCGCAGCGGCCTGGTTTCTGCGACCCTCTTCAGCTATAGCTCGCACGAGCCACCAAAAAGGGTGCACCTTCTCCCGAAGTTACGGTGCCATGTTGCCTAGTTCCTTCACCCGAGTTCTCTCAAGCGCCTGAGAATTCTCATCCTACCCACCTGTGTCGGTTTACGGTACGGTCTTCGTGAGCTGAAGCTTAGGAGCTTTTCCTGGAAGCGTGGTATCAGTGACTTCGCCAAAAAGGCTCGTCTCGGTGCTCGGTCTTAAAGGATCCCGGATTTGCCAAAGATCCAAACCTACCGCCTTTCCCCGGGACAACCAACGCCCGGTACACCTAACCTTCTCCGTCCCTCCATCGCACTCACGCGAGGTGCAGGAATATTAACCTGCTTCCCATCGACTACGGCTTTCGCCCTCGCCTTAGGGACCGACTAACCCTGCGTCGATTAACGTTGCGCAAGGAAACCTTGGGCTTTCGGCGTGCGGGCTTTTCACCCGCATTATCGTTACTCATGTCAGCATTCGCACTTCCGATACCTCCAGCAGACTTCTCAATCCACCTTCGCAGGCTTACGGAACGCTCCTCTACCGCGCATAAAACAAGTTTTATGCACCCCAAGCTTCGGTTCACTGCTTAGCCCCGTTAAATCTTCCGCGCAGACCGACTCGACCAGTGAGCTATTACGCTTTCTTTAAAGGGTGGCTGCTTCTAAGCCAACCTCCTGGCTGTCTATGCCTTTCCACATCGTTTTCCACTTAGCAGTGAATTTGGGACCTTAGCTGTGGGTCTGGGTTGTTTCCCTTTTCACGACGGACGTTAGCACCCGCCGTGTGTCTCCCATACAGTCCGTCTCGGTATTCGGAGTTTGCAATGGTTTGGTAAGTCGCGATGACCCCCTAGCCATAACAGTGCTCTACCCCCGAGAGGATACATATGAGGCGCTACCTAAATAGCTTTCGAGGAGAACCAGCTATCTCCGGGTTCGATTAGCTTTTCACTCCTAATCACAGCTCATCCCCGTCTTTTGCAACAGACGTGGGTTCGGGCCTCCAGTACCTGTTACGGCACCTTCACCCTGGCCATGACTAGATCACCCGGTTTCGGGTCTACTGCCCGCGACTATGCGCCCTTATCAGACTCGGTTTCCCTTCGCCTCCCCTATACGGTTAAGCTTGCCACGAACAGTAAGTCGCTGACCCATTATACAAAAGGTACGCAGTCACTCTTGCGAGCTCCTACTGCTTGTACGCACACGGTTTCAGGATCTATTTCACTCCCCTCTCCGGGGTTCTTTTCGCCTTTCCCTCACGGTACTGGTTCACTATCGGTCGGTCAGGAGTATTTAGCCTTGGAGGATGGTCCCCCCCTATTCAGACAGGGTTTCACGTGCCCCGCCCTACTCGTCTTCACTGGAGTGGCCCTTTTAAATACAGGGCTATCACCTTCTATGGCCAATCTTTCCAGATTGTTTTTCTAAAGCCATTCCAGCTTAAGGGCTGCTCCCCGTTCGCTCGTCACTACTCAGGGAATCTCGGTTGATTTCTTTTCCTCCGGTTACTTAGATATTTCAGTTCACCGGGTTCGCTTCCAGCAGCTATGAATTCACTGCAGGATACTGCCGAAGCAGTGGGTTTCCCCATTCGGACATTGCCGGATCAAAGCTTGTTGCCAGCTCCCCGACACTTTTCGCAGGCTACCACGTCCTTCATCGCCTCTGACCGCCTAGGCATCCACCGTGTGCGCTTATTCGCTTGACCATATAACCCCAAGTTGCCTCGGGGCCATACGCCGTGTTGTGTGGGGTACAAAGCCACCAACGCGAACATACGACTCAATTATTTAGGGACTCGAAGTCCCCGCCTTAGCCTCAACGACACGTTTAGATAGATATCTCAAACGCTCGCTACGTCACAAGTTATAAAAGAACATGTCTCAGCCTCAACGCTGAGCCATATAAATTCTTAAGTGTGCACTACATTCAGAGTGGTGGGTCTGGGAGGACTCGAACCACCGACCTCACCCTTATCAGGGGTGCGCTCTAACCACCTGAGCTACAGACCCAAAGTCGTTTCACTCAAATGGTGGAGCCTGTCGGGATCGAACCGACGACCCCCTGCTTGCAAAGCAGGTGCTCTCCCAGCTGAGCTAAGGCCCCATGATGGGACTTTCGCATACCGGCCTGTGCCGATACGCATCTCTGAATGCAGGTAATTTGTGAGGACGCCCGACAGGACGATGACGTCATGCTCAAAAGGAGGTGATCCAGCCGCACCTTCCGATACGGCTACCTTGTTACGACTTCACCCCAGTCATCGGCCACACCGTGGCAAGCGCCCTCCCGAAGGTTAAGCTACCTGCTTCTGGTGCAACAAACTCCCATGGTGTGACGGGCGGTGTGTACAAGGCCCGGGAACGTATTCACCGCAGCAATGCTGATCTGCGATTACTAGCGATTCCGACTTCATGGAGTCGAGTTGCAGACTCCAATCCGGACTGAGATAGGGTTTCTGGGATTGGCTTGCCCTCGCGGGTTTGCAGCCCTCTGTCCCTACCATTGTAGTACGTGTGTAGCCCTGGTCGTAAGGGCCATGATGACTTGACGTCATCCCCACCTTCCTCCGGTTTGTCACCGGCGGTCTCCTTAGAGTTCCCACCATTACGTGCTGGCAACTAAGGACAAGGGTTGCGCTCGTTGCGGGACTTAACCCAACATCTCACGACACGAGCTGACGACAGCCATGCAGCACCTGTCTCACGGTTCCCGAAGGCACCAATCCATCTCTGGAAAGTTCCGTGGATGTCAAGACCAGGTAAGGTTCTTCGCGTTGCATCGAATTAAACCACATACTCCACCGCTTGTGCGGGCCCCCGTCAATTCCTTTGAGTTTCAGTCTTGCGACCGTACTCCCCAGGCGGCGAACTTAACGCGTTAGCTTCGATACTGCGTGCCAAATTGCACCCAACATCCAGTTCGCATCGTTTAGGGCGTGGACTACCAGGGTATCTAATCCTGTTTGCTCCCCACGCTTTCGTGCCTCAGTGTCAGTGTTGGTCCAGGTAGCCGCCTTCGCCACGGATGTTCCTCCCGATCTCTACGCATTTCACTGCTACACCGGGAATTCCGCTACCCTCTACCACACTCTAGTGACCCAGTATCCACTGCAATTCCCAGGTTGAGCCCAGGGCTTTCACAACAGACTTAAACCACCACCTACGCACGCTTTACGCCCAGTAATTCCGAGTAACGCTTGCACCCTTCGTATTACCGCGGCTGCTGGCACGAAGTTAGCCGGTGCTTATTCTTTGGGTACCGTCAGAACAATCGGGTATTAACCGACTGCTTTTCTTTCCCAACAAAAGGGCTTTACAACCCGAAGGCCTTCTTCACCCACGCGGCATGGCTGGATCAGGCTTGCGCCCATTGTCCAATATTCCCCACTGCTGCCTCCCGTAGGAGTCTGGACCGTGTCTCAGTTCCAGTGTGGCTGATCATCCTCTCAGACCAGCTACGGATCGTCGCCTTGGTGGGCCTTTACCCCGCCAACTAGCTAATCCGACATCGGCTCATTCAACCGCGCGAAGCCCGAAGGTCCTCCGCTTTCACCCGTAGGTCGTATGCGGTATTAGCGTAAGTTTCCCTACGTTATCCCCCACGAAAGAGTAGATTCCGATGTATTCCTCACCCGTCCGCCACTCGCCACCCATAAGAGCAAGCTCTTACTGTGCTGCCGTTCGACTTGCATGTGTTAGGCCTGCCGCCAGCGTTCACTCTGAGCCAGGATCAAACTCTTCACTTAAAATTACATGCCCGAAGGCAAATACTTTAGCTGCAGAAGTCCAACCACTGGCAACTTATCGCTTGCAAAGCAATTAATATGTTGCTTGATTAAACGTCTGCAAGATGGACAATCATCCTTCCTGCAGGCGTCCGCACAAATTACCTGCGCACACTGTCAAAGAACTTGGGGAGTGGCCTCAGCGCCGTTCCCGTCAGCTTCGTCGTTTCCGTCGAAGCGAGCCGCCCATTATAGCGGACTTTTTCTTGCCGTCAACACCTCATTTCGAGGTGGCTGACGCTGCTTCGCTTCGACCCAAAGGCTTTCTGCGAAGCGAGCCGGCCATATTAGCAGGCTTTTCATCCTCGTCAACCCCTCGTGAAGAGGAAGTTGCCGCCGCTGCACTTCAATCTGCCGAAGCATCTTTCCGTGTAGCGAGCCGCCCATCATAGCCGGCTTTTTCGTTTCGTCAACACCTTAATTTCAAGGAATTTTCGAACCCTTTCGCTCTGGTTCCGCGTTTGCGGAGGCCGTTGCGGCGGGGAGGCGAACTATATGCCCACCCAACCGATTTGGGAAGCGTTTTGTGAAAAATTTTTCACGCCATTGCCAAAAGTGAGCGCTACGCATTAGTTACGTTGGCAGGAGCCTTCCAGTACCTGGGACTGTTACTTCCATCTACTGCGTTAAGACGTGCGAGGCCACAGAGATTGCCGCTTCGCAACAACCTCGGTGTGCTTTTTACGCGGTGACGAGCAATATGCGGGCAAAATTGCGTTTGCCTACCTGGATGACCCCTTCGAAGCCGCGCGTGAAGACGCGGCTGGGATCCTCCACCACTTCGCCATCGATCTTGACCGCACGCTCCTTGAGCTTGCGGGTGGCCTCGGAGTTGCTGGGCGTCAGGCCGGCGGCAGTCAGGAGGCCGGCAAGGCGCAGGCCTTCATCGGGAACTAGCACTTCTTGCAGCGGCAGCAGACTGGTGTCGCCCTGCCCTGTCACCACCGCATGCCAGCCGGCAATGGCCTGCTCCGCGGTTGCGGCATCGTGGAACCGGGTAGCCAGCTCGCGTGCCAGGCGCAATTTGACCTCGCGCGGATGCAGTTCGCCGGCAGCGACCTGCTCTTTCAGGCGCGCCGCTTCGGCCAGGCCGATATCGAAGGACAGCAGGTCGATCCAGCGCCAGGTCAGCTCGTCGCCGATCTTCATCGTCTTGGTGACGATGTCGATGGCCGGTTCGTTGATGCCGATGTAATTGCCCAGTGACTTGGACATCTTGGCCACGCCATCCAGGCCTTCCAGCAGCGGCATGGTCAGCACGATCTGCGGGGCCTGACCGTAGTGCTCCTGCAGGCCACGCCCCATCAACAGGTTGAACTTCTGATCGGTGCCGCCGAGCTCCACGTCGGCCTTCAGCGCGACCGAGTCGTAGCCCTGCACCAGTGGATAGAGAAATTCGTGGATGGCGATCGGCTGCTGGCCGCCGAAGCGTTTGGCGAAATCGTCGCGTTCGAGCATGCGCGCGACCGTGTGCTGGGCAGAGAGCTTGATCATGTCGGCTGCGCTCATCTGGCCGAACCATTCGGAGTTGAAGCGCACTTCGGTGCGTTCGCGGTCCAGGATCTTGAAGACCTGCTCTTCGTAGGTGCGCGCGTTGGCCAGCACATCCTCGCGGCTGAGCGGCTTGCGGGTGGCGTTCTTGCCGCTCGGGTCGCCGATCATCCCGGTGAAGTCGCCAATCAGGAAGATCACCTGATGGCCGAGCTGTTGAAACTGCCGCATCTTGTTGAGCAGCACGGTATGGCCCAGATGCAGATCCGGCGCGGTGGGATCGAAGCCGGCCTTCACCCGCAGCGGCTTACCGGTGGCGAGCCGCGCCTGCAGCTGATCGAGCTTGAGGATCTCTTCGGCACCACGGCCGATGAGTGCGAGGGATTCTTCGATAGTGGCCAACCACAGACTCCAGCGGCGCTTGCCGTCAAAAACGTGAATGATGTTAAACGCGAGTTAATTCCGCGCCAAGTGAAAATAATGAACAGGCTCAATGGTTTGACGCGCTGTTACAGGCTGTCTATGGTACCGGCGATTGGGCTCGCACTTCGAGCCAGCGAGGAATTTGAACGATGCAGAACTCAGAGCAGGGCCGTGCACGCAAGCGGCGCTTTCACGAACGCCTCCACGTCCTTCACGACACTGCACTGCATCGCAAGCTCAAGGCGCATCTGCCGGCCGCGTTCAATGACCGCTGGACACGTCGTCACTGGATCCACGCCAGCCTGTTCGCCACCATCGGTGCGCTGGTTGCCACCATCGTGCCGGGTTTTTCCAACGCCATCGACACGCCGCTTTCCAGCCATTCCACGCTGGCGTTGCCGTTGCCGCCGCTGATTCCCAGCCGCAAGCAGCTGGCGCCGAGCACCGATTGGGAAATTCTGCAGGTCAAGCCGGGCCAGACCCTGAGCACCTTGTTCGGCGAGCTGGGAATCCCGACTGCGGTGATGTACCAGGTGCTGGCGCACCCTGGGACCAAGGAGGCGCTGACCAAGCTGCGACCGGGTACCGAGATCGCCTTCGACATGCCGACGCCTGGCCAACTGCGCGCACTGCGCTTCGATCGCGACGACAGTCATCGGGTGGAACTGCGCCTGCTGGGCGACGCCGTGCGCGAGAACGTGACCGAGCGGGCGACCACCACGCGCACCGTCGTAGCCAGCGGGGAGATCAGCAGTTCGTTGTATGCCTCGGCCGGTAAATCCGGATTGTCGCCGGCGGCGGTGGCGATCATGACCGACGAGATCTTCAAGTACGACATCGACTTCGACAAGGATCTGCAGCCCGGCGACCGGTTCAGCGTGGTCATGGATGAAACCTGGCGCGAAGGCGAGCGGATCAGCACCGGCGACATCCTGGCGGCGACGTTCACCACTGGCGGCAAGACCTATACGGGGTTCCGCTTCGAGCGTGCCGGCAAACCGGCCGAGTACTTCGACACCACTGGCCGCCCGCTCAAGAAGAGCTTTATCCGCATGCCGGTGGCCTATAGCCGGATCAGCTCCACCTTCGGTGCACGCAAGCATCCGGTGCTGGGCACCATGCGCATGCACAAGGGTGTGGACTATGCGGCCGCTTCGGGCACGCCGATCATGGCAGCCGGCGATGCGCGGGTGGTGTTTGTCGGAACCCAGCGCGGTTACGGCAACGTGGTGATCCTGGACCACGGCAAGAACTACAGCACGCTGTACGGGCACATGTCGCGCTTTGGCAAGATCAAGGCCGGGCAGCGCATCAACCAGGGCACGGTGATCGGCTATGTCGGCATGACCGGCCTGGCCACCGGCCCGCATCTGCATTACGAATTCCGCGTGGGCGGGCAGCAGCGCAATCCGATGTCGGTGACGATGCCGCCGCCCGAGCCGCTGCAGGGCGCCGAACTGGCGGCGTTTCGCGCGCAGACGGCGCCGGCCATGGCCCGCATCGAGGGCATGGAGAAGCTGATCTACGCCGACGCCGGCAAGCCGGCCAAGGGCAAGTCGCGCAGTTGAGCGCCTGCGGCTAGTCATTGCGTCAGCTGCGTTGCGGCTGCGTAGCGAAGTGGCGCAGCAAGGGCTGGGCGCTCCCTCCAGCCGTGTCGCGTGGTCGTTGCCGTGCAGCTACTTGCTGCAGCGAACTGCGGGTGGTGAATGCTGCGACTTCCCAATCCGGCAGCTGGCTCTGCTGTCGACCGACAGCTTCTGGCGCGACTGCCGATCTGACGATGCCCGAGGTGGGCAGGGCGTCTCGAGGCACAGGCGATGGCCGTGGCAGCGATTGCAGCCCATGCCGGCCCGGCGATGACGCGCCAGCTGCACGGCTGCTACCCACGTCATACCGGTTGACGGACCCGGCCCGGCTGCACAAGCTGGCCGGCCGTGTCTTTCTGGCTTCGGCATGTCTGTCTTGGAACACGTTGACTCTCCCTTGTATCTGGGCCTGATGTCGGGCACCAGCGCCGACGGCATCGATGCCGCGCTGGTGCGCTTTGCCGACGCCACCCACCGCCGCTGCGAATTGGTGGCCGGGGCGACGGTGGCGTGGGAGCCGCAGTTGCGGCAGACCTTGGTGGCGATAGGCCAGGGCGCCGAGACGGTGGCCATCGATGCGCTGGGCCAGCTGGACGCCCAAGTGGGGCTGGCATTCGCGGCGGCAGCCAATCAGTTGATCGGCGACAGTGGCGTGGAGCGTCGGCAGATTCGTGCGATCGGCTCGCATGGGCAGACCATCCGCCACCGGCCCAACGCCAACCCGACGTTCACCTGGCAGATCGGCGATGCCAGCCGAATTGCCGAGCACACCGGCATCACCACGGTGGCCGATTTCCGCCGCCGCGATGTGGCCGCCAGAGGCCAGGGCGCGCCACTGATGCCCGCCTTCCACCTGGCCATGCTGGGCGCAGGCGATGAAGACCGCGCGGTGCTCAATCTGGGCGGGATCGGCAACCTGACCTTGATTGCGCGCGATGGCGCGGTGCTGGGATTCGATACCGGCCCGGCCAATGCATTGCTGGACAGTTGGTGCCAACGCCATCACGGCACGCCGTTCGATGCCGAGGGTGCGTTTGCCGCCAGCGGGCGCGTGGATGCAGCTTTGCTGCAGGCGCTGCTGGCCGACCCGTGGTTTGCGTTACCGCCGCCCAAGAGCACCGGCCGCGAGCAATTCCATCTGGACTGGGCCGTGCAGGCGATGGGCAGCGCGCGGCTGGACGCTGCCGATGTGCAGGCGACCTTGCTCGAACTCACCGCTGCCAGCGTGGCCGATGCCTTGCTGCGGCTACAGCCAACCACGCGCCGGGTGCTGGTCTGCGGCGGCGGCGTACGCAATCCGGTGCTGTTGGCGCGACTGGTGGCGCGGCTGCCGGGCATGGTGGTGGAATCCAGCGCGCAGTACGGGCTGGACCCGGATTACCTGGAAGCGATGGGCTTTGCCTGGCTGGCGGCCGAGCTGCTGGCCGGACGCGCAGCCAATCTGCCCTCGGTGACCGGGGCGGCCGGCCCTCGGCTGTTGGGAGCGATCTATCCGGCGTGAGCGGGGCGGGCTGTGCCGGCCGGGATGGAGCTGCGGCAGCGCTAGGGATTGTTTCCCGCCGGCAGCGCCTTGAGCGCGGCAATCGCCTCGGCCAGGGCATCGACCTCCGGGTGCTGCAGGCCGCCGGTGACTTCGTATTCGCTGGCGAACAGGCCTTGTTCGAGCAGATGCATGACAGTCTGGTGCTGGGTCCAGCTCCGTGCGACGGAAATGCGGCGAATGCGGTCCACCAGCACCGGGTCGATGTCACGCAATACCAGATCGGTCATGCCCTGCCTCGTGCAATGCGCTGCCCCGCGCGCATCATCGGCAACCTTGGCGGACGTTTCAATCCGGCCGCCTGTCGTGCGCCAATAGCCGCGGCCACAGCCAGGCCAGCAACATCAAGGTGGGAATGACGGTCAGGGCGCTGAGGATGAAGAAGGTGCTGTAGGAGGTCGCCTGGACGACGAACCCGGACACGCCACCGGCAAACTTGCCCGGCAGGTTGGCCAGCGAGACCAGCAACGCATACTGGGTTGCGGTGAAGTTGCGGTCGGTCAGCGAGGACATGAAAGCCACCAGCACGGTGGCGGCGAACCCCTGGAAGAGGTTATCGGCACTGAGCGCGGCATAGAACGCCCACAGCTTGCCGGGGTTGTGCGCCATCAGCAGGAACGCCAGGTTGGACAAGGCCACCCCCAGCGCGGCCACCAGCAGCATGCGCCGGAACCCGAACGCGGCAATTGCCGCGCCGCCCGCGAAGGCGCCGACAATCCCCATCCACACGCCGAACAGCTTGGAAACGGTGGCGATATCGGCCTTGGTGAAGCCCGAATCCAGATAGAACGGGCCCGCCATGACGCCGATCACCTGGTCGGGAAACTTGTACAGGCCCACGAACAGCAGCAGCACGATGCCCAGCGCCAGCCCATTGCTGGAAAAGAAGCTGGAAATCGGTTGCCAGAACGCACCGGCGACGTCCACGCGGCGCACCACCGTGGCTTCGGGGCGGCCGGGCTCGCGGCACACCAAGGTGGTGACGATCGGCACCAGCATCAGTGCGGCCATGCCCACGTACGCCCAGGTCCAGCCGAGGTATTGGGCCATGTACAACGCACCGGCACCGCCCAGGATCAGGCCGATGCGGTAGCCCAGCGTGTAGGTCGCCGCCAACGCGGCCTGCGCGGCATCCGGCGCGATTTCGATGCGATAGGCATCGACCACCGAGTCCTGGGTAGCGCCCCAGAACGAGGCGAACAACACCCAAGCGACCAGGCCGGTGACGCTCAGATCCGGGCGCGAAAATGCCAGCGCGAACAGGCCGATGGTGACGCCGATCTGCGCCACCAGCAGCCAGGAACGACGGCGCCCCAGAAACGCGGTGAGCGGAAACGCATAGCGGTCGATCAGCGGCGCCCATAGGAACTTGAGCAGGTAAAAGAAGCTGGCCAGGCTGATCAAGCCGATGCTGCCCAGGTCCAGCCCCACATCGCGCAAACGGGTCGACAAGGTCTGCGAGGCGATCAGCAGGAACGGCAAGCCGCTGCCGAAGCCGAGCAGCGCCATAGTCGCCGCCGATGGCGTGGCGAAGGCGCGCTGGATGCCGCGCCAGCCTTTGTAGGTGGGTGCGGGCGTGGTCATGCCTCACACCAGCGAGCGTGAACGCCCGTGATCGTGGTGGCTGGCGATGCCCACGGCATCGCTGCATGCGGCCCGCCGCGGACGACTGTCATCGCCTCGCGCGTCTGGATTTGCGCGGTCTGTGCAGTCCTGCAACGACGCACATCCGTGTCGAAGAATAACGATCCGAAAAGCATCGGCGGGCTGCGTAATGGCCAATGAGCGCCACCACGCGTGCTGCGGTAGCCAAGGTGCCGCCAGATGGCCCTGTTGGCGGCAAAGTCTTGGCTCCGTTCGGCAACATGCGGGCGCGCTATGGCGCAACCCCCCGACTTGGCCTGCCTCACTGTGCGTAATCCACGATGTACGGCGCGTGGTCGGAGAAGCGCTCTTCGCGGTAGATCGAGCAGGCCCGCAAGGTGTCGCGCAGGCCGGGGGTGACCAGTTGGTAGTCGATGCGCCAACCGACGTTGTTGGCGCGCGCGGCGCCGCGGTTGCTCCACCAGGTGTAGTCCTGGCCTTGCGGGTGCAGGACGCGGTAGCTGTCGACCCAGCCGCGGCCTTCGGCGGGGTTGGCGTCGTCTGCCGCATCGGCGCACAGGCCGTTGAGCCAGTCGCGCTCGGGCGGCAGGCAGCCGGAATTCTTCTGGTTGGACTTCCAGTTCTTGATGTCCAGCGCAGTACGCACGATGTTCCAGTCGCCGCACAGCACGTACTGGCGGCCGCTGGCCAGCCACTCGTCCAGGATCGGCCGCAGCCATTCCATCACCTGGAACTTGTAGCCCTGGCGCAACTCGCCCGAAGAGCCGGACGGGATATAAAAAGAGACCACGCTGAGGTTGCCGAAGCGCGCCTCGATGTACCGGCCTTCTTCGTCGAACTCGGGCCAACCCAGGGCGGTGCGCACTTCGTCGGGCTCGCGCCGGCTGTAGATCGCCACCCCGCTGTAGCCCTTCTTGGTGCTGGCGTCGCGAAACCAGGCCTTGTAGCCGGTGGGCAGGAAATCCGGCCCGGCCAGTTGGTGCTCCTGGGCCTTGGTCTCCTGCACGCACAGCACGTCGGCGTCCTGGGCAGCGAACCACGCGAAGAAACCCTTGCTGGCGGCCGAGCGCAGGCCGTTGGCGTTGAAACTGATGATGCGCATAGATGAAGAGCCGGGATTCGGGAGTGGAAATTGGGGATTCGCGAAAGCGTACCGCATCGGCGGATGCCGTAAGGCGCGACCGGCTATGCTTTCCAATCCCGAATCCCTACTCCCCAATCTCGTCACCATGACCGACCACCGCACCCGTTTCCTGCAACTGGCCCTGGACGCCGATGCCCTGCGCTTTGGCGAGTTCACGCTCAAGTCCGGGCGGCTCAGCCCGTACTTCTTCAATGCCGGGCGCTTCGATTCGGGGGCCAAGACCGCGCAGTTGGCGCAGTGCTATGCCGATGCGATCGATGCGGCCGGGCTGGACTTCGACCTGTTGTTCGGGCCGGCCTACAAGGGCATCCCGTTGGCGACCGCGCTGGCTTGCGCCTACGCAGGGCGCGGGCGCGACCTGCCGCTGGCGTTCAACCGCAAGGAAGCCAAGGACCACGGCGAAGGCGGCACCCTGATCGGGGCGCCACTGGCCGGCCGTAAGGTGTTGATCGTCGATGACGTGATCACCGCCGGCACCGCGATCCGCGAGGCGCTGGCCATCATCCGCGCCGCTGGTGGAGTGCCGTCGGGGATCGTGGTGGCGCTGGACCGGCAGGAAATCGCGTCCGATCAGGACCGCCGTTCCGCCGCTCAGGCGGTGGCAGCCGAGGCCGGCATCCCGGTGATCGCAGTGGCCAACCTGGGCGACCTGCTTGCTTTTGCGGCAGGAAACGCCGACCTTGTGGGCTTCCAGGAACCGCTGCTGGCCTATCGTGGCCGCTACGGGACCGACACCATAGGCTGACGGCAGGCGACAGGGGGCTGCGATGATGCCAATACATACACGTTCGGCGCTGTTCGCCGTTGCGGCGGCTGTCGCTGCGACATGGGTCATGGCGGCGCCGGCCGGTGCGCAGGACAAGCCGGCCGCCAAGAAGTTGTATTGCTGGAACCAGAACGGCGCCCGCGTGTGCAGCGATACGCTGCCGCCGGAGGCGGTGAACCAGGCGCGCGACGAATTCAACGTCAAAAGCGGGATGCGCAGCGCCGAGGTGCAGCGCGCCATGAGCAGCGACGAGCGCGCTGCCGCTGCGGCCAGCGAGCAGCAGCGCCAGGCCGATCTGGCCGCCGAGCAGATGCGCCAGCGCACCGACCAGGCGATGCTGATGTCGTATCAGAGCGAGGACGACCTGCGCCGGGTGTTCAAGGAGCGCATCGCCATCGTGGACAACAACATCCATACCGCGCGCTTCAACGTGACCAGCCTGCGCGAAGGGTTGGCTAGCCTGCTGCGCAGCGCCGGCGACCGCGAGCTGGCCGGCCAGGCAGTGGCCGACAAGCTGGCCGGCGACATCCAGCAGCGCCATCGCGATCTGATGGCACAGTTGCGTCTGCAGATCAGCTTCGAGCAGCAGCGGGTGGCGCTGGATGGCGAGATCACCGACATCCTGCAGCGCTACCGGGCCATGAAGGAGCCACCCGCCAGCGCCCCGCCCGCCGGCTGACCGGTGCTTGCGGCATCCCGCCCGTGCGGCGCACCGCCGCGGGCGGCATTTCCCGATCCGACGCCCTGCCCGCATAATGGCCGGTCTTACTCTTCGCCCACGAGGCTCTTCCGCATGGCCCGGATCATCGCCATTGCCAACCAGAAAGGCGGCGTCGGCAAGACCACGACCGCCGTCAATCTGGCAGCCGGCCTGGCGCGCGCGCCCAAGCGCGTGTTGCTGGTGGATCTGGACTCGCAGGGCAACGCCACCATGGGCAGCGGCATCGACAAGCGCGATGTGGCCGCCTCCACCTGCGACCTGCTGCTGGGCGAAAACACCGCCGCGCAGATCCGGGTCACCGCGCCGGAAGGCTTCGACCTGCTGCCGGGCAACATCGACCTGACCGCCGCCGAGATCCAGCTGATGGACCAGGGTGAGCGCGAACAGCGGCTCAAGCGCGCCTTGGCGCCGATCCGCGACGAGTACGACTTCATCCTGATCGACTGCCCCCCGGCGTTGTCGCTGCTCACGCTCAACGCGTTGACCGCGGCCGATTCCATCATCGTGCCGATGCAGTGCGAGTACTACGCGCTGGAAGGGTTGACCGCGCTGCTGGAAACCATCGAAGCGCTGCGCGCCAACCTCAACCCGGCGCTGGAAATCGAAGGCGTGCTGCGCACCATGTTCGACATCCGCAACAACCTGGCCAATGCGGTATCGGCCGAATTGACCGAGCATTTCGGCGACAAGGTGTTCCGCACCATCGTGCCGCGCAACGTGCGCCTGGCCGAGGCGCCCAGCCATGGCCAGAGCATCGTCGGTTACGACCGCACCTCGCGCGGCGGGGTGGCCTACCTGGGGCTTGCCGGCGAGATCGTGCGTCGCCAGAACGACCGCAACAAGGCCGTCCGGCCGGTGGAGACCGTCTGATGAACAAGCCGATGCCCGCAAAGAAGCGTGGCCTGGGCCGTGGCCTGGAAGCGCTGTTGGGGCCCAAGGGTGCGGCCGCCGCCGCAGCACCGGCCGGTGCCGACGAACAGGCGTTGCAGCCTGGCGATAGCTTGCGCCAGTTGCCGGTGACCCAGCTGCAGCCGGGCAAGTACCAGCCGCGCCGGGAGATGGACGAGGTCAAGCTGGCCGAGTTGGCGGAGTCGATCAAGGCGCAGGGCGTGATCCAGCCCATCGTGGCGCGCGAGCTGGCGCCGGGGCAGTTCGAGATCGTGGCCGGCGAACGCCGCTGGCGCGCTTCGCAGCTGGCTGGGCTGACCGAGGTGCCGGTGGTGGTGCGCGAGCTGGACGACCGCACCGTCATCGCGATGGCGCTGATCGAAAACATCCAGCGCGAAGACCTCAACCCGCTGGAAGAAGCGCAGGCGCTGCAGCGGCTGATCGACGAATTTTCGCTGACCCATGCCGAGGCCGCCGGCGCGGTGGGACGTTCGCGTGCGTCGGTGTCCAATCTGCTGCGGTTGCTGGAATTGCCGGTGGCCATCCGCGTGTTGCTGGAAACCCGCCGACTGGAAATGGGCCACGCGCGCGCGCTGCTCACCCTGGCGCCGGAGCTGGCCAGCAAGCTGGCGCAGGAAGCGGCCGACCAGGGCTGGTCGGTGCGCGAAGTCGAACACCGCGCGCAGCAGTTCGCCGCCGGCAAGGTGCCCGGCTCGCTGCGCAAGGGCAAGCCGGCGCCGGTGGCCCCACAGGCCGATATCGCCTCGCTGGAAACCGAACTGTCCGAGTCGCTGGGCACCAAGGTGGTGTTCAATCACGGCCGCGGCGGCAAGGGCAAGCTGGTGATCCATTACACCGATCTGGACACGCTGGACGGCGTGCTCGAACGCCTGCGCGTGCAGCGCAGCTAGTCGCTTGCCCATTCAACAGGATCCTCGCCGGCCATGAATCCCGCCAAGGTGGACCGCCAGCACCTGCTGCAGCTGACCGACCTGCCCAACGTCGGGCCGGCCTGCGAAAAGGACCTGCGCCTGATCGGCATCCGCGTGCCTGCGCAGCTGCGCGGTCGCGATGCCTACGACATGCATGCACAGCTATGCCTGCGCACCGGCGTGCTGCACGACCCCTGCGTGATCGATGTGTTCCTGTCGATCGTGCGCTTCATGGACGGCGAGGCGGCGCAGCCGTGGTGGAAGTTCAGCGCCGAACGCAAGGCCAAGCTTGCCAGCGAAGCGCCGCTCGCCCTGCGGTGAGCGGCCACGCATGGTGCGCTGCAGCCTTGATGTTGAGCGCCGCATGCGCTGCGAGCACCGCCAATCGCGCCTGGCGCACTGCGCACGGCAGGCGCGTTGGCAGCAGGAAGATGCCGAACCCACTCGCGGCGGCGCCTGCAATGCGCCGCGCGTGCGCATCCGGAGCGCCAGCCTTTTATTTCCGTATTTCCCAGGATCACAGCCATGACCATTCTCGTCACCGGCGCTGCCGGTTTCATCGGTGCCTATACCTGCCGCGCGCTGGCTGCACGCGGTGAGACGGTGGTGGGGCTGGACAACTACAACAGCTACTACGACCCGCAGCTCAAGCGCGACCGGGTGGCGGCGCTGTGCCCCGGCATCGATATCCGCACGCTGGATCTGACCGATCGCGAGGGTCTGGCCGCACTGTTCGATGAGATCCAGCCGACCCGCGTGGTGCATCTGGCGGCGCAGGCGGGCGTGCGGTATTCGCTGGAAAACCCGCACGCTTACGTGGACAGCAACCTGGTTGGCTTCGTCAACATGCTCGAGCTGTGCCGGCACCGCGGCGTGCAGCACCTGGTGTATGCCTCAAGCAGTTCGGTCTACGGCGATTCGGCCACCCCGCCGTTCTCCGAAGACCAGCGCGTGGACCAGCCGCGTTCGTTGTACGCGGCAACCAAGGCCGCCAACGAACTGATGGGCTACACCTATGCGCAGCTGTATGGCCTGCGCGCGACCGGGCTGCGCTTTTTCACGGTGTACGGGCCGTGGGGCCGGCCGGATATGGCGCCGCTGATTTTCAGCCGTGCGGTGCTGGCGGGGCGGCCGATCGAGGTGTTCAACCACGGCAAGATGCAGCGCGATTTTACCTTCGTCGACGACATCGTGGCCGGTGTGCTGGGCGCGCTGGACACGCCCAGTACTGCGCCGGTGCCGCACCGGGTGTTCAACCTGGGCAACCACACGCCGGTGGAGCTGGAGACCTTCATCGAGGTGATTGCGCAGGCCGCCGGCCGCCCAGCCGAGAAAGTCTACCGGCCGATGCAGCCGGGCGACATGCTCCGCACCATGGCCGATACGCAGCGTGCGCAGGCCGCCTTCGGGTTCGATCCGGCGACCCCGGTCGAGCGTGGTTTGCCGCAGGTCGTGGCTTGGTGCCGGCAGTATTTCGGCGAGCGCGCCTAGCGCTTGGTGGGGTCTGCGGCGCAGGTGCGCGACGGCATCGATGGACCCATGGAGCGCAGGGCGCCGAGGCCGCCATGCGAGCCAGATGCAGGGCTTGCCTTCGATCAGCCGCCCTGGCGTACGACCGCATGGCAGACACGCGATGCACGTGGCGATGGGTGCCAGCTGCGCTGCAGCGGGCGATCAGGCGTGATCGGCCCGCGAGTCCACGCATTTGCAGCCTTGGCCACTCCCCACCACACGCTACAGGCTGCTTCCAACCGTTCCGCTGCGCATAACGCGTGCATGCTTCATGCCTGACTCAGAGAGTCAGGGCACAATGCCCGATCTTTTTCGCTCAGCCTTCATCCGGCTACCCCGCATCCATGAGCCAACCTCAGCTGTCCGTCGTCGTCCCGGTATTCAACGAGCGCGATAACGTCGCCACGCTGGTGGGCGAAATCGTCAGCGCCCTGCGCGGCGTGGTGGCCTTCGAAATCGTGTATGTCGACGACCATTCGCGCGACGACACGCTCTCAGTGCTGCAAGGCCTGAAGAGCACCACACCGGAACTGCGCGTGTTGCATCATGTGACCCAGAGCGGCCAGAGCACGGCGGTGCGCAGCGGGGTGAAGGCCGCACGCGCCAGCTGGATCGCCACGCTCGATGGCGACGGCCAGAACGACCCGGCCGACATCCCCAAGCTGCTCATCGCGCGCAGTCAAGCGCAGGCGCAGGTGAAGCTGTTCGCCGGCTGGCGGGTCAATCGCCAGGATTCCGGCTCCAAGCGCTGGGCCAGCAAATGGGCCAACGCGATCCGCTCACGCATGCTGCGCGACAACACGCCCGACACCGGCTGCGGCATCAAGCTGTTCGAGCGCGAGGCGTTCCTGGACCTGCCGTACTTCGACCACATGCATCGCTACCTGCCGGCGTTGATGCAGCGCGCCGGCTGGCGCACGGTGAGCGTGCCGGTCAACCACCGCCACCGCACCGCCGGGGTGTCCAAGTACAACAATCTCAATCGCGCCCTGGTCGGCATCCGCGACCTGCGCGGCGTGGCGTGGCTGATCACCCGCAGCAAGCGCACCGTGGTGGAGGAACGTTGATGGAAACGAACCTGCTGGACCAGCAACTGACCTGGCTGTACTGGACCGGCATCCATGTGACCGGGTGGAAGCTGATCGGCTATGTCGGTGCGCTGATGTTCGGTGGCCGCTGGCTGGTGCAGTTCGTTGCCTCCAAGCGCGCCGGCAAACCGGTGATTCCGCGCCTGTTCTGGTACATGAGCGTGGTCGGCAGCCTGATGACGCTGAGCTACTTCGTGTTTTCGGCCAAGCAGGATTCGGTGGGCGTGTTGCAGAACCTGTTCCCGGCGTTTACCGCGTTTTACAGCCTGTATCTGGATGTGAAACATCGCGGGTGGAAACGCGACCGGGCCGGTCATTGAGGCGGGGATTTGGGATTTGGGATTTGGGATTCGGGAATCGAATCTCCTGGGCCGAATAGTTGCTGTGATCGAACGCAATTGGTGAGCGCCGTGGTGGTTGAGATGGATACGAGTGCGTGTCGCTGCAAAATCCATTGCCGCATCTGATTTTTGGTGATCCTTCGTGGTTTGGCGCTGCCTCAGCGTACGGAATTGATCCGGGTGCGCTGCGACAGAAGCGATCCGGGCCCACTGCATCTCACCGACCAGGTTTTGGGGATGTGATGCACGTGATTGATGAGCGCCTGCGCGCCTCGACGTCACCCGCTGCATCCACCCAATGCAGCGCAGCTTGCCGGAGGCGTGGCGATAGCGTTGACCGCTGATATCCACTTTTCGGACATGCCACTGCGCGCGCGGCCGACGCGATCGTGGGTTGCCTGCCGATGTCGCCGTTCCTGCGCCACGGGCACGCTGTCACCATGTCCAGAGCGCTCCGTCCTCGCCCCCTGTCCACGCCGACGCTTGAAGCAGCGTATTGGCATTTGCGGCTGCCCACGCATCAGCACGTGCCGCTATTCGCGGATTGGCGCTGCGCTCGCGCCGCGGCGGCCAGCCTGGCGCTGCCACGCCATTGGCAAGGTGCGCAGTTGTTGTGCTGGGTGTTGTTGCCTGACACGTGGTGCGGGTTGCTGCAGGCACCGAGCAAGGCGGCATTGCTGCAATTGGCCATGGCGGCGCGACTGAAGACTACCGATGCAGTCAATCGCGCACGCGGGCGTGGTGGAACGGTGTGGCAGCCGCAGATGCAGGTCACGGCGCTCCCGCTGCAAAGCGATCATCGACAGTTCGCCCGCACGCTGGTCGCCTTACCCCTGCGGGCGGGCCTGGCCGAGCAGGTGGGCGGGTATCCGTACTGGGACGCAGTCTGGCTATTGCCGGTCGGTCACGGCGCCGCATCGATCACCACGCAATGCGGTCGCGCCGAGCCAACCGGAGCAGGTGGAACACACGGGCGACCGCGTACACCGGGAGATGCCGGATGACGGCCCGCCGCGTCGCGCACCGGCCCAGCTGCGTTGCCTCTCCACAGGCAACGCAGCGAACGGTCCGCGCATCCGGCAATCAGAACGCCAATGGATGCTCCGGCAACAACGTCTGCAGTTCGTTGCGGAACAGCGTGCGAATCCGCTGCAATGCGGCCTCGCTGTCGGCTTCGAACCGCAACACCAGGATCGGCGTGGTATTGGAGGCGCGTACCAGACCCCAGCCGTCGATGAAGTCCGCGCGTAGCCCATCGATGGTCGACAGCCGCGCCGATTCGAACGGCGATTCTTCGCCGGTCTGCGCACGCGCGACAAAGCGCGCCACCAGCGCATGCCCATCGCCTTCCACCGGCACCTTGATCTCCGGCGTAGCGACACTTTCAGGCAAGGCGTCCAGCACCTCGGACGGCGTCTGCTCGCGCTGGGCCAGGATTTCCAGCAAGCGTGCGGCAGCGTAGATGCCGTCGTCAAAGCCGTACCAGCGCTCCTTGAAGAAGAAGTGCCCGCTCATCTCGCCAGCCAGTTCGGCGTCGGTCTCGCGCATCTTGGACTTGATCAACGAATGACCAGTCTTCCACATCAGCGGACTGCCGCCGTTGCGCAACACGTAGTCGGACAGCTTGCCGGTGCACTTCACGTCGTAGATGACCAATGCGCCCGGATTGCGCTGCAGCACATCGGCGGCGAACAGCATCAGCAGGCGGTCCGGAAACACCATCGCGCCTTCCTTGGTCACCACGCCCAGGCGATCGGCATCGCCATCGAACGCCACGCCGATATCCGCATCGAAACGCTGCACCATCTTCACCAGGTCGTTGAGATTGTGCGGCTCGCTCGGATCGGGGTGATGGTTGGGAAAGGTGCCGTCGATGTCGCAGTACAACGGAATCACTTCGGCACCGATCGCTTCCAGCAGGCGCGGTGCGATCTCGCCGGCCGCGCCGTTGCCGGCATCCACCACGACCTTGATCGGGCGGTCCAGCTGGACGTCGTCGGCGATGCGCTGGATGTAGGCATCGCTGATGTCGCGCTGTTCCAGCTCGCCAGGCGTGGCAGCGGTATGCAGGCGGCCTTCGTTGATGCGCTGGTGCAGTTCGGCGATAGCGGCGCCGGACAAGGTCTCGCCGCCGATCACGATCTTGAAGCCGTTGTAGTCCGGTGGATTGTGGCTGCCGGTCACCGCCACACAGCTGCCGGCACGCAGTTCGTACGCGCCGAAGTACACCACCGGCGTCGGTGCAAGGCCGATGTCGGTCACGTTGCAGCCGGCGCGGCGCAGGCCTTCGATCAGGCCATTGCTCAGCTCCGGTCCGGACAGCCGGCCGTCGCGACCGACCACCACATCGCGCAGTCCCTGCGCCTGCATCACGCTGCCGATGGCCTGGCCGATCAAGGCGGCAACGCCGGGGTTGAGGTCTTGGCCGACCACGCCGCGGATGTCGTAGGCACGGAACATCTCGGTGGCGACCTGCACTGCCGGCACCAGCGCTGGCGGTGCTGGCGGTGCCTCGACGTCCAGCGCGCGTGCTTCGCTGGCAACGCTGGCGTCGTGCTGCAGGCTTTGACTGAAGGTGGGTTCATCGGCGCCGGATTGGTTGGCAACCCGGCGCCGCGGCAAGGCCACCTGCCCCCGGCTGGCCAGCACCAGCAGCACCGCAATGATCAGCAGCAATGCCGCCACGATGGCGCAACCGACGGCGCCCAAGCCCAGCGGGCCGCTATCGCCTTGCGGCACCGCCGCAGCCACGCGCAAGCCGCTGTTCCCAAGCGGCCTGGCCAGCGTTTCGGCGGCATCGGCCAGTGCCATATCGCCCTGCTGGGCGACGTTGTAGCTGCCCTGGCGCAGGGCCAGGTAGGCGCTGCTTGGTGCCGCAATTGCATCCAGCGGGCCGGTCAGGCGCAGCAACGGCAACCGCGCATACGCCACCGCCGGCTGCCCGCTAAGGCGCACCGCGGCAGCCACGCCCAGGCGGACTTGTTTGGCGTCGCGCACGACCCGGACCTGGGCACGGTCGGCCACCTGCGCCGATTCGAGCAGGCTCAGACGCGCGTAACCGAAATCCTTTGGGTTGGCATAGGCCGCGGCAAGGTCCCCAGGCAGCACCTGGACATCCTCGGCACCTTTGAAACGCTCGCGGATGGCCGATGCGGCCGCCAGTGCGTCGCCACCGGCCAACGCAGCGACGACCGGCGGCTGCTTGAGCACCGCATCGAGCTGGCCGGCCTGCGTGGCCATGGCCTGGCCTAGGTCCTGCACGGCACGGTCGCGCACCTGCTCCAGCCCTTGCGCCACCGTGTCTTGGCGCCATTGCGCATAACTGTTCCAGCCGAACCAGGCAGCCAGCAGCACCAAGATGCCCCCCAACACCGGACCACTCGTACGCACGCTGGACATCCCCTGCCTGCGCTCGTTCGTCTTGCTCATGTCATTTCCCCTGTCAGCGCACGCCGGTGTGGCCGAATCCACCCGCTCCCCGCGCGCTGTCGACGAAAGTATCCACCACTTGCAAGCCCATACGCACGATCGGCAGGACCACCAGCTGCGCGATGCGGTCGCCCGGCTCGATGGTGAAGGCCTCGCGACCGCGATTCCAGGTGCTGATCAGCAACGAGCCCTGGTAATCGGCATCGATCAAACCGGTGCCGTTGCCAAGCACGATGCCGTGGCGATGACCCAACCCCGAGCGCGGCAGGATCACCGCGCACAGCTGCGGGTCGGCCAGATGGATCGCGATACCGCTGGGAATCAACGCCGCATCGCCCGGCTGCAGCGTCATCGGCGCCTCCAGCGCGGCGCGCAGGTCCATGCCGGCACTGGATTCGGTGGCATAGGCCGGCAGCGGCCACAGATCGCCGAAGCGCGGGTCGAGCAACTTCACCTGCAAGGACTGGGTTGGGGGGCTCATGCCTGCAATCTCTCCGCGATCAGGGCCAGCAGCTGGTCTGCCAACTCGGTCTTGCTGCTGCTGGGGAACACGCGCTCGCCGCCCTGCCAATAGGCCGTGGCTGCGTTGTTGTCGCTCTCGAATCCGCCGCCTTCGATCCCCACCTGGTTGGCGATGATCAGGTCCAGCCGCTTGGCCGCCAGCTTGCCACGGGCGTAATGCTCCACGTCGTGCGTTTCGGCAGCAAAACCGACCACCAGTTTCAGCGCGCCGGTCTGCGCGGCGACCTCGGACAGGATGTCCGGGGTGCGCACCAGTTCCAGGGTCAACGTTTCGCCGGTCTTCTTGATCTTTTGCGACACCACCCGCTTGGGGGTGTAGTCGGCCACGGCGGCAGCGCCGATGTAGATGTCGGCCGGGAATGCGCCCAGCACCGCGTCGCGCATCTGCGCGGCCGAGCGCACGTCGATGCGCTGCACGCCGGGTGGGGTGGTCTGATGCACCGGCCCGCTGACCAGCACCACATCGGCGCCCTGCCTGGCAGCTGCGGCGGCCAGGGCATAGCCCATCTTGCCGCTGCTGCGATTGCCGACGTAGCGCACCGGGTCCAGGTCTTCGAAGGTGGGGCCGGCACTGATCACGATGCGCAGGCCTTCCAGCTGGGCGCTGCTGGGAATGAAGACGGGCGCGGCGACGCTCTTGGCGCCCTCCGGGGCAGCGTTGGCGACCGCCGCGCCGCCGGCCAGCGCCGCAATGATCGCCGCCGGTTCGGCCAGCCGGCCGGGGCCGGATTCGCCCTCGGCCAGCGGGCCGTCGTCAGGGCCCACCACCGCCACCCCGCGCGCGCGCAGGGTGGCGATATTGGCCTGGGTGGCCGGATGCAGCCACATGCGGTGGTTCATGGCCGGCGCCACGGTCAGCGGCGCGGTCGTGGCCAGGCACAGCGTGGTGACCAGATCGTCGGCCAGACCATGCGCCAGACGCGCCAGCAGGTCGGCGGTCGCCGGGGCGACGATCACCCGGTCGGCCCAGCGCGCCAGTTCGATGTGGCCCATCGCCTGCTCGGCGGCGCTGTCCCACAGCGTGGTGCGGGTGGGCTGCCCGGACAATGCCTGGAAGCTGAGCGGGGTGACGAATTGTTGCGCACCGCCGGTCATGGCGACCTGCACCTGCGCACCGGCGTCGCGCAGGCGACGGACCAGTTCGAGCGATTTGTAAGCGGCGATGCCTCCGCCGACGCACAGCAGCAAACGCTGTCCGTCCAGGGGGCGGGCCTGAGTGGAGCCGATCACGTCGGGGTCGTCCTACGGTTACAAGGACAACTAGATTAGCCGATGCCTCTGCTTGGCCTGATGGGCGTCGGCGATGAGCACCGGCAATCTCGCCATATGCACATACACGACTGGCCCACCCACGAACGCCCGCGCGAGAAACTTCTGGCGCGCGGGGCCACTGCCTTGTCCGATGCCGAGCTGCTGGCGATCTTCGTCGGCTCCGGTCTGCGTGGCCAGGATGCGGTGCAGACCGCGCGCGATCTGCTGCATCGGCACGGCCCGCTGCGCCTGCTGCTGGACCGCCCGCCCAGGACGTTGGCGCGCCTGCCCGGGCTGGGCCCGGCCTCGGCCTGCAAGCTCGCCGCCGGGATGGAACTGGCCCAGCGGCACCTGATGAGCGCGCTGGAGCGTGGCCAGGCGCTCAGCGACCCGCCCAGCGTGGGCCGCTACTTCTCGCAGCGGCTACGCGCGCGGGCCTATGAAGTGTTCGCGGCGCTGTTCCTGGACAACCGCCACCGCGCCATCGCCTTCGAGGAACTGTTTACCGGCACCATCGACGGTGCCGACATCCACCCGCGCGAAGTGGTCCGGCGGGCGCTGCTGCACAACGCGGCGGCGGTGATCGTCGGGCATAACCACCCGTCGGGTAATCCGGAGCCCTCCGAGGCCGACCGCGCGGTCACCAAGCGGCTGCTGGACAGCCTGGAGCTGGTGGACATCCGCCTGCTGGACCATTTCGTCATCGGCGATGGTCGGCCGGTGTCGTTCGCCGAGCGCGGCTGGCTAGAATGAGCAGTGGTGCGCTGACCTGAACCATCGGTCGGACCCTGCGGCACGCGGTCGGGTAAAATCGCTGGTTTGGTTCCAAGCAGATCCCACGTGAAAGCCCTACTCCGCGCACTGATCGGCCAAGGCATTGAAGCCTTGCGCGCCAATGGCACCCTGCCCGCCGACACCCTGCCGCCGGATTTTGTGGTCGAGCGACCCAAGACCCGCGAGCACGGCGACTTCGCCACCAACGCCGCGATGCTGCTGGCCAAGGCTGCGCGCAGCAATCCGCGCGCACTGGCGCAGGCGCTGGTTGCCGCGCTGCCGGCCAGCGACGACGTGACCAAGGTGGAGATCGCCGGCCCCGGATTCATCAATTTCCATCTGGCTCCCACCGCCTACCAGCGCGAAGTGGCGCATGTGATCAAGCAGGGTCACGACTACGGCCGCGGGCTGGCCGGCAACGGCCGTTCGGTGGGCGTGGAATACGTTTCGGCCAACCCGACCGGCCCGCTGCATGTCGGCCACGGCCGCGCCGCGGCCATCGGCGACAGCCTGGCGCGCGTGCTCGACGCCAACGGCTGGAACGTCAAGCGCGAGTTCTACTACAACGACGCCGGCGTGCAGATCGAGAACCTGGCGTTGTCGGTCCAGGCACGTGCGCAGGGGCTCACCCCCGACAGCGACGGCTGGCCGGAAAACGGCTACCGCGGCGACTACATCGCCGATGTGGCCAATGCCTACCTGGCCGGCGAGACCGTCGACCTGGAGGGCCATCTGGTCACCGGCACCAAGGATCCGGCCGATCTCGAATCGATCCGCCGCTTCGCGGTGGCGTACCTGCGTAACGAGCAGAACCACGACCTGGCGGCGTTCCGGGTCGATTTCGACATCTACTTCCTGGAAAGCTCGCTGTACAAGGACGGCAAGGTCGAAGAAGCGGTGCAGAAGCTGATCGCCTCCGGCCACACCTACGAGGAAGGCGGCGCGCTGTGGCTGAAGTCCACCGACTTCGGCGACGACAAAGACCGCGTCATGCGCAAGTCCGACGGTACCTATACCTATTTCGTGCCGGACGTGGCCTATCACCTGACCAAGTGGCAGCGCGGCTACGAGCGCGCCATCACCGAACTGGGCGCAGACCACCACGGTTCGCTGACGCGCGTGCGCGCCGGCCTGCAGGCGATGGAACTGGGCATTCCGCAGGGCTGGCCGGAATACGTGCTGCACCAGATGGTCACGGTGATGCGCGGCGGCGAGGAAGTGAAACTGTCCAAGCGCGCCGGCAGCTACGTCACCCTGCGCGACCTCATCGAAGAAACCAGCGCCGATGCGGTGCGCTGGTTCCTGATCGCGCGCAAGCCCGATTCGCAGCTCACCTTCGATATCGACCTGGCGCGTGCGCAGAGCAACGACAACCCGGTGTTCTACGTGCAGTACGCGCATGCGCGCGTGTGCAGCGTGCTGCGCCAGGCGCAGGAAAAGGGCTACAAGTACGACCAGGCCCACGGCCTGGCCGAGCTCGCATGCCTGGAAGACGAGCACTCGCTGGCGGTGATGCTGGAGCTGTCGCGTTACCCGGAAGTGGTGGAAATCGCCGGTCAGGCGTTGGAGCCGTATCAGATCGCGCAGTACCTGCGTGAATTGGCGCACGCCTTCCACACGTGGTATCACAACAGCAAGGTGCTGGTGGACGCTGCCGCCGAGCGCGACGCCAAGCTCACCCTCGCGGTCGCCACCCAACAGGTGCTGGCCAATGGCCTGGAACTGCTCGGCGTCAGCGCTCCGGAAAAGATGTAAACAGGCGGCCGCTGCCGGGTGCCATCGCAGGCAGCGGCGCAGCGCATGGCACGGCGGTAGGCGCCGGCCTGCCACCTCGGGTGCCGATGGCGCTCACCGGGCAATCAGCGCATCGGCGCGCGTTGCCACAGCACGCGGGCCAGCGGGCCCGCAACGACACGATTCGGAGAAGTGGTAGATGGCAGCACGACGCGGTAAGAGTCAGGCCCGGCGCAACACCAGCAATGGCACCCCCGGTTGGGTGTGGCTGGTGGCTGGCGCCGCGATTGCGGCAGTGATTTTTCTGGCCGCACCCAACCTGTTCAAGAAGGACGGCGACGGTTTCCTGCGCGTGGGCCCGCGTGCCAATCCGGATGCGCAGCCCGAGCCGGTGGCCGATGCCGACGTGGACACGCCGGCCGAACTGCCCAAGCCCAGCGCGCAGCCGCCCAAGCCGCAGGCCAAACCCGGCGATGCACAGACCCAGTACGACTTCTATACCTTGCTGCCTGGCAAGGAAGTGCAGATGTCCGACGCCGAATTGGCTGCCAGTGCGCGCGCCGAAGAGGCCGCGCGAGCGCGTGCGGCGCTGGAAGGCAAACCCGTGCCCCCCGCACCCGGCGCCAGCGTGGCAGCCGCTACACCGGCCGCCAGCGTCGCGATGCCATTGAAGGAAACCAGCGCCAGCGCACCCAAGCCGCTGCCGGAAACCGCACCGGCACGCCCGGCCGCCACGCCGGCTCCGGCCAGTACCGCCGCACTCACCACGCCGGCCGCCGCCGCGCCCAAACCCGCCGCAACCGCCGCCGCTGCAACAGCGCCGCCGGCTGCTGCGCCGGCGGTCGCCGACAACACCCGCTACATCCTGCAGGCCGGCTCGTTCGGCGCCTCCGGCGATGCCGAATCCACCAAGGCCAAGCTGGCGATGATGGGCCTGGCCGCACGCGTGGAATCGGCCGACATCAGCGGCAAGACGGTCTATCGCGTGCGCATGGGGCCCTACGGCAGTGCCAGCGAGCTTGCCGAGGCCAAGCAGAAGCTCACCGGCAGTGGCCTGTCCGCCATCGCGATCAAGGCGCAGTAAACGCCCGTGTTGCGACGTATCGCTGGCATGTTGCTGGGCGTCCTGGCGTGGGCCGGCCCGGCGCAGGCCACCGATCAGCTGCCCGACCTGATCCAGATCGACGGCCAGCAGGCGACCCTGCTGGCCGAACCCTTGTCCGGCCCACTGGACGACCCAGCCACCTGGAAGCGTTTCGTGGCGCACGCCGGCAGCGCGCTGGGCAGTTGCAGCGCCAACTGGCGCGGCTACCGCGCTTACTGGCGTCTGGACGGACACCAGCTGTGGCTCGATCGCGTGGTCTTGGGCGCCTGCGCCGAGGCACCGCCCACGCTGCCGTTGGATGTCCTGTTCCCCGGCCAGCCAGCGCCAGTGCCCGCCGCCTGGGTGGATGGCGAATTGATCGTGGCGCTGCCCGCCACCGCCACGAGCGCTGCGCACGCACCGGCCCCGTACGTGGCGCTGCAGCTGCGGCGTGGCCACGTCGTCGCACGCCAGGCCCTGACCGACGAGCTGCTGCGCGCGCGGCATGCCGCAACGGCGAACCCGCGGCCTGCTCACTGAATCTGCTTCCCGCCCCCTGTCCTCCCTGGAGTTCCCCATGTCCAAGACCGTCCTGATCACTGGTGCCACCTCCGGATTCGGCAGCGCCGCCGTGCGCCGCTTCGCCGCAGCCGGCTGGAAGGTCATCGCCACCGGCCGTCGCGCCGAACGCCTGCAGGCGCTGGCCGCTGAACTGCCGGCCGGGCAGGTACACGCCGCCGCGTTCGACATGCGCGATGCACACGCCTTGTCGGACGCGATCGACGCGGTGCCGGCCGCATTCGCCGAGATCGACGTGCTGGTCAACAACGCCGGCCTGGCGCTGGGAACCGCGCCCGCGCAGCAGGCCGACCTGGCGCAGTGGCAGCAGATGATCGACACCAATGTCACGGCGCTGGTCACGCTCACCCACCGCCTGCTGCCGGCGTTGATTGCGCGCCGCGGCGCCATCATCAACATCGCTTCGGTCGCGGCCACCTACCCATACACCGGCGGCAACGTCTACGGCGGCACCAAGGCCTTCGTGCAGCAGTTTTCGCTGGGCCTGCGCTCTGACCTGCACGGCACCGGCGTGCGCGTGACCTCGATCGAACCGGGCATGGCCGAGACCGAATTCACCCTGGTGCGCACCGGCGGCAACCAGGCCGCGTCGGACACGCTGTACCGTGGCGCCACCCCGATGACGGCAGAAGACATCGCCGAACAGATCTTCTATGTCGCCAGCCTGCCGGCGCATTTGAATATCAACCGCCTGGAAATCATGCCGGTGACGCAGTCCTTTGCGGGGTTCCAGGTGGCCCGCGACGCGCAGTGAGGCGTTGCAACGACGCAAGGGCCTAGGCGGTGAGCGCGCAGTGCGCCAGGCACACCCCCCGCTGCGCCGCGTAAGCGGTACGGAGCATCGAACGGAGCATCGAAAAGCCGCGCACTGCGCGGCTTTTCTTTGCATCGGCGCTGCAGATTCGCAGCAATTGCGCAGACCGGTTGCCTGACACCAGGTGCTGCAGCGGCGGCCACCATGCGCAACCGGTGCACGCTCGCCGTTATCCGCAGCCATCGCATCATGCAAGTTCGGCATCGCGGCGCGCGGCTGCACGCCTTCGCAGCAACGCGCTACGCAGCTGCAGGAACGGACGTTCCACCATGTAATGCAACAGCGCACCCGCCGCCAGCGCCACCACGCCATACACCGCAAAGGCCAGCACGCCATGGCCGTCCAGCGTGGTGCCCAACCAGCCCTGGGTCACATGGAACATCGCCTTGTGGGTCAGATACACGCTGTAGGAAATGGCGGCCAACCAGGTAGCGCCCGGCACGCGTAGGCGGCCCAGTACGCTGTCGGTCGCGGTGCCTGCCAATACCAGCAAGGCTAGCCCCAGCGAAAGCACCGGCCAGCCCACTGCGTTGCCGATCAAACCGGTACGTTCGCGAAACAACCACATGGCCAACGCCAGTACGGCCAGCCCGGCAAACGCCCAGGTCGTGCCGCGCTGCTGCAGGCGCTGCCATGTGTGCGGGCGAAACACCTTGACCACTGCCAGCACGACCCCGGCCAGCAAACCGTCCAGCCGGTTCCAGGTGGGGTAATACAGATCTTCCACAAACCAGTTGCGCTGCTGGCCGCCGCCGAGTTGATCCAGCGCCGTGTTGTGCAGCCACACGCTGGTGCGCAACGCGATGCCGGCGACCACCACCGCCACGCACACCGCGACCACGCGCGCGGCCGATGGACGCCGCAACAACACCGTCGCCAGCAACGGAAACACCAGATAGAAATGCTCTTCCACGCAGAGCGACCATGCGTGCGAGAACGCGGCCTGCTCGCCGTAATCGACCAACAGATTCAAGGTGAAGGTGAGAAACATCCACCATGGCGCCAGCCCGGGCGATTCGCGAAAACCCGGCCATGCCATGTAGATCGCCAGCACCACCAAAAACGCCGGCAGGATGCGGAATGCGCGGCGCAGGTAGAAATCGGCGAAGTCCAATGGCTTGCCGCGCGACAGCGGAGTCAGCACCTGGGTGCCGATCAAAAAGCCGCTCAGCACGAAGAACAGGTCCACCCCCATCCAGCCGTAGCGCGACAGCCATTCCCAGTCCGGCCCCAACCCGCCGACCACGAACGAATGGAACAGCATCACCCACACGATGGCGATGCCACGCAACAGGTCCAGAGCGGGATAGCGCATGCGGGCCAGATCAACCGAGGGAGCCCGATTGTGCCGCATGCCGGCAGCGCACAGTGCGTCGCTGCCAACCACGCACTGCTACGCGGCGCCGCAGTGCGCGCATCGCCTGCGGCGGCAGATGCGCAGCATCGCCACGCCTATGCGATGGCGTGCTGCTCGGTCCGTGTGGCCACTGCGGGCGCCACTGCCGTGGGTTCAAGCAGGTGCCAGGCTTCCAGCTGATCGACCGCGTTGCGGACGCCGTCTTCCTGGCCAATCCGTTGCCCGAGTGCGCGCGCGGCCGCGCGCATGGCCGGCGTGCTCGCCTGCTGGATGGCTGCGGCCAGGGCTTCTGGCTGCAGCCCGGCACGCGCCAGCGCGGGCGGCGCAACCCCGCGCTGGGCCAGGCAATGCGCCCAGAACGACTGGTCGTAGCCAAACGGCAGCACCACCGAGGGGATGCCCGCCGCCAACGCGGCACCGCTGGTGCCGGCACCACCGTGATGCACGGCCACAGACACGCGCGGGAACAGCCAATCGTGCGGTGCCTGTTCCAGATGGAAGAAGCGCTCAGCGTCATCGGCGGCAGCGGCATCCCCGGCCCCCAGGCCGCCCCAGCCGCTGGCCAGCAACGCGCGCTGCCCGGTCAGTCGCACCGCTGCCTTCACCGTAGCAGTGAGCTGCGCGACGGCGCTGCTGGTCATGCTGCCGAAGCCGATATACAGCGGCGGCGGCCCGGCCTGCAAAAACGCCTGCAGCGCGGCCGGCGGTTGCCACTGCGACGGCGGCAGTTGCCAGAAGCCGCACACCTGCGCGCTCTCCGGCCAGTCCGGCGGGCGCGGGCACACATGCGCGCTATAGCCGTAGATCGCGCGCAGCGTGCTGCGATCCGGACCGCTCCACGGATACCCCGGCAGCCCCAATGCCGGACGCACGATATCGTTGAAGGCCGGCCGCATCAGCTGCCAGCCGACAAAGCGCATCAGGCGATGCAATGCCACGCTGACACTTCCCGGCAGACGCAGGTTGGGCATCAGCATCAACGGCAGGTGGCGCGACTCGGTGAGCGGCTGCAACTGCGCAAACGCCACCGGCACGCCATACGCCTCGCCCAGGCTGTGGACGAGGAAACTGGCACTGCCCACGCCCAGGATCAAGCCGGCATCGGCGCACGCCGCACGGCCCTGGGCGGGCCAATCGCGCGCCCACTCCAGCAACTTCCTGCGCAAGATGGCAGGGGCGCCGCGCATCTCGGCAACGTCCGGATGGTCTTGCAACAGCTTCTGGAGATCGCCGCTGAGCGGGAAGAATTCCAGGCCGTGGGCACGGATCAAGGTCTCGAAGTTGGAACTGGTCAGCACCCGCGCCGGATAACCGCGCCGCTGCAGTCCAAGCGCCAGCGCAATGATCGGGCGCACGTCCCCGTGCGTGCCGAGGGTGGCGATCACCACCGGCCGCTGGCGTGACGGATCGGCTCCGGACTCAGGCATATTCGGTCACTCCGTCGCCGGCGACCGCACCATGGCCGGCCTGCCCCACAGGCTGCACAGCCCGGGTAGCCTCTGCGGTAGCCGCGTGCAGCACGCTGCTGAGCGTGGCCGAATGAGTCGGCGAGAGCATCGAATGGTGGTCGCTGTCCAGAACGTGCAGCTGCAAGTTGCGCACGTACGGATGCCACGCCTGGGGACGGTAATCCACCCACAGCGCATCGTCGCCGCCGGAGCTCATGCGCACCCTCGCCTCGACAAAGACCACATCCTGGTCCAGCGGCTTGGGCCGATGACGCCGCGCCAGCTGCAGGTAATGCTGGGTGAGGGCGCCCAGATAGTCCAGCAAGGTGGGACGTTGCTCCAGCAACTGGCGCACCGCAGGCAGGTCGTTCAGCCCGTAGTGATCGCACAACAGGATGGCCAGCTCGGCGACCGTGGTCGGCATCGGCTGGCCCGGCGCCAGATGCAAGGCCAACGCGTGCACCGAGGCGCGCACGTTCTCCGACTCCGACAGCGATGCGGCCTGTTCCAGATGCGGGTAACTGTCGAGCATGGCCAGCAACTGGACCTCTTCGCCCAGCGCATGCAATTCGGCCGTGATGGCGTGCGCGATCAGACCGCCCAGCGACCAGCCCAGCAGACGGTACGGCCCGGTCGGCTGCACGCTGCGCAGACGCGCCAGGTAATCGCGCGCAATTGCCTCGATGCTCTCCGGACGGTGCTGCGGGTCGCTCAAGCCCGGCGATTGCAGCGCATACACCGGCCACTGCGGATCCAGCTGACCCAGCAAGGTGAGATACGACCAGCCCAGACCGATGACCGGATGGATGCAGAACAGCGGCGTGGTGCCGGCGGTGCCTGCACGCAGCGGCAGCAGCACGCTCAACGGGTCGTTGGGCGTGTGTGCGCTGCGCCTGATCACTTCGGCCAGGCCGGCGATCGTCGGTGCATGGAACAACGTGCCCAGCGGCAGTTCCACCCCGAACATCTGCGGGAAACGCGCGGCCATTTCCGCCGCACGCAGCGAATCGCCGCCAAGCTCGAAGAAGTTGTCTTCCACGCCCACCACTTCGATGCCCAGCACCTCCTGGAGCATCGTTGCCAACTGGCGTTCGAGCGCATCGCGCGGCGCCAGATGCGCGCGTTGCGGCAATGCGCCGGGCGCCGGCAATGCACGCCGATCCAGCTTGCCGTTGGGGGTCAGCGGCAACGCCTCCAGCGGCACCCACAGGGTGGGAATCATCGATGCCGGCAGGCGCTGCTGCAGATGCGCGCGTAGCAGCTCGACCGATGGCGCGTTGCCGTGCTTGCCGACCACATAGGCCAGCAGTTGCAAGGCATGCTCGCCATCGCCATGGCCCACCACCACCGCCTGTGCCACCTGCGAATGCAGCAGCAAGGCGCTTTCGATTTCGGCCGGCTCCACCCGATGCCCGCGGATCTTCAGCTGCGCATCGGCGCGCCCGATGAATTCCAGCAGGCCATCGCTGCGTTGACGCACACGGTCGCCGGTGCGGTACATGCTGCTGCCGTCGTCGGCGAACGGGTCGCGCATGAAACGCTCGCTGGTCAGCTGCCGCTTGCCGCGATAGCCCTTGGCCACGCCTGCGCCACCGATATACAGCTCGCCGATCGCACCGGTCGGCAGCGGTTGCCGCTGCGCATCCAGCACATAGACGCGCTTATTGAGCAGCGGTCTGCCGATCGGCGGTGCGGCGGCATCGGTCAGCTGCAACGGCATGATGGTCGACCAGATCGTGGTTTCGGTGGGCCCGTACAACTGGGTCAGGCGCCCTACCCGGCTGAGCAATTGCGTGGCCAGCTCCGGCACCAACGCCTCGCCGCCGATCAACGCGTGGATGCGATCCAGCACCAGATCCTCATTGGCCAGCAGAACGCGCCACAGCGATGGCGTGGCCTGCACCACGCTGATGTGTTCGTCGGCGATCAACCGCGACAGACCGCGCGGGTCGTGGCTGATACCGGCTGGTGCAATGACCACGCGCGCACCCACCAGCAGCGGCAGGTACAACTCCAGCCCGGCGATATCGAAGGTGATGGTGGTGACGGCAAGGACACGATCGCGCGGACGCAATGCCAGCTCGTGCTCCATCGCATGCAGGAAATTGAACAGGTTGCGATGGCTGATTTCCACGCCCTTGGGTGCGCCGGTGGAGCCGGAGGTGTACAGCACGTACGCAGTGCCGTCGGGCGTCGCCAGCGGTGCGATCGCCTCCGGCAACACGGCCGGGCGCGGATCCAGCCAGACCATGCCACCGAGCAGGTAGCGCTCGCACAGCGCCGGCTCGCAGACCAGGCCGATGGCACCGGAATCGTTGAGCATCTGGCGGTTGCGTGCGGCCGGGCTCTCCGGATCCAGCGGCAGATACGCGGCCCCGGACCACATCACCGCCAGCAACGCCACCAACAGTTGTTCGCTGCGCGGCAACGCCACCGCGACCACGTCGCCAGGGCGCACGCCATCGGCCACCCATTGCGCAGCGATGCGCGAGGCAAGCTCGCACAGCGTGGCGTAGTCGAGCGTGCGGTTGTCGTATTGCGCCACCACGGCCGCAGGCATCAACTCGGCGCGTTGCAGCATGCCGTGCAACAGCGTGGCCGGTTGCGGCAGCGGCGCGGCGGTGTTGTTCCAGGTGTGCAGCAAACGTCGGCGCTCGCTGTCGCCGAGGACATCCACCTGGCCCAGCGCACATTCCGGATCGGCCAGCACCGCGTCGGCCAGATGGGTCAGGCGACGGCAGTGTTCGGCCAGTTCCTCGCTGTCGTACAACGCCGGGTTGGCATCCAGATCGAAACGCAGCGCGGCCCCATCGCCGCGTTCGTAGCAGAAGATGGTGAGGTCGTCGGCCGGGCCGTTGGAAAGGTTGTGCGGTACCGCGTACGCCTCGCCGAAGCGCAAGGTGTAGTCGAAGGCCTCGATGTTCACCGCCAAGCGTGCGAACTTCTGCTCCATCCCGAACATGCCCAGATCGCGGCGCACGTCCTCGAAGCGGTATTGCTGATGGCGCAGTGCATGACGGACCACCGACGACACCTGCGCGAACAAGGTATGGATAGGCTGCTGCGGGTCCATCTTCAGGCGCAGCGAAATCACGTTGGCCACCAGGCCTGCGGTTTGCCTATAGCGCGCGTTGATGCGGCCGGTCACCGGCATCGCCAGCACCAGATCCTCGGCACCGGTGCAGCGGTAGTAGTACGCGGCAATCAGCGAAATCAGCATCTGCGGCAGGCTGGCGCCGTACTCCTTGCCCAGCGCGCGCAGACGCACCACCTGCTGCGGCGAGAACTGCCCGGTGCCGCGCAACAACCCGGTGGACAGCGGATTGCCCGGCCGCGCCAGCGTCGCCGGCGGCGGCAGATCGGCCAACTGCTGCATCCAGTACTCGCGATCGCGCTGGAACCGATCGGAGTTGCGATAGTGCTGTTCCATTTCGAGCAGCGACAATGCACTGCCGTACTGCGCAGGCTCCGGCTCCACGTCGGCCAGGTAGGCGTTATAGAGCACGGCCATGCGCTGCATCATGATCGACGCGCAGTAGCCGTCCATCACCAGATGGCTCACGCATTGCACCCAGATATGATGATCTTCGCCAAGACGGAACACCGCGCAATGCCATAGCGGCCCGTTCTGCAGGTCTTGCCGGCTTGCGGATTTCTTCGTCGATCCAATGTTCGGCGGCATTACGCGGAGCCGGATCGGAGCTGACATCGAAGTATGGAATCGTGCCGTTGTACTCGGGCAAGACTACCTGCGAAGGCACGCCCTCGTGCTCGACGATACACAGGCGCAGCGTATCGAACTCGTGCGTCAGCTGCATGCTGGCACGGATCAGCACCTGGGGATTGAGCGGGCCGAACATTTCCAATACTTCGGCCAACATCAAGGTGTTTTCGGTGTGCAACTTGTTGGCCACCCAAAGGCCACGTTGCGCCTTGGTCAGGGGAAAAAAACGGGAGAGGCGTCAGCGTGCATTGCGTGCATCCTTCTGGTGTGGCGCGCAGTCCGTCGACACCCTTCAACCGTTATCGGTCAATGGACACCGGATCAGCACCTGGCTTGAGAAAACGAGGGGTAAGAAACACCGCCGACCACCGACAATTGCCGGTAATACGCGATGGAAACGCATGATGAAGACGCACAGCACAGCGACTCGCACAATCGAACAACAATGTGCAGGTGACTAGTTGAAGCACTTGTATCCCGACAAGTTAAACGAACACTAACAATTCGCGCGGGGCCGAAACCGTGCAAAAAATCACGGAAATCGCGTGATGCCGAAAATTTTCTTTCTGAACTGTGATTTGAACTAGTGTTCTACATGCATACATCCGATCGAATCCCGCGCCGCATCCGGCATACCGCATGGTCGACGCTACGCACGCAGTTCAAGGCGAATATGCGCGCATCACCGCAGATAAGACCCCGCATTGAATAAGACCAATTCCAAATGAGCGTTACTGGAATTAGGTTATTCGGAAAATCACTTTATGAGAGAAAAGACGCCTTCAATGCGTTTGACTCCCTCGCGTGCACGATCACGCGATGGTCGCCTGATTGTCATCGGCATGCAGTACAAACGCGCGAAGAACGTAAGCTCGAGCCGATCGCAAGGCGTAGCGCATGACAAGTGCAGGCACTTTGTTCGATCCGGCGGGGTACGGCTGCATGAAGCGCAGGATCGCAGCCGACCAGCGCACGTCTGCGCGATCGCGCATCGACACGTTGCAGAACCTGCAGCGTCCATGCCGGTGATGCCCCTGCCGCTTCAGGCGGCGCTTGCGGCACGAGCGCGTGCAGGATGGGCCATGTCGCGCACCGCCAGCGCTGCGGCCCAGCCGCAGCGCATTGCCGATCAGCCCAGCGGCTCGTCGGACAGGTAGGTGTAGCCGGTCAGCCCCGCTTCCAGCGCAGCGCTGAGTTCCTGCGCCCGTTCCGGCGACAGGTGTGCGGCAGCAATGCGCTCGGCATAGGTGGCACGCAGCGTGTCCAGCTGATAGCCCACGTAGTCCAGCATCACGTCGGTGGTATCGCCGCGGCGCTGCTGTGCGATGCGATAGCCATCGCGATTGACCACCACTTCCACCGCATCGGTATCGCCGAATAGGTTATGGATATCGCCCAGGATTTCCTGGTAGGCGCCGACCAGGAAGAAGCCGATGCGATAGCTCTCACCGGCATTCAAGCCATGCAGCGGCAGCGAGCTGTCCAGGCTCTCGTTCTCGACATAGGTCTTGACCATGCCGTCCGAATCGCAGGTCATGTCGGCGATGATGCCGCGCCGCTGCGGCGCTTCGTTCAAGCGCTCGATCGGCACGATCGGGAAGACCTGATCGATCGCCCACACGTCCGGGATCGATTCGAACACGCTGAAGTTGACGAAATACTTGTCCACCAGCCGCTCGTTGAGCTCATCCAGCACCGGGCGATGGCTCTTCTCGTCGAAGCTCAGGCGTGCGCGCACGCCATGTGCGATGGCATAGAACAGGTCGTCGATGCGCGCGCGCTGCGGCAGGTCGATCTGGCCCAGCGCGTACGCGCTCAAGCCTTCGGCATGGAAATGCTGGGCTTCCTGGAACAGCTCCACCGCCGGACGCACATCGAGCTCGTCGTGGATCTCGCGCAGGTGGCGGATCGCGGCCGGCTCATCGTCGTGCGCGTCCGGCACGCGGCCTTCCGGCGCCTGCTCCACTTCCGACACGTTGGCGATCAGCACCGCGTGGTGCGCGGTCATTGCGCGCCCGCATTCGGTGACGACGCGCGGCGGCGGCAGGCCATGCTCTTCGCAGGCGCTGGCCAACGGCTGCACGATGTTGCTGGCATACGAATGCAGGCCGTAGTTGATCGAGCAATAGCTGCGCGAGCGCGTGCCTTCGTAGTCGATGCCCAGGCCGCCGCCCACGTCCACATGGCTGATCTTCGCGCCCAGGCGCGAGAGCTCCACGAAGTAGCGCGTGGCCTCGCGCATGCCGTTGGCGATGTCGCGCACATTGGAAATCTGCGAGCCCATATGGAAATGCAGCAGATTCAGGCTGTCGGCGTACTCGGTGTCGCGCAGCGTCTTCCACAGGTCCAGCACCTGCCGCGGCGAGAGCCCGAACTTGGCCTTGTCGCCGCCGCTGTTCTGCCACTTGCCCGCGCCCAGCGAGGCCAAGCGCATGCGCACGCCCAGGCCGGGCTTGACGTCCAGCGCGCGCGCCTCTTCCAGCACCAGGGTCAGCTCGGACGGCTTTTCGATGACGATGAAGGTCTGCAGCCCGAGTTTGCGGCCGATCAGCGCCAGGCGGATATATTCGCGGTCCTTGTAGCCGTTGCACACGATCAGCCCGCCCGGACGCGACAGCGCCAGCACCGCCATCAGTTCTGGCTTGCTGCCCGCTTCCAGCCCGAAGCCTTCGCCGTGGTGGCTGGCCAGGGTGCCGGCCACGCCACGATGCTGGTTGACCTTGATCGGGTACACCGCGGTATAGCCGCCGGCGTAATCCCACTCCGACTGCGCCTGCGCAAACGCTGCCTGCAGCTTGCCCAGGCGCTGGCCCAGGATGTCCGGGAAGCGCACCAGTAGCGGCAGCTTGGCACCGGCTGCGCGCGCGGCATCCACCACCTCGGGCAGCGACACCGCCGGGCCATCGGCGGTCGGCGTGACCACGACATGTCCGGCAGCGTTCACATCGAAATACCCGTCGGCCCAATGCGGGATCGAATAGGTCTTGCGGGCTTGGTCGAGGGACCAATCGCTCATTTCGCTGTCTCGGCTGGAATAAAAAAGGGCGTGAAGTGTAACGCCTGGCATGCGCAGGGTCCGTTACAATCCGCGCCGACTTCACGCCCCTCTCCTGGTTGGAGCGGGGCCGAGCAAGGGTCAGCCGCTGTGCAGTTTGGCTGCACGGGGCTGCGCCCGACCCTCATCCGGCGCTTTGCGCCACCTTCTCCCGGTGGGAGAAGGAACTGCCCGCTTCTTTTCGATTAGGACGTCCGCATGAGCACCAACGACAACTGGTACATCGAACACTTCCAGCCGACCGGCTCGGCGATCGGCTTCCGCATCAGCGGCAAGCTGGACGAGGTGCAGTCCCCGTTCCAGAAGATCGAGATCTACCAGACCACCGATTGGGGCAAGCTGATGCTGATCGACGGCGCGGTGATGCTCACCAGCCGCGACAATTTCTTCTACCACGAGATGATCAGCCACCCGGCACTGTTCACTCACCCGGCGCCCAAGCGCGTGGTGATCATCGGCGGCGGCGACTGCGGCACGCTGCGCGAGGTGCTCAAGCACCCCGGCGTGGAAAGCGCCACCCAGTGCGATATCGACGAGCAGGTCACCCGCATGTCGGAGAAGTATTTCCCCGAGCTGTGCGACGCCAACCACGACGCGCGCGCCGAACTGCTGTTCGACGACGGCGTGGCCTACATGGCCAATTGCCCGGCCGGCAGCGTGGACATCGTGATCGTCGATTCCACCGACCCGGTTGGCCCGGCCGAAGGCCTGTTCAACAAGGCCTTCTACGAGAGCTGCTTCAAGGCATTGAAGGACGACGGCATCCTGGTGCAGCAGTCCGAATCGCCGCTGGCGCTGCTGGACCTGATCAACGAAATGCGCACGGAAATGGGCAAGGCCGGCTTCCAGTCGTTCAAGACCTTGCCATTCCCGCAGCCGTGCTACCCCACCGGCTGGTGGAGCGTGACCATGGCCAGCAAGCAGGCCAAGGCCGATTTCGCGTTCCGCCAGGACGCTGCGCAGGCCAAGGGCTTCGACACGCTGTACTACACCGCGCACCTGCACACCGGCGTGCTGGTTGCCCCGCCGTTCGTGGCCAAGGCACTGGGCGAGTAATCGCGGCTGGCCGAGCATGGCTGGCACGTGCAAACGGCAAGTGTTTAAGCATGGCGCCTGAATGGACGCGGCCGGTTCCTGCAAACGGCCGCGCCCGCTTGGCGGTGAGGTCCAGCCGTTTTGCGGGTTTTCTGCATGGCCTGCGTGCTTACGGCGCGCGGGCCGATGCATTGGCACACCGATCAGGTCTGCCGTGGCCGCGCAACGCTGGTGATGTGCGAGGCCAGCGCGCCACCCCCAGCCTTCTGGCACAGCGATCCGCCGATAGCGCGGCCGTTGATGCGTCACTAGCTGCGATCTATGGGCCGATGTATGTGAAGCCCACCGATGCATCGATGCGCTGCGCAAGCTATAGGCGCGCCAGCACTTCTGTCTTCTTGGCGTCGAATTCGTCCTGCGTGATCAGCCCTGCCTCCAGCAATTGCTTGAGCTTGCTCAGCACCTGCACCGGATCGTCGGTCGCAGGAACCGCACTGGCTTGCGGTGCCACTGCCGCACCCTGCGCACCAGGCGCATGCACCACCACGCCACCGGCCGCCGCACGCAACTTGTCGATCTCCAGCTGCTGGCGCTTTTCGTAGGCGGATTCTTCTACCTGCTGCGCATAGGCATACACGCGCCGCGCCTGTTTCTTGGGCAGGCTGTCGATGGAAGCGTAGGCGCCCTGCGTGGTGCGGCACATGATGGTGGCTCCGAGCATCTGTTCGCTCATGTGCACATCGAGCACCTCGCGCCAGGGGAAATCGCGGAACGTCATGCCGAGCAGCTTTGGGTAGACCACGATGAAGCGGCGGTTGGTCAGCACCACCGCATCCGGAGACAGGTTCATCACCATTTTCTTCTGCACGGCGATGTACTCGACCTGCTCGTCGCGGGTCAGCAACTCGGTGATCTTGGGCAGGATCTTGCCCACCGCCACCGGGTCCTGTTCGTCCGTCAAAAACTGCGCCAATGCGTCCATCTGCCCTCGCCAACGGTTGAATCAGTGCGTTGACCAGGACACTACAGCAAGCCGCATGGATGGCGGTGCAATGCCGACCGTTTGCGGTGCAGCTTCAACTGGATCGCTGTCCGCTGCATCGCGGTGCATGCGGCATGACGCAGAAGGGGGAGCGCTGCCGCCCGCCCTTCGACCAGCGCTAGTTAGAAGCGGACTTCCAGTACTGCGTTCAGTACGTCTGCACGGTTGATGGTGGTGTCTTGGGCATAGTCGTAGTAGTCATTGGCGTAGACGTAGTTGGTGTACATCGCGCTCACGCTCGCATGCTTGCCGATATCGAGGCCCAGGCCGAGGCTTGCGTAACCGCCAAAGATTTCGTCGCTCATGTCTGCGACCTCGGCATACCATGAGCCAAGGCGGACTACCGCGAACAGCGGAGTGTCGCCAAAATTGAAACGTGCCGTACCCCCAATGCCGCCAAACTTCACTGCGGGGATAAAGACATCGTCGGCCGTATCGCCGCGGTCCAGGCGTCCAATCGATCCCTCAAGTCCGATCAACGTGACCGAGCCAGCACGCCAGCGATAGCCGGCGCTGAGGCCAAGCATGTCTTGCTTATAGCCACTGAAAACCTCACCTCGACCACGCTGCACGCCGATGAACGCGCCCCTTTCAATGCGCGATTCCTCCACCCGTGTGTAGCTCGCTGCGGGGACAGGCGCTGCCGGGTAAGCAGCGGCAGGCTGGCCTGCCTCTGCCTCAGTCGGCTCGGTCACCGTATTGAATCGGCCGGGCGCACCAGGCTGGCCGGAGCCGCTTCCACCGACAGCGGCCGGCGCTGCGCCAACGCCCGCTGGCGCCGGACGCGACGATGGCGCTGCCGGCGCGGCAACGCCTTGCGTGCCGGTCTGCTGCTTTTGCTGTTGACGGTAGCTGTCCCAGCCGCGCGACAACGACTGCGCCGAGGCCTGAGCCGTGACGCCGAACGCCGTGCAAGCCAACAGCAGTGTTGCGGTCCTTTTCATTGCATCCCCATGAGTCGTGCTCCATCGTTTCCGCATCCTTGCGCACGCAGGTGGCACCTGACGGCGTCTGGAAGTGGCGCAAGTTGCAGTCGTATTCGGAGGCGCTTTTCGGCATCACCGGATGTCGTGCGACATCGATGCAGGGCGACGCTCGAAGAGCGTGCCCGTGTTAACGCGTGCTGCAGCCCCCTGACCGCAGCCGGCACAGTGTCTGGAGTCTCATTCGCTGTCAAGAAGCAAAGTGACCGTCAACGCACTTCATCAGCCGGCGCGGACAGCGCCGACCCTGAGGCAAGACGCAACGCCGGCGGGGCGAATCATGGCCTGGGCTGGCGTGCCTGTATGCACTGGCCGGTACATTCCGATCCTGGTGTTCCTGTCAAACGCCTGATTCCAAATGCTGTTCCACTCCCGGAACATTTCATTTGTTAAATAAATATAATTTCAATACTAACAAGTTCTAAAATTAGGCAGACCGATCCCCGCGATCACCGTGAACCTGCGCAACGCGTGACATCTCCGCGCCGCCAAGGTCTGGAGAACTGCCATGCATTACCAGCCGCTGGACATGTCCAGCCTGCACCTCGTCACCCCTGTTCTGCTCAAGCAAGGCACCAGGCTGCTCGAGCCGGACGTCTACCGCACCCACGTGAACGGGCAGCCGGCGGTGGTCAAGGACTACGGCCGCTATCGCCGCACGCTGTTGTCGCCGATCGCCCGGCTCATGGTGCGCCACGAGGCCAGGATGCTGCGGCAGTTGCAGGGCTGGCGGCATGCCCCGGCCTTGCTCGGCACGCTGGGCGGGCTGGCGCTGGGCATGGAATTCATTCCAGGCGACACGCTCAGCGCCAGCACCGTTGTGGGCCAGGAGGTCTTTCAGCAATTGCAGCAGGCGCTGCGCCGGCTGCATGCGTTCGGCATCACCCATAACGATTTGCACGGCACCAATGTGGTGGTCAGTGCCGGCGTGCCGGTGCTGATCGATTTCACCTCGGCGTGGCGATTCCCGCGCTGGCTGCGGCGCGGCACGTTGGCGCGTCAGCTGCAGCGCAGCGACGTGGCCAACTTTCAGAAAATGCGCCAGCGCCTTGCCGGCATCGCACCGACTGCCGACGAATCGGCCCGCAGTGCCGAACCGCGTTGGGTGCAGGCAATTCGCAGCGGCTGGAAGCGGCTGTATCGACGCTTGAAAGGCAAGGCGTGACCAGCGCTGCCGACTAACGGCGACTGAGCACACCATTGCGCCCAGCTGCTGCGCTGATGTCGTCGGTTTGATCTGGAGCGCGGACGTCCTTCCGGCGCGCCATGCCAGGTGCTGCGATGCAGATGGCAATGGCGCCCGCGCATTTGCATGCACAGCGACGCGAACAATTCCCCGTGCGCGTCGTTAGTGTTTGTGCACTAACCCACTCATTTTGCTGCTGCCGACTCAGTCGCTGCCGCCTGGCGATAAGCGATCAGGCGCGGCGCTTGCGCGATGAAGCGGTCCAGCACGCCGTCAGCGATCTTGACCGGGCCGCCGAAGCGCGTGGCGCCGGGAATCGATTGGATCTGGCCCGCGACGGCGGCGATCGCAGCCGCCTCGGCAAACAAGGCCGGCGCCTGCGTGTGGCCGCGATTTGCCGCATCCAGCCCGGCTGCGGTCTTCTGCAGGGCCTGGCCCCAGTCTTCCATTGCCTCCAGCCACGGGCGCGATTGCTCGGCAAAACCCTCATCGGCCACGCCGTCGCGGATGATCTGCGGTGCCGCAGCCATTTCGTCGGCAGAGCGTGCCAGTTCGGCAATCGCCTGCGTGCGCGCTGCGGCATCGCCAAGCGCGATTGCCTCGCGTACATGGTCGAGCACCGCCTTCAAGCGTGGCGCCTGTTCCTGCCATGGCTGGCTGCCAAAGGTGGGCGCCAGGTGCTGGGTATCGAAGAGGGTCAGCAGGGCCGCAGCAACACGCGCATCGCCGCCGGCCAGATCGCGCGCCGCCGCATGCCAGGTGCGTTGCGCGTCGTAGCCTTTGTCGTTCCAGGCGAACGCGGCCACGCCCATCACCGCGACGCGGCTCGGCGCTTCCTGGTTCATCGGGTTGGACACGATGCCCGACAACTCGGCCGATAGACCCGCCTCGCGCCGCGCATACGGCGCCATCAGCAGGCGCCCGGCCGACGTTTCGAAATCGTTGACCGGATAGTTGTCCCACAACAGCGTCTTGCGGCCGAACGCCTTGGTGGCTGCGCGCGCATCGGGGATGGAAATGGCCGGCGGCACCACGTCGGTACCGGTCCACTGCACCACGATCTTCGGGTCTAGATGCTTGCGCAGCGCTTCCTTGTAGGGGCTCTCTTTGGCGTCGTAGTACTCGGTCGGCACCATGATCAGTTCAGCGGCCGCATCGTGGCGCGCGACCAGATCGGCCTGCACCAGATTGAGCAGATGCGACTGCGCGATACCGGCCGCCTGCGCGCCGGACTCGCCGAAGGTGGTCTTGTCGCGTTCGCAATTCCACTTGGTGTATTCGATATCGTCCAGCGCCACGTAGAAGCTGCGCACGCTCAGCGCGCGGAACGCATCGAACTTGCGCAACAGCGCCTTGGCATCGGCCGGATCGGAGAAGCACACGGTGGGGCCAGGCGAAATCGCGTAGACGAAATCGACATGATGGCGCTTGGCGGTGGCGGCCAGCTGGCCGAGCGCCTTCAAGGTCGTCTTCGGGTACGGCTCGCGCCAGCGATCGCGCGCGTAAGGGTCGTCCTTCGGGCTATAGATGAAGGTGTTGGCCTTGGTGCGGGCGAGGAAATCGATGTGCTTGCTGCGATCGCTCATCGACCACGGCGCGCCGTAGAAGCCTTCGATGGTGCCGCGGATCGGCATGGACGGGTAATCCTGGATCGTCAGCGTCGGGATGGCCGGCCGCTCGACCAGCTGCCGCAGCGTCTGCGCCGCATGGAACAAGCCATCGTCATCGTGGCCGGCCAGCGTGATCAGGCTGCCGCGATCGAGCGCAACGCTGGCCAACGTGTAGCCTTCCTTATGGGTGTCCTGCATCGCCTTGCTACGCCCCAGCGCATCGCGCACCACGGCCGCATCGCCGGTGCCGAGCACGATGTGCGGGCGGTCCAGCGTGGCAGGCAGGCGTGTGGCGGTCGCAATCTTGGTGACGCCTGCGCTGTCGAGAATGCTGCGCACCAGCGCCACCGTGGCCTTGTCCGCGCCAGGGGCGACCACCAGCACCACCGAGCGGCCCAAGGTGACGGTTGCCCCATCCAGCGTCATCGAGACCGGCGTCGGATAGATCGCCGGCTGGGTAACCGGTTCGGTCACGTCCTGTGCCAGCGCCGGAGCAGCCAGGCCCAGCGCTACCAATACCGAAAGCAGGCGCACGCCCGGCTTGCAGTTGCGTCGCTTCATCTCGAACTCCGGTATTGGAATAGTATTACACCCTAGAGTAGGCAAGTCGGGCGGCGGCGACAAGCGCGGCCGCGATTGCTCTCTGTTCAGCGCTGGAACGCCGTAACTTCAGGCTGTTTCTGCATGGCACGCCAGAAAGGTGCGGCAGCAATCGGTGGCGGTATTGAAATGGTCTGACAAGATGGACGGTGGCGCCTTCGCGCCCGGTAGCGGCCTGGCCCGCACACGCCCAGCCGCCCATCCGCGGCGGTGATGCGCGCCACCGCCAGTGCATTTAGTGCACGCGCAGCGCGCACGTCGCATGGCTTAGGTGGCCCGAGTTTCCTGCGGTCGGTGCGACCGCAATGCGCCTGATCCAGTGAAGTCGACTGGATTGCTGGCGCAGCACTACGGCTCGGTCTCGCCGTTGCGCAGGCAGAGGGCATCGAACCCCTCACCGCCCGCCACGCATCTGGCAAGCAGCAAGCGCCGCATTGCGAACCTACAGCGCGTCGCTATCCAGCTCGCCGGTACGAATACGGACCACCGTGCCCAGGTCGTACACGAACACCTTGCCGTCGCCGATCTTGCCGGTACCGGCCGCCGCGACGATCGCCTCGACCACGCGCTCGGCCTGGTCGTCGGTCACCGCCACTTCGATCTTCACCTTGGGCAGGAAATCGACCACGTATTCGGCGCCGCGATAGAGCTCGGTGTGGCCTTTCTGGCGGCCGAAGCCCTTGACCTCGGTCACCGTGATGCCCGCCACCCCACAGCCGGCGAGCGCTTCGCGCACATCGTCGAGCTTGAACGGTTTGACGATGGCCATGATCATTTTCATCGGTGCAGGTCCCAGGGCATGACGGCCGCGCAGCATACCGTGGACGGGCGCAACACTCATCCAACCGCGCCGCGCCCTCACCGCGGACGACAGCCGAATGAGACTATCCTTACCGCCTGCCGACTGCCTTGCCGATGTCCCGCGTGTCCCGGCCTGCACTAGGCTTCCTACGGACCTGCGGAGAACACCATGATCGATTTCAACCAGCTCGACGACCTCGCCCGCCGCCTCAGCGACCTGGTGCCGCCGGGCCTGCGCCAATCGCGCGAAGAACTGCAAAGCACCTTCAAGGGCGCATTGCAGGCCGGGCTGGGCAAACTGGACCTGGTCACCCGGGAAGAGTTCGACGTGCAGCGCGCGGTCCTGCTGCGCACCCGCGAAAAACTCGACGCGCTGGAGCAGACCGTTGCCGCATTGGAAGCGCGCGCACCCGGCACGCCACCCACTGCGCCGCCCACCACCCCCTGAGCGAAGGCCACCACCATGAGTCTGGCGCTGGTGCACAGCCGTGCCCGCGTGGGGGTGCATGCGCCTGAAGTTCGGGTGGAAGTGCATCTCTCCGGCGGTCTTCCTTCTACCCAGATCGTGGGCCTACCCGAAGCGGCAGTGCGCGAATCGCGCGAGCGCGTGCGTGCCGCCCTGCTGTGCGCACAGTTCGAATTCCCCGCCCGGCGCATCACCATCAACCTGGCACCGGCCGATCTACCGAAAGAAGGCGGCCGGTTCGACCTGCCGATCGCTCTCGGCATCCTGGCTGCCAGCGGGCAGATCGACCGTCAGGCCCTGGCCGATTACGAATTCCTCGGCGAGCTTGCGCTGACCGGCGAGCTGCGCGGCGTCGACGGCGTGCTGCCCGCGGCGCTGGCGGCCGCGCAGGCCGGGCGACGGCTGATCGTCCCGCTCGCCAACGGTGCCGAAGCCGCCATCGCCGGGCACGTCGAAGCCTTCACCGCGCGCACCCTGCTGGATGTCTGCGCCACGCTCAACGGCAGCCAGAAAGCGCCTGCCGCCGAGCTGGCAGCGCAGGCGCTCGGCGCCCGCGCCCTGCCCGACATGGCCGACGTGCGCGGCCAACCGCATGCACGTCGCGCGCTGGAGATCGCCGCCGCCGGTGGGCACCATCTGTTGCTGGTCGGCAGCCCTGGCTGCGGCAAGACCCTGCTGGCCTCGCGCCTGCCTGGTCTATTGCCCGAGGCCAGCGAAGCAGAGGCACTGGAAACCGCAGCGATCACCTCGATCAGCGGCCGTGGGCTGGATCTGGCCCGCTGGCGGCAACGCCCCTACCGCGCCCCGCACCACACCGCCAGCCCGGTGGCCCTGGTCGGCGGCGGCACGCACCCGCGCCCCGGCGAGATCTCGCTGTCTCACAACGGCGTGCTGTTCCTGGACGAATTGCCCGAGTGGCAACGGCAAACCTTGGAAGTGTTGCGCGAGCCACTGGAGTCGGGCGTGGTCACGATCGCGCGCGCGTCACGCAGCGTGGATTTTCCGGCGCGCTTCCAACTAGTCGCCGCCATGAATCCCTGCCCGTGCGGCTGGGCAGGCGATGGCAGCGGGCGCTGCCGCTGCAGCAGCGATAGCATCCGTCGCTACCGCAGCCGCATCTCCGGCCCGTTGCTGGACCGCATCGATCTGCATGTGGAAGTGCCGCGCCTTCCGCCACAGGCGCTGCGCAGCGGCAACCTCGGTGAAGACAGCGCCAGCGTGCGGACGCGCGTGGTCGCCGCACGACAACGACAGCTTGCACGCGGCGCGCTGCCCAATGCGCAACTGGACCAGGCCGATACCGACCGCCATTGCCGCCTGCAACACGACGATCAGGTGCTGCTGGAGCGCGCCATCGAACACCTGCAGCTGTCCGCACGCTCGATGCATCGCATCCTGCGCGTTGCGCGCACCATTGCCGATCTCGACGACAGCCCGGACATCGCCACACGCCATCTCACCGAAGCGATCGGCTACCGCAAACTGGATCGCGCGCTTGGCGCCGCCAGCGCGGCGTAGTTCGGCAGGTCAACCGGGGGCGCGGTCCGCAAGCCATGCGCGGGCGCGCATCCTGCTACTGCAAGGCGCCTGCATTGTCAGGAAGTGGCGCTGGTGCCAGTGCCAGTGCCAGTGCCAGTGCCAGTGCCAGTGCGCAACAGCATTCACCGTCACGGTGTTCATCGGATGCAGCCAATTGATCGCTCGCGCGACATCGGCGCACGAGTGGCATCGTGCCTAACGCCAGCACGCACCGAGCCGATGCCCTCACGGACGCCCGCCCTTGCTGCACGACCGCTGGCGCCATATCCCAACATGCATTTCATGGCGTTGCACGTACAACAGGCAGCACTCCATTGTGCAGAGGCCTGTATGAGCCACCACCCCGAACTTGCCACGGTCCCTTCGCTGGATCTGAATCGCTACCTGGGCACGTGGTACGAAATCGCCCGCCTGCCGACCCGCTTCGAGGATGCCGACTGCACCGACGTGTCGGCACACTACACCCTGGAAGACGACGGCAGCGTGCGCGTCCAGAATCGCTGCTTCACCGCGGAAGGCGAGCTGGAAGAAGCGGTAGGCCAGGCGCGTGCCATCGACGACACGCACAGCCGGCTGGAAGTGACCTTCTTGCCCGAGGGTCTGCGCTGGATTCCTTTCACCAAGGGCGACTATTGGGTGATGCGCATCGACGCCGATTACACGGCTGCACTGGTCGGCAGCCCGGATCGCAAGTACTTATGGCTACTGGCGCGCTTGCCGCAGCTGGACGAAAACATCGCCCAGGCCTACCTGGCGCATGCGCGCGAACAGGGCTTCGATCTGTCGCCACTGATCCATACCCCGCACACCGGGCGGCTGACCGAGCAACCGCTTCCGTAGGCGACCCCGGCTGGCTGGGGACTGGTCAGGCCAGCAACGACGCACCGCCTGCAACCCTTGCGACCTGGAGGCACTGACCAGTGGACGATAGGCATATGCTCTCAACGACCACCCAGCCCACAATCACCCACTGACGCAGTCGCCATGGCCACTGCCGTGGCGACCCAGGGCACCGGTCCTGGCGGCTGCATCGCGCAGACCAGCACCCCAACCTCTCAGTCGTCGAGCGTGCCGAGATCCTTGGCAGCTGCCTGTGCACCTTCCAGGCTGTCGAAAGCCACGCCCGTGTCGCCGACCACGTACTTGGTCAGCTCGCCGTCGCGTGTTGTCTCCTGCATCTTGAAGATCGGCACCGCATCGGTGCCGCCGACGCGTTCTTTCTGCGTTGTCATGCGTGATTCCTCCAGTGAAAGCGTCCTGCGTGGGACGGGTGTCCGGCTGCTCCCGGGCGGGAGCGCAGACAGTCCGACCCTAGCGCGGTCCTGCGTGCAGTCGCGTGAATCCGCAGGCGGCCCCGACTGCCACGATGCGAGGCAAGACGGTCGGAAAAAAATCACAGCCGCTTCGCTCCGCAAACGCGCGCAATGCACGCGTGTGTCGTACATTCGCGACGTGCAGCCTCATCAGTCCATGCCGTGCGTCACCAATCGCGACGTGTGCCGTTCGCGCACGCCGGTTGGCGTGCACGTTCGATCTGCGCAAGCCCGCGCTGACGGCGTTTCTGCAGGGGCCATGCGTGAACCGGCAGCACGGCCGTCGCGGGTGGTGGGATGAAGCGCCAACGCATCATCAGCGTCACCGTGCTGCTGGTGTTGCTGAGCGCAACGCTGCCGATCGGCCTGTCCTACTACCTGGCCTGGCGGCTGGCGTTGGCGCGCGAAGAGGGCAAGCTGAGCCAGCTGGCGGCGCTGTCGATCCGGCGCACCGAAACCGCCTTCGACGAGGCGCATGGCGCATTGTTGAGCATGGCCGCCTCGCGGTTGCCGCCGTGCTCGCCTGCGCACCTGGCGCAGATGCGCGCCTTGGTGCCGACCAGCCACTACATCGTCGAGCTGGGACGGTTCCAACAAGGTCGTCTCAGCTGTACGTCGTGGGGCCAACTGCGCAACACCGTTCCGCAGCGCACGGCCGACTTCGTGGTCAAACGCGGCATCGCGGTGACCACGCGGCTGCTGCCGTTGGCCAATCCGCAGCGTCCGCTGATGGCACTGCAACTGGGCGACTACAACGTCCTGGTCAACCCGGACACGCTGGCCGACATCAATATTCCGCCGGGCCTGCAACTGGCGATCGGCACGCCGGACGGGCAGATTCTCAGCAGCACCGGCACCGCCGCCGAACACTTGCTGATCGACCCCACGGCCAAGCGTGAGCCGGGCGACCTCGTGCTGTCGCAGGTGTTGTTCGGGCGCGACCGTCGTGGCGACTGGGCCGCGGTGGTCACCGAGCCGGTGGCCTATCTGCGCGGGCCGCTGGCGGCGGCACGCTTGCAGCTGGTACCGATCGGCATTGCCGTGGCGCTGCTGCTGGTCGGTGCGGTGCTGTGGGTCTCGCGGCGGCGCCTGTCGCCACTGGCGCGGCTGGAAATCGCCGTGCAGCGCGGCGAGTTCATCGTGCACTACCAACCGATCGTTGCGCTCGACAGCGGTGCCTGCGTTGGCGCCGAAGCGCTGGTGCGCTGGCAGCAGCCCGACGGTGTGCTGGTGCCGCCGGACGCCTTCATCCCGCTGGCCGAACAAAGCGGCCTGATCCTGCCGATCACCGATCTGGTGGTGGCCGAAGTCATCCGCGAACTCGGCCCCACCCTGGCCGCCGATCCAGCGCTGCATGTGGCCATCAATGTCTCCGCCGACGACATCAAGAGTGGCCGCGTGCAGGGCGTGCTGGCCCAGGCGTTGCGCGGCACCGGCGTGGACAGCGGCCAGCTGTGGGTGGAGGCGACCGAACGCAGCCTGATGGACATCGAGGCGGCACGCACCACCATCACCCATCTGCGCGGTGCCGGCCACACGGTGTCCATCGACGATTTCGGCACCGGCTATTCGAGCCTGCAGTATCTGCAGGGCTTGCCGCTGGACGCGTTGAAGATCGACAAATCGTTCGTGGACACCATCGGCACCCACTCGGCCACCAGCGCCGTGACCGCGCACATCATCGAGATGGCCAAGACGCTACGGCTGCGCACCATCGCCGAAGGGGTCGAGCGGCAGGAACAGCTCGATTATCTGCGCGCCCATGGCGTGGATCTGGCGCAGGGCTGGCTGTTTTCGCGCGCATTGCCCGCCACTGGTTTCATCGCCTACTACGCACAGGCACGCAGCGCCAGGCAGTGAACCCGGCAAGAAAAAGGCCGCCATTGGCGGCCTTTCGATGTCGATCAGGCGTTGCGCAACCCAATCACGCGCCCTGCAATGCAGCACTGCTCTGCCGCACCGGCTTAGGCCGGCTCGGGAAGGCATGGCGCACGATCCGCCACATCACCTGGCCGAACTGGCGCGGCAGCGAGCCGGTGTTGTAGTGCTGGCCGTAGCGCGCACAGACCTGCTTCACTTCGACGGCGATCTGCGCATAGCGGTTGGCCGGCAGGTCGGGATAGAAGTGATGCTCGATCTGGTGGCTCAGGTTGCCCGACAGCACGTTCATCAGCTTGCCACCGGTCAGGTTGGACGAACCACGCAGCTGACGCAGATACCAGTGGCCACGCGATTCGTTGCGGATGGATTCCTTCGGAAACACTTCCGCATCGGCGGTGAAGTGGCCGCAGAAGATGATCACGAAGGTCCAGATGCTGCGCAGCACGTTGGCCGCCAGATTGCCCAGCAGCACGGTCAGGAAGAACGGGCCGGCCAGCAGCGGAAAGACGATGTAGTCCTTGAGCATCTGGCGACCCATCTTGCGGCCGACCGGCAGGAACGAGGCACGCAATTCGGCGGCCTTCATCTTGCCGGCGAACCAACGGCCCAGACGCAGGTCCTGGATCGCCACGCCCCATTCGAACAGCAGCGCGAACACCACCGCGATAAAGGGCTGCAGCAGGTAGAAGGGGCGCCAGCGCTGCTCGGGGAAGATGCGCAGCAGGCCGTAGCCGATGTCGTCGTCCATGCCACGCACATTGGTGTAGGTGTGGTGCTTGAAGTTGTGCGTCTTGCGCCAGTTGTCGCCGGTGGCAACGATGTCCCACTCGTAGGTGTTGCCGTTGAGCTGCGGGTCGCCCATCCAGTCGTACTGGCCATGCATGACGTTATGGCCCAGCTCCATGTTCTCCAGGATCTTGGACAACGCCAGCAGCAGCACGCCGGCGATCCATGCCGGAATCAGCACGCTGTGCACGAAGGCGCCCAGGAACAGCAGCGCACGGCCGGCCACGCCGGTCCAGCGCACGGCAGCCACGATGCGGCGGATGTAGCGCGCATCGGCGGCGCCCACCTGGCGCAGCACGCGCGCGCGGATGGCATCGAGTTCGTCGCCGAAAGACTGCAGTTCGGCAGCGGACAGGGCACGGTTATGGACTCGGCTCATGAAGATTCCTTACAGATCCAGGATCAGGTCAGTGCTCGGCGCACTGATGCACAGGCGCACCTGTGCGGTGGGTTCGTTGCTGCGTTCACCGGTCAACAGGTGCCGGGTGGTGCCGGACTGGCGCGGGCAGGCGCAGGTATTGCAGATGCCCATGCGGCAGCCGTGTTTGGGCCGCAGGCCTTGCGCTTCCAGCCCTTCCAGCAGCGACTGGCCGCGCGGCAGGGTCAGGGTACGGCCGCTGCGTGACAGTTGGACCTGCACCTGGCCGGTCTCGGCCTGGTCCAGTGCCGGCACGCTGAAGGCCTCTGCCTGAAAGGCAGCCACGCATCCCTGCAGCCGCTCGCGCGCGGCCTGCACAAAACCGCCCGGCCCACAGGCCATCACATGGCGCTGGTCCAGCGCGGCAATGTGGTCCAACGAATAGGTGTCCACGCGTTCTGCGGGGGTCTCGCCTTCGCGGGTGGTCAGCAGTTGCACACGCAGGCGCGGATGCGTCGCGGCCAGCGCGGCGAATTCGTCGACGAAGCAGGCTTCGTCGCGCTGGCGCACCCAATACAGCAGGTCCACGTCCATCGGCATGCCGGCCTGCGCGGCGGCCTGCAGCAACGCGCGCATCGGCGTGATGCCCGAACCGGCGGCCAGCAGCAGGAGCGGAGTTGGCGTGGTCGGCAGCAGCATGTCGCCGAACGCCGGGGCCAGCGACACCACCGTGCCCAGGGCCGCATCGTGCGCCAGGAAGCGGCTCACCAGCCCGCCCTCGATCGCCTTGACGGTGATCGCCAGCCGGCCGTCGGCCAGCACCGTCGGGCTATAGCTGCGCAGCAGGCGGCGGCCGTCGATCTCCACGCCCAGGCTCACATGCTGGCCGGCCTGCAGGCCGCGCCAATGGCCGTTGGGTTGCAACACCAAGGTTACCGCGTCCCGGCTGGCCGGGGTGCGCTGGACCAGCCGCGCCATCGGCTGTTCCAGCGTCCACAACGGGTTGAGTCGGGTTGCCCAGAAATCGAACAGTTGCGGGGACACCAGCCGACGCGCCAGGCGTGCCGGCAACGGGGACTTGGACTTGCGAGGAGATGCCAGGTTCATGGGTCGCACTATACGCATGCATGTACAGCCGTGTATACACTTGTATATTGCCAGAGGGGCTATGATTCAGGCCCACGCCCGGCTGCAGCCTCATGACCTCTATCGCCCTGCCTTCCCACGACGCGCCGCCGTCCCGCAAGCCGGCGATTTCACGTGAGGATCTCATCGCTGCAGCGCTGTCCTTGATTGGCCCGCACCGCAGCCTGTCCACGCTGAGCCTGCGCGAAGTGGCACGCGAGGCGGGCATCGCGCCGAACAGCTTCTATCGCCAGTTCCGCGACATGGACGAGCTCGCCGTGGCCTTGATCGACCTGGCCGGGCGTTCGCTGCGCACCATCATCGGCCAGGCGCGCCAGCGCGCGACCTCCACCGACCGCAGTGTCATCCGTGTCTCGGTCGAAGCCTTCATGGAACAGCTGCGCGCCGACGACAAGCTGCTGCACGTGCTGTTGCGCGAAGGCGCAGTGGGCTCGGACGCCTTCAAGCAGGCGGTGGAGCGCGAACTCACCTATTTCGAAGACGAGCTGCGCGTGGACCTGATTCGCCTGGCCGCGGCCGACAACGCCAAGCTGCATGCTCCTGCCCTGGTGTCCAAGGCGATCACCCGGCTGGTATTTGCGATGGGCGCGGTGGCGATGGATTCGCCGCCGGAAAAAGATCCCGAGCTGATCGAGCAGATCTCGCAGATGCTGCGCATGATCCTCACCGGCGCGCGCACCCTGGGCACGCACGGCGGTTGATTGCTTGCCGGCGTCCGCGCGCTGCGGGCATCGGCATCGGCGCATGGACCGAGTGTCTACAGCGATTTTGAGCGCGCCGTGCAAACTTTCCGACGACTGCTCACGACGCGCGACCGGCATGCGTCATCGGCGGTGCTTGAATCGGATCATCGCCGGATTCCACCGCCCTCTTCGATTTCATCAGCGCGTTGTAGCCGATACACAGCTGCATTCTCTTTCGCCTCGCGAAAGATAATCCGAAAAATAATTGCATAAAGTGCTTGCATCGTTAAAAAGACGCAGGTAATGTTCGCGCCCTCAGCAGCCACGTCTGCACTTTCACCGAACCGACCTCATGTCCCTGCTCAACTCCGCCACATTCAATCGACTGCCCAGCGCGCACCGCGCGGCATCGTATGTGCGCACGAAGAAAGCAGACGTGCGCATCACCCTCTTCGACTGATCCCCTCAAGGAGATCGGTCATCCGATCTCCGAGGCACGCGAACGCCCTCGGATGCTGCATCCCGGGGCGTTTTTCGTTGTGCGTTCGCATCACATCATGTGGATGACCTTCCAGGCACCCGGGCATGGATTGCCCGACAACATGGACGTTGCACGCGACCAGGCGCGAGAGCGCTGTGCCCAGGTGCCGGGCACGGGTAGCGCTTGGTCATGCACAGACAAGAATTACCGTTTGAATAAAACGGTGATCAGAAACACTGCGAAAGATATTCAGCGGCCTGGAGTTTATTCCAGCTGGTGCGCGCGGCGATGCCGTGGCGTATACCGAACTCTTTGGCATGTTTCTCGTTACGGGTATCGGCTCCTGGTGGAGCGGCGGCGAAAGCCGTAGGCCTGGTTCGATTCCGGAATACCCACCCCTGGATAGCTCAGTTGGGTAGAGCAACAGATTTGTAATCTGTCTGTCGCGGGTTCGAATCCCGCTCCATGCATGACCTTCTCGGTCATTCCTCGGGACGCAAGTCCCCTTACGGAAACGCCCATGCCGCAGGCAACAGGCAAGCCATCGCCTGACTGCCTGCAGCAGCGGCGCCCCTGCCGGGCCATTGCCCTGAATGCGCGTGCTGCGCCGTTCGCTGCTGCTGCGCAAGCCATCGCACCGCAGCAGTCACACAGATGCAGGCGCCAACAGCGCATTGCGCCCCGCACGGCCGCCGTCACCGGCGTTTCCACCTTTCAACGCCGCGTTGCATCGGCACACGTTCCGCCGGCAGTCCGATCCGGGCAGCGGAACGGCTGCATTCCCGGATCGGACCACCAGAGCCAAACCTAAGGAGAAGTGCCATGTTCTGGACCAAGAGGGTCGTGATCGGTGACGGCGAGCGCGGCCTGGTGTATCGCAACCGTCGGTTCGAGCGCGTGCTCGTCCCCGGCGTCTATCGCCTGTTCGACCCGTTGGGTCGCAGCCAGGTCATCGTCCACGCCATCACGCAAGGCGCCGATGTGGGCTGCGATGCAGAAATGCTGATCGACACGCTTCGTAGCATCCTGCCGCAACACTTCGTGCTGGCCGACATCGGCACCGCGCAGGTCGGCTTGCTGATCCGCAATGGCAAGCTCGACGACGTGCTGCCACCGGGCACGCGCACGCTTTACTGGCGTGGTCCGTCGGCAATCGAGGTGCAGACCCTGCCATTGGGCGATGGGCTGCAGGTGCCCACCGATGTGCAGCGCAGGCTGCGCCAGCTCGGCACGCTGTCGCGTGTGGCGGTCTGCATGGATGTGCCGGCCGAGTCGCAAGGGCTGGTGTTCGTCGACGGCAAGCTGCTTGCACCGTTCGGACCGGGGGCGTATGCATTCTGGAATTTCCAGAAGAACATCACCACCGACGTGATCGATCTGCGCGTGCAGTCGGTCGAAGTGTCCGGGCAGGAGCTGTTGACGCGCGACAAGGTGTCGTTGCGGGTCAACCTGGCCGCCAGCATGCGCGTCACCGATGCCGTGGCGATGCGTACGCGCGTGGCCAAGGCCGGCGATTACCTGTATCGCGAGTTGCAGTACGGTTTGCGGCGCGCAGTCTCGGCCAAGACGCTGGACGAGTTGTTGGGCGACAAGGCCTGCCTGGATGCAGATATATTCGGGTATGTGCGCGGCAGCGTGAGCGGCTTCGGCATCGAGGTACTGGGTGTCGGCGTCAAGGACGTGATCCTGCCGGGCGAGATGCGCGAGATCCTCAACGCAGTCGTGCAGGCGGAGAAGCAGGCGCAAGCCAACGTCATCCGTCGGCGCGAAGAGGCCAACGCCACGCGCTCGTTGCTCAACACCGCCAAGTTGATCGAAGACAGCCCGGTGCTGATGCGTTTGAAGGAACTGGAGGCGCTGGAAAAGGTCACCGAAAAGATCGACAAGCTCACCGTGTTCGGCGGCCTGGATGGCGTGCTGAAGCAATTGGTGACGATCAGGCAATGAAGGCTGCGCGTGGCGGAAGGATCTGCCACGCACTGCCGCAAGGTAATGACAACAATGAGTACATCACAACACTTTGAATTTCTGCACGCCGAAGGCAGCAGCACCCCGATCAAGGGTTGGGTGCGCGGCGTGCCGCTGGAAGAGCAGGCGCATGCGCAGCTGCGCAATATCGCAGCGGTCCCGTTTGTCGGTCCGTGGGTCGCGGTGATGCCAGACGTGCATCTGGGCAAAGGCGCAACCGTGGGCTCGGTGATTCCGACCCGTGGCGCCATCATCCCGGCGGCGGTCGGCGTGGATATCGGCTGCGGCATGGCGGCAGTGCGCACCACGCTGCGCGCCAACGACCTGCCCGACAACCTGGCGCAGCTGCGTTCCAGCATCGAGCGCAGCGTGCCGGTAGGCAACGGCCGTGGCGGCGAGCACCGCAAGCTGCCGGACAGCATCCAGACCCGCATCGCGCAGTCCGGGCTGGTGCAGCGTCTGGATGCCATCAAGCAACAGCACAAGCGCATCCGGACCGACAAGCTGGACTGCCAGATCGGCACGCTGGGTGGCGGCAACCATTTCATCGAGATCTGCCTGGACGAAACCGATGCGGTCTGGGTGATGCTGCACAGCGGTTCGCGCGGCACCGGCAACCTGATCGGCACGTATTTCATCGAGCGCGCGCGTGAGCAACTGGCGCATCGCGTGTTGGGTTTTCATCTGCCCGACAAGGACCTGGCCTTCTTCATGCAGGGCGAGCCTTTGTTCGACGAGTATGTCGAAGCGGTGTCGTGGGCGCAGGATTACGCCCGCGAAAATCGCGAGGCGATGATGGCGCGCGTGCTGGCCGAGATGCGTCACCGCTTGCCCAAATTCCAGCTGGAAAAGCTCGCAGTCAATTGCCACCACAACTATGTGCAAAAGGAAACGCACGGTGGCGAGGAATTGTTGATCACCCGCAAGGGCGCGGTGAGCGCTCGTGCCGGCGAGCTGGGCATCATTCCGGGCAGCATGGGCACGCGCAGCTACATTGTGCGCGGGTTGGGCAACGCCGACAGTTTCCACAGCTGCAGCCACGGCGCAGGGCGCGTGATGAGCAGGACCGCCGCACGCGCGCAAATCACCCTGGCACAGCATCGCGAGGCCACCGCACATGTGGAATGCCGCAAGGACGCGGCAGTGATCGACGAGTCGCCTGCCGCGTACAAGTCCATCGATGCAGTGATGGCGGCGCAGTGGGACCTGGTCGAGGTGCTGCACACCTTGCGCCAGGTGGTGTGCATCAAGGGATAGAAGAGGGCCGCGCTTGCGGCCCTCTTCACTAACAGACACGTTGCAAGCGCGAGCGAGCAACCTCATCCGCAATGCACTGCACAGTTCAGTCATGTCGCGGCAGCGCTCACATCAAAGCACGCGCGTTTCACTCTTTCGACGCCATCGTGGCGCCTCGTTCGCGGTCTGATTTACAGGGCGCATCCATCAAATAAGCCGGAGGCGGTATGAGCAATCTCGACAAGCAGGAACGCAAAGAAGAAGCGAAGGACTTGAACCGCGACCCGATCTCCGGAGCGCCTGGTTCGCATCCGGTTGGGGTGGGCGTGGGCGGCATCGCCGGCGGCGCGGCAGCTGGCGCGCTGGCGGGCACGGTGTTCGGGCCACTCGGCACCTTGATTGGCGCAGCAGCCGGCGTGGTTGCGGGCGCTGCAGCTGGCAAGGGCGTGGCCGAACGGCTCGACCCCACGGTGGAGACCGAATACTGGCGGCAGGAGCATCGCAACCGTCCTTACTACAAGGAAGGCACCGACTACGATCGCGACTACGCCACCGTCTACGGATTCGGTTTGCAGGCACGCGAAACCCGCCCGACCAGCACCTGGGAAGAAACCGAAGCCACCCTGGCTGGGGAATGGCCACGTAACCGCGGGCAATCGCGCCTGGAGTGGGACGAAGCCCGGCTTGCAGCACGCGACGCATGGGAGCGTGCGGACCGTACCCACACGGTCTATCGCGACAGCGATACGCACTATGCGGGTCGCTTCGACAGCGCCAGCTACCGCGATGCCGAGTATTCGTATGACGACTATCGTCCGGCTTACCGCTATGGCATGCAGGCGCGCCAGCAGCACGCCGGCCGCCAGTGGGACGACCATCTGGAACGCGACCTGGGCGATGGCTGGGACCGCTTCAAGGCCAATTCGCGCCTGAGCTGGGAAAAGGCCAAGCATGCGGTGCGTGAGGCGTTCGATTCGGATCATCACGATGCAGCGGCGCGCCGCAACCCAACTGATCCGCGCGTCTAAGGCTTGATCGCAGCGGCTTGGTAAAGATTGCCGCGGCGAGCGCAATGTGTTGACCCAGGGCGGGCCTATTTGGGCCCGTCCTGCATTGTGGAGTGATGAACGTTCGTTGCTCGTCGGGCGTCAGTGGAAGTGCATGGATGCCGACACGCATTCCAGGGTGATTTACCCACACGACGGCCCGCGCGCACTGGATGTCCAACACGCCGGGGAAGCAACGCATGCACGCCCGCACGGTGTTGCACGCGCTACCTCGTTCCTGACGCCTAACCTGCGGTCTTCTCTACCGCCCGGATGTCGCCGCGAAAGACCGGAGTGCTCTGCTCCAATTGGGTCGCAGCAGCGCCTTGCTGATCCTTGAGCAACTGCTTGCGCATGGCCACCACCTCCTTGGCCAATGCGATACGCCGGCCGACGACCATCTCGGTCAGCCAGTCGATCAGTGCGCGCGTGTATTGCTGCTGGTGCTCCTTGATGCTGAGCGCATGGTCGGCACCGGCGATGACGCGCGATGTGAGCGAACGCGCCTGCACGAATGATTGCGCGTAGTTGTGCAGCACCGGCTGCGGCACGATCACATCGTGTTCGGCTTCCACCAACAGCACATCGCCCTTGTACTCGGCGCAGGCGGCCAGGGCGATGTTGTCGGCCGGGCGCAGGCGCTGCCGGCGGTACGCCATCAGCTCCGGGTCGGCATTGAGGCTGACCTTGGGTTGGTCCCAGTGGGCGTCCTTGTAGAGCGCAGGCGAACGCAACGCCAGCCACTCCACCGGGCGCTCGCGCGTCAGCAGTGCGGACAGATAGCCCCCGTAACTCAGGCCAACCACGGCGATCGACTGCGCATCCACATAGGGCAGAGCCGCCAATTGATCGTACGCAGCCTTGATGTCGTCCAGGTTCTGTGCGCGTGTCACGGTCTGGCGCATCGATGCGTAACCCTCATGCCCACGCAGATCGAAGGTCATGCAGATGCAGCCCAGGCCTGCTGCCTCGCGCGCCCGTACCAGGCTGTGGTGCTGGCTGCCGCCCCAGCCGTGCACGAACAACACCGCAGGCATGCCTGAGGGTGTGAGCAAGGTGCCACTGAGTGCGTCCTGGCCGACCGGGATATCGATGCTGGAAAGTTTGGCTTCCATTACGTCGCAGAGATGCTCCTGCATTTGTAACGCGGCCCTGGACCGGATTGGGTTGCGCGATAGTAGACCTGCGCATCGGCCGGCGGCTGGCCCTGATAGATTTCGTGTGTGGACGCATTGACCCACTGCAACGCGGGATCGTGCTGGAACGCGGCGATTGCAGCGAGTTCGGCCGGGGTTGCGCCACCGATTCGCCAGGATTGTTCCAGCACGCCGCATACCGGGACATTGATAGCATCCCGACCGCTGACCACATCGTAGTTGCGGCGGGAAATCTGCAGCTCAGGATACGCGGCGGTGACGCATCGATCGTATCTGCACGCTTGCTCGACCACCTGCCGTTCGAGCAATGGTAACGCGGTCGCCATCAGTGCCTCCAACGACCCACGAAAGACGCGCAACGACGAGCCGCCGTACACCTCGCTGCCGTCCGCATCGGGCACGCTGCATTGCGTGCCGTAGTACGCAATCTGGACACCTGCCAGACACAACTCGCCCACGCTATGCGTCATCGGCTGCAAGATATTGCGTTCCAGCACGCCACCATGCGTGCCCAGATAGGTCTCGGGCAGGCTGTCCAGCACCTGCGCTAGCTGCGATGCGTCGGCGATGCGCCACTGGTCGTTGCCGCCCACGCCGGTGGGCAGCTTCAGGCGCACGTCTCCACCACCAGACAGCGCCTCGAACGCGTGCATCGCATCCGGGCGAGAAAACGCGGTGTAGCCCGGCAGGGTGGCGGGAATCAGCGACATGGCCAGCGCCTGATCCCAGCCTGCAGGGCGTGCCGCATCGGCGCCAATCAATGGGTGACCGATGACCTTGGTGGCCAGAAATGCATGCGGCACGATACCGCCAAGCAAGTCGTCCACGCCGTCAATGCCAAGCCCACGCGCTTGCGCAATCGTGAGCGTGTCGTCAGGTACGTGGAATGTTCCTCCTTCAATCACGCCATGGCCGGCGACGCCGGCGTCAGGCACATCCAGCAAGCGCGCAATCTCGCGACATACCCACGTATGTGTTGCACGCTCATGACCGTGCTCGGGCACCCGGCGCATGGCATGCCCAAGCACGTGGCGATAGTGCGTCTGTGCCATGACCTCTCACCTGCGGCGTGATCGCGCGTTGTTACTTGCCTCGGTCGCAGCTGAGGGACGGGTCTAAAAAGCAGGTGTCGTCCGGCCTTACTTCAAGGCCAGATACAGGCCAAGCACGATCAGGAACACCACGATCAAACTGATGGCGATACGGCCTCCGCGCAACTCCAACAAGGCATGCCACCATACGCGTGCTTCAGGGGTGCCGCTCGCATGATGTGGCTTACGGCTACTGGTCTCGCTGTCCTGCATCCTGGGTACTCTCGCTCCATTACGTCACCACCCACCTTAATGATCAGACGTTACACAGGTGTGGAGCGGTTCAGAATCTTCCGTGAAATGCGGCATTGCGAAAGCGATTTTCGCCCGATTGTCCATTACACGCCTGGACTCAAGTTGGTCAGGTGCACCACGTTGGCAACATCGGAACGCATACGAGACCAACGCGTTGCCTTGAGCACAAGGTTTCAAACGCGGTCACATCAGACGTATGAACCACTTGTACGCGCCTGCATGCGTGGCGTATAGACGCGCTCGAACAATCTGACCAGTTAAGCGTGCAATGCACCGACGTGCTGCAATGGTCGGGTTCGATGATCAATCGTTGACATACCCGCAGTTACCCTGCAGGTCAAGTTTGTTTATAGCGGAACACCCCCCAGTCATGAGCAGAGATCCATCCGTCATCGATGTACAGGCCGAAATCGCGCATTGGCAGGCGCGGCATGCCCAGGGCAACCTCGGCGCAGGCAAGTTCAGCGAGTTGTCCCCGGTGGTGAAAATGGCCTGCGACATCTACCTGCAAGCCCCGCGTTCGAGCGACCAGGAACGTCTGCGCTTATTTCGGGACCGCTTGGAGCACCACTTCATTTCTTCCAGCACACAGTCCAACTACGAACAGTTGGCAACTGATTGTTGGCAGCGCCTGGGCGCGCGCAATAGTTGAGTCCGCAGTATCGAGCAGCATCTGTTTTTCATTGGAGATCGTCATGAAAACCCCGTATCAAGTGCAGCAGGAGCTGGAACGATTGGAGCGGTTGGTACCGCACATCGTCAGCGACCAGGGCGACCGCGCGGAGGAAATCCTTGGCTTCCACGTTGCCAGTCTGTTGGGTAGCGCGCCGGTCAGCGAGCACGCGTTGATTCGCGAACGCACCGCGCGCATGGCGCGTACCTGCCGCAGTGCGCAGGAGGCCGTGTGTGCTCCCAAGGTGCCTGCCAGACCATTGGGCTTGGCCCCCGTCGCCCAGCCGCAGTGGGCCTGACCGACCTCCCCGGAGCCGCCTAGCGGCTCCTTTGCATTCCACCTCTGGCAATTGCCGATTCACTCCAGGATCTTCATGAAAGTCACGCTTCTCACCGCTTCGCTGTTGGCCATGCTCTCTCTGACTGCCTGCGATCGCCCCGGCGGCGATGCTTCGCGCACTGCGCCAGCAGTGTCGCCCGAGCCGACGGCTGCGCCCGTCAGTGGCAGCGGCGCGACCGAGTTGGCCAAGGGCGATGGGGCAGTGCTGGGCGTGCTGGCTGCGATCGACGACAACGAAATCGCACTCGCCAAGCAGGCCATCGAACAGGATCTGGGCGGAGCCACCGGCGAGTTCGCGCAGCAGATGCTGCACGACCATGAAGCCAACCTTGAAAAGACCAAGTCGCTTGGCGCATCCGAGAGCCCGCGCGCGCAGGCCATACGTGCCAAGGGCAAGGCGGCAGTGGAAGCGCTGTCCAAGACGCTGACCTTGCCGGACGGCAAGGACGCCTACCGCAATGCCTTCATGCGCACCATGGTCATCGACCATGGCGACACCATCAAGATCATCGATTCGGAGCTGCTGCCCGCCGCCGAAAGCGCGCCGGTCAAGCAGCATCTGGAGCAGACGCGCCGCGTTGTCTCGGCGCATTTCGAACGCGCCCACGCGGTGTCCTCGTCCAAGTAAGCAGCTGATCAAGCGCTCACCCCGCAAACGCGCCGGCCAGTCCGGCGCGTTTGCGTTAGGTGGACAGCACACGCCGCTATCGTCGAGGTCGTAGGCCACGCTGCAGGCCGACGGCCGCAGCGCACAGCCGCATGCCCGCGCCAGCTTCACCTCGCTTGGCGCGATCCTGGCCTATCGTGCCGCATCGATTCGGCCAGGAGCCCTCCATGCATCTGCTCATCACCGGCGGCACCGGCTTCATTGGCCAGGCCCTGTGCCCGGCATTGCTGCAGGCCGGCCATCAAGTCAGCGTGCTGACCCGCGACCCGCAGCGCGCCACGCGCATCCTGCCCGGCATGACCGCCGTGCACACGCTGGATGGGGTACAGGCCGATGCAGTCATCAACCTGGCTGGCGAGCCGCTGGCCGCCGGCCGCTGGACCGATACCCGCAAGCAGCGCTTCCGCCAATCGCGCCTGGGCATCACGCGCCAATTGCATGCCTGGATTGCGCAGCAACCGGCCGCACAACGCCCCTCGGTGCTGATTTCCGGCTCGGCCGTGGGCTACTACGGCGAACGTGGCGATACGGCGTTGACCGAAGCCGAGCCTGCCGGCGACGACTTCTCTGCCGTACTGTGCCGCGACTGGGAAGCCGAAGCCGACGCCATCGCCGCACTCGGCCCGCGGGTGAGCTGGGTGCGCACCGGCATCGTACTGGATCGCGATGGCGGCGCACTGGCCCGCATGCTGCCGGCATTCCGCTTCGGCGGCGGTGGACCGTTCGGCGATGGCCGGCACTGGATGAGTTGGATCCACCGCGCCGATATGGTTGCGCTCTTGCTGTGGCTACTGCAGCACGGCCAGCCCGGCGCCTACAACGCCACCGCGCCCAATCCGGTGACCAATGCCGACTTCGCGCGCACGCTGGCGAAGGTACTGCACCGCCCTGCCCTGCTGGCGCTGCCGGCCGGCGTGCTGCGGCTGGGCTTGGGCGAGATGGCCGACCTGCTGTTGATCAGCCAGCGTGTGCTGCCGCAGCGCGCGCTCGATGCCGGCTTCCGGTTTCAGTACCTGCACCTGGATGCTGCGCTGCGCGCCATTCTGCGGCGCTGAGCGGCGGCCCGGGCCTGACCGGACGGGATCGAACGGCCTGCATGGCTGCCTGTGTGCGGTTCGGCCATGCACTAATATTTGCCCAAACTTCATCACCGACAGTGCTGCGGATCTCGGACTGAACCCTGCGCACGGCAGCACACCCATGCATCTGCTCCTCGTCGAAGACGACACCATGCTGGCCAGCGCCATCTGCGACGGTGTGCGTCAGCAGTCATGGACCGTCGATCATGTCGGTCATGCCAATGCCGCCAAGACGGTGCTGGTGGACCACCGCTACAGTGCGGTATTGCTGGATATCGGCCTGCCGGGCGAGTCCGGGCTGAGCGTGATCCGGTTCATGCGCAGCCACTACGATGCCACCCCGGTGATCGCGCTGACCGCGCGTGGCCAGCTCACCGACCGCATCCGCGGTCTGGACGCCGGCGCCGACGATTATCTGGTCAAGCCGTTTCAGTTCGACGAGCTGATGGCACGGCTGCGTGCAGTCACCCGGCGCAGCCAGGGCCGCGTGGTGCCCCTGCTCAGCCACGGCGACGTCTGCCTGGATCCGGGCAGCCGCAAGGTCACCAAGGACGGCAAATGGGTGGCGCTGAGCGCACACGAATACCGCCTGCTGCTGGCGTTGATGGAACGTGCCGGACGCGTGGTCACCAAGGATCAGCTGGAAGAAGGCGTCTATGGCGGCCCATCCGAAGGTGGCAGCAACATGATCGCGGTGTATGTGCACCAGTTGCGGCGCAAGCTGGGCGATACGCTGATCTCCACCGTCTACGGCCAGGGCTACATGGTCGGAAAGACCCCTGAATGAAGTCGCTGCAGGCACGCATGCTGGCGGCGCTGGCCGCGATCGTTCTGCTGAGCTGGTCCACCTCTCTGTGGATCCTGGTCGCACTGGTCACCCAGGGTCATCACAGCGTGTTCGAGCAGGAACTCAACCTGCTCGGCGATCGACTGATCGCCATCTTGCCCGACGCGCTCCAGCAGCGCTTCGATATGCAGGCAGAACCGCCCGACGCGGCGGTAACGTCGACCCCGATCGGCAACCCATCCTCGCGCATGAGCGTGAAGCAGACCCTGATTGCGGTGGTGCTCAACACCGTGCAATTGGGCGTCCTGGGGCTATTGATGTGGTGGGCCGTGCGGACCTCGCTGGGGCCGCTGCGCGCCTTGTCCGGCAACATCGCGCAACGCACCGGTCTGGATACCGAGCCGGTGCCGCTGGCTCAGGCGCCCGACGAAGTCCGCCCGTTGATCGCCTCGTTCAACACCTTGTTGGCGCGGGTGGAACAGGCCGTGCAGGCCGAGCGCGATTTCGTCGCCGATGCCGCGCACGAACTGCGCACCCCGCTCTCGGCACTGCATGCCTACGCCGAGGTCGCATTGCGCGCGCCCACACTGGAGGCCAAGGACGCCGCGCTGGGCCAACTGCTGGAAACCGCGCGTCGCAGCAATCGGCTGGCCGAACAATTGCTGGATCTGGCGCGACTGGATGCCGGCATCAGTTCAGCGGCCTATCATCAAGTCGAAATGGGCGAGCTGATCTCGCATGTGCTGGACGAATTCAGCGTGCAGGCCGACGCACGCCAGATGCAGTTGCAGGTTGAGGCATCGCCCTGCCTGCTGCGTTGCGATGTGGATGCAGTGGGCATTCTGATCCGCAACCTGGTCGACAACGCCATCCGCTATGGCCGCCTGCATGGCAAGGTGGAAGTGAGCTGCGGCTATTGTGTGCGTGCTGACGTATTGCACCCCTTCTTGCAGGTCAGCGATGACGGTCCCGGGGTACCCGAAGGCGCGCAGACCACTATTTTCGAGCGGTTTTATCGTGTGCCCGGTAGCGCCGTACAGGGCAGTGGCATCGGATTGTCGCTGGTCGCCGGCATTGCGCGCCTGCACGGAGCAACGATCGAAGCCGGCGACGGCAACGATGGACGCGGCCTCTGCGTACGCGTGGTGTTTGCCGGCGACCGCCCGGCCGGCGCGGCCTGAATCTGCCTGTCCTGTAGCGCGAGAGCACGACGATACGCGGCCAACCAAACGGCTACGCAATCACGGGCTGGCGCGGTTGGTGCTTGGAGCGCAATGGACCAGGGGCCGCACGTGGAATGCACGACTGCGCACACACGGGCCCAGCGCGAAACGCGATACGGCCTATCTGCGGCGTACGGTGCGGTTCCCGAGCGCCGTCAATACCACCTGACCACTGCGCGCTCCGTTTGTGTAGGCGCTCTACTGCGGACACCCTGGTGTGGCGCACGGAAACACCTTGCCTTCGCCGGGGTGCGCCGTCGTCGCGACGATCCAATAAGTTCCCAAACTCGTTTGCCTACCGTGCACTCACCGCACGCATCAAGGATGCCTGGTGATGCCTCACTCGATCCGTTTCACCCAACACCTCCCTACCGCGCCATCGCTGGCGGTCGGGCAGTGCGCCGCCAACGACCCCGTGGCCGCGCATACGCTGCCTGTCGCGCCGGAATTTCGCTGCGGCCTGCCCGGCACGCGCAACCGCGACATCTGGTGCGCGTTGCCGGATATCCGCAGCGCGCGCGATGCCCGCCGCCTGCAGTATTTGGCCAAGCGCGGCGTGTTGTTCACTGCCGCAACGGCGGTCTTGGCCCTGGCAGCTACCAGCGTTCTATTGCACTGAACATCAGGTCACGACAGCGCGCAGGGACTGCGCCCACCCACCTTCTTGCACCAGGTCATTCTCCATGTCGACTTCCTACTTCGTTCGATACTGCGCACTCGCCGTTGTCAGCGTCAGCCTGATCGGCTGCGCCAGCACCCGCCCCGTGCCCTATCGCCAACTGCCATCTTCGAGCTACCTGCGTCCGCACGATGGCAGCCGCGGCGGCCGCATGCCGTACGCGTATCACGGCGAGGTCGATTGGTCGCGGTATCGGACCGTATTCGTCGAACCGGTGAGCATTTACCGCGGTCCGGATGCGCAATTCGAAGAGGTGCCCGAGCAGGACAAACGCATGCTCGCCGATTTCATGCAACGCGAGTTCGGCGACGCAATTGGCCAGCGCTGGCAGCCCACCACTGCCATCGGGCGCGACACCTTGCGTGTGCGACTCACCTTGACCGGCGCCAAACCCAGCAAACGGGTCATCGGCACCTTCATGAAGGTCGATATCGGTGGGGGCTCCTACAATGCCGTCCAGGCCGCGCGTGGCAAGGAAGGCGCATTCTCCGGCTCGGTCAGCTATGCGGTGGAAATCTTCGACGCGTCAAGCGATCGCTTGCTGGCGGCCTATGTCGAAAAGCAGTACCCCAATGCGATGAACATCAAGGCCAGCCTCGGTGCGTATGGCGCGGCCAAGGCAGGGATCGGCCTGGGTGCGAAACAATTGGTCGATGGCATGCGCTAGGCCTTGCTCCTTTTATTGCATGCGCGATGCCTGTGCGTATCGGAGTGCACGTACGCGATACGTTCGGGCAATCCTCCCGCGCAGTGCAGGGTCATCAGCGTGTTGGCTGCAGGCGGGGAGCGCCAGCCAAAGCTGCTGCAACAAAAACGCCGAAGCTGTTGAACAGCGCCGGCGTTTTCACCATTGCACAGGGTCGGTGACACCTATCGCGTGCGCTGCACGCCTTCCACGCTACCTGGCGACCCGCACATCTCGCCTGCGCCCTGCGTGACAACCTCAACGCGTGACGCGCTTTGCCGCTTTCTTACCCACTGCCTTGCGCGCGGCGGTGGTCTTTGCCACGGCACGTGTAGCCGGGGTCTTGGTGACCTTGGCGGCTTTCTTCAACGCGGTCTTGGTCACGGCTTTCTTGAGCGGGGCCTTCTTCACTGCGGCCTGCCTGGTCGCGGTTTGCTTGGCGACCGGCGCCTTCTTGGCTGCAGGCTTGACCAGCGGCTTCTTCGCTGCCGCCGACTTGGCCACCGCCTTCTTCGCAGCCTTCTTCGCCGCCGTGCGCGCGTTCACCGTTGCGACGGCGGTCTTGCGTGCGGCGCTCTTGGCAGCGGTCTTGGCACTCAGTGCGGCCGCCTCGGCCTTGGCATTGGCCTTGGCGGTTTCCAGCTTGCGCTTGGTAGTGGCCTTGGTGTCGGTGATCTTCTTCTTGGCCGCGGCGCTGGTGCTGCTCAACTTCTGCTTGGCGGCCTGCGTGGTCGAGGTCAACGTTTGCTTGGCCGCGTCCTTGGTGGCGGTGAGCTTCTGCTTGGCGGCCTCCTTGGTGGCGACCAGCGTGTCCTTGGCAGCGTCCTTGGTGGCCGCCAGCGAGCGCTTGGTCCTGGCCACGCTGCGTTTCACTGCAGTGGCTGCATTGCCGGCGTTCTTGACCACGTTCTTTTCGACCTTGACCACTGCCTTGCGCGCTTTGGCCACCTGCGTCTTGACCTCTTCCACCGCCGTGCCTGCCGCCTCCTGCACGCTGGCAACCGCCTCGCTTGCGGTGCTGGCGAGGGTCTCGGTCAACTCGGTGGCGGTGCTTTTTACGCTATCGACGGCGTCGGACAGGGTTGCCGTTACACCATTGCCGTTGCTCATAGACCCTCCTTAAGGGCGTCAGTGCGGAAAACTTAGGCGATGCGCGACCGCACGCAACATGCTGAACAGGCATCGGATCAAGCGGACGCTACGCCCGGCCCGTCGGGCTGTCAACGCAATCAGGGCAAGGGATGCGCGGCACTTTCACCAGCAGTTAAATTGCGCGCAGGCACTCTCGTTCAGCTTGATTTACGCAGTCAGACGCCCTATTCCTCATCCACCGCGTAACCCGGAATCCGTTCCATGCGACCGCTGCCTACCCTGCTGACTCTTTCGCTGGCCGCTGCCTTCGGCGGATTTGCCGCCACCGGCGTCAACGCCTGGCTCGACAATCGCGCCGAAGCCACGCCCCCCAGCAATGCCGCCTTCACCCTGCCGACGGCCGCCGCATTGCCGGCTGCGGTGGCCGGCCAGCCAGTGCCGTCGCTGGCGCCGATGCTGCAGCAGGCCATGCCAGCAGTGGTGAGCGTGAACACCAAACAGGTGGTGCGCGTCCGCAACCCGTTCTTCAATGACCCGATCCTGCGCCGGCTGTTTCCGCAGGTGCCGCAGGACCGCATCAACGAATCGCTGGGTTCGGGCGTGATCATCGATGCGCAAAAAGGCTATGTCCTGACCAATCACCACGTCATCGAAAACGCCGACGACGTGCAGGTGACGCTCGGCGACGGACGCACGGTCAAGGCCGAGTTCATCGGCTCCGATGCCGATACCGATATCGCGCTGATCCGAATCAAGGCCGACAACCTCACCGATATCAAACTGGCCGACAGCAACGCGCTGCGCGTGGGCGATTTTGTGGTGGCCATCGGCAACCCGTTCGGCTTCACCCAGACCGTCACCTCCGGCATCGTCTCGGCCGTGGGGCGCAGCGGAATTCGCGGCCTGGGCTACCAGAACTTCATCCAGACCGATGCCTCGATCAACCCCGGCAATTCGGGCGGCGCGCTGGTCAACCTGCAAGGCCAGTTGGTTGGCATCAATACCGCCAGCTTCAATCCGCAAGGCAGCATGGCGGGCAATATCGGCCTTGGGCTGGCGATTCCGTCCAACCTGGCACGCAATGTGGTCGAGCAATTGGTGACCAAGGGCGTGGTGGTGCGCGGCACGCTCGGTCTGGAAACCCAGAACCTCACCCAGCAGATGTTGCAGGGCCTGGGCGTTGATTCGTTGCGCGGCGCGTTGGTGACACGGGTGTTGCCGGGTTCCGCAGCGGCCGCGGCAGGCGTGCAACCGGGCGATGTGGTGGTGGCGGCCAACGACCAGCGCGTGGACAGCGCCGAAGCGCTGCACAACTACGAAGGCCTGCAGGCGGTGGGCAGCGCGGTGACGCTGGATATCCGTCGCGATGGGAAGCCGCTCAAGCTCAAGGCCACGTTGAAAGAGCAGGACCGCGCCGTCACCGGCGATATGCTGGACCCGCGACTGACCGGCGCGACCTTCGTCGATCTCCCCGAATCGCTGCGTCAGTCAGGCATCGCCGGGGTGATGGTGAGCGAGGTCAAACGCGGCGGTCGCGCTGCCGCCAACGGCCTGGTCGCCGGCGATGTGATCGTGGCCAGCAGCGTGGGCGAGTTCGCCGACCTTGCCAGCTGGCGCGCCAATTTCCAGCGTAAGCCGCAGCAGCTTGTCGTGCGTATCCTGCGTGGCAACGCGCAGTACGACGCGCTGATGCGTTGACGCGATGTGCACCGGAAGGTGCTTCCACTAACGCCTCCTACACCCCCCCGATGCTATTGCTACTGCTCGACCGCACGTGAGTGGCGGCTGCCATCAATGACCGAAGGAGATATCGCATGAGCCCCACCAATACCGATCAGCTGAAGGAAAACCTGAGCGAAGCCGGCACCCACCTGAAGTCGGCAGCGAGCGCCGCTGGCGAAGCCGTCCGCGGTGCCACCAGCGCCGCCGGCGATGAGCTCAAGCTCGGTCGCGCCAACGTCAAGGCCGAACTGTCCGACACCGCGCTGGCCGGCATGGCCGCTGCCGAGTTCGGCGGTGCCGCTGCCAAGGAGCAGATGGACGTCCTGGTTGCCAAGGGCAACGATCTGCTGGAAAGCGCCACCGATCTGATCCGCGAGCGTCCGCTGGCTGCCTTTGGCGTTGCCTTCGCCGCTGGCTGGGTCATCGCCAAGCTGGCACGCAGCAACGACAACTAAGTCGTGAGCGATCAGGCCTCTCCCGCTGCCGGAACCGACGCGCCAGACGCGCGCGAGCAGACGCCAGGACTGGACGAAAGCGTGCGCGCGGTCGCCGCAGCCGGCCGTGCAACGCTGGGCTCGGCCAAGGACACCAGCCGCGCCTTGCGCCGGCTGGTGTCGGCCGATCTGCAACTGGCACGCAGCGCATTCGGGCGTGGCCTGGCCTGGGCCTGCGTGGCGGTGGTGTTTGGCGCCTCGTCGTGGTTGCTGCTGGCCGGTGCCATCATCGCGCTGTTGCAACGTGCCGGGCTATCGTGGTTCCAGGCGATGTTTTTCACTGCGTTGGGCAGTCTGTTGGTGACCGGCATCGCGGCATGGCGGGTGTTTTTCTACTTCGACCACACCGGCATGAATGCAACGCGCCGTCAGCTCATCAAGCTGGGGATTTTCGATGACCCCAGCAAGGACGACGACGCGGCAACCTCTGCCAGGGGAGCACGTCCATGAAGTTTGGAACCTTGCGTCAACGCGTCGAGCGCGCCGAATTCCTGGTCGAAGGACGCGCGCAGGAAACGCGCCTGCATTGGAGCGAACTGCGCCAGACCTGGCGTGCTGGATGGTCCCCGCTACGCATCGTGACGGTGGGTTTCGTGCTCGGGTTTGTCACCGGCCGTCATGAGCCGCAGGCGGCATTGGGCAGCATCGCTAGCAAGCTTGGCGGGATTCCCAAGATTTTGCAGATGATCAGCACCATCTCTGCGCTGTTCACCGCGCACCGCGCGCAGGAAGCCTCCGAGCAGGCCGAACGTGCGGCAGACAATGCCGAGGAAGTGGCAGCCGACCCGCCGGTGACCGTGGTGCAGGTTCCAACCGATCGCGCGGCCTGAGCGCGGACGGCATTTGCAGCGGCTAGCGAATTGCTGCGCCGCCGTTGTGGCTGGCAGATTGGGCTGTGCAAGGCATCGGCTCACCAGAGTCATTTGACTGTGCACGCGCTCCGGACGGAGGTGTTCGGACACTGGCCCTGCATGCAACACGCACGACTGCGCTTGGGGACTGGGCGAAAGAACCGCTGCACCGCGAACCACGATGCTCGAATCTGCGCGTTCCAACTCGCCAAATGACCGCACGCCGTGACTCCTTGCCGATGCTCGCCGCGGGTGCTTGTGATCTCGGCTCTGAGATGTGGGGATCGCGCCATGGTGACCAAGCCATGGGTGACCAATAAGCGTCGCCGATCGCAGCGAGGTCTGACGGCCGTTCGCACGCAGCCTGCGTGCTGTCGCAGATGGCAGCGTGCGGCAGATCCTGGCGTCGTTTGCAATGCCACCCCGACGAGCGATTCGGCGCCTTACGACCTGCACCAAGACGCGTGCGGCCGAGTTCGCCACAAGCCTTCGTTCGCTGACATCCTGCCCACAGGCCCTGTGCGCGCCGTTGACGCATTGCACCGATAATGGCGCACCGCTGGCAGCACGCCAGTCTGCTGCCAGGGCGCGCATGTCTCTTCCCGTCGATTTACCGGATGCCGCCACCGCGGCAGATTCGCTTCCGCCCGCACCGGCGCCCCGCCCGCGCGCGCCGGCCTCGCTGGTGGTACTGGCCACGCTCGCCGTCGGTTACACGCTATGGGCGGCGCAGACGATCATCCTGCCGATCATGCTGGCCGCGTTTTTCGCGCTGATCGGCAATCCCATCCTGCGGGGTTTGCGCAAGCTGTACATCCCGCGGTTTCTCGGCGCCTTGCTCATCCTGTGCCTTGGCCTGGCCGGTACCGTCACGCTGGCCGCGCAATTGGCCGGCCCTGCCGCCGAATGGGTGCAACAGGCACCAAGGCAAATGCGCCAGATTGCGCGCGATGTGCGCGATCTCACCAAGCCGGTGATGCAAGCCAACCAGGCAGCGGAAAACTTTGCACGCGCGGCCGGTGGCGAAGGCCAGCGCGGCGTGCAGATCGTGCGCACGCAGATGGACGACCCCTACAAGGCACTGGTCCGCACGCCCAAGCTGGCGGCCTCGGTGCTGGCCGTGGTGCTGCTGACGTTCTTCTTCATGGTGTATGGCGAAAGCCTGCAGCGGCATGCGATCGCCCTGCTACCGAACCGGCAGCAGCAACGTTTCACCACCGAGATCATGCTGGACATCGAGCGCGAGGTCTCGCGCTACGTGCTCACCATCAGCGTGATCAACACGCTGGTCGGGCTGGTATTTGCCGGCATTTTGTCTGTGCTGCAGATTCCGCTGCCTGAAGCGATCCTGTGGGGAACAGTGGTCGCATTGCTGAATTTCGCACCGTATGTCGGTCCGTTGATCGGCGTGATGCTGATGCTGCTGATGGGTTTTGTGGAATTTCGTACCACCTTGTCCTCGCTGCTGCCGGCGATCCTGTACCTGGCGCTGCACACGATCGAAGGCCAGGTGGTCACACCGATCGTGCTGGGCCGACGCATGGCGATCTCGCCGCTGATGCTGATCCTGGCGCTGATGCTGTTCGGCTGGCTGTGGGGCATGGTCGGCCTGCTGCTGGCGGTGCCGTTGCTGGTCTGCATCAAGATGGTGCTGAGCCGGGTGGACGGGATGCAGCGCTGGGCGCGGCTACTGGAGTAGCCGCGAATAGGGAATCGGGAGTTGGGAATCGCAAGAGCAGAGGCGCCGCTCTCCCCATTCTCGATTCCCGACTCTCCATTCCCGGCATTACAATCAGGCAATGAGCTTCCACATCAGCGCCATCACCCTCGACCTCGACGATACGTTGTGGCCCTTTGCGCCGATCGGGGCGCGCATCGACCAGGTGCTGTACGACTGGATGCGCAAGCACAGCCCGGTGACAGCCGAGCGCTTTCCGGTGGAGGCGATGCGCGAGCTGCGGGAGCGCAGCTTTGCCGACAACCCGCACCTGCATCACGACCTCAGCGCGCTGCGCCGGTTGACGCTGGAAATGGCCTTGCGCGAGAGCGGCGGCGACTTGGCGTTGCTGGAGCCGGCCTACGAAGTGTTCTATGCGGCGCGCAACCAGGTGGAATGCTATCCGGATGCGCTCGACGCGCTGGCGCGCATTGCCGCCCATGTGCCGGTGGCCGCGCTCAGCAACGGCAATGCCGATCTGCAGCGCATCGGGCTGATGCACCACTTCGCGTTTCAGTTGGGCTCGCGCGAACACGGCAGCGCAAAGCCCGACCCGAGCATCTTCCTGGCTGCCTGCGCGCGGCTCGAGGTGCCTCCCGCACAGGTGCTGCATGTGGGCGACCATGTGCGCATGGATGTGCTGGGTGCGCTGGATGCCGGCCTGCGTGCCTGCTGGATCAATCGCGAGGGCGCGGTGTGGTCGCACCCCACCCAGCAGCCGGATCTTGAATTCGACAGCATGACCGGGCTGGCCGATTGGCTGGACGCGCAGCAACCGCATCCGGGCCCCGCGCGCGCCGGCATCACCCTTCCCGCCTGAGCCACTCTGCACGGCGCACGGCGCTGCACTCGAGGATTCCCATGTCGCACCTGACCGGTTTCACCGATCCCACTGCCGCAGCCTTGCCGCTGTATGTGCTCGACCGCGAGAGCTTTACGCGCTGGTGCGCGGAGCAGCCCACCCGTGTGCTGTCATGGGCGCAGGCGCAGCGTTTCGATGCCGCGCCGGGCAGCATGCTGTTGTTGCCGGGCGACAACGGGCTGGCCGGAGCAGTCCTGGGGATCGGCGACCGCGCCGATGCCTACGCCTACGCGCATGCGCCAATGGCCTTGCCGCCGGCCAGCCGCTGGACGCTGGCCAACCCGTTGAGCGATGCCGAGCAGGCGTTGCTGCATCTGGGCTGGGGATTGGGCGCCTATCGCTTTTCGCGGTATCGCAAGGTGCCGCGCGCGCCGGCCGAACTGGCGGCAACGCCGTCGGCACACACCCATGCACTGATCCAGGCGTGCCTGCGCGTGCGCGATTGGGTCAACACGCCCACCGAAGACATGGGTCCGCAGCATCTGGAAGAAGCCACACGCACGCTGGGACAGGCGCATGGCGCACAGGTCGATGCAGTCGTCGGCGACGCGTTGCTGGCGCAGAACTTCCCCACCATCCATGCCGTGGGGCGCGCCTCGCATCGCGCGCCGCGACTGATCCAGTTGCAGTGGGGTGACACCGCGCATCCGCATCTGGTGCTGGTCGGCAAGGGTGTGTGCTTCGACACCGGCGGGCTGGATCTGAAGCCGGCCGATGGCATGCGCAACATGAAAAAGGACATGGGCGGTGCGGCGCATGCGTTGGCGCTGGCCGGGCTGGTGATGGCGCAGCAGTTGCCGGTACGGCTGACGCTGCTGATTGCGGCAGTGGAGAACGCGGTGGGCCCGGAGGCATTCCGCCCTGGCGAAGTGATCACCACCCGCGCCGGCGTGACGGTGGAAGTGGACAACACCGATGCCGAAGGCCGCCTGGTGCTGTGCGATGCGCTGAGCTATGCCACCGAGCAGCATCCGGATCTGATCCTGGATTTCGCCACGCTCACCGGCGCGGCACGCATCGCGCTGGGCCCGGACCTGCCGGCGCTCTTTGCCAACGACGATGCGCTGGCGCAGGCCTGGATCAGTGCCGGCGAACAGACCCGCGACCCGGTGTGGCGCATGCCGCTATGGCGCCCGTACCTGCGCTATCTCAACAGCCATGTCGCCGACATGGCCAACGCCGGCTCGCGCATGGCTGGCGCCGTCACCGCCGCGCTGTATCTGGAACGCTTCGTGGCACCCGGCCAGCCGTGGGCGCATCTGGACGTCTACGCCTGGAACGACAGCGACCGCCCCGGCCGGCCCGCCGGCGGCGAAGCGCTGGCACTGCGCTCGGCGTTCGCGATGCTGCAGCAACGCTACGGCGGCTGAGCGCGGGCAGCGCTGCAATCAGGCCGAGGCGAACACAACCTTTGCGCTGCGCTGGTCAGCCCTGGCGACGCAACAACGGCGCGATCGTGCGCATGCGTGTCTGCGTCGCCGGGCCAACCAGCGCGAACGCGGTATCGCCTTCGGCCCAGTACTGCGCCAACAGCCGGCCATCGCGGCGCTCGCCGGTCGGCATCGGTCCGCTGCGTGGACGCAGATACAGGCCAATGCGTGCGCCGTCGGCATCGCCATACACCAGCATCGCGGCCGCGCCTTCCGGTGTGGAAAGCAGTTGCCCACCGCGCAGCGTATAACCCTGCGCACGCAGATCCGGCACGACGCCTGCGTTGCCGAAATGCGTTCGCAACCACGGTTCCAATTCGGCGCGGCGTTGCACGTCCAACGCAACGCCCTGATGCGCGCCGGCATCGGCGAACAGGCGGTAGGCGGCTACTGCATCGGCCATCGGTACGCGTTGGCTGGCGATCCGGCTCGCATGCAGCTGCCAGCCCAGCCCGGTACCCAAGCCAAGTGCCAGCACGCAACTGGCGGCCACGGCAAACATGGCACGGCGGCGCTGTTGCAGCCCGCGGCGAATCGCCGCGGGCGTGAATGCTAAGGCGCTCATTTCCGGCGCCAGACCAGCGTGTGCGGCACGCAGCGCTTCGGCATCGCGCTTCCAGCCCGCCACGCGTGCGGCCTGGGCGGGGTGCGCGTGTAGCCAGGCGGCCACTGCTGCATGTTGCTCCGGCGCCAGGCGGCCATCGACGTAGGCGTGCAGCGCGTGTTCGTCCGGCGGTGTGGCGGTCATTTCAGGATCCTCAATGCAGGTGCGTGGCTCACATGCCCCTCGTTCAATGCGCGCAGGCGTTCGCGCGCGCGACAGGCGCGACATCACCGTGCCGATCGGGATGCCGAGGGTGTCGGCTACCTCGCGATAACTGAAGCCTTCCACGCTCACCAAGAGCAATAACGCACGTTGTTCGGCCGGCAACGATGCAAGGCTGGCCAGCATGGCGCGCCCGTCGTGCACCTGCTCAGGGGATGCGGATTGGCTGGGCTGCTGCGGCGCGAACAGGCCCACGACCCGCTGCCAGCGTGCGGCACGCCGCTGCCCATCCAGAAACTGCCGGTACAGGATGGCGAACAGCCAGGGCTGCAGGGCGTCGGCGGTATGCCGGGTGCGCCACCGCCGCAGCGCGCGCTCCAGCGTGGCTTGCACCAGATCGTCGGCGCTGGCGGGCTCGCCGCTCAGCGAGCGCGCAAAGCGGCGCAGTGCCGGCAGCACGGCGCGCAGTTGGTCATCGTCCAAAGCATCCATTGGCGGGCTTGGTGGTGGCATCACACGGTAGACGCACTGGAGCGTGGATTATTCCCGCGATCGGTGCGTGCCACCGTCGTCGGGGGGAAGGGAATAACGCGGCCCGCACGTCGTCTCACCCGTATCAACCACACACAGTATCGACCACCGGAGCCAGCCATGACGTTGCCACCTCCCTCGCCCCCGCGCGCGCGCAGCCCCGTGCTGCCGTTGTTGGGAATTGCCGCCATTGCCGGCGGCGTTGCGCTTGCGTTCGCCTGGACGGCCGGTTGGATCGGTGGCGACCGGCTCACTGCCGCGCGCATGACCGATACCATCGAATCCAGCGGGCCGCCGCATCCGGGCTTTCGCCGCGCGCATACCAAGGGTGTGTGCGTGAGCGGGCAGTTCCAGTCCAGCGGCAAGGCCACCTGGCTGTCGTCGGCACGCATCTTCAGCCAGCCCAGCACGCCGGTACTGGGGCGCATGTCGATCGGCGGCGGCGACCCCCACGGACCCGACGGGCAGGCGCGCGTACGCAGCATGGCGCTGCTGTTGCGCAGCGACGATGGGCAGGAATGGCGCACGGCGATGAACAGCTTCCCGTTCTTCGTGGTCGCCACCCCGGCCGGTTTCCAGGCCTTGAATGTGGCCTCCAAGCCCGACCCGGCAACCGGCAAGCCGGATCCGGAAAAACTGGCGGCGTTCGGCAAGCAGTACCCGGAAGCGGCCAAGTTCCAGCAGTGGGCCAAGACCGCGCCGTGGTCGGACAGCTGGGCCAACACGCAGTACAACGGCGTCAATGCGTTCCGCGCGATTGCCGCCGACGGACGCGAACGCTACATCCGCTGGTCGATGCGCCCGCATACGCCATTCAAGGAATTGAGCGCCGAGCAACGCAAGCAGGCAGATGGCGATTTTCTCGCCACCGACCTGGACGCGCGGCTGGCGCACGGGCCGTTGCGTTGGGACATGGTGCTGACCATCGCCGAGCCCGACGATGCGGTGGACGACCCGTCGCAGCCATGGCCGGAACGCCGCAAGCAGATCGTGGCCGGCACGCTTTCGATCGAGCATGCGCAGCCGCAGGCCACCGGCCCCTGTCGCGATCTCAATTACGACCCGCTGATCTTGCCCAAGGGCCTTGCTGCATCGAATGACCCGATTCTGGCAGCGCGCTCGTCGGTGTATTCGCAATCGTTCAATCGCCGCGAGCGCGAGATCGCCAATGGCCAGGGCAGCGCCGCCACCGGCCAGGGAGCACGCCAATGAGCCCTACCCACTTCAATCTGCCAGCGCGCGTACTGCATTGGCTGATGGCCGCGATGATCCTGACCATGCTGTTCGTCGGTGTCGGCATGGTGGCCTCGGTGACGCAGCGGCCATGGTTGATCGATCTGCATCGCCCGCTGGGCATCGCGATTCTGATCCTGGCCGTGCTGCGCCTGATCAACCGCCTGCGCCATCGGCCGCCGGCATTGCCTGCGGATTTGCCTGCGTGGCAGAAGGCTGCGGCGATTGCCTCGCATTGGCTGCTGTATGCATTGATGCTGGGCATGCCACTGATCGGCTGGGCGATGTTGTCGGCCGGCGGCTACCCGATCGTGCTGTGGCCAGGCGCGAACCTGCCGGCGATCGCACCACACGACCCTGCGCTGTATGCCTGGCTGCGCAGCGCGCATGGCTGGCTGGCGTATCTGTTGTTCGCCACCGTGTTGGGGCATCTAAGCGCGGCGTTGTATCACGCCTGGGTGCGCCGCGATGGGGTGTTTTCCAGCATGGCGCGTGGCGAGCGCTCTGCGCGGTGATGGATGGGTGTTGGCTCCCTTCTCCCGCCGGGAGAGAGGCTTTGATTTGCCTTCTCCCCTCGGGAGAATGTGCCCCGCAGGGGCGGATGAGGGTGCGGGCAAAGCAGCGGGTTAACTGCCGTCTGGAGTGGCGTTGCCCGTACCCTCACCCCAACCCCGCTCCCGCCGGATGCGGGGCTTTGATTTGCCTTCTCCCCTCGGGGAGAAGGTGCCCCGCAGGGGCGGATGAGGGTGCAGGCAAAGCAGCGGGTTAACTGCCGTCTGGAGTGGCGTTGCCTCATAACCTCACCCCAACCACTCGCCCGACGGGAGCGGGGCTGTGACTTGCCTTCTCCCCCCGGGAGAAGGTGCCCCGCAGGGGCGGATGAGGGTGCGGGCAAAGCAGCGGGTTAACTGCCGTCTGGAGTGGCGTTGCCGCATACCCTCACCCGAACCCCTCTCACGCGGGGAGAGGGGGCTAGTGCCGGCGTTGTGTTTTGGCCGCTGGCGCAGATGATTCGATGCCCTTGCCGGTAGCCGCCCAATAGATCCCACCGTACAAATGCTCCAGATAGCGTGGGTCGTTATAGGCTTCGGCCTGGTGGCCCAGCGCAGTGGCGAACACGCGGCCACCTTCGAAGTGGTGATACCACGCCACCGGGTGCTGTTGGCCCATGCCCTTGGCGACCTGTCCTGGCCAGATCAGCGTGGGGTCGTAACTGCGTTCGTCGACGGTGAGCAGCGTGACCAGATCGTCGCTGTAGGGCGGATCGTATTCGTACCATTCGTCGCTCCACACCCAACGCTTGGGCAGGCCGGCCGTGGCCGGGAAATTGGCCTCGGCCACATCCACCATCGCCGTTTGCAGGTACGGATGGGTGCGGAACGAGCGGCCGATCATGTGGTCGTACCACTCCCACTCACCGCGCTTGATCGCAAAGGCCTTGTGCACGGCGACCACGCCGCCGCCGTTGCGCACATATTTTTGGAAGTTGGCCCGCTGGGCGGGATCCAGATCGGTGGCTGGCGTATTGAGCAACACAATGGCCGCGTAGTGCGACAGATCGCCATCGAAGGCTTTGGCATTCCACGCCCACACCAGCTCGACATCATGCTTGCGCGCCATCGCTTCGAATTGCGGTTTGGCCACGGGGATATAGTCGTGGTGATACTGGTTGGGAATGGCAGCCACCAAGATCTTGAATTGCTCGGCCGACGCATTGAATGCGCAGATCAGCAGCAAGCCCAACAGCCATATCGATTTCATGCAGTTACTCGTGGTGGTGACGATCATCCGGAAGTGTACCTGTGCGATGAAGGCATGCCTTCGCATGCATTTGGAATAGCTGTTGATCGCCCTACAACCGATGGCCCAGGCAAGCAGACGCGTATCGAAACGATCGCAAAGCAAGCACGCATGCGTGCAACGTCGCAGCACGCTTGCTTACACGATGCCGCACACGTGTGCACGCGATGCATGGCTGCAGTGCGGCGACCAACCGCTCGCATGAGCTCTGCCGATTCAACGCTCTGGCAACGCCCGCTTTGCGATCAGCAGCACTGTGCCGATGGCGCACGCTAAACACGCCTGGCGATCACGCACCGCGGCGTCCGCCAGCAGTTACAACCAGCCTTTCTGCCGCGCCAACCGATACGCTTCGATCCGATTGGCCACACCCAACTTGCCGATGCATTCGGACAGGTAATTGCGCACCGTGCCGTGCGAGAGCTGCAACTGCTGCGCGATCTCGCTGGCGGAGCGGCCTTCGCCGGCCAGTCGCAGCACCGTCCGTTCGCGTTCGCTCAAAGGGTCTGCTTCCACCCACGCATCGATGGCCAGCTGCGGGTCGATCACCCGCCCGCCGCGGTGCACCTGGCGCAACGCATCGACCAGTTGTTCGGCGGGCGCATCCTTGAACAGATACCCGGCCACGCCGGCATCCAGGGCACGGCGCAAAAATCCCGGTCGCGCGAACGTGGTGACGATCATGACGCGTACCGGCAACGCCTGGCGCTGGATCCGCTGCGCCAGTTCCAGCCCGGTCAGGCCAGGCATTTCGATATCGGTGACCAGCACGTCCGGCTGCAGGCGCTGCAGTTCGCGCCACGCGCTTTCGCCATCGCCGGCGCTGCCGACCACCGCAATATCGTCCTCCAGCCCGAGCAAGGCCACCAGCGCGCCACGCAGCAAGGCTTGGTCTTCCGCCAACAACACCCGGATCATCGGTCGCGCTCGCATGCATGCAACGGTTGCGCACGATAGCAGCGCTGCCACATGCCGTGCACTTGGCAGCGCAACCAAAGGCGCGTCAAAGCGGCTGCGGCATCACCGGCGGCGACGTTGCGGGGACAACTGCAGGTCGCGGCAGCGGCAGACTGGCGCGCAATCGCATGCCGCGCGGCATGGCCTGCACATCCAGCGCGCCACCCAGGGCGTGCAGGCGTGCGCGCATGCCGTCCAGGCCGTTGCCAGGCACGATCACGCCGCCGCGGCCGTCGTCGGTGATTTCCAGCATCGCCTGCTCGCCGTGCGTGCGCAGCTGCACATGCACACGTTTTGCCTGGGCGTGGCGCTGCACATTGGTGGCCGCCTCGCGCACGACCAGGGCCAGCGCGGTTTCATGCTCGGGCGGCAAGGCCAGCGGCTCCAGGTGTTGCTCCAGCGCAATGCCGTCCAGGTCCAGCAGCACGCGCGCAGATGCCAGTTCGGCCACCAGGCCGGCAGCACGGATACCGGTGACCGCACGTCGTACCTGCGCCAATGCCTCGCGCGAGACCTGCGCCACCGCGTCGATCTCGTTGCGTGCGGCCTGCGGGTCGCGCTCGATCAGGCGCGCAGCCAGATCGGATTTGAGCGCCACCAACGACAGGGTGTGGCCAAGCAGATCGTGCAGGTCGCGGCCGATGCGCTCGCGTTCGGCAGTGGCTGCCAAACGGCGAACTTCGTCCTGCGACAAGCGCAGCAACGCGTCCTTGCGTTCGTTGATGCTGTACACCGCGCCCACGGCGGCCATGCCGAGCACCGTCACCGGCATCCACACCAGCGCCTGCAGGCTCAAGCCAAGCCAGTGCGCCCAGCTCAGGTACAGCGCATTCATCAGCAGCAACATCGCAAAGTGCCGCCACAACGCGTGCCGCGTGGAGGGGCGCAAGGTCAGGCAGGCGAACACGAAATAGCTGAGCCCTGCCGCGTACACCGGCAGCAAGGCGGCGCTCAGCGCCGCCATCGCCCAGGCATAGCGGTACAAGGTGCCGCGCGGCGCCAGCAACATGCGTGCGTACAGCAGCACAAACACCGGATACGACGCCAGCGTGCACAACAGCCAGGTCCTGTCGTAGCCACGCGCAGAAAACGCCGGCACCACGAACACCCAGGCCGACCAGAACAGGTGCACGCTATCCATCCATGGCGATTGGCCCTGCGCCAGACGCGCGGCCACCTGCGAACTGGCGGCGGGACGAAGCCATGCGGGTAACCGGAGGCGCATCAGACAAGGTCCGTGTGGGTGAGCGGATTCTGCCACTGCCGGGCCCGCCTGCGTGCGGCTGCGTGCAGGACGAGATGGGTGAGCGGCCTCATGCATGTTCCTGGTGATGGCTGCGCTGCGATCGCCTACCGAGGTTGCGATTGGCCTGCGCAGACGTAAGCCAGAGACGTGCAGTGTGCAAATGCAGGGAAAGCATGCCGGTCGCGGATTGCCGAGGAGCTTCCAGTATTGCCGCCCGCAGCGCTGGCGCACGAGTTGCCGGTGTCATGGTGTGCGGATGACAGCTGTCACTGGTGAGCGCGCCGCGCTGACTGCATGCTGCGCACCATCTGGCGGTGGCATCGGCGCATCGACCGTTCGTCGCCGCACCGCAGTTGGTGACTTCCGGCAGCTTGCGGCATCGCCTGCAGACCGTCACATTTCGCGCAGCCTTCCGTCCTGGTCATCGATGAACACTTCCGCCGATCTGCTCAAGCAACTCCGCATCGACCGCCAGCGCCCTGCCACGCCGCCGCCCGCCCGCCGTACCGGCTGGATCCTCGCTGCAGTGATCGTCGTCATCGTGCTGGCCGCCGCCGCGTGGTGGTTCACGCGCCGGCCGGTGGTGAAGGTGCAGACCGCGCCGGTGGTGGCGATCAGCGCCGGTAGCAGCAGCGCATCGGTGCTGGACGCCTCCGGCTATGTGGTGGCACGACGCATGGCCACGGTGTCGGCGCAAGTTACCGGCAAGGTGCGCGAGGTGATGATCGAAGAAGGCATGCGCGTCGAACAAGGCCAGGTGATGGCCGCCCTCGACCCGCTCGATGCCGATGCGCAGCGCGCCCTGTCGGCCTCGCAGTTGTCGGCCGCACGCAGCCAGGTCGACAACATGCAGGCGCAACTGGCGGTGGCCAACGCCGATGCCACGCGCCTGCAATCGTTGGTGGGTGCGCAGCTGGTGTCGCGCTCGCAATACGACCAGGCCGTTGCGCAGCGCGATGCCTTACGTGCGCAGTTGCAGAACGCCCAGCGCAACGTGCAGGTCGCCTCCGACCAACTGGCCATCGCCGGCATCCGCTCGGACTTCAACGTGGTGCGCGCGCCGTTTGCCGGCGTGGTGACGGCCAAGGCCGCGCAGCCGGGCGAAATCGTCTCCCCGTTGTCGGCCGGCGGCGGGTTCACCCGCACCGGCATCGGCACCATCGTGGACATGGAATCGCTGGAAATCGAGGTGGAAGTGGGCGAGTCCTACATCGGCCGCGTGCAACCCAAGATGCCGGTGGAAGCGGTGCTCAATGCCTATCCGGAATGGAAGATTCCAGGCGAGGTCATCGCCATCATCCCCACCGCCGACCGCGGCAAGGCCACGGTGAAAGTGCGCGTGGCGCTCAAGGTCAAGGACCCGCGCATCGTACCGGAAATGGGTGTCCGGGTCAGCTTTCTGGAGCAGGCCAAACCGCAACAGGCAACCCAGCCGCAGGGCGTGCGCGTCCCGGCCGCCGCACTGGTGGAGCGCGATACGCGCACGGTTGCGTTCGTGGTCGGCGAACAGAACATCGTCAGCGCGCGTGCCGTCACGACCGGGATGGTGATGGGCGAGGACAGGCAGGTGCTCTCCGGCCTGGCCGCAGGCGACAGCGTGGTACTGAATCCGCCGCAAGCCTTGAAGGATGGCGACAAGGTGACCGACGCAGAACCGGACGCTGCCGAGTAACGCACTACGACAAACCGCGCAGGCAGCAACCACTCAGAAGCACGCAAAGCGCGTTGATGGAAACGGCAGCGGTGCAGGCGCCTGCGCCGCGCAGCGACAACGCTGCTGAATCCAGTAATGCGGTATCGGCCGCGTGCCCGCGCATCTGCGCTGGCGCAGGTCTTCACCATTTTCAGCCAGCGTTGTCGCACGCACGTTTCAGACACCGCAACGTGCGTGGCACATGTGTCGCAACAGCACTCGGTGCCTTGCCTGCACTTGCCGCATCGCTTCATCGCATTTCAGCTCACCGTGTTACTGCAGCCGCCTCACATTCGCCATCGCTCTGCGCAGCGCTTCCTTTCTTCCATCGCACCGCCAGGAGTTGCCATGTCCGCTCTCGTCAGTTTGCGCAACATCACCAAGACCTACCAACGCGGCCCCGAGCAGGTGCAGGTGCTGCACGGCATCGATCTGGAGATCGCCAGCGGCGATTTCGTTGCACTGATGGGGCCGTCTGGCTCCGGCAAGACCACCTTGCTCAACCTGATCGGCGGGCTGGACAACCCCAGCGGTGGCGAGATCGAAATTGAAGGCGAACGTATCGACCGCATGAGCGGTGGGCAGCTGGCGACCTGGCGCAGTCACCACGTCGGTTTCGTGTTCCAGTTCTACAACCTGATGCCGATGCTCACCGCGCAGAAGAACGTGGAGCTCCCGTTGCTGCTCACCTCGCTCAATGCCGCCCAACGCAAGCGCAATGCCGAGATCGCATTGACCCTGGTCGGCCTGCAGGAGCGCCGCAACCACAAGCCCAGCGAACTGTCCGGTGGCCAGCAGCAACGCGTGGCGATTGCGCGCGCAATCGTGTCTGATCCCACCTTCCTGATCTGCGACGAGCCGACCGGCGACCTGGACCGCCACAACGCCGAAGAAATCCTGCGCCTGCTGCAGGAGCTCAATCGCGAACACGGCAAGACCATCGTGATGGTTACCCACGACCCCAAGGCCGCCGAATACGCCACCCACACCATCCATCTGGACAAGGGCGAGCTGGCCGACGCGCCGCTTGCACTGTAAGGGAGCGCTGCCATGAAGTATCTCTCGCTGGTTTGGGCGCAGTTGTTCCGCAGCAAGACCCGCACCTTGCTGACCCTGCTCTCGGTGGTCGCGGCGTTTTTATTGTTCGGCATGCTCGATTCGGTGCGCGTGGCCTTCACCTCCGGCGGTAGCGTCAGCGGCGTGGACCGGCTGGTGGTGGCATCGCGCTTGTCGATCACCCAGTCGTTGCCGATCACTCTGGAAAACCAGATCCGCAGCGTGCCGGGCGTACGCGATGTGACTTCGGCAATGTGGTTCGGCGGCATCTACCGCGACCCGAAGAATTTCTTCCCGAATTTTTCGGTGGCGCCCAATTTCTTCGATGTGTACAGCGAATATCAATTGCCCAAGGATCAGCTCAAGGCGTTCCAGACCACGCGCACCGGCGCGATCGTTGGCGAAAGCCTGGCCAAGGAAAACGGCTGGAAGATCGGCGACACCATTCCGCTGCAGGCCACCATCTTTCCGCGCGGCGGCAGCAATGACTGGCCGCTGCAACTGGTCGGCATCTTCCGCATGAAAGACCGCACCGTGGCGGCCAACCAGGAACGCCAGTTGATGATGAACTGGAAGTACTTCGACGAGTCCAACGACTACATCAAAAGCAGGGTGAGTTGGTACACGGTGACGCTGCGCAATGCCGACCAGGCATCGCGCGTGGCACAGGCCATCGATGCGTTGTCGGCCAACTCCGACCATGAAACCAAGTCGCAGACCGAATCGGCATTTCAGCAGGCCTTCGTCAAACAGTTCGCCGATATCGGCCTGATCGTCACCTCGATCATGGCCGCGGTGTTTTTCACCTTGCTGCTGCTGACCGGCAACACCATGGCCCAGGCCGTGCGCGAGCGGATTCCGGAGCTGGCCACGCTCAAGACGCTGGGCTTTCAGGACCGCACCGTGCTGAGCCTGGTGATGGTGGAGTCGATGTTGCTGATCGGCCTGGGCGGTTTGATCGGCATGGGATTGGCCGCGCTGGTGATCCCGGCCGTTGCAGCACGCAGCGGTGGGCTGATGCCGACCCAGAGCGTGCCGCTGCAGACCTGGCTGGTCGCCTTCGGGCTGATGGCCGGCATCGGCATCGTGGTGGGTGTGCTGCCGGCGTTACGCGCGCAGCGCTTGAAGATCGTCGATGCACTCGCCGGCCGCTGACAGGAGCACGCACATGCAACGCAAATGGAAAGATCGTGGGGTCAACGCGCTGTCGGTCGTGCTGCTGGCGATCGGGCTGGCTGCCTGGATCGCACTGCCGTGGATGGTGCTGCTGCCGATCGGTGGATTGCTGGCGGTGTGGCTGGTGGCCACACGCAGCGGCAGGCTCTCGCTGGCTGCCGCACGCATCGGTATCGCCACGCTGCCGCAGCGCTGGGGGTCCAGCTCGGTGATCGTGGTCGGCATTGCCGGCGTGGTCGGCGTGCTGGTGGCGATGCTGGCAATGGGCCAGGGCTTCCAGGCCACGCTCAACAGCACCGGCGACGACACCACCGCCATTGTCCTGCGCGGCGGTTCGCAGGCCGAAACCAACTCGGTGATCACCCGCGACCTGGTGCCGCTGATCGGCAGCCTGCCCGGCATCGCCGCCGATGCCAATGGCCGCCCGATGCTGTCGCCGGAATTATCGCAGGTAGTGAACATCGCCTCCCGCTCCGACGGCACCGACGTCAACGCACAACTGCGCGGCGTTGGCGAACAGGCCTGGGCCGTGCATGACAAGGTCAAGATCGTGCAGGGCCGCCGCTTCAACACCGGCCTGCGCGAAATGGTGGTGGGCAAGGGCGCGTTGAACCAGTTCCGCGGACTGGAGCTGGGCAAGACCCTCACGCTTGGCAGCCAGCAGTGGACGGTGGTGGGCGTGTTCGCCTCCGGCGATGCGCACGATTCGGAGCTCTGGACCGATGCGCAGACCCTGGCCACCACCTACAACCGCAGCGCCTATCAATCGATCAGCGTGCGCACCAACGGCAAGGCAGGCTTCAGCGCGTTCAAGACCGCCATGGCCGCCGATCCGCGGCTCAAGCTGGATGTGGAAACCACCCGCGCCTATTACGGCAAGCAGGGCGGCGGGCTGAACAAGCTGATCAGCATCCTGGGCACGGTGATCGGGGCGATCATGGCAGTGGGCGCGGTATTCGGCGCGCTCAACACCATGTACGCAGCGGTGGCCACGCGCGCGCGCGAGATCGCCACCATGCGTGCGATCGGCTTCCGCGGCACGCCGGTGATCATGGCGCTGATGCTGGAAACCATGCTCCTGGCATTGCTGGGCGGGCTGCTGGGCGGAGTGATCGCCTGGGCGGTGTTCAACGGTTACACCGTCTCCACGCTGGGCAGCAACTTCAGCCAGGTGGTGTTCCAGTTCAAGGTCTCGCCGCAGCTGCTCTGGAGCGGGCTGAAATGGGCGCTGGGCATCGGCCTGGTGGGCGGGCTGTTTCCGGCGCTGCGTGCGGCGCGCCTGCCGATTACCACGGCGTTGCGTGAGGTGTAGGCTGTTCGCCCGCAGGGAGTCGGGAGTGGGGATTGGTGACAGCCGGAGCACAGCGCGTGGCGGCTGCGGCTGAACACATTGCAGGCTGTCATGGTTTTGTCACTGCAGTGCGGTAGATGCGCGGGTCGGGCAGGCCGTAGCCTGCTCGGCCGTTTGCTGCATCGATCGATCGCCATGACGCGCCTGCTTGTGCTGGTCTGTGCCTGCCTGTGGCTGGCCGGCTGCTCCTCTTCTTCGACCTCGCTCAGCGAGCGCCTGGTTGCGCCCGGTGGCACCTCGCCGCTACTGGACGAAGAACGCATTGCCGCCACCATCGCCACGGTGCCCAACCGCAGCGGGCATGTGGTGACGCGGGATGGCGTGCCGATCTTCTGGCGCGCGATCGACCCCGGCCAGTACGCCATGCACTATCGCTACCTGGGGCAGCGCACCGACCCGGCGCATGCGCTGGATGTGGATTTCAGTTTCAAGCTACCGACTGCCAAACCGCCAGCGCCGCGCGGCACCGTAGTGCTGCTGCACGGCTGGATGATGGATGGCGACTCGCTGCTGCCCTGGTCGCTGCAGCTTGCGCAAGCCGGCTACCGCGTGGTCACCATCGACCTTCGCAATCATGGTCATTCCGGCGGCGGCCTCTCCGGCTACGGCACACGCGAGTCCGACGACGTCATCGATGTGCTCGACTCACTGCAACCACGCGGCGAAATCCGCGGGCCGCTGTATCTGTTCGGTATTTCCTACGGTGCGGCCACCGCGCTGTTTACTGCCGACAAACTCGGCTCGCGCGTAACCGGCGTGGTGGCAATGGAATCCTTCGCCAATGCCGGGCGCGGCATTCGCGACATGGTGCCGCACCTGCTCGCCAGCCAACCGCACGGCTGGCGTGGGCGGGCAGTGGCGGCGTATGCGCGCTGGCGCTATGCCGACCAGAATATCGACGCGGTGATTGCGGCGGCCGACACCCAGCTCAAGCTGGACCTGGACCGTGTCGATGTCGCGCACGCCCTGGCCGACACGCGCAGCTGCGTGCTGCTGTTGCATGGCGATGCCGATCAGCACATTCCGGTGGCGCATGGCCGCGCACTGGCCCTGGCCAGCGCGCGTGCGCATTACCTCGAACTGCCTGGCGAAAACCATTTGAGCCTGCCACTGCGGCTGGACGTGCTCGGCGGACCGATCGACCAATGGCTGGCACAGGTGCAACAAGACCCCAGCCATTGCCCTGCACCGCAGGCGCTGCCCGCGTCCACGCTGGCAGTGGCCAGCCCGTTCGCGCCGCCGCGCAGTTGAGCGCGACCATCGCGCACGCTGACGCGACGCAATCGCACTGATGAAGGCCACACGCACGACGTGCGGTGACGTGCTGACTCAGCGCGTCACCACCGGCTGCCGCGAACGCACCACGCTGTCGCCGACAAACAGCAGCAAACCCACCCAGATCGCCGCAAAACCAATCGCGCGCCCCTGGTCGAATGGCTCGTGGAAAAACCACACACCCAGCAGCAGCTGCAGGCTCGGCGCGATGTATTGCAGGATGCCCACCAGCGACAACGGAATGCGCCGCACCCCGTAGGCGAAACCGATCAACGGCAGCGCCGTCACCACGCCGCCGAAGATCAGCATCGCATCGGTGCGCAGGCTCCAGCCGCTCAGGAAGGCGCCACCATGGCCCTGCTCGCCCCACGCCGCCAGCAGCAGCGCCGGCACGAACAGGTACACGCTTTCCACGCCCAGCCCGGCCACCGGATCCACCGCCACCAATTTGCGCAGCAACCCGTAAATACCGAAGGACACCGCCAGCCCCAACGCAATCCACGGCGGCGCGCCGGCATCGATGGTCAGCCACAGCACGCCCGCTGCCGCGCAGGTCACCGCCACCCACTGGAAGCGGCGCAGGCGCTCTTTCAACACCAGCACGCCCAGCAAGACGCTCAGCAGCGGGTTGATGAAGTACCCAAGGCTGGCCTCGATCACATGCCCGGCGTTGATCGCCCAGATGTACAGGCCCCAGTTGAACGCGATCGCCACGCTGCTGCCGGCCAGCATGCGCAGCGCGCCGGGCTGCGCGGCAATTCCGCGCCACCAGCGCAGGTCCGAGCTCGCCAGCAGCCACGCCACCACCAGCACCGTGCTCCACACGATGCGGTGGGCGATGATCTGCAGCGACGGCACCGCCTTGAGCAGATGCCAGTACACCGGCACCAGCCCCCACAGCACGAAGGTGGAAGCGGTGATCAACAACCCGCGGCGCGCTTCCTGCGGCGACACCGCGCTCATCGCCGCGCCTTGGCGAAGGTGACCACCAGCACGCCGGCCAGGATCACCGCCATCGCACCGATGTCGTGCGCGCTGAAGCGCTCGTGGCCGAGCCAGGCGCCCAGGCTGACCGCAATCACCGGGTTGACGTAGGCGTAGCTGCCGGCGAGCGCAGGGCGCACGTGATGCAGCAACCACACGTAGGCGGTGAACGCCACGATCGAGCCGAACACGCACAGGTAGGCCACCGCCAGCAGCCCTTGCGGACTCGGCCACACCTGCGGGCGCTCGCCGATCAGCAGGCCGGTACTGACCAGCAGCACGCCGCCGCACAGCATCTGCCCGGCGGCGGTCATGAACGGCGAAGGCAGATCGCGGCCACGCGACCACACCGACCCGAATGCCCAGCCGATCGGTGCGATCAGCAGCAACACCAGGCCGCCCGGCGTCGCGGTCAGGCTGCTGCCGGCGTTGAGCCACACCACGCCCAGAAAGCCGATCACGATGCCCAGCCATTCGCCGCCGCTGGCATGCTGGCCGCGCAACGCGCCAAACAAGGCCATCCACAACGGCACCGAGGCCACTGCAGTGGCGGCCAGCCCGGACGACACGCTGCGCTCGGCCAGCACCACCATGCCGTTGCCCAGCAGCAGCAACGCCGCCCCCATCAGCGCCACGTTCTTCCACTGTGCACGCGTTGGCGCCGCCACACCGCGCCAGCGCAGCACGCTGTAGAGCACGCTACCGGCGATGATGAAACGTGCGCCGGACACCATCGTCAGCGGCTGCGCGCCACCTTCCAGCGCAAATCGGATCGCCAGATAGGTCGAGCCCCACACCACGTAGACCAGCAACAAGGCGAGAACGACTAACCCGCTGCGCGCAGGCGCGGCAGCATCGTGAGAGGAAGACATCGGAACAGTGCCAGGCAGTGCAGCGGAAGCTTCAATTCTAGAGCACATGGCAAAGCACACGCCGCACCCCGGCCGCGCTATGGTGCACGTCGCACCGCATCCGAGCGTGCATATGCATCGCCTTCTTCGCTGGCTGGCCCTGGTCACCCTATGCGCAACGTCCGCCACGGCATCGGCACGCGCTCCCGAGCCGTGGGAACTCAGCGGCCGCAAGCTGATCGACGCCGGACTGGACGGATCGCTTGCGCCAGAAATCACCGCGCCGGAGCAACGCGAGTTCAAGGTGCTTGTCTCGGCCAGCCGCGCCGGCGCGTATCTGCTCGGCGTCGCCAGCGCCAGCTATCGCACCGGCTGGTGCATGCCGGCGGGCAGCACCGGCACGCCCGATCTGCAGGCGGTCATCGCCGATATCGGCGCGCTGCCCGATACACGCCAGGACCAAGCCGCACCCGACTTGATCGTCCAGGCGCTGGCAAAGCGCTATCCATGCAGCGGCAGCGACAAGAGCACGCGTACCGGCAGCGGCAACTCACCCAATACCGCCAAGCCGTAGGGCACGCCTATACGCAGTCGTTCAATGCGCTGGCGTTGATCACAACGCCAGCATGTGCACTGCGCGAGGACCAACGTCCCGAGCAGCCGTCTGGCAAGCGTGGACGGCGCGCGGGATGCGCACACGCACGAGCAAGGGCATGCCACCGAGCATTGGTTGCGTTCGCTTGGCGTAGCGCTCAGTCATCCGATGCGCATGGGCAGCGTGCAGCATCCCAAGTGTACGAGCGCACATGCCGCATCGAATCCGGCTGCGCCCGTCTGGCGATCAGCGCAGGCGTCCTGATCGCTGCTCTTGGCCTCGATCGAGGGCACGGCACCCTCTCGCTCCTGCGCGCTTACTTGCGCGCCGCATCGCTCTTGGCACGGATCGCCTTGAATTCCGAGCCATCCTGCCAGCTCGGCCACTGCCGGCCATTGGCCAGCGCCACGCCCACGTCGTAGACCAGCGTGGTATCGGCGGCATGGCCGCTGGCATCCCATTGCGGGGTCCAGCGATCGCACGGCTGGTGGTAGCACTCGGCGAAATACTTATCGCGCAGTGCCTTGCCTGCTTTGACGCCGCCGTCGAGCATGTCCAGGCCGGGGCCGGCGGTGATCGCCGGCACACCCATGCGCGCGAACGCAAAATGATCGGCGCGGTAGAAGAAGCCTGCTTCCAGATTCGGGTCCGGCGAGTAGCTGCGACCGCGCGCCTTGGCGGCGGTTTCCAGGTCGCCTTCCAGCGACACCCGCCCACGTCCCCACGAGGCGATGTCGCGGGTCGGGCCATCGGGGCTGAACATTTCCATGTTGAGCACGGCCACGGTCTTGTCCAACGGCGCCAGCGGATGCGCGGCGTAGTAGTTGGCGCCGAGCAGGCCCTTTTCCTCGGCAGTCAACGCGATGAAATACAACGTGCGCTGCGGCTTGGGGCCGGCTGCGAATACGCGCGCCAACTCCAGTACGCTGGCCACGCCGGTGGCGTTGTCCACCGCGCCACGCCGAACCGTATCGCCACCGGCATCGGCCTTGCCGATCCCGAACGCATCCCAGTGCGCGGAAAAGATCACCGTCTCGTCCGGATGCGCACTGCCGGTAAGTTTGGCCACCACGTTATGCGTCACCACGCGCTCGCGCTTGAGCTTGAAATCCACCGACAACGCCGCATCGCCCAGCGCCACAGGCGCGAAGTCGCGCTGCTGCGCACGCAGCTTGGCCTGTTCGAAATCCAGGCCGGCCTGCTTGAACAACGACACCGCCAGTGCACGCTGCATCCAGCCACGCACCGGCACATGCTGCGCGCGGGCGTCGGCATCGCTGCGCTCGATGTCGAACAACGGCGACATGCCCGAGCTCTGCACGGTGGCCCAGCCATACGCCGCCGGTGCCGTCTCGTGCACGATCAACACACCGGCCGCGCCGCGCCGTGCGGCCTCTTCGTACTTGTAGGTCCATCGGCCGTAATACGTCACGGCCTTGCCGTCGAACGCGCCCGGCTGCGGCGATTCGAAATCGGCATCGTTGATCAGCACCACCGCGATCTTTCCGCGCAGGTCCACGCCCTTGTAATCGTCCCACTGGCGCTCTGGCGCACTGATGCCGTAACCGACGAACACCAGTGGCGCGTTCTTCAACGCGACCGCCTGCTGCGGGCGCAGGCTTTGCAGGGTCACATCGTTGCCATTGACCAACGCCTGGGTCTTGCCGCCGACACGTAGACTCGCGCGCACCGAGCCATCCACCTGCGCGCGCACCAGCGGCACGGCCTGGGTCCAGCTGCCCTGCTCGCCGCCTGGCTCCAGGCCGGCCGCCTTGAACTGCTCGACCAGGTAATCGACCGTGCGCTGCTCGCCGGCGCTGGCCGGCGCGCGCCCCTCGAAATCGTCCGACACCAGCAAGCGCACGTGACGCGACAATGCCTCGGCATCGATGCCGCCACCCGGCAGATCATTGGCGGCCTGCGCCACACCTCCCACAAACAGGCAGGCAGACAACAGCAGGATGCGCATCGGATTCACGGAGAGGCCTTGCAACGGTAGATGACACATAGTTTACAAGCGTGCAGCCAATCCAGGAGCGCTCTGACGGGAGAATGCAGTCGATCGCAGGGATTGCGTGCGTGGCGAAGAAGGGCCAACAACAACACTGCGCAGCCGCCAGGCAGGTGCGGACGCCGGTCGGAATCGGCATGCGCAACGCGTACGCCGCGGCTCTGAGCGCGTTGTCCACATCCACCCGCCGCCTGCTCGCTACCCGTAGTTAGCCAACTCAAGAGCAAATCACCTGTGGCTTGGCTGCAGAACCCTTGCCCGTCCACCATGCAAACACGCCGCAAGTACTTACTTGGACGTGCTCCTGCACGAACGCTGCGCAGAAGGTCCCACGACGGTGAGCGGACAGGGACACGTTGAGATGGTCGCTGCGCACAATGTTCACTTAGACAAGCAGCAAATTGTCTGGTGCGGTGTCCTCGCCGCTTGCGGGACCGTTGGCGGCATGGATGCCGCCATCGAGCCTACAAGGATGTACTGCGGCGTGTCCCGCAAGCGGCGAGGGCACCGCGCACTCGACTGATCGGCTTTTAAACAACGTGACAATTCGCCACAGCGTTCGAGCGGCGGCATCAGTCGCTCCAGGAGCGCTAACCCGTACGCGCCGCACGATCCAGCCAACAGCCCAGCCCTTGCGCGTTGAGCTCGATATCTGTTGCCAGCAGCCGCTCCACGGCGGCATCGTCCAACCGACACTCATGTTGGCGCGCGCGTTCCAAATACAATTGGGTCAACGCCGCCACCATGCAGCGATGCCGGTCCGGACGCTGCGTGCAACCCAGCGCAATGTCGGTCATCGCATGAATCTGCTCGCCCAGCGCCCGCGCCAACGGTCCTGGCGAGGTGACACGGCCGTAATGGGTCAGATACATCGCCTCTGGTGCGGCCTCCATCAGGCGCGCGATCGACTGCAGCATGGCCTCGGGTTCGAACTGCACCGGTGAAGACGTCGGCAGGATGAAGGCGCCACGCGCACTGTCCAACTGGCGATACGACAGGCCGAAGGTGTCGCCGGTGAACCAGCTGCGGCTGCGCGCATCCCACACACACAGATGATGGCGCGCATGCCCCGGCGTCTCGAGGGTGCGCAGCGCGCGCTCACCCAGCATCACGGTATGACCCTCGCCCGCCGCCACCACGCGCTCGGCCGGCACCGGCTCGATAACGCCGTAATTGCGCGCCATCTCCGCCTCGCCATACACCGCGGTGGCGCCGGCAATCAGCCGCGCAGGGTCGATCAGGTGCGGCGCACCGCGCGGATGCACCAGCACCTGCGCATTGGGCAAATGCCGCAACAAGGCCCCTGCACCGCCAGCATGATCCAGATGCACATGGGTCAGGATCAACCACTCCACCTGCGCTGGCGACAACCCGGCCGCCTGCACCGCGGCCAGCACCTGCGGTACCGATAGCGAGGTACCGCAATCGATCAAGGCAGCGTGCTGCGCTTGGATCACCAGATACGCCGCGTCGAATTGCACGCCACCAAAGCCGGTATCGATGGTGTGGATGTTGAATTCGGCTGTCGCTGTCATTGGCACCCCGCCGCGGCTGTCGAAACTGCAGTGTAGGCCCAAGCCTGGCGTCGCTGTCGTGCATGTTGCCACAGGCACGAGCTTACCCAGCCGCGACGCCCCACTCTCCGCCTGCTGCACCGCGCAGTTCACGCCTCGCGCAAGGCATCCATCGCGGCAAGAATCACGCCCGCATCCACTTGCGCATGCACGCCCGGCAGCTGCAAATCGCTGGCCTGGGTAGCCTGCTTCAGCCGTGCGATCACCTGTCCGGCATCGCGTGGCGAAGCGAAGCCCTCGCTCTGCAGCAGCAATGCACCCGCGCCATCGTTCAACTTGAAATAGAACTGCCCATCGCTTTCGCGATATTGCTTGAACACCGGCAGCGCGATCTTTTCGCTGGCCTGCACCGCCGCGGTGGCGGCCTGGCTGGACAGATCGCGCAAGCCCACCGCATCGCGCAACTCGGCCAGCAGCGGGGTGGCATAGCGCGCGCGCAGACGTGCACCACCGGCGCGCAGAATCGCTTCGATCTTGGCTGGCTCTGCCATCAACGCCTCGTAGCGTGTACGCAGCGGCGCAATCTCTTGATCGATCCGCTCGAACAGCTGCTGCTTGGCATCGCCCCAGCCGATGCCATCGGCAAACGCCTGCGCAAAAGCCGCAGATTCCTGCGGCGTGGCAAATGCCTGGTACAGCTGAAACAACGCCGACCCCTGCGTGTCTTTCGCTTCGCCGGGCGCACGCGAATCGGTAAGGATGGAATACACCAGCTTGCGCAATTCCTCGCGCGGTGCGAACAGTGGAATGGTGTTGCTATAGCTCTTGCTCATCTTGCGGCCGTCCAGGCCCGGCAAGGTGGACACCTGCTCGTCGATCACCACTTCGGGCAAGGTAAAAAAGTCGCGCCCGTAGACATGATTGAACCGCTGCGCGAAATCGCGTGCCATTTCGATGTGCTGGATCTGGTCGCGCCCCACCGGCACCTTGTGCGCATTGAAGATCAGGATATCGGCCGCCATCAGCACCGGATACATGAACAAGCCTGCGGTGACACCGGCATCCTCGTCCTCGCCATCGGCGCGGTTCTTGTCCACTGCCGCCTTGTAGGCATGCGCGCGATTGAGGATGCCCTTGCCGGCCACGCAGGTCAGCAACCACATCAACTCGGTGGTTTCGGGCACATCGGACTGCCGGTAGAACCACACCTTGTCCGGGTCCAGGCCGCAGGCCAGCCAGGTGGCGGCGATTTCCAGCGTCGAACGCTGCGTACGCGCCGGGTCCTGGGCCTTGATCAGGCTATGCAGATCGGCCAGGAAATAAAAGCTCTCCGCATCGGCGCCGGCACTGGCCTGGATGGCCGGGCGGATTGCACCGACGTAATTGCCCAGATGCGGGGTGCCGGAGGTGGTGATGCCGGTAAGGACACGGGTGGTCATCGACGTCATGCCAGGGTGGGGTAGCCCCCAAGTTTAGCGGTTCCGCACTTTTGCCACCGCCGCACCGGCACCGGGGGTTGGCTCGACGCCCGAACGCAGGACGGGCCGCACCGGGCGGCCTGTCGTCTGCACGCTGCTCGCCTCAACCGGCGGCAGGTCGGCGCACCCTTCAGGTGTCGTCGCGCAACGACTTTTCGAATGCGCGCACTTCAGTCTGGGCGCGGTCGCGATCCCAGCCATAGCGCTCCTGGAGCTTGCCCTGCAGATATTCGGCATTGCCTTCGGCAACCTTGAAATCGTCGTCGGTAAGATCGCCCCACTTGGCCTGGGCCTAGCCCTTCAACTGGGTCCACTTGCCGGAAATGATGTCACTGTTCATGCGATGACTCCGCTGATGCGGTCGCGATTGACCGTGGCACCAGCGTGCCCACGCGTGCGTTGGTCCTGGATCAAAAGGTGTCAAACCGCCGATCACCGCACTGAACCGCTGCCCACTGCCATCGCGGGCCTCGCAGCGCGCTGCAGCGCTGGCGGCAGGCGTGCCTTCCACGTAGAGCGCGCACAAAAAACGGGCCTTGCGGCCCGTTTGTCTGCACGCGGCGAAAGATTACTTACGCGCTGCGTCTTCCACCTTCTCGCCAGCGCCCTGCACGTCCTTGCCGGCACCTGCGACGGTGTTGCAACCCGCCAGCATTCCCACCGACAACATCGACAGCACCAGCAGCACAATTGCACGCTTCATAACATACTCCTCATGGGTAAAGCGGCGCGTTGCCGCAGATCGATCAATTCAACAAGACCACGCGATGTGGCGGATCAGCACTTACCGTCGCTGCACTTTTCGGCCGTTTTCTCGACCTTGTTGCCCGCACCCTGCATGTCCTTGCCGGCGCCGGCCACGGTGTTGCAGCCCGTCATCACGCCGGCCGAAAACAGGCCCAGCACCATCAGTGTCAGCAGTCGCTTCATCGCTTGTCCTCGTTCTATCACGGTGCCAGCGCACCTGGCTTGGCGCCAAATCTGACTGCGCGGCCGTGGATTTGATGTGAACGCGGCGCGGTGCGCTCGGTACGGATCAATCGCGCATCAGCGTCGACTTGCCAAACAGGCTTTCGACCAGATCCACCGCCAGTTCGGCGGTCGCATTGCGGTTGTCCAGCACCGGGTTGAGCTCGACGATATCCAGCGACCCCATGCGCCCGGTGTCGGCAATCATTTCCATCACCAATTGCGCCTCGCGGTAGTTGGGGCCACCGGGCACGGTGGTGCCCACGCCCGGCGCGATGCTGGGGTCGAGGAAATCCACATCGAAACTTACGTGCAGGTGCGTATCGGCGCTCATGCCCTGCAATGCCGCTTCCATGGTGCGCTTCATACCGGCTTCGTCGATGTAGCGCATGTCGTACACATCGATGCGGTGCTGCTTGATCAGCCGCTTCTCCTCCGGGTCCACCGAGCGGATGCCGATCTGCCGCACCTGCTCGGGCAACAACGCCGGCGCACTGCCACCCAGGTGCGTCAGCGCCTCGGGGCCCAGCCCGCACAGGCAGGCCACCGGCATGCCGTGCACGTTGCCCGAAGGGGTCACCTCGCTGGTGTTGAAATCCGAATGCGCATCCAGCCACAGCACCCGCAACGGCCTGCCCTGCTCGCGGCAGTACTTGGCCACCGCCGTGATCGAGCCGATGCCCAGGCAATGGTCGCCACCGAGCATGACCGGCATGCGCTCGGCACGCAGTTCGGCATAGCTGGCGTCCATCAGCGCCTGGTTCCACGCCACCACTTCGTCCAGATGCCGGTAGCCGGCCTGCGGCGCCTGCCAGGGATTGCGCGGGCCATCCAGATTGCCCAGATCGCGCACCTCCACGCCGCGGCCGACCAGCGCCTCCTGCAGGCCGGCGATGCGTAGCGCCTCCGGCCCCATGCGCGCACCTCGGTGGCCCGCACCGATGTCGGTGGGGACGCCAATCAAGGAAACCGGCACGTACTGCGTTGCCATACATTGCTCCAGTAGCGATAAAGCCGTGCAGTCTAGTTGCCCGCCCGCACAGTGACGCGCGGCAGCGCAGCACGCATGTCGCCCGTACTGAACATTGCGCGCAAACGCGAGGTTTAGATCTGCCTCGTCGCGCCGCTAACGTGACGTACCAAGGCACGTTGTGGCGCACCGGACTTTGCCGATTCTGCCTGTCTGACCGCCCAGTTAAGCACCACGGGCGAGCGTGGCAGCCTGCTCGGATCCGGGTGGTATGGTGCGCCGCCCGGCGCGCCACACCATGCACGTACGCGCCCGGGCCATCACGCAACAGGGGGATTTTCATGCCGCACAACGCCGTCAACCAGGTCGTCAAGGCTGCCGTAGGCGAAGTCCCGCGGGCGCTGCATTTCTACGATCTGCCGCGCATCGGTCACGAGTTTGCGCAGACCATCGAACGTGAGCCGGGCATCCGTCTGCTGATGCTTTCCACTGCCGACGGGCGTGCCATCACCGAACGTTCCAGCCTGGATGTGGACAGTCGCCGGCTTGCCGCGATGGCCAATTCGTTCCTGACCCTGGGCGAGACCCTGGCGCGCGAATCCAGCCTGAAAGAGGCCGATTACGCCACCATCAGCACGCGCGCCGGGCAGCTGGTGCTGATCCGCATCCGCGCCGACAAGCCACTGACGCTTACCGCGGTGGGCAGTAGCGACATCAATGCCGCTGCGCTGTTGTTCAACGCGCGCGATTGCGCCGGCCGCCTCGCCACCGTGTTGACGCCGCCGCAAGGCTGAACACTTGGCACTGTTCGTGCATGCCGCAAGGCACCCATTCCTCATCGTTCGTAAGGACCACACGTGTCAAAACTCAATCTGGAACACCTGCATTCGCTGGCCGGCTTCGTCGGCGCGGCGCTGGTCGATAGCGACAGCGGCATGGCGCTGGGCATGACCGGCGGTGCCGAGCTCAACCTGGAACTGGCGGCGGCCGGCAACACCGAAGTGGTGCGCGCCAAGCGCCGTATCGCCGAACAGCTCGGCCTGAACGACACCATCGAAGACATCCTGATCACGCTTGCACGCCAGTACCACCTGCTGCGCCCGCTGGAAAGCAACAGCACGCTGTTCCTGTATGTCGTGCTGGACCGTGCCAAGGCCAACCTGGCCATGGCCCGTCACGAGCTCAAGGCGTTCGAGAAAACCCTCGATTTCGGTTGATGCCCACGGCGCATTGCCAGCGCATCGCCTGATCCAGCCTGCCGGTGCAGACCGGCAGGCATCTCGCAATCCAATGCGCCGTTACGGCGCCAGCTCATGACCACACCCATCAACGCCATGCGGGTCGCCACGGCCGGCCTGGACCTGCTGCACACCACACGCCTGAAACTGGCGTGCTCGCTGCTGCTCGCCGACCGCATCGACGTGCAGTTGGGCCCGTGGCCGCAGCACGCAGCCGATGTGGTGGTCCTGGGCCTGGACAGCGCCGATGGCTTGGCTGCCTGGCAGGCATTGCAGGGGCAACCGGTGCGTGTGCTGGTGGTGTCGCGCACGCCCATGGCCGGCGCGTGGATCAAGCACGGCGCCACCGTGCGCGAACTCAACGAACACGTGCGCTTGCTGCTGTCCTCGCCGCACGCCACCCCGGTCGCGGAGCCGGCCTTGCTGCTGCGGCACTGCCGCGGCGAATTCGGCGCCGGCGCAGTGACGCTGCAGCATGCGCAGTTGCACGTGCGTGTGGACCCGCGCAATGGGTGCGTGCAGTTGCCCGCTGGCGTGGCGCTGGCAGAGGTGATCGCCGCGCTGGACCGCTCGGGCTGGCACGTCGTGCCCGACCCTGCCGCAACCGCGCTGCCCCAGCGCATTTCCTTCGAAGCGCTGTATTTCGCCCTGCCCGAGCATCTGCGCCAGGCGCTGCCGGCGGTGGAACCCAGCCATGCGCTGCAATTGCGCCAGTGGCCGGAGTTGACTGCAGAAACCAGCTCGCCAGCCCAGTTGCTGGCCATCGCCCACCTGCATGCGCGCCCCTGGCGCCCGCAGGCGCTGGCCAATGCTTGCAAGCTGCCGCTGCAGACGGTGGAATGCCTGTTCGCCGCTGCACTCGCCAGCGGCCTTGCCCAGACTGCGGAGATTCCCGTGCCTGCAACGCAGCACCGCCCAGATGGCGGCAACACGCGGTTCTTTTCCTGGGTCGCCCGTCGGTTCGGCCTTTCCCTTTTCCAGGCGCAGTCATGAGTCTTCCAGCCAACAAGCTGGTGTTCGTCGGCGGCATGGGCGCCGGCAAGACCACCGCGGTGCGCTCCATCTCCGATGTGGAGCCGGTGAGCACCGAAATGCCGCTCAGCCAGGATGCCTACGGCGACAAGACCTACACCACCGTCGCGCTGGACTACAGCTCGATCGAGCTGGAAGACGGCGAGCTGTTGCATGTCTACGGTGTGCCAGGCCAGAAATACCTGGATTTCATGTGGCCGCTGGTGTGCGACGGTGCGCTGGGTGTCATCGTGCTGACCAACGCACGCGACCCGCAGATGCTCACAGCCACGCTGGAGTTGTTGCGCGAGTTTGCGCAGATCGCACCCGAGGCCAGCCTGGCGGTGGGCATCACCATGACCGATGAAGTCGAGGATTTCCTGGTGCCGCCCTTTCGCGACGCCTTGGTGGCCGAAGGCTTCCGCGTGCCGGTCATGCGCGTGGATGCGCGCTCGGCGACCCAGATCACCTTCCTGGTGAAGTCGCTGCTGTCCTATCGCTACACCTCGGCGAACAGCTGATCCAAAGCATGCTTGGCGCGGGTACTGGGTACGGCACGCAAGACAAGGAATCTGGTCACGACGGTGCCTGAGCGGGCGTCACGCGGGGGATGCCGCCTCTAGGGTAGCGGCGACGCGTCCGTTTTCCTTGAAGCCAAAACACGACTCAGTCGCGAGACGCGTGTGCAGTGTGTCTGACTTGTTCAGTATGGCCCGCGGGAAGAAGCCAGGATATCGGGACATTTCCGACATCGCGCAGGACATACCGCCGATAAGTCATCGGCAATAGAGGCGCCGCGCGCGTCGGATCCTTCGACCCCATCGACGCCGTGCCCCTCAAGCACGACACGGCAGCGCCCGCACTGCAGCGTCGCGCCTGCAATGCACTGTGCGGCCGAGTTTCGCCAGCGCGGGTCGCGATGGCTGCATGCTCTTCACCGCCGTGCTGCCGGTTAGGGTCCATCGCCACGATCAGATAAAGTAGCGCGATGACAATCGAACTGAAGCCCGGCGGCTTGCTGATCGCCATCGAAGGCATCGACGGCGCGGGCAAGACCACGCTCGCCCGCCGCCTGGCCACTACCCTTGAAGCGGCCGGCGCGCGCGTCGTGCTGAGCAAGGAGCCCACCAACGGCCCGTGGGGCACCCAATTGCGCCAGTCCGCCGCCACCGGCCGCCTGAGTGCAGAGCAAGAAGCCGAGCTGCTCATCCGCGACCGCCACGAACACGTGGACACCTTGATCGCGCCCGCGCTGGCACGCGGCGACATCGTCATCCTGGACCGCTACTTTCCCTCGATGGTGGCCTACCAGGGCGCGGCCGGTCTGCCGCTGGGCGAACTCCTGGAGCGCAACGCCTTCGCGCCGCGCCCCGACGTCCTGCTGCTGCTCGACCTGCCACCGCCCACCGGCCTGGCCCGTATCCGCGCCCGCGGCGATGCGCCCAACCACTTCGAAACCGAGGACAACCTGGAACGCTGCCGCGCGATCTTTGCCGCGCTGGACTTGCCCGGCAAACACGTGATGGAGGCCAGTGCCGATGCCGACAGCGTGCTGCGCCAGGCCCACGCCATCATCGTGGCCGCATTGGCCGACCGATTGAGCGGCGATGCAGCGAAGGCCGACACCGGCAAGGCCGCACTGGAACTGCTCTCGGCCGGTCGCCCGGCCTGATTGCTGCACCTCGCATCGCGCGATCAACATCGCGCGATGCACCTGACATGGTGCACGCCACTTGCAGCGGCGACCAAACGGTGCGGGCAGCCTTCAGCTGAGCGTGGATAGCGCGCTCAAACACCGGAGCGCGACGCACCCTCCGGCTTACAAAACGCTGGGTGCGATAAAGGTTCGTCGGGACAGATGGCGGCAGGCAACGCGCCATGGTGCCTGGTAACCAGTTGATGCAAAGATTCCACACCGCATCGCGTGCCCGAATCGCCGCAACGTCAACTGTAATTGCCACGTCTGCGTGGATCGAAAATGGTGCCGACACCCGGATTCGAACTGGGGACCTACCGCTTACAAGGCGGTTGCTCTACCAACTGAGCTATGCCGGCGAAGGCAGGCGCGTTGCGCGCCGGTGCGCATTCTAGCGCAGCGCGGCGCAATCTAGCGAACGCTGACGCGTGGCACCGGCAGCCCCTTGCAGGACGCTGGGGGCCGTACTGGTGCGGACATCGATCCACCAGCGCGACTGCCCATTGCCGCTGGGCACCAGTTGCGCCGGGAATCCTGCGCCGACCAGGCTGGCCTGGCGCCGCTCGGCGCGCTCGCGGCTCTGGTACTGGCCCAGCGCCACGGTGTTGTCCTCGCCCTGCGCGATCACGTAGTAATCGCCCATCCCGGCCGCGGCAATGCGCTTGACCAGGGCCTGTGCCGCCGCGCGATCGCCCACGTTGGGCAACATCACCCGAAACGTGCTGATGCCGGCGTCCTTGTCCTCGCGCACGCTGGCGCGACTGGCCTGCCCACGCACGCGTGCCAGCGCCGCATCGGCATCGGCACGTGCAGCGAATGGCCCAAGGCTGGCGCAGCGCTCTGCGGCAGGCGGGGATGGCGCGGGTGATGGTTGTGCCGCCGTCGTGGCGACGCCATTGGCCGGTTTCGCAGCGGCGTTCGCCGCTGCCGACGTCTCAGCTGCACCGCGCGGCGCTTGCGCTGCGGCAGTGGTGGCCGCTGGCGGCGCTGCAGACGTTGACGCCGAAGGACCGGCAACTGCCGGCGTGGGTACAGATGCAGGCCCAGATGCTGGCGATGGCGATGGCGCCGGTGCAGTCGACGCACGCCCTGCCGCAGCCGTCGATTCGGTAGGCGCTGCAGCCGGCCGCACGGGCCCGCCAGCACCGGTTACCGTCGGCAGTAATTCCAGCCGCGCCACACCGGTCGGCTGCAGCGGCGCCGGCGGTGGTGCCGGCGGCGGCTGCAAGGCCCACCACAACGCCACCCCGGCATTGAGGACGATCAAGACGACGATGAGCGCACGAACGTACATGCCTGGATTCTACGGTGACGACGCGGCGGTCGCCCACGTCGCCAGACCGTCCAGCACCAGGGCCGCGCGGAACGTGGCATCGGGCAACAGCGGCAGCAACGGCGGCGCGCCACCGCCATGCACCAGCAGCCGCACCGGCACGCCCAGGCTGCGTTGGGCGTGCTGCAGGCTGCGCTCGATCAGCGCCACCGCCGCGCCATCGCAGCCGGAGGTCAAGGCATCGTCGGTGTCGATGGCCAGCTCGACGTAATCGCCGCCGCTGGCCGGCAGTTGCACCGCGCGCGCATGCAGCGCTTCGCGCATGGTAGTCGGCGAGGCGGCGATGCGGCCGCCGTGATGCAGGCCATCGGCGCCGAGCACGTCGATGGTCAATGCGGTGCCCACGCCGGCCACCAGCACCGGCGCGTCGCCGCGCGCGCCCAGCAACGCCAGAAAGCGATCCACGCCGAAGCGGCTCGGGTCGGCGTAAGCAATACGGATGCCGGCGCATTCGGCGGTGGTCCGCACGATGCGCACCTGCGTAAAGCGCTCCTGCAGGCAGGCGATCATGCGTTGCGTCAATGCCGGTGCGGCCACGCTGGCGACATAGGCAATACGCCCGGACGGCAGCGCCGCCAGCGCCGCCGCGTCCATCGCTTCGGCGCCATGCGCCCATGCCTGCACCTGGCCGGCACGGTTGCCATGCAGCGGCGCGTACTTGAAGCGCGAATTTCCCAGGTCGAACAACCACTCGCTCATGCAGGTCTCACGCTTACTTCTCCGGAGTGGAACAGACGCACCGTCTCGCCCAGTTGCACCCGCAACGCACCATCGGCCGCCAGGCCGAGCGCGACGCCACGATGGCAGGTGCCGGCCTCTTCGACCTGCACCGCACGCCCGCTCAAGACATCCAGGCCTGCATAACGCCCCAGAAACGGCGCCAAGCCCTGCGCCTCGAACAGGTCCAGTGCCGGCAGCAACCCGGACAGCACCGCTGCCGTCACCTGGTCGCGCGACACCGGCCTGCCCGCCAGGGTATCCAGGTCGATCCATGGCTGGTCGATGCCGGCCGCTGCCGTCGCCGGCATGTGCACGTTCAAGCCCAGCCCGATCACTGCACGCGCGTTGCCGGCCATCTCGCCGCCGCCTTCGATCAGCAGGCCGCCCAGCTTGCGCTGCCGCGCCAGCAGATCGTTGGGCCACTTCAGCCCGACATCGGCGAACCCGCAACCACGCAAGGCTTCGGCCACTGCAACACCCACGGCCAAACTCAGGCCGGCGAGTTGGCCCAGCCCGCCATTGAAACGGCGCGAGGCCGACAGATAGATGTGCGCGCCCAGCGGCGAGGTCCATTGACGCCCGCGCCGGCCGCGGCCGCCGGTCTGACGCTCGGCCAGCAGCACCGCCACGCCCTGGTCGGGCGCCGGCTGCGCCAGCAAGGTGGTGTTGGTGGATTCCAGCGTCCAGGCCACATCCAGTGCCGCCAACCCAGCGGCCGCGTCGGGTGCCATGCCGGCGCGGATACGCGCCGCATCCAGCAGATCCAATGGCGCGGCCAGGCGATAGCCGTCACCGGCACGTCCTTCGATGTCGACACCGGCCGCGCGCAGATTCTGGATGCGCTTCCACACCGCCGCGCGGGTCAGCCCGGCATCGCGCGCCAACGCATCGCCGGACAGCCGGCCACCGGCGAGTTTGGCCAGCAACGCACGGTCATCCACGGCTGCGGCGGGCGATGCGGCGTGAGGTGGCGACGGCGCGGGCTGCAGCACCTGGAGGCAATACCTGCGCAGCGCAGCCGGTCTGTCGCCGGGACAAGGCGCGCGAGGCAGCATCGACGGGCCAGACCATGCGTACCGTCGGCGCGGTGACCGACCGCACCGAGCCTGCGCCCTGCCGCTGACCAGCGCGCGCGCGCGACCAATCTCCCGCAGCGCCTACGCTGCGCCGCCGGCCGCCGACGCCTTTCATCTCACAGTGCATTGCGCGCAAAGTCCCCGAATCCATCCGCCAAAGTATGCGCCAAGCCCTCCCGGGCGCCCAGCGCGGCTTGCGTGAGGGAGTGAAAAGCGCGTTATGATCGGCGACTCACGCCGCTTGCCCTGGATGTGGACGATGCGCCGAATCACGGTTTGCCTGCTCCTGTTGTTGGCTCCGCTTGCCGCCCTGGCATCGGACCAGCTGATCGACGGCGATCATGACAGCTGCATCAGCACCAATTCGGCCGCACGCGGCAGGACACCGGCGCCCGAAGCGGCACCGGCACGCAACAGCCCTCACAAGGCCACGCCGTCCACCGGCGGCGGCGGCGGCAGCGATGGCGATTCGTTATTCCCGCGCATGCGCACGATGCCGCGCTGGCACAGTTTCCTGCCGGGCATGTTCCGCTGATCCAGTGGTTGACGCGCTGGCTGCGCCGGCCGCCTCCCGACATTGCTGAGGCGCTGTGGCAGCGGCTGTGCGGCAGTTGCGCCTGGGTCGCCGCGCTCGATCCACCCCGCCAGCAACGTCTGCGCGCGTTGACCGCGCAGTTCCTGCAGCAAAAGACCATTTCGCCTGTCGACGGGCTGCTGCTGCAACCGAACGATCACCTCGTGCTGGCCGCGACCTGCTGCCTGCCGCTGCTGGAAATCGGCGCCACCGGTTGGCGCGGCTGGTCGCAGCTGATCGTGTACCCGGACGCGTTCCGCGTGCAGCGCACCCACCTGGATGCGGCCGGGGTGATGCATGCCTGGGACGACACCCTGATCGGCGAAGCCTGGGAGCAAGGCCCGCTGATCGTCAGCTGGGCCGACGTGCAAGCCGACCTGGACGACCCGCAGGCGGGCTTCAACGTGATCGTGCATGAGATGGCGCACAAGCTCGATGCACTGGATGGCGCGCTCGACGGCACGCCGCCCCTGCCACGCGATGCGCAACGCGCCTGGGCACGCGATTTCCAGCATGCCTACGATATGTTTTGCGAACGCGTCGATGCGGGCGAAGACACCCAGATCGATCCGTATGCCGCCGAAGCCCCGGAGGAATTCTTCGCGGTGGTCAGCGAATATCACTTCTCCGCACCGCACGTGCTTTTGCGCACGATGCCGCAGGTCGCTTTGCATCTGGAACGGTTCTACGGACGCTCGCCGTTTGCAGATTCCGCGCAACGGTAATGTGCCGCGTCGCGGGGCGGCGTACGGTATCGCCGTTGGCAGAGGCAACCTGCAGCCGTCATTTGAAGCAGATGCCGCATCATCGATGCAAACCGGCGTTCGATACCACGCACATGACCTGGCCTGTGCGATCGCTCGCCATCCAGACTCACACCAATCCAAGGTCGCGTGGCGTGGCACCCGGGAACACCCGCTCCAACTGCGCCGGCGACAGCCCCCACAAACGGCCGAGCATCCCGCCGAACAGGCTGCGGTAGTTGTTGAGCACCGGGTAATCGCGGTTCTGCAGCAGCTTCGCCTGTTCGACCGCCACCTGCTCGCCCGCGATGCGGCCGCCGCGCACGCCACCGCCCAGCACCCAGTAGGTCGTGCCATGGCCATGATCGGTGCCCTTGCTGCCATTCTCGCGGAAGGTGCGGCCGAATTCGGAGATGACCACCACCACGGTGTCGTTCCAGGCCGGGCCCAACGCATCGGCATAGGCCGCCAGCCCTTCGCCGAGATTGCGCAGGTTGTTGGCCAGGCCACCTTCCACACTGCCCTGATTGGCATGCGTGTCCCAGCCACCGACATCGACGAACCCCAGGCGATAGCGCTCGCGCATCAAAGTGGCCATGCGCCGGGTTTCATCGGCGAATGTACGTGCACTGGCGGCGCCACGGCCGGCCTGCTCCATCTCTTCGCGCAACTGCGCGGTGACCTGCTGACGCAGCGCCAAGCCCTCGCGCGCAGCGGCCGCCAGCGGCGTGCTGTCGTACATCTGCGACAGGATCTGTGCCTGCCGCGCATCCAGCCCGCCTTTGCCGATACTGCGCAACGACACGTTGGGTAGATCGCCGCCGCCCTGGAACGTCAGCGGCAACGAATCGGTGAACGCGATGGCCGGCACGCCACTGAGCACCTCCGACAGGCGCGCCATGAACCCGGAACGGTAATCGCGATGCTTGCCGGCCTGGCCGGATTCGATATCGTCCTGGGTTTCGAAGTGGCTGCGCGACAGATCGTCGGTGCCAGCGAACGGCACGAACGCCACCTGCTTGCGTTCCCACAGTGGCAGCAGCGTCTCGCGCACCACCGGGTTGAGACCCCACTGCGCATTCAGCGCCAGCGCACTGTTTGAATTGCCGGCATCTGGCCGCGCAATCGCCAGGCTCGGCCGCGACTGGTAATAAAAATCGCTGCCATGCGGCACCAGCAGATTATTGCTGTCGTAGCCGCCACGCAGAAACACCACCAGCATGCGTGCGCTATCGCGTGGCGCAGCGAACAGACGACCGGCCCACGGCATGCTTGCAGCGGCTGCAGAGGCAAGCAGAAATCGACGTCGTTGCATGGTGTCCTCCCGTGGCGTTGACCGCCTGGTACTGGTTAGATCGTTGGATCGGTTTGTGCATCTGCGCGCATTGAATCGTCGGCGTTGCAGCAGATCTGAATCGGTGTGACTGCGTCAGCGGTAGTTGAAGTCAGGCGACGACAACAAGAATCCATTCCATTCGGCGGGCGAGCGCGCTTGCGTCAGTGCCTGCTGGGTCGCGGCAGACAGCGAGGGCGCCAGCCAGCGGTACGAGGGGCGCGTGTCGATTTGCGTCACTGCCGGAATCGGCGTGTCGGTGTCGCCGTCCAGGCGAAACAACTGCTTCGGTCCACCGCCGATCGAACGTGCCACCTCGAACCTGCGTGCCAGCTGCCCGGAACTGGTCCAGGCCTGCGACTGCAGCGACCAGCCATCGGGCGTGATGCGACCGAACAGCGGTTCACCCAGCTGCTGCACCCAGCTGGCCATTGGCGCGGCATTGATCACCGGTTGACCCTCGTACGCCACCCGCATCGCCGACACCACAAACCGGTTCGGGTCCTTGAACTTGCGCGGTTGCGCCTGCGCAAACTCCGGCGAGGCCAGCATGGTCTGCATGACCTTGGCGATATCGCCATCGCTGTGCTGGAAGGTATTGGCCATGCGCGTCACCAGTGCCGCAGGCGGCGCGTCGCTGACGAAGTACTCGGCCAAACGCTGCGAAATGAAATGCGCGCAAGCCGGCTGCCGCACCAACAGCTGCACGGCGTGTTCGATCTCATCCAGCCCACCGCCGGCAATGCGCTGGCCAAGCAGCATCTTGTCGCCGGGCTGATGACGCGCCGGATTGAATTCGAACAGGCCCTTGCGCACGACCTGCGCCTGCCCTGGCGCTGAAGGCGGCAACGGCGGTGCACCATTGGCCTTGATCGGCACCAGGCCCGCGCCGGTGAGGATCAGCGCCAGTTGCTGCACATCCTGCTGGCTGTAGCCGCCGTGCACGCCCAGCGTGTGCAGTTCCATCAACTCGCGTGCGTAGTTTTCGTTGACCTTGCCCTTGGCATTCTTGGCATTGTCCAGGTATTCCAGCATTGCCGGGCTTTCCAGCGTGGCCATCACCAGGTCGGCAAACTTGCCGGTGGCATTGGGGCGGATGGCGTTTTCCATGTAGTCGGCCGCCATCCACTTCACCCGGGCCTTGTCGGCATACACGCTGAAATGATTGAGCCAGAACCACACCAGTTGCTCGCGCAGCTGATCCGGCGCGTACACCGCGCGCAACAGTTGCGCCTGCCGCGCCTGCACCAGCATCTGGCCACCGCGCGCCTGCCACTGCTTGCGCAAGGCAACCTTCTCATCGCCATCGGGCATGGCCTGCAGGCGGACCTTGTCGGCTTCGTACTGGGTCAGCAAATCCACCAGCGGGGTGTGCAATGCATCGAAGCGCTGCAGCTGCGCGCGCACCGATGCGGGCAACGCAGCGTCGTCGCTAGGCTGCAACAGCAACGCACCAAGGCGCTTGGGGCCCAGCCGTGTCAGCTGCGCCGCGCTGCCGGCATCAACCCCATAGGTGGCCCGCTGCAGCCAGCGCATCTGGGATGGAGTCAGTGGCGCTTGTGCAGCCGTGCAAGTGAGTGCGCACAGGCTGCCGACCAACAGCGGCAGCAGCAGACGCCATCCTCGCGTGCGCCGCACGTGCGTAACACGCGGATGCACGCCTAAGGCCTGGCCAACTTGCTCGATCATGCAGCCCCTCCATCGCAACGGCTTGCCCGTCCAGTATGGGTAAGCCAACGCGTGAGGCGTTAAACGGTTGTCGGAACGCCAGCGCACATTGGCCACGGGTTCATCGGACCTGCGGCGGTCACAATCCCGGCGGCAGGGTCACATCGAAGCGGGCGCCGCCCAGTTCCTGCGAGCGCACCACCTGCAGCTCGCCGCGATAGCCCTTGATCAGGTCCTGCACGATGGACATGCCGATGCCATGCCCTTGCACACGCTCGTCGCCACGCACACCGCGCTGCAGAATCTTGGCCACGTCTTCCGGCGCGATGCCGGGGCCGTCGTCTTCCACCGACAGAATCAGGCCGGCACGACGGCTACCGGTGGTGGGCCCCGGTTTTGCGGTCAGCAGCACGCGGCTACGCGCCCACTTGAAGCCGTTTTCCAACAGGTTGCCGAGCAGTTCCTGCAGATCGCCCGGCTCGCCGTGAAAGCACGCTTCGGGGGAAATATCGAATTCGCACAACACGCCCTTGACCGAATACACCTTCTCAAGGCCACGCACGATTTCTTCGGCGGTCGGTTCGATCGGCAGCGGTGCCGCAAACAATTTGTGCCCGCTGGAAGCCGCACGCGCCAGCTGGTACGACACCAGGTCGTTCATGCGGCGCAACTGCACATCCATTTCTTCGTGCAAATCGCGCTCGGACGCGCCGCTATCCAGTTGGGTGCGCAGGACGGCAATGGGCGTCTTGAGGCTATGCGCAAGATCGGCCAGCGTGTTGCGCTGACGCTCCAGGTTGTCGCGTTCACTTTCGATGAAGGCATTGATGCTGTCGGTCAGCGGCTCCAGTTCGCGCGGATGCTGCTCGCTCATGCGCTGGATCTCGCCGCGCTGCACCTTGGTCAACTCGTTGATGACCCGCCGCAGCGGACGCAGGCTCCATTGCAGAATGAAGGCCTGCAGCACCAGCAACACCACGCCGGCACTGCCAAGGTAGAACCACACCGCGCCACGGAACACGCGCAGCTGCGCGCCCATCGAGCGCGCGTCCTCCATCACGTAGATGGTGTACGGAATCTCGCCGCCGTGTTCGCGTTCGACATAGCTCACGCCTAAGCCGTAGCGATACAGCTGGCCCAGGCTGCCGTCGATCTGGGTCATTTCCAGCGGGCCGATGAACTCTTCCTGGCGCGGCTCCAGCATGCGGCCGTGCGGAATGTTCGGGCCTTCGGCCGACATCGAGGTCCAGCTTTCGTCCGGACGGACCACTTCTACATAAAGCCCGCCGCCAGGCACGTCGAAACGCGGGTCGGGCGGTTGACCGCCGATGTACAGCGACCCATCGCGGACGAAATCGATATTGGCCGCATACGCGGAGGCGTAATTCTTCAGCCGCTCGCGCAGGTTCTTCTCTGCGGTGTCGGCAAACGCCACATCCAGCGCGTAACCGGCCAGCGCCAGGAAGGCCACCAGGCTGAGGCTGGCGGCCAGCAGCTGGCGGGCCTGCAATGAGCGCGGCCGCCAGCGTCTATACCACTTGGAGCGGCCCGGCACTTGGTCTTCCTGCTCGTTGACGCGCTGACTCAGCCTTCGGTACGCGGAATGGCGAAGCGATAACCGCGGCCACGCACGGTCTCGATCGGCTTGAGTTCACCATCGGGGTCGAGCTTCTTGCGCAGGCGACCGATGAACACTTCCAGCACGTTCGAATCGCGGTCGAAGTCCTGCTGGTAGATGTGCTCGGTGAGGTCGGCCTTGGAGACCAGTTCGCCAGCATGCATCATCAGGTACTCGAGCACCTTGTACTCGTAGCTGGTCAGATCGACGTTGGCGCCGTTGACGCTCACCGTCTGTGCTGCGAGATCCAACGCGACCGGGCCGCATTCCAGCGTGGGCTTGCTCCAGCCGGCAGCACGCCGCAGCAGCGCGTTGACGCGCGCCAGCAACTCTTCGACGTGGAACGGCTTGACCAGATAGTCGTCGGCACCCTGCTTGAGGCCCTCGACCTTGTCCTGCCAGCTCGAGCGCGCAGTCAGGATCAGCACCGGGAACTTCTTGCCTTCATCGCGCAGGGCCTTGATGAGCTCCATCCCCGACATCTTGGGCAAACCAAGATCGATGATGCCGACATCGAATGGCACCTCACGGCCCATGTACAGGCCTTCTTCGCCGTCCTGTGCAGCGTCGACCGCAAAGCCTTCGCGCTTCAGACGCGCCGCAAGGGTTTCGCGCAGCGGAGCTTCGTCTTCGACCAAAAGGATACGCATGCACTCTCCCTAGTTACGTTGTCGGCCAGTGGCCGGGGGAATTTATAAGACTGAACGCACAACCATCTACGTTCAGTGGTTATCGTCGCGTGGTGGCGCGTCGGGCGGCGAGTTACGCGCAGGCGCGGCCTGCGTCTGCTCCGGCTCATACACGGTGTGCACGCGCCCGTCCTTCATGTACTTGACCCGATTGAGATTGCCGCCATCGAACGGCACGCGCTCGGCGCCCAAGATTTGTCCACCGGTAGACCGCTGCACATGCCGAATGGTGTCCGACAGCGTGCGGCTGTTGCCGCGTGCCGAAGGCGGCATCGCCTCGCGTCCGCTCTGCACCATCGGATAGCCCTGGCCCCAGGCCGACGGCGCGGCCATGGCAACCCAGAGGGCAACCAGAGCGACTTGGCGAGCGCGGCAGGGCAGTTGGGTCACAAACAAATCCTAGCGGGTTGTTCAGAAACATTCAAAATTCGTGAAATCGACCACGTATAGCTGAAGGTCGAGCGTCGAAATAGAGGCAAATTCTTGATTTTTCGGGGTGAATCCGATCTGAACTTTTTAGCTTCACGTTAACGGCATTCAGTGAAATGAATAGCGATCAGGCCAGCACCGCACGATCACTGCGCGGCAGCGCGGACGCGCCTGATGCAGCCGCCGCCTGAAATACCCGGCAGCCCGTTCAGGAATGCAAGCGGTGGGCCAAAGTCAGGCAACGACTCGCCAGGGCCGCGCATCGGTGCGCTCCAGGGCCTGCTCGACCAGATCCCAGCCCGCACCCGGGCGATGTGCGCCCTCGCTCAGGACCTGCCGGAACGCCCTGCCTCCAGGCTGGCCATGGAACAGGCCCAGCACGTGCCGGGTCATGTGCTTCAAGGCCAGGCCCTGTGCAAGCTGTGATTCCACATACGGCTGATAGGCGCGCAGCAAGGACTCGTGTGGTTGTTCGGGCCGCTGGTTCAAGGCTGCATCCAGACAATGCAGGACGTACGGGTCGTGATAGGCGGCGCGGCCGAGCATGACGCCGTCGGTGTGCTGTAGATGCGCCATGGCCGCGTCCACGGCCACAATGCCGCCGTTGAGCACCACCGGCAGGCCGGGCCGCTCCCGCTTGAGCCGGTAGGCCCAGTCGTACCGCAGCGGTGGCACCTCACGGTTTTCCTTCGGCGACAAGCCCTTGAGCCAGGCATTGCGGGCGTGCACCACCACCATGGCCGCGCCGGCCGCGGCCACCTGGTCGACAAAGCGGGCAAACACCGCGTAGTCGTCATCGTCGTCCACGCCCAGGCGGCACTTGACCGTAATCGGCAAGTGGCTGGCCGCGCACATGGCCGCGACGCACTCGGCCACCAGCGCCGGCTCGCGCATCAGGCAGGCGCCGAAACGCCCGGCCTGCACACGGTCGGACGGGCAACCGCAATTGAGATTGATCTCATCAAAACCCCATTCCTGCGCGATCGCCGCCGCCTGTGCGAGCAAGGCCGGATCGCTGCCGCCCAATTGCAGCGCCAGCGGATGCTCCACCGCATCGAAGCCGATCAGGCGCGCGCGATCACCGTGGATCACCGCATTGGCGTGCACCATTTCGGTGTACAGGCGCGCGGACGGCGCCAACAGACGGTGGAACACCCGACAGTGGCGGTCCGTCCAGTCCATCATCGGAGCGACGGACAGGCGCAGGGAAGCGGCGTAACGATCGGAGGAAGCAGTCATCGACGAGTTAGCCGCAGCGAGCGACCATGGGAATGCGAAGCAGGATCAACAGCTTACACGGGCCCCGATGAATCTGCGGCAGTGCGGCACGGGATATGGGGGCGCCTACGTCTCACGCCTAGCTGCAGGATCGCTTGTCCGCGTGCAGGATGATCTAGCCAGACCGCTTGGTCGAATCCAAACCTTAGGCACCAGTGCAGATGCCGCTGGTGGCGCGCGTTGGCGGCCAGGATCAAAGCGATGCTCGACCGTCGGAAGGGGTAAACATCTCGCATGAGCATTGAAGTGGTTTTCCCTCGCTCGCCGAGGACCGGCGGCAGCGGGAGGCATCACGGCAAGTTGCGCGGTGCCTGTCTGCGTTCGCTCTGCAGAGCGAACGCGTTGCATCGTCAATGACGAGCGGAGTTTTCTCGGTCCAGTGCCGCAACCACTGCCGCGTGCGGACGGCAGCGAAGCTTACGGGTTACGGACACCGACACGCTCTTCGGCGCTCAGCGGCTTGCCCAGCGCATGGTAGGAGGCAACCAGCGTGATCAGGGCAGTACCCATGACCGTGTAGAAGCTCCACGACTTGGCCAGCACATGCACCTGGCCAAACATCAGCGCGACGACGGCAGTGGCCGTGCACAGCACCATGGCCAGCAGCGACATCAGGAAAGGGATGGAGGGATCGAGCTTCATGGTCCGGGGGTTCCAAGGTGCGATGCGATAGCTGCAGCATCGGCGTTCCCGGCGCTTTCTTGAACTGTTTTCTGCGGTTTTTTCCAGGCGATTCAAAGCAAGTCAGCAAGCACTCAGTTTTCTGTCAAAGCCTTGGCGCACAAGGGTTTGCGCGTCAGAAAAATCCTGACGCAATGGCGAAATGATCACCACCACTGTCAGAGATCCAGCGCAGCTGTGGCGGAAAACCGACGGCGCTGCAAGGCGCGGTTTGGGGGTAGCAGGCAGCGGTTCGAGTGCTGCGATGGAGGCGGCGCCCCTGATCGAAGCCGTCCACATGGCAGGTGCAGCAAGCGCCGATGGCTGCGCAACAACTAGGTGGGGCGCGGCATGCACCCATAGGCGTGGCATCTTTCGCCAGAGCCGCGGCGCGTTGCGATAAGAGCGCGCATGGCTACCTGCCTGCCGCACGGCAGCCGTTGGCTCCGAGCAGCTACCTGCTGCCTCTAGCGGGCAATGCGCAAGCACGGACGCGCAGCGCGGCCGAGGCGGCACGCTGTGAGGGGCAGGCTCGGCAGGCGCGCGGGACTGGCGCGCTCAGCGCGCCGGCGCGGTAGCGAATTCGCCACGTTGCAGCTTGGTCACATCGTTGCCCTGCCCGTCCTTGAGGCTGAGGTCCGCGCCCTTGGCGGCGAGGTCCTTGAGCACATCGGTGCGTTGGAACAGGGCTGCATACATCGCAGCGGTCTGGCCGGCGTTGTTGCGCTGGTCCGGCGCACAATCGGCCTGCATCAGGCGCTTGGCGATGCCCAGCTCGCCCTTGAAGATGGCACCCATCAGTGCGGTGTTACCGCGCTTGTCCTGCGCGCAAGGGTCGGCGCCGGCGCTCAGCAATTGCTCCACCGCCGGCCGCTGGCCGTGGTAAGCAGCCAAGATCAATGCGGTGTAGCCCTTTTCGTCGCGGGTATTGAGGTCGTAATGCGAGCGAATGAACTCGGCCAGCATGTCCTGGCGGCCCTCGCGCGCGGCATCGAAGAAATACTCGCGCAGCTGCAGCTTGATCTGCTCAGGCGTGGCAGTGGCCGTTGCGCTGGCAGCGGATGCAGGTGCAGGTGCAGGTGCAGGTGCAGGTGCAGGTGCAGGTGCAGGTGCAGGTGCAGGTGATGCAGCGTTTGCAATCGCAGACGCGCTGCCAAGCATCAGAAACAACAGGGTGCGCATAGCGATCTCCCGAAACGAAGACGACATCGCGGCGCAGGCCGCGATGTCGTCGAGGCGGATCAATCCTGCAGGCTGGAGGCCAGCTGCTTGACTCGTGCCAGGTCGCCCTTGGCCACGCGGGTGACGCCGGTACCGTACTCGGGGTCGGCCTTGTACAGGAACGACAGCATCAGGTGCTTGCTTTCGGTATCGGTGGTGGCCAGCGACTCACCGAAGCTCTGCACCAGATCGGCGCGGTCCTTCTTGCTGTAGGAGCGATACAGCTCGCCGGCCTGCTTGAAGTTCTGCTCGCGGGTGATCTTGGCCTGCTGGGTGGTGCCCGACAGCGGCAGCTCGCTGTAACGCGCAGCGGTGTCCTGCGGACGCGGCTCCAGGCGGCTCGGCTCGTAGTTCACGCCACTGGTGGTCTGACCGATGTTGCCCTGGCCGTCCTGGTTACCGTTGTTGACGGCCACACGTGGGCGGTTGACCGGCAGGCTCAGGCCATTGGCACCGATGCGATACAGCTGGGTGTCGGCATAGGAGAAGATGCGGCCCTGCAACAGGCGATCTTCCGAAGGTTCGATACCCGGCACCAGATTGGCCGGCGCCATCGCCACCTGCTCGGTTTCCTGGAAGAAGTTATCGACGTTCTTGTTCAACACCATCTGGCCGACCTTCTGCTCCGGCACGTCCGGCCAGATCTTGGTGGCATCGAGCGGGTCGAAGTCGAACTTGGCCAGGTCTTCGGGCTTGAGCACCTGCACGTACAGGTCCCACTTCGGGTAGTCGCCCTTCTTGATTGCGCCGACCAGGTCGTTGGTCAGGTGGCTGTAGTCCTTGGCCTGCACCGCGGCGACCTGCTTGGGATCGAGGTTCTTGATGCCCTGCAGCGTCTTCCAGTGGAACTTGACGTAGTGCACCTCACCTTGCGCGTTGACCAGCTTGTAGGCGTGCACGCCGTTGCCGTCCATGAAGCGATAGCCGGCCGGGGTGCCCTCGTTGGAGTACAGCAGGGTCAGCGTGCGCGTGGCCTCTGGTACGTGCGAGAAGAAATCGAAGCGACGCGAATCGTCATCCAGGTTGGTGCGCGGGTCCGGCTTGAACGCGTGCACCATGTCGGGAAACTTGATCGCATCGCGAATGAAGAACGTGGGGAAGTTGTTGCCGACCAGATCCCAATTGCCTTCGCTGGTGTAGAACTTGGTGGCGAAACCATGCGGGTCGCGCAGCGTCTCCGGCGAATGGTTGCCGTGGACCACGGAGGAAAAGCGCACGAACACCGGGGTTTTTTCGCCGGCGCTGAACACCTTGGCCTTGGTCAGGCTGGAGAGATCGGCAGTGGCGGTGAACTCGCCTTTGACGCCGGTGCCGCGCGCATGCACCACGCGCTCGGGAATGCGCTCGCGATCGAAACGCTGCAGCTTCTGGATCAGTTGCACGTCCTGCAGCAGCGTCGGGCCGGTGGCGCCGGCTGTCTGCGAATTCTGGTTGTCGCCGACCTTGGCGCCATTGTCGCGGGTCAGAACGGATTGGGCGAAGACCGGCGGAGCGATCAACGTCGGGGCTAGCAGGGCTAGCACCATGAGGTGTCCAGGGCGCATGGCGTCAGCTCGTTTGAGGAGGCTGAATCATCGCCAGCAGGCCGAAGCGTGAGAAGTCGTTAGTTATGATCGCTTCGATAGGGGAATCTGATGATGACGGCGTTGCGTGATATGCATCGCGTTAGAAGTCGGCAGCGAGTCTTAAATCACGCAGCAGCCTTCCACCTTCGGTAGGCAGCAGGAGCTCAACTCAATCACGTGGATGTGCTGGCAGGGACGCAGTTGCTGCAGTGCACAGGTCATTGGATCCCCGCTATGCGTGGTCACGACAACAGAGATGCGTACCATCACCCATTAGCACGACTACAGGCATGTAGCTGCTCGATGCGGCCGCCCTGCACGAACACCTGAGCCGCTGCTGCGTTATAGCCGGATCAATGCCCCCGCACGCTGTCCTCTTCCTCGGGCAGCCCGGCCTCTGCCCGGCGCTTTTTCAACTCGGCAGGATTTTCCAACTCGAACAAGCTGCCGTCGGCCCTGCGCTGCGTTCCGTAGCGCTGCGGTTTGCCCGACATGATGAGATTACGATCGATGAACAACGCAAGGTCCGCAGTGCTGTAGGCGCCACGTTGCGCGGCCGCCTGCATTTTTTGCAGAAAGTCATCGCGAAAGGCCCGGTCGGTCGAATGCTGCGCGATCAAAAAGCCTGCATGCGCACCCTCTTCACCCACGGAGGGAATGTCGGGAAAGCCAAATTGATCGATCAGGCGGGACAGCGCGGCCTGGTTTTCCCGTTGCGACGCAACCAGGCGCATGGCCATCTCTTTTGCTGCGCCCTGATTGGCCTGCAACTGCTGCGCGGTGACTGCACCACGAATTTCTGCACGGATCTTCTGGTCGGCATCGGCCAGTGCCAGCAACTGCTGACGGTAGGACGCATTCATGGATTGTTGCCTCGCCGGTTGCTCCTCTGCGTCTTCCGCAAACGCCTGCACGGGCATCGCCCATTGCCCCCATAACAGCATCCCAAGCAGCACCATTTTCATACGTACGCCAGTCCCGATTCTGGGGAACATCCGCCCCCTGCGCTGTCTTCACTCACCGCGGGCACCTTGCGCGGGCGTGGAAATTCCAGAGACCTATCGACGCGACCGTAAACCAGGAACGAGCAAAATTTGCTCGCAATATCCATTCCCGGTGCCTTTTCGTCCAGATAGAGAAACTGCCCCCCAGGGTTGAGCTCAAGAAATACCGGCTCGCCGCCGCCGACAGGCACGACGAAATCTGCGCAGAAAAAATCGACGCCCAGCACGGATCTCAGTGCATCAAGCTTGGCCTGAAGCCCGGGAAACAGCGGCACCCAGTCGTAACGCAGCGTTGTCTTGTGCCGGACCGCCCGATAGTCGATCTCCCCCTCCAGGGAGTGCCGCATCCGCAGACAGGCGTATTCGCCCCCCATGCAGACAACTCGCAAATCGGCTTGATGGTCGACGACTTGCTGGTAGGTTGTGGGACATGCGCGCAGATCGGCATCCGTCAATGGTTCGTTCTGCGAAATGCGTGTCGCATAGGAGACGCTATAGTTGGCGCCGTCGGCCCATGCGCCCACATTGAATGGCTTGACGACCACGCCATTCGCATGACGCTGACGAAATGCTTGAATGTCGCCAGGGCACTGGCTGATCAAGGTCTCAGGCACCACCAGACCACTGGCGATGGCCGCAGCGAGCTGTAACGGCTTCTGGTCTGCTGCAAGCGCCGCGAGCGGCGCATTGACCCAGCGCTGCACGCCATGTCCGGCGCCAAGCAGTGCAACAGCTCCCAGATCGAACAGCAGCCCCTCTGTCTTGATGAACTTGGTGTCCTGATCGTGGACATGTGCAGGCGCGGTCTTGTTGAACATCAAACGGCGGCTCCATGCCGCGTCGTAAGCAACCGAGGCGCCCTCCCGGACGACACTGGCGCCGCTTTGCCCATAGAGCAGGGAGCCCTCGAGACCACACGGCCACTGGCTCGTATCCAACAGGCTGGCCGTATGCCCCGATGCCGCAATCATCGCCGCAATCGTAGATGCATGCGTATCGCGATGAGGAGCGACGATCAACACCTTCCTAGGATCTTTTTGCATAGGCGCAATCTGTTCCGTAGCGCAGTCGAAGCATGGCGACATCTTCATGCCGCCATGCCGGGGGACACTTAGCCGACGATCACGATGGTCTCAGTGTCGACGGCCTCGACAATGATGATGATCAACGTATCGCCAGCACCACCGCAGGACACAGCACTGACTTCTTCCTGAGTCATTTCACGTGCGAAGCGCTGGGCGACGGGACGCGAATTTTCCATGAGTTCAAAGTTTTCCATTCCTTACTCCTTGGCTGCTTCAGGGTAGTTCGCCGGCGAGATTGCCGACGCGCTTCTCGATGCCGTGATGGGCATCAAGTCTCTCGGCAGCATGACGGCTGCCCGGCTTGTCACCCGACTCGGCAACAAGCGATATCCTGCGATCGGCAGATGCGATCGTTTCCTGGCGATGCGCGATGATGATCCTTGTCATTTTCATCGCTTTGATATGGGCGTTGACCACTTGGTCCCTCGTGGAATCCAGATGGCTGGTTGCTTCATCCAGCACCAGAATCTTCGGTTGGCGATACAACGCACGTGCCAGGATGACGCGCTGCCGTTGCCCGCCCGACAGGATCGAGCCCATGTCGCCGACCAGCGATTCATATCCCATGGGCATCCGTGCAATATCGTCGTGGATCGCGGCCAGCTGCGCAGCGCTGGCGATCCGCTCGATACTCGAGTCAGGATCGAAGAAGGCGATGTTGTCGGCTAACGAGCCCGCAAAGAGCTGATCGTCCTGCATGACTGCCGAGACCATTGCCCGGTAATTCTCCAGCCCATATTTGCGGATATCCACACCGCCGACCTCAATGCTGCCCTCCGTTGGCTCGATCAGGCCCAGCAGCAATTTGGCGAATGTCGATTTACCGCATCCGCTCGGACCCACGATCGCGACCGACTCACCTGCTTCGATGCGCAGGTCGAGATTACGGATGACCCAGGGGTCGTCGTCCGAGTAACGAAAGCTCAGCCCTTTCACGTGAATTTCCGGAACCGGCTCTGGACCGCTATAGCTTGAAATTTCGTCGAGCTCGGGCGCCGTAGTGGCGATATCGGCAATCCGCTCGGCGTGCAGGCGCAACATCTTGAGCTCGATGAATTTGTCGACCAGGCTCGCAGCCCTGCTGGTAAACAAATCCGCAAACGCCAGGAAGGCGACCAACATGCCTGCAGACAGCGTCCCGCTCAGCGCCAGATAGCCACCGATGGCGATCAGGAACACCCTCTGCGTTCCAAACAGGCCCTGATTGAGCGCATTGAACGCCAGGCCGAAGCGTTGGGACTGCATTTCCAGCCGCACGCTTTGCGCAGTGGCGCCGAACAATCGTCCTTGACGCAGCCCCTGCTTGTTGGCCAGCTTGATCGCTTGAATTCCGCGTACCGACTCCATCAGCTCGCTTTGCTGACGTGCGGCATACGTCAGCTGATCGCGGCTGACCACGAACTGGAGTCGATAGAACGCCAGGCGCAAACCCAGATACAAGGCAAAGGCAGCCAGCACCAGGCCGGTGAGTGCGGGGCTGTAGGCCAGCAGGACTGCCACTGCCAGGCATCCGGTCAGGCCGTTGAGCATTGCCTCGACGAAGCTGCCGGTCAACGTGGTCTGGATGGACTTCAACGAGGAAAAGCGCGACAGCACATCGCCCATATGCCGCTTTTCGAAATACTCCAGCGGAAGCCGCAGCAAATGACCGAACAAGTTGGTGATCCATTGCGTGTTCAACGATGCGCCAAGCCAGCTGACCACCCAGCTGCGTGCAAGCGTCAGAACCGTCTGGAAGAGCACGGTCAACAGGAAGGCGATGGTCAGGATCTTGAGCAGCGGCATATCGGCCGAGACCAGCACATGGTCGATGACCCACTGCATCTGGAAGGGCAACAGCAGCGCCAACGCTTCGATTGCCAAGGCTAGCCCGAAGATCTGCACTAACCCACGCTTGAGTCCGAAAATGCGTCCGGTGAGCGAGCGCAAGGACAACGCTGGCGTTTCAACCGAAGGCTCGAAGCTCGTGCCTGGCTGCAGCTCCAACAACACGCCGGTGAAATGCTTGCCGAGCTCGGACATCGGCAATCGGAGCGTCCCTCGCGCAGGATCGTGAAGCAGTGCCACGCCACGTACCACTCGCTCTAGCACCACGAAATGCGACATATCCCAATGCAGGATACAGGGTTGCCTGAGCTCCTTCAGATACTCAGGTTCCGCACGCATCGCACGGACATCCAGCCCCATGGCGCGCCCGATCTGGACCAATCGCTCAAGGCGCACGCCCCTGAGGGAGATGTTGAAGCGCCGCCTGACCTGTGCAAGGTCGATTTTGTCGCCGTGATAGCGGGCAATCATGACCAGGCAGGCAAGACCGCACTCTGCCGCCTCGGTCTGCATGATCGGAACGATGTGCGCGCGGTTCGACAGCAACTGGTGAACGGAGGTGGTGTCGATCATCCGCGCTGCCCAGCCGAATCATCGGAAAGGCGCGACGTCATTTCGTAGACCGGCTCAAACATCCATTCGATCAACCGACGCTTCTCAAGCAGGATATCTGCATCCAGCGCCATGCCTGGACGAAGTGACTCCTGTCTTCCATTGGCCAGGATGTGCTGACTTTCCAACTCGACCACTACGCGATAACGAGCTTCATCAATCTGCTGTCCCAGCAGCGATGACACTTCTTTGGAGCTGATCGCGCTGCGCGAGACGTCGACCACACGCCCTGCATGGCGGCCGAACTTCTGATACGGGAAAGCCTGGTAGCGCAACAGCACTCTATCGCCGCGCGTGACGAATCCAACTGCCCTGGAGGGTACCCACAGCTCGGCCCGCAACTTGATGTCCTTGGGCAACAAGGTGATCAAGGGCTGTTGCGCACCCACCGGTTGCCCTGCGTGCACGAGCAGGTTGGTAACGATTCCATCGGTTGGCGCACGCAACACCACCGAACGGCGCGCCTCGGTTTCCGAGAGCGATTGCGCGACGTCTGCAATCTGCCTGGCGATCTCGTTACGCTTTGCTTCCAACGTCGCAGGGGTTTGTTCAAGCTGCGACTGGAGTTGAGAGTGCTCCACACGCAGGTCCAGCGCACGTTTCTGCAACTCCTTGAGTTGCGCCTGGTTCTGGATGGCGATGTCTTGCTGCTGCAGCAACTGGACCTTGGTCAATATCCCCTTTTCTGCAGCACTCACCCACTGTTCGTAGAGTCCCAGCGCACTGTCTGCGCGCTGGCGTTGCAAGCGAATTTGCTCGGCAGTGTTATCCATCTGCGCTTGGAGCAGCGCGACACGGCGCCCCAGATCGCGCTGTTGGGCAGCGTAGAGCTGATTCTGGGCCTGCAGATCCGCATTTAGGCGCCCGCGCTTGATCTCCAGTTGCGAAATCACCGACGCCTGGGTGTCACCCAGTGATGTGCTGTCCTGCTCTCCGGAAATTTCCACGATCGGCTCGCCTGCCCGCACCCTCGCCCCCTCTGCGACGAATGCGTTGGAGACGATGCCAGCACTGAGCGGTGTCAGGGTCAGCAGACCACGGTCCGGGACGAGTGCGCCGTTGACTGCTTCGTGCCGTGTGAAACTTCCAAGGCACAACAGCCCGACTACCGCAGCAATAAGAGCGAGCGCAATGGCGAACAACGGCCAACCGAACGTGGGCGCCTGAAGACGTACCGGTACAAGCCACGCATCGCGGCGAGCACGTAACACTTCTTCCCTGAAGAACCCGCCTGGCATGTGCACTCCCTGCTTCGCTGAGACCTGCGCCCACTTCCTTCAGGCTCAGTTAATCAGCAAAACCGATGCGGTAAAGCGCACTGCGTCGCATAACGCTATGCCGTTATGACGACCGATATATGGCACAGATCCGTGGCGAGTCCGAACTAGCCGATCACCCGCTTGAACGGCGGCAACGCGTCGATGATGCGTTTGCCGTAGCGACGGGTGAGCAGGCGCGAGTCGAGGATGATCACGCGGCCGTGGTCGCTGGAGCTGCGGATCAGGCGGCCGGCGAATTGGGTGAGCGTGCGTAGCGCGTGCGGGATGGCGATCAGGTTGAAGGCATTGTGCCCGCGGCTTTCCAGCCATTCGCTCAAGGTGGAGGTTTGCGGATCGGTGGGCACGGCGAACGGCACCTGGGTGATGACCACGGTGGTGCAGGCTTCGCCCGGCAGATCCAATCCTTCGCCGAAAGAATTCAGACCGAACAGCACCGAGCCTTCGCCGGCGGCGATGCGGCGCAGATGTTCGGTGATCAGTTGCGACTTGTTGCCCTCGCCTTGCACCAGCACGCGGTTGCGCTGCGCCAGCGGCATCAGGTCGGCCACCTTTTCCATCTTCCAGCGCGAAGTGAACAACACGATGCTGCCCTTGGCGTTCCAGTCCAGTTCGCGCACCAGATATTTGGCTACTTCCTTGGGATGACCTTCGCGGTCGTCGGGCGTGACCGGGAAATTGGGCACGATCAATTCGGCCTGATTGGGCAGGTCGAACGGCGAGGCCAGCGATGCCATTTCGGCGTGATCGGGCAAGCCGTTGTCGATGGCGAAGGATTGGAAATCGCCGCCACCGGTGAGCGTGGCCGAGGTCATCACGACCGAGTCCACCTCGTTCCAGATCATCGTGCGCAGCACCTGCGCGGCCGACACCGGCGAGCAATGGCAGACCAGATCACCGTCGCGCGAGAGGGTGATCCAGCGCGCCATCGGCGGCTGACCTTCCTTGTCTTCGCGGCGCCAGCCGCTCCACAGATTGTGCTGCTGCTCGGCCATTTCCAGCGCCAGGCCGAGGCTGCGCTGCAGACGTTCGCGCGCGGAATCGTCCTGTTTTCCCTTGGCAATGGCGCTGTGTGCGGCATGCACCCAGTTGAACAACGCGCGGGTTTCTTCACCGAGTTCTTCGATGGCCGGGCCCCATTGCGGCGGCAACTTGCCGTTGGCCGCGCGCCACAACGGATCGCGCTCGCCCGGCTCCGGCTTCCAGACGCGTTCGACTTCTGCGTGGAAAGCCTTGAGCAGTTTGGACACCCGCGCCGCCACCTCGATGGCTTCGTTGGGCAGCAAGTTGCCCAGCTTGTCCTTGTCTACTGCGCGATAAGCGGCCGCAATCAAAATCTGCATACGTCCGGTGCGCCGGGCCATGTCGTCCAGCGGCAGATTGGCCGCGCCCTGGTCGATCGCCACGCCGGCGATGTGATGGCCTTCGTCGAGCACCAGCAGCATGTCCGCTGGCGGGGCGATCAGCGGCTGGCCGTTTTCGGCATCGCCCAGCGAGAGCGACGACAGCAACAAGGCGTGGTTGGTGACCACGATCTGCGCCTCACGCACATCGGTGCGCGCCTTGAGTACCGGACATTGCGCCGCGTAGCTGCAGCGGCGCCCTGCACAGCCGGAGGCCGGGGTGGTGATGCGCATGCGCAGCGGCACGGAGATCTGTTCTGGCGCATCGTCCAGATCGCCATTCCAGGTGCGAGCGGCGTAGGCCTTGGCGAGGCGCTTGGCCAGATCCGCATCGACCGGGCTGAGCGGGCGGTCGTACAACGCCTGCTCGTCTTCGAACATGGCGTTCTGGCTGGTATCGCCTTCCAGCTCGGCGGCATTGCGGGTGCACAGGTAGCGCGTGCGGCCCTTGGCCAGGGCCACGGTGGCGTCAAGACCGGTGGCCTTGAGGAAGGCCGGGATGTCGCGTTCCACCAGCTGCGATTGCAGCGCAACGGTGCCGGTGCTGATGACCAATTTTTTCTTGGTGGCCAACGCGATCGGCACGCCGGCGGTGAGATAGCCCAGGCTCTTGCCCACGCCGGTGGGCGCCTCGGCGATGCCGATGCCGCCGGAGGTGGCCAGGGCACGCGAGACCAGGCCGATCATCTGGCTCTGCGCGCGCCGCGTGGCAAAGCCCGGCGTATTGGCCTGCAGCTTGGCATAGGCGTCGCGGATGCTGGCCTTGATCGGGTCGGTCAGGCTGCGCTGGGTGGGAACGGGCGCCGACGGCGCGGTCGGTGGGGCAACTTCACTCATCGCGCTATTTTCGCATGGACCGGCGCAGTGACTGCGACCGGCGCGCCGCACGGCTGAACGGGTTGCCTGCTTGTAGCGCGACCGGCCCATCCTCGTCGGCAAGCCGGCACCGGGCGGCAGTCCCACGCCGGTGCGACTGCCGCGCGGCCGAGGGCATGGCTCGATTGTCCGATCGTGGCCTGCCAGCACCGGCCGCCTGCAGGCACTCGCCGCCTGTATCACCCGAAAGGCGGCGCAGTGAATGCCGCTGCAAGACCCGCCGCTGTCTTTAAAGCGTCGGCACGATCAATGCGCTTAGTTCCGCTGCCGGCGCGCCGGCCACGCATAGCGCGCCCATACCAGGCCGATGGCCGTCATTGCGATGCCCATCAACAGCATGCCGGCACCCACGCCATTCGGCCCGAAGCGTTCGTACAACAGGCCACCACGATTGACCGCGGCCAGCGCCTGCGGATGCAGCAGCGTCCACACGCCCTGCCCGGCGCAGACCAGTCCAACGATCACCAGCAAGATGGCTTTGATCGGGATCATGGGCGCGGACCCGTGCCAGCGGGCGAACGCTGCAGGCTGGCCGCCAGCGTCCACACCAGCACGCCGATGCCCACGGCCTGCACGGCCATCAGCACGAAGTGGGCGATGCCGACCACCCTGCTGATCTGACGCACGTTGCCTTGCTGCAGCAACAGCATCGGAATCGCCTGGACGCCGACCTCGGCGAACAGGCAGCCCAGCAGCAGCCAGAGCGCGGCCAACCCGGCGCGCCGGCGCGGGCCATGCGGTGCGCGCCACACCAGGACCAGCCCGAGCAGCAGCGCAATCAGCATCGGCACGCGCGACAGCAGGCTGGTGACCAGGGTCAGCAGGATCGCGGTGGCATCGGCGCTGCCCACCTCAGTCAGCACTGACCAGCACGGCCTCGCGCGCGCGCAGCGCGGCGTAGACCGGGTCGGTGTCCGGGCGTACGCCGTGCCACAGCGCGAAGCTCTCGGCGGCCTGTTCCACCAGCATGCCCAGCCCGTCAATGGCGTACCGGCAGTGCGCCGCGCGCGCCCAGGCCAGAAATGCAATGGCGGTGTCGCCGTAATTCAGATCGACCGCAGCAGTGAGGCTGTTGACCAGGCCCAGTGGCAATGCGAACGCGCCGGCATCGCGGTCGCGACCGGCGGCCGTGGCATTGACGATCAGTTCGAAGTCGCCGAGCTCACGCAGGTCTTCGATGTAACGCGACATCACCCGCGCCGGTTCGCCCAGCGAATCGCACAGGGCATCGGCGCGCTCGGGCGAGCGGTTCACCACCACCATTGCGGTGATGCCCGCCTCCAGCAGCGCCGGCGCCACACCGCGTGCAGCACCACCGGCGCCCAGCAGCAGCACGCGGCGGCCACGCAGATCCAGGCCATGGCGTTCGGTGAGATCGCGCACCAAGCCGGCGCCGTCGGTGTTGTCGCCCTGCCACTGGCCGTCGTTGCGCACCAACGTGTTCACCGCCCCGGCCAACCGCGCGCGATCGCTCAGGCTGCTGGCCAGCGCATAGGCGGCTTCCTTCAACGGCAGGGTGACGTTCGCACCTTTGCCGCCTTCATCGGCGAAGCGTTGCAGCGCGGCGCTGAAGTCTTCCAGCGGCGCGTCGATGGCGGTGTAGTCCAGCGCAATGCCGGTCTGCTTCCCGAACTCGGCGTGGATGGCCGGCGACAGCGAATGGGCGACGGGGTGACCGAACACGGCATAACGGGATACGGGCATGAAACGCTCTCTGGTTGACTAGACTGTGCGCGACTTGGAGCCGCTCTTGAGGCAGGAACACCGCATGCACTATCGATGGACGCTGCTCACGCTGGCGGCAAGTTTACTCTGCGTCCCGTCTGCTTCGGGGCTTGCCGAATTCGGCATCGAGGGCATGGGCGTGGTCTCCACGCCGGCCAACGAGGCGCGCGCCACGCTCAGCCCGGACGGGCAACGCATCGTCTGGGCCAGCGACCGGGCCGGTGGTGCCGGCGGCTGGGATCTGTGGCAGGCGCAGCTGCGCGGCGGGCGTTGGCAGGACGCGCAGCCGCTGCCGATCAATACCGCGCAGGACGAGACCACCCCATTGTTCAGTGCCGACGGCCACTGGCTGCTGTTCGCCTCCACCCGGCCCAGCGGCGCGGGCGGCAGCGACCTGTACCGTGCCCCGGTGGATGCGCAAGGCGTCGTGGGCCGAGTGCAATCGCTGGGCGCGGCGATCAACAGCGCCGGCAACGAGCGCGCACCGACGCTGTCGCTGGACGGCACACGCCTGCTGTTCGCCAGCGACGGTCATGGCGGTGCTGGCGGCATGGATCTATTCGTCGCGCACTGGGACGGGCAGGCGTTTACCGCGCCGGTGGCCCTGGTCGACATCAATAGCGCCGCCGACGAGCTGGACGCCGCCTGGCTCGGCGACGGACGCGCGTTGGTGTGGGCTCGGGGGAAGACCACGGGCCCCAGCCAGTTGCTGCTGGCCATCTGCAAGGACGGCCATTTTGCCCAGGGCTCGCCGCTGCCGCTGTCGTTCAACGGGCCGCAGGAGCGCACCTTCGGCGCGGTCGTGGACACGGCCAAGCCGGGCGAACTGCTGGTGACCGGCAGTGCGCGCGCACCGCGTGCAGGGCAGTTGGACATCTACCGGATGAAGGCACCGGCAGCCGATGGCGATGCGCGTTGCCGTTGAAGTAGGTGGAGCGACCGCGTCGACCCAGAGCGGTTGGACGCACGTAGGGCACGCCGGTGTATTGCAGGGTGGATATCTGGGCTTTGTTGCAAAGCCACTTATCCGAGGTCTGGATGCAGCGCACTTGATCGGCAACCGGGCTGGGTGGGCAAGCAACAATCGCGCCGGTCGGTGTGCATTGCGCGATGCATTAGACCAATCACGCGTCGGCTCGTTCGATCCCTTGCCGCAGCGACTAGCTACCGTCATGACCAAGCCACTCACGGCGACAACCCAATCGAAACTGCAGCGATCTGCTCGTGGAGTGAGCTGTTTGAGTAAGACGCCAGCCAACTCTCCAGCGCGGTGCCCTCGCCGCTTGCGGGACCGGTGGCGGCATGGACGCCCCCATCGAGCCCCCACGGACAGGTTCACGACCTGTCCCGTGAGCGGTGAGGACACCGCGCGCTCGACCGACCAGGCGTTTGATTGCATCGAAGAGGATGCCGATAACCGAGCGCTGTGTCGCCACCATGCGGACGTGGCACGCACTGGGACTCGAAAGGTGTCAGCCGTGCCATCGGGTTCTGCGCTCTCTGCAACCGCCTAGCGTGCATTCACTGCGTTGCTAGCCGATGTAAGGCCGGACTGCAGCGGTCATGACCGCACTCAGTACACATCGCGCCGATAACGGCCCGCCGCGGTCAGCGATTCCAGTCGCGAGTCGCCGAGCACGTCTCGCAACGTGGCATCGACTTCGCGCGCCATGCTGTCCAGACTGCCGCAGACGTAAATCACCGCGCCACGGTCGATCCAGTGCCGCAGCGTGTCGCCAGTGTCGCGCAAGTGATGTTGCACGTAGCGTTTTTGCGGTTGATCGCGCGAGAACACCCACTCCAGCTGCTGTAGATGCCCACTGGCCTGCCAGGCCTGCAGCTCGTCGGCGAACAGGCGGTCGTGCGCCGCATGCCGTTCGCCGAACAACAACCAGTGCCCATGCACGCCGGCCAACTCGGCCTCGCGTAGCAGCGCGCGCAGGCCCGCAATGCCGGTGCCGTTGCCGATCAAGACCATCGGCATCGTTTCGAGCCGATGGAACCCGGGATTGGTGCGCAACCGTGCGCGCACCGGCGTGCCGATCGCCGCATGGCAGATCAACCAACCCGAACCCAGACCGGGACGACCATCGGCACGTGCCGTCAGCCGCACCACCACCATCGCAGTGCCGTCGGCCGGGACGCTGGCGAGCGAATAATCGCGTGTGGGCAGCCAGCCGCATGCGTCCAGCCAGGTCTGCGGATCGGGGCGATGGGCAAGTGGCGTTGCGGGCGGCTCGGGCAGTACGCGCTCGGCAGCAGCCTGCTGCAATGGCAGCAGCTGCGCATCCACGTGCACCAGCGCGTCCGGCGCCAGGCCCCATGCCGCCAGACAGGCGTGCACCTGTGCGTGGGCATGCGCGGGCTGCACTTCGAGGATGTCGCCGGCCTGCCATTGCGCATCGGCAGGCGGCTGCAGATCGACGCGCCAGATCGGCGCCCCCTCGCTGCCCGGATTCAGATGCATGCGCGAGGACAGGGTCCATTCGGTCAGTTTGGGACGTGCCAGCGGCGCCACGCGCATGGGTGCACCGGCGATCTGGCCCAGCTGCGCATGCCATTGCGCCAGTGCCTGCGGATCGGCCTTGTCCAGTTCCACCGCAGGAAACAGCGCGCGTGCACCCTGCGCATCCAGCCACTGTTCGACGCGCCGCGAGAATCCGCAGAACTGCGCGTATTGGCGGTCTCCCAGCGCCAGCACCGCGTAGGTCAGCTGCGGCAATTCCAGGCGTTGCCGCAGCAGCCCGCGCTCGAAACCGCGTGCCGCATCCGGTGGCTCGCCATCGCCAAACGTGCTGATCACAAACAACGCATGCCCGGTGCGTTGCAGCGCCTGCGCCTCCAGCTGCGCCAGCGAGCGCACCTGCACCGGCAAGCCGGCGGCCTGCAGATGCCCGGCGGCCTGCCACGCCAGGCGCTCGGCAAAACCGCTCTGGCTGGCAAACGCAATCAACCACGGGGCCGCTTGCGAGGCCGGTGCTGCGCCTTGCAACACCTTGCGCGCAGCGCGCAGTTCGCGTTTTTTGCGGCGCCGATCCAGATACAGCATCCAGCCGGTAACGAAGAAGACCGACATGGCCAGGCTGGCCAGCATCACCACGATGCGCCCGGGCAACCCGAAGAAACTGCCCGAATGCAGCGGGAACATGCTCACCGCCAATTGCTGCCCGCGCGGCAGCAGCGTGTAGTCCTGACGCTGCAGCAGTGCTCCGCTGTCCGGCGCGATATCCAGGCTGTTGTAGGCGCGGTCGTGAGCGGGATTGTCGGGCAAGAACCGCACATTTAACGGCTGCCCGGCGCGCGTGGGAATGCGCAGATCCAGGGCGGCGCTGCGCGTGGCGGGAATGCCATCGAGCGTGCGCTGCACGCGCGCAAGATCGACGGTGGCCGGGCGGCTAGCGCCGTTGTCGCCACGTATCGCAGGCGCAGCGCCAAGCAAGGCCATCATGCCATCGCGATACCAGGGGTAGGACCAGGTCAGCCCGGTCAGCGCGACCAGCAAATACACCAGCAAGCACCAGGTGCCGAACACCGCGTGCAGGCTCCACAAAAAACTGCGTCCCTGCCGTCGCCATTCCACCACCCACCAGGTGCGCGGGCTCCACCACCGTCGCGGCCAGCGCAGATACAGCCCCGATGCGCAGAAGAACAGCAAGACGAAGGCGCTCGCACCGGTGACCGCCTGCCCGCGCTTGCCGGCCGTCAGGTTGCGGTGCAGGTCTTCGATGAAGGCAAACGCAGCGCTCAGCCGCGGCGGCGCGACCCGCTCACCCGTATAGGGATCGAAGTACACCCGGCCCGCGCCCTTGCCGGCGAGGCGCGCGGCAGACGGGCGCGCACCCGTAGGATCGATCAACAGGCGCGTCACCGTCTGTTTGTGCCCTGCACTGGCTGGCGCCAGATCGAGCCGTTGCAACAGCACATCCACCGGCAAGGGCCGCTCGCCCGCCGCATGCCGCTGCGCCAGCTGCGCAATGGCCGGGTTGGCCAGACGCACGATCTCGTTTTCGAACGACATCGCCGCGCCGGTCAACCCCATCACCGACAGCACCAGCCCGGCAGTGATGCCGAGCAGCCAATGCAGCTGGAACAGGAGCGTCTTGATCAAGACCTGGACACGAAACAGGACGGCCGGCCATTGTAGATGAGAATGAGTCTCGCATCCGATCTGCATCGATGCTCATGGCGTTGCGCGGCGTCTTGCCCGCCGCGCGCCCGCAAGCGCCTTGTCTTGCCTGCGGCGTCCTGCCGCGCCGTCATCTGCCGCACATGAGGCGGTCATCGTTTGGACATCGCCTGTTGCCACCTTCCCCACTCCCCTTGGCAAGCGAGCTCTGCAATGTCCTCCCTCCTGCGTGGTTGCGTGGCCCTGGCCCTGTTGTGCACGACCTCCGTGGCGGTGGCCGCCACCAGTTGTCCCAGCCTGTACGCGAACGGCACCCCGCCCAGCGTGGGCAGCAGCACGACCCGCACCACCGAGGTGTGCCACACCGAATACGTGCTGCTGGCCTCGGGCGTGACCAAGGACCCGGTGTATTCGGCCGAGCACCTCACCGACCAACAGGTTGCCGGCGCCGAGGCGATCGGTCGGGTCGGCTCCTTCCACGACGAAACCGGTATTCCGGCCGCCGATCGCTCGAAGAGTTCCGACTACACCAACACCGGCTACGACCGCGGGCACATGACGCCGGCCGGCGATGCATCGACCGAAAGTTCGGAAAAAGAAACCTTTTCCATGGCCAACGTCGTCCCGCAGGACCACAAGCTCAACACCGGCGAGTGGGCGCACATCGAAGAACAGGTGCGTCAGTTGGCCAAGCAACACGGCGAGTTGTACGTGGTGACCGGCCCTGCGTTCGACAGCGGCACTGCAGCGACGATCGGCACCGACAAGGTCGCCGTCCCGGCGTATGTGTGGAAGGCCATCTACGAACCGGGCGTGGGCGCGGGCGCGTATCTGTGCGTCAACGACAGCAGCATCAACTGCGATGTGGTGTCGATCGACGACCTGGTCATGATGACCAACGTCGACCCGTTCCCCTCGCTCAGCGCCAGCGTGAAGTCGCAGGCGATCGCGTTGGTGCTGCCCTGAGACGAGAGACGGGATTCGGGATTTGCACCACTATCAGTTGCTGGCTCGGCGCTGGGCCGTCGCCAGGCGCGTTCCGCGGCTGACCCGCAAATTTCAAGCGTAGCGCGCCGGTCCTGTTGCGGCGTACGCAAGCCATAGCATCAGAAGGTTTGAATGCTCTTGCATGGGAGCGACGTGCCGTATTGCATCCGATGCAGGCGGCACGTCGACATCCCCGATCCAGCGGGCGCTGGTGCCTCTCTCAGGCTAACGACCGGCCATGGAACCGGACCGCCCGCTCCGGATCCTGCTGTGCGCAGGCGACTGCTTGGCCGAAGCGAGCGCTCCTATCCATGCACAACTGAAATGGCGCGCCGTCCCAGCGTGCTCGCGCTCAGCGCGTTTCGCGCAACCAGCGTGCCACTTGCGGGGCGAAATACGTCAACACGCCATCGGCACCGGCACGCTTGAAGGCCATCAACGCCTCGAGCACGCACTTGCGCTCATCCAGCCAGCCATTGGCCGCGGCCGCCTTGAGCATCGCGTACTCGCCGCTGACCTGATACGCAAAGGTCGGCACGCGGAATTGGTCCTTCACCCGGCGCACCACATCCAGATACGGCATGCCCGGCTTGACCATCACCATGTCCGCGCCTTCTTCCAGATCCAGCGCAATCTCGCGCAAGGCTTCATCGCCGTTGGCCGGGTCCATCTGGTAGGTGGTCTTGTCGGCCTTGCCCAGATTGCCGGCGCTGCCCACCGCATCGCGGAACGGGCCGTAGAACGCCGAAGCGTACTTGGCCGAGTACGCCATGATCCGCACGTTGAGATGATCGTCGGCATCGAGCGCGCGGCGGATCGCACCGACGCGGCCATCCATCATGTCCGAAGGCGAAATGATGTCTACGCCGGCCTGCGCATGCGACAACGATTGCTTGACCAGGGCCTGGACCGTGATCTCGTTGAGCACATAACCCTTGGCGTCGATGATGCCGTCCTGGCCGTGGGTGGTGTACGGGTCCAGCGCCACGTCGGTCATGACGCCCAGCTCCGGAAAGCGCGACTTCAACGCCCGCACCGCGCGCTGCGCCAGGCCGTCCGGGTTCCAGGCCTCGGCCGCGTCCAGGCTTTTGCCGGCCGGGTCGATCACCGGGAACAGGTCGATCACCGGGATGCCCAGTTCCAACGCGTTTTCCGCCTCGCGCAGCAACTCGTCCAGCGACAGGCGTTCCACGCCCGGCATCGAGGCAATCGGCGCGCGGCCAGGCAATTCGTGCACGAACACCGGCCAGATCAGGTCGTCGGTGGTCAGCGTGTTTTCGCGCATCAACCGACGCGAAAACGCATCGTGGCGCATGCGGCGGGGGCGATAGTGCGGGTGGGCCATGGCAAGGCTCCTAGAGACAGCGCATCAGTTTACGCCCGCCGTCACGCGCAGGACGCGCTGCGACGCAGTGTCGCAGCGCTGCAACGGCGCGGATTCTGCGTGCGTGCGCCGAAGGCAAACGCACGCAGCGCACCGAACGCTGCCGACACAGGCGCTGCTCGACTCGCGCACGCGACACGCGCACGCACGCATACGCATCGCCGCCTTGTCGAGAGCCTCTTAGATAATCCCGCCGCCCAGGGTCAGGCGCATCACCCCGACCACGATCACCAAGCCGTTGAGCACCAGGCCGGTCTTGGCACGGCCGCGGTTGCCTGCCGAGGTGAACAACAGCGCGATGGCGGCGATCAGCGCGCCCACCGCCGCGAACGGAATCAGGAACCAGTTGCCCCACCCCAGCAGCGGGATGAAGGCCAACACCATCCAGAGCAACGCCACGATGCCCCACAACAGGCTGATCAATCCCACGTGCCACCTCGTCTTGAAGAAAGCACGAGCTTACCGGCGCGGCCGTCCCCGCGCCGTGGGCGGGTGGTCATCATGACCAATGGCGGTTTGGCGGCAGCCTCACGCCGGCATGGCTAGGGTGCGCCAAAGTCCGGCGCGATTCAGTCCAGGCGCCGGATCATCGCTGTCACTACCCGGCTGTCATTACCCAGCTTTCATTACCCAAGGGGTCCCACCATGCGCAAGCAGTCGCTGATCAGGAACGTCGCCATCGCAGCGGCTACCGCCGCCTTGCTGGCCGGCTGCGCCAGCAGCTCCAAGGTGATGCTGGGCCAGGCGCGCGCGCCGATCGACCCGGCGCAGGTGCAGGTGTATTCCAACGCACCGGTCGGCTCGGTGGAAATCGCCCAGCTCGAATCGACCAGCGCCGCCGGCTTCGGCACCCAGGGCCAGACCGACGCCGCCGTGCAACGCCTCAAGCGCGAAGCCGCCAAGCTCGGCGCCAACGGCGTGGTCATCGTCGGCGTGGGCTCCGAACGCTCCGGCGGCGGCCTGTCGGTCGGCGGTGGCAGCTACGGCGGCCGCGTCGGCGGCGGCCTAGGGATCGGCATCCCCACCACCCAGAAGCGCGCAGCAGGTGTGGCGATCTGGGTACCTGCGGGGGCGAGGGATACACCTACAAGAGAACCGTGAGCGTCGCTTCAAGGCAGCAACCCACCGAAGATCCCTCGCATGCGATGCCTTTAAAGACCGAGCGTCAGGGCCGCCTCTCCCAACAAGGCGCCTGCCGAAAATCTGAAGGCATTCATCAAACGAAGACGCATTAAAAATATGGAAATGCGGCCTGCTCTGTGGCACCTTACGGCAGACCTGCGTTTAACCGCACACAAGGAAGATGGCCGTGGCAGGCACTCGAATGAACAACTTCAGCGCTGACAGCAGCGCCAGCGCGGGCGTCTATGGCTGCATCGGCCTTACGACGCCCGCTCCCAGGCAAGCCGCCGACAGGACCCATCGGCGCACCCCTGTGTCTTTTTTTCCGTATCAAGCCAATTCAGTGAGACTTGCCATGACTGACCATGTCCGTCGTTCGCGCGCGCCGTTTTCACGCCTTGCAGCAGGCCTGCTCCTCGCGGTAGGGCTGTGTGCCGGGCATGCAAATGCACAGGTGATTACCCACGACCCGATGACGTTGGAAAGCATTATTGCTGAATACGGAAAGGAATTTGAACGTTGGAAGGAAACGTTATCGCAGTACCAGAAAGAATACGCGCACTACCAGCAACAGCTGATCAAGCTGCAGAGCCTCAACTTGGGCACTACAAATCTGGAAGACAATTTCAACGAACGTGATCCCAACTACGGGGTGGCGGAAGCATGCTCAGGCTCAGGTGGCGGCTTGGGAAGCATCATGACGAGCATCAAAAGCATATTGCCCAATATGGATGGCAACTTGGTAACTGAGCAGACCAAGATCTGTCAGTTGATGGTGATGACTGAAAACGCCCGCTACAACGAGTCTGTCCGCATGCTCAAACGATTGATTCAGCGCAACAAGGATTTCGAGCAAAAGATTCAGTCACAGCGTAATAGCGTAGGGACCAGCCAGGGCGCGCTTGCCGCGAATGACAATGAGGTCTCACGCTTCATGGCGCAGAACTCGATGGATCTCGATTACTGGCAGGCAAAACTGAAGGCCTATGACTATTACGAGGCTTCCCTGAAGAGCGACCAGCGCAAGCTCACCAAGCGCGCCCTGGATGGCAATAAGGGGGGCGGCATTCCGTTGGTCACCCAGCTGGTACAGGCTGCTGCGTTGAAGGCGGCATTATCAGTCGATTGAGTGCACTTATACATTTTGCCATGCACGGCAGGCGTTTTATTAGGATCAAATCGGGGCGGATATGGACAGCGTTTTTCAGGGTGCATTGAGTTGGCTTACGCCGATGGCCGATGTAGGCATCGGCGACTATGTCTTTTTCAAGCTGATCAATGACTACCTCAATAAGGAAATCGACACGTTCGGCATGGAACTCATCGGCCGTGCCATGACGTGGGTGAGCGTGATCGCCATGATTTTGGTCACGCTGTGGGTAATGATCGTTGGCTATCGGCTAGCGACCGGACAATCGCGCAACTCTGCGATGGAGACCATGGGTAAGGCCGCGAAGATCGTCTTTATCCTGAGTATCGCCACCGCAGTGGGAAGCAACGGCGCGATGCTGCACAAGACGATGACGCAGAACCTGGACAAGGAGATCCACGAACTGTTCACCGGCGAAAGCGGTACGTCAGCAGCCGATGCAATCGATGAAAATCTGGGCTACACGCAGCTTGCAATGGCCGCCGTAGATGTGGTGAACATCGACTCCGATGATCCGGAGGCGCTTCAAAAGAAGAGCAACGCCATGCTGCTTGCCGGATTCGGCACAGCAAGTCCCGCGATGGCGGCAGGCGCCATGCTGCTGCTGTTCAAGTTCACGATGGCTTTCCTGGTCGGTGTCGGCCCGATTTTCATCCTGGCATTGATGTTTGATGCCACCAAGGATCTGTTCAAGAAATGGCTGTTCTATGTGATCGGCACCTTGTTCTCGATGTCCATGCTCTCGGTGGTCTCGGCCATCGTGCTCAAGCTCGCCACCAAGGTCGCCATCGCGCTCTGGGTTGCCAAAGGCATCACCGGGCTGATGGGTAACAATACCGAAGGCCTGAGCTCGCAAGCCTTGCAGCAGGGCGGTATCGGCTTGCTGCTGACCACCCTCATCATCACCATGCCTACCGTTGCCGCAGCGCTATGGCAAAGCAGCATGGGAACCTTCATGGCGTACTCGGCATTTGGTAGCGCTGGTGCTAGCAGTGCTTCTCCTGGGCCACAGGGACAACCGCCTGGGTCTTATATGCCAGCCCGCACTGACGACGGGGCGAGATCTACTCCAGAATCTCGACCTGCAGACCTGAGTGCTGGTCGAGTTTCAGGATCTTCTGCTAGTAATGCTGCCACGGCTGCAGCTGGCTCACGCGGTTTAGCAAATTCAGGCACAGATAATCGAATAGCCTAAGAAGTAAATAGAGGCGACACCATGTTAAGACTATTATGCGTTGTGTTCCTAGCAATCCCTTTTTCCGCATCGACGGAACAAGGCTGCCCACCCGGACAATATCCAATTGGCGGGCAGGGCGCAGTCGCGTGTGCTCCTATACCTCAATCTACACAACAGCCGCAGCCGCGCCCAACAGGAAAATGGATTAAAACCTGGGGCGCTATTGCGCTAGGAACTATTGATGGAGTTCCGAATTACGGCGCGCCAACGGGATTACCTAATGAAGCTTCTGCGAAGAAAGAAGCTCTCGCAAGATGCGCAAAGTTAGGCGCAGACAACTGCCATGTTGTCACAACTTATCGCAACCAATGTACAGCAATAGGCGAACCTCAACGCGATGGACGGCCAGATCCGGATGGATATGTTCAGTTCGCACGACAACCAGGCAAGGAAAACGCGATTAAAGAAGCTTTAGAAAGTTGCGAAAGAAGAAATCCCACGATGCAATGCAAAGTTATTTACTCCGCATGTTCAGAACCCATATTTCAGGAGTTTTGAAGGCTGAATTAATTTGGCAGCGTAAAATCTATCCGAAGGCGTTAGCAGGCTGCTGAAATACTTCGAATGGGCCTTGGCAACTGCTCGAAGAAGGTTCAACAACGGTACTCCTGCGCGCGATATGCAGCTTTCTGTACATCTGTCGGAGGCTCAGAATTGGCAGAGAAGCTGCCCTTCTCCAGTCGGCAGGTCGAAATCGTAGTTCACCAGCCTGCTAGGCGGTACACGCGATCTCGTGCGTGACTACACCTATAAGGCACGCCTTGAAGAAATCTAAGTAAAATTCGCGCTGAGCAATCAGCGAGTGGATTCGAGATGACCCTGAGGCAACAAGCAGCGTCGCTCCGATTGGCTTTAGTCGTGGCGCTGAGCGAGCGCTAGGCTCCGCATGCTTTATCCACGAGCGAGGCATCTAGGACCGGGAAGATATGGTAATCAAGCGCGCAGCTAATGGCCTGATCGAGCATACCCAGGCCAAAACAGCGTACCCTCTATTGCTCGATGCGCACAGGCAGCGAAAGCATCTCCAATGAACCCCAAGATTATCGGCCGTTTCGCTTTCCTCCTCATGCCCTTTCTCCTTGCAGGATGCAAACCGATGACTACCCCGTCCTCAAAAGCTGATGCGACGACCAGCGATCCGACTTACCGGAAGAACCCGCATCCGACGCAAGCGTACCGGCTCACGATGACAATCGAGGATGCGCCCGGGCCGTTCGAGTGGATCTCGGGTACGGCGTTCTACCAGATGACCAACCACAAGCAATGCACACCAATCGAGCCTATTGCCGGCGTGTGGAACAAGTCTGATGAAGACGGCATCCCCATCCACTTTGAGAGGATAAATGCATCCACGTATGTTGGCACGATCTATGCCGATGGCATGGTAGATGCGGACTATTATGGCAAGGGGACGTGTTCTTTTGAGTTAGACGGGGTTGGGATCTCCCTGAAAGCGACCGAAAGGCATGAAGACACCCGCTTTCAGCCGGCCCTATTTAAGAACGAGATTTACAGCCAAGCTCCAAAGGTCACTTACTTTTGGAAGGGACGTTACCCAAAGGAAGATGTCGACAACTTCCCTGATAGCGGCAGATCAAGAATCGACCAATTTAATGACAATGCCCGCAATGAAGTCTTTAAAGTCACCCTGACTACTGAAAAGGTGACCCCATGAGCCTTACGAGCCAGCAATATGCCGCTCTCTCTGATGATGTTTATCAGGAGCCGCGAGAGACAGACCCGGTTAGTCGACCTGTAAATATTGGCGGCATTACTTATAAGCGCCTTGAGTATGTAGACAGCCCTTCAGGCTATCAAGGTATGGTCTATCAGCGGATCGACACCAACGAGATCATCGTCGCCCATCGCGGCACCGAGACTGAGCGTGAGCTTAAACAGGATGGTGTCTACACCGATGGCGGCATGGTCGCAGCACGTCACAATCGCCAGGCCGCTGAAGCAATTGAGTTGACCAAGCATGCGTTGGTCTACGCGCAAAAAATCGGCAAGGACGGCGAAGTCCCCGACGTCACCGTCACCGGCCACTCGCTTGGCGGCGACTTGGCCCAGGTGACCGCACACCACTTCGGCCTCAAAGGCGAGACCTTCAACGCCTATGGCGCGGTAAGCCTGGACCGGCGCATTTCCGAAGGCGGTCACGATGTCATCAACCATGTGATGGCTGGCGATGCGGTCAGCGCCGCCAGCAAGCACTATGGCCAGGTCAAGATCTACGCCACGCCACAAGAAGTCGCCACATTGCAGAAAGCCGGGTATGCCAACGACCGCAGTGTGCTGGATGACCGCAACCCTCTGGTCGCTGTGGAGTTGGGCGACTCGCATCGCATGCATAACTTTCTGCCCGTTGACGGCAATGGCAAACCAGATCGCTCGGTGCTGGAAGATCCCAGGTCGCAACAGCTGGCGCAGCAATACGCACCGATGATCGACAAGTACCGCGATGATGTAGCGTTGATGCGCGGCGGCCTGACCCTGGCATCGCGCAGCGCCCAATCGATGAACTTGCCCGATGCCATCAACCACCTACGTGGCACGCTGGCCCCTGGTGCCGGCGCGGCGGAGATGGCGGCCGAGCGCTGGAAGGAAACGCAACAGCGCATGGCGCGCGAAGATAAGCCGGTCTATGTGGCGCCTGGTTGGAAGCTGCCGCTGGGCAATACCCCAGAGCGCTGCGTAGATCCGGGCGCGGCGGCCATGTCCAATGATCCGTTGTACCGCCCCATCCATAGCAAGTTACCCGAAGGTACCTCCGATGCGATGGCCATGCATGCCACCGTCGAGGCCCAACGCGCTGGTATCGTCGACGTCAACCAGCTGCGCAGCGTGACCGTGCACGACGGCAATGCCTGGATCGTCGGCAATACGCCCGGTTTCCGCACCAAAGTGGATCTGGCGGCGGAGGCACCGCCGTTGCAAGAGAGCCAGCAACAGTTGCATGCGCTGGATGCGCAACCGGAGATGATCGCACAGACACCGACGCGTGTGATGTAGGACGATGACGCGGCTGATCGACAACGACGATGTCAGCCATACCTTACCGCCTGCCCATGGCTGGTGAGTTGCACACGAGAGTTAGCTACGTACGTTCCCAATACAGCCCGGAACCAGATCGCGCGTTTCAGCGCGCGATCTGGTCAGGTGGTTGTCTGCCAGAAGGTGGCACCTTGAGCAGCGAGTACCGTAATTACTTCTGTTGCGCAGGAATGAACTGCGTCTCCACCGCCTTGGCCAGCTGGTCCGGTGGCAGCAGGCCCTGGTCGAGCAGGAAGTTGTTGAAGGCCAGGCGGTCGAACTTCTTGCCCAGGGCCAGTTCGGTGCGCATGCGCAGTTCGAGGATGCGGGTGTAGCCGTAGAAATAGCTGCCGGCCTGGCCGGGGGCGCGGACGGTGTAGCGGTCCAGTTCCTGACGGGTCATGGCCGGCGACAGGCCGACGTCGTCTTCCAGTACCTGGCGCGCGCGTTCGCGGTCGATCAGGCCCAGGTTGAGCATCGGGTCGAGCATGGCGCGGGCGGCGCGCAGCAGGCGGAACTGCAGGGCGATGAGCTGGCCGTCGAGCGGTTCGTACGGCACCATCTCCGCTTCGGCATACAGCGCCCAGCCTTCGACGTTGACCGAGTTGAAGGCAAACATGCTGCGCGCCAGCGACACGCCGCGTTCGACCATGGCGGTGAACTGCAGTTCGTGGCCGGGGCGGCCTTCGTGGGCGCTGAGCGTCCAGGCGGCCGAGCCGAAGTTGAAGTCGTCGTACTGCTCTTTCTTGGCGCCATCGGCGGTCGGGTTGCCCAGCGGCAACACGAACTGGCCCTGCTGGCCGGTATTGCCGATCAGCGGGGCCGGCAGGAAATGCGGGGCCGGTTGCGCCGCGCTTTCGGCGGCGCTGCCCAGGCGCATCTGCATCGGGCGGTTGGGCACATCGACGATGCGCTGCTGGCGGATGATCGGGTCGATCTGATCGATCACGCCGCGGTAGTGGGTTTCCAGCTGGTCGTCGGCGATCTTGTTGCCCTTGAGCGCGCGGATCACCTGCACATAATCGCCGCCCTGCACGCCCTTGGCCACCAGCGGCGCCAGCTGGCGCATGGCCGAGCGGGTCTCCATGAACTCCAGTTGCGCGCGCTGGATCAGCTGCTGCGGGGCGATGTCGATGCCGACCTGCTTGAGCTGAAACGCGTAGAGCGGCTCGGGCAGACGGGTGTCCTTGCGCGCCTTGGGCAGCACGGTGCTGCGCGTCCAGGTGGCGTAGTCCTTCAGTTGCGTGGACATGGCCTTGAGCGCCTCGTCGGCGCCGGCGATCTTGTACTTGGCGAACAGCTCGCCGATCCCGGCGACGTAGGTGTCCACATTGGCCAGCGCCTGCTCCACTTCGCGCTGGGTGGGCTGCAGCAACGCGGTGTTGCCCAGCTTTTCCTCGTAGCGCTGGCGCGCCAGCGTGGTGGTGGGCGTGCTTCCCGGCACCAGGCCGACGTAGCGCTTGAGGCGATCCAGCGCCTTGGCGCGGCGCTCGGGCACGGTCTGGTCGGAGAGCAGCCCGTTGAGGCCACTGAAGACCACCTCGGGAGCGTCGCTCCAGGGCAACAGATAGCGCTCGTTGAGCTCGCTGCCTTCGATGTTCTGCTCGGCCGCACCGATCATGATCTGCAGGTCTTGGCGCACGTTGGCATCGCGCTCGGTGGCCAGCTTGGCTTGCAGCGTGGCGCGCGCCTTGCGCATGGCATCGCGATAACGCGCGGCGTTGTCCGGACCCAGGTCGACGACCTGATCGTCGTAGCCGGGCACGCCGAAGAAGCTGGCGTATTCGGGCTGGAACGGCGCCTGCGCGTTGAGCAGGATCTGCGCATAGCCGTTGCTGGTCTGTACCCAGGCCGGGCTGGCGGGTTGTGTCGGCGCAGTCTTGCCAGTCTGTGCCTGCAACGGCAACGAGGAACCGAGCGCCAGCGCAACGGCGAGAACGAGTGGCTTCATGAGGCAGATCCGCGAATTGAGTAGCGCGACCCTACCCATCTGCAACGGCCGCGGCAATCTGCCTTAGGTCATGGCAGGTAGGGCTGCGGTGGCGATGCCATGGCCGGCAACACATCGATCGGGCCTCATCAATGCCGGCGAAGGTCAGCGTCTGATAAGTCCAACGGCCATGCCTGCGCGCGGCCCCCACCTGCACGCGGCCCTTGCCGCGCGGGCCGGGCAGCCCGACGCTGAAATGCACCTCGCCGGTGGGACCGGAATAACGAATGCCGCCGTTGATCAAGACGTCTTCGTTGATTGGCGTGCCCAGCCGTTGCACGACCTGTGCATCGGTCCTGGCGATCTGCAGCGCGTCGCGATACACGTCGCTGGATTTCAACGCTGCAGTGATCACGCAGAGCACACCATCCATCGGCAGCGCCAGGCGCACAAGCAGCGTCACACCAATGCCAGGCACGGCCCGCGTCAGTGCCGGTTAGCACGCAGGCGTTGCGGTGCTGCTTGGGGAAGCGGTGGTGGCCCGGACATGGCACGCCTTATGCGAACGCTGGGAACGCGGGTGATCGGTACGGCGCATCGTTAACGACGCACAGCAGCTGACAACGACTGCACAGCCGCCAGGTAGGCGCGGTAATACTCGAAATTACCGCAGTACGGGTACGCTTCAGTTGCTGTGCGCTGTCCTCGCCCAGTTGGCCACTGCTGGCTACGCTTGCTAAGCCATTCTCAGTCCTGCGCCGGCATCAGGCAGCGCTGCAAGAACGCTTCGGCAGTCTTGTAACGATGCAGCGCCGTTGCACCCGACAACCCATGCTTCGCACCGGGATACGTCATCAATTCGAACGGGGTGCCGCGTTGCTGCAGCGCGCTCATCAGCGCGGTCGAATTGGTGAACAGCACGTTGTCGTCGGCCATGCCGTGGATCAGCAGCAGCTTGGCGCGCAGGCCATCCAGATGCGTGGCGATGCGTGCGTCGCGGTAGCCTGCGGCGTTGCGCGCCGGCAGGTCCATGTAACGCTCGGTGTAATGCGTGTCGTACAGGCCCCAATCGGTAACCGGTGCGCCGGCCACGCCACAGGCATAGGCGTCGCTTTGCTTGGCCAGCAGCATCAGGGTCATGTAGCCGCCGTTGGACCAGCCCTGCACGCCGATGCGCTTGGCATCCACCCAAGGCTGTTGCTTGAGCCAGGCCACGCCTTGCAACTGGTCGTCCACTTCCACCGTGCCCTGCCTGCCGTACAGCGCGCCACCGAACGCACGTCCGCGCCGCGGAGTGCCGCGGTTGTCCAGCGAAAACACCACGTACCCGCGCTGGGCCAGGTACTGGTCGAACAAGGCATCGCCGCGGCTGGGCCAGGCATCGAGCACGGTCTGCGCCGCCGGGCCACCGTACACGTAAACGATGACCGGGTGACGCTTGGCCGGATCGAAGTGCTCCGGCGTGGTCAGCCGGTAATGCAGCGATGTCTTGCCGTCGGCGGCGGTGAGCGTGCCGAATGCGATCGGGCGCTGCGCATCGCGGTAGGTGGCGTAAGGATGCTGCGGATCGCTCAGGTCGTTCTTCAGCAGCGTGGCGATCTTTTCGCCACTGGCGCGGAACAACTCGATCTGCGGCGGCGTGGTGGTGTTGGACCAGGTATCGACGTACACGCTGGCGTTGCTTGCGAAACTGGCCGCGTGCGTGCCGTTGGTGTTGGAGCGCTTTTCGATCGCGCCACCGGCCAGGGGGACGGCGTAAATATGGGTTTGGGTAGGCCCGTCCTTACTCGCGGCGAAATACACCGTGCCGGCCTGTTCGTCGACGGCGAGCAAGGCATCGACCACCCAGTTGCCGGAGGTCAAGGGCGTCAACGTGCGGCCGTCTTCGGATGCGAGATACAGATGCTCGTAGCCGCTGCGCTCGGAGTTCCAGAGAAAGCGGCCATCCTTGAGGAACCGCAGGTCGTTGCTGAGCGGCACCCAGCTGGGCGAGGTTTCGGTGATGAGCGCGCGCTGCGCGCCACTGCCCAGCGTGGTTTCGATCAACTCAAGGGTTTTCTGGTCGCGCGACTGCCGCTGGAAGGTCAGGCGCTGTGCATCGCGCCAGTCCACGCGCGCCAGATAGATGTCCGGGTTCTTGCCCAGGTCGATCCAGCGCGGGGTCGCCTTGGCGCGCGGTGCGATCACGCCCAGTTGCACCGCGACATTCGGCTGACCGGCCTGCGGATAGCGCTGGCTGATCACCTCGGTATGGTCGGCATACACTTCCGGGCGCTTTTGCACGGGCACCTGTGATTCGTCGATGCGCGCAAAGGCGATCGCCGAGTCGTCCGGCGCCCACCAATAGCCGGTGTGACGGTCCATTTCTTCATCGGCAACGAATTCGGCCACGCCATTGCCGATGGTCTCGCTACCATCGTGGGTCAGCTGCAGCGCGTTGCCGTTGGCCAACTCGATGACCCACACGTTGCGTTCGCGCACGAAGCTGACGAAACCGCCCTTGGGCGAGAGCTTGGCGTCGGTGGCAAAGCCTTCCCCGTGGGTGAGCTTGCGTACCGCGGCCGCGCCGGTCTTGCGCAGGTCGTACAGGTACAACTCGCCACCTAGCGGGAACAGCAGCGCTTGCGCATCCGGTGCCCATTGGTAATCGACGATGCCGGTGAATGCGGCGATGCGCTGACGTTCACGACGTGCTTTTTCGACATCGCTCAAGACCTCGGTGCCGGGCAACACGATTTTTGAATCGACCAACAGGCGCGTCTGGCCGCTGGCAATGTCGTATTCCCACAGATCCAGCTGATTGCGATCGCTGTCCTTGCCGCGCAGGAAGGTCACGCGCGAGCCGTCCGGCGCCACCTTGGGCTTCATCAACGTGGGACCGGAAAGCGGCAACGGGCCGGTGATGGCCTCCAGGGTGAGTTTTTCGGCGTGGGCCATGGGAATGGTGCTGAGCATGAGGGCAAGGGTGACCAACAGGGCGCGCATCGATGATCCTGTCTGACGATTGCGCACAGGATGCGGGGGCGTGCGCTATTTGAGAAGTGCAGCGGTCTTGTGTGTGGCAATTGAAAGACGGTGCGCACGATGCTGCGTTGTATCGCGGATGTTGTCGTGCACAGGCCAGCGTGGGTGCCGATAGACGTTTACGCGCGCTGCGGATCGACCATCGCGGGTTTGAGGTGGATCCGGTGATGGGTGAGTGCGGATTTGATGCGAGATCCGTACCCTCACCCCAACCCCTCTCCCGAGGGCAGAGGGGCTCTCGCTGGCTTTTTCTGCCGGGAGAAAGTGGCGCGTTGCGCCGGATGCGGGCGGGCGCCGCCTGTGTTGTGCGATTGAACCGCTGCGTAGTGCGGTGTCTGACTGCGTGACTGCATGAAGCGATGCAATGCAGTGCGACCACCTGCGCAGCAGACCCTGGCGCAGCCCCGACAGCACCGCGCTTCAGCACTCCGCTTCCGCACGCAGCCTCCGCCCCTGCCCAAGCCCTACGCCTCAGCGCTTGCCGAACAGGTGCTTGCGCTCTTCATCGCTGAGCGGCTTGCCGGCATTGGGATTGACCTGCTCCTTGAGCGCATAGGCGCGCTGGGTGGCCGGGCGGGCGGCGATGGCGTCGTGCCAGCGCTTGAGATGCGGAAAGGCGGCGTAGTCCGGCTTGAGGTCGCCATACACTTCGATCCACGGATAGCTGGCCATGTCGGCGATGCCGTAGTCATCTCCCGCCAGGAAGGCGTGGTCGGCCAGGCGCTTGTCGAGCACGCCATGCAGGCGACGCACCTCGGCGTTGTAGCGCTCGATCGCGTAAGCAATCTTTTCCGGTGCGTAGACGTTGAAGTGACCCATCTGGCCGCTCATCGGGCCCAGCCCGCCCATCTGCCAGAACAGCCATTCCAGTGCAGCGATCCGGCCGCGGGCATCGCGCGGCAGGAAGCAGCCGGTCTTCTCGGCCAGATACAGCAGGATCGCGCCGGACTCGAACACGCTCTGCGCACCGCCGCCATCGGCCGGTGCATGGTCGACGATGGCCGGCATCTTGTTGTTGGGCGAAATCTGCAGGAATGCAGGTTCGAATTGCTCGCCCTTGCCGATGTCCACCGGCTTGAGGGCGTACTGCAGCCCGGCCTCTTCCAGAAACAGCGTGACTTTGTGCCCGTTGGGCGTAGGCCAGTAATACAGATCGATCATTGTGCGCTCCAGTCGAAGGTGGGGTCGTTGCGGCAGACCGAACTCAAGGCAACTGCCTGGCATGCACGCATCCGGCCGGCGACGCATTCGCCGCTGACCAACCCGCTTGCCAGGCGCGCATCCGAGGCGTGTGCCCGCGATATCGGTGCCATCGCCTATCGAGATACGTTGCCATCCAAGCGCGATGGTAAGGCCAAGCGTTTGCATCCGGCTGCATGACACGCCTCGCTCGGTGGAACGATGTGTGACGCGACAGGGTCGCGGCCGATGCTGCAGTGCAAATTGACTTTGTTAAGACCGCAATAACAAATGCTCGATTGTTCCATTGACCTTTGCCTGTCCCGCCTGGGGCCGGCCTTATCTTCTGTTTGGGGAAGCAACTACCGTGAGAGAGACTCGCACCCTGCCGCGCACGCGGCGCTTGACGTCTGCCCTGCTGTTCGCCTTGTCGACTCCGCTGGCCGCGCAGACCGCGCCGGCGCCGCAGTCGGCATCCACTGTCCCGGGTTCCAGTCAGGCCGATCCCGCCACCCTCGATACCGTCCAGGTCAGCGGTATTCGCGGCAGCCTTACCTCGTCGATGAACGTCAAACGCGATGCGCAAGGCATCGTCGACGGCATCGTGGCCGAAGACATCGGCAAGTTCCCCGATACCAACCTGGCCGAATCGTTGCAGCGCATCAGCGGTGTGTCGATCGACCGCTCGCTGGGCGAAGGCTCGCGCGTCACCGTGCGTGGCGTCGGCCCGGACTTCAACCTGGTGCTGTTGAACGGCCGCCAGATGCCGGGCGCCAGCATCGAAGAATCCAATGCTTCCAACTCGCGCGCGTTCGACTTCGCCAACCTGGCGTCCGAGTCGATCTCCGGCATCGAGGTGTTCAAGACCAGCCGTGCCAGCACGCCTACCGGCGGTATCGGCGCGACCATCAACATCAAGACCGCCCGGCCGCTGGATAACCCCGGCATGCATGCCAACGTGGGCCTCAAGGGTGTGCATGATTCTTCCAACGAGAATCTGCCCGGCCGCTTGCAGGGCGATTCGCTGACGCCGGAAATTTCCGGCATTTTCAGCAACACCTCGGCCGACGGGCGCTTCGGCGTGTCGCTGAGCGGCAGCTACCAGGAACGCGACTTCGGCTACAGCCAGGTCGGCGTGCCCAATGGCTGGCGCGCATTCCGTGGCGATTCCACCGCCTACGGCACCATTCCGCAGCCCGGTGCACCGGGTTCGGAAAACATCGTCAACCGCCCCGGGCCGAACGATATCTATTCGGTGCCGCAGAACCTCAACTACCGCGTGGTCGGCGTCGAACGCCAGCGCACCAACGGCCAGTTGGTGCTGCAGTACAAGCCGCTGGACAACATCACCACCACGCTGGATTACACCTACTCGGAAAACGAGATCCAGCAGCAGCGCAACGAGATGTCGGTGTGGTTCAACTACGGACCGTCCGCCAGCTCCTGGACCAAGGGACCGGTCGCAGGCCCGATTACCTATTCGGAAATCGTCAATCCGCCCACCAGCGATCTGGCCACCGCCGGCTCCAATGCGGCCACGCGCAACCAGAACAAGTCGCTGGGTTTCAACGTGGATTGGGCGGTGAACGACCAGTTCAAGCTCAACTTCGACATCCACCGCTCCACTGCCGAAGCCGGCGCGGACAGCCCGTACGGGTCGAGCAACTCGCTGGGCGTGTCCGGTTTCTACCGCGGCACCTCGGTGGTGGATTTCAGCAAGGATTTCCCGGTGCTGCAGCAGCAGCTGGGCTTCGGGCTCAATGGCCTGGATCCGTCGCGCACGCTGGTCACCGGCTCGGCGTTCCGCAATAGCTACATGAAGTCGGAAATCGATCAGGCGCAGGTCAACGGCGACTTCACCTTCGAAAACTATTCGCAGTTGAAGTTCGGCATCGGCAGCACCGAGGTCAAGAACCGCTCGGCGTTTTCCAATGTGCAGCGCGACACCTGGGGCGGCAACGGCACGGCAGCCGACTATCCGGACGACCTGTGGATTCCCAGCTCGTTTGCGCAGTACTTCGATGCGATCGACGGCAGCGGCAATCCGGCACAGTTCAACCAGCTGTTCCTGTTCGACTTCGAGCGCGCGCGCCAGGCCGCTGCGCAAGCCGCTGGCGATGAGTCGCTGTACCGTATCTCGCCGGTGTTCACCACCGACCGCCGCGTGACCGAAAAATCCAAGAACGCCTACCTGCAGTGGGGCAATAGCTGGGACGATCTGCGCGTGCCGATCAGCCTGGCCGCCGGCGTGCGTTACGAGGAAACCAAGGTGGAAGCGCGGGCGCTGGTACCGGTGGCCGTGGGCATCGACTGGGTCGCCAACAACGAGCTGCCGATCCGGCTGGCCGACTCGGCGTTCTCCGGTTGCAGCGGCAAGTACGAATACTGGCTGCCCAGCCTGGACCTGAGCTTCAAGCTACGCGAAGACCTGGTACTGCGCGGCAGCTATGGCGAAACCATCGGCCGACCCGGCTGGGGCGACATCCAGGGCGGGCAGACGCTCAACCAGATCGGCCGCATCGAAGGCGGCTCCGGCCAGGAAGGCAATCCCGGCCTCAAGCCATTGCTGTCGCACAACATCGACCTGTCGCTGGAGTGGTACTACGGCGACGCGAGCTACGCCTCGGTGGGCTTCTTCCGCAAGAACATCGACAACTATGTCGGCGTCACCACCCGCAACGACACCTCGCTCGGCCTGCACACGCCGGTGGGCGGCGCCTACTGGAACCAGGCGCTGGCCAATGGCTGCGCCACTGCCGACCTGACCTGCATCCGCAACTACATCTTCCGCAACTTCGCCGGCCAGCCGGGCGTGGTCCGCGGAACCGACGACACCAATGGCAATGCCACCGGTACGATCAGCGGTCAGCCGGGCGACCCGGTCGCCAACTTCTCCATCACCGCGCCGGCCAACCAGCGTTCGGCCTCGCTGGATGGTTGGGAATTCAACGTGCAGCACATGTTCGGCCAGAGCGGTTTCGGCGTGTCGGCCAACTACACCAAGGTCGATTCCGGGCTGACCTACAACAACTACGTGATCGGCGAGCAGTTCGCGCTGGAAGGGTTGAGCGATTCGGCCAACCTGGTCGGTTTCTACGACAAGGGACAATGGCAGGTGCGTGCGGCCTACAACTGGCGCGACGAGTTCCTGGCCGCGCGTTTTGACGGCAGTGGCCTGCCCAACCCGGTCTACACCGAAGCCTATGGTCAGCTGGATCTGAGCATCGGCTACCAGTGGACCGATAACCTGTCGCTGAGCCTGGAAGCGATCAACCTCACCAACGAAATACAGCGCCAGCACGGCCGGCAGAAGAACGAGATCATCTATGCCACCCAGACCGGCCCGCGCTACATGCTGGGGCTGCGCTACAAGTTCTGGTGATGCCGCTGTGGCGATGCAGGACTGACTGCATCGCCACAGCAAGCCGCACGTTCCCCGGCAGCTTGACCGCCGGGGAACGTACACGGCCGTTGCACACTCCCGAGGACGTGAAGGCATCCGGGGCTTGCCGTGCAATGGCGATTCGTTGAAGCATGGGCCACGCGCCCCGCGTGCTGTGCCGATCCCCATGACCAATGCTGTGTTGTTGAACAATCTCGATCACCGCGATCTGCGTGTGATCACCGCGCACGGCGCCGTCTACGGCGATGACGTGATGTCGGCGGCGACCTTTCCGCAGGAATTTCGCCAGGTGCAGGCGCAATACCCCATCGTGTTCCATCGCAGCGGCGAGCGCAGTTTCCAGCCGCTGGCATTGCTGGGATTACGCCTGGGCGAAAACCTGTTCCTGGATGGCGCGCACTGGGATGCGCCCTATATCCCGCTGGCGATTGAGCGCCAGCCGTTCCTGATCGGCGAGCAGCCCGATGGGCCGATGGTGCATGTGGACCTGGACAGCCCACGCATCAGCCGCACCGAGGGCGAACCGCTGTTTCGCGAACACGGCGGCACCACCGAATTTCTCGACCGCATCAGCCAGGTGCTGCGCACGCTGCACGATGGCCTGGTGGCCAGCACGGGCTTTGTCGAACGTGCGCTGCGTTACGACCTGCTCGAGCCCTTCGTGTTCCAAGCCACCTTGAACAACGGCCTGGAATGTCGCCTGGCCGGGCTGTATGTCGTGCACGAAGAACGCCTGCGCGCACTCGATGATGCGGCGCTGCTCGAACTGCACCGTCACGGCGATCTGGAACCGCTGTACATGGCGGTGGCCTCGATTGCGCAATTGCGCCATCTGCTCGAACGCATGAACCGCCGTCATGCCGGCTGAGCCACGCGCCATCGAAGAACGCCACGGCCTGGACCCGCAACAGCTGGACCCGGCCATCCTTCGCTCCACCACGCCGCTGGTGCTGCGCGGGCTGGTACGCGACTGGCCGCTGGCCCGCGCCGGCGCCAGTTCTGCGCAGGCCGCTGCCACTTACCTGCGTGGTTTCGACCGCGGCGAGGCAGTGGTGGCGCAAGTTGGGCCACCGGAGATCGGTGGGCGCTTTTTCTACAACGCGGACATGAGCGGCTTCAATTTCCGCCCCGAACGCGTGCCGTTGGGCGTGGTGCTGGACACCTTGCTGCGCGACCTGGACAACGCGCAGCCGCCGGCCATCTATGTCGGCTCCACCACGCTGGACACCTACCTGCCCGGCCTGCGTGCAGCCAACCCGATCGCGCTGCCGCAGGCCGCGCCGCTGGCCAGCATCTGGATCGGCAACCGCACCCGGATCGCCGCCCATCAGGACCTGCCGGACAACCTGGCCTGCGTGGTCGCCGGGCGACGCCGGTTTACGCTGTTCCCGCCCGATCAGCTGGCCAATCTCTACATCGGCCCGCTGGATCTCACCCCGGCCGGGCAGCCGGTCAGCCTGGTGGATATCGCCGCACCGGACCTGCAGCGTTTTCCGCGCTATGCGCAGGCGCTGGACCACGCCCTGGTCGCCGAGCTGGCGCCGGGCGATGCGCTGTTCATTCCCAGCATGTGGTGGCATCACGTCGAGGCGCTGGAGAGCTTCAACGTATTGGTGAACTTCTGGTGGCGGCAGAGCCCGGCCTACATGGATTCGCCGATGAACGCGCTGATGCTGGCACTGCTGACCATCCGCGACCTGCCGGCCGAACAACGCGCCACCTGGCAGGAAGTGTTTCGTCACTATGTCTTCGAGTCCGACGACAGCACCGCCGCGCATCTTCCCGATGCCGCGCGCGGTGTGCTGGCCCCGATGGACGACGCCAGCGCGCGCAGCCTGCGTGCGCGGCTGTTGCAACGCTTGAATCGCTGAGGATTTGACCATGCCCGACACCACGCCTTCGGACCCGCAACAGCGCCCGGTACGCCACGTCGTCATCGCCGGTGGCGGCACGGCCGGCTGGATGGCGGCGGCAGCGCTGTCGAAATTGCTGGGCCGGCACCTGCAGATCACCCTGGTGGAGTCCGACGAGATCGGCACGGTGGGGGTAGGCGAAGCCACCATCCCCAGCCTGGTTACCTTCCACCGCTTGCTGGAAATCGACGAAGCCGCGTTCATGGCCGCCACCCAGGCCACCATCAAGCTCGGCATCGCCTTCGAACACTGGCGCGATGTGGACCAGCACTACATCCATTCCTTCGGGCATGCCGGGACCGACCACTGGAGCGCCGGGTTCCAGCATTTCTGGTTGAAGGGGCGCCAGCGCGGGGTGGCACGCGACTTCGGCGACTACTGCTTGGAACTGCGTGCGGCGCAGGAAGGCCGTTTTGCGCACCTGCCCAATGGCGGGATGAATTACGCCTACCACCTGGACGCCGGGCTGTACGCGCGCTTCCTGCGCCGCTTCAGCGAAGGCTTCGGGGTGCAGCGCATCGAGGGGCGTATCGGCCAGGTCGAGACCGACCCGGAGAGCGGCTTCCTCACCGCGCTGACCCTGCACAACGGCGCCCGCGTGGAAGGCGATCTGTTCATCGACTGCACCGGCTTTGCCGGCCTGCTGATCGGCAAGACGCTGGGCGTGGGCAGCGACGATTGGTCGCGCTGGTTGTTCGCCGACAGCGCGCTGGCGGTGCAGACCGAGTCGGTGGGTCCGCCGGTGACCTACACCCGTTCGCGCGCCGATCAGGCCGGCTGGATGTGGCGCATTCCGCTGCAGCACCGGGTGGGGAACGGCATCGTGTATTCCAGCCGCTACATGGATCAGGATGGCGCCCGTGCGGTGCTGGAACGCAACCTCACCGGGCGCGCGCTCACCGAACCGCGGCCGCTGCGCTTCACGCCCAACCAGCGCCACCGCGTGTGGGAGAAGAACTGCGTGGCGCTGGGCCTGGCAAGCGGGTTCCTAGAGCCGCTGGAATCGACCAACATCCATCTGATCCAGCGCGGCATCATCCGCCTGCTGCAGACCTTTCCGCAGGTGATCAACGCGGTCGACATCGCCGAGTACAACCGTCAGGCGGCCCAGGAGATCACCCACATCCGGGATTTCGTGATCCTGCACTACCACGCCACCGATCGCCGCGACACGCCGTTCTGGCGCGACTGCGCGGCCATGGACATCCCCGATTCGCTGCGCCACCGGGTGGAGTTGTTCCGCCAGAGCGGGCGGGTCTTCCATCAGGCCAACGAGCTGTTCGCGGAGAACTCCTGGGTGCAGGTGATGCTGGGCCAGGGCATCGTGCCGCAACAGCACCATCCGGTGGCCGACCTGATGGGCGGTGCGGAGCTGGGCCGCTTTCTGGAGACCATCCGCACCCGGGTGGAGGCGGCGCTGGTACGGTTGCCCGCGCACGCGGATTTCCTGCAGCGCTACTGCCCTGCCCCGCCGCTGCCCGAACCGGCCGCGCGCGCACCGGCCCCGCACGTCATGGCGACCCCGGCCGGATAAATTTCGGCGATCTGCAGCGCAACCCTTGGCTTAGACCGCCCCAGCAATGCTAGATTGCGGCATTGCCGTCCATTGCGGGAACAATGGCCGGCGCTCGCCGCAGCAACGTTATCTTTCGCACTCGGGGTAAGGGGGACGCATGTTGGATCTGACACAGGGCCGTATGGCACGCCGGATCGCGCCGGTCATTTTGCTGGTGGGCCTGGCCGCCTGCTCCAAGCAGGAAGACAAGGCCGCCACCACCACGCCGGCGACCGGCGCCACACCGGCGGCAACGGCACCCACGCCGGCCACGGCGGTCTCGCCGCAGGTGCAGTCGATGGCTGCCGAACAATTGCGCGAATCTGCCACCAAGGCGCTGCAGGACAACCGCATGTACGCCCCGGCCGGCGACAACGCGGTGGAGTACTACCTGGCCTTGCGCGAGAAGCAGCCGCAGGACGCCACCGTCAACAGCGCGCTGACCGATCTGCTTCCCTATACCCTGATCGCTGCCGAACAAGGCATTAGCCGCGAAGAATTTCCCGAAGCGCAGCGCTTGATCGCGTTGATCGAGAAGGTCGACCCGCAGGCACCGGCATTGCCGCGCCTGAAGAGCGGCCTGGAAACGGGAATGAAGACCGCTGCCAACCGCTCCGAGCAGGATGCCGAGCAGGCCAAGAAGCAGGTCGAGGACAAGGCCAAGCAGGCGGCCGAGCAGAAGCGTCTGGCCGAGCAGCAGAGCCGTGAGGCCGCCGCTGCCCAGCAGATTGCCGCCCAGCAGGAAGCGGCCCGCCAGCAGACCGCCGAGGCCGAGCGCCAGGCCGCTGCACGGCGCCAGGCCGAAGCGCCGGCACCCACGCCGGCGGCACCGCGCCCGGCGCCAGCCGCCGCCGCTGCAGCCGCGCCGGCCGCGCAGTCGCTGCGTCCGATCAGCACCCCGGCCCCGCGCTACCCCGCCGAAGCACTGCGCTCGGGTACCTCGGGCGAGGTGCTGGTGGAACTGACGGTCGGCACCGACGGCTCGATCACCGCCTCGCGCGTGCTGCGCGCCAATCCGCCGCGCGTTTTCGACCGCGAAGCCCTCAACGCGGTCAAGCGTTGGCGCTTCGAACCGGTGGCCGCACCGGTGACCACGCGGCGTACGCTGTCGTTCAATCCGGGCGATTGATCGCCGGGTCGTTGATGACATGGAAACGCAAAAGCCCGCAGCGATGCGGGCTTTTGCGTTGTGGTGGTGCGTTGTGGCGGTGGTGTGTTGCCGCGGCAATGCAACGTCGGTGTTGCGCGTTGCAGGGTGCCGCCGGGACTTGCCGCAAACACCCACCACAACACCCTCAGCCCGAAATCGCCAGACGCTCCTGGTGATAGCGGCGCACCGCCGCATACCACAGCAATGCCGCCACCCCGAAACCGGCCAGCAGATACACCGCCCAGGTCTGCAGGTTGATGGTCTCGTGACGGATCACCTTCAACAGCATCTGGTTCTGCGCCAGAAACGGCACCGCGAAATGCCACAGCTGCGTCTTCAGCGGATAGGCCATCAACGCGTAGCCCGGCAGCATCGGCAGCAGCAGCAACCAGGTCATGTGCGCCTGCGCTTCCTTCATGCTCTTGGCCGCGGCGGCCAGATAGGTCAGCAGCGAGGTGCCGACAAACAGCATCGGCACCAGGATGAAGAGCATCTGCAGCATCGGCATGAAACCGACATTGAGCTGGCGGCCCAGGTTGGATGTGGAGAGCTGCGCGCTCAGCTTGAATGCCAGCAAGGTGAGCAACAGCGACACCATGCCGATCACGCAGGCCGCAGTGATCTTGCCGCTGACGATGGCGCTGCGCGGCGCAGGCGTGGCCAGCAACGGCTCCAGCGACTGGCGTTCGCGCTCGCCGGCGGTGGCGTCCAGAATCAACGACGCGCCACCCAGAAACGAGGTGATCACCAGCAACACCGGCAGCAGCATCGCCATCATCTGGCCGCGCTTGGCTTCGGCCGTGGCCAGGTCTTGCGCGGCCACTTCCAGGGGCCTGGAAACCTGCGCGTCGATACCGCGCGCCAGCAGCCGCAGTGCGCCGACCTGCTGGCTGTAGCCGGTGAGCGCGGCCTGCAGGCGCATGCTCGGCACATCGGCCTCGCGGCGGGTGCTGTCCTTGATGATCTCCACCAGCGCCGGCCGACCTTCGCGCCAATCCTCGGCGTAGCTGTCGCTGATGCGCAGCGCCACATCCACATCCTGGTTGCGAATCGCCGCGGTCAGGTCGGCTGGCGCATCCACGGCATTGAGCCCTTGGGCGGCCAGAAATCGCACCAGATTCGGGGCATTGCTGCGCCCGAGCGTGGGGATCTCCAACGGCTTGTCGATTTGGGTGCGCACGCGGCTTTCGCTCAGGGCCCCCATGCCCAGGATCAGGATCGGGTACAGCAACGGCGATAACAGCAACGCCAATGCCAGCGTGCGCCGGTCGCACGAGATGTCGCGCAACTCCTTGCGCAGCACCGTCCACAACGTGGACAACAACGATGTAGTGCTCATGCGTGCAGTCCCTCGTCCGAACCGATCGCCTTGACGAAGGCGTCTTCCAGATTGTGTTCACCGGTGGCAGCGCGCAGTTCGTCGGCGCTGCCGGATGCGACCACCTTGCCCTTGGCGATGATGACGATGCGGTCGCACAGCGCGGCGACCTCCTGCATGATGTGGCTGGAAAAGATCACGCAGCGCCCCTCCGCACGCAGCTGCTGCAGGAAACCGCGCATGGCGCGGGTGGTCATCACGTCCAGGCCGTTGGTGGGCTCGTCCAGGATCACGTTGCGCGGGTCGTGCACCAGGGCGCGCGCAATCGCGGTCTTGGTGCGCTGGCCCTGGCTGAAGCCTTCGGTCTGGCGGTCGAGAATGTCGTCCATGTCCAACGCGCTGGCCAGCAGCTGCGTGCGCTGCGCGATCTGCGCACGCGAGAGGCCATGCAACTGGCCGAAGTAGGCAATGTTCTCGCGTGCGGTCAGCCGCTTGTAGACGCCGCGTGCGTCCGGCAACACCCCGAGTGCACGGCGCACCGTTACCGGGTCGCGGGCGGCATCCACGCCATCCACAGCCACGCTGCCCTGGTCGGGCGCCATCAACGTGTAGAGCATGCGCAAGGAGGTGGTCTTGCCGGCGCCATTGGGGCCGAGCAGGCCGGTGATCTGGCCATCGGCGGCGCTGAAGCTGACCCCGTCGACGGCTTTCACCAGCCCGGTCTTGGTCTTGAACGACTTGTGCAGGGTATCGACGACGATCATGCAAGCGCCTCCGTGGCGTGGTCGATGCGGCTCATGGTTCCCATCCGTTGAACGAGGTGAAGGCGGGCACGGTGTTGAGGCTGGCAACGCAGGTGGTATCCAGCGCCTTGGCATCGGCGGTCTGCATGAACTGGCTCAGCACCTTGGGCATGCAGCCCAGCCGGAACACGCCATGCCCCTGCCCGGGCGCGATCACATGCCGGCCGTTGGGCAGGCCCTGCAGCACGCGCTCGGCGTAGCGTGGTGGTGTGACCGGGTCCAGCTGACCGGAGAGCAGCAGCACCGGCAACGTGGAGCGGAACGGCGCGCTCGCGGCGGCCGGCGCCGGCTTGGACGGCCACACCTTGCACGGTGCGAAGAACATCTCGGCCACCTCGTTGCCCAGCAAGGTGGTGGCCTGGTGTGTGGGTGGGCGATAGCGCCCGGCATCTTCGCTGCACAACACCGACCATTGCATCAGGCGATTCATCTGATCGGACATGCCCGATGCGCTCATCTGCGCCAAGGCCATCAACGAGGCATACCGGCCTGCGGCAGCTTCGTCGAGCACCAGCGGCAACAGCGACGCGGTTTCCGGCGCATACGAGAAACCGAACGCCAGGCCGGCGACGGTGTCGGCAGTGACCTGTTCGTGGCGTAAGCCACCGGTGCGCGGGTCGCGGTAGTCCACCGCCACCGGTGCCTGCCGCAACCGCTCCACCACCTGGCGCAACTGGGTGGCGGTATCGACCGGAAAGCGCTTGGCGCATGCAGGCTGCTGCCGGCATTGCGCAGACTGCAACGCAATCGCATCTTCGAAGGTGCGCGCGAACTCGCCGCCGATCACCAGATCGTTCGGCGCCACGCCATCGATCACCACGGTGCGCGTGTGCTGCGGATAACGTGCGGCATAGTGCTGCGCCACACGCGTGCCGTACGAGGCACCGATCAGGTTCAGCGTCTGCACGCCCAGTGCTGCGCGTACCGCATCCAGGTCGCCGATGGCTTCGCTGGTGGTGTAGTAGCGCGGGTCGGCGTCGTTGCGCAAACCATCGGCACATCGGGCCGCATACGCAGTCAATTGCTCGGCGGTGGCCTGGCTGCTGTTCTCCAGCGCCAGCGGCTTGCCGGCCGCGTCGCGACACGCCAGCGGATGCGAGCCACCGGTGCCGCGCTGATCGACCAGAAAGATGTCGCGCTGCTTGCGCACTTCGTGCAGGCCCATGTCCACGATCGCCGCGACTTCGGTGGCCGATTGCCCCGGCCCACCGGCAATGAAGAACACCGGGTCCGGCGTGCTGCCGCCGCCGGCGTCGCTTTCCAGCCAGGCAATCTTCAACGCGATGCTGCGCCCGCTCGGTGCGGCCGGATTTTCCGGCACGCGCAGGCTTGCGCACTGCGCTTCGATATTGCCGGCAGCACCGCCGGCGCTCAGCGTGCACGGGGTGAACAGCAACGTGCCGTAACGATTGCCTGCGGCATTGCCGGGTGGGGTGTGTGCAACAGGCTGCCGCGCAGCCGTACCCGGCGCTGTCGCGGTGGATCTTGCCGCAACGTCCGTTGCTGCGGCCGGCGCTGCAGCGCGCTGGCATCCGGCCGCCAGCATCGCGATCAATGCTGCCGCCACCATTGTGGATTGCTTGACCATCGTCATCCTATCTCCTGGTAGTGCCTGTCCCCTGACGTTGCCTGCGGCCACACGTGACCGCGGCAACTACTGCCCGTCTTCGAAAAGAAACACCTGCTCGATCGCTTCGCCAAACAAGCGTGCGATCCGGAACGCCAACGGCAGGCTGGGATCGTATTTGCCGGTTTCCAGCGCATTGATCGTCTGCCGCGACACACCCAGCCGTTCGCCGAGTTCCCCTTGCGACCACCCGTTGGCCTCGCGCAATTCGCGCACGCGGCTATTCATTCAAAACGACGCGCGTGGATGCTTTTGGTGATGCCGTAGATGACGCACAGCAAGGGAAACACCCACAGCATCGCCGCGCTCGCCGGAACATCGATCAGCTCGGCAGCCTGCAGAAATCCGGCCGTCATGTACGCACCGCTGATCAGCCCGGCGGCAATGGCGATCGCTTCCAGCTCGATCCGCCGTTGCATCTCGTCCGAATGGCGCACGTAGCGCGCCACTGCACGAATGACCAGTACCACCAGCACCGCCGGCAGCAGGGCGATCAACACCCGCGCCCAGTGCGGCCCGACATGCCCGAGCAGATAGCGCCAGAACAGCATCACCAACGCGTACAACAGCATCGGGATGCCGAATTCGCGGTAGTAACGGCGCGCCAACGCCGGGCGGGTGCTATCGCGCAGATCGCCGCGCGCCAGCCAGATCGGCACCGACAGCAGCATGCACGAGCCACCAATGCCGGCACTGACCCCGGCAAGGTAGTTGCTTAACGGCAGCACGTGCCACAGGCCGAGCAGCCCAATGCCGAGGAAGACCAGCCCCACGCAGAACACCAGCAGCGCCTTGCGCTTGCAGGAAGTCATCGCACGGCCTCGGCAACGCCATGACGCGCGCTGTGGGCACGTGCGGCAACCGTGCACACAGCGCATCGCGTTGCACGGTGATGCCTGCATTCCATTTGCCTGTGCTGCCGCCGCATCCCAGTCGCCTGTCAAGTACGCTTGACAGGCAAGATGCGCCCACTGGACGTTGCTGTCAAGCACCCTTTACACATTCGAATGCGGCTTTCTGGATCGGCCTTCATTGCTGGGCCCAAGCGACGAACGCCCGTGGCGGGACGTCGGCAGGCAAGACAGACGACACGCAGCCGCCGCAGCGTACGCGCGGCACATGCCGATGCCGATGCCGCGTTCGCATGGCGGCTGCCCAGCGGTGTGGTTGGCCTCGCTGCATCACCCTGCATGTCGGCAGTGGTCTGCCGCGCATGCGGTAGGCTGCCGGCTGGAACTTCAGCAGGAGCGACGATGCGTTCACCTGTCTTGTTGGCAGCGGCGCTGTGCTGCATGACGCCCTCTGCACCGGCGCAGCACGCGGCGCCGCGCACGATCCAGCTGGATCTGGCCACCGCTGGCGCGCCGGTCGATCGTTTTTACGACCTGTCGGTCGGCTCGGATTTCCCCGGCACCTTGATTCGCAGCGACACGCAGGCGCATCTGCTGCCTGTAGTGCAGGAGTTGGGGTTTCGCTACATCCGCTTCCACGATGTGTTTCATGACGTACTCGGTACCGTCAAACAGGTCGACGGCAACCTGGTATACGACTGGACCAAGCTGGATCAGTTGTACGACGCGCTGCTGGCCAAGCGGATTCGCCCGTTCGTCGAATTGGGCTTTACCCCAAGCGCAATGAAAACCTCGGAACAGACGTTGTTCTACTGGAAGGGCAACACCTCGCATCCGGATCCTGCCAAGTGGACGCAGTTGATCGATGCGTATGTGCGCCACATCCGCGCGCGTTACGGTGCCGAGGAAGTGCGCCAGTGGTATTTCGAAGTCTGGAACGAGCCCAATCTGAAGGATTTCTGGGAGAACGCCGACCAGCAGGCCTACTTCGATCTGTATGCGAACACGGCGCGCACCATCAAGGCGATCGACCCGCAACTGCGCGTCGGCGGTCCATCGACGGCAGGCGCCGCCTGGGTACCCGAGTTACTGGCCTTCGTCGCCAACAACACGCTGCCGATCGATTTCGTCACGACACATACCTATGGCGTGGATGGCGGGTTTCTCGATGAAAACGGCAAGCAGGACACCAAGCTGTCCGCATCGCCGGATGCCATCGTCGGCGATGTGCGACGCGTGCGCGCACAGATCCAGGCCTCGCCATTTCCCAACCTGCCGCTGTACTTCACCGAGTGGAGCAGCAGCTATACACCGCGCGATTTCGTGCACGACAGTTACATCAGCGCGCCCTATCTGCTGACCAAGCTCAAACAGGTGCGCGGCGTGGTGCAAGGCATGAGTTACTGGACCTATACCGATCTGTTCGAAGAACCCGGCCCACCGCCCACGCCGTTCCACGGCGGGTTTGGGCTGATGAATCGCGAAGGCATTCGCAAGCCGGCCTGGTTCGCTTACAAATACTTGCATGCGCTCAAGGGCCGCGATGTGCCGCTGAGCGACACACATTCCCTGGCCGCAGTGGACGGCACGCGTGTCGCCGCGCTGGTGTGGGATTGGCAGCAACCCGTGCAGGCAGTGAGCAATACGCCGTTCTACACCAGGCAGGTGCCCGCCACCGATAGCGCACCGTTGCAGATGCGCATGACCCACGTGCCTGCCGGCACGTACCAATTGCAGGTGCGCAGGACCGGCTACCGGCGCAACGACCCCTTGTCGCTGTATATCGACATGGGCATGCCCAAGGCGCTTGCGCCGCGTCAGTTGACGCAGTTGCAACAGGCAACGCGCGATGTGCCCGAACAGGACCGGCGTATCCGTGTGGGCACCGATGGCGTGCTTGACATCGCGGTGCCGATGCGCAGCAACGATGTGGTGCTGCTGACGCTGGAGCCGGCCGCGCGCTGACGGCAGACGCTCAGGATGGCTGCGCGTTGGAACGATGGGGCGCAGCACGCCCATGCAGACCGTCGCGCGCAATTATCTGCCGACGGCGCTTACTTCAAATAGGTCTTGAGGATCGCCGTGATGTCATCCACTGCGCGCTCGCGCTCGTCCAGGGCGTGGGGTGCGGCAACATGGTGCTTGAGGTGCTCGCTGAGCAGCTCGACCATCAAACCCTGCGCCGCGCCGCGAAATGCGGCGACCTGGGTCAGTAGCGCAGTGCATTCCACGTCCTGCGTCAGGGCTTTTTCCAGCCCTTCCACCTGCCCGCGGATCCTGCGCACGCGCGCGAGCAGTTTCGTCTTGTCCTGATTGAGATGCGTCATGCCATATACCCCCCAGGGGTATTTAGGATACCCTGTGGGGGTACCTTAGCCAGGGCCATCGCCGATGTCGACCACGCACGCCGCGCCGCATTGCGCGCAGTCGCACACCTTTGCCAGCACCAACCCGCTCGCCGAGCGCAGCACCGGCAAGGCGGTGATGCTGACCGTGCTCATGATGGTGGTGGAGATCGTGGGCGGTTGGATGCTCAATTCCATGGCCCTGCTCGCCGACGGCTGGCATATGAGCTCGCACGCGTTGGCGCTGGGACTGGCGTTGTTCGCCTATCGCTTCGCGCGGCAACATGCCGCAGACGTGCGCTTCACCTTCGGTACGTGGAAGGTCGAGGTGCTGGGTGGTTACACCAGCGCGATCCTGTTGTTGGGCGTTGCCGCGCTGATGGCGTTCCAGTCGGTGGAACGGTTGTTCACGCCCAAGCCCATCCAGTATCAGGAAGCAACCGTGATTGCGGTGATCGGCCTGCTGGTGAATTTGATTTGCGCGTGGTGGCTGCGCGATTCGCATGGGCATGCTCACTCCCACGGGCATCGCAGCCACGGCCATGCGCACACGCACGAAGGTCATGGTCATGGTCATGGTCATGGTCATGGTCATGGTCATGGTCATGGTCATGGTCATGGTCATGGTCATGGTCATGGTCATGGTCATCACCAGGATGCGCACAGCGATCTCAATCTGCGCGCGGCGTATCTGCACGTGGTGGCCGATGCCGCGACCTCGGTGCTCGCCATCGTCGCGCTGGTCGCCGGCATGCACTGGGGCATGTCCTGGCTGGACCCGCTCATGGGTCTCGTCGGCGCGGTGCTGGTTACCGTCTGGGCCTGGGGGTTGCTGCGCAGCACCGGCAGCGTGTTGCTGGATGCGGAGATGGACGCGCCGGTGGTGGCCGAAGTGAAGCAGGTGATCGCCGAGCTTGGGCATGCGATCGACATCGCCGACCTGCATGTGTGGCGGGTCGGCAGCGAGCGGTATGCCTGCGTCATCAGCCTGGTCACCACGGCCGACATCGATGCGGAGCGGGTGCGGCGCGCGCTGCAGATCCATGAAGAACTGGTGCATGTCACGGTGGAGCTGCAGCAGCGCCCGGCGCTACTGAACGCTACGGCCTAGAACCGCAGCAGCTCGGCGCCACACGCCGCAGGCCACAGCACGCCTGCCGGCACAGGCGGCATGTACGCGCCGCCTACACGCAATCTCAGGCCTTGGGCGGCGTGGAGCTGACGTATTTTTCGCGGCGAATCTGCGCACTCGGCAGGCCGGCGGCTTTGAGCGCGTCCAGGCAGGTGTCCACCATGTCCGGGTTTCCGCACAGGTAGGCGATGTCGTGCGCGGCATCGGGCGCGAACTCGGCCAGGTGCTGCTGCACGTAACCGTGCCGCACATCGGCGTGCGGCTGGGCGGGCAATTCGCGCGAGAAGCACGGCACGTAGCGGAATTGCGGATGCGCATCGGCAAACGCGCGGAAGTCCTCGCCGTACAGCAGCTCGGTCGGGGTGCGTGCACCTTGCAGCAACACCACCTGCACACCGCGGGTGGCGATCGCTTCGGCCAGCAGCGGCAGCATCGAGCGGTACGGGGTGACGCCGGTGCCGGTGGCGATCAGCACGTAACGCCGGTTGTGGTCGCCCGGCTGCAGGCAAAAGCGCCCGTAGGGGCCGCTTGCCTGCAACTGGTCGCCAATCTCCAGGCCTTCGAACAAGGCCGTGGCCGAGCCGCCGGGCACGAAGCTCACCGCGATCTCCACTGCCTCGCCCGGCCCCAGCGCATGATCGTGGATGGTCGCCAGCGAATAGCTGCGCTTGGTCGGCGTGCCATCGGCGTAGTCGAAATGGATCTGGATGAACTGCCCGGGCTGGAAATCCAGCGGCTGGCCGTCGTCACGGACGAACTGGCAGTGGGCCACGGTGGGCGCAATCATGCGCCGGTCGACAAGCTTGAGGGGGAATTGAACGGGCACGAACGTATTTGGGACAGTCTGTGATCGGGGCAAACCCCAACGGGCTTCTATAATAACGGGCTGCAACTCGCTGCGCCGTCACCCTGGCGCGAAGGACCCGGCTTGAATTCCCCATCTCCCCGTGCGCCCGCCCTGCGCGTGTGCGATCTGCGCAAGACCTACGACAACGGCACCCAGGCGCTCAAGGGCGTCTCGCTGGACGTGGCGCCAGGCGATTTCTTCGCCCTGCTCGGCCCCAACGGGGCGGGCAAGTCCACCCTGATCGGCATCATCAGCTCGCTGGTGAACCTGTCCGGCGGCCAGGTGGAAGTGTTCGGCACCGACCTGGTGGCCCACCGCAGCGATGCGATGCGCCTGATCGGCCTGGTGCCGCAGGAAATCAACTTCAACCTGTTCGAGAAGCCGTTCGACATCCTGGTCAACTACGCCGGCTTCTACGGCATGCCGCGCAGCCAGGCGCAGGCGCTGGCCGAAGTGGAACTACGCCGCGCCCACCTGTGGGAGAAGGCCCAGGTAATGAGCCGCACGCTCTCCGGCGGCATGAAGCGCCGGCTGATGATCGCCCGCGCCATGATGACCCAGCCGCGCCTGCTGATCCTGGACGAACCCACCGCCGGTGTGGATATCGAAATCCGCCGCGACATGTGGCGCGTGCTCAAGGACATCAACGCCGCCGGCACCACGATCATCCTGACCACGCATTACCTGGAAGAAGCCGAGCACCTGTGCCGCAACCTGGCCATCATCAACCACGGCCAGATCGTCACCCAGGGGCCGATGCGCGAACTGCTGGCCAAGCTCGACGTGGAAGGGTTCCTGTTCGATATCGACGGTGAGCTGCCCGCGCAGTTGCCGGTGATCGAAGGCACCACGCTCACCGCCATCGACGGCCACACGCTGGATCTGGACATGCCGCGTGCGATGGACCTCAACCGCGTGTTCGCCACCCTGGGCGATGCCGGCATCCGGGTGCGCTCGATGCGCACCAAGAGCAACCGGCTGGAAGAATTGTTCGTTCGCCTGACCGGGCCCGGCGAGACCGTCGCCGCCCCGGCTCCTGCCGCAGCGGCGCCCGTGCGCCCGGCAGGCCACCCATGAGTCCCTCGGAGCCGTCGATGTCCGCCACGCCCGCCACACCCCGCCAACGCAACTGGATTGCGCTGGGCACCATCGTGCGCCGCGAAGTGCAGCGCATCCTGCGCATCTGGGGCCAGACCCTGGTGCCGCCGGCCATCACCATGACGCTGTACTTTTTGATCTTCGGCGGGCTGATCGGCTCGCGCGTAGGCGAGATGGGCGGCTACAGCTACATGCAGTTCATCGTGCCCGGCCTGGTGATGATGAGCGTGATCCAGAACAGCTACGGCAACATCTCTTCGAGCTTCTTCGGCGCCAAGTTCGGCCGCCACGTCGAAGAGCTGCTGGTCAGCCCGATGCCCAACTGGGTGATCCTGTGGGGCTATGTGTCCGGCGCGGTGCTGCGCGGGGTGATGGTCGGGGCGATCGTGCTGATCATCGCGATGTTCTTCACCCCGGTGCGGATCCCGCATCCATTGGTCACGCTGACCACGGTGTTGCTGGGCGCGACCATCTTCTCGCTGGCCGGCTTCGTCAACGCGGTCTACGCCAAGAAGTTCGACGACGTGGCGATCGTGCCCACCTTCATCCTGACCCCGCTGACCTACCTGGGCGGCGTGTTCTATTCGGTGAAGCTGCTGCCCGGCTGGGCCGAGGCGGCCACCCATGCCAACCCGATCTTCTACATGGTCAACGCGTTCCGCTACGGCCTGCTCGGCAGCTCAGACGTGCCGATCTGGGTGGCCTATGCACTGATGCTGGGCTTTGTCGCCGTGCTCAGCGCCCTGGCGTTGTGGCTGCTGCGGCGGGGTGTGGGGTTGCGGAGCTAGTCCAAGGCACTCATGAAAACTGGCTGCCATAAGGAAGTGGCAGATGCCTTCATTTTTTCTTCTAGTTTTATGAGGTCAACTTTGGCTCCTTTAATGGCCAAGCTGAGATGAGAAGAAATATCGCGCGCTGCATCTGCTAGGTGGAAAAGCTCATTGTAGGTAGGGTCTCGTAGTAGTTGCTCCTTCAGCAAAGTGTGTGCCATTCCGTGATTTCTGAGTTCGCGCAAGAATCGTCGCGTTGATCTACCCTTCGCGCATGAAACCTCGCTTCGATAAATCTCAATGGCCGAAGAAATTGCATTTTTACAGCAGGCGACGTGCTCTTCCTTCAATGCCTCAGATGCATTTTTTCCAGCTTCCTTCGCTTGATTAATTAGTGCTTTTGTGCAGCGCTTTTGCTTCACCAACCGAATTAACAAAGGAATTGACGCGGCATCCCGCCTGTTGACCGGCATCCTACGAGACCCCTGATCGAACACTCTCGCAAGGCTCAGTGCAAAATTGAGAGTCATACTTTGCTTTACCGAATTGTAAGCCGCCGCATTTGGTGGAATTTGAATCGGTGCACTCGATTTAAATTTCCTAACCATGTCGTTAGCAACAGCTAACGTTGCTTCTGCTCTAAGGGCTGTTTGAACATCATGATGATCATATCAATCATTCGATTGATCCTTAAAACGGCCTCATCCCTGGTGATCGAAATTCTCTTTTTTGGATCTACGCGACGTCATTTACCTTCTCTCGAACAACCTAGGAACGATTCTATGAGGTTACTCATCCTCGGCGCCGGCGGCACCGGCGGTTATTTCGGCGGGCGGCTGGCGCAGGCCGGCGTGGACGTCACCTTCCTGGTCCGCGAGGCACGTGCGGCGCAGCTGCAGGCCGACGGCTTGCGCATCCGCAGCCCGCTGGGCGATGCCGATCTGCAGGTGGCGCATGTCACCGCGCAGGACTTGCCGGCGCGGGTGGCGCAGCGGCCGTTCGACCTGGTGATCCTCAGCTGCAAGGCCTACGACCTGGACAGCGCGATCGAGGCGATTGCGCCAGCGGTGGGCGAGCACACCACGGTGTTGCCCATCCTCAACGGGCTGCGCCATTACGCGGCATTGGACGAGCGCTTCGGCTCAGCGCGGGTGCTGGGCGGGCTGTGCTTCATCAGCGCCACCAAGGGCGAGCACGGCGAGATTCTGCACCTGGGCAAGCCGGCAGCGATCACCTTCGGCGAGCGTAGCGGTGACGCGCAATCGGCGCGGGTGCAGGCATTTGCCGCCGCTTGCGCGCAGGCCGACATCACCTATGTGGCCAGCGAGCAGATCGCGCAGGAACAGTGGATCAAGTACAGCTTTCTCACCGCACTGGCCGCGGCCACCTGCCTGATGCGTGCGCCGGTAGGCGCGATCGTGGCCACCGATGACGGCCGCGCGTTGATCAACGGCATGTACAACGAGTGTCTGTGGGCCGCCGATGCGGCCGGGCAATCGATTCCCGAGCCAGCACGCGCCAACGCGTTGCAAACGCTGCTACAGGTGGATTCGCCGCTCAAGGCCTCGATGCTGCGCGACCTGGAAGCCGGCCAGGACGTGGAAGCAGCACAGATCGTTGGCGACATGCTGGCGCGCGTGCGCGAGACCGGGCGCAATGCCCCGCTGCTGATGGCCGCCAATGTGCATCTGCAGGCGTATCAGGTGTTGCGGCATAGCTGATGGGAATGCAGGCGGCTGTGCGCGTGCGACGCATGCATCGCCCCATCCGCCCTTCGGGCACCTTCCCCCGCAGGCGGGAGAAGGAAGCGGCTTGGGGAACAGTGGCTACCGTTGCATCAATGCGCGACGACCCCCAGCACCACTTCCAACAGATCCCTTCTCCCGCTCGCGGGAGAAGGTGGCGCAACGCGCCGGATGAGGGCGCGCCGGGTTAGCGCAGCCTTCGCGCTGCAACGACGCAGTGCACACGATGCTCTGCTTCCCATCGCCCACTTCGCCCCTGATGAAAGCGCTCAGCCACCTGTTTCGTGCCGGTCATTTCGTGATCCTGGCGTTCTTCGTACTGTGTGCGGCGGGCCTGGTGACGATGGCCGGGCTGGAGCTGTGGCACGGCTTCACACCCGGCGGCCACATGGTGGTGCGCGACCGCTTTAACGTCGTGCTCGAAGCAGTCGGCCTGCTGACAGTGGCGCTGGTCACGCTCGAACTGGGCCAGACCATCTTCGAAGAAGAGATCCTGCGCGACGTCAAGGTCAGTGGCCCCACGCGCGTACGGCGGTATTTGTCGCGCTTTTTCGTGGTGATCGTGATCGCGCTGGCGATCGAGACGCTGGTGTCGATCTTCGAGCTGATGCATGCCGACCCGGCCAAGCTACCCTACGCTGCTGCCGTCGGCTCATGCGCGGCCTTGCTGCTGATCGCCTGGGGCGTGTTCGTCAAGCTCAATCGCAGCGCCGAGGAGCTGGAACCGGAGGCGATGGAAGAAACCAAGCGCGAAGACCGCGAAGTGCAGGAATAAGCGCGGCAGACAGAACGTCGCTGGCGGTTGTCAGATAAGCGCGCGCGTTGCGGAGCAACGCAGTGGATACGCGGCACTTGTCCATTTTCGACGGCTAGCCGCGTTTTTTCGCAGCGGCGCAATCGTTTGCTTGTCAGCCGCTGTCCACCTGGTCAGTGTCAGCCAGTAGTTGTTGGCAGCGGCGGCACCGCCGTCGGCTTGCCATCGGCATCGAGCGCAATCATCACGAACTGCCCGCGCGTGCACAGCTCGCGCGCGCCGCTAAGCAGGTCTTCGGCGATCAATTCCACTTCCACCGTGATCGAGCTACGCCCCACCGATACCACGCGCGCGATGGTTTCCACCATCTGGCCCTGGCGGATCGGCAGCTTGAAATCCACCTGATCCGAACGCGCCGTCACCACGGTGCGGCGCGCATAGCGCGAGGCGGCGAGAAACGCGGCCTTGTCCATCCACGCCAGCGCCTGCCCACCGAACAACGTGCCCAGATGATTGGTGTGATTGGGAAACACGATCTCGGCCATGCGGGCTTCGGTCGGTGCAACGGGCGTGGAACTGGTCATGAAGAAGTGCCGTATGAGGAAGAAAGGCCGGCCCGATCAACTGCGCAGCGTCGGCAGGAAACTCAGGTCGATGTGGTACCGCGACGGCCGTTGCGGATCGACGAAGATGCGCAGCGATTGTCCATCGCGCAGGAACGGCTGCGGATCGGTCCACAGGTTGTCGCTGCGGTACTCGGTCAGGGTGTTGTGCGCGCGGTCATGGCGATGGGCCAGGATACGGAACGGGTGCACGCCATTGACCTGCAAAGACGCATTGCGTTCAACGCACACCAAGCGCGCCTCCACCACCGTGCCATGCTGGCGCAACCACGCCGCACGGCGCGCATGCCAGACACGATAGCCGAGGATGCCGCCACCCACGCCGCCGAATACCACGCCCAGCAGCAACAAGATCCAGCGGGCCTGATCCGGCAGCAGCGCCGCACCGGTCAACAGGCCCAGCCCCGCCAGCAGGAAGCTCCAGGCGACGATGGTGACGGTGGTGTTCATCGCCGGGCGCCTTGCATCGACCAAGCGCCGGCCACTCTCACAGGCCGCTGCGGACCGCCGCTTCCACCTGCGCCGGCGACTGGAAGCCCGGCAAGCGCGCCACTTCGGCACCGTCCTTGAACAAGGCAAGAGTCGGCGTCTGCCGCAGGCCCAGACCACGGAAAAACTCCTCGCCCACCACTTCCAGCTTCACCTTGAGCAGTGCGATGCCTGCGGCGTCCTCGCTCGCGGCGAACTTGGTCAGCGACATGTCGAGCATCTTGCAACCAGGGCAATTGTCCTTGTAATAGTCGACCAGTAAGCGCGGATGCGCGGCCAGGGCAGCGGCGTAGTCGTCAGGGGTGGTGGCGTGGAGCGTCTGCATGGGGGGTGTTCTCGAACGGTGTATCGGTGAGGGCAAGAATGTGGTCGGTCCAGCTTTGGATCTTGGTGGCGTCGCGTTCGCCGTGGGGCATTTGTTCGATCTCCAGCCGCGGGTAGCGCGTACCGAAAAACGCGGCCATGCGCCGGGCCGCACCGCAGTAGTTCTCCTCGCCCCACTGCGTCTCTCCGGTGCCGAATACTGCCAGACGTTCCGGTTTACCGACCGCGTCAACGAGCTGTTCGATGAAGCGCTTCATCTCCGGCGGCGTCCGCCCGGCGTTGATGCTCCAGCTGCCGAGGATGTAGAGATCGTGCTCGGCGCCGTTCGGGCATGCCTGCGCAAGCGTCTGGATGTCGGCATCGATCCAGGTCACCGCATGACCCAGTTCCTCACACCGCGCGCAGATCGCGCGCGCAACGTCGCGCGTATTGCCGCTGAGCGAGGTGTGGGCGAGGAGGATGCGCATTTCGGTAAAGCAATTACTCAATAACGAGTTTCAATTCTTCAAGACGAATGGCCATTGCTTCGATGCTGACTCCAAAAGACTCGGACAACGATGCGAAGTGGGAGCCATTGTAATAAATCGAACTCGCAAGCCTCCTAGAGACGTGACGGAGAGTCGGGAGAACCTCGATCACTTCGAAAATAGGCTTACTGAATAGCGCAAATGCAGTCTGCTCATTCAGGGTAAAAATACCAAGAAATCGAGATTTAAATTCTTCGGTTAGAAGTTTATCTGGCAGCAAGAAGTAAGTAGCGAATTTGTCTGCCTCGAGCTCGGTTCGACTGCGCGCTTGACGAATTCCGCTCAATGGCTGATCCCGATGCAAACCAGTTTGATCCGGATGAAGAATTGCGTGGCCGATCTCGTGGGCCGCAGTGAAACGCATGACTCTCGGGTCAGCATCCGTTGCAATTTGGATGGATCGATTCGATTGATTGATCAGACCTGCAACCGAAACTCGGCGGCGGCCACTGGTCATCCAGCCAAGACTGGAATGAAACGTAAGTTCGAAGCCCAGCAACTCAGCGGCAAGCCGCGGGTCTAAAACGTCAATCGGGTGCACGTTCTTACTCAACCCGAGATCTGTCCGCTTCTTCCAAATCGCGCGTTGTAACTCTTTAGCCCGTGCCTCAATCGACTCAAAACTGTGACTTTTCTTTGCAGAGAACGCCTCCCCTTCTGATCTCGCAAAGCGATAACGATTCTGATCGTTACCCGCCTGCCAGCACTCTTCAAGTTCTTCCATGTGCGCGTACGGGTTCTGAAGCCACATGCGACTAGACGAGATGCGTGGATCCAATCGCTTACTCATGGTGCCCCCGTATTAGATGGAAGTATTGAGAGGTGTTGATATTTCCGCGTCAGAGATCGTCGAACCCGTTATCCGAATTCGTCTTCTTGTACGACGCATTGCGCATCTCGAAGAAGTCGGTCTTGGTTTCGGTGAAGTTGTCGGCGTAGGCCTTGATCCACGGCATCACGTTGTCGTTGGCGCCCTCGTACAGCTTCTCGATGCCGAGCATGCCGGCCATCTTGTTGGCGCGGTACTTCACGTAGCGGATCATCTCGTCCACGTCGATGCCGTCGATGCCGTCCAGCACTTCGGCGGTCCACTGGGTTTCCAGGTCGATCGCGTGCTCGAAGGCCTTGTGCACGTAGTCGGTGAGCTCATCGCCCTGCAGCGCCTGATTCTCGCCGATGATGGCGCGAATCAGCTCGCTGATGAACTTCGAATGCGCCAGTTCATCGCGGTTGATGAAGCTGATGATCTTGCCGGTACCGGTCATGCGATTCTGGCGCACCAGATTGTAGAAATACGCAAAGCCGGAATAGAAGTTGATGCCTTCCAGGATCGAGGACTGGATCAGCGAACGGATCAGCGTTTCGGCCGTCTTCTCGCGCATGAAGTCTTCGTAGGCGCCCATGATCGGCGCGTTGCGCTTGATGATGGTCGGGTGCGTGCGCGCGATTTCGAACACGCGGTTCTGGTCGGCCAGGCCGGTGATCGAGGCCAGCACGTAGCTGTAGCTCTCGTTATGGATCACCTCCTGCTGGCCGATGATGGCGGCATTGGCATGCGCGGCCGGGTCGGTGATGTATTCGGCCACGTTGTAGATGAAACGCGTCTGCGGCGAATCCAGCGTGGCCAGCAAGCCGATGATCGAATCGTAGGCATTCTTTTCGCGCGCCGACAGCTCGTTGTACTGGCGCGCATCGCCCTTCATGTCCACCTCGTCGGGGATCCAGAAGTTGGTCGACAGTTCCTTGTACGCCCGATAGAAGGACGGGTACGGGATGTCGTTCCAGTTGAGGATGCCGGAGGTCTGACCGTTGATGATGCCGGTCGAACGGTTGGGGTTGCGCGGCTCAAGGATCTTGATGCGGTCGAGCGGTGTTGCGGACATGGGTTTCTACTCGTGTTTCAGGCGTCGCGCGTACAAGACAGCAACGGCGCAACAAATCGATCTGGAGGAAAGCCCCCTGAGTCAGGGGGCGCGCCAAAGGCGCGGGGTGTGGGAGCTGGTGAAGCAGGGTCCACGGTTCGCGACGCGAACCGTGGAAGCGAAGCGCGAATGCGCTTAGCTACTGCACCACTCGCACTCACTGATGTCGATGTCGTTGGAGCGCACGTAGTACGTGGTCTTCAAACCTTCGCGCCAGGCGGTCATGTGCAGGTCCAGCAGCGTGCTGGCACGGATGGTGCTGGGCACGTAGAAGTTGAAGCTGATCGACTGGTCCACGTGACGCTGGCGACGCGCGTTCTGGCGCACGCTGGCGAACTGGTCGACCTTGTAGGCGCCCTTTTCGTAGTACGGCCAGGTGTCCAGCGACAGGCCAGGCGCGGCGACCGGGCGACGGAAGTCCTTCTTTTCTTCGTAGTAGAACGCGCTGTAGATCGGGTCGATGGAGGCGGTGGAGCCGGCGATCTGCGCGGTGCTCATGTTCGGTGCAACTGCCAGCATCCACGCATTGCGCACGCCATTGACCGCCACCTGCGCCGACAGCTCCAGCCATTGCGGGCTGTTGTAGTCGCGCGCACGGAAGTACTCGCCGTTGTGCCAGTCGCTGCCGCGGAACACGCTGTAGGTGCCCTTTTCCTTGGCCAGCTCCATGCTCGCCTGGATGGTCAGGTAGTTGATGCGCTCGTACAGCTCGTCGCTGTAGTCCTCGGCTTCCTTGGCATTCCAGTGGATGGACTTCTGCGCCAGCAGATGATGCCAACCGAAGGTGCCAAGACCGATGGCGCGGTACTTCTGGTTGGTGATGGTGGCCTGCGGCACCGGCAGCTGATTCAGGTCGATCACGTTGTCGAGCATGCGTACCTGGATCGGGATCAAGCGCTCCAGCACGTCGGCACCCAGCAGATCGGCCTGGTCGGCCTGCACGGTGATCGCGCGGCCCAGGTTGATCGAGGACAGGTTGCACACGACGAAGTCGCCCGCCTTCTTGGTGGTGACGATCTGATTGCCGCTGATGATCTCCTGCATCATCCGCGTCGGGCTCATGTTCTGCAGGATCTCGGTGCACAGGTTGGACGAATAGACCATGCCCTCGTGCTTGTTCGGGTTCTTGCGATTGACTTCATCGCGATAGAACATGAACGGATTGCCGGTTTCCAGCTGGCTGACCATGATGCGCTTGAAGATCTCGATCGCCTTGACGGTCTTGCGCGTGATGCGCTCGTCGGCGACGACTTCTTCGTACTTGCGACGGAAGCTGCCGTTGGCGTCGCCCTTCTTCTCGTCATAGAAGTCCTGCAGGTACCAGCCCTTGACCCGCTTCACTTCGTGCGGGTCGAACAGATACCAGTCGCCGCGGCGCTCGACCGCTTCCATGAACAGGTCGGGGATGCATACCGAGGTAAACACGTCGTGCGCGCGCAGGCGCTGGTCGCCGTTGTTCAGGCGCAGGTCCAGGAACGCTTCGATATCGCGGTGGAAGATGTCCAGATAGACCGCGATGGCGCCCTTGCGCTGGCCCAGCTGGTCCACCGACACGGCGGTGTTGTTGAGCTGCTTGATCCACGGCACCACGCCGCCGGACGAGTTGGACACGCCACGGATCGCCGAACCGGACGAACGCACATAGCCCAGGTAGGCGCCCACGCCGCCGCCGTGCTTGGACACGCGCGCCACGTCGGTATTGGAGTCGTAGATGCCCTGCAGACTGTCGTCGACGGTGTCGATGAAGCAGCTCGACAGTTGCCCGCCGACCTTGCCGGCATTGGCCAGCGTCGGGGTGGCCACGGTCATGTACAGGTTGGACAGCGCCCAGTAGGCCTCGCCGACCAGCTGCATGCGGCGCTCGCGGCTGCCCTTGCCGGTGCCGATCTCGTCCTGCATCAGGTACAGCGCAATGGTCAGCCAGCGCTCCTGCGGCAGTTCGAACACGCCGCGCGAGCTATCGGTGGCCAGGTAGCGCGTCGCCAGCAGGTACAGGCCGTTGTAGGCGAACAGCTTGTCGCGCTCGGGCTCGATCATCTTGCCGGCTTCGATCAGCTCGTCCTTGGAGTAGCGGCGCAGGATGTCGTTGGAATAGACATTGCGGTCGGCCAGGCTTTCCTGCAGGCCGACGAACGAGCCGTACTTCTGGCTGGCGTCGTAGAAACGGTTGCGGCTGGCGCGCTTGTACAGGCGGCGCAGGTACAGACGCGCAGCGAAGTGCTCCCACTCCGGGGTGGTCAGATCGACGCGGGCTTCGGCCTCGCGGATCAGGTGGTCGACCAGGTCGTCGGCGTTGACGCTGTCCTTGCGCTCGACGAACCCGAACACCGAGCGCTTGTAGTCGGCCACGTCCAGCTGCGGGAACTCGGCATGGATCTGGTCGATGGCGCGCTCCAGGCGCTCCGGCTCGAACGGAATCTTGCGATTGCCCGCTTCTTTCGTGATCCAGGTGGAGACGTTTTGTTCTTCGATGGTCTGTGCGTGCATTGCAATGGCTTGGCGGGGAGGCGGCACGATGTCCGACGGGTCGGTCAATTCCGGCGCGCCACAGGCGGGCGCGGCAACGCTGGCAGGAACGCTGGTGGGTGTTGCGGTACCGGCGGCGATCGCGGAAAGGGTGTCGTTGGTGGTCATGCGTCCTCCATGCGTAGGCACACGAACCTGCCGGAGCAGGCAACGACCGAGCGGCGTCCAGGGTGCATTGGCGACACAGGACGCACAGCGCGCAGGCCATGGCCTGCGGCGGCATCACCCACCAATTTCCCTGAACTCCCACGGCCGCCATCACGCGGTGTGCTGTCGCATGATGGTGTTCGGTGGCAACGCGCTGCCGTCATAGGGCCGGAAGCGACCGCGGCAATGCCGGGGCGCGTACAGGTCGCTGAGATGGGAGCCGCAGGCAATGTCGCGCTTGCGCATCGCCTTCGTCTCATTGGTGCCACTTGGGGGCGGTCACCACCGAACCACAAGATAGTGGGGTCCCCCCAGGGGGTCAACACCAAATGTGCTCAGACTGCGGCGAGCCTTGCGCCACAACGGGCTGCGCTGACGAGCGGTCGTCTCGCGCGGCGGGAGGACGAATCCAACTGCGCAGGTCAAGTCGGGAGGGTCCTGATTCGCTCGCCGCACTCACCCGCCGTCAACACCAAGCGTGCTATCGGTCGCGTTTTTTTACTCGCTCGGCGACCAGGCGCCGCCAGCCATTCAGCGGATGCGCAAGCTCGCCGGTGCTCGCTCAAATCTCGGTCGGCCCAAGATGGTGGCGCTTGCGGTAGCGGATCGAGGACCACACCGAGGCGGCGATGAAGGCCACGCCGATCAGGCCGGTCAGCACCTCCGGCACGTGGTAGACCGTGCCCACCAGCATGATGATCGCCAGCACGCCGATGGCGTAGTGCGCGCCGTGCTCCAGGAACACGAACTCGTCCAGGGTGCCCTTGTGCACCAGGTAGACCGTCATCGAGCGCACGAACATCGCGCCGATCGCCAGGCCCAGCATGATGATCACCACGTCGCGGGTGATGGCGAAGGCGCCGATCACGCCATCGAACGAGAACGAGGCGTCCAGCACTTCCAGATACAGGAAGGCGGCGATGCCCGAACGCTTGGCCGGGCCCATGCTGCCGTCTTCGCTCTCTTCTGCTTCGAACAGCGCATCCACGCTGCCGACCAGCAGATACAGCAGGATGCCGCCCAGGCCTGCGAACAGCACGCTCTGGAAGATGCCGGCCGGCAGAAACAACTTGGTGCCCAGCAGCACCGACAACGCCACGATCACCGACATCGCATCGGCCTTGCCCAGCTTGCCGACCAGCCGCTCCACCGGGCCCAGCCAGTGAAGCTTGCGCTCCTGGTCGAACAGGAAATTCAGGAATACCAGCAGCAGGAACATGCCACCGAAGGCAGCAATGGACGGGTAGTTGTCGGTCAGCACCTGGCTGTAGCGGTCCGGCTCCTTCAGCGCCATCTGCATCACCGGCACCAAGCCCATGCCGGTGGCTACCGACACGATCACGATCGGGAACACCAGGCGCATGCCGAACACGGCGATCAGGATGCCCACGGTGAGGAACAGTTTTTGCCAGAACGCGTTCATGTGCTTGAGCACGCCGGCGTTGACCACCGCGTTGTCGAACGACAACGACACTTCCAGCACGCTCAGCACCAGGCATAGCCACAGCGCCTGCCAGATCCCCATCGATGAGGTATGGCCCCACCACGCAGCCAGGCCCAGGCAGATGGCGGTGACCACGAACGACATTCTGAAATCGCGAAACATTGACACTCCCAGGCGGGCCGAGACGACAGCCGGAGCAATAGGCCAGATCGAGGCCTGGCAGTCCGGCGTGCGGTGGAGGATGGGGGACCGCGGCGTGACGCAGGGTCAGGCCGGGCGCGGCTCGCCCATTATAGGGAGTGTCACCGCCATCAGGGTCGCATCGTCCGGATCCGGGCGCACGCCAAAGCCCAGGCTCTGGCACATCGCCAACATGGTGCGGTTCTCGCGCAGCACCTGGCCTTCGATCTGTTTGAGGCCCAGCCAGCGCGCGTACTCGATCATGATGCGCATCAGCTGCCAGCCGATGCCGTGGCCCTTGAGGTCCGAGCGGATCAGGATGCCGTACTCGCCGCGCTGGTAATCGGCATCAGCGTGCAGGCGCACCGCGCCGAGCATGTCGCCGGTCTTGGGGTCGATGGCCACCAGCGCGATGGAGCGGGCGTAATCGAGCTGGGTCAGCCGGGCAATGAATTCATGGCTGAAATGCTTCACCGACTGGAAGAAGCGCAGGCGCAGGTCCTCGTCGGTGACGCGGGCGAAGAACGCGCGGAACAGCGCGTCGTCTTCCGGGCGCACCGGGCGCACCAGCGCATGGGTGCCATCGCCCAGGCCGATCTGGCGTTCCCATTCCTTGGGGTACGGGAAAATCGCAAAGCGCGGATGGCCGCGGCCCTTGTGCAGCTTGCGCGCCGGCGCCACCGCCACGCGCGCGTCCAGCGCAATCACGCCATCGCGGTCGGCCAGCAGCGGGTTGATGTCCAGCTCGGTAATTTCGGGGATGTCGGCAGCCAGCTGCGCCAGCTTGACCAGCACCAGCGCCACCGCGCGCTCGTCGGCGGCCGGCACGTCGCGGTAGGCCTTGAGGATGCGCGAGACGCGGGTGCGGCCGATCAGTTCGTGGGCCAGGCGCAGGTCCAGCGGCGGCAGGGCCAGCTCGCGGTCGTTGATGACCTCCACCGCGGTGCCGCCGCGCCCGAACACGATCGCCGGGCCGAACACCGGGTCGTCGGCAATGCCGGCGATCAGTTCGCGCGCCTTGGGCCGCAGCACGGTGGGCTGCACGATCACCCCTTCGATCACTGCACTGGGATGCGCAGCGCGCGCCAGGATGCCGGTGGCCGCTTCGCGCACCGCCGCCACGCTGGACAGGTTCAGGCGCACACCGTCCACGTCGGACTTGTGCGCGATCTCGCTGGACAACACTTTTAAGGTCACCGTGCGGCCGACCGCCAGTAACGGGTCTGCCAGCAATGCGGCCTCGTTGGCGGTGGCGGCCACCTGCAGCGGCACGATCGGGATGCCGTAGGCCGCCAGCAGGCGATTGGTGGCGACCGGATCCAGCCAGCGCCGGCCGGCCGCCAGGGCCTCTTCCACCAGCGTGCGCGCGATGCCGGCATCCACCACGAAGTCTTCCGGCAGGCTGGGCGGGGTCTCCATCAGCGCCGCCTGCGCCTCGCGGTAACGCACCAGGTGGGTAAAGCCGCGCACCGCATCCGATTCGGTGGCATAGGTGGGCACGCGCGCGGCATTGAGCGCGGCAATCGCCGCATCGTCCTGGCCCAGCCACACCGCAAATACCGGTTTGTCGCGCTGATAGCGGTTGCGCTGGTCCAGCGCGCGGGTCAGCGCCTTGGCCGCATCGGCCGAGGAGGTGAACGCGGTGGGCACGTTGACCACCAGCAGCGCGTCGTTTTCCGGATCGTCCAGCAGCGCTTCGATCGCGGCGGCATAGCGCGCGCCGTCGGCGTCGACAATGATGTCCACCGGGTTGCTGCGCGACCAGCCTTCCGGCAGCGATTGATCGAGTTTTTCCAGCGTCTTGGGCGATAAATCGGCCAGGGTGCCGCCACGCAGCACCAGCTGATCTACCGCCAGCTGCCCCACCCCGCCGCCGTTGCTCAGAATGGCCAGGCGCCGACCGGGGAAACTGCCGAGCCGGCCCAGGGTTTCGGCGGCGGCGAACAGCTCGTCCAGCGCGCCCACCCGCAACAGGCCGGCACGTGCAAACGCGGCGCCGTACACCGCGTCCGAACCGGCCAGCGCCTGCGCGTGGGTGTCGGCATTGGGATTGATGCGGTACTGGCGGCCGGATTTGACCACCACCACCGGCTTGGCGCGCGCGGCGGCACGCGCGGCCGACATGAACTTGCGCGCATCGCCGATGCGTTCGACGTACAGCAGAATCGCGCGGGTGCGGTAGTCGGTGGCGAAGTAGTCGAGCAGGTCGCCGAAATCCACATCCAGCGTATCGCCCAGCGACACCACCGCCGAAAACCCGACCGAGCGCGCCACGCCCCACTCCACCAGCGCGGCGGCAATGGCGCTGGATTCGGAGATCAACGCCAGATCGCCGGCCTGCGGGCAGTGCGCGGCGATGCTGGCATTGAGCCGCGCATGCGGGGCGATCACGCCCAGGCAGTGCGGGCCGAGGATGCGCATGCCTTTGGCGCGCGCGGCCGCTTCCATGCGCGCGGCCGGCGATCCTGGGCCGCTGCCCAGGCCGGCGGTGAGGATGATCGCGGCAGCCACACCACGCCGCGCGGCGATGGAGACGATGCGCGGCACGATGCGCGCCGGCGCAGTGATCACCACCAGGTCGGGCACCCACGGCAGATCGGTCAGCCGCGCCACCGTGCGCACACCGTCGATCTCGCTATAGCGCGGGCTGACCCAGCCGATCTGGCCGGGAAACCCGGCCGCGCGCAGGTTGCGCACCACCGCCCGCCCGGCCGAGCGATCACGCGGGCTGCCGCCCACCACCGCCACGGTGCTGGGACGAAAGACCTGTTGCAGGTGGTACGTACTCATCGGGCGGGGGACGCGAATGCCATCGCGCTACGGTACACGTACTGGCGTTTCAGGGTATGGATGACGGATGCATGCATGCGCACATGCATGCATCCGTGATTGCCCGGGCGCGAGACCGCTACAACAGCGTGCCGCTCAAGATCAGCGCGGCGATGCTGAAATAGATCACCAGACCGGTGACGTCCACCAGCGTGGCCACGAACGGCGCCGAGGCGCTGGCCGGGTCGAAGCCGAAGCGTTGCAGCACGAATGGCAGCATCGAGCCGGACAGCGAACCGAAGGTGACGATGCCGATCAGCGCCGCACCGATGGTCAGCGCCACCATCTGCCAGTGTGGGCCATAGTCGTACAGGCCGGCGGTCTGCCAGATGGTGATACGCACGATCGCCAGCACGCCCAGGATCGCGCCCAGGGTCAGGCCGGTGGGCAGTTCGCGCAGCGCCACTTTCCACCAGTCGCGCAGGCGGATTTCGCGCAGCGCCAGCGAGCGGATCAGCAGCGAGGTGGCCTGCGAGCCGGAGTTGCCGCCCGAGCTCATGATCAACGGAATGAACAAGGTCAGCACCACGGCCTTGGACAGCTCGTCCTCGAAGTGCTGCATCGCGCTGGCGGTGAGCATTTCGCCCAGGAACAGCACGCTCAGCCAACCGGCGCGCTTCTTGATCATCTGGCCGAAGCCAATCTGCATGTACGGCTTGTCCAGCGCTTCCATGCCGCCGAACTTGTGCACGTCCTCGGTGGATTCGGCGATGAGCGCATCGAGCACATCGTCCACGGTGACAATGCCGAGCACGTGGCCGCGCGCATCCACCACCGGGATCGCCAGCAGGTCGTGGCGACGGATCAGTCGCGCCACTTCTTCCTGGTCCAGTGCCGGGTCCACGGTGACCGGGGGGTTGACCTGCGCCACCTCCAGGATCGGTGCCTCCGGCGCGCCGGTGATCAGGCGGCGCATGGTCACCACCTGCTGCAGCACGCGGGTCTGCGGGTCGAGCAGATAGATCGCGTAGACGGTCTCGCGGCTGCGCTCCACTTCGCGGATGTGCTGCAGGGTGCGGCCCACCGTCCAGTCCGACGGCACGGCCACGAACTCGGTGGTCATCAGCGCGCCGGCGGTGTTGGGCGGGTAGCGCATCAGCGCCTGGATCGACAGCCGCGCCTCGGCGCTGAGCAGCCACAGCAGCGGCTGGCGCTGCTCGGCATCCAGGCCATGGAAGATGTCGGTGGCGCGGTCGTCGGCCATCTGCCCGAGCAGCGAGGCGGCCTGCTCGGCCGGCAGCGACGCCACCAGCGTGCTGGCATCGCGCAGCTCGGGTTGTTCGAGCAGTTTTACCGCCCGTGCTGACGGCAACGCGGCCAGCACCTGCGCTGCGTCGTCGCGGTCCAGGGTGTTGAGATATTCCACCGCATCGGCCGTGTTGAGCTCGGCCAGGGGTGCGGTCAGTGCATCGACGCCTTCGGCAAGGCGCAGGGTTTGCTCGTACATGGGGGTTCGCCTGGTGACGACCGTCGTCGATGACAGCCGGCGAACCTGGGCCTCAGGCGCGCGCCAGCTGGGTCATCGACCCGGGTCTAGGGTGACTGTCGCTGGACATGGGTAAGGGCTCCAAAGGTGCGTACCGACCGGTGATCCGGGCGATGGCGCGGCGCAGTCTGCGCGCCTGAGTCGGCTTGGTCAATGCCCTGCGTGTCGGTCGCTTAAGTGGGCTTCCCGAAGCCCGGCGGCGCAGGCCTGCACCCGCCCGGCGCTTGGTCAACACGCCAGCAGGGCAGCACGTGGGGCGTACCGACGCACGGGGCGTTGCGCAGCGCTGAAGCCAGGCTGGGGACGCTCGCGCGGCGATACCCCAACGCCTGGCGGACAGGCGGGTTGCCAGGTGCCGACGCGCCGCTGCGGTGGCGCCGCTGGCCGTCGAGATGGCGCCGCACAACCGCCCGTCGCCGGGCCATGCTGGACGTCACAGTTCATTGCTACAGTCCGCTTCCCGCAACGCCCGGCGCGTTGCCTTTCCGCCATGGCATCGGCCATTGCATTCCACGCAACGCGTTTTCTTCCGGAGTTTTGTGCATGCCCGCTTCTAGGTCGCTTCTGTTACGTCGCATCAGCCCGCTGTGCCTGTGCATCGCCGCCGGCTGGGGCGCGGTGGGCATGGCGCAAACCGCACTGCCCGAGAGCACGCCGGTGCAGGCGCACGAGACCGCGCCGCACAGCGGGCACGAATGGGGCTATACCGGTCCGGAAGGTGCCGAGCATTGGGCCGAGCTGGCCAAGGAAAATGCGCTGTGCGGCAATGGCCAGCAAAACAGCCCCATCGATCTGAAAGGCGCCATCGACGCCAACCTGGGCACGCTGCTGCTGAGCTACAGCGCCGTGCCGCTGGTGGTGCGCAACACCGGCCATTCCATCCAGCTGGATCTGCACGACGGCGGCACCATGGCGACCGGCGGCAAGCAGTATCAAGCGTTGCAACTGCACTTCCATCACTCCAGCGAGCACCTGTTGAACGGCCGGCGTTTCCCGATGGAAGCGCACCTGGTGCATCAGGGCCCGGACGGCACGCTGGGCGTGCTGGCGATCTTCTTCGAAACCGGCAAGGCCAACCCGGCGTTCCAGCGGGTGCTCGATGCCATGCCCAAGGACAAGGACCAGACCCGTCAGGTCGCCAACGCAACGGTCAGCGCCGAGGCGTTTCTTCCGCCGAGCAATCAACGCAGCTTCTATCGCTACGAAGGCTCGCTGACCACTCCGCCATGCAGCGAAACGGTGGACTGGGTGGTGCTCAGCCAGCCGGTGCAGGTGTCGGAGGCACAGATCAATGCGTTCGAACGCGTGTACCCGTTCAATGCACGCCCGCTGCAGCCGCTGGATCGGCGCTTTCTGCTGAAAAGCCATTGATCGCTCGTACGGTGTGTCGACCATGTCCGGCACGCCACGCAGCGCCCGCGCACTGACGGTGCAGGCGCAGGCCGCGCCGGACTGATCCGCACCCACTGCGCGGACAGGTGCCGGGCCGTATCGCGCAGCCGCGCATCGCCGCCGTGCAGATGGCACATGCGTGCGCGCAGGCCAACGGACCTGCGCGGCATAATGCGTCCCTCAACGGAGAGTACGCATGCATAGCGGTGGTCTGGAACTGGCCTTGGTGCTGATGCTGGCCGCCATCGTGGCAGTGCCGGTGTTCAAGCGCTTCGGCCTGGGGGCGGTATTGGCCTACCTGGTCGCCGGCGTGGTGCTCGGCCCCGACGGCGTGGGTGTGGTGCAGGATGCCGAACGCATCAGCGGCGCGGCCGAGATCGGCGTGGTGATGCTGCTGTTCGTGATCGGGCTGGAGCTGTCGCCGGCGCGCCTGAAGGTGATGCGCCATTCGGTGTTCGGCGCTGGCGCCACCCAGGTGCTGGTGACGGCGGTGATCCTAGGCGGCTTGTTGATGGCAGCCCAGCTGGGCTGGAAGAGCGCGTTGATCGTCGGCGTGGCGCTGGCGCTCTCCTCCACGGCGGTGGGGCTGCAATTGCTGGCCGAACGCAAGGCCCTGAGCAGCGACTACGGGCGGCTGGCGTTTGCCATCTTGCTGTTCCAGGATTTGATTGCGATCCCGTTGCTGGCGGCCATCCCGCTGCTCGGCGGCAGCAAGAACGCAACGCTTCAATGGCAGGACGTGGCCAAGGCGATGGCGGCCCTGGCGCTGGTGATCGTGTGCGGGCGCTTCGTGTTGCGTCACCTGTTCAACGTGGTGGCGCGCACGCGCATGCCGGAAGTGTTCACCGCCAGCGCCTTGCTGGTGGTGCTGGGCACCGCCTGGATCATGCAGGAGGCCGGATTGAGCGCCAGCCTGGGCGCCTTCATCGCCGGCGTGTTGCTGGCCGATTCGGAATTCCGCCACGAACTGGAATCGCAGATCGAACCGTTCGAAGGCTTGCTGCTGGGCCTGTTCTTCATCTCGGTAGGCATGGGGATCGATCTCCACCGCGTGGCGGCCGAGCCATGGCTGATCGCAGCGGGCGTGGCGATATTGCTGGTGGTGAAGTTCTCGCTGCTGGTCGGTATCGGCAGCGTGGCCAAGCTGCCGCTGCGCAGCAGCCTGATGCTGGGTAGCGTGCTGTGGCTGGGCGGCGAATTCGCCTTCGTGGTGTTCAACGAAGCCGACCGCGTGGGCCTGCTGGAACCTGCCAATCACGACCGGCTGGTGGCCATCGTGGGCGTGTCGATGGCATTGACCCCGCTGTTGCTGCTCGGCATGCAGCGCATCCTCAACGGGCCGCTGCGCGTGCGCGCGCCCAAGCCCGATCGCCCGTTCGACACCATCGATGCGCAAACGCCCAAGGTGCTGGTCGCCGGCATGGGTCGCTTCGGCCAGGTGGTCGCGCGCCTGCTCACCGCACGGCATGTGCCGTTCGTGGCGCTGGAACACAACCCCGACACGGTGGAAGACCTGCGCCGCTTCGGCAGCCAGCTGTACTACGGCGACCCCACCCGTCCCGAGCTGCTGCGCGCTGCCGGTGCCGAGCGCATCAAGGTGTTCGTGATCGCGGTGGATGACCCGGACACCAACATCAAGACGGTGCGACTGATCCGTCGCCTGTACCCGCAAGCCACCGTGCTGGCGCGCGCACGCAACCGCCAACACGCCTGGAAATTGATGGACCTGGGCGCAGAACCGTTCCGCGAGGTCTTCGCCTCCAGCCTGGAACTGAGCGAACGCGTCCTCACCTCGCTCGGCCTCGGTGAAGCGCTCGCACACGATCACGTCAAACGCTTCCGCCAGCACGACGAAGACCTGCTGCGCCGCCAGCATTTGGTCTACGACGACGAAGCCAAGGTGATCCAGACATCACGCGATGCACGTGCCGACCTGATGAATCTGTTCGAAGCAGACGTCAAGGCGGATGTGGAACCGGCACCCACCACGCAGGACGGCTGAGCCCTTCCGTAGGAGCGCGCCTGCGCGCGAACAGGCGTTTGCGCGTAGGGCCCCGTCGCGCGCGGGCGCCCTCCTACGTGGATGTGGTGCATCGTTCGTCAGCGGTAACGACGCAGTCGTTGCCTCGGCGGCGCCCTAAACGCGAGCGGCCGATTGCGTCCAAGTCATACGCCGATGGGATGGCGAGCCCCCACCAACCACCCACAATCGCTGCGCTGTTCGTAGGAGCGTGCCTGCGCGCGATACGGGCATGACCGGTAACGCCCGTGTCGCGCGCAGGCACGCTCCTACATGGAGTTGCGGAGGCTGTCGGCCGCTCGCCTCCATCAGCGGCGCGTGCGCGCCACGGTCTTGCTGGCCGACTTCTTCGCTGCGCCCTTGCCTGCCGCGGTCTTGCCGGCGGCCTTTGCGACCTTGCTGGTTGCGCGTTTGCGCACCGTTTTCTTGGCCGCGCCGCCAGACGACGTGGCCGCATCCTGCGAGGGCTTCGCTGCGGCGGATGCGCGTCTGGCGGACGCACTGGCGAGCTTTTTGGCCGGCGCCTTGCCGACCTTGCGTGCCGTCTTCTTGGCAGCCTTCTTCACCGGCGTCGCAGCACCAGCGCGCACTTCCGGCGGACGGCGCGGCGGGGGTTTGCGCCCTGGGGTGAGTGCGCGCCAGGCGTGTCCGCCGTTCATTGCCAGCAATGCGTCGGCGGCCGAGGGGCCGGCGCTGCCTGCGGCGTAATTGGGGAAGTCGCTGGGCGGTTGTTTCCATGCGTCCAGGATCGGCTGCACGATGCGCCATGCGCCCTCCACCATCGCCGCATCCTGGAACAGGCCGGCCTCGCCGTTCATGCAGTCCTGCAGCAGGCGCTCGTAGCCCACCGTGTATTCCTTAGGGAACCAGTCGCGGTAACGAAAGTCCATGCGCACCGGCGCCAGTGCCACCTGCGCGCCCGGGCGCTTGACGTCGAACTGCAGCGAGATGCCCTCGTCCGGCTGGATATGCAGCACCAGCCAATCGGGGCCGTAGCCGCCCACCTCGGTGCTGCGGAACGGCGCCAGCGGCGCGGGCTTGAAGCGGATCGCGATCTCGGTGGTGCGTTCGCGCAGGCGCTTGCCGGTGCGCAGGTAGAACGGCACGCCGGCCCAGCGCCAGGTATCCACCTGCAGCTTCATCGCCACGTAGGTTTCGGTGTCCGAATCGTCGGGTACGGTGTCTTCTTCGCGGTAGCCCGGCACCGCATTGCGATTGACCGCGCCGGAGGCATATTGCCCGCGCACCACGTCTTCGGGCTTGATCGGGCGCACCGCCTCGATCACTTCGGCGCGACGGCGATGCATCGCCTCGGTGGTGAATGCCGCTGGCGGTTCCATCGCAATCATCGCCAGCAGCTGGAACAGATGGTTCGGCACCATGTCGCGCAGGCAGCCGGTGGGGTCGTAGAACCGTCCACGCCCTTCCACGCCGATGGTTTCGGCCGCGGTGATCTGCACATGGTCGATGCGATCGCGATTCCACACCGGCTCGAACAAGCCATTGGCGAAGCGGAACGCGAGAATGTTCTGCACGGTTTCCTTGCCCAGGAAATGATCGATGCGGAACACCTGATCTTCGTGCAGCACCCTGGCGACCGTGGCATTGAGATGCTGGGCGCTGGGCAGATCGTGGCCGAAGGGTTTTTCCACGATCACCCGGCGCCAGCCTTCGCCTTCGCGTTGCCTGACCAGGCCAGCCTCGCCCAGGTTGAGCAATACCGGCTCGAAGAAGCGCGCGGCGGTGGCCAGATAGAACAGCACATTGCCCTGCGTGCCGTAGCGCTTGTGCAACTTGTCCAGCACCCCGCCCAGCGATCGGTAGGCGCCCTGATCGGTGAAGTCGCCACGCAGGTAATGCATGCGCTCGCGCAACCAGTCCCAGGTGGCGGTGTCGAATTGATCGGTCTGGAATTCGGCATCGCGACTGCTGAGCAGCTGCGTCATCGACTGACCCATGTTGGTCCGCCACGCGCGCTCGCTGATGTCGCCATGGTCCATGCCGACAATGGCGAACTCATCGCCCAGCGCACCGGAACGGCGCAGGTTGTACAGCGCCGGCATGACCAGGCGCTTGGTCAGATCGCCGCGTGCGCCGAACACCACGATGATGCACGGCGGTGTGGTTGCTTGCTCACTCATGGATGCGTTTCCTTTTCGCCCATGCGTCCGTGCAGGCGCAATGCCGCATTGACCAGGGCCACGTGGGAATACCCTTGCGGGAAGTTGCCGAGCATGCGTTTGCTGCGCGGGTCGTATTCTTCGGCGAGCAGACCGACGTCGTTGCACAGCCCGAGCAGGCGTTCGAGCAGCGCACGCGCCTGGTCGGTGCGGCCGAGCAATGCGTAGTTTTCCACCAGCCAGAAACTGCAGGCCAGGAAGGTGCCTTCGCCGGCCGGCAAGCCATCGGCGCTGTCGTCGGCGCGATAGCGCTCGACCAGGCCGTCGATGGTCAGATCGCGTGCGATCGCATCGGCAGTGGCGGCGATGCGTGGATCGTCCGGCGGCAGGAAGCCCACGATGGGAATCAGCAGCAGCGAGGCATCCAGCCGATCCGAACCATAGCTCTGCACGAAGTGGCCATCCGGGTGCACGCCCTTTTCCAGTACCTCGGCGTGGATTTGCTCGGCAATGCGGCCCCAGTGCGCGCGTTTCTCGGCATCTGCATTGGTGATGCCGTCGCGCGCGCCGCAGTCGAAGGCCAGCCATGCCATCACCTTGGAGTGCACGAAGTGGCGGCGCTCGTCGCGGATTTCCCAGATGCCTTCATCCGGTTCGCACCACAGGGTTTCCAGGGTTTCCAGAATCTTTTCCAGCAGCGATGCAGACGAACCGTCGTCGTCGGACGGCAGGCCCACGCCCTTTTCGCGGGCGTAATGGAACGCACCGATCAACTCGCCATACACATCGAGCTGGAACTGATCCACCGCGCCATTGCCGATGCGCACCGGGCCGGAATGTTCATAACCGGGCAGCCAGTGCGCTTCCCATTCTTGCAAGCGGCGTTCGCCGGCAATGCCGTACAGCGCCTGCAATTGATCCGGCGAACCGGCAATGGTGCGTTGGACCCAATCGCGAAAGGCTGCCGCTTCGTCGCGGTACCCGGCCTGCAACAACGCGATCAGCGTGAACACCGAATCGCGCAGCCAGCAATAGCGGTAATCCCAGTTGCGCGTGCCGCCCAGATGCTCCGGTAACGAGGCAGTGGGCGCGGCGACGATGCCGCCGGTGGGCAGATAACTCAGCCCCTTCAACACCACCAGCGAGCGACGCACCTGCTCGGTCCACGGCCCCACATCGGTACAGCGGCGCGCCCAGCCGTGCCAGAACGCGGTGGTGCGTTGCAGCGCCTGTTCGGCGTCGATCAAGGGCGGCGTGGCCTGATGCGAGGCGCCGTGACTGAGCAGGAACCAGGTGCTTTGCCCTTCGCGCAAGGTGAAGTCGGTTTCGGTTCCCATGTCCTGGCCGCGCAGCGTTTGCGGCGAACGCAACGCAAGTTGATCGGGGCCGGCGATGGCGCGGATACCATCGACGATGCGCGTCACCCATGGCACCGTGCGGCCGTAGTTGAAGCGGAAGGTCAGGCGCATGTGCATCGGCACGCTGCCCTGCACGCAGCGCACGATGCGCACCAGATGCTGATGGACTTCGCCGTTTTCGCTGGCGACCATGAAGTCGATCAGCTCCACCGTGCCGCTGTCGGTGATCATGCGCGTGCACAGCACCAGACTATCGTCCTGGTAGGCGCGCTCGGTGCGGAAGTCGGCGGCCGGCGACAATGCCCATTGCCCGTGTTGTTCGTCGCCCAGCAGCGAAGCAAACACCGCATCGGAATCGAAGCGTGGCAGGCACAGCCAGCCGATGGTGCCGCGGTGGTCGACCAGGGCCGCGCTGTGGCAGTTGCCCAGCATTGCGTGGTCCTCGATACGCACGCTCATTGGTTGGGCGCTTCCTTCCGGCGAAAGAACCCGCAGTCTTGCATGGGCCGTGTCGGGATCAGGTTACGACTGCGCCGGTAAACCCAGCAGCGGTGGCACCGTGTGTTCCAGGCGGCGTACCGGTGCCCGATCCATAGACGCATTGTCACGTTGAATCTGCAGGCAGATCACCCGGCAGTGGCGCAAATGCGCGCCGAAGCGTTGCGCAGCAGCAGATGGCGCCGTTCCATCACCAGCACTACCTCTGCCTGCTGCAACGGCTCCGGGGTGATCTGCACGTGCGCATCGGCGGCCAGCCCGGCCGATTGCGCCTGCACGCCGGGCCAGTCGGCGAAGACGCGCGCGCCGCGCTGGCTCAGCGGCCTTCGCGCAGGAAGCGTGCCATCGAGGAGACGCCCGGCAGCGCCGGTTCGAACTGGCCGGCCACGTCGATGAAGCCGCGCATGATGGCGATCTCGCGCGGGGTGCGGTTGAGCGCATCGCGGCGGTCGGCATCGGCACCGGCGCGCAGCAGGCGCTGCACCAGCAGCGGCAGGCCGTGCAGTGCAGCCAGATGCAGCGGGCCGAAGCCGCGTTGGTCGGCCACATCCAGCGAGACATCTTCGTCGAGCAGGCGTTCGACGCCGGCCAGCACCACCTGCTCGTCGCAGGAGGTGCCCGGCTCGGCACGCGCGCCCAGCAACAGCAGCAACGGGCTGACCCGGCCACCGGCCAGGGAGTCCGGGTCGGCGCCGGCCAGCAGCAAGGTGTCCAACAGAGCCAACAGGCGGTTCTTGTCGCGCGCGGTGAAACCGTACAACGCCGCGCAATGCAACGGCGCCAGCCCCTGATTGTCGGTGGCGTGCACGTCGGCCGCGGCGGTGAGCAGGCGCGCCACGATGTCCGGCAGGCCCAGTGCGCAGGCCAGCATCAGCACGGTCACCCCGCCTGGCAGGCGGTGTTCGATCTGCGCACCGGCGTGCAGCAAGGCGGCCACGATCTCGGTCTGGCGCATGCTCACCGCCGCCGACAACGGCGTGGCGCCGCTGTTGGCCGCGCGCTGCGGATCGGCGCCGCGGCCAAGCAGGTGCGTGACCACGCCAAGATGGCCACCACCGGCGGCACGCAGCAGCGCGGTGCAGCCTTGCGCGTCGACGGCATCGACGGTGAGGCCGAGATCGATCAGGCGACGCACCGCATCGGTATCGCCGGTCATCGCGGCGGCCGGCACATCCGCTTCGCGCAGTGTGCGGCGCGGCAGCGACCAGATGCGCCAGTCCAGCCAGTCGGCCAGATCGCGGCGGCCGATCGACAGCGCCACGCCCAGCGGGGTCTGCCCGTCGGCAGCGCGCGCTTCCGGCGAAGCGCCCTGCTTGACCAGCAGTTTCAGCGAGGCATCGCGGCCCAGCGCGGTGGCCAGATGCAGCGCCGTCATGCCGTGGCTGTCGCGCGCTTCGCGGTCTACACCATGTTCCAGCAACCACTGCTGCAGGCGCAGCCAGCCCAGTCGCACCGCCAGCGACAACGGCGGATCGCCTGCGGCCGACGGCGCGAAGGGGTCGGCGCCGCGTTCGAGCAGTTCCAGCGCGAACTGTTCCAGCCCACGCGATGCCGCATCGTGCTGCACGCAGGCACTCAGCAACCGGGTCAGGCCACCGGCGCCAGCCGGCGAGACGCCATGCCGCAACAACGCCTGCAGCGCCGGTACCGCCTCCACGCCGCGCGAGAGCAGCGCAAACATCGGCACATCGCCGCAGGCGTCGCGCACCTCGGCGTCGGCGCCATGGCGCAGCAGCCAGTCGACCGCCTCGGCGTTCAAGGCCAGATGCGCGTCGTGCAACAGGCCGCCCAGTTCTTCCGGGGCGCATAGCCGCGCCAGCGCGACCAGGCCGTCGCGCTGGCCGAGCTGCAGGCCTTCGCGCAACAACACCAGCGGCGGGCGGTCGGGCAGCACGGCAACACCAGGCGCCTCGCCCTGCGCGTCGCTGACCGCGGCCGGCAACGGGTAAGCGGGATCGAGCAGTTGCACGATCGCCCAACGTCCGGCCTCGGCGGCCACATCCACCGCGCGACGGCCGTGCGCATCCACGCTGTCGGCAGGCACCTGCAGGTCCAGCAGGCGGCGGATCAGCGCCGGCGAGACGTTGTCGGCAGCGCAGGCCAGCAGCAAGGCGTTGCGGCCGTCGCCATCGATGGCCAGCACATCGGCCTTGCGCGCGACCAGGCGTTCGAGCACGGCGCTGCGTGCCTGGCGCGCGGCATCCAGCCACGGCGTACGGCCCAGCAGATCGCGCGCTTCCAGATTCGCCCCGGCCGACAACAGCGCCTCGACGATGTCGCCGTGACCGGCCAGTGCGGCTTCGTGCAGCGCACTGCGCCGCTGGCGGTCGCGCGCGTCCACACGCGCCTTGTGCTTGAGCAGCAACTGCACGCCGGCCGGGTCGTCTTCTTCGGTACCGGCTGCCGCCAGCAGCACCGGGGCGCCGCCTTCGGGCTCGGACTGTGCGCCGCGCTCCAGCAGGAATTTGGCCAGCCGCCAGTTGCCGACCTGGCAGGCCATCGCCAATGGCGAATGGCCTTCGTTGTTGAGCGCGTCGAGCTCGGCGGCGGCATCGCGCAACAGCGCGGCCACACCCGGGTCGGAACTGCGCACGGCATGATGCAAGGGGGTGTTGCCGTCGTTGTCGCTGGCGCGCGGGTCGGCGCCATTGGCCAGCAAGGTCATCACCGCATCCGGGCGGCCGTGCCAGCTGTCGCGGGTGGCGGCCAGCAACGGGGTCATGCCGCGATGCGGTTGATTGACGTCGACGCGGCGCACGATCAACTCACGCAGCAGGCGCAAGTCCGGCAGCACCGCCGCCAGCGCCGGCAGGCTGCGCTGATCGCGCCATTCCGGCAGCGGCAGCGCCTGCGGGTCGGCACCGGCCTCGAGCAATTGCAGTGCGCGGTCCACCCGGCCACTGCGCGCGGCCTCGAAGAGTTCGGGTACCAGCTGATGCCGGGCCACCGGTTCCAGCGGGCGCGGTTCGGCGGCGGCTTCGGAGAAGAAATCGGCGGCCTGGCGCGTGTGCGGCACATCGCTGCGCATGGGCGCGGCGGTGCGTTGCAGCAGCAGATGGGCCACCGGCAACAGCACACCGGCAGCCACCGCCAGACCCCAGCGCAGGCCGCCGGACAACCAGCCCGGCCAGGCCAGCACCACGGCCAGCGTGCACATCGCCAGCACCAGTGCGGCCGCCAGCAGGCCGCGCCAGGCATGCAATTCCTGCGCGGCCAGCGCCTGCCAGCGTGGCGCCAGCGCGCCACCGTCGCGTTCCACCTCGCCCCACAACGGCCAGGTCCGCCACAGCCCCAGCAAGGCCGCGCTGACTGCGACGCTCAGCGCCAGCGCGGCCGCCAGGCTGCCGCTGTCGCGCAGGGCGGTCAGCGGCCAGCTGATCAGCGCCGCCAGTGCCAGCAGGCCCACGCCCCAGATGGCCAGCAACGGCGGCAGCGCCTGCGCGATCGCACGCGGCTGGCCCGGCACTGCGCGCGTCCCACGTGCCCACGACACCGCCAGCGCGAACGCCGGCTGCGCCAGCCACAGGCTCAGTGCAGCGACCACGCCGCCAAGGCCGCCGAGCAGGCAGAGCGCCACGCCAGCCGCACCGGCCAGCGCTGCGGCGCGCATCCGTGCGCCACGCACAGGCTCAGTCATGGTCGCACTCGCCGGCGAGCACGATGGTCTTGGGCAATTGCAGATAGAAGCCGTGCTTGCCCAGCGCCTCGCGCACCGTGGCCGCATCGGCCTGCGCCAACCGGCGCTCGGGCGTCAACGCCACATCCAGCACGAACGTAAACGGCGCCAGCTGCGCCTGCACGGCGGCAGGAAGACCGGAGAAATCGTCACGTGCGGCGAGATAGACGAAGGTGTCCTGCTTGCGTTGGCTTTTATAGACGTAGGCGTGCATGCGCGCGTGGTCGCGCTCTGAAGAGAGATGTGTCGCGTCGATTGTGTCGCAATTGCGGCGACGGCGAAAGCGCGGCCTGTGCGAAAAATCCCAGCCGCGTCAGCCACATGACGGTGACGTTCAGTTGCGCCGTCCACGGGACCCACGCGCGCCATCGATATACTGACCGCACTTTTTGCCAGCCAGACCATCGTGAGCCAAGCGCAGCATTCGTCCCAGATGGCCCCGGTTGCCGTCACCGCGTTCACTTCCACCACCGCGCTCGGTGCCGGGCTTGCCGCCCAGGCCGCCGCGTTGACCGCCCGACGCAGCGGCCTGCGTCGCAACGATTTCGGCGCGCAACCGCTGCTGCCATGCTGGGTTGGCCGCGTCGATGGCGTTGAAGACGTTGTACTGCCCGATTCCCTGCAAGCGTGGGATTGCCGCAACAACCGCCTGGCCTGGCTGGCCCTGCAGCAGGACGGGATGGCGCAGGCCGTGCAGGCCGCTGCGCAGCGCTACGGCGCCGAGCGCGTGGCGGTGATCATCGGCACCTCCACCTCCAGCATCGGCGCCAGCGAAGAAGCCTATACGCGGCTGGTCGACGACGCCGACGGCGCGCGCTTCCCCGAGGATCTGAATCGCCCGATCGTGCACACCCCGCATTCGCTGGGCGACTTCGTGCAGCACGCCACCGGCCTGCGTGGCCCGTGCGCCACCGTGGCCACGGCCTGTTCGTCCAGCGCCAAGGTGTTCGCCCAGGCGGCGCGGCTGATGGAGGCCGGCGTGATCGACGCGGCGCTGGTCGGCGGTGTGGACACCTTGTGCGGCAGCGTGCTGTTCGGCTTCAACTCGCTGCAGGTGGTGGCGCCGGAGATGTGCCAGCCGTTCGATGCACGCCGGGTCGGCCTGAGCCTGGGCGAGGCCGGCGGCTTTGCGCTGCTCGAACGCCCGGCCGCCGCACCGGATGCCGCGCTGTGGCTGTACGGCTACGGCGAATCCAGCGATGCCCACCACATGTCGGCGCCGCATCCGCAAGGGCTGGGCGCGCAGCTGGCGATGCGCGGTGCGCTCGACCGCGCCGGTCTGGAGCCGGCCGCAGTGGGTTATCTGAACCTGCACGGCACCGCCACGCCGGCCAACGACAGCGTGGAAGCCGCCGCAGTGGCTGCGATCTTCCCCGGCACCTTGCACGCCAGTTCGACCAAGGCCTGGACCGGCCACACCCTGGGCGCGGCCGGCATCGTCGAATCGGTGATCGCCCTGCTCGCGCTGCGCGACGACGTGCTGCCCGGCACGCTGAACAGCGACATCCCCGACCCGGCCTGTGGCCCGCAAATCCGCTTCGACAACGCGCATGCCCGCATCGACTACGCCATGAACAACTCCTTCGGTTTTGGCGGCAACAACTGTTCGCTGCTGTTCGGGCGGGCCCGCTGATGCTGACCGCGACCATCGAAGGAATCGGCTTCTGGACCCAGGGCCTGCCCAGCTGGGAAGCTGCCGGCGCCTTCGCGCGCGGCGGCGCGCTGCAGGACACTCCCGCCCGCCCGGCGCCGCAGCTGCTGGCTGCCAACGAACGCCGGCGTGCGCCGGACACGGTGGCGGTGTCGCTGGACGCTGCGTTGGCCGCCTGTAGCGCCGCAGGCCGCGACCCGGCCAGCCTGCCGTCGATCTTTACCTCGACCTACGGCGACCTGGCCATCTCCGACTACATGTGCACCACGCTGGCCAGCGATCCGTTGGCGATTTCGCCAACCAAGTTTCACAACTCGGTGCATAACGCCGCCGCCGGCTACTGGACCATCGGCGCCGGTGCGATGACCCCGGCCACGGCGATGAGCGCCGGCCTGGGCAGCTTCGCGCAGGGCTTGCTGGAGGCGCTGGTGCAACGCGCTGCCGGCGCGCAGGCCGTGCTGCTGGCCAGCTACGACGCCCGCTCGGTCGGGCCGCTCGGGCGCGTCGCCCCCAGCCAGGGGCTGCTGGGTAGCGCGCTGGTGCTGGGCATGCCCGGCCAGGCCGGCAAGCCGCAGTTGCAGGCACATTTGGACGACGGCGCGCCCTCGCCCGGCGCTGGCGCGCTGGCGCGCCACATCGCCGACAATGCCATGGCGCCGATGCTGCCGCTGCTGGACCTGTTGGCCGGCGATGGCGGCAGCGTGGCGCTGTATGCCGCGCCGGGCCGGGTGCTGCGCGTGGAGGTCCGGCAATGAGCCGGCAACCGCTGAGCCGGGAGGACACCGCCATCCTGGTGCCGGCCTTGAACGAGGCGCTGCGCATCCGCGAAGTGGTCACCGACGCGCTGGCCTATTGCGCGCACGTCATCGTGATCGACGACGGTTCGGACGACGGCACCGCCGAGTGCATCGCCGGCATGCCGGTCACGCTGATCCGTCACCCGCAGCGCATGGGCAAGGGCGCGGCACTGCGCAGTGGCTTTGCCGAAGCACAGCGGCTTGGCATGCGCGCGGTGATGACCATGGACGGCGATGGCCAGCACAAGGCGGCCGATTTCCCGCGCCTGCTGGCTGCCGCCAACCGCCACCCGGGCTGCGTGATCATCGGTGCGCGCATGCGCAAGCGCGCCACCCAGCCCACCATCCGCCGCATCGGCAACGATTTCGGCGACTGGGGCATTGCCTGGGGGTGCGGCTTCCGCCTGATCGACAGCCAAAGCGGACAACGGCTGTATCCGGCCTCGGTGTTCACCCTGCCAAACGTGCCCGGCGAGGGCTTCGTGTTCGAAGCGCAGCTGCTGATTTCGGCCGCACGCCAGGCTGGCGCACGCGTGGTCGCCGTGCCGATCGAGACCCGCTACGCCGGCACCTCGCCGGGCACCTTCCGCAAGAGCCACTTCCGGCTGGTGCGCGACCTGTGGAATATCACCTCGCACGTGGTCAAACAGGTGTGGGCATACGGCCATGTGTGGCGCGAATATCGCCGCGTGCGCGCCAACCCGGTGATCGTTGACGATCCCGACGGCGAATTTGCTACTGTCCCCGCGGTCACCAAGAGCAACCACTCCTCATGAATGCACAGCGCGCCGATGTCGTGATCACCGGAGGTGGCCTGGCCGGGCTGAGCCTGGCCCTGCAACTGAAGCAGCGCGATCCGGAGCTTGCCATCACCGTGCTGGAACGACGCGCGCATCCGGTCCGCGAGGCCGCGTTCAAGGTCGGCGAATCCACGGTGGAAATCGGCGCGCATTATTTCGCCGACGTGCTGGGCCTGCGCGAGCATCTGGAAACCGAGCAGATCCGCAAGTTCGGGTTCCGGTTCTTCTTCTCCGACAAGCGCGAAGACATCGACCGCTGCACCGAACTGGGCGTGAGCAAGATCCTGCCTACGCCGTCGTGGCAGATTGACCGCGGCCGCTTCGAAAATTTTCTGGGCGAACGTGCACGCGCGCAGGGCATCGCCTTCATCGACAGCTGCAGCGTCAAGGGCGTGGACCTGTCCGAAGACGACACCGACCACGCCGTGCGCTTCGAACGCGACGGCACGCCAGGCACGCTGGCTGCACGCTGGGTGGTGGATGCCAGTGGCCGTGCCGGCCTGCTCAAGCGCAAGCTCGGCCTGGCGCAGGACAACGAGCACAACGCCAATGCAGTGTGGTGGCGCGTGGAAGGCCTGATCGACCCCAACGGCTGGTCGCAGGACAGCAACTGGCTGCAACGCTGCACGCCGCCGGACCGCTGGCGTTCGACCAATCACATGTGCGGGCCGGGCTACTGGTTCTGGTTGATTCCACTGTCGTCGGGAGCGCATTCGCTGGGCATCGTCTGCGATGCAGACCTGCATCCGCTGGAGAGCATGAACACCCACGAGAAGGCGATGACCTGGCTGCGCACGCATCAGCCGCAGGTGGCCGCCACGCTCGACCAGGCCGACTACCGGCTGCAGGACTTCCTGTTCCTGCGCAACTTCTCGTACGGCTGCAAGCAGGTGTTCTCGTCGCAGCGCTGGGCACTGACCGGCGAAGCGGGCGTGTTCCTGGACCCGTTCTATTCGCCGGGCAGCGACTTCATCGCCATCTCCAACACTTACATCTGTGAATTGATCGGCCGCGACCGCGCCGGCAAGTCGCTCAGCCCGTACGTGGAGCTGTACCAGCAGCTGTATTTCTCGTTCTACGAAAACACGCTGACGCTGTATCAGGATCAGTACGCGCTGTTCGGCGACGAGCAGGTCATGCCGGTCAAGGTGATCTGGGATTACACCTACTACTGGTCGTTGCTGGCGCCGCTGTTCTGCAGCGGGCGCATCGCCCATCTCAGCTTGCTCTCGCGCATGAAGAACGACTTCCTGCACGCGCGCGACATGAACCTGGCAATGCAGCAAGTGCTGCATGCATGGGGCGTGCGCAATACCGCCCAGGGCATCGCCGCCGGCAGCGGACGGCTGCTGGACCAATACCTGATCGGCTGGTTCAACGAACTCAATGGCGCCTTGAACGACACACTCGACGATGATGCGTTTGTCGCGCGCATCCACGGCAATGTCGCGCAGATGGCAGTGCTGGCGCGCGAGATCCTGCAACAGGCACGCCAACGCTACCCCGACCTGCCCGACCACGGCCTGGATGCGCTAACGGCCGATGCCAGCGGCGAGGCGATTCTTACGGCGCCGTGGTATGCCGACGCGGCGTGAGGCTGTCGAACGCGCCAACCCTGGCGCTTTTCCCTAGAAACGCATGTTCTTGAGCGGCACGTGCTTCACGCAGGCGCGCTCTGATCATGAAGAGAAGAGGAGTCGGCGGCCGAGCCGGCATGCCTTGCTCGCAGTCGTGCATACCGACACTTTCGACTGGTGCTCGCCGGCCCACCGCAGCGCGACCTGACGCGGCATCGACACCACGGGAGAGCTACAGGGACATATTGGCAGCCTGTCCCGCCATGATGGGCAAGCAAGAACCAGCAGCAAACGCACGGCGTCGAGCGCGCGGTGCCCTCACCGCTCGCGGGACACGCCGTAAACCCGTCCATGGGGGCTCGTTGGCGGCATCCATGCCGCCAACGGTCCCGCAATCGGCAAGGACACCGCACCAAACAATTGGCTGGTGGTTTTGTTGAAAAGCGAGGACACCGCGTCGCGCGGTTTGATGCTCGCTTGTTGAAACCTGCGCGCACCAACCATCCCAACTGGTCCTTGCCCGCTCACCGTCGCGGGACCTTTGGCGGCATGGATGCCGCCAAAGAGCTTACAAGGACGTACTTGCAGCGTGTCCTGCGATGGTGAGCGGGCAAGGGCCCTGCAGCAACTCAAAGCTTCGAGTACACGGTGCTCTCAACTGCCAGCCTGGCCGTGTACTGATAGCGACCCCAAAGCAGGCCGCGTCCGACTGGCACTGCGCACTTGTTTTGTTGGTCGCCCTCAGCCCATCCCACCATTGACGCCAATCACTTGGCCATTGATGTAACCGGCCGGTTCCGAGCACAGAAAGGCGACCAGCGCGGCCACTTCATCGGGTTTGCCGACGCGGCCGGCCGGCACCAATTGCTTGATCACCTCCGGCGCAAAACTGTCGCCGACCATGTCGCTTTCGATCACGCCCGGCGCGACCACATTCACTGCAATGCCGCGGCTGGCCATTTCGCGCGAAAGCGACTTGCTGGCGCCGTGCAAGGCCGCCTTTGCGGCGGCGTAGTTGGTCTGCCCGCGATTGCCCAACACGGCCGCCACCGACGACACGCTGACGATGCGGCCCCAACGCGTGCGCGCCATCGGCAGCAGCAAGGGCTGGGTGACGTTGAAAAAACCGTGCAGCGACACGTCGATGACGCGGTGCCACTGCTCGGCATTCATGCCTGCCATCGGCGCGTCGTCATGGATGCCGGCATTGTTGACCACGATCTGGATCGGGCCAGCTTCCAGCAAACGCTCCAGCGCCGCCGCACTTGCCTGCGCGTCGGCCACATCGAAGGCCACTGCCTGTGCGCTCCCGCCATCGGCCACGATCGCGGCAACCACCTCGTCCGCACGCGTCAGGTTGCGGTTGGCGTGCACGATGACATGCCGGCCCTGCGCAGCCAGGTGCCGGCAGATCGCACCGCCAAGATCGCCGCTGCCGCCGGTAACCAGTGCGCGTCGTGCAGCTGAGTTCATAAGCCACGAACCATATGAGCAGGGAAGGAGCGTTATCGTAGACCAACCCGCCTGCGCGCAGACAGACACGTGCATCGAAGCAAGCGGCGGTGGCGCATTTTCTCGACTAGGCCGCACATCGGACAGTGGGCGCTTGAGCGCCATCGCGTCGGATTGCTAGCGTTTGGACATGCGCGATCGTGCGCGGCGACAAGGAGCGGCACCACATGAGCGCAGTGACCCTGATCGAACTGGGCAAGCAGGGCGAGGATGCGATGAACGCGTGGCTGCAGTTACATGGCTTCAGTTATGTGGCCATCTGCCAGGCGCCGGAGACCTTCGCGCCGTTGTTCGGCACAGCGGTCAAACGGCCGGATTTCCTGCTGCTGCTGGAGTCGATCGGCTTGATCGCCATCGACGTCAAGAACCGCAACAGGTACAAGAACACCTGCTACAGCCTGCCCTATGAGGATGAACTCAGACGCGCGGTGGCATTCGAGCGGCTGTTCCGCATTCCGGTCTGGTACGCCTATTTCAATCGCGAAGACGCTGGCCAGTCCTTCCATTGGATCAGCGCCTTGAAGGCACTCGAAGTCGGCGAGATCAAAACGCCGCACGATGGCAGTGCGGAATTCCTGTCGATCGGTCTGGAGCATTTCGAGCATCTGCACAGCGGCGGCGACATCGCGCGGCTGTATGCGCATCGCCTGCCCGGCGTCGGCAATCTGAGCGCGCTGATCGCGGCGAAGACACCCGTCAATCCCTGAGCGCAGGCCTCAGGCGGCGCCCAGCATCACGGTGGCGCGTCCTTCGGCAAGCAATTGCTCGCCGTGGGTCAGGCGAAAACTGTATTGCTGGCTGTCTTCGCCCTGCATCAACACCTGCGCCTGGCAGTCGATCGCATCCGGCAAGGTGTCCAGATATGCCACGTGCAATTCCACGCTACGCAGCGCGACCAGCATGCCCGGGCGTACCGGCTTGCCGGATGCGCGACCCAGCAACCCACCATGCACGGCCATGGCCTGCGCGCCGTATTCGCACAGATGCAGCGCGCGCAGGCGCCCATTGCACCGCAACGGATGGGTATCGCTGCGGTGCGCGTGACTGCGCAGCACGATGCGCTGCGCATCCCACTCGATCACCTCTTCCCACAGGCACATGCTGCCCTGGTGCGGAATCAGCGCGGCGATTGCGTCACGTCCCTGCATGCGGCTCTCCGTTCGCGGTGCGTTCCAGCGCCGGTTCGCGCGACACCAGCAAGGCCAGAATGAAATTGAACAACACGCCCAACGCCACCGTGCTGCCGATCGCACGCAAGACCGGGATACTGGAGGCGGCCAACAGCGCAAACACCAGCAGCGTCATCAGGCTGCAGACGATCAACGCATGCAGCGTACGCAGCTGGTCGGCGTGATCGTCGCCGGCGTGATCGAAGAACAGCGCGTAATCCAGGCCCAGACCGGCGGCCAGGATCAGCGCGATCAGATGGAACAGATTGAGCTCCACCCCGGTGCCGCGCAGGATCGCCAGGATCAGCACCGTGGTCAGCGCCATCGGCAGCAGCACCCGCACGATGCGGCGCGGGCTGCGCAATGCAATCGCCACGGTCACTGCCAGCAGCAATGCGGCAAGGACCAGCGCACCGAGCACGCGTCCGCGGTAGGCGGCCACCAACGATTCGGAGGCGTCCTTCAGATCCAGCAATTGCGCGCCGCTGCCTTGCACGGCGGCCGCCAACACTGCCGGATCGCGCAGGCCGGTCAAGGACACCAGCGCGATGCTGCGATCGCCACGGCCGAGCAGCAGGCCACCGACCGAGGTCGCCAGCGGCGAGCCGCTCAGATCCTTCGGCAGCAGCGGTGCGGCACGCTTGGCGGCATCCAGATCCTGCAGGAATGGCGCAAACACATCGCTCCGGAACGGCGTGGTAGCCACGGCACGCTCGGTCAACGCGCGCGCCTGCGCGGCGTCGGGCAATGCGGCCTGTCGCGCACGCTGGGTCTTGGCACTGGGCAGATAGCGTGCCGCCATGTCGTAACCGAGCAACGCACCATCGCGCACCAAGGCATCCAGGCGCGGACGCAACTGCTCGCTGGCCTGCAATGCCGCCTCATCGCTGGCTGCCGGCAGCGCCAGCACGTAACGCACATCCGGCGCGCCCAGTTCCTGACGCAGATGGGTGTCCTGCGCCAAGGCCTTGGGCGGCACCGGGGTCAGCTTGGACAGATCGTTCTGCCAGAATTGCCCCGGCGCGAACACGATCACCGCCATGCCGATCACGGCCATCACCGCCAGGCTGATGCGCGGCCTGGGCAGGCGCGCAATGCCGCGCCACAGCACCGCCAGCAGGCGCGAGTCCGCGTAATCGCGCGGGGCCGGGTCGATCAAGGCCGGCAACAGCCAGCGCGTGGTGACCGCAGCAGTGGCAAGGCCGGCGATGGTGAACACCGCCAGCTGCCGCAGGCCGTCCACGCCGGAAAACAGGAAGGTCACATAGGCAATGCAGGTGGAGACCACGCCGGTGGCCAGCGTCGGCCACAGATGCCGTGCGTTCTCGCGCGGATCCAGACCGGGGCGCTGATGACTGAACAGGTGGATCGGGTAATCCTGCACCACGCCGATCAGCGTGAAGCCGAATGCCACGGTGATGCCGTGCACGCCGTCGAACAGCAGCGCCACCGCACCCAGGCCGGCCAGACCGGCGCTGGCCAGCGGCAGCACGCCAAGCACCGGAATCTTCCAGCTGCGGTAGGCCACCAGCAGCAGCAGCACCAGGCCGACCGTATCCAGCGTGCCGATCCACTGCGCCTCGCCCTGCGTGCGCGCGGTGATTTCCACGGCGAATGCGCCCGGCCCGGTCAGCGTCAGCCGAGTGGCGGTGCCTTTGCTGACCTTCGCGAACGCCGCTTGCACGGCGTCGTAGGCCAGTTGCTGGCCGGTGGGGTCGAAGCCTGCCGCGCGGGTCTGCACGATCAACAGTGCCGACGTGCCGGCGCGATCGAACCACACGTCATTGCGCGTGCGCGGCATCGCCGCCGGCTGCAGGGTTTCGGCCAGATGCAGGATTTCCATCGTGGGGTCGCGCGGCAGCAATGGCTCCACCATGGCCGCCGCCGGCGAGCCCAGATCCTGCACGCGCGCCTGCAACGCCGCTTCCAGCGTCGGCGCGTCGAGCGGGGTCTTGTCGAAGCTGTCGCTGAGCAGATAGCGGTACGGCAGCAAGCGCTTGGGAATCGCCTCCAACCCGGCATTGCCGCCATTGCTGACCAGTTCGAACAGCTCCGGCTGCGCGGACAGCGCTTGGTGCAGTTGCTGCGACTGCTCGGCCAAGGTGACCGGATCGTTGTTGGACAACGCCATCAGCAGCAACCGCGATCCAGGGCCTTCGCCAAGTTCTTCGATCAGCAATTTTTGCGCCGGCGTGCGCGGGGCGGGCATGAACTTGCGCAGATCGCCAGTGACCTTGAGCGTCTCGCTCAACCAGAATCCGGCCACCGCCAGCAACGCCAGCCACAGCAGCGCCAGGCCGATGCGGCGGTTTGCGTTCAATTCAAGCGCCATGGAATGGATGTCCTGCTGCAGCGGCCGAACGCTCACCGGCCGCGCGCGCGGCATCGGGCTGCAACGACGCGTCGTTTTTTCTGAGGGCGGGCATGAACTTGCGCAGATCGCCGGTGACCTTGAGCGTCTCGCTCAACCAGAATCCGGCCACCGCCAGCAACGCCAGCCACAGCAGCGCCAGGCCGATGCGGCGGTTTGCGTTCAATTCAAGCGCCATGGAATGGATGTCCTGCGGCAGCGGCCGAACGCCCACCGGCCGCGCGCGCGGCATCGGGCTGCAACGACGCGTCGTTTTTGCTGAGGGCGGGCATGAACTTGCGCAGATCGCCAGTGACCTTGAGCGTCTCGCTCAACCAGAATCCGGCCACCGCCAGCAACGCCAGCCACAGCAGCGCCAGGCCGATGCGGCGGTTTGCGTTCAATTCAAGCGCCATGGAATGGATGTCCTGCTGCAGCGGCCGAACGCTCACCGGCCGCGCGCGCGGCATCGGGCTGCAACGACGCGTCGTTTTTTCTGAGGGCGGGCATGAACTTGCGCAGATCGCCGGTGACCTTGAGCGTCTCGCTCAACCAGAATCCGGCCACCGCCAGCAACGCCAGCCACAGCAGCGCCAGGCCGATGCGGCGGTTTGCGTTCAATTCAAGCGCCATGGAATGGATGTCCTGCGGCAGCGGCCGAACGCCCACCGGCCGCGCGCGCGGCATCGGGCTGCAACGACGCGTCGTTTTTGCTGAGGGCGGGCATGAACTTGCGCAGATCGCCAGTGACCTTGAGCGTCTCGCTCAACCAGAATCCGGCCACCGCCAGCAACGCCAGCCACAGCAGCGCCAAGCCGATGCGGCGGTTTGCGTTCAATTCAAGCGCCATGGGATGCATGTCCTGCGGCAGCGGCCGAACGCCCACCGGCCGCGCGCGCGGCATCGGGCGTTATCGGCGATGTGCGCTTTTCCGCGGCGAATGCTGTGATGTTTCTGGAGACGACCGGCGCAACCATCCAGCGCGCGGTCACGCGCCCGAACCGTGGCAGAGCGTGGTCAGCGCGGCGGCATCGGTCACGCCGGCAGCCGCGCGCGCGGCACTGCCCAGCAGCGTGCGCTGCATGTCGCCCTTGGCTGGCACGCTTTCGATACACCGCAGTTCGTCGTTGCGTCCGTACAGCCGCAACGCGTGCACCTGCTTGGCCACGGCAGCGTCCTTGGGCTGCAGCGTGAGTTGCCAGGCCTGCGGCTGGCCCTGGCCACTCACACTGTAGTGCTGTTCCAGCAGCGCGCGGTCGCCGGACAGCAACGCGCCGAAGCCGGACTTCAAGCCGGCCAGCTCGGGCACGCGGCTCAACGAGAAACGGCGTGGCGATTTGCCTTCGCGTTCCAGCACGCCTTCGTCGCCGGTCAGCGTGGTGGTTTCGTGATACGGCGCACTGACCTCGCGCACCAGCGTCTGGGCGTCCGGGCGGCGGTAGTGGCCCTCCACGCGCAATGGCGTCTTCAGCAAGGCCGAGCCGCGCAATTCGACGAATTCGGTGCTGACCGGTGCGGGGCGCGCCAGGCGCTGCAGCACCTGCCCGACGTCCAGCGTCTCAGGCGGTGCGGCGCATAGCGGTGCGGCGCTGAACAGCAGTATCAGCATCCACGGCAGGGTGCGGCACATCGGCATGGTGGGTGTTCCAGAAATCGTAGAAGTTGAACCAGTTGTACGGCGCGTAGCAGGTGTAATGTTCCAGCCTGGCAGCGTAATCGCGCATGAGTACCGCAAGCACCGGGGCGCGCTGACGACGCGGCACGTCCAATCCTTCGCTGAAGGTTTCGAACGCAAGCTCGTAGTGATTGCCGCCGTGATACAGGCCGAACGCCAGCACCACCGGCACCTTGAGCGCAGCGGCGATCAGCCACGGCGAAGTCGGGAACATCGCATTGCGACCAAGGAACATCGCCGGCAGCGCCGGGTCGCCTTCGCGCGGGCGATCGATCAGCAGCGCCACCAGCGCACCGGCATCGGTGGCTTCCTTGATCGCCATGACGATCGAGGTCGCGTCCATGCCGGCATCGATGATGTTGGCGGCCAGCTGCGGGTTGAGCGCCCCCAGCAGGTCGGTCATGGCGCGGTTGTGCGCCTTGTCCAGCACCACCTTGACCTGCACGTCCGGGCGCTCGGTGGCCAGCACGCGCAGCGCATCGAAGCTGCCCAGGTGCGAGCCGAAGATCAGCACGCCGCGGCCGCGATCCATTTGCGTGTGCAGTTGATCCAGGCCGGTGATGTCCACGCGGAAGCGCTGCATCTGCCCGCACAGCATGTACACCCGGTCCAGGATGGTCGAGGCGAAGGTGTGGATGTGCCGCGCCACATCGCGCAGCGTGGCCGGGCGGCCCAGCACCCGCCCCAGATAGGCACGCGAGGCGGCGCGCTCTGGGCCACGCACCAGCAGGAAGTACAGGGTGATCGGGTACAGCAGCGCACGCCCCACCGCACGTCCGGCGTGCCGGGCGATGCCGCGAATCAGCCACAACGCAAAGCGCCCGCCACCTTCCGGACGCTGTTTCCAGTGCTTGCTCATGCCGCTGCCTCGGCCACCAGTTCGCCGCTGACCAGCAACGCCTCGTCGCGTTGCACGCGAAAGCGCCAGCGCGGTCCATCGCCTTCCAGCGTGACCGAGGCGGTCTGGCCGGGCAGCAAGGGCTGCACGAATTTCACCTGCGGCAGGCGCATGGCCGCGCGCGGACCATGCAGGGCTTCCACCGCCTGCAGCACATGGTCGAGCACGACCACGCCAGGCACCACGGGACGGCCCGGGAAATGTCCGGGCAGGCAGGGATGATCATGCGGCACAACGAAATCCATAAGCGCAGAACTCAGATCCTGGGTTGAAGCATTGCAGCCACGGCCTTGTGTGCCTGCTCGGTCAATTGTTGGCGATCGGGCGCATCCGGCCCGGTCACCGCGATCGGCGCACCGATCCGCACGCGGATGATGCCCGGCCTCACCCTGAACAGGCCATCGATCGGCAAGACCTTGCCGCAGCCATCCAGCGCCACCGGAACCACCTGCACGCCAGCATCGATAGCGGCCTGCAGTAGCCCGGCCTTGAATGGCAATAATGCGCCGGTGCGGCTGCGGGTGCCTTCGGGAAACAGACACAACTGTTTGCCCTCGCGCAGCAGTGCGGCAGCCTGGCGCCGCACCAGTGCCCCTGCCCTGCGGCTGTCGCGGTCCAGAAACAGCATGCCGGCGGCGCGCGCATACCAGTTCACGAACGGCACCTTGCGCATTTCCTGCTTGAGCAAAAAGCGCAGCGGCACCGGCAAGGCATGGAACAGCGCACAGATGTCGATGATCGACTGGTGGTTGCTCACGAACAGATAGTTCTTGGACCAATCCACCCGCTCGCGTCCTTCCACGATGACGGTGGCGCCCGCGCCACGGAACAGCACCGGCGCCCACATCCAGCTGCCCATGCGCAGCAGGCGGTCGGCATCGCGGGTGATCGCCAGCACCACCAATGCATAGACGATGCCGCCAGCGGTAAAGGCCAGCGTGAACGCCAATTGCAACAGGTTGAACACAGCCCACGCCAGGCGCGACGGCATCCTTGCCAACGGCATTTTTGTCTTGTCCCCGAAAATATGCACGTCCGTCGCTGCCCCAGGCCACGCACTCAGCGCAGCAGATCGCGCCAGAAATCCGGCCCGAGCCGCGCCATCTGACGCAAGAAGTCTGGCAGATTACGATAGGGGCGCTGTGGAAACCAGCGACCACGCAATAGATATTCCCCAACGAAGAAGCCGCCAATCACGCCATAGGCAAGCAGATTGGCGAACAACGAGGCGCGCGCGTCGCTGATCGGCAGCGGCGAGGCATGCCCCAGCTGCGCGAGCACGCCGCTGGGCTCGGCGCACAGACCCAGCACCAGATTGGCCAGGGTCAGGCCGCACAGCAGCACGGCCCAGGCCAGCGTGAGGCGGCGCGTATAGCGGCGTTGTTCGGGCGTGATCAGCATGCCGGCCTGGCCGTACAGGCCTTCAACAATGCGCGTGATCAGTGGCGTGCTTCCGGCGCGCAGGCTGCGCCCGAAAAACCAGGCCACCCAACCGGTAAACACCACTGGCGGCGCCGCCAGCACCAACATCGCGTAGGGCGAATGCCACAGCGCACCCAGCCCGGCAAGCAGCAGCAGCGCCAACGCCCAGGCCCAGGGCCGGCGCGCAACCATCGGTTCGATCAACACCATCAGCACCAGCAAACCACCGGCGATGACGGCCAATTCCGGTCGATGACTGGCATTGGCCCAATGCGCCAACGGCGAATACGCCACCGCCAGCAGAACGCCCAGCCCCAGCACCCACGCGGGTGCGTCGGGGGATGGCGCAGTTGGCAGGTCAGACGGTCTTGTTGGCTTGGACATGCGCCGACAGTGCGCGCAGCGACGCGAAGATGCGACGGTTTTCGTCGTTGTCAGAGCGCAGCTGGAAGCCGTAGCGCTTGCTGATCGCCAGCGCCAGTTCCAGCGCGTCGATCGAGTCCAGCCCCAGCCCGGTATTGAACAACGGCGCCTCCGGATCGATGTCGGCGGGTTGGACGTCCTCCAGGTTCAGACTTTCGACCAGGAGTTCGGCCAGTTCACGTTCGGCAGCGGTTTGCGAGGACATCCAGGATTTCCACAGGTCAGGGTCGGGCAACATGAGTGAGAACAAGCAAGAGCAGCGCGGGCGGCCATCGGCATGCATGAGCGTCGCGTCGGGCCGTAGTGTACGTTGCCGCCGCTGCCAATCCGAGCATCTGCCGCGCAGCCTGGCCGGCGCCTGCGCCTGCTGCCGGTCGTTCTTCACCGATGAATCGGCGCGCCGCAAGCTGGGCGGGCCGCCGGTCAGGCTATCATGACTGCTTGACGCTCGCCCGCCGCAGGTTCGTTCCAGGATGACTTCCACCGCTGTTCGCCCCACCCCGACCGCCATGCCGGCAGCCGGGCCGGCTCCCGGACCGGAGTGTCCGGATGTCCTGATCGTCGGCGGCGGCCCGGCTGGCTGCACCGCGGCCATCGCACTTGCCGAGCTCGGTTGGTCCGTGACCCTGCTCGAGAAGGCGCAGCACCCGCGCTTTCATATCGGCGAGTCCTTGCTGCCGATGAACATGCCGATTCTGGAGCGCCTGGGCGTGCTGGAAGAGGTGCGCGCCATCGGCGTGCTGAAGCGTGGGGCAGATTTTCCCAACGACAGCGGCGGCTACAACACGTTCCGTTTCTCCCACGCGCTCGATGCCAAGGCCGACTTCGCCTTTCAGGTGCCGCGTGCGCAATTCGACCACGTGCTGTTCCAGCGTGCGCGTGCGGTGGGGGTGGATGCACGCGAGCAGGTCTGCGTGGAGCAAGTCCTGTTCGAGGGCGGACGACCGGTGCTGCAGGCACGCACGGCAGATGGTGGCGTGCAGCAGTTCCGCCCGCGCTATCTGCTCGATGCCAGCGGCCGCGACACCTTTCTGGGCAACCGCCTCAAGCTCAAACGCGCCAATGCAAAGCATCAGTCGGCCGCGGTGTTCAGCCATTTCCGCGGCGTGACACGACGCCCGGGCGAGGATGCCGGCAACATCAGCATCTACCGGCATGCGCACGGCTGGATGTGGCTGATTCCGCTGCCGGACGACATCATGAGCGTGGGCGCGGTCTGCTACCCGGACTACATGAAGACCCGCAAGGGCGACAGCGAGGGCTTCTTGATGCGCACGCTGGCGCTCAACGCCGAGCTCAACGCGCGCATGCTTGGGGCCGAGCGCGTGGCACCGGTGCATGCCACCGGCAATTACGCCTACGAATGCACGCGCATGGCCGGGCCGCGCTGGTTGATGCTGGGCGATGCCTACACCTTCGTCGACCCGATGTTTTCCTCTGGCGTATTCCTGGCCATGCACAGCGCCGAACGCGGCGCGGCGATGGTGGATGCGGCACTGCGCGCACCGCACTCGGAGGCGAAACTGCAGCGCGAGCTGCAGCGCGAACTCACACGCGGCGTGGATGAATTCAAGTGGTTCATCTACCGCTTCACCTCGCCCACCATGCGCGCCTTGTTCGCGCACCCGCAAAACACCTGGCAGGTGGAACAGGCAGTGGTGGCGATGCTGGCCGGCGATGTGTTCGACGCCCCCAAAGTCCGCATCCGCCTGCGCGCCTTTCGCGCCCTGTACGCACTCACCACCTTGTCGATGATGCCGCGCGCCTGGCAGTCGTGGCGCCATCGCCGACGTCAGGCCAAGCTCGGCTTCGACGGCGACACCTTGCAACGCGACACGCAACAACGAGACGCTCAATGACCGCTTCCCAGGCCCAGACCACGCACGCCGTGCGCCATCCCCGGCTGCAGGTCGACTATGTCGACCAGGCCGACCCTGCCGTGCTGCTGGCCGACCCGCAGGTGCTGGCCGCGTTCGGCTTCGGCGATGCGGCGCCGCGCCTGCACGACCCGCGCTATCTGCGCGTGCCGCTGCAGCCGTACCAGGCCAGCGTGCTGGAAGTGTGGCGCACCGATGCGCAGGTAAGCAGCGGCCGCGAGGGCAACATCGCCTGGTCCAGCGATGGGCACCTGCAGTTCGGCGTGATCGAGATCGACGAGCAGGATGTGGATATCGAAGAAGCCGCCGCCAGGGCGTACGCGGAAATCACCGCCTTCGTCAGCAACGGCCAGACGCCACGGTTGCTGCGGATCTGGAATTACCTCGACGCCATCACCCTGGGGAGCGGCGATCGGGAACGTTACCGGCAATTCTGCGTGGGCCGTGCACGCGGGTTGGGCGCATTCGACACCGCGCAATTGCCGGCCGCCACCGCCGTGGGCCGTTGCGATGCCGAGCGCATCATCCAGATCTACTGGCTGGCCGCCGCCAATGCCGGCACGCCGCTGGAAAACCCGCGCCAGGTCAGTGCCTACCACTACCCGCGTCAGTACGGCCCGCAGCCACCCAGTTTCGCCCGTGCCATGCTGCCGCCGGCCGGCAGCGACATGCCGCTGCTGCTGTCGGGCACCGCTGCGGTGGTGGGCCACGCCTCGATGCATACCGGCCAATTGCTGGCGCAGCTGGAAGAAACCTTCGCCAATTTCGATGCGCTGCTCGGTGCCGCGCGTCAGCATGCGCCTGCGTTACCCGCGCAGTTCGGCGCCGGCACGCGCCTGAAAGTCTATGTGCGCGAACACGACGACCTGCCCAGGGTTGCGCAGGCACTGGATGCGCGCTTCGGCGATGCGGTCCCGCGCCTGCTGCTGCACGCGGTGATCTGCCGCGATGAGCTGGCGGTGGAGATCGATGGTGTGCATGGCTGACTGATGCCGTGCGTGCGGAGGCCGCAGCCCGGGACGACCTGCGAGCCGCTATCCACTGACATGCGCATTGCCGTATGCGGCATGCGCCAGGCAGAGACGATCATCATTGCGCCAGATGCTGATCTATCTCGTCGCCGACCATGCCGGGCCCAGGCACTGGCCGGCGATATCTCCCGGTCTGATCGTGTGCGCTTTCGGCAAGACCACGTTCTCAAGGAGGCAAAGTGCTTGCTCTGGCAATCCTCCTGGCCGCCGCGCCTGCCACAACGCAGATATTGCAGGCAACGTCGCGACCAAGGGCTCGGTCCCCAGGTCGGACATTTCATGATGGCACAAGCACTCAATGCTCAACCCAAGGCCGTATACACGACTGCAACCGATCCGCTTCGCCCATCAACGATCACGCTGTGCGCTATTGCAATGTGAGTCCATACATGAGTTGTTAACTGACAGCCGTGGAACGTGATTCTTCGATCAAATAGTTTGCAAAAGCTGTGCAGGCAACGAGCATGAACTTTGAGTCTGCGAATGTGAGTGACGGTTCGTCGAGCATTGCGTGACGAATGCCGCTGGAATCTGAGGTATACCCGTATAGCTTGGATAGAGCAGATTTTAGCGCCGGATGAAGTAGCCCCTTATCTTCTAGCGGCTTGAGGGCTTGGCCAAGTGTTGCGGATGGATCTTTGGTCAGTTCTTTGCAGATCGCCTCGACACCGCTTATTGACTCTTTGATCGAGTTTCTATGGTCCGGAGCTTTTCGGTCGGACAGCATTTGGAGAGCAAGCTTGAAATGCGCAGTCGCGCCAGCATTCACAGCTGGATTGCCAAGGGCCTGCTGGATGCTTTCTATCTCTTCCGAGTTTGTTATGGGAGTCACTTTCCAATCAACTATTCGGTAACCGGAAATGTGCTCTTGGAGGACGACGTTAGCAAATTTCGTCAGCGCCTTGGCGAGATCGTCAGGTGCATAGGTAACGCAGAACTCAAGCAGGTCGTAACATTCATTCCAATCGCAGCCGAAATGGAATTGGCGCACTTGTTCGACAGCATCACCTATATAGTCAGGCGCTTTGTCGATAGGGAGGTTGAAGAAGCGATGCCACAGTTGAAAGATCAGCATTTCAACATTTGATCCCGACACGTGTCCGTACCGCACAAGATTCTTCGCCTTTGACCATACGCATAAATGCAGGGCATCCCACAGGGCATTTCTTAACGGAGTGTCCATTCCGTCAGCCTGGATTAGTTCCCTAATGGGCTTCAGGCCCATGCGCTGTGAAAACGACATTTTTTCCCCTGTCAGGTAACGCTTGAATTAAACCGAGTTGCGAAGCACCTTCGGCTTGAATGAGTTGTAGGCCAGTGAGTGGCCGCGAAGGTTGGATGGTGCAACTATGCTCCCCAGCACTGCCGCCTGGGCCGAGTTTGCCACAGCTTGCGAGATGGAGCTTGCCCAGCGACGCCCCCGTGCGGGGTGCCAACAAAGCCAATGCAATGAGCGCAGCACGGCAATGACGTACAAGTGCGAAGCAACGAACTTACCGCAACCCAGCAACGGTAATGACCACTCCCCCGAAGCCGACCGCATGCATGCCATCGAACCGACCGAAGTAGGACCCACCAACTGAATTGCTCCACCGCAGCCTATCTCTGCGCCCACCCAGCGCCTGACCAGTGAGCCATCCGCTCACCCGGCCGGCGTGAGCGACCTGCAGACGGGCTTACCCAGCCTCACTCACCCTTGAGCAGTCCCAGCACCACATCGCGCGGCAGTTTGCCGGTTTCATTGCGTGGCAATGCCGCGACTTTGCGCAGGCGGCGCGGCAGGAACACCGGATCCACGCTGACGCGCAGTGCGGCCAGCACCTGGGCTTCGTCCAGGGTGGGCGCGACCACCAGCGCGGCGATGCGGCCGACCGCTTGGCCGGGATCGGGCACGAGTTGCACGATGGTGCCGTCGACCACGCCGGGAATGGCGAGCAGACGCCGGGTGAGGTCGGCCAGCGATGCGCGTTTTCCGGCAATTTCCAGCAGATCGGCCTGACGGCCGCGCACCTGGAAACGGCCGTCGTCGGCCACGTCCATCATGTCGGCCAGCAGCACCGGCGTGGCCAGATGCGGCGCATGCACCAGCGTGCCTGCGGCCTGCGTTTCCAGGCGTACGCCGGGCAAGGGCGTCCACGCCGCTTCCAATGCGGTGCGACGCACAGCGAACACGCAGGTTTCGGTGGAGCCGAACATCTCGCGCACTTCACCGCCGAAACGCGCTTCAGCCGCAACGGCGATTTCCGGAGCCAGCGGTGCAGTGGCCGACACGATGCCAGCCAGCGGCGGCAATGCGACACCGGATTCGACCAACGCACGCAGATGCACCGGCGTGGTCACCAAGACACGCGGCGCGGGAATATCTGCCAGCGCACGCACCACATCGTCCGGAAAGAACGGGCGCCCGGCGTGTACTGCCAGGGTGGTCACCATCGGCAGCAGCACCGACAACTCCATGCCATACATGTGCTGCGGCGGCACCGTGGCGACCACGTGCGGCACGGCGTCGGTGTGCGCCCACAGGCTTTCCAGCGCGACCAGGTCCTGGCGCGTGCTGGTCAAGAAACTGCCCCACGTCTTGGGATTGGGTTGCGGGCTGCCAGTGCTGCCGGAGGTGAAACCGATCGCCACCAGTGCGTCGTCGGCCAGTTGCGGAATCGGGCCCTTGGCCTGCGGCAATTCGGCCGGCAGCTGCCAATACCGCGGCGGCGCGAGCTCCAAGTCCAGATCGCCCAGGCAATACGCATCGGCGTGGCGCGCCTGTACTTCGCCCACCACCGCCGGTGCGCGCGACGATGGCAGCAGCGACACCTGCCCGCGCAGCGCACACGCGTAGAACGCCACCATGAACCGGTAGCGGTCCTCGCACAGATTTACCGCATGACGACCTTCGGGCAGCTGCTGCGCCAGCCCGTGCACATGCGCGATGAAGGTGGCCAGATCGACCGACTGCCCCGCGCGCCAGGCCAGCGGCCGGTCGAGCGCACCAACAGCCATCGGATGGGACATAGCGGGAGCAGGCTGGCTGGACATGAAAACCGACGGTCGCAAAAGCGCGCTAGCTTGGCCGCCACCCGCGCTGCTGGCAAGTCGGGAGGTTCCCGCTGCAAGCCGCATCGATCGGCGCGAGCGCCTGGCAATTGGGCGGCCGGCGCAGTTGCGTGTGCGGCGCGTGCCTTGTGCGGCACGGCAAATCCCCTGCTCGCGGGCCGAGATCCTACCTCGGCATGGCAGCGCCGGGCGCTGCGATGCGGCCATTCGCGCCCGCTGTGAATGGCTGTCGTGCGATACCTGTGCACAACGACGTTTTCCATATTCCTGCGAAATTTCTCCCGGATTCGTCTGCGTTTGTGCCAGCCCGGCACGCGCACGCCTGGCTTCGTCAGCCCAGTCGCGTTGAAGAGTTCATTGCTTGGCTGGCGTCTCGCGCCTCGCTGATGCCATGCACTGCTGTCGCCTGTCGCTGCATGCCTTGCGCAGCGCTCGGCACGGTCGCGGCCGCTAATCACGAGCGGTTAGTTGTTGCGCGCTGCACGCAGCCACGCACGCATGACCTGTGGCCCAGCCCGCGGCGAAGGCGAACTGCTAGGCTTGCGCGCTCTCCTTTGCGTCCAGCCGTGTCCGATGCCTAGATTGTTGCCGTTGACCCTTCTGCTGCTGGCCACCACTGCGCATGCGCAGTCTGCCGCCCCGCTCACCATCGAACAGGCGATGGCCGACCCGGACTGGATCGGGCCGTCGGTGGACCAGGCCTGGTGGCAATGGGATGGCAAACAGGTGCAATACCTGCTCAAGCGCAATGGCAGCCCGGTACGCGACACCTATCGCCAGAGCATCGGCGGCGGCACCGCCGAACGTGTGGCCGACACCGCGCGCGCCGGCCTGGATGCGGCAAACCCCAGTTACGATGCCACCCGTCAGCGCATGCTGTTCGCACGTAACGGCGACATCTTCCTGCGAGACCTGCGCACAGGTGCGCTGACCCAGCTGACCCGCAGCAACGAGACCGAATCGCGTCCGCAGTTCGCCAGCGACGGCGGTGCGATCTGGCGCGCGGGCAACAACTGGTACCACTGGCGCGCCGACGGCGGCACCGCGCAGGTGGCGGTGGTCAAGGCCGAGCGCGATCCCAACGCCGCTCCCAAGGCCGATGTGCTGCGCGAGCAGCAACTGGCGACGCTGGCCACCTTGCGCCGCGACAAGGAGCAACGCGACGCGCTACGCACGCAGGAAGATGCCTGGCGCCGCGCCGATGCCACGCGTGCGGCAGCGCCGGTGTATCTGGGCGATGAGGTGGAAATTGTCGATAGCGCCTTGTCGCCGGACGGCCGCCATCTGCTGGTGGTCACACAGGCCAAGAACGCCGACGAAGGCCAGGCCGGCAAGATGCCCAAATACGTGACCGAATCCGGTTACGAAGAATTCCAGGAAGTGCGTACCCGTGTCGGCCGCAACGCACCGACCGCGCATGCGCTGTGGCTGGTGGATGTCGGCGCGGGCACGGCCAAATCGCTGTCGTTCGATCCGCTCCCCGGCATCGCCACCGACCCATTGGCGGCCTTGCGCAAGGCCGCCAAGCGTGACCCTCTCAAGGGCAACCGCGCAGTGCGCGTGGAAAGCGATGGCGACGGCAGCGGGCCGGCCGTGCACTGGAGCGACGACGGCCGCAATGTGGCGGTGGAAATTCGCGCGGTGGACAACAAGGACCGCTGGATCGCCAGCGTGGACCTGGACAACGCCAAGCTGCAGCCGCGTCACCGTTTGAGCGACAGCGCGTGGATCAACTGGGACTTCAACGATTTCGGCTGGCTGCCCGACAACCGCACGCTGTGGCTGCTGTCGGAAGAATCCGGCTATTCGCAGCTGTATACCGTGGACGGCAACGGCAAGCCGCGCCAGCGCACGCGCGGCAAGTGGGAAGTGTCGATGCCGGTGCCCAGCGCCGATGGCAGCGGCATGTTCTTCCTGTGCAACCAGAAATGGCCGGGCGATTACGAAGTCTGCAAGCTCGATCTGCGCAACGATCAGCTCACCGAGATCACTGCGTTGAACGGCGTGGAAGGCTTCAGCCTGTCGCCCGACGGCCAGCAGTTGCTGGTGCGCTACTCCGGCAGCTATCTACCGACCCAACTGGCCGTGGTGCCGGCCACCGGCGGCCAAACCACCGTGCTCACCGACACCCGTACGCCCGCCTTCAAGGCGCAGCCGTGGATTGCGCCGCAGTACGTGCAAATCCCGTCCAAGCACGGCGCCGGCACGGTCTGGGGCAAGTATTACGGGCCCAGGACACCCGAGCCGGGCAAGCAGTATCCGATCGTGATGTTCGTGCACGGCGCCGGATATCTGCAGAATGTCTCCGAACGCTATACCCCGTATTTCCGCGAGCAGATGTTCCACAACCTGCTGGTGCAGCAGGGCTATATCGTGCTGGACCTGGACTATCGCGCCTCCGAAGGCTACGGCCGCGATTGGCGCACGGCGATCTATCGCAACATGGGCCACCCCGAGCTGGAAGATTATCTGGATGGCCTGGACTGGCTGGTGGCCACCAAGCAGGGCGATCGCGCACGCGCCGGCATCTATGGCGGCTCGTACGGCGGCTTCATGACCTACATGGCGTTGTTCCGCAGCCCTGGCACGTTCAAGGCCGGAGCGGCGCTGCGCCCGGTCGGCGACTGGATGCAGTACAACCACGAGTACACCTCCAACATCCTCAACACGCCCGAGCTCGATCCGGAGGCCTACAAGACGTCCTCGCCGATCAACTACGCCGAGGGCTTGCGCGATCATCTGCTGATCGCGCACGGCATGATCGACGACAATGTGTTCTTCAAGGACTCGGTCGACATGACCCAGAAGTTGATGGAGCTGCACAAGGACAACTGGCAGGTGGCGCCGTACCCGCTGGAACGCCACGGCTTTACGCGCGCCGATTCGTGGCTGGACGAGTACAAGCGCATCCTCAAGCTGTTCAACGAGCAGGTGAAGCCTTAGGGAAACTCTGAACAATCCATCGTGATCTGCCACAATCGATCAACGACCCGAGTAGACGATTTCGATGCAGCTGACCTTCGGCGACGCGGAGTACAACGGCAAGCGCAAGCGGACGCGGCGTGAGGTGTTCTTGGCCGAGATGGACCAGGTCGTGCCGTGGAAGGACCTGCTGGCGCTGATCGAGCCGCACTACCCGAAGTCGGGGCAGCCGGGGCGACAGCCGTATCGGCTGGAGACCATGCTGCGCATCCACTTTTTGCAGCAGTGGTATGCACTGAGCGATCCATCGGCGGAAGAAGCGCTGTACGACACGGTGTCGATGCGCCGTTTCGCCAAGATCGGCGGGCTGGATGAGGTGCCGGACGAGACGACGATTCTCAACTTCCGCCATCTGTTGGAGCAGCACGATTTGGCGCGCAAGCTGTTCAATCGGGTCAACGCGCACCTGTCGCGCAAGGGGCAGAGCTTGCGCGGCGGGACGATCGTGGACGCCACGATCATCGCTGCGCCCAGCTCGACCAAGAACAAGGATGGCGAGCGCGATCCGGAGATGCACCAAACCAAGAAGGGCAACCAGTACTACTTCGGGATGAAGGCGCACATCGGGGTGGACGATGACTCCGGGCTGGTGCACCACGTGGAGTGCACGGCGGCCAACGTGGCCGATATCACACAAGCGCACAAGCTGCTGCACGGCAAGGAGGACACGCTGTGCGCGGACAGCGGCTACACCGGGCTTGAGAAACGCGAGGAGATGAAGCGCAAGCGCAAACTGCGCTACCTGATCGCGGAGAAGCCCTCGAAGCTGAAGCAGATTAAGAACAAGCGCGAACTGAAGTTGGCCAAGCGCTGGGAGCACACAAAAGCCAGCCTGCGTGCAAAGGTGGAACACCCGTTTCGGGTGATCAAGCGCCAGTTTGGCTACGTCAAGGTGCGCTATCGCGGTTTGGCGAAGAACACCGCACAGATGCTGATGCTGTTTGCGCTGTCGAATCTGTGGCTGAAGCGCAAAGAGTTCATTACCGCCGCGGGGTAGGTGCGCCCGTAATCGGGACGATACCCCGAAAAAGCGCCAAAAACGGCGAAAAACCGAGGATCTGAGCGCGGTCACCGCGACCGATATGGCTTACCACATCCTCCGATCGCGTTGTTCAGACCTTCCCTAACTGTAAATTTATCTCTACATGGCTGGGAGGTTGCAGTGCCAAAAATAATATTTTGGAATGCGGAGCATCTTTCGCCGAATGCGGCAGATATCGCTGAGCGGGCGCTTAGGCGCGAGAAAAAATCGGCTGAGCGCGCTAAGATAATGGCGTCTAAATGTAAAAAAGACGAGCCAACACGCGCCACAACCCGAAGATCCATCAAAGACGTCATGAATGCGGGCAACCGATATGAGCGAGCGGAGGCGCGTGCATTCAAGAGTCTTGACGTTGCTGCGAAGAAGTCAGCTCGTCTGAGGAATAAGTTGCTTCTCTCAGAGGATCTAACCGTTTCCGCTTCTCGTGTATTTTTTTGCGAAGTTTTGATTGATCATCCAGATGTCCGCAGCCCGTTGTTGGGAGGGTTGCCCGCTGGCGGAGCGACTCTATGTTATGCACACTATAACGGAGACTTGAGCAGTGATTTTACAAACTGCGCAATAACTGATGGATGGTACGTCGGTCCCGCGCTGCCGCCGATGCCTCGCGTGCCACGTGGAGTATTAATCAACGTGAGCCGCGGAGTGGCTGCGGGACAAGCGGTAAGGTGTTGCTTTTGGCATGCCCCATCGGGGAACGATGGAACAATCGTGGCACAGATGGCGAACGGTCTTCATGCGGCAGGGCAGCCTTTCGTTCTCTTTGGCGACCTTAACGCTGAGCCAAAAGACTACAGCGCCACTCTCGCCGTGGGGGTCGTCATTCTTGAGCCTCCAGGGGGCACCCGGATATCGGGTAGAATCTTGGATTATGCCATCACAAATCAGCCAGATTTTTTTAATTCTTGTCGACCGCTTTATTCAGGGGATCAGAATTTTAAAATTAAGGAGCGGACGGGTTCCGATCACATGGTTATGGTGCTTGACATGAAATAGGTACAAGCTAAACCAAACAAAGGGGTCCAAAGGGGTCGGAGTGATTTACAAATATCATTTGCAGAAGCAAAGGCAGGAACAAGGGAGTCAAAGCGATTTGCGGTTAGTGAGTTATCCATGACCTATTACACCTACTGCAGGGACCCATCACAGCCCACCATTGCGGCCGTTAAAACCTTACATTCGTAGGTCGCAGTAAGCAGTTGGAATGGCGAAGTTCGGCGTTGCGGATCGCGGTGAATATATATTCATTTTACTAATGCGTTATCCGTTAGCTTTAGGGAAGGTCTGAACAACGCGATCGGAGGATGTGGTAAGCCATATCGGTCGCGGTGACCGCGCTCAGATCCTCGGTTTTTCGCCGTTTTTGGCGCTTTTTCGGGGTATCGTCCCGATTACGGGCGCACCTACCCCGCGGCGGTAATGAACTCTTTGCGCTTCAGCCACAGATTCGACAGCGCAAACAGCATCAGCATCTGTGCGGTGTTCTTCGCCAAACCGCGATAGCGCACCTTGACGTAGCCAAACTGGCGCTTGATCACCCGAAACGGGTGTTCCACCTTTGCACGCAGGCTGGCTTTTGTGTGCTCCCAGCGCTTGGCCAACTTCAGTTCGCGCTTGTTCTTAATCTGCTTCAGCTTCGAGGGCTTCTCCGCGATCAGGTAGCGCAGTTTGCGCTTGCGCTTCATCTCCTCGCGTTTCTCAAGCCCGGTGTAGCCGCTGTCCGCGCACAGCGTGTCCTCCTTGCCGTGCAGCAGCTTGTGCGCTTGTGTGATATCGGCCACGTTGGCCGCCGTGCACTCCACGTGGTGCACCAGCCCGGAGTCATCGTCCACCCCGATGTGCGCCTTCATCCCGAAGTAGTACTGGTTGCCCTTCTTGGTTTGGTGCATCTCCGGATCGCGCTCGCCATCCTTGTTCTTGGTCGAGCTGGGCGCAGCGATGATCGTGGCGTCCACGATCGTCCCGCCGCGCAAGCTCTGCCCCTTGCGCGACAGGTGCGCGTTGACCCGATTGAACAGCTTGCGCGCCAAATCGTGCTGCTCCAACAGATGGCGGAAGTTGAGAATCGTCGTCTCGTCCGGCACCTCATCCAGCCCGCCGATCTTGGCGAAACGGCGCATCGACACCGTGTCGTACAGCGCTTCTTCCGCCGATGGATCGCTCAGTGCATACCACTGCTGCAAAAAGTGGATGCGCAGCATGGTCTCCAGCCGATACGGCTGTCGCCCCGGCTGCCCCGACTTCGGGTAGTGCGGCTCGATCAGCGCCAGCAGGTCCTTCCACGGCACGACCTGGTCCATCTCGGCCAAGAACACCTCACGCCGCGTCCGCTTGCGCTTGCCGTTGTACTCCGCGTCGCCGAAGGTCAGCTGCATCGAAATCGTCTACTCGGGTCGTTGATCGATTGTGGCAGATCACGATGGATTGTTCAGAGTTTCCTTAGGGGTATAGAGATGAGTCTGGTGGTCGCGGTCTGGTCAGAAGGCGCCACGCGCTCGGCGAATGAGACGGTGCATGCAAGATTGACTCGCCTGCACAAACAGGTGACGTTGGTGCTGCGGCGAACATCGCCGACGTTCATGGTATTCATGGCTTCAGAGTTCCTGTTTATGCACGCGCATCCGGCAGGGGCGGGGTTGCGCTGGTACAGCAAGAACGAGCGCGATGAAGCGCTCCGAGGTATCGCCGCGACATCGCGCCTGTTCGGCAGGCTGCTGCTGGTCGGTGGAAGCATCTGCTGGGCCAAGCCGGTAAGCCATGTCTTTGGCAAGACGGAATGGCGCGTGCGCAACCAAGTGCCGGTCTGCTATGGAGGCAAACTGATCTCCTTGTATGGGAAGCGTCTGGAGGGGCGAGGTCTATCCAGGGGATGCACTCCGCATTCACCAGATCCGGCGAGGAGCGTTTAACCAGGATATGTACGAGCGCGGCGAAGATGACATCTCCGGAAATCGCCAGTACAGGATCGTGCAAGCTACGGGAAATCTTCGGGATAACGGCGTCAGATTGACTTATCGTTCGACACAGCGACTTGCAATACCGACGAGCCGCTCAATGCCCCCAAAAAAAAGATGCCTCGACGGCCGCAGTGTTTGCGTGTCGGCGGAAACTGCAGTTTTTTGCGTTTCCGCCGCCGTCTGGACCTGTCTCAGGCACAACAAAGGGTGCATGCGACATTGGTGAGCGAGCACTGTGCGTCCGCTTGACGCTGCTATCGGCAATGTGTCGGTTTTGTGGCGGTCCAAGCCTGCCGTTAACAAGCCGCCAAGCGCGCTTTACCCATCTTCGTCACCAAAGAACAGAACGCGTGCTCCAAGAGACAACGCTTCGCCTCCTACTATCGGTAAGCTATGCCGTCTAGGAGGGGGATAATGAAAAGAAGTCTTGCGATAGTGATGTGCATGCTGGCATTGCCGGCAGCGGCGCAGTCGGCCTACAAGTGCAGCGATGCGAAGCTGGGAACCGTTTACCAGTCCACGCCGTGCGCCGACGGCGCCGAGCAGAAGCGTTGGAACAAGCAAGCCGCGCCGGCCCCGACGGCGACAGCCACAGCTGCGCAGGCGGGTACGCAAGCAGCGTCCGGCAATAACCAGGAATCAAACCTGGGCTTACACCTGATCAGTTACGAGCGCCAGCCGAGCCCAGAGGCGTGTACGCGCGCCACCCATGTGCGCGACAGCGCACGCGCCGACACTACGATGCGTGGCGATCCGGATTTCATGCAGGCTGTCGAGCGAGCAGTCGTGCAGGCCTGTCGCTAGACAGTGCGTTTCAAGTTGAGTCTCTGCAATCAATGCATGCCAAGGACGATCGATGCAAGAACGTGAAGGAGCGTCTGCGGGATGGGGCGAGTTATTGCTCGTGGTGACGATTGCGTTCGGGCTTTCGATCTGGTCCAGCATTTCGGCAGTGGCGCGCGATGCCGTCGAGCCGGTCTTCTCCGACGCGAGCCTGTGGGGCATGGTGTTCTACGAACTGCTCATTCTGGCGATTTTGTTGCCAGTGTTGTGGTTCCGCGGATGGAGGCCGCAGTCATTGGGGCTGCAGTGGCAGCGGCGCGATTTGGCGGCGGGGCTCGGCTTGCTGGCGGTGTGCCTGTTGGTCACCTATCCACTGACGCTGTTGAACTGGAGCTCGGGGATCAACACGGATCCATTCGATGCGATGGTTGCCGGGCGGCTATCGATCACGGCTGTGCTGGCGATCTCGCTGATCAATCCGATCTTCGAGGAAGTGTTCGTGTGCGGTTACGTCATCCGCGCCCTGGAGCCGCGGCATGGGCGGGCGGTCGCGGTGAATGTGAGCGTGGCGATCCGCACCTCGTATCGTAAGCTCCCCCGTCAAGCAGACAGTCCAAAAGTAGACCTTCTGGCGTGTTGGTTGCGGTACTCGGTCGGCGTTAGGCCGCCGAGCGCGTCATGGGGCCGCTGTTCGTTGTAATCGATCATCCACCAATGGGTAGCTTCGCGGATATCGTCGAGGCGGGTGAAGAGGTGCTGGTCGAGCACTTCTTCCCGGAAGGTGCGGTTGAAACGTTCGATGAAGGCGTTCTGGTTCGGCTTGCCGGGCTGGATGTACTGGATCGCCACGCCATTGACCTTCAGCCAGCTGGTAAATGCGTCGCCCAGAAACTCTGGTCCGTTGTCGGAACGCACGACCTGCGGCAGGCCATGATCGTGCTTGATCTGCTCGAACACGCGCACCAGACGATGCGAGTTGATCGACGTATCCACCTCGATGTGGAGCACCTCGCGGTTGAAGTCGTCGACCACGTTGAAGGTGCGGAAGCGTCGGCCGCACGCCAGAGCGTCGCTCATGAAGTCGACCGACCAGACGGTATCAGGCAACCTTGGGACATACAGCGCGACACGCTCGCGCTTGGGAAGCCGCCGCTTCGCAGCGCGGCGCAGGTTGAGCCGCATGGCCTTGTACACGCGATAGATTCGCTTCGGGTTCCAGTCAGGTCGCGTCCTGCGCAGTACGTCGCTGCATTTCCAAAAGCCGCGACTGGGGCGGTCTTCGACGACACGTGCGATCGCCGCGATCAACTCGGCATCGCGTACTGTCCAGTCGAGCGGTGGCGCATACCACGCCGCACGTGCAAGCCCGACGCATGCACAGGACCGACGCAGCGGCCGCGCGTGTACCTCGATCAGGTACCGCACGGCCTCGCGCTTGCGCGCCGGCCCTAGAGTTTTTTTGCGATGAGATCCTTCATGGCCGCATTGTCGAGCGCCAACTCGGCGTACATCCGCTTGAGCTTGGCGTTCTCCGACTCAAGCTCCTTGACCCGCCGCAGCTCCGAAGCCTCCAGGCCTCCGTACTTACTCTTCCACTGGTAGTACGTCGCTGTGCTGATACCAACCTGGCGACAGACGTCCTTGACCGGCACGCCGGCGTCGGCCTGCTTGAGCGTCGCGACGATCTGCGTCTCGGTGAACTTTGAGGTGCGCATAGAACCTCCTGGCTGAGGTAACGATGCCAGAAATATCCACTTATGCGGTGTCTGTCAGGCTGGGGAGCTTACGGTATCACCTGTATCAGGGTCCGATTGGCGCCATCAGCATCTTGATGCTCGGGCTGATCCTGGGGTGGTGGATGGCCCGACGCGGGCGACTGTGGCCGGCGATCCTGGCGCATGGCGTGCTGGATCTGCTGGGGTTGATGGTCTACACCTGACTGGCCTGGCGCAGCCGCGATGCCGCACACTTGCTGCTTGGTCGAACAGGACGAAGCAATGGCACGGCGATATGGATGGTGCGGGATACTGGTGTGGCTGGCGGCGTTCGGCGCGATGGCGGCCGGTCCAACGCCCGGCGAATACGGCACCAAGCAAGGTTGGGGCAGCCTGCAGGTCAGCGACAAGGGTGGGGCGCGCCACTTCGAGATTCTCGCGGTGGGCGCCAACGGCCACACGTGTTCGCTGGAGGGCACGCTGCAGGGCGAAAAAGCAGAAGTGAGCGATGCCAGCGACGCGCCATGCAGGCTGTCGTTCAAGCCGGTGGCAGGTGGCTTCAGCATTGCCGCACTGACGCAGGACAGCTGCCGCGATTACTGCGGCATGCGCGCCAGCTTCGAAGGCGACTATCTGCAATTGCCGGCCGGCTGCACCTCCGCCGCTAGCAGCCGACGACGTGAAGCGTATCTGCGCGACTATCGCGGCAAGCGCTATACCGAAGCGCTCGCCGGTATGCAGGCGTTCGCGAGCGAGTGCGGCGAGTTCCTGAACTGGCTCGATCGCGACCGTTTCGCCAACGACCGCGCGCTCACCCTGCTGCGCCTGAATCGCCCGAAAGAGTGCCTGGCGGCGTTGGACGAGACCATGGCCGGTCGCAGCCGCGATGAGGCCTCATTCCAGGCGGAGCTGGACAAGAACAGCACGATGCTGCCGCCCAGCGACTGGGATGCGTACCTGCCCATTGCCAGGTCCACCTGGTTCAATCGCAAGCTCTGCGAGGCGGCCCAGCGTTGAATGGGAGATGGCTTGCGTTGATAAGCGTAAGCAGCCCCCTGGGTGCGGCGGCATGCCGATGGGCGTTTGTGCGTAACCGAGATGACGCTAGAACGCTGGCCGTCATTGCGTTTCCAAGTGATTAAAGCCGCGTTACCGCAGGCGACCGCGCGATGGATGCCGACGCAGGAAAATAGTCAGCGTGATCTGCAAACACCAGGGTCAATGATTTACAGCAGGATGAACTCTGACCGCGTCGTCTTTCTGGGAATCGATGGAATGGCGCTCGGGAGTTGCCGGCTCCCGAGCGCTGTTGCACTCACAGCGACGGGTGCAGGTTGCGGACCGGGCTGACGCTTTCCAGCAGCGCGGCGACATGCAGGATGGTGGATTCGGCCTGCCACTTGCCGACGATCTGTACGTTGATGGGCAGGCCTTCCTTGCTGGTGCCGAATCGCATCGCTACGCCAGGCAGGCCGGCGACGTTGAGCGGCACCGTTGCGCCCTGAAGATAGGTGGCGTCCACGGTCTGGCCGTCGATGGTGAATTCCGCGACGCCGTGCTTGTGGGCGGGGATGGGTAGGACGTGGGTGATGAGGGCGTCGTAGCGGCTGAAGTAGTCGGCATAGCCGTCGCGGATGCGCTCGGCCGCCTGCTCTGCGGCGATGTAGTCGGTGAGCGAGGTGTCGGCGATCGACAGCATCGTCTTGGACATCTTGAACATCAGATCTTCATGGCCCGCAACTGCCTCGGCAAACGCCGGCTTCATCTCCATGACGTGCAACTTGTTGAAGACATCGAGTGCGAAATCGCGTTCCAGTGCCGGGATGCGCACCTCTTCGACGAAGATGCCGATGTCCTTCAGCGCATCGGCCGCCGCGCGCACGGTCGCTTGCACTTCCGGGTCGACCGGGCCGTAGCCGGGGCCGATCATCCAGCCCACCCGCAGCGGTCGGTAGGGTTGGCGGCCGATGCCGGCGTCGAACGGCACGGCACTACTGGAAAAGGCGTCCTTGCCATCGGGACCGGCAAGCTGTGCGAAGGCGAGCGCGATGTCGCGGACCGAGCGGGCCATCGGCCCGACATGCCAGAAGCGGCGAGGCGCACGCGGCCAAATGCCGGTCATCGGAATGCGGCCGTGAGTCGCCTTGATCGAGGTAATGCCGGTCTGCGCTGCCGGGCCACGCACCGAGATGGCCAGATCGGTGCCGAGACCGATCGGCGACATGCCCGCGGCGATGGCCGCCGATTCACCGCCACTCGATCCACCCGAGGTACGGCTGACATCCCACGGATTGCTGGTCGGGCCGGTGAGCAGGTTGTCGCTTTCGATCCAGTACGAGAACTCCGGCAGGTTGGTCTTCGCCAGCAGGATGCCGCCTGCTTTCTTCATGCGTGCCACGCTGGTTGCATCGGTGTCTGGACGGCGCCCCTTGAAAATCGGCGACCCGCGCTGGGTGAGCACGCCGACGGTGTCGATGGAGTCCTTCACCGTAAAGGGCACGCCATGCAGCGGGCCGAGCGCATCGCCTGCAAGCACCGCGGCCTCGGCTGCCTTGGCTGCGCTGAGCGCGCTATCGGCCAGATTGACGATGGCATTGATCTGGGGATTCACCGCCTCAATGCGGTCCAGGTGCGCCTGCACGACCTCGCCCGGGGAGATCTCCTTGGTGCGGATCAGTTCTGCCAGCTGGGTGGCATCTTGATAAAAAAGTTCGCTGCGCATGGGTCGCCTCTCAAAGGAAAGTTGGATGGCAAACGCGGCTCGGCATCAACTACCTAACGTTTGTTAGGTAACACGATGCGCGCTATACTGCGCGCTGTCAACACCTGTCGAAGGCGGACGTGTGAAGAAGCAGGAAAGTACGAATTCCAGCGACAAGATCCTGATGGCGGCGACCAGGATCGCGCAGGCGCACGGCTACAGCGGTTTGAACGTGCGCAGCCTTGCGGAGGATGTGGGCATCAAGGCGGCCAGCCTCTATCACCACTTCCCGAGCAAGGCGGACCTCGCCGCCGCCGTCGCCAAACGCTATTGGGAAGATTCGGCCGCCACATTGGACGCCTTGTCAGCGGAAACGAAAGAGCCGATGAAGGCGTTGCGCCGCTATCCGGAGACCTTCCGTCGCTCGCTGGAAAACGGAAATCGCATCTGCCTGTGCAGCTTCATGGCTGCCGAGTACGACGACCTTCCGGACATAGTGAAAGACGAGGTTCAAGCCTTTGCCGATGTGAACATCGCATGGCTTTCCAAGATGCTGGTTGCGGCAGAGGTTGTGGGTGCCAAGGACGCCAAGAAGCGCGCTCGCGCCATCTTTGCCGCAATCGGCGGCGCGCAGCTGATGGCTCGCGGTCGATCCGACATCAAGCTCTTCGATGCGTTGATCGAAAGTTACCAAGCAAGTGGGCTGTTGCCGAAATGAGCGTGCCCCCGTCGCGGTGGGGCCTCTGGTGTCGTCTCAGCCTGCAGGCGCCTCTGAGCAAGGGGCGCTCGGCGTGATGGATGGACATCGGTTGGATGAAGCAACTGGCGGCCAGCGCGGCCGAGTCGGCACCTTTTGGCTGAGGATCGCGTTGATCTGAGCCAAGCAGCTGGGCTGTACGCGAAGGCCTGAGCAAGCGATCACCGGGTCATCCTCGTGTCCTGGCCGGGGTGGCCGATGCGGGCTTGCCATGCGGCGATCCGGCACCCGGTGCAGCGCTTAGATCCCGGCGACCATCACGAGCACAGCCTCTTGGTAGACGCGGCCTGTCCGACGCGGCAAGGACAGCACGGCGTCTTGCATGCCGTGCTGTCCGCTGTGTCCGCAAGAGTGCAAGCGCTCTGTCAATTCTTCCGGTAAATCACCCCAAGCTTGTCGATGGCATCGCCGGCGCGGCCGGTGAAGCCGGCGATATGCCAGCCGGCGGGGGCGGTAAGGGTGTAGCGCTCGCTGGTCGGGGTGCCGGCGGCGATGCTGCGGCCCTGGTTGGTGGTCAGGCTCAGCGAGAACAGCCGGGTGCGGCCGTTGTACTGGCCCACCGTGAGGGTCGCCGAGGTCAGTTGTTCGCCGGTCGCCAAGGCCAGGGTGGTGGCGGTTCCGCCGCTGCCGCCGTGGGCCAGGGTGACGCCGTTGTCCAGGCTGGCGGCCACCGCATCCAGACGCGCGTCACCGCGCAGGGTGACGCTGCGCAGTTGGCGTTGGTGGGCGCCGCCGGCCACGTCGTTGAACGGTACGCCATGCGGTCCGCCGAAACTGTCGCTGGTGCGCACGTCGGTGCCCACCGCCCAACCGAATTGCGCATACAGCGGATAGTGGTCCGACAGCGGCTTGCCGGCGCTGTCGTAGAAGTTGCCTGGATCGAGCTGGTAGCGGTTGGCGGCCAGGGTCAGCTGCGGCGCGGCGCGGTACAGGATCTTGTCGACGACCTCGCAGGGATTGGTCGGCGGGGTGCCGCACAGCAGCGGCGCCGCGCCGGCGGCCGGGGCGTTGCCCTTGATCAGTTCCACCCACGGATCAATCAGGTTGTTGCTGGCGATGAGCTCGCGGATGTTGTCTTCGCTGCGGGTGTAGCGAGTGTTGGAATCCATCATCACCAGCACGGCGTTGCCGGCCGACCAGGTGGTGATGAACTGCGACAGCTGGCTGATGTTGGCGCGGCGGGCGGCCAGATCGGCGCTTGCGTCACCGGCATTGGGATGGGCGTTGTAGACGTCCAGCAGCACGCCGTTGTCCAACCGCAGCTGCATGTAGCTGAAGCCCTTCGGCGTCAGGCAGTCGGTGCCGTTGCACTTGTCCCACTTCACCCGGGTGAGGTCGTTGAAGGGGTAGTTGCTCAGCGTGTTGAGGCCATCGCCGATGGCGGCGCCACCGCTGGTGGGGGTGCGGTAAGGGTGGTTGTCGCCGGCATAGAGCGCGGCGTGATAGTTGAAGTCCTCCTGCACGTTGACCAGCGCGTACGGCGCCAGCTTGGGTGCGAGCAGCGGCGTGTTGGTGGCGGGATTGCTGCTGGAGATGCCTTCGGGCAGGCCAGCGACGTTGTAGGTGAGCACGTCGAGGACGCCGACGCTGGATTGCGCGTGGGCGACGCCGGCGCAGGCCAGGGTCAAGCCGATTCCGACACTGAGCAGAGAACGAAGATGCTGGAGCATGGTGACCTCGTGCGGTTGGGGAACAGCGAATGGACGCGACGCGTTGGGCCCAGCGCGCCGCGTAGGGGATCAGTGGTCCATGGCGAGCGGATCGAGGGCGGCCTGGACGAGGTGGGCGAACTGCGGCAGTGGGCAGTCGTAGGCCGGCGTGGCGGTGCTGCAGCCGGGAATGAAGATGGCCGCGCTCGGCGGCGGTGCCTGTAGCGTCAATGGCTGTCGTTCGCGCAGCTGCGTCAGGCTCTGCGCGGTGTAGCGCAGGCGGATGACGCGCTGGCCGTCCGCACGTCGCCAGCGCTCGAACACTAGCGCGCCGCCGGGCACCGTCTGGTCCGCCTGGTAGCCTGGCAACTGCCAATGCAGATCGAACATGCCAGCCAGCAGGGTCAGCGTGCCGTCGTGGCCGGACACCACCACCAGACGCGCATCGCCGCCGATGGCGTCGGCAGAAGAGGCTGCATCGCTACCTTGCTGCAGCGTCGCCAGCAGGCGTGCGGCCAGCGGCGTGCTGGCCAGGCGGGCGACGGTGGGCGTGCGCAGACGTAGGGCGAATTCGGCCTGGTGCGGGGCGAACACGCGCAGCAGCGTGGCTTCGTCCAGGCCTTGCCAGCCGAGTGCAGCGAAGTCCTGCCCATCGGCCCAGCCCATCAGCAGGCTTTCGGTGATGCCTGAAGCGGCGGCAGCCGGACCATCGATACCGGGAATCGACGGGCCGGCATCGTCCAGCCCGGCCGGTACCGTGGTCAGGCGCAGCTTGCCGGGCGCAGCCTGCGGCGGGCAGGGGCGTTGGGCGCATTGCAGCAGCAGGTGTTCGAGCGTGTCGATTGCATCGGCCTGTGCGGCGTTCCAGGCGCGGGCGTCACCGCCGATGCGGCCGGCGATGGCCGCCTGCATGCGCGCACGCGCGTCGGGCTGACGCAGCGCGGCGGTGCCATCGAACAACACATCGGAACGGCCGGCGGCCACGCTGTGCACCGGGTTGGCGCAGCCAGGCGTCAACGTGCTGGCCAGCGCCTCGGCCGAGGCGATGGTGCGTTGGGTGCGGTTGGCCCAGTAATAGGCCTGGCCGCAGCCATCGCCGGTCAACAGGCCCAGGGCGGTGTAGCGCGCGCGGTAGTAATCGCCGAACAGGCGCTCCAGCTGCGCGCCGTTGGCGGTGAGGTGACCGGCCGGCACGGCGAAGCGCGGCCATGGGTGCAGCGAATAGCGGCCGAGCTGTTCGGGGCTGGACATCGCCGCACGCACGCCATGGCGCTTGAGAATCAGCACCTTTTCCAGCGTGTCGGGCGCCGCGTCGGTGGCGTGGGCGGGGCAGAGCGGTACGAGCGCGAGCCCGAGAAGGGCGGCAGCGCGTCGGCAAAAACGCAGAAGCATCGGCAGATCCAGTGCGAATGAAGCGGTGGGACGAAACCATCGGCGCAGGGCGCTGGCGGCCGCGCGCGAACGCGGCGACCGCCACGTAAGGCATGCAGGCGCGCTTAGAAACGCGCGCGCAGACCCAGCGACCAGGTGCGGCCGTAGTCGGTATAGCCGCCGAACAGGTGGTCGCCGACGTATTGCCGCTGCACCTGGCCGGTGAGGTTGATGGCGTTGACGAACACCGACAGGGTGTCGTTGACCTTCCAGGCGACATTGGCGTCCAGGCTGCCGAAGGCATCGCTGTTGAGCGTGGCGACGTTGGCGGTACCGACCGCGTTGACGATGTTGTCGCTCCAGCTGTAGCTGGCGCGCGCCATCAGCGGGCCCTTCTCGTAGAACAGCACGGCGTTGTAGGTGTTCTTGGCTACGCCTTCCAGGCTGTCGGTGAAGCGGCGGTCGCCATCGCGGTAGGTCGCCTCGCTGTCGGTGAAGGTGTAGTTGAGCTGCATGCCCAGGCCGTCCAGCGGCGCCGGCAGGCCGGTGAACACCTGCTGGTAGGCCAGTTCCACGCCTTTGACGCTGGCCTGGCTGCCGTTGGTCTTGGACGAGAGCAGATAGGTCTGGCCCTGATAGTCCAGGTACGACAGCTGGGTCTGGATGAAGCTGGAGATGTCCTTGTAGAACACGCCACCGGTCAGCGCCGAGGTGCCGTCGATGTACCACTCGAAGGTCAGGTCGTACTGCCACGCCTCGAACGGCCGCAGCGCCGGGTTGCCGCCGCTGGCGGTCAGCACTTCGCCACTGGAGTTGAAGGTGAGCTTGGACGACAGGTCGGTGAGATCCGGGCGGGTGATCACCTTGGCCGCCGAGGTCCGCAGCACCATGTCCTCGCGCACGTCCCAGGCCGCATTGAACGACGGCAACGCGTTGGTATAGCTGCGCTCGAAATGCACCGGCTGGGCAGCGCCGTCGAGGTCGGCGTGACCGTCGGTGGTCTGCTCGGTGCGCACCAGCCGTACGCCCAGGTTGCCGCGCAGCTCGCGTCCGGCCAGGTTGCCGCCGAAGTCGGTCATCGCATACGCCGAGCCGATCTTCTCGCGCACCTCGTAGGAGTTCTGCAGGTCGGCGCTGTTGGGCGTGTCGCTCAGATCGGCGGCGGTCGGCCAGTTGCCCCAGAACGGCGCTTCGATCGGCGCCAGCCAATGCCGCGGCAGCGTGCCCTTGCCATCGACCAGCATGTCGCTCACCGGCAGTGCGGTGAAATAGCTGGCCGGAAACTGCACGCCGGCGATGCGGTTGAACAGCAGGTCGGCGCGATCGTAGGTGCGCGAGCGCTGGCGGTACTTGGCGCCGAACTTGATGTCGCGCAGCCAGCCATCGCCGAGCGTGCGCTTGGCGTCCAGCTGCAGCGCGTCTTCCTTGTCGCGCGCGTCGATCTCGCGCCATTCCAGCCTGCGCCCGCTGACGCTGGCCGGGTTGGTCGGATCGAAGCCGTTGGTGAAGCTCCAGTTCGGCACGTTGTCGTCGTCGGCCTGCGGCATCTCCACCCGCATCGACAGGTTGCTGGCGCTGCGCAGGCGCGTGCGGCGGATCGGGTCGGAGTCGTAGCTGTGTGCTTGCGAGTGGAATGCCACTGCACCGAGCGTCCACAGATCGCCATTCCAGGTGCTGGACAGGCGTGCGCTGCGGTTGTCGTCGGTGATGCCGGAGGTTTCGCGCGAGACCTGCACCTGGCCATTGCGATAGTCGAAGCCGGTCACCCCGCCGTGGTCCACGCTCAGGTTGCTCATCTTGGACACGCCGTCGAAGCCCACGCCCAGGCTGTATTCGTCGTAGTGCACCGTCTGCTTGGCATACAGCAGGTCCAGGTTGGTTTCCCAGGCCGCGCTGGGGCGCCATTGCAGCGAAGCGGCCACGCCGGTGCGCTCGCGCTCTTCCAATTCCAGCGTCGGGCGCAGCCCGGTGGGCAGGTAGGACGCACCCGGCGCACCAGGCACGCCGTTGGGGTAATAATCCCAACTCACTTCGTTGACGCGGTCCTGGCGCAGGCTGCGCTGTGCGTAGGCGCCGGACACCAGCATGCCGAAGGTGCCATCGGCATTGACCCAGTTGAACAGGCCGGACACGCGCGGGTCGTTGGCATGCGTGCGTTGCGCCTGGCTGGACTCCAGCGAGGTGTTGAGCAAGGTCTTGCCCAATTCCAGCGGGCGGAAGGTGCGCACGTTGACGATGCCGCCGATGGCACCTTCGTCCAGATCGGCGGTGGGGCTCTTGATCACATCCAGGCCGGAGACCAGTTCTGCCGGCAAGGTGTCGTAGCGAAACTGGCGGCCGGTCTGGCCGGAGGTGCGCACGTTCTCGTTGACCGCCATGGTCTGGCCGTTGAGCGTGGTCACCTGAAAATTCGGACCCAGGCCGCGCACGCGCACATACACGCCTTCGCCGCGGTCGCGCACGATCGACACGCCCGGCACGCGCTGCAAGGCTTCGGCCACGTTCTGCGCCGGCAGCTTGCCGATGTCTTCGGCGGCGATCACGTCGACCACGCTGTCGGCATAGCGTTTCTCGCGCAGCGCGGCGCTGAGGCTACCGGCATAGCTGCCCAGCACCTGGATGCTATCCAGTTCGCGCACCGGCGCACCGGCGGCGGCTGGGGTGGCGGTGGTGGTAGCGGCGGCAGGCGGCGTGGCAGCGGGCGCATCGCTCACCGTTTCGGCCGGTTCGATGGTCACCGTGGTCGGGGTCAGATAGCGATAGCGCAATCCGGTGCCCTGCAACAGTTGCTGCAAGGCCTGTTCGGGTGCGGCGCCGGCAGCGGTGCCGCGGCTTTGCAGCGTGCCGCCGACGCTGGCCGCATAGACGAATTGCAGGCCGGTCTGGCGCGACAGCGTATTGAGCGCGCGTGACAGCGGTTGCGCGGGAATGGCGTCGACTGCGACGGGTGGCGTCTGGGCACCGGCAGCGCCGGCATGCAGGGCGAGGGCAACGGACAGGAACAGGCAGCGGCGCATCATCACTTCCAGGCAGAGGGAGAGGGGGCACCGCATCGATCCACGCGGATCGAAGCGGCGACTACCCCCTCTACGAGGCGCGAGGAGCCAAGTCGGGCACCGTTTTTCGATGAATTTTCTGTGACACGTGCGCAGGCGATGACGTGCGCGTGCCGTGGAGTGCACGCAGGCCAGTGGTGCGTGGGGAAAAGCACGTTGCCGGTTCGATCGCCGATTGCGTCGATCGTTGCGTGACGCGGCACCATGCAGCGCAACGCGCACGCCGAGCTCCAATGCATCGGTCCCGATGGAAGGCGGGCGTTGCGCAGATGCGTCAGCGCCGATACGCGATACGAACAGGCATGGCAGTGCGACACCGCGGCGTGTTTGCCGATCGCATGCACACACCGGGCAATGCCTTGCTGTCTGCAGTGCCGATTCCTGCACGCACGTGAGCGTCAGCGTGTTGGCCGCACTCGCCGCGCGCGCTACCGGTGGGTGGTCGCCTGTGGTGCACGGCTGACGATGTGCAGCGCATCGGCGTGTTGTTCGAGCCGCAGGCCGGGCTGCCGTGCGAGAAACGCCTGCAGGCCGGCGAGATCGTCGCTACGCAGATTGCCGGTCAGGCGCATCGCGCCGGCGCGCGCATCGTCGATGTGCAGCTGGATGCGATTGAGGCGATTGAAGTCTTCGGCCACGTTGCGCAACGGCTCGTCGCGGAACACGATGCGCTGCTGCTGCCATGCATGCATGGTGGCGATATCTTCATTGCTCACTTCGACCTGGCCGGCCTCGTCGATGCGCGCGCTTTGTCCTGCGCCCAGGTTGGCCAGCATCGGCTGCGCCGGGTGGTCGGCGCGCCAGACATGCACGCGACCGGCAGACACGTCGACGCGTGCCTGCTGCCCATGCAGCGCAATGTCGAACGCGGTGCCGATGTCTTCCACGCGCAGGCCCAGTGCCCGTACCTGCAGCCGACGCCGGTCCGCTGCGACATCGAAGCTTGCCTGGCCCTGCAGCAACTGCAGGCGGCGCGACCATGGCGTCATCGTGGCCTGGATGCGCGTATCCGCATTGAGGAACACCACGCTGCGGTCGGCCAGCTGCACGCGGCGTTGTTCGCCATGCGCGGTGGCATACGTGGTGGTGCGCGGCCAGGCCCAGCTGCCGACGATGGTGATCAGGGCGAGCATCGCGGCCAGGCCGATCTGCCAGCGCGGCCGGCGTGCCAGCGACCGCGGCCGACGGGTCTGGGGTGCTGCGTCCGCTGCGCGCCGCGGCGGCAACGGCAGTGCGATCACGTTGCGCGCCGTCCCGGTGTCGCGTTGGCGCTCGGCCTGCAGCAGCGCCTCGACATCCAGCGCCATTGCATCCAATGCCTCACCGAGCGCACCGGCCACCTGCGTCACTGCCAGGTATTCGCGCACATGCGCCGGCGAGGCGGTCAGCCAGTCCATGAAACGCGCCTGCTGGTCGGCATCCAGCGGCTGCATGCGTTGCAGCGCATGCCAGTGTGCCGCTTCCTCGGTCAGGCGGCGTGCTGCCGCTGGCGATGCGCGCATCACCAGTGCGCTCCCTCGTCGGCCAAGGCCAGCCTGCAGGCCGACAGGCCACGCACCACGTATTTCTTGACCATGTGCGAAGACACCCCCAGGCGCTGGGCGATCTGCTTGTAGCTCAGGCCGTCGCGGTACTGCATCACCAAGACCGCGCGGACGCGTTCGGGCAACCCGGCCAGCACGGCCTGCAGGCGTTGCTGGCGCTGTTGCCGCTGGGCGCTGTCTTCGACATCGTCGCCGGCCACCAGCCGTTGCGCGAACTGTTCCATGTCCTCGATACGCAGCGGCGCCTGCCTGCGCCGCACCGCCTGCTCGCGCGCCAGATTGACCGCCACCGTATAGAGGTACGCTTCCGGGTTGGCGATGGCCTGGCCAGGCTGCTGATGCGCACGCAGCAGGCGCAGATAGGTTTCCTGGACCAGGTCTTCGGCGTCCTCGTTTGCTCCGCGGCGCACGAAGAAGCCGCGCAGCACCGGGCCATGCTCGGTGAACAGACGTGCCCAGGCGCGCTTTGGATGTGCGGACACCCGAACCTCCCACCCTTTGGAGGGGCGCAGGCTAGCGGCGTCGTATGACGTCGCGGTGACGCGGTCGCTGCCGATGACGTGACGGCAGGCACGCAAGACCGGCACCAGGCCCGTGCTTGCCCGCGCAGCCGCTGCGACCCGATACCGCGGCATCCTGGGGCCGTGTTCTGCCGGGGACAGGCTGGGCGTGCTTGGAATGGCCCCGGCTGCCGGCGACACCTTGCTACCTGCCTGGGCTGCTCCGCGGTCGGGGCGCGGTGATCGGGGATTCAAATGATTACCGGCGGCGTGTTCCGCGCTGGCGCCAATGCGGGATACTGCGTGTCCACGCAGGCGAGATGGGCTTGGATGTCCGAGCTGCCGATCACCGAGTTGTTGCAGGCCTGGCAGCGCGACGAACCCGGCGCGGGCGACGCTTTGGCGCGCCACGTCTATGACGTGCTGCGCGCCACCGCCATGCGCGAGCTGCGTCGCGACGGGCGCGCTGGATTGCAGGCGACCGAGCTGGTGCACGAGGCGTGGATGCGGCTGGAACAGGGCCAGCAGGGTTTCCGTTCGCGGGCGCATTTCTATTCGGTGGCCGCCCTGCAGATGCGCCACCTGTTGGTGGACCTGGCGCGCCAGCAGGCCAGCGCCAAACGGTTGGGGCAGGCGGTGACGCTGACCATCAGCCTGTCCGACGGCGCCGCACGGCCGGAGGCATTGATGCTGGTGGCCGATGCCTTCGACAAGCTGGCCCAGGTGGACGAGCGCAAGGCCCGTGCCTTCGCGTTGACCGAGCTGGTGGGTTTCAGCGTGGCCGAGGCCGCCGAACAGCTGGAGGTCTCGGTGCCGACGCTGGAGCGCGATCTGCGCTTTGCCAGGGTGTGGCTGGCGGCGCAGCTGTGAGCCTGGCCGCCACCGCGTGGCAACGCCTGGAAGCCCTGTTCCACCAGGCCTGCCAGTTGCCTGCTGCCGAGCGCGAGGCATTTGCGCGCGCGCAGGCCGGCGACGACGCCAGCGTGCGCGACCAATTGCTGGCGATGCTGGCGGTGGAATCGCAGGCCACCTTGCGCGTGCGGGCGCCGTTGAAACAGGCCGCCGCCGCATTGCGTGCGCCGTTACCGGAGCTGCCGGCCGGCACGCGCTTCGGTGCGTGGGCGATCGACCGCCTGATCGGCGCCGGCGGCATGGGCCAGGTGTATCTGGGTCACCGTGCCGATGGCGCGTACGAGCGCGAGGTGGCGATCAAGCTGGTGGCCGCCGATGCGCTGGATGCGCAGGGCCGTGCGCTGTTCGAATTCGAGTGCCGGCTGCTGGCGCAGATGGTGCACCCGGCGATCGCGCAGATCCACGACGTGGGTACCGATGCCCATGGCCAGCCGTATCTGGTGATGGAGTACCTGCGCGGCGAGCCGATCACCTGGTGGTGCGACGAACACCGCCTGTCGCTGCATGCGCGCGTGTTGCTGATGCTGCGCGTCAGCGAGGCAGTCCAGCACGCGCATCAGAAGGGCGTGATCCATCGCGACCTCAAACCCAGCAACGTGCTGGTCAGCGAGATCGACGGGCGGCCGATGCCGGGGGTGATCGATTTCGGCATCGCCATCGATGCGACCAACCCGGGCACGACCTGTGCGCACGATCGCGGCACGCCCGGTTACATGAGCCCGGAGCAGGCACGCGGCGCGCAGGATGTGGACGCACGCAGCGACATCTATGCGTTGGGAGCGATGTTCTACGAATTGAGTTGCGGGCTGGCGCCGGTGGCCGGGCGCGACGGGGTGCCGCAGCCGCCGTCGCAGCGGGTGGCTGCCGTGCCGGCCGATGCGCGTGCACGCATCTGCGCGGCGCGCGCGACCACCTACCAGAAATTGCACGAGGCGCTGCGCGACGGGCTGGATGCGATCGTGCTGCGCGCGCTGGAACCGCAACCGGGTGCGCGCTACGCATCGGTGTCCGCGCTGCTGGACGATCTGCATCGCTGGCTGGACGGTTACCCGCCGCGCGCCCTGCAGGCGAGCCGCTGGCTGCGGCTGCGCAAATTCACCCAGCGTCACCGCAGCGGCGTCGTTGCCGCCGGCCTGGCCGCGATTGCCGTGGTCGCCGGCCTGGGTGCCACGCTGTGGTCGCTGCAGCAGGCCGCGCGCGATGCGCAACGCGCGCAGGTCACCGGCGATTTCATGAGTTCGGTGTTGTCCAGCGTGGACCCCGGTGTGGCGCGCGGCCTGGACAAGACCCTGATGCTGCGCGTGCTGCAGCAGGCCTCGCAGCGTGCGGCGCGCGAGCTGGCCGACCAACCCGATGCGCGCACCCAGGTGGAACTGACGCTGGGCCGCACGCTCATTGCGCTGGCCAATTTTCCGCAGGCCGTGGAGCATCTGCGCATCGCACAGACCCTGGCACAGCAGACCGAGGGCGCGGGCAGCCTGCCGGCGTTGAAGGCGGTTTCCATGCTGGGTCAGGCGCTCACTGGCGACGGCAAGCCCGGCGACGCCGAGCGTGTCTTGCGCCAGGGCATTGCGCAGGCAGCACGCGGCGATGCGCAACAGCAGGCCATGGGCAACGAGCTGCGTGCCTGGTTGGCATGGGCCCTGCGCGAACAGGGCCGCATGCGCGATGCGTTGGCAGAGAGCCGGCATGCCTATGTCGCTGCGCTGGCCAATGCCTCCAGCAGCGCGGACCAGCGGATCGACGCCGGCAACAGCTACGCTGCCATGCTGGCCGAGAACGGCCAGCTGGTACCGGCGATCGCCTTGCAGCGCAGCCTGCTGCGCGAGCGCATGGCCATGCGCGGGCCCGAGCATCCGTTGGTGGTGTCGATGCGCAACAGCCTGGCGGTGTTCCTGCTGATGCAGCGCGACTTTGCCGGTGCCGAAGCCGAACTCGTGCCGCTGCTGCAGGTCACACGCAGGTTGTATGGCGAGAGCGCCGCCGACACCTTGATGGTCGAAGGCAACCTGGCCGGCGCGTTACGGCAGCAGGGCAAGCTGGCCGAAGCCGGGCCGTACTACCGCAGCGTGCTGGAGCGCGCGCGCGCGGCCTTCGGCAAGGATGCACCGGCCACCATCGCCTATCGCAGCAACCATGCGTTCTGGCTGCTGGATGACGGCCAGGTGGAGGCGTCGCTGGCCGAACAGCGCGCCGCGCTCGCGGCCTCCGAGCGTGTGCTGGGGCGCGCGCATCCGCAAACGGCCGAGATCCTGCGCGGCATGTCCGAAGCCGAGCGCAGGCTGGGCCAGACCGTGGCCGCGCGCGACCACGCGCAGCAGGCGTTGCAGATTCTTGCCGGCATGTTCGGCAATGCAGACGCGCCACTGCGTGCCGCGCGCCAGACCCTGGCGTTGGCGTTGGCGAAACCGTCGCCCGACACCCGTGAGGCAGAGACCACCACCTCGGTGGCGCAACGCTGAGACGAATTGTCGGGTGACCGCTGCGGCCTGGCTGGATAGTGCCGTGCATGGCCACTCCCCAAGCGTGCCGATGCAACCTGCCGCGCGCCTGACCGATTTGCATGTCTGCCCCATGGTGACCGGGGTGGTGCCGCATGTGGGCGGGCCGATCGTCAGCCCCGGCGCGCCAACGGTATTGATCGGCGGCCTGCCGGCGGCGCGGCTGGGCGACATGGCGGTCTGCGTCGGCCCGCCGGACAGCATCGTGGCCGGCGCACCGACCGTGTTGATCGCAGGCCAGCCGGCTGCGCGTCTGGGCGACAGCACCGCGCATGGCGGGGTGATCACCCTGGGCTGCTTCACCGTGCTGATCGGGTGAGTGGTGCGTTGGGGGCGGATGACCGGTGGCAGGCCGCCGCCCGTTGGCTGCCATCGCGCCCCTGCGCAGGTACTCCAGCCTGCCAGCGCCCGCAGCGATTCCAGGCGGTGGCCGCCCCGGCGCATCAGCACCACGGTCGTGGTGCTGGCCGCGCGTTGCAGACGTGATGCCGTGCGGCTGCGCGCTCACGTTCGTGTCCGCACCACCGGTTGCCGTGTCCTTGGAGAAGCTCATGCAAATTGCGACCCAGCCACACCCCGACGCCCTGCAGCAGGCGATCGCCGCGCACCGCAGTGGCCAACTCGAACATGCCGCGCAGCTGTACACGCAGCTGCTGGACGATCAACCCGAACATGCCGACGCGCTGCATTACCAGGGCATCCTGCTGCACCAGCGCGGCAATAGCGCCGCAGCGGTGGCCTCCATCACCCAGGCGTTGACGCTGGCGCCCGCGCAACCGGATGCCTGCAACAACCTGGGCAATGTGCACCGCGAATGCGGCCGCCTGCGCGATGCCGAACACTGCTATCGCCGCGCACTGGCGCTGGCGCCTGCGCATGCCGATGCACTGGCGAATCTGGCAGCGGTGCTGGAAGCGCAGCGGCGCGGCGAAGAAGCCTTCGTCACCTATGCGGCGTTGTTGCACACCTATCCGCAGTCTGCGCATGCGCATTACCTGCTCGGCCTGTTCCTGCGCAATCACGCGCAGGACACCGAGCATCTGCAGCAATCGGTGCAATGCCTGCAGCAGGCCTGCACACTGGCGCCGGACAACCTGCACGCCCGCGAGGCGCTGGGCACCGGGCTCTACCTGTTGGGCGAGCATGCGCAGGCGCAAGCGGTGTATCGCGACTGGCTCGCGCTTGCGCCGGGCAACGCGGTGGCGACGCATATGCTGGCCGCCTGTGGCGGCGCCGAGCCGCCGCCGCGTGCCGGCGATACCTATGTGCGTGAACTGTTCGATGGCTTTGCCGACAGCTTCGACGAACAGTTGCTGCATCACCTGGAGTACCGCGCGCCGCAACGGCTGACCGAGGCATTGGCGGCCTGCCTTGCGCCACCGCATGCAGGCTTGCGCATGCTCGATGCCGGCTGCGGCACCGGGCTGTGTGCGCCGCTGTGGCGCCCGTATGCACGGCAACTGGTGGGCGTGGACCTGTCGCCTGGCATGGTCGCCAAGGCACGCCAACGCGGTGGCTACGATCGGCTGGAGGTGGCCGAACTCACCGCATACCTGCACGCGCAGCACGCGCAATGGGACGTGATCGGTTCGGCCGACACATTGGTGTACTTCAGCGCGCTGCAGCCGGTGCTCGTTGCCGCTGCCGGCGCGCTCACGCCAGGGGGCGTGCTGGGCTTCACGGTCGAAGCGCTGGACGCGCGGGACGACCGGGTCGAACTGGATGCCAGCGGGCGCTATCGGCATAGCCAGGCGCATGTGCGCGCCGCGTTGCATAGCGCCGGTTTACAGCCGATCGCGTTGGAATTGGACGTGCTGCGCAGCGAACGCGGCCAGCCCGTGCACGGCTGGGTCGTGACCGCGCGCACGCCTGGGCCGGGCTGAGACGAAATGTCGGCTTTGCCGCACGCACGCATGTGAGCATGCGCGTGACGGTTGCCGTGCCTTTCGCCGCCTGCCGTTGCACGCGGGCGCAACGCAGCGCCGTCGGTCAGCGCAACGTGCGTTGCCCCATCACCTGTGGATGCTTCGATGCCGCGCACCATCACGCTGCACTCCGACCTTGGCGAGCGCCTGCTGCTGCACCGCATGCAGGCCAGCGAAGCGTTGGGGCAGCTGTTCGACTACCGCATCGATGCGTTGTGCAGCGAGCTGCAGCCCAGCCTGCGTGATCTGCTTGGCACGCCAGTGGCGGTGCAACTGGCCGATGGCGAGGGCGAACAGCGCTGGTATCACGGCATGGTGGCCAGTTGCGCGCACAACGGCTACACCGTGGTTGATGCGCTCGATTACGCCGTGCTGGAATTGCAGGTGGTGCCCAGGCCCTGGCTGCTGACCCAACGCCGCGATTGCCGCATCTATCAGGACATGAGCGTGCCGGAGATCGTCACCAGCGTACTGGGCGACATCGGCTACGGCGATGTGCAGCAGCAGCTGAGCGCGCAATACGCCAAGCGCACCTACTGCGTGCAATACCGCGAGGACGATTTCAGCTTCATCAGCCGGCTGCTGGAACTCGAAGGCATCTATTACTACTTCACCCATACCCGCAGTGCGCATACGTTAGTGCTGGCCGATGCGCTGGGTGCGCATGCAGCGAAAAACGGCGTGGACAGCTTGCCTTACGTGCCGCCGGGAACCGACGACCGGCGCGTGATGCGCTCGGTGGTGAGCCATTGGCGCAGTGCGCGCGGCGTACATTCCAGCCAGCACGGCAGCACCGACTACGACCCGCTGCAGCCGCGGGCATCGCTGGCCGCCGAGGCCGACGCCAGCGGCGAACAGTTGCACGCCGTCGACGGGCTGATCGCCTTCGATTACCCAGGTACGCACGCCGTGCAGGCCGACGGTAGCCGCTACGTGCAGGTGCGCACCGAGGCGCACAACGTGCAGCGCGCCAGCCATGCGGCCACCACCAATGCCTGCGGTCTGATGGTCGGTGCGTTGTTTCGCTTGCGCGGGTTTCCGCGTGCCGAAGTCAACCAGGAATATCTGGTGCTGTCGGCGCACACCACGCTGGCCGCGCCCGAACACGGCGGCGGCGAGCCGCCGTTTTCCAGCAGCGTGCAGGTGATGGAAAGCCGGCTGCCGTACCGTAGCCCGCAACGCACCGCAAAGCCGACCATTGCCGGCCTGCAGACGGCGGTGGTGACCGGCGACGCCGACGAGGACATTGTGGTGGATGCGCATGGCCGCGTGCAGGTGACCTTCCACTGGGCCACTGCGGCACGCCCGCATGCCGCGCCATCGTGCTGGGTGCGCGTGGCCTCGATGTGGGCCGGCAAGGGCTGGGGCGCAATGAGCCTGCCGCGCGTGGGGCAGGAAGTGGTGGTGAGCTTTCTGGAGGGCGACCCGGACCGCCCGTTGATCGTGGGCAGCGTCTACAACGGCGACCATGCCCCGCCGTTTTCCTTGCCCGACAACAAGACCCAAAGCGGCGTGCGCAGCCGCAGCCTGCTGGGCGGCACCGCCGATTTCAACGAGCTGCGTTTCGAAGACAAGGCCGGCGCGGAAGAGCTCTACCTGCGTGCGCAGCGCGATCTGCGCGAAGAGGTGCAGCACGACCACACCAGCACCATCGACAACGATCGGGTGCTGACGGTCAAGCACGACCGCAGTGCGCGCATCGACAACAACGACAGCGTGGATGTGGGCAAGAAGCTGCTGCTGAAAGCCGGCGAAGAAATCGAATTGGTGACCGGCAACGCGCGGCTGGTGATGAAACAGAACGGCGAGATCGTGTTGAGCGGCATCAAGATCCTGATCGATGCCAGCTCGGAAGCCAAGGTCACCTCCACCGCTATCAAGCTGCTGGCCAATGCACAGCTGCAGGCCAAGTCGCCGGCCACCGAGGTGGCTGGCGATGCCACGCTCAAACTGACCTCCGGCGGCATGCTCAGTGCCGAAGCCGGTGCCTCGGCCACGCTCAAGGGCCCGTTGGTCAGCATCAAGGCCGACGCCTTGGTGCAGGTCGGCGGCGGCCTGATTATGATCGGATGAGCGCGCCCACGCTCTCGCTGGCGCAGGCCTGTGCGCAGATGCAGTTGTCTGCGCCTGCCTGCGCGCAGCTGCGTACGCCGATGGCGCCGCAGGCGGCGGTCAGCGCGCTGCTGGCCAGCGGTCATGGCGAAGATGCCATCAAGCTGCTCGCGCGCCTGCTACCCAAGCGCTACGCCGTGGCCTGGCTGTGCCAATGCGTGCGCGGCGAAACCCTGGACGAGGAAGACCGTGCCGGCGCGGCACTGGCCGAGAAGTGGGTGCGCGAGCCCAGCGAGGCGCATCGTCGCGCGGCGCAGGCATTCGCGCATGCCGGCGATTATGTCTCCCTGGGCGCGTGGCTGGCTGCGGCAGTGGCCTGGTCCGGCGGCAGCCTGGCGCCGCCGCACCAGGCCACCCCCGTGCCGCCGGCCGACCACCTTACGGCGCGCGCGGTGGCCGCCGCCATCACCTTGCTGGCCGCGCGCGAACCGGCGCAGCTGGAGGCGCGGCGCAGCGACTATGCAGCGCATGCGATGGAGTTGCTGACCAGTGTGGGGGCGCCATGAAGCCGCCTGATCGCCGAAGTAGCGATCCGCGCGGGGTACATCGTGGGCGCGGCATCGGCGCCAACTGCGCGAGACCCAGCTGGTGTTTCAAAGCATGGTTGGATGCGGCGCACACGCCAGGCTGCCGCACCAGAAGAAGCCTCGGTGCCGAACCGACAGCGCGGGCGCGCACGGCGATCAGCACTTGCGAATGTGCTCCAGCGCAGGCGATGTCCGTCTGCTGCATGCACTCCACCGGCAACGCTGCACGCAGCGTTTTCTGCCGACATGCACGAATGCCAGTCGCACCTACCGATCACCGTTTGCAGGAGTCCATGGCGTGTCCAGTTCGCAGTTGATCCTCACCGTCAGCGGCGCGCAGGCCGCGCAGTTCGGCGCCAGCGCGCAGAAGCGCTTTGCCGGCACCGGCGGCAGCATCGGCCGCTCCGACGAAAGCGATTGGGTCCTGGCCGCGCCCGGCGTCTCGCGTACGCACGCAGTGGTGCGCTTCCTCAACGGGATGTATTTCATCGAAGACCGCAGCACCAACGGCATGTCGCTCAACGGCACTGCGTTGACGCGTGCGGACCCGTCCGCGCTCAGCGATGGCGACCGCCTGCAGCTGGACAGCTTCGAAATCCAGGTACAGGTGCAGGCGCTGGCCGCAGCCTCGACGCCGGCGCCAGTGTTCGACCCGCTGCCAGATGCGATGGACGACCGCACCCAGGTGGCGCCGCCGCCGTCGGCGCTGCGTGCCCCCTCCGTCACGGCGGGCTTTGACCTGCTGGAGTTCGGCACACCGCCTGCGGCACGGCCTGCGGTGGACGGGTCGTTGGACGATTTGCTGCTGAGCGGCACGCCCCGCGAGCTGGATCCATTGCGCCTGCTCGACCCGTTGCCTGCGCCGGCGCGCGATGCCAGCCGCAGCGCATGGAATCAGAGCAACGCCGGCCACGACCATTTCCGTCCACCGGCCAGTGCCGATGCACGCGCCACCTTGCCGGAAAACTGGGACATGACGCTTGGCGATTTTGCGCCGTCCGCGCCATCGCCTGCGTTATCGCCCACGGCCGCGCCGGTGGCTTCGCCATGCACGCCGCCGGCGGCGGTGCCGGTTGCAGCCGCAGCGTCGGCGGCAACAACCGTGCCGGCAGAGCTGGAGCGCATCTTCGCCATCGTGGTCGATGGCGTCATGGACGTGCTGCGTGCACGCGCCGAGATCAAGAACACCTTCCGGCTGCCGGTCACGGTGATCCAGCGCTCGGAAAACAATCCGCTCAAGTTCGCCGCCACCGCCGAAGATGCGCTGCAGAAGTTGCTCGCACCGCCAAGCGCGTCGTTTCTGTCCGGGGTGCCGGCATTCGAAGATGCCTTCGACGATATCCGCTGCCATCAGATGGCGATGCTGGCCGACATGCGCGCCGCTTTCGACGCCATGCTGTTCCACTTCAGCCCGGACCGCCTGGAGCAGGAAGCCGATGCCGGCGGCAAGCGCCTGGGTTTCGGTGGCAAGGGGCGTTACTGGGAACGCTATCGCGACAACTTCGAGCAGCTGCGCAGCGACCCGGACGAATGCTTCCGTCGCCTGTTCGGCGACGAGTTCGCGCGTGCCTACGAAGCGCAACTGGCGCGCTTGAAATCGGCACGGCGGCCGCCGGCGGGGCGCGGAATCTAGCACGCTTCGCTGAATCGCGTGCCGTCTGCACTGCATGCCGGCAGCGTTGCCGACGCGCTCAGTCAGGCAGGTTCTTGACGAACTCGATGAAGGCGCGCAGCGCCGGCGGTGTGAGGGTGCGATTGGGGTAGTACAGGTACGGGCCCTGGAATGGCTGCCACCACGGGCGCAGGATGGGTTCAAGCGCACCTGTGTCGAACTGCGGCTGCAGCCATTGTTCGAACAGATGCAGGATGCCGCTTCCGGCGATGGCCGCCTGGATCGCCAGCTCGATTCCGCCGCCGATCTCCACCAGCAATTGCCCTTGCGGCACGATGGTGACCACTTCACCGTCGCGCTCGAACTCCCACTCTGCAACAACGCCGCTTGGGAAGCGCCCGCGGATGCAGTCGTGGGCAACGAGTTGCCGCGGGTGGGTGGGGCGTCCGCGCCGGTCCAGGTAGCCTGGCGCGGCCGCCGTGGCGATGCGCTGCACGCGCGGGCCGATCGGGATGGCCACCATGTCCTGCTGCAGCCGTTCGCCATAGCGGATGCCGGCGTCGCAGCGTGCGGCGATCACGTCGACAAAACTTTCTTCGGTCAGGATCTCCAGCGTGATGTCCGGGTACGCCGCCATAAACGCCGGCACAATCCTTGGCAGCACCAGGCGCGCGGCACTGACCGGCACGTTCAGCCGCAGCGTGCCGGTCGGCGTATCACGAAAGGCGCTGACCACCTCCCTGGCGTTCTCCAGTTCCAGCAAGGCGGGCGCGATGCGTGCCAACAACGCCTTGCCTGCATCGGTCAGCACGACGCTGCGTGTGGTGCGGTTGAACAGGCGCACGCCAAGCGAGGCCTCCATGCGCTTGATCGCATCGCTATAGGTCGAGGCGCTCACGCCCGCGCTCTTGGCGGCGTCTCGAAACCCTCCTGCGCGCGCCACGCGTACGAAGGCCTCCATATCTGAGAGGTGACCGCTCATTGTTCGGCAATCCGTACGACCTGTCCGCTTTGTACCCGATTGTCGCACAGGGGGTGCCTACGTACAGTTCCATTGCGCTGCGGCAGCGACCACGTCGTTGCCCCACGCGCCTCCCGCGTTGCTTCCTGTTTCCTGGAGCCACGCAAAAGATCCCGTCGCACTCCCGTCGTGCCCAACACGCGCAGCGGTGACGCACGCCACCTGCCTCCATACCAACAGGATTCCCCATGAATAGCGGCAAGCCCTTGGGCGGCACATTGACCCTGCCCGGCACCACCCTTGGCATCAAGCGGATCGGCTACGGAACCATGCAGTTGCCCGGACCGCATGTCTGGGGAGCGCCGCGCGACAAGGCCTCGGCGTTGTCTGTGCTGCGCGAAGCAATCGCCTTGGGCGCCAACCACATCGACACCGCGCAGTTCTACGGGCCTGGTGTGTCCAACGCACTCATCCGCGAAGCACTGCATCCCTATCGCAGCGATCTGGTCATCGTGACCAAGATCGGTTTCAGCCGCGGCCCCGATGCCTCCTGGAATATCGATGTGTCGCCTGCAAGCCTGAGGCGGCAGGTGCATGACAACCTGCAGAGCCTTGGCCTGGAAACACTGGATGTGGTCAACCTGAGACTGGGCACGGCAATGGACACCGACGAGCGTTCGGTCGCCGAGCCGGTCGCGTGCCTGGCCGAGCTGCAACGCGAGGGCCTCGTACGCCATATCGGCTTGAGCAACGTCACGGCGCGCCAGTTCGAACAAGCGCAAACACTGGCCAACATCGTCTGCGTTCAAAACCAGTACAACCTGGTCAAGCGCGACGATGACGCCTTGATCGAGATGCTCGCGCAACAGGGGGTGGCCTATGTTCCGTTCTTTCCGCTCGGCGGCTTTTCGCCCGTGCAGTCGGAGCTGCTGTCGGGCGTTGCCAGACAGGTAGGCGCCACGCCCAAGCAGGTTGCACTTGCATGGTTGCTGCAGCGCTCGCCCAACATCCTGGTCATCGCTGGCACATCGTCGGTGCCGCACCTGCGCGAGAACTTCGCATCCGCCGAGCTGAGCCTGTCGGCCGCGCAAGTCGCAACGCTCGATGGCATCGCTGCCGAGGCCGGTGGCGCTCGGTAGGCAGCTTGGCAACACCGCGCCGATGCAGATCGGCTCACCCGTCTGCACGCAATCGCCAGGCGGGTGCTTGCGTACCAGCCAGGCCGAGCAGACGACTGGCGAGGTCGTGTTGTCCGCTCCACGACGCGCCCGCAGCATCGATATCGCTGGCCTGCTCGCACGCCCGCGTTCCACAGCCCAACGCCTGGCCGAATGACCGCACCGTGATCGGCTGACGGCAGCGGCACGGGCGTTGGCGGCTGCCCAACGGGGCACGGCGGCTGAGACGTTTTGACGGGTGAGCAGCTTGGGTGCGCCGCAGAATTGCGCCACCGACACGCATCGGCGGTGCGGGGCTTGCGTCGTCAATGACCGCCGGGCGTACAGCGTGCAACACAGCTCAATGCACCCGACAACGCAGCGCGCAGACGTTCCTGCAGGCGTGCCTGGCAGGTCGCACGCGACGCGGTGTGGACGCCTGTGCGCTGCATCGGTGGCCGACCTTTTCTCAGCGAGCGGATCATGCACAACAACAAGGTCGTGTGGAGCGAAGGGCTGTTTCTGCGCCCGCAGCATCTGCAGCAGCAGGAACGCTACCTGGAGCGCTACGTCGACCTGCGTGCCGCGCGGCTGCGGCCGCATGCCTGGGGCGTGAGCGAGCTTGAATGGGAGACCGATCTGCTGGCGGTCGGCAAGCTGGGCCTGCGCCGTGCGCGTGGCGTGTTCGCCGACGGCACGCCCTTCGCAATGCCGGGCGACGACCCGCTGCCGGTGGCGTTGGAGGTGGAACCTAACTGCCGCGACCAGATCGTCTATCTCACCGTGCCGCTGCGGGTGCCGGCGCAACCCGAACTCGGGCGCCCGGAATCGCCGGCCGATCAGCTGTTTCGCTACCGCGTGCGCGAGACCGAAAGCAACGACGCCTCCGGCAGCACCAGCGAAGCGGTGTTGATGGAGGTCGGCGGCTTGAGCACGCGGTTGCTGCCGCACTCGCAGCCGTTGGAAGGTCTGGACCGCATCGCGGTGGCGCGCATCATCGAGACGCGCGCCGACCGTCAGGTGGTGCTGGACCCGCAGTTCATTCCCAGCGCGATGGTGTGCCAGGCGGCGCCGCGCTTGACCACCTTTCTGACCGAGTTGCTCGGCCTGCTGCACCAGCGCGGCGAAGCACTGGCATCGCGCGTGACGCTGACCGATCGCGGCGGCGCCGCCGATATCGCCGATTTCCTGCTGCTGCAGCTGGTCAACCGTTGGCAGCCACAGATGGCGCACTGGGCCGCCGCGCCATTGGCGCACCCGGAAGAACTGTTCCGTGCCTTGGTGGCGCTGGCCGGCGAATTGAGCACCTTCACTGCGGCCGGCAAGCGCCCCCCTGCCTGGCCCGCCTATCGGCACGAAGCGCAGCAGGAGAGTTTCGAGCCGGTGATCGCCGCCTTGCGCAGCAGTCTGAGCGCGGTGCTCGAACAGACCGCCACGCCGCTGCCGATCCAGGCGCGCAAGTTCGGCGTGTGGGTGGCGATGGTACCGGACCCGGGCCTGCTCGACAGCGCGGCGTTCGTGCTCGCGGCCAAGGCCGACATGCCCAGCGAAGAGTTGCGTCGGCAATTGCCTGCGCACGCCAAGATCGGGCCGGTGGAGCAGATCCGCGACCTGGTCAATCTGCAGTTGCCCGGCATCGTGGCCACGCCCATGCCGGTGGCACCGCGACAGATCCCGTATCACGCCGGCTATCTGTATTTCGAATTCGACAAGAGCGCAGCGTTGTGGCGAACGCTGAAGACGTCCGGCAGTATCGCATTCCACTTCGGCAGCGAATTCGCCGGGCTGGATCTGCAGCTGTGGGCGATCCGGAGCTGAGCATGAGCCGACCCATTGCCGATCTGGCGCCTGCCTACACCGCACCGCTGCCGGCCGCAGGGGGCAACGGCGTGCCCAGCGAAGACACCGACATCAGCGAACTGCTGGGCCGCAGCGTCAACCCGTTGGTGCAGGCCGCCACGCCGCTGCTGCTGTTGGCAGTGCAGTTGCGCCACAGTGCGCAAGCTCCCGATGTGGCCCGCCTGCGCGAGCAGGTGATGGAGCAGGTGCGCCGCTTCGAACAACGTGCGCGCGATGGCGGTGCGCCGGTGGAGGCAGTCACCGCCGCGCGCTACGTGTTGTGCGCACTGCTCGACGAAGCGGTGCTCAATGCGCCGTGGGGCGAGCGCAGCGGCTGGTCGCAGAAGACCTTGCTGGTGACCTTCCATAGCGAATCGTACGGCGGCGCCAAGTTCTTCCAGATCCTGGAGCGCTTGTGCGCCGATGTGCCACGGCATCTGGACTTGATCGAGCTGATGTACCTGTGCCTGGCGCTCGGGTTTGTCGGCCGCTACCAGATCGAGTCCGGCGGCATGGTGACGCTGGCGGCCATCCAGGACGATGTCTACCGCCGCATCCCTGCGGCGCGCGGCCCGGCGCCGGACAGCCTGGCGCCGCGTTGGCGCGGGGTGGAAGACCGCCGCCGGCTGGGCCGTTATCTGCCGGTGTGGGCGGCGGCGTTGCTGGGATTGAGCGTGGTGGTGGTGGCGTTCGTGTGGTTGCAGGCGCGGTTGAACAGCCTGTCCGCACCGATCAGTGCGCAGGCCGCCCAATGGGGCATTGCGCCGGCCACGCCGCCGGACGCTGCACCCGTGCCGCCGCCGCCGGTGCGGCTCAAGCAGCTGCTCTCCGCGCAGGAACGGGCCGGGTTGTTGCGCGTGGACGAACAGGCCGACGGGCAGACGCGCGTGCGCCTCAGCAGCGCGGCGATGTTCGCCTCCGGCGGGGTGGAGGTGGAGCCGCAGCAGCGCGGCTTGATCGCGCAGATCGCTGCGGCGATCGAGCAATTGCCGGGGCGGGTGATCGTGGTCGGGCACACCGATGACGTACCGGTGCGCTCGCTGCGCTTCCAGGACAACTACGCCTTGTCGGCCGCGCGTGCGCAGGCGCTTGCGCAGGTGTTGCAGGCGCAGCTGAGTACGCCGGGGCGGGTGGACGCCATCGGCGCCGGCGATTCGCAACCGATCGCACAGCCAGCGCAATTGCCGGCCAACCGCGCGCGCAACCGCCGTGTGGAAATCCTGTTCCAGCCTGGGGAATGACGATGAAGACGCTGTTGTCCAAGCTGAGCGCAACGGTGGTGGTCAGTGTGCTGGCGCTGTGCCTGCTGTCGGTGCTGCTGTGGGTGGGCGGGCCATATGTGGCGCTGGCCGGCTGGAGTCCGCTGAGCAGCGTGGCGGCGCGGCTGCTGGCGATCGTGTTGCTGGTGGTGGTGTGGGCGGGCGTGCTGGCGCTGCGCCGCTGGCGCACGCAGGCACGTGCGGCAACCTTGTCCAGCGCGCTGGCGGCGCCGGGCCGCGACGACGACCGCGAGCTGCGCAGCGGGCAGGAGCGGGTGCAGTTGCAGGCGCGCTTCCAGCAGGCGATCCAGTTGCTGCGCAAGCGGCGCGGCGGCGCCGATCTGTACACGCTGCCGTGGTATGCGCTGATCGGCCCGCCCGGTTCGGGCAAGAGCACCTTGCTGCAGCATTCGGGCCTGCAGTTTCCGCTGGCTGCGCGCATGGGCGATGCGGCCTTGCGCGGCGTCGGCGGCACCCGCGATTGCGAATGGTGGTTCACCGATGAAGCGGTGTTCCTGGACACTGCCGGGCGCTACACCACGCAGGATTCGGACCAGGCGGTGGATGCCGGCGCATGGCGCGATTTCCTGCGCCTGCTGCGGCGCTATCGCCCGCGCCGCCCGCTCAACGGCGTGTTGGTGACGATGAGCATGGCGGACCTGTTGCTGCTCGACGATGCCGAGCGCGACACGCACATGCAGGCGATCCGCCGCCGCCTGGACGAACTGGCCGAGCAGTTGCAGGCCAGCGTGCCGGTGTATCTGATCTTTACCAAATGCGATCTGATCGGCGGCTTTGGCGAGTTCTTCGATGATCTGACACCGGCGCAGCGCAACCAGGTGTGGGGCATGACATTTGCGTTGGCGCAGACCCTGGACGGGCACGCGGCGCGCAGGTTCGCCGACGAGTTCGGCGTGCTGCAGCAGCAGCTGAGCGCACGCCTGTTCGAACGCCTGAATCTGGAGCGCGACCGTCTGCGACGCGCGGCGATCCTGTCGTTTCCGCAGCAGGTTGCCGCACTCGGCGAGCGTGCGCGGCAATTTGTCGAAGGCACCTTCGCCGGCAATGCGTATGGCCCGGCGCCGTTGCTGCGCGGGGTGTACTTCACCTCCGGCACGCAGGACGGTACGCCGATCGACCGCATGCTGGGCGCGGTGGCACGCACCTTCGGCCTGGAAGAAGCGCGCGTGCAGGCACCGGGCGCGCAGCGGCGCACCTTTTTCGTCGAGCGGCTGCTGCGCGAGGTGGTGCTGCGCGAATCCGGCCTGGCCAATACCCCGCCCACCCAGCAGCGCCGCAGGGCGTGGCTGCAGGCCGCCGCCTACGCGGGCGTGGCGTTGCTGACTGGCGCAGTGCTGGCCGGGTTGGGGCTCAGCTACCTGGGCAACCGGACGTACCTGCACCAGGTGCGCGTTGCGCTGGACGCGCGGCCGGCAGTGCCCGATCCCAATGCCGCCACCGGCATGCACGAGTACGTGGCGCGCACCCTGCAGCAAGCCGATGCCACGCAGGCGGTGGTGAAGGTGGCGCAGCAGTATCGCGCCGGCGCACCGTGGTCGTTGCGCATGGGGTTGTTCCAGGGCCAGGCGGTAGGCGAGCAAGTGCAGGCCGGCTATCTGCGTCAGCTCAACGCCACCTTGTTGCCAGCCTTGGCGGTGCGCTTGCGCACCGGTCTGGTCGATAACGCACAGGCACCGCAGGCGCTGTACTACACGCTCAAGGGCTATCTGATGCTGGGCCAGCCGCAGCATCTGGACCCGGCGCAACTTAGCGCGCTGGCCGCCATCGAAGCGGCAAAACTGTTCCCGCGCGAGCCGGCCTTGCAGCAGGCGCTGCGTGCGCATCTGCAGGCGGTGCTGGAGTCGCCCGCGCGCGTGCGGGCGCTGTCGCTGGACAACCAGCGCATCGCCCAGGCGCGCTCCAGCCTGCGCGCGGCCGATCTGTCGACACTGATCTACGGCAACCTGTTGCTGACCCCGCCGGACGGCACCCCGTTGCGGCTGGATAAAGCACTGGGCTTGCTGGCCGACACCTTCGTGCGCCGCAGTGGCGCGGCGTTGTCCACCCCGGTGCCGGCGCTGTACACCCAGCCGGTGTTCGCCGCCTTGCAACGCGATGGCATCGGCCAGGCGGTGGAACGCTTCGGCCGCGACGATTGGGTATTCGGCGGTGCGGCGCTGGACGCCTCCGCCAAGGCCACGCTTGTGCGCGAAGTGGGGCAGCGCTACACGGCCGATTACATCCGTTACTGGGATGGGTTGCTGGCCGACCTGCAACTGCGTCCCTCGGCCGATCTGGCCGGTGCCAGCGCCACGGCCGCCAAGCTGGCCGGGCCCAGTTCGCCGCTGCGGCTGCTGCTGGGCGTGGTCGGCGAGCACACCCAGGCAATGGACCGCGTACCGCCGGCAGACCCTGCGCAGCGCGCGCTGGCCGCTGCCGCCAACTCGGCAGGCGCCAAGGCCAATGCCGCCGCGGCCAAACTCCCCGGCGGGGCGGCGATGAGCGCGGCGCTGGCCACGCCGGCCGAGGGTGCCGCAGCTGCGGCGCCGGCAGCGGGTGCGGCGATCAGCGAGCATTTTCTGGCGCTCAACGCCTTGGCCGCCGGTGCCCCTGGCAGCACGCCGCTGGACCATCTGCTCAGCGTGCTCGATCAGCTCGGCAAGCAATTGCTGGTGATCTCCCAGGGCGGCGGCGATGCCGCGGCGGCCAACGCGCAACTGGCGTTGGCGCGGCAGGAAATGGCGCAACTGCCGCCGCCGGTGACCGACTGGCTGCAGAGCCTGGCCGGCAGCAGCGCCACCTTGATGACCCAGGGCGCACGCGCCGCGCTGGATGCGCAGGTCAGGCAATCGGTGGGCGAGGTGTGCACGGAATTCGTGCGCGGCCGCTACCCGTTCGATCCGCAGGCGCAGGTGGAGATCCCGCTGCAGAATTTCGGCGAGTTGTTCAGCAGCGGCGGGCGCCTCGAGACGCTCTACACCGGCACCGTCAAACCGCTGCTGGATACCCAGTCCCCGCAATGGCGCTGGAAGGATGGCCCGGACGCGGTCATCGGCGCGCCCGGTCTGCCGGTGCAACTGCAGCTGGCGCAACGGATCCGGCAGAAATATTTTCGCGGCGGGCCCACGCCGCAGATCGGCTTTACCGTGCTGGCGCCCACGTTGGGCGAAGGCGTGACCCGGCTGACGCTGGATATCGAAGGCCAGCGTTACGACTACCAGCCCGGCGCGGCGCAAAGCATGCCGATGACCTGGCCCGGGCCGGTGCCGGGGCATGTGTCCATCGCCGCGTTCGGCGCCGATGGCGTGGCGCTGGGAACGCTGGACTACCAGGGCGACTGGGCATTGTTTCGCGCGCTGCAGGCAGGACACCTGGAAAACCCGTCGGATCTGCGCTTTGTCGCCAGCTTCGCGCTTGGTGGCCACGACGTGCAGGTGCCGCTACGCGCCGGCAACCTGCGCCACCCGTTCCTGGACAGCGACGTCCAGCAGTTCGCGTGCGGCGGATGAGCATGCCGGCGAACGAACCACCCGGCTTCCACGGCAAGTTGCCTGGCGTGGGCGACTTCGTGCAGCGGCGCCTGCCGGCCAGCTTCGTGCGGCCGTGGGATACGCATTTCGCCAACTGCCTGGACACGGTGCGCCAGCAACTCGGGCAGCGCTGGCCAGGCGCGTATCGCAGCAGTGGCCTGCGCGCATTTGCGTTGGGGCCGGGCGTGTGCGGTGCGCAGGCCTGGGCCGGCCTGCTCGGCCCGCGCGAAGACCGCGTGGGGCGCTGTTTTCCGCTGACCGTGGCGATGCCGTTGCCGCACATGTGCCTGCCGTCGGCGGCATGGTTCGGCGCAGTGGCTGCGTGCCTGGGCCGCAGCTTGCGCGCGCGCACCGATGCCACCGGATTCGATGCCGCGTTGTGCGCGCTCGGCGTGCCCGGCGCGCCTTCCAGCATGCATGCACCGGTGCCCGGCCAATCGCTGTGGTGGCGGCTGGGCGCGGCCGCGCACTCGATCAACGGGCTGCCCACCGCCCAGATGTATCTGGAGTGGTTGCTGGCCGAGCAGGACATCACCGAGGTGACCCGATGAACGCGCCCTACCAATCGGCCGGGCACACCGAAACCGGCAAGGTGCGCCGGCTCAACGAAGACGCCTTGCTGCTGCGCGAAGACGCCGGCCTGTGGGTGGTGGCCGATGGCCTGGGTGGCCACAGCGCCGGCGATTACGCCAGCCAGTTGCTGGTGCAGCGACTGAGCGCGTTGGTGCGCCCGGCGGATCTGTGCGATTTCCTGGATGCCATCGACGACACCCTGGCGCAGATCAATCGCGAGCTGCTGCAGGTGGCGCGCGAGCGCCGCGTGGACATGATCGCCACCACCGTGGTGGTGTTGGTGCACGACCCGGATTTCATGCTGTGCGGCTGGGTCGGCGACAGCCGCATCTACGCCCAGCAGGGCGGCCCGCTGCGCCAGCTCACCCGCGACCACGTGCACGGCGTGCGCGATGACCTCACCCAGTTCGGCAGCGCACACGCCAGCGCCGCAGCGGCCGGCGTGCTCACGCGCGCGGTGGGTGCGCAAGAGCCGCTGTTCGTCGATTGGGTGTTGACGCCGAGCCTGCCGGGCACGCAGTTTCTGCTGTGCAGCGACGGCATCAACAAGGAAATTCCAGACCCGGAGCTGGATGCCGAATGCCATCGCTTCGGCGATCCACGCGCGCTGCTGGCGCGTCTGTTCGAATTGGCGATGGGGAGGGCGGCACGCGACAACGTCACCGCCGTCGTCGTTCGCCTGCAGGAGTAAGTGCATGCACGAAGACACTGCCACCGTCACCGAACTGGTCACCGCCATGCGCCGCGGCGCACTCGACCTCGATGCCGTCCTGGCCGCGCTGGGCAAGCGCGCCGCGGTACCGGAGGCCGAATACCGCGCCGGCATGGAAACGCTGTGGACGCTGCAACGCCAGCACCTACTCGACGATGCCACCGTGACCACGCTGGTAAGCCGGCTGGATGCGTTGCGCGATCGCGCGCCTGCGATTGCGCCTGCGCCATCGGCAACGCAGCAGCCAACACCCACGCCAACCGTGGTCGACGACGATGCCACGGTGGTGATGCCACGCCCCGGCCCGGCGCGCATGCTCGAAGACGACATCACCCGCGTGCAACCGGCCCAGCCCCTGCCCGGCGAGGCGCCCAGCCTCACCAGCCTGGGGCTGGGCGCACCCACCTACCTTGGCACGCAGACCGGCACCGGCACCGGCACGGCCGGTACCGCCAGCCTGTCGAGCTGGCAGCACCTGGCCGAAGCCGCCGGCGGCGATCATGCTGGTGTCGGCAGCCTGCTCAAGGGCCGCTTCCAGCTCGAACGCGAACTCGGCCGCGGCGGCATGGGCGTGGTGTATCTGGCGCGCGACGAACGCAAGGTGGAAGCGCGCGACCGCGACCCGTGGCTGGCAGTCAAGGTGCTCAGCGACGAATTCCGCCGCCACCCCGACGCACTGGTCGCCCTCCAGCGCGAAGCGCGCCGCTCGCAGAAACTGGCCCACGACAACATCGTGCGCGTGTACGACTTCGACAAGGACCGCACCCTGGTCTTCATGACCATGGAATACATCGACGGTTGCGACCTGAAAACGCTGATCCGCGAGCAGGCCTACCACGGCATGCCGCTCAAGCAGGCCTGGCCGCTGATCGATGGCATGGGCCGGGCGCTGATGCGCGCGCACACGGCCGGCATCGTGCATTCGGATTTCAAGCCCGGCAACGTCATGGTCACCCGCGATGGCGTGGCCAAGGTGTTCGACTTCGGCATCGCGCGCGCCGGCAAACACGCCGCCGATGTCGCCGGCGAACAGACCGTGTTCGATGCGGCCACGCTGGGCGCCTTGACGCCGGCCTATGCCAGCCTGGAAATGATCCGTGGACAGGCCCCCACACCGGCCGACGATCTGTACGCGCTGGGCTGCGTGTGTTTTGAATTGCTGACCGGCAAGCACCCATTCGACAAACTCAGTGCCGAAGTGGCGCTGCGCGAAGGCCGCCGCCCGCCGCCGGTGCCGGGCCTGACCCGTCGCCAGTACGCCACGTTGTGCGCGGCCGTGGCGTTCCCGGCTGCGCAGCGGCTCACGCGTGTGGACCAACTGCTCGACGGCCTGCGCCAGGTGCCGCTGCGCGAGCGCGCGCTGCCGCTGATCGGCTATGGCGCCACCGCGCTGGCGTTGGTCGGCGTGGGCGGGTGGGGCGCATCGCGTTATCTGCATCAGCGCCATCTGGACGAGGTCATCGCACGCTTCGGTGCGCAGGACCGGCAGCAATACCGCGACGAAACCCAGGTCATGCAGGCGCTGTCCAGCCTGAGCGCAGACGACCGCCGGCGCGTGCTCATGGACCGCAGCGACCTCATCGAAGATTTCCTGCTGCGCCGGCTGGACGCGCTGTGGAATCCGGCCAACGGCCGCGACGATTACCGCGGCGCGCTGCAGGTGTTCGCCTTGCGCGACCGGCTGCGGCTGTATTCGCCCGCGCTGGATGCGCGTCGCCAGGCCATCGAGCGCGAAAAGAACCAACGCCTCAACGCGCTCGACACCACGCTCAATCGCCAGCTCGATGCCGGGCTGTTGTTCCGCACCCAGCCCGACAACGCGCTGGCCACGCTCGACCAGGTGCGCCGCATCGATCCGGGCAGCAGCCTGCTGCGCCATTCGGCGCTCGAGGTACGGCTGGACGCCGCCATCGCCGAAGCAGTCGCAGCAGGGCAGCTCACCACCGCGCGGACGCAGGTAGAACAGGCGCGCGCCGCGTTCCCGGACTCGTTGCGCCTGCAGTTGCGCAGTGCCGAGGTCGGCGTGGCCGAGCAGCAGGCCAAACGCACGCCGGTGGCCGCCGCGTTGCGCGATGCGGACAGCGCGCGCAAGGCACTGGCTGCCGATCTGGCCAACCCCAGCACCGACCCGGCCTGGCGCGCGCGTATCGACGCCGAACTGGCCGCACTGCCGGCGGCCGAGCGCAGCAGCCAGGGCAGCGCGCTGGCCGAGGCCATCGGCACGGCGGTTGCCGCACAAAGCGACCCCGCACAGCTGGCGGGCGCGCAGGCGCTGGTGGATTTCGGCCTGGGCCTGGCCCCGCAATCGGCCAGCCTGCTGGCCCAGCGCACGCGCCTGCAGACGCTGGAGCACCAGCTCGAACAAGCGCTGGCACGCGAAAGCGCCGAGTCCGAACTGGCCGCGCGGATCGAATCGCTACACCGCGCCGCCGCCGCCAACGATTTGGGCAAGACCGGCGACGCACTGGCGCGCATTCGCGCGCTGCAACCGGGTCATCCGGTGTTGCGCAGCGAGGGCCCACAACTGCTCTCGCAGGTGTATCGCAACACCGCCGGCGATGCGTTCGCACAAGGGCGTTATGCGCAGGCGGCCGACCTGCTGGCGCAAGCGGTGCAGACGCTCGGCCAGCGCGCCGAATTGCGCAGCGCGCAAACCCGTTATGCGGTGGCCGCCGCCGTGATGAGCGCGGGCACGCTGGCGCCCAGCGAACGCCAGCAACTCGCCGCGCGCCTGCAGACGCTCTATCGCACCGATGCCACCGCGCTGGCGCAGCTGGAGGCGCAGATGAAGGCGGCCGGCCAATTGCCGGAAGGCGCGTTGTCGGCCCGTCTGCAACGCGCGCCCGCTGCCGATGCGCCGGCCGACGACAGCGTGCCGCCGGGCGGCGCCCCCGAGAACGCTGCGCCTGCCGCCGGCGCAAGACCGGCGCGCGGCAAATCCGCTGCCAAGCCCGCCGCTGCCGCCGCCACCGCTGCGCGCAACTCCGCCGCCGCTGTGGCAGCGCCCGCCAACGTGGACGATGCCGACAGCCTGCCGCCGCTGCCCACCGGCCCGGATCCCTGTGCCGGACTGGCCGGGCGTGCTGCAGCGTGCTTCGACACACTCGGGCAGACCCGCGGGCCGATGCTGGTGGTGATCCCGGCCATCGCCGGCGGCAAGCCGTACGCCTTGTCGCGCGGCGAAGTGGCGGTGGCCGATTTCAACCTGTTCTGCCAGGCCACTGGCCGCTGTACCGCCCAGGCCGCCGCCACCCCGGAACTGGCGCGCGCGCCGGTACGCAATATCAGCCTGACCCTGGCGCGCGCCTATCTGCGCTGGCTCACCATCGGCAGCGGCGGCTGGCGTTACCGCCTGCCCAGCGATGCCGAGTGGCTGCACGCCGCGCAGGCGGCCAGCAACTGGCGGCAGGCCGAAGACAGCAATTGCGTGCCGCCCAACGCCAGCGCCGGCGATGCCGCGCGCGCACCGGTGTCGGCGCGCGGACGCGATGCCAATCCCTGGGGCCTGATCAATCTCACCGGCAATGTCTGGGAATGGGTATCGACCGGAACCGGCGTGCAGGCGCGCGGCGGAAGTTTTTCCAGCTACTGGTCCGATTGCACGGTGCAGGCCAGCCGTGCCGACAACGGCTCGGCGCAGCCGGACGTGGGCCTGCGCGTGCTGCGGGAGCTGCCATGAGCGCCGCCCCGCCGTCGCCCGCTGCAACGGCGCATCCGGCCAATGCGCAGCTGCAGGCGCTGGCGCTGGCGCATCAGCAGGGCCAACTCGACCGCGAGCAATACCGCGCGCGCCGTCGGCGCGTACTGGACGCCGCCCGCCAGAGCCAGGGGGTGACCCTGCGCAATGCCTTGCCGAGTTCGCCTGATGCCCGGCCGGGCCCGCTGTCTGGGCATCCGGTGGCACGCAAGCTGCGCAGTCAGGTGGTAGCGGTCTTCATAATCGTGACGCTCATCGCAATAATACTGCTAACATTGCATGAATGTACGTTGGGGTTTGATCGGCGTTCAGCAAGGGGCGAGGTCAGACACGCCGATCGCCGTGCAGTCGCCGCCGTGGCGCCTGCATGCGCAGCGGGACACGTCGGCCATGCGCAACAACGGATGGTCTCAGGGGAAATGGACGTATGCGTATGACGTGTCTGGCCGCGGCGGTGTCCGCGTGCCTACTGCTGGCCGCACCTGCGTGGGCGCAGTCGCCGACCGATGCCACCGCTGCTGCGCAGTCGGCAGCGGCGGTGCCGGCCATGAAGGACCGGACCGACGCGGTCACCCTGCAGGTGCGCGGCTTTCGCGTGCGCGATGTGGGCCACTACCCGGAGGCCGGGATCGACCCGGCCCGCATGCAGGCCGTGGCCGACGCTGCCTTCGCCGAGCTGGCCCAGGGTCAGCCGGTGGTGGCGTTGCGCTTCGATCAACTGCAGGCGGTCGCCGATGCCGTCACCCGCGCCTACCGGCAGGCCGGCTTCATCGTCAGCACCGCCTATCTGCCGGCGCAGACGCCCGGGCCCGACCAACTGATCGAGATCCGCGTGCTGGAAGGGCGCATCGGCCAGATCAGCGTGCAGGGCGCCGCACGCTACCGCGGCAATGCCTTGTCGGCACCGCTGCGCCAGCTGCAAGGCCGCCCGCTGCGCAAGCAGGACGTGGACACCGCGCTGTTGTATGCGCGCGATCTGCCGGGCGTGTCGGTGTCCTCGGTGCTGCAGCCGGGGCAGAAGGACGGCGAGACCGACGTGGTGCTGGTCGCCAGCGAAGCTGCCCGCCCGTATGTGATCACCCTGGGCGGCAACAACTACGGCACCGAGCTGACCGGCCGGTATCGCGCCCAGGCCGGCATCACCTGGAATAGCCCGCTCGGCCTGGGCGATGTGTTCGCCGCCAACTACGCCTATTCGCTGGCGCCGCGGCAGAGCCAGATCGGCGCGCTGTCGTATGGCCTGCCGATCGGCAGCGTGTCCGGCCTCAGCGCGGTGATCGGCGCCAGCCGCAGCGAACTGGAAGTGCGCAACGGCGTGTTCGCCCGGCTTGGCCTGAAGGGGCCGACCTCCATCGTCTACACCGGCGCCGACTGGAAATTCATCAACACCGAAACGCTGCAGCTGCAGGGCTCGGCGCGCTATCTGCGCGAGCAATCCAAGCTCAGCGCGCTGGGCATGCAGTTGTCCGACCAGCAGTTCGATGTCGCCGAGCTGGGCCTGTCGTTGCGGCGCACCGATCTGCGCTGGCGCGGTGTGGATCTGCTGCAGGGCAGCGTGCGTCAATCCTTGCGCGACCGCTCGGCGCCGGTGGACCAGATCAGCCCCGGCCGCGACAGCTATTTCACCATCGCGCGGCTGGCCTACACGCGCCTGCAATACCTCACCCGCACGCAACGGCTGTATTTCAAGTTCAACGGCCAATACAGCGACGACACGCTGACCCCGATGGAGCAGTTTGCTGTCGGTGGGCCGGACAGCGTGCGCGCCTATCCGGTCTCCGATGCCTTGGGCGACCGCGGGTACTACACCGCGCTCGAATACCACATCGATGCTCCCGGGTTTGCCGATGCCGCATCGCCGTTCAATGGTCGGCCCTGGCGCGAACTGCTGGAGCTGGATGTCTTTGCCGACCACGCCCGCGTGTTCGCCGCCAATGGCCGCCTGGCGCCGGCCAGTTTCGATGCCGCCGGCGTGGGCCTGACCTTCCGCTTGCCGCAGTACGCCAATTTCGAATGGCGCATCAGCGCCGCGCTTCCGACCGGTGCGCGCGCTGCCTCCGACGGACGCGACGACGCCCGCCTCTACACGCGTTTCGGCTTCACTTTCTGAGGGATCTGCGCATGCACGCCACCATCCATCCCGCGACCTCGCCGCGCACGCTCCCGTTGCGCCACTGCCCGCTTGCCATTGCGCTGGCAGCTGCCCTGCTGGCCATGCCGGTCAGCGGCCTGGCCCAGGTGGCGGCCAACCAGCTGCCCACCGGCGGCAGCATCGCCGGCGGCACCGGCACCATCAATGCCGCCAACGGCAGCAGCCGGACCGTCGACCAGACCTCCGCGCGCATGGCGCTGACCTGGTCGGCGTTCGACATCGGCTCGTCGGCGACGATGATCTTCAACCAGCCCAGCACCAGTTCGGTGGTGCTCAACCTGGTGCAGAGCAGCGACGCGACACAGATCTACGGCAACCTCACTGCCAATGGGCAGGTGTTCCTGCTCAACAGCAACGGTGTGTTGATCGGAAGTACGGCCAACATCAATGTCGGCGGCTTGGTGGTCAGTACGCTGGGTACCACCGCGTTGCAGTTCATGCGCGGCGACTACAGCCTGGATGCCGGCGGCACGACCGTGGCGCAGGTCATCAACAGCGGCACCATCAACGCTTCTGCCGGGTCGGCGGTCCTGATCGGCGGCCGGGCGTCCAACAGCGGCACCATCACCGCCACCGCCGGCAACATCACCCTGGCCGGTGCCGACGCGGCCACGCTGACGTTCGAAAGCGGCGGCTTCGGCGTGTTGATCGACAAGCCGCTGCAGCTGAGTCTGGCGACCGAAGCGGTGGACAACTCCGGCACCCTGAGCGCGCCGGGCGGCGCGATCCAGCTGCAGGCGCGCGCGGCGCAAGGCCTCTTCGATCGACTCATCAACAACAGCGGCACCATTCGTGCGTCGTCGCTGTCCAATGGCCCCGACGGCAGCGTGTCGCTCATCGCCTCCGGCGGTGGCAGCCTCGATGTCGCCGGCGGCGGCAGCATCGATGCCGGTACCGGTGCGATCACCTTGAGCACCGGTCGCGGCGTGCAGCAGACCGGCATCTACACCGCCGGCAGCCTGGATGGCTTTATCGGCGGCAGCGCCACCTTCAGCGGGGCCAACAAGATCAGCAGCCTCGGCAACCTGGACGTGGGCGGCAACCTCAGCCTGAGCAACACCGTCGCGTTGTCCCAATCCGGTGCGCTGGCGGTGACGGGCACCAGCCAATTCCTGCAGTCCGGCAGCGCGCTGTCGCTGACCAACGGCAGCAATACCTTCGGTGGCTTGTTCAGCGCCAGCGGCAACGGCATTGCAGTGAACGCGGCGGGCAATCTCTCGATCGGCACCTTGACCCTCGACAGCAACAGTGCGCTGTCGTTGAGCGCCGCTGGCGCATTGACCTTGCCGACCACGGCGATCAACACCGGCAGTGCCAATCTCACCCTGTCCAGCGGCGGCGGCCTCAGCACGCGCGCTGCGCTGGCAGGCACGAACGTGGACCTTACCGGTCGCGGCGGCATCGCGCTGGCGCATGACGTGACCGCAAGCGGCACGCTGAAGCTGACCTCTACCAACACCGCGATCACCCAGACCGCCGGCAGCGTGGCCGCGACCGGCACCAGCACCATCAATGCCGGAACCGGTCCCATCACCCTGGACGGCGCGAGCAACGACTTCCAGGGCGCGGTGACGCTGACCGGCGGCAACACGCGCATCAGCGACAGCGGCGCGCTGACATTGGGTGCGGTGAACAGCAACGATCTCACCGCCACCAGTAATGGCGCGTTGAACTTAGGCAGCGGCCGGGTGGGCGGTGCGTTGCTCGCCACCAGCAACAACGGCGCGATCACGCAGTCGGGAACCGGTAGCTTGAGCATCGTCGGCACCAGCAACCTCAACGCCGGCACCGGTGTGATCACGCTGGGCAACAGCGGCAACACCTTTGGCGATCTGGTCAGCGCCAGCGGGCGCGGTATCACGTTGAATGCTGCCGGCAATCTGTCGATCGGCAGCTTGAACCTCGGCAGCAACAGCGCGCTGTCGCTGCGTGCCACCGGTGCATTGACGCTGCCGACAACCGCGATCAATACCGGCAGCGCCAATCTCACCCTGTCCAGCGGTGGCAGCCTCACCACGCGCGCCGCGTTGACGGGCACGAATGTGGACCTCACCGGTACCGCCGGCATTGCCCTGGCGCATGACGTGACCGCAAGCGGCACGCTGGCACTGACCACGACCAACAGCGCAATCACCCAGACCGCCGGCAGCGTGGCCGCCACCGGCACCAGCACCGTCAGTGCCGGAACCGGCGTCATCGAACTGGATGAAGCGGCCAACGACTTCCAAGGCGCAGTGACGCTGACCGGCGGCGCCACGCGCATCGCCGACACTGGCGCGTTGACGCTGGGTGCGCTGAATACCGGCAACCTCACCGCCACCAGCAACGGTGCGTTGAACCTGGGCAGCGGCCGCGTTGCCGGCGCCCTTGCGGCGAGCAGCGGCAATGGCGCCATCAGTCAGAGTGCCGGACTGATCGTCGATGGCACCGCCACCCTCAACGCCGGCAGCGGCGCCATTGCGCTGACCGACGGCAATAACGATTTCCGCAGCGACGTGAGCCTGACCGGCACCGGCATCAGCGTGGTCGATCGTGACGACCTGCGCATCTCCTCGATCAGCAACGGCACCAACGGCGGCATCGCCCTGACAGCGGGCGGCGCACTCACGCTGCCTGCCCAGAACCTCAGCACCGGCACCGGCGCGCTCAGCCTGACCGCCAATGGCGGTGCACTGAGTACGCTCGGCACCTTGGACGGTGGCAACGTCAGCGTGAGCGCGCGCGATGGCGTGGTGCTCAATCACAACGTCACCGCCAGCGGCCTCCTTGGCTTGACTGCCACCAACGCCGCCATCACGCAGAACGCAGGGGTGCTCGACGTCGGCGGTCTTGCGACAGTCAATGCCGGCACCGGCGCCGTTTCGCTTACGGGCGACAACGACTTCAAGAACGGCATTGCATTGACCGGCCGCACTATCGCGGTGGTCGATGCGAACGATCTGGCCGTGCTCTCGCTCAACAACGCTGGCGCCGGCGCCATTGCGCTCACCGCAGGCAACTCGCTCACGTTGCCTGGCAGCGGATTGACCAGCAGCGACAATCTGACGCTGCGTGCAGAAAACGGCACGCTCACATTGGGCGGCAATCTCGTCGGCAATGCGGTCTCGCTGTTCAGCGCCAACGCACTCTCGCTGGCGACCAGCATCGACAGCAGCACCTTGTCGGTGTCCACCCGCAACAGCGCGATCAACCAGACTGCAGGCGCCTTGCGTATCGGTTCGACTTCCAGCTTTAACGCCGGCATCGGTGCGATCGCGTTGGGCGGTGCAGGCAATCACTTCGGCGGTGCAGTGAGCCTGGCCGGCAACGGCGTGTCGATCAGCGACAGCGGCGCCTTGACGCTGGGCACGCTGAACACCGGCAACCTCACCGCCGTCAGCAACGGCGCGTTGAACCTGGGCAGCGGCCGCGTTGCCGGCACCCTTGCAGCGAGCAGCGGCAATGGCGCCATCAGTCAGAGTGCCGGACTGATCGTCGATGGCACCGCCACCCTCAACGCCGGCAGTGGCGCCGTTGCGCTGACCGACGGCAATAACGATTTCCGCAGCGGCGTCAGCCTGACCGGCGCCGGCATCAGCGTGGTCGATCGTGACGACCTGCGCATCTCCTCGATCAGCAACGGCACCAATGGCGCCATCGCCCTGACAGCGGGTGGCGCACTCACGCTGCCTGCCCAGAACCTCAGCACCGGCACCGGCGCGCTCAGCCTGACCGCCAATGGCGGTGCATTGAGTACGCTCGGCACCTTGGACGGTGGCAACGTCAGCGTGAGCGCGCGCGATGGCGTGGTGCTCAATCACAACGTCACCGCCAGTGGCATCTTGGGCCTGACCGCCACCAATGCCGCGATCACGCAGAATGCAGGGGTGCTCGACGTCGGCGGTCTTGCAACAGTCAATGCCGGCACCGGCGCCGTTTCGCTTACGGGCGACAACGACTTCAAGAACGGCATTGCATTGACCGGCGGCACCATCGCGGTGGTCGATGCGAACGATCTGGCCGTGCTCTCGCTCAACAACGCTGGCGCTGGCGCCGTTGCGCTCACCGCAGGTAACTCGCTCACGTTGCCTGGCAGCGGATTGACCAGCAGCGACAACCTGACGCTGCGTGCAGAAAACGGCACGCTGACACTGGGCGGCAATCTCGTCGGCAATGCGGTCTCGCTGTTCAGTGCCAACGCACTCTCGCTGGCGACCAGCATCGACAGCAGCACCTTGTCGGTGTCCACCCGCAACAGCGCGATCAACCAGACCGCAGGCGCCTTGCGTATCGGTTCGACTTCCAGCTTCAACGCCGGCATCGGTGCGATCGCGTTGGGCGGTGCAGGCAATCACTTCGGCGGTGCAGTGAGCCTGACCGGCAACGGCGTGTCGATCAGCGACAGCGGCGCGTTGACGCTGGGCACGCTGAACACCGGCAACCTCACCGCCACCAGCAACGGCGCGTTGAACCTGGGCAGCGGCCGCGTTGCCGGCACGCTTGCAGCGAGCAGCGGCAATGGCGCGATCAGTCAGAGTGCCGGACTGATCGTCGATGCCACCACCACCCTCGATGCCGGCAGCGGCGCCATCGCGCTGATCGACAGCAGCAACGATTTCCAGGGCAGCATGAGCCTGGCCGGCGCCGGCATCGCGGTGCGCGACAGCAACGATCTCACGCTCTCGGCGTTGACCAGCAACAACGGCGGCACGATCGCGCTGACCGCGGGCGGCAATCTGGTCCTGCCAGGCACGACGTTGAACAACGGCAGCGGCGACATCAACCTGGTCGCCAACAGCCTGAGCCTGTCTGCCGCATTGCTTGGCGACGAAGTGAGCCTGCGCGCCAACAGCGGCTTGAGCTTGGGCCAGAACATCACGGCGCGCTCGTTGTCGCTGGCCAGCAGCAATGCCGCAATCACGCAATACGGCGGCGCATTGCTGGTCAGCGGCGCCACCACGGTCGATGCGGGCACCGGCGCGATTTCGTTGCTGCAAGCCGGCAATCACTTCACCAGCGTGGACCTGACCGGCAACGGCATCGGCGTGACCGACAGCGGTAACCTCAGCCTTGCCGCATTGACCAGCACCGGCAACGGCGCGGTCGTCGTGACGGCCGGCGGTACCTTGAGCCTGCCGGCACAGGCGCTGACGGTCGGCAACAGCAACCTGACCCTGGCGTCGAACGGCGGCGCACTGAGCACGGCCGCAGACCTGGGTGGCAACGACGTCACGCTGTTCGGACGCGACGGCCTGACGCTCGGCCACACCGTCACCGCCAACACGCTTGCCCTGCGCAGCACCAACGCCGCCATCGTGCAGAACGCCGGCGCACTGGCGGTGGCGGGCGCCAGCACCGTCGATGCCGGTAGCGCCAGCATCGCGCTCAATCGCGGCAGCAACCGCTTTGGCGCCGGCATCAGTCTCACCGGTACCGGCATCACGGTGGCCGATCGCGGCAACCTCACCATCAATGCCTTGAATGCCGGCGCCAACGGCACCATCGCGTTGACCGCCGGCGGTGCACTGAACCTCTCCGCGCAGAACCTGGATACCGGCACCGCCGATCTTGCCTTGATCGCCAATGGCGGCAGCATGAGCACCGGCGGTAACTTGCGCGGCCGCAACGTCACCCTGTCCGCACGCGATGGCCTCACCATCGGCCACAGCATCATCACCACAGACGCGCTGTCGCTGAGCAGCAGCAACACCGCGATCACCCAGACCGCCGCGGCACTCGACGTTGGCACCATCACCACCGTCAATGCAGGCAGTGGCAACGTCGCGCTCGATACCGCCGGCAACACCTTCAACGGCGTGGTCAATCTCACCGCAGGCGACGTGCAGATCGCCGGCAACGCGCTCAACTTCGGTACGCTGTCCACCAATGCACTCACCGCCAACAGCAGTGGCGCACTGCATCTCGGCAGCGGCGTGGTGCGCGGCGCGTTGAACGGCACCAGCGGCAATGCAGCGATCACCCAGAGCGGCGGTCTGTCGGTCGGCGGGGCATCCACCTTGAATGCCGGCAGCGCCGACATTGCCTTGACCGATGCCAACAACGACTTCGTCGGCGCGGTTGCGCTCACCGGCAACGCCATCGCCGTGCAGGATCGCAACGACCTCAGCATCGCTGCAGTGCGCAGCGGTGCCAATGCGGCGATTTCGCTGGTCGCGGGCGGCGACTTGAACCTGCCGGCCAGCCAGATCGACGCCGGCACCGGCGCGCTGACGCTGACGGCCAACGGCGGCACCTTGCGCACTGCCGGCGCCTTGCGCGGCGGCACCGTGCAACTGACCGGCGCCAACGGCATTGCGCTGAGCAACACGGTCACGGCAGGCAGCGCGCTGCGCTTGAACAGCACCAATGCCGCCATCACCCAGGCCGGCGGCGCATTGCTGGTCGCAGGCGACACCACGGTCGATGCCGGCAGCGGTGCCATTACCCTGGAGGCGGCGGGCAACGACTTCCAGGGCGTGCTCGCCCTGACCGGCGGTGCCAGCAACGTGCGCGATGCCAATGCCTTGACCCTGGGCACGCTCAACACCGGCAACCTGCAGGTGAGCAACAGCGGTGCGCTGACCCTGGGCGTTGGCCTGGTCAATGGCGATCTGGATGCGGCCAGCAACGGCGGCGCCGTCACCCAGAGCGGCGCCTTGACCGTCACCGGCAGTACCCGCATCAACAGCGGTGGCGCCGCCATCGCATTGACCGATGCCGGCAACGATTTCCAGGCAGCGGTGAGCCTGAGCGGCGGCACGGCCAGCCTGCGCGATCGCAATGCGCTGGTGTTGGGCAACCTGGATGTGGACGCACTGGATGTCGCCAGCGGCGCCGGCCTGGATCTGGGCCAGGGGCGCATCGCCGGCGGCTTGGTCGCCCGCAGCGGCACTGCCGCCGCTGCCGCCGGCGCAAGCAGCCCCCGCTTGCAATCGACAGCGGCGCCGGTGGCGCTGGCGACCGACATCACCCAGCAGGGAGCGTTGACGGTGGTCGGCAGCAGCCTGCTCGATGCCGGCACCGGCGCGATCGTGCTGGATGCGGCCGGCAATGACTTCCAGGGCACGGTGCAGGCGCGCGGCAGCAGCATCGCCATCGTCGATCGCAACGACCTGGCGGCGACTGCGCAAGCCAGCGATGCCCTGCGCCTGCAGGCCGGTGGCCAGCTCACCACCGCTGGCGCGCTCAGCGCCAACACCATCGCCCTGCGCGGAGGCAGCGGCGTCGTACTCGATCACGACGTTGCGGCCGCCAGCCTGGCCTTGAGCAGCGGCGGGGCGATCACCCAGAACGCCGGCAACCTGCGCGCCGGGCAGCTCAGCGGCAACGCCGCCGGGGCGGTCGTGCTCACCGGCAGCGGCAACGCCATCGACACGCTCGGTGACTTCAGCGCGCAAGGCCTGGATCTGGTCAGCAACCGCTCGCTGCTGGTCAGCGGCCGCGTCGACGGCGGCCCCTCGCTGCGCTTGCGCAGCGGCGGCGAGCTGCAGCTGAGCGGCCAGCTCAGCGGTGCCGCCAGCTGGTTGCAGGCCGTCGCCGGCATCCGCCAGCGCGCCGGCAGTTCGATCACCGCCGGCCTGCTCAGCGGTGGCGCCGGCGGAGCGGTGGTGCTGGGCGATGCGGCCGGCTTCATCGACAACCGGGTCGTGCGCCTGGGCGATTTCACCGCCAGCAATGGTTTCAGCTTCACCAACGGCGGCGATCTGTTGCTGGTGCTGGCCAATGGCAGCAGCTACAGCGTGGATGCGGGCAACAGCGCGATGTTCCTGTCGGTCCGCGGCAATCTGTTCCAGGACGGCCGCGCGCCGCTGCGCAACGGCACCGGCACCTTTGCCGCCACCGGCCAGATCGGGACGCAGCAGAACCCGATCTATGTGATCGGCACCGGCACCCAGACCGTGGCGGCGATCGGCGCGCCGCCGGCGTATTTCAACGCCACGACGGTCGACGGCAGCCTGCTCGATCTGGCCGGCGGCTCAGGCTTCAATGTGCCGGCCTCGGCGTTCGCCGGCCGTGCGCAGAGTTCGGCCAGCCGCACCGTGGCCTTCGTGGACCTGTCGGCCAGCGGTACCCCGTATCGCGCCTTCGGCCTGGTCCGCCCCGGCCTGCGTCTGCCCGACGACCAGCAGCCGGCCTGCGATGCCGGCGACCCGGATGCCGTCTGCAACCCCGAGTGACTTGCCTGCCGCCGCTCACCGCGGCGGCTTCCCCGATGGAGGCCGTGCCATGCAAGACGACCGTTCCCTGGAGACCCTGCTGGCGCCGCTCGGCGACGACGCCCCGGCCGGACCGGATCTGGAATACGACCCGGAGTTCCTGCGCCTGGAGCGCGAATCGGCCATCCGCGCCGAACGCGCGCTGGGCGAGAGCGTCATCGCCGCCGAAGAACCGGACTGGGACAAGGTGCAGGCGCTGGCGCTGGAGCTGTGCCGGCGTAGCCGCGACCTGCGCGTGGCCGGCAAGCTCGGCGCTGCCTGGCTGCGCCTGCGCGGCCTGCCCGGCTGGGCCGATGCGCTGGCATTGATCCACGGCCTGCTTGAGCGCCATTGGGACAGCGTGCATCCGCAGCTGGATGCCGACGACGACAACGACCCAACCTCGCGCATCAATGCGCTGGTCGGCCTCAGCGACCCGTTGGGTGTGCTCGGCGCGCTGCGCACCACCGCGTTCGTGCAGTCGCCGCGGCTGGGCCGCTTCAGCCTGCGCGATCTGCGCGTGGCCAACGGCAGCATCAAGCTGCCCGACGGCCAGAGCGGCCCCAGCCTGGCCGAAATCGAAGCCTGCTGCCAGGACTGCGCGCCGGAAACGCTGGCCACCTCCGCGCAGGCCATCGCCGAGGCGCTGGTGCAGGCGCGCGCGATCGATGCGCTGCTGAGCGAGCGTGTCGGCACCGCTGCCCCGGACCTACGGCCGCTACTGACCGACCTGCGCGATCTGGAGCGCTTCGTGCTGCCGCATTGGCAGGCGCGGCAGGGCATCTCGGCGCTCACCGAAGACGACGCGCAGGCTGCCGACCAGGGCCACGCCACCGCCACGGCAACCAGCGCCACGCGCCGCAACGACGAGATCGCCGGCCCCGACGATGTGAAGCGGCGGCTGGACGAGATCTGCGCCTATTACGCCCGGCACGAACCGTCCAGCCCGGTGCCGATGCTGCTGCGCCGCGCGCAACGCCTGGTCGGCTGCGATTTCCTGGCGCTGATGAAAGAGTTGGCCCCGGCCGGCATCGACGAATTGCAACGCGTCACCGGCCCGCTGGAAGAAAACTGAGCCGCTGAAAACGCATCGCCAGGCAAACAAACCCGGGCAGCTGGTGTCCGGCCGGGCAGCGCACGCCAGACAGCGGTTGTGCCGGACATGCAGGGCACGCTGAGCGGTGCGCCCAGCAGTCGTGAGCACGGTTGGGCAGCGCCCAGCCGTGTGAAAGAGCGCCGGGCACTGCTGCATGCCGGCCGCCCATCATCAGCGCCACCGCAAGCGCATCACCGGTTTGCGGCGCGCGCAAGCGTGGATCTTCGCAGGCGCGGCCAAGGCAACGCACCGCAGATCAAAAACGCAACGCCACCGGGCGTCTCAACGTCCGACGCATGCCCCACGAATCCCGAATCCCAACTCCCAATCACCAGCTATAGAGCTGCCAATACACCTTATTAACCTTGTCCTTTTCCGCGTCGGTGTGGCCGTCGTGGTCGCGGTCGTACAGGAAGTAGGGCGCCCCGCGCGCTGGCGTCACCCTCACCATCTCCAGCTGGCCGTTGACGCGGTATTCGTCGACTTTGTCGCCATTGCCCATGGTCTTGCTGGTGACATCGGCGCCAGCCGGGATATCGCCACCGGCGCGGTCGCCGCCGCTGGTGGCACAGCCGCCGAGCAACAGTAACGGCAGCAGCAGAAGACGTGCTTTGTTCATTGTCGTTATCCGGATTGATCGCCGGCCAGTATGCGCTGGCGCGGTGTGCCCTGGGCGTGCAGCGTAGAATCGGGCCATGAGCAGATTAGTCCTGATCGACGGGTCCAGTTACCTGTATCGCGCGTTCCACGCGCTTCCGCCGCTGACCAATGCCCAGGGCGAGCCCACCGGCGCCTTGTTCGGCGTGGTCAACATGTTGCGCGCCACCTTGAAGGAGCGCCCGGCCTACATCGCCTTCGTGGTGGATGCGCCCGGTAAAACGTTTCGTGATGACTTGTATGCCGACTACAAGGCCAACCGACCGTCGATGCCCGAGGACCTGCGCGCGCAGGTGCAGCCGATGTGCGACATCGTGCATGCGCTGGGCATCGACATCCTGCGCATCGACGGCGTGGAAGCCGACGATGTGATCGGCACGCTGGCGCTGCAGGGCGCCGCCGATGGCCTGGCCGTCACCATCTCCACCGGCGACAAGGACTTCGCCCAGCTGGTGCGCCCGGGCATCGAACTGGTCAACACCATGAGCGGCAGCCGCATGGATTCGGACGCGGCGGTGATCGCCAAGTTCGGCGTGCGGCCCGATCAGATCGTCGACCTGCTGGCGTTGATGGGCGACACCGTCGACAACGTGCCCGGCGTGGAAAAGTGCGGCCCCAAGACCGCCGCCAAATGGCTGGCCGAATACGACTCGCTCGATGGCGTGATCGCCAATGCCGACAAGATCAAGGGCAAGATCGGCGACAACCTGCGCGCCGCGTTGCCACGCCTGCCGCTCAACCGTGCGCTGGTCATCATCAAGACCGATGTCACCCTGGCCAGCGGCCCGCGCGCGCTGGACCTGCGCGAGCCCAACGCCGAGGCGCTGGCGGTGCTGTACGCCCGCTACGGCTTCACCCAGGCGCTGCGCGAACTCGGTGGTGCGGCCGCCGCCCAGGTCGGCCTGCTGGCCGAACCGGTGGCGCTGGGCGCCGCTGCTGCCACTGCGCGCACCGAGCCGGGCCGCGCGCGCGGTACCGGCTTCGTCTCCGGCCCGGTCAACGCAGCGGTGGATCTGGATCCATCGCTGTCGGCGCCCGGCCAGTACGAAACCATCCTGACCCAGGACCAGCTCGACAGCTGGATCGCGCGGCTGCGTGCCGCCGGGCAGTTCGCCTTCGATACCGAAACCGACAGCCTGGACCCGCTGCAAGCCGATTTGATCGGCCTGAGCGTGGCGGCCGAGCCCGGCCAGGCGGCGTACCTGCCGTTCGGCCACAACTTCCCCGGCGCGCCGGTTCAACTCGACCGCACCCAGGCGTTGGCGCAACTGGCACCACTGCTCACCGACCCGGCCGTGCGCAAGCTCGGCCAGCACGGCAAGTACGACCTGCACGTGATGCGCCGGCATGGCGTGGCGCTGGCCGGCTATGCCGACGACACCTTGCTGGAGAGCTTCGTGCTCAATTCCGGCAGTGCCCGCCACGACATGGACAGCCTGGCCAAGCGCTATCTCGGCTACAACACCGTCAAGTACGAGGACGTCTGCGGCAAGGGCGCCAAGCAGATCCCGTTCGCGCAGATCAGCCTGGAGGACGCCACCCGCTACGCCGCCGAAGACGCCGACATCACCTTGCGCCTGCATCGCGTGCTCGGCCCCCGGCTGGCCAGCGAACCGGGCCTGGAGCGCGTCTACCGCGACATCGAAATGCCGCTGGTGGACGTGCTGGCCCGCATCGAGGCCAACGGCGTGTGCGTGGACGCGGACGAACTACGCCGCCAGAGCGCGGACCTGTCCAAGCGCATGCTCGCCGCCCAGCAGAAGGCCACCGAGCTGGCCGGGCGTAGCTTCAACCTGGATTCGCCCAAGCAGCTGCAGGCGCTGCTGTTCGACGAGCTCAAGCTGCCTGCGGTGGTCAAGACACCCAAGGGCCAGCCCTCGACGAATGAAGAAGCGCTGGAAGCCATCGCCGACCAGCACGAGTTGCCGCGGGTCATCCTGGAATACCGGGGCCTGACCAAGCTGCGCAGCACCTACACCGACAAGCTGCCGGAGATGATTCACCCGCAGTCCGGGCGCGTGCACACCAGCTACCACCAGGCCGGCGCCGCCACCGGCCGGCTGTCCTCGTCGGACCCGAACCTGCAGAACATCCCGATCCGCACCGAAGACGGCCGCCGCATCCGCCGCGCCTTCGTCGCCCCGGCCGGGCGCAAGCTGATCGCCTGCGACTACTCGCAGATCGAGCTGCGCATCATGGCGCACCTGTCCGGCGACCCCGGCCTGGTGGGCGCGTTCGAGTCCGGCGCCGACGTGCATCGCGCCACCGCCGCCGAAGTGTTCGGCCGCACCATCGACACCGTCAGCGCCGACGAACGCCGCGCCGCCAAGGCGATCAACTTCGGCCTGATGTACGGCATGAGCGCCTTTGGCCTGGCCCGCCAGCTCGGTATCGGCCGCGGCGAGGCGCAGGACTACATCGCGCTGTACTTCAGCCGTTACCCGGGCGTGCGCGACTTCATGGAAACCACCCGCCAGCAAGCGCGCGACAAGGGTTACGTGGAAACCGTGTTCGGCCGCCGGCTGTACCTGGATTTCATCAACGCCGGCAGCCAGGGCCAGCGTGCCGGTGCCGAGCGCGCCGCCATCAACGCGCCGATGCAGGGCACCGCCGCGGACATCATCAAGCGCGCCATGGTCAACGTGGACGGCTGGATCGCCGATCACGCGCAACACGCGAAGATGATCTTGCAGGTGCACGACGAACTGGTGTTCGAAGCCGATGTCGATTTCGTCGACACGCTGCTGCGCGAGGTCACCACGCGCATGGCGGGCGCAGCCGAATTACGCGTGCCGCTGGTAGTTGATTCGGGCGTTGGCGATAACTGGGACCAAGCGCATTGATGCGGTGAATGGGTGCGATATGCTGAATACGCAGATCAGCAATAATCCGTTCCAAACATAATGTGAATTCAGCTGAGTTAATGGAATGAATACCCCCTAAATTCTACATTTTTTTAACAGTTATCTTCACGATCCATCAATGTAGAAAATGTTGATATATCCCTCGACGGGCGCAACGCCTGTCGGTAGATCTCTCCCATCCCCTGGAGCAGATCTCGGAGCGGAAACTCCTCCCCAAGTTTCCGTTCCCTGGCCCCGCCGACCTCCCCCTGGTCTGCGGGGCTTTTTATTTGCGTCCTCCCACTATGCGCAAGCGTTGCAGCGTGAGTTGCGATGCTGCAGGCGCTTCGGTTGCGCAGGCGCGTGGCGTGTAGTGCACGCGTCAGCGACCCGCTGCAGGCAACGCGTTCGCTTGCGCCAGCGCCAATGCATGCCGCGTTGCAGCGTATGTGCCCCGCTTAACTCGCCGGGTGCGGCTATGCGGATGCATGCTGCGCCAGCGGTCTGGTAGCCACGTTACTCATTCAGGTTTATGGGAGTGCCGAAGCGCGCATTCATCTGTCGGCCTGCCGTCGTTGCGTCGCACACGCCAGCCCTGCACGCGCTTGCCGGGGCACGCTGCAATGCAGGCGATGGTGTGAGTTTGATTCTGCAGAAGAACAACGCGCCTCGCGTCACGCGATCGGCGCCTCTGCTGTGCCGTCACCGGGCGGCATGGCGCACGATGACGCAGTTGATCGAGCCGTCAGCAGGCAAGGCGCTTGCCCGCCACGCGCGCCGTAACGTGTCTGCCAGTGCCACCACCTGCGTGGACATCCGCCAGGACGCCCAGCCTACGGCGACGTTTCGATCAACCCAGCCAGTCGCGTGGAATCAGGTAATCGGCCAGACCTGCTTCGGCACTGCCTGGCTCCGGCGTGAAGCCGTACTCCCAGCGTACCCGCGGGGGCAAACTCATCAGGATGCTCTCGGCGCGCCCACCGCTCTGCAGACCAAACAGGGTGCCGCGGTCGTAGACCAGGTTGAATTCCACGTAGCGCCCACGACGGTACAGCTGGAACTCGCGTTCGCGCTCGCCATAGGGTGTGTCCTTGCGACGCTGCACGATTGGGATGTATGCATCCAGGAAGCCATCGCCCACTGCGCGCTGGTAGGCAAAGTCGCGCTCGAAGTCCTGACCCAGATCGTCGAAGAACAGCCCGCCCACGCCACGCGTCTCGTTGCGGTGGCGCAGGAAAAAGTATTCGTCGCACCAACGCTTGTGCGCGGCATAGCGCTCTTGGCCAAACGGCACGCACAGCGCCTGCGCCACGCGGTGCCAGTGCTGTACGTCTTCATCGAAGGGATAGAACGGGGTCAGGTCGAAGCCACCGCCAAACCAGGCGGCCACCACCGCGCCATCGCGCTCGGCGCGGAAGTAGCGCACGTTCATGTGCGTGGTCGGGATATACGGGTTGTGCGGATGAAACACCAGCGAGACGCCGCATGCACGCCAGGTCGCACCGGCAAGTTCGGGCCGGTGCGCACTGGCCGACGGCGGCAGGCGCGTCCCGGACACATCCGAAAAACCGATGCCGGCCTGCTCGAACACCGCACCGTCGCGCAGGATGCGGGTCCGGCCACCGCCGCCTTCTTCGCGCTTCCAAACATCCTCGGCAAAGCGTGCCTTGCCGTCGGCAGCTTCCACAGCGGCGCAGATCCGGTCCTGCAGGTCGGTCAGATAATCGCGTACACGGTCGAATTCGTTCATGTCCCAATTCTAAGCCGTGCACTGGGCGTGGTGTATCCCGCGCAAGCGCGCCCGTTTGTCGCAGTGCGATGCGCGAAACGGATGTAAGCGCAGCGATCACTGCTGGGCAATGACCAGTCGAGTTGGTCGGTGCGCAAACTCCAGCGCGGCAGCCAACAGTCAGCCAACCGTGCGAGGTGTGCTTTCGTTTCGCGACAAGACCACCAGCAAACTGTCTGGTGAGGGCGCCGCTCCCTCGAGGTCTTTGCGCTGGCTGCAGCGCCCTTGTCTGCCCACCATCGCGGGACACGCTGCAAGCACGTCCCTGTAAGCTCCTTGGCGGCATCCATGCCGCCAAGGATCCCGCGACGGTGAGCGGCCAAGGACGCGTCAAGATGGTCGTATGCCAGTGCAACCGACCGGCGACACGTGCGTGTTCTGCAGCGCCGTTTCCGTATGAAGAGCACCTTCAGCAACTGCCGACCAATGTGCTGGTGCAGTGTCCTCGCCGCAAGGATGGGTTTACGGCGTGCGCCGCAAGCGATGGGCGCGCGGTGCATTCGACCTGGGCTTGGAGATACGCCAGGCAATCGCACACGCAAGCTTCCAGTGTTTTTATGCGCAGCTGGCGAGCGAGGCGTATTGCGTTGCAAGGCAGCTGATCGGCTGCAGACTGCAGTGTCCTTACCCGCTTCCAAGTCGCTAGAGCGTTATGTACTTTGAGGTGAATGCGAAGCGTCCTGTGGCGTGCCCAGACAAGGCGTGTTGGCCGCCTGGGCAAGGCGCGCAACGCGGTCTCGGCGCGCCACAGGACGCTTCCCGGAGGGTTGGTCGCCAGCGGCACGGAGCGGGCGCCGCGCGGCTTGCCTTGGCGCCAGCCAAGCCGGCGCCACGCAGCACCCGCTCCGCACCGCTGGCGGCCAACGCATCTCATCTCAAAGTGCATCACACGCTCTAAGGTTGCGAAAACTCCGCGCGGACAGCGGGCGTGCACAACCGCCAAGCCAATGCTGCGTGGACGCAGCCGATCGCCAGCGCACCCAGGCCGGTCAGCACCAGTGACAGTTGCTGGGTGGCCTGCAAACGCGCCTGCATCTGCGGCCATTCCGGGCTTTGCAGCACATCGGCGGGCAGCAGCATCTGCACATTGTCGAACAACGGCCCGATCAACGCCAGTCCGCCGAAATTGAGCAGGCCGGTCACCAGCAACACCGCCACGAAACCAAGCCTTGCCCACTCGCGCCGCTGCAGCAGCGCCCAACTCAACCCGCAGAACGCAGCCGAGAGCACCACGCCGGCGACGGATAACGATAGCGCGTGATCGATCAGCCACTGCCAGGAGGGGGGCAGGGTGATGCCTTCGGGCAGCCCTAGCGATGCCGCACCTGGCGTCAGTGCGATCATGGCGATCTGCACCAGATTGGCCAGCACGCTGACCACCCCCAGCAACAGCGAAACCCACGCCAATGGAGTGACGAAGCCACCACGCTGCTGCGCCGATGCTGGCCGGACGGCGCTCATTGCAGCGATGCGATGTGGGCCGCCACCATCGCCTGCCCGGGCGGATCCAGCGCAGGTTGCAGTTGCGCGTACCACTCGGGCACTGCGTCGGCAGGCAGGCATTGGCGCAACAGCGGCGTGCTGCGCTCAAGAAAGGCTTCGAGGAACGGCAGCCCGCGCACGTACAGGAAGTGGCTGTCGGTGATGGACATGCCAGCGTATGCCTCGCGCAGCCATTCCAAGTGCGGCAGCGCGTGCGCGCCGTGGCCGGCGCGGGTGAGCGCGGTGAGGAAGCTGGTACGCGCGGTCGCCGGCGAGGTGGACCGCTCCTGCGCATTGAGATCGTCGAAGGTCAGCAGCCACTGCTCGCCCTGGGCGATCTCGTTGCACATCGCCGAGGTGGTTGCCAGCTGCAGTGCGTTGTGTGCGGTGGGCTCCAGCGCGTACAGCGCCAGCCAGTGCGGGTAGGCTTCGCGATAGCGGTCCAGCGCACTCAACGACAGCGCGCACAGCCGCTGCGCATCGGCACCAAGGTGGAGCTGCGCCTGCGCAGCGTTGTAGGCACCGACATGATCGCCGCGCTGAAACGCGCTCAGCGCCGGCTGTAGCACGGGGTCGATCTCGGCCGCCACCTCCGACGCGTCTGCGGCAGCGACAGACGCTGCCGTGGGTGCCGTGAGCGGCGTGTCTGCCGCAGTGCTCTTGCGTCCAAACAAACGGTCCCACAGGCCCATCGCGTCTCCCTTCCCTGCGCCCGTGGTGAGTGGAAGCGCCATCATGCCGGCGGCGCACCGGTCATGCGGCGGACCGGTGGGCAGCACGCGTGCAGCGATGGCAACTTGCCGGTCCTGCGCCAAGCTTAGAGCCACTGGCGTAGCAACAGGTGAGTGCGAAGCAACCCAGACGCCGAGGTTGGTGAGCCTGCGCACGTGCTGCGACGTGGATCCTGATCGCAACGTCGTCGCTGCCGATGGGCGGATCGGGACTGCGAGATGGCCTGACCCCGGCATCGACCAGCATGTTGCCGGTGGGGGCGCCCATGAACACCTTGATGCCTGGTGCATCTGCGTGCAATACGCGCAACACCCGAGCCCTGCGCGTGTCGTCCATCTCTATGCGCGGACGGCACGCACAGTCTCGACGGGTTTGGAGCGTGTTATGCACCTTGAGATGAGATGCGTTGACCGCCAGCGGTGCGGAGCGGGTGCTGCGTGGCGCCGGCTTGGTAGCACCAAGGCAATCTGCGCGGCGCGCGCTCCGTGCCGCTGGCGGCCAATCTTTTGGGGAAGCGTCCTGTGGCGCGCCGATACCGCGTTGCGCGCCTTGCCCAGGCGGCCAGCCTGGGACGCAGCGCAGCGCAGCGCACGCCTTGCCTCGACGCGCCACAGGACGCTTCGCGCTCACCTCAAAGTACCGAACACGCTAAGGAAGGTCTGAACAACGCGATCGGAGGATGTGGTAAGCCATATCGGTCGCGGTGACCGCGCTCAGATCCTCGGTTTTTCGCCGTTTTTGGCGCTTTTTCGGGGTATCGTCCCGATTACGGGCGCACCTACCCCGCGGCGGTAATGAACTCTTTGCGCTTCAGCCACAGATTCGACAGCGCAAACAGCATCAGCATCTGTGCGGTGTTCTTCGCCAAACCGCGATAGCGCACCTTGACGTAGCCAAACTGGCGCTTGATCACCCGAAACGGGTGTTCCACCTTTGCACGCAGGCTGGCTTTTGTGTGCTCCCAGCGCTTGGCCAACTTCAGTTCGCGCTTGTTCTTAATCTGCTTCAGCTTCGAGGGCTTCTCCGCGATCAGGTAGCGCAGTTTGCGCTTGCGCTTCATCTCCTCGCGTTTCTCAAGCCCGGTGTAGCCGCTGTCCGCGCACAGCGTGTCCTCCTTGCCGTGCAGCAGCTTGTGCGCTTGTGTGATATCGGCCACGTTGGCCGCCGTGCACTCCACGTGGTGCACCAGCCCGGAGTCATCGTCCACCCCGATGTGCGCCTTCATCCCGAAGTAGTACTGGTTGCCCTTCTTGGTTTGGTGCATCTCCGGATCGCGCTCGCCATCCTTGTTCTTGGTCGAGCTGGGCGCAGCGATGATCGTGGCGTCCACGATCGTCCCGCCGCGCAAGCTCTGCCCCTTGCGCGACAGGTGCGCGTTGACCCGATTGAACAGCTTGCGCGCCAAATCGTGCTGCTCCAACAGATGGCGGAAGTTGAGAATCGTCGTCTCGTCCGGCACCTCATCCAGCCCGCCGATCTTGGCGAAACGGCGCATCGACACCGTGTCGTACAGCGCTTCTTCCGCCGATGGATCGCTCAGTGCATACCACTGCTGCAAAAAGTGGATGCGCAGCATGGTCTCCAGCCGATACGGCTGTCGCCCCGGCTGCCCCGACTTCGGGTAGTGCGGCTCGATCAGCGCCAGCAGGTCCTTCCACGGCACGACCTGGTCCATCTCGGCCAAGAACACCTCACGCCGCGTCCGCTTGCGCTTGCCGTTGTACTCCGCGTCGCCGAAGGTCAGCTGCATCGAAATCGTCTACTCGGGTCGTTGATCGATTGTGGCAGATCACGATGGATTGTTCAGAGTTTCCTTAGTGCTCTTGCTTTCTAAATCAGTTGTGATTTAACGCACTTTAGGTCAGACGTCATGGCTAACAGCGGCCTATCCCCGTGTTATCTAAGGAAGGTCTGAACAACGCGATCGGAGGATGTGGTAAGCCATATCGGTCGCGGTGACCGCGCTCAGATCCTCGGTTTTTCGCCGTTTTTGGCGCTTTTTCGGGGTATCGTCCCGATTACGGGCGCACCTACCCCGCGGCGGTAATGAACTCTTTGCGCTTCAGCCACAGATTCGACAGCGCACACAGCATCAGCATCTGTGCGGTGTTCTTCGCCAAACCGCGATAGCGCACCTTGACGTAGCCAAACTGGCGCTTGATCACCCGAAACGGGTGTTCCACCTTTGCACGCAGGCTGGCTTTTGTGTGCTCCCAGCGCTTGGCCAACTTCAGTTCGCGCTTGTTCTTAATCTGCTTCAGCTTCGAGGGCTTCTCCGCGATCAGGTAGCGCAGTTTGCGCTTGCGCTTCATCTCCTCGCGTTTCTCAAGCCCGGTGTAGCCGCTGTCCGCGCACAGCGTGTCCTCCTTGCCGTGCAGCAGCTTGTGCGCTTGTGTGATATCGGCCACGTTGGCCGCCGTGCACTCCACGTGGTGCACCAGCCCGGAGTCATCGTCCACCCCGATGTGCGCCTTCATCCCGAAGTAGTACTGGTTGCCCTTCTTGGTTTGGTGCATCTCCGGATCGCGCTCGCCATCCTTGTTCTTGGTCGAGCTGGGCGCAGCGATGATCGTGGCGTCCACGATCGTCCCGCCGCGCAAGCTCTGCCCCTTGCGCGACAGGTGCGCGTTGACCCGATTGAACAGCTTGCGCGCCAAATCGTGCTGCTCCAACAGATGGCGGAAGTTGAGAATCGTCGTCTCGTCCGGCACCTCATCCAGCCCGCCGATCTTGGCGAAACGGCGCATCGACACCGTGTCGTACAGCGCTTCTTCCGCCGATGGATCGCTCAGTGCATACCACTGCTGCAAAAAGTGGATGCGCAGCATGGTCTCCAGCCGATACGGCTGTCGCCCCGGCTGCCCCGACTTCGGGTAGTGCGGCTCGATCAGCGCCAGCAGGTCCTTCCACGGCACGACCTGGTCCATCTCGGCCAAGAACACCTCACGCCGCGTCCGCTTGCGCTTGCCGTTGTACTCCGCGTCGCCGAAGGTCAGCTGCATCGAAATCGTCTACTCGGGTCGTTGATCGATTGTGGCAGATCACGATGGATTGTTCAGAGTTTCCTTAAAGGCGCCGGCCGGTTCAGACTGCGCGAATTTGGATAGTTTCACTAAAAAAACTTCTTTGCACTTTGAGCCCGCTTGGCTTCCTTATTTGCTGACGGCGATCGAAGGTGTTGCAGCGGTTGAATACCTCAACAAAAATGAAGCGCTGCCTTCCATGATAAAAGACGATGATGGAAAGTTGGAATTTATGGGGTTTAATACGTTGGAAGATATCCATCTAAGGAAACTCTGAACAATCCATCGTGATCTGCCACAATCGATCAACGACCCGAGTAGACGATTTCGATGCAGCTGACCTTCGGCGACGCGGAGTACAACGGCAAGCGCAAGCGGACGCGGCGTGAGGTGTTCTTGGCCGAGATGGACCAGGTCGTGCCGTGGAAGGACCTGCTGGCGCTGATCGAGCCGCACTACCCGAAGTCGGGGCAGCCGGGGCGACAGCCGTATCGGCTGGAGACCATGCTGCGCATCCACTTTTTGCAGCAGTGGTATGCACTGAGCGATCCATCGGCGGAAGAAGCGCTGTACGACACGGTGTCGATGCGCCGTTTCGCCAAGATCGGCGGGCTGGATGAGGTGCCGGACGAGACGACGATTCTCAACTTCCGCCATCTGTTGGAGCAGCACGATTTGGCGCGCAAGCTGTTCAATCGGGTCAACGCGCACCTGTCGCGCAAGGGGCAGAGCTTGCGCGGCGGGACGATCGTGGACGCCACGATCATCGCTGCGCCCAGCTCGACCAAGAACAAGGATGGCGAGCGCGATCCGGAGATGCACCAAACCAAGAAGGGCAACCAGTACTACTTCGGGATGAAGGCGCACATCGGGGTGGACGATGACTCCGGGCTGGTGCACCACGTGGAGTGCACGGCGGCCAACGTGGCCGATATCACACAAGCGCACAAGCTGCTGCACGGCAAGGAGGACACGCTGTGCGCGGACAGCGGCTACACCGGGCTTGAGAAACGCGAGGAGATGAAGCGCAAGCGCAAACTGCGCTACCTGATCGCGGAGAAGCCCTCGAAGCTGAAGCAGATTAAGAACAAGCGCGAACTGAAGTTGGCCAAGCGCTGGGAGCACACAAAAGCCAGCCTGCGTGCAAAGGTGGAACACCCGTTTCGGGTGATCAAGCGCCAGTTTGGCTACGTCAAGGTGCGCTATCGCGGTTTGGCGAAGAACACCGCACAGATGCTGATGCTGTTTGCGCTGTCGAATCTGTGGCTGAAGCGCAAAGAGTTCATTACCGCCGCGGGGTAGGTGCGCCCGTAATCGGGACGATACCCCGAAAAAGCGCCAAAAACGGCGAAAAACCGAGGATCTGAGCGCGGTCACCGCGACCGATATGGCTTACCACATCCTCCGATCGCGTTGTTCAGACCTTCCCTAACACTTTAATTGAGCGACGCCGCGAAGCGATTTGGCAGCTCATAAGGAAAACGGCATTGCCAACGCAGAGCTGCCATTAAGAGAAATCCGAAGCCGCTGATCAGGGTACCGGCCTCACCCTCGCGTACTTTTCCCGCCAAAAACCAGCGCCACCAGCAAATCGCCCGTCGTTGCGAGCATGACGCCGGCAAGGCCGGCAAGCAGCTTCAGTAGGTTTTGATAATGCATTCTTCGCGTCCTAGTTTTTGCATTACGCTGCACTTCCGAGTGGCGTTGGCTTGAGGCCTGCTAGGACTTGTGACGCCGATAGTGGTTATTGGTGCTTGTGCTGCGGTAGCTGCCACCCTTGTGCGAGGCACCGTGGCCTGCGCTGTAGTGACCGCCGTGACTGGTGGTATGGTGCGAGCCGGCGGCTCTGGTGCGCGCTTGCGCGGATGCGGTAAACAATCCTAGTGCGGCCACAGTCAGTGCCACCATGCTCCATGCCTTGCTCAACATTGTTTCTTCCCCTGAAGAAATGTGTGGCTTTGCGGCTGCATTAAGTACTGCGTGCCTTGATCCTCGCCGAGTTTTTGGGTTGCGTCAATGCGGTTGCGCGAGTGGTCGTTGGCTTTATCGGCTTTGCCCTCATCCGCCCTTCGGGCCCCTTCTCCCGCGTGCGGGAGAAGGGATTGGTGTGTTGGGTTATTGGCTGTTTTTTGCGGTTGCCGACTTGGCTGGGGTGGGTAGAGCAAGATGATTGTTGAGGTCGGTAATCTCTGGGGCGTTGCTTTCGGTCACCACACGCACCTGCGCGGTTTTTAGATTTGCCGCGTTGGTGAGCGGCAGGCGTACCTGGGCGGTGATTGGCTGCAGATTGCGTGGTGCCGCGAGTGCCGGAAACGCGCTCCGCGCCAACTCCTTGCCACGCGCATCTTCCAGCACCACAAACCCGGCCGGTGCATCGGCATGGCCGAGGCTGTGCACGGTCACTTCGATGGCATCGGCAGTCACGCGGACGTCGCCGTGGCCGATACCCAGGTCCGGGCGCAGCTCGACAGGTGTGGCTTCGGCAATGCGTTCGAGTTGCAGCACGGTGGTGCGGCCTGCGGGGAAGTCGATGTCGATGGACGCGCTTTTTTCGAAAGCAAACTCTTGCGTTTTGCTTGCGCTGTCGAGCTTGCCGTCGTTGGCTTTGCTTACGCCTTGGGTGATGCGCCATTGGCCCGGGGCGACGTTCCAGCCGGTCATGCTGGCGCGCTGAGGTTTACTGGAGGTGTTGTAGGCGATGACGGTAAAGCGGTCTTGCTGGGGTGCGGGGATAGCGATGGCGACTTGCGTGGCGGCCTCCGGGTCATTGAAGCGCCAGCTGACGGTATGGCCGGGGTAGGTTTGATTGCGCTTGAGCGCCACACCCCCTAAGCGTGCGCGTTGGAGGTTGACCGTAGGGGATTCCACGCGGTCGCTCCACCAGTGACCTTCGGTGTTCATGTAGAAGTTCTGCAGTTTCTCGCGTGCTTCGCTCCGGTAAATGGCGGCGAGATATTCGAGATTGCCGGTTTGTTCCCAGGCCACATGGTGCGGGAAGTCCGGGGCGCTGCCGTCGTCCTTGTTTGCGGCCTCGATTAACTTGCTGGCCCAGTCATTGCGCTTGCCCATGACATCGAGAAAGTTTTCGTTGAGCAGCGATAAACCGTTCGGGCCGCTGTTGGCGACGCGGTAGTTAATGGCTTTGAGATAGCGGTCTTCGCCGGTGAAGCGGTAGGCGGCCCAGAAGGTGTGCAGGGTGTCGGCGCCGCCGCTGCCTTCGAACAGTTCGCCACCGCGGGTTTTGCCGGTTTGCCAGTTGATCTCGTTGGGCAGGGCCCAGTTGCCCTTGGCGTTGGTGTAGGCGTGGGCGAGATAGCCATCCGCTAACCCGGTGACGATACGGCGGCTGTTGGGGTCGGCGTTATAGCCGCCCAGCAGGATGGCCGGGTGCACGATGGGGAAGGAGTACGGTTTTTGCCATTGCCAGTTGGGTTCGCGGTAGACGGTGCGGCCGCCGAACCAGTTGCTGGCAAACAGCAGGTGGCCTTGCGGGTTGACCTGGATGATGGTGTCGAAGGCCTTGACGGTTTGCATCAGGCGCTCGACGGTGCGCGGGTCGCCCCAGTTGAGGTATAGCAGGGCGCTGTTGAGGTTGATGCCCTCCTCGTAGGAATGCAGCTCGTCGGTTTCGATGGTGGACAGGCCGTTGGTGAACATGCCGTTGCGGTAGTTGGCATCGGACAACGCCAGCATGGAGGCGTTGAGCATGTCCGGGTCCACGCCCATCAGGGCGACGCCGGGCCATTGCTGCACCAGGTCCGAATCGTCGGAGATGCCGCCGCCGAAATCGCCGTAGGCCACCTGCCGCTGCTCGATCCACCAGCGGATATAGCGGCGCGTGGCTTTGAGGTCTTCCAGCTGCCAGAACGCCCAGGCCGGCACGCCCTTGGGCACGCTGGGCATCTCGACGGGCAAGGTGCCCTGGTTGGCGTAGCTGATGTCGTTCCAGTACTGGCGGCCGAGGGCGTGGTCCGGGTCGACGCGCAGTAAATCGGTGATGTCGGCATCCAGGCGTTTGTAGAGCAGCTGGCGCTTGGAGGTGGTGTGTTCTTCCACCAGAAAGCCCCAGTTGTCCTTGACCTGGTTGAAGCGGTCGGCGACGTGCTCTTTGATGGCCTCGGCGCGCGACTTGAACACCAGCTGCAGCTGGGTGCCATCGAGCGCGTTGGCATCGAAGCCGGGCGCGGCGGCGGCGATGCTGAGCATCAGGCTGTCGTTGCTGAGGATTCTGTCGCGCAGGTCCAGCCACAGCGTGCGGGCCTGGCCGGGGGCGACGGCGACCGAGACGTCGATCATGTCGCGTGCGGGCCAGATGGGGTCCTTGATGCGGATGTTGAGCGGGATGCTGCCGTTGTGGGTGGCCGGCAGGTTCAGCGCCGGCAGGGTGATGGCGATGCCGTCCAGGCCGTCGTGCATGTTTTCCCAGCCGTAGGACCAGCTGCGCATCAGCGCCTGGTCCGGCGGCGGGTTGCCCAGGCTGGACGGCACCAGGATGTGCACGATGGGTTGCTGCGCGCTTGCTGCGGCCTTGTCGCTGGGGCGCTTGCGGGCGGGCGCCTTCGTGGGCAGCGCGATCACGGTCTGGCGCTCGCCCGGTGGGTAGCGGCCGGCGATGACATCGCGCAGCTCGGCAAGGTTGTCGTAGTCGGGCTGGATGTCGCTGCGCACGGTGTAGCTGAGTTGCGCGCTGCCTTTGGGCACCTGCCCTGGTTGCACGTTGTAGGCCCAAATTTCCTGGATGGGGGTTTCCTGCGCGGTGTTGGCAAAGCGCAGCGTGCCGCCGCGGCGCTCGGGGAACTGGTCCACGCTGCGCACCACGCCTTGGCTGCGTGCGAACAGCGGTTGCGGTGGTGCGTTGGGCGCGGCGTACGTGGCTTGGCCGTAAGCGGCGCCGCGCAGCTCGATGCGGTTGAAAGGTTCGTCCGGCAAGGTGAGGTCGAGCGCTTTTCCGCCTTCGACATAGGTGTTCCAGTCCGGCAACTGGAAGTAGTCGTTGCGGCCGGGCAGGCGCGAGCGGTTGTAGACGCCGGGCCAGGTGGTTTCGGCGATGCCGTCGGTGGCCTTCCACATCCATTGCTTGAGATCGCGTGCGTCGGTGAATTCCACCTTGCGGATGCGGGTGACCGGTGCGGTCAATGCAGGCGGTGCGTGGCCGTTGTCCCAGCCGTAGCGGTGCAGGAAGGCGGCGTGTTGCGCATCCGCAGCGATGGCCGGGGCGGTGGTGGGTTCCTGCAGGCGTGCGAGCGCACTGGCGCCTGCGCCATCGAGCATGCGGTCGTAGATGCGGATCTCGTCGAAGTCGCTGCCGCGCAGGAAGTTGTAGCGGCTCTGCACCTGGTGCGGCGACATCACCCGGCCGGCCAGGCCGAACTGGTCGAGCGCGGCATCGTAATCGAGCGCGCCACCGTTGGCGCAGGGTGCACCGCAGTCCACGCGTGCGGCTTCCTTGCCGTCCACGTACAGGCGCACGCCGCGGGTTTCGTCCCAGGCGAAGGCGATGTGGGTCCAGTCATTGGGCTTTGGCAGCGTGTCGAGCTTGAAGGAGACACGGGTGCGCGCGAGGTTGGCGTCGGTGACGAAGGCATCGAAGCCGTGGCCGTTCCAGTCGATGCGCAGCCAGGCCATGTCCCAGCTGGTGTGGTCGGCGTAGCCGACGCGGAAGATCACGAACGGCGCTTCGCCGACCGGGTAACGCGCGCGCCAGAAAAAGCCGAGCGTGCCGCGCTGGGTGTAGAGATTGCCGGGCGCATTCCACGACAGCACGCCGTCGTCGGCCCATTCGATGGCGTTGCCGCGTTTGCCGGTGGGCACCAGCGCGATCTTGTCGCGGAAGTTGGGCACGCCATCGCCGCGGGCGACATCGGCTTGCAGACCCTGGTCGGCCGAGACGCGGAACAACAGCTCCGGTGCATCGGCAGCGGCCGCACGCACCGGCAGCGCAACCAACAACAGCACACCCATCCACCACTTCTGCACGCTCACTGCCTGACTCCTCAAAACGCATCGCCGCACGGGATCACCGCGCGGCGAATATTCGATACTGCATGGCGTTGACAGCCCCACGCCGGCACGGGTCTGCCACATGTCCTGCCCGGCGCCGCGATGGCCTGCATAGACTACGCGGTGCCAGGCTGCGCTTGCATCGCACCTGGGCCACCACCGCATGCACGCTGATGACCCAGGCGGTCGTCGTGCGCGGCGCGAAAGGGTGCAGTGCACACCACTGCATTGCGTGCAGCGATGTACGGCTACCGGTGCGTCGTACAGATGCGTTGCAACGTCCATATCACGCCCGCTACGCGATGTGCGTAGCGGGCAGATATCTTTTGGCGCGACTTGGCTGCACTTAGAACTTGTAGCGCAGGCCCAGCAAGTACTGGCGGCCGGTTTCGGTGTACTGCAGCGGCAACTCGCCGGTCTGCGGCGACCACACCCATTCGTCGGACGCTTCGTTGGTGAGGTTGATACCCTCCAGGCTCAGTTCCAGTTGCTTGCTGATCTTGTAGCGCAACGAGGCGTCGATCATGGTGGTACCGGTCATGCCGTGCACGCCATCGACGTTGAATCCCGCTTCGGTGCCGGGGGCCTGGGTCAGGTAGTCGTCGCGATTGGTGGCCGAGATGCGGCCGGCGAAAGACTCGCCCTCGTAGAACAAGGTCGCATTCCACGACGAGCGCGACAGCCCGGTCAGGTCGTTCTTCATCACCGGTGCGCCGGTGCTGGACAGGTACTGGATCTGCGAATCCACCCAGGTGTAGTTCAGTTGCACGCCCAGGTTGGCCCACTTGCCCGGCAGGAACGTAAATGGCTGGACATAGTTCGCTTCCACGCCCTTCAACTCGCCACCGGGTGTATTCAATGGAATGCTGAAGGTGAAGTCGTCGTTGATGCTGGCGCCGGTGCCATCCAGCAAGGAGGCCGGCAAGCCACTGCTGGCATACGGGCGCACTTCGCGTGCGGTCTGGATGAAACTTTCGATGTCCTTGTAGAACACGCCGACACCGAGCATCGCGCCTTCGTTGAAGTACCACTCCAGGCCAAGATCGACATTGGTGGCTTCGATCGGATCCAGATCCGGGTTGCCGCCGGACACGGTGCGTGCGCCACCGGCCACGGCCACGGTCACACCGGGCGTGAGGCTGCCCAGCCCGGGGCGCGACATCACCTTGGCCGCGCCCAGACGCAGCAGCAGGTCGGGCGCGAGCTCGGCCACCAGGTTGAACGAGGGCAACGTGTTGTTGTATTTGCGGCCCACCGTGGTCAGCGCCGGCGCGTTGTTGATCAACGCATAGCCGGTGGATTCCTGCTCGGTGCGCACATAGCGCACGCCGAAATTACCCGACAGCGGGATGGAGCCCAGGTCGGTGGAGAACTCGCCCATCAACCAGACGCCGCGGTCCTTTTCTTCGACGCTGCGGGTGTTGTTGGCACGCGGCGCCACGGCGTAGGTGCCGGCGTTGCTGTAGATGCCGAGCTGGTTGGCCACTGCATCCAGGTTGGGAACGACCCAGTTGGACGGGCTGCCGTTGATGCCCTTCAGGCCGGCCTGCTCGGTCAGGTCCGTCGGCACGATACGGGTGCCATCGGCGAAGGTCGGCACCGCAATTTCGCTGGCGCGACGCAGTTCAACCGTGCTGAAGGTGTAGTCCTTGGCCAGCACGCCACCCTTGAGGCGGAACCCGGGGCTGATGTTCCAGTTGAAGTCGATCTGCGCCGTATCGAAATCGTTGTCCACCGTCTGCGGACGCAGGCGGATTTCGGCCAGTTCCCACCCGGCAGGATTGGTCGGGTCGATGCCGTAGTTCAGCACCGGCGCACGGTTGTTGCCGCGATAGTCGTAGCTGTAGCCGTCGACGTCGTACTTGTCCATGATGATGGTGGTCTGCACCGGGTTCTCGTGCGCCGAGCGCGAGGTACCGACACGGCCGGACACGGAGAAGGCATCGCTGAAGCGGTGCTCCAGATCCAGGCTGACCTGCTTGAACTCGGTGTTCCACTCGTCGTGGCGGTTTTCCGAGCGGATATCGACGTTGTCGAATTCGCCGTACACCAGCGCGTTGTTGCGGATCTCACCATTGCGCACGATGGTGGCCGGCTTGCCGTCGCGGTCGGCGCGCCGCGGCGTGCCGCTGTCGCGACCGCGGCTGAAGGAGATGGCCTCGATGTAATGCTCATCGCGCGTGGCGTCGATCTTGGAGTACAGCGCGTCCAGCGAGATGGTGGTGCGGTCGGTGGGCTTCCACTGCAACGACCCGGTCACGCCCAGGCGCTGCTGGTCGTGTTCCATCTGCACATAACGCGGGAAGCGCGGGTGGTACACGTCGGCCGAGCGTGCGGCCGCAAAGGGCGATGCCGCACTGAAGTTGCCGTTGCTCGTCCCATTGGCCCAGCGGCCGGTGTTGGAGCCTTCTTCCAGCACCTGCCGTTCGGTATAGGCCACCGACAGCAAGGCGCCGAAGGTGTTGTCGGCCCAGGTATTGGCGATCAGCGCCGCTACACGCGGGTTGGCCTTCTCGGCCATGGCGTTGTAGGCCGCCTGGCCGCTGGCGGCAAACGTAAAGCCGCTGTAGTCGAACGGGCGCGCGGTGCGCAGGTCGATGGTGGCCCCCAGCGAGCCCTCTTCCACATCGGCCGAGGCCGTCTTGCGCGCGATCAGCTGCGAGAACAGGTCCGAGGCGAAGACGTTGAAGTCGAAGCCGCGGCCGCGGTTGGTGCCACCGCTCTGGTCGCCGGCGCCCACGGTGGTGAGCGCTTCCATGCCGTTGATGCGGACGCGGGTGAATTCCGGGCCCAGGCCACGCACCGTGATGGCGCGGCCTTCACCGGCGTCACGGGTGATCACCACGCCGGGAATGCGCTGCAGCGACTCGGCCAGGTTGAGGTCGGGGAACTTGCCGATGTCCTCGGCAACGATGGCATCGACCACGCCGGCTTCGCCGCGCTTGATGTCCAGCGCCTTCTCGACGCTGGCGCGGTAACCGGTCACCGTGACAGTGTCCAGGTCGACGGCGGGCTCGGCGGGCGATGGGGCGGCGTCTTGTGCGGCAGCCTGGCCGCTCAGCGCCATCCCGATCGACAGCGCAAGCAAGGTAACCGGTGTCTTCCGGCTGGTGGTCCGAAATTGCATGTCCTCCCCTCCCAAGGGTCCATGAACAATGTGAAATAGCGGGTTGAGAGCGGCAATGACACCGCTGGTCAAAATGACGTTACCAGCTGAATCGTCCCGTAACATCTTGCAGCGCAGCAGAAAACGCCACCAAATTTCCGAAAAACGGGTGCAAGCGGTCACTTCACGTCGCATCATGGCCGTAGCAGCCGGCATTTCGCGCCGGCTAGAATGACACCGATGGTCATCTCAGTGCGCGACGGCGCCCCCACCCGTCACGTACCACCCAGCCGAGGTAATTGCCGCATGAGCCGTGCCCGTATCCTGTGTTTTGGTGAGTTATTGCTGCGCCTGGGGGCGCCTGGCCATGCGCTGCTGCTGCAGCAGCCTCGGCTGGACGTGCACTGCGGCGGCGCGGAGGCCAACGTCGGCGTCTCGCTGGCGCATTTCGGCCATGCCGTGGCCATGGTCAGCACGGTGGCGGACAACCCGTTGGGCGCCGCGGTGCTGGGCGAACTGCGCCGGCACGACGTGGATACCCGCCATGTGCGGCGCGTGGACGGCCGCATGGGTCTGTATTTCCTGACGACCGGTGCGATCCATCGCCCCAGCGAAGTGATCTACGACCGCGCCGACTCGGCCTTTGCACTGGCACCGGCCGATGCCTACGACTGGCCGCGTCTGCTGGAAGGCGTGCAGTGGCTGCACCTGTCCGGGGTGAGCCCGGCATTGGGCGCGGAGGTGGCGCAGGCCACGCTGGCGGCGGCACGTGCCGCGCGTGCGGCCGGGGTGAAGGTGTCGTTCGACGGCAACTACCGGCCCAAGTTGTGGCAACGCTGGCAGGGCGATGCGCGCGGCATCCTGCATCAGCTGTTTGCCTGCGCGGATGTGGTGTTTGCCGATTACCGCGACATCGGCGTGGTGCTGGGCGGCGAGTTCGCGCAGGACACGCTGGAAGCGCGCGTGGAAGCGGCCGCGCAGCAGGCCTTCGCTGCATTCCCGCAGCTGCAGTTGATGGCCTGCACGCAACGCGTGGCGCATCACGTGGACCACCACAGCCTGGGCGCGATGCTGGTGCCGCGCGACGGCGCCGTGGCGCGTGCACCCAGCGAAGAACTCACCCCCATCATCGACCGCATTGGCGGCGGCGACGCGTTTGCGGCCGGCGTGCTGCACGGCCTGATCGAAGGCTGGTCGCTGGAGGATACGGTGCGCTTCGGCCTGGCCGCCGGCTGCTTGAAGCATTCGATCCCGGGCGATTTCAATCCGCTCTCGGTGGCCGACGTGCAGGCGTGCGTGGGGGATGCGCGGTTTGATGTGCGGCGCTGACGCACCGGGATTGGGGAGTCGGGATTGGGGTTGGCAACAGCGCCGGAGATTCGGTGCTCTGGCCGGGCGCGTTGCTCCCAGCGCGGTGCGCTCAGGGATGATGCGCCCGTGGCTGACAGCGCTTACGTGTTTCAGGCGAGTGCACGGGTGCGAGGTTTGTTGGTGATCCGTCTGAGTGCTGCGCTCAGCAACACCACACATAGCGCCGCCGGGAGGCTGAAGAACAGCGTGACCAACAAGGCGTGGTTCCAGGGCGGTGCAGAGTCGTCCTGCATCACCGCGGCGCAGACGACGCCGTGGTGATCAACAGATTGGCGATCGCCTTCAATGACCAGTACAACCTGACGGAGCCCAGCAATGCAGCGCAGGCCACGCTGACCAGGAAGGCCAGGACGAGATGGGCGATGCATTTGTCCATTGGGTGCCGTGATTTGGGATTAGGGAGTTGGGATTCGTCACGGCAAGGACAACCAGCATCGCGTGCCGGTTGTCCTTGCGAAAAACGTTCGGGTCCGCTGAAGATCAGCGATGCAGACACCGCTCTTGCGAATCCCCAATCCCGGCAATCACCCCAACTCGATGCAATCGAAGCTGACATCCGTCGCCACATCGGCGTCGTAATCCACGTCGTCGCGCTCGAAGCCGAACAGCTTGAGGAACTCGTGCTTGTAGCCGGCATAGTCGGTGAGCTCGAACAGGTTCTCGGTGGTGACCTGCGGCCACAATGCCTTGCAGGCGTCCTGCACGTCGTCGCGCAATTCCCAGTCGTCCAGGCGCAGACGATTTTCGTCGTCCATCTGCGCCGGCTGGCCGTCTTCGCGGTACAGGCGCTCGCGGAACAGGCGGTCGAGCTGCTCGATGGTGCCTTCGTGCAAGCCCTTCTCCTTCATGATCTTGTAGACCATGGAGATGTACAGCGGCATCACCGGAATGGCTGCGCTGGCCTGGGTGACCACCGATTTGAGCACCGCCACATTGGCGCCGCCACCGTGCTTGGCCAGGCGCGCGTTCAAGCGCTGCGCGGTGTGGTCCAGGTCGACCTTGGCCTTGCCGAGTGCGCCATGCCAGTAGATCGGCCAGGTGATTTCGGTGCCGATATAGCTGAAGGCCACGCTGCGTGCGCCATCGGCCAGCACGCCGGCGCCGTCCAGCGCATCGATCCACAGTTCCCAATCCTGCCCGCCCATCACGGTGACGGTATCTTCGATCTCCTGCTCGGTGGCCGGCTCGATCGAAGCCTGGATGATGGTGTCCTTGTTGGTGTCGATGGCGGTGGCGGTGTAGGTCTGCCCGATCGGCTTGAGCGCCGAACGCTTCACTTCGCCGCTGCCCGGCAGCTTGCGCACCGGCGAGGCCAGCGAATACACCACCAGGTCGACCTGCCCGCCCATCTCGGTCTTGATCAGCTCGATCACCTTCTCGCGCGCGGCATCGGAAAACGCGTCGCCATTGATCGACTTGCTATACAGCCCCGCGGCCTTGGCATGTTTGTCGAAGGCGGCCGAGTTGTACCAGCCGGCGGTGCCGGCCTTGCTCGCGGTGCCGGGCTTTTCGAAGAACACGCCCAGCGTGTCCGCACCGAACCCGAAGGCAGCGGTGATGCGCGAGGCCAGGCCGTAGCCGCTGGACGCGCCGATCACCAGCACCTTCTTGGGGCCGTCAGTGCGTACGCCGCGCGCACGCGTTGCGGCGATCTGCTCGAGCACATTGCGCTCGCAGCCAAGCGGATGCGTGGTGGTGCAGATGAAGCCGCGCACTTTGGGATGGATGATCAACGTGGACTCCTGGTCAGCAAGATGCTGGCGGCATCTTAGTGCGTGTGGCGCGCGCGAAACAGCCTGATGCGTAAACACACGCCGCTGTATGGAAGCGCATGAGGTCCGCGGCACGGCGACCTGACGCCAGCACCTGCGCGCACCCAGCAACGAACAGCGACCACAATCGACTTTCGCGGCAGCGAGCTGTGCTACGTTTTCGCCTGCCGTGCCGTGCCTGGCCGCGCCTGATGGCGATTGTCGAGGCCCCTTCCAGTTGTGCGACCGGTATTTGAGCGATGTCTCTTCGAAGCGAGCGCGTCACGCAGCTGGGCTCCGTTCCGCGGTTCCGTCTTGGGCCATTGCTGGTCGAGCCGGAGCGGCTGACGCTGATCGACGACGGCCAGACCATCACGCTGGAACCGCGCATGATGGAAGTGCTGATCGCGCTGGCCGAGCGCGCCGGCGAGGTCATCAGCGCCGAGCAGTTGTTGATCGAGGTGTGGCACGGCAGCTTCTACGGCGATAACCCGGTGCACAAGACCATCGCCCAGCTGCGCCGCAAGCTCGGCGACGACAGCCGCCAGCCGCGCTTTATCGAAACCATCCGCAAGCGTGGCTACCGGCTGTTGCCGAAGGTGGTGTTTCCCGACGATTACCGCGGCGCGGTGATCGGCACGCAGGCGTGGGCGCATGGCAACCCGTACATGGGGCTGCAGGCATTCGACCCGGCACATGCAGACGTGTTCTTCGGCCGCAGCCACGCCATTGCGCAGGTGCTGGGCGCGTTGCGTGCGCAATTGCACAGCCAGCGCGGGCTGGTGCTGGTGAGCGGCGCCAGCGGCTGCGGCAAGACCTCGTTGCTGCGCGCCGGCGTGGTGCCGTTGTTGTGCCAGCCCGGCGGCCTGGATGGGCTGGAGGCCATCGCGGTGGCGTACTGCAACCTGGCGCAATGCCGCGGCGGCGATGTGCTGGAGACGCTCGCACGTGCACTGGGGCAATGGGCACCAGGCGAACGCGCGGTGTTGTCGCCGGCGCAGATGGCACGCCTGCCCGAATGGCTGCAGCAACCTGCGCCGCTGCACGCGGCCATCGACGAGGCGATGCGCCAAACCGGCCCAGCGCGCGAGAACGTGCACACCCAGCGCCATCTGCTGCTGGTCATCGACCATGCCGAAGCGATGGTGGCCACGCCCGGCATCACCGCCGCCGACCGCGCTGCGCTGGCGGCAGCGATGCACGCGCTGTGCGCCAGCGCGCACGTGGCCGTGCTGATGCTCACCCGCAGCGATTTTTATCCGCGCCTGATCGATGCACTGCCGGACATCGTCGAGCTCAAACGCGGCGATGGGCACGTGGATCTGCTGCCGCCACGCGATGGCGAGATCGGCCAGATCATCCGCGTGCCGGCAGCGATGGCCGGGCTGCGCTTCGAAGAAGACCACAGCGGCGCCGGTCGCCTGGACGATGTACTGCGCGATGCCACCACGCGCCAGCCCGATGCGTTGCCGTTGCTGCAACATCTGCTGCATGCCCTGCATGCGCAGCGCAGCGACGACGGCGTGCTGACGTTCGCCGCGTATCGCGCCCTGGGCGGCCTGGAAGGCGCGCTGGCGCATCATGCCGAGCAGACCTTTCGCGCATTGCCGTCCGATGCGCAGGCCGCGCTGGGCCAGGTGCTGGCGCTGCTGAGCGTGATCCACCCCGACAGCGATGCCGTCACCGCGCGGCGTGCGCTGTGGTCGGCCCTGCCGGCCAGCAGCCCAACGCGCGTGCTGGTGGATGCGTTCGTGCATGCGCGTTTGTTCGTCAGCGAGCTGGTGGCCGGCGAGCCGGGCTTTGCGGTCGCGCACGAAGCCTTATTGCGGCAGTGGCCGCGTGCGGCCGAGTGGATCCATGAAAACCGCCGCCTGCTGCAGGCGCGCAAGCGGCTGCAACTGGCGGCGCAACGCTGGGCCGCCGAAGGCCGGCGCAGCGATCACTTGCTCAACAGCGGCCGCCCGCTGAGCGAAGCACGCGAAGCTGCGCGGCGCATGCCGCAGGATCTGGACGCACTGGATCATGCCTTCCTGCGCGCCTGCGAACGCTCGCAACGCCAGCGCCGCGGCCTGTACGCCGCCGCCGCCGCCTTGCTGGTGGTGCTGGCCAGCGCCTCGCTGCTGCTCGGCTGGCGGGCGCGCCAGGCCCAGCAGGTGGCCGAACAACGCCGCGATCAAGCGCAGCAACTGGTGGGCTACATGCTGGGCGATCTGGCCGAGCAGTTGCGCACCGTGGGCAACCTGAAATTGCTCGACAGCGTGGGCAGCCGTGCGCTGCGGTATCTGTAAGATTTGCCCAGTGCCGAGATGCACACCGGTGATTTGATCAACCACGCCCGTGCCCTGCGCACCACCGGCGAAGTGTTGATGAACCAGGGCAAGGGGAAAGAGGCCCATGCTGCGTTCACGCGTGCCGCCGCTACCGCCGAACAGGCGCGCATGCAGGCGCCAGATGCATTGGAAGCGCAGGCGGAAGCCGGCCAGGCCGCGTACTGGCTCGGCTATTTGGCGTATCAGGCCAAGCAGCTGCCGTTGGCGCGCACGCACTGGTTGCAGTATCTGGGGGCCTGCGAACACTTGGTACGCGCAGCTCCACAGGATCCGCGCTGGCAACTGGAGTTGTCGTATGCGCTGAACAACCTGGGCACCTTGTCCAGAAGCGAAGGTCACACCACTGCGGCGATCGAGTTCTTTGCACGTTCCATCGCACTCAAGCGCCAGGTATTGGCGCGCACGCCGGATAACGCGGCAGTCCGCTACGAACTCGTCGATAGCCTGTCTTGGCTAAGCCTTGCGCAGGAAAATCAGGGCTTGCTGGCGCCAGCAGAACAAGGCTACCGCGAGCAGATCGCGGTGCTGCGCGTGTTGGTGAAGAACGATCCGGATGCCAATGCGTGGCGACGGCGCATGGCCACCTCGTTGCTACGCACCTCCAATCTGGCGCTGGCGCGCGGCCACCTTGCGCAGGCGCAGGCCGACGCGCAGGCCAGCGTGGACATCCTGGAACCGCTGGTCGCGCTGCAGCCGGACAACCGGACGTGGCAACGCGATCTGGCGCATGCCTACGCGCAGGCCGGTTGGGTTGCCGCACTGGATGGGCGCGCCGATGCTGCCACCCGCCAACTCACCCAGGCGCGTCAGACGCTGGCAGGCTTGCTGCAGCGACAACCGCTGCCGGAATGGCAATGGCTGGATGCCATCATTGCTCTGCGCTTGAACCGGGTGCAGGGGCTGCATGGCAGCGAGCAGACCTCCAGCCTGGCGGCGATCGTGGCGCGGCTGGACGCCTTGCATCGGTCCAGGCCCACCGATCTGCTCGGCGTGTCGGCGCTGGCGCATGCCCTGGTTTGGTATGGCGAACAACTGGACGCCAGCGGCGATCACGTCGGTGCACGCGCCGCCTGGCAACGCACGGTGGCAGTGCTCGGCGCCGATATCGGCAATAGTCGCGACAAGACCTTGCTCGATCCCTGGATTCGCGCACAGATCCATCTGGGTCGGCGCGCTGCCGTGACGCAACAGCTCGGATGGCTGTATCAAGCGGGCTACCGCCACCCGGGATTCGTTTCCCTCTATGCCCCGCTCTTCAAGGAATCACCAACGTCATGACCGATCCCAAGATCATCACCATCACACTGACCGTGGCGCACGTCGAGTTCGGCGGCAATACCGGCAGGGGCGCCTACTTCTACAGCTTCTCGCCGGACCTGCTCATCTGTGGCAAAGGCGAACAGGATGTGACCCTGCGCTATGCGTTCTGCGAATCGGTGCCCCACCGCTTCAAGATCATCAGCCTGCTGAATTCCGATTCGACGGGGCAGATCGGCCCGCCGGACATCGCCCATGACGGCAGTTGGGTGAAGGTGGTGAACGCCAACAAACATCCGACACTGATCTTTTTCACCGTCGTGGTGAAGGACACGCACACGGGCGCGCATTTCAGCTGCGACCCCCAGGTCGGCAACGACCCGGAAATTTCGCCGACCGAATTCGGGCGTCACTGATCCTTGCGTCCATTTCCGTCCGACGGTTCGCCGCCGGACGGGAGCCGCCGCGCGATCAAGCGATGGCTCAGGCGCACACGACAAGGGACCCGGCCGCAGCGGACTTCCTGCACGCGCGATGCGCCTGCAGGCAGGTGCTCAGTTGGTGTCCCGAACGTAGGTATCGATTGCCTTGGGCGTCAGGGCAATCACGCGACCGGCAGGAACACTGGATATCACATAGTTGTCTGGCGCATCGCTTTTGAAAGGCACGTCGAACGTGGACGCGAGAATGCGCGCCCACCCTTCCGGGTAGGTGCTGCCGCTGACATGGACAACACTCATCGAAGGCCAATGCACTTGGCGTTTTGTCTGCGGATCCGTCAGGTCGGCCTGGCCGATCAGCACCCGACGCGATTGGAGTTGATGTGTTTTGGCACGTGCTGCGGGCTGAAGCTTGAAGCTATAGGTTCCGCTTTCAGGGTAATGCAGCTCGATGATCGATGCCGGCGAGGCGACGGTGACTTGAAATTCTTTCTCGTACCCGGCCTTGGTTGACCTGGCGCCCTCAAGCAGGCGCCACTGGCGATCGGCAATCGGACGCGCCGATACGATGACCGCGCCCCCCTGTTCCAGCATCGGCGCGTCGACGGTCACGATCAGTCGCGACGATAACGTCGGCTGTTTTGCACAGCCGGTGGCGGCCATGAGCAAACAGGCGATAGCCAAAACGGCGCAGCCAATCCGATACCTGCCCATCGTGTCACTTCCTCAACGCGGCCCACCAGCATGGCCGCTCCATGCGGCCTTGCGTCTTTATACGTTCCTTCGCATCGACCGTGTTGCTGCGCGTCTCGCGCGTGTCGCCCGATCCTGCAGGTTGACGGCGTGCTGCTGCCCGCCCGCGGCATCGATCTGGCGCCGCATGCACTGCGTGGCGCCTGCTCCTAGCCGCCGCTGCGAGCGTGGTGCATCCCAGGTCACCCTGGGAGCGTGGCTAGCTGTCGGCCGATTTGCGCAGCCGCTCGTCGCGCTCGGTTCCGTTGCTGAAAGCCGGCTTGATCTGGCCACGGCTCGACCACGTGCCGGCCGTGCCCGTGCCGATGCCCGCGCGTTCAGGGTCATCGGTTTGGCCGACCTGGCGTGGGCGACTCGCCAGACCTTGCCGGCAACCTGCTCCATCGAAGCGCCTGATCAGTCGATCGCAGGCATGGGCAGCGGTTCCCTGCACTGCCGACGCGCATCCCACGACGACCCGCATGTCGCGTTCGGCGACCGCTTGGGTCGGCAAGGCTGCGCGGGGCCAACTGACCGGCAATTCGGCCTGGGTTGACGCCCCCCAGGCGCTGGTGGACAGCGCGACGATCAACACGAACCACGACCGGGCCAGGCGCATGACGGACTCCGCAAAGACCGGAGCGCGGCGCGTCCCCGGGCGGCATCGCTGGCCGCCGGATCACCTTCGTGCGTGGCCTCGCGCCAGACCTGACGGCAACCTTACGGTTGCCTGCCGAAGCTGACGGCTGGCTATAAATCCTTATAAAACAGTCACATAGAAATGTAGGCCTGTACAAGCTCGGTACCCGGGACAGCGTGTCTGGGGGCGAAATGGCAGCAAGTGGTATTGGCCGTACCCTCACCCCAACCCCTCTCCCGAGGGGAGAGGGGCTTGCGTCGTGTCGGGCAGCAGCAGACTTCGGTCGTTCTGCGGCGGGACAAGGTGGCACGTAGTTGCAGGATGACGGTGCAAGGCTGCGCACTGTTCTGGGATGCCAGGCGGAAGCAGCCGGTGAGGCCGACTGCAAGTTCAGGTGATGGCTGAGCTTGTCCGGGTTGGCTGTCTGCCGCCGTACCCTCGCCCCAACCCCTCTCCCGGGGGAGAGGGGCTTGCGTCGTGTCGGGCAGCAGCAGACTTCGGTCGTTCTGCGGTGGGACAAGGTGGCGCGTAGTTGCAGGATGACGGTGCAAGGCTGCGCACTGTTTTGGGATGCCAGGCGGAAGCGGCCAGTGAGGCCGACTGCAAGTTCAGGTGATGGCTGAGCTTTGTTCGAGTTGGCTGTCTGCCGCCGTACCCTCACCCCAACCTCTCTCCCGAGGGGAGAGGGGCTTGCGTCGTGTCGGGCAGCAGCAGACTTCGGTCGTTCTGCGGCGGACAAGGTGGCACGTAGTTGCAGGATGACGGTGCAAGGCCGCGCACTGTTTTGGGATGCCAGGCAGAAGCGGCCGGTGAGGCCGACTGCAAGTTCAGGTGATGGCTGAGCTTGTTCGAGTTGGCTGTCTTCCGCCGTACCCTCACCCCAACCCCTCTCCCAGGGGGAGAGGGGCTTAGGGAAACTCTGAACAATCCATCGTGATCTGCCACAATCGATCAACGACCCGAGTAGACGATTTCGATGCAGCTGACCTTCGGCGACGCGGAGTACAACGGCAAGCGCAAGCGGACGCGGCGTGAGGTGTTCTTGGCCGAGATGGACCAGGTCGTGCCGTGGAAGGACCTGCTGGCGCTGATCGAGCCGCACTACCCGAAGTCGGGGCAGCCGGGGCGACAGCCGTATCGGCTGGAGACCATGCTGCGCATCCACTTTTTGCAGCAGTGGTATGCACTGAGCGATCCATCGGCGGAAGAAGCGCTGTACGACACGGTGTCGATGCGCCGTTTCGCCAAGATCGGCGGGCTGGATGAGGTGCCGGACGAGACGACGATTCTCAACTTCCGCCATCTGTTGGAGCAGCACGATTTGGCGCGCAAGCTGTTCAATCGGGTCAACGCGCACCTGTCGCGCAAGGGGCAGAGCTTGCGCGGCGGGACGATCGTGGACGCCACGATCATCGCTGCGCCCAGCTCGACCAAGAACAAGGATGGCGAGCGCGATCCGGAGATGCACCAAACCAAGAAGGGCAACCAGTACTACTTCGGGATGAAGGCGCACATCGGGGTGGACGATGACTCCGGGCTGGTGCACCACGTGGAGTGCACGGCGGCCAACGTGGCCGATATCACACAAGCGCACAAGCTGCTGCACGGCAAGGAGGACACGCTGTGCGCGGACAGCGGCTACACCGGGCTTGAGAAACGCGAGGAGATGAAGCGCAAGCGCAAACTGCGCTACCTGATCGCGGAGAAGCCCTCGAAGCTGAAGCAGATTAAGAACAAGCGCGAACTGAAGTTGGCCAAGCGCTGGGAGCACACAAAAGCCAGCCTGCGTGCAAAGGTGGAACACCCGTTTCGGGTGATCAAGCGCCAGTTTGGCTACGTCAAGGTGCGCTATCGCGGTTTGGCGAAGAACACCGCACAGATGCTGATGCTGTTTGCGCTGTCGAATCTGTGGCTGAAGCGCAAAGAGTTCATTACCGCCGCGGGGTAGGTGCGCCCGTAATCGGGACGATACCCCGAAAAAGCGCCAAAAACGGCGAAAAACCGAGGATCTGAGCGCGGTCACCGCGACCGATATGGCTTACCACATCCTCCGATCGCGTTGTTCAGACCTTCCTTAGGTTCTATTTAGCTTTAGGGCTTTCCGATCCGATCCCCACCTGCCCGCTTTTCCGAATCCCCAATCCCCAATCCCCAATCTCAAATCCCGAATCCCGATTCCCCATTCCCGATTCCCCGCCCTCAAATCACCCGCAACGTGATCGCCTTCAACACCGCCCGCGTGCGGTCGCGGGTGCCCAGCTTTTCCAGGATGGTGGAGACGTAGTTCTTCACCGTGCCTTCGGCCAGGAACAGGGTGCGGGCGATTTCCTTGTTGGAATAGCCTCCGGCCAGCAGGCGCAGGATCGCCACCTCGCGTTCGTTGAAGGTCTCCCGCGGGGCCTGCTGGTCGCGGAACTGGTAGCGGGCGCGCACCGGGTCGGTACTGACCGGTTGCAGCAAGGTGTCGCCTGCGGCAACGCGCTCGATCGCCTCGCGCAGGTCTTCCGGGGCGGCGTCCTTGAGCAGGAAGCCCTGCGCGCCGGCCTCGCTGGCGCGGAGCAGCAGGTCGCTGTCGTCGAAGGTGGTGAGCAGCAGCACCGGGGTGCGGTCGCCGCGGGCGCGCAGGTGCTCCAGTGCCTGGATGCCGTCCAGGCCGGGCATGCGGATGTCGCTGAGCACCACGTCCACCGTATGGATGGCCAGCGCAGCCAGCAGGCCCTGGCCGTCGTCGGCTTCGCACACCACCTCCACGCCCTGCTGCTGCAGCAGCGCGCGCAGGCCGGCGCGCACCAGGATCTGGTCGTCGGCAAGGGCAATACGACGTGAACTCATACCGGTAGTCTCGCGATCAGGTGCATGCCGCCGGTGGGCGTGCGGCCAAGGTCCAGCTGGCCGTGCAATGCGGCCAGGCGTTCGCGCATGCCGGTAATGCCGTTGCCTTCGCGGATGCGCTCGGCGCGGCGGCCATCGTCGCAGATGTCCACGTGCAACTGTGCGCCTGCGCAATGCAGGTGCACGGCCACTTCATCGGCGTCGGCATGCCGCGCGGCGTTGGTCAGTGCCTCCTGCACCAGCCGCAGCAGCAGCTCGGCCACGCGCGCATCGGTGACACGCACGTCGGCATCGATCTGCAGGCGCAGCGCCGGGCGCGGGAAGGGGGCGGCCAGCGCGCGCAAGGCGGTCTGCAGGTCCAGGCCCTGGTCGTCGCGCAGCGATTGCACCACGTTGCGGATGTCCGACAGCAGTTCGGCCGACAACTGCTCCACCACCGCCACCTCCTCGCGCTGTGCCAGGGCCGGGTCGGCGCTGAGCAGGCGCAGGTTGATGCGCATGGCGGTGAGCTTGTGCCCGGCCACATCGTGCAACTCGCGCGCCAGCCGCAAACGCTCGGCATCGCGCGCACTGTCGGCCAGCAACGCGCGGGTGGCCAGCAGATCGGCGTTGACATAGGCCAAGGTGTCGCGTGCGCGCTCGGCACTGCGGGCGTAATGGGCGGTGAGTGCGGCAAAGGCCTGGAAGCCGGCATAGATGCTCACGATCAACAAGGCGCGATCAAAGCCTGCGTGCACCAGCACCGCGTACATGCCGGCGTTCAACACCAGCGCCAGCAGCAGCACGCGCAACGGCGGCCAGGTCATGCCCGCCTGCGCCACCAGCATCACCAGCAGGACCGGCGCGGTGCCGGCACGCGGCTCGATCCAGACCAGCAGCAATGCCAACACCGCTTGCAGCAGGGTGGCCACCGTGCGCAGTGCATGCGTTTGCGGCAACACGGTGTGCAACACGAACAATGCGGTGAAGCCGGCCAGCGCGCCCCAGCGCCAGGCACCGTGGGCAGAGGCATCGGGCATGAACGACAGTGCGACCGCGGCGATGGTGAACGCAGCGGCCAGACGCAGGGGATGTAACAGGTGGCGGAAGGAAGAGTTCATGCGGCGATGCTGACCGCCATGCAGGCGCTCGGCAATGGTGCGCAGGCAGAAGGTGACTTCTGGCAGGTGGGATCGATGACCTGCGGCCCCTGGCACGGGCGCGGTGCGCGCGCAGACTGGCCTCATCCACTCACCGCGTTGCCACGGAGTCACACCATGTCTGCTTCCAGTCTGTTTATTGCGCTCAACCTGGTCTGGGGTGGCTATGAGCTGCTGCTCAGCCGTCGTCGCCGCGCCAGCGATGGTGGCGCCCACGATCAAGGCACCCTGAAACACCTGTGGCGGGTGTTGTCTGCGGCAGTCGCTGTTGCGGTGGTGCTGGCCTATAGCGGCCTGGCGCACTGGCCGCGGGGCTGGGATGCGCCGCTGCAGTGGGCCGGCTGCGCCTTGATCGGTAGCGGGCTGGCGTTGCGCGTATGGGCCATCCAGGTGCTGGCGCGCTGGTTCACGGTGGATGTGACCATCCAGCCCGATCACCAGTTAGTGCGTCGCGGCCCGTATCGCTGGCTGCGGCATCCATCGTACACCGGCGCGCTGCTGGCCTTTTACGGGCTGGCGCTGGGCATGGGCAATGCGTTGTCGGTGATGGCGATCGTGGTGCCGGTGACCTGGGTGTTCCTGCACCGCATTTGCATCGAAGAGGCTGCGTTGCGGCGCGCCTTCCCGGTGGCTTACCCGGCGTATGCGAAACAGAGCCGGCGCCTGCTGCCGCTGGTGTGGTGAGGCCAGCGACTGTGTGGCAGGCAACGCCAGGCATCGAGACGCCCCGCAATCTCGCCGCCCGGCCGCAGCGGGCCTGGCAACCCACCGGCCCCACCGATCGTCTTACACTCGGCGGCTCCCCCGCCGCTGCCGTGCCGTCTTCGATGATCATTTCCGCCGCTTCCGACTACCGCGCCGCCGCCGAAGCACGCCTGCCGCCCTTCCTGTTCCATTACATCGATGGCGGCGCGTATGCCGAGCACACCTTGCGGCGCAATGTCTCGGACCTGGCCGACGTGGCGCTGCGCCAGCGGGTGCTGCGCAATATGTCGGATCTGCGCCTGAGCACCGAGCTGTTCGGCGAAACCCTGGCGATGCCGGTGGCATTGGCGCCGGTCGGCCTCACCGGCATGTATGCACGCCGCGGCGAAGTGCAGGCCGCGCGTGCGGCGGCCGCGCGCGGGATTCCGTTCACCCTGTCCACGGTGTCGGTGTGCCCGATCGAGGAAGTGGCGCCGGCCATCGAACGGCCAATGTGGTTCCAGCTCTATGTGCTCAAGGACCGTGGTTTCATGCGCAATGCGCTGGAACGGGCCAGGGCCGCGGGCGTGACCACGCTGGTGTTCACCGTGGACATGCCCACGCCCGGCGCGCGCTACCGCGATGCGCACTCGGGCATGAGCGGGCCCAACGCGGCGCTGCGGCGCATGCTGCAGGCGGTGACGCACCCGCGCTGGGCCTGGGACGTGGGCTTGCTGGGCAAGCCGCACGATCTGGGCAACATCTCCGCCTACCGCGGCAGCCCCACCGGCCTGCAGGATTACATTGGCTGGCTGGGCGCCAACTTCGACCCGTCCATTGCCTGGAAAGACCTGGAATGGATCCGCGAATTCTGGACCGGGCCGATGGTGATCAAGGGCATCCTGGACCCGGAGGATGCACGCGATGCGGTACGCTTCGGCGCCGACGGCATCGTGGTCTCCAATCACGGCGGCCGTCAGCTCGACGGCGTGCTGTCCAGCGCACGCGCGCTACCGGCCATCGCCGATGCGGTGAAGGGCGAGCTGAAGATCCTGGCCGATTCGGGCATCCGCAGCGGGCTGGACGTGGTGCGCATGCTCGCCCTGGGTGCCGATGCGGTATTGCTGGGCCGCGCGTTCGTCTACGCGCTGGCGGCTGGCGGCCAGGCCGGCGTGGAAAACCTGCTGACCCTGATCGAAAAGGAAATGCGCGTGGCGATGACGCTGACCGGCACGCAGTCCATCGCCGACATCAGCGCCGACGCGTTGAGCCGGGTCACGCGCGAGCGGGCAGAGACGATCTCGCCCTGAAGCGGCTGGCAATGTCGCAACCGTCGCCCGGCACGTGTGCAAGGCGCGCCCAGACCAGCGCGGTACTGCCGATTCCAGGCACCGGCCAGGCACGCATGGTGGCAGGGCACTTTCTTGGTTGCTCTGGACGCGGCGAACGACACTGACCTCATCGCTTGCCGGCGCAGGTAGCCCGGAAACGGGTGTCGATCTCTCGCAATTCAACGACGCTCATACAGCGTGTTGTTGCTCTGGCGCCACCGGCCCGGCTGATGAGGACGGCGCTGGTAGTCCAGCGTTGCTCCTGGCGGCGCCAGGTGCACAGCATCGCTGCGGGACGTGCGCCACCTCAGCTGCACGCCAGGCATGGTGCGCTTGGCGCGCCCGGTTATCCGGCCTTGCGCCGGGGTGCAGCGCTCTTGGCGGCAGTCTTCTTGGTCGCCTTGCCTGCGGTCTTCTTGACGGCCTTCTTCGCCGCTTTTTTGCTGGCCGTTTTCTTCGCAGGTGCGCTTGCCGTTTCGGCCGTGCTGGATTTCTTGGCTGGCGTGCGCGTGTTGGCCTGCAGGCTCTTCTGCAGCAACGACATGAAGTCCACCACGTTGGTGGTGGCGTCTTCATGCTGAGGGGGCTCGACGTCCACGGTGGTCGTGCCGCCCTTCTCCTGGATGCGCTTGCGCAGGATCTTTTCCAGCTTGCCGCGGAATTCGTCGTGGTAATCCTCCGGCTGCCAGGTGCCGGACATCGACTCGATCAGCTGCTTGGCCATCTCCTGTTCCTTGGGCGTGATGCGGTACTCGCCCACCGCACCGGCCGGCAGCTTGAAGTCCTGCGGGTCCACCACTTCCTGCTGATAACGCAGCAGCAACAAGATCAATGCATCGCCCTGCGGCATCACCGCCGCCAGATACTCGCGGGTGCGGATCACTACCTTGGCAATGCCCACCTTGCCGGTGTCGCGCAAGGTTTCGCGCAGGAGCACGTAGCCCTTTTCGGCCTTCTTGCCCGGCACCAGGATGTAGGGCTTTTCGAAATAGCGTGGATCGATGTCGGCGGCATCGACGAAGGTTTCCACCTCGACCGTTTCATGGCTTTCCGGCGCCGCAGAGCGGATATCCTGTTCTTCGACGATGACGTAGCTGCCCTTGTCGTATTCGAATGCCTTGACGATCTCCTTCCACGGCACCTCGTCGCCGGTGTCGGCATTGACGCGTTCGAAGCGGATCGGTTTCTTGTCGCGCGAATCCAGCATCCGGAAATGCAGATCCACCTTGCGCTCGCCCGACATCAACGACACCGGCACGTTGAGCAAGCCGAAGGAAAGGGTTCCGGTCCAGATCGGTCGTGCCATCAGTGCGCTGCTCCATGAATTGCCGCTTCGGGAATGTGGTCCAGGGCCAGCCAGGCATCTTCGACGATGTCGCGCACATGCGGCCAGTCCAGTCGCGAGGCACCACGCATGCTGTCCCACTGCGCGGCCAGGGCCTGCTCGCAATCGATATCGGCCCCACGCGGCCAGTCGGCGGCATGGGTGAACCGCGCGAACGCATAGGCCGGCGATAGATCGCGCCAGGTAGGCCCGCCACGCCGGCGGCGGCGCTGGTAGTCGGCCAGGCTGTAGCAATGGAAGTCCTGCGCCACGCCCGCGGTGTCCGGCATGGGCGAAGTGCGATGCGCGCGCCTGGGCGGAGCGGGCTCGACATGGGCACTGAACAGGCGACGGTCGGGGCGGCGATCCTGGGGGCGCATGGCGGCTCCACGGTGCGGCATTGGGGGGCTGACATCAGTAACGCCGCTGCCGTGAGCCATGCGTGAGAAATTCGCTTGCACGACGCGATTTGCGTGCCCTTCACCGCAGGCGCGGTGAACTGCTCGCCCGTCTTGCTGTCAGGAGTCCACCATGTCCCGCGACCCGTTACGCGACCAACCCGCCCAGCCGGGCGAACAGCATGGCAAGCGCGATGCCGAACACTACGAAGACCGCGGCGCTGGCGATGCGCCCGGGCGCCTGATTCCCGCCGATGACCAGACGCCGGCCAAGAAGCCGGGAAGCGCGCCATCAACGGGGGAAGCTGACTGAAGACGCGTTCCTGGCAGCGATCTGGCTGCAAGCAGGGTGGTTTAGCGCAAGCCAACCGTCACCAGGCCAGCGATGTCGGATTTTCGCTGTTGCGTCGCGCCATGCCGGTGCGCCGCGGCGGATTGGCCGAGCGGCTGCGCCAGGCCGACGGCAGCGTACCGCTCCCGGACGAGATGCCCGGCCAACCGCCTGTCCGTTCGGCGCTGGCAGACGCACGCCGTGGGAAGCGCGCCCATCGCGACGCATGCCGTCGCGACGTTCACCGCCCAAACAAGATCAGGCATGTTGGGCGACGCATCGGCTACGACGTCACCGCCTCACTCTGTCCCGTTCTCCATCGATGGCCGAGGGCGCGGCAGGAACGGAGCGAGCAGGTCCCTGCGGGAAATGCGCGAGCCTTTCGATATCGCTGGCTGCGCCTGCATGGGAGCGAAGATGCGCCGCAGCTCGGCCGGTTGGATCGTGGACAGGAAATAGGGGCGCCACAGCGTCAATTCGTGGTTGTCGGCCAGATTGATCCTGCTCGCCGGCTGGTCGGTGGAGGTGACGAACTGCGCGAAGCGATCGCCGCAGCCGCTGCCGGCACGCTCGGCAGCGGCTGCGGCATCGCTGTCGTGGTGCCAGTGCGGGTGATGCATGAACAACGGCGTGGACTGGATCGGATCCAGCGCACGGACGAACTGGCGTAGCGCGAATCGCAGTGCGCTGTCCTTGGATTTCAGTGTCTCCATATAGACCGTCTCGATGCCCGCCTGCCCCAGGCGTGGCGGGTTGAAGGCATACACGCTGACATTGCCGCTGACCCCGTCCGCACGCAGGAAGTGCGCAATATCGAAGCCGGCGACCGTGGCCACGGCCGCGCCCAGGCTATGCCCCGTCAATGAGATCGACAGCGCCTTGCCGCTGCCCCGCGCGCGGCCCGCATAGCGTGTCAGCACGTCCTTCATGACAGCGCCGTCGGTGCGCGGCAGCTGCGCCTCGGACTGCCACCATTCCTGCCAGCCGGCGCCCACATTGCCCAACGTCGGCAAGCGCTCGTCCAACAGATTGACGTGCGGCCGTGCGATTTGGCTCTTCAAGTCGCATAACACATCGTCCGAAGCATCCAGGCGCGTGCCGGAACAGCCCAGCACCACGACGATCGCCTCGTCCGTCGCGCCCTCCCACAGTTTCAACCGCGGCGTGGACATCGGCGCATCGAGATGGAGCCCACCGATATCGGCGACCGCCGCCAGATCCGCCGTGTACGCTTCGCTGGCGCAGGCGCGCATGCATTCGAGCACCACGCAGCAGTGCATCTCCCATTGCCGATCCCGCCCGGGCGACTGCGCCACTGTGCCATCTACCTGCGCAATCGCAGCGGCGAGATCGCAGGTTTGCGCATCGATCTGCAGCAGGCGCGCGCCAGAGGACGGTGTCGCGTTTGCCGCGACCGAACGCGGCGCCTGGCGCACACGCCTGACCGGCGAAGCGCCGAGGCCGGCGAATACCCCTGCGCGGTCGCGCTCGCGGCAGGGAGAGACGGCAACGCAGACAGGCACGCTGGCGCCGGCGCCGGGCGACTGCACGGACGGCCGACTTGGCAAGGACGTCGCAGTCGTTCGCATGGCGCAGCTTCCGGACCAGTCTGCCGGGATCTTAGCCTTGGCCCTGCCTGGCGAGCGGCACGCAGCGAACTACTGTATGAAAAACGGTAGCCGGCAATGCGCGGTGGCGCGGCGCAGACAGGCTGGACTCAGTGCGCGAAATCCCACTGCAGGCCCACCGTGTAGGTGCGGTCCGGGCCAGGTTCGTCATAGCGGCCGTTGCCATCGTTGACGATGACCGAGCCCACGTACTGCCGGTCCAGCACATTGTCGATGCGTGCGAAGGTGCGCAGTGCGCCGTAGGTCGTCGTCCAGCGACGCGAGGCTTCCAGGTTCACCAGCGCGTAGCCCGGCGCGCGCTCGGTCGCCAAGTCGTTGACCACGGTGGCGCCGGAGGCCACCGATTCGGCAGCGAACTGCCACTGCGCCGGCTGCCATTGCCAGCGTGCAAACAGCTGCTGGCGCGGCACGCCCGGCAGGCGCGAACCACTGGCCACCACTGCGGTAGGCGTGGCGCAGCCGCTGCTGGCACAGGTGAGGTAGCCATCGCGCACGGTGGCATCGACGAAGGTATAGGCCAGCTGCAGCTGCTGGGCGGCACCGATTGGCTGTTGCCAGCTGAGCTCTGCACCCTGGCGCCGGGTGGCGCCGATGTTGCGATAGGTGCTGCGCCCGTTGGTATTGCTGGCCACCGCCAGCTCGTCGTCGGTGTCGGCGCGGAAGACCGCAAATTCCAGCGCCGCGCCGCTTTGCGCGCGCCACTTGCTGCCCACTTCGTAGTTGCGGCTGGTGGCCGCGCCCAGGTCCAGCGCCAGGCCGGCGCCGCCATCGCTGCGGTAGCCCAGTTCGTTGAAGGTGGGCGTTTCGAAGCCGCGTCCGACCGAGGCGTAGAAACGCAGATCCTCCGCGGCACGGAACACGATGCCGGCGACCGGCGTGGTCGCCGAATAATCGCGCCGGCCGCTGTCGTCGGGATTGCGCCCGACGATGTAGTGGTCGTCCGAGTCGAAGCGCACCTGGCTATGGCGCACGCCCAGCAGTGCCGACCAACGCTCGCTCCACTGCCACCACAGTTGCGCAAACTGGTCCACGTTCTCGACCTGGTCGCGCTGGTTGCGGCGCAGTGCGCCCTTGACGCCCAGCGTATCGCCGAGGAAGTTTTCGTAACCGGTGCGATGCTGGCGCTGGCGGTCGGCATTGGCGCCGACGGTCAGCTGCAGGGGCCGGCCCAGCGCGTCGCCCTGCCAGGCCCAACGCGCATCGGCACCGTCGTAATTGCTGTCCAGATCGATCACGCCACCCGAATGCAGCGGGTTGCGCTGCACCGCCACCGGGATCGCCAGGAACTGCTCCACGCTGCGCTGCCCGCCATAGGCCATCAGGCGCAACGTCTGGTTGTCCCATTGCTGGGTGAAGATCGCACCGGCCTGCGACTGACGCACCGATTTGCGGGTGTTGAACTGGGTGGCCACCGAGGTGGCTTGCGCCGGGTCGGCGTTGAACTGGGCGCGGGTCAGACCAAGCGGATCCTGGGCATCGGGTGCGTCCAGATAATTGAGCACCAGGTCCAGCCGGCGGCCGGCGGCGAGATCGAACCCCAGCTTGGCATTGACCGACTCGCGCCTGGCGCGGCTATGGGCGCGGAAGCCATCGGTGTCGAAATGATTGGCCGCCACGTTGTAGTGCACCGCGCCCTGCTGGCCGAGCAATTGCGCACCGACATTGACGGTGGCGTTGCTGCCATAGGTGGCGCGCAGCCGCCACGGGTCGTCCGGCTGGCCGTCGGCACTCCACAGCTGCAGCACGCCGCCGGAGGAATTGCCGTACAACGCCGAAAACGGTCCGCGCAGCACTTCCACCCGCTGCGCGCCCAGCACGTTGAAGTGCGATAGCTGGCCCTGGCCGTCGGGCATGCTGGCCGGAATGCCGTCCACCAGCAGGCGCACCCCGCGCACGCCGAAGGTGGAGCGCGCGCCGAAGCCGCGGATCGACAGCTGGGTGTCCTGCGCGTAGTTCTGGCGGTCGCGCGCCACCAGCCCGGGGATGCCGTCCAGCAACTCGGAGACCTGCGCGCCGCGGCGGTTGTCGTCATCGGCCGCCACCACGGTGAACGAGGCCGGCAGGTCGAAGTCGTCCACCCCGCGCACACGCGCGGCGTCCACCTGCACGGTGGGCAAGCGCTGGATCGGGGTGGCGGCGGGCGGCGCCGGATCGGCGGCCAGGACGGGCGATGTAGCGCCCGTGGCGAACAGGCCGCAGGCGGCGGCCAACAAGGTGAGTCTGGACATGCACCTAGTGTCCCTCATCCGTACTGTCAGTGCATTGTTGCGTACGGAACGAAGCATGCTACGCCGGCCATGGGCTGCTACGATGAGGTGGTTTGGCCCAGCAGCGGCCAACGATCCGGAAGTACCCCACTCTTTCGTCCTTCAGCGAGTCTTGCCGTGTCCTTCTTTGCAAACGTGGAACAGGTTCCAGGCGACCCCATCCTGGGCCTGACCGAGGCCTACAACGCCGACAGCCGCCCCAACAAGGTCAACCTGGGCGTGGGCATCTATTACGACGAGAACGGGCGCATCCCGCTGTTGCGCGCCGTGCACAAGATCGAGCAGCAGCTGGCGCAAGACGCCAAACCGCGCGGCTATTTGCCCATCGACGGCCTGGCTGCATACGACAAGGCCACCCAGGAACTGCTGTTCGGCGCCGACTCTGCGCTGGTGACCTCCGGCCGCGTGGCGACCTCGCAGACCGTGGGCGGCAGCGGCGCATTGCGCGTGGGTGCCGACCTGCTCAAGAAGCTGCTGCCCACCGCCACCATCGCCATCAGCAACCCCAGCTGGGAAAACCATCGCGCAGTGTTCGGCGCGGCCGGCTTCGAGGTTGTCGATTACACCTACTTCGATGCCGCCAGCCATGGCCTGAACTTCGACGGCATGCTCGCCGACCTGGCCAAGCTGGAGCCGGGCACCGTGGTGTTGCTGCACGCCTGCTGCCACAACCCCACCGGCGCGGACCTGAGCCGCGAGCAGTGGAAGCAGGTGGCCGGGCTGCTGAAGGAACGCAACCTGTTCCCGTTCGTCGACATCGCCTACCAGGGCTTCGACCAGGGCATCGAGGCCGATGCCTACGCGGTGCGCCTGCTGGCGGCCGAAGGCATCGACAGCTACGTGGTGGCCAGCTCCTACTCCAAGTCGTTCTCGCTGTATGGCGAGCGCGTGGGCGCGCTGTCGGTGGTCTCGGCCACCGCCGCCGAAGCCAAGGCCGTGCAGTCGCAGGTCAAGCGCATCATTCGCACGATCTACTCCAGCCCGTCCACACACGGCGCCGCACTGGTGGCCGGCGTGCTGACCAGCCCGGAGCTGCGCGATCTGTGGGAGCAGGAACTGACCGAAATGCGCGAGCGTATCCATTCCCTGCGCGCCGGGCTGGTGGAAAAACTCGCCACGCTGGGTGCGCCGGAATTCGACTTCATCCAGCGCCAGGCCGGCATGTTTTCGTACTCGGGCCTGACCCGCACGCAGGTGGACCGCCTGCGCGACGAATTCGCGATCTACGCCGTCGGCACCGGCCGCATCTGCGTGGCAGCACTGAGCCAGCGCAACCTGGACTACGTGGCCCAGGCCGTGGCCACTGTCAGCCGGACCTGACCGGCAGACCGTCCAGCTAAACCTTAGAATCACCCAAGCCATATTCTCCTAATTTTTAATATTTAAATGAAATTATTTGTTACTTGACTTCATGCCCGGCCATTCATACCTTGTTTAGGTGCCCGAACCGGGCACCTAACGTAAGGATACGGCAATGCGGCTAGGTGTATTTTTGATTCTCTCGTGCCTTTTTACTGCACCAACTGCAATGGCAGTGACGAAGACTTGTGATGGGTGCACGGACGCTCAAATGCAAACAATGGTTAGGCAGATACTAATCTTCGAGGGGGGCGCATATAAAAACCCCCGTCAACCCGCGTACGTGGCAAATCCCCAGTCAAAAACTGTCCTGAAGGGAACTTATAGTTGGAGTTATGAGTCGGATGGAGAAACAATTGTTCAACATGTCACAATGACCCCTGTAGAGAGTCAAATTCTGGGCTATGTCAATACTTTAGCTGCAGCATATGGCGACAGGATACTAACTAGCAGCGCTATAGGCCTACCGACTCCAATGGCCCGACCTCTGTCTATGACATCATAAACAATCCGTCTCGTGAGCAGCAGGTCGTCAGCGCAATCGAGAACTCAAAGGCGGACTTTTTTCAAAGAGCGGCAGAGGCTGCAAAAGTAATAAACCCATTTCCTGGCTTCAATCCAGGCGCGGTTGGTTTAACGGTGAAATTCTTTTTTAAAGACGGAAGCACTGCAACGTATACTTTTGACAGTCAAACGAAGTCCTGGGCGCGGGTGAAAGACAGCCAACGCGATTCTAGTGGCAATATCGTGCCCCTAACGAAGTCTGACTTCGCGGGGGGTCCCGGTAGTACGCGCACTTACGACTTCACCAATAGTCAGACTGACATGGATAAATTTTATTCATGGGCCAATCAAAATGGTATCAAGTTCACTCAAGCTACGGGATCTGGATCGAGGACGGGCGTGACTTGCATTAGCACTGAAGATGGCGTGGTCTGTCATATAGTTGCTTATTAGCCACATGAACCTTTCGAAAAGCTCAGCAAGGACCAGATGGTCCTTGCTGATTTTGTTCTGTGCACTTGCTGCACTCTTCTTTTTCTTGTTTTGTAAGACAGAGAGAGCTCCTGGGCGCAAAGAAACAGTGCCCTCATCCCATCAAGTGGTCGCTTTACATTCGGAAGGGAAATTTAACAGCCCATCCATTGATACGATCCCAACCACTTCTGTGCCCGCACGGATGTCCCTTGACGACTTGGAAAGGCAATCCAGCCGAGGCGATGCCAAGGCAGCGTGCCACGTGGCGGCTATTTATGAGCAATGCCTGATGCTACTCCGCCAATATGACGACATATTAGCGATGATCGAGACGAAGAACCAAGGCGCTTCTGGCTATTTTGAGGCACTTCGATTGCGCTCCGATTATTGTGCTGGCATCTCAATAAATACAAACGACGCCATCGACAAATGGAAAGATGCTGCACAGAAGGGCAGCACCAATGGCATGAGAGGTTACGTCAGCGGCTCTTCTCTCTTGGGGATTTCGGACGCCACAAAGTACCGTGATGCTCTCAGGGAATACTCTCGCTCTGCCGAGGGCTTCGCATGGAAACTAGCAGATCGGGGCGACATCAATGCAATTATTGCATTAGCGCACGCTTATAATAATGGACCTACGCCGGCCGGATCCAAGCTATCCCAAGTGGTAGAAAAAGACCAAGTCAAGGCACTGGCTATCTTTTATTATCTTCAGAACTCATCATCTCACATGACGACGCACTCTGCCTCTGAGAATCGAGTAATGGAGCTTGCATCGAGATCCATCAAGAAACTTGAATCCAGCTTGAGCGCGACATCGATTCGCGATTCAGCAATTATGGCAGGCACTTTAACAAAACGCTGGACCGCCCCTCTAAACTACGAAAAAATTTTCATGTCAACTCTTGAGGACGGAACATTAAGCTCTGCCCAAGCTGAAGACTGCCAAGATGAGGACAACCGCAATTGAAAATTAAACACAGTGCCTGCATCGCCGCGATCTTGATTTCTCTTGCATCGCTATGGCTCACGCAGTTCAATCAGTTCCATCGTTATTATTTAGCCCCCATTATTTTTTCAGCCGCTACGGTTGCGACCTTAACAACTCAAGAAAAAAGCATAGGTCGCCACTTTGAGATGGTTGCAACTCTAAGCATACTTGCTCTTTCTATTTTCTTAGGCTTACAGCACTATACTCTGTAGACATAATGAATTATTAGGGGTATGACTAGAGCGGCTAATAAAACTACTGCGGGCCGTCAGGCGTGCGTACACTGCGATTCTGAGCGTGCCGTCCGCACCCACCTGACGACCGCTCGCTACGTTTTGTTAGCCGCTCTTAGCCTCACCGGTGTGCAGGCCTGGAGGCAGCCGGGTTAGAGTTTTTTTGGCGAGCTTCTGGACCAGCAGCAGGTTGCGCACTCCGGCCGGAGTGTACCTTTCGGTGAGGCTCCACTGTATTCATGGCGCCTGCCAAAGTGCGATGGTCGCTAGCTACTGCGCTACTCTATCTCGTGACGGCGCGTCGTCGGCGACGCACGATAGCTGCAGGGGGACAGCTCGCTCTTCAGCGCATCCGCGCATATTCGATCAGCGGCGCTGCAAACCGCGCATCAAGTGATCGAAATCTAACGCGGCAATGGCGACAATGGCGGCCCACTTCCTACACAGGCTGCCCGTTCTCATGTCGCGTCCCTCGCTGACCCGCTTCCTGATCGAAGAGCAACACGCCGGCCGTATCGATGCGGAATTGCGCCAGCTGATCACCATCGTCTCGCGCGCCTGCAAGCGCATCTCCATCGCCGTGAGCAAGGGCGCCCTGGGCGGCGTGCTCGGCGATGCCGGCACCGGCAACGTGCAGGGCGAAGCACAGAAAAAGCTCGATGTGCTCAGCAACGACATCCTGCTCGAAGCCAATGCCTGGGGCGGCCATCTGGCCGCGTGCGCGTCCGAAGAAATGGACCACAGCCAGCCGGTGCCCGACCAATACCCCAGCGGCGATTTCCTGCTGTTGTTCGACCCGCTCGACGGCAGTTCCAACATCGACGTCAATGTCTCGGTGGGCACCATCTTCTCGGTGCTGCGCGCGCCCAAGGGCACGGAAAAGCCGCGCGATGAGCACTTCCTGCAGCCGGGCACCCAACAGGTCGCTGCCGGCTACTGCATCTACGGCCCCAGCACCATGCTGGTGCTCACCCTCGGCCACGGCACCCACGCCTTTACGCTGGAGCGCGAGGAAGGCAGCTTCCTGCTGACCCAGGCCAACATGCGCGTGCCCGAAGACACCGCCGAATACGCCATCAACATGTCCAACCAACGCCACTGGGAACCGGCAATGCAGGCCTACGCGGGCGACCTGCTGGCCGGCAAGGAGGGCGCACGCGGCAAGGATTTCAACATGCGCTGGATCGCCAGCATGGTGGCCGACGTGCACCGCATCCTCACCCGCGGCGGCATCTTCATCTACCCCTGGGACAAGAAGGACGCCTCCAAGCCGGGCAAGCTGCGCCTGATGTACGAAGCCAACCCGATGAGCATGCTGGTGGAACAGGCCGGCGGCGCGGCCACCACCGGGCGCGAACGCATCCTGGAGATCCAGCCCACACAATTGCACCAGCGCGTACCGGTGTTCCTGGGCTCGAAGAACGAAGTGGCCGAGGCCACGCGGTATCACCTGGATGCCGATAAGGCGTAAGGCTGCGGGTGCAGCTTGCAAGGCATGCACACTGGATTCCACAAGACACCCGCCTAGTGCGGGTGTCTTGGTTTATGGCGCCCGCTGATTGCACCGCTCATCAGACGATGGCAAACGAGGGCCGCCGGCGCGATATGTTTTCACGGGTCGTCATTTGACTCCACACGTGGCAGCAGTGAGTATCGCCCTCGGGCCGGCGCAGGAGTAGGACGGTCTACGCGAAGTCGATTCCCATCGCACTGCCTTGCAACAGTCGGCCGACTGCCCGCAAGGATCACGTCTGGATCAGGGAGTTCTCATGAAAACCGCACGCGTTGCACTGGTGGCTGCCGTCCTGTTGCAGGCCACCCCCGCCTTCTCCGCGCCGACCGCCGCATCGCCACTGGTCGGAACCTGGCTGCTGGACACCAGCAGCCTTCCTATGCCGGAAGCTGTACGCCCCAAGCGTGTCGTTTTGCAGTTCAAGCAGGTCTCGGGCAACAAGTGGGCAACCCATGCCGAAATCGTCGAACACGACGATACGAAGCTGCAAGCGCAATCCACGCTACTGCTGGATGGCACACCGGGTCGGGCGTCCGGTACATATCTGGTGGACCGTGCCGCGGTCAAAATGCCAGAGCCCGGTGTACTGGTGATGCAGCTGATGTATCAAGGCGTCCCCGCCTCCACCCGCACCTATACGGTCAGCGCCGACGGCAAAGTCATGACCGAAATCGAAGCGTATTTCAAAGATGGCAACCCGATGATGCGCACGGCCTATTTCAAGCGCGCGCCGAGTCAGAGCAGGTAAGCAACACCACGTCGTGCCCATTCACGGCGCGACGTGGTTTTCGAGGCGCCGGTGTAGGTCGACGGCTCGCCTCCCACGCCGCGTTGTGCGCTCCAGACAGTGAAGAGGCTGGAAGATGACCCTGATGGCACTCTGCACTAGCACTCCCAATGGCGGCGTGGGACCACTCGAGTTCGACATGCCGCAAGCGCAAGTTGCCGAGTTCGAAGCGGTCATGGGGCCTATCGAGGAAATCACCGCAGACTCGCTGCCTGCCGGTAGCCTCGCAATCAACCAGTTCCGTCATCGCGGTGCGCCGTTGTGTGCGTTTCACCGGGGGCGCTTGCGCTATCTCGATTGGGCCGTCCGACATCATCGCGGCCAGGTTCCAGGACATATCGCGATTCAGCGGCGATCCCAAACACGTGTATTGGACACCTGGACAGGCAGCCCGTGCCGTCCTTTGGCGTCACAACAGCGGTGTCCTGCCGTCGTTGGGGTTGGAATTGGCCGGTTTCGTGATCGAATACGGCCCGAAAGGCAAACCACTCGTGTTCGTCAGCACGACAACGGCATTTACCTGGCCACACCCGGCGCTCTTTCGACCCGGCCGGGAACGTTTCAGCAAAGGGGACCTGATCGCAACTTCCAACCTGGCAGCGTGAGACCGCGCCAGACAATCAGGCTTGATGGCAGCAACCGCCTCCTCCGTGGAGCGCTGACATTGATTCCCAGCATGGCCTTGTTTGCGGTGCGGCAGGCATGACGGAGCCGCTGCAGCGCAATACGCTGCTGCTGGCCATGGCACAGCTGACGAAAGCGGGATTGAAGATTATCGCCGCCTCGATATACGCGTGCTTTGCCGCCTCATTTTTCAGTGGCATCGTCCTGTTCATCCCGTTCCTTTTTTTTGGCGGTTTTGTCGTTCTTTTTATCTTTTTTGTTACGTCATTCGTGATGGAGTTGCCTGCATTCTTGATGGTGGGCGTGCCCGTCTTGCACTGGGATTCCCGCGCTGAAGTCCGCGCGTCCTCGCGATGCGGCGTTGGCGGGGGCAGTCAGTGCAGCTATCGTCGACTGCTACATTTATTGGGCTGGCTTTTTCCCGGATCTGACCCGTTCTTCAAAATCTGCGCCGCTATTTTTCGGATCCACCATTGTCTGGGCGGTCTTCGCTGGCTGGCTGTATCAGCGCGCCAGAAAACACCCTAAAACCACCTAGCCGCAGCGGGTAGTGGTGTTGCCTGCTGCGCACCGTCAAAGGCAAACATGCGGGACTGACGGATGCTCGCGCGGCGCAAAATGCCGGAATGCACATCGGCATGGCACCCGCTTGATCAGGCAGATCTTGTTGGGCGCAAAGCGCGGTCGCCAGCATCGGCAACCGTGCCAACGAGCGTGCTACGCGCCATCGCTACGCTTGACGATCGCCACCTGCTGGGCAGGTTGTTGTGGGTCATCGGCCGCGCTACCGGATGCGCTCGCCTCACACCTCTCGGCGTCTTGCCATTGCCCCTTGACCGCCAGCGCACACAACGGCCAGTCTCGAGGGCTGGCACGGCGGGGCCGTGTCGCGCGTCTTCAATGGAGAACCGCCGTGGACCGTCGTACCTTCCTCACCCTGTCCGGCATCGGTGCCGCCGGGCTGCTGCTGCCCAATACGCGGCTGATCGCCGCCGAGCAGTTGCTTGCGCCAGTGGATGCAGCACGCAACCGGCGCCTTTCCGATGCCGCGCTCACCACCGCCAAGGCCGCCGGTGCCAGCTATTGCGATGTGCGCGTGGGGCGCTATCTGCGTCAGTTCGTGATCACCCGCGAGGCGCAGGTGGAAAACGTGGTCAATGCCGAATCCAGCGGCGTGGGCGTGCGCGTGCTGGCCGATGGCGCCTGGGGGTTCGCGGCCACCAACACGCTGACCAGCGATGGTGTGGCCACCGCCACGCGGCAGGCGGTGGCCATTGCCAAGGCGAATGCGCGCTTGGGCGGCACGCCGGTGCAGCTGGCGCCGGTGACGCCGGCCGGACAGGTCAGCTGGAAGACGCCGATCAGGAAGAACGCCATGGAAGTGCCGCTGCAGGACAAGGTGGCACTGCTGATGGACGTCAACGCCGCTGCGCTCAATGCCGGTGCAACCTTCGTGGCCTCGCGCATGTTTGCGATCAATGAGCAAAAATATTTTGCCAGCAGCGATGGCTCCTATATCGATCAGGACGTGCACCGGTTGTGGCTGCCGTTCACCGTTACCGCAGTGGACAAGGCCAGCGGCAAGTTCCGCACCCGCGACGGACTGTCCTCGCCGATGGGCATGGGCTACGAATATCTGGATGGCGATGCCAGCCAGAAGCACCCGCTGCCAGGCGGGCTGATCGGTTACGGGCACAGCTACGATGCGCGCGAGGACGCGATCGCCGCGGCCAAGCAGGCACGCGCCAAACTCACCGCGCCGTCGGTAAAAGCAGGCAAGTACGATCTGGTGATCGACCCGAGCAATCTGTTCCTCACCATCCACGAATCGGTGGGGCATCCGCTGGAGCTCGATCGCGTGCTGGGTTACGAGGCCAACTACGCCGGCACCAGTTTCGCCACCCTGGACAAGCGCGATGCCAAGTTCCGCTGGGGCAGCGATGCGGTGACCTTCGTCGCCGACAAGACGCAGCCGGGCAGCCTGGGCGCGGTGGGCTACGACGATGAAGGAGTGAAGACCAAGCAGTGGGAACTGGTGAAGGACGGCATCCTGGTCGATTACTAATGCACGCGCGATCAGGCGCACCTGCTCGGCAAGACCGCGTCCGATGGTTGTAGCTACGCCGATTCATGGTCGAACGTGCAATTCCAACGCATGCCCAATGTGTCCTTGGCGCCAGGCAAGATGCCGTTGGCAGTTGCCGACATGATCAAGAACGTGGAGCGCGGCTTGTACATCCATGGGCGCGGTTCGTATTCGATCGATCAGCAGCGCTACAACGCGCAGTTCGGCGGACAGCTGTTCTACGAGATCGAAAATGGCCAGGTCACCCGCCTGGTGGAAGATGGCGCCTACCAGATCCGCACGCCGGAATTCTGGAATGCCTGCAGCGCGGTGTGCGATCAACGCGATTTCCGCCTGGGCGGCTCGTTCTTCGATGGCAAGGGTCAGCCCAGCCAGGTCTCGGCGGTGTCGCATGGTGCGTCTACTGCGCGTTTCGATGGCATCAACGTGATCAATACCGCGCGTTCGTTGGGGTGAGGCCAGCCAACCGTTGGATGGCAGGTGGCTTGGTTGAAACTGGCTTGGTTTTTGTGCAGATGGTGCATCCGCATCGTCCTGTCGCTTCGAAGCACGCGAAAATGTCGCTTTATTTGGTTGCCTGTTGGATCAAACTCTGTTGGTCGAGTGCGCGGTGTCCTCACCGCTCGCGGGACACGCCGTGAACCCGTCCATGGGGCTCGATGGCGGCATCCATACCGCCAACGGTCCCGCAATCGGTGAGGACACCGCGCCAGACAGTTGGCTGGTGGTTTGTTGAAGAGCAAAGACGCTGCGTCGCTAATGTGCTGATCGCTTGTTCAAACCTGTGCGCACCGATCAACGCGACTGGCCCTTGCCCGCCCACCGTCGCAGGACCCGTGGCGGCATGGATGCCGCCACGGAGCTTGCATGGACGTACTTGCAGCGTGTCCCGCGAGGGTGGGCGGGTAAGGGTCCTGCAGCGAGCGCACAGATCCTCCGCTCTGCACCTGAGTTTCCGCACGCATCCAAACGCCACGATTTCATCTGTTGCAATCGCTTGGCATGCGCCGACCCTGGTCAGTCGAAGGCACGGTGCCTCACCGCGCCAGGCAGTTGGTCGGTGGTCTGGTAAAGCTCTTTTGTTGCTCGGCTTTCGCTGAGAAGAGACCAGTCTGCGTATCCAACGCGCGGCAACAGTCCTCGCACACCGCCAGCCGCGCTCGCCACACATCAACGCAAGCCGGGAGTGCCACTGGCTTCGTACGGGCCAACGTTTGCACACGCACCCCTGCCGAAAGTCATTTGACGCAGCATTCATCGGCCGGCAAGAATCGGTGGATACCGCGCGCAGAGCCATGTGCGTGTCACCACACCACCTGCGCGCCGCGCGGGACTATTGGGGAGTTGCCCGTGCAGCGACGTGATTTCCTGGCCCTCACCGGGCTGACCATGGGCGGGCTGATCGTGCCGGCCTATTTCGGCAAGGCAATTGCCGCCGAACAGTTGTTGACACCCTTCGATGTGGGCCGCAAGAAACGCCTGGCCGATGCCGGCTTGAACGCTGCGCGCCAGGCCGGCGCCAGCTATTGCGATGTACGCATCGGCCGCTATCTGCGCCAGTTCGTGATCACCCGCGAGGACAAGGTGCAGAACGTGGTCAACACCGAGTCCATCGGTGCCGGCATCCGCGTCATCGTGGGCGGCGCGTGGGGCTTTGCCGCCACCAACGAGCTGACCGAACAAGGCGTGGCCAAGGCTGCCGCGCAGGCGGCGGCGATCGCCAAGGCCAACGCCAAGGTGCAGGGCACGCCGGTGCAACTGGCGCCGACGCCGGGCGTGGGCGAGGTGAGCTGGAAGACGCCGATCAAGAAGAACGCCATGGAAGTGCCGATCAAGGACAAGGTGGACCTGCTGCTCGGCGTCAACGCCGCAGCCACCGCGGCTGGCGCCAACTTCGTCAACTCGATGCTGTTCGTGGTCAACGAGCAGAAGTATTTCGCCAGCACCGACGGCTCCTACATCGACCAGGATGTGCACCGCATCTGGGCGCCGATGAGCGTGACCGCCATCGACAAGGCCAGCGGCAAGTTCCGCACCCGCGATGGCCTGTCCGCGCCGATGGGCCTGGGCTACGAATATCTGGATGGCGCCGCCTCCGGCAAGTTCGTCTCGCCCAACGGCGTGGTGAACTACGGCCTGTCCTACGACATGAAGGAAGACGCCATCGCCGCCGCCAAACAGGCGCAGGAAAAGCTCAAGGCGCCGTCGGTGAAGCCGGGCAAGTACGACCTGGTGCTGGACCCCTCGCACACCTGGCTCACCATCCACGAATCGGTGGGCCATCCGCTGGAGCTGGACCGCGTGCTCGGCTACGAAGCCAACTACGCCGGCACCAGCTTCGCCACGCTGGACAAGCTCAAGGCCGGCTTCCAGTACGGCAGCGACAAGGTGCATATCCTCGCCGACAAGACGCAGGCAGGCAGCCTGGGCGCGGTGGGCTACGACGATGAGGGCGTCAAGACCAAGCAGTGGGACCTGATCCGCGACGGCAAGCTGGTGGACTACCAGGCCATCCGCGATCAGGCGCATATCCTGGGCAAGACCGCCTCCGATGGTTGCTGCTACGCAGACTCGTGGTCGAGCGTGCAGTTCCAGCGCATGGCCAATGTGTCGCTGGCCGCCGGCAAGACGCCGCTGAGCGTGAGCGATCTGATCAAGAACGTGGAAAACGGCATCTACATCATCGGCGATGGCTCGTTTTCCATCGACCAGCAGCGCTACAACGCGCAGTTCGGTGGACAGCTGTTCTACGAGATCAAGAACGGCGCCATCACCCGCATGCTCGAAGACGTGGCCTACCAGATCCGCACGCCAGAATTCTGGAACGCCTGCAGTGCCGTGGCCGATCAACGCGACTACCGCCTGGGCGGCTCGTTCTTCGACGGCAAGGGCCAGCCGAGCCAGGTCTCGGCGGTCTCGCATGGTTCGTCCACCGCCCGCTTCGATGGCATCAACGTCATCAGCACCGCCCGCTCGCTCGGCTGACAGGAGAAACCCACATGAGCATCCTTACCGAAGCGCAGGCCAAGGTCATTCTGGACAAGGTCATCAAGCTGTCCAAGGCCGACGAGTGCACCGCCACGCTCACCGGCTCGATCGACGGCAATATCCGTTTTGCGCTCAACAACGTCTCCACCAGCGGCATCGTCGACAACACCGACCTGCAGGTGCAGGTGGCGTTCGGCAAGCGCGTGGGCGTTGCCACGATCAACGAGTTCGACGACGCCTCGCTGGAACGGGTGGTGCGTCGCGCCGAAGACCTGGCGCGACTGGCTCCGGAAAATCCGGAATTCATGCCGGCGGTCGACAAGCAGACCTACAAACCCAGCCCCACCTTCAGCGAATCCACCGCAGCGGTGGACCCGGCGTTCCGCGCGCAGGTGGCGGCCGATTCGATCGCCCCGTGCAAGGGCAAGGGCCTGATCGCCGCAGGCTTCCTGGAAGATGGCCAGAGCTTTACCGCATTCGCCAACAGCAAGGGCAATTTCGGTTACCAGCGCGGTGCGCGCTTCGACTACACCTGCACCGTGCGTACCGAAGACGGCCGCGGCTCGGGCTGGGTGGGCCGCAATCTGAAAGACGCCGCCGACTTCAAGGCCGAGCAGGACATCCGCATTGCGATGCGCAAGGCCAGCGATTCGGCCGAAGCCAAGGCGCTGGAGCCGGGCAAGTACACCGTGATCCTGGAGCCGGCCGCGGCAGCGGGGCTGATTTCCTTCATGATGAATTTCTTCGACGCACGCCGCGCCGATGAGGGGCGCAGCTTCCTGTCCAAGAAAGGCGGCGGCAACAAGCTGGGCGAGCAGGTCTACGACCCGCGCGTGAACATCACCGCCGATCCGTGGGATCCGCGTGCGGCGGTGATGCCGTGGGACGAAGAAGGCCTGCCGCGCGAAAAGATGGCCATCGTGGAAAACGGCAAGATCGCCAACCTGCAGTATTCGCGCTTCTGGGCACAGAAGAACGGCAAGCGCGCGGTCGGCGAACCAGGCAATCTGTTGATGGCCGGTGGCGAGAAGAACATCGCCGAGCTGGTGCGCGGCACCGAGAAGGGCATCCTGGTCACGCGGACCTGGTACATCCGCATGGTCGACCCGCAGACGGTGCTGCTGACCGGGCTCACCCGCGACGGCACCTTCTACATCGAGAACGGCCAGATCAAGTACCCGGTGAAGAACTTCCGCTTCAACGAATCGCCGGTGATCATGCTCAACAACATCGACGAGTTGGGCAAGCCGGTGCGCGTGGCCGGCGACGAATCCAACTTCGTGATGATGATTCCGCCGATGCGGCTACGCGACTTCACGTTTACCTCGTTGTCGGATGCGGTGTGACTGAGGGCCGGGAATTGGGAGTGGGGAATCGGGAATGGGAGAGCGGGAGCCGCTCCACTCAACCTGAGCGTTCACCAGTGCTTCCGGTTCCCGGTTCCCTCCCAGCGACGACATCGCGCCGTCGTTTCCTTGGCCTGCTGCTCGGCAGCGTCTCCACGTTGGCGTTGGCGCTGCCGCGGCAAGCACGTGCGGCCGGGGCTTACGATTTCTGGTTTACCCGGTTGCGCTACGACTCCGGCGATTGGGATGTGGATGCGCGCATGCCGTCCAACCTGATCACCTCGTTGATCGACTACACCCAGCTGCGCGTGGATCCGCAGGAACATGTGCTGGATCTGGCCGACCCCCGCATGTTGCAGGCGCCGTTCTGCTATCTGTCCGGGCACAAGCTGGTGGAGTTCAACCCGGCCGAGCGGCGCAATTTCGAGCGCTATGTGCGCAACGGCGGCTTCGTGTTCGTGGACGATTGCAACCACGATATCGATGGTTTGTTCGCCACTTCGTTCGAAGCGCAAATGACCTCGATCTTCGGCAAGAGCGCGCTGCAGAAACTGCCCAAGAACCATCGGCTCTACAGCGCCTTCTTCGCCTTCCCCGATGGCCCGCCGGCAACCGGTTTCGAGCTCAATGGCTGGGGCGACGATCTGGTGCACGACTATCTCAAGGGCATCAGCATCGATGGCCGCCTCGGGGTGCTCTACAGCAACAAGGATTACGGCTGCGAATGGGATTACGACTGGCGCAACAAGCGTTTTCTGGCCGAAGACAACACCAAGTTCGCCGTGAACATCGTGATGTATGCGTTGACCAATTGATCGCGGCATGTCGATCGCCCTGCAGGAGCACGCTCGCACGCGATGAAAATGTATCTGTGAAGCATCGCGCGCAGGCGCGCTCCTACATCAGCAGCCATCCAACGAGATCTCCCGTATGAACGCCCCCAACCACGACATCCTCGCCGCGCAACGTGCCCAGCTGGGCACGTTGCGCGCGGCCCTGGCCCAGGCGGTGGTGGGCCAGGACGCGGTGGTGGAGCAATTGCTGATCGGCCTGCTCGCCGGCGGCCATTGCCTGCTGGAAGGCGCGCCTGGCCTGGGCAAGACGCTGCTGGTGCGCTCGCTGGGGCAGGCGCTGGAACTGCAGTTTCGCCGCGTGCAGTTCACGCCCGACTTGATGCCCAGCGACATCCTGGGCACCGAGTTGCTGGAAGAAGACCACGGCACCGGGCATCGGCATTTCCGCTTTCAGCAGGGGCCGATCTTTACCAACCTGCTGCTGGCCGACGAACTCAACCGCACCCCGCCCAAGACGCAGGCCGCATTGCTGGAAGCGATGAGCGAACGCACCGTCAGCTATGCCGGCACCACCTATGCGCTGCCGGCACCGTTCTTCGTGCTGGCCACGCAGAACCCGATTGAACAGGCCGGCACCTACCCGTTGCCGGAAGCGCAGCTGGATCGCTTCCTGCTGCATGTGCGCGTGGGTTACCCCAGCGAACAGGAAGAGCGCGACATCCTCAGCCAGACCACCGGCAGCGCAAGCGCGCAGGTGCCCAAGGTGATGGACGCGGCCAGCGTGCAGGCGCTGCAGCAGCACGTGCGGCAAGTGCATGTGGGCGCGGAGTTGCTGACCTGGATCAACCGCCTGGTGCGTGCCAGCCGTCCCGGCCCGCAGGCCAGCGACGAGGTGCGCCAGTGGATCAAATGGGGCGCCGGCCCACGTGCGGGGCAGTCGCTGGTGCTGGCGTCCAAGGCGCGCGCACTGCTGCACGGCCGCTTTGCAGCCACCCGCGAAGACGTGGTGGCGCTTGCGGCGCCGGTGATGCGCCACCGCCTGTTGCTCTCGTTCGCCGCCGAAGCCGAACAACGCACGGCCGACGACGTGGTCGCCGCATTGCTGCGTGCCGTGCCGTTCCCGACGTGAGACATCGCGCGGCGTGAATGCAGACCTGCCGGCATTGATTCCCAGCGACGTGCGCAGCCGCCTGCGTGGTCTGCAGCTGCGTGCGCGCCACGCGCAGGGTGCGCACGGCATCGGCCAACATGCCAGCCGCAGCCGCGGCGCCGGGCTGGAATTCGCGCAATACCGCGCCTACGAACCGGGCGATGCGCTGCGCCAGATCGACTGGAAACTCTACGCACGCTCGGACCGCTTCTTCGTGCGCGAAGCCGAGCGCGAAAGTCCGCTCACGCTGTGGTTGTTGCTCGACGCCACCGCCTCTGCCAGCCAGGCCGACCACGCGCGCCCCGGCAGTACGCGCCTGCAGGCAATGGCGACGGTGGCAGCCTGCGCTGCGGAGATCGCGCTGCAGCAGGGCGATGAGGTCGGCCTGTTTGCGGTGCACGGCGGCGGGCTGGTGGCAGTGCCGGCCGGTACCGGGCCACGACAGCGCGACCGGTTATGGCTGGCCCTGCACGGACTGCAGGCCGGTGGGCGCTGGCCGGGCCTGGCCGCCGTACGCCCGCTGTGGGAACGCATCGCCACGCATGCGCTGGTGCTGTCGATCGGCGATGGCTTCGACGAAGAACTCAACACTGCACTGGAAAAACTTGCCGCCGCTCGTCGCCAGGTCATGCAACTGCAGGTGCTGACCTGCGACGAACGCGATTTCAGTTTCAGCGGCGGCCACCGCTTCCGCGACCCGGAAACCGGCGAGGAACTTTTGGGCGATGGCGCAGCGATGCGCGCCGATTATCTGCAACGCTTCGGCGCGGCACAGCGCGCGCAGCAGGCGCGCTGGCAGGCCGCCGGCATCGCGCACGCACTGCATTACCTGGACGCCGCACCCGACGCGGCGTTGCGCCAGTTGTTCGGGCAAGGCGCGCCGCGATGAGCTGGCAGGTCGGCCGCACGCAGGTCGCCAGGCGGGTGCCGCGATGAACCTGCTGTTGCTGTTCCCTGCCGGCCTGGCCGCGCTGGCCGCGTTGCTGCTGCCGCTGCTGATCCATCTGGCCCGGCGCAGCGAACACCGGCCGACCGATTTCGCCGCGCTGCGCTGGTTGCGTGCAATGCCGCGCCCACGCCACCGCGTGCGTCTGGACGAATGGCCGCTGCTACTGGTGCGGGTGTTGCTCCTGGTTGTGCTGGCGCTGCTGCTGGCCGAACCGGCCGTACGCGATCATGACGATGCACGCCCACGCATTGCGCTCAGCCCCGGGGTGGATGTGGCTGCCGCACGCCAGCTACGCCACGCCGCGAACGCGCAATGGCTGTGGCTGGCGCCGGGCTTCCCGCCGGTCGATGCAGATGCGAATGCCGATGTATCGAAGACACCCGCCACGCCTGCGGGCGCGGCACCACCGGTCTCCAGCCTGTTGCGCGAGCTCGATGCCAGCCTGCCGCCAGCTGCGGCGCTCAGCGTGATCGTGCCGGCCCAGTGGGGCCCGCTGGATGCGCAGCGTCTGCAGTTGTCGCATCCGGTGCGTTGGCAGGTCGTGCCCGGTCAATCACCAATTGCTGCGCCCGCCGCTGCCGCGCCGCTAGGCCTGCAGGCGATTGCCGACGACAACGCCGCGCCGGCCCTGCGCTATCTGCGCGCCGTGCATGCCGCCTGGGCGCTGCCGGGCAGCCTGCCGGTGGGCACGCCGGCCGATGCGCAGCCTGCGCGCTGGGCCCCCGGCACCGTGGTGGCCTGGCTGTCGCGCAGCGCGCCGCCGGCGCCGGTGATGGCCTGGGTCGCAGCCGGTGGGCAGCTGCTGCTGGATGCGCAGACACCCGTTCCACCCCGCCTTGCCGCGACCCTGCAGCCCGTGCAACAGACTGCCGCTGGCGCGCCATTGCTCGATGCCGCAGCGCTCGGCCGCGGACGCGTGCTGCGCTGGGCCGCACCGCTACAGCCGCGGCAACTGCCGGCGTTGCTGGATGCCGATTTTCCCACCCGCCTGCACGGCGCCCTGCAGCCGCTGCCCACACCACAACGCGCACTGGCGCAGACCCAGCAACCGCAGCGCGGTGCCGCCAGCCGCCTGACCACTGCACCGTGGCCGCTGGCGCCATGGCTGATCGGCCTGGTGCTGCTGCTGTTCGCGCTCGAACGCTGGCTGGCCACCGCACCGCGCCGGGCCACCGCCGCATGAGCACGCCTGCGCTGCAGCAGGCGTGGCAGGCGGCACGGCGGCGGCAGGCCGCTGGCGTGTTGTTGTTCGGGCTGCCGCTGGCAGCGGTGCCGGCGGCGCTGGCGTGGCGCGCCGGCGCACAGGTCGCCGTGGTGCTGCTGCTTCTGGGCTTGCTGGCACTGGGCGGCATGGCGCTGCTGGCCGCGCGGCGGCTCGACCAGGCCTGGCTGATCCGCCGGCTGGACCGCGATACCGATCTGGAAGACAGCAGCGACCTGCTGTTCGCCCCCGCCACCCAGCTCGGTCCGCTGCAGACCCTGCAACGGCAACGGCTGGAACAGCGCCTGCGCAGCCGCCCACGCGACCTGCGCCCGGCCTGGCCGTGGCGCCGCGCCTGGCCTTGGAGCGTGCTGGGTGTGCTCGCCTGCGCCGCGTTGCTGCTGTGGCCACCCCCGGCCACCCGACGCACCCCGCCAACCGACCGCGTGGCCGCCGCGCGTGCCATCAGTGGCGCCCCCACACTGCGGCACGCGCAGCTACGCAGCAGCCCGCCCGCCTATACCGGTCTGCCCGCCGCGCGCCTGCCCGGCCTGGACGCGAAGGTGCCGGTCGGCACCCGGCTGGATTGGCAACTGCAGGTCAGCCCGGCGCCGCGCAGCGTGGCCCTGCGGCTGACCGACGGCCGCACCGTCGCGCTGGCCCGACAGGGTGGCAGCGATGCGTGGCACGGCCAGTGGGTCACCGAGCGGGCCACCCTCTACCGCATCCTCATCGACGGCGCGCCGGCCGACCGCCAGCTGTATCGGCTGGACGTGCTGCCCGACCGCCCACCGCAGGTGCGCGTGCTCGCGCCCGAGCAAAGCCTGGTGCTGTGGTCGCCGGCCAACCGCAGCTGGACGCTGCGCTTCGAGGCCAGCGACGACTACGCGGTGGCCGCCAGCGCCGAGTTGCGCCTCACCCTGGCCCAGGGCAGCGGCGAAAACATCACCTTCACCACCCAGCGCCGCCCGCTCACCGGCAGCGGCACGGCCAGGCAACGCGGCTTCGCCACCACCCTGCAACCGCAAGCCCTGGGCATGAAAGCCGGCGACGACCTGATTGCCCAGCTCATCGTCCACGACACCCGCCAGCCCGGCCCGCAGGAAGGCCGCAGCGCCAGCGTGATCCTGCGCTGGCCGCCGCCCGAACAGACCATGGCCGCCGGTCTGGAAGCCAGCGTCAAGCAGACCTTGCCGGCCTACTTCCGCAGCCAGCGCCAGATCATCATCGACGCGCAGGCGCTGCTGAAGGAACAACCGCGCCTGGATGCAGCCACCTTCCTCAAGCGCTCCGACGCCATCGGCGTGGACCAACGCCTGCTGCGGCTGCGCTACGGCCAGTTCCTGGGCGAAGAAAGCGAAGGTGCGCCGCAAGGCCCGCCGACTGCCGACGCGCCACCCACCAGCGACGCCCCGGCCGACGATTTACCCACCGCCGACATGCCCACCGCCGATGCGCCAAGCACGCCCGCCGCGGCTTCTGACACGCAGGCCGGGCATGACCACGACCCTCACGATCACGACGCCCATGCCACCGAACCCGGCGCCGCCGCACTGGACGAGCACGATCACGACCATGACGCCCGCAACGGCCGGCCCGAGCGCAGCAGCTTCGGCCAGGCCGAGAACGTGCTGGCCGAATTCGGCCATACCCACGACCACGCCGAAGCCGCCACCCTGCTCGACCCGCAAACCCGCGCCCTGCTGCGCGCCGCGCTGGACCAGATGTGGCAGTCCGAAGGCGACCTGCGCCAGGGCCACCCCGAGCGCGCGCTGCCGTACGCCAACAAGGCGCTGGGCTTCATCAAACAGGTGCAGCAGGCCGAACGCATCTACCTGGCGCGCGTGGGCACGCAGTTGCCGCCGATCGACCCGAGCCGACGGCTGAGGGGCGATCGCGCCGGACTGGGCAACCGTGCCGCCGGGCTGGACACCCGCCCGGACCCGGACCCGTCCGCGCTGCAGCTGTGGGATGCATTGGGCGAGGCCGCCCCAGTGCCCGCTGCCACCCTGGCCCGCTACGCACAGTGGCTGCAGACCCAGCAAGATCGCCTGCACGACCCGCTGGGCCTGGCCGCCGCCGTGGAAACCCTGCGCGCCGAACCCGATTGCGCCGGCTGCCGCACCCAGCTGCGCGCCCAGGTCTGGCGCACCCTGCTCGCCCCACCGGCAGCACCGCATCGCCGCGCCGCGCCCGACCCGCGCGGCCAGCGCTACCTGGATGCGCTGCGGCAGGAGACGCAGCCGTGAGTCCCACCCTGATCCGCCTTCTTCCGGTGCACCGGTCGTTCGGACCGACGTGGCTTGTAGAGGTGGCAGCAAGCAGCCCGCAGCGGTGCGCTCGGCACGATGCCGATGCCTGTTGTCCCCGCCGATGCCTGGCGCCAGGAGCAGCAGCAATGAACCTCTCGATGCGACCGCCGTGCGCCATCGTCCGCTGCGGGCACGTGGCTGCAAGCCGCCGGCCACCCGCATGCGCGCACGCCGCGCAGCGCCGTGCGCGCGGACAATGCGTTGCGGGCGCATTGCGCCAGGAGCAGCAAGCATGACGCTCTCGCTGCCCTGGCTGGTCGGCGCCGCATTGCTGCTGATCGCCGTCGTCGGCTGCGTGCGCCTGCTGCGGGCGTACCACCGGCAGCCGTATTCGCGCACTCGGCTCTGGCTGCTGCTCGCCGCCCAAGCGTTACTCGCTGCATTGCTCTATCCGGTGCTGTTGCCCCCGCCGCGCGCCGGAACCGGTGCGGAACTGCATATCGCCACCGCCGGCACCGCCGTCGGGCAGCGCTCCACGGGTGACACGGCGCACTGGGTCGCCCTGCCGGAGGCGCCCGCCTTACCCGGCGTAACACGCGTACCGGACCTGGCCACCGCGCTGCGGCGCGCACCCGGCACCACGGTGCTGGTCGTGCATGGCAGCGGCCTGCCCGCTCGCGACCGCGAGGGCCTGAACATGCCGCTGCGGCTGAAGCTCGGTCCCGCCCCCCGCGGCGTGGTCGCGGTTTCGCCACCGCCGCCAGTGGCCCCGGGCGACACCATCGCGGTGGCTGCGCAGGTGCAAGGCCTTGCCGACGCGCGCGTGGAACTGCTCGATCCGGCCGGGCAGGTGGTGGACAGCGCCGTGGCCGACCGCGCCGGCCGCGTGCGCCTGCGCGGCCTGGCGCGCGCGCCGGGCCAGGTGCTGTTCGCCGTGCGTGCACGCGATGCCGCCGGTGCCGAACGCAGCCGCGTAGAGGTGCCGGTCCTGATCGCGGCCATGCCGCCGGCGCGCGTGCTGCTGCTGGCCGGCGCACCGCAGCCGGAGCTGAAGTACCTGCGCCGCTGGGCCAGCGACGCCGGGCTGGAGGTGCGTAGCCAGATCGCGGTCGGCCCTGGCGTGCAACTCGGCGAGGGCGCCGCGCTGGATGCGGCCAGCCTGGACCGGCTGGACCTGCTGATCGTCGACCCGCGCCGCCTGGTGGCGCTGGGCCCTGCGCAGCGCCTGACCCTGCGCGCGGCGATCCAGCGCGGCCTGGGCGTGCTGGTGCGCACCGACGGGCCGCTGGATGCCGGCACCCGCGTCGCCCTGGCCGAGCTGGGCCTTGCCATCATCGGCGGCGGCACCAGCAGCCCGGTGCCCGCACCGCAGCGGCTCTCGCCGCCGGTCGCAGCGGCCGATCCTGCCAGCGGCCCTGGCGACGCCCCAACGCTGGCGCCGCTGCAACGTCGCGACCTGCAACCGCAAGCCACCGACGCCCTGGTCGCCGCACGCGCCGACGATGGCAGCGCCCTGGGCTGGTGGCGCGCCCAAGGCCGCGGGCGCATCGGCATCGGCCTGGTCGAAGACAGCTTCGCGCTGGTTCTGGCCGGCCGCAGCGATCTGCACGCCGCGCTCTGGGCGCAATTGGCTGCCGCCGTCGCCCGCCCGGGCGGTGCGCTGCCCAGCCCGGTGCAGGAAGGCTGGTCGCAACAACGCATGACGCTGTGCGAGCTGCACGCCGACGCCTTCGTGACCGCCCCTGACCAAGCCCGCCAGCCGCTACTGCCTGAGCGCAACGGCAACGCGCCGCGTTGCGCTGGCTACTGGCCCGCCAGCAGCGGCTGGCATCGCCTGCACACCGGCACCTCGCAACGCTGGCTCTATGTCCGCGCGCCCAACGATGCAGCTGCCATGGACGCGCAGCAACGCCGACTCGCCACCCTTGCCATGGCGGCCGGCACTGCTTCGATTCCCATCGCCACATCTGCTGCCCAACCCGGCGCGCGCTGGCCGTGGCTGCTCGCCTGGCTCAGCGTGGCGGTAGCGCTGTGGTGGTTCGAGCGGCGGCGTGGGAGCCAGGCATCCGCGCGCTGACGGTGCAACACCACTGACGGCCGTTATAGCCTCTGAAAACGCGGCGGACCCTCACTATTGCGGCCGTCGCGAATCGGCGGCAGTGCCTATACCCTTCCGTTTAGGCGCCGCCTCATCATCGAAACACGTTGGGGACTGTATGAAGCTGCGTTGGTATTTCATCCCATGGCTCACATATGCGAGCCTGCTTGTACTCCTGCGCTTTACCTTCGTAGGTCCAAGCGAAGCACTGGCAACCGCTTATGGCTTCGGGAGCCTGCTGGTGCTCGGCATCCCCTGCTTGATTGGAAGTGCTCGGATCCGCCGCGAGCTGGAAGCGACGGATCGCAAGCTATAGGAACAGCTGACGCATTTCCCCGGGCTTGGCCCCGGTGCTTACAACAACTTCGCCACACTTGCCTGGATCACCCAACCCGCTTCATCGATTCCCGAGCACGTCAAACCACTATGGTTGAATGCGCGCAGGCTTCGCTGGATTGCGCTTGCCTGGTTCCTGACAGGTATCCCAATGATCACGCTCCTATCGATAGGGCATCCGTAACGGAAGCGAGCGTCTGCAGACCTGTCAGGGTCACCTGAGGTATCGCCAGCCGCATCGTCCCGCCGGGCAGCTTAGAATCAGAGGTGCCCTCGTTTAACGCCATAGCGGCACAAACTCTGCTCGTCACTGCATCTGCGCTTAGTGCGATGGGGCAAACGTTTCCTATGGACGTCGCCACACGCGGCAGTGATTGTTCGCCGGCATTGCTACGTCGTCGATCAGCTGCAACCCAACCGATGCTGCCAGCGCATCCACCGCTTCGGCATCACGGATGCCCGATGCAGGATCGCGCTCGCGCAGCATCGCGTCGAAGGCGCGATTGCTGTCGCTGGTAAATTGCCCATTGCGATTGAACGGCCCATACACCGCCAGCACTGCCTGCGGCGCCATTACTGCGGGTAAGCCTGCAAACAAGGCCTGCACCTGCGGCCAGCCCATGATGTGCAAGGTATTGGCGCTGTAGATCGCATCGAAGCCGCGCTGGCCGTCACGCAGCACGGGCAAGCTGGGCGCCGGTGCAAGCCCGGGCGTGGGTATCAACACGGCCTGGAGCGGAATTGGTGGCGGCGTGTTCGGCAGCGCCGCCTCGTCCAGCCATTGCCGCATGCCGGCAAGATGATCGAGGTGGTCGCTGGCCTGCCACTGCAACCACGGCATCGCCGCAGCGAAATGCACGGCGTGTTGCCCGGTGCCCGCACCGATTTCCAGCACCTGCTGCCGGTCGGCAAAGTGCGGGCGCAGTACCTCAAGAATCGGGTCGCGGTTGCGCGCGGACGCTGGCGAAAACGGTTTGGGCATCATCGGCATCTGTCGTGGTGGCGGTGATTATCGCGGGCAAGCATCGCTTGGCGGCAACCGTTCGGTGAACACGGTGCCGCTGCCCTTCGCCCGCAGCGCGTGGTGTTGCGTTGAGCAGCCTTGCCCATGGCTGCGGCTGCGGCACTGCACGCTGAGCGTGCAGCCATGCTGAGCTTCGCATGCAGCCGCACGCATCACCGCGGTGGCGGCAAGGCCTCATATGCACGCCGCACCGCATCTTCGCCGAAGCGACGTTCCAGCCGACGCACGATGAAATGGCCGTGCGCCATCGCCTGGAAGTGGCGCATGAACACGGTATTGAGCGTGGCACCGCTGACCGCGCCAACCAGCGGCACCGCCTGCACGGCGAGCTTTTCGCCCACATTGACCGAAAACTTCGCCGCGATGCGCGAGACCAGCGAGACCAGTGCCGGTGCACCCTTGCTGGCGAAGCCGTGTGCGGCCACGTAGCTGGCCGCGGCACTCAATTGCTGAGCCATCGCCGCACGGACCGCGAAGTAGCCGGATTCGGCGCCGTCGTCGCTGGCACTGCGCCCGCCATGCGCCAGCACTTCCAGGCACGCCAGCGCGGTGTCCGGGTCGTCCAGCGATTCGCCTTCGGCACGGGCAATATCGGCGATGGAGCGCAGCATCACCGTGGTGGTCACCGGCAGCTCCACCATCAAGCCCGGCAGCCCGAAAAACCCGCCCGCGCCACCGGAAACCGCCACCGCCAGCGTATGCCACGTCGTGGATGCCGGCTGCTGCGCATCGGCCTTGCCGCGCAGGCTCAGCAACGCCGATTTCATCGCCACCTGCAGCGCGCGCCGGGTCACACCGTCGATGCTGCGGGTCACCACCTTGGGAAGCCGTTTGGTGATCAGGCTCTCGATCGGCGCGCCCAGCGCATTGGCCAGTTGCGCTGCCACGCCGGGGTTTTCCAGTAATGCGTGGGCCGTGGCCAAGTCGCGCTGCGCGGCAGCGTCCATCACCGTTATCGGAAGCGTTGTCATGCCTGCTCATCATGGTTGGGACCTGGCCGATGGTACCCAGCGCGATGTGAGTGCCGCACAAGCGAACTGGACCCTTCTGGGCCTGCAGCGCAATTGGCTGTTAAAATGCGGCAATCATCGGCGTCCAGGTAGCAAATGCGCAGCAGATGAATTGCGAGATCCGCCACAGCATCGTCATTGCCGCAGCGCCGGAAGTGGTCTGCGCTGCGTTGTCAGAGCCCAAGCAGCTTGCGCGTTGGTGGACCCGCGAAGTGAGCCTGGCCGACGATCTGGTGCGGCTGGACTGGAGCCGGCAGGGCTGGCGTGTGGAACTGAGCATCGACGAAGGCGCCAATCACCAACTGGTGTGCTGGCGCTGCCACGCCTCCAACATGCTCGACACCGACGCCTGGAAAGGCACGGTGATGCGCTTTGAACTGCGCTCCATCAGCCAGGGCACGCAGGTGGATTTCGTGCAGTCCGGCTATCGCGATTCGCCGTGCAAGGAGGCCTGCGCGCGCGGCTGGCGTTTCTTTCTCGGCAGCAGCCTCAAACGCTATGTGGAAACCGGCGAAGGCGCGCCGTCGGCCGATATGCCCATGCCCCCGTTGCCAGAAGACAACCCGCACACCGCGCGCTGAGGGTAGCAGCGGCGAGCTGCAGCATCGTTCAACGCGCTGGGTCGATGACAGGCAACCGCGTGTGGACGCCAAACCTGGCAAGGTTTCCGCCCATCTTGTGCGTGACGAACAAGAGCAGCCAACAAGGCCGCTACGCAGACCGCCAAGCGGTTGCTGCGGCCTTCGCACACAGCGGTGAAGTGCACCTGCGCTGCGATGAACCATCGGGCCACTCACAAATCTCGGCATCTTCCGAACACGCGACGGTTGCTAGCCCGCAGAGCTTTATCTTCGAAGGTTCCGGCCGTCGCCCGCCGGCAAGTTGGCAGTGATGCGTCGCACCATCGCCCGCATCGCGTCTCGCATCAACTAACCGGTTACTGCAACCGCACGCCATGCGCCTGAAGCCACGGACGCATGCCGTGCGAATCGCCGGCAACTCACGCGGTGCGCGGTTGGCCCATCGACGCGGCGGTGGCAACCGGCAACTGCGCATCCACCGTCACCGGGCTGTCGGCCTGCAACAGGGCACGCGCTTCGGCATCGCTGGCCACCGCCGGCGGCGAGCCGCGTAGCGGCAATCCTGCGGTTTCGCGCACGAACAGCATGGTCAGCAAGCCGATCGCCGCCGCACCCATCAGGTAATACGCCGGCACCAGCGGGTCGCCGGTGCGCTCCACCAACCAGGCGGTGACCAACGGCGTGGTGCCGCCAAACAACGACACCGACACGTTGAAGGCAATCGACAGCGCGCTGTAGCGCACCGGCGTGTAGAACAGCGCCGGCAAGGTGGACGGCATCGAACTGGTGAAGCACACCAAGGCCAGGCCAAGCAGCATCAGCCCGGCGAAGATCAGCCCATCGTGGCCGCTGCCGATCAGCAACAGGCAGGGGATGGCCAGCGCAAACAGCGCAACGCAGGCACCGATGATCATCGGCCGCCGGCCCAGTCTGTCGCTGAACATGCCGCCGACGATGTTGAGCGGCATCATCACCAGCATCACCAGGATGATCAGCAACAAGCCCTTGCTCTCGGCGTAACCCATCGTGACGCTCAGATAGCTGGGCATGTAGGTCAGCAGCATGTAGTCGGTGACGTTGAACACCAGCACCAGGCCCACGCACTTGAGCAGCTGCGGCCAATGCAGGCGCAGCAGCGTGGTCAGGCCTTGTGCGGCGCTCTGCCGCTCGCGCTGTTCGGATTGTTCGGTGTAAGCGCGAAATGCCGGGGTTTCTTCCAGTTTCATGCGCATGTACAGGCCCAGCAACCCCAACGGCCCGGCGATCAGGAACGGCACGCGCCAGCCCCAGTCGAGCATCTGCGCCGGAGTGACGCTCATGTGCAAGGCCGTCACGGTGGCGGCGCCGGCGATGTAGCCGCCCAGCGTGCCGAACTCCAGCCAGCTGCCCATCAGGCCGCGATTGCGGTCGGTGGCGTATTCGGCAATGAAGGTGGCCGCGCCACCGTATTCGCCACCGGTGGAAAATCCCTGCAGCACGCGCGCCAGCAGCAGCAGTGCAGGCGCCCATAAGCCAATGCGCTCGTAGGCCGGAATCAGTCCGATGCTGAAGGTGCCCAGCGCCATCAGGATCATCGTGGCGGCCAGCACTTTCTGGCGCCCGTAACGGTCGCCGAGCGGTCCGAAGACCATGCCGCCGATCGGCCGCACCAGAAAGGCCACGGTGAAGGTGGCGAAGGTAGCGATCAATTGTGCAGTGGGGTTACTTGCCGGGAAGAACACCTGGCCCAGCGTCACCGCCAGATAGCCGTATACGCCGAAGTCGAACCACTCCATCGCATTGCCGAGCGCCGCAGCGCCGACGGCCTTGCGCAGCATGCTGCGGTCCACCACGGTAACGTCATCCAGTTGCAGCTGGCGGCGGCGTTTGAACCAGCCAAAGTGCGAACGCATCGCGCGGGCATCGTGCATCTATGGTCTCCGTAAGGTGCGCCTGGGATATCTCGCCGGGCGCAGGCCGTCGCTGCCCACTCGCCCTGGCAACGCACAGGACACGGCACATCACGCAAGCACGGCAGCGCAGTGCACTCAGATGACACCGGAGGCATTCCCGGACGGTCGCGTGGATTCAACGACGCTGCGGGACAGACGACCAAGGGATGGGCATTGCCCAAGGGCTTGATCAGCGCGTCATGTTACTACAGACGCACAATTGATGCAGGCGCGACGGTGCCAGGCGCGAAAAACGCCTTGTTTTCTGGCCGATTCGTCGGCGTTGGTGCGCGATGCGCGCATACCCGATCGCTCTACGTACGCATCCGCCGCGACGATGTCGCGCAGGCCTCGCGTGACGCCGCACAACGCATCGGATATCCACTTGTTACAGCGAAGATGAAAACTGCTGCGCCTGTGTCAGGCGACCGCACGCCAGCTTCCATTCGCCATTCTCAGTGCCGTGCAAGCGATCTCAAGGCACTGCGATGGTGCGCGCAATCAGGCTGGATCCAGCGCCGACAACAGGTCCTGTAGATCCTCACGCGTTTGCGGTCTGACGGCGCGCGCCACTTCCTGCCCATCGCGCAGCAGGATGATGGTGGGCCACAATTTGACGCGAAAAGAGCGACCTAGCGGCCGCCCTTTTCCATCTTCGATCTTGCGGTAATCGAGCGCTCCGTACCCGCCCAACAGCTTTTGCAGCAGCGGCTGCGCGGCGATGCAATGGCCGCACCAGTCGGTACCGAATTCCAGAACCTGCAGACCGGCCTGCGCCTCCAACGCGCTGCGTTCCGGGGCCTGGGTGGCGTACTGGCGAACGAAGCCCATCGTCTGGATGCTCCGCGTGATTACGACAAGGCACGCTGGATATCTTCCAGCGGCAGGTTGGTCAGATCCTTGGCCAGGTCGCCCACCAGGCGCTGCTGGGTTTCCTTGTGCAGCAGTGGGCGCACGCGGCCCAGCGTAGTCGGGTCGGCCACCAACACCAGGTGCGTGTATTCGTGCTTCAACGCGCCATCGTTCAAGGCGTGCGAAAGCTGCTTGGCGAAAGTCATTTCGTCCAGGTCTGTTTCGGTGAGGTCTTGCGGCGCCTTGCCGGCCGGGCCGTCGTCATCGACGTTCTGCACGTCGGTACGCGCGTGCTGGCGCAGCACCACCTTGGCTTCGTTGCCGGTATTGGTGAACCAGCGGGCTTCGCCGCCGTCGGCCACCACTACCAAGGCGCCCTGAGGAATTTGCAGACTCATCCGATTTCTCCTGGTCGATGTTGACGCTGCACGTGCAGCCAGTCGGTCTCAACCTAGGCGAGAAGATGTAAGGATTTCGCCTAGCCGCTGTCAGCATCGCGTTAGTGCTGCACATCCCATCGTGACGGCGGCAGTGCCAGCTGCTTACCGAAAAGCGCGCGAGGACGCGTAGCGCCTGCTGGCTTTCGCCAGCGCGTGAGCAATGGCAGGTATGCCGCCGTCGGTCTACACCCGCGCGGCGGCGCGCGCAGGTGTTGTTCGTTGCTTGGCGCCCTCCCGGCACCGCGGTGTCATCCCGTGCGCTTCGTTCGGCAGCGTTTCGAGCGCGGGACGTCACGTCCCACCTGAGCCGGTGCATTGCCATACAACGGCATTGCATCAGCCCAGATAGGGACGCTCGCTGTCGAACAGCAACTGCCGGGCGCCACGCCGCCATGCATCCGGGCAGCGCTGGCCCAGCAGCACCGCGGCCATCGTGTAGGCCAGGCCGCGGCCGACCAGGCTCACGCCGCCCAACGCCGCTTCGGCCTGCTGCTGGCTGCCGCCGGCCTGCACCGCGTCGAAGAACCGCGCAATGTAGGCGCCATCCTCGCCGGTGCCTTGCAGCGTTGCCGCGCGCAACGCATCGGTTTGCCAGCCCTCGCGCGCGGCCAGTGCCCAGGCGCTTGGTGCTGTGATGGCGTCGAGCCCGGCGTTGTCGGGTAGCACGCGCGCGCGCTGCAGCAATGCGGCGCTTGCGCCACGGGACGCGGCCGCGAGCCGGACGATGCGCGCCTGCACGTCGGCATCGGCGGCCGCCTCTGTCACTGCCGTGTCCAGTTGCCCGTGGGCCAGTGCGTAATAGCTGTGGTATGGCGTGCCCTGGGTGCGCTCACCGCCCTCCAGTGCCACGATCGATGCCAGTGATGGCGACTGCTGCGCCATGCCCGGCAGATCCGTCGCCAGGCCGCGGTAGCGCTGCAAACGGGCCAACAGCGGCAGCACTTCGTCGGCCAGTGCCGGCGCGCGCGCTGCCTGTTCGTACAGCGCCTGGGCCTGCGGCAGATGCAGCTGGCCGACGTGCACGGCCGCTGCAGCGCGCTGCAGCCACGGGTCGTTGGGCCAGCGCGCCTGTGCGGCGACAAACGCCTGGTCGCGCTCGGGCGTGTCGCTGCGGCAGCGGATCGCCGCGTACTGCAACGCAGGCGCATCCGGGTGCGCCTGCGCAGCGGCGGTCTGCTCGCCGCACACCTGCGCCCGTTGCTCGGGCGTGGCGGTGTCCTGCTGCATCCGCAGCGCCACCACGTCGTGCGGGTTGCGCTGCAGACGCTCGGCCAGAAGTGCAGGCACGGCCTGTGGCGCAGTGCGGCCCAACTGTTCCATCCACTGCTCCAGATACGCCGAGCCCGCATCGTCCCAGCGTGCGTGCGCGGTGATCAGGGCCAGATCGCGCTCCGGGCCCAGTTCGCCCAGCAGCTCGTGTGGCGAACGCCCGGACACGGCCGTCAGCACGTCGCGGTACTGGCCGCCCTTGCCACTGACCTTCTGCGGCGGCTCGCTGAAGATGTCCTGCGCCTGGGTGCGTTCCCAGCGTGTGGTGCTCAGGCTACGCGTGGTGTCTTCGCTGGCCGAGCCGTAGCTGGCGCGCCAGTTCAGCAGCAGCGCGGCACCGGCCACGTTGTAGGCGAACTGGCCGCCGTGGCCGCCACTGGGCGCATCGAAACTCTCGATCGTCGCGCCGTCGGCCGTGCGGGTTTCGACGTGATGGGTCGAACGCTCGGACAGGCGAAACACATGGCGGTCGTTGGCCGGGAGGGTGGCCGACTGCCCGTCGATGGCCACCGTCACGGTCTGCTGCAACCCGTTGTAGGCGACCACTTCGGCCATGCCCACCGCACCGCCGGCCCACAACACGCCAACCACGATCGATGCGGCCACCGCCACCCGCGCCACCGACGGAAACACGTCGTCGGCGGCCAGGAAGCGCTGCCACAGGTTCTGCCGCAGATCGCGTTGGCGCATCTCGCCCGGCAGGCGGATCGGGTAGTCGGCCGGCGCCGCCGCAGGGGTATCGTCGGTCGACGAAGCGTCGCCGTTGCGCAGCCGCTCGGCCACGGCATTTTCTGCACGCAGCAACTCTTCCAGGCTGGCATCGCGCAACGTGCCCAGGGCGTCCAGGGTGACTTGCACCCAGCTGCCGGCGGCCTTCATCCAGGCATTGATGTTGTCCTCGTCGGCCTCGACCAGACCGAATTCCGGCAGGCATTGCGACCACTGCGGCTTGTCCAGGGCCTGCGCCAGCGGCGCGTTCAACTGCACCTGCCCGGCTTGCGCATACACCTGACCCAGCGCGCGTTGCACCTGATTGCAGGCCGCCACCAGCTTGCGCAATTCCTTGGCCGAAACGCGGCCATCGGCAATCACGCTATGAAAGGTCTGCAGATACAGCAGGTTGGCGTCTTCCAGATCGGCGATGGTGTGGTCGGTGTAATGCAGCACCGCCAGATAGCCGCGCAGCAGCGCCGGCCAGCCGCCGCCGATACGGTTGGCGGCCGCCATGTGGACGCTGCGGCAACGCTGATCGTGGCCGCTGACGCGTGCGCGCAGCACCCGCAGTTCGTCGTCCAGCTCGGCGATCACCGCCGGCAGCTGTGTGCGCGACAGCGTCGTGCCCTTCCAGGTCACCACCCCGCCAGCGGCGCGCAATCCGCCATCCATCAAGCCTTGCAAGGTGGCGCGTTGGCGCTCGCGCTCGCGCAGCTGTTCGATCGCCTGGCCATCGTCGGGCAGGTACAGGCCGTCCAACGCCTGCAGCAGATCGCCCGACGGCAGCGGCGTGGCATACAGCTCGTCCAGGGTGCGCGCCGTGCGCGTGCACGAGCGACCCAGGTACAGCCCCTGGTAGCGCCGCGACAACGACAACGCGGCGAATTCGCGCTCCAACTGCTCCAACGAGACGGCAGTGTCCACGCAGGTGGGCGCCTGGCCGTTGAACATGCCCAGCGAAATACGCTCACGCAGCGCCTGGGCATCGTGCAGCAGCTCCATGGCCGGGCGCGCATCGATGGGGCAGGCGATGTAGCGGCGCTTGAGATTTTCCTCGCGCGCGGCACTGGGCGGATGCGTGGCCCACATCTGCGAGGGCTGCGCGATGTCGCTCTGAAACAGCCGGTGCATCGGCGCTGCCTCGCTCGGCACCGCCGGCACCGCCCCATGGCCGGGGTCGTTCAACACCACGCGCATGTGTTCGATGATGCGCGACTGGATGGCGAACAGGTCCTTGACCGGACGGTCCTGGGCGCACTCGCGCGCGGCAAAACGCAGCGCGCGCTGGAAGCCGTCATCGGCCGCTTCCAGCTTGTGCAAGGCGTGCACCAGCGCATCGCTGCCGGTGAGCGATGCGGCCACCAGGTCGGCCTGATATTCCATCTCGCGCGAGAGTGCGCGCTGCGCCAATACCACGCCGCGAAAGGTGATTTCGACCAGCGAGCGGATCGACCACACGATCAACGACAGCCCCCAGCCGATCCACGCCACGCGCAGGTCGATGCGCGACAGCGTGGCCAGCACGCGGTCCAGCGCATCGCGCTTGCCCACGATGTGCGCGGCGATCTGCTGGGCGATGTACACCCAACGGCCGACCGCCATGGTGCGCTGGGCGAAATGCCCGAATTCGTGCGCCAGCACCGCCTTCAATTCGCCCAGGTTGAGCACATTGACCAGGCCCAGGCCGATATCCAGATTCTTGCGCGAGGGCAGCAGCAGGTTGATCAGCGACAGGTCGTAGAACACCCCGGCGTTGACTTGCGCCGACAGATAGACCTTGTGCGGACGCGGTGCGCCGGCATCGTCGGCCAGCCGGTACAGGAAGGCGAACAGCGCCGGCTGCTCGGCGGGGGTGAGTTCCAGCGCGCGGGTGTCGCGTTCGGCGCGCTTGTTGAACACCAGCGCCTTGGCCATGAACACCGCCAGAAATGCAGCGCCGGCGGCCACCACCCATCGCCAGAACGCCTGCTCGCCACCGGAACCCTGCAGCAAGCCGGCGACCAGCCGGTAGGCGGTCCAGCCGAACCACACCAGCAAGCCCAGGTACACGGCGATGAAACCGCCCAGGCCGAGCATGGCCAGCCAGGCGTTGCGGCGATAGTTGCTACTGGGTGCAGTGAGCTGTTCCGGCACCACGGCCGGGCCTTGCGGATAGAGCGATTCCATTCGTGTCCCCTGATGAGTGGCCGGGCGCCACGCAGTCGTTCGGCATCCCGGCCGTGCGATTCGATCCGCCGGGCGCGGCGTCCCCTCGCCCCGGCAGCGCAGAAAATAGCCGAGCGTGGCGACAAAATCCATGTGGCCTGCGCGGCGCAGCACATGCCTGCCGCACGATTGCCTCAGCGCCGCTGTAACGCAGTCATGCCTGCGTGGCGGCGCGCTCGGCCCGCACCTGCTGCACCGCCTGCATGGCCGAGCGGGTCAATGGCGTGGGCAGGGCATCGAGTGCGAACCAACCAAGTTCCAGCAGCACCTGCGGTTCGCGCAGCACCGCCTGTTCCGGGCCCTGGATGCTGGCCAGATATACCGGCGCCACCCAATGCTGCGGCGGGTCCATGTCCGGCTCAAAGTGACTGACCACGCAGAGCACGCGCTGCGGGTGCACCTGTAGGCCGGTTTCTTCGAGCACTTCGCGCACCACCGTGGCTTCCACGGTTTCCATCCAGTCCACCTTGCCGCCGGGCAGCCCCCAATGGCCTTGCTCGGGCGCACGCCCGCGCAGCACCAGCAGCAAGCGCCCATCGGCCCGCTGGATGAAGGCACCGCAACCAACGCGCGGGCGTAATTCGGAAGACATCGGCATCGGCAACGCTCGCAGGCTCTGGCGCACCAGTGTCCTCGATGTGGCGGCTGCGGGGAATGCGGGCCGGCATGGTCGATCGCAACGCGCCTGGTTGTTTGAGGAGCGCCACGCAGCAAGCAACGGCCGCTGCGCGCAGAGACAAAAAGCATGCGCCTATCGCGTCATGGCAGTACCGATACGCGATGACATCGCCTTAGCACCGCATTGGCGAGGATGGCGGCTTTCGGCGCCATGCCGGCGCGCAGCTGTTGGAGAGGTGCATGTCCCGAGTTCTCGTCATCGGCGGCCACGGCAAGGTGGCGCGCCTGCTCACGCCGCTGTTGGTGCAAGGCGGGCATCAGGTCACCGCGCTGTTCCGCAACCCCGCACACGAAGACGACGTGATTGCAGATGGCGCCACGCCGGTGGTGTTCGATATCGAACACGCACAGACCGATGCCATCGCCGCGCAACTGGCCGGCCACGATGCGGTGGTGTGGTCGGCCGGGGCGGGCGGCGGCGATGCGGCGCGTACCTATGCGGTGGATCGCGATGCGGCCATTCGCTCGATGCACGCGGCCGAGCAGGCGCGCGTGCGTCGCTACGTGATGGTGTCCTATCTCGGCGCCGGGCTGGAACACGGCATCGGGCCAGACGATGGCTTCTTCGCCTATGCGCAGGCCAAGGCCGCTGCCGACGCGCACCTGCGCAGTACCACGCTGGACTGGACCGTCCTCGGCCCCGGCCGGCTCACGCTGGACCCGCCCTCGGGCCGCATCACCCGCGACCCGGGCAGCGATGCCGACGGCGGCGTCTCGCGGGCCAACGTGGCGCAGGTGATCGCCGCCGCACTGGCCACGCCGCACAGCATCGGCAAAACGATCGGCTTTATCGACGGACAGACCCCCATTGCGCAGGCGCTGTCGCAGCTGGAATGAACGCAATACCCCGCGCGATCCGCACTGCGCGCAGCAACCGGCTCCGGCTAACGAATTCCTAAAGCCGTCGCCCGCATAGTCGCCAGCGCAGCCATTGTGGAGGTCGCTTATGTCCGCGTTCGTCAGCCCGCGCCGCGCCGGGATCCTGCCGCCGTATCTGCTCGAACACGTGGCGCAGGCCGCGCCCGCACATGCGCGCCAGTGCGCGCTGCTGTCGCGGCACATCACTGCGCAGCTACGGCAGCAGCGCGCACTGGGGCTGCTGGCACGCACCGATGCGCTGGCGGCAGACGCCAAGGCGCAACAGACCGCCCAGGCGGTACAGCGGCGCATTTACGATGCCGAGCAAGGCACCGCCTTGCCCGGCACCCTGGTGCGTGACGAAGGTGCCCCTGCCACCCAGGATGTGGCGGTGACCGAAGCCTACGACTATCTGGGCGCCACCCACGATTTCTTCCAGACCGTGTACGGGCGCAATTCGATCGACGCGGCGGGCATGCCGCTGATCGGCACCGTGCACTACGAGCGCGGCTACGACAACGCGTTCTGGAACGGCGAGCAAATGGTGTTCGGCGATGGCGACGGCGAGGTGTTCAACCGCTTCACCATCGCCCTGGATGTGGTCGGGCACGAGCTCACCCACGGCGTCACCGAGCGCACCGCCAACCTGATCTATCAAGGCCAGTCCGGTGCCTTGAACGAATCGATTTCGGACGTGTTCGGCGTCCTGATCAAGCAGTACACGCTGCGCCAGAGCGCCGACCAGGCCGACTGGATCATCGGCGCCGGCTTGCTGATGCCAGGCATCCAGGGCGTGGGCCTGCGCTCGATGCAGGCGCCCGGCAGCGCGTACGATGACCCGGCTCTGGGCAAGGATCCGCAGCCGGCCACCATGGCCGGCTATGTCGACACGCAAGAGGACGATGGCGGCGTGCACTACAACTCCGGCATTCCCAATCACGCGTTCTATCGCGCCGCCGTCGCGATCGGTGGGGCGGCGTGGGAGAAGACCGGGCGCATCTGGTATCGCGCGCTCACTGGTGGCGAGCTGGCCGCCGGCGCCGACTTCGCCACGTTCGCCGACCTGACCGCCAGCGTGGCCAGCGCCGACTACGGCGCCAACAGCCGCGAGGCTGTGGCGGTCCGGCAAGCCTGGCGCGACGTGGGCGTGCTCGCATGAGCCCACAACGGCCACCGGTGGAAGCGGGCGTGACCTTGCGGCTGGCGCGCGAAGGCGGGGTGGCGGCGTTTCCGGCCATGCGCCGCGAGCGCCAGTTGGCGATGGATGCGCTGGACGATGCGCAACGGGAGCAGCTGCGCAGTCTGCTGGATCAGTGCATGGCGCACGCGTTGCCGGCGCCGCAAGCCGGCGGTGGCGACCGGCGCTATTTCAGCATCGTCTGGGACGGCGCCAGCGAGCCGCTGCGCATCCCCGAAGAACATGCGCCGGCCGAAATCGTGCAGCTGTGGAAGCAGGGCACGCTGTAGCGCAGGCCTTCGTCGCTGCGTCGCTTGCAGGTTTTGCTCTACGCCGCGCGTGCGCGCAAATCACGGCAGGCCCCTGCACGTAAACGAAAACACCGCGCAATGCGCGGTGTCTGTCGGTCGGCGAAGATGGTCCAACTGCGGATGCCTGCACCCTTTAAGCTGCCTAGATGCTCCAAGGCTGCACAGCTGGTGACGCATGGTGGCGTGCAGCGCGTTAGCGCCACGTGCAGCGCAGCGGTCAGTCTGAAGACATGCTCCTCATTGCTGCAGCGCACCGCCGTCCGCGCACGGGACAGCGCAGCTAGTGCTCCGGATGCGCTTCCACCAGATGCGCCAGCAGCATCAACGAATCCTGCCAGCCCAGATAGCAGGCATGCAGCGGAATCTGCTCGGGAATGCCTTCCTGCACCACATGCAGATCGGTACCGCACGGCAGCGTATGCAACTGCACCGTGGTCAGCATGGTGCCGGGCAGCGAGGGGTTGTCGAACGCATCGTCGTAGCGCAACAGCACGTTGGGCTGCAGCTCGCGATAGGTGCCACCGAACGCATGCCGCTGGCCATTGGCGAAATGAGTAAACGCCATGCGGAAGGTACCGCCGACATGCGCATGCAAATGCTCCACGGTGCAGGTGAAGCCATTGGGCGGCAGCCACTTTGCCACCGCGTCGGCTTGGAGGAAGGCACGATAGATCCGCTCGGGGCTGGCACGGATGACGCGGTGGAGCGTGACGGTGGACATGGGCACTCGCCTGGGCAGAGAACGTCTCTGCATCCTAGCGGCGGACCGGCGGTTGCACCTCATCGGCAGGCCATGGCCCGCATGCGCCACTCGCATGCCCGGGCCGCGACTGCTTCGGCACCGGCTGCTGACTGCCGTACGCAATGCGTTGCGTGAGCGGCGACGACGCGATGGTGGCCTTGCTGCATGTGCGCGCCGGCCTGCCGATCGGCCCCGCGGCAATGCCCAGCGACACACGCTCGCATTGCCGCCGCGACCGGCTTCGCGGATAGTCGCCGCACTGATCAGACGATTTTTCCATGATGCTTGTCACTGTGTTGCTGCTCGCCGCCGGACTGCTAGGTGCCGTTGTGCTCGTCGGAGGTCTGTGGTGGTGGCTGGCGCGACACCGCGACGCCAATGCCGATGACATCGCGCCGTCGGCCGGGAATGTGCCCACAGCACCAGCGTCGCCCTCGCCCATTGCACCGGAACCATCGCCCGCCGCGCCGCTGCAGCAGCCCGTGCCGCCGCCCGTTGCGCAGATGTTGCAGATCGAACCGCCACCGATGCGCCCGCTGCTGCGGCGCATGTACGCGGCGGTGATGGCCACGCCATCGCTGGCCGAGGGCACGCTGCCCGCCGACCCCGCCCAGGCCGAGGTGCTGGCCGCCGTCGCCGCCGCGCTCGAACATGTCGACCTGCGCCCGCAATTGCTGCCGCGTCGCCCGCACCTGCTGCCGCAGCTGATGCGTGCGGTGAACGACCCCGACGCCTCCGGCCGCGGCATCGCCGCAATCATCGCGCAGGACCCCGCGCTGGCAGCCAACCTGCTGCGCATCGCCAACAGCGCGCTGTACCGCCCGCAAGGCGGCCCGCTGGAAAGCCTGGAGCGCGCGGTCGTGCATATCGGCACCGAAGGCGTGCGCCAGATCGTCGCTGCGGCCGTCATGCAGCCGGTGCTGAGCCTGGATGGCGGGCTTTACTCGCGCCTGCCTGCCGCCGTGTGGGATTACGCCTTGCGCACCGCGGCCGCCGCGGCCGCCTATCTGCGCGAACGCGGCGGCGACACCTTGTCCGGTCAACTTGCCGGCCTGTTGCAGGGCCTGGGTGCGGTGGTGATCCTGCGCGTATTGCGCGACACCTATGCCGAACGCCCCGCCGTGCCCTACAGCCTGGAAGTGGCCGCCGCCCTGGTCGAGCGCCACACCGCCGCCGTGGCCAAGACCATTGCCACCGCCTGGGAACTGCCGCCACAGCTCGGCACCGCGCTGGACGAACAGCGCCCCGAACACGACACCAGCTTGCTCGCCACCCCGCTCGGCCTGGCATTACGCTACGGCCGCCTCGCCGCCGCGCTGGCCATGCTCGCCCGCCACGGCGCCGAGCACGAAGACCGCGCGCTCGGCATCCTGTCCACCCTGGAACCGGACAGCCAGGCCAACGCCGCCCTGTGGCAGCGGCTGGTGGCGGCGAGCGTGGAGTGAGTTGCTGCGATGCAACGGCCCTTGCGTTACCGCAGCATCCAGCGCCAATCGGCCGATGACCATGTCCACTGGGCGCGTTTGTAAATTCCGCTCAGCCATGGCCTGCCAGCTGCAAGCGGCTGGCACGAATGCATTCACGGGTTGAGTGCATTCGCAACTGGGGCATCCAGGCGCAAGCGCACATCATGCTCACACCGCCACGCACAGACTGGCCCGGTTCCCCAAACGATGAGAGACATCCCATGGATAAGAACCGTATCGAAGGCGCCGCCAAGCAGGTCAAGGGCTCGGTCAAGGAAGCCGTCGGCCATGTCACCGGCGACAAGAGCACCGAACTGGAAGGCGCCGCCGAAAAGAATGTCGGCAAGGTGCAGCGCAAGGCCGGCGAAGTGGCCGATGACGTGCGCGACGCGGTCAAATCGACCAAGTAAGTTGGTTGCATGATCGGTAGGCGGATGCCTGCAACGTTATAAACCGCATCAGGACTATGCGTCGCGTACATCGCAGTGAAGTAGCGCAAGCAGCACTCCATCACCAACGCCCTGCCTTGGTCGGGGCGTTGGCGTTTTGGAACACGGCTCTGACGCCGTATCGCACGTATGGAACAGCAGGCTGGCGTGCATTCCGAACTGGGTCTGCAGGTGGGTATGCAGATTAGCGAGCGCCTTGCCAGCACCGGACCTATCGGGGCCACTCACTGATGGCAGCGCCTGGCGTGACGGCTGCGAGACGGAAGGCAACCATCTCATCACCCGCGGCGGCAGCTTCGCTGCCTCACGCCAGGTGCTCCACAGTGCAGCACGCGGCAATGCGAGCCGCACCAATGCCAGCAGCCTGGACGAAGGCTTCCGCATTGCTGAATACCTCGGCACCTGCACCGCAAGTCCATGTAACGATGCAGATGCAGATTCGTGGCGGCGCTGGAAGCGGCGCGGCGGCGTGAGCGCGAACGACGTGCGGGAGAGACAATGCGGTGAGTGGGGTCGGCGCGTTTTCGGGCATCGGTCGGTGCAAAGGCTAGCGATTGAAGGCGATTTTTTAGGTCTCGTGGTTGTTGACAACATGGGTTAGTAAAACTAACGTCGCTGGCGTTAGAGTATCTTCCGGCATTTCGGTAATGGAAGACCGGCAGAAAGTGGCAGGCAGTGTGCAACAAGCACGGTCGCTGCTCAGATCATCAGGATCCCAATCCTAGGCCGCGGCGTTATTTAGAAATTGAGATGGTATGTGTGACACCGGCCTGGCACTGCGTCGCGTTGTTTTTGGATAGCAGTGACACAATCGAATACCTACGCCCAGATGACCCTGAGTCTGACATCGCTGAAGTACGATGGTCTGCCTACATGCACGCATCGATTATAAGACCCAGCAAGGTTGCAATATTCTCGGCTGCCATTCTCTGCGTAACTTCGCTATGTGCATGCGCACGTGCGCCTGGCAACCCAATTTCGCCACTTCCGAAGGAAGCCGCGCGCAATGACAACACCTGCTACTTCAATGGTCAACCCTACGCTTAGCGCTGGTGAGATTGGCGAAAGATTTCTGAAACTGCTTGGAGGTTTGGAATCCAGGAAAGATCTGACAGTCGATCGGGTCCGCGAAGTCACTGGCATTTCTCTGAAGAAAGTTTCCTTCCCCTCTGAGGGTCTTGAATCGTATATCCACGGCCAGGCGCTTACTAACGGCTGGAGCTACTTATTGGAGCTTACTCCCGAGTCTCGTGCTCTCAAACAGGGCATTGGCCTGTCTTTTGTCAACGAAGACAAAGGATCTTCAAGTCTTCAAGGTAACTGCGTCGACTTTGAGAAATACAAAGGTTCGCTTGTTGAGATAGGATTTGTGGATTCGCCCGTGCATGGTGAAATTGGCCAATTACAAAGCTGGCGGTTTGCCAAGTTGGCGAACGACAGAAGCGGAAACGATATTGTGATCTCGCTTGTCCCCCAAAATGAAGTGCCTGGTTCTCCCGGCAGGCTATGTGTCAAATCAGTTGGAACATTGAACTAACCAAGGACGGAAGCTGATGGCAGCGCCTAGCCCGCGACTCGAAGCAGCTCTCGCCAACTATGCTGCATCATGAATCCAGGCGTGTATGCTGCGTCTGTCACCTCTTAGGATCTGCTAAGGAAGGTCTGAACAACGCGATCGGAGGATGTGGTAAGCCATATCGGTCGCGGTGACCGCGCTCAGATCCTCGGTTTTTCGCCGTTTTTGGCGCTTTTTCGGGGTATCGTCCCGATTACGGGCGCACCTACCCCGCGGCGGTAATGAACTCTTTGCGCTTCAGCCACAGATTCGACAGCGCAAACAGCATCAGCATCTGTGCGGTGTTCTTCGCCAAACCGCGATAGCGCACCTTGACGTAGCCAAACTGGCGCTTGATCACCCGAAACGGGTGTTCCACCTTTGCACGCAGGCTGGCTTTTGTGTGCTCCCAGCGCTTGGCCAACTTCAGTTCGCGCTTGTTCTTAATCTGCTTCAGCTTCGAGGGCTTCTCCGCGATCAGGTAGCGCAGTTTGCGCTTGCGCTTCATCTCCTCGCGTTTCTCAAGCCCGGTGTAGCCGCTGTCCGCGCACAGCGTGTCCTCCTTGCCGTGCAGCAGCTTGTGCGCTTGTGTGATATCGGCCACGTTGGCCGCCGTGCACTCCACGTGGTGCACCAGCCCGGAGTCATCGTCCACCCCGATGTGCGCCTTCATCCCGAAGTAGTACTGGTTGCCCTTCTTGGTTTGGTGCATCTCCGGATCGCGCTCGCCATCCTTGTTCTTGGTCGAGCTGGGCGCAGCGATGATCGTGGCGTCCACGATCGTCCCGCCGCGCAAGCTCTGCCCCTTGCGCGACAGGTGCGCGTTGACCCGATTGAACAGCTTGCGCGCCAAATCGTGCTGCTCCAACAGATGGCGGAAGTTGAGAATCGTCGTCTCGTCCGGCACCTCATCCAGCCCGCCGATCTTGGCGAAACGGCGCATCGACACCGTGTCGTACAGCGCTTCTTCCGCCGATGGATCGCTCAGTGCATACCACTGCTGCAAAAAGTGGATGCGCAGCATGGTCTCCAGCCGATACGGCTGTCGCCCCGGCTGCCCCGACTTCGGGTAGTGCGGCTCGATCAGCGCCAGCAGGTCCTTCCACGGCACGACCTGGTCCATCTCGGCCAAGAACACCTCACGCCGCGTCCGCTTGCGCTTGCCGTTGTACTCCGCGTCGCCGAAGGTCAGCTGCATCGAAATCGTCTACTCGGGTCGTTGATCGATTGTGGCAGATCACGATGGATTGTTCAGAGTTTCCCTAATGCGCTTCTCTCGAGCCTTACTCTTCCTAGTTGCACTCTGTGCACCCGTACTGAGTGCTTGTGCCCATAGACCACTGAAGCCGCTTCCGAAGGAGCATGCTGACATGACTTTGCCAGAGGCTGTCACCGGCGACTAAATTACCCTTAGCGCCGAAGAAATCGGCGAGCGCTTTTTGAAGCTGATCGAGAGCCTTGATTCCCGAGATGACCTGGGTCCCGAGCGTATCCGGGAGAAGATTGGAATCACACTAAAGCAGCCAGAGCAGGGACGACTTTCGGTTGGCTACTGGAGCAACGACCTAGGGGACGGATGGCGGTACGCCTTTACCTACATGCCGGAATCGGCTTCTCTTTTAAAAGGCGTCGGGTTGACGTTTCAAAACAGCGTGGATGACTTTGGAAACATGTCTGCCATATGCAAGCTGGATTTTGAATACTACGATCGCAAGCTTAAAGAGATGGGCTTTAACGCGTCTCCTACCTATGGCCCGATTGGGCAGTTGGAGGATTGGCGCTATACAAAACTTGCGAAGAATGGGATTGGAAGGAACATCGTGATCTCCATCATTCCGCAGAATCTTGTGTCCGGTGAGCAGAAGCGCCTGTGTGTCAAATCGATCGGCACATTAAACGGACGCTAATTTTTTCGGGAGGTAGGACATGGCTAGGCCAAGCCCGCAACTGGAAGCTGCACTTTTACGTTTTTCTGCAAACTACGGCGTAAGCAACGACCAAGCCGCCCAGCTCAGCAATGCGATCAGAGCGCGCCAAATTGCTTGATCAGCTTGATCAGCAGGACTCAGGCGTGGCGACCGAGTCATAGTTCTCACCGCCAGATTTTTATACGCGGATGCACTGCTAACCACCGCGCCGACTAAGATAAGATGCGCTCTGGCAACTTTCGATTAACCGCTCATACTAATGGGATTTTGGATGCGCGCCCCCCGAACTTTTTTGCTTTTACTCACAGGCTTTTATGGCCTAAGGAAACTCTGAACAATCCATCGTGATCTGCCACAATCGATCAACGACCCGAGTAGACGATTTCGATGCAGCTGACCTTCGGCGACGCGGAGTACAACGGCAAGCGCAAGCGGACGCGGCGTGAGGTGTTCTTGGCCGAGATGGACCAGGTCGTGCCGTGGAAGGACCTGCTGGCGCTGATCGAGCCGCACTACCCGAAGTCGGGGCAGCCGGGGCGACAGCCGTATCGGCTGGAGACCATGCTGCGCATCCACTTTTTGCAGCAGTGGTATGCACTGAGCGATCCATCGGCGGAAGAAGCGCTGTACGACACGGTGTCGATGCGCCGTTTCGCCAAGATCGGCGGGCTGGATGAGGTGCCGGACGAGACGACGATTCTCAACTTCCGCCATCTGTTGGAGCAGCACGATTTGGCGCGCAAGCTGTTCAATCGGGTCAACGCGCACCTGTCGCGCAAGGGGCAGAGCTTGCGCGGCGGGACGATCGTGGACGCCACGATCATCGCTGCGCCCAGCTCGACCAAGAACAAGGATGGCGAGCGCGATCCGGAGATGCACCAAACCAAGAAGGGCAACCAGTACTACTTCGGGATGAAGGCGCACATCGGGGTGGACGATGACTCCGGGCTGGTGCACCACGTGGAGTGCACGGCGGCCAACGTGGCCGATATCACACAAGCGCACAAGCTGCTGCACGGCAAGGAGGACACGCTGTGCGCGGACAGCGGCTACACCGGGCTTGAGAAACGCGAGGAGATGAAGCGCAAGCGCAAACTGCGCTACCTGATCGCGGAGAAGCCCTCGAAGCTGAAGCAGATTAAGAACAAGCGCGAACTGAAGTTGGCCAAGCGCTGGGAGCACACAAAAGCCAGCCTGCGTGCAAAGGTGGAACACCCGTTTCGGGTGATCAAGCGCCAGTTTGGCTACGTCAAGGTGCGCTATCGCGGTTTGGCGAAGAACACCGCACAGATGCTGATGCTGTTTGCGCTGTCGAATCTGTGGCTGAAGCGCAAAGAGTTCATTACCGCCGCGGGGTAGGTGCGCCCGTAATCGGGACGATACCCCGAAAAAGCGCCAAAAACGGCGAAAAACCGAGGATCTGAGCGCGGTCACCGCGACCGATATGGCTTACCACATCCTCCGATCGCGTTGTTCAGACCTTCCCTAAGGAAACTCTGAACAATCCATCGTGATCTGCCACAATCGATCAACGACCCGAGTAGACGATTTCGATGCAGCTGACCTTCGGCGACGCGGAGTACAACGGCAAGCGCAAGCGGACGCGGCGTGAGGTGTTCTTGGCCGAGATGGACCAGGTCGTGCCGTGGAAGGACCTGCTGGCGCTGATCGAGCCGCACTACCCGAAGTCGGGGCAGCCGGGGCGACAGCCGTATCGGCTGGAGACCATGCTGCGCATCCACTTTTTGCAGCAGTGGTATGCACTGAGCGATCCATCGGCGGAAGAAGCGCTGTACGACACGGTGTCGATGCGCCGTTTCGCCAAGATCGGCGGGCTGGATGAGGTGCCGGACGAGACGACGATTCTCAACTTCCGCCATCTGTTGGAGCAGCACGATTTGGCGCGCAAGCTGTTCAATCGGGTCAACGCGCACCTGTCGCGCAAGGGGCAGAGCTTGCGCGGCGGGACGATCGTGGACGCCACGATCATCGCTGCGCCCAGCTCGACCAAGAACAAGGATGGCGAGCGCGATCCGGAGATGCACCAAACCAAGAAGGGCAACCAGTACTACTTCGGGATGAAGGCGCACATCGGGGTGGACGATGACTCCGGGCTGGTGCACCACGTGGAGTGCACGGCGGCCAACGTGGCCGATATCACACAAGCGCACAAGCTGCTGCACGGCAAGGAGGACACGCTGTGCGCGGACAGCGGCTACACCGGGCTTGAGAAACGCGAGGAGATGAAGCGCAAGCGCAAACTGCGCTACCTGATCGCGGAGAAGCCCTCGAAGCTGAAGCAGATTAAGAACAAGCGCGAACTGAAGTTGGCCAAGCGCTGGGAGCACACAAAAGCCAGCCTGCGTGCAAAGGTGGAACACCCGTTTCGGGTGATCAAGCGCCAGTTTGGCTACGTCAAGGTGCGCTATCGCGGTTTGGCGAAGAACACCGCACAGATGCTGATGCTGTTTGCGCTGTCGAATCTGTGGCTGAAGCGCAAAGAGTTCATTACCGCCGCGGGGTAGGTGCGCCCGTAATCGGGACGATACCCCGAAAAAGCGCCAAAAACGGCGAAAAACCGAGGATCTGAGCGCGGTCACCGCGACCGATATGGCTTACCACATCCTCCGATCGCGTTGTTCAGACCTTCCCTAATCCAGCCCGCCGACTTTGGCGAAACGGCGCATCGACACCGTGTCGTACAAGGCTTCTTGCGCCGATGGATCGCTCAATGCGTACCACTGCTGCAAAAAGTGGATGCGCAGCATCGTCTCCAGCCGATACGGCTGTCGTCCCGGTTGTCCCGACTTCGGGTAGCGCGGCTCGATCAGCGCCAGCCGCTCCTTCCACGGCACCTACCTGCTCCATCTCGGCCAAAAGCACCTCACGCCGCGTCCGCTTGCGCTTGCCGTCATACTCCGCGTCGCCGAAGGTCAACTGCATTGAAATCGTCCGCTCGATTGGTTGATCGATTGTGCCAAGTTAGGCCGATTTGTTCAGACCTTTCCTAAAGTGGCATCTCTCCCAACCACTGAAATAACGCATATGAACATTTCCATCATCGGCGCTGGTGCCATTGGCTCTGCGATCGCACGCAAGTTGGCCAAGGCTGGCATCTCGGCGACCATCGCCAATCAGCGTGGACCCGAATCGCTGAAGGCACTGGTTGCAGACCTCGCCCCCTACATTACAGCGGTGACAGTTGCAGAGGCGACCCAAGCGGACGTCGTCTTTGTCGCGGTGAATTGGGGCGGTGTCCAAGACGCGCTGGCCAACGCCAAGTCATGGAGCAACCGAATCGTTGTCGATGCTAACAACGCTGTCGAGGTTCCCTAGTATGCACCTGTGGACCTGGGCGGACTGGCCTCCAGCGAAGTGGTGGCGCAGTGGGCGCCGGGTGCGTGGGTCGTCAAGGCATTCAACCATCTGATTGCTACGACGCTGGATTCGGACCCTTCTGTCTAATGCGGCAAGCGGGTATTGTTTGTTTCCGGAGAAGACGCCGAGGCTAAGAGGGTCGTGAGCGATCTCGGAACGGAGATGGTTTTGCCGTAATTGACATCGGTGGTGTTCAGCAAGGAAGGTTGACTCAATTCCCGGGCGGGCCACTGGCCATTATCAATATTGCAAAGCTCGACTAAACGCCAGGCGCGGACAGTTTCCGATTAAAGGCCGTCTGTCGTTGTTTTTTGCCTGAGTGGACACTAACGAGTACCCGTCAGCTGGTACTCGTTGCTGCAGTCTCATAGATTACAAGAGTTCTGCGAGGTGGTACTGGTTACCTACATGCAGATCAAACCGGTCGCAGTGACCACTACTCAGGCGTCAGCAGACGGATGTGCATCCAGGCCTTGTAGACACCAAACCGCGCCGCTGCGCTGGCACTCCATCAAACGACGGTTGTTGGGGAGCGACGCGTCATCGACGTCCGTCTGTGCCCGCGAACGGTGCTCCAGATGGCAGGCGAGCGCCGCCCATTTCAGTGGATGCTTCGCCACGCCTGCATTGGCTAAGCGAACCGCCAACTCGCGATCCTCTGCGCCATAACCCTGCATCGCCTCGTCGAAACCGTTTACCCGCACAAGATCCTGGCGCCAAAAGCTCATATTGCAGCTCATTACCCGACCGCCGGGGCGAGCTGACTTCCAACGCGCCAGCCAAAGCTGGCGGAACGCATACAGACGTGGCGTTGCGTCGAATGCACGAAAATCCGCAGGTGCCCATGGGGTGTAGCTTGGCGGCCGGCGGCCGGCAAGAACCTCGATGGTGGCACGCTGATTGAGTTTGATCCGACCACCCTGCAGAAAGCGCCCGGGACGCGCCAGCGCCAGATGGTCGGCAACGAAATCGCGATGCAACAGCATGTCGCCGTCGATCAGGACTACATACTGCGCGCTGGTAGCGGCAATGCCCAGGTTGCGGCAGCGTGCAGCACGGAAGCCGCGATCCTCTTGCCACACGTGCCGCAGCGGCACCGGAAAATCAGGGATCAGCGCATTCATCAACGCGGAAGTCTCCGCGCCGGACCCGTCATCAACGACAATCACCTCGTCAGGCAGTCGTGACTGCCGTTTCACACTCTCTAAAACCAGACGTAGCGCCTGCGGCCAGTTATAGGTCAACACGATCAGGGCGCACGAAGGCAGCGAGGCGAAAGAGGCAGACATGGAAATAAATTTTAGGGAATTAGTGGAGGAAATATCATGCAGCAACGCACGAAATAGGTCCATTACATAGCTGATCGAGCTAATAGCGCCGGTCAGTGCCAGCACTTCGTCATCGGTCAGGATGAAAGTGAGATCCATCCTGCTAGCACATCGGCACGCACATGCAGCACGGACCACGATCTGTGACCGACTACATGCAGCAGACACCACACGTCAATCACGTCAAACGCACCATTGCAGGCAAACTCGGCCGCTAGCCCCGCCAAGGTTCTCAAAGTTCAAGCCCATCATCGGCAAGCCTTTAGCCAGTATGCGAACGCAGCCACGCCCAGTACAACGACTCTGGTGACGCAAAGATAGGAAATGCATTACGGGCCTGTAGCAGATGCGACACGTTGACACAAATAGCTTCCACGCGCTTTGACTTGCTGCATCATATCGAAAAGTTTCATTGGGGTGTATAACCTAGCAATTGCATCGCACCAGAATTATTAATCAGCATATCGACGCCACCAAATGTCTCGACCGCGGCAGCCAATGCTGCCAAGTTAAAATTTAATATACTAGACCGAAGAGACCTAACTATCCGCCACAGACTCAACATTTCTCTCATCGCTTTCCTCCCTTCCAATATTGCATCAGAGGCATTAGTGCAAAAACCGCCAGATACGTGCGCATCCAAGCGACGATCAAATAGCTCCCACTCCCATGCACACGATTTTTCTACCTGCCATATAGCCAAAATTATATTTTTATCGTCATTATTTTTGAACTAGCCTGCTCGACCGACAAGAATTTTTCATCAAAATTCCCACTGACACATCCATCGCCAAATATAGGAAGATCAACCTTCTGAGAATTTACGCCCGAAAGCAAATTACCAAAATAAACAATCGCACTTATTTTCATCGCAAAACTCCGATAACCGAATTATTATGATTATATTATTATCGATCGCCCGAGATCTCAAGCAAACCCTCTAGGGAAGGTATGAACAACGCGATCGGAGGATGTGGTAAGCCATATCGGTCGCGGTGACCGCGCTCAGATCCTCGGTTTTTCGCCGTTTTTGGCGCTTTTTCGGGGTATCGTCCCGATTACGGGCGCACCTACCCCGCGGCGGTAATGAACTCTTTGCGCTTCAGCCACAGATTCGACAGCGCAAACAGCATCAGCATCTGTGCGGTGTTCTTCGCCAAACCGCGATAGCGCACCTTGACGTAGCCAAACTGGCGCTTGATCACCCGAAACGGGTGTTCCACCTTTGCACGCAGGCTGGCTTTTGTGTGCTCCCAGCGCTTGGCCAACTTCAGTTCGCGCTTGTTCTTAATCTGCTTCAGCTTCGAGGGCTTCTCCGCGATCAGGTAGCGCAGTTTGCGCTTGCGCTTCATCTCCTCGCGTTTCTCAAGCCCGGTGTAGCCGCTGTCCGCGCACAGCGTGTCCTCCTTGCCGTGCAGCAGCTTGTGCGCTTGTGTGATATCGGCCACGTTGGCCGCCGTGCACTCCACGTGGTGCACCAGCCCGGAGTCATCGTCCACCCCGATGTGCGCCTTCATCCCGAAGTAGTACTGGTTGCCCTTCTTGGTTTGGTGCATCTCCGGATCGCGCTCGCCATCCTTGTTCTTGGTCGAGCTGGGCGCAGCGATGATCGTGGCGTCCACGATCGTCCCGCCGCGCAAGCTCTGCCCCTTGCGCGACAGGTGCGCGTTGACCCGATTGAACAGCTTGCGCGCCAAATCGTGCTGCTCCAACAGATGGCGGAAGTTGAGAATCGTCGTCTCGTCCGGCACCTCATCCAGCCCGCCGATCTTGGCGAAACGGCGCATCGACACCGTGTCGTACAGCGCTTCTTCCGCCGATGGATCGCTCAGTGCATACCACTGCTGCAAAAAGTGGATGCGCAGCATGGTCTCCAGCCGATACGGCTGTCGCCCCGGCTGCCCCGACTTCGGGTAGTGCGGCTCGATCAGCGCCAGCAGGTCCTTCCACGGCACGACCTGGTCCATCTCGGCCAAGAACACCTCACGCCGCGTCCGCTTGCGCTTGCCGTTGTACTCCGCGTCGCCGAAGGTCAGCTGCATCGAAATCGTCTACTCGGGTCGTTGATCGATTGTGGCAGATCACGATGGATTGTTCAGAGTTTCCCTAGCGCGTGTCATGAACTTTGCTCTTGCCACTCTAACGTATACGGATAGAACCGCGTAAGCCATATTGGACTGCTATCTCCGACGGAGAATGGGACTTTGCTGTGCCATAGTTGACATTGATGGCTGCGCAGGCGCCGCAGCGCTTCAAGGCGAATGCGATTTGCTCTTCGATGAACGTCGACTTCTTCATGGCGACGGGCCTCCTTGGGCCTGAGTGTCGCCGATTTTTCTATGTTTGGCTGGTCCAATACAAGCAGGAAGTCACTCATGCGTTGCTCCGGTAGGTTTGTGGTGTGGCTGGGCCAGGCTTTGGGCCAGACCCAGTTGGATGTGATACGTTCGGCCAGCATCATGGTGGTCCGTTCGTTGTCACTCATGCGCTTGACTGCCGCCGTTAGCTCAGGTCGTTAGTACGAAATCCGTTTTGAGTACGCCAGCGCTTTAGGAGCTGCGAGCGAGCTTCTGTATAGCGCTCGTCTAAGATAGTTGCCTGTGCGACCCGGTCTAAGCGGAACAGACGGAAGTCGTTGCGCAACTCGCACCAGGCGGCGAGAAAACGTCGGGACTCGATAAAGCCGATCAGAATGGGCCAGATCCTGCGGGTTGACGTTGATCCAGTGTCGTCGACATAGGCGATTTCGATTTTTCTCTGTTCCCGCAAAGCTCTGCGGAGAGACTTGAAGTCGATCGTAGCGGGTGGGGCGCTTGATTGCCGTCCGACATAACCCTGCTCGTCATGCAGTCTATGCTTCATTTCAGGAGCGATGACAGCACCAATCTTGCCGATCGCATTTCTTGCAGCAAGCGCAAGGTCCGGATCGGTTTGCCTGGTCACCCACTGGGCTCCCATGATCAGAGCATGGAGCTCATCTTCCGTGAAGGACATGGTTGGTAGCACGTAGCCATGTTTGAGGACATAGCCGATGCCTGCCTCGCCCTCAATATTTGCGCCCAGCGCCTGTAACTCTGTGACGTCCCTATACAGGGTCCTCAAAGAGGTGCCTGTCTCCGACGCCAACGCGGCCCCGGAGACAGGCGTGCTGCTGCGGCGCAGCACCTCAAGGATATCGAACAGGCGTTGACTTCTGGACATGGCAGATAGCCTAACCCATCACCACGACGCCTTTTCCTCCCAGACGTTTCCCGTTTTCGAGCTGAGCCAACAGGTCTATTGCCGCCTTCAAGGGAACAGACGCGCCAACCGTGGTCTTCAGTAGGCCATCTTGTGCTGCTACGGCGACCTTTTTTAGGATCTCTTTTCGCGGTTTGCAAACGACAACCTTGAGGGTACTGTTGAAGACCGATTGCAGAAATTTAGCAGGCGTCGGGTGAATATCTACGAATCGCCCACCACGCTTCAAGAGCTGCCTGCCTTGAGCTAGCCCGAGATGGCCCGAGGCATCCAAGACCATATCGAATTGACGTTGAAGCAACGAAAAATCGATGCTTCGATAGTCGTGGAGTTCCGCGAGACCCGCCTTATGCATCCTTTCAAACGCTTCAGCGCTGCAGCTCCCCGCGACATTTGCCCCAATCATCTGGCAGAGCTGTGCAGCCGCGCTTCCGACCGCGCCGCTGCAGCCGTTGATAAAGACACTCATGCCAGGGTGTAGGTTCCCCTTATCGATCAACGCATTCCATGCGGTGACGAAAGGCGTAGGCAGGCACGCCGCTTCCTCATGGGAGAGGTTTGTCGGTTTCCGGGCGATGAGACTATCCGTTGTTACGACGAATTCAGCGATTGCTCCGCTCTGCTTGAGAGGCACCATTCCTATAACTTCATCGCCTGGGGCCAACTCGTTAACACGAGCGCCGATTGCTGTGATGATGCCCGAGAAGTCACTCCCCAGTGCTCTTGGGAAGCTATTGCCTGTCACCATCCTTAGCTCCCCGTTCCGAACCTTCCAGTCGATTGGGTTTATCGCTGCGGCGCTAACCCGAACGATGACCTCCTGTTCCTCTGGCGGTGACAAGGTGTAGTCGTCGAGCTGCATGGCTGTTGCCGGGCCATAACTGTAGTACTGAACTCTGCGCATGAGATGTCTAGACGTTGGGGATGCGAAACCTTCAATGGAGCCAGGCTTTACTGGTCTTCGTGATGAATCTGCTTGACCTTCAGCTCTTCTGTAGGCTAGCAACGAAAGTGGCATAAGGCGCATAGTCGTAGATAACGTGGGTCGACTTGATCAGCCCTTCTTCAATGACGAGCAGCTCTGAAACGAACGAACCCTTAACCGGCACGGTATCCGCCTCATAGACAACCGTTGCATGAGTGTCACCAGCAAGGGCCGAGTAGAGCTCCGCCCGCTGGAGCATGCGCGAAAAGCCGGTTTGAAATTTTTCAAAGGCCTCGCGGCCCTCAACCGTTCCTAATGGACTGGTGCAGACAACATCATCCGCACTCATCGCCAGAATCGTAGCGACATCCTTGTCCCGAATCGCATTAAAATAGGACTGTGCAATTTCAATGGCACTGCGTTTTTGGTTGGTCATGGTGCGTGCGGCTCTTGTAGGTGAGTCAAGAGGCTAGCAGGGCCTACTGACACCATATGTCAGCAGTCAGGTCGCTTCCCGAGACGCCGCTAGCTCCAACGACGTCATCAAGCCGCTGGACGCGTCCAGAACATGGCTGGCCTTAGCAATTAGCCAGCTCTGTGCATCAATCTCTGTCTTGAAACCTTCAACGATGACGCGTTGCTCGCGGAATAGATCTGGCTCACCAGTAGCGAGTCGCTAGCTCATCGTTGAGGCTCCACGCCTCAGGCACTCAAGCTCCGCACCTGCTAGCTGTCGGGCGGTTGCCTCAGCGGCATACAACTCGCGCAGTCGCTTGGCATTATTGTCCGTGCCGATCAATACCAATTGCCGCCTGGCCTGGCCTTGCCTCTCTCTGCCCAGTACGCGTGCACCTCGGTGTAAGCATCTCGGTGGGCGACTGCGCAGCGGTGCTGATCGCCATGCGCCGGGTCAGCGTGGCAGTCGGCAGTGGCTTGCTGGTCGTCGTGGTGCCGGCGTCAATCGGAGTGAAGATCAGCGTGCCGGCTTCCATGGTGGCAACAGCGTCAAAGCGCTGCCCCAGTCGTGTCAGCAGATTCATATCGCTCTCGTTGGCCTGGTCCAGATGCGGCAGCTTGGTGCCCGCCAGCCCATCTGCCACTCGCGACGTCAGTCCGTGCTCGCCGGCCAGCGCATTGAGGACCGCGCCCAGCATGGTGTTGTGCCAGCTGCCTTCGCGCCGCGTGCGCATGTCAGCGGCGAGGTCGGCGCTACGCGCTCGCACGGTGATGATGTCGGGCGAACCGCTGTATTCACTTCGTCCACGATGAACGTGCCTTTTTCGAACAGGCCGGTGGCCTTCCAGCCCAGCGCGACGGCAAGCCGCACGCCGCGCTAGAGTAGCGCCATCTTGCCGTCGTGGTCGTGGATGCGCAGATCAAGTTGATCGGCCTCACTGTCACGGCACTCGGTGAGTGTGAGATCGAGCAGGCGCGGTGAAATGCGTGCGGTAAGGTCGGTGCCATCGAGCACGACAGGCCACTGTGGAATCGGGTAGCTCATGAAGCGGGCGACTCCAGAGCGATGTCGCCTGCGCAGCGCAGGCTCAGCTGGAACTCGATCCGGCGAGGTGTACCGTTCGGGAAGAACAGCGTCGCCGTCTCGTTGACCGCCAGCAACAGATACGGGCCATAGACCCAGCCCGTGCCATCGACCAGCGGCTGCGATTCACCAGCGGTGCCCAGTCTGCGCAACGTGGTCAGCGATCCACGCGAGCCGGTCAGATCTGGCGCGATCAGCCCCGACAGCTCAATGGTGTCCTCGCCAGGGCCGGGAACTGGCTGGCCGGCCGCGCCGACGCGCTCACTGCTGGAGTGGCGCCAACTCATCTGCCGCTGCAGCTGTGGGAATACCGCGCTTTCTAAAGAAAGCACGAAGCTGCCGTCGGACATCATCATCGGGGTGGATCCTCAGTCGTCGCGCAGGCTGAAGCGGCGGGCCGCCGCTGCGCGCCGGTCGCGCTCTTCAAGCAGGCGCGCCACTTCGCGCGCCAGTGCGGTGGTGTCCATGCCGGGTGCGGCGTGGATGTGGATGACGTAGCTGTTGCCGCCTGCAGCCGCGCTCGCGGCACGCTCAGGTGGCGACAGCGGAGCGCGGCTGTCGATCGCGGCCACTGGCGCTGTCGCTGTCGCCAGGGCCAGGCCGGCGCCGACCGCGCGCATGCGGTTGCCAAGCGCCGCCACGGCCTGCACAGGCGCGCCCTGGCCGCGCTGCAAGTCCGCGGTGAGGCCGGTGAAGTCGTCCAACTGCACAAGACGCGGGAGGGGCTGTGGATGCCCAGCAGGCCCTTGAAGCGGTCGACCACGCCGGTGCCCACGCTGGCGATCGCGTTGCCCGCGTTACCGAGCTTGGAGCGGATGCGCTGAAGCAGGCCGCTGATCATGTCGGTGCCGGCCCGCAGCATCCGCGCCGGCCAGTTGGCCAGCTGCAGGTTGATACCGGCCCACAGCTGCAAAAGGCCCTGACGGATGCGATCGCCGTTGCCGGTAAATACGCCGACGATCAACGACCAAGTGCCCTGGACGGTTTGCCACACGCCGCTGAGGCCCTGCTTGATCACCGGCAGCACGAACACGAACGCGCGCACCAGCAGCCGATCGCCTTTACCGCCATCAGTTGCACCGTGCAACTGGGCGGTGGTGGCCTCGAATGGCGTCAGCGGCTGCCTCACCCAACTATTCATTTCTAACAGACGTCAGGCCTTTGCTACGCGCTTAGCTGTCAGTCGGTGCCAATTCCCATCCGACATTTTCCCCGCTGGGGGATAGAGGATTGTCGTCGCCCGCGGAGGTAGGCAGGTCTGCCGGCGCTAGGGAGTAGCTAAACAGCTCATGCAATACCTGTTGCATTGGCGTGTAGTAGACGATGGAGCGGCCACCAGGCTCGCCGGAGGAGATAATCCCGAGCAGATGCCGGTCGTAACTAACGACGGGGCCGCCCGAGTCCCCGTTATCAATACTGCTAAACTCGGACGCGTCTGCTGCACTGATATGCTCATAGCTCGGTCTCCAGATTCCCGGTGCGAGAGACATACCTTGCCACACGCAGCGAACGCCGGTTCGCCAACCGCTTGTGCAGAACCGCCCATCTGGTGCGTTTGACCATCCGCTAACAGCGAGTCGTGCTTCCCGCCCCGCACGCGGCATGAAGACCTGATTGTTCGCTAGGGGAATATAAGACTGGATCGGATTACAGAACACCGCGCTACGGTGCGAAGCGCAGTACAGCGCTGTCGACGGATCCTGCATGGGCGACACTCGCACAAGCTCGATGTCCGAGGCAGCCGACTGCCAAACGACGGTTCCGATGGCAGTGGTACCTACGTGGATGCTCGCGTACATCGGCGCGCAGTGCTTGGCTAGTACGATCCAACGTGTGGCACGTTGGTAAGGTGTCAGTCTGTGAAAGATGCTCGTTGGGACCAACACTGCGCCCACCGTACATGACCCACCGGGAGTGCTGACTTTGGAGCCGGAGATGACTGGTAGGACGGCGCGGTCCGGATTACGAGGTTGTACGACGCCCGGGGTTTGCGCTGTGGCAACCGAGGATGTGAGCGCTGCGAAAAGGGCAATCGCAAGGGCTGCCACTTGCAGTTGTTGGGGATCGGCTTTCATTGGGCGAGAGTTCTCTTAGGGATTTGGAAGTTAGAAATGGTTGTTCGCGGAGCCATTCGAGCATCGACAGATCGGGGATATCTGCGCTTGACATCAGGCGTTCACTGTCGCCCAGCTTGCTACCATCAACACGCAAAATGACCGTTATCCCAACCTTAGTCGTGGTTGTCCTCGGCGGCTGCCATCATCGACGGCGTGTCCCAGCTCGGTGCTGCTCGCACACGAACTGCTGCATTGTGAAGCGAACGGGTGGACAGTGTGACTGCTACTTCGGCAGCAGCTCGATGAGTATTTCTCTGGTGTAGCGCTGGTGTCGATACAGCACTGGCGGACTTGTTGTGAGGCTTCGGCATGCACGCAACGTTTTCGAGCTCATCGCGGATTCGTGTGTGTGCCTTAAGGCCCTTGTAGGTGCATTGAGCCTTGAAAGCAGGCCCTTTCCGGCGCCCCAGAAGGTAGTGCATCCTGTGCTGACTTTTTGACGCGGTGTTGTGCATGAAAACGGGCCGTCGGCTAAGCGCGTTATTTTCCTTCCCCGCTTCGCGGCAGGGTCCACGCTGAAGGGCGTGTTCGGTGTCCCGAAGGCGCGGATCGTGACCTTGCGGCGCCGAAAAAGCAGCCGTGTGCTCCAACTGTGGCCATCGGTGTCGTAGCGGCTACGACAAGCGTCTGTGCCGCGCCCGCGAATTGCGCGTGGCCAGCTGGACGCTGTGTCAACTCCCCGTAAAATTGGTCCATCCATAGTTAGAGGTCTCCGGACACTAGCCACCGAGGAGACCAACGATGCGCAAGAGCAAGTTCACCGAGAGCCAGATTGTCGCCACGCTGAAGCAGGTTGAGGGCGGCCGCCAGGTCAAGGATGTGTGCCGTGAGCTGGGTATTTCCGACGCGACGTACTACGCCTGGAAGTCCAAGTACGGCGGCATGGAGGCCGCCGATGTGCAGCGCCTTCGCGACCTGGAGACCGAGCACAGTAAGCTCAAACGCATGTACGCCGAGCTCGCGATGGAAAACCATGAATTGAAGGATGTCATCGCAAAAAAGCTGTAGACCCGGCGCACAAACGCCCGCTTCTTGCCTGGCTCGTCGAGCAGCATGGCTGGAGCGAGCGCCGGGCCTGTGCGGTCGTTGGCGTGGCGAGCTCGACAGCGCGCTATCGGCGCCGTCCCGATCGCGACGAGGAGGTCATTGCGCTGCTGTACGAATTGGCTGAGCGCTTTCCCGAGCGTGGTTTTGGAAAGCTTTTTCAGATCATCCGGCGTCGCGGACACGTGTGGAATCACAAAAGGGTCTGGCGTGTGTATTGCCTGATGAAACTCAATCAACGGCGTCGCAGCAGGCGCCGGATCCCGACCCGTCATCCGCAGCCGCTGGCATGCGGTGATCGACCCAATGCTGGATGGTCGATCGGTAATCCCCCCGCTTTGAGCGTTCGCCAAAAGTGGAGCTAGGCGGCCATCGCCAATTTCATTGCTGGCGTGATACCGCCGAGCGCCATGTTGGGGCGCTCATGGTTGTACGTCCATAGCCAGCGCGTGGCCTTGTCCTGAACCTGCTCGATGGTGTCGAACAACGTTGTGGCCAGCCAGGCGTAGCGGACGGTGCGGTTGTAACGTTCGACATAGGCATTCTGCTGCGGCTTGCCTGGCTGGATGTGCTCGATCCGAATCCCGCGCTGCTGTGCCCAAGCTAGCAGCGCGCCGCTGATGTACTCCGGGCCGTTGTCGCAGCGAATGGCGTTTGGCTTGCCGCGCCAGTCAATGATCTGTTCCAACGAGCGGATCACCCGGGCCGATGGCAGCGATAAGTCGACCTCGATGCCCAGACCCTCACGGTTGAAGTCATCGAGCACATTGAACAACCGGAAGCTGCGGCCGTCGGCCAGCTGGTCGTGCATGAAATCCATCGACCAGACCTGGTTGATCGTCTCCGGCACCGCCAACGGCTCTGGCCGCTCGCGCACCAGCTGCTTCTTCGGCTTGATCCGCAGGTTCAACTCCAGCTCCCGATAGATGCGGTACACCCGCTTGTGATTCCAGCCAAAGCCCTTCACGTTGCGCAGGTGCAGAAAGCACAGGCCGAACCCCCAATCACGATAGGTTGTGGTCAACCGCACCAGCCAATCGGCAATCCGGGCGTTCTCCTCGCTGGCCTTGGCTTGATAGCGAAAGCAGGTCTCGCTCACCGCAAAGGTCCGGCAGGCATGCCGGATGTTCGTGTGGCCACCATCTACGGCCCATCGGGCCATCTCCCGGCGTTGAGATGGCCTCACCATTTTTTTGCCATCGCCTCCTTCAGCAGGTCGGCGCTGAGCTGGGCATCGGCGTACATCTTCTTCAGGCGCCGGTTCTCGTCCTGCAGCTCCCTGAGCTGGGACATCAGCGATGCGTCCATGCCGCCGAACTTGCTGCGCCACTTGTAGAACGTCGCCGAGCTGATGCCGTGTTCCCGGCACAACTCCGGCACGGGCGTGCCGGCCTCGGCCTGCTTGAGGACGGCAATGATCTGGCTGTCGGTGAAGCGGGATGTCTTCATGGAACCTCCTCGGAAAAGGGTACGAGAAAATTCCACTTCTGGCGTCAGCTAACCTGTGGGGGGATTACCGATCGACTTCATGTCCGATGCGCTATGGGATGGTCGACGCTTCCGTGCGTTCAATGTCATCGACGACTTCAGCCGGGAAGCCTTGGCGATCGAAGTGGACTTGAATATTCCAGCCGCCCGCGTCATCCGCACCTTGGAACGCATCGCAGCCTGGCGCGGCTACCCCGGCAAACTTAGCTTGGCCAATGGCCCGGAGTTTGTTGCATTGGCATTGGCCGAGTGGGCCGAGCGCAAGGACATCGCCTTGGACTTCATCGAGCCGGGGCGTCCAATGCAAAACGGTTTCATCGAACGCTTCAACGGCAGCTACCGGCGCAGTGTGCTGGACATGCATCTGTTCCACACGCTGAGCGAGGTTCGCGAGCATACCGAACATTGGCTGGCCGACTACAACCAGCAGATCTCGCACGACAGCCTGGGCGGGCTAACACGCGCCGAGTTCCGTGATCAACATCAATCGCAGACCTCCAGTTTTGGCTGGCACTGAATTGAGGGAAGTCGACAAGGTCGCCTTGCCAACTCCTCTAAGGAAGGTCTGAACAACGCGATCGGAGGATGTGGTAAGCCATATCGGTCGCGGTGACCGCGCTCAGATCCTCGGTTTTTCGCCGTTTTTGGCGCTTTTTCGGGGTATCGTCCCGATTACGGGCGCACCTACCCCGCGGCGGTAATGAACTCTTTGCGCTTCAGCCACAGATTCGACAGCGCAAACAGCATCAGCATCTGTGCGGTGTTCTTCGCCAAACCGCGATAGCGCACCTTGACGTAGCCAAACTGGCGCTTGATCACCCGAAACGGGTGTTCCACCTTTGCACGCAGGCTGGCTTTTGTGTGCTCCCAGCGCTTGGCCAACTTCAGTTCGCGCTTGTTCTTAATCTGCTTCAGCTTCGAGGGCTTCTCCGCGATCAGGTAGCGCAGTTTGCGCTTGCGCTTCATCTCCTCGCGTTTCTCAAGCCCGGTGTAGCCGCTGTCCGCGCACAGCGTGTCCTCCTTGCCGTGCAGCAGCTTGTGCGCTTGTGTGATATCGGCCACGTTGGCCGCCGTGCACTCCACGTGGTGCACCAGCCCGGAGTCATCGTCCACCCCGATGTGCGCCTTCATCCCGAAGTAGTACTGGTTGCCCTTCTTGGTTTGGTGCATCTCCGGATCGCGCTCGCCATCCTTGTTCTTGGTCGAGCTGGGCGCAGCGATGATCGTGGCGTCCACGATCGTCCCGCCGCGCAAGCTCTGCCCCTTGCGCGACAGGTGCGCGTTGACCCGATTGAACAGCTTGCGCGCCAAATCGTGCTGCTCCAACAGATGGCGGAAGTTGAGAATCGTCGTCTCGTCCGGCACCTCATCCAGCCCGCCGATCTTGGCGAAACGGCGCATCGACACCGTGTCGTACAGCGCTTCTTCCGCCGATGGATCGCTCAGTGCATACCACTGCTGCAAAAAGTGGATGCGCAGCATGGTCTCCAGCCGATACGGCTGTCGCCCCGGCTGCCCCGACTTCGGGTAGTGCGGCTCGATCAGCGCCAGCAGGTCCTTCCACGGCACGACCTGGTCCATCTCGGCCAAGAACACCTCACGCCGCGTCCGCTTGCGCTTGCCGTTGTACTCCGCGTCGCCGAAGGTCAGCTGCATCGAAATCGTCTACTCGGGTCGTTGATCGATTGTGGCAGATCACGATGGATTGTTCAGAGTTTCCCTAACTTGACTGTGGGAACTGTTTGCGCTGCATTAGCATTGCATAGACACGAATGACAGGGACGGCGCTGACAGCCAGGCGGCGCAGCCGAAGGGCACGATCTGGCCAGCGCAAGGATTGATCTGCCACGCGCTTGAGATCGCGGAACCAAACATCGTGGTCGCGCTGGTAATACACTCCGTTAAGTAGGCCCTCGAGCAAGGCAAAGCCACGCTCGCGCGAACTGCCTGGCGGTGCATACTCCAGATAGCGGAGGATCTCCATTAGTTGTGCGCGTTCGATGCGGCCGGTCACGTCGGTGTTTGCCGCCATACGTAGCGGTTCTGCATCGATTTGATCGAGGAACTCGCTTGATGCAGCGGCCAGTGCAGCGTCACGGAGTGGCTCTTGTCCAACGTAGCCAAGTAGCTGGGTGCGGATGTTGTAGCCAGCTTGGCGAATCAGGGATACAGCATCATCAACGTCTGATTTCGCTGAAACCGGTGTGCCTGCAGGTTCGCGGATTCTATCATCGGGTAGCTCCGCGACGTAGCGCTGCTCAAGTAGTCGATGGTTGCCAACTAAGCTAGCCGGACAACGAGTTGCTGACACATGCTCGTCCACATAGCTGCGATAACTGGCCCGCAATTGTGAGTGGATTCCAGGAATGCTTTCAACGCGCTGAAGTGCCAGTTGAATGTCCGACGCAACACTCAACTCGGTTGCCGTGAAAGTGGCGTCATCGCCCCGCGCACGCAGCAGCATCTTCGCCAGGCGTTGTGCAATCGCGACTTCAGTCGCCGGCGCTTCAAGAGGTAATGCAGTCACGAACTTTAGCGCAGGTGCGATTTCAGCCTCGCTCCGAGCGCGATCAACTTGGCCAAGGAGTAGTTCGGTGTTTTGGGAGGCATCATTGACAGAGAGTGTCGGAGCGACCGCGTAGATCGGCGTCGGGTCGTCCACGTAGTCGCTCTCGCAGTTGGCGACAGCAGGCCTGGGCAACTCCGTCAGCAGCGCGGTGGCGCGGCTGATTGAATGGCTTTTCATAGCAGAGATGGCGCGCGTCTGTAAGGTGAGCTGGTCCAGACCGGCGGTCCGTGCGCTTCGCAGCTCGTCCTCGCTTTCTTCACCCGCAAAACCGACAGTGGCAATACCGGGAAGTCTTCGCGTGGCGTGTTCAGCAAGGGTGTAGGCCTGCTCGCTGAGGCCTACGATCGCGCTGTCGCGAGCGCCGTGGTTTTCCAATAAGGGGATATCTTCGGACGCGGCCACACGCAAAAGCACATCGGCCTGGAAATCTGGAGGGAGTGCCGCCGCCGCGGTGATGACCTCTTGAGCGGACGGCCTGTCTTGCCCAGATTGCACAGGAGCCAACGCACTTCCGCTAGCTAAGGAAGGTCTGAACAACGCGATCGGAGGATGTGGTAAGCCATATCGGTCGCGGTGACCGCGCTCAGATCCTCGGTTTTTCGCCGTTTTTGGCGCTTTTTCGGGGTATCGTCCCGATTACGGGCGCACCTACCCCGCGGCGGTAATGAACTCTTTGCGCTTCAGCCACAGATTCGACAGCGCAAACAGCATCAGCATCTGTGCGGTGTTCTTCGCCAAACCGCGATAGCGCACCTTGACGTAGCCAAACTGGCGCTTGATCACCCGAAACGGGTGTTCCACCTTTGCACGCAGGCTGGCTTTTGTGTGCTCCCAGCGCTTGGCCAACTTCAGTTCGCGCTTGTTCTTAATCTGCTTCAGCTTCGAGGGCTTCTCCGCGATCAGGTAGCGCAGTTTGCGCTTGCGCTTCATCTCCTCGCGTTTCTCAAGCCCGGTGTAGCCGCTGTCCGCGCACAGCGTGTCCTCCTTGCCGTGCAGCAGCTTGTGCGCTTGTGTGATATCGGCCACGTTGGCCGCCGTGCACTCCACGTGGTGCACCAGCCCGGAGTCATCGTCCACCCCGATGTGCGCCTTCATCCCGAAGTAGTACTGGTTGCCCTTCTTGGTTTGGTGCATCTCCGGATCGCGCTCGCCATCCTTGTTCTTGGTCGAGCTGGGCGCAGCGATGATCGTGGCGTCCACGATCGTCCCGCCGCGCAAGCTCTGCCCCTTGCGCGACAGGTGCGCGTTGACCCGATTGAACAGCTTGCGCGCCAAATCGTGCTGCTCCAACAGATGGCGGAAGTTGAGAATCGTCGTCTCGTCCGGCACCTCATCCAGCCCGCCGATCTTGGCGAAACGGCGCATCGACACCGTGTCGTACAGCGCTTCTTCCGCCGATGGATCGCTCAGTGCATACCACTGCTGCAAAAAGTGGATGCGCAGCATGGTCTCCAGCCGATACGGCTGTCGCCCCGGCTGCCCCGACTTCGGGTAGTGCGGCTCGATCAGCGCCAGCAGGTCCTTCCACGGCACGACCTGGTCCATCTCGGCCAAGAACACCTCACGCCGCGTCCGCTTGCGCTTGCCGTTGTACTCCGCGTCGCCGAAGGTCAGCTGCATCGAAATCGTCTACTCGGGTCGTTGATCGATTGTGGCAGATCACGATGGATTGTTCAGAGTTTCCCTAAAGGGTGCTTCTGCACCTGGGAAAGCATGTTCGTTGACGGTGAAACACTCTTGGAGTCGTCAGCCTGTCGTAACAAGAGCCAGGCGAGGGCGGCGATTGCACTAACAATGAGGATGGATTTCCAACTGCTTGCAAGACGCATAAGGTGACCTGGCCCGGATAGGCTTGTCTTCGAACCGTTATGGAAGGGGCCGGCATGCGCCGGCCCCGTTTGGAAATCACAGGTAGCGAGTCGTATCGCGTTTGATAGAGGAACGAATAACGCCTAGCGGGTCGTCAGTGATGATGCTAGTGAAACCGGCAACCACCTGCAGCAGGTAGTTGTGACGCTCATCTGCGGTTTCATCACCGAAGTGCTTGGTGCGCGTCAGGTAATCACTCAGTGCAGCGCAACAGGTGCCATTGCTGCGGACGAAGTGATAACCATCGTGTGAGCTGACGCGATATTCCGACACCGGCGAGAACGCACCAATAGCCTCCTTTTTCGCTTGATTGTCCGCTAGCAGCTCGGCGGTGGGATCACCACGGCGCGGTTGCTTATTGCCAATTTCCAACCACGCGAAGTTTTGTTTGCCTCTGACCTGACTGATCCAGGCGTTGACTCGGCAGAACGGCGTGTCGCTACTGATCGTGCCGCATAGTCCGACATAGCCACCATCGGCAAGGTTGTCCATGTCGCCAGCGTAGATGGTGGGTGCAAATGCAACGCCCTTGGTATAATTGGTGATGCTGTCTGGGTTGCGCGCAAGTAGCGACGCACTGAACTTCAGGACGACCTGGTTCTCCATGCCATATGCCCGTGCAAGATCAGCGGCGCGCGATACTGCGTCAAGTATTTTCAAGTCCAGCACGATGACCATGTGATTCGCCGAGTCGCGAATCGTGGTAAGCGCGCGAGTCAGTGTGACGGGGTGGTAGCCCGTCTTGGCGAAGTTCCGATCGCGGAGCAACGCAGCATTGAGCTCCGCATTGCTCAACGTGCGCACGTCGGGATTCCAACCCGTCGGATTGTTAGCAGCCTGGAAAATATTGAAATTTGGGCTGTGCTCAAGAAGGCGCCCGACATTCTGATCGTGGAAGAGCCAAGGTGTTCCATCAGCGGACTGCTTGACATCCAGTTCGATCGCCTCAACATTGTTGTTGTAGGTGGCAAGGATTGAGCAGGACGAGTTCTCTGGGCAGCCGGCACTCACGACGCCACGATGTGCGATGACGGCGATACTGACGCCACTGATCTGATGCGGTCGCTTGAGCGCGCCGAGGATGTGCTGGGGATTCCAGTTGTTTGCAGCCGATGCTGCGCCGGAAAGCGCTGCAATTGCCAGGCAAGCAAGAGTGCAGATCGTTTTCTTCCAGGGACGCGTGGATCGTTTCACGATGGTTCTCCAGGAGGGTCAAGGGTAGTGAATGAGTGGTGCGATTACGAACAGCCTTACATCTCACGGCGCTCGCGATTTCTTGAGCAGCGTGAAGATCGTGGTGATGATTTAGCGCTTGTAGATAGCAACCACGGTCATGAGTAGGCCGCCCGCTTGTCTATCCGCGCGGCCTTTTATCTGCCTAGAGTATGAAATCGGTTAACGCAGTTTGCCTGGCCATAAAATGACCATCTAAAGTATTCGGCGCCCGTATTGCAGGTAGCTCTGTAGGGCAAAGGGTTGATCTGTTTGCATCATGCTGACACCGCGGTCGCGTAAGACTCCCCAGATCTTCGCCGGATCCCTCAGCGCTTTTGAATCGGTATAGTCGCCTGAAAGGTTCATCGGATGCCCGCTGGCAATATCGTTCGTCATTGTATTGACGAAAAGCCGGATCTTCCCTTTGGAAACGTGACGTGCCGTCTCGATGAGCGAAGCATCGTCGAACATAAGTTGTAGCGATGTAGGCCGCAACGTCGCGGCGCGTTGAAAAGCCTCTGCTGCAGCTATCTTGGTATCGCGTTCGATGTACAACACTTGCAGTGCAATATCAGAGCGATGCGCGCGTTCGACAATTTCGCTGGGCACACCTATCGGTACGTTCAGCAGGACGTCTCGCTGTGCATTGGCCGCCTCAACTGCATCCATGACCTGGCTCAACGAAGCATCCTTGACATCGAGGTTGATCAAGGTTTTCCCGCGCGCGACAGCAAGGGCTTGTGCAAAAGTGGGTGGATGCCACTCGGTCAATGAAGCGTCTGGGCCACCGCCTTTGGTGCGGATGCGCATACGTGCGATCTGTGCGGCGGTGAGATCGGTAACGGCGCCGTGACCGTTCGTGGTCCGGTCAACGCTATCGTCATGCATGAGGACCAGTTGTCCATCACGCGTGGTGCGGATGTCGATCTCTACCATGTCGATGCCGCGTGCCACGCATGCATTGATGCCAGCCAACGTGTTCTCCGCGGCCAGCATCCAGCAAGCACGATGCGAGACCACAATGGTGCCAGCATTGGGGTCGCGCAAGCGCTCGGACAACGTCAGTTTTGCTGGAGTCGAGGCAGCGACGTGGAACGTTGGCAACAACAGCGTCAGGACTGCAACCATAATGTGTGCACGCATGCTCACCACCTCCAGGTCAGCGATGCAGTGTAGTTACGCCCAAAGATGGGTCGCGCGTAGATCGCTTCAGCGGTGCCTTGACCAGACAAGGTATCTACGCGCGCATTGCCTTCGGTCAAGCCAACAACGTTGCTGATGTTGGCTGCATGTAGTTGCAGCTCCAGGTGCTTACTCAGGTAGGTGGATAGACCAAGGTCGTAGCTTGTGTAGGCGGGCAATGCGGTGGCGTTGGTGTAGTCGACGTAGCGCTGCCCGATACGATATGCCGTTGCGGTCAGCTCGGTGGGCTTGCCAGCGATATCGAAATACAGCGTCGGGCTTAACGAGACGATGTATTTCGGGATGCGTGAGATCTGGTTACCATTCAAACCAGGAACTGCGCTGTTGGTGGTCGCGTTGCTCAGGCTTTTAGTCTGCGGATCTTGTAGAGTCACAGAGCCCGTCATACCGAACAGGTCGACTGGACGCCACGTGAACTCAGATTCCAAACCAAGTGTTTGCGTGCTGCCGACCAGGTTGAGGTTCTGCACCGCGCCCGTTGCATCCAGAACGATTGCGCTGATCGAGAGATCATTGAAGCGGCTCCAGAACGCGACGCTGGAGAGCGAAAGCGCGTCGCCAACTGTGCCGCGCAGACCGACCTCGCCCTGGTCGATGTCGGTAACTGCTGCATTCTGGGTCTGGTAGACGTTTTGCAGGCGTGGCAGTCGCTGTGAGGCGGTGTAACGCGCGAAGGCCTGTAGCGCTGGGTTCACCGCATACTCGCCGCCGACGGTCCATTGCAACGCATGCTGGCGATCATCGCGCGCATTGAATGTGCCACTGAGGCCGCCAACGTTGTCGTCCGCCAATGTTGTTGGATCGCCAAGGTTTCGATTGGTGTTGGCGTAGACGCCGCCGTCGGCGGTATAGCGGGTGTAGCGCATGCCGGCGTCGAGACTAAAGCGTCCGAACTTCACCGAATCCCATAGATGCGGTGACAGGTAGGTGCCGCTTGCAAAGCCTCGCGTAACGCCGTTGCCGTAGCGAACAAAACCGTTCTGCGTGACAGCGCCTACCATGTTGCCGGCCGCGTCATAGGCCAGTACGTCCAGACGCTGTGGGTTGTTGCGTAGTGTGGTCAGCACCGTATTCTGCAGACGATCTTGCGCGTATTCGAAGTGCTGCACATTGATGCCGGCAGTCACCGTGTGTTGTCCGGCTTCACTGGCATCGAAGGCCTTGCTCAGGCGCAGGTCGTCGGACAACGTGCGCAGGCGGGTGCGGCTGTTCCACAAGCCGCTTTCCAATACCAGGCCGTTGCTGCCGGACGGGTCGTAAGGGAAGGTCTGAACAACGCGATCGGAGGATGTGGTAAGCCATATCGGTCGCGGTGACCGCGCTCAGATCCTCGGTTTTTCGCCGTTTTTGGCGCTTTTTCGGGGTATCGTCCCGATTACGGGCGCACCTACCCCGCGGCGGTAATGAACTCTTTGCGCTTCAGCCACAGATTCGACAGCGCAAACAGCATCAGCATCTGTGCGGTGTTCTTCGCCAAACCGCGATAGCGCACCTTGACGTAGCCAAACTGGCGCTTGATCACCCGAAACGGGTGTTCCACCTTTGCACGCAGGCTGGCTTTTGTGTGCTCCCAGCGCTTGGCCAACTTCAGTTCGCGCTTGTTCTTAATCTGCTTCAGCTTCGAGGGCTTCTCCGCGATCAGGTAGCGCAGTTTGCGCTTGCGCTTCATCTCCTCGCGTTTCTCAAGCCCGGTGTAGCCGCTGTCCGCGCACAGCGTGTCCTCCTTGCCGTGCAGCAGCTTGTGCGCTTGTGTGATATCGGCCACGTTGGCCGCCGTGCACTCCACGTGGTGCACCAGCCCGGAGTCATCGTCCACCCCGATGTGCGCCTTCATCCCGAAGTAGTACTGGTTGCCCTTCTTGGTTTGGTGCATCTCCGGATCGCGCTCGCCATCCTTGTTCTTGGTCGAGCTGGGCGCAGCGATGATCGTGGCGTCCACGATCGTCCCGCCGCGCAAGCTCTGCCCCTTGCGCGACAGGTGCGCGTTGACCCGATTGAACAGCTTGCGCGCCAAATCGTGCTGCTCCAACAGATGGCGGAAGTTGAGAATCGTCGTCTCGTCCGGCACCTCATCCAGCCCGCCGATCTTGGCGAAACGGCGCATCGACACCGTGTCGTACAGCGCTTCTTCCGCCGATGGATCGCTCAGTGCATACCACTGCTGCAAAAAGTGGATGCGCAGCATGGTCTCCAGCCGATACGGCTGTCGCCCCGGCTGCCCCGACTTCGGGTAGTGCGGCTCGATCAGCGCCAGCAGGTCCTTCCACGGCACGACCTGGTCCATCTCGGCCAAGAACACCTCACGCCGCGTCCGCTTGCGCTTGCCGTTGTACTCCGCGTCGCCGAAGGTCAGCTGCATCGAAATCGTCTACTCGGGTCGTTGATCGATTGTGGCAGATCACGATGGATTGTTCAGAGTTTCCTAAGGGCTGCCATCGGCGGCGATAACATAACCGGTGCGTGCAACGTTGGCGCCGAACCCGGTGCGCGCGCGCCCCAGTTGGGTGCCGAGATATCCTGCCGCATCGCTAGGGGCTGCGCCGGAGAACAGCGAGGTATAGTCGACCTGCGCACTGACATAGCGCATGCGGTTATCCAGCGTAACTCCATGCCCGAGGCCCCATTCCAGGTGTGTGCCGAACTGTTTGACGTTGGTGTGGATGCCGTCGGCAAGATCCAGGCTCCGCTGTTGGAGTTGGTTGCCGAAGAAGGTGGGCACGGTGGTATGTCGCAGATCGCTGGACAGCAAGGTACCGTCCAATGGATCGATCAGCGCCGAGAGCGAGCGATCGGGCACGCGTGGGTCCCGCAACGGGATCGGGTTGTAGAACGCGGTGCGGTCGTTGAGAAGTTTCGCATCCACATCCAACACCGCATCCCCCAGCAGAAAGGTGAGGGTGCCGCGCAACTGGCCTCCCTTGTCCGCTGTGTAGCCGGTGCGGCGCAAGCCATCGTCGGTACGATGGAAACCACCGATGCTGTAGAGCACGTTCTCGCTTAGCGGACCGGCACTGTAGGCATCCTGGCGCCACTGCCCATTACTTCCATTGGTTAGCCGAACCGCGCCCTCCGGCGTCGCGGTGCCATGCCGTGTGATCGCGTTGACAGTGCCGCCGGGCGCGTTGGTGGCAAACAGCGGCGAGGTGCCCCCGCGAACCACCTCCAGGCGCTCGGTCATCATGTCCAAGGAAAAGAGGTTGTCGATGTTGAGGAAGCTTTCCTGTGGCTCGTCGAACAGGGTCAGGCCATCTTCTTGGTACTGCATGTAGAACCAACCACCAGCGGGCAGTCCGCGCACGTAGAGGTTCTGGCCACCGCCTTGTCCGCCGGAGGGTTCAGCAGAGATCCCGGGCACTGCGCGAAGCATGTCCACGCTGCTGGTCGCCGAGCGGCGTTGCAAGGTCTCTTCGGAGATCACACTGATGGCGAACGGCGCGTCCTTCTGAGAGCGTCCATTGGGTGTTCCGGTTACAACGACAGCGTCCAAGTCGACGGCTTGCCGATTCATGGATTGAGCCTCTTGGGCGGACGCCCCGGAATGGGCGGTGGCGGCCGCCAAGGCAAGCGCCAACGCGGTGATGGAAGGTGAGGTAAACGGCATGCAAAGGTCCCCAGTAAAATAATGTGGGGGTAATACTATTTACCATGTATGAAATTATTGTGTCCACATGGTAGATTTGTCGCCCGCTCCATGCAGGGCCGCATCGCGTATTCATGATGGACGTTTCCTCTGGCGTTCCAAGCCCTGGCGGGCGCTTGCTACTTGACCATCTCTTCAAGTTCGGTGTGCAGAGCCAGGCCGCCTTACCGCGACTGCTGGGCCTCTCACAGCCCACCGTGGCCCGCTTGCTGCGGGGATTTGCGCAGAGCGATCTCTTGCGCCTTGCCTCCAGAGCGCCAGAGGGGCCGGGCAACCCAAGCGTGGACGTGCGCTTGAACCCCAACCATGCCTTTGCCTTCGGAGTCAGCATGATGGGTGACGCGTTCGCGATTGCCCTACTGGATCTGAGCGGCGCTGTGCGTGGGCAACGGCGACAGGCGATGGCACAGATGGATCGCGTGCAGGTGTTGGCGCAACTGCGTGAATTTGCTGATGAGCTGCTGGCAGAGGCGGGTGTTACGCCCACGCGCGTCCTCGGTGTGGGCGTGGGTATCTCCGCGTTTTTCAGCGGGCAGGGGGCCGAGATGGTGGGCCCACCCGCGCTGGAGGACTGGACAGGAATGGAGCTGGTGCCGTTGTTCGAACAGGCCCTCGGAGTTCCGGCGATCGTCGAAAACGACGGCGCAGTGGCCGCGGTCGCCGAGAGCCTTTACGGCATCGGTCGTGACTGCGCCGACTTCGTCTATCTCCATCTGACTAATGGATTCGGCGGCGGCATCATCAGCAACGGCCGCCTGCTCCGTGGTCATCGAGGCAATGCAGGCGAGTTCGGCGGCATCTGGACTGTGTCCGGTCTGGAGTATCCCAATCTTGACTCCTTACTGCGCTATGTGCAGGCCGCGGAAGGGAAGATGGAAACCGTCGAGCAATTGCTTCCAAACCTGACCATTGCAACGCCTGGTGTGGAAGCATGGCTCGCTATGGCCCAAGAGCCGTTCGCCCGACTCTGCAGCATCCTGTCCTATGGCCTAGACCCCCAAATGGTTATCATTGGCGGGCGGCTCCCAGCCCCATTGACAGAGGCCTTGGTGGCGCGTTTGCATGTCCCACGGGCGCCGAACCGTCACGGCCTGTCGCCGCCGCTACCTGAGCTCCGTGTCGCAGGCGTGCGTGGCGATGCCGTCATGCTTGGGGCGGGCTTGCTGCCGCTGCAGCGTGCTTTTTTTGTCTGATGTCTTTACTGGTTCAACCCAACAGCGTGAGATGAACTCCGAGCTCCCCCCGCGGCCGTAGGCGGATCAAAGAGTCATGCCCTTAACCGACTGACGTCCCTGATGAAGATCGGGACTTCGCAGCACCCTAGCTGGTGCTGGCACAAGGGCTCACGGTCGCTCAACCCGTGCGACGCCTGAGCCAACCCGTGCGACGCCTGAGCGGCAGCGTGCCCGTGCCTTACAAGATTCGACTCCCGCTGCTCTGGCAGTGCTGCGTTTCATGCAGTACGGAAGTTGCGCACACGGCTGAAAGTGTCTGGAAGGAAGTGGTTGTCGATGGTGTCGAAGGTTCTGGTGGGTCTGCTTTTGGTTTTTGCTTCGGTTGCTGGCATCGCAGCAGAATTGGTAGGCCGCGCCACGGTCACGGACGGCGATACCCTCACCGTGTCGAAGCAACGCATTCGCCTATGGGGGATCGACGCCCCGGAAAGTAACCAGCTATGCATCAGGAGCAACGGACGCTCCTGGCCATGTGGCCGGCGGTCCGCAGCCGCGCTAGACGACTATCTGCTGGACAAGACCGTTCGCTGCCAGCCCAAGGACACGGACCACTACGGCCGAGTGGTAGCCGAGTGCTTTCTCCACGGGGAGTCGGTCAACCGCTGGATGGTGAGTTCTGGTTGGGCAGTTGCGTATCGACAATATTCCACGTCCTTCGTTGCTGACGAGAGCATTGCTCAGCAACACAAGCTCAACATCTGGAGCGGCTCTTTTCAGTTGCCAGCAGACTTCAGACGCGCAAAGCGCGCTTCATCAGTTAAGACCTCATTTTCTACTACGCTCCCAGTCGCTACTGGCTGCAACATCAAAGGCAACCTCTCCCGCAACGGAAAGAGGATCTTTCACATGCCTGGGCAACGTGACTACGAACGCACTTACACAACTCCCGCACGGGGCAAGCGAATGTTCTGTACGCCCACCGAGGCCCTGAAGGCAGGATGGCAGCCGGCAAGGCGCTGATGCCCTTGCTGTGGAAGGCCGGCCCAGTCGGTATATAGGGAGGACTAAAGCAGGAAATTTGATGTGGAACATGGCACAACATAAAAGGGATGAGGGCCACATGTAATCGCTGGTGACAGATCAGCTAAGTACTGGCTTTTTTTTTTCGCGAAGTCAGGGGCGATGGGACGTGAAGTTGTTGGGTAGTTTTAGGGCGGCTTCAACAAGTCATGGTTGACGTTGACCGAGCGGCTTTCGCGTTTTCGTAGAGTGAGAGACCGCCCTTACTGACGGCACAGCTTACGGCTTCATCAACGCGCCAGCAATCCTGATTTTTCTGGCTCAGTTGCCCGAGTTGGTCGGCATGCCTTGGCAGGTCTACGCAGTCTGTGCGGTGGCCCTGGCCATCATCTATTTGCTGCCGCTGTTTACCAGGACGATTCCCTCGCCCTTGGTCGCGATCGTGGCGATGACGGCCGTATGCATGTTTTGGGGCATCGATATCCGTACTGTCGGCGACATGGGCAGATTGCCCGATAGCCTGCCGACATTTTTCCTGCCCGATGTTCCTTTGACCTCGGATACCTTTCGCATCCTGTTTCCGGTTTCGGCGACGTTGGCGATGGTGGGTGTACTGGAGTCGCTAATGACAGCGCAGATTGTGGAAGACATGACCGACACGCCTTCGCAACGCAATCGCGAATGTATCGGCCAGGGCGTGGCCAACATGATTGCTGGGTGTTTTGGCGGCATGGCAGGGTGCGCGATGGTCGGCCAGTCGGTGATCAACGTAAGTTCAGGCGGGCGCGGACGCCTGTCCTGCCTGGTGTCGGGCGTGGTGCTGCTGCTTATGGTGGTCTACGGCGGGCCATGGGTTAGCCAGATTCCGATGGCCGCGCTGGTGACGGTGATGATCATGGTGAGCATCGGCACTTTCAACTGGAGGTCGTTTGGCGACCTGAAGACTCACCCCAAGAGCTCGTCGGTGGTGATGATCGGGACGGTGGTCGTCACTGTGCTGACACACGACCTGGCCAGGGGAGTGCTGGCGGGCGTGCTGCTGTCTGCCTTGTTTTTTGCCCGCAAGGTTGGGCGCATGTTGAATGTCTTGGAGCGGGATGTTGATTCGGACACGCGCGTGTACGAGGTGCGTGGCCAGGTGTTCTTCGCCTCTGCTGGACAATTCGCGTCCAGCTTCGATTTCCTGAGCAGTCCGAAGAAAGTGATCGTCGATCTCACCCATGCCCACTTCTGGGACATCAGCGCGGTGGGGGCGCTAGATCGCGTGGTGCTGAAGCTGCGATCCCATGGGGTACAAGTCGATGTCATCGGCTTGAACGAGGCCAGCGATACGCTCATCGATCGGCTGGGAACCCATCGCCGGGAAGGTGCGACGCTGTCGCTTGGCCATTGAGGCCAACGGACACCAGCGTGCCAGTGGCATGGTGATGCCGGGTGCATGCCCATGTCTGCGAGCACGGCGGAGTGCCTGCGGCAGCCTGTCAGAGAGTGCGCCGGGGTGGCAGCCGCCCGGCTGGGTTACCGGCCGTCGGACTGGGGAGGGATCGCCTTGCGAGGCAACTGGATGGCGGCAAGGAGTCCGCCTCCATCCCGGTTGCTGAAGCTCAGCTGCCCACCGTGGGTCTGGCAGATCGCCGAAGCGATCGCCAGCCCCAGTCCACTTCCACCGGACTGTCGCGCGCGTGAGTGTTCTGCGCGCCAGAAGCGATCCATCAAGCGCGGAAGATCGCCAGGATCCACGCCGGGACCTCGGTCGCCGACAAGAATGTGGTACAGCTCTGGCTCGGCCGCGACGGACAGCTCCAGCACCTGGCCAGAGCTGCCGTAGCGGATGGCATTGTCGATCAGGATCGACACCACCTGACCCAGGCGAGCGCGGTCGCCCGGCACGTCCAGATCGGATGGAATGTTGCAGCTGATGGCCATACCTGCCCGGCTTAGTGCAGGAGTAGCCCATTCCAGCCGCTCGTTGATCAAATCGGTCAACGAGAAGTTATCTATCTCCAGGACCAACTGTCCGGCACGCGCAAGCGAAACCAGATGTAGCTCGCTCACCAGCCGGTTGATCTGTTCCAGCTGTGCATGCACCAGTGCCAATTGCTCCGGCGCACGTGGGAATACCTCGTCCAACATCCCTTGTACGCGACCCATCGCTGCGGTGAGCGGGGTACGCAGTTCATGCGCAAGCATGGCACTGGATTCGCGCAACTCCCGCTCATACTGCTGAAGCTTGGAGCTCATTCCATTGAAGTCAACCGCGAGTCCGGTGAGTTCCCTGGGGGCGCCATCCACGACGGGGACGCTCCCGCCGAACTGACCCTCACTGACCCGATGTGCGACGCGAGCGACATGCAGCAGCTGCCGTGAAAGCGGCCGGGCAATCAATAATCCACAGAGCAGGATCAACGGAATAAACACCACCACCATGCTACTCAACACAACCCAGTCCGGATTGCTCATTCTAGGAAGCACCAGATGGATGTCGTAGTAACGTTCGAGCAATTGCCACAAGCGCGCCTCGTTTACGTCGGGCTGTGCCCGCAACAACTGGATCTCTGCCTGAACGTCTGGTGGAACATCGCGCAGGATTAGGTAATCTCGGATATTGAAGTACGTCCACATGCTGAATGCGATCAAGCAGACCGTGGTGATCGCCAGGCCACTGATACGCATCCCGATCCACAACGAAAGCGGCGCGTTGCGGTGTGCCATGAGCCATCTGCGTAGTTTCCGCATCATTCTCACTTGAACCGGTATCCGACAGAGCGGACTGTAATCAGCACGCCGGTGATGCCGTGTTGATCGAGCTTGCGTCGTAGATTCAGGACGTGAGTATCCAGAACCCGCTCCAACGCATCGCTATCGGGCAGACAGGCCTCCAGTAACTCGCTACGCGTAAAGGCCTTGGAGGGGGTCCGCAGAAGGGTCATCAGGAGCGTGAATTCGGTGCGAGTCAGCTCCAATGGCACGAGGCTGCCGTCTGCGGACTCGATGTGCGCCGCGAAGCTGGCGGGATCTACACGCAGGCGCTCATAGCGGAGTACTTCTTCGATGTTGCGCGTTGTCATCGTGCGGCGCATGACGGCAAAGACCCGTGCTACCACTTCCTTGGGGCTGTAAGGCTTGACGACGTAATCATCGGCGCCGTAGCGCAAGGCGCCGAGCTTTTCCGACTCATCACCAATGGCAGTCACCATGATGACAGGGGTGTCGCCCACTCGGCGGATCGCCGACAACACTTCGATGCCACTCAAGGCGGGCAGCATCATGTCCAGCAGGACAAGGTCAGGCTTCCACTGCGCATGCAATTGCACCGCGCGAATCCCGTCTGCGGCAATCGCGACATCGAAACCTTCCCTGCGCAGGTATGCCTCCAGAACGCTGGCGCTATCAGCGTCGTCCTCGACGACCAGGACCTTCTTTGCTGCCATGCGTCCTCCGGTGTTCTTGTCTTGATGAAATCTTGATGAAGTCCCGAGGGAACCTTGAATATCGGCCCCGATGCTATGCCTCGGTCGGTCCACAGGCATATCCCATGATTCCACAGATTGCAGCAGGCAACCCCGTCAGACATGCGGCCCTGGCGCTGGCATTGGCCGCCGTATTGGGTGGCTGTTCACTTGCGCCTACCTATGAACGCCCCTCGGTGGCGTTGCCGGCCAGTTTTGCTGCCGCGCAGGCACCTGCCGCCGGTGCACCAGATGCGACGGCGCAGGCCCAGGAATTGACCGCACAGGAACTGGAGTTCTTGCGGTCCTTCGCTCCCCGCACCGACCTGGCGCCGCTGGTGAAGGCCGCGCTGGCTCACAATGCCGATTACCGCCTGGCAGCACTGCAGGTCGAACAGGCGCGCGCGCAGTACCGCATCGAGCGCTCGGCGCGCCTGCCGACGGTGGGAGTGGATGCGCAGCGCATTCGCCAGATCTACGATGACCCGGACCTGCAACTGCGTTTCCAGCAGGAACTGTCGGTGGCCACGGTCGGTATTGGCGATTTCGAGCTGGATTTCTTCGGCAAGCTGAAGTCCCTGTCCGACGCCGCACGTGCACGCTACCTGGCCTCCACGCACGGCCAACAGGCTGCGCGTGGGGCTCTGATCGCCGAGGTAGTGCGCGCCTACACGCTGGAGCGTACCGCCGCGCAATCGCTGGCGATCCAACGGTCCATCGAGGCGGACGCCACTATTTTACTGGGCTATGCCGCCCGCCAGCATGCGGTGGGCCTGCTGTCGCAGGATGACCTTGGCCGGCAGCGCGCCGAGGCCGATCTAGTGCATGTGCGCACGCGCCAGGCTGCGGACGACCATCGCGCCGCACAACGCGCCTTGCGCGTTCTGGCCGGCTTCGATGCCGGCCAGACGGGGGGCGAACTGAACGCCTTGGTTAGCGACCAGGTCGCGACTACCGCATTGCGTGGGCTGAACTCGGAGGTGTTGCTTCAACGTCCGGATGTGCAACAGGCCGAGGCCGAATTGCGGGCGCGCAATGCCGATATTGGTGCAGCCCGCGCGGCCTTCTTCCCCTCCATCCGCCTGAGCACGGGGCTTGGAACGGCAAGCAGTGCGCTCAGCGGCCTGTTCGACAGCGGTAGCCGGACCTGGTCCTTCATCCCGCAGATCACGCTGCCGATCTTCGACTTCGGCCGCAACCGTTCCAATCTGGATCTGGCGCAGGTGCGCAAGCAGGCCGGCATCGTCGAGTACGAGCGCACCATCGAGTCGGCGTTCCGCGAGGTGGCCGATGCACTCGATGCGCATGCCACGCTGGGCGATGCACGCCAGCGCAGCCAGGCCTACGTGCAGCGCGAGCAAGCACGAGTGGAGCGCATGAGGGTGCGGGTAGAGCACGGCCTGCAGGACCGTAGTGCGTTGCTGGAGGAACGGGTGCAGCTCGGACGCGCGGAGCTGGACAACCTGGCGGTCGAGCGCGATGTCGCGCTGAACCGGATCGCCGTGTTCCGCGCGTTCTACGGCGTCCGGCTTCCCGCCGCATCGTGACAGCCAGCCTTCGGCAACAGCGTTTTCCAACGCACTGATGGTGCCCACTTCTTTTGATCATCAAACACTCGGACAGGACTTCTCGTGACCATGCAATCCTCCATTCTCACCACTGCCCTGCTTGCCGCACTACTGGCGCTGCCGGGTTGTTCCAACGATGCCAAGCCTGCACAGGATGCTCCGCGCGCGGTCAAGCTGACCCCCATCGGGACCGACATCGCCGGTCCGACGCGCTTCACGGCCACCGTCCGGCAGGAGCAGCGCAGCGAGCTGGCATTCGAAAACGGCGGGCGCATCAAGGCCATCTATGTGGATGTGGGTGACCGCGTGCGCGAGGGGCAACTGCTGGCGCAACTGGACCTGGAGCCGGCGCGTCTTCGCTTGCAGCAAGCCCAGGCCAATGCGGCATCGGCCGCCGCCGACCTGCGCGAGCGCAAGATTCAGCTAGACCAGCAGACTGCCATGTTCACCGATGGCGCCACCTCGCAGGCCACCTTGACCACCGCCACCGTGGCAGCCGATGCCGCCCGGGCGCGGCTGCAGGTGGCCGAGTCCGATCGTGCTCTGGCTCAGCGCGCGCTGCGTCAGGCCGATATCCGTGCGCCGTTCGATGGCAACGTAGTTGCCCGCCTGCAGCAGCCGCACGTGGATGTGCCGGCCGGCCAGGGGGTACTGCAATTGGAAGGGCAGGGCCGGACCCAGGTGGTGGCTTTGTTGCCGCCGCAGGTAGCCGACCTCAGCCCCGGAAGCACGGTTGCCGCGACACGCACCGACGTGGCCAAGGAGCCTGTGATGCTGCGCCTGCGCAGCGTGGCCGCCGGCCTGGATAACGCCGCCACCGTACAGGCGATCTTTGATGTGCAATCCGGTGGCGGCACCCTGCGCAGCGGCGAGAGCATGCTGCTGTCTCTGCCCGGTGCGCACGAGGCGCAGCCATCGCTGCCGCTTGCCGCGCTTTTGCCTCATCGCGATAACCGCAGCGGCACGGTCTTCGTCTACGTTTCGGGCAAGGGGCGGGTGGAGCGCCGCAAAGTGACCATCGGAGCGATCGAGGGTGATCGGGTGCAGATCCGTGCGGGCCTGCGTGCTGGTGAGCAAGTGGTCAGCGCAGGCGCGGCGTTCCTCACCGATGGCCAGCCGGTGGTGCCCTTCGCTTCCAGTAGCAAGCTCACTGCGGGAGGTGCGCTGTGAATCTCACCCGATCGGCGCTTGCATCGAGCCGCCTGACCCTGTTCACCGCACTGCTGGTACTGGTGGGCGGTGTGCTGACGTTTCTCAATTTTCCATCGCAGGAGGAACCCTCGGTCACCATCCGCGATGCAGTCGTGCAGTTGGCCTATCCGGGCATGCCGACAGAGAAGGTGGAAACCCTGCTTGCGCGTCCGGTGGAAGAAAACCTGCGCAGTCTAGCGGGCATCAAGAAGATCGTGACGACCGTGCGCCCGGGCAGCGCCATCTTGCAAATCACCGCCCACGATTCGGTGGCCGATCTGCCCGCGCTATGGTTGCGTGTCCGCGCCAAGGCCGCGGAGGTAGGGGGCGCCCTGCCGGCCGGCACGATGGGGCCCTTCGTGGATGACGACTTCGGGCGCGTATCGGTGGCCTCAATCGCCGTGACCGCACCGGGTTTCAGTATGAGCGAAATGCGCGGGCCGCTGCGCAAGATGCGCGAACAGCTCTACACGCTGCCCGGCGTGGAGCGCGTATCGCTGTATGGCTTGCAGGAAGACCGCGTCTACATTGCCTTTGATCGTGTGCGCCTAGTCGAAGCCGGCCTGAGTCCGGCATCGGTGATCGACCAGCTGCGCCGCCAGAACGTCGTTGTCCCCGGTGGGCTGGTATCGGCCTCCGGGATGGCGATGACGGTGGCCACCTCCGGCGAGGTCGGCAACGTACAGGCCCTGAAGCAGGTGCTGATCAACACGCAGGGCAGCGGTGGTGCGCGCGAGATCGCGCTGGGTGCACTGGCCCAGGTGCAGGTCATGCCTGCCGATCCCCCGGAAACGGCAGCTATCTACCAAGGACAGCCGGCAGTAGTGGTGGCCGTATCGATGGCCAGTGGCTACAACGTGGTGAGTTTCGGCAAGGCGCTGCGCGAGAAATTGGTGGAAACCGCCAGCCTGCTGCCCACCGGCTTCCAACAGCATGTGGTGACCTTCCAGGCCGACGTTGTCGACCGCGAAATGAGCAAGATGCACCAAGTGATGGGCGAGACGGTGGTGATCGTCATGGCCGTGGTCATGCTGTTCCTGGGCTGGCGTACAGGATTGATCGTCGGTGCGATCGTGCCCCTGACCATCCTTGGCTCGCTGATCCTGATGCGCGTGTTGAACGTTGAACTGCAGACCGTATCGATCGCGGCCATCATCCTGGCCCTGGGGTTGCTGGTGGACAACGGCATCGTGATCGCCGAGGACATCGAGCGACGCCTCATGGCCGGTGAAGAACGCTTCCATGCCTGCGTGGAGGCCGGGCGTACGCTGGCGATCCCGCTGCTGACATCTTCGTTGGTGATCGTGTTGGCCTTCTCGCCGTTCTTTTTCGGGCAGACAAGCACCAACGAATATATGCGTTCGCTGGCAGTCGTGCTGGCCATCACCCTGCTCGGCTCGTGGCTGCTCAGCATTACCGTCACCCCGCTGCTGTGTCTGTACTTTGCGCGCGCACATGCCGGTGAGCACAACGAGGGCAACTACAACTCCAAGTTCTATCGCGCCTACCGTGCAGTTATCGAGCGTCTGCTCGAGTTCAAGTTGCTGTTCATCAGCACGATGCTGCTAGCGCTGGGCGGCGCGGTCGTGGTCCTGTCTTCGATTCCCTATGACTTCTTGCCCAAGTCTGACCGGCTGCAATTTCAGATCCCGGTCACCCTGCGCGCCGGCGCGGACTCACGCCAGACCCTGCAGTCGGTGGAGACCATGAGCCGCTGGTTGGCCGACAAACGCGCTAATCCGGAGATTGTCGACAGCATCGGCTACGTGGCCGACGGCGGTCCCCGCATCGTTCTCGGTCTTAACCCTCCGCTGCCTGGCTCCAACATCGCCTACTTCACCGTGAGCGTGAAGCCTAAGACCGATATCGACCAGGTCATCGACCGTGTCCGCCAGTACGTGCGCAAGACCCTGCCGGACGTACGCGCCGAACCCAAGCGTTTCTCCCTCGGTGCCACCGAAGCCGGCGTGGCGGTGTATCGGGTGACTGGTGCCGATGAGCAGGTGCTGCGAACGGCCGCCGACCAGATTGCCGATGCATTGCGCAGCTTGCCGGGAACCCTGGATGTCACCGATGACTGGCAGGCACGCATCCCACGTTACATAGTGCAGGTGGACCAGTTGAAGGCACGCCGTGCAGGGGTCAGCAGCGACGACATCGCACAGGCACTGCAACTGCGCTATAGCGGCGTGCCGGCCTCGCAGATACGCGACGATGGTGTCGACGTGCCGATCTTGCTGCGTGGCGATGCGGGCGAGCGTGCGGGCAACGGGAGCCCAGCCGACACCCTGGTGTACCCGCAGAGCGGCGGCAAGCCATTGCCACTTTCGGCAATCGCCAGCATCCAGCATGACAGCGAGCCTTCCACCCTGATGCGGCGCAACCTGGAGCGTGCTATCACCGTCACCGGCCGCAATCCGGACTCCACCACCAGCGAAATGGTTGCCGCGCTGGCTGACAAGATCGCCAAGATCACGTTGCCACCCGGTTACCGTATCGAACTGGGTGGAGAGATCGAAGACTCGGCCGAAGCCAACCAGGCCCTGCTGGAGTACATGCCGCACGCATTGGGAGCGATCCTGCTGCTGTTCATCTGGCAATTCAACTCTTTCCGCAAGTTGTTCATCGTGGTGTCGGCGATCCCCTTCGTACTGATTGGCGCTGCCCTTGCCTTGCTGGTCACCGGCTATCCGTTCGGCTTCATGGCTACCTTCGGCCTGCTTGCCTTAGCCGGTATCATCGTCAACAACGCAGTACTGTTGCTGGAGCGCATCGAAGCCGAACTGGCCGAAGGTCTGCCGCGACGCGAGGCGGTGATCTCTGCGGCAGTCAAGCGGCTACGCCCCATCGTGATGACCAAGCTCACGTGCATCGTCGGCCTGATCCCGTTGATGCTATTTGCCGGCCCGTTGTGGACCGGTATGGCCATCACCATGATCGGCGGCTTGGCATTGGGAACCCTGGTCACCCTGGGGATGATCCCGATCCTGTACGACGTGCTGTTTGGACTGCGCTTGCTGGAACGCGACAAGAGTGTCCCATGACATGAGACTGTTGCCGCGACGTTCCAGTGTGTGTCGTCTGTCCTGCCTGCTGTGGCTGCTGGTCGTGATTACGGCCAGTGGCTGCGCGGCGGTGACGCTCAAGCCTGTCAAGCCACGCGCCTATCTAGAGATGCGCCGCGGCGATGCACTCACGACCGGTCAACTGGGCGACAGCACGACCGAAAGCCTGCGTCTGCTCGGATTGGATCGCGCCCGCTGCATGCATGCCCGCAACCAGTGTATCCAGGCGCTTCTGCACGAGGGGGCGCTGACCTCGGAGCGGGGCTTGTCGGCGGCGGCGGAGGTGTCTTTGCTGCATGCGCTCAAGCAAACATCCGGTGCCAGCGATGCCATGTCCGACACTACACTTTCCGGTTGGCTGGAAACGGCCCGGTATGCCTACGCCTATCTGTTCTTCAGTGAGCGCGCACCGGACAAGCGTGCTTTCGAGGATCGCCAAACCCAGGTCCGCGATTACTACAACTATGCGACCGAGCAGATCGTGGCGGGACTGTTCCAGCGTTACCGGCAGCTGACACCGGAGGGTGGCACCTCCACCCATCTGCCCGCACCCGCGCCCTGGCAGATTGATCTGGATGTCAGCGCGCTAGGGCCGCTAGAGCAGATTCCCATGCCCGAGGCATTGATTCCGGCCTCGAAGATGCAGTTCAAGGGGCTACGCAGCGTGTACCGGCGTGATGGATTTGGTACGGAAATGGTAGCGGTGCTGCCAGATCAGGAACACCAGGCTCCAGCTGCCTCCGACAATGTGGTGATGCCTGGTGACTTCAGCGAAATGCACACGCCCAACATCACTGCCGTGCTGCGCTTCAAAGGCGACTCGCTCGCCGAGGTGCTTGCGACCTCCCGACTCATCCTGGAAGGTTACGATCCATTGCAGAGCGACAGCGCGCGGTTCGGCGGTTACCAGGTCCCGCTGGCAGCGAACTACACGGCCGGCTATGGGGTTTGGTTGGCACGCTCGGGCTTTGCCGGACAATCACTGCGCACTTTGTTCGGGATGCGCAAAGGCTTGACCCAGCCACGCCTGATCATGCTGCAACCCTACGACCCGAATAGACGGGTCCTACTCCTCATGCACGGACTTGGCAGCAGCCCCGAAGCCTGGGTGAATCTGGCCAGTGAAGTGGTTGGCGACGCCTCCCTGCGCCAGCGCTATCAGATCTGGATGATGTACTACCCTACCAATCTGCCGCTGGCCTACAACCATATCGCTATCCGCCGTACCATCGAGCGCGCGTTGAACGCCTTCGACCCCCAACGCCGCAACCCAGCATCCGGGCACATGGTGCTGGTTGGCCACAGCATGGGCGGAGTGTTGGCGAGGCTGATGATTTCTTCCAGTGACGGCGACCTATTATGGCAACGCCTGCTCGGTGAACTCCAGCAGGAGCGCAGCGTACGCGCACGCAGCAAGTTGGGGCCGTTGCTGCAGTTCGAACCGATGCCGGAGATCGGGCGGGCGGTGTTCATCGCTGCCCCACAGCGCGGGACGGTGGCAGCCAGCGGCATGATGGCCGGCGTCGTGCGTCGCATGGTCGGTATTCCTAAAGCATTCCTGCATCGCTTTGCCGATGTCATGGATGTCGCCAGCGATATCCCCAACCGTCTGCCCACCAGCATGGACAACCTGCGCGAGAGCGATCCGTTCATCCAGGCTGTCGTAGACCTGCCCATCAGCCCGCAGGTCCCTTATCACTCCATCATTGCCCGGCGCTCGGAGCAGGGTGACCTGTCGCTTGCCGACGATGGCTTTGTTCCTTACAGCAGCGCGCACCTGCCAGGCGCCGTGTCGGAGAAGATCATCTTCTCCGGGCACAGCGTACAAGAAACACCTGGAGCCATCCTTGAAATAAAACGTATCTTAAGTACAGATTAACGAACCAACTAAAGGAGATTTGAAATAAAAATCAGCGCGCAGCCGTAAGATGGGCAATCTTGTGTAGTAGATCATTGAAAAAATGGGGCTTGCTGATAAATATTGTTCTTGGAGGAAGGCCTCTAGGGAAGGTCTGAACAACGCGATCGGAGGATGTGGTAAGCCATATCGGTCGCGGTGACCGCGCTCAGATCCTCGGTTTTTCGCCGTTTTTGGCGCTTTTTCGGGGTATCGTCCCGATTACGGGCGCACCTACCCCGCGGCGGTAATGAACTCTTTGCGCTTCAGCCACAGATTCGACAGCGCAAACAGCATCAGCATCTGTGCGGTGTTCTTCGCCAAACCGCGATAGCGCACCTTGACGTAGCCAAACTGGCGCTTGATCACCCGAAACGGGTGTTCCACCTTTGCACGCAGGCTGGCTTTTGTGTGCTCCCAGCGCTTGGCCAACTTCAGTTCGCGCTTGTTCTTAATCTGCTTCAGCTTCGAGGGCTTCTCCGCGATCAGGTAGCGCAGTTTGCGCTTGCGCTTCATCTCCTCGCGTTTCTCAAGCCCGGTGTAGCCGCTGTCCGCGCACAGCGTGTCCTCCTTGCCGTGCAGCAGCTTGTGCGCTTGTGTGATATCGGCCACGTTGGCCGCCGTGCACTCCACGTGGTGCACCAGCCCGGAGTCATCGTCCACCCCGATGTGCGCCTTCATCCCGAAGTAGTACTGGTTGCCCTTCTTGGTTTGGTGCATCTCCGGATCGCGCTCGCCATCCTTGTTCTTGGTCGAGCTGGGCGCAGCGATGATCGTGGCGTCCACGATCGTCCCGCCGCGCAAGCTCTGCCCCTTGCGCGACAGGTGCGCGTTGACCCGATTGAACAGCTTGCGCGCCAAATCGTGCTGCTCCAACAGATAGCGGAAGTTGAGAATCGTCGTCTCGTCCGGCACCTCATCCAGCCCGCCGATCTTGGCGAAACGGCGCATCGACACCGTGTCGTACAGCGCTTCTTCCGCCGATGGATCGCTCAGTGCATACCACTGCTGCAAAAAGTGGATGCGCAGCATGGTCTCCAGCCGATACGGCTGTCGCCCCGGCTGCCCCGACTTCGGGTAGTGCGGCTCGATCAGCGCCAGCAGGTCCTTCCACGGCACGACCTGGTCCATCTCGGCCAAGAACACCTCACGCCGCGTCCGCTTGCGCTTGCCGTTGTACTCCGCGTCGCCGAAGGTCAGCTGCATCGAAATCGTCTACTCGGGTCGTTGATCGATTGTGGCAGATCACGATGGATTGTTCAGAGTTTCCCTAGGTGATCACCCCAGCCCAGACGTTAACATGGCTGGCAAGTTGTTGCCTCTAGAACGGAGAAAAGAAATTAGTCCGTAGCCATCCAGTTCGCCTGATATCTGAAGGTCCGTGAATATCAAGAATATCTCGGGTGCTCTTTAATCAGTGAAATCGCTTCCAGAGGGTTTGATGCTTCGAGCGTTCTATACACCCGTGAGCTTCCCAGCCTGACAGACACCGCATAAGTAGATATTTCTGGCATCGTTACCTCAGCCAGGAGTTTCTATGCGCACCTCAAAAGTCACCGGGACGTAGAGCGTCGCGACGCTCAAGCAGGCCGACGCCGGCGTGGCCGTCAAGGACATCTGTCGCCAGGTCGGTATCAGCACAGCGACCTACTGCCAGTGGAAGAGCAAGTACGGAAGCCTGGGGGGCTTCGGAGCTGCTGCGGGTCAAGGAGCTTGAGCCCGAAAACGCCAAGCTCAAACGGATGTACGCCGAGTTGGCGCTCGAAAACGCAGCCATGAAGGATCTCATTGCAAAAAACTCTAGGGCCGGCGCGCAAGCGCGAGGCCGTGCGGTACCTGATCGAGGTGCATGCGCGGCCGCTGCGTCGGTCCTGTGCATGCGTCGGGCTTGCACGTGCGGCGTGGTAAGTGCTACCGCTCGACTGGACAGTACGCGATGCCGAGTTGATCTCGGCGATCGCACGTGTGGTCGAAGATCGGCCGACTCGCGGCTTTTGGAAATGCAGCGACGTGCTGCGCAGGACGCGCTCTGACTGGAACCCGAAGAGAATTTGTCGCGTGTATAAGGCCATGCGGCTCAACCTGCGCCGCGCTGCGAAGCGGCGACTTCCCAAGCGCGAGCATGTCGCGCTGTATGTCCCAAGGTTGCCTGATACCGTCTGGTCGGTCGACTTCATGAGCGACGCTTTGGCGTGTGGCCAGCACTTTCGCACCTTCAACGTGGTCGACGACTTCAACCGCGAGATGCTTCACATCGAGGTTGATACGTCGATCAACTCGCATCGTCTGGTGCGCGTGTTCGAGCAGATCAAGCACGATCATGGCCTGCCGCAGGTCGTGCGTTCCGACTACGGGCCCGATTTTCTGGGCGAAGCACTTACCAGCTGGCTGAAAGTCAATGGCGTGACGATCAACTACATCAAACCCGGCAAACCGAACCAGAACGCCTTCATCGAACGTTTCAACCGCACCTTCCGCTACGCCTAGCTGGCCACAACATTATTCGACACCATCGAGCAGGTTCAGGACAAGGCCACGCGCTGGCTATGGACGTACAACCATGAGCGCCCCAACATGGCACTCGGCGGCATCACCCCAGCAATGAAATTGGCGATGGCCGCGTAGCTCCACTTTTGGCGAACGCTAGGGAAGGTCTGAACAACGCGATCGGAGGATGTGGTAAGCCATATCGGTCGCGGTGACCGCGCTCAGATCCTCGGTTTTTCGCCGTTTTTGGCGCTTTTTCGGGGTATCGTCCCGATTACGGGCGCACCTACCCCGCGGCGGTAATGAACTCTTTGCGCTTCAGCCACAGATTCGACAGCGCAAACAGCATCAGCATCTGTGCGGTGTTCTTCGCCAAACCGCGATAGCGCACCTTGACGTAGCCAAACTGGCGCTTGATCACCCGAAACGGGTGTTCCACCTTTGCACGCAGGCTGGCTTTTGTGTGCTCCCAGCGCTTGGCCAACTTCAGTTCGCGCTTGTTCTTAATCTGCTTCAGCTTCGAGGGCTTCTCCGCGATCAGGTAGCGCAGTTTGCGCTTGCGCTTCATCTCCTCGCGTTTCTCAAGCCCGGTGTAGCCGCTGTCCGCGCACAGCGTGTCCTCCTTGCCGTGCAGCAGCTTGTGCGCTTGTGTGATATCGGCCACGTTGGCCGCCGTGCACTCCACGTGGTGCACCAGCCCGGAGTCATCGTCCACCCCGATGTGCGCCTTCATCCCGAAGTAGTACTGGTTGCCCTTCTTGGTTTGGTGCATCTCCGGATCGCGCTCGCCATCCTTGTTCTTGGTCGAGCTGGGCGCAGCGATGATCGTGGCGTCCACGATCGTCCCGCCGCGCAAGCTCTGCCCCTTGCGCGACAGGTGCGCGTTGACCCGATTGAACAGCTTGCGCGCCAAATCGTGCTGCTCCAACAGATGGCGGAAGTTGAGAATCGTCGTCTCGTCCGGCACCTCATCCAGCCCGCCGATCTTGGCGAAACGGCGCATCGACACCGTGTCGTACAGCGCTTCTTCCGCCGATGGATCGCTCAGTGCATACCACTGCTGCAAAAAGTGGATGCGCAGCATGGTCTCCAGCCGATACGGCTGTCGCCCCGGCTGCCCCGACTTCGGGTAGTGCGGCTCGATCAGCGCCAGCAGGTCCTTCCACGGCACGACCTGGTCCATCTCGGCCAAGAACACCTCACGCCGCGTCCGCTTGCGCTTGCCGTTGTACTCCGCGTCGCCGAAGGTCAGCTGCATCGAAATCGTCTACTCGGGTCGTTGATCGATTGTGGCAGATCACGATGGATTGTTCAGAGTTTCCTTAAGCGCCGGAGCATGCCGCGCATCGTTGCGTCGTCGGCTGGGGGGAAGGACTGGCCGATGACCTGCAGGACGCGAAGGCTGGGCCGACTCAACCACTGGAATGCTGACGCGATGAATCCGACCACGTTGTTGCTGGTGCAGTTGGTAGTGATCCTGGGCGCTGCGCGCTTGTGCGGTGCGGTGTTGCAACGCATTGGGCAGCCACCGGTCATCGGCGAAATGGCGGCAGGGTTGTTGCTCGGCCCGATTGCCTTCGGTGCCTGGCTGCCCGAGCTGCACACGGCGTTGTTCGCCGCCAACAGCCTGCCGCCGCTGTCCGGCCTGGCCACGATGGGCGTGGTGCTTTTCATGTTCGTGGTCGGCGCGGAATTGCGGGCGCCGGAAGGCACCAAGGCGCAAGTGCGCGCCTCGATCCTGGTGGGCGTGTCCGGCATCGTGTTGCCGCTGCTGCTCGGGCTGGCTGCCGCACCGTGGCTGTTCCCGCGCTTCGCACCGCACGGCATCGGCTTCTGGCCGTTCGCGCTGTTCATCGCCGCGGCGATGTCGGTGACGGCATTTCCGGTGCTGGCGCGCATCCTCAAGGACCGCAACATGACCCGCACCCCGGCCGGCCGCCTGGCGCTGGGCGCGGCCGTGATCGACGATGCCACGGTCTGGATCTTCCTGGCGATCGTACTGACCCTGACCGGCAACAACGCGCATGGCGGCGTGGCGTTCACGGCCATCGGTGCGTTGGTCCTGATCGCCGCCGTGTTGGGTGTGCTCAAGCCTGCCTATGCGCGCCTGCTGCGCTCCCGCGCGCATGACGGCCGGTATGCACCGAGCGCGTTGGTATGGGTCTTGATCGGTCTGCTGGCGTGCGCTGCGCTGGCCGAGTGGATCGGGCTGCATGCGATCTTTGGCGCCTTCCTGTTCGGTATTTGCCTTCCGCGCGATGACCGCCTGCTGGAGCATCTGGCCGGGCGTATCGAACCGCTGGCCATCACCTTGCTGATGCCGGTGCTGTTTGCGGTTGCCGGTCAAGCCACCAGCCCTGGCGCGTTCGCCGGCGCCGGCCTGAGCGGACTTGTGCTGGTGATCGGCGTGGCGGTAAGCGGCAAGTTGCTCGGCTGCACGCTGGGCGCGCGCCTGAGTGGCCATCAATGGCGCGACAGTCTCACCGTCGGCTCGCTGATGAACGCACGCGGGCTGATGGAGTTGGTGGTGATCAAGATCGGCCTGGATAGCGGTGTGATCGGGCCGGACCTGTTTACGCTGTTGTTCGGCATGACGCTGGTGACCACGGTGATGGCCTCGCCGATGGTGGCATGGTTCCAGCGCAAACGGCACGCAGCCGCCGATGCGCTGGCCGCAAGCAACTCGCCTCGATGATGAGGGCGCGATGCTGCTGCAGTGCCGCGATGGGCCGGATATCGTGCATGCAACTGAGCTGGAGCCGAGCGCACAGTGTTGAATCGCCGCACGCTCCACGTTGCGGCACTGCGCACACCCGCATCCGCTTCCACGCAGGGCGCCATCATGTCCAACCCAGCTGAGCCGTGTTATGCCGAAAGCGCGGCACCGCCTGCATTACGCGCGCAGCTGCAGTGCACTTGGCAATTTCGCCAGGGCAATCACACGCCACAACCGGTGCTGGTGTTGCCCGATGGCAGCGTCGATCTGATCTGGAATGGCAGCGAAGTGTTCGTTGCCGGGCCGGATCGCACTGCCAATCCCGCACTGGTGGCAGCAGGCACGACGCTGACCGGCGTCCGTCTGGCGGCGGGCGTGGCGGCCGGTCTGCTGCAGCTGCCCTTACACGCCATTGCCGACCAACGCGTCGCGCTGGAAACGCTGTGGGGCGTGCAGGGCCGCACGTGGCAGCATCGCCTGGAAGACGGCGCCGACCCGTTACAGATATTGCAGACACTGTGCCAACAGCACGCCGCAGCGCGCGATCGGCAGATGGCGTGGCTGTTCGAACAACTCACCGTCGGCACGCCGCCACGGCTAAGCGCGTTGACCGAGGCGTTGGGCATCAGCGAGCGCTCGCTGCGCCGCCGCTGCCAGGACGCATTCGGCTACGGCAGCAAGACGCTGGAGCGCGTTCTACGCCTGCAGCGCTTTCTGCGGATCGTGCGAAGGCACCGCAACTTGACCGAGGCCGCGCTGCACGCCGGCTACGGCGATGCGCCGCATCTGGTGCGCGATGCGCGCCAACTGACCGGTCTGAGCCCGCGCGCACTGGTGCAGCAGCACGCCCGCTGACTTGGCCGTTTTCGCCAAGCCAGCGGCCTGCGCCATCTGCATGCTGTGCACTCGCTCAGGAGCACGCCATGACCGACACCACGCAACACCGCATCGATTACCTGGAATTTGCCGTCGACTCGATCGCCGTCGCCAAAGCTTTTTATGGCCAGGCCTTCGGCTGGACATTTCAGGACTACGGCCCGGACTACTGCGAATTCCGCGACGGCCGCCTGAGCGGCGGTTTCTTCCATGGCACGCCGCAACCGGGTGGCGCGCTGGTGGTGCTCGCCGCCGATGATCTGGCCCGCAGCCAGGCGCGTATCGAGGCGGCAGGTGGACGCATCACCCAAGCGGTGTTCGCGTTTCCGGGCGGGCGCCGTTTTCACTTTGCCGACCCGCATGGCTATGCCTTGGCGGCGTGGTCCAAAGACTAAGCGCAGCGACCGAAACGCCTACGCGCACCGCCTGGCGGGCGCAGTCGGTGCGCGGAATCGGCCGGTACCACTTGTGCACTGCTGTTCCGGGCGCGCTGTCGGCGCCCACCTGAAGACTGTTCGCAATGCTTGTTAGCCAATCAAAGAGCACAAGTGAGCGTGCTGCCCGCGCTCACTTGCGCGCGTACAGCCCCAAAAACATCGCCACCGCCGATTCGGCCACCTGCGTCCGTTGCTGCGGCGACAGCGGCGGCTGGCCCATGGTGATCTGTGGCCAGAACGCAAAGCCCTTCACCAGCGCCTGCAACTGCTGCGCGGCGAATTCCGGCTCCACCCCTGCCAGCCGGCCGTCGGCCAGTGCGGCACGCAGCCAGGTGGTGGTGCCCTCTTCCTTGCTGCCCAGCTGCGACAACAATTCGCGCGCGCGCGCCGGCGAGTGAATGCCTTCGGCGATGGCCACGCGCGACAGATCGATAAACGCCGGGTCGTCCAACAGCCGCAGTTTCTGTTGCAGCAGCGCGATCAACTGCAGGTGCAGCGGTTGATCGGACCGATACGCCAGATTCACCGCCTCGGCGCTGCGTTGCCACAGCCCGCGCAAAATCTCGCCGAACAAGGCGTCCTTGCTTGGGAAGTGGTTATAGACCGTGCGTTTGGAAACGCCGGCGGTGGCGGCCACGCGGTCCATGCTGGTCGCTTCGAAGCCATGCTGCCGGAACTCGGCAATGGCGGCCTCGACGATGGCGTTGCGCTTGCGGTCGGTCAGGCGCTGGGGCGTGGTCGGTGAGGAAGAGGTGGTCGACATCCGGCAATTTTACACCCGGTAGTTTACTTTCACGCAGATAAAACTACACTGTGTAGTGTAATCGATCTGGTACTGCTGGCCCGCCGTTGTCATCTCGCCGCAGTTGGTCTGTAGGAACCTGCCTGTACGCCCGTCCATGCCGATCCTGACGCCAGTTGCATCCAGTGCTTGCTGCATCGCCGTTGCCTGATCGCTCGTCCTTTTGCTTTCCCACGTCTTGCTCGGACTTCCCATGGCCTCCCCACGTCCCTCCCCGTATGCCGATTCGCCACAGTTTCGCGCTGGCCGCTTCCGTAATGCGATGCCGTTGCCAACCACCGTCATGACCCTGCGCGAACAGCTCGGCCTGATGTGGGCCATGGTGTTCGGCAAGCCCCGCACCACGGTGCCCGCCGCGCCCTTGCCGGTGCAGCCGCTGACGGGCGCGCAACTGCTGGCCGCGCCGGATCGCAGCCTGTACCGGCTGGGCCATTCCACACTGCTGATGAAGCTGGCGGGCGGGCTGTGGCTGACCGACCCGGTGTTTTCCAAACGCGCCTCGCCGGTGCCGTTCGCCGGACCCAAGCGCTTCCACGCCCCGCCGATCGCGCTGGACGCACTGCCGCCGCTGGCTGGGGTGATCCTGTCGCATGACCACTACGACCATCTCGACCGCGCCACCATCCGCGCGCTGGCCGACCGCGTCGGCGTGTTTGTGGTCCCGTTGGGCGTGGGCGACCTGCTGGTACGCTGGGGCGTGGACCCGGCCAAGGTGCGGCAGCTGGATTGGTGGGAGTCGATCAGCGTTGCCGGCCTGCAGCTGACCTCTACCCCGTCGCAACATTTTTCCGGCCGCGGGCTGTTCGACAACGGGCGCGCGCTGTGGTGTTCCTGGGTGATCCAGGCAGGCGACCTGCGCCTGTTTTTCAGCGGCGACGGCGGTTATGGCCCGCACTTCAAGACCATCGGTGAGCAGCTCGGGCCGTTCGATGTGGCATTGATCGAAAACGGCGCCTACGACCAGATGTGGCCGCACGTGCACATGCAGCCGGAACAGAGCCTGCAGGCGTTCATCGACGTCGGCGGCCGTAGCCTGCTGCCGATCCACAACGGCACCTTCGATCTGGCCTTGCACGCGTGGCAGGAGCCGCTGGACCGGATCGTGGCGCTGGCCGACTCCGCTGGTGTCGCACTGATCACCCCGTGCATGGGCGAGCGCGTGGACTTGAATGCCCCTGGCAACCGGGTGCGTTGGTGGCGGCAGGACGCTGCGGCCACCGCATCGGATGGATTGGTGGCAACGCCGTAAGCGGCGGGCGGCGGGCTGGCGTGGGTTGCGGGTGTGACTACGCCATGGTGCTTGTGATGCTTGTCGGCATCCTGGTGACTGCGTGCACCGCGTGAGGCAAACATCGGCGATGTCAGTCTGTTTGACATCGCGAGTGCCATTGCCACGCGTCTGGATCTGCGTGTCTCGATCTTCGCGTCTGGCACTGCAACGGCGGGCAGTCGGAGACGACCGGCACGATATGGCATCACCCTGCGCACGGTGCGTTGAAGAACTGAATGCTGATCCTGAAAGTGGCAACACCATCATCTAGTGCGTTACATCCGCACAAACAAAGACGGGATGGCCATGGCCATCCCGTCTTTGTTTGCTAGTCGTACTGGCCAGGCATGCATGCCTGCGCATGCAAACATCGCCTACGCACGCGCATCGCTCACTCGGTCAGCCCGCGGTTTTCCAGCAACGCCTTGACGCTGGGATCCTTGCCACGGAAATCGCGGTACAGCGTGGCCAGATCGACGGTGTTGCCGCGCGAGAGGATCTTGGCGCGGAAGGTGTCGCCGTTCTTGCGGGTCAGGCCGCCATTTTCCTTGAACCATTCGAAGGCATCGTCGTCGAGCACTTCCGACCAGAAGTACGCGTAGTACCCGGCCGAATAACCGCCGCCCCAGATGTGGTCGAAATAGCTGCTGCGGTAGCGCGGCGGCACTTCAGCCAGATCCACCTTGAAGCGCTTCAAGGCGTCGGCTTCGAACTTGCTCACATCCTGCAACGGCGCATCGGCCGGCTGGGTGTGCCAGGCCAGATCCAGCAGCGCGGCCGACAGGTATTCGGTGGTGGCGTAGCCGCTGTTGAAGGTCTTGGCCTTCTTGATCTTTTCCACCAGCTCGGCCGGCATTGCAGCGCCGGTCTGGTAGTGCTTGGCGTAGTTGGCGAAGACCTTCGGATCGGACGCCCAGTGCTCGTTGAACTGCGAGGGGAATTCCACGAAGTCGCGCGAGGTGCTGGTACCGGCAATCGAGGGGTACTTCACCTTGGAGAACATGCCATGCAACGCATGACCAAACTCATGGAACAGCGTGGTGACGTCGTCGAAGCTCAGCAACGCCGGCTGGCCGGCGGCCGGCTTGGTGAAGTTGCACACGTTGTAGACCACCGGCTTGGCGCCGGTGAGGCCGTCCTGTTCGACGAACACGTCCATCCACGCGCCGCCGGACTTGCTGTCGCGCTTGAAGTAGTCGGTGTAGAACAGCGCCATCGAGGTGCCGTCGGCATCGAACACCTCGTACACCTTCATATCCGCGTGGTAGGTCGGGATGTCGGTGCGCTGCTTGAAGGTGATGCCATACAACTGCGTGGCCGCATAAAACACGCCGTTCTGCAGCACGTTGTCCAGTTCGAAGTACGGCTTGATCTGCGATTCGTCCAGGTCGTACTTGGCCTTGCGCACCTGCTCGGCGTAGAAGTCCCAATCGGACGCGGCGAGTTTGAAATCTCCGGTCTTTGCATCAGCACTCTGCGCGTCGATCACCTTCTGCATTTCGGCCACTTCGCGGCGCGCCTTGGCGGTGGCCGCCGGCACGGTGTCGGTCAGCAGCTTGAGCGCAGCGTCCGGCGTCTTGGCCATCTGGTCGCCCAGGCTGTAGGCGGCGTAGTTGTCGAAGCCCAGCAACTTGGCTTTCTGTGCGCGCAGCTGGGCCAAGCGCTGGATGGTCTGGCGGGTGTCGTTGGCATCGCCCTTTTCCGCACGCGTTTCAGAGGCCTTGAGCACGTCGGCGCGCAGCTGGCGGTCCTTCAACGAGGCCAGTACCGGCTGCTGCGTGGTGTTCTGCAGGGTGAGCAGATACTTGCCGTCGAGCTTGCGCGCCTTGGCGGCATCGGCCGCAGCGGCGATATCGCCTTCGCTCAGGCCATCGAGCTTGGCCTTGTCGTCCACCGCCACCGCACCGGCGGCGGAAGCGGCGACCAGGCGGGTATGGAACTGCGTGGAGAGGGTGGTTTCTTCCACGTTGAGCTTGCGCAGGCTGTCCTTGTCGGCATCGGACAACTGCGCGCCGGCGCGTACCAGCTCTTCGTAGTCGCGCTCGACCAGACGCTTCTGCTCCGGGTCCAGATTCAGCGTGTCGCGCTGGTCGTAGATGGTTTTGACGCGCGCGAAGAGTTTGGGGTCCAGATTGATCTCGTCCTGGTGCGCGGCCAGCTTGGGCGCGATCTCTTCCTGGATCTTCTGGCGTGCGTCGCTGGTATCGGCCTGCACCAGCCCGAAGAAGATGCGCGACACGCGCGTGAGCGTTTCGCCACCGCGCTCCATCGCTTCGATGGTGTTGTCGAAGGTCGCCGCTTCCGGGTTATCGGCGATCTTGCGGATGTCGGCCAGATGCTGGCGCATGCCTTCTTCGAACGCCGGCAGGTAATCGGCGTCCTTGATCTTGTCGAACGGCGGCGCCTGGAACGGCAGCGTGCTGGCGGTCAGCAAGGGGTTGGATGCAGCATCCGCGGCCGGGGCCGGGGCAGTTTTTTCGGGCACGGTGGAGGACTCCTGGCCGGACGACTCTTTTCCAGAACAAGCAGCCAGTGCCAGGGTGATGGCAGCGGCCAGAACGACGGTACGCGACATGGCGTGTGATTCCTGAGTGGGTAGTGCAGCCGGCCACGCTAGCGGGTTTCGCGGCCGCCGGCATGTGCCGTTGGCTGGGCATCGATGAATGGCGCTGTGCGGAGCAAAGGCGGCTGGCGGTGCGGCGCCCTCATCCGCCCTTCGGGCACCTTCTCCCGCGTGCGGGAGAAGGACGAGGCGGTGAGCCATGCAAGCGGCTTCGGTATGCGGCGACAGCGGCCAAAGCCGGCCGTCAGCACCGTTCCGGCCTTGGTAACGCTGCCGGCCAGCGACGGCACAGTGCCAACGCGCTGCGCTCCCTCAAAGCGTCTCATCCTTGAAGATCGCCACATGCGGGGCGCCGTCCGCACCGATCCAGCCGCGGTACATGCCTTCGGTATTGAACGGAAGCGCCACGTTGCCTTGCGCATCCAGCGCAATGGCCCCGCCGTCGCCGCCGGCAGTGGGGATCTCCTGGTCAATCACCGTCTCGGCCGCCTGCCGTAACGACTGGCCGGCGTATTTCATGCGTGCGCAGATGTCGTAGGCCGCCACGGCGCGAATGTAGAACTCGCCCCAGCCGGTGCCCGAGACCGCGCATTGGCTGTTGGCATAGGTGCCGGCGCCGATGATGGGTGCATCGCCGACCCGGCCATAGCGTTTGTTGGTCATGCCGCCAGTGGAGGTACCGGCAGCCAGATGGCCGTCGCGGTCCAGCGCCAGCGCGCCGACGGTGCCGAAGTGCTTGGCGGTTTCCAGATCCAGCGCGGCCTGCGCCTGGCGATCGCCGGCCTCGGCCTTGAGCGCTTTTTGCAATTGCTGCCAGCGCTTGTCGGTGCGGAAATAACTCGGATCGACCAGGGTAATGCCCTGCTCGCGTGCGAATTGTTCGGCGCCATCGCCGACCAGCATCACGTGCTTGGAGTGGTCCATCACGCTGCGCGCCAGCTGGATCGGGTTCTTGACCGTGTGCACGCCGGCAATCGCACCGGCCTTGCCGCTGGCGCCATCCATGATGGCCGCATCCAGTTCGTTCTTGCCGTCGTGGGTAAACACCGCACCACGCCCCGCATTGAACTGCGGCGCATCCTCCAGCACGGTGATGGTGGCGGCCACTGCATCCACTGCACTGCCACCGCGGTTCAACACCGCGTGCCCGGCGCGCAGTGCGCGTTGCATCGCCTCGCGCGCCTGGGCTTGTTCGTCGGCCGAGAGGCTGGATTTCTCCACGCCCGCACCGCCGTGGATCACCAGCATCGGCGTGGCTGCGAGCGCCGGGCCGGTAGATAGCAACAAGGACAGGCAGAGCGCGCGGGCGGATAAGTTGATCATGATGTTTCCTCCTTCAAGTGATCAAGATAACCGGTGGGGCGGGCACGGGCCGGCTCTCTCTCTCGCAAGCGAGAAAGACATGTTCGGCATTTAGCGAGGCGTTCGATTGCAAGTAACCGCAGCGCCGGAGTGAGGTGCTGCACGGGGCACGCAGGAACTGAAGCAGCCAACCGATGAAAAACATCTAGCCTGCGCGCTTTTCAGGGAAGATCACGCATTGCGGCGGACAGTCGTTGTTGAAAAGTCGTCCCCAGCATGCGATCCACCGCGCCGAGCCTGGTGGCCACACTCTCAGGATCGAACGACCGGCCTTGCAGGACCGCCTCCGCATCGCTGTGCAGTGCATACGCCAAGTGCGCGGCGGCACGCACCGATAGAGGCGATTCACTCTGGCTTCCGAGGTGCCCGGCCAGCAGGAGCCGAATCTCGTAGAGCGCGAATGCGAACAGCTGTTCCTGGGACATGCTCATTCGAACACTCTCTATCCTGTGCCCGTAGGCCTGATCCGACTGCCGCGCACCGCACCATGCTTTAGAACGGCCGCGGCGCACGGTGGACTCACACACACGTGCGGCGACCCGTCCGCCTCCTACAACGTATCGCGATGCTTGCCCCGCCACGGCCGGTACCAGGTACGAATGGCGGCGATGTCGGCGGCCATGTCGTCACCGGTCCAGAACGGCTCGCCGATGCCCACGGTCTTGCTGGGGTAGTCGAAATACACCGGCAGGATGGGCACGTTGGAATCGGAGGCGATCTTCCAGAAGCCGGCCTTCCACTGCTCAACGCGTTTGCGCGTGCCTTCCGGGGTGATCACGTACCACATCTGCTCGGAGTTGCGGATCAGCCGCACCGCCTGGCCGATGGTGCCCTGCGGCGAGCTGCGGTCCAGCGGGATGCCACCGAGCTTGCGCAGCAGCGGGCCCAGCGGCCACCAGAACAGCTGCGCCTTGCCCAGCACGCGCACTTCGAAACCCAACGCGAACTTGGCCGCAAAGCCCAGGAAGCCGTCCCAGTTGGACGAATGCGGGGCCACGATCATGACCAGCTTGGGCTCGTCGGGCAGCCGCCCGAGCAGACGCCAGCCAGTCACGCGCAAGGCGGTACGGCCCAGCCAGCGGATGAAGCGGCCATGGGCACGCGGCATCCGGGGCGGAGGTGGCTGCAGCAGGATGTTGGCCTGTGTTACCGGTGGCAACGACGGGTCGGGTTGACTCACGCTTACTCCCAGTGGGACGCAGAGCGTCCACGCTTGATTTGGCTGCGTTCCCGCTTGGCATCCAGCCGCCGCAGCTTGGCACCATGACTCGGTTTGGTGGCGACCCGGCGCTTGGGCACCGACAGGCACGCACTGATGATCTCGACCAGCCGCTCGCGCGCATCGTCGCGGTTGCGGTCCTGGGTGCGGAAGCGCTGCGCGTCGATCACCAGCACGCCCTCGGCAGTCATGCGGCGGTCGCGCCGCGACAGCAACCGCGCCCGCAATGGCTCGGGCAGCGAGGGCGAGCCAGCCACGTCGAAACGCAGCTCCACCGCAGTGGACACCTTGTTGACGTTCTGCCCGCCCGCGCCGCTGGCACGCACGAAGCGCTCGACGAGTTCGCTGGGCGGAATCGTCAGGCTGGGGGTGATCTGGATCGGGTCGCTGGCCATGTGCGCCGATTGTATCGGCAGCGGCGTGGACGCGCGCGCGAACGCCGGCTTCCCGTATGCTGCGGCCGGTCCCCCGTTTGCAGGATGCTCCGATGACACCTACTTGTTCTCTCGCTGCCACGCGCCGCCTCGCACGCCGGCTGCTGCTGTCGGCCCTGCTGGCCGTGGCCGCCCCGGCGGCACTGGCGCAGGCGCCCAGCGATGCCGACATCAACCGTCTGCTGGCCGCCTCGCGCGCGCAAACCATGCTGGACACGATGCTGCCACAGATCGAAGCACTGCAGCAGCAGCAATTCGCCCAGCTCACCGCACAGCGCCAGCTCGACCCCGACCAACAGGCGCAGCTGCAACGCATCCAGGAACGCACCCGCCAGACCGTGCGCAAGGCACTGTCGTGGTCGGAACTGCGCCCGATGTATGTGGATATCTACAAGCGCTCGTTCTCGCGCGAGGACGTGCTGGCCATGGCCGAGTTCTACGAGAGCTCGGCAGGCCAGAGCCTGCTCGACAAGACCCCGGCCCTGACCCAGAACCTGATGGGCGCCATCCAGCAGAGGATGCTGCCGCTGTTTGCCGACCTGCAGAAGGATCTGGAGACCATCGTCAACGAGCCGGCGCCGGCGAAGAAGCCCTGAGGGGCGGGGAATCGGGAATCGGGAATCGGGAATCGTTAGAGCATGGCTTGCTGGTATTTAGATCAATAGGGCGCTTTGGTGAAGCCCTCTCCTGCGGGGCCAGAAGGCACCGCTTACGCGTCACTTGCGCGCGTGCCTTGGAACGCCCTCGCTGCTAGCGCAGGCCGGGGCGTGGAGCGAGGGTTGGGGTGACGGTATGGGGCGAAGCCCTCGCGGTACCAACTGCACGAGGCTTCGCCCGTCCCCTCATCCGTCCCTGCGGGGCGCCTTCTCCCCCATGACGGGGGACAATGTCCCGGTGGGGGAAGGAAGTATTTGCTCACACGAGTGAGCCGCTGCCGCGAGAAACAACACGATACGCATGCAACGCCCCTCTCCCTGCGGGCGAGAAGGCGCCGCTTGTGCGCGTGCCTTGGAACGCCCGCGCTGCTAGCGCGGGCCGGGGCGCGGGGCGGGGATTGGGGTGAGGGTGAGGGTACGGTTCACCAGACGCGTTGCCGATCGCCACTGCGGCGTCGACAGACCGCTGCGCACCCCCGCATCACCGTGCGAGTGGCATCGCCTGCAATTGCGCCATGTCCCAATCAAACAACGCACACGCCTTGGCAAATTCCGCATCCAGCGGCGCGGTGACGCTGATGCGCCGGCCATCGCCCGGATGCGGAAATTCCAGGCGTTCGGCGTGCAGCAACATGCGGTGGATGCCGAGCATGCGGAAACTGCGGTTGTGGCGGCCGTCGCCGTGGCTGGTGTCGCCGATCATGTGATGCGACAGATGCTTCATGTGCCGGCGAATCTGCCGGAAGCGGCCGGTTTGCGGCTGACAGCGCAGCAGTGCGTAGCGCGAGGTGGTGAACCCGGTGGACGGAATCTCCAGCTCGCCGGTGGCCAGACGCTGGAAATGCGTCACCGCCGGCTTCTTGACCGGCTTGCCCGGCCCGCCGTCCAGGTCATGGTCGACGATGAAGCGCTGCTCGGCCGGCCAGCCGCGACAGACGGTGAGATAGTGTTTCTCCACCTCGCCCGCCATCAAGGCCTTGCCCAGCGCACTGGCGCTGTCGCGATCGAAGGCCAGCAGCAGGCAGCCGCTGGTGGCGCGGTCGAGCCGGTGCACCAGGAAGATCGGCTTGCCCAGCTGCTCGCGCAGGCGGTCGGCCAGGAAATCGTCTTCCCCGCGTGCCAACTTGCTGTCATGGACCATTAGGCCGGCGGGTTTGTCGACCACGGCCAGGACATCGTCCTGGTAGAGAATCTGCAGATGCTTGGGGGATATGCTCACCGGCGGATTATCCGCGTCGCCGACACCGCATGCCACTGCATCGCTGCGCTGCCAGCAGCGAACGCAGCCACGGTGGCGTCGCCAGGCCACGCGCACGGCAACGGCTGCGGCCCGCACCGCGCGTACGCTACGATCGCTGCGCGCCCCCCACTCAGCTGATGCCTGCCCGCTGCGTGCGTGGCTGCCTGACGTCTCACTTGCCCGAACCACGCCAGCGTCAGAGCAGGCGGATACGCGTATCGCCGTATGTTGGACCATCGTGCAACGCCAATAGAGGGCCCCCCACCGGCGCGCTCAGTAGGGCGTGCCGTCCTTGTGCCGGTACGCGCGCTGGCCGTCTGCCAGGGGGACCAGCATCAGGTCATCGTCCGGATAGGTCACGCAATCGCCGGCACTGCGGTCGCCCACTTCCAGGTACGTCACCACCGCCTGGCTGCGATTGATCAGGCAATGCGCATCGCCATCGCCGGCGCGGAAGCCGACGCACATGCCCGGCTGCAGCAACTGCTCGCCGGCGTTGGTGATCAGGCTAGGCGCGCCGCTGACGATGTAGACGAACTCGTCCTGCTGCGAATGCCCGTGCCGCAGCGCCGAACGTGCACCCGGCGCCAGCGTGGTCAGGTTGACGCCGAAGTTGCGCAGCCCGAACACCTCGCCCAGCGCGCGCTTCTGGCGGCCGCCCATCTGCGCGGCGAACACCGGCGGATAGCTGGATTCTTGCGTGCGCGGTGGCGCATCCAGCGCAGCCATCGCCGCCACCGGTGTGCTCGCGTCCAGGGCATCGGTTGCGTCAGGCATGGTCGTCCCCTACCGCCGCAACCAGGCAACCAGCAGCGCGGCCGAACCGGCGCCGCCGCTGATCCAGCTCCACACCGGCACCGTGCCCAGGTACCAGCCATCCGGATGCAGGCCATAGAGCACGGCCGCGACCACCAGTAACCCGCTGCCGGTGATGGCGGTCACCACGCGGGTCTGCAGCTTGCGCAGGCTCAGGTCCAGGGCGAGCAGTTCGGGCGAGCGGATGTCGATCTGATGGCGGCCTTCCACCTGCTGCTTCAGCCAGCTGTGCACCAGCCGCGGCATGTCCGGCGCATGGGTCATGATCTCCGGCAACCGCTTGCCCAGTTCGCGCAGCACGCGGCGCGGGCTGTAGCGCTCGCGCAGGATGCGTTCGAGCACCGGTCGCGCCACCGCCCAGATGTCCAGCTTGGGGTCCAGCTGACGGCCCACGCCTTCGATATTGAGCAGCGTCTTCTGCAGCAGGATCAGTTGCGGCTGCAGCGTCAACTCATAGCGCTGCGCCACCCGGAACAACTTGATCAGCACCTGCGCCAGCGAAATTTCCGACAGCGGCCGGGTGAAATACGGCTCGCAGACCGAGCGCGCGGCCGCTTCGAGTTCGTCGATGCGCACGTTGGACGGCATCCAGCCAGCCTCCACGTGCAACTCGGCCATGCGGCGGTAATCCTTGTGGAAGATCGCCATGAAGTTCTCGGCCAGGTAGTACTGATCCTCCTGCGAGAGCTGGCCCATGATGCCGAAATCCAGCGCGATGAAGCGCGGATTGAGCCGACGCTGCGGATCCGAATCGACCCAGATGTTGCCGGCGTGCGCATCGGCATGGAAGAAGTTGTCGCGGAACACCTGGGTGTAGAACACGCGCACACCCTTGGCCGCGAGCGCCTTGCGATCGATGCCGGCCGCATCGAGCTTGGCGATGTCGTCGGACGGAATGCCGTACACGCGCTCCAGCGTGAGCGCGCGCTCGGCGGTGTGCGACCAGATCACTTCCGGCACGTACAGATCGTCCGAGCCTTCCCAGAACCGGCGCAGCACGCTGGCGTTGGCGCCTTCGCGTTGCAGGTCCAGTTCGGCGGCCAGCGTGCCTTCGATCTCGGCCACCACTTCGCGCGGACGGATCTTGTCGGCGCGCGGATGGGTGCGCTCGACCAAGGTGGCCAGCGAGTGCAGCAACGCGATGTCGGCATCGATCTGGCGTTCGATGTCCGGACGCAGCACCTTGACCACCACTTCGCGGCGCACGCCGTTGGCATCGGGCGGCAACGTGGCCGCATGCACCTGCGCGATCGATGCCGAGGCCAGCGGCACGGTATCGAAGCTGGCGAACGCCACGCTGACCGGCAGGCCGAGTGCGGCTTCGACGATCAGGCGTGCAGCCTCGCCATCGAACGGCTTGACCCGGTCCTGCAGCAAGGTGAGTTCTTCGGCTACGTCGGCCGGAATCAGATCGCGCCGGGTGGACAGAATCTGTCCGAACTTGACGAAGATCGGCCCCAGTTCCTGCAGCGCCAGGCGCAGCCGCGCGCCGCGCGATTGCGCGGCGATTTCGGCGCTGGCACGCGGCACGAAGGGTTTGGCCAAACGCAACCAGCGCTCGGCCGGGGTGCCTTCCAGCAAGGCATCCAGGCGATAGCGCAAGATCACCCGGCCGATGCGGCTTGCCCGCAGGATCGCCTTCATGCCGCGCCTCCGCTCGCACGCAGGCGGCTCACGCGCGCGGCCAGCCGTTCGACGTCATCGCGTAGCTCGTCCACGTCGTCATGGAACGCCTCTAGCTCGGCGCGGGGCACTACGTCGCGCGATTCTTCGGTGACGAATTCGGCCGCGCTATGCGCCAGATCCACCGCACTGCGACGTGCCTGCTGCAGCGCTGCGCGCACCGCACCGGCGATCTGCACGCCCAGAATCTCGCCGAACACCGCAACGAACGGCAACTGCCAATCCGGGTCGAAGCGGCTGGCCAGTTGCTGCAGCTGGCGCGCCAACTCGGCATCGCCGGACACCTTGAGCCGACCGGCCGGCGCGCCGCTCCGACGTGCATTGGCCAGCAGCGGCAGTTGCCCGAGCAAGCCGGCCAGGCTGCTGCGCACCGCCAGGTCAGGTTCCTGTGCCGGATCGACCGGGCCGACCAGCAACCGGCGCTCGTGCACGCGGATCTGCAGGGCCAGCGCGGGCGCCTCCAGGGTCAGCGCGATGCGCTGGCCTTCCAGCGGCAGCAGGGCGTCGCGCGTATCCGGGTCCAGCGCCAGCGCACGGTTGAGCGCTGCCTGCAGGGCCTGGCCGGCGAGCGGCTTGAGGGAATTGAAGAGTGATCCGGGCATGGGCGCATTCTACCGCCCCTGCATGTCGCAGCTGCCTGACGGCGGTGTGGCACGTGTGCCGGCTGCCGGCGTGGCGGTTGTGCGGTCGTTGCTAGGGTGCGTTGCCGGGCAAGGTAGGGCATTGACAGGCGCATTGGGCACGCCGGCGTTGTTTGCCATGGCTGGCTGCAGCAAGACTTCCTTCAGCGCATGCGCCACAGGCATCCTGTCCACTTCGAATGGCAGGAGCAGGCAATGCGCATGATTCGGGTCGGCCTCATCTTCGGTGGCAAATCGGCCGAGCACGAGGTCTCGTTGCAATCGGCGCGCAATATCCTGGATGCGCTGGACCCGCAGCGCTTCGAGCCGGTGCTGATCGGTATCGACAAGCAAGGTCAGTGGCACGTCAACGACCCCGACAGCTTCCTGCTGCATGCCGACGACCCGGCGCGCATCGCGCTGCATCGCAGCGGCCGCGGCGTGGCGCTGCTGCCGGGCGCGCAACAGCAGCAGGTGCGCCCGATCCAGCCGGAGCAGGCACTGGCGCAGATCGATGTGGTGTTTCCCATCGTGCACGGCACCCTGGGCGAAGACGGCTCGCTGCAGGGGCTGCTGCGCATGGCCAACCTGCCGTTCGTCGGCTCCGGCGTACTCGGTTCGGCGGTCGCGATGGACAAGGACATGGCCAAGCGCGTGTTGCGCGATGCCGGGCTGGCGGTGGCGCCGTTCGCCTGCTTCAACCGCCACACCGCCGCCATGGCCGATGTGGATGCGTTGATCGCGCAGTTGGGCTTGCCGCTGTTCGTCAAACCGGCCAACCAGGGCTCGTCGGTCGGCGTCAGCCAGGTGCGCAGCGCCGACCAGTTCGCCGCTGCACTCGCCCTGGCCTTGGCCTACGACCATAAGGTGCTGGTGGAAGCGGCCATTGCCGTGCGCGAAATCGAATGTGCCGTGCTGGGCAACGATGCGCCCCAAGCGAGCGTCTGTGGCGAAGTGGTGGTGCACGATGCGTTCTATTCGTACGAAACCAAATACATCAGCGAACACGGTGCGGAGATCGTGATCCCGGCTGCCATCGATGCGCAGACCCAGCAGCGCATCCAACAAGTCGCGGTGCAGGCCTACCAGGCGCTGGACTGTGCAGGCATGGCGCGCGTGGACGTCTTTCTGTGCGCCGATGGACGCATCGTGATCAACGAGGTCAACACGCTGCCGGGCTTTACCCGCATCAGCATGTATCCGAAATTGTGGCAAGCAAGCGGGCTGGACTATCGCAGCCTGATCACGCGGTTGATCGAGCTCGCACTACAGCGGCATGCCGAGGACCAACTGCTGCGCAGTGCGGTCCAAACGCAGTGATGGCGCTGCCGCCGCGACATGCCGTACCGCCGCACAACCACGACGCGGCGCTTGCGCTCAACAACACCGATGCCACCGCTGGTCCTTGCTCGATTTCGATGGCCTCGCCGCGTTGCTGGCAATGGCTTGGCGCCTCCGTATCGTCGCGCCGGCTGACGGCTTGCTGCTCGCGCTGGATCAGGATGCGACGTGCCACTGCGAACTTCGGGTGGACGGCCGAGCGCGTTGCACGCTTCATGGAAGTCGGTCGCATCGTGATCGCCGCACCCGCACGTCGGCGAGGTCTTGCCACGCAGGCGCATGGCGAACTCATCCGTCAGTCGCGTGCAGCAGGACAGCGGCGACTGGTGTGCGAGGTCGATCCGAGGCCTGCCAAAGCCGCCTTCAGCGCGCTGCATCGGTCACTGGAATTTGCTGCGATCGGCGATGCCGTGCCGGCCAATGGCAAGCACGTGCGGTCTAAGGGAAAACAGCGGTAATCAGCCAAAATCCGGGCACTTGCCGCCACAACGCACAGGGCCCGCGTCCTTGCGGAAGCGGGCCCTGTGAGCGCCAACCGGCAGCGCCGCTGCCGTGACGTATCGCAGCGAAGCGTTATACCTTGCCGCGACGGAACATCGAGATCACTGCCAGGATCAGGAACACCACGAACAGGATCCAGGCGATGTTGGTCGCCGCACCGGCGATACCGCTAAAGCCCAGCACAGCAGCGATGATGGCGATGACGAAAAAGATGATGGCGTAATGCAGCATGGCAAGGTATCCAAAAGTTGTCGTGCCGAATCGGCGCAGACGTATCTTGTGGATATGCCGGTCTTTATCCGGTGATGGCGATGTCGTTGGAAGATGAGGATCGCAGCCGTTGCAGGCCTTCTTCGATGCTGACGCGCGGTACATAGCCGAAGTCGCGACGTGCCGGCTCCATGCTGTACCAATGCGGCGTACACAGCTGTTCCACCAGGAAACGGGTCAACGGCACCTCGCCTGGCAGACGCAACAGTGGCCATAGCGTTTCGCACACAGCACCGATGCGGTAGGCGGTGTTGAACGACAACGAACGCGTGACTGCCGGCGCACCCACTGCAGCCAGCAAACGATTGAGCAACTCGCGCATCGGCAGCGGTTCGCCATTGGAAATGAAGTACGCCTTGCCTGCGCAGGCAGCGCCCACGGCAAGGTGCTCGAACGCATCGAAATGCGCCTGCGCGGCGTTGTCGATGTATGTGCTGTCGACCAGATTGCTGCCATCGCCGACCATGCGCAGCCGCCCGGAACGTGCACGCGCTGCCAGGCGCGGCAGCAAATGATTGTCGCCCGGACCCCAGATCAGGCGCGGTCGCAGTGCCACTGTCGCCAACTGGGCGCCGTTGGCGGCCAGTACTGCACGTTCGGCAATGGCCTTGGTCGCCGCGTAGGCGGCGCGCAGATTGTCGCCATACGGCACTTCATCGGCACCGAGTCCTTCCACCGGGTTGGTGGCGCGATGGGTGACGCTGGGCGTGGAGGTATAGATCAGCCGCGGCACGCCATTGGCGCGACAGGCCTCGATCACGTTCTGCGTGCCCACCACATTGGCCTGGTGGTAGCTGTCGTAACTGCCCCAGGCGCCGGCCTTGGCGGCATTGTGGAACACCGCATCGATCCCGGCAAAGGCATGCCGCACCGCCTGCGGGTCGGCCAGGTCGCCGCGGATCTGGCCCACGCCCAGGTGTTGCAGCACCGGGTAATCGCCGCGCTGGAAGCTCACCACCTCGTGCCCACGTGCGCGCAGGCCGCGGCACAACGCCTGGCCGAGAAAGCCGCCACCACCGGTCACCAATACCTTCATCGCACCACACCTCGCCTTTGAGGGACGACACCATAGCCGGCCACACCCGACTTGGCGATCTTGCCTCGACGCGCGGCCACGCAATCTGACGCAGGCGACCCGAAGCGACCAACGCACACTGCGCCTGATGTCCGGCGCAGTGTGCAGTGCTCGGAATCGATCGCTCGCACACTGCGATTTCTGAGCGCGCCATCCACGCCCGCCTGACCACTGCGCGCGCCCTGTGGTCAGCCGCTCTCCTGCAGCTGCTGCGCTGCCCACACCGCCAGCGTTTCGCGGCCGATCTTGGCGTTATGGCGGATATCCACCGGAAAGCCCGGATGGCACAGGAAATCGGCGATGCCGGCGGTGAGCGGATGCGCTGCAGCGGTACTGCGCAGCTGCTGCCTGAAATCCTCCTGCTCCATCGGGCTGGACATCCAGGCGTAGGCGTCCGGTTCGTAGCACAGCACCGGACGCTGCCGGCCCCTCTCGCCCACGCCCACCAGCGCGCTGCGCCCCATCCCGGGTAGCGCATTGAAGATCTGCTCCACCTGCTCGGTGTACATCGGGCCTTGCGCGGTTTCCACGCGCTGGGTCTTGCGCCCGCAGAACCACAAGCGTCCCTCGGCATCGAAATACCCCACATCGCCCATGCGGTGCACGATGCGCTCGCTGCCATCGCCGCAACGTTCGCGGATCTTGGCGATGCGCGTGGCCGCATCGCGGTTGAAATAGGTGTCGGTGGCGGTGGGGCCGGCCACGGTGATCTCGCCGACCTCACCCGTCGCCAGTTCGCGCACGCCGCTCCAGTCGGCAATGGCCGCATCGTCAATCGCAATGATGCGCACCTGGTTGGGCGGCACCACATGGCCCACGCAGGTGCCGGCACCGGCTTCCGTGGCGCTGCGCGTCGCTTCCAGGGTGCGGCCTTCGATCGCGGCCACCGGCAGGCACTCGGTGGCGCCGTACGGGGTCCAAAACTGCGCATCGGCCGGCAGCAGCGCGCGGATCTTGGCCACCACATCCGGCGGCACCGGCGCACCGGCCGAAGTGGCCAGGCGCACGTTGGGAAGCGGCTGGCCATACTCGGCCAGCACGCGCATCAAGGCGGGCGAACCGAACAACTGGGTGACGCCAAAGCGCGCGATCGCATCATGCAACTTGCGCGGGTCGGCGCTGCCCGGGCGCGTCGGGTCCATGTCCGGAATCACCGAGGTCAGCCCCAGCGCGGGGTCGAACAAGGCAAATGGCGGGAACGTCGGCAAGTCCACGCCGCCGGGCTGCATACCGAAGGCATTGCGCAGCAATTCGATCTGCCCGACAAAATGCCGGTGCCGGTAGACCACGCCCTTGGGCACGCCGGTAGAGCCGCTGGTGAACAGGATCGCCGCCACATCGTCGGGCGCGGTGTCGGCCAACTGGCTGCCTGCGCCGGCGCCATCGCGCTCTACACGCGCCAGCGTGACTCCGCCCCAGCCGTAAGGTCCGCCGACGGTGACGATCTGCTTTGCCGAGCGCGCCCAGCGCAACAGGCGACGCGCCAGCTGCGCCAGCGCAAGGCCGATAAACGCCTGCGGCTGCGCTTCGTCCAGACACTGCTTGAGCGCGCGCTTGTCGATGCCCGGGTCCACCAGCACCGGCACCGCGCCAGCCTTGAACAAGGCGAACATCAGCAAAAAGAATTCCGGCGACGGCCGCACCATCACCACCGCACGCGCGCCGCGCCCGATGCCGTGGCGTGCCAGTCCGGCGGCAATCGCATCGCTGCGCGTATCCAGCTCGGCATAGCTCAAGGTCACATCGTAGGCGGCAAACCCGTTGGCGCCGCGACCGCCCGGGCAGCGGATGGCGATCTGGTCGGGGCGCTCGCGCGCCAGTTGCGGAAGGGTGGCCGCGATATTGCAGAGGGTCGTCATGGGCGCATTATCACTCATGCACCAATGCCGCCGGCCGCCTGCAGGCTACCTGGAGACAACGCGCGGCGCAGGGGGAGGCAGGCGCGGCTCACCATCGCGCGGCGCCCATGACGCATCGACGCGCGACAGTGGCCGACCCAATCGCGGCAATAGGTTCGCAGCGCATGCCAGAGCGCGACGGCACGCGTGGAGCCCCGCGTCCCCAGGCATGGCGGCGCATCTGAATCGCTAACCGGTCACCGCAGCACGCTACTTGTATCGCGGCGCGGTTCGGTCAAAATGCCGCGCTTCCCACGCGATTTCGCCGCGCCAGGCCCGGCATTCCATGGCACACCCCTGCCTTACCTGCGGCGCCTGCTGCGCCTATTTCCGCGTCAGTTTCCATTGGAGCGAGGCCGATCCTGCATTGGGCGGCAGGGTGCCGATCGAGCTGACCGAGGCGCTACGCACGCATGAGCGGGTGATGCGCGGCACCTCGCAATCGCAGCCGCGCTGCATCGCGCTGGACGCAGACATCGGGCGCTACAGCCGCTGCAGCATCCACGACCGCCGCCCATCGTCCTGCGCGGCCGTGCCGGCCTCACTGGAATTCGGGCAGCGCAGTGCGCAATGCGATAAATCGCGCCTGGCGCACGGCCTGCACGCGCTGACCGATGCCGATTGGGTCGGCGTGGACGACGCGCAACGCAATCCGCTGCCGCCGGTGTAACACCGTAGCGCAGCACCTGTGTCGTGCTCGCAACAGCGTGGGCAGGCAGATGGCCCAGATGTCCGGTGCGCTGCATCGGATGTCGATGCAGTCATTCCAGTCATTGCGTGCGGTGAGCTGACGTGTTCCCGCACGCTGTGCCGGCGCGATGCGCTACAGCCGATTGCGCTCCAGAAACGCGCGAATCGCCGGCACCAACACCTCATGCTTGTCTTCCAGCACATAGTGATTGGCATCGTCGAATGCGGTCACTTCGGCCTGTGGCAATGCCTTGCGAAAGCCGGCCAGGAAGTGCTTGTCGAAACAGATGTCGCGCAGGCCCCAGGCAATGAAGACCGGGCGATCGGCGAACGCAGACAGCGCCTGCGCCGAGCGCTCCAGCAGCGACCACCCCTTGTCGGCCGGCGACAGCGGAATATCCTGCATAAAGCGGATGGTGGAGATGCGATTGCGCCAGTTGTTGTATGGCGCCACATACGCACGACGCACTGCTGCCGGCATCCGCCGCGACACGCCTAGCCACGAAGCGCCGGACGAGAACGCATTGAACGTGCGGATGAACCACTCGCCCAGCCGCCAGTGCCGGCCCATCGCAATCTGCCATGGCATCGGTTTTTCCGCCGGCAGCGGGAACGCGGCCGTATTGGTGATGACCAGCCGCTTGACCTGCGCGTGATGCGACAACGCCCACCCGAAACCGATCATGCCGCCCCAATCGTGCACCGCCAGCGTGACTGGCCCGGTAATGCCCAGATGCCGCAACAAGGTGTCCAGATCGTCCACGCGCGATTGCAGCGTGTAGTCATAACGCGGCTGCGCGTCGGGTGCATCGTCCGGCTTGTCGGACAAGCCCATGCCGATGTGATCGGGCACGATGCAGCGGTAGCGATCGGACAGGCCGCTCACCAGATGCCGCCACAAATAGCTCCACGACGGATTGCCATGCAGCATGACAACCACCTCGCCATCGCGCGGGCCTTCGTCCAGATACGACATCGCAACGCCGGGTCGCACCTCAAGGCGCTTGGGGGTGAAGGGATAGCCGGGGTAGTTCATGATCTCTCGATGTAAAGCAGGGACTGGAATGTGTCTGGCGCCTGGTCAACACCATCGCGCCCCACGATCGCTACAACGTTGACCTGTGTTGCATAGGCAGCAGCAGTGATGAGCGACGTGATTACTTACAGCGGTTGCGCTCCTTCGCTGAGGATGTCGAGATATGCCTGATAGGCAAAGATGCGATGCCGCTGCTGGCCGGTGAGTTCATTGACGATTTCCAGCTCTTGCAGCGTGCGTACCGCTGCGCGGATTGTCGGCACACTCAGCGACAGATGCGGCGCAACCTGCGGCACCGCCAGCACCACACGCCGCGCGAATTGCTCAAACACCAAGCCCACATTGCCCGCACGCTGGCCCAGGGCAGCAATGCGTGCGCGGTCCCGCGCCAATAGCGCGAGCAATCGCTGCGCGGTATCGACAGCTTGCTGGGCGGTTTCGGCCACGCCGTCCAGAAAGAAGCCCAGCCACCCTTCCCAGTCGCCATTGAGCCGGACTGCATTGAGACGGTCATAATAGTCGGCGCGGCGCCGCTTGAAATACAGACTCAGATACAGGCTCGGCTCCCGCAGCACACCCTCGCTACACAGGATCAAGGTAATCAGGAGCCGTCCCAATCTTCCATTGCCATCACTGAAAGGATGGATGGTTTCGAACTGGACATGCGCAAGCGCCGCTTTCACCAAGGGCGGTATCTGCCCTGGTGGCGCATGCAGAAATTGTTCGAGTGCCGCCAGGGTGCCGGGCACTGCGTCGGGCGGCGGAGGCACGAAATGGGCGAGCGCCGGCGACGATCCTCCTATCCACACCTGACTGCGACGGAATTCCCCGGGCTGCTTGCTGGCGCCGCGGCCACCCTGAAGCAATAACGCGTGCATTTCGCGGATCAGTCGCAAGGACAGCGGGAAATCGTCATCACGCAGACGACGCAGCCCATGATTGAGGGCGGCAACGTAGTTGGAGACCTCTTCGACGTCGTCCATGGGGACGCCCGGTGCCGCGTCCATTTCAAACAACAGCAAATCCGAGAGCGACGATTGCGTCCCTTCGATTTGGGACGACAACAAGGCTTCCTTGCGAACATACTGATAAAGGAACAGCTCCGGGTCCGGTAGCATCAACGTAATGCCGTCAAGCCGTCCCAACGCCTGATCAGCGCGTTCCTTGCGCGCAACCAACTCGACCTGTGCGAAGTCCAATGCCGGCACCGGCGGCAGTGGGCCGGGCACGAACGCTTGATAGCGGCTACCGGCTAGGGCGCCAGCCACATAATGCCCGGTCGTGCGATGCGGCATCTTCTTTCCTTACAGTCAGCAATGGTTCTTGCAAGGAAACTTAGATAGCACTTTTTTTCTTAAGCAGCGATGTTGCACGGCATGCAGCGACGCAGGCCGTGCAAATGCGCATCACCAAACCACTTCCGCCATCGAGCAATTCAGGCCCGAGCCAATGCCCAGCAGCGCGATGCGGTCGCCCTTCTTCAGGCGCCCAAGCTCCTTGAGCTTGCTCAGCACGATCGGCACCGAGGCCGGGCCGATGTTGCCGTGCTCGCCGAAGATGGTCATGACCTTGGCCGGGTCGATGCCGAACGACTTGACGAAGGCGGCGGTATGCGGGCGGCTGACCTGGTGGATGACGAACTGGTCCAGCTCGTCCACCGCCCAGCCCAGCACCTGCCTGGCGGCCATGAAGGTCTTCTGGGCCAGCTTGATGCCTTCGATCAGCAGCAGGCGGGTATCGGTGACCATACGATCCAGGTTGCCCCGGCACAGCTTGTTCCACTCGGTGGCCGAGCGGGTCACGCCTCCCTTGTAGCGCGGCGCGTCGGGCACCAGTTCGGTGCGCGCCATGACCATGGCTGCTGCACCGCACCCCAGGGTCAGCGCGGCAAGTTCATTGCGGAACTCCTCCTCGGTGACATCCGGCGAGGTCATGCGCTCAAGGGTCTTTTCGTAGACCAGGTTGGCCGTCTCGCCATCCACGACCAAGGCATAGTCGATCTCGCCGCGCTCGAGCATGCGCGCGGCGATGTCCATGCCATTGATGAAGGCAAGGCAGGCATTGGCCACGTCGAAGGTGACGCAGTGGTCGCCCACGCCCAGGTTGCCGGACACGATGGACGCCGTGGACGGCTCCAGGTAGTCGCGGCTCACCGAGGTGTTGACCAGCAAGCCGATCTTCTCGATGCCGATACCGGCATCGATCAGCGCCTTGCGCGCGGCCTGGGTGGCGGCGTCCGATGCCTGGACATCCTGGTCCCACAAGCGCCGTGCATGGATACCGGCAACGTCGCCCAACACGTCGGTCTTGATCCCGAGACGGTCGTAGGTCGGTTGCAGGCGTTCGTTGATTTCCTTGGAAGTCAGCGTGTGCGGCGCATCAACATGCGCCAGTCCCGCGATGGAGACATTCTGGAAGAGCATCGAAGTAGCGCCATGGCGTCAGGCGAGGGGGCGCTAGTCTAGCCGCTGGCCGGTTTTACCGCATCTTTACAATTCGCCTGCGCCCCAGCCCAACGGTTCAGCGCGGCGGGCAGCGGAAGGCGTTGAAACGCTGGCTGCCGTCAGCCGGCTGGCCTTGCGCCTGCACCGCATTGGCGTTGGCGCCGGGGGCCTCGTTGCGCGCCAGCGTTTCCAGCTCTTCCTGCACGCGCAGTGGGTTGCGATTGTAGAAACCGACCTTGCTCTTGACCGTCACCACCACTTCGCCCTGCTGCTGACACCCCGCTGGCACAGGGCCTGCGGGCAGCACCCGCACGCTTTTGCCGCTTTGTTCGATCGGCACCCAGGTGCACGCCGCAGTGGTGGTGGCAACCAGAACAGACAGCATCAGCACGCGCATACGTCATCACACCTGTGGGGAAAGCCGGATTGTGCCGCAGTTGCCTGCTGGCGATCCGGCGCGCCGTGGTACCCGCCATCCACCCATTCAGCGCACCGAACCGCCCTGCCTTGAGCGCTCATAGCTGTCTGGCCGCGATGTCCGGCGTCCTGTAGTGCGTCCGGGTGTCCGGACGCGGACACCTTCAAGCATCTAAAAACCCTTTAAAAACAATGGTCTTTGGTTGGCACATTATTTGCTCTGCTGTATCTCGCAACCGCCGGCAGGAGACGAAACTGACTTTTCGCTGAACAAAATAAAAAACCACGCAAAAGTTCTTGTACATACCGAAACGGTGTACTACATTACTACCACACCACTGACTAACAACACCAAGAGACCTCGCCATGAAGACCCAGACCCTGCGCATCGCCCTCTCTACCGCCCTGCTCGCTGGCGCCACCCTGGCCGGGCTTGCCCAGGCCACCAGCCTGACCACCCTGGAGACCGTGCAGGTACGCCCGGCCGCCGACCAGATCGCCCAGCAGACAGTGGAGCGCAATAGCGACATTCGCACCCTGACTGCCGTGCAAGTGCGTCCCTCGGCCGAGCAGGTGGCCGCCCTGGCCGCCGAACAGGCTGGCCCGCGCATCGTCACCCTGGCGGCGGTGCAAGTGCGCCCTTCGGCCGAACAGCGTGCCGATCTGGTGGTGCGCAGCGCTGCCGCCAGCGCGCAGAGCGTCACCGGCCAGGCAGCTGGCGCCATCGGGGCACTGATGGGCCAGGTCATCGTGAACCTGCCGACGCCGCAGCTGCAGCCCTCGCCGGCCGAACTGGAAGCGCTGGTCAACGCCGCCATCAGCCTTTAAGCACGCGCGCCGCTACACTTGCGCGCATGCCAGCACCTGTCCTCGACGTCATCCTGTTTCAGCCCGAAATTCCGCCCAATACGGGCAATGTGATTCGCTTGTGCGCCAATACCGGCGCGCGCCTGCACCTGATCGAGCCGCTCGGCTTCGACCTCAGCGACAAGCAGCTCAAGCGCGCCGGCCTGGACTACCACGAATACGCGCCATTGCAGGTGCACACCGACCTGCCTAGCGCACTGGCCGCGATCGCGCCCAAGCGCGTCTTCGCACTGAGCACCCGCAGTACGGTGCGCTACGACACGCCGCAGTTCGCCGATGGCGATGCGTTTTTATTTGGTCCGGAAACCCGCGGCCTGCCGGCCGAGGTGCTGGAGTCGATTCCGCCGCAGCACCGGCTCCGTCTGCCGATGCGCCCGGACAACCGCAGCCTCAATCTGTCCAATACCGTTGCGGTGATGGTGTTCGAAGCCTGGCGGCAATGGAATTTCGCCGGCGGCCAGTAGCCACGCAATCGCCGGAACCGTGCGCAACGGCATGTGAATGCGTGCCCGCTGGCAAGACCGCATCGCGGACGCGCGGGCAGATCCTGGCTGTCGCATCTGCTCTCTCGCCAAGACACGTCATCTGTGTTGGCGGCGATCGGTGGACGGCCAACGACAGTGCATCGATCCGGACTCACGAAGCGATGCTGCGCGTCGCGTCATCTGCGCGCCTTACAGGCGTCCTCGCCGACGCGACCTGCCGCTGGACAGCATGCACTTGCCCGCCCTTGCCCGCGCAGTGCGGTCGATAAAGCGCAAGCCGCAACGAACATCGATCGGTCGTCACCTGCGTGCGCGCACTGCGCACCGGTCACAGCCCTGTCTCGGCCTGCATAGAAGCCGCTGCCTGCAACATGCCGCGGCAGCCGGCCCACAGCGCCACCGCCAGCAGCGCGATCGCACCCAAGGTCAGAAACGCAACGCGGTAACCGAAGGCATGCGCCAACCAGCCACCGAACGCAGGACTCAGTGCCGCACCGACGCCCTGCACGGTCATGACCGCACCCTGGCCGACATTCACACGCCCGGTGCCCTGCAACAACCGCGCGACCAGCGCCGGCACCACCACGCTTTGCAAGCCGGCACCCAGCCCATCGAGGATCTGCACCGGGAACACGCCCCAGCCGTGGATCACCGATGCCGCCACCAGGGCGCGCAATGGCAACGCCATGAACGCCACCAGCAGCACCCACCAGTGCCCATGCACGCGAATCCAGCGCATCGCCAGCAGCGCGACCACCACCATCGTGGCCTGTGCCACCACGATGGTGGTGGCCGTCAATGCACTCGGATCGCCGGCGTGCGCCGCCACGATCGCCATGCCGTACAGCGGCAGCATCGCCGCATTGCCTAGATGGAACAGCCCCAGCGTCACCGCCAGCAGCGCCAACGGGCGGCAGGTCAGCAGCACACGCCACCCACTCAGCGCATCGCCACCGTTGGTAGTTGCCAGACCGCGTGCTGCGCGGTGGTCGATGGTCGCAGCCGGAATCGCCAGCACGGCCACCAGCGCCAGGGCGCCGAAGAATGCGGTCAGCAGGAACACCGCGGCAAACCCATAGCGCCATCCCAACCAGCCGGCCAGCACCGCGGCCAGCACGTTGCCGGCATGGTTGGCCACCTGATTGCGCGCCAGTTGATGGTCGAAACCGTGCGCGTGCACCAGCCCCAACGTAATGCCCGTCAATGCCGGGCCGATGCCGGCGGCCGCCAACGCCGAGGCGATCTGTGCGGCGACCACGCCGGAAGAAGTGGGCTGCAGCCAGATCAAGGCGGTGGCAAGCAGGATCGCCAGGCAACCGATGACCACCACGGCGCGTTTGCGCCGGGTGGCATCGACCAGCGCGCCGGCCGGCGTGGTGGCGAGCATGCCGGCAATGCCGCCCACGCTCATCACCGTGCCGATCGCCGCCACCGACCAGCCTTTGGATTGCAGGAACACGCTGAGGAACGGCCCCAGCCCGTCCTGCACGTCGGCCACGCTGAAGTGCAATGCTTCCAGCGCGCGCGTCCCCCGTGGCCTGGCCTTGGTCATTGGCATGGCACTGCTCCGCTGCAAGCGCGCACGAAGGCGTACGTGCCAGACCAGTAGGCGAGCATCTCCGTGGCGCGCGGTGGCCGCATGTCCGGCTCCTAGTGTTTGGGCTTGGGTTTGGGTTTGTGCCCAGGGCCGTGCGGTGGATGCGCGATCGGCTTCAGCGTCGCCGCCTTGCCGCCCAAGGCATGGGCATGGATCAGCACACCGTGCGGCGTGGCCTTGGTCTCGCCTTCGGCCACCAGCGGCTTGCCGACCACCAGCTGTTTGGCGAAGTCGCCACCGGCATGCGGCGGAAACCGCACCGTGACCGCATCGTCCAGCAGCACGCCATGCACCTGCCCATGCGGACCGTGCAGCAACCGGGTGATGGTGCCGCTGTGCTGGGCTACTTCCGGCTTGGGCGGTTTGCCGGGCGGCTTGGGTTTGGGCTTGGGATGCGGCCCGTGCGGGCCTTCATCGAGAATGCGCTTGCCGCCTTCCGGATCGATGGCCAGCGCCACCAACATGTCCACATCGCGCGGCTTGAGGCCACGCACAGTGAGCGTGCTACCAGGCTTGAGCGCCTTCAGCAGCGCCTCGGACAGATGCGGCGGGGTGTGCACTTCGGTGCCATCGGTGAGCAGCAGACCGTCGATATCGGCCTTGGGGTTGAGCAGAAAACGCGCCAGGGTGCCGCGGGTGGCGGGGAGGAAATCAGGGTCGACCCAATGCATGGTGTTACTCCGAAAAAGGACCGGCATTACCGGTCAAGCCGCTGGCCGCGCGGAGGCGTGACCAGCGGAGGAAACCGACGAACAAGACAGGGGCGCTACGGTTCAACGGCCGGCCGGCGGAACCGGAGCGCCCGGCGGCGGTGGCGGCAGCGGGCCGTCCGGACGCGGCGCGCTGAACAGCGCACGCAGCGAGGAGCGATCACGCCCCAACTGGGTCGCCTCGATCGCACGCCCGTCCGGAGTGGCCACACCGAAGCCGCTGGCACTCAGTGGTGCGCCCACGCGCAGCAGATCGGTGAACTGCAGCGCCAGATGCGGCGGCATCCGCACCACCGTGCCATCGCTGACCAGCGCACCATTGACCTCGCCGGCAGGTCCATAGACCAGGCGCTGGATGGTGCCATCGGACTGCAACGGGGTCAGCTGGCCGGGGGTCGGCGGCGGCGGCGGGGCAGCGCCGAAGGTGGGCGGACGGTCGACCACCTCGCGGCCGCTACGGCCGGAGCGGATCGAACTGACCTGCAGCACCGGCAGATTGCCCAGGCGGAAGCCCTTGACGACGACACTGTCGCCGGCACGCACGGCCGCCTTCACTTCGCTGGAAAGATGCGGCGGAAACCCGACCTGGGTGCCGTCGCGCAGCCACAGTCCGTCGACCTCGCCATTGGGGTTGAGCAGGAACCGCTCGACGGTACCGCTCACGCTGACCGGCGTGGCGGCGACGGGGGTCGGCGGGGCCGGCGGAGCGCCGACCGGACCATTGGGAGCCGGGGGCGGCGGCGGCGCGGCCACCTGTGCGGCGGCGGCGCCGATGGTGCAGGCCAGGGCAATTGCAAGAACAGTGTGACGCATCATGGGGATATCTCCTGCGCGGCGGGAAAGGGCCGCGTACCAGAGACGAAGCAGCAATCGTGCCAACCTATAAGTAACTGTTTTAAAATGACTTTATCTGGTCGATCGCTGTGTGGAGACGTCTGCATTTCATCCATCCTGTCCGGTTTGGGGACACCTGCCCCGCAGTCTGCGATCGATGCGCGCACGCGTGTCACAAGCCGTATTCCTCCAGCTTGCGATAGAGCAACTGCCGGTGGATGCCCAGCCGGCGCGCGGCCTCGGCGCGATTGCCCTGGCTTTGTTCCAGCGCCGACCGGATCATCTGCGTTTCCAGCCGCGCCACCGCTTCGGGCAGGGTGCCGGTGACCGCCGATGGCTGCGGCGGCGGCAACTCGCCCGCCTCGCCCAGCGCGTCATCCAGATCCGCCGCATCGATGCTGGCGCCGCGCACCAACACCTGGCTGCGCTGCATGACGTTGCGCAATTCACGCACGTTGCCAGGCCAGCGGTGCGCAAGCAGGCGCTCCTGCGCGGCCGGCGACAGGCTCTGCGCACGCGCTGCATCGGCGCTCAGGAAGTGCTGCGCCAGCAGCAGGATGTCCTGGCCACGCTCGGGCAACGGAGGCAGTTCGATCGGCACCACATTGAGGCGGTAACGCAGATCGCTACGAAAGCGCCCGTCGGCCACGCAGGCCGCCAGGTCGCGATGGGTGGCGGCCAGCACCCGCACATCCACCTTCTGCGGGCCGCTGCCACCCAATGGCGTCACCTCGCCTTCTTGCAGGAAACGCAGCAGCTTGGCTTGCATCGGCAATGGCATGTCGCCGATTTCGTCCAGAAACAACGTGCCGCCATCGGCTTCGCGAATCAGCCCGCGGCGGTCGCTGCTGGCGCCGGAAAACGCCCCCTTGCGATGGCCGAACAACTCGCTCTCCATCAATTCCAGCGGAATGGCCGCGCAGTTGACTGCAACAAATGGCGCACTGGCGCGCGGGCTGGCGCGATGCAGCGCGCGTGCGGCCAATTCCTTGCCGGTGCCGGTTTCACCGGTGATCAGCACCGGCAGATCGGACGCCGCTGCCAGCCCGATGCGCTTGTGCACGGTGCGCATCGCCGGGCTGTGGCCGACCAGTGCATCGTCGTCCTCGACCGGCGCAGGCGAGCTGTCTGCCGCTGCAGCCTGCGCATCGGCGCGACTGAGCAGCGCACGCTCCACTACCTCCACGATATCGGCACGACCGACCGGCTTGACCAGATGATCGAAGGCGCCCAGCGTCATCGCCTCGATCGTGTTGCCGCTGGAGACATGCGCGGTCAGCATCACCAGCGGCACCTGGCGCGCCTGCGCATCGTCCAGGCGCGCACGCAGCACCGCGATGCCATCCATGCCCGGCATGCGGAAATCCACGAACGCCATGTCGATGCCGCCTTCGCTCAGACGCGCCAGCCCGTCCGGCCCGTTCTCGGCGGCGACCACCGCATGCCCGAGCGAGCGCAAGGTGACCTGCAAGGTGGTACGAAACGCCGCATCGTCGTCGATGATCAGGATGCGCGCCATGGCAACTCCAGGATGAAATGGGTCAGCCCGTCGGCATGTGCGTAGCGCGCGTGTCCGCCATGCGCACGCGCGATCTCGCGCACCAGCGCCAGCCCCAGGCCATTGCCGTCGGCGCGGCCGCTGACGAACGGTTCGAACAACTGCGCAGCGATCGGTTCGGCGACCGGCGCGCCGCGGTTGCAGACATCCACTTGCAACATGCCCTCCACTGCTGCCGCTTGCAGCGTAACCTCGCTGCCTGGCTCGGCATGCTGCGCGGCATTGCGCAGCAGGTTGTGCACCGCGCGCCCCAATTGCTGCGGATCCAGCATCCAGCGCAGCGGCGCCGCCGGCAGCAACAGACGGGGCGATGGCATCCCCGGCGGTAAGGGACTGTGTTCCAGTAGCCTCGCCAACCAGTCCTGCACCACCACCGTCTCCAGGTGCAGGCGAATCGGCTGCACCATGCCGAGCAGGCTCTCGACCACACCATCCAGGCGACGCATCTGCCCCAGCATCAACTCGCCATGCGCCGTGTCGTGAGGCGTCGCATCGCCGCGCGCGATCTCGTTTTCCAGCGCCAACCGCATCGTGGCGATCGGGTTGCGGATTTCATGCGCCACGGTGGCCGTCATGCGCCCGAGTGCGGCAAGCCGTTCGTGCCGCGACAGCTCGTCGGCCAGCCGGCGCGTCTGCGCCAGCGCCTGCGCGTTGCGCTGCGCATAGTCGTTGACCGCCGCGCCCAGACGGTCCAGTTCCGGCGTACCGGTCGGCGGAATGTGCGGCATCTCGGTGTCGGCCGCCAGCGCCTGCTGGATACGCTGCAGGCGCTGGCTCCAGCGCCGCACCAGCACGCCCAGCGCAATGGCCGATATCGCCACCATCGCGAAGATCAGCAACATGCCAACGACCAACGGCCGCCATGCGTCGGCCTTGCTGGCCGGCACCCGCGTCATGGCCCATGCCGCGCTGCTAGATGCCAACGGACAGGCGCTGATCAGCAGCACCTCGCGGCGACCGTCGCGACGGTATTGCGCCGCCTGCCTTGTCGTCACGCTCTGCTGCGCCGTGTGGACGATGTTGGCCCACTCGGCGGCGGGAATATCGGTCTTGTGATCGCTGCCGTCGTAGGTCGGGTACGCATAGGCGACAAAGCCCTTGTGCAGGTCCCAGACACCGCCTTCGACACCTGGCGCATCGGCCAGCACCAACTGCACCACCACCGCTGCCAGGCCCACGCCATCGTCGCCGCGACGCGCCGCCTCGCTTGCCCCGGCATAACGCTGCACGATGCGCGCGCATTGCCCGTCCAATTGCTGGCGCGCCTCCTCCAGCCGCACTCCCTCGGTCTGCCGATACAGGCCGTACAACATCGTGGCCACGCCCACACAGGCGGCCACGATCACCATCCAGATCAGCAACAGTTGCCGGAGCAGCGAACGGGGCATGGACAAAGCGGCCTGAAGAGGACAGCCAGTGTGCGTGAGTGCAACTGAATTAACGCAGGTTGGTCTTGACCAACGCGATGACCTCATCGCCACGTCCGCTCATCACCGCCTTGAGCAGATACAGGCCCATGCCCTTGGCCTGTTCGAGCTTGATCGCCGGTGGCACCGCCAGCTCCTGCGTGGCGATGCGCACATCCACCAGCGCCGGACCCGAATGCGCGAAGGCCTGGCGCAGTGCCCGCTCCAGTTGCGACGACTCATCGACACGAATGCCGAGAATACCCATCGCGTTGCTCATCGCCGCGAAATCCGGATTGCGCAACTCGGTACCGGTATCCAGGTAACCGGCCGTCTTCATCTCCATCGCCACGAATCCCAGCGAGGCGTTGTTGAACACCACCACCTTCACCGGCAGATTCAATTGCGCCAGCGAGATGAAGTCGCCCATCAACATTGCAAAGCCGCCATCGCCCGATAGCGAAATCACCTGTCGCCCGGGAAACGCCGCTTGTGCGCCCAGCGCCTGCGGCATGGCATTGGCCATCGAGCCATGATTGAACGATCCCAGCAGGCGGCGCTTGCCGTTCATGCGCAAGTAGCGCGCCGCCCACACCGTGGGTGTGCCGACATCGCAGGTGAACACTGCATCCTGATCGGCAATCTGGCTGATCAGGCGGGTCACGAACTGCGGGTGCAGCGGCTCGCCAGGATCTGCCGGCACCGCCAGATCGTCCAGCCCCTCGCGCGCGGTGCGGTAATGCGCAAGCGATTTCTCCAGAAAGCCACGCTCCTCGCGGCGCTGCAGCTGCGGCAGCAATGCCGCGATGGTTTCGCCCACATCGGCGGCAATGCCTAATTGAAGCGGCGTGCGCCGCCCCAGCGCGCTCGGATCGCGATCCACCTGCACGATGGTCGCGTCCTTCGGGTAGAACTGCCGGTACGGAAAATCCGTGCCGAGCATGAGCAAGGTGTCGCAATTGAGCATCGCGTGATAACCGGAACTGAAACCGATCAAGCCGGTCATGCCGACATCGAACGGGTTGTCCCACTCCACGTATTCCTTGCCGCGCAGCGCATGCACGATCGGCGCGCCCAGCGTATCGGCCAGCGCCACCACCGCATCGTGCGCATCGGCGCAGCCACTGCCGCACAGCAAGGTCACCGCCTTGCTCTGCTGCAAGAGCCCGGCCAGTTGCTGCACATCCTCGGCCGCCGGCAGCACGCGCGGCGCACGCAGCGCCGGCCATTGACTCGACAAATGCTTGTCCACCTCCAGCAGCGCGATATCGCCCGGAATCACCACCACCGCCACGCCCTGCTGCAGGATCGCCGAGCGCATCGCCCGATGCAGCACTTCCGGCAACTGCGCCGGGTTGGTCACCAACTCCACGAAGTGACTGCACTCGCGAAACAGCTCCTGCGGGTGGGTCTCCTGAAAATAGCTCAGCCCGATTTCGGACGAGGGGATATGCGCGGCGATTGCCAGCACCGGCTGGCGGCTGCGATGGCAATCGAACAGCCCGTTGATCAGGTGCAGATTGCCCGGACCGCAGCTACCCGCACACACCGCCAGCTGGCCGGTCACCGCCGCTTCGGCGCCTGCGGCGAACGCAGCCACTTCCTCGTGCCGCACATGCATCCACTCGATGGTCTGCATCTCGCGCAAGGCATCGGTCAAGCCATTGAGGCTGTCGCCGGTCACGCCCCAGATCCGCTCGACCCCGGCGCTCTCCAGCGTCTCGGCCAGAAACCGCGCCAACGTTCTCTTCTTCGCCACGATGCAGCTCCGCAAGTATGTTCACCAGGCGTGCAATGCTCCCAGCGGCGGCGTCAGTGCAATGTGCTCATATAGCGAGGGCGCGCAAAACGCTGGAAACCAGGCGATCTATCGCGTTTGGGCACACACACCTCACATCGGCGCCATGTAAGCGCTAGAGCATCACGTTTTGCACGTGCTGTACGCGCATTCGCATGCGACACAAGAAAGCGCAGCTGAATGTGACGCGATGATTCATCAACTGGTCAGTCCAAAATTCATGTCGCGTTCCATCGAATAACGGAGAATTTACATCTCGGCAGCGAACGGCATCCGCCTCAGCGCCGGTCCAATCAAATAAGTACAGGTATCCCGATCATGAAGACTTCTTTGCTGGCCCTCGGCCTTCTCGCAGCCCTGCCGTTTGCGGCCTCCGCTGCTGAAAACCTCTCCTACAACTTCGTCGAAGGCGACTATGTGCGCACTCCGACCGAAGGTCGCGATGCGGACGGTTGGGGCGTGAAGGCCTCGTACGCCATCGCTCCGAACTTCCACGTGTTCGGCGATTACAGCAAGCAGAACGCTGACGACAACAACAACGTGTTCGAGAACACCGACTCGGACTTCCAGCAGTGGGGCGTCGGCGTGGGCTTCAACCACGAAATCGCCACGAGCACCGACTTCGTTGCGCGCGTTGCCTACCGCAAGCTGGACCTGGACACCCCGAACATCAACTTCGACGGCTACAGCGTTGAAGCCGGTCTGCGTAACGCCTTCGGCGAGCACTTCGAAGTCTATGCCCTGGCTGGCTACGAAGATTTCTCCAAGAAGCGTGGCATCGACATCGGCGACAACTTCTACGGCCGCCTTGGCGCCCAGGTGAAGTTGAACCAGAACTGGGGCATCAACGGCGACATCCGTATGGATGGCGACGGCAACAAGGAATGGTCGGTCGGCCCGCGCTTCAGCTGGTAAGCCGCACGTTTGACTGCAACGCGATCTCTCTCCCGCGTTGCACTGGAAGCCCGGTCCCCCGACCGGGCTTCTTTCTTTTGGGCGACCGGTAGCCGGTGTGGGCACGCAGGTCACGACACGCGTCGCTTGGCACAGGGAACCTCGCCACCGATGTACCTGCGCCACCAGGGTTGGCCGCGCTCGCGTCGGGCCCCAACTACCTGGCGCCTGATCCGCCAAGGCCGTGCTTGCGCCACGCACCACGCAGCCAAACAAAAACGCCCGGTACTGCCGGGCGTTGTGTTGTGGTGCCGAGGTATTACCGGACCTGGCGCGGCGAACAAAACCGAGCGAGCAATCGTCCGGGGGCGTGGCCGGGGCGCGGACCAAAATGAAAGCATGGTGCGCGAAGATTCCGCGCACTAACCACGCAGGGCCGGGCAGTAGGCGCGGCCGTTTTGTCGACGTTCTCAGGTAAACAAGGTCTGCGGGTACTCTGGCTTGCGCTCGCGTGCCAGCAGCTCCTTCAAGCCTTCTTCCGGGGTGATTTCACCGTGCAATACCGCGCGCACGGCATTGGAGATCGGCAATTCGATGCCGTGGTGTTCGGCCTGGCGCATGACCTCATCGGCCGTCTGCACCGATTCGACCACCTGGCCGATCTCACGGATCGCATCGTCCAAGCTCTGCCCGCGCCCCAGGGCCAGACCCAGGCGCCGGTTGCGCGACAGATCGCCGGTGCAGGTCAGCACCAGATCGCCCAATCCGGCCAGGCCCATCAGGGTTTCCGGGCGCGCACCGATGACCGCGGCCAGACGCAACATCTCGTTCAAGCCCCGCGTGATCAGCCCGGCCCGGGCATTGAGACCAAGCTGCATGCCATCGGCCACGCCGGTGGCCACCGCCAGCACGTTCTTCATCGCCCCGCCGAGTTCGGCGCCCACCATGTCATCGCCGGTGTAGGCGCGGAAGGTGGGGCCATGCATCGCGTCGGCCACCACTTGCGGAAACGCCGCATCGTCGCCGTGCACGGTGATGGCGGTCGGCAGGCCAAGCGTGACTTCCTTGGCGAAGGAGGGCCCGGTCACCACGGCCAGCGGAACGCTGGGGCCGAGGATGTCGCGCGCAACCTCATGCAGGAACCGCCCGGAACCGGGCTCGAAACCTTTGGTCGCCCAGGCCACGCCGGCACCGACCGGGCGCAGCGGTGCGATCAGCCGGATGGTCTCGGTGAAGGCATGCGAGGGCACCACCACCAGGATCCAGGTGGCGTCGGCGACCGCCGCCCGCAGGTCGGTGGTGGCACGCAGGCTGTCGGGCAATGCAATGCCCGGCAGATAGCGCGCGTTCTCGTGGGTGCGGTCGATGGTGTCCACCATCGCCGCATCGCGCCCCCAGAGCACGGTGGGATGACCGTGTCTGGCGAGCAGCGCGGCCAGGGCCGTGCCCCAGGAACCGGCGCCGAGAACGGCGATCTTGTGGGTCCAATCGCTCATCGGCGCAATCAACGCTTAGGCGTTGCCGGCCGGCTCGGAATCGGCCAGCGAGGTGCCTTCGTTCTGACGCTGACGCAGGGTTTCTGCGTACAGGGCTTCGAAATTGATCGGCTGCAGATAGAACGGCGGGAAGCCACCGGCCTGGATCAGGTCGCTGACCAGGGTGCGCACGTATGGGAACAGGATGTTCGGGCACTGGGTGCCGAGCAGCACGTCGATCGCCTGCGGGTCCAGGCCGACCAGGCCGAACACGCCGGCCTGCTGCACTTCGGCCACATAGGCCGTCTTGCCGCCGGCGGTGCAGGTCAGGGTCACGGCCAACACCACTTCGAACGCGTTGTCGTTGAGGCGCTGCACCTTCTGGTTGAGGTTCAACTGCAGCTCGGGCTGGTTGGCGTCATTGAAGACGGCCGGTGCGTTCGGAGATTCGAAGGACACGTCCTTGACGTAAATCTTTTCGATGGTGAAGGCGGGACCAGCAGCGGCGTCGGCCGGCGCAGCGGCGCCGTTGAGGATTTCGTCGGACATTCCTAACTCCAGAAACGGTTCGGTGGATGCAGCGTTGAGTGATGCGAACGTGAAAGCGCAAGTCTCTCACGCCAGCAATGGGGGCGTGCTGGTTGCCGCACAAGGCGGATCAGCGGCCCTTGATCAGTGGCAGCTCGGCCATCTGCCAGGCAGCCACGCCGCCTTCGAGCCAGTACACCTTCTCGAAGCCGGCCTTCTTGAGCGTCTTGGCCGCGCCCGCGGAGGTGTTGCCGCTACGGCAGACCACCACCACGGGCGATGCCTTGGCGTTGGCCAGCAGCTTGCCGGCCGGATCGAACTTGGCCAGCGCCACGTTGCGGCTGCCGGCGATATGGCCCTTCTCGAAATCGGCGGTGGGCGACAGGTCGATCACCAGCGCGTTTTCGCTGTTGATCAGACGGGTCAGCTCGGCCGGCTTGAGCGCGCGATAGCCGCGGAACAGGCGCGCGACCTCGGTGACGATCAGGGCGATGGTCAGGCCCACCAGGGCCAGCGACAACATGGGGTTGCGGCCGACAAAGGCCTGCAGCTCTTCAAAATTCACGGGGTCAGGGTCAGTCGAGCGGGCGGGAATTGTCGCACAGCTGGCGCACGCGACGCCCGGCGCGCAGGGGCCAGGCTACTGGCCCTTCCACAGGTCAGGCAGGCCGCTGGCCAGCCACCAGCGCTTCTGCTCGGGATTCCAGCGCCAGAGCTCGACGCTGCGCACCAGCCGTTCGGCCTGGGTATTGCGGTTGATCACCCGCAACTCGACCTCGCGCCGCAGGTCGCCATTGGGGTCTTGACCCACGCGCACTTCGCGATAGCCGGAAATCTGCACCTGCTCGTAGCGCGAGCGTTCCAGGTCGCTGAGCGGGTGCGCCTGGGCATAGGCCGGCTCGACGAAGCCCTGCGCGGCATCGAAATCGTTCCAGCGCACGGCGGCCGTGTAGGCGGCCTGGGTGGTTTCCAGCGCACGCGCCTGGGCACGGCTGCCGGCATTGGCCACCCCGCTCAGCAGTGCCAGCCCAAGCAGCACGATCGTTGTAATGACTGCACGCATGCGTATTCCCCGGATCCAGCCGGCATCCTACCGTTTTGGAAACGCCACGAAACGCCCGCTCAAGGTGGCCGCGGCAGCGCCGGAGCCCAGCGCGATCTGCGCGCGCATGCCGATGCGCGCCTTGCCGCGCTGCCGGAACGTCGCCAGAAAGGCCTCCCAGCTTCCCAACTCGGACGGCTCGGCATTGGCGACCAGGTCTTCGTACACCGGCGCGACATAGCGCAGCTGGCTGTCGGCGACGTAGACATCGGCGTGATGCCCGGCCAGTTGCAGCTGCAGTGTCAGCCAGCCCCAGCTGGCCAGCGTCATCAGAGAGGCCAGGCTGCCGCCGAAGGCATTGGCCTTGTCGTTGACGTTGGCCTGCAGCGGCGCCCGCAGGCGCAACGCACCATCGTGCAACCCGTCAACGGCGATGCCCATCGACAGCACCGGCGGCATGGCGATGAACTGCTGCTGCAGCGACTGCAGGGCGGATGCGAGCGTGCACGAAGGAGTCATCGGCAAAGACTAAAGACGGCGAAGGGCGGCATCATGCCGCAATGTGCTGCAAGCGTCTTGTGCACCTGCATGACATGCGGTACCGCATGGTGAATGCAGTCATCGCCACCTGCGATGTGCGGGCCGGCATCGCCCTGGTGGCGTGCAACAAACGTCTCGACATCTTGGCCCAGCCCGGATCACGCGCTCGGTCAGCGAGCGGTGTCCGCCACGGTGCCTGCCGGTGGCGTTGCAGATAGCGCACCATGCCTAAAACCGCCCGCCAACGACCGTGCAATCGCCAGGCACAACCAACGCCTGCGCGCGACGGTTTGTTTGCCGCGCTACGGCGCAAAGACCACCTTGCGATAGCCCTGCGCCACGCGCAACAGCGCGATGGCCTTGGCTTTCCAATGCGTACTGCGCCGCTTCTGTGCGTGCGTCAGCGGCGCATCGATCGTGCTGGTAAACACGATGTTTTCCGCAGCTGCGTGGAAGAGTTTGTCCTGGATACACGCAGCCGGCGAGAGTTGATAGGTGGACAACTGATGCGCCACTGGCGACTCGTTCCAGCCGAACAAAAAAATATCGGCCATGGTGTGCCAGCGCGCCTGTGCGGCCAACAGCAATCGCGCTGCATCCCTGCTGATGATCAGCGCGCCGGCACACACCGGCCAGCAATGCTGATACGTCGATGGCCGCACCAGGCGCAGTTGGCGCCCGGCGACATCCGCCACCTTGGCATCGAGCTTGATGCGGTTGTAGGACGGCTCCAGCCGCACGATGCTGGGGCCGCCCGGCAGCCAGTGGGTGCTGCCCAGCAACGCCGGCAGTGCATCGGACAGATGCATGTCGTCTTCGAAAATCGCCGTGTAGGCGTCGTCGGAATCGGCCGCAATGCGCCACGCTGCCTGGTGACTGAGAAAACAGCCGATGTTGGACGCTGTCCACTTGCGCGGGCCGGTGCTGAAGGCATCGCCCGACCCTTCCAGCGGGCGCTCGCGTACGAACTCGGCGATCTGCTCGTCCGTCAGCGTGGCGCCATCGACGGCAGCAATGCGCTCGAACGGCAGGCCCAGCGCATCCAAGCGCGCCGACATGGCCTGCAGCCGGTCGCCGCTGCGCTGCATATTGATGAGGTAGGACTTGATCACTTCGCCGCTCCGGCACGGTTGTCGGCCAGGAGCGTGACCGGATTCCCAGCGCTTGCAAGAGGTTCTGGAATGAGTCGAAGGGCTCCGGTCAGGATGCCAACATCATCACTCCGGTTGCCGGCACTCGCCGACGATTCGCACTGGCACCCCTGGATGCGGCGACAGTGCGCCGCAGGTGACCGGCGCTCTCGCATAATCACCTCATGACCGGCCTTGCCCATCCCGATGCTGCCTGGACCCTGATCTCGCTACGCCCCAGCGGTGAACATGCGCCGCTACGGCGGGCAGTTGCGCGGCATGGCGGACGGGTACTTGCGCTGTCGCCGTGGCGCTTGCAGACCAACGACACCGCACAGGCGCGGGACGCGCTGCGGCAGGCGCTGGCAGCGCCGATTGCGATCTTCACCAGCCCGGCAGCGGTGCAGGCCGCGCATCGTCTGGCGCCGCTGCAGCGCCCGGCGCAGGCGCACTGGGTCAGCGTGGGCGAAGGCACTGCGCGCGCACTGCACGCCTGCGGCATCGACACCGTGATACGGCCGGCGCGCATGGACAGCGAAGGCCTGCTTGCGCTGCCCATGCTGCAGGCGCCGCTACAGGCCGTCGGGCTGATCACCGCCCCCGGCGGACGCGGCATGCTGGCGCCAACGCTGCAGCAGCGCGGTGCGCGCATCGTGCGTGCCGATGTCTATCAACGCATCCCGCTGCGCTTGCGCGCCTCGGCCATCCAGGCATTGTCGCTTGCGCTGCCGCGCAGCGTGCTGGCGCTCAGTAGCGCAGAAGCGCTGGCACTGGTTCTGCAGCAGCTGCCTGCCGAACTGGTCGCTGCGTGGCAACAGCGTCCGGTGGTGGCATCCAGCGATCGCATGCTCGAAGCCGCACACGCCGCCGGCTTCGTGCATGGCATGCGCGCACATGGCCCGCTGCCGTTGCAGCTTGCAGCTGCTGCCGAAGCGGCGATCATGACACCACCGCGACCTTGCTGAACTGCGAACTCAAGCACAGCTTGCCGCCGTCCGGCGCTGCACGCCATGCTGTGTGCGATGACTGCGGCGCCTGCGCCGGTCGTGACTGCCCGAGGATGTCCGAATGACCGAAATGCCCGCTCCTGCGCGACGCTTTCCCTTGGCATGGCTGCTGCTTGTATTGGCCGTGGCGGCCGTCGGCGTGGCGCTGTTGCTGGGCTGGCGGGCGTGGCAGAACTATCAGGCAACGCAACTGCAGGCCGCGCAGGCGCAGCAGCAACGCTGGGACGCCACCCAGCAACTGCTGGAGACGCTGCGCCGCGATCAGCGCCTGGCCAATGAGCGCCTGCAGGATGCGTCGGCCACCAACCGCGTACTGCGCGACGAGATGCTGGGCCTGAGTCAGCGCAGCGCCTTGCTCGAAGACACCGTGCAAAAGCTGGCCGACCCCAACCGTCATGGCGCACAGGCGCTGCGCCTGGATGAAGTGGAGCTGCTGCTGCGGCTTGGCCAGCAGCGCCTGAGTATCGCCGGCGATGCCGACGGCGCGCGGCGCGCCTATGCGTTGGCCAACAGCGCACTCAACGGCATCGACGACCCCGGTTACCTCAATCTGCGTCAGGCATTGGTGCAGGAACGCGATGCGCTGGAGCGTCTCGGGGCCGGCCCGCAGGCGGAGGCCGGCAAGAATCTGGACACCTTGGCCGCCGAGTTGCAGCGCCTGCCGGAACAGCCCGCACAGGCCAGCGACGCGGCGCAACCGTGGTGGCAAAAGGCGCTGGCGCCGCTGGTGGACATCCGTCCCAGCCGCGGCGACGCCTTGCTGACCGGCGCCGACCGGCGTGCTGCGCGCGATGCCGCGCAGATCGAAATCAGCCTAGCCCGCGCGGCCGCCGAACGTGGCGATGCTGCCGGTTTTGCGCAATCGCTGCGCCGCGTGGACACCTGGGCCACCCGGCTCTGGCCGGATTCGCCGCAACGTCGTCAGCTGCGTGCACGCTTGCGCAGCCTGCAACAAGCGCCACTGCGTCCGCGCCTGCCGGAGCTGGGCACCACCCTGCTGCAACTGCAGGCCATGCGTGAAGGGAGATCTACCCAATGAAAGTGTTGCGTACCGTCTTGATCCTGCTGGTTGCCGTGGCGCTGGGCGTGCTCGGCGCACAGTGGCTGTCGCACCAGAACAGCTACGACCTGGGCAATGTCGTTGTCAGCGTGGGCGGTAACGACTATCACGCCGCCATGCCGCAGGCGCTGCTGATCCTGCTGATCGCATTGCTGGTGCTGTGGCTGCTATGGACGTTGATCAGCCTGCCCTTCCGCGTGTGGGGCAAGTACCGCCGCAACAAGGGCCGTGCGCGTTTGATCGAAGGTCTGCGCGCTGCCGATCATGGCCAATGGCAGCGCGCCGAGCGGCTGCTGGTCAGTGCCAGCGAAGACGACGAGGTGAGCGGCATTGCCCTGGCCAGCGCGGTGCGCGTGGCCGATGCGCGCGGCGACGAGGCAGCGGCCACCGCACTTGCAAAGCAACTGGCCGAGCGCGACCCGACAGGATATGCGCTGTTGCAGGGCGAGCGGCACCTGGCGCGCCAGCGCCCGGTGGATGCGATCAACGCACTGGATAGCGCCAACGCGCAGCCGTTGCCGGCGCGCGGCCTGCTGTTGCGCACCCACGCCCTGGCGCAGATCGGCCGCGCCGACGAAGCCTATGGACAGCTCGGCGCCCTGCGTCAGCAGGCGGTCCTGGCGCCCGATGCCTACAGCACGCTGGAAGCGACGCTGGCCGAGCAGACCCTGTTGCAGGCCAGCGACGCCAATGCATTGGCCGAGCGCTGGGAAGCATTGCCCAAGGCATTACGCACCATTCCCGCAGTGGTGGGCGCCTATGCGCAGCGCGCGGCCGTGCTGCATTGGGACGATGCCGCCGTGCATAGCCTGGAACAGGCGCTGGACGCGCAATGGGACGAATCGCTGGTACGCCTGTACGGCGTGCTGCCGCTGGAAAAATACGATTCGCGCCGCGCCAGCGCGCAACGCTGGCTCACCCAATATCCCGACAGCCCAGGTCTGTTGCTGACCCTGGCGCGGCTTGCGCGGCATCAACAGCAGTGGTCGCAAGCCGAGGAATTCCTGCATCGCGCCATCGCAGCCGGCGCCGGCAGCGAGGCCTGGGAAGAGCTCGGACACGGGTTTGCCGCCTCCGGCGACCTGCTTTCGGCACAGCATTGCTACGCCAATGCCTTGCGCGCTGCGCGCGGCGAGCCGGTGATCGAGGACATGCCACAGCAGTCGTTGCGCGGGCCGGTCGTGAGCGCGTACGACCCCGCGCCCATCGATCCGCACGCAGCGGACGATCGCATCCTGTAATCAAGACAGCGGCGGTATGCGATGTGCGTACCGCCGCATTGCACTCCGAAGAACGAGGCGACTGCGCGCCAAGCGGGCATCTACTTCATCGAAGAAGTTGACGTCGCGCTGTTGCCACGCAGCGATGGAATTCAGGATAGAGGATCCGCAAAGGCCGCGACTGCACCTGCGAATCCCGAATCACCAATGCCCAATCCCCTGCCGCGCGGCGGCATCAGCGCTCGACGATGGCCACCACGCCCATGCCGCCGGCGGTGCAGATCGAAATCAATGCACGTCCGCCGCCGCGTTCTTCCAGCTGTTTGGCAGCGGTGGCCACCACACGTGCGCCAGTGGCGGCGAACGGGTGGCCGGTAGCCAGCGACGAGCCCAGCGGATTGATCTTGTCCGGATCGATGCGACCCAGCGACGCGTCCAGCCCGAGGCGATTGCGGCAGTAATCCTCGCTTTCCCAGGCGCGCAGCGTGCACAGCACCTGCGCGGCGAAGGCCTCGTGGATTTCGTAGATATCGAAGTCCTGCAGGGTCAGGCCCTGGCGCGCCAGCATCTGCGGCACCGCGATGGTGGGCGCCATCAGCAGGCCTTCGCCATGCACGAAATCCACTGCCGCCACCTGCGCATCGCGCAGGTAGGCCATCGGCGTGTGGCCATGCGCCAGCGCCCAGGCTTCGCTGGAGAGCAGCACCGCGGCGGCGCCATCGGTGAGCGGGGTGGAGTTGGCGGCGGTGAGCGTGCCGCGGCCGGAGGTCTTGTCGAATGCCGGGCGCAAGGTCGCGAGTTTTTCCAGCGAGGTGTCGGCGCGCAGGATGTTGTCGCGCGAGACGCCGCGGAATGGCGCGATCAGGCTGTCGAAGAAGCCGCGCTCATAGGCAGCGGCCAGCTTGTGGTGCGAGGCCACCGCCCATTCGTCCTGCGAATCGCGCGAGATGTTCCATTCCTTGGCCATGTCTTCGCAATGGTCGCCCATGCTCTTGCCGGTGCGCGGCTCGGCCACGCCGGGAAATTCGGGCTTGAGTTCGGCCAGCTTGAAGCCGCGCAGCAGGGCCTTGAGCTTGTCGCCGGTGGCCTTGGCGCGGTTGGCAGCCAGCAGCCGTGCGCGCAACTTCTTGCCGTACACGATCGGCACTTCGGAGGTGGTGTCAGAGCCGCCGCCGATACCCGAGTCGATCTGCCCCAGCGCGATCTTGTTGGCGATGGTGATCACCGAATCCAGGCTGGTGCCGCAGGCGCGCTGTAGGGTGATGCCCGGCGTCAGCGGCGACAGACCCGACGACAGCGCCGCCTCGCGCGCCAGGTTCCAGTCGGCGGAGTGCTTGATCACCGCGCCCATCGCCACTTCGCCCAATTGCTGCCCATGCAACCCGAAGCGCTCGACCAACGCGCCCAGCGTGCGCACCGACATGCCCAGGTTGCCCACATCCGCATACGCGGTGTTCTGACGACAGAACGGGATACGAACGCCGCCCAGAATGGCGACGGGACGGGCTGCGGGCATCGGTTGACCTGGCATGGAGGACTCGGGGACATGGCCTGCACAGGGCCGGCAGGCATAATCGCCGCAGTGTAGCTTCGACCCCGTGATGGGCCAACCGCGAATCATGAGCAAGACCGAACAAAGCGTCACCGCCATGGGTGTGCTGGCGCTGGAATTGACCGGCGGAAGCGCCCCCGAGCGCGGCGCCTTGGTGCCGGCGCAGGCCGGCATGCTGGCCGAACGCATCGGCCGCGACTTGGCGCAATGGATCCCGGAAGTCCGCGATCTGGAATTGAGCGTGGCATTGGCGCATTTCGATCCGGCCGAGGTACTGCGACCGGGCTGGCCGCTGCACCGGCGCCTGGAAGAGCTGCAGGCGCGTGCGCCAGGGCGCGACCAGGGCCCGCGGGTGCTGGCCTTCGGTGCCGACGCGCAAGGCGAGATTCCGCTGCCGTTCCAGGCCGATGCGCAACTGGTCGGCGGTGGGTTGCGCGTGCTGCCGTTCGTGCTTTCCGGCGACCCGCAGACGGTTGCCACCGTGGCCGATGCGATGGAAGAGGTGCTACTGGCCCAAGGCATGGCGCAGGCCGATACCGCGTTGCTGGCGCAGGAAAGCTTCGGCGCCCGCATCGAGCATGCGCGGTATCTCACCGCCAACGATCTGGCGGCGATGATGTCGATGCAGTACGACAATCAGGGCCTGGCGCCGCTGTGGCCGCTGATCGAAGCCGCACTGCTGGCACCGCACACCGAAGAATGGCTGGAGCAGCCCCCCGAACCGGTATTGCGCTACACCGAAGGCGAAGTGCGCATCGCCCTGTTCGACCCGGCAGGCTGGTGCGATTACTACGCGCACGACCGCGAAGACTGCGAACGCCTGCGCGGGGTGTACGAGCACTATCTGGCACGCCAGCGGCAGATGGCCGCGGTGCTGGAAGCGCACGGGCTACCTGTGCTTTACGTGCATATCGAGCCGGGCCAGGATCCGCGGCAGGCGCTGGCGGCCTAACCAATGCGCACTGCCTGCCCGACCTGCACGGTCGCGCCTGGCGGCAGCACCGCTTCTACCGTCACGCGACGGCATAGTTCCGCCGTATGACGACAGGCAGCGCGCTTATCCGCTGGCGTGGGCACCGAAACATCGCCGGCATGTGAAGCGCACCTGTAGGCCCGCGGCGTTGCAGCCAAAACCCGCATCTACCTCCCGGTGGCGGTAGGCACCTGTCTTTCTGCGGCCCCTGCCAGCATCTCATCGACTGACCACCGCTGGCTCCGGTCGGATCACCTAGGCCTGTGCATCGTTGACGTTCGTGCTTTTCGACTTGCCGTATCAGGCGTTTTGCACTCGGTCGGGCATCCGGGCGTAGACGGCGTAGAGAACCGCGCTGTGGTCGGTTACATGCCGTTCGGAATGGACACCGCTCAGGCGGGTGCTGTTCCGGGGCTTGCTAACGAGACGCAGCGTCGTCTTCATCCCATACGGCTCTCGCCCGACTGCACCAACGTCGGCTGATACGGCGCGATCAGCGCCAGGAAGGGCCTGCCATGTCACAACCTGATCCATCTGTGCCAAGAACACCTCGCGCCGCGTGCGCGCATGGTGTACTCCGCGCCTCCAAAGAAAGCTGCATCGCCATCTTCCGATTCGGCTCAGTGTGTCTTTTTTGCAAGCGTCTGATGGGAGTTGTAATTATTCAAGCCTTCCCGAGTCAACGTGATGCGGACACGCTTACACCAAACCGAAATGCATCGGTCCGCCTGGTGCGATCGCCGAGCTTTCGCACAGCCACTCGTTTGTGACATCGCTTTTTCGCATTCGAGATGCAGACAGCTCAGGCCTTCAGGAAAATAGGTCGTTAATCCGGTAGCAGTGGAATACACGGCGTTATATGCACATTTACGTTCTTGTCATCCCGATGGCTTGTCGCTCCGGATCGCTGGTGACTCACCACGGTCGATGAGTGCCGCCAGCTCAGGCACGCACAGTCAACACAGCCTCACCGCGGACTGATAGCAATCTTCCATGTGATACCCGCAGAGTCGATCGATATGTCGTCGGTAACGCGCGGCCATGCTTTTCATAGGCCCTATTCCATTCGTCCATCAGCACTTCGCCTAGTCAACAAGCTCCGATGGCTCCGAGCATGCATTCGGCGGCGTCGCCGGTTTCTGTCCTGCACTTGAGAGATACATCCATGCGCACCAAAGCCCAACTCCCATTGACTGCCATTCAACGGTTTCTTGCCCATGATGCAGCGTCAACGCAGCCCCCCTCTGCGTCGGCATCCACATCGCTCCACAAAAATGAGACCGCAGGCTTGCTGGCAGCCTTGCCAGCGCGAAACGCCAGGCAAGGAGCGCAGAGGAAGTCCGGCGAAAAAGAAGGCGCACGCCAAAACAACGGGGGCCGGGGCGGACAATGGGCATCTCGGGCGGCCAAGTACGCCCTGGGCATCGCCGGTGCTGGCTATGTTGCAGACAATTTCTTTCTGTCCACGACATCGCTGGTCGATGGCAAAGGCGGCTTTACCAGTAATGATCGTTTGGATAAAGGATGCGCAAAGGCCGAGACGTATTACGCCCGGTACCACAGTGCCACTGAGGAGGAGCGTGCATCCCATAGCCGCCCCTTTGTACCGATCAGAACGTGCGGTTCCAACCAGTTCGCCACCATGACCGATTACCGCGCGGCGACCAAGGTCTATGTCGGTCATCTTTTCGACAGCCAAGCCGCGCGGGAATCGCTTCTCACCAACTTCGCTTGCCTCAAGGGGGAGCGGATCAAGCGGGAGTGCATTACCAAGTATGCACCTGAGCAAATGCCAGCGGATCCGGACCTGAGCAAGAGCGAGCTGTACGACAGGAAAAACAAGTACTCGTTGGTTGGCGTGCCCAACGTCCAAACCGGAGCAAGTGGATATACCTCACGCTCGATCACCCGGCCCTTCATCAACCGCGGCATGCAGCACTTCAAACAGGCCTCACAGAGCGACAAGGCACTGTCCCTGAAGCAGTGCATGCAATCGTTTGAACGGGCACTGGAGGACACTGACAAGCTTGGCAAGCAAGCACAGCACGCCGCCGGCCAGGCAATATTGAATTTCCGGCAAGTCTATGCAGCCGACGAGCATTGGGGTCACCCGGAGAAAATCATCATGAAGACCCTGATCGCCAACGGACTGCTATCGCAAGAGCAAACCGACAGGATCGATGCGACCCTGATGTTCGAAGATCCCTCCATCAGTGTCCTGAAAAGAAATACCAGCATCGCCGGACCGTTACTGCAAAAGCTGGAAACGAAGATTCAGTCAAGACGTCTGCAGGATCAACCTGAAACGCTTGCAGACTTCATGAAAATGGCTAAGCAGAAGAACATGGAAGGCCTGCCGATCGCGCACTTCAAACTCAACGCAGAAGGCACCGGCTTTGAAGACTGCTCTGGCCTGGGCGACTCGTTCACTAGTGCAAATGCCGTTGCATGCATCAACCATGCACGCTTGATGAGCGGAGAGCCGCGCCTTTCGAAAGAGGATGTCGGTGTCGTGGTTGCCTGCCTCAATGCTGTATACGACGATGCCAGCAGCATCCGGCACTCGCTTCATGAAATCGCACGCGGATGCTTCGTGGGTGCCGGCTACACCACCGAAGACGCCGATGCATTCTATGAGCAGATTTGCAAGGATGCTGCACAGGCATTCTATGCAGGAAAGTCGATGACCAGCAGCGACTAGGGAAACTCTGAACAATCCATCGTGATCTGCCACAATCGATCAACGACCCGAGTAGACGATTTCGATGCAGCTGACCTTCGGCGACGCGGAGTACAACGGCAAGCGCAAGCGGACGCGGCGTGAGGTGTTCTTGGCCGAGATGGACCAGGTCGTGCCGTGGAAGGACCTGCTGGCGCTGATCGAGCCGCACTACCCGAAGTCGGGGCAGCCGGGGCGACAGCCGTATCGGCTGGAGACCATGCTGCGCATCCACTTTTTGCAGCAGTGGTATGCACTGAGCGATCCATCGGCGGAAGAAGCGCTGTACGACACGGTGTCGATGCGCCGTTTCGCCAAGATCGGCGGGCTGGATGAGGTGCCGGACGAGACGACGATTCTCAACTTCCGCCATCTGTTGGAGCAGCACGATTTGGCGCGCAAGCTGTTCAATCGGGTCAACGCGCACCTGTCGCGCAAGGGGCAGAGCTTGCGCGGCGGGACGATCGTGGACGCCACGATCATCGCTGCGCCCAGCTCGACCAAGAACAAGGATGGCGAGCGCGATCCGGAGATGCACCAAACCAAGAAGGGCAACCAGTACTACTTCGGGATGAAGGCGCACATCGGGGTGGACGATGACTCCGGGCTGGTGCACCACGTGGAGTGCACGGCGGCCAACGTGGCCGATATCACACAAGCGCACAAGCTGCTGCACGGCAAGGAGGACACGCTGTGCGCGGACAGCGGCTACACCGGGCTTGAGAAACGCGAGGAGATGAAGCGCAAGCGCAAACTGCGCTACCTGATCGCGGAGAAGCCCTCGAAGCTGAAGCAGATTAAGAACAAGCGCGAACTGAAGTTGGCCAAGCGCTGGGAGCACACAAAAGCCAGCCTGCGTGCAAAGGTGGAACACCCGTTTCGGGTGATCAAGCGCCAGTTTGGCTACGTCAAGGTGCGCTATCGCGGTTTGGCGAAGAACACCGCACAGATGCTGATGCTGTTTGCGCTGTCGAATCTGTGGCTGAAGCGCAAAGAGTTCATTACCGCCGCGGGGTAGGTGCGCCCGTAATCGGGACGATACCCCGAAAAAGCGCCAAAAACGGCGAAAAACCGAGGATCTGAGCGCGGTCACCGCGACCGATATGGCTTACCACATCCTCCGATCGCGTTGTTCAGACCTTCCCTAAGTCTTTGTTCACTACTTCGTGAGGCGACTTGTTATCGTAAGGCGCAAGTTTGAGAGTTCTGGCGCCTAGGCTGGACATTGCTAAGCGCTGCCTGTGGATCAGAGTTAGAACATTGACAGATGGAATAACGCCAGCATGGGTAGGCTTTCGTGAGGCGCCCCATCGTTCTGCATCCCTTGTTCCTGCTTCGTGCACTATAACTGCGTACTCAGCAAAGGCCCATGAGTCTCCTGTGTCCAACTCGTCGAGATCCTTTATGCCCTCATCAATCATGAAGCTCGCGAGATCCCTTACTCCAATAAGAACCCTTTGTAGCCCGCCCGCAGTTGTAGCTGCAGATCCCTGCGGCATGTAAACCAGCGTCCATACGAAACATTTGAGAGAGAAGAGAAGATCCTGATGTTCAGGCGCGAAAAGCGACTCCCCGTTTATGAGAGGCCTGTCCCATCTCATGACCGCGTTTTTTTTTACCTGACCAGGAGTTTCATTGAGAAGCATCCATACGCGAGCGTTAAAATCTGCGCCTGCAAAAGTAAATTGGCTCAGCTTTTTTCTTTCACGTGATGACATATTCTATTCCAACGGCGGTATGGGATTGAGGACTATTTGTTCCAGTCGCTTCACATTTGCTTTCTTAAGCGTGTATGCGAGAGACGAACCAAGGCGATCGTATGCGCTTCCATACCGCTCTCTGAAGCGCTGCGTGCCAAGAGTGCGGAGCGCCGCACTGTACCTCTCGAAAAGTTGAATTCTTCGTAGGATAGAAACTTCATCATTCATTTCGACCGAAAGTGCACATGCCGGACACAATCCATAGCCAGTGCACATACGTCCGTCAATTTGACCGGGCATCGGACTTTGAAATGGATCCAAACATCGATAGCCGGGTGACGCTGCAGACCGATCACCGAAGTGACTGCGAGAGTCAACTTTTGCGTTGCTATCGTGGTATCGAAACTGTAAAGCCATGGCTCCAGCCAGCGATTCCTCGTCACGTCTGCGAGTTGCCTTAGAACGATAGTTTTCGAGTGTGACCGAGACCGTGCTGTGTCCAAGGAGAACACTGACCTTCTCGGTATCTCCAAGTATCTCATTGAGGTACTCGGCTGCAGCTAACCGAATGGCGCTTGAGCCTGCGGCTTTGAGGCCTCGGTCCCTGAAGAACCTGGACTTCCTTTCGGCTGAAAGATTGTAGGTCCCACGTAGCGGCTGTCCCAGCGAGCGGATTGCTCCGATCTTTCTAGTCTTGAACTTGCACGCGTACAGAAATAGATCGTCACGTATTCGTTGGGGCGCGTACGCCCGAAGGTGTTTGGTCCATCGCTCAATAAAGTCTATAACGTTGCAGGGATTGAACAACTCGTCGCTTTTAAAGAACGAGCGATGAACCATGCCTTTTCCACGAAACTTTATACTCGATAGTTTGTACTTATTTGAGAATAATCCTGAACACCTGTCGATATTTGAGATGCGCAAGCAGCACATTGGCTGTTCGTTCCAATGTGTGAAGCACTGAAGAATGATGAATGCAGGTATCAGATCATGTACGTTTGGATTGATAATTTGAGCGACACGCAGGTAACCCACCTCTTCCAAGCGAAGAAAGAAATTAGGTTCGTGTTGCTTTAGCCATTTGCGCTCCGGAAGTACGCCTCCATACTTGACTATCGCCTGAGCGCACACTCCCTCAAGTGTGTTTGGAATAACTGAGTGACTTTTGATAAGAGCAAGATGGTGGTCAATCTGTGTAAGCGAGAGATCCAACTCTCTAAAATTTTGTTCATGCGCATTTATCGCGGCGGTCATCAACCTCAAAAAATGCTCTTGTGATATTGCTTCCTTCTCTTTCCCCTCATTTCTGTGTGGATTTTCTCCAGGCCACGGATTAATTGGAATATCATGCTGGACGCCGAGCTTTGATAGCTTTGGAGAAAGCCGTGAGATCAACTTACGTAGGGCACTCAGCTTGTGCATCCTATCGGAATAGCCCCAAACGCATTTTTGTCCATCTCTTCTTTTTCTTAGCCATTGTGTAAAATCTTGAAAAGTTGCTCGATCAAGGCTACGTAGCTCGGTGTGAGGAGAGGTTTCGTTCAGGTATTGAATAATTCCGTAGCGAAGCGATCGGTGCGTTCCGTTCCGAGTTGTTGCTCTTTCTGATGCAAGGATGGCAAGTGTTGCATCAATGAGATCTTCGGCGATTTGAGAGAGACCTGCCCATCCGGAAAAGTCGTAAAGCTTGATATCTTCATCGAGTGGCCCTTCGCACTGAAAGTGCAGTAATCCTTTTTTCTCAACTCGAGAGAAGCGCACTTGAGTAGGACCGAATGAATTCTGGCCGGACTTCGTTCGAAATCGCGTACGTTTCATGTTGCGTACCCATCCAGTGCATTCATTAGATGGCGTTGATCCTTCTCGGACAGCTCTTCTTCTAGTAGCAGGCTCTCGTTTAGGTATATTTGTTCTGTGGTAGATCTGTTTGCATGTCCAAGAAGCGCCTGAACTTTCTTTGCCGGGTCGGGATTTCCCGCACGCGCTTCCAAGATGAAGTGCCACAAAGCAAAAGAATGTCTACAAGCGTGCGGGGACGGGATACTGTTGTTTACGGTTTCTCCAACTGCACGTATTGCGGCGCGCCTCATTATCTTTCTGAAGTTATTTGCTGTTAGCGCTTGACCACGAGAATAACGAGCAATCGCATGATTGACGAAGACTTGGTTATGCTGTGCCTTTCCTTTCGAAGCGAGTACGGCGTCGGCACGCTCGGTAGAAACATAGATACTTAGTTCTGCCAATAGCCAAATAGGGACAATGAGTTTTCGATGCGTTACTCCTTTTCCCATTACTTGTATGTGGCAAGCTGCAAGGGAATTCTCCTTACCGACTTTTTGAAATGGCAGCTCGCTAATCTTGATTGATAGCGCCTCTGAGATTCGGGCACCGGTATTCAGCAAGAAGGCAAACAAGAGGCGATCCCGAGTCAGAACTTGCGTTTTTTCACTGGGCATCTGGCCAAGGTTTTTGCTAATTGCCTCTACAAGGTCCGTAGCAATATGTTTCACCAGCGCATCCGTTGCAGGTGTCTTTGGCACTTGAACGTCCGGGGCTATGACAAGCTTTTCCATTCCTCTTCGCAGGACCTTTGCGATTTTGAAGCGATTTTTCAAACAGCCGTTATTCTGTAGATAATGAAAGAGCCGCTTTGCAGTCGATACCCTCTTGATGACTGTCCGATCTGCATAGTTCAGAGATGTCTGCGGACTCACTACATACAACATGCTATCGGCATACTGCTGGAGCAGTTCTTCCGAGAACTCTGCAAGCGTTGTGTTGATTTCGTTGGCGAAGAAGAGCAGGTCAACCAAGTCTTCAGCGTTAGCCTTACTTGTATTGGACTGGTGGCGAAGCTTTGGCCTACCCAGCAGGCTGACGTTCTCCGAAATCAAGAAGTCGTAGACATCGGGGATAGGAACTGACGTACGTCTATCGACAACGAAGTAGAAGCCCGCGGGAAGGGCGGCGGTAGACCCCAGCAAGTGACGCGCCTGCCCGCGGGCAGGCAGAGCAACTACTTGGGCGATCTGAGGCTGGTAGATATCCAAGACTGCTTCTCCCGGGGGCCGGAACGAAGAAATCACGGCCTTGGGGGTCATGCAATCTAGCGAGCGGCCAACATCGGGCCAAGTTGAACACTGTCGACCAAGGCTTCGGAACCTAGCTTAGTTCGTTCAGTGCTCCATCTCAACGAAAGCGCTGCTAACCAACGTCCAACGCAGCCCCTAGTTGTGAACAATCTACCAAAACACCATACCATGCTCACATCCCCGGTACGGGTTCACCGACTGCGAGAACCCGATGTCGGGCGAGTTGTTGCGGCTGATGATGCTGCGCGCGATTTCCTCGGCCACCACGGTCTTGGGACGCATGGCAGTCTCGCCATCGGCATCGGCCGCGCCCCAACCATCGTCTATCTCGACGGCGGTGGTGACCGAGAAGCGACCGGGCACGTAGGCGGTGGTGCCGCGCCCCTTGATGACCGTGCGCGAGCTGCGGACATCCCGCTCGGTTGCCGTGCTCGCGCTGGGGAAAGAGTTCTTCTGCATCCAGTTAGTATTCTTACTAACGAGGCGCGGTGCAAGCGAGATGTACTGGACAAAGGAGCGAGCCGAAGCATTGCAATGCAGGGCGTACTCAAGCGCTGTGTAGTTGCGGGAATGGGGCGTCGGCAAAACAACAGCAACAGCCACCGCCGACAGCTCCGCCGTTGCGATTGCCCATTCCCGATTCCCTATTCCCCGCCGTAAAGTGACTGCGCCGACTGAAACAGAATCCAGCTGGTGGCAATGAACTTGTCGCCTCCCACCGGGCGGTTGCCGCGGTGGGTGTGGGTGAAGGCGGTGGGAGCGATCAGCAGGCTGCCGGTGCGTGGGCGCGCCTTGCGTTGCTGGAACAGGAATTCGGTTTCGCCCTGCGCGAATTCCTCGTTGAGATACAGCGTCCACAGCAGATGCCGATGCAGCGTTTCGGCACTGGCATCGCGCGGATACAGCTCGCAATGCCAGTACGGGTAGCCGCCCTGGTCGGCGGTGTACCACTGCAGATTGATCGCGCCCGGGCGCAGGCAGGTGCGTGCCAGATCGCCCAGCGCCTGGTCGCTCATCTGCGCGATATCCTCGGCCACCAGGCGATGCGGTGTGCCATCGGCCGTGGTCACCTGCAGCATCAGCGGTGAAATCAACGCTTGCGGATACTGCCGCAGATAGGTGAGCAGGCCCTCGAACACGGCCTGTTGCAGGCGGCTTTCCACTTCCGCCCATTCGGCCATCCCGCTGATGCGCAGATCGCGGCTGTGTTTGAGGTCTGGGAATACACCGCCACCGATGCGGCCCGGATGCAGCTGCTGGCTCTGGCGCATGCGCTGCACGATGGCCAGGCAATCCTCGCGCGCGATGGCGTTGTCGGTGATCTGGATGAAGTCGGGTTGGCTCATGCGCCTGACCATAGCAATCCGGCGCGCCGGCTGCAGCGTTCGGCAGGCGTTGCGTGCCGGCGGGATCCGCGCGCGAGGTTGTCGGGATCACCAGTGCGTGTTGAGGTGGGGCCGTCGCGCAGGGTGGGCAAGCGCTGCGCCGAGGCGATCTGTCCTGTCTTTGCTTGTTGCTTGGTGCCGGCCGCCCGTGTCGTGGGTGGCGCGTGCAAGGCACCAAAAAAAACCCCGCCGAAGCGGGGTTTTTCGTCACGCAACGCGTGCTGCGGCGATCAGAACTTGTAGTTGATCGAAGCGGCCAGCACGTCGCCCTTCACGTCGTAGCTGCCGGCCAGACGGTCGCCGGTGGCACTGCGGGTGTCGCTGGTCGGGTCGCTGGTGAACAGGTGGGTGTAACCGAAGTTGTACTCGGTCTGCGCCGACGGACGCCAGCTCATGCCCAGCGACACCCACTTGCGGCTTGCGTCCGGCACGCGCACGTCGCGGTGTTCGGCCGTGGTCGGGGTCTGGTCGTAGGCCAGGCCGCCGCGCAGGGTCACCGTATCGCTCATGCGGTAGTCGGCACCGATCGAGGCGAAGGTGGTATCGCGGTAGGAGAAGTCCAGCACGCTGTCGGGCTGGTTGGACGCGAAGTCCACGGTCACCTGGTCGAACTTGCTCCAGGCGGTGCGGGTCACGTCGGCCATGATCGACCACTGCTCGTTCACGTTGTGCGTGAAGCTGGCGGTGGCGCTGGCCGGCAGCTTGACGGTGGCGCGGCCCTTGGTATCGACGAAGGTACCCGGCGCGGCCACGCTCAGCACGGCGGCAGCACTGCCCGGCACGGTGAAGTCGGCGGTGCCGTCGGTGATCTTGTGTTCCACCTGCGAGCGGTAGCTGAAGCCGATGTGGGTGTTCTCATCGATGCTGAACAAGCCGCCCAGGGTGAAGCCCACTTCGGTGCTGTCGCCCTTGATGCGCGAGTAGCCATCGGCGCTGCCCGGCGCGAAGCCCGGCACGCGGCGCGCAGCCAGCACGCTGCCGAAGTCCACCGCGTTGGCCAGGTCGATATCCAGACGCTCGGCGAACACCGAGGCACCGAAGGACACGTACGGGTTCACGTCATAGGAGAACGCGACGTTGAAGTCGATCGCCTGCAGCTCGGTCTTGGTGCCGTGGTAGCGGCCGACCCAGTCGCGGTCGTATTCGGTCTTGAAGCCGAACGGCACGGTCAGCGAGGTGCCCAGGTGCATGTTGTCGTTCTCGCCGAACGGCACGTGGAAGTACATCGCCGGGACCGGCGCGATCATGCCGGCGTCGCCGCCGTTGCCGCCGGAGACCGGAGCGCCGTTGGCGTAGGCCGCGGTGTCGGGCTGGAACTTGGCCGAGAAGCTGATGGCGCTGACGTCGGCCTGGAACAGGCGACCGTCCAGCTGGCGCATGCCTGCCGGGTTGTTGGCGATGATGGAGGCATCATCCGGGGCGCTGCCCGAACCTGCGAATGCGCGGCCGAGGCCCTTGGCGCTGTTTTCCTTCAGCTGGAACGCGGCGCCGTGCGCCTGACCAACGGCCAGCACGCCAGCGATACCGACGGCCAACAGGGTGGCGCGGCTGAGAGTGGAAGCGGTAGACATAAGTTGTAGCTCTCCGGATAAAGACTGCAATGGTCGGTTCAGCGCCCGCGTCCAGCACCAATCCAGTGCCCGGAGCGCGCCGGAGACCCCCCCCCCCCCCGACATACGACGCCGTACGCAGTATACCCATGACGATTAACCGAACAATAACGAGGCGCGCGCTGAACGTGCCGTCAGGTTAGGGTTGGGTTCAGCAGCGTGGACCGGCTATTGTCCCCGTCCGATGTTCGTCTCTCTCCCTTCCCGCAAGAAACCCACCCCGCGCTGGGCGGTGCCGTTGCTGTTCGCCGCGGTGTGGCTGGCGTATCTGTGGTCGATCAGCCGGCCGGGCGAGGCGCGCAATACCTTGTGGCTGGACTGGGGCGCGCTCTCCAGCGGGGTCTCCAATCTGGGCGACTGGTGGGCCACCTTGCGCGACGGCAGCGTGCTGCGCCTGTTCACCGCGCTGTTCCTGCACGCGGACTGGTCGCATCTGCTCGGCAACCTGGTGTTCCTGCTGATCTTCGGGCTGCCGGCCGAACGCATCCTGGGCCCGTGGCGGTTGTTGCTGCTGTTCCTGGTGGGCGGCGCGGCCTCCAACCTGGCGGCGATCTTTGCCATCGGCACGCCGGACCGGGTGATCATCGGCGCCTCGGGTGCGGTGTCGGCATTGATCGGCACGTACCTGGCGCTGTTTCCTGGCGCCAAGCTGGGCGTGGTGCTGCCGCTGGGTGTGTTTCTGGAATTCATCCGGGTGCCGGCGCCGTTGTTGATCGGCGCCTGGGCGCTGCTGCAGGTGGTGTTCGCCTATATCGGGCCGGCGTTCGGCATGGTGGCGTGGTCGGCGCATATCGCCGGCTTCGTGTTCGGCATCGTGTACGGCCTGTACGTGCGCGCGGCGATCGCGCGGCGGCTGCGCAAGCGCCACGGTTTCTGAGGCGCACAGCACACACGCTGTAGCCGCAGGCCGCCACCCGTGCGGCCGAGGTACCGGCACGATGCGGCGCACGTCGCTGCCCAGGCGCGCGCCTATAATCGGGCGCATGTCCAAGTCTCTGTACAAAGTCACCTTCCTCAACCACGGCAAGGTGTACGAGCTCTACGCGCGCGAGGTCACCGGCAGCCATCTGTGGGGCTTCAACCAGATCGGCGAGCTGGTGTTCGACGTGCACGACGGGCTGGTGGTGGACCCCACCGAAGAACGCCTGCGCGAAGAATTCGGCAATACCAAGACCTTGCACCTGCCGATGCAGAGCATCGTGCGGATCGAAGAAGTCGAGAAAAAAAGGCCAGTCGGTGATTCGCGATGCCACCACCGGCGACAAGGTGGTCACCCCGTTCCCCTCGCCGATCAAGCCACGCTGATGCGCATCGTGGTGCCCGACGACGACCAGGGCGCCGTTGCGCAGCTGCCCTGCCTGCAGCAACTGCAGGGCCACCAGGTGCAGGTGCTGGGTGCGTTGGATGCGGAGCTCGATGCGCGCGCCGCATCTCTGGCCGACGCCGACGCGTTGGTGCTGATCCGCGAACGCACGCGGGTGGATGCGGCGCTGCTGCAACGGCTGCCGCGGCTGAAACTGATCAGCCAGACCGGGCGCGTCGGCGCGCACGTGGATGTGGCGGCGTGCACCGCATTGGGTGTGGCGGTGGCCGAAGGCGTCGGTTCGCCGGTGGCGCCGGCCGAGCTGACCTGGGCGCTGATCCTGTCGGCCAGCCGCCGGCTGACCGACTACCAGCATGCCTTGCGGCAGGGCCGCTGGCAGGCGCTTGGAGATCCCGGCTTGGGCCATGTGCTGCATGGGCGCACGCTGGGCATCTGGAGTTATGGGCGGATTGGCCAACGCGTGGCCAGCTTCGGCCGCGCGTTCGGCATGCAGGTGTTGGTGTGGGGCGGGCCGGCATCCTGTGCGCAGGCAGCACGCGATGGGTTCGCGATCGCGGGCAGCCGCGAGGAACTGTTCGAATGCAGCGACGTGCTGTCGCTGCATCGGCGCCTGACTGCGCAGACACGGCATGACGTCACCGCACAGGATCTGGCGCGCATGCGCGAGGACGCGTTGCTGGTCAACACCAGCCGCGCCGAGTTGATCGCCCCGGGCGCCTTGCTCGCTGCGTTGGACGCGGGCCGGCCGGCGCAGGCCGCGCTGGATGTGTTCGAGCACGAGCCGGTGCTGGACCTGCGCGATCCGCTGCTGCGGCATGCGCGCGTGCTGGCGACACCGCATCTGGGCTACGTGGAGCGCGACAGCTACGCGCTGTATTTCGGCGCGGCGTTCGACAATGTGCTGGCGTTCGCCGCGGGCACACCGCGCAACCTGGTCAATCCCGAGGTGTTGGCTACAACGCAGCGGTTGTGATTCCCCGCTTGGTTGGCGCGGCCTTGAAGCAGCCGACCGGCCGCGCGCGCTGCTGCCAGGTGCGCGGCGATCGATGTCGGGTGCCGCATGCACCACTCCCACACCGATCCCGGTGAGACGGCCAAGCCCGCCTGACGACGGGCCGCGACGTTGCGGTGGCCGCTCTCAGTTGGCCGGTTCGGTGGACGTTGGCTTGTTTGCTGGCGGCGACGGCTGCACCGGTTCGGCTGGCGCTGCGGGCGCAGTGGCCGGCTTGGCCTTGCCTGCCGGTTCTGCCGGTTTGGCTTTGTCCGTGGTCGCCGGGCGCGCTGCCGGCGGCTTGGGCTCGGCACCGGTCTTGCTGGCGGCCTTCGCCTTCTGCGCTGCTTGCGCCTTGGCCTTGCGCGCGGCTTGCGCCTTGGCGGCGGAGCCGGGTTGCTTGAGTTCGGCCAGGGCTTCGGCGATCGGGCCGTCGCCCGGCAGCACGTCGCCGGCGCTGTAGCCCTCTTCGCCTTCGTCGTCGCCGCGCAGGTGGCCCGGCAAGGTGGCTTCGCTGTAGTCGGTCAGGCTGGCCGGCACATCGGCGTCGCCCGGCTGCGGTTCGGGCGTGAGCAGGACGTCCGGCACGATGCCGCTGGCCTGGATCGACTTGCCGCTGGGCGTGTAATAGCGCGCGGTGGTGAGCTTGACCGAGTCGCCGTTGTCCAGCGGCAGCACGGTCTGCACCGAGCCCTTGCCGAAGGTGCGGCTGCCGATGATGCGTGCGCGCTTGTTGTCGCGCAGCGCGCCGGCCAGCACTTCCGAGGCACTGGCCGAGCCGGCGTCCACCAGCACCACGACCGGTGCGCCATTGAGCAGATCGCCCGGGGTGGCGTCGAACTTGGCATCGCTGATCGAGATGCGCCCGCGCGTGCTGACGATATTGCCCTTGTCCAGCAGATCGTCGGCCACCTGCACCGCCGAGGTCAGCAGACCACCGGGGTTGCTGCGCAGATCCAGCACCAGTCCGCGCAACTTGCCGCCGGCCTGCAGCTGCTTGAGGTTCTTCTGGAAGTCGGCACCGGTGTCGGCCTGGAAGGTGCTGATGCGGATGTAGCCGTAGCCCGGCTCCAGCAGCTTGCTGCGCACGCTGGCCACGCGGATGGTTTCGCGCTGCAGGGTCACATCGAACGGCTTGGGCGTCTTGTCGCGCATGATGGTCAACACGACCTTGCTGCCGGATTCGCCGCGCAGCGGCTCCATCGCCTTGCTGGCATCGATCGGCTTGCCGTCGATGGCCACGATCACATCGCCGGCGCGGATGCCGGCGCGCGCGGCCGGGGTGTCGTCGATCGGCGCAATCACCTTAAGGGTGTTGTCCTGCTGCTGCAGCAATTCCACGCCGATGCCGTCGTAGGCGCCGGTGGCCTGTTCGTCGAAGGCTTCGGCATCTTCCTTGTCGAAATAGGTGCTGTGCGGGTCCAGGTCCGAGAGCAGGCCGCGCACGGCGGAGTGCATCAGCTTCTTGTCTTCGACCGGGTCGACGTAGGCCTGCTTGACCGCGTTGTAGACCGCCACGAAACGGCGAATCTCATCCAGCGGCACCTTGGACACAGCGGCTTCATTGGCTTCCGGGTCGTCCGCGCTGGCCTGGGCGGCGGCGGGGCCGGCCTTCTGCGCCCAACCAGGCGACGCGAACAGGGCCAGCGACAGGGCAACGGACAGGACGGCTACGCGCATGAAGCACTCCGACAAAGAGATAAGGCGCCCCGCAGCGCGGAGCTGACCGGATTATGCGCGAAGCAGCGGTAAATCCGCGTTGAATCGCGGGCGGTGCGCGGCGCTCAGCGGCGTTGCAGCCAGCTCGATGGATCCACCGGCTGCCCGTTGCGACGCAATTCGAAATACAGCGCCGGCACGCCCTGCCCGCCGGAACTGCCGACCTTGGCCACCGCCTCGCCCCGTTTGATCGATGCGCCGGCATCGCGCAGCAAGGTGTCGTTATGCGCGTACAGGCTCATGTAGCCGTTGCCGTGGTCCACGATCAGGATCATGCCGTAGCCGGTCATCCAGTCGGAAAACACCACCGTGCCATCGGCCACCGCGGTTACGGTGCTGCCCTTGGGCGCGCCGATCAGCACGCCCTTGCTGGTGTGGCCATCGGGCAAGGTGGCGTTGAAGCGCGCCAGCAGATTGCCCGCCACCGGCCAGCTGAGCCCACCGACCTTGGGCGCCGGTGCGTTGGCGACCACCTTGGGCGGCGTCTTGCCGGGGCGATCGGAACGCTCGGTCTTGCTGCGTTTGGCCTGCGCGGCGGCTTCGGCGGCAGCGCGTTTGGCGGCAGCGCGCCGTTCGGCTTCGGCCTTGGCGGCCGCTGCGCGCAGATTGGCGAGCAGTTGTTCCAGCGCCTTGGCGTCCTGGCCGATCGCCTTTTCGCGCTCGGCACGCTGTTTGTAGCGGTCGTCCAGTTGCGCGACGGTGGCCGCCTGTTGCGAGCGATCTTTCTGCAACGTGGCCGCTTGCGCCTTTTGCTGCGCGCGTGCGGCATCCAGCGCCTGGCGGCGGGTGGCGATGTCCTGTTCCACTTTCGCCAGGGCATCCAGTTGCGTGGTCAGGGCGTGGATGCGCTGCGCACGCGCGTTCTGCACATAGCGGTGATCGGCCAGCATGCGTGTGGCATCGCCCACCGTGTCTTGCGACAGCAGCACCTTCAACGGCGCATTGCGGCCCACCTGATCGGCAGCGCGCAACAATGCCGCCAGCTGCGTGCACTGGCTCTGCAGGCCGCGCTGCAACTGCGCGCGTTCCTGCTGCAGGGTGGACAGATGCTGTTCCTGCGTGCGCATCGCCGCTTCGGTTTCGCTCAAGGCGCGTGCGGTCTTGGCCACCTTCTCGTCGGCCTGGCGCAACTGTTGCGCGGCGGTGCCGCGCTTGCCTTCCAGCTCGCGTCGATCGGCGCTGATGGTCTTGAGCTCATCGCGCAGCTGCTGCAGTTTGCGCTCGGTCTCGCGCTGGCTCTGCGCGTTTGCGCCAACGCTGCCCAGCAACGTGCAGGCCAGCACACCCGCCGCCAGCCACATCCGTCCACGGCCGGTGGACGGAGCGAGCGGCAGGCGCGGCAGCGGTGCGGACGAAGGGGGCAACGAAAGATCCAGTGACTTCAGGCAGGTGCGCGATTGTAGCCAAGCATGATGTGATCGCCGCCACGCCCCAGACAACCACCGCCGCGCGAGGTTCAGCATGAAGCCCCAAATTCTCCTCCTGGCACTGTCCCTGGTCTGCACGAGCGCCTGGGCCGACGAGGACGTCAGCAAGGTCAACGGCAGGATCAGCGCAGATGCCGGCAGGACCTATGGCGCCCTGGAAACGGTCAACGGCTCCATCGAGATCGGTGCCGGTGCGCAAACCAAGAACGTGGAAACCGTCAATGGCGGCATCCGCATCGGCGACAACGCGCGCACCGGTGGCGTGGAAACGGTCAACGGCTCGATCACGCTGGGCCAGAAAGTGACGGTGTCCGGCGGGCTGGAAACGGTCAACGGCAGCATCCTGGCCGAGCGCGGCAGCCGGATCAGCGGCGGCGTGGAAACGGTCAACGGCAGCATTGGGCTGGTGGGGACCGAGCTCGGCAAGGGCATCGAGACGGTCAACGGCGATATCACGGTCGGGGTGGGCTCGCATGTGCGCGGCGGCATCGAAGTGAGCAAGCCGAGCTTCGGTTTTTCGTTCCAGCCCTCGCGCAAGCCGCGTGTGGTGATCGGCCCGGATGCGGTGGTCGATGGGCCGTTGCACTTCGAGCGCGAGGTCAACCTGTACGTGCACCGCAGCGCCAAGATCGGCGCGGTGAGCGGCGCCACCGCGCGCAGTTTCGACAGCGACGTCGCGCCGAAGGACTGACCGAGGCCGCACGCACCTGCCGGTGCGTGCGCCGGAGCCAGGGCGCCTGCTCCAGATGCCCTGCCCTGCCCGTCATGCAACTGCAGCACACGCAGCCGCGCGCTCACCTCACCATGCGGCGCACGCTCTAAGATCGGGATTCCGCCGCACGAGGAGTTCCGATGCCCCGCAAGATCCTGTTGTGCCTGGCCGCGACGCTGGCCCTGGCCGGCTGCAAACGCGAACCCGCCGATGCGCCGGGCGCGCCTGCCGCGCAGACGCCAACCGATAGCGCGCCTAGCGCGCCGGTCAGCCGTCACACCTTCTCCCCGGACATGACCACCGGCGACTTCGCCGAACTGGTCAAGACACTGGCGTCGGACGACTTCGAAGGCCGCGGCCCGGGCACGCCCGGCGAAGAAAAGACCGTGACCTATATCCGCGACCAGATGCAGCGCATCGGGCTGCAGCCGGGCAATGGCGACAGCTGGTTCCAGGAGGTGCCGATGGTGGAAACCACCGCCGATGCATCCACCGCGCCCAGCCTGCGCAGCGGCGCGCAGACCCGCACCCTCGCCTTCGGCACCGACATCGTGGTCGGCACGCGCACAGGGCAAGCCGAGGTCAAACTGGACAACAGCGAGCTGGTGTTCGTCGGCTACGGCGTGGACGCGCCCGAGCAGCAGTGGAACGACTACGCCGGCCAGGAGTGGAAGGGCAAGACGGTGGTGATGTTCGTCAACGACCCGGGCTTCCACACCGACGATGCCAAGTTGTTCGACGGCAAGCGCATGACCTACTACGGGCGCTGGACCTACAAGTTCGAAGAAGCCGCACGCAAGGGCGCGGCCGCGGCGTTGATCGTGCACGACACGCCCGGCGCCAGCTACGGCTGGGACGTGGTGAAACATTCCTGGTCCGGCCCGCAATACGACCTGCCGGCCAAGGACGACCCGGACCCGCGCCTGCCGGTGCAGGGCTGGATCAGCGCCGAAACCGCCAAGCAACTGTTCGCCGATGCCGGGCTGGACCTGGCGCAGGCCTACAAGGACGCCAGCAAGCGCGGCTTCAAGCCGGTGCCGTTGAAGGCCAGCTGGTCGGTGGACCTGAAGAGCACCATCGCACAGAAGACCTCGCGCAACGTGGTCGGCGTGTTGCCGGGCACCAGCCACGCCGACGAGGCGGTGCTGTACATGGCGCACTGGGATCACCTGGGCAAACATCCGGGCGAAAGCGGCGACAACATCTACAACGGCGCGGTGGACAACGCCACCGGCGTGGCCGGCATCCTGGAAATTGCCGATGCATTCGCGCACCAGGACCCCAAGCCGGCGCGCTCGGTGGTGTTCCTGGCGGTGACGCTGGAAGAATCGGGCCTGCTGGGCTCCAAGTACTACGTGGCCAACCCGAGCTTCCCGCTGGACAAGATCGCGGCGGTGATCAATCTGGATGCGATGTCGGTGGCCGGACGTGCCCGCGATGTCACCGTGGTAGGCATGGGCAGTTCGGAGCTGGAGGACATCCTCAAGCCGCTCGCCGCCATGCAGGGGCGCACCCTGCACGCAGAAGCCACCCCGCAGAGCGGCTCGTACTTCCGTTCGGATCACTTCAACTTCGCCAAGGCCGGCGTGCCGGCGTTGTATGCCGATGGCGGCGAAGACCTGCGCGAGGGCGGCACCGCTGCCGGACGTGCCGCAGCCGAGTACTACGGACGCCATCGTTATCACGCGCCTGGCGATGAATACGATGCCGCCACCTGGAAGCTCGATGGCACCATCGAAGACCTGCAGGTGGTGTATGGCGTGGGCAAGGAAGTTGCCGCTGGCGACCGTTGGCCCAACTGGTACCCAGGCAACCCGTTCAAGGCTGCGCGCGATCGCATGATGGCCGGCAGGCCTGGCGCAAGCGCGGCGACCGCGCAGCCGGCCGACGCGTCCAGCACGGCCCCGCAGACGAACAAGGCCAAGTCGCCACACTGAGGCCGCCACGCCGATATTGCCACGCGGCGTGGCACGACTGCATGAGCAATCTGCCTTGGGCGCGCATTGTTGAAAGCCATCCGTCATGCAAAAGGCCTCCCACCGGAGGCCTTTTGCATTGTTGCCTCATGTGAAGCGTCTGGCGATCAATCGCACGACATCGCTCAGCTGCGCTTCTGCGCGATCAGTAGCGTGCTGCATCGACGCGACAGGTCCGCCTACGGGTTGGCCGTGTGGTCGTGCGGCGTACGTGCATTCTGTGCGACTCTCGATCTACCCTGCCCGCCCGGCGGGCGAGCGTGACGCACACGTACTCAGTCGTTATCCACGCTCACCACGTGGCCGTCTTCCGGATCCACGTGCAGTTCGACCTTTTGCCCGTTGCGCTTGGCATCGGCCTTCCACAGGCCATCCTTGAACTTGAGGTCGTGCACATCGGCATAGCCGCCGGTGGACAGCGATGCGCGCACGTCGGCTTCGCTGAGCTTGGAGGTGGTCTGGTCGCCGTAGACGCGGCCGGTCACCGGGTCGATATGCACGTCCACGTCCTTGCCGTCGCCGCTGCGCGCGTCTGCGGTCCAGACGCCATGCTCGAACTTGACGTCATGCACCTTGGTATAGCCCTTCGCGGTAAGCATGCTGGTGACCTCACCGGAGGTGAGCGCCTTGGTGGGCTTGTCGGCCGCCTGTGCCAACGCGCCCTGCGATAGCAAGGCAAGTGCGCCGATCAGTGCAGTCTTCATCAATCGCTGAGTCATGGGAGTGCTCCTGCAGTGAAGTGTGCTCATGCTGGAGCGCCGCCTATCGCCATCAGGTGAAAACAGGCAAGCGGCCGCAACGAAAGTTCAGTTAGCTGAAACACCCAGGTGCTCACTCACCTGCGATGCACGCGATGTTTACATCGAAGCGGAAGGCGCGGTTGAGCACGCATCGTCGTGTTCATCCACGCTGGAAATCGCCGCAATCTGCGCGCATCTCGTCATGCCCATGCGGTGTGCCCACGCGCGCTGCGTGCGTTCAGAAGCAAAGCCGCCTTGCGGCGGCTTCGTTTGGGATCAACGTGTCGTGCGTGCAGCGGATGTGCTTGTTGCAGAAGTCGATGCAGCGGCGCTGCGCACCGCGGCAGCAGCAACCGGTGCACGCGTGGCCAGTGCGGCCTGTGGCGACAGGATCGCCATCTGCGGCTTGTCGGTGCCGTCCTTGTTGGGGTGCACGCTGTACGCGTAGCTGAGGTTCCACCACGAACCGGCCGCCCACCAGGTCCAACCCAGCCACACATCTGCATTGGTTTCCATATGGGACAACATGCCTTGCAGCGCCTGGTTGCACACCGCATTGTTGGCGGTGCCGAATTCGGCCAGAAAGCCGCGCTTGCGGTTGGTGCGCAGCCACTGCGTGAAGTTGCGCAGGCGCTCGGCGCCAATGGTGCTGCTGACACAGGTGCTGCTGGTGCCGCTGGAATCGGCATCCAGATACTGATGCACTTCGAAGGCGTAGCGATCGAGCGGGTCGTAGATGGACGTCAGCGCGGTGGCGTTGGAGTAGCCATCGTTGGTGGTGGAATACCAACTGTGCGCGCCGGTCCACAATGCGCCGGGCACCAGAATCAGGTTATTGGCGCCGGTCCTGCGGATGGCATCGATGGCGGCCTGCGCTGCGCCGGCCCATTCGCTGGCCGAAATATTGTTGGGTTCATTCATCAGCCCGAACATCACCGCGTTGTCGCTGTTGAACGCCAGTGCGAGACGACGCCATAGATCGGTGAACGTGGCCACCGGTACTTCCGGGCTGCCGATCTTGTAGCCGTAATACTTGGCGTAGTTATGGATGTCGATGACAAGATACATGCCGGCTGCCTTGGCGCGTGCCACGGCCTGTTGCAGCAACGCGAGTTGGGCCGGATCCAGTTCGCCGCCCGCGGTGGGCTGCAGCCGTTCCCACAGGATCGGCAGGCGGATGGTATTCATGCCGACACCGGCGAAATAGGTGTAATCGCTGGCCGCGGCGTACATATAGTCCTTGTTGAGGACTCCGGGCTTTTTGGAAGATGCGTATTCGGCACCGGACAGATTGACGCCGGCATAGGTGAGCGCGCGCGTCTGCGCGTGGGCCAACGGCAGGCTGCCAAACACGATGAAAAGCAGCGTGGAGCGCAGTAGCGTGCGCAACGAAAAACAGACAGCGGACATGACACAACTCCTCAGACGGGGGAGATGCAGCCGAGTGCGTGCGCGTTGCGCGCGATGCGCTGCATCGGTCTGAGTCAATGCATCAGCCGTGCCCAAATGCTGCGTGTCGTCGATCCAGCGCCGATATGCGAACTGCATCGCAGTCACACTCTGCAAGGCGCGTTGTCGAGATTTATAGGCCGCACAAAAGCGCGTGATATCACCCGATATTTGCGTCAGTGCGGCATGCGCTCTTCCACGCTGTCGATTTTGCGTCGTATGGAAGCGCCTGCCGTCAGTTGCATGGCGTCATGTCCATGACGTTATGCCGCATTGAAACTGCCACCGAGACTGCAGGCATAGGCTGCCTCAATCCCTTCCGAGAAAAGACGGGCAGAGCGGCCAATCGCGGTAAGGCTCAGCCCGGTAGAACGCGCGTGCTCGCTACCGTCTAGAAACGTGATCTGCGTGGCGACGATGCCTGCTGCGCCCGCGCGCGTCTGCCGTTGCGAACAGCAGCCAAAGCACCGGCGTGCAAGCGTCAGGCGGGCGCGGCGGGCGTTGGCGTGGACCACCTGCGTTGTGCTTTGCGCGCCATTCGCGCCTGCCTGACGACAACTCGCTACGTGCGTCGGTCGCGTTTAATCGGTAATCCGGCGCGCACGCGCGCTCAATATCGACATCTGCGGCTTGTCGCGCCCATGCGCATCCGGTTGCACGTTGAACGGATACGCCGCGCTCCACCACGCGCCTGCCGCCCACCAGGACCAGCCGATCCACACATCGCTGTTGGATTCCATGTAGCCCAGCATGCCGTTGAGCGCGAGATTGCAGGTGACCGTATTGCCGGTGCCGAATTCGCCGAGAAAGCCGCGCTTTTTGTTCAAACGCAGCCATTCGGTGAAGCTGCGCAGCCGTTCGACCCCGACCGTGGCGCTGACGCAACCGCCGCTGGTGCCGCTGGAATCGGCATCCAGATATTGATGCGCTTCGATGGCATACCGATTGAGCGGGTCGCGAATGGATGCCATCGCCACTGCATTGGATTGCCCGGCCACCGTGGAGTACCAGCTATGCGCGCCTGTCCATAACGCACCCGGCACCAGAATCAGATTGTTCGCGCCGGTCTTGCGAATGGTGTCGATCGACGCCTGTGCGGCCGTTGCCCACGCCTGCGGATCGATGTCGTAAGGCTCATTCATCAGTCCGAAGATCACGGCGTTGTCGTTCTTGAAGGCGATTGCCAGCCGTCGCCATAGATCGTTGAAGGTGCTGATCGGCACTTTCGTGCTGCCGATGGTGTGGCCGTAATACTTGGCGTAGTTGTGCACATCCACGATCACGTACATTTTTGCCGCCTTGGCGTTGGCGACTGCCTGCCGGATCAACGCCAGCTGGGCCGGATCCAGCTCGCCACCTGTCTTTGGCTGCAGCCGTTCCCACAGGATCGGCAAGCGCACGGTGTTCATGTGCTTGCCGGCGAAGTAGGCGTATTCATCGGCCGCCGGATAACGGTAGTCGATGTTGAGCACGCCGGGCTTTTGCGAGGATTTGATCTCGGCGCCGGAAAGATTGACGCCTGCATACTTCAGGCCGGTGGCGCTTTGCGCCTGCGCCAGGGGCATGGTGGCCAGCAATAGGAAAGACAGCGCGCGGCAACGCAGCCGGCGCGTATGCGTGGTGAGGGATTTCATGGGGGAACTCCTGAGACTTCTGCGTGCGAAAGAGCTGTGCAAGGACGACGTGCCGAGACGGGCATGAGCTCGTTCGATGTACGACAGCAACGCGTCCATCACCAGACTAGGCGTATGCGCCCGCACAAACTACGGTTGAGAGGGATCAATCGGCCAAGCTGTGCAGTGACACGCAGTTCTTGTGTTAGAGCGCGCACGCATGGCCCGAACGCACCGCACCGTTTGCACATGCTTCATGCGCGTGGCACACACCATGACCTGCGCGACGGCGTGCTGCGCATCGTGCGAGTGCAGCTGCGTTGCAGGCAATGCCTGGGCACTGCAGCGCGCATCTGCCATCGCGAAGGGTGCCTGATTGATGATGCTGTGGAGCGGGGAGTGCGATGCCACGTCGGCCGGCAGTGCGCAGATATAGTGCGTTTCGCGCACGCGATAGCGCGTGTTGGATGAGACCGCTTTTGCGATATCCACGTCGCGTGGCGCAATCGCATCGCATCAGCGCGTGCCGTTGCACGCCATCGAAGCGCGCACACGGCAACACGTAGCACGTGGACTGGCGCAGGATTGCCGCTGCCTTCTGCTACACGCAGCGAGCCAGCAGCGGTCTGCTTTTCTCCGAAGCAGGCTGCCCCACGCGGTACACGGCAATGACAAAAAAAGTGGCCGCAACACGGGTTGCGACCACTCTTTAGCCTGCGCCGCCGCTTATTTGCCGGCGCGGCGTGCGTACTTGCTCAGGATCGCCATCTGCGGCTTGTCGCTGCCGTCCTTGCCCGGCTGCACGGTGAAGGGGTAGTCCGGCTTCCACCAGGAACCGGCCGCCCACCAGGTCCAGCCCAGCCACACGTCGCTGTTCTTTTCCATGTAGGTCAGCATGCCTTCCAGCGCCTTGTCGCAGACGGGATTGTTGGCCGTGGCGAATTCGCCCAGAAAGCCCTTCTGCTTGTTCTCGCGCAGCCACGAGGTGAAGCCCTGCAGCTTTTCTTGGCCGACCGAGTCGCTGATGCATACCGGCTTGGTGCCGCTGTAGTCCTTGTCCAGATATTGATGCGCTTCGAAGGCCAGGTTGTTGCCCGGGTCCTTGAGGATTTCCAGCGCCTTTGCGTTGGAGACGCCGTAGCTGGTGCTGCGCCAGCTGTGCGCGCCGGTATAGGCGGTGCCCGGCACCAGGATCAGGTTCTTCGCGGCGGTCTTGCGGATCGCGTTGATCGCTCCCTGCGCGGCATTGGCCCAGTCGGGTGCGGAAATGCCATTGGGCTCGTTCATCAGCCCGAAGATCACCGCCTTGTCGTCCTTGAACTCCAGCGCCAGCCGGCGCCAGAGATCGGCCAACGCGCCGGCCGGCACATCGCTGGTGCCGATGCGCTTGCCGTTGTACGTGGCGTAGTTGTGCAGGTCCAGGATCAGGTACTGCTTGTTGGCCTTGGCTGCCTCAAGCGACTTCTTGATCAGCCCCAATTGGGCCTGGTCCAACTGGCCATTGAGTTCGGGCTGCACGCGTTCCCACAGGAACGGCAGGCGGATCGTATTCATGCCCTTGCCGGCGAAATAGCTGAAGTCCGAGGCGGCAGGGTAGGTGTAGTCCTTGAACAAGGTGCCGGGCTTCTTGCGCGAGTTGAACTCGGCGCCGGACAGATTGACGCCGACATACTTCAGGCCGGCGGTTTCCTTCCTGGGGCCGGGCGGCTCCTTGGCCTGGACCAACGGACCGGCGGCGAGCAGGGTCAGCGCGAGCGCGGCGATGCGCAAGCGGGGAAAGTGCGGGGGAGTGCGGAACATGGAAAGTCTCCTTCGGCATCGACGTGGGCGGTCGCGGGGGAGGGCACGGCCAGCGCAGATGGTGCAGCGCCATCTGCTGCTGCGTGAGTCTGGAAGCTCGCACGTTAGCGCGCCATTCACGCGCAACGCCCGGATTTGACCGCCTGCGAACAAGCGCAAGGCGCATCATGCCGCTGCGCTCGCGTTCGCAAGAGACCAGGTAAGACGCACTGTCGCAGGAGTGCGACATCTACGCGTTTTAAGCTATCGATCCCCTCTCCCCGTTGTTGGCGCGCCTCGCCGACGACGCAACACCCCGGAGTTTTCCATGAGCACAGCCCACGCCTACGCTGCCCAGGCCGCCGACCAACCACTTGCCCCGTTTGTGTTCGAGCGCCGCGCGCCCGGCCCCAACGACGTGCAGATCGACATCGCCTACTGCGGCGTGTGTCACTCGGACCTGCATACCGCACGCAACGAATGGCACAACACGCTGTACCCCTCGGTGCCCGGCCACGAGATCGTCGGCCGCGTCACGGCGGTGGGCAATGCGGTCACCGGCTTCAAGGTTGGCGACCTTGCCGGTGTTGGCTGCATGGTCGACAGCTGCCGCAGCTGCGCCTCCTGCCAGGAAGGCGAAGAACAGTATTGCGAACAGGGTTTCACTGGCACGTACAACGGGCCGATGTTCGGCGGCGGCGAGAACACCTACGGCGGCTACTCCGACCATATCGTGGTCGACCAGAAGTACGTGCTGCGCATCACCCACAGCGACAACCTGGCCGCGGTGGCACCGCTGCTGTGCGCCGGCATCACCACCTATTCGCCGTTGGCACACTGGAAGGTGGGTCCGGGCCAGAAGGTGGGCGTGGTCGGTCTCGGCGGCCTGGGCCACATGGCGGTGAAGATCGCCAAGGCGATGGGCGCCACCGTGGTGCTGTTCACCACTTCCGAAAGCAAGCGCGCCGATGCGATGCGCCTGGGCGCCAGCGAAGTGGTGATTTCCAAGGATGAAGCGCAGATGGCCGCGCAGTACAACACCCTGGATTTCATCCTCAACACCGTGGCCGCGCCGCACAACCTGGACCCGTTCCTCAATGCGCTCAAGCGCGACGGTGCCATGGTGCTGGTTGGCGTGCCCGAGCAATCGCATCCGTCGCCGGCGGTGTTCAACCTGGTGATGAAGCGCCGCACCCTGGCCGGCTCGCTGATCGGCGGCATCCGCCAGACCCAGGAAATGCTGGATTTCTGCGCCAAGCACAACATCGTCTCCGACATCCAAACCATCCGCGCCGACCAGATCAACGAGGCCTACGAGCGCATGCTCAAGAGCGACGTGAAGTACCGCTTCGTGATCGACATGGCGACGCTGGATAAGGCGGCCTGATCGCCCCGCATTAGCTTGATGTCACTGCCTGCGTCTTCATTCGACGCAGGCAGTGGCGCATAAAAACAGTGCCTGCTTAAGAAAGGGGCCAAGCCACATGGCATGCCTACTCAATGGACTGTCGCAATCGCGACATATATTCGCCCAGCGTGAGCCCACTTTTGTCTACTTCTTCGGCAAGATATACGATCTTTCCACTCTTGTCTGCCGCCAGCTTCAAGGGCCCCGGCTTTTCATCGTTCGTCAGCACGAAGGCGCCAAACAAGCGGGCAGCTAAAGATGCATCAGCTTGATTATTACTCAACCCGGTCTTGCGTGAGCTTTTCCGCGTAACTGGCACTTAATCTCTGGCAATGCATAAAATTTTCGATCTGCGTCGGATTGAAACGTGCCCTGTCCGAATCCGCCGTAAACTTGGGCTTTTGAGGGCAAGCCGTCAGATCGAGGGTTTGGAAGCCGAATACTGATGCCGTCTTTATAGACGAACGCTCAATACTAGCGAAAATGTAGGCCTTGAGCGCTTCCTTTTTACCGCCGTTAGGGATCGCTTCAATTTCGATTTCTGCTTCTCTAGTGAGGTGTAGCGTATATATGTCGGACGGAAGTTCAGTTGCGAGATCTATTGCCCTGTCGTGAAGGTAGTTCCACGCGCAGCTATCGATATAGATGGCAATGGTCATATCTAAAATCTTAATTAAGTGAAGCGTGCAAAACGCAGCTCGATTATGAGACTCGAATGCTCAGCACGCCAAGTACACATCTTCCGCGTACAAGCGCGTAACCCGAGGCAAACGGCTTGCCACTCGCTGGCCAGAGCTGCTCATAAGCCAGAAAATAATCTCCAGGCCGATATTGCTCCTTGAGCCACAACCAATCTTTGTTGGCATAAGCAAATGGCACTTGCGGTGCCTTTGTATTTTTAGCGGCGTACGTGAAACCAATCTGCTCCATCTGCACAATGGAAAGAGGCAAGCCATCAAACCGCAGATTGTCCGATTCTTGGCATGTGGCGGCCGGTGCTGCAATAGCGCTACTGGCTGTCAAGATAAGCAGACAGGTAACGAGTGACCTGAGCATGGGGCCAGCGCCTCTCACGCCGCAGCCGGCTCCTTGACCTGCGCCTTCACTCCCAGCATCTGCACGATGCTGCCCGCCGCGTCGCGGCCTTCGGCCACTGCGGTGACCACCAGATCCGCGCCGCGCACGCAGTCGCCGCCGGCGAACAGGCGCGGGTTGCTGGTCTGGTAGGGCAGGCGGCCGTTGCCATCGGATGGGGCGACGATGCGACCGTTGCTGCCCGCTTCCACGCCTTGCGAGGCCAGCCAGTGGGGCAGGGTGGGCGAGAAGCCGAAGGCGATGATCACCACGTCCGCTTCCAGCAGCGATTCGCTGCCTTCCACCGGCACCGCATTGCGGCGGCCGCTGGCATCGGGCTCGCCGAGTTTGGTTTCCACCACGGTCACGCCGATGGCTTCGTCGTCGGCGCCGGATTCGATCGACAGCGGTTGGCGGTTGAACAAAAAGCGGACGCCTTCTTCGCGGGCGTTGGCCACCTCGCGTGCCGAGCCGGGCATGCTGGCCTCGTCGCGGCGGTAGGCGCAGGTGACCTTGGCTGCGCCCAGGCGGATGGCGCTGCGCACGCAGTCCATGCCGGTGTCGCCGCCGCCCAGTACCACGACGCGCTTGCCGTTGAGGTCGGGCAGGGCGAGCTGGTCTTCCCAGCCGGCGATCGGCCGGCCGTGTGGGTCGTTGCCGCTGACGATGCGGCTGTTGTGCACCAGGAACGGCAGCGCGGGCAGCACGTTCTTCAGGTCCTGCCCGGGCAGGCCGCCGTCGGTATAGCGATACGCGCCGGTCCCTAAGAACACCGCGTCGTATTCGGCCAGCAGCTGCTCGATGCTGACGTCGCGACCGATCTCCACGCCCAGGCGGAACTGCACGCCCATGCCTTCGAGAATCTCGCGGCGCTTGCCGATCACCGACTTGTCCAGCTTGAAGCTGGGAATGCCGAACTGCAGCAGGCCGCCGATCTGCTCATAGCGGTCGTACACGACCGCTTCGATGCCGGCACGTGCCAACCGGTCCGCACACGCCAGGCCGGCCGGGCCGGCACCGATCACCGCCACGCGATGGCCGCTGGGCTGCACGTTGCCCAGGTCCGGTCGCCAGCCCATCTTGAAGGCGGTGTCGACGATATACTTCTCCACCGCGCCGATGGTGACTGCGCCGAATTCCTCCAGCGTGCAGCTGCCCTCGCACAGGCGGTCCTGCGGACACACGCGCCCGCACACTTCCGGCAGCGGGTTGGTGGAATGGCACAGCGCGGCGGCTTCTTCGATGCGGTTTTCCTGCACCAGCTGCAGCCACTGCGGGATGGCGTTGTGCACCGGGCATTTCCAGCTGCAATACGGATTGCCGCAGTCCAGGCAACGGCCGGCCTGGTATTGCGCATCGGCCTTGTCGAACTTGCCGTACAACTCGCCCCAGTCGCCGGACGTACGCAGTTCCACCGGAATGCGCGTGGGCATGGTCCGCGGCAGGTCGAGGAATTGGAAGGCTTGTTTGCGGCTCATAAGAAAATCCGTGGCTGATTCCCTTCTCCCGCGTGCGGGAGAAGGTGCCCCCGAAGGGGCGGATGAGGGGCGGCGGGGCCTGTGCCCTCACCCCCGACCCCTCTCCCGCGCGCGGGAGAGGGGAGCACAACTCAGGCTGCGCGGCGCAGCGACTCGGTGAGCGACTCGATGCTGGCGGCCTTGGGTTTGACCAGCCAGAACTTGCCGATGTAGTCGCGGAACTCGTCCAGGATCTGCTGCGCCCAGATGCTGCCAGTGAGTTCGCGGTGGCGGCTGATCAAGGTGTGCAGGTGCTGGCGATGGTTCTCGAAGCCTTCGGCCGAGACGCGATGGATGTCGATCAGCTCGTGGTTGTAGCGGTCCACGAAGTCGCGCTCGATATCCAGCACATAGGCCAGGCCGCCGGTGAAGCCGGCACCGAAGTTCAGGCCGACCTTGCCCAGCACCAACACGATGCCATCGGTCATGTATTCGCAGCAGTGGTCGCCAGCACCTTCCACCACCGCCAGCGCGCCGGAGTTGCGCACCGCGAAGCGTTCGCCGGCGCGGCCAGCGGCGAACAGCTCGCCGCCGGTGGCACCGTACAGGCAGGTGTTGCCGACGATCGGGGTGTTGCGTGCCTCGAAGCGCGCGCCGCGTGGCGGACGCACCACCAGCCGGCCGCCGGCCATGCCCTTGCCGACGTAGTCGTTGGCTTCGCCTTCCAGTTCCAGCTGCAGGCCGCCGGCATTGAAGGCGCCGAAGCTCTGCCCGGCGGTGCCGCGGAAGCGCAGGTTCAGCGGCGCATCGCTCATGCCGTGGTTGCCGTGCGCGCGCGCGATGGCACCGGACAGGCGCGCGCCGATCGAGCGGTCGGTGTTGTGGATCAGAAAGCGATGGTCGCCGCCGGTCTTGTTGGCGATCGCATCGGCGAGCAGGCCGTCCATCTGCGTGGCCAGGCTGTCGGGCGATTCGTACAGGCGCTGGGCGGCGCAGTGGCTGCCGTCATAGCGCGCATGGGTGAGCAGGCGCGACAGGTCGACCTTGACGCCCGGGCGCGGCGACACCTCCAGCTGTTCGAGCAGGTCGGTGCGGCCGACGATTTCGTCCAGCGAGCGCACGCCCAGGTACGACAACCACTGCCGCACTTCTTCGGCCAGCAAGCGGAAGAAGTGCTCCACGCGTTCCGGCAGGCCGGTGAAGTAGCCGGCACGCAGGCGCTCGTCCTGGGTGGCCACGCCGGTGGCGCAGTTGTTGAGGTGACAGATGCGCAGGTACTTGCAGCCCAGCACGATCATCGGCGCGGTGCCGAAGCCGAAGCTGTCGGCGCCGAGCAGCGCGGCCTTGACCACGTCCAGGCCGGTCTTCAACCCGCCATCGGTCTGCAGGATGGTGCGCTCGCGCAGGTCGTTGGCCACCAGCGCCTGGTGCGATTCGGCCACGCCGAGCTCCCACGGTACGCCGGCATAGCGGATCGAGCTGACTGGGCTGGCACCGGTGCCGCCGTCGTGGCCGGACACGGTGATCAGGTCGGCGCCGGCCTTGACCACGCCGGCGGCGATCGTGCCGACGCCGGCATGCGCGACCAGCTTCACCGACACCAGCGCGGTCGGATTGACCTGCTTGAGGTCGTAGATCAGCTGCGCCAGATCCTCGATCGAATAGATGTCGTGATGCGGCGGTGGCGAGATCAGGCCGATGCCGGGCTTGGCGTAGCGCAGCCGGGCGATCAGTTCGTTGACCTTGTGGCCGGGCAGCTGGCCGCCTTCGCCGGGCTTGGCACCCTGGGCGACCTTGATCTGCAGCACCTCGGCATTGACCAGGTATTCCGGGGTCACGCCGAAGCGGCCGGAAGCCACCTGCTTGATCTTGGAGCGCTTCTCGGTGCCGTAGCGGGCCGGGTCTTCGCCGCCTTCGCCGGAATTGCTGCGTCCGCCCAGGCGGTTCATCGCAATCGCCAGCGCTTCGTGCGCTTCCGGCGACAACGCGCCCAGGCTGATCGCGGCGCTGTCGAAACGCCGCAACACGTCCTCGGCCGGGGCGACCTGATCCAGCGGGGTCGGGGTGTCGGCACGCTTGAGCTGCACCAGGTCGCGCAGCGTGGAGGCCGGGCGTGCGTGCACCGCGTCCATGTACTTCTGCCAGTCGCCGGCATCGCCGGTGCGGGTGGCACGCTGCAGCGTCATGACCACGTCGGGGTTGTACATGTGGTACTCGCCGCCGTGCACGTACTTGAGCAGGCCGCCCACTTCCGGCTTGAGCTGGTCGTTCCAGGCGCGCACGGTGAGTTCGCGCGCCTCGGTGTCCAGCCGCGCCAGGTCCACGCCGCCGATGCGTGCCGGGGTGTCGGCAAAGCACAAGTCCACCACGTCCGGATCCAGCCCGACGATCTCGAACAGCTGCGCGCCGCGGTAGCTGGCGATGGTGCAGATGCCCATCTTGGAGATGATCTTCGACAGGCCCTTGTAGATGCCCTTGCGGTAGCGGCGGCCGATCTGCGACTGCTCACCGCCCTTGCTCAGTTGCAGGATGCCGCGACGGCCCAGGTCGAACAGCGTCTGGTAGGCCAGGTACGGATACACCGCGGTGGCGCCGACGCCGAGCAGGCAGGCCATGTGGTGCGGGTCGCGCGCGGTGCCGGTCTCGATGATCAGGTTGACGTCGCAGCGCAGGCCCACCTTGCACAGGTGGTGGTGCACTGCGCCGGTGGCCAGCAGCGCATGCGCCATCGGCCGGTCCGGCACCGGGGAGCGGTCGGACAGCAGCAGCATGACGGCGCCATCGCGCGCAGCCGCTTCCACCTCCTGGCAGATGCGTTCCAGCCCGGCCTTGAGGCCTTCTTCCAGGCTGTAGGACAGGTCGATCAGGCGATTGCGCTCGACGTACTGCTCCATCTTCAGCAGCTGGCGCAGCTTGCGCTGGCTGAGCACCGGCGAATTGAGGATGACGTGGTTCACCGTCTCCGCACCGGCATGGAAGATGTTGGTCTCCCTGCCGAGCTGGGTGGTCAGCGACATCGCGATGCCTTCGCGCAGCGGGTCGATCGGCGGGTTGGTGACTTGCGCGAACGCCTGGCGGAAGTAGTCGTACAACGGCCGGGTCTGGCGGCTGAGCACCGCCATCGGGGTGTCGTCGCCCATCGAGCCGGTGGCTTCCTGCTCGGTTTCGGCCAGCGGGCGCAGCACCTGCTCCACTTCCTCGGTGCTGAGCTGGAACAGCTTGTGGTAGCTGCGCAGGGTCTGTTCGCTGAAAGGTTCTTCCACCAGCGAGGGGTCGATCAGTTCGGTCTGCAGATAGGTCACGCCCTGCTGCAGCCACTGCTTGTACGGCGCGCGCGCGCGGTTGATGCGGTCGATGGCATCGGAATCGAGCAGGTCGCCGCGCTTGAGATCGATGGCCATCATTTCGCCCGGGCCCAGCTTGCCCTTGCGGGTGATGCGCTCGGCCGGCAATTCCCACACACCGGCCTCAGAGGCCACCAGGAAATGGCGGTCGGAGGTCAGCATCCAGCGCGCCGGGCGCAGGCCGTTGCGGTCGAGCATGCACGCCGCATAGCGGCTGTCGCAGGCGACGATGCCGGCCGGGCCGTCCCATGGCTCGGTATTGAGGCCGTAGAACTCGTAGAACGCGGCCAGGTCGGCGTCCTTGAACTCCAGCGACTGGGTCGCCGGCGGCACCAGGATGCGCAGCGCCTGCAGCAGGTCCATGCCACCGGCGATCAGCAGCTCCAGCATGTTGTCCAGGCTCTGCGAATCGGAGCCGTGCATGGAGATCACTGGGTCGAACTGCGCGATATCGAAACGCGGGGTCTGCCACACCTTGCTGCGCGCCTGCGCCCAGCGTCGGTTGCCTTCGATGGTATTGATTTCGCCGTTGTGGGCGAGCAACCGGAACGGATGCGCCAGCGGCCAGCGCGGCAGCGTATTTGTGGAAAAGCGCTGGTGAAACACAATGGCGCTGGAGGACAGGTCGCTGCGCTGCAGGTCCGGGTAGAACGTGCTCAGCTTGTCGGGCAGCACCATGCCCTTGTAGCTGATGCCGTTGGGCGAGAGTGTGGTGACATAGAAGTCCTGCACGCCCTGCAGCTGCTGCTCGGCGCGGCGGCGCGCCAGGAACAGTGCCAGGGTAAAGCCGTCTTCGGTCTGCTCCGCGCCGGCATCGACAAACACCTGCTCGATGCGCGGCAGGGTGTCGCGCGCCAGCTGGCCGCACACGCTGTCGTCGGTGGGCACCACGCGCCAGCCGCGCAGCTGCACGCCGGCGCTGAGCAACTGGCGTTCCAGTTCGGCGCGACAGCGCGCCGCATCACTTTCGTCCAGCGGCAGGAACACCACACCGGCTGCGTAGCGCGAGCCCAGGGTGATGCCGGCATCGCGCGCAAGTCCGCGCAAGAACGCATCGGGTTTGCGGATCAGCAACCCGCAGCCATCGCCGGTGAGCCCGTCGGCGGCCACGCCGCCGCGGTGGGTCATGCGCGAAAGCGCCGCAATCGCGGTATCCACCAGCGCGCGGGAGGGTTGGTCGTCCAGCTGGGCGACCATGCCAAACCCACATGCGTCGCGCTCATCGCGCACGCTGTTGTAGAGACCGTAGTCGTTGAGCCCTTGGCGAATGCGGGGGGCCATGTCTGCCTCTTTGCGATCTTAGGAGAGCGGCGACGACGTTGCAGCGCTCGATCCGTGGAGCGTTCGAAGAGGTCACCGGATGATCGACTAGACCACAGTTGATGCGGTGCCGCAATACACCGTTACAGCTGCAACGAGAACCGCTGCAAGCCCTTGTGCCAGCAGGCTTGGCGCCGGTCTTCCGACCGACGCCAACGCCGTATCAGCCGCAGCGCACCGAGGTGATCACGTTCTTGGCGTCCACTTCCAGATTGAGCCGTTCGCCGTTGAATTCCATGGTGGTCATCTGGCCGGGTTTGAGCACACGTACCGACTTGGCGCCGGCATCGCTGCGCGCCTGTTCGCCCACCGCATCGGTCAATGGCTGGCCCACCAGCGACTGCACCTGGGTGGCATCGCAGGTACCGATCGGTGGCGCGTCCGGCGCTGCATCCGGCGCGGGCGCAGCGGCTTGTTCGGCCGCGTGCTGGGCCTTGGCGGTGACGGCTTCCTGCTCGTCGGGTTGCGGTTTGTTGCAGGCAGTCAATGCAGCCAGCATCACCAGGGTGCAGGTCAGGCGAGCAACAGGTAGAACAGCGCGCATCGATCACTCCAGCAAAGGGGGATGCCCAAGCATAAGCACAAAGTCACGCGACGGGCATGGCTTGCGCACACGGCGTTGTCGCAGCGTTGACGCAGCCTAGTCTTGCTGCGGCCAACAATCGCGGCCAGTCCCTCGACCTGTGCGCAATGAAAGCCAAACGTGTTGTTCGCAATGCCGCCGTCGCCGTCAGTACCGCCGGCAAGCTCGCGGCGGTCGCCACCGGCGCCGCCGTCGCCACGGCCGCCGTGGCAAGCGCAGCCGCTGTGGCGCAGGCCAGGGCGACCGCGCGTGCGGCCGGGCTGACCTACGTCAACGATCAACAGCCCGGCATCAGCCGCCGCAAGGCCGGCAAGAGCTTCAGTTACCGCGATGCCGACGGGCAGCGCGTTGCCGATGCCGAGACCTTGCAGCGCATCCGTTCGCTGGCGATTCCGCCGGCCTATACCGAAGTGTGGATCTGCGCCAAGCCCAACGGGCATCTGCAGGCCACCGGGCGCGATGCCCGGCGGCGCAAGCAATATCGCTATCACCCCGAGTGGGCGCAGGTACGCGGCGAGGGCAAGTTCGAACGCGTGATCGCCTTCGGCACTGCGCTGCCCAAACTGCGGCGGCGCTTGCGTCGCGATCTGCTGCTGCCGGGCTTCCCTCGCGAAAAGGTGCTGGCGATCGTGGTGGCGTTGCTGGCCGACACCCTGGTGCGCGTGGGCAACGCCGAATACGCGCGCAGCAATCGCTCCTACGGGCTGACCACGCTGCGCAACCGGCACATGGAATTTCTCAAGGGCGGACGCGCGCGGCTGAAGTTCCGCGGCAAGAGCGGCCAGGACCACGATATCGAAGTGGACGACAAGCAGCTGGTCAAACTCATCCGCGAATGCCAGCAGCTACCCGGCCAATCGCTGTTCCAGTACCGCGACGACGATGGCCAGTTGCAGCCGGTGGATTCGGGGGAGGTCAACGATTATCTGCGCGAGGCGATGGGCGAAGACTTCACCGCCAAGGATTTCCGCACCTGGGGCGGCACCTTGGCGGCATTGCAGCGGTTGGCACGCCTGCCCTTGCCCGAGCGCAGCAGCGAACGCGCGCTGACCCAGGTGCAGAACGATGTCATCCGTGAAGTGGCCGATGCCTTGGGCAACACGCCCTCGGTGTGTCGCAAGGCCTATATCGACCCCTGCGTGTTCGAAGGCTGGCGTGCGGGCCAGCTGCAGGCCATGGCCACCGGCGTGCGTGGCGAACGCCAGTGGGAAGCGGCCACGCTGAAGTTCTTGAGCGCTTCGCGCAGCAAGCTCAAGGCACAGGCGAAGTCTGCGACAAGGCGCAAGTCGGCGTAAGCGCCCGACGCCACGGCGTTCGCCACAGCCAAGGGGTCGGCGTGCGCGGGCATCATGTACCGTGCGCGCGCCGGTTCCTGCGCGTCGCGCATGTCCGCCTGGCGACGATCAGCGGCGCGGCGTCAACCATTCCAGGTGGTCGTCTCGGGACGCAGGCAGCGGCGAGTGCCGTACCGAATCCCGAATGTCGACTCCCCAATCCCGAATCTTCAGCCGCAATAAATGGCCGTGATGCTGTTGTTCGGGCCGGTTTCGATGGTGAGCTGATCGCCGCCGCTTTCGCTGGCGCCCTGGGCCGGGTCGGCCAGGCCACTGGCGGTGGTGCCGCCGGTGGCGCGCTCGCCGCGGCGCACGATGACGCGCTGGCTATCGCTATCCACGCGTGCACGTTCGATGGTCTGCGCCGCTGCCGCCAGACCCACCGCACCTCGCACCTTGTCGCTATGGCACTGGCCGGAGATGGCGCCGTCGATGGGCTGCACCTGCGCCACCTGGTTGGAGGCACAAGCCGACAACAACGCAGCGGCAGCGAGTGGGGCGAGGATACGGATCATCGGGAAGCTCCAGGGCAAGAATGCCGCAAGCGTGAAGGTGGTGTTGTCGGGATGGCATGAAGATGCTGCGCCACGCCTTGCGAGGACAGGCGCCACCTGGCTGGTCGCGCGCCGCCAGCCGGTTCTAGGTGGATGGTCGTGGCGCAGTGCGCCTCTGTGCGAAGGCCGACGAGGGTGGATGACCGCGACCTCGGACGGCTTGCTGCGGCTGCCTGTGCGCGCGCTGCGATGGATGCCGCTGCCGCCGACAGACCTTCGAACCGGTGGCCAGACACGTGCAGCAGCAACAACGCCGGCCTGATCCGGGCCCCGCGCATTGCACAGCAAACGCGAACCTCTGCGCGCTTGCTGCACCGCTGGCTGTGCCGCGTGCGCTCATGCCGGCGCAGTCGCCTCGCGCACGAAGGCCTCATAGGTGCGCAGCGGACGTCCCAGCAGCGCCTGCAACTGCGCCACCGTGCCGTCTGCCGCGTGCATGCCCAGGCGCTGGATGCTGGCCATCATCAGGCGCATGTCATAGGCCAGCCACGACGGGCCGTACGTCGCCAGCTGTGCCTCGAAGGCGGCCACGTCGTCGCCGGCGTAGACGATCTCGCGCCCAAGCGCTGCGCTCCAGACCTTGGCAGCGTCCACGCCGGTCAGCGCCTGCGGACCGACCAAATCGAGCGTGACGCGCGGCAGCGGACCGTCTGCACGGTCGCGGCGCAGCAGCTCGACCACGGCGATCTCGGCGATGTCGCGCGCATCGATCATCGCGATGCCCTGCGCGCCGATCGGCATCGGGTAGACGCCGTATTCGGTGATCGTCTGCTGCACCATGCCTTCGTTCTGCATGAAGTACGCCGGGCGCAGGATCGTTGCCGGAATGTCCAGGCTTTCGATCATGCGCTCGACGGTGTGCTTGCCGGTGAAGTGCGGCACGTTGGTGTAGGTGTCGGCATGGATCACTGACAGATACACGATGCGCTCGATGCCGGCTTCCTTGGCCAGGTTCAAGGCGATCAGCGCCTGGGTCACTTCGTCGGGAGTGACCGCATTCAACAGGAACAGGGTGCGCACCGGTGCCAGTGCGGCGCGCATCGATGCGACGTCGGTGAGGTCTGCCACCACTTCGGTGACGCCGGCCGGAAAGGGGCGTTTGCCTTGCTGGCGGACCAGCGCCTTGACCTGCGCGCCGGCGTCGGCAAGGCCTTGGGTGACCAGGGAACCGACGGTGCCGGTGGCACCGGTGACGAGAATGCTCATGGTGAATCTCCTGCGTTGGATGGAAGGTTGGGTGGGTGCCAAGCGGCCTGTGCGGTGTGCTGATGCCGGTGCGGCCGCTTGCTCGGTGGGGCAACGATATGCCGTTGCACTGCCAGTACGAAGACGCCAGGATGTAGACATCTCGTTTCAGATCTGGAACAGCATGGACCTCAATGCCCTGATCGATTTCGCGCTGGTGGCCGCCAACCAGGGGCTGGGCAAGGCCAGCCGCGCGAGCGGCAGATCGAAGGCGACCTTGTCGCGGCGCATCACCGAACTGGAGGAACAGCTGGGGGTGCGCCTGGTCGAACGCAGTGCGCGGGGACTCAAGCTCACCGAGGCAGGGCAGCAATTGATGGAGCGCACCCAGGTGCCGCTGAGCGAAGTGGCCGAGGCGCTGACGGCCGCACGCGAGGGGCTGACCACACCGCGGGGCCGCTTGCGCGTGGCGGCCCCGGTGTTGTTCTCCCAGTTGGCGATGGGGCACATCGGCGCCGACTTCTGTGCGGCCTATCCGGAGATCACACTGGAGGTGGTGGCCGAGGACCGTACGGTCGATCTGATGGAAGAGCAGTTCGATGTCGCCATCCGCATCAACCCAAGCCCGGACAGCCGCCTGGTCGGACGTTGCTTTGCCAAGGACCGGTTGGTGGTGGTGGCCGCACCGTCCATTGCGATGCCGTCCGGCGATGCGGTGCATCCGGTGCCAGGCGTGGTGATGTCGAGCTTCGAGCCCACTACCTGGACGCTGGATGGCGGGCGGCTGGTCCTGGAGCCGATTCCGCGGATGCGGTTTTCCTCATTCCTGATGGTGCGCGATGCGGTGATTGCCGGTGGCGGCGTTGCGTTGATTCCGCAGTCGATTGCCGGGGATCAACTGGCGCGCGGCGAGTTGCTGCAGTGGGGCACGATCTCCGGCGTGGAGCCAGCGTTGTGGGTATTGCACACCTCCAGGCGCCTGGCTGCACCAAAGGTGCGCGCCTTCGTGGATTTCATCTGCGCCCGCTATCCGGACGCGTCGTTGGTGTTGAAGGGGTAGGGCGGTGGCGCCTTTTTGTTGACGTGCGCCAGGTGCGCCGGCGCGTGGCGAGCTTCTGCGCGCAAGCGGTTGCCCGTGTCGTCTGGCCTGGGCAGCGGCAAACGGACGCCACGGCCACCCACACCTCCCCCTGCCATCCGACCTATTGACGACAGCTGTCGTCAGGCTTACGGTAGCGACAACTGTAGTCATGGAGAGCGCCATGCGTGGCAAGACCATTGGGGACCAGGAGCTGGCCCTGCTGCAATACATCGAAGAACAGCGGCATGCCAGCGTGGGCGAAGTGGCGGGGGCGTTCGGTGAGCCACGCGGGCTCGCGCGCTCCACCGTGCTGACCATGATGGAGCGGCTGCGGGCCAAGGGCTTCCTGCGCCGCAAGCAGGTCGAGGGTGTGTACCGCTACAGCGCCACCGCCGGCCAGGACGATGTGGTGCGCGGGGCGGTGGGGCAATTCGTCGAGAAGACCCTGCAGGGTTCGGTTTCGCCGTTCGTGGCATGGATGTCGCAGCGTGCCGAAGTCAGCGATACCGAACTGGCCGAACTCGAAGCATTGGTTGCCAAGCTGCAATCGCAGCGCAAGGAGGATTGAGTCATGTCGCCCCTGATCGAAGCGGTGTTATGGAAGCTTGGCGCCACCAGCGTGCAGACCGCGGTGCTGGTGCTGGTGGTGTGGGCGCTGTGCCGCGGCGTGCGCCGCCTGCCGGCAGCCACGCAGACCTGGTTGTGGTGGCTGGTGGGGGTGCAGGCGATGGTGGGCCTGGTGTGGAGCAACCCGGTGCAGCTGCCGGTGCTGCCCGCGCACAGCGTGACCACGGCACTGGGCTCGGCCGACAGCCTGGCGCCACTGGCGAACGCCACCGCCGCGGCATCCACGGCCGCGCATGCAGGCGTCGCCGCGCAGGCCATGCCGGTTGGCGCGTGGTCGACCTGGCCGGTGGCATTGCTGGCGCTATGGGCGGCCGGCGTGCTGGTGCTGGCCGCCGGCACGGCGCGCGCGTATCTGCGCAGCCGTGCATTGGTGCGCGCGGCGCAGCCCTGCACCGACCGCGCCCTGGTACAGGCGTTGCAGATGGCCTCCGAAGCACATGGTTTGTCGCGCCCGCCGGCGCTGCGGCTGTCGGCGCAGATCGATTCGCCCCAGTTGATCGGCCCATGGCACCCAGTGTTGTTGTTGCCTGCTGCGCGGCTGCCGCACATGGCCGATGACGATCTGGACATGGCGCTGACCCATGAGTTGGTCCATCTGCGTCGTGGCGATCTGTGGTGGGGACTGCTGCCGGCGCTGGCGCAGCACCTGTTCTTCTTCCACCCGCTGGTGCACCTGGCCGCGCGCGAATATGCAATCGCCCGCGAAGCCGCCTGCGATGCCGCCGTGGTCGCCGGGCACCGCCATTGCCGCCACGACTACGGCCGCCTGCTGCTGCAACTGGGTGTGGCGCCGCGCCCGCGCGGTGGCGTGGCAAGCGCCTCGCCGTCGTTCATCAGCTTGAAGCGCAGGCTGTCGATGTTGCAGCACACCCACGCGTTTCCGCGGGTGGCCGCCACGATGATTCTGGCCACGGTAGCGGTGTGCGGTGTGTTGCCGCTGCGCCTGGTGGCCATGCCGGTGCCGGCACCGGTGACGTCTGCCGGCATGCAGCCGGTCGTGGTGACGGCCCCGGCAGCGCCACCTGCACAGGTCAGCAGCATGGCGGAGCCTGCCGAGGCCGCAACGCCGATGCGCGGGTTGCCTGCACCGGCGGCGCCGGCTGCGCCTGCGCAAGCGGCCGCGCCTGCCACGCACGGTGTGATCGCCGATGTGCTGGGCACCGAACCGCTGCATGACCAGGACGCAGACCCGATAGACAGCGGCTGGAATCTCGACCTGGACCGCATCCGCCGCGACGCCAGCCGTGACGCGCAAGCCGCCGTGCACGATGCGCTCGCTGCCGACAACCACGATCTTGAACTGCAGCAAGACCGCATGCAGGCCGCACAAGAAGCATTGCAGGACGCACGCGAAGAACTGGCCTCGTTGGGCCCGGAACTGGCGCAGGCCAAACAGGAGGCGCAACAGCAAGCACGCGAAGCCGAGCAGCAGATTCGCGAAATGACGCAGCAGCATCGTCAGGCGCAATACGCATATGCGGCTGCGGTGCGCCAAGCGGATGCGTTGTCGCGGCGTCAGGTCGAAATGGCCAAGCAGGCCGCCCTTCAGGGCCGCGCCGAGGCCGAACGCGGGCAACGGGAAGCGGCGCAAGCGCAACGGCAGGCAGCGCAAGCGCAGGTCGAGGCCGAAAAAGCGCGAGCAGAGGCAGACCGAGCGCAAGCAGAAGCAGAACGCGCGAAGTACCACTAGGCGCGATCGACCAAACGACTGCGCTCACCGTCAGGCGCGCGTGGTCGGGACCGGGAGTCGGCATGCACCACGCGCAGGTTCGGCGACGTACCGCTTCTGGCCTGCTCGCGACGCCAGCTGGCCGCCATCGCCGACAGCTGTTCGCACCGGCTTGCCGGTTGCCGCAGCGGTCCGATAGACAGAGCCAGCGTCGCCGGTCGCGGTAGACCGCACGCTACCGCCGCGATGGGGTTCCGTTGGCCACGGAGCAGCAACGCGTGGCGTGCGGCCGGCTCCACCTCCGGCCGTGCACGGCCGGAAGACACGCGGCCGCAATCACGGCGGAGAACAGAACGTAGCGAGCAGTCGTCGGGTGGGCGTGGCCAGCGCGATCGCACATCGCAGCGTAGGCGCGGGATATGCCGACGCAGCACATCGGCCGCACCCACCGGGCGGTGAGTGAAGCCACCATTGTTGCTGTTTTTCCGCGCAGTTCTTGATGTCAGCACCTGCCGGCGCGATGCGCTGGCATCGCATGGTCACGGCAGTATCCGCATCACACGGGCTCGCCACAGCCCGGCACTCCTGCGTCACGACGCCTGCAGCGTCGGCAACGCCGTGGCCGCGTGATCGCTGTTTCCATCCGCCGATGCGCACTGCTCAGGCGGCACTCAACTTGCTGTGCTCTTTCGTGGAGATCTCACATGATCCAGACCACTTCCCGCGTGCTGTGCCTGCGTTCGGCGTTGCTGTTGGCCGTTGCCGGCAGCGCGGCCATCGCACACGCCTCTGCCGTGCCTATGGTTATCGGCGCGCGCCCCGCACCTGCTGCGCCGGTAGTTGCGGGTCTTTCTGCGCCTTCAACGATGCCGGTTGCATCCATTGCCGATGTCTTGCCTGCCAGTGGCATCGCAACGGCTGCGCCGGTCACACCGCAGATGACCGTGGCACGAACCGCGCCTGTTGTCGCCGCAGCGCGCGCGCCTGCGATCACTGCGCTGGCGCCGACCGCTCCCATGGCACCGGCGCTTGCCGTGGCCGGTGCCCGGGCGGCACCAGCAGCGCGCGCGGCCAACGCAGCACCTGCTGCACCTGCCATTTTTCCAGCAACACCGGTCGCTCCCACTGCAGCGGCTGCACCGGCGCGGCCGCGCATGGGCATGCAGACATCCTGCGGCCATGCCATTGCAAATACGCAGGGCGAAGGCGATGCCTACGTGCTGGCGCATGGCGATCGCGAGGTGATGCATGGCACGCCCGATGATCTGCGCACGGCGCGCCGCTACGCTGGCGATGGACGACGCGTGCTGTGGTTTCGCGCCGATGGCAAGCAGTACCTGGTGCGTGATCCAACCTTGCTCCATCGGCTGGCTGCTGCGCATCTGCGCAGCCAGCAGTTGGCCGACGTTCAAGCCAGACTGGCCGCACGTCAGCAGGCCTTGAGCGAACGGCAGGCTGCACTCGCCGCGCAACTGTCTGCGCACGCCGAGCCGCGCCTGCTGCAGGCCTCGACACGCACGGCACCGGCCATGACCTCCACCGCGGCGCAGCCGCCTGCAACCCCCGATGCCCTGCAGGCGTTGGCCAGCCAGCAACAGGCACTGGCGCAACAGCAGGCGGTGCTGGCAAGCAAGCAGGCCGGTGCGTCCAGGCTGGCCACGCAGCAGGCATTGAAGGTACTGCGCGAAGCACTGAGAAGCGGTCTGGCAACCCGTCTCGGCACTTAGTTGCACAGTGCCGGTCACGCAACAGCGCAAGCGCAGATGACGGTGCGCTTCGCCGATACTGTGCGCAGACACAGGCGGCGAGCAGGCCATGACGTATCGGGTACTGGTATTGGGTGGCTTCGGTCATTTCGGCGCACGCATCGTGCGCGCGCTGGCGGCAACGGCGCAGATCCATGTCATCGCGGCAGGGCGGCATCCGGGCGATGTAGCGAGCAAATGGCCGGGTGCCGCACCTGGCCGCATCTCCACATGCCGCCTGGATATCGATGCCAGCGACTTTGCCGCGCAGCTGGCGGCCACCGGTGCCGATGCGGTGGTGCATACCGCCGGGCCGTTCCAGGGACAGGAGTACGCGGTGGCCCGCTGCTGCCTGCAGGCCGGCATGCACTACATCGATCTGGCCGATGGCCGCGCCTTCGTCCGCGATTTTACCGCAGCGATGGATGCCGTCGCGCGCCAGGCCCAGCGCGTGGCGATCAGCGGCGCCAGTACCTTGCCGGCGTTGTCCAGCGCGGTGATCGATGCGCTGTTGCCGCGCTTTTCGGCATTGCACGAGATCGGCATGGTCATTGCGCCCGCACAGGGCACGCCGTTGGGCCTGGCCACGGTGCGTGCGGTGCTGTCGTATTGCGGCACGCCGTTCACCTGGTGGCAGGGCGGTCGCTGGCAGCAGGTGGTGGGCTGGGCGTGTCCCACGCGCGTGCACTTCGCGCAGCTCGCCCCACGCCTGGCCTCGCCGTGCGATGTGCCCGATCACGACCTGTTGCCGCAGCGCTATCCCGGCGTGCAGACCGTGCAATTTCGTGCGGCGCTGGAAGTGCCGTTGCTGCAGCGCTGCCTGGCCGGCGTTGCCTGGTTACGTCAACGCGGCGTGCCGCTACCGATGCAGCGCCTGGCCGCTGTATTTGCCAACGCCGGGCGCTGGTTCGACCGCTTCGGCACCGATCTGGGCGGCATGCGCGTAGAGCTACGCGGCAGCTGCGATGGCACGCACGGGGCAAGCCGCCCGCTGGTGCTGCATTGGGACCTCACCGCAGCGATGCTGCACGGCCCGGAAATTCCCTGTTTCGCCACTGTCTTGCTGATACGCAAACTTGCTGCCGGGCATCGGTTGCCGATCGGTGCGCATGCCTGCATGGGCCTGCTGACGCTGGCCGAGTTCGAGCAGGAATTTGCCGCGTGGCAGATGACCACGGCGGTGACGCAAGCGCAGCGCTAACCGGGCGATGCGCAGCACAAATGCAGCGCCCGGCCTCGCCAAGCACACCAGGCGGAAACGAAGCGCTCGGTGCGCTACGGGAAGTCTTGAAACCACGTAGCCGGCACACGGCGCTGCGTCGCTGTCTCAACGCAACCTCAGACCTCGTACACCGTGCGAAACGCGTCCATGTCCTTGAACGTACAAAAATGAAAGCGCCGCACCGTGATCGGTCCCGCGGCTGCCAGCTGCGTGAGCCAGCCGCGCACCGCCGTGCGATACGCCGTTTGCTCTGCCGCATCCAGCGTGTCGCACAGGTAAGCCAGCGAAATATGAAACTGGAAGTTGGTGTAGTCGGGGCGTTGCAAGCGTGTCAGTTGCATCAGCGCTTGGCGCGCCGCTTCCAGGCGCTGCGCGGTTTGCGTGTCGGCCGGCTTCAACGGAATCAGCAGATTGTCGTTGATGCCGGTCTTGGCTGCGGTCGGGTTGACCAGGAAGCGGCACGCGCCCAGCGGCGGCGCGGCGCGCTCCTTCAACCGTGCCAGATAGGCCGCGTCGATATCGGCCAAGGCATGGTCGCGCGGCAGATCGTTCGGCCAGGGCCCGCTCGCACGGTCGATCTCATTGACCCCGCCCAACAAGGTCACGTGGTAGCTGCTCGGCGGCAACAGGGCGAACTTGTGGGCAAAGCGCTGCTCGGGGAACTGGCGGTAGATGTTCAGCACGCGGTCGAAGCTGTCGTAGCCATCGCCCTGTTGTTCCAGATGACCCACAAAGGTATTGCCGGCAAACGGCATCGGCCGTCGCGAGCGCAGAAACTTGCGGCCCACATCCGCTGGTGACGGCGTCATGGCCAGCGTGGGCAGACCGGTGGCCAGCAGCGAGGTGCCGGCGGCGGCCATCAGGTGGCGGCGGCTGATGCGTGTGTCCAGAAGCGACGACATGGGAAAAGCCTCAGAGTTTGACGTTGATGCCGAGCATCACGGTGGGTGCCATTTTCCAGGCCGATTGCACGTATTCCTGGTGGCGGCCGATGCGGTATTCGTAGCCCTGGCCGGTCAGGTTGAGCACATCCAGGCTCACTGCCACTGCCGGCGAGACATCCCAGGCCAGTTTCAGGTCGAGACGGTCCAGCGGCTGTTGGTAGCGGTTGCGATAAAACTCCTGCTGGTTGCTGTAGTTGGGGTAACGGTCGTCCCACAGCTCGCCGGTACGGCTCCAGGCCAGGGTGCTGCGCAGCGGCCCACGGGCGTAGTTCAGGGTCAGATTCCACAGCTGCTTGGGCTGTTGCGGCAGCACCGACAAGGTGGTGCGGCTGCCGTCGCCGAGCACCACCGGGTAGTCCACGTCCAGGAAGGTGACATTGGCACCGACCGACAGCCCGGCCAGTGCGGGCAGCCACGGGCCCAGTTCCTTGATCGCGCCGAGTTCGGCGCCGCGCATGCGGACTGGCCGGTCGGTATTGCGCGGTTGGGTGACCAGCACCTGCTCGCCGTCGATGCTCTGCAGCTGGCCGTAACGGAAAATCTCGTTGTCGATGGTCTTGTGGAACAGCGCGATCGACAGCAGGCTGCCACCGTCGTCGAACGTCCAGTCGTGGCCAAGGTCCAGATTCTGCGAGCGACGCGGCTGCAGGTCCGGGTTGCCCTGGTTGAGCGTGGGCGGGTTGCTGCCCAACCTGAGCACGCCGCCGTTCAACGCCATCTGGTCCAGGCGCGGTCGCCCGATCGAGCGCGAGGCGCCGAAGCGTAACGTGCCGTTGGCACTGGTCTGCACCTGGCCGGCCAGCGATGGCAACCAGTTGCGGTAGGTGCGTTGCGCACTGACAGGCGCCCAGACGCTGCCGCTCAATTGCTGGCCGCTGCTGCCGAAGCGGGTCTGCTCCAGGCGCACGCCGCCGGACAACCGCCAGCGCTCGCCGCGCCACTGTGCTTGTGCGAAGCCGGCACGCACCTGCTCATCCACGCTGTAGGTGCCGCTGTTCTGCGCGGTGATGTCCGCCACGCCGCGCGCCTGGTCGGACACCGCATCCCAGCGCGCATCGGCCAGGTCCGGGTCGATGATCAACATGGGCGCATTGCAACCCAGGGCGCAGGTGGGGTTGCCCAGCACATCGGCCAGCGAATAAGGCAACCCGCTCCAGGTCGTGCGCTGGAACGCGGTCTGCATGTGCGTGCGCACCTGTCGCAGGCCAAAGGCCAGTCCCAGCCCCTGGCTGTCTTCGTCCATGTTGCGACGCAGCTCCAGTTGCAGGTCGCTCACCCGTTCGGCGTAGGTCGTGCGCTCCTGCTGGTGGTTGAGGTTGGCGTAACGGGTCGGGTCGTCGGCCAGGGCCGGATCCAGGGCCGTGAATGCCGGCAGGGTGCCATTCCAATCGAAGCCGTAAGCCAGGCGGTTCTGCTGGAAGCGGTCCCAGGTCTGCGGGTTGTCCACCGTGGCGCGCGAGGTGCTTGCGCGCAGCGCGCCGCGCCACTGGTCAGGCAGCTCGGCCAGCAGTTCGCCGTTGATGCCGGACAGCCCGCGCTTCCAGCGCAGCTGCCCCAACTCGACGAGCTGGTTGAGATTGTCCAGCGTGCCGCTTTGCGGGCCGCTGCGGGTCAGGCGCGCGCTGTTCTGCACCTGGGCGACCTGGGCATTGCGGTCGGAAGATTCGTGCTGGTTGAACGTGTATCCGGACACATGGCCGCTGAGCGGACCATCCGGCTGCCAATCCACGCGTGCGGTCACACCGCGCCGTTCGCGGGTGTTGTCGTAGTTGTACCAGCGCCGTTCGCTGGGCACCGCCGCCCCGGTGCCGCCATAGGCCGACGACGCGCGCGTGCCGGCGGCGTTGTACCAGTTCAGGGCGCCGCCATTTTCCTGCTGCGGCACCGAAATCTCACGGCGCCAGACGCTGGCCGCGCCCAAAAACGCGAACTGGCCGTCACGCCCGAAGCGCTTGCCCCATTTCAGCTCGCCTTCGCCCACCGGCGTGCGGCCGCCATAGCGGCTTCCCATGAGGTTGGCGCCGCCCTTGGCCGAGGCGGTCAGCAGGCCATCGGGCCGGGCAAAGCCGGTGGCGGTGACCAGATTGGTGACACCACCGATCGCGCCGCCATCGTTCTCCGGCAGCAGCGACTTCACCACATCGATGCGGTCCACGAAGTTGGCCGGCAGCACATCCATCAGCGCCTGGCGGCTACCGATGTCGTTGCTGGCGAAGGCAAAGCCGTCGATCAGCATGCTGTTGTAGTTGCCGTTGAGGCCGCGCACCGTCACATAGCGTGGTTCGCCCTGGTACTCGACCGTGCTCACGCCGGTGACCCGGCGCAGCGCATCGCCCACATTGAAGTCCGGCAATTGCCCGATGCTGTCGGCGGCAACCGAATCCACGATGGTGGGCGCCGCCTGCTTGGTGGCGATGGCGCGCGTGTTCTGCGACTGGAACGGGTTGCGCACCTGCACCGCGTCCAGGGTCAGCGCGTCGCCTCCGCCGGACATGTCGGCGGAGGTGGCGTACGAAGGAAGCCAGGCGATCAAGGCCAGCCCCAGCGCAAGCGACAGCGCATGCGGAGGCGGTGGGCAAGACGGGGCAGCGCAAGGGGGGCGGGACGGGGAATGCAACAGGCGCATGGCACGATATCAACGTCGGTGGCCCCAACGCAGGGCCGCGGACGGATTAAATTAAGCTGCTTAATTAAAGCAATTATGACAACGACGGACGTTTCGCCCTGCATCCCTCTTTGTTCGCAAACGCAGCCATTCGTTCGCATTACCGTCGTCGCAGCGATGGGCAGGCCGCCGGTTCCAGCGAGCGCCTGCTGCTGGATCTGATCCGCAGGGCAGGGCAATTCGAGCGTGCGGATCTGCCGCGCGCCAGCGGGCTCAGCGTGCCCGGCATCAAGGGCATCGTCGACCCGCTGGTGGCGCACGGCCTGCTGCAGCTGCGGCCCTCGCTGCGGCGTGGCCGTGGCCAACCGAGCGCGCAGGTGAGCCTGGTGCCGGGGTATGCCTACAGCGTGGGGGTGTCGGTGATGGTCGATGGCTTTGCGGTGGTGCTGATCGACTTTGCCGGCCAGGTCCGCGGCATGCGCCAGCTCACGGCCTTCCCGCTGACGCTGGCGGCGGTGCGTGCACAACTGCCGGCCCTGGTGGAGGCGCTGCTCATGGCGGCCGGCGTGGATCGGCAGCATGTGTTCGGCGTCGGTCTGAGCATGACCGGCCCGCGCATCGGCGACGGCACCCGGGTCAATCCGCCCCTGTCGCTGGCAGCGGAATGGATGCAGGTGGAACTGGACCGGTTTGTCGCCGATTGCCTGCAGCTACCGGTCTGGATGGACAACGACGCCCATTGCGCCGCCCTGGCCGAGGCCGTGTACGGCATTGGCCGCCAATCGCCGGACCTGGTTTATCTGTCGATCTCCGACGGCTTTGCTGCCGGCGTGATTGCTGCCGGCAACGTGCGCCGCGGCGCACACGGCAATGTGGGCGAACTGGGGCGCATTTCGGCCATCACCGGCATGGCGCGGCCGACCCTGGAAAGCCTGCGCCAGGCGCTGGTCGCCGATGGCCACGCGCTGCCGGACCTGCACACCATGCTGCAGCACTACGATGCGGCGTGGCCGCAGATCGATGCGTGGCTGGATGCAGTGGAGCCGACCGTGACGCTTGCGGTGGCGGCGATCATTGCGTTGATCGATCCGCGTGTGATTGTGTTTGGCGCGCGCCTGCCAACCGATCTTGCGCAACGGCTGATCGCCCGCATCGCCTTCGAACCTGCGCCGCGGCGTGGCGTTGCATTGCCGTATCCCACGCTGCAGGTCGGGCAGGTGACGGCGCATGCCACCGTGCTGGGCGCGGCCATGCTGCCGTTCAAGGAAACACTGTTCTAGCGCACCGCATGCGCGGCGATATACGCGCCAAGTGCTGGGTAACGCGTTCAAACAAGACCTGCGCTGCACGCCTGCCAACGCGCGCAACGCAGGCATCGTTTCGCATCCGGGCGGTACTTTTCGCCTAAATTGCGAATTGTCATATGCCACGCGCTTTACTGGCCGCCCGCCGCATTTTCGAGGTCATCATGCGTATCGGTCCTCTGCAACCTTCTGTCGCGCACACGGCTGCGCCGGCACTCCCGACGCACACCAATGCGATCAGCCCGACGCAGGTGCCGCACATGCCGGGCAACACCCCGCCACTGCGAGAAAGGCCGCGTCGCCGCGTCGGCAATATGCCCCCGCTGGTGCCGTTGAACGGCAGCGCGATGACTGGCAGGCCGGCGCTGGTGGCGCTCGATAGCGAATTCTCCGAGCAGCGCCTGGCCGAAGTGCAGGCGCGCCAGATCACCGTCCAGACACTGCAAACAAAGCTTGCCACGCATCTGGCGCAGGCCGATACGGCGCCCAAACCCGACAGCATTGCGGCACGTTTTGCCGCCGGGACACTGGAGCCGGTGTATCTGGATACCGCCGCCTTCAATGTCATGTCGCGCGGGCTGCCCGCACGCGCACGTGCGGCGGCAGGCCCGGTGCTGATCGATGCACAACAAGGTCGCATCATCTTCAACCTGCAACGCGCGTTTGCGCCTGGCGACACCTTCAGCGACGCGGCGCTTGCCGCGCTTGGCAAGCAGTTGAATCTCTCCGGCCACGGGCTGGCGACGCCGGACTGGCTGCAGCCTGCCGCAGGCACGCCGGGGCGGCGCAAGCTGCAGCAAGCCGCGCGCTACCACGGCCACGAGGTGCCGGCCCGCGACGGTGGTGCCGGGTTCTTCAAGGCCAACGACCATCGTCTGCTGGAAGGCAAGCAAGCGCTGTTGCGCAATCATCGAAAATCGCTCGTGCACGACCACTACTTCGAAGCACCCAGCACGCGTGCGTTCGGAAAGGACGTCATGGTGCATCGCGGGCTGTTCGATAATCACGCCGGCATTCCGGAAAACTCGCTGGCGTCCATCGATCATGCCTACGAGCAGGGCTACCGCAATCTGGAGCTGGACGTCGAAGTCAGTTCCGATGGCGTGCCGGTGTTGATGCACGATTTCAGCATCGGCCGCATGGCAGGTGACCCGCAGAACCGATTGGTGTCGCAGGTGCCGTTTGCCGAGCTGCGTGAAATGCCGTTGGTGATTCGCAACCCGTCTGATGGAAACTACGTCAAGACCGACCAGACCATCGCCGGTGTGGAGCAGATGCTGGAGCACGTGCTCAAAAAGCCCGAGCCGATGTCGGTGGCGCTGGACTGCAAGGAAAATACCGGCGAAGCGGTGGCGATGCTGCTGATGCGCCGGCCGGACCTGCGCCAGGCTGCGGCGATCAAGGTCTATGCCAAGTACTACACGGGCGGCTTTGACCAATTCCTGTCCAATTTGTACAAGCACTACCAGATCAACCCGTTGCACTCGCAGGATGCGCCACGCCGCGCCGCGCTGGACCGCTTGCTGGCCAAGATCAACGTGGTGCCGGTCTTGAGCCAGGGCATGTTGAACGACGAGCGCTTGCGCGGCTTCTTTCGAAGCAATGAGCAGGGCGCCGCAGGGCTCGCAGACACCGCAATGCAGTGGCTGGATAGCTGGACCAAGATGCGCCCGGTGATCGTGGAGGCGGTGGCCACCGACGACAGCGATGCCGGCAAGGCCATGGAAATGGCGCGGACGCGGATGCGCCAGCCGGACTCGGCCTACGCGAAGGCCGCGTATTCGGTGAGCTACCGGTATGAGGACTTTTCCGTGCCGCGCGCCAATCACGACAAGGACTACTACGTTTACCGCAACTTCGGTGAACTCCAAAAGCTCACCAACGAGGACTTCGGCGTCAAGCGCACCACGGCCGGCGCGTTTCGCGACGATGGCGAAAGCCTGTTGACCGATCAGCCCGAGGCGGAATTGCTCGCCATCCTGGAAAACCGCACGCTGGCCCGGGGCCATACCGGCAACGAACTCGACGTGCCGCCGGAAACGCCCATCGACATCAACCGGGACGCGGAGATCGTGAAGCAGCGAACCCAGCAATTCCAGGCCAGCTCCATCCCCGCCGATCCGAACCACATCGCCGCGGTTCGCGAAGGCAAACAACACGATCGCACCGCAGACATGGTCAATGACCCTGCAGCAGTGCGTGCGCTGGACAAGCACGCCGAAGCGCTTGGCTTGTTGACCGACAAATACCGTGGCGTGCCTGTGACCCACTATCTCAATGAGCAGGCCAGGCAGACCGAGACGGATTGAACCTTCCAACCACCGCTTCGTTTGGCAGGTTGAGCGCTTGGGGCGGCATGCAGACGCCCCAAGCCACGCCCGGGCAGCGTCAGGGATTGCGAGAGATCACGCGCCTGCACCGGCAAGCCGGCGCCGGGAGCGATGGTGCAGCTGATCAGGCGCGAGGCAGTGCCCTGCGTCCACGTGCCGCGGCGTGCGGCGCCGCGTTACCTGCGTACGCATCCGCCGTTGCCTCCCGTCGATTCATCGATGGAAGTGGCTGCGTGGTCTTATCGGAATGACCCGCAGCCGCCTGCAGTGCGCCATCACGGCGTTGCGTGTCGTCCACCGCAAACATCCGCCCATGGCTGGCGCGCCACGTGGCTCAACACGCCGCAATGAATGACCGGACGGGTGGTCGTGGATTGCACGCAGCGTGCGTCAAGCGCCCTGTCGTGGGGCAAGTCCGGCCGACATCCTGCCCCGAACTAATTCCCCACCCAAATCGCATGACCGGTCAAGGCGTGCACGCCAACGTCAGCGCATTGCGCTCCTGCGCGTCCACCGCCACCAGCCGTTGCATCAGCAGCGACAGCGTCACCACGTCCTGGTGATTGTGCTCGGCCACGCGGCGCAGGTTGCGCGCGCTGCCGCCGCGCAGGTAACTCAACCAGGCGGCCGGGGCCTCGGAGCCGGGCAGGTCGTCTTCGCGCACCACGCGCAGCAGTTGCCGCTCGATGGTGGACAGCTTGCAGTTCTCCCAGATGCCGCGATACCGGCGGCGGGTGGGGAACAGCAGATCCACATGGTCCAGTGCAGAAATCGGGTCGCCGCGACGCGCCAGGCGGTAGCGCGTCTTCAGCAGCGGCGCGTCGTAGCAGCGGCCGTTGTAGCTGGACAGCACGGTGCGCGGTGTCAGCCAGGTGCGGAACAGATCCAGCATCGCGCTTTCGGCCGCCATCGTGGACATCATCAATTGACGCACGCGCAGGCCGCTGCCTTGCGCGGCATCGACCACCCAATCGGCCACCCCGATCATGAAGGCACGGGTGCCGGTGCCGCCGGCCAGGCCGGTGGTTTCGGTATCGAAGAACAGCAGGTCCATCGGGTCGACGGCATCGTCGCGTTTGGCGAAGGCCAGCGAGAGCGCCTGTGTGGGAATCGCCTGCGGCAGGAACGCCTGGATCAGATGCAGGCCGGGCGCCATCTCGTTGCCAGGCAGAAATCGGTCGCTGGATGGCGCGCGCACCGGTGCATGTGCCGAGACCGCGCGTTCGCGCAGGCCGATCATCTTGCGCAAGCCGGCGATGTCGGTGCGGCGTTGCGCCGGATGTGCCAGCGACATCGCCGCGGGCGCCGCGGTCGTTGTGCTGCGCGCTGTCGGGCAGTGGCGTGCGCGATCGGCAGCCACGGCGCTGATTGCATCGACATCACCATTCGATGGCAGTGCCGGCTTGTGGCGCACATCGTGCTCCACCCACGCAAAGACCGATGCGTCGCGCGCGGGCGGCGCAGGCACGGGCGACTGCAAGGCGCGGCGGGCGAGCGTCGATGCGGCGCGCGCCGCGTCAGGGCCGCCGGCCGCCGCGCCATGACCTGCAGCTGCGTTCTCTCGCAGCGGCAAGCGCGCAGCAGGTGACGCGGTGCTGGAGACCGCCGCCCGCTGTGCGCGTGTCGGCATGACCGCATCGTCGTTGCGCGCGGCAGGCGTCAGCCCGCCAACCTGACGGCGCAGCAGGCGCAGCCGTTCGGCGCTGACGCCCGGCGCATGACCAGGCGCAGGCAAGGCGCCCTGCGTGTCCGCGCCGGACGCCGGCTGCGCGAGCTCACCGACAGGCGCGGTATCCGCGGCCTTCGCATCGACTGCCGACGCATCGTGCAGCGCATCGCCATCGCCATCCTTCACCGGCGCAGGCACATCCGCCTGCCCGGCCTGACGCCGCAACAAACGCAGCCGGTCCGCACTCACACTCATGCAAGCACGTCCAGCGCCAGGTCGTCGTCCACCTGCATGGCATGTGGCAACGGTGCATCGGCATCGAACAACAACGCCAGCACCGTGAGTGCCAGCGACTTCGGCTTGGTGTAGTCGATGCTGTCGGTGTAGTAGTCCACATGCGTGCGCGTCACGTACGCCTTGCGGCCTTCCCAATCCAGCCGCTCCACCTGGTAGGGCGTGCTCTGCACCATGTGGATAGCGCCTTCGTACAAGGTGAGCGCAGCGGCCGAATAATCCACCTCGGCGATGATCTGCTGCTTGCCATCGCTCTTGTCCACCACCACGAAATTGCCGTCGGCCACCGAACGCAGGCTCACCGCGTTGGCCGGGTAGCTGTCGGCGATCCATTCCCAGCGGTCGCCTTCCTGGTGGATCACTTCGCTTTCGGCCAGCGCTTCCAGGAACACCAGCGGGTCGATCGGGCCGAATGGCTCGCTGGCAATGAACGGCAGCTCGAATGCCGCGCAACGGATGTGATCGAACAGGATCAGCGGCTGGTCCGGCGCGATGCGCGCATGTTCGGGCGAGGCATCGGCGAAGAAATCCGGGTGCCGCACCACGTATTGGTCCAGCGGTTGCGAGCTGGCCACCAGCACGCCCAGCGCCGGCTGCTGGCGCCGCCCGGCGCGGCCGAAGCGCTGCCAGGTGGCCGCCACGCTACCGGGGTAGCCGTTGAGGATCACCACATCCAGCGCGCCGATATCCACGCCCAGTTCCAACGCAGAAGTCGAAATGATGCCGTCGATGTTGCCGGCGCGCATCGCCCGTTCCACCTCGCGGCGCTCGGTGGGCAGATAACCGCCGCGGTAGGCACGAATCCGCGCCGGCTTGCGCGGATCGTGGTCGAAGATGTCCTTCAGATACTTGGTCAGCACTTCCACCATCAGCCGCGTCTGCGCGAACACCAGCGTCTTCAGCCCACTCTTGATGGCGATGCGCGCAATGCGGTTGCTCTGCGAGCGCGCCGAGGCGCGCAGGCCCAGATCGGCATTGACCACCGGCGGGTTCCACAACAGCACATGCTTGTCGCCGGTGGGCGCACCGGACTCGGTGATGGCATGCACCTGCTCTTCGATCAAGGCCTGCGCGTGCGCATGCGGGTTGCCGATGGTGGCCGAGCACAGGATGAATTGCGGGGTGGCGCCATAGAACGCGCAGATGCGCTTGAGCCGGCGCAGCACGTTGGTGACATGGCTGCCGAACACGCCGCGGTAGGTGTGGATCTCGTCGATCACCACATAGCGCAGGTTTTCGAAGAACTGCGCCCACTTGGTGTGATGCGGCAGGATCGCCTGGTGCAGCATGTCCGGGTTGCTCACCACGATATCGCCATGTAGCCGAATCGCCTGGCGCGCATCGCCCGGCGTGTCGCCATCGAAGGTGAAGGCTTTCACGCCCAGCTCGCCAGCGCGGTTCAACTCCAGCAGCTCGGCCACCTGGTCCTGCGCCAGCGCCTTGGTCGGAAACAGGTACAAGGCCTTGGCGCCGCTGGTCATCGCCGCGCTCACCACCGGCAGCGTGTAGCACAGCGATTTGCCCGAGGCGGTGGGCGTGACGATCGCCACATGCTCGCCGCGTTGGGTGGCTGCCCACGCGTCGGCCTGGTGGCTGTAGAGCTGGCTGATGCCGCGCGCCTGCAGCGCATCGGCCAGTGCGCTGGGCACATCGTCGGGGATCGGCGCGTAGCTTCCCGCGCGCCCGGGAATGGTGAAGCTGCCGGTGATGCGGTCGTGGTAACGCCGTTCCAGGCGCTGCGTGAGCAGCGCACCATCGCGGCTGGGTCGGCCGTCGGTGGTGGCCAGTGCGCGTTCGGCGGTTTCGGTGCGGGGAGCGAGGGCAAACGGAGGCATACGGCAAGGGCTCCCAAAGAGGGAGATCAAACGAAAAGGATGTCTCAGGGTATGAGACCGGCGCGCCTGCGCCCAGCCTGCCTCACTGAGCGGATTCAGCAAGCCGGGTATCCTGTCGCCCCCACAGCGTCACGGCTGTCTTGCACGCTGTGGGATCCCCCACATCGAAGAAACGCCGTGCCCGTGCCTGCCAACGTCACTGCTCCGCATTACAAGTCCGTTTCTGCCCGCCGCGCCGATATCGCGGTACATGCCGCCGGCCTGTTGCTGGCCATCGTGGGCGGCGCCTGGATGGTGGTGCGCGCGCACGCCAACCAGACCATGCTGCTGGCCACCTGCATCTACGCGCTGGGGCTGCTGGTGATGTTCGCCTGTTCGGCGGCCTACAACTTCGCCCCACCGCAGCGCCAGCCGATGCTGCGCAAGTTCGACCACGCCGGCATCTTCGTCATGATTGCCGGCTCCTACACGCCGTTTTTCCTGGTGGCACTGGACGGCACCTGGCGCTGGGTGATGATCCTCAGTGTCTGGTGCGTGGCCTTGTTCGGCGTGTTCGCCAAGCTGTGCCTGCCCGGCATCGCCAAGGGCTTCTGGGTGGCGATCTACCTGCTGCTGGGCTGGGCCGGCATCGTGGTGATCAACCAGATGATCGCCGGGCTGGACAGCGCGGTGCTCTGGCTCATCGTCGCCGGCGGTGCGTTCTACACGGTGGGCGTGTGCTTCTACGTGCGCAAGTCCATGGTCTACAACCGCGCCATCTGGCACGCCCACGTGCTGGGCGGCGCGCTGTCGCACTGGTGCGCCATCTGGTTGTGCCTGCGGCCGTTGGGCGAGGGGTGACCACGCAGTGTGACGTCCTTGGGCCGGCCGCGTGCCTCGCCCGAAGTGATACTGCAATGTCACTGCATGGGCACCGAACTTGTCACCACGCTCAAGCGTCAGGCGACCGAACTCCTTGCAGCTGCAGCGCGCGACAAGGAGCCAATCCTGATCACACAGCACGGTTTACCCAGTGCCTATCTGGTGGATGTTGCCAGCGATGAGCGCATGCAGCAGCGCATTGCGCTTCTCCAAGGAATCGCCCGTGGAGAAATGGCAGTCGCGGAAGGCCGTACGCTGAGCCATGAACAGGCACGGCAGCGCATGGCGCGATAGCTGAAATAATCTGGTCGGTGCCGGCATTGGCTGATCTGGACGCAATTGCCGACTACATCGCAATCGATAACGCACCCCCTGCAGCGGCGCGGGTCAAACGGGTGTTCGCGCAGGTTGAGCAATTGATCGAACGCCCCGGACAGCGGAAGCCGGCCACAGGAACTCACGCGCCAGCTATCGCCAGATTGTCGACCACCTTGCCGCGTGTTCTACCGCGTGGATGGGCAGCGCATCGTGGTGGTGCACGTCATGCGGTGGGAGCGCGCGCTTCGCAGGAACCGTCTTTCACGCTAAGAGCGGCCAACAAAACCACGGCATAGCCGCCAGGCAGGCGCGGCCGGTGCTCGGTGCGGCATGCACCACGCCGACACTCCGGTGGTGAGTGCGCCGTCCACATCCAGCTGACCACTGCTCGCCACCGTCTGTTAGCCGCTCTACGGCCGGCAGGCACTCCAAGCGCCTGCCGCATCCCATCATTCCACCACGCGCGGTGCCAACAGGTCGCCCAATCCCGCACGGTGCAGCATCTCTGCGCGCAAGCGGTCGAGCACGGCAAAGCCGACGTCGGCGCCATCGCCCGCCGGGTCGATATGCACCCGGAACGGCCGCTTGCCGAACGGTGCGTTCACCACCTGCACGATCGCCTGCGCCACCTCGGCCACGTCGGCGTCTTCGGGCACCAGGCGCGCAAACGCCTGCTGCACCTGTTCGCCAAAACCTGCATAGGGGCCGGCCGCGTAGGCCGCGGCGCGTGCGGCATCGTCCGGTGTGCCGGCATGGGCAAAGTGGTTGGTGCCCTTGGTGAAGGCACCCGGCACGATGATCGAAGTCTCGATGCCCCAGCGCGCCAACTCGCGTGCGTACTGCACTGCCAAGGCATCCATCGCCGCCTTGGCCGCGAAATAGGGGCCCAGATACGGCGGTGTGCCGCCGGCCGAGCTGCTGCTGGACACCCACACCAGCAGACCCTGCTGCTGTGCCCGCAATTGCGGCAATGCCGCGCGGTTGACCCGCTGCGTGCCCAGCACGTTGATGTCGTAGACCTGCGCCAGCTGTTCGGCGGTAAACGCCTCGGCCGGGCCGAACACCATGTGCCCGGCGTTGTGCACCACCACGTCCAGCCCACCGGCCTGCGCCACGATGGATGCCACCGCCGCGTCGGCCGAGGCCTGCGATTGCACGTCCAGCTCGACCGTGTGCAAGGCCAGCTGCTGCTTGTCCGCCAATTCGGCCATCGCCTGCGCCACGCCGGCATTGCGCCCGGCGGTATCGCGCATGGAGGCGTAGACGGTGTGGCCGGCGGCGGCCAGCGCTTGCGCGGCCAATCGGCCGAAGCCGCTGGACGCGCCAGTGACCAGGATGCGTTTGCTCATGTCAGTGCTCCTTGAAAGGGAAAACCAGCAGCGTGCGCACTGCCGCGCGCCACAGCGGGTCAGACCATGCCGCCGTTGGCGCGCAGCACCTGGCCGTTGATCCAGCCGCCATCGGGGCCGACCAGGAACGCCACCGCCGCCGCGATGTCGTCCGGGCAGCCAAGGCGTTCCAGCGGATTGGCCTTGGACAAGCGTTCGATCAATTCTGGTGACTTGCCGTCCAGGAACAGCGCCGTGCCGGTCGGGCCAGGCGCCACCGCGTTGACGGTGATGGCACGCCCGCGCAATTCCTTGGACAAGATCGCCGTCAGCGTTTCCACCGCCGCCTTGGTGGCCGCATACACCCCGTAGGTTTCCAGCTTCAGGCCGACCACGCTGGTGGAGAGGTTGACGATGCGGCCCCCGTTGCGCAGCCGGCGTGCGCCTGGCGCAACGTGTTGAAGGTGCCTTTCAGATTGATCGCGATGTGTTTGTCGAACAAGCCATCGTCGCTGTCGGCCAGGGTGGCCAGCTGCATGATGCCGGCGTTGTTGACCAGCACATCCACCCCGCCGAACGCAGCCTCGGCGGCGGCAAACAGGCGCTCGACGGCGGCCGGGTCGCTGACATCGGCCTGCACACCGATCGCGCGGCCACCGGCCGCTTCGATGCTGCGCACCTGTTGATCGGCCTCATCCGCATGGCCGGCGTAGTTGAGCACGACGGCAAAGCCATCGCCGGCCAATCGCTGCGCGATGGCAGCGCCAATACCGCGCGAGGCTCCGGTCACCAATGCCACTTTCTGCTGCTGAGTCATGCATGTTCTTCCGTTATGCCGCGGGCTGCGGCGTTGCGGAAACTATCCAATGCAATGACACGACGATAATCACACTAAACTGCACAGCACTGTTTCCAGCGCCCGAACAGTGGGCAAGGGGTGCCATGGATCGGTTCGACGCCATGCGCTTGTTCGTGCGGATCGTGGAGCGGCGCAGCTTCACTGCAGCGGCCAACGACATGGAAATTCCGCGCTCCACCGCCACCAAGGTGATTGCCGAGATGGAAGCGCGCCTGGGCGTGCGCCTGTTGCAGCGCACCACGCGCGTGGTGCGGCCCACGCTCGATGGCGAGCTCTTCCATCAACGCTGCATGCGCATTCTCGACGATGTGGACGATGCCGAAGGCGGCTTCCGCGGCGTGGCACCCAAGGGGGTGCTGCGGGTGGAAGTGCAGGGCACGCTGGCGCGGCACTTCCTGCTGCCCGGCTTGCCCGCATTCTTTGCGCAGTACCCGCAGATCCAGCTGGTGATGAGCGAGAGCGACCGCTGGGTGGATCTGGTGGAAGAAGGCATCGACTGCGTGTTGCGCTATGGCCCGCTGCGCGACAGCGAACTGGTCGCACGCCGCGTGGCCATGCTCGAACGCCTCACCTGCGCCACGCCGCAGTACCTGCAACGTTTCGGCATGCCTGCGCAGCTGGAAGCGCTGGACCACCACCGCATGGTTGGCTTGCGTTCGATCACCACCGGCGTGGTCACCCCGCTGGAGTTCCAGACCGCGCAGGGGCTGCGCACCTTCGCATTGCCCAGCCCGCTCAGCGTCACCGGTACCGAGAGCTATCTGGCCGGCATCCGGCTTGGCCTGGGCATCGCGCAGGTGCCGCGTTTCCATGTGGCGCACGACTTGCAGCAAGGCACGCTGGTGGAAATCCTGCGCGATACCCCGCCGCCGTCCAACCCGGTGTCGCTGCTGTATTCCCGCGCCCGTCAGCTGTCGCCGCGGGTGCGCGTGTTTCTGGACTGGGCCGCTGGCGAATTTGCCAAACAGGCGGGCGTGGCTGCGCCAATTGGATAGGCGCAACGGCGGGCTCTGTAGTGCGTAACCGGCGTGGCAGCGGCAGCTGGTTGGTGATATCCGCAGCACGCCGCGCGGCGGCAACCTGCACCCTCCGCATCGCTGCCAGACATCATCGGCTGCGTGCACCGCATGCCGAAGCGCCGCAGTCATCGGGCGATGCAACGGCGCGCTGCATCGGCATCGCCTGCGCAGTGCACCTGCGCAGACGCTTCACCGCTGTGGCACGCGCCCGCCCACACCAAACCCTCGCATCGGCAGTCCCGGTGCTTCAGGCGCGCGCCGCTGCACCCACATCTCGCCCATCATCCGGTCCAGCCCACGGTCCAAACCGGTCACCAACCCGGCGCCGGGGGTGAAGGTGAGTTCGCCGAAATACACCTGCCCGTGCTGGATATACCAATCCACCCGCACATAATCGAAGTCGCTGGCCAGCACCTTGCTCAGTTCCAGCGCCTGCTCGAGCAGCTCCGGTGCACACGGCGGTGCGCGACCGTCGTCGCGGATGCGGTGAAAAGCCTCATGCAAGTTGCCGACGAAAAACGTCATCGCCAATTTCGGCGTGTCGAAGCGCCCGTAGATCACCTGCAGCACGTACTTGAACGTGCCATCGGTCTGGCGAAACATGTGGAACTTGTAATCCACCGGCACCTGCTGCGCATCGCCGATATAGGTTTCCACCAGGATGCGTGGCGGAATATCGCGGTAATGGATCTCACGCACCATGTCGGAAAAATCGGTGCGCAGCCATTGGCCGCAACGCGCGATGATGCGGCGCTTCTGCTGCGCGTCCGGCTCTTCGCGCACCACCTCCACCATGGCTGCGCCATGGTTGGCCTTGATCACCGTTTGCTGCCACTGCGGCAACCGCAGCAAGTCCTGCGGATCGGTGGTGTCCAGCAATAGCGGGATCAGATGCGCCTGGCCGATCCTGGCCGCCACATACGGCCGCACCGCGAACTTGTCGGCCAACCGCTGGTATTGCAGGTAATCACCGTGCACGCATTTGCGGTAGAGGATCTTCTCGTTGAAGCACTTGGGTGTGTACAGATCGGGCAGGCGTCCAAACGTATGCAGGAAATACAGCCGGTCCTGATGCCGCCAGGGCAAGGTGCGCACCAGGCTGCGCGCGCCCTTGCGCAGCAGACGCTTGAGGCTGGCCGCATCTGCCGCGGTGCGCGTCGGGGCTGCCGGGCGACCAGTGCCTGCGGGCGGTGCCAACCCCGGCAACAGTGCAGCCCATGGCTGGGCTGCCGCCCGCTCTCCACCCACCGGCTGCGTTTGCAGCCCCATCCTGTTCTCTGTCACGGCCAGCTCCTTCTCGAATATGAGATGCACATCACGTTTTACAGTGATGGGCGCCACGGTATACGAGAAAAGCCAGATCTGCGTCACATTACGTCTCAAGCCGCCCTACTGTGCAAATCCGGCCGCGTTTTCGGTCCAACGATGCCGGATCCGACCACGGTTGCGTCCGCTTTGATGCATTGCGGGAGTAGGCGCGAGGGCAACCACCAGAGCAACCGCCAGAGCTGGGGCACCACCCACCCACCGGCCGTCGATCGAACCAACGCCACTGGCCCCGCATCGCGGGCACGGCCAAAGCGTTCAACGCTGCCAGCCAGCCCCATGCCGCGTACTCGGCCGCCTGTCAGCCCGCGTCACCGCCAGCGAACGCTGCGATACAGATCGACGTGCGTCTGCTGCGCCTTCGCCACGTGCCACGGGCGATGCACGGCGTAACTACCAGGCGACAGCAGCGTGCAGCGGACTTGACCGCGTCATCGCTGCCACGCAAGGTGCAGGCGCAAGGAGCAACGCAGCTGCGGCATGTGCGCCCCGCACGTCTCGCACGCCACCAGGGACAGCCCAATGAAATTCGCTAGCACCGCATTGATCGCGCTCACTGCAATGGCCCTGGGCAGCTGCACCGACACGCCGCCGCCAGCGCAAACGACCTCAGCCAGCGCGCCTACCGTCCACGTGCGCACCACCGGCCACGGCAGCGCACCGAACAAGCTGTCGCGGTCACCGGCGGCGCGTGTAGCGCAAACCCATGCCGACACAGCGCCATATCTGTGCCACCCCGGCTCAGACGCCTGCAGCGCTGGCGGCCCGCTGCTGGCCAGCTCGCAGGCCGAAGCGCGCTGGCTGATCGCCCACGGCTACCCATCGCCGGCCGAGCACGCACGCTTGAGCAGGATGGATCAGGCCCAGTTGCAGGCTCAATCGCTGGCGGGCAATCCGGCGGCCACGGTGCTCTACGGCAGCAAGACCGCGCTCAGTGGCCGCTTCGAGAGCGGCGTGGCGATATTGCGCAAGGCCGCAGCCACCGGAAATCTCTACGCCTACTCTGGGCTGTCCGAGGCCTACAACGGCGACACTCCGCAAAAGAACCTGGTCGAGAGTGCGGCGTATCTGCGGCTCGCCTATCTGCTGGGCGATCGCAAGGCATCGGCAGCGATTGCACAACGCGACTTGAGTGACATCGAGAACGTCCTCGCAGACGAGCGTGCGGCAGTGCTGTACCAGACCTTTGCCAAATCCCAGAGGCCTTCTCCCCGGCCGTTCGAGTGATGTCTGGCGGGGGGCGACGCGTTGCCGCACGCCCCCGGACGCGTGGCTGCCTAGATTGCATGCGTTACCAGTACACGGTGATGCGGTGGCACGTCAGGAGTAGAGCTGCAGTCGTGCAAGCCACGGCACAACGCGCGAGCGTTATTGGCATGCAGGCATGCAGGCATGCAGGCATACGGGCATACGGGCATACGGGCAGCTGGTCGGGCCTGCCAGTCATCATGACGCAGCAGCTGCAGCCTGGAGTCAGCTGGGTTCGCTACCGGCAGAGGCTCTTGCGCCAAACAACCGCGCGCCAATCGCCCGCGCCGTGTCGAAATGCGATTGCGGAAAGGCCGCATCCGGCACCGTCAGCAGCTCGGAGGTGCGCACCGGCGCCCCGCAGAAATCGAAGATGCCGTGGGCGATCTGCGTCTTCATCGCACCGAAGTAGCCGTGCCGCGCGTAGGTGCGCTCGTCCGCACCGCCAATGGCCAGCAGGTGCACATCAAGGCGCTGCAGCTTCTTCACGATCTTGCCATCGGCGCTTTCGTCGAACGCCCAGCCCAGCGTAAATACCCGGTCGATCCAGCCTTTGAGCAGCGCAGGAAACGACCACCAGTAAATCGGAAACACCAGCACCAGCGCATCGGCGCGGTCCAGGCGCGCGTGTTCGGCTGCTACATCCGGCGCGGGTGCCGCGCGCTGCTGAAAGAGTGCGACATCGGCCTGGTTGAAGCGCGGGTCGAAGCCTTCCTGCGCCAGATCGGCAACCTCGACCGTATGCGTTGCATCGGATGCCAGCACGGCATCGCGCACCTGGGCAGCCACTGCGTGCGTGTGCGAGCGGGGATCCGGGTGCGCAACAACAATCAAGGCATGCATCACATGGGTCTCCAAGCGAAAGAGCGCCGTAGCGTACCTGCGTTCGTTGACTCTCGTACACGCATGCCATGCGGACTGAGCTGATGCACGAGCCGGTATCCATGCACACGGCCGCAACGTTGCGGTGTAGTCCTACCGATTCAAAAGCAACGCAGCAGTGCAGCTCTGTGCACCCAAGCATCACCGGCTAGGCGCTTGGGATGCCACCACCGGAAGCCTGCTTCATAGCGGCATCAACGCAAGCAAGCAAAGCAGCAGGCCAGGCGCCAGTGCCTACGCAATGTGTGGTCCCCGCATCTCACCAGGCGTGTGGTTAGGCCAATCGTCACCACCGTGATCGCAAAGCTGATCGCAAAAGCAAATATCCAATTCGTTTTGTGTCTCAACCTTTAGACCGCAGGGAATTCGTCAGTCGCAGCTTGCAGGACTTCGCTTTTCCGCTCAATCTTGGCGTCACACAGTTGAACCTTCAGGAGCTTATATGGACGCACTTGAGGCTTGCGTAGATGGCTTGTGGTCTGATTTGAAGGAGGATGAACACTTTCCTTCAAAACGCCCCCTGCTCGCGCACTACACTTCTCTTTCGACGATGGAATCAATTTTCCGCGGGGAAGAAATATGGATGTCGCATCCTTTTTTGATGAATGACGATGAAGAGCTTAAGGAAGGTCTGAACAACGCGATCGGAGGATGTGGTAAGCCATATCGGTCGCGGTGACCGCGCTCAGATCCTCGGTTTTTCGCCGTTTTTGGCGCTTTTTCGGGGTATCGTCCCGATTACGGGCGCACCTACCCCGCGGCGGTAATGAACTCTTTGCGCTTCAGCCACAGATTCGACAGCGCAAACAGCATCAGCATCTGTGCGGTGTTCTTCGCCAAACCGCGATAGCGCACCTTGACGTAGCCAAACTGGCGCTTGATCACCCGAAACGGGTGTTCCACCTTTGCACGCAGGCTGGCTTTTGTGTGCTCCCAGCGCTTGGCCAACTTCAGTTCGCGCTTGTTCTTAATCTGCTTCAGCTTCGAGGGCTTCTCCGCGATCAGGTAGCGCAGTTTGCGCTTGCGCTTCATCTCCTCGCGTTTCTCAAGCCCGGTGTAGCCGCTGTCCGCGCACAGCGTGTCCTCCTTGCCGTGCAGCAGCTTGTGCGCTTGTGTGATATCGGCCACGTTGGCCGCCGTGCACTCCACGTGGTGCACCAGCCCGGAGTCATCGTCCACCCCGATGTGCGCCTTCATCCCGAAGTAGTACTGGTTGCCCTTCTTGGTTTGGTGCATCTCCGGATCGCGCTCGCCATCCTTGTTCTTGGTCGAGCTGGGCGCAGCGATGATCGTGGCGTCCACGATCGTCCCGCCGCGCAAGCTCTGCCCCTTGCGCGACAGGTGCGCGTTGACCCGATTGAACAGCTTGCGCGCCAAATCGTGCTGCTCCAACAGATGGCGGAAGTTGAGAATCGTCGTCTCGTCCGGCACCTCATCCAGCCCGCCGATCTTGGCGAAACGGCGCATCGACACCGTGTCGTACAGCGCTTCTTCCGCCGATGGATCGCTCAGTGCATACCACTGCTGCAAAAAGTGGATGCGCAGCATGGTCTCCAGCCGATACGGCTGTCGCCCCGGCTGCCCCGACTTCGGGTAGTGCGGCTCGATCAGCGCCAGCAGGTCCTTCCACGGCACGACCTGGTCCATCTCGGCCAAGAACACCTCACGCCGCGTCCGCTTGCGCTTGCCGTTGTACTCCGCGTCGCCGAAGGTCAGCTGCATCGAAATCGTCTACTCGGGTCGTTGATCGATTGTGGCAGATCACGATGGATTGTTCAGAGTTTCCTTAGGAATGACGCAGCTACAACCTTGGAAAGCGCCGTTTTCATCTCCCAAAGATCAGTCCAGCTCTAAGCAGTAGCCAGGATCCATCTCTGCTCCATTGAGTTATCGAAGCCAGGGTAATCTTTGGTCATCCCGGCGCGCAGCGCCTCGCGTCTCTACGAGGACCTGGCACGCTGGCAGCGGTCGGTGTGAACGTAAGCTCCCCGGTAATCCCCCCGCTTTGAGCGTTCGCCAAAAGTGGAGCTAGGCGGCCATCGCCAATTTCATTGCTGGCGTGATACCGCCGAGCGCCATGTTGGGGCGCTCATGGTTGTACGTCCATAGCCAGCGCGTGGCCTTGTCCTGAACCTGCTCGATGGTGTCGAACAACGTTGTGGCCAGCCAGGCGTAGCGGACGGTGCGGTTGTAACGTTCGACATAGGCATTCTGCTGCGGCTTGCCTGGCTGGATGTGCTCGATCCGAATCCCGCGCTGCTGTGCCCAAGCTAGCAGCGCGCCGCTGATGTACTCCGGGCCGTTGTCGCAGCGAATGGCGTTTGGCTTGCCGCGCCAGTCAATGATCTGTTCCAACGAGCGGATCACCCGGGCCGATGGCAGCGATAAGTCGACCTCGATGCCCAGACCCTCACGGTTGAAGTCATCGAGCACATTGAACAACCGGAAGCTGCGGCCGTCGGCCAGCTGGTCGTGCATGAAATCCATCGACCAGACCTGGTTGATCGTCTCCGGCACCGCCAACGGCTCTGGCCGCTCGCGCACCAGCCGCTTCTTCGGCTTGATCCGCAGGTTCAACTCCAGCTCCCGATAGATGCGGTACACCCGCTTGTGATTCCAGCCAAAGCCCTTCACGTTGCGCAGGTGCAGAAAGCACAGGCCGAACCCCCAATCACGATAGGTTGTGGTCAACCGCACCAGCCAATCGGCAATCCGGGCGTTCTCCTCGCTGGCCTTGGCTTGATAGCGAAAGCAGGTCTCGCTCACCGCAAAGGTCCGGCAGGCATGCCGGATGTTCGTGTGGCCACCATCTACGGCCCATCGGGCCATCTCCCGGCGTTGAGATGGCCTCACCATTTTTTTGCCATCGCCTCCTTCAGCAGGTCGGCGCTGAGCTGGGCATCGGCGTACATCTTCTTCAGGCGCCGGTTCTCGTCCTGCAGCTCCCTGAGCTGGGACATCAGCGATGCGTCCATGCCGCCGAACTTGCTGCGCCACTTGTAGAACGTCGCCGAGCTGATGCCGTGTTCCCGGCACAACTCCGGCACGGGCGTGCCGGCCTCGGCCTGCTTGAGGACGGCAATGATCTGGCTGTCGGTGAAGCGGGATGTCTTCATGGAACCTCCTCGGAAAAGGGTACGAGAAAATTCCACTTCTGGCGTCAGCTAACCTGTGGGGGGATTACCCCCCAGCCTGACAGACACCGCATAAGTGGATATTTCTGGCATCGTTACCTCAGCCAGGAGGTTCTATGCGCACCTCAAAGTTCACCGAGACGCAGATCGTCGCGACGCTCAAGCAGGCCGACGCCGGCGTGCCGGTCAAGGACGTCTGTCGCCAGGTTGGTATCAGCACAGCGACGTACTACCAGTGGAAGAGTAAGTACGGAGGCCTGGAGGCTTCGGAGCTGCGGCGGGTCAAGGAGCTTGAGTCGGAGAACGCCAAGCTCAAGCGGATGTACGCCGAGTTGGCGCTCGACAATGCGGCCATGAAGGATCTCATCGCAAAAAAACTCTAGGGCCGGCGCGCAAGCGCGAGGCCGTGCGGTACCTGATCGAGGTACACGCGCGGCCGCTGCGTCGGTCCTGTGCATGCGTCGGGCTTGCACGTGCGGCGTGGTATGCGCCACCGCTCGACTGGACAGTACGCGATGCCGAGTTGATCGCGGCGATCGCACGTGTCGTCGAAGACCGCCCCAGTCGCGGCTTTTGGAAATGCAGCGACGTACTGCGCAGGACGCGACCTGACTGGAACCCGAAGCGAATCTATCGCGTGTACAAGGCCATGCGGCTCAACCTGCGCCGCGCTGCGAAGCGGCGGCTTCCCAAGCGCGAGCGTGTCGCGCTGTATGTCCCAAGGTTGCCTGATACCGTCTGGTCGGTCGACTTCATGAGCGACGCTCTGGCGTGCGGCCGACGCTTCCGCACCTTCAACGTGGTCGACGACTTCAACCGCGAGGTGCTCCACATCGAGGTGGATACGTCGATCAACTCGCATCGTCTGGTACGCGTGTTCGAGCAGATCAAGCACGATCATGGCCTGCCGCAGGTCGTGCGTTCCGACAACGGACCAGAGTTTCTGGGCGACGCATTTACCAGCTGGCTGAAGGTCAATGGCGTGGCGATCCAGTACATCCAGCCCGGCAAGCCGAACCAGAACGCCTTCATCGAACGTTTCAACCGCACCTTCCGGGAAGAAGTGCTCGACCAGCACCTCTTCACCCGCCTCGACGATATCCGCGAAGCTACCCATTGGTGGATGATCGATTACAACGAACAGCGGCCCCATGACGCGCTCGGCGGCCTAAGGAAACTCTGAACAATCCATCGTGATCTGCCACAATCGATCAACGACCCGAGTAGACGATTTCGATGCAGCTGACCTTCGGCGACGCGGAGTACAACGGCAAGCGCAAGCGGACGCGGCGTGAGGTGTTCTTGGCCGAGATGGACCAGGTCGTGCCGTGGAAGGACCTGCTGGCGCTGATCGAGCCGCACTACCCGAAGTCGGGGCAGCCGGGGCGACAGCCGTATCGGCTGGAGACCATGCTGCGCATCCACTTTTTGCAGCAGTGGTATGCACTGAGCGATCCATCGGCGGAAGAAGCGCTGTACGACACGGTGTCGATGCGCCGTTTCGCCAAGATCGGCGGGCTGGATGAGGTGCCGGACGAGACGACGATTCTCAACTTCCGCCATCTGTTGGAGCAGCACGATTTGGCGCGCAAGCTGTTCAATCGGGTCAACGCGCACCTGTCGCGCAAGGGGCAGAGCTTGCGCGGCGGGACGATCGTGGACGCCACGATCATCGCTGCGCCCAGCTCGACCAAGAACAAGGATGGCGAGCGCGATCCGGAGATGCACCAAACCAAGAAGGGCAACCAGTACTACTTCGGGATGAAGGCGCACATCGGGGTGGACGATGACTCCGGGCTGGTGCACCACGTGGAGTGCACGGCGGCCAACGTGGCCGATATCACACAAGCGCACAAGCTGCTGCACGGCAAGGAGGACACGCTGTGCGCGGACAGCGGCTACACCGGGCTTGAGAAACGCGAGGAGATGAAGCGCAAGCGCAAACTGCGCTACCTGATCGCGGAGAAGCCCTCGAAGCTGAAGCAGATTAAGAACAAGCGCGAACTGAAGTTGGCCAAGCGCTGGGAGCACACAAAAGCCAGCCTGCGTGCAAAGGTGGAACACCCGTTTCGGGTGATCAAGCGCCAGTTTGGCTACGTCAAGGTGCGCTATCGCGGTTTGGCGAAGAACACCGCACAGATGCTGATGCTGTGTGCGCTGTCGAATCTGTGGCTGAAGCGCAAAGAGTTCATTACCGCCGCGGGGTAGGTGCGCCCGTAATCGGGACGATACCCCGAAAAAGCGCCAAAAACGGCGAAAAACCGAGGATCTGAGCGCGGTCACCGCGACCGATATGGCTTACCACATCCTCCGATCGCGTTGTTCAGACCTTCCCTAACGCCGACCGAGTACCGCAACCAACACGCCAGAAGGTCTACTTTTGGACTGTCTGCTTGACGGGGGAGCTTACGTGAATGCCTGGGAGCACGAAAGCTGCTACAAATTTAGAGTTATCGCCGGTACAAGCACTATATTTTTTGCATCAGTCCATGGATAAAAGCGCTGAGCAAGACGAGCATTGCGCCAACGCCAGTGAGCGTTGCGATTCCGCTGCAGACGACCCACGCTTTCGCAGAACGCCGGGCTATATTTTGCATATATTATGAGTGCGCAAGCATCCTCTTCGGAAAACTCTTCAAATCAGCAACGCTTTTGGCCATGCCGAGAAGATTTCGCGAACGTATCGTCATTCCGTAGAGTTCCCAGCCCACAAAAAACGACAGGGAAACAATCATTAAAATTGCGGCCGCAAGCATTGTATTGTCAGTGAACCTATCCTTCATCTGACTCCAGATTGCAAATAACGCAGCGTATCCAGCAAGCATAATCACGTTGGTGTACTGGCCTGCTGTGCTCATCCCTTCTTTAAGTAGCTCCTTCTGGGCTGCAAATGCTCTTTCGTCAAAGCAGACCGTCCACCACTCGATAATGGCGCGCGCATCTTCGGCCTTCAACGCTTCGTCTACCCAGACCGTAACTTCGTGCCCGCGGACGTTGTATTCGCGCCTAGCGTAACGGGTGGCATCCACGCCATTCTTCTGCCAGGTTTCGAAGCCGTCTTCCCAGTCACCTGGCACTTTCTCGGCATGACCAGCACCACCAAGCAACCGATTGATATCTAGATATGCCATTAACGTCATGCTCAAAATTTTTTTGGAGACAATACTAAAGCCGGACCGACGAATATGGCTAGCGGGCTGAGCAACATTTCCGAGAGACGTACAATGCAAAAAGTCCGTAAAAGACTCGGGCTTTTTTTCGGAGTTCTTGACAGCGCCTAATTTGAGCATTTTTCTGTGCAATTTATCAATGACCGCCGTCCCAAGGCACCAAAACAATGAAGGCAGGCGGCGTTTCGCCTGTTGCAGGAGGCACAACAAATTACTGATAGCGTCGCTGCTTAGTTTCTCCCCAGATGTCAAATTCCGCTCGCCAATCAGAATTGGCGGTCACGCTGCTCTTCTGAAGAAAAAATTTGAGCGGAAGCGATCTACGGCGACCTTCCCCATGCCTCTCACACGCCTCGTCCGGTATTTCGTCTGAAAACGGAGTCAGGTTGACCTTTTTTGAGTAAACCTAACGCCGTTCTTCTTTCCAAGGAATACTTCGTCTTGCTCATGGCCCCATCTTCTCAAGAGATGGAGCGTCCCAGCTTCACGGGGCAGCTCAATAACGGGAACGAGACATTTGGTCTCTACATCGTCATTCGAGGCCCCTGCTCCTGTTGGGTTGCCTGCTGCTGAGTTTGCTCCAACGCCTGCTGACGCACCTGATCTTGTTTGATGGCCTCCGATTGCTGCAGGCTCTGCTGGGCCGGCTGCCGGGACGCCTCGCGCCCATCGACATGTGCGTGAAACATGGGCGCGACTCCCATCCCATGCGGGGCGTAAACCGCAAAGACGTTGTGGGCACCATCCTTCCCCAGGCCGCCTGTGACATGGTCCACGCGCTTCAGCAAAGGGTCTTCGATCTGCTGCTTGTAGAGGGCTGCGGTGACGTTCCGGCTCTCTTCGTCGTTCCAGTTGCCGGTGCCCTGCACCCAGGAGTGGATCTGCTGATAGGTCGAGTGGTCCGAGTGAGCGGGATTGTCGGCCAGCACCCGCGAAGGTGACTGAAGCGAGAGAGGCTCAATATCCGGGCGATGCTGCGCTGTGCCCTGTTGACGCACCTCGACTTCTCGCTGCTGACCATGGGAGGTATCGACGAATCCAAACACTCTGCCCTGCCCGCCCAAGTTCAGACCGGCGCCCTCCAGCTTGGCCGTATCGGTGCCGAGCTCTGCGAGGTTGTAACCCAGGCGCGGCAACGCCTGGGTAGTCGAGCCTGCGCGCTCTTTCAGCAAGGCAGCGCCCGCACTCACGGCATCGGCCGCGTAATAACCGGTGTAGTTGGAACTGCCCTGACTGCCCATACTGCTGTCACTTCGATCGAAGTGACACACGGCGACCGCTTCCACGGCAGGACTGGAAATGCTGTTTCCCGTCCGCTGAAGTCCGCGCTCGTCCAAATGGATGCCTGGCTCTAGCTTTCCGTCTTTCACGCAAGCGGTTATTGGCTCGACGCGACGCAGAAACTGGGCCTGGTTGAACTCTCCCGTGGTCGTCGTCACTCGACTGGCAACGGAATTCATGCTCACCAACTCTGCTAAGGCTTCGTTCTGCCTCGCGGACGCGAAGTAGTCCTTGGATGGCGCGGTCACATCAACCACCGACTCACCGTATTGGACGCCGTCTTTTAGAGCGGTATCGAGCTTGAACACAAAGGTGTTCAGGGAAACCTGCGCCGACGGCGCCATCAGCGCATGCCCGGTCTCGTGTCCCAATGTTCCGGCCAACATGTCCAAGCGGTCGGACCGGATGGACGGCGCGAAAATCGAGGTGTTGATGCTGACGGTGCCCGTCTTGTCATCGTAGTGCCCGCCCTCGTTCGGATGGTTGGACACTTCCATGCGACGCAAGGTGCCCAGGTCGATGGCTTGCGTCATCACCGAAGTCAAATAAGGCGATGTATCGATGGCCTCTCGAAGGTCACGCACTGCGCCCTTGGGGAGGCCCGGCTGCTGCTCCAGGTCCTGTAGCAACCGGTCAATATCGCGCTGATCAGCCATCACGCGGCTCCATTTCGAGCCTCACCCGCGAAACGCAGCGTGGGTCGTCGTGCTTGTCCGTGCTGACGACCACATACAAGCCAAGCCCTTCTGCGAGTGCTCGCTCAAAGTAAACCCTCGGCTTGAAGCCCACCGCGCTCTTGGTCACACCGAACCCGGCGGCAACCAACGGGTCATGCAGCGATTTGAACGACAGCTCGCAGGCCTCGGATGGCTGCACGGTCAGCTCGATGGTGTGGCCAGGATGACGTGCGTAGGGCTTCCACACAGCGAACTCGTATCGCCCCGCAACTAGTGCGCCCTGGAGCCCTGTGCGCCGCCCTTGACTGTCTGGCGCCACCTTAAGCCCTGACACTTGCGCAACATGCATCGGCGCCATGTCTGCTCTGGTTTCGAATGATTTGGCCATTCGAACGATGGCTTCGACCAATACACCTGACGTTAGCGCCGGGCCTTGCGGCAATGGTGGGTAATCGCCCAACACCACAGCATTGGGAGCGGCTCGCCGGCTGGCCTCGTCTGCAGCCCTGTCCGCAATAGCAGCGCCTTTGTCTTGCTCGGAGCGCACGTCTGCGGCGCTGGGGGGATGTCCTTCCATCGTTTTCTCCTGAGAGGCATGGTCAGTCCCCGGTCCCTGAGCACAGGCCAGCGTGCCTAACGAAAGGGTAAACACCACAATGCTGCGAATCAGTAACCGCAAGCTGAGGCTCCGTGGATGCTCGATGTGCTTCGTTGCCGCCAGAGTCTAATCGTCAGGTATGGCGCTCGTCCAAGGATGGAATCACGCTCGGATCACTGGTGCCATCAGCACCGTCTACGACAGCGAAGTCACTCGCCAGCCGTCCATAAGCATCGCTAAGCGCATCGGCGATGTCTTCTTCGCTCGCGCATTCGACCATGGCTTCAGTGGGCAATACAGGATGCTTGCCATCGGCCTTCCACACACTCCCGCGCACGTGAAACGCTTTCATTCCCACTCCTTGGATATGGATCTGCCTTCGCAGGCTAGCGTCGGGCAGACTGCGTCGGTGAAGGGGTAGGCTACACCGACCCGCCTTGCCGCCAGGCGATCTGGAAACCCGCTCAGCCCGACCTTCTGAGTGCACTTGACCTGATACGCCCAGGGTTTCGTAGACACTCGAGACACCCGTTGCGCGTAGCGCCGTTCAAACTCTCAGGAAACAGGTCGCTCATTGAACTAAGGTGGCGTCGGGAGTGTTGAATATCCCGATGCAATCGAGCACCTCTGCGCGGGCGGCGCACCTGGGCAATAGAGAAACATCGCCCGATCCTCTCGCCTTCGGGCTGGCCGAAGAAGCTCTCCACTAGGGAGCACTGGCGCTCCCGTGCTGTTGCCGACGTCGCAGGCATACCGACCGCGGCGACGCCACGTCACGCGTGAGGCGCAGTCGCAGCCACAGGGTGCGGTCGAATCACCACCAACGCGTCTCCCGCGGCGACAGGCTTGCCCGCCTTGCAATGCAAGGCCGCGACCGTTCCTGCCTGACGTGCGGCGACCTGGAACTCCATCTTCATGGCTTCCAGGATCACCAGCGGTTCGCCGATCTGGACTTGCTGTCCGACGTCGACAAGAACCTTCCACACATTGCCCCACATGTCCGCCACCACCGCGCTTCCGTGGACAGCCTGCATGACGGCCTCCTCGGCATCCTCCACCGCGTCCACCTTGGGGTCGTTCTGCCACAGCGCCACTTCGGCGGCGTAGGCGGCCTGCTGCCGCTCCCGGAATGCGTCGATACTGCTTGCGTCTTGCGCTAGCAGCCGCTCGTGCTCGGCCAGATCAAACACAGCATCTTCGACTTTGATGTGCGTGCGGCCGGCACGGAAGTCGGCCCGGAACCGATCCAGTTCGACTTCGGTCACTGCATAGAAGCGCACCCGGTCGAAGAAGCGCAGCAGCCAGGGTTCCGCACCGAACTGGCGGTTTCTCAGGAACGTGTTCCAGATCGGCACCGTACGGCCCACAAGCTGGTAGCCGCCGGGCGAGTCCATGCCATAGATGCACATGTACACGCCGCCAATGCCCACCGTGCCTTCAGCCGTGAAGGTGCGTGCCGGGTTGTACTTGGACGTGAGCAGCCGATGGCGCGGGTCCAGCGGCACGGCACAGGGCGCGCCCAGGTACACGTCGCCCAGCCCCAGCACCATGTAGCTGGCTTCAAACACCGTGGTGCGAACATCCTCGCGGCTTTCCAGGCCGTTGATGCGCTGGATGAAGTCCACGTTGTTGGGCAGCCAGGGGGCGTCGCCCTTCACCGTTTCGATGTAGCGCGTGACCGCGCCCAGCGTGGCCGAATCCTCGAAGGCCATGGGGAGATGCACGATGCGGCTCGGGACCTGAAGACCCTCCACGCTGGGCAATTGCGTTTCCAAGGCGATCAGGCGTTCGACCAGTACCGACTGCGCGATGACGCGGCTGTCGTAGTGGATTTGCACAGAGCGCACGCCGGGCGAAAGCTCATGCACGCCGTCCAGCTTCGCGGCCTTGAGCGCTTCCATGAGTAGATGGACGCGCAGCCGCAGCCGAAGGTCGAGTACGTTGGGGCCGTATTCGAGCAGGATGTACTTGTCGCCAGCCTGCCGGTAGGCCACGGCCGGGCGTTCGCCTTCGGCAGACAGCTCGGCCAGCACGCATTCGGAAACCGTCGCCGGTGCCGCGGGAAGATCCAGCGCGGGCAGGTCCGGCAGCGGGCGCAGCAGGCGGATGGCCTCGTCCTGCGCCTTCTCCAGCGCCAGGGCTTCATCGAAGCCCATGCGCCTGAAACGGATGGTGTCGCCCGGCTTGACCTGGCCCACCTTCCAGAGCTCGGCCTTGACGATGGTTGCCGGGCACACGAAGCCGCCCAGGCTGGGGCCATCGCAGGTCAGGATCACCGGCGTATCGCCGGTGAAGTTGATGCTGCCGATGGCATACACGCAGTCGTGCACATTCGATGGATGCAGCCCGGCCTCGCCGCCGTCGCTGCGCGTCCACTTGGGCGTGGGGCCCACCAGCCGCACACCCAGGCGGTTGGAGTTGTAGTGCACCTGGTAGTCGGTGGTGAAAAAACTGGCGATGCTGTCTTCGCTGAAGAAATCCGGTGCGCCGTGGGGGCCGTACAACACGCCGATGTCCCAGTGCTTGCCATAGCTGGGCACCAGTTCGTGCGGTGCCATGGCCGGCACGCAGGCCGGCGCTGGCGTGGCGCAGACCGCCAGCTCGGGCCGGCTGATGGGCAGCACATCGCCCACGCGCAGCGTGCGCCCGGCATGGCCGCCGAACTGCCCGAGCACGAAGGTGGACCTGCTGCCCAGGTACTCGGGCACATCGATGCCACGCCGGATCGCGATGTAGCTGCGGCAACCGCTGCTGGCCTTGGCGATGCGCAGCACCTGGCCGGCGCGCACTGCGATCGGCGTCCACCAGGGCAGCGGTTCACCGTCGTCCAGGGTCGCCGGTGCCGGCGCGCCGGTGAGCGCGATCACCGCATCGCCATGGAACTTGAGTGTCGGCCCTTGCAGCGTGCATTCCAGGCCGGCAGCGCTCTCGTGGTTGCCGACGATGCTGTTGGCAAGGCGAAAGGCATAGTCGTCCATCGGTCCGGAGGGCGGCACGCCGATGTCCCAATAGCCGGTACGCCCAGGGTAATCCTGCACCGTCGTGTAGGTCCCCGATTCCAGCACCTCGACCACGGGCGAGACATAGTCGTAGCGGTCCAGCAACGAGGTGGACACCGTCCCGGCCGAAAATTCCCTGCTTTGCACGATGCTGCGCAGGTAGTCCAGGTTGGTGGCGCTGCCGTCAAGGCGCGTCGACTCCAGCGCCATCAGCAATTTCTGGCGGGCTTGCTCACGGTCTGAGCCGTGGGCGATGACCTTGGCGATCAGTGGGTCGTAATGGGCAGACACCTCGGTACCGGTCTGCACCCATGTGTCCACGCGCACGCCTTCGGGGAACTGAACATCGGTCAGTACGCCGGGCGCAGGCTGAAAGCCGCGCACCGGGTTCTCGGCATAGACGCGCACTTCGATGGCAGCGCCCCGCGGTGTGGGCAGATCGTCGAAGGATGGCGGCTCGCCAGCGGCAATGCGCAGCATCCATTCGACCAGGTCCAGCCCGGTGACCGCCTCGGTGATGGGATGCTCGACCTGCAGGCGCGTGTTGACCTCAAGAAAATAGAAGGCATCGCGCGCAGCGTCATAAATGAATTCCACCGTGCCGGCCGAGACATAGTTCACCGCTTCGCCCAGCTTCACGGCGGCGTCCAGCAAGGCGGCGCGGGTCGCGTGCGGCAGGTGCGGCGCAGGTGTTTCCTCAACCACCTTCTGGTGCCGCCGCTGCAGCGAGCAGTCGCGCTCGCCCAGCGCCACAACGCGGCCCTTGCCGTCGCCGAAGATCTGCACTTCGACATGGCGCGCATCGGCAACGAAGCGTTCGATGAACACGCCGCTGTCCTTGAAGAAGTTCTGGCCAAGGCGCTGCACCGAATCGTAGGCCGTGGCCAGTTCGGCGGCGTTATCGCAGCGCGACAGACCGATGCCACCGCCGCCGGCCGTGCTCTTGAGCATGACGGGATACCCGATGCGCTGTGCGGCGACTTTCGCATCGTCCAGACGTTGCAACAGGCCGGTGCCAGGTGTCAGCGGCACGCCGGCGGCCTCGGCGATCGCGCGCGCGGTGTGCTTGAGGCCAAAGCGGCGCACTTGCTCGGGTGTGGGGCCGACGAAGACGACGCCGGCCTGCGCACATTGCTCGGCGAACGCGGTGTTTTCGGACAGAAACCCATAGCCGGGGATGACGGCCCCGGCACCGGTCGTCCGGGCAATCTCCAGGATGCGATCGCCACGCAAGTAGGTCTCGGCGGCGCTGCTGCCACCGCCGCTGTTCAGCGCCACCGCTTCGTCGGCAACGCTCACGTGCAGGCTGTCATGGTCGGCGTCGGAATACACCGCGACCGATGTCACCCCCATCTTCTTGAGCGTGCGCGCGATGCGCACCGCGATCTCCCCACGATTGGCGATGAGGACCTTCTTGAACATATGGCGTGCTCCGGTCGATGCAGCGGCTTGGCTTCGGACCGGAGCCCACTGCGAATGGGTAGGTGAAGTTCGTGCGCGATGGTCTAGTCCTTCCGGGCGACGTAGGCACGCCAACCGCCCAGCACAGTGATGTCCTCCGCTCCCCGCGTGGCCCAGGACTCGCAGACGAACCCCTGGACCGTGCGGCCATCGATCAGATCCAGGCTGCCGATACCCAAGGGCGATGGGATCAAGGCGACGAAGGAGCCATAGCGCTCGACCGGCATGGCCCATAGTTCGACCGCGATGGGCGCGCCTTCGCCCGCGCGCAGCAGCCCCGGCTTGGGCGGCACGGTGCCGGGCAAGGCATAGAGGCGATACGCCGCCGAGGTGTGCGTGCTCTCCAGCAGCGTGGCGCCGCGCTCGGTGAGCTGCCCGTTCAAAGGCATGCCCGATAGGTGCGCGCCGACGACCGCGACGACGACTTGGCCATCGAGGCTTGGGGCGGCTGGCGCATCGACCGGTGGCAGATCCTGCTGCGAAGCACCGCGCTTCCAAGGCGCGGCCGCCTGCCAGCGCCGGCCGAACGCGACCAGCCGCGCCTCGTGCCAAGCCGGTGCGATCAGCGTGATGCCGGCCGGCAACCCATCGGCGCGCATGCCGGCCGGCAGCGCAATGGCGCTAAAGTCGAGCAGGTTCACGAAGTTCGTGTAGACGCCCATGCGCGCGTTCATCGTCACCGGGTCGGCCAGCAACTGCTCGATGGTGTAGATGCTGGGCGCGGTGGGCACTAGCAGGCCATCCAGGCCTTGCATGAGAGCGTCGGCCTTGCGTGCCAGCGCCATGCGGCGGTACTCGGCCTTGTAGGCGTCCACCGCGCTGTAATTCGTCGCCTTTTGGACGATGTCGCGCACCACCGGGTGCACGACCTCTGGCTTGGCGTTCATCAGCTCCTCGATGGCGGCGTAGCGTTCGCCGACCCAGGGGCCTTCGTAGAGCAGCGCAGCGACCTCGAACAACGGCGCGAAGTCGATCGGCTCCAGTTCCACGCCGATGGTTTGCAACTGTCGCAGCGCATCGGTGTAGACGCGCTCGGCCTGGATGTCGCCAAACCAGTCGGGCGAGGCGGGAATGCCCAGCACGGGCCTGGCGGGCCAGCTGGCGGGACGGACCGGTGCCTGACGCGAATACGCATCGGAGGCATCGAAGCCGCCCATCACGCGCAGCGCTGCATCGGCGTCATCTACGCTCAGCGCCAGCACCGTGATGCAATCCAGCGTACGGCAGGCAGGCACCAGTCCGCTGGTGCTGACCATTCCGCGCGTAGGCTTCAGGCCTACCAGGTTGTTGTGGCCGGCCGGCACGCGGCCGGAGCCGGCGGTATCGGTGCCCAGCGCAAACGGCACCAGGCCACGGGCCACCACGGAGGCCGAGCCCGAACTGGATCCACCACTGATGTACTCGGCCTTGAAGGCATTGGGCACCGGGCCATAGGGCGAGCGCGTGCCCACCAGGCCGGTGGCGAACTGGTCGAGGTTGGTCTTGCCGATGACCACCGCGCCAGCGGCTTCAAGCCGATCGATCACGGTGGCGTTGTGCGTCGGCTGGTAAGCGAATTCCGGGCAGGCACAGGTCGTGGGCAACCCCGCGACATCGATGTTGTCCTTCGCGGCGAAGGGCACGCCGTAGAGGGGCAGCTTGGACAGGTCGCCGCCAACGCGCATCAGTTGTTGGGCAAGTCCGGCAAGCCGCGACTGCAGACCGTCCAGGGAGAGCAGGGAAATCCAGGCGACATCACCTTGCGGCAGGCCGGCGATGAGGGAAGACAGCAGTTGGGCAGGAGCGGCGCCCTGCGCATACGCCGATTGCCAATCGGCCAGGGTCCAAAAAGCGGTGGTGGTCATGGTCACTCGACAAGTTGGATGGTCGCGGGAAGCTCCTCGGCACGCGCAGCAACTGGTCGACTCAACAACTGAGACCCATCTGAGAATTCTTGAGGTGATCGCGCATTCCGACGCCCATAGATACGTCAGGTGGCGCAGGAACGGGATTTTTTGCGAGAAGCGACGACGTCCTTTGCGAAGGAATTATCCTGAGTGATCGAAAATGAGGTCAGGTCGACTTTCTGAGCGGACTTGACCCTCTGCCTTGCGGCCTCCTCCTCTTTGCGTGCCGATGCCACGCCCTGAGCAAGACCCCGAGCGGAACCACTGCCGAGGGCTTTTTTCTTGTTCGCCCGGAAACCCATACATACCCCGACGTCCCCCATCCTAAGTAGCAGTCGGGTTTGGAGTCTGTGGTTGATGATCTCGCTGTTGGCTAGGTGCTGGGCGTAGGAAGCCGGTGCCATGACGCCGATCGCTTTTTTGGGTCGATTCTCGTTGTACTAGCGTCGCCACCGTCCGATGTCAGTGGGCCATTGACCGATTCGACGTAGGCATTTTGGTTTGGCTTTCCGGGTTGTATCAGCCGTAACTGGACGCCATGATCGTGCGCCCAGGCAACCATGGCCTTGCCGCAGAATTCCCGCCGTGATGCCCCGAGGGAAGGCACGCTCGTTACGGATCGTCTTTGGCAGGCCGCGACTGTGCGCCAGTCGCTCCAGCACGCGTGCCACACCATGGCCGAAGATGGCGCGCTCCACCTCTAATGGCGACTGCTTCGTGCGTGGCATCGTCCACGATCACCAGGCACTTGGTTGCCCGGGCTTCGGCTGTGCGGTCGAACACGAAATCCATCGGCCATACCTGGTTGACCTGCACTGGCCGCAGAAGCGGTTGACGCTCACTGATCGACACTTTTCTGCGCCTGCCGCGCCGCACTTGCAGGTGCTGCTCGCATACAACCTCTCCACACGCTTGGAGTTCACGACACAACCTACCTGTCTCAATTTGAGATAGATCATCCCTGCGCCATCGCGGCGATGGCGATGTGCCAACGCAAGGATGCGCTCGCGCAACTCAATGTTGCGATCCTCGCGCGGACAATAGCGCAGCGCACTGGCGCTCATGCCGAACGCTGCTAGGGGCAACGTTCGCCGGCACCGCCTTGGATCCACTCGCGCGCCGGGTCGCTGACTATTTTGTTCGCAGCGCTTCTCTGATCAAGTCGTTCTCGAACAGCGGTTCGGCCAGCAACCTCTTCAGCCGTGCGTTCTCGGACTCCAGATGCGTGAGCCGCGAGGCATTGGGCACGCTCATGCCGCCGAACTTGCTGCGCCACAGGTAATACGAGGCATCACTGAAGCCGTGCCGCCGCCATCGATCCTTGATTGCTGCACCGGCCTCGGCTTCGCGCAAGGAGCTGATGGTCTGATCTTCGGAAAACCGCTTCTTCACGCCCAATCTCCTCGGAGTAGGAGAATTGGAATCCAAACCGATGTGCTACTCAAACTCGGGGGGGCGTCGAACACAAACGCTTGCTGGGGTTGATCGGTAACATTCCGTCAGCAGAAGCCGAAGACGCTTACTATCGACAACAGGCCGGTTACGCCAAAGTGGCGTGACTCAAACCAAACAGCCTTCCAACTTTTCGGGGCGGTTCATCCATTTAGGATACCCGCGCCAGCCTCAAGTTTATAACAGGCTCTAATTTCATAAGTTACCAGAGTAGGGTGTTGCCCTGATCGCAGCGATGGCGTATACAGCACCGATGGCGCCGCACGAGGCGGAACGCCATACACAGGAAGTGCCTCCAGGACGCAGCAAAGCGGCCTGTTCATAAGGACTGTATGACGCATGTAGCGCGCCCACAGACCCGCCCTCTAACTTTCGTCGCACACGGAAGGGCTGTCCCTGCATGTCATCTTTCTGCTCATTCAAAAGAGGCAAATACCGTCTCGCCGCTCAAGATCAAGATCAGGACTAATCAACCAAGGAAATGGATGAAAATGATGGCAACCAATCGTAGCCGTATCTCGCTTCTCGCTATGACAATAAGCGTAGCTGGGCCAGGTTTCGCACAACAGTGCGCATCAACGAGCGCACAACTGACATTCAGTGAGTTTCCGGTTGGAACTACCATTACCACGCAGTATCAAGGCAAAGGCTTCAATTTCCCTGCAAGTCCGGCAGCGCAAATTGTGTCGGATAGCTTCAATCCAAGCTCACCTGTATTATCCGGCACGCCCAAGTTCCAGGGCCCGATCGTTGCTGAACTGGTTGATCCCAGCAATCCTGCTACGAAGCTGACTGCAACCTCGCTAAGCTTCCAAGCCGGATACTTCGATCAAGTAGCCTCCACCGTGGTCGAATTTCGCGACATCAATGGTGCAGTTCTTAGCACAGCAAGCAACCAGTCCACCGGTATTGTGACCTTTACTGCACCCGCGGGCACGCACTCTTTCCAAATTGCGGACGCGGGCGGGGATCAAAATGGCTTTGCCATCGACAATCTACAATTCAGCGCTCAAAGCGGCGGCGCGTTGCGTATTTCAATTCCGACCAAAGATGCAGAGTTCGAGCTTAACCAGCAGAACCAGACACGGTCTGAGGACATTAGCTTCACTGCAGCAGGTAGCGCGGCAACCGGCACTGTGAACTGGACCGCCGAGCTGGAATACGACACATCCACACCTCGGTCAATGCCAGGCCTCACCAGCACTTTCACCACGAATGGCACTGCTACGCACAAGCTCTACTATCAGTCGCGGGGCGGACGCTTGAAGGTCGCAGCTTCGACCAGCGCAGCGCAAGCATGCCCGGTTGAGTATGTCTACATTTTGGGCAGTCAGATCCCGAATGACACCATCACCACGCGCCTGGTTTCGCTTTACACCGGCGGACCCACTCCGCGTCTTTACACAGGCATTGCAACCCAGGAAAGCAACTACCATCAGTTCACGCAAAGCACGAAGTATGGTCATGCAGGCCTATGGCCGACAGAGAGCTACGATGGCGGAAGCCATGTAGGGCTAATGCAAGTTGCAACCTCAGGCAGCACAATCACTGGCTCACAAGGCGTCTTTAACGGCTGGAGTTGGATCGAAAATACAGCCTCTGCAGACACGCTCTTTCGCGAGAAGATGCGCATAGCAGCGCGTCTTTACCTTCGCATGCGCACCGCAGCCCCGGGTATTCGCGAGCTAACGGGAGTAGAACTTGAGAGTATGGCCATCACGCTCTACGGCCCCGGTGCCGCGTCGGGCCTGGAGAATCAGTATTACCGAGCGGTTAACACTGGTGGCTCCTGGAATTGGGTGGTCAACACCCAGAACAACCCGACGGGTGTAAATTACACGAATGAAGTGAGGTCGAAAATCCAATGAAGATGAACGTCTTACTACTCACACTCGTTATAGCTTCTTCCGCTCCACTCGTCGCTTGGAGCGCCGATCTTGGCCAACCCTTGACTTGGCAATCATCCCAAGCCGCCAAGCTCAATCAGACGCCGGACCTTGCTAGGGTCGCTGAGAGGCTTATCGTCCAATACGACCTTGATGGCGACACCGTGCAACCCATAGTTGGCGAAGCCAAGTTCATTGACCTGGATGGTGACGGGACCTTAGAGCTTGTTGCACTGGTTGACTACTCCGGCCGTTTGTTCTTCAACAATATCGCCATCATTACGGCGAGAACAGATAGTCCGGTCGTTACGATCTATCGAAGCAACGGGACAAACATGCATGATCTGGATCAGCGGATCATTTCTAAGCCAGGCTCACCAAAAAAGCTCTTGGTCGTAGACCGCTTCATTGATCGGTACGAGGGCTCGTTACCCAGTCCAAAGGAGCAGCGATTGCTCGAACTCAATTCGAGTGGTTTGCAAGATGTAAGCAAACAGCATCGCGACTACTATTTGAAGCGCCTGGAAGTGCTTGAAAAACAGGCTGGAATGTTTGCAGGCGCCAGTGCCAAGAGCGCGAGCATTGCCAGTTCAACAAGTCCAACCGAGCGGGACGAAAATTTCGTGCTCAAGCAGGAATTGGAGCGCACCCGAATGCAGACACTGGGTGAGTGATTGGAAAGGGCCCTGGCATATCTGCTGGGGCTCTTAACTTCTACTGTAAGAAGCCCGAGTTAATCCAGACTGGCTTCAATCGGTGCTTACACTGGAGAACATAGCCAGCGACGCCCCCTCATCCTGAGTAGCAGTCGGGTTTGGAGTCGGTGGTTGATGATATCGCTGTTGGCCAGGTGCTGGGCATAGGCAGCCGGTGTCATGACGCCGATCGCTTTTTTGGGTCGATCCTTGTTGTACTCGCGTCGCCACCGTTCGATGGCGGTACGCGCATGTAGCAGCGTTGGGAATCTGTGTTCATTGAGGCATTCGTCGCGCAGTGGGCGGGGGAAACGGGGGGCAGGTCGACTTTCTAGGGAAGGTCTGAACAACGCGATCGGAGGATGTGGTAAGCCATATCGGTCGCGGTGACCGCGCTCAGATCCTCGGTTTTTCGCCGTTTTTGGCGCTTTTTCGGGGTATCGTCCCGATTACGGGCGCACCTACCCCGCGGCGGTAATGAACTCTTTGCGCTTCAGCCACAGATTCGACAGCGCAAACAGCATCAGCATCTGTGCGGTGTTCTTCGCCAAACCGCGATAGCGCACCTTGACGTAGCCAAACTGGCGCTTGATCACCCGAAACGGGTGTTCCACCTTTGCACGCAGGCTGGCTTTTGTGTGCTCCCAGCGCTTGGCCAACTTCAGTTCGCGCTTGTTCTTAATCTGCTTCAGCTTCGAGGGCTTCTCCGCGATCAGGTAGCGCAGTTTGCGCTTGCGCTTCATCTCCTCGCGTTTCTCAAGCCCGGTGTAGCCGCTGTCCGCGCACAGCGTGTCCTCCTTGCCGTGCAGCAGCTTGTGCGCTTGTGTGATATCGGCCACGTTGGCCGCCGTGCACTCCACGTGGTGCACCAGCCCGGAGTCATCGTCCACCCCGATGTGCGCCTTCATCCCGAAGTAGTACTGGTTGCCCTTCTTGGTTTGGTGCATCTCCGGATCGCGCTCGCCATCCTTGTTCTTGGTCGAGCTGGGCGCAGCGATGATCGTGGCGTCCACGATCGTCCCGCCGCGCAAGCTCTGCCCCTTGCGCGACAGGTGCGCGTTGACCCGATTGAACAGCTTGCGCGCCAAATCGTGCTGCTCCAACAGATGGCGGAAGTTGAGAATCGTCGTCTCGTCCGGCACCTCATCCAGCCCGCCGATCTTGGCGAAACGGCGCATCGACACCGTGTCGTACAGCGCTTCTTCCGCCGATGGATCGCTCAGTGCATACCACTGCTGCAAAAAGTGGATGCGCAGCATGGTCTCCAGCCGATACGGCTGTCGCCCCGGCTGCCCCGACTTCGGGTAGTGCGGCTCGATCAGCGCCAGCAGGTCCTTCCACGGCACGACCTGGTCCATCTCGGCCAAGAACACCTCACGCCGCGTCCGCTTGCGCTTGCCGTTGTACTCCGCGTCGCCGAAGGTCAGCTGCATCGAAATCGTCTACTCGGGTCGTTGATCGATTGTGGCAGATCACGATGGATTGTTCAGAGTTTCCCTAGGCGAACTTGACCCTCTGCCTTGCAGCCTCCTCCTCTTTGCGTGCCGATGCCACGGCCCTGAGCGAGACAAAAGCCCCGAGCGGAACCACTGCCGAGGGCTTTTTTCTTATTCGCTTGGGAATCGTCACATACCCAGGTCAGACAGCCCTGGATGATCATCCGGGCGACGGCCCAGCGGCCAGTGGAATTTGCGGTCGCTCTCCTTGATCGGCATGTCGTTGATGCACGAGAAGCGGCGTTCCATCAGGCCATCGGCGCCGAATTCCCAGTTCTCGTTGCCGTAGGAGCGGAACCAATTGCCTGAGTCATCGCGCCATTCGTAGGCGTAGCGCACGGCAATACGGTTTTCGGTAAAGGCCCACAGCTCCTTGATCAAGCGGTACTCGAGCTCCTTATTCCACTTGCGCGCAAGGAACTGCCGGGCTTGTTCCCGGCCGTTGGTGAACTCGGCACGGTTTCGCCATTGGGTGTCGAGCGAATAGGCAAGCGACACTTTATCGGCGTCGCGGGAATTCCAACCGTCTTCGGCAAGCCGTATCTTTTCGATCGCCGATTCGCGGGTGAACGGGGGAAGCGGCGGGCGAGCGTGAGCGTTGGACATGGCAAAGCCTCCAATCGAAGTGGATACATCGGTGTTTTGAGAGTGCGGCGGAGCGTCAGGCCGCTAGCCGGTGGCCTGTTTTAGCAACAACTGCGCGATATCCCTTGCGGTGTCTGCGGCGTCCTCGTCACCCATCACGCGCGAGACGGTGATTGCGCCTTCCATGAGAAGCAGCAGCTGGCGCGCCAGTGCGTCCGGCTGCGTGATACCCAGTTGCCCGGTCAGTTCCAGCGTGTAGTCGAGCAACTTTTGCTTGTGATGCCTGGCGATCTTGCGAACCGGATCGTCGGGGTCCCCGACCTCGCCTGCGGTGTTGATGAACGCACAGCCGCGGTAACCCTCCGACTGGAACCATTCCTTGAGCACCGTAAACATGCGCAGGATGCGCGCCTCGGGACGGTCGGCCTTGTCACATTGCTGCCTGAACCACGCGAGCCAACGGACGTCGCGCGCGTTCAATGCAGCGGCGGCCACCTCGTCCTTGTTATCGAAGTGGCGGTAGATGCTTTTCCGCGCCACGCCTGAGGTCTTCACCAGCAGGTCCATGCCGGTGGCATGGATGCCGTGCTGGTAGATCAGCGCCTCTGCCGTTGCCAGGATCTTCTGTTGGGTGTCGTTGGTTGGCTTGTCCACGGCGTCAAGGTAGAACGATCGTTCTCCCATGTCAACGCCTGCGCGTTGCGTGGGTTGCTCGCCATCACCCAAGACGACGATGAAGCACTCTAGGCGCCAGCGCGTTGGCGGCTGACTTACGCAGCCGCTCCCGCCCCTGGCGCTGCAATGCCGTCGACGAACAGCCCGATCAGGTGCGCGATGCGCGTCTTTGGGGAGCCAAGCTGTTCGGTGGCCAGCGAGGTCGCAATGGCGACGACGACGAGATCGTCGAAGGACACATCGCGGCGGACGACGCCGCGCTTCTGGGCGCTGCGCAACAGCTGCTGCCCTTGCTTGCTGACGGCCTCGCACCCTGGCGTGCCGCTCTGCAGCACTGCGCCCAGCGACGCAGCCAGCCCACGATAGACACTGGTATGCAGTGCCAGATCCTCGAGATACGCGCGCAGCGCAGCCAGCGCGTCGAGCGAACTGGCGCGCGCGTGACTGGCAGCAGCCAGCGACAAGAAACGCCCGCTATAGGCCGCGGCAAACAACGACTCGCGGGTGGGGAAGCGCCGATACAACGTGCCGATCCCGACGCCGGCGCGTTTTGCGACGTCTTCCATCGACGCTTCGGCACCGCGCTCCAGGAAGACCTGCTCAGCTGCGGCGAGCAGGCGTTCGCGGTTTCGCTGGGCATCGGCGCGCAAGGGCGTATCGGCGGTCAACGGGCTCTTCCGACGTGGCTTGTGGAAGTGGAGGCTACCTCCATATACTAAGTGGAGCAACCCTCCACTTATCAGGGAAGCACAATGGGCAAGCGATTCGGAGGCAAGGTGGTCGTGGTTACCGGCGGCACCGACGGTATCGGGCTGGTGACGGCGAAGGCGTTTTCGGCCGAGGGCGCGCAGGTCTACATCACCGGGCGGCGGCAGGACCGGCTGGACGCTGCGGTGGCGGAGATCGGCGGCGGCGCGGTGGGCGTGCAGGGCGATGTCGGCGTGCCCGAGGACATGGACCGGCTTTATGCGTGCATCCAGCAGGAGCACGGCCGGCTGGATGTCGTCTTCGCCAACGCGGGCGTTTCCGAGTCGGCCGCGCTGGGCGAGATCGACATCGCACACCTGGAGCGCCTGTTGGCGACCAACATCAAGGGCACGGTCTTCACCGTGCAGAATGCACTGCCGCTGATGGCCAGCGGTGGGGCTGTGATCCTGGCCGGCTCCGTGGCAGGCAGCAAGGGCATCGGCGCGCTCTCGGTCTACAGCGCCACCAAGGCGGCCATCCGCTCGTTCGCCCGCACCTGGACGAGCGACCTGAAACGCCGCGGCATCCGCGTGAACGTGATGTCGCCCGGCATGGTGCACACACCGGCCATGCAGACCTACCTGGACGCCAATGCAGGAGCCGAGGACGCGTTCAAGCAGATGATTCCGTTCGGGCGTTTGGGCGATGCCGAAGAGATCGCCGAGGCGGTGCTGTTCCTGGCCTCGGATGCGTCCAGCTTCATCGCGGAGCACGAGTTGTTTATCGATGGCGGGGTCATGGCGATTTAGGCCGCCTGCCAGAGCGCTGCATCAGCCAGAGCGACTGCGCGCTCGACCGCGCGCAGGTGACGGTTGTCGCCATGTTGGCGGGCAACGTCGCCGGGCTCACTTCTTCGGCGGCCTTGTCCAATGGTTGCCGCCGATCCGGGGGACTCCGGCACCGCGTCGCCACGCCATGTCGCCTTGCGCGCTGGCCGTGCGAAGCAACACCGAGAACCGATCGATCTGCTCCAGCGTGGCACCGAACCTGCAGCGCGATATTGGGTGACACCTGAGCGCGGTTTTTTTGCGGTTTCCTGCCTGTGCCATGTCGCGCGCTCCAGTCGCCTGACGAATGGTCGTCATCAGCGCTGGAGTGTCTTCCAACGATCGATCAGGACGCCGAACGCGCGACCGTGCAGTGCTGAACCACGCACATGATGGCGGTGATTGTGCCGCCTGCGCCCGCAGCCCCCGCGTCGCTCACAGTGCCAAGGCGTTGCATGTGCGCCACCATCGGGGCCAGGTTGTCGCCCCCGTTGTTGGTCCAGGTGCCAGAGAGTTCGCTGGCTTGGCTCGGAATCGATTGGCCCGCTGCTGTTCTTTCGCTACCGGGTTCGGATTTTCCGTTGGCCTGATTCACATCAACGATCACGCCGACATAGGAGCCGTCCTTGAAGACAACCCTGAAAAGCAGGTTTGCCCGATGCGGGTTGGCCAGCGACGCCGTGGTCCCGGAGCCTGTGACCTGTCGTATCAGCGAGCTGCTGCCCGTGGCAGATTCAACCATGGCCCTCAGATTTGCGTCGGTGACGTAATCGTATGCGCTTTTCTCGCGTGCATGAGAATTCAATCCCAGCATCTCGATCGGGATATTGTAGATAGGTCGAATGGTGCCCGCGCCGATCACGTGGAACGTGTGCGCATTCGCGACCTGTCGTGTCGCTCCCGTTGATGGCCTCTGCTGCGGCACGACGGGTGTCGGTGGAGTTTTCACCGCCGCCAGCACTGTGTCGCCGTCCGATCCAACGGACCACTGTTGAACCAGGTTATCTTTTACGTTGTAGACGATGTGGGTGCCAGGTCCCCTGCCCATCGCTTCAGCACGAAAATCGCTGTCTACTCGGCAAGTGTCGCACCGGATTGCAACGGCCTCGGCCCACGTCGAGACAACGGCACATCCTGTCGCCAGCACCGCTATCCATATGTGCTTCACGCTATCTCCGTACTTTTTGCGAAGGCAGTTCGACAGCGTATTTGAGCGGGTCTTCTGTCGCAACAGGTTCGCACGTGACGCGTTGTCGGGCTTGGCGGATAGACAAGCGCGACGGACCCTACATCAATGCCCATCTAGGTCATCAGCATGCATCGGTCGCATGCAGAAGTTGTTTGCAGTGACATGCGCTGGATGCACGGCCCAATTGATGAACTTCATCAACGCATCTTCCACGGCCTCCTCCATGGAACCCCCCGTCCCGGATAGCCAAAACGTGCTGCCATCTTCTTCGATCAAGCCAAGGCTACTTTCGACTTCTTTGTAGCCGGGCCAAACTTCTGCTGCGGGACATAATTCGAAGACACGGAATTCTGCAGGGAAGGCATCGCTCAAGGTAACTTCAAACCCTTTGCCGCAGCGGACGACGCGGACCAGATAGGGGTGCGAGATCTGGATATGGTCTACAAGCGACACGTTGGTACTCGTTGGTCGGAGAATCGCCAGGCGTCTGTTCCATCGCGTCGTCCCTTCAGACGCAGCACTACCAGAGCGATCAACCCAGCCAGAGGCGTTGTTATCTCGCTCAAAAGTACATCAGGGCGGTGCGCCATGCATCATGGCGGCTCCTTGACCTCCCATACATCCCCCACCCGCCATCCTCGCTGCAGCCTCAACTGGAGAATGCACGATGATGAAGTGGATGGGCACCGCGCTGGCCGCGGCACTGTTGATGAGCGGTTGCGCCAAGGTGGAAGGCGAGAAGTTCGTTGGGCACTGGGTCAACCTGCAGTCGCAGGACGAGACGATGGACATCGAGCGCAATGGCGAGACCTTCATGGTCCGCAGCACCACGCCCAAGTTCTTCAGCCGCCAGCCCAAGACCGAAAGCTACCCGGCGGTCTACAAGGACGGCGCGCTGCAGGTGACCAACGATGGCGAGACGGTGAACTTCGCCATCGACGAAAGCAACGGCCATCTCAACACCGGTGGAGAGCAGTACGAGCGCGTGCCGGCCAAATAAGGGCAGCGAACAAAACCACTGCGCAGCCGCCAGGCGGGCGCGGCCGGTGCTCGGAATCGGCATGTAGCACTCGTCCACTGCGGTTCTGAGCGCGCCGTCCGCACCCACCTGAGGACTGCTCGCCACGTGGTGTAAGCCGCTCCAAGGCCGCAGTTGTCACCGGCGCCCGCGTGCAGACCTTGACGGTCGCACGGGCGTTCGGGCTGTGGACACGTGTGTGTTCTTCGATGCGGGTGAACGCGCTAAAAGCGAGCTGGAGCAGCGCGCTGTTTTCGAGATGGCTGCAGGGTGTTGCAGGCGTATAGGATCACGGCCTTGTTCAAGGCCGTGCAATGCGCATCCATTCAAGCCACATCCCCCCTTTTTGCTTTGCGCGTGCGTCGGTCTTGGCGGTGGTGCTCGCACTGTTCGCAGGTCAAGGGTTCGCGCAATCCAGTCGCGGCCCGACCTACATTGCCCCGACACCGACGGTTGCGCCGCCGGTAGACCACGCCTTTGCCGGGGTGATGCGCGTGGACGTGGATGCCACCGACGTCGCGCGCCGCATCTTCACTGTGCACCAGCAGATACCGGTGGACGCGAGCGGTGCGGTGACGCTGCTGTATCCACGTTGGGAGGCTGCCAGCCATGGGCCGAGTCTGACGGTGACCGATCTTGCCGGCCTGGAGGTCAGCGCAGCGGGGCGCCGCCTGGCATGGCGGCGCGATGCCTACGAACCGCATGCCTTCCATGTAGAGGTGCCGGCTGGTGTGCAGCAACTCGACGTGCAGTTCCAGATGCTGGCCGGCGGCGAGTTGCTGACGCGCGACATCGTGTCCGTGCCCTGGCAGCGGTTGGTGCTGTATCCGGCCGGTTGGTATGCCCGCAACATTGCGGTGGCCGCCATGCTGACGCTGCCGGACGGGCTGCGACCGTTCAGTGCGTTGGACGTGGAGCGCGTGCGCGGCAAGCACTACGCCTTCAAGACGACATCGCTGGAAACGTTGCTGGACGCGCCGGTGCTTGCCGGCAGATTTGCCGCGCAGCTGCCGCTGACCGGGACGGTATCGCTGGATATCGTGGCGCAGCGGCCCGCCGACCTGCAGGTGCCGCCCGCACGCGTGGCCGAACTCCGTTCGCTGCTTGCGCAGCTAGGCGCGGTGTTCGGCCCGCCGCCGTTTGCGCGCTACGCCATCCTGGCGCGGCTGAGCGATGAGGGCGCTTCCGGCGGCACCGAGCATCGCGCCTCCAGCGAGAACGGTCTGGCGTCGTCGCATTTCCAGGACTGGCCGGGCCAACTCCTCGCGCGCGACCTGATTGCGCACGAAATCGTGCATGCCTGGAACGGCTTTTACCGGACGCCTGCCGATCTATGGGCACCGACGCCGAACGTGCCGGTCTCCGGAAGCCTGCTGTGGATGTACGAAGGACAGACCGAGTTCTGGGGACGGGTGCTGGCGACGCGTGCCGGCCAGTTCACGCCCGATGAGGTGCGCGACCGCCTGGCGCTGGAAGCGGCGGAGATCGCAACGCGGCCCGGGCGGGCATGGCGCTCTTTAGCCGACGACGTGCACTACCCGGCTTTCATGTTGCGCCAGCCGGTGGCGTGGCGCGACTGGCAGCGCCGGCGCGATTACTACGCCGAAGGCGTGATGCTGTGGCTGGCGGTGGATGCCGAACTGCGCGCGCGCAGCGGGGGCAAGCGCAGCATCGACGATTTCGCGCAGCGCTTCTTCGCCGGCGCCACCCCGGACGCGCCCACGCGCACCTATACGTTCGAGGACATCTGCGCCACCTTGCATACCGTGGCGCCAGCCAACTGGGCAGGCTTCCTGCGCGGATGGATCGATGCCCACGACGAACTGGACACCACACGCGGCCTGACCCAGCACGGTTGGTCGCTGGTCTACACCGACACGCCGACGGCGGCGTTCCGTGCCAGCGAAGACGAAGCGGGCGTTGCCGATCTCACCTACTCAATCGGATTGACGGCGCGCGCCGACGGCATGCTGCGCACGGTGGCCTGGAACGGCCCCGCCTTCGCCGCCGGGCTGCGGCCGGGCACGCGCGTGTCGACCGTCAATGGATCGCCGTTCTCGCAGGACGCGTTGCGCGATGCGGTGCGCGGCGCGGCACGCCGCCCCATCGTGTTGGGCATTGCGCAGGACGGGCAGCGCGCGGACGTGCAGATCCAGTACACCGGGCCGCTGCGCTACCCACGGCTGGAACGGCTGGCCGGGCGGCCCGATACCCTTGCCAGGCTGCTTGCGCCACGCTGAGGCGATGGGCGCCGGCGGCCGCCACCCGGTGTCACGTACTCCACTGCGCCAGACCCTCTGCCCTTCGATGGCGCACAAGCCTTACAGTGCGCTGGCACGCCGGGTCCGGCGCTGCCAGCGCGTTCAATCCAGCAACCACGAGGGTGTCATGAGCAAGGGGATGGACCAGAAGAAGAACCAGAAGAAAGAGCCGACCAAGACGCTGAAAGAAAAGCGCGCGGCCAAGCAGGAAAAGAAGGGCAAGTAAGCCGCCCGACCTGGTCGCAGGCGGACGAATTGGAGGGGATGCCCAACCTCGCGCTTCGCGGATGACGCCGGACGGCGCCACTCCGCGAATGCTGCCAACTGCTCAGCGCGCGTGTTGCCCCTGGTCCTGCTGGGCGAGCGCGGCCTTGGCCAGCGCCGACAGCAACAACCTGGCTTTTTCCGGACGCACAACCTCGGCGTGTCCCACGTGCTCCACCGGGCTGGCTCCCTCGCGGTGCATGGGCGTTGGCTGGAACAGCAGGCGCGCGGTGCCGGGCAGCGCCGCCAGCAAGGTCAGCGGATCGTAGAGATTGAGCTTGGTCACCTGCGGCCAGATGGCGTCGAAGCTCATGGCAGCTTGCCGACCCGCTGCCGCAGCCTCTTGGGCTTCTGCTGTGACGAACGTACGGAAGAACCACGCCGAATCCAGGCCGGGGATCAGGTTGGCCTGGATGCCTTCCCACAGGCCTTTCAAGGCGTTTTTCTGGACATCGCGCAGGTACTCGCCCACGGGGTGGCCATTGCGTGCGATGCCTTCGTAGAACGCCGGCGGCACGGCGGCCCTGTAGGCAGCCTCCTTGCTCAGGATGCGCAGGGGAATGCCGAGTTGCTGCGCGCGGCGGTAGAGCGCACGGGCGGCGTGGATGTCGGTGGCGTTGTTGTAGGCACGCGTGTCCGGTTGCACGAGGCCATCGGCGTCTTTGGCCGGGTCGATGCCTCCCATGATGGTGATGGACGCGACCTTGTCCCGCACCAGATCGCCCGCCTCGGCAAGCAGGGCGCTGGCATCGGTCATTCCGGCGATGACCACCATGCCGAGCTTGTGGGGCGAGCTCGCCAGGCGCTGACGCATCGCACCGACGCCATCGGTGTGCACCGCGTCCGGCGCCGCACGCAGCGCGGCTCCCTCGGCGAGGAACTTGGAATGCTCCCGGGCCTGCGTGGGCGTCATGGGATAGTCCTGGCCGCGCGCGACGCGCACATCCGGCAAAGCCAGGCGATCGAAGACACCTTTTGCCAGCTGCGCGCGTTGCGATCGCATGGTGGCATCGCCCAGGGTGACGACGACATCGGTCAGACGCAAAAAGCCTTCGACCTGCAGCTGCTTGGCGATGGTGTAGGTCACGACATCGTCGGGGTCCTTGTTCGGGTCGGTGAACAGCAGCGTGTCCAGCGGGAGCTGCGGCCGGTGCAGACGCAGCTCCCGCAGCACGGCCGCCTCGGTGGGCGTCAGCACGGGCGTGTCGGCGACGCCGAGTTCGGCCAGCATGCTGCGCTGGGCAGGCGTCAATCGCGCGGGCAGGCTCTGCGTGCGTCGGTGCCGTGGCGCGTCCGGGCGGGGAGCACGGCCAATCATCGCCTGCAAGGCATCCGGCGGCGCCGCGGCTGCGGAGGACTGTGCCTGCGCGGAGACGGGTGGAGGATCGCGCAGGTCAGCCGTCATGTCTGCGCTGGGCAAGCCGGCGGTGGAACGGATTGCGGTGGGCTGCATGGGAGGACCTCTGAGAGTGAACGGCGGTGCTGGCAGCGCCTGTTGGCAACACGACAGACCGGGCTCACGGTCATGCAGGCGCAACGCCGCGCGAAACAGTCGCGTGTCAGCGCTGACGCGTGCGTCAGTGGGCCGCGGCCCTGCGTACGGCGCGATCACGCGATCCAGCGGACGGCCAGGCGCGCAACGTTACCCACGTCCATGCCAGCGCCATGGCGGCGTGGTGAATTCCTGTGTGCGGTGACGAAGAATCACCGGTCGGCACGCCGCCGCATCGACCCAACCCGACGCCGGTGTTGGCGAGCAGCGCAGACGCTGCGCCGACTTAGCAGCATGTGCTGGAAGCCGCCCGGATCATGCCGCCAGCCGCTTGATCCGCGCCGGCAAGTCGCCCAGCGCGCGATGCGCCTGCTCCAGCTCGTAGTCGGCCTGCAGGCCAAGCCAGAAGCGCTCGGAGGTTCCCAACGCGGCGGCCAGACGCACGGCAGTGTCGGCAGTGATGCCGCGCTTGCCCAGCACGATTTCGTTGATACGGCGCGGCGGGACGCCGGTGGCGCGTGCCAGTGCGTTCTGGCTGATGCCCAGAGGCTCGAAAAACTCCTCAAGCAGAATTGCGCCAGGGTGGATATTGGGTAGGACCGTCATCGACAGATGCCTCGTGCTCAGTGGTAATCGACGATTTCGACCTGCACCACATCGCCTTCCATCCATCGGAAGCAGATGCCCCATTGATCGTTGATCCGGATGCTGTACTGGCCGCGCCGCTCGCCCTTCAACGCTTCCAGCCGGTTGGCGGGCGGGATCCGTAGATCGTCGAGATGGGCTCGGCGGCATTGAGCATGCGCAACTTGCGGCGCGCGACCAATTGGATGCCGGCAGGCAACCGGCGGGAACGCGCACCCAGCCAGATCTTTCGGCTTCCTTGTCGATAAAGCTCCTGATCATGTGACAGCCATAACGGCCTGCGTTATATGACGCAACCCGTTACGAACGTGCAGCCTGCCATTGCGGGACAAGCGCCGGCACCGACTGGATTGGATCAGAACAGCGCACCTTGCACAGGCGCACTAGGCGGCGGTTGTGGAAGCGGCGCTGGCGTGGGTGCTGGAACTGGCGGTGGCTTGTCGTCTTTTGCACCCAAGCGCCACGCCAACCCCGAGATGCGTGCGGCGTGCCGCGCCAGCGCGGCGCGCATGACCGCTTCGCTGCCGGCCAAGTGCAGGGCGCGGCGGGCGCGGGTGAGGCCGGTATAGAGCAGTTCGCGGCTGAGTACGCGGGCGTCGCGGGTGGGCAGTTGCAGCCAGACCTCGTCGAATTCGCTGCCTTGGGCCTTGTGCACGGTCATGGCGAAGGCGCTTTCGTGCGCGGGAAGTGCGGCGGGATGGAAGCCGCGCACCTGGCCGTCGCCGTCGCCTTCGAACCAGGCGACCAAGGGGCCTTGGGCACGGCTGTCGGTGGCGGGGGTGTCATGGTGTGCGCGGTCGCCGGCGTGGCCCGGCCTTGGCGACGGTGGCACGTGGCCACGCGTGGTCACGGCACTTGCATCGCCCTGCCCGGGGGACGGGCGCGCGTCGCTGCGGCCAGGCAAGGCGCCCGGGTCGCTGCGCAGGCAGATACCGACGTCGCCGTTGAACAGGCCGTGGCGGTAGCTGTTTTCGGTGATCAGCAGCAGGCGGCCCTGGAACCAGGGCGAGGCGCCGCCCAGACGACGGGCGCCGGCGCCGGTGTCGGCCAGCAGTTGTTCGATGCGGGCGTTGAGGCCGCGCGCGCCTTGCGGGCCGGCGCGCACCGCGGTGAGCAGGCGCAGGCGGGCGGCATCGCGCAGGGCGGCGGCGGGGTCTTGCGCGTTGGCCAGCGCGCGCCAGTGGGCGAGCAGCGCATCGCGGCCGAGTGTCAGCGGGTCTTCGCCGTCTTCGTGGAAGTACACGCCGGGCAGTTCGCCGCTGCGTAGCAGGGCCAAGGCGGTGTCGGCATCGCCGGCGCGGATGGCGTCGGCCAGTGGCGCCAGTGCGAAATCCTCCGCCTGGCGATAGCCGCGCAGCAGGTGCACGCGGTGGCCGGCCAGGCCGCCGTTGCGGGTGGCGGAGGTGACCGCAGGCGGATCGACAGGCGCGCTGCCGAGCAGCGGTTGCAGGGCCTGGGCATCCTCGGGCTGCAGGGCATCGCCCGGGCCGGCGGCCTGCAGGATGGCGGCCAGCACATCGCCGGCTTCCACCGAAGGCAGCTGGTCGGCATCGCCGAGCAGGATCAGCTGGGTGCCATCGGCGACGGCTTCGACCAGTTTGCACATCAGCGGCAGGTCGACCATGGACGCTTCGTCGACCACGATCAGGTCGAACGGCAGCGGGTTGTCGGCATTGTGGTGGAAGTGTGGGGAATCCGGGATGACGCCGAGCAGACGATGCAGGGTGCTGGCGCCGCTGGGCAGGGCGGAGTTCCCGTACGGGTCGATGGGCGCACTGCCCTCACCCGCCCTGCGGGCACCCTCTCCCGCGGGCGGGAGAGGGAAAGCGTCTGGGTGCGGTGCGGTAGGCGGGAGATCGGTGGGGGGGCTGCCTTCACCCGCCCTGCGGGCGCCCTCTCCCGCAGGCGGAAGAGGGAAAACGCCTGGGTCCGGTGCGGTGGACGGGAGATCGGTAGGGGCGCTGCCCTCACCCGCCCTGCGGGCACCCTCTCCCGCAGGCAGGAGAGGGAAAGCGTCTGGGTCCGGTGCGGTGGACGGGAAATCGGTGGGGGGGCTGCCCTCACCCGCCCTGCGGGCACCCTCTCCCGCAGGCGGGAGAGGGAAAGCGTCTGGGTGCGGTGCGGTGGACGGGAGAGGGGACATCTCCGGGGTCGGTGTGTCGCAGGGAGGCGGCAGCCCTTGCTCCATGGCGCGGGCCACGGCCAGGCGCAGGCTCTCGGCCATGCGCTCGGCGGCGCGGCCGGTGGGCGCGGCCAGGGCGATGCGCGGCGGCGATGTGCCGGCGGCCCGGGCCTGGGCGATGCGCAGCAGCAGCATGCGGGCGATGGTGGTGGTCTTGCCGGTGCCGGGGCCGCCGGTGACCAGCAGCAGCATGCGGCGCAGCGCGAGGGCCGCGGCCTGGGCTTGGCGGTCGGGGCTGCGGGCTGGCGCTGCCTGGTTCGACCCTGTGATGGACGGCGCAGGCGGATTTGTGCCCTCTTGCCGGAGGGAGGGCGCGGGCAGGCCCGACCCCTCACCCGCCCCGCGGGCACCCTCTGCCGGGGGGAGAGGGGTTGGGGCCGCGCTGCGAGGCGTTGCGGTGGCGTTCGGGAACAACTGCGCGAACAGCGGCGCCAGCGTGGCGGCGTCGACCGGCGGCGGCGCTTGCGCGGCGATGCGTTGCAGGCCCAGGGCCAGGCGGCGTTCGTACTCGCGATAGCGGCGCAGGTAGAGCAGGCCGCGTTCGAGGACGAGCGGGCAATCGGCGGCCGCCGGGGCCTCGGGCTGCGGTTGATCGACCCAACGCGAGGCGGCCAGGCTGCGTTGCCAGTCGGCGGGATCCGGGAAGGTCGGCGGCGGGCCGTCGCGCGCGTCCAGCACCATGGCGGCGCGGGCCGGGTCCAGCCCGGCGTGGCCGCTGGTCACTGCCAGCGAGGCGAGCGCGGCGCCGGCCAGCACCTGTGGATCGGTGTCCGGTTCCAGGCGTTGCAGGCTTTGCGCGAAGGCCAGATCCAGGGTGCGCAGGGCGCCGCTCTGGTTGAGGGCGGCGAACAGGTTTGGGGGGTTCATGGCGTTGGCATTCCGTTGGCGGATACGCGCTCGCGCCCGGTCATGCTGCGCCCACCTGTGTTGGCGTGCAGTGCGGGCGCGCAGCAGCGTTGACGCCGATGACGCGCGGGCGGTGCGTGCTCGGCGCGATCGCTGAGAGGCGCGAACGCGGTGCGGGCCAGCCATGCGACTGGCGCGGTGCATTGGTTCATGGGGTGGGTGTCCCTGGTGCGGACGTACCCTCACCCCACCCCTTCTCCCGGGGGGAGAGGGGCTCAGGGTGGTTGGCGCCACCTTGCGCTGGCGCGTCATTGGACAGCGCATCTGCAGGCTTGCCGGCGAACAAGGCGTCCACGGCGTGCACCAGCGCTGGTTCGAAGCGCCAGGCGTGGATGCCCGGTGCCGGATCGCCAAGCGGCGCGCGCGGAACGCCGGCGGTCGTGGCGACGGCGTTCGGAGCGGAGTCGGGTCTGTCGCCGGTGGAATCGCGCGTGGGTGCGGACGTACGCTGGCCCGCGATGGAATGGCCATGGGTTTCGTCAGCGGCTTCCGACCCGGCAGCCTCCGCAGGGCGCCCGGCATCCAGGCCGCGACAGAACAGATAGCGCACGCCGCCGAAGTCGCGGGCGTAGTCGTAGGCATCGCCCAGGCGGAAGCGCAGCCAGCGGTGCAACGCCACGGTGTAGATCAGCGCCTGCAGTTCGTACTCGCTGTGCGCCATGGCCCGCGCCAGGGCGTCGGCGTCGTAGCTGGGCAGGCGGTTGGATTTGTAGTCCAGCACATACCAGCGCCCGTCCACGCTGTAGGTGAGGTCGATCAGGCCGGTCATCAGGCCTTCCAGGCGCTGGCGCGCGCCGAAGGCCTGGCGGTCGCCGACCACGCCAAACCGATGCAGCAGGGCCAGCAACGCATCGACGCGGGTGGGCCGCATGGCGAAATGGAATTCCATTTCGTTGCGGCGCTGCGGTTCGGGCACGTCGGCCAGGCAGGTGCCTTCGGGCAAGGCCACGGTGAGCGTGTGGCCGATCAGCGCGGTGAGCATGCGCAGGCCGTCGTCGAGGTCGTCCTGGGCGTAGCCGCCGCGTTGCAGGGCCTCGTGGATGGGTGCGGCCTGGCCGTCAGGCGCAGGTTGGCCCGGCCGCCAGGCCTGCCAGGCGGCGAAGTCGCAACGTTCGAACACGTCGTGCATCACCACGCCGAAGCGGTTGCCGGCAAAGCGGGGATCGAACGGTTCGGCGTCGCTGGCAACGGCCACGGCAACCGCCTCGCTGCCGGACGGTTCATCGCTGCCGCCGCTGCCGACGACGGTGGCGCTGGCCATCGGGTCGGTGACCGCGCCGGCGTCGGCGTTGGCCAGTTGGGTGAAGCTGTACACCCACCATTCCGGGGCGATGTGCCGTTGCGCGCTGCGCGCAGGCGGCACCTGCGCCTCGCTCGGCGCCGGCAGCCGCGGCAGGTGGGCCGGCGGCGTGCGGGTGTCCACCGCCACGGTGCCCTCGCCCGCCGCGCCCTGCAGCGCATCGAGCGCACGCAGCATGGGCGACAACGCGGTGCGTTCGTGCTGATGGAACGGGCCGCTGGCGATCCACAGCGCGTGCTCGGCGCGGGTGAGACCGACATACAGCAGGCGCGCATCTTCGGCGCGTTGTTCCTGCTTCCAGGCGGCTTCGGCGGCGCTCCAGCTCGGGTCGTCGCGCTCTGTCTTCCAGTGCAGCTGACGGCCCAGGTCCGGCGCATGCACCACGCAATGGCGGCCGGCGCCCTTGTCGCTGCGGCCGATGCCGACATACGGCAGGAACACCAGCGGATATTCCAGGCCCTTGCTCTTGTGCAGGGTGACGATCTGCACGCGGCGCGCGTCCGATTCCAGCCGCAATTGCTGGGTTTCGTCGTTGTCGTCGGCATTGGCGATGCGCCGCGCCAGCCAGTCGACCAGGCCATGCGGGCCGAGTGCGCGCGCGTCGGCTTCCTGCAGCAGTTCGGCCAGTTGCAGATAGTTGGTGAGGCGCCGCTCGCCATCGACCAGGGCGAGCAGGCGCTGCCCGTGCGTGGCGCCGAGCTCGCCGAGCAGGGCGAGCGGGCCGCCGCGCTGCCAGCGTTCGCGCCAGTCCAGCGCCTGTTGCTGCCAGCGGCGGTGACGCTCGCCGTCGCGCTCAAGTGCGGCGATGGCGATGGCGTCTTCGCCGATCAACACCGTGGCCAAGGCGGCGCGCAGGCGGCTGTCGTCGCCCGGGTCGAGCAAGGCCTGCAGCAAGGCAAGCACTTCCAGCGCCTGTTCGGTGGCGAACAGGCTTTGCTTGCCGGCGGCCACCGCCGGGATGCCCACCGCGCCGAGCGCCTGCTGGATGCGCGTGGCCTCGCCGTGGCTGCGCACCAGCACGGCGATATCGCCGGCCTGCACCGGGCGTCCGCACACCGTGGCCGTGCTGTCGCGGGCAGCGGCCAACCAGCCGCGGATCGCGGCAACGCAGGCGGCGGTGGCCAGCTCGCGCGCGCGGCCGGCGCTCCAGGGCCTGGGCTTGCCTTTCGCAGGCGGCGGCGGTTCCGGCGCGCGCCACAGCGTCAACGCCGGCGCAGCGACGCCATCGCGTTGCAGGTCTTCATCCACCCGCTTGGTCCCGGCCTGCACCGGGTGGAAGGCGATGCCGTCGGTGAGGAAGGCATCGGTGTAGCCGGCCTGCGCGTAGAGCGCGTCGATGGCGGCCAGTACGCCCGGGCGCGAGCGGAAATTGTGGCTCAGCGGCGGCGCCAGTTCGGCGGTCATTGCAGCGGCCAGATAGGTGCGCACATCGCCGCCACGGAAGCCGTAGATGGCCTGCTTGGGGTCGCCGATCAGAAACAGCGCCGGCTCCAGCCCTGCTGCTTGTGCGAGCGGGCCTTCGCCGAACACGTTGGAAAAGATCGACCACTGACGGTCGTCGGTGTCCTGGAATTCGTCCACCAGCGCGATGGCGTATTGCGTGCGCAAGCGTTTGACCAAGGCGTCGGCCTGTGCGCCTTGCAATGCGTGCGCGACCCCATCGACCAGGTCGTCGTAGGTCTGCACGCGGCGTTGCCGCTTGAGCAGCGCCAGCCGTGCGATGGCATCGTCGCGTAGCGCGTGCAGCAGGGCGATACGGCGCCGGCTGCGCCACGCTTCGACGTGCACCAGCGCGGTGAGATAGCCATCGATCTGGTGGCTCATCGGCGAAGACGGCGTGCGATCGAGAAACTTCTTGTTGGTGCCGGCGGCCAGTTCCGCCGCGGTCAACTTGAGCAGTTTGGCGTGTGGCGCGGTGTTGGACGATGGCGCGGCAGCGAAGCTTTCGAACCACTGCCACAGCGATGCCAGCCATTCCGGCTTGTAGCTGACCTTGCTCAGGATGCCGCCCTCGATGGCCGACATGATGGCCTCGAAAAATGCGGTGCCATGCGTGTTGAATGCGTCAGCCAGTGCGTTGGCCGCCGCGTGCACGGCCTGCAACAAGGCGGGCGCATCGTCGGTGGTCGTGGCGACTGCCGGCAACAGCGTCGGATGCCGCACCAGCGTGCGCAGATCGCTGGCCAAGGCCTCGGGGCCGCCCGACCACAGCGCGATGAGATCTTCGGCCATCACCGCATCGGCGGCGCGCTGCCGCCACAGGTCGGCCGCGACTTCGCCGAGCAATTGGCGATCGTTGGCGAGCAATTCCGGCGCAGCTAACGCCTGGCCGCTTTCCAGCGCGTGCTCGCGCAGCACGCGCGCACAAAAGCCGTGGATGGTGAACACCGCGGCCAGATCGATTTCTTCCACCGCCTGCTGCAGGCGGCGACGCAATGCGGCGGGCGTTTCGCTGCCGCCGGCCAGGTGCGTGACCAGGATGGCGCGGGTGAGCAGCACGTCGGGGGGGTCGCGTAGGAGCGGACCTGGCTGCGACGGGTCGTCGGCGAGGTCGGTCACGGCCTGGGCCGCTGCTACGACAAGCGATGGCGCATCGGGGACCAGGCTTGCGGCCAGCACCAGGCGTTCGCGGATGCGGCGGCGCAGCTCCTGGGTGGCGGCTTCGGTGAAGGTCATCGCGAGGATCTGGCCGATGCGCAGGCCGCGTTCGACCACCAGCCGGGTGAACAGCGTGGCCAGCGTAAAGGTCTTGCCGGTGCCGGCGCTGGCCTCGATCAGGCGCACGCCGTGCAGCGGCAACTGCAGGTATGGGTCGGTGACGGAACTGACGCTCATTCGGCGTCTTCCTGCGCGCCGTGCCAATGCCGCCAGCTGTCGATCACGCGCTCGGTCTCGAGCGGCGCGCCGGTGTGTCCCTGTTCGAGCAATGCATACACACGGTGGCTGGTGGCGGCGAACTCGGCAAAGCGTTGCGCGTCGCCAAACGGGTCGCGGCCGCGGGTGACCAGGCGCAGTTCCGGACTGTGCGATTCGCTCCAGCCAAAACCCGATTGCCACTGCCCGGCCGCCTCCTTGATGGCCTTGTCCAGGTCGCCGCTGCGTGCGGCCTGGTGATACTTCCAGCTGCTGTACGGCGCGAACGCCAGCGGCGCCTGCAAGCCGTGGCGATACAGCTGCAGCAGTTCGGCCAATGCGGCGCGCGCCTGTGTCTGCGACAGCGGCTGCGCATCGATGGGATGCGGGCCCAGGCCGTCGTCGTGTTCGAAGAAACGCACGTACGGGGCGTGCTCGCCGGCGGCGCGCAGCAGCAGCCATTCCAGCCCATGACGGATGGCGCTGCGGCCGCTGAGCGCGCCGACCTGCACGCGCCCCACGCCGCTGGCGTACCAGCCCGGCACACGGCCGTGGATTTCGATCTCGTCCATCTGCACCTGCAACCGGCGCGACTGGGCCGGGGACTCGCCGCGCCACTGGCGGAACGCGTCGGCATACGGGCGCAATTGCGCCACGCGCTCGTCGAGCTGGCGCTGCCCCAGCGGGCCGGACGGCAGCAGCGCGCGGGCACGCAGACGCGCGTACAGGTACTCGGTGTCGCCTGCCAGTGCAGCGTCGAATATCTGCTGCTGCAAACCATATTGATCCAGCCCGCGCGTGGGAGCGAGCAAAGGTTCCAGATCGCTGTCCTGCCCGGCCGGATCGGGCAGGCGCATGCCCAACCGATGACGCAGGAACTGCCCGGCCGGGTCGGTCAGCAGCCGGCGCAACGCGTCGATGGAGACGCTGGCCGGCAACACGATCTCGTCAGCCGGCAATGCACCGGCCACCCACGGCGCCAGCGGCTGCCGCTGGCCGACCAGGCTGTCCACCGCCGGGCGCCATTGTCGGCGATAACTGAAACGGCGCGGGTCGGCGCCGTCGTCGCCCAGCGCACCGAACGCAGCGGCGGCGAAGGGCTGCAACGGGTGCCGCACCACCAGCGTGTCGAGCGCGTTGCTGGCGGCGTGGTACTGCGCGGCGCTTGCCAGCAATTCGCTGACCAGCACCGACGGCTCGCGCACGCTGCCATCGCGCGCATCGGCGCCGAGATAGCTGAGGTAGAACACGTCCTGCGCGGAGGCGAACAACTGCAGGAACAAAAAGCGGTCGTCCTCGCGCGTGGAGCGGTCGCCGTGCCGGCGACGTTCGGTCCCCAGTTCCGCGGTGAGGCGATTGAGCCCGGCGGCCGGGTCGCGCCGCGGGAAATCGCCATCGTTCATGCCGAGCAGGCAGATCACGCGGAACGGCAGCAAGCGCATCGGCACCATGCGCCCGAAACTGATGCCGCCGGTGAGCAGCGGCGCGCGCGTATCCGATTCGCCCAGCACCGCCGCGAAATGCGCACGCACCACCTCGGCCGGCACCACGCCGGCGTACTCGGCGCGTACCGCGTCGCGGGCGAATTGGTCGATCAAGGTGCGCAAGCGATCCAGCGCGCGTTGCGCGCGCGGCGCCGTTGGCGTGGTCGGAATCAATGCCTCGAGCAGGCCCAGCAAACGCTCGCGCCACTCGACCGGTGTCATCGCCTCGGCCAGCGCAGCTTGATGCCGTTCGAGCACGCGCAACAGCCGCAACAACGTGTCGAGTGCGGCCAGCGCGCTGCCTTCCAGCTGCGGCCACGGCGCTACCCCCTCCATGTCCTCGTCGGCGCCGCTGGCATGGCCGAGCAGCAGCCGGTCCAGCGCAAAACGCCAGGTATAGGCGTCGTCGCCCGGTGCCTGGTGCTGGCGCCGGTGCGCCGCATCCAGGCCCCAGCGCGCGCCGGCCGCGTGCAGCCAGCTGCGCAGGCGTTCCAGCCCGGCTTCGTCCAGGCCGGCGGCTTCGGCGATCGGCGCGCTGGCCAGCAGGTCGAGGATTTCATGCAGCCCGAAACGCGCGATCGGCAAACCGAGCAAGGTGAGGAACACCTCGGCCAGCGGCTCGCTCGCCAACGGGCTGGCATCGGCCAGCGCATAGGGCAGCGCGTCGTCGTTGCCATGGCTGCCGAACACCGCATCCAGATACGGCACGTACGGGTCGATATTGGGCGACAGCACCGCGATCTCGCGCGGCTGCAGGGGCGGGTCGAAGCGTGGGTCGTCGAGCAGCGCGCGCAGTTGGTCGTGCAACACCTGCAACTCGCGCAGCCGCGTGTGGCAGGCGTGCACCTGCAGGCTGGGGTCGTGCAGATTCACCGCCGGCAATACCGCTTCCGCCGCGGGCGCGCGGCGATGGAACAGATCGCTCTGCATGCGCCGCAACAGGCTGTCGCCCAGCCCGCCATTGGCCAGCGTGCGGCGACCGGAATCCAGCGGGTCGGCGTAGGCGGCAATTTCCGCCAGTGGGTGCACCACTTCGTAGTCGCCTACCAATGCCATGAAATCGCGCCCGGCTGCGCCCCAGGCCTGCAACAAGGGGTTTTCCTGCACCTGCTCGGCGAACAGCTGCACGGCGCCATCTTCGCGCCGACGTTGCCACACGCTCTGCAGGTCGCCCCAGTACCCCTGCGTCGGTGTGGGCAGATAGAAATGCAGCGTGCCCACGCGCGCCTGCGTGGCCAGCACGCGCAAGACGTCCGGCGAGATGTTCAAGATGGCGAACGCGAACACGCGCGGCGGCAAACCCTGCGGCAACGGGCCATCGGCACGCGCGTAGCGATCCAGATACTGGCCGATGCGCCGTGCGCGGTATTGCCGGCCGGTGGCGATGCTGCGCCACAACCGGGCCTGCGGATCGTCCGGGTCGGCGCCCGCTTCCCAGCGCAGCAGCCAGTCGCGGCGCCAGGCCTGGTATTTCTCGAACACGCTGCCCAATTCGCCGGCCAGCGTCCACGGCTTGAGCGCATCGCCATCGGCCAGATAGCCGGCCAGCGGCGCCAACGCCGCATCGCGGCCCAGGTCCGATTGCAGGGCCGCATACAACCGCCACTGCGTGGTGGCCATGTCCAGGTCGTCGTCGGCCGCGCCGAGGTTGCGCTCCAGCGCACGCGCGACGAATTCGCCGGGCGTGAGAAATTCCAGATTCGCCGCAACACCGTGCTCGGCCGCAAGCGTGGACTGCAACCAGCGCCGCATCGCCACCTGCGGAATCAGCACCACCTCCGGCTGCAGCAACGGTTGCTCCGGCATCGGCCGGCGCAACTCCTGCGCGAGCAAGGCGGCCAGGGTATCCAGCGCATTGGATGGATAAAGACGGAAATCGGGCGCGGAAGTGGCGTGCATGCGTGGCGCATTGTGCCGGATGCGCGCGTGAGGCGTTATTTGCCGCCGTGTCGGCGCCCGGTGGCCGCGCTGAAACGCAAGGCCGCACGACACAGTGTAACAGCGCTACGCGAAAGATGCCGAGCAACGGCGCGCCACACACCGTGCATCGACAACTGCAATCAGGCCTCACGCCGCAGACGACGTGCTGCCGTGGTTACGCGCAACTTTCCAATGCCCGATGCAGCCAGTGGCGCCGTACCCAAGCGTCAGCGCAACCACGCCAGCAACACGCCGACATCACAAACGCGATGGGCCGGGGTGTTCGCCCGGCCCATCGCATTGCATGACTGCACGGCGTGCAACCCGATCAGTATTTCTGTTCCAGATTGATCATCCAGGTCTGGTCGTTGTTGCTGTCGCCGTCGGTGATGCCGCGGTATTCCAGCCGCGTCGACAGGCCTTGTTCGGTCAGCAGCGCCGCACCGATGCCCACCATCAACCGGTTGCGGTCGAACGCGCTCTGCGCCGTGCGATAGAACGGACCACCGGTGAGGTCGGCATAGCTCAGGATCGCATCGCCACGGCCCTGGAAGTCGCGCTGATATTCCACGCGCAACTGCGGGCTCAGCCGTCCCCAGGCAACCTCGCGGCGCCATTCCAGACGCAGGCCGAGATTTCCGGTGGTGGTGGCCACGTCCATGTCGGCATAGCGCAGTGCGAACGGGGCCACGCCTTGTTCCGCATAACCGTCCAAGGTGGCGCGCGCCACATCCAACCGTGCGTACGGGGTGATCTGCAGCGTGCCGCGTTGCAGATCGGCACCGGTGGACAGCGAGGCGATCCACTGCTTGCCGTCGCGGTTGCCCTCGGCCAGCGAGCTGTCATCGGTGACGAAGCGGCGCAGGTCGTACGACAGCATCTGGTAGCCGACCAAGGTGTCGAAGAAGAACGCCTTGCCCGGATGGAAGCTGGCGTACAACGCCATCGTGTAGGCGGTGGCCTTGCTATGGCTGCCGTTGTTGCCCACATCGCTGTCGTCGCGGCCCCAACCCAGGCCCGCACGGATCGCCAGCGACGAGGCAACACGGTAGTCGGCACCCACGCTCAACCCATCGGTCTGGAAATCCACCCCGTTGCTGTTGGTCTGCCGGTTCAGGCTGCCCGAGCGGATCGCGCCGCCCACCCACAGACCCAGGTCGCCCTGCGTCTGCGCGCTGCTGCCGGTGCTGCTGGCAACTGCGGGCGCGTCGCGGAAGTCGTTGTCGGCGTCCTGCGTGTCCGGGCTGCACGGCTGCGCACTGATGCCGCGCTCGGCCTGGCGGCAGTGCGAGGTCGGCTGGAAGCTCACTGCGTTGGTGAAGCTGCCACCGCCGCGATGCGTGGCCTCCAGACGGCGCTGGAAGTTGTCGATCTGCGCCCGCGCAAAACGCCGCGTGGACTCGGACTGCGCATCGATCAGGCCACGCACTTCCGCATCCACGCTCGGGTCGCGCCGTGGTGCGATGTTGAACACCACACTGGCCGGGGCCGAGGTGGCGAATGCGTTGGACAAGGTGAACTGCACCGTGGCCTGGCCGACGAAGGCCGGGTTGGGCGTAAAGGTCAGGGTAAAGCTCGGCGCTTCGGCCATTGCAGTGGCTGCCGGCGACAGGCCGGAGGTACGCGCCGCCGCCGCAGTGGCAGTGCCGCCCACGCGGGTGATGGTGGCGGTACCGGCCGAGGCCGGCAGGACCGCAACCACCGCAGCGGCCACGAACGGCCCGCCGGTGGCGTTACGGGTGATATCCACCTGTTGCGCTTCGCCCGGCACTGCCGCTGCAGTCACCGACACCGCCACCGGCCGCACGTTGACCGTGATGGTCAACGTCACCGCAGCCGAGGTGCCGCCTGCGCCTGTGGCGGTGTAGCTCAGCACGTCGGTGCCGGTAAAGCCGGCATTCGGCGTATAGACCACTTCCAACCCGCTGACCACGGCCGTGCCGTTGGTGGGTGCGCTGGCAATGGCGATCGCGGTGATGCTGCCGGTGTCGTTGGCGGTGACCGCTGCGGTCACGGCGGTGTCGGTCATGGTGGCGGCAACATCGGCCACCGCCACCGGCGCCGCATCGTTCACCGTGAAGGTGTAGGCCTGCGTGGCGGTGGCATTGCCCGCATCGGCCACCGCAATGGTGAACGACGAGGTGCCCTGTACCGTTGGCGTGCCCGACAACGTGCCGTCGCTGGCCAGCGTCAATCCGGCCGGCAACGTGCCGCTGGCGATGCTGTAGCGGTACGGCGCAATGCCGCCGCTGGCGGTGAGCACCTGGCTGTAGGCGCTGCCACGCACGGCCGCCGGCAAGGTGGGCTGCCTCAGCACCAGCGTTGCGGCGTTGACGGTCAGCGCGTAGCTCCGGCTGGCCTGCGCGGCGGGGCTGGGCGTGCTGTCGCTGACCGTCAGGGTGAAGGTGAAGGTCCCCGATACGGTCGGCGTCCCGCTGAGGCCGCCGGTTGCAGCGTCCAGTACCACGCCACCCGGCAGCGCGCCGGCAGTGACTGCATAACTGTACGGCGCCGTGCCGCCGGTGGCCGGGGCGATCGCAGCCGCATAGGCCTGCCCGGCGGTCCCTGCCGGCAAGGTCGACGCCGGCAACACCAGGTTCGGGCCAGCCACGGTCAGGCTGTATGCCTGCGTGCCGGTGAAGCTGTTGGCGTCGGTGGCCTGCACGGTGAAGTTGAACGTGCCCTCCAGCGTGGCCGTGCCCGACAAGGTGCCGTTGCTGGCCAAGGTGATGCCGGCCGGCAATGCACCGCTGGTGATCGCATAGGTGTAGGCCGCGGTGCCGCCGCTGGCGGTCAGCGTCTGGCTGTAGGCGGTGCCACGTGTTGCGGTGGGGACCGTGGCCGGCGCCAGCGCAATCGTCGGCGCGGCGATGTTCAACGTGTAGCCGCGCGTGCCTTGGGAGGGCGTGCCGCTGGTACTGTCGGTCGCAGTGACGCTGAAGTTGAAGCTGCCCACGCTGGTGGTGGTGCCGGTCAACGTCCCGCTGCTGCTGTTGAGCGTGATACCGGCGGGCAACGCGCCGGCGGTGAGCGCGTAGCTGTAGGGCGCAATGCCGCCGGTGGCCGGAGTGATCGCACTCGAATAGGCCTGGCCCGCGGTGCCGGCCGGCAAGGTGGTGGCCGGCAAGGTCACGTTGGCGCCGGCCACGGTCAGGGTGTAGGCGCGGCTGCCGCTGGTCGGCACCCCGCTGTCGGTCGCGGTGACGGTGAAGTTGAAGCTGCCGCTGGCGGTCGGCGTACCGGACAGCACCCCGGCGGCATTCAATGTCATTCCGGCCGGCAACGTCCCGGCACTGATCACGAAGCTGTAGCCCGGGGTGCCACCGCTGGCGGTCAGCGTCTGGCTGTACGCAGTGCCTGCGGTTGCTGCGGGCAGCGACGTGGGCGAGATCGTCACCACCGCATCGTCGTTGAGGATGGTGCCGGTGCCGGTGGCGCGGGCGATGGTCGCATTGCTGGCCCCGGACAGGCCGACACTGAAGGTCTCGTTGGGCTCGACCGCGGTGTCGCCATTGACCGTAACGGCCACGCCTTGCGCGGTCACGCCCGGCGCAAAGCTCAGCGTGCCGGAGCGCGCGACATAGTCGCTGCCGGCGGTGGCGGTCCCGTCGGCGGTGGCGTAGTTGACCGTAACCGTCTGGCCGCTGGCCGCGCTCAGGCTCACCGTGAAGGTGGCCGTGGTGGTGCCGCTGTTGCCTTCGTTGACGCTCACATCGTCGATCGACAGGGCCGGCTGCGCATCGTCGTTGACGATCGTGCCCAGGCCCTGCCCGTCGCTCACGGTGGCACCGGTGACGTTGCTGACGTTGACGAAAAACGTTTCGTCCGGCTCGGCCAGCGTGTCGCCGTTGACCAGCACGGTGAAGGTGGCGCTGCTGCTGCCGGCGGGGATGGTCCTGGTCAGACTGGAGGCGGCGTAATCCACGCCCGCCGTGGCGGTGCCATCGGCCGTGGCGAGATCGAAGCTGACGCCGCCGGCGCCGGCCGGCGCGCTCAGCGACACGGTGAAGGTGGCATTGGTGGTGCCGGCATTGCCTTCGTTCACCGAGACATCGTTGATCGACAGCCCCGGCAGGTCGTCGTTGAGAATGGTGCCGGTGGCGCTGTTCGGCGAACCAACCGTGTAACCGCTGCCGGCATTGAGGCTGATCACCACTGTCTCATCGGGTTCGACCGTGGTGTCGGGCGTTGGGTTGACGGTGATGGTGCCGCTGGTCTGGCCGGCCGCGATCACCAAGGGCGAATTGATCGTGGCGTAGTCGGTGCCGTTGGTGGCGGTCCCGCCGACGTTGAAGCCGATCGACAGCGCCGACGGCGATGGCTGGCTCAGCGCGACGGTGTAGACCAGGTTGGGTGCACCGTCTTCGTACACGCTGGCCGGCGAGACGGTGATGGTGGCGACCGGGAAGTCGTCGTTGACGATGGTGGCGGTGGCGCTGGACGGATTGCCGACCGAATAGTCGGTGCCGCTGGCGACGCTGAAGATCGCCGTCTCATCGGGTTCCACCGTCGTGTCGGCGACCGGGGTGATGCTGAAACTGACGGAGGTGGCGTTGGCCGGCACCACCACGCTGCTGACCGCGCCGGTGTAGTCGGTGCCGCTGGTGGCGGTACCGCTGCGGGTCAGGTTCACCGTGGTCGGCGAACTGTTGGTCTGGCTCAGCGTCACCGTGTAGACCAAGGAGGTACCGCTGTCCTCGTTGGCGGCGGACGGGCTGACCGCGATGCTGGCGGTGCGCGAGGGGTTGATGGTGATGTTGAAGACGACCTGGTTATTGTCCTCGTCCAGCAGATAGAACGAGTCCGAGGTCGCGCCATCCCCGTTGTTGGTGTAGGTCACCCGCTCGGTTCCGGCGCTGTCGAGTTGGCCGGTGAGGGAGTAGCTGCCATGCGATGGTTGCGCACCGTCGGCCATGCCGGCATTGAACGGGCCATCGCAGTCGCTGACGTCGAACGTCACCGAACCGCCGGAGCTGACGGTGGCACTCTTGGGGGCCGGGCAATAGGCTGCCAAGGCGGTATGAGAGCTCGCTAATAGCAGCAGTGCCATCAGCCAACGCAGGGCCAAGTGCACGCCACCGACGGCATGGCAATTCGTAGACATCGCTAATCCCCTAGAAACACGCCGTCCCACGGCGCCGGCAGCAGTCCTGGTGCCTCAGATCAGCGCGCTGCTCATGCCTGTCGGCACATATCCGCGCTGCGGCGCCATTGAAGCAGGAACTGACTGCCAGTTAAAGAACAAAAAATTAATACTTCATCCCACTTTTGGTGCGTGGCGGCTTGCTGCGCGCAGGCGCGACAGGTATGTGTAGACCACTTTCCGACATGCAGTCGGGCGGTCACCTACTCAGGGAGGGCTTGGATGAGCGAGTTTTTCGTTGGTCAGATCATGCTGACCGGTTTCGCGTTCGCGCCAAAGTTTTTTGCGCAGTGCAACGGGCAGTTGTTGCCGATCAATCAGAACCAGGCCCTGTTCAGCCTGCTTAACACGCGCTATGGCGGCGATGGCAGGACGACGTTCGGCCTTCCCGACCTGCGCGGCCGCACGCCCATCGGCTACAGCCCCTCTGTCGATCCAGCCTGGCAACCGCCTGCGGTGCCGATGGGGCAGGCCGCCGGTGCGGAGACGGTGACGCTGGTCGGCGACAACCTGCCGGCACATCTGCACCTCATGGATTGCAGCAGCGCCAATGGCGACAACCGCGTGCCGACCGGGCGCCTGTTTGCCAACAATGTCGTCAGTCCAGGTCCGGGCACGCCGCACCCACTGTATGCCGCGCCCGGCACGATGGTGCCGCTGGCCCAGTCCACGATCGCCAACAGCGGCGGCGGCCAGGCGCACCCGAACCTGCAGCCGTACACCACGCTGAATTTCTGCATCGCGCTGTCCGGCATTTTCCCCTCGCGCAACTAGCCGTTTCCGCACTCGCGCGCGGCGCGTCATCGACCAGGAAGGACCACATGGGCACTCCATTCATCGGCGAAATCCGCATGTTCGGCTTCGGCCGCACCCCCCAGGGCTGGCAGGCATGCGACGGCACGCTGCTGCAGATCTCCGAATACGAGCCGTTGTACCTACTGCTCGGCACCACCTACGGCGGCAATGGCGCCAGCACCTTCGGCGTGCCGGACCTGCGCGGGCGTCTGCCGATCCACCAGGGCCAGGGGCCTGGATTGAACAACTACGTCCTGGGCCAGCGCGCCGGCACCGAGACGGTGACCCTGGTCGACCTGCAGATGCCGGCGCACACGCACACCGCACAGGCCACCACCGCGGCGGCCACGTCGGCGGCGCCCGCCGGGCTAGTGCCGGGCGCCGTCAACGGCGGTCTGTTCTACGCCAGCGATGTGACCGGTGCCAGCCAGGTCGCGATGTCCGGGCAGAGCACCTCGTACGCCGGCGGCAGCCAGCCGCACGACAACCTGATGCCGACGCTGACGGTGCAGTACTGCATCGCCACCACCGGCATCTTTCCGCAGCAGGCCTGATCCATGCGCCGCGCCGATCCGGCTGCGGCACGCATCCGTTCCATCCGAGGAATCCGCGCATGACCGAACCCTACATCGGCGAAATCCAGCTGTTCGGCTTCGACTACAACCCCTATGGCTGGGCCCTGTGCAACGGCGCCGTACTGCCCATCGCGCAGAACACCACGCTGTATTCGCTCCTGGGCGTGGTCTATGGCGGCAACGGCAGCAGCACGTTCCAGTTGCCGAACTTCTGCGCGCGCGCCGGTTGCCAGCAGGGCCAGGGCCCGGGCCTGTCTCCGCATACGCTGGGCAGCAGCGTCGGCTCCGCCTCGGTGAGCCTGCAGAGTTCGCAGATCCCGCTGCACCAGCACGGCGTCACTGCATACTCGCAATCGGACCCTACCAAACGGACCGGCACACCCGCCAGCGGCGTGACCCTGTCGTCGCTGAGCATCAACAGCGAGCGGCCGTTCCTGACGGTCGCGCCGGACAAGCAGTTCTCCCCGACCATGTTGATGCCAACCGGTATCGGCCAGGCGCACGAGAACCGGCAGCCGTATCTGGCGGTGAACTTCTGCATCGCGCTGCAGGGCGACTACCCTGTGTTCGATTAGGCGATGCCAATGCCCGAACGCGTGACGCAGGCCGGAGCACACGCGCGCCTCTGCGCTGACGCGCCGGCCGCAGCGGATCTTGCGCTGCGGCCGGAGCAACCCGACGATCTGGCCTGGTTGCAGGAGCTCTATGCCAGCACGCGCAGCGACGAGCTCGCACCGGTACCGTGGCCAGAGGCTGCCAAGCGCGCCTTCCTGCTGCAGCAGTTCGCATTGCAGCGCACGCATTACCGGCAGCAGTTTGCCGACGCGGACTTTCTGATCGTGCAGGCCAACGGTCTATCGATCGGCCGGCTCTATCTGCACCGCGCCACCGCGCACCACACGCTGGTCGATATCAGCCTGCTGCCGGACTGGCGTGGCAAAGGCATCGGCTCGCAACTGATCGCGCATGCGCAGGCATGCGCGCGCGATGCCGGATGCGCCTTGTCATTACATGTGCTGCACGCCAACCCCGCTGCGCGACGCTTGTATGCCCGCCACGGATTCGTTGCAGGCGACAGCACCCAGACCCATCTGCAGATGCGCTGGCATCCGCGCGATCACCTGCTCAGTTGAACGCGCAGCTGGCCGTGTTCAATTGAAGACGGCCTGATACAGGAACCCGTCGCGCTCGCGCGCCACCGGCACCAGGAAGATACCGATCTCGCCGAGCCGCGCATGCCGCATCTGATAGGTCTGCTGGGGAAACAGAAAGGCCGAGCCGTTACGAAACAGCAGGGAGAACGGCGCACGTTGCGAAGGGCGCGCGTGCTGCAAGGGCCGCGCTTCCACCAGCACGAACGGCACCTCGCCCTCATTCAATGCGGCAGCAAAGGTCTCGTTGACGCTACCGGCGAAGTGTTCAAGCGTCAGCAACTCCATGGAAGATTCCTGCAGCGACGAAGTAGCGTGGATCGTCACGTTTTGTGGCCGGTTCGACAAGCTGCCGCTGCCGACAACGCGACGTGCTCGGCAGATCGTGGCGCGACAGCGACAGGCAAGACAGCACAACACACGTGCCAAGCTGCAGGGAGACACGGCGCGCTGGGGAAACTGTCGCCGACGTCCCTACTGCAGCGTACGTTTCTCGATTCCGCTCGCATGCGTGTGGGCTGGTTACGCTGCAGGACACGCTGTTACGCAGACAGCGACACGCAACCCGCACATCGCCACTGGGTGAATGCGACAATACTGCACGCGCCAGTCTGGTTATGTTCAGCGCTGTGCGGGCTACTCTATCGCGTTGTAATTTTGTTAAAGGCACCGATGACGGCTTCCGCTTCCCCTGTCGTGCAGTTGTCCGGTGTCCGCATCGACCGCGGCGGGCGCACGATCCTGCGCGATGTGTCGCTGCAGGTGCCACGCGGCAGCATCACGGCCGTGCTCGGTCCGTCCGGTAGCGGCAAGTCCACCATGCTGGCGGCGCTGACTGGCGAGCTGCGCCCGGTTGCCGGCACGGTCACGTTGTTCGGCAATGCGATTCCCACCGGCAGCCGCGCGCTGCTGGAGATGCGGCGCAACGTCGGTGTGCTGCTGCAGGGCAATGGCCTGCTCACCGACCTCAGCGTGGCCGAGAACGTCGCGCTGCCACTGCGCACCCACACGCGCTTGCCGGCAGCGGTGCTGCAGCGCCTGGTCCAGATGAAGCTGCATGCAGTCGGCCTGCTGGCCGCCGCCGATGCCTGGCCGCGCGAGTTATCCGGCGGCATGGCGCGGCGCGTGGCGCTGGCGCGCGCGCTGGCACTGGACCCACCGCTGATGATCTACGACGAGCCGCTGACCGGGCTGGACCCGATCGCCTCGGGCGTGATCATGAGCCTGATCCAGCGCCTCAACGACAGCCTGGGCCTGACCAGCATCATCGTCAGCCACCATGTGCACGAGACGCTGCCGATCTGCGACCAGGCGGTGGTGATCGCCAATGGCGGCATCGTGTTCGCCGGCACCCCTACGCAGTTGCAGGACAGCACCGACCGGCTGGTGCAGCAGTTCCTGCATGGCCAGCCGGATGGTCCGATCGCCTTCGATGCCGCCCCGCGCCGCGACCGGAGTGCTGCCTGATGGCCTTCGCCGATTCCATTCGCGCCTTCGGCCGCGCCGGCCTGTTTTCGCTGACGGTGCTGCGCGGCTCGTTGCCCACGCGCGATTTCATTGCCGAACTGGTGCGCGAGATCTACAAGGTCGGCGCGCGCTCGCTGCCGATCATTGCGGTGGGCGGCGCCTTCGTCGGCCTGGTGCTGACCTTGCAGGGCTATCGCACGCTCACCACCTACGGTGCATCGGATGCGTTGTCCACGCTGTTGGGCCTGTCGCTGTATCGCGAACTGGCGCCGGTGCTGACCGCGCTGTTGTTCATCGGCCGCGCCGGCAGTTCGATCGCCGCCGAGCTCGGTTTGATGCGCGCCACCGACCAGATCAAGGCGCTGGAGCTGATGGCCATCGACCCGGTGGCCAAGGCGGTGGCGCCGCGCTTCTGGGCGGCGGTGCTGACGGTGCCGCTGTTGACGGGCGTGTTCTGCTCGCTGGCCATTACCGGTGGCTATTTCGAAGCGGTGCATGTGCTGGGGATCGACAACGGCACCTTCTGGTCCGGGCTGAGCAATAGCGTGGACGTCTGGGACGACTTCGGCGTGGCGATGCTCAAGTCGGCGATTTTCGGCGGCACCGCCGCACTGGTTGCCGCCTACGTGGGCTTCCATGCCGAACCGACCATCGAAGGCACCTCGGTCGCCACCACCCGCGCGGTGGTGAATGCCTCGTTGCTGGTGCTGATGTTCAACTTCGTCCTTTCTGCAATGTTGTTTAGGTGAGTGGAATAACTATGGCCATGCGTGGACCACGACTCGAATTCGCCGTCGGCGCCTTTTTGCTGCTGACCCTGGCCTCGCTGCTGGTGCTGGCGGTGGCCTCGACCAACCAGCGCTGGGGTTTTGGCTCCAGCCAGTACACGCTGACCGCCCGCTTCAGCCAGATCGGCCAGCTGCGCGCGCAGGCGCCGGTAAAGATCGGCGGCGTGACCATCGGCAAGGTGGCCGACATCAGCCTGGACCCGACCAAGTTCGATTCGATCGTGACCTTGTCGCTGGATACCAAATACAAGGACCTGCCCGCCGACACCTCGGCTGGCATCTTCACCAGCGGCTTGCTCGGTGAGAGTTATATCGGGCTGCAGCCGGGCGGCGACCCGGACACCCTCAAGCCGGGCGACGAAATCGGCTTCACCCAGCCGGCGGTGGATCTGCTGCAGCTGGTCGGCAAATACATGTTCAGTGGTGGCGGTGGCGGCAGCAATGCCCCGGCCGCCGCCAACGGCCAGGCGCCTGCGCCTGCGCAAACCGCTCCTCCCTCTACGGAACCACATCAATGAAGACCACTGTGCTTTCTGCCGTCCTGGCCTCGACCCTGCTGGTGTGCGCACCGGCAACCGTGCTGGCGCAGCCGGCCGCTGCCAGCGCGCCTGCGCAGGGCGCGGCGACCAAGACCGTCATCGACAGCAGCACTCGCATCCTGAGCACGCTGGACCAGCGCCGCGCCGAGTTCCGCAGCAATCCGGCGGCGCTGCATCAGTTCATCAACGGCGAATTGAACAAGGCCTTCGACCGCGATTACTCGGCCCGCCTGGTGCTGGGCGTGCATGGTCGCGGCGCCTCCGATGCCGACGTCAAGCTGTTTGCCGATGCGCTGGCCGACAACCTGATGCAGCGTTATGGCACCGCGCTGCTGAATTTCGAAGGCAAGCCGACCTTCCGCGCCAAGTCCGAAAGCGCGCTGCCGGGCAACCGTGGCGTCAAGGTGTCCACCGACCTGCTGCGTGCCGGCAACGACCCGACCCCAGTCGATTACCTGATGCGCAATACCGGCGGCCAGTGGAAGATCTTCGACGTGATGATCGAAGGCATTTCCTACGTGCAGACCTTCAAGACCCAGTTCGACGGCCCGCTGCGCGAGAAGGGCATTGCCAAGGTGGCCGCCGAGCTGCGTAGCGGCAACCTGCAGGTCGGTACGGCACCGGCCAATGGCAACTAATACCGTGCAACGCACGGGCGAGGCGCTGGTCATCGCCGGCGTGCTCGACCGTGCGGCAGTCACCGCGGCCTGGCCGCAGGCGATCGCACAGCTGGATGGCGCGCGCACGCTGGACCTGTCGGGTGTACAACGCCTGGACAGCGCCGGCGTGGCAATGCTGGCCGAACTGGCTGCCCGGTTGCGCCAAGCCGGCAGCGGCGCGGTGGTGGGCGAGGCGTCCGGTCTGGACGAATTGCGCGCTGCCTACCGGTTGTCTCCCACTCTCGATTTTCAGGCCTGAGCGCCAGCCCATGACCCAGTTCCGTTCTCTTCCGTTGTTGGCCAGCCTGCTGCTGGGTGCCTGCGCCAGCCAGGCGCCCAAGTCCGCGCCGCCGTCGGGCGGTACCGCAACCGCCATCACGCCTGCAGCCGATGCGCCGGTCCGCGACGATGCCGCAGTGACCGCGCAGCCGGCCGCCGCCGGCATGGCCGCCCCGGACGCGCTGCCGGCCAGCGCTGCTGCTCCTGCCGATCCGCAGGCCGCGGCGGGCACCGGCACCACCGCTGCAGGCGCGCCCACCGATGCCGAAAGCGACTTCGACGCGCTGTACGGCACGACCACCCCGCAGGGTGCCAACGGCGCGCCGGCACAACCGGGCGCGGCGCCGGCATACGACCCGTGGGAGCGCTACAACCGCGGCATGCACCGCTTCAACATGGCGGTGGACCGCGGCGTGGCGCGTCCGTTGGCGACGGCCTACACCAAGGTGGTGCCGAGTCCGGCGCGCCTGGGCGTGACCAACTTCTTCGACAACCTGGGCACGCCGCTGACCATGGTCAACCAGCTGCTGCAAGGCCACCCGGTCCATGCAATGCAGTCGCTGGGGCGCTTTGTGATGAACAGCACGCTGGGTGTGGCCGGCTTGTTCGACCCCGCTTCGGCGGCCGGCATCCCGCGGCGCAGCGAAGACTTCGGCCAGACGCTGGGCGCGTGGGGCTGGCGCAACTCGCGCTACTTCGAACTGCCGTTGTTCGGGCCGCGCACCGTGCGCGACACCTTCGGGCTGGCGGGCGATATTCCGCTGTCGTGGATTCGCCAGGTGGACGACGGCGGTACGCGCTTCGCCCTGCAGGGCTTGCAGCTGGTGGATACGCGCGCGCAGCTGATGTCGCTGGATTCGCTGCGCGACCAGGCGCCGGACGAATACGCGCTGACCCGCGATGCATGGATGCAGCGCCGCAATTACCAGATCACCCGCGATCTGCGCAGCCATCGCGAGAAGAACAACGAGCTGCCGGACTACCTGCGCGACGACAAGGACAATACCGTGCCGGGTAACGCCATGCCGATCCCGAACTGGGTGCGTTGAGCGGTTGGATGTTTGGTGAGTGATGAACGAAAAAGCCCGGGAGCGATCCCGGGCTTTTTTGTGTGTTGGCCACCAGGCAGACCCGTTGCGACGCAACTGCGTACCCCGCATTGCCAAGCGCCTCGGTGTGACGGCGCTGCTAGATGCCGTCGTTGCGAGCCGGTGTCGGTACCGGTACCGACGCCGCCGCATCTTGCGCCGCGATGATTTGCCACCGACCGCTCCGCTTGATCCAGATATCGGTCCAGACATACCGGCCCGTAGACCCGTCTTTACGGGTCCATGTTTCACTCCCATGCGCGATCGCGGTATCTCCGAAGAACCTGACGTTTATCTCGTCCAGTGTGTTGGACATGATCTGCTTGGCCGGACCGGTCTCGCGGGTGACCTGGAATTTATCGTATCTGCGGCCCTTGGTATCGGTACCGATGAAGTCGTCGGCAAAGTAAATCCTGCGCTTTGACCGATTTCCTGTAACGACAGACTCTGCCCAGTCGCGAGAACAGTCGACGATGTACCGCTCCGCCTGCGCGTCGGGGGCGGACGCCGTGCCGGGCATGTGCGAGCAGCCAGCCACCATCGACAACGCGAGCATTGAAGCGCTGAAGACGTGATTGAAGGTCATTGCCTGTTCCCTTGCTGCCGACAGGGACATGACGCGTTAGCGCAATGCCGACAGCGCACTATGCGTGGGTGGCCAGCGCCGCATCCACTGCGTCGCGCAGGCGCGCATCGTCGGCGGGGATGTCCGGAGCGAAGCGGTCGATGATCGTGCCGTCGCGGCCGATCAGGAATTTTTCGAAGTTCCACAGCACACCGGGTGCGGGATTGGGGGCGATGCCGTAGCCGGCCAGTTTTTCGCGCATCGGGCCGTCGCCGGTGGTGTGCGGGTGCGTGCTGGTCAGCGCCCGATACAGCGGATGCGCCTGGTCGCCGGTGACGGCGATCTTGGCAAACATCGGGAAGGTGACGTCGTAGGTGAGCTGGCAGAACTGCGCGATCTCCGCTTCGCTGCCCGGCTCCTGGCCGTTGAAGTCGTTGGCCGGAAATGCCAGCACTTCCAGACCTTGCGTGCGCTTGTCGCGATACAGCGCTTCCAGTCCTTCGTACTGCGGGGTCAGGCCGCACTTGGAGGCGACGTTGACCACCAGCAGCACCTTGCCGCGATAGTCCGCCAACGTGGCGAGCTGGCCGTCGATGCGGGTCACGGGGATGTCGTAAAGCGTCTGGCTCATCGATGCGTCCTGGGCAGGGAGAGCCCAGAGCATAAACGGCCAACGTGGCGCGAGCGATGCCACCGGCTCACGCTGCCGGCCGTTGTCTGCGGCCAGGCCATCAATCGATGCACAACGCCGCCTGGCCCTTGCCGCCGACCACCTCCTGGCGGCAACCGAAACGATCGCTGTCGCGCTGACAGGTCCCGGTGGCCGCCGCGCCGGTCGGCACGATGCTGGTGGCCAGGCAGTCGCCGCTGCAATCGCTGTTGTCGGTGCAGGTCTTGCCGGCATCGGCATACGGCACGATGCAGCGCGGAATCTGCATGCGGCCGACCGGGCGCAGTTGGCCACCCTTTGCGGTGCAGGCAGCGGCGTCGGCGCTCGTTTGTGCAGCAGGGGCCTGCGCGGCTGGCGAGGCAGGAGAGGCGGTTGGCGCATTGCTGCAGGCAGTCAGCAGCAGCGCGCAGAGCCCTGCGTGGATCCATCGGGTCGCCATATTGAAACTCTCGTCTTGAATCGTGTGGGTGCAAGCATCGCGGTGGCGATGTCTGCGCGATGTGCTGGCTATCGGCACAAGCACATGCCGCAAACCTGCATGCGTAGGAGCGCACCCGGGCGCGACCAGCTCTACCGATAACGCTTCATCGCGCCCGGGTGCGCTTTTACGTGTGCTGTCGCCTGCGGACGCCGTGCTTCGCCATCTGCAGCCGGATCACGCCTGCTCGTCGTTGCTGTCGTCTTCGCTGCTGGTTCCGGTGTCGTCGCTGCCATCGTCCAGCAAGGCCTGCGACTGCTCGCCGGCCAGGGTTTCCACCCCGCGCAGGCGGCGTTCGATGGTGCGGGTCTTGCGGCTGGCTTCGCCCAGGCTCTTGCCGACGGTGCTGATCTGCCGCTCGGCCTTTTCGAGAATGCCGGCGAACTTGCCGAACTCGCTCTTCACCGCGCCCAGCACCTGCCAGACCTCGCTGGAGCGCTTTTCGATGGCCAAGGTGCGAAAGCCCATCTGCAGGCTGTTGAGCAAGGCGGTGAACGTGGTGGGGCCGGCCAGCACCACGCGATGCTCGCGCTGCAGCAGATCGACCAGGCCGGCGCGGCGGATCACTTCGGCATACAGCCCTTCGGTGGGCAGAAACATCACCGCGAAGTCGGTGGTGTGCGGCGGGCAGACGTACTTGTCGCTGATCGATTTGGCCTGGATGCGGATGGCGCGTTCCAGTTGTGCGGTCGACTGCTTGATCGCGTCGAGATCGCCCTTTTCCTGCGCGTCGATCAGGCGTTCGTAATCTTCGCGCGGGAACTTGGCATCGACCGGCAGCCACACCACCTGCGCGTCGCCGCGTCCGGGCAGGCGGATGGCGAAATCCACCGCTTCGGCACTGTCGGGCTTGACCCGCACGCCGCGCGCGTATTGCTCCATCGTCAGCGTTTGCTCGAGGATGTTGTCCAGCTGCACTTCGCCCCAGCCGCCGCGGTCCTTGACGTTGCTGAGCACGCGCTTGAGGTCGCCCACGCCGGTGGCCAGCTGCTGCATTTCGCCCAGACCGCGCTGCACCTGTTCCAGCCGTTCGGAGACCAGCTTGAAGGAGGCATCCAGACGCGTGTTGAGCGTGGTCTGCAGTTTTTCGTCGACGGTGGCGCGCATCAATTCGAGCTTGCTGGCGTTGTCGTGTTGCAGGCTGGCCAGCTGCTGCTCGAGCGTGGCGCGCATCTCGCCCAGGCGCAATTCGTTGCGCTGGGTGAGTTCGTTCAAGCGCTGGCCCAGCGCTTCGGTGAAGCGTTGTTGCGATTGGCCGGCTTCGGCGCGGCCCTTGCGTGCGTCTTCGGCCAACGCTTCGCGCAGCGCGGCCATGTGGGTGTCGGTGCGCGCGATCAGTTCGGTCAGTTGCTGGCCGAACACGTGGATGCGGGTTTCTTGTTGCTGGCCGAAGCCTTCGAGCTGGGTGCGCAATTCGGTGAGCCGCAGGGTCAGCAGCTCGCCGGTGCGTTGTTGTGCAAGGCCGCTTTCTTCGCGCGCCTTGCGGGCATCTTCGCCGAGCGCGTCGCGCAGCAGGTCCAGGCGTTGGTCGGTGCGCGTGGACAGCTCGGTGAGGTTGCGCGCAAAGGTTTCCAGGCGGGCGTCCTGCTGCCGCGCCAGGCCTTCGAGTTGCTCGCGCAATTCGCCACGGCCGTCGCGTTGCTCGGCGCGCAGTGCATGCTCCAGCGCGGTGGTGGACGGACGTCGCAGCAGCGCCAGCAGCTGCAACACGAGGACTGCGACAAGCAGCCCGAGAAGGATCAGGGATTGGGATGACATGCGCGCAGTGTAGCGGCGCCGGTCGCAACAGCTGCGTCAGTGCGATGCCGGTTGCGTGGTCGGTGCTCACCGTCGCAGGCGCGTGGAACGTTGCGCCTGCGGCACTGCGCACCGGCGCGGCCGATGCAACAGCCAGACAGCGGCGATGCGCGCCGCTGCCTGGTCTTGAGGCGTTTAGTCAGAACCCTTCCAGCACCAGCTTGCCGCGGGTACGGTGCGATTCCAGCGCGGCGTGGGCGCGGCGCAGGTTGTCGGCGGTGATGCGGCCGTAGTGCTCGCCCAGCGTGCTGCGCAGCGTGCCGCTGTCCACCAGCGCGGCGACGCGGTTGAGCAAGTGGTGCTGGGCAATCATGTCATCGGTCTCGAACAGCGAGCGGGTGAACATGAATTCCCAGTGCAGCGACGCGCTCTTGCGCTTGAGCGGCAACGCGTCGAGCGTGGCCGGATCGTCGATGAGGGCCAGCTGGCCCTGCGGCGCGAGCACGTCGACCAGCTGGGAAAAGTGCTGGTCGGTGTGGGTGAGGCTGGCGACGTGCTGCACTTGCGCGATGCCGATGCGCTGCAGGCCTTCGCTCAGCGGCTGGCTGTGGTCGATCACGTGATGCGCGCCGAGTGCGCGCACCCAGTCCTGGGTTTCCGGACGCGAGGCGGTACCGATCACGGTCAGCTGGGTCAGCGAGCGCGCCAGCTGCACCAGGATCGAGCCGACGCCACCGGCCGCACCGACCACCAGCAACGTCTGGCCCTGTCCGCCGCCTTCGGCGATGCGCAGGCGGTCGAACAACAGTTCCCAGGCAGTGATGGCCGTGAGCGGCAATGCGGCGGCCGCAGCGTCGTCGAGCGTGGCCGGTTTGCGCCCGACCAGGCGTTCGTCCACCAGGTGGTATTCGGCATTGGTGCCCGGACGATTCAAGGTGCCGGCGTAGTACACCGCATCGCCGGGCTGGAACAGGCTGACATCGCTGTCTACTGCATCGACCACGCCGCTGGCGTCCCAGCCAAGCACGCGCGGGGTGTCCACCGCGGCGTTGCTGCGTATCTTGGTGTCGACCGGGTTGACCGAGACAGCGTGGATGCGCACGCGCAGATCGCGCGGACCGGGTTTTGGCAGCGGCAGCTCGAGTTCGACCAGCGCGCGCGCATCGTCGATGGGCAGGCCGTGTTGCGGATAGGCGATGGCTTTCATGGCAGGGGCGTCGTGCGGGAGGGAGCTACATGGTCGGTCACCCGGATTCACGGAAAAACCGGCAAACTGCGCAAGCACTTTCACGATTGGAGTGAAGATGGTCCGCTTCGACGATCTGGCGCTATTCGTCCGTACCGCGGCGCTGGGCAGCTTCTCCAGCGCGGCGCGCGAGGCCGATCTGCTGCCGGGACAGGCCAGCGCGGCAGTGGCCCGGCTGGAACGCGCGCTGGATCTGCGCCTGTTTGCCCGGTCCACGCGCAGCCTGCGGCTGACCGCCGAGGGCGAGCAGTACCTGCCGTACGCGCGTCAGGTGCTGGAGTTGCTGCGCGACGGGCGCGAGCATGTGCGGGGCGCCGACAGTGCGCTGCACGGCGTGCTGCAGGTGACGGCGCCGTCGGACCTGGGCCGCAACGTGCTGCTGCCGTGGCTGACCGAATTCCGCGCTGCACATCCGAAGCTGACCCTGCGCCTGCACCTGTCGGACCAGGTGGCCGACCTGTATCGCGCGCCGGTGGATGTGGCATTTCGGCTCGGCCGTATCGACGATGCAGACCATGTGGCACTGCCGGTGGCAGCGGACAACCGCCGCGTGCTGGTGGCCGCACCGGCCTACCTGCAGCGCCACGGGCGCCCCGCCACGCTGGATGCGCTGCGCGAGCACGCCTGCCTGCTGTACGTGCTGGCCGGGCGCGCCTACGACCGTTGGCAATTCGACCTGGAAGGGCGCCGCCACGTGGTGCCGGTGCGCGGCACGATGCTGTGCGACGACGCCGATGTGGTGCGGCGTTGGGCAGCCGCCGGCGAAGGCATTGCCTACAAGTCGTGGCTGGATGTGTGCGCCGACGTGCAGGCCGGGCGGCTGGAGGCGCTGTTGCCCGAGTGTGGCGATCGGCTGCCGCTGCAGCTGGTGTGCCCGCACCGAAAGCAGTTTTCGCCGGCGATCCGGCAATTGCATGCGCTGTTTGCGCAGCGTTGCCAGGCGCTGACGGCGTTGTACCCGCTGCAGGCCGATGCAGTGGATGCGGGGTGATGCGGTGGAGAACGCAGCGGCGTCATCGGTACGGCCTCTTTGCTGGGCCGCGTGGAGGTGGTTGAGGGGTTGTAGGTTCAATGCCTGCCATCCGCACGCCGCAACGCTTGAGGTGCGGCGTATTCCGCGCTCGCGGCACGTGCGACCGGCTGTTTTCCTATTCCCTGCGCTTGAATGCAATGTGCCTGCTACACCGCGATGCCAAGGGTGTGCACACCGGTTTCGATTGCGCGTGGGGTGCGGCGCAGCTGCGCACGCTATTGCCGCGTTCGTTGAAGCGCCCATCACTGCAGCGGTTCTAGCCTGCCGGCATGACCACACCCCGCCCGGTTCGCATGCAGCGCTATGGCAATCGCAACGGCCACTCGGGCGTGGTGGCCTACGCGCTGGCCGATGACGCCATCGCGGTGCGTTTTCGCAGCGGCGAGACCTATGTGTATACGGCCGACAGTGCGGGTGCCGACGTGGTCGCGACCATGCAGCGGCTTGCCGCGGCCGGGCGCGGGCTGAGCACCTATATCAGCCAGAGCGTGCGCGATGCATATGCGGGCAAGCGCGCGCTGTAGCGGCGCAAGAGTGCAGCGGTGAGAATGCACTGCTCCCTGCGATTGGCCGCCGCGTGCGTGGATGCACGCGGCGTCGCATGCAGCGCATGTCACCGCCGCCAATCGCCGGCCATCACGCATAGCACCGAGGAACACATGCTGGAGATCTACGGCAAGCCGGGCTCGATCAATGTGCGCAAGGTGTTGTGGCTGTGCGACGAGCTGGCGCTGGACTACACGCTGCATGCCTATGGCAGCGGCGTTGCGTCGGTGCAGACGCCGGAATTTCGCGCACTCAACCCGAATGCGCTGGTGCCGGTCATCCGCGTAGGCGAACTGGTGCTGTGGGAATCGAACACGATCTGCCGCTACCTGGCCGCGCGCAGCCAACGCCACGATCTGCTGCCGGCCGCGCCCGCCGCACGCGCATTGGTCGAGCAATGGATGGATTGGCAGGCTACCGAACTCAATACAGCCTGGCGCTACGCGTTCATGGCCACTGTCCGTGGCAGTGCAGCGCATGCCGATGCGCAGGCGATTGCGGCGAGCGTGGAGCAGTGGAACCGGCACATGGCGATCCTGGATGCACAACTACAACGCGGCGGTCCGTTCGTCCTCGGCGCACGCTTTACGCTTGCCGACATCGTGCTGGGGTTGTCGACACAGCGCTGGGTTGCCAGCCCCATCGCGCATGCGGCGTTGCCTGCGGTGGCGGCGTATTACGCACACTTGAAGACACGCGCCGGATTCCAGCGCCATGGTTGCACGGCACCGTGATGCTGCGCGTCGCCTTTGTGCGAAGCGAACCAGACCACCGACGCGATGCATGCCGCACGCTCGCACTGCATTGACCTGGGCATAGGTAGGGTGAGGGTCTGCTTTTGCGAGGCTTGCCGATGACCACTGCCACCCACCAAACCCGCCTGCTGGCCCTTGGACTGTTCGTCTTTCTGGGCACGTTCGCAGCGATCGTCTGGTATCTGATGCGGCCCTACGGCACGGCGTATTTTTTCCCGGTGCATTTTCTGATCGGAGCGGCATTGCCGTTTTTGATCTATGCGATCGGCGGTACCCGCCTGTGGTTCTGGATGGGCATGGGCATCACCGCGTTGGTGCTGCTGTGGTTCAACCTGTGGGGCCATGAAGCCAATGGCGCGGCGCCGCGGGTGCTGGACTGGAGCCACTTCGCTGCCGGCGTGGTCGGGCTTGCCGGGGCCTGGGCAGTGCAGCTGATCTATCGCAACGCGCGCCCGCCGCATCGCCCGTCGGTTGAGTGAGCGATAAAGCCGGATTGGTGCGTCGGGATTTGGGATTCGTACAAGCGCTGGACGGCAGACGTTCTAGGTTGTCGAAGGACTGGTTAGGGCATGCGCGCGCCACGGTGATGCGGGTGGCGCGTCTACTCTGCCCGACCAGCGCCGCCGCATGACCTTGGACCGATAGCTTTGCTGCGCTGCGTTGGGCGACACTCGCGCATTCTTTTGATCCCCGCGAGGTCCGCATGTCGTCTTGGCTCAGGCGCAAATCCATCGATCAGGTCACCGTGCACGAGGCCGGTCGGCAACTGGTCCGCAGCCTGAGTTGGCCGCATCTGATCGCGCTGGGCATCGGCGCCATCGTCGGTACCGGTATCTACACGCTGATCGGCGTGGGCGCCGACAAGGCCGGACCGGCGGTGCTGCTGTCGTTCGTGGCCGCCGGCATCGTGTGCGCCTGCGCGGCGCTGGCGTATGCGGAGATGGCCACGATGATGCCGGCTGCCGGCAGCGCGTATACCTACAGCTACACCGCGCTGGGCGAGAGCATTGCCTGGGTGGTGGGCTGGAGCCTGGTGCTGGAATATTCGCTGGTGGTCAGCACGGTGGCGGTCGGCTGGTCGGGCTATTTCGTCGGCTTCCTGCAATGGCTGGGCGTGGGATTGCCGCATGAACTCATTGCCGGGCCGCATGCCGGCGGTATCGTGAACCTGCCGGCGGTGGTGATCACCTTCCTGGTGGCTGGCCTGCTGATGGCCGGCACCAAGGAAAGCGCCACGCTCAATGCCGTGCTGGTGGTGTTGAAGATCATCGCGCTGGGCGTATTCGTGGCCATTGCGCTGCCGGCCTTCAACAGCGCGAATCTGCAGCCGTTCATGCCGTACGGTTTCTCCAAGGCGGTGGGTCCCGACGGCGTGGAGCGCGGCGTGATGGCCGCGGCGGCCATCATCTTCTTCGCGTTCTATGGCTTCGATGCGATTTCCACCGCCGCCGAAGAAACCAAGAACCCGGGACGCGATCTGTCGATCGGCATCGTCGGTTCGATGATTGGCTGCACGTTGATCTATGTGCTGGTGGCGCTGGCGGCGGTCGGCGCGATGAGCTTTACCGTGTTCGGCAAGAGCCCGGAACCGCTGGCGCTGATCCTGCGCGAACTCGGCCACGGCAAGGCGGCGCTGGTGATCGGCGCGGTGGCGATCATTGCGTTGCCGACGGTATTGCTGGCGTTCTTGTATGGGCAGAGCCGCATCTTCTTCGTGATGTCGCGCGATGGCTTGTTGCCGCGCGGCTTGTCCAAGGTCAACGCACGCACTGGCACGCCGGTGGCGATCACACTGTTCACCGCGGTGCTGGTGGCAGCACTGGCGGGCGTGGCCCGGTTGGACGAAATCGCCGCGTTGGCCAATGCCGGCACGCTGGCCGCATTCACCGCGGTGGCGGCCTGCCTGTTGGTGTTGCGCGTGCGCGAACCCGGCCGCGCGCGCGCCTTCCGCACGCCGCTGGCGTGGGTGGTGGGACCGGTGGCGATCGGCGGCTGCCTGTATCTGTTCTGGAGCTTGCCGAGCAAGACGCAGGGCTGGTTCCTGCTGTGGAATGCGCTGGGTGTTGTGGTGTACCTGGCCTATGGGCGACGCAATAGCCGGTTGAATCAGGCGGGGTGAGCCGCCCTTCTCCCGTCGGGACACTGTCCTCGTTTATGGGGGAGAAGGTGCCCGCAGGGCGGATGAGGGGCGCCGCACATCCAGCGAATGCCAGCAATGACGAACGCGTCGCCACGCGCCTTCAAGAATGAATCGATGTAGGCGAGCTGTACCCTTCTCCCGTCGGGAGAAAGTGGCCCGAAGGGCCGGATGAGGCTGCGGGCGAAGCCACGTGTCATCCAATTCGTCAGGCGCTTTGCCCCCGTACCCTCACCCCTCTCCCGAGGGGAGAGGGGCTCTAGCGCTGCTGCGACGTTGCCCTTCTCCCACTGGGAGAAGGTGGCCCGAAGGGCCGGATGAGGGTACGGGCGAAGCCTCGTGTCATCCAATTCGTCAGGGGCTTTGCCCCCGTACCCTCACCCCAACCCCTCTCCCGGGGGGAGAGGGGCTCTAGCGCTGCTGCTCTTTAGCGCTACTGCGCTATTACCCTTCGCTCGTCGGGAGAAGGTGGCCCGAAGGGCCGGATGAGGGTACGGGCGAAGCCACGTGTCATCCAATTCGTCAGGCGCTTCGCCCCCGTACCCTCACCCCAACCCCTCTCCCGAGGGGAGAGGGGCTCTAGCGCTGCTGCTCTTTAGCGCTACTGCGCTACTGCGCTATTACCCTTCGTTCGTCGGGAGAAGGTGGCCCGAAGGGCCGGATGAGGGTACGGGCGAAGCCACGTGTCATCCAATTCGTCAGGCGCTTTGCCCCGTACCCTCACCCCAACCCCTCTCCCGGTGGAGAGGGGCTTTTGAGCGGCGTGCCGCTGGTCAGTGCTTGCGGCGTCTGGGCTTGCAGTGACTGGGTGGCTGCAGCCGGTTGTTACTGCGATGCTGCTGGCGTGGCGCAGAACGAGATCGGCAACGCATCCGCTTGCGTACCCCAACCTTGCGTGGGTGCCTGCTTGGTAAGGGCAAACGATAGCGTGCCGCCCTGCTGCAGCTGCGCCCAATCCAGGAAGACCTGCGGCTGCGGCTTGCCGTTCCAGCGCACGCTGTCCACGTATTGCAGCGCGCGGCCGTCGGCGCCGGGGGCGTCGATGCGCAGGCGCTTGCCGTTGCCCAGATTCAGCGTGACCCGCTTGAAGCGCGGCGCATGCAGCAGAAATTCGCCGCTGCCCGGCACTGCCGGATACAGGCCGAGCGCGCTGAACAGATACCAGGCCGACATGGTGCCGAGGTCGTCGTTACCGGTGACGCCGTTGGGCGCATTGGTGAACAACTGCTGCGCGGCGCGCACCACGGTGGCGGTCTTCCACGGTTGCCCGATCAGCGTGTACATCCACGGTGCGTGCAGGTCCGGTTCGTTGTTGGGGTTGTAGCGGTACTGGTTGTAATAGCTGTACGGGCCAACCACCCAGTGCGTGCGTGCGGCAGTGAGCGGATCTTTCAGCAGGTCGTCGTAGGCGAAGAAGGCGTCCAGCCGCTTGCCGGTTTGTTCGCGGCCATGCATGGCCTGCAACATGCCGGGAATGTCCTGCTGCACCAGCCACTGATACTGCCAGGCGGTACCTTCGTGGAAGCCGTGCTCGGAGCGTGGGCTGTAGCGATCGTCGGAGGGCGCATACCAACTGCCGTCTTCCAGCCGCGGACGCGGGAAGCCGGTAAAGCCGGTCTCGGTATCGCGCACATCCGCGTCCCAAACGCGGTGCCAGTTGCCGCCGCGTGTGCGCAGTTGCGCGCTGTCCTCGCCATGGCCCAGTGCTTGCGCCATTTGTGCCAGCGCGCAATCGGCCAACGCGTATTCCAGCGTGGCCGAGCCGCCGTGGTGCGGGTCCACGTCCATGCCCTTGGAGGGAAACGCACGGTCGTATTGCACGAAGCCATTGGCCAGATAGTTGGCATTGCCCGAGCGCCCGGCGTGGCGCGAATTGATCGGCGGCTGGCCGAACGCATTCTGGCGCAGCGCTGCATACGCCTGCGCTTCATTGCCCTGCAGCGCGCCGAAGCGCCACAGATCCACCAGGAACGGGGTCACCGGGTCGCCGGTCATGATGTTGGTGTCGTAGTTGGCATAGCCCCAACGTGGCAGCCAGCCGCCTTGCTGATGGATCGCCAGCAGCGAGCGGCCGATGTCGCGCGCGCGCGCTGGCTGCAGCAGGGCGAGCAGCTGGTTTTGCGAGCGATAGGTATCCCACAGCGAAAAATACTCGTAGTAGGTCCAGCCATCGGCGCGATGGATCGCGTCGTCGTAGCCGCGATAGCGGCCATCGGCATCGCTGCCGGTCAGCGGCTGCAGCAAGGCGTGATACAGCGCGGTATAGGCCACGGAACGGTCGTCGTTGCTGGCGCCTTCCACCTGCATGCTGGCCAACGCATTGCGCCAGGCCTGCTGCGCGCGCTGGCGCATCTGTTCAAGACTCAGCAGTTTGTCGCCCTGCATGCCATCGGCACGCAGGTTGCTGCGGGCGCCTTGCGCATCCACGTGCGAGATGGCGCTGACCACGGTCACCGCACGCGCGTTCTTGTCCTTGCCCAGTGGGAAGCTGAGCCAGGCGCCGTTGGGCTTGAGTTCGCCGCCCATGCTGTGACGCGCGCCGGGCACGCCCCCCTCTTCGCCCCAGACGCCATGCGCGGTGAACGGGCGATCGAATTCCAGCCGAAACCACGTGGTGTATTCGTGACCGCCGCAGAAACTCTGCGTGGTCAGTTTGCCCTCGACCACGCGGTCGCCGACGATCTGCACCTGGCTGCCGATCACCACATGGCGGTCGTTGGCCTGCGCCACATTGACCAGCACATGGCCGGTGTCGGCGCCCGGTGCGAAGGTATAGCGCTCGGTCGCGGCGCGGGTGAGCGCGCTGGCTTCGGCATCGATGCCGCCGTAATCGGTGAGCCGCACCTTGTAGTAGCCGGCCTGGCCGACTTCGCCATCATGCGTGTAGCGGGCGGCGTAGCGTTTCTGGTCGAAGGCCTTGGCATCGGTGGTGTCGAAGTCGCCCCAGGGGCCGATGCTGCCGGTGACCGGCAGCACCGACACCTGGCCGCCCTGCTCCCAGCAGCCAGCGCCGGACAGGAACGAATGGCCGAACCCCCGAATGCTGGGATCGTCGTAGCGCCAGCCGGCGTAGTGCGCGCCGATCGGGCTGACCTGGATCAGGCCGAATGGCGCCGAGGCGCCCGGATAGGTATTGCCGTCGTCCTTGCTGCCGATGAAGGTGTTGACCTGCGCCGGGTCTTGCGCGGCCAGCGGCCCGGACATGGCCACGCCAAGCAGGCACAGACCCACGGCGGCGCGGCGCCAGAACGCTGTGCGCGCAGCATGTGCGGTAAAACGATTGGGCGAGACGACTGACAGCATGCAGAACACCTTGGGGAAAGGGCGGACAAAGCCGCAGTGGAAGGCGCGTGCCCGCCGCCGCGCGACGCAGCAACCGACGCACCACACGCGTGTGCGCAAGACGATGACACCGCGCGCCGACATGGTCGTGCGGTTTGGCCGTGTCCGGAATCGGCAGGCAGCTTGCGTGCCTGGACGATGCCGGGCGCACGACCCGTCTGCATCCGACCCGCGCCCAGCCAATTGCACGCCTCAAGAATCGAGCACGGCTTCTGCCGCGAGCGCGCGCCGGGCCGGGCCCAGCCCAGCCACGGGCGACAGCGATGCGAGCAGCAGCGCCTGCTGCAGGCGGGTGTGGCGACAATGGCGGGAGTCGGTCATTCAAGCGTCTCGTCGAAGGTGGCGGTGCAACGGGCACACCACGTCTTTCAAGCACTGCGGATGGTTGGCGCGTTTGGATCGATCTAAATTTGGATCTGGCAGGTCACCTGTTGGAACAGATTAAGCACGCGGCAGCATCTGCACCACGCCGCGACGCAACAATCCGGGCGGACTCAAGCGGATCTTCAAGAGAGATAGGTCTTTTTAATCAATGGGTTAAAATTTCATTCCAACTGCTTATCTGCTGCGCTAAGCAATGCGTCCGGGCTGTGTCCCAGGTGCCGCCTAGATGGCAGTCGGTCCGGTGCCGGTCTCCAGGCCCAGCGCCGCTGGGCAGCAGTCGCGCTGCCGGACCTGCAAGAGAAGGGAGGTGCATCGGCAACACGCTCGCAGCGCATGCACGAGAGACCTGCCTCAGGACGCATGCAATTGCAGCGAGGCCTGTTTTCGAATCCTGGCGTTGCGGCGACGACGTCACCGCCAGCGGGATGCGCGGGCGGCGAGGAATGAAGCGCTTCTACTGCGATCGTCTGCCATCTGGCGGGCAATGATGCTAAGACATTGAAGTCGGGTCGCTGACGCTGCGGGTACCGACACCGCGCCCACAAAAAAGCCCGGTCATGCGACCGGGCTTGGAGGAGGACGTCGGTGGGAGGGTCCGGCGCCCGGATGCGCCACTTACCAGCGCATGCCTTCGAACGGGTTGAAGCTGGTGCTGCCCTTCACCTTGTCCAGGTAGTAGGCGTAGTTGGCGCTCATGCCGGCCAGCAGGGCCAGTGGAATGCTCAGCGCGTTACCGATCGATGCGGGCAGGAACGAGGCCACGATGCCGACCACCAGGCCGACGCCGATCAGGCCCAGCGCCTTGCGCCACAGGCCCAGGATGAAGAAATAGATGAAGCCGAAGAACAACGCGTAGAAGTTCATGCCCACCTTGAGCTTCTCCCCGAACGGCAGGGTCTTGAGCGCCTCTTTGTAGGCAGGGTCCCTGGGGCCGCCGTGACGGTCGAAGAAGGCGAAGCGGAACTGCCACTTGGGGCTGAGCTGGGTGCGATCGAAGGTATCCATTCCAATCTATGTAGTTGTAAACCTTTACATGATAGGCGATCGCGTATTCATCGGCACGTGTCCCCGCAGCCGGTCACATGGGTTCGGTGCAGCTTTAGGTGGCGCGCAGGCTCAGCGCTGGTCGCTGGTGCCCGCTCAGCGCTGGTCGCTGGTGCCGGTGCCGCGGCGGGCGCGACGCAGCGAGTACAGCGAGTGGTCGGCGCGATCGACCACCGCCGCCAGCGCCTCGCCGTCCTGGCGCAGGGCCGTGCCCAGGGTGAAGCGGATCGGCGCGTCGTCGATGGCCCCCACGTAGTCGCGCTTCAACGCATCCAGCTGTGCCTGGGTGGCCTGGTGCAGCAATACCAGGAATTCGTCGCCGCCCAGGCGGACCAGGCGGTCCTGGGTGCGCAGCGGCTGGTTGAGGAACCACGCCATCTGCACCAACACCTCGTCGCCACGTTGGTGGCCATGGGTGTCGTTGACCAGTTTGAACTTGTCCAGATCCACCACGATGCAGCCCCAGCGCACGCTGGGGTCGCGCTTGTCCAGCTCGTCCAGGAAGCGGCGGTTGTAGCAGTTGGTGAGCGGATCGGTGAACGACCATTCCAGCAGCTGCTTTTCCTGCCGGTACTGGTTGGTGATGTCCTGGGCATGCGCCAGCACCACCGTGGCGTCCGATTCCACGTCCAGCACGTTGTGGTACTGCCAGTGACGCAGGCTGCCGTCGCCGGCCACCAGTTCGATCACTCCCGAATCCTGGCCATCGAGCACCATCCGCGAGAGGTACCCGCGCAAGGCGGCGTGGCGCTCGGGGCGCACGAATTCCACCAGCGAGCGGCCTTCCATCTGCTCGACGCTGCGGCCGAGCGAGCGTGCGGCGGCCGGATTGATGCTGACCAGCCGGCCATGCATGTCGTGGGTGCAGATCAGGCCCAGGCTGTACTGGAACATCTTGCGGAACTTGCGCTCGCTGGCGGCCAGCGCGTCCACCGCCCGGTGCCGGTCGGTCACGTCCTGGACCGCACCGATCAGGCGCTTGCGCCCATCCACATGTTCCACCGAGCCGGTGCTGTGCACCCAGAGCCTCCGCCCGGTGGCGCTGGTCAGCGGCAGCTCCAGATCCCAGGACGTGCCGTCCCGCACGCAGGCGTCGACCGCTTCGGTGATGACCGCGCGCGCTTCCAGCGGATAGAAGCCGATCGCCTCGGTCAGGCTGGGCCGGTAACCGGGCGGAACATCGTGCAGGCGGCAGGTCTGGTCCGACCAGATCAGCGTGCCGCTGGCCACATCCACCTCCCAGCCGCCGACCCCGGCCACCCGCCCGGTGCGCTCCAGGAACGCCTCGCTCTCGCGTAGCCGCTGCTGCAGCTGGGCGTTGGCGGTCTCGCGCTCGAGCATCACGCGGCGTTGCTCCAGGCCTTCGGCCGCCACCCTGGCCAGTTGCTGCAAGGCCTGCAACTGCGCCGGCTCCAGCGCGCGCGGGCGCTGGTCGATCACGCATACCGTGCCCATGCGTAGGCCATCCGGCAGCACGATGGGGGCGCCGGCGTAATAGCGGATACCGGGCGCATCGGTGACCAGGGCGTTGTCGTGGAAGCGTGGGTCGGCCGGCGCGTCGCGCACTTCCATCACCGCATCGCCCTGGATGGTGTAGGCGCAGAACGCCAGCTCGCGTGGGGTTTCCGAAACCCCCGGCAGGCCGATGTTGGCCTTCCACCACTGCCGATGTTCGTCCACCAGCGAGACCAGCGCGATGGGGGTACCGGCGATCGCCTGCGCGGCAGCGGCCAAGGCGTCGAAGAACGGCTCGGCGGCGGTGTCGACCACCTGCAACAACGCCAGACGTGCCAGGCGCTGGGCCTCGCTGGACGCAGATGACACGACGGTATCGCACTGGTTCAACGGAGCGCTCGCAGCCGGGCAATCCGCGCAGTCTAGCGGACTGCGCATACCAGCCAAGGCGGCATTGCGTGCGCCACCGCACAGCGCAGCATGAGGGCGGTTGTGGCCTCGCTCAGTCGGGGGCGTGCGCATCGGTATTGGCCACGGTCGCGGCGCTGTCGTCGCGCATCTGCAGCGCCAGGTACAGGCGCATGCAGTCGTCGGTATTGCCCAGGTCCACCGCGCACAGTTCCTGGATGCGCTGCATGCGGTAATCCAGGGTGTTGCGATGAATGCCCAGCGCCTTGGCGGTGGGGGCCATGCGCATGCCGGCGCCGAACCAGACCGACAAGGTCTTCAGCAACTGACAGCGACGGTCCTGCGCCAGCAGTGCCTGCAGCGGCTTGCGCAGTTCCTCGGCCTGCCAGGCCTGGCGCAGGTCGTCCACCAGCACCGGCAGGCGGTAATCGTCGTAGAAGAACGCGTCCGCCTGCGGGGTGCGCGCCTTGCCGATGCGCATGGTGGTGCGCGCGATCTGGTGCGACAACGCCAGGCCGTTGGACTGCGGAAAATACTGGCCCAGGGCCAGCCGGATGCGCAGCCGGCTGCTGGCGCGCATGCGCTCGAGCAGGCTGTGCGCGCGACGGCGCTGCTCCTCCACGTCCCAGTGGCCACGCCGGTCCAGTGCCGGCTTGAGCACCACCAGCTCGTTGAGCGCGGTAGCGGCGATCAGGTTGCCGCGCTCGGGCGTGGACAGCAGGGTGTGCAGGCGCTGCAGTTCCACCAGCGTCGCGTCCAGGTCCAGGCTGTCGCTTTCCACTTCGATCACCGCCGCCACACGCGGCAGGTCCAGCGCGATGCCGAGCCGCTCGGCCCAGCCAGCCAGCGCCGGGGCCGGGCCGTCGGGACGGATCAGGCCCAGCGTGACTTCCTCGCGCAGGCGCGCGTCGCGCGCCAGCAGGCGCAGCAGCCCGGCCTGTTCCAGCATCGCTTCGGCGGCCATGCGCACCAGCTCGGCCTGTTGCCCGATCCGCTGCGGGTCGCCGGTCAGCCCGACGCAGCCGACGATGCGGCCATCGGCGATCAGCGGCAGGTTGACGCCGGGGCGCACCGCATCCAGCTGCTGCGCCAGCGCCGCGTCGATCTCCACCCGACCCTGCCGGGACAGCACCAGCAACGCGCCTTCGTGCAGCTGGCCGATGCGCGCCGGTTCGCCGCTGGCGATGATGACGCCGGCGTGGTCCATCACGTTGACGTTGCCGTCGATGATGGTCATCGCGCGGTCGACGATGGACTGCGCCAGGGTGCGGTCGAGCGTGAGCATGGGCGTGGGGTCTGTTGCCGCGATCGGGGGCGGTTACGGTGGCATGTTCGCGTCGCACGTGTTCCGTACGCGTATGACGGTGGAGGCGCAGCGGCCGATGCCCGGGGTCGGTGCGAAGCCTGCCGGCGGCCTTCGCGCGGTTGGGTTGTACATGCAGTGGGCGCGCCCGCTGTCCAGGAGGCCCGCCTCGAACGCGAGCGCATGCGCCCCGCCCGTCCGGGCCATCCGGGCGCTGCCGTCAGCCCCGCCCGCCCTCCGATCCGACCTGTGCCAATGCCCCGCCCAGCTGCAGCGTTGCCGCCACGTTGCGCGCGGCGATGCGCACGTTGCTGGCGGCCTCGGCCAATGCCTGTTCCACCGTGCAGGCACGATGCACCACCGCGAACATGGCCTCGATGCCGTGGCCATGCAGCAGCGCAGCACCGTTGCCCAGGCAACCGGCAATGGCGATCACCGGTTTGGCATGCCGTTGCGCCACCCGCGCCACGCCGACCGGGGTCTTGCCATGCAGGCTCTGGCTGTCCAGGCGACCTTCGCCGGTGATGACCAGATCGGCCTGGGCGACCAGCGCGTCCAACCCGAGCGCCTGGGCGACGATCTCCACCCCGGGCCGCAGCTGCGCGCCCAGATACGCCACCAAGGCCGCGCCCAGCCCGCCGGCCGCGCCGCCGCCGGGCAGCGCGTGCAACCGTACGCCCAGGTCGCGCTGCAGCAGGTCGGCGTAGTGCTGCAGGTTGCGATCGAGCTGGCGCACCATGCTGGGGGTGGCACCCTTCTGTGGGCCGAACACCGCCGAGGCACCGGTCGGCCCGATCAGCGGGTTGTCCACGTCGCAGGCCACTTCGAACTGGCAATCCTGCAGCCGCACATCCATGCCTTCGGTGTCGATGCGCGCCAGCGTGGCCAGCGCGCCGCCGCCCGGACCGATCGCCTCGCCCTGGCGATCCAGCAGCCGCACGCCCAAGGCCTGCGCCAGGCCGGCGCCGCCGTCGTTGGTGGCGCTGCCGCCGATGCCGATGATGAAACGCCGTGCGCCGGCGTCCAAGGCGGCGAGGATCAGCTCGCCCACGCCCGCGGTGCTGGTGTGCAGCGGCGCGCGCTCGGCCGGCGGCAACAGCGCCAGGCCGCTGGCGGCGGCCATTTCGATCACCGCGGTGCGGCCGTCGCCGGTCAGGCCGAAGAACGCCTGCACCGGGGTGCCGAGCGGGCCGCTGACGGTGCAGGCGACCACCCGCCCGCCGGTGGCGGCCACCAGCGCGTCGACGGTGCCTTCGCCGCCGTCGGCAACCGGCACCTTGTGGTACTGCCAGTCGGGGAAGACCTCGCGAAAGCCCGCCTCGATCTGCGTGGCCACTTCCAGCGCAGACAGGCTTTCCTTGTACGAATCGGGGGCAATGACGATCTTCATGGGCACACTCGCTGGGACGGACGCATCACCGGTTCACCGCGCGCGCCGGCACCCGCAGCACCAGCGCGGCACCCAGCAGCATGGCGCCGGCCAGCACGTACAGCGCCACCTCGGTGCTGTGGGTGGCGTCCTTGATCCAGCCCACCAGATACGGGCTGAGGAAACCGGCCACCTGGCCGGTGGAATTGATCAGCGCCAGCCCGCCGGCCGCCGCCGCGGCGGTGAGAAAGCCGTTGGTCAGCGGCCAGAACAGCGGCAAGCCGCTGACCGCCCCCATCGTGGCCAGGGTCATGCCGAACAAGGCCAAACCCAGGTTGTCGGTGACGCTGGCGGCGATGCACAGGCCGGCCGCGCCCATCAGCAGCGGAACCACCAGATGCCAGCGCCGCTCGCCGCGGCGGTCGGCCGAGCGGCCCATCAACACCATGAACACCGCAGCAGCCAGGTACGGGATGGCGCTCATCAGACCGATGCGGATCGGGTCGGTGACGCCGCTGCCCTGGATGATCGACGGCAGCCAGAAGTTGATCGCATACACCCCGCTCTGGATGCAGAAGTACACCGTGCCCAGCAGCCACACCGCCCGATTGCGCAGTACCGCGCCCAGCGAGGTGGACGCGCCGGCCGGCTTGCCTGCTTCGTCCTCGGCCAGCACGCCTGCCAGGTCCTGTTTTTCCTGGGGGGTGAGCCAGCTGGCCTGTTGCACGCCGTCGCTGAGCAGGAACCACACCCCGATGCCCAGCAGCACGGTCGGCAGGCCCTGCAGCAGGAACATCCACTGCCAGCCGGCCAACCCGCCCTGCCCGGCCGAGAAGTGACCCAGGATCCAACCGGACAACGGCCCGCCCAGCACCCCGGAGATCGGGATCGCCGACATGAAGACGGTCATGACCCGACCATGCCGGGCACGCGGGAACCAGCGCGTCAGGTACAGCACGATGCCGGGGAAGAAGCCCGCCTCGGCCGCACCGGTGAGCAGGCGCAGGGTGTAGAACCCGGCCGGGGTGCGCACGAACAGCAAGCAGGCCCCAGCTGACCATCATGATCGCCACCCAGCGCCGGGCACCGATGCGCTGCAGGATCAGGTTGCTCGGTACTCCACAGGCCAGGTAACCGATGAAGAAGATCCCCGCGCCCAGCCCGTACACGGTCTCGCTCATGCCCAGATCGCCCAGCATCTGCAGCTTGGCGAAGCCGACATTGACCCGGTCCAGGTAATTGAACAGGTAGCAGACGAACAGGAACGGGATCAGCCGCCACAGGATCTTGCGGTAGGTCGGGCCCATGCCATCGGGGGGCGGCAGGGGCCGGGTAGCTTGGGTCATCGCACGCTCCAGCAGTCGGTCGGCCAGCCGGTGCACAGTGCGGCAGCGCCGACACCGGGTAGGCGGTCGACGCATTCTAGATTGAGCGTTTTTACGGAATCTTCGTCAGGGTGCTGCCGGTTTAGACGCCTGCACGGCCCACTTTTTGTGCAAATGCCTAAGGACTGCGTCAGGCGGCCGGTGCACACTGTGGCATGTACCACCCGCACTCACCCGACGCCTGCGCGCGACGTGGTGGAGTCGCGCTCGATTTCGGACCAGGCACGCGCGGCATCGGCCGAACCGGAACGCGCCTGAGGATCGGCGCTAGGTGCACGGCTGGCGAATCGTTCGAGACGCCGCACCGGCAACGCGCGGACTTCCCCATCCCGGCGGGTCCGATGCAGCAGCCGGCACCACATCCGCGCGCACCGCCAGCCGTGCGACTCCCGAATCCCGAATCACCACCACCGAATCCCGGCAGCCTGCTTCACCGATTCCCCCTTCCCGATTCCCGATTCCCCGCCGCATACGCCTGCGCCTGGCCCATCACCCGCAACAGGTTGCCGCCCCAGATGCCGGCGATCTGCTGTTCGCTGTAGCCCTTGCGCAGCAGCCATGCGGTGATACGCGGCAGGTCGGAGACGTCTTCCAGGCCCACCACGCCGCCACCGCCGTCCCAATCCATGCCGATGCCCACGTGCTCGGGCCCGACCACGGCCAAGATGTGCTCAAGATGCGCGAAGAAGTCTTCTTCGGTGGCGCGCTTGATCGGGTAGCGTGCATCCAGGTCCTTCAGCGCGGCGCTGAGTTTGGTGCCGTCGGCGATCTTGACGTGCTCCCAGCCGCCGTACTGGTCGGTAAGCGCCTTCTCGGCCGCCTTGCGCTCGGGGCTGGCGCCGCTGTCCACCAGATAGCCGCCGTAGGAATTGACCTGGATCACCCCGCCATGCGCGGCCAGCACCTTCAGGCGTGCATCGTCGATGTTGCGCGGGTGGTTGTAGACCGCACGCGCGCCGCTGTGCGAGAGCACGATCGGCACCGGCGACAGCGCAATCAACTGGTCGAACACCGCATCGGAGGCATGCGATTGATCGATCACGATGCCCAGCGCCTGTGCCTGTTGCACCAGCTGTTTGCCGGCCGGGCTCAGGCCGTTCCATTCGGCGCCCTTGGGGTCGGTGGCCGAATCGGCGAACTCGTTGTTGAGAAAGTGCACGGTGCTCATCAAGCGCAGCCCCTGCGCGTAATAGAAGCGCAGCAAGCTGGGATCGGCCACCAGCGGGCTGGCGTTTTCCATGCTGATGTACACCACGCGCTTGCCGTCGGCCTTGATGCGCGTGGCATCGGCCGGCGTGGTGGCCAACGCAAAACGCTGCGGTTGCGCGGCCACCAATGTGTGGATCTTCAGCAGACGCTGCAGGCCGGCATCGCGGTCGTCCAGGTGCGCGGCTGCACTGCGATTGCCCTGGCCGGTGTAGACCGCCCAAAAACCGCCATCGAGCGCGCCTTCGACCATGCGCGGGTAATCCACCTGCGACAGGCGGTTGCCGGCATGCGCCTGCAGCACATCGAAGTCGGCGCGCTCCAGATTGGCCGGCGTGTCCAGATGCGAATCCAGCGTGACCAGGCGTTTCTGCAGGGCAGTCGCGCGCGCCAGTTCGGCCTTGGAAAATTCCAGTGCATGTGCAGGCGGCGCGGCGGCCAGCAACAACGCGACAGACAGGCACAGCCGACGCAGGTGCATGCGATCTCTCAGGCAGTGGGGGTGAGCCGATCATAGCGGCTTGCTGCATGCGCACTGCGGCACACATGGGACGCTGCAGCGCTGCGGTCAATCCGCGCGGCATAGCGTGCGATGTGCAAGTTGCAACGCCGATGAGGTGGCGATGCCGACGGCGCGACCACGCGCCACCGTGTCAAGCAAGGCCCCGCAATACCGGCAATGACGGCGCCACCCGCCGACGGTAGTTGCGCAGCGGTGGGATACGTCCGCCAGCCCAGCGCGCGTGGATCGCTACGCGCGCTGCCGCGTCAGTCCTCCAGTTCCGCCAGCCGCGCGCGCACGCTGTCCACATCGATGTGCTCGCGCACATGCGGCCACTGCCGCGCCCACACCGAACGGAACACGATCCACGCACCGAACACGCCCAGACAGGTCGAGCCCAGCGCCAGCAGCAACGGGTGCAGCGGCGAACCGTCGCCAGTCTGGAACAGGTACATGAAGGCCCCGGAAAACAGCAGCCACACGCCGAACACCGGCCAGTTGCTGGCCAGCAGGCTGGCATTAGGCCGCTCAATCTCACGCAGCAACCGGCGCAGGGCCTTGCGTTCGTCTTCGTCGCTGGAGGTCATCGCCGGCTCCTGGTTGCATGTCTGCTTCGACCTACTGCTGGCCGGCGATGCGATGGCATCGCGGCGCGGAAGACGCTGCCTGCAACGCGGCAGACCGTCTTCCGCCGCAACGCGCTGCTACATCACCCGGCAGAACACCGCCTTCAAATAGCGCGATTCCTGCACATGCGCCATGAACGGATGATCGGAACCGGCGCCGGCCACTTTCAGGATCTGGATGGTGCGGCCGGAGAAATACGAGGCGCGCCGCAGCATGTCCAGAAACTCCTGCTCGGCCACCAGGCCGGTGCACGAGAAGGTGGCGAACAGGCCGCCGGGCTTGACCACGCCCAGCGCCAATTTATTCATGTCCAGGTACTTCTTCAGCGCGGGGATCACCTGGTCGCGGTCGCGGGTCATCTTGGCCGGGTCCAGGATCACCACATCGAACTGTTCGCCGCGATTGGCCGCGTCGCGCAGCCACGGAAAGATGTCGGCCTGCACGAACTTGGGCCGCACGTTATTGAGCTTGGCGTTGCCCTTGGCGATGGCGATGACGTCTTCGTCGATGTCCACGCCCAGCACCTCGGCTGCCCCACGGGCGGCCGCATACACCGCAAAGCCGCCGGTGTTGCAGCACAGGTCCAGCACGGTCTTGCCGTCCACCTGCTCGCTCAGCCACTGCCGGTTGTCGCGCTGGTCGGCGAAGAAGCCGGTCTTGTGCGCACCGGCCGGGTCGGCGCGGAACTTGATGCCGTGCTCGGTGATCACCGCAGCTTCCGTGGTGGTGTTGCTGTGGAAGTCGAAGCTTTCCTGCTTCTGCACGTGCTCGTCGGCAAAGCTGTGGAAGCGGCAGCCGGGGAACTGTTCGCGCAGCGCCTCGTAGATCCATTCGCGGTGGCGGAACATGCCGGCGGCGAAGAACTCCACCACCACCAGGTCGCCGTAGCGGTCCACCACCAGGCCGGACAGGCCGTCGCCTTCGCTGTGCACCACGCGCCAGGCATCGGACACGCCATCGAGCTTGAGCCAGTCGCGGCGCAGGCTCACTGCCGCGGCGATCTTGCGCGAGAACCAGCCCGCATCCACCGGTACCGACCGGTCGGTTTCCAGGATGCGCACGGCAATGCGCGAATGGCCGTTGTAGAAGCCGCGCCCGACCCACTCCCCGTCCACGCCGACCACATCGACGATGGTGCCGGGCTTGGGCTTGGCGGCAGGCTTTTCCACCAACTTCTGGAAGATCCACGGGTGGCTGGAGCGCCAGGCATTCTTGAGACGGACGAGGGGGACTGGAATATTCATCGGCCCATTGTATCCGGCTGGATTGACGTGCCTGCGCCGGGCACGCAGAATCGGGCGCAGAAGGGGAGTAGCTCCCAGCGTTGTCGCCGTCATGACGAGCCCTGGCATCAGGCGCTCCGGTGCAACGGCAACCGGCCCAGCCGGTTGCGAGCGAGACCTTCGCCGCGCAGGCGAAGGTCCGTCACCCGGAATCCACGATTTCCGTGTCACAAGGCCTCAGCCCAACCGGCTGTCCAGGCCGCTTTCACTTTTTCGGGATTCTTATGCAAACCATTGGCAACGTCTGGTTATGGGGTGGCTTCGCGGTGGTGGTGGTCGCCGCGCTGCTGATCGATCTGGTGCTGATGCGCCACGGGGGCGCCCACAAGGTGACCTTCAAGGAAGCCACCTGGTGGAGCATCGGTTGGGTGCTGCTGGCGCTGGCCTTCGATGCCGGGCTGTGGTGGTACCTGCAAGGCAGCGTCGGGGACGCGCAGGCCGACCAGATCGGGCTGCAGTTCCTCACCGGCTACCTGGTGGAAAAATCCCTGGCGGTCGACAACATCTTCGTGTTCCTGATGGTGATGACCTACTTCGGCGTGCCCGAAGAACAGCGCCAGCGCGTGCTGATCATCGGTGTGCTGGGCGCGATCGTGCTGCGCGCGATCATGATCTTTGCCGGCTCGATGCTGCTGGCCAAGTTCCATTGGCTGCTCTACGTGTTCGGCGCGTTCCTGCTGCTGACCGGCATCAAGATGTGGTTCTCCGCCGGCAAGGAGCCGGATCTGGAAGCCAACCCGGTGCTGCGCTGGATGCGCCGGCACCTGCGCCTGAGCCCGCAGTACCACGGCAACCTGCTCAGCGTGATCAAGGACGGCAAGCGCTGGTTTACGCCGCTGTTCGTGGTGCTGATCCTGATCGCGGTGATCGACGTGATCTTCGCGGTGGACAGCATCCCGGCGATCTTCGCGATCACCACCGACCCGTTCATCGTGCTCACCTCCAACGTGTTCGCGGTGCTGGGCCTGCGCGCGATGTTCTTCCTGCTGGCCGGCATGGCCGACCGCTTCCACCTGCTGCCCTACGGCCTGGCGGTGATCCTGGTGTTCATCGGCATCAAGATGATGATCATCGATCTGTACAAGATCCCGGTGCTGGTGTCGCTGGGCGTGGTGGTGGCGATCCTGGTGGGCACCATCGTGCTGAGCCTGCTGCGCCCACCCAAGCCTGCCGGGCACTGAGGGGCCGGGATTGGGCAGTCGGGATTCGGGATTGGTGGCGCAGCCTGCACTGCTGGCAACCATGCGCGTCGACCATCTCGACAGGTCCTTGCCCGCTCACCGGCGCGGGACCTTATGTGGCATGGACGCTGCGTAAGCGCCTACAAGGACGTACGTGCAGCGTGTCCCGCGATGGTGGGCGGGCAAGGGCCCTGCAGCCAAGCGACGATCAACAATCAAAAGCTAGGTGAGTCGAGGGCGCGGTGCCCTCACCGCTCGCGGGACACACCGTGAACCCGTCCCTGGGGACTCGATGCCGGCATCCATGCCGCCAACGGTCTCGCAAGCGGCGAGGACACCGCACCAAAGAGTTGTAGGTGGCTTTGTTGAAAACAGGCGCACCGACCATCTCCACTGGTCCTTGCCCGCTCACCGTCGCGGGACCTTGCGCGGCATGGATGCCGCGCCAGAGCTCACAAGGACGTACTTGTAGCGTGTCCGGCGATGGTGGGCGGGCAAGGACCCTGCAGCCAAGCAACAGATCATCCGTGATGTGGCGCAGGCGGATGCGCCAACGATCGGCGCCGGGATTGGATTATCCCGTCGCCGGGCCTGCTTATCCCGCGCCGGGCAGGCTTGTAAAACCCCCGTGCGACGCCATCCGTGAAGGTATGACACCGCATCCTGTTGCCGCCGCAGAAACCACCACCCAAGCTCGCCTGGATCGTTCCCGGATCTTGCGTGCCTTCAACATCAGCCTGGCCGCCGTGTTGTTGCTGGTGGCGGTATTCACCGCCCAGGGCATGTTCGACTGGCGCGCCTGGGCGGTGGCGCCGCTACAGGCCGACGGCCTGCTCGGCATCCTTACCGCACCGCTGCTGCACGGCTCGCTGGCGCACCTGGGCGCCAATGCCGCCGCGCTGCTGATCCTGGGCACGCTGGCCGGCAGCGTGTATCCGCGTGCCACCGTGATGGCGCTGCCGCTGTTGTGGCTGGGCTCGGGCCTGGGCGCGTGGCTGCTGGGCGAACCCGGCAGCCGGCACCTGGGTGCCAGCGGCGTGACCCACGGGCTGATGTTCCTGGTGTTCGTGCTGGGCTTGCTACGCCGCGACCGCCCCGCGATCGCCACCAGCATGATCGCCTTCCTGTTCTACGGCGGCATGCTGATGACCATCCTGCCGCACGAAGCCGGCGTGTCCTGGCAATCGCATCTGGGCGGTGCGGTGGCCGGGTTGATCGCCGCCCTGCTGCTGCGCCTGCGCGACCCGCAACAGGCCAGGCCGCGCTACAGCTGGGAAGACGAGGACGAAGACGCTGCCTGGGAAGTGAGCAACCCCGAGCACGCGATGCTGGAACCGCCACCGCCGCGTCAGGTGCCCGTGCTGTGGCAGCGCCAGGACGATGGCTCAGACAACGTGGTGCTGCATTTCCCGCCGCGCGAACGCCCGCCGGGAACCTGAGACGTATCAGGCAACTACGAGTGGGTCGATCGCGTTGCCATGCCATGCGTAGGAGCGCGCCCGGGCGCGATGGAGCTTCCCCGGTAACGCTTCGTCGTGCCCGGGTGCGCTCCTACAGGCGCTACCTGACGCGACGGTGCCCGCTCAATGCGCGCCACGCCATGCTAAGGTCATCGGCGAAAACGCATCGATACCGGCGTTCAGATCACGTCTCAACTTTGCCCGCGCGATCGATGGCGTTGCTCTGCTCTGCGTAGGAGCGTGCCCGCGCGCGATGGGCTTTACCGGCAGAGCTCGTCGCGCGCTGGCACGCTCCTACGGCTGCTGGCTAGCGCAAGGAATGCCCGCTCAACGCGCGCCGCGCCAGGCCCGGATCGTCGGCGAAGAACGCATCGATCCCGGCATCCAGATACGCCTGCAACTCGACCAATGCACCGGCGTCGTTGCGCTCGGTCACCGCGCCACTGCTGCGGTTGTTGGCGGCCAGAAAGTAGTTCTCCGGTCGGAAGGTGTAGGGCTGCACCTGCAAACCGGCCGCATGCGCATCGTGCACCAGGAGGGTGGGCGTCCCCAGGCGTTGCTGCGCATCCAGCGGGATGATGCTACGGATGTCGGGGCCGATTGCGTCGGCATAGCGTGCGACCTGCTTGAGGCCGTCGGGCGTGATCATCTGCCCGTAGGTCTTCGGCGCACCGTCCGCGCCGGCATCGGGCAGCGCCACCTGCGCGCCACCGAGCAACTGCAGCAGGCTGATGTTGCTGGTGCGGCCGATCTTGCTGCGCAGATAGCGCAGGTTGCCGGTCTCGAACGACTGGATGATCACCGGCGCAGTCCGGGTATAGGCATGCGCCTGCAAGGTGGCCAGCACATTGTCTTCCATCGGCAGGCCAAGCGCCTTGAAATAGCTCGGGTGCTTGATCTCCGGAATGAGCCCGATGGCGCGCCCGGTCGCTGCCGATTCTGCAGCGACGAAATCGATGATTTCATCGAAGGTCACGACCTGGAATTGCCCGTCCCAGCGCGTGCCGCGCAGCTGCGGCAGTCGCTCGCGCGCACGTAGCGTCTTCAACTCGGCCAGGCTGAAATCTTCGGTAAACCAGCCTTCCATCGCCTGGCCATCGATGGTTTTGCGCGTCTTGCGCGCCGCGAACTCCGGATGGCTCGCCACATCGGTGGTGCCGCCGATCTCGTTCTCGTGCCGCGCGATCAGCACGCCATCCTTCGTCGACACCAGATCCGGCTCGACAAAATCGGCGCCATCGACAATGGCTTTGGCATAAGAGGCCAGGGTGTGTTCCGGACGCAGCGCACTGGCGCCGCGGTGCGCAAAGATCTGCACCGTCTTGGCCAGCGGCGCTTCGGCAACTGCAGGGCCGCTCGTGCCAACCATCATCGCTCCCACCAACCAGATACGACCGAACTGCGTCATGCATCTCTCCAACGAAAAACAGGTACCGAATCGACGTATGGCCGCCAGGCGAGTCCACTCGATGGGCGGCGCGGGAGGTACGACTGTACATCCCGCTTCCGCTGCATCGTCCGCACCCGCCGGAAAATCGCTTGCGACGTCTTGTGAGCCAGCCTAAAACCGTCTGCGTCGATCGAAACCGAAATCGGTAAGCAACCGCAAGACCGGCTCTTACGATTCCCCACTCCCGATTCCCGATTCGCGTCCTCAGAACTTGGCATCCAGCGTCAAGAACACTTGCCGCGGCGCACTGGCATGGAAGGCCAGCTGACGCCCGTTCGGGTCGGTGTTGGCGAACGCGGTGAGATTGGAGGCGTAACGCTTGTCGGTGAGGTTGGTGACATTGAGCGAGAGCTTGAGACCCTGCAGCACACCGACCTGGCCGAAGTCATAACCGCCGCCCGCATCGAAGGCGGTGTAGCCGCCAAAGCCCTGGTCGTTGGTATAGGTGTAATAGCGCTGGCCGGTGTACTTCCCGCGCAGGTTGAGATTCCAAGGCCCGTAATTGAAGGCCAGTTCGCTGGCGAACATGCGCTTGGGCGTGTCGACGGTGTACTTGCCGGCGGTGGGAATCACCACCCCGTTCTGCACGTAGTTGTCGTCGTAGGTGGAGCGATTGATCGAGGCCGAGTTGTACCATTGCAGGTAGCTGGTCGGCTTCCAGATCACCGTCAGTTCGCCGCCGCGGCTGCTCACCGAGCCGACGTTGAAGAAGCGCGTGGTGCATGCCGGCGTCGTGCCCTGCTGGATGCTGGCGCAGGGGTTGAGCGAAAGCAGGCGGTTATCGAAGGTCACGTCGTAGCCGACCAGCGAGGCTTCGAAGCGGTCGCGCACGAAGCGATAGCCCGCTTCCAGCGTGCGCGATTTCTCCGGCTCCAATGCGCCGACGCTGGCATCGAACGAGGCCTGGGTCACCAGCAACGGGCCGCCGGCGCCGCCGCCCTGGAATGCGGCGATGTTTTCCGCGTACGAGGTGAACACTTCCTGGCCTTCGGCCAGGCGATAGCCCAAGCCGATCTGCGGCAACACCGATTCGCTGGCCTTGAGCGAGCCGGTGGCCACCGGCGCTTCCACCGCCACGCCCGGCGTCTCGCGCGCGGTCATTTCCGTGCTCGGGCTCTTGATGCCCAGGTCCAGGCTCAGACGCTCATCGAAGAACTTGAAATTGCCCTGCACATAGAACTGGCGCGTGGTGATGACGTAGTTCTGCGAGAACAGGCGACGGTTGGGATTCTGCAGGAACTTATCGTCGCTGACCGGCCCGGTGATCCAGTAGAAGTTGCGCTCCACATCATGGTGATTGCGCTCATACCACAGGCCCGCTTCCAGGTGATGCGGGCCCAACTCCCACCCGAGCGAGGCGATGCCGCCGGTGCGGTTGATCCAGTAATTGGTGCTGCGGATGGAGATCGGCAATGCCTGCGGCGTGCCGGGGTTGGAGGCCTGGCCCGGCGACCACCAGTGGCCCTGGCCCTTGTTTTCGTGGTGATAGACCTGCGTGTGCAGGCTGATCGCATCGTTGGGCTGGAAGTCGCCGGCGACATAGAACAGGTCGTCGTCGCGCAAGGCGCGGCTCTGGTAATACGCATCGTCGATGTTGTCCACGCCGCCACTGAAGCCGCAACGCGCGGCGTTGCGCGTGGCCGGTGCGCAATACGCTGCGGCCAAGGCGCGGTTCCAGTCCGGCGCGTACAGATTCCAGTCCCAGCCCAGGCCACGCGCCATGCCGCTCTTGGACAGATACGCATAGTCGGCCTGCGAGGTCCGCGAGGTATCGGCGAATGCGGTCAGCTTGCCGCCATCGAACTGGTACACGCCCTTGGCATTGAACTGCCGCGTGGTGGTCGGCGATTCCGGGCGCGCCCACATGTCCGCTTCGGCATTGATGCCGGACACATACGCCGAAAACCCGTTGTAGTCGCCGGTATCCACGCGCAGGAAGGTGCGGCGGTTGGCGTCGGAGCCCACCGTCTGCGAGACCTGGCCGCCGAATACGCTGGACGGATCGGCCGAGTAATACTGGATGGTGCCGCCCAGGTTGCTGGTCGACGCCGTGCCCAACGCACCGATGCCCGAGGCCAGCTCCACGCCGCCGAAGTTTTCTGCGATCAATGCGCGGCTGATGTTGAGGCCGTTGTAGTTGCCATACGCGTTATCGCCCAGCGGCAGAGCGTCGAGCGTATAGCCCAGGCGCGTGCCGTTGAAACCGCGCAGGCTGATCGTCTGCGACTCTTCGTTGGCACCGAATGCATCGTTGGATTGCACATTGACGCCCGGCATGCGGTTGAGCAGCTTCTGGATGCTGGTACCTGGCGGCAATACCGGGATGTCCTGCTGGGTGATGCGCTGCACCTGGCGCGTTTCGCCCTGACCGATCACCGACACCGCATCGAGTTGCTGCACCGTCGCACCGGTATCGGCAGACACCTCAAGGTCGGCGGCGTAAACGGCAGGTGCGAGCACGAGCGCGGCGAGAACGGCGGCACTTAATTGATGGGTCTTGGGCATGAGCGGCGTTGGGGACGAGTCAAAAGATGGCGGCAAGCGTGCGACAGTTGTCTTGCGTCGATGCGACCGAAACATGACAGTGCAACGACAACCGTTTCGCATCCCTCGCCGTTGCTGCGTTGCCTTGGCATGCAGCTGTCATCGAGCCGTCGTAATCTGCGGGCTCTTCCATTCGTGTTGTCTGAGGTTGCTATGTCCCAGCGCAGTGCTCGCCACTTTCATCGGACGCTGGTCAGCGTTGCCGTCGCCGCACTGTTGATCGGCAGCGGCATCGCAAGTGCACGCGACAAGCCAGCCTCGAAAGATTCGGTGCTCGCCACCGACGCGCATGGGTATCTAGAACAACAACAACTGCCCGACAGCGTGCAGCTGGTACCACCGCCACCGCAGGAGGGCAGCGCTGCGCTCGCCAACGACGAGGCAGTCGCCAAGGCCATGCTCGCCCTGCGCGGGACACCGCGCTGGGAGCTGGCCGCGCAGGACGCGGTCCTGAGCTTTCCGGCTGCCGCCACGCACTTCAGCTGCGCGCTGGGCATCCAGATCGACCAGACCAGCACCCCGCATCTGATCGGTCTGCTCGAACGCAGCATGCGCGATGCCAGCACCGCGACCAGCGCCGCCAAGGCACGCTACCAACGCCCGCGTCCTTTCATGCGCAACGCCCAACCGATGTGCACCCCGGCCGATGACGCGGCGCTGCGCAAGAACGGCTCCTACCCCTCCGGCCACACCGCCATCGGCTGGACCTGGGGCCTGATCCTGTCGGAAATCGCCCCTGCCCGCCGCGATGCCCTGCTCGCGCGCGGCCGCGCCTTCGGCGACAGCCGCCTAGTCTGCAACGTGCACTGGCAGAGCGATGTCACCCAGGGCCGCGTGGTGGGCGCCGCCACGGTCGCCGCATTGCACGCCAATCCTGCGTTCGAAAAAGACCTGGCCGCCGCACGCCGCGAGATCGAACAGGCGCAGGCCAAGCAGCCGGCTGCGTCCGCGGTGGCTGCGTGCAACGCCGAAGGCCAGGCGCTGAAGACCGTATTGCCTGGGGTGATGTAGTCCACGGCAAGCGCACGGCCGCTGCGCCTGCTGGGCTCGGACGAGGTGCGAGCGTTTGCGCCCGCATCGCCGTCCACGCCGATGATGTGCGGCGGCAGATGCGTTTGACCGCGGCCGGTTCAACGGTTCCCGCCCGCCCCAGCGCGCTGCACACCACGCATCACTTGCCGATGCAAAAACTCGAGAAGATCTTGCCGAGCAGGTCATCGGCACTGAGCTTTCCGGTGATCTCGCCGAGCGCTTCATGTGCCAGGCGCAGTTCTTCGGCAGCCAGTTCCAGCTGCTCGAAACCCAGTTCCAGATCGGCAGCGTCCACGTGGCGTTCGGCGCGACGCAGCGCTTGGACATGCCGGGTGCGGGCGGAGAATTCGCCATCGACGCTGTCCACGCCATCGCCCAGTGCAAGCTCGCGCAGGCGGGTGTGCAATTGCTCAAGTCCCTGCCCGGTCACGGCCGAAACGGCGATCGCGTTGGCATCGATCTGCGCGGCATCGGCAAGCAGATCACACTTGTTGTGGATCCACAGCTGACGCGGCACCGCATCGATGGCATCGCCGATGGCATCGCGGGCGGCCTGCGGGTCGCGTGCATCCAGCACCACCAGCGCCAGGTCGGCGCGTTCCAGCTCGGCACGTGCGCGGCGCATGCCTTCGCGTTCGATCGCATCGCCGCCATCGCGCAGGCCGGCGGTATCGACCAGGGTCAACTCGAACCCGTCGAGCTGGATGGCTTCGCGTAAGGTGTCGCGGGTGGTGCCGGCAACATCGGTGACGATCGCACGGTCGCTACCGGCCAGCGCATTGAGCAGGGAACTCTTGCCGGCGTTGGGCGGACCGATCAACACCGCATGCAGGCCGTCGCGCAACTTGCGTCCGCGTTCGGCATCGCGCAGCAGCTGCGCGAGTACGTTGCGCGCCTGGCCCAGACCATCGCGTAGCTGGTTCCCGCCCAAGGTATCGAGGGGCTCGTCGGCAAAGTCGATGGCGGCCTCGACATGGATGCGCAGGCGGGTCAGGGTTTCGGCCAATGCATCGACCCGTTGCGAAAACACCCCGTCCAGTGCGCGCCGCGCTGCGCGTGCCGCCCTCAGGTCGCCGGCTGCGATCAGGTCGGCGATCGCCTCGGCCTGCGCAAGATCGAGCTTGCCGTTGAGAAAGGCACGTTCGCTGAACTCACCGGCGCGTGCCTGGCGTGCCCCCAGTTCGATGCAGCGGGCAACCAGTTGCCGCAACAGCACCGGGCTGCCATGGCCTTGCAGCTCGACGACGTCTTCGCCGGTAAAGCTGTGCGGCGCGTTGAACCACAGCGCAATGCCATCGTCGATGACGGCGCCCTGCCCGTCGCGAAAACGCGCGTAGTGCGCATGCCGCGGCTGCAGCACCGCGATTCCAAGCTGCGCTGCGATCTGCACCGACTGCGGCCCGGACAGGCGCACGATCCCCACACCGCCGATTCCGGCAGCACTGGCAATGGCAACGATGGTAGAGGTGGAAGACGCCATGGGCACTGCTCTAACGAGGATTGAAAAGGGACACAGAGATTTTAAACGGCGCGGCCACCAGTGCCGATCCGCGTGTGTGCGGGTTCCTTTGAATCACCTGCCGTGGCGACATTCGCGCTGACTGGCGTCTGCACGCCGTGTCGTGTCGCGACGTCCGGTCACAACGATTGCAGCTGCGCGCGCGCCTGCTCGGCACCACTGCCTTGCGGCTGCAATTCCAGGTACGTGGAATAGGCCTTGCGCGCCTTGTCGCGATCACCTGCCTTCGCATATGCATCGCCGAGATTGAGATAGGCCACCGCGCGCGAGGGATCGATCTTCAAGGTGTTTTCCAGCCAGCGCGCCGATTCGGCAAAGCGCCCCTGACGGTAATACACAAAGCCCAGGTTGTTGGCCGCCAGCGCAAAATCCGGGCGCAGCTTCAGTGCCTCGGCAAATTGCTCGGCCGCGTCGGCATAGCGCTGTTCCTTGTACAACTGCAGGCCGCGTTCGTTGGCCAGCTGTGCGCGTTGGCGATCGCTGCTCTTCACTGCGGTGGGCAACACCAGCGTGGCCTGACCACCTTGCAGGGTCTTCACCGTCACCGGCGCTGCAGCCGCTGTCGCACCGGCTGCGGCCGGCACAGGGCGCGCTGCGTCCACGCGTGAGTTGAGCGCAATCGCATCGGCCGACAGCTGCGCGGTCTGCGCAGTGAGAAATTCTTCGCCGCTGGGAACCTGGAACACGAATTCGCCGCCTTGCGAACCGGGCAGGCTGCCGAAGGCCGGCGTCTGCGCCGAGACTGCCGAGACTGCAGGCGCCACGTACGCGGCCAGTTCGGTTCCGGTGATCAAGCCATCGCCATTGAGGTCGCCCTTGCCGGCCAATGCCTGCAACAGCACCCAGGTGAACACCGAATGCCCATTGGGCCCGCTGTCGGCCACCTGTTGATCGGCGCCGCCGGCGGTGAGCATCTGGCGCGCAATACGCCGCGCGTTCTCGCGCAGGTACGCGCTGGACGTCGGCCCGCCACGCGTCAATCCCAGCCCGCTGTAGCACGCATCCATCACGAAGAAGACGTGCTTGGCCTGCAGGCTTTCGGCGATGTTCTGCAAATCGCTCATTGCGATCGCATCGCTGGCCAGATGCTGCGGGTCCGAGTCGACCGGAATGATGTAACCAAGATCGCGACCGGAAGCGAGCCGTCGTGTGGCGCCATGCCCGGCAAAGAACACGAACACGCGGTCGTTGGTTTGTGCACGGCCTTCGCCGAGGCGGTCGTGGAATGCGGCCAGGATATTGTTGCGCGTGGCCTGCCCGTCCTTGAGCACGATCACTTGCGAGGACGGAAATCCCAACGGCCCAGTCAGGGTACTGGCAATTGCCTGCGCATCGTTGGCCGCATATTCCAGCTTGGGCCACTGCGCGTAGTCGTCGATACCGATCACGATCGCCCACGATTTCGCATAGCCGGTGGTCACCGTGGCATCGGCCATTGCGCTGGGTGCACGCGCGACCGAAAACTCACGGCCATTCCAGCCGGCGAACTGGTACCCGTCGGCGATGAGCCGATCCAGAATCTGAGGCAGCGCTTTCACTGCGCGATCGTGGATGTCATGGAACAGCACGATGCCCCGCTGCTCCTTGTTCACTTGATCGAGCACGCGCTGCACGATGGATTCGGGCACCGGGTCGGCCCAGTCCAGCGAGTCGATGTTCCACATGATCGATTTCAGGCCGGCCTCGCCCAGCAGCTGCAAGCCTTCCGCATTGCGTGCGCCATACGGAAACCGGAACAGCGGCGCGCGTTTGTCGTCCACCGCACGCAGCAACATGTCGGTATCCAGCACTTGGCGACGCATTGCATCGCCAGTGGTTTTGGACAACTGTGCGTGGGTCAGGCTGTGGTTCCCCACGGCGTAGCCTTCTTCCATCAGCGTGTGGCTGATCTTGGACAGCGGCGCAAGTTGCGCTTTGCCGGCGGCATCCACACTGCCGAGATTGCGCCCCACTTCGAAGAACACGCCTGGCACATCGTAGCGCTTGAGAATCGCCACGATCTCCTCGGTGTAGGCCTTGTGCGGGCCATCGTCGAAGGTGAGCACCACCGTCTTGGGCGGCAGGTCGCGGCCGAACACTTCGCTGTCGCGCGCGGACAACGGGTACGGCTCGACCACGCCATGGTCGCGCAGGATGTTCTCGCGCGTGTAGAGCGTGCGCAGATGCGCCACGTAGTCGCCCCATTTCTCGCGCTTGGGCACGATGGCGCGGCTGCGATCGAAACGACTGAAGATCTGCGTCAACTCTTTGTCGTAGCTGCGCTCGATCTCGTCCAGCGCTTCCAGATCCTCGCCGATGCGCTGATGCAGTTTCACCGCCGGCAATGCAGAGTCGCGGCCGATGCGTGCATGCAGATCGCGCAGCACCTCGGCAAATGCCAGGCGGTCGGCATCGAACAGATCCGGCGCAGATTCCACTTCGTCCAGCACCGCGGCAATCGTCGCGAACCGGCGTGCGTCTTGGGAGATCAGCACGCTGTCGAACGATGCGGCAATGCGCTCGCGCTGCTCCAGGTTTTCGTGAAACAACTGCTGGCCCACGCTGCTGGAGGTGGCGCGATCGCGTGGTGTTTGCGTGTCCTCATCGGCCAGCAGCACGATGATGCGGCGGTGCCGGTCCAGATGTTGGCGCAGTTGCGCGATCAATGCACCGGTGGCGTTCCCGGTCTTGTCCGCCTGCGTGTCAGCACGCGTTGCAGCAGTGGGCTTCGCGGCGGCGGCAGCGTCGCTGGCGTCCTGCGTGCCGCAGCCGGCCAACGCCAGCACTCCCACGCAACTTGCGCACAGCAACAGGCGATGCAACGGCGATGTGGTCACGACGGCGTCCTTGGCGAAACAGACAACAGGCAATACATGCGGGCTGACATGCAGAAAGCCCGCCTTGCGGCGGGCCTTGGTGAACTTACTTGGCGTTGGCCTGGATGATCTTGCTCGGCTTCTCGCCGTGCTGGCGGATCATCCACCACTGGATCAACAGACCCAGGCCGCCGTTGACCACCCAGTACAGCACCAGGCCGGCCGGCATGAAGGCCATCATGACGCCGAACACCAGCGGCATGAACTGCATCATCTTGGCCTGCATCGGGTCCATACCCGGGGTCGGGGTCAGCTTCTGCGTGGCCCACATGATCGAGATGTTGAGCAGCGGCAGGATGAAGTACGGGTCGCGCGCAGTCAGATCCTGGATCCAGCCCAGCCACGGCGCCTGGCGCAGTTCCACCGACTCCACCAGCACCCAGTACAGCGCGAAGAAGATCGGCATCTGGATCAGCAGCGGCAGGCAGCCGCCCATCGGGTTGATCTTTTCCTTCTTGAACAGCTCCATCGTCGCCTGCTGGTACTTGACGCGATCGTCGCCGTAGCGCTCCTTGAGTTGCGCCAGGCGGGGCTGGAAGCGACGCATCTTGGCACCGGACTTGTACTGCGCAGCCGACAGCGGATACAGCGCCAGACGCAGCAGCACCACCAGGCCGATGATGGCCCAGCCCCAGTTGTGCAGGAAGCTGTGCAGATGGCTCAGCACCCAGAACAGGCCCTGGCCGATGATGGCCATGATCGAGAAGCGGCTGTAATCGACCACGCGGTCCAGGCCCTTGACGTCTTCCTTGGCGATCAGGCTGACCAGCTTCGGGCCCACCCACAGGCGCGCTTCGGTGCTGGCGGTCTGGCCCGGCGCCACGGTGAAGGCCGGTCCACGCAGCTCGGCCACGTCGCGTGGGCCGTCCTGGGCCAGCACGTACAGCGAGGCCTGGTCCTTCTGCGGAATCCAGGCGGTGAAGAAGTGGTGCTGCAGCAGCGCCACCCAGCCGCCGGTGATCTGGCGATTCAGGCCACCGTCGTCCATGTAGTCCTTGAACGCGCGGCGCTCATAGCCTTCCTGCGGGCTGTACCAGGTCGCGCCATTGAAGCTGAATGAGTCCGGATTGGTCATGCCGCGGCTGAGGATGGTCGGCACCCGGCTCAGCTTGCGGAACACGTAGCCGTTCCACGGCGCGCCACTCTTGTTGATCACCTCGTCCTTGATCGAGATCGCATAGCGGCCGCGCTCCAGGGTGAAGGTGCGACGGATCGAGACGCCGTCGGGGCCATTCCAGACGAACGGCACCACCAGCGTGTTCTGGCCCTTGGCCAGTTCGAACGTCGTGCCCGGCTGCTCGGCGCGGAAGCCGCCCACACCCGGCACCGGCGAATGCTCGCTGGCCCAGCCGCTGGTGGCGTTATAGGGGTGCGCCGGATCTTCGGTCAGCAGGCTGACCGGCGCGGTGCCGTCCTTGGTCTGCGGGAACTGCAGCAGCTCGGCATCGAGCACGCTGCGGCCATCCAGCTTCAGGCGCAGCACGTCCGAGGTCAGGGTCACCACCGGCGCAGCGCCGGCAGCAGCCGGTGTCGCCGCAGTGCTGCTGGTCGCCGGCACGGTGCCCAGCGCGCCGGCCTGCGGAATGGCCTGGGCCGAAGGTACATTGGCCGCGCTCGGCGCTGCCGCATCCAGGTCGCGCGCCGCCGGCACCGACTGCGTCGCCGCGACCACCGGCGCATTGGCAGCCGCCTTGTCCTTGCCCCACTCCATCCACAGCAACGCCGCGACCATCAGCCAGGCAAAAATCAGGAAAACACGGGTCTGGTTCATCGGGCAGCACTCGCTCAGTCGGAACTACAGTTCCGGCTCTGTCGGGGAAGGGGAGGATGGGCGCACCGTCCTGGCGGGCGGCATTGTGCCGGGCGCAGCAGGCAGGGGCAATGCGCCGGCACGGCGCAGCAGACGCACGAAGGCATCGCGAATCTGTGGATTGGTCGCTTTTGCCGCCGCCGAGCGCGCCACGATGACGTAATCACCACCGGCCAGCTCGGGCAGCAGATGCCGCATGGCATCGCGCAGCACACGTTTGATGCGGTTACGTCCGACCGCGCGCGTATCGACCTTGCGCGACACCGCCATGCCCAGGCGCGGCGGCGTATCGCCGGTGCGCCAGTGCAGGCTCAGGAGTGGGTCCGAGGTGCGACGTGCAGCGTCGAAAACGATCGTATATTGCGCACGCGTACGAACCCGCGCAGAGCGAGGAAATCGCCTGCGCGGGTTCGATGCGTTCACGGTAGGGACTGCCTCGGCCGCAGGGAGCGGCGCGGCAATCAAGCGCTCAGGCGCTTGCGGCCCTTGGCGCGGCGGCGAGCCAGGATCTTGCGGCCGTCGGCGGTTGCCATACGTGCGCGGAAGCCATGATCGCGTGCTCGCTTGAGATTGCTGGGTTGGAAAGTACGCTTGGTGGCCATGGGGCCCTCTGCATGGATGGAGACGAATAGAACCGGTAATTCTATAGCCTGCCGCGGCTCCGGTCAACACCCTGCTTGCTTTACCGCAGATGAGGACGGCGGCGCCCTGTGGATGGCCCTGTGAATAACTCTGGGAAAACCCTGCCCTCGGTGCTAGGCTGGTCCATCCTCTTTTCACTACCGGGCTGCGAGCACGGCGCTTTTCTGCGCGCCGCAGCCGGCAACAGATGATCACACTTTG